>NZ_JANAVF010000029.1 GCF_024213195.1 Streptomyces sp. TBY4 | reverse complement strand
CTCGCCCGCTTCGCGGGCGAGGGGGGGCCTTTGGCCCCCAGGGGTTCCCAGGCGCTGCGCGCCTGGGAATGACTCGCCCCGCTTTGCGGGGCGAGGAAGGCCTCCGCTTCGCTTCGGCCCAGGAGGCCTTTGGCCTCCAGGAGCCCCGGGCGCTGCGCGCCTGGGAGCGAAGCTCCCCCGCTTCGCGGGGGAGGGAGGCCTCCGCTCCGGCCTGGGAGCTCGGAGCGGAGATCCGGGAGCGAAGCCCCTCCGCTTCGTGGCAGAGGGGCTTCGCCACGCTCCGACAGGGGGCCGCTTCGCGGCCCGCTGGCTCGCTGGCTCAGCCAGAAGCAGGCCGACTTCGCCGGCTTCCGGGCTCTCGCGCTCCGCGCGGGAGGTGACCCCGTTTCACGGGATCCGGGCCTCCGGCCCCTTGGGCGGGTCCGCTCCGCTCCCCCACCCCGGCCCTTCCGACTCCCCCTCCAGGGCCAAGGCCCGCTACGCGGGCCAGCTAAAGGTTGTTGCAGAACGTCCGCGATGGGGCATTCCTGTTGTATGGGTGGGGTGTTGCGGGCTGAGGTGTTGTGGGTGGAGACGTTCACGGGCTTGCGGATCGAGCGGTTCGCGAAGCTGGTGAAGGTGGTGCGGGAGCGGGGCGGTAACGGTCCCGGTGGCGGGCGTCCGTGGTGCCTGCCGCTGGCGGACCGGGTGCTGCTGGTGGCCGTGTACTACCGGACGAACCTCACGATGCGCCAGCTCGCCCCGCTCTTTGGGATCTCCCCGGCCACCGTCTGCCGGGTGATCAACAAGCTCGGCCCGCTCCTCGCGCTGGAGCCCGCAACGCGGCCCGTCGCCGACGTGGACCGGTTGTGGATCGTGGACGGCACCCTGATCCCGGTCCGCGACCGCACCGTGGCCGCCTCGTCCCGCAACTACCGGTTCTCGGCAAACGTGCAGGTCATCATCGACGCCGACAGCCGCCTGGTCGTCGCGAGCGCACGCCCGGCACCGGGCAACAAGGCCGACGCCCATGCCTGGCGGGAGTCGGACCTGCCGGCCGCGGCGGCCGGGACGACGGTGATCGCGGACGGCGCCTACCTGGGCACCGGGCTGATCGTCCCCCACCGCAGAAGGCCCGGACGCCCCCTCCTGCGCGGGCAGGAGGAGGACAACGCCGAACACCGACGGGTCCGCGCCCGAGTCGAGCACACCTTCGCCCGCATGAAGAACTGGAAGATCCTCCGCGACTGCCGCCAAAGGGGCGACGGCCTCCATCACGCCGTCCAGGCAGTCGCCACCATGCACAACCTCGCCCAGGCAGGGTGAAACAGCAGGTCAAGAACCACTCCAGCCTGCCCGCAGCGAACCTTCTGCAACAACCTTTAGGTTCTGTCTCTTTGGTCAGTTTCGGGTCCAGATGAGCATGTCGGCGAGGTGGAGTGCGGCCTGGTAGGCAATGGCGAGTTTGTCGGTTCGTGTAGCCAGCCGGCGCCACTGCTTGAGGCGGTTGATGCAGCGTTCGACGGTGTTCCGTTGCTTGTAGGCCTCGCGGTCGAAGCAGGGTGGGCGGCCGCCATGGCTGCCTCGTCGTTGGCGGTGGCCGATCTGGTCGGACGGCTGAAGGATGACCGCGCGGATGCCCCGGCGGCGCAGGTGGGCCCGGATGGCGCGTGAGAAGTAGGCGCGGTCGGCCAGAACAGCGTCGGGCCTGGTCCGGGGCCTGCCGGGTCTGGTGCGGGGGTACGCGAATACGGTCCATCACCGTCTCGAAGGCAGGTGCGTCACCGGCCTGGCCTTCAGTGATGGTGAAGGCCAGGGGACAGGCCCGGCCGTCGGCCGCCAGGTGGACCTTGGTTCTTGGGCCTCCGCGGGAGCATCCGAGTGCATGATCGACCGGCTCCAGGCGCCCCGCCGCCCCTTTTTGAGTGCGGCGGTGGTCGGCCCACCGCCGTCCACGGACCGGCCGGGCTCACCCGTCTAGGTTCTGTCCGGAGGATCACGAGGCCATAGGGTCTGACCGTGATTAACCTCCAGGTCCGAGGCGAGAACGGCACGATCGAGGCCCGTGCGAAGCACGGTGTGGTTTGGGGTCCTGAGCTGGCTGGTCTTGATCATTCAGTGTTTCCAATGCTGGGACACCTGCTGCCGTACGCGGACACCGTTTTCAACCACCGGCAGGTGTCCACCCTGTTGAAGGAGGTACCGCGGCTGCCTGCAGGCGTGCTAACTGATGAGTTCGTGCGCGAGTTGATCGAGCTGGGGCAGGTAGTCCTCGACGGGCAGGGCCTGTACCTGTGGTTCCTCGGGGACTGAGACTGCAGGCCGGGTCAGCCCCGGAGCCATAGCCGGACAGCCGCGGTGGTGACGGTGCCGTGGAAGACTTAGGCCCTCTTGTCATAGCGGGTGGCGACGGCCCGGGAGTTCTTGAGCCGGTTGATCGTCCGCTCGACTTCGTTGCGGCGTTTGTAGATCTCGCTGTCGAAGCCGGTGGGCGGCCGGCCGCCCCCACTGCCGCGGCGTTTGCGATTGGCCCGCTGGTCCTTCGGTTCGGGGATGGTGTGCTTGATCTGGCGTCTTCGCAGGTAGCGCCGGTTCCGACGTGAGCTGTATGCCTTGTCGCCGCCCAAGTGGTCCGGCCGGGTGCGGGGGCGACCGCCCTGGGAGCGGGGAACGCGGATCCGTTCGAGGACCTCGATCATCTGCGGCGCGTCGCCCCACTGGCCGGGCGTGACCAGGAAGGCCAAAGGTTTGCAGCCGCCTTCACCCGCGAGGTGAATCTTGCAGGTCAGGCCGCCCCGAGACTGTCCGAGTCCTTCGTCAGGGCGGTGGTGCCGAGGCGTCGTCCCTTTTTCGGGACACGTGGCTTCTTCTTGCGAGCGCCAGCCGCGTGCTGATGGGCACGGCAGGACGTCGAGTCGACGCTGACCATGCACCAGTCGATCCGGCCCGCGAGGTCGGCGTCGGCTTGGACGGCACATAGGATCCGGTCCCACGTGCCATCCGCCACCAACGCCGGTGCCGTTCATAAACGGTCTTCCAGCTGCCAAAACGCTCGGGAAGGTCCCGCCACGGTATGCCCGTCCGGACCCGGAACAAGATCCCGTTGATCACTCTGCGGTGGTCGTTCCACCGTCCCCCACGCAGCCCCGACGCCGGCAGGTGCGGCTCCAGCCGGACCCCACTCGGCATTCGTCAGATCACCCCGCCCCATGCCAGACCCAACGAGCCCACAGTCCGACAGTCACATGATCCGCCGGACAGAACCTAGGACGTTTCCTTCGGATCGTTGGTTGATGTGTGTCGTTGACTGACGCCCAGTGGGCCCGCATCGAGCTGCTGCTGCCGGATCGCACGCCGGAGCAGGGTGGGCGGTGGCGGCGATCTGGACTGGGTTGTCGCGGTCGGCTCCACGATCGTCCGGGCTCACCAGCACGCTGCCGAGGCCCGTCAAGAAGGGCCCCGGCCGGCGAGCTGTCCGACCATGCCCTCGGACGGTCCCGCGGCGGGATTACCGCGAAGATCCACCTTGCCGCGGACTGCCGTTGTCGGCCGCTGGCGTTCGTCATCACGCCGGGCCAGGATGGCGACGCACCCGTGTTCGCGCAGGTCATGGCTCGGTTACGGGTGCCAGGCGGATTGGTCGTCCCAGGGTCATGCCGGATGTGGTCCTGGCCGACGAGGCCTATTCGTCGCGGGCATCTGCGGCGGCGCGGGATCCGGGCAGTGATCCCACAGCCCGCCGATCAGGCCGCGAACCGCGAACGTCTCGGCCGCCGAGGTGGCCGTCCGCCGGCCTTCGACCGCTGACCGCCATCTTCATCTGGTCAGCTGGATGATCCGAAGGGAACGGCCTAGCGCACGTCAGTGGCCGTGCGGCGATAGGTGCTGCGCCGGTCCTCGATCGCGTGCCAGCGGTCGCCGTAGATGGTCTTGACCACGGACGGTTCCCGGAGGAAGTCGTGCGGGAAGCCGAGCGGTACGGCGCTCACCTCGTCGAGGCGCGCGACCGCATCGGCGTCGAGGCGGACGTCGAGGCAGCCGAGGTTGTCGACGAGCTGGCTCTCCTTCGTCGCCGCGATGATCGGAACGACGTTTCCGGGGCGGCCCAGCAGCCAGGCCAGCGCCACTTGGGCGGGGGTCCAACCGCCCTGCTCGGCGATCTCCAGGACCACGCTGATGATCTCTTCCTCCTCCGGGGACGCCTTGACGCCCCAGGAGTCCAGCCGTCCTCCCTCGCCCCGGCGGTACTTGCCGGTGAGCTTGCCGGCGGCGAGCGGCGCCCAGGCCAGCACGGCGAGGTCGAACGCCCTGGCCTGGGGCAGGAGTTCACGTTCCGGGGTCCGCTCCAGCAGGTTGTAGCGCAGCTGCGAACCGGCGAACGCAGACCACCCGCGGAGCTCGGCGAGGGTGTTCGCCTGAGCGATCTCCCAGGCGGGCCAGTCCGAGACGCCCACGTACAGCACCTTGCCGGTGCGTACGAGGTCGTCCAGCGCGCGCATCACTTCCTCGACCGGGGTGAAGTTGTCGCGTGCGTGCACCCAGAGGATGTCGAGGTGGTCGGTGCGCAGCCGCTCCATGCTGGCCTCCACCGAACGCACCAGGTTCTTGCGGTGGTTGCCCGCCGCATTGACGTCGCCGTCACGGGTCCCGCAGGTGTACTTGGTGGCCAGTACGAACTCGTCGCGCCGCCCGTCGAGCAGCTTGCCGAGGATCCGCTCCGAGCTGCCGTCGCCGTAGATGTTCGCCGTGTCGATGAAGTTGCCGCCCGCGTCCGCGTACGCGTCGACGATCCGGGCGTTGCTCTTCTGGTCGGCGCCCCAGCTGAGGTCGTCGCCCATGGTCATCGCGCCGAGGCTCAGCTCGCTCACGCGCAGACCGGTCTTTCCGAACAGTGTGTACCGCACGTTCTTCCCCCTTCACGCAGGTCGTGCGGCCGACGCTAAGCGCTGGAGTTCACTTCAACGCAAGTGTTGATCAAGGGGATTGCCGCCGCGACACCGGACGAGGCGGGCTTTGTAACCGGCGCCGTGGGCAGGACACGGTCCTCTGCACAGAGCCAGGAGGAAAGGTGGGCGTTTCCCCCTGATGACTCCCCCGTGCAGTGGATGCTTCATTCTGCTGTCTGGATAGGCTCAGGAATGCGGCCAAAGTGCCACACCAGTCGGACACCCCGGGCAAGCGGCTACAGGGCCTCATCCCGGCGGCTGGAGCGAACGTATAACTGCCGTACGGCCGGCCCCGTGTCGGCCCGGGGCGGCCGGGTGGGTTAGTAGCGGACCCAGAGGGTGATGACGCCCGGGTGGGTGGGGCCGAAGGGCTCGCAGAAGAAGACGGGGCCCCAGATGTTGTAGCCGGCCCGGCCCGCGGCCACGCATTCGGTGTTCGAGGCGTGGTTGCTGCGGGCGTAGAAGCCGGTGCCGGGGACGGCCTCGGCGGTGCCCGCGGCGCCGAGCGCGAGGGCTCCGGCGGTGACGGCGGTGGCGAGGGCGGCTGCTGTGCGGCGGTACATGGTATGTCCTCCTGAAAATACCGGGGATGCCCGGCAGAGTGCCTGACGATGCGATGTGATGCGGTACGTACAGGCTGCGCAGCCAGACACGAACGTACCGTCACGAACCGGGCCACACAATAGGTCTAGGCCAATACCCCGGATCGGCCCGCTACTTGACCCCGTCCATGCCGGCCTCGGCCTCGCTGGACAAGATCGTCTGGGCCGGTTCCGCCTACGCCGGACAGCTCGCCGGTCCACTCACGCGAGTCAGGTGGGCACGCGCACTCGTGGGTTACCGCTCGGCGGGCGGGAGGCGGAGGGAGAGGCCGTCGAGCATGACGTCCAGGCCGTAGGCGAACTTGGAGTCGCGCAGGGCGACCGGGTCCAGGGCCGCGGCGGTGGCTGCTGCGTAGGCCTCGGTCAGGTGGTCGTGGCCTTCGGCCGCCTGCTGGGCGGCGGGCATGAGGCGGGCGATGAAGCCGGACTCCGTCTCGCCGGAGCGGGCGACAGTGGTCAGCCAGGCCGCCTCGGTGGTGCTCATGCCCACCACGTACGCGATGAGGGCGTCGATCGCCCTGGTGGGCTCGGGAAAACCGGCCTCGGTGAACAGGGCCGCCAGGCTGCTGGAGAAGGCCATCAGGTTGGGGCCCAGGTAGGCCAGGCCGGCCTGGCCCAGTACCGAGGACAGCCACGGGTGCGTCAGGGCCGTCGCGCGGAAGGAGGCCGAGGCCGCGGCTGCCGCCGTCCGCCAGTCCGCCGAGCCGACGGGCGGTACGGCCACCTCCGCGAAGACCTGGTCCACGGCAAGCTCCATCAGCTCGTCCTTGGTGGCGACGTGGCGGTACAGGGAGGTCGCTCCGGCGTTCAGCCGGGCGGCCAGCTTGCGCATGCTCAGGGCCTCGATGCCTTCGGCGTCCAGCATCGCGATGGCCTCGCGGACGATCGCGTCCTGGGAGAGCGCGGGCTGTTCGGTCTGGCGCGTGCGGCGGGTCCAGACCGAGGGGATCGGCTGGGGCTTCATGTCGGCGGCCATCGGCTCTCTCCTTTGCGTACGGCGTGCGCATTCAGCGTACAGGGATTCGGGGTTGCGCACAGTGTACGCATCGGCGTACGGTGTTCACATCGCCCGGAACAGTGTGCGCATCGCCGGAACGGTGTGCGCAACCCGAAAGGAAGAGCCCGATGGCAGTCGCCGAGAACCGCAATCCGCGTCGGTGGTGGATCCTGATCGTGCTGTGCCTCAGCACGCTGGTCCTCGTGGTCGACAGCATGGCGCTGACCGTCGCCGTGCCGGCCATGACCGAGGACATCGGGGCCAGCCCCCAGCAGATCCAGTGGATCCTCGACTCCTACGTGCTCGTCTTCGCGGGTCTGCTGCTGACCTCCGGGAGCCTGGGCGACCGGTTCGGCCGCCGCAAGGTGATGATCATCGGTCTGCTGCTCTTCGGGGCGGCGTCGCTGGCCGCGGTGTTCTGCACCACCCCCGGTGAGGTCATAGCCGCCCGCACGGCCATGGGCATCGGCGGCGCGCTGATCATGCCGTCCACCCTGTCGATCCTGATCACGGTCTTCGACGAGGAGGAACGCCCGAAGGCGATGGCGGCCTGGGGTTCGGTGTCGATGCTCGGCCTGGTCGGCAGCCCGATCCTCGGCGGCGTCCTGATCGACCACTTCTCCTGGCACTCGATCTTCTTCATCAACGTGCCCGTCGTCGTCCTAGCCGTGGCGACCGGCCTGCTGCTGATGCCCGAGTCCAAGGCCCCCTGGCAGAAGCCCGACCCGCTGGGCGCCGTCCTCTCCGTCCTCGGTATGACCGCCCTGGTCTGGTGGATCATCGAGATCCCGCAGCACGGCGCCTTCGAGGGCCGCGGACTGGTCACCCTCGCCGTCGCCGTCGTCTCCCTGGTCGGCTTCGTGGTCTGGGAGAACACCACCGCCTCGCCGATGGTCCCGCTGGTCCTCTTCAAGCACCGCGACTTCACCGGTGGTTCGATCTCGCTGGCCCTGGTCCAGATCGGCAACGGCGGCCTGCTCCTGGTGCTCACCCAGTACCTCCAGTCCGTGCTGGGGTACTCCCCGGTCAAGGCCGGTCTGGCCTTCACCCCGCTGGCCGTGGCCGCGCTGATCGGCAACGGGGTCGGCGCGAAGCTCGCCGCCAAGGTCGGCTACCGCCCGCTGATCCTCGCCGGGATGCTGCTGATGGCGGGCTCCTTCGGCCTGCTGACCACCGTCACCGCCGATGGCGGCTTCACCGTCCCGGCCGTCGCCCTCGGTCTGCTCGGCCTCGGCGCCGGCCTGGCGATGCCGGCCGCGGTGGGCGCCCTGATGGGGACCATCCCGGTCGACAAGGCGGGCGTCGGCTCCGCTCTGAACGACACCATCCAGCAGGCCGGTACGGCCCTCGGAATCGCCATCCTCGGCTCGCTGCTCACCAGCAGCTTCTCGGCGGAGATGCCGGCCGGCACCCCCGAGCAGGCCAAGCAGTCGATCGGCGGCGCGCTGGCCGCGGCCCAGGGAGACGCGGGCCTGGTCCAGGCCGCGAAGGAGGCCTTCACCGCCTCGATGTCCACCACCCTCACCGTCAGCGCGATCGGTGTCCTGGCCGCCGCCCTGCTCGCCGTGGTGGTCATGCGCGGGGGCAAGGAAGGGGCCCCGGCCGAGGGTGGCACCACCCCGGACAAGGAGCTCGCGGCGGCCGCCTGACCCGGGCTCACATCAGTCCGCGCACCAACCCACGGACCGTGGCCGGCACCCTTCGGGGGTGCCGGCCACTCGTGCGAGGTGGGTACGACGCACCGGTCGGGCTAGGCCGCGCGGTCGGCGGTGGCGGGGGCCGGGGCCGGGGTGTGCGGGGCCGCTTCCAGGCGCCGGCGGCGGGCTTCGCCGCCCGACTTGAGGTGGAGGCTGTACGAGCCGGGCTCGGCTCCCTCGTCGGCCAGGTGCTTGGGGATGACCTTGCAGACGGTTTCCTTGAGCTTGGCGCCCAGGCCGCCGTCGATGTTGAACCAGACGGCGATGTCGGAGCGGTTGGCGAACTGGAAGATGCCGTCCTTGCGGCCGAGGCTGATGCACTGCGCCGAGAACGGCTGGTTCAGGAGCGCGGGCTCCTCCCCCGCGATCCGGCTCAGGACCGTGTCGGCGGCGCGCGCGCCCAGGGGCATGGCGGCCTGGCAGCTCATCCGCAGCGGCTGGCCCGAGGGCGCCGCCGAGTCGCCGGCCGCGACGATGCGTACGTCGTCCACGCTGGTCAGCGTCTCGTCCGTGAGGAGGCGGCCCAGCGGGTCGGTGGTCAGGCCGCTGCGGACGGCCAGGTCCGGGACGGCGAAGCCGACGGTCCAGATGGTGACCGTGCTGCGGAGTTCGCGGTCGTCGGCGAGGCGGACGGAGTCCCGGGTCACCGCCGTCACCTTGGTGCCGGGGCCGTCCACGATGTTCACGCCCAGGCGGGCCAGGCGCCGGGCCACCGAACGGCGGCCGCGTGCGTGGAGGTAGGGGCCCAGGACCCCGCCGCAGACCAGGGTCACCGCCCGGCCCTGCTCGGCCAGTTCGGCCGCCGTCTCGATGCCCGTCGGGCCGGCACCGACCACCGTCACCGGGGCGGTCTGCGGGGCCTCCTCCAGGGCCGGGCGCAGGCGCTGCGCGTCCTCCAGCGTCGCGATCTGGTAGGCGTGCTCGGCCGCTCCGGGGACGGTGGGGGCCGCGCTGCCGCTGCCCACCGCGTAGATCAGGTAGTCGTAGGAAAGCCGGGCGCCCGAGGCGAGCCGGAGGGTGTGGTCGTCCGCATCGATCCGGGCCACCGTGTCGACCACCAGGGCTACTCCCCCGGCCAGGACGTCCCCGTAGGCGATGACCGCCGGGTCCGAACCGCCCACCAGCTGGTGCAGACGGACCCGGTGGACGAAGTCCGGACGCGGGTTGACCAGCGTCACCGTGACGTCCTTGCGCCGGGTCAGGCGGTTCGCGGCCATGACGCCGGCGTAACCGCCGCCGATGACGACCACTGCGGTGTTCTCGTTCTCGTACGCGTTCATGGCGTCTCTCCGTTGCTTCCGGCGGGCTACGGACACAAGACACCGGCGGTGCGGTCGCTGTGACAGGTCTGCTGGTGTGACCTGGGTCACGGCTGGGTGGTCCGCGGGCTCAGGCGAGGGCGGCGACCAGCAGGGCGAAGGCGGCGATGATGACGGCGACGCGGACGTAGTGGAAGCGGTCCCAGCGGTTCATCTGCTCCTTCCAGTCGGCGGGCCGGTTCTCGGGGGTCCACGTCTTGCCCCGGTTGTTGATCGGGACGAGCAGCAGGATCGACATGATCACGCTGACGATCAGCAGCGCGCCGGCGGTGACGACGAGGCCGACGCCCGGGTTGTGCCATCCGACGATGGCCCAGACCGCGACGAGGACGACCGAGGTGATGTACCAGACCGGCATCACGGCGCCGAGCATCCGGCCCCCGTGGGCGCGGCCCAGCTGGCCGCTGTCCTCCGGGAGCGCGTTGAAGATCCGGTTCATGACGAAGGCGACGGAGAACTCCACCCCCACCATCACGCCGACGCTCACGGTGGTGACTACCTCGAGTGCGTTGACCATGACGACCCCTCCGATATCTAGCGTTGCTAGGTGATGTGGCAACGCTAGCACTACTGTCGCTCGTTTGCCTAGCGGTGCTAGAATCGAGTCATGTCGGTACAGGAACGAAAGCAGCGTGAACGGGCGGAGCGCGAGCGCCTCATCGTGGCGACGGCCCGTGAACTCGCCGAGCAGCAGGGCTGGGACGCGGTCACCACCCGCCGGCTCGCCGAGGCCATCGAATACAGCCAGCCCGTCCTCTACAGCCACTTCCGCGGCAAGCGCGAGATCATCGGCGCCGTCGCCCTCGAGGGTGCCACCGAGATGGCCGCGGCGCTGCGGGCCGCGACCTCCGCCGCGGACGGGCCCCGTACTCGGGTCACCGCCCTCGCCCGCGCCTACCTCGACTTCGCCGCACACAAACCGGCGGTCTACGACGCCATGTTCGAGCTCGACGGCGGCCTGATCTTCGCAGACCAGGACACCCCGGAGCCTCTGAAGGATGCCTTCGCCGCTCTGCTGGAAACCCTCGGCGAAGTCGCCGGGGACGGCGTCCACCCGGGACTGTTCACCGAGGTGTTCTGGGCGGCCCTGCACGGGCTGGCCACCCTGGCCCGAGCGGGACGGCTGCCGCCGCAGGACACCGGGTCGAGGGTGGAGCTGCTGGTGGACCGGCTCGCCGTGGTCTGACGTACCGCCCCGGCGGTCAGGAGAGGCGGGCCGCCGGGGATGTCTCGGGTACGAGCGGGACGGCCGGGCCCGCGGCGCGCACCAGGGTGACGCCGCCGGCGGCGCCGTCCTCCTGTGCCAGAACCTCGCCCACCACGACCGCCTCGCGTCCCCGGGGGTGCGCGTGCAGGGCGGCGAGCACCTGGTCGGCCGCCTCGGGGGCGACGACCAGGCACAGGCAGTTCGCGGTCGCCGCATGCACCGGATCGACACCGAGCGCGTCCAGCGCGACGCGCACCTCGTACCACACCGGCAGCTCACGCTCATCGACCTGCACGCCGAGCCCGGTCCCGGCCGCGAGTGCCAGCAGCACCCCGGCGAGCCCGCCGCGTCCCACCGGGTGGACCGACCGCACCGCCGCGGCGGGTACCGCGTTGCGCAGCTGGTCGAGCAGCCCGTTCAGCGGCGTGCATTCCCCGCTCACCACACCCTCGTGGCCGAGGGACCGGCGCACCGACAGGATGTGCGCACCGTAGGCGCCGATGGGACCGCTGACCACCAGAAGGTCGCCTGCCCGCGCAGCCGCTGCCGGCGACGAAGGGGTCTGGGGGAACACCCCGAAGCCCGTCGTGTGCAGATACATCTGGTCGGCCTCGCCGGCCCGTACGACGCGTACGTCGACATCGGACACCACGACCCCGGCGTCGGCCGCGGCGTCCCGCACCGAGCCGGCCATCCGCCTCACCTGCCGGAACGGCATCCCCGCCTCGACGATGACGGACAGGGTCAGCCCCAGCGGCGTCGCGCCCGCCGCCGCCAGTTCGTTGACGGTGGCGCACACTGCGGCCTGACCGATGTCCCCGTTCCCGTAGAACGGCGGATCCACGATGTGCATCTGCGTGACCAGCGTCGGGCGGCCCCCGTCGAACGGCGGCAACGGGCCGAAGACCTCTCCGAGGGTCTCCTCGATGAGTCCGCGCAGGCTCCCTCCCGGGGCGGCGAACTCCTGGTCGTGCCCGAGGCCGACGTGTCCCGCGGCGGGGGCTGCTTCCTTTGGCGTCATGGCTCTCACAGAACCCACTGATACACAACGCGTCTCCGGAAGTCCCCATGAGGGGTGACCGGCTGGGGTCCGTACCGGCGAAATAGGGGACCCGGCACCCGGCAGCGGGGCGCGGGGCACGAACACCGCCTGCCGGGCCCGTCCTGCGGTGCCCCGCGTCGTCCCGCCTCGAGCCGCGGACAATCAAGGCCTAAGCCGTTCTTAAGCGAAGGCCCGGACGATGAACACCCGGACGATGCCGGGGGGTCCGCCCTGTCGGGCTCCGGTTTCCGAGTGCCGCGCCAGGGACGAGACAGGGGCAGGGACAGCACATGAAGATTGCCGTGACGGGTTCGATCGCCGAAGACCATCTCATGGCCTACCCGGGCCGGTTCAGCGAGCAGCTGCTTGCCGGGAGCCTGGACAAGGTATCGCTCTCCTTCCTTGTCGACGAGCTGGAGATCCGGCGCGGAGGAGTGGCGGCGAACATCGCGTTCGGCCTCGGCTCGCTCGGCCTGAACCCGCTGCTCGTGGGCGCGGTCGGCAACGACTTCGAGCCGTACCGGGTCTGGCTCAAGCAGCACGGGGTCGACACCGAGTCGGTCCGCGTCAGTGACCTGCTGCACACCGCCCGCTTCGTCTGCACCACGGACACCGATCACAACCAGATCGGATCCTTCTACGCGGGCGCGATGAGCGAGGCACGCCACATCGATCTGCTGCCGGTCCATGAGCGGACGCCCGGAGGGCTCGATCTGGTGGTCGTCTCGCCCAACGATCCGGATGCGATGGTGCGGCACACCCGCCAGTGCGCGGAGCTCGGTATCCCCTTCGTTGCCGACCCGTCCCAGCAGCTCGCGCGGATGAGCCGTGACGCGGTGCGCGAACTGCTCGCGGGACCGCGCTACCTGTTCACCAACGAGTACGAGAACGTGCTCATCCAGGAGCGCACCGGCTGGACCGAACTGCAGGTGCTCGGACGCGTGGGCACCTGGGTGACCACCCGCGGCGCCGACGGTGTCCGTGTTCAGCAAGCGGGACTGCGCCCCGTCGAGGTGAAGGCCGTACCGCCGTCCCGGGCCGCCGAGCCCACGGGTGCGGGCGACGCGTTCCGGGCCGGCTTCCTCGCGGCCGTCGCCTGGGGCCTCGGCCACGAACGCGCCGCGCAGTTGGGCAGCGCCGTGGCCACCGCCGCGCTGGAGACCATCGGCACCCAGCAGTACGAACTGACCCGTGCGGGAGTGCTGGACGCGATCCGCGAGAGCTACGGCACGACCGCCGCGGCCGACCTGGCCGAGCACCTGACGGACCCGCGATGAACGGCAGCGCAACCGTCAGCGCACGGGTCGCGGCACTGAGGGAAGCACTGGCCAGTCGCGTGGTCGTCGCCGACGGGGCCATGGGGACGATGCTCCAGGCCCAGGATCCCTCCCTGGACGACTTCGAACAGCTCGAGGGCTGCAACGAGGTCCTCAATGTGACGCGTCCCGACATCGTGGCGAACGTGCACCGGGAGTACTTCGAGGCCGGCGTGGACTGCGTCGAGACCAACACCTTCGGCACGAACTACGCCGCCCTCGCCGAGTACGAGATCGCGGACCGCAACCTCGAGCTGTCGGTGGCCGGCGCCCGGATCGCCCGCGAGATCGCCGACGAGTTCACCGCCTCCACCGGACAGCAGCGCTGGGTCCTCGGCTCCATGGGCCCCGGCACCAAGCTCCCCACCCTGGGCCACATCGACTACGGCACCATCCGCGATGCCTACCAGATCAACGCCGAGGGCCTGATCACCGGCGGCGCCGACGCGTTGCTGGTGGAGACGACGCAGGACCTGCTGCAGACGAAGTCGTCGATCGTCGGTGCGCGCCGTGCGATGGAGGCTCTCGGTGTGTCGGTTCCGCTGATCTGCTCGGTGACGGTGGAGACCACGGGGACGATGCTGCTGGGCTCGGAGATCGGTGCCGCGCTCACCGCGCTGGAGCCCCTGGGCATCGACATGATCGGCCTGAACTGCGCGACCGGTCCGGCCGAGATGAGCGAGCACCTGCGTTACCTCGCGCGGAACTCCCGCATTCCGCTGTCCTGCATGCCCAACGCGGGTCTGCCGGTCCTGGGGAAGAACGGCGCGCACTACCCGCTGTCGGCGGGTGAGCTCGCGGACGCGCAGGAGACGTTCGTACGCGAGTACGGACTGTCTCTGGTCGGTGGCTGCTGCGGCACCACCCCCGAGCACCTGCGCCAGGTCGTCGAGCGTGTGCGCGGCCTGAGCCCCGCCGTGCGCGAGCCCCGCCCGGAGCCCGGCGCCGCCTCGCTGTACCAGACGGTGCCGTTCCGCCAGGACACCTCGTACATGGCGATTGGTGAGCGCACCAACGCCAACGGCTCGAAGAAGTTCCGCGAGGCCATGCTCGAAGCCCGCTGGGACGACTGCGTGGAAATGGTCCGCGACCAGATCCGCGAAGGCGCGCACATGCTCGACCTGTGCGTCGACTACGTCGGCCGTGACGGCGTCGCCGACATGCGTGAGCTGGCCGGACGCTTCGCGACCGCCTCCACCCTGCCGATCGTCCTGGACTCCACCGAGGTCCCCGTCCTCCAGGCCGGCCTGGAGAAGCTCGGCGGCCGCGCCGTCATCAACTCCGTGAACTACGAGGACGGCGACGGCCCCGAGTCGCGTTTCGCGAAGGTCACCCGCCTGGCCCAGGAGCACGGCGCCGCCCTCATCGCCCTCACCATCGACGAGGAGGGCCAGGCCCGTACCGTCGAGCACAAGGTCGCCATCGCCGAGCGGCTGATCGATGACCTCACCGGGAACTGGGGGATCCTCGAGTCGGACATCCTCATCGACACCCTGACCTTCACGATCTGCACCGGCCAGGAGGAATCGCGCAAGGACGGGATCGCGACGATCGAGTCGATCCGCGAGCTCAAGCGCCGCCACCCCGACGTGCAGACCACGCTCGGCCTGTCGAACATTTCCTTCGGCCTGAACCCGGCCGCCCGCGTGCTGCTGAACTCCGTCTTCCTCGACGAGTGCGTCAAGGCCGGCCTGGACTCCGCGATCGTGCACGCCTCCAAGATCCTGCCGATCGCCCGCTTCGACGAGGAACAGGTCACCACCGCCCTCGACCTGATCTACGACCGCCGCGCCGAGGGCTACGACCCGCTGCAGAAGCTGATGGCGCTCTTCGAGGGCGTCAACACCAAGTCGATGAAGGCCGGCCGCGCCGAGGAACTCCTCGCGCTCCCGCTGGACGAGCGCCTCCAGCGCCGCATCATCGACGGCGAGAAGAACGGCCTGGACGCCGACCTCGACGAGGCGCTCCAGACCCGCCCCGCCCTCGACATCGTCAACGACACCCTCCTGGAGGGCATGAAGGTCGTCGGCGAGCTGTTCGGCTCCGGGCAGATGCAGCTGCCGTTCGTGCTGCAGTCCGCCGAGGTCATGAAGACCGCGGTCGCCCACTTGGAACCGCACATGGAGAAGAGCGACGACGAGGGCAAGGGCACCATCGTGCTGGCCACCGTCCGCGGGGACGTCCACGACATCGGCAAGAACCTCGTCGACATCATCCTGACCAACAACGGCTACAACGTCGTGAACATCGGTATCAAGCAGCCGGTCTCCGCGATCCTGGAAGCCGCGCAGGAACACAAGGCCGACGTCATCGGGATGTCCGGCCTGCTGGTCAAGTCCACGGTGATCATGAAGGAGAACCTGGAGGAGCTCAACCAGCGCAAGCTGGCGGCCGACTACCCGGTCATCCTCGGCGGCGCCGCCCTCACCCGCGCCTACGTCGAACAGGACCTCCACGAAATCTACGAGGGCGAGGTCCGCTACGCCCGCGACGCCTTCGAGGGCCTGCGCCTCATGGACGCCCTCATCGCCGTCAAGCGCGGGGTCCCCGGCGCCACCCTCCCCGAACTCAAGCAGCGCCGCGTCGCCAAACGCGACACCCCTCTCCAGGTCGAGGAAGCCGAAGAGCCCGGCGGCCGCTCCGACACCGCCACCGACAACCCGGTGCCCACCCCACCGTTCTGGGGCACCCGCGTCGTCAAGGGCATCCCGCTCAAGGACTACGCCTCCTGGCTCGACGAAGCCGCCCTCTTCAAGGGCCAGTGGGGCCTCAAGGGCGCCGACACCATCGAGACCGAGGGCCGGCCCCGGCTGCGGGGCTGGCTGGACAGGCTGCACACGGACGGGCTGCTCGAGGCCGCCGTCGTGCACGGGTACTTCCCCTGCGTGTCCAAGGGCGACGACCTGATCATCCTCGACGAAGCCGGCTCGGAGCGGACCCGCTTCACCTTCCCGCGCCAGCGGCGTGGCCGGCGGCTGTGCCTCGCCGACTTCTTCCGCCCAGAAGAGTCCGGCGAGATCGACGTCGTCGGCCTCCAGGTCGTCACCGTCGGCTCCAAGATCGGCGAAGCCACCGCCAAGCTCTTCGAATCCGACTCCTACCGCGACTACCTGGAACTCCACGGCCTCTCCGTCCAGCTCGCCGAGTCCCTCGCCGAGTACTGGCACGCCCGCGTCCGCGCCGAGCTCGGGATCGCCGGCTCCGACCCGGACTCCATGGAGGGCATGTTCCGCACCCAGTACCAGGGCTGCCGATACTCCCTCGGCTACCCCGCCTGCCCCGACCTGGAGGACCGCGCCAAGATCGCCGACCTCCTCCGGCCGGAGCGCATCGGCGTCCACCTCTCCGAGGAGTTCCAGCTGCACCCCGAACAGTCCACCGACGCCATCGTCATCCACCACCCCGAGGCCAGCTACTTCAACGCGGGAGGCCGGCAATGACGGTCCTGCGCGACCTCCTCGCGACGGGCAGGCCTTCGTTCTCCTTCGAGTTCTTCCCGCCGAAGACCGACCGGGGCAGTGCCGGCCTGTGGGACGCCGTCCGCCGCATCGAGGCGCTGGCGCCCTCCTTCGTCTCGGTCACGTACGGCGCGGGCGGCTCCTCCCGGAGCCACACCATCGACGTGACCAATCGGATCGCCACCGAGACGACACTGCGGCCGGTCGCGCACCTGACCGCGGTCGGGCACTCGGTCGCCGAGCTGCGCCACATCATCGGCCAGTACGCCGACGCCGGTGTGCGCGATGTCCTCGTACTGCGCGGCGACCCGCCCGGCGACCCGAACGGGCCCTGGCAGCGGCATCCGGACGGCTTCACGTACGCGTACGAACTCGTCGAACTCGTCCGGGAAATGGGCGACTTCAGCGTCGGCGTCGCCGCGTTCCCCGAGAAGCACCCGCGCTCTTCGGACTGGACGGGCGACATCCGGCACTTCGTCGCCAAGTGCCGGGCCGGCGCGGACTACGCGATCACCCAGATGTTCTTCGACGTCGAGGACTACCTGCGGCTCCGCGACCGGGTCGCGGCCGCAGGCTGCGACACCCCGATCATCCCGGAGATCATGCCCGCCACCGACGTACGCCAGATCCGCCGGTTCGCGGAGCTCAGCAATGCCGCGTTTCCCGAGGACCTGGCCCACCGGCTGGACGCCGTCCGCGACGATCCGGCCGCCGGACACCGCATCGGTGTCGAGTACGCCATCCGCATGGCCGAGCGGCTCCTCGACGAGGGTGCCCCCGGCCTGCACTACATCACCCTCAACCGCTCCACAGCGGCGCTCGATATTCACCGTTCGATTCAGACTTCAAGGAGCATCAGTGCCCACTGATTTCACCGACTTCAAGGTCGCGGACCTCTCCCTCGCCGTGTTCGGGCGCAAGGAGATCTCGCTGGCCGAGCACGAGATGCCGGGTCTGATGTCGATCCGCCGGGAGTACGCGGCCACCCAGCCGCTGGCCGGTGCGCGTGTGACTGGTTCTCTGCACATGACCGTGCAGACGGCCGTCCTCATCGAGACGCTCGTCGCCCTCGGCGCCGACGTCCGCTGGGCTTCCTGCAACATCTTCTCCACTCAGGACCACGCGGCCGCGGCGATCGCGGTGGGTCCGAACGGCACGCCGGAGGACCCGCAGGGTGTTCCCGTCTTCGCTTGGAAGGGTGAGACGCTGGAGGAGTACTGGTGGTGCACGGAGCAGGCGCTGACCTGGCCGAACACCCCGACCGGTGGTCCGAACATGATCCTCGACGACGGTGGTGACGCAACCCTCCTGGTTCACAAGGGTGTCGAGTTCGAGAAGGCCGGCGCCGCCCCGGACCCGTCCACGGCGGACTCCGAGGAGTACGCGCACATCCTGACGCTCCTGAACCGCACGCTGGGCGAGGCCCCGCAGAAGTGGACGCAGCTCGCGTCGGAGATCCGCGGTGTCACCGAGGAGACCACGACCGGTGTCCACCGCCTTTACGAGATGATGGCGGAGGGCACTCTGCTCTTCCCGGCGATCAACGTGAACGATGCCGTCACCAAGTCGAAGTTCGACAACAAGTACGGCTGCCGCCACTCCCTCATCGACGGCATCAACCGTGCCACCGATGTCCTCATCGGCGGGAAGACGGCCGTGGTCTTCGGCTACGGCGACGTCGGCAAGGGCTGCGCGGAGTCGCTGCGCGGCCAGGGCGCGCGGGTCATCGTCACGGAGATCGACCCGATCTGCGCGCTGCAGGCGGCGATGGACGGCTACCAGGTCGCGACGCTGGACGATGTCGTGGCGACGGCGGACATCTTCATCACGACCACGGGCAACAAGGACATCATCATGGCCTCCGACATGGCCAAGATGAAGCACCAGGCGATCGTGGGCAACATCGGTCACTTCGACAACGAGATCGACATGGCCGGTCTCGCGAAGATCGAGGGCATCGTCAAGGACGAGGTCAAGCCCCAGGTCCACACCTGGAAGTTCCCCGAGGGCAAGGTCCTCATCGTCCTGTCGGAGGGGCGTCTCCTGAACCTGGGCAACGCGACGGGTCACCCGTCGTTCGTGATGTCGAACTCCTTCGCGGACCAGACGCTGGCCCAGATCGAGCTGTTCACCAAGCCGGCCGAGTACCCCACCGACGTCTACGTGCTCCCCAAGCACCTCGACGAGAAGGTGGCCCGCCTCCACCTCGACGCCCTCGGTGTCCGCCTCACCACCCTGCGTCCCGAGCAGGCCGCGTACATCGGCGTGGACATCGCCGGCCCGTACAAGCCGGACCACTACCGCTACTGACGCCCCGGTGGCCGACGGCTCCGTGCCGTCGGCCGCCCGCGGGCCGTGTTGACAGCTCTGTACGCTCATGCGAAGATTTTCGATAGTTCGCTACGTAATCAATGATGGATGGGTCACTGATTGCCGGAGGGAAGGGTCAGAGTGCACCGGTTAAGCCGCCCGCCACACCGCGAGGAACCTGCGCAGTCCACGTCGATCCTCGTGATCGGGGGAAGCTTCTTCTTCCGCATCGGCATCGCCTCCACGCTCGACGAGGAAGACGGCTTCTCCGTGGTGGGGAACCTCTCCCACTCGGGCAGGATCCAGACGGTCGTCAATGAGCGACGTCCGGCCGTCGCGGTCGTCCTCGACGACAGTGACCCTCTTCCGAGCGTTCGCGCACTCGCGAACAGCACCCCGCAGCCGCGCGTCCTCGTCGTCACCCCGCCCGGGAAGCGCGCCGGCGGGAAGACGTCCCGGATGCACGTCCCGGGCATCGCGGTCAGCCGGACCGAGATGGAGACGCTGATTCCGGCGATACGCCTGGTCAGGTCCGGGTACCAGGTGACCACGGCGCCTCCTGTGCGCAGCGAGCCCACCCCGGCCTCGGCCCAACAGCCGGACGATGTCTGGAAGCGGTTCGACCAGCTGACCGCGCGTGAGACCGAAGTCGTCCACCTGGTGCTCTACGGCTGGAGCAACGCACAGATCGCCGAGGCCCTGGAGCTGAGCGGGGCCACCGTCAAGAGCCATGTGCACAGCCTCATGGGCAAGCTGGAGCTGCGCAACCGCATGGACGTGATCACCACGGCTTACCGAACGGGCCTCGTGCGCCCAGGTGGTCCGAGACTCACCTGGCATCCCCGCCCCGCGGGCAACGCGGCCTGACCTCATTTCCCAAGGCAAGAGAGAAGAGCGAGACCATGACCACTTCCGCCCGCCCCCCGGTAACCCCGTTCCTCAAGTTCGGAAACAAGATGATGGAGCTGTTCCACTCCATCGGCCTGCCGGTCGGTCCCATGCACCTCCTGCGTGTCAAGGGCCGGGTTTCCGGACGCGAGTTCACCAACCCGGTGGCCCCGGTGAAGATCGACGGGACCATGTACATCCTCCAGGCGTTCCCCCAGTCCGACTGGGTGAAGAACGTCCGTTCCGCCGGCGCGGGAACGCTCGTCCGCGGCCGGAAGGCCCAGTCCGTCAAGCTGATCGAGGTGCCTTCGCAGGAGCGGGCGGCCATTGCGCGCGAGTTCCCGAAGCAGGTCCCGATGGGTGTGGGGATCTTCGTGAAGAACGGCGTGGTCGCCGACAAGACTCCGTCGAGCTTCGAGCGGGCAGCCCCCGGGATCCCGATCTTCCGCGTCGTTCCCGCCTGAAGGGCGGCAGGTACCGGGGCGTCCGCTACGCCGTGTGCACCTCGCACAGCGGGGCGCCCCGGGACACGCCTGCCCCCGCCTCCACTGCGACCCCTCGCACCACACCGGTGCGGTGTGCCTTGATCGGCTGTTCCATCTTCATCGCCTCGACCACGAACAGCACATCGCCCTCGGCGACTTCCCGCCCTTCGACGGCGGCGACCTTCACGACCGTGCCGACCATCGGACTGGTCAGGACGGTGCCGTCGCTCTTCGCCGTCATCGAGGCCGAGGTGGCGCGCGACCTGCGCCGGGCCGCCGGTGCCGGGCCGCCGGCGAAACCCCTGGGGGCCGCCAGCGACCCCGGGAGGGCGACCTCGATCCGCTGCCCGCCCACTTCTAGGGTGAACGCGCGGCGCTCGGGGACCTCGGCGGCCTCCTGGTCCGGCCCCGCGTCCCACGGCTCCAGGTGCAGGTCCGCGTCGGACTCCAGCCACCGGGTGTGCACGGCGAACCCCGGGCCGGGGGCCGCCGCGGTGAACTCCGGGGCGTCGAGCAGCACCCGGCACAGCTGGAGCGTCGTGGGAATGCCCTCGACCTCGAACTCGGCCAGTGCGCGCCGCGCCCGCTCGAGCGCCTGCTTGCGGTCGGCACCGGTGACGATCAGCTTGGCGAGCATCGAGTCGAAAGCTCCGTCGACGACCACGCCCTCCTCGATTCCGGTGTCGACCCGGACACCGGGACCGGTCGGGATCCGCCACCGTGTCACCGTGCCCGGTGTGGGCAGGAAGCCGCGGCCGGCGTCCTCTCCGTTGACCCGGAACTCGATCGAGTGCCCGCGTACCGCCACGGGATCCGTGCAGGTCAGCGCCTCACCGGCCGCGATACGGAACTGCTCCTGGACCAGATCGATCCCGGTGACCTCCTCGCTGACCGGATGTTCGACCTGGAGGCGGGTGTTCACCTCCAGGAAGGAGATCGTGCCGTCCTCCCCGAGCAGGAACTCGCAGGTTCCGGCGCCCACGTAGCCCGCTTCCGCGAGGATCGCCCGGGACGCCAGCACCAGGGTCTCCTCCTGGCCGGGCGTCAGGAAGGGGGCCGGCGCCTCCTCGACCAGCTTCTGGTGGCGCCGCTGAACGGTGCAGTCCCGGGTGGAGACGACCACCACGTTGCCGTGGGTGTCGGCGAGGCACTGCGTCTCGACGTGGCGCGCGCGGTCCAGGTACTTCTCGACGAAGCAGTCGCTGCGCCCGAAGGCGCTCGCCGCCTCGCGGGCGGCCGACTCGAGGAGCTCGGGGATCTCCTCCAGGGTGCGCGCCACCTTCAGCCCGCGGCCGCCGCCCCCGTTCGCCGCCTTGATCGCGAGCGGCAGCCCGTGCGACGCGGCGAACTCCAGCACCTCGTCCGGTCCGGAGACCGGACGGTCGGTGCCCGGTGCGAGCGGAGCGCCCACCCGGCGGGCGATCTCGCGCGCGGCGACCTTGTCGCCGAGCTGCTCGATCGCCGCGGGGGGCGGGCCGATCCAGGTGAGTCCCGCGTCCAGGACGGCCTGCGCGAAGCCGGCGTCCTCCGAGAGGAAGCCGTACCCGGGGTGGATGGCGTCCGCCCCGGAATCGGCGGCGATCGCCAGGAGCTTCTCCGCGTTCAGATAGGACTGCGCCGCCGTGCTGCCGCCCAGCGCGTACGCCTCGTCGGCCAGTCTGGCGTGCAGGGCCTCGCGGTCCTGGTCCGCGTACACGGCAATGCTGCGCAGCCCCGCGTCGCGGCAGGCCCGTACGACGCGGACCGCGATCTCGCCGCGATTGGCGATCAGCACCCTCTCCATGCGATCCACTCCTGTAGCGATTGCCTCAGACGTGTGGACGTCTCAGACGAGGTTCATTCCGACGATCGCCGCGGCGAAGCCCGCCAGGGAGATCAGTGTGCGGTTGCGGTTCGAGCGTGCCCAGCGGGCGCGGGTCTCGTTCCACGCCTGTGGCAGCCGGTCGGCCTCCCACGTGTCGATGGACCGGTTGATCCGCACGTTGGAGAGCTCCGAGACGAGTGCGACACCGATCAGCCCCGCCTCCGCGACGGCGAACGCCACCTTCGCGTCCGCGCCGGGAGCGAGGAAGATCAGTACCAGACCGATGCCCAGCGCAATCTTGTCGACGGTGGGCATGAGCGGGTCGAACCGCGGGTCGAGCAGCTTGTGGACCTGCAGGTACCGGCTGCCCGGCAGGTCCGCCAGCATGGGCACCACCGCGATCTCGACAGCGACCAGCACCCCCGCGAGGGCTCCGCTGAGCAGCACCAGCAGGCCCGCCAGAACTTCGACAATCATGGCTACGGCTCCTTGGGCCTCAGTAATCGAAGTTCATCATCAGCCGGTACGTGCCCTTCTTCGCGAAGTACCCGAAGAAGGTCCGCATGAACAGATCGCGGGCGCCGCAGATGAGCGAGCCACGCCACTTGCCGAGCTCGCCGATGCGGTAGGCACCGCGCACCATCGCGTCGACCCGCTCCCGGCGGAGCTCCTCGTAGCGGGTGATCGCGGTGGCGATGTCCGGCTCGCGCGCCAGCAGCCCGGAGAGCACGACGCCGTCCTCGATGGCCTGCCCGGCGCCCTGGCTGAGGTTCAGCGTCATGGCGTGCGCCGCGTCACCGATCAGCACGACCCGCCCGTGGCCCCATGCCGCGTCGCGCGTCGGCGGACGGTCCGCGATGTCGATGGGCAGGATCGCCTCGTTGCGGGTCGCCGCCAGGATCTGCGGGATGGGCTCGGGCCACGACGCGTACGTCTCGCACATCACCTCGCGCTTGTCCTTGCGGAGCATGTCGAAGCGCACGCTCGCCCCGTCGGAGGTGATGGCGTCCCAGTAGACCTCTTGGTCGTTGAGCCGGCAGTACAGGAAGCGCAGTCCGCCGCGCCCCCACAGGTTGAAGAACGTGCCGCTGGGCACCACGTCCTCGCCGGGAAGTTCGGCGATCGCCTGCCATGCGGTGTACCCGGCGTAGCGCGGCGGCAGGTCGTGCCCGTGCCGCAGGGTGCTGCGGACGGCGGACCGCATGCCGTCGGCACCGATCAGTACGTCGGCGCGCTCCTCGGAGCCGTCGGCGAACTTCACCGTCACGCCGTCGGCGTCCTGCTCGAACCCGACGCACTGGGCGCCCAGCACCACCGCGTCGCCCGCCTCGTCCAGCAGGAGCGCGTTGAGGTCGGAGCGGCGCAGCGCCACGGCCGGCGCACCGATCCGCTCGGACTCGGGCGCTATCGCCCAGCGGGCGAGGGTACGCCCGCGGTCGGACTGGAACTCGTGAAAGAGGATCTCCGAACTGACCTTGCTGACACGCTCGTCGAGCGAGAGCTTCTGCAGGGCGACAAAGGCGTTGTGCCACAGCATGAACCCGCCGCCGGTCATCAGGCGGCTCGGTTCGGTCCTGCGCTCGTACACCTTGACGTCGATTCCGGCCTGGCGCAGGCCGATGGCCGTCGTCAGCCCGCCGATCCCGGCGCCGATCACCACAGCCTTCTGGACGGGCATCCCGGGCCCCTATCCGGCCGCGGGAGCGGCGGAGGCGGCGACCTCGTAGGACTCCAGCGTCGCGCGCACGTCGTAGATGGTGCGCTGGAAGGTGTCCGCCCAGTACGGGAACATGGCGGCCGACTGGCGTATGTGGTCGGGGTTGTCCGCCCAGGCGCGGAACAGCTCCTCGGACTCCCACTCGGCGAGCAGGGCGTACTTGGTGCTGTCCGAGCTGTCGCGGATGAGTGCGTCGCGCACGTGGCCGGGGGTCCCGCGGACCTTGCTGGTGACCTCGACGTAGGCCTTCTCGAAGGCGTCGAAGTCCTCGGGCTTGATGGTCGCCGTCATGACAACGCGAATGCTCATGTCCGTACCGTTCCTTCCTGTGTCCCGGCGGCGGCGCCGACGTGGGCCACGACCTCCAGGAGCGTCTTGGTGGCCGACTCGCGGAGCTGGTCCAGCGTGGCGGAGAGCGCCTGCCGGTCCTGGCTGCCCTGGTAGCCCGCGAGGTCCTCGTGGGTCTGCCAGTCGGCGGTGATGGTGTAGTGGAGCGGAGACTTGGGGGAGCGCAGCATCGTCTGGCTGACCGCTCCCGGGTAGCGGCTCGCCACGGCGGCCGCATCCCGCCAGGTGCGTTCGAAGGCCGCGGCGCAGCCCTCGCGGACCTGCATGTCCAGGACGGTGCGGATCACAGCTGCCCCCAGCCGCCGCGGCCGTGCGCGGTGAACGGGGACCAGGTCGGCCGGGCGGCCGGGCGGGCGGTGCGGCCGTCGTCGGCGCCGGCGGCGCCGAACGTGGTCACCAGCACCGCCATCAGAGCGGCCATCTCCTGGGGGTTGGGGGTGCCGCGCACCACCCGCACCAGTTCGGGGGCCTCGGCGTCCGTCAGGCGTTCCACGTGTAGAACTCCTTTGCCATCGCGTCGCTCGGGCCGCGCCAGGTCACCGGGTCGTAGGCGTTGATGTGCGGCTTCAGCTTCTCGTTGACGTCCTGGAAGAGCGGGTGGTCGCGCACCTCCTCGACGCGGTTGCCGATGGGCTCCTCGGTGGCGATCAACTGGAAGTACAGGCCCTGGTACTCGAAGAGCCGCCGGTGCTTGACCCCCACGAGGTGGGGCAGCTCGGTGGCGTCCGATTCGGCCCAGATGCCGGAGACGCTCTCGCGGTCCTCCGGGTCCATGCGCGCGACGATGAGCGTGTACTGCATGAGCACTCCTTCCGTGCTGCCGGCCGGTTGACGACCGCCTTCGCCTCATCCTGGCCGCAGGGGATAAAGCGCTTATGAGGGCGAGGCAAATGGCCCCCGCACCAGGAATCCCCGACCGGATACCGGCAATACGATTCGTATGCAGGCTATCTTTTTTGCGCTACCGTGGCCTTGGGCTGCCGCCGCGATTCCCCCGCCGGTGGCAGCCCGCCCCCGCACGCCGAAGCGGCCTCCCCCCTATGGAAGGGGAGGCCGCTTCGCCACGTGTCAGACGGCCACCACGCCTGCGCGCTCCTGGACCCGGCCCCGGATGAGGGCGAGCTGCAGGGTGGAGTTGGCGCTGATGCGCGCCGTCATCGTCGCGGTGTCCACCGGCGCGCCGGGCTTCATCGCGAACTCCTGCTGCCAGCGCAGCTCGACGCCGCCTTCGACCTCCTGGTAGGTCCAGACGATGTTCATGAACTCGAACGGGCCGGTCTCGACGCGGCGCGCACGCACCGTGCCGTTCTCCCGGTCCTGGGTCCGCTCGGAGACCCAGCTCCACACGGTCCCGTTCTCGTCGGGGTGCATGCTGAGCCGGAAGGTCACCGAGTCGCCGGCGGTCTCCAGGATCTCGGCCGCCGCGTACTCGCTGAACAGGTCGGGCCAGGCCGCGACGTCGTTCGTCTGCTGCCAGACCTCGTCGTACGGGGCGGCGATGACGATGGCCTGCTCGGTGCGGCCGACCTGGATGCCGCCGGCGTCGACGAGCCGCCGGTAGGTGGAGAAGAGCAGCTCGGCCGGGCTCTTGGCGCCGTCGGAGCTGCTGTCCGGCTCCAGGCCGAGCTTCAGCTCCAGTTCTGCCACGACGCCGAGGACGCCGAGCGAGTCGACGGCCAGCGAGCCGAAGGTCACCTCGGGGTCGAGGAGCTGGTCCGCGGTGATTCCGGCGCCCGAGGCGCGGTTGATCAGTTCGGTGTACTCGTCAAGAGTGATGGACGTGACGGTCACGGTGGTGCCTTCCTTCGGTTTGGTTGCCTACACAGCTCTGACGACGACGGCCGCGTTGAAGCCCTCGAATCCCCGGGCCAGCACCAGAGCGGTGCGCACGGGGGTCTCGCGCGTCTCGCGTACGACGTCCAGGGCGATGCCGGGGGCGAGTTCGGTGAGGCTCGGGGTACCGGGAATGACGGAGTCGCGGATGGAGAGCAGGGCCATGGCCACGTCGAGCGGCGCGCCACCGGCGTGCAGCCGGCCCACGAGGCACTTGGGCACCGTCACCGGTACCCCGTGCGCGCCGAACACGGCGGAGATGGCGTCGGCCTCGGCGCGGTCGGCCTCGGGTACGCCGAGTCCGTCCGCGAAGACCACGTCGATCTCCGAAGGGTCGACGCGTGCGTCGGCGAGTGCCTGCGTGATCGCCCGGCGCAGCCCGGGCTCACGCCCGGATCCCGGACGCGGGTCGAAGGTCGCCGAGTAGCCGGCGAGCACTCCGTAGCCCGGCTCGGCGTCGCGGGAGCGCCAGGTGTCCTCGCGCTCGACGATGAAGATCGCCCCGCCCTCGCCGGCCACGTAGCCGTCGGCGGCGGCGTCGAACGGCTGGTAGGCGCGCACCGGATCGCGGCGCCCCGTCATCAGGTGGGCGGAGGTGTGGCAGGCCAGGGCGTACGGTCCGAGCGGTGCGTCGGTGCCGCCGCTGACCACCATCGAGGCGTCGTCGCGCAGTGCCCTGCGCGCCTGGCCCAGTGCGTCGAGGCCGCCGGCCTGTTCGCCCACGATGACCCCGCAGGCGCCCTTCATCCCGTGCTTGATGGAGATCTGACCGGTGGTCGCGGCGTAGAACCAGGCGATGGACTGGTAGGGGCCCACGAACCGCGAGCCCTTGCTCCACAGCTTCTGGATCTCCCGCTGGCCGAACTCGTTGCCTCCCGACGAGGTCGCCGTGATCACGGACATGTCGTACTCGTCGAGCTCGGCAGGGTTGACCCCGGCGTCCTCCAGCGCCCGGCCGGCGGCGACCAGACCCAGCTGGGTCCACCGGTCGGTCTGCACCATCAGGCGCCCCTCGACCAGCTCGCTTCCGGTGAAATCGCTGATCTCACCGGCCACGTGCACCGGGTACCCGGAGGCATCGAACGACGTCACCGGCTGGATGCCGCTGACACCGTTGACGGTCGCCTCCCAGAACTCCTTCGTCGTGGAACCGTTGGGAGCCATCGCGGACACACCGGTGAACACGGTGCGACGGTTGTCGGTCATCTGGTTCACCTCCTGCTTCCGAGGCCGGGCCGGGCCAGGAGCATCGCCGACTGGAAGCCGCCGAACCCGCTGCCCACGCTGAGCACGACGTCGTTGACGTTCTTGCGCGAGGACAGCGGCACGTAGTCGAGATCCAGTGCCGGGTCCTGGTTGTGCAGATTGGCCGTGGGGGGAACCACGCCGTTCTCTATCGCCAGCACGCAGGCGGCGACCTCCAGCGCGCCGATGGCGCCGAGCGAGTGCCCGATCATCGACTTGATGGAGCTGACTGGCACCCCGTACGCCGCCTTGCCCAGGGACCTCTTCAGCGCGGCCGTCTCGTGACGGTCGTTCTGCGCGGTCCCGGAACCGTGGGCGTTGACGTAGCTGATCTGGTCCGGAGTGATGCCCGCACGGCCCATGGCGATCCTGATCGCCTCGGCCATGTCGAGCCCGTCCGGCTTGAGCCCCGTCATGTGGAAGGCGTTGCTGCGCTGTGCGAAGCCCACGATGTCGGCGTACGTACGCGCACCCCTGCGGGCGGCGTGTTCCCGGCTCTCCAGGACCAGTACGGCGGAGCCCTCGCCGAGCACGAATCCGTCCCGGTCCCGGTCGAACGGGCGGGAGGAGTGCGCGGCGTCGCCGTTGTTGCGCGAGGTGGCGCCGATGGCGTCGAAGCAGGCCACGGTGATCGGTGAGATCGGGGCGTCGGTCGCCCCGGCGATCACCACGTCGGCCGCGCCCTCGGAGATGAGCTGAACGCCGTGGGCGACCGCGTCGAGGCCCGAGGTGCAGCCGGTGGAGATCACCGTCGACGGCCCCTCCGCGCCGGAGGCCCACGCCACCTCCACCGCGAGGGTGCTCGGGATGAGCGCGCGGTAGAGGTGCTCGGTGGCGAGCTCCGGTGTGACCTCCCACTTCTTGCCCGAATCGCTGACCACCACGTACTCGTCCTCGAGCCGCGTGGTGCAGCCGACCGCGCTGCCGATGCTGACGCCGACCCGCTCCGGGTTCACCTGACCCGGCTCGAGCCCCGCATGGGCCAGGGCCTCACGGGCGGCGACCACGGCGAACTGGGCGCTGCGGTCCATGCGGGCAATCTCGTCCCCGCTCAGGCCGGCGGCGGAGGCGTCGAAATCGACCTCGGCCGCGATCCGGGACTGGAAGCCGGTGGGGTCGAACAGAGTGATGCCGCGGGTCGCGGTCCGGCCGGCGACCAGCAGGTCCCAGTAGGCCTCCCGGCCCAGCCCGCCCGGTGCGACGACGCCCACTCCGGTGACGACGGCTCCCCAGTCCGTCATCGGGGCTCTCCGGCGGGCGCCAGCTCCGGGAAGGGCAGGTCTTCCGTGTCCACGTGGCCCAGGTCGGGGCGGGGGGCCAGCGGGCCGAGCTGGAACAGCAGCTCCGCCGGCTCGTCGCCGTTGTTGTCCAGGCGGTGCCGGACGTTGATCGGGATCAGGATCCCCTCACGGGGGCCCAGCTCCAGCTCCTCGCCGTCCAGCCGCAGCGTGATGCTGCCGGAGAGCAGGAACACGAACTCCTCCGAGTACGGGTGGTAGTGCTCGCTGATGAACTCGCCGGGCTCGAGCTTGGCGAGGCCCATGAAGCCGCTGGTGGCCCCCACGTTCGCGGGGCTGAGCAGCGTGCGGATCTCGCCGCCGCGGTGCTTGTTGACGGGCACTTCGCCGACGGCGACCTTGCGGAACGTGCGCCGCGTGCTGCTTACGGTCTCCTGGTTCATGAAACGTGGCTCCTCTTGTGTTGGTCGGTCACAGTGGCGAATTGCCGTGCTTGCGCTGAGGGAGGGAAACGCGCTTGGACCGGAGCATCTCCAGGCCCGCGTGGATCACCGCCCGGGTGTCGCGTGGGTCGATCACGTCGTCCACGAGGCCGCGCTCGGCTCCGTAGTACGGGTGCATCAGGGTGCGCTGGTACTCGTCGATCAGCGTCCGCCTGGTCTCCTGCGGATCCTCCGCGGCCGCGATGGTGCGGCGGTGGATCACATTGGTGGCGGCCTCGGCCCCCATCACGGCGACCTCGTTGCTGGGCCACGCGAAGGAGAGGTCGGCGCCGATGGAGCGGGAGTCCATCACGATGTACGCGCCGCCGTACGCCTTGCGCATGAGCACCTGGATGCGGGGCACCGTTGCCTCGCAGTAGGCGTACAGCAGCTTGGCGCCGTTGCGGATGATGCCGTTGCGCTCCTGGTCGACGCCCGGCAGGAAGCCCGGGACGTCCACCAGCGTCACCAGCGGAATGTTGAAGGAGTCGCAGAAGCGGATGAACCTGGCGGCCTTCTGCGAGGCCTCGATGTCGAGCACGCCCGCCAGCACCATGGGCTGGTTGGCGACCAGGCCGACGACCTGGCCTCCGATGCGGGCGAGGCCGATGACGATGTTGCCCGCCCACGCCGGCTGGAGCTCCAGGAATTCGCCGTAGTCGACGATCTCCTCGATCACCTGGCGTACGTCGTAGGGCTGGTTGGGGGAATCGGGGACGATGTCGAGCAGGGCGTCGCAACTCCGGTCGACCGGGTCGTCCACGGGCTCCTCGGGCGGGAACTCCCGGTTGTTCTGGGGCAGGAACGACAGCAGGTAGCGCACCGTCTCGAAGGCGTCGTCCTCGTCGTCGTGCACGAGGGTCGCCTGGCCCGACTTCGCGTGGACGTCGGCGCCGCCGAGCCCCTCGAAGTCGATCTCCTCGCCCGTCACGGCCTTGATCACGTCAGGGCCCGTGACGTACATGCTCGCCTTCTCGCGCACCATCAGCACGAAGTCGGTGAGCGCCGGAGAGTAGGCTGCGCCGCCGGCACAGGGCCCGAGCAACACGCTGATCTGCGGAATCACCCCGGAGGCCTGGACGTTGCGGCGGAAGATCCCGCCGTAGCCCGCGAGGGCCATCACGCCTTCCTGGATCCGCGCGCCCGCGCCGTCATTCAGGCCGATCAGCGGGACGCCCGAGCTCTCGGCCAGGTCCATCACCTTGTGGATCTTGGCGGCGTGGGCCTCGCCCAGGGAACCGCCGAAGATCCCGAAGTCATGGGCGTAGACGAAGACCTTGCGGCCGTCGACGGTTCCCCACCCGGTGATCACTCCATCGGTGTAGGGCCGCTTCTTGTCGATGCCGAAGTCCGTCGCGCGATGGCGGCGCAGCATCTCCAGCTCCGTGAACGAACCCGGGTCGAGCAGCCGGCCGATGCGCTCCCTGGCCGTCAGCTTGCCCAGGGGGTGCTGCCGGGTGGCGGACTCGTCGTTCTGCCCTTCCAGCACCCGCTGCCTGATGACGCCGAGTTCCGCCGTGCGGTCGCGCATGCCTTCGGCCGGCAGCCCGGACCCCATGCCGTCCTGTCCTCGCGGCACCTCCTTCACGGCGGTGCCATGGTGCTCTCCCTCCGACAAGCCACTCACTCCCTCCGGCGACGAACCGTGTCGAGCACCGGACCGGTTCGTCCGGGTGCTCGTCGGAGTCTGCTGGGGCCGGGAAAAGTTCCTATTAGTCCGCCGCAAAGCCGCGGCCCATGCCTCTGCTTAGGCGCCGCTTTACCGGTGGCTCCGATACTCATCGCACCCGAAACCGTAAGGACTGGATATGACTGTGACGCCGGCGTGCGTTGTCCACCTGGACGATGTGAAGCCCATCAAGTGGGCGGGTGAAGTGGGGCGTTGGCTGCTCCGCGGGGAAGACACGGGCGGTCTCTTCTCCTTCTTCGAGGTGACCACCCCGCCCGGTGGCGGTCCGCCGCTGCACATCCACGAGACCGTCGACGAGACCTTCTTCGTCATCGAGGGCCAGTACGAGTTCGAACTCGACGGCGCGGTCCACAAGGTGCCCCAGGGCGGTCTGGTCTACGGTCCGCGCGGGATGGAGCACGCCTTCGTCAACACCTGGGACCGGCCCAGCAAGATGCTGTGCATCGCGACGCCGGGCGGTATCGAGGACTGGTTCGAGCAGCTCGGTGTGCTGCTCGAGGGCGGTGGACCGCCCGACTGGGAGAAGATGCAGGCCCTGGCCCGCAAGCACAACGTCGTCGGCCTGCGCGGTGCCGGCCCCGGCGGGCGCGGCGGCACCAACGGCCCGGGCCTCCTCGGCGGCGGCCCCGGTGGTCCGGCCGGTCCCGGGGGCCCCGGCGGCCGTCCCGGCGGCCGCCCCGAAGACCGGGGCTAGCATGGCGCAGAGCACGGCCACGGTCCTCTCGGAGACCGTGGCCGGCGTCGCCGTCGTCCTGATCGTGGGATCCGTGCTCGTCCCGCTGCTCAAGCGCCTGCGTCAGCCGCCGGTCATCGCCGAAATCCTCGCCGGCATCATGCTGGGACCGAGCCTCCTGGGCCTGCTCCCAGGGGACCTGCCCAAGCTCCTCTTCCCGCCGGAGACCCGCTTCGGCCTGGCGAGCATCGCCCAGGTCGGCATCCTGATCTTCATGTTCCTGGTCGGCTGGGAGACCGACCTCGGCATGATCCGCACCCGCAAGCGCACGGTGGTCGGCATCTCCCTGTCGGCGATCGCCCTGCCCTGCGTCACCGGCATGGCTCTCGCGGCCTGGCTCTGGTCGAACCACAACGTGGTGAACGGCAAGGTCATCGACGAGACGGCCTTCATGCTGTTCGTGGGCACGGCGATGGCCATCACCGCCTTCCCGGTACTCGCCCGGATCATCCAGGACCACCGGCTCCAGCACACCCGGGTGGGCACCCTCGCCCTGGCGAGTGCCGCGGTGGACGACGCGATGGCCTGGTGCCTGCTCGCCGTCGTCTCGGTGATCGCGGTGTCCTCCGGCTCCGGCCACGTGGTCACCGTCGTCGCCGGCACCGTGCTCTACGCGGTGGTGCTCTTCGCCGTGGCGCGCCCGCTGCTGCGCAAGCTGATCGACCGGATGACCCGTAACGGCGTCGTCTCACCGCGCCTGCTCCCGGTGATCGCCGCCGGTGTCTTCCTCTGCGGCTACACCACGCACGCGATCGGCCTCGACGCCATCTTCGGCGCCTTCTCCTTCGGCCTGATCATGCCCCGCGACGGGCTGAAGATGCTCAAGTCCCAGGTGGCCGTGCCGGCCGAGCACGTCACCAAGCTCCTGCTGCCCATCTTCTTCATCACCACCGGCCTCTCGGTCGACGTCACCCAGCTCGGTGGCACCGGCGTGGTCGAGCTCCTCGCGATCCTCGCCGTGGCCTGCTTCGGCAAGTACGTCGGCGCGCTCGGCGCGGCCCGGGTCTCCGGGCTGTCCTGGCAGGAGTCCTCGCTCATCGGTGTCCTCATGAACACCCGCGGCCTCACCGAGCTGATCATCCTCAACGCAGGCGTCAGCATGGGCGTCCTGGACAACCGGATGTTCACCATGATGGTGCTGATGGCACTCATCACCACGGCGATGGCCGGCCCCCTCGTCCCCCGCCAGCCCTACGCGCGGAGCGACACCGCACTTCCACTCGACGGCGCGCTGCTGGAGCCGGCCAAGTGACCCCTGGAGATCACTGATGTCCTTTCCCTATACGAGCGCCCTCGTCACCGGAGCATCGAGCGGTATCGGCGCCGAGTTCGCCGAGCAGCTCGCGCGCTCCGGCGCCGACCTGATCCTCGTCGCACGCCGCGAATCCCGGCTCAAGCAGCTCGCCGACCGACTCACCGAGCAGTACGGGACCGGGGTCGAGATCCTCGCCCTGGACCTGGGCGACGAGGAGGAGCTGCAGGTTGCCGCCGACCGCCTGGCCGACCGCGACCGCCCGGTCGACCTGCTGGTCAACTGCGCGGGGTACGGCTCCACCGGGTACTTCAGCGAGCTCCCACGCGAGCCCGAACTGCACCAGATCCGGGTCAACGTCCTGGCCCCCGTCGTACTCACGCACGCCGCGATCGGCGCGATGCAGGAACGCCGGCACGGCGGCATCCTGAACGTCTCGTCCATCGTCGCGGGCCTGCCCATGCCCAAGTCAGCGGTCTACGGCGCCTCCAAGGCCTTCCTCGGAGCGTTCAGCGAGAGCCTGCACATGGAGGCCCGGGCCAGCGGGGTGCACGTCACCACCGTGCGGACGGGCCTGGTCCGCACCGAGTTCCACGAAGCGTCCGGCCTGGACACCTCCGGGCTGCCCAAGCTGGCCTGGCTGGAGCCCGAGCAGATCGTGACGCCCTCCCTGCGCGCCGTCGCCAAGGGCAAGGCGTTCGTGACCCCGGGCGCCATGAACCGTACTCAGCCGTGGTTCCTCGGGACGATGCCGCGCCCGGTGCTCCAGGCGATGGTGAAGCGCATGTACAAGGTGTGACCAGCGGGCACGACGGAGCGGGGGCCGGTTCTGAGAACCGGCCCCCGCTCCGTCGTGTCGCCGCCGTGTCCCGGCGCCCGGTTCAGTCGACCGGGCGCCCCGCCGGAACGGACTCGTCGCTGCTCATCACGATGTCGTCGACATTCACCAGACCGAGCTCGTGAGCGAAGATCACCAGGCACAGCCGGCTCTGCAGCCCCAGCTTCCGCATGAGTCTCTGGACGTGGGAGCGGATCGTATTGCTGCTCACCCACAGCCGGTCCGCGATCTCGGCGTTGCTCCGTCCCGTTCCGACGAGCCCGAGCACTTCCAGTTCGCGGGCGGAGAGGGCCTCCAGCGTGGCCTGCGCATCGCGGTTCAGCGCCCATTCGAGGGCCAGATGGCCACTGCTCAGCCGCTCGCCGGTGAATATCTCCTCCGACACGACGGTGCCCCGCTGCGCCACCAGGCAGGCCGAGTCGGCCAGCTCACGGTCCGGGGCCGAGCTCAGCACGATTCCCCGGGCGCCCAGCCACGGCAGACAGACCAGTTCCTCGAACGGTTTGTCCACCACCAGGAGCAGCGGCGGATGCACGCCCACCAGCTGGGAGGCGATCCTGCGGATCGTCCGGAACCCGGTGCCGTCCGCCGCCACGATCACCACATCGGCGTCCTCGAGCTGCTTCCGGTCGTTCGGCAGGACGACGAACCCGTCCATGGCCGCGATGCGCCTCTCCAGCGCGGCCCTCCCGTGTTCGTTCGCGCCCATGACGACTACTGACAACACAAGACACCCCCTGTCATCGGCCATGCGAGCCCGGGTCCGTTGACCGGAGATCTTCAGCTCCCTGCCGTGCGGCCCCGGATTCCGGCCTTCTCCAGTCTGGGAAGGACCTCGGAGGCGAAGTACTCGAGCTCGCCGAGGTAGTCGACGAAGGACAGCGCGAGCCCGCCGACGCCGGCCCGGGCGAACGAGATGATGGTGTCGGCCACCTCGTCGGGAGTACCCACCAGCGGGTGTCCGCCGTGGCCCGCGGCGAAGCGGGGACGGAACATCCCGATCTGGGCCTCGCTGAAGGACTGGGCGTTGATGCCCTGGCCGCTCATGACCGTGTCCACACCGGCCCAGTCCGCGTTCTCGTCCGCGTAGTAGTGCAGGAACTCCTCCGCCTCGCGCCGCGAGGGCCGGCAGACGACGAACGCGTTCGAGAAGACGCCTACCTGCCGCCCGCCGTGGCGCGCTGCCGCCTGCTTCGCGCTGTCGACCACGGCCGAGCCCCGCGCGGGGTCGAAGGTGGCCGTCAGCAGGAAGTCGGCATTGCGGGCCGCGAACTCGCGCCCGGCCTCCGACACCGCCGCGTTGATCACCGGCAGTCGGCCGTTGACCGGCCGCGGGCCCACCTGCAGGCCGCGCAGACCGGGGAAGAACTCGCCGTCGTGGTCGAAGGGTCCCTGGTTGCTCCACAGCTTGCTGACCAGGTCCCACCACTCCTGGGCGTGGGCGTAGCGCTGAGCCGGGCTGCCGGGGAGGTCGAGGCCGAATGCCTCGTACTCCGCCTGGTACCAGCCGGCCACGATGTTGAGTCCGGCCCGGCCGTTGCCGATGTGGTCGAGGGTGGCCAGCTGCTTGGCCGCGACGATGGGCGGCAGCAGGGCGCTGTGCACGGTCGCGAAGACCGATATGCGCTCGGTGGCGGCCAGCATGCCGCCGGCCCAGGTGATCGTCTCCAGGACGCTGTCGTGGAAGGTGGTGCCGGGCCAGCCGATCCAGCGGCCCACCGGCAGCAGGAAGTCGATGCCGACCTGGTCGGCGAGGACCGCGAGGCGAAGGTTGTCGGACCAGCTTCCCGACCAGCGCTCGGGGATCTTGGTGATGGCCAGGCCTGACGATGCGTTGGACGCGAACAGGCCGAGCTTGAAGCCGTTTTCGGCAAAGATTCCGTTCTCCATGACCCCTCCGAGCTGTTGGACGTTTCCGTCCCCGGTCAAGGCCGGAACAGCACGGCGGGGCGGGTATGAGAGGCCGACGGCTATGCAATCCGCCGGTCCCGCACACCCGCCCCGCGCGTTCGACCTTGACCACCGAGGACTTGGGTAAACGTCGCACAGTGGACTAAAGCCGAGCTAAGAGGAGCAGATGGTTTTCGGTCAGCCGGTCAGCCGGTCAGCCGGTCCAGGAGCCCCTGGCCTGGTACGCCGGTGTCCACACGGTCTTCAGGGCCAGGCGCAGCGGCGCCGGCAGGAAGGAATCCATGCGCCGTACGTTCTCCTGCGTCGCCTCGTCGAGGATCCAGGGGAAGAACTCCGCAGCACCCGACATGCCGAGGCTGTCGCGCTGGTCCGCGGTGAAGGCCTTCCAGTCCTTTTCGGTGAGGGCTTCCTGGATGTAGGGGAGGCCGTCCTTCTCCTCGTGGACGAGGTGGGTTTCGAGGCAGTCGCCGAGAAGGGTGACGGCTTCCGCGAGCCGGTCCGACTGGGGCTCCGGGTCGGCGAAGGCGGCTTCCACCCGGGCGAGCAGCGGGTCGATCTGCTCGTGTTCGTCCTCGAGCTCCGCGAGGACGGAGAGCGCTTCGGGGCGGTTGGCGAAGCCCTTGGCCATGCGGGGCCACAGGTCACGGTCCTCGCCCTCGTGGTGGATGAGGAGCTGGGTCTTGAAGATCTCCCAGCCCGTCAGTACCCGCTTGCGTGCGGTGGGATCCTCCAGGGAGCGGCCGGCCACGGCCTTCTCCAGACGCCGGATGTCACGCCGGAAGGCGTCGTGGCTGACCAGCATGATCGT
>NZ_JANAVF010000028.1 GCF_024213195.1 Streptomyces sp. TBY4 | reverse complement strand
TTCGTCACACAACGATCTTGGACGCCCTGTCTGCGTTCCCGAACACATCGTCAGCATTCGGAATGACTCGTCTAGGACTGGCGCAGGGCCCAGCCGCGTTCACGCAGCTCGGCCTGGAGGCCGGCCACGGCCCGGGGTTCGACCATCAGCTGGACCAGGCCCGCCTGCTGTCCCGTCGCGTGCTCGATCCGCACGTCCTCGATGTTGACCCCGGCCCGCCCGGCGTCGGCGAAGATCCGCGCGAGCTCGCCCGGCTGGTCGGAGATGAGCACGGCCACCGTCTCGTAGACCGTCGGCGCGGCCCCGTGCTTGCCGGGGACCCGGACCCGCCCCGCGTTGCCGCGGCGCAGGACGTCCTCGATGCCGGCGGCCCCGCTCCGGCGCTTGTCCTCGTCGGCCGACTGCAGGCCCCGTAGCGCTTCCACGGTCTCCTCCAGGTCGGCGGCGATCCCGGAGAGCACGTCCGCGACCGGTCCCGGGTTGGCGGAGAGGATCTCCACCCACATCCGGGGGTCGGAGGCGGCGATCCGGGTCACGTCGCGGATGCCCTGCCCGCACAGCCGCACCGCGGTCTCGTCGGCCTCCTCCAGCCGGGCCGCGACCATGCTGGAGACGAGCTGCGGGGTGTGCGAGACCAGCGCGACGGCCCGGTCGTGGGCGTCGGCGTCCATGACCACCGGGACGGCCCGGCACAGCGCCACCAGCTCCAGGGCCAGGTTCAGCACCTCGTGGTCGGTCTCCCGGGTCGGCGTGAGCACCCAGGGACGGCCCTCGAAGAGGTCGGCGGAGGCCGCGAGGGGTCCGGACTGCTCCTTGCCCGCCATCGGGTGGGTGCCGATGTACGCCTTGGTGTCCACTCCGAGCGCGTCCAGCTCCCGGCGCGGGCCGCCCTTGACGCTGGCCACGTCCACATAGGCGCGGGCCAGGTCCCGGCCTATGGCGTCGGCGAGGGCGGCGGCCACGTGGGCGGGCGGTACGGCGATGACCGCGAGGTCGGCCTTGCCCTGGAAGGGCTCCTCCGTGCCGGCGCCCAGCGCGGCGGCCGTACGGGCCTGCCCCTGGTCGCGGTCGGACAGGTGGACGGCGATGCCGCGGGCGGCGAGGGCGAGCGCCGCGGAGGTGCCGATCAGTCCGGTTCCGATGACGACGGCGGTTCTCACGGGGTGCGCTCCAGGTGCAACGGGGGTGTGGGCGTCGGTGCCTGCCTCAGGGTAGCCAGCGGGGACGGCGCGAGGGCCCGGCGTCCCGTCCGCTGGGACGGGACGCCGGGCCCTCGGGAGCCGTCCTCGCGAGGACCGGGGTCGCTGAGAGGTCCAGTCGCTCAGAGGAGCCGGCCGCTCAGAGGTTCTGTGCCTTGATGATGTCCTCCAGCGAGCCGCTCGGGACCGAGCCCTCGGGGGTCAGCTTGTCCACGGCCTGCGGCAGCGCCTGTGCGATCTGGTCGGCGGCGGCCTCCGGGGTGACGCCCGCCTGCTCGGCGACCTTGGCCAGGGTGTCGTCCGGCAGGGCCTTGGCGATCTCCGCGCCGCTGACCGGCTGGTTCTCGCCGGTGCCGACCCAGGACTGGGCCTGGTCGACCAGACCCGACTTGGTCAGCATGTCCAGCAGCCCGCCGAGCGGGTTGTTCCCCGCGCCTCCGGCGGCCTGGGCGCCGCCCGCGCCGCCGCCGCCCATGAGGGCGCCGAGGAGGGAGCCGAGGATGTTGCCGCCGCCGCTGCCGCCCTGTCCACCGCCGCCGAGGAGGCCGCCGAGAAGGGAGCCGAGGTCATTGCCCGCCATGGTGCTGCCTTTCGAAGAGGGACCGGGCGCGCGGACATCGGCGCACCCGGCTTCGAGATACGGACAATGTCACCCAATCGGGGCGTGTCTGCCACTTGGAGCAGGGCCGCGCATCGACCGCGGCAGGGCGGGCGGTAGAACGATCGGCATGATCTTCCACCTCGTACCGCTCGCCGACTGGAGCGCCGATCCCGCGCGCCCGTACGCCCCCGCCTCCCTCGACTCCGAGGGTTTCGTGCACTGTTCGGCGGATCCGGAGACGGTGCTCGCGATCGCCGCCGCGCACTACGCGGACGTACCGGGCACGCTGCTCGCCGTGGAGCTCGACGAGCACGCCCTCACCTCCGAGGTCCGCCGGGAGGGTGAAGCGGGGCTCCGTTATCCGCACGTCCACGGACCGCTGAACCGGGAGGCCGTGGTCCGCGTGTGGGAGGTCGTACGGGCCCCCGGCGGGGCGGCGGAACTCGTTCCCCTGCCTCCGGAGGGCTGAGCCAAGGCGTGGCGGGGTGTTCCTGGAGCCCGTCGCACGCCAGGATGCCTCTCGTCATCCCGGCGATCACCCGAGGAGAAGTCATGAGCGACCCCACCCGCGCCGCCCGGCGCACGGTACTGGCGGCCGGCGCGAGCGTCCTTGCAGGCGGCGCGCTGACCGCGTGCGGCGGATCCGAAGAGACGAAGCCCAAGGCCGAGGGCGGCAGCACGCCCTCGGCACAGGCCTCGCAGACCCCGGCACCGGCCTCGAAGGCCCCCGCGCCGGCCGAGGAGAAGAAGCCCCTGCTCAAATCCTCGGAGGTACCGGTCGGCGGCGGCACGGTCCTCAAGGACGAGAAGCTGGTCGTCACCCAGCCGACGGCGGGCACCTTCCGCTGTTTCACGGCGGTCTGCACCCACCAGGGCTGCCTGGTGAACAAGGTGGAGGCCGGCACCATCGACTGCCCGTGCCACGGCAGCAAGTTCAAGGTGGCGGACGGCGCGGTGGCCAAGGGCCCGGCCACCAAGCCGCTGGAGGAGAAGAAGATCACCGTCTCCCCGGCGGGCGAAATCTCGCTCGCGTAGCCCGCGGCCCCCGCACTAGCCTCGCGGGATGAACGAGGCCGACCCGAACGAACCGACGCCCGACCCGCTCGCACTCACGCTGGTCAGGGACCACACGGTCTACTCCTGCGTGATGGGTTCGAGGGCGTTCGGCCTGGCGACGGAGGCGAGCGACACCGACCGGCGCGGTGTCTACCTCGCCCCGACGCCGCTGTTCTGGCGCTTCGAGAAGCCGCCCACGCACGTGGAGGGGCCCCGGGACGAGGAGTTCTCGTGGGAGCTGGAGCGCTTCTGCGAACTCGCGCTGCGCGCCAACCCGAACATCCTGGAGGTCCTCCACTCCCCGCTCGTGGAGGACCTCGCCCCGGTCGGCGAGGAACTCCTCTCGCTCCGCGGGGCGTTCCTCTCCCGCCGGGCCCACGTCACCTTCAGCCGGTACGCCGTCTCCCAGCGCGGCAAACTCCTCGGCGACCTCCGCAACCACGGCGCCCCGCGCTGGAAGCACGCCATGCACCTGCTGCGCCTGCTCCTGTCCTGCCGCGACCTGCTCCGCACGGGCCGCCTGGTGATCGACGCCACCCCCTACCGCGACCGCCTCCTCGCGGTCCGCCGCGGCGAGCTCACCTGGGAGGAGGTCGACGCCTGGATGACCCTCCTGACGGAAGAATCCGAAACCGCCCTCAAGAAGACCCCCCTCCCCGAGTCCCCGAACCTCCCCCGCATCGAGGACTTCCTCCTGCGCACCCGCCGAACATCGGCCACAGCCCAGCCCTAACCGCCCCGCCGCCGCACGACGAGCTCGTCGAGCGCGTCGAAGGCGTCCGCGTGCTCCGGCAGCGACGAGGCACCCTGCGCGGCCTCCAGCACCCCGTGCAGCGCCTCGAAGTCCCGCTCCACCCGAGCCGCGTCCACCCCGGTGGCGGCGCCGTGCTCGGCCTCCACCTTGGCCTCGATGAGCCCGGCCAGGTACCCCGGCGCCTCCGGGACCTCGTCGAGCAGCGTGGGCAGGTGCGCCTCCACCCGCGCCGAGCGCATCAGGTGGATGCCGGTGAGCAGCGCCCTGAACGTGTAGAGCAGCGGTTTCAGTTCGGCGGACTTCCCGAAGAGCCGCCACTGGGTGTTCGCGAAGCCCCGGTAGTGGTGCGCGTGGTGCGAGGTCAGGACCCCGGGGGCCAGCGACACCAGCTCCTGGTGCGTCGGCGTCGTGTGCACCACCAGCGGGGACAGCAGTTGCTCCAGGACGTAGCCGTTGCGGTTGAGCATCAGCCGGACGAACTTGCGCAGGTCGTGCGTGACCAGGTCCATCTCGGTGCCGTCCCGGAACCACATCCGGCTGCGGGTCTCCTCCGGGTCGCGGAGCGAGAGCAGCTCCGCCGCCGGCAGCAGGTGCGCCCCGCGCAGGTCCACGTCCGAGTCCTTTGAGGGGAACCCGTACAGGTGGGCACCGGAGACCGTCGCGAAGAGCAGCGGGTCCGGCTGTTCCGCGACTACGGCGGTCAGGTCGAGTTCCCTCACGTCGAGCACCCTTCACGCGTCCCAGAGGGTGCCGAAGGACAGGAGTTCCGCGCGGTACTCGATGCGGCCCTCCCAATCGCGGGGCCAGGCGTCCGCGCCCAGGTGGGCGCCGGCGAAGGCGCCGGCCAGGCAGGCGATGGAGTCGGAGTCGCCTGCCGTGCAGGCCGCGCGGCGCAGGGCCAGGAGCGGTTCCTCCGGGAAGAGCAGGAAGCACTGGAGGGCGGTGGCCAGGGCCTCTTCGGCGATCCAGCCGTCGCCGGTCGTCAGGCAGGGGTCCGTTTCCGGGGACGGGGTGCGCAGGGCGGCCGCGAGGCGGTCCAGGACCCCGAGGCACTCGTCCCAGCCGCGCGCCATGAAGGACTCGGCCGAGGTGTCGGAGGCCGTCCGCGTCCAGAGGTCGCCGAGCCAGCGCTCGTGGTAGCGGGTGCGGTTCTCGAGGGCGTACGAGCGCAGCTGCCCGACCAGACCGGTCACCTCCGTGCCCCGCGCCAGCAGGAACACCGCCCGCGCCGTGAGGTCGGAGGCGGCCAGCGCCGTCGGGTGGCCGTGGGTGAGGGCCGACTGGAGCTGGGCCGCGCCGGCCCGCTCCTCCTCCGTCCACCCGGGCACCAGCCCGACCGGGGCCACCCGCATGTTCGCCCCGCAGCCCTTGGAGCCGAGCTGGCTGGCGTCGCGCCAGTCCCGCTCGGGCAGGTTCAGGAGGCTGCAGGCCTTCAGGCAGGTGTTGCCCGGGGCCCGGTTGTTCTCCGGGGAGTGGTACCAGTCGACGAACTCCTCCCGGACGGGCCGGGCCAGCCGCAGCGGGCCCACCCGACCCCGCTCCGAGGCGGTCCGCATGCCACGGGCCAGGGCCAGGGTCATCTGGGTGTCGTCCGTGACGATGGCCGGCCGGGGCAGGTCCATCTGCCGCCACGGGCCGGTCTTCGCCAGGATCCCCGGCACGTCGTTGAACTCCGTCGGGAAGCCGAGGGCGTCGCCCAGGGCCAGTCCGATCAGGGCGCCGGTGGCCGCCCGCTTCGTGTTCGTCGTGCTCGTCATCGCGTGTGTCCTTCCGAGGGTTGCAGCAGGGGCGGGTGCAGGGTGGTCGCCGGTCCGGGCCGGTAGAGCGCGGCCGGTTTGCCGCGGCCGCCGGTGAGCCGGGCGGCTCCGGGCACGGCCTCGACGAAGCCGGGCGTGGCCAGGACCTTGCGGCGGAAGTTGGGGCGGTCCAGGACGGTGTCCCAGACGGTCTCGTAGACGGCCTGGAGCTCGCCGAGGGTGAACTCCGGCGGGCAGAAGGCGGTGGCCAGACAGCTGTACTCCAGCTTCGAGCCCACGCGGGAACGGGCGTCCGCGAGGATCTCCGCGTGGTCGAAGGCCAGTCCGAAGGCCGGCGCGCAGGCATCCCCCACCGGTACCCAGCGGGCCCGGTCCGCGTCCCCGCCGCCGCCGGCCGCCGGTTCCGGCAGGTCGGGGACGAGCGCGGTGAAGGCCACCGAGACCACCCGCATGCGCGGGTCCCGGTCCGGTTCGCTGTAGGTGCGCAGCTGGTCCAGGTGCAGACCGTCGATCACCTGCTCCGACAGACCGGTCTCCTCGGCGAGTTCGCGGCGGGCCGCCGTCTCGGCGGACTCCCGCGGCAGCAGGAAGCCGCCGGGGAGCGCCCAGGCGCCCGCGTACGGTTCCTGCGCGCGCCGGATCAGCAGCACGTGCAGGGTTCCGCCGCGCACGGTGAGGACGGCGAGGTCGACGGTCACCGCGAAGGGCGCGAAGGCGTACGGGTCGTACCCGGGGCCGTGCCCCTGTCCGGTTCCGGTGTCACTCATCGGCTCCGCTCCCCCGTCTGCCCCAACACCCGCTCCGACACCCGCTCCGGAAGCGGGTCCGCGAAGTGCCAGCCCTCCGCCAGGAGCCCGTCGACGGCCGCCGCCGCCGCCCGCAGCCGCGTCTCCCGGTCCCCGCGGAGCACCAGGAAGCGCCGCCCGGTCCGTTCCAGCTCCTCCAGGAACCGCCCGGTCATCCACGGCCTCAGCTCCTCCCCGTCGCGCAGCCCGTCGTCCTCGAAGGGCACGTCCGCGTGGTCGGTGAGCAGGTACAGGTCCCGCCGCGTCCCGGCGGCGATCCGCTCGACCTCCGCGCTGCGCGCTCCCGTGTACCGCTCGTGCCAGATCCCGGTGGCGAAGGAGTCGGTGTCGCAGAAGAGCACGGGTGATCCCAGCCGGGCCGCCCGCTCCTCGTCGGCGTCCTGCCGCCGCGCGATCACCGGGAACTCCGCCGGGCTGAAGCTCACGTCGGCCCAGGTCGCCGCCGGGTCCGCCGCACGGGCCGCCGCGAGCCGCTCCTCGCTGTACCGGCGGCCGTACTCCGCCACCCAGCCCGTCTTCGCCCACACCCCGCCCCGCGCCCGCCAGTGCGCCGCGAGGTCCCGCGACAGCGTGGTCGTACCGGTGGACTCGGCGCCGAGTACGACGATCCGCCGGGTCAGCGCGGCCCGTACGGCGGGCCCCAGGAACTCCCAGTTCCCGGCGGGGTCGGCCCGTACGGCCGTGCCGGACACCGGGAAGAGGCTGCGGCCGGGGTCCACGCAGACCTCCTCGGCTCCGAACCGCCGCGCGAGCTCGGTCCCGTAGGCCTCGGAGGTGAAGACGGCGTCGACCGACCGGCGCACCGCACCCCTGAAGATCGCCATGTGGGCCTCCCAGACGGCCGGGTCCTCGAGGTCCACCGGGATGTCGTCGACCGCGCCGACCACCTCGGCCCCCGGGTGCGCCTCGCGCATCCAGGCGACCCGGTCGGCGAGCGGTACGGACTCCACGGAGGCCGCGCAGACCAGTACGGTCAGCCGCTCGCACTGGTCCTGCGCGGTGCGCACCAGGTGGTGGTGGCCGGTGTGCGGCGGATAGAACTTGCCGAGGACCAGCCCGTGGCCGTAGCGCTTCACGCCGTCACCCCCAGCGCGTCCCGGGCTCCGCGGGCCGGGAGCGCCCGGCGCCAGCCGAGCAGTCCGGCCACGCACAGGGCGAGGAAGCCGACGTAGAGCAGCGAGGTCAGGTAGAGCCCCTTGTACGCGTACAGCGGGATGTAGACGAGGTCGGCGGCGATCCACAGCCACCAGGACTCGACGAGCTTGCGGCACTGCCCGTACGTGGCCGTGAGCGAGAGCCCGGTCGTCAGGGCGTCCCAGAACGGGACGGTGGAGTCGGTGGCCCGGCTCAGGAGGAGCGTGAGGCCGAGCACCGCCACCGCCCCCGCCGCGGCCAGTACGCCCCACTCGGCGGCCGTGGTGCGGCGCACCGGCAGGGCCGTGCGGGTGCCCGGGGCGCCGCCGTGGGTCCAGGACCACCAGCCGTAGCCGGCGAGGGCGATGAAGACGATCTGCAGCCCGGCGTCGGCGTAGAGGCCGGCCTGGGCGAACAGCACGATGAAGAAGAGGTTGTTGGCGATGCCGACCGGCCAGTTGGCGATGTGCTGCCGGGCGACCAGCCAGACGCACACGGCCCCCGTGACGAAGCCGAGGATCTCGGTCCAGCTCGTCTGCCACCCCATGGTGCCCCACCCCGATCTCTTTATAGTCATGTTGACTATAAACAGGACTCGGAGCCCCGCACAACCAAAAAACCCGCGGCGCCCGAAGGCACCGCGGGTTCTGGAGGCCCCGGTGGGGCCGGCCTGCTACAGACCGACCTCGCGCATGAGCATGCCGACCTCGGTGTTGGTCAGGCGGCGCAGCCAGCCGGACTTCTGGTCGCCGAGCTCGATCGGGCCGAAGGAGGTCCGCACGAGCTTCTCGACCGGGAAGCCGGCCTCGGCCAGCATGCGGCGGACGATGTGCTTGCGGCCCTCGTGGAGGGTCACCTCGACCAGGTAGTTCTTGCCGAGCTGGTCGACGACGCGGAAGTGGTCGGCGCGGGCGTACCCGTCCTCCAGCTCGATGCCGTCCTTGAGGCGCTTGCCGATGTCGCGCGGCAGCGGGCCGGTGATCGCGGCGACGTAGGTCTTCTTCACGCCGTACTTCGGGTGCGTGAGGCGGTGGGCCAGTTCACCGTGGTTGGTGAGCAGGATGATGCCCTCGGTCTCGGTGTCGAGCCGGCCGACGTGGAAGAGGCGCGTCTCGCGGTTGGTGACGTAGTCGCCGAGGCACTGGCGGCCGTCCGGGTCCTCCATGGTGGAGACGACGCCGGCCGGCTTGTTCAGCGCGAAGAACAGGTACGACTGGGTGGCGACGGTCAGGCCGTCCACCTTGATCTCGTCCGAGGGCTTCACGCGCTTGCCCTGCTCCAGCACGATCTCGCCGTTGACCTCGACGCGCGCCTGCTCGATGAGCTCCTCGCACGCACGGCGCGAGCCCATGCCGGCCCGCGCGAGCACCTTCTGCAGACGCTCGCCCTCCTCCTCGGCGCCCGGGAAGGTCTTCGGGGTCTTGATCACGGGCTTGTCGGCGTACCGGTCGCGCACGCGCTCCTCGATCCGCGCCTCCAGCTCGCGCGGCTTGGCGCGGCCGCTGCGGGAGCCGGGGCCGATGCGGGGGCCGCCCGCGCCGCCGATGCCGGGGGTACGGGAGACCTTCGGGCCGCCCTTGGCGCCACCGCGGGCCGCCGCGCCGCGCGCACCGCCACCGCGGTTGCCGTCGGCCGCGCCGCGGGCACCGCCGCCGCCCGCCTTGGCACCGCCACGGCCGTTGCGCTCGCCCTCGGGGCCCACGTCGTAGCGACGCTGCTCGGGGCGGGGGTTGCGGATGCGGGGCTCCGGCTCGCGGTCGCGGTCGGAGCCGCCGCCCTGGTAGCCGCCGCCGGAGCCGCCGCCCTGGTAGCCGCCGCCGGAGCGGTAGCCGCCGGAGGAGCTGCCGCCGGACGAGCCGCCGCGGGAGCCGCCGCCCTGGTAGCCGCCGCCGCTGGAGCTGCCGCCGGAGCGGTAGCCGCCCGAGGAGCTGCCGCCCGACGAACCGCCGCGGGAGCCGCCGCCCGAGCCGCTGCCACCGCCGGAGCCGCCACCGCGGTAACCACCGCCGCCGGAGCCGCCGCGGGGGGCGCCACCGCGCCCGCCACCACCGCCGCCGCCGCTGTTCCTGTTGCCGCCACCGTTGCCGTTGCCGCTGCTTCGCATCAAAGTTCCGTCGTCTTGTCGTCTTCATCGGTATCCGGAGAGTCCGGATCGAACGACGGAACACCCTCTTGCGTCTCGGCTTCGATCGCGTCCGCCTCGGGGAGGAAGGGCGCGAGCTCCGGGAGCTCGTCCAGGCCGCGCAGGCCCATCCGCTCCAGAAAGTAGTTCGTCGTCCTGTACAGGATCGCACCTGTTTCGGGTTCCGTCCCCGCCTCCTCCACCAGACCCCGCTGGAGGAGGGTGCGCATGACCCCGTCGCAGTTGACTCCGCGGACCGCCGAGACCCGCGAGCGGCTGACCGGCTGGCGGTACGCGACGACGGCCATCGTCTCCAGCGCCGCCTGGGTGAGCCGGGCCTGCTGGCCGTCCAGGACGAAGGCCTCCACCGCCGGGGCGCAGTCCGCCCGGCTGTAGAACCGCCAGCCCCCGGCGACGAGCCGCAGCTCGAATCCCCGGCCCTGGACCTCGTACTCCTCCGCGAGCTCGCGGAGCGCCTGCGCGACCTCGCGCGGGGTCCGCTCCAGGACCTTGGCCAGGTGCGCCTCGGTGGCCGGCTCGTCCACGACCATGAGGACGGCCTCCAGGGCCGGCTTCAGGGCCAGACCGGCCACGGGGGTCGTCACGTCGTTCATTCCTTGACCTCCACGATCTGGTCGAACTCGTCCGTCACCGTCGGCATGCCGTCCCCGTCCCCGCCGCTCCAGCGCACCGTGAGCGTCCGCAGGGCCTCCTCCTGGTCCAGGACCACCGCCTTCTCCCGGTAGAGCTCCAGGAGGGCCAGGAAGCGCGCCACGACGGTCAGGGTGTCGGCGGCGTCCTCGGTGAGCTCCTGGAAGGTGGCCTCGCCCCGGGCCTTGAGCAGGGCCACGACCAGCGCCGCCTGCTCCCGGACGCTCACGAGCGGTGCGTGGATGTGGTCCACGTACACCTGCGGCTTCGCCCGCGGCTGCATGGCCTTGACCGCGAGCTTCGCCAGGCCCTCGCCGCCGATGCCGATGACCACCTCGGGGAGCAGCTCGGCGAGGTGCGGCTCCAGCCCGACGGTGCGCGGGTAGCGCTTGCCCTCGGTCTCGGCCCGGTCCTCGAAGATCTCGGCGATCCTCTTGTACGCCCGGTACTGGAGCAGCCGCGCGAACAGCAGGTCCCGGGCCTCCAGCAGTGCGAGGTCCGCCTCGTCCTCGACCTCGGCGACGGGCAGCAGCCGGGCCGCCTTCAGGTCGAGCAGGGTGGCGGCGACGACGAGGAACTCGGTCGTCTGGTCGAGGTCCCAGTCGGGCCCCATGGCGCGGATGTGCGCCATGAACTCGTTGGTGACCTCCGACAGTGCGACCTCGGTGACGTCCATCTTGTGCCGGGAGATCAGCTGCAGCAGCAGGTCGAAGGGCCCCTCGAAGTTCTCGAGCCGGACCGTGAACCGCCCGTCCCCGACGGGGTCCGCCACGGCTTCGGCCCCGGGCAGGGCCACAGGGGCCGCTACGGGCTCCCCAGGCCCCTCGGGGCCGCCGGGGGCCTCCGAGGCCGTCCCGACCCCGGCCGGAGCCGCTGGAGCCTCTACGGGAGCACCCGGGCCGCGGCCCAACGAGCGTCGGGGCGGGGAGCCGGATTCGGCGGGAGAGGGCATCGCGGTCCAGGGTGGTACGGAGGAAGCATCGAATCGAGCCGGGGCCCGGCCCCCAAGACTCCCACGTGCGCCGGCAAATCAAGCCGTCCGGCGCTTGAGGACCGGGGTCCGGGGCGGAGCCCCGGAAGGGGTCCGGGCGCAGCCCGGGGAACGGTGGAAGGGCGGGTAGGGGACTCGGCCCCGCAGGGCCGCCCGCCCGCCCGGCCACGGCCCCGCGCCCGGCAAGGCCGCCGGAAGCCGACGGGCCGAGCCCGCCCAGCCCCCGAAGCGGCTAGCGCCCCCGCAGCCGCCGCACCAGGATGCTCGCGTCGCCGCGGGACTCCAGGTCCGCCAGGACCACCGCGACGGCCTCGCGCACGATCCGCCCGCGGTCGACCGCGAGACCGTGCTCCCCGCGCAGCACCAGCCGCGCGTGCTCCAGGTCCATGAGCTCCTCCGCGGAGACGTAGACCGTGATCTTCTCGTCGTGCCGTTCGCGCCCGCTGGGCCGCCGGTTCGCGCCCCGGCCCTGCCCCTTGCCCCGGCCGGGGGCCGGAACCGCGCCACCGGAACCTTCCTGCGGACGCCGCTGCGGGCCGACGCCCGGCTCCGTACCGGCCTCAGCCTCCCGGCTGCGGCCCTCTCCCGCCGTGCCCTCCGCGGCCGCCGCCGCGTGCTCCACGCCCCGTGCCGGATTCGGCGAGGAGGAGGTCAGCGCCATCCCCCCGGTCGTACGGAACAGTTCGTCGGCTCCGGGCAGACTCACTCGGCGGGACACCGGGCGAGCACCTCCCTGGCCAGCTGGCGGTAGGCGGCGGCGCCGACGGAGTTGGAGGCGTACGTGGTGATCGGCTCGCCGGCGACCGTGGTCTCCGGGAACCGCACCGTGCGGCCGATGACCGTGTGGTAGACGTGGTCGTCGAAGGCCTCGACCACGCGCGCCAGCACCTCACGGCTGTGCACCGTACGGGAGTCGTACATCGTGGCGAGGATGCCGTCGAGCTCCAGCTCCGGGTTGAGCCGCTCCTGCACCTTCTCGATGGTCTCGGTCAGCAGCGCCACACCGCGCAGCGCGAAGAACTCGCACTCCAGCGGCACGATGACCTTGTGAGCCGCCGTCAGGGCGTTCACGGTCAGCAGACCGAGCGAGGGCTGACAGTCGATCACGATGTAGTCGTAGTCGGGCAGCAGGGGCTTCAGGGCCCGCTGCAGCGTCGACTCGCGCGCGACCTCGCTGACCAACTGCACTTCTGCGGCGGACAGGTCGATGTTGCTCGGCAGCAGGTCCATGTTGGGGACCGCCGTCTTCAGCAGCACCTCGTCGGCCGACATCCCCCGCTCCATGAGCAGGTTGTAGACCGTCAGGTCGAGTTCCATCGGGTTGACCCCGAGGCCGACCGACAGCGCGCCCTGCGGGTCGAAGTCGACGAGCAGCACCCGGCGCCCGTACTCCGCCAGCGCCGCACCCAGGTTGATGGTCGACGTGGTCTTGCCCACGCCGCCCTTCTGGTTGCACATCGCGATGATCGTCGCCGGACCGTGGTCGGTCAGCGGACCCGGGATCGGGAAGTACGGCAGCGGCCTTCCGGTCGGGCCGATCCGCTCACGGCGCTGGCGGGCAGCGTCGGGGGCGAGAGTGGCCGCGTATTCGGGGTCGGGCTCGTACTCCGCGTCGGGGTCGTAGAAGTGCCCCTCGGGCACCTGTTCGTAGTCGGCGAAACCCACGGGCTTGTCGCCGCTCGGGTCGCCGGCCCTGGAGTTCACGTCTAGGCCGTCCATGCTCTTTTGGGGCGTCGTCATGTGCTGGTGGTTTGCGAAGGTGCGGACCGCTACGGATCCCACGGCTTCGATACCGGCAGGACCCTGGCCCCGCGCAGGCCCTCCTGCTCGACCACCTCCAGGAGCAAATGTCGACTCATTCACAAGTCGTCTTACCTCCTCGGACGTGACCAGGACACTTATCGATAGGTCAGCGTGGCACCATGCCGACGGTTGGCGACTCTATGGCGTGTCACCACTCAGCGGCAACACAATCCGCCGGACCCGCCGCGATGTGTCGGCAACCGAACACCACTCTGTCAAGGGCGTACGAGCTGTCGCCGGGAAGTTTCGCGGGTGTGCGAAAGGGTTAAAGGGTTACGTTCGAGGCGAGTTGAGCGGCCCCTCGGGCACCCCCGGGAACGCCTCCGGCCGGACCTCGCGAGCAAGGTCCGGCCGGATACGTGAGATTGACGTCAGTCGTTGACGACTCAGCCGAGCAGCGTGCTCAGCTCGAGGGTCTCGAGACCGTGGGCCTCGGCGACCTCACGGTAAACCACCTGGCCGTCATGGGTGTTGAGGCCCAGCGCGAGCGCCGGGTCACGACGCAGCGCCTCGACCCAGCCGAGGTTCGCGAGCTGCACGATGTAGGGCAGCGTGGCGTTGGTCAGCGCGTAGGTGGAGGTGTTCGGCACCGCGCCCGGCATGTTGGCGACGCAGTAGAAGACCGAGTTGTGGACCTGGAAGGTCGGCTCGGCGTGGGTGGTCGCGCGGGAGTCCTCGAAGCAGCCGCCCTGGTCGATCGCAATGTCGACAAGGACACTTCCGGGCTTCATCTTGGCGACGAGCTTGTTGGTGACCAGCTTCGGGGCCTTCGCACCCGGGATCAGCACCGCGCCGATGACGAGGTCGGCCTCGACGACGGCCTTCTCCAGCTCGAAGGCGTTGGAGACGATCGTCTTGATCTTCGTACCGAAGATCTTGTCGGCCTCGCGGAGCTTGTTGATGTCGCGGTCCAGCAGGGTCACGTGGAAGCCCATGCCGACGGCGATCTGCACGGCGTTCCAGCCGGAGACGCCGCCGCCGATGACCACGCACTCGCCGGCGTGGGTGCCGGGGACGCCGCCGGGGAGCACGCCGCGGCCGCCGACCGAGCGCATCAGGTGGTAGGCGCCGACCTGCGGGGCCAGGCGGCCCGCGACCTCGGACATCGGGGCGAGCAGCGGGAGGGCGCGGTTCGCCGTCTCGACCGTCTCGTAGGCGATGGCGGTGGTGCCGGACTCCAGCAGGGCGTCCGTGCACTCGCGGGAGGCCGCGAGGTGCAGGTAGGTGAAGAGGGTCTGGTCCTTGCGGAGGCGGTGGTACTCCTCCGCGATGGGCTCCTTGACCTTCAGCAGCAGGTCCGCGGTCGCCCAGACCTCGTCGGCGGTGCCGAGGATCTCGGCGCCGGCGGAGACGTACTCCGCGTCCGTGATCGAGGAGCCCACACCGGCGTTCTGCTCGATGAAGACCTGGTGGCCGTTGCGGACCAGCTCATGCACGCCGGCGGGCGTGATGGCGACCCGGAACTCGTTGTTCTTGACCTCGCGGGGGATGCCGACCTTCATCGTGGCTCACGGTCCTTGGCTCAGGGGATGTTTCGGGCTACTTCAATACAAACCCGTCCACAAGAACGCGCAACGGGATGCACCAGAGGATGACCTGGTGAAGCCAGTCTAATGAAGGATGAGCGGCTGTCTAGCCTTGCAAACCAATAATCTCAGTCGGAACCACTGCGGATTTCGCAGGCTGCGGGGTCATCTCCCAGCAATCTGTCGGCCGCGGACCGGTGCAGCCTCGCCGCCGCGGGATCCCCTAGCCGGTCCAGCGTGTCCGCCAGCCGGACCTGGAGCGCGGCCTGAAGCCGCAGGTCCCCCGCCTTCCGCGCCAGCTCCACCGCCTCCCGGCAGGTGTGCAGCGATTCCTCGGGCCGCCCCGCGTACTCCTGGATCCGCGCCATCTCGCTCAACGCCTTTGCCTGGCCCGGGACATCGGCCAGCTTCCGGTACCCGGCCGAGGCCGCCCGCCAGCTCCGCAGCGCGTCCCCGTACCGGCCCGCGTAGGTGTGCACGTTGCCCAGCCGCCCGTACAGCCGCGCCTCGTCCGCGCGCTCCCCGCGCGCCAGCGCGTGGGACAGGGCCCGGCCGAACCAGTCGGAGGCCCGGTGCCAGTCGCCCAGCTCCTGGTGCGCACCGCCTACGGATTCCATCGCGCGGCCCGACGCGTACGGATCCTTCGCCGCCCTTCCCGCGTCCAGCGCGGCCCGGTACCGCTCCAGCGCCTCCCGCGTCCGGCCCGTCTCCGCATCCAGATCGGCCAGGTTCAGCAGTGCCGCGGCCTGCTCCCGGTACAGATCGCGCCGCTCGGCCACGTCCAGCACCAGCTGGTGCAGCCCGTACAGCTCGGGCGCGGCCCCGGCCGTGCCCCGGTGCTCGGACAGGGCCCCCGCGAGGGCCGCTACGAACCTGCGCGCCAGGGTGTCCAGCTCCCCGTCGGCCACGGCCAGCGAGGCCGCGGCCAGCAGCGCGGGCAGCCGGGTGTCCAGCCAGGTCTCCGCCGCCCGCCGGTCGGCGAAGCGCAGCGCGCGCGGCACCCCGTCGAGCTTCTCGGGCGCCCCGACGACCCCGCCGGGCCCGTCCTGTCCCTCCTCGTCCGGCTCGGCCATCGCCCGGCAGGAGAGCAGCAGCCGTACGGTGCGCTCCAGCATCCGGGCCCGGGCGAGCTGGACCTCGGCGGGCCGCTCCTTGGCCTCCAGCAGGGCCTGGAGCAGCGGCGCGAGGCAGCCGGGCAGCAGGTACAGCCCGTCGGACGCGGGCCGCAGCAGGCCCAGCGCGGCGAAGTCCTCCAGGGTGGACTGGGCGGCGGCCACGGAGCAGCCGGCGAGCGCGGAGACCACGTGGGAGTCGGCGAGGCCCGCGGGGGCGAGCGGAAGCAGCCGCAGGGTCCGCTGGGCGGGCTGCGGGAGGGATTCGTAGACCAGCCTGAAGGCCTTCGCCAGCGGCCCGCCCACGCCGGCGGGCATGTCGTGCAACTGCTTGCCCACGTCCGCCACGGAGGCCTTGGGGCGTGCGGCGAGCCAGCCGCCCGCCAGGGCGAGCGCGGCGGGCTGCCCTCCGCACTCCTCGGCGAGGGCTTCGGCCGCGCGCGGATCGTTGGCGACGCGGATGTCACCGATCCGCTGCACGAGCATGCGGACGGCCGAGGGGGTGTCGAGGCCGCCGAGGGTGCAGGGCCGGACATCCGGAATCCCGGTCAGCGGACCCTCGGCGGTGACGACGACCAGGCAATCGGGGGTGTCCGGCAGCAGGGCGTCGACCTGATGCGGATCGGAGGCGTCGTCGACCAGAAGCACAGCGCGGCGGCCGGCCAGGGCCGTGCGCAGGGCGGAGCTGAGGTCGTCCTCGGCCGCGCCGGGCGGGGTGGGCTGCCCGAGCCCCTCCAGAAGGGTCCGGACGGCACGCTCGGTAGCGACGCCCTCCCCCGTGGGAGCGGTGAGCCGCACCCTCAGCACCCCGTCGGGATAGTCCTCGGCGATCTCGCGCACCAGCGCCTCCGCGAGGGCGGTCCGGCCGGAGCCGGGGCGCCCGGCGACGAGCAGCACCCGGGCGCGGGGGGCCTTCGCCTTGCGGCCCGAGAGGGTGTCGAGCCCGGTCCGCGCGATGTCCTCGCGGAGCTCCTTGAGCTCACGCCGCCGCCCGACGAAAACCGTCACGGATCCGCTCCTCTCGCTGCCTTCGGATTGCGAGCGTAGTTCACGCAGAGCGACGGACCGGGTGGAGCGCGGCGGACAAATCGCCCGATCGGATCAGCGGATGTGCAGCTTTTCTGACGCACCGCCCACCTTCTTGACGCGGAGCTCGCTCCGCGTCGAGAAGGTGAAGGGCGGGGCTACGCCTCGTACGGGCGGGCCTGCCAGGGGGTGTCCGCCGGGCGGAGGGAGGTGAGGGAGGGGTCGGTGGCGAGGGCCGCCGTCAGGGCCAGGGCTCCCGTGACGAGCCCGGGGTTGCCCAGCTCGCCCGCCAGGACGCCCCGTACCAGCTCGGGCAGCGGCACCCAGGCCAGCTCCATGTCCGCCTCCTCCGACCCGGACTCCGCGTAGCGCTCCCCGTCCGCCGCCGACACCCCTCGCGCGAGGAAGATGCGGGTGGCCTCGTCGGAGCCGCCGGGGGACGCGTAGAAGTCGGCCAGCACCCGCCACTCCTCCGCCTTGACGTGCGCCTCCTCATACAGCTCCCGCTGCGCCCCGTGCAGCGGGTTCTCCCCCACCACGTCCAGGAGCCCCGCCGGGAGCTCCCACAGCCGGCGCCGCACGGGGTGCCGGTACTGGCTGAGCACCAGCACCCGCCCCGCGTCGTCCAGGGCCAGCACGCACACCGACCCGGGGTGCACCTGGTAGTCGCGGCGGGCCACGGACCCGTCCGGCATCCGCACCTCGTCGGAAGCCACCGCCGTCTTCGCGCCCTGGAACGGCCGCTGGGACGACAGCGTCTCCCAGGATTCCGACGTGTCCTTGATCTCCATGCCCGACATACCCCGAAGCCCTCCACGACGCGCGACAGCCGGGGTACGGATCTCCGTACCCCGGCTGTCTACGGTATGTGCCGTACGACTACTTCGCGGCCTGCTGCCGCTCCACGGCCGCCTTGACCAGACCCGCGAACAGCGGGTGCGGGCGCGTCGGGCGCGAGCGCAGCTCCGGGTGGGCCTGGGTGGCCACCAGGTAGGGGTGGACCTCGCGCGGGTACTCGACGTACTCGACGAGCTTGTTGTCCGGGGAGGTGCCGGAGAAGACCAGGCCGGCCTTCTTCTCGAGTTCACCGCGGTAGGAGTTGTTGACCTCGTAGCGGTGGCGGTGGCGCTCGTCCACGTACGCCTGGTCGCCGTAGACCTCGCGCACGATGGAGCCCTCGGCGAGCTTCGCCGGGTACATGCCCAGGCGCATGGTGCCGCCCAGGTCTCCCGCGCCCTCGACGAAGGCCAGCTGCTCCTCCATCGTGGAGATCACCGGGTTCGGGGTGGAGGCGTCGAACTCGGTGGAGTTCGCGTCCTCGATGCCCGCCAGGTTGCGCGCGGCCTCGATGACCACGCACTGCAGGCCCAGGCAGAGGCCGAGCAGCGGGATCTTGTTCTCGCGGGCGTAGGTGATCGCGCCGACCTTGCCGTTGACACCGCGGTCGCCGAATCCGCCGGGCACGCAGATCGCGTCCACGTCGGCCAGCTGCGCCGCGGCGCCCGCCGGGGTCTTGCAGTCGTCCGAGGTGACCCACTTGATCTGCACGCGGGCCCGGTTGGCGAAGCCGCCGGCGCGCAGCGCCTCGGTCACCGACAGGTAGGCGTCGGGCAGGTCGATGTACTTGCCGACGAGCGCGACCTTGACCTCGTGGTCGGGGTTGTGGACCCGGTCGAGCAGGTCCTCCCACACCGTCCAGTTGACGTCGCGGAACGGCAGGTCGAGCTTGCGCACGACGTAGGCGTCCAGGCCCTCGGTGTGCAGCACCTTGGGAATGTCGTAGATGGACTTGGCGTCGATCGCGGCGACCACGGCCGCCTCGTCGACGTCGCACATCAGCGAGATCTTGCGCTTGATGGAGGTGGGGACCTCGCGGTCGGCGCGCAGCACGATGGCGTCGGGCTGGATGCCGATGTTGCGCAGGGCCGCGACCGAGTGCTGGGTCGGCTTGGTCTTCAGCTCGCCGGAGGGGCCGATGTAGGGCAGCAGCGAGATGTGCACGACGAAGACGTTGTCGCGGCCGACCTCGTGGCGGACCTGGCGGACGGTCTCCAGGAACGGCAGGGACTCGATGTCGCCGACGGTGCCGCCGACCTCGGTGATGACCACGTCGACGTCCGCGGTGGCCATGCGCCGGATGCGGTGCTTGATCTCGTTGGTGATGTGCGGGATGACCTGCACGGTGTCACCGAGGTACTCGCCGCGCCGCTCCTTGGCGATGACCTGCGAGTAGACCTGGCCGGTGGTGACGTTGGCCGAGCCGTCGAGGTCGACGTCGAGGAAACGCTCGTAGTGGCCGATGTCCAGGTCGGTCTCGGCGCCGTCGTTGGTGACGAACACCTCGCCGTGCTGGAACGGGTTCATCGTGCCGGGGTCGACGTTGAGGTACGGGTCGAGCTTCTGCATCGTGACCCGAAGACCGCGCGCCTTCAGCAGCGCACCCAGGCTGGAGGCCGTCAGGCCCTTGCCGAGGGAGGAAGCGACACCCCCGGTGACGAAGATGTGCTTGGTCGTCATGGATTTGGGCGGCATCGCCAAGAGGGGGCTCCCGTGGTCGCGAGGTGAGGTGCGTCCGGCGCCGGCCACCATCGAACCGGAGGGTCTCAGGGGGCGCCGAAGCTGCGGTTTCGGGGCTCCTGATTCGCACAGGCAGACCACCGGTCCACGGGATACCAGCCTATCAGCGCCCGGGCCGGTCCGCCTCCGGCCACGCGGCGGGGGCGTCCTCGGGGGCCTGCGCGCGGTCCGTCCCGGCGGTATCGCCGCCGCTCACCCGTTCGGCCGAACCTCATTGTCCCCAAGCTGACGGGGATCACTAGGGTGCCGTCTTGTCCTGCTCGGATCTCGATCACATCCCTGCCGAGCGGCCCCGCGAACGGCGTAACCCGTCCGGTTCCGGAATCATGGGCTGGACGCGGTCATCCACACCACCGGAGAATCCGCGGCATCGCGCAATGCAAGCGCCCTTCGGGGCGGACGTGGCTGTTCGACTGGAGATGCAACGTGTCCGGGCGCATCGAGGATTACGCACTGATCGGCGACATGCAGACCGCGGCATTGGTCTGCCGGGACGGGGCGGTGGACTGGCTGTGCCTGCCACGCTTCGATTCCCATGCCGTCTTCGCGAGCATTCTCGGCACCGAGGAACACGGGTTCTGGCGGATCGGCCCGGCATTCCCGGCCGGCGCCGAGGCCCCGCGTGCCACCCGGCGCCGCTACCGCGGTGACTCACTGGTCCTGGAGTCCGAGTGGGACACCCCGCGCGGCACGGTCCGCGTGATCGACTTCATGCCGCCCCGCGAGGACCACGCACCGCAGCTCATCCGCATCGTGGAGGGCATCAGCGGGCGCGTTCCCATGCGCTCGGCCCTGCGCATGCGCTTCAGCTACGGCCGGGTCGTGCCCTGGGTGCACCGGGTCGACGACCGCACCGTCGCCGTCGCGGGCCCCGACTCGGTCTGGCTGGACACCGAGGTGCAGACGTACGGCAAGGACCTGACCACGTACTCCGACTTCACCGTCGGGCCGGGCGACCGGAAGGCCTTCTGCATCAGCTGGCAGCCCTCGCACAAGGAGCCGCCGCAGCCGCCCGAGGCGGAGGAGGCCCTGGAGGCCACCACCGAGTTCTGGCGCGACTGGGTCGAGCAGTGCACGTACCACGGGCCCTACCGGGAGGCGGTGATCCGCTCGCTGATCACCCTCAAGGCGCTCACGTACGCCCCCACGGGCGGGATCGTCGCCGCGCCCACCACCTCCCTCCCGGAGGAGATCGGCGGGGTCCGCAACTGGGACTACCGCTACACCTGGCTCCGCGACGCCGCCATCACCCTGTCCTCGCTGCTGCGCACCGGGTACCGCGAGGAGGCCCGCGCCTGGCGCGAGTGGCTGCTGCGGGCGGTGGCCGGCGACCCGGAGAACCTGCAGATCATGTACGGGATCGCTGGCGAGCGGGAGCTCGGCGAGACCGAGCTGGACTGGCTGCCCGGGTACGAGAACTCGCGCCCGGTCCGGGTCGGCAACGGCGCAGCCGGACAGCTGCAGCTCGACGTGTACGGCGAGGTCACCGAGGCCCTGCACCTGGGCCACATGACCGGCCTGGCGCGCAACGACTACGCCTCGCTGCTCCAGCTGAAGCTGATCCGCTACCTGGAGACCCACTGGGACCAGCCCGACGAGGGGATCTGGGAGGTGCGCGGCCCGCGCCGGCACTTCGTCCACTCGAAGGTGATGGCGTGGGTGGCCGTGGACCGCACGATCAAGCTGATCGAGAGCGGGGACGCGGACGGGCCGCTGGAGCGGTGGCGGGAGCTGCGCGACGAGATCCACCAGGACGTCTGCGAGAAGGGCTACGACAAGGAACGGAACACCTTCACGCAGTCCTACGGGTCCAAGGAGCTGGACGCCTCCCTCCTGCTGATCCCGCAGATGGGCTTCCTGCCGCCGGACGACAAGCGGGTGATCGGCACGATCGAGGCGATCCAGCGCGAGCTGTCGACCCCCGACGGCTTCATCCTGCGCTACCCGACCTCCGGCGAGGAGGCGGGCGTGGACGGCCTGGAGGGCGACGAGGGGGCCTTCCTGGCGTGCTCGTTCTGGATGGCGGACGACCTGGCGATGATCGGCCGGGTCGACGAGGCCCGCCGCCTCTTCGAGAAGCTGCTCGCGCTCCGCAACGACCTGGGCCTGCTGGCGGAGGAATGGGATCCCCGGCTCCAGCGCCAGGTGGGCAACTTCCCCCAGGCCTTCAGCCACGTCCCCCTGATCGACACGGCCCTGCGGCTGACAGCGAGCGGGGCGTACGGGGGCTGACTAACCTGGAGGAGTCGTAGGCCCTTCCGCAGCATCTCCCGGAAGGGGGTAGCCATGGCTCCCCTCTCGAAGGCGGGCACGGCCCTGGCCGAGCTCCGCGAGGACCTGTCCGGCCCCGTCCTCGTCCCGGATGATCCGGGGTACGACGAGGCCCGCACCGTCTACAACGGAATGATCGACCGCCGGCCGGCCGTCATCGCGCAGTGCGAGAGTCCGGTGGACGTGGTGACCGCCGTGCGCTTCGCGCGGCGGCTCGATCTGCCGGTGGCGGTGCGCGGCGGCGGCCACAGCGTGGCCGGGATGTCCCTGAACGACGGCGGCCTCGTCGTCGACCTGCGCCGGATGCAGGCGGTGACGGTGCACCCCGGGGCCTCGGCCGTCCGCGTCGAGGGCGGGGCCACGATGAGCCATCTCGACCGGGCCTGCGAGCGGTACGGGCTGGCGACCACCGGCGGCCGCGTGTCCACCACCGGGGTCGGCGGCTTCGTCCTGGGCGGCGGCACCGGGTGGCTGGACCGCAAGTTCGGGCTGGCGGTGGACAACCTGCTCGCGGTGGACCTGGTCACCGCCGACGGGGAGATGGTGACGGCGACCGCGGAGGACCACCCCGAGCTGTTCTGGGGGCTGCACGGCGGCGGCGGGAACTTCGGCATCGCGACCTCCCTGACCCTGCGGCTGCACGAACTGCCGGCCATGTCCGTCGCGTTCCTGCTGTACCTGCCGGAGCACGGGCCCGAGATGGTCCGTACGTACCGGGACGTCATGCAGGACGGCCCGCGCGAGGCCGGTGGCGGCGCCATCTACATGACCGGCCCGCCCGAGGAGTTCGTCCCGCCGCACCTGGTCGGCCTGCTGCTGGCCGGCGCGCTGATCACGTACGCGGGTCCCGTGGAGGAGCTGCGCCGGCTGGCCGCGCCGCTGCTGGCGATCCCGCACGAGGCGGAGCTGGTGACGGACATCCCCTACGCGGACCTCCAGTGCATGCTCGACGACCCGCCGGGGATGCGGAACTACTGGTCGGCGGAGTACCTGACCGGGGTGCCCGACGCGTTCGTGGACGTGTTCTGCGCCCGCGCGGACTCCATGCCGGTGCCGACCGGCACCCAGCACGTGGTGTGGCCCCAGGGCGGGGCGATCGCGGAGGGCCCGGCCGACTACCCGGTGCCGTTCCGCGACGCGCCCTGGGCGGTGCACCCGTTCGGCGCCTGGGAGGACCCCGCCGACGACGAGCGCGTCCGCCAGTGGGTCAAGGACGTCCGCGCCGACGTCCGGCCGTGGAGCACCGGCGCGGTCTACCTCAACTTCACGGGGGACGACGAGGGCGGCGACCGGGTGGTGGCCGGCCTCGGACCCGACAACATGCGGCGGCTGGGCGAGCTGAAGCGGAGGTACGACCCGGACAACGTCTTCCGCTTCAACCACAACATCGCGCCGTCCTGAAACCGGCCCCTACGTGAGGGCGGTGATCACCTCCTTCGCCGCCCGCTCCCCCTCGGTCGCCCCGCCTTCCATGAACCCCTGGAAGTCGTAGCTGCAGTGCTCACCGCCGATGTGGATGCGGCCCTGCGCGGTCCCCTCGTACTTGGCGTACTTGTGCAGGTAGCCGGTCGGCCAGAACGAGTAGGCGCCCAGCGCGTACGGGTTGCGGTGCCAGGCCGACAGCTGCGCCCTGCCGTTCCAGGCAGCCTTGGTGCCGGGGAAGAAGGCGTCGATCCCGGTGAGCATCCGGCCCGCGAGGGCGCGTACGTAGGGGTCGGAATCGGTGGCGAAGGGGGTGGCCGGGGTGAGCGCGCCGGCCAGGGTGCCGCCTCCGTACTGGAGCAGGATGCCTCCGTTGCCCGGCTGGACCTTGGTGGTGTCCCAGGTCTGCTGGACCTCGCTGTCGGTGAAGCAGTCGCCGGCGGAGACCCCGGGCCAGGGGCCGGTGCCGCGCCAGGGGCGGCTGGTGAACTGCATGTTGAGCTTGGTGCAGTAGCCCATCCGGGCGTCGCGCAGGAGGTTCTTCATCAGCGGGTCGAAGCCGGCGCCGGTGATGTCGATCCGCTGGAGGACCGGCAGCGGCAGGCACAGGACGGTGTGGTCGGCGACGACCGTCCGGGTGGCACCGGCGTCGTTGAAGGTCAGGGTCTGGGTGCCGTCGGCGGAGACGCGTACGGCGAGCAGTTCGCGGCCCATGACGATCGAACCGGCGGGCAGGGCCTGGGCGATGGCGTTCGGCAGCTGGTCGTTGCCGCCGGTGATGTGGTAGCGCTCGTTGGACAGGCCCCAGACGTTGAAGTTGCCCGGGTTGGGCTGGTAGCCCATCAGCAGGACCAGCGCGAGGGCGGACTGCTGGTCGGTGTCGGCCCCGTACTCGACGTTGTACGCCACGTCGATGAAACGGCCGAGCTGGGAGCCGTGGCCGCCGGGGATCCGGGTCTCGATCCACTGGTGGATCGTCATGTTGTCGAGGGCGGTGCCGGCCGGGGTGGAGGAGTTCCAGGAGACCTCGCCGGCTTCCTGGAGGTCGCGGCGCAGGGCCTGGTAGACGGCCTTGAAGTCCTCGTCGGCCTGCTCGCGCGGGTAGTACGTCCCGTTGAACCAGAGGACCTCCTCCGCCCCGTTGGGGCCGCCGCCGAGGAAGTCCTCGGTCTGCAGGCCGAAGCGGCGGCAGAGCTCCAGGATCTTCTTGTGGCTGGTGTCGATCAGCTCGCCGCCGATCTCGGAGGTCTGCCCGTAGGCCCAGTGGGAGCGCTGGGTCCACATGCGGCCGCCGACGCGGCCCGGGTCGGCCTCGTAGAGGGTGAAGGGGACGCCCGCGTCCTTGAGGGTGAGGGCGGCGGTCAGCCCGGAGATGCCGGCGCCGACGATGACGACGCGGGCGGGGGCGACGGGCTTCTTGTCCGCGCCGGCCTCCACCGCGTGGGCGCCGGCCGGGGCGAGTGCCGCCGAGGCCACGGCGGTGCCGAGGCCGAGGGCGGCGGCGCGGCCCAGGAGCTGGCGGCGGGTGGAGCCGCGGACCTCGGCGACGGGCAGGCCGAGCCGGCGCGCGGCGTCGTGCTCCGCGGCGAGCTGCCGGAGCGCGTGCATGAGGGGTGTACGTGCCATGGCGGTGGCTCCTTCTCAGACGTTCGCGGCGGAGGGGGCTGACTCGCCGGAGGACCCGGCGGGCTCGTCGACGCGCTCGGCTGCGTCCTCCAGGACGACCCGGCCGATGATCTCGTAGCGCGCGGGGGCCTTGTACTTCATCCACAGCCCGAGTCCGAGCCCGCCGAAGAAGACGACCCCGACGATCCACGGGATCAGCGTGAAGAAGAAGGAGTCGGCGGCCAGGCCCGCCGCGGTCTTCATGTTGACCAGCAGCAGGACGACCACGGCGGCCATGGCCACGCCGCCGATCAGCGGGGCCGTGAAGGTGCGGAACCAGTGCCGGTCCTCGGGGTGGTTCTTGCGGAAGTAGCCGATCACCGCGAAGGAGCACAGGGTCTGGACGATGAGGATCGCCATGGTGCCGAGGATCGCGAGCAGCGTGTACAGGTGGATGTACGGGTCCTGCCCGGTCAGCCAGAACAGCGCGACCAGGCCCGTGGCGATGGCCGTCTGCACCATGGAGGCGATGTACGGGGAGCCGTGCGCGGCGTGCGTACGGCCGAGGCCCGGGTGGAGGAAGCCCTCGCGGCCGATGGCGTAGAGGTAACGGGCGGCGCACTGGTGGAAGGCCATGCCGCAGGCGAAGGAGCCGGTGAGCAGCAGCCACTGGAAGGCGTCCACGGCCCAGGCGCCGATGAAGGTCTGAGTGGGGGCGAAGAACAGGTCGAGCGGGCTGGCGGAGGCGGACAGCTCCACCGACCGGCTCAGCCCGTTGCCGGCGATGGTCATCCAGGAGACGTAGATGTAGAAGAGACCGACGCCGACGACGGAGATGAGCGTGGCCTTGGGGATGACCTTCTTCGGGTTCTTGGACTCCTCCCCGTACATGGCGGTGGACTCGAAGCCCACCCAGGACCAGAAGGCGAAGAAGAGGCCGAGCCCGGCGGAGGCACCGGTGAAGGCGTTCTTCGGATTGATGGGGTCGACCGGGATCCCGTCCGGCCCGCCGCCCGCGATCAGGACGGCGGTGGCGACGGCGAAGAGGACGGCGATCTCGGCGATGAGCATCACGCCCAGCGCCTTGGCGGTGAGGTTGATGTCGAAGTGCGCGAGGACGGCGGTGATCGCGATCATGCCGGCCGCGTAGACGATCCAGGGCAGGTCCACCCCGAGCTGATCGTGCACGGTCGTCTTGGTGAAGTAGGCGAAGACGCCCACGATCGAGGCCTCGAAGACGACGTAGGCGAGGACCGCGAGCATGCCGGAGGCCATGCCGGCGATCCGGCCGAGGCCGTGCGAGATGTACCCGTAGAAGGCTCCGGCGGCGGTGATCCGCTTGGCCATGGCCACGTAGCCGACGGCGAAGACGGTCAGGACGGCGGTCGCGAAGAGGTATCCGGCGGGGGCGCCGATGCCGTTGCCGAAGCCGACGGCGATGGGCAGGTTCCCGGTCATCGCGGTGATGGGAGCGGCGGTGGCGACGGCCATGAAGACGACACCGACCAGGCCCACCGAATTGGCTTTCAGCCGCTGGACCTGGGGTGCGCCGCCGCCGGGGCTGCTATCCGTGCTCATGGCTCCTCGTTCCTGTCGTGAGGGCGCTCACTCTCGCCCCGCGTGACGTACGCCACAATCGGCATGCAGTCCGATAATCTCCTTACGAAGGCGACGAGTTGTCGGGCCGGACGGGGGTAGATGAAACCCCGTAACCGCTCGGTGATGTGCTCGGAACAAGAGCCCCGGTAGCGTCCGGCATATGGACAATCAGGGCGGGATCACGGTTCAGCGGGCACTTGAGCTGCCGGGGCTGCGCGGCGGCCTCCCGGAGGTGGTGGCCTGCGCCGACCGGCTCGGCCGGACCGTGCGCTGGGTGCACGCGGGCGAGGTCCCCAACATCGCCTCCCTGCTCAAGGGCGGCGAACTGCTGCTCACCACCGGCCTCGGCCTCGGCACCCGCCCCGCCGAGCAGCGCGCCTTCGTACGCCGCCTCGCCGACCGCGGCATCGCCGCACTCGTCGTCGAACTGGGCCCGCGCTTCACCCGCCTCCCGGCCACCCTCGTGGAAACGGCCCGCGCGGTCGGCCTCCCCCTCGTCCAGCTGCACCGGGAGGTCCCCTTCGTCACCGTCACGGAGGAGGTCCACACCGAGATCGTCAACGGGCACTACGCGCTGCTCCAGCGGGCCGAGGAAGTCCACCGGCGCTGCACGGAAGCCCTGCTCGACGGCGGCGGAATCCCCCAAGTCCTGCACATCCTGGCGGACTTCACCGCGAACCCGGTCTTCATGGAAACCCCCGACGGCCAACTGCTCTACGCGGCGGGCCCGGTCGCCGGCGAGGCCGCGGCGGACCCGCTCCAGGTCTGGGAGGGCCTACGGGGCCAGCGCACGGCGGAGCCCTCCGGCAACGCCGTCGTGGTCGACGTCGCGGGCGGCGGCCGCGGCACGGGCTCGGTCCGGGCCCGGCTGGTCCTGCTGGGCGTGTCCGCTCCCCTCCTCCCCGTTCACCGGATGGCGGCCGAGCGCACAGCGGGCGTCCTGGCCGTCGTCCTCATGCAGGCCCGGCAGGAGGACGAGCTGGCGGCGCGCGGCCGCGGCGACTTCCTCACCGACCTGGCGGAGGGACGCATCTCGGCGGAGGACGCCCCCGCCCAGGCCCGCGTCCTGGGCTTCAAACCGGGCCCCGGCCCGCTCCTGCCCATCGTCATGCGGCTCTCCTCGGACCTCGCCCCGTCGGGGAACTGGGCGGTCCTGGCCCGTGCGGTCCTGGAGGAACTCGCCTCGGTCGGCGTCCCGGTGCTCCTCGGCGTCCGCCCGGTGGAGGGCCGCGTCCCCCTCCTGGTCTCCCTCCGCTCCGACGCGGAGCGCACGACGGTGGCGGACCGGGTCGCGGTGGCCCTGCGGGCCGGCGTGGAGCGGGCCGGCCTGGACCGTGCGGGGGCCGCCCCCGCGGTCGTCGTCGGCGTCGGCGGCGGCTGGGCAACAGTCCCCGCAGGCCTTCGCCACGCCGCCGAAACGGCCACGGCCGCGCACGGACTCCCCGCCCGCCCCTGGTACGACGCCCGCCGCCTGGACATCGACCTGCTCCTGTGGCGCCTGCGCGAACACCCCGACCTGGCGGCCTTCGTGGACCGCGCGATCGGCGCCCTGCGCGTGCACGACACGGTCTCGCGCCCGCCCCTCCTGCCCACCCTGGAGACCTACCTGGCCCACGCGGGCCGCAAGGCGGAGACCGCCCGCGAGCTCCACCTGAACCGCCAGACCCTGTACAACCGCCTGGCCCGCATCTCAGAACTCCTGGGCGCGGACCTGGACGACCCGGAAACGGTCCTCTCCCTGAGCCTCGCCCTCCGAGCCCGCCGCCACACCACGACCGCCTGACACCCGGTCCAACCCTTCGGCCCTCCACCCGACGGCGCCCGGACGCCGGCCAACATCCAGCCCCGCCGGCGTTTGAGGCGCAGGGTCCGGGGGCAGCGCCCCCGCACAAGCACAGCCCTCAGCGCCGCCGCGAAGTCAACTCGTCGTAGACGGAAAGAACCTGCGCCACCGTGTCGTCCTCCGACGGCCACGTCAAAGCCTGGGCCCGCCCCGCCACCACCAGCTCCCCCCGCCGCACGGGATCCGCCAACAGCCCAGCCACCGCCGAAGCCATCGCCCCCGCATCCCCGTAAGGCACCAGCACACCCCCCACCCCCACCAACTCCGGCACGCCACCAACCGCCGTGGCCACCAACGGCACCCCCCTCCGCAGAGCCTCCTGCGCGAGCGGCGACCGCGCCTCCCACCGGCTGGCCAGCACCGCGACATCCGCCGCGGCCAGCAGCCGCACCGCATCCCGCCGCTGCCCGAGCAACCGCACCGGCAGCTGCTCCGCCTGGATGCGCCGCGCGAGCTCCCCCCGCATCGGGCCCTCGCCCGCGATCACCAGCAGCGGTACCGGGTCCAGCTTCCGCCACTCCCGCGCCGCGTCGAGCAGTACGGAGTACCCCCGCCGCGGCACCAGGCTCCCGACCGCGATCAGCAACGGCCGCTCCACCGCCCCGAGTTCCGCCCGCACCTTCCCGTGGTCCGGAGCATCCGCAGCTCCCGCCACCCCGGCCGCCGCAGCCCCCGACGCCACCCCCGACACCGCCCCCGACGACACCGCCTCCGCCGCCAGCCGCGCGTCCCGCGCCCCCCGCAGCCGGGCCACGTCCACCTGCGCCGAGGAGCCCCCGAGGACGATCGCCGCGGCCCGCGCGACGTGCCGTTCCAGGAGCAGGCTCAGGCGGCTGCCGCCGGGCCCGCCGCCGTGCCAGCTGACGACCAGGGGGATCCGCCGCCCGCGCAGGGCCAGCGCCGCGCGCAGGCCCGCCCGCACCCCGTGCGCGTGCACGACGTCGGCCTCTACGCACGCGGCCCGCAGCGCGCTCACCGCGTCGGGGGTGAACCGCGCCCCGGCGCCGGTGAAGTCGTACTCCCCCTCCGTCTCGACGGGTCCGCACACGGTGACGCGGACGCCGCGCGCGGCGAGCCCGGTGGCCAGCGACCGCACGTGCGCACCGCCGCTCGCGCCGCAGAGCACTTGAACGGTGCGCAGGACGGGGACAGAAGCGGAAACGGAAGCGGAAACAGAAACGGGGACCGGGGAGCTGCTCACGGGCCGAAGCTCCAGGGTGAGGGAAGGAAAAAGGCAGGGACGTCGCCCAGAATGCCAGTCCGCACGCGCGTTCCGGGACCATTCGGGTGCGGATCCCGTACGAGATACCGCCCCGACCCCCCGATCCTCACCCACACGGGCTAGCCGGGCGTCAGCCGGATGACCCTCATGACAACGAGAGGCCCTACTCCGGACTCCGCGCCGCCGCCAGCAGCTCCTCCGCGTGCGCCCGGGCCGAAGCCGAGTCCTCGTGACCGGCGAGCATCCGCGACAGCTCGCGGATCCGGTCCTCGCCCTCCAGGACGGTGACGCCGCTGCGGGTCACGGAACCGTCGTTGGTCTTCTCGACCAGCAGCTGCCGGTCGGCGAAGGCCGCCACCTGCGGCAGGTGGGTGACCACCACCACCTGCGCCGACTTCGCCAGCTTCGCCAGCCGCCGCCCGACCTCCACGGCCGCCTTGCCGCCGACGCCCGCGTCGACCTCGTCGAAGAGGTACGTCGGCACCGGGTCGGAGCCGGCGAAGACGACCTCGACCGCGAGCATCACCCGGGACAGCTCACCGCCCGAGGCGCCCTTGGCGATCGGCCGCGGCTGGGCTCCGGGGTGCGGGGCCAGCAGCAGTTCGACCTCGTCGACGCCGGAGGGCCCGTACGCGACGAGCCGGCCCCCGACCTCGACCCCCTCGGGGTCCTCGGTCTGCCGGACGTCGATGCTGACCCGGGCGTGCGGCATCGCCAGGGAGGCCAGCTCCTCGGTGACCGCCGACGCGAAGCGGGTCGCCGCCTCGCCCCGCGCATCGGTCAACGCCTGCGCCAGTGCGGAGAGTTCCAGCCGCAGCCCGTCGCGCTCCGCGGTGAGCTCGTCGATCCGCTCGTCGTCGCCGTCCAGCTCCAGCAGCCGTACGGAACCCCGTTCGGCCCATTCCAGGACGGAGTCCACCGTGTTCCCGGCGTCCCCGGCGGACCCGTACTTCCGGATCAGCTGGGTCAGCGCCGCCCGCCGCTCCTCCACGGCCGCCAGCCGCAGCGGATCGGCGTCCAAATCGTCCGCGTACCCGGCGAGTTCCCCGGCCACGTCCCCGAGCAGGATGCCCAGCTCCCCGATCCGCTCGGCGAGCGCGCCGAGCGCCGGGTCGTGGGAGCGTACGGATTCCAGCGCGCGGTGCGCCCCGGCGACGAGCGCTCCCGCGTCGACTCCCTCCGGGTCCTCGACGTTGCCGGCGAGGGCCGCGTGCGCGACCTGGGCGGCCGAGGACAGGGATTCGGCGTGCCCGAGGCGCTCCGCCTCCGCCGCCAGCTCGGCGTCCTCACCGGCGACCGGTTCCACGGCGGCGATCTCGTCGAGCCCGAAGCGCAGCAGATCGGCCTCCTGGGCGCGTTCCCGGGCCCGGGTGGTGATCTCCTCCAGCTCTCCGGCGACGGCGCGCAGCCTGCGGTGGGCGGCGGCGTACTTCTCCAGCGGAACGGCGACGGCGTCGCCCGCGTACCGGTCGAGGGCCTGACGCTGCCGGGCGGGCCGGAGCAGGCCCTGCTGGTCGGTCTGGCCGTGGACGGCGACGAGGTCGTCGGCGAGTTCGGCGAGCAGTCCGACGGGCACGGCGCGGCCGCCGACGTGGGCGCGCGAGCGGCCCTCGGCGGAAACGGTCCGGCTGATCAGCAGCGCGCCGTCGTCGAGCTCGGCGCCGGCTTCCTCGGCGCGCAAAGCCGCGGGGGCGTCCGGGCGCATGACGATGCGCCCTTCGACGACCGCCGCCTTGGCCCCGATCCGGACCAGGGCGGGGTCGGCCCGCCCGCCGAGCAGCAGCCCGAGGCTGGTGACGACCATGGTCTTGCCCGCGCCGGTCTCGCCGGTCACCGCGGTGAAACCGGGTGACAGCTCGACCACAGCGTCGTCGATGACCCCGAGCGACCGTATCCGCATCTCCTCAAGCACGGGACGACGATACCGAGGTTTCATGGGTGCCATGTGACGTCACCCGCCCGAACCCACTCGAACAGTCATGCTATTTACGTACGCACGGTGCACGGGACATGCACGGAACCCGGCAGAACCCGTACGCCACCGGTACGGGACTAGTGCGGGGCCCCGCGCCATCCCGACACCGGCAGCGCGAACTTCGCGACGAGCCGGTCCGTGAACGACGCGTGGTGCAGCCGGGCGAGCCGCACCGGCACCGCGCCGCGCCGGACCTCCACGCGGGCCCCGGCCGGCAGCTCCACCGTCCGCCGCCCGTCGCACCACAGCACCCCGTGCGGGGTCCCGTTCTGCACCTCCACGGCCAGCACCGAGTCCGGCGAGGTCACCAGCGGCTTCGCGAACAGCGCGTGCGCGCTGATCGGCACCATCAGCAGCGCCTCCACCTCCGGCCAGACCACCGGCCCGCCGGCCGAGAAGGCGTACGCCGTCGAGCCCGTCGGGGTCGCGCAGACGATCCCGTCGCAGCCGAAGCCCGACACCGGCCGCCCGTCGATCTCCAGGACCACTTCGAGCATCCGCTCCGGGGACACCTTCTGGACCGCCGCCTCGTTCAGCGCCCAGTCCCGGTGCACCACGTCCCCGTTGGTCCGCACGATCACGTCGAGGGTCATCCGCTCCTCGACCTCGTACTCCCGCGTCACGACCCGGTCCACGACCTTGTCCAGGTCGTCCCGCTCCGCCTCCGCGAGGAAGCCCACCCGGCCCAGGTTGACGCCGAGCATCGGCACCCCGGAGCCGCGCGCGAACTCCGCGCCGCGCAGCAGCGTCCCGTCGCCGCCGAGCACGATGAGCAGCTCGCACCCGTCGAGCACCTCCGGGGTGCACTCGGACTCGGCCACCAGCTCCACCTCGGGCGGCAGCGGCAGGTCCGCCGCCTCGTGCCGCAGCACCCGTACGCCCAGCCCGCTGCGCAGCAGACCCTGCACCACCAGCTCGGCGCTGCGGATGGCCGCCGGCCGCCCGGTGTGCGCGAGCAGGAAGACGGTCCGCCTCCCCGGCGCCCCCGGCTTCCCTGACTCCCCCGACTGCGCCGGGTCCCCCGAAAGATCACTCACTGCGGCCCCTCCGCCACTGCACGGTCAACATCCGCCGGGTCGAGGGCCGGTGCCCCCGCCCGCAGCCACAGAAAATACTCGACGTTGCCCGAGGGGCCCGGAAGCGGGCTCGCGGTCACCCCGAGCACACCCAGGCCCAGCTTCCACGCCTGCGCCGCCACGTCCCGCACCGCCTCGGCGCGCAGCTCCGCGCTGCGCACCACGCCACCGCTGCCGAGCCGCTCCTTGCCCACCTCGAACTGCGGCTTGACCATCAGCACCAGATCGGCGTCGGGCGCGCAGCAGCGTACGAGCGCGGGCAGCACCAGCCCGATCGAGATGAAGGACAGATCGCCGACGACCAGGTCAACGGACACCCCGTCGATCAGCTCCACCGTCAGCTCGCGCACGTTCGTACGGTCCTTGACGGTGACCCGGTCGTCGCTCTGCAGGGACCAGGCGAGCTGCCCGTAGCCGACGTCCACGGCCATCACGTGGGCCACCCCGGCGCGCAGCAGCACGTCGGTGAACCCTCCGGTCGAGGCGCCCGCGTCCAGCGCCCGGCGGCCCTCCACGCGCAGCCCCAGTGGCTGGAAGGCCGCGAGCGCCCCCGCCAGCTTGTGGCCGCCCCGGGAGACGTAGTCGGGGTCGCTGTCGTCCTTGAGGACGACGAGGGCCGCGCTGGTCTCGACCTGGGTGGCCGCCTTCGTCGCCGTGTTGCCGCCCACGGTCACCCGGCCGGCGGCGATCAGCTGCGCGGCGTGCTCGCGCGAGCGGGCCATGCTGCGGCGTACCAGTTCGGCGTCCAGGCGGCGGCGTGCCACTCCTGCCACGATCGGTTCAGCTCCTGTTTTCGTACGGACGGGGGCCTTCGGTCGCGTCCAGCGCGGTCAGCGCGGAGCGCAACCCCCTGTGCACATCCTCGTACACCTCGACGTGACCGTCCGCCGGGAGGTGGTTCGCGTCCGCCAGCCGCTCCAGCGCGGCGTCCACCCCGGCGTGCCCGGTGGGCGTGCGTACGACGCCCAGCGCGACCGGCCCGGCGGGCGCGGCCAGGGCTTCGTCCTGCCCCTGCTCCTGGGCCTGCTCCTGGGCCCGGTCCGCGGCGGGCACTTCTTCGCTCATGCCCCCGACGCTACCGCGTAGGGGGTCCACGACCGCGCACGGCTCTGCGGTACGGTCGGGATCACGATGGCTACGATCGAGGAGTGCCGTGCGGCACTCGACCAACTCTCCGACAACCTGGCGCGGGCCGAAGGCGACGTGCGCGGTGCGACCGCGCTCGACCGCTCGCTGAGCTGCCACATCACCGACCTGGACCGGACCTTCACGGGCCGCCTCGACGCGGGCCGGATCCGCGTGGACGCGGTGTCCCCCGGCCCCCCGTCCACCAAGGCCGAGATCCGCCTCGCCATGACCGGCGACGACCTGGTCTCCCTGGTATCCGGCGACCTGAAGTTCCCCAAGGCCTGGGCCTCGGGCCGCATCCGCCTGGAAGCAGGCTTCCGCGACCTCCTGAAGCTCAAGAGCCTCCTCTAACCACTCCAGCCAAATCCAGCCCCGCCAAATCCAGCCCCTCCGGCGTTTGAGGAGCGGGGGTCCGGGGGCTGGCCCCCGGCAACGGCGCGGCACGCCTCCTACCCGACCGCGCGAGCAACCCTGGCCGCGGGAATCACCAGCGGCGTCCCCGTCTCCGGATCGTCGATGACTTGGCACCGCAACCCGAACACCCGCTCCACCAGCTCCGCCGTGACCACCTCGCCCGGCGCCCCCTCCGCCACGACCTTCCCGTCCCGCATCGCGATCAGGTGGGTGGCGTAGCGCGCCGCGTGGTTCAGATCGTGCAGCACGGCGACCAGCGTCCGCCCCCGCTCCTCGTGCAGCTCCGCGCAGAGGTTCAGCACCTCGATCTGGTGCTGGATGTCGAGGTAGGTCGTCGGCTCGTCCAGCAGCAGCAGCGGCGTCTGCTGCGCGAGCGCCATCGCGATCCACACCCGCTGCCGCTGCCCGCCCGACAGCTCGTCCACCGCCCGGTCCGCGAGCTCGGCGACCCCGGTGGAGGCCATCGACTCCTGCACGATCCGCTCGTCCTCGCCCGACCACTGCCGCAGCAGCCCCTGGTGCGGATAGCGGCCCCGCGAGACCAGGTCCGACACGGTGATCCCGTCCGGGGCGATCGAGGACTGCGGCAGCAGACCCAGCGTCTTGGCCACCTTCTTCGCAGGCATCGACCCGATGGCCTGCCCGTCCAGCAGCACCCGCCCCACCGTCGGCTTCAGCATCCGCGACAGCGCCCGCAGCAGGGTGGACTTGCCGCAGGCGTTCGGCCCGACGATCACGGTGAAGGAGTGGTCGGGGATCTCCACCGACAGGTTCTCGGCGATGACCCGCTGGTCGTAGCCGAGGGTCACGTTCTCCGCGGTCAGCCGCTGCACTTGCCTGCTCCCTCGGTCACTCTGGTCACTCTGATCACTCATGGCCTTCTGGTTCCTCATATCCGGCCCGCCTTGCGCTCGGTGACGAGCAGCCACAGCAGATAGACGCCGCCGACCAGCCCCGTGACCACGCCCACCGGCAGCTGGTCGGCGCCGAAGGCCCGCTGCGAGGCCCAGTCGGACACCAGCAGCAGGAGCGCGCCCATCAGCGCGCCGGTCAGCAGGCTCGCCCCGGGCGAGCGGGTCAGCCGGCGCGCGAGCTGGGGCGCGGCCAGGGCGACGAAGCTGATCGGCCCGGCCGCGGCGCTGGCCGCGGTGGTGAGCAGGATCGCCGACACCATGAGCAGCAGGCGGGTCCGCTCCACCCGCACTCCGACGGCGTGCGCCGCGTCGTCCCCCATCTCGATCATCCGCAAGGCCCGGCTCTGCCCGAGGATCAGCGGGAACAGCACCGCGCAGGTGACGAGCAGCGGCCAGACCTGCGCCCAGTCCCGGCCGGCCAGCGAGCCGGTCAGCCAGACCATCGCGCGGGTGGCGTCGACGAGCTGCGCCTTCGTCAGGAGGTACTGGATGGCGGCGACGAGCATCGCGGACGCACCGATGCCGACGAGAACCAGCCGGTAGCCGTGGATGCCCCGCCTGTAGGCGAGGAGGTACACGGCCATTCCGGCCACCAGCCCGCCCACCAGGGCCCCGGCGGCCACCTCTCCGGCGCCTCCGTGGAACAGCACGATGACCACCAGCGCGCCGACGGCCGATCCGTAGCCGAAGCCCAGCACGTCCGGCGAGCCGAGCGGGTTGCGCGAGACGGACTGGAAGACCGCTCCGGCCATGCCGAGCGCCGCACCCACCAGGAGGCCGACCAGCGCCCGCGGCAGCCGCAGGTCGTTGACAATGAACTCGTGCGCGGGCGTGCCGTTGCCCAGCAGGGTCTGTACGACGTCCCAGGGAGCGATGACGAAGTCGCCGGTCCCGATGAGCAGGACGGCCGTCGCCAGTACGAGCACCAGGAGCAGCGCCCCGACGCCCAGCGCGCGCCGCTCCACGCGCAGCGACATCCCGCCGGGCAGGTCCACGCGCCGGGGCCCGCTCCGGCCCCCGCGCGCCGTGCGGGGTGCGTCGGTGACTGTCACAGCTGGGCCATCCTCTTGCGCCGGACGAGGTAGATGAAGACGGGGCCGCCGATGAGCGCGGTCACGATGCCGACCTGGAGTTCGGCGGGCCGGGTGACGACCCGGCCGATGACGTCGGCGCCGAGCAGCAGGACGGGCGAGAGCACCGCCGAGTAGGCCAGCACCCAGCGCATGTCCGGGCCGGTGAAGAACCGTACGAGGTGCGGGATCATCAGGCCGACGAAGACGATCGGCCCGCAGGCGGCGGTCGCGGCCCCGCAGAGCAGGGTGATGGCGATCATCGCGCCGATCCGGGTCCGGGTCAGGTGCGCGCCGAGCGCCCGGGCGGTGTCCTCGCCCAGCGACATGGCGTTGAGCGGCCGGCCGAGGCTGAGCGCGAGGACGGCGCCGACCAGCAGGAAGGGCGCCACCTGCCGGACGGTGTCCATGTTCGCGGAGGCCAGCGAGCCCACGGTCCAGAAGCGGAGCTTGTCCAGCGCCTTGCTGTCCATCAGCTGCACGGCGTTGATGTACCCGACGAGGGCCGCGGTGGCCGCCGTACCGGCGAGCGCCAGGCGCACGGGCGTGGCGCTGCGGCTGCCGCCGAGCACGTACACGACCACGGAGACCACGGCGGCGCCGAGGAAGGCCCACCACACGAACTCGTTCAGCGAGGAGGCCCCGAAGAAGCTGATGGCCGATACGACGGCGGCCGCGGCCCCCGCGTTGACGCCGAGGATGCCCGGCTCCGCCAGCGGATTGCGGGTCAGGGCCTGCATCACGGCGCCGGACAGCCCGAGGCCGAGGCCGACGAGCACGCCGAGGAGGGTCCGCGGGACCCGCAGGTCCCGGACCACGACGTCGGCGGTCGTCCCGGAGTAGTGGAACAGGCCGTGCCACACCTCCGGGAGGGGTATCTGCTTGGCGCCGACGGCGATGCTCGCCACCATGATCAGCGCGAGCACGCCGAAGGCGGCGAGCAGACCGGCGGCGCGCGCGCCGGGGCGCGAGCGGGTGGCGGCGGGCTGCGCCGCGCTCGGTTCGGGGGGACTCTCGACCAACACGGAAGTTAGGTTAGCCTACCCTCCACCTCGCTCGGCTCCCCCGAACAGGCCCTCCGGCCAGGCCTTACGTCCCTTCGCCGGCCGCCCGAAGCCGCCCTCGCACCGGCCGCAGCCGCCCCCGCACCCGCCCGGCACCAGCCCTGCGGCCGCCCCTACAGCCCGAGCCTGGCCAGCGCCTTCCCCGCGTCCAGCCCGCACGCGCCGTCCCCCGCCTCGGTCCAGGCCGCCGCGCACAGCGCCCGCAGCCCGTCGAGGGCACCATCCGCATCTTCCGCGCCCTCGCCCCGCAGCTCCAGTACGCCGTCCAGCGCCACCGCCGTCCAGCCACCGCAGCGGAACCCGCCCCCGGCCGCCGGCACCACCTCCGGCTGCCCGGTCAGCAGCCCGCGCAGGTCCCGGTCCACGTACGTCGGCCGGTACTTCGGCTCGGCCCGGAGCAGCTGCGCCCCGTCCGTCACCCCGGTCAGCACCAGCAGCGAGTCCACACCCCCGTTGAAGGCGCCCTCGATGTCCGTGTCCAGCCGGTCTCCGACCACCAGCGGCCGCTTCGCCCCGGTCCGCAGCACGGTCTCGCGGTGCATCGGGGGCAGCGGCTTGCCCGCCACCTGCGGCTCCGCGCCCGTGGCGATCCGTACGACCTCCACGGCGGCCCCGTTGCCCGGCGCGATCCCCCGCGCCCCCGGAATCGTCAGATCGGTGTTCGACGCGTACCACGGCACCCCGCGGTTGATCGCGTACGAGGCCTCCGCGAACCGCCCCCACGGCAGATCGGGCCCCCCGTACCCCTGGACCACCGCGGCGAGCCCCTCCTCCTCGGCGGAGTCCACCGGCACCAGCCCGCGTTCCCGCAGCGCGACCCGCAGCCCCTCACCGCCGATCACCAGCACCTTCGACCCGGGCTCCACCTGCTCCGCGATGAGCCGGGCCACCGCCTGCGCGGATGTGATCACCTCGCCGGCCTCGGTCGGGATCCCCAGCTCGGTCAGGTGCCCGGCGACCGCGTCCGGCGTGCGCAGCGCGTTGTTCGTCACGTAGGCCAGGTGCATCCCGTCGGCCCGCGCCGCGGCGAGCGAGTCCACGGCGTGCGCGATGGCCTCCCCGCCCGCGTACACCACCCCGTCGAGGTCCAGCAGAGCCGTGTCGTAAGCCTGGTGCAGACTCCGCTCACTGCCCGCGGGAAGGGTCCTGCTCTGCCGGGTCATGGTGTCCGCTCCTCTGGGTACCTCCCAGCGGTAGCTGGGGGAGTTCGATCTTGTCCGGTTCCGTACTCCCCCCGATCATCCCGCATGGCGAGACGGGTCTTACGATTCACCAATGACCACATCTGGCACCGCGGACCACGGACTGCGCCTGATCCCGTTCCACGGCCTGCGCTATGTCCCCGAGCGCGTCGGCAGCCTGGCCGCCGTGACCTCGCCGCCGTACGACGTGGTCGTACGCCCCGACGGACTCAACCACCTGGAGTCCGCCGACCCCCACAACATCGTCCGCCTGATCCTCCCGCAGGCCGACACCCCCGCGGCCCGCAACCAGCAGGCGGCGCACACGCTGCGCGACTGGCTCGCCGAGGGCATCCTCAGCGCCGATCCGGTCCCCGCGCTCTACGTCTACGAGCAGCGCCGGGACGAACTCCTGCAGCGCGGTGTCATCGGCGCCCTCGCCCTCTCCGCGGCGGACGCCGGGATCGTCCTGCCCCACGAGGACGTCATGCCGCACGTGGTCACCGACCGCGCCGGCCTGATGCGCGCCACCTCGGCCAATCTCGAACCCCTCCTCCTGACCTACCTCGGCGACGATCCGGCGGCGGGCGCGGCCGCGGTCGTCGAGCGCACCGCCCGCACCACCCCGCTGTTCTCCACCACCACGGAGGACGGCTTCCAGCACCGGCTGTGGGCCGTCACGGACCCCGCCGACCTGGCGGCGATCACCGCCGACCTGGGCGACCGCCAGGCCCTCATCGCCGACGGCCACCACCGCTGGGCCACGTACCTGCGCCTCCAGGAGGAGCACGGGTCCCCCACCCCCTGGGACTTCGGCCTGGTCCTCCTCGTCGACACCGCCCGCTACCCGCTCCAGGTCCGCGCCATCCACCGGCTCCTGCGGCGCCTGGCCCCGGCCGACGCCCTGGCCGCCCTCGACGGCCGCTTCCGGGTCCGCACCGTCGACGGCCCCCTGCCGGCCGCCATGGCGGCCCTCGCCGAGGCCGCCGAGCTCGGCAACGCCTTCCTGCTCACCGGCGACGGCACCTTCCACCTGGTCACCGACCCGGAGCCGGCCCTGATCGAGCGCACGGTCCGCAGCGACCGCCCCGAGGCCTGGCGCCGGCTGGACGCCACGGTCCTCCACGCCACCCTGCTCGACACCCTCTGGTCCGTCCCCGACGCCCCCGACCAGATCTCGTACATCCACGACACCGAGGCCACCGTCGAAATGGCGGAGCGCCTCGGCGGCACGGCCGTCCTGCTGCACCCCGTACGCGAGTCGGTCGTACGGGAACTGGCCCGCCAGGGCGTGACGATGCCCCGCAAGTCCACCTCCTTCGGCCCGAAGCCGGCCACCGGCCTGGTCCTGCGCAGCGTGGACTGAACGGCCCGGAGCAACGAAAGAGGAACGAAAAAGGGCGGTACCCCCGATGGGGGTACCGCCCTTTCCTCAGTTCACTCAGCCCTTGTCGCGGGCCTCGGCGTGGACCTGGTCCTCGTCCTCGTCCTCGTCCTCGTCGAGAACGACGATCTCGTCGGTGACGTCGACATCGGCGTCGCCCTCGTACTCCTCGTCGTCCTCGTCGTAGTACTCGGCCTGGTCGGAGGCACGCTCGGCGGCCCGGACCTCCGGGTCGTCCTCGTCCTCGTCCTCGTCGTCGTCGAACCCGTCCTCGACCTCGAGGTCCCCGTCCGAGTCGTCGGCGGAGGCGTCGACGAACTCGACACCGTCCAGCTCGGCGAGACGGTCGGAGGCGTCCGTGGCCCCGTCCTTGTCGGCCTCGAGGGTCTTGGCGAACCACTCGCGCGCCTCGTCCTCACGGCCGGCCGCAAGCAGGGCGTCGGCGTAGGCGTACCGCAGGCGCGCGGTCCACGGCTGCACGGCGTTGGAGGCCAGCTCCGGGCTCTGCAGGGTCACGATGGCCGCGTCGAGCTGGTCCATGTCCCGGCGGGCACCGGCCGCGACCAGACGCATCTCGACCTGTCCGGCCTTGTCCAGCTTCTGCACCTCGGGCTCGCCGGCCATGGCCAGCGCCCGCTCCGGACGGCCGAGACCGCGCTCGCAGTCGGCGATGACGGGCCACAGCTCGACCGAACCGGTCATCCGCTTGGCGGCGCGGAACTCCGCGATCGCCTCGGCGTACTTCTGGTTGGCGTACGCGGCGAAGCCGGCGGCCTCGCGCACGGCGGCGACACGGGAGGCCAGACGCAGGGCGATGCGCGAGTACGCGTACGCCTGCTCCGGGTCCTCGTCGATCAGCCGGGCCACCATGACCAGGTTCTTGGAGACCTCCTCGGCCAGCCCCTTGGGCAGGCTCAGCAGCTCCTGGCGAACGTCGGAGTCGATCTCGAAACCGGTGACGTCCTCGTCGATCGGAAGCCGCTTGATCGGGTCCCGGTCCGCACGGAAGTCACGGTCGCCACCCCGGTCGTCACGCCCGCGGAACCCACCGCGGTCGCCACCCCGGTCATCGCGACGCGGGTAGGACGGACGGTCGCCGCGGTCGTTCCCACGGAACCCACCACGGTCGTCGTCCCGACGCGGGTACGAAGGACGGTCCCCGCCCCGGTCGTCCCGACGCGGGTACGAGGGACGGTCGCCGCGGTCGTTCCCACGGAACCCACCACGGTCGTCATCGCGACGCGGGTACGAAGGACGGTCCCCACCGGAGGGACGGTCATCGCGACGCGGGTAGGACGGACGGTCGCCACGGTCGTTCCCACGGAACCCACCACGGTCGTCATCGCGACGCGGGTACGAGGGACGCTCGCCGCGGTCGTCACGGCGGAAGCCGCCACC
>NZ_JANAVF010000027.1 GCF_024213195.1 Streptomyces sp. TBY4 | reverse complement strand
GTCCCATCCGCACCCGCACCAAACGCCTTACAACGCCCATCCGCAGACAACGCCCGCTGACGCGAGAACTCCACGAACGTCGCCGGAGTCGACATCACCGTCACACCACCGGCCAGCGCCAAAGAGCACTCGCCCTGCCGCAGAGACTGCACCGCCATATGAAGAGCCACCAGCGACGACGAGCACGCCGTGTCGACCGTCACCGCCGGCCCTTCCAGGCCCAGGACATAGGAGACGCGGCCCGAGGCGACACTGCCCGCGCTGCCGTTGAGCATCAGACCCTCGAAACCCTCCGGTGCGGACGCACCCAGACGGGTCCCGTAGTCGTGGTACATCACACCGGTGAACACACCCGTGGACGAACCCCGCAGCGACCGCGGATCGATCCCCGCCCGCTCCACCGCCTCCCACGACACCTCAAGCAGCAACCGCTGCTGAGGATCCATCGCAGCCGCCTCACGCGGCGAGATACCGAAGAAACCAGGATCGAACAACGCCGCGTCATGAAGGAACCCGCCCTCACGCGCATAACTCGTCCCCACACGATCCGGGTCAGGATCGTAGAGAGCCTCCACATCCCAACCACGATCCCCCGGAAACCCCGAGACCACATCCCGACCATCCGCCACCAGATCCCACAAACCCTCCGGCGACACCACCCCACCCGGATAACGACACCCCACCCCCACAATCGCAATCGCCTCGCGGGAAGCCCCGGCGAGTTGTCGGTTCTCCTTACGCAGGCGCTCCGTCTCCTTCAGGGAGGAGCGGAGCGCCTCGATCACCTTGGGGTCGTTTCCAGACATGGCGTGAATCCTCTGCGGATGAAGCCGGAGGCCGCGGCCTCCGGTAGTTCGTAGGTGCGCACCCGGGTCACCGGAGCGTTCGACGCGAGCGCGGCGGCGTGGCCCTCCGGGGCAGGCAAGTCGTACAGGTGAACGGGGGCGTCCGGCCAGCCGGTCACCGGTCCGGCGGACACCAGTGGGCCGCTCACGTCGAGGTGACGCGGGCTGGCGCGCAAGCCGAGGCCGGTGAGCTTCATCGCTGCTTCCTTCCGTGTCCACGCGGTCAGGAATCCGCGGGTCCGGTCGGAGGCGGGCAGCGTCGCGAAGCGCTCCTGCTCGCCCGGCGTGAATGCCGTCCTGGCGAGGCCGTCGACGTCCCGGATGGAGGTGCCGCTCTCGATGTCGACGCCGACGGCTCCGTACCCGGTCACGGCGATGAGCAGGTGCTCGCTCGTATGCGAGACGGAGTAGTCGACCGGGGCCGGGGTGCCGTGCGCGAAGCACGGCCGGCCGTGAGGGATGGCGGTCGGGGTTTCGCAGTGGTCACAGTCACGCGTGATCACAATGCCGCCGGGCGGCAGTCCCAGGTAGTGGGCGCCGACGAGGCGCTGGGCCGCGCGGGAGGTGACGAAGACTTCACGTGCGGGGCCGGCGGCGAAACGGTCGGCGCCCGCGCGTTCCTCCCTGTCCAGGAGGGTCAGCCAGTCGGGGCGCTCCCGTACGGGTACGTGCCAGAGGTGGCACTCTCCGGGCGCGGGTATCGTGGATGCGGAATACCCGGACGCGGCGACCTCCGGCGTCCGGCTGCCCGGCGCATGAATCCCCGGCGAAGAAACCCCCAGCGCCCGGCCCTCGCCCCCGTACCGCTCCTCCGTCACGGCCGAGGCCCGTCCGTCCTGCGGTCCAAGGATTGCAGCAAGTAATCGACTGCTGAGGCTAGTTGGGGGTCCTCGTCGGTGGTGGCGCTCTGGGGTGGGTAGACGACTTCGATGTCGGGGGTGACACCGTGGTTCTCGAGGCGGTCGCCCACTTCGTTGAAGTAGAAGCGGAATTCGGGCTGGGTGGTGATGGTGCCGTCGACCAGGGGGTGGCGGGGCCAGGTGGCGATGACGCCGCCCCAGGTGCGGTTTCCGATCAGCTGGCCGAGGCCACGGGCGCGGAAGAGGTGGCTGAAGATCTCGCCGTCGGAGCCGGTCTGCTCGTTGACGAGGGCGACGGTGGTGCCGCGCGGTGATTCGGGCGGATAGGGCGCGCCACCGCTCCAGCGGCCGTGTTCGACGCCGGACCTGGGTCGGGCGAGGCGGTCGAGGATCAGTGGGGAGACGTGGCCGCCGCTGTTGAACCGGACGTCGACAACGAGGCCTTCGCGGTCGGATTCGGCGATGAAGGCGCGGATGAACTCGGTGTAGCCGGTGCAGTTCATCTCGGGCACGTGGATGTAGCCGAGCCGGCCCTGAGAGGCGGTGCGGACGTACGCGCGGTTGTGCTCGGCCCAGTCGCGATAGCGGGCGCCGCCTTCGTCGGCGATGGCACGGACGACGACCCGGCGGGGTGGTTCCGCGGCACGGAGCAGGGTGAGTTCGACTTCGGCTCCGGCCTGACCTACGAGGTGCTCGCCGGGGCCGGCGGGGCCGACGGGGCGGCCGTTGATCGCGGTGACGAGGTCTCCAGCGCGGATGCCCAGGCCGGGACGGCCGCAGGGTGAGGTGGCGTCGCGGTTCCAGGGGTCGCCGTGCAGGATGCGGCGAATGCGCCAGCCGGGGTCGGCATCCTGGGCGGGGACGGTGTCGTCGTCCCAGTCGACGCCGAGGAAGCCTTGGGCGTGGTGCTCGGGGCGGAGGTAGTCGCCGCCCTGCTCGTAGGCGTGCGAGGTGGCCAGTTCGCCCTGCATCTCCCAGAGGAGATCGGAGAGTTCGGCACGGGTGGCCACCCGGCTGACGAGGGGCAGGTAGCGGTCGTAGACGGCCTGCCAGTCGACTCCGTCCATCTCGGCGTTCCAGAAGTTCTCCCGTTGGAGGCGCCAGGCCTCACGGTACATCTGATGCCATTCGGCGGCCGGCGTGAGGGCGATCTTGATCCGGTCGATGTCGATCCAGCCGCTCTGGCGGCCGGGCGGCTCGTGGGGTCCGTCGTGTTCCGCGGCGGTCTCCTGCGCGGTGGCCGCGTCGAGGACCCTGAGGCGGTTTCCGGAGTGGTACAGCAGCATCCCGGCGTCGGGGGCGGCGGTGATGTCGTCCACAGGGCCGAGGTACTCCTCGGTGACCTCGCCGGTGGTGAGGTCGACATGGGTGATGGTTCCGTCAGGGGCGGTCCCGGGGGCGTCGGTGTCCGGGGCGGCGACGGGTACGGAGAGCAGGAGGACCTTGTCGTGCAGGCCGGTGACGCTCACGTAGCGGCCTTCGCGAACGGGCAGAGGGACGGCACGGTACTGGATGCCGTCGAGGTCGACAGTGACGTGTTCGGCTCGGGTGGACGGCTGTCCGTGCGGTTCGTGGCCGGGGACGAAGGCCGGGAGGTCGTCGGCGCGGAGCGAGACCAGGTAGGGGCGTGCGCCGAAAGGGAAGCCGACGTCGAACTTGACCTGGTCATACTCGGGCCGCAGGTCGCGCTGGCCGATGAAGTACAGGTAGCGGCCGCCCGGGTCGAAAGTGGGCATGTAGTCCCGCAGCACGGGCGTGGTGACGGGGTGGGTACGGCCGGTCGCTACCTCGGCGATCCGGATCGCGGTGGTGCGCGGGGTATCGGGGTAGGTGTAGGCGAGCCAGCGTCCGTCCGGGGACCAGGTGAGGTCCTCGATGCGTTCGTGGAGGCTGGTGTCGATGAGGCGGGCTTCCAGTTCCGGGGCGTCAGTGTCGGTGCCGGTGATCCAGAGTTGCTGGCGATTGTTGGCGAAGGCGACGAGACCACCGGTGGGGGCGGGGACGACTTCGGTGATGAGGCCGGCCCCCTGGACGGGGAGCTCGATCTCGGCGGGTCCGACGCCAGGGCCGTCCGTGGTGCCGCCGGCCGTGAGGACGACAAGTCGTTCGTCGGGGCGTTCGTCGGCGGCGACCGCGACGAGGCGGCGGCCGTCGGCGAGCCAGGCGGCGTGGCTGTAGCGGACTCCGTCGGGTGTGCCACAGGGGTAGGCGGGACCGCTCCAGTGGGCGAAGGTCGTCACCTTGCCGCGGGCGACGAGGGCCGTGCGGGTGCCGTCCGGGCTGAGGCGGGCGCTCTCCAGGGAGTCGGCGGCGGCCACGAACCGGCGGGCGTGCTGGGTGCCCGAGGGGGTGAGCCGAACGTCGAGCGGCTCGTGCCGGCCCGTGGCAGGGTCGAGCAGGTGGAGGGCGCCGCCGGCATGGTAGGCGAGCCGCCGTCCATCGGTGGTGAGGTTGCGGGCGTAGAAGTCCCGGTGGTCGGTGTGCCGGTCCAGGCCGGTGCCGTCGGTGGCACAGGAGTAGACGTTGCCAACGCCCTCGTGGTCGCTGATGAAGTGGACGCGGTCGCCCACCCAGCAGGGTGAGCCGAGGTTGCCGGGGAGTTCTAGGAGCTCGTGGAACTTTCCGCTGCCGGTAGGGTCGATCCAGAGCTGCCCGGCGGCGCCGCCGCGGTAGCGCTTCCAGCGGGCCGGTTCGGCGTTGGCCCGGCCGAGTACGGTGCCGCCGTCGGGTCCGAAGGCGAGGGCGTTGGCGGGACCGTGGTCGAACAGGCGCGGGCGACCGCCGGTGGCGGGGACGGCGAACAGCCGGAAGCCGAATCCGGACGGCTGCTCGGCGGTGCTGGCATAGACGATCTCCCCGGTGTGCGGGTGCCAGCCGACGACGGCGCAGCGGGCCGCGGCCTGGTGGGTGAGACGCCGGGCGGGGCCGCCGGCGAGCGGCATGACGTAGACCTCGGCGGGTCCGTCGTCCGCGCCGACGAAGGCGACGTGGCGGCCGTCGGGGGACAGCCGGGGGCGGTCGGCTTCGCAGACGCCGGCGGTGAGCCGGGCGGCCTGCCCCGCAGGGGTCGTCATGCGCCACAGTTCGTCCTCGTACACGAAGACGAGGGTGTCGCCGTGGAGGGTGGGGTGGCGCAGGTAGCCGCCGGGGGTGAGGGAGCCGGTCATGAGGCGGGCCGTGTCATCGTGCGGATGCGGTCGGCGATTCGGCGTCTGCGTTCCTCTGCCTGGCGGAGGTGGGCGCGGACGTCCTCCTCGGTCTCCGACCAGTAGGAGGCGGCGCGCCACTCCCCCACGGTGTACGAGTCGTACCGGGTGCGGACCTGGCGCTGAGCGGCGAGACCCTCCGCGCTGTGCATCATCGTGTTGTGTTCGAGGACCTGGTTGATGGTGACCTGCATGTTGAGTTCCAGCCGGATGTAGGTGTGCGCTGCGGTGATCGCAGCCGCGCCGTACAGGCCGCGGTACCGGGGCAGGATGCCGTAGGAGATCTCGCAAACCTGGGCGCGCCAGTCGATGGAGGTGATCCAGGCGAAGCCGACGACCTGTTCGCGAGGGCCACAGAGGGTGTAGATCTGCTTGGTGTGGTGTTCCTTGGCGATGCAGTGGCGCTGGTTGGCGTCGAGGGCGTCGTCGCCGGTGATGGCGGCGGCGTCGGTCAGGTTGGCCTGGAAGCGAGATTCGAGCAGGAGTCCACTGCGAAGCGGGATGTCCGCCTCGGTGAAGTGCCTGAGGGTTACGGACGACATGCGACCTCCGCGCTCGCGAAGTACACCGGGACATCCTGGTGACGGCCAGCCTGGAAGTGGTGGTCTTTCAGGTTTCCCACCTGGGTGAAGCCGCACTTCTCGAACGCGGGCAGCGTGGGGTTCCCGGAGGGCAGCAGAGCGACGTAGGACGTGATCCGGCGATAGGTGTCGAGGAACGCGAGGAAGGCGCGCAGCGGCTCGGGGTCCGCCGTGGTCGTGGCGACGTACACCTGGCGGAGCTGGTCCTCGTTGGTGAGACAGCCGACGAGTGCGCCGTCGGAGCGGAAGAACTGGGCTCCGGTGCGGGTGAGTTCCTTGACGAGGAGGGCGTCGTTCTGGGTGACGGGGTCGACACCGAGGAATCCGCGGCAGGCGTCTCCGGCGGCGCGGAGAGCGGTCACGGCTTCGGTGAGCGGGACGGGTCGAATGTCAGTCATTCCGGGTCACTCCCCAGATGTGCCGTTCGGCGGGGCGGCCGTCCAGCCAGATGGCGCCGGGTACGCTGGCTTCCGTGCGGAAGCCGGCGTCGGTCAGCGCGTCGGTCGGAGGCTGGGTCGCGGGGGTGACCCAGCCGTACAGCCGGCGCAGGTTGAGGACGCTGAGACCGTGCTCCACAGCTGCCGTGAGCAGGGGTGCGGCGGCGTGAACGGCATCTGGCCGCAGGCCGATCTCCAGGCGTGCCCGCCGGTGGACCCAGTCGATGGCGTGGTAGCGGACGAAGCCGGTGTCCGGGACGACGCAGAGTTCTCCGGTGTCCTCCCCCGGCGGGGGCACCGTGGTCGGGTCGGCGAGGGCCGGCCAGTCGGCGAGCGGCAGGCCGAGCAGTTCACCCGGCAGCCATGTTCCGGTGAGCAGCGGCCGATGGCTGCTCCGGTATCCCCTCAGTTTCATGATGTCGGCGCCCATATCCGTGAGAAGAAGCGGGTTCCGTACCGGCGGCCTTCGTGGAGGGTGACGTGGCTGAGGACGCCCTCGTCGGTGAGGCCGGCGGCGCGTGCGAAGGCGAGTCCACGTGCGTCGTGCTCGTCGATCCACACTGAGAGACGGACGAGTTCGCGGCGCCAGTGAACGGCTCTCACCACCTCGTCGAAGGCGGACTGCCACCAGGAGAGGGGGGCGGTCGAGGTGAGCCGGAAGTGGAGCATGAGCTGGGCCCAGTGTTCGCTGGCGCAGGCTTCCAGCGCCCACAGGCCGACGGGTACACCGTCGGCGAGGAGGAGGCGGGGGGCCTCGTCGAGGAGGGCGAGAATGTCGGCTTCGGAGCGGGTGTCGGGCTGGGCGGTACGGAAGTGGAAGTCGGCCTCGTCGAAGAATGCGAAGACCGTGTCGTGGTCGGCTTCGGTGAGGGGCCGGGCGGTCCAGGTCGGCGGCGGTACGGCCGTCTCCTCAGCCGGGGCGATGGCCGCTGTCATGGCCTGTTCCTTCCTGCGGGGTCAGGGGCGGAAGCGATGTGGAGCCGCAGGATGTTGCTGGTGCCGTCCATGAACTCGAAGGCGTGGACGTCGCGGCTCCACTTCTCCAGCAAGGGATGCTCCAGGAGGGATCCGGGACCGAGTGCGGCGGCGGCCCAGTGGGTGAGCCGGATGGCCAGGTCGGTGGCGTGGAGCTTGGCCACGGACGGGGAGCGCCTGTCGTCCGGGACGTGGTCGACGGCGTCGGCGGCGGAGTAGAGGAGCGCGCGGGCGGCGTCGAGCCGGGCGGTGACGACGGTGTCCTGGATGCCGGGCCGATGGGTGCGGACGTAGTCGTGGGCAGCGTAGGCGACGCCGAGGGCGAGTGCGCCGATCTGGACGCGCATGGCGTTGAAGGTGCGGCTCGCTCCCCACAGTCCGCGCCGGGAGGCGGGCAGGTGGCTGCCCAGCAGGTGCTCAGCGGGGACGGGCACGGCGTCGAAGGCGAGTGCGCTGATGCGGGCGCCGCGCAGGCCGGTCATGTCGAGGACCTGGCCGGTGAGGCCGGGGGACGGACGGCGTACGAGGGCGGCGCGGATGGACAGCGGACTGGGGCCGGTACGGGCGAAGACGACTCCTATGCCGCCGCGGGTGCCGTTGCTGATGTAGCGCTTGGCGCCGTGGAGGAGGTGCCCGCCGCCATCCCTGTCGAGGCGGCTGGCGAGCGCGGTGGCGTCGCTGCCGCGTTCCTCCTCGGTCATCGCGAAGAAGGTCCAGGTGCGGCCGTCGGCGATGGCGTCGTAGAAGAGCTCCCTCTGTGCGTCGCTGCCGAGGGCGTCGACGACGATCCCGGCGAGGGAGGGTCCGGGGTTGGCCACCAGCATGGCGGCGTCACCGCGGGCCAGTTCTACGGTGGCGACGACTCGTTCGAGGCAGGTAGCGGTGGCGTCGTCGCCCAGGTAGGGGACGGCATCGCGACGGAAGCGGGCCGGTGTGGTGGCGTTGCGGACGAGGGCGAGTGCCGGCGAGTCCAGGTGGGGCGCCATGGCGTCGGGATCTGAGTCGACGGCCAGGGCACGGTCGCGCAGGTCGGTGGCCACCTCGCGGCACAGGGCGCGCAGATTCCGCAGCGTCGGGGTCAGTTCGGTCATCGGTGCCCCTCCCGGAGGGTCCAGCAGTTGGCGACCAGGCGGGAGACGTAGGCGGTCGTCGCCTGACCTCCGCCCACGTAGCCGCTGGCGCCGAGGAGTTTCGTGGCTTCCCAGTCGAGTGCGGTGAGCCGGTCTTGGACGTCGGCGAGGTCGGCGATGTCATCGCCGGGCGCCGCGAGCCGGTGGCGGAGCACCTCGGTCTCGGTGATGAGGTCGGCGAGGGTTCCCTGAACCAGCTGCTTGCCGAGGGTGGGGTCGCCGCCGACGGTGCGGCCGCCGAGGTGGCGCACAGCGTGCTCGGTGAGGCGGCGGGTGGTGCCGAGGCGTACGGCGGCGAGGAGTCGGCCGAACCGCAGAGTGCACGCGGTGTCGACGAGCACGTGGCTCGGGTACCGGAGGAAGGAGATGCCTTCTCCGGCAGCCAGGGCGTGCGGAACGGTCGTGGCGCCCGCAGGCACCCGCGACGTGGGGACGGCGGCGACCGGCCCCGGCGGCGTGGTGACGTCCGCCTCGCGCAGCGCCAGTTCAAGGCCTGCTGCCAGTCCCTCGACGTGGGCGGTGCGCTCGCAAGCGTCGCTGATGTCCCCCATCGCGTCCTTCCTCACTGATGACGGAACCCTCAGGTTCCGCTTTCCGCCTGCGGCATCCGATTGCTGACATATTCGACGAACGCGTCGACCGACTGAAATACTTCGGGTTCCAGCGAATCAGGATCGACCTCGACGCCCAGAGTGTCCTCCAGAGCCGTCAGCAGTTCGATGAAACGCATCGAATTCAGTTCAAGGTCTTCGAGAAGCCTGACATCCGCGGAGAGTTCCACAATCTCCCGACCGAGGACCGCGGAGAGCGTGATACGGACATGCTCGACAATCTCATGACGTTCCATGAGCTCTACCTTCTTCGCCTTGATGAGATTCGGCGGCATGACGTCGCTCATGCCAGTGGCACTAGCGCGACGTCATGCCGCCGGTCATTGGCCAATCGCTTAGGCGACCTTGCCCTGCTTCTTGCCCGAGACCTTGCCCTGCTTCTTGCCCGAGACCTTGCCCTGCTTCTTGCCCGAGACCTTGCCAGAAGACTTCACCATGTTGAACACCTCCTCCCGTTCATTAGTGATTGAAAGCCGTGACCGAACCGGCCCGGCTTCCGACACCCCGAGACTCGCGGATCGATAAATCGGGTGTCAAGGCTCCTTCCCGATTGCCGATGACCCGCTCGGTGTCAGCTTTCGACCGTCCACAATCTGCCACCGGGAACTGTTGCCGGGTACTTGCGGCGTACGAAATCATCGGTATTCGCCGAATGGCGATCGAGAGGATCGGGTGCCTGCTGTGAAAAGTGCCGGACTCAGCCTGGGGCAGCGGTACGCCTGGTTGAGTCACCATCAGACGCCGCCGGAGGCCCGGCAGGACAGTCACGTCGTCCTCGGGCACGACATCCCGCCGGAGATCGCGCCGGCAACCCTGCGGGCCGCCCTCAACTACCTGGTGCGTCGGCACGAGGTGCTCCGCACCACGTACGACGCCGGCGCCTCGCCCTGGCCGCAGCAGCACGTGCATCCTCCGGGCCCCTTGTCGGTGCGCGTGGTCACGACGGAGCGCGACGGCACCCCCGCTCCGGCAGAAGTGGTCAAGGAGTTGACCGAGGCGGACTTCGACCTCGCCCGCGACTGGCCGATCCGCGCCTGCGCCGTGACGACGGCGGGCGTGGTGAAGCGGCTCGTCCTGGTCCTCCACCACATCGCCGTCGACAACTGGAGCATCGACGCGCTCACAGCCGAATTCGAGGCACTGCTGGCGGCGGCCGGCGCCCGCCGCCAGGCCCGGCTCGCCCCGGTCAGTGCACAACCGAGCGACCTCGCCCGACTGGAGGAGGCCGGGCGGTCCGCCGTACGGGAGGACTCGCTGAGTCACTGGGCGGGACGGCTGGCCGAACTGCCCGCCGATCCGTACGCCCTGCGTCGCGCCCCCGCTGTGGACCGCAGGTACGAGGCCCACAGTGCCTCGCTCACGTCGCCCGAGCTGCTCTCGGTCGTCCATGAACTGGCCGGACGGCTGGGGGTGTGGCCGTCAGCGGTTCACCTGGCCGCCTACGCGATGACCACGGCCGCGTACACCGGCCTTGACCGGGTCGGTCACCGGTGGTTCGCCAGCCACCGCGAGAGCAGCCCGGCCATGGATGTGATGGCCTGCATGTTCTCGCCCGCGATCGTGTCCGTGGACCTCAAGGACGACCCTGCCTTCTCCGAAGTGGTGCGGCGTGCAGCCGGCAGCGCCGCAGAGACGACGACGTACGCCGGAGCGTCCTACGACGAGATCATCGAGCTCACCGCCCACGAGGGGTTCCGCCGGGGGCAGCGCGTACGGCTCGCCTCTGACCTCAACTTCCTCAGCTATGCGCCGCGTTCCTGCGGTACACGGCGGGAGCGGTTCGTCTGGACCACGGACCAGGCGGCTTGGGCGCGATCGGGATCCGACACGTACTTCCGTGTGTACGAGTGGCAGGACGGCATAACCCTCGCCCTGCGATCCATGGACGAGGTCATGGACTCCGCCGCCGTCGAGCGGTTCCTCCGCGGTTACGCCGAGCTCCTGCGGCACCACCAGGATCCGGCCGCTGACCTGCGGGTCGGCGAGGCCGCCCGGCTCCTCGACTTTCCGGCGCCGCCCGCGCGCCGGACGATGCGGACCGGACCCGACCGTGTGGACCAGGATGCCGTGGAGACGCTGCTTGCCGCACACGACCGGGTGCGCTCGGCCAGGCTGCGCCTGGAGGACGGGGTGCTGATCGCCGATATCGAGGCCTCGGGCCCGGTCACGCCCGCAGCGCTGCGGGCGCACGTCCTCGGGGCGCTGGACGACACCCCGGCGGTACGCTGTCCGGCCCGGTTCCGTATTACGTCCCCGGGTGGACAGACCTCGGTCGGCGGGGGCCTCGCCGCCGGGGACACCCTCGCGGAGGCGGAGGCCGACCCGGGCACGACCGCCGTCCAGGTGCCCGGCGAGGCGGAGCGCGCCCTCGTCGCGGCCGTGGCACGGGCGAACGGGCTCGGCCATGCCGATGCGGCCCAGTGCTATACGACCGCCGGCGGGCGGGCCCTGCGGGCCCCCCGGGTGGTCGAGGCGCTCCACGCCGAGGGGTGGCGGGGACTCACGGCGGGCCAGCTCGCCGGTACCCGCCCCCTGCGGGCACTGGCGGAGCGGATGAGCCGGAGCGGACGGCACGTTGCGGACGCGCCCGAGGTGATCAGGCCGTCCGCGCACCCTCCATGGTGAATCGGTGGGCAGCCTGCACCCCTGCCTGGAAGCGGCTCACCGCGTCGAGGTCGCGCAGCAGCGCCGCGATGTGGCGGCGGCAGGTACGGACCGACATTCCGAGGCGACGCGCCACGACTTCGTCGGTGTAGCCCTGGGCCATCAGCCGGGCGATGGACTGGTGAAGGTCGTCGACAACGTCGCTGTATCCGGGCTCGATCGCCTCGAACGGTGACGCGCCGTCCCACAATTGGTCGAAAAGGTCCACCAGGAAGCGGACCACGCCGTCGTCACGGACCCGGCGGGCGGTGGGCGGCGCCGTGCCGTCTTCCGAAAGGTCCAGCACCACCGCCATTGACCGGTCGAATACCACCCCCGCCTGCGGCACCTGACTGATCGTGCGAATCTGGGCGCCGCCTTCCACCAGCCGTCTGGCTTTCGCCCGAGTCGCGAAAGAGGCCCGATTCCGGTGGGGACAGATAACTCGGACCGAAATGTCTCGATTAAGGACGCTGTAACAGGCTTCCAGCAATTCGTCGACGGTTTCCTCATCACCGTGGCTCCCCCGCAGGACCACGACTTCCTCGCGGCACACATCCGCGGCGAGCTTCAGCAATCCCCGGATCTGGGCGGGGCCCTCGACCCGCGCGATGGCGCCGACCGGCTCCCCGCTCCGGCCCGGGGGCCGGGTCACGGCCGCGATGCTGTCGCGCAGCCGGTCGAGTCGCTCCCAGTTCTCGTAGATGGCTCGTTCGATGGGCGAGACGAGTTGGCTGGCGGCGTACTCGGCATCCACTGGCACCAGTCGGCCGCCTTCCGTTCCGTCCGTCCGGAGCAGCCGCAGCTCCATCAGCCGGGTGACCGCCGCGAAGACCTCGTGCAGCGGCAGGCCGAGCGCGGCCGCCGCCCCCTCAAGTGACCTGATTTCACCTGTTTGAGCCGCGTAGCAGTAGACGGCAGTAGCGGGATCACCGATGGCCGAATCACTCACTGACAACGGCAATGCTTCGCTGAGTGTCAACTTCCCCCCCCGTTTGAAGATCGCTGGCTCGTAACCAGGACCCGGTATAGAGTGCCCACGTCGGGGGACATTGACCATGAACCCCGCTCTGGTGCTCCAGCTTGGCAGGAGGGGTCATCACACCGCTATCGGCGGACCCTCCACGCGGAAGTACATTCCGCGGACGGTGATAGTCAGCCAACAGCGGCGCGAGAGAGCACCGTGGTGAAGTCGGTTCTGTGGCGGAAAACCGTCGACGAACCAGGACAAGCAAATCCGGCGCCCGAGCGATCATCGGGGGTCGGACGGGGGTGAACATCATGACCGAACTTGACATACCTGAGTCCTTCCAGGACGTTCTTCGTCCTCACCTGCCCTACGCGGAGAGCCGCGCGCTCGCCGCCGCGGACGAGCTCCCGGCCCTCGGCCTGGACTCCATGGGTGTGGTCCAGCTCCTCGCGGACCTCGAGGACACCTACGGCCTCGAACTGCCCGACGAGTTCCTCACGGAGCAGACCTTCGAGACCGTGGGCTCGCTGTGGTCGACCGTGGCGCCGCTCGCCACGCCGCGCCAGGCCGGCGATGAATAGTCCGCTCGGCGGCCACCTGCCCTGGGCTCCCCCCGCGATCCGTCTCGACCAGCTGCTCTCGGGCGGCCGCGCCGACCGGCCGGCCGTGACCTTCAAGTCCGAGACGGTCACCTACGGCGAACTGGCGCTCCGTGTCGGGGCGGCCGCCGAGGGGCTGCGCGCGCTGGGGATCCGGCGCGGGGACCGGGTGGCCGTCTACATGGAGAAGCGCGTCGAGACGATCGTCGCGCTCCTCGCGGTGTCCCGGACCGGCGCGGTCCTCGTACCGGTCAACCCGCTCTTCAAGGCGCGTCACCTCAGGCACGTGGTCGCCGACTGCGCCGCCCGCACAGTGATCACCACCACCGAGCGCCTCGCGACCGTCGACAGCGCGCTCGGCGAGGCGAGTTCGGTCGAGCACGTGGTGCTCGCGAACGCTCCTGAGGGGGCCGAAGAGGTCTTCCGGGACGGTCGGCGGACGGTGCCGTGGCACCGTCTCTGCGCGGCGGAGGCCGGGACCGGGACCGGAACGGTCGCGGAGGAGCCGCCGGCCACCGACCGCGACGTCGCGGCGATCTTCTACACGTCGGGGAGTACGGGCGGCCCGAAGGGCGTCGTGCTCTCGCACGGCAATCTGATCGCCGGAGCCGAGAGCGTGGCCGGGTACCTCGGCCACACCGCCGACGACGTGGTGCTGTCGGTCCTGCCGCTCAGCTTCGACGCGGGGTTCAGCCAGCTCACCACGAGCCTCATCGCGGGCGCCCACCTGGTGCTTGTCAACTACCTGGTGCCGGGCGAGGCCGTACGACTGTGCGCGCGGCACCAGGTCACCGCGCTCACCTGTGTGCCCCCGCTGTGGATGCAGCTGGCGGCTCAAAAGTGGCCGGAGGAGGCCACCGCCTCCCTCCGGTACTTCGCCAACACGGGCGGACGGCTGCCGCGGAGCACCCTCGCCACCCTGCGCGGACTGTTCCCACAGGCCTCTCCGTACCTGATGTACGGCTTGACGGAGGCGTTCCGGTCCACCTACCTGGCGCCGGAGGAGGTGGACCGCCGGCCGGACTCGATCGGCAAGGCCATCCCGAACGCGGAAGTGCTCGTCGTCCGGCCCGACGGGTCGGAGTGCGGGCCGGATGAGACTGGCGAACTCGTGCACCGGGGGCCGCTGGTGGCGCTCGGCTACTGGAACGCGCCCGAGCGCACGGCAGAGCGGTTCCGTCCCGTGCCGGGCGGTCCCGCCGTGCTGCCGCCGGAACCTGCCGTGTGGTCGGGTGACCTGGTGCGCCGGGACGAGGAAGGTTTCCTGTATTTCGTCGGTCGGGGGGACGACATGATCAAGACATCCGGGTACCGGGTCAGTCCGGCCGAGGTGGAGGAGGCCGTGTACGCCACGGGTCTTACCGACCAAGCGGTGGCGCTCGGCGTCGAAGACGGGCATCTGGGCCATCACATCGTGCTGGTCTTCTCCGGCGGGTGCGACCCCGAGGTGCTGCGCAAGGCGCTGGCCCAGGAGCTGCCGCCGTACATGCTGCCGCGCCGGACGGTCGCGCTGCCGTCCCTCCCGCTATCACCCAACGGCAAGTTCGACCGGGTCGCGGTGCGTCAGGAGGTGGAGCGATGAAGGGGACGGGTCCCGCGCTCTTCGGACGGGTCGACGGAGAGCTGGCGGTAGGGGGTGTCCCGGTCGGCCGGCTGGCCGCCCGGGTCGGCTCCACACCGTTCTTCGCGTACGACCGGGCTCTCGTCACCGAGCGGGTCGCGGCCGTCCGGGCCGCACTGCCGGAGGGGATCAGCCTCAGCTACGCCGTGAAGGCCAATCCCATGCCGGCCCTGCTGCACCACATGAACGAGCTGGTGGACTCCTTCGACGTTGCGTCGGCAGGCGAGATGCGGCACGCCCTCGACACGGCCATGCCGCCGTCCCGGGTGAGTTTCGCCGGGCCCGGCAAGACGGACGACGAACTGACGCGGGCCGTCGCCGCCGGCGTCACCATCGAACTGGAGTCCGTCAACGAGCTCCGACGGGTCCGGCGGGCCGGTGCGGCGCTCTGCCTGCGGCCGCGCGTGGCGCTCCGGGTCAATCCGCCGTTCGCCTTCCGGGGCTCCGGGATGCGACTGGGCGGCGGCCCCCAGCAGTTCGGCATCGACGCGGAGGAGGTGCCCGCCGTCCTGTCCAAACTCGCCGGTGACGACCTCGACTTCCAGGGCTTCCACGTCTTCGCGGGCTCGCAGAACCTGCGCGCCGACAGCATCGTCGAAGCTCAGCGCAGCACCATCGAGCTGATGGTCCGGCTGGCCGACGCCTCGCCGGTGCCGGTCTCGTACCTCAACCTCGGCGGCGGCTTCGGGATCCCGTACTCGTCGAAGGACCAGCCGCTCGACCTCGGGCCGGTCGGCGAGAACCTCGCGAAGCTACAGGACGAACTCGTCCGGCCCCGCTTCCCGGACGCGCGGGTGGTCATAGAGCTCGGCCGGTACCTGGTGGGCGAGGCGGGCGTGTACGTGACGCGGGTCGTCGACCGGAAGGAGTCCCGCGGCAAGACGTTCATCGTCGTCGACGGTGGGCTGCACCACCAGCTGGCGGCCTCGGGCAACTTCGGCCAGGTCATCCGCCGCAACTACCCGATCGCCGCGGCGGGCGGTCCGGACGCGGCGGCGGTCGAGACGGTCAGCGTCGTCGGCTGTCTGTGTACGCCGCTCGATCTCCTGGGGGACGGGGTCACGCTGCCCCGGTTGGAGATCGGTGACCTCGTCGCGGTGTTCCAGGCCGGGGCGTACGGGCTCACTGCCAGTCCGACGGCGTTCCTCGGCCACCCCGCCCCGGCCGAGATTCTCGTATGAGGCACCTGCCTCTGGCAGCGATCACGGCCTCATCAGGCTGTCGAATGGAGGGGGTCGCGGTGGGCAACCACGCGAAAGAATCAGCTCGGAGTCCCGATGTTCCGGGGAGTACACCGCTCTTCCGGATCCTCGGGTTCCTGGAGGTGGTTGGCGCCCGGCCTGTCCAGATCACGGCACCGCGGCAGCGGATCGTGCTGGCCACGCTGCTGCTCCACGCCAACCAACTGGTGCCGCTGGAGAAGCTGATCAACGCCGTCTGGGACGTGGCACCGCCGACGACGGCGCGGGCTCAGGTACAGACGGTCGTGGCGGCACTCCGCAGGTCGCTGTCACAGGCGGGTCTCGGCGAGCGTATCCGGACGCGGGGGCGTGGATACGCGGTCGTGGTCGCGCCCGGCGAGATCGACCTGGGGCTGTTCTCCGAGCGGGTGGCGCACGGCCGTGCCACGGCTGCCGAGTCGCCGGAGACGGCCCGCGCCGCGTTCCGGGAGGCACTGGCGCTGTGGCGGGGAGACCCGCTGTACGGGGTGGACTCCGCCGTGGTCCGGGCCAGCGTCGTGCGCGTCGCGGAGCAGCGCGTGGAGGCGCTGGAGGAGTGCATCGACGTCGAGCTGCGACTCGGCCGCCACCACGAGGTGATCGGCGAGGCGAGGGCGCTGGTCGCCGAGCATCCGCTGCGCGAGCGGCTCGCCCGACAGCTGATCACGGCCCTGTACCGGTCCGGCCGACAGGCGGAGGCGCTCGCCGTCTACCGCGACGTGCGCCGGGCCTTCATCGACGAGCTGGGTCTCGAACCCAGCTCGTCGCTGCGGCAATTGGAGCACGCGATCATCACGGGCGCGGCCGAGTCGGAGATGGTGGCGCCGGCACCGAGCCAAGTCTCCATGCCCGTACCGCGCATGCTGCCGCCCCTGCTGCCCCAGTTCACCGGCCACGCCGAACTGCTCGGCGCGCTCCTCACGCCGCCCGGTGGCGATGCGCGAGACCTGGACGGTGCGGAGGCCGTCCAGGTTTCCGTGATCACCGGGGGCCGCGGGGCGGGCAAGTCGGCAGTGGCCGTGCAGGCCGCCCACGAGCTGGCGCCCGACTTCCCCGACGGGCAGCTGTACGCGACCGTGTCCGACGGGGATGACACCGTGTCGGAGACCTCGGCCGTGCTGGAACGGCTGCTCCGCGCGCTGGGTGTCTCGGACCCGTCCATCCCCGAAGACATCGACGGGCGGGCCGCGCTGTACCGCAGCTCCATCGCCGACCGGCGGATGCTCATCCTCGTCGAGAACGTCGCCGACGAGTCACAGATACGGTGGCTGCTGCCCAGCACGCCCACCTGCCGGCTCATCCTCACCAGCCGGGCGCGGATCGCCGCCCTGCCCGGCTACGACGTCTTCGAACTCGGTGCGCTGACCCTCCGGGAGGGCATCGAGCTGCTGTCGGCGGTCATCGGCGAGCACCGGGTCGCCGCCGAGCCCAGCGAGGCAATGGAACTGGCCGAGCAGTGCGGCGGGCTACCGCTGGCCCTCCGCATAGTCGCGGCCCGGCTGGCCACCCGCCCGCACTGGACGCTCGCCCAGCTCGCCGCGCGGCTGAGGGACGAGGAGGGCCGAATCGACGAGCTGACCCACCAGGGGCTCGGGGTACTGCCGGTCCTGCGAGCCGCGTACACCGGTCTGTCCGACGACGGCAGGAAGTTGCTGACCCGGCTGCCCCTGATCGGCACCGAGGACTTCGCTGCCTGGACGGCCGGACCGCTCCTCGGCGCCGATGCGGAGGAGGCCGCGGACGTCCTGGAGTGCCTCGTGGACGCCCGGCTGGTGGACGTGGTGAGCGGCTCCGGCACTGCGGCCCGGTACCGGCTCCACGGCCTGGCCCGGGTCTACGCGCGGGGCATGGCCCCGCACACCGAGCCGGCCGACGAGCGCCGTGAGGCCCTGAAGCGGCTCTGGGGCGCGTGGCTGCACTTGACCGACGAGGCGCGGCGCAGGCTGCGGGGCGCCGAAGGGACCCACTTCGGCGAGGCCCCGCGCCTGCCTCTGCCGCGGCCGCTGGTCGACGCCCTCCTCACCGATCCGGGCAGTTGGTACGAGCAAGAGCGGGCCGGCCTGCTGGCGGCCGTCGGGCACGAACTGCGATCCGTCGCGCCGGAGTACTGCTGGAACCTGGCCCTGGCGGTGGCGGCGCTGAGCGGCGCCCAGTGCCGCTTCGACGACTGGCGCTCCAGCCACGACGACGCGCTCCGGACGGTCAGGCAGGCTCAGGACCGGCTGGGCGAGGCGGCGCTCCTGTACTCGCTCGGCACGCTGGACCTGCGTGAGCAGGACGTCGACCAGGCCCTCGTCCGGCTCACCCTGGCCCTGCGCGTCTTCGAGCAGCAGGGGCAGTCCGCATGGTGCCGGCTCGCCGAACAGGCGATCGGTGAGGCCGGTCAGTGGTCGGAGGCGGGCAGGGCGACACCGATCCGCCGGGGAGAGGGCCGTCAGGGAGAGGGCCGGCAGGAAGACCGGCGGCAGCCGACCTCTGTCCGGTCGGACGCCCTGCGGAAGCCGCCGGAGGCCCCGCGCAGCACATCGGATGCCGTGGTCGTCCGGCATCTGGTGCCTCAGCAACAGGCTCGGCTGCGCGGTACCGCGGTGCTGCGCATCGCAAGGGCCCGGCCGGTGTCGTCCCGCCAAGAACTCGACCGACCGTAGCAGGAGGCGCTGGCGGCGGCCCGTGACGTATCGAATGACGTCCGCATTCTGCCTCTGCGGGCAGGGTTCTGGGCGGCCGTCACCATGCCAGATTGGCCAAGGGATTCGTCCCGGACGATGAATTCTCACAAGATTGAGGAGCAGGACGTTGCTGGAAGTCGTCGAGCTTGCCAAGCGCTACGGCGAGGTGCAGGCCCTCGCAGGATTCGATCTACAGGTGTCCGCCGGGGAGATCGTCGGCCTGGTCGGCCACAATGGCGCCGGCAAGAGCACCTTCATCGAGATCGTGTCCGGCCTGGTGCGCCCTGATTCCGGAACCGTGCTGATCGACGGCAAGGAGCCGTCGAAGGCCCGCGCGCAGGTCGGGGTCTCGCCCCAGCACATCGCGCTTTATCCGCCGATCACCGTGCGGGAGCACCTACGGCTGTTCGGTGGGCTCGCGGGGCTGCGGCGCGAGCTGCTGCGGTCGACGATCGACGACCTGGCCGCGGCGCTGCACCTGACCGGGTTCCTCGACCGGCCGGTCGGGCTGCTCTCGGGCGGTCAGCAGCGCCGTACCCAGGCGGCCGTCGCCCTCATTCACGCACCGTCGCTGCTGCTCCTCGACGAGCCGACGGCGGGTGCCGACCCGGACACCCGTCAGGCGCTGCTCGACGTGGTGAAGCAGCGGGCGGCCGAGGGTGCCGCCGTCATCTACACGACGCACTACCTGACCGAGCTGAGCGAACTGCAGGCGTCGATCGCAGTGGCCAAGAAGGGCCGGATCATCGCTCGCGGCAGCAGCGCGGAACTCCTCGACGGCCTGCCGGGCGAGGTGCGCGTCTCCTTCGGGGACGAGGAGGTTCAGCTCTCCACCACCGATCCGAGCGGTGCCCTGGTGGACCTGCTCAAGGGCACGGACCGGCCCGTCGAGTCCGTCGAAGTACACAACCCGACCCTCGATGACCTCTACCGGTCCCTGGCGGTGAACGATGACTGACTCCCTGCATCGTGTCGGCATACTCGTCCGGCACAACACCGTCCTCAGGCTCCGCGACCCGGGCCAGCTGATCAGCTACATCGCGCTGCCGATGGTGCTGATGCTGGTGTTCAAGCCGCTGTACGTGCGGGCGCTGGACAGCGGGACGCTTCAGGCGGTCACCGGTCCCCTGGTGATGTTCTCGGTGTTCGCCCTGGCGATCGTCGGCAACTCCATCCTCGTCGAACGGGAATGGCGCACCTGGGACCAGATGCGGTCGAGCCGGGCGGGCCGCACCGAGCTGCTGCTCGGCAAGACGCTGCCGGTGCTCGTCATCCTGATCTTCCAGCAGCTGGTGCTGCTGGTGTACGGCTGCCTCATCATCGGGCTGCCGGTGCCGAACCACTTCGGCTACATCGCCCTCGCCATCTCGGTCTGGGGATTCACCCTGCTCGCCATCGGTGCGGCGCTGGCCACGGTCGTGCGCAGCCGCGGCGATCTCGGTCTGGTGTCCGACCTGGGCGCGATGGCGGTCAGTTCGATCGGTGGCGCGCTCGCCCCGGTGAGCCTGATGCCGGGGTGGGCCCAGGTCATCGCCCCGCTGTCGCCGGGTTACTGGGCTCTCAGCATGATGCGTTCCGCGATCGAGGGCGATCTCGGCGGCACGCTGCGACCGGCTCTGGTGTGCCTGGCCATCGGCCTGGTCGCCGGGACGTTCGCGACCTATCGCCTGGCCCGTGGATGGGGCCGCAGCCACCTGCTGTGACGGCGGGTGGCTGCATCTGAACGTTCGAGATGCGACCGGGAGGTCAGCGTGACGGAGAACACGTACGAATCGGCGGTGGCGCTTGTCGGGATGTCCGGGCGCTTCCCGGGCGCGGCCGACGTCGCGGGGCTGTGGCGGAACCTGCTCCAGGGGGTTTCGGGCCTGCGGGCCGTCACCGACGAGGAACTGGCGAAGGCGGGAGTCGCCCCGGGCATGCTCGCCGATCCCCGCTACGTTCGGGTCGACGGCGCGGTGGACGGGCTCGACCTCTTCGACGCGTCGGTGTTCGGCCTCAATCCGCGTGAAGCGGAGACGATGGAGCCGCAGCACCGACTGTTCTTGGAGTGCGCGTGGGAGGCGCTGGAAGGGGCGGGCTACTCCCCCATGGCCCCCGCCGCGCAGGTCGGTGTCTTCGCCGGCTGCGGGTTCCCCGACTACATGCTGAACAACGTGGCCCATCTGGCCACGGAGCCGGGCGGCGGGCTGCTGCTCGCCGTCGGCAACGAGCGCGACTCGCTCGCCTCGCTGGTCTCGTACAAGCTGGGCCTGCGGGGCCCGAGCATGACGGTGCAGACCTTCTGCTCCACCTCACTGGTCTCCGTGCACCTGGCCGCCCAGAGCCTGCTGACGTACGAGTGCGACCTGGCGCTCGCCGGCGGCGCGTTCCTGCCGCTGCCGCAGCCGTCCGGCTACCTGTACGAGCAGGGCGGGATCATGTCCCCGGACGGGCGGGTGCGCAGCTTCGACGCGTCAGCGAACGGCACCGTGATGGGGGCGGGCGTCGGCGCGGTGGCGCTGAAGCGGATGTCGGACGCCATTGAGGACGGTGACGTGATCCACGCCGTGATCCTCGGGTCGGCCGTGAACAACGACGGCCGGGAGCGCGTCGGTTACACGGCGCCGGGTGTCGACGGCCAGGCTTCGGTGATCGAGACCGCTCTGGCCGTCGCCGGTGTCGAGCCGGGTTCCATCGGGTACGTCGAGTGCCACGCCACCGGCACCCAGCTCGGGGACTCCATCGAACTGGCCGCGATGAACAGGGTGTTCGACACGCAGCAGGATTCGCCCTGTGTCCTGGGGTCGCTCAAGCCGAGCCTCGGGCACCTGGACCGGGCCTCGGGCGTGGCCGGGCTGATGCGGGCCGCGCTCTGCCTGCGGGAGGGGGTCCTGCCCGCCATGCCGGGGTTCGAGACGCCCAACCCGGCGCTCGCGGCGGCCGGGAAGCGGTTCGCGGTGCTCACCGAGGACCAGCCCTGGCCGGAGGGGCCGACGCCGCGCCGGGCCGGGGTCAGCTCGTTCGGGCTCGGCGGCACCAACGCGCACGTGGTGCTGGAGGAGGCACCGGTGCGCCCGGCCCGCCCGGCGACGCCCGGACCGCACCTGCTGACCTTCTCCGCCGCGACGCCGGAGGCGCTCGACGCGCTGACCGACCGGCTCGCCCTGCATCTGGCGGAGCACCGCACCGAGGACCTCGCGGACGTGGCCTTCACACTCCAGGTCTCGCGCGGTCACTTCGCGCTGCGCCGGGCGGTGGTCTGCGTCGGTTACGAGGACGCCGTGGCTGCGCTGCGCGACCCCGGCCGGTGGATCGACGCCGAGACGAGCCGCCGGGCGCCCGGGGTGCGGCTGACGACCGGGGACGGCGTACCGGAGACGTGGTGGGACGAACTGTCCCGCGCCGTCGCGGCGCTGCTCCCCCGGTCCGAAGGCCACCCGGATGTCCCGGCCGGCCGGGACGGCGCCCTGGCGGCGCTCGCGGCGGGGCTGGAGCGGATCGGGGTGTCCGTCCTGGGCGCCGCGGACCCCGCCGGCGCCGAGGCCGTCGAGATCGTCATGGCGCCCGGCGCGGACGCGGCCGCCGACTGGCTGCCGACCGTGCTCGCCCGGGTCTGGCAGGCTGGTGCGGCGGTCGACTGGGCGGCGCTGCACGGGGGCCGCGGCCGCCGGGTCGAGCTGCCGACGTACCCGTTCCAGCGGCGCCGCTACTGGGTGAAGGGCGAGGCGTCCCGGCCGGTGGAGCGTGAGCCGGAGGGTCGGGTCGACGATCCGGGCCGGTGGACGTACGTGCCGGGCTGGCGCCGCCACCCGGTGCCGGTGGAGGACCTGGACGGGCAGCTGCGGGCTGCCGGGCCGTGGCTGGTGCTGGCCGCCGATGCGCGTGCCGAGGCGCTGGTGGACCGGCTGGTGCTCGCCGGCGCCGAGGTCGTCGCGGTGCGGCCCGGGGAGGCGTACGGGCAGGACGACAACGGCGACTTCACGGTGCGGCCCGCCGAGTCGGACGACCTGGCCGAGGTGCTGGCCGCGCAGTTCGTCGCGCCCCGCACGGTCGTGCACGGGTTCGCCCTCGCCTCCGCTGAGGGGTCGGGTGCCGCGCACTTCGACGCGGAGCTGGAGCGCGGGTTCCGTTCGGCGCTCGCCCTCGCGCGGGCGTTCGCCGAGGACCCGCACGCCGCGTCGACCGAGCTGACGCTGCTCACGTCCGGTGCCGCGGGCGTGGTCGGGGCCGATCTGACCCATCCCGAGCATGCCGCGCTCGCCGCGCTCGCGCCGAGCCTGGCGCAGGAGAATCCGCTGCTGGCCTGCCGGCACGTGGACGTCGACGCCGGGGTGGACGGCGAGGACGCCGAGCAAGTGCTGGCCGCCGTGCTGGCGCCGCACGAGGGGCCGGTCGCGGTCCGCGGCGCGGAGCTGTGGCTGCGGCACTACGAGCCCTGCCCGCTGCCGGTGCCCGGTCCTGAGGCGCCGCTGTTCCGGCCTCGGGACACGGTGCTCATCACGGGCGGCCTCGGTGACGTCGGCCTGCTGCTCGCGCGGCGGCTGGCGAGCGCCTACGGCTGCCGCCTGGTGCTCACGGCCCGTACGGAGCTGCCGCCCCGCGAGGAGTGGCCGGCTTACCTCGACGGCGCGGCGGAGGACGACCGGACGGCCCGGCACATCCGGAGCGTGCTGGACCTCGAGGAGCGCGGTGCCGAGGTGCTGGCGCTCTCCGCCGACGTGGCCGACGAGGAGCGGATGCGCGAGGTGGTCCGGGCCGCGGTGGAGTCCTTCGGCGGCATCGACGCGGTGGTCCATGGGGCCGGCGTGCAGAACCCGGACTTCTTCGACCTCGCGCACCTGTCGGACCCGGCGATGTGCGACGCCCACTTCCGGGCCAAGGTGCACGGCTTCCACGTGCTGCAGTCCGTGCTCGGCGAGCAGGCGGCCGGTCGGCGGGTGACCCTGTCGTCGCTGGCGACCGTGCTCGGCGGCATCGCTCTCGGCCCGTACGCGGCCGCCAACGCCGCCCTGGACGCGTACGCGCGTGCGGCGCGGCTGGGTGGGGCGGGCCGCTGGACGACGGTGGACTGGGACACCTGGGCCGTCTCGGAGGAGCGGGTCGAGGGGCACGGACCAGCCGTGCGCGCGTACGAGATGACTCCCACCGAGGGCGTCGACGTGTTCGAGCGGGTCCTCGGCCAGGCGGGCCGGACGGCCCACGTGGTGGTGTCCACCGGGCCCGTGGAACCGAGGCTGCGGCAGTGGGTCACCGGTGGCCCGGCGGCGTCCGGGGAGGCGGAGGAGACGGGTGAGCGTCATCCGCGTCCGGCGCTGGCGACTCCGTACGAGGAGCCCGAGGCCGGTCTCGAGGAGACCGTCGCGGGCATCTGGGCGGACACGCTGGGACTTGAACGGGTCGGCGCGCTCGACAACTTCTTCGAGCTGGGCGGCCATTCGCTGATCGCCATCCAGCTCGTCACCCGGATGCGTACGGCCCTGTCGGCGTCGGTCCCGGTGACAGCCCTGGTCGACAGCCCGACGGTGCGGGAGATCGCGGTGCTGGTCGCCCGGTCGCGCGCCTGACCCCCGCGCGGGGGTTTCCGCGCACACGACGAAGGTGCCCGCCGGCCTCCTGGCCGACGGGCACCTTCGTCGTGTGCGCGGGTTCCGCTCCTCAGGGATGAGGGCGGTTCGATAGCGGAAGGAGAGCGGTCATGCGGTGGCCATTGTTCCGCTGTCGCCGGGGCCGCGGCGCGGCCCCGGCGACAGGGTGGGTCACATCCAGGGACGGAGGGCGTCCGCGAGGTGCCGGTGGGTCAGTTCGGGGCGCTCCAGCATCACGAAGTGCCCACCGGTCAGGACGTGGGAGGTGAAGCCGCCCACGGTCTGGTCGCGCCAGCCCCGCATGGCGGCGGGGTCGGCCCGGGGGTCGTGGGTGCCGGCGAGCGCGGTGATCGGCAGGTCCAGCGGCGGCTCCTCCCGGTGCCGGTACGTCTCCTTGACGGAGAAGTCGGCCCGGAAGGGCGGGAGGATCATCTGCAGGACCGCCGGGTCCGCCAGCAGCCACTCGGGCGTGCCGCCCAGGCGGCGCAGGAGACCGACGACCTCGTCATCGGTCATCCCGGCGACGGGCGGGTCGCCGTGCTCGTCCGGGAGCTGGGGAGCGGGGCAGCCGGAGACGAAGAAGCGCTCCGGCATCGGGCCGCCGCGGCGACGGATCTCGCGCAGCAGCTCGAAGCCGACCAGGCCGCCGAGGCTGTGCCCGTACACGGCGTACGGGTCCTGCCCCGCGGTGGCGAGGACGACGTCCGCCAGCTCGGCGACGAGGGGCTCCATGCGGTCGAACGGGGTCTCCCGCAGCCGGGTCTCCCGGCCGGGCGGCTGGAGAGGGCAGATCGCGACCCGGCCGAGCCGTCCGTGCCACGCCCGGTATGCCGACGCGGAACCGCCCGCGTGCGGCAGGCAGAACAGCCGCAGCGGTCCGTCCGGGACGGTGAAGGGGAGCCAGCGGCTCACCAGGGAGGCGTCGGCGACGGTGGTCACGCCGTCACCTCCAGCGTGACGTAGCCCGCGGGCTCCTGGAGGGCGTCGAGGTCGGCGGCGAGGACGACGTGGCTGCCTTCGCGGGAGACCTCGCGGAATCCGCTGAACGCGTAGGTGATCTGCATCATCCGGTTGCGTCCGGTCTCCACGAAGTCGGCGCGGAGTCCGGCGCCCGCTTCGCTCGCCAGCCGCATGACGTGGTTGAGCAGCACCATGCCGACGCCCCGGGACATCACCCGGCACGACATCAGCAGCATGTTCAGCCGCCAGTCGGGGGTTCCCTTCTCGACCAGTGCGAGACCGATCTTGCCGTAGCTGCCGAACCGGTCGGTCAGGGACGCGACCAGCAGCAGGTGGTCCGGCGAGTCACGCAGCGCGTCCAGCTCGTCGTACGAGTAGGTCCGGCCGGTGGAGTTGAGCTGGTTGGTGCGGACCGTGAGCTCCTCGGCCCGCTGGAGGTCCTCGCGCTGGGCCGTGGCGATGGTGAAGGTCATGCCCAGGCTGGCGAGGAAGTCGTCGTTGGTGCCGGTGAAGTCCTGCTCCAGGTCCTCCCGGGCCAGCTGGCTCTGGTACATGCCCCGCCGCTGCGCCGACTCGTCGGTGACGAACCGGGGCGTGAACGCGACGCCGGTCAGCACCTCGTCGATGTCCAGCGCGTCGACACAGGTGACCTCGGACACCGCGAAGGCGACCTCGGCCCGCTCGAACTCCTGGTCGTCGACGAAGGCGAACGCGTCCAGGCCCAAGTTGAGCCGGGTCGCGATGTGCTTGATCGACTCCGATTTGGGGTTCCAGTTGATCTGCGGGCACAGGAACAGGTCGTCCAGGCCCAGTTCCCGCAGCTTCGCCATGGCCGTCTCGTGGTCGTTCTTGCTGGCGACGGAGTGCAGGACGCCCATGGCGTCCAGCCGCCGCAGGTGGGCGACGGCCGCAGGGCGGACGGTGACCTCGGCGTCCTCCAGCAGGACGCCGTCCCACAGGGTGTTGTCGAGGTCCCACACGACGCACTTGATACGGCCCTGCGCCGGCTTGGCGGGCAGGGTGTCCGCCCCGTCCCGGATGGTCCCGGTCATCGTCCCCCCTCGCGGTGTGCCTCGGCGGCGATCGTGATCCGCTGGATCTCGTTGCTGCCCTCGATGATTTCCATGACCTTCGCGTCTCGGTAGTACCGCGCCACGGGGTAGTCCGGGCTGCATCCGTTGGCGCCGTGCACCTGCACCGCCTCGGAGGCGTGCCGTACCGCGGCGGTGGACGCGAAGTACTTGGCGATCCAGGTCGCCATGAGCGTCGCCGAGTCGCCGACGTCCTTCAGCCGGCCGGCCTCGGCGAGCAGCAGCCGTGCCGCCCGAACGTCGGTGACCATGTCGGACAGCTTCGCCTGGATCAGCGGGAGTTCGGAGATCGGACTCCCGCCGACCATGCGCCGCGAGGCGTAGGAGGCCGACGCGTCCAGGCACGCCTGGATGATGCCGACCGAGCCCGCGGCGACGCTGTAGCGGCCCAGGTCGAGGGTGCCGGTGAGGACCATGCCGGCGGCGAAGCCGCTCGGTCCCAGGAGCGCGTCCGGACCGAGCCGCACGTCGCCGAGGGTCACCTCGGCGAGCATGGAGGCCCGGGTGCCGAGCATGTCGTCGAGGGGCCGGACGGTGACACCGGGGGTGTCCCTCGGCACCAGGAACGCGCCGATGCTGGACTCGGTCTTCGCGAACACCAGGAAGAGGTCGGCCCGCTGCCCGTTCGTCGTCCACTTCTTGACGCCGTTGAGCACCCAGCCGTCACCCTTGGGCACGGCCGTCGTGGTGATCCCCGCGGCATCGCTGCCGGCCCCGGGCTCGGAGAGGCAGAAGGCTCCCAGCACGCCGCCGCTCGCGAGGAGGGGTCCCCACTGCTCGCGCTGTGCGGCGGTGCCCCAGCGCTGGAGGGTCCAGGCGAGCATGGTGTGCACGGTGAGGAGGCTGCGCACGGAGGAGCAGCCCCGTCCCACCTCCTCGTGGATCTCGCCGAGCGTCACCATGTCCAGTCCCGCGCCGCCCGTCTCGGGCGGCAGGAACGGCGCCCACAGGCCGGCGGCGCCGATGCGCTCCAGGAGTTCCTCCGGGATCGCCCCCTGCCTGTCGTAGGCGTCGGCGTGCGGCAGGATGTGCTCGTCCACGAAGGCGCGGGCGGAGGCCCGGTCCGGTACGACGGCGGCCTGGGGCCGCGTCTGCGTGTCGTTCGTCATCCGGTGCCTACGCGGCCACGGCGCGCTGGCGGTCGACCAGGACCGTCATCGCCTCGGCGGTACGGAAGTTGTCGATGCGCAGCTCGTCGGTGGGGATGGTGATGCCGAAGGTCTTCTCCACGAACATGACGAGCTCCATCGCGAACAGCGAGTTGACGAAGCCCAGTGAGAAGATGTCCTCGGTCGCGGTGATATCGGCCTGGGGGAAGCGGCCCTTGACGAAGGTCAGGATCTGGCCGGTGGTGTCGGACATGTGTGTCTCTCCTCAGCTTGCGTAGGTGTAGAAGCCGCGGCCGGTCTTCCGGCCGTGGAGTCCCGCGTCGGTCATCTGCTTGAGCAGGGGGCAGGGGCGGTACTTGCTGTCGGCATAGTGCTCGTAGAGCACCTCGACGCTGTAAAGGATGGTGTCGACGCCGATCAGGTCGGCGGTCTCCAGCGGCCCCATGGGGTGGCCGAAGCAGCCGCGGAAGACCTCGTCGACCGATTCGGCGGTGGCCACGCCCTCGTACACAAGGAAGGCGGCCTCGTTGACGGTCAGCATCAGGACCCGATTGGAGACGAAGCCGGACGAGTCCTTGACGTCGACGCCCTTCTTGCCCATGCCCGTGAGCAGGGCGCGGGTGCGCTCGACGGTCTCGGCGGAGGTGTGGAAGCCGGGGATCAGCTCCACGACCGGCTTGGCCGGGACGGGGTTCATGAAGTGGACGCCGACCACGCGCTCAGGGCGGCCGTACAGCGAGCCCACCTTGGTGATCGGGATCGCCGAGGTGTTGACGATCACGACGGCGTCCGGGGAGAGGACCGCGTCCAGCTCCTGGTGGACCTCGCGCTTAATGTCCCAGTTCTCGGTGACGTTCTCGATGACGAGCTCCGCGTCGGCCAGCGCCTTCACGCCGACCTCGGTGGTGATCCTCGCCATGATGGCGTCGGCGTCCAGTGCCGGGCCGCCCATGAGACGGCTCATCCGGGCATTGCGAGTGACGGCGTCCCTGGCCTCGGCCAGGATCCGCTCGTCCTTGTCGACCAGGACGACGTCGTATCCGTACTGAGCGAGGTTCTGGGCGACTCCGACGCCCATGACGCCGGCACCGACTACGCCGATGACAGTCATGACGTGCTCCGTTCTTTGTTGCGTTCGATGGCTGGTGTGCCGGTCAGCGCTTGCGGCGGCGGGCCGCCGCCTCGAGACCGGACCTGCGCCTTTCCGCCTGGTTGCGGGTGGCCTCGCGGTCCTGGGCCGGCGCCGGGCCTGCGGCCTCGGCGTCGACGACCTTGGCGAGGGCCGTGACGGTCGGCGCTTCGAAGAGGATGTGCGGGGGCAGCTCCGCGTCGGGGAACGCCCGGCGCAGTGCGGCGAGGACGGTGATGCCGAGCAGTGAACTTCCGCCCAGCTCGAAGAAGTTGTCGTTGACTCCGGTGCGGTCCAGACGGAGCGCCTCGCCCCAGATCCCGGCGATGGTCTGCTCGACCGTGCCGGAGGGTTCCTGATATGGCGTCACCAGTTCGGGACGGGGGTGCCGCGAGCCGGTGCCGCCGGTCACTTCCTCGGAGGTGACGGTGGCCACGGTGAAGCGGGTGCTGAACCGCACCACGGTCGGGAAGTCCTGGGTCGAGACGACGACCCGGGACTCTCCGGAGCCGAGTGCCCTGAGCAGCGAGCGCCAGCCGTCGTCGAAGGTGATGCCGAAGTGGGCGCGGTGGTTGCGGAAGAAGGTCTGCAGGGACTCCTCGTAGCCCGCGAGGCCGTTGGACCAGGCGTTCCACGTCCACTCGCCCCAGTCGACGGAGAGCACGCGCCGTCCGTCGGCCGCGAGGGAGTTCGCGAAGGCGTCGAGGTACGCGTTGCCCGCGCAGTAGTCGACCTGGCCGGGGCCGCCACCCGTGACGGACGTGATGGACGAGAAGAGGACCAAGAAGTCGAGGTGCAGCTCGTCGGGCCGTCCGATCCGCAGGGCCTCGGCGATCGCACGGCAGCCGGCGATCTTCGAGGCGAGGACGGCCTGTCCGTCACCGGGCTGCTTGAACTGCATGAGTCCGGTGCCGGGCACGCCGGCCGTGTGCAGCAGGCCGTGCAGCGCGCCGAACCTCTCGACGGCACGGTCGACGGCCCCGCGCACGTCCGCCGGGTCGGCGACGTCACCGGTGACGATCTCCACCTCGGCGCCGTGCGCGAGGAGCCCGAGGACCTCGGTCACCCTCCTGCGAGTGGTGTCGTCCGCGGCCTCGGTGCCCGCCGCGACGGCTTCCCACCGCTCGCGCGGCGGCAGGCCGGTGCGTCCGAACAGCACGAGCTTGGCGCGGTGTTCGCGCGCCAGGTGGTCGGCCATGCCGAGGCCGATGCCACCGAGGCCGCCGGTGATCAGGTAGACGCCGCCGTCGCGCGGGGCCGCGCCTCCCGTCTCCGTGCCGGGGGCGGCGGGCAGCTGCTCGTACGTGCACAGCCAGCGGCGGTTGCCGCGGAGGGCGACGGTCGCGGCGGCGCGCGGGCGCCGCAGCTCGGCGACGAGGGCGGCGGCCGTGGTGGCCGGGTCCGTGTCGATCAGCCGCGTGGTGACCGTGGGGTACTCCAACGGGATGACCAGAGCGGGACCGGTGACCGTGGCGGAGGCCGGGCGGGCCTCGGAGCCGTCGAGCACCTGCTGGCTGCCGGTGGTCGCGATGTCCAGGGTCCAATCCTCGAAGCCGAGTTCACCGGCCGCCCGGGCGAGGGCGATCAGGGTGTCCAGGCCCCGGTTCAGGATCCCGGCCTCGGTGTCGCCGGCCTCCTCGCCGAGCGTCCACAGGTGGACCACCCGCTCCAGGCGGTGTCCGGCGCTCCGCAGGGCGCGGAGCACCGCGAGGGTGTCCTCGTCGCTGCCGGGGCGGACCGTCCAGCCGTCCTCGGTCCTGCCGTGGGTGTCGCCGGGGCGGAGCACGGTGACGGTGGCGCCCGCCGGTTCCACGGTGCGGCGCAGCTCGTCGAGGGCCCGGTCGGCAGCGCCCTCACGGGCGTACACCAGCCAGTGCGCGGGCTGGTTCCCGTCGGCCGCCGTCGGGGCGGTCTGGTGCCAGACGGGCAGGTAGAGCCACTCCTCCTCGGCCTGCTTCGGGACCTTGCCGATGTCGTCCATGGACATCGGCTCGGCCGGGGCGCCTGTGGCCGGGGCGCCGATGGCGCCCTGAGGAGACGGCTTGGACCGCTCGATCCAGTACCGCTGGCGCTGGAAGGGGTACGTGGGGAGCGGGATCCGGCCGGGGGCACGGCCGGGGGCGGGGGTCGCCGCGCCGGGGCCGCGGCCGTGATGGGCGGCCCAGTCGACGTCGACGCCGAGCAGCCACAGCCTGGCGAGGCAGTCGGCGAGGACGGCGTCGGCGGGCCGCGGGTCGCCCGCGGCCGGCAGGGTCGCCGTGATCATCGGCCAGCGCTCGGGGGGGCAGGCCGCGGCGCGCATCAGCGCGCCCAGGGACGGTCCGGGGCCGATCTCGACGACGGCCAGCTCGGGGTCGGCGATCAGGCCCGCGGCGCCCGCAGCGAACTCCACGGTGCCGCACATGTGACGGGCCCAGTAGCCCGGGTCGCGGACCAGGTCGGCGTCGGCGACGCCACCGGTGACGTTGGAGTAGTAGAGCAGTTCCGGCGCATGGAGGGTGACGTTCGCCTCAATCCAGGCGGTGAGTTCGGCGGTGAGGCCGCCGAGCATCCGGGAGTGGAAGGCGTGGGTGGTCTCCAGCGGCCGGTACGGGACCTCGGCCTTGCGCAGTTCCTCGGCGAGCAGCGCCATGTCGGCGTCGGGTCCGGCGACGACGACCGTGTCGGGGCCGTTGACCGCGGCGATGTCCAGGCCCCGCCGCTCGATCCGGAAGCGCCGCCGCAGGGCGTCGGCGGAGAGCGGGACCGCGGCCATCGTGCCGCGCTCGGCCCCGGCGATCAGCCGGGCCCGGTGCACGACGAGCGCGAGGGCGTCGTCGAGGGAGAGCACCCCTGCCAAGCAGGCGGCCACGTACTCGCCCAGGCTGTAGCCGAGCATCGCCTGCGGTCGCACGCCCCAAGCCATCAGGGTGCGGGCGAGCGCGTAGTCGACGGCGAACATCAGCGGCTGCGCGACCTCGGTGCGGCGCATCGCCGCGGCGCGCTCGTCCGTGGCCGTCGCCCGGCCGAGGAGGACCGCGAGGTCCTGGGCGCCGCCGCGGACGCCGGTGAGCAGGTCGGCGACGTCCCCGTCGGGCAGGGCCGCGGAGATCCGGTCCAGGCAGGCGTCGAGGGCGGCGGCGAACTCCGGCTCGCGGCGGTACAGCTCGCCGACGAGGCCCGGGTACTGCTCGCCGACCCCGGCGAAGAGGAAGGCCACGGGCCTGCCCTGGGCGGCATCGGTGCGCGCGGCGAGGGGTGCGGCGCCATCGGCGCCGGTGAGGACCGGGACTGCCTCCTCGACGGAGGTGACCACGGCGGCACGCCGGTGCTCGAAGGTCTTGCGCCCCACCTGGAGGGTGAACGCGGTGTCGTCGAGCCGGGTCTCCGGCCGGGTCCGCAGGTGCTCGCCGAGGCGCTGGACGGCTTCGTCGGCGGCCGCCGTGGTACGGGCGGAGACCGGCAGCACCTGGTAGCGGCGGGCGCTCTCCGGGGCGGCGGGGGCCGTCTCGGGGCGGGCGGGGGGTTCCTCAACGACCACGTGGACGTTGGTGCCGCCCATGCCGAGGGAGTTGAGGCCGGCGATCCGGGGGCGCCCCTCCCCCGCCTCCCAGTGGGTCAGCCCGGCGTTGACGTAGAACGGGCTGTTCTCGAAGTCGATCTCCGGGTTGGGGCTGGTGTAGTGCAGGGTCGCCGGGATGACGCCCTCACGGACGGCCAGGGACGCCTTGATGAGGCCGGCGGTGCCGGCGGCGCGGTCCAGGTGGCCGATGTTGGTCTTCACCGAGCCGAGGGCGCAGTACTGGCGGGTGTCGGTGGGGCCGAAGGCGCGGGTCAGGGCAGCCACCTCGATGGGGTCGCCGAGTTCGGTGGCGGTGCCGTGCGCCTCGACGTACCCGATGTCCTCGGCGGTGACGCGGGCGTCCGCCATGGCGTCGGCGATCACCTGGGCCTGGCCGATCACGCTGGGCGCGGTGTAGCCGACCTTCAGTGCGCCGTCGTTGTTCATCGCGGAGCCGCGGATGACGGACCAGATGTGGTCGCCGTCGCGGAGCGCGTCGGAGAGCCGCTTGAGGACGACGACGGTGGCGCCGTCGCCGAACATGCTGCCCTGGGCCTTGGAGTCGAAGGTGCGGACGTGTCCGTCGACGGACTCCTGACCGCCAGCGGTGTACAGGTGCCCGACCCGGTCCGGGACGCGGATGGAGACGCCGCCGGCGAGCGCCATCTCGCAGTCGCCCGCGCGCAGGGCGCGGGCCGCCGTGTGGACGGCGACGAGCGAGGTGGAGCAGAAGGTCTGGACGGCGACGCTGGGGCCGCGCAGGTCGAACAGGTAGGAGACGGAGGTCGTCAGAGCGTCCTTGTCGTTGCCCATGATGATCTCGTACGTGCTGACGTCCTCGTCGCCCGCCAGCCGGTCGGCCATCCCGAGCAGGTAGGTGCTGATGTTGGTGCCGCCGAACACGCCGACCCGGCCGCGGTGTTCGGGGCGGCAGTAGCCGGACTGCTCCAGCGCTTCCCAGCAGGTCTCAAGGAACAGGCGCTGCTGGGGGTCGGTGAGCGCGGCCATCCGGGGGCTGAGTCCGAAGAAGCCCGCGTCGAAGCCCGCGATGTCGTCCAGGACCGCGCGGGCCGGGACGTAGGACGGATCGTGGACCAGGGCGGGATCGACGCCGGCCTCGATGAGCTCCTCCGGCGAGAAGAAGGTGATCGACTCAACGCCGTCGCAGAGGTTGCGCCAGAACTGGGTAACGTCCGCGGCGCCGGGGAAGCGGCCCGCCATGCCGACCACGGCGATGTGCCGGTCCAGGTCATGGTCGGGCTCCGCGGCCGCGGCGGGTCGCGACGGTTCGGTCCGCGGCGCGGGGGCGGCCGCGACGGGCGCCGCCGGGGTGCCGGTCGCGGCGGCCCCCTGCTCGTCGAGAGCGGCGCCGAGCGCGTGGACGGTGGGCGCGGCGAAGAGCGTAACCGTCGGGATCACGATGCCGAAGCGCTGCTTGACCAGGTTGAGCATCTGCAGCGCGAGCAGGGAATTGCCCTGGAGGTCGAAGAAGTTGTCGCGGACGCCGATCGGTTCGACGCCGAGGACGTCCGACCACAGGCCGGCGAGGACGCGTTCGGTGGCGGTCAGCGGCGGGACGTACGGCTGCGGCAGGTCGGGGCGCTGGTACCGGGTCGCGGTGGCCGCGGCCGGTGCGGTTGCCGCGCCGGCGGGCACGGGGAGCCGGTCGGCGAGGCCGCCGGCGACGACGATCACGGCGGGGCGGGCCAGGTCGAGGAGCGCGTCGAAGGCGCCGAGCGCCTCCGGGTCGCTCATGGAGTGGCTGATCATCGTCGCGCCGACCTGGCCGTCGAGCCGGTCCAGGGTACAGGCCCAGGTGTCCCAGCTCGCTGCGGTCCAGCGGGTGGTGGTGCTCGTCCGGCGGTGGGCGAGCGCGGTGAGGGCCGCGTTCGCCGCGGCGTAGCTGCCGAAGGCGAGGCCGCCGAGGAGGGCGGAGGTCGACGAGAAGAGCACGCAGTGGGCGGGGCGCCGTGCCGCAGGGAGCCCGGAGACGACCGCGTCGAGGACACGGGCGCCGTCGACCTTGGCGCCGAAGTGCCGGGCCACGGCGGCGGCGTCCAGGTCCTGCAGGGGCCGGAAGGTGTCCGGGGCGGACTCGGCGGCGGCGTGCACCACGCCGTCGATGCGGTCGGCGTCGAAGAGGGCACGCATCGCGGCCTCGTCGGTGACGTCCACAAGCGGGGTGCGGATCTCGGCACCCAGCTCGCGCAGGCGCCGCACGGCGGCGGCGCGCGGGTGGTCCGGGTCGTCGGGGACGCCGTTGCGGCTGGTCAGGATCAGCGTGGTGGCGCCGCGGCGGACCAGGTGCTCGGCGAGGGTGATGCCGACGTCGCCGAGGCCGCCGGTGATGAGCCAGGTGGTTCCCTCGACGACGGCCGGGTCGGGCAGGGCGTCGCCGGCGGCTTCGCCTGCCTCGGCGGGGACGTAGCCGGGGACGTGCCAGCGGCCGTCGCGGTGGGCGGCGGTCACGGTGCCGGTGGGGTGACGCAGGAGGGCGGCGAGGGCCTCGGCGGCTTCGGCGGCGCCGGAGCCGGGGGCGAGGTCGGCGCTGCTCGTGTCGAGGTTCAGGTACTCCTGGTTGGCGACCACGGGCAGCACTGCGACGGCGGCCTGGGCCGGGTCGGCCTGCTCGCCGTCGGCGACGGTCTGGCCTCCGCGGGTGACCACGACGACGCGGGTGGTGCCGGCGCCGTCGGCGCCCAGGGCGGCGAGGGTGCGGGACAGCGAGAGCACTCCGGCGGAGGCATCGGCGGAGTCGAGCGCCGCCAGGTGGACGACTGTGCGGCCGTCGGCGGGGAGGTCCTCGCCGGGGCGGACGACGGTCACCTGGGTGCCCTCGCGGCGCAGCAGGGCGGCGAGGGCGCCGGCGGTGCCGCCGGCGTCCGCGATCAGCACGTGGTGGCCGTCGGCCGGGGCCGTGGCGATGCTCTCCGGGGCTCCCGCGGGGTCCCACCGCTGAGTCAGCAGCTGGACGTGGGGGGCGGGCGCGGTGGTCTCGGCGGGCTGCGGGCCCGTCGTTCCGGTCCGGCCCGCGGGTGCGTCGATCCAGTAGCGCTCGCGCTGGAACGGGTAGAGCGGCAGTTCGGCGGCGCGCGGCGCGCGGCCTTCCTGGTAGCCCGTCCAGTCGACGGAAACACCGGCCAGCCACAGTCTGCCGACGGCCTCGGCCAGTACGGTCGCGGCGGGGCGCGGATCGCCCTCGGCGGGCAGGGCCTGCACGATGAGGGGCCAGCGGTCGGGGGGGCACGCGGCGTGGCCGCGGACCAGGGCGCCGAGCGACGGACCGGGGCCGATCTCCAGGAGGGCGGTCTCGGTCCGGGTGAGCAGGGTGGCGACGGCGTCGTCGAACCGGACGGGGCCGCACATGTGCTCGGCCCAGTACGCCGGGTCGGTGGCCTGCGCGTCGGTGATCAGTTCGCCGGTGACGTTGGAGACGTACGGGATGGCCGGCGGGTGAAGCGTGACGTGGGTGGCGATCCAGTCCGTGAGTCCGGCCCGGATCGGCTCCAGCATCCGCGAGTGGAAGGCGTGGGTGGTGGCGAGCGGCCGGCACGGGACGGTGTCCTCAGCCAGGGCCTCTCGGAAGGTGTCGAGGGCCGCGGGTTCGCCGGAGACGACGGTGACCCCGGGGCCGTTGACCGCGGCGATGTCCAGGCCGTCGAGGCCGGTCCGCACGATCCGGGCACGCACCTCGTCGGCGGAGAGCGGCACGGCCGCCATGGCCCCGGCGGGCAGGGCGTGGATGAGCCGCGCCCGGTGGGCGACGAGCGCGAGGGCGTCCTCGACGGAGAGCACGCCGGCCAGGCAGGCGGCGACGTACTCGCCGAGGCTGTAGCCGACCATGACGGACGGCTCGACGCCCCAGGAGCGGACGAGCTGGGCGAGTGCGTACTCGACGGCGAAGAGGGCGGGCTGGAGCCGGTCGGTGGCGTCGTTCCCGTCGCCCTCGGGTGCGCCGGTGCGGCCGAGGAGCCGGCCGAGGTCGGCGCCGCCGGGCGCGGTGGCGCGGGGGGCGAGCAGGGCGGTGAGCGGGTCGGCTCCCGTCTGCTCCACGAGCAGGGTGCGGCAGTGGTCGATGACGGAGCGGAACACGGGCTCCGTCTCGTACAGCTCGGCGGCCATGCCCGGGTACTGCTCGCCGGTGCCCGCGATGAGGAAGCCGACGGGCCGGTCCGTCTGGCCGTCCACGCGGGAGAGGACGTCGCCTTCCCGCAGGCGGGCGGCGGCCTCATCAGCGGTTCCTGCGACGAGCATCCGCCGGTGGCCGAAGACGCCGCGTCCGCTCTGCAGGGTGTGCGCGACGTGCGCCAGCGCGCCGGCGGACTCCTCCAGGTGTCCGGCCAGCGCCCGGGCGGACGCGTCGGCCGCCTCGGCGGAGCGGCCCGACCAGACGAGCAGTTCGGCGGGGCGCGGTGCGGCGGGCGCGGGGGCCGGCAGGGGCGCCTCTTCGAGGACGACGTGGGCGTTGGTGCCGCCGATGCCGAAGGCACTGACGCCGGCCCGGCGGGGCGTGGCGCCGCGCGGCCACGCGTGGGGCTCGGTGACGACGGTCAGCCGGGCGCCGCCCGCGGCGAGCTGGGGGTTGGGCGTCGTGAAGTTGCGAGTCGGGGGTATCTCGCCGTGGTGCAGGGCGAGCGCGGCCTTGATGAGGCCGGTGACGCCGGCGGCCCGGTCGAGGTGACCCACGTTGGTCTTCACCGACCCGACGAGGAGCTGCTCGCCGTCGAACACCTGCTGGAGGGCGGCGATCTCGGCGGCGTCGCCGAGGGCGGTCCCGGTGCCGTGGGCCTCGATGTAGTCGATGTCGGCGGGGCCGAACCCGGCGGCGGCGAGCGCCTCGGCGATGACGGCTGCCTGGCCCTCCACGCCGGGGGCGGTGAAGCCGACCTTCCGGCCGCCGTCGTTGTTGACGGCCCAGCCGCGGAGTACGGCGTAGACCCGGTCGCCGTCGGCGAGCGCGTCCTCCAGGCGGCGCAGGGCGACCACGCCGACGCCGCTGCCCAGCGGGGCGCCTAGGCCCGAGGCGTCGAAGGCCCGGCACTCGCCGTCGGGCGGGGTGATGCCGCCTTGCTGGTACGGGTAGCCGACGCGGTGCGGGACGCCGAGCGCGACGCCGCCCGCGAGGGCCATGTCACATTCGAGGTTCGCGAGGCTGGTCGCGGCCGCGCAGACCGCGACGAGCGAGGTCGAACAGTAGCTCTGGATGCCGTACGCGGGGCCGGTCAGGCCCAGGGTGTGGGCGACCCGCAGGGGCAGCGAGTCCTTGTCGTTGGCGAGGCCGACGGCGAACTCGCCGACCTCTCCGGCGACTCCGGCGGGCAGCAGGTTGTTGATCAGGTACGAGCTCAGTCCCGCGCCGCCGAAGACGCCGATGGTGCCGTCGAAGCGGGCCGGGTCGCAGCTGGCGTCCTCCAGGGCGTGCCAGCTGTGTTCGAGGAACAGCCGGTGCTGCGGGTCGAGGATCTGGGCTTCCTTCGGGTTGATCCCGAAGAAGCCCGCGTCGAACCGGTCGTAGCCGTCGATGACGGCCCCCGCCTTGACATAGGCGGGGTCGGCGAGCTGCTCCTCGGGAACCCCGGCGGCGCGGAGCTCCTCGTCGGTGAACCGGGTGATGCCCGAGCGTCCGGCGCGGATGGCGGCCCACAGGCCGGCGACGTCCGCGGCGCCCGGGAACCGGCCCGCCACACCGACGATCGCGATGTCCGTGTCGGAGACGTCGGCGGGGATGTACTCAGTCACTTCTGTCCTCACTTGCGCGTTCCGGAAATCTTCGCGCCGCGGGCACGGCGTCGCTCACCTCGGGCCGAACCGGCCGCTCGTCCGGCGCCGCCGTCGGCCGGGCCGTTCATGTCGGGCGCGGCCAGCGCGGCCGCGAACTCGGCGACCGTGGGGTGCTGGAAGAGCACCGCGGGCGCGATCCGCCGGTCGAACCGCTTCTCCAGCGCCGCCACCATGGCCATGCCGACCAGGGAGTTGCCGCCGAGTTCGAAGAAGGGGTCGTGGACGCCGATCCGGTCGATGCCAAGGTAGGCACCCCAGGTGTCGGCGATGACGGTCTCCAACTCGGTGCGGGGGGCGGCGTAGTCGATACGTAGTGCGGGGCGGGGGAACCGCTCCGCGTCCGACGCGCCGGGTGCCGGGGCGAGCAGTTCGGAGAGGTCCGTACCGGCGGCCCATTCCCGCAGGCCCTCGGTCAGCTCCTGGCGGACCGCGAGCACCGTTCCCCTCGTCCCGTCGACCAACCGGTCCAGGAGGGCGCAGCCGTCCTCGTCCGTGAAGCCGTACGTCGTGCGGTAGGCGGCGACGCGGTCGGCGAGCGCACCGCCGAGCGCAGTGCTCTGCCAGTCGTCGTGCTGCCAGGGGCCCCAGGCGATCGTGAGCACGCGGGTGGTGGGAGCGGCGTCGGCGAGGGCGGCACCGTAGGCGTTCAGGACGGTGTTCGCCGCGCAGTAGTCGCCTTCGCCGATGCCGCCGAACACGGTGATCGCCGAGGAGTACAGCACAAGGAGTTCGGGCCGCAGGTCCTCCGGGGTTCCGGGGCCGACGAGTTCGGCGAGCGGGCCCATGGCGAGGACCTTGGGCGCGAGCACCCGGGCGGTGTCGTCGACCGTACGGCGCTGGGTCATGCCCCCGGCGGGGACGCCCGCCGCGTGGACGACGCCGGTCAGCGCGCCGAAGTGGTCGCGGCAGGCGTTCAGGGCGCCCCGCAGCAGGTCGGGGTCGCCGACGTCGGCGCTGAGGAGGAGCACCTCGGCGCCCTGCGCCTCCAGCTCACGCACGTCCGCCAGGCTCTGTGCGGCCCGGCCGTCGGGTTCGGCGGCGGCCGCCCGGCGCAGATCGGTCCGGCCGACGAGGGCGAGGCGGCGCACACCGGTGCGGACGAGGTGGCGGGCGAGGGTCATGCCCAAGCCGCGGGTGCCGCCGGTGATGAGGTAGGTGCCGTCGGGGCGCCACGGGGTGTCGCCTTCGACCCGGGGTTCGGGGGCGACCGGGGCCCAGCGTTCGAGCCAGCGGCGGCCGCCGCGCCAGCCGACCAGGGTCGGTTCGGTGGTCAGGTCGGGGTCGCTCCAGGGGCCGCGCCGCAGTTCTTCGGCGAGCTGCCAGGCCGCGTCCCGCGGCTCCGTACCAGCCGCGAGGTCCACGCCCCGCCAGGCCAGGCCGGGGTACTCGGAGCGCACCACGCGGCCGAGGCCGTGCACCACGGTCCCGGCCGGGGCGACCGCGTCGCCTCCGGTGATCTCGGCCGCGCCCTCGCTGCAGGTCAGCAGGCGCACACCGGACGTGGAGGCGGCGGCGCCCGCCGCCTGGACGGCGAGCAGGAGGGTGCCGAAGCCGTCGCCGGCCACCCCGCGCAGCTCCGCGTCGCCGGCGAAGACCGGGGTCCCGGCGTCCGCCCGCAGGCTCCACAGGTGGACAACGTGCACGGGGCCGCCGCCGACGGTGTCGAGGACCCGTCGGTAGTGGTCCGGCTCGGCCGGGTCGATGACGCAGCGCCGGGAGCCGTCGCGGCGGAACCCGTCTCCGGGGACCACTTCGACGACCGGCGTGCCCGCCGCCTCCAGGAGGTCCGAGAGGGCGCTGCCGATGCCGTGCGCGTCGGAGAACACGACCACGGGCCCGTCCGGGGCGGGCGCCCCGGCCGGGGTACGGCCGAAGTCCCGCTGCCACGACGGCGCGTAGCACCGCTCCTCGGGGGCGGCGGCGGTCCGCTGGACTCCGTCCGGGCGGCTGCCCGCGGCCTGCGGCCACAGGCGGGTGCGTCCGAAGGGGTACGAGGGCAGTTCGGCGATCCGCTCGCGGCCGTGCGCCAGGCTGCTCCAGTCCAGGTCGCAGCCGAGCTCCCAGAGGCGGCCGCAGGTCTCCAGCACGGCGGTGACGCCGTCGGTCGACCCGCCGGCCGGCCACTGAGCCGGAAGCGTGCCGAGCACGACGGGCTGGGTTCCGCCGATGACGTTCTGCCGCACCAGGCCGCCGAGGGTCTGCCCGGCTCCCAGCTCGACGAAGACGTCCGCCCCCTGCTCGACACAGGCGCGCACCGCGTCGGCGAACAGTACTGGCCGGCACAGGTGTTCCGCCCAGTACTGGGGGTCGGTGGCCTGCTCGGCGGTGAGCGGCGCGCCCGTGGTGTTGGAGATGACCGTGCGCTCGGGGGCGTGCCGGGGCACGGAGGCGACGACCTCGGCGAGCCGGTCGCGGACGGGGCGCAGCAGCGAGGAGTGGAAGGCGTGCGCCGAGCGCAGTGGCCGGGCGGGGACGCCCTCGTCGGCGAGCAGGCCCGCCACCTTCTCGATCGCGTCCGGGGCCGCGCTGATGACGGTCATCGTCGGGCCGTTGACGGCTGCCACGTCGGCGCGGGCGCCGACGCGCGCGAGGACGTCGGCGACCAGGTCGGTGCCGGCGGCGACCGCGAGCATCCGGCCGGCCGGGGCGGACTCGATGAGCCGGGCGCGTTCGGTGACGACCCAGAGGGCGTCTTCCAGGCTGAACACGCCGGCGAGGCAGGCCGCCACGTACTCGCCGAGGCTGTAGCCGACGAGCAGGTCGGGGGTGATGCCGCGGTGGGCGAGGAGCTGCGCGAGGGCGTACTCGACGGTGAAGAGGAAGGGGTGGGCGACGCCCGCGCGGTCGAGGGGGTCCTCACCCGCGGGCCGGTCGCCGGTGCGGCCGAGGAGCGCCGCCAGGTCGCCGCCGTCGCGGAGGTCGGGGGCGGTGAGCAGCAGCGGCCGCAGGTCGACCCCGCATCGCCGTTCCGCGATGTCCAGGCAGCGGTCGATGGCTTCGGCGAAGACCGGCTCGGCGCGGTACAGGTCGTGACCGAGGCCGCGGTACTGGTCGCCGACGCCGGGCAGCATGAAGGCGACGCGGGGGCGGCCCTCGGCGCGGCGGACGCCGGGGGCGGTGCCGGCCGCGCGCAGCCGGGCGGAGGCCTCGGCCGGGTCGCCGGCCACTACGGCCCGCCGGTACTCGAGCGGGGTCCTGCCCTGCCGCAGGGTGTGGGCCACGTCGTCGAGCGGCAGCCCGGCGACGGCGTCGGCGAGCCTTCCGAGCTGGGTGCGGAGGGTCTCGTCGGCGGCGGCGGAGACGGGCAGCAGCCGGGGTACGGCGGGGGCGTCCGCGACGTCCTCGGCTCCGTCCGTGCCGGTGGCAGGCGGGGCCGCTTCCAGGACGACGTGGGCGTTGGTGCCGGACCAGCCGAAGGCACTGACGCCGGCGACGCGGGCGCCGGTCCCGGCGGCCAGGTCGCTGCGCCGGCCGGCGGGCCGGACGGTGCCCTCCTCGGGGATCGCGGCGGCGGGCTGCTCCATGTGGAGGTTGGGCGGGACGACGCCGTTCTCCAGGACGAGGACGGTCTTGATGAGACCGGCCATGCCCGCGGCCGCCTGGGTGTGGCCGATGTTCGTCTTGACCGCTCCCACGTGCAGCGGGCGCTCCGGGTCCCGGCCGCCGAACACCTCGTTCAGCGCGCCCAGCTCGATCGCGTCCCCGAGCGCCGTGGCGGAACCGTGCGCCTCGACGTACGCGACCTCGTCCGGTGCCGTCTTCGCGGCGGCGAGCGAGCGGCGGATCACGTCGACCTGCGCGCCTCGGCTCGGGGCGGTGAGTCCGTTGCTGCGGCCGTCCTGGTTGACCGCGGAGCCGCGGATGACGGCCCGGATCCGGTGGCCCTGGCGTACTGCGTCGGAGAGCCGGGCCAGGATGACGGCGCCGCCGCCTTCGCCCATCACGTAGCCGTTGGCCCGCTCGTCGAAGGTGCGGCACAGGCCGTCCGGGGAGAGCATCGAGGTGGCGCAGCCGTAGATGTACACGTCGGGCTGCATCATCAGGAACCCGCCGGCGGCCACGGCGAGGTCGCACTCCCTGCGACGCAGGGCGCCGACCGCTTGGTGGACGGCGACGAGCGACGAGGAGCAGGCAGTGTCCAGTGTCATCGCCGGACCGCGCAGATCGAAGTGGTACGCGAGCCGGCCGGCGACGACGCTGGCGGCGCTGCCCTGACCCATGTACGGGTCGGTGTAGGCGCGGGGGCCCTGGCTCTCGGCCTGGAGCCGCCCGTACTGAAGGGTGTCGGAGAAGCCGACCATGACGCCGGTGCGACTGCCGGCCAGGGTCGACGGCGGCGTGCCCGCGTTCTCCATGGCCTCCCAGACCAGCTCCATCAGCATGCGCTGGTGCGGGTCCATGCGCAGGGCTTCCTGCGGGGAGTGCCCGAAGAGGGCGGAGTCCCACCCGGCGATGTCCGACAGGAAGGCGCCGCTGCGTGTGTACAGGCCGTAGTCGTCGTACGGATCGAGGTCGAACCGGTCGGCCGGCACCTCGTCGGTGACGGCGGTACGGCCCTCGCTGAGCAGCTCCCAGTAGGCGTCGACGGATTCCGCGCCGGGGTAGCGGCAGGACATGCCGATGACGGCCACGGGCTCGTCATGGCGTTCCGTCAGGTCGGCGAGCTGGCGCCGTGTGTCGGCCAGTTCGACGGTGGCCCGTTTGAGGTAGTCCCGCAGTCTGTGTTCGTCCGCCATCGCTGAAGTCCCCGCCATCCATGTGTGTTTCGAAGCTGTCGCGTCAGAGCTGGTTGTCGATGAAGGCGAAGATCTCCTCGTCCGATGCCGCTTCCAGGTCCGCCGTGGCCGTGTCCCGCTCCGGCCGGCCCGCGAGCCGGACCAGCGCAGCCTGGAGATCGGCCACGGCCCGCGCGAGGGTCTCCGGGTCGGCGTCCGCGAGCCGCTCGGTAGCCTCGGCGAGGGCCTGCCGCAGCAGCGCGTCGGGGGCGGCGGCGGCCGGCGCCAGCTGTCCGGTCAGGTGCGCCGCCAGGTCCGTCACCGTCGGGTGGTCGAACACGAGGGTCGGCGGGAGGTCCAGGCCGGTCGCGGCGTTGAGCCGGTTGCGTAGTTCCACCGCCGTCAGCGAGTCGAGCCCGAGTTCGCTGAAGGGGCGGGAGGCGTCGACGGAGGCCGCCGAGCCGTGGGCGAGGACCGCGGCGACCTGCGCGCGCACCTCGTCGACGACCGCGGCCGTCGCCTCGGCGCGGGACAGGCCGGCCAGCCGCTCGCGCAGCCCCGCCACCGCGGTCTCCGGCGGGCCGTCGGCCATGCGGCGCACGGTGCGGACCAGGCCCCGGAGGACCGGGGTGATGTCGCCGCTGCTGTCGGCCCTGGCCTGGAGCGCGCCGGTGCTCCAGCGGGAGGCGACGACGAGCGGCTCGGCCGCGTCCCCGGCGCCGAAGGCGGTGTCGAAGAGCTCCAGGCCCTGGGCCGCGCTGAGGACGGCCACGCCGGAGCGCGCCATCCGCGCCTCGTCTGCCGGGGACAGACCGGCCGCCATGCCGGAGTCCATCGACCACACGCCCCAGGCGAGGGAGGTGCCGGGCAGCCCCCGGTCCCGGCGGTGGGCCGCCAGGGCGTCCAGGAAGGCGTTGGCGGCCGCGTAGTTGCCCTGCCCCGCGTTCCCCAGCACGCTCGCGATCGAGGAGAACAGCACGAACCGGCGCAGCGGCAGTCCGGCCGTCAACTCGTGCAGGTGCCAGGCCGCGTCGGCCTTGGGCCGGAAGACCGCGTCGAGGCGCTCCGGCGACAGGCCGTCGAGCATGGCGTCGTCCAGCACGCCCGCCGTGTGCACGACGCCGACCAGCGGACGGTCCGGGGACACCGACGCGAGCAGGGTCCCGAGCGCGTCCCGGTCCGCCACGTCGCACGCGACGATCTGGACCGAGGCCCCCTTCCCCTCCAGGCGCGCGGCCAGCTCTCCGGCACCCGCGGCGGCCGGTCCCCGGCGGGAGACCAGCAGCAGGTCCCGTGCCCCGAACCGGTCCACCAGGCGCTCCGCGACCAGCGCGCCGAGACCACCCGTACCACCAGTGACGAGGACGGTACCGGCGTCGAAGCCCCCGTCCTCGGCCGGCGGCGGGTCACGCCGCACCACGCGCGGTACCGACACCCTGCCGTCCCGCACCCGCAGTTGCGGCTCGCCGGCCGCGACCGCGGCGGCGAACAGCGGCCAGTCGGCGAAACCGGACTCCACGTCACCGAGCACCACACGGCCGGGGTGCTCGACCTGCAAGGTGCGCACCAGACCCCACACCGCTTCCCCGGTCAGCAGCGCCCGGTCGGCGAGCAGCACCAGTCGCGCCCCGGCGAAGCACTCGTACGCGAGCCACTCCCGTACGAGCTCCAGCACCCGGCCCGTCTCCCGGCGCAGCGCGACGGGAACGGCGGGTCCGTCGCCCGTTGCACAGCTCACGACGACGTACTCCGGCGCTCCGTCCTCCTCCACCGCACCAGCCAGTTCGGCAAGGGACCCGTACCCGGGCACTCCCTCGACACCCTGGCCGACCGCCGCCCAGCGGGCGTCGCGGTCAGCCCCCGGAACATCGACCTCCACCCAGTCGAGCCCGTGGTACCCCACCGTCGCCGTACCCGCCCCCATGGCGGCGGCGAGCGCCGCCACAGTGACCGGTCGGACCCGCAGGCCTTCCACGGTCAGCACGGTCCGGCCGGCGGCGTCGGCCGCCTCGACGGCGAGTTCGTCCCCCTGCCCGGTCATGCGCAGCCGCAGGACCGTGGTGCCGGAGGCGGACAGCCGCACCCCGCGGAAGACGAAGGGCAGCCGGAGCTCGTCGGAACCGCTGGTCAGGACATACGGGTGGAAGGCCGTGTCCAGCAGCGCCGGGTGCAGGCCGAAGCCGTCGGACTCCGCCGCCGCCTCGATCCCCGCCTCCACATACAGCGCGTCACCAAGCCGCCAGGCCGCCCGCACACCGCGGAAGGCAGGCCCGTACTCGTACCCCCGCTCGGCGAGTTCCTCGTACGCGCCCTCCATGGCCACGGGCTCGGCGCCCACGGGCGGCCAACTCTCCGCCCAGGCACAAGCGGCCTCCGCGACCGCCCCTCCCCTGGCCAGGACACCTGAGGCATGCCGCACCCACGGCTCGTGGTCACCGACACGCGAGTGGACCCGCACCGCGTGGTCCTCGCCGTCCACCACGACCTGCACGGTGAGCGCCCGCTGGGACGGCAGCACCATCGGCGCCTCAAACGTCAGCTCGGCGACCTGGTCGTACCCCGCCTGCCCACCGGCCTCCAACACCATGTCCAGCAGCGCGGAACCGGGTACGACCACCACCCCCGCGACCTTGTGGTCGGCCAACCACGGCAGATCGCCCAGCGACAGGCGCCCCGTGGCCAGCACACCCCCACCCGCGAGGTCCACGACAGCCCGCAGCAACGGATGCCTCAGACCCCGCATCTCCCCGGCCCCGGCCCCGACACGCGCCGCGGACCGGTCCAGCCAGTACCGCTCGTGTTCGAAGGCGTAGGTGGGCAGGTCGAGGCGGGTACGCGTGCCGGTGAGGGCGTCCCAGTTGATGTGGGTGCCGGTGGTGTGGGTGTGGGCGAGGGCGTGGTGGAGGGTGTGGGTTTCGGTCTGGTTGCGGTGTTGGGTGGGGATGATGGTGGTGGTGGGGAGGGTTTCCCTGGCCATGGGGGTCAGGGCGCTGTCGGGTCCGATCTCGATGCAGGTGAGGTCGGTGTGGTGGGTGGTCAGGGTGGTCAGTCCGTCGGCGAAGCGGACGGCGTTGCGGACGTGGTTGACCCAGTAGTCGGGGTTTTGGAGCTGTCCGGGTTCGGCGAGGGTGCCGGTGAGGTTGGAGATCAGTGGCAGGTGCGCGTCGTGGTAGTCCAGGGTGCGGGCGAGCTGCCGGAACTCTTCCAGCATGGGTTCCATGAGGGGTGAGTGGAAGGCGTGGCTGACCTTGAGCCGGGTGGACTTGATCTGCGCGGTGGC
>NZ_JANAVF010000026.1 GCF_024213195.1 Streptomyces sp. TBY4 | reverse complement strand
CTTTTCAGCCGTCCGGCGTTTGAGGACCGGGGTCTGGGGCGGAGCCCCAGGGGGTCCGGGCGCAGCCCGGGGCCCCCGCCTTCAGCCGGTCCGGCGTTTGAGGACCGGGTGCGGGGCGCAGCCTGCTACCCCTCCCAGCCCGTCCGGCGTTTGAGGACTGGGGTCCGGGCAAAGCCCGGGGCCCCTGCTTCAGCCCGTCCGGCGTTTGAGGACTGGGGTCCGGGCGGAGCCCGGGGAACGGTGGAAGGGTGGGTAGGGGACCCAGCCCCGCAGGGCCCGGGCAGCCGCACCCGCGCAGCGGGCCCGGCGCCGCCGGATGGAATTCGGGGCGGAGGGGCGCAGCCCGGGAGGGGGAGTCAGGAAGGGGTCGGGGCCGTCCACGGGGGCGTGGGGATGATCAGGGGGGAGCCCGTCACCGGGTCGGGGATGACGATTGAGGCGAGGCCGAAGACCTCCTGGACCAGGGCGGCCGTGACGATCGAGGAGGGCGGGCCTTCGGCCACTACGCGGCCCGATTTCATCGCCACCAAGTGGTCCGCGTACCGCGCCGCCTGGTTGAGGTCGTGGAGGACGGCGACGACCGTGCGGCCGCGTTCGTGGTTGAGGCGGCGGACCAGGTCGAGGACTTCCACTTGGTGGGCGATGTCCAGGAAGGTCGTCGGCTCGTCCAGGAGGAGGATGTCCGTGTCCTGGGCGAGGGCCATCGCGATCCAGACCCGCTGCCGCTGTCCGCCGGACAGTGCGTCCACGGGACGGTCCGCCAGGTCCGACACCGACGTCCGGGCCATCGCGTCGACGACCGCCCGTTCGTCCGCTTCCGACCACTGCTGCCACCAGTGCTGGTGGGGCTGCCGTCCCCGTGCGACCAGGTCCGCGACCGTGATCGCTTCCGGGGCGGTGGGGGACTGCGGGAGGAGTCCGACGGCCCGGGCGATCCGGCGGGTGGGGAGGGAGGAGAGGGCTTCGCCGTCGAGGACGACCGTGCCGGAGCGGGGGCGGAGCAGGCGGCCGAGGGCGCGGAGGGTCGTGGACTTGCCGCAGGCGTTCGGGCCGACGATCACCGTGACTTTTCCGTCGGGGATGGTCAGGTTGAGTTCGTCGACGACCACCCGGTCCTCGTAGGCGAGGGTCAGGTCCTGGGCGGACAGGCGGCTCACGGCTTGCCTCCACTGCGGCTGTGCATGATCAGCCAGATCAGGTACGGGGCTCCGACGGCGGCGGTCAGGACGCCCACCGGGAGTTCGGTCGGGGAGAGGAGGGTGCGGGCGAGGAGGTCGGCCAGGACGACGATCACCGCGCCCGTGAGGGCGGAGGAGAGGAGGGGGATCTGGGCGGTGCCCGTCATCCGGCGGGCGATCTGCGGGGCCAGGAGGGCCACGAAGTCGACCGGGCCGGCGGCTCCGGTGGCCACCGAGGCGAGGATCACGCCGAGGGCGACCAGGCCGAGCCGGGTCCGGCCGAGCCGGACGCCGAGGGCCGTCGCGGTGTCGTCGTCGAGGGAGACGGTGCGCTGGGCGCGGGCCGCCCAGAGGACGGCGGGGAGGAGCGCGAGGACGGTCCAGGCGAGGGGGATGGCCACGTCCCAGCCGCGGCCGTTGAGGGAGCCGGTCATCCAGATCTGCGCCTGCTGCGCGACCAGGTAGTCGCCCTTGGTCATCAGGAGCGTGGTGACGGAGCGGAGGGCGATCGCGAAGCCTATGCCGATGAGGACGAAGCGCGTCGCGTGCAGGCCGCCCCGCCAGGCGAAGACGTAGACGAGGGCGGCGGCGGTCATGCCGCCGAGGACGGAGAGGTACGGGAGGACCGTGTACGAGGTGACGCCGAAGGTCAGCGCCGCCACCGTGACGGCGCTCGCGCCCTGGGAGATGCCGATGATGTCGGGGGAGGCGAGCGGGTTGCGGGCGACCGTCTGGATGAGGGCGCCGGCCACTCCGAAGGCCAGTCCGACCAGCAGGCCCACCGTCATCCGGGGCAGTCGGAGCGTGCCGACGACCAGGTCGTGGGGGGAGGGCTGCCCGAGGAGGACCTTGACCACGTCGCCGGGGGGAACGAAGGACTCGCCGACGGAGAGGTACGTGATGCACACCGCTGAGAGGAGGAGGGTCAGGGAGAGTGCTGTCGCTGCTGCGCGGCGGTGCAGGAGGAAGGAGCCGTGGCGGGGGCGGAGGAGGGTGTAGCCGGCGGGGAGGATCCGCGGAGGACTGGTGGTCATGCCGTCACCGTCTTCCTGCGGACCAGGGTGATGAGGAACGGGACTCCGATCAGGGCCGTCATCACTCCGGCCGGGACCTCGCCCGGCGGTACGAGGATCCGGCCGAGGACGTCGGCGACGAGGAGCATCACCGGGCCGATCAGGGCGGCCATCGGCAGGACCCAGCGGTGGTCGCTGCCGACGAGGGCGCGGGCGAGGTGCGGTACGGCGAGGCCGACGAAGGCGATCGGGCCGGCCGCGGCGACCCCGGCGCCGGTCAGGATCGTGGCGCCGAGGCCGCCGACGATCCGTACGGCGGCGACGTTCTGGCCCAGTCCCTTCGCGAGGTCCTCGCCCAGGGCCAGGGCGTCCAGGCCGCGGGCCACGGACAGCACGAGGAGGGCGCCGATGAGGAGGAAGGGCCAGATCTGGTGGACCACGCCGAGGTCGCGGCCGGTGATCGAGCCGACCTGCCAGAAGCGGAACTCGTCCAGCGCCGAGGCCTTCGTCGTGAGGACGCCCATGGTGACCGACACCAGCAGGGCGTTGATCGCGGCCCCGGCCAGCGCCAGCTTGACGGGGGTCGCCCCGCCGCGGCCGCCGGAGGCGACGGCGTACACGGCCACCGAGGCGATCCCGGCGCCCGCGAAGGCGAACCACACGTAGCCGCTGAGGGTGTGCACCCCCGCGAAGGCGATGGCGCAGACGACGGCGACCCCGGCTCCCTGGCTGATGCCGAGGATGCCGGGGTCGGCGATCGGGTTGCGGGTGATGCCCTGGAGGGCGGTCCCGGCGAGGGCGAGGCCCGCGCCGACCATCAGGGCTATGAGGGTGCGCGGTACGCGCAGCGTGCGGACGACCTCGGCGTCCGGGCCGGTCGCGCCGCGGAAGAGGGCATGGAAGACCTCGCCGGGAGGGATGGCGCGGGCGCCGACGGCGAGGCTGAGGAGCACCGCGCACACCAGTGCGGCGAGGCCGGCCGCCGTCCACGCGATGCGACGGGCCGTCAGGGCGTGCCGGGCCGCGGGGACGGGCGGCGGGGGAGCCGTGGGGGCCGCGGGAGCGGGGGCTGACATGTCACCAAATTTCACTGTCTGGTAAGGCGAGGCTAAGTCTACGTTCCCGTCGGCGGAGCCCTGCTCGGCACAATGGGGCCATGAGCCCTGAAACGCAGCTGACCGTCGGATTCGACCTCGACATGACCCTCATCGACTCCCGGCCGGGCATCAGGGCCGCCTATCAGGCGCTTTCGGCGGAGACCGGCACGTACATCGACGCCGACGCGGCCGTGACGCGGCTCGGGCCGCCGCTGGACGAGGAGCTCGCGTACTGGTTCCCGGAGGCGGAGATCCCCGCCATGGCCGACCGCTACCGGGAGATCTATCCCACACACGCCATCGAGCCGACCCCGGCGATGCCCGGCGCCCGCGAGGCGGTCGAAGCGGTCCGCGCCCTCGGCGGCCGCACGATCGTCGTCACCGCCAAGCACGAGCCCAACGCCCGCCTGCACCTGGACCACCTGGGCATCAAGCCCGACGCGGTCGTCGGCTGGCTGTGGGCGGAGGCCAAGGCCGTCGCCCTGCGCGAGTACGAGGCCCAGGTCTACGTCGGCGACCACGTCGGCGACGTACGCGGCGCCCGCGCCGCCGGTGCGCTGTCGGTGACGGTCCCCACCGGCCCGTGCCCGGAGCCGGAACTGCGGGCGGCCGGCGCCGACGTGGTCCTGGCGGACCTCACGGAGCTCCCGGCCTGGCTCGCGCAGTACGCGCGCACGCGGACCGCGTAGACCGGGAGCCCGGGGAAGGACCGGCGGCCCTACGCCTGCGAGGCGCGGGCCGCCGTGCGCTGTGCGGCAGCCGAGCGCAGCACGCCCGCCGCCGAGATCGCGAAGCCGACGCCCATGAGCATGCACACGGCCCACGCGTACGACGGGAACGGGTCCATGTCGAGGAAGAGCGGGGCCATCGTGGCGAGCGTGGCGACGGCGCCGGCGATGAAGACGATGCCGCCGGCCTTGACGAGCGCGTCGCCGGGGCGGGCCGCGTCGTCGGCGGGCTGCCCGGACTGCTCGGACTGATCGGGCTGAGGAGTAAGGGTCACCCGGTCAGGGTAGTTCCCTGGCTGGAGCGGTCATCCGCGAAGGACCGGGGAACGTCTTGTCACCCGGGGCCTGGCTACTAGCCTGAGAGGTGCGGGTCGGTGACCCGCTTCCCAACCGACGAGCGCAAGGACAGAGGACGGACGTGCCTACCGGCAAGGTCAAGTGGTTCAACAGTGAGAAGGGCTTCGGCTTTCTCTCCCGCGACGACGGCGGCGACGTCTTCGTCCACTCGTCGGTGCTCCCCGACGGGCTGGACGCGCTCAAGCCCGGCCAGCGCGTGGAGTTCGGAGTGGTTGCGGGGCAGCGCGGTGACCAGGCACTTTCGGTGATCGTCCTGGAACCGGCCCCCTCCGTCGCGGCCGCGCAGCGCCGCAAGCCGGACGAGCTCGCCTCCATCGTGCAGGACCTCACGACCCTGCTGGAGAACGTCACGCAGCAGCTGGAGCGGGGCCGTTACCCCGACAAGGCGCAGGGCGGGAAGATCGCCGGCATGCTGCGCGCGGTGGCCGACCAGCTCGACGTCTGACCGGATCGAAGGACCGTGCCCCGCCGCCCATCAGGGCCGCGGGGCACGTCCATGCCTGCGGAGAGGTCTACGGGAAGGCCAGTGCGTCGGCTGCGATGGCCGGAACCAGGCCCTCGGCGGCCGCCCTGGTCAGCAGCCCGCGGACCGCCGCGTACCCGGCTTCGCCGAGGTCGGCGGTGAACTCGTTGACGTACAGCCCGATGTGCTGGTCGGCGACGGCCGGGTCCAGCTCCTGCGCGTGCGCCCGTACGTAGGGCCGGGAGGCCTCGGGGTCCGCCCAGGCCATCCGGACCGAGGTACGGGCCGACTCGGCGAGGGCGCGCAGCGCGTCCGGGCCCAGGGAGCGCTTGGCGATGATGGCCCCGAGCGGGATCGGCAGGCCGGTCGTGGACTCCCAGTGCTCGCCCATGTCGGCCAGGCAGTGCAGTCCGTAGTCCCGGTAGGTGAAGCGGGCCTCGTGGATGACGAGTCCGGCGTCCACCCGGCCGTCGCGCACGGCGGGCATGATCTCGTGGAAGGGGAGGACGACCACCTTGCCGACGCCTTCGGGCAGTACGTCGGCGGCCCACAGCCGGAACAGCAGGTAGGCGGTGGAGCGTTCGCTCGGGACGGCGACCGTCTTGCCGGTCAGGTCCAGTCCCGGCTCCCGCGTCAGGACGAGCGGTCCGCAGCCGCGGCCGAGCGCGCCGCCGCAGGGCAGGAGCGCGTACTCCTCCAGCACCCAGGGCAGGACGGCGTAGGACACCTTCAGCACGTCGAGTTCGCCGCGCTCGGCCATGCCGTTGGTGACGTCGATGTCCGCGAAGGTGACGTCGAGGTCGGGCGCGCCGGGGATCCGGCCGTGGGCCCAGGCGTCGAAGACGAAGGTGTCGTTCGGGCAGGGCGAGTACGCGATCCGCACGGGTGCCGTGGAGTCTGGTCCGGTCATGAGGGTCCTCCCCAGGAAGCGAGTACGGGTCCCAGTGCCCGGAAGCAGTCGGCCAGCGCCGTCAGCGCCTCGCCGATCCGCCAGGCGTCGCGGTCCCGCGGGCCCACGGCGTTGGAGACGGCACGGACCTCCAGCACGGGCAGCCCGTGGGCGGCGGCGGCCTCCGCGACCCCGAAGCCCTCCATCGCCTCGGCCCCGGCGAGCGGGTGACGGGCGGTGAGGACGGTCGTACGGGCGGCGGTGCCGGTGACGGTGGAGACGGTCAGGACGGGCGCGAGCAGCGCCCCGGTCGCCTCGGCGGCGCGCGCGGCGAGCTCCGCGGGAGGCAGGTGCACGCTGCGGCCGAAGCCTAGTTCGGTGACGGTCAGGAACCCCTGCGGGGTCTCGGCGCCCAGGTCGGCGGCGACGATCGCGTCGGCGACCACGAGGGAGCCGATCGGGGCGGCGGGCGCGAACCCGCCGCCAATGCCGGCGGAGACGACGAGGCCGTAGCCGCCGGTGGCGGGTGCGAGCGCCAGGGCGGTCGCGGTGCCCGCGGCGGCGGCGGCCGGGCCGACTCCGGCGGCCAGTACGTCGAAGGCTCCCCGGCGGTGGATGAGGTAACCGCCGGGGAGGGTGCGCGGCTCGGGGCCGTGCTCGTGGTCGGGGCCGCGGTCGGGGGTGTGGTCGGGATGAGGGACCGGACCGGACAGGCCCCGGACGACGGAGTCGGCCTCCGCCGTCACCGCGGTCACGATGAGCGCGCGCATGGTGGGGGCGTGACTACTTGAGCTTGATGGTGAAGGCCCAGACGGCGAGGGGCTTGCCGTCCTCGGACACCTGGACGATGTTGAGCTTCTTCGAGGCGGGGGCCTCGCCGCCCTGGCCGCCGGTGGCGAAGATGTCGGCGCCCGGGAAGCTGTCGTAGGTGTTGCCGGACGGCTCGGTGATCTGCTGCCCGTCGAGGACCGCCTGCCACTTCTTGCCGTCCTCGACCACGTCCGGCTCGACGCCGAGGCGCAGCGTGTCGCCGCGGCCGTATTCGATGGTCTTGGCGTGCTTGAGATCGGCGAAGCACTCCTGGACCTTGTCGGCCGTGAGCTCCTTGCCGTCGCTGCAGGCGGCTTCGGTGGACACCGACGAGGTGCCGACCGTCACGGTCGCCAGCGGCGTCGGCTTGTCACAGGCGGAGAGGAGGAGGAGGCCGGCGGAAACGGCTCCGAGGGCCGCGACGCTGCGGCGGGCCCTACCCGAGAAAAGCGGTGCGGTCATGAGCCGAAGGCTATCGGGCGGGTGGCGTGCCTTGCTGCACGGGGTCCTGTGGTGCGGCGCCGTGGCGCAAGCGCCCCCGGCTGCGCCGGGCTTTCCGGGGCGCCGCCCCGGACCCCGCTCCTCAAACGCCGGAGGGGCTGGATTTGGCCGGCGTTTGAGGCGCGGGTCCGGGCGGAGCCCGGGGAACGGTGGAAGGGCGGGTAGGGGACGGCCCCGCAGGGCAGCGGCTGCGCCACCCGCTACGCCACCCGCGGGCGCGAGGACGTGTGCTGCTGGTGGCGCGGGGACGTGAGGAAGCCGCGGAGGGCCATCATCGTGCCCAGGGCCACCACCCCCGCGGCGACGGACATGCCGAGGACCCCGTTGAGGGGGAGGGCGATGCCGATCGAGCCGCCCAGCACCCAGGCCACCTGGAGCAGCGTCTCCGAGCGGGCGAAGGCCGACGTACGGACGGCCTCGGGCACGTCGCGCTGGATCATCGCGTCCAGCGAGAGCTTCGCGAGGGCCTGGCAGAAGCCGGCCGTCGCGCCCAGGACGGCCATGAACACCCCGCTGAAGAAGACCGCCGCGAGGACGGCCACTGCGAGGGTCAGCGACAGGACGGCGGCGATGATCGCCTCGGGCGCGCGGGCCCGGAGCCAGGCCCCGACCGCGGTCCCGCAGGCGTTGCCGACGCCCGCGCAGACGCCGACGATGCCCAGCGACACCGCCGCGCTCTGCCCGGCGAGCGGGTGCTCGCGCAGCAGGAACGCCAGGAAGAAGATGAGGAACCCCGACAGCCCGCGCATCGACGCGTTCGCGAGCAGCCCGCACAGCACCGGGCGGCTGACCGTCCGCAGCCCCGGCCGCTTCGAGTGCGCCTCGTGGGTGGAGAGGCGGGCCCGGCGTTCGCCCTTCGCCTCGTCGACCTTGTGCGGCAGCGTGAACGCCGCGAAGGCGCCCCAGATGAAGATCGCGCACGCCCCGTAGAGCGGCCACGGCGGACCGATCGTGTGCAGGGCGGCGCCGACGGGCGCGGCGGCGCCGGTGGCCAGCAGGCCGGCCAGGGTCACCCGGGAGTTCGCCTTGACCAGGGAGAACCCGGGTGGGAGGAGTCGCGGTACCACCGCGCTGCGCACCACGCCGTAGGCCTTGGAGGCGACGAGGACCCCGAGGGCGGCCGGGTACAGCTCCAGGCCTCCGGTGGCCACCGCGCCCGACATCATCACGGCCAGCAGGGCCCGGGTGAGCATCGCGGCGGCCATCGCGGCCCGCCGTCCGTGCGGCAGCCGGTCGAGGAGGGGGCCGATCACGGGGGCCAGCAGGGTGAAGGGGGCCATCGTGATGGCGAGGTACAGGGCCACCCGGCCGCGTGCCTCGTCCGTGGGGACGGAGAAGAAGACGGTGGAGGCGAGCGCCACTGTGATCATCACATCACCGGCGCCGTTGATCGCGTGCAGCTCGATCAGTTTGCCGAGGCCCGATTCGCCCGCCCCGTGTGCGTGCGTGGCCCGCCGGATGCCGCGCGCCGTACCGGTGAACGGCAGGTGCAGGGCACGCCCGACGGCCCGGCCGGCCCGCCTGGCCGGTCCCGAGCCGTCATCGGACGACCGTACGGGTGCCACGTGGCCATACTGCCCCACCCGGCCCTCCGGGACCCCACCCGGCGCGTCGCGGGGACCCGGCCGCGCCCCGGGTTGGCCGCGGGTGTCCGCGAATCGGACCTTGCATGTGGGCCCGGGGCGCCGGAGGAGGTAGCGTGCGTAGCGCGCCACCGGCGGTTGCTCCTGGCCGCGCGCCTCTTCGCGATCCCGCAGAATGGATCGCAGGTAGGTGCGCCCTGGAACCCGATCGGGCGCGGACGTCGACGCGGCCCCCTGGTCCGCTCCGCCCGCGCTACGTAGGGACAGCCGACGGGTCGTTGTGGACGACAAGTACGGACGGCGCACTCGTGAGACGGCGTAGGAGAGAACGAGACCTGTGAGTGCTGCGACGACGCGAAGCCGTACCCCCGACCGCCTGTGCGTCGAGGCGGTGGACCTCGCCCGAGCGGCGGCCGAAGAGGCCGCCCACCCCGGAGTGGTGGGCGAGCACACGGCGGCCGTAGCGGAAGGTGACCGGGTCGTCACGCACTTCTTCGAGTGCAAGGACCCCGGGTACCGGGGCTGGCGCTGGGCCGTGACGGTGACCCGTGCGTCCCGCGCGAAGAACGTCACCCTCGACGAAACGGTGCTGCTCCCGGGCGAGGACGCGCTGCTGGCCCCCGAGTGGGTGCCGTGGAGCGAGCGGCTGCGGCCGGGCGACATGGGTCCGGGCGACCTGCTCCCCACGGACGCCGAGGACCTGCGGCTGGAGGCCGGCTGGTCGGGCGAGGACGCCCCGCCGCCGAACTCGGTGGTCTCCGCCGAGATGGCCGAGCTGGTCGAGGCGGAGGACGCCGACGTCACCGACCGCGCGGTGGTGCCCGTACGCGGCTCCATCACCTCCGTCGCGGAGGAACTGGGCATGCGGCGGGCCCGGGTGCTCTCCCGCTACGGGCTGCACAGCGCGGCCGACCGCTGGGACGAGTCCTTCGGCGCGAAGACCCCGATGGCGCAGGCCGCCCCGGCCTCGTGCGTCTCCTGCGGCTTCCTCGTCGCGATCGGCGGCTCGCTGGGCCAGGCGTTCGGCATCTGCGCGAACGAGTTCGGACCGGCGGACGGCCGGCTGGTCTCCCTGTCCTACGGCTGCGGCGGCCACTCGGAAGCGGCCGTCATGCCGAAGCCTCCGCGGCCGGCGCCGCCCGTCCTGGACTCGATGGCCTCGGACGAGTTCCACCTCCGCCCGTCCCCCGACTCCGGCTCGGTCCTCGTCACCGACCCGCTGGCCCCGGACCTCGGCCACTCGTAACCCTTCCCGGAGCTCTGCCCCGGTCCGGGGCGGAGCCCCAGGAGGGGTCCGGGCGCAGCCCGGGGAACGGGCGAAGGGTGGGTAGGGGAACTCCGCCCCGCGCAGCGGCACCCGCCGGAGCGGCACCCCCGTCGCCGGCCCGGCCCCGCGGCCTCGCCCGGTTGGGCGACTCGGGGCGCGACGGGCCGTCAGGCGTGATCCGCTGGGCGGGATGAAGACCTCCGTACGCCCCGAGACCCACACCGGACAGGCGGCCCCCACCCGTACCCGCCTGTCCTGGGTGGACTTCGCCGTGGCGGCCGCCTTCCTCGTGCTCGGGTACGCGCTCCTCCAGGTCGGCAAGGGCACCACGGTCAACTTCGACCCCGCCGACGTCCCCGACGTGGACACGGACCCCGCGAAGCTCCCGTACTACGCCGCCCGCAGCGTCCTGCGCATGTTCATCGCGCTCGCCGCCTCCGTGGTCTTCACCTTCGCCTACGCCTACGCGGCCGCCCGAAGCCGCCGCCTGGAACGGGTCCTGATCCCGGCCCTGGACATCCTCCAGTCCGTCCCCGTCCTCGGCTTCCTCTCCGTCCTCGTCACCTTCTTCGTCGCGCTCTTCCCCGGCTCGCTCCTCGGCCTCGAATGCGCGGTCGTCTTCGCGATCTTCACCTCGCAGGCCTGGAACATGACCTTCGGGTTCTACGCCACCCTCACCTCCCTCCCGCGCGAGCTCGACGAGGTCTCCCGCTCCTTCGGCTTCACCCGCTGGATGCGCTTCTGGCGCGTGGAGGTCCCCGCGGGGGTCATCGACCTGGTGTGGAACGGCATGATGAGCTTCGCCGGCGGCTGGTTCATGCTCGTGGCCTCCGAGGCGGTCTCCGTCTCCGGGCACGACTACGCCGTCCCCGGCCTCGGCTCCTACGCCGGCACCGCGATCGGCGAGGGGGACCTCGGGAAGATCGCCTGGGTCATCCTCGCCATGACCGTCACCATCGTCACCGTCAACTTCCTCTTCTGGCGGCCCCTGACGGCCTGGGCGGAGAAGTACAAGAACGAGCAGTCGGAGTCCACCGACATCCAGCGCAGCTACGTACTGGACTTCCTGCGCCGCTCCCACTGGCCCCGCCTGCTCGGCCGCGCCACCGCCCCCGCCCGCGAGGCCACCGGCCGGGCCGCCCGCGTACTGGGCCGCGACGACCGGGCGCTGTCCGTGGACCCGGCCCGCCGCCGCACCGGCGACGTGGTCTTCACCGTCCTCGCCGGAGCCGTCATCCTGTGGGGGCTCTACGACCTCGTGCGCTACCTCCAGCGCGAGACCGGACTCGGGGTCTTCGGGGAGCCGCTGCTGCTCGGGCTGATCACCTTCGTCCGGGTGATCGTGCTCGTCGCCGCCGCCACCGTCCTGTGGGTGCCCGTGGGCGTGTGGATCGGCTCCTCGCCCCGGCTCACGAAGATCGCCCAGCCCGTGGTGCAGGTGCTGGCGAGCTTCCCCGCCAACCTGCTCTTCCCCGTGGCCGTCTGGTTCTTCCTCAGGACCGGGCTGAACATCAACATCGGCTGCGTCCTGCTGATGGCCCTCGGCGCCCAGTGGTACATCCTCTTCAACGCCATCGCCGGAGCCATGGCCATCCCCTCCGACCTCAAGGAGGCCATGGACGACCTCGGGGTCCGCGGGCTCCAGCGCTGGAAGCGCCTGATCATCCCGGCCGTGTTCCCCTCGTACGTCACCGGCGGCATCACCGCCTCGGGCGGCGCCTGGAACGCCTCCATCGTCGGCGAGGTCGTCACCTTCGCCGGTACCACCCTGTCCGCGACCGGCCTGGGCGCGTACATCTTCCACGCCACCGAGGCCGGGGACTTCCCGCAGCTGATCGCCGGGATCGCCGTCATGAGCCTGTACGTCGTCGGGCTCAACCGGCTGTTCTGGCGGCCCCTGTACCGGCTCGCGGAGCGCCGCTACTCCCTCTGAGAGCCGTACGCCGCCGCCCGAGTTCCGATCCGTCCGAGGAGCCCGCACCGATGACCGCGACCACCGCCGCGACCACGATCCTCCAGGCCGCCGCCCTCACCAAGTCCTACGCCGGCGCCGACGGGGAACTGCCCGTGCTCGGCGGCATCGACCTGGAGATCCGCGAGGGCGAGATCGTCGCCCTCCTCGGGAAGTCCGGCAGCGGCAAGTCCACCCTGCTGCGCTGCCTCGCCGGGCTGATCCCCGCCAGCTCCGGCTCGGTCACCTACCGGGGCGAGGAGCTGCGCGGGGCCAACCCGGGCACGGCGATGGTGTTCCAGACCTTCGCGCTGCTGCCCTGGCTGACCGTGCAGCAGAACGTGGAACTGGGCCTGGAGGCCAAGGGCATCGACCGCGAGGCGCGGGCCCGGCAGGCGGTGGAGGCCATCGACCTGATCGGCCTCGACGGCTTCGAGTCGGCCTACCCGAAGGAGCTCAGCGGCGGGATGCGCCAGCGCGTCGGCTTCGCCCGGGCCCTGGTGGTGGAGCCCGACGTCCTGATGATGGACGAGCCGTTCTCCGCCCTCGACGTGCTCACCGCCGAGAACCTGCGCGGCGAGCTGATGGAGCTGTGGGCCTCCGGCCGCTTCCCCGCCAAGGCGGTCGTGCTGGTCACGCACAACATCGAGGAGGCGGTCCTGATGGCCGACCGGGTGGTGGTGCTCGGCTCGCGGCCCTACGGAACCATCAAGGAGACCTTCGCGGTGGACCTGGCCCGCCCCCGGGACCGCGCCGGCGCCGAGTTCGAGCGGATCGTGGACGCCGTCTACGCGGTGATGACCGGCCGCTCCGCGAAGACCCCGGCCGCGGCGCCGCCCGCGAAGCGGACCCCGGCCAACACCCCGCTCCCCGCGGCCAGCGTCGACGGCATGGCCGGCCTCGCCGAGATCGTCCTCCAGCGGGGCGGCGGCGACGGCAGCGAGGACCTCGCCGACCTCGCCGACGAACTGGGCCTGGAGGTGGACGACGTACTGCCCCTGGTGGACGGGCTGGAACTGCTGGGCCTGGCCGAGGTGCGGGACCTGCACCTGGTGCTGACCGCCCGCGGCACCGCCTTCGCAGGGGCCGACGTACAGGAGTCCAAGGAACTGTTCGCGCAGGGGGCCATGGAGGTCCCGCTGGTCCACCTGATCCACACCACCCTGCAGCGCTCCCGGGGCGGCACGCAGCGGGCCGGCTTCTTCCGCGACCTGCTCTCGCACCACTACACGAGCGAACAGCTGGAACAGCAGCTGGAGACCGCCACGGACTGGGGCCGCTACGGGGAGCTGTACGGCTACCACGCCGACGGCGAGGAATACCGGCTCGACGAGGACCCGGCGGGCCGGTAGCCCCGTACGCTCGGTCCATGGGGGAAGCGGACATGGTGGGGATGGACGGCCGGGTCACCGGAACGGTCGGGCCCGGGCTGGTCGGTGAGGTCATCGTGCGGATCCGGGGCGGAGCCGAGCACTTCCTCGCGCACCCGGCGCAGGGGACGGGCCGCCTGGAGGTCGGGACGGTGGTCACGGTGGTCGAGTACCTGCCGCCGCGGACGGTGTACGTCATGGCCGCGTACGGGGACTGAACGGCCGCCGGCCCTCTGTATCAGGATGGCGACAAGAATCGGCCGTCGTCTTCACGCCGCTCCGGCGCGGGCGCAGACTCGCCTTCCCGGTGGCGAACGCCACCGCGCAAGAGGGGGAGTTGCCGATGGCTGTCGGCGTACTGGCAGGGATCGTGGTCGGCGGGCTCGCGGCCGCGATCGGCCTGTTCAAACTCATGTGGAGGGTGGCCGAGCCCAACGAGGCGCTCGTCATCTCCGGCTCCGCGCACAAGACCGAGGGCATCGCGGAGGGCATGGGCTTCCGGATCGTCACCGGGCGGGGAACGATGGTGATGCCCGGCGTACAGGCCGTGCGCAAGCTGTCGCTCGACCTCAACGAGACCCAGCTCAACGTGGACTGCGTGACCCACCAGGGCATTCCGCTACGGGTCAAGGGCGTGGTCATCTTCAAGATCGGCGACGACTTCGTGTCCATCGCCAACGCGGCCCGCCGCTTCCTGGACCAGCAGAAGATGATGCCCGAGCGGGTGCACATCGTCTTCGCCGGCCATCTGCGCTCCATCGTGGGCGGGCTGACGGTCGAGGACATGATCCGCGACCGGGAGAAGCTGACCGGGCAGACCCGGGCGGCGTGCGGTACGGAGATGGAGAAGCTCGGCCTGATCGTCGACTCCCTCCAGATCCACGAGATCGAGGACCCGACGGGGTACATCAAGAACCTCGCCATGCCGCACGCGGCCGCCGTCCAGCGGGACGCGCGCATCGCGCAGGCCGAGGCGAACCGGCTGGCCACCGAGGCCGAACAGGCCGCCTTCGCGCGGATGTCGGAGGCCACCCGGGACAGCGAGATCCTCCAGGCCGGCTACCAGGCCGAGCGCGACAAGGCGGCGGCGACGGCCCGGCAGGCGGGCCCGCTGTCGGAGGCGGCGGCGCGCCAGGAGGTGGTGGTCCAGGAGACCCGGGTCGCCGAACTGGAGGCGCACCGGCGCGAGCAGCAGCTCCAGGCGGACGTACGAAAGCCCGCGGACGCGGCGGCGTACGAGACCCGGACCCGGGCCGAGGCCGAACGCGACGCGCGCATCTCGGCGGCGCAGGCCAAGGCGAAGGAGACGGAGCTGGCGGCCGCGGCCGAAGCCACCCGGGTGACGACGGCGGCGGCGGCCGACGCGAAGGCCACCGAGGCGCGGGGCCTGGCGGCGGCGACCGCCACCCGCGCGACGGGCGAGGCGGAGGCGGCGGCGACCGAGGCCAAGGGCCTCGCGCAGGCGGCGTCAGCCAAGGCGAACGGCCTCGCGGAGGCGGCGGCCATCCAGGCGCGGGCCGCTGCGCTGGCGGAGAACCAGGAGGCGGTGGTCGCGCAGCAGCTCGCGGAGAACTGGCCGGCGATCGTGGAGGCGGGAGCGGGTGCCTTCGGCAACGTCGAGCACATGGTCCTCCTCAACGGGGCGGAGGGCATGTCGGAGATGTTCGCGAAGGCCCTCACGATGGGCGGCACGGGCCTGGGCCTGGCCCGCCAACTCCTCTCAACGATGTCCCAGCCGACCCCTCCCCCCGCCACCCCGGCGAACGGCCCCACCCCGGAGCCCTCCCACCAGATCCCGATCCAGGGCGCGTAGCCAGGCGCTGCCCGGACCCGCTCCTCAAACGCCGGAGGGGCTGGATGTGGCTGGTCTCGGCCTGCAGGTGAACGCCGGAGGGGCTGGAAAATCCAGCCCCTCCGGCGTTTGAGGAGCGGGGTCTGGGGCGGAGCCCCAGGGAACGGTGGAAGGGCGGGTAGGGGACAGCCCCGCAGGGCACTTACCCGCACCCGCCCCGGAGGGTCAGGGCTTCGGGCGGCGGCGGAGGAGCCGCTTCGCGGCCAGGGTGAGGGTCAGGGCGGCGACCAGGACGAGGGCGCCCTTGGTGAAGCTTCCGTCCTCGGGGGTGGCGGGAGCACCGGGGGACGGGGCCGGAGCACCGGGAGCGGAGGGCGAGGGGGTCGGCTTTGCTCCCGCCACCGGGACGGCGACGACCCGGCTGTTCGTGCCCTCCGCGCCGAACATCAGCGTCGACCCGTCCGCCGTGTACGTCACGGACTCCGCCTGCCCCTGCCACGGCGCGGCCACCGCCTCCCCCTCCCCCGCCGGCCGCCCGTCCTTCCACGGGTACGTCTTCGCCCACAGATAGCCCCGCAGCGCGAGCCGCCCCCCGTCCGGGGAGAACGCCCCGTCCGTGACCCAGGGGACGTCCCCGATCCGCCGGAAGGTGTTCGTCCCGGAGGCGGACAGGGCCTCCGGGCCCTCGTAGAGCCCGCCCTCCCGCTCGTCCTTGCTCGCGATGTACACCCGCCCCGTCACCGGATGCACCATCAGCGCTTCCGCGTTCCGCGGCCCGTCGGCGTACTTCACGGTGAACTGCTCGGCCTTGACCGTGGCGTCGCCGAGCGTCTTCGGCTCGGCGAAGCGGTAGATCCACACGTGGTTCCAGGAGCCGCCCAGGTTGTCCCCGATGTCGCCGACGTACAGCCGTCCGTCCGGGCCCAGCGAGATCCCCTCGACGTCGCGGGGTTTGCCGATGCCGGTCAGGGTGATGCGTGCGACCGTCTTCCCGGTCGCGGAGTCCACGGCGTACACGTACGGGCCGTCGTCGCTGTCGTTGTGGGTCCAGTAGACGCCGGGGTGGATCCGGCTGGCCGCGAGCCCGCTCGACTCCTTGATCCGGGGGTCGGTGATGGTGAACCCGGACGCGCCGACGGGTGAGGCCCCGGGTGCGGCGGCGGCCGGAGCAGCCAGGGCGAGGACGGCGACGACAGTGGCGGCGGCGGTCAGGGGCAGCGGGTGCGGGCGCATCCCCCTACCCTGCCAGCCCGCCCCGCGTGTCCGGCATCACAGGGCTCGCCGCCCCCGTGATCCGCGAAGATGTCCGGATGCGTTTCATGTTCGTCGGGGATTCCATGACCATCGGGCGCGCCGGCGACTACACCTGGCGCTACCGGATGTGGCAGCATCTCGACGCCACTTTCGCCCCGGCCGTCGCCCCGGCCGTCGCCCCGGCCGTCGGCCCGGCCGGCGACCCGGCTGTCGCCCCGACCGGCGACCCCGCTTCCGGCGGCCCGTACGAGATCGTCGGGCCCCGCAGCGCGCTCTACGACACCCTCGCGGACGCGCCGCTCAGCCACGACTACGCCGACCCCGGCTTCCCCGCCGACGCCCGCCGCCACCTGGCCGGCTGGGGCGAGGGCTGGCAGCACATGGCCCCGCTCATCGGGCCCGCCGTCGGCGAGGCCGGGGCCGACGTGCTGCTGGTCTCCCTCGGGCTGATCGACCTGGGCTTCTACACCGCCGCCGAGGGCACCGCGGCCAACGTCCGCCGGTTCATCGAGGAGGCCCGTGCCGCCCGGCCCGGGATCCGGATGGTCCTGCTGCCGGTCATACCGAACATCAGGGCCCGGGACGACGCACCCTTCGCGCGGCAGGTGGACCTCTTCAACGAGCTCCTCGCCAAGGCCGTCGCCGACCTGTCGACGCCCGCCTCGCCGATCCTGCTGGCCGCGCGCCCGGAGGGGTACGAGATCGACCTCGACACCTACGACGGCACGCACCCCAACGCCTCCGGCGAGCACCGCCTGGCCGGGGAGTTCGCGGCCGTCCTCCACCAGGCCTGGGGCCTGGGCGGCCCGTACCGCCCCCGGCAGGACTCGTAGCGGAACACGGAGCAGGACACGTAACACGCCCTTCATGGGCGGGTCTTGCTTCGAGCGCACTCCAGGCAGTTGGCTAGTGGCCCATGGAGTACACGCAGCTCGGACGCACCGGTCTCAAGGTCAGCCGTATTGTCCTCGGCACCATGAACTTCGGCCCCCAGACGGGCGAGCCGGAGAGCCACGCGATCATGGACACGGCTCTCGACGCAGGCATCAACTACTTCGACACGGCCAACGTGTACGGGTGGGGCGAGAACAAGGGCCGCACCGAGGAGATCATCGGCACCTGGTTCGGCCAGGGCGGCGGCCGCCGGGAGAAGACGGTCCTCGCCACCAAGGTCTACGGGAGCATGGCCGCCGAGGGCGACCCGTGGCCCAACTACGACCGCCTGTCGGCGCTGAACATCCGGCGGGCCGTCGACGCCAGCCTCAAGCGCCTGAACACCGACTACATCGACATCTACCAGTTCCACCACGTGGACCGGCTGACGCCCTTCGAGGAGATCTGGCAGGCCGTCGAGGTCCTGGTCCAGCAGGGCAAGATCCTCTACGCGGGATCCTCGAACTTCCCCGGCTGGAAGATCGCCCAGGCCAACGAGGCCGCGGCCCGCTCGGGCCGGCTCGGCCTGGTCAGCGAGCAGTGCCTCTACAACCTCGCCGAGCGGCGGGCGGAGCTGGAGATCATCCCGGCGGCCGAGGCGTACGGGCTCGGCGTCATCCCGTGGTCCCCGCTGCACGGCGGGCTGCTGGGCGGGGCCATCCGCAAGGCTTCGGAGTCGGGGCGCACGGCGAGCGGCCGCTCGGCGGACGCGCTCGCGAACAGTTCGGTACGGGCGCAGGTGCAGGCGTACGAGGACCTGCTGGACAAGCACGGACTGGAGCCCGGCGAGGTCGCCCTGGCCTGGCTGCTGACGCGTCCCGGGGTCACGGGTCCCATCGTCGGGCCGCGTACGCCGGAGCAGCTCGCGTCCGCGCTGCGGGCGGTGGAGCTGGAGCTGTCGCCGGAGGTGCTGGCCGGGCTGGACGAGGTCTTCCCGGGGCCGGGGCCGGCGCCGGAGGCGTTCGCCTGGTAGCGCCGGGCCCCTACTGGCCCACCGCGGCGGCGACCGCCACCACGAGGAACATCAGTACGAGCACACCGGCCATGACGCGGTTTCTGGTCTTGGGATCCACTCGTCGAGCCTAACGCGACCGGGCCCGCCCTTCGTACGGAGGGGCGGGCTCTCCCAGTTCCCAGGAGCCGACGACCTCGTAGCGGGGCTGTTCCCCGGGAACCCCGGAGTCGGGCAGGTTGCTGCGGACCAGGCTGAGTTCGCCGACCTGCCAGGCGGTGCCCTCGAAGGAGGCCAGGGCCGCGCAGTAGGGGCGGACGTCGTGCCGCTCGTCGCGCAGGCGGCCGAGGGTGAGGTGGGCGGTGTAGCGGTGGTGCTGGTCCATGGGCACCCCGGAGCGCCGGGCGGCGGCGTCGGCGCGCTCGGCGAGCATCCGCAGGGCGTCGAGGTCCCCGGCTGCGCCGGCCCACAGGGAGCGGTGGCCGAAGTGGCCGGAGCCGTGGATCCGGAGCCGGAAGGGCTCGCTGCGGGCTGCTGCGCGGGCGAGGCGGGTGTGGAGCTCGGGGAGCAGCTCCTCCCGTACCTCGCCCATGAAGGCGAGCGTGAAGTGCCAGCCGGCTTCCGCGGTCCAGCGCAGGCGGTCGTCGCGCAGGCCGCGCAGGGCCTCGGCCAGCTCCGAGACGGCCGCCTCGGGCGGGATGACGGCTGCGAACAGTCTCATGTGCCGAGCCTAGCGAGGTGGGCAGCCGTGCGGCGCCGTTGCCGGGGACCAGTCCCCGGACCCCTGCGCCTCAAACGCCGGCGGGGCTGGATTTGGCTGATCCAGCCCCTCCGGCGACCTCAGGCGGCCGTGGCCAGCTGGCGGCGGCGGTCCGAGGGGACGAAGTTCACGCCGTGGCGGCTCACGCTGAGGCGGAGGTTGCCGATGCGGGACAGGACGAGGCCGATCGCGACGGCCGCGGCCAGCGACACCGCTCCGCCCGCGGCCATGCCGATCCGCGCGCCGTAGGTGTCCGTGACCCATCCGACCAGCGGGGCCCCGATCGGGGTGCCGCCGGTGAAGACCATCATGAACAGGGCCATCACCCGGCCCCGCATCTCGGGGTCGGTGGCCATCTGGACGCTGGAGTTCGCGGTGACGTTCACCGTCAGGCCGAAGACCCCGATGGGGACGAGGAGCGCCGCGAACAGCCAGAAGCCGGGCGCGAAGGCCGTCACCAGCAGGAGGACGGAGAAGAGCACCGCCGCCGCGACCAGCAGTCGCAGCCGCGAGAGGCCGCGCCGGGCCGCCAGCAGGGCGCCCGCGAGGGAGCCCGCCGCGATCAGGGTGTTGAAGAGCCCGTAGGTGCCCGCGTCCCCGTGGAAGACCTTGGCCACGAAGGCCGACAGCCAGATCGGGAAGTTGAAGCCGAAGGTGCCGATGAATCCGACGAGCACGATCGGCCAGATCAGCTCGGGCCGCCCGGCGACGTAGCGCAGGCCTTCCCGGAGCTGCCCCTTGGCGCGGGGCTGGACCTCGACCGGGTGCAGTTCCCGGGTCCGCATCATCAGCAGGGCCGCGATCGGCGCGGCGAAGGACAGGCCGTTGAGCAGGAAGGCCCAGCCGGAGCCCACGGCGGTGATGAGGACACCGGCGATGGCCGGGCCGATCAGCCGTGCGGACTGGAAGTTGGCCGAATTCAGGCTGACCGCGTTGGCCACCTGGTCCTTGCCGACCATCTCGGAGACGAAGGTCTGCCGGGCCGGGTTGTCGACGACGGTGACCAGGCCGAGGAGGAAGGCGGCGAGGTAGACGTGCCAGACGTTGACGTGGCCGGCGAGGGTGAGGACACCGAGCGCGAGGCCGGTCAGGCCCATGGCGGCCTGGGTGCAGAGCAGCAGCGGCCGCTTGGGGAGCCGGTCGGCGAGTACGCCGCCGTAGAGCCCGAACAGCATCATCGGCAGGAACTGCAGCGCGATGGTGATGCCGACCGCGGAGGCCGAGCCGGTCAGCGAGAGGACCAGCCAGTCCTGGGCGATGCGCTGCATCCAGGTGCCGGTGTTCGAGACGGCCTGGCCGCTCGCGAAGAGCCGGTAGTTCCGGATCTTCAGCGAGCTGAACATCGAGTTCTTGTTCTTCGGGGTGGGGCCCGATGCGTGCGTAGTGGTGGGTGTGTGGCCGGGGGCGGAGTCTGCTCCGGGTCCCGTACTCAAAAGGGTTCGCCTCCTGGCGTCGTTCCTATAGGTGCGCGAGCTTGTCCAGGACGGGCGCGGCTTCGCGGAGCTTGGCCCATTCGTCCTCGGTCAGCTCGGCCGCGAGCCCGGCGAGGAAGGCGTTGCGCTTGCGACGGCTCTCTTCGAGCATCGCTTCGGCCTCCTCCGTCTGGCGGACCACCTTCTGGCGGCGGTCGTCGGGGTGCGGTTCCAGCGTGACCAGTCCCTTGGCTTCCAGCAACGCGACGATGCGCGTCATGGACGGCGGCTGCACGTGCTCCCGCCTGGCCAGCTCACCGGGGGTGGCCTGGCCGCAGCGGGCGAGGGTGCCGAGGACCGACATCTCGGTCGGGCTCAGCGATTCGTCGACGCGCTGGTGCTTGAGGCGCCGGCCCAGCCGCATGACGGCGGAGCGGAGGTCGTTCACGGCGGCTGCGTCGTCGCCATGGGAGAGGTCATGCATGTATTTAGAGTAACTCATTACTCTTCCTAAGGAACACCAGTTATCCGGTGTCACTCGTACGGGTGAGTCGGCTGCGGAAAGTGACACGCGTCCATGCCCTGTGCCCCGACTCTTTCGGCATGGGGACACATGTGCTGAGCATGCGCATAGACGGGGAGCTCCTCGACAGGCTCCGGACTCATGCCGCCAAACGAGGAATGAGCGTCCAGGACTATGTGGTCCGGACGCTCATTCGTGACGATTTCGACGAACGCTTCAAGGCGGCCGTCGACGAGACGGAGAAGTTCTACGGGCTTACGTGAGGCCCAGCGCCGGCATCGCGTAGTAGAAGACGAAGACCGCCGAGACGACGTACATGGCCACCGGGACCTCGCGGCCCCGGCCGGTCGCCAGCCGCAGCACGGAGAAGGCCACGAAGCCGATGCCGATGCCGTTGGTGATCGAGTACGTGAAGGGCATCATCACCATGGCCAGGAAGGCCGGGACGGCGATGGTGAAGTCGTTCCAGTCGATGTCCCGGACCGAGCCGGCCATGATCAGGAAGCCGACCGCGATGAGCGCGGGCGTGGCCGCCTGTGAGGGGACCATCGTGGCGAGCGGCGTGAGGAACAGCGAGACGGTGAAGAGGCCGCCGGTCACGATGTTCGCGAGGCCGGTCCTGGCCCCCTCGCCGACGCCGGCCGTGGACTCCACGAAGCAGGTGGTGGCGGAGGACGAGGAGGCGCCGCCGGCGGCGACGGCCATGCCGTCGACGAACAGCACCCGGTTGATCCCGGGGAAGGAGCCGTCCGGCTTCGTCAGCTTCGCCTCGTCGCCGACGCCGAGGATGGTGCCCATCGCGTCGAAGAAGCAGGACAGCAGCACGGTGAAGACGAACAGGATGCCGGTCAGCATGCCGACCTTGCCGAAGCCGCCGAACAGGCTGACCTGACCGATCAGGCCGAAGTCGGGCGCGGCCACCGGGTTGCCGGGCCACTCCGGGACCGTCAGGCCCCAGGCCGTGTCCGGGAGCTTGGTGATCAGCTGGATCACCAGGGCGGCGACGGTCATGGCCACGATGGAGATCAGGATCGCGCCGGGGGTCTTGCGGATGATCAGGGTGAGCGTCAGCAGGACGCCGACCACGAAGATCAGGACGGGCCAGCCGTGCAGGTGGCCGTTGCCGCCGAGCTGGAGCGGGACCGTGGTGTGCGCGAGGTCGGGGATGCGGGTGACGAAGCCCGAGTCGACCAGGCCGATCAGCATGATGAACAGGCCGATGCCGATCGCGATGCCCTTGCGCAGGCCGAGCGGGACGGCGTTCATGACCCGCTCGCGCAGGCCGGTGGCGACCAGCAGCATCACCACGAAGCCGGCCAGGACCACCATGCCCATGGCGTCGGGCCAGCTCATGCGGGGGGCGAGCTGGAGGGCGACGACGGTGTTGACGCCGAGGCCGGCCGCGAGGGCGATCGGGACGTTGCCGATCACGCCCATCAGGAGGGTGGTGAAGGCGGCGGTCAGCACGGTCGCGGTGACCAGCTGGCCCCCGTCGAGCTGGTGCCCGTACATGTCCTTCGCGCTGCCCAGGATGATCGGGTTCAGCACGATGATGTAGGCCATCGCGAAGAAGGTGGCGAATCCGCCGCGGACCTCGCGGCCGATGGTCGAGCCGCGCTCGGAGATCTTGAAGTAGCGGTCCACGGGGGCCGACGTGCTCATGGGGGTCCTGGTCCTCAGTGGTGGTTTCATACGACGAAAACGGGCCAAGCCCAAACCGTTTCAGTATGAACACATGAACGAAGGGCCGTCTATCTCCGCGCGTAGACCCTCCGCCGACCGGCCTAGACTTGTCCCCATGGCGAAATGGACTGCGACGCACGAGGCCCCCGAGCCCCTCGAGGGCCCGATCGTCGGCACCGTGACCGGCGGCACGATCCTGTGGTTCGCCCTCTTCCTCTTCCAGCTCCCCTTCTACGGGTGGTTCGCGGACCGGGGCATGCTGTGGTGGGTCTGGACCTGCGCGGTCGGCGGAGTCCTCGGCCTGATCGGCCTCTGGTACGTGCGCGGCCGCGATGCCGCCCTGAAGCGGCACGCGGCGGAGCTGGCCGCGCGGAACGAAGCCGACCCGTCGGCCCCCACTCCCCAGGCGGGCTAGCCCGCCGCCCCGGGCCTGCGGGCGGAGCCCCCTGGAAACCGGGCCGCACGCGGCTGCCGGAGCCCGCCCCGGCCCGCCGGAAGGGCTACCAGCGGAGGATTCGGCTCATCCCGAAGTCGGATCTTCAGACTTTTCGGCAGGTGGGGGAGCGAATCCCCCTTTACCGTCGGAACCATGACGGAGCGGGCGCAGAGCGCATCAGACGGACCGGAGCCGGGCGGTGGCGGCGCGGCGGCCGCCGGGACCGCCATCGACGCGGGGGCCGAGCTCGATCCCGTACACCCGGTCCGGCCACCCGCACCCCGGTTCAAGCCGGCCGGCCTGACCACCGCCGAAGTCGCCGAGCGCGTCGCCCGCGGAGCCGTCAACGACGTCCCCGTCCGCAGCAGCCGCTCCACGGCGGACATCGTCCGTGCCAACGTCTTCACCCGCTTCAACGCCATCATCGGCGTCCTGTGGGTGGTGATGTTCTTCGTCGCCCCGATCCAGGACAGCCTCTTCGGCTTCGTGATCATCGCGAACACCGGCATCGGCATCATCCAGGAGATGCGCGCCAAGAAGACCCTGGACAGCCTCGCCGTCATCGGCGAGGCCAAACCCAGCGTCCGCCGCGACGGCCGCACCGCCGAGATCTCCACCTCCGAGATCGTCCTCGACGACGTCATCGAGCTCGGCCCCGGCGACAAGGTCGTCGTCGACGGGCTCGTCGGCGAGGCCGACGGCCTGGAGATCGACGAGTCCCTCCTCACCGGCGAGGCCGACCCCGTCCTGAAGAAGCCCGGCGACCCGGTCATGTCCGGCTCGTTCGTCGTCGCCGGCGGCGGCGCCTTCACCGCCACCAAGGTCGGCCGCGAGGCCTACGCCGCCCAGCTCGCCGAAGAGGCCTCCCGCTTCACGCTCGTCCACTCCGAGCTGCGTTCCGGCATCTCCACCATCCTCAAGTACGTCACCTGGATGATGGTCCCGACCTCCATCGGCCTGATCATCAGCCAGCTGATCGTCAAGGACAACAACCTCAAGGACGCCATCGCCCGCACCGTCGGCGGCATCGTCCCGATGATCCCCGAGGGCCTCGTCCTGCTGACCTCCGTCGCCTTCGCCATCGGCGTCATCCGGCTCGGCCGCAAGCAGTGCCTGGTGCAGGAGCTGCCCGCCATCGAGGGGCTCGCCCGCGTGGACGTGGTCTGCCTCGACAAGACCGGCACCCTCACCGAGGGCGGCATGGACGTCACCGAGTGCCGTCCGCTCGGCGGCGCGGACGCCGCGTACGTCAAGAAGGTGCTCGGCGCGCTCGGCGAGAGCGACCCGCGCCCCAATGCCAGCCTCCAGGCGATCATCGACGCCTACCCCGACAGCGCCGAGTGGCGCTGCACCGAATCGCTGCCCTTCTCCTCCGCCCGCAAGTACAGCGGCGCCAGCTTCAGCGAGGGCGACGGGGAGAACAACACCTGGCTGCTCGGAGCCCCCGACGTGCTGCTCCCGGCCGGGGACCCGGCCCTGGAGGAGATCAACGACCTCAACGAGCAGGGCCTACGGGTCCTCCTGCTGGGCCGGGCCACCCGCGAACTCGACGACCCGGCCGTGGCCACCGGGGTTCGGCCGACGGCCCTCGTCGTCCTGGAGCAGCGGCTGCGTCCCGACGCCGCCGACACCCTGCGCTACTTCGAGGACCAGGACGTCAAGGCCAAGGTCATCTCCGGGGACAACGCCGTCTCGGTCGGCGCGGTCGCCGGGAAGCTGGGCCTGCCCGGCGCCGAGAACACCGTCGACGCGCGCACGCTCCCCACCGACCAGGAGGAGATGGCCGGGGTCCTGGACGAGAACGCCGTCTTCGGGCGGGTCACCCCGCAGCAGAAGCGGGACATGGTGGCCGCCCTCCAGTCCAGGGGACACACCGTCGCGATGACCGGCGACGGGGTCAACGACGTGCTCGCCCTCAAGGACGCCGACATCGGCGTCTCGATGGGCTCCGGCTCGGAGGCCACCCGGGCCGTCGCGCAGATCGTCCTCCTCAACAACAGCTTCTCCACGCTGCCCTCGGTCGTCGCCGAAGGCCGCCGGGTCATCGGCAACATCACCCGCGTCGCGACCCTCTTCCTCACCAAGACGGTCTACTCGGTGCTGCTGGCCGTCCTGGTGGTCTGCTCCCAGGTCGAGTACCCGTTCCTGCCGCGCCACCTGACGCTGCTGTCCACACTGACCATCGGCGTCCCGGCGTTCTTCCTGGCGCTGGCCCCCAACAAGGAGCGGGCCAAGCCGCACTTCGTGAAACGCGTGATGCGGTACGCGATCCCGGGCGGGGTCATCGCCGCCGTCGCCTGCTTCGTCACCTACGTGCTCGCCCGCCACTACTACTCCGGCCCCGACGCCCTCAAGGCCGAGACCAGCGCCGCCACGCTCGCGCTGTTCCTGACCTCGATGTGGGTGCTGGCGATCATCGCCCGCCCCTACACCTGGTGGCGGGTCGGGCTGGTCGGCGCGATGGGCGGGGCGTTCCTGATCGTGCTCGTCACGCCCTGGCTCCAGGAGTTCTTCCAGCTCAAGCTGGAGGGCGCGGTGATGCCGTGGGCCGCCGTGGGCATCGCGGCCGCCGCGGCCGCCCTCATCGAGTTCACCTTCCGGTGGGTGGACCGCAGGTTCCCGGCGTAGGTTCACTCTCACGGCTCACTCCCACGAGGGATCGACAGGTGGGCCGTACCGGTTTCATAGTTGGACTATGGCAATGAAGAAGGTCACCGTCACCCTGCCTGCAGAGGTGTTCGAGAGCATCAAGGAACGGGTGTCCGCCAGAGGAGTGTCCGCCTACGTGGCCGCCGCCGTCGAGCGCAGGGTTGCGCAGGACAAGCTGCACGAACTGTCGGACCATCTGGAGCAGGAGTACGGGCCGGTGAGCGACGAGGCGTACGACTCGGTACTCGACCGGATCGAGGCCATCGACGCCTGGTACGAAGAACGCCGGACCGGGGCGCCTGCCCAGCGGCCCGAACCAGGTCGGCAGGCTGCCGCGTGACCCCTCGGGTCAACCGGCGGGTCGTGCCCGCGCCGCGTACGTTCGTCTTCGACTGCGAGGCACTCTCCCGAGCGGTGCGCGGTGACGAGGTCCTGTCCGCCTATGTCAAGGCTGCGGCGCACAGTGACGTCCGGGTGGTGACCTCCGGACTCACGACCCTGGAGGCCTGGGATCCGAAGGCGGGTGTGCTGCCCAAGACCTGGGACTGGACCTTGTCCCGGATGGAAGTCGTCCACACGAACGACGCCATGATCGCCACCGCGCGTTCCCTCCTGAAGGAGGCGAAGCTGCCTGGTCACAAGTACGCGATCGACGCCGTTCTCGGCTCTGTCGCTCTTGAGGCCGCAGGCCGGGGAGACCGGGTCGTTGTGCTGACTTCGGATGCCGACGACTTGCGGCGGCTGCTCGGTGATCACCCGGTGTGGGTCGAGCCCATTTGACCCTCAGGCCGCCAGGTCGAGGTCCTGCTCCCGCCGGGCCGCGATGCGGCTGCGCAGGCCCAGGGTGGCCACCGCGGCGAGCAGGCCGGCGGCCAGGGCGCCCCACCACAGGACCGCGGGACCGACCCCGGTGTAGAGGGTGACGCCCAGGGTGAGGGCACCGAAGCGGGCCAGGCCCCAGGTCCAGCTGAAGGCGCCCTGGTAGCGGCCGCGGGCATCGGCCGGGGCCAGGTCGGCCACCAGTGAGGCCGCGATGCCGGCGACGGCCACCTCGCCGAGCGACCAGACGACCACCGAGACCACGTACCCGGTGACGGAGTCCGCGAGCCCGGTCAGCGCCACCCCGGCGGCGATCAGGGCACTGCCCGCCGCCTGCACCGGGAGCTGCGGCAGTCCCGACAGCCGGGCCGTCACGAACGGCTGCAGGGCCACCACCAGGACGGCGTTGACCGCGGCCAGGGCCCCGTACACGGCCGGCGAGAGCCCGCTGTCGCGGACGGCGAGCGGCAGCGCCACCTCGGTCAGGGAGTACACGAACAGCTGGATCCCGAGCAGCGGGAGCAGCAGGAGCATCAGCCGGTCGCGCAGGACGACCCCGTAGCCCAGGCCGCCGGAGGCCTTGCCCGGAGCGGTGCGGGCCGGCTCGCGCAGCCGGGTCGCGACCACGGTGGCGTAGACGAGCGCCGAACCGGCGTCGACGGCGAAGAGCAGCCAGTACCCGTGCGCGGCGAGGAAGCCGCCGAGCACGCCGGCGACGGCCGTGCCGATGTTGACGCCCCAGTTGAACAGGGCGTACGCCCGCTGCCGCCAGCCGGTGTCCACCGAGTCGGCGAGCAGGGCGAACGCGGCGGGCGGAACGGTGGCCCCGGCGGTGCTGAGCAGCAGCGCGGAGGCGGCCATCGTCCAGACCCCGGGGGCCAGGAACAGGGCTCCCTGGGCGACGGCGGAGCCGATGAGCCCGATCAGCATGGTGGGACGGCGGCCGATCCGGTCGGCGAGCAGTCCGCCGAGGGCCGGGCCGAGCAGGTGGCCGGCGCCGAGTGCGCCGAGCACGAAGGAGATGTCGGAGCCGGTGATGCCCCGGTCGGCGAGGAGGAAGACCAGGAACGGGGTGACGAGGTAGCCGATGCGGTTGACGATCGAACCGGCGAACAGGGTCCAGACGAGGGGCGGGAGACCGCGGAAGGAGGAGGGCATGTGAGGAGCCTGCGCCCTGGGCGGGCGGGCCCCTATTGATTAAGGTGGGACCGAATCCAATGGCACGGCGGCGGGGGCGTTCCCATGGAGTACGAACTGAGCTTCACCGCAACGGACCTGGCACAGACCCGGTTCGCGGTGTCCCCGATGTGGGAGGTCGTCACCAGCTTCCGTCTGCTGCGCGAGGAGTCCGACCCCCCGCTGCACCGCCGCTGGGCCCGGCAGGTGCGGCCGCGGCTGCTCGCCGCCGGACTGGACCGGGGCTGGCTCGCCGCCCTGATCCCGGGCATCGGCTACCTCGCGGACTTCCTCAACCCCACCCCGGCCGGCCCCTTCGGCGAACTCCCCGCGGAACTGGCGGCCATCCGCCGCACCCCCGCGGCACAGGTGGGCGCCGACCTCGACGTCCTGGTGGCGAAGACGCCCAGCCCGGCGCCGCGGCTGCGGCTGCTGCGGGAGGAGCCCGAGGCGGCGCTGGAGAAGGTCACCGCCGAGATCGAGACGTACTGGGAGCTCGCGCTCGGCCCGTACTGGCCGCGCATCCGCCAGCTGCTGGAGGCGGACGTGTTCCACCGGGCCCGGCAGGTCGCCGAGCACGGCTCGGCGCACGTGCTGAACGAACTCCACGAGACGGTCAGCTGGGACGCCGGCACCCTGCGCATGGTGCGGCGGCAGTGCTCGATGAACCGGGCGGACACGGGAGCCGGCCTGCTCCTCGTCCCCTCCGCCTTCGCCTGGCCCCGCGTGCTGACCCGGTCGGTGGCCCCCGAACCGCCCCAACTTGCCTACCCGGCGCGGGGGATCGGCACCCTCTGGGAGCCCCGCGCCACCAAGGCCACCGATGCGGTGGCCGCCGTACTGGGCCGCTCCCGCACCCTGCTCCTCGCCGAGCTCGACACCCCGGCCTCCACCACCCAACTGGCCCTCCACTGCGGCCTGTCCGCGGCGGCGGTCTCCCAGCACCTGACGGCCCTGCGCGATGCGGGCCTGGTCACCGGCCACCGCGCCGGCCGCTCGGTCCTGTACGCCCGCACGGCCATCGCGGATGCGCTGCTCACGCCGGCGGGGTGACGGCACGGCCGGAGGGCCGGATCACGCGAAGACCTCGTAGGTCATGTACGCGCTGAGGGCGAGCAGCGCGCACGCGCAGGCGAGGGTGACGGTGTACTTCAGCACCACCGTCACGGGCGATCCGGGGACGATCGTGCGGTAGGGGCGCAGGGAGTCGTGGACCACGTGGAGGGTCGGCGTCGCGTGCCTGCGGGTGTGGTGCGCGTAGGTGACGCCGTCCATGGCGGTGAACTCGAACCTGGGGGACGAGTGTCCCTGCTCGTCGGAGGCCCGAACCGCCAGGACGGTGATGCCCCGCCGGGACATGGCCGCTCGTACGGACAGGCCGAAGCCCGTGGCGGCGAGTACGGCCAGGCCGAGGAAGAAGGGGACGGCGATGATGGTGACGGAGACCGCGGCGAAGGAGCCGTGGGTGACGCCGGCCCAGATCGTCCAGCAGAGGTAGGCCAGTACGACGGCGCCGGACCCGACCAGGGGCCTGCGGGAGGTGCCCGGCGGCTTCCCGCCGGGCGCGGGCACGGTGGTGGCCAGCTCGCTGCCGCCCGGGTGCCGTTCCCGTTCCGGGGGCAGTGCGGCGTTGACGGTGGCGGCGAAGGCGGCGGTGGCGTCCGGGCGGCCGCCCGGGAGCTGGTGGGTGGCGCCGTCGGTCAGGACGACCTGGAGGAGCCCCCGGCCCTCGACGCGCGCCTCCCGGACGGCGACGAGCGGGATGTCGGTGCTCCGGATGCCCCGGACGACGCGCAGCCGGTCGGTGCCCAGGGAGACCTGCGCGTCGTCCCCGCGCCAGAGCGGTTCCCCGCCGGAGCCGGACTCGATGGTGACCAGGGCGCTGCCGGCCGGGTCCCGTTCCTGGGGGAGCGCGCGGTTCAGGGCGGCGGTGAACGCGGCGGTGGCGGTCGGGTTGGAGCCGCTGACCTGGTGGACGGCGCCGTCGGTCAGCAGGATCTCGACGAGCGACTCACCCCACGCGCGGACCTCCCGCACGGCCGCCAGGGGGATGAGCGTGACCTCCGGGCCCCGCAGGATCCGCAGCCGGCCGGATTCGAGGGTGGCCGACGTGCCGCGGTCGGCGCCGCGCCCGATCAGGACATGGGAAGAAGACATGCCCTGAAGATGCGCGGCGCGGCCGGATGGTTGTACGGGCGCTCAGGAGGGGGCCTAGTCGAACCAGCGGTCCCGGGCCAGTTCCGCCGTCCGGGACGGATCCTCCAGGAGGGCCGCGACCTCGAAGCGGCGCGGCCACTGGCCCGCCGCCCAGGCGAGGGCCGCCGCCACGCCCTCCAGGGTGGAGGCGTGCAGGGTGCCGTCCGGGGTGCGGCGCCAGTCGAGTTCGGTGCCGCCCGCCAGGAGTTCCTCGTGCTCCACGTAGCTCTTCGGGGTGGCCGGGCCCAGGAGCTGGTGCACCGACTCGGGGACCTCGTGCTCCTCGCCGTCGGTGGTCACCTCCGCCGGGACGGTCTCCGAGAGGCGCCGGACCTGGAACAGCTCCGCCAGGTCGGCGGCCCGGGACGGGGCCACGGGGAGGAGGGGGAGGCCCGTGGTGAGCGGCAGGAGGTCCGGGGCGTCCGCGATCACCGCGTCCTGCGCGTCGACCACGACCACCTCGCCGTCCACCACCGCGCGCAGCTCGTCGGGCAGGGTGACCTGCTCGGGGTCCAGATCGGCCAGCGCCCCGTACAGGCCGTGCAGTTGGCGGCCGGTGACCTCCCGGTCCGGGTCGGCGAGGCGGCCGAGCAGCTCGGCGGCGCCGCCCGGCTCCTCCAGGAGGGCGGGCACGGTGGTGCGTACGCCGAGCGCCCGCAGGACCTGCTCGTCCTCGAAGCCGGTGGCGTCCGCCGGGGTGTAGAGGCCGGCCAGCAGCGGGTCGCCGCCCGCCGCGCGCAGACCGGCCGGGCGGCGGCCGTCCAGGACCGGGTGGTCGCGCAGCCACCAGGCGGTGTACGGGCGCACGGACCGGGTGGTGCCGTCCGGGAGCAGCACCCGCACGGGCTGGGTCAGGGCGTCGCGCAGCGGCGGCTGGGCCAGCATGGCCAGAGCCTGGGGCCAGCGGTCGTCGTCGACCAGGTCGAGGTCCCGTACGGCGACCAGCTCGACGGCGACCGGCGGCACCGGGGTGTCGGGGAGCTGGTCGAGGAGGTCCTCGCACCACACGTCGACGGCGTCGAGCAGACCGGCGTCGTCGGGCTCCGCGAAGTCCCCGTCGCGGGGCTCCAGTTCGTCCGGGTCCAGGACCACGTCGGTGGCGCGGACCAGCTGGAAGGCGGCGAGGACGCCCACGGCGGTGAGGGTCCGCTCGTCCCAGCGCTCCACCAGCTCGGCGTCCAGGTACGGGATCTCGTCCTCGCGGATCACCGAGGCCAAGGGGGAGCCGGGCAGCAGGAGTTCCCCGGCCGGGGTCGGCTCGCCGTCCTCGTCGGGCAGGGCGAGCGCGCCCAGCCAGGGCTCGTCCCCGGGGGAGAGCTCGGCATCGCGGACCAGGCCGAGGACGATGTCGGCCAGTTCCTCGGGGTCGAGGGCGTCCTCGTCCCAGATCTCCCCGGCGTCGAGGGAGGCGGCGACGGCCGACCGCACCTGCGGGGTGGTCAGGACGGCGCGCGGGCTCGCCGGGAGCGCGCCCAGCTTCTCCAGCAGCGGGTGCACGGCGTCCGGGTGGGCCACCCGCAGGCCGAGCCGGGCCAGGCTCTCCGGGCTGCCCGAGCGCGGGGCGTCCGCGCCGGGCAGCAGCAGCTGCCGGGGCCCGATCGCGGTGCGCCCGTCGGCCAGCGGCACGGGGAGGCCGGAGAGCCGGTCCGGGTCGACCCCGGCGAGGCTGTCGTAGAGCCGGTACCACCATTCCGGGGTCCGCTCGATGCCGGCGATCCGCTCGATGGCCTCGCCCAGCGGCAGCCGGCCCACGCCCAGGGTGCGCAGTTCGGGGCGGCGCTCCAGCCCGGCCGGGAGCAGGGTCGGCAGCACCTCCGCGAGGACCCGTACGGTGTCGGCGCCCGCGCCCTCCACCACCTCGGCCTCGAAGGGCCGCAGGGCGGCCCGCTCGTCGGGATCTTCCGCGGGTGCGGCCGGCGCGAGGAAGGCCGTACGGGGCAGGCGCGCGATGACGGCGGCGCGCAGGGCCCCGTCGAGCTCGCCCTTGCCGAGCGGGCCGGGTACGAGGTCCACGAGCGCGGTGCTCACCGGCTCCCAGGAGCCCAGGAGTTCGGCGTACGCATCGGCCGCGCGCTCCACGAGGAAGTCGGTCAGCGGCCCCGGCGCGGGGTGACGGCGGGTGGTGTCCAGCGGCAGGGTCGCGATGAGCAGCGCGGGGATGCCCAGGGGTTCGTCGGTCGGGGTCGGCGCGTGCACCACGGCGGCGGTCGCGGGGCGGACCGGGGCGCCTTCGGCGTCGACGGGCACGGACCAGGACACCGCCCAGACGGGCCGCAGCCGTTCCTCGACGGGCCGGTCGGCGAGCAGCGCCTTCTCGATGGGGCCGGAGTGGCGCACGGTGCGCCAACGCTTGGTGTCCGAGGCGGAGTCGGCGATGACGGTGTACGGGCCTTCGGCGCGGCGCGTCAGCGTCCGCACGCCCCCGGCCGGTGTGTCGATGACGACCTCGGCCAGCCCCGGCAGCGTCAGCAGCAGGGCGTCGTCCACGGCGGCGAGCAGCCGCCCGGCCAGCTCCTCCGCGGCGGCGTCGCGCAGCGGGAGGACCACGACGGTGTCGTACCCCTCGGGCGCCGTTCCCTCGGCGGGCAGCGGGAGCCGCAGCAGCGGGACGTGGCCGTCGCGGCGGCGCAGCTCCTCGCCGAGCCCGGAGCTCCCCACGGCGGCCCCCCGGGCCAGCTCGCGGGCCTCGGCCAGGGACCAGCGCACCCCGCCGTGCCGGCCGAGGACGGCGGGCTCGTCGGAGACGGCCAGGACGGCGGCGAAGCCGACGCCGAAGCGGCCGACGCTGCCGGGGGAGTCGTCGCGCTTGGCGGAGGCGCGCAGGGTGGACAGGGACTCCACGCCGGTCGCGTCCAGCGGGGAGCCGGTGTTGGAGACGGCGAGCACCGCGTGCCCGTCGGGCCGGTCGGTGCCCGCGTGCAGGGTGAGCCGCAGCCGGCCGGGAACCCCGGCGCGGGCGGCCGCGTCGGCGGCGTTCTGCGCGAGCTCGACGACGAGCCGGTCGCGGTAGCCGCCGAGGGCCAGGTCCTCCTCGGCGTTGGCGTCCTCGCGGAAGCGGGCCGGGCCGGCGCCCCAGGCGTCGAGCACCCCGCGCCGCAGCCGGGCCGTGCCGAAGGGGTCCACGCCGTCCGGGGCCGCCGTCACTCGCACGCTCACGCTGCTGCCTCCAAGATGTACCGCGCTCAACCGAGCCGTACGGCATCCGGGAAATGCCGGACGCCGAGGCCCTGAAGGTATCGCGTGCGTCGAGCGCCTCCGCAAACGAACCGGCTTCAGGCAGACTCAAGGAGTCGGTATCGCTCTGCTATTTGTGAGGATTGCGCATGATCACGCTCACCAAGGAAGACGGCCCTGCGGACCTGGGCGGCGTAACCCATCTGTCCATCGGCGTCTCGTGGGACCCGACCGTGGGCAGCAGCGGTGGCCTCCTGGGCAAGCTCAAGCGGAAGGTCGGGACCGACCTGGACCTGATCGCGATCGCGATGCAGGGCGCGGACCCGGTCCGCCTCGCCGGCCTCGACTCCCTGGACCCGATGGGCAACGGCTCGCTGCTCCACAGCGGGGACAACCAGACCGGGCACGGCGACGGCGACGACGAGACGGTGACCGTGGAGTTCGCCCGGATACCGGGCAACGTCACGTCCATCGTCTTCGTCGCCGCCGCGTACAAGAAGGGCAGTTCCTTCCAGAGCGCCCGCAACATCAGCTTCAAGGTGTACGACGCCTCGGGCGGCAGCAGCCAGCAGGTCGCCGACATTTGGCCGAGCCTCCTCGGCAGCGACAACGGCTGCGCCGTGGCCAAGGCGGTCCGGGAGGGGTCCGGCTGGCAGCTGCACGTCATCAACCAGACCGGCAAGATCAAGCCGGGCGACGAGCAGGCCCTCATGCGCTTCGCCGTCGCCAAGTAGGCATCCGGCGGCGGGCCTACTCCTGGCCGACGAGGTGGGCGAAGACCACGACGTTGGCGTCCCAGTGGCGGTCCTTGGTGAGGTCGCCGCCGCAGGTGATGACGCGGAGTTCGGCCTTGCCGTGGGTGTCCCCGTAGACCTTGTCGGTCGGGAACTGGTCCTTCTTGAAGGTGTCGACCTCGTCGACGGAGAAGACGGCGGTGGAGCCGTCGTCCCGGTGGACCTCGATCTTCTCGTCCTTCTTCAGCTTCTTGAGGTTGTAGAAGACGGCCTCGGGCACCTGCGGGGTGTCCATGTGCCCGACGATGGCGGCCGCGCCCTTCTCCCCGGGGGTCGGGCCGTCCTTGTACCAGGCCGCGTCCTTGGGCTTGGCGAAGTCGGGCTCCTGCATGACGCCCTGGGCGTCGAGTCCGACGGTGTCGAGCGGGGCGTCGACCTTGATGTCCGGGATCACGATCCGGTCCGGGACGGAGGCGCTCAGCACGGAGGCGTTCTTGGCGGCGGCCGGGTTGTTCTTGGCCGCGGTGCCGGCGTCACCGCCGGAGGAGCAGGAAGTGATCAGGAAGGCCGTGAGGCCGGCGGCGCCCGCCAGGGCGGCCACGCGCAGGGCGCGGCCGCTCCGGCGGGGGGCGTGTTCCCGGGTGGAGCGCTCAGCCATTGTCGGCCGCGTCCGAGGGGACCCAGCCGATGGGGGCCTGGCCGGTGTTCACGGAACCCTTGGGGGTCTTGTGCTGGCTCGGGTCGAGCGGGGCCGGCTTCGGCTTCGGGGTGACCGGGCCGGTGGCGTCGGTGGAGAACTTGACGGTGTCGAACTTCTTGCCGCCCGCGAAGGCGTCGACGCCGTAGTAGCCGGTCTTGACGTCCTTGGCGACGACCGCGGTGCCGGTCCAGACGCCCTTGCCGTCGTTCTTCAGGTTGACCTGGCCGCCGAAGGCGTCGGACTTGATGAAGGCGCTCTTCTCGTTCGGCGCCGTCTTGATGGTGACCTGGATCTTGTCGCCCGGCTTGCCGTGGTCCTGGGACAGGCTCAGCGTCGAGGCGCTCGGGGTCGGGGTCGGCTTCGGGGTGGGCTTGCCGTCCTTGACCGTGATCTGGGCGGTGGCCTGGAGCTTGTGGCCGTCGGGGCCCGATCCGGTGAGGGAGACCCCGTAGTTGCCGTCGGCGACCTTGGCGACCGTCGCGGTGGCGCCGCGGCCGTCGGTCATCTTGACGTTGTTCAGAGCCTCGGAGGAGATCGACAGGTTCGTCGAGCCGTCCGGGACCTCCATCGACATCTGGACGGAGTCGCCCGGCTTGGCGGTGGAGGGGGAGATCTTCAGGGCCACCGGGGCCGCCTCGGCGCTGGCGCTGGCGCTGTGGGCGGTCGACGTGGAGTCGGCGGCGAACGCGGCGGTCGGGACGGCCAGGGCCATAGACGAGGCGAGGGCGATCGCCGAGAAGGTAAGTGCCTTGCGCATGGGGTTCCTCCTGAACGGGCCGGGGTTCGTTCCCGGCACACCAGACATGAGGGACATCCTGGGGCGGTTGGTTGCGCCCCTCGGAGGGGTCGGGAGGGGCCCCTGCCGAAGGTCCCGGGGCGTAAAACCGCAGGCGGCGGAGGTGGTGTGGATCTCCTGTTTGCTGGTCCTTTGCCCCGATTTTTGGGACCAAGGTCCCGGGGTTCCGGGGCGGGCTGCGGGCCCGGGCCTTCAGGGCTCGTTCAGGACTGGCTCAGGACTGGCTCAGGACTGCTTCGGGCGGGCGATCGGCCATGAAGAAGCCCCCGGTGACGAAATGTCACCGGGGGCTCCGGAGCGTGTCGGTCGGGCTCGGTCAGAGGGCTTCGATCACGTAGTCCACGCAGGCGGTGAGCGCCTGCACGTCCGCCGGGTCGATCGACGGGAACATCGCGATGCGGAGCTGGTTGCGGCCGAGCTTGCGGTAGGGCTCGGTGTCCACGATGCCGTTGGCGCGCAGCACCTTGGCGACCGCGGCCGCGTCGATGTCGTCCGAGAAGTCGATCGTGCCGATGACGGCCGAGCGCTTGGCGGCGTCCACGACGAACGGGCTGGCGTACTTCGACGCCTCGGCCCAGCCGTACAGGTGGGCCGCGCTGGCCGACGTACGGCCGGTCGTGAACTCCAGACCGCCCTGGCTGTTCATCCACTCCAGCTGCTGGTCCAGCAGGAAGAGGGTGGAGAGCGCCGGGGTGTTGTACGTCTGGTTCTTCAGGGAGTTGTCGATCGCCGTCGGCAGCGAGAAGAACTCCGGGATGTGCCGGCCCGAGGCGTGCACGCGGGCCGCGCGCTCCAGGGCCGCCGGGGAGAACGCCGCCAGCCACAGGCCGCCGTCGGAGGCGAAGGACTTCTGCGGGGCGAAGTAGTAGACGTCGGTCTCGGTGATGTCCACCGGCAGACCGCCGGCGCCCGAGGTCGCGTCCACCAGGACGAGGGAACCCTCGTCGGCGCCCGCGACGCGCTTGATCGGCGCCGCGACACCCGTCGAGGTCTCGTTGTGGGTGTACGCGTACACGTCCACGCCCGCCTCGGCCACCGGGTCCGGGTGGGTGCCCGGGTCGGAGGAGATCACCGACGGGGCGTCCAGCCACGGCGCGGACTTCGCGGCGCTGGCGAACTTGGAGGAGAACTCACCGAAGGTGAGGTGCTGCGACTTCCGCTCGATGAGACCGGCGGTCGCGATGTCCCAGAAGGCGGTGGAGCCGCCGTTGCCCAGGATCACCTCGTAGCCCTCGGGGAGGGAGAAGAGGTCCCGGAGGCCCTGGCGAACCGATCCGACCAGGTTCTTGACCGGAGCCTGGCGGTGGGAGGTTCCGAGCAGGGAGGTACCGGTGGCGGCGAGGGCGTCCAGCGCCTCGGTCCGCACCTTGGAGGGGCCCGCGCCGAAGCGTCCGTCGGCGGGCTTGATGTCAGCGGGAATCTGGATCTCGGCCACAAGCGGAGCGTATCCGGTCCGGGTCCACGCCTTGGAGCCGCGTCCACCCGATGAGATGACGCGCGTAGAGCCGGGAGCTGCTCGGAGCGGCCGGGAGCCGGTGGCCGGGAGCCGGTGGGACGCTGTCCGTCGTGACCTCACCCGGTGAACGCGAAGAACTCGAACGGACCCTGCGGAAGAACCTGCGCGGAGAGGTCGACTTCGGCGCCGCCGCCCGGGCTTTGATGACGATGGACGCCTCGAACTACCGCCGCGTCCCCGTCGGCGTGGTCGCCCCGCGCGACGCCGAGGACGTGGCCGCCGCCCTCGCGGTGTGCGCGGAGGCCGGGGTCCCGGTCGTCCCGCGCGGCGGCGGCACCTCCATCGCAGGCCAGGCCACCGGGACCGGCGTGGTGCTGGACCTCACCCGCCACATGGACTCCCTCGTCTCCCTGGACCCGGCCGCCCGCACCGCCGTCGTCCAGCCCGGCCTGGTCCTCGACCGGCTCCGGGACGCGGCCCGCCCGCACGGGCTGACCTTCGGGCCGGACCCCTCCACGCACTCCCGCTGCACCCTCGGCGGGATGATCGGCAACAACGCCTGCGGGGCCCACTCCGTGGCCTGGGGCACCACCGCCGACAACGTCGCCGAGCTGGCGGTGACCACGTACGGCGGCTCCGCCCACCGGCTCGGCACCGGCTGGGAGGGCGCCCCCGACGGGCTGCGGGAGCTGGTCTCGGCGAACCTGGCCGTCCTGCGCACCGGCATGGCCGGCGGCTTCTCGCGGCGGATCTCCGGCTACGGCGGACTGGACGCGCTGCTCCCCGAGCGGGGCGTGCAGGTGGCCCGGGCCTTCTGCGGGAGCGAGGGCACGCTCGGGGTGGTCACCGAGGCGGCGGTACGGCTGGTGGAACTGCCCGCCGCCCCCGCGCTGGCCGTGCTCGGGTACGCCGACGAGAGCGCGGCCGCGCAGGCCGCGGCGGGGCTGCTCGGGTACGGGCCGCTGACGGTGGAGGGGATGGCGGCCGACCTCGTGGGCGATGCCGCCTCCGGCCTGCCCCGGGGCGGGGCCTGGCTGTTCGCGGAGATGCGCGACGAGGGCGCGGCACGGGCCCTGATCCGTGCCTCCGACGCCGTCGACGCCCTCCTCCTCACCGACCCGGCGGCGCAGCGCGCCCTGTGGCGGATCCGCGAGGACGCGGCGGGCACGGCGACCCGGATGCCCGACGGCACCATGGCCTGGCCGGGCTGGGAGGACTGCGCGGTACCGCCCGCCCGGCTCGGCGCCTACCTGCCGGAATTCCGGGCCCTGCTGGCGCAGCACGGGCTGCGCGGATCCCCGTACGGCCACTTCGGCGAGGGCTGCGTGCACGTACGGATCGACTTCGACCTGGTGACGCCGGAGGGCGTGGCCCGCTTCCGCGCCTTCTCCTACGACCTCGCCGACCTGGTCGTAGCGCACGGCGGCTCCCTGTCCGGGGAGCACGGGGACGGGCAGGCGCGGGCGGAGCTGCTGCCGCGGATGTACGGGCCTTCGGTGATCGATCTCTTCGAGTCCGCCAAGCGGGTCTGGGACCCGGCGGGCGGCATGAACCCCGGCATCCTCGTCCGCCCGGCACGGCTCGACGAGAACCTCCGCTTCGCGGTGCTGCCGAGCCTGCCCTTCGCGGGGGAGGTGGCGCGGTGCGTCGGCGTCGCGAAGTGCCGGTCGACGGAGGTCGGGGGCCCGGGGGTGATGTGCCCGTCGTACCGGGCCACGGGGGAGGAACGCCACTCCACGCGGGGGCGGGCGCGGCTGCTGCACGAGATGCTGGCGGGGGAGGTGCTGCGGGACGGCTGGCGGTCGGCGGAGGTCGCCGGGGCGCTGGATCTGTGCCTCGGCTGCAAGGGGTGCCGCAGCGACTGCCCGGTGGGGGTGGACATGGCCGCCTACAAGGCGGAGTTCCTCCACCGCCACTGGGCGGGCCGGCTGCGGCCGCTGTCCCACTACGCCCTGGGCGGGCTGCCGTTCTGGCTCCGCCTGATCGCCGGGCTGCGGCTGGCCGGGCCCCTGAACCTGGTGTCCCGCGTCCTCCGCATCCCGGGCCTGGAGCGGGCCCGGGCCCTGCCCCGGGTGGCCCGGACCCCGTTCACGCGTGCGTGGCGCGCGGCATCCCGCTCCGCGGGGGGAGGTCCCCTACCCGCCCTTCGCCCGTTCCCCGGGCTGCGCCCGGACCCCTCCCGGGGCTCCGCCCCGGACCCCGCGCCTCAAACGCCGGCGGGGCTGGATTCGGCCGCCTCCGGCGAAAACCCAGCCCCTCCGGCGTTTGAGGCGCGGGGGTCCGGGGGCTGGCCCCCGGGAACGGGTCCGGGCGGCGCCCGGGGAACGGTGGAAGGGCGGGTAGGGGACGGCCGCCCGCAGGGCACGCCCGGGACAGTCGTCACGGTGTGGCCCGACACGTTCACGGAGTACCTCGCTCCCGAGGCCGGCCACGCCGCCGTGCGGGTGCTGCGGGCCGCCGGCCTGGAGCCCGTGGTGCAGCCGGGCCGGGTGTGCTGCGGGCTGACGTACATCTCCACGGGCCGCCTGGACACCGCCCGCAGGGTGCTCCGCCGCACCCTGGACGCCGTAGGCGACCCGCAGGGGCCCGTCACCGTCCTCGAACCGAGCTGCGCGGCAGCGCTGCGCACCGATCTGCCCGCTCTGCTCCCGGAGGACCCCCGCGCACCCCGCCTCGCAGCGGCCGTCCGAACCTTCGCCGAGACCCTGGAGGAGTACGCCCCCGACTGGCAGCCGCCCCGCCTGGACCGGCCGGTCGCCGGCCAGACCCACTGCCACCAGCACGCCGTCCTCGGCGACGGCCCCGACCGGCGGCTGCGCGAGCGCGCCGGGCTGACGGGAGGGCTCAGCGGCGGCTGCTGCGGCCTCGCGGGCAACTTCGGCTTCGAGCCCGGGCACCACGAGGTCTCCGTGGCCTGCGCCGAGGAACAGCTCCTGCCGTCGCTGCGGGCCGCCGCGCCGGGTACGGAGGTGCTGGCGGACGGGTTCTCCTGCCGGACCCAGATCGCGCAGCTGGCCGGCGGCCGGGCCCGCCACCTGGCGGAGGTACTGGCGGAGGGCCTGCCGGAACCGGGCGTACACCGGATGTAAGGCAAAACACGGACGCACGCTCCTTACTCACCCCCTAATCTGGATAAATGCCCGCACCTTCCTCCCACGCCCCCACGAGCACCGCGCCCGCCCAAGCGAAGCCGGTGGCGACCGCCCCCGCCGACGGCTCCTTCCGGGCCCGCTTCGGCCCCGTCGCCCTGGTGGTCACGGCGGGCGTCTCGGTGCAGTTCGGTGCCGCCCTCGCGGTGATGCTCATGCCGCGGGCGGGCGCGGCCGGCGTGGTCACGCTGCGCCTCGCCGCGGCCGCGCTGGTGCTGCTCCTCGTCTGCCGGCCCAAGGTGCGCGGCTACTCCCGCGCGGACTGGTCGACCGTGGTGTGGTTCGGCGTGGCCATGGCCGGCATGAACGGGTTCATCTACCAGGCCATCGACCGGATCCCCCTCGGCCCCGCCGTCACCCTGGAGGTGCTGGGCCCGCTGGTGCTCTCCGTCGTGGTCTCCCGCCGCCTGCTGAACCTGCTGTGGGCCGGGCTGGCGCTGGCCGGGGTCGTCCTGCTGTCCACCCACGGCGGGGGCGGCCTCGGCGGGCTCGACCCGCTGGGCGTGGCCTTCGCCCTCGCGGCGGGCGGCATGTGGGCGGCGTACATCGTGTTCAGCGCGCGGACCGGCCGTCGGTTCCCGCAGGCGGACGGGCTGGCGCTGGCGATGGCCGTGGCCGCCGTACTGTCCCTGCCGCTCGGCGTGATCGAGGCCGGCTCGGCCCTGCTGCACCCCAGCACCCTGCTCCTGGGCGTCGGCGTGGCCGTACTGTCCTCGGTCCTGCCGTACACGCTGGAACTGCTGGCCCTGCGCAGGCTCCCGGCGCCGACCTTCGCGATCCTGATGAGCCTGGAGCCCGCGATCGCCGCGACGGCCGGGTTCCTGATCCTGAACCAGGCGCTGTCGGCGCTCGACGCGGCGGCGATCTCGCTGGTCATCGTGGCGAGCATGGGCGCGGTCCGCTCGCAGACCCGGCCGCGCGAGCCTCAGCTCCAGCCTCAGCCTCAGCCTCAGCCGAACTGATCGTAGAAGGCGGTCTTGAGCTGGAGCGCCCGTTCCTCGGTCTCCTTGAAGCCGGCCGTCCTGTCCGCCCAGTCCGCCCCGTCCGTCCGGCCGAGGAGCTCGGTCACCCGCGCGGCCAGCCGGTCCGAGTGGGTGTCGGACAGCAGGGAGACGGTCGCGAGCGAATGCGTCTTCGCGTCGTGGACCAGGTGCGGGTGGTAGAACCGCGAACGGTTCCGGCCGCCGTCGCTCCCGTCGGCGAACAGCGGCCCCATGCGTTCCCACAGCCGTCCGTACTCGACGGAGACCAGCACCTCGCCCCAGAAGCGCAGGAAGGTCAGCAACCGCAGGTCGGCGTCGTCGCGGCCACCCGCGTCCGCGATCAGTTCGAGGGTGTCGGTGATGGCGCGCAGCGTCGCGGCCGTGGGCCTCGACGCGACCAGGGCCTCCCTGGACACTCCGAGCCGGCGCAGGTCCTGCGTCATGTCCTCGCGGTGCGAGGGGGTGTGCCCCTGGCCGCCCGGGTACTCCTCGCGCAGGATGATCCGGGCGATCCGCAGCCCTTCCCCGTCCCGCAGCAGGTCGATGGCCAGGTCGTAGGACGGGGTGAACGCGAGCGACACGAACCGCCGCTGGAGCAGGAGCGCGGCGAAGTCCTCGTCGGGCAGCCGGGTGACGCCCGCCAGGACGGGATGCTCCTCGAAGCGCGCGATCAGCCCGTTCTCGAACCCGTCGAGCTCGTGCAGCTCGTGCAGCTCGCCCAGCTCGTGCATGGCCGTACCTTTCCGTGGATCTGGATCTGGATCACCAGGTGATGTTTCGGAGGGACTCCCGCCAGTCGGGCAGCGCCACGTCGCGGCCGATCTCCCACAGCGTGTCCAGCTCCTTCTGGACCTGCCGCCCCATCGTCGTGTCACTGCCGTCGATCTCGGTCTGGGCGGAGTTGATCGCGAGCTGGCGGTGCAGGAACGAACTGACCAGAAAGTGCTCGTCGGCCTTGTGCACGGCGATGGACGGCAAGGAGTTGTACACCCGCACCCTGAGCAGGGCCCGGGCCGCGGGCCCGACCCCGCTGTGCAGCTCCGCGAGACCGGCCAGGCACATCTCCACCCGGGCCTTCACGTCCAGCGCGAGAGCGGGATCCCGTACGGAGCGCAGCGCCTCGTCGCGCAGTCCCGCCACCGGGGAGGACGGGTAGAGGAGCATGATGCGCACCGGGACGCCGTGGTCCACCAGCGCCTTCTCCAGCGCGGGCTGGAGGTGTTCCAGGTTGGGGATGAAGGTCTGCAGGATGGCCACCTCCTGGGTGGCCCCCTCCACGAACGCGTTGAAGTGCACGTCGGGGAACTCCGCGTGCACCCGGATCACGCCGAGGTAGTTCTCCTGCTTGAGCTGCTGCGCGACGGTGTCGATGTCCAGCTTGGCCAGCTGTGACTGGAAGCTGCTGTCGAGCCGGGCGACCTGCGTCCTGAGGGTCTCGTCGAGGCGGGTGACCTGCGCCTCGACCACGTCGAGCTTGCGCAGCCGGTCGATCTCCAGGAGGAGGAACACGGTGACCGTGCTCAGGATGAGCAGCGTGACCTTGGGGAGCGCGCCGCCGGGTGCGAGCGCGTCGAGCCACCCGAGGAGGTCCGCGATCAGGACCACGACGCCCGATGTGGACATCAGGGCCAGCGCGATCCGTTCCACCCGATAGCGAACGTCGACGACACTCATCTCGCTCCAGCCCCCGTGCCCCGTACTGTCCCGTGCCCGTCGTGGTCGGCGCTGACGCTATACCGACTCCCGTTGTTCCAGGGAGGTTTGAGGTGTTGTCGGGGGAGTGGGCGGGGCGAGTTCAGGCCAAGCGGTCCTCCCCGCCCACCGTCCCGTAGCGGGCCGCCGTCGCGGCGGCGGCCACTCCGATGCGCCGGCGCAGGGCCGGTGGGGCGAGTACCTCCGCCTCGGCGCCGAGTGCCAGGAACTGTGCCTCCGCCTGTTCCTGGGACTCGATCGGCAGGACCGCCCGGGTCCACCCGGGCAGTTCGGGATCCGGGGTCCCGGTGGCGGCCAGGGCCCTGGCCTGGGCGCCGGTCAGCCGGGCGGCCGCGCGCGCGGAGACCCGTACCTCCGCCTCCTCCGGGTAGAGCCGCTCGTGGAACTCGGCCTGGGTGCGCTGCCAGTGGGCGGCCAGCTCGAAGCCCTCGGGGAGCGCGCACTCCTCGCCGGTCTCCCGCACCGCCAGGATCTGGTCCACGCGGTAGGTGTACGGGGGGCCGGCGGGGCCGGCCGTGTCGGGTGCGGTGGCCGTGGCCGCGACCAGGTACCAGCGGCCCGCCTTCAGGACCAGGCCGTACGGGGCCAGCCGCCGGTCCACCTCGTGGGGCGCCTTCCAGCGCCGGTACCGGACCTCGACCACCCGGCCCCGCCACACCGCGTCGGCGACCCGCGCCAGGTGCGGGGTCTCCTCGTGCTCCGCGTACCAGCCGGGCGCGTCCAGGTGGAAGCGCAGTCGCATCCGGTCGGCCTGCGCGCGCAGCTCCGCGGGCAGGGCGGCGCGCAGCTTGAGCTGGGCGGTGGACAGGGCCCGGCCGAGGCCGAGTTCGGCGGCCGGGCCGGGCAGGGAGGTGAGGAAGAGGGCTTCCGCCTCGCCCGCGGCCAGGCCGGTGAGGCGGGTTCGGTAGCCGTCGAGGAGCTGGTAGCCGCCGCTGTGCCCGGCGTCGCCGTACAGCGGCACGCCGGCGGCGGCCAGCGCCTCCGCGTCGCGGTAGACCGTACGGACCGACACCTCCAGCTCCTCGGCGAGCTGGGCGGCGGTCATCCGGCCCCGGGTCTGGAGCAGCAGCAGGATCGAGAGCAGTCGGCTGGACTTCACGTGCACTTCACTGCCACAGGATGTCAGTGGAGTGCTCCTACGGTTCCCCCATCAGCACGGAGAAAAGCTCTTGGGGAGACCGCACATGTACGACTTCGACTTCTTCGCCGGTACCTGGGACGTCACCAACCGCTGGCTCACCGACTTCCTGGACGCGGACAGCGGGTGGGAGGTGTTCCCGGCGGTGTCCCGGGCCACCCGCCACTTCGACGGTGCCGCGAGCATCGACGAGATCGAGTTCCCGACGAAGGGCTTCGCGGGACTGACCCTGCGGCTCTACGACCCCGAGTCCGAGCGGTGGAGCCTCAACTGGGCCAGCCGCCGCACCGGAACGCTCTTCCCGCCGGTCACCGGATCCTTCGACGCGGCCTCGGGCACGGGCGTCTTCGAGGGCGAGGACACCTACGGGGACAAGGCGGTCCGGGTGCGGTTCGTGTGGTCGCGGACGGAGACGGACTCCCCGCGCTGGGAGCAGTACTTCTCGGCCGACGGGGGCACGAGCTGGATCCACAACTGGACGATGAACTTCAGCCGCCGAGCGGCGGTGCCCGCCGGCGCCTGACGGCGCGGGGCGGCGAGGCGGGCCGACGGGGGAGGTCTGCCGGGGCCGGCCTGCGGGGCGGTTGGGCGGGGCGGGCCGGGCCGGGCGGGGTGACGGGCCGGTCGGCGGGGCGGGCCGACGGGGGAGGTCCGTCGGCGCCGGCCTGCGGGGCGGTTGGGCGGGGCAGGCCGGGCGGGGCGAGCAGCCCGAGCGCTGTGCTCAGCCCGCGCGACCGGCACGTGCTCGACCAGCTGGCCCGGGCACGACAGCACCGCGACCCCAGCCCGGCCGGGGGTGTGGGCGGGACAGGCCGGGCCGGGCGGGGTGACGGGCCGGTCGGCGAGGCGGCGGGGCGGCGAGGCGGGCCGACGGGGGAGGTCTGCCGGCGCCGGCCTGCGGGGTGGTTGGGCGGGGCGGGGCGAGCAGCCCGGGCAGCCCGAGCGCTGTGCTCAGCCCGCTCGACCGGCACGTGCTCGACCAGCAGGCCGGGGCACGACAGCGCCGCGACCCCAGCCCGGCCGGGGGTGTGGGCGGGGCGGGCATGTGGTCGTCAGTGCAGCCCGAGTGCTGTGCTCAGTGCGTGGGGCCGCTGCTCGACCGGCAGGTGTTCGACCAGCCGGACCGGGCATCCCAGCGCCGCGGCCCCCGCGTCCGCGACGGCGTCGTCGCCGACCATGAGCACGTCCGCGGGCGCCGCCCCGAGCGCCTCGCAGGCGACCCGGAACAGGCGCGGGTCGGGCTTCTGGACCCCGTGCTCGAAGGAGAGCACGTACGCGTCGACGAACCGGTCCATCCCGTGGGCGCGGAAGACGGGGCGCAGGTCCCAGCCGATGTTGCTGACGACGGCGACGGGCACGCCCAGGTCGCGCAGGGCGGCGAGCGTGGCCGCCGTATCGGGGTAGGGCCGCCAGGCCGCGGGGATCCGGTGCCGCTCGTAGAGGGCGTCGGCCAGCTCCGCCGAGGGCAGCGGCACCTCCCGGGTGAGGGCGGTATAGGCGGCCCGGTGCTGCTCGGGGCTCAGATCCCGCTCCCGCCACAGCGGCTCCAGCCGGTCCGGCACCCGCCGAGGCGAGGCCCCACCGGGCAGCGCGCCCGCCTCCTCGAGCAGCGCGGCGCAGGCAATGATCTCGGCCTCGGGCAGCCCGATCCCGGCCTCCGTCAGGACCGCACGCAGCCAGTCCGCGGTGGGCTCCACGCGAAAGAGCGTCCCGGAGAAGTCGAACATCACCCCTTTGACATCCCGACCGACCACGCCGCCACCTCCGCCTCCACCTCTGCTGCCGCTGCCGCTGCGCCGGTTCTGGACCTCTACCCCGTTCCCGTTCCCGGCTCGGTCCTCGGCCTCATCCCCGGCCCCGTTCCAGGCTCCAGCCTCAGCCCTGGCCCCAGCCTCGGCCCCGGAGGCAGCCCCGGCTGCGGCTCCGTTCCCTGCTCCAGCCTCAACCCTGGGCCCAGCTTCGGCCCCGGCCCCGGCGCCGACCCCGTTCTCGGCCCTGTCCCTGGCGCCGGCCTCAGCCCCGTTCCCGGCCTCCGCCGCGTTCCCGGTCCCGGCCGTAGCTCGACCTCCGGCCCGAGCCTCTGCCGCAGCTCCGTTCCCGGCCCCGGCTCTGGCTTCAGCCCCGGCCCCGTTCCCAGCGCCCGCGTCAGCCCTGGCCCCGGTCTCAGCTCCGGCCCCGGCCCCGGCCTCAGCCCCGTTCCCGGCCCCGGCCCTGGCTCTGGCTCCGGCTTCGGCCCTGGCCCCGGCCTCGGCTCCGGCTCCGGCTCCGGCCCCGGCTCCGGCCTCAGCGCCGGCTCCGGCCCCGGCTCCGGCCTCAGCGCCGGCTCCGGCCCCGGCTCCGGCCTCAGCTCCGGCCCCGCCCCCGTTCCCGCCCCCGTTCGTGTTCATCGTCCCGTCCCTGTCCTGGTGTCCGGCCCTGGGGTGGATCCTCGTCGTGGGCGCGTGGCTCGCGCAAGGCCCGCCGAGCCCGCCTCGGGGCGGATCAAGTCCTGGATCAGGCAGCCCCGTTCGGCTCCCTCCCGTCTCCCGAAATAAAAATGCAAGCACGCTTGATTGTTTTCGTGGCGGCTGCCACGCTTCCCCTCACGCCGAGAAGGGGAGCGCACCCGTGCCCGATCCGTCCGCTGTCGAGAACGTCTTCGCCGTCTTCGCCGATCTCCGCGAGGAGGGCCGGGAGCTCGACTCCCTGGTCGGGGAACTGCCCGCCGCCGACTGGGCGAAGCCCACCCCCGCGCCCGGCTGGAGCCTCGCCCACCAGATCGCCCACCTGCACTGGACCGACCGCGCCTCGCTGCTCGCCCTCACGGACGCCGCCGCCTTCGCGGGGCTCGTCGAGGAGGCCCTGAAGGCCCCCGACTCCTTCGTCGACGCGGGCGCCGAGGAGGGCGCCGCCCTGGCCCCCGCCGAGCTGCTCGCCCGCTGGCGGGAGGGCCGCGCCGCACTCGACGGGGCCCTCGCCGCGGCCTCGCCCGACGCCAAGTTCCCTTGGTACGGGCCGCCGATGAAGGCCGCGTCGATGGCGAGCGCCCGCCTCATGGAGACCTGGGCGCACGGCCAGGACGTGGCCGACGCGCTCGGAGTGCGCCGCGTACCGACGGCCCGGCTGCGGCACGTGGCACGGATCGGCGTACGGGCGCGCGACTACGCGTACGCGGTACGGGGACTGCCTGCTCCGGCGGGGGAGTTCCGGGTGGAGCTGACGGCTCCGGGGGACGCCGCCGAGGTGTGGGCGTACGGCCCCGAGGACGCGCCGCAGCGGATCACCGGCCCGGCGCTCGGCTTCTGCCTGCTGGTGACCCAGCGCGCCCACCGCGCCGACCTGGCCCTGACGGCGTCCGGCGCCGACGCCGACCGCTGGCTCGACATCGCCCAGGCCTTCGCCGGCCCCGCGGGCCCGGGCCGTACGCCGGGGGCCTCGCGGTGACCCGGCGCCCCCTGCTGATCGGCAACGCCTCGGGCTTCTACGGGGACCGCTTCGACGCCCTGCGCGAGATGCTGACGGACGGCCCCCTCGACGTGCTGACCGGGGACTACCTGGCCGAGCTGACCATGCTGATCCTCGGCCGCGACCGCCTGAAGAACCCGGAACTCGGCTACGCCAAAACCTTCCTGCGCCAGCTGGAGGAGTGCCTCGGCCTGGCCCACGAGCGGGGCGTACGGATCGTCGTGAACGCGGGCGGCCTGAACCCGGCGGGACTCGCCGGAGCGGTCCGCGCGCTCGCCGCGAAGCTCTCCGTGCCCGTCTCGGTGGCACACGTGGAGGGCGACGACCTGATGCCGTACGCCCTGCCGTCCGGGGAGGGCGCACTCACCGCGAACGCCTACCTCGGCGGCGCCGGGATCACCGCCTGCCTGCGGGCGGGCGCGGAGGTGGTGGTGACCGGCCGGGTCACGGACGCGGCGCTGGTGAGCGGGCCCGCGGCCTGGTGGTTCGACTGGGCGCCGGACGCGCACGACCGGCTGGCCGGGGCGGTGGTGGCGGGCCACGTACTGGAGTGCGGCACCCAGGCCACGGGCGGCAACTACGCCTTCTTCACCCGGCACGACGTCACCCGGCCGGGCTTCCCGCTGGCGGAGATCGCGGAGGACGGCTCCTCGGTCATCACGAAGCACCCGGGCACGGGCGGGGTCGTCTCCGTCGGTACGGTCACGGCCCAGCTCCTCTACGAAACCCAGGGCGTCCGCTACCTCGGCCCCGACGTGACGGCCCGCCTGGACACGGTCCGGCTGACCCAGGCGGGCCCCGACCGGGTGGCCGTCACGGGCACCCGCGGGGAGGCGCCGCCCGAGACCCTCAAGGTGGGCGTGACCCGCATCGGGGGCTGGCGCAACGAGGTCGTCTTCGTCCTGACCGGCCTGGACGTCGACGCGAAGGCGGCGCTGGTGCGGGAGCAGCTGTCCGCGCTGCTCGCACCGGTGGAGTCGGTCTCCTGGACCCTGTCCCGCACGGACCACGAGGACGCCCCGATCGAGGAGACCGCGAGCGCACTGCTCCGCCTGGTCGTCCGCGACCCGTCCCCCGACCGGGTGGGCCGGGCCCTCACCGGGGCCGCGATCGAGCTCGCGCTCGCCAGCTACCCGGGCTTCCACGTCACGGCCCCGCCGTCCCCGGCCCAGCCGTACGGGGTCTTCACCGCGACCACCGTCCCCGCGGGCGAGGCCCCCCACACGGCAGTCCTCGCGGACGGCACGAGGTTGCGGGTGGCTGCGGACGCCGTCCCTGCGGGGCTGGTCCCCTACCCGCCCTTCCCCCGTTCCCCGGGCTCCGCCCAGACCCGGGCGGTGCCTCCGGCGTTCGAGGAGCGGGTGCCCGGGGGCGGAGCCCCCGAAGGGGCCGGGGCGGAGCCCCGCCCCGGGGGTCCGGGGGCGCAGCCCCCGGTTTCGGGAAGGGGCGGGGTGGGGGAGAGCCCCGCAGGGCCCACCGCCCCCGAGCCACCGGCTCCCACCGCCCCCGAGCCACCGGCTCCGGCCGGCCCGGGGGAGCAAGGGGGGGCCACACCCACCCGGCGGGTGCCGCTGGGCCTGCTGGCCGGAGCCCGCAGCGGCGACAAGGGCGGCGACGCCAACGTCGGCGTCTGGGCCGAGAGCGACCCCGCCTGGGACTGGCTCCACCGCACCCTGACCGTCGACGCCTTCAAGGCGCTGCTCCCCGAGACGGCCCCGCTCCAGGTGACCCGCCACGAACTCCCCAACCTCCGCTCCCTCAACTTCACCGTCACCGGGATCCTCGGCGAGGGCGTCGCCTCCGGCCACCGCTTCGACCCCCAGGCCAAGGCCCTGGGCGAATGGCTCCGCTCCCGGCACGTGGACATCCCTGAAGCCCTGCTGCCCCGCCCCGCGGCGGCCTCCGCACCCGAGCCGCTCCCGCCCGCGGAGCCGCCCGCGGAGCCCCCCGTACCCGCCACCACCCCGGAGGGGACCCCGTGACCCGCCTCAAGAGTGCCGTCGACCCGCTCGCCCCCGAGCACGCGCAGGCCCGTAGCGCCGCCCTGGAACGCCTCGCCGAGCTCGATGCCGCGCACGCCGCCGCCCTCGCCGGCGGCGGCGAGAAGTACACGGCCCGGCACCGGACCCGCGGCAAGCTCCTCGCCCGGGAGCGCGTCGAGCTGCTGCTCGATCCGGACACCCCGTTCCTGGAGCTGTCCCCGCTCGCCGCCTGGGGCAGCGACTACCCGGTCGGCGCCTCCATGGTCACCGGTATCGGCACCGTCGAGGGCGTCGAATGCCTGGTCACCGCCAACGACCCCACCGTCCGCGGCGGCGCCTCGAACCCCTGGACGCTGAAGAAGGCGCTCCGGGCCAACGAGATCGCCCGCCAGAACCGGCTCCCCTGCATCAGCCTCGTGGAGTCCGGGGGCGCCGATCTCCCCTCCCAGAAGGAGATCTTCATCCCGGGCGGCGCCATCTTCCGCGACCTGACCCGGCTTTCGGCCGACGGCGTCCCGACCATCGCCGTCGTCTTCGGCAACTCCACCGCCGGAGGCGCGTACATCCCCGGCATGTCCGACCACACCATCATGATCAAGGACCGCTCCAAGGTGTTCCTGGGAGGCCCGCCGCTCGTCAAGATGGCCACCGGCGAGGAGAGCGACGACGAGTCCCTCGGCGGAGCCGACATGCACGCCCGGACCTCCGGCCTCGCCGACTACTACGCCCTCGACGAGCACGACGCCATCCGCCGGGCCCGCCGCGTCGTCGCCCGCCTCAACCACCGCAGGGCCCGGCCCGAGCCTCCGCGTGCGCAAGAGCCGCTCCACGACCCCGAGGAGCTCCTCGGCATCGTGCCCGCCGACCTCAAAACCCCCTTCGACCCCCGCGAGGTCATCGCCCGGATCGTCGACGCCTCCGACTTCGACGAGTTCAAGCCCCTCTACGGCACCAGCCTGGTCACCGGCTGGGCCACCCTCCACGGCTATCCGGTCGGCATCCTCGCCAACGCCCAGGGCGTGCTGTTCAGCGCGGAATCGCAGAAGGCGGCGCAGTTCATCCAGCTCGCCAACCAGCGCGACATCCCGCTCCTCTTCCTCCACAACACGACCGGCTACATGGTCGGCAAGGAGTACGAGCAGGGCGGCATCATCAAGCACGGCTCGATGATGATCAACGCGGTCTCGAACTCGAAGGTCCCCCACCTCTCCGTCCTGATCGGCGCCAGCTACGGAGCCGGCCACTACGGGATGTGCGGCCGCGCCTACGAGCCCCGCTTCCTCTTCGCCTGGCCCAGCGCCAAATCGGCCGTCATGGGCCCCGCCCAGCTCGCCGGGGTGCTCTCCATCGTGGCCCGGCAGTCCGCCGCCGCGAAGGGCGCCCCGTACGACGAGGAGCAGGACGCCGGGATGCGCGCCTTCGTGGAGGCGCAGATCGAGTCCGAGTCCCTGCCGATGTTCCTGTCCGGACGGCTGTACGACGACGGGGTCATCGACCCGCGCGACACCCGCACCGTCCTCGGCCTGTGCCTGTCGGCCGTCCACAACGCCCCCGTCGAGGGCGCCCGTGGCGGCTTCGGCGTCTTCCGGATGTGAGCCCGCACATGACTCTGAACACGCACCAGAACCCCCAGACCTCCCAGACCCCCCTCGCCTCCCTCCTGGTGGCCAACCGCGGCGAGATCGCCGTCCGCGTCTTCCGCACGGCCCGCGCGCTGGGCCTGGCCACCGTCGCCGTCCACTCCGATCCCGACGCTGACGCCCTGCACGTCCGGGCGGCCGACGCGGCCGTACGGCTGCCCGGCGCCGCCCCCGCCGACACCTACCTGCGCGGCGACCTGGTCATCGCGGCCGCCCTCGCGGCGGGCGCCGACGCCGTCCACCCCGGCTACGGGTTCCTCTCCGAGAACGCCGACTTCGCCCGCGCCGTCCGCGCCGCCGGGCTCACCTGGGTCGGCCCGCCGCCCGAGGCGATGGAGGCCATGGCCTCCAAGACCCGGGCCAAGGAGCTGATGCACGCCGCCGGGGTCCCGCTGCTCGACCCCGTCGACCCGCACGCGGCCACGGCCGCCGACCTCCCGCTGCTCCTCAAGGCGGCCGCGGGCGGCGGCGGCCGCGGGATGCGGGTGGTCCGCGACCTCGACTCCCTCAAGGAATCCCTCGAAGCAGCCTCCGCCGAGGCCCTGTCCGCCTTCGGCGACGGAGAGGTCTTCGCCGAGCCCTACGTGGAGCGCGGCCGCCACGTCGAGGTGCAGGTCCTCGCCGACTCCCACGGCACCGTCTGGGCGCTGGGCACCCGCGACTGCTCCCTCCAGCGGCGCCACCAGAAGGTCATCGAGGAAGCCCCCGCGCCCGGTCTCCCCGAGGCCCTGCGCAGCGCCCTCCACGAGGCCGCCGTGGCCGCCGCCCGCGCGGTCTCGTACGAGGGCGCGGGCACGGTGGAGTTCCTCGTCACCGCCGACGGCCGCCCGTACTTCCTGGAGATGAACACCCGCCTCCAGGTGGAACACCCCGTCACCGAAGCGGTCTTCGGGCTCGACCTCGTCGCCCTGCAACTGCGGATCGCCGAGGGCGCCGCCCTGCCCCTGCAGCCCCCCGTGGCCGCCGGACACGCCGTCGAGGCCCGCCTCTACGCCGAGGACCCGGCCGCCGACTGGCGTCCGCAGACCGGGACCCTGCACACCCTCGACGTCCCCTCCACGGTCCGCGTGGACACCGGTTTCACCGACGGGGACACCGTCTCCATCCACTACGACGCCATGCTGGCCAAGGTCGTCGCCCACGCCCCGACCCGTGCCGAGGCGGTCCGCGCCCTGGCCCACGCCCTCGCCGGAGCCCGGATCCACGGACTGACCACCAACCGCGAGCTCCTCGTACGGTCCCTGCGGCACCCGGAGTTCGCCTCGGCCCGGCTCGACACCGGCTTCTACGAGCGCCACCTGCCGGCCCTCACCGAGGCGGCCCCGGACGACCCGGCCCCCGCGCTCTGCGCGCTCGCCGCCGCCCTCGCCGAGTCCGCGCCCGGTCCGGACGCCCCGCTCGCCACCCGGCTCGGGGGCTGGCGCAACCTCCGCTCCCAGCCCCAGAGCCGCCGCTACACGGCCGGCGGGACCGCGTACGAAGTCCGCTACCAGCCGTCCCGCAGCGGCCCGCCGCAGCTCCTCGACCACCCCGGCGTGCGGGTGCTGTCCGCCGCACGCGATCTGGTGACCCTCGAAGTGGACGGCGTGCGGCGGCTGTTCCACGTGAAACAAAAATCGAACACGGCGTACGTGGACTCCGTGCTCGGCTCCCACGCCCTGACCGCCGTCCCCCGGTTCGAGGACCCCCAGGACCGCACCGAGCCCGGCTCCCTGCTCGCCCCCATGCCCGGCACCGTCGTCCGCGTCGCCGAGGGCCTCGCCCCCGGCAGCCCCGTCACCGCCGGGCAGCCCCTGCTCTGGCTGGAGGCCATGAAGATGGAACACCGCATCCTCGCGCCCGCCTCCGGCACGCTCACCGCGCTCCACGCCGTCACCGGCCAACAGGTCGAATTCGGCGCCCTGCTCGCCGTAGTCCAGGAGGAAGCATGAGCTCCACCCCCGGCACCACGACCACGACCCTCGAAACCGAAGAGCACCGGGCCCTGCGGGCGGCGGTCGCCGCGCTCGGCCGGAAGTACGGCCGCGAGTACCTCGCGCGCATCGCCCGGGAGGGCGGCCACCCCGACGAACTGTGGGCGGACGCGGCCAAGCTGGGCTACCTCGGGGTCAACCTCCCCGAGGAGTACGGGGGCGGAGGCGGCGGCATCGCCGAACTCTCCATCGTCCTGGAGGAGCTCGGCGCCGCCGGCTGCCCGCTCCTCATGATGGTCGTCTCGCCCGCCATCTGCGGCACGGTCATCGCCCGCTTCGGCACCGGGGAACAGAAGCGGGACTGGCTCCCCGGGCTCGCCGACGGCAGCCGCACGATGGCCTTCGGCATCACCGAACCCGACGCCGGCTCCAACTCCCACCGCATCACCACCACGGCCCGGCGGGAGGGCGACGACTGGATCCTCAGCGGCCGCAAGGTCTTCATCTCCGGTGTGGACATCGCCGATGCCACCCTCATCGTGGGCCGTACGGAGGACGCCAGGACGGGCAGCCTCAAGCCCTGCCTCTTCATCGTCCCCCGCGAGGCGGAGGGCTTCGCGTACACCCCGATCGACATGGAACTCCAGGCGGCGGAGAAGCAGTTCGAGCTCGTCCTGGACGAGGTCCGGCTCCCCTCCGCGGCGCTGGTCGGGGACGAGGACGCGGGGCTCCTCCAGCTCTTCGCGGGGCTCAACCCCGAGCGCGTCATGACGGCCGCGTTCGCCATCGGGATGGGCCGCTACGCGCTGTCCCGGGCCGTGGACTACGCGAAGACCCGCCAGGTCTGGAAGGCCCCCATCGGCGCGCACCAGGCCATAGCTCACCCCCTGGCGGCCGCGCACATCGAGCTGGAGCTGGCCCGCCTGATGATGCAGAAGGCGGCCCACCTCTACGACGCCGGGGACGACATGGGTGCGGGGGAGGCGGCGAACATGGCGAAGTACGCCGCGGGGGAGGCGTGCGTCCGGGCGGTGGACCAGTCGGTCCACACCCTGGGCGGCAACGGCCTCACCCGCGAATACGGCCTGGCGGCGCTGATCGTCGCCTCCCGGGTGGCCCGCATAGCCCCGGTCAGCCGGGAGATGATCCTCAACTTCGTCTCCCACCAGACCCTGGGCCTCCCCAAGTCCTACTGATTCCTTCTTGACGCGCCGGTGGGCGGGTGCGGCTGGGTGGGCCCTGCGGGGGCTGTCCCCTACCCGCCCTTCCACCGTTCCCCGGGCTCCGCCCGGACCCGTTGCCGGGGTCCGGGGCGGAGCCCCGAAAGGGGTCCGGGCGCAGCCCGGTACCCCCAGCCCGTCCGGCGCTTGAGGACCGGGTCCGGGCAGCGCCCGGGGAACGGGCGAAGGGCGGGTAGGGGAACTCCGCCCCGCAGGGCGCCCGGCCCGGCCCCGCCCGCCGCAGGCGGCCCGCATACCCTCCCCGGAGGGGACCCCGACCGACCGCTCACCCCCTCCGGAGGAGACATGCCCCCACTGGTCCACGCCGCGCGAACGCCCGGCCTCACCACCCTCACCCTCGACTCCCCGGCCAACCGCAACGCCCTCTCCGCCCCCCTGGTCCAGGAACTCCGCACCGCCCTGGCCGCCGAGGCCGCCACCCCCGCGACCCGCGCCGTCGTCCTCACCCACACCGGCACCACCTTCTGCGCCGGCGCCGATCTCAAAACCCCCTGCGACCCGGCCGACTTCCTCTCCCTGCTCCGGGAGATCGCCGAACTGCCCCTGCCCGTCGTCGCCCGGGTCACCGGCCACGTCCGCGCGGGCGGCCTCGGGCTGCTCGGGGTCTGCGACATCGCCGCCGCCGCGCAGGAGTCCACGTACGCCTTCACCGAGACGCACCTCGGCGTGGTCCCGGCCGTGATCTCCGCGCCGCTGCTCCCGCGGCTGGACCCCCGCGCCGCCGCCCGGTACTTCCTGACCGCCGAGGTCTTCGGCGCCGCCGAGGCCACCCGCATCGGGCTGCTCACGCTCGACGCCAGGGGAGCCGAGGATCTGGACAAGCTCCTGGCCCCGGTCCTGGAGGGTCTCCTCAAGGCCGGCCCCGAGGCGCTCGCCGCGACGAAACGGCTGGTCACGGCCCCGGTACGGGCCGCCCTGGAGCGGGACGGAACCGCCCTCGCGGAGCTGTCCGCCCGGCACTTCGCCTCCGCCGAGGCCCGCGAGGGCATCAGCGCCCGCTTCGAACGACGGGCCCCGTCATGGCTGCGGTGAGCACGACCGACCCGACGGCCCCCAAGCAGGCCCGCAGCCGGGTGACCCGCCGCCACCTCCTGGAGGCCGCCGTCTCCTGCCTGGCCGAGCAGGGCTGGGCCGGTTCCACCGTCGCCGTGGTCGCGGAGCGGGCCGGTGTCTCGCGCGGGGCGGCCCAGCACCACTTCCGCACCCGCGAGGAGCTGTTCACGGCGGCCGTCGAGTACATGGCCGAAGTGCGCTCGACCGCCCTGCTGGACCTGTTCCCGCGCGGCGGCCCCGCGGCGGCCCGTGCCGACGTGGTCGGGGCGCTCATCGACCTGTACACCGGCCCGATGTTCCGCGCCGCCCTCCAGCTGTGGGTCGCGGCCTCCCACGAGGAGCAGCTGCGCCCGCGCGTGGCGGAGCTGGAGGCCCGGGTGGGCCGCGAGACCCACCGGATGGCCGTGGAGCTGCTGGGCGCGGACGAGTCCGTACCGGGCGTACGGGAGACCGTGCAGGGCCTGCTCGACATGGCCCGCGGCCTGGGCCTGGCCAACGTCCTCACGGACGACGCGGCCCGCCGGGCGCGGGTGGTCGCCCAGTGGGCCCGGATCCTGGACTCGGAGCTGGGCTGAGGCATCGCCGGAGCCCCCGGGAACGCGGCGGGCGCCGCACCCCGAGGGGTGCGGCGCCCGTCACCTGCGGCGGCCCTGTGCGGGGGCAGCCGACGCGGCCGCTCGCTCAGGCGGTCTCCGCCATGTCCGCGTAGCCGGCGATCTCGCGCGGGTTGCGCACGCCCGGCCCGGTGTAGCGGGCGGAAGGACGCACCAGACGGCCCGTGCGCTTCTGCTCCAGGATGTGCGCGGACCAGCCGGCGGTACGGGCACACGTGAACATCGAGGTGAACATGTGCGCCGGGACCTCCGCGAAGTCCAGCATGATCGCGGCCCAGAACTCCACGTTGGTCGCGAGCACCCGGTCGGGGCGGCGCGCGTGCAGCTCTTCCAGGGCGGCCTTCTCCAGTGCGGCGGCCACCTCGTAGCGCGGGGCGTCCAGCTCCTTGGCGGTGCGCCGCAGCACGCGGGCGCGCGGGTCCTCGGCGCGGTAGACGCGGTGGCCGAAGCCCATCAGCCGCTCGCCCTTGTCGAGGGCCTTCTTCACGTACGCCACGGCGTCGCCGCTGCGCTCGATCTCCTCGATCATGCCGAGGACGCGCGAGGGCGCCCCGCCGTGCAGCGGTCCGGACATGGCGCCGACCGCGCCGGACAGCGCGGCCGCGACATCGGCACCCGTCGAGGCGATGACGCGCGCGGTGAACGTGGAGGCGTTCATCCCGTGCTCGGCGGCCGAGGTCCAGTACGCGTCGACGGCCTTGACGTGGCGCGGGTCGGGCTCGCCCCGCCAGCGGATCATGAACCGCTCGACCACGGATCCGGCCTTGTCGATCTCGCGCTGCGGGACCATCGGCAGGCCCTGGCCGCGGGCGGACTGGGCCACGTACGACAGCGCCATCACGGCCGCCCGTGCCAGGTCGTCCCGCGCGGTCTGCTCGTCGATGTCGAGCAGCGGTTTCAGACCCCACACGGGGGCGAGCATGGCGAGCGCGGACTGCACGTCGACCCGGATGTCACCGGAGTGCACCGGGATCGGGAAGGGCTCGGCGGCCGGCAGGCCGGGGTTGAAGGCACCGTCGACCAGCAGGCCCCAGACGTTCCCGAAGGAGACGTGGCCCACGAGGTCTTCGATGTCGACGCCCCGGTACCGCAGCGACCCACCTTCCTTGTCGGGTTCGGCGATCTCCGTTTCGAACGCGACGACTCCCTCGAGACCGGGTACGAAGTCGGACATCAGGCGGCTCCTCAAATAGTGCGAACACGCGCGGCTCCCGGCGTGATTCGCGGTCCGGCGCGGTCATCCCCGTTGATGCCCGGCACGGCCGATGGTCATCCGTTCGGGACCGTCGGACCGGCCCCAAGATTTTGTACGTTCCGCTTGGCGCGGGGAAGCGTGACATACGGCACAGTCGCGGACGCGCCGCTGCGGCAGGATGGCGGCGTGACCGATCAGCACCTTGACCCTGCCGACATGCGCAAGCAGTACCGCTCCCACCTCGTCGACGAGGAGAGCCTCGCCGAGGAGCCGATGGGCCAGTTCGCGCGCTGGTTCCGCGACGCTGCGGAGGCGAACGTCTTCGAACCCAACGCGATGGTCGTCGCGACCGCAAGTCCGGACGGCCGCCCCAGTTCGCGCACGGTCCTGTTGAAGCAGTTCGACGACCGTGGCTTCGTCTTCTTCACGAACTACGACTCCCGCAAGGGCCGCGAACTGGCCGCGAACCCGTTCGTCTCCCTGCTCTTCCCCTGGCACCCCATCGCCCGCCAGGTCATCGTCACCGGCACCGCCTCCCGCATCGGCCGGGACGAGACGGCGGCGTACTTCCGCTCCCGCCCCCACGGCTCCCAGCTGGGCGCCTGGGCCAGCGAGCAGTCCACGGTGATCGGCTCGCGCGCGGAACTGGACCGCCGCTACGCGGAACTGGAAGCCCGCTACCCGGAGGGCGAACAGGTGCCGGTGCCCCCGCAGTGGGGCGGCATCCGCGTGGTCCCGGACGCGGTCGAATTCTGGCAGGGCCACGAGAACCGCCTCCACGACCGCCTCCGCTACGTCCTGGAGGACGGCAAATGGCGCGTGGAACGCCTCTGCCCGTAATCGGGGCGGCCCTGAAAACGCAGACGACCCGCGGGCTCGGGTTTCCCCCCTGCAGTGGGGGAAGCCGGCCGGACGTACCGGCGAGCCCGCGGGTCGGGTGACTGCTTGGGATTGGCGCCGGCGACTCCGCCGGGCACCGCACTGGGTGCGTGCGACAACGGGCGCTTTAGCCCGCAGCCACCTCACGCGTCCGGTTTCCGTACATTGCGGCAACCACCTCCCTTCTCGTGTGAGACAGAGCCTAGGCACGTCCCCCCGCCCCCACAACCGTTTATTTACGGCCGGGGGAGGCGACATCCGCGATCGTCTTCCTGACCGGCTCCTGACGGATTTCTTGCCCCAATCCACAGAAACCGGTGTGGGCTGCGTCACGTTCGAGTTCAATGCTGTGACGTGCCGCACACGCGAACACCTGCAGGGGCCCAGGTGACTGCATTCGGACGTAACGACACCGCCGACGATCTGCTCGCAGCGCTGCTGGACGGGATGGACGCGGCCTTGTGCGCGTTCGATGCCGACGGCGTGATCACCCACTGGAACCGTGAGGCCGAGCGGATCCTGGGGTGGTCGGCGGGGGAGGCCGTGGGGCGCAAGGGGTTCGCGGGGTGGGCCGTGCGGGCCGCCGACGCGCAGGACGTGCAGGACAGACTCATGGCCGCCCAGGAGGTGCCGGGGCGGCAGGTGCACGAGTTCGCGCTGCTGACCAAGGACGGCGGGCGGGTGCTCGTGCGGACCCAGTCCGCGGGGGTGCCGGGCGCCGGCGGGAAGCCGGCCGGGGTGTACTGCGCCTTCAGCGAGGTGCACGCGCAGATCGACCTGGAGCGGTCCATCGCCCTGAGCGAGGCGTTGATGGAGGACGCCTCCTGGGGGGTCGTGCTCGTGGATGTGGATCTGCGGCCAGCCGTGGTCAACGCCCATGCCGCCCGCGCCTTCGGCTCCGGCCGCACCGTGCTGCTCGGGCGGCCCCTGGGGGAGCTGCTGGCGCAGGGGGTGGAGGAGCTGGAGGGGGCCCTGCAGCACGTGCTGGCCGAGGGGGCGCCCCCGGCCCCCGCGGAGCTGTGGGTGTCCGTACGGGGCCCCGAGGGCGTGCGGCGGCGGTGCTGGCGGTGCGGGTTCCTGCGCCTCGCGTCGCCGCTCGCGGAGGAACCCGTACCGCTCGGGGTCGCGCTGCTGTTCCAGGACGTCACCGAGGCCCGGCAGGCGCAGCTGGACACGGCGCAGCTGCGCTTCCGGTCCCATCAGCTGTACCGGGCCGGGCGGGCCGCCGCCGAGTGCGAGGACCCCGCGGAGGCGGCGGCGGTGCGGCTGGAGTTCGCCCTGGCGGGCTTCGCCGAGCACGCGCTGGTCGACGTACTGGAGCCGCTACGGGAACCCGTACGGGAGCCCGCGCCCGCGCGGCTGCTGCGCTGGGCGGCGTCCCCGCCCGGCCTGCCGGGGCTGCCGGAGCCCGGGGCGATCCCCGTGCGCTACGGGGCGGGCCACCCGGCGCTGCAGGCGCTGGACCGGGCCGGGTCGGTGCGGACCAGCGCGCCGCGCGGGCAGGCCGACGCCGCGTGGGCGGGCTCCCGGCGCTGGCCCGAGGGCGCGGCGCACGCCCTGTGCACGGTCCTGCGCAGCCGGGGCCGGAGCCTGGGGACGCTGACCTTCCTGCGGGGGCCGTCCAGGCCCGCCTTCGAGCGCGCGGACGCGGCGTACGCGGAGGAGGTGGCGGCCCGTGTCGCGGCGGACCTGGACCTGGCGGGGCGGTGAGGTCACCCGGCGCACCCGCGGCGCCGCGGGCGCGGCTAGTGGCGGAAGAAGATGCGGTCGCCGTACTCCTGCATGACGCGGCCGTTCCACTCGTGGCCGCCGTCCACGTTGCCGGAGCGCAGGAGCGGCGGCTCCACCCCGCGGGCGACGAGCTCGCCGGCCGCGGCGGCCATGACCGCCTGCATGATCGCGCTGGTCACGACGGTGGAGGCGGGGGCGAAGGGGGCTTCGATGCCCTCGTGGGTGAGCTCGGCGTCGCCGACCGCGATCTTGCTGTCGAGGACGATGTCGCAGTGGTCCTTGAGGAAGGTGCCGGAGACGTGGCGGGACTTGGTGCCGGTCGCGTAGGCCACCGAGGTGACGCCGATGACCTTGAGGCCGATCGCGCGGGCGTTCATGGCCATCTCCACCGGCAGCGCGTTGCGCCCGGAGAGCGAGATGATCACGAGGACGTCGCCGTCGGAGGCCGGGCTGCTGTCCAGGACCGCCCCGGCGAGGCCGTCGACGCGCTCCAGGGCGCTGCCGAGGGTGGCGGGCATGACGTCGATGCCGGCGGTGCCGGGGACGGCGAGGAAGTTCATCAGGGCGAGTCCGCCGGCCCGGTAGACCACGTCCTGGGCGGGCAGGGAGGAGTGCCCGGCGCCGAAGGCGAAGAGCTTGTTCCCGGCGGCCACGGCCTCCGCGATGACGGTCCCGGCCTCGTTGATGCGGCCGGACTCCTCGTCCCGCACCCGCTCCAGCAGCCCGATCGCGGCATCGAAGAACTGACCGGCCAGCTTGCTCTCGCTCATACGCCGAAGGCCTTCCGGGGTGGGAGTGGGTGAGGTTGTCGTCCGTGTCCGCCGCTCACCGTGCGGTCTGGACCAAGGGCGTGTCAATACGGACGTAGATCCAAGGGGCGAAAGGCCCGGTGGGGGGCGTAATGAGAGGCGCCCGAGCGGTCCGGGGAAGTGTTCCGGGGCATTCCGGAACGGCCCTTGACGTCCTACACGGGACGGTTGTCGGCGTGATGGGTCAGAATTGGGGGCAGGGCCAGCGCACGCAATCCGAGGGGCACGAATGTCCGGACTGATCGATACCACGGAGATGTACCTCCGCACCATCCTCGAACTGGAAGAGGAAGGCGTGGTCCCCATGCGCGCCCGTATCGCCGAGCGGCTCGACCAGAGCGGCCCGACGGTGAGTCAGACGGTGGCGCGGATGGAGCGCGACGGCCTGGTGGCCGTCGCCAGTGACCGGCACCTGGAACTGACGGAGGAGGGGCGCCGGCTGGCGACGCGGGTGATGCGCAAGCACCGCCTCGCGGAGTGTCTGCTCGTCGACGTCATCGGCCTGGAGTGGGAGCAGGTGCACGCCGAGGCCTGCCGCTGGGAGCACGTGATGAGCGAGGCGGTGGAGCGGCGGGTGCTGGAGCTGCTGCGCCACCCGACCGAGTCGCCGTACGGGAACCCGATCCCGGGGCTCGAGGAACTGGGCGAGAAGGCGGAGGCCGACCCCTTCCTGGAGGAGGGCATGGTCAGCCTGGCGGAGCTGGACCCGGGCGTGGACGGCAAGACCGTGGTGATCCGCCGGATCGGTGAGCCGATCCAGACGGACGCGCAGCTGATGTACACACTGCGGCGGGCGGGCGTGCAGCCCGGCTCGGTGGTCAGCGTGACCGAGTCGCCGGGCGGTGTGCTGGTCGGCAGCGGGGGCGAGGCCGCGGAGCTGGAGGCGGACATCGCCTCCCACGTGTTCGTGGCGAAGCGCTGACGGGGGGCGCTGACGGGCGGCTGAGCGTACGGCGGGCGTACTGCCGGCCGGCGGGCAGGCGGTATCCGGCGGGCTGACGTACAGGCGTTCGATCGGGTCGCCAGTGCGAGCGAAACCGGCTGGTGTCGGTCGATGTGGACCGGTGCGGATCTGTATGGATGGTCCCGGCGCCTTGCGGCGCCGGGACCAGTCCTCCCCTGTTCGACCTGGAGCCCCGAGCTCTCAAGGTCACCCCTTCGGACCGTCTTCCCCGAGCGGCCCGCCTCCCTGTTGAAAGGATCTCCATCGGCAGCGGCGGTCAATCCTTGAGCAAGGTCACTCGAAAGAGCGGTGTTGTAGGCGAGAACCCCGTTTTCGAATACGGGTTCGATACTGTGGCCGGGAGCGAAGGGGGTGCATCTGCGGTGGTACGACGCCTCGATGTGACGGGGGCCGACGGCGTACGCCTGGCGGCCTGGGAGTTCCGCGCAGCGGCCGCGGAGCCGGCGTCCGATCCGGAGCCGGCATCGGATTCGGCATCGGATTCGGCGCAGCTGCCGCCGTCGGGTGAGCCCGCGGCCCTCTTACTACACGGCCTGATGGGCCGCGCCTTCCACTGGGCGGGCACCGCCCGCTGGCTCGGGGCGAGCCGCCGCGTCGTGGCCCTCGACCAGCGCGGCCACGGCCAGAGCGAACGCCCTGCGACCACCGGCCCCGGCAGCTCCGTCGCCTACGGCCGCGAGGCCTTCGTGGCCGACGCCGAAGCGGCCGTCGAGCAGCTCGGCCTCGCACCGGTGACGCTGATCGGCCATTCCATGGGCGCCCTCACCGCCTGGCAGCTGGCGGCCCGCCGCCCCGACCTCGTAGCGGCCCTGGTCATCTGCGACATGCGGGCGTCCGCGCTGGGGGAGGCCTCGCAGCAGGAGTGGGAGGAATGGTTCCGGCACTGGCCGCTGCCGTTCCCCACCCAGGACGCCGCGCGCCGCTGGTTCGGCGAGGACGATCCGCGGGTGGAGCGCCCGGACCCGGGCCGGGGCGAGTTCTTCGCCGAGGTGATGCACGAGGCAGCCGACGGCTGGCGCCCGCTGTTCTCGCGCCGCCAGATGCTGAGCGCGCGCGAGACGTGGGTGCACGACGCGCACTGGGAGGAACTCGCCCAGGTCCGCTGCCCGACGCTGGTCGTGCGCGGCCTGGACGGCGAGCTGGGCCGCGCGGAGGCCCAGGAGATGGTCCGCGTCCTCCCGGCCGGCCAGTACGCGGAGATCCCGGACGCCGGCCACTACCTCCACTACGACCACCCGGCGGCGTGGCGGGCCGCGGTGGAGCCGTTCCTGGAGGGAATCAAGGCCTCGGCGTGAGGGGCGGGGCCGGGCGGGGGCGGGGTGGGGCTCGCGGGGCACGGTGAGCCGGACTGGGGCCGCTGTGGGCCCGGGCGGGGCGGTGAGCCCGACTGGGGCCGGCCGGGCCGACTGACGCCGCTGCGGGGGCCGTCACGGGGCAACACCGGCAAGATGCTCGTCCGCCTCGGCCGGGCCGACGGGTGACCGGCGGCACGACAGCGCGAAGCCCCCGGGTGCCGCCTCGTCACGAGGCGGCACCCGGGGGCTTTTCGCTGCGAAGGCCCCGCCGGTCAGCCCTTGCTGACCGCCAGCAGGATCTCGGGGAGCTTGCGCGCCACCGCCGGTGCCGCGATGCGCAGGCCGGCCCAGGTGGCCAGCGTGCCCCAGGCCACGCCCAGCGGGAGCAGGATCCAGGCCGCGGACTGCTGGTCCGTGGCGCTGAAATAGATGGCCAGGGCGATCAGCGGAGAGCTGATCAGTGCCGAGGCGAGCATGCCGAGGAGGAGGCTCGTCCACGCCAGGGCGCCCTGGCCCGGGGCGACGTTCTTGAAGGCGCCGTCGGTCGGGATCGAGTACGCGAAGTAGGCGGACGACAGGGCTCCCGTGCACAGCATCGAGCCGAGCAGGGCCAGGGCCAGGCCCAAGCCGGCGGGCAGACCGGACCAGTTGCCGACCAGCCCGGCGGTGACCGCCGCGACCAGCACGGTGAAGGGCACGGTGACCAGCGCGAGGGCCAGGGCGCGGGCGCGCAGCTCCACGTACGCGTCCCGGGTGCTGGAGATGGTCTGCGCGACCATCCAGAACGCCGAGGTGTCCTGCCCGAACTGGTTGTACATCTGGAGGCCGAGCATGCCCGAGGCGAAGCAGGCCAGGTACACCGAGCCGCCCCCCTGGACGGCGTTGACGACCGGGATGATCAGACCGAGCGCCAGGGCCGACACCGACGCCGACTTCGTCTTCGGATCGCGCACCATGTAGCGCAGCGAGCGCTGGGCGGCCGCGCCCGTACGGTTGTCCGGCAGGAGCGACCGGCCGCCGCCGGCCGGCTTCTTCTTGTGGTCCTTGGCGGCCACGATCGTCGAACCGTCCGGGGTGACCATCAGCTTGGTCAGGCCGCGCTCCCAGTACCAGAGCAGCAGCCCGAGGGCCGCGACCGTGATGAGGAGCTGGGCTGCCGCGATCCCGTACGAACCCTCGCTCGCGGAGTCCACCATCCCGACGGCCGTCGCGGGCGGCAGCCAGCGCAGGACCGCCCCGGCCGGCTCCAGCCGGTCCAGGCCGCCCGGTTCGGCCAGCCGCGCGATGGCGAGGTTCGCCACCTGCGCGCCGATCGCGATCAGCAGGCCGCTGAGCAGCGCGAGGTCGCGCCCCTTGCGGCTGGTCAGGAGCCGTACGTTGGCGGTCGCGACCGCCCGGGCCAGCGTCACGCAGCCGACGAGCAGCAGCGGTACGGCCAGGACGGCGGCCACCAGGCCCGCGGCGCCCCGTGCGACGGCGATCACGGAGCCGACGGCCAGGCAGAGCGTGAACAGCGGCCCGATGCCGATGAGCGAGGAGGCCAGCAGGGCCTGGATGAGCGGACGCGGGCGCAGCGGCAGCATGACCAGCCGGCTCGGGTCGAGCGTCTCGTCGCCGGTGGCGAAGAACAGCGGGACGAAGGCCCAGCAGAGGGCCATGATCGCCGCCAGCAGGGCGACGACCGTGCCGGCCTGCGCGTTGCCGCGCAGCGCGATGAGGCCGAGCACGGCGAGGAAGGCGACGAAGAGCGCGAAGGCGAGGGCGCCGAAGTAGGCGGCCTTGCGCGCCGGGGAGCCCTTGAGGCCGTTGCGCAGGAGCGACAGCTTGAGCCGGATGAAGACCGGGGTGATGCCGGCGGACGCGGCGGGTGCGGCGAGCGTGGCCGGTGCGGCCGGCGCCGCGGGAGCGGCGGAGGTGCTCATCGGACGCCCGCCCCGCTGCCCGCCCCGTTGCCCGCGGCCCCGCCGCCGAGCCAGTCCAGGGACTCGCCCGTGGCCCGGCCCTGCGCACCGACCAGCTCCAGGAACGCGGCCTGCAGCGAGGGCGCGTCGCCCCGTACCTCGGCCAGCGTGCCCGCGGCCCGGATCCGGCCGGCGGCCATGACGGCCACCCAGTCGCACAGCGACTCGACGAGCTCCATGACGTGGGAGGAGAAGACGACCGTGGCCCCGGAGGAGGTGTAACGTTCCAGCACTCCGCGGATGGTCTGCGCGGACACCGGGTCCACCCCCTCGAACGGCTCGTCCAGGAAGAGCACTTCGGGGTTGTGGAGCAGCGCGGCCGCCAGGCCGATCTTCTTCCGCATGCCCGTCGAGTAGTCGACGATCAGCTTGTGCTGCGAACCGGCCAGGTCGAGGATGTCCAGCAGCTGGGTGGCCCGGCTGTCCGTCTCCTTGCCCGGCAGCCCCCGCAGCCGGCCCATGTAGCCGAGCAGTTCCCGCCCGGAGAGCCGCTCGAAGAGCCGCAGCCCCTCCGGCAGTACGCCGATCCGGGACTTCACCTGCACCGGGTCCGCCCACACGTCGTGCCCGGCGACGATCACCCGGCCCATGTCCGGGCGCAGCAGCCCGGTCACCATCGACAGCGTCGTCGTCTTGCCCGCGCCGTTCGGCCCGACCAGTCCCACGAACTGCCCGGCGGGCAGCTCCAGATCGATCCCGGACACGGCCACCTGCTCGCCGAACCGCTTCCACAAACCCTCTACCCGCACGGCGGGTGCGGCGGACGGCGCGGGTCGCGCACCGCCGCCCGTTCCGTCCGTCCCGCCCGTCGCAACGCCCTGGTCCGGCATGCGCCTGCCTCTCGTTCTGTTCCCCGTGTCCTGCTTTTCTCACCATAGGAGGAGGGGGAGAGGCTGAGCAGTTACTTATGTCATGAGTTTCCCCACGTAGATCTCCGCTGGTCAGAGCCCGGTGAGCTGGACCGGCGGGCCCGGATCACGGTGTGCGCCGGGCCCGTTCCGCCGCCGCCTCGCGCCCGCAGGCGTAGGCCAGGGCGTCGATCAGCTCCTCCACGTCCGGCAGCCACCGGTTCGCGGCCGTCGGGGGCTGCGCCCACTGCACGCTGCCGCGCCCGCCGATGCGGGTCGGCGGCGCGGCCACGTACTCGCCCTCGCCCCGTGCGACCAGGTCGAGTTGGGACGGCTGCCAGCCGATCTTGCGCAGCAGGTCGGGCACCTTCGCCCCGGCGCCGGGCAGGACGAGGAACAGCATCCGGCCCGACGGGTTGGCGAGGACCGGTCCGAGGGTGCGCTGCATGCGCTGGAGCCGGGCCAGCGCCAGGAATCCGGCCGCGTCCGGGACGTCGAGGGCGTCGAAGGTCCGGCCGGTGGGCAGCAGGATGGCGGCCTTCGGGTTCTTCCCCCAGAGTCGCCTGACCTGCACGGCGCTCCCCGAGGCCTGCGAGGCCCAGTCCTTCCCCGCCGCGTGCGCGCCGGGTGCCGGGCACTCCGCGGCGCCGCACGAGCACTGTTCCCGCCCTTCGCAGGACTCCAGCCAGGTGCCGGCGAAGACATCCCAGTGCCGTTCTTCCGTGTACCGCACGGCATGGTCCAGCAGCGGCTCACTGCGCTGCAGGGGGATGGGCGCGGTCTCCGTGACTCCGATGGTCTCTTCCACGTGCAACACAACTCTTGCGGTCACCGGGGGTTACGGGCGTAAACCGGCCGGGCTCCGGAGCATCGATCCTGCACGCGGGGCGCATCGGTGCATCGCAGGGGGCGCGTGGGAGGCCGGGGCGCCGGAGGTGGGTAGCGACAGGACGCAATGGGGAAGATTCCCCGCACATCAGGCGGGAAGTGATCATTCCAGCGATCACCCGCGGCCCCTGGGGGTTTTCATGGCAGCCAGGCCTCTCGTCGCACGTCAGCCGAACGAACGGCTGCAGGCGCTCATCCAGGAAGCCGGGTGCTCCAATGCCGGGCTCGCCCGGCGCGTCAACATGTGCGGGGCCGAGCACGGCCTCGACCTCCGCTACGACAAGACCTCCGTGGCCCGCTGGCTGCGCGGCCAGCAGCCGCGCGGCCGGGCCCCCGGGATCATCGCCGAGGCGCTGGGCCGCAAACTCGGCCGGACCGTCACCATCGACGAGATCGGCATGGCCAACGGCAAGAACCTCGCCTCGGGCGTCGGCCTGCAATTCTCCCCGACCGTCATCGGCGCGATCGAGCAGGTCAGCGAGTTGTGGCGGAGCGACGTGGGCCGGCGCGACTTCCTGTCGGGGTCGAGCGTGGCCTCCTCGGCGCTGGTCGAGCCCAGCCGCGACTGGCTCATCACCGGGGCCGACGCGCAGGTCGCGCGCAGCGGCGGCTCACGGGTGGGGATGTCGGACGTGGAGGCGGTACGGGCCACCACGCAGGCGCTGAAGGAGCTCGACCACCGCTTCGGCAGCGGGCACGTGCGCCCGGTGGTGGTGCACTACCTCAACTCGGTGGTCTCCGGCCTGATCGGCGGCTCGTACCGGGAGCCGGTCGGCCGGGCGCTGTTCGCGGCGGTGGCCCGCCTCACCGAGCTGGCGGGCTACATGGCGGTGGACACCGGCCAGCCGGGCCTGGCCCAGCGCTACTACATCCAGGCCCTGCGGCTCGCGCAGGCGGCCGGCGACCGGGCGTACGGGGGGTACGTGCTGGCGGCTTCGATGAGCCACCTCGCCGCCGAGTTGGGCAATCCGAGGGAGATCGCGCAGCTGGCCAGAGCGGCGCAGGAGGGCACGCGCGGCCAGGTCACCCCCCGGGTGGAGGCGATGTTCTACGCGGCGGAGGCGCGGGGGCACGCGCTGCTCGGCGACGCGCGGTCCACGGCGGTGCTGTCCTCGCGGGCACTGACGGCGCTGGAGCGGGCGGAGCCGGAGTCGGGGGACGACCCGGAGTGGATCCGGCACTTCGACCAGGCTTACCTCGCGGACGAACTGGCGCACTGTCACCGGGACCTGGGCCAGGCCGACGCGGCGGCCAAGCGCGCGGAGGAGGTCCTGCGGGACCTCCCGGCGGGCAAGGCGCGGCGCCGGGCCATCGGCCTGCTCCTGCTGGCGGCGGCCCGGGTGCAGCAGCGCGAGGTGGAAGCCGCCTGCCAGACGGCGACGCGGGCGGCGGAGCTCCTGTCGGGGCTCCGCTCCCACCGCGGGGCGGTGTACCTGGAGGACTTCCGGACCCGCCTGGACCCGTACCGGGAGGAGCCGGCCGCCCGGGAGTTCACCGCCCGCCTGGAGCCGGTCGGCTGAGCGACGGCTCCCGTGCTCCACGTGTGACCGACCGCACGCGCCGGAGTGCCGGACGGCCCCGGGGCCGTACGGACTCCGGGGCGACCCTGTCAAACTCTTCGGGGACCGGTAGCGTGAGCCGACGGTTCCGTGGACGCGGACAGGTCGGAGAGGGAGTTCCGGTGACGGAGAGCGGACAGGGCGGCAGCCCGCAGGGAGGCGAGCCGTGGGGCCCGCACGTGCCCCCGCAGCCGCCCGCGGCGCCGTACGGGCAGCCCGGCGCCGAGCCGGAGTACCTGCACGGCGAGCCCGCCTACGGTCAGGCTCCGTACGGCGAGGCCTCGCACGGCCGGCCCTCCTACGGCTACCCCGCACCCGGGGGCCCCTCCTACGGCTACCCGCAGGGGCACGTGGTCGGCCCCGGCTACGAGGGCCCCGGCGACCCCCACGGCTACGGCTACCCGCCGCTGCCGGAGGCCGCCACCCAGTACATCCCGCCGGTCCCGGCCGCCCCCGCGCACGAGGAGGCCGCGACGCAGTACATCGCGCCGATCCCCGCGGGCCCGGCGCACGACGAGGCCGCGACCCAGTACATACCGCCGGTCCCGGCCGCCCCCTCGTACGACGAGGCCGCCACGCAGTACATCCCGCCGGTGCCGGCCGCGCCGGCCGATCCCGCCGCCGGGTTCGACGGGCTGTTCCGCGGGGAGGGGCAGCAGGAGATGCAGCACACGCAGCAGCTGCCCCCCATCCAGGAGCCGGTGCTCCGCCGGCAGCCTCCGCCGCCGCACCGCCCCCACCCGCAGCAGCACCAGCAGCACCAGCAGCAGCAGTACGCGCAGCAGCCGTACCCGCAGCACCAGCAGCAGTACGCGCCTGCGCACTACCAGGGCCAGCCGGAGGCCCCCGCCCCCCGCAAGGTCTCGCCCGCGATCGTCGCCGCCGTCGTCATCGGCCTGGCCGTCGTCGGTCTCGGGGTCGGCGCGCTGCTCAGCGACGGCAAGGCGCAGAGCAACGACCCGGCCGCCGTGGCGGCCACCCCCAGCGCCGGCAGCTCCGCCGCGGACAAGGGCGAGGCTCCGCTGGACCCCGCGCAGCCGCAGGCGGTCCAGCTCGACAAGCTCCTCGCGGACAGCAACGACAGCCGGGCCGCGGTGATCAAGGCCGTCGATGACATCAAGGGCTGCAGCAACCTGGACCAGGCGGCCGGCGATCTGCGCGACGCGGCCCGGCAGCGGGAGGAGCTGGTGACCCGGCTCCAGGAACTCAAGGTGGACCAGCTCCCGAACCACGCGAAGCTGACCGCGGCCCTGACCAAGGCGTGGAAGTCCTCCGCCGAGGCCGACAACAGCTACGCGGCGTGGGCCGACGACATCAAGTCCGACGAGGACAAGTGCAAGGACGGCAAGGCCAAGTCGACCGGCAACGCCTCGGACGGGAACAAGGCGAGCGGCGACGCCACCCGGGCGAAGGAGTCCGCCGCGGGGATGTGGAACGGCATCGCCGGCAAGTACGGGCTCACCAAGCGCGACAAGACCCAGCTCTAGGCCTTCCCGCCGACGGCCCACGGCCGTTGGCGGGCCCTAGCTCGAACGGGGCGCCTGCTCCAGGGTCTTGGTCATGTCCATGGACTGCTCGCCGCCCTGCTGGGCCACCAGGCGTCCCTGCTGGACGACCTGGAAGGTGACCCGGCCGTTGACCATGCGGGGGAAGCCGGAGACGGCGCGCATGTCCTGGTAGCGCCAGCTGAGATCGGGGGTCAGGCCGCCGGTCTTCACGGGTTCGGCCTGGTTGAGCTTGCGGGTGAGGGCGCGCCCGGTGAGGTCCTCGTCCTCCTTGAACCGCTTCACCATCTCGCCGAGCACGGTGTACGCGATCCAGGTGGTCTGGGCGCCGCTGTCGTCGGGGTCCACGGCGTTGTCGCCGAAGGCGTGGTCGGAGATCACGTTGCGCATCTGCGTCCAGAGCGGGTCCGCGGCGACCGGGTACCAGCTCGTGACGTACGCGCCCTCGAAGGGGCTCTCCTTGCCGCCGGTGCGGTCGACCAGGGCCTGGCTGACCGAGCCGAGCACCGAGGAGATCTGCGGCTTGCGGTTCTGGGAGTCGGCGCGGCGGAAGGCGTCGAAGAAGGTCTCGGTGCGGGCGCCGAGCACGGCGGCCACACAGCCCTTCTCCTTCCCGTCCTTCGCGGAGCTCGCGCCGCCCTTGGAGGAGGTGCCGGGGGAGGAGGCGGCCAGTGCCTCGCCGGCCTGGACGGAGAGGTCGGCGGAGTCCTCGGCGGCCCGGATGTCGCTGGCCTCGCCCATCTGGTTGGCCTTGAGCCCGGCGTTGAGCTGGATGGGCAGGGAGTCGCCGGCGAGGGTGTCCGGGCGGACCAGGGCCACCTTGCCGCAGCTGCGCCCCAGCTGGTGGCCGGCGCCGGCCAGCAGGGCGGGCTGGCCGCCGTTGACGGGGAAGGAGAGCGGGGACTGGAACTCCTCGGGGGAGACCCCGTACCCGCCGATGAAGGGGATGCCCTCGGCCTCCAGCGGGGCCAGGAAGGCGCGTCCGTGCTGGCTGTAGGAGCCGACGACGGCGACGGCCTTCTCGGCGACCGCCTTGCGGGCGCAGTCGGCGGCGCCGGAGGCCGTGTTGCGTTCGTTGCAGGTCAGGACGCGCAGCTTGCGGCCGTTGATGCCGCCCTTGGAGTTGACCCAGCGCTCGTACGCCTTGGCCATGCCCGGCATGCCGGGCATGTTGGTCGCCTTGGAGTCCTCCGGGGCGAAGGTCATGACGGTGAGGGTGTCGGCGCCCCCGGAGCCCCCCGAGCCTCCGGGGAGCGCCCCGCAGCCGGCGACGAGACACGCGCCCATCGCCATGGCCGTGGTCCGGGCCAGAAGGGTGCGGGAGAGTGCTGATGCGCGTCGCCGGGTGGTCATGTGCATGCACCATTCCGCGTCAGGGGTAACTGAGGTGTGAGGTGTGCGCAACATCGGGTGACGTCGAGGTGAATTACGAGTGTCGTGCACACGCTGAGTGAGCACCGGCCCGGGTCCGGCCTCCGGCTCCGGGCGCCTCAAGATCACGCTGACCAGGAACGTACGATCGAAAGCGTGACATTCGCCCAAGGTTCGAAGAACTCTTCCCGCCGCGGCGGCCGCTCCTCCACCATGGGCGGCATGCCCCTCAACGACATGCCGTGGTGGCGCTGGCGCAGCAACGTGCGCTCGGCGCTGCACATGCTTTCCGACCCCGCCTTCCAGGAGGACACCTGGCTGGCCGGCGCCGAAGGGTACGGGGACGTCACCGACGCCGTGTACCGGCTCGTCGAGGACACCTGGCTCGACAGCTGGTCCGCGGAGAAGTACGTCGGCACGATCTTCCGCGACTCGCAGGAGGCGGCCCTGGTCGACCTCGCCGTGCTGCGGGTGCTGCGGATCATGCACCAGATAGGCCCCGACGCCCCCGTCTCCGGCTACCTGGAGCACCACGCCTGGCCGGAGGCGGTACGGGCCGCGCGCGAGGCCCACGTACGGCTGGCGACCGCGGACGGGGACGACCCGGACGCGCGTCCGCGCTCACTGGACGTCCTGAGGATCCTCACGCGCGCGGTGTGATGTGGAAGGCTGTGGGGTCATGAGCGACGACCCGCAGCCCCAGGCCACGCAGCAGTACGTACTGACCCTCTCATGCCCGGACAAGCAGGGCATCGTGCACGCCGTGTCCAGCTATCTGTTCATGACCGGGTGCAACATCGAGGACAGCCAGCAGTTCGGCGACCGCGACACCGGCCTGTTCTTCATGCGGGTCCACTTCGCGGCCGACGCCCCGGTGACGGTGGAGAAGCTGCGGGCGAGCTTCGCCGCGATCGGCGACACCTTCCGGATGGACTGGCAGATCCACCGCTCCGACGAGCGCATGCGGATCGTGCTGATGGTCTCGAAGTTCGGGCACTGCCTCAACGACCTGCTCTTCCGCCACCGGATCGGCGCGCTGCCGGTGGAGATCGCGGCGGTGGTCTCGAACCACACCGACTTCGAGGAACTGGTCGGCTCCTACGGGGTCCCGTTCGTGCACATCCCGGTGACGAAGGACACGAAGGCGGCGGCGGAGGCGCAGCTGCTGGAGCTGGTGCGGGCCGAGGACGTGGACCTCGTGGTCCTCGCGCGGTACATGCAGGTGCTGTCGGACACCCTGTGCAAGGAGCTGAGCGGGCGGATCATCAACATCCACCACTCGTTCCTGCCGAGCTTCAAGGGCGCGAAGCCGTACCACCAGGCCCACGCCCGGGGCGTGAAGCTGATCGGCGCGACCGCGCACTACGTGACGGCGGACCTCGACGAGGGCCCGATCATCGAGCAGGAGGTCGAGCGGGTGGGCCACGAGGTCACCCCGGACCAGCTCGTGGCGATCGGGCGGGACGTGGAGTGCCAGGCGCTGGCGCGGGCCGTGAAGTGGCACAGCGAGCACCGGGTCCTGCTCAACGGGACCCGGACGGTCGTCTTCACGTAGACCCGGCGGGGCCTACATCCGGCTGAGCGAGGCCGCCGCGAAGAGGACGTCGCGGATGGCCTCCCGGTCGCCGTTCTGGCCGACCGCGGCCTCCTCCGGGGAGATGTGACCGGCTGCGAGCTGGCAGAATTCGGCGCCGTCCAGGGCGATCCGGGCCACCGTGTGGTCCGGCGACGGCTTCGCCGCCGGGGAGTCCAGGGCGATGTCCCAGCCGCCGCCACCCGCACCCTCGATCTCCAGGTGCAGGGTCCGGCCCGGCGCCCCCGCCGCGACCAGCCCGCGCGGCGGCGCCGCCAGCCCCGCGCGCCGGCGCCCGGCCAGGGCCGCCGGCAGGAGCCGGGCCGCCAGGTCGATCATCCGGTTCAGGTGGGGCGCGGACGGCGGCTCGTACGGATAGTCCACCGCCTCCGCGATGTCCACGGCGTGCACCCAGCACTCGAAGGCCCGCTCCAGGAAGGCGTCCCCGAGGGGCAGGGCGAAGGCGCCGTAGTCCACGTCCAGTTCGGCCACGCCGCGGCCGGCGAAGGACACCGTACGGACCAGGGTGTGGCCCTGCTCCCGCCACGGTTCGCGGACCCGGCGGGTGGTCGGGTACGGGGAGTCCTCCCAGAACCGCTCCGTCCGCTCGGCCGGGGTTCCCGGGGACGCCTCGCGGCCCAGGGGGTCGTCCAGGCCCAGCGCGGCCGCCACGAGGCCGTCCACCGCCAGGAGGTGGCCGATGACCCCGGCCACCGTGGTCCGGCGGGTCTGGCGGCGTTCCTCCTCGAACCACTTCAGCCGGACCGGGGTGTGCCACTCCGAGTCCCCGAAGTCCCGCAGCAGGGCGTCGAGCCGGGCCGTCTCCGTGTCGTACGGGCTCGCCCACAACGGGATCGGGATGCGGGCCGGGCGCTTGCCGAGGCAGTCCTCCAGTACGCGCGAGCGCAGCAGCGGCTTGAGGTCGAGGCTCTCCTCCGGGCGCAGCAGCCCCACGGCGTCGCGCAGCCGCAGCGCCTCCTCGGCGCAGGGCGCGCACTCGGTGAGGTGGTCCTCGACGGCCTGGGTCTCGTCCGCGGAGCAGGCCGCCAGGGCCCAGGCGCCGAGCAGGGACTTCAGTACGGCGTGGCTGGGCGGCGGCGCGGCGGGGACGGGAGCGGGCTCGGGCTCGGCGGGCAGCGGTGCGACGTACCCGGTGACCACCGGGTACGAGGTGTACTCGGAGTCGTCGAGGTCGGCCAGGTCGGTCAGGCCGTCCAACTCGGTCAGGTCGGTCAGGTCCTCGGCATCGAGGTCGTCGGCCGCCCCGCGCGGGCCCGGTATGCGTGCGGGGCCGCCGGGCTTCGGGAGGGGTTCGTACTCTTCCCCTTCGCTTTCGTCTTCACCGAAGGGGCTCGGCGGCATCGTCATCGGGCATTTCCATAATTGGAGGGACCGTATCCGGAGGGGCCGTATTCGGAGGAGCCGTATCCCGGCCGGACCGTGTCCTCGCGCGGGACGGCGTTGGCCGTGGACAGGAGTTGCAGGCCCAGGCGCAGCCGGCGCCGGGCCTCGTCCTCGCTGATCTGCAGGTCGGCGGCGGCCTGGCGGTAGTCGCGGCGCTTGAAGTAGGCGAGTTCGAGCGCGGCCCGCAGGGGTGCGGGCATGGAGGTGACGATGAAGTCGGCGCGGGCCGCCGCGTTGGCCCTGCGCACCTTCTGTTCCAGTTCCTCGCGGGAGCCGTTGCCCAGTTCGGCCTGGCGCAGGCGGGCCACGGCCTGTCCCTGGGTGATGCGGGCGACCCAGGAGCGCATGGAGCCCTGCTTGGGGTCGTAGGCGTCCGGGTTCTCCCAGATGTAGCCGAAGACCTCGCGGGTGACCCGGTCGGCGGCCTTCTCGTCGCCGAGGACCCGGTGGGCGAGGCTGTGCACGAGCGAGGCGAACCGGTCGTACAGCTCGCCGAGCGCGGCGGCCTCACCGCGGGCCAGGCGTTGCTGCATGCGGCGGTCCCAGCGCGGTGGTGCGTCCTTCGGCATCGTGCCCCCAGCCGGTCTCCCGGTTTCGCAGCCGTGTGTCGACCACTCGAATGTAGTGGGCATGCAGCGGTGTGCGCCCGTTTTGCCAGAACCTCGTCCCGGAAGTGCGCCCTCCGTGATAGGTGCGTCGCGCGGTGTGAACGCCGATGTAGCGGCGGCTGCATGGGCACAGGCGTACGCGCCCCGCCGCGCTCCTCGTGCGCTGGTTCGATGCGGCCACCTCCTTGCCCGCTTCGCTTAACGCGCAGGCCACGTAGGCCTTACGCTCCTGTCCTGTCTTGAACTGCACCCCACCGCATACGTGAAGGCGGAACGCCGAATATGGACAGCGCAGAATACGAGCGCAAGATCGCCGCCCGCTTCGCCACCTTTGACCAGGACGGGTCCGGGTACATCGACCGGGAGGACTTCAGTACGGCGGCCAGGGCGGTCCTGGCCGAATTCGCCGTGGCTGCCCGCTCCGACAGGGGCCAGGCCGTCTTCGCGGGCGCGGAGGCCTTCTGGCAGGGCATGGCCGGCATCGCGGACGTGGACGGGGACCAGCGGGTGTCCCGCGAGGAGTTCGTCACGGGCGCGGCGAAGCGGCTGCGGGACAACCCGCACCGGTTCGCGGAGATCGCGCGGCCGTTCCTGCGCGCGGTGATCGCGGCGGCGGACGCCGATGGGGCCGCCGGCGGCGGTGCGACCCCGGAGGCCACGGCCCGCGTCCTGCGCGTGCTGGGCACCCCGGAGGAACTGGCGGGCCCGCTCGCGGCGGCCCTGGACGCGGACGGCGACGGCCGCATCACGGAGGACGAGATCCTGGCGGCCTTCGCCGGGTACTGCGGAGTGGCGGCCCCGGACGCGTAGGCCCTGGCCGGGCGGGAGCGGGGTGGCGGGGCACTGACCCCGCGGCCCCGCGTGCGCCCTGATGGTGGCCGGTGCGTGCCGCGCCGTACTGCGGCCGTGCCCGGCCGTACCGCGCCGGCTCCTATGCGAAGCGTTCGCGGAGCTTGTACTTGAGGACCTTGCGCAGGGCGTCGTTGCGGGGCAGGGCCTCGACCAGTTCCAGTTGTTCCGGGAGCTTGTGGGTGGAGAGGCCCTCCGTGCGCAGGTGTGCGGTCACCTCGGCCAGGGTCAGCGGGGCCGCGCCCGGGGGCTGTTCGACGACCGCGCAGACGCGTTCGCCGCGTTCCGGGTCGGGGAGGCCTATGACGGCGACGTCGGCCACGGCGGGGAGCAGGTGGAGCAGGTCCTCGATCTCCTTCGCCGAGATGTTCTCGCCCTTGCGGATGATGACGTCCTTGCTGCGGCCCGTGAGGACCAGGTAGCCGTCCTTCGTGAGGTGGCCGAGGTCGCCGGTGACGAGGTAGCCGTCGGGGTCGAAGACGCCGGCGTTCTGCTCCTGGTTCAGGTACCCCTGGCAGACCGCCTCCCCGCGCAGGCGGACCTCCCCGTCGGTGTCCGGGGGGAGGGGCGTCCCGTCCGGGGTGGTGATGCGGATGGACATGCCCTGCGGGGGCCGGCCCTCGGTGGTGGCGAGGTTCTCCGCGGTGTCGTCCGGGGCGCCCATCGTGATCATGGGGACCTCGGTCATGCCGTAGCCGTGGGTGAGCTGGCAGCCCAGCTCGCGGACGACCGCGTGGTAGATCTCCGGGGGCTTGGGGGCGCCGCCGCCCGCGAGGAGGCGGAGGCTGGGGATGAGCCGGGTGGAGGGGGCCTTGCGCTGCTCGGTGAGGAACATCGAGTAGAAGGCGGTGGAGCCGCCGGCGACGGTGACCCCGTGGCGGCGGTAGCCGTCCAGGGCGTCGGGCATCGCGAACTTCTCGAAGAGGACCGCCGGGAACCCGTAGAGCAGGAGCATCACCGTGTAGTCGGGGCCGGCGATGTGGGCGAACGGGAAGGCCATCGAGCCGACGTCGTCCGGTGACAGGTGCAGGGCGTGGGCCAGGCACGAGCCGCCGGCGATCAGGGAGCGGTCCGTGTGCAGGACGCCCTTGGGGTCCGAGGTGGTGCCCGAGGTCCAGTAGATCCACCGGACCGAGACGCCCTCCCCGGGGGGCGGGGGGAGCACCGCGGGGTCGCCGTCGGGGAGGGAGTCGTAGGCCTCGAAGATGCCGCGGGCGCCGAGGCGGTGCGCCATCGCCGTGTGGTCGAAGCCGCGCCAGGTGCCGGGGACGGCGAAGAACTCCGCCTTCGACTCGCGCAGCGCGAAGCCGACCTCGCGGTCCCGGTAGAAGGGGATGACGGGGGTCTGGACGGCGCCGAGGCGGGCGAGGGCGACCGAGAGCAGCACGGTCTCGATGCGGGTGGGGAGCTGCCAGGCGACCACCGTGCCGGGGCGCACGCCCATGCCGTACAGGCCGGCCGCGACCCGCTCCGAGCGGCCCTGCAGCTCGGCGAAGGTCAGCCGGCGGTCCTGTGCGGGGTCCTCGGCGGCCTCGATGAGGACGGGGGCGTCGGGGGTCATGGCGGCCCGGCGGGTGATCAGGTCCCAGAGCGTGCGGGACCGGCTGAGTTCGACTGCGGTGCTGGTGTCCGTCATCTCGGGCCCGCCCTTCCCTCGGTCTGCGCGGCGACCTGACGGCTAGTCAGATCAAGCGCAGAGCGTAGAGCGCGGACGCTTGTCGGTCCAGGGGTGGGGAGCTAGCTTGGTTCCAGATTTCTGACGCTCCATCAGATTCGCGTCAGCGTCGCATCGGATTCAGCGAGGGGACACCATGGAACTGCCTCGGATCATCAGCGTCGACGACCACGTCATCGAACCGGCCCACCTCTTCGACGTGTGGCTGCCGGCCAAGTACCGCGACCGCGGACCCAAGGCGCTCACCGCCGGCATCGGCGAGCTCGCCTACACCGGCGGCAAGTACGTGATCACCATGGACCCCGACGGCCCGCCCACCGACTGGTGGATCTACGAGGACCTGAAGTTCCCGTACAAGCGCAACATCGCCGCCGTCGGCTTCGACCGGGACGAGATGACCCTGGAGGGCATCACCCGCGAGGAGATGCGGCGCGGCTGCTGGGACCCCAAGGCGCGCCTCCTCGACATGGACCTCAACCACGTCGAGGCCTCCCTGTGCTTCCCGACCTTCCCGCGCTTCTGCGGGCAGACCTTCGCCGAGGCCAAGGACAAGGAGGTGGCCCTGGCCTGCGTGCGCGCCTACAACGACTGGATGGTCGAGGAGTGGTGCGGGGACAGCGGCGGCCGGCTCATCCCGCTCTGCATCATCCCGCTGTGGGACATCGACCTCGCCGTCGCCGAGATCCGCCGCAACGCCGCGCGCGGGGTGCGGGCGGTGACCTTCTCCGAGATCCCGACCTACCTCGGCCTGCCGTCCATCCACTCCGGCTACTGGGACCCCTTCTTCGCCGTCTGCCAGGAGACCGGCACCGTCGTCAACATGCACATCGGGTCCAGCTCCCAGATGCCCGCCGCCTCCCCCGACGCCCCGCCCGCCGTGCAGGCCGCGCTCAGCTTCAACAACGCCATGGCCTCGATGATGGACTTCCTGTTCAGCGGGGTGCTCGTCAAGTTCCCGACGCTGAAACTGGCGTACAGCGAAGGCCAGATGGGCTGGATCCCGTACGCCCTGGAGCGCGCCGACGACGTGTGGCAGGAGCACCGCGCCTGGGGCGGGGTCAAGGACCTGATCCCCGAGCCGCCGTCCACGTACTACTACCGGCAGATGTTCTGCTGCTTCTTCCGCGACAAGCACGGCATCGCCTCGCTGGACGTCGTCGGCCGCGACAACGCCACCTTCGAGACCGACTACCCGCACGTGGACTCGACCTTCCCGCACACCAAGGAGGTCGCCCTCGACCACGTTAAGGGCCTCGACGAGGAGACCGTCTACAAGCTCATGCGCGGAAACGCCATCCGTATGCTCGGACTCGACTTCGACAAGGACCGGCGGACGGGACGGTAGGCGCAGTGGACCTCACCTACACCGAGGAGGAGCGCGAGTTCAGGGCCCGGCTGCGGGCCTGGCTCGCCCACGTGCTCCCCGACCTGCCCCCCAAGCCCTCGCCCGACGACTGGCCGGGCCGCCGCGCCTACGACGCCGGCTGGCAGCGCAGGCTGTACGACGCCGGGTACGCGGGACTCCACTGGCCGGTGGACGCGGGCGGCCGCGGCGCCACCCCCACGCAGCACCTGATCTACCTGGAGGAGACCGAGCGCGCCGGAGCCCCGTACGTCGGCGCGAACTTCGTCGGGCTGCTGCACGCCGGGCCCACCATCGCCGCCGAGGGCACCGCGGAGCAGCGGGCGCGCTGGCTGCCGCCCGTCCTGCGCGGGGACGAGGTGTGGTGCCAGGGCTTCAGCGAGCCGGACGCCGGCTCCGACCTGGCCTCGCTGCGCACCCGCGCCGTCCGCGACGGCGACGAGTACGTGATCACCGGCTCGAAGATATGGACCTCGCACGCGGAGGTCGCCGACTGGTGCGAGCTGCTGGTCCGCACCGATCCGGATGCCCCCAAGCACCGCGGGATCTCCTGGCTGGCCATGCCGATGGACGCGCCCGGGGTGACGATCCGGCCGCTGCGCACCCTCGCCGGGTCCACCGAGTTCGCGGAGATGTTCCTCGACGAGGTACGGGTCCCGGTCGCCGACCGGGTCGGCGCCGAGAACGACGGCTGGCGGGTCACGATGGTGACCCTGTCCTTCGAGCGCGGCACCGCCTTCGTCGGCGAGGTCGTCGCCTGCCGCCGCACCCTGGGGGAGCTGGCGCGCACCGCGAAGGCCAACGGCCGCTGGGACGACCCGGTGCTGCGGCGCCGGCTGGGCCGGCTGTACGGGGAGTTCGGCGCCCTGTGGCGGCTCACCCAGTGGAACGTCAGCGAGTCCGAGCGCTCGGGCGGGGTCCCGGGCATCGGCGGCAGCGTCTTCAAGCTGGCGTACTCGCACGCGCGCCAGGAGATGTACGAGGTCGCCGCCGAGGTGCTGGGTGCGGAGGCGCTCTCCCTGGACCAGGAATGGACCCTGGACCGGCTCTCCTCGCTGTCTTACACGATCGCGGCGGGCACCTCGCAGATCCAGCAGAACATCGTGGCCGAGCGCATCCTCGGCCTTCCGAAGGGCAGGTGAGCGTTCCGTGGACTTCCAGCCGACGCAGGACCAGCGGGACCTGCGGGCAGGCGTACGGGACCTCCTGGCGGGCCGGTACGGACGCGAGGAGCTGCGGGCCTCGGTCGACGCGGCGGCCGCCACGGGCCGGTCGGTGGACCGGGCGCTGTGGCGGGAGCTCGGCGAGGCCGGGTTCTTCGCGCTGCGGCTCCCGGAGGACGAGGGCGGGGTCGGGCTCGGGCTGCCGGAGGCCGTCCTCGTCTTCGAGGAGGCCGGGCGGGCGCTGCTGCCCGGCCCGCTGGTCGCCACCCACCTGGCCGCCGGGCTGGTCGCGGGCGCCGCGGAGGGCGAGTCGGTGGTGACGGCCTTCGACCTGGAGGGCCCGCTCGTGTCCCACCTCGGCGAGGCCGACGCGGTGCTCGGCGCGGACGGGGAGCCGGTCGAGGTCCATGCGGGGGAGCCGGTGCGCTCCGCGGACCCGCTGACCCCGCTGGCACGGGTCTCCGTACCGGGGCCTCCGGTGGCGGCCGGTCCGTACCGGGACGCCGGGGCGCTGCTGACGGCGGCCCTGCAGCTCGGCAGCGCGCTGCGCACGGTGGAACTGGCCGTGCGCTACGCCAAGGAGCGCGAGCAGTTCGGGCAGCCGATCGGGGGGTTCCAGGCGGTCAAGCACCTGTGTGCGCAGATGCTGGTGCGCGCGGAGGTGGCCCGTACGGCGGTCTACGCGGCCGCCGTGACGGCCGATCCGGCGGAGGTGGCCGGAGCCAAGCTGCTCGCCGACGAGGCGGCCGTGCGCAACGCCCGGGACTGCCTGCAGGTGCACGGCGGGATGGGCTTCACCTGGGAGGCGGATGTGCACCTGCACCTGAAGCGGGCCTGGGTGCGGGCGGAGCAGTGGCGGACGGCGGCGCAGGCGGAGGAGGCGCTGGCGGCGGAGCTGCTGGCGGCGGCGGAGTAGCTCGCGCACAGTGACAGCCGGGCACGGGAGGGACGGCGCGGGACGCATGTCCGATTACAGAGAGTTGATATCGGTTTGTGTCCTTCGCCCGACTCATTGCGGCCCGGGGGCAGGGGGCCGCTCCGGTACGCTCCCGGGAATGCGAGCGGTTGAGCGGCGCGAGCGCCGCACAGTATGCACCACGCCCACTCCTTCACGCTGGAATATGCCCAAAGCGCTTGTTGTCGTGACTGTATGTCAACCATGCTGCTCCGCAAGGGGGTCACGCGCTGTGACCCCGTCGTCCCCTCGCGAGGCGAAGTGTCCGCCGGTTCGGATGGTGTGAGCGGTGCAGGTGCTTCAGGTGCAGCTGGAGGTAGGAGCGGACCCCGCCGAGGTCGGCCGGGCCCGCCGATGGGCCCGCTCCCGGCTCGCGGGCTGCGGCATAGGGGATGACGAACCGCTCGCCGAGACCCTGATCCTGCTCATCTCCGAGCTGGTCACCAACGCCGTCGTGCACACCGGCTGTCCGGCCGTACTGCGCATGCTCTTCGGGGAGCCGGGGGTGCGGGTGGAGGTCGCGGACGCGAGCGACCGGGCGCCGTCCCCGCGGCAGGCGGCCGGGGACGACACGGGCGGCCGCGGGCTGGAACTGGTGGACGGGCTGGCGGACCGCTGGGGCTGGCAGCGCGAGGGCGCCGGGAAGCGGATCTGGTGCGAGATCGACCGCGAGGAGAAGGCCGCGGACGCGTTCGCGGAGACCGCCGCGCCCGCCCCGTCCGCTGCCCCGGGCGGACCGGAAATCCACGACCCGATCCGGGAACCGCGCGTGTACCTCTAACGAGGTGTTGACGGTTCGTCAACTGGTGATCACTCTTGTCTTGAACGATTCGTCGCGAGGGGACGCCAAGGGTCAGTCCTGCCTTGACGAGTGCGGGTCGTGGGGTGGCGGCCGCCGTGCCGCGCTCGGGGCGTGCATACGCGCCGCCGCCACCCGCAGAAGTTCGCTACCTCCGCCCTGCAATGCGATGGCCCCGCCGGGTCGTCTTGGAGGGTGAGGGGGTGTGGCCGGGTGGAGCCATCCGAAGAAACCTTTGCCGAGTTCGTCGAGGCGGCGGGACTCCCGCTGCTGCGCACCGCACGGCTGCTGACGGGCGACTGGCACCTGGGGCAGGACTTGGTCCAGGTGACGCTGGCCAAGGTCTACGACCGCTGGGACCGCGCCGGCCGCTACGACGCGCCGATCGGCTACGCGCACAAGGTCATGGTCACCACGTACTGCACCTGGCGCCGCAGGCGCTGGCACCACGAGCTCCCCCACGCGGCCCTGCCCGATTCCGCCGGCGGCTCCGCCCCGCCCACCGCGGAGGCGGTCGCCGCCACGGACCTGCTCGAACGCGCCCTGCTCGGCCTGCCCCGCCGGCAGCGGGCCGTCCTGGTGCTGCGGTACTACCAGGACCTGACCGTCGAGCAGACGGCGGAGCTCCTGGGCTGCCCGAACGGCACGGTGACCAGTCTGGCGGCGAGGGCGCTGACCCGCTTGCGGGCCTGCCCCGACCTCTGGCCCGGCGGCGGTACGACCGATGCGGAGGTTCGATGAACGGGTTCCCCGAAGAAGAGCTGCGCCACGCCTTGCGCGCGCTGGCGGACGGGCCGGCGGTCCCGGTCCCGGCGCCCGCACCGCACGCCGTCGTCCGGGCCGCCGCCCGCGCCCGCCGGCGCAGGCGGGCGACGGGAGCGGGCCTGCTGGCGGCCGCCGCGGTGGCGGCCTTCCTCGCCGCGCCCCGGCTCCCGGCCGACGGGCCCCGCCTGCCGGGCCCGCCCGCCGCCTCCACGGGCCGGACGACCGCACCGGCCCCGCCGCCGCCCGATCCGGCCGGCCCCGCGCTCGGGGTCCCGTACCCGCACGAGCTGTACGTGCACTGCGGGATCCGCTCCACGCACTTCGACGGCCGCTGGTGGCGCGCCGACCCGGAGGTCCGCGAGGACGCCCTGGACCCGGCCGTCTGGGAGGACCCGTACACGAAGGGCACGATGCTCCTCGTCTCCCCGACCGAGGCCCGCTTCGTCCACCCGGGCTCGGCCCCCCCGATCACCTTCCGCCCCCTGGCGGCCGAGCCGGAACCCTGCCGCTGAGGGTTGGCGGGCGGGTCAGAGGATGGCGATCGGGGCCACCGGGGTGCCGACTGCGCCGACGAAGGGTTCCGGCATGGCCGAGAGGAGGAAGGAGTAGCGGGATTCTTCCGCACAGGCTGTGGACAACTTTTCGAGGTTCCAGTTCTGGCCCTGGTGCATGCCCATCTCGACCAGGTCCAGCGCGTGCACCGGCAGCCAGAGGTTGTCGATCTCGGGCGGGAAGATCTCGAAGGTCAGGGTGTCGTTCGCGACGGCCGCCACGTCCCGGGCGTGGAACCACTCGGGCGTACGGACGGACAGGCCGGGCGACGGGTAGCCGTAGCCGTGCTTGTCGCCCGCCAGGTAGACCTGCACCTGGCCGGTGCGGACCAGGACGATGTCCCCCGCGCGGACGGTGACCCCGCCGAACTCCTGCGCCTCCTCCAGGTCCTCCGGGGTGACCGCGTGGCCGCCGGGGAGCCGGTCCAGACCCTTGGCGCGGGCCACGTCCAGCAGGACCCCTCGCGAGACGATGTGCCCGGCCTTGTCGATGCCGCTGAACTCGGCGCGGCCGTGCGCCGTGATGGTGCCGGCCGGGCGGCCGTTGTAGATCTTCCCCGAGTGCGAGACGTGGGTGAGGGCGTCCCAGTGGGTGCCGGCCTGGAGGCCGAAGGTCACCGCGTCGTCGCTGCAGGCCACCGTGCCCGGGCCGAAGAGCTCCTGGTTGATCTGCACCATCGTGTGCAGCGGGTTGATGCGGCCGGGGATCATGCCGGACTGCACCCCGTCCTCCTTGAGGGGGAGGGCCAGGGGGATGCGGCGGCCGGTACGGATCTCGGCGGCGGCCGCCCGGACCACCTCGTCGGTGATGAGGTTGATGGTGCCGATCTCGTCCTCGGCGCCCCACCGGCCCCAGTTGTTGACGCGCTTGGCGATGTCGTGGAACTCGGCGGGCATGGACATCGATCTCATCAGCTCCTCGGAGTGAAATGAATCGTGGTGGCCAACTGGGGCTTGTGCTCGTGCATCTGACTGCCCATAGAATCTAACGGACCGTCAGAAAACGCGGGAAGGGGCCGGACGTGGGGAACTTCTTGGCAGGCAAAGTCGTCGCCGTCACAGGCGCCGGCCGGGGCATCGGACGGGCCGTGGCGCTCGCCGCGGCCGCCGAGGGCGCCAGGGTCGTCGTCAACGACTACGGCGTGGGGATGGAGGGCAACGAGCCCACCAGCGAGATCGCCGAAGCGGTGGTGAAGGAGATCGTCGCCGCCGGCGGGGAGGCCGTCGCCGTCGCCGACGACATCTCGACCATGGCGGGCGGGCAGCGCATCGTCGACACCGCGCTCGCCCAGTACGGACGCATCGACGGAGTCGTGTGCGTCGCCGGCATCCTGCGCGAGCGGATGCTGTTCAACATGTCCGAGGAGGAGTGGGACCCGGTGGTCGCCACCCACCTCAAGGGCACCTTCACCGTCTTCCGCGCGGCCTCCGCCGTCATGCGCCGCCAGGGCACCGGCACGCTGATCGGCTTCACCAGCGGCAACCACCAGGGCTCCGTGGCCCAGGCCAACTACAGCGCGGCCAAGGGCGGGATCATCTCGCTCGTCCGCTCCGCCGCCCTGGGGCTGGCCAAGTACGGGGTCACCGCCAACGCGGTGGCGCCCGTGGCGCGCACCCGGATGTCGGCCAACGTGCCGATGGAGCTCAAGGAGATCGGCGAGCCCGAGGACGTGGCCGCGCTCGTGACCTACCTGCTCTCCGACAAGGCCGTGGCCGTCGGCGGCGAGAAGATCACCGGGCAGGTCTACACGATCGCCGGCCCGAAGATCGCCGTCTGGGCCCAGCCCCGCGAACTGCGCGCCGGCTACGCCGAGGGCTCCTGGACCCCCGAGAAGATCGCCGACTTCCTGCCCGGGACGGTCGGCACCGACCCGATGCCGATGCTGGCCCAGCTCGAGGCCATGGCCAAGGCGGCGGCCGCCAAGGAACGCCCCAACGCGTGAGCCCTGGCAGGGCGTTCAGGGTGGATCGGCAAGACCCGAAAGAGCGGCCCTGCGGCCGGACAGCACCCGAGGGGGCACTGACCATGGACTTCGGCTTCGACGAGGAGGACGAGGAGCTGCGCGGCCGCGCGCGGGCGTGGCTCGCCGAGCACCTCACCGGCCCGTACGAGGCGGCGCGCGGCCTCGGCGGGCCCGGCAGCGAGCACGAGGGGGTCGAGATCCGGCGTGCGTGGGAGCGCGAGCTGGGCCGGGGCGGGTGGATCGGCCAGGGCTGGGAGACGGGCCCCGGGGACGCCTACGGGAACCGGCGGCTCTCCCTCACCGGGCAGGTGGTGTGGGCCGAGGAGTACGCGGCCGCGCGCGCCCCGGCCCGGGTCGGCCACATCGGCGAGAACCTCCTCGCGCCGACCCTGATCGCCTACGGCTCCCCGGAGCAGCGCGCCCGCTTCCTCCCCGGCATCGCCCGCGGCGAGGAGCTGTGGTGCCAGGGGTACTCCGAACCGGGCGCCGGCTCCGACCTCGCGGGAATCCGTACGACCGCCGAACGGGACCCTGCCGACGGGCTGCTGCGCGTCACCGGGCAGAAGATCTGGACCTCGCTCGCCCAGGACGCCGACTGGTGCTTCGTCCTGGCCCGCACCGAAGCCGGATCCCGGCGCCACCGCGGGCTGTCCTTCCTCCTGGTCCGCATGGATCAGCCGGGCCGGGTCGAGGTCCGGCCCATCCGGCAGATGTCGGGGACCTCCGAGTTCAACGAGGTGTTCTTCGACGGGGCCGTCGCCGCCGAGGTGGTGGGCGGGGAGGGCAACGGCTGGACCGTGGCCATGGGACTGCTCGCCCTGGAGCGCGGGGTCTCCACGCTGGTCCAGCAGATCGGCTTCGCGGCCGAACTGGAGCGGGTGGTCCGCGCGTACGTGGCCGCCGGCTCGGGCGACCCGGTCCTGCGCGAACGCCTCGTACGGCAGTGGGCCGAGCTGCGCACGATGCGGTGGAACGCGCTGCGGACGCTGGGCGCCGCAGGCGGGGATCCCGGTGCGCCCAGCGTGGCCAAACTGCTGTGGGGCGGCTGGCACCGGCGGCTCGGGGAGCTGGCGGTGCAGGTCCGGGGCGCGGTGGCCACGGCCGGGCCGGGGCACTGGTCGCCCGGGACCCCGTACGAACTCGGACTCGACGAGGAGCAGCGGCTGTTCCTGTTCACCCGCGCCGACACCATCTACGGCGGCTCGGACGAGATCCAGCGCAACATCATCGCCGAGCGCGTGCTCGGCCTGCCTAAGGAGTCCAGGTGAGAGGCGTCGTATTCGACGGCAAGCAGGCCCAGGTGGTCGACGATCTGGAGATCCGGGACCCGGGGCCGGGGGAGGTGCTGGTCGCGATAGCGGCGGCCGGGCTGTGCCACAGCGATCTGTCGGTGATCGACGGGACGATCCCGTTCCCGCCGCCGGTGGTGCTCGGGCACGAGGGCGCGGGCGTGGTGGAGGCGGTCGGGTCCGGGGTCACGCACGTGGTGCCCGGTGATCACGTCTCGCTGTCCACGCTCGCCAACTGCGGGGCGTGCGCCGACTGTGACCGCGGCCGGCCGACCATGTGCCGCAAGGCGATCGGGATGCCGGGGCAGCCGTTCTCGCGGGGCGGCAAGCCGATCTTCCAGTTCGCCTCCAACTCGGCCTTCGCGGAGCGGACCCTCGTCAAGGCCGTCCAGGCCGTGAAGATCCCCCAGGACATCCCGCTGACCTCGGCCGCCCTCATCGGGTGCGGGGTACTGACGGGCGTGGGCGCCGTACTGAACCGGGCCAAGGTGGACCGGGGCGAGAGCGTGGTCGTCATCGGCACCGGCGGCATCGGACTCAACGTGCTCCAGGGCGCCCGGATCGCGGGCGCGACGACCATCGTGGCGATCGACGCGAACCCGGCGAAGGAGGCGGTGGCCCGGCAGTTCGGCGCCACGCACTTCATCGACGCCTCGGCGGTGGCGGACTCCTCGGCGGCCGTGAAGGAGATCCTGCCCACGGGCGCCGACCACGCCTTCGAGTGCGTGGGCAACGTCAAGCTGATCCGGCAGGCGATCGACCTGCTGGACCGGCACGGACAGGCGGTGCTGCTCGGCGTGCCCGGCTTCAAGGAGGAGGCGGCCTTCCAGGTCTCGTCCATGTACCTGGACAAGACGATCATGGGCTGCCGGTACGGATCCTCGCGCCCGCAGCGGGACATCGCGCTCTACGCGGAGCTCTACCGCCAGGGCAAGCTGCTGCTGGACGAGCTGGTCACCGAGGTCTACCCGGTCGAGGACTTCGCCAAGGCCGTGGACGACGCCCACCACGGTCGGGTGGCGCGGGGGGTGCTCACGTTCTGACCCGCCGGTTCCACTGGACCGTGGCCGGCCCCGCTCTCCGGAGCAGGGCCGGCCGCGGCGTGTTTCAGTACCTCCGCCGGACCACCCAGGTGAGGGCCAGCACCGGCGTCAGGCTCGCGAGGAGGGCGGACAGCCGGTGGAACCCGGCCACCGGGAACTCGAGGGAAACCGGCAGCAGCAGGACGAGGCCGCACAGCAGGATCGCGAGGGCCGGGAGGTGGGTGCCGGGGCGGAAGCGGCGCAGGTTCTCCATGTCCGACGGGTCCATGAACGACTTGGTGATGGCGGCGGCGCCGCCGAAGATCAGCAGGCCGAAGAAGGCGGCGATGGGGTCCCCGAGCCAGGCTCGGGTCATGAAGGGGCGTTCGGCCACGCCCTCCTCGGGGTGGGCGGGCGCGAAATGGGCGGTGACCCGCATGCCCGGCTCGGGGGACCGAGAGGTTTCGAACCCCTTGAGGAGGGCCTCCCGGGGGCCGCTGTCGAAGGCGGCGCGGACGACGAGGTCGGTGTTGTACCAGCCGTGGACGTCCTCCCTGGGCGGCGTGAACGCCGGCTCGCCGGCCAGCCGGACGATCTCGACCTTGCGCTCGGCGTACCCGACGCGATCGAGCCGCTCGATCTCCTTGCCGTTCGCGCTGGAGCCGGTGCACAGCACCACGAGGGCGGCGGCCACGGCGAAGGGCACGCCGATGGCGAAGAGGTAGGCCAGCCGCTCGTCCCCGGCGCGGTAGCCGGCCGGTGGCGGCGGCTTGTCCAGCGGGCCGGTCCGGGCGCGGTACGAGGCCACGACCCAGCAGGCGGCGAAGACGGCGGAGGCGCCGGCGAAGACGAGCTCGGCGGTCAGCGGCGGGTACGGGGACACCGGGGTCAGCGCGCAGCCGATCGCGGCGCTCGCACTGCCCACCATCAGCCAGCCGGTGATGCCGGTCCACTTGCTGCGACCCGGCTCGTACGTGTTTCCCATGGCCCCCCGCCTGTTCGAGATCCGCAGGATAGCGGTGGGGCGCGCGTGCTTCAGCTGCGCTTGACGACCCAGGTCAGGGCGAGCACCGGGGTCAGGCTCGCGAGGAAGGCGGGCAGCCGGTTGTAGCCGTAGACCTCGAACTCGAGGGCGGCCGGCAGGAGCAGGACGAGCCCGAACAGCAGGATCGCGAGGGCCGGCAGGTGGACGCCGGGGCGGAAGCGGCGCAGGTACTCCATGTCCGACGGGTCCATGTGCGACTTGGCGATGGCGGCGGCGCCGCCGAAGAGCGGCACGGCGAAGCACAGGGCGAAGAGGATGATGACGACCCGGGCCCGGCCCATGTCGGTGTACTCGGCCACGCCCTCCTCGGGGTGGGCCGGGGCGAAATAGGCCTCCACCCGCATCCCGGGCTCGGGGGATCGGGTGGTCTCGTACCCCTTCAGGAGGACCTCCCGGTCCCCGCTGTCGAAGGGGACGCGGAGGACGAGGTCGGTGTCGTACCAGCCGTCGCTGTCCTCGGAGGGGGGTGTACGCACGGGGTCGCCGGCCAACCGGGCGATCTCCACCGTGCGGTTGTCGTAGCCGGCCCGCTCCAGGCGTTCGATCCTCTTGCCGTCCTCGCTGGAGCCGGTGCACAGCACCATGAGGGCGCCCGCCACCGCGAGCGGCATGCCCAGGGCGAAGATCCAGGACAGGACGTGGTCCCCGGTGCGGCTGCCGGTCGGCGGCGACGGCTTGTCCAGCGGTCCGGTCCGGGCGCGGTACGAGGCCACGACCCAGCAGGCGGCGAAGACGGCGGAGGCGCCGGCGAGGACCAGCTCGGCCGTCAGCGGCGGGTACGCGGACACCGGTGTCAGGGCGCAGAGGACCGCGCCGATCGCACTGGCCACCATCAGCCAGCCGGTGATGCCGGTCCACCTGCTGCGACCCGGCTCGTACGTGTTCCCCATGGCCCCCGCCCGTTCGAGATCCGCAGGATAGCGGGGGCGTGGCGGGTGCGGCCCGGGGGCTGCGTCAGCCGGTTCCGTCAGCCGGTGAAGCGGCCGAAGCGGCCCTTGTGAAAGAGGAGTGGATCGCCCTCGCCGGACGCGCCCATGGCCTCGACCCGGCCCACGACGATGAGGTGGTCGCCGCCGGTGTGCACGGCGTGGATGCGGCAGTCGATCCAGGCGGGCACCGCGTCGAGCTGCGGCGAGCCGGTGGCGGGGGCCGGGGTGTGGGCGACGCCGGCGAACTTGTCGGCGCCGCTGACGGCGAAGGCCCGGCACAGCTCGCCCTGTTCCGCGCCGAGGATGTTCACGCAGAACACCCCGGTGCGCGCGATGCGGGGCCAGGTGGTCGACGTACGGGCCACCATGAAGGTGACCAGCGGCGGGTCGAGGGAGAGCGAGGCGAAGGACTGGCAGGCGAAGCCGGCCGGTCCGTCCTCGTCCTCGCCGGGCGGCGAGGTGATGATCGTGACCCCGCTGGCGAAGTTCCCGAGGACGGCCCGGAACTCGGCGGGGCTGACGGGCGCGCGCTCGTCCTCGCCGACGGCCCGCAGCTCGGGGCGGGGCAGTGCTTCGACGGGTTCGGCCCCGGGCTCCGCGGCGGCGGAGGGGAGGGAGCCGACTGATCTGAGGTATCGGACGACGGTGGCCGCCATCCCTGCGTGTCCCATCACCTTCCCGATTGAAGCTGACGGTGCGTCAGATGGGAAGGGGGGTGTAGGGTCCACCCGTGGATTGAACGTGTTCAATTAGCGGCTGGGGGGTCGGCGTGGCGACTGGTGTGGGCAACGGTGCGGATGTGGCGCGGCCGGGGCGTCAGGACTGGAGCGCGATCGCGCCCGGTGCGGAGACCGTCGCCGCGGGGCAGTTCGCGGTCGCGGCGGTGTTCTGGCAGACCACCTCCTTCGCGGAAGCGGTGGACGACCCCTACGGCCGGGGCTTCGGCGGCGGCATCGGCCTGCTCTTCGGGCTGGCCTTCACGTGCCTCGTCCTGCCCCTGCTGGCCTTCGCGGCGGGCTGGGTGCACAGCACGCTCGTCACCGTCCCCGTGATGGAGCTCTCGCACGCGGCCGGCGTCCGCACCCGGATCCCGGCCCCCGTCTGGTCCCTGCCGGCGCTCGCCGCGCTCGGCGCCCTGTACGCCGCGCCGGTGGCCCTGCTGACCCCGGCCCCGTACGCCGCCACCTGGGGCTGGCTCACGGCCGCCGGGGTGCTCCCGGTGGCGGTGGCCGTCCACGCGCGGATGCGGCAGCGGAACAAGGCCTCCGTGCGGCGCCGGGCGCGCGGGACCGCCGCGGTCGCCGTCGTGGCGGCCTTCGCCGCCGGCATCGCCTGGTCGTCGCAGTCGGCGGGGCCGTACCGGCCGCCGGTCCTGGCGCACGCCGAGTACGTCGGGGAGTGGACCGGCGACGGCGTCCGCCTGGAGCTGGACGCGCGGGGGACGGTGATGGCGGAGAAGCTGCCGGTGCACGACGGCTTCGAGGTGGTCGACCGGTGCTCGGGGCGCGGCACATGGGAGTCCCGGGAGGCGGACGAACTCCACCGGGCGGGCGTGGTCCTGGCCGTTCCGGAGTGCGGGGACGCTTCGCTGGTGTGGGCGGTGGCGGGTACGGCGGAGGAGCCGGAGCTGTTCGTGCTGATCGGTGACCCGGATGGTGGGGACGTGCGGGTGCTGCGGAAGCGGGAGGGGTAGGTGCCGCGGGAGCTCCTGCCGGTCGCGCGGGCTGGGGGTGGGCCGCCGTTCGGGTGATTCCGCTGCCGTGGGGGGCTCCCTGGGGCGCGGGCTCCTTACGGGCTCGGCATCGTGGCGGGGGACCGGGGGGCGGGGCCGGCGCCGCCCCGCCCCGCCCCGCAGTGGCGCTGCACACAGGAGGAAGCTCATGCTCGGCACCGAGTTCCGCAAGGGATCGCCCAACTGGCTCGACCTCGGGAGCCCCGACACCGACGGGGCCATCTCGTTCTACACCGGTGTCTTCGGCTGGGAGTACGTCTCCCTCGGCCCGGAGGCCGGCGGCTACGGCTTCTTCCAGGTGGACGGCAAGACCGTCGGCGCCCTCGGGCCGCTCACCGAGGAGGGCGCCACCCCGGCGTGGATGCTGCACTTCAACACCCCCGACATCCAGGAGACGGCGGCCGCCGTCAGGGCGGGCGGCGGAGTGGTGCGCATGGAGCCCGGCGACGTCATGGGGGAGGGCTGGCTGGCGCAGTTCACCGACCCGCAGGGTGCGGAGTTCGCGTGCTGGCAGCCGGGGAAGACCGCCGGCCTGGGGCGGGCCTCCGAGGTGAGCACCCTGGTCTGGGCGGAACTGCACGTACCCGACCCCGTCGCGGCCGTCGAGTTCTACGGCGGGCTCTTCGGGTGGCGCTCGGCGGAGATGGAGGCACCCGGGATGACCTACCGGGTGCTGAGCATCGCCGACGGGGACCAGGAGGACGGCTCCTTCGGCGGGGTCGCGCCGCTGGGCGACGGGGCGGGGGAAGTCCCGCGCTGGGTGCCGTACTTCAACGTGGCTGATGTGGATGCGACCGTGGCCGCGGTGCGGGGTGGCGGGGGGTCGGTCCTGATGCCCGCCGCGGATGTTCCGGAGGTCGGGCGGATGGCTTGGACCGCGGATCCGACGGGAGCGGTGTTTGCTCTGCTGGCGCCGGATCCGCGGATGTAGGCCTACCGCCTAGCGGCCCAGGTACTTCGGGGTGCGGCGCTCCACGAAGCTTGCGACGCCTTCGTTGGCGTCGGCCGTGGTCATGTTGAGTTCCTGGGCGGTGGCCTCGGCGGCGAGTGCTGTCGCCCGGTCGCTGTCCAGGGAGGCGTTGACCAGCTGCTTCGTCAGGGCCAGGGCGCGGGTGGGGCCCTGCGCGAGGCGCTCCGCCCACTCCCGGGCGGTGTCCTCGAGTGCCTCGGCGGGCACGACCCGGTTCACCAGGCCCAGCCGCTCGGCCTCGGCGGCGGGGACGGCGTCCCCGAAGAACATCAGCTCCTTCGCCTTCTGCGGGCCGAGGAGGCGGGGGAGGAGGTAGGCGCCTCCGCCGTCGGGGACCAGGCCGCGGCGGACGAACACCTCGATGAAACGGGCCGGTTCGGCGGCGATGACCAGGTCGCAGGCGAGGGCGAGGTGGGCGCCGATGCCGGCGGCGGTGCCGTTCACTGCGGCGATGACCGGCTTTTCGCAGTCGAGCACTGCTGTGATCAGGCGTTGGGCGCCGAGGCGGATCATGCGGGCTACGTCGCCGGCGACGCGCTCCTTGGGGGTGGCGGGGGTGCCGCGGAGGTCTGCGCCTGCGCAGAAACCCTTGCCGGTGGCGGTGATGACGACGGCCCGGATGGCGGGGTCGGCGGAGGCTTCGGTGAGCAGCGCGATGACGCGTTCGCGTTGGTCCCAGGTGACGGCGTTCATGGCCTCCGGGCGGTTGAGGGTGATCCAGGAGACGCCGCTCTCGAAGCGGTGGAGGACTTCGTCCTCGGGGGTGGGGGTCATGGAACTCCGTTCGGGGTGGATGGCTGTGCGGCGCCGTTGCCGGGGGCGCTGCCCCCGGACCCCTGCGCCTCAAACGCCGGCGGGGCTGGGTGTTGGCTGGCGTCCGGCTGCACGGGTGGGGTTGGCTGCGGGTGGGGCGGTGCCGGGGGCGGGGGGGGGGGGG
>NZ_JANAVF010000025.1 GCF_024213195.1 Streptomyces sp. TBY4 | reverse complement strand
GCGCCACAAATCACGCTTTACGTCCCGGCCAACACCCCACCCCGCCCCCGTCCCCGCCCCGGCCGCCTGCGCCCCCCCGCATCCGGCCCCGGCCGGGGGCGGGGTTTGTCTTTTCAGCCGTCCGGCGTTTGAGGACCGGGGTCTGGGGCGGAGCCCCAGGGGGTCCGGGCGCAGCCCGGGACCCCTTCCCAGCCCGTCCGGCGTTTGAGGACTGGGGTCCGGGCTAAGCCCGGGGAACGGTGGAAGGGTGGGTAGGGGAATCCCGGCCCGTGCAGCGGAGCGGTCAGGGCGTGGGGGGGTACGGCGACGGGTCGCTGCGTAGGCCTCGGGTGGTGACCACCACCGTGAAGGTGGGTGGGGATGCCGGGGGGAGGGGGGTCGTCAGGGTCCCCGTCGGGGTGAGGGTGGTGGGGAGGGGGGTGCCGTCCAGTTCGATTTGGGGGGCTTCGCCGAAGCCGCCGCCTTCGATCGTGAGGAGGCCATCGGTTGAGGAGACGCGGGTGATTACGGGGGTGCCCCGTACCGCCAGCTTGTTCAGGAGGTACGCCCCGGCCGGGGCCCCGGTCAGCGCCCACATCTCCGCCGGGAGCTTCGGCAGCCCCCCGCCCACGTCCGTGAGGAAGAACGCCACCACGTACAGCATGGTGACCGCGCTCAGGGCGACGTACTGCAGGTCGACGAGGTCGGTCCGCCCGCCGTCGTTCGAGATCAGGTCGTGCACCGGGCGTCGCTCCGTGCCCTTGGGTGCCGGTTTGGCCAGGGAGCCCCGCTCCACCCGCATGCCGACCACCGCCTTCGCCGCGATCAGGGCGGCGTACGGGCCTCCGAGGAGGGGGAGGTAGACGGTCGTCAGGGAGGAGAGGGGGCCGTCGGGGCCCTGGAACCAGTCGGGGCCGCCGCCCGCGGTGAGTCCGTAGCCGAGGGTTGCCAGGAGGAGCCAGACCAGGATCACCGTCCAGGCCAGGGCGAGGGTGGTCGAGGTGGAGAGGCGGCCGTCGCGGCCGGTGACGAAGCCGGGGTGGCGGAGCAGGCGCTGGACGATCGGGCCCGCGAGGGCGGCGAGTAAGACGAGTGACAGGAGTGCGGACGTCATGTGGTCCCCCCGGGAGTGCGGCGTCTGAGGAGAGGGTGGCCGAGTCTGCCTGCGCATGACAAGTCGCCCGCCCCCCTCAGCCCTCCCGCTGCTCCGGCAGGACCGGGAAGCGGCGTGGTGCCACCAGGAGAAGGACGAGTGCCGACGCGGCCGCCGCCAGGGTCGCGCCGAGGAAGATGTGGTCCCCGGCGGCGGCCACCGCCTGGCGGAGGTAGGCGGCGGCTTCCTGGGAGAGGAGGCCGGGGTGGGTCAGGGCTCTGGAGACTTCGTCCAGGTTCGTGGGGAGGCCGGGCAGCGGGGCCTGTGAGAGCCGGCCGGCGAGGGTGGCGTTGGCCACGGCGCCCAGCAGGGCGGCTCCGACGCTCTGGCCGACGTTGCGGCAGAACAGGACCGAGGCCGTCGTGGTGCCGCGTTCCTCCCAGCCCACGGTGGACTGGACCCCGACGATCAGCGGGAGCTGGAAGAGGCCGAGGGCGGCGCCCAGCAGGAGCATGATCAGTACGGGTTGCCAGACGGGGGCGGGGTAGGGGAGCAGGGTGAAGGAGCCGAGGATGAGGGCGGCCAGGGTGACCCCGGTGGCGGCGGTGTTGCGGAAGCCGATGCGCCGGTAGACGTGCTGGGCGACGGCGGCGCTGATCGGCCAGCTCAGGGTCATCGCGGAGGTGACCAGGCCGGCGCCGGTGGGGCCGAGGCCGAGGACGGACTGGGCGTACGTGGGCATGAACAGCATCGGGGCGACCATCAGCAGGCCGAGCCCGGCCATGGCGAGGTTGACGGCGGCGATGGTGCGCCGGCGCCACACCCAGCCGGGGAGGATGGGCTGCTCGGCCCGGCGTTCGATCCGGACGACGAGCACGCCCAGCGCGGTGGCGGCGGCGAACAGTCCCAGTGAGGGCGGTGACAGCCAGGGCCAGGCGACTCCGCCCTGGACGAGGGCGAAGAGCAGGAGTCCGCCGCAGGCGAAGACGGCGACGGCTCCGGGCCAGTCGACGGGGCCGGTCCGGCCGGGGGGCCGGGTGGGCTCGACCAGGTGGCGGCTGATGATCCACAGGGCGGCGGCGGCCAGCGGCAGGTTGAGCAGGAAGATCCAGCGCCAGTCGGTGTACGTGGCGATCAGCCCGCCGAGCGCGGGGCCGGCCAGGGCCGAGCCGGCCCAGACCGCGGACATCCGGGCCTGGATGTGCGGCCGGTCCTTGAGCGGGTAGAGGTCGGCGGCCAGGGTCTGCACGGTGCCCTGCAGGGCGCCGCCGCCCAGGCCCTGGAGGATCCGGAAGGCGATGAGGGCGGCCATGTTCCAGGCGGCCGCGCACAGCAGCGAGCCGACGAGGAAGAGGCTGATGCCGAGGAGCAGGACGGGCTTGCGGCCGTAGGTGTCGGAGAGCTTGCCGTAGACGGGCAGGGTGACCGTTCCGGCCAGGATGTAGCCCGAGAAGATCCAGGAGAAGACGGCGAAGCCGCCGAGGTCGCCGACGATCTGCGGTACGGCGGTGGCGACGATGGCGGTGTCGAGGGCGACGAGGCCCATGGTCAGCATCAGGGCGGCGACGACCGCCGTAGGGGGCTGCCCGGGCGCGGACGCCGCCGGTGTGCCGGCGCCCGGCTTGGCGGAGGCTTGACCTCCGGATCCGGGCGAGTCCTCTGCGGGTATGCCTCCGGCACTGCCGTCGGTACTCGCGCCCGTGCTCTCCCCTGAGCTCATGAAACAACCCCTTCCCCCGTGCGTACCTGCGCGGACACCTTCTCACTGCGGCATGACGGGGTGGTATCCCCCCAGGGCTCCTCGTCCCAACGGGCGAGATCCCCTAGGGGTTGGTCCTCACAAGGGTCCAGGGGTGCTTCGTCCCAGGGGAGGAGGAGGAAAGCGCGCGGGGGTTCTTAACTGGTCTCTACAGGGCGGGAGTCCGGGGGGTAGGGCTAGCACCCCTATGGATACGGCGATTGGCACCAGCGCGCCGCGGCACCCCTCCCAGCAGACTTCGAATGCACGAACCGACGACCGTACGCATCTGCATCAGAACGAGGGGAAACACCGTGACAACGGCTATGACCGAAACCAGGCACGGGGGTACTGGAGGGCATGAGGCCGTCGCGGCGCGGGCGCGGAAGGTCGTCAAGGCCTACGGCTCGGGCGAGACGCGGGTCGTCGCGCTCGACGCGGTGGACGTGGACATCCACCGCGGCCAGTTCACCGCGATCATGGGGCCCTCGGGCTCCGGGAAGTCCACGCTGATGCACTGCCTGGCCGGTCTGGACACGGTCACGAGCGGCCAGATCTTCCTGGACGACACCGAGATCACCGGGCTGAAGGACAAGAAGCTCACGCAGCTGCGCCGCGACCGGATCGGCTTCATCTTCCAGGCCTTCAACCTGCTGCCGACGCTCAACGCCCTGGAGAACATCACGCTCCCCATGGACATCGCCGGCCGCAAGGCCGACGCGGAGTGGCTGAACCGGGTCGTGGAGACCGTGGGTCTGGCGGGCCGCCTCAAGCACCGTCCGACCGAGCTCTCCGGCGGGCAGCAGCAGCGCGTGGCGGTGGCCCGCGCCCTGGCCTCCCGGCCGCAGATCATCTTCGGTGACGAGCCCACCGGAAACCTCGACTCCCGGGCCGGCGCGGAGGTCCTGGGCTTCCTGCGCCGTTCGGTGAACGAGCTGGGCCAGACCATCGTCATGGTCACCCACGACCCGGTCGCCGCCTCCTACGCGGACCGCGTCATCTTCCTCGCGGACGGCCGGATCGTGGACGAGATGTACACGCCCACCGCCGACCAGGTCCTGGACCGCATGAAGGACTTCGACGCCCGTGGGCGGACGTCATGACCGTCATGAAGACCGCGCGGCGGAACTTCCTCGCGCACAAGGGGCGGATGGCGCTCTCCGCCGTGGCGGTGCTCCTCTCCGTCGCCTTCGTCTGCGGGACGCTGGTGTTCACGGACACCATGAACACGACCTTCGACAAGCTGTTCGCGGTCACCAACGCCAATGTCACGGTCACCCCGAAGGAGGCCGAGAACAGCGGGGAGACCCCCGACACCGGCAAGCCGCAGGCGCTGCCCGCCTCGGTCGTCGGGCAGGTGACGAAGGCCGAGGGCGTGAAGTCCGCCGAGGGCGGCGTCGCCTCGATGGCGGTCACCGTCGTCAACTCCAAGAACGAGAACCTCGGCTCGTCCACGGGAGCCCCGACCTTCGCGGGCAACTGGACCGAGAACGAACTGAGGTCGATGAAGATCATCGAGGGGCAGGCCCCGCGCGGCCCCACCGACGTGATGATCGACAGCGACACGGCGAAGAAGCACCACCTCAAACTGGGTGACGACATCCGCACCATCACCGTCACCGGCGACATCCGCTCCAAGATCACCGGCATCGCCGCCTTCACCGTGACCAACCCGGGCGCGACCGTCGTCTACTTCGACACCGCCACCTCGCAGCAGAAGCTGCTCGGAGCCCCGGACGCCTTCACCCACGTGAACGTCGTGGCCAAGGACGGGGTGAGCGACGCGCAGCTCAAGCAGAACGTCGCCACGGTCGTGGGCGCCGATGTCTACAAGCTGCAGACCGCGAAGGAAGCCGCGGACGCCAACCGCAAGAACATGGACTTCCTCGGCATCATGAAGTGGGTGATGCTCGGCTTCGCCGGGATCGCCTTCCTCGTCGGGATCTTCCTGATCTTCAACACCTTCTCGATGCTGGTCGCCCAGCGCACCCGCGAGATCGGCCTGATGCGGGCCATCGGCGCCGACAGCGGCCAGGTCCTGAAGTCGGTGGTCATCGAGGCACTGCTGCTCGGTGTGGTCGGCTCGCTCCTCGGCGTCGCCGCCGGTGTCGGCCTGGCCGTCGGGCTGATGGAGCTCATGAGCATGCTCGGCATGAGCCTGTCCACCGACGACCTCACCATCGCCTGGACCACCCCGGTCATCGGCATCGTGCTCGGCGTCGTCGTCACCGTCGTCTCCGCCTTCGTACCGGCCCGCCGGGCCGGCAAGGTCTCGCCGATGGCCGCCCTGCGCGAGTCCGGCACCCCGGGCGACAAGAAGGCCGGCCGGATCCGCGCCGCCCTGGGCCTGGGCCTCACCGGCATCGGCGCCGCGGGCCTGTACCTCGCCGGCACCGCCGACGCCGCCGGCACCGGGGCGCAGTGGCTGGGGCTGGGCGTCCTGTTCACCCTCATCGGCTTCATCGTGATCGGCCCGCTCCTCGCGGGCGTCGTGGTCCGGGCCCTGTCGGCCCCGGTGCTGCGGCCCTTCGGCTCCATAGGCCGCCTCGCCGAGCGCAACGCGCTGCGCAACCCGCGCCGTACCGGTGCCACCGCCGCCGCGCTGATGATCGGCCTGGCGCTGGTCGCCTGCCTGTCGGTGGTCGGCTCCTCGATGGTGGCCTCGGCCACCGACGAGCTCGACAAGTCGGTCGGTGCGGACTACATCGTCCAGTCCATGACGGGCCAGCCGGTCGTACCGCAGGCCGAGGAGGTGCTGCGCGGGACCCAGGGCCTGGCGCACGTCACCGCCTACCGGGAGGTCGACGCCAAGATCACCGCCCCGGACGGCACCACCGAGACCGACGGCCTCGGGGTCCAGGACCCCACCTACGCCAAGGACGTCCGCCGCAAGACGACCGCGGGCCAGCACGCGGACGCGTACAAGCCGGGCTCGATGTCGGTGGGCTCCGAGTACGCCACCAAGCACGGGGTGAAGCTGGGTGACGAGCTGACGGTCGCCTTCACCGGCGGCAAGACCGCCAAGCTGAAGGTCGCGGCGATCACCAGCGACGAGGGCAACCTCGACAAGGGCATGAAGTACGTCAGCACCGCCGTCGCCGAGGCCAACCTGCCGGCCGACAAGATGCCCCGGCCCTTCATGGTGCTGGCCACCGCGAAGGACGGCCAGGACGACGCCGCCTACGCGGCGGTCAAGTCGGCGCTGGCCGAGTACCCGCAGTACCAGGTGCTCAACCAGACGGACTACAAGCAGGCGCTGAAGGACCAGGTCGGCCAGCTCCTGAACGTGGTCTACGCCCTCCTCGCCCTCGCGATCATCGTCGCGGTCCTGGGCGTGGTGAACACCCTGGCCCTCTCGGTGGTCGAGCGGACCCGCGAGATAGGCCTGATGCGCGCCATCGGCCTCTCCCGCCGCCAGCTGCGCCGCATGATCCGCCTGGAGTCGGTGGTCATCGCCCTCTTCGGCGCCCTGCTGGGCCTGGGCCTCGGCATGGGCTGGGGCGCCACCGCCCACCAGCTCCTCGCACTGGAGGGCATGAAGATCCTCGAGATCCCGTGGCCCACCATCCTCGGCGTGTTCGCCGGTTCCGCCCTGGTCGGCCTGCTGGCCGCCCTGGTCCCGGCCTTCCGGGCGGGCCGGATGAACGTCCTGAACGCGATCGCCAGCGAGTAGCCGCCGGCCGGTCGTACGGGGGAGCGCTCCGGCCCCGCCGCACCCGTTCGGGTGGGGCGGGGCCGGGGCCGTTCCCACGACCCGAATCCCACGCGCAGGTGTCGCAGCCGCGTCGTAGGGTGGGAACCCCCGGCCCGTTCGACGTGTCGGGTCCTTCGCGTTGCCGCCCCGCGGGAACTCGCCGCACCTCACCGGACGGAAAGCCGCCTTCATGAGCCTGCACGGACTGCTCGACGCCGTCACCCGGGACCCCGCACTCGCCGAGGCGGTCACCGCGGCCGGGGACGGCAACCGCATGCACGTGGACCTCGTCGGCCCGGCCGCCGCGCGGCCCTTCGCCATCGCCGCGCTGGCCGCCCGTACCGGGCGCACCGTGCTCGCGGTGACCGCCACCGGGCGGGAGGCCGAGGACCTGGCCGCCGCGCTGCGCTCGATGCTCAACCCCGACGAGGTCGCCGAGTACCCGTCCTGGGAGACGCTCCCGCACGAACGGCTGAGCCCGCGCAGCGACACCGTGGGCCGCCGGATCGCGGTCCTGCGCCGCCTCGCGCACCCGAGCAAGGACGATCCCGCCGCCGGCCCGGTCTCGGTGGTCGTGGCGCCGATCCGCTCCGTGCTCCAGCCGCAGGTCAAGGGGCTCGGTGACCTGGTCCCGGTGAGCCTGCGGCAGGGCGAGAGCGTGGATCTGGGCGCGGTGACGCAGGCCCTCGCCGCGGCCGCGTACGCCCGCGTGGAGCTCGTGGAGAAGCGCGGCGAGTTCGCGGTGCGCGGCGGCATCCTCGACGTGTTCCCGCCGACCGAGGAGCACCCGCTGCGCGTGGAGTTCTGGGGCGACGAGGTCGAGGAGATCCGTTACTTCAAGGTCGCCGACCAGCGTTCCCTGGAGATCGCCGAGCACGGCCTGTGGGCCCCGCCCTGCAGGGAGCTGCTGCTCACCGACGAGGTGCGCGAGCGCGCCGCGGCCCTGGCCGAGCTCCACCCCGAGCTCGGCGAACTGCTCCACAAGATCGCCGAGGGGATCGCCGTCGAGGGCATGGAGTCCCTGGCCCCGGTCCTGGTCGACGACATGGAGCTGCTGATCGACGTACTGCCCGCCGGGTCGATGGCCGTGGTGTGCGACCCGGAGCGGGTCCGCACGCGCGCCTCCGACCTGGTGGCGACCTCGCAGGAGTTCCTGATGGCCTCCTGGGCGGCCACCGCCGGCGGCGGCGAGGCCCCCATCGACGTGGGCGCGGCCTCGCTCCGCGGGATCGCCGACGTACGGGAGCACGCGCGCGAGCTCGGCATGATGTGGTGGTCGGTCTCCCCCTTCGCCGCGGACGACGAGACGCCCGGCGGGGACACTCTCAAGCTCGGCATGCACGCCCCCGAGGCCTACCGCGGGGACACCGCCCGCGCGCTCGCCGACACCAAGGCCTGGATCGCCGACGGCTGGCGCACCGTCTACCTCACCGAGGGCCACGGGCCGGCCGCCCGTACCGTCGAGGTGCTCGGCGGCGAGGGCATCGCGGCCCGCCTGGAGGCGGACGTCACCGTCCTGGAGCCCTCGCTGGTCCACGTATCGTGCGGCTCCCTCGACAACGGCTTCGTCGACCCGGCCCTCAAGCTCGCCGTCCTCACCGAGACCGACCTGACCGGCCAGCGCACCGCCACCAAGGACCTCGGCCGGATGCCGACCCGGCGCCGCAAGACGATCGACCCCCTCACCCTGGAGGTCGGCGACTACATCGTCCACGAGCAGCACGGCGTCGGCCGCTACATCGAGATGGTGCAGCGCACCGTGCAGGGCGCCACCCGCGAGTACCTGCTCGTGGAGTACGCGCCGGCCAAGCGCGGCCAGCCCGGCGACCGCCTCTACATCCCCACCGACCAGCTGGAGCAGGTCACCAAGTACGTCGGCGGCGAGGCCCCGACCCTGCACCGGCTCGGCGGCGCCGACTGGACCAAGACCAAGGCGCGCGCGAAGAAGGCGGTCAAGGAGATCGCCGCCGACCTCATCAAGCTCTACAGCGCCCGCATGGCGGCCCCCGGCCACACCTTCGGCCCGGACACCCCCTGGCAGCGGGAGCTGGAGGACGCCTTCCCGTACGCGGAGACCCCCGACCAGCTCACCACCATCGCCGAGGTCAAGGAGGACATGGAGAAGTCGGTCCCCATGGACCGCCTGATCTGCGGCGACGTCGGCTACGGCAAGACCGAGATCGCGGTGCGCGCCGCCTTCAAGGCGGTCCAGGACGGCAAGCAGGTCGCCGTCCTCGTCCCGACCACGCTGCTGGTGCAGCAGCACTTCGGGACCTTCTCCGAGCGGTACGCGCAGTTCCCGGTCAAGGTGCGGGCGCTGTCCCGCTTCCAGAGCGACACCGAGTCCAAGGCGACGCTGGAGGGTCTGCGCGAGGGCTCCGTCGACATCGTCATCGGCACGCACCGCCTGTTCTCGCAGGAGACCAAGTTCAAGGACCTGGGCCTGGTCATCGTCGACGAGGAGCAGCGGTTCGGCGTCGAGCACAAGGAGCAGCTGAAGAAGCTGCGCGCCAACGTCGACGTGCTGACGATGTCCGCGACCCCGATCCCGCGCACCCTGGAGATGGCGGTGACCGGCATCCGCGAGATGTCCACGATCACCACCCCGCCCGAGGAGCGCCACCCGGTCCTGACCTTCGTCGGCCCCTACGAGGAGAAGCAGATCGGCGCCGCGGTCCGCCGCGAGCTGCTCCGCGAGGGCCAGTGCTTCTACATCCACAACCGGGTCGAGTCCATCGACCGGGCGGCCGCCAAGCTCCGCGAGATCGTGCCCGAGGCGCGCATCGCGACGGCGCACGGCCAGATGTCCGAACAGGCCCTGGAGCAGGTCGTGGTGGACTTCTGGGAGAAGAAGTTCGACGTCCTCGTCTCCACGACGATCGTCGAGTCCGGCATCGACATCTCCAACGCCAACACCCTCATCGTCGAGCGCGGCGACAACTTCGGCCTCTCCCAGCTCCACCAGCTGCGCGGCCGCGTGGGCCGTGGCCGCGAGCGCGGGTACGCGTACTTCCTGTACCCGCCGGAGAAGCCGCTGACCGAGACCGCGCACGAGCGGCTCGCGACGATCGCCCAGCACACCGAGATGGGCGCCGGCATGTACGTGGCGATGAAGGACCTGGAGATCCGCGGTGCGGGCAATCTGCTCGGCGGCGAGCAGTCCGGCCACATCGCGGGCGTCGGCTTCGACCTCTACATCCGGATGGTCGGCGAGGCCGTGGCCGACTACCGGGCCGCGATCGCGGACGGCGGCGACGGGACGGTGGAGGAGCCGCCGCTGGAGGTCAAGATCGAGCTGCCGGTCGACGCGCACGTCCCGCACGACTACGCGCCGGGCGAGCGGCTGCGCCTCCAGGCGTACCGGTCCATCGCGGCTGCCAACTCCGAGGAGGACGTCAAGGCGGTCCGCGAGGAGCTGACCGACCGCTACGGCAAGCTGCCGGAGCCGGTGGAGAACCTGCTGCTGGTGGCCGGACTGCGGATGCTCGCCCGGGCCTGCGGGGTCGGCGACATCACCCTCCAGGGGCCCAACATCCGCTTCGGGCCGGTGGAGTTGAGGGAGTCGCAGGAGCTGCGGCTGAAGCGGCTCTACCCGGGTTCGGTGATCAAGCCGGCAGCCTCGCAGGTGCTGGTGCCGCGGCCGAAGACCGCCCGGGTGGGCGGGAAGCCGCTGGTCGGACGGGAACTGCTGGGCTGGACCGGGGAGTTCCTGGCAACGATCCTCGGCTCGTAGGCGCGTACCGGCCGGCCGGACGCAGCGACGGCCGCGGTGGGGGACCTTCCCGGTCCCCGGCCGCGGCCGTCGGCGTTCGCGCTGGTGGGGCTACTTCATCGGGTCGTCGTCGATGCCGAGCTTGTCTTCCATCTGCTGCTGGGCCTTGTCGATCTGCTCGGAGTACTTGCCGCCGGTCTTCTCGTTGGCCTCGGCCTCGACGTTGTCGGAGATGTCCTTGGCCTTGGTCTTGGCCTGGTCCTTGAACCTGTCAAAGATCCCCATGACTCGGGCTCCTTCCGTAATCCCGTCTGCGACGCTACGCGCGTTTGTGGTGATTCGCTCGCTGGAGGGTCGGAACGTCCCGATAGGGCAGGGAGTTTATGATCTTGTCCTATGCGTCCCCGCCTGCTGTTTCCCGTCCTCCTGCTCTCCGCGGCCGTCGCCGTCCCCGGCTGTACGGTGCCCCCGGAGCCCGGCGGCGGTGCGGGTGCGAACGTTTCCGGCCAGGCCAACGGGCCGGTGGCCCTGACCTCGGTGGACGGTCTCACGGTCAAGGGGCGGGCGCCGAAGACGGGGTACGCGCGCGAGCAGTTCGGCAAGGGCTGGCTCGATACGGACGGCAGCGGCTGCGGGACCCGCGAGGACATCCTCAAGCGGGACCTGGCGCGGACCACCTTCAAGGACGGCTGCAAGGTGCTGACCGGGGTGCTGGAGAGGGACCCCTACACCGGTGCCCGCATCACGCACGAGCGGGGCCGCACCGGAGTGGACATCGACCACATCGTGGCCCTCTCCGACGCCTGGCAGAAGGGGGCCGGGAGTTGGGACAAGGGCAAGCGGATCGCCTTCGCCAATGATCCGCTGAACCTGCTCGCGGTCGACGCCGCGGCCAACCGCAAGAAGGGGGACGGCGACGCGGCCACCTGGCTCCCGCCCGACCGCGGGTACCGCTGCCACTACGTCGCGGCCCAGATCGCGGTCAAGAAGAAGTACGGTCTGTGGGTCACGGCCGGCGAGCGCGACGCGATGAAGCGCGTGCTGACCGGGTGCCCGGGGGAGCGCCTGCCGACCGGGGGCAATTCCACCCGCCCGCCGGAGCGGCTGCGCTGACCACCCCCTGGATCCACCCCCTGGACCGGCCCTCCTGGGCCGGACCCCCTCCTCAGGCCTGCACCAGGCCTCGATCACGCCTTGACCGGGCCGTCTGGAGCAGGCCCTGATCAGGCCTTGATCAGGACTTCTTCCAGTCCTGGCAGTCGACCGTCTTGAAGAAGGCGTCCCCGGCGGCGATCGTCACGACGGTCTGACCCTCGGGGTTCTCGTTGGCGATGATCGAGTCGACGGTGCCGGACGCGTCCTTGGCCCGCTCCCAGTAGCAGCCGGAGCCGTCCTCGGTGGAGCCGGCCGACTTGTAGGTGCCCGGGGCGACGTCGAGGCCGACCTTGAGCACGCCGCCCTTGCCGGAGATCTCGGCCTTCGGGGTGCCGGTGGCCTTCGGGTCGACGAGCTCCCAGCCCTTGCAGCTGTCGGTCTTGAAGATCTTGTCGGTGGCGGCGATGGCCACGTACGAGGAGCCCACGACGTTGTCGTTGTCGAGGAGCGACTCGGGCTCGTCCTTGTCGTCCTTGAGGCGCTCCCAGTAGCAGTTGCCGTCGGCCGTGTTGCCCGTCGAGCGGTAGAGGCCCGGCTGCACGTCGGAGCCGACCTGGAAGGTGCCGCTGCCCTTGATGGAGGACTTCGCCTTGCCCGCGTCGGGGGCCGGGGCGCTGCTCGCCTGCGCCGGCTTCGAGGCGGCCGCGTCGGAACCCTTGTCGGCGGTGCTGTCGGCGCCGCTGCACGCGCTGAGGGTGACGAGGGCGATGGCCGTGCCGAGGCCCGCCAGGGCCTTGGTGCGGGTGGTGCGGGTGGTGTGGGACATGTGGGTGGCTCCTGCCTGATCTGACGTCCTGTTCGGTGCGATCATCACAGCAGAGCCTGTGAACCGAGTCAACGTGTTTCTGAGAGATTGTTAAATTCACACTGTGAAGGGGTCTCTCGCCTTTGCAGCTGTATGCTCGCGCACATGCCGGAGCAGAAGCCCCCCACCGAGGCCCCAGCCGTCCCTGCCGCCCCCGAAGCCGCCGCAGCCCCCGAAGTCACCGCCGCCGAGATCGCCCGCCTGGCGGGAGTCGGCCGCGCCGCCGTGAGCAACTGGCGCCGCCGCCATGCCGACTTCCCCCGCCCCGTCGGCGGCACCGAGACCAGCCCGTCCTTCGCGCTGGCCGCGGTGACCGACTGGCTCCGGGCCCAGGGGAAACTCGCCGAAGTGCCGCTGCGCGAGCGCGTCTGGCAGTACGTGGCCTCCCACCCCGGCGGCTCCGTGGCCGCGCTCGTCAAAGCCGGGAGCGCGCTGCTCCTCGTACGCGACCGGCCCATGGAGTGGCTGGAGGCCTCGGCCGTCTCCGACGAGCGGATGGCCGCCCTGCTGGTGCCCGCCCTCGACCGGGTGCTCACCCTGCGGTTCGGGCCCGCCCACCCGCTCGGCGCCGCCGAGCCCCTGCGGCCGGCCGCGGTGCCCTTCCTGCGGGCCGCCGCCGAGCTCGCCGCCGAGCTCGGCACCCGGGGGGCCTTCGAGTTCCTGCTCGGCCGCCACCTGGAGGCCAACCCCCGCCAGTACACGCTCACCCCGGACGGGCTCGCCACCCTCATGGCCGCCCTCGCCGGGCCGGCCGTCCGGACCGTCCTGGACCCCGCCTGCGGCACCGGCACCCTGCTGCGGGCCGTCTCCGGAGCCACCGCCCGCTACGCGCAGGACAGTTCGCCCGAGCTCGCCGCACTCGCCGCGCTGCGGCTCGCCCTGCAGTCGGACGCCCCCGTCCGCGCGGCCGCCGCCGACAGCCTGCGCGCCGACGCCTTCGCGCGCCCCGCCGCCGAAGCGGTCGACGCCGTGCTCTGCCACCCGCCGTTCAACGAACGCAACTGGGGCCACGAGGAGCTCGCCTACGACCCGCGCTGGGAGTACGGGCTGCCGGCCCGCGCGGAATCCGAACTCGCCTGGGTCCAGCACGCCCTGGCCCACCTGCGCGACGGCGGCACCGCCGTCCTGCTCATGCCGCCCGCCGCCGCCGCCCGCCGCTCCGGCCGCCGCATCCGGGCCGACCTGCTGCGCCGGGGCGCGCTGCGGGCCGTCGTCGCCCTCCCGGCCGGCGCCGCCCCGCCGTACGGGATCCCGCTGCACCTGTGGGTGCTGCGCAGGCCCGCCCCGCAGGCGGCGCCCCCCTCCGGGCTGCTCCTCGTGGACACCGCCGCACTCGCCGACGGGCCCGGACCGGGGTCGGGGCGGGCCGGGTGGGCCGCCGTCCACAGCGCGGTGGAGGAGGCCTGGACGGCGTACGAGCGCGGCGGCACGGCACCGGACGTCCCGGGCGTGCGCCGCGTGGTGCCCGTCGTGGACCTGCTCGACGACGATGTGGACCTGACCCCGGCCCGCCACCTGCCGCCGCCCGCCGCGGGCGGCGGCGTGGCCGAGCTGACCGCCGTACGGGACCGGCTGGACTCGACGCTGACCCGCGCGGCCCGGCTCACCCCGCCCGCCCCGCCCGCCGACGCGAAGGACCGGCCCGCCGGTACGCCCGCCCGGCTGCCGCTGACCACCGTCGGCGAACTCGCCCGCGCCGGAGCCCTGCTCCTGTACACGGGCACCGGCAGCGGCGCGGGCGGGGCCCCCGTCCTGACCGAGTACGACGTGAGCGCCGGCACCGGACCCTCCGGCACCCTGGCCGACGCCCTGGAGCAGCCGCTGCTCACCGCACCCGGTGACGTGGTCGTCCCCCTGACGGGAGGCGCCGGCGTGGCCCGCGTGGTCGACGCGGCCACCGCCGGGGCGGCGCTCGGCCGGGGCCTGCAGCTGCTGCGGCCCGACACGGCCGCGCTGGACCCCTGGTTCCTGGCCGGGTTCCTGCGGGCCACCGCCAACAACCGCCGCGCCAGCAGCCACGCCTCGACCACGACCCGGCTCGACGTGCGCCGCCTCGAACTGCCCCGGCTGCCGCGGACCGAGCAGGAGGTCTACGGGGCGCGGTTCCGGGCGCTGGCCGAGTTCGAGGACGCCCTGCGGCTGGCCGCCCGGCTCGGGGAGCAGCTCGTACAGGGGCTGTACGACGGGCTGTCGGACGGCACGGTCCGGCCGGACTGAGTGCTAGGCCGTCGGGCCGGGCTGCGACCGTACAACGGTTGAGCGCATCCCCTCACTCCCGGCCGGGAAGGCTGTATACCCTCATACCCTTCGGACCCCGAATCCTTCACCCTTCCTCCGCACGGCCCGTCAGGAGCAGCGATGCACGGCCCCGGCACCCCGCCGCCCCACGGTCACCAGCCCAGCACCGGGGGCGTGGTGGCGCTGCGCGTGCTGTTCGCGCTGCTGCCGATCCTGAGCTGCGGGTTCCTCGCCTGGGGGACGATGCTGCGGCTCGCGCTGGTCACCCGCAAGACCCGCGACTGGTGGCTGATGGGGGCGTCCGGCGCCGCCCTGATCCTGTGGCTCGGGTTCATCGGCGCGGACCCCACCCCCGACACCAGCGGCTGGCAGGGCAACGTCGGGGCCTTCGGCACGCTGGCGACCGGTCTCGCGGTGTGCGTGTACTACCTCGTCGCCGAGATCCGGCACTTCGAGGCGCTCAAGGCCGGGCCCGCCGCGGCCGGCTGGTACCCGCCGCCCGCCTCTCCCTACGTACCGCCCCAGCAGCAGACCGGACCCGCCTACGGATACCCGCCGGCGGCCCAGCCCGCGCAGCACCAGTCCCCGCAGGCCCCGCACCAGCCCCCGCAGCCCCCGCGGCAGCCGGCCCCCGAGCCCGCGCCCGCCCCGGCGCCGCCCCCGCGCATCGGGCAGGTCCGCGCCGAACTCGACGAGCTCAGCGAGCTCCTGCGCCAGCAGCCGCCCCGGGACGAGGGCCCCCGCCCGTGACGGACCGGATCATCGGGGACCGCTACCAGCTCGCCACCATCCTGGGTCAGGGCGGCATGGGCCAGGTGTGGACGGCGTACGACCGGCGCCTGGACCGCCGCGTCGCGGTCAAACTGCTGCGCCCCGACAAGGTGGCCGGCCCCGGCTCGGTGGCCGAGGAGCTGCGCCGCCGCTTCGTGCGCGAATGCCGGGTCACCGCGCAGGTGGACCACCCCGGGCTGGTCACCGTGCACGACGCGGGCAGCGACGGGGACGAGCTGTACCTCGTCATGGGATACGTCGAGGGCGCCGACCTCGCCGACCACCTCGCCGAGCACGACCCCTACCCCTGGCCGTGGGCGGTCTCGGTGATCGCGCAGCTGTGCTCGGTGCTGTCGGCCGTGCACGCGGTGCCGATCGTGCACCGGGACCTGAAGCCGCGCAACGTCATGGTCCGCCCCGACGGCACCGTGCTGGTCCTGGACCTCGGTGTCGCCTCCGTGATGGACACCGACACCACCCGCCTCACCAGCACCGGTTCGCCCATCGGCAGTCCCGCGTACATGGCCCCCGAGCAGGCCATGGGCGGGGCCGTCGGCCCGCACACCGACCTGTACGCGCTCGGCGTGGTCCTGTACGAGCTGCTGTCCGGCAACGTCCCCTTCGCCGGCTCCACGGCCCTCGGGGTGCTCCACCGGCACCTGTACGAACCCCCGCTCCCGGTGCGCCAGTTGCGCCCCGAGGTCCCGCAGCAGCTGGAGGCCGTACTCCTGAGCCTGCTGGCCAAGGACCCGCAGGAGCGGCCGGCTTCCGCGCAGGCGGTGTACGCGGCCCTCGCGCCGCTGCTGCCCCACCACGGCTCGGGCGCCCCCACCGGTCCCCTGGACCCGACCCGGCCCTTCCTGCGCCCGCAGGCCCCCTGGCCCGACCGCGCCACCGTGATCCCGCCCCGGCCCGCCACCCCGCCCCCGCCGCCGAGGCCGGACGTCCCGGCGGCCGTGGAGGAGGCCAAGAAGCTCCTGGACCAGGGCATGCTCACGCAGGCGGTGGACATCCTCGGCGGGATCCTCCCGGCGGCGGCCGAGCAGCACGGCGCGCACTCGCCGGTGGTCCGCTCCCTGCGCAAGCAGTACGCGGCCACGCTGATGGACGACGGCCAGTACCGCCGTGCCCTGCCCGAACTGCGGCGGCTCGCGGAGGAGTTCCCGGCCGGCGACCCGCAGTCCCTGCGCTTCCGCTACGACGCGGCCCAGTGCCTGGAACAGCTCGGCGAACCGGCGGCCGCCCTCGCCGAGTACCGGGCGCTGCTGCCGCTCTTCGAGAACCACTACGCGAACCCGGACCCGGGGCTCCCGCTGGAGGTCCGCCGCCGGATAGCGCACTTGCTGCTCTCCCTCGGCGACCGTCCGGCGGCCCACGACACCCTGGCCCGCCTCCTCTTCGACGCGGAACGCCTGCACGGGCCGAACCACCCCTTCTCCGAGGAGGTCCGCCGCACCCTGCTCTGGCTCGGTCAGGTCCGCTGACGCCGCCACCGGCGCAGCCCCAGCAGGCCCGCCAGGGCCAGCAGGGCCGTCGCCGCGACCGCTGCGCCCGGGATGAGGCCCGGGGGCCGGAAGGTGCAGGTGAGGCTGGTGGTGCGGCCGTCCAGCGGGACCGCGACCAGCCCCAGACGGGCCGCGGCCGGGCGGCCGTTGCAGCTCCAGCCCGCGATCGCGGGGGCGGAGAGCACCGCCGTGCCCGTGCTTCCCGGCGGGAGCTCCGCGCGGACGCCCGAGGAGCCGACCCGTACCGAGACCGCGGCCGTGGCCCGCAGCCGGGCGACGGCCGCGGTCAGCAGGGAGCGGTCCAGGCAGGACAGCTGCCAGTGCGCCGGCGCCGCCTGCTCGAAGACCAGCGCCGAGGCCGGGCCCCGGGAGGGCCCCAGCGGCTGCAGGGCGGCCCTGTTGCGCGGCGGGTTGGCGTTCAGCCGGAAGGCCGGCCCGTCGGCGAGGCGGGCCGTCGCGTTGTACTCCGGGGCCCACAGGAAGGCCTCCGTGCCCGCCCGGCAGACCCCGGGGGAGAGCGGATCCTCGTACACGCGCGTGCCGAGCAGCAGCTCCTGGTTGGCGAAGGGCGAGGCCCCGTACGCCGTTTCCGGGCCCGGCGGGCGGACGGTGACCAGCGGCGGGACCTCGGCGCGGGCGACGGTGCCGTCCGGCCGCAGGCGGGCGCCGACCGAGAAGACGGCGTCCGTCACCGGGTTGTCCAGGCTCTGCACGTTGCGGCCGCGCGAGGTCCAGCCCGCCCCCAGGGCCACCATGGTCCGGGTGAACAGGTCCGGGGTGTGGCTGCTGTAGTACGCACCGCCCTCCCCGCCCAGCAGCATCGGGTCGTTGCCGGTCAGCGCGGGCCGCCCGGCGTCCGTGCGGTACGCGGGCCAGCCACCGGCTCCCGCCAGGGCCCCGGCCCGCGCGGTGTGCGCCGCGCCCCACGCCGGGTAGTCGTCCAGCCCGGCCAGCTTGCCGCGCTCCCCGTGGGCGGTGGTCGCCGCCGCCTGGGCCAGCAGTACCAGCGCCAGCACGGCCGCCGCGGGCAGCACGAGGCGCCGGTGGCGCAGCGCCCACCAGGCGGCGCCCGCCAGGACCAGCCCGCCGCCGAAGAGGGCGAGCCCCCACCCGGTGGCAAGCGCGCTCCCGCTCGCCGCGAGCAGGACGACGGCCAGCACCGCCGCGCCGCCCGCCAGCGCCCACGGCCCGGGCGGGCCGGCCGACAGCCCCGCCCAGGCGGCCATCACCACGATCCCGGCCAGCACGAAGGTCTGCCGGTACGGGCTGCCGTTGGGGGTCGCGAAGAGGTGCCAGGCCAGGTGGGTCGCCTTCCACTGGAAGGACAGCAGCACCAGCAGGACGAGCACCGTCCACACCAGCCGCTCCCGCCCGGCCACGGCCCGGTGGAAGGGCAGGGCCGCCGCGAGGAGCAGGGTCCCGGTGCCGATGAACAGGGCGGGGGTGGAGAAGGAGTAGGTGGCGGGCAGCAGCCGGGCCAGCAGGTCCCCGGTCGGCACCGGCACGAAGGGCTTGAACCACCCCGGGTAGGCCTGCTTCGAGCTGAGGAAGAGGGGCAGCAGCACCGGGGCCGACAGGGCGACGCCGAGGGTGGTGGTCAGGGCCGCCCGCGCGAGGACCCGTAGCCGGTCCCGCGCGCCCTCCCGGGTCAGGAGCAGCCGGACCAGCAGCACCAGGACCGCGCCCAGCGTCGCCATGTAGGCGGTGTAGAAGTTCGCGGTCCAGCAGAGCGCCACCACCACGACGGCCGCCACCGGCCGGCGCGAGCGCAGCGCCCACTCACCCGTCAGACACAGGAGCGGGAGGGCGATCAGCCCGTCCAGCCACATCGGGTTGTACGAGGCCTCGATCACCGACCAGCCGCACAGCGCGTACGAGGCCCCGAGCAGCCCCGCCGCCCAGGCCGGCCCGCGCCGCTGGGTGCGCAGCAGCCAGGCCATCGCCGCCGCCGCGGCCGCCGTCTTGAGCACGGTGACCACGTACACCGCGAGGTCGATGTCCTGGCGCGGGAACAGCCCCACCAGGACCGCGAACGGGCTGGTCAGGTAGGTCCCGAAGTCGGGCAGGAAGCTGGTCCCGTACCCGGACTGCCAGTTCAGCAGCAGCCCGCCCCCGGCCCGCCCGTGCAGCAGGTCCCACAGGTGCGCGTGGAAGGGCACGAACTGATTGCCGAGGTCGTTGATGCTGCGGTGGCGGGGCCCGTACGGGAAGACGCGCGCCACGGCGTCTCCGGCGCCCACGGCCACCACCGTGACCAGGGCGGCGAGCGCCGAGCCGAACAGAGCGGGGCGGCGCGGGGAGCTGTGCGGTGTCGACATGGTGGGCCGACCGTGGCACCCCCGGTGGGCCGAAGGATGGCCATCGGTGGACGCTAACCCCAACACCCCCGGAATCGTTGGTCGAACCAGTGGCTCTGATCACCTCGACTGCATAACATCGATCACCGCACGGCCCTTGTGCACCGAAGCACAATCTCCCGGCCCTGGAGGCTCCTTTGCACCGTCGCACAGCGCTCTCCGTTTCCGCCGCCCTGCTCCTGGCGGCCCCTCTGCTGTCCGCGTGCTCGGGCGAAGCACGCCCCGGCACCGCGGCCGTGATCGGCGGCGAACGGATCACCACCTCCGCGCTCCAGGCCCAGGTGAACGACGTCCGCACCGCACAGAACCGCTCCGAACACGCGGCCGAGCTCATCGCGGCCGTTCCGCAGCTCGACCGGGTCAAGCTCAGCACGATGCTGCAGAGCCGGATCCTCGACCGGATGGCGAAGGACGCGGGGATCACCGTCACCCCCAAGGAGCTCCAAGAGGCCCGCAAGGCCTACGACGAGGGCAACCGGGGGGCCGCCGCCTTCGAGGAGGCGATCCTGCAGAAGGCCGCCGTCGCCCCCGACCAGATCGAGCGCTGGGTCCGGGACCAGGTGCTCTTCGAGAAGCTGAACGCCAAGTACGGCGAGGGCAAGCTCGCCGAACCCGCCTCGAAGGCGGCGGCCGGGCTCGGCATCGAGGTCAACCCGCGCTACGGCGTCTGGGACCCCCAGCGGGTCACCCTCGGCGAGCACGTGACCCCGTGGATCACCCAGGTCACCCGGCCCGAGCAGCCCCCGGCCGGCGCCTAGGCCGTCTCCCGGGGGAGGTAGGTTCGGAGGGTGACTGACGACGTGTCCTCCGAGCCCACCGGCCGCATCGTGCTGCTGACCACGAGCCACCGGGTGGCCCCCGGCATGCTGTCCTGGCCGGCCTGGCAGACCCTGCACGCCGCCGACCGGGTGCTGTGCGCCGACCCGGGCCACGTCCAGCTCCCCTACCTCCGCGAGGCGGGCGTCGGCGTCGCCCTGGAGACCCCCGACGCCCAGGCGCTGATCGAGGAGTGCGCCGGGGGGCGGACGGTCGTCGTCCTGCTCAGCGGCGAGGGGGACCGGCGGCTCACCGACGGGCTGGCCCGCTTCGCCGGCTCGGGCCGGGTCGCCGTACCGGACCTGGAGCTGCTGCCGGGCTCGTACGACCTGCCCGGCGCACGCCTGCTCGACCTCGTGCAGGTCATGGACCGGGTCCGGCGCGAATGCCCCTGGACCTCGGAGCAGACGCACGAGGGACTGGCGAAGTACGCCATCGAAGAGGCCTACGAGCTGGTCGAGGCCATCGAGGCCGGGGACCGCGCGGAACTGCGCGAGGAGCTCGGGGACGTCCTGCTCCAGGTGGTCTTCCACGCGCGGATCGCGGAGGAGGGCGGATCCGGTGAGGAGGACGAGCCGTTCTCCATCGACGACGTCGCCGGAGCCCTGGTCGAGAAGCTGATCCACCGGCACCCGCACGTCTTCGGCGACGCGACGGCGAAGACCCCGGAGGACGTGCACGCGCACTGGCAGCGCACCAAGCAGGTGGAGAAGCAGCGGGAGTCGGTGACCGACGGGATTCCGCTGGGCCAGCCGGGTCTCGCGCTGGCGGCCAAGCTGGCGGGCCGCGCCCGTGCGGGGGCGGTGCCCGTGGACCTGCCCCGCGGGGAGGGGGTCGGGTACGAACTGCTGGAACTGGCGGCGCGCGCCGAGGCGGCGGGGACCGACCCCGAGACCGCGCTGCGCGCGGCGGCCCGGACCTACCGGGACGCGATCCGTGCGGCCGAGGGCGTCGGCGAGTAGCCCTCAGCGGCGGGAATCGTCCCGCGCCGGCGTCAATACTCCCGGGGAGCGCGGCCGGACGGGTTGTGCCAGTGCGGATCGGGGCGGTTCAGGAACCACTCGCCGAAGCCCATCGGGCGGTTTCCCTGGTCGTGGCCCTTGCCACTGGCGGGTACGGAGTCGTAGAAGAGCCGGTCGGGGCGTGTGCCGAGTTCCTCCAGGAGGTACGCGGTCTCCCGGATGAACTGCGGCGGACCGCTCAGGTAGACGTCCTGGTCGGGCCAGAGCCCGCGGTTGCTCAGCGCCGTCGCCAGGCGGTCGGTGGCCTGGTTGCGGTGCTGGCCGGGGGCGGGGGTGATGTAGGTGACGCTCAGCCAGCCGAAGGAGGCCGCCCACGCGTCGATGAGCGGGCGGTCGTAGAGGTGGGCGGCGTCCCGTGCGACCACGAAGAGCCGCACGTCCTGATCGGGAGGGTGTTCCGCCAGGTCCTCCAGCATCGCGCGGACCGGGGCCCAGCCGGTGCCGGCGGCGATGAAGCTGACCGGGCGGTCCTCGCGGCGGAAGGCCATCTGCCCGCCGGCCGCGCCGAGCCGCAGCACGTCCCCGGGCCGGCTCTCGCGGATCAGGGCGGTGCTGAGGCGGCCGCCCTCGATCCGGCTGACGTGCAGGTCGATCGTCCCGTCGGCGCGCGGGGCGTTCCCCACGGAGTACGTGCGCCAGGTCGTCGGCACCCGGTCGCTGCTCACGCTCGTGTACTGGCCGGGGAGATGGGGGAAAGGGGCGTGCGGGCTGAGGGTCAGGACGCCGATGTCCTCCCCGTACAGCAGGTGGCGTACGACTTCCGCGTCCCACCAGGGCGGGTCCTCGCTGGCGGCGGCGCCGGCCATCATCGCGTCGGCGATCACCTGGTACGCCTCCGACCAGGCCTTTTCCGCCTGGGGATGCCAGGCGGACCCGGAGGCCTCGGCGAGCGCGGCGATGAGGCTGGTGCCCACGGCCGCGTAGTGCTCGGGGCCCGCCAGGAACTTGCGGTGGTCGCGGCCGAGGTCGCGCAGATAGGGGACGAGCGTCTCGTTCTCCAGATGGGCGATCACATGGGTGAGCGCGGCGAAGAGCCGGTCCCGCTGTCGTTCCATGTCTTCGAAGGAGGCCGGGAAGAGATCACGGACTCCGGGGTTGTGCCAGAAGAGGTGGGAGTAGAAGAACTTGACCGCGTGCTCGGCCCGTCTCTCCACCACCGCGAAGCTGCTTTTCAAGATCCTCACATCCACAAAACCGAAAGTAGGAACGCAGGAGAACGTGAGGTCAAGCCACGGTCCATCTACGGACAGCCGCGATAAATGGGCCATATGGGGTGATGGGTGGTGGGCGGGATACGGTCTCCGGGTGCACGAGCAGACCCCCGCAGCCCCCGAAGAGCCCACCGCCGACCCGTCCGTCGACGAGTCCTCCCCGCCGACCCTGTTCGACTGGGAGTTCGCGACCGACCCGTACCCGGCGTACGCCTGGCTGCGCGAGCACGCGCCCGTGCACCGCACCACGCTCCCGAGCGGGGTCGAGGCCTGGCTCGTCACCCGGTACGCCGACGCCCGCCAGGCCCTCGCCGACCAGCGGCTCAGCAAGAACCCGGCCCACCACGAGGGCTCCGCGCACGCCAAGGGCAGGACCGGGATCCCGGGGGAGCGCAAGGCGGAGCTGATGACCCACCTCCTCAACATCGACCCGCCGGACCACACCCGGCTGCGCCGGCTGGTGTCGAAGGCGTTCACCCCGCGCAGGGTCGCCGAGTTCACGCCGCGGGTGCAGGAGCTGACCGACCACCTCATCGATCAGTTCAGTGAGAAGGGGGAGGCCGACCTCATCCACGAGTTCGCCTTCCCGCTCCCCATCTACGCCATCTGCGAGATGCTCGGTGTACCGCGGGAGGACCAGGACGACTTCCGCGACTGGGCGGGCATGATGATCCGGCACGGCGGCGGACCGCGCGGCGGGGTGGCCCGGTCGGTGAAGCAGATGCGCACCTATCTCGGGGAGCTCATCCACCGCAAGCGCGACGACCTCGGCGACGACCTGATCTCCGATCTGATCCGGGCCAGCGACCACGGCGACCACCTGACGGAGGCCGAGGCCACCGCGATGGCCTTCATCCTGCTGTTCGCGGGGTTCGAGACCACGGTCAACCTCATCGGCAACGGGATCCACTCCCTCTTCATGAACCCGGAGCAGCGCGAGCGCCTCCAGCTCTCCCTCGCCGCCGGCGAGACCGCTCTGCTGGCCACCGGTGTGGAGGAGCTGCTGCGCTACGACGGCCCCGTGGAGCTGGCCACCTGGCGGTTCGCCACCGAGTCCTTCGTCCTCGGCGGCCAGGACATCGCGGCGGGGGATCCGGTGCTGGTGGTGCTGGCGGCCGCCGACCGGGACCCCGAGCGGTTCGCCGACCCGGACACCCTCGACCTCTCCCGGACCGACAACCAGCACCTCGGGTACGGGCACGGCATCCACTACTGCCTGGGCGCCCCGCTCGCCCGGCTCGAAGGGCAGACCGCGCTCGCGACCCTGCTGACGCGGCTGCCCGATCTGGAACTCGCGGTGGCCCCCGAGGAGCTGCGCTGGCGCGGCGGGCTCATCATGCGCGGGCTGCGGACGCTTCCGGTCCGCTTCTCGGCCGAACTCGCACCCCAAAACACCTGAAACCATCCTGACCTGAAGTCAGTTGGCCGGCCGAACTTGTGACAGGCGTTCGAGGGCCGCTAGGTTCTGCCGTTACCCCGCCGTTATGCGAAAGGTGCAGCCTCATGCGTTCCGGGAACGGCCGCCACAGACGCCCCCGACAAGTGCCCGCACTTGTCGTCACCGCCGGAGTCACCGGCACCGCACTCGCCCTGCCCCTGCTCGCCGCCACGGGCGCGAGCGCCGCGGAGACCTCGACGTGGGACAAGGTCGCCGAGTGCGAGAGCGGCGGCACCTGGAGTGCCAACTTCGGCGGCGGCGCGTACGGCGGGCTGCAGTTCACCCAGGAGGAGTGGCGCAGCGCCGGCGGGCTCGACTTCGCCGAGCGCGCCGACCTCGCCAGCCGCTCCCAGCAGATCGCCGTGGCCGAGCGGGTCCTGGCCTCCCAGGGGCCCGAGGCCTGGCCGCTGTGCGGGGTGCGGGCCGGCCTGACGCAGGACGCGCCCGCCGCCGCGGTGGACCCGGGCCTGCCCGGCGGTTCCGGATCCACCGCCACCCCGGCCCCCTCCCGGCCGGACGACTCCGTACCGCACACCGGCACGGGCAAGCCGTCCACGGACTTCGGGGCGCCCACGCCGAAGAGCCCGGCCCCGCAGGCCCCGTCGGCCACGCCGCTGCCCGACTACCCGGTCGGCGTGCCCGGCGAACTGCCCGTCATGCCCGCCCCGGACCTCCAGACGCCGCCTCCGGGACTCCCGGGCGACCCGACGCCTCCGGTGGGCCCGGTGGACCCCACGGCTCCGGTGGACCCCACCGCTCCGGTCGGGCCCACGACTCCGGTCGACCCGACCGCGCCGATCGCCCCGACCCTGCCGGTCGACCCGACCGCGCCGGTGAGCCCCGCTCCGGTGACGCCGCCGTCCGCGGACCCGACCGTGCCGGTGGGGCCGACGAGCCCCGTGGACCCGTCGGGCACGGGGAACCCGGCGAACCCGGCAAACCCGGTCAACCCGTCTGATTCCACAGGCCCGACGACTCCGGCCGCACCCGGCGGATCCGCCGCGCCGAGCACCTCGGAGACCCCCGGCGCGACCGGAGGCGGCGGCAAGCACCGCGGCCAGGCTGCGGTCGAGACGCCCGGGGCGCCTGATGCCGCGTCGGATCCCACGTACACCGTGAAGGAGGGCGACAGCCTCGTCGCCATCGCGGACGCCAACGGTGTGAAGGGTGGCTGGAAGGGTCTCTACGAGGCCAACGAGCAGGTCATCGGCGACGATGCGGACCTGATCAAGCCGGGCCAGAACCTGGATCTAACGCACCAATAGGGGCACTTAAGGCGTCCGGAACCAGCTGATTGTCCGTTTTCTGTAAGTGAGACATGTGTCTCTTCAGGTCAACTGGCGTGTCCGGTCCGGAGGGTTCCGCAAACCCCGCCCTCACCTGCGCAAACGCCCTTCCGGAGAGCGCAAGTAGGCACCGTTTCCCCCCGATGTCCCTCGTTGAACATCGGGGGGAGACCTGTCTACCTTCTGAATCGCTCGCCACCGCGGGCTCCTTCGACCGCATCGCCGAATCCTGCCGGCGGACGGAGGGAACACTCGTCGCGTAAAGCGCCGAAGGCAGGAGCGGGGGAACCAAGGTAGGCGCCGGAACCGGCCGTTGAGAGACGGTCACGGAACCGGCTAGGGGTTAAGACGGGCGCTAGGACGCTCGGCCGGGCACTCACTCGCCCGAACCCGACAGCTCACCTCGTAGGCGTCGGTGAGGAGAACTCCATGCTGATTTCCGGCAAGGGCAAGCACCGTCGCGGCAGCAAGGCCGTCCGCATCGTCACGCTCGCCGGTGTCACCGGTGCCGCCATCGCCGCTCCGCTGATGGCCGCCGGTACCGCTTCCGCCGCGACCGCTTCCGAGTGGGACCGCGTCGCCTCGTGCGAGTCCGGCGGCAACTGGTCCATCAACACGGGCAACGGCTACTACGGCGGCCTGCAGTTCTCGTCCTCCACCTGGGCCGCCTACGGCGGCAAGGCGTACGCCGCGCAGGCCAACCAGGCCTCCAAGTCGCAGCAGATAGCCATCGCCGAGAAGGTCCTCAAGGGCCAGGGCAAGGGCGCCTGGCCGTCCTGCGGCGTCGGCCTGTCGAACTCCTCCTACACCGGCGGCTCGGCCGAGACCCCCTCCAAGCCGAAGACGCAGCCGAAGCCCGCGCCGAAGCAGGAGAAGAAGACCGAGCCGAAGAAGGAGACCAAGCGCGTCGAGGCTCCGACCACGCGCTCGGACCGTCCCGCTGCCGCCGCGCCGAAGACCGAAGCCCCCAAGACGGGCAACGGCTCCTACGAGGTCAAGTCCGGCGACACGCTGGGTGCGATCGCCGACGCGAACAACGTGGCCGGTGGCTGGGAGAAGCTCCACGAGCTCAACAAGGACATCGTCTCGGACGCCAACCTGATCTTCCCGGGTCAGAAGCTCAAGCTCAGCTGAAGCTGAAGCTGAAGCAGGGTCCGGATCCGGAGCCCAGGCTCCAGCTGAACCCCGGCTGAAACTTGCGGGAACGGTCGCGGCCGCTTTCGCGACACGCAGTAGTTCCACCACGCAAATCCACCGCCCGGCGCGCAACCCCCTTCGCGCCGGGCGGTGCTGCGTGCGGGTGCGTCCGGCCTGACGGGGCCTCCGAACTCCCGATGATCAAGGGTCCTATGTCCCGTAAGGGGGGCATTCAGGCCCTTTTTCGTCCCAGGACCCGGGCGGTCGGCTGGCCGAGTGCCCCGAGGCGGTTAGGCTCTAAGCGGCAAGGCCATCCCACGGCCTGACATGCCACCGCACACCCAGCGTCACATCCCAGAAGGAGATGCTCGTGCCGTCCATCGACGTCGTCGTAGCCCGGGAAATCCTGGACTCCCGAGGCAACCCCACGGTCGAGGTCGAGGTGGGCCTCGACGATGGCAGCACCGGCCGTGCTGCAGTTCCGTCCGGCGCCTCCACCGGAGCGTTCGAAGCCGTAGAGCTCCGTGACGGTGACCCCAACCGCTACCTCGGCAAGGGCGTCGAGAAGGCCGTCCTCGCCGTCATCGAGCAGCTCGGCCCGGAGCTCGTCGGCTACGACGCCACCGAGCAGCGCCTGATCGACCAGGCGATGATCGACCTGGACGCCACCGAGAACAAGGGCTCCCTCGGCGCCAACGCCATCCTCGGTGTCTCCCTCGCCGTCGCGCACGCCGCGTCCGAGGCCTCCGACCTCCCGCTCTTCCGCTACCTCGGCGGTCCGAACGCGCACCTGCTGCCCGTTCCGATGATGAACATCCTGAACGGTGGGTCGCACGCCGACTCCAACGTCGACATCCAGGAGTTCATGATCGCCCCGATCGGCGCGGAGTCCTTCTCCGAGGCCCTTCGCTGGGGTGCCGAGGTCTACCACACCCTCAAGAAGGTCCTGCACACCAAGGGCCTCTCCACCGGTCTGGGCGACGAGGGCGGCTTCGCGCCGAACCTCGAGTCGAACCGCGCCGCGCTGGACCTCATCGTCGAGGCCATCAAGCAGGCCGGCTACGTCCCGGGCAAGGACATCGCGCTCGCGCTCGACGTCGCCGCGTCCGAGTTCTACAAGGACGGCAAGTACGAGTTCGAGGGCCAGTCCCGCTCGGCCGCCGAGATGACCGAGTACTACGAGGAGCTCGTCTCCGCGTTCCCGCTCGTGTCCATCGAGGACCCGCTGTACGAAGACGACTGGGCGGGCTGGAAGGTCCTCACCGACAAGCTGGGCTCCAAGGTCCAGATCGTCGGCGACGACCTCTTCGTCACCAACCCCGAGCGTCTCGCCCGCGGCATCGAAGAGGGCTCGGCGAACGCCCTGCTCGTCAAGGTGAACCAGATCGGTTCGCTGACCGAGACCCTGGACGCCGTCGAGATGGCTCAGCGCAACGGCTTCAAGTGCATGATGTCGCACCGCTCCGGTGAGACCGAGGACGTCACCATCGCCGACCTCGCGGTCGCCGTGAACTGCGGCCAGATCAAGACCGGCGCCCCGGCCCGTTCGGACCGCGTCGCCAAGTACAACCAGCTGCTGCGCATCGAGGAGATCCTCGACGACGCCGCGGTGTACGCGGGCCGCTCCGCCTTCCCGCGCTTCAAGGGCTGATCACCCCTTCAGGGCGCAAGCCTCCCTACGTCCCCGCACTCGGTCCCGTACCGTGTGCGGGGACGTAGTGCGTCGTGCGCGCAAAAGGGGAGGCGGATCAATGGCCGGGAACCGGGACCGGTTCGCCACGTTCTCGACCGCGACCAGGCTCAAGCAGCTCGGCGAGCGGACCGCGGCGCACGTGTACCGCTCGCAGTCCCGCCGGCAGGTCCGCCGCAGCCGGCTCACCGGCCGGGCCGCCCTGCTCGTCCTCGTCCTCTGTACCCTGGTCGTCGCCCTCGCGTATCCGATGCGGCAGTACGTGTCCCAGCGTTCGGAGATCGCGAAGCAGCAGAAGGACGCCGTCTCCGCGCGGGAACGGCTGGAGCGGCTGCGCGACGAGAAGGCCCGCTGGCAGGACAACGCGTACGCCGAACAGCAGGCGCGCAAGCACCTGCACTTCGTCCGGCCGGGGGAGATCAGCTACATCATGACCGACCCCGGGGCCGCCGCGGGCGAGCAGCGCCGCGCCGGACAGGCCGCCACCGACCGGCCCTGGTACTCCAACGTCTGGGACGGCGTCGACAAGGCCGACCGTCCGGGCGACTGAGTCCCACCCATCCACGAGAACGAAAAGACTTCCTCCAGGCATGCAGACGCCCCCGCCCCAGACCGACCGGACCGAGCCGACCGCCGCCGACATCGAGGCGTTCGAACAGCAGCTCGGCCGCCCCCCGCGCGGGCTCCGCGCCATCGCGCACCGCTGCCCCTGCGGGCAGCCGGACGTGGTGGAGACCGCCCCGCGGCTCCCCGACGGCACCCCCTTCCCGACGCTGTACTACCTGACCTGCCCGCGGGCCGCCGGTGCGATCGGCACGCTGGAGGCCAACGGCGTGATGAAGGAGATGCAGGCCCGCCTCGCCGTGGACCCGGAGCTGGCCGACGCCTACCGGGCCGCGCACGAGGACTACATCACCCGCCGCGACGCCATCGAGGTGCTCCAGGGCTTCCCGAGCGCCGGCGGCATGCCGGACCGGGTGAAGTGCCTGCACGTGCTGGTCGGCCACTCCCTGGCCGCGGGCCCGGGCGTGAACCCGTTCGGCGACGAGGCGCTGGCGATGCTGCCCGAGTGGTGGGCCAAGGGCGCCTGCGTCACCCCGTGCGGCGAGAAGAAGACCGCCGACGACGCTGCCGAGGCGGGCGCGTGACCCGGGTCGCCGCCGTCGACTGCGGTACGAACTCCATCCGGCTCCTCGTCGCGGACCTCGACCCCGCCACCGGCGAGCTGATCGAGCTGGACCGCCGGATGATCGTCGTCCGGCTCGGCCAGGGCGTCGACAAGACCGGCCGGCTGGCGCCGGAGGCGCTGGAGCGCACCTTCGCGGCCTGCCGCGAGTACGCGGCGGTCATCAAGGAGCTCGGCGCCGAGCGGGTGCGCTTCGTGGCGACCTCGGCCTCCCGGGACGCAGAGAACCGCGACGAGTTCGTCCGGGGCGTCCTGGACATCCTGGGCGTCGAGCCCGAGGTGATCAGCGGGGACCAGGAGGCGGAGTTCTCCTTCACCGGCGCCACCGGTGAGCTGACCGGCCGGACCGACCTGGAGCGGCCGTTCCTGGTGGTGGACATCGGCGGCGGCTCCACGGAGTTCGTGGTCGGCGCCGAACACGTGGTGGCGGCCCGTTCCGTGGACGTCGGCTGCGTCCGGATGACCGAGCGCCACCTCACGGTGGACGGGGTCGTCACGGACCCGCCGACCGCGGAGCAGGTCGCCGCGATACGGGCCGACATCGAGGCGGCCCTGGACCTGGCCGCGGAGACGGTCCCGCTGGCGGAGGCCCGCACCCTGGTGGGCCTGGCCGGTTCGGTGACCACGGTCGCCGCGATCGCCCTGGGCCTGGAGGCGTACGACTCGGCGCGGATCCATCACTCCCGGATCCCGTACGAGACGGTCCGCGAGGTCAGCGAGCGGATGCTGACGCTGACCCACGCCGAGCGCGCGGCCATCCCCGTGATGCACCCGGGCCGGGTCGATGTGATCGGCGCGGGCGCACTGGTCCTGCTGGCGATCATGGAGCGCATCGGCGCCGGGGAAGTCGTGGTCTCGGAACACGACATCCTCGACGGCATCGCCTGGTCCATCGCCTGACGGCCGGCGCGAACGCACGACGGGTGCCCCCGGCGGATCCATCCCGCCGGGGGCACCGTCATGTCCGCGGGCCCCTACCCGTCCAGCCGGACCGGCATCAGCAGCGAGAAGGTCTCCTCGTCGTCGGGGCGGCGGACCGCCGCGGGGGCCTTGGGGGCGCCGAGTTCCAGGATCAGCCGGTCACGGTCCCCGGCGGCGAGGGCGTCCAGCAGGAACGCGCGGTTCAGGCCGACGGCGGCCGGGTCGTCGTCCCCCTCGTCGCAGACGGACACCGCACCTCCCCCGGTCACCTTGACCACGCTGACCTCGCCGGTCGCACCGTCCTGCTCGCGCTCGGCCGGGCGGACCGGGCCGGTTTCCAGGGCCTCGCGGAAGGCCGGTACGTCGACGAGGGCGCGGCGCCCCGCGGGAAGGGTGACGAGGCGGCGGTAGTCGGGGAACTCGTGGTCCAGGCAGCGGCCGGCCGCCTGGCGGTCCGCCGTCCGCGTCTCCAGGGCCACGCGGTCGCCGTCCACGGTGAGCAGGACGGGGGCGTCGTCGGTCAGCAGGGCCCGCATCGCGTCGGCGAGCGGGGCGGGTACGAGGAGCTGGAGGCGGGGTCCGGTGTGTCCGGTGGCCGCGGCGCGGGCGACGGCCAGCCGGTACCGGTCGGTGGCCACCACGCGCACCGCCCCGCCCTCGATGTCGAAGAGGATGCCGCCGAGCACCGGCAGCTCGGGGTCGGAGCCGACGGCGAACCGGACGGCGTCCAGGGCGGCGGCCAGCTCCGGCCCGGAGAGGGTGAGCCGGGCGGGCGCGGGGGCGGCGGCGGTGCCGACGGACGTGATCATGGGGTTCTCCCTGCGGTCGAGTAGGGCGCGGATCGCGGAGAGCTCGCTGCTGGCATCGGCGAAGTCCTGTTCGAGCCGGTGCAGGTGTGCCCGGAGCAGGCCGCGGACCAGCTCGGTGTCCGTGCCGGCCCAGCCGGCCAGTACGAGCCGGATGTCCGCCAGGGGCATGCCGGCCCGCCGGAGCCGGGCCAGCAGCCGGGCCTCCCCGACCTGCTCGGGCCCGTACCAGCGGTACCCGCTCGCCGGGTCGACCAGGACGGGGACCAGCACGCCGGCCCCGTCGTAGAACCGCAGGGCACTCACGCTCAGGCCGCTGTCGCGGGCGGTCTCGCCGATACTGCGCATCTCGTTCTCCACGCCCCGAACCCTGGGCCCTCGACCAGGTCGAGGGTCAACAGCGGGGGCGACAGCAGGGGCCGACAGGGGTCCAGGAGGGTCGTTCGGGGGTCTTAGGTCCCGTCGTCCACATGAAGTTCGTGAAGTTCTTCACAAGGAAAAGGTGCCTGTGAGGGCTCCGGAGGAGCCTTTTGGGCGAGTCCAGGGCCGCCCGGGCCTTCTTTTTGCTCGTGTTCGTGCGATCGGCGGACGCCGCGAGGGTCTGGCGGTAGGTATCCACGAAGCCGGTGGTCTACTCCGGTTGTGGGCCTGGAGGCCAGTTCAGGACTGGTGTTCAACGACTCCCGTTACACCCTGGTTCCCGCTTCGCGCCATGACCTCGGTCACGTGGGCGGCGGAGTGTAGCAGAGGGCCCTCAGGTCCTTGTGAAGGGGCTCACGAGCGTCACCCCTGAGGGTGCTGGATACTCGTTCCATGAGCACCACGGAGCGTCCCAGGATCCTCGTTGTAGGAGGTGGGTACGTAGGCCTGTACGCAGCCAAGCGCATCATGAAGAAGATGCGTTACGGCGAGGCGACCGTCACGGTCGTCGACCCGCGCTCGTACATGACCTACCAGCCCTTCCTCCCCGAAGTGGCCGCAGGCAGCATCTCGCCTCGGCACGTCGTCGTACCTCTGCGACGCGTGCTTCCGAAGGCTGAGGTCCTCACCGGCCGGGTCACGAACATCGACCAGGACCGCAAGGTCGCCGTCGTCACGCCGCTGGTCGGCGAGGCGTACGAGCTGCCCTTCGACTACCTGGTGATCGCGCTCGGCGCCATCTCCCGCACCTTCCCGATCCCCGGCCTCGCCGAACAGGGCATCGGCATGAAGGGCGTGGAAGAGGGCATCGGCCTGCGCAACCACGTACTCGAGCAGCTCGACAAGGCCGAGTCCACGACGGACGAGGACGTCCGCCGCAAGGCCCTCACCTTCGTCTTCGTCGGCGGCGGTTTCGCCGGCGCCGAGACGATCGGCGAGGTCGAGGACATGGCCCGCGACGCCGCGAAGTACTACACCAGCATCAAGCGCGAGGACATGCGCTTCATCCTGGTCGACGCGGCCGACAAGATCCTTCCCGAGGTCGGGCCCAAGCTCGGCACCTGGGGCAAGGAGCACCTCGAGTCGCGCGGCATCGAGATCTACCTGAACACCTCCATGGACTCCTGCGTGGACGGCCACGTGGTGCTGAAGAACGGCCTCGAGGTCGACTCCAACACCCTCGTGTGGACCGCCGGCGTCAAGCCCAACCCGGTGCTGGCCCGCTACGGCCTGCCGCTCGGCCCCCGCGGCCACGTGGACGCCGAGCCGACCCTCCAGGTCAAGGGCACGGACTACATCTGGACCGCCGGCGACAACGCCCAGGTGCCGGACCTCGCCGCCCGCAAGGCCGGCGTGGAGAATGCCTGGTGCCCGCCGAACGCCCAGCACGCGCTGCGCCAGGCCAAGGTCCTCGGCGACAACGTCATCTCCGGGATGCGCGGCTTCCCGCAGAAGGAGTACGCGCACTCCAACAAGGGCGCGGTGGCGGGCCTCGGCCTCCACAAGGGCGTGGCGATGATCGTCATGGGCAAGATGAAGATCAAGCTCAAGGGCCGGCTCGCCTGGTACATGCACCGTGGCTACCACGGCATGGCCATGCCGACCTGGAACCGCAAGATCCGCGTCTTCGCCGACTGGACCCTCGGCATGTTCCTCAAGCGCGAGGTCGTCTCCCTCGGTGCCCTGGAGACCCCCCGCGAGGAGTTCTACGAGGCCGCCAAGCCGGCGCCGGCTCCGGCCGCCGTCTCGGCCCCGGCCGAGAAGGCCAAGGCCTCCTGACCCCTCGGGGCCGCAGGACCGTAGGAGTGCAGGACCCGTAGGACCCAGCAGGACCAGTACGACGCGTGCGACCGGCACGAGGCGTACGACCAGTACGGCCCCGAGGGGCCGCCCGCCATCCGTGGTGCGGGCGGCCCCTTCGGCATATTCGGGGCCGGATCCGGGTATGCCGTGCGGTCGGAACTTGTCCGAGTCCGAGGTGGTCCGATCTTGTCGGCGCTTGTTGGAGGGTCCCGCATGAACGACGCCGCGCCGCGGCTGGCCGCTTCGGCCGAAACCCTGCTGGGAGCCCCGCTCCCGGTCCGGATCCGGGCCTGGGACGGCAGCGAGGCCGGCCCGCCCGGCGGTCCCGTCCTGGTCCTGAACAACCGGCGGGCCCTGCGCCGGATCCTGTGGAAGCCGGGCGAGCTCGGCCTGGCCCGCGCCTGGGTGGCCGGTGACCTCACCGTCGACGGGGACCTGTTCGAGCTGCTGGACCGGGTCGGCGGGCTGCTCTGGGAGCGGGACCGCGAGCCCGGGGCGCAGGAGAAGGACAAGGCCGAGCGGGACACCGGGCCCGCCGCCCTGCTGCGCGATCCCCGCACCCGGGCCGCCGTACGGAGCCTCGCGGGCCTGGCGCGGCCGTGGACCAGGCCGGCCCCGCCGCCCGAGGAGGCCGCCCGCCGCGGCGGCTCCCGGCAGTCCGGGCCGTCCGGGCGGCCCCGGCACACCAAGGCCAGCGACCGGCGGGCCATCAGCCACCACTACGACGTCGGCAACACCTTCTACGAGCGGGTGCTCGGCCCGTCGATGGTGTACTCCTGCGCCTACTGGAGCCCCGGCGGCAGCCTGGAGGACGCCCAGCGGGACAAGCTGGACCTGGTCTGCCGCAAGCTCGCCCTGGGCCCCGGGGACCGGCTCCTGGACGTCGGCTGCGGCTGGGGCTCGATGGCCCTGCATGCGGCCCGGGAGTACGGGGCCAGGGTCACCGGGATCACCCTCTCGCGGGAACAGGCCGCCTACGCCCGCAAGCGGATCGCGGAGGAGGGCCTGGCCGACCTCGTCGAGATCCGGGTCCAGGACTACCGGGACGTCGCGGACGGCCCGTACGACGCCGTCTCCTCCATCGGGATGGCCGAACACGTCGGCGCCGCGCGCTACCGCACGTACGCCCGGAGCCTGTACGGACTGCTGCGCCCGGGCGGGAGGCTGCTGAACCACCAGATCGCGCGGCGCCCCGAGCCGGACGAGGAGGCCTACCGGATCGACGCCTTCATAGACGCCTACGTCTTCCCCGACGGCGAGCTCTCCCCGCTGGGCACCACCGTCGGCGAGCTGGAGCGGGCCGGCTTCGAGGTCCGCGACGTGGAGGCGCTGCGCGAGCACTACGCGCTCACCCTGCGGGCCTGGGTGGCCCGGCTGGGGGACCACTGGGAGGAGGCGGTACGGCTGACCTCGCCCGGGCGGGCCCGGGTCTGGCAGCTGTACATGGCCGCCTCGGCGCTCGCCTTCGAGCACAACCGGCTCGGGGTCAACCAGGTGCTCGCGGTGCGGACCGGGACCCGGTCCGCCTCGGGGATGCCGCTGCGCGCCCGGGAGTGGCCGGCGTAGGACGGCGCAGGAACGGCGAAGGGCCCCGCGACCGGGAGGTCGCGGGGCCCTTCACCTGCGTACGGCTACTCCGTCTTGATCGCGGTCAGCATGTTCAGCCGGGCCGCGCTGCGGGCGGGCCACATGGCCGCCAGGGCGCCGACGATGCCGGCCAGCAGCATGAAGATCGCGATCCGGTCGAAGGGGATCACCAGGGCGTAGTTCGGGATCGAGCCCTTGATGGTCTCGCCGACGGCCCAGGCGATGAAGGTGCCGAGGGCCACGCCGATCACCGCGCCGAAGAGCGAGATCACGATGGCCTCCAGGCGGATCATGTTCTTGACCCGGCCGCGGTCCAGGCCGATGGCCCGCAGCATGCCGATCTCCTGGGTCCGCTCGTAGACGGACATCGCCAGGGTGTTGACGACGCCGAGCACCGAGATGATCAGGGCCATGGCCAGCAGGCCGTACATGATGTTCAGGGCGGTGTTGATCATGCCGCCCATCTCGTTGCGGATGTCCTGCTGGGTGGCGAAGGTGATCGCCGGGTTCTTGCCGAGGGCGTCGACCAGGGCCTGCTCGCCCTTGGCCGAGGGGCCGCCGTCCATCTTGACGAGGACCTCGCGCAGGTACGGCTTCTCCTCGTGCCGGTCGAGGATCCGGGAGTCGATCACGTAGGGGGAGAGCATGCCCTCCATGTCCTTGTAGACCGCGCCGACCTTCAGGTTCTCCTGCTTCTTGTCCGGGAAGGTGACCTTCAGGGGGGAGCCGACCGATAGGCCGTCCGACTTCGCGGTCTTCTCCGAGACGGCCACCTCGCCGTTGGCGAGGCTGGTCAGCCGGCCGCTGACCACGTCGAAGTTGAGGAGCTGGCCGATGGTCGCCGGGTTGACCCCGGAGACCGAGCGGTAGGTGTCGCCGTCGCCGACCTTGAAGTCACCGGCCTGCTGCGGGGAGACCGCCTTGACGCCGGGGGCCTTCTCCAGGGCCGGGATCACGGAGGGGTCCAGGCTGCCGAAGGTCTCGCCCATGGAGACCTTGTAGTCGGCCTTGAGGTTGTCCGTGGTCATCTTGTCGATGGCCTTGCCCATCGTGATGCCGAGCACCGACAGGGCGGTGACCAGGGTCAGGCCGATGGCCAGCGAGGCGGCGGTGACGGCGGTGCGGCGCGGGTTGCGCACCGCGTTCTGCGCGGCCAGCTTGCCGGCGACGCCGAAGACCTTCTCCAGCAGCGGGCGGACCGCCGCGATGACCGGGCGGGAGAGGGCCGGCAGCAGGATGATGATGCCGATCATGGTCAGGAAGGCGCCTGCGCCGATGAGCATCTTGCCGTCCTTCCCGCTCATCGCACCGCCGAGGATGCCCAGCAGACCGAGCAGGGTGACGGCGCCGCCGATGCTGTTGCGCAGCACCAGGGACTTGGCGGAGGCCGGCAGGTGGGCGCTGCCCATGGCGGCGACCGGGGAGATCTTGGCGGTGCGGCGCGCGGGCAGCCAGGCGGCGAGCATCGTGACGACGATGCCGATGACGATCGCGGCGGCGATGGTGACGGGGGCGACGACCAGCGGGCCGGCCGGGATCTTGACGTCGAAGGCGTTCATCGCGGAGCGCATGCCGATGGCGAGCCCGACGCCGGCGATCAGGCCGATGGCGGAGGAGATCACGCCGACGACCATGGCCTCGGCCAGGACCGAGCGCTTGACCTGGCCGCGGTTGGCGCCGACGGCGCGCAGCAGGGCCAGTTCCTTCGTGCGCTGGGCGACCAGCATGGTGAAGGTGTTGTAGATCAGGAAGACGCCGACGAAGAGCGAGATCAGGGCGAAGGTCAGCAGCATCTGGTTCATGCTGTTCATGCCGGCTTCGATGTCCTTGGCCTGCTGCGCGGCGAGCTGCGCGCCGGTCTGGGCCTTGGCGTCCTTGCCGACGATCGGCTTGATCTCGGAGAGGAGCTGGTCGGCGGAGGCGCCGGCCTTGGCGCTGACCGCGAGCTCGTCGTAGTAGCCCGGCTCCAGGTAGAGCTGCTGGGCGGTCGGGGTGTCGAACAGGACGAGCGAGCCGCCCGCGTTGACCGCGCCGTCCTCGGTGGTGAAGACGCCGGTGAGGGTGTACTCCTTGGCCGGGCCGTTGTCGGCCACCCGGACCTTGTCGCCCACCTTGTACTTGCCGCGCTTGGCCGTCTCCTTGTCGAGGGCGATCTGGTCGGCCTTGGCCGGTCCGTTGCCCTCGGTGAAGGTGTAGCGGGGGTCCTTGCCGTCCTTGAGGGGGACGAAGTTGGCGCCGGTGTTGGCCCAGCCGGTGCCGATCAGCTTGCCGTCCTGGTCGCCGACGGCGGCGAAGCCGTGGACGCGGCCGGAGGCGGCCTCGACGCCGCTCAGGGCCTTGACCTTGTCGAGGGTCTGCTGGCTGATCCCCGGCTCGCCCTCCTTGACGCCCTCCTCGTTGCGGGGGGCGCCGTAGGAGGTGACGGAGACGGCGACGCCGTCGAAGCTCTTGGCGGACTGGTTCGACATCGCCTTGCCGACGGTGTCGGTGAAGACGAGCGTGCCGGAGACGAAGGCGACGCCGAGGACGACGGCGAGCACCGTCATCAGCAGCCGGGCCTTGTGCGCGAGCACGTTGCGCAGGGCGGTACGGAACATGGTGGAGGAATCCAGGTCTGTGGGGTCAGCGGGGACGGGGTCGAGGGGCGTCCCTCAGCTGGTGCGGCCCTTGGCGTCGAAGGCCTTCATGCGGTCGAGCACGCCGTCCGCGGTGGGCTGGATCATCTCGTCGACGATGCGGCCGTCGGCGAGGAAGATGACGCGGTCCGCGTAGGAGGCGGCGACCGGGTCGTGGGTGACCATGACGACGGTCTGGCCGAGCTCGCGCACGGAGTTGCGCAGGAAGCCGAGGACCTCGGCGCCGGAGCGCGAGTCGAGGTTTCCGGTGGGCTCGTCACCGAAGATGATCTCGGGGCGGGAGGCCAGGGCGCGGGCGACCGCCACGCGCTGCTGCTGGCCGCCGGAGAGCTGGGTGGGGCGGTGGGAGAGGCGCTCGGAGAGGCCGACCATGCTGATCACCGCGTCGAGCCACTGCTGGTCGGGCTTGCGGCCGGCGATGTCCATGGGGAGCGTGATGTTCTCCAGGGCCGTCAGGGTCGGCAGCAGGTTGAAGGCCTGGAAGATGAAGCCGATCTTGTCCCGGCGCAGCTGCGTGAGCTGCTTGTCCTTCAGGGTGGACAGCTCGGTCTCGCCGATGCGGACGGATCCGGCGGAGAAGGTGTCCAGGCCGGCGACGCAGTGCATCAGCGTGGACTTGCCGGAGCCCGAGGGGCCCATGATCGCGGTGAACTGCCCCTGCGCGAAGTCGACGGAGACGTTGTCCAGAGCGACCACCTGGGTCTCGCCCTGGCCGTACACCTTGGAGAGGCCGGTAGCGCGTGCGGCGACGGCCTGGGCGGTGTGCGGGGCGTAGTTCATGGTGGTCACGGGGGCGGCTCCTCGGGGGGCGGACCGGGCTCACGGTCCGCGGTTGGCGGGACTCCTCCATCCTCGCGGCGCCCGTCCGGCTCCGGATCAGCCGTGATGCCCGTTCTCCGGGCCACCGGAGTCTGACCGCGGAGGGACGCGCCTCCTCCTCTGGTATGACAGGGGCGCTCGTGGGGTCCGGCGGAAGTGCGGGGGAGGCCGCCCGGCGGCGGCGCCGGGACCGGCGGCGGGACCGGCGTGGGACCAGGGAGATGATCAAGAAGCCGACCGGGAAACGGAGCCCGATGCGGAACCCGGAGCGGGGCCGGTCGGAGGGGGTGGCGCACGGGGTGGCGGGCGGGGTGGCGCGGGCCGTCGAAATCCCGTCAATCCCGTGGTGGCCATGATCGACGCCCGGAACGTGCCGACCGCGCCTTCTGTCCCCTGACGAGTCATCAATCGCCAATAAAATCAGACAACATCGGCGAGACGCCCAGGTGAGGGCACAAGTGTTGCGGATAGGCTCGGCGTAGCGTTCAAGGCTTTTCCTACAGGGGCCGCTACGCCCTGCCCGGATGGTGGAATGCAGACACGGCGAGCTTAAACCTCGCTGACCCTCGGGTCGTGCCGGTTCAAGTCCGGCTTCGGGCACGATGATGTTGAGGACGTTCCGTTTCAGGCCGGAACACGTGGACGGCGGGGGCACCACGAGTACCCCCGCCGGCCCCGCGCGCGGGCGCGTACCCGCGGGGAAAGATCCTCCTCCAGCAGTAGGGCGATTTCTTTGCGTCCGCATTACTCTTGATTCCAAGGCCGCGCACGGTGGCCATGGAGGAGTGAGATGAGGAGCAGCAACCCGGTCTTCTCGCGACGGGGATTCAGCCGCGACAACGGTGCTTATGCGGGCTTCGGCACGCAGCAGCCCCAGGCCCAGGCCGGGACCGCCACCAACCCGTACGCGACCAACCCCTACGCGACCGACCCGGCCACGGGTATGCCGCAGGCGCCGGTCCGCGGCAACGCGATGACCATCGACGACGTCGTGAGCCGTACGGCCATGACGCTCGGCACGGTCGTCCTGACGGCGGCCCTCTCCTGGATCGCGCTTCCGGTTGACCCGGCCAACATCAACAAGTCGTACGGCATCGCCGTCGTCGCCGCGCTCATCGCGTTCGTCTTCGCGATGATCCAGTCCTTCAAGGCCAAGCCCGTCCCGGCCCTGATCCTGGCGTACGCGGCCTTCGAGGGTGTCTTCCTCGGCGTCATCAGCTCGGCCGTCAGCACCTACGTGGGCCCCGGTACGGTCGTCCAGGCCGTCATGGGCACCATGTGCGTCTTCGCCGGCGTACTGATCGCCTACAAGATGCGCTGGATCAGGGTGAACCGGCGCTTCGTCGGTTTCGTGATGGCCGCGGCCATGGGCTTCATGCTCCTGATGGTCGTCAACATGCTGTTCTCGATCTTCGCGGGCGGCGACGGCCTCGGCTTCCGCAGCGGCGGCCTCGGCATCCTCTTCGGCGTCATCGGCATCCTGCTCGGTGCCGCGTTCCTCGCCATGGACTTCAAGATGGTCGAGGACGGCGTGGCCTACGGCGCCCCCCGCGAGGAGTCCTGGCTGGCGGCCTTCGGCCTCACCATGACCCTGGTGTGGATCTACATGGAGATGCTGCGCCTGATCTCCATCCTCAAGGGCGACTGAGTACCTTCCCGGTACCCCCGCACTGAGCTGAGGAAGGCCCCGCGAGCACACGCTCGCGGGGCCTTCCCGCATGTCGGGGGTCACTGGACCGGGTGGTCGTGGAGTCGGAGTCGGGGACCGTGGACGGGGGCAGGGGCCGGCTCAGCCGAACCTGCGGGCGGCCCTGCGCAGGTCGTACTCGTGGATGATCGCCTTGGCCTGGCCGTACGACAGCTCGTGCGCGCCGAGCAGCCAGCTGACCTTCTCTTCGAACCGGACGAGGGAGGGACCTTCGTCCACGGTGCGGAGCCAGTCGGAGAGTTCACGACCGGTGGAGCGGGGGATTCTGTCGATCATGTTGCGGTGGGTCTGCTCGGAGAACTCGACGGACATGGGCGCCTCCGGAGGTATCGCCGTGCTGCTCTCTTCACGCCACCGTGCCGGAGAGTTCGCCTGTTGGCAATGGCGCCGCGACGGCGCGTAAGGTCGGCCGGGTGCTCGATACCTCACCCTTGACCGCCGCCGTGGAACGTTTCGCCGACCGGCTGCGGGCGGCTCCGCAGAGCCGGCTCCAGCAGGGCGCCGCCGAGGTGGCGCTGGACCTGGCCCGGGAGCTCTCGCTGCGGGCGCAGCGGCTGGAGGCAGCCGCCGCGGGCGCGGGGGACGGCGCGGGGGCGGCTCCGGCGCGCACCATGCCCGACGCCGGGATCTTCGTCGTGGGCGACCAGCTGGCCGTGGCCGGGCTGGACCTCGCCGAGGCCCTGCACGGCGCGGAGGCGGGCGCGGCGGGCCGGGCGGGCACCCGGGGCGCCCAGGACGGCACGGAGGCCCGGGAGGCCCAGGACGCCCCCGGGGCCCCGGACGCGGCGAAGGCCCCGTCCGAGATGCTGGACGAGGCCGTTCGGCTGGTGGATCAGGCGGAAGCCGGGGCGCTGCGGTGACGCGGGTCGAGGCCCGGGGTCAGAGCGAGGCGATGACGCGGTCGGCGAGGATGTAGACGTTGCTGTCCGGGTCCTCGGAGTCTCCGCAGGAGAAGGTCAGGGCGTAGGCGCCGGAGATGCCCGAGCCGCCCAGCAGGACCGGTGCGCTGCCCGAGCGCAGGGCGTCGGCGAGCCGCTCGGCGGTCTCCCGGTGGCCCGGGGTCATGCAGAGCGTGGTGCCGTCGGTGAAGACGTACACGTCCAGGGTGCCCAGCGGGCCGGGGCGGACGTCCGCGAGGGCCGTACGGGCCTCCGCGAGCTCCTCCAGGCGGTTGACCGTGCGCTCGTGGTCGGCGCCGGGGTGCGAGGCCTGCACGGGGACGAAGTCGGGGTGCGAGGGGTGGCGCCGGCGGGCGGCGGCCAGCTCGGCCGAGTCCTCCGGGTAGGTCTGGTAGTCCTCGGCGTCGTCGCCCAGGAGCGGCTCCAGGCCCACCATGTCCGCCTGCCGGGGCAGGAAGACCGGGCTCTCCTCGCCGAGGCCGGACAGGCCGCCCAGCAGCGAGGGGGCGTCGGCGGCGTCGCGCGCCTCCTGGGCGGCCCAGAAGGCACGCGCCTCGGCGAGCTCGCGCTCGCGCTCCTCGGCGAGGGCCTCGGCCACGGCGGCTCGTATCTCGGCGGCGGGGGACTCCACGGCGCTGCGGGCGTGCGGGACGGTGGTGCCGCGGGGCTGCGAAACCGTCAGCTCACCGCGCAGTGCGGTGACCTGCTTGCGCAGGCCGTGGACGGCGTGCAGCGCAGCAGCGCCGACGGCCGTGGCAGCGGCCGTGGTCAGCAGTAGGGCAAGAGACATGGCGCTCACTGACTAACTCCTGATTGATTCGATCCCCCGACTTCCTACATCAGCTTGTCCTGACCTGGGAATGGCTTGCAGTGCATTACGTCATGAATTGGACAGGCCTTTCGTCCCGAGGCGCCCGCTCGAACCCTGCCTGACCTGCAGAAACAATGATCCCCCAGGACTTAGGTCACATCCTGGGGGACATTTGGTCACAGAATGGCCGCGACAGGATTAGATTCGGTGTCAGTACGGCGCAGGGGATCAAGCGAATCCCTTACGGCGTCTGGCCTCGGCTCTTGATCCCGTCGGCCGTGCCGGATCGTGACCTAGCTGAGGCGCTCGATGATCATGGCCATGCCCTGGCCGCCGCCGACGCACATGGTTTCGAGACCGAACTGCTTGTCGTGGAACTGCAGGCTGTTGATCAGCGTGCCGGTGATGCGCGCGCCGGTCATCCCGAAGGGGTGACCGATGGCGATGGCCCCGCCGTTGACGTTCAGCTTCTCCAGCGGGATCTCCAGGTCCCGGTAGGAGGGGATCACCTGGGCCGCGAAGGCCTCGTTGATCTCGAACAGGTCGATGTCGCCGACGGTCAGGCCCGCCCGCTTCAGCGCCTGCTTGGAGGCCTCGACCGGGCCCAGGCCCATGATCTCGGGGGAGAGGCCGGTGACGCCGGTGGAGACGATCCGGGCCAGCGGGGTCAGGCCCAGCTCGCGCGCCTTGGTGTCGCTCATGACGACCAGCGCCGCGGCGCCGTCGTTGAGCGGGCAGCAGTTGCCGGCCGTGATCAGGCCGTCGGGGCGGAAGACCGGCTTCAGGCCCTGGACGGCCTCCAGGGTGACCCCGGCGCGCGGGCCGTCGTCCTGCGAGACGACCGTGCCGTCCGGGGTGGTGACCGGGGTGATCTCGCGGGCCCAGAAGCCGTTCTTGATGGCTTCCTCGGCCAGGTTCTGCGAACGCACGCCGAACTCGTCCATGTCGGCGCGGGTCACGCCCTTGAGCCGGGCCAGGTTCTCCGCGGTCTGCCCCATCCCGATGTACGCGTCGGGGGTGCGGCCGTCCTCGCGCGGGTCGTGCCAGGTGGAGCCGGTGGACTCGGCCACCTCCTTGGTACGGGCCTCGGACTCGGCGAAGAGCGGGTTGTGGGTGCCCGGGATGCCGTCGGAGGAGCCGTTCACGGACCGGGAGACCATCTCGACGCCCGCGGAGATGAAGACGTCGCCCTCGCCCGCCTTGATGGCGTGCAGCGCCATCCGGGAGGTCTGCAGGGAGGAGGCGCAGTAGCGGGTGATCGTGGTGGCGGGCAGGTGGTCCATGCCCATCTGCACCGCGACGATCCGGCCGAGGTTGTGGCCCTGCTCGCCGCCCGGGAGGCCGCAGCCCAGCATCAGGTCGTCGATCTCGCGCGGGTCCAGCCCGGGGACCTTGGCGAGGGCGGCCTGGATGACCGTGGCCGTCAGGTCGTCCGGGCGGACGTCCTTGAGGGATCCCTTGAAAGCGCGCCCGATCGGGGAGCGGGCGGTGGAAACGATGACGGCTTCGGGCATCGGGGCTCCAAGGGAGGTGGTGTCGTACCGGGACCGCATGCGAAGTTACCGCCCCGTACCGTCGAGGTCACTGCCCTTGCGATGTGACTCCGGTCGCTCTGGACGCGTCCGGCGCGCCGGTGGCGGCATCGCCCCCCGCGCCGTCCGGCGCGCCGTCGGCCGAGGCCTCTCCCGTCTGCTCCCCCGTGAGGTCCTCGCCCGGAACCCGGCGCCTGCGCCGGTACTTGAGCAGGGCCCAGGCGCCGCGGGCCCCGGTCACCTCGGTACCGGCCTGTCCCGCCGCCGCCGAGGCGGCCTTGGCCAGCGGGAGCATGTCCTCGTTGCGCGACACGTCCAGCCGGTCCGACTCGGGCCAGACGCCCAGGGCCGCGCACAGGGTCGGCAGTATGGCCATCGCGGCGGTCGCGTACCCCTCGGCCGAGGGGTGGTAGGAGTCCGGTCCGAACATCTCGCGGGGGTTCGCCGCGAACTCCGTCCCCATCAGGTCGCCGATCGAGACCGTACGGGCGCCCAGCGCGAGCACCCCGATCGTCTGGGCGGCCGCCAGCTGGCGCGAGACCCGGCGGGCCAGCCACCGCAGCGGCTGGTAGACGGGCTCGATGGTGCCGAGGTCCGGGCAGGTGCCGACCACCACCTCGGAGCCCGCGAGCCGCAGCCGGCGTACGGCCGCGGTCAGCAGCCGCACCGACTGGGTGGGCGGCATCCGGCGGGTCACGTCATTGGCGCCGATCATGATCACGCACACGTCGGGGGGCGGTCCGTCCCCGTCCAGCAGCAGCCCCGTCTGGCGGTCCAGGTCGTCCGACATGGCACCCGAAAGGGCTACGTTGCGCAGCTCGACCGGCCGCTCGGCCACCGCCGCCAGCCCCGAGGCCAGCAGGGCGCCCGGGGTCTGCCGGGCCCGCCGCACCCCCAGCCCGGCCGCCGTGGAATCGCCCAGTACGCCGAACCGCAGCGGGCCCGGGCTCAGCTCCGGGCCGCCGAACTCGCTCCCGTACAGCCCGTCCGCGCGCGGCGGATCCGGCAGGCCGGTGCCGACCGTCCGCTTCGCGAACTGCATCTCCGCGACCACCAGCCCGACCGCGGCGGCCCCGACGAGTCCGAGCCCGCCACCGCCGTACGCCGCTCCCGCCGCGATGCGGCGGGCCGTCCTCGCCCTGGACACCCTTCAAGCCACCTTCTCGGTCCCGTTGGCCGGATCCCTGCGCCGTCCTTGCAGACCCCGCCGTCCTGTTGACCTTCCTGCCCCGTACGGACGGTCGGTCAATCCCTTTCCGCATAGTCTGGCGGTGCCTCCCGGAGAACCCGTGGAGTCCCCTCCTTGGAGAACATGGTGCAATTCCACGACTCGATGATCAGCCTCGTCGGCAACACCCCGCTGGTGAAGCTCAACCGTGTGACCGAAGGCCTGCAGGCCACCGTCCTTGCCAAGGTCGAGTACTTCAATCCCGGCGGATCCGCGAAGGACCGGATCGCCGTACGGATGATCGAGGCCGCCGAACAGAGCGGAGCACTCAAGCCCGGCGGCACCATCGTGGAGCCCACGAGCGGCAACACGGGTGTAGGACTCGCCATCGTGGCCCAGCAGAAGGGCTACAAGTGCATCTTCGTCTGCCCCGACAAGGTCTCCGCTGACAAGATCAACGTCATGCGCGCGTACGGCGCCGAGGTCGTGGTCTGCCCGACCGCCGTCGACCCCGAGCACCCGGACTCGTACTACAACGTGTCCGACCGCCTCGTGCGCGAGACCCCGGGAGCCTGGAAGCCCGACCAGTACAGCAACCCGAACAACCCGCGCTCGCACTACGAGACCACCGGCCCCGAGCTCTGGGAGCAGACGGACGGGAAGATCACCCACTTCGTCGCGGGCGTCGGCACGGGCGGCACGATCTCGGGCACCGGCCGGTACCTCAAGGAGGTGTCCGGCGGCAGCGTGAAGGTCATCGGCGCCGACCCCGAGGGCTCGGTCTACTCCGGAGGCTCCGGCCGTCCGTACCTCGTCGAGGGCGTCGGCGAGGACTTCTGGCCGACGGCCTACGACGCGGAAGTGGCCGACGAGATCATCGCGGTGTCCGACAAGGACTCCTTCCAGATGACCCGCCGCCTCGCGAAGGAGGAGGGCCTGCTCGTCGGCGGCTCCTGCGGCATGGCGGTCGTCGCCGCGCTGAAGGCGGCCGAGGGCCTCGGCCCGGACGACGTGGTCGTCGTCCTGCTCCCGGACAGCGGGCGCGGCTACATCAGCAAGATCTTCAACGACGAGTGGATGGCCGGACACGGCTTCCTGGAGGACACGGGCCCCTCGGCCCGCATCCGGGACGTGCTCGCGGACAAGACGGGCGGCATCCCCTCCCTGGTCCACATGCACCCCGAGGAGACCGTCGGCCAGGCCATCGAGGTGCTGCGCGAGTACGGCGTCTCGCAGATGCCCATCGTGAAGCCGGGCGCCGGTCACCCCGACGTGATGGCGGCCGAGGTCATCGGCTCCGTGGTCGAGAAGGAGCTGCTGGCGGCGCTGTTCGCCCAGCGCGCCTCCCTCGGCGACCCGCTGGAGAAGCACATGAGCCCGCCGCTGCCGCAGGTCGGCTCGGGCGAGCCGGTCTCCGAGCTGATGGCGGTGCTCGGAGAGGCCGACGCGGCGATCGTGCTGGTCGAGGGCAAGCCGACCGACGTGGTGAGCCGTCAGGACCTGCTGGCGTTCCTGGCCAAGGGCGCAAAGTAGCCCGTAGGCGCCTGTACGGGTCCGTGCGCGCGGGCGACGCGCAAACGGTACGGGCCCGACACGTGACGGCAGCACCGGCTTAACACGGCTCCGGCACAGTGGTGGTTGTCGGCAGGGAAGCCCGGGGAACCGGGACCCGGCCGGCACCACGCACGGCGTCGGCGCACTTCCGGAGCGGCTCCCGGACCGCGTAGGACGCCACGGACGCGCGGACGGCCCTGACCCGGCCCGTGTCCTGCGCGGGGACCGCCGTCGTCCCGCCCCCGGGCAACCGGGGTGCGGCGGTCCCCGCGCACCACCATGTGTGCGCGGCTCGCCGGGCCCGTCAGTCCAGTTGGCCTGCGGCGCGTCCGTCGCGGTGGCGGCGGCGGAACTTCGTCGCGTGGACGTAGTTGACGCCCAGGATGCCGATCCAGGCCACGATCAGGCCGCTGAGATTCGCCTGCGCGGCGCCGATCGCGGAGAGCGGGATCGCCAGCACCAGGGTGATGATCGCGAAGCCGAACCGCTCGCCGAAATTGCCGTCGGGGGAGTCCGGCGCCCCCGGCGCGGTGCCGCGGGCCGCGGCGAGCCGCTCCTCCGCGAGGCGCCGGCGCACCTGCGTGTCGACCTTCTCCACGAACGAGTCCACCAGCGCGGCCTCGTACTCCGGGCCCAACTCCCGCCGGGCGTCGAGCGTGGCGGAGAGTTCCTTCTTCAGCTCTTGCGACTCCATTCCGTCACCCTAGGAGCCGCCCTTCCCGCCGGCACTGGGGCTAACCCCCGTATCGCAGGCCTTCGCAACGACGGCCTTCGCAACGACGGCCTTCGCATCGCGCCGTACGAGCCCGCGGACCGGGCGGACCACGACGAGGGCGAGGGCGCAGCCCAGGCTGATCGCGGCGCCGGCCAGCAGCAGCGGGCGTACCCCGAACAGGCCGCTCGCCGGGCCCGAGAGGACCTGGCCGAGGGGGATGGCGAGGATCGAACCGCCCACCTCGTACGCGGTCACGCGGTTGAGCCGGTCCTCGGGGATCTGGGTCTGCACCGTGGTGGACCACTGCACGCCCCAGAACGCCCAGCCCACCCCGCTGACCGCGTAGCCGAGCATGAGCAGCGGCACGGCCGGGACCAGGGCCGCGGCCAGCGGCATCATCGGGAACAGGAACATCGCGAAGCCGCCGCCGAGCAGCGGGCGGGCCGGGCGGAGCCGGATCGCGACGAGCCCGCCGAGGACGCAGCCGGCCCCGAAGGCGCCCTCCGCGTACCCGAAGGCGGCCTTGCCGTGCTCGGCGATGATCGAGGACGCGCCCAGCGGGGTGAGCGGCCCCCAGACGAAGACCCCGAGCACCCACCAGATCAGGATCACCGACCACAGCCAGGACCTGGAGCGGAACTCGTCCCAGCCCTCCCGCAGGTTCGTCAGGGTGGACTGCGAGCGGTCGGGCGGGAGGCGGGGGAGGCGCAGGGCGAGCAGGCAGACCCCGCTGACGGCGAAGGTGGCGGCGTCGATCACGAACACCCAGGCCGTCGAGGTCGCGGCGACGAGGACGCCGGCCACCGCCGGCCCGGCCATCGTGGCCACCCCCTGGCTCACCCGCAGCACCCCGTTGGCCTGGGTGGGGTCGGTGGAGACCTGGGGGACGAGGCTGGAGGTGCCCGGCTGGAACATCGCGGTCGCGATGCCGCCGAGGACGGATCCGCCGATCACGAACCACAGGGTGGGGTGGCCGAGCCAGAGGTAGACGGCGAGGGAGCCCTGCGCCGCGCACCGGACCGCGTCGGCGCCGATCATCTGCGGCAGGGGGTGGAAGCGGTCCGCGATCACCCCGCCGAAGACGACGAAGAGGGCGAAGGACCCCATCCAGGCGCCCAGCGCGTACCCGATGCCGCTCACCCCGTAGCCGAGGGAGATCATGGCGACCGCCAGGGCGACCGGCATCATCGTGTCGCCCAGCATCGACACGACGCGGGCGGTGAAGAACAAGCCGAAGTTCCTGGTCCACAGGCGGGCTCCGGGTGGCGGTCCGGGCGGTGGTCCGGGCAGCGGTGGGGCGGAGGCGGGCGAAGACGTCATGAGGGCCAATTCGCTTGAATGTGGTGGGGGTTGACCGGGTGGGGTCCGGCGGCCGGCTCTTGAGGATCAAGCGGGGGGCGGGGGTCGGTCAACCGAATTGAGGGGGCGGGGCGGCCGGAGCCGCGCGGGCTTCGGGAAGGCCCCGGGAAGGCCCCGGGGAAGGCCCCGGGAAGGTCTCGGATGACGGGACCGGGTTGCCGTCCTGCATAGCCGCATGCAGAGTGCTCGGTGACTGAATATCCCGTCGGTGGCCGCCCGGCCGCCGGTGGACGGGACGGAGGGGAACGGGATGAGCGAGAGCCCTGCGGCCCGGCTGCAGAAGCTGTTCGAGGGGCACCGGCTGACGCCGACCCAGCGGCGCATCGCGCACTGCATGGTGCGCGGGGCGGCCGAGGTGCCGTTCCTGTCGAGCGTGGAGCTCGCCGAACTGGCCGGGGTGAGCCAGCCGTCGGTGACCCGGTTTGCGGTGGCGCTGGGCTTCGACGGCTATCCCGCGCTGCGCCGACACCTGCGCGAGGTGGCCCCCGCCGAGCGGGCCGGGGGCGGGGAAGAGGACGCGTACAACGAGTACCAGCAGGCCGTCCAGGGCGAGATCGAGAACCTGCGCCGGCTCTCGGCGATGCTCGCCGACCCGGCGCCGGTACGGGAAGCCGGGCGGCTGCTGGCCGCTTCGCGGCCGCTGCCCGTCCTGGGGCTGCGCGCGGCGTCCTCGCAGGCGCGCGGGTTCGCGTACTTCGCCGCCAAGGTCCATCCGGACGTCCGGCTGCTCGACGAGGGCGGCTCGATGCTCGCCGACCGGATCGATGCGGCTGCGGGGGCGGGGGCCTCGGCGCTGCTCTGCTTCGCGCTGCCCCGGCACCCGAAGGAGGTCGCGGAGGCCCTGCAGCACGCGCGGGGCGCCGGCCTGACCGTGATCACGGTCGCCGACTCCGCCTTCGCGCCGGTGGCCCGCCACTCCGACCTGCTGATCCCTGCGCCTGTCGGCACCGGGCTCGCCTTCGACACGGCGTGCGCGCCGATGCTGCTGGGGCGGGTCCTGCTGGAGGCCATGGCGGACGCCCTTCCTGACGCCCAGGCCCGCCTGGAAGCCTTCGACACCCGAGCCGCGGCCCGAGGCCTCTTCGTGGAGTAGCCCGCTGTTGCCGGGGGCGCTGCGGCGGGCGGGGCTGGATGTTGGCTGGGGTCCGGTTGCGTGTGGGGCTGGCTGCGGGTGGGTCGGTGCCGGGGGCGGGGTGGGGTGTTGGCCGGGACTGCATGATTTAGGCGCCCCGTCCGCAACGTTCGACAGTTGTGGCTCCCTCTAGCGCCACAAATCACGCTTTACGTCCCGGCCAACACCCCACCCCGCCCCCGTCCCCGCCCCGGCCGCACGCAGCCCCCGGGCCGGGGTTTGTCTTTTCAGCCGTCCGGCGTTTGAGGACCGGGGTCTGGGGCGGAGCCCCAGGGTCTTTCAGCCCGTCCGGCGTTTGAGGACCGGGTCCGGGCGGAGCCCGGGGAACGGGCGAAGGGCGGGTAGGGGACGGCCCCGCGCAGCGGGTGTCGGGGGCGCAGCCCCCGGCGGGGTCTCAGAGGAGGGCGTCCGGGGTGGCTGCGCCCGCTTCCGGCGGAATCGCGGAGGGGGACTGGGCCGCGCGGGCCAAGCGGAAGCGGACTTCGTCGGAGGGGGTCACGGTGAAGCCGTGGACGGGTGGGCGGGGGAGGCTGTTGTAGCCGTAGTGGGCCGTGAAGGCGTACGCCCCCGTGTCGGGGACACAGACGAGGTCTCCGGGGGAGAGGGGCGGGAGCTCGCGGGCCGCTGCCAGCAGGTCGCCCGCGAAGCATGCCGGGCCGGCGATGTCCTGGGGGATGAGGGGCCCCGTCAGCGGAGTCCCCTTCGCGGAGTACGGGAGGATGCGTACCGGCCAGGCCGCCGGGGCGTACACCGTGCGGGTGAGCAGCTGGACTCCCGCGTGCGTGAGCGCGATCGCCCGGCCGCCGGTGGACTTCGTGTACTCCACCCGCGAGAGCACCAGCCCGTGCTTGGCCGTCAGGGCCCGCCCGAACTCCGTGACCAGCCCGTACGCCCCGGAGAAGAGCCCGGGTACGGCCGAGCGCAGCTCGCCCACGTACTCCGTCCAGGTGGGGGTGGCCGCGTCCGAGGCGAAGTTGACCGGCAGCCCGCCGCCGATGTCCAGGGTGTCGACCTGCCGCCGCCCGGCCGCGGTGTTGATCTCCTCGGCCAGTGCGTACAGCTCCCGCACTCCTTCGGCGATCAGTGCCAGCGGCACCCCCTGGGAGCCCGAGTGGGTGTGCAGCCGGGTGAGCCACGGCCGGTCCAGGTAGGCCCGTACGAGCCATGCGCGCGCACCCGGATCGCGCAGCGCGATCCCGAACTTCGAGGTGGCGGTGGCGGTGGAGAGCGCGCCGATGGTGCCCGCGCCGGTCTGCGGGTTGATCCGTACGCCGATCGGGGAGGCAGGTGCCGCCGCTGCCACGAGGGCGTCGAGGCGTTCCAGTTCCTGGCGGTTGTCCGCGTTCACCGCGACGCCCAGGGCGAGGGCCTCCCGCAGTTCGGCGGCCGTCTTCGCGGGGGAGTCGAGGACGATGCGCTCCGGCGGGACCCCGGCCGCGCGGGCCAGGGCCAGCTCCCCGGGGCTGGCCACCTCGCAGCCGAGCCCGGCGTCGGCGAGCAGCCGCAGGACCGGGACGAGCGGGGCGGCCTTGACCGCGAAGGCGTGCAGGACGGGGGTGCCGGGGGCGAGGGCCCGGTCGAAGGCACTGGTCAGGGCGGCGGCGGAGGCGCGGATGCCGGCGGTGTCGAGCAGGCACAGGAGGGGGGTCTCCTCGTTGAGCAGCCCCTGCTCGACGGCGGCCCGTACAGCCAGGTCCCGCCGCCGGACGGTCTCCTCGGCGGAGCCGCCTTCGGCTTGCGCGTGTGCGTCGACTGCCATGTCTGTCATCCCATCATCCGGCGCGTCCGCCCGCAGCTGTTGACTGAATCTATTCAGGAGGACAGGATGTGAATAGATAGCCCAACAATGGAGGAGGCACCGCCATGTCAGGACCCCGCCCCGTACGTGCCGCGCGAGGTACCGAGCTGAGCACCCTGGGATGGCAGCAGGAGGCCGCGCTGCGGATGCTCCAGAACAACCTCGACCCCGAGGTCGCCGAGCACCCCGACAAGCTCGTCGTCTACGGCGGCACCGGCAAGGCCGCCCGCGACTGGCGCTCGTACGACGCGATGGTCCGCACCCTCCAGACCCTCAAGCAGGACGAGACGATGCTCGTCCAGTCCGGCCGCCCCGTCGGCGTGATGCAGACGCACGAGTGGGCGCCGCGCGTCCTGCTCGCCAACTCCAACCTGGTCGGCGACTGGGCCAACTGGGAGGAGTTTCGCCGCCTGGAGAACCTGGGCCTGACCATGTACGGCCAGATGACGGCCGGTTCGTGGATCTACATCGGCACCCAGGGCATCCTGCAGGGTACGTATGAGACCTTCGCCGCTGTTGCCGCGAAGAAGTTCAACGGGACCCTCGCCGGCACCATCACCCTCACCGCCGGCCTCGGCGGCATGGGCGGCGCCCAGCCGCTGGCCGTGACGATGAACGACGGCGTCGCCATCTGCATCGACGTCGACCCGCGCGCCATCGACCGCCGCATCGAGCACCGCTACCTCGACGTCAAGGCGAACGACCTGCGCCACGCGCTGCAGCTCGCCGTCGAGGCCCGCGACGCCCGCAAGCCGCTCTCCATCGGCCTGCTGGGCAACGCCGCCGAGCTGCTCCCGCAGATGCTCGCCGAGGGCGCCCCGATCGACATCGTGACCGACCAGACCTCGGCCCACGACCCGCTCGCGTACCTGCCCGTCGGCGTCGACTTCGACGACATGGCGGCCTACGCGGCCAAGGACCCGGCCGGGTTCACCACCCGCGCCCGCGAGTCCATGGCCACGCACGTCGAGGCCATGGTCGGCTTCATGGACGCCGGCGCCGAGGTCTTCGACTACGGCAACTCCATCCGCGGCGAGGCCCAGCTGGCCGGCTACGACCGCGCCTTCGCCTTCCCCGGCTTCGTCCCGGCCTACATCCGCCCCCTCTTCTGCGAGGGCAAGGGCCCCTTCCGCTGGGCGGCCCTGTCCGGCGAGGCCTCGGACATCCACAAGACCGACAAGGCGATGCTGGAGCTCTTCCCCGAGAACGAGTCCCTGCACCGCTGGATCAAGATGGCCGGCGAGCGCGTCCACTTCCAGGGACTGCCCGCCCGCATCTGCTGGCTCGGCTACGGCGAGCGCGACAAGGCCGGCGAGCGCTTCAACGAGATGGTCGCCGACGGCACCCTCGCCGCGCCGCTCGTCATCGGCCGCGACCACCTGGACTGCGGCTCGGTGGCCTCCCCGTACCGCGAGACCGAGGCCATGCTCGACGGCTCCGACGCGATCGCCGACTGGCCGCTGCTCAACGCCATGGTCAACGTGGCCTCCGGCGCCTCCTGGGTCTCCATCCACCACGGCGGCGGCGTCGGCATGGGCCGCTCCATCCACGCGGGCCAGGTCACGGTCGCCGACGGCACGAAGCTCGCGGGCGAGAAGATCCGCCGCGTGCTCACGAACGACCCCGGCATGGGCGTCATCCGCCACGTCGACGCCGGCTACGACATCGCCGAGACCGTCGCCGACGAGCGCGGCGTCCGCGTCCCGATGCGCGAAGGCGACGACGCGTGAGCGAGGGAAACTCAGCCTCGCCGGCGTTTGAGGCGAACGGGGTCCGGGGCGCAGCCCCGGGGAACGGTGGAAGGGCGGGGCGGGGAGAATCCAGCTTCCACAGCATGTGGGCGGACCTCGCACCCATCGGCCGCCACGCCGACTCCGGCGGCTACCGCCGCTACGCCTGGACCGGCGCCGACGCCGACTGCCGGACCTGGTTCCAGGCGGAAGCCGACAAGCGCGGGCTCGCGTACGAGACCGACCGCAACGGCAACCAGTGGGCCTGGCTCGGCGACCCACTGGCCGGTGACGCCGTCGTCACCGGCTCCCACCTGGACTCCGTCCCCGACGGCGGGGCCTTCGACGGCCCCCTCGGGGTGGTGTCCTCCTTCGCGGCCCTGGACGAACTCCGCGGGAGGGGAGTGGAGTTCTCCAGGCCGCTGGCCATCACCAACTTCGGTGACGAGGAAGGGGCCCGCTTCGGGCTCGCCTGCGTCGGCTCCCGGCTCAGCGCCGGACAGCTGACCAAGGAGAAGGCGTACGAGCTGCGCGACGCGGACGGGATCTCCCTCCCGCAGGCCATGGAGGCGGCGGGCTACGACTCCGCCACCATCGGCGCCGACCCCGAACGCCTCGCCCGCATCGGCGCCTTCGTCGAACTCCACGTGGAACAGGGCCGCGCCCTCGACCTCTCCGGCGACCGGGTCGGCATCGCCTCGGCGATCTGGCCGCACGGCCGCTGGCGCTTCGACTTCCGCGGCGAGGCCAACCACGCCGGCACCACCCGGCTGGTGGACCGCCGCGACCCGATGCTCACGTACGCGCAGACCGTGCTCGCGGCCCGCGCCGAGGCTGCCCTCGCCGGGGCCGTGGCCACCTTCGGGAAGATCGCCGTGGAGCCCAACGGGGTCAACGCCATCCCCTCCCTCGTCCGCGGTTGGCTCGACTCCCGCGCCGCCGACCAGGGAACCCTCGACACGGTCGTGACCGCGATCGAGAAGGCCGCCCGCGAGCACGCCGACCGGGACGGGATCGACCTGGACATCGTCCGGGAGTCCTTCACCCCGGTCGTCGAGTTCGAGCACGCCCTGCGCGACGAGATGAACCGGATCCTCGGCGGCTCCGTCCCCGTGCTCGGCACGGGCGCGGGACACGACGCCGGGATCCTCTCGGCGGCCGTCCCGACCGCCATGCTGTTCGTGCGCAACCCCACCGGGGTCTCCCACTCCCCGCGGGAGTTCGCCGCAGAGGACGACTGCGTCGCAGGCGTCCTCGCCCTCGCCGACGTACTGGAAGGCCTCGCATGCCGGTGAACATGCAGGTGAAGGGGCACGTGCCGAAGACGTACTGGCTGGAGCACGCCTGGCTCGGCACCCATGTCGAGCCGGGCGTCGTCCTGGAGGTGGCGCAGGACGGGCGGATCGCCGCCCTGCGCACCGGTCCCGGGTACGAGACCCCGCCCCCGGGCGCGGAGGTGCTGCGCGGCCTGACCCTCCCCGGCCTCGCCAACGCGCACAGCCACGCCTTCCACCGGGCCCTGCGCGGGACCGTGCAGGTCGGCTCCGGGACCTTCTGGACCTGGCGCGACTTCATGTACAAGGTCGCCCAGAACCTCACCCCCGACAGCTACTTCGCGCTCGCCCGCGCCGTCTACGCCGAGATGGCGCTGGCCGGCATCACCAACGTCGGCGAGTTCCACTACGTCCACCACGCCCCGGGCGGAGTCCCGTACGCCGACCCCAACGCCATGGGCGAGGCCCTGATCGAGGCCGCCGCCGAGGCGGGCATCCGCATCACGCTGCTGGACACGGCGTACCTGTCGGCGGGCTTCGGGGAAGCACCCAACCTCCACCAGCTGCGCTTCTCCGACTCCACCGCGGAAGCCTGGGCCGAGCGGGTCTCCGCCCTCAAGCCCCGCGAACACGCCTTGATCGGCGCCGCGATCCACTCGGTCCGCGCCGTACCGGCCGGGCAGCTGGCCACCGTCGCCGACTGGGCCGCGGAACGCCGGGCCCCGCTGCACGTCCACCTCTCGGAGCAGACCGCCGAGAACGACGCCTGCCTCGCCGCCCACGGCCGCACCCCGACCCAGCTGCTCGCCGACCACGGGGTGCTCGGCCCGCGCACCACCGGGGTGCACAACACGCACCTCACCGACGCGGACATCGCGCTGCTGGGCGCGACCACCACCGGCACCTGCATGTGCCCCACCACCGAACGCGACCTCGCCGACGGTATCGGCCCGGCCGTACGCCTCCAGCGCGCGGGCAGCCCGCTCTCGCTCGGCAGCGACAGCCACGCGGTGATCGACCTGCTCGAAGAGGCCCGTGCGATGGAGCTCAACGAGCGCCTGAGCAGCCGGACCCGGGGGCACTGGACGGCGAACGCCCTCCTCACCGCCGCCACCGCCGACGGCCACGCGGCCCTCGGCCTGCCCGACGCGGGACGGCTGGAGGCGGGCGCGCTCGCGGACTTCACCACCATCGCCCTGGACTCCGTCCGCACGGCGGGACCGCTGCCCCGCCTCGGCGCGGAGACGGCGGTCTTCGCGGCCTCCGCCGCCGATGTCCGCCACACGGTGGTCGGCGGCCGCCACGTGGTCCGCGACGGCGCCCACACCCTGGTCGCCGACGTCCCGTCGGCCCTCGCCACGACCATCGCCGCCCTCCGCGGCTGACCACCCCGCCTGCGGCGGGCCTTTCCCTCACCCCGAGGACGGCAACGCATGACCACCACAGCCATCACCAACATCGGCAGCCTCGTCACCAACGACCCCGCCCTGGGCGACGGCACCCCCCTCGGCCTCATCCAGAACGCGACGGTCGTCATCGAGAACGAGACCGTCGCCTGGGTCGGCCCCGCCGACAAGGCCCCGGCAGCGGACGAGGCGTACGACGCCCAGGGCCGCGCCGCCATCCCCGGCTTCGTCGACTCCCACTCCCACCTAGTCTTCGCGGGCGACCGCACCGCCGAGTTCAACGCCCGCATGTCCGGCCGCGCCTACTCCGCCGGAGGCATCCGCACCACCGTCGCCGCCACCCGCGCCGCCTCCGACGCCGCGCTCGAAGCGAACCTGGTGCGCCACCTCGACGAGGCCCGCCGCCAGGGCACCACCACCTTCGAGACCAAGTCCGGCTACGGCCTCACCGTCCAGGACGAGGCCCGAGCCCTCCGCATCGCCGCCGCGCACACCGAGGAGGTCACCTACCTCGGCGCGCACATCGTCTCCCCGGACTACGCCGACGATCCGGCCGGCTACGTGGCCCTGGTCACCGGCGAGATGCTGACCGCCTGCGCCCCGTACGCCCGCTGGGTTGACGTGTTCTGCGAGAAGGGCGCCTTCGACGGCGACCAGGCCCGTGCGATCCTCACGGCCGGGGCCGCCGCCGGGCTGATCCCGCGCGTCCACGCCAACCAGCTCTCCTACGGCCCCGGCGTGCAGCTGGCCGTGGAGCTGGAGGCGGCCTCCGCCGACCACTGCACCCACCTCACCGACGCCGACGTGGACGCCCTCGCGCAGGCGGCCGGCACGACCGTGGCCACCCTGCTGCCCGGCGCCGAGTTCTCCACCCGCGCCCAGTGGCCCGACGCCCGCCGTCTGCTCGACGCCGGCGCCACCGTCGCACTGTCCACGGACTGCAACCCCGGCTCCTCCTACACGAGTTCGATGCCCTTCTGCATCGCCCTCGCCGTCCGCGACATGGGGATGACCCCGGACGAGGCCCTGTGGTCCGCCACCGCCGGCGGCGCCCGCGCCCTGCGCCGCACCGACATCGGCACCCTGACCGCCGGCGCCCGCGCCGACCTGGTCCTGCTCGACGCCCCGAGCCACGTCCACCTCGCCTACCGGCCGGGCGTTCCGCTGGTCTCGGCCGTCTGGCAGAGGGGCCGCAAGACGGCCTGAAACAGCCGCAATCCGGACGCCGCAGACCGCCCCCGGGCGCGGATCGCGGCCTGTGGACAGGCTGTTGATACGACGCTGTCCTTTGTCTTCCCTCCGTAGGGCCCCGGGGCTACCTTGAGCCACTCATCTGATGTGCCGTCAGTAACTTGTGGCCCAAGGTTCGAGGGGAAGACGAAGGTGTCCGACCGGAAACGCTCCACCGCGCTCGCACTGGCCTCCGCGCTGGCGGGGGCGGCGGTACTGCTGGCCGCCCCCGCAGCCCATGCGGCCGTTGTCGACGTCCAGTACGACTGCAAGACCCCCATCGGGGACAAGTCGGCGGTCTCGCCGATCGAGATCAAGGGAGTCAAGGAGGGCAGCGGGTACAAGCTGACGATGTCCTTCCAGAAGGGCGTCTCCTCCAGCCCCATCGAACTCGGCAAAGGCGCGATGACGCCCAGCGCCGTGATCATGGTCGACGGCGCCGAGAAGGTGTCGGTGCCGGTCTCCGGTGCCCCCAACGCCGAGGCCGTCCCGGCCAACACGCCCATCAAGATCAGCGACCTCTCGGGCACGTACACGCCCAAGAAGTCCGGCAAGGTCACGCTCACCGCGGGCGTGCTCACGATCAAGGCGATGGGTACGACCACCACCTGCACCCCGGGCAACAGCCCCAAGCCGTCCCTCGAACTCGACGTGGCGGCCCCCGGCGGCGGCAGCGCCACCGGCTCCACGGGCTCCACCGGGGGAAGCCTCCCGCAGACCGGCCCCGAGGACTCCGCCATCGCCCTCGGCACCCTCGGCGCCACCGTGCTCCTCTCCGGCGCGGCCGGCGTGCTCTGGCTGACCCGGCGCGGCCAGCGGGCCCGGTCCTGAACGGAGCGCACCCGGTCATGCCCGTGCTCCACTCGCCCCGAAGGTCAGGCGGGCTCCGCCTCGCGGCCGTCGCCGCCGCGGCCGCCGCCGTGCTCTCCTGCGCGGCGGCGGCCCCGGCCGCGGCCGACGAGCCCGGCTGGACCGCCGAGCCCGCCGCCGGGAGCGCGCCGGCCGCGGCGAAGGCCGGGGCCCGCCCGGACTCCGCGCGCCCGTTCTTCTACCTCGCCGGGCCCTCCGGCACGGTGCTGGAGGACCGCATCGCCCTGGCCAACACCAGCGACCAGGAGCACACCATCACCCTGCGCGGCGCCGACGCCTACAACACGGCGGACGGCGCCTTCGCGGTGCGGTCCGCCGAGCCCGCCGCCGGAGGCGGCCCGGAAGGGAACGGCACGGGCGCGGGCCTCTGGATCAGCTTCGGCGCGAGCACCACGGTCAAGGTCCCGCCGCGCACCCGCGCCGTGGTCCCCTTCACCGTCACCGTGCCGCCCGGCTCCCCGCCCGGGGACCACCCGGCCGCCGTCGTCGCCACCGAGTCCGGCCGCGAGGTGGGCGTACGGGTCCACCTGCGCGTCGACGGCCCGGCGCTGGCGGCGCTCACGGTCGAGGACGTCTCCGTACGGGGCAAGGGCGCGGCCGCGCGCGTCGCGTACACCCTGGTCAACCGCGGGAACGTGGCCGTCGCCCCCGAGCTCGCCATCGGCGCCGAGGGAGTCCTCGGCGAGGTCGCGGGCCGCAGCGTGCGCACCCTGCCGGTCGAGGTGCTGCCCGGCCAGCGGGTCGAGCTGACCGAACCCTGGCCCGGCGCGCCCGTGTTCGACCGCGTCGCCCTGACCCTGACCGTCACGGCCCCCGGAGGCGCCCGCGCCACGGGCAGCGCCTCGGTCTGGTTCGTGCCCTGGGGCATCGCCGGCACCACCGGCCTCGGGCTGCTGGGCCTCGGCGCCGTCGCGGCGGCCGCGCTGCTCCTCGTACGCAAGCGGCGGATCCGGTCCGGCAGCGAGCCCGGGCCCGGGCCCGCGCCGCACGGGAGCGCCGTACCCGAAGAAGCCCCAGTGCCGGAACACGAGTTGACGGGAGCACCCAGGTGAGCGCCAAGGCCGGTGGGAGACACGGCGGCAAGGTCAGGGCCCTGGTCGCGGCGGGACGCGCGGGGCTGGCGGCGGGGCTGCTGGCCTGCGCGCTGGCACTGTCCGCGGCGGCCCCGGCCGCCGCCGACGACGGGGCCAAACCCGCCGTGGCCCTCTCGCTCAAGGAGGTCGCCAAGGGCACGGAGATAGCCGTCACCGGAACCGGCTGGCGGCCCAAGACCATGGTGATGCTGCTGGTCTGCGGGCAGAACATGATCGGCGGCACCAACAGCTGCGCCAATGCCGACGGCGTGGCCGTCTCGGTCGCCGACAACGGGCAGTTCTCCGCGCAGCTCCCGGTGGTCGCCCCGCCCAAGCCCTGCCCGTGCGTGGTCAACGTGACCTCCGTCAACGGGGACCAGTCCACCGTCGCGGCCCCCCTGAAGATCACCGACCACCCGGTGGCCGACCTGCCCGCCGAGGGCGGCACGGCCCGGCTCGCCCTGCTCACCGGGGTCCAGCTCAAGGGCGGGGACGGGGTGCTCACCTGGTTCGGGGCCCCGCCCGTCCGGAAGTTCACGGTCACCGTCGGCAACCTCGGCTCCGCCGCGGTCAAGGACCCGGTCTTCCAGCTCGGCACCGCCCACGGGGTGTTCGCACCGACCTGGGAAGAGGTCCGCTGGAAGGGCACCATCCCGCCCGGCGGCAAGGCCGAGGTGGCCCTCGACGCCACCCTGACCGCCGGCGCCCACGGGGACTACACCCTCTCCCTCAAGTACGGGGAGACCGTCCTGGCCACGCAGCCCTGGGGCGTGGACCGCCCGTACGGGGTGCTGCTCTTCTGGGGCCTGCTCCTGCTGGTGATCCCGGCCGCGGTCTTCCGGATCGGCATGGCCGTCGTCGACCGGGTCCGCCCGCGCCCCGGGCACGAGGCGGGGGGCGGCCGCCACCGGGGCACGAGGCCGCCGTCCGACGCGGCGGCCGCCGTGACCGCCCGGCTCCCGCGGATCCCGGCGGTACGGGCCCCCGCGCGGGCCCCCCAACGAGGACCGGCCCGGCCCGCCCCGGCGGCCGAACCCCCACAGACCACCACGGCGGTACTGCCGTGGTTCACCCCGGACAGCGCGCCGGGGACACCGGAAACAGAAGTACCGAAAACAGAAGCAACGGAAACAGAAGCACCTGCACCACAGACGTCCGCACCGTCTGAGAACAGTCCGACGACGAAAGGACACTCGTGAAGACCCAACGGAGGGCGAGCGCGGCCGCGGTAGCGCTGCTGCTCGGCGGTGCGGGCCTTGTCATGGTGGCGACGCCCGCCCAAGCCGCGGAAGTCACCTTCGAGGTGAAGTGCGCTCCGCCGGTCGGTTCGGCGGTGGTCGGCCCCACCACGGCCAAGATCACCGCACCGGCGAATGCCAAGGTCGGGGACGAGGTGAAGGTGGTCTGGGAGACCGTGAAGGCGGCGGCCGACAACCCCGGCTTCGTCGACCTGGACGAGGACACGGTCCAGCCGACCGGCGAGATGAAGCTCGGCGGCGCCCAGTCCGGGGTCGTCAAGGTGACGGGCGAACGCAAGAACCCGAAGATTCCCAAGAACTCCCCCATGAAGCTGTCGCCGATGGAGGGCACGTTCAAGCTCACCAAGGCGGGGGACGTCACCGTGACCCCCGCTTGGTACAACGTCAACGTCAGCACCTTCAACGCCGACACCCGGTGCGACCCGACGGGCACGGTCCCGACCGGCGCGACCATCAAGGTCAGCGCGGCGGGCAGCACCCCGCCCACCAGCGCGCCGCCGACCAGTGCGCCGCCCACGAGCGCGCCGCCGACCAGTGCGCCGCCCACGAGCGCGCCGCCGACCAGCGCGCCCCCGACGAGCGCTCCGCCCACCAGCCCCGCGCCCTCGCCGACCGGCGGCGGCCAGACCGACTTCCCGGGCCAGCCCGTCGACGTCACCTTCGACTGCGGGACCTTCATGCCCGACGGCCCCCTGAAGGGCCGGGTGACGATCAGCGCGAAGAAGAACGGCGGCAGCTACGACCTGACCGCAGCCACCGCCAAGGGCGTCATGAACAGTCCCATGGACCTTCCGGCGGGCGCGCTCCAGCCCTCGATGGACATCAAGCTCGGCGGCGCCGACAGCGGCACCGTCAAGGTCACCGGCCCGGGCAACGCCGAGCCGATCAAGAGCGGGGCACCGGTCAGCCTCAGTGACATGAAGGGCACCTACAAGCCGGGCAAGACCGGCAAGACCACGCTGACCCCGGGCAACCTGACGATCAACGTGGTCATGGTCGCGGGCGGCAAGCCGATCGTGGTGCCCTGCACGGCCAGCGGCGCCACCCCGTCGCTCACGCTCGACACCGCCGCCCAGCCCGGCGGCTCCGGCACCTCCGGCACCTCCGGCTCCTCGGGCAGCACCTCGGGCGGCCTCGCCGAAACCGGCGCCTCGGACGACGGCGGCGTCAAGGCCCTGGCCCTGGTGGCCGGCACGATCCTGCTCCTCGGCGCAGCGGTCTTCACCTTCACCCCGTGGCGCCGCCTGCGCGGCCAGCGGTAACGGCACCCCGGCACGACAGAACGGCCCGGCACACCTTCCGGTGTGCCGGGCCGTTCCACGAGGCGGGGTGCGTCAGTGGACGTCGCCCATCATCGTCTGGACCTTCTTGCGGTACATGTAGATCGCGAAGCCCGCCAGCGCGGCCAGTGCGGCCTGCGCGGCGATGATCGAGGTTCCGTTCAGGTCCACCCCGGCGATCGAGAGCAGACCGGTGGTGCAGTCACCCGCGGTGACGGCGAGGAACCAGACACCCATCATCTGGCTCGCGTACTTCTGCGGGGCCATCTTGGTGGTGACGGACAGACCCACCGGGGACAGGCAGAGCTCGGCGATCGTCTGGATCATGTAGATCGAGACGAGCCACATCGGGCTCACCTTGTCCCCGCCGTTCGCCATGCCCATCGGGACGACGAAGACGAAGAACGAGCCGCCGACCAGGACCAGGGCCATCGCGAACTTCACGATGGTCGTCGGCTCCTGGTTCTTGCGCGCCAGCCAGATCCACAGCCAGGCGAAGAGCGGGGCCAGGGACATCACGAACAGCGGGTTCAGCGACTGGAACCACGTCGAGGGGAAGTCGAAGCCGAAGACCGTGTTGGCGGTGTTCTTCTCGGCGAAGGCGGCCAGCGTGGAGCCGCCCTGGTCGTAGATCATCCAGAAGACGGCGGCGGCGACGAAGAACCAGATGTAGCCGTTCATCTTCGACTGCTCGGGGGCCGAGAGGTCCTTGTCGCGCTTGATGCGGACCAGGACGCCGACCGGGATCAGCAGACCGGCGAGGGTCAGCGGGATGAGCGCCCAGTTCAGGGTGAAGACACCGGTGATGCCGACGATCACGTAGAACAGCGCCGTGACACCGACGACAGCGGCGACCTTGGTGATGATCGCCTTGCGCTCCTGTGCGGAGAGCGGGTTGGGGACCACGTTGCTGGTGGGGCTCAGGTGCTTGCTGCCCAGCAGGAACTGCGTCAGACCCAGCGCCATGCCGACGCCGGCGAGGGCGAAGCCCAGGTGCCAGTTGACGGTCTGGCCGACGGTGCCGATGACGAACGGCGCGACGAAGGCACCGAGGTTGATGCCCACGTAGAAGAGGGTGAAGCCACTGTCACGACGCGGGTCCTGCGGACCGTCGTAGAGGTGACCGACCATCGTGGAGATGTTGGCCTTCAGCAGACCGGAACCGGCCGCGACCAGCGCGAGACCGACGAAGAACATCGCCTGGCCGGGGATCGCGAGCGCGAAGTGGCCCGCCATGATCACACCGCCCGCGATGGCGACGGTCTTGCGGGCGCCCCAGACGCGGTCACCGAACCAGCCACCGGGCATGGCCATGAGGTAGACCATGGCCACGTAGATGGAGTAGATGGCCGTCGCCGTGGCGGCCTTCATGGCCAGGCCGCCGCCCTGGCTGTCGGTCGCGGCGTCGACGCCGCCCGAGATCAGGTAGACGACGAGGAGGGCGCGCATGCCGTAGTAGGAGAAACGCTCCCACATCTCGGTCATGAACAGAGTGGCCAGGCCACGGGGGTGTCCGAAGAAGGTCTTCTCGGTGGACGGGTCCGCCGAGCCCTTCGTCAGGCTGGAAGCCATGGTCGATCCTTGCTTGCTCGGGACGCGCGGCTTCGTGAGCTCAACGGCGCCCGGTGAGGGGTGGCCGGTACCGGCAGCGGGTGTTCCGGCCCCCTACGCCCGGGGGTCCCGCTCCGCGTGGGGCGGAGGCGAGAGGAACATCCGTTACCGGGATCCACGCCCTGCCGCGCTCCATCGCGCGAAGGGCCCGGCCCATAGGTCATTCACTGTCATCCCGCCCGGAACGGGCGTGCGACAACAATGCCTGCCCGATCAGGGCAGAAATAGAGACTTTCGGCTGGTTTTCGCTCGAAAGTCTCGTGGAGGTAGTGCATCAGGCGTCTCGACACCATACGACACGACAGTGTCGGATATGAAAGCACTTGAGAGATGGATCACAGGCCGGAGTGGAACCAGCGAGCCACATTCGAAGGTCGTCAGTCCTCCATGAGCACAGATAGAGAGGGGTCCGTAGGCAGGCCTCTTCTTTGCGCCGCCGCGGACTACCATCACCCACATGACGCGTGTACTGCTCGCCGAGGACGACGCATCCATCTCGGAACCCCTGGCCCGCGCCCTGCGCCGGGAAGGGTACGAGGTCGAGGTCCGGGAGGACGGCCCCACCGCCCTGGACGCGGGACTGCAGGGCGGCATCGATCTCGTCGTCCTGGACCTGGGCCTGCCGGGCATGGACGGGCTGGAGGTCGCCCGACGGCTGCGCGCCGAGGGGCACGGCTTCCCGATCCTGGTCCTCACCGCCCGCGCCGACGAGGTGGACACGGTCGTGGGCCTGGACGCCGGCGCCGACGACTACGTGACCAAACCCTTCCGGCTCGCGGAGCTGCTCGCCCGCGTCCGGGCCCTCCTGCGGCGCGGCGCCACCGAGACCGCCCAGGCCCCGGCCACCCACGGGGTGCGGATCGACGTCGAATCGCACCGCGCGTGGATGGGCGAGGAGGAGCTCCAGCTCACGGCGAAGGAGTTCGACCTGCTGCGGGTCCTCGTCCGTGACGCGGGCCGGGTCGTCACCCGCGACCAGCTCATGCGCGAGGTCTGGGACACCACCTGGTGGTCCTCCACCAAGACCCTCGACATGCACATCTCCTGGCTGCGCAAGAAGCTCGGCGACGACGCGGCCAACCCCCGCTACATCGCCACCGTCCGCGGGGTCGGCTTCCGCTTCGAGAAGAGCTGAACCACGCGGGGAATCTCCCGGGACCCCACATCTAGGGCATCCTCTGACCCATGCGCCGCCGCCTGATCAACTCCACGCTCGCCGTGGTGCTCGTCGTCATCGCCGTCTTCGGGGTCTCCCTCGTCATCGTCGAGACCCGCACCATCACCAGCAGCGCCCAGGACCGCATCGAATCCGAGGCGCTGCGCCTGATGGGCATCGTCGAGGGCGACGTCCTGGAGAAGAGGCCGGTGGACCCCGGCGCCCTCGCCGAGCAGCTCGACCCCGGCCGGTACGCCCGGATCACGATCCCCGGCCGGGAGCCCGTCGAGATCGGCACGCGGATCACCGACAGCGTCGTCCGGGGCACCGCCCGCGGGGAGCAGGGCGAGATCGTGGTCGTCGAGGAGTCCCGCTCCACGGTCACCCGCGAGGTGGGCCGGACCCTGGCCGTGGTCGGCGCCGTCGCGCTGCTCGCCGTCGTGGCGGCCGTCCTGCTCGCCGTACGCCAGGCCAACCGCCTGGCCTCCCCGCTGACCGACCTCGCCGAGACCGCCGAGCGCCTCGGATCGGGCGACCCGAGGCCCCGGCACAAGCGGTACGGGGTTCCCGAGCTGGACCGGGTCGCGGACGTACTGGACTCCAGCGCCGAGCGGATCGGCCGCATGCTCACCGCCGAGCGGCGCCTCGCCGCGGACGCCTCGCACCAGCTGCGCACCCCGCTCACCGCCCTGTCGATGCGGCTGGAGGAGATCACCGTCACCGACGACCTGGAGACCGTACGGGAGGAGGCGACGATCGCCCTCACCCAGGTGGAGCGGCTCACGGACGTGGTCCAGCGGCTCCTGACGAACTCCAGGGACCCGCGCACGGGCTCGGCCGTCCCCTTCGACCTGGACGAGGTCGTCAAGCAGCAGCTGGAGGAGTGGCGCCCCGCCTACCGCAGCGCCGGCCGGGCCGTCGTCAGCTCCGGGAAGACCGGCATCCGCGCCGTGGGCACCCCCGGCGCGGTCTCACAGGTCCTGGCGACCCTGGTGGAGAACTCCCTCATGCACGGCGGCGGCACTGTGGCCCTGCGGACCCGCGTCATCGGCAACCAGGCCGTACTGGAGGTCACGGACGAGGGGCCGGGCGTCCCGCCCGACCTCGGCAACCGGATCTTCGAGCGGGCCATCAGCGGCCGCAACTCCACCGGCATCGGCCTCGCCGTGGCCCGGGACCTCGCGGAGGCCGACGGCGGCCGCCTGGAGCTGCTCCAGACCCAGCCGCCGGTGTTCGCCCTCTTCCTCAGCCGGACCGCGCCGGAGCACTCCGAACGGGAGCAGACGGTCCGCTGAGGGCGCCTGATCCGAGCGGACCCCTCAGTTCGAGGCGGTCTCCGGGGTCCGCTCCGCGGCGGCGGCCTGCCCGTCGCGCTGCTCGACGACCAGCGAGGCCGAGGCCGGAGCGGGCAGGGCCTTGAAGACCCAGGTCCGGTAGGACCAGAAGCGGAACACGGTGGCGATGCCGATGCCGGTGAACTTGAAGAAGTTCGAGGCGAGCGGCCCGTCCCAGTGGAAGCCGTACGTGGCCGTGAACAGGATGCCGTTCTCGATCACGAGCCCGATCGCGCTGAAGGCGATGAACAGGCCCATCTCGCGGGTGCGGCCCGCTCCGGTCCGGTCGGCGCGGTCGCGGTAGGCGAAGTAGCGGAAGCCCAGGTAGTTCGTGACGATGGCGACCAGGGTGGCTATCACGCTCGCGCGCACCACCTGGAGGTCGGTGACCTGCCTGATCAGGTTGAAGACACCCAGATTGACCAGGACCCCCAGCCCGCCGACGGCTCCGAACCTGGCGACCTCGCGTGCGAGCCCGCGCACGCGGTCGAGGACGGATCCGTTCTCCGGCTTGCTCATATGAGGCTCAGTCCTGTCTTCGGGGCCCCCGTATGAGGCGTCGCATGCATCTACCCGCGCGCCCATGCTAAGTGTCACCCCATCGGTACGTCTGCGCCTTCGGGCACCGTGCGACACACGGCACACCCGCCGCGCATCCGCCCCGCGCGACGACGGGTACCGGCCAGGGCCGTCCCCATGCGGGTCCGGATGGCGGAATACCGCCGGATACCCTGGAGGAGTGACGTTCCCGGTAGTCGGCATGGTCGGCGGCGGACAGCTCGCCCGCATGACCCACGAGGCGGGTATCCCCCTCGGCATCAGATTCAAGATCCTCAGTGACACCCCACAGGACTCGGCGGCCCAGGTCGTGAGCGACGTCGTCATCGGCGACTATCGCGATCTGGAGACCCTGCGCGCCTTCGCGCGCGGCTGTGACGTGATCACCTTCGACCACGAGCACGTGCCCATCGCGCACCTGCGGGCCCTGGAGGCGGACGGCATCCCCGTCCGCCCGGGGCCCGACGCGCTGGTGCACGCCGCGGACAAGGGGGTGATGCGCGCCAAGCTCGACGAGATCGGCGCGCCCAGCCCCCGCCACCGGATCGTCAGCGATCCGGCGGACGCGGCGGCCTTCGCCGAAGAGGTCGGCGGGTTCCCCGTCATCCTCAAGACGGTGCGCGGCGGGTACGACGGAAAGGGCGTGTGGTTCGTCCGTACGCAGGCGGACGCCGAGGCACCGTTCAAGGCGGGCGTCCCGGTCCTGGCCGAGGAGAAGGTGGACTTCGTCCGCGAGCTCGCGGCCAACATCGTCCGCTCCCCGCACGGCCAGGCCGTGTCCTACCCCGTCGTGGAGTCCGTCCAGGTCGACGGGGTCTGCGACACGGTCATCGCCCCCGCCCCGAACCTCTCGGAGGCCCTGGCCGGCGAGGCCCAGGCCCTGGCCCTGCGCATCGCCAAGGAACTCGGCGTGACCGGCCACCTGGCCGTGGAGCTCTTCGAGACCGCCGACGGCCGCATCCTGGTCAACGAACTGGCGATGCGCCCGCACAACAGCGGCCACTGGACCCAGGACGGTGCCGTCACCTCCCAGTTCGCCAACCACGTACGGGCCGTCCTGGACCTCCCCCTCGGCGACCCGCGCCCCCGCGCCCGCTGGACGGTCATGGCGAACGTGCTCGGCGGGGACTACCCCGACATGTACGCGGCCTACCTCCACTGCATGGCCCACGACCCCCAGCTGAAGATCCACATGTACGGCAAGGACGTGAAACACGGCCGCAAGGTCGGCCACGTCAACACCTACGGCGACGACCTGGACGATGTGCTGGAGCGAGCACGTCACGCAGCCGGCTACCTCAGAGGATCCATTACCGAATGAGCACCTCCGCAGCAGCTCCCGTCATCGGCATCGTCATGGGCTCGGACTCCGACTGGCCCGTCATGGAGGCGGCCGCCCAGGCACTCGACGAGTTCGAGATCCCCTACGAGGTCGACGTGGTCTCCGCGCACCGGATGCCGCGCGAGATGATCGCGTACGGGGAACGGGCCGACGGGCGCGGCCTCAAGGCGATCATCGCGGGCGCGGGCGGGGCCGCCCACCTGCCCGGCATGCTCGCCTCCGTCACCCCGCTGCCCGTCATCGGCGTGCCCGTCCCGCTGAAGTACCTCGACGGCATGGACTCGCTGATGTCGATCGTGCAGATGCCGGCCGGGATCCCCGTCGCCACCGTCTCCATCGCGGGCGCCCGCAACGCCGGGCTGCTCGCCGTACGGATGCTGGCCGCGCACGACCCGGAGCTGCGCACCCGTATGACCGATTTCCTGCAGGAGCTCAACGACCAGGCGACCGAGAAGGGCAAGCGGCTGCGCAACAAGGTCGCGGGCCAGGAGTCGTTCGGATTCGGGAAGTGAACCCCGTCGACGCCGCAGGCGGGACGGACGCTGCCCGGCACCTGGACGCGGCGCGCGAACTGCTCGCCGAGCACCCGGTCGTCGACGGGCACAACGACCTGCCCTGGGCCCTGCGCGAGACGGTGCGCTACGACCTGGACCGGCGGGACATCGGCCACGACCAGAAGGGCCACCTGCACACCGACATCCCCCGGCTGCGCGCCGGCGGGGTCGGCGCGCAGTTCTGGTCGGTCTACGTGCGCTCCGACTACGCCGGGGACGACGCGGTCAGCGCCACCCTGGAGCAGATCGACGTCGTCGCCCAGCTGATCGACCGTTACCCGCGCGACCTGGTGCGGGCCCTGACGGCCGACGACATGGAGGCCGCGCGCGCCGAGGGCCGGATCGCTTCGCTGATGGGCGCCGAGGGCGGGCACTCCATCAACAACTCGCTCGCCACCCTGCGCGCCCTGCACCAGCTCGGCGTGCGGTACATGACGCTCACGCACAACGACACCATCGACTGGGCGGATTCGGCGACCGACGAGCCCCGGCACGGGGGCCTGAGCGAGTTCGGCCGCGAGGTCGTCCGGGAGATGAACCGGATCGGCATGCTCGTCGACCTCTCGCACGTCGCCGCGACCACGATGCGCGACGCGCTCGCTGTCACGGCCGCGCCGGTGGTCTTCTCGCACTCCTCGGCCCGGGCCGTCTGCGACCACGTGCGCAACATCCCCGACGACGTGCTGGCGCTGCTGCCGGCCAACGGCGGGGTGGCGATGGCCACCTTCGTGCCCAAGTTCATCCTCCCGGCGGCCGTGGAGTGGACCCTGGCCGCCGACGAGAACCTGCGCGCGCACGGCTACCACCACCTCGACACCACCCCCGGGGCGATGGCCCTGCACCGGGCCTTCGAGGAGGCGCGTCCGCGCCCGGTGGCCACGGCCGCCACGGTCGCCGACCACCTCGACCACATGCGCGAGGTGGCCGGCGTCGACCACATCGGCATCGGCGGGGACTACGACGGCACCGCCTTCACCCCGGCGGGGCTCGACGACGTGGCCGGGTACCCCAACCTGGTCGCCGAACTGCTGGCCCGCCGCTGGTCCAAGGCCGATCTGGCCAAGCTGACCTGGTCGAACGCGGTACGGACGCTGCGCGACGCCGAAGCGGTGGCCCGCGAGCAGTCGGCCTCCCGGGGTCCGTCCAACGCGGTGCTCCTCCAGGCCTGAGGCCGAGGAGCCCCGCACCCTCCCGACCGGCCCGCCCGGCGGATCGGGCGCACGGGCCGTGGCCTGCGGACACCCGCCGGCTACACCCGAACGCCACATCCGCCGGGCGCCTCCGGCGTCCCACATGTCACGGTGGCACCATCTTCCCTGCTTCTCTCCCGCTGCTTTTCGCAACGACACAGCCGCCGAGACCGGAGCGCACGCCATGGCCGACCTGCAGGACGAACCGCACACGAACCCGGTGACCCCCGTGGGCCCCGGCTCCCTAGGAGCCGAGGATCCCACCGGCACATTGCTCCCGGGCGCCCTGGACCGGGCCGCCGCACTGCTTTGCGTCCATCCCGTCGCGGATGGCAGCAACACCCTCGTCCGGACCCTGCGCGAGAGTCCGTACCACGACATCGAGACCTCGGACACGGGCGTCGACACCGACATCCCGCGCCTGCGCGCCGGGGGAGTGGGCGCCCAGTTCTGGTCGCTGCTCATGCCGCGCGAGGCCGCGGCCACCGACCAGGTGGTGTCCGACACCCTCGAACAGATCGACGTGGCGCTGGCCCTGATCAGCCGTTACCCCGACAGCCTCTGCCTCGCGCTGACCGCCGACGACCTGGCGGACGCCCGCAACCGGGGCCGCATCGCCTCCCTCCTCGGCCCCGTGCCAGGCCGCACCCTGACGGATTCGCTGGGCGTGCTGCGCGCCTTCCACGCGCTGGGCGTACGGATCCTCGCGCCGGCCGGGGCCCCGTGGGCCACGGAGGGGCTGACCGCCTTCGGCCACGAGGTGGTCAAGGAGATGAACCGGCTGGCGATGCTGCTGGACCTCAAGGGCTGCCCGCCCGCGCCAGCCTGCCAGCTCGCCGCGGCCTCCAAGGCGCCGGTGATCATCTCGCACACCGGGGCGGCCGCCCTCCATCCGCACCCGGACAACGTGACCGACGAGGTGCTGCTCGCGCTGCGCGCGGCGAACGGACTGGCGATGGTCAGCTTCGACACCGCGCTCACCGGGGACTCCCTGCACGCGGTCGCGGACCACGTGGAGCACGTACGAGCCGTCGCGGGCCCCGACTGCGTGGGCCTGGGCGCCGGCTTCGGCGCCGAGCCGGGCATCCCCCGGCCGGCGGGACTGACGGACCCCTCGGGCTATCCGCGGCTGATCGCGGAACTGCTGGAGCGGGGCTGGCCGGAGACCGACCTGGCCCTGCTCACCTGGGGCAACGCCCAGCGGGTGATAAGGGACGCGGAGTTCACGGCCCGCGCGGCCCAGCACCGCAGGGCGTCCTGAACGGCGGTCAGACGCGCGCCGGAACCCCGGAGCCGGCCTTCGGCGCCGGGGCCGTCGCGGCCTCGTCCCCGGCGCCGGTCCCGGCTGCGGGGACGGGGCTGACGCTCGCCCGCCACAGGAGCAGGCAGGACCAGACGGCGGCCCAGCCCAGCAGGCCGTTGCGCAGCAGCAGCAGGAAGGTGCCGAAGCCGGTGCCGGGCAGGATCTGCGAGCTGTAGGTCAGGGGGTAGATCGCCGTGCTGAGCGCGGTCGAGGCCACGATCAGCACGGCCACCGGCCGCTGCGTGGTGTGCTTGCAGGTCAGGCAGACGGCCGCGAGGCCGACCAGCCAGATCAGGTACTGCGGGCTGAGCACGCGGCTGGTGATGGTGAAGACGAGGATGGCGCACAGCGCGGCGTCCAGCGGGGTCGCGGTCGTCCAGCGCCGGGCCTTCACCCGCCAGAGCAGCAGCCACGCGAAGCCGACGACCGTGAGGCCGACGGAGAGCAGGGCGACGCTGGAGACGTACGGGCCGAGGTACTCGTAGGCGCCGTAGCGGACTTCGACCTTCCCGGACCAGGCGCCGACCAGCTTGCCGAACATCAGGGCGGAGCCGCCGAGCGACTCGACCTGGATGCCGCGGTTGCCCTGGTTGCCGAGGAAGCCGAGGGTGTCGCGGAAGAACAGCGCGAGCACGGCGAGCAGTACGGCCCCGGCCGCCACGGCCGAGACGACCGCATCGCGGGTGGTGCGCCCGCGCGGGGTGCCGATCAGCGTGAGCAGCGGCCAGACCTTGACCAGGGCGCCGATTCCGGCGAGGACCCCGCCGAGCTTGCGGCGGAAGCGCAGGCACAGCAGCGAGCCGACGGCGAGCAGGGTGACCTGGAGGTCGTAGCGGCCGAAGGGCAGCGACAGCAGCAGCGGCAGCGCGGCCAGCCACAGCACGGCGCCGGCCATGCTGCCGTCGGCGCGCCGGGCGGCGCGGACCAGGCCGATGGCGATCAGTGCGTCGCAGACCACGGTCAGGGCGACGAAGGCCTGGAAGTAGGTGAGGAAGGGGAGCAGGTCGGGCGACAGGAAGATCGCCGCCGCGGCCGGCGGGTACTGCCACATGACGTCGTCGTGCGGCATGGTCCCCGTGACGAGGACGTCGTACCAGTTGTTGTAGGTCTCGGTGATCTCCACGCGTACCGAGGAGGTGCCGGACAGGTTCACCACCAGGAGGACCACCATCAGGGTCCGGGTGGCCAGCCAGAAGCCCGCCATGGCCAGGCGGCCGCGGCGTCCCCGGAGTGCGGAGTCGATGGTCCTGCTCGTACTGGTCATCGGCTGTGAGTCTAGCCATCCCCCGTGCGGGGCCCCGGCTGCTCCCGCCAACGATCCGGTGACGAGATGCGAAACCGCGCACTCCGGAACGAAGCGGATCGAGGTCAGGCGCGCGGGCGCCCCATCGCGCGGTAGGTCCAGCCGGCGGCCCGCCACACGGCGGGGTCGAGGGCGTTGCGGCCGTCGAGGAGGAGCCGGTCGGTGACGACCTCGCCGAGGGCGGCGGGGTCCAGGTCGCGGAACTCGCGCCACTCGGTGAGGTGGAGGACGACCTCGGCGCCGCGGGCGGCGTCCAGGGCGGTGTCGGCGTACCCGAGGGTGGGGAAGACGCGGCGGGCGTTGTCCATGCCCTTGGGGTCGTAGACGGTGACCTGGCCGCCCTGGAGGTGGATCTGGCCGGCCACGTTCAGCGCGGGGGAGTCGCGGACGTCGTCGGAGTCCGGCTTGAAGGTGGCGCCCAGGACGGCCACCCGCTTGCCGAGGAAGGAGCCGCCGACGGCCTCGCGGGCCAGCTCGACCATGTGGCCGCGGCGGCGCATGTTGATGGAGTCGACCTCGCGCAGGAAGGTCAGGGCCTGGTCGGCGCCGAGCTCGCCGGCCCGCGCCATGAACGCGCGGATGTCCTTGGGCAGGCAGCCGCCGCCGAAGCCGATGCCGGCGCGCAGGAACTTCTTCCCGATGCGCTCGTCGTGGCCGATGGCCTCGGCCAGCTTCACCACGTCGCCGCCGGCCGCCTCGCAGACCTCTGCCATGGCGTTGATGAAGGAGATCTTCGTGGCGAGGAAGGAGTTGGCGGCGGTCTTGACGAGTTCGGCGGTGGGGAAGTCGGTGACGACCAGCGGAGTGCCCTCGCCCATGGGGGTCGCGTAGACCTCCCGCAGCAGCTTCTCGGCGCGTTCGCCGCGTTCGCCGTCGATCCCGATGACGATCCGGTCCGGGTGCAGGGTGTCCTGGACGGCGTAGCCCTCGCGCAGGAACTCCGGGTTCCAGGCGAGGTCGACCTCCTCGCCGGCCGGGGCGAGCGCGGCCAGCTTCACGGCGATGCGCTCGGCGGAGCCGACGGGCACGGTGGACTTGCCGACGACCAGGGCGGGCCGGGTCAGGTGCGGGGCGAGCGATTCCACGACGGCGTCGACGTAGCTCATGTCGCAGGCGTACTCGCCGTGCTTCTGCGGGGTGTTCACGCAGACGAAGTGCACATCGGCGTCGAAGGCTCCGAGCTCCTCGTAGGAGCAGGTGAAGCGCAGCCGGCCGGTGGAGCCGGGCAGTCCGGCCACGTGCGCGGCCAGCAGCTCCTCCAGCCCCGGCTCGTACATGGGGACGCGGCCGCCGGCGAGCAGGGCGATCTTCTCCGGGACCACGTCCAGACCGAGCACCTCGAACCCCAGCTCCGCCATCGCCGCGGCATGCGTGGCGCCGAGGTATCCGGTGCCGATCACAGTGATCTTGAGGGGGGCCATGGGTGCTCCTGGAGGTGCGGGGCCGTTCGCGGCAACCGAGCATAGTCGGGCTGGTGGCCGGGGATGCATTCCGCTCCGGGGGCCGCACCGGCCCCGCTGTCACGCAACTCACGTGGTCCGCCCGTGACGCGGTCGGCGGGCGGACACTAAGCTTGCGCTACTTAACGGTAGTTAACACCACGCACCACCTGGGGAGTGAGAGATCTTGGCGGGTTCTGCCGACTTCGACCTGTACCGCCCGGCCGAGGAGCACGACATGCTCCGCGAGTCCGTCCGCGCGCTCGCCGAGGCGAAGATCATGCCCTTCGCCGCCGCGGTCGACGAGGAGTCCCGCTTTCCGCAGGAGGCCCTGGACGCCCTCGTCGCCAGCGACCTGCACGCCGTCCACGTGCCCGAGAGCTACGGCGGCGCCGGCGCCGACGCCCTCGCCACCGTGATCGTGATCGAGGAGGTGGCCCGCGTCTGCGCCTCCTCCTCCCTCATCCCCGCGGTCAACAAGCTCGGCTCGCTCCCGGTGATCCTCTCCGGCTCCGAGGAGCTCAAGGCCAAGTACCTCGGCCCGCTGGCCAAGGGCGACGCGATGTTCTCGTACGCCCTCTCCGAGCCCGACGCGGGCTCGGACGCCGCGGGCATGAAGACCCGCGCCGTACGCGACGGCGACTTCTGGGTGCTCAACGGCGTCAAGCGCTGGATCACCAACGCCGGCGTCTCCGAGTACTACACGGTCATGGCCGTCACCGACCCCGAGAAGCGCTCCAAGGGCATCAGCGCCTTCGTCGTCGAGAAGTCGGACGAGGGCGTCTCCTTCGGTGCCCCGGAGAAGAAGCTCGGCATCAAGGGCTCCCCGACGCGCGAGGTCTACCTCGACAACGTCCGCATCCCCGCCGACCGCATGATCGGCGCCGAGGGCACCGGATTCGCCACCGCGATGAAGACCCTCGACCACACCCGCATCACCATCGCCGCCCAGGCGCTCGGCATCGCCCAGGGCGCCCTGGACTACGCCAAGGGCTACGTCCAGGAGCGCAAGCAGTTCGGCAAGCCGATCGGCGACTTCCAGGGCGTGCAGTTCATGCTCGCGGACATGGCCATGAAGATCGAGGCCGCCCGCCAGCTGACCTACTCGGCCGCGGCCCGCTCGGAGCGCGTCTCCGGCGGCGGCCCGCACGAGGACCTCACCTTCTTCGGCGCCGCGGCCAAGTGCTTCGCCTCGGACGTGGCCATGGAGGTCACCACGGACGCCGTCCAGCTCCTCGGCGGCTACGGCTACACCCGGGACTACCCGGTGGAGCGCATGATGCGCGACGCCAAGATCACCCAGATCTACGAGGGCACGAACCAGGTCCAGCGCATCGTCATGGCGCGCAACCTGCCGTAAGGCAGGGCTCCCGGGCACCGGGGGCACGCGCGTGCCCCCGGCACATGCCGGGGGCGCCGCGTGCAACCCGTACGCAGTGGCTAGGCTGTGCGCCGGTCGGCCCCAGGCGCGGGGCCGCGGGGGGCGGGGAAACAGGATGTCCGTGGAACGTCACATGGCGGGGATGCTCCAGCAGATAGCCCGGCAGCAGGACGTCGTCGAGATCGCCCCGCAGGGCACCCCTCGGAAGGCGGCCGCCCTGGCGTACGTGGCGGAGCAGTACGGATACACGTACGGCACGGCCTGCCGGACCGGGTTCAAGAACTCGCTCGTCCAGGTCCGGATGTACCGGGACCCGCGCCCCGAGGCGCGCGTTCGCGAGGCGGCCACCCTCACCGCCCATCCGCAGGCCGGCAACGGCGGGACCGTGCCCGGGCTGGACCGGGGTTCGCTGAAGCCGCTCCCCGGGGCGACCGACGCCGTGGTCGTGCTGAAGGACCTCGTCACCTTCGACGTCATGGCCCAGTACGTCGGCGACCGGAAGCAGAAGACAGTGGTCTACCTGGGCTGCGCCGTCCTGACCGCCCTGCTGTTCGCCGACAAGTCGCCGGTCGAAGCAGTCGCCACCGGAGGGCTGCTCGCGGTGCTCGCCACCGTGGCCTTCCAGGTGGGCACGGTCCGCCGCGCGGGGATCGCGCGGCGGCTGACCGCCGCCGGGTTCCACGCGGTGACCGACGAACAGGGCGCCCAGCGGTTCCTGCGCCCGGGGCAGCAGTTGCCCGGCCACGCCAACCCGTTCGCCGCCTGAGGCCCTGGCCTGCGGCGCAGACGGTCGCACACATCGGGCACCAGCCCCCTGGGGACCCCCCGGATGGGCTAAATTTGGACCTTCGTACGCCGGAACCGGTTGGGGAGAACGCAAATGACGGAAGCGATCCTGCTGGTCGGCGGACAGGGGACGCGGTTGCGCCCCGTCACGGTGAACACGCCGAAGCCGATGGTCCACACGGCAGGTGTTCCCTTCCTCGCCCACCAGATAGCCCGCGCCGCCGCCGCAGGCGTCACGCACATCGTGATGGCCACCTGCTACCTCGCCGAGGTCTTCGAGCCCTACTTCGGGGACGGGTCCGCCTTCGGCGTGCACCTGGAGTACGTGGTCGAGGACGAGCCCCTCGGCACCGGCGGCGCCATCCGCAACGCGGCGCAGCTGCTCACCGGCGGCCCGGACTCCCCGGTGCTCGTCTTCAACGGGGACATCCTCACCGGCCTGGACATCGCCGGACTCGTCGAATCCCACAAGGCGGCCGACGCCGACGTCTCCCTGCACCTGGTGCGGGTCGACGACCCGCGCGCCTTCGGCCTGGTCCCCACGGACGCCCGGGGGCGGGTGCTGGCCTTCACCGAGAAGCCGCAGACGCCCGAGGAGATCATCACCGACCAGATCAACGCCGGCTGCTACGTCTTCCGGCGCAGCGTGATCGACACCATCCCGGCCGGCCGGTCCGTTTCCGTGGAGCGCGAGACCTTCCCCGGGCTGCTGGCCTCCGGGGCCACCCTGCACGGGGTCACCGAGAACACGTACTGGATGGACCTCGGCAAGCCGGAGGCGATCATCCAGGCCTCCGCCGACCTGGTCCGCGGCGTCGTCCCCTCCCCGGCCGTCCCCGGACGCCGCGGCGAGTCCCTCGTCCTGCCCGGGGCCCACGTCGCGGCCGGGGCCAAGCTGTCGGGGGGCACCGTGGTGGGCGCCGGAGCCCGCATCGAGGCCGGTGCGGTGGTCCAGGGCTCCATCGTGCTGGCGGACGCGGTCGTCGGCCCGGACGCGCAGGTGTCCGCGAGCCTGATCGGCGCGGGCGCCTCGGTGGGCGCGCGGACCGTACTGGACGCCACCGTCATCGGTGACGGAGCCGAGGTGGGGGCCGACAACGAGCTCCGCGCCGGCGCCCGGATCTGGTGCGGGGCACGGCTGCCCGACGCGGCGATCCGCTTCTCCCCCGACGCCTGACGCGGATGCGCGGGGCGCCCCGAGGAGGGGCGCCCGCCACCGTGACCGGGCGTCGTGACCGGGCGTCGTGATCAGTTCCCGCGGACGGTGACCTTCTCGTCCTTCTGGATCTGCTGCACCAGCTGCTGCACCTTCGCCTTGTCCCAGACGAGGTTGCCGCCGCGCTGACCGGAGATGGGCATGTTCATGGACACGCCGTCACCGCCGCTGATGCCCTTCATCGCGAAGAACATCGACCCCATGTCCCACAGCGACATGTCCTTGTCCACGATCAGCGTGTCCAGACCCGCGCCCAGCACCGGGTACAGCGTGAACGGGTTCAGGATCGTCGTCGGGGTCGCCGCCTGGCTGGCCAGGGCCGACAGGAACTTCTGCTGGTTCTTGGTCCGCTGCAGGTCCGACTCGGCGAAGGCGTAGCGGGTCCGTACGTAGGCCAGCGACTGCTCGCCGTTCAGCGTCTGGGTGCCCTCCTTGAAGTCGGCCCCGGACTTGTCGTCCTTGAACCCCTTCTCGATGTTGAGCTCCACCCCGCCCAGCGCGTCCACGATGTTGGCGAAGCCGGCGAAGCCGATCTCCGCGTAGTGGTCGATGCGCAGGCCGGTGTTGAACTCCACCGTCCGCACGAGCAGCTCCGGGCCGTCATCCGCGTACGCCGCGTTCAGCTTGGTGCGCTTGCCCGTGCCCGCGAACTTCTTGCCCGACTCCGAGCCGACGAAGGACGGGATCTCCACGTCGGAGTCGCGCGGCAGGGAGATCATCGTGTTCCCGCTGGAGCACTTGGCGAGGATCATCATCGAGTCGGTGCGCTTGCCCTCGGCCGAGCCGGTGTGGAGCTTCTTCTTGTCCTCGGCGGACATGCCCTCACGGCTGTCGGAGCCCACGATCAGGTAGGTCGTGCAGTCGCCCTCCTTCGGGCGCTCGATGACCTTGGAGAGGTCCACCTCGCGGCGCACGTTGGAGTCGGCCCAGAAGTAGGTGCCGATGCCCGTCACGAGCAGGCCGGAGACCAGCACGATCGAGCCGATCTTGAGCCGCTTGCGCCAGTCCGGTGCGGGGCCCGCCGGGCGGGCCGGGCCGCCGGGGCCGCGTCCGCGCGGCCCGCCGGGCGGCTGGCCGCCTCCGTACACCTGGCCGGTGTTGTAGCCGCTGTCGTAGCCTCCGGCGCCGTTGTACGAGCCGTCCTGCTGCGGAGGCACGTAGGCGGGCCCGGCCGGCGGCTGGGCCGGACGGCGCGGGGGCTGCTGGGGCTGCGGCGGCTGCTGGGGCTGCCGGGACGCCTGGGGGCCGGGGCCGGGGCGCTGGACGTGCCTCATCCGCTGTGCGCCTTCCGGCTCCGCCCGGCCGCTGCCGCGGCCGTACCCGTCATCGCGGCGGCCGCGCTGGTCCTGCTCGCCGCTCCACCCGTCCCAGTCACTCATGTGCCCAAGAATGCCTGGCAGACAGCCCCCCGGAACACCCCCGGCAGCTCTTCGTACCGCTGCTGTTGCAGAGCTGACACCAGCAGGCCGCACTTAAGCTGTCCCCATGACAGAGATACCGGGCGAGCTGCGGGGAAAGCCGATCTCGGCGTCCCGCACCACGCTGAGCCACATCATGACCGCCAATGACACCAACCTCCTCGGCACGGTGCACGGCGGCGTGATCATGAAGCTGGTGGACGACGCGGCCGGTGCCGTGGCCGGCCGCCACTCCGGCGGCCCGGCGGTCACCGCCTCCATGGACGAGATGGCCTTCCTCGCCCCCGTCCGCGTCGGCGACCTCGTCCACGTCAAGGCCCAGTGCAACTGGACCGGCCGCTCCTCCATGGAGATCGGCGTACGCGTCCTCGCGGAGCGGTGGAACGAGTCCACCCCCGCCACCCAGGTCGGCAGTGCCTACCTCGTCTTCACCGCGGTCGACTCCGACGGCAGGCCCCGCGAGGTCCCGCAGGTGATCCGGGAGACCGAGCGCGACGAGCGGCGCTACCAGGAGGCCCAGATCCGCCGCACCCACCGGCTAGCCCGCCGCCAGGCCATCCGCGACCTGCGCGAGGAGCGGTCCGCGCAGGGACTCGACGCCGACGCCTAGGACCCGCCGCAGACCACCTGGTCACCGGTGACCACGCCGAAGGCGCCCTGGTACGGGTCCTCCGCACGCACCGCCACCACCTTGCGGTAGTCCGCGCCTGCGATGACCACGACGGTCCGCCCCTGCCCCCGCACCGCCCGCAGCTCGCTGCCGGGCAGCGCCGTCGACACCGAGCGGGCCGACCGGTCCCAGCGCGGGTCGTACGTGATCACCGTGCGCTTGACGTCCCGGCTCGCGCCGTTCCCCGGAGCCCGGGTGGTGTCGAAGCCGGTGGCGCGCAGCGCCGAGTCCACCCGGGTGCCCAGCCCGTCGATCCGGGTGCCGTTCTCCACCTGGACCCGGACCTGCCCCGGCGGCACGTCCACCGGTACCGCGGGCTGCCGCTGCACCGGGCGGCCGGCGGCGGCGGCCGGGGGCGGAGCCATCGGCCGGTCCTCGCGCAGCGCCTGGAAGAGCTTGGCGGCCTTCCCCGCGTCCCACTTCACGGTGGAGCCGATGCCCTTCACCGGGAAGGAGGGGTCGCCGACCGGCACGGAGGCGAACTCGGAGGAGGACGGGGTGAAGTCGCGCATGGCCTGCCCGAGCGCCAGCATCTGTTCCGAGCCGAAGCCCCTGTCGGCCCGGACCGAGCTCAGCAGGGTGGAGCTGACCTGCTTGAACTTGACGGGGTTGAGCAGCACCCCGCCGCTCGTGGCCTGCTTGATCAGGGCGGCGATGAACCGCTGCTGGCGCTGCATCCGCCCCAGGTCCGAGGCCCCGTCGACATGGCGCGAGCGCACGTACTGAAGGGCCTGTCCACCGCTGAGCCGGTGGCTGCCGGGGAGCAGGTCGAGGCCGGTGTTGGGGTCGCGCATGGTCTTGGCGGTGCAGATCTCCACGCCGCCCATGGCGTCGACGGTCTTCATGAAGCTGGTGAAGTCGACCTCCAGATAGTGGTCGATCTTCACCCGGGTCATGCTCTCGACGGTGCGCACGGTCAGCTGGGGCCCGCCCTCGGCATAGGCGGCGTTGAGCTTCACGGGGTGGGGCCCGTGATGTTTGCCGCTGGAGCCGTCCACGTGCGCGGGCAGCTCCACGAAGCTGTCGCGGGGGAGGCTGACCACGCTGGCACGGGTCCGGTCCGCCGAGAGGTGGACCATCATGACGGTGTCGGTGCAGTGGCAGGGGGCGCCGCCCAGGCGGTACTCGCGCTTCTCCGCGGCGGTGATCTTGTCGCGTCCGTCGGTGCCGACGAGCAGGAAGTTCACCCCGTGCCCGGCCTGCGGGCGGTTCTTCATGTCCTTGAAGGGGTCCACCCGCTGGATCCCGGTGTCCAGCCCGGTCATCACGGCGTGCCCGAGGGCCCCGGAGCCCAGGACGAGCACCGACAGTCCCGCGGCGAGCCGTACGCCCCAGCGGGGTCTGTCCGCCGGCCGCTTCCCGCCCTTCCGGGGCCCGGCCGGACCGCCGGGCCGCGGCGCGCGCTGCGCCGGCCGGGCGGACCGGGCGGGCAGGGCGGGTCGGGTGGGACGGTGCGGCTGGGGCACGGGGGACACCTCGCACGTTCGGCAGATTCGTGAGAACGGTAGGCCCATACGATCAGCTGCTGTCCGTACTGCTCATCCGGCGCGCACCCGGTTCCCCCGTACGCGGTAACGTGACACCGATACCCGACCTTGAAGGACCACATGCCCACCCAGCAGCCCGCAGTTTCGGTGATCATGCCGGTGCTCAACGAGGAGCGTCACCTGCGCGACTCGGTCCGCCACATCCTCGGACAGGAGTACGGGGGTGAGATGGAAGTGGTGATCGCCCTCGGGCCGTCCAAGGACCGGACCGACCAGATCGCCGCCGAGCTGGTACGGGAAGACCCCCGCGTCCACACCGTCCCGAACCCCACCGGCCGCACCCCCGCCGCTCTCAATGCGGCCATCCAGGCCTCGCGCCACCCGGTCGTGGTGCGCGTGGACGGCCACGGAATGCTCTCCCCGAACTACATCGCCACCGCGGTCCGCCTCCTGGAGGAGACCGGCGCGCAGAACGTCGGCGGCATCATGCACGCCGAGGGCGAGAACCCCTGGGAGGAAGCCGTCGCGGCCGCGATGACCTCGCGGATCGGCGTAGGCAACGCGGCCTTCCACACCGGCGGCAAGGCGGGCCCGGCGGACACCGTGTACCTCGGGGTGTTCCGCCGCGAGGCGCTGGAGCAGGCCGGCGGCTACAACGTGGAGTTCATCCGCGCCCAGGACTGGGAGCTGAACTTCCGCATCCGCGAGGCGGGCGGGCTCATCTGGTTCTCGCCCGAGCTGAAGGTCCAGTACCGCCCGCGGCCCTCCGTGCGCGCGCTCGCCAAGCAGTACAAGGACTACGGACGCTGGCGCCACGTGGTGGCCCGCTACCACTCGGGCTCCATCAACCTGCGCTACCTCGCCGCACCGGCCGCCGTCTGCGCGATCGCCGCCGGCGTGGTCGTCGGAGCGGCCGTCACCCCGTGGGCCTTCGTCCTCCCGGCGGGCTACCTCGCGGCGATCACCGCCGGCTCCGTCCCGGCGGGCAAGGGGCTGGGGCTCAAGGCCCGCATGCGGATCCCCGTCGCCCTGGCGACCATGCACGTGTGCTGGGGGTACGGCTTCCTGACGAGCCCGCGCTCGCTCGCCGCCAAGGTCATCGCGAGCCGCCGCCCGTCGATCCGGCGGGACCCCGCCGAGGCCTGAGCCCGCGTACGCACACCAAAGGGGTGACCCGGTCCTCGGCGGACCGGGTCACCCCTTTCGGTGTCCGAAGGCGTCAGCGTTGCGGCGAGCCCGTCCTGCGGCCGCTCACTTCCACTGGAACGGCGCGTAGATGTCCATGCAGCTGGTGTCCGTGCCGTTGAGCACGTCGGCCGACTCCGGGACCGAACCGGCCTCGGGCGGCGCCTGCTGCGGGTACGTGGCGCCCTCGCGCCAGTCCGCGCCCACCACGACCGTGATCTTGGCTGCCGCGGCCGACTTCTGCACCGAGGTGCCCGGGATCCCGAGCGCCGCGGCGACGCTCTGGGCGTCGGCCGCCTGGGCGTCGGTGGCGTAGCGGACGACCGTCGCCTTCTCGGGGGTCAGCGCGCCGTCCGCCTTGGCCAGCGAGTACCCCTTGGCGACCAGCTCGCCGGCGATGGCCGTGGCCCGCTTGCCCACCGGCGCTGCCCCGACACCCGTGCCGTTGACCACCTGTACGGCGATCTTCGCGGGGTTGGAGGTCGGCGGCGAGGAGGACGTCTGCGGGGTCGGCTCGGTCGACGTGGCGGGGCCCGAGGGGTCTGCGCCGGGCTGGCCGCTCTCGGCCGGCGCCGGGTCGCCGTTCTTGTCCAGGGCGACGTCCTTGCGGAGCATCTCCCACACCTTGGGGGCGTCCGCGGGGTTGAGGATCAGCCGGTTCTCGTCGTTCGGAGCCTGCAGCACCGGGATCGTGGACGACGTGATGCGGTTGATCGGCACGTCCTTGAGCAGCAGCGCGAGGTCGAGGAGCTTCTTGACCGACCCGATCTCCTCCGACACCTTCAGCGCCTTCGTCGCCGCCTCCGCCAGGCCCGTGAGGCGGGGGAGGTCGGTGAAGGCGTTCTGGCTCTTGAGCCCGCGCATCATCGAGTTCATGTACATGTGCTGCGCCTTGGCCCGGCCCATGTCACTGCCGAAGGCATGCCGGGTGCGCAGCCACTGGAGCGCCTGCTGGCCTTGGACCTTGTGGGTGCCCGCGGTCAGCTTGAGGCCGGAACCGCCCGTCCCCGAACCGGGCTTCGACTGGTCGAAGACGTTCTGGTTGACGCAGACGTCGACGCCGCCGATGGCGTCGGCCATGCTCACGACACCGGTGAAGTCGATCAGCATCCAGTGGTCGATGTAGACGTTGGCCATCTTCTCCCAGGTGGCCAGGGTGCAGCCGGCGCCCCCGCGCGCGAAGCTCTCGTTGATCATCATCTTCGTGGCTTTGTACTTGGTGCCCGTCGCGGGATCGGTGCACTCCGGGATGTCCACGATGGTGTCGCGCGGAACGGTGGTGATCGAGGCGTTCTTCCGGTCGGCCGATATGTGGACCAGCATCTGCACGTCGGCCCGCACCGAGTCGCCGATCATGTCCCAGCCGCCGCCGAGCTTGGCGTTCGCCTCGTCGCGCAGGTCGGAGCCGAGCATCAGGATGTTGATCGGGCGCCGGCCCGCGGCGTCGGCCTCGCTCCGGGCGACGCCGCTGTCGCCGCTCAGGCGCTGGCCGCTGCGGATGTTGCCGTCGAGGTGGCGGTAGTAGAGGTAACCGGCCGCCGCCGTCCCGAGTATGAGCAGCGCCACGATGGAGGCCGTCCAGCGCAGTACGCGGCGCCGTCCCCGCCGGTTCGGCCGTCTGCCGCCCCCGCCACCGGCGCGGCGGCGGCCGGAGCCGGATCCGGACCTCGGCGCGGGTACGGCACTGGTGGCCGTCGGCCGGGTGCCGGCGCCGGATATGCCGTCGCCGGCCCGGCCCGGAGCCCCCTCCCCTTGCACGCTGCTGTGCCTCACGCGTCCCCCATCACGATCATTCTGTGTCGGTAGTGTGCCGGTCCGGCGGGTGCCGGCACGTCCTTTCGTGACCGCGGTGGACCGGCCGGCCCACCCGTCCGTCACTTGGCGCAGACTGCCTTGTCCGCCTCGACCCGCTGTACGCCTTCGGGAGCCTGCTGGGGCGCCGTCATGGAGACCCCCGCCCCCTTGAAGTCGGCGCCGAGCGTCAGCTTCATCGGCGTCCTGGGCGCGGCATCGGCCGTGCCCATCTTCAGTGCCGTCGCCGGCAGACCCATCATGTCCGCCAGCGCCCTGGCCTGATCGGCCTGGTTGGGAGCGTACTCAAGCTGTGTGGCGTCCACCTTGGCGGGCGCGTTGCCCAGGTTGCTGGACTTGGGCACTCCCTTGGTGTTCTGCAGCCAGTTCAGGGTGCCGGAGGCGGATCCGGCCGGGCCGCCGCCGTTGTAGACGTCCACCCGGACGTCCTTGGCGGCGGCGCGGGGGCCCTGCAGGAGGGCGTCCAGCTTGGCCTTCGCGTCGGCGGCCGCCGCGTCCTTCGCGGCCTGCTCCTTCTGCTCGACCTCCGTGAGGGAGACGTCTCCCCGGATCATCTGCAACAGGGGCTCGGCCTGAGCCTGGTTGACGACCACGGTGGCTTTGACCTTCTCCGCCGGATTGTCGAGCACCGGAAGCGTGGTGAAGGTGATGTTTTTGAGGTCTATGTTCTTCAACTCACCGGCAAGATCGGTAAGTTTTCCGATCGACCCTATCCCCGAATCCACGCTCAGCGACTTCGTGGCGGCTTCTGCCAGAGAGAAGAACTTCTTCGGACTCGTGAGCGTTTCCTTGGACTTCATCTCGCGCATCATCGAACTGAGGAACTGCTGCTGGGTCTTGATGCGGTCGAGATCGCTCTCGTTGCCGAAGGCGTGCCGGGTCCGTACGAAGGCCAGCGCCTGCTCGCCCGCCAGCCGGTGCTCGCCCGCCGTCAGCTTGAGTTTGGAGTCCCTGTCGTCGACGTCCTTGGCCACGCAGACCGGCACCCCGCCGACCGCGGTGCTCAGGTTCTTCACCGCGTTGAAGTCGGCCATCATGAAGTGGTCGACCTGGATCCCGGTGAGCTCCTTGACCGTGCGCATGGTGCAGCCCGGGTCGCGGCCCGCCTGCCCGAGGCTGGTGTTGAAGCGCGCCCCGCGCTCGCCGGGGATGTCCTTCGTCGAGCCGTCCGGCTGCTTCGTGGGGCAGACCGGCAGATCGGTGATCAGGTCGCGCGGGATGGACAGCGCCGTGGCGTTGGAGCGGTCCTTCGACACGTGGAAGAGGATCGTCGTATCGGCGTGGCCGACGCTGCCGGCGTCCCCGTACCCCTCGTTGCCCGCGCCGCTGCGCTTGTCCGTGCCGATGACCAGGATGTTGATCGGCTGGTCCTTCTTGAAACCGCCGCTGGTGCCCGCGTCGCCGACGTCGGTGATCTGGATGTTGCCGTTCAGGTGCTGGTAGTAGAGGTACCCCGCCACCGAGCCGCCGACCAGCAGCACCGCCAGCGTTCCACCGGTGATGGTCAGGGCCCGTTTGCGGCCGCCACCGCCGATCTTGCGCGAACGCCCGCCGCGGCGGCCGCCGGGCGGGCCGCCGTCACCGCGGCGCGGTCCGGGAACCGCGGGGGACGGGGCCGCGGGGGAGCGGGGGGGAACAGGAGTTCTGCGGGGCGCCGTGCGGGGGGCGGAGCGCTGCGAGGGCGCTTGCGCACCGGAATCCTCCAGTCGCAGCTCGTAGCTGCCGGTGCGGGGGTTGAGGACCCACTGGTCAGCGGGGTCGATCTCGTCGGCCCGTCCACGGCTCTGCGCATCCACGGTTAACTCGAATCCTCCGTCGGTGCTTCGCGACGCGCCTCCCCCAGGCGCCCGGTCAACGATCCGGCTGCTGGCGCGCGGCCTCTGTGCTGGCCGGGCGCCGGATCGCTCACCTTATCCGGACAGGTTCGCCGCAAACCATGCTGGTGATGAATTCCACGCACTTACAACGGGGCAATCGCCCCAACAAGCTCGGCCCGGACACCGGCTTTTGGGATTGCTTTACCGGCAGTCGGCCACACCGGCCGTCGTACCCGTGAAGGTGGGGACGGGCCCGGAGGGCTCCGCGGTTCCCGGGCGGTCCGCCTTGCCGTCGCCCGCGGCCACCTCCCTTTCCCCGCCCGGGGCCGTGGGCGTGCCCGTGGGGGTGGGGGCGGGCGGGGCGATGGTGAGCGGCTGGTCCGCACGCAGCCGCTGGAAGAGCTGGGTCGCGTCGGGTTCGCGTAGTTCGTCCCGGTTCGCGTCGGCCGCGTACGGCCTGCGCGGCACCGTGAGGAACTTGATCTGCTCGGTCGGGATGTCGCGTACGCCCCGGACCAGTTCGTACAGCCCGCGCAGCGAGGCCAGCCCCGGGTCGGTGGTCACCGCCGAGGTCGCCGCGTCCAGCAGCGGGTACAGCCGGGCCGGATTGAGCAGCACCCCGTTGCTCTGCACCTTCTTGACGAGCGAGCCGAGGAACAGCTGCTGGCGCTCCATCCGCTCGGTGTCGCTGCCGTTGCCCAGGCTGTGGCGGGCCCGTACGAAGCCCAGCGCCTGCTCGCCCTGCAGGGTCTGCCGGCCCGCCGGCAGCTTCAGCTTGGCCTCGGCGTCGTCCACCGGCCGCCGCAGGCACACCTCCACCCCGCCGATGGCGTCCACCATCTTCTTGAAGCCGCTGAAGTCCAGCACCATGTGGTGATCGACCCGGATCCCGGTCATCGCCTCCACCGTCCGGATCGTGCAGGCGGTCCCGCCCCACTCGAACGCCCAGTTGAACTGGGCGAACTGCTCCCTGGTCCGGCCGCCGTCCGGTTTCAGGCACGCGGGTATCTCGGCCATCAGGTCCCGCGGTATCGACACCGCCGTGGCGCTCTTCCGGTCCGCCGGCAGGTGCAGCAGGATCGTGGTGTCCGAGCGCTGGGTGCCCTCGTCCTGCCCGTACGGGGCGTTGCCCGCGCCGCTGCGGGAGTCGGAGCCGATCAGCAGGATGTTCTGCGCGCCGCCCCCCAGGTGGGCCGGGCGCTCCTTGTCGTAGCGCCGCAGCTCAGCGGCGGCGGAGGTGTCCTCGGCGATGTTCCCGTCGAGCTTGGAGTAGATCCACCAGCCCGTGCCCGCCCCGACGACGGCCAGCAGGCCGGTCCCGAGCCCGATCCAGCGCAGCAGACGGCGCCGCCTGCGGCCGTTCGGAGGCTTCTCGCCTCCGGCCGCATCGGTGCCGCCCGGTATGCCCGCGCTGTCCGTCACTCGCGTTCCGTCCCCTCACCCGAACCGGTACGGGCCGTACGGGTGAGTACGGCCTGTGCCGATCCTGCCCCCGGGTGATCGATGCGGCCCGGGGGCGCGGCCCTGTATAGGGCCATGTGGGTGACAAATCGCCCAGATCCGGCGTTGGGCGGTGTGGGTGACGGCGGGGGCGGCGGTGGGGTCGGCCGTGCGGGTGACGGCCGGCCCGGGTGGAGTCAGGCCGTGTGGGTGACCCGCTCGCTCTCGATCCGCTGGGCCAGAGCCGCGTCCGCCAGCCCCTCCGCGTTGCGGCACAGCACCACGGAGCCGCCCGTCGCCAGGGCCGCGTAGAGCCCGGCCGAGAGCCCCTCCCAGCTGTCGTAGCCCTGCCGGGACAGCACCCGGGCGCCCTCGCCGAAGCCGAGCTTCCCCGCGTCCTCGCGGGCCCGCTCGCAGATCCGCGCGTACGAGAGCTCCTCGCCGCCCACCACCAGGCCCGGCCCGTCCGCGTCCACGGGCTGGAAGGGTGCGAAGCGGTCGCCCTGCCCCGGCACCTCCACGGCGTAGTCGGCGAACCCGGCCGGCGGCTGCGGGAAGCGCCCGCCCAGCGGCCGCAGCGCGAGCGCCACCCGCTCACCGGAGCACGCGGCGGCCTCCTCCAGCGTGTCCGGACCGCTCACCACCAGATCGGCCCCGCCCGGATCCCCGCCCACCTCCACCACGACCCCGACCGAGGCGCAGGCGAGCAGCCACACGGCGCTCTGCCAGTGCGCCGGGAGCAGCAGCGCGAGCCGGTCGCCGGGCTCGGCGCCCAGGTCGCCCTGGAGCAGGTTGGCGGTCTTGGCCACCCAATTGGCGAAGGTGGCGACGGACAATTCGACGCGCTCGCCCGTGGCGTCGTCGTAGAAGGTGACGAGCGGGCGGCCGGGATCGGCGGCGAGCGCGGATCGCAGCAGGTCGGCAGGGGTGCGGTCAGTGGCATTCACGGACCTGAGCCTACGCGGCGCGGCCCGCGCCCCTCCTCCGTACGGCCGCAGCACGATCCCCCGTACGGAGGAGGGGTATCGGCGCCCGGACCGGACGGTACGTCAGTTCCCGGATGGCGCCCGCTGCCGCCAGTACTGAACATCCATTCCATGCGTGCACTCCTTGCTTCCTCCATCGGCGTCGCGACGGCTGCCGCACTGGCCCTGCCGCTCGCGCTCCCCTCCACGGCCCTCGCACACCCGGCAGCGGTCGTCGCGGGACCGGCCGCCCCTGAGACCCCGGCCGCCCCCGAGACCCCGGCCGTCCCCGCCGGATCCACCGAGTCCTTGCCGCTCGTCCCCGTCGGACCCGCGGCGGGCCGCGCCGCCGGGGTCCCCGGCATGAGCACCTCGCCCCGGCTGCCCGAGACGCGGGGCCTGCCGGCGCGCGAGGTCAGGACCTTCTCGCTGGTCGGCGTCGTCTGGGACGACGCCGGCGCCCACCTCGACGGCCGCGTCCAGGTCCGCACCCGATCGGTGGCCACCGCCGCCTGGTCCGACTGGCAGGACGTCGAAACCCACAACACCGAACACGCCGCCGACCCCGGCACGGCGGAACGGGGCACCGGCCGCACCCGCGGCAGCACCGCCCCCCTGTGGGTCGGAGAGTCCGACGGCATCGAGGTCCGCGTCCAGGCGGAACCGGGCGGCCACACGGAGGGCGGCGGCCTCCCGACGGGCCTGCGCATCGAACTGGTGGACCCGGGAGAATCCACCGGGGCCCCACAGGACGCCAAGAACGCCAATCCGTCCGAAGCGGCCGCCCCGGACCGCCTGTCGCCTGTCGACGACGACAAGGGAGAGATGGCCCTCCTCCCCGGCATGACCATGGAGATGGCCGAGTCCTCCTCCGCCAACGTCCCGATGGCCCCCCTCGGCGCCCACGAGATCCCCGCCCTCAACAAGGCCGACTCCACCGCCGACGCGGTCCTCGCCGACGGAGCGCTCGCGGCCGCCCCGTACATCGGCCCGCGCCCGAAGATCGTCACCCGGATGGGCTGGGGCGCGGACGAGAGCCTGCGCGAGAGCGGCTTCGTCTACACCAACACGGTCAAGGCCGCCTTCGTCCACCACACCGCCTCCGGCAACAACTACGCCTGCAAGGACGCCCCGGCGGTGCTGCGCAGCCTGTACCGCTACCACGTGGTCAGCAGCGGCTGGCGGGACATCGGCTACAACTTCGCCGTCGACAAGTGCGGCACCGTCTACGAGGGCCGGGCGGGCGGAGTCGCCAAGGCGGTGCTCGGTGCGCACACCATGGGCTTCAACACGGACAGCATGGGCATCGCGGTCATCGGCACCTTCGCCTCCACGGCTCCGCCCAAGGCGGCCGTCGACGCGGTGGCCCGCCTCACGGCCTGGAAGCTGGGCCTCTTCGGAGCCGACCCCCGCGGCAAGACCACCCTCCGCTCGGGCGGCGGCAACCTCTACGCGAAGGGCAGCAACGTCAGCCTGAACGTCATCTCGGGCCACCGCGACGGCTTCGCCACCGAATGCCCCGGCCGCCACCTCTACAGCCAACTCCCCCCCACCCGAACCGCCTCAGCCAAACTCCAGGGCCGCCCCTGAGGCCCCCTTCTCGACGCGGAACTCGCACCGCTCAGCGCTGGCGCGCTTCCCGGGCTCCGCCCCGCTGCGCCGGCCCCCTTCTCAACGCGGAGCTCGCACCGCTTCGCGGCTTCGCCCCGCTGCGCCGGCCCCCTTCTCAACGCGGAGCTCGCACCGCTTCGCGGCTTCGCCCCGCTGCGCCGGACTCCGTCCGGCGGTGGCGGGTCGGAGCCGGCGCCACCGCCGCGTGGCGCGGGTGCCGGTGGGCGGGCGCGGCTGGGTGGGCCCTGCGGGGCTGGGTCCCCTACCCACCCTTCGCCCGTTCCCCGGGACTCCGCCCCGGACCCCTTGCGCGCCCGCACCGCCCCCCGGGCTGCGCCCGGACCCGTTCCCCGGGCTGGGCCCGGACCGTCCCCCAGGCTGGGCCCGCACCGTGCCCTGGGCTGGGCCCGGACTGTCCCCCGGGCTGGCCCCGCACCGTCCCCCGGGCTGGGCCGGACCGTCCCCTGGGCTGGGCCCGGCCCCCGTGCCGGGGCTGCGCCCGCGCGGTTCCCATGTGGCCCGGACTCGCTGCCGGGTGCGACGCCGTTGCCGGGGCCAGCCCCCGGACCCCCGCTCCTCAAACGCCGGAGGGGCTGAGGGTGCCGGAGGGGCGCGCTGCGCGCACCTACAGGCTGACGCCAGCCAAATCCAGCCCCGCCGGCGTTTGAGGCGCGGGGTCTGGGGCGGAGCCCCAGGGGGTCCGGGCGCAGCCCGGCACCCCCTCCAGCCCGTCCGGCGCTTGAGGACCGGGGTCCGGGCAGCGCCCGGGGACACACCCAGCCCCGCCGGCGTTTGAGGCGCGGGTCCGGGCAGCGCCCGGGGAACGGTGGAAGGGCGGGTAGGGGACGGCCCCGCAGGGCTACGCTCAAGGACATGGCAGGCCGCTACGACCCCCTCACCCGCACCGCGATCCGCGGCGGCCGCACCCCGGTGCCCCCACCCCCCAGCGACCCCCACCGCCAGGCCCGGAGCACAGACGAGCCCCCCGACGAAGCCCAAGGCCAGCACCAGGGCCAGGGCCAGGGGCAGGGCCAGCACCAGCACCAGGGCCAGCACCAGGGCCAGCACCAGGGCCAGCACCAGGGCCAGGGCCAGCACCAGGGCCAGGGCCAGGGCCAGGGCCAGGGCCAGGGCCAGGGCCAGGGCCAGGGCCAGGGCCAAGGTCAGGGCCAAGGTCAGGGCCAGGGCCAGGGCCAGGGCCAGGGCCAGGGTCAGGGCCAGGGTCAGGGTCAGGGCCAGCACCAGGGCCAAGGCCAGGGCCAAGGCCAGGGCCAGGGCCAAGCCACAGGCGAGGCCCGGCCCCAGGCCCGAGGCCGGACATCACCCCACCCCGCCCACACCCCCCGCACCCGCTCCTGGACCCCACCCACCCCGGTGGACCTGGGCCTCACCCTCGGCCCCCTCAGACGCGGCCCCGCCGACCCCACCTTCCGCACAGCCCCCGGCACGGTCTGGCGAGCCACCCGCACCCCGGCCGGCCCCGCCACCCTGCGGGTGACTCAGGACGGGCCGGGGGTGACCGCCACCGCCTGGGGCCCCGGCGCCGACTGGATCCTCGACGGGCTGCCCGAGCTGCTCGGCTCCGCCGACGACCCCGCCGCCTTCGTGCCCCGCCACCGGCTCGTGCACGCCAGCCACCGCCGCCGCCCGGGCCTGCGCCTGACCCGCACCGGTCTGGTCCTGGAGTCCCTGATCCCGACGGTCCTGGAGCAGAAGGTCACCGCCGACGAGGCGTACCGCGCCTGGCGCCGCCTCGTACGCCAGTACGGAGAGCCGGCCCCGGGACCGACACCAGGCAACGGCCCCGAGCTCTACGTGATGCCCGACCCCCGCACCTGGGCCCTCATCCCGTCCTGGGACTGGCACAAGGCCGGCGTCGACGCCAAACGCTCCGCCACCATCGTCCGCGCGGCCCGCCTCGCCGCCCGCCTGGAGGAGGCCGCCGCCATGGAGCTCCCGGAGGCCACCGCCCGCCTGGAGGCGGTGCCCGGCATCGGCCCGTGGACCTCGGCGGAAACCCTCCAGCGCAGCAACGGCGCCCCCGACGCCGTCACCACCGGCGACCTCCACCTGCCGGGCATCATCGGCTACGCCCTGGCGGGCGACCGGGACGCGGACGACGCCGCGATGCTGGAGCTGCTCGCCCCGTACGCCGGCCAGCGCCACCGCGCGGCCCGCCTCGTCCTCCTGGCCGGCGTCACACCGCCCCGCCGTGCCCCCCGGATGCCCCGGGGCGACATCGGCAGGTTCTAGGGGGTGTCCCCGAGGCCCCGCCGGACCTCACCGCACCTCGATGAACTCCTCCGCGCCCCGCGCCGCCCGCTCCGCCGGAGCGGCCGCGGCGTGCCCCACGGCCACCGCGCCCATCGGGTCCCAGTCCTCCGGGAGCCCGAGCACCTTGCGCACCACGTCGCGGCAGAACATCGTCGAGGACACCCACGCGGAGCCCAGCCGTTCCCCGGCCAGCGCGACCAGGAAGTTCTGCACGCCCGCGCCCATGGCGACGACGAACATCTCCCGTTCCGCCGCGTCCCGGCGCGCGTGCCCGTAGTCGTGCGCGCCGTCCGTGACCAGGCAGGGCACCACCAGGTAGGGCGCGGCCCGCAGGACGTCGCCCCGCCGGACCCGCTTCGCGATGGACTCCTCGGACTTGCCGTCCCGCCGCAGGTCCTCGATCCAGGCGTCCCGCATCGCGTCCAGCAGTTCCAGCCGCGCGCCCGCCGATTCGAGCAGGACGAACCGCCACGGCGTGGTGTGGTGCGGGGCCGGGGCGGTGACGGCCGCCGCCACCGCGCGCCGGACCGCGCCGGGGTCGACGGGCTCCGAGGTGAAGGCCCGTACGGTACGCCGCTGCGTCACGGCTTCCCGTACCGCCTCCGAGGTGCCCAGCCGGAACATGTCGTCGGCGGGCGAGCGGACCAGGTCGGCCGCCGAGGACCCCTCGCCCAGTACGTGTTCCAGCCCGCGCACGATCGCCACCGGCAGGCCCCGGGCCTTGCCCTTGACCAGGTCGCCGGCGGCGGCCAGCTCGTCGGCGGTCGCGACGACCGTCGCACTCAGCGGGTTCCCGTGGGCGTCGGTGCCCCCGCGCAGGTCGTCCAGGACGTGCACGCCGGCCGCGCCGATCGCCACGTCGGTGAGCCCGGTGCGCCAGGGCCGCCCGAAGGTGTCGGTCACGATGATGCCCACGTCGACCGCGCACAGCTCCCGCAGCCGGGCCCGGATCGCGGCGGCCGAGGCGTCGGGGTCCTCGGGCAGCAGCAGGACGGTGCCGGCCTCGGTGTTCGAGGCGTCGACCCCGGCCGCGGCCATGACCAGCCCCTGCCGGTTCTCCACGATGCGCAGCGTCCCGCGGCGCGCGACGACCCGTACGGTCTCGGCGTCTATGGCCTCCTCGCGGGAATCGGCGCGGACGATCCGGCCCTCCGCCTTGGAGACGATCTTCGAGGTGACGAGCAGGACGTCCCCGTCGCGCAGCCGCGTGCCGGTGCCACCGCTGCCGGTCCCGAAGTCGGTTCCGATGTCGGTCGCGGCGGCGATCAGCGCCGCCAGGTCGTCCCCGGGCCGTACCTCGGGAATCCCGCGGACGGCCTGCACCAGGAACTGGCACGGGTACTCCTCGTCGGTCACCCGGTCCTCGCCGGTCACCCGGTCCTCGTCGGTCACCGCGAGGCCTCCGCCAGTTCCAGCGCGGCCCGCGCCATCTCCGCCGTGGCGGCCAGGTCGGTCATCATCAGCGGTACCGCCCGGCAGGTGATGCCGGCGGCCTCCACCGCGGCGACGGCGTCCGCGTCGGCCGTGTCGACGAGCCAGCCGTCGAGCAGCTCGGTGCCGTAGTGCAGGGCGACGGCGGTGGCGGTGGACTCGACGCCGACGGCGGCCAGCACCTTGTCGGCCATCCCGCGCACGGGAGCGCCCCCGACGATGGGGGAGAGGCCGACCACGGGCGCCGCGGCGGCGGCCACGGCCTCGCGGATGCCGGGTACGGCGAGGATGGTCCCCACCGACACCACGGGGTTGGACGGCGGGAAAAGGATCACGTCGGCGGCCGCGATGGCCTCCAGGACGCCGGGCGCGGGCTTGGCCTGTTCGGCACCCACGGGTACGACGGCCTCGGCGTCCACCGCGGCACGCATCCGGACCCAGTACTCCTGGAAGTGGATGACCCGGCGCTCGCCGCTCTGCGAGTCGGTGATCGCGACGTGGGTCTCGACCCGGTCGTCGGACATGGGGAGCAGCCGGACCCCGGGCTGCCAGCGGTCGCAGAGGGCTTCGGTGACGGCGCTGAGCGGGTAGCCCGCACCGAGCATCTGCGTACGGACGATGTGGGTGGCGAAGTCGCGGTCGCCGAGGCCGAACCAGGTCGGTCCGACCCCGTACGCGGCGAGTTCCTCCTTGACGGTGAAGGACTCGTCGGTGCGGCCCCAACCCTGGTCCTCGTTGATGCCACCGCCGAGGGTGTACATCACGGTGTCCAGGTCGGGGCAGACCTTGAGTCCGAACAGGTGAATGTCGTCACCGGTGTTGCCGATGACCGTGATGTCCGCGTCGGGAACGGCGGACTGGAGACCTCGGAGGAAACGGGCGCCGCCGATGCCGCCGGCCAGTACAACAATGCGCATGCAGACAGTCTGTCAGCCGCAGGCTGGCCGCTGAGGGGCGGTGGTCGGCGGGGGCACCTCCCAGCGGTAGCTGGGGGAGGGTGGGACTGTCAGGCGGCGTGCGGGTCAGACGGAGAGGGCCTCGGGCCGGGCCGGAGAGCAGCTGTGCATCGGCATCTCGGTCAGGCCGGGGAAGTACACGTGCAGGCTGACGGCCCCGTCGAGGCTGTCGTTCTGCACCTCGTGGGCGTAGCCGGGGGCGAAGACGCGCTGGGAGCCGGCGCCGAGGGCGAGCGGGCCGCGGGCGGTGTGCTCGGTGAGCTCGCCCTCCAGGACGGTCAGCACGCCGGAGGAAGCGCCGTGGTCGTGGAGGCCGCTGCCCTGGCCGGGGACCCAGCTGAGCAGCCAGACCTCGTAGCCGGGGCCGGTGCGCAGCCGGTGGTACCAGCGGCTCGTGGCGTCGTACTGGACCAGGTGCTCCCATGCGGAGCGGTCGGCGGCGATGGAACGCGCGAGGCCCACGAACTCGGCGACGGTGGCCGGGTGCTCGCGGGCGGGCTGCAGGAGGTGCTGTACGGAGAGGATGTCGCCGGCGATCTGGAGGTCGCTCTCGACGCGCGCCGGGGCGAGGGCCTCGGCGACGGCGGTGGTGGGGGCGGCGTTCAGGGTGCTGGTGCTGTTCATCGGGGGGTTCCTCGACGGATGTCAGTCGTGCGGCGGTTGCTGTGGGGGGCGAGCTGGAGCTCAGGGGAGCCGGAGCTCCCGAGGCATCAACAGCTGCAACAGCAACAGCGAACCTGGGCAGCGCACAGGAACCCACGAATGGGGGTCCGGGTGGCGGCTGAGGGCGCTGACATGGCTACAAGAAGACCCGCTGGGGGGTCGGACTGTCAACCCAATGTCCGATTTGATAGAAAAGTTTCACCTCATCCGGTTAACGTGCCCGGAGAAAGGTTTGTGCAGTCGGTACCAGGGGATGTGGCGCTGCGAGTCGCGCTGCAGACCGCTGTGGCGGCTCTCAAACCCGTAAAGCCGTGCGATGTCCCTCTGTGGCTGAAATGTGATCTGCGCCGCTTCTTCGGCTGGATCGGAACCCCACCACAGAGTGACGCGTCGACTACGGGGGAGAGGGTCCCACATGTGACACGTGTGGCATGTGTCACGATTTTTGGCGATATGAACACTTTCTGCATAGGCTTGGTTCCGCAGAGTGAATAAGGGGCCCAATAGCAGATCTCGGCTTGACTGCGCTGGAGCCCCGCACTTGTAATTTCACTCGTGTCGTTACGTAGCGATGAGTGACGGCATGACCACGGGGACGCACAGACAGAGCGAGGGGCGCACATGACCGAGCTGGTTCAGGAACTGCTGGTCGAGGAGGCGGACGAAGAGCTCGGTTGGCAGGAGCGAGCTCTCTGCGCCCAGACCGACCCCGAATCCTTCTTTCCCGAGAAGGGCGGCTCGACCCGCGAGGCCAAGAAGGTCTGCCTCGCCTGCGAGGTCCGCTCCGAATGCCTCGAGTACGCCCTCGCCAACGACGAGCGATTCGGCATCTGGGGCGGCCTGTCCGAGCGCGAGCGGCGACGCCTGAAGAAGGCCGCCGTCTGAAGCGCCCACGGCGCGCACCGAACGGCGCCCACGGCAGGGCTCGCGGCACGGCCCGCGGAGGGTCCCGCAGAACGGCCCGCGGCACGGCCCACGACATATCCGGCGGCCCACCCGAAGGCATAGCCGCCCGTGCACCCGGCCTCACGCACGGCAGCGACCGCAGGGCGCACACCGGCACAAGAAGTACAAACCGCAGTACGGCGAACAGCGCGAGCCGCACGGCGAAGAGCAGAGCAAACGGTCCGCCTCCCGCACCTTCCCCGCAGGAGGCGGACCGCTGTGTTCCCAGCCGTTAGGGTGGGGCGCTGTCCAGCAGCCTCCGAGGGCACACCACCCCCGGACCCCCGGCCGGAGGGCCCGTACCGCGATGTCCCTGCACAGCCAGTCGAGCGCCTCCTACCAGGCTGCCGCCGCACCAGAGTTCCCCCGGCACGTCGTCACCGCGGTCCTCGTCGCCCACGACGGCTCCCGCTGGCTGCCCCGGACCCTCGCCGGACTCCTCGGCCAGGAACGCCCCGCCCAGAACCTCGTCGCCGCCGACACCGGCAGCGCCGACGACTCCGCGCGCCTGCTCGGCGAGGCCCTCGGTGAGGACCGCGTCCTGCACCTCGCCCGCCGCACCGGCTTCGGCGCCGCCGTCGACGAGGCCGTCCGCACCGCCGGCACCCTGACCCCCGAGGAACTCCCGTACCTCAAGCGCCCCTCCGGCTGGGATCCCGTCAGCCGCACCTGGCGCGACGACAACTACGACCTCCCCGAGCTGCCCCACGGCGAACCCGTCCAGTGGCTCTGGCTGCTCCACGACGACTGCGCACCCGAGCCCGACGCCCTCGCCGAACTGCTGCGCGTCGCCGACGAGAACCCCGACGCCGCCGTCATCGGCCCCAAGCTGCGCGGCTGGTACGACAAGAAGCAGCTCCTCGAAGTCGGCGTCACCATCGCCCGCAGCGGCCGCCGCTGGACCGGCCTCGACCGGCGCGAACAGGACCAGGGCCAGCACGACCAGGTCCAGCCCGTCCTCTCCGTCTCCAGCGCCGGCATGCTCATCCGCCGCGACGTGTACGACGCCCTCGGCGGCTTCGACCGCCGGCTGCCCCTCATGCGCGACGACGTCGACCTGTGCTGGCGCGTCCAGAGCGCCGGCCACAGCGTCCTCATCGCCCCCGACGCCGTCCTGCGGCACGCCGAGGCCTCCGCCCGCGAACGCCGCACCGTCGACTGCGTCGGCCGCTCCGCAGCCAGCCCGCACCGCGTCGACAAGGCCGGCGCCGTCTACACCCTGCTGGCCAACAGCTCCGGCCGGGCCCTCCCGTACGTCCTGCTGCGCATCCTCTTCGGCACCGTCCTGCGGACCCTCGCCTACCTCGTCGGCAAGGCCCCCGGACAGGCCGTCGACGAGATCACCGGCCTCCTCGCCACCCTGCTCCGCCCCGGCCGGATCCTCGGAGCCCGCCGCCGCAGGGGCCGCGCCGCCGTCCCCGCCAAGGAACTGCGCCCCCTCTTCCCGCCGCCCGGCGCCAGCCTGCGCGCCAACGCCGAACAGCTCGCCGGCTACTTCGGCGCCGACGCCGACAGCGAGAGCGCCGCCGCCGGCCGGCACGGCGGAGCCGTCGAATCGGGACCCGGCGGGGACGACGCCGACTACCTGGAGATCGAACAGTTCGCGCGCCTCAAGCGGATCGCCCGCAAGCCCGCGCCCGTCCTCTTCGGCCTCCTCCTGCTCGTCTCCCTCATCGCCTGCCGCTCCCTCCTCGGCGGCGGCTCCCTGATGGGCGGAGCCCTGCTCCCCGCCCCCGACGGCGGACTCGACCTCTGGCGCGTCTACGCCGACGACTGGCAGCCCGTCGGCACCGGCACCACCGCCGGGGGGCCGCCCTACCTCGCCGTCCTCGGCGCCCTGGCCACCCTGCTCCTCGGCTCCACCGACACCGCCCTGACCCTGCTGCTCGTCTGCTCGGTCCCGCTCGCCGGACTCACCGCCTACTTCGCCTCCCGGCCCCTGGTGGAATCCCGGCTGCTGCGCGCCTGGGCCGCCGTCGCCTACGCCTTCCTCCCCGCCGTCACCGGAGCCCTGGCCGGCGGCCGCCTCGGCACCGCCGTCCTCGCGATCCTGCTCCCGCTCATCGCCCGCTCCGCCGTCGCCGCCTTCGGATTCGGCGAGGGGGAGGGCAGCTGGCGCTCCACCTGGACCTACACCCTCCTGCTGACCCTGGCCACCGCCTTCACCCCCGTCGTCTGGCCGCTCGCCGCCCTCCTCGGAGCCGCCGCGCTGGTCCTGCGCCGCGCGCACTGGAAGACGTACGGCCCCCGCCTCCTCGCGACGCTCGGCGTCCCCCTCCTCGTCCTCGCCCCCTGGTCGCTGAGCCTGCTCACCCAGCCCGGCGCCTTCCTGCGCGAGGCCGGACTGCCCTACGGAGCCGGCTCGGCCACCGCCCTGGACCTGCTCGGCATCAGCCCCGGCGGCCCCCGCACCGCCGGCGGCCTGATCCTCCTCGGCGTCGTCCTCGCCGCCCTGGCCGCGCTGCTGCGCGCCGACCGGCAGTTCGCCGTACGCACCGCCTGGGCCACCGCGCTCGCCGCGCTCGTCCTGGCCGTCCTCGTCAACCGCACCACCTGGGCCGGCCCCGCCACCCTCGTCTACGGACTCGCCCTGCTGGCCGCCGCCGTCATCGGCGCCGACGGGGCCAAGGAGCGCGTGGCCGCCCGCAGCTTCGGCTGGCGCCAGCCCCTCGCAGCCCTGATCGCGCTCGCCGCCGCCGTCGGTCCGCTCGTCGGCGCCGCCGGCTGGATGCTCAGCGGAGCCGCCGGACCGCTGGAGCGCCGCGACCCCGTCCAGGTCCCCGCCTTCGTCGCCGAGGAGAGCGGCAACCGCGACCAGGCCCGCACCCTCGTCATCGGCGCGGACTCCCCGGCCGCCCTCTCCTACAGCCTGGTCCGCGGCTCCGGCGGCCGCCTCGGCGACGCCGAACTCGCCGCCGGGGCCGGCAGCGACGCCCGCCTCGACAAGGTCGTCTCCAGCCTCGTCGCCGGCTCCGGCGCCGACCAGACCGACCAGCTCGGCGGCTTCGCCATCCGCTACGTCCTCGTCCGCGACGGCGCCCCGCAGGAGATCGGCCGCGTCCTGGACGCCACCCCCGGCCTCAGCCGCCTCAGCAAGCTCGAAGGCAGCGCCCTGTGGCGCGTCGACCGGCAGGTCGCCCGCGCCGTCATCGTCTCCGGCAAGCCCGGCGAGGCACCCATCCCGGTCGCCTCCGGCCCCGTCGAGGCGCACACCAAGATCCCGGCGGGCGAGGCCGGCCGCGTCCTGCGCATCGCCGACCAGGCCGGCCCCGGCTGGCGGGCCACCCTCGACGGCAAGCCGCTCAAGGCCAAGACCCTCGACGGCTGGGCCCAGGGCTTCGAACTCCCCGCGGACGCCGGCCGGCTCGACCTCGTCCACGAGGACTCCCTCACCAGGACCGCCTGGCACTGGGCCCAGGGCCTGCTCGCCCTGGTGCTCCTGGTGATGGCCCTGCCGGGCCGCCGCGCCCGCCTCGACGACGACCTGCCCGAGGAGGAGGCCCCCGCGGAGGAGGCCGGCGAGGGCCGCCGGGCCCGCCGCCTGCGCGAGCAGTCCGAGCCCGAGGCCCCGGCCGGGCCCGCCCCGGCCGAGGCCGCCGTCGCCGCCGACCCGTACGCGCAGATCCCGGCGCAGCAGCCGTACGGCGCGGACGCGTACGGCGAGGACGCCTACGCCTACCAGCAGCCGGCGTACGGGGACCAGAGCGGCGGCTACGCCTACGGCGGCCAGGAACAGCAGCCGCAGCAGCAGCCGCAGCAGCCGCAGCAGCCGCAGCAGCAGTACGACGCCTACCCGTACGAGCAGCAGCAGTACACCGGCCGGCAGGACACCCCCTACGAGCAGCCGTACCAGGCCGGACCGCCGTACGAGCAGCCGTACCCGCCCTACCAGCAGCAGCACCCCGAGGCCCAGGACGGGTACGACGGGTACGACACCTACGGCCAGCACGACGGACAGCAGGACGGGCAGTACGCCCCGCGTCCGGACGGGAGCCCCCAGCAGTGAAGCAGCGCGTACCCCTCACGCTCGCCGCGGTGACGGCCGCCCTGGCCGCCGTCACCGGCCTCGCCACCCTGACCGCACCGGCCGCCGACGGGGCCTCCGGCACCGCGGGCAAGTCCGCGGCCCGGATGCCGGTCGAGCGGTCCCTGCTCGTGTGCCCCGCACCCAGCACCTCCGACATCGCCGAGACCCTGTACACGGCGATCACCCCCGGCGCGGCCGCCGCGGGCGGCACCGGCACGGCCCGGCTGCTGGGCGCCACCAAGGAGGCCAAGCCCGTCCTGGAACTCAAGGAGCCCGGCAAGCCCGTGGGCGCCAAGGCCTCCGGCGCCGAGGCCCCTGCGCTCAGCGGCGTCGCCGACGGGTTCCTCGCCCCCGGCTGGAGCGCGCAGCAGACCACCGTGGTCTCGGTCGGCCGCACCCGCGGCCTGCTGGGCGTGGGCTGCACCGCGCCCGGCACCGACTTCTGGTTCCCCGGCGTGAGCACCGCCAAGGGCCGCGAGGACTACGTCCACCTCACCAACCCCGACGACGGCGCGGCCGTGGTGGACATCAAGCTGTTCGGCCCCGACGGCGTGGTCAAGGCCGAAGCGGGCACCAGCGAGAACATCCGCATCGACCCGAAGTCCAGCAAGGCCATCTCGCTGGCCTCCCTCGCCCCCGGCGCACAGCTCGCGGACGTCACCGCCCACGTGACCACCCGCGCGGGCCGCGTCGGAGCCACCGCCCAGGCGGGCGAGGAGGGCGTCGGCTCCGACTGGCTGCCCGCCTCCGTGGACCCGGCGGGCACCCTGGTCCTGCCCGGCATCCCCGCGGACGCCACCTCCGTACGGCTCGTCGCCTTCGCCCCCGGCGAGGAGGACGCGGACCTCAAGGTGAAGCTGGCCGGGCCGACCGGCTCGATCAGCCCCGCGGGCAGCGAGCAGCTCCACGTCAAGGCCGGCATGACCGCGAGCCTCGACCTCAAGGACGTCACCCGCGGCGAACCGGGCTCCCTCGTCCTGTCCCCGGCCGACGGCAAGAAGGCCGTCCCCGTGGTCGCCGCCCTGAGGGTGGTCCGCGGCAGCGGAGCCAAGCAGGAGACCGGCTTCATCCAGGCCGCCGCCCCCGTCGGCACGCGGGCGACCGTCGCGGACAACCGCCCCGAGGAGAACGCGACCCTCCTCTCCCTGACGGCCCCGCCCGGAGCCGACGCCACGGTCAAGGTGACGGCCTCGCCGGGCACCGAGGGCGGCGAGGCGGCCTCCCAGGACGTCACGGTCAAGGGAGGCACCACCCAGACCGTCACCCTCGCCCCGACGGGCGGCAAGGGCGCCTACGCCCTCACGGTGGAAACCGTCTCCGGCGGCCCCGTCCACGCCGCCCGCACCCTGACGATCCCGCGCGACGGCATCCCCATGTTCACCGTCCAGACCCTCACGGACGACCACTCCACGGTCTCCGTCCCCAAGGCCTCCCAGGACCTCTCGGTCCTGACCCAGTAGCGCCTGGCGTCCGCGGTGCGGGTCGGGCTAGTCCGACCCGTACCGCGGATCAACCGTTTCGGGCGACAGCCCGAGCAACTCCGCGACCTGCTCCACCACGATCTCGTGCACCAGCATCGCCCGCTCGTCCCGGGACTTCGCCCGGATCTCCACCGGCCGCCGGAACACCACGATCCGCGCCGGCCGCCCGCCCCCGGCCTCCACCAGCGCCCCCAGCGGCACCGCCTCGTCGTTCCACCCGGCCTCCGCCCCGCCCGGCGGCCCCGGCACGTCGCCGACCAGGAACTCCACCTCCGCCAGCTGCGGCCAGCGCCGTTCCAGCCGCTCCACGGAGTCCCGTACGAGGTCTCCGAAGAGCTCCCCCCGGCTCGCCGACAGCGGCACCTGCGGCGGGGCCACCGGCCCGCGCATCCCGCGCCCGTGCCGGTCGCGCCGCCGCACCCGTGGCTCACCGGCGGGGGACCCGCCCGGCAGGGAGGCAACCGGGGGCACGGGCGGGGGAGGGGGAAGGGGAGGCAGAGTGCTGTCCGTCACCCCCGCAGGGTAGCCCGCACATCCGCGCCGGGGCGGGGGAGATCGGGCGACACGGGGGAGCGCCCGGGGGAGAGTCGTCGCGGCCCGGTCAAGAGTGCGGTACCGTCCAACGTCGTGAGCCTTGTACGTCGCTGTTCGCGCACCGCGTGCGGCCGCCCTGCCGTCGCGACTCTGACGTACGTCTACGCCGATTCGACCGCAGTTCTCGGCCCGCTCGCCACCTACGCAGAACCCCACTGCTACGACCTCTGCGCCGAGCATTCGGAGCGCCTGACCGCCCCGCGCGGCTGGGACGTCGTACGCCTCACCGACGGTTCGGCGCCCTCGCGCCCCACCGGTGACGACCTCGAAGCCCTCGCCAACGCCGTGCGCGAGGCGGCCCGTCCGCCGGAGCGCGCGGCCGGAGCGGGCGGCGCAGGTCAGGGCGGTCCCCACCCCGGGGAGACCCGTCGCGGACACCTGCGCGTCCTGCGCTCGCCCGATTCCTGACATTCAGTTGATCTGAAAAGCCGCACGGTGTCCACGGTAGGTTTGCTTCACAGCACATCACCTTCAGGAGGGCAGGCAGTGGCCACCGATCTTTCGAACATCGTCAAGGCGTACGACGTACGGGGCGTCGTGCCGGACGAGTGGGACGAGCACCTGGCCGAACTGTTCGGTGCCGCCTTCGTCGAGGTGACCGGTGCCCCGGCCATCGTCATCGGACACGACATGCGGCCTTCGTCCCCGGCCCTGTCCCAGGCCTTCGCCCGCGGCGCGGCCGCCCGCGGCGTCGACGTCACCCTCATCGGGCTCTGCTCCACCGACCAGCTGTACTACGCCTCCGGCAAGCTGAACCTGCCCGGAGCGATGTTCACGGCCTCGCACAACCCGGCCCAGTACAACGGCATCAAGCTCTGCCGGGCCGGCGCCGCCCCGGTCGGCCAGGACACCGGCCTCGCCACCATCCGCGAACTCGCCGAGAAGTGGAACGACGAGGGCGCCCCGGAGATCCCCGCCGGCACCGTCCCGGGCACCGTGACCGAGCAGGACACCCTCACCGGCTACGCCGAGCACCTGAAGGGCCTGGTCGACCTCACCGCCGTCCGCCCCCTCAAGGTCGTCGTGGACGCGGGCAACGGCATGGGCGGGCACACCGTCCCCACCGTCTTCACCGGCCTCCCGCTGGACCTGGTCCCCATGTACTTCGAGCTGGACGGGACCTTCCCGAACCACGAGGCCAACCCCCTCGACCCGAAGAACATCGTCGACCTCCAGGCCCGCGTGCTGGCCGAGGGCGCCGACCTCGGCATCGCCTTCGACGGCGACGCCGACCGCTGCTTCATCGTCGACGAGCGCGGCGAGGGCGTCTCCCCGTCCGCCATCACCGCCCTGGTCGCCGCCCGCGAACTCGCCCGCAACGGCGGCACCGGCACCGTGATCCACAACCTGATCACCTCCTGGTCCGTGCCCGAGGTCGTGCGCGAGAACGGCGGCACCCCCGTCCGCACCCGCGTCGGCCACTCCTTCATCAAGGAGGAGATGGCCAAGTCCGGCGCCATCTTCGGCGGCGAGCACTCCGCGCACTACTACTTCAAGGACTTCTGGAACGCGGACACCGGCATGCTCGCCGCGCTCCACGTCCTCGCGGCCCTCGGCGGCCAGGACGGCCCCCTCTCGGAGCTGGTCTCCTCCTACGACCGCTACGCGGGCTCGGGGGAGATCAACTCCACGGTCGCCGACCAGACGGCCCGCCTCGCTGCCGTCAAGGCCGCCTACGGCTCCACCGAGGGCGTCACCCTGGACGAACTGGACGGCCTCACCGCGACCGCCGAGGACTGGTGGTTCAACGTCCGCGCCTCCAACACGGAGCCCCTGCTCCGCCTCAACGTCGAAGCCCGCGACGAGGCCACCCTGGCCAAGGTCCGCGACGAGGTCCTGGCACTGATCCGCGCGTAGCACCGGCAGCGCCGCCGCACCTGATGTCCGCCTACCGCCGAGTACTCTCCACCCGTCACCAGAGGTGACTCGGCGGTAGGCTGACCTGGCCCGATCCACATCCCCGAAGGGAACACCCCATGCCGCTCGAAGCCGGCCTGCTGGAGATCCTCGCCTGCCCCGCCTGCCACTCCCCCCTCGAGGACAAGTCGGCGGACGAGACGGCCCCCGAGCTGATCTGCACCGGCCAGGACTGCGGTCTCGCCTACCCGGTCCGCGACGGCATCCCCGTGCTCCTCGTCGACGAGGCGCGCCGCCCCGCCTGAGCCTCCTGCCGCCACCCCGGGCAAGAGCCGAGACTGGTTCCGTCACCGAACAGGTTCCGTCACAGACACAGCCGGAGGCCGCCATGCTCGACGAGTCACTCCTCGACGCACCTGACGATCTCGCCCGCGCCGACCGCCGCGGCCTGCTCCGCGGCGCCGCCGACGCCGGCGCCCGGGTGCGCACCGCGGCCCGGCACGCCACCGAGGCGGGCCTCGCCGACCTGCGACCCGACGGCCGCCCCCGCGCGGTCCTCATCGCCGGGCCCGGCACCGCCGCCACCGGCGTCGCCGACCTGCTCGGGGCGCTCGCCGGCGCCTCCGCGCCCGTCATCCGGCTGCACCCGACCGGCGTCGCGCACGCCGCCGGGGCCCTGCGCTGGACCCTGCCCGGCTGGGCCGGCCCCGTCGACCTGCTGCTCATCGCCACCACCGACGGGACCGAGCCCGGCCTCGCGGTCCTCGCCGAGCAGGCCTACCGGCGCGGCTGCACCGTCGTCGCCGTCGCCCCCGAGCGCTCGCCGCTGAGCGAAGCGGTCGACGGCGCGCACGGGCTCCTCGTACCGATGGCCAAGGCCCCGTACCAGGAGTACGACGAGTCGGCCGCGGCCGGCCCCGGCGCCCTCTGGGCCCTGCTGACCCCGCTGCTGGTGCTCCTCGACCGGGTCGGCCTGATCACCGCCGCCCCGCACACCCTGCAGCTCGTCGCCGACCGGCTCGACCGCACGGCCGAACGCTGCGGCCCCGCCATCGCCACCTACTCCAACCCGGCCAAGACCCTGGCCGCCGAGCTCGCCGACTCCCTCCCGCTCATCTGGAGCGAGGGCGCCGCAGCCGGACCCGCCGGGCGCCGCTTCGCCGCCACCCTCGCCGAACTCGCCGGCCGTCCCGCACTCGCCGCCGACCTCCCCGAGGCGCTCCCGGCCCACGGGGTGCTCCTCTCCGGAGACTTCGCCGCCGGAGCCGACCCCGATGACTTCTTCCGCGACCGAGTGGAAGAACCGCAGGCCCTTCGCGCACGCATCGTGCTGCTGCGCGACCGGCCCGCAGGCGGACTGACAGCCGCCCCTGCCGCACGAGAGCTCGCCCTCAGCCACGACACGGCCATCAGCGAGCTCGCACCGGAGGAGGGCACCGAGCTGGAACAGCTCGCAGAACTCCTCGCCGTCACGGATTTCGCCACCGCCTACCTGGCGCTGGCCTCCGGGGGACACAGCTGAGGCGCACAATCGCGCCCCTCTCACCCAGGAAGACGACCGATGGACCGCCTCACGAACACGATCCGCCCCTACGCCTGGGGATCGACCACCGCGATCCCCGAACTCATCGGAGTCGCACCGACCGGCGAACCCCAGGCCGAGCTGTGGATGGGCGCCCACCCCGGCGCCCCCTCACGCCTCGACCGCGGAGCAGGCGAGCAAGCCCTCTCGGACGTCATCGCGGCCGACCCCGAAGGCGAACTGGGAGCCGCCGCCGTCCGCAAGTTCGGCCCCCGCCTCCCCTTCCTCTTCAAGCTCCTCGCCGCCGGCGCCCCGCTCTCCCTCCAGGTCCACCCCGATCTCGCCCAGGCGAAGGCCGGGTTCGAGGACGAGGAGCGCCGCGGCGTGCCGATCGACGCACCGCACCGCAACTACAAGGACGCCAACCACAAGCCCGAGCTGGTCTGCGCCCTCACCCCCTTCGAGGGACTTTCCGGCTTCCGCCCGCCGCTGGAGGCCGCCGCCCTCCTGGAGGGCCTCGGCGTCAACTCCCTGAAGCCCTACGCCGACCTCCTGCGGGCCCACCCCGAGGAGGCGGCCCTGCGCGAGGTGCTCACCGCCGTCCTGACCGCCGACCGCGCCGAGATGGCCCGTACGGTCACCGAGACCGCGGCCGCCGCCGAGCGGCTCGGGGGCCCGTACGCCCCGTACGCCGGGCTCGTCCACCACTACCCGGGAGACCCGGGCGTCATCGCGGCGATGCTCCTCAACCACGTACAACTGCAGCCCGGCGAGGCCATGTTCCTCGGCGCCGGCATTCCGCACGCCTACCTCGATGGCCTCGGCGTCGAGCTCATGGCCAACTCCGACAACGTCCTGCGCTGCGGGCTGACCCCCAAGCACGTGGACGTGCCGGAGCTGCTGAAGGTCACCCTCTTCGAGCCCGGCGACCCCGGCATCCTGCGCCCGGAGGGCAACGGCGAGGAGGTCTACGAGACCCCCATCGACGAATTCCGGCTCTCCCGTTTCGTCCTGGCCCCCGGCGGCGCCCCCCGGGTGGTCCCCGACAGCACCGCGCAGATCCTGCTGTGCACGGCCGGATCCCCGAAGGCGAACTCCGCCGAGTCCGGCGAACTGACCCTGGCACCCGGTGAATCGGTCTTCGTACCGGTCGGCGAAAAGGTCGAACTGTCCGGAACCGGCACCGTCTTCCGTGCCACTGTGGTGGTCTGACGTACCGTCCCTCTCGGTGGCTGTGAGAATCTGCGGCCGTAGCGCGGCGTCCCGGCCCGGGGCGCCGCACCGAGGAAGGGACACATCGCAACCATGAGCGCGTCGGGCGGTACCAAGGCGATCGTGGCGGCACTCGCCGCCAATCTGGCCATCGCGGTAGCCAAGTTCGTGGCCTTCGTCTTCAGCGGCTCGTCGTCGATGCTCGCGGAAAGCGTCCACTCGCTGGCGGACTCCGGCAACCAGGGCCTGCTCCTGCTGGGCGGCAAGAAGGCCCAGCGCGAGGCGACTCCGCAGCACCCCTTCGGGTACGGGCGCGAGCGCTACATCTACGCCTTCCTGGTCTCCATCGTGCTCTTCACCGTCGGTGGCATGTTCGCCATCTACGAGGGCTACGAGAAGATCCACAACCCGCACGAGATCACGCACTGGTACTGGCCGGTCGGCGTCCTAGTCTTCGCGATCATCGCCGAGTCCTTCTCCTTCCGCACCGCGATCAAGGAGTCGAACGCGATCCGCGGCAGCCTCACCTGGGGCCAGTTCATCAAGCGCGCCAAGGCCCCCGAGCTCCCGGTGGTCCTCCTCGAAGACCTCGGCGCCCTCGTCGGCCTCGTCCTCGCCCTCGCGGGCGTCGGCATCGCCCTGCTGACCGGCAACGGCGTCTGGGACGGCATCGGCACCCTGTGCATCGGCATCCTGCTGATCATCATCGCCATCGTGCTGGCCGCCGAGACCAAGTCCCTGCTGCTCGGCGAGGCCGCCGGCACCGAGGACGTCGAGAAGATCAAGGCCGCCGTGGTCGACGGCGACGTGGTCACCGGCGTCATCCACATGCGCACCCTGCACCTCGGCCCCGAGGAGCTCCTGGTCGCGGCGAAGATCGCCGTCCAGAGCGACGACACCGCCACCGAGGTGGCCAACGCCATCAACGCCGCCGAGGCCCGCATCCGCGCGGCGGTCCCGATCGCCCGCGTGATCTACCTGGAGCCGGACATCTTCAACGCCGAAGCCGCCGCGAAGGGCACCAACCCGGGCCACTGACCCGCACCCGGTACGACGAGGCCCCCCTGCGACAGCGCAGGGGGGCCTCGTCGTACCGCGCCCCGCGGATCAGTCTTCCGGCGCCGTCCGGTGCGCCCAGCCGGCGCCCGGGCCGCCGGGGAGTGGGTTGCGGGCGGCCTGCGCCGCGCGCTGCCGGGCCACCAGCGAGCCGATGCCGAGACCGCCGCCGAGGAAGAGGGCCGCGACCCCCAGGCCGGCCATCACCGGGGCCACCGACACCATCACCGGGGCCGCGGCGGCGACCCCCCGCACGGCCGAGAGCGCCAGGGTCCCGTCGTCCGGGTCGTAGACCATCGCGGAGGAGTCGAGGGCCGCCGCTCGGTTGTCGCTCATCACGAAGATCCGCCCCTCGGGCACGGTGACGTCGAAGGTCGCGATCGCCGGTACGGCCGGGTTCGCGAGGTACGGCTCGGCCAGCCGCTCCCCGTTCAGCGTCAGCGCGGCATCGCCGTTGGTCCAGGAGACGCGGTCGCCGCCCACGGCGATCACCCGCTTGAGGAGGTCCGCGTCGGACTCCCACGAGGGCGGCGGAGTGACGAGCACGAGGTCTCCGCGCCCCACCTTCTCCGGGACGACCGGGGCGATCCACACGGCGTCCCCGCGGTGGTAGGCCGGTGCCATCGCCTCCGAGGAGATCGCTCCCCTCGCGTACCCGTCGCCCCCGAGGAACACGAGCAGGACGCTGGCGCCCGCGTAGAGCAGCGGGCCGAGCGCCATCAGCACCACCGCCCAGATCCCCCTCCGCCGCCCCGGCCTGCGCCGATCCCGTCCCATGCGCTTCCCCTCTCCCCACACCACCGTGTCCGGACCGGGAAGCGTACGCAGAGCCCTCGCGCCCCGTACCACCGAGGTGGGGTACGGGGCCCGAGGGCTCGTGCGAGGGGGCCTCGCGGCTACTGGATCTCGCGCAGCACGTCCAGGATCGCGGGCTTGCCGGAGGCTGCCTGCAGCCGCTCGCGGAAGCCGGTGTCCATCAGCTTGCGCGACAGCAGCGCCAGGATCCGCAGGTGCTCGTCCCCGGCCGCGGCCTCCGGTACGGAGATCATGAAGACCAGCCTGGCCTTCGTCCCGTCCAGCGCGCCCCACTCGATGCCCTCGTCGGACCGGGCGAAGCCCACCGTCGGGCGGGTCACCGCGTCCGTCTTGGCGTGCGGGATGGCGATGGACTCGCCGAGTCCGGTCGTCCCCTGTGCCTCCCGGGCCAGGGCGACCCGTACGAGCTCGTCCACGTCGGTGACGTTGCCCGTCGTGGCCAGCATCTCCGCCATCTCGCGGATCGCCGCCTCCTTGGAGCCCGAGGCCAGCTCCGTCTTCACGGTCTGCTCGGTGAGGTACCCGGACAGCACCTCCGGGGGACCGCCCGCGGCCACCGGAGCCGCCGGCACGGGCTGCGTCCGTACGGCAGCCGCGGCGGCTCCCGCTCCTGCCGCGCTCGCGCCGCCGCCGCCCACCGGGGCACCCGCACCGACCAGGGCCGGCTCCGGCGCGAGCACCGAGGCACCGCCGGTCACGCCCTCCCGGCGCAGCTTGAACTCGATCAGCGCGTTCGTGGTCAGCGCGGTCACGACCGCACCGGCCGCGATGGCCACGAAGAACATCGCGACGCCGCTGATCGCACCGAACAGCGAGACGATCGGACCGCCGTGCGGCACCGAGTCCTGGACCCCGGCCACACCGGCGATGGCACCGGCCACCGCGCCACCGAGCATGTTGGCGGGGATGACCTGGGCGGGCCGGGCCGCGGCGAAGGGGATCGCTCCTTCGGAGATGCCGAAGAAGCCCATGAACAGGGCGGCGAGGCCGGTTTCCTTCTCCTCGTCGCTGTAGAGCTTGCGGCGCAGCAGCGTGGCCAGACCCTGGCCGAGCGGCATGACGGGGATGGCCGCCGCGGCCATGCCCATGACGTGGTTGTTGGTGCCGATCAGGCCGACGGCGACGAGGAAGGCGGTCTTGTTGACCGGGCCGCCCATGTCGAAGGCGATCATCAGGCCGATGATGGTGCCCAGCAGGATCGCGCTGGAGCCGGTCATCCCGTTGAGCCAGTCGGTCAGGTGCGTGAAGATCCAGGAGATCGGTTGCCCGATCACGTAGATGTAGAACAAGCCCAGGGCCACGGTCGACACGATCGGGATCACGATGATCGGCATGATCGGCTGGATGACCTTGGGGACCTTGACCTTCTTGATCCACACGACCAGATAGCCCGCGAGGAAACCGGTCGCAATGGCGCCCAGGAAGCCCGCGTTCGCGTCGGCCCCGTAGATGTGCACGGCGTCCGCGGCGAGGAATCCGCCGATCATGCCGGGTACGAGGGCCGGCCGGTCGCCCAGCGCGTAGGCGATGTAGCCGGAGAAGATCGGCAACATCAGGGAGAAGCCGGTCACGCCGAGCTTGTTGACGTAGAACCAGAAGGTCCCGTCGGGAATGACCAGCCCGCCCTTGGCGTCCGCGTGCCCGCCCAGGGAGAGGGAGACGGCCAGCAGCAGACCGCCCACGACCACGAACGGGATCATGTGCGAGACGCCGTTCATCAGCGCCTTGTACGCCTGACTGCGCTGCCTGCCGCCGCCCCCGCCGGCGCCGCTGCCCGCCGCCGCCGAGGTCCCGGCCTGCACCGGAGCGCTCTGCGCCCGCCGGATCAGCTCCTCCGGCTTGTGGATGCCGTCCGCAACGCCCGTGGACAGGACGCGCTTGCCCGCGAACCGCTCGAGGTCGACTTCCTTGTCGGCGGCGATGATGACGGCGTCCGCTTCTCTGACATCGTTGTCAGAGAGCACGTTCTCGGCCCCGATCGAGCCCTGCGTCTCCACCCTGATCGAGATGCCGAGCCGGTCGCCGGCCTGCTGGAGCTTCTCCGCCGCCATGTACGTGTGCGCGATACCGGTGGGGCACGCGGTAACGGCGACGATCTTCACGGGCTTGCGCCCGCTCGCGTCCCCGCCTTCGGGAGGGCCTGCCGGACTGGTCACTGGAATCTCCTCACGAGCGTTGTCCTGCGGGATCGCGCGTACAACCCGACCCAACGGCATCGTCCAACAGGTAAGGGTCGGATCAAAAGTCCGAAAGGCCCTGAATCCTCCGCCGTAGGCCCCGAAGCTCAGCCGAGACTTGCCCCCAAGTCACCTGGGCCCCGCTCCGCCGATCGGTGTAGATTCGTCATCAGTGTCAGGCGTCGCTGCTGATGGCGGTCGGGCGGTCCTCAGGACCGGCCGAGGGGAGAGAGGACCCCCGACGGACTGAGCGCCATGTGCGCCGTCTTGACGACGGTGCGCGGCTCAGCCGTACCCACCTCTCCACATCACAAGGAGCAGCACCCACATGACTGCCGCTTTCACCGACTTCAAGGTCGCGGACCTCTCCCTCGCCGTCTTCGGCCGCAAGGAGATCACCCTCGCCGAGCACGAGATGCCCGGTCTGATGTCGATCCGCCGGGAGTACGCGGCCACCCAGCCGCTCGCCGGCGCCCGCGTCACCGGCTCCCTGCACATGACCGTGCAGACCGCCGTCCTCATCGAGACGCTCGTCGCCCTCGGCGCCGACGTCCGCTGGGCCTCCTGCAACATCTTCTCCACCCAGGACCACGCGGCCGCCGCCATCGCGGTGGGCCCGAACGGCACCCCGGAGAACCCGCAGGGCGTCCCCGTCTTCGCCTGGAAGGGCGAGACGCTGGAGGAGTACTGGTGGTGCACGGAGCAGGCGCTGACCTGGCCGAACACCCCGACCGGCGGCCCGAACATGATCCTGGACGATGGTGGTGACGCCACGCTCCTGGTTCACAAGGGTGTCGAGTTCGAGAAGGCCGGCGCCGCTCCGGACCCGTCCACGGCGGATTCCGAGGAGTACGCGCACATCCTGACGCTCCTGAACCGCACGCTGGGCGAGGCCCCGCAGAAGTGGACGCAGCTCGCGTCGGAGATCCGCGGTGTCACCGAGGAGACCACGACCGGTGTCCACCGCCTCTACGAGATGATGGCCGAGGGCACCCTGCTCTTCCCGGCGATCAACGTGAACGATGCCGTCACCAAGTCGAAGTTCGACAACAAGTACGGCTGCCGCCACTCCCTCATCGACGGCATCAACCGTGCCACCGACGTCCTCATCGGCGGGAAGACCGCCGTGGTCTTCGGCTACGGCGACGTCGGCAAGGGCTGCGCGGAGTCGCTGCGCGGCCAGGGCGCGCGCGTTATCGTCACGGAGATCGACCCGATCTGCGCGCTGCAGGCGGCGATGGACGGCTACCAGGTCGCGACGCTGGACGATGTCGTGGCGACGGCGGACATCTTCATCACGACCACGGGCAACAAGGACATCATCATGGCCTCCGACATGGCCAAGATGAAGCACCAGGCGATCGTGGGCAACATCGGTCACTTCGACAACGAGATCGACATGGCCGGTCTCGCGAAGATCGAGGGCATCGTCAAGGACGAGGTCAAGCCCCAGGTCCACACGTGGAAGTTCCCCGAGGGCAAGGTCCTCATCGTCCTCTCCGAGGGGCGTCTGCTGAACCTGGGCAACGCGACGGGTCACCCGTCGTTCGTGATGTCGAACTCCTTCGCGGACCAGACGCTGGCCCAGATCGAGCTGTTCACCAAGCCGGCCGAGTACCCCACCGACGTCTACGTACTCCCCAAGCACCTCGACGAGAAGGTGGCCCGCCTCCACCTCGACGCCCTCGGCGTCCGCCTCACCACCCTGCGCCCCGAGCAGGCCGCGTACATCGGCGTGGACGTCGCCGGCCCGTACAAGCCGGACCACTACCGCTACTGATCCCCACGGATCAGCGGCACCCACGCGTCAGGTCAGGCCCCCGGCATCCGTGCCGGGGGCCTGCCCCGTACCCGCCCGCAACCCAGGAACCCCCAGGAAGACGCCCCATGCCCCGAGGCCGCTACGCGCTCCACGACCCGCACGACCACACCCCCCTCGGCGAGGAGCACTTCCACTGCGCCCCGGGCCCTTCCGGCTGGCGCTACGTCTCGCAGCTCACCGCGCCCGACGGCGCGCACCGCGGCTCCCTCGACCTGGCCGTCGACGAACTGGGCCGCCCCATCCGGCTCGAGGTCAACGCCTCCAGCTGGCAGGTCCGCGGAGCCGCCATCGACGGGATCACCTGGGTGCGCACCGACCCGGCCGGAGCCGAGGCCACCGAGGGCAACGTCCCCGGCGCCGCCGGCTTCACCGGCACCTCCCCGGCCTTCCTCGTCGCCACGTCACGGCTGCTGCGCCTCGCCCCCGGCGCCCCCGCCACCCGCGTCCGCCTCGTCGCCCTGACCGACCCCGTCCTGGCGGCCCGTACGACGGACCAGGCCTGGCAGCTCGTGCAGCGCGCGGAGCACCCCACGGACAGCGGCCCGCTGCTGGTCGACGAGTACCGCGTCACCGCCCTGGACACCGGCCAGGTCCACACGGTCCACATCGCAGGTGACGTGGTCCTTTCGGCCCCCGGCATAGAACTCGAACACCTGGAGACCCCGCCCTCCGCCTTCCCCGACGGCCCGGCCGACTAGGCGGGCGGCGCGAACCCGGTCGCCTTCGGCGGCTCTACGGGTACGGGTACGGGCGCCACCGGAGCCGCGACGGGCACGATCACCGGGGCCGCCGGGGCCACCACGGCCGGCATCACCACGGGCGTGGGCTGCTGCCCGTACGCGACGGGAGCCGCCCCCGGCGCGGGCGGCTGCGGGCGGAAGGCCCGCGCGGCGTCCCGCGACTGCCGCTCGTGCACCACGGCCATCAGGAACGCGGCGGCGGGCACCCCGACCGGCGGCGGAGCCCCCGTACGCGCCACCAGATCGTCCGCGAGCCGGGCCGCCATCGAGGCACCCACCTGCGGATCCAGCTGGTTCATGCGCGTCAGGTACTGCCGGATCGCCAGCCACAGCCCGTCCGGCACCGCGGACAGGTCCAGCCCGCCGAACCGCCCGGCCAGCCACGGAGGCGGCGGCGGCACGGGCATCACCCGAGCCCCGGGCACCCGCTCCCGGATCACCAGCGTCCCCGCGAACACGTCCCCGAGCCGCCGTCCCCGCTCGGAGGACAGCGAGGCGATGCACGCCACGGACCCGAAGGTCATCAGGAGTTCGAAGACCCCGAAGGCACCCCGCACGAGCGCGTGCCGGAACCGGATCGGCCCGCCGTCGTCGCGCACCACGCGCAGCCCGCACGCGAGCTTGCCGAGCGAGCGCCCGTGGCTCAGCGTCTCCACCGCGATCGGCACGCCGACCAGGATGAGCACGAACGAGGCCACGGACACGGCCGCCCGGGCCGCCCCGTCCATCGATGCGGTGGCCAGCACCAGCCCGACGGAGATCAGCAGGTACCCGGCGACGTACACGAGCAGGTCGAGCAGGATCGCCAGCGCCCGGCTCGGCAGCCTCGCCGGCCGAAGCCCCAGGACGACCGCGTCCCCCGTCACCAGATCGCTCACCGACGCACACCCTTCACTGACCTGCCCCGCCCCATCGGCCTCCAGTCTGCCAAGCTGACGGAGCAAGCAGTAGAGAAACCGGCAGTGACCAGGGGCAGGGGAGCGCCAACCGCATGGATCTCGACGTCTTCGTTGCGGCCCACCAGGCCGAGTGGGCCCGGCTCGAACAGCTTCTGGGCCGCGGCCGGCGCCTCACGGGAGCCGAGGCCGACGAGCTCGTCGAGCTCTACCAGCGCACGGCCACGCACCTCTCCCTCGTCCAGTCGAGCACCCCCGACCCGATGCTCACGGGGCGCCTGACCCAGCTGGTAGCCCGCGCCCGCTCCAAGGTGACGGGCACCCGCAGGTCCGGCTGGCGCGACGCGGCCCGCTTCTTCACGGCGGGCTTCCCGGCTGCCGTCTACCTCAGCCGCCGCTGGTGGATACCCACGGCGCTGGTCTCCACGGCCGTCGGCGTGCTCGTCGGCTGGTGGATAGCCACCCATCCGGAGATCCAGGGCGCCATCGGCGCCCCGGAGGACCTGAAGGAGATGACGAAGCCGGGCGGCGGCTACGAGACGTACTACTCCAGCCACCCCGCGGCCTCCTTCGCGGCCCAGGTCTGGACGAACAACGCCCAGGCGGCCGCGATCTGCCTGGTCCTGGGCGGCTTCCTGGGCCTGCCGGTCCTGTACATCCTGTGGCAGAACATGCTGAACCTGGGCGTCGGCATCGGCCTGATGTCCTCGGCCGACCGTCTCGACGTCTTCCTCGGCCTGATCCTCCCGCACGGCCTGCTCGAACTGACGGCCGTCTTCGTGGCCGCCGGTACGGGCCTGCGCCTCGGCTGGACGGTCATCGACCCCGGCCACCGCACCCGCCGCGTGGCCCTGGCCGAACAGGGTCGCGCCGCCCTCGGCATGGCCATAGGCCTGGCCGCGGTCCTCTTCCTGTCGGGCCTGATCGAAGGCTTCGTCACCCCTTCCGGCCTGCCCACCTGGGCCCGCATCGGCATCGGCGTGGCTGCCGAGGCCGCCTTCCTGCTCTACGTCTACGCCCTGGGCGGCCGCGCCGCCCGAGCCGGCGAGGTGGGCGACGTGGAGCAGGCCGACCGCACGGCGACGCTCCCCACCGCGGCCTGATGTGCGTACGAGCATGCTGAGCTGCTAGTCTCCTCGTCGTCCCGCAAACACCGTTGACACGGCGGCTGCGGGGAGGTAGATTCGAACGGTTGCCTCGAACTGGACAAGTTCGGCAGCGATGGTTTAAAGTCTTTCTCGCCCCCAGGAATTGAATTCCAAGCGGGCACACCCAACTCTTCATTCAGGAAACTGAAGCCGGGAAATCCGGTGGAAAACTTCTGATAGAGTCGGACTCGCCGGAAAGGGAAAACGCGAAAGCGAATGACCTGGAAGGCGGAAAACAAGCGAGACGGACTCTGATAGAGTCTGAAACGCAAGAACAGAACGAAAGCCCGGAG
>NZ_JANAVF010000024.1:22400-122186 GCF_024213195.1 Streptomyces sp. TBY4 | reverse complement strand
GACCGGATCAGCTTCCACGGCGGCGACTTCTACGACACCGACATCCCCTCCGCCGACGTCGTCATCTTCGGCAACGTTCTCCACGACTGCCCCGTCGAGGCCCGCAAGAGCCTCATCGCCCAGGCAGCCAGCCGGGTCCCGGTCGGTGGAACCGTCATCGTCTACGACCCCATGGTCAACGACGACCGCACCAGCACCGACACCCTCCTCCTCAGCCTCACGATGATGCTCCAGTCCCCCGCCGGCAACGAGTACACCCCCACCGAATGCCGCTCCTGGATGGAAGAAGCCGGACTCACCATCGAAGACACCTTCGAACTCCCCGGCCACGCCACCGCCGTCATCGGCCGCAAGACCGCCTGACTCCCTTGGTTGACAGCGCAGTCGGCCATCGCGATACTGATTAACGTAGCTAGCTAACGAATTATTTCGGCGGCCCGAGCGGATCGTCGACCGGAGTCGAAAGGAGAGACGACCATGGCCAAGAACAAGGACTACGTCGACCTCACGATCATGCTGGTCAGCCACGACGCCTTCCGGCGTGACATCCGGCGTCTGGAGAAGGCCGTGGCCGGCCGCTCCCTCGAGGACCCGACCGCACGCAAGCGGGTACTGACGGGCTGGGAGATCTTCAAGACCCAGCTCCTCATCCACCACGAGGGCGAGGACCGCGACCTGTGGCCCCGCATGGCCAAGGGCTTCGCCAACCGCCCCGAAGCGCTCTCCGTCCTCGCGGAGCTCGAAGCCGAACACGAGCAGATCGACCCCCTGCTCGCCCGGATCGAGGCTGCTGTTGCTGACGGCCAGCCCCAGACGGACGAGCTCGCGGAGGCCGTCACCCTCCTCGGCGATTCCCTCGAAACCCACCTCGCCCACGAGGAGAAGGACGGCCTCCCCTACATCCAGGAAGCCCTCACCGAAAAGGACTGGAAGGCCTTCATCGCCGACCAGCGCGACAGCCTCGGCTTCAAGGGCGCCGCGGAGTTCTTCCCCTGGGTGCTCGACGAGGCGACGCAGGAGAACGTGGACAAGGTCAGCTCCGTCATGCCCGCTCCGCTGCGCCTGGTCATGAAGACCATGTGGACTCCGGCGTACCAGGCCAGGGGATCCTGGGCCAACTGACCGTCCTCCCCGACCGAATTCAATGACGCCCGGCTGTGTGGGAGGCCGGGAGGGAACGTCCGTTTTCGTGGGTTTCACCAAGGCCGACAGCCTGTCCGTTTGGGAGAGACTGCCGGTCAGAGGGCCTGGTCCGCCGCGGTCATGGGCGGAGCCGGGCCCTGTTGCACGGTGAAAGACAACGGGGAGGACGGCACCATGAGTGCACAGGAGCAGTACGACAAGATCGGTGAGGCGTACGAGGGGTTCAAGGCCCTTCCGCTGGAGCAGTGGGCGATCGTGCCCGGATTCCTGGCCCTGGTCGGGGACGTGACGGGCAAGTCGGTGCTCGACGTGGCTTCGGGCACCGGCTTCTACAGCCGTGAGCTCAAGCGTCGCGGCGCGGCCGAGGTGCTCGGGATCGACATCTCCGGCGAGCTGGTCTCCGTGGCGCAGGCGATCGAGGAGCGCGACCCCCTGGGTGTGCGCTACGAGGTGGGCGACGCGGCCGAGCTGCGGTCCTTCGAGGAGCCCTTCGACGTCGGGCTGGCCGTCCAGCTCCTCAACTACGCCTCGGACATCGCCACCACGGAGCGGATGTGCCGCAACATCCACCGGAGCCTGAAGCCGGGCGCCGAGCTCTTCCTCATCAACCAGTCGCCGGACTACCGCTTCGACGGGCCGACCCCGGAGAAGTACGGCTTCCGCACCGAACTCACCGGTGAGGAGGTCGAGACCGGGTTCAAGGTGCGGACCACGGCGCTGCTCGACCCGCCGGTCTCGTTCATCGCGAACTTCCCGCGCCGCGAGGTCTACGAGAACTCCCTGAAGGCGGCCGGGTTCAGCGGGCTCACCTGGACCCCGATCACGGTGTCGGAGGCCGGCCTGCGCGAGTTCGGTGCGGAGCACTGGGCGAACCTCGCCGAGAACCCCCCGCTGGAGATGCTGCGCTGCCGCGCCTGATCACGGGACTCGCACGACCGCCCCGCTTCGCCATTCCATGGCGGGGCGGGGCGGTCGTGTGAGCGGCGGCAGCTGCGGCATGTGCGCGTCGCCGGCGGTCAGAGGCTTCGGGCGGTGATGTCGCCGTACGAGGTGGTCGCGTGGATGTCGAGCCGGGCGGCTGCTCCCGCGGTGCTGGTGAGCGCGTTGTGGATCCGGCCGTAGGAGGTGCCGGCGTCCAGGGAGGCCGAGGATCCGGCGGCGGCGCCGACCGAGACGTTGCCGGACTCGGTGCGCAGCACGACCGTGCCGTGCACGGCCTCGGCGACGGCGATGTCGCCCTGCTGGGTGCTGATCTCCGCGGGGCCGCCCAGGCGGCCGACCGAGATGTCGCCGGCCTGGAGGGTGAGGCGGGCGCTCGCGGTCTCGTCGAGCTCGACCGTGCCCTGCGCGCCCTCGAAGACGACGTCCCCGAGCCGTCCGACGCCCCGGAACTCGCAGGCGGCCGTGCCGGCCTCGACGCGGGAGCCGGCCGGGAGCTGGACGGTGACCTCGATGGATCCGGTGGCGCCGAGGAGTCCGTTCTTCGCCTCGGGAACCTCGATGCGCAGGACGCCGTCGGCGTAGGCGACCGTCGTCTGCTCCGCCGTCTTCACGTCGCGGCCCTTCGAGGCGTCCGCGGGCAGGACCTCGACGGTGGTGTCGGTCCGGTCGGCGGCGATGAGGCGGATCCGGCCGGCGGGGACGTCGAGGACGGTGGCGATCGGGGCGGTGGTGGTGAAGGTCTGCATCGTTCTCTCCTGTGCGCTTCGCTGTTTGTTTCCGACAATAGAAAAGCTACGTTGCATTCCAGGATCAGGCAACATACTCGTTGCATGAGATCGGCATTTACGCAGGTCAAGTGAGAGTTTTCGTTGCAATGGAATGAGATTCAACGCAACGGAAGGCGATCTCCCGTTGCAATGAACCGGGAGTGAACGCTATGCTGGGAGCGTCTACAGAAGGAGAGAACGGTGCCGGGAGGCAGACTCACCCAGCAGGAGCGCCAGCAGATCGCGCTGGGGCTGGCCGACGGCCTCGCCTACGCGGAGATCGCCCGGCGCCTCGACCGCCCGACCTCGACGGTCACGCGCGAGGTGATGCGCAACGGCGGTCCGGCCTCCTACCGTTCCGATCTGGCCCACCGCGCCACGGAACGCCGCGCCCACCGGAGCAGGCAGGCCGCGCCGCGCGGGCCGCAGACGTCCCCGCAGGCCGACGGGCGCGATGCCGAGGCGGTGCGCGCGTACGAGGAGACCTTCGCCGGCATCTTCATGCAGTCGGGCCTGTCCAAGATGACGGCCCGGGTGCTGGCCGCCCTCTACACCACCGACGCGGGCAGTCTCACCGCGTCCGAGCTCGTCCGGCGGCTCCAGGTCAGTCCGGCGTCCGTCTCCAAGGCCATCACGTTCCTCGAAGGCCAGTCCCTCGTCCGCCGGGAACCGGACGAGGGCCGCCGCGAGCGCTACGTCGTCGACGACGACGTCTGGTACCAGGGGATGATCGCCAGCGCCCGCGCCCACGCCGTGCTCGTGGAAACGGCGCGGCAGGGCGTCGGTGTGCTCGGCCCCGGCACCCCGGCCGCCACCCGCCTCGAGAACATCGCCCGCTTCGTCGACTTCGTCAGCGAGGGCATAACCCGCGCCGCGGAACAGGCCCGCGAAGTCCTCCACACGAAGCCCGTGCCGCCCGCGGAGGGGCCGCGACCGTAGGGGAGCGGCCGGGTCCGCCCGGCCTGCCGCCTCATCGGCGCTTTAGCGGCCCGTGCTGACATGCACCGGTTATGTCGTGCAAGGACCCCGGCCGCTACGTCCACCTGACCAGTGGGAGTTCGCTGGACCGGCTGCTCCGGGCCGGGCCGGCCCGATGAGGGAGAGCGCACACATGGAGATCAAAGTACTGGGGTCGCTCACTGCCCAGGAGCGCGGCGTCTCGGTGGTTCCGACCGCGACGAAGCCCCGGCAGTTGCTGGCCCTGCTCGCCCTGCACACCGGGCGGGTCGTGACCGTGCCGACGCTGATGGAGGAGATCTGGGGCGAGGAGATTCCCCGCAGTGCCACCACCACGCTGCAGACCTACATCCTCCAGTTACGCCGGAAGATCGGCGCCGCGTTGGGGCGGGACCCGGCGCTCGACGCCAAGCAGGTCCTCGTCACCTGCTTCGGCGGCTACCTGCTCCAGGTGCCTCCGGGGCAGGTCGACGCCCATGAGTTCGAGCGGCTCGCGGTGCAGGGCCGGGCCGCCTACGACATCGGCGACTACCGTGCCGCCTCCGACCTGCTGGGCCGTTCGCTCGCGCTGTGGCAGGGCCCGGCGCTGGTCGACGTACGCGCGGGGGCGATCCTCGAACTGGAGGTGCTCCAGCTCAACGAGCAGCGCGCGGCCGCCCTGGAGCGGCGCATCGAGGCCGACATCCGGCTCGGCCGCTGCGCCGAGGTGATCCCCGAACTGCGGGTGCTGGTGGCCCGCCACCCCCTCCACGAGGGTTTCTGCGGGCAGCTGATGCGCGCCCTGCACCGCTCGGGCGGGGGCTGGCGCGCCCTGGAGGCCTACCAGAAGCTGCGGGCCTCCCTCGTACGCGAACTGGGGCTGGAGCCGTCCGCTCCGCTCCAGCAGCTGCACCAGGCCGTGCTCTCCGGGGATCTGGCCCGGACCGATCCGGCCGGCTCGACGATCCCGCGCCGGCTGCAGCCGATCGCGGCGGCCGAATAGCCGGTGAGCCGAAGGGGAAGGGTGAACCGCCGCCGGGGCCCACGGGCCGGCGGCGGTTCACCCGGGCCGGGCTCAGGCCGGGAGCGGGCTGCGCAGGCCGTCCAGCCAGCTCTGCCACGCCGCGGCGTGCCGCGGGGCGCCGACCGGGAGGGAGCCTCCCGTCCAGGCGGTGACGGGGCGCAGCCCGTGGAGGGCGTTGACCACCCAGACCTCGCGTCCGGCGAGCGCGGACAGCCTGCGCCGGACGGGCCGTACGGTCACTCCCGTGCGCGCCGCCCGCTCGAGCAGCAGCGAGGCGGTGACCCCGGGGAGGACGGGGAGCTCGGCGGGCGGATGGCACAGGACGTCCTCCTCCCACCACAGGAGCGAGGAGTTGGCCGCTTCGAGCACCACCCCGTCCGCGGTGACCAGGAGCGCCTCGTCGGCGTCCGCGGCCGCGGCCCGGGAGCGGACCGCGGCCAGGGTGCCCAGGTCCGGCCCCTTGTGACGGGGCGTCCGGCGCGGGTCGCAGACGGCCAGTCCCCAGACCCGGGACGTCGTGGAGAGCGCGGGGGCGGGGCGCGGCCGGTACAGCAGCCGGTGGCCGCCGGGCAGCACCGTGTCCGGGGAGGCGTCCGCGGAGGCGGTCTCCAGCTCGACGCGCGGGAACCAGTGGCCCTCCTCCCGGGGCAGCAGGGCAGCCATGGCGGTCCAGAAGGTGTCCAGGAGCGCGGCGGGCAGGGCCGCGCTCTCGGCGCAGGTCTCGGTGAACCGGCTGCGGTGCCGGGCCAGGGCGCGGACCCGGCCGTCGGCGACCAGCCAGGAGTCCGCGGCGAGGAGCGTGCCCGGGGCCTCCGGCGCGGGGACCTCGCGCAGGGCCCCGTACGCGGTGAGCGCGAAGAGGCGGTCGGCGCGGCCCGGCGCGGTCAACGGGACACCAGGGGCTCGGCGTCCGCCGGCCCGTCCGCCCCGTCCCGGCCGGGGAAGCCCCTGCCGAGGAGGCGGAGCAGCGGGGTGGTCTTGGTGATGGTTTCCTCGAACTCGTCGGCGGGGTCGGAGAGCGCGACGATGGCGCCGCCGACTCCGTAGCGGATGCCCTCCTCGGTCACGACGGCGGTGCGGATGACGATGCTGAGGTCGGCGCCGCCGCACAGGGAGAAGTAGCCGATCGCTCCGGAGTACACACCGCGCGGGCCCTCCTCCAGTTCGTCGATGATCTGCATGGTACGGATCTTGGGGGCGCCCGTCATGGAACCGCCCGGGAAGGCCGTGCGCACGCATTCCACCGCGCTCACTCCGGGGCGCAGGGTGGCCCGTACGGTGCTGACGAGCTGGTGGACCGTGGCGAAGGTCTCCACGTCGAACAGCTTGGGCACGTGGACCGAGCCGACCTCCGCGCACCGGCCGAGGTCGTTGCGGACCAGGTCGACGATCATCAGGTTCTCGGAGCGGTCCTTCTCGTTGGTCCGCAGATCGGTCCGCAGCGCCTCGTCCTCCTCCGGGGTGGCGCCGCGCGGCCGGGTGCCCTTGATCGGCTTGGACTCGGCCAGCCCCTCGGCGGTGACGCGCAGGAACCGCTCCGGCGAGGTGCTGAGGACGGCGAGGTCACCGAAGAGGAGCAGCGAGGCGAAGGGCGCCGGGCTGGTGCGGCGCAGGAAGCGGTACCCCTCCCAGGGGTCCACCTTCGCCTCGCTGTGCAGTTCGTTGGTGAGGCAGACCTCGTAGGTCTCGCCGGCGGCGATGTCCTCCTGGCTGCGCCGGATGCGCTCCAGGTAGGCGTCCCGGTCGTGCCGCAGGCTCAGGTCGCCTGCGTCCAGGGGCTGCGCGGGCACGTCGGTGTCGGCGGTCCGGCCGGCGAGGGCGCGCAGCCGCCCGGCGGTGGTGCGCAGCCAGGCGCGGGCGGAGGCGCCCTGGGCGAGCGCCTCGGCATCGTCCGCGGCGGGGTCCGCGGGGGCCAGGGCCAGCAGGTGCGTGGTGCCGGTCAGGTGGTCGAAGGCCAGGGCGCGGGCGGCGAACACCATCGTGGCGTCGGGCTGCCGCGAGCGGTGGACGACGGGACCGGCCCCGCACTGCGCCTTGAGTTCGTAGCCGAGGTACCCGACCCAGCCGAGGGCGAAGTTGCAGGGGTTCTCGGAGCGCTCGGGCAGCTCCACGCGCAGGGACTTCAGGTCCTCGTCGATCCAGTCGAAGAAGGGGCGCTCGGCGGTCTGCGCGCTGCGGACGCCGTCCCGCTCGGAGACGACGGTGACCGTGCCGGCCGCGACGTCGGCCGTGGCCACGCGGGCCAGGTCGCCCGAGGCGTCCCCCATGACGGAGAAGCGGCCCGTGGCGCCGTCGCTGCGGCTGCTGTCGAGCCAGAAGGGGTGGTTCCCGCCGCGCAGCAGCTCGTCGAAGACGATCTCGGGGTCCCAGTCGGTGGGCAGCCGCTCGGTGAGGACGCGCAGGTGCCGGGCCGGGGCGGGGCGGGCGGGTGCGGCCGGGGGCGCGGCCGGTGCGAGGGGCCGGGCGGCGGGGTGCTCCTCCTGCCAGCGGGTGGTGAGTTCGCGGAAGTTGCGCATCATCAGCAGTCCGTGCTCGCTGCTGATGGACTCCGGGTGGAACTGCACTCCCCACAGCGGGCGTTCGCGGTGGCGCAGGCCCATGAGGATGCCGCCCGGCGCCCAGGCGGTGGCCTCGAAGACGTCCTCGGGCAGGTCGGCCACGGTGAGGGAGTGGTAGCGCACGACGTCGAAGGGCGAGGGGATCCCGGCGAAGAGGTCCGTCCCGGAGTGCTCGACCGGGGAGACCCGGCCGTGCCGGGGCTCGGGGGCCCGCCGGACGGAGCCGCCGCCCAGGTGGGCTATGCCCTGGTGGCCGAGGCACACGCCGAGGACCGGGCGGTCCGCCGCGCGGACGATCTCGGTGCAGATGCCGAAGTCCTCCGGGCGCTCCGGGGTGCCGGGTCCGGGAGACAGGACGACGTTGTCGAACCCCTCCAGGTGGCTGATTCTCCACCCCGGCTCGTCGTTGCGGATGACGACGGGCTCCTGCCCGTTGGCCTCCGCCAGGAGGTGGAACAGATTGAAGGTGAAGGAGTCGTAATTATCCACCAGGAGAGTGCGCATGCTCACCTCATGAGGTCATGGAGGGACGGATTCGACAGCCGGATCCGATAGAAAGATCTGATGACTGAATTCCGGACGGACGATGCAGCCCGGGAAAGATCGCCTCGATGGATGCCGGTCCCGTCCCGATTCCCTGCGAGGGAAATCGGGGAATGATTGATCTCCCCGTTCAACACGGGCAGACCCTACAGGGAGTCCCTGTTCAGTCAACCATTTCCGCACCGCACAACCGGCCCCACAAGGCAACCCGCGAGTAGGAATTCGCAATTCCGCAAGAATGCTGTCGCGCTTTTCATATGACGCTTGACAGTCCCTGAGGGGTCGTTTCTATTATGCGGAACTGCCGAGCCAGTCAGGGCTATTCGGTAGCGCAACGGGGCAGTGCGACGGGGAGATGTTTGTTCGTGATCAGCGATTTCGGGGGCCCCGGGCCCGGGACGGTCGATCCGGATCAGCACGACGGAATCTGGGTCGACGAGCTCCTCCTGCACACCTGCCACGACGGATCCGAGCCCGCGGTGCACATCGGTGAACGGCTGGATCGCGACGGTTTCCGCCGCGCGGTCGGGGCCCGCCGCACGGAGCTGGCGGAGGCCGGACTGCGCAGCGGCGGAACGGTGGCCCTGCAGCTGCCCCCCTCGCTCGCGCTGCTCACCCATCTGCTGGCCGCCTGGCGGACCGGGGCCCAGGTGATCCTGCTCGACCACCGGCTGACCGCCCACGAGAGCGAGCGGGCGCTGCGCCGCACGGCTCCCCAGTTCCTCGTCCGGCCCGCCGGGCCGGTGCGGCTCGGGGTCCTGCGCGGCTTCCACGCGGTCGACACGGTGACCGAGCCGTATCCCGGCGGGCGTCCGGCCGCGAGCGGGCACGCGCTCGTCCAGCTCAGCTCCGGTTCCACCGGCCCCGCCAAGGTGATCGGGCGGACGGCCTCGGATCTCGTCGCCGAGGTCCTGCGCTACACCCTGATCCCCGGCATGCCCCGGCGGGGCGCGCGCATCGTGGTCCTCAACTCCCTGATCCACGCGATGGGGTTGATGGCGGGGGTGCTGCACAGCCTGCACGCGGGGGTCGAGATCGTGCTGCCGGAGCGGATGAGCGCCGACGGCATCCTCGCCGCCGTGGCCGCGCGGACCGCGCCGACCGTGATCACGGGCGTGCCGTTCCACGCGCAGCTGCTGGCCTCCGTCTCCGCTCCCCCGCCGCTGCCGCAGCTCGTCGGGGCGATATCCGCCGGCGAGCCGGTCCGGCCCGGGGTCGCCGAGGCCTTCGCCGCGCGGTACGGCGTACCGCTGGGCGAGGTATACGGGATGACGGAGACGGGCGTGCTCGCGGCCGACCTGTCCGGGGCCTCGCGGCCGGCCACGGGGCGCACGGCTCCGGGGATCGAGGCGAAGGTCGTGGACGGCGAACTCCTCGTACGGCGGCCGGCCGGCCCGTACCTCGGTCCGGCCGTCCCGGACCGCTGGGCGGACGGCTGGCTGCGCACCCGCGACGCCGCGACGCTCGACCCGGAGACCGGTCTGCTCGCCGTGCTGGGCCGGCTGGACTCCCAGGTGTCGGTGGGCGGGCTCAAGGTCGACCTCACCGAGGTCGAGTGGACCCTGTCCGAACTGCCCGGCGTACGGGAGGCGGTGGTGGTCCACGACGGGGCCATCGAGGCCTACGCCGTCCTCGACGGGGAGACCACGGCGCGGGCCGTGGAGGGCCTGCTCGCCGAGCGGGTGGCCGGCTTCAAGCTGCCGCGCCGCATCCACGCCCTGGCCGCCCTCCCCCGGACCACCACCGGCAAGCCGGTACGGGACCCGGCCGCGCTCCGGGCTGCCGCGCAGCCGGCTGCCGCCGTGGAACGGGTGTGAGCCCGATGGAACAGCACGGGAACACCGCCGGGCCGGCCGGGATGCCGGTGGCAGCGCACGCACGGCCCGCCGGGACGCCCGGGATCGCGGTCGCGCCGCACGGGAAGTCCGCCAGGCCGCACGGGAAGCCGGTGGCAGCGCACGCACGGCCCGCCACGCCGCACCAAGAGCCCGCCGGGCCGCACGGGAGGGCCGTCAGGCCGTGCGCGGACCCGGTAGCGCCTTGCGGAAGCTCCGGGGGGTCGCGCGGCACCGCCTCGGCGCAGAGCGGGAGTTCAGCCGTCCACCTGGGTGACCGACACCGGGGTGCCCTCGGTGCCCGGGCCGCCCGCCACGCACAGGACGTAGCCCTCGGGGCCTCCGGGGACGGCGCTGGTCACGCCGGAACCGGGGAAGATCTCGCGCAGCGTCGCAGCGGGTCCCGCGGGCTCCGGCGGCAGGCCGCGGGCGGGCAGCGGAACCGGTCGCAGCCGGCCTCCGCCGGCCAGTCCGGTGCCGAGCGCCTTGCCCAGTGCCTCCTTGTGCGTCCAGACCCACAGCAGGGCCCGGGCCCGCAGGTCGGGTGCGTGGCCCTCGATCCAGCGGACGTCCTCCTCGCCGAACCAGCGCCGGGCGAGGGCCACCGCCGGGAGTTCGCGGGCCGGCTCCACGTCCACGCCCACGTCCCCGCCGGTGCAGACCGCGACCGCGGTCAGCCCGCGGGTGTGGCTCACGCTCACGTTCACCCGGAGGGGCGACCGCGGCCCGCGCTCCCGGGCGCCGGGCCGTGACACCACGTAGGGCCGTCCGCCCGGCTCCCGGGCCACGGCCAGGCCCTCGGGCCCGACGCCCAGTACCGCCGCCGCGGCCCGCCGCAGCAGCGCGTGCGCGTGCTTGCGCTGGTCACCGACCGGGACCGCGAGCCACACCTCTACACGGGACACCGACACCCCCACTCGTCCCCGGTGTCCGGCCACGTCCTGAACACCCGTACGAACACTGATACAAGGAGCCCGTTCATGAGCACCCCTGTGCGCGCATTCGTAGTGAACACCCTCGAAACCATGAACCTCGACACGGCCGGGGTCACGGACGCCACCCCCATCGGCGACGACGGCCTGGAGCTGGAGTCGCTGACCATCGCCGAACTCGTCATGCAGGTCGAGGAGGAGTACGGGGTCAAGTTCACCGACGAGGACGTCGAGGCCCTGCAGACCCTGACCATCGGCGAGTTCACCGCCCAGGTCGAGCAGCGCCGGACCCAGGTCGCGGCCCCGGCCGGCTCGGCGTGAGCGGCCCGTCCCCCGCCCCCGCCCCCGGCCGCCCGGAGGTGATCGCCCTGCTGGCCCAGCACGACGAGTGCGCCCCGGACGAGGTGGGCGAGCGGATCGACTCGCTGCAGCTGGCCTGGCTGGTGCACGTGGTCGAGGAGCGGTACGGCATCCGGATCGACCTCGACGAGGAGCTGGAGGCCATGGACACGGTCGACGGCGCCGTGGCGGTGCTGGCGGGCGCCCTGGCCGCGCCCGCGCCGGGCGGGAGGAGTTCGTGACCGCGGCCGACCGGACGGCCGCCCGCACGGTCGTCATCACCGGGCTCGGCGTCACCAGCGCCTTCGGCCGCGGCGAAGAGGCCCTCGGGCGGGGACTGGCCGCCTCCCGGGCGGCGTTCGGACCGGTCGGGCGGTTCGCCACGGACCGGTACCGCACGGGCGTGGCCGCCGTACTGCCGGGCTCGCCCGACCTGGACGAGGAGCTGCGCCGGGTCGTGGAGGAGGCCTGCGAGCAGGCCGGGCTGTCTCCGGCGGAGCGGGCGCAGGCGCCGCTGCTGCTGGGCCGGCACACCGATCCGGCGGTGGCCCGCGGACCGCTGTCCGTCCAGGGCAAGTCCGCGATCTCGGAGACCGCGGCCGCGCTGGCGCGGGCCTGCGCGCTGCTCGGCGCGGCCCGGACCTACACCAACGCCTGTGTCGCCGCCAGCACGGCGGTCTCCGAGGCCGCCGTACGGATCCGCACCGGCCGGGAGGACCGCGTGGTCGTCTCCGCGGGCTACCTCGTGGACGAGGACAACTTCGCGCTGTTCTCCGCCGGCCGGGCGCTCGCCCCGGACGGCGTCCTGCGCTCCTTCAGCGCCGGCCGCAAGGGCCTGCTGCTCGGCGACGGCGTCGGCGCGGTGGTCCTGGAGTCCGCGGAGGCCGCCGCCGCGCGCGGTGCCCGGCCGCTCGCCGTCCTGTCCGGCTGGGGCCTGGCCGGCGACGCCCACCACGTGTGCCGGCCGCACCCCGAGGGGCTGGGCATGGCGCGGGCGATCACCGCCGCGCTGGACCGGGCCGGGCTGGCGCCCGCGGACATCGGCTACGTCAACGCCCACGGCACCGGCACGCCCGCCAACGACTCCTCGGAGAGCGCAGCCCTGCGGCTCGCCCTCGGGGAGGCCGTCGACAGCACCCCGGTGAGCTCCACGAAGTCCCTCCACGGGCACGCCCTGGAGGCCTCCGGAATGCTCGAACTCGCCGTCGCCCTGCTGGTGCTGCGCAGCGGGGAACTCCCCGTGAACGCGAACCACTCGGGCCCCGACGAAGACTGCCGCCTGGACCTGGTCCTCGGCGGGCCCCGCCGGGTCTCCCCCCGGCACGTCCTCAGCCTGAACGCCGCTTTCGGCGGGGCCAACACCGCATTGGTGGTGAGCGCGCCATGACCCTGTCCCCCACCCTTTCGCCCGAGTACGCGGCAGCCGTGGAGGTCCTCGCGGAGGGCGTCTGGCCCGCCCCGGGCGACCCCGGGCTGCCGGCGCCGCTGGCCGGCTTCGCCGTCTCCTCCTTCAGCCCGATGGCCTCGGCCGCCGCCGACCGCTGCCTGGAGCAGGTGTACGGGACTCCGGGCGCGGCCCAGTCGCAGGAGCTCGTACGACGGGCCGGGCGCACGGCGATCGTGCTGGCCTCCCGGGGCGGCGACCTGGAGACCCACACGGCGACCGCGGCCGCCGTGGACGCCGGCCGGCCCGCGGCGCCCCTGCTGTTCTTCCAGTCCGTGCCCAACGCGGTGGTCGGGCACATCGCCAGGCGCTGGGGGCTCGCCGGTCCGGTGATCTGCTTCAGCCCCGACGCGGCGACCGCCGATCCGCTGGGCGAGGCCCTGGACGTCTCCCGCTTCCTGGCCGAGGGCGGGGACGCCGGCGAGGCGCTGCTGCTGCTCGTGGAGCAGGTGGGCCCGGACGGCGCCCCCGCGAACGCCCGCGCCCTGCTCGTACGGCCCGCGGCACCGGCTGCCGGGGAGGGGTCGTGAGGAGCGGGCTCCGGGAGCAGTACGACGTCTGGGTCACCGGGATCGGGCTGGTCACCCCGCTGGGGACCGGCGTACCTGCCTTCGTGGACGGGCTCGCGGCGCAGCGCTCCGGGCTGCGCCGGCTGGAGGGCGAGGTGTGGGCCGCGACCGGCGCCGACGTGGCCGGGGTGGCCCCCGAGATCTCCGCCCTGGACCTGGTGCCGCGCACCGAGGCCCGGTCGGTCGACCGGTTCGTGCTGATGGCGCTGGCCGCAGCGGACGAGGCCCTCGGCGACGCCAAGCTGACGGTGGGCCGGGACGTGGCTGCGGACCGGGTGGCGGTGGTGGTCTCCACCGGCGCCGGCGGGCTCGCCACGTACGAGGAGCAGGCCGTGGGCCGCGCCTCCCGGGGCCGGGCCGCGGTCAGCCCGTACCTGCTTCCCGGGATGCTTCCCAACATGGCGGCGGCCCGGATCGCGATGCGCCACGGCGTGCGCGGACTCAGCAGCTCCATCGCCACGGCCTGCGCGGCGGGGGCGATGTCGGTGGCCGAGGGGCTGCGGCTGATCCGCGAGGGCACCGCCGACGTGGTGGTCTGCGGGGGCACCGACACCGCGCTCGCCCCCTCCGTGGCCACCTCCTTCGGCAACGCCCGGGCGCTGGCCCGCGCCGGGACGGGTGATCCGGCGGCGGCCAGCCGCCCGTTCGACCTGGACCGGAGCGGCTTCGTACTGGCCGAGGGCGCCGGGATCCTCGTCCTGGAGCGGGCCGCGCACGCCCGCGCCCGCTCGGCGCACGCCTACGGGCGGGTGCTGGGGTGGGGCGCGACCAGCGACGCCCACCACCCGACCTCGCCGCGGCCCGACGGCGCGGGCGCGGCGGACGCCATGCGGCGCGCGCTGGCGGACGCGGGGCTGGCTCCCCGGGACATCGGCTACGTCAACGCCCACGGGACCGCCACCAAGGCCGGTGACCTGGCCGAGGCGCGGGCCATCCGCTCGGTGTTCGGCGAGGACGGGCCCCCGGTCAGCTCGGTGAAGGGCGCCATCGGCCATCTGCTGGGCGCGGCGGGCGCGGTGGAGGCGGCGGCGACCGTACTCGCCCTGCACCACCGGAGCCTCCCGGCGACGGCCAACCTCGACCGGCCGGACCCGGAGTGCGCGCTCGACCACGTACGCGGCGCTCCCCGGGCGGCGGCGCCCGAGGCCGCCGTCTCCAACTCCTTCGCCTTCGGCGGCCACAACGTGAGCCTCGTGCTCGGCCGGGCCCCGGAGGCGGTCTGAACCGCTGCCGCCCGCTCTCCCCTCCCATCCGCTCTCCGATCCGAAGGACGAGGACACCGTGACCAGTTCCGCCTCCCAGGCGCCCGGACCGGCAGACCCCGGCGAGCCCTCCGCCGACCTGCTGCGCCAGTTCTGGTGGCTGCACGACGCCCGCTGGTACCAGGGGGTCGCGCGGCGGTTCGGCCAGGACGCGGCGAACGAGGTGAACGCGGAGGCCATGCAGTTCGTCACCCGGCGGATCGCCGCCGCCTACGCGCGGGACGAGGGGCTGGGCCCGGGGCTCTCCGCCGCCGAGCTGGCCGGAGCGCTGACCGGCATCTCGGAGCTGATGACCGGGGACGCCGTGGAGGCCTCCAACAAGGTCAGCGGCGAGGAGTCCTTCGAGACGGCGGTCACCCGCAACTTCGCCCTGGAGATGCTCGCGCGCGCCGGAACGCTGGAGGGGTACGAGTGCCCGTGCCCGCAGATGCGCGCGGGCTGGTTCGAGGGGTTGAAGACGCAGGTCAGCGATCACCGCGTGGAGTGCCTGCGCACCGGCGGCTCCGCCTGCCGCTTCCGTACGACCACGACGACCGCGACCACGACCACCGCCACCACCGCCCCCGGGAAGGAGACCCCGTGACCGCGCCCGATTCCGGCGCCCCCGCCGCGTACGTCACCAGCGCCGTCGAGCAGTTCGCCGCCCGCGCCGAGCGCACCGCGCTGATCCACGGCGAGCGGTCCATGACCTTCGCCGGCCTGCTCTCGCTGGCCTACCGCACGGCCCGGGTCCTGCGGGACGCGGGGCTGGGCCGCGGGGACCGGCTGGTCCTGCTGGCCGCCAACCCGATCGAGATGTCGGCGGTGGGCCTGGCCTCGCACCTGCTCGGCATCAGCTACACCCCGGTGTACGCGGCCGGCGGCGAGCAGGTCGCCGCGCACATCCTGCGCGACGCCGCCCCCGCCGCCGTGATCCTCGCCTGCGCCGGGCCGATCCTGCCGGGGCCCCGCATGGCGGAACTCGCCCGCGCCGCCGGGGTGAAGCTGCTGTTCGGGCTCGGCCCGGTCGAGGACCCGGACGTGACCGACCTGCTCGCGGCGGCCGCCGCCCGCTCGGACGCGCCCCTGCCGGTGGCGGCCCGGGAGGACGATGTCGCCCGGGTGCTGTACACCGGCGGAACCACCGGCCTGCCCAAGGGGGTCGTGTACACCTTCGGCGCGCTGGCCGCGGCGGCCGGCGCCTGGGCGGGCGCGGCCCCGCCGCCGGGGCTGCGGTTCCTGGCCATGACCCCGATGGCGCACGCCGCGGGCGCGATCGCCTGCGGCCTGCTGCGCCACCACGTGAGCGTCGAGCTGTTCGACGAGTTCGACCCGGAGGCGCTGCTGGCGCGGATCGCCGAGGCCTCCGCGGAGGGCCGGCCGGTCACCACGTACCTCTACCCGCCGTACCTGTACCGGCTGCTGGACCACCCCGGCCTGGCGGAGACCGACCTCTCCGGGCTCGCGGCCGTCAGCTACGGCAGTGCGCCCGTGACCCCGCACCGGCTCGCCCAGGCGGTCCGCAGCCTCGGCCCCCGGCTGCGGCAGAGCTACGCCCTGACCGAGGCCATCGCGATCACCAGCCTGGCTCCCGAGGACCACGCGGCGGCCGCCGCGTCCCGGCCCGAGCTGTTCGGCTCGGTCGGCCGCGCGGTGCCCGGGGTGTCCCTCCGGGTCACGGACGGGGACGGCCGCGCGCTGGGGCCCCGTACGGAAGGAGCGGTCGAGGTGTCCGGACCCACGGTGATGGCGGGCTACTGGCAGCGGCCCGACCTGAGCGGGGAAGTCCTGCGGGACGGCTGGCTGAGCACCGGCGACCTCGGGGTGATCGACGAGGACGGCTACCTCTACCTGACCGGGCGGGCCAAGGACCTGGTCATCGTGGACGGGACCAACTGCTATCCGCAGGCCGTGGAGAACGTGCTGGCGGCCCATCCGGGCGTCCTGCGCGCCGCCGTCATCGGCGTGCCCGACCCGGTCACGGGCGAGGCCCTGGTCGCCGTCTGTGTCCCCCGGGAGGACCCGCCGGAGACCGGCCGGCCCGGCCTCGTGGAGGAGCTGCGCGCCTCGGTGCGCGGGGCCCTGGGCGCGGCGCACGTGCCCGGGCGGTTCGAGTTCGTCCCGGACATCCCCACGGCCTCGTACGGAAAGCCCGACAAGGCGGCGCTGCGCGCCGCGTTCTCGGCGGTCGCCCCCACCCACCTGACGTCCTCCGGGAGCCGTGCATGACCATCGAAGCCAAACCGTGGACCCGCCCCACCGCTCCGCGCGGCCTTGAGGGCTGGCTCGAATCCCTCCGCGACCTGCTGGTGATCCCGCCGGAGCTGCGCGACGAGTGGGTGGAGCGGGAGGCCGCGCTCGAACTGCTCCAGTGCGGGCCGGACATCCTCGACGAGCTGCTGCGCGCGGGCCTGCCGCACGGCGGGACACCGGGGGCCGAGCGCTTCGACCGCTTCGACCTGGTGAACCTCGCGCTCTACTCCGGCTCCGGGACCTCCGTCCCCGAGAAGACGATGCGCTACGCCCTGCGCTGGATGCACGCCGATCCGCGGACCCTGTTCCGGCCGCAGCGCTGGAACTACTCGGTCGCGCTGACCCCGCCGGCCGCCCACGGCCCGGGCGAACCGGAGCGCACCGACTGGAACCTGGCCACGCCGCACCCGGAGCTCAGCGGCGGCTGGACGGAGTCCCTGTCAATCGGGCCCGAGGGAGCCTTGCTCGGGGAGAAGGACATCACCGCGAGCGGCACCGCCGGGCTCACCGCCTCCGGGGTGCTCGTGACCTCCGGGGAACGCCGGGAGATCGTCTCGGAGGAGCTGCGCGCGATCGTGACCTCGTACGGGCCCGACCGGTTCCGCTGGGGCCGGATGCCCGAGGAACTCCAGTGGCGCAAGGACGAGGTGCTGGCCCAGGGCTACGCCCCCTGCATCTCGGTCTGCCTGGAGCTGGCCGAGCGGTGCCGGGAGGCCGGCTTCGAGGCCCGTACCCGGCGCGGCTGGATCATGGGGATGCTCGACCTCGCCCATTCGTGGCTGGAGGTCGTGGACGAGGACGGCCTGGTCAAGAACGTGGACCCGGCCTTCGTGATCCTGGCCGACCACCACGCCGAGGCCCCGCACCCGGAGATCGCCGGGGCCTTCACGGGCTCGCTGCTGAACCGGCTGCTGCCCACGGAACACCACGCGGACGAACCGGTGAACGGCTACCGCCGCGACGGCCTGTTCGCCCACCCGCGCCACCAGACGGACATCCAGCTCTCGGCGGAGCAGCCCGCTCCGCGCGAGAGCGCCGTGGCCGCCAACGGCTCCGGCAACTGAGAGAGGAAAAGGATCCGATGAGCACGCCCGTGCTGCAGGCCGACGAGCAGCTGCAGTCCATACTCGACCGGCTCGTGTCGATGTCCGAGCGCGACCACTACGACCCGTACACGATGTTCGACTGGCCGGACACGCTGCCGGAGGACCAGTACTGGATGTCCCCGGAGCTGCTGTCCATCCACGGGACCAAGGTGGCCGAGTCGTTCACCGAGGAGCAGAAGTGGGCGATCAGCAAGTGGGAGAGCGTCAACTTCTACAGCCTGAACGTCGACGGCATCCGTGAGCTGATCACCGAGATCATCGCGCGGATCCACACGAAGGACTTCGCCCTCTCCTCGGAGTACTTCCACCACATGATCGGCGAGGAGAACGCCCACATGTGGTTCTTCGCCCGGTTCTGCCTGCTGTACGGCGGCAAGGTCTACCCGGACAAGGGCGTCCAGCTGGAGATGAAGTCCGAGGGCGAGTCGGCCCACTTCCTCGTCTTCGCGCGGCTGCTGCTCTTCGAAGAGGTCGTCGACTTCTTCAACAAGCGGATGGGCGACGACGACCGGCTGCACCCCACGATCCGCAAGATCAACGCGATCCACCACCAGGACGAGTCCCGGCACGTCGCCTTCGGCCGGCAGATCGTCTCGCACCTGCACCGCCAGCTGCGGGAGAAGCTGAGCACGGAGGAGCTGGCCGAGCTGGAGCTGTACCTCAAGCGGTACCTGCGCAAGTCCGTCGACGGTCTGGTGAACCCGGCGGCCTTCAGGGACGCGGGCATCCCCAACCCGTACCAGGTGCGCACCGAGGTGCTGGCCGACCCGGCCTTCCACGAGCTGGAGCGCAAGATGCTCAAGCGCTCGATGAGCTTCCTCGTGAACGAGGGCATCTTCACCGACGACGTTCTGCCGCGCTCATGAGCACCGTGACCGGCTTCGACGCCGTGATCCAGTACCTGCTGACCAAGCGGCCGGACCTGACCTCGATCGATCCGGAGCTCGACCTGGTCGAGAACCGCATCCTCGACTCCCTCGGCTTCGTCAACTTCCTCTACGTACTGGAAGAACAGACGGGCGAAGAGATCTTGATGGAGAACGTAACCCCGTCGGATTTCCGTACGATCAACTCGATTCGAAAGAGGTTCTTCCATGAGTCCGAGTAGCCCGGTCACCGAGGCGCTGCGCAGCCCCTCGACGCGCGGAGGCCTCGCCACCCTCGGGCCGGGCGCGCTGCGGCTGCGGGCCGCGCTGGAAGGGGTGTTCACCGGCTGGGCGGCCGAGGTCGGCGCGGACGCGGTGCAGTACCCGCCCCTGATGCGGGTCGAGGACCTGCACCGGCTGGACTACTTCCAGAACTTCCCGCAGCTGGCGATCCTGGGAGCGGCCCTGACGGAGGAGGCCGCTCCCGAGTACGCGACGGGCGGACCTCGGGAGCCCTCGCTCCCCGCCGGGCACCTCACGGAGGCCTCGTACGCGCTGCCCTCGGCGGCCTGCTACAACGTCTACCTGGACCTGGCGGGCCGCACGCTGGAGGGTCCCCACAAGGTGACCACCGTCGCCACCTGCTTCCGCCGCGAGACGCACTACGACGCGCTGCGCCGGCTGCTGGGCTTCAGCATGCGGGAGATCGTGTGCGTCGGCGGGCGGGACGAGGTCCTGGCCCACCTGGAGCTGTTCCGGAAGAAGATCACGGGCTATCTGGCGGAGCTCGGGCTGCCGGTCGGGATCGAGGCCGCCAGCGACCCGTTCTTCGACGCGAGCGCGGGACGCGCACTGATGGCCCAGCTCTTCCCGGTGAAGGAGGAGTTCGTCTTCGACGGCTCGCTGGCCATCGGCTCGCTCAACTTCCACCGCAACTTCTTCGGCGAGCGCTGCGACATCCGCACCGCGGACGGCGAGCCCGCCTTCACCGGTTGCGTGGCCTTCGGCCTGGAGCGCTGGATCAGCGCCCTCACCTCGCACTTCGGCCTGACCGAGGACGAGCTCGCCGACCGGGTACTGGCGGCCGGCCGGCCGTGACCCGCAGCGGATTGGAGCCGGCGCCGGCCGCCGTGGCCGCCGCGGCGGGGCGGGTCGCCCCGGCGGGCCGCTTCGCCGCGGCCGGCCGGGCCGGCGCGCGCCCCGGTGTCGTGCGCGCCTGGTGGGCCGATGGGCGCGGGCTGGCGGACGGCGCGGTGGCGGAGCTGGCGGCCGCCGCGCTGCCCCCGCACGAACGGGCCCGCTACGAGGCCGTCTCCGATCCACTGGGCCGGGCCGAGTTCGTCCTGGCCCGGTTCGTCCTGCGCGACGTGCTGGGGCGGCTGCTCGGGCGGCCGCCCGCCCGCGTGGGCCTCGCCGTGGACCGGGCCGGGCGGCCCTGGGTGACGGACGCCCCGGGGGTGGACGTGAGCATCGCGCACGCCGCCGGTGTGGTCTGCGTCGCCGTGGGCACCGGGCTCGCGCCCGGGACCCGGATCGGCGTGGACCTCGAGGAGGTCCGTACGGTCCCCCGCGCCGGGGAGCTGGCCCGGCGGCTGTTCTCCCCCGCCGAACGCGCCCGCCTCGGCCTGGCCTCGGGCCTGGCCGGGGACCTGCTGTGGCTGGACGTCTGGACCAGGCGGGAGGCGTACGTGAAGGCCGTGGGCACCGGAGTGCGCTCGCTGGCCGGGGCTCCGGACCAGGACGTCGGCCACCGCTGGCACCCGCTGCGGCTGCCGCGGGGATTCACCGGGGGCCTGGTGGTGGTGGAACCCGGCTGACGGGCCGCCGCTGCTGCCTCCTCCTTCCCCCTCCCGATTCCCCCCTCCCGATTCCCCCCCACGTTGCAGAGTCCCGCTTCTCACCTTTACAAGGAGCAGTTCCATGACGTCAGAGAACACCGCAGGACAGCTCGCCGTCACCGTGGTGGGCGGCCCCACCGCGGTCATCGACCTGGGCGGGCTGCGGTTCGTGACGGACCCGACCTTCGACACCGCCGGTTCCTCCTACGAGCTGGGCCCGGTCGCCCTGCACAAGGTGGCCGGACCGGCGCTCACCCCCGACCAGCTGGGCCCGGTCGCGGCCGTCCTGCTGTCGCACGACCAGCACCCCGACAACCTCGACGGGGCCGGGCGCGCCTTCCTGAAGGAGGTCGCCCTGGTGCTCACCACCGAGCAGTCCGCGGAGCGCGTCGGCGGCACCGGGCTGGCGCCGTGGGCCGAGCACGTACTGGAGCGCCCGGACGGCGGCCGCCTCACGGTCACCGCGGTCCCCGCGCAGCACGGACCGGCCGGGACCGAGCAGATGCTCGGCGCCGTCACCGGCTTCCTGCTCAGCGGCGAGGGCCTGCCGACGGTGTACGTCAGCGGTGACAACGTCTCCCTGGAGCCGGTGAAGGCCCTGGCGGAGCGCCTCGGCGGGGCCGGCGTGGACCTGGCGGTGCTGCACGTGGGCGCGGCGCAGCTCGCCCCGTTCGGCCCGACGCTGCTCTCGCTGACCTCGGAGCAGGCGGTGGAGGTGGCGGAGCTGCTGGGTGCCCGCAAGGTGCTCGCCGTGCACCAGGACGGCTGGCAGCACTTCACGGAGGGTCAGGCCACCGTCAGCGCCGCCTTCGAGAAGGCCGGTGCGGCCGGGCGGCTGCTCGCTCCCGAGGCGGGCACCGGCTTCGCGCTCTGATCCGCGGATCGCAGGAGGGGTGGTGCCCCGGGCCGCGCGTGCGGCCCGGGGCACCACCCCTTTCGTACTGCGCTGTGCTGGGCTGTGCTGGGGCGCGGTCAGGCGCCCATCGCGTGGTGTCCCCCGTCGACGTGGACGATCTCGCCCGTGGTCGCCGGGAACCAGTCGGAGAGCAGCGCGGCGCAGGCCCGTGCCGTGGACTCCGTCTCGGTGATGTTCCAGCCCAGGGGGGCCTTCGCCGCCCAGTCGTCCTGGGTGCGGGCGAGGCCCGGGATGGCCTTCCCGGCGCTGGTCCGCAGGGGACCTGCGGCCACCAGGTTCGACCTGATGCCGAGCGGGCCCGCCTCCCGGGCGAGGTAGCGGTTGGCGGACTCCAGGGAGGCCTTGGCCACGCCCATCCAGTCGTAGCCCGACCAGGCCTTCGTGGCGTCGAAGGTGAGTCCGACCACCGAGCCGCCGCTGCCCATCAGCGGCAGCAGGGCCTTGGCGAGGGAGACGTAGGAGTAGGCGGAGGTGTGGACGGCGGTGGCCACGTCCTCCCAGGGGGCGGTGAGGAATCCGCCGAGGCAGCTCGGCGGGGCGAAGGCGATGGAGTGCAGTACTCCGTCGACCCCGCCGAGGTGCTCGCCCACCAGCTCCGGGAGGCGGGCGAGGTGCCCGGGGTCGGTCACGTCGAGCTCCACGACCGGCGGCTTCTCGGGCAGCCGGCGGGAGACCAGTTCGACCAGGGACATCCGGCCGTAGCCGGTGAGGAGGATCCGGGCGCCCTGTTCCTGGGCGACCCGGGCGGCCGCGAAGGCGATGGACCGCTCGGTGATCACACCGGTGATGACGATCCGCTTGCCGGCGAGCAGGCCGCCGGTGGTGGCAGGAGTCGTGGTGGTCATGGGATCAGTGCCCCATTCCCAGGCCGCCGTCCACGGGCACGACCGCGCCCGTGACGTAGCTGGCCCGCTCCCCCGCGAGCCAGGCCACCGTGTCGGCCACGTCCTCCGGCCGGCCCGCCCGGCCCGCCGGGATCTCCGCCAGGTGCGTGTCCTTGCGGGCTCCGGACAGGGCGGCGGTCATGTCGGTCTCGATCAGGCCGGGCGCCACCACGTTCACGGTGATGCCGGACGTGGCGACCTCGCGGGCGAGCGAGCGTGCCATGCCGACCATGCCGGCCTTGCTGGCGGCGTAGTTGACCTGGCCCTGGTTCCCGCGCAGTCCGGCGACGGAGGACACGAGGACGATCCGCCCCCACCGGCCGCGCAGCATCTTGGGCAGGGCCCGCCGGGCACAGCGCCAGCCGCCGGTGAGGTTGGTGTCGATGACCCGGGAGAACTGCTCCTCCTGCATCCGCAGCATGGGCCGGTCCTCGGTGATCCCCGCGTTGGACACGAGGATCTCCACCGGGCCGAGTTCGGCCTCGACCGCGGCGAATGCGGCGTCGATCTGTTCCGGGTCGGCGACATCGCACCGGACCGCGAAGAATTTACCCTCCGGCGGTTCGCTCCGATAGGTGACGGCAACCCGGTCGCCACGTCCGAGGAATTCCTCGGCAATGGCGAGCCCGATTCCCCTGTTTCCGCCCGTGACCAGCACCGTGCGTGGCAACGAAACTCTCCGTTTCTTTAAATTCCCTCGCGGCAGCCGGCTCGCCGATCAGCCCTGAATGGTGGTGCTCTGGAATTCCTTCATGTAGTAGGTGTTGCCGACGCGGACCGCCGTCCAGGAGACGATGATGCGCTGGCCGATCGGCACCTCCTCCGGCTCGGTGTAGGTGTCCCCGGGCTTGAGCAGCCCGCCGAGCCCGTCGATCACGGCCGTGGAGGTGGACAGGCAGCGCACGGAGAGCGGCTTGCCGATCATGCGGGTGCCCGCGAGGGGACCGGCGAAGGCGCCCTGGTAGAAGGACTGGATCGCGCTCCGGCTGGTGAGGTAGGCGCCGTTGCTCGGGATCATGTGCCCGTCCGTCGTGAACTGGGCGGCGACCCCGGCCGCGTCCCCGTTGTTCCAGGCGGCGAAAAGCCGGTGCGGAACATCGGTGATGGCGGTCTGCGTGGGGGAGCACACCGGGCCGAACAAGGATTCCTGCGCGGGTTCTTCGACGGCATTCGCCGCGGTGGCCACTCCGGCGAGCAGCATCAGGGAAACGGCGGGAATCGCAATGCGACGGGCAAGACTCACGGAATCTCCATTGACTGGCGATCGGAACTTCTCGGCCAGTCTAGGGAGGCGCGGGATGTCTGAAAAGTTTTCACCCGGAGGGATCAGGAATTCAAATGACGCACCATTCGAACCGCCCGGAATTCATCTTTCCGTTTCCGCTTCGGTCCTCTCCACGTGTACGGGAACCCCGTTGAAGACGGCCGTGCCGGAGAGCGGGTCGACGACCGAGCTGTCGGTGAGCGCATTCATGCTCACGCCCGGCTGGGTGGCCGCGTGCGCGAGCCGGCTGCCGCGGCGCCCGTGCCCCCAGCCGTACGGGAGGCTCAGCACGCCCGCGCGCAGCCGGTCGGTGGGCTCCGCCGGGACCACCACCTCCCCGGCCCGGCCGCGGACCCGGACCAGGTCGCCGGCGGTGACGCCCAGGCGCCCGGCGTCCTCCGTGCTGATCTCCAGGGAGCAGCGGTTGGTCCCGCCGGACAGGGTCGCGATGTTGTGCGACCAGCTGTTGACGGACTTCAGCTGACGGCGGGAGATGAGCACGAACCCGCCGGCGTCCAGCTCCCGCATCCTCGCGTCGAGCCGGGGCAGGTCCCCGGTGATGGCGGGCGGGCACAGTTCCACCAGGCCGGAGGCGGTCATCACGACCTCCTCGCGGCGGGGCCGCAGCGGTCCGAGGTCGATGCCGTTCGGGGTCTCCTTGAGCAGGGCCAGGTTCAGGCCGCCGGGGCGCTTGCCGAACAGGTCGCCCGCGGGTCCGAGGCGCAGCATCAGGTCGAGCCGCCGCTCCAGGGCGTTGTCCCCGGTCAGCTCCCGCTTGAGGGCGGCCGGTTCGCGCCCGCGCAGGGGCGCCCCGGGGCGGCCGGCGGCGGCCCGCAGGGTCAGGTCGGTCAGTGCCTCGTCCACGCTGTCCGGGTCCCCGGCCGCGCTCTTGCCCGAGGCGATGAGGACCAGCCGGGCGAGGATCTCCGCCTCGCTGGGGCGGCCGGGCGCCAGGGCCCGTACGGGAGGGGAGAAGCGGGCGTTGCGGCGGACGGAGCGGCCGGCCAGGACCACGTCGTAGTGGGGTGATTCCAGGGCGCTGGGCGGCGGCAGGATGACGGACGCGTGGCGGGTGGTCTCGTTCAGGTAGGGGTCGACGCAGACCATGAAGTCGAGGCCGGGCAGGGCCCGGTCCAGCCGCTCGCCCTGCGGGGAGGCGAGGACCAGGTTCCCGGCGATGCAGAGCAGGGCCCGTACCTGCCCCTCGCCGGGGGTTTCGATCTCGTCGGCGAGGGTCGCGGTGGGCAGTTCGCCGTTGGTCTCCGGCAGTGCGCGGACCCTGCTGTGCCAGCGTCCGGTGCGGAAGGGCTCGGCGGGGCGGCGGGTGGCGTGCGGGGCCTCGCCGAAGAGCACGCCGCCGGGGCGGTCGAAGTTCCCGGTGATGATGTTGACCACGTCCACCAGCCAGCTGGTGAGCGTGCCGAACTCCGTGGTGCACGTGCCGAGTCGTCCGTACACGGCGGCCGTGGGCGCCGCCGCCAGCTCGCGCGCGAGCGTACGGACGGTTCCCGCGGGGATCCCGCAGGCGTCGGCGACGTCCTCGGCGGCGAACCCCTTGACCTGGACGGCCAGCTCGTCGAAGCCGGCGAAGCCGGGGCCGGGGTCCTTCGCCAGGCCCTCCTCGAACAGGGTGTGCGCGATGCCGAGCAGCAGCAGGGCGTCGGTGCCCGGGCGGATCGGGACGTGCTCGTCGGCGAGGTCCGCGGTGCGGGTGCGGCGCGGGTCGACGACGACGAGGCGCCCGCCCCGCGCGCGCAGCGCCTTGAGGCGGCCCGGCATGTCGGCGACGGTCCACAGGCTGCCGTTGGACTCCATGGGGTTGGCGCCCAGGACCAGCAGGTGGTCGGTGCGGTCGATGTCGGGCAGCGGGAAGGCGAGCGGGTCCCCGTACATCCATCCGCAGGCCACGCTCTTGGGCATGGTGTCGAGGGTGGTGGAGGAGTAGACGTTCCGCGTGCCGAGGCGTTCGCGCAGCACGAGCATGTAGAGCGGCAGGGCCAGCGTGTGGATGACCGGGTTGCCCATGTAGAGGGCCACGGCGTCCTTGCCGTACCGCTCCGTCACCCCCCGCAGGCCGCGTTCGACGGCGGCGAAGGCCTCGGCCCAGCCCACCTCGTCGAAACCGCCGTCGGGGCGGCGCACCAGCGGGGCGGTGAGCCGGTCGGGGTCGCTGTCGAACCGGCCGAGGGAGGCGCCCTTCGGGCAGAGGTACCCCTTGCTGAAGACGTCGTCCCGGTTCCCCTTGACGCGGGTGACGACCTCGTCCGAGAGGGTGATGCTGAGCCCGCACGTGGCCTCGCACAACGGGCAGACCCGTGTCGCCGTTCGCTCCAACACCGGCCGCCCCCACACCACTTGATCAACTGCGCGCAGCGTAGCCGCGGGGGTCCGGACTGTCCCGGGTTCTATCGCCCATGAGGGCCGACGGCCCGGTTCCGGGGCGGACGCGGCGGGTCAGACGCCGGCCAGGAACTCGCCGACGGCGGCCGCGAACCCCTCCGGGTCGCCCACCTGCACGAAGTGGTCGGTGTCCAGGGCGCGGGAGGCCGTGCCGGGGCGCCGGGCGACCATGTCCCGGGCCAGGCCGGCGGAGAGGACCTGGCTGCGCAGGCCGTGGACCAGCAGCGCGGGGCAGTCGGTGGCGAGCCACTGCTTCCAGTGGTCCCCGCGGACGAGGCCCTCGGAGTCGACGGTGTCCTGGGGGTGGAACGGCAGCCGCCAGCCGGCTCCCCCGGGCAGCGGGCGCAGCGCCGGGGCGAGGGCGGGGGCGAGCGGGCCGCAGCCGGCGAGGAGCTCCTCGCGGGTGGGGGCCTCGTACGGGAAGTTCCGTACGAAGTCCAGGGGCCCGGACCCGCCGTGGCCGGGGAGTTCGGCGGGGGTGTCGACGCCGACGAGGGCCGTGACCAGCCCGGGGTGCGCGGCGGCCAGGTGGTAGCCGTTGATCCCGCCGAGCGAGTGGCCGAGGACGACGGTCCGGTCGATCCCGAGGTGGGCGAGGAGGGCGACCAGGTCGGCGAGGTAGCCGGCGCGGGTGTACTCGGCGGCGCGGTCGGAGTCCCCGTGGCCGCGCTGGTCGGGCGCGATCACCCGCCACTGCGGCCCGAGGGCGGCGGCCAGGGCCGCGAAGGAGGCGCCCTCGGAGAGGTGCCCGTGCAGGGCGAGGAGCGGCCGGCCGGCACCGCCGAAGTCCAGGTAGGACAGGGCGCGGCCGTCGACGGCCAGGGTGGCGCGGGTGGCCTGGGCGGCGGTGTTCGTCATGGCGGTTCCCCCTGAACGGTGCGGATGCGGGGCCGGTATGACCCCGCGCCAGAACTGTACATCCGTATATGACGGATGTACAAGACGCTTGTATAGATCGCTCGTGCGGATCCCTGTCCCGGCGCCGCCGAATTCACGCGACACGGCCGGGCCGCTCTGGAACCCTGCGGGCCATGACCTTCGTACTCGATGGACCGGTCCTGGACGGCGAGCTCGTACGGCTGGAGCCGCTGGGGCACCGCCACGCGGCGGACCTGGCCGTGGCGGCGGAGGAGGACCGCAGCCCCTACGGGTTCACGTGGGTGCCCACCGCGGACCGGGTCGGGGCGTACATCGACGCCCAGCTCGCCCGGCGCGCCGCGGGGAAACTGGCCCCGTACGCGCAGGTGGAGCGGGCGTCGGGGCGGGCGGTCGGGGTCACCGCCTACTGGGACCCCCGGCCGTGGCCGACGACCGGGGAGGGGCTGTGCGCGGTCGAGGTCGGCTTCACCTGGCTCGCGGCTTCGGCCCAGGGCTCGGGGGTGAACACCGAGGCCAAGTACCTGCTGTTCCGGCACGCCTTCGAGAACTGGGGCGTGGCCCGGCTCGATCTGAAGACAGACGCCCGCAACGCCCGTTCGCGGGCCGCGATCGAGGGGGTCGGCGCACGCTTCGAGGGCGTCCTGCGCAACTGGTCCCGGTCCTGGGCCCCGGGCGAGGACGGCCTGCTCCGCGACTCGGCGATCTATTCGGTCACCGCGGCGGAATGGCCCGGCTGCCGCAAGCACCTGGAAGAGCGGATGGCCCGCGGTCTCGAGCGCCGGCGGCCCGGGGCGGACTCCGCCGCCACGGCGGCCTGACGGGTCCGCCCCCCCGTACGGCCTGCCCCGTCCCGGCGTCAGGCCGTGGCGGCCGGCGGCCGGTTGCCGGGCAGCCAGGTCTCGGCGTAGGCGACGGCCTCGGCCAGGTCGAACAGCCGGGCCTGCGCGCCGCCGACCGTGCCCCGGACCACCGGGCGGTCCTTCTCGAAGGCCGCGCCCAGCTCCCCGAAGTCGTCCGAGGAGACCGCGGTATCGCGCACCGTGGTCCAGCGGCGGCCCTGCGGGGTCATGAGGGCGAAGGAGTTGTCGACCAGCCGCCCCGGGATCCGGTACTCGGCCAGGTGGAAGGCCGTGCAGGAGCCGAAGCCCGCGCCCAGCAGCAGGATCCGCGCCCCGGCCTCCTCCAGCCGGGCGAGCGGGCTGCGCTCGCCGAGCCCGCAGTCCGGCGCGTGGCCGTCGGTGATCGTGGCGGCGTACGGGCCCACCGCGGCGAAGGAGGTCTGCGGATGGCCGCTGCGCAGGGCGCCCGGCCAGGTGCGGACGGCCTCCGGGACGGCGCCCATGCCGCGGGTGGGCGTGGTGCGCGCGTCGAAGGGCGGCATCGAGGCGCGGATCTCCGCCCACCAGGCCTCGGGCACCGGCGGGTTCGACCACTGCGCCGGGTCGGAGTTGTCGCCCGAGTGCGTCGGCACCGCCAGGGTCCCCGCGTCGCCGAGGGCGTCGAGCAGCGCCGCGACCACCGTGGCGGCGCCCCCGCAGACCCAGCCGAGCGAGCTCAGGGAGGAGTGCACGAGGAGGGTCTCGCCGGGGCGCAGGCCGAGCGCGCGCAGCTCGGCGGCGAGCGAGGCGCGCGTACACAGGGGGCCGGCCTGGAGGTTCATGGACACAAGGGGTCAGTGTCGGGTGCACCGCTCCCCCGCGCCACCGCATTGGCGCCATCAGGAGCAGCGCCAGCGCGGCGATCCCGGCCGCAGCGGTCTTCGTCCCGCCCGTGTGATCTCTTTGTCTGTCCATCGACGATCTCGGCGTACGGAAGGCGGAAGACGGAAGGTGGGTTCTTTGAGATCCGGACGGTTCACCGCCGTCGCCCTCGCCGTAGCCGTCGCCGTGACGGCGTCCGCCCTGGCCACCGGTCCCGCGCCGGCCGCGACCGTGCCTCCGAGCGCCACCGCGGAGCCCGTCGGCCCCAGGGTCGTCGCCGAAGAGGCGTACTGGACGGCCGAGCGCATGGCCGCCGCCGTACCCGTCGACGACGCGCGGGGCCGGGGCACGGCCGGCGGGCCGGCCGGCCCGCGGAACAGGGCCCTGCCCACCGCCCCGTCCGGCACCCCGAACGGCACCTACTTCGACGGCATGCCGATGGTGGGGACCTTCTTCTACCGGGAGTCCGGGGTCGGCAACGCCGACACCTCCTGCACCGGCAGTGTGGTCCGCAGCGCCGGCAGGAACATGGTGCTCACGGCGGGGCACTGCGCGGTCGGCATGGCCGGGCCGGCGAACCACGCCGTCTTCGTGCCGCAGTACCGCCACGGCAGGGCGGCCCGCGCCCAGCCGTTCGGGATCTTCCCGGTCAAGGCCGACGGCGTGTACACGGACCCCCGCTACACGTCGAACAGCAGGGCCGCCGTCTCCGACCTGGACCTCGCCTTCGTCCTGGTCGAGCCGAACGCCAGGGGGCGCGTCGAGAAGGTCACGGGGGCGCTGGCCTTCACCCCGGGGAGCACCTACGAGCACCGCGTCACCGTCGTCGGCTACCCGTCCGCCCCCGGCGTCAACCCGAAGCACAGGGCCATCCGCTGTGACGTGCCCACCACCCGGCTGGGCGGCTTCCGCCAGATGCGGATGCTGTGCAAGGGCTTCTACGGCGGCGTGTCCGGCGGCCCCTGGATCAAGGACTACGACGCGGCCAAGCGCACCGGCAAGGTCGTCGGGAACACCGGCGGCCACCACGGCGGCGGCAACGACTCCTGGATGACGTACGCGCCCGTGTACGGCAAGGACGCGCAGGCCCTGTACGAAGACGCCAACGCCGGCCGCGATCCCGGCTCCCTCTCCCGGCCGCCCTACCGGGGTTCCGCGGACGGCCCGCTGCTGCCCGGTCCCGGCAGCCTGTGGACCCACGCCCGGCACATCGCCTCCGGCGATTTCACCGGCAGCGGCCGCAGCAGCCTGCTCGTCGTGTGGACCGACGGGGAGGTGACCCTCTTCCCGGGTGACGGGGACGGCGGCTTCCTGCCCGAGCGGCGGCTCGCGGCGCCGAACGCGGGCTGGAAGGCGGTCGCCACCCTCACGGCCGGCGATTTCACCGGCTCCGACCAGTTCGACCTCATGGTCCGCTGGGACGACGGCCGGATGACCCTGCACGGGGACGTCGGCGCCAACGGCCTGGGATCCGTCACCGAGATGGCCCCCTCCGGATCCGTCTGGAAGTACGCCGCCCAGATCGCCGCCGGGCGGTTCAACGCGGCCACCTACGTCACCGACCTCATGGTCCGCTGGTCCGACGGCGAACTCGGCCTCCACACCGACGTCGGCGCGGGCACTCTCGGCCGGGAGCACAAACTCAAGAACCCCAACAACGCCTGGAAGAAGGCCACCCTGCTCACCTCCGGGCAGTTCTCCGGCCACCGGAAGTGGGACCTCATGGTCCGCTGGTCCACCGGCGCGCTCAGCACCTACGCCGGCCCCACCACCAGGGGCCTGGGCCGCGAGCGGGGCATCCACGGCCCCCACGGCACCTGGACCCACAGCGTGCTCATGACCACGGGTCAGTACACCGGCGACGGCCTCACCAACGACCTCGTCGTCCGGTGGAGCGACGGCGAGACCACCCTGTACAAGGACACCCGCGCCAACGACCTCGGCACCGAGCGCATGCTCGTCCCGCCGCGCCCCTGACCGGCCGGGCCCGGACGGAGGAACGCACCCGCAGGCCGCTTACGGGGGATGGGCGGCCTGCGGGTGGTCCGGGGGGTGGCGGTTCGGGGGCGGCGGGTCAGCTGCGGATCCAGCCCGTGAAGGCGGGGGTCGACAGGGCGGTGTCCAGGGTTTCGAGGACCGCCGGGGGCCGGGTGTCGTCCGGGGTGGTCAGGGAGAGGGTCGCGGAGCGGGTGGTCATCGCGAGGGGGACCACCGTCCACGAGGCGGGGAGGCAGGACACGAGGCGTACGGCCGTGGTTTCGGGGGCCGCCGAGGACGGGGCCTCCTCGGTCATGCTGATGCTGACCGTCAGGTGGGTGGGCATACGGGACTCCGTACGTGGGTGGGTTCGGGTTCAGCGGGCGGCCGGGACCGGCGCCGGGGCGGGCAGGTAGGGCAGGACGGCCGTGCGGGGCGCGGTCAGCGCCGCCAGGACCCCGGCGGAGCCGGTGGCCAGGTCCGTGGACAGGCGCAGCAGGTGGTCGCCGAGGAAGCCGGTGGCGTCCGGGTCGTTCTCGTGGGCCACCGCGAACGGTTCCAGGCCGGACCGGAGTTCGGCCAGAGCCCGGGCAGTGGCCGCCGAGCCGTCGTCCGTGCAGATCAGGGCGGCGAGCGCGCCGGCGCGGCCGGTGAACAGGCCGCAGGCCGGGTGGAACTGCGAGGTGAGGTCGGTCAGCAGGGCGTCGTGGACGGCCGTGAGGTACGGGTCCCGGTGCGCGGCGAGGTAGTGGTGCACGGCGATGGCCTGCCCGGCTCCGCCGTGGGCGAGCTGGACCCGGTGCCAGGGGGTGGGCAGCGGCTGCCGGGAGAGTTCCAGGTCGTGTACGAGGGCCACGCGCGCGGCGTCGTCCCGACCGGCGGCGAGCAGGAAGAGGGCCTCGCCGCTGGCTCCGCGCAGCAGGCCGGGGCGTTCTTCCAGGGTGGGGCTGTTGACGAGGGCGGCGGCGAGTTCGCGGGCGGCCGTGTCCTCGCCGAGGTGCAGCAGGGCAAGGCCCAGGCCGGCGATGCCGCCGGAGAGGCTGCGGTCGGGGCTGCCGTCGCGCAGGGTGGCGGTGGGCAGCAGGCCGTGGGCGCGGTAGAGGAGGGCGGCGGCCTCGTCGGAGCGTCCGAAGTCGTGCAGGACGCAGGCGATGCCGGCGAGTCCGTCGTAGAGGCCGGGGCGCGGATCGGTGACGGCCCGGGCGGCGTCCGCCAGCCAGTCGACGTGTGCCTCGGGGACGTCGATGCCGGCTCCGCGCAGGGCCCACAGCACCCCGGCGGCGCCGTTGGCGATGTTGAGGCCGCCGTCGCCGTGCAGGAACTGGTCGGCGTCGCCGGGGAAGAGGCGGTCCGTGCGCTCGGGTGTGGCGCAGGTCAGGATGCCGGTGGCGATGCGTGCGGGGGTGGCCAGCGGGCCGCCGGCGGGCGCCGGGGCGTGTCCGAGGTCGGCCCGCACCTGGTCGGCGTATCCCTCGGGCACCGGGAAGAAGGCGGTGATCTGCGCGAGGAGGTCCTCGGAGCGGCGGCGGTTGAAGGACATCACCGGGGTCAGCGGCAGGAAGAGGCTGAGCCGCAGGCAGCCCAGGGCGTAACGGTCGACGGCGGTGCCGGTGGTGCCGGCGGGGGCGCAGAATCCGGGGGCGCCGATGGCCTGGCCGGTGTGGCCCTCGATGGGGAGGGTGGTCTCCAGGTCGATGAAGGCGACGGTGCCGTCGGGGCGGATCAGGACGTTGTTGGGGTGCAGGTCGCCGAAGACCAGGCCGCGTTCGTGCATGGCGGCGACGGCGGCCTCGATCCGGTCGAGGACGTCCAGGGCCCAGGCGGTGTACTCGGCCACGGGCATGGCGGTGTCGCGGGCGGTGACCGGGTGGAGCATCGGGTTGCGCTCGGCGGTCTCCTTGGTCAGGGCGTTGCCGTCGACGAACTCCCGGGTCAGGAACCAGTGTTCGGCTCCGCGGCGCCAGTCCAGGACCTTCGGGAACCAGGGCAGTCCGTCGAGGGCCGCCATCGCGTCGTGCTCGCGGCGCAGCCGCTCCACGGCGTCGGCCCCGGCGTCGTCGAGACCGGCGTGCGGGCGGCCCTCCTTGACCAGGACCTCGCGTCCGTCGCGGGTGTCGGTGGCGCGGTAGACGCCGCCGCCGTTGGAGAAGTGCAGGGCCTGGGTGATCTTGAAGGGGAAGTCCCCGAGGGAGCCTCCGCGGCTCCGCTCGGCCAGTGCCTGCACGACGCACGGCGGCAGTTCCAGCCAGGCCGGCGGGCGGAAGGAGGGGCCGCGCACGTCGGGGACGAGGTTGCCGTCGGGGTCCTCGATGCAGGGCACGGGGGCGCCGTTCGGGCCGGGGCCCAGCTTCAGCTTGAAGCCTCCGTAGCGCAGGTACAGGGGGCCCGCGCCCCAGCGCAGGTCGCTGAGGACGGCCGGTCCCGGGCGCCCTTCGAGGAGGGCGTCGAGCTCGGTCAGTACGGTCTCCAGCTCCGCCTCGTCGCGGGGGTAGAGGGTGATGAACTTGCCGCTGCTGCCCCGGTCCCCGTACTTGCTGTTGCGCAGCATCAGCATCGAGGGGCTGGTGAGGAACTTGAAGAGCAGGGAGCGGGAGGTGCAGTACGCGCTCACGATGTCGAGGACCTCGGGGGCCGTCCGCTCGGTCGCCGATACGTGGATCTTCCAGCCCTGGCCGGGGAGTTCGAGTCCCGGCGGGGTCAGGACGGTCCACTCCCCCATCGGCTCACGGGTCCACCCGGCGGGGGCCTCGGCGGTGGCCGCCGGGAAGGCGTCGGCGCCGGTGATCGCGGCCGGACGGTCGTAGAAGGGGGTGCCGGGCGGGCAGTGGGCAACGTGTCGCAGGGACATGGCGGGCCTCCGTGGGCGGCGTACGGGAGAAGTCAGGGGAGCAGCGGGCCGAGGTAGGAGACGGCGAACCACTTCCAGAGCGGGTGGTGGCCCGCCCGGACCTCGGCGACGCCGGTGCGGTCCGTGCCGTTCGGCGCGGGGGTGGCGGTGACGCGGTGCAGCGGGTACGCCTTCATCTCCAGCCAGGGGCGGTCACTGGCGACGGGGAGCATGGCGGTGACCGGGGCGAGCACGTCGTGGCCGGTGGGTTCGCCGAGGGTGGCGGTGCCGGTCTGCGGCCGGGAGAAGAGCCCGGAGCGGCGCAGGGTGACGGTGGTGCCCTCGGTGAGGTCGAAGCCGCCGCCGCCCCGGGGGACGAGGAGGCTGAGGCTGCCGTCGCGTTCGGTGGTGTAGCCGGCCGAGACGGTGGCGGGGATCTGTACGAGCGTGGCGGCCAGGGCCAGTCCGGCGGCGGCGAGCACTCCCGTGGCGGCGATGCGGGCGGGGCGGGCACCGGCCCGCACGGCTTCGCGGACCAGGGTGGCGGCGCCCTTGCCGAGGCGCCACAGCAGGTAGCCGAGGGCGCAGACCATCATGCAGGAGCCGGCGATGCCGAGCCGCTGGAGGATCCCGGACCAGAGGGTCAGGGCGCTGGAGACCAGGTACAGCGGGAAGACCAGGCAGGCCAGGCCGTACGGGACGGACCAGCCGCGGCCGGGCAGTTCGCGCTCGTAGCCGCGGCCGCCGAAGACGACCCGGGCCATGGCCCTGCGGGCGTCGGTCATGGCCTTCTCCCGCAGGTGGGAGATGTCCAGGTGGCTCATGAGGGCGAGGTAGCCGTCGAGCTTGACCAGCGGGAGCAGGTTCACCAGGCAGACCATGTAGTTGACGAGGCCCACCAGCAGCAGGGTCTCGCGGACCGGTCCGGCGGGGACGGCGAGGGCCGCGAGGGCGGCGGTCCCGGCGGCCACGGCCTGGATGGCGATGCCGGCGAGGGCGACCTGGACGCGCTGGTGCTTGCCGGGCAGCCGCCAGCCGTCGGAGACGTCGCAGAAGAACGCCGGCGACATGTAGAAGAGCATGAAGCCCATCCGGCTGGGTGTGCCGCCGTGATGGGTGAGGACCGCTCCGTGGGCCATCTCGTGGACGGCGGTGGTGGCGACCACGCCGAGCATCACGCAGGCGTACGCCCACAGGGGCATCGGGCTGGAGAGCGCCTCGCCGAGGGTGGCGCCGAAGGCGGCGAGGGCCAGGACGCCCAGGAGGACGACGGCCGCGGCCGCGCCGAGGACGAGGCGGTGGCCGAGCGGGCGGACCAGCGGGGCGAGGCGGCGCAGCATCCGCTCGGGCTTGACCAGGGTGAACTGGATGGTCAGCGGGCCCGCGAAGCGGATCCGGGCCGGCTTCTTGACGGGCCGGCCGTCCTCCAGGAGGTCGGAGTCGGCGAGGCTGCGGACCGCGCGGCCGATGTGGCCGGGGGTCCAGGGGGAGCCGAGTTCGGCGGCGAGCTGGTCGTGGTCGCGGCTTCCGTCGAGGAGGCGGACCAGGCGGGCGAGGTCCTCGCCGGTACGGAAGTGCTTGTGCTCCCCGCGCTGGATCACCCAGGGGGCGTCTTCGGTGAGCGGTTCGCGCACGGCCACGTCGTCGGCGGTGCGGGGCCGCTCCAGATCGGGCGCGAAGGCGGTTTTGGCGGGCATGGTGGAAGCACCTCGGATCAAGGGGGCGATGAGGACGTGTCCGGTGGGTCGGGGCCGGACGGACCGGATCTGCGGGGCACCTCTAGGCGATGTCGCGGGTGCGGACGAGGTGGCGGCCGGCGACGAAGGCGGCGGCGAGCCAGGCGGCGATGACCGCGTACGCCCAGGGCAGCGAGAGCAGGTCCGGCTTCACGTCCCGGTAGACGGAGCTCATCGCGATGGTCAGCAGGTACTTGGCGGCCTCGGGGATCAGCCTCTGCAGCCCGGGGTCCACCAGGAGCGTGAGGCCGATCAGGGTGGCGACGGCGCCGGTCTGGTTCCGGACGATCCAGCCGATGAGGGCGCCCCAGGGGGCGGCCAGGGTGCAGCAGGCGAACACGCCGAGCAGGATGAGCGCGGTCTCGCCGTCGGCGGCGGCCTCCAGGCCGAAGGGCAGCGGGCCGAGGTAGACGCTGACGGCGCCGAGGGCGGCGGCGATCAGGCCGAAGGCGGCTCCGGCGGCGGTGGCGACGACGAGCTTCGCGCCGAAGAGGCGGGAGCGTGAGCCGGCCAGGAGCGCCGAGCGGACCATGGTGCCGGAGGCGTAGTCACGGGTGACGTGCACGGCGCCGAAGACGGCGGCCAGCAGGAACATCATCATCCAGGAACGGGCGACGTCCTGGCCGACGGCCAGGGAGGTGGACCCGTCGGCGATGGCCTTCTCGCCTCCGGAGACGTATCCGAAGGTGGTGATCAGGCACAGCCAGGCTCCCGCGAGCGGCAGGGCCCACCAGGCGCGGCCGGTCAGGGCCTTCCGGGTTTCGCCGGCGATGAGGTTACGCACGGGAGTAGTTCCTTTCCGGGGTACGGGTTCCTGCGGCGCGAGCCGGGTCGGCGGCGGGTACGGCGGTGGCGGCCGGGTCGACCAGCTCGAAGAAGCGCTCCTCCAGGCGGACGGCGCCGTCGCTGGTGAGGTCGTCGAGGGTGCCCGCGTAGCGCAGGGAGTGCTGCATGATCACGACGTCGTCGACCGTCTGCTCCAGCTCGGCGAGCTGGTGGCTGGAGACGATGACGGTGCGGCCGCCCAGGGCCAGGGTGCGCAGGGTGGCGCGCAGCCAGCGGATGCCGTCCGGGTCGAGGCCGTTGGCCGGCTCGTCGAGGATGAGGATCTCCGGGTCGGCGAGCAGGGCGGTGGCCAGGGCGAGGCGCTGGCGCATGCCGGTGGAGCAGCCCTTGACCGGGCGGTCGGCGGCGTAGTCGAGGCCGGTGTACTCCATGACCTGGTCGGCGCGGCCGGCGGGCAGGCCCAGCACGGTGCACCAGATGCGCAGTTCGCCGCGGACGGTGGCGCCGGTGACGCCGCCCATGCCGTCCATGCTGACGCCGATGCGGTGGGCCGCGTCGGGGAGTTCGGCGTACGGCTTGCCGAGGATGGTGGCGGTGCCGGCGGTCGGGGTGGCGAGCCCCAGCAGCATCCGCAGGGTGGTGGTCTTGCCGGCGCCGTTGCGGCCCAGGAGGCCGGTGACACGGCCGGCGCGGATGTCCACGGTCAGTGCGTCGACGGCGCGCAGGCCCTTGTAGGTCTTGGTGAGGCCGTTCAGCGAGACGGCCGGGTCGCTGCTGCTGCTCATCGCTGCCGCGTCCTTTCCGGGGTGTGCCGGGTGTGTGGGTGGTTCGGTCGAGCGGTGGTGCCGAGGGCCGGGCCCCGGCCGGGGGTTTCCCGGCCGGGCCCGGTCCGCATCGATCCGTTTCAGGCGCCGCTCAGTTGCGAGCGGGGGTGCCGGGGCGGGATCAGGTGGCGATGGTCACCGTGGAGATGGCGATGCCGATCGAGACGCCCTCCCAGAAACCGGGGGCCTCGAGGACCTCGAGCTCCTGCAGGCCCAGCTCCAGGCCGTCCTGCGCGACGACCGCCGCGTTGTCGAGGATCTGCTCGCTCATGGCTGTTCTCCTTCGTGTGTGGTGTGTGGGTGAGTGCGGTGAAGCGGGTGAAGCGGGTGGATCAGGTGGCGATGGTCACCGTGGAGATGGCGATGCCGATGGACACGCCCTCCCAGAAACCGGGGGCCTCGAGGACCTCGAGCTCCTGCAGGCCCAGCTCCAGGCCGTCCTGCGCGACGACCGCCGCGTTGTCGAAGTTCTGCTCGCTCATGGCTGTTCTCCTTCGTGTGTGGTGTGTGAGTGAGTGCGGTGAAGCGGGTGGAACTGATCCGGGTCGGATCAGGTCATGACCACCGAGACGAGGGAGATGCCGACGACGACACCGCCGGTGGTCCACCAACCCGGGGCCTCCATGACCTCGAGCTCCTGCAGACCGAGCTCCAGGTGGTTCACATCGGCCGCGGGGGCCTCGAACTTCTCGTTCATGACTGACTCCTTCTCTGTGTGTGGGTGTACGAGGGGGGGTGGAGCGGTGGAACTGATCCGGGTCGGATCAGGTCATGACCACCGAGACGAGGGAGATGCCGACGACGACGCCACCGGTCGTCCACCAACCCGGGGCCTCCATGACCTCGAGCTCCTGCAGACCGAGCTCCAGGTGGTTCACATCGGCGGCAACGTTCTCGAACGTGTTGTCCATGACGGTTTTCCTTCCGTGAGAGGTGGTGTGGTGCGGTCCCCGCGCCGAGCCGGCGCGGAAGTCTGTGGGTGCGGTGCGGCGCAGGTGGTCAGGCCGCTTCGCTGAGCAGGGCGTTGACGTCGGCGGCGCGCAGCCCGCCGAGCATCGGGAGGCCGGCGCCCCAGGCCCGTACGGTCCTGCGGGCCACCGCGTCGAGCAGCTGCGGGGTGACGGCGATGTCGCGGACGATGCCCCAGCGGTTCATCAGGGCGCTGATCCCTGCCACCGGCTCGGCGGGCAGCGGGTCGCCGCTGCTGTCTGCCGAGCGGAGCAGTTCCCAGATCCCCCGCAGGCGGGCGGCGGAGCCGAGCCGGGTGTCGCCGGCGAGGACGGCCCGCCACAGGGCCGGCAGGATGGCCGCGACGGCGGTCATCTTGCGGATGCCCAGGGCGCTGGAGAGTTCGTTGGCGATCATCCAGCCCTCGGTGCTGAACAGGTCCCTGCCGTAGCAGAGCCAGGTGGACTGGGTCAGTCCGCTCAGCCGGGCCAGGTCGGTGCGCAGCGTGGCGTCGGGGGCCTGTCCGTCGGCCAGTTGCCGGGCCAGTGCTCCGCCGAGGCGGACCAGCTGGGTGGCTGCGGTCTGGGCGAGGGCGTCCTCGACGGCGCGGTCGGTGAGGTTGCCGACGTAGGGGCCCACCGTGCGGAAGACCGCTTCGAGGGCTCCTTCGATCAGCAGCTCGCCGGGCAGGGTCTCGGTGGCGGCCGGGTCCAGCAGGGCCGCGTCGGGGGCGAGGGCGTCGCCCATGACGAGCCGTTTGCCGCTGTTGTGCGGCAGGCAGGCGACCCGGCTGAGTTCGGATCCGGTGCCGACCGTGGTGGGTACGGCGAGCAGCGGGCGGGTGCGGCGGGTGCGCGGGTCCAGGGTGAGCAGTCCGCTGCGGCCGGTGGTGCGCAGGGCCGCGCGGGCCCGCTCGTCCCCGTGGGCCACGGACAGGAGCTTGGCGCGGTCCAGGAGGGCTCCGCCGCCGATGACGGCGACGAGTCCGGCGCCGGCAGTGTCGTGGGCCAGGGCGAGGATCTCGTCCGGGCCTCCGTCTCCGTCGGGGACGATGGTGTGGGTGGTGTGTCCCGCCCGGTCCAGTTCCGCGGTCACCAGGGCGGTGATGCGGGAGTTCGCGACGGCCGGGTCGAGGAGCAGGGCGGTGACGGGACGGCTCCCCCCTGCCGGGTGGGCGTCGTCGAAGTCCGCCAGCCAGTCGCTGAGCCCCTCGGGGCCGATGAGCAGCCGGGTGGATCCGGACCAGGCGATGTTCACCGCAGCCCTCCGGAGAAGGCTTCGACTCCGGTCCGTACGGCTTCCATGAGGGCGTCGATCTCGGCGTCCGTCGCGGTGAGCGGCGGCATGATCTGGATGCCGTGGGAGCCGGCGTGGACGATGGCGCCCGCCGCCCGGATGGCGGCGATCTGGTCGAGGACCCGGGCCTGCGGCAGGGGTTCGCCCCCGGGGGTGAGGATGCGCAGCGAGCGGAAGAGGCCGCGGCCGTCGTGGGAGTCGAAGAGGGGGTGTTCGGCGACGAGCCGGTCCAGGTGGGCGCCGAGGGTCTCGGCGGCGCGCCGGCCCCGGGAGACGGCGTCGAGGCGGCGCATCTCCTCGATGGTGGCGATGATCGCGGCGCAGGTGACGGGGGTGCCGGCCTGGGTCTCGCCGTGGGTCAGGGTGGCGTCGGCCTCGCGGAAGGCGTCGGCGATGGTCCGGGAGACGATGACGGCGGCGGCCGCGCAGGTGCCGTTGGTCAGGCCCTTGGAGGTGACCAGCAGGTCGGGGCGTTCGCTCCACAGCTGGGAGGCGAACATCGATCCGGTGCGGCCGAATCCGGTGGCCACCTCGTCGGCGGCGAGCAGGAACCCGTGTTCCTCGCGGAGCCGGAAGAGGGTCTGGAGGTACTCGTCGGTGAGGGGGAGGGCGCCGCTGCCGAGGACGGGTTCGACGACGACGGCGGCGATCTGGGATCCCTGGGCCCGCATCAGCTTCTCGATGTCGGCGGGGTCGTTGGGGGTGACGTGGCGCACCAGGCGCTGGTCGACCCCGTAGACCTGCTGGCCGAGGTTCTCGCCGGTGAGGGCGAAGCCGCCGAAGGTCAGGCCGTGGTAGCTGCCGCGCAGCCCCACGATGATCTTGCGCTTCTCGGCGCCGCGCAGGGCGTGGTAGTGCCGGGCGGTCTTCATGACCAGGTCGTTGGCCGCGCCGCCGGAGGTGGAGAAGAGGACGCGGGCGAAGTGGTCGGCTCCGCAGAGCTCCACCAGGGCCTCGGCGGCCTGCCGGGCGTAGGGGTGTTCGTAGCGGAAGACGCTCAGGTACGAGGCGCTCAGCAGGGCCTGGTGGCAGGCCTCGGCGATGTGCCGGTTGCCGTGGCCGAGGTTGGCGTTCCACAGGCCCGAGTCGCCGTCGAGGAGTTCGCTGCCGTCGGCGAACCGTACGTACATCCCCTGGGCGGAGACGGCGCAGATGGCGTCGTCGTTGTGGGCGGAGGGCGGGAGCAGGGAGGTCCACAGGGCCGGGTGGCCGTGGTCGGGGGTCTCGTCGTCCCGTCCGGTCAGGGCGGGCAGGGCGGTGGTCATCACAGGGCCTCGGCTTCCAGGAGGACGTCGTGGTGGCGGCCGCCGCCGGGGATGGGCGTGGTGGAGCGGAGGGCGAAGCCGGCGGCTTCGAGCTCGGCGACCAGCAGCGGTGCGGGCATCACGCCGATGGTGGTGGTGGCGACGTGGACGGGGCCTTCGGCCGGCGGGTCCGCGGGGATGACGGTGACCGTGCGGGAGCTGTTGCCCGAGGTCCACTGTTCGATCATCCGGTAGGAGCGGCCGGTGATCTCGCCGGGGGCGAGGATCTCGCTCTCGTCGCTGCCGTCGTCGGCGGCGTCCACCTCGACGGTGGTGAGCAGGAACCTGCCGCCGGGCGCCAGGTGTTCCCGTACGCAGCGGTAGAGGCCGGGGCGGGCCTCCGCCGGGAGGAGGGAGATGGAGGTGGTGCCGAGGACGACGGCGCCGAAGCGGCGGCCGAGCGAGAAGTCGCTCATGTCGGCCTGGACGGGGGTGCAGCGGCCCTGGAGGGAGGCCGGGGTGGCGGCGAGCCGGTCCCGGAGCAGTCCGATCATGTGGCCGGAGAGTTCGAGGGCGGTGACCTCGCGGCCGAGGGCCAGGAAGGGGAAGGTCAGCCGGCCGGAGCCGGCGGCGAGGTCGAGGACCGGGCCGGGTACGCGGCGCAGGGCGGAGAGGAGTTCGCGGACCTCGTGCGGGGTGGTGCCGGCGATGTCGTGGTAGACGGGGGCGCCGGCCTCGTCGTAGAGGTCGCACAGGACGGCGCGGTCCCCGAGTTCGGCGACGGCCTCGGCGGCGCGGCCGGTGAGGCCGGTGCCCGCGGCGGCGGGGCTGAGCAGTATGGCGCCCATCAGATGGTCGCTCCTTCCGTGGCGTCGGGGGTGGCGGTACGGGGTGCGGCGGACTCGGTGAGGGGCAGTCCGATGCCGGCGAAGTAGGCGGCGACGGCGTCGACGGTGGCCGGGTCGGCGTGGTCGGCGGCGGCCTGGGCGCTGCCCGTGACGAGCAGGGCTTCGGCGGCCTGGGCGGCGTCCGGGGAGAGGGCGATGGTGCGGCGGTCCCCGGGGTGGTGGATCAGGGCCTGCTCGGCGGTGAAGAGCAGCACCGGGCTGTCGCCGGAGGTGTCCTGCGGTGCGGGGTGGTCGGCGAGGGCGGGGACGAGGCGGCCGCCGAAGCCGGAGACGCGGGGGTGTTCGAGACCCCGGGTGACGGCTTCGCGGATGGCGCCGACGGCGGCCAGGTAGCGGGAGATCCAGGGCCGGGCGGCGAGCTGCTCGCGGCGCAGGTCCTCGTCGAGCACGCCGGCCAGGGCTCCGGCGGAGTCCTCCCAGGCCTGGTGCAGTGCGGCGGCGGGGGTGCCGACGGGGCCGAGCGGGGTGACTCCGGGGGCGACGCTGACGGCTCCGTCGGCGGCGACGTAGAGGCGCAGGGCCGGGCCGTCGCCGTCGCCGTTGCCGCCGAGGGCGCCGAGGTCGGCGAGCTGGACCGAGGGGTGGGTCAGGAAGGCGGAGAACTCGCCTTCCTCCAGGGCCCGGTCGGCGTCCTCCAGGAAGGCCTGGAAGTCGGCTTCCTCGGCGATGCGGACCAGGGTGGGTCCGAGGACGGAGAGGTAGGGCGTGATCGAGTACGCCTGGACCTGGAGGTAGAAGTCGGGGTGCAGGCCGGCCTCCGCGCCGGGTTCGCCGAGGGAGCCCTGCCAGACGATGACCTGGGCGCCGGTGGCCTCGTGCGGCTCGGGCTCGGCGGTCGGCTCGTCCCCGGGGACGAGGACGACGGTGCCGGGTCCGGCCACTCCGCTGCCGAGGAGGGCGTCGAGGTGGGCGGCGTCCTCCAGGACGACCGTCGCGGTGAACGGCGGGCGGGGGGCGAGTGCGGCCAGGGGGCGTCCGGTGCCCCACTGCAAGGCGTGGGCCTTGACGGAAGTGAGTGTCATGAACATGCCTAACGTGAGTGCGTGGGTGGACGCGGGCGCCTGATGACGCGGAGCTGGAGGGGATCGGCCGAGGGCGGCCGGAAGTCAGGGCGTACGGAGCTGCGGGGGCCGGAGCGAGCTGCGGTACGGAGCTGCGGGCGGAGGGTCCGGGACGCCTCCGGTCAGGAGGCCAGCCCCAGGAGCGTGAGCAGCGAGCGCAGTTCACGGCTCGCGACCTGGGCGCCGTACAGCTGGGCCACTCCCGTGACGTTGAGGACGATCTCGTCCACGCCCGCCTCGCGGAAGGCCTCCAGTTTCGCGAGGAGTTCGGCGGGCTCCCCGTAGAGGAAGGCGTCGCCGGCGACCAGGGCCGCGCCCCGCGCACGCTCGTCGTCCGCCTCCGCACCGGTGGCGGCGGGGAGTTCGACACCGCCGCGCCGGAGCATGTCCTGGTAGTGCGGCGCCTTCAGGTGGTGCCGGTTGGAGGCGAGGGCGAGGCGTACGGGGTCCCGGTCGGGCGCCGCCAGGGCGATCGGCACCATGGCCACCACCTTGGGCGCCGGCCGGTCCGCGCTCTCGGCGCTCTTGCGCACCTCGGGCACGATCGTGTCGGCCAGGTAGCGGGCCGGGGTCAGCCAGCAGATCGCCGCGTCGGCCACCTCGCCCGCCAGCCTCGCCATGCCGGGGCGCAGGACCCCGAGCCCGATCTCTACGGGCGGTCCGGGCACCGGCGGCAGCAGCGCCTCCTGGTGCAGGTACTCCCCGTCCAGGACCGCGTCCGTGCCGTCGAGGGCGGCGCGTACGGCGCTCAGGTACTCCCGGGCGGCGGTGAGCGGGCTCCGGTACGGGGCTCCGAGCAGGGCCTTCTGCACCGCGGGGGCTCCCGGTCCGTAGCCGGCGAGGACCGGCTGACCCGTCATCAGCGCGAGGGAACGGGCCTGGAGGGCGGCCTCCGTGGGGTGGCGCAGGGGCATCAGGGTCACTCCGAGTCCGACGGGGACCCGGAATCCGGCGCCGGCGGCGTGGGCGAAGGCCTGGTGGGTCTCGGTGACCAGGCTCTGTCCCTGCCAGAGGCGTTCGGCCCCGGTCCAGTGGACGAGCCCGGCGAAGGGCAGGAGCTGCTCGGGGCGGCTCGGAACGAAGGGGACGAGCACCGAGTAGGCGGTCATCGGACTTTCTCTCCTTGTGCTCGGTCCGGAAGTTCGTTTCCGGAAGCCGGATGGTCAGGATCGGAGGAGGGCGGGGATCAGAAGGGCGGGGAAGAGCCGAGGAAGATCGAATATCGCGGGGACCGGGCCGCCGGGTAATTCCGGCGCGGAGATCATTTGTCGGTCTCTTCTCTCCGAAGGCCCCTGCGGGAGCGGCTGCTAGTCCCAGTTGTGGGTGTCGCGGCCCGGGATGATCACGCAGACGCCGGGGAGCGGGAGACCGGCCGGAATCGGGACGCAGACCTGGGTACCGGGGGAGGGAAGCGGGGCCGGGGTGTCGGCGTTCGCGGTGCCGGCACCCGCCAGGCCGATGAGTACGGCGGCGGCGAGAGTGACGCTGAGGCGCTTCATCATGGTGGTTCCCCCTCGATTTGCGGTCCGTCCCGGACCCGGCCCTTTCGGGTCCCGGTTCCGGTGGCCTCCGGTTGTTTTCCCGGCGGCTCCTTGTGACCACAACTCTGCCGTTCGCAAAGCCCGCGTTCGAGGGCTCGTACGCGCAGCTTGCTGCGTTCCCGGAGGTCACTTACTGCACCGCCGGCGGCCTCCTTCCGTAAGGGGAGACGGAAGCGGAATGGATCATTGCCGTAGCCTTGACCCGGGGTAACCGGTAGATCTAGGCCGGGTAATGACCGGCCACGGCGTTGGGGGAATCCATGGGGGATGCGGATCTGGCGTTTCTCGATATCGATCCGGAGGACGAACGCTTCTACCGCGTCCTGCTCAGGAGCGGCGGCGCAGATCCCGAACAGCTCGTGCGGCACGCCGATCTGGACGAGGAAGCGGTACGCGTCCTGCGGCAGCGGGCCACCGCACTCGGGCTCGCCGCGATGACCGAGGGGCTGCTGCGCCCGGTCAGTCCCGCCAAGGCGGTGCAGCACCTGATCGACGCCCGGATCTCCCGGATCCGGCAGGAGCTGGAGACCAAGGCCGCGGCCGACGCGATCGTGGCCTCGCTGCTCGCGGAACGGGACGCGGCCACGACCTCGGACGCGATCGCGGGGGCCGACCGGCCTTCCATGGAACGGCTGATGGGCATCGAACAGGTGCGGGCCGCCATCGACGAGCTGACCTTCTTCACCCGCTCGGAGTCGATGACCACCTGGCCCTCGGGGGTGATGCGGCCCGAGATCATCGAGACCTCCAGACCCGCCGACGCCCGCATCCTGCGGCGCGGGATCCGGATGCGCAGCCTGTTCGGGGCGGCGGCGCTGGACGATCCGGGCACGATGGCGTACCTGCGGGAGATGGCCGGCAAGGGGGCGGAGGTACGGGTGTCCCGGCTCGACCTGGAACGCATCCTCATCTTCGACCGGGCGGCGGCGCTGACCCCGATCGACCCCTCCGACAGCAAGCGGGGCGCCCTGCTGACCCGTGAACCGGGCCTGGTGACCACCCTGGTGTCCCTCTTCGACCGGATGTGGGGACAGGCGCAGGAGATACCGGCCGCGGCGGACGAGGAGGGGCCGGCGGCAGAGGGCGAGCGCCCGACGGAACTGGAGCGCCGGATCCTGGAGTCGCTGTGCACGGCCGACAAGGACGAGAACGGGGCGCGGGACGTGGGGATCTCGGTGCGGACGTACCGCAAGTACGTGGCGACGCTGATGCACCGGCTCGACGCGTCGAACCGGTTCCACGCGGCGCTGCTCGCGCGGGAGCGCGGCTGGATCTGAGGGGGGCGGCCGCGGCGGCCGCCCGGTAAGCACGGAGTCCGCGCCGGAGGTGCTCCCCCTGCGCGGACTCCGGTCGGAACGGGCCCTGAGACGGCCAATACCGCTAAGGCGGCTAAGACGGCCACGGTTACGCGCGGGACCGCTGGAGCGCGCGGGCGCAGGAGAGCACGCCGACGGCGAGCACACCCATGACCACGTACCGCGCCGTGCCGTCGAACAGCACGGTGGACGAGGCCAGGAGGGCGATCAGCACACCGGTCGTGACGGCGAGCGGGTTCTTCTGGGTCTGGGCCATGGTGGTGGCTCCTTCGGAAGCGGGGATGGCCGTTCCACTCTGACAGCGGGGCTCGTCCCGCCGGCCCGGTTCCGGCTGCAGCTTCCGGCATTCCGCCTCGCAGCATGCTGCGAGGCGGCACACCGGGGGCGGCGGCTCGGGGGCGGCTCCGCTTGGAGCCTGCGCAGGGTGAAGGTGTCGGTCGTGCGCGGCGGCTCAGGCGGCGGGCCGCGCCCGGGCGGCCCGCCGGTAGCGGCCGGGGGCGATGCCCAGTTCCCGGGAGAAGGCGCGGGAGAAGGTGAACTCGGAGGCGTAGCCGACGGCTTCGCCGATGTCGCCGACCGGATCGTCCGTCTCGCGCAGCAGCCGCGCGGCCCGGTCGACGCGCAGCCGGGACACGTACGCGAGCGGGGCGGCGCCGACCAGTTCCCTGAACTGCCGCGCGAACGCCGGGCGGGACATCGCCACCTCGCGCGCCAGGCTCTCCACCGTCCACGGGGCCTCCGGCGTCTCGTGGACCAGCGACAGCGCGGCGCCGATCCGCGGGTCGTGCAGCGCGGTGAGCCAGGACCGCTGCCGCGATCCGGCGCCGGTCTCGGCATCGGCCTCGGTGAGCTCGAGCCAGGCACGGATCACCTGGACGAACAGGACGTCGGTCAGACGGGCAGCCACGACCCGGGCTCCGGGCCGCGTCCGGGTGGTCTCGGCGATCAGGAGCCGGATGATGCCCTGCAGTTCCGCGTCCGCGCTCATCCCGGGAACGTGGATCACGGCCGGCAGCGCGGACAGGACGGGGTGCCGGGTGGCATCGCCCTCGTAGCTGAACTTGCCGCAGACCACGCGCACGACGGGCCCCAGGCCCCCGAGGTCGACGACGCCCTCGCGGCCCGGGGGGTGCGCCGCCTCCAGCTCGGCGTACGGCACGGCGGCCGCCTCCGGGGCGCCCACCAGGCTGTGCGGTTCACCGCGCGGCAGCAGGACCACGTCCCCGGGGACCAGCTGCAGGGGCGGCCGCCCCTCGACGCGCAGCCAGCAGGCCCCTTCAGCCACCAGGTGGAAGCCGGCGGTGTTCTGCTGCTCCAGCGCGCAGCCCCAGCCGGGGCCGCGTGAGCGGAGCTGGGCGACCAGTACCCCGCTGAATCCGGTGGTGGCCAGTACGTCGGCGAGTGCGTCCATACCGTGCAGCCTATCCACCACAGCACCTTTCTGACGCACGGCCGAGACGAATCGGCAAGTCCTGGATCGTTTCTGCCATGGAGAGTCTCTTCTCAACTCCCTAGAGTCAAAAACGAAGCAGCACCCCCCTCCGTTTGGAGCACATCATGAGCAAGATCTGGTTCGTCACCGGTTCCTCCCGCGGCTTCGGCCGCAAGTACGTCGAGGCCGCCCTGAAGCGCGGTGACAAGGTCGCCGCGACGGCCCGCGACACCGCCGCCCTCGCCGACCTGGTGGCCGCGTACGGGGACTCCGTCCTCGCGCTGAAGCTGGACGTGACCGACAAGGACGCGGTGTTCGCCGCCGTCCAGCAGGCCCACGCGCACTTCGGCCGTCTCGACGTCATCGTGAACAACGCCGGCTACGGCCTGTTCGGCGCCGTCGAGGAGCTGACCGAGAAGGCCCTGCGCGACCAGCTCGAGACCAACCTGTTCGGTGCCCTCTGGGTCACCCAGGCCGCCCTGCCCTTCCTGCGCGCCCAGGGCAGCGGCCACATCGTCCAGATCTCCTCCACCGGCGGCGTCGTCGCGTGGCCGCTCGTCGGCGGCTACCACGCCTCGAAGTGGGCGCTGGAAGGCCTGAGCGAGTCCCTGGCCCAGGAGGTCTCCGGCCTCGGCATCAAGGTCACCCTCGTCGAGCCCGGCGCGTACGCGACCGACTGGGGCGGCTCCTCCGCCGTCGGCGTCGACCCGATCGCCGTGTACGACGGGGTCCGCGACGCCCTGGGCGCGTTCATGCAGACCCTCGACTTCGGCGACCCGGGCGCCGCCGCCGCCGCGCTGCTGAAGGTCGTCGACTCCGACAACCCGCCGCTGCGCGTCTTCTTCGGCACCCAGGGCAACGAGCTGCTCCCGGCGGCCTACGCCGACCGCCTCAAGGTCTGGTCCGACTGGCAGGACGTGGCCGTCGAGGCCCAGGGCCCCAGGGCCGTGAGATGAGTGCAGCCGCCTTCGGCCTGAGCGGTGGGGGCGGGTGGGGGTCCGGGGCAAAAGGGGTCGTTCGGTTTTTCGGCGCCCGTGCGCGCCTGCGGCGGAGCGGCGGCGGGGACGGCCGCCGCCCCGCTAGCCCTCCGCCTTCGCGCCGGGCTCCGCCGCGGCCTCCGCTTTCGCCTCCGGCAGCGTGAACCGGAGCGCGCCGCGGGCCTCCTCGGTGGCCACGGCCGGCAGGAGGTAGCGCCAGAGCGAGGCGATCCGCTGCGGGAGGTCGGCCCGGCCGGTCGACATCTGGGAGAAGAGCTGCGCCCCGGTGAAGGAGCTGACCAGGATCCAGGCCAGCTCGTGGTCGTCCACGTCGGGCTGGAGCTCGCCCTTGGCGCGGGCGAAGCGCAGCTGCTGGCGGAATTCGAGGACCCAGGCCTGGTAGGCGACGTCGTCGCGCAGGCCGAACTCCCCCTGCTCCACGGCCAGCCGCACGCCGGCCCGGAGCACCGGATTGTGCCGGAGCTGGTCCGCGAGGTAGAGCGTGATGTCCACCAGGCGCTGCAGGCCGTCCTCGCCGGCCGGGAATTCGAGGCCCTCGCCCTGGCCGACCATGACGGCGTAGGCGAGCTCCTCCTTCGAGGCGAAGTGGAAGTACATCCCGCCCTGGGTGACGTCGGCCCGCTTCATGATCTTGCTGATGCTGGCGCCGCTGAACCCGAACTCGTCGAAGACCTCGGCCGCAGCGCGCAGAATGGTCGCTTTGGTCTGGATCGCACGGTTCTGCGGGACGCGCTCTCTCTTGCGCTCAGCCATGTGCCTAACTTCCATCGGGAAACAAAACGAACAACCTCTATTTAACACTCCGTTGATATGGGGGCACCAGTGTCTCGCCTCAGGAGGTGCGCAGACCTGCGACGACCATGTGCGTCAGCAGGGCATAACTCTCGTCCAGGGCCTCGGGCAGGGCGAAGCCGCCGCCGGTCTCCAGGGAGGCGAAGCCGTGGGCGGTGGCGCGCAGGCAGCGGGCCGCGTGGACGGCCGCGGACTCCTCCAGGCCGTAGGCGCGCAGGGTGGCGAAGAGGATGGTGATCAGACGCTCCCCGGCTTCGGCCGTCCGCGGTTCGGGACTGTGCAGCAGGGCCGCGTACCGGTGGGGCCGGCGCAGGGCGTAGGTGCGCCAGGCCGTCATGAACGCGCGGATCGCCTCGTCGGCGGAGCGGCCGATGACGGCCACGCCGATCTCGTCCGCCATCTCGTTCATGATCCGGGCCGACAGGAGGTCGCGGAGCTCGGCGAGGCTGCGCACGTGCTTGTAGAGGGAGGGTGTCGCCACGCCCGCCCGGCCCGCCACCGCGGACAGGGTCAGGCCCGTCGGCCCCTCCTCGTCGACCAGGCGCAGTGCCACGTCGACCACGGCCTCGGCCGAGAGCGAGGCCCTAGGCACGCGCGGTCTCCTTCAGGAAGGACAGGATGGCCGCGGCGGTCTCGGCGGGGAACTGCGCGTGGGCGTAGTGGCCCGCGCCCTCGATCGCGACGAGGCGCCCGCGCCCCTCGGGCAGTGCGGCGACGACGGCCGCGCCCTCGGCGGCCGGGTCGGCCCAGTCGGGGTCGAGGGTGCCCTCGACGATCAGCGCGGGGCACCGGACGTCGCCGAGGCGGGCGCCCGCGTCGGTGGGGGCGGACATCCCCATCTTGGCGACGACCGCCATCCGGCCCGGGCGGCCCAGGTCGGCGTCGAGCGCGGCGAGGTGGGCGGCGTGACCGGCCGGGCGGGTGCCCGGGTAGGCGTGGTCGAGGTAGCGCTTCCAGAGCCCGGCGCTGCGCAGGACGCCGGTGCCGAGCAGCAGGAGCATGCCCTTGCGGTAGCGGGCGTTGGAGCCGAGGGCGCCGAACTCGATCTTCTGCGCCCTGGTGAACGGGCTGATCTCGACGATCGCCTCGACGAGCCCGGGCTCCTGGGCCGCCGCGATGGTGGCGGAGCCGCCGGCGAAGGAGTGGCCGACGATGACGGCCGGTCCGCCGAGGTGCCGGATCAGGGCGAGCAGGTCGCCCGCGACGTCGGTGCGGGTGTACGAGCTCCAGCCGGTGCTCGATTCCCCGTGTCCGCGCAGGTCGGTGGAGGCGACGCGGTACCCGGCGGCGGCGAGCAGGGCCGCGGTCTCCCGGTAGGCCCCGCGGTTGTCGCCCATGCCGTGGGCGAGCACGATCAGCGGGCCCTCGCCCGTGACCTCGTACGCGAGCCGTCCGCCGCCGGTGCTCAGAAACTCCGTCATGACCCGTCCCCCGTAAATGACGCTGCGGCTAATGCCTGTCGCTCGTAAGCTAATGGCATTAGCCGCACCGGTCAAGCCCTCGCTGCCTGCTCTCGCTGCGCCTGCTCTCGCTCCATCTGCTCTCACTGCCTACTTCGGGTCGCGCTGGAACAGGGACTTGGACCAGAAGTAGCCGAGCAGGGCCAGCGCCAGGCACCAGGCCACGGCGATCCACCCGTTGTTGCCGATCTCGGTGCCGAGCAGCAGCCCGCGCAGGGTCTCGATGGCGGGGGTGAAGGGCTGGTACTCGGCGATCGGCTGGAACCAGCCCGGCATCGCGTCCACCGGCACGAAGGCGCTGGAGAGCAGCGGCAGGACCATCAGCGGCATGGCGTTGTTGCTGGCCGCCTCGGCGTTCGGGCTGGTCAGCCCCATCCCGACGGCGATCCAGGTGAGCGCCAGGGAGACGAGTGCCAGCAGGCCCAGCGCCAGCAGCCATTCCACGGCGGTGGCGTCGGTGGCCCGGAAGCCGATGGCCACCGCGACGGCCCCGACCAGGACCACGCTCATCACGCACTGGATGACGCTTCCGACGACGTGCCCGATGAGGACGGACCCGCGATGGATCGGCATCGTGCGGAAGCGGGCGATGATGCCCTCGGTCATGTCCATCGCCACGGACACCGCGCTGCCGATCGTGGTGCCGCCGATGGTGAGCATCAGGATGCCGGGAACGAGGTAGGCGATGTAGTCGGAGCGGCCGCCGCCGCCGATGCCCGCGCTCATCACGTCGCCGAAGATGTAGACGAAGAGCAGGAGCAGCATGACCGGCGTGAGCAGCAGGTTCAGCGTCATCGACGGGTAGCGGCGGGCGTGCAGGAGGTTGCGCCGCAGCATCGTGGACGAGTCGCGGACGGCGAAGGAGAGGGAGCTCATCGGACGTCTTCCTTGGTCTGGTGGGTGGACGCGGTCAGGGCGAAGAACACGTCGTCGAGGTCGGGGGTGTGCACGGTCAGCTCGTCGGCCTCGATGCCGGCCGAGTCCAGCCGGTCGAGTACGAAGCGCAGCGCGCGCTGGCTGCCGTCACTGGGAATCTGCAAGGCCAGCGCCTCGTCGTCCCGGGCGGCTTCACCCAGCACACCGGCGGCGAACCGATAGGCGTCCGGGTCCGAGAACCGCAGCCGTACGTGGCCTCCGGGGATCAGCCGCTTCAACTCCTCCGCCGTACCCTCGGCGGCGATCCTGCCGCCGTTCAGCACCGCGATCCGGTCGGCCAGCTCGTCGGCCTCCTCCAGGTACTGCGTGGTCAGGAAGACCGTCACCCCACCGCTGACGAGCTCACGGATGATCTGCCACATGTTGTGACGGGACCGCGGGTCCAGACCGGTGGTCGGCTCGTCGAGGAAGATGATCCTCGGATCACCCACCAACGTCATCGCGATGTCTAGCCGCCGCTTCATCCCACCCGAGTACGTCGAAGCCGGCTTCTTCGCCGCCTCCGTGAGGTCGAACCGCTCCAGCAACTCGGCCGCCACCCGCCGCCCCTCACCCTTCGACAGGTGATGCAGGTCCGCCATCAGCAGCATGTTCTCCTCCCCCGTGATCAGCCCGTCCACGGCCGAGAACTGCCCGGTGACCCCGATCGCGGCACGCACCCCGTTCGGCGCGGCGGCGATGTCGTGGCCCGCGACCTGGGCCTGTCCGCCGTCGGCGCTGATGAGCGTGGAGAGGATCTTCACGACGGTGGTCTTGCCCGCGCCGTTCGGCCCCAGCAGGGCGAACACGGACCCGGCCGGGATGCTCAGATCGATGCCGTCGAGGACGGTCTTGTCGCCGTAGGACTTGCGCAGCCCGACGGTGGAGACGGCGGCCGGAGCGGGGTGACCGTCTCCCCGACGTGATGTGGGCATGACAGAAGAAGGCATGAGGCCCTCCATTCGAAGGCTGAAGTAACGGGGGGGGAGCGGAGAAGGAGGGGAGGGGAGGTCAGACCCCGGTGCCGGCGCCGGCGCCGGCGCTCGCGCGGCGGATGTCGATGTTGCCGTACTTCGTGCGGGCGCGGACCTTGACGGTGTCGGCGGCCGCGTCGGGGCTCCCGGACGCGGTGAGCGTGTTGCGCACCTGGCCGGAGCCCGAGCTGACATCGAGCCAGGCGGCCGTACCCTCACGGACTCCGACCTCGATGGCCCCGTAAGCGGTCTCCAACTCAACCACTCCACGGACGACTTCGCCGACCCGCAGGGTGCCGTGGGCGGTCTTGGCGGTGACCGAGTCCTCGGCGCGCCGGATGTCGATGTCACCGTTGGCACCGCTCACCCGCAGCTCGCCGGTCGCGGCGCCGACGGTCGTGGTGCCGTGCGAGTTCTTCAGGACGGCGGAGCCGTCGACGAAGCCGAGGCGCAGGCTGCCGGAGCTGGTGGTGATCTCGGTCGCGCCCTCGGCCCGGTCCACGGTGATCGAGCCGTGCGAGGCGATCAGCTTCAGCGGGCCGGTCGTGTCGAGGCGGACGTCGCCGGACGAGGTCTTCACCCGGACCTCGCCGAGCCGGCCCTCGCCGACCACCTGGGTCCAGGAGCCGGTCGTGTCGACCCGCGAGCCCGTGGGCAGTTCGACGACCACGTCGACGATGCCGGGCTTGCCGAACGGGTTGGACTTGGGCGTCCGGACGCTCAGCGCGCCGCTCGCGAAGGTGACCTCGGTCTGCTCGGCAGCCCGTACGTCCTTGTCCCGCTTCGGGTCCCGGGGCTGTACGGCGACGACGGTGTCGAGGCGGTCGTTCGCGGTGAACTGGATGGAGCCGGCCTCCACGTGTGCGGTGACCGAGATCGCTTCGGAGGTGTCGAAAGTAGGCATGGCTGTCCCGTCCTCTTGGGTCTTCCGGGCGTCCCCGCTGGTGGGACGTGGTGTGGATGCGGTGCGTTCGATCAAGTCGGGGCCGGACCGGGGAGCGCCCTAGCTCACCCATCCGGTGAAGCTCTGCCCCACGCTCTGGGACTTCTCCGCCGTACGGGGCCGCGTGCCGCCGTCGACCGCGGCCGACACGGCGCGCACCAGCCAAGCGTTGACCGACAGCCCCTCGCGGCTCGCGGCCTCCTCGGCGCGGGCCTTGAGGTGGGCCGGCAGCCGCAGGTTGACGCGGGCGGTGCCGCCCTCGTCGCCGTCGGCGGGTGCCTGCGGCTCGGCGTACACCGGACCGGCCGGCTCCGCCACGGGGGCGGGGCCCTCGGTCGAGGGCGGCGTCACGACGAACTCGGGGTCGAGCCCCCGCAGCCGTACGTCGACCGAGCCGGGGGCGAGGTCGCGGGTGACCTCGTCCATCGCGGCGGAGAGCACGTTGAGGAGGGTCAGCCGGGTCGCCGACTCCAGCGGAGCGGTGAGCCTCTCGGCCAGCTTGCGGGCTTCGTCGCCGCCGGCCTCTGCGGCGATGGCGAGCTCTTGGCGGAGGGTGGTGACGTAGGGCGTGAGGTCCATGTCCCACAGCATGGCACAGACATGGCGCCATGTCGAGCCAATCTGGCACCACGCCTTCGCCGGATGGCACCTCGACCAACAAACTCCCAGTTCAGAGCGGTGACGCCACCCTGCGCCACAATGGCGCCAGCCGACACCACCGCTGCGCGGGGCTGTCCCCTACCCGCCCTTCGCCCGTTCCCCGGGGCTCCGCCCCGGACCCGTTGCCACGCGCGGCGCCGTTCCCGGGGGCCAGCCCCCGGACCCCCGCTCCTCAAACGCCGGAGGGGCTGAGTTTGCGGCTGAGGGTGCCGGAGGGGCTGGAATGGCCCTGCGGGCCATCCAGTGCGCCCGGCCGGGTGCGCTGCGCGCAGGTGCACGCCGAGGGCGGCCAAATCCAGCCCCGCCGGCGTTTGAGGCGCGGGGTCCGGGGCGGAGCCCCAGGGGGTCCGGGCGCAGCCCACCCCCATCCAGCCGTCCGGCGCTTGAGGACCGGGGTCTGGGGCGGAGCCCCAGGGTTCTTTCAGCCCGTCCGGCGTTTGAGGACCGGGGTCCGGGCAGAGCCCGGGGAACGGGCGAAGGGTGGGTAGGGGAACTCCGCCCCGCGCAGCGGGAAAGGGCGCAGCAGCGCACCCACCGGCGGGGCGGGACGGGACACCCGTCCCGGGGTCAGGGGGCGGAGGCCGTGCGCCGGGCGTAGTGGCGGGCCGCCTTCGCCCGGTTCCCGCAGCCCGTGCTCGTGCACCACCGACGCGTGCCGTTCCGGCTGACATCGTGGAACCGCAGCCCGCACGTCGGATTCGCACAACTGCGAAGCCGATCCCCCGCGGTGCTGAGCAACCGCAGGTAATCCGCCGCCACGAGATACCCGAGCAGCCGCCCCGGATCCGCCGCCTCCAGCCGCTCCACCGGCCCCGCGGCCGTGAGCAGCCGCCGGATCCGCCCCGCGTCGAGCAGCCGGTTGAAGGCGTCGAACGCCCCCGGCCCCGCATCTACGCGCCCGGCCACGCCGGCCACCGCGGAGCGGGCCGCCCGGGCAGCGGCCAGGGTGGTCCGGTCGGCGCGCAGCTCGCCGCCGGCGTACGCGGCGGCGACCCGGGACCCGGACAGCCAGCAGGCGAGGCCCGCGGTGGAGTCCAGCAGGTCGTAGCGCCCGTACCGGTCGTGCCAGAGGGTGTTGAGGAGGTCCAGGCTGAGCGGTTCCCCGGTCAGCGGACGCGGATCGGGCGCGATCGCCCCCAGGGCGGCTCCTGCGACGCGGTCCATGCTCACCCCCGCAGCCCCGTAGGCACGGCCGCGAACGCACAGTACGGCGAGGACCCCTCCGCCCGGTACAGCTCCACCGCCTGCGGCGCCGCGAGGATCCCGGGCAGGAGCAGCTGCCACAGCCGGGTCAGGTGCCCGCGCAGCGGCCCGCAGGACCGGCCCGGCCTGTGCTCCTCGCCGCGCAGGCACACGTCCATCCCGATCAGGGAGTACACGAGCTGCGCCGCCGTCCCCCACGGGTCGGCCGCGCCCGCCAGCGCGTCGGCCAGTTCTTCGCGTACGGCGTCGGTCCAGGAGACGCTGCCGTCGGGGTAGTGCACGAACTCCCGGGTGAGCCGGGCGCCCGCCCGTACGACGGGGTCGTGCCCGAGCCGCCCGGCGACGGCGTGGGTCATGTCGACGGCGGTCTGCAGGGGCCGGATCCCGCGGTGCGGCACCGCGCCGAGCGCGTCGACGACCACGTGCCGGGCTTCGGTGCGCACCGCCCTGATCAGGTCGTCCTTGGCGGGGAAGTGGTACATGAGGGCGCCCTTGGTGACGCCCGCGGCGGTACAGATCACCGCGAGCGAGGCCCCTTCGTAGCCGTAGAGGTCAATGGCCTTGGCGGCGCCGTTGATCAGAGCCCGGCGCGTCCGCTCGGCTCGCTCCTGCTGCGCCATGGGCGCTCCTCGTGCGTAGGGGATGGAGGCGTACGGGTGGTGCGACAGGCCCTGGGGCGGCCCGCCCGAGCCGCACCACCCGTACGGTCAGGCCGCGGTGCCGGCCGGGACGGCGGAGGCCAGGCCGTCCTCGAAGCTCTTGCGGAGCTGGGCGCGGCGGAGCTTGCCGATGCCGGTCTTGGGGATCTCGGAGCGGTCCACGGGCAGCAGGTGCGGTACGTCGACGCCCAGCCGCTCGCGGACCCGCTCGCGGATCCGCTCGCCCTGTTCCCCGGTGATGGTGAGGGTGCCGGCGCGCGGGCTGAAGAAGACCGCCAGCTCCTCGGGTCCGCCGGGCTCAGCGGTGACGAGGGAGGCGACGGTGTACGAGGGCTCGATGAAGTCGAGTTCCTCGACGGCGGCCTCGATCTCGTGGCCGTGGTAGGCGATCTCACCGAGCTGGATGACGTCGTCGGTGCGGCCGGTGACGGTGAGGATGCCGTTCTCCACGTACGCCAGGTCGCCGGTCTTGAACCAGCCGTCCTCCGTGAAGGACTGCCGGTTCTGCACGGGGTTGTCGTGGTACCCGGAGGTGATGGTCGAGCCGGTGACCTGGAGGCGGCCGGTGACGCCCCACGGCACGAGGGTGCCGTGCTCGTCGACGACCCGGATGCGGGTGCCGGGCTGCGGGCGGCCGACGGGCACGTACCGGTCGTCGCCGGCGGCGGCCTCGGTGAACTGGCAGTCGGCCACGCCGGCCGTGGTCTCGGACATGCCCCAGCCGGGGAACATGGCGGTCGCGGGCAGCCCGTAGGGGGCCAGGAGGTCCAGGAAGCGGCGGACGACGCCGGAGCGGACGGCCTCGCCGCCGTTCATGATGTAGCGCAGCGGGGACAGGTCCCAGCCGCGGCCCTCGAAGCGGCCGGCCTGGTCGTTGACGAGCACGAAGGCGAAGTTGGGCGCCCAGGTGGTGTCGGCCCGGTGGGCGGAGACGGCGTCGAGCCAGCGCAGCGGGTCCTCGAGCACCCACTGGATCTTGGCGTGGACCTGGGCGGCGCCGAGGAAGACGTCGCGCGCGTGGAACATGATCAGCCCGCCGATGTGGTCCAGCGGCATCCAGTTGAAGGTGCGGGTGTCCGCGTCGAGCTTGTTCACGCGGGAGGTGGCCGCGCTGCGCGTGAGGATGTTGCGGTGGGTGAGGCTGACGGCCTTGGGCACGCCGGTGCTGCCGGAGGTGAGCAGCAGGACGGCCGGGTCCGCGGCGTCCGGCTCGTGCCAGGCGAGGTCCGCCGCGTGGGCGGTGCGCAGGCCCGCCACGTCGCCGAGGTGCGCGGCGGTCCAGGCGGAGTCGGCGGTGACGGCGGGCGCGATCTCCTGGCCGGTGCCGGTCAGGACGCGGGGGCGGCCGTAGCCGGCCCATACGCGCTCCAGCAGGCCGGGGCCGTTGACGGCGTCGGCGCTGACGGGAAGCGGGAGGAAGCCGCCGAGGACGCAGCCCCAGAAGCCGGCGAGGAGGTCGGCGTCGTCGGCCGACTGCAGGATGATCTTCTCTCCGGCCACGGCGCCGGCGGCGCGCAGGCCGGCCAGGACGCGCGAGGCGCCGTCGAGGAGCTCGGCGTAGCTCTGGTGGACCTCCGTGCCGTCGGCGCGGATGTACGTCACCCCGCGGCCGTCGGCCCCGCCCTCGGCGACGGCGCGGACGAGGGCGGCGCCGAGGTGCGCGACGCCGGTTTCGGGGGCGGGCCCGCCGTCGAGCAGCGAAATGCCGGTGCCGGTCATGCCTGGTTCTCCTCTTGCTGAGCGGTGTCGGACGCGGTGTCAGCGGGGGTCGTGTCGGTCGCCGTGGCCACGATGACGAGCGGGCCCCGGCCGTGGAAGGGCGCGGGCTCCTTGCGGAAGCCGCCGTACTCGGCCGTGATGGTCAGCCCCGCAGCCGCCAGCAGTTCGCGGACCTCGGGCCCGGTCAGGACGGCCTGGTCGAAGAAGTTGTCGTACATGGCGACCGTGCCGTCCGGGGTGCGGACCAGCAGGGTCTCCTCGTTGCGCCAGTTCGCGGCGTGCGCGTTGATGAACTGGCGGGCGAGGCGGGTGATGAGGACCCCGTCGCGGCGGTGGTGGCCGACGCTGTTGGGCTGGAAGGAGTCGACGAAGTTCAGCAGGTGGCCGAATTCCAGGACGACCTGCCCGCCGGGGTTCAGCAGCTCGCGGACGGACCGCAGGACGGCCGGGAGCCGGTCGCGCTCCAGGTAGTTCAGGGTCATGAAGAGGCTGTACACGAGGTCGTAGCGCTCGTCGGTGCGGTACTCCTCGGCGCGGGCCTCCACGTAGGAGATGTCCTCGTCGCCGGCGGCGCGCGCGTACTCCAGGAACGCGGCGCTCTGGTCGACGCCGGTGCCGCGGTGGCCGCGCCCGCGCAGGGCGCGCAGGTTGGAGCCGGTGCCGCAGCCCAGGTCGAGTACGGTGCCCGCCTCGGGGAGCAGGGACGCGAGGAACTCCGTCTCGGCGTCGAGGTTGCGGAAGTCCTTCCGCATGATCTCGTAGTACTCACCGGGGAATTCGAAGCTCGTGCCGGTCAAATCCGTCATCCTCCTCGGATGTCAGTGCTGGTCGGTCGTCAGTGCCCGCCGGTGGTCTGCGGTGCCCGCCGGTGGTCCGCGGTGCCCGGTGCCGGTCTGCGGGTCCTCCCCTACGTGGGCACGGACTCGCGCATGGTCCGGTAGCCGCGCGGCGTGAGTCCGTACCGGTCGCGGAAGAGCCGGCTGAAGTGCGAGGCCTGGTACAGGCCGGACCGTTCGCCGATCACCCCGACGGGGAGGTGTTCGAGCCGCGGGTCGCGCAGCTCCGACCGGCAGCGGGCGAGGCGTTCGTCGCGGATCCACCGGGCCGGGCTGGTCCCGTGCTCCTGGAAGATCCGCTGGAGGTAGCGCAGCGAGATGTTGTGGTGCTCGGCGACCGCCTGCGGGGTGAGGTCGGGGTCGGAAAGCCGTGCGCGGATGTACGCCTGGATGCCGAGCATGAGGTCGTGCCGGGCCACCTCGTCCTCGGCGGCGACGTGGCGCAGCCGGTCGGCGAGGACGGCCGCGGTCAGGCCCGCCACGGTGGCGCCGACCCGGTCCACGGCGGAGTGGATCTCGGTGCCGTGGTCGTGGAGTCCGGCGAGGAGCTGGGAGAGCAGGGCTCCCGCGCCCATCCGCCCGCACCAGCCGGTGGCGGTGAGCTTCGCGGTGTCGCCGGCCGACATGCCGAGGTGCCGGTGCGGCAGCTGGACCTCGACCAGGCGGAAGGGCCGGGGCAGCAGGAGGCGGTACGGCCGGCTGGTGTCGCAGCAGATGATCTGCGGGCCGCTCGCCTGGCCCCGGCGGCCGTCCTGGTGGACGTGGATCTCGCCGGCCAGCACCCGGAACACCCGCAGGGACTCGGAGGGGTCGGGGCGGATGTGGCGGCCGGGGCGTACGGCCTCGTGGGCCTCCCCGGTGACGAGGGAGATGGTGACGTCCCCGAACTCGCGGCGGACGGCGGTCCCGTACACGGACTCGCCGTGCGCCCGGATGACCCGTGCCGTCGTACCCGCGGCGAGCGGGGCAGCGGGCGGGGCGAGCGGTGGACTGCGGTCCGGCACGAATGTGCTCGGCCCGCGAAGGCGCAGCATGTCCATCGGTCTCCTCGCTCCGGGAAGCGTCATGTCATCGTGACAGGCAGACCCATAAAAACATACCTGCATGCACGTACTCACGCGCGATCAGATGTTTCGATGTACCGGGCCCAACCTCGGCTTTCGTGCGCAAACAGGCCAGGAACAGGCGCATTTACATAAGGCGCTCCTGACTTCAGCCGGTACAGTTGATGGCGAGTGCTGGCCGGACAACGCGGCTTCACGTGCGGTCATGGATGTAGTTTCCGAACGAGGGGTATCACGTGACGATCAAGGTCGGCATCAACGGATTCGGCCGCATCGGCCGCAGCTTCTTCCGCGCCGCCCTTCAGCGGGGCACCGGCCTGGAGGTGGTCGCCGTCAATGACCTCACCGACGCCTCGACGCTGGCCCACCTGCTCAAGTACGACAGCACGCTCGGCAAGCTCGGCCACGAGGTCAAGGCCGTCGAGGGCAACCTCGTCATCGACGGGCGCACCATACGCGTGACCGCCGAGCGCGACCCCGCGAACCTTCCCTGGGGCGAGCTGGAGGTGGACGTGGTCATCGAGTCCACCGGCGTCTTCACCGACGCGCACAAGGCGCGCGCCCATCTGGAGGCCGGTGCCCGCAAGGTCATCATCAGCGCGCCCTCGAAGAACGAGGACCTGACGATCGCCTTCGGCATCAACGACGACCTCTACGACCCGGCCGTGCACGACATCGTCTCCAACGCCTCGTGCACGACCAACTGCCTGGCCCCGCTGGCCAAGGTCCTCGACGACGCGCTCGGCATCGAGCACGGCCTGATGACCACGGTCCACGCCTACACCGCGGACCAGAACCTCCAGGACGGCCCCCACACCGACCTGCGCCGCGCCCGCTCGGCGGCGACGAACACCGTGCCGACCACCACCGGCGCCGCCAAGGCCATCGGCCTGGTCCTGCCGCAGCTCAAGGGCAAGCTCGACGGGTACGCGCTGCGCGTGCCGATCCCGACGGGCTCGGCCACCGACCTCACCGTCCGCGTCGGCCGCGCGACGACGGCCGAGGAGGTCAACGAGATCTTCGCGAAGGCCGCCGAGGGCCCCCTCGCGGGCATCCTCACCTACACCGACGAGCCGATCGTCTCCAGCGACATCGTCACCGACCCCGCGTCGTGCATCTTCGACTCGGGCCTGACCAAGGTGATCGGCGACGGCCGCCAGGTCAAGATCGTCGGCTGGTACGACAACGAGTGGGGCTTCTCCAACCGTGTCGTGGACACCGCCCTGCTGATCGGCGCCCGCTGACCGTCGTCGGCTGACCGGCGCCCGTCCCGACCGGAGGATCCCGATTCCCGTGATCAAGACCCCCCATCACGAGGGTGAACAGGCCGTCCAGAAGCAGGCCGGCGAAGGCGGTCCCGGCTGGGGTTCGCCGATGTTCGACGACGTGATCCAGCCCGGCTTCGACCAGTACCTGATGCGCCAGCGCATGCTCTTCCTGGGCGGCGCCGACGCCACGGGCGCCATGTGGTCCTCGCTGGTCACGGGCGACCCCGGCTTCGCCCTGCCCACGAGCCGGCGCACGATCACGCTGTCCTCCCTGCCCGTCCCGGGCGATCCGCTCGCCGAGGCCTTCGCCGAGACGGCCGACATCGGGCTGCTCGCCCTCGAACCGCACACGACGACCCGGATCCGGATCAACGGCGTGGCGCGGCGCGAAGGCGATTCCCTCCACATCCGCACCGAGCAGGTGCTGGGCAACTGCCCCAAGTACCTGCAGGTACGGGTCCCGGTCGCGGACGGCCCTGCCTCCGGCCCCCGGGAGACCCGGGACGGCGACGCGCTGACGCCCGAGCAGGAGAAGTGGATCCGCGGGGCGGACACCTTCTTCATCGCCAGTCGGGCCGACGGCTACGGCGCGGACTCCTCGCACCGCGGCGGCGACCCCGGTTTCGTCACGGTGGCGGGACCGCGCAGGCTCGTATGGCCCGACTACTTCGGCAATTCCTTCTACATGACCCTGGGCAATCTGCAGCTCAACGAGAACTGCGGACTGCTCTTCCTGGACTGGGAGTCCGGCCACACCCTGCAACTGACGGGCAAGGCTCGGATCAACTGGGCCGAGGGGGACCGGGCCGACGTGCCCGGAGCCCTGCGGATGTGCGAGTTCGACATCGAGCGTGTGGTGCAGATCGACGGGGCGACCCGGCTGCGCTGGGCGTTCGGCGGTCCCTCGCCCTACAACCCGCCGGCACCGGCGCGGGGCTGAACCCCCGCGGCTCCCGCGCCGCCCCCCTCTTCCCGTCTCCCCGGTCACCGTCCGGTCGTGCCGCCTCCCCCGTCGGCGCGACCGGACGGTGTTGTACTCCCCGCCCGGCTCCCCTCCCCCGCCTAAGGACTGCGCCATGCCCGATCCGGTCCTCCCCGACTCTCCCCTCCCCCTCCTCCGCGCCGACGTCTCGACGCTCCCCGCCTACGTGCCGGGCCGCGCGGCCCGCGACGAGTTCGTCGACAAGCTCTCCTCGAACGAGAACCCGTACCCGCCGCTCCCCTCGGTGATCGCCGCGGTCGAGACCTGGCTGGGCCGCCTCAACCGGTACCCCGACCCCAGCGCGGCCGAGCTCATCGCGGAACTCTCCGGGCGCCTCGGCGTACCCGCCGACCACCTGGTGCTGGGCACCGGCTCGGTCGGCATCACCCAGCACCTGGTCGCGGCGGCCGCGGGCCCGGGCGACGAAGTCGTCTTCGCCTGGCGCTCCTTCGAGGCGTACCCGCTGCTGGCCTGGGCCGCCGGGGCGACCTCCGTCCAGGTCCCGCTGCGCGACGAGACCCACGACCTGGACGCACTGGCCGACGCGGTCACCGACCGCACCCGCCTGATCTTCGTCTGCAACCCGAACAACCCGACCGGCACGGCCGTCCGCCGCGCCGAACTGGAACGCTTCCTGAACCGCATACCCCCGCACATCCTGATCGTCATAGACGAGGCCTACCGCGAGTTCGTGGTGGACGCCGCCGAAGACATCCCGGACGGCATCGACCTCTACCGCGACCGCCCCAACGTCGCCGTCCTGCGCACCTTCTCCAAGGCCTACGGTCTGGCCGCCCTCCGCGTCGGCTACGCGGTGGCCCACCCCCGGGTCACGGCCGCCCTGCGCGCCTGCTCCGTCCCCCTAGGCGTCAGCGGCCCCGCCCAGGCCGCCGCCCTGGCCTCCCTCCGCGCCACGGAGGAACTCCGCGAACGCGTGGCCGACCTGGTCGCGGAACGCGACCGCGTCAGCGCGGCCCTGCGCGCAGAGGGCTACGAGGTCCCCGACAGCCACGCCAACTTCGTCTGGCTCCGCCTGGGCCCCCGCACCGCCTACTTCGCAGACGCCTGCGAAGCAGCCGGCCTGATGGTCCGCCCCTTCGCCGAGGAAGGCGTCCGCATCACGATCGGCACCCCCGACGCCAACGACCGCCTCCTGAAGACGGCGGCCCACTGGAACCACTGAGCGCAGCCCCTCCAGGACGAGTCGGATACCGGTCCGACCGAGCAGCCGGGACGACCCAACGGGCGGGACCGATGCTGCCCGGCGTCCGGGCGCGACATCTGATGGGGTCGCCGAGCCGGCGGCCGGTCGGAGGGGGCGGGCCTGGTGGTCTTAGCTGTTGACGACCCGCAGGCGCACGGCCGACTGGTCGCGCTCGGCGTCTATCGTCTGCGTCAGTCGGAAGACCTTTACCGGGCCGACGCTGTCCACCTCTTCTAGCCACCCGAGCGCCTCGAGCTCCTTGCGGGTCCGGGAGAAGACCGGGGCGCTCATCCCCGCGGTCTCGGCGAGTTCGGTGGCTTTGATCCAGACCGACCCGTCCGGCCGCTGGTCCGCAGCCGCGTACAGCATGACGACGATCCGCTGGTTCGGGTTCAGGACGCGCCCCGTGCGCTTGAGGACGTACAGCACGTCCTCGCTGCCGTGGACCTTCATGACGCGTCTCCCTTGGTCTTCCTCGCTCGGCGGTCGCTCGGCTTCGGGATGCGCATCTCCGGAGGGTTCCAGTCGGAAACCGCCTCACGATGTTCGAAGCCCGTTCCGATGAACGCAAGGTACGGGGTCGTTCGGTAGAACGTCGTACGGCCGATCCCCCCGGACTCGACCAGCAGACGAGCACCCTTGAGGATCTTGATGGTCTTGGAGAGAGCGTCAGGACTCATGCCGAGTTCGGCCGCAACCGCTACACCGGTCATCTGGACAGGCCCCTGGCGTTCCTCCGTCGCGAACCAGTACCAGACCAGCACCCGGAACTCACGGTCACTCAGGCCCGAGTCGGCCGAGGCAAGCTGGCGGCCGCGGCGGATCCCGACGTTGATGTGAGGTCCGTCGAAGGCGTACGGAGCACGGGGGACCTCCTCCACGACACCCGTGTCCGGATCGACGAGGGCGAGGATCTTGCTCCGCGCCGACTGTGCCATGTGTGAACCGCCCCATCCCTCAGCCACGCGCCAGGTGACCTGCTTCCAAGTCAGCGCAGTTAGCAGAATGCACATTACCGCATAGCTAATCGACCCTCCCCTCGAACAGGGCAGCCTTGACTCATTGCTAATCAACCGAGCCGCGAAGGCGAGCCCTCAGGAAATATGTGCACATGGCTAAGCAACCCGTTCCTGGGACCGGGTTGACCCGATCCCAGGAACGGGTTACTAGACCCCAGGAACGGGTTTCCCAGTCCCAGGATCGGGTTGCACCCGGCGTTTCCGCAGGTCAAGAACGCGTAGAGGCTGCGTGCTCTTCATGCATGGAAAGGCCGTGCCCACCCACTGGCTGCCTCGGGCTGATGTCCGCCGGGTCCCGGCCCGGCAGCCGGCCGGGGCTACGCCCCCCGGCGGGCGGCTGCTCGCCCTGTCGCTCCGCTCCAGCGCTCCCAGGTGGGTCTGCCGCCTCGACCTCGGCTCACGATCACGGTGGTTGCGGCGGAGGCAAGCAGCAGCGTGGCTGACACCGGCCGGGGCTGAGCGAATCCGTCATCGCCGGTGACCGCGGTGACGGGCCTCGTCGGGGCGCACCTTCTGTGGCCGGGGTCCAATCGGGCTGGCCCATGCCGGTTCGCGCACGAATCCACGTGCGGTCCGGAACACGGGTGTCACGCCCGATACGGCGGAAGGACAGAGCCGACCGGATTCGAACCGGCGTCCTCGCGATTTTGGAGACCGCGCGCGACGACCTCTGCGCTACGGCTCCGCCCCGGCCGCCATCCTAGGAACTCTCGCCGCAGCCGCGCCACAAGGCCTCCGCACACGAAAGAGGCGGCGTACTCCGACAGGTGGTCGGGGGGTACGCCGCCTCGGGGCGGAGTGGGGGTGCGGGGAGTGGCCCGCGGTGTCACGGCGGTTACTTCGGGTCGCCGTTGAACTTCGAGGCCGACCAGAAGTAGCCGAGCACCGCGAGGCCCACGCACCAGGCGACCGCGATCCATCCGTTGTGGCCGATCTCGGTGCCGAGCAGCAGCCCGCGCAGGGTCTCGATGGCGGGGGTGAAGGGCTGGTACTCCGCGATGGGCTGGAACCAGCCCGGCATCCCCTCGACGGGGACGAAGGCGCTGGACAGCAGCGGCAGCAGGATCAGCGGCATCGCGTTGTTGCTGGCGGCCTCGGCGTTCGGGCTGACGAGGCCCATGCCGACGGCGATCCAGGTGAGCGCCAGGGCGAAGAGGACGAGGAGCCCGAAGGCCGCCAGCCATTCCAGGGCCGTGGCGTCCGTGGACCGGAAGCCGATGGCCACCGCGACGGCTCCCATGAGGACGACGCTCGCGATCGACTGGAGCACGCTGCCGACGACGTGCCCGATGAGCACGGCCCCGCGGTGGATCGCCATCGTGCGGAAGCGGGCGATGATGCCCTCGGTCATGTCGTTGGAGACGGACACCGCGGTGCCGATCGTGGTGCTGCCGATGGTCATCAGCAGCAGGCCCGGCACGAGGTAGGCGATGTAGTCGGAGCGGCTGCCGCCGCCGATGCCCGCGCTCATCACGTCGCCGAAGATGTAGACGAAGAGCAGGAGCAGCATGATCGGCGTGAGCAGCAGGTTCAGCGTGAGGGACGGGTAGCGCCGGGCGTGCAGGAGGTTGCGGCGCAGCATCGTGGACGAGTCGCGGACGGCGAGGGAGAGGGAGCTCATCGGACGTTCTCCTTGGACTGGCTGGGCAGGGTGGACTGGCCGTGACGCGGGTCGGTGCCGGTGAGGGCGAAGAACACGTCGTCGAGGTCGGGGGTGTGCACGGTCAGCTCGTCGGCCTCGATGCCGGCCGAGTCCAGCCGGTCGAGTACGGAGCGCAGCGCGCGCTGGCTGCCGTCACTGGGAATCTGCAAGGCCAGCGCCTCGTCGTCCCGGGCGGCTTCACCCAGCACACCGGCCGCGAACCGGTAGACGTCCGGGTCCGAGAACCGCAGCCGTACGTGGCCTCCGGGAATCAGCCGCTTCAACTCCTCGGCGGTGCCCTCGGCCGCGATCTTCCCGTCGTGCAGCACCGCGATGCGGTCGGCGAGCTGGTCGGCCTCCTCCAGGTACTGCGTGGTGAGGAAGACCGTCACTCCATCCGAGACGAGCTCGCGGATGATCTGCCACATGTTGTGACGGGACCGCGGGTCCAGCCCGGTCGTCGGCTCGTCGAGGAAGATGATCCGCGGATCACCCACCAACGTCATCGCGATGTCGAGCCGCCGCTTCATACCGCCCGAGTACGTCGAAGCCGGCTTCTTCGCCGCCTCCGTGAGGTCGAACCGCTCCAGCAACTCGGCCGCCACCCGCCGCCCCTCACCCTTCGACAGGTGATGCAGGTCCGCCATCAGCAGCATGTTCTCCTCACCCGTGATCAGCCCGTCCACAGCCGAGAACTGCCCGGTGACCCCGATCGCGGCGCGGGCGGCCCGCGGGGCGGTGGCCAGGTCGTGGCCGCCGACCCGGATCTCGCCGGAGGCGGGATCCGGGGAGACGAGGGTGGAGAGGATCTTCACGGCGGTGGTCTTGCCCGCGCCGTTCGGGCCGAGCAGGGAGAAGACCGTTCCTTCGGGGACGGCCAGGTCGATGCCGTCGAGGACGGTCTTGTCGCCGTAGGACTTGCGCAGCCCGTTCGCCGTGATGGCCCAGCTGGTCATGAGGGGTGCTCCTTTACGGGTGCGGATGCGGATGCGGATGGATGTCAGAGGCTGCGGGCGCTGATGTCCCCGTAGGCGGTGGTCGCGCGGATGGCGAGGCCGGCGGCGGCGCCGTCCGCGTTGTGCAGGGCGTTGTGGATCCGGCCGAGGGAGGTGCCGGCGTCGAGGGTGGCGCTGACCCCGCGGGCGGCGCCGACCGAGATCTCGCCGTACTCGGTGTGCAGTTCGACCGTGCCGCGCAGCGCCTCGGCGATGCGCAGGTCGCCCTTCTGGGTGCTGATCCGGGCGGAGCCGCCCAGACGGCCGACCGAGACGTCGCCGGCCTCGAGGGTCAGGTGGGCGCTCGCAGCTTCGTCGAGCTTGACCGAGGCCTGCGCGCCCTCGAAGACGACGTCGCCGAGGCGTCCGACGCCGCGGAGTTCGGCGCTGGCCGCCTTCGCGTCGACGCGGGAGCCGGCGGGCAGCTGGACGGTCACCTCGACGGAACCGGAGGCGCCCATCAGCTGGTTCTTCGCCGGGGCCGCGATCCGCAGGACGCCCTCGGCGTACTCGACCGAGGTCTGCTCGGCAGCCTTCACGTCGCGGCCCTTCGAGGCGTCGGCGGGCCGGACCTCGACCACGGTGTCGGTGCGGTCGGCGGCGATGAAGCGGACGATGCCGGCGGGGATGTCCAGGACGGCGGAGATCGGGGCGGCGGTGGGGGCGGTGAAGTTCGGCATTTTTCTCTCCTGCGACTCGGTCGACTCGGTGTTTCCGATGAGGGAAAAGCTACGTTGCTTTCCATACCCCGGCAAGCAACTCATTGCGAGGAAACCGAGTAAGAGCAGGTCAGAGGCGGTAAATCGTTGCGAAGGCTTAAAGCTAAACGCAACGACCGCAACCCGGAGCGTTGCAATGAGGTGGAAGTGAAAGCTACACGGACCGCCCGCCGGGCCCCGCCCTCGTCCGCAGCCTGTGCGAGTGCCGGCCCCTGTGGTGGGATGCGGGCATGGAGGCTGTGCTGACCAGCTTGATCGCTGTCTCGGGGACCCTGCTGGGGTCCGCCCTCACCTTTGCCGTCCAGCGCCGTACGAGCGCACGGGCGGAGCTCTTCGCCCGTTCCCAGCAGCTGCGGCAGGACCGCCTGACGACCTACAGCGCCTACGCGGGATCCGTCACCGCGCTCAAGCAGGCCACCGTCACCCTCTGGTTCCGCCTGCAGGAAGCCCCCGACGGACCCGAGACGCGGCACGCCTTCGCCGAGTGCGACCGGCTGGGCGCCGCCGCGGAGAACTCCCAGTTCCAAGTCCGCCTGCTCGCCGCGGACTCCGCGCTCGTCGCGCTGGCCGCCTCGGCCTTCGACGCCCTCGGCCCCCTGCGCGCGGCATCCACCCGAGCCGAACTGGCCCGCCGCGAGCAGGACCTGGAGGACGCCCTCAACGCCTTCATCACCGCAGCCACCGCCCAGATACATTGATCAACTGGACCCGGGGGGCCAGGGCAGACCGGGCTGGTCCGGTCCGCTCACGGTCCGGAAAAAAGTTGGGCCGGGAGCGATGAGTTTCCCGGAACCCCCCGGTCTTACATGTGAACCCGCCAAGAGCCCGTCACAAGATTCCGAGGACCCACGATGCGCACCCTGATCAGCTCCGCCTTCATCTCCCTCGACGGCGTCGTGGAGGCCCCCGGCGGCGAGCCCGGCTACCGGAACTCCGGCTGGACCTTCAAGGACGTCGAGTTCCTGCCCGAGGCGTTCGAGATCAAGGGCCGGGAGCAGAAGGAGGCCTCCGCGATCCTGCTGGGCCGCACGAGCTACGAGGCGTTCAGCCCGGTGTGGCCCGACATGGAGGACTTCGCCGACTACAAGGCCATGCCGAAGTACGTCGTCTCCACCACCCTCACCGAGGACGACCTCGTGTCGAACTGGGGCGAGACCACGATCCTGCGCACCCTCGACGAGGTCGCCGCACTGAAGGAGACCGAGGGCGGCCCGATCATCGTCCACGGCAGCGCCGCCCTGAACCGGGCGCTCTCCGACGCCGGCCTGATCGACCGCTACCACCTGCTCGTCTTCCCGCTGCTCCTCGGTGCGGGCAAGCGGCTCTTCAGCGCGACCGACAAGGACGCGCAGAAGCTGAAGCTCGTCGAGCACGAGGCCTACGCCAACGGCCTGCAGCTGAACGTCTTCGACGTCGTCCGCTGACGGGACCCCGCCCTCGCCGACCACCGACCCCTCATCACGCCGCTGCGCCCTGCCGACCCCCACGGCAGGGCGCAGCGGCGTTCGGCTGTCGCGGGACAGGACGACTGCCGCTATCCTAACCTTCTAACAGCCGCTTAGGAGGTTAGGTTGAGAGTGTGCACGCACGTGCCAGATCGCATGCGCATTCAGGCAAGAGCCGAGGTGTCCTGGTACATACCGTGAATCCGGAGGAGCGGACCGCCTCGCTCCCGTACCGGACGATTACACAGGCACAGGGGGCCTTTTACGTGACCATCATGGAGACTCCCAGGCCCACCGAGCAGCGCGAGAAGGCGCCCACCTCGGCGGAGGACATCCTGGCGCGCGCTCGCGCAGTGGCCCCACTGCTGCGTGAACGGTCTGCGGAGATCGAGCTCAACCGGCGCCTGCCCGACGACGTCGCCCAGCTGCTCCGCGAGACGGGCGTCTTCCGTACTGGCCTGTCGAAGGACTGGGGCGGGCCGGAACTCACATTCGCGCAGCAGACCGAGGTGATCGAGGCGCTCTCCTACGGCGACCCGGCGGTCGGCTGGTGCGGCATGATCGGCATGGACACCTGGATCTACGCCGGTTACCTGGACGAGCCCGTCGTCAAGGAAATGCTGGAGAACCCCGACGCAATAACCGCCGGCCTCATCTTCCCGGCCGGGCGCGCCGAGCGGGTCCCCGGTGGCTACATCGTCAACGGCCGCTGGCCGTTCGGCAGCGGGATCGCGCACGCCGACTGGGTTGTCGGCGGCTGTGTGGTCCACAGCAACGGGGAGCCCGAAGCGGGGCCCGACGGCTCGCCGGTGAACTGGCGGCTGATCGTGGCCCGCAACGAAGACTTCGAGAAGATCGACACGTGGCACACCGTCGGTCTGGCCGGCAGCGGCAGCATGGACTACCAGGCCAACGACCTGTTCGTGCCGGAGGAGCGCTCCTTCTTCTTCACGAACCCGCACACCTCGGGTCCCTACGCCGCCCCCGATGCCTTCCTGGGCAACGTGCCCGGCGTACCGCTCGGCGTCGCCCGTGCGGCCATCGACCATGTACGCGAGCTGGCGGCCAACCGGGTCGAGAGGGCCACGGGTCTGGCCTGGAAGGACAGTTACCGGGTACAGATCGCCCTCGGCCAGGCCGAGATGGAGCTGTCCGCGGCCCGCTACGCGGTCTACGGCTCCCTGGACGAACTGTGGGAGCGGCTGGTGTCCGGCACCGAGCCGACCCCGGAGCAGCAGGTCGCCGCGGCGCTGGCCCGCGTCAACGCCTTCAAGACGGCTCGCTCGATCGTCACCCGCCTCTCCGACCTCGTCGGTACGGGTTCGATCTACCAGGCCTCGCCGCTGGGCCGTTGGCTCCGCGATCTGCACACGATGTGCCAGCACATCCTCGCCCAGGACCAGATCGTGCAGTCGGCGGGCGCCTACCTCCTCGGGGGGACGCCTGAGGCGCCCTTCCCCCTCGGACTCAAGGGATAACCGGAACGGCGAGGGCGGCCGGGACGGCAGGCCGTCGCCCGGGTCGTGTCGCTCTGACCGGCACGTGACTAGTGAATTGGGACAGGCATGCCTACATCCAGCGAATCAGCAGTCGAGACAGCAGTCGAACCCGAGAGGAAGACAGAAGGAACCGATAACAGCTGGGGATTCCGCCAGTGGGGCCTGCTCGTCAGTGTCTGTGCCGCGTTCTTCCTGGACGCCCTCGACAACATCATGGTCGGCGTCGCGGTCCCGCCCATCCAGGCCGACCTGGGCATGAGCACGGCAGCCGTGCAGTGGGTCGTCAGCGCCTACGTCCTCGGATTCGGCGGCTTCCTGCTGCTGAGCGGACGCATGGCCGACCTCCTGGGCCGGCGCCGCATGTTCCTGTGGGGTGTCGCCATCTTCGCCGTCGGCTCGATGGTCGGCGGGATCACCGATGACGGACTCGTGGTGATCATCGCCCGGTTCGTCATGGGTGTCGGCGCCGCCTTCACCGCCCCGGCCAGCCTGTCCATCATCATCACCAGCTTCCCGGCGGGCCCCCAGCGCAACCGCGCGGTCGGCATCTACACCGCCTGCGGCGCGGTCGGCTACTCCACCGGCGTCATCGTCGGCGGCGCGCTCACCGAGATCAACTGGCGCTGGACCTTCATCCTCCCGGTCGCCGTGGCGATCCTCACCTTCATCGGCGCCGTGGCCCTGGTGCCCCGGGACGTCAAGTCCGACCGCGCCGAGGGCAAGTTCGACGTCGCCGGTGCCTTCACCGTCACCGCCGCGATGCTGATCCTCGTCTACAGCATCGTCGAGGCCCCCAACGTGGGCTGGCTCTCGGCGCGGACGCTGGGGATGTTCGCCGCCACCCTGGTCCTCCTGGCGGCCTTCGTCGCCATCGAACGCCGGGCGGCCCAGCCCCTGCTGCGCCTCGGCCTGCTGCGCAACCGCGCGCTGGTCGGCGCAAGCCTGGTCGCCGCGGCGATCCTCGGCACCTACATGAGCTTCCAGTTCATCGGCGGTCTCTACCTGCAGTCCCTGCGCGACTGGTCACCGATGCAGATGGCGCTGGCCTTCCTGCCCATCGGTCTGCTCATCGCCACGATCGCGCCCCGGGCCGGCAAGCTGATCTCGCGGTTCGGTGTCCAGTGGATGATCTTCGCCGGGTTCGTCGCCTACACCGCCTCGTACCTGCTCTTCCTGCGGATCGACGAAACGTCCTCCTACGTCTGGGTGATCCTGCCCAGCATCGTGCTCATCGGCATCGCCTTCCCCTTCTCCTTCCCCGCCGCCAACGTCCAGGCGACCACCGGCGTGGACGACTCGGAGCAGGGTCTGGCCGCCGGTGTGCTTCAGACGGGATACCAGGTCGGCGCGGCCGTCGTCCTGGCGATCGTGACCGCCACGATGGCGGGCGAGGGTACCTCCGAGGGCGGCGGCGAGACCCTGGGCAGCTTCCACCAGGGCCTCTGGGTGGTCACCGCCATCTCCGCCCTGACCATGGTGCTCACCCTGGTCGCGGCGCTGCGCGCCTCGGCACGCAAGCGGGCGGCCGGCTCCCCGCAGCACTGACCGCGGCTCCCGTACGACCTCCCCGAGCCCCCAGGACCCGACCGGGTCCTGGGGGCTCACCCGTGGGCGGACCCCGGGAAGCTCATGGCCCCTCCGGCCCCTCCGGCCCCTCCGGCCCCTCCGGCCCCTCCGGCCCGTACGACCCGTACGACCCGTACGCCAGGCGCTCCCGGCCGGGGCGCCGAGGTCCTGGCCGGGCCCGGGGCCCGTGTACGGGACGGCCGGCACGAAGAAGCAGGCCACCGCCCGAGGCGAGGACCTGCTTCTTCGTGGCGGCCTGTGACGGGGCGCCGTCCGTGCGGGTCAGCCGAAGAGGCGGCTCAGTTCCCCGTGGAAGCCCGGGAAGGTTTTCGCCACGCACGACGGGTCGTCCAGGGTGATGCCGGCGGAGCGCAGGGCGAGCACCGAGAAGGACATCGCGATGCGGTGGTCGCGATGGCAGTCGATCGCCGCCGGGGCGGGGGTCCCCGGGTGGACCGTGATGCGGTCCGGGCCGTCCTCGACGCGGATGCCGAGCGCGCGCAGGTTGCCGACGACGGCGGCGATGCGGTCGGACTCCTTCAGACGGGCGTGGGCGATGCCCGTGATGGTGACGGGAGCGTCGGCGAGCGGGACGATCGCGGCCATCGTCATGAAGGTGTCCGAGATATCGCCCATGTCGACCGTGAAACCGCCGCGCAGCGGGCCCGTGCCCGTGACCTCGGTCCAGTCGTCGGTCTTCGTCACCTCCGCCCCGGCGCGCCGCAGCACGTCCACGAACGCCATGTCGCCCTGCAGGCTGCTGGTGCCCAGGCCCTGGACCCGTACGGTGCGGCCGGTGACGGCCGCCGCCGCGAAGAAGTACGAGGCGGTCGAGGCGTCCGGTTCGATCTTCAGGTCGGCCGGCGCGTACCCGCCGGGGTGCACGGTGATCGCGCCGCCCTGCTCCTCCACGCGCGCGCCGAAGTGCCGCATCAGGGCCAGGGTCATGTCCACGTACGGGCGACTGACCAGCCGCGGCACGTCCACCGTGAGCGGTCCGCCCATCAGCGGGGCGGCCATCAGCAGCCCGGAGAGGTACTGGCTGCTCAGCCCGGAGTCCAGCTCGATGCGGCCGCCGGCCAGCCCCCGCGCCGTGAGGGTGAAGGGCAGGCCCGTGCCGCGCACCTTCGCCCCGAGCCCGGTGAGCGCCTCCAGAAGCGGCCGCAGCGGGCGCGCCCGCAGCTGGTCGGAGCCGTCGAAGGCGATCTCCCCGCTCCCGGTGGCCGCGAACGGCGGCAGGAACCGCGCCGCGGTGCCGGCGTCGGCGCACCAGACCCGGCCGGGGCCGGCCGGTCCGGCGCCGCGCCCGGTGACCTCCCAGACCTCCCCGGAGCCGTCTCCGTAGCCCGAGCCGTCCCCGTACCCGTAGCCGCTGTCGCCGATGTCGCGCACACCGGTGCCCAGGTCCGTCAGCGCGGCCCGGAAGGCGAGGGTGTCGTCGCTGACCAGGGGCGCACGGAGGCGGCTGCGGCCGGGTGCGGCGGCCGCGAGGAGCAGCGCGCGGTTGGTGATGCTCTTGGAGCCCGGGATCCGGGCCTCCAGCACGGTGGTGGCGGCGCTCATCGGGCGTCGGCCTTCCGCTGCGCCCGCTCGACGCTCGCGCGGGCGGCCGCGGCGACCTTCGGCGCCGTCAGCCCGTGGAGTTCGTACAGGGACTGGTACGGGGCGGAGGCGCCGAAGGAGTCGATGCCCAGCGAGGTGCCGGCCGCGCCGACCAGGGCGTACCAGCCGAGGCTGGAGCCCGCCTCGACGGAGACCCGGGCGGCCACCGCGGCGGGCAGCACCGCCTCGCGGTACTCCTCCTCCTGCGCCTGGAACCACTCCAGGCAGGGCATGGACACGACGCGGGTGGGGAGGCCCCCGTCCTGGAGGATGCGGCGGGCATCGAGGGCGATGGGCACCTCGCTGCCGGTGGCGATGAGGATGGCCCCGGGGCGTCCCCCCTCCGCCTCGGCCAGGACGTAGCCGCCGCGCGCGGCGCCTTCGGCGGGGGACAGCCCGCTCTCCTGGCTGCGTTCCAGCACGGGCAGGTTCTGCCGGGACAGGCACAGGCCCGCCGGGCGGTCGTCGTTCTCCAGGATGGTCCGCCAGGCGACGGCCGTCTCGTTGGCATCGGCGGGCCGGACCACGTCCAGGCCGGGGATCGCGCGCAGCGACCAGAGGTGCTCGACGGGCTGGTGGGTGGGGCCGTCCTCGCCGAGCCCGATGGAGTCGTGGGTCCAGACGTAGGTGACGGGCAGCTTCATCATCGCGGCGAGGCGGACCGCCGGGCGCATGTAGTCGGAGAAGACGAGGAAGGTGCCGCCGTAGGGGCGCGTCCCGCCGTGCAGGGCAATGCCGTTGAGGATGGCCCCCATCGCGTGCTCGCGGATCCCGAAGTGCAGGGTCCTCCCGTACTGGTGGCCGGAGTACGCCCCGGTCGCCAGCTCCTCGGGGATGAAGGAGGGCTCGCCCTTCATGGTGGTGAGGTTGGACTCCGCCAGGTCCGCCGATCCGCCCCACAGCTCGGGCAGGACGGGGGCCAGCGCGTTCAGCACCTCCCCCGACGCCTTGCGGGTCGCGATCTGGCCGCCCGCCTCGAAGACGGGCAGCGCGTCCGCCCACCCCTCGGGCAGCCGGCGCTCGGAGAGCCGGTCGAACAGCTCGGCGCGCCCGGGGTTCAGCGCGCGCCAGTCGGCCAGCGTCTTGTCCCACTGCCGGTGCGCCTCGGCACCGCGGTCGGCGACCCGGCGGGCGTGGGCGAGGACTTCGGCGGGGACCTGGAAGGAGAGCGCGGGGTCGAGCCCCATCGCCGCCTTCGCGGCGGCGGCCTCCTCGGCGCCGAGGGCGGATCCGTGGATGCCGCCGGTGTTCCGCTTCTTCGGCGCGGGCCAGCCGATGATCGTGCGCAGCGATACGAGGGAGGGCCGGTCGGTGGTCTCGCGGGCAGTGACGAGCGCCCGGTGCAGGGCCTCCACGTCCTCCCGATACTCCCCGCCCGCAGTCCAGTCGACTTCCTGCACGTGCCAGCCGTACGCCCGGTAGCGGGCGAGGGTGTCCTCGGAGTGGGCGATCTGCCGGTCGTCCTCGATGGAGATGCGGTTCTCGTCGTAGAGGACGACCAGGTTGCCCAGGCGCTGGTGCCCGGCCAACGAGCTGGCCTCGTGCGCGACGCCCTCCTCGAGGTCGCCCTCGGAGGCGATCGCCCAGACGGTGTGGTCGAAGGGGGAGGTGCCGGGGGCGCCTCCGGGTCGAACAGGCCGCGCTCGCGGCGGGCGGCCATGGCCATGCCCACCGCGTTGGCGAGGCCCTGGCCGAGCGGGCCGGTGGTGGTCTCAACGCCAGGGGTGTGCCCGTACTCGGGGTGCGCGGGGGTCAGACTGCCCTCGGTGCGCAGGCCCTTGAGGTCGTCGAGGGTGAGCCCGTAGCCCGACAGGTAGAGCTGCGTGTAGAGGGTCAGGCTGGCGTGGCCGCAGGAGAGCACGAACCGGTCGCGGCCGGCCCAGCGCGGGTCCCGGGGGTCGTGCCGCAGCAGCCGCTGGAAGAGCAGGAAGGCGGCCGGGGCGAGGCTCATGGCGGTGCCGGGGTGGCCGTGGCCGGCCGCCTCGACCGCGTCCACGGTCAGCGCACGGGCGACCTCGACGGCCCGGCGGTCGGCGTCCCCCCAGAGCAGGGCGGGCGCAGGCGCCTGCGGGGCGGTGGCGACGGTCATCTCGGGCCTTCCTGTTCGGGGGATTCGGGTACGGATGCGGTTCCTGCCACAAGACCCACGCGTACGAGGCCTGCGGTGCGTTCAGGTGCTGCGCCCCCGCCGGCCTGCCCGGCCGGGCGGACCGATCCGCCGTGGCGGACCGCGCGGGCACGCCGGACGGCGCGGGCAAGGGCGTAGCGGACGCCGGGCCTGCTCATCGGCCCAGCCGCTCGTAGGCGGCGGCGAGCAGGCCCTCGTCGGGGGCGGTGAACAGGGCGGGCCGGGCGATGGCGTCGAGCACCACGAACCGCAGCCGGTTGCCCCGGGTCTTCTTGTCGATGCCCATCGCGTCGCGCAGCGGGGCCCAGGCTCCGCCGTGGGTGGTGGGCAGGCCGGCGGCGGCGAGCAGGGTGCGGTGGCGCTCGGCGTCGGCGGCGGACAGCCGGCCGTCGAGCCGGGCGAGTTCGGCGGCGAAGACCATGCCGGCGGCCACCGCGTGGCCGTGCCGGACCCGGTAGCCGGAGACCCGCTCGATGGCGTGGCCCAGGGTGTGGCCGTAGTTGAGGTGTTCGCGACGGCCGTCCTCCCGGAAGTCCTCGGTGACGACCTCCGCCTTGACCCGGATCGCGCGCTCCACGAGCTCCCGGGTGTGCACGGCCCCGGCGGGGTCCGCCTCGACCAGGCGCAGGATCTCCGGGTCGGCGATGAAGCCGGCCTTGATGACCTCGGCGAGGCCGCTGGCGTAGTCGGCGGGCGGCAGGGTGTCCAGCAGGTCCAGGTCGCACAGCACCCCGGCGGGCGGGTGGAAGGCGCCGACCAGGTTCTTGCCCTGGGGCAGGTTGACGGCGGTCTTCCCGCCGATGGCGGCGTCGACCATGCCCAGCAGGGTGGTCGGTACGAGCACCAGCCGCACGCCGCGCAGCCAGCCCGCGGCGGCGAACCCGGCGAGGTCGGTGGTGGCGCCGCCGCCGACGGCCACGACGGCGTCGGAGCGGGTGAACCCGGCGTCGGCGAGGGCCCGCCACAGGCCCACCACCACGGTCATGTCCTTGGCGGCCTCGCCCTCGGGCACTTCGAGGGAGACCACGATGCGTCCCTCGCCGGTCAGCTCCCGGGCGATCCGGCGGGCGGTCGGCAGCAGCGTGCGGGAGTGCACCACGGCCACCCGCAGCGGCTCGGGGCCCAGGACGCGACCGGTCTCGCAGGTCAGCCCGTGGCCCACGACGGCCTCGTACGGGTGCTCACCGCCGATCCGGATCCGGGAGCCCTCCACCACGGCCGGCGTCGGCGCGCTCACCGGACGGCCAGGTGGTCGAGGTAACTCCGGTGGTTGCGGGCGGTCTCGGCGACGGAGTCCCCGCCGAACTTCTCCAGCGCGGCGTGCGCGAGGACCAGCGCCGTCATCGCCTCGGCCACGACGGCCGCGGCGGGCACCGCGCAGACGTCGGAGCGCTGGTGGTGGGCGACGGCCGGCTCGCCGGTGGCGACGTCGACGGTGGCCAGGGCGCGCGGCACGGTGGCGATGGGCTTCATGGCGGCGCGCACCCGCAGCGGTTCGCCGGTGGTCATCCCGCCCTCGACCCCGCCGGACCGGGCCGTACGGCGGCGGATGGCTCCTTCCCCGTCCCGCTCGATCTCGTCGTGGGCGAGGGAGCCCGGGACCCTGGCGAGGCCGAAGCCGTCGCCGAACTCGACGCCCTTGATGGCCTGGATGCCCATGAGGGCGGCCGCGAGACGGGAGTCGATGCGCCGGTCGCCGTGGACGTAGCTGCCCAGGCCCGGCGGAAGCCCGTACGCGAGCACCTCGACGACCCCGCCGAGGGTGTCGCCGTTCTCGTGGGCCCGGTCGACCTCGGCGACCATCGCGGCGGAGGCCTCCGGGTCCAGGCAGCGCACCGGGTCGGCGTCCACGCGCTCGGTGTCGTACGGCTCCGGCACCAGTCCCTCGGGTGCGACGGCCGCGCCGAGCGAGACGACGTGGCTGACGATCGTGATCCCGTACGCCTGCTTGAGGAAGGCCCGGGCGAGTTCCCCAACGGCGACCCGGGCGGCGGTCTCGCGGGCGCTGGCCCGCTCCAGCACCGGCCGGGCGTCGTCGAAGCCGTACTTCTGCATCCCGGCGAGGTCGGCGTGGCCGGGGCGGGGGCGGGAGAGCGGGGCGTTGCGCGCCCGGCCGGCCAGCACCTCCGGATCCACGCCGTCGGCGGCCATCACCGTCTCCCACTTGGGCCATTCGGTATTGCCGACCTGGACCGAGACCGGTCCGCCCTGGGTGAGGCCGTGACGGACGCCGCCGAGGAAGGTCACCTCGTCCCGCTCGAAGGCCATCCGGGCGCCGCGGCCGTGGCCGAGGCGGCGACGGGCGAGGGAGTCGGCGACCGCCTTGGTGGAGATCTCCACTCCGGCGGGCAGGCCTTCGAGGACGGCGGTGAGGGCGGGGCCGTGCGATTCGCCCGCGGTGAGCCATCGCAAAGTACTCAAGGGTGATCCTCTGTCGTGCGGCGTGGTGGACGGCGTGGTGTGACGGCATGGTGTGACGGAAGGCGGCGTACGGGGATGCGCGGACGCGGGATCAGACCCCGACGGCCACCGGCGGGGCCTCGATCGGCCCCATCCGCTGGACCCGCCAGCCGGCGCCCATCAGGCCCTGGGCCATGCCGGCGGCGGCCCCGCGGGCGACCATCAGCTCGACCAGGCCGCTCTCGTCGCCGGGTGAGTGGTCGATGGTCATGTCCTCGATGTTGACGCCGAGTTCGGCGGCGCTCGCGAGGAGTCGGGCGAGTTCGCCCGGCTGGTCCCCGATCAGGACGCGGACCGGGGCGCACGCGGGCACCGGGTGCCCGTGCTTGCCCGGGATGCGGTCGCGGCCGATGATGCCGCGGCCGAGCAGGTCGGCCAGGAACGTGGTGCCCTGGGCTCGTTCGTCAGCGTCGTCGGTGGCGAGGCCCCGCAGGGCGGCCACGGTGACCTGGAGGTCCTCGGCGAGTTCGGTCAGCACGTCGGCGACCGCGGTGGCGTTGGACTCCAGGATGTCGCTCCACAGCCGGGGGTCTCCCCCGGCGATCCGGGTCACGTCGCGCAGCCCCTGGCCGGCGAGGCGGCAGGCGTCCTCCGGGAGGTGCTGGAGGCGCGCGGCCATCAGCGAGGCGACGACGTGGGGGGTGTGCGAGACCCGGGCCACGGCCCGGTCGTGCACCTCGCTGTCCATCACGACGGGCACCGCCCCGCACAGGGAGACCATCACGAGCGCCATGTTGAACGCCTCGCGGCCGGTGTCGGCCGTGGGCGTCAGGACCCAGGAGCGGCCCTCGAAGAGCGTGGCGCAGGCGGCGAGCGGGCCGGACCGCTCCCTGCCGGCCATGGGGTGTCCGCCGATGAAGGTCACGGGGTCGGCGCCGGCGGCGAGCACCCCGATCTCCGGCCCGGTCTTGACGCTGGCGACGTCGGTGTACGAGCGGGCGAGGCCGCGCTTCTGCTGGGCCGCGAGCACCGCGCCGACCTGGGCCGGCGGAACGGCCAGGACGGCCAGGTCGACCGTGTTCTTCGGGGGGCCGACCGTACCGGCACCCAGTGAGGCGGCGGTGCGGGCGGCCGACTCGTTCTCGTCGATCAGGTGGACGGCCACCCCGCGGCGGGAGAGGGCCAGCGCGATGGAGGTTCCGATGAGTCCCGTCCCCACCACCGCGGCGGAGCGGATCACCTCGGCTCCCCTGCCACCGAGAGGTCTCTGCGCAGGGCGGCCGCGCCGCCCAGGTAGATGTGCTTGATCTCGGGCTTGGACAGCTCCGTCTCGGCGTACGCGAGGATGCGGACCACGCGGGGCAGGGACCCGGCGATGTCCAGTTCCTGTGCGCACATCAGCGGCACGTCGTTCACGCCCAGTTCGCGGGCAGCCACCGCCGGGAACTCGCTGACCAGATCCGGGGTCGCCGTGAAGAGCACGCTGACCAGGTCGTCGTGGTCGAGCCCGTTGGCCGCGAGCATCTCCTGGAACAGCGTCCGGACCCCGTCCAGCAGGTGTACCCGCTCGTCGACTTCCAGCTGGATGGCACCGCGCAGGGCACGCACGGACATGGTCTTCTCCCTTTGGTGAGGACGGTACGTCGATCGGTCGCGCCGGATCAGGCGGCGGGTACGGCTTCGCGGCGGGCCTCGCCCTGCGCCGTGCGGTCCCGGTACAGCTCGGCGACCTGGAAGGCCAGGTCGAGGGACTGCTTGCGGTTCAGTCGGGGGTCGCACGCGGACTCGTAGCGCCGCCCGAGGTCGGTGAGGCGGACCTCGGCGCCGCCGCCGACGCACTCGGTGACGTCGTCGCCGGTCAACTCGATGTGGATGCCGCCGGGGTGGGTGCCGAGCGCGCGGTGGACCTCGAAGAAGCCCGCGACCTCGTCGAGCACGTCGTCGAAGTGGCGGGTCTTGTGGCCGCTGGGCGCCGCGAACGTGTTGCCGTGCATCGGGTCGCAGATCCACGCGGGGCTCGCGCCCTCGGCGGTGACCTTGGCGACGAGCTCGGGCAGGATCTCGCGGACGTTGCGTGCGCCCATGCGGGTGATGAAGGTGAGGCGGCCGGGCTCGCGGTCCGGGTCGAGCTTGTCGATGAGCGCAAGGGCCTCGTCGGCGGAGGTGGTGGGGCCGAGCTTGACGCCGATGGGGTTGCGCACGGTGGAGGCGAACTCGACGTGGGCTCCGTCCAGTTGACGGGTGCGCTCGCCGATCCAGATCATGTGGCCGGAGACGTCGTACAGCTGCCCGGTGCGGGCGTCGACGCGGGTGAGTGCGGCCTCGTAGTCCAGGAGCAGCGCCTCGTGGCTGGCGAAGATCTCCGAGGAGTGGACCGCTGCCGGGTCGGCGCCGCAGGCCGCGAGGAAGGTGAGGGCGTCGTCGATGTCGCCGGCGAGGCGTTCGTAACGCTCTCCGACCGGGGAGGCGGCGACGAAGTCGCGGTTCCACTCGTGGACCTGGCGCAGATCGGCGTAGCCGCCGGTGGTGAAGGCCCGTACGAGGTTCAGGGTGGCGGCGGAGGAGTGGTACATCCGCTTGAGCCGCTCGGGGTCCGGGGTGCGGGACTCGGGGGTGAAGGCGAGACCGTTGACGGAGTCGCCGCGGTAGACGGGAAGTTCCACGCCATCGCGGACCTCGGTGGACTGGGAGCGGGGCTTGGAGTACTGCCCGGCGATCCGGCCGATCTTCACCACGGGCACGGAGCTCGCATAGGTGAGGACGGCGGCCATCTGCAGCAGGGTGCGGACCTTGTCGCGGACCTGGTCGGAGCTGACGGCGTCGAAGGCCTCGGCGCAGTCCCCGCCCTGGAGGACGAAGGCCTCGCCCCGGGCGACGTCGGCGAGGCGGTCGCGCAGTCGGTCGCACTCGCCTGCGAAGACCAGGGGCGGGTAGGAGGCGAGGTCGTCGAGCGCGGAGCGCAGGGCGACCGGGTCGGGGTAGGACGGCTGCTGCGCGGCGGGCAGCAGCCGCCAGGAGTCGACGGCCGTGGTGTGCGTGGCGAGGGTCATGGTGGCTGGGACCTCGATCGGTTTCGTTCGGAAAGGGAAGAGGCGTGGGCCCCCGGCAGGCGTTCCGTTGCTGGATGCTGTCTCGCCAGGGCTAGACCGGCTCGCGCACCTCGGCGGCCGCGGGTGCCCGGGCGCCGGTCTCCGCACCGGCGGCCCGGGGGCCCTTGGTGAGGCTGAAGGAGAGCAGACCGCCGACGCCGAGGACGGCGATGACGACGCCCATCGGAACCGCGCTGTCCTCGCCGGCGAGGCCGACAAGCGGGACCACGGCCGCACCGATCAGATGCTGGGACAGGCCCATCAGCGCCGAGGCCGAGCCGGCCACGTCGCCGTGGTCCTGCAGGGCCAGCGCGAAGGAGTTCGGCAGGACGAGCCCGACGCTGGAGACGACCAGGAACAGCGCGACGAGCAGCGGGGCCGGGCCGGCGTCCGTGAGGACGACGGCCAGCAGCGCGAGGCCGCCGACCGCGGAGAAGAGCAGACCGGTCGCGAGCAGGGCACGCGGGCCGGCCCTGTGCACGATGCGGCCGCTGACCTGCGCGGCGAGGACCAGGCCGAGGGCGTTGACCGCGAAGACGACGCTGTAGCCCTGCGGGGACATCCCGTAGAGGGACTGGAGCACGAAGGTCGAGCCGGAGATGTACGCGAACATCGCGGCGAAGGCGAAGCCGCAGGCCAGGTTGTAGCCGACGAACACCGGGTCGCTCAGCAGCCGGCGGAAGATCGGGCCGGTGGCCCTGAGGCCGCCGTGCACGCGCCGTTCGGCGGGGTGCGTCTCCGGCAGGGCGCCCGCGACGCCGAAGAGCATCACGGCGCCGATGACGGCGAGGGCGATGAAGATGGCCTTCCACGAGGTGACCAGCATCAGCTGGCCACCGAGGACGGGGGCCAGGATCGGCGCGATGCCGGTGATGAGCATCAGCATCGCGAAGAACCGGGCCGCGGCGGGCCCGGTGTGCCGGTCGCGCACGACGGCGGAGGCGATGACGATGCCGGTGGCACCGCCGAGGCCCTGGAGGGCGCGCAGCCCGACCAGGGTCCCGATGTTGGGGGCGAAAGCGCAGAGCAGCGCGGTGACGGAGAAGAGCGCGAGACCGGCGATGAGCGGACGGCGGCGGCCGAGCGCGTCACTGAGCGGGCCGGCGACGAGCTGGCCGATGCCGAGGCCGAGCAGGCAGGCCGTGAGGCTGAGCTGGGCCGCCGAGGCACTGGTGTGCAGGTCCTCGGCGATCTGCGGCAGCCCCGGCATGTAGGCGTCGTTGGCCAGCGGGCCGAGAGCGGTGAGTGCGCCCAGGATGATGACGTACCGGGCGAGCCCTGCGCCCTTCTGTATCGCGGGTGGAGCCATGGTCGGATCCCCTCCGGGGAACGCGGAATCAGTAGGCGACGGTGATGCGGGACCGGATGGCGTCACCGCGCTCCAGTACGTCCGCGAAGGCGACCGCGTAGTCCGCGATGCTGATGCGGCTGTGTCCTTCGGCGTCCACCACGAGCTGGTCACCGCCGACGCGGTAGGTTCCGGTGCGCTCGCCCGGCTCGATCAGGGCGGCCGGGGAGATGAACGTCCAGTCCAGGGTGTCGGCCTGGCGGTAGAGACCCAGGGCCTCGCTCTGCGCGAGCGCGTTCTGCTTCCAGACGGCCGGGAAGTTCGGGTTGTCGACGACCTTGACGCCCGGGGAGACCTCCAGGCTGCCGGCACCGCCGAGGACCACGACACGGCGTACGCCGCTGCGGGCGAGGCCCTCGATGAGTGCGTTGGCCGCACCGACGATGATCTTGTGGTCGTCGTCGAAGCCCAGCTTGGGACCGACGGCCGAGGCCACCGCGTCGTAGCCCCGCGCGGACAGTTCGGCCACCGTGTCGGCGCAGGTGGCGTCGCCGGCGACGACGGTCAGGCCCTCGTGGCTCTTGCCCGCGATCGCACCGGTGCGGGTGGCGCCGGTGACGGAGTGCCCGCGGGAGAGCAGCTCACCGGCGATGGCGCTGCCGATGTGTCCGCTCGCGCCGAAAAGAAGGATGTTCATGGCGTGCCTCTTCTTCCTGGGTACTTCTCGCGGGGTGGTGTCGGACGCGGGACGAGCGCGGGCTAGTCCTCTTCCAGGAAGTCCGGCTGCTCGCGGACGATCTCGTCCCAGAGCAGCTGGAAGCTGAACCAGCCCAGCTGCTCGTTGCCGAATCCGTCCCCCGCGGCCACGGCCTGCTCGTGGCTGAAGCTCTTGGGCGTGCCCGCCGCCCGGGCGAGCAGCTGCACCTGGGCGCAGCTGTCGTAGGTGAAGAACCAGTGCACGGCCTCGTCGAGCGATCCACCGACGGTTATCAGGCCGTGGTGGCGCAGCAGGATCGCGCGGTTGTCGCCGAGCTTCTCCGCGATGTCGCGGCCGAGTTCGGCGGAGACCGAGGGGCCCTCGTACTCCTCGTAGAGGACCTGACGGTTGTAGAAGGCCGCGGATTCCTGGTCGATGGGGTCCAGCAGGCGGCCCAGGGCGCCCAGCGCGCGGGAGTGCGCGGTGTGGCCGTGGGCGGCCGCCGTGGCCCCCGGCTGCATCTCGTGGATGGCCGAGTGGATGACGAAGGCACTCGGGTTGACCCGGTGCTTCCCCTCCACGACGTTGCCGGCGGAGTCGACGCAGATCAGGTCGGCGACGCGGACCAGGTTGAAGGAGACGCCGAAGGGGTTCACCCAGAAGCGGTCCTCGTGCTCCGGGTCGCGGACCGAGATGTGGCCCGAGATGCCCTCGCCGAAGCCGTACTTGCCGAAGAGCCGCAGGGCTGCGGCGAGCCGCTGCTTGCGGTGGCGGCGCGTCTCCTCGTGGGTGGTGAAGACCGGCTCGCCGGGGATCGGCAGGCCGGTGTGCGTGTCCGCCAGGTAGGCGGGCCGGTCGGTCTCGGTGACGCTCATGCTCGGGGGGTCCTCATCTCCGGATCGTTCTCCGGTAGCGGTACGGATACGGGTGCGGGCGGCGGCCGCGGCGTGCGCGGGACTAGACCGTGAGCAGGACTTCCTCGTTCTCCCGGCTCGCGGCCGCGACGGTCTCGGCGTGCTGCAGGATCGCGCCGACGATGTCCTGGCTGCGGTCGACCAGCGAGGGGATGCCGAAGGTGAAGAAGAGCGAGCCCGCGGCGATGTTGCCGAGCCCGTACAGGCGCGGGTCGGATCTGCCGTTGGTCGTCAGCTGGCTGGTCGGCCGGGCGATGTGCAGGCCGCCGTGGGGGTGTCGGCTGGCGACGCGGCTGCGCATGAGCGAGGTGACCAGGGGCGCGGCGCTGGTGGGGATGCGCCCCTCGGAGGCGTTCACGGCACTGATGACACGGTCGGCCGTGAAGTTGTGACCCTCGGCGGTGACGACGTCGAATCCCGCCTCGGGGTTCGGGGTGATGTTCTGCAGACCGGCGACGATATCGAGCTTGCCCGCCTCGACGAGTTCGAGGAGGACTCCGGCGCTGCCCGGCGGCATGGGGCAGCACAGGCTCATGATCGTGCGGTAGTGGGCGCGCAGCAGCTGGACCTTGTCCTGTTCGCGCAGCATCGGCCAGACGTCGGGCCCGGTCTCGGGGACGGCGCGCTGCAGGATGCGCAGGCCCATGTGGGGGGAGTCGACCTCTTCGATCTGCCGGCGCAGCCGGTCGACCGGGTCCTCCAGGTCGACCCGGATGATCTCCTCGACGGTCGCGTCGAGGTCGGCGCCGATGTCGCGGAACTCGGCCCGCATGACGGTGGCGATGTCCTCGAGGGTGACCTCGGGGTGGGTCGTGGCCAAGACCTCCATCCGGTGCGGGGTGAAGTGGCGCAGCTCGAAGGGGACCGCCTTCTGCCGCACACCGGGCAGGACTCCGCGGCGGGACAGCAGGCTGATGCGGCCCTGGTGGCCCTGGGCGGCCAGGGACAGGATGATGTCGATGGAGGTCAGACCGCTGCCGATGACGGCGACGTGGTCGTTCTCGCCGACGTCCGCCAACTTGCTGACGATCGGGTACGGGTCCCCGACGAAGCCCTCGGTGCCGGCCAGTCCGTAGACGTCCTTGGGGCTGTCGCCGCCGACGCAGAGGATGGCGTAGTCGAAGGCGCGGGCGCGGCCGCTGCTGGTGCGCAGCAGCACCCGGTTGGCGGCCCGGCTGGCGGAGGTGACGCCTTCGCCGACGAGGTCGACGCGCCAGCCCTGGCGGCGCAGTTCGCCGAGCGCGGCGTACGCGGTCTGCTCCAGGTACTCGCCGTAGACGGTGCGGGGCGCGAAGCGGCTTCCGGACCACCGGTCGACTCCGGTACGGACCCCGACGATCTTGTCCCGCGTCTCCAGCCAGTTCTCGAAGTGCTGGAGGTCGCCGGCGCGCACGGACATGTCGTCGGGTGTCGCGTTGACCTTGAGAGTCTCGGTGTCCACCTGGTAGGCGCGGCCGCGCCACAGGTGCGGTGACGGTTCGAAGACCGTGAGGCTGCCTGGTTCGCTCTCTGTTCGGGACAACGCGTCGATCAAGCAGACTGCAGCCGCGCCTCCTCCGACGATACCGATCGAGAATCCACGGGACATGTGTCAGTCACCTATCAATTCGTGGAAGGCGCTGGGTCGTCGTGCGCCGGCCTTGCTGTCCGTGATCACGGGGCCCTCCTCGCCTACTCCGGGGATTCGGTGGAAGCCGCCGGCCCACCCCCGGTACGGCGGGGGTGAAGCCGGTCGGCCAATGGGGTGGGACACTCCGGCTCAGGCGGCGGAGTTCTTGCGGTCACGCATCGAGACGGCCCCGGTGGCCCGGCGGCTTCTTCGCCCGCACGTCACACCTGTTCCAGTTCGAATCTGTGGAATCCGCCCTGAAGGAAGATCAAGGGGGTCTGGGCCTCACGGGCCCCCATGGCGAGGACTTCGCCGATGACCATGACGTGGTCACCAGCCACCACGTGGTCGCGGAGGCTGCACTCCATCCAGGCCGCCGCGTCGAACAGCAGCGTCCCGGTGGCCTCGCCCGGGACCCCGGTCACCTCGGTCAGCGCCCGGTCGCGCTCGGGCCGTCGGCGCGCGAACGCGCGGGCGGTGGATTCGCCCTCGGCGCCGAGGATCGAGATCCCGACGACGCCGGTGCGCATCAGCTCCACGAAGAACTCCGAGTCGTGCCGGAAGCTCAGGGAAACCAGCGGCGGTTCCAGTGAGACGGAGGTGAGTGAGTTGACGGTGATCGCGTTGTGAGTGCGTACGCCGTCTTTCTCGGTGTACGTGCTGACGATGCAGACCCCGGTGGCGAAGGAGCGCATCACATCGCGCAGGTCGTGGTTCATGCCGGGCCTCTCTGCTGGGCGCGGACGGGTGCGCTCGGCGCCTGGGCCGCGGGCACCCGTCCGTACGCGGGCTTTACGGTCAGTTCTCCTGGGCCCAGCGGCCGCGGATCCAGCCGTCGAGGTCGTAGTCGTCCATGGCCTTCTGGACGAGGTCGCCGTAGGTGTCGAGCAGACCGGCGTCGCGGGACCAGTTCAGGGTGTCCAGGCGCACCTGGTCGGGGCGGTCGGTGTAATTGAGGTCGTACAGCTCGTGGCGGGCGCCGAACTCGGTGCCGATTGCGTCCCAGGCCAGCTTGAAGAGCTTCGTGCGCTCCTCGGCGGTGGCGCCCGTGCCGCGGTAGTAGCGGTCGAGCAGCGGACGCAGCTCGGGGTTCTGCAGGTCCTTGCCGCTGGAGGGGGTCATCAGCAGCGCCCCCGCGAGGTGCTCCTCGAAGAAGCGGTGCGTGCGCTCCCAGCTGAGCGGTGCGAGCGCCCGGTAGCCGGCCGCGTAGTCCATGCGCGGCAGGACCGTGCCGGCCGGACCGGACTCCGGGTCCAGGGCCATGGCGCTGGTGACGGCCCAGGTCTGGTGGCGCCAGGCGAGCAGCTCGCCGAGGCCGGCCTGGACGTCGCGGAGGCCGTCCGTGCCGTTGATGCGCGTGCCCCGGTCGAGGATGCCCGCCATGAACTGGAGCTTGACCGACCTGCGGATCGCGCCCTGGAAGTAGCCGCGGGAGAGCAGGTCGGAGTGCGGGAAGCACTGGTGGATCCTCTCGGTGTCCCGGTGGATCAGGACGCTCTCCCACGGGATGAACACGTTGTCGAAGACCAGCACCGCGTCGTTCTCGTCGAACCGGCTGGAGAGCGGGTTGTCGAACGGGCTGGTGGCCTTGGACTCGTAAGAAGTGCGGCAGACGACCTTCATGCCGGGGGTGTTCAGCGGGGCCATGAAGGCCAGCGCCATGTCGTCGGCCGTGCCGGTGTCCAGGTCGGACACGTGGCTCTGGCCGACGAAGGCGACGTTGGTCAGGGCCGAGGCGGTGGCCATGAGCCTGGCGCCCTCGACGACGATGCCGTCCACGCGCTCCTCGACGACCTTCAGGTGGACGTCGCGGATCTCGTGCGAGGATCTGGCGCGGTCGACCGGTGGGCTGACGATCGCGTGACTGACCGAGAGGCCCTGGCGGGCGTACTTCTCGTACCAGGCACGGGCGTTGTCGCCGAAGGGCTCGTAGAAGTCGTGGGTGACCGCGAGGCCGGCCATGAACGACGCGTTGTAGTCGGGTGTGCGGTTCATGAAGCCGTAGCCCAGGCGAGCCCAGTGCTCGATGGCGTCACGGGCCCTGAGGAGTTCCTCGGGCGAGTGCGCCGGGGTGAAGAACCGGTGGACGCGGTAGCCCGTGTACCGGTCCACCGTTGTCATCAGGTCCTTGGTGTCCGGGTGGTGGAGCGCGTCGTAGAGGTGCGCGATCGACCTCGCGGCGTTGGCGAAGGCCGGGTGCGTCGTCACGTCCTTCACGAACTCGCCGTCCACGAAGACCTGGCGACCGTCACGCAGGCTCTCCAGGTAGGAGTCGCCCGTCATGAGGTCGTTCGGCGCCTCGTCGGCCGACTGATCCACCAGCGGGACCTGACCCATTTCGGTTCTCCTCTCCAGGGGTGCTACGAGCGACCGCTGCCGGGCGCGCAGTTCGATTGATCCGAGCGTAGGTTCGGACGTCCATCCGCTCTTGCGGGGTCGCGCACGAACAATTGCCCATCCACGCCAACCCTGTCGCCATCACGTTTCCGGACGGCACGTCAACAACCAGGAGAAGAAAATGGGTTGACCTTGCGAATAATGGGCGGCCACGCGTCCCAATATGGCGGAACAATGAATTCCGAATACCCGGGCAAAACTATGACCCGACCTCGATCCAGGAGATTTGGATACGCGGTCGGGTCGAATGCAGAAGAGAATGGACGTCCGGGCGGCCGGTCAGGCGGCGGGACGGGAACGGCCGGCGGAGGCGGCGTCGATACAGGCGGTCTCCGCGATCAAGATGATCTTCTCGACGTGCGGCAGCAGTCGCATGCCCGCCTCGGTGAGCTCGACGCGGCCGCCGGCGCGATGGAACAGCTCGGCCCCGATGTAGTCCTCGAGGTTCTTGATGTGGGCGGTGACGCTGGGTTGCGAGTAATGGAGGTTTCGGGCGGCACGAGTGAAGCTCATCTCGGCGGCCACTTCGCGGAACGAGCGTAACTGCTGGAACTGCACGGCAGGGGCTCCCTTCTGCGAGGCCAAAAGCCCCGGAGAGTAGAAACATACCACGGTGCACGTATAATTGCAGTATGGGGAGCAGTCGTCCACGCGCTCGGTACGGTAGCCGACATACCTGTGGCCATGCCCCAGAGAGGGCATGGCCACAGGTATGTCACTGCTTCGCGCTGTCAGCGGGTTCTGCGGAGTGGACTAGTCGGACATCTCCATCGGCGAGAGAAGGTCCCTGGCGATCTGCGGCAGCAGACGGTCGATCAGGACGCCCGTGCGCACCGACCCGTCGGCCGCGCGCGGGATCGCGTCCACGGCCACCGCGTGCGAGAGCACCCACGGCATGCGCCGTTCGCAGGCGGCCAGCGCGGCCTGGCGCCCGCCGGCCTCCTGGTCCTCCTCCGCCAGCGGTACGAAGGCCACCACCAGCGTCTCGCCCACCTCGGGCAGCCGGGTGCGCATCACCGTGACGTCCTGGACGCAGGGCAGGTCGAGGAGTTCGAGTTCGAGTGCGAAGAAGGCCGTCTCGAAGTCCTCCACCAGCACTTCGTCGTAGGACGGGTCGTCGAAGGAGGGCAGGTTCACGCGGACATCTCCTGTTGCATCGACTGCTCAAGCTGCAGGTTCAGAGTGATGATGGGCAGCACCGCGTCGAGCAGGTCCCCGGTGCGGATCCGGCCCGTCGGGCTGTACGGGATGGTGTCGACCGCGATGACGTGCGCGGGCAGCGAGGGCACCCGGCGGGCGCAGGCTGCGCTGAGCGCCTGGTACCCGGTGGCCTCGCGGCCGACCGCCACGGCGATGAAGGGGACCACGATCGCGTCGCCCAGCACCGGGCTGCTGACCCGCATGACGGCGGTGTCGCGCAGGCAGGGCAGGTTGAGCAGGTCCGACTCCAGCCGGAAGAGCTCGGTGTCGACCGCCGAATCGCGGACCACCACGGGCACGTCGGTGACCCGCCCGGTGACCAGCAGCCGGCCGGTCTCGTCCACGTACCCGGACTCGTCGGTGACCAGGAAGCGCTCCGTGCCCCAGCCGAGGTCCAGTTCGGCGGCCTGTGTCTCGCCGTCCAGGTAGGCGTCCATGACCTGGTGGCCCGCGAAGGCGAGGCGTCCGCTCTCCCCCTGGGGCACCGGCTGCCCGTCCTGGCCGAGGACGGCGACGGTGGTGCCGAGCGTGGTGTGGCCCGAGCGCGGCGGCGAGACGAGCAGCTCCTCGGGGCCCATGACGGCGGTCAGTCCGGTCTCCGCGCTGGACAGCGCGGTGTGCAGCACCGGGCCGAGCCGCTCCCAGGCCTTGTTGACGGTCCACCGGCCCAAGTGGGCGCCTGGGGTGAGGAGGAACCGCAGGTGGCGGGTGCGCGGCGAGGGTTCGGCGGTCTCCGGCAGTCCGAGCACTCCGTGCAGGGCCGAGGGGGTGATGACGCCGGTGCTGACCCGCTCGGTGACCAGCAGGGAGGTCAGGGTCTCGGGGCCGGCCCCGTCCGCGAGGACGACGGTGGCGCCGATGCCCAGCATCGTGCGGGCCAGCGCCAGCGCCGTGGGCTCGGTCGGCGGCGCGGAGGCCAGGTGCACGTCGTCCCGGCTGAGCCCGAACTCGTCGACGAGGTCGACCAGGTGGCGGCCCTCGGAGGGGGTACGGCGCACGGCGATCCTGGAGGGGCCCCCGGTGTGCCCGGCGACCGCGAAGGACTCGTACGGCCGGGGCGCCGGCAGGGTGCGCAGGGGTTCGGCCGAGGTCAGCAGGTCGAAGTTGAGGGCCTGGTGCCGGCCGGGGGCGGCCGGGGCGCCGGGAGCCGTGACCCCGTCCAGGAGGACGTGCACGGCCTGCGGGCCGCTGGGCCATACGAGCTGGTCGAGGGTGGCGCGGTGCTCCGAGGTCACGAAGACCACGGACGGCTCCAGCCAGGAGAGCACCTGGCCCAGATCGTCCGTGCCGCTCTGCGGATCGAGACCGGTGCAGGAGACGCCGAGGGTGGCGCAGGCGCTCATCGCGACGGTGAGCTGCCAGCTGTTCCCGGCGAGGAAGACCGCCCGGACCGCACCCTCCTGGGGCAGGTGCTCGGTGAGCCCGGCCGCCGTCCGCTCCACGGTCTCGGCGAACTGGCCCCAGGTCAGCCGCACCTGGCCGTCGACCAAGGCATCCCGCGTCGCGCCGCCCGCCGCGTACCGGCGGATGTCATCGAGCTTGATCATGTGGCTTCTCCGTGGTCGGTCAAGAGCCTCGTATGTGGCTCGGGGCCGAGCCCATGGAAACAAACCTGCATGAAGGTAGGCAACAGTCATCGGAAGTTCTGATGTGGTGGCCCGTAACGTCGAATCCGGGCCGCACACGGCTCCGCCGGGCGTCCATGACGCCCGGCGGGAACAGCGTGCGGCCCGGAGGGTCCCGGGGTACGGGATCCGGACCTAGGCCTGGACCTCGGCCTGCTCCTCGGACTCGGCCGCGGCCTCCGCCTGCTCGCGCAGGTATTTCTCCAGGTCGACCACGACCCGGTCGGCCCGGCCGGGTGCCATGTCCAGCTCGGCCAGCACGGTCGGCAGCGCGATGATCGGCATGATGTGCTTGAGCAGCACGGACACCCGCATCTCCAGGTCCTCCCAGTCGGTCAGCACCTCGGAGAGCACCTGGACTCCCGTGAAGGCGCCGACGAACAGGTGGGCCACCGCGTCGAGATCGACGTGGGCGTAGAGCTCACCGCACTCCTTGGCCTGGCCCAGCCCGAAACGGTTGTGCGCGATCCAGTCCTGGTAGGGGCGCAGCCGGTCCACGTGATGGCTTCCCCGTTCGAGGGAGAGCCTGAGGCTTCCCTGCAGGATCGGGTCGCTGCGGATGTGGACGGCGAAGAGCATCCCCTTGTCGATCAGCTCCTGGAGCCGGGTGCTCCGCGGGACCAGAGGGAAGCCGATCGTGTCGATCTGGCCGGCCAGCACGGCCTGGGCCAGCTCTTCCTTGCCCGTGAAGTAGTAGTAGAAGGCGCCCTTGGTGAGCCCGAGACGCTGATACACGTCCGCGATCGTGGCCCCGTTGAAGCCCTTCTCCGCAAACACGGCGCCCGCAGTCTCGACGATGAGCTGCCGGGTTCGCCGGGAAGCCTCCTTCTGGGACACCCTCGCTCCTTCCATGATCCTGGCGGCCAATCATGCACCTCCTCGGAGGTACGAGCATGTCACCGAAAACAGCCGTTGCAAATTATACCAGCCAGCACGTATCTTGCGGCGGACCGGGACATACCATCACTGGCTCAAACCTGCCTTGAGCCTGGAGGGGGAGTTCATGTTAATCGCGTCATTTCCGGGCGAAAACATCCAAAGACAGAGGGTCGGGGTCGCAGAAGCTAGGCCCCCGGCCGTACCCAACTGGCTCGTGCACCGTCCCGACACCTCTGAGGTGTTCCTGTCGCACTGGGAACGAACAGGTGACGACCGCTTCAATGTGACGCTGCGTTGGCCTGAAAACCATCCGTTCCATACCGCGCTGCACGGTTTTCGATCACCCACCCTGATCGCGGAGGCCATCCGCCAAGCAGGGATCCTCATCTCCCACGCCGAGTTCGGCGTCCCGCTGGGCCACCACTTCCTGATGTCCGATCTCAACTACACGATCGAACCGGAACTCGTGGAAGCGGACGACGACTCCCCCGTCCACATCGACGTCACCTGCTCGGACATCCGCCGGCGCGGCACCCGCTTCTCCGGGATGACCTGCCACATGCGCCTGGTACGAGGCGGCCGGGTCATCGCCACCGGGGACGGAAGCCTCGCCTGCACGTCCCCCGGCGCCTACCGCCGGATGCGGGGCGAATTCGCGGACGCGCGCCCCGTCCTGCCCGTACCGGAACCGGTGCACCCCTCCCTCGTCCTGCGGACCGAGCCGAGAGACGTGCTGCTCGCCCCCACCAGGGACCCCCGCTGCTGGACCCTGCGGTCGCACACCGAGAACACGACGCTTTTCGCGCACCCCAACGACCACGTCCCCGGCATGGCGCTCATGGAAGCCACCCACCAGGCCGCCTTCGCCGTCGCGGGCTCCACCCGGCTCTACCCCACCTCGCTCCGCCTGGCCTTCGAGCGCTACGCGGAGTTCGACACGCCCTGTCTGATACAGGCGCAGCCGGTGACACGGAATCGCGACAACACGCTGTCGTTGAGCATCACGGGACACCAGAGCGGCCGGCGGGTCTTCCTCGCCCTGCTCGAGGCAATTCCCGTTTCTCCCTGATCTCCTGCCCCTCCAGGAATACGGGAAGCCCTTCCGCGCGATCCACTCACCGAGACGTCACGCGCGCGAAGTGGCGGGACGGGCGTCGGCGTGCCAGCCTGTGACGTCGCCCGATTCACCATCAGCAGAACCTGTAGGGGGGATACTCCTGTGAGCAGGCAGTGCCCGTTCGTCATCGATCCGCTCGGCCAGGACATTCACGGAGAAATCAAGGAAATACGCTCCCGTGGCCGGGCCGTGAAGATCGCACTCCCCGGTGGAGTGGAGGCCTGGTCGATCACCGACTTCGCCCTCGTGAAACGTCTGCTCACAGATCCCCGCGTGTCGAAGGACGCCTACCGGCACTGGCCCGCGTGGGTCGACGGAGAGGTCACCGAGGAGTGGCCGCTGGCCATTTGGGTCTCGGTCCAGAACATGGTCACCGCCTACGGGGACGAACACACCCGCCTGCGCAAACCCATTGCCAGGGAATTCACGGCACGCCGCGTGGCGGCACTGCGCCCACGGGTCGAGGAGCTCACCGCAGAACTCCTCGACCGGCTGGAGCTGGCCCCGGCCGGCGTGCCGGTGGACCTGCGCACCGAATTCGCCCAGGTACTGCCGCACTCCGTGGTCTGCGAACTCTTCGGGATTCCGCATTCCGCATGGAAACCCCTGCAGCGGATCATCGACGGCTTCTTCTCCACCTCGATCTCCACCGAGGATGCGATGGCCAATGGGATCGCGATGTACGAGAACATGAACAAGCTCGTCGCGGACAAGCGGGAGAACCCCTCGGACGATCTGGCCTCGGGGCTCATCACCGCGCGCGACTCGGGCACGGCGCGGATCAGCGAGAAGGAACTCCTCGACAACCTCATCCTGCTCTTCACCGCCGGGTACGAGACGACGGCGAACCTCATCGACAACGCGGTCGTCTCCCTCCTCACCCACCCCGACCAGCTGGCCCTCGTACGGGCCGGCAAGGCCACGTGGGACGACGTGATCGACGAGTCCCTGCGCGCGGACCCGCCGGGCGCGCACAGCATCATGCGCTACGCCGTCGAGGCGATCGAGATCGACGACGACGTGCGGATCGAGCAGGGCGACGCCATCTCCATCTGCTTCGCCGGCTCGGGCCGCGACCCCCTCCACCACGGCGCCGACGCGGACCACTTCGACATCACCCGCCCCACCCGCGGCGACCACGTCTCGTTCGGGTACGGAGCGCACCACTGCCTCGGCGTGACCCTGGCCCGTATGGAGGCCGCCATCGCGCTGTCGGCCCTCTTCGAGCGGTTCCCCGATCTCGCCCTGGCCGTCCCGGCCGGGGAACTGCGGCCCAAGTTCTCGTTCGTCTCGAACGGCCACCGGGTGCTGCCGGTGCTCCTGGGCGCCCCCAAGAGGTCTTTTTCCAGCCAATAGTTCCGGAGCGACCCCTCCCGCAAACCCCCGCCCGGACCCCCGGACCGCGCGGACCGCACGAGACGAAAGACTCCCCCATGACGGAAAAGACCGGCCTCCTCGTGGGCAGGCGCGCCCTGATCACCGGCGCCAGCAGCGGGATCGGGGCGGCCGCCGCCCGGGTGTTCTGCGAGAACGGGGCCTCGGTGCTCCTCCTCGCCCGGCGCGGGGAACAACTCGCCACCCTCACCCGCGAACTGACGGACCGGGGGTTCACCGCCGCCTACGCGGTCGCCGACGTGACCCGCGCGGAGGAGGCCGAGGCGGCGGTGGCCAGGGCGGTGGAGCTCTTCGGGGGCCTGGACGCCGCCTTCAACAACGCGGGGCTGGGCACCGTGCCCGCACCGCTGCACCTCACCGAGGACGCGGACTTCGAGGCCGTGATGGCCACCAACGTCCGCGGCACCTGGAACTGCATGAAGTACGAGATCGCCGCGATGCTGCCGGGGGGCGGGGCGATCGTGAACAACAGCAGCGTCGCGGGCCTGATGGGCACTCCGGCGTCCGCCGCGTACATCGCGGCGAAGCACGCCGTCATCGGCCTGACGAAGGCCGCGGCCGAGTACGCCGCCCAGGGCGTCCGGGTCAACGCCGTAGCCCCGGGCACCACGCGCAGCGAGATGATGGCCCAGTGGTTCGACCTGAACCCGGGCCTGGAGGAGCAGCTGCACACCAGGACCCCGCTGCCGCGTACGGCGGACCCGCGCGAGATCGCGCACGCGGCCGCCTGGCTGCTCAGCGACCAGGCCTCCTTCGTGGTCGGCGCGACCGTCCCGGTGGACGGCGGCTGGACCGCCCGCTGAGTGCTCCGTACGGCGGCGGCCGCGCGACGGACCGCGACCGGACCGCGGTCGGCCCCCGGCAGAACCTGACGGAACCCCGGGCCAACGAACAGAAGAAGAGCTGTGGGGGCTCACCGGCGCACCAGTCCGGGCCGACCCGGCGCCCATAAAATCGCCCCATGCAGACATATGACAGACCCCGGGTCATCGTCCTGACGGGAGCCACCGGTTTCATCGGCTCGGCCGCACTGGACGCCCTGGCCCGCCGTTCCGGAATCCTGGTGCGGGCCCTCGCCCGCACCCCCGGTGCGGAGCGCGAAGGCGTCCAGTGGGTGCGGGCGGACCTGGGCGACCCCGACTCGCTGCACGGGGTCTGCGAGGGGGCGGCCGCACTGGTGAGTCTGGCCTCCTACATCGGGCGGGACGAGGAGCGCTGCCACACGGTCAACGTCCTGGGCGGCAGGGCCCTCCTCGCGGAGGCCGCACGGGCCGGGGTGGACCGGATCGTCCACCTGTCCACGGCCGCGGTCTACGGGAACCTCCCGCACCGCGGGGTCGAGGTCGACGAGGTCACCCCCGACCCGGTGTCCGCCGCGAGCCGCACCCGGCTGGCGGCGGAGACCCCGGTCCTGGCCGCCGGCGGAACCGTCCTGCGCCCGGGGCTGGTGCTGGGCGCGGGAGACCGATGGGTGGTCCCGGCCCTGGCCGAGCTGATCGACCGGGTCCCGGCCCTCTGGGACGGCGGCCGCGCGCTGCTGTCCGTGATCGACGTCGGCGAGCTGGCCCGCCTGATCGACGCCCTGGCCACGGCCCCGGGCCCGCTCGCCGGCGGCATCCACCACGCGAGCCACCCCGCCGCCGTGACCAGCGCCAGCCTCATGGCGGCCCTGGCCGCCGAGGGAATCCTGCCGGCGGTACGGGAGGACTGGCCGTGGGACCGCTGCGTGGAACAACTCCGCGTGCGCCCCGGCCTGGTGACGGAACGGCAGTTCTCCCTGCTGGCCCGCGACTACTACCAGCGCGCCGACGCCATCTGGCAGCTGACCGGCCTGCGCCCCACACCCACGCCCCTCGCCCTGCTCCCCGCCGCGGCCCCCTGGTACCGCGCCCACCTGTCCCGCGACTGAAGACGCCCCTCCCCTCCCTACAGGATCCGGAAGCGGCCGATGTCCGCCGGATCCCGGTCGACCACGTGCACGGGCGCCCAGGCCCACTGCCAGACACCGGTCCCGGGCGTCCGGGAGAACCGGACGGGCCCCCGCGTGCCCTCGACCTCCACCCGTGGCCAGGCCCCGGCGACGGCCGCCCGGTCCCCGGCACCGTGGGAACGCAGCACCTCGGCAAGGACGGTGACGCTGTCCCAGCCCTCGAAGGCCACCATCGAGGGCTCCTCGCCCAGCCGCGCGCGGAGCTCCTTCCCCACCCGCTCGCCGAGCGGCCCGAGCTGCTCGGGCAGGTAGCGCAGGAAGGGGATCCCCGCGCCGTCCGCGCCCAGCGCCCCGGCCCATCCGGCGAACTCCGGCTGCCCGGCCGGAGCGCCGATCAGCAGCTCCCCGAGCCGCCGGTCGCCCCGTACGGCCCGGACGAGCTCCGCGGCCGGCTCCGGATACCCGACCAGCAGGAGCAGCGCCGTCACCCCCTGCTCGACGAGCAGGTCGCACACTGCCCCGACCGGGCTCCCCTGTACGTCGATCTCGACCACGCTCCCGCCGCGCCCGGCAAGACGTTCCCGCAGGATGCGGGTCCCCGAAGCCCAGTACACGCTCGGCTGGGTCGCCACCGCGATCCGGGTGTGGCCCGCTCCGAGGAGGAAGTCCGCGTACGTCCGCCAGCCGTGGGACTGGGCCGGGGCCAGGCGCGCGACCCACTGCGTCGGCTCCTCGGTGAGCGCGTCGAGCACCGCGGACGAACAGAGGAAGGGCACCCCGAGCGCATCGGCCCGGGCGGCGGCGGCCCGGGCCACCACACTGTGGTACTCCCCCACCACGGCGGCCACGCCCAGCCCCGCCAGCTCCTCCACGGCCGCCGCGGCTCGCTCCGGATCGGCCGCGGTGTCCCGCACGAGGAGCTCCAGCGGCCGCCCGCCGATCCCTCCGCCGCCGTTGACCTCGTCCACGGCCAGCTCGATCCCCGCGAGCAACTGCCGCCCCGCGTCGACCCATCCGGGCCGCGTCAACGGCGCGAGAGCCCCCAACCGCACACCAGAAGACGCCACGTCACTCACAGCCCGCCACTCCCCATCACGCCCACCACCCGGCGCACCACCTGGGGCACCGCAGAACCATCCGCCCCATTGGACCCACCCCCATCAGCCCGAAGCAACCGCATACAGTCGATTAACGTGCGTTCATGACTGAATTCGTACTGGTGGCAGACGCCTGGCTCGGAGCCGCGGCATGGGACGAGGTGGCCCGCGAACTCCGCACCGCACTCCGCGCCACGGGCGAAGAGCACGAGGTCCACGCGCTGACCCTGTCCGGCCCCGCGGACGAGCAGGGCCGCGCAGCGGGCCGGCAGACGCACGTCACGGACATAGTCGACGGCATCGACGAGCTCGGCCTGCGCGATGTGGTCCTCGTCGGGCACGGTTGCTCCGGCATCCCGGTCGGCCAGGCCGCCGAGCGGATCGGCGGCCGCCTGAAGCGTGTGGTCTTCGTCGACGCCGACGTCCCCGTCCACCACGAATCCTTCGTCTCGACCGGCCCGGACGGCCGCACCGTACTGACCCACCCGCTGGCCGAACTCCCCGCCACCTACGTCGCCTGCACGCCGAACACCACCACCCCCCGCCCCGAGGCGGCGAAGCTCCTGGCCACCGCCCCGGACTGGCAGCTGGTCACCCTGGACACGGGCCACTGGCCGATGTTCTCCGCCCCCTCCGCCCTGGCCCGCGTCCTGCTCGACGCCGCCGCCCAGGACACCCCGCCCCCGGCTTCCGGCCTCCGGATCCACCCGGTGGACGCCGGCTCCGAAGCCGCCCTGCACAACTGGCAGCACGTCCACAACACGGTCATCCCGACGGCCGTCCTCTCCCTGGAAGACGTACGGGAGCGGGCCGCGCGCAACCTCCTGCACATCGCCCACCTCGGCGACGCCCTCGTCGGCTGCACGACGGTCCGGCCGCCCGCTGCCGGCTCCACGACCGCCACCGTGATCGCGCGCATCCTGCCCGCCCACCGCGGACGGGGTCTCGGCCGGGAGCTGTACGCCCACGCGCTCGCCGAGGCACGGACCCTCGGCGCCGAGGTGATCGAGACCGTGGTCCTCGCCTCCAACCCGGAGGGCCTGGACTTCGCGCACCGCGCGGGCTTCATCGAGTTCGACCGCTACGTCCTCCCCGGCGACACCGTCCCCTTCGTGGACCTGCGCCTCACGTGAACGCCCGCCGGCGCCTCCGCGAAACGGCGACCCCGGCCAGGCAGACCGCGCCGCCGAGCAGGGTCAGCGCGGCCGGGACCTCGTCGAGGGCGACCCAGGCGATGAGCACCACCACGGCGGGCACCGCGTAGGTGGTCGCGCCCATCTTCCCCGCGGTGGTCCGCGACAGCGCGTACGACCAGGTGGTGAAGGCGAGCGCGGTCGGGAAGAGCCCCAGGTAGACCATGTTGAGGACGGCGGAGAGCGGAGCCCCGGGAAGCTGGTCGACGAGCTGCCCGACGAAGGGCAGGGTGACGGCCGTCCCGACGAAGCAGCCGTACGTGGTCACCTGGAGCGGGCTCGCATGCGCCAGCGCCGGCTTCTGCGCGACCACACCGGCCCCGTACGTGAGCGCGGCGACCAGGCAGAGCAGGACCCCTCCCAGCGAGGCGGACCCGCCGTTCGAGGTGGACAGTCCGACCAGCACCGCCCCGGCGAAGGAGACCGCCATGCCCGCCAGCAGCAGGGGCGGGAAGCCCTCCTTCAGCAGCCAGCCGCTGAGCAGGGCGATCACGATCGGGCCGATGTTGACGATCATGGCCGCGGTACCGGCGTCGACGAGCTGCTCGCCCCAGTTCAGCGTCACCATGTACAGCCCGAACCAGAGCACCCCGGAGACCAGGATCCCGGGCCAGGCCCCCTTCGGCGGCGCCGGCACCCGCTTGACGAGCAGGACCAGCCCGAGCGCCACCGAGGCCGTCAGCAGACGTCCGAAGGCCAGCGCTCCGGGCCCGAAGTACGCGGCCGCCGAGCGGATCGAAACGAACGCGGAGGCCCACAGCACGACGGTCACCCCGGCGGCCAGCAGCGCCCGCCGGTCGGTCCTGACCTGATCAGACGTCTTCTCCATGCGAGCAAGCTACCCGCCCCGCCCCCAAGGCCCGTTGCCCTTTTTCCGAGCGCCTGCGTCACCCCTCACCCGTCACCAGCAGCCTCTTCTGCGGCTTGCCCATCGCATTGCGCGGGATCGCCGCCACGAACCGCACCTCGCGCGGCCGCTTGTGCACCGACAGGTGCGAGGCGACGAAGTCCGTCAGTTCCGGACCCGTGACGCCCTCGGCCACCACAAAGGCCACGATCCGCTGCCCGAGATCCGCGTCCGGCAGCCCCACCACCGCCGCCTCGCTCACCTTGGGGTGGTCGAGCAGCGCGTTCTCGATCTCGCCGGCGCCGATCCGGTACCCGCCCGACTTGATCATGTCGATGGAGGCCCGGCCGACGATCCGGTGGACCCCGTCGCCCTCGTCGACGGCCGCGATGTCGCCCGTACGGAACCACCCGTCCTCCGTGAAGGCTGCGGCCGTGGCCTCGGGCCGGCCCAGGTACCCGGAGAACAGCGTCGGCCCGGTGAGCTGGAGCTCGCCGATCTCCGCGCCCGGCTCCGCCGCGATCCGCGTACGGATGCCCCGGAGCGGGGTGCCGACCGTACCCGGCCGCACCTCCCCGCCCGCGCGCCCGCTCACGGTGATCAGCGTCTCCGTCATCCCGTACCGCTCCACGGGCCGCAGCCCGGTCAGCCGCTCCAGGTCCCGGAAGACCGGCGCGGGCAGAGCGGCACTGCCGGAGACGAGCAGCCGGGCCCCGCCCAGCGCGGCGGCCGCCGCCGGCGCCCCCGCGATACGGGACCACACGGTCGGCACCCCGAAGTACAGGCTGCCACCGGCCTCCGCGTAAGCCTCGGGGGTGGGCCGCCCGGTGTGCACGAGGCGGCTGCCGGTGCGCAGGGCGCCGAGCACCCCGAGAACCAGCCCGTGCACGTGGAACAGCGGCAGCCCGTGCACGAGGGTGTCCTCGGCACTCCACTGCCAGGCCTCGGCGAGGGCGTCGAGATCGGCGGCCACGGCCTCGGCCGTGAGCACGACGCCCTTGGGCGGGCCGGTGGTCCCCGAGGTGTAGAGGATCAGCGCCGGCCGCCCGGGGCCCGCCTCCACTCCCCCGTCCCCACGCCGTGCGAAGTCCACGTCGACGAGCACCGCACCGGAGTCCCGCAGGATGTGCTCCCGCTCGGCGGGCCCCGCGTCGGGCGGCAGCGGTACGAAGGGCACCCCGGCCAGCAGCCCGCCGACGACGGCGGCGACGGTCTCCAGCGAGGCCGTCGCGGTCACCGCGAAGGCGGGCGCCCCGGCGACATCGGCGGCCACCGCCCGGGCCGCCCCGAGCAGCTCCTCGTAGGAGGCGCCCCGCCCGGCCACCCGCAGGGCATCGGGCCTGTCTCCGTAAACACCGGTGAGCGCGGTCAGCACTGATCCCCCTGGGGCATGCGGTCCATCCGAGAACCCAACCCTACGACCGACCCCAGCCACGATCAGCCCCGCCGGCGTTTGAGGCGCGGGGTCCGGGGCGGAGCCCCGGGGAACGGAGGAAGGGCGGGTAGGGGACCCCCCCCCCCCCCCCCCCCCCACCCCCCCCC
>NZ_JANAVF010000024.1:0-22390 GCF_024213195.1 Streptomyces sp. TBY4 | reverse complement strand
CCAGCACGGGCCGCGTTCGCTGCTCATCGATCATCAGATGATGATCACAGCCCAACGGCACCCCACGCACACCCTTTTCACCCCCCCGCCCCCCCCCCCCCCCCGGAACGGAGGAAGGGCGGGTAGGGGACACCCCCACCCCCGCCCCCACCTCAGCGCGTCAGATCAACCCCTGCGCCAGCATCGCGTCAGCGACCCGCTCGAACCCGGCGATGTTCGCCCCGGTCACATAATCCCCGGCGGAGCCGTACCGCTCGGCGGTCGCGTACGACACCGCGTGGATGTCCCGCATGATCCCCGCCAGCTCCGACTCCACCCGCTCCGCGCTCCACGCCGTGCGCCCCGCGTTCTGCGCCATCTCCAGCGCGCTGACCGCGACACCGCCCGCGTTCGCCGCCTTGCCCGGCCCGAAGGACACCCCGGCCGCCTGCAGCAGGTGCACCGCCTCCGGCGTCGTCGGCATGTTCGCGCCCTCCGACACCGCCCTGACCCCGTTCTCGATCAGCGTCCGCGCATCGGCGGCGGTCAGCTCGTTCTGGGTGGCCGACGGGAAGGCCACCTCCGCCGCCACCTCCCACACGCGTCCGCCCGGCACGAACCGCGCCGACGGCCCGCGACGCTGCGCGTAGTCGCTCACGCGCCCGCGCTCGACCTCCTTGATCTGCTTCAGCAGCGCGAGGTCGATGCCCTTCTCGTCCACCACGTACCCCTGCGAGTCCGACGCGGTCAGCGGGTTCGCGCCGAGCTGCTGCAGCTTCTCGATCGTGTACAGCGCCACGTTGCCCGAACCCGACACGACCGCCGACAGCCCGTCCAGCGACAGCCCCTTCACCGCCAGCATCTCGGCGGCGAACAGCACGCTGCCGTAGCCCGTGGCCTCAGGACGGATCAGCGAGCCGCCCCAGCCCTGGCCCTTGCCGGTCAGGACGCCGGCCTCCCAGCGGTTGGTGATGCGCCGGTACTGCCCGAACAGATAGCCGATCTCACGCCCACCCACACCGATGTCACCGGCCGGGACGTCCGTGTGCTCGCCGATGTGCCGGTACAGCTCGGTCATGAACGACTGGCAGAAGCGCATGACCTCCGCGTCGGACTTCCCGTGCGGATCGAAGTCGCTGCCGCCCTTGCCGCCGCCGATGCCCAGCCCGGTCAGCGCGTTCTTGAAGACCTGCTCGAAGCCGAGGAACTTCACCACGCCGATGTCCACGGACGGGTGGAAGCGCAGGCCGCCCTTGTACGGGCCCAGCGCACTGTTGAACTCCACCCGATAACCACGGTTGACGTGGACGCGACCACGGTCATCGGTCCACGGCACCCGGAAGATGATCTGCCGCTCCGGCTCGGTGAGCCGCTCCAGCAGGGCCACACCCGGTTCCGCGTACTCGGGGCGTGCCGCGAACACGGGGGCCAGGGTGTCCAGGACCTCCCGTACGGCCTGGTGGAACTCGGGCTGGGCGGGGTTGCGGCGCTCGATGTCGGCGCGCAGCGCGTCCAGCCGGCCCTGCGGGTCCTTGGCGTCCGTCACGGTCTGTTCCTCCAGGTCTCGATGCGGGGACCGGCCCCGAGATGCGGCTCGAAGCTCCGGACCTGATTTCCGCATGGCGGAAACTCTCATCCGAACACAGTCTCCAGCCGGAGGGTACTCCGCCCGCCGCCGACCGCCACGAGCCTTTCCGGCCTGCTCTCATCGACCCCCGCGCCACCATGGACAGAACCAATCGGGAAGACGTAGACAGGCCACATGGACATCGCACGGCTCGCCGCCCTGATCGCCGCGACGCTCACCACGGGCCTGATGGCGGGGCTCTTCTTCGCCTTCGACGTCTCGGTGATGCCCGCGCTCAAGCGCTCCGACGACCGGACCCTCATCTCCGTCATGCAGCGCGTGAACACCTCCATCATCAACGGCTGGTTCATGCTGGCCTTCCTGGGCGCACTCCTCTTCACCGGCCTCGCCCTGGCCCTGCACCTGCCCGCCGGCGAGCACGCACCGCTCCCCGCCCTGACCGGCGCCCTCGTCCTCTACGTGCTCGCCGTCGCGGTCACCGGCCGGGTGAACATCCCGCTCAACAACGCCCTGGAGGCGGCCGGGCCCGCCGAGCGGATCACGGACCCGGCCGCCGTGCGCACCGCGTTCGAAACCAAGTGGGTACCCGCCAACCGCTGGCGCACCGCCCTCTGCACCGCCGCCCTGGCCTGCCACGCCTGGGCCCTCCTGGCGACCTCGGCCTAGACGGCCGCCGCACGTACCGTACGGACGCCCGCGCCGGCCCCGTCAGCGCCGCCGCGCAGAGCCCGACGACGTACGCCGCCCCTCGGAAGGCTCCCACCACCCCCCGCCAACCCACACGCACCCCCCGCATAGGCTGCGCAAATGCGCACCCCCTCCGCCTCCCTCCGCCTCGCCCCGATCACCCCCGACAACCTCGACGCCGTCTGCGCGCTGTCGGTCCGCCCCGACCAGGAGCACCTCGTCTCCCCGGTCGTGAAGTCACTGGCGGAGGCCTACGCCCACGGAGAGACGGCCTGGCCCCGGGCGATCCTCGACGGCGACGAGGTCGTCGGCTTCGTGATGGCCTTCCTCGACATCGCCTGGGACCCCGACAAGGACCCCCACGACATCCGCTCCGGCCTCTGGCGCCTGAACATCTCGGCCGCCCACCAGTCCAAGGGCTACGGCCGCTTCGCGGTCGAGGAGGTCACCGCCGAACTCCGCCGCCGCGGCACCACCCACGCCTACGTCACCTGGCACACGGGCCCCGGCACCCCCGAACCCTTCTACCTCTCCCTCGGCTTCCGCCCGACGGGCGAAGAGAGCGACGGCGAAACCGTGGCCGTCGTAGAAATCGCCAACCTGTAAATGCCGCTGCGGTCTGCGGATTCTTCTGACAAGTTGCAGACTGCGAATCATCACATTCCCAGGGGGGAACCGTCCGCATGAAGCCCACAGCACAGCCACGCCCGCACACGGGAGCGCGCCCCAGGCCCCGCCTGCGCCTCCTGCCCGGTGCCGCCGCAGTCGCCCTGGCGCTCGGCGCCAGCCTGCTCTCCGTCCCGGCCGCCACCGCGGCCACCACGGACCCCGCGGCCCCGAAGGTCTCGGCGCCCCGTACGAGCCCCACGCCCGGCTTCCACGGCGAGGACCGCTACTCCGCCTGCGACAAGGACCTGAGCGGCGACGGCCCGGGCTGGGTCGGCAACGGCGAGGTCACCTTCACCGTGACCGGCAAGGCCCCGGCGGGCACGGCTCTGACCTCCAGTTTCCAGCTGTGGGACACCACGTACGGCGGCAAGCGCACCAACCACTCCGGCAGCGGCACCGGCGCCGCCGACCACCGGGCGTACATCGGTAGTGACCTGACGCACGGCAAGCAGTACGCGTGGCGCGCCCGCCTCAGCAACTCGAAGCTGACCAGCCCGTACACGCCGTGGTGCTACTTCCGCGTGGACCGCACCCAGCCGACCGGCCGGATCAGGTCCAAGGACTTCCCCGCCTCCGACAGCGGCATCACGCCGACCAAGTACCCCGGCCAGGAGGGCACCCTCACCCTGACCGCGGCCGACACCGGCTCCGGTGCGGCCTGCGCCCGCTGGAGCACCAGCAGCACCTCGTCCGTCGGCTGGAAGTGCTCCGACGAGGCCACCGACTTGCACGTCGTACGTCTGACGAACGGTGCGGCAAAGATCAAGTTCCGCCCGCCGACCTGGGGTACCACCTCCCTCTTCGTCGAGTTGATGGACAACGCGGGCAACGTCTCCCGGCCCGTCACCTACTCCTTCTACGTCCCCTCCAACCCCCGTCCCCACAGTGTCTTCGGCGACGTCGACCAGGACGGCAAGCCGGACGTCCTGGTCCCCGACGCAGCCGGCAACCTCCGCAAGCCCGGCGTCACGGACCCCCGCATACCCGCCAACTCGCACCACGGAGCCGCCCCCGCCGGCCTCGGCTGGGCGGGCATCCAGTACACCCACCGCGGAAGCCTCACCACCGCACTCGTCGACGACCTCTTCGCGCATGCCCCGGGAGGTTCGGTCCTCTACCGCTACCGCAACGGGGGAGACGGCCTGTTCCCCGGCGAGAGCGCCATGACCGTCAACAAGCCCACCACGTGCCTGAACACCGCGAAGAAGCCGATCCCCTGCGCAGACCACGGCGCCGGCGACGACTGGTCCGGTGTCACCGCCATCGCCGCGATCGGATCCGTCACCGGTGACAGCAGCCCCAGCGGAGTCCTGCCGCCCAGCTCCCTGCTCTACGTAGAGAACGGCCGCCTCTGGCTGGCCCGTGCAGTCGGTGTCAGCCGCTTCGCCGATGCCACCCTGCTCTCGACCGCCGACTGGTCGGGCTACGACCTCCTGACCCCGGGCCGCGCCCGGGGCACGGACTTCCCGACCCTCTGGGCCCGTTCCAAGGCCAACGGCACGATCCGCGCCTTCGCCCTCAACTCCCCGTCCGCCTTCGCGAACCCGGCGGCCGGCCCGGTCCTGGCCACCCTCACCACCAAAGCGGCCCCCCGTGTCGGCTCGGACGGCGACCTCACCGGCGACGGCCTCCCGGACCTCTGGTCGGTCTCCCCCACCGGCGCCTTCACCATCCACCCCGGCAAGGGCACGGCCACCCCGCACCCGAAGGTGACGGGCTTCACCGCCCCGACCCCCTGACCCCTACCCCGCGACCGCGGCGGTGGCCGCAGCCGCAGCAGCGTCGGCCGCCACCGCCCCCGCCCGGTACTCCCGCGGGCTGACCCCCCGTACCCGCTTGAAGGCGGTCGAGAGGGCGAACGCCGAGCTGTAGCCGACCCGGTGGGCGGCCGAGGCGAGCGTGGTGGACGGGTCGCGCAGCAGGTCCGCCGCCATCGCCAGGCGCCAGCCCGTCAGGTACGCCATCGGGGGCTCGCCCACCAGCTCGGTGAAGCGGCGGGCCAGCGCGGCCCGGGAGACCCCGACCCTGCGGGCCAGCGACTCCACGGTCCAGCCGTAGGCGGGGTTCTCGTGCAGCAGCCGCAGTGCCGGGCCGGTGACCGGGTCGTTCTCGGCGCCACCGCGCTCCGCGAGCCAGCCGCGTACGACGCCGATCAGCAGCAGGTCCAGGATCCGGTTCAGGACGAGCTCCTGGGCCGGCTCCGTCCGGGAGATCTCCACGCCCAGCAGCCCGACCAGCGAGGGGTCCACCGGTCCGACCAGCACCTGCGGAAGCGCGTCGAGCAGGCGGCTGCCGATCTCGCCCGGGTCCTGGTAGGTGCCGCTCAGCATCACCACCGACCCCTCCGGCGCCCCCCAGGTCCGTACCCCGAGGGCCATGGAGTCCGATACGTCCTCCCCGCCCTCGACCGTGCTGCACCGCTGGTCCGGGCCCACCCTGATCTGCGGGGGCGTGTCCTTGGCATCGGCGAGGGTGTACGGCACCGGTCCCCGCACCAGCGCCGCCTCGCCCGGGCCGACGAGCACCGGCTCGCCCCCGTCCGGCAGCACCCAAGCCGATCCGTGCACCATCGTCATCACCGACAGCGGGGCCCGGTCCTCGACCCGGACCGACCAGGGCGGGTTGAACACGCACTTGATGAGGAAGGCCGATTTGGCCTTGGGGCCTTCGAGTAGAGCCGTCAGCGTGTCCATCGGCCCATTCTCCCTGCCCGAGTCCCACGCGCCCAGGCCCGGCCCGCCCGCCACCCGCCCACCCATCCCCTACACGTCCCAGACCCCGCGGCCCGCCGCCTCCCGCGCGAAGTCCGCGAAGTCCCGCGGCTTGCGCCCCAGCACTTCCTCGACCCCGTCCACCAGGTGCGCGTTGCGCCCGTCCGTGATCAGCGTGAAGAGGTCCACGAACTCCTCCGGCAGGCCGTTCTCCCGCAGCACCGCCCGGTAGTCATCCTGCGAGACCGGGACGTACGAGATCTCGCGCCCGGTCGCCTTCGACAGCTCGGCCGCGACTTCGGCGAAGCTGAGCAGCCGCGGGCCGGACAGCTCGTAGGTGCGGCCGATGTGCCGGTCGTCGCCCAGCACGGCCACCACCACGTCGGCGATGTCTTCAGTGTCGACGAACGGCTCGACGGCGTCGGCCGTCGGCAGGGCGATCTCGCCGGCGAGCACCGGCTCCAGGAAGAAGCTCTCGTCGAAGTTCTGGTTGAACCAGGCCGCGCGCACCACCGTCCAGTCGGCCCCGGACTCCTTCAGCGCGTCCTCGCTCCGCTGCGCCGCCTCCTCGCCGCGCCCCGAGAGCAGCACCAGCCGGCGGGCCCCGGCGGCGACCGCCGTCCGGGCGAAGGCCCCGACGTGCTCGGCGGCGCCGGGGAAGCCGAGGTCGGGGTAGTAGGTGACGTACACCCGGTCCACGCCCTCCAGGGCCGGCCCCCAGCTCGCGGGCTCGTTCCAGTCGAAGGCGGGCTCACCGGAACGCGACCCGATGCGGACCGGACGGCCCAGGGCGGTGAGCTTCTCCGCCACGCGCCGGCCCGTCTTCCCGGTGCCGCCGATGACCAGCGTGCGAGGGGTGGTGTCGATGTCGGTGTCGTTCTGCGTCTGCTGCGTCGTGTTCGTCATGGACACCAGTCAACTCTCCCGCCCTGAGACGGAACATCGCCCAGAAGCTCAACCGCATACGCCTGCGTCCACGCCCACCTACTCGCTGAGCGTGTGCTTCACGAGCGCGTTGGCGTGCCCGTGCCCGATCCCGTACTCGGTCTTGAGCCAGCCGACGAGCTCCATGTGCTTGGTCAGCGGCGAGGCACGGATGAGCTCCTGCCACTCCGCGACCGGACGGCCGTACTTCTTCTCGATGGAAGGGAAGTAGCTGGCGGGGCCCTTCACCGGCTCGGTCATGGCGGTCCTCTTCCTTCTGTCTTTTCCGTCTGTCTTTTCCGTCTGCCGCACGCGCTGCGGCGACGCCGTACGAGAGGTAGACCGGGCCGCCCGCGAAAACTCATCGGCCCCACCCGGAAAACATCGGATGATCTCCGCATGATGTGGACCGAACGCACCGTCACCCGAGCCGGTGTCCGCCTGACCTGCCGTGACTGGAACTCCCACCACCCCGCCCCGGCAGCCCCCGTCGTCCTCCTCCACGGCCTCGCGGGCCACGCGGGCGAATGGGACGCGGCCGCCGCGCACCTGGCCCCGCACCACCGCGTGGTGGCGGTGGACCAGCGCGGCCACGGAGCCAGCGAGCGCCGCCCGGCGGACCTCTCCCGCGCCGCGTACGTCGCGGACGTGCGGGCCGTCTGCGAACAGCTGGGCCTGCACCGCCCGGTGCTGGTGGGTCAGTCGCTCGGCGGTCACACCGCGATGCTCACCGCAGCCGCCCACCCGGATCTCGTACGGGGCCTCGTGCTGGTCGATGCCGGCGCCGCCCAGGCCGACCCGGGCACCCCGCAGGAGATCGGCGGCTGGCTGGACTCCTGGCCGGTCCCGTTCCCCACCCTCGCCGAGGCGCGCACCTTCCTCACCGGCCAGGGGCTGAACGGCGAGGCCTGGGCAGCCGGCCTGGAGCAGCGCGCGGACGGCTGGTACCCGCGCTTCGAGCGCTCGGTGATGGTCGCCTCCATCGCCGAGAACTCCACCCGGGACTGGTGGCCGCAGTGGCGCGCGGTCCGGTGCCCCACCCTGCTGATCATCGGGGAGAAGGGCATCGTCCCGCCCGAGGAGTCCATGCACATGCTCGACCTGGCCGACTCGACCGACCCGGCCGAACCCTCCACTCCGACGACAGCGGTCTCGGTCCCGGGCTCCGGCCACGACGTGCACCTGGACCGCCCCGCCGCCGTCCACTCCCTGCTGTCCGCGTTCCTCGCACAGTTCCGGCAACCGGGTGGCCCTTGTGACCCCCTCAAGACCACGTCGTTCACCAGGACATGATCAAGCGCATCGTCACCACGGCCCTCATCGCCGGCACCGCGGCCCTCGCCGTCGCCTCCCCCGCCATGGCCGCCACCGAGCCGCAGCTCGCGGACGCCGCCACCAGCACCGTCGGGGAGTTCTCCCAGGAGTTCACCGGCCTGGTGCCCGGCCCGGCCGCCGACGACCTGACCGACTTCTCGGGTGCGTTCGCCGCGTTCACCGCGGGCGACGCCCAGCAGACCGTCTCCCACGGCTGACCCGCACGCCCACCCCGGCCCCTCCGGCCTCCCGGCCCCCGGACCGCACCCGGTCCGGGGGTCGTCACGTCCACCGGCCACCACCGGCCCCCACCGGCAACGGACCTCGGTCAACCACAGGTCGAGCAATATGATCACATTGCGGTATGACCACGACGAAGACCCTCTACCTGCTCTGCTCCGCCGCCCCGCCCGTCTTCGACGTGGCCCATGTCATCGAGGACGCCCAGTCCCGGGGCTGGGACGTCTGCCTCGGCCTCACCCCCACCGCCGCGCACTGGCTGTCCGGCAGCCTCGACGGTCTCGCCGCGCTCACCGGCCACCCGGTCCGCTGGCAGTACAAGCTGCCCGGGGAGCCCGACGTATGGCCGGCGGCCGACGCCCTGCTCTTCGCCCCGGCCACCTTCAACAGCGTCAACGCCTGGGCCCTCGGCCTCACCGACCGGTTCGTCGTCGGGGTCGCCGCCGAGGCCGTCGGCAAGGGCACCCCCGTCGTCACCATGCCCTGCACCAACGCCGCCCTCGCAGCCCACCCGCAGTTCGACCAGTCCCTGGCCGTCCTGCGCGGCGCCGGTGCCTCGGTCCTCTTCGGCGAGGGCGGATTCGTCCCCGGCCCGGCCGGCCCCGACGCCCCGCCGCACTTCCCCTGGGCGGCAGCCCTGGACGCGGTGGACCGCACCACGGCGACCGCCGCCTGAGCCGTCGGCCCGTCCGCCGCTACTCCCCCGTGCTCCCGTCGATCGCCTCGCGCAGCAGGTCCGCGTGCCCGTTGTGCCGGGCGTACTCCTCGATCATGTGGGCCAGCACGTAGTGCAGGGAGTAGGCCTGGCCCTCGTAGGAGTTGGTCACATCAAGGGACTCGGCCGCGTCCACGATCGCCCGCGAGCGCGCACAGGTGTCCTCCCAGAGCTTGAACGACCCGGCGACATCGGCGTCGTCCACGTGGAACTCCCTCCACTCCCCGGCCTCGTTCTGCCCGAAGTAGCCGCGCACGTCCTCGCCGCCCACGAGATTGAGGAACCAGCCGCGCTCGACCTCCGCGAGATGCCGCACCAGCCCGAGCAGACTCAGCCCCGACGGGGCCACCGCCCGGCGCCGCAGCTGCTCGTCCGACAGCCCGGCGCACTTCATCATCAGGGTGTCCCGCTGCCACTGGAGCACGCTGGTCAGGGTGGCCCGTTCATCGCCCACCAGCACGGGCCGCGTTCGCTGCTCATCGATCATCAGATGATGATCACAGCCCCACGGCACCCCACGCACACCCTTTTCACCCCCCGGCCACCCCCGATGGCCCGCCCCCGCCCGTTCCCCACCCCGCCAGCCCCGCCACCTTCTCCGGATTCACCTGCAACCGCAGGTTCACCACGCGCCCGTCCACCGCGTCCAGGTCGTAGGTCAGCGCCGCGCACGCGGCTCCCCCGTACACGAACACCACCGACTCCTCCCCGTTGACCCGCGCGGGCGCCAGGGTCACCGCCCGCAGCGAGGGCTTGGCCAGCATCCCCAGCAGCCAGCGCGCCACGTGGTCGGCCCCGTGCAGCGGACGACGGGCTGCCGTCACCTTGCCGCCGCCGTCCGACCAGGCCGTCACCCCGGGGGCGAGCAGCTCCATCACCGCGTTCAGGTCCCCGCCCGCACACGCATCCAGGAACCGCCGGGTCACCTCGCCGCGCTGCCCGGGATCGGTGGCGAACCTCGGCCGCCGTGCCCGTACGTGGGCCCGCGCCCGGTGCCCGGTCTGCCGTACGGTCGCCTCCGCCCGGTCGAGCACCCCCGCCACCTCCGCGTACGAGTACCCGAACACCTCCCGCAGCACGAACACGGCACGCTCCAGCGGGCTCAGGCTCTCCAGCACCACCAGCATCGCGGTCGAAACCGCCTCGCCGATCTCCACCCGCTCCGCACCATCGGGCACGCCCAGCCCGGAAGCACTCGTCGCCGGCTCGGTCAGCAGCGGCTCGGGCAGCCACGGCCCGATGTAGGTCTCTCGGGTGGCACGGGCGGAGGTGAGCCGGTTCAACGACAGGTTGGTGACCGTGCGCACCAGGTAGGCCCGCGGGTTGAGGACCGCCGACCGGTCCGCGCGGTCCCAGCTCAGCCACGCGTCCTGGAGGACGTCCTCGGCGTCGACGACACTGCCGAGCATCCGGTAGGCGACGTCGAACAGCAGCCGCCGATGGGCGGTGAAGGGCCCGAGGGCATCGGAGGAGGCCTCCGGGAGGTGGTGCTCAGCAGTGCTCACGGACGATCATGCTGCCGCCGCCTCCGCGGCCTCCGCAAGCGCACCCACCCCGGCCGCGCTGCTCCCGTACGTCGGAGCCCACCCCAGCTCCCGCCGCGCCTTCGCGTGCGAAAGCCGCAGATCCGTCCCCATGATGGTGTGCGCGAGCGGAGCCGCCTTCAGCACCCACAGCGGTACGGTCAGCGGCGCGGGCGCCCCGAACGCCGCGGCCACCGCCCGCATGTGCGCGTCCCACCCCAGCGGCTCGTCGTCGGCGATGTTGTACGCCTGCCCCGGCAGCCCCGACTCCACGCCGGCGACCACGGCGTCCGCCGCATCCGACACGTCGACCCAGCTCAGCGCCCGCCCCTTGGCCGCCACCACGGGCAGGGCCCGCTTGCGCAGCATCGGCACCACGTGGACGTCCGTGACGCCGGCCCCGTAGAACAGCCCGAAGCGCAGGCTCACCCCCTCGATCCCGTCGGCGGTGAAGGCCAGTTCCTCCTTGGTCCGCATGGCGCCCACGTGCCGCTCCAGCCAGACGTTCGCCCCCCGCGGTCCGAAGCCGTCGTCCTCGCCGAGCACGGCCCCGCCGTGGTCCCCGTACCCGTAGCCGAACATCATCGACTCCACGACGAACCGCCGCGCCCCGGTCTCCCGCGCCGCGGCCAGCAGGTTGACGGTCCCCTCGGTGCGCAGCGCGTTCGTCCCCGCCATGTCCCGGTGCCGGGCCATCGCCTTCCCCGACAGCGCCGTCGCCGCGTGCACCACCACGTCGAAGCCGAGCCCGTCCACGGCGCGCAGCAGGCCCTCACGGTCGAGCAGGTCGGCCCGTACGTCCATCCCGGCGCCCCGGCCCAGACCGGCCACCTCGTGCCCGGCCGCGCGCAGGGCCCGTACCGCCCGCTGTCCCAGAACCCCGCTCGCACCCGCCAGCAGAACCTTCATGGCCGTCTCCTTCTCCGCTCGCTCCTCGCGCCGTCGTCCATGGGACCGACGGCCGCCCCGGAACGTGACACGGCCCGGAAGTGACCCGGCTCACAGCGACCGGAAGAAGGCCCGGACGTCACCCACCAGCAGCTCCGGAACCTCCATCGCGGGAAAGTGCCCGCCCTTCTCGTACGAGGTCCAGCGCACGATGCGGTCGGTCCGCGCGGCGATGTGCCGCAGCGGTACGAAGTTGTCCCGCGGGAAGTCGGCGAGGGCGGTCGGAGTGCTCGACACCTCGGGCGCGGCGCCCCGGTAGTCGGCGTGGGCACGCTCGTAGTAGATGCGGGCGGCGGAGCCGGCGGTCCCCGTCAGCCAGTACAGCGTCACGTTGGTCAGCATCTGGTCGCGGTCCACGGGGCAGCGCGGGTCCGCCCACTCCGCGAACTTCTCCCCGATCCAGGCGAGCAGCCCGACCGGCGAGTCGTTCAGCCCGTACGCGAGCGTCTGCGGCCGGGTTGCCTGGATGTCGGCGTAGCCCTGCCGCTCGCGCGCCCAGACCCGGTACCGCTCCCAGGAGGCGAGCGTGCGCTCCCGCTCGGCCGGGCTCAGCGCGGCCAGTTCCTCCGGCCGGGGCTCGGCGGTGGCACCGCCGCCCGGCAGCAGGTTCAGGTGCACCCCGCGCACGTTCCCGGGCCGGATCCGCCCCAGCTCCCGCGAGACGGCGGCTCCCCAGTCGCCGCCCTGGACTCCGTACTCCTCGTACCCGAGCCGCTCCATCAGCACGCCGAAGGCCCGCGCGACCCGCTTGAACTCCCATCCCCGCTCGGTGGTCGGCCCGGACAGGGCGAAGCCGGGAATGTGGGGCAGCACCAGATGGAAGGCGTCCTCCGGATCCCCACCGTGCGCCCGCGGATCCGTCAACGGTCCCGCGACCTTCTGGAACTCCACGAAGGAGCCTGGCCATCCGTGGGTCATGAGCAGCGGCGTCGCATCCGGCTCGGGTGACCGCAGGTGCGCGAAGTGCACCTGGGCCCCGTCGATCACGGTGGTGTACTGCGGCCATTCGTTCAACCGGGCCTCGGCGGCCCGCCAGTCGTAGCCGCTCCTCCAGTACTCCGCGAGCTCACGCAGCTCCCCGAGCGGCATCCCGTAGGCCCGCCCCGCCCCCGGCAACTCGTCGGGCCACCGCGCCAGCTCCAGCCGCCGCCCCAGATCGTCCAGTTCGGCCTGCGCCACCTCCAGCCGAAACGGCACCGCCCACGACCCCGCACCACCCATGCCCGACATCCCTCCAGTGTTAACGCCGTTAATGCCCCCGCCCCACGCCCCACCCTCACACCCGAAGCGTTAACGCCGTTAATGCCCCCGGCCCAGACCCCACCCTCAGACCCCCACCGTTAACGCCGTTAATGCCTCGCGCCACTCACCCCGCGGGACGCCCAGCCCCCTCCACCGTTAACGCCGTTAATGATCCACTTCACAAAACGTACTGGCCGACTGGTTTTCTTCACGCCCATCTGTCTAGATTGGTCCTGGCCGAACCACGGTGACCACCTCCCGGTTTCGCCCAACCACCGCGACCCCAGGGAGAACCCGCATGGCGAGGGCCAGACAGGAACGAGCCGAGATCACCCGCCAGGCGATCCTCGACGGCGCGGCCATCGCCTTCGACCGGACCGGCTTCCACGGCACGAGCCTGACCGACGTGGTCGGCCACTCCGGAGTCACCAAGGGCGCGCTCTACTTCCACTTCTCGTCCAAGGAGGCCCTCGCCCGGACCTTGATGGACGAGCAGTTCCAGGTCTCCGAGGGGCTGCCCGCGATCCCGGAGCCGGGCCTCCAGACCGCCATCGACCTGACGCACCGGATGGCGTTCGGGCTCCGGTCCAACGTCCGGATCCGCGCCGGGATCCGCCTGGTCATCGAGTTCGGCTCCTTCACCGACCCGGACCCGAGCCCGTACAACACCTGGATCGACACCTGCCACAGCTGCCTCGCCCCGGCCCAGGAACGCGGCGACGTCCTGCCCTCGGTCAACTCCTACGACGTGGCGACCATGCTCGTCGGCGCGTTCACCGGCATCCAGGTGACCTCTCACGTACGCACCCACCGCGACGACCTGCACGCCCGGGTCACCGACCTGTGGAACTTCATGCTCCCGGGCATCGTCCCCGCGGACCGCATCTCCCGCTTCGACCCGACCGGCTCCCCCGAGTGCCGATCCGAACTGGGGCTCCCGGACTCCCCTCCGGCCCCGGACTCCTCTCCGGCCGCGGCCGGCTGACGACGCGTCCAGGGCGGCCTCGCACACGCCGTGGTGAACCACGGGGGTGCTCACTACGGCGTGTGCGAGGCCGCCCTGTCCGCCACCCGCCCCCTCGGGTCCAGGGGGGGCGATTCCCGGCCGGTTCCCGGCCGTTCCCGGCCGATCGCCACCACTTCGTTAGCAAAACCCAAGCGTGGCGCTCACGAACACCCATGGACGTTAGTAAAGTCCCTCACATGACTTCGCCCTCGTCACCGAGCGACCGTGAGAAGGTCGTCTCCAAACTCCCTCCGTGGCTGCGCCAGGAGCTCAAGATCCGCACCGCCCAGCTGCGGGTGGACATCCAGGACGCCGTGCACCAGGGCATCGCCCAATGGACCGCACTCGCCTCCTCCCCCTCCCCCGTCGACACCTCCGGCGCCGAATCGTTCTCCACCTGGCTGCCCGCCGGCCAGTGGGAGTCCTTCCGCACCGGCTCCAAGGACCGCGGCGTCTCCCTCATCCAGGGACTGGCCCAAGCCGTCTCCCTCTGGCTGGAGATGAACCCGGCCCCCACCGTGAAGCGGCCCTCGGTCGTCCGCCGCATCGTCGTGTGCAACCAGAAGGGCGGCGTGGGCAAGACCGCCATCACCGCCGGCACCGCCGAAGCCCTCGCGGAGGACCCCGACACCCTCCACCCGGTCCGCGTGGCCCGCCAACTGGCCCGCCTCTCGGCCACCGAGGACGGCGACCACACGACCCCGGACGCCGCCGCCTCCGCCCCGCCGGTCGACCTGGAAGACCTGCCCGGACTCGGCATGCGCGTCCTGCTCGTCGACTTCGACCCCCAGGGCCACCTCACCAAGCAGCTCGGACGCCAGCCCCTGCCCATCGGCGGCGACAGCCTCACCTGCCACATGGCGGGCGAAGCCAAGGGCCCCCTCGCCGACCTCATCGTCCCCATCCCGGACGAGCACTTCGGCGACCGCCTCCACATCCTCCCGGCCTGCACGGACGCGTTCCTCCTCGACGTCCGCCTCTCGACGGTCCGCGCGCGCGAGGCCGCGCTCGAACGGGCCCTGGCCCCCGTGGAGGCCGACTACGACGTCATCCTCATCGACTGCCCGCCGAGCCTCGGCCTCAGCATGGACGCCGCCATCTACTACGGGCGACGCCGCGACGCCGAACAGCCGGGCGCCTCCGGCGCGCTGATCGTGGTCCAGGCGGAGGACTCCTCGGCGGACGCCTACGACCTCCTCACCTCCCAGATCAACGACCTCCGCGACGACCTCAGCCTCGACATCGACTACCTCGGTCTCGTCGTCAACCTCTACGACGGCCGGCGCGGCTACATCGCGACCAGCTCGCTCCAGGCCTGGATGGACATAAAGGATCCGCGGGTCGTGGCGATCGTCCCCGACCTCAAGGAACAGCGCGAAGCGGTCCGCGTGAAGCAGCCGCTGTTCGTCTACGCACCCAAGGGCGAGCAGGCCGTCGCCCTGCGCGCCCTCGCAAGGGAGATCTCATGAGCAAGGCCGACAAACTCGGAGTCTCGAGCTCCTTCGCCCGCGCCCAGCCCGTCGGCATCAGTCCGCGCCGTGCGGCCATCGCCGAAGCCACCGGCGCCCCCACCTCCGGCGTGGTCCCGCCCTCCGAGGTCCCCATCGAGGCCCTGGCCCACAACCCCTTCAACCTCCGCGAGGACCTCACGGAGATCCACGAGCTGGCCGCGTCCCTCGCGGCCCGGGGCCAGCTCCAGCCCCTGGCGGTCGCCACCCGCATGGCCTTCATGGAGGCCCACCCCGGCAACGCCGAGAGCCTGGGCCGGGCCCCGTACGTGGTCATCGACGGCAACCGGCGCCTGGCGGCGGCCCAGCGGGCAGGCCTTCGCACCATGCAGATCCACGTCAACGACTCCCTCGCCTCCTCGGCGGCGGACATCCTGGAGTCGGCGCTCATCGCCAACGTCCACCGCGTCGACGTGGCACCCATGGACCAGGCCCGCGCCCTGCAGGAACTCGTCGAGGTGCACGGCTCCCAGGCCCAGGTCGCCAAGCGCCTGGGCAAGACGCCGGCCTGGGTCTCCCAGCGCCTGACCCTCCTGAACCTCACCCCGGAACTCCAGGACAAGGTGGAGACCGGCGAACTCAAGGTGGAACCGGCCCGCCGCATCGGCCGCCTCCCCCAGGAGGACCAGGCATCCGCGGCCGAGGAAGCCGTTAACGCCGTTAACCCCCCGCGCCAACGCACCCGCCCGACCCCACCCACCCAGAACCCCACCCAGGACCCCACCCCTGACCCCGACCTCTCCCCCACCCCCTCCCCCCGCCGCATCACCATCACGGCGGACTCCCCGGACACGATCGCGGACGCCCTCACCGCCCACCTCACCCCGGACGACCTGAAGGCGGTGACAGAACTCCTCCTGACCCGCATCTAACCGACCACCCACTCACCCACCCACGAAGGGGGCGTTGGCCCGACCAACCGGGACCACCACCGCCCCCACGTGTGTTTCACGTGCGTTCCAAGGTGCGGTTCGCATAAGCTGCGCCTGGAGGTGCCCATGCCCAACGCGCACGAAAACGAACAGACCACGCTCTTCGCCGCGGTCGATGCCCTGCTGGAAGAGGCCGCGGCACAAGACGCCCTCCCGCACCCGGACGAGCGCAAGCGCCTCCGCGAGGCCGCGGGCCTGAGCCAGGACCAGATCGCCCAGGCCCTGGCCGTCCGCCGCGAAACGGTCACCTCCTGGGAGACCGGCCGCACGGCCCCCCGCCCGCCCAAGCGCGCCGCCTACGCCCGCCTCCTCAACGGCCTGGCAGACCTCCACCCCATTAACGCCGTTAACACCCCCACCCCCGCGGCACCCATTAACGCCGTTAACGCCACCCCCCAGCCCCACGCCGAAGGCACCGCCCCCGAGGCCACGCCCCCGCACCCGGGGCCTGGGGCGGAGCCCCAGTTTCGGGAAGGGGCGGGGAGGGGAACAGCCCCGCAGGGCCCCCCCGCACCCCCCACCCCCCCGCAAGCCACCCCCACCACCCCCCACCCCCAGCCGGCAGCAGCCCTGCCCACGGCCACGGCCACCCCCCGCCCCCAGCCGGCCCACACGCCCACCCCCCGCCCGGCCGCCGCCAAACCAACCCCCCACTCCCCCACCCCGGAGGGCAACGGCCCCCTGGCCGTACTGGACGGCACCGGCAAGGCCCACGCCGCCGGAGGCGCAGTCCTCACACCCCCCACCACCCCCACCCTCCCCGCCCTCGTCGAATGGGCCCTCTCCCCCGCCGCCAACCTCCGCTCCCCCCGCCTCCACCGCAACGGCAAGGACGGCGACCCCCTCCTCGTCCTCACCCCCGCCGCCACCGAGGCACTCGGACTCCCCCTCGTCCTCGAAGACCGCCGCGGCCTCCGCCTCCCCGACGACCACCCGGTCATCAAGCAGCTCACCAAAGCCAAATGGCAGCTGACCCGCCGCGGCTTCGGCCCCTGGCCCCGCATCTACCGCCCGGCCACCCCCACCACCGGCCGCCAGTGCGTCCAGCTCGCGATCCTCCCCTGGGGCGCCCTCGACCCCCGCGCCTGGGGCGAGCACACCGCCGACCTCCCCGCACCGGCCCTCGCCGAACTGCTCACCTCCTACGCCACCCGCGTGCTCACCCCCCGCGGCTCCACGGCCGTGTCCGGCCTGGAGTTGATGACCGCGCTGCGCCCGCCCACCCGCGCCGCCCGCGACGAGTCCACGAACACCTGGGTCTCCGCCCCGGTCCCCGGCTCCCTCACCCGCCCCGTCGACCCCGCTCCCCCGGAGGCCCCCGACGAGCACCCGGTCGTCGCGGCCCTCTACCCCCGCTCCCACCAGCGCACCCCGGACCAGGTCCTCGACGAGGAGGCGTACGACTGGATCCGCGACCCCCAGCTCCTCACCGACGCCGAGTGCACCCGCACCCACGCCGTCGGCATCGACGTGAACATGGCCTTCGCCGCGGCCGCCAACCGCCTCCTCGTCGGCACCGGCCCCGCGGTCCACACCGACGGCCCCCGCTTCGACCCGAAGCTCCCCGGCTCCTGGCTCGTGGACCTCTCCGCCGAAGCCGCCACCCTCGACCCCCGCCTCCCCAGCCCCTTCACCCCGCACGGCCGCCCGCCCACCGGCCCGGCCTGGTACGCCACTCCGACCCTCGCCTACGCCCAGGAGCTCGGCCTCACCGTCCGGGCCACCGAGGCCTGGATCCGCCCGGAGCACGGCCCGTACCTCGACTCCTGGTACACCCGCCTGCGCGACGCCTACATGGCGACGATGGCGGAGCTCGGCGTCCACCCGGCCCTCACGGACTCCGCGTTCCTCGACGCCATGGCGGAGTACAAGGGGGACCCCGACACCCCCGCCCCGCAGACCGCCGTCCTCTCCGCGATCAAGTCCACCGTCAAGGGCGGCATCGGCAAGCTCCGCGAACGCCCGCAGGGCGCCGGCTACCGCCCCGGCGAGAGCTGGCCCGCCCTCGAACGCCCCACCTGGCGCCCCGACATCCGCGCCGCCGTCATCTCCACGGCCCGCGTCAACATGCACCGCAAGATGCAGAAGCTCGCCACAGCGGCGGACCTCTACCCCATCGCCGTCCTCTCCGACTGCGCCGTCTACCTCTCCGACGGCCCCAGCCCCCTCGACTTCCTCCCCCGCACCCCCGAGGGCAAGCCCCTGCCCGGCGGCTTCCGCCTCGGTGTCAGCCCGGGCATGGTCAAGCACGAGGGCACCCAACCCCTCCTCTGGGCCGTTCAGCTGCTCGACGAACGCCACAACCCCGCCCGCCACATCAAGGGCCACGACGCCGCGGCCGACGGAGAGTAAGAGCCACCCATGTCCGAGATCAGCGACAGCCTCGAACGCGCCGACGAACTGAACTTCACCCGCCCCATCCCCAAATCGGCGGGCGCCCAGATCCGCTACCTCGTAAAGCAGCTCAAGTCCACCAAGGCGGTGGCCGAGCTCCTGGCCATCTCCCGCCGCACGGTGGAGCGGTACGTGAAGGACCAGATCAAGCAGCCCAAGCCGGCCCTCTCCGCCCGCCTGGAGCGCGAGGTGCGCCGCCGCTGGCAGCCCCTCGTCCGCAAGCGCGCCCGCGACAAGGCCGCCCAGCAGACCGGCCTCGTCATCGAGACCCGCGCCCGCTTCGGCTTCAGCGCCGCCCCCGGCACCACTGACGACGGCCGGATGCGCCGCATCACCCAGCACCTCCCCCCGGAGTACGCCTCCCGCCTCTTCAGCGCCCACGAGGCCGGAGCCACCGAGGCCCAGCTCCGCGGCATCACCGCCGAGGGGCTCCAGGAGATCTACTTCAAGGACAACGGCGCCCGTGCCCAGGGCCTCCTCGTAGAGTTCACCGACATCGACTACGTGGAGCTCAACTTCTGACGAGGGGCGAAGCAGTGACCGGGCCCGAGCAGGACGTGCTGGCGAAACGTTTCGAGCAGGTACGCCCGCACCTCCGCTCCGTGGCCTACCGCATGCTGGGCTCCCTCGCCGAAGCCGAGGACGCCGTCCAGGAGGCCTGGCTCCGCCTCAGCCGCTCCGCATCCCCGGAGTCCGCCGCGATCGACAACCTGGCCGGCTGGCTGACGACCGTGGTCGGCCGGATCTGCCTGGACGTGCTCCGCTCCCGCACCTCCCGCGGCGAAGAGCCCCTGGAAGCCCGCCCGGTGGAGCCCGTCCCCGGCGACTCCACCGACACGCCCGGCCCCGAGGACGAGGCCCTGCTCGCCGACTCGGTGGGCGCAGCCCTCCTGGTCGTCCTGGACCGGCTGGCCCCCGCCGAACGGCTCGCGTTCGTCCTGCACGACCTCTTCGCCGTGCCCTTCGAGGACATCGCCCTGATCACCGAGCGCACCCCCGCCTCGGCCCGCCAGCTCGCCAGCCGCGCCCGCCGCCGGGTCCGCGGCGCCGAAGCAGCGCCCCGGCCCGACCTCGTCCACCGGCACCGCATCGTCAGCGCCTTCCTCAACGCGGCACGCGGCGGGGACTTCGAGGCACTGCTCGAAGTCCTCGACCCCGATGTCGTGGCCCGCGCCGACAACGGCGCGGCCGGCGCCCTCGCCACCCTCCGCGGAGCCGCCCTGGTGGCCCGTCAGGCGGCCACGTTCGCGCAGTTCGCCCAGAGCGCCCAGCCCGCGCTGATCGACGGCGGGGTGGGCGTCGTGGCCCGCGTCGACGGCGGCTTCCGCGTCATGCTCTTCACCATCCCGGACACCCGCATCACGCAGGTGTCCGTCCTCACCACCCCGGCCGCCCTGGCCCGCCTGGACATCAGCGTCCCCGCACTCCCCTGAGGCCTTCCAGGCCCCCCTGAGGCCCCCGGACACCACAAAGGGCCCCGGAGTACTCCGGGGCCCCCACAAGCCCCTGAGCACCCCTCAGAAGCCCTTCAAACGCCACTACTCAGCCAACGGCGTGCAGCGCCCTACGCCGCTTCGATTCCGCCGCCTTCTTCGCGACGGCCTGAGCCGCCCGCTTCTTGCGCTGCTCGGCGAGCTGGTCCTGATACGCCGCCACCGCCCGGTGGTAGCTGGCCACATAGCCCCGCGCGTCCAGGCGCTCGTCCGCATCCATCTCGTTCACAGCGGCGACCGCGTCCTCGAAAGAGGTGTACCCGGCCAGCATCGGGTTGATCTGGTAGACCCCGTTCCGGATCTTCCTGACCAGCTTCGCCAGCTCCAGGCTCCGCAGCGCGGCGTTCACGCTCGGCCGGCTCAGGTCCAGCATCCCGCCGACCGTCGCCTGGTCGATGAGGATCCGCCCGCCCGGCTCACTGAGCGAACGCAGCTTCAGCAGTACCCGGTACGCCGCCGGCGGCAGGTCGAGGTCGGAGAGCAGCCCATCGGCGTTGACCGCAGCGAATCGCAAGGTGCTCACTGAGCCGTCCCTTCTCCCGTGCGCTTCGTCCGGCTCACCCGACGCGCAGCGCGCTCTCTTGCCCGTTCGGCCCGCAGTTCCGCGATGGCCTGCCTCATGTGGTCCAGCGAGGGGAAGCGCACCAGGTCCGGCAGGCTCGTATCGCTACGAATCTGCGAGATGGTCCCGTGCTGCTCCACCTTCACGAACTCACCCGTCATCTCGGTACCCGGGATGAACTCCGCTACCCGGTAACTGTAGGGCGGGTTGAACTGATACACACCCCGCCGCACCTTGAAGACGATCCCATGAGACATCACCGTGTGCAGAGCTTCCGACGTCTTGGTCCGGCTGACATCCAGGATGGTAGCCATCTCCTCCTGGGTAAGTGGAATCCGCCCCCCCGCCCGCTGGCAGGCGATGAGCAGCAGGATCAGCCTCAGCGGCAGCGCTTCCCGGAAGTACTGGGCGATGACGAGGAAGAACTCCAGGCTGTCCATCGAGAACGCATTCGGCTGATTCTCGGTCCCGTAGAACTCAAGCGGCTTTCGCTCGCCGTCCAAGGTCAGCTTCCGCGTCGGGTACCGCTTCGCGAGGCTGTCCAGATCCTTGACCGGAGCCAGGGGCTGACTCCACGCGGAGATCGCGTCGTCCACCGGCAGATCGGGACGCGGGGTCCCTACCGGATTGCCCCGGCGGCGCTGTGGCTCTGATGACACGAGGCTGCTCTCCACTCCGTTGATCTGCGGAGATCAGTATGTCAACAAGGGTGACACAAGTGTCACGCTCGTTGACGTTCGGCGTGTCTTGTGTCCCCTCACAGGTGACATATCTCAGCCACACCACCCCCGGACCCCCCTCCCCACCCCGCCGGCCAACCCCACCCACTCCCCCAGCAGTTAGCCGACAGATCTCCCCCAATACGTCAGCCACCCCGACGTTTTAGCCCATTTTACGTCAGCGCCATTGACGTTTCGCAGTCGTTGTGTCCCCCTAGCAGCGACACAACCACCGAGATATGTCCCTCCTGAGGGGACATATCTTTTCCCCTGCACCGCCCCTGACCTGCAACGACGCATCTCCGTACCTTCTATAGGCCGGTGGACGCTCCCGCTCAAGCCCTCAACGCCGTCTGAAACGGCACCTGAGGCGAGCTGCGCGCCCAATAACTGACGCTCTCTCAGGCCCTTCATCCCCAGCGGAACCCCTCGCTCCTCAGCCACAAGCCCGCAGAATCTGACTGATTCCCATCTCTATCCACACCCCACTTTGAATCACCCCTCCATTAACGCCGTTAACACCCCAACCCCCACCCTCGTTAACACCATGAGGGACCCATCTAAAACTCCAGGTCACAACCCCTCACTGGACTCAACGTCTCCCGATTCCCTCTAGACCTCTCCAAGCCCCACCGAACTCCGCAGCAAGCACCCCTAAACCTCCGAACAACATCAGTGACCAGTTCCCAACGACAAGCAAAACCTCCGTACTTCTGAACCCCACCTCCTACTCCCCTTCAGCCCATCACCCCCTTGCTCAACCTTTCCTTGGGCCGGAAGAACTTCCCCCAGACTCACAGCGCCTGTCTGCACGGGGACCTTTGGCTCCTAAGCCTGAGCGAAGCGGAAGACACCCTCGAAACACTCGAAACACTGGCCCTGTAAAGCAGGCCTCAGCCCGGCTGCTCCGCGAAGCGGAGCAGCTCCACTCCCAGGCTCGCAGCAAAGCGAGGGCCGGCCTCCTCCGCGAAGCGGAGGAGGTTCGCTCCTAGGCGCGCAGCGCCTAGGAGCTCCTGGAGGCCAAAGGCCTCCAGGGCCGAAGCGAAGCGGAGGCCCGGAGCGAAGCGGAGGCCCTCCCCGCCCGCGAAGCAGACGGGCTCCCCTCCCAGGCGCGCAGCGCCTGGGCCCCCTGGAGGCCTTTGGCCTCCAGGCCGAAGCGAAGCGGAGGCCCCCTCGCCCGCGAAGCGGGCGAGCTCCGCTCCCAGGCGCGCAGCGCCTGGGTACCCGCTCCGCGGG
>NZ_JANAVF010000023.1 GCF_024213195.1 Streptomyces sp. TBY4 | reverse complement strand
GTTTGAGGACCGGGGTCCGGGCAGCGCCCGGGGAACGGTGGAAGGGCGGGTAGGGGAACTCCGCCCCGCGCAGCGGCTAGTCGGCCGGGGCCGGGCCCCGGGGGCGGGAGCCCACGGGATGGAGCCCCGCGCCGGGGGAGTCCGGGCTATGGGACTCAGGGCGGGGAGACTCCGCCCTGGCGGGCTCCGGGCTACGGGAATCCGTTCCGGGGGAGTCCGGGCTCAGGGAGGCAGAGGGGTGGGCGCCCGCGCCCGGGGAGTCCGGGCCCGGGGAGTCCGGGCCCGGGGAGTCCGGCCTGTGGGGCGCCCCGCCGTGAGGGGGCAGGCCGGGAGCCGCCGGGCCGGGAGCCGCCGGGCCGGGAGCCGCCGGGCCGAGTGTCGCCGGGCCGAGTGTCGCCGGACCCCGCGCCGCAGGACCCCGCGCCGCAGGGCCGCGGCTCGGGAGCCAGTGGGTGAGGTGGCGGCCCGTGAGTTCCACTGCCGTTGATGTCAGCCAGCCGAGTGCGCCGATCGTGGCCATGCCGACGAAGACCCCGGGGTAGTCCACGACGGTGTAGTCCTGCCAGGTGCGGTACCCGACCCCGTACTCCCCGGAGATCATCTCGGCGGAGATCACGCAGATCCAGGACACCCCGATGCCGACCGAGAGTCCGCCGAAGATGCCCGGGAGGGCTCCGGGGAGGACCACCGAGAAGAGGATGCGGGGGCGGGTGCCGCCCATGGTGAGGACGGCCTCCTCCCAGACCGGGGACAGCGCGGACACCGCGTGCCGGGTGGAGACGAGGACCGGGAAGAACGCCGCCGCGAAGGTGATGAAGACGATCCCCTGCTCGTTGGAGGGAAAGAGCAGGATCGCCACCGGGACCAGCGCGATCGCCGGGATCGGGCGCAGGACTTCGAGGACCGGCCCGAGCAGGTCCGCCGCGACCCGGGAGCGGGCGATCGCGGTGCCCGCCGCCACGCCCAGGACGGCCGCCAGCGCGAAGCCCGTCACGATGCGCCGCAGGCTGAAGCCGAGGTCCTGCCAGTAGGGGCCGGTCGTCGCCCGGTCCGCGAAGGTGGAGGCCACCTCGCCCACGGTCGGGAACTGCTCGAAGCGGAGCCACAGGCTGACGTCGAGCGAGGTCAGGAGCTGCCAGGCGGCCAGGGCCGCGGTGAGCGAGGCCACCCGCAGCAGCCGGCGGCGGGCGGCCGTCATGAGGCGAGGGCTTCGGCTTCGGCGAAGCTCAGGATGCGGGCTCCGGACCCCGCGTGCTGGTCCACGTACGCCTTCGCGCCCGACGGGGTGACGAAGGCCCGCAGCTCGGAGCCCTCGGCCACCCAGACGGCCTTGTCGGCGAACCAGAGCGTGCCCGTCACCGCGTCGGGGACGTAGGCGGCCCGGACTCCGGCCGGCCCCGCGGCCTTGAGCGCCTTCAGCAGGGCCGCCGGGGTGTCGAAGCCCTGGGTGCGGTTGCCCTCCTTCAGCCACAGCTCCGGGCGGGCCGGCGCGGCCGCCGGGTAGTCCTGGACGCCCGCCGCCGCGCGCCCCAGCGGCTCCGGGTCCACGAAGGCGTCCACGTCGACGGAGTCGACGAGCTTCGCCGCCTTGAGGACGGGGACGTCCTCCTTCAGGGCGGCCAGCAGTTCGGGGCGCAGGGCCGGGTCGAAGGTGGCGATGCCGTTGGCCCCGTTGTAGAGGTAGACGACCTCCGCGGGGAGGCCGGTCTCCTTGGCCACCGACTCGGCGGCGGCGACCGGCTCGCTGCGCAGGTGGTCGGTGGCCTTGCGCTGGGCGCGCAGGAAGTCGTCGAGCACGCCCGGGCGCTCGGTCGCGAACTTCTCGCGGACGGTGACTCCGTGGAAGGTGGGCAGGTTCAGCTCGGCCCCGTCGTAGAGGGCCTGGGCCCTTCCCTCGAAGGCCAGTTGGCCCGGCCAGGCGACGAACTGCGACAGGGCGTCGATGCTGCCCGCCTGGAGGGCCGAAGCGCCCACGCTGGGCTGCTGGTTGAGCTTCTCGATGCCCTTCTCGGGATCGATCCCGGCGCGCTGGAGGGCCCGTACGAGGGTTCCGTCGGCGGCGGAGCCGACCGAGGTGGAGACCTTCTTGCCCTTGAGGTCGGCGAGCGAGGCCAGCTTCGAACCGGGCGCGGTGACCACGGTGTTGAGGCCGCCGCGCAGGTTGTAGCCGGTGACGGAGACGAGCCGGGTGGGCTGCTTCAGCTCCCTGCCGCGGGCCGCGTTGATGAGGAGCGGGAAATCGCCCATCGAGCCGATGTCGATCTTCCCGGCGGTCATCTGGGCGGTGATCGGGGCGCCGGTGGCGTAGTCCTGCCAGTCGACCTTGTAGGTGACCCCGTCCTTCTTGCCGCGTGCGGCGAGCTCCTGCTCGAAGTATCCGAGGGAGCGCAGGAGCGTACCGGCGGTGACGGTGTTGATGGTCTTGGACTGGTAGCCGACGGTCACCGTGACCGTCTTGCTGCTGCTGCCGCCGCCCGTACCGGAGGACCCACCGCACGCGGTGGCCAGCGGGAGGATCAGCAGGAGGGCGGGCGCGAGGGTTCTCGTACGCATCGGGAGAGGGCCTTTCACCGGAGCAGGTAGGGCATGTTGACGGTCACCGCGCCGGTGGGACAGCGGGCGGCGCACGGGCCGCAGTACCAGCACTCGTCCACGTGCATGTAGGCCTTGCCGTTGTCCTCGCGGATCGCGAGCGAGTCGAGCGGACACATGTCGACGCAGAGCGTGCAGCCGTCGATGCACAGGGACTCGTCGATGGTCACGGGCACGTCGCCGCGCTGGGGGACCAGAGGCATGGCTGTCTCCAGGAAAGGGGGGAGTGCGGAGGGGAGTTACGCGGTCGTTCGGTGCAGCAGGCCGCTCATGGTGATCCGGTCGCCGCGGAAGCGGATGAACTCCAGGTCCACGGGCCGGCCGTCGCCGAGGTGGGTGAGGCGCTCCAGCATCAGGACGGCGGCCCCGCGCGGGGCTTCCAGGACGGCGGCGGAGTGCGCGTCGGCGTTGACGGCCTCGAGGGTGATCTCGGCGTGGCCCAGCGGCTGCCCGGTCAGGGACTCCAGCAGCCGGAAGAGGTCGGTGTTCTCCAGGTCGCAGCCGATGAGGTCCGCGCCGATGTCGAGGGGGACGTACGTGAGGTCGAGCGAGAGCGGCAGCCCGTTCAGGCGGCGCAGCCGCTCGATGTAGAGCACGTCGGCGTGCTCGGGCAGGCGCAGCCGGGCGGCGACGGGGGCCGGGGCGCGGACGGGACCGACGGTGCGGACCTCGTTGGTGACCCGGCCGTGTTCGTGGAGGGTTTCGGCCAGGCCCTGGAGCCGGTCGAGGCCGTGCCGGTACTTGGCGCAGACGATGACGGTGCCGACGCCCGGGCGGCGTTCGACGAGCTGTTCGCCGCGCAGCAGGTCGAGGGCCTGGCGCACGGTGTTGCGGCCGGCGCCGTAGTCGGCGGCGAGGGCGTCCTCCAGGGGGAGGACGCCGGTGGGGTAGCCGCCCGCCAGGATCTGGTGGCGCAGCAGGTCGGCGAGCTGTCGCGCCTGGTCCGCGCGCAGCCGCCGGCGGCGCGCGGCGGCGACCGGGACGGTGTGTTCGCGGGTGCGTTCGGCTGGCATGGCAGGGAACATACCGAGGGGGCCGGGCCGATGGTGTTGCCGCAGTGTTGCGCCACTCGGGGGTGTGCGCGTACGCCCCTGACCTGCGCAAACGGCGGGGCGGCGGAAAGATCCGCCACCCCGCCGTGGACGCGCGTCCCGCGATCCGGACTAGTGGGTGCCCACGATGCGGCCGGTGACCTCGCCGAGGCCGACGCGGGTGCCGTCGGCGCCCGGCGCCCACGCGGTGAGGGTGACGGTGTCCCCGTCCTCCAGGAAGGTGCGCTTGCCGTCGGTGAGCTCGACGGCGTCGCGGCCGTTCCAGGTGAGCTCCAGCAGGGAGCCGCGCTGGCCGGTCTCCGGGCCGCTGACCGTCCCCGAGCCGTACACGTCGCCGGTGCGCAGCGAGGCGCCGTTGACGGTCATGTGGGCGAGCTGCTGGGCGGCGGTCCAGTACATCGAGGCGAACGGCGGCTGCGCCACCTCCTGCCCGTTGATGGAGACGGTGATGCGCAGGTCGAAGCCCCCGGGGCGGTCGGCGCCGGAGTCGTCGAGGTAGGGCAGGAGCGGGAAGTCCCGGGCCGGCGGGGCGACCCGGGCCGCGTCCAGGGCCTCCAGCGGGGTGACCCAGGCGGAGACGGAGGTGGCGAAGGACTTGCCGAGGAAGGGGCCGAGCGGGACGTACTCCCAGGCCTGGATGTCGCGCGCGGACCAGTCGTTGAGCAGGAACAGCCCGAAGACGTGCTCCTCGAAGTCGCCGAGGGCCACGGGGCGGCCCTGCTCCGAGGGGGTGCCGACGACGAAGCCGACCTCGGCCTCGATGTCGAGCTTCACGGAGGGCCCGAAGACGGGCGCCGGGTCGGCGGGCGCCTTGCGCTGGCCGGAGGGCCGTACGACGTCCGTGCCCGACACCACGATCGTGCCGGCGCGGCCGTGGTAACCGATGGGCAGGTGCTTCCAGTTGGGGGTCAGCGCGTCCCCGTCCGGCCGGAAGATCTTCCCGACGTTGGTGGCGTGGTGCTCGCTCGCGTAGAAGTCGACGTAGTCGGCGACCTCGTACGGCAGGTGCAGGACGAGGTCCTCCAGCGGCAGCAGGTGCGCTTCGACGGAGGGCCGGTGGCCGGGGTCGGTGACCCAGGCGGTCAGCGCGCGCCGCACGTCCTTCCAGGCGGTGCGGCCCGCGGCGAGCAGCGGGTTGAGCGAGGGCTGCCCGAGCAGTCCGGCGTACGGGGACCCGAGCGCGGCCGCGGCCGCCCCGGCGTCGAGCACGTACCCGCCGATGCGGACGCCGATCCGGCGCCGCTCCTCCCCGGCGGTGGAGAACACGCCGTAGGGGAGGTTGTGCGGCCCGAACGGGTCGCCCTCGGGCACATCGAGGGGGCTCTGCTGGGGCATGGGGTGCTGCCTCGCTTTCGACGCGGCCCGGGGGTGTCCCGGGAGCTGCTTGACAGGTTAAGGGGCTGGTGGGGCGTGCGGGAGGCCGGATTCGGGCACTATTTGTAGGACTTGTCCGAGGAGGTCCGTATCCTTGAACGCGTGACTTCCGCCCTCCCCTATGCACTCGTGGCCACCGACCTGGACGGGACTCTGCTGCGTGCCGGAGACACCGTCTCGGCCCGCTCCTCCGCCGCACTGGCCGCCGCCCGCGCGGCCGGCGCCCGGCACATCATCGTGACAGGCCGCCCCGTCCCGCAGGTGCGCCACGTCCTGGACGGCCTCGGCTACGCGGGCCTCGCCGTGTGCGGGCAGGGAGCGCAGGTCTACGACGCCGCGGCCGGGCTGCTGCTGCACTCCGTGGCCCTGGACCGGGAACTGGCCGAGGTCGCCCTCGGGAAGATCGAGGCGGAGGTCGGGGAGGTCTACGCGGCGGTCAACCAGGAGGGCCTCGACGCGGAGATGCTGATAGGGCCCGGCTACCGGATGTGGCACCCGCACCTGCCGACGGTGGCGGTGTCCCGGCGCTCCGACCTGTGGACCTCCCCGATCAACAAGGTGCTCCTCCAGCACCCCCGCCTCTCGGACGACGAGCTGACGGAGATCGCCCGGGGCGTGGTCGGGGACCTGGTCAACGTCACCATGGCCGGCGAGCACACCGTCGAGCTCCAGCCGCCGGGCATCGACAAGGCGAGCGGCCTGGCGGTCGCGGCGGAACTCCTGGACGTCGCAGGGTCCTCGACGATCGCCTTCGGCGACATGCCGAACGACATCCCGATGTTCGCGTGGTCGGCCCACGGGGTCGCGATGGCGGGTGCCCATCGCGAGCTCCTGGCCGTCGCCGACGAGGTCACCCTCTCGAACGAGGCGGACGGCATCGCGGTGGTCCTGGAACGCCTCTTCGGCTAGCAGTTTCTCGTTCGAGTGAACCCTGGTCTCGGGTGCATAAGGGCTGGGTAGGCCCGCTGCGAGGTTCCGTGCACGATGCAACGGGATCGATCGTCCTGGCTGCCCCCGGAGGGCTCATGTCCGCTGTACGCCGTACCCGCACGCTCCTGACCACTGCCGCCGCAGCTCTTCTCCTCACCCTCGCGGGGGCCGGCCTCGCGGCCCCCGCGAGCGGTGCCACGCCCGCCGCCCCCGCCACCGCCGCCGCGAGTCCGGTGCGGGAGCACAAGGCCGCGCCCGCCTTCAACGCCGGCGGGGTCTGGTACCTCTACCAGACCAACGCCACGGTGCGGGTGGACCTGACGCAGGACGGCAGCGGGCGCCTCTTCGGCACCGTGTCCTCCGGGAACACCGTGGGGACCCTCCGGGACGGCTCCGTGGACGGGGAGAACATCTACTTCACCGTCGGCTGGTCGCACGGACCGGTCGGCCGGTACACCGGCGTCCGCGGCCCGGACCGGCGGCTCTCCGGCACCACCTTCGACCTCACCAACCCGTCCAGCCACGCGAACTGGTCCACCCAGCGCACCTTCTGACCTGGGGGCACCCGTGACACAGATCCGCATCGCCACCTTCAACCTCGAGAACTTCGACGAGACCCTGCCCACGGCGCACCCGACCCTGGGCGGGCGCATCGACCTGATGAAGCCCCAGATCCAGCGGCTGCGCGCCGACATCGCCTGCTTCCAGGAGGTCCACGGGCAGGAGCGCCCGGGGCAGCCCCGCGACCTGCTGGCCCTGAAGGAACTGCTCGCCGGCACCAACCTCGACGGCGCGCCCCTGGTCAGCACCAAGCCCCAGGAGGAGGCGGTCTTCAAGCTCCGCAACCTCGTCATCGCCACCCACCTGCCGGTCCTCAAACACCAGCAGCTGAAGAACGACCTGGTCAACGAGCCCCGCTACCAGCGGCTCACCGCCAGTCCGCCCGACGCGCAGCCGGTGGCCATCGGCATCGAGCGGCCGGTCCTGCACGCGCAGATCGACATCGGCCACGCGGAGCCGGGCGCCGTGCTGCACGTCATCACCGTGCACCTGAAGTCCAAGCACCCCAGCGACATCCCGGGCCGGGTGGTCAGCACCCCGAAGCGGGGGGACGTCTGGCTCACCGCCGACAGCTGGGCGGAGGGCAGCTTCCTGTCGTCGATGAAGCGCATGAGCCAGGCCCTGGAGGTCAGACGCCTCATCGACCAGATCCTCGACGAGGACGAGGACGCCCGGATCATCGTCGCCGGGGACTTCAACGCCGAACCCGAGGAGGTCCCGGTCCTGGCCATCTGCGGGAACATCGAGGACACCAACAACAGGGAGCTCGCCACCCGGGTCCTGGTCCCCCTCGCCAACACCGTCCCGCGCGAGGCCCGCTACACCCTCTTCCACCACGGCCGCGGCCAGATGATCGACCACATGCTCGTCACCCGGAACCTCCTCGCCCACTACCGCGGCTCGGAGATCCACAACGAGATCCTGCACGACGATTCCCTGGCCTTCGCCACCGACGACAAGTTCCCCGAGTCCGACCACGCCCCCGTCGTCGCCACCTTCGACTTCGGCTGACCGGGCGCCCCCTTCCGGGGCCTCAGACCGCCGCACGGGGGAGCCTGCGCTCCCACGTGCGGTGGAAGAGGACCTCGTCGCCCTCGCGGCACACCACCTCGTTCGAGGTGACGAAGCCGCCCTCGTCGCAGGTGATCTCCGAGCGGGTCACCACCGAGACGTCCCAGCCCAGCTCCGGGCGGTGCAGCCGTACGGTCCAGGTGGAGTGCGTGCGCGCCGACAGCGGGTCCGCCTCCTGGATCTCGTAGATCTCCAGCGCGTCCTCGCTGAACTCCAGCCCGTCCGGGTACACCCGGGTTCCGCCGTAGCGGGGATCGACCTCCAGGCGCCAGGTCCCGCGGGCGACGTCCCGTACGACCAGCCGTTCCGGCCTCGGCTCGTCCAGGGTCGCGGGGTAGGAGACGCCCAGCGGCTCCGACTGCTCCGGGGCCTCGAAGAGGATCGGCTCCCCGTCGGAGGAGGGGTCGCGGACCGGGAGCTCCACCGCGCTGCCCGCCGGGTCCAGGGTCCAGCCGTGCTCCGAGCCGGCCCGCGGCCAGATCCACGGCCAGTAGGCGGAGGACAGCGCGAGGCGGATGCGGTGGCCGGGCGGGAAGGCGTGGCCGATGCCGTTCAGCTCGAAGACCACGTCCTCGTACGAGCCCACCGGCCACGGCGCCGCCTTGTCCCGGCCCTGCCGGGCGGAGAGGTTGAGCGCGCCCCGGGTGACGAGCGTGGAGGAGCCGTCCGGGGCCACGTCGCAGAGCCGGGCGACGACCTGCCCGTAGGGGACGTCCATGCGCAGGCGCAGCCGGACCACCGGCCGCCCCAGGATCTCCACCGGCCCGGAGCCGTCCCCGACGGGGAACTCGAAGCAGGCCGACTTCGCGTCCTCCTCGCGCTGGTCCGGCGGCAGGTCGGCGTCGTTGCCGAAGGGGAAGAACCGGCCCGCGTCCAGCCCCGTGTGCTGCGGGGAGGCCACGACGACCGGCGCGCCCTGGAAGGCGTAGGTGACCGGGTCGACGTTCGGCGAGGGCCAGGACGGGTCGCCGACCCAGCGGCCCGGCAGGGTCGGGTAGGTGGTCGCGGGCGGGTGGGACTCGGAGATCCAGGAGCGGAGGAGGGGCTCGGCCATGACACCGGTGTCTTTGCCCTTGAGCCAGTGGTCCCACCAGCGCAGGGTCTCCTGGAGGAAGCCGATGGCGGGCCCCGGCGGCAGCCCCCGGTCGGGGTACTGGTGCGACCAGGGGCCGATCAGGCCGCGCACCCGGTCGGCGGGGAGGGCGGCGACCAGCCGCAGCACGGTGTCGCGGTACGGGTCGTGCCAGCCGCCGACCGCGAGCACCGCCGCCTTGATCGCCCCGTAGTCCTCGCACACCGACCCGTGGCGCCAGTACGCATCGCGGGTCTGGTGGGAGAGCCAGGTGTGGACGAGGGGCTCGACCGCGCCGAGGCGCGAGAGCCACTGGGTGCGCCAGCCCTCGCCCGCGTAGAGCGGGTCCGGCGGGCGGGAGGCGAAGGCGAGCATGGTCGCCGCCCACGCGTGCATGTCGACGGCGAGCAGCGAGCCGCCCATGTAGTGCACGTCGTTGTCGAAGCGGTCGTCCGTGGAGCAGACGGTGACGACCGCCTTCAGGGCCTCGGGGGCGAGGGCCGCGATCTGCAGGCTGTTGAAACCGCCCCAGGAGATCCCGAACATGCCCACGGACCCCGTGCACCAGGGCTGGGCCGCCAGCCACTCCACCACCGCGACCCCGTCGGCGAGCTCCTGCGCGTCGTACTCGTCGCCCGGGTCGCCGCCGCTGTTGCCGTGGCCGCGCACGTCGACCCGTACGGAGGCGTAGCCGTGGCCCGCGTACCAGGGGTGGCGCTGCCAGTCGCGCGGGGCGGTCCAGTCGGTGAGGCGGTACGGGAGGTACTCCAGCAGCGCCGGGACGGGCTCGTCGGTGACCGGCCGCCAGATGCGGGCGTAGAGCTCGGTGCCGTCCCGCATGGGGATCCGGACGTCCTCGTGCGTGGTCCCGTAGGGGAAATCGGTACGGATGATCATCGAAGCCTCGCCCATCTCCTCGGGACCGTCAGTGAACGGGGTGCATCGTGCGCTTGAGCCACGGCGCGAGCGCGATCACGGCCAGTCCCACCGCGACGGCGATGGCGCCGTTGACGCCGAAGTAGGCGGGGTTGGAGACCTGGCCGTAGAGCTTGACCACCTGCGCCTGGATGCCGTTGGCCAGGGCCAGGGAGAGGAACCACAGGGCCATCGTCTGGCTGGCGAACGCCTTCGGGGCGAGCTTCGTGGTGGCCGACATCCCGGAGGTCTCCAGCAGGATGTCGCCGAGTCCGAGCAGCAGGTAGGAGCCGATGATCCACCAGGCGGCCATCTTGTACGTGTCGCCGCTGTGCCCGGAGGTCGGGATGACCATCAGGAGGAAGGACAGGCCGCCCAGGATCACGCCGATGGCGATCTTGTTGGAGGCGTGCGGCTGCTTGTGGCCCATGCGGACCCACAGCGCGGCGACGACCGGGGCCAGGAGCACCTCGAACGCGCCGAGCGCGGAGGCGTACCAGCCGGCCGGGAAGGTGAAGCCGAGGATCTCGGTGCGGGCGTTGGTCGACGCGAGCAGCATCATCGTCGAGTACGCCTGGAAGAGGATGAAGTTGAAGGCCACCGAGGCCAGGAAGAGCACCACGTACGGGCGCAGGCGCCCCCGCTCCTCGCCCGTCACCCGGGGGCTGCGGAACATGACCGCGAAGTAGACGACCGGGGCGATCACCGAGACCAGGGTGAGCAGGTCGACGAACCGGTCCATCGTCAGCCAGCCGAGTACCGCCAGAAGGGTGGCGAGCGCGGCGAAGACCACGATCCCGCCGATGATCCTCGTCACGGCCGAGCGCATCGCGTCCGGCGCGAGCGCGAACTCGGCGGTGTGCTTGCGGCCCGCCAGGTGGCGGCGGCCGAGGACGTACTGGATCAGGCCCGCGGTCATGCCGACGGCGGCGGCCGAGAACCCCCAGTGCCAGCCCTGGTGCTCGCCGAGCCAGGCGGTGATCAGGGGGCCGGCGAAGGCGCCGATGTTGATGCCCATGTAGTAGAGGGCGAAGCCGGCGTCGCGCCGGTCGTCGTCCGTCTTGTACAGCTTGCCGACCATGCTGGCCACGTTCGGCTTCAGCAGGCCGGTGCCGGCGCTGATCAGGCCGAGGCCCACCCAGGTCATGGCGGCGGTCGGCACGGCCATGGCGTAGTGGCCGCAGGCGATCAGGATGCCGCCCCAGAGCACGGCGCGGTACGAACCGAGGATCCGGTCGGCGAGCCACCCGCCGGCGACCGAGACGAGGTAGACCATGGTCCCGTAGGCCGCCGAGACGGAGGCCGCGGTGCCCGGGTTCATCCCCAGGCCGCCGTTGGCCACGGTGTCCGCGAAGTAGAGGACGAGGATGGCCTGCATGCCCAGGAACGAGAAGCGCTCCCAGACCTCCAGCCCGGAGAGCGTCGCCAGACCCCTGGGGTGCCCGAGGAAGGCGTGGTCGTCGCCGGGCGGCGGCTGGTCGGCCTCCGGGTCGGAAGGTTCGTCTATATCGGTAGCAGTTCTGGACAAAACGCATTCTCCGGTTGTTTCGGCTGCTCTAGAACATACCGGGGCGCATGGGGCGTCGCCCGGTCGCTCGGGGGAGCGTGGCCGGACAGGCGCCCTGGGTGATCGAAAACAGACCCGATACGCTGGCTTGAGTGATGGCAGCGACACATCGACAATCCGTGTGATCGTCAAGGTGATCGTCAGCAGACAGGAGTACCCCTCGTGACCGTCGTCGGGCCGTTCGGACTGAGCGTGCGGGACCAGGCTCTTGAGACCGATGTCCAGGCCGGACTGGCCGCCGTCGAGGCGGGTCTGCTGGAAGCCACCAAGAGCGAAGTCCCCTTCATCACCGAGGCCGCACAGCACCTGGTCCGCGCCGGCGGCAAGCGGTTCCGGCCGCTGCTCGTGATGCTCGCCTCCCGGTTCGGCGACCCCTACGCGCCCGGGATCGTCCCCTCCGCCGTGGTCGTGGAGCTCACCCACCTGGCGACGCTCTACCACGACGACGTCATGGACGAGGCGGACGTGCGCCGCGGCGTGGAGAGCTCCAACGCCCGCTGGGGCAACTCCGTGGCCGTCCTGACGGGTGACTTCCTGTTCGCCCGCGCCTCGCACATCCTGGCGGACCTCGGCCCCGAGGCCGTCCGGGTCCAGGCCGAGGCCTTCGAGCGGCTGGTGACGGGGCAGATCCTGGAGACGGCCGGCCCGCGCGACGGCCGCGACCCGGTCGAGCACTACCTCGACGTCATCGCCGGCAAGACCGGCTCGCTGATCGCGGTCTCCGGCCGCTTCGGCGCGATGATGTCCGGCGCCGACGAGTCGGTCGTCGACATCCTGACCCAGTACGGCGAGCGGCTCGGCACCGCCTTCCAGCTTGCCGACGACGTCCTCGACATCGCCTCCGACTCCCACGAGTCCGGCAAGACCCCCGGCACCGACCTGCGCGAGGGCATCCCGACGCTGCCGGTCCTGCGCCTGCGGGAGATGGCGGCCCAGGGCGGCGACCCCGCGGACCTGGAGCTCGTACGGCTCCTGGACGGCGATCTGACGGACGACGCCCGGCACGCCGAGGTGCTGGCGCGGCTGCGGGTCCACCCGGCCCTGGAGCAGGCCCGCAGGGACACCGTGCGGTACGCGGAGGAGGCGCGGGCCACGCTGGCCCCGCTGCCCGACTGCTTCGCGAAGTCGGCGCTGGTGGAGCTCTGCGACGCCGTGGTGCACCGCGCGGGCTGAGACACCGGACATGAAGGCGAGGGCCCGGTCGACCCCTACGGGTGGGGGAGGCCGGGCCCTCGTCATGTCATCCCTGGGTCGTACGCACAGTTGGCTCCGGGGGCTGACGCCCCGACCCCCCTTCCTTTGGTCAGATGGAGACACATCCCCACCAGATCGGGTGAGAGTGGCGGCGAGGGGTGGAACAGTGGACGGGTAGGTCGCCGCCGTACACACAGAGGTAGGGCAGACAGACATGGCAACGAACGCAAAGACCCGCAAGGCCGCTCGGTACGCCGTACCGGTCGCGGTGTTCGGTGTGGTCGCCGGCACGATCGCGATGGTTCCGGCCTTCGCGAACGCCGGCGGGCCGGACCTGCCGAAGGTGACGGCCCAGCAGCTCATCGAGAAGATCGCGGCCTCGGACGTCGAGCAGCTGTCCGGCAGCGCCAAGATCAGCACGGACCTGGGTCTGCCGAGCCTCCCGGCCGGCCTGCTGGGCGGCGGTGGCGGCGTGACCGGCGGCTCCGCGGACCCGCAGGAGAAGCTCAGCCAGCTGATCAGCGGCGGCACCCAGACCTTCCGGGTGGCCGCGGACGGCCCGGACCGCCAGAAGCTCACCTTCGTGGACGGCAAGGACGAGTACAGCCTCGTCCACAACGGCGACGACGTCTGGGGATACGACTCCAAGTCGAAGGAGGTCTTCCACGAGAAGGCGCCGGCCGACAAGGGCGACAAGGGCGCCGACCGCAAGGCCGACGGCCTCCCGGCCTCCCCGCAGGAGATCGCCCAGGAGGTCCTGAAGGCCGCCGGGCCGACCACCGACGTCAGCGTCGGCGACACCGCCCAGGTGGCCGGGCGCGACGCCTACCAGCTGGTCCTGAAGCCGAAGGCGACCGGTTCGACGGTCGCCTCGGTGAAGATCGCGGTGGACGCGAAGAACGGCGTGCCGCTGCGCGTGCAGGTGCTCTCCACCGACGGCGGCAAGCCGATCGTGGACGCCGGCTTCACCAAGGTGGACTTCTCCAAGCCCGCCGCCGACACCTTCGCCTTCACCCCGCCCAAGGACGCCAAGGTGACCGAGGGCGGCGCGGCCGGCGAGCACGGCAAGCCCGGCAAGGACGGCAAGGACGGCGGCCTGGACGCGCTGGAGTCCATCCCGGGGCTGGGCGGCCTGATCGGCGGCGCCGACGGCGCCAAGGGCGAGCCGAAGGTCCTCGGCGAGGGCTGGAGCTCGATCGCCCGCATCGAGACCGGTGCGACCAACACCCTCAAGGGCCTGGATGACGCGGCCAAGGACAAGAACGCGCCCAAGGGCGCCTCGCAGTTCCTCGACTCGCTCGGCGAGAAGGTCTCCGGGAAGTTCGGCGAGGGCCGCGTCCTGAAGACCCGCGTGGTCAACGCGCTGATCACGGACGACGGCAAGGTCTACGTCGGCGCGGTCACCAAGGCCGAACTGGTGAAGGCCGCCGACGCGAACAAGTAGGCGCCTGAGTGCACGCCAACAAGCAGGCGTGACGGATGCCGAAGGGTGGGCAGGGACTGTGTCCCTGCCCACCCTTCGGCCGTTCCGGTCCTGTGTACAGCGGCCCCGCTGTACCGTGAAAAGCATGTCGAGACACGTCACCATCCGCCTGGAAGAAGAGTTCCACGAACGCCTGAAGGCGCGAGCGGCGGCCCTGGGCACGACGGTCACCGCGCTGATCACCGAAGTCACGGAACGCGAGCTCGACGAGGACCGGAAGAACTTCCTGTCCGGGATCGAGGAGTTCGCCGACCACTGGGGCTACTTCCAGGAGCGGTTCGGGCATTGAAGATCACCATGGAGTGGGCCTGGACCGCCCTGGCCCACCACCTCCCGTCCGATCCCGCCGTCTGGGATCCCTCCGGGGTGGCCGCCGCCGTGGCCCGGCACCAGAACGACCTCGTCCTGGTCCCCGAACAGCCCGCCCCGGACACCGCGTGGCGGGCCGCGGCGTTTCTGCACACGCTCGCGGTCTGCCCGGCGCTGGAATCCCCGATGAACGAGTTCTACGCCGCCGCCGCCACCCGCTCGTACCTGCGGGTCGCCGGGGCCTGCCAGCTGCCGTCGCCGGAGGAACTCGGCGATCTGGTGGAGGCCGCGAAGCTGGGTAAGGCCGATGTCGCCGCGGTCGCGGAGGAGCTGCGGGCCCGGATCCAGGAGCCGCTGTCCGCCTCGCTACGGGGCCTCGCGCAGGACTCGTAGCACCATCGGGGCCTCGTCCGGGTGCAGCCGCAGCTCGGTGGCCCCGTCGGCGGAGCGGAACGCGACGCTGATCTCGTCGGCGGAGGCGGCCTCCAGGGGCGGGAAGCCGGCGCCCTCCCACTCCGTACGTCCCTTCGCGCGCCAGTGCACGGGCCCCCCGGGCCCGCCGGGCGGGAGCTTCAGGTGGCCCTCGCGCCAGTGCCCGTCGGTCAGTTCCCGGTCCCGCAGATCGCAGGGGACGAGGACGGCGAGGCCGCGGGAGTGGTCGGCGAGACGCCGAAGCCGCCGCCGTCCGCGTACGAGGAGTACGGGGTTGGTCGCGGCGGCGGCCAGGGCGAGCAGGACGAGCAGGGCGCAGAGGAGTCCGGACACCGTCCGATCAGATCACACCCGGGCTCAGAGGACTAGACCAATTGGTGGGGTCGGTCCTAGAAGGTGATCTTCCAGCTGTTGATGTAGCCGACGTCCTGGGCCGCGACGTCCTTGACCCGCAGGTTCCAGACGCCGTTGGCGACCTCGGAGGAGGCGTTGACCGTGACGGACTTGATGACGTTGTCCGCGCTGCCGCCGGTGCGGTTGTGCACGTTGTAGACCGTGCCGTCGGGGGCGACCAGGTCGACCACCAGGTCACCGCTGTAGGTGTGGACGATGTTCACGTCGACCTTGGTGGTGGCCGGCGCGTTGCCCGCGACGCCCGAGACCGTGATCGGGGAGTTGACCGCGGCGGCCGGGGAGTCCGGGATGTTCACGTCCGCCGTGTTCTCGAAGGACGGGCCCGGCGGGACCGGGACGGCGAACCCGAGGTTCCAGATCGCGTAGGCGACGGCGTCGGAGTTGCGGTCCAGGGCGGTGTCGTTGATGTTCGAGGTGTTGTCGCAGGAGGAGTGGTAGCAGCGGTCGAAGGCCTGACCGGAGGTGCCGCCCCACTTCTGCGCCTGGGCCGCCGACTTGGTGTTGCTGGCGCCGGTGAACAGGCCGCCGACGGGGATGCCGACGTTCTTGAAGGACGCGTGGTCGGAGCGGCCGTCGCCCTCGGTCTCGATCTCGGTCGGGACGCCGATGCCCGCGTAGTAGTTCTTGAAGGTCTGCTCGATCGTCGGGTCGTCGTCGTAGACGAAGTAGCCCGGGTTCGGCGAGCCGATCATGTCGAAGTTCAGGTACCCGGCGAACTTCGCCCGCTCGGCGGTCGGCAGGTTGTTGACGTAGTACTTCGAGCCGACCAGGCCCAGCTCCTCCGCGCCCCACCAGCCGAAGCGCAGGTGCTTGGTGGGCGTGAGGCCGGCCCGGGAGACGGCGAGCGCGGCTTCCAGGACGGCTGCGCTGCCGGAGCCGTTGTCGTTGATGCCCGCGCCGGAGGACACCGAGTCCAGGTGCGCGCCGGACATCAGGACCGAGTTGGGGTCGCCGCCCGGCCAGTCGGCGATCAGGTTGTAGCCGGTGGCGCCGCTGGAGGTGAAGGTCTGCAGGGTGGTCGTGAAACCGGCCGCGTCGAGCTTGGCCTTCACGTAGTCGATCGAGGCCTTGTAGCCGGTCCTGCCGTGGGCGCGGTTGCCGCCGTTGGCGGTGGCTATGGACTGCAGCTGCGTCAAGTGAGCCTTGACGTTGGCCAGCGGGATGTCGGGCGGCGTGGGCGCAGCGGCGACCGAGGTCGGCGAGGCCAGCGCGGCGGGGGCGGTGGCGGCGAACAGGCCGGCGACCGCGAGGGCGGTCACGGTGGCGAGGCGCCGGGAGACGGACAGGCTCATGTGGGGGCTCCGGGATTCCGTACTGGGGACGTGTGCGGAAACGTGCGGGGTGGAACAAGTGAGCAACGTGCGTCAGTGCGAGCCTGATGGTCAGTGAGAGCGTGACACTCCGTCAAGACCTGAATCCGGTCATACCCGTTCGGAAAGCGGACGCAACCGCTCGCGGGGCGGGTGCGGGCGCACACTGGGGGGATGAACGTGAACGAAGGGACCCGTGCGGCGGTCGTCGAGGAGCAGTGGCTCGACCGGCGGCGGGCATGGGCGGACACCCTGGAACGCCTCGGGCCCGGGGTCGCGCGGCTGGGCACCCTCGCGGTGCTGGAGGCGGCCCACGAGGACCCGGTCCTGCGGCAGCTTTACCCGTACACGAACCACGGCCACGTGCACTTCAGCAGTACGACCCGCTTCCCCTACGAGGTGGCGGTCCCGGTCGTGATCCCGCTGCCCGACGGGCGGTTCCGCGTCGTGCGGCGCGATCCCACCGCCGAGGTCGGCGAGGCCGCCTCCGCCAGGGAGGCCGTGGCCCTGGTGGCCGCGCACGTACCGCCCCGCCTGCGGCTCGCGGCCACGGGGCTGCCGATGGAGGCGTAGGCCCGGGGGCGGCGGCCAGGCAGGAGGACACGGCGGCGAAGGCCCCGGCGGACACGGCGGCGGACATGCCGACGGGCGCGTCCGGAGACGCGCCCGTCGGTGCCGCGGACGGTGCCCGCGGCGGTGCTACGCCGTCTCGCGCGCCGGGGTCGCCAGCGGCGCCTGCAGGGGCGCCGGCAGGCCCTCCAGGCCCTCCAGGCGCTGGGCGCGGGAGCGGCGGGCGGTGCGCAGGGCGTCCCAGGTGAGGATCGAGAGGGCGACCCAGACCAGGGAGAAGCCGGCCCAGCGCGCGGGCGGCATGGCCTCGTGGAAGTACAGGACGCCGAGGCCGAACTGGAAGACCGGGGCCATGTACTGGAGCAGCCCGAGGGTGGACAGCGGGACCCGGATCGCGGCCGCTCCGAAGCAGATCAGCGGGATCGCGGTCACCAGCCCGGCCGAGGCCAGCAGGACGGCGTGCGCCGGGCCCTGCGCGGTGAAGGTGGACTCGCCCCGCGAGCCGAGCCACAGCAGGTAGCCGAGGGCGGGCAGGAACATGATCACGGTCTCGGCGGCCAGCGACTCCAGGCCGCCCATGCCGAGCTGCTTCTTGATCAGCCCGTACAGGGCGAAGGAGAAGGCCAGGACCAGCGAGATCCACGGCGGCCGCCCGTACCCGACGGCGAGGACCAGGACGGCGGCGACGGCGATCCCGACCGCCGCCCACTGGGTGCGGCGCAGCCGCTCGCCGAGGACCAGGACGCCGATCGCGATGGTGACCAGGGGGTTGATGAAGTAGCCGAGGCTCGCCTCGACGACCGCGCCGTTGTTGACGGCCCAGATGTACACGCCCCAGTTCACGGTGACCAGGGCGGCGGCCACCCCCGTGAGGGCGAGCTTGCGGGGGTGGCGCAGCAGCTCGGAGACCCATCCCCAGTGCCGCAGGGCCAGCAGCGCCACGCCGACCACGGCGAGGGACCACACCATGCGGTGGGCGAGGATCTCGACCGCTCCGGCGGGCTGGAGCAGCGGCCAGAAGAGGGGCACGATGCCCCACATCCCGTACGAGGCGAATCCGTAGAGCAAACCCGTGCGCTGGTCGTTCGGTGCCTTCACGGGACCTCCAGAGCTACTTCAAGCCAACCTGACGACGGTATCGCCGCGGGCGCCGAAAGTCATTAGCGTCCCACGAGATGGTCATTACATGGGTGGCTGTGGGGTACGCCGAAGCCCGGACCTGATCCACAGGTCCGGGCTTCGGCGCAGTACGGCTGACCGGCGGCCGTCTCAGCCGACGACGGTCCAGGTGTCGTTCCCGCTCAGCAGCGCGCCCAGGTCGCCCTTGCCGCTGCGGTCCACGGCCGTCTCCAGCTGCTCGGCCATGAGCGTGTCGTAGACGGGCCGCCGCACGTCGCGGAAGACGCCGATGGGCGTCCGGTGCAGCGTGTCGGGGTCGGCCAGCCGGGACAGCGCGAACGCGTTGGTCGGGGAGGCCGAGGAGGCGTCGTGGATGAGGATCCGGGACTCGTTCTCCGGGGTCACGGTCACGACCTCCAGGTCGCCGGTGGCCTCGTTGCGCACGACCCCCTTGGCGTTGTCCACGCCGAAGCGGATCGGCTGCCCCTGCTCCAGGCGGATCACGGCCTCCTGGGCCTGCTCGCGGTCCTTGAGGACCTCGAAGGCGCCGTCGTTGAAGATGTTGCAGTTCTGGTAGATCTCCACCAGCGCCGTGCCCTCGTGGTCGGCCGCCGCGCGCAGCACCTCGGTGAGGTGCTTGCGGTCGGAGTCGACCGTACGGGCCACGAAGGAGGCCTCCGCGCCGATCGCGAGGGAGACCGGGTTGAAGGGCGCGTCGAGCGAGCCCATCGGGGTCGACTTGGTGATCTTGCCGACCTCGGAAGTGGGGGAGTACTGCCCCTTGGTCAGCCCGTAGATCCGGTTGTTGAACAGCAGGATCTTGAGGTTGACGTTCCGCCGCAGGGCGTGGATCAGGTGGTTTCCGCCGATGGAGAGCGCGTCCCCGTCACCGGTGACCACCCAGACCGACAGGTCGCGGCGCGAGGTGGCGAGCCCGGTGGCGATGGCCGGGGCGCGGCCGTGGATGGAGTGCATCCCGTACGTGTCCATGTAGTACGGGAAGCGCGAGGAGCAGCCGATGCCCGAGACGAAGACGATGTTCTCCTTCGCCAGCCCCAGCTCCGGCATGAAGCCCTGGACGGCGGCGAGCACCGCGTAGTCACCGCAGCCGGGGCACCAGCGGACCTCCTGGTCCGACTTGAAGTCCTTCATCGACTGCTTGGCGGCCGCCTTGGGCACCAGCGAGAGCAGGGAGTGGCCGGGGCTGTCGGTCACCTCAGTCATTGATGGCCTCCTTGAGACGGTTGGCGAGCTGCTCGGCCTTGAACGGCATGCCGTTCACCTGGTTGTACGACACCGCGTCGACCAGGTACTTCGCCCTCAGGAGGGTCGCGAGCTGCCCGAGGTTCATCTCCGGCACCACTACCTTGTCGTAACGCTCCAGGACCTCACCCAGATTCCTCGGGAAGGGGTTGAGGTGGCGCAGGTGGGCCTGCGCGATGGGAAGTCCGGCGATCCGCAGCCGGCGTACGGCGGCCGTGATCGGCCCGTACGTCGAACCCCAGCCGATCACCAGGGTCCGCGCGCCGTCCGGGTCGTCGACCTCCAGGTCGGGGACCCGGATGCCGTCGATCTTGGCCTGGCGGGTGCGGACCATGAACTCGTGGTTGGCCGGGTCGTACGAGATGTTGCCCGTGCCGTCCTGCTTCTCGATGCCGCCGATCCGGTGCTCCAGCCCCGGCGTGCCCGGGACCGCCCAGGGGCGGGCCAGGGTCTGCGGATCGCGCTTGTACGGCCAGAAGACCTCGGTGCCGTCCGCGAGCTCGTGGTTCGGCCCGGCGGCGAACTGCACCTTCAGGTCCGGTAGGTCCGCCACGTCCGGGATCCGCCAGGGCTCGGAGCCGTTGGCGAGGTACCCGTCGGAGAGCAGGAACACCGGGGTCCGGTAGGTCAGCGCGATCCGGGCCGCGTCCAGCGCCGCGTCGAAGCAGTCCGCCGGGGTGCGCGGGGCCACGATCGGCACCGGCGCCTCGCCGTTGCGCCCGTACATGGCCTGGAGCAGGTCGGCCTGCTCCGTCTTGGTCGGCAGACCCGTGGAGGGGCCGCCGCGCTGGATGTCCACGATCAGCAGCGGCAGCTCCAGGGAGACCGCGAGACCGATCGTCTCGGACTTCAGGGCCACGCCCGGGCCGGAGGTGGTGGTCACGGCGAGCGCGCCGCCGAAGGCCGCGCCCAGGGCCGCGCCGATGCCGGCGATCTCGTCCTCGGCCTGGAAGGTGCGTACGCCGAAGTTCTTGTGCTTCGACAGCTCGTGCAGGATGTCCGAGGCCGGGGTGATCGGGTACGAGCCCAGGTAGAGCGGCAGATCGGCCTGCTGGCCCGCCGCGATCAGCCCGTAGGACAGGGCGAGGTTCCCGGAGATGTTGCGGTAGGTGCCGGTCGGGAAGGCGCGGGTGGCCGGGGCCACCTCGTAGGAGACGGCGAAGTCCTCGGTGGTCTCGCCGAAGTTCCAGCCGGCCCGGAAGGCGGTGACGTTCGCCTCCGCGATCTCGGGCTTCTTCGCGAACTTCTGCCGCAGGAAGTTCTCGGTGCCCTCGGTGGGCCGGTGGTACATCCAGGACAGCAGCCCGAGCGCGAACATGTTCTTGCTGCGCTCGGCCTCCTTGCGGGAGAGCCCGAACTCCTTCAGCGCCTCGACCGTGAGGGTGGTCAGCGGCACCGGGTGGACGTTGTAGGCGTCCAGCGAGCCGTCCTCCAGCGGGGAGGTCTCGTAGCCGACCTTGGCCATCGGGCGCTTGGTGAACTCGTCGGTGTTGACGATGATCTCCGCGCCGCGCGGCACGTCCGCGATGTTCGCCTTCAGCGCCGCCGGGTTCATCGCCACCAGGACGTTCGGGGCGTCGCCCGGCGTCAGGATGTCGTGGTCGGCGAAGTGCAGCTGGAAGGACGAGACGCCGGGGAGGGTGCCAGCGGGCGCCCTGATCTCGGCCGGGAAGTTCGGCAGCGTCGAGAGGTCGTTGCCGAAGGAGGCGGTTTCCGAGGTGAAGCGGTCACCGGTGAGCTGCATGCCGTCACCGGAGTCACCCGCGAAGCGAATGATCACCCGGTCGAGCCGGCGCACTTCCTTCGTCCCCGTGTCCGGGGACGTCCGCTGCTCGCCGACGACTGCGCCTCCGGCCCCGTCGGACTGTTCGGCTGGGCTACTGACCTGGCTGGTCACTGAACTGGACCTCCTTCGAGGCGTGAGCACTGCCCAAGGTCAACCCTACGACCGCAGGGACGGCTTCCCGGGGTGCTCATTTTCTGGACCGCCCCTTTCGGCGGTCTGTCCGAATCCGGCCTTACCTGACAGAGTGTCAGTTGATCAAGATCTTAGGTAGGTGAGAACGGCCAGCACCCGCCGGTGATCCCCGTCACTGGGTGACAGCCCCAGCTTCATGAAGATGTTGCTGACGTGCTTCTCCACCGCCCCGTCGCTCACCACCAGCTGCTTGGCCACCGCGGAATTGGTCCGGCCCTCGGCCATCAGCCCCAGCACCTCGCGCTCGCGCGGGGTCAGCCCCGCCAGCACGTCCTGCTTGCGGCTGCGGCCGAGCAGCTGCGCCACGACCTCCGGGTCCAGCGCCGTACCGCCCCGCGCGACCCGGACGACGGCGTCGAGGAACTCCCGCACATCGGCCACCCGGTCCTTGAGCAGGTACCCCACTCCGGTACTGGAGCCGGCCAGCAGCTCGGTGGCGTACTGCTCCTCCACGTACTGGGACAGCACGAGCACGCCTATGCCGGGGTGATCGCGGCGCAGCCGCACGGCCGCCCGTACGCCCTCGTCGGTGTGCGTCGGCGGCATCCGCACATCGGCCACCACCACGTCCGGCAGCGCGTCCTCGGCCGCCAGCTCCGCCACCGTCTTGATCAGGGCTTCCGCGTCCCCGACGCCCGCGACGACGTCATGCCCCCGGTCGGTCAGCAACCGGGTCAGGCCCTCACGCAGCAGCACTGAATCCTCGGCGATGACCACGCGCACCCTGTCTTCCACTGCTCTGCTGCTCCCGCGTCCGCTCAAGCCCCGTGTTCCCTGACTCAGCCAAGCATCCCAGTCTTGAGCCCGGATACAGCCTGAGCGCGATCAACGGTTACCCCGGGAACGGCTGTTTCCGGCCTCGTGAGCCCCCCCGGAGCCGCCCACCCGCCAAAGTCAGGGCTTTGGGCCCGCGGGGCGGCGGGGCGAACGGCGCCCGGGGCGTGACGTACGACCGCACGGACACCCCTGCGGGGCATCCGTGCGGTGGGTGATGCGTTGATCCGCAGGTGTCAGACGGCTCGCCAGGGGAGTTCCGCGGTGACGGTCGTGCCGCCGCCGGCGGGGGAGTCCACGACCAGCACCCCGTCCACGGCGTCGAGCCGCTCGGCCAGCCCCGCCAGTCCCGAACCGGCTGCCACGCCGGCTCCGCCCACCCCGTCGTCGGCGACCTGGATCAGCAGCCGCTCGCCCGACTTCCACACGTCCACACCGGCCGTACGGGCCTTCGCGTGCTTGCTCACGTTCTGCAGCAGCTCCGACACCGTGAAGTACGCGATCCCCTCGATCGCCGCCGCCGGCCGCGAGGGCAGGTCCACGGCCACCCGGACCGGCACAGCGCAGCGGGAGGCCACCGAGGACAGGGCCGCGTCCAGCCCCCGGTCGGTCAGTACCGCGGGGTGGATGCCGCGGGCCAGGTCCCGCAGCTCCTGCAGGGCGATCTTCACCTCCCCGTGCGCCTCGTCCACCATCCGGGCGGCGGCCCGCGGGTCCTCCGTCAGCTTCTCCTTCGCCAGCCCCAGATCCATGGCCAGCGCCACCAGCCGGGCCTGCGCACCGTCGTGCAGATCGCGCTCGATGCGCCGCAGGTCCGCCGCGGCGGTGTCGACCACGACACCGCGGTCGGACTCCAGCTCGCTGACCCGGTGCGCCAGGCGGGACGGCCCGAGCAGCCCGGAGACGAGCACCCGGTCCACGGTGGCCAGGGCCCGGACCACCCAGGGGGTGGCCAGCGTGAAGGCCAGCCCGATAGCGCAGGTCACCGCGATCGCGAGCGGGGAGTCCAGGTAGAGGGAGTAGTCGTCGTTCTGGAAGACCTGCAGCCCCGGCTGATCGGTGAACGCCGGGAAGACCCAGAACCAGAGCGGGTAGAGGAGCATGGCCCACCCGTAGGCCCAGAACGTCAGGGCCACGCAGAAGGCGAAGACCGCCCACGGGAAGTGGATCACCGAGTACAGCACGTGCCGCCAGGCGCTCCCGCTCTTGAGCAGCGCCGCCATCCCGGCGATCGCCCCGCCCTTCTCGGCCCGGATCGGAGCCGGCTCCGCGATCCCGACGCCGAGCATGCCGCGCGCCCGGGCCCGCTCCACCCGCCCGAACCCGCGGCACATGGCCAGGACCCCGGCCAGCACCGGGACCCCGAGGAAGGTGACGAGCAGTCCGGCGCCGAGGCTGACGCCGGCGATCGCGAGGGAGAAGTACAGGGTGCTGAGCGGCAGCCCGAGCAACAGGTACCCGAACTCCCGCCAGGTCCGCCCCGCGAAGGGAGCCCGGACCACCCTCCCGAACCCACTTGCCCCGTACACACCGCTGTCCATATCGCCGACCCGCCCTTCTCCACTGTGTCCCCCCACCCTCCCGCGCCCCGCCTCGCCCCAACATCCGGCAGGTCGGCCTCTCCCACGGGGGGTTAACCCCACCCTGGCCGGGTCCTGCCCGGCCCCGGCCTGCCCCGAGCCCCGCCGCTGCTCCGGCCCGACTCGCCTCAGCCAGGCCCGGCCCTGCCTGACCTGGGGCCCGGGACGAGCGCGGGCGCCGCCCTGGCCTGGCCTGGCTGGGCCTTGGCCCGGGTCTGCCTCGCGTTGCCCCGGCCTCGGCTCGGCCGGAGCCTCCGGCCCGGATCGACACGGGCCGAAGGCTCCGGCCAGGGCTGCCGGTGCTCCCGCACGGAGGGCCGAGCCCCCTCCCCGCCCTTCGCCCGTTCCCCGGGCTCCGCCCAGACCCGCGCCTCAAACGCCGGCGGGGCTGGACATGTCCAGCCCCGCCGATACATCCACCTGCCGGTTCGCCGGGCTCTGCCGGTCGCCGGGCTCTGCCGGTTCGCGGGGCTCTGCCGGTCTACCGGGCTCTGCCGGTCTACCGGGCTCTGCCGGTCACCGGGCTCTGCCGGTCTACCGGGCTCTGCCGGTCACCGGGCTCCGCCGGTCTACCGGGCTCCGCCGGTTCACCAGGCTCCGCCGCTTCGCCGGGCTCTGCCGGTTCGCGGGGCCCTGCCGGTTCGCCGGGCTCCGCCGCTTCACGGCGCTATGCCGATTCACCCGGCTGCGCCTGTTCACCGGGCTCTGCCCGCACAGTCAGTCCGGCGCCGGCCAAATTCAGCCTCGCCGGCGTTTGAGGCGCGGGGGTCCGGGGGCTGGCCCGCCGGCAACGGCGGCGCGCACGCGCACGGCGGGCACCACATCCGGCGCCCGCCGGAGCGGAAGGCTCCGCCCACGGATCCCGCGCCGGCCGGCGCTGCAGGCGCCCGGGGCACCCGGGGACGGAGGCCCCGGCGGGCCCCCGCCGGGTCAGGCCTGCCCCCGCTGCGCAGCGCGCTCGCGCCACGGCAGCTCCGCCGTGACCACGGTGCCCTCCCCGGCGGGGGACTCGACCACCAGCACCCCGTCCACCGCGTCGAGCCGCTCGCCCAGCCCCGCCAGCCCGGACCCGGCCCGCGCGTCCGCGCCCCCGCGCCCGTCGTCCGACACCCGGATCAGCAGCCGCGCGTCGGCGGAGCCCCCCGTGCGCCACACCTCGACCTCCGCGAGCCGCGCCCCCGGCCCCGCATGCTTGCTCACGTTCTGCAGCAGCTCCGAGACCACGAAGTACGCGATCCCCTCGATCGCCTCCGCCGGCCGCGCCGGCAGGTCCACCGACACCTTCACGGGGACCAGGCACCGGGAGGCCACCGAGGACAGCGCCGCGTCCAGCCCCCGGTCGGTGAGCACCGCAGGGTGGATCCCGCGCGCGAGGTCCCGCAGCTCCTGGAGGGCGATCTTCACTTCCCCGTGCGCCTCGTCCACCATCGCCGCCGCCCCTTCCGGATCCTCCAGCAGCTTCTCCTTCGCCAGCCCCAGCCCCATCGCCAGCGCCACCAACCTCGCCTGCGCCCCGTCGTGGAGGTCCCGCTCGATGCGCCGCAGGTCCGCCGCCGCCGTGTCGACGACGACACCCCGGTCGGACTCCAGTTCGGCGATGCGCCGCTCCAGCTCGTCGGAGGGCGACAGCAGGCCCCGTACCATCGCGCGGTCCACGTTCGCGAGCCCGCGGACCACCCACGGCATCACCGGCCACAGCACGAAGAGCCCGGTCAGCGCCACGGTGAAGGTGGCGATCGCCCACGGCAGCCGGATCAGCTCGAACAGCACGGTCCGCCAGGCCACCGGGTCCTTGAGGCTCGCCCACAGCCAGGGGAAGAACCCGCCGGACCGGCCCGGCCCCGGCATCGGCGTCGGCTCGTCGACCCGTACGCCCAGGAGGTCGCGGGCCCGCGCCCGTTCCAGCCGTCCCAACTGGCGAGACATGAACAGACCACATGCGAGCAGCGGAAGACCGATCGCCGTCACGGACAGACCGCCGGCGGTCGCCACCATCACCACGGTGAAGACGAACCCGATGAGGGCGGCGGGCAAATTGCTCAGCAGATAAGCGATTTCCTTCCACGTCACGGCATCGAAGGGTGCGCGTACGGGAGGAGGAGCGCCGTCGTCGGGGGTGTGCTTGCTCGCGGTCATGCGCCTACCCTGCCAAGCCGCGGGCCCCTCGTGCCATGGGGTAGCCGGGCCGAGGTAAACGGGGGATAACCCCACCCCGTGGAGCCCAGGCCCTAGACTCCCGTCCGTACCAGATCAACCTGATCGTCGACAGAGGCCGAGGAACGAGGAACGGACGTGCCCGAACCAACGGTATCGACCGTATCCGTGCTCGCAGCGGACTACTTCCGAACGTATTCGGTCGTCGGCCTCCTGGCCGCGCTCGGTGTGCTCTTCGTGGCGGTGGCGTTCGGCGCCGGCCGCCTGCTGAGACCGTCCGTCCCGACTCGCGAGAAGCTGCTGACCTACGAGTGCGGCGTGGACCCGGTGGGCGAGGGCTGGGCGCACACCCAGGTCCGCTACTACGTCTACGCCTTCCTCTACGTCATCTTCGCCGTCGACTCGATCTTCCTCTTCCCGTGGGCGACGGTGTTCGCCGCCGCCGGCTATGGCGCCACGACGCTGGTGGAGATGTTCATCTTCCTCGGCTTCCTGGCCGTCGGCCTGCTCTACGCGTACAAGAAGGGCGTCCTCGAATGGCTGTGACCCCGGCCGGTTCCCCGGCCGAGCCGTCGGAGCCGCAGCTGCTCCCGGAGCCGAAGCGGCTGGGCGTGCTGTCCCGCCTCGCGCCCGAGCCCATGAAGGTGGTCCTCAACTGGGGCCGCCGCTACAGCCTGTGGGTCTTCAACTTCGGCCTCGCCTGCTGCGCGATCGAGTTCATCGCGGCCTCGATGGCCCGGCACGACTTCATCCGGCTCGGCGTCATCCCGTTCGCGCCCGGCCCGCGCCAGGCGGACCTCATGATCGTCTCCGGCACGGTGACGGACAAGATGGCCCCGGCGGTCAAGCGGCTGTACGAGCAGATGCCCGAGCCCAAGTACGTCATCTCCTTCGGCGCCTGCTCCAACTGCGGCGGCCCGTACTGGGACTCGTACTCGGTGACCAAGGGCGTCGACCAGATCATCCCGGTCGACGTCTACGTCCCCGGCTGCCCGCCCCGCCCCGAGGCCCTCCTCCAGGGCATCCTCAAGCTCCAGGAGAAGATCGCCCGCGAGTCGCTGGCGGAGCGCTACGCGAACACGGCCCCGCCGTCGCCCGCGCAGCTCACCAGCGGCCTGATCACTCCTCCTCCCGCTCCCTCCACCGGGACGGACGCGTGAACCTCTACGACTCGCTCCCCGACGCGGCGGCGACGGTCTTCGGCGCCGAAGCCGTGGGCTCCTTCGCCTACTCCGTCCTCACGGTCGACGTCCCCACCGCGAGCTGGATCCCCGCGCTGGAGATCGCCCGCGACAAGCTGGGCTGCACCTACTTCGACTGGCTGAGCGCGGTGGACGAGCCGGGCACCGGCTTCCGCATCTGCGCGCACGTGGTCTCCCTGGAGAACCGGCGCGTACGCCGCCTGCTGCTGCGCACCACGGTTCCGCACTCGGCGCCCTCCCTGCCCTCGGCCGTCCCGCTCTACGCGGGCGCGGAATGGCACGAGCGCGAGACCTGGGAGATGTTCGGGGTCGCCTTCACGGACCACCCGAACCTGATCCCCCTCCTCCTCCCCGAGAACTTCGAGGGCCACCCGCTGCGCAAGGACTTCGTCCTCGCGGCGCGGGTCGCCAAGGCATGGCCGGGCGCGAAGGAGCCGGGCGAGGCCCACGACCCGGACGCCCCGAAGCGCCGGCAGATGCTCCCGCCGGGCGTACCGGACCCCAACGACTGGGGCCCCCTGAAGGGCCAGCTCCCCCCGGCCCCCGCCCGCCCCGCCCGCACCCCCCGCGCCGCGGCCGGTGCCGCCGGCGAACGCCCGGCCCGCACCCCGCGCGCGGCAGCCGGCGCCCCCGGCGAACGCCCGGCCCGCACCCCCCGCGAAGCCACCCCGCCGACCTCGCCCGAGGAGACCCCGGCCCGCCCGGTCCGCCGCTCCCGCTCGGTAGCGGACGGCTCCGCGAGCCAGGCGGCGGCAGCAACCCCGCCGCCGGCGGACGCCGCGAGCCCGGCGCCGGCGGAAGCCCCGGCGACTCCGGCCGAAGCGAGCCCGGCCCCGGCCGAGGCGGCCCCGGGCCGCCCGGTGCGCCGCTCCCGCTCGGTGGCGGACGGCTCCGCGAGCCAGACCGCGGCTCCGGCCGGAGCCGAGGGCACGCCCGCGGCGGAGCCCCAGGCCCCCGCCCGCCCGGTACGCGGCAGCACGGACGCCCCCTGGCACAACCCGAAGCCCGCCTTCGACACCCCCGACCCGGCCACCCCGGCCGAGCCGGCGCCGCAGGCTGCTCCGGCGACCCCTGCCACCCAGGCGGCTCCGGCCGACGGCCAGGCGGGCTCCGTAGAGCCCGAGGCCAAGGGTGAGTCCGAGGCCGAGCCCAAGGCCGAGCCCAAGGCCGAGCCCAAGGCCGGGCCCGAGGCCGAGCCCAAGGCCGAGCCCAAGGCCGACCCGGACTCCGAGTCCGGGTCGGACACCACCCCCCACGACCCCACCGGAGGCGCCGCGTGAACGACGTCCTCGACGTCGCCCTGCGGCTGATCGTCGTCTTCGCCGTCTTCCTCGTGCTCCCGCTCGTCGTCGGGCAGACCGAGCACAAGGTGATGGCCCACATGCAGGGCCGCCTCGGCCCCATGTACGCCGGCGGCTTCCACGGCTGGGCCCAGCTCGTCGCCGACGGAGTCAAGTTCGCGCAGAAGGAAGACATCGTCCCGGCCAACGCCGACCGCCGTGTCTTCCAGCTCGCCCCCGCCGTCGCGCTCCTCCCGTACCTCCTGGTCCTCCTCGCCATCCCGATCGGCCCCGGCGAGGGCGCCGTCGGCCAGGTCATCGACGCGGGGGTCTTCTTCGCGCTCGCCGTCATGGGCGTCGGAGTGCTCGGCTCGCTCATGGCCGGCTGGGCCTCCGCGAACAAGTTCTCCCTCCTCGGAGGCCTCCGCACCGCCGCCCAGCTGCTCGCCTACGAGCTCCCCATGCTGCTCGCGGCGGCCTCGGTCGCCATGGCCGCCGGAACCGTCTCCCTCCCCGGCATCGTCGGCGCCTTCGAGTGGTGGTGGCTGCCCTGGCAGATCGTCGGCGGCCTGGTCTTCTTCACCGCCGGCCTCGCCGAACTCCAGCGGCCCCCCTTCGACATGCCCGTCGCCGACTCCGAGATCATCTTCGGCGCGTACACCGAGTACACCGGGCTGCGCTTCGCGCTGTTCCTGCTCGCCGAGTACGCCGGCATCGTCGTCCTGTGCGCCCTGACCACCGTCCTCTTCCTGGGCGGCTGGCACGGCCCCTTCGGCGGTGACGACTTCGGCTGGGCCTGGACCCTGATCAAGATCGCCGCGCTCTCCTTCGTGGTGATCTGGCTCCGCGTGAGCTACCCCCGGCTGCGCGAGGACCAGCTGCAGAAGCTCGCCTGGACCGTACTCATCCCCCTCGCGCTCGCCCAGATCGCGCTCACCGGCATCGTGAAGGTGGCGATCCAGTAATGCCTCCCATCCCCGGCTCCGGCCTCGCCAAGGGTCTGGCGGTCACGCTGCGCACGATGACGAAGCGCTCGCACACCGCCCAGTACCCCGAGGTGCAGCCCGAACTCCCGCCGCGCTCGCGCGGGGTCATCGGCCTGTTCGAGGAGAACTGCACGGTCTGCATGCTGTGCGCGCGCGAGTGCCCCGACTGGTGCATCTACATCGACTCCCACAAGGAGACGATCCCGGCCGCCGCCCCCGGTGGCCGTGAGCGCAGCCGCAACGTCCTCGACCGCTTCGCCATCGACTTCTCCCTCTGCATGTACTGCGGGATCTGCATCGAGGTGTGCCCCTTCGACGCCCTGTTCTGGTCGCCGGAGTTCGAGTACGCCGAGACCGACATCCACGAACTGACCCACGAGCGCGACAAGCTGCGCGAGTGGATGTGGACCGTCCCGGCCCCGCCCGCCCTGGACCCGGCCGCCGAGGAGCCCAAGGAGATCGCGGCCGCCCGCAAGGCCGTGGAGAAGGCGGAGGCCGCAGCCGCCGCCGAGCAGTCCGCGGCCGCGCCCGTGCAGCCCGGCTACCCGGTGCAGCCCGGCAACCCCCCGAACCCGGCGGGAGGCGCCGCCTGATGCTCACCGTCCACCTCGCAGCCGCCGCCCAAGGCCACGGCTTCCTCTCCCCGACCGGCGTCGAGATCGCCTTCGTCCTCGTCGGCCTCGCCACCCTCGGCGCGGCCGCCGTCACGGTCACCACCAAGCAGCTCGTGCACGCCGCCCTGTGGCTGGTCGTCGCACTCGGCGGGATCGCGGTCGAGTACCTCCTCCTCACGGCGGAGTTCATCGCCTGGGTCCAGGTGCTGATCTACCTCGGTTCCGTGGTCGTCCTCCTCCTCTTCGGGCTGATGCTCACCAAGGCCCCCATCGGACGCTCGCCGGACGCCGACTCGGGCAACCGGCCGGTCGCCCTCGGCGTCGCCCTCGTCGCGGCCGCCGCGCTCGTCTGGGTGGTCGTCGACGCCTTCCGCACCACGTGGATCGACCTCGACGGACCCGCCCAGGGCTCCACCAAGGTCTCCGGCGAGATCCTCTTCCGGCACTGGGTGCTGCCGTTCGAGGCGCTCTCCGTCCTCCTCCTCGCGGCCCTGATCGGCGCCATCGTGCTGTCCCGCAAGGACGCGCCCGCCGATACGACCCCCACCGCGACCCCCGCCGACCCGAAGGGCGGGCAGCGCTGATGCACCTCGCCTACCCCGCCGTCCTGGCGGCGCTCCTCTTCTGCACGGGCCTGTACGGAGTGCTCGCCCGCCGCAACGCCATCCTGGTCCTGATGTCCGTCGAGCTGATGCTCAACGCCGTCAACCTCAACCTGGTGGCCTTCGACGTCTGGCTGCGCGACAGCCTGCACGCCGGCCAGGCCCTGACCCTCTTCACCATCGCCATCGCCGCCGCCGAGATCGGCATCGGCCTCGCGATCGTGCTGATGGTCTACCGCAACCGGGGCACCGCGGACGTCGACCGCCTGCGCGACACCGCCGAGGGCCACGAGCCGGGCGGCCCCCACCCGGCCGGAGCGACCCCGGACAGCGCGAACCCTGCGACCGGAGCCGCCGCGTGAGCACCCCGACCCTCGCCGTACTGGTCCCCCTCCTGCCCTTCCTGGGCGCGCTGGCGGGACTGCTGCTCGGCCGCACCGCCCCCGGCTTCGTCAAGCCGCTCGCCGTCCTGCCGACGCTGGCCGCCGCCGTCCTCGCGGTCCTGGTCGCCTTCCGCCAGGGCGGCGGCAAGGCGATCGACACGGCGACCGAGCTGACCCCGACCGGCTCGGTGCCCATCGAGCTCTCGCTCCACCTGGACGGCTTCGCCGTCATGGTGGCCGTCCTCGTCGGCCTCGTCGCCACCTGCGTGCAGGTCTACTCGACGGCGTACCTGCGCGAGGACCCGCGCTACCCGTCCTACGCCGCTCTGGTCTCACTGTTCACCTCCGCCATGCTGCTCGTCGTCTACTCCGGCGACCTGATGGTGCTGCTGGTCGGCTGGGAGATCATGGGCATCTGCTCGTACTTCCTGGTCGGCCACTACTGGGAGACCGAGGCGGCCCGCTCCGCCTCCCTGAAGGCCTTCCTCGTCACCAAGCTGGGCGACGTCCCCTTCCTCATCGGCCTGTTCGCGCTCGCCACCGACGCCGGCTCCTTCCGGATCACCAAGATCCTGGGCACCGTCGCCGCGGGCGGCCTCGACCACCCGACGCTCATCGCGCTGCTCCTGCTGGCCGGAGTCGCGGGCAAGTCCGCGCAGTTCCCGCTGCACACCTGGCTCCCGGACGCCATGGCGGGCCCCACCCCGGTCTCCGCACTGATCCACGCCGCGACGATGGTCGCCGCCGGTGTCTACTTCGTGGCCCGCCTCCTCCCCGTCTTCGCGGCCTCCCGGGCCGCGCTGGTGGTCCTGGCCGTCATGGCGGCCGTCACGATGATCGGCTCCGCCCTCGCCGCCCTGGCCCAGGACGACATCAAGCGGGTGCTCGCCTACTCAACGATCGGCCAGCTCGGCTACATGACCGGGGCCCTGGCCGTCGGCGACCGCGCGGCCGCCGTCTTCCACCTCCTGTCCCACGGCGCCTTCAAGGCGCTCCTCTTCCTCGGCGCCGGCGTGATCATCCACGCCGCGGGGACCAACTCCCTGGCCGCCATGTCCCGCATGGACGACCTGTCCAAGCGCATCCCCGACGCCTTCTGGACGATGACGATCGCGCTGCTCGCGCTCGCCGCCTTCCCGCCCTTCGCCGGCTTCTTCTCCAAGGAAGCCGTCCTCGTCGCCGCCGAGCACACCGCCGGCGGCCACTCGGAGCTCGCCCCGAGCGCGGCCGGCTGGGTGGTCCTCGTCGCCGGTGTGCTGACCGCCCTGCTCACCGCCGCCTACGCCACCCGGCTGTGGCTGATGGCCTTCCGCGGCCGGGGCGCCGCCGCCCCCGACCACGGCAAGGAGCCCGTCGCCATGACCGGCGTGCTGTGGCTGCTGGCCGTCCCGTCCGTGGGCTTCGGCCTGCTGGCCGGGCCCCTCGCCGACTTCTTCGAAGGCCGCGAGCTCACCCCGTCGCTGACGACCTCGGTCCTCGGCACGGGCGCCGCCGTCGTCGGCGCGGTCCTGACCTACGCCCTGTGGCAGCGTGCCCAGGCCCAAGCCGCCCTGGCCCCGGCCGCAGCGGGCGTCCCGGGAGCGGGCGTCCCGGGCGCCGGCACCCCCGCAGCGCACGCCGGCGCCACCGCCCCGTTGCCCGCGTCCGTCGCGGCCGCCGAGTCCGCCGCCGAGAGCCCCGAGGTCGGCGAGGTCACCCACGACCACCCCGTCGTCTCCAGCGCCCCCGCCGCCGACCCCGGCCGCGCGCTGCTCGGCCCACTGCACCGGCACGCAGCCGTCGGCTTCCACCTCGACGCCGTCTACGACCGCCTGTTCGTCCGCCCCGTCCGGGCCGCCGCAGCCCTCGTGCGCTTCCTCGACCGCGAGGTCGTGGACTCGTACGTCCGTGGCGCCGGCCTCGGCCCCCGGCTGCTCGGCGGCCTCGTGCGCCGCGCCCAGACCGGCAACGTGCAGAGCTACCTGAGCGCCCTGCTCGCCGGAGCCGTGGTCCTGGCGATCGCCACCGCCGTCCTCGCCAACGTCAACGCCGGATCGTGAGCCGTGAGTCAGCCGTGATTGATATCAGCCCGTCCGTGATGCAGTTCCTTCTGGCGTTCGTCGTGGCCGGCCCGCTCGTCGGCGCCGTCGCCGCCCTCCTGCCGGCCCCGCCCGGACTGAAGGGCAAGAGCCCCGAACAGGCCGTACTGCGCCACGGCGTGACCGTGACCGGTGCGATCCTCGTCGCGGCGGTCGTCCTCGCCGTGGGCTTCGACCACGACGCCCCGTCCCGCTTCCAGGCGACGACGGACATCAGCTGGATCCAGGCGCTGAACGTCCGGATCCACCTCGGCATCGACGGCATCTCGCTCCCCCTCCTCCTGATGACCGCGCTGCTGTTCTTCCTCTGCGCGCTCTACAGCTACTTCAAGCTCCCCGCGGGCCCCTCCGCGAAGGCCTTCGTCGCCCTGCTCCTGGTCCTGGAGTCCGGCACCCTCGCCACCTTCGCCGTCCTCGACCTGCTGCTGTTCTTCCTCGCCTTCGAGATGGTCCTCATCCCGATGTACTTCCTCATCGCCCGCTGGGGCGGTGCTCAGCGGCAGGCGGCCGCCTGGAAGTTCATCCTCTACACCCTCCTCGGCTCCGTGGTCATGCTGCTCGGTCTGCTGCTGATTGGGCTGCAGAGCGGCACCTTCGACATGGTGGCACTCGCCTCTGACAACGGCCGCGAACTGTCCCACACCACCCAGGTCCTGGCCGTTCTCGCCATCGGGATCGGCCTCGCCGTGAAGACCCCGATGTGGCCGCTGCACAGCTGGCTGCCGGACGCCCACACGGCCGCCCCCACCGTCGGCTCCGTCCTCCTCGCGGGCGTCCTGCTGAAGATGGGCACCTACGGGTTCGTCCGGATCCTGCTGCCCGCCACCCCCGACGGCATGGCCACCTTCGCCCCGTACCTGGGCGCCTTCGCCGCCGTCGGCATCGTCTACGGTTCCCTGGCCTGCCTCGCCCTCGCCCGCAAGGGCAACAAGGGCGACCTCAAGCGCCTCATCGCGTACTCCTCCGTCGGCCACATGGGCTTCGTCCTCCTCGGCATCGCCTCCATGACCCCCACCGGAGTGAACGGCGCGCTCTTCGCCAACGTCGCGCACGGCCTGATCACCGGCCTCCTCTTCTTCCTGGTCGGCGCGCTCAAGGACCGCTACGGCACCGCCGATCTCGACACCCTCGCCGGGGCCACCGGAGCGGCCCTCTACGGCCGCGCCCCCCGCTTCGGGGCGCTCCTCGCCTTCGCCGCGATCGCCTCGCTCGGCCTGCCCGGCCTGGCCGGCTTCTGGGGCGAGATGCTGGCCCTCTTCGGCGCGTTCGACCCGGCCGAGGGCCTGTCGCGGCCCGCGTTCCTCACGTACATGTCCATCGGCGCGTTCGGCACCCTGCTCACCGCCGCCTATCTTCTGATCGTCGTACGGCGGGTGTGCATGGGCGACCCGAAGGCCGCGCGCGAAGGGGCCGCCGCCCCGGTGGTCCTCGCGGACATCCAGCGCTACGAGTACGCCGCCTGGAGCCCGCTCGTCGCCCTCACCCTCCTCGCCGGCCTGTGGCCCGCGGTCCTCCTCGGCCTCACCGACCCGGCCGTCCAGAAGCTCCTCGCGGGAGGGAACTCATGACGGTCCTTCAGCCCCTCGTCACCACGGCCGCCGACGCCCCCAGCCTGGTCCAGTCCGTCGACTGGCTCGCCATCGCGCCGGTCGTCATCACCGCCGCCGTCGGCCTCCTGGTCCTGGTCGCCGACCTCTTCGTACCGGAGCGCAGCAAGCCGCTGCTCGGGTGGATCTCCGTGGCCGGACTGGCCGCCGCGACCGCCACCCTGCTGCCGCTGCGCGCCGGCGACCGCAGCACGTTCTGCCTCACCGGACCCGGTACGGCGGACCCCGCCGCGTGCAGCTACGCCGCCGACCACTTCGCGCTCGTCGTCCAGTTCCTCGTCCTGGGCGGGGCCCTGATCACCGCGCTGCTGTCGGTCACCGCCGTCCGCGAGGCGCGCATGCCGGCGGGGGAGTACTGGTTCCTGCTGCTCTCCTCCGCCGCCGGCGCGGCCCTGCTGCCCGCCTCCCGCGACCTCGCCACCCTGATCGTCGCCCTCGAAGTCGCCTCGCTGCCCGCCTTCGCCCTCGTGGGCCTGCGCCGCGGCGACCGGCTCTCCTCCGAGGCCGCCCTGAAGTTCTTCCTGTCCTCCGTCACGGCCACCGCCGTGTCCCTGATGGGCGTCAGCTTCGTCTACGCCGCCACCGGCTCCCTGCACCTCACCCAGGTCGCCGACCGGCTCGGACACGTCCCCGGACAGCTCGACACCCTCGCCATGGCCGGCGTCGCGCTCACCCTGGTCGGCTTCGCCTTCAAGACGGCCGCCGTCCCCTTCCACTTCTGGGTCCCGGACACCTACGTCGGTGCTCCGCTGCCCGTCGCCGGATACCTGTCGGTCATCGGCAAGGCCGTCGGCTTCACCGGCCTGATCCTCGTCACGGTGATCGCCTTCCCCGCGTACTCCGACATCTGGGGCCCGGCCCTCGCCGTCCTCGCCGCGCTGACCATGACCCTCGGCAACGCGGCGGCCCTGCGCCAGTCCGCCGACCGGCCCGGCGGCGCCGTACGGCTGCTCGCCTGGTCCTCCGTGGGCCAGGCCGGCTACCTGCTGGTCCCGATCGCGGCCGCCGCCTACGCCGGCCGCGACCAGATCGGCTCCACGGTCGCCTACGCCCTCATGTACGCCGCCGTGAACCTCGGTGCCTTCGCCGTGGCCGCCCAGGTGGCCCGTACGAAGCCGCTGCACCGGCTCGCCGACTACCGGGGCCTGTACGCCGAGAGCCCGCTCGCCGCCCTCTCGATGGCCTTCTTCCTGCTCTGCCTGGCCGGTCTGCCCCCGGGCATCATCGGGCTCTTCGCGAAGGTCACCGTCTTCCGCTCGGCGGTCGACGCCGGGCTGGGCTGGCTCGCCGTGGTCATGGCCGTCAACGTCGTCGTCGCGCTCTACTACTACCTGCGCTGGACCGCCCTCCTCTTCCGCCCCGCCCCCGGCGCGGACCCGGCCGCGGAGGGCGCCCAGGAGGTCGCTCAGGGGGCCGCGAAGCCCCGTACGGGAACCCCCTGGCCGGTCACCGCGGCCATCGTGCTCACCGCCGCCACCGCACTGGTCCTCTCGGGTGCCCCGCAGCTGGTCCTGCGCTTCGCCACGGGCAGCCTCTTCCCTCTGTAGAGCCGCAGCCATAACCCGTACGGCCTAATCCGCGCCGCTCCCGCGGCAGCCGCGCCGCTGCTCCGCGGGAGCCCCGCAGGAGGCCCTCAGGAGCCCCGCCACGGCCCCGCCACGGCCCCGCCCCCCGGTCCGCCGGGGCGGCGGGGTCCGGCGCGCCCGGGGAACCTGCCGCCCCCACCTGGCGTTGACCAGGAAGGAAGGGTCCACTGGACCGTATGGACCGCAGGCCCTCCGATCCCCAGATCCTGGACGGGTCCCCCTGCCGCACCACTTGGAGGGCGCACCGTGCACCGCCGGCACAACGGGCTGAAGACCGCCGTACTCCTCGGTGGTCTGTCCGCCCTCATCATCGTCATCGGAAGCTTCTTCGGCCGGGGCGGCCTGATCGTCGCCGTCCTCGTGGCCCTCGGCACCAACGCCTACGCGTACTGGAACAGCGACAAGCTGGCCCTGCGCGCGATGCGGGCCCGCCCCGTCAGCGAGTTCGAGGCGCCCGAGCTGTACCGCATGGTCCGCGAGCTCTCCACGTCCGCGCGCCAGCCCATGCCCCGGCTCTACATCTCCCCGACCGAGGCCCCCAACGCCTTCGCCACCGGCCGCAACCCGCGCAACGCCGCGGTCTGCTGCACCGAGGGCATCCTGCGCATACTCGACGAGCGCGAGCTGCGCGGGGTCATCGGCCACGAGCTGAGCCACGTCTACAACCGCGACATCCTCATCTCGTCCGTCGCGGGCGCGCTGGCCTCCGTGATCATGTTCCTGGTCAACTTCGCCTGGCTGATCCCCATCGGCCGCTCCAACGACGACGAGGGACCGGGACTCTTCGGCATGCTGCTGATCATGATCCTGGGCCCGCTGGCGGCCTCCGTGATCCAGCTCGCCATCAGCCGCTCGCGCGAGTACGAGGCGGACGCCTCCGGGGCCCAGCTCACCGGGGACCCCCTCGCCCTCGCCAGCGCCCTGCGCAAGCTGGACGCCGGCACCAAGCAGCTCCCGCTGCCCGCCGAGCCGCGGATCGAGACGGCGAGCCACATGATGATCGCCAATCCCTTCCGTCCCGGCGAAGGACTGTCCAAGATGTTTTCCACACATCCCCCGATGGCCGAGCGCATCGCCCGGCTCGAACAGATGGCAGGCCGCAGTCAGTGAAGACCATCCTGAATCTCATTTGGCTCGTCCTCAGCGGAGTCTGGCTCTTCCTGGGCTACTGCCTGGCGGGCGTGATCCTCTGCATCACCATCATCGGAATCCCCTTCGGCATAGCCTCGTTCCGCATCGCGGTGTACGCCCTGTGGCCCTTCGGGTACACCACCGTCGAACGGCGTGACGCGGGCGCCGGTTCCTGCGTCGGCAACGTGCTGTGGCTGGTCCTCGCCGGCTGGTGGCTGGCCCTCGGCCACATCGCCACCGGCATCGCGCTGTGCCTCACGATCATCGGCATCCCGTTCGGCATCGCCAACTTCAAGATGGTCCCGCTCTCCCTGCTCCCGCTGGGCCGCGAGATCGTCCCCACGGACGCCCCGTTCGCCTCGCGCTGAGACCCGATCAGGTTCATCCCCTCGTATTAAAGTTCCGGGTTGCGGACGAGTGGCGCGGACGAGCGGCACGCACGACGGGCAGGGAAGAACCGATGTCGACTGAGCCCTCCGATCCCCCCACGACCCTCTCGGTGGTCGTGCCCATGTACAACGAGGAGGACGCGCTGCCGGCCCTGGTCGGCAGGCTGCGCCCGGCCCTCGACGCCATGGCCGTCCGCTACGAGGTCGTCGCCGTCGACGACGGCAGCAAGGACCGCACCGCAGAACTGCTCGAGGAGTTCCAGGTCAAATGGCCGGAGCTGCGCATCGTGCGGCTGCGCGGCAACTCCGGCCACCAGGCCGCCCTCACGGCGGGCCTGCACAGCGCCTGCGGCGAGTACGTCGCCAGCATCGACGCCGACCTCCAGGACCCGCCGGAGAAGATCCCGGAGATGCTCGACCTGGCCCGCGCGGACGGCCTCGACATCGTCTACGGGGTCCGGGCCGACCGGAGCACCGACACCGGCTTCAAGCGGCACACGGCCGGCGCGTACTACTGGCTGGTGCGCCGCCTGGTCGGCAAGCAGGTGCCCGCGCAGGCGGGCGACTTCCGGCTGCTGAGCCGCGCGGCGGTCGAGGCGGTCAAGGCCATGCCCGACCAGCACCAGGTGTACCGGCTGCTCGTGCCGTGGCTCGGCTTCCCCAGCGGCCAGGTCAGCTACCAGCGCGAGGAGCGGGTGGCGGGCGAGACCAAGTACCCGCTGAGCAAGATGCTCCGGCTCGGAGTCGACAGCGTCATCAACTTCTCGGCCGCTCCGCTGCGGCTGGCGACCTGGCTGGGCGTGGCCAGCTTCTTCGGCTGCCTGCTGATGGTCGGCGCCACCCTGGCGATCTACCTGAAGGGCCGGACCGTCCCCGGCTGGACCTCGCTCTTCATCGTCATGCTCTTCCTCGGCGGCGTGCAGCTGATCTGCGTCGGCCTCCTCGGCGAGTACATCGGCCGGATCTACACGGCCGTCCAGCGCCGCCCCACCTTCTTCGTCGGCTACGACTCCGCGCGCGACCCGAAGCGGGACACCGACTGAAACCCCAGTTCAGGGCGGCGGCAGGGCGCTGTCAGGGCGATTGTCAGTGGGGGATGTCACTCTGTGTGCATGACTGATGACATCGAGAGGTTCCCGAGAGCAAGCCGCCCGACGCGGGCGCGACCCCCACCGTGGGGCGGCTTCATCGCGTGAGCGTGAGCCGCCGGCGCATGCCGTAGGCCAGTGCGCCCAGGGCCAGCACCGCGGCCCCCGCGACCGTCGACGTGGCGGGCAGCGCGCAGGCCAGCACCACGCAGCCGGACAGCCCGACCGCTGCCACGGCCCGGCCCTTGACACCTGCATCGAGAGTCCACGCGGAGGCGTTCGCGATCGCGTAGTAGGCGAGCACGCCGAAGGAGGAGAAGCCGATCGCGCCCCGCAGATCGGTGGTGGCCGCGAGCACCGCCACCACCGCGCCCACCGCCAGCTCGGCGTGGTGCGGCACCTGATGCCGGGGATGTACGGCGGCCAGCGCGCGCGGCAGATGGCCGTCCCGCGCCATCGCCAGGGTGGTCCGCGACACCCCGAGTACGAGGGCCAGCAGCGAGCCCAGCGCCGCCAGGGCCGCGCCCACCCGGACGACGGGAGTCAGCCCGGGCCACCCGGCCGCGCGCACGGCGTCGGCCAGCGGAGCCGCCGACTGCCCCAGCCCGCCGGCTCCGAGCACCGACAGCGCCGCCACCGCGACCGCGGCGTAGACGAGCAGGGCGATCCCCAGGGCGAGGGGCACCGCCCGCGGGATCGTGCGCTCCGGGTCGCGCACCTCCTCGCCCAGGGTGGTGATCCGGGCGTAGCCCGCGAAGGCGAAGAACAGCAGCCCGGCGCCCTGGAGCAGCCCCGCCGCCGTCCAGTCCGGGCCGCCGAGACGGCCCGCGTCGGCCGCGCCGGAGGACAGGCACGCCACGACGACCCCGGCCAGGACGGCCAGGACCGCCGCCACGATCACCCGGGCGATCCGGGCGGACTTCTGCACCCCGCCACAACTCGCGGCGGTCAGTGCCACCACCGCCGCCACGGCCACCGCGCGCTGCTGCCCGGGCCACGCGTAGGCCCCGACCGTGAGGGCCATCGCCGCGCAGGAGGCCGTCTTGCCGACGACGAAGCCCCAGCCGGCCAGATAGCCCCAGAAGGGCCCGAGACGTTCGCGCCCGTACACGTAGGTGCCGCCCGAGGCGGGATACCGGGCGGCCAGCCGCGCCGAGGAGTGCGCGTTGCAGTACGCCACCAGGCCCGCGAGGGCCAGCGCCGCGAGGAGCGCCCCGCCGGCCGCGCGCGCCGCCGGGGCCAGTGCGGCGAAGATCCCGGCGCCGACCATCGCTCCGAGCCCGACGACGACCGCGTCGAAGACCCCCAGGGTGCGCTTCATTTCGTTGCTCGCTGCGTTCACGGCCGGAGGGTAACCGGGCTAGATGACGCCTTCCCGGCCGGGGACCGGCGTACGGGTCCGCTCCCAGCCGTCCAGCGCGGTCAGACAGGCGTGGTCGAGGTGGCGCAGCCCGCTCAGGTCGAGGCGGACGGTGCCGCCGCGGGGCAGTGCGTCCAGCTCGTCGAGCAGCTTGGGCAGCCGCAGGAAGCTGGCGTTGCCCAGGATCCGCACCCGCAGCTCGTCGCCCTCCCGCACCGGCTCGATGTGGACGTGGGAGGTCTCCCAGGCCGCCTTGGCGACGGCGAGCCCCAGCCCGGCGAGCACTCCCTCGAAGAGGTTCGTGGCCACGATCGCCGAGGCCGTCGCCATCAGGACGACCGCCTCCCCCCGGTGCGAGCGCCACAGGGAGGCCACCGCCCGCACCGGCAGCAGCTTCCAGCCGGCGTGCAGCAGCACCCCGGCCAGCGCGGCGAGGGGGACGGTCTCCAGCAGCCCGGGGACGGCCACGGCGAAGAGCAGCAGCCATCCGCCGTGCAGGATCCGGGAGGCCCGGGTGCGGGCGCCCGCCTCGACGTTGGCGGCGCTGCGGACGATGACGGCGGTCATCGGCAGGGCCCCGAGCATCCCGCAGAGGGTGTTCCCGACGCCCTGGGCGACCAGTTCGCGGTCGTAGTCGGTCCGGTCCCCGTCGTGCATGCGGTCCACGGCCGCGGCACTGAAGAGCGTCTCGGCGGAGGCGATCAGCGCGAGCGCCACCACGGTCCCGGCCGCCCCCACGGAGGCGAGCACCCCGAAGTCCTCCCAGCCGGGCGGGGTCACGGCCGCCAGGACGCCCGTGACCCGGACCCGTTCCACGGGCAGCCGCAGCAGCACGGCCGCGGCGGTCGCGGCCGCCACTCCCACGAGCGCGCCCGGCACGAGCCGCAGCCGGGCGGGCATCCGCCGCCAGGCCACCAGGACGGCGACCGTCCCGGCCCCGAGCGCCACGGCCGTCCAGTCGGCACGCCCGCCGAGCTCCAGCACCCCGGCCAGCTTCTCCAGGGTCCGCCCCGGGGCCTCCACGTCGGCCAGGGCGTACAGCTGACCGGCGATCAGCACGAGCCCGATACCGGCGAGCATCCCGTGCACGACGGCCACGGAGATCGCCCGGAACCACCGCCCGAGCCGCAGCACGCCCATGCCCAGCTGCACCAGGCCGGCGGCCAGGACGAGTACCCCGAGCGCGGGCAGCCCGTACGTCCGCACGGCCTCGTAGACGAGCACGGTGAGCCCGGCGGCCGGGCCGCTCACCTGGAGGGAGCTGCCCCGGAACCAGCCGGTGACCAGCCCGCCCACCACCCCGGTGAGGATCCCGAGTTCAGCCGGCACCCCGGAGGCGACGGCCACTCCGACGCAGAGCGGTAGCGCGACCAGGGCGACCACCACGGACGCCCCGAAGTCTTCACGTAACGTGCCGGCCCCAGGCATGCGGGAACCCCCTGTCGAGGCGGTGACGGACACCACTCACCCTGGTGGGCGCACTGCCCGCCGCCCAAGTGCACACGGAGGGCGCCACGAGCGCGCACGCCGCTCACGCCCGGCACACACCCACCACGCGCCGGTCCCGCGGCGCCGTGCCCGGGGCTCCACGGGCGGTCCCGCTGCAACGACCGCGGCCCGGCGGCCCTCGAAGGACCGCCGGGCCGGCGTGCGGGCTGAACCGAGGCCGAAGCCGGTGATCAGCGGTAGTTCACGAACTGGATCGCGAAGTCCAGGTCCTTGCCCTTGAGGAGGGCCTGGACTTCCTGGAGGTCGTCGCGGCTCTTGGAGCTGACGCGCAGCTCCTCGCCCTGGACCTGGGCCTTGACGCCCTTGGGGCCCTCGTCACGGATGATCTTCGCGACCTTCTTGGCGTTCTCCTGGGAGATGCCCTCTTCGATCGTGGCGAAGATCTTGTACTCCTTGCCGGACAGCTGCGGCTCACCGGCGTCGAGCGCCTTGAGGGAGATCCCGCGCTTGACCAGCTTGGTCTCGAAGACGTCCAGGACGGCCTTGACGCGCTCCTCGGAGTTCGCCTCCATCAGGATCTTCTCGCCGGACCAGGCGATCGTGGCGCCGGTGCCCTTGAAGTCGTAGCGCTGCGAGAGCTCCTTGGCGGACTGGTTGAGGGCGTTGTCGACCTCCTGCCGCTCGACCTTCGAGACGATGTCGAAACTGGAGTCGGCCATGTGCTGTGGCTCCTTGAAGTCGGTAGTGACGGCCCCGAAGGGCACGGCCGGACATCCCCGGACCGCTCCGCAAAGCCTAGCCACCGTCCCCACGTGCGGCGCTGATCAATCCGGTGGCGAAGCACCCCCGGTCATCGGGTATCGTTTACGTCGTTGCCACGGAGCGCCGCCGAAAGGCGGAAAGATGGCAGCGATCATGGCGGTGTGCCCGAGTGGCCAAAGGGAGCAGACTGTAAATCTGCCGGCTCAGCCTACCCAGGTTCGAACCCTGGCGCCGCCACGCGAGTGAAACCCTCGCTCATTGCAGAAACGCAATGGGCGGGGGTTTTCTCGTACATCCCGAACCGGACGGCCCTGCGGAAAACCACTGGGCGGCGACCCGGTCCGGGGTGCAAGCTGTCCGCATGATCAGCATCAGCGGCCGAAAGGGCCATGCCGCGTAAGGCACCCTCGCGGGTCCGGTCGGACCTGCCACGGCGGACGTCCCGAAAGGGCGACCGCGCCGTCGTTCCCGGCGTCTCGTCCCGCACCCTCCGGGAGATCGCCCGCCTCGAACACCACCGGTACGAGCCGGGCGCGGCCCATCGGGCCCTGTCCGCCTGGCGCACGACGGTGTACCGGCGGGGACCTTCGTGGATCTTCTACCCCAGTTGGTACGACGACTGCCCCTGCTGCCTGCCGCCTTGGGGCGGCGATCACCGGGAGACCCTGGAGGCCTTCTGCCTCGCCCTGTCCCGTCGCGCCGCGCGGGAGCTGAGGGCCGTGCTCGCCCCGCTCGACGCACGGTTCCTCGCCCGGACGCTCAACGATCCCTGCGCCCACCCGGGGGATCCGTGGTGGCGGCGCCGCCTGGAGAGGGCATGAGGGGCCGGACCGACCGGTGGTCGCCGGGGCACGGGCACGGCTGGTCCATCGGGCGGAGCCGGCGTACCGATGCGGGGTCCCGGTCGTTCATCCGGCGTGAAATGGACTTATGACACGCGTGGGAAGGTCGGCGGCGGGGTCCTCCTCGCCCTGCTCGGGGCGGGGATCCCGGCTCTGGTCGGAGCGGCGCTGCACACCGATGTGGGGGACCCGTACCAGGAGACCCGGCTCTACTTCGGCACCGAGCGGCCCGACGGTCGGCCGCCGGTCGGGGAGCGGGAGTTCCTGGGGTTCCTCGACCGGGAGATCACGCCCGCCTTCCCCGAGGGGCTGACCGTCCAGGACGGGCGCGGACAGTGGCAGCGGGACGGGAAGCTCATCCGTGAAACCTCGTACGAGGTGGTGCTGCTGTATCCGGAGAAGGAGGCCGACGAGCGCGGCGCGCGCATCGAGCGGATCCGCGAGGCGTACGAGAAGCGGTTCCAGCAGGATTCGGTCGGGCGCTCCGACGACCGGCTGACCGTCGACTTCTGACCGCCGGGCGGCCCAGCCGGGCGGCCTAGTTGCCCGCCACGTCCTTGACCGCCACCGGGACCGGGGTCGAGCCCGCGATCAGTTCCAGGGTGAGGCCCGCGGTCGCCGGGGTTTCGATCAGCTCGGCGAGGACCGCCGCCACGTCGTCGCGGGTGACCGCCCCGCGGCCCGTCTGCGCCTCTAGGCGCACCATGCCGGTACCCGCCTCGTCGATCAGCGAGCCCGGGCGCAGGACCGTCCATTCCAGACCCAGCCGGGTGCGGACGTGCTCGTCCGCCTCGCCCTTGGCGCGGAGGTAGTGGTCGAAGACCTCGTCGCCCTCGCGGCGGGTGTCCGCGCCCATCGAGGAGACCATCAGGAAGCGGCGTACGCGGGCCCGTTCGGCGGCGTCCGCGAACAGCACCGCCGCGCCCCGGTCCACCGTGTCCTTGCGCCCGGCCCCGCTGCCGGGACCCGCGCCCGCCGCGAACACCGCGGCGTCCGCGCCCTGCAGGATGCCCGCCACGTGCTCGACCGACGCCGACTCCAGGTCGCACAGCACCGGTTCGGCGCCCGCCTCCCTGAGGTCGTCGCCCTGTGCCGGATCACGGATGATGCCCGCGACCTCGTACCCGCGCGCGGCGAGCAGGCGCTCCAGCCGCAGCGCGATCTGACCGTGTCCACCCGCGATGACGATGCGCATGCCACGACCGTACGACGAGCCGGGCGCCCGCGCCCGGGAACATGCGGTGAACGCTCAGGGGCCGGGCTCCATACGGCCCTGCCGGGGCAGGTCCAGGGCCACCGCGACGGCGGAGTCGCAGTACTCCCGTACGGCACTCGTCCGGGCTACCACCCGCCCGCGGTGGATCACGATCCGGCTGTACGCGAGGGACAGCACGCTCGCGATCCGGTCCCCGCGCACCGCGAGCAGCTCCGCCGGGAAGCCCGCCTCCACCCGCACCTCGGGCAGGCCCATCGCGTCACGGGCGGCGCCGGCGACCGAGTGGTAGGCCTCGGTGGCGCGCAGCCCGCCCTGGGAGGCCAGGAGGTACGCGGCTTCGAGCGGGTCCCCCCGCCCGACGGGATTGCCCGCGTCGCGCAGGGCCCCGCTGCCCGCCGCCACACGGACCCCGGCGGCGCGCAGCAGCCGTACGGGGGCCGTGCGCAGACCCCGCCGTTCCAGGGCCGCGCAGTCGCCCTGGGGGAGGCAGGTCACCCCTACGCCGGCCGCCGCCAGCTGGTCGGCGGCCCGGGTCGCCACGTCCAGCGGGAGCCGGGACAGACCGCCGCAGGGCCCGATGGAGACCCCGGGCCGCAGCCCGCCGGCCATGGCCGCGAGCCGGGAGAGGCGGGCGGGGTCGTCGCCGTCGGTGTGCAGGTCGACGGGGCAACCGTGCTCGGAGGCGAGCTCCAGTACGGCTTCGAGGAATCCGGTGGGGTCGGGGTCGAGGTCGGGGCAGCCGCCGATGACGGAGGCGCCCATCTTCACGGCGTCCCGCAGCATGGCGAGCCCGTCGGCCCCGGCCACCCCGGTCAGCAGGCGGGGAACGGCGACGGTGGTGAGATCGGTGAGCCCGCGCAGGGAGCGGCGGGCCTGGAGCACCGCCTCCAGGGGGCCGAGACCGTGGACGTCGCCGATGCGCACGTGCGAGCGGACGGCCGTGGCCCCGTGCCCGAGCTGGAGCAGGGCCGCCTCGGTGGCGCGGCGCTGCACCTCGTCGGGGGAGTACGAGACGGGTCCCTCGGTGTCCGCGGTCAGGGCGGTGTCCCCGTGGGAGTGGGGCTCGGCGGGCGCGGGGAGGAGCAGGTAGCCGGTGAGGTCGACGCGGGCACCCGTGGCGGCGGGCAGGCTGCCGGCCGTGCCGACGGCCTGGATCCGGCCGCCGCCGAGGCGGACGTCGACGGTGCGGCCGTCGGTGAGGCGGGCGCCGGCGAGGAGCAGGGTCGTGGACTCGGGGGCCGCAGGCCCGGGGCTCCCCTGGGCGCCCTCGGAGCCGTGCCCCTGCCCGTGCCCCTGGCCGCTGCCGGGGCGGTTGCGCGGGGAGTGGGACGGCTGCTGCGGCGGGCTGTCGGACATCGCGCTCCTGCGGTGGCTCGGGCGGTTCCTGGGGCCGTGGCCGCGGCCCGCGGCCCAAGATCACGCAGCGTGCTCAGAGCCTAGGGGGCAGGGGTGCCCGCTTCGCGGAAGAGGGCAATAGTCGTACCGGTGCGTCTGGCCGGACCCGGCTCCGAGGGCCGCCCGCGCCCGCCCGGACCCGCTCGGAACCGCCGTGCCCCCGCCCCGGGATCCGGCGCGTGGTGACTCAGGGTGGGGTTCGGGTGATCGGGGATGTGATGCCGGACACCTTTCGGGGTGAAAGGTGTCCGGAGAGGGCCCCGGGGCGTGTTTCCGGGCGAGGGGGAAAGGTGGCGGCGGTGCGCCGAGGCCAGGCGCCGCAAAGGATTTGGGTGATCGGCGGACGACCGTGTAATGTCTTCCTCGCTCGCCCCAATAGCTCAGTCGGTAGAGCGTCTCCATGGTAAGGAGAAGGTCTGCGGTTCGATTCCGCATTGGGGCTCTGGTGAGAGAGGTTCCCCACCCTCGGGTGGGGAACGGATCTCATCAAAGCGGCGTAGCTCAGTCGGTAGAGCAAGCGGCTCATAATCGCTGTGTCACCGGTTCAAGTCCGGTCGCCGCTACACACAGTAGCCGATTGCGGGGTCGGTCTCCCGATCGGCTACTCTTTTATGCGTTCATCCGTCCAATTGTCCGTCAAGGAGCACTCACGTGGCTGCCACCGACGTCCGCCCGAAGATCACGCTGGCCTGCGTGGAGTGCAAGGAGCGGAACTACATCACCAAGAAGAACCGGCGTAACAACCCGGACCGTCTTGAGATGAAGAAGCACTGCCCGCGTTGCAACTCGCACACCGCGCACCGCGAGACCCGCTAACACCAAGCGAAGTCTCGTACAACAGGCACCGTCATGAGGTCGTCCCCTTCATTGGGGGGCGGCCTTGTGTCGTTTCGACAGATCGTTTCAACAGGGAGGTAGGGAGTCATGGCGCTCGACCAGTCCTTCGTGGGGCGGAGCTACCCGCCCACCGATCCGTACGAGGTCGGCCGGGAGAAGATCCGCGAATTCGCGGTCGCCGTGGGTGACGCCAATCCGGTGTACACGGATCCCGAAGCGGCCAAGGCGTTCGGGCACCAGGACGTGATCGCCCCGCCGACCTTTGTGTTCGCCATCACTTTCGCCGCGGCCAGCCAGGTGGTCGACGACCCGCAGCTGGGGCTGGACTACAGCCGCGTCGTGCACGGCGACCAGAAGTTCGCCTACACCCGCCCCGTGCGGGCCGGTGACCGGCTGACGGTGACCTCGACCATCGAGGCCATCAAGTCGCTCGCGGGCAACGACGTCATCGACATCCGCGGTGAGGTCCACGACGAGTCCGGCGAGCACGTGGTGACCGCCTGGACGAAGCTCGTCTCCCGGGCGCCCGAGCCCGCCGCCGGTTCCGCCCCCGAGGAGGCCTGAGATGGCTGCCCAGATCCAGTACGACGAAGTCGAGGTCGGCACCGAGCTGCCGGCGGCGTCCTTCCCCGTCACGCGGGCGACGCTGGTGCGGTACGCGGGCGCGTCGGGCGACTTCAACCCGATCCACTGGAACGAGAAGTTCGCCACCGAGGTCGGCCTGCCCGACGTGATCGCCCACGGCATGTTCACCATGGCCGAGGCGATCCGCGTGGTGACCGACTGGGTGGGCGACCCGGGTGCGGTCGTCGAGTACGGGGTGCGGTTCACGAAGCCGGTCGTCGTCCCGAACGACGCCGAGGGCGCGCTGATCGAGGTCACGGCCAAGGTCGCGGCGAAGCTGGACGACAACCGGGTGCGGGTCGACCTGACGGCCATGAGCGCCGGGCAGAAGGTGCTGGGCATGTCCCGCGCGGTGGTCGCGCTCGCGTAACCACCGACCGAAGTGTCGAGAAGGCCCTGGGCGGCGAGGAAACTCGCAGGTCAGGGCCTTTTTGGTGTGCGGGCCCGGGTCCTGCGCCTCACCTTCCTGACCCTGTCCGCCTGGGAGGACCGGGACGCGCTCTACCGGTTCGCGGGCAGCGAACCGCACCGTTCCAGTTCCCGGGCGGCGGCCGCCTGTACGAAGGAGGCCGGGTTCGTCTTCTGGACCGTCCCGGCGAGCGAGCTCCCCATCAGCTGGGCCGAGGCGGAGCGCCGCCTCGCCGAGCAGGCACGGAAGCAGCGGGCGGGGGAGCAGACGGGGCAGCAGGAGACGGGGGAGCGCGGCTGAGGCCGGCCGCCGGGTCCCCGTACGGCCCTGCGGTACGCGTACGGTCCGTGGCCCCGCCCGGTCGGGGGGACGCGGACCGTACTCTTGTCCACGTGCAGGAACTCCACGACGCCCCCCTCGCCCCGCTGACCACCTTCCGGCTCGGCGGCCCCGCCGCCCGGCTGGTCACCGCGACCACCGACGCCGAGGTCGTCGCCACCGTGCGCGCCGCGGACGAGAGCGGCACCCCGCTCCTGGTCATCGGTGGCGGCAGCAACCTGGTCATCGGCGACCGGGGCTTCGCCGGCACCGCCCTGCGGATCGCGACCACCGGGTTCGTGCTCGACGGGACCCGCCTCGAGCTCGCGGCCGGTGAGAACTGGAGCGAGGCCGTCGCCCGCGTGGTCGACGCCGGGCTCGCGGGCATCGAGTGCCTCGCCGGGATCCCGGGCTCGGCCGGCGCCACCCCGATCCAGAACGTCGGGGCGTACGGCCAGGAGGTCTGCGACACGATCACCGAGGTCGTCGCCTACGACCGCACGCGCGGGGAGACGGTCACGCTGACGGCCGCCGAGTGCGCGTTCTCGTACCGCGACAGCCTCTTCAAGCACCGGCCCGACCGGTACGTCGTCCTGCGCGTCCGCTTCGAGCTGGAGGACGCGGGCGGCCTGTCCGCGCCGGTCAAGTACCCCGAGACGGCCCGCGCCCTCGGAGTGGAGGCCGGCGACCGGGTGCCCGCGGCACAGGCCCGGGAGACCGTCCTGCGGCTGCGCGCCGGCAAGGGCATGGTCCTCGACCCCGCCGACCACGACACCTGGTCGGCGGGCTCCTTCTTCCACAACCCGATCCTCGCCGACGAGGCGTACGCCGCCTTCCTCGCCCGCGCCCAGGAACGGCTCGGCCCCGACACCGCCCCGCCCGCGTACCCGGCCGGAGAGGGCCGTACGAAGACCAGCGCGGCCTGGCTGATCGACAAGGCCGGCTTCACCAAGGGCTACGGCGACGGCCCCGCCCGCATCTCCACCAAGCACACCCTCGCCCTCACCAACCGGGGCGAGGCCACCACCGAAGACCTCCTCGCCCTGGCCCGCGAGGTGGTCGCGGGCGTCCACGCGGCCTTCGGCGTCACCCTGGTCAACGAACCGGTGACGGTCGGCGTCAGCATCTGAGGAGTCCCGGCCCGCCCATGCTCTGTCCCCTGCACGGGGCCGGTACGGACCCCACCCGGCTGGTGGGACGCACGATCCGGAGGGTCGTCGCGTCCTGGCACATCAGCGACGGCGAACGTTCCGAGGCGCCCCTCGACGTCTGGCTCTTCGACAGCGACGGGGAGTCCACCCGGATCACCACCGGGTCCGACGCCTGCCTCATCGTGGAATCCGAGGCGCCGCACGAGCCCTACGACATGGGGGAGTGGGGGCGCATCGAGGTCGGCGAGGACCTCGGGGACCACCCCTTCCTGCGCCACCTCGGCGACACGGTGGAATCGGTCGCCGAGTTCGCGCTGCCCGCGCAGGGGCGCACCCACCTGGAGATCGGCTTCCCCGACGGCGCGCGGGTGCGGGCCGACTGCCACGAGGGCGACCTGCGCCTCACCCGGTGACGCCCGGACGGCCTACGCGGTGATCCAGTGGTCGATCCCGTCCAGCAGCTTCTCCTGTACGTCGCGGGGCGCGGCGCTCCCGCGCACCGACTGGCGGGCCAGCTCGGCGAGCTCCTGGTCCGTGAAGGCGTGGTGCCGGCGGGCGATCTCGTACTGGGCCGCGAGCCGGGACCCGAAGAGCAGCGGGTCGTCCGCGCCGAGGGCCATCGGGACCCCGGCCTCGAAGAGGGTGCGCAGCGGGACGTCCTCGGGGCGCTCGTACACCCCGAGGGCCACGTTGGACGCGGGGCAGACCTCGCAGGTGATCTGCCGGTCGGCGAGCCGCTGGAGCAGGCGGGGGTCCTCGGCGGCCCGTACGCCGTGCCCGATCCGGGCGGCGTGCAGATCGTCGAGGCAGTCGCGGACGGAGGACGGGCCGGTGAGCTCGCCGCCGTGCGGGGCCGCGAGCAGGCCGCCCTCCCGGGCGATGGCGAAGGCCCGGTCGAAGTCGCGGGCCATGCCGCGGCGCTCGTCGTTGGAGAGGCCGAAGCCGACGATGCCGCGGTCGGCGTAGCGGACGGCGAGCCGGGCCAGGGTGCGGGCGTCCAGGGGGTGCTTCATGCGGTTGGCGGCGATGACGACGCGCATGCCGAGGCCGGTCTCGCGGGAGGCGGAGTCCACGGCGTCGAGGATGATCTCGACGGCCGGGATCATCCCGCCGAGGAGGGGGGCGTAGGAGGTGGGATCCACCTGGATCTCCAGCCAGCCGCTGCCGTCGCGGACGTCCTCCTCGGCGGCCTCGCGGACCAGCCGGCGGATGTCGTCGGGCTCGCGGAGACAGGAGCGGGCGGCGTCGTAGAGGCGCTGGAAGCGGAACCAGCCGCGTTCGTCGGTGGCCCGGAGCTTCGGTGGCTCGCCGGAGGTGAGGGCGTCCGGGAGGCGGACGCCGTACTTGTCGGCGAGCTCCAGCAGGGTCGACGGGCGCATCGAGCCGGTGAAGTGCAGGTGGAGGTGGGCTTTCGGCAGAAGCGTGAGGTCGCGTACGTGCTCCATTTGTTGATCCTGCCGCACTTGTCACCCGATCGGCAGCCCGATTCCCTGAACGGGTCCTTGCCCGAACGTAAATCCGTGGGGTCGGGGGCGCGGGGGCGGGCCCTGCGGGGCTGTCCCCTACCCGCCCTTCCACCGTTCCCCGGGGCTCCGCCCCGGACCCCGCTCCTCCTGGATATGCCTGAGCGGCGGCACCCCCTGGGGGGCCGCCGCTCAGGGTCGGGCTGAGGCCTAGGCCGTCGCCTCCGCCAGGAGCTTCTGGATGCGGGAGACGCCCTCGACCAGGTCCTCGTCGCCCAGGGCGTAGGAGAGGCGCAGGTAGCCGGGGGTGCCGAAGGCCTCGCCGGGGACGACCGCGACCTCGGCCTCGTCCAGGATCAGGGCCGCGAGCTCGACGGAGGTCTGCGGGCGCTTGCCGCGGATCTCCTTGCCGAGGAGGTCCTTGACCACCGGGTAGCAGTAGAAGGCGCCCTCGGGGGTCGGGCAGAAGACGCCGTCGATCTCGTTCAGCATCCGCACCATCGTCTGGCGGCGGCGGTCGAAGGCGGTGCGCATCTCGTGGACGGCGTCCAGGTTGCCGGAGACGGCGGCCAGCGCCGCGACCTGGGCCACGTTGGAGACGTTGGAGGTGGCGTGCGACTGGAGGTTGGTCGCGGCCTTGACCACGTCCTTCGGGCCGATGACCCAGCCCACGCGCCAGCCCGTCATGGCGTACGTCTTGGCGACGCCGTTGACGATGATGCACTTGTCGGCCAGCTCGGGAACGATCGCCGGGAGGGAGACGAACTTGGCGTCGCCGTAGACCAGGTGCTCGTAGATCTCGTCGGTCAGGACCCACAGGCCCTTCTCGACGGCCCAGCGGCCGATCGCCTCGGCGTCGGCCTCGGAGTAGACGGCGCCGGTCGGGTTCGAGGGGGAGACGAAGAGGACGACCTTCGTGCGCTCGGTGCGGGCCGCCTCGAGCTGCTCGACGGAGACCCGGTAACCGGTGGTCTCGTCGGCGACGACCTCGACCGGGACACCGCCGGCGAGCCGGATCGACTCCGGGTACGTGGTCCAGTACGGGGCCGGGACGATGACCTCGTCACCCGGGTCCAGGATGGCCGCGAACGCCTCGTAGATCGCCTGCTTGCCGCCGTTGGTCACCAGGACCTGGGAGGCGTCGACCTCGTAGCCGGAGTCGCGCAGCGTCTTCGCGGCGATGGCTGCCTTCAGCTCGGGCAGACCGCCGGCCGGCGTGTAGCGGTGGTACTTGGGGTTGCGGCAGGCCTCGACCGCGGCATCGACGATGTAGTCCGGGGTGGGGAAGTCGGGCTCGCCCGCTCCGAAACCGATCACCGGGCGCCCGGCGGCCTTGAGGGCCTTGGCCTTGGCGTCGACGGCGAGGGTGGCGGACTCGGAGATGGCACCGATACGGGCGGATACGCGGCGCTCGGCGGAAGGCGTTTCAGAGGTCATGCGGCCAATCGTCCCAGACGTGAAACGGGCGCCGCACTCCGTTTCAGTTACCGGACGGAGCGTCTGCGGACGGCGCTGTTCGACGTCAGGGCCCGGACCACGTACACTCAACCGTCGTTGGCCCTCGCCAAACGCTGCAGAGCGTGAGCACACCGTGCACTCGCCTGGATGCGGTAGGTTGGGGGACGCAAAGGGTCGTAGCTCAATTGGTAGAGCACTGGTCTCCAAAACCAGCGGTTGGGGGTTCGAGTCCCTCCGGCCCTGCTCCACACTCCTTCTCGGATGTGTGTGCGCAGGTACGTACTTAGATGCAGTGCCGTGCGGCGCAACCGGGCGCGGCCACGGCCACGACCCGGATTCAGGTGAGAGACGTGACGGACGCCCTGGGCTCCATCGACATGCCTGACGCCGAGGATGACACTCGCGAGAAGAAGGCCCGCAAGGGCGGCAAGCGCGGCAAGAAGGGCCCTCTGGGTCGTCTCGCGCTGTTCTACCGCCAGATCGTCGCGGAACTCCGCAAGGTTGTATGGCCCACTCGCAACCAGTTGACGACGTACACCACTGTGGTGATTGTCTTCGTCGTCATCATGATCGGTCTGGTGACCGTGATTGACTATGGGTTCCAGGAAGCCATCAAGTTCGTCTTCGGCTGATCCCCGCGGAGGGCGGCGCCTTGATGGGTGCCGCCCGTTTTCGCATGTTCGACCACCTTTTGTATCCAGGAAGAAGCAGCCACCGTGTCTGACCCGAACCTGAACGTGAGCCCCGACTCCGTCGAGTCCGTCGAGGACGAGCTCGACATCGTCGAGGCTGCAGACGCTGTGGACCCCGACGAGGCCGAGCTCGCCGACGCCGAGGCGGGTGTCGCTGCCGAGGAGGCCGCGCTGCACGTCGAGTCGGACGATGACGACGACGCCGAGGGTGACGCGGACGCCGAGGACGACGCGGAGGCCGAAGAGGCCGACGACGAGTCCGCCGACGAGGATGCTGAGACCGAAGAGGCTTCCGACGAGGACGTCGAGGACGAGGACGACGCGGAGGCCGTAGAGGCCGCCGACGCCGAGCCGGCCGAGCCCGTCGACCCCATCCAGGCCCTGCGCGACGAACTGCGCCTCCTGCCCGGCGAGTGGTACGTCATCCACACCTACGCCGGCTACGAGAAGCGCGTGAAGGCCAACCTGGAGCAGCGCGCCGTCTCGCTCAACGTCGAGGACTTCATCTACCAGGCCGAGGTGCCCGAGGAAGAGATCGTCCAGATCAAGAACGGCGAGCGCAAGAACGTCCGGCAGAACAAGCTGCCCGGCTACGTTCTGGTCCGCATGGATCTGACGAACGAGTCCTGGGGCGTCGTCCGCAACACGCCGGGCGTCACCGGCTTCGTGGGCAACGCGTACGACCCGTACCCGCTGACCCTGGACGAGATCGTCAAGATGCTCGCCCCGGAGCTGCAGGAGAAGGCCGCCAAGCAGGCAGCGGAAGAGGCCGGTCTGCCGGCGCCCGCCGTCAAGCGCGCCATCGAGGTCCTGGACTTCGAGGTCGGCGACTCGGTCACCGTCACCGACGGCCCGTTCGCGACGCTGCAGGCGACCATCAACGAGATCAACCCGGACTCGAAGAAGGTCAAGGGTCTCGTCGAGATCTTCGGCCGCGAGACCCCGGTCGAGCTCAGCTTCGACCAGATCCAGAAGAACTGATCCACAGCCTTCTGGCACACGCTTCCGGACAGGTCAGATTGCCCGCTCGCGGGCGGTCTGACCTGCTCGGTTTTCAGCTCCGCACCGATACCCGTTATCGTGGTGCGGTATGCCTCCATCCGGATGACCGGATTGGCGGCGAAAAACTCTCACTAGGACCCGGAGAGAGCAATGCCTCCCAAGAAGAAGAAGATCACGGGGCTTATCAAGCTCCAGATCAAGGCCGGTGCGGCCAACCCGGCTCCGCCGGTCGGCCCCGCGCTCGGTCAGCACGGCGTCAACATCATGGAGTTCTGCAAGGCCTACAACGCCGCGACCGAGTCGCAGCGTGGCATGGTCGTGCCGGTGGAGATCACGGTCTACGACGACCGCTCCTTCACCTTCATCACCAAGACGCCGCCGGCCGCGCGCCTCATCCTGAAGAGCGCGGGCGTGGAGAAGGGCTCTGGCGAGCCGCACAAGACCAAGGTCGCGAAGCTCACGCGTGACCAGGTCCGCGAGATCGCCACGATCAAGATGCCCGACCTGAACGCGAACGACCTGGACGCCGCCGAGCAGATCATCCGCGGCACCGCCCGTTCCATGGGCATCACGGTCGAAGGCTGATTCAGCCACCACCAGAGCACGACAGTGGTAGGACCAAGCGCTGGTCCGCACCACGACTCCACACCTGAAGTCACAACACAGGAGCAGAAGTGAAGCGCAGCAAGACTCTCCGCGCTGCGGACGCCAAGGTCGACCGGGAGAAGCTGTACGCCCCGCTCGAGGCCGTCCGTCTCGCCAAGGAGACCTCCACCACGAAGTTCGACGGCACCGTCGAGGTCGCCTTCCGCCTGGGTGTAGACCCGCGCAAGGCCGACCAGATGGTCCGCGGCACCGTGAACCTCCCGCACGGCACCGGCAAGACCGCCCGGGTCCTGGTCTTCGCGACCGGTGACCGTGCTGCGGCCGCGGAAGCCGCCGGCGCCGACATTGTCGGCGACGACGAGCTCATCAACGAGATCGCCAAGGGCAACCGCCTCAACGAGTTCGACGCCGTTGTCGCCACGCCGGACCTCATGGGCAAGGTCGGCCGCCTCGGCCGCGTGCTCGGTCCCCGTGGCCTGATGCCGAACCCGAAGACCGGCACCGTCACCATGGACGTCGCGAAGGCTGTCACCGAGATCAAGGGTGGCAAGATCGAGTTCCGCGTCGACAAGCACTCGAACCTGCACTTCATCATCGGCAAGGTCTCCTTCTCCGATGAGCAGCTGGTCGAGAACTACGGCGCGGCCCTGGACGAGATCCTTCGTCTGAAGCCGTCCGCCGCGAAGGGCCGCTACATCAAGAAGGCCGCCCTCAGCACCACGATGGGCCCCGGCATCTCGCTGGACTCCAACCGCACCCGGAACCTCCTCGTCGAGGAAGACCCGGCCGCGGTCTGACTGAGCCGGGCCTGACGGCCCGCTGAGTTGCCCGAACGGGCCCTGCACCCCCTGCACGGGGGAGCGGGGCCCGTTCTGCGTTCCGTGCCGCGTTCCGCACCGCGCTGCGCTCCGCGGGTCGCGCGGAAAATGGCGGAGGGACCGGCGGCCCGCGCAGTAGGGTCGTATCTCATCAAACGATCACATCAGGGGTGGGGACTCTTGTTCGCGAACCGGAAGAACAGCCGCACGAAGACCGCTGGGGCCGCGCTGGCCGCCGTACTGCTCGTGGGTGGGGCCACGGCGTGCGAGAGCGGGCCGAAGGACGGCACGGGGAAGGCAGCGGCCTCCCAGGGCGCCGGGAAGGGCGCGGCGGAGGTGGTCCCCGCCGCCTACCTGGAGAAGGTCAAGGCGAACGCGGAGGAGATCACCTCCCTGCGCTACTCGATGGCGGGCACCGCGGAGGGCGAGCAGTTCTCCGGCGACGTCTCGATGCGGCTCAAGCCGTCCGTGGCGATGTCGATGAAGATGACCACCTCGGGCGAGGGCGGCCAGGCCGCCGAGATCCGGCTCCTCGACGAGGCGATGTTCATCGGCACCGAGGGCAAGTGGCTCAAGTTCGACATGAAGAGCCTGGACCCGGCCCTGGCGGAGAAGCTGAACAGCGCCGGCGGCACGGCGAACAAGGGCGGCGAGAACCCCGGGGACCGGGCGAGCGAGCTGCTCAAGGCCAAGGACCTCAAGTTCGTCGGCGAGGAGACCATCGACGGGGTGAAGACCAAGCACCTCAGCGGCACGGTCTCCCTCGAGGAGCTGAAGGCCGCGGCGGCCTCCGAGACCCCCGAGACCAAGAAGCGCCGGGAGCAGTCCGTCACGGCCCTGGAGGCGCAGGGCGTCAAGAACCTGACCCTGGACATGTGGATCGACGAGTCGGACCGCCCCAAGCAGGTCCGTACCCGCGGTGACGCGGCCAAGGGTCCGGTGGATACCACCATCAAGTTCCTGGACTACAACCAGCCGGTCGAGGTGGCCGCGCCGCCCGCCGACCAGGTCACGGACCTGGCCGAGATGATGAAGGGCGCCGGGCAGGCACAGGGCTGACCTGGCCGTTCAGGGCCGCGCGGGGCCGTCGGGTGACCGATTTGCTCTGCGCGGCACCGGTCCCGTACTCTTCCGGAGAAGCCAAAGACCGCTGGTCGTTGCCGTGCCCGCAAGGGGGCGGTGGCCGAAGGATCCGCTAACCGCGGACGTCCTGCGCAGGTGTTCAAGGAAAGTTCCCGGACTCGTTCTGGTTGAGCTACGCCCTGGCGCCTGCGCCGGGGCGTTTCGTATTTATGCCCCTTCTGAGCGGTCCTCATCACCCGGAAGGAGGCCGACGCACTATGCCGACGCCCAACAAGGCTGCCGCGGTAGCCGAGCTCACGGACGCGTTCCAGAGCTCGAACGCCGCCGTGCTGACCGAGTACCGGGGTCTCACCGTCGCGCAGCTCAAGACGCTGCGTCGTTCTCTCGGTGAGAACGCCCAGTACGCCGTGGTGAAGAACACGCTGACCAAGATTGCGGCCAACCAGGCCGGGATCACCGCGCTGGACGAGCACTTCGCTGGTCCGACCGCGGTCGCCTTCATCACCGGTGACCCGGTGGAGTCGGCGAAGAGCCTGCGTGACTTCGCCAAGGAAAACCCCAACCTGATCATCAAGGCGGGTGTCCTTGATGGTAAGGCGCTCTCCGCCGATGACATCAAGAAGCTTGCGGACCTCGAGTCCCGCGAGGTTCTGCTCAGCAAGCTGGCCGGCGCGTTCAAGGGCAAGCAGTCTCAGGCTGCCTCGCTCTTCCAGGCGCTGCCGTCGAAGTTCGTCCGCACTGCGGAAGCGCTTCGCGTCAAGCTCGCCGAGCAGGGCGGTGCCGAGTAATTCGGCTCGCGCATTGATCCGCGCCGCCTAGTGCGCGGGTCGCAGCGGGCCGTTACGCCCGCCTCTCTATACATCCGGCACCTGCCGATTTAGTGGAAGGATCGCCCATCATGGCGAAGCTCACCCAGGACGAACTCCTCGCCCAGTTCGAGGAGCTCACCCTCATCGAGCTCTCCGAGTTCGTGAAGGCGTTCGAGGAGAAGTTCGACGTCACCGCCGCTGCGGCCGTCGCCGTTGCCGCCCCCGCCGCCGGTGGCGCTGCCGCTGAGGCCGCCGAGGAGCAGGACGAGTTCGACGTCATCCTCGATGGCGCCGGTGACAAGAAGATCCAGGTCATCAAGGTCGTGCGTGAGCTCACCTCCCTGGGCCTGAAGGAGGCCAAGGACCTCGTCGACGGCGCTCCGAAGCCGATCCTCGAGAAGGTCGCCAAGGAGGCCGCTGACAAGGCTGCCGAGTCCCTCAAGGCTGCCGGCGCGTCTGTGACCGTCAAGTAATGCCTCTGGGGCCTCTCTGAGGCTCCAACCAAGGGCGATCACCCGTAAGGGTGGTCGCCCTTTGGCGTACCCGGAGTGCCTGACTTGCCCCTGTCTCGTTGGGGAGTAGGGTGATCTTCGTTGCTCTGCGGCAGGGTCCCTCGATGATCCGCTCGGAGCAGGGGGCCTTGACGAACGGGACGCGGCGCGCAATTCTCAGATCCGTCGTGAGATCGGCAGGCCTGATCCGAGATCCGAGGCATGGATCGGGTCCGCATCGGGCATGGATCGACTACGAAGAGGGCAGTACTGCTACGCGCTCCGTATGCGGAGCCGGCAGGACGCAAGGTTGTTTCAACGACATGGGGAAGGCCTGTTGCCGGTTTCCGGAAACCTGGTCTGGACATCAGTGAGCCGAGTGGCTACACTGACCCTTTGCGCTGCCTGTTAGCTGCCCCCTGCCCGTCGCCAGGGGCATGCCCACGCATGAGCACACTTGATTGAACGGCCCTGAGCTGGTCCTTTTGACCAGATGGGGGGCGCTTGTCTTCTGTGTCAGCTGGGACCGGTACGCGCGTAGTGAGTCCGAGCCCTCGGAAGGACCCCCTCTTGGCCGCCTCGCGCAACGCCTCGACCAATACGAACAACGGTGCCAGCACCGCCCCGCTGCGCATCTCCTTTGCAAAGATCAAGGAGCCCCTCGAGGTTCCGAACCTCCTGGCGCTGCAGACCGAGAGCTTTGACTGGCTGCTCGGCAACGCCGCCTGGAAGTCTCGCGTCGAGTCGGCGCTTGAGAGCGGACAGGACGTTCCCACCAAGTCCGGTCTGGAAGAGATCTTCGAGGAGATCTCGCCGATCGAGGACTTCTCCGGGTCGATGTCGCTGACGTTCCGCGACCACCGTTTCGAGCCGGCGAAGAACTCGGTCGACGAGTGCAAGGACCGCGACTTCACGTACGCGGCGCCGCTTTTCGTCACTGCCGAGTTCACGAACAACGAGACCGGAGAGATCAAGTCTCAGACGGTCTTCATGGGCGACTTCCCGCTCATGACCAACAAGGGCACCTTCGTCATCAACGGCACCGAGCGTGTCGTCGTGTCGCAGCTCGTCCGTTCCCCCGGTGTCTACTTCGACTCCTCCATCGACAAGACGTCCGACAAGGACATCTTCGCCGCCAAGATCATCCCTTCCCGGGGTGCCTGGCTCGAGATGGAGATCGACAAGCGCGACATGGTCGGTGTTCGCATCGACCGCAAGCGCAAGCAGTCCGTCACCGTCCTCCTGAAGGCTCTCGGCTGGACCACCGAGCAGATCCTCGAGGAGTTCGGCGAGTACGAGTCCATGCGCGCCACCCTGGAGAAGGACCACACCCAGGGCCAGGACGACGCGCTGCTCGACATCTACCGCAAGCTGCGTCCGGGCGAACCGCCGACCCGCGAGGCCGCTCAGACGCTGCTCGAGAACCTCTACTTCAACCCGAAGCGCTACGACCTCGCGAAGGTCGGCCGCTACAAGGTGAACAAGAAGCTCGGCGCCGACGAGCCGCTGGACGCCGGCGTGCTCACCACCGACGACGTCATCGCGACCATCAAGTACCTGGTCAAGCTGCACGCCGGTGAGACCGAGACCATCGGTGAGTCGGGTCGTTCGATCGTCGTCGAGACCGACGACATCGACCACTTCGGCAACCGTCGTCTGCGCAACGTCGGCGAGCTCATCCAGAACCAGGTCCGTACGGGTCTGGCTCGTATGGAGCGCGTCGTCCGCGAGCGGATGACGACCCAGGACGTCGAGGCGATCACGCCGCAGACCCTGATCAACATCCGGCCGGTCGTCGCCTCCATCAAGGAGTTCTTCGGCACCAGCCAGCTGTCGCAGTTCATGGACCAGAACAACCCGCTGTCGGGTCTCACCCACAAGCGCCGTCTGTCGGCGCTTGGCCCGGGTGGTCTGTCCCGTGAGCGGGCCGGCTTCGAGGTCCGAGACGTTCACCCGTCGCACTACGGCCGCATGTGCCCGATCGAGACCCCCGAAGGCCCGAACATCGGTCTGATCGGCTCGCTCGCGTCCTACGGCCGCGTCAACGCGTTCGGTTTCGTCGAGACCCCGTACCGCAAGGTCATCGACGGCGTCGTCACCGACGAGGTCGACTACCTGACGGCCGACGAGGAAGACCGCTTCGTCATCGCCCAGGCCAACGCCGGCCTGTCCGACGACATGCGCTTCACGGAGAACCGCGTCCTGGTCCGCCGTCGTGGCGGCGAGATCGACTACATCGCCGGCGGCGACGTCGACTACATGGACGTCTCCCCGCGCCAGATGGTGTCCGTCGCGACCGCGATGATCCCCTTCCTCGAGCACGACGACGCCAACCGTGCCCTCATGGGCGCGAACATGATGCGCCAGGCCGTTCCGCTCATCAAGGCGGAGGCGCCGCTCGTCGGCACCGGCATGGAGTACCGCTGTGCGGTCGACGCCGGTGACTCGATCCGTGCGGAGAAGGACGGTGTGGTCCAGGAGGTCTCGGCCGACTACATCACCGTCGCCAACGACGACGGCACGTACACCACGTACCGCGTCGCCAAGTTCTCCCGCTCGAACCAGGGCACCTCGGTCAACCAGAAGGTCATCGTCAACGAGGGCGACCGGATCATCGAGTCCCAGGTCCTCGCCGACGGTCCCGCGACCGAAGAGGGCGAAATGGCCCTCGGCAAGAACCTGCTCGTCGCGTTCATGCCCTGGGAAGGTCACAACTACGAGGACGCGATCATCCTGTCGCAGCGCCTCGTGCAGGACGACGTCCTCTCCTCGATCCACATCGAGGAGCACGAGGTCGACGCCCGTGACACCAAGCTGGGCCCCGAGGAGATCACCCGGGACATCCCGAACGTCTCCGAGGAGGTCCTCGCGGACCTCGACGAGCGCGGCATCATCCGCATCGGTGCGGACGTCGTCGCCGGCGACATCCTGGTCGGCAAGGTCACGCCCAAGGGTGAGACCGAGCTGACCCCGGAGGAGCGCCTGCTCCGCGCGATCTTCGGTGAGAAGGCCCGCGAGGTGCGTGACACCTCGCTCAAGGTTCCTCACGGTGAGATCGGCAAGGTCATCGGTGTCCGCGTCTTCGACCGCGAGGAGGGGGACGAGCTTCCCCCGGGCGTGAACCAGCTGGTCCGCGTCTACGTCGCCCAGAAGCGCAAGATCACCGACGGTGACAAGCTCGCCGGCCGCCACGGCAACAAGGGTGTCATCTCCAAGATCCTTCCGATCGAGGACATGCCCTTCCTTGAGGACGGCACGCCGGTCGACATCATCCTGAACCCGCTGGGTGTCCCGTCCCGAATGAACCCGGGACAGGTCCTGGAGATCCACCTCGGCTGGCTCGCCAGCCGCGGCTGGGACGTCTCCGGCCTCGCGGAGGAGTGGGCCGAGCGACTGAAGGCCATCGGCGCCGACCGCGTCGAGCCCGGCACCAACGTCGCCACCCCGGTGTTCGACGGTGCCCGTGAGGACGAGCTCGCCGGCCTGTTCGAGCACACGATCCCGAACCGTGACGGCGACCGCCTGGTCCTCCCGTCCGGCAAGGCGCGTCTGTTCGACGGCCGCTCCGGCGAGCCGTTCCCGGAGCCGGTTTCGGTCGGCTACATGTACATCCTGAAGCTCCACCACCTGGTCGACGACAAGCTCCACGCCCGGTCGACCGGTCCGTACTCGATGATCACGCAGCAGCCGCTGGGTGGTAAGGCGCAGTTCGGTGGCCAGCGCTTCGGTGAGATGGAGGTGTGGGCGCTCGAGGCTTATGGCGCCGCTTACGCCCTCCAGGAGCTCCTGACCATCAAGTCCGACGACGTGACCGGCCGCGTGAAGGTCTACGAGGCCATCGTCAAGGGCGAGAACATCCCCGAGCCGGGCATTCCCGAGTCCTTCAAGGTGCTCATCAAGGAAATGCAGTCGCTCTGCCTCAACGTGGAGGTGCTGTCCTCGGACGGCATGTCCATCGAGATGCGCGACACCGACGAGGACGTCTTCCGCGCGGCGGAGGAGCTCGGTATCGACCTGTCCCGGCGCGAGCCGAGCAGCGTCGAAGAGGTCTGACGGGCCTGACGGGGGGCTCGCTCAAGAGCCCCCCGTCATCCCCGGGACCGTTCAGACCATGATTGAGACTCGACCCCGAAAGAGGGATTGACGCACAGTGCTCGACGTCAACTTCTTCGACGAGCTGCGGATCGGCCTTGCCACCGCGGACGACATCCGAACCTGGTCCCACGGCGAGGTCAAGAAGCCGGAGACCATCAACTACCGCACCCTCAAGCCCGAGAAGGACGGACTCTTCTGCGAGAAGATCTTCGGTCCGACCCGGGACTGGGAGTGCTACTGCGGTAAGTACAAGCGTGTCCGCTTCAAGGGCATCATCTGTGAGCGTTGTGGCGTCGAAGTCACGCGCGCCAAGGTGCGCCGCGAGCGGATGGGCCACATCGAGCTTGCCGCTCCCGTCACCCACATCTGGTACTTCAAGGGCGTCCCGTCGCGCCTCGGATACCTGCTGGACCTCGCGCCGAAGGACCTCGAGAAGGTCATCTACTTCGCCGCGTACATGATCACGTTCGTGGACGACGAGCGCCGCACCCGCGACCTCCCGTCCCTGGAGGCGCACGTCTCCGTCGAGCGCCAGCAGATCGAGAACCGACGCGACTCGGACCTCGAAGGCCGTGCCAAGAAGCTCGAGACCGACCTGGCCGAGCTCGAGGCCGAGGGCGCCAAGGCCGACGTACGCCGCAAGGTGCGCGAAGGTGCCGAGCGCGAGATGAAGCAGCTCCGTGACCGCGCCCAGCGCGAGATCGACCGCCTCGACGAGGTGTGGGCCCGCTTCAAGAACCTCAAGGTCCAGGACCTCGAGGGCGACGAGCTGCTCTACCGCGAGCTGCGCGACCGCTTCGGTACGTACTTCGACGGCTGCATGGGCGCCGCGGCGCTCCAGAAGCGTCTGGAGTCCTTCGACCTCGACGAGGAGGCCGAGCGCCTCCGCGAGATCATCCGTACCGGCAAGGGCCAGAAGAAGACCCGTGCGCTCAAGCGCCTCAAGGTCGTCTCCGCGTTCCTGCAGACCAGCAACAAGCCCAAGGGCATGGTTCTGGACTGCGTGCCGGTGATCCCGCCGGACCTGCGTCCGATGGTGCAGCTGGACGGTGGCCGCTTCGCGACCTCCGACCTGAACGACCTGTACCGCCGCGTGATCAACCGCAACAACCGCCTGAAGCGCCTTCTCGACCTCGGTGCCCCCGAGATCATCGTGAACAACGAGAAGCGCATGCTCCAGGAGGCCGTCGACGCCCTCTTCGACAACGGTCGTCGTGGTCGTCCGGTGACCGGTCCCGGTAACCGTCCGCTGAAGTCCCTGAGCGACATGCTCAAGGGCAAGCAGGGTCGATTCCGTCAGAACCTCCTCGGCAAGCGCGTGGACTACTCCGCGCGTTCCGTGATCGTCGTCGGCCCGCAGCTCAAGCTGCACCAGTGCGGTCTGCCGAAGGCCATGGCGCTGGAGCTCTTCAAGCCGTTCGTGATGAAGCGCCTGGTCGACCTGAACCACGCGCAGAACATCAAGTCGGCGAAGCGCATGGTCGAGCGCGGCCGCACGGTCGTCTACGACGTGCTCGAAGAGGTCATCGCCGAGCACCCGGTTCTGCTGAACCGTGCGCCCACGCTGCACCGCCTCGGCATCCAGGCCTTCGAGCCCCAGCTGGTCGAAGGCAAGGCCATCCAGATCCACCCGCTCGTCTGCACCGCGTTCAACGCGGACTTCGACGGTGACCAGATGGCCGTGCACCTGCCGCTTTCGGCAGAGGCGCAGGCCGAGGCCCGCATCCTGATGCTGTCCTCGAACAACATCCTGAAGCCGGCCGACGGTCGTCCCGTCACCATGCCGACCCAGGACATGGTGCTGGGTCTGTTCTTCCTCACCACCGACGGCGAGCTGCGGAACACCAAGGGCGAGGGGCGCGCGTTCGGCTCCACGGCCGAGGCGACCATGGCGTTCGACGGTGGCGAGCTGGCTCTGCAGTCGGCCGTCGACATCCGCTTCCCGGTGGGCACCATCCCGCCGCGCGGCTGGGTGGCCCCGGTCGCCGAAGAGGGCGAGCAGGAGTTCCAGCCGGGCGACAGCTTCCGTCTGCGGACGACCCTGGGCCGCGCGCTCTTCAACGAGCTGCTGCCCGAGGACTACCCGTTCGTCGACTACTCGGTGGGCAAGAAGCAGCTCTCCGAGATCGTCAACGACCTGGCGGAGCGCTACCCCAAGGTGATCGTGGCGGCGACGCTCGACAACCTGAAGGCGGCCGGCTTCCACTGGGCGACCCGTTCGGGCGTCACCGTGGCCATCTCCGACGTCGTCGTGCCCGAGGCCAAGAAGGCCATCGTCAAGGGCTACGAGGAGCTGGACGAGAAGGTCCAGAAGCAGTACGAGCGCGGTCTGATCACCAAGGACGAGCGCACGCAGGAGCTCATCGCGATCTGGACCAAGGCGACCAACGAGGTTGCCGAGGCGATGAACGCGAACTTCCCCAAGACGAACCCCATCTTCATGATGGTTGACTCGGGTGCCCGAGGAAACATGATGCAGATGCGACAGATCGCCGGTATGCGTGGTCTGGTGTCGAACGCGAAGAACGAGACCATCCCGCGTCCGATCAAGGCGTCCTTCCGTGAGGGCCTCACCGTTCTGGAGTACTTCATCTCCACGCACGGTGCCCGTAAGGGTCTGGCGGACACCGCCCTGCGTACCGCCGACTCGGGTTACCTCACCCGTCGTCTGGTGGACGTCTCGCAGGACGTCATCATCCGCGAGGAGGACTGCGGCACCGAGCGCGGCCTGAAGCTGAAGATCGCCGTTCGCGGCGAGGACGGCGTGCTGCGCAAGGCCGACGACGTCGAGACCTCGATCTACGCCCGCATGCTGGCCGAGGACGTCGTCATCGACGGCAAGGTCATCGCGCCGGCCAACGTCGACCTCGGTGACGTGCTCATCGACGCCCTGGTCGCCAACGGCGTCGAGGAGGTCAAGACCCGCTCGGTCCTGACCTGTGAGTCCGCGGTCGGCACCTGTGCCTTCTGCTACGGACGCTCGCTCGCCACCGGCAAGCTGGTCGACATCGGTGAGGCGGTCGGCATCATCGCCGCCCAGTCCATCGGTGAGCCCGGTACCCAGCTGACGATGCGTACCTTCCACACCGGTGGTGTGGCCGGTGACGACATCACGCAGGGTCTGCCGCGTGTCGTCGAGCTCTTCGAGGCCCGTACCCCGAAGGGTGTCGCCCCGATCTCCGAGGCCGCCGGCCGCGTGCGGATCGAGGAGACCGAGAAGACGAAGAAGATCGTCATCACGCCCGACGACGGCAGCGAGGAGACGGCCTTCCCGATCTCCAAGCGCGCCAAGGTCATCGTCGGCGAGGGCGACCACGTCGAGGTCGGCCAGAAGCTGACCATGGGTGCCACCAACCCGCACGACGTGCTGCGCATCCTCGGCCAGCGTGCGGTCCAGGTCCACCTGGTCGGCGAAGTCCAGAAGGTCTACAACTCGCAGGGCGTGTCGATCCACGACAAGCACATCGAGATCATCATCCGGCAGATGCTGCGCCGCGTGACGATCATCGAGTCCGGCGACGCGGAGCTCCTGCCGGGCGAGCTGGTCGAGCGGTCGAAGTTCGAGACCGAGAACCGTCGTGTGGTCACCGAGGGCGGTCACCCCGCCTCCGGCCGTCCGCAGCTGATGGGTATCACCAAGGCCTCGCTCGCGACCGAGTCCTGGCTGTCGGCGGCGTCCTTCCAGGAGACGACCAGGGTTCTGACGGACGCGGCGATCAACGCCAAGTCCGACTCCCTGATCGGCCTCAAGGAGAACGTCATCATCGGTAAGCTCATCCCGGCCGGTACGGGCCTCGCCCGCTACCGCAACATCCGGGTCGAGCCGACCGAGGAAGCCAAGGCCGCGATGTACTCGGCCGTCGGCTACGACGACATCGACTACTCGCCCTTCGGCACCGGCTCCGGCCAGGCTGTCCCGCTGGAGGACTACGACTACGGCCCCTACAACGGCTGAGTTGAGTAGGTAGTACGAAAGAAGCCCCCCGCCGCTCCGAGAGGAGAGGCGGGGGGCTTCTTCGTGTCCCGGGTCAGGGGCGGCGGCGGTGGCGCAGGCCCGCCACGGTGACCGAGGTGAGGGCCAGGAGGGCCAGGGCGGCGGCGGTCAGGCCCGGGGTGAGGCCCTGGGGGGTGAAGGTGCAGGAGAGGTGCTTCGTGGTCGGGGGGATGTCCAGGGAGACCAGGCCGTGGAAGTTCTTCACCGGGGTGGAGCAGCGCCAGCCGGGGATGTCGGTCATCGCGAGGACGGCGGTGCCGGTGGCCCCGTCCGGGAGGGTGGCCTCGATGGTGTGGCCGGTCGTGGTGACGTGGGTGGCGCCGGTGGTGGTGAGGCGGGCGACCGTCCTGGCGAGCTCGGCGCGGTCCAGGCAGCCGATGGGGTGCTCGCCGGCCGTGGCGCCGCGGGTACGGGTCTTCACGGTGACGTCGACCGTGCCGGAGGCGGGGACCTCGCCGAGGCGGACGACCCCGGTCGTGCGGTCCTCCAGGGGCCGGGCCGTGCCGCCGGAGGTGAGGGTTCCGTACAGCCGGGGGGAGTACCAGAAGGCTTCGGAGCCGGGCAGGCAGCGGGTGGCGTAGGTCTGCAGGGTGGCGGTGCCGCCCCGGGTGACGGGCGGGACCTGGTAGACGGTGGCGCCGAGGAGCTGCTCCTGGCGGGCGTAGACGCTGGCGGGCGGGTTGGGGGAGGCGTAGGGGCCGCTGCGGACGGTGACCAGGGGCGGGGCGGGGAAGGTGCGGGCCTGCCAGCTGTTCTTCTCCGGGCCCGGTTCGGCGCGGGCGCCGATCGAGAAGATCGCGTCCAGGACGGGGTTGTCCGCGCCGAAGAGGGTGCGGCCGGAGTTCGTCCAGCCGTAGCCGAGGGGTTCGAGGGCCTGGTAGGTGCGCGCGGGGAGGTAGCTGCTGTAGTACTGCGGGCCCTCGGCGCGCAGCGCGGCCGCGTCGTTGTACGAGGTGTGCGGGGTGCCCGGGTCGGTCCGGTACGCGGGCCAGCCGTCGACCGAGCGGACGGCCTCGAAGTGGTTCGTGATCGACTCGCTGGAGGTGGCGACCGGCTTCGCCCAGCGTTCGCGGGCGCGGCGGGCGTCCGCGTTGACCGCGGCGGCGGTGGATTCGGCGAGGACGACGCCGATCATGAGGACCGCGGCCAGGGGGACCAGGACCCGGCGCTTCTCGCCCAGCGCCAGCAGGACCAGGGCGAGCAGGGACACCGCGCCGCCGCCCAGGACGGCGGGCCAGGTGGCGCCGCCGAAGTCGTCGGTGCGGCGCAGTGCGAAGGCCGCGGCGACCAGCAGGGCGGCGCTCAGCGCCAGGTGCGCCGGGCGCGGCCGGTGGGCGAGCGAGAGCCAGGCGATGACCACGAGCATGCCGCTGAAGACGAAGGTCTCGCGGTACGGATTGCCGTTCGGCACCGCCAGCCCGTGCCACACGTACTGGGTGGGCGGGAACTGGAAGGAGACCAGCACGAGCAGGGCCGCCGCCGCCCACACCAGGCGGGTCCGGCGGGCGACGGCCTTGTTGAGGAGGAAGGCCCCGGCCAGGATCAGGCCGAGGGAGGCCACGTACAGCCGCGGCCGGCCGCCCCACAGGTGGGTGCCGGGCAGCATGCCGGTCAGGAAGACCTCGATCCGGACGGGATCGAAGGCGGCCGCCCCGGTGGGCTGGGCGGCGGCGCTGGAGAGGAAGGCGGGCAGCAGCAGGGGGAGCGTGAGCAGGATGCCCGTCGCGGTGGCCGTCGCGGCCCGCCAGACGGCGCGCAGCCGCTGGGCCCGGGTCAGGTCGAGGAGGATCAGGCGGACGGCGAGCAGGACGCCGGCGGCCATCGTCGCCATCATCGCGGTGTAGAAGTTCCCGAACCAGGCGAGCGCGACCAGCAGCGCCACGCCCGGCCAGCGGCGTTCCTGCAGGCACCATTCCACGGCGATGCCCAGGAGGGGGAGGGCGACCAGGCCCCACAGCCACATGGGGATGTACGAGGCGTCGCTGAGGGCCCAGCCGCACAGCCCGTAGACGGCTCCGAGGACGCCCCGCTGCCACCAGGGGCCGGGCCGCAGCATGCCGAGGTAGACGGTCATCAGGGCGGCGGCGGCGCCCGTCGTGACCGGGGTGATCGCGAAGACGGCGAGGTCCACGTGGGCGCGGGGGACGAGGACGGCCAGCCAGGAGAAGGGGTTGCCGAGATAGGTGTGGTAGTCGGACAGGAACTGCTGGCCGAAGCCGCCGCGCCAGGTGAACAGGAGGTCGCCGGCGGCCCGGCCGTGGACCAGGTCCCACAGGGCCCGGTGGAACGGGACGTACTGGTTGGCCTGGTCGTTGACGGCCCGGCCGGTGGTGCCGAAGGGGAAGGTGCCCCGGGCGGCCCAGGAGGCGCAGAAGGCGCCCGAGGCGATGAGGAACGCGAGGAGCGGGCCGTAGAGGCGGGCGGAGCGACGCGGTGCGGGCCGGTCCGGACCGGGGGGTGGGCTGCTGTGCGTCGCGGGCTCGACGGCCAAGGTCCCCAAGGGTCTGCTCCCTGCTGGTCGACTGTCCGACTAGTGGTACATATGGCTGGTTTGTCTGACTCGTCAGTTTAGGTCTGGGGCGGGCCCCCGGAGGGGATCACCTGGCGGTGATCTGCCAGGCGGTCATGGCGATCGCGGAGACCGCCGCCATCGCTGTGACGCTGGCGAGCGGCCAGCGGGCCCGCTCCAGGGCGTCCAACCGGGCCTCGTGGTCCGCGAGCTGGCGGTCCGTCTGGTCGCTGCGCTGGACCAGGAGGGCCAGCGATCCGTCGACCCGGGCGAACCCGGCCTCCATCGTGCCGCGCAGCCGCTCCAGTTCGACGGCGACGGACAGCGGGTCCGGCGTGTGGGCCGGTGAGTGGGACGGTGCGTGAGGGTCCGTCATGCGCGCTCGTCCCGCGCGTGCGGGGCCCGGCCGGCGGGGTCGTACGGGGCCTCGGTGCGGAGCCAGCCGGGCAGCACGGCCTGTACGCCGGGCAGCGCCATCACCCGGGTGAGGGCGCCGGCCGCGGTGAGGGCGGCGGCGACCCACGGCAGGGTGGCGGGTATGGCGGACGCGTCGACCGCGGCGGGCAGCAGGACGGCGATCGCCAGGGCGGTCTGGACGAGTGTGCGCAGGGTGCGCTTGCCGGCTTCGGACATGGGGGTTCCTTCTTTCGGTGGAGCGTGGGGGGCGGGGTTGTCGGCGGGAGCCGTCGGCCGGAGCCGTGAGGGGGAGCCGTCAGCCGGAGCGGGGGACCTTCAGGGCGTTCCAGGAGGTGCGGCCCGGCAGGCCGTCGGCGTCGGAGCCGGTGAAGCCGAGCTTGCGCTGCCAGTTCGCGTACGAGCGGCGGTCGGCCTCCGTCCACTGGGGGCCGGGGCCCTGGGCGTAGGCGGAGCAGCCCTCGGCGACCAGTCGCCTGCCCATCGCCGTGACGACGGGGGAGTGGGGGGCGGCGGCGAAGAAGGCGGCGCCGGGGAAGGGCTCGTAGCCTCCGGTGGCGGGCGGCGGCGGGACGGGGGTGCCGCCCGGGCCGCCCGGGGCCGAGGCGAGGCGGGCGGCGATGCGGGCCCGCATGTCCCGCATGGTGAACCCGCGCGGATCGACCTTGGTGGGGGTCCACTCCTTGTGGCCGATGACCGAGGCGGCGGTCCAGCCGTGGGCCCGGCACAGGGCGGCCGAGGCGCGCTCGATGGCATCGAGCTGTGCGGCGGGCCAGGGGTCGGTGCCGTTGCCGAGGTTGACGCACTCGAAGCCGTAGAAGTGGGCGTTGCCGTCGGTGTCGTTCCGGCGGGGGGTGGGGAGGGGGGCCTCGGCGGCGACGGCGTCCAGGACGTCGCCGTCGCCGAGGCCCGCGTGGTTGGTGCGGCCGTGGCCGATCAGGTGGACGGCGCCGGCCTTGTCGATCACGCCGTGGCAGAGGGGGCCGGGGAGTCCGGCGTAGCCGTCGCGGCAGAGGGCGACGCTGGGGGCGCTGCCGGTGCTGACGGTGTGGTGGATGACGATGCCGTTGACCGGGCCCCAGGCGCCCTTGTGGTTGCGGTTGTGCGTGCGCCAGCCGGGGTGCTCGATGACGGTCGCGCCTTCGGCGCGGAGGGCGGCGAGGAGGGTGTCGGCGGTGAGGGGAGTGGCCATGTCGGGCTCCTTCGGACATGCGGAAGCCCCGGGCCGGGGGGTGCGGGGCGGGGGGCCGGGGGCGCGGGGGCTCGGGGCGGTGGGTGGTGTCGGGTGCGGGTCACGGACCCGGGGCTCCGCCCCGGACCCCGCGCCTCAAACGCCGGCGGGGCTGAAAGATCGCCTCAAACGCCGGCGGGGCTGGATTGGGCCGGGCGGGGCCGGACTGGGTGGGGCAGGCCGGGGCTGGATCGGGCGAGGCGGGCCGGACTGGGTGGGGCAGGCCGGGGTTGGATCGGGCGAGGCGGGCCGGACTGGGTGGGGCGGGGCGGGGCTGGACTGGGTGGGCAGGGCGGGGCTGGGGCGGGTCAGGTTTGGGTGCCGTACATCAGGAGGGGTTGGGCGTAGACCAGGCCGGTGCCGGTGGTGACCATGGCTTGGATCTCCACCTTGAGGAGGGTGGCGAAGCGGGCGTTGAAGTCCTCGGCGGCCGGGGCGGTGCGGTCGTAGGCCGTGCCCGCGGTGACGGGGTCGCCCCAGGGGACGCCGTCGACGAGGACCCGTACCTGGCCGGTGACCCCGGAGGCGGCGGCGGTGAGGAGGTGGACCCGCAGGCGCGGCTGCCACAGCACGTTGTAGGAGCGGGCGATGGTGGTCCAGCCGGTCGCACTGGTCTGCGGCCAGCGGACGGTCGCGAGGTCCTGCGGGGGCAGCATGGGGAGCCAGGGGCGGGCCAGGCCGCCGGTGACCACGTCGTCCGAGACGATCTCGTGCTGGTAGGCGTCGAAGATGCGGATGGGCTGGTCGTGGTTGCCGGCGGTGCCGTTGCGGATGCTCAGCGCGGTCTTGCCGCTCTGCCGCTTGATCTCCATGCCGTACTCGGTGGACGTCCAGAAGCCGACGCCCAGGATCCGGGTGCCGCCCGGCTCCTCCACGGACAGCGAGCCGCCGTCCGAGATCCGCAGGGCGCCGCCGCTGACGGTGTTGAGCGCGGGGCGGGTGTTGACGGCGGTGGACAGCTGCTGGATCCGGCGTTCCATGGCGGTCAGCCGGTCGATGATGTCCTCGGGCAGCTGGGGCATCGGATCAGGCCTCCTCTAGGTAGAGCTCGGCGGTGTCCGGGCGGCCCCGCTCCGGCGGGGTGACCTTGACTCCGATGATGCGGAAGCGGGCGTCCAGGCCCTGCGGATGCCATTCGTCGGTGATCCGGATGCGGACGCTGCGGCCCAGCAGGGCCGGCGGGATCTCGCTGCCGAGGCGGACCGTGATCTCCGGGATGACGACCGCCCCGCGGGCCCCGGCGAGTTCGGCGGCCGCCAGCCCGGTGAGGGCGTCCTTGTCGCTGACGCCGTTGTGGTCGGAGGACAGGTCGATGCGGGGCCAGCCGCCGGCGATCAGGTCGCCGGCGACCAGCTCGTCCGAGTACACCGGCCGCGATTCCTCGGCCTGGTTGCTGTTGGCCGAGGCGCCGCGGGCCCGGGCGGTGGTGCCGCCGCGGGTCGCGTCGCGCGGGAAGGTGTACGAGAGGATCGCGCCGGGCCGGTCCAGGACCAGGTCGGTGGAGCCCGTGTGGATGCGCGGGCTGCCCAGGCGCAGCAGCCGGGTGCGGGCTCCGGAGACCGGGTCGCGGAAGACGGAGATCTGGTGCTCGAACCCGTCCTCCGAGGCGGCCAGGGTTTCGACGGCCTCGGAGTACAGGGTCTCGTCCCCGTCGCGCCAGGCTCCCGTGCGCAGGACGCCGGAGGTTTCGGTGCCGAAGGAGACGCCGATGTCACCGCCCTCGGCGGACTGCAGCCGGCGCCACAGTTCCCGGACCAGTTCGAGCTGGTCGGTGGGGGTGGTGGCGGCGAAGGTCTCGCGGATCCGGCGGCGGCCCGCGTACGAGTCGAAGGTCGCGGCCTGGATGCTGAGGCTGATCACGCCCCGTCCGCTGCTCTGCAGGGTGCTCGTCCAGACGATCCCGCCCCACCACAGGTCGCCGCCGCGCTCCAGGTAGACGGCCGTACGGCCCTCCTCGATGCGGCTGACCCGGGCGGCGAGGGCGGAGTCGGGGACCGGGACGGTGCCGGAGAGCGCGCCCGGCTTGCCGATGTAGTCGTCGAGGGAGACGTCCCGCAGCGGGAGGATGTCGATGGTGCTGTCGGTCCGTACGTCGCAGAAGATCGCGCGGTACGGGGTGTCGGTGCTCATACGGGCTTCTCCTTCGAGTCCTTCGAAGCGCTGACCGGGGCTCGGGAACGGGTCTCAGGACAGGGGCTCGATGCGCAGGAAGATGTTGTCGAACCAGGCCCTGATCCCGGCGACGCTGACGCGGTGCATCAGGGTCACGGTGTACGGGAGGTCGGCGGTCAGTCCGCCGAGCCGGGTGACGGTGGAGACCGAGGAACCCGGTTCGCCCGCGGAGAGGGCCGAGCGCTCGTCCACCGGGTCCCAGACCAGGGTGGATCCCTGCGTCACGTACGGGCTCGTGAAGCCGATGGCCGCGGCGTTCCCGGACGTCGAGGTGTTCGCCCCGTAATGGAGCAGGACCACGCCGGAGGGCGGTGCGTTGAAGGTGATCCGGAGCGGACCGAACGTCGTGTCCTGGAGGTTCTCCGAGTAGGCGACGGCCGTGGTGAAGCCCGAGTCGAGGCTCTCCTTGAACAGCGTGGCCGGGAAGGCCGGCAGCCAGGCGCTGCCGTTCCAGCGCTGGAGCACGCGCTGCGGGGTGTCGCGGTACTGGCCGACGTAACTGGCCGAGGTCAGCGTGTCCTTGGGCGCGATGCCGCCGATCGCGGCCGGGTACGGGACCCAGGCGGAGCCGTCCCAGCGCTCCAGCGCGGTGTGGGTGTCCTGGTACTGGCCCGGGTAGGCGCCCGCGCCGGTGTCCCCGTAGGCGGGCACGATGCCGCCGATCGCGACCGTGGTCGTCCGCAGGTCCCTCAGGGTGTCGGCCCAGACGATGCCGCCCTTGCCGGCGCTGGTGCCGGCCGGGACGGCGACCTCGTAGAGGGGGAGGGAGAGCACCGGGGCGGCCGGGACCGGCGGGATGGCCGCGGGGGTGCCGCGAACGATCTCGACGGCCGCCTCGTACTTGCCGGTGGAGTCGTACGAGGCGTCGTAGACCCGCAGGACGACCAGGTCGATCCGGTCGTACTGGGCGTCGCCGTCGGCGAAGGTCAGGACGACGTTGCCGTCGAGGACCACCTGGTAGAAGCCCTGGGAGTGCAGGCCCTGGATGACGGCGCGGCCGTTGTAGACGGTGGCGGACATCGCGGACGTGCCCTCGGTCCAGAATCCCGACACGCGGTACTGGCCGCCGTAGGAGCCCGGCAGGATCCCGGAGCGGGCCTGCGCGGCGTTGACCGGGGTGGTGGCGCCGATCTGGCTGACCCGGGTGTCCTCGCGGGTCTGGCCGGTCGGGGAGAGCCAGCTGGTGATGAGCGGCATGGGGAACTCCGTTCGGGGAGGAGAGGAAAAAAGGGGGGAAGGAGGGGGGAGGCGAGCGGGGCTTCCGCTACCACTCCGCGCTGCGCCAGCGGACCGACATCAGGGCGCCGGGGCCGGCCGTGTCCGGGCGGAAGGACAGCTCGGCGCGGCCCGGTTCGAAGGTGAAGAGCTCCTCCGGGCCGCTGTCCGCGGTGGCCGTGTGCCGGCGCGAGGCGTTGCCGTTGAGGGTGACCGTGCCGGCGGCGGTGTCCACGACCAGCTCGTCACCGGCGGTCAGGTCGATCGCGTACCGCAGCCGGCGGCGGCTGATCCGTTCCGTCACGGAGGGGGTGCCGCAGGGGCCGCGGAAGGTGATGACCGGGTGGGAGGGGGCGGAGCCGTCGTTGTCGGCGCCGGCGTCGCCCGTCCTGGAGGCCGTGCCCCAGTTCAGGGGCCAGACCAGCGGCCAGGTCAGGCCGCTCTCCGGCTCCGGGGCGTGGACGAGGGCCGACTGCTCGTCGACCAGGTACCGGCGCGGGTCGGTGGCCAGCCACTGCACGGAGGCCTTGGCCGCGCCCTGGGTGGCGTACGCCCGGTCGGCCGGGACGATCCGCTGGGCGACGCGGGCCCGTACGGCCAGGGTCTCGCCGTGCACCCGGACCGCGAGCCAGCGCTCCTGGTCGCCGAGGGTCAGCGCCTGGCGCAGGGCCCGGACGGTGGCCAGGGAGGCGCCCCGCTCGGGGACCATCCACAGGGTGCCGCCGACCTTGCGGGGCTTGGCGTAGCGGGCGCCGGGCCAGGAGCCGTGTCCGGTGGGGCGTTCGGCGTCGGAGCTGTCGAACTCGGGCAGGTCCTCCCAGCCGCTGAGCCCCGACTTCTCGATGGTGTAGGGGGTGCCGGGGCCGAAGAGCATCCCGGCCCACTGCATCTGCCCGTCCTGGGTGATGAGCGAGCCGGGTGCGAGATCGGCCGTGTAGGGGTGTGCGGTCTCGGCCATGACGGGCCGTCACCTCGTCTCGGGTGGGGGTGGTGGGCCGTACGGGGACGCGCGCGGGCGGGGCTCGGGCGGAGGTTCCGTACGGGTCGTGCGGGAGCTCCGTACGGGGAATGCGCGGGCGCAGGCTCCGTACGGGTCAGGCGTGGGCGGAGGCGAGGAACAGCAGGTCCTCGGCGACGGCCCGGGGCCCGGCTCCCGCCTCCTCCCGGAACTCCTCGACGCGGTACGGAGCCCGGCGCGGGTCGTGCGGACCGGCGGGCGGGACGCGGCGGTGGTCGAGGTCCGACACGGGGTGGATGCGCGGGTCCTGGCCCATGGACACCGGCCAGACGACGCCGCCCTCCGCGAGCATCGGGATCTTGTCGAGCTTGACCCCGAACTTCTTCCCGAAGAACGAGAAGCTGAGCTTCTGGAGGCCGTCGATGATCCAGTTGGCGAAGGCGATCATGCCGTTGAAGGGGCCCGTGACCACGGCCAGGACGGCCTGGAGGCCGGTGGTCACCATGCGGCCGATGCCGCCGAGCGAGCTGGAGAGGGCGCCGCTCACGCGGGCGAAGGAGCCGGGGAGGGTGCTGGTGAGGAAGGTGATCACCGGCCGGATGGGGTCCATGACCGCGTTGAAGGCGCCGGAGGCGATGGAGCGCAGGGAGCGGGTGGCCGAGTCGACCGAGCCGCCGGCGCGGGAGAGGCCGCCCACGTCGCCGCGCAGCAGGGCGAGCACGCCGGTGACGACCGCGAAGTACCCCTTGAAGTAGCTGCTGACGATCTCGCCGACGGCCTTGAGCAGCGGGAGGAGGAACTTCAGCTGCTCCTCGAACACCTTCTCGACGTAGGCGAAGAGCTCCTCCATGAGTCGCCCGCCGGTCTCGGAGTTCAGGGCGAGCTCGATCAGCCAGGCTCCGACCGGGACCAGGATCCCGAGGAGGAAGCCGAGCGGGTTGGCGCGCATGGCCACGTTGGCCGCGGTCATGGCGACGGAGGCGGCGGTCATGGCGATGCCGAAGGTGCCCATCAGCGTGCCGAGGATCCCGCTCAGGTCGATCACCCGGCCGAGCAGGGCCAGGACGCCGCCGGCGCCCCTGCCGATCCTGAGCAGGGCGGAACGGGGTCCCGCGGCGCCCGCTCCGGTGCGCCGGGCGCCGGTGGAGGCCCGGCTCGCCGACCCGCCGATCCTGTTCGCGGAGCCGGTGGCCGCGGCCGCCTGGGCCTTCAGTCCGGCGAGCACCTTGGCCGCCTGGGCGGCGGCCGGAGCGAGGCGGGCGGTGGCGGTGTCGGCCCCGCGGACCGCGGTGGTGAACTGCCGCAGCGACGCGGAGGCCTGGCCCGCGGCCTGTCCGGCCCGGCCCATCGGGCCGGTGAGCGCGCGGAACCCCCGGGTGAGGCCGCCGAGGGGGTTCAGGGCCGCGGCGGCCGCGCTCATCCGCGGGCCTTCGCCAGGTACATGAGCGCGTCGGCGGTGCGCTGGGGGTCGCTGGACGCGTGGGCGTAGTAGTTCTCGATGTGGAGCGCGGAACCGGCGCCGGACCCGGGGGCCGACGCGCGGGCGCGTGCGGCCGTACGGGCGAGCAGCCGGTCGAGCTTGGACAGCGGGAGGACGGCTTCGGCCTCGCCGGCCTCGGCGAGGATCGCCGGTACGCCGCCGCTGCGCGGCATGACGACGCCGCCGGTGGCGAGCATCGGGATCGTGGGCAGGCTGACGCCGAAGCTCTTGCCGCCGACGACGGGGACCCAGCCCGGGACGCTGACGCGTATCCGGTTGATCCGGTCGATCATCGAGTTGATCAGGCCGATGACGGAGTTGATGGGGGACTTGACCGCGCCGACGATGGCGCCGAAGGCGCCGGACGCGATGCCCTTGAGGGCGTTCCACGCGCTGGACATCTTGTCCTTGACGGCGTTGAAGGCGTCCGGCACGGCCGATTTGATCCAGTTGACCACCGGCAGGATGACGGCCTTGATGGCGTTCCACACGCTGCTGATGACGGAGCGGACGGCGTTCATCACGGTGCTGATGGCCGTGCGGATGCCGTTGAAGGCGGTCTTCACGGCGTCGCCGATGGCCTTCAGGATCGGCATGACGGCACTCTTGACGCTGTTCCACACCGACTTGATCAGGTTGCCGGCGCTCTTGATGATCGGGCCGATGGCCTTCATCACCGCGGAGATCACGGTGCGGATGGCGGTGAACGCCGTACGCAGGACCGCCTGCATGGTCTTGGAGCGCATCGCCATCTCGACGATCTTCTCGATGAGCGGCATGAACAGTTCGAGCAGCCGGGCGAGGAAATTGCCCCGCATGGACTTGTTGAGCTTGTCCTGGCCCGAGGCGGCGCGGTCGGCGCCGGTCTTGAACCTCCCCAGCTGCGTTCCGCTCCGCTGGCCGGTCTGCCCGGCCTTGGCCAGGGAGCGCTCGGCCTGATCGGCGGCGGTCTTGAGGTTCTTGAGCTGGCCGGTGGAGCCCTGGGCGGACGTGCGGAGCGTCCTGAGCTGCCCGGACGCCTTGCTCCCGGCGTCGCCGACGCGTTTGACGGGGGCGGCGGCTCCCGAGGCCTGGGTCTTGAGGTTGCGCAGGGCGTCCGAGGCACGCTTGGTGGAGCTGACGAGACTCACGGCCCGCCTCCTTTCTGTGTGTGCGGGTCAGGGCACGCCCTAGGTCGACGGGGCGGCGGCGACGGCGTCGGCGAGCAGACGCGCCTCGCGGGTGAGGTTGGCGAACCGGCCGGCCAGGGTGTCCGTCGCCGTCCTGACCTGGCCCATGGCCTGCGCGGTCTGGGTCATGGTCTGCGGCTTGGGCAGCTTCGTCGGGTCGAAGCCGGTCACGGCGTCCTTGAGCTTGGTGACCTCCTGGGCGAGGTCCTTGACCGTCTGCGGAGTCAGGCGGAGGACCACCTGCTCCAGCTTTCCGAGGGCGGTCGCCGTCTTGGTCAGGTCCGAGGCGGAGGGCATCCGCCGGATCTCGGTGTTGAACTTCGCGATCTCCGGATTGAGGACCTCGAGCTTGGCGCGCAGGGGCTCCAGGGTCGAGGGGTCCGGAACGCTCGCCATGGCGGCCAGCACGGGGTTCTCGACCGACTGGCGGGTCTGGAGGGAGGGGAGTCCCCTCGGGCTCGGCGCGAGGATGCGGGGGCCGGCCGCGCTGTTCCTGGTGAGGAACTCGGTGAGGCTCTTGAACATGTTGCCGAAGTCGAGGAACTTGAGTCCGATCGCGGCGACGGCGACGACGAGCCCGCCCAGCACGGTGGCGATGATCCCCACCTTCCCGGCTTCCTTGATGACCGAGACGAGGTCCTTCAGTCCGAGGATTTCGAGCAGGGTCTCCCACCAGGCCTTGGAGGGCGGCTTCTCCCCGGCCGGGGGTGCGCCGGGGGCTGCCTTGATGTCCTGGGCGAGCTGGTCGAGCTTGGTGGTCAGGAAGTTCTCGGTGACCAGGGGCGATGCTTCGTTCTTCATGACGTAGCTCTTGAACGGCGTCACGATGTTGGTCTTGAGGTCGGTGATCAGCGCGTGGATCTCTGCGTTGGTGGGGTCGGGCACGGGGGTCCTCCGGTTCTGGCCCGGTGCGGCCTCTGAACGCCGCCAGCCCCTGCCGGAACAGCACGGCAGGGGCTGGGAGGCGTACGAAGGGCTAGGCGCGGCGCAGCTCCGACACGGCGTCGTTCCAGCCGGCCGTGTACGCGTGCGTCTCGCGGCGGGTGATCTCGGCGTGCAGGGTCGCGAGCAGGGCCTTCTTGTCGAGGGGGGCGGGTCCGTCGAGGAGCTGGCAGAGGCGGTCGTGGAGCGTGAGCTGCGGTCGTGATCCCTCGGCCTGCTGGGTCATGGACGCCTGCCTTCCGGTTGCTTGCCCTTGCGTGTGATGGCGCCGCGGGTCAGGGCAGGGGCATCACGGATGAAACGGTTCTCGAACGAGTGTACGAACAGAGTTTGGAACATCCGTTCGATGTTTGTCGAGCTGGTAAGGCCTGCGCGCCGTCCGGAGGTGTCCGCCCATGGCTGATTCGCAGGGCATGGGAGCGATTTGGGCACCCGGTAGGCTGGACGACTGGTTCCCCGGCCCCGGGAAACGGCGTGCAAACGGGGGCGCGAGGGGACCTCGGGGGCGGAAGGCAGTTGTTGACACATGAACGGGGACGCAGGCGGCCGCGAGCCGGACCATGCCGTTGACTGGCTCGAGATGTCTCTCGATCTGCCGCATCTGTTCGCCCGGCTCTCGGAGCTCGTCCACGCGGACGGCCACGCGCCGGAGGACCTCGTGGTGATACCCCGGTCCGAGCTCGACCGGCGCGAGACGGCCGCGTTCACGGCCGGCTGGGCCGAGGCGATGGCCGAGGACCTGCCCCGCATCCGGCGCGAGTACGAGAAGCGGGTCGTCGACGCCTATGCCGCGGGCGGCGACTCCGGACGCGGGGCCGGCCCGGCCGGCCGGCGGGGGCCGAACCCGGGCGCCGGTACGAGCCCCAGTACGGGTGCCGGGTCCGACGGGGCCGGCCGCCACGACGGCGGAGCCGAGGTGATCCGCCTGCCCTTCGCCCTCCTCCTCGACCCGCCCGCCCTGGTCACCGAGGCCGAGGAGCGCATCCGCAGGGCGCGGCAACCCGTCGGCCGGGGGCTCCGCGAGGAGCGGACCGGTGGCGAGCGACCCGATGAGGCGCAGCCTCGTGACGAGCGGGCCGGTGGCGCGGAGCGCGGTGATGCGCAGTTCCGTGACGGGCGGGCCCGCGGCGAGCAGCCCGGTGACGCGCCGTCCCGTGGCGGGCGGGCTGGTGGCGCGGAGCCCGGTGATGCGCAGCCCGGTGACGGGCGGCTTCGTGGCGAGCGGGTTGGTGACGCGCAGCCCGGCGACGGGCGGGCCCGTGGTGAGCGGCTCGGTGACGGGCCGGCCCGTGACGAGCAGGCCGGTGACGCGCAGCCCGGTGGCGGGCCGTCCCGGGACGCGCAGCCTCGTGACGGGCGGGCCCGTGAGCGGCAGGCCGATGCGGGGCATCAGCAGGCCGCCGCCGAGGAGATCGTCGCCGAGGAACCCCGCGCGCACGAGCAGCCGGGGGCCGGCCCGGCGCCTGCCGCCCAGGAAGGGCGGGAGAAGCGCGCGGCCCCGGCCGGCCGGAAGGTCGTACGCCGGCGGGGCCGGCCCATCGTGCCGCCGCTGAGGACGATCCCCGTACAGCCCCGCGCGCAGGCGCCCTCCGCCGATGCCCCGGCGGACGGGGCGGAGCGTGCGGACCCGGACGTGCGGCGGAGCCTCGTGGAGAAGGCGCGGGCCCTGGCGCAGGAACTGGAGACGCGGGGCGGCGGTGGCGGACGTCCCGAGCCCGCCGGGGACGGCCGCCGCACGGGCGACCGCACCCCGGAGTAGCCGGCCGGGACGGCCGGCCCCGCCTCAGCCGAAGAAGCCGACGAGCCGCTCCGGGCTGAGCCCGATGCCCCCGGAGTCGGCATCGGCGGGCTCCGCAGGCCCGGCCGGATCGGCGTACGGCTTCCCGTCCGGGCGCGGCACCGGCTCCGGGGCGTCCGGGGCGTCCCCGTCCTCGGCCGCGTTGACACAGGCGAACATCCAGTTGGCGGCCGCCAGGTGGTCCACGGTCGCCGCCAGCAGGTGATCGGTCACCGACCAGTCGGCGGCCTCGCCGAACAGCTCCCGGTTGACGGAGCTGTCCCGCGGCAGGTGCTTGAGCAGGACCTGGAGCCGGCGGGAGGAGAGCTCGCCGCGGTGCCAGTCCAGCAGGTCGGTGCTGTAGTAGCGGAGCAGGTCCGCTTCCAGGGCCTCGGCGTGTTCGTCGACGAACTCGACGAGGCTCAGCCTTCCCCCAGGCCGAGCCCGGTCTCCTTGCCGTACGCCTCCAGTACGGCGGCGATGTCCTGCATCGTGACGTCGTGGCGTTCGAACCGTTCGAACTGCTCCTGGCCCATCAGGAGACCGAGGAGACCGTCCACGTCGTTGTCGTCGAGCTTTCGCAGCGCCTTGGCGGTGCCGCGGCCGAGCTCGGTGGGAAGGGTGAAGGTCTCGCCGTCCAGGTCGAAGGACCAGGAGCGGCCGAGCGCCTCCAGGCGCTGGGCGCGTGCCGCGTTGACGTCGAATCCGGCCATGGTGATGGGTCTCCTCTGGAAGGGGAACGGGGAACGGGGAATTCGGAACCCGGAAGGTGCGGGGGCGGGGCGGCCCGAAGGTCGTCCCGCCCCCGTCAGGGGGTGGATCAGACCGCGGAGTACGCGCCGTCCTTCATGACGAAGCTCGCCAGCGGCTTGTCGTCGCCCGCGGCCAGGGCGGTGAAGGTGATGCCCAGGGTGGAGGCCGACTTGCGGGCCAGCTTGATGTCGTCGGAGGCGGTGACCTGGCCGCGCGGGATGTAGAAGCGGTACGTCACCACCGAGCCGTCGGAGGCCTTGGTGTCGCTGAACTCCAGGCCGAGGGCGCGGGCGTCGGACTTCGGGGAGTCCGCGATGTCGTAGCGGTAGATGCCGTTGGAGGGGGTGGCCTCGTCGGTCACCGCGCCGCCGCCCATGAAGAACGGCAGCGTCAGCTCGTTGAACTGGAGCAGCGCGAACTTCAGGCTCAGGTCCCGGTCCGAGTAGGTGAAGTGGACGGGGCTGACGGCCTGCCACGAGTCGACCGGCTCCAGCTTGTCCTTCTTGGCGAAGGTGACGCCGTCGGCCGTGGTGAAGCCGAGGTCCTTCCAGCTGGCGCCCCAGTCGGTGTCCGGCTTGCCGGTGAAGGCCGTCGGCAGCGCCGTACCGGCGGCCGCGACGAAGATGCGGCCGCTGCCGGCCACCCGGATCTCGGAGGAGTTTCCTGCCATGGTGATGCTCTCCCTATATAGAGGTCTGCCGCTCCGGAAGGCCGGTGTGCCCGGGTCCGGGTACGGCAAAGGCCCCGCCGGACGGCAGGGCCTCGTCAGTGGGCGCCGGGGCGCGGGGTGCGTCCGCCGGCGGGTGCGTCAGAAGACGCTGAGGGACACCTCGATGACGCAGACGTAGCGGTTGGCGCCCCGGTAGAGGTAGTCCGGGAGCCAGCGCGGCCCGTCCTGCTCGACGACGTCGGTGAAGGTGTTCGAGCCGTACGTCCTGCCGAGCGCGGCGAGCAGGGCCCGCCGGGCGGCGTTGGCCAGCGTGTGCGCGGCGGCCTTGGTGGGCCCGTACACCTCGAACTCGATCAGCGGGATGTCCACGTGCAGGTCGCCGGTCCAGGCGCCGCCGCGCCGGTTGACCAGGACGGCCCGCTGGGTGCCGTCGAATCCGGCGGGCGGGCTGACGGCGACGACGGCGGTGGACAGGGCGGGATCGGCTTGGAGGACGTCGACGACCAGGGCCTCGACGTCGGGGAAGGCACTCGGGGGAGTGGTCACGACGATTCACCTCGGGCTGATGGCGGAAGGGGCGGTCGGGCGGTGCCCGGACGGGGGGCGGGGGCGGACACCGCCCGACGCGGAGCGGAGGCCGGACGCCCGGCGTTCCCGCCGTGGGGCGCAGCTCTGCCGCTGCACCAACTGTGACATGGTGCGTGCGCGCGCGCAACTAAAACGACGATCTCTGCGAAATCCATGGGGCTCCGGGGGGGGAAGCCGGAGGCCCTGGAACTCGCGGTCGACGGCACGCGAAAGCGCCGGTGCCCACCCCCCCCCGTGAGGGAGGCCGGGCACCGGCGCGGGTGGCGCAGGGCAGGGCTATGCGGGTGGGGCGGGCCGGCGGCTGGCGGCGCGCTCGGCGGCGAACACGTCCTCCAGCCGGAACAGCTGCGCCCGACCGGCCCGCCCCGCCGCCGCGAGCCGCCCGAGCTGGACCCACTTGCGGATCGTGGCGGGGGCGACCCCCGCCTCCCGGGCGGCCAGCGGGCCCGGGACCAGCGCGGGCAGCGGGGAGGGGGAGGAGGGGGTCACGGGGCGGTGCCTTCCATCGCGGCGTCGAGTTCGTCCGTACGGCAGCCCGTGGCGGCGGCCAGCACGGCCCACCCGCCCTCGGGCCACAGGTGGCGGTAGGCGGGGTCGTCGCGGCAGCCGCACTCCTCGTCGGTGCAGCGGCAGCCGGGGTTCACGCACAGCACCGCACGCCGGTCGGGGAAGGCGCGCAGGGACACGGAGTCGCACCACGGGCACCGGCCGGCCACCCGCACCACCTGCTCGGTGTCCCCGAGGGCCCGGGCACAGCGCCGGGCCATCCGGCGCAGCTCGTCCCGTACGTGCCGGGCCAGTACGGGGTGCTCCCCGATCTCCTCCAGCAGCGCGGCGATGCGGCGCAGCCGCACGGGTACGCCGGCGGCGCGCGGGCGGGGTACCCCCAGCCGGGCGCAGGCCGCCTCCTCCAGTTCGACCACGCCGTCGGTGATGTCGCGGATCGTGTCGGAGACGTGCAGGCGGACGGGGGCGGCGCCGTAACCGGGCACGGCCAGCCCGTGGCGCTGCTGGAGCTGGAGGGCCTCCGCCTTCTCCTCGCGCATCCGGGCATCGGCCGCGGGGCGGGGCGGTGCCGGGGGCCGCGAGTCGAAGGGGCCGGAGCGGCCGGGCACCAGCTCGCGCGAGAGCTCCGGGAACTGGCGGATCAGGGCGGCGATCCAGAGGGCGCTGTCGCCGGCGGCGCGGTCGGTCACGAGGGGCTCCCGGAGAACTGGAGGGCGGCGGGGCGAACAGAGGCAGATGCTGCGGGCACGGCTGCGGTCCCGTACCCGGTCCGCGGCCTGCCGTTGCGCCACAGCCGGCCGCCGCAGACCCCGTCGAACCGGCTCTCGACCGGGGCGACGGCCTCCTCGCACTCGGTGCGGACCGGGCAGGCGGCGCAGGCGCGCAGCGCGGGCGCGGCGTCCTTGGCCCGGCGGGCGAAGACCACGGCCGGGGGAAGGCCGGCGCAGGCGGCGGCGGACTGCCACGGGACTGCGCGGGGGCGGGGCGGCGGGGTGCGGAAGGGCATGGCGACTCCATGACTGAGGAGCTGGGCGGCGACGGGGCGCGTGCCGGGTGCCGGGTGCCGGGTGGCAGGCGGATCGTGGCCGCCACTCTGACACGTTGCGCGCGGGCGCGCAATTAAGAATGTTGTGAGGGGATGTCGTATGCCCTGTGTAAGGTCTGATTCTGTGCGCGCAAGCACGCTAGGGTGAGCTACCCATGGGTGGACTGAGGAGCGACACATGAGCACTCGCGAATTGGACGCGTTCGCGGCCTGGGTCGAAGACCTGATGCGGCAGCGCGGCTACGACATCGACAGCCCCCGCGGCGGAGGCAAGTCCCGGATCGCCGACGAGGCCGGCGTGCACCGCGCCGCGGTGACCCGGCTGCTGCAGCGGCAGAGCATGCCCGACCTCGAAACGATGCGGCGCATGGCTCCGTTCCTCGGGGTCTCCGTGCGGGACATGCTGATCCGCTCCGGCCGGGTGAGCCCGGAGGAGCTCCCGCTGGCGCCGCTCCCGCTGCCGGCCGGCGGGCAGCGGCCCGCCATCGAGGACTTCGCGCGCTGGCTCGGGGTGCCGGAGGAGCGCCGCGCGGTGTTCGTCAAGGTGGTGAGCCAGTTCCTGGAGCCCGCGGAGGACGAGGAGGCCGGCGCGGCCCCGGCCGCCGCCCCCGAGCCGCCCGCCGAAGGCCGCCGGACCGCACGGGACTGACCGCGGGGACTCCGCGCGCGTGACCGCGGGAACGCCGCCGGCCACGCCCGCGCCGACTGCCCCGCCCGCACCCTGACCGCCACCCCGGCCACACCCCCGGAACCCGCCCGCGCTCCCCACTGGAAGCCCCCGGCCGGGGCGGACGGCGCCCTCCGCTTAGCACACCCGCACCACGTCCGCACGTCGGAGGGACCGCATCCCGGCCTCGGCCTTGTGGCGACTGGCCGGAGGGTCCTTCGGGCTCCCGGGACCGGGGCTTTTGTTTTGACCGGAGTGGATGCGGTGGGTACGCTCAGACCTTGTGCCTGGGGTGTGCCTGGGCTCCTGTGCGTGTCCATCAACCGCACTTGAGCCGTATCGGCCACCGCGATTCATGCGTCTCCGCGCTTGCGTGGAGCTCCGCCGGATCCGACACACCCGACCGCGTGGGTCGGCAAATGTTCCAGGTTAGCTTCACTACACGGCACACAGAAACCGGAGAAGTAGTGCCTACGATCCAGCAGCTGGTCCGTAAGGGCCGGCAGGACAAGGTCGAGAAGACAAAGACCCCCGCGCTTGAGGCTTCGCCCCAGCGTCGCGGCGTCTGCACGCGAGTGTTCACGACCACCCCGAAGAAGCCGAACTCGGCGCTGCGTAAGGTCGCGCGTGTGCGTCTGACCTCTGGCATCGAGGTCACCGCTTACATTCCGGGTGAGGGACACAACCTGCAGGAGCACTCCATCGTGCTCGTGCGTGGTGGCCGTGTGAAGGACCTGCCGGGTGTTCGTTACAAGATCATCCGCGGTGCGCTTGACACCCAGGCTGTCAAGAACCGCAAGCAGGCCCGCAGCCGCTACGGCGCCAAGAAGGAGAAGTAAAAAATGCCTCGTAAGGGCCCCGCCCCGAAGCGCCCGGTCATCATCGACCCGGTCTACGCATCTCCTCTGGTGACGTCGCTCATCAACAAGATCCTCCTGAACGGCAAGCGCTCCACCGCCGAGCGCATCGTTTACGGCGCCATGGAAGGCCTCCGCGAGAAGACCGGCAACGACCCGGTCATCACGCTGAAGCGCGCGCTCGAGAACGTCAAGCCGTCCCTCGAGGTCAAGTCCCGCCGCGTCGGTGGCGCCACCTACCAGGTGCCGATCGAGGTCAAGCCGGGCCGTCAGTCGACCCTCGCGCTGCGCTGGCTCGTGGGTTACTCCCGCGCCCGCCGCGAGAAGACGATGACCGAGCGCCTCATGAACGAGCTGCTCGACGCCTCCAACGGTCTTGGCGCTGCTGTCAAGAAGCGCGAGGACACGCACAAGATGGCCGAGTCCAACAAGGCCTTCGCGCACTACCGCTGGTAGTCCGAACCCACATCGAGACCGAGAGAAGACTGAGCCGATATGGCTACCACTTCGCTTGACCTGGCCAAGGTGCGCAACATCGGCATCATGGCCCACATCGACGCGGGCAAGACGACCACCACCGAGCGCATCCTGTTCTACACCGGTGTGTCGTACAAGATCGGTGAGGTCCACGACGGCGCCGCCACGATGGACTGGATGGAGCAGGAGCAGGAGCGTGGTATCACCATCACGTCTGCCGCTACCACCTGCCACTGGCCGCTCGAAGATGTTGACCACACCATCAACATCATCGACACCCCGGGTCACGTCGACTTCACCGTCGAGGTGGAGCGTTCGCTCCGCGTCCTCGACGGCGCCGTCACCGTGTTCGACGGTGTGGCCGGCGTCGAGCCGCAGTCCGAGACCGTTTGGCGTCAGGCGGACCGCTACGGCGTTCCGCGTATCTGCTTCGTCAACAAGCTCGACCGCACCGGCGCCGAGTTCCACCGCTGCGTCGAGATGATCAAGGACCGCCTCGGTGCGGTTCCGATCGTCATGCAGCTCCCCATCGGCGCCGAGATGGACTTCCAGGGCGTTGTCGACCTGGTCACCATGAAGGCGTTCGTCTGGTCCGCCGAGGCGACCAAGGGCGAGATGTACGACATCGTCGACATCCCGGCCACGCACACCGAAGCCGCTGAAGAGTGGCGTGCGAAGCTCGTCGAGACCGTCGCCGAGAACGACGACCAGATCATGGAGCTGTTCCTCGAGGGCGAAGAGCCCACCGTCGAGCAGCTGCACGCCGCTGTGCGTCGCATCATCATCGGCTCCAAGGGCGACAAGGGTGCCACCGTCACCGCGGTGTTCTGTGGCACGGCGTTCAAGAACAAGGGTGTTCAGCCCCTGCTCGACGCCGTCGTCCGCTACCTCCCGTCGCCCCTGGACATCGAGGCCATCGAAGGCCACGACGTCAAGGACGCCGAGGTCGTCGTGAAGCGCAAGCCCTCGGACGACGAGCCCCTCGCGGCGCTCGCGTTCAAGATCATGCGCGACCCGCACCTCGGCAAGCTCACCTTCGTCCGGGTTTACTCGGGCCGCCTGGAGGCCGGCACCTCGGTGCTGAACTCTGTCAAGGGCAAGAAGGAGCGCATCGGCAAGATCTACCGCATGCACGCCAACAAGCGTGAAGAGATCGAAGCGGTGGGCGCCGGTGACATCGTCGCCGTCATGGGCCTGAAGCAGACCACCACCGGTGAGACGCTGTGTGACGACAAGGCACCCGTGATCCTGGAGTCCATGGACTTCCCGGCTCCGGTCATCCAGGTCGCCATCGAGCCCAAGTCCAAGGGTGACCAGGAGAAGCTGGGTGTCGCCATCCAGTCTCTCGCGGAGGAGGACCCCTCCTTCCACGTTCACTCGGACGAAGAGACCGGCCAGACCATCCTCGGCGGTATGGGCGAGCTGCACCTCGAGGTGCTGGTCGACCGTATGAAGCGCGAGTTCAAGGTCGAGGCCAACGTCGGCAAGCCGCAGGTCGCTTACCGCGAGACGATCCGCCAGACGGTGGAGCGTCACGACTACACCCACAAGAAGCAGACCGGTGGTACCGGTCAGTTCGCCAAGGTGCAGATCGCGATCGAGCCGATCCTCGAGGCCGACGGTCCGGCGTACGAGTTCGTGAACAAGGTCACCGGTGGCCGCATCCCGAGGGAGTACATCCCCTCGGTCGACGCGGGTGCGCAGGAAGCCATGAAGTTCGGCATCCTCGCCGGCTACGAGATGACTGGCGTCCGCGTCATCCTTCTCGACGGTGGCTACCACGAGGTCGACTCCTCCGAGCTCGCCTTCAAGATCGCCGGTTCGCAGGCCTTCAAGGAGGCCGCGCGCAAGGCTTCTCCCGTGCTCCTCGAGCCGATGATGGCCGTCGAGGTCACCACGCCGGAGGAGTCCATGGGTGACGTCATCGGTGACATCAACTCCCGTCGTGGCCAGATCCAGGCCATGGAGGAGCGTCACGGTGCTCGCCTCGTGAAGGGCCTCGTGCCCCTCTCGGAGATGTTCGGCTACGTCGGAGACCTCCGCAGCAAGACCTCGGGTCGCGCCAGCTACTCGATGCAGTTCGACTCCTACGCCGAGGTTCCCCGGAACGTCGCTGAGGAGATCATCGCGAAGGCCAAGGGCGAGTAACTCTTCCGAGTACACGCTTTAGGCTTGTCACCGGAGCCTCTGGGGCAACAGGAGCAACCCTCCCGTTGCCCCGGGGAACCGGCTTTCCAGCAAAGATCACCTGGCGCCGATGAGTAAGGCGTACAGAACCACTCTCCAGGAGGACCCCGTGGCGAAGGCGAAGTTCGAGCGGACTAAGCCGCACGTCAACATCGGCACCATCGGTCACATTGACCACGGTAAGACGACCCTCACGGCCGCCATTACCAAGGTGCTGCACGACGCGTACCCGGACCTGAACGAGGCCTCGGCCTTCGACCAGATCGACAAGGCTCCTGAGGAGCGCCAGCGCGGTATCACCATCTCCATCGCGCACGTCGAGTACCAGACCGAGGCGCGTCACTACGCCCACGTCGACTGCCCGGGTCACGCGGACTACATCAAGAACATGATCACCGGTGCCGCGCAGATGGACGGTGCCATCCTCGTGGTCGCCGCCACCGACGGCCCGATGCCGCAGACCAAGGAGCACGTGCTCCTGGCCCGCCAGGTCGGCGTCCCCTACATCGTCGTCGCCCTGAACAAGGCCGACATGGTGGACGACGAGGAGATCCTGGAGCTCGTCGAGCTCGAGGTTCGTGAGCTCCTCTCCGACTACGAGTTCCCGGGCGACGACCTTCCGGTCGTCCGCGTCTCGGCGCTCAAGGCGCTCGAGGGCGACAAGGAGTGGGGCGAGAAGCTTCTCGGCCTCATGGCTGCCGTCGACGAGGCGATCCCGACCCCGCCGCGTGACACCGACCTGCCGTTCCTGATGCCGGTCGAGGACGTCTTCACGATCACCGGTCGTGGCACCGTCGTCACCGGTCGTATCGAGCGTGGTGTCCTGAAGGTCAACGAGACCGTCGACATCATCGGTATCAAGGAGACCAAGACCACCACCACGGTCACCGGTATCGAGATGTTCCGCAAGCTGCTCGACGAGGGCCAGGCGGGCGAGAACGTCGGTCTGCTCCTCCGTGGCATCAAGCGCGAGGACGTCGAGCGCGGCCAGGTCATCATCAAGCCCGGTTCGGTCACCCCGCACACCGAGTTCGAGGCCCAGGCCTACATCCTGTCGAAGGACGAGGGTGGCCGTCACACCCCCTTCTTCAACAACTACCGTCCGCAGTTCTACTTCCGTACCACCGACGTCACGGGTGTTGTCACCCTGCCGGCCGGCACGGAGATGGTCATGCCGGGCGACAACACCGAGATGACGGTCGCGCTGATCCAGCCGGTCGCCATGGAGGAGGGCCTGAAGTTCGCCATCCGTGAGGGTGGTCGTACCGTGGGCGCCGGCCAGGTCACCAAGATCACGAAGTAATTCGTGCTCTGACCTGGTAGCTCGCTGAAGCGGGCACCATGTTTGACAGGAGGGCCCCTTCCCCGTCGTTCACGCGACGGGGAAGGGGCCCTTCGTCGTCCGTACGCGCCCCGCGTCCTGCGCCGGGCACGCGAAGAGGGCCGCACCCTGGTGGGTGCGGCCCTCTTCCGTACGAAGCTTCGTGCGCGGCGGCGGTCAGCCGACCCGCAGGGACTCCGTGAACTCGATGCAGGCGGCGTGCTCCGGCAGCAGTCCCGAGGCGATGGCCTCGGCCAGCGACGGGGCGGCCTCGTCACGGGCGGACAGCAGCGGGACGTCCGCCGGCCAGTCGATGCCCAGGTCCGGGTCGAGCGGGTGCACGGAGTGCTCGCCCGTCGGGTTGTACGTCTCCGAGCAGAGGTAGGACAGCGTGGCGTCGTCGGTCAGCGCGCAGAAGCCGTGGCCCATGCCCTCGGGGATGTAGACCGCACGGCGGTCCACGTCGTCCAGGCGGACGCCTTCCCAGCGGCCGAAGGTCGGCGAGCCGACCCGCAGGTCCACGATGACGTCGAGCACGGCGCCGCGTACGCAGGTGACGTACTTGGCCTGGCCGCGCGGCACGTCGGCGAAGTGGATGCCGCGCACCACACCGCGCTGGGAGACCGACATGTTCGCCTGCGCCAGGTTCAGCGGGTGCCCGACGACCTCGGAGAGGCGGTCGAAGCGGTACCACTCCATGAACATGCCGCGGGGGTCGCCGTGCTGCTGGGGCGTGATCTCGAATGCGCCCTCGATGGAGAGCTCGCGGAACTTCACCGGGAGGCCTCCTCTTCGAGCAGGCCGATCAGGTAGTCCCCGTAACCGCTCTTGGTGAGCGGCTCGGCGAGCGCGCGCAGCTGCGCGGAGTCGATGAGGCCCGCACGCCAGGCGGCCTCCTCGATGCAGCCGATCTTGAAGCCCTGTCGCTCCTCGATCACGCGGACGAACTCGGAGGCCTGCACCATCGAGACGAAGGTGCCGGTGTCCAGCCACGCGGTACCGCGGTCCAGGATGGTGACATTCAGCTCACCGGCCTGGAGGTACGCGTCGTTGACGGCGGTGATCTCCAGCTCGCCGCGGGCGCTGGGCTTCAGGTTGCGGGCGATCTCCACGACCTGGTTGTCGTAGAAGTAGAGGCCCGGCACGGCGTAACGGGACTTGGGCTTGACCGGCTTCTCCTCGATGGAGATGGCCTGGCCGTTCTCGTCGAACTCGACCACGCCGTACGCCGTCGGGTCCGCCACCGGGTACGCGAAGACCCGGCCGCCCTTGGAGCCGGTGTGCTCGGCCAGGCGGGTGCCGAGGCCACTGCCGTGGAAGATGTTGTCGCCGAGGATCAGGGCGACGGAGTCGTCCCCGATGAAGTCGGCGCCGAGCACGAAGGCCTGGGCGATGCCCTCGGGGCGCTCCTGGACCGCGTACTCCAGCCGGATGCCGAACTGCGAGCCGTCGCCGAGCAGCCGCTCGAACTGGTCGCGGTCGTCCGGAGTGGTGATGACGAGGATCTCGCTGATCCCGGCCATGACCAGCGTCGAGAGCGGGTAGTAGATCATCGGCTTGTCGAAGACGGGCAGCAGCTGCTTCGACACTGCCCGCGTCAGCGGCCAGAGTCGGGATCCGGTGCCGCCGGCCAAGAGAATTCCACGCATGGGCCCAACCCTATGCGAGAGCGCCGGGGGTGGGAGTTCGGGGCCGGTGACGCTGCGGGCGGGCGGCCGGGAATGTGTGGGCGGAACGCTAGACTGTTTGTATTATGCGCATCCTTGTGACCGGCGGCGCCGGCTTCATCGGTTCAGAATTCGTCCGCCAGCAGCTCGGTTCGGACCCCTCGGCCCAGATCACCGTCTTCGACAAGCTGACGTATTCCGGCGTCGAAGCCAACCTCGCCCCGGTCGCGGACCACCCCGGCTACGCCTTCGTCAAGGGCGACATCTGCGACGCGGAGGCCGTCGACCAGGTGATGCCCGGCCACGACGTCGTCGTGCACTTCGCGGCGGAGTCCCACGTGGACCGCTCGATCGCCGGCGCGGGCCCCTTCGTGATGACCAACGTGGTGGGCACCCAGGTCCTCCTGGACGCCGCCCGCAAGCACGGCGTCGGCCGCTTCGTCCACATCTCCACCGACGAGGTGTACGGCTCGATCACCGAGGGCTCCTGGACCGAGGAGTGGCCGCTGGTGCCCAACTCCCCGTACTCCGCCTCCAAGGCCTCCTCCGACCTCCTCGCGCTGGCCTACGCCCGTACGCACGGCATGGACGTCGTCGTCACGCGTTGCTCCAACAACTACGGGCACTACCAGTTCCCGGAGAAGGTCATCCCGCTGTTCGTCTCGAACCTGATGGACGGCAAGAAGGTCCCGCTCTACGGCGACGGCGGCAACGTGCGCGACTGGCTGCACGTCTCCGACCACTGCCGCGGCATCGACCTGGCCATGCGCAAGGGCCGCGCCGGCGAGGTCTACAACATCGGCGGCGGCGTCGAGCTCACCAACAAGGAGCTCACCGGCGTCCTGCTGGAGGCCGCCGGCCTCGGCTGGGACATGGTCGAGCGCGTCCAGGACCGCAAGGGCCACGACCTGCGCTACTCCATCGACATCAGCAAGATCGGCTCCGAGCTCGGCTACGCCCCGCAGGTCACCTTCGAGGAAGGCATCGCCTCGACCATCGCCTGGTACCGCGAGAACCGCGCCTGGTGGGAGCCGCTGAAGGCCAAGGCAGCGCTGCAGAAGTGAGCGCCGCAGGGGTAACCGACAGCTCCGTCGGCGCGCGCTGGATCGTCACCGGCGCCGCCGGCATGCTCGGCCAGGACGTCCTGGCCGTCCTCAAGGACGCCGGGATCGAGGCTGCGGGCCTCGGCCGGGCCGACCTCGACATCACCGACCCGGCGGCCGTCCGGGCCGCCGTCGAGGGCGCGGCCGTGGTCGTGAACTGCGCAGCCTGGACCGACGTGGACGGCGCCGAGAGCGCCGAAGAGGCCGCCACCGCCGTCAACGGCACCGGCGTACGCGTCCTGGCCGGGGCCTGCGCCGCGGCCGGTGCCCGCCTGCTGCACGTCTCCACCGACTACGTGCTGCCCGGCGACGCCGCGCAGCCGTACGCCGAGGACGCCGAGACCGGCCCGGTCAACGCCTACGGGCGGACCAAGCTGGTCGGCGAGCAGGCCGTCGCCGAGCTGCTGCCGCAGGACGGCTACGTCGTCCGTACCGCCTGGCTGTACGGCGAGCACGGCCCGAACTTCGTCGCCACCATGCTGAAGCTGGCCGCCCAGCGGGACACTCTCGACGTCGTCGACGACCAGCACGGCCAGCCCACCTGGTCCTACGCGCTGGCCCGCCGGCTGGTCGAGCTGGGTCTGGCCGCCCTGGAGGGCCGGGCCCCGGGTGGCGTCTATCACGGCACCGCGAGCGGCCGGACGACCTGGCTCGGCCTGGCACGCGAGACCTACCGCCTGGGCGGGCTGGATCCGGAGCGGATCCGTCCGACCACCTCCGAGGCGTTCGTGCGGCCCGCGGTCCGCCCGGCGTTCAGCGTGCTCGCGCACGACCGCTGGGCCGAAGCGGGTCTGCCGCCCCTCGCCGACTGGCGGGAGCAGCTCGCCGAAGCCGTCGGCACCCCGGTCTTCTCCGCGCTGGCCACCCAAGCCCGGGACGGCCGAGCGGGATGAGGACCCTGCTGAACAAGCTGACTGCGGCGCTGCCGTCGGGCACCCTCGCGGTGGCCGGCGGCACCGTCGTGCTTGGCGCTGCCTCCTACGTCCATCTGGGCGTGGCGGGTCACAGCCTGTCCGAGCAGGACATGGCGAACGTTTCGGTGCTGTGGACGATCGTGATGTCCATCGGCATCGGCGTCTTCTTCCCCATCGAGCAGGAACTCACCCGCATCGTCTCCGCGCGTGTGGTCCTCGGGCAGGGGACCGCCCCGGTCCTGCGCCGGGCGACCCTGCTGACCACGGCGATCCTCGGCGGAACCCTGCTCGTCCTGGGCCTGGGCGCGGGCCCGATCGCCGACCTGCTCTTCCAGGGCGACCGTGCCCTGGTGGCGGCGCTCGGCGGTGCCTTCGCGGGCATGGCCGTCTGCTATCTCACGCGCGGCCTCCTGGCCGGGCTCGGCCACTTCGGTGCGTACGGCACCCAGCTCGCCGTCGACGGCGGCCTGCGGATCGTGCTCGCCTTCGGCTGCGCGCTGCTCGGTCTGCACTCCGCCCTCGCCTTCAGTCTGGTTCTGGCTCTCGCGCCCGTCGCCGCGACGCTGGTCACCCTGCCGACGCTGCTGCGCGCGGTCGGCCCCGGCGAGTCGATCGCCTGGCGGGAGCTGTGCAACGGCCTGGGCCTGCTGATCTGCGCGACCCTGCTGTCCCAGGCCGTCGTCAACGCGGCGGTCCTGAGCACCAAACTGCTGGCCCCCGCCGACAGCGTCCTGATCGCGGCGCTGCTGAGCGCGCTGGTCCTGGCACGGGTGCCGCTCTTCGTCTTCGGCTCGCTCCAGGCCTCGCTCCTGAGCGGCCTCACCGCGGCCTTCACGGCAGGCGACCGGGACGCGTTCTGGGCGATGCTGCGCCGGATCGGGCTGGTCGTCGGCGGGCTCGGCCTGCTCGGCGGGGTGCCCGCGACCGTGCTCGGCCCGTGGCTGATCGAGGTGCTCTTCGGCGCCAAGCCGAGGCTGGGCTGCTTCGACTTCTTCCTGATGTCCGCGGGAACCGTGGCGTACATGTTCGCGATGGTCCTCGGACAGGCGCTCATGGTCCTCAAGCGGCACAACCTTCAGCTGCTCTCCTGGGCGATCGGTACTGCGGTCCTGGCGGGCATCACGCTGCTGCCGGGAGATGTGGCCACGCGCGTGATCGTTGCCTACGCTCTCGGCTCCGTCGCCACCGTGCTCGCTATGCTGGCAGCTCTGAGGCTGAGCTTCTCCGGGGTCGCCGCGGCAGTCACCGAAGGGCCCGGGCAGACGGCAGACACCAGCCGCCTGGGCGTGGGAGCGGCCGGAAGATGACCACGCCGGCCCAAGACGTCACACCGATCACTGAGCACTCCCTGGGTGCCACTTCCGCTGGAGCTAACGTGTCCCAATACGACGATGTCTGGCTGGTCATACCGGCCTATAACGAGGGCCAGGTGATCGCCGACGTGGTCGAGGGGGCCCGCAAGACGTTCCCCAACATCGTCGTCGTCGATGACGGCTCCACGGACGACTCGGCCAAGCACATAGCGACGACCGGCGCCCACCTGGTCCGCCACCCGGTCAACCTCGGCCAGGGGGCGGCCCTCCAGACCGGTCTCACGTACGCGCTCGCCCAGCCCGGCGCCCGCTACTTCGCGACCTTCGACGCGGACGGCCAGCACCAGACCAAGGACGTCGAGACGATGGTCGCGGTGCTGCGCAGCGGAGCGGCGGACGTCGTACTCGGCTCGCGTTTCATCGAGCAGAACGGCCAGGTGCCGTGGATCAAGCAGGTCGTGCTGCGCACGGCCGCCGCGGTCAGCCCCACCGCTCGCAAGCTCAAGCTCACCGACGCGCACAACGGTCTGCGCGTCCTGGGCCGGGATGCCGCCGAGCAACTGAACATCACCATGAACGGCATGGCCCATGCGTCCGAGCTCGTCGGCTTCCTGGCCGGCTCCGGTCTGCGGGTCACCGAGGTACCGGTGGACATCCTCTACACCGACTACTCACGGGCCAAGGGTCAGTCCCTGATCAACGGCGTGAACATCCTTTTTGACATTTCGCTGCGGGAGCGTGGACGTCGATGAAGTACTTCTGGATCCAGCTGCTGCTGATCCTGGGCTCCGTGTCCATGGCACTGATGTTCATACGGACCTGGAGCCAGGCCAAGAACCGGGCCTGGAAGCGCATCGCGTTCTCGGTGTTCGTCGTCGTCAACGTGTACGCGGTGCTCCGGCCGACCGACGTCACCTGGCTCGCCCAGCAGCTCGGCGTCGGCCGAGGCACCGACCTGGTTCTCTACGTGATGGTGCTCGCGATGGGCTTCCTCACGCTCAACACCTTCCTGCGCTTCCGGTCCCTCGAGAAGAAGATCACCGACCTGGCGCGGACGGTGGCCATCAACGAGAGCCTCCGGCACAACGACGAGCGCCTCCGCTCGGACGCCGAAGCCGTCGCCGCCCCGGCGAAGTCCACTGCCGACGCCGACGCCGACGCCGACGCCGACTCCGACTCCGATTCCGTGAAGGCCTGACGCCCCATGGCGACGTTCGACCTCATGCTCCCCTACTACGGGGACGTGCAGCTGATGCAGGACGCGGTCCGCAGCGTCCTGGCCCAGACCGACCGGGACTTCCGGCTCGTCGTCATCGACGACGGCAAGGAGCCCGACGTACCGGGCTGGTTCGAGCAGCTCGGCGACGAGCGGGTGCACTACACCCGCAACGAGCAGAACCTCGGCATCACCAAGAACTTCCAGAAGTGCGTGCAGCTCTCCGAGGCCGACTACGTGGTCATCATGGGCTGCGACGACCTCCTGCACCCGCACTACCTGGAGACCGTCCGCGCCATCGTCGACGCCCATGAGGGCATCGGCATGGTCCAGCCCGGCGTCGAGGTCATCGACGGCGACGGCAAGGTGACCCAGGGCCTCGCGGACAACACCAAGAAGAAGCTGTACGCGCCGCAGGTCAAGGGCCGACGCCTGATGGCGGGGGAGGAGCTGGCCGCCAGCGTGCTGCGCGGCAACTGGCTCTACTTCCCCTCCATCGCCTGGCGCGGCGAGGCGCTGCGCAAGGTGAACTTCCGGGACGACTACTCGGTCATCCAGGACCTGGCGCTGGTCGTCGACCTCCTGGAGGCCGGCGAGGAGATGGTGATCGACAACGCGACCACCGTCTTCCAGTACCGCCGGCACGCCGTCAGCGAGTCCTCGGTGCAGGCCTTCTCCGGCACCCGCTTCACCGAGGCCGAGCGGTACTTCGCCGCGGTGGCCGCGCGCATGGACGCCCGCGGCTGGCCCAAGGCGGCCCGCGCGGCCCGCTTCCACAGCGCCTCGCGCTTCCACGCGCTGACGATGCTCCCCGGCGCGCTGCGCCGCGGGCAGCGGGACGGCGCCCTCACCCTGGCCAAGCACGCCTTCACGCCCGGCCGGGGCTGAGGGAAGAGACACGCAGCACGTAGAAGCGGCCTGCCGCCGGTCCTCGGACCGGCGGCAGGCCGCTTCTACGTACGTGTACTTCTACGTGCGTCGGGTCAGGGCTTCTTCGGCCCCGGCCCCGGGCGCTCCGGCAGGTTGAAGACCCCGCAGAGATCCTTGACGGCGTAGTGCGGGCACTTCCCGTTCGGCTGCTGGAGGTTGTGGGCGTACCAGGCCAGCGTGCCCAGCGACTTCTGGTCCGGGTTCTTCGGCATGAACGCGTCGGCGGTCGCCGAGCCGGCCATCCCGTAGAGCAGGCCCAGCGCGCACAGCGCGCCGATGACGACGGACCGGCGCGGCCCCCGCGCGGTCCGCCGGGGCAGCGTCAGCGTCAGCGTCTCGTGACTGCGGGACCAGTCCCGGATGCGCTGGACCGCGTAGTAGACGGCGAGCCCGGTCAGCGCGAGCAGGCAGTACATGATCTGGATGCTGGTCCGCGGGTACAGCTGTACGGCGTGGTCGCGGGCCATGTGCGAGGCGTACCAGTAGCGCAGCAGGAACGCGCTCGCCGTGCACGCCGCCAGGGTCAGCACCATCGGCTGGCGCAGGGCGAGGCCGAGCGCCACCGCCAGCCCGAGCACCAGCAGGATCGGGAACAGCCCGACACCGCCGAGCTCACCGAGCGGCGGCCAGCCCGCGAGGCGCTGCGGCCCCGGGCTGTCGACGCCCCACATCGCGAAGTACGCGGGATCGGTGAACGTGTCGAAGTAGAAGTACGTGTCCTTCGTGGTGCCGCTCGCGCCGAGCAGCCGGACCATGTACTGGCCGGCCAGGGCGAGGAAGACCACCGTCGCGGCCAGCAGCGGCAGCAGTCCCTGCCACAGTGCCTTCGCCCCGCCGGAGCGGAAGAGCCCCGCCAGCACGATCGCGAAGAGCACGACGACGCCGACCGCGGACCAGACGAACCAGCCCGCGTACATCAGGAACAGACCGGCGAGCAGGGCACCGAGGCCGCCGCCGACGGCAAGGGCCTGGCGGCGGCTCAGCAGCGCCGAGCCCATGGTGACCTGCACCAGCTTGGCGAAGACCGGGATCACGACGACCAGTACGAGCGGGGAGTACGGCTTGTACAGGTCGAACAGCGGAAGCGCCGAGGTCAGGCCGATGCCGAGCGCCCACAGCGGGGGCAGCAGCATGCGCCAGGCCAGGTAGGCGACGGGACCGGAGATCGCGAGGAAGCCGATCATCACCCACTTCGCGGCGTACGCCACCTGCCCGTCGAAGCCCACCTGGGCGACGAAGGCGAGGAAGTGGGGGAAGCCCGGCGGGTACTCGGGCGGCAGCGGCACCCCGTCGATGACGTTGAACGCCCACGTCTGGAGGTTGCCGATGTCACCCCCGTACCCGTTGAGCGGCCAGGTCGTGCCGCGCAGGGCGACGACGTTGCCGGCCGCGGTCACACCCGTGGCCAGACCGGCGACCGTCGCGGCGCCGATGTTGACGGCGGCACCCGGCCACCGCCGCGACAGCGCGAGGTAGAGGAGAACGGTCACCGCGAGCAGCAGCAGCAACCGGAGCTGGATGGCCGCCAGGCCGCTGACCTGCCCGATTCGCTGCATCGGGTTCACATGCAGACGCTTGCCCAGGTAGGTGAGGAAGAGGGCGGCGAAGATCGAGACTGCGGCCTCGGCAGATACGAGGGCGATGGCGCGTCTGAGGCGGCCGCCGCGGCCGCGCGGCGGCCGGCGTTCTGCCACCGGGGACGGCGCGGGAGCGGTAACTATCATGGCTGTTGAGCCTACCGGCAGGCGCCCCGAGCCCGTGCGCCGGTAGCCCAGTGGGTCGGGGCGGTTCCCGCCTGCTTGGTAGGGTTGGCGCCGCTGCGGCGGGACGCGTCGGCCAGGCATGTACGTGACACGGTTTGCCGGCTTCGACCACGGGGGACCGGCGCCGCGCGATCGTCGGTGACCCTGCTGCCCGCCGCGCCCGCACAGCCGCGCCCGCGCGTCCTTCGGGCCCTCGACCAGCGGCGACACCCAACGGAAGTGGATGAGATGACCAACCTGGCCTCCCACGGACCGGCCGGAGAGGCCGCTACGGCGCACAGCCGTACCGGGGTCCCCGACGGTGGTGCGATACCGCGGAAGGGCCGGGGACTGCCCGCCTGGACGTCGAAGCGCTGGGCGCTGAGCTTCGCCGAGGTCGTGGTCAGTCTCACAGCCGCCCTCGGCTACACGCTGCTGTGCACGCACATCAGCGTCAACCCCCTCAACCGCATCGGCCAGGTCAGCGGTCTCGCCAAGCTGCAGCAGTACGTGGCCGTCCTCGGCATCCCGCTGCTCGCGCTGCTCCTGTACACCGCCTACCGCGGGACCCTGCGCCGCCACCAGCTCGTCAAGCGCATGGTGTGCGCCGCCCTGGCGGGTCTGGCCACCGGCGTCGTCGCCGGCGGCGTGGTCGTCGCACTGCGCGGCACCCCCTGGGCGCTGGGCGGCCAGGAGGGCGACCCGAGCGTCCTGATCGCCATGGGCAACTCGTTCCTGCACGGCGAGGGCATGTCCGGCATCTACCCGCCCGGCTTCCCCGCGCTGATGGCCCTCTGGGCGGAGGTCCGCCACGGCGGCGCCCGCGGCATGGGCATGGCCCTGCAGGACATGCAGATCTTCTTCACCGCGGTGGCCGGCCCGATGGCCTACGCCGCCTGGCGGCTGCTGCTCCGCCCGTTCTGGGCGCTGCTGATCGCCGTGCCGTCGGCCGTGCTCTTCCTCGACCCGATCCGCCCGTACAGCCACGTCACGATGATCGTGCTGCTGCCGCTGCTCGGCTACTGGCTGCGCGAGATGCGCCGTGCGCCCGAGCGCCCGCGCGGCCGGATGCTGCTCGGCGGGGCCCTGCTGGGGCTCGCCTTCGGCGTGCTGTTCCTCTGGTACTCCGGCTGGTACGTCTGGGCCGCGCCGGGCGTCGGCCTGCTCCTGCTGTTCCTGTTCCCCTGGCGGGGCGGTGCGGCGAAGATCAAGGCCACGGCCGCGTACGTGGGCGTCACCGTCCTCACGGCCGGCGTCATCGGGGCGCCGCTGCTCTACCAGATGGTCCGGCTGGGCTCCGAGAACCCGGACCGCTACGCCTTCCTCGCCGCGTACGCGGATCCGGCGTACGTCCTGGGCTGGGTCTCCGACCGCTCCGGGGAGCTGACGTACCAGACCTGGCCGGTGGCGGGGGAGATGGCGGGGCAGAGCGGGTTCGCGCTGCTGCTCCTGTTCGGCGTGGGCCTCGGCATGGGCCTGGGGCTGCGCAGCATCATGGTGCGCACCGCCGCCGCCACCCTGGCCGGCGCCTGGCTGGCCCGCTTCTGGTTCGCCTCGCACATGGCGCACGACAAGGCCGTCCAGCTCTACCCGCGCACCACGTGGATCATCATGTACTGCCTGATGATCCTGGCCGTGCTCGGCCTGATGGCCACGGTGGACCGCGGCTCCGGCTGGCTCCGGCGCACCCTGCGCCCCGCCGGCGGCGAGGCGGCGGCCCGGGTGCTGCCGCGCCGGGTGGTCGTACAGCTCTCGGCGGGCATGGTGTGCGTGCTCGCGCTCTTCGCCACCATGGGCGCCTCCTGGTCGGTCAACCGGTACATGCCGGACAAGGACTCGACCTCGATGGGCGTCGACGCCTGGCGGGCCCACACGATCAAGAAGCTCGACGGCAAGTGCCCGCGCTTCGCTCCGGTCAAGGACTGTGCGGACATCCACGTGAAGGACTGGAAGCCCAACGCCGACAACGGCTACCTGTGGTGCGGCGGGATCCCGTCCGTGAACTGGGGAACCGTGTGCGGCCGCCGGGCGCCGCAGTCGGAGCTGGACCGCGACGCGCAGAACGCGAAGAACGAGAAGAAGTAGCCGCCGGGCGGCCGGGCCGCCCGTCCCGCGCCGCGCCGCGCGACCTGGGGAAGGAAACCCGGTCGGGTGGCGCGCGCGGTGCGGCTTGACCACTCAGCGTGGCGGGGTATTCTCTTCGGCCCGATTGGCCAGGGGCCCGTCTCGTATGGCAGACTACTCAAGTTGCTCGGCCGTGTGCCGATGCTGCGCGCCTCCCGCCGGGAGGACCGGAAGCAAGTCCCACAGTACTCGTCGCTCTACCTGTCCCTCGGGGCAGCAATGGGGCGGACGTACGGGAATCTTCTGGGAAGCGTCAGCACGGTGCCTGCCAGGTACTCGGTGGGTGTTTGCCCCCGACTTGCGGTCCTGGGACCGCGCCCCCTTGGACGAGGGAATTTCCGTATGGGAATTTTCTGTAGAGGGAGCGCGACACGCCCGACCGCGTGGGTCGGAGAAAAGCGGCGGAGCGATCCGCAGCCGGCCGAGAACCAGAGCGTTTCCACAACAGACAGGACTACGGAGTAGCCATGGCGGGACAGAAGATCCGCATCCGGCTCAAGGCCTACGACCACGAGGTCATCGATTCGTCGGCGAAGAAGATCGTCGAGACGGTGACGCGCACTGGTGCGTCGGTCGCGGGCCCGGTGCCGCTGCCCACTGAGAAGAACGTGTACTGCGTCATCAAGTCGCCGCACAAGTACAAGGACTCGCGCGAGCACTTCGAGATGCGCACGCACAAGCGCCTGATCGACATCCTCGACCCGACGCCCAAGACCGTTGACTCGCTGATGCGCCTGGACCTTCCGGCCGGCGTTGACATCGAGATCAAGCTCTGAGAGGCACGGAGAAGATGGCAAAGCAGATCAAGGGCGTCCTGGGCGAGAAGCTCGGCATGACCCAGGTCTGGGACGAGAACAACCGTGTCGTCCCGGTGACCGTGGTCAAGGCCGGACCCTGCGTCGTTACCCAGGTCCGTACGAACGATGTCGACGGCTACGAGTCGGTCCAGATCGCCTTCGGCGAGATCGACCCGCGCAAGGTGAACAAGCCCCTCAAGGGCCACTTCGCCAAGGCCGACGTCACCCCGCGCCGCCACCTGGTGGAGCTCCGCACCTCTGACGCCAGCGAGTACACGCTCGGCCAGGAGATCACCGCGGCCGTGTTCGAGTCCGGCGTCAAGGTTGACGTCACGGGCAACAGCAAGGGCAAGGGCTTCGCCGGTGTCATGAAGCGGCACAACTTCCGGGGCCTCGGCGCCGGTCACGGTGTGCAGCGCAAGCACCGCTCCCCCGGTTCGATCGGTGGCTGCGCCACCCCTGGGCGTGTCTTCAAGGGCATGCGCATGGCCGGTCGCATGGGCAACGAGCGCGTCACCACCCAGAACCTGACCATCCACGCGGTTGACGCGGAGAAGGGTCTGCTCCTGATCAAGGGCGCAGTTCCCGGTCCGAACGGCGGCCTCGTCCTGGTCCGTACCGCGGTTAAGGGGGCTTGAGTTAATGAGCACCATTGACATCCTTTCGCCGGCAGGCGACAAGGCCGGTACCGTCGAGCTCCCCGCGGAGATCTTCGACGCGAAGACCAGCGTTCCGCTGATCCACCAGGTCGTCGTCGCTCAGCTGGCCGCTGCCCGTCAGGGCACGCACAAGACCAAGCGTCGTGGCGAAGTCCGTGGTGGTGGCCGCAAGCCGTACCGCCAGAAGGGCACCGGCCGCGCTCGCCAGGGTTCCACCCGCGCTCCGCAGTTCGTCGGCGGTGGCGTCGTCCACGGCCCGCAGCCGCGTGACTACTCGCAGCGGACCCCGAAGAAGATGAAGGCCGCCGCTCTCCGCGGTGCCCTCTCGGACCGTGCGCGTCACTCCCGCATCCACGTCGTCACCGGCGTGGTCGAGGGTGCCGCCTCCACGAAGGCCGCCAAGACGCTGTTCGGCAAGATCTCGGAGCGCAAGAACCTGCTCCTGGTCGTCGACCGCTCCGAAGAGGCCGCGTGGCTGTCCGCCCGCAACCTGCCCCAGGTTCACATCCTGGAGCCGGGCCAGCTGAACACGTACGACGTGATCGTCTCTGACGACGTGGTCTTCACTCAGACCGCTTTCGAGTCCTTCGTGTCTGGCCCCAAGGCCGACGAGACCGAAGGGAGCGACGCCTGATGTCTGAGGCGACCGTTACCAGCAAGACCTTCACTGACCCGCGCGACCTGCTGATCAAGCCGGTTGTCTCGGAGAAGAGCTACGCGCTGCTGGACGAGAACAAGTACACGTTCATCGTCGCGCCCGGCTCCAACAAGACCCAGATCAAGCAGGCCGTCGAGGCGGTCTTCGGGGTCAAGGTCACCGGGGTCAACACGATCAACCGTCAGGGTAAGCGCAAGCGCACCAAGACCGGTTTCGGCAAGCGCGCTGACACCAAGCGCGCCATCGTGACCCTCGCTGAGGGCGACCGAATCGACATCTTCGGCGGCCAGGCCTCCTAACGGAGGTCTAGTCGTCCGGAATCGGACGAGGACTGAGAAATGGGTATCCGCAAGTACAAGCCGACGACCCCGGGCCGTCGTGGCTCCAGCGTCGCCGACTTTGTCGAGATCACGCGGTCCACGCCGGAGAAGTCGCTGGTCCGCCCCCTGCACAGCAAGGGCGGCCGTAACAACACCGGTCGGATCACGGTTCGACACCAGGGTGGCGGCCACAAGCGCGCCTACCGCGTGATCGACTTCCGTCGTCACGACAAGGACGGCGTGCCGGCCAAGGTCGCGCACATCGAGTACGACCCCAACCGCACTGCGCGCATCGCGCTCCTGCACTACGCAGACGGCGAGAAGCGCTACATCATTGCGCCGAAGAACCTGAAGCAGGGCGACCGGATTGAGAACGGCCCCACGGCCGACATCAAGCCCGGCAACAACCTGGCGCTCCGCAACATCCCGGTCGGTACCACGATCCACGCGATCGAGCTCCGTCCCGGTGGCGGCGCCAAGTTCGCCCGCTCCGCTGGTGCCTCCGTGCAGCTGCTGGCGAAGGAGGGCGTCATGGCCCACCTCCGCATGCCGTCCGGTGAGATCCGTCTCGTCGACGCCCGCTGCCGCGCCACCGTCGGTGAGGTCGGCAACGCCGAGCAGTCGAACATCAACTGGGGCAAGGCCGGCCGCATGCGCTGGAAGGGCGTTCGCCCCTCCGTCCGCGGTGTCGCGATGAACCCGGTCGACCACCCGCACGGTGGTGGTGAGGGTAAGACCTCCGGTGGTCGTCACCCGGTCTCCCCGTGGGGTCAGAAGGAGGGTCGTACTCGCTCGCCGAAGAAGGCTTCGAGCAAGTACATCGTCCGCCGCCGCAAGACGAACAAGAAGCGCTAGGAGCGGGTTTAGATGCCGCGCAGTCTCAAGAAGGGACCCTTCGTCGACGGACACCTCATCAAGAAGGTGGACGTACAGAACGAAGCCGGTACCAAGAACGTCATCAAGACCTGGTCCCGTCGCTCGATGATCGTCCCGGCAATGCTGGGTCACACCATCGCGGTGCACAACGGCAAGATCCACGTCCCGGTGTTCGTCACCGAGTCGATGGTCGGCCACAAGCTCGGCGAGTTCTCGCCGACTCGCACCTTCCGCGGCCACGTCAAGGACGACCGGAAGTCGAAGCGCCGCTAAAGGCGGGGTGGAAACGACTATGACTTACACCGAAGGGACAACCATGGAAGCCAGGGCCCAGGCGCGGTACATCCGCGTCACGCCCATGAAGGCCCGCCGAGTGGTGGACCTTATCCGTGGCATGGATGCCACGGAGGCTCAGGCGGTCCTGCGTTTCGCCCCGCAGGCCGCGAGCGTGCCGGTCGGCAAGGTGCTGGACAGCGCCATTGCCAACGCCGCACACAACTACAACCACCCCGACGCCTCCACGCTGGTCATCAGCGAGGCGTACGTGGACGAGGGCCCGACCCTGAAGCGGTTCCGTCCGCGTGCCCAGGGCCGTGCCTACCGGATCCGCAAGCGGACCAGCCACATCACCGTGGTCGTCAGCAGCAAGGAAGGTTCCCGGTAATGGGCCAGAAGGTAAACCCGCACGGGTTCCGGCTCGGCATCACCACCGACTTCAAGTCGCGTTGGTACGCCGACAAGCTGTACAAGGACTACGTCAAGGAAGACGTCGCCATCCGCAGGATGATGACGTCCGGCATGGAGCGCGCCGGCATCTCGAAGGTTGAGATCGAGCGCACCCGTGACCGCGTGCGTGTGGACATCCACACCGCTCGTCCGGGCATCGTCATCGGCCGCCGTGGCGCCGAGGCCGACCGCATTCGCGGTGACCTCGAGAAGCTCACGGGCAAGCAGGTCCAGCTGAACATCCTCGAGGTCAAGAACCCCGAGGTCGACGCTCAGCTCGTCGCGCAGGCCGTTGCCGAGCAGCTCTCCTCCCGCGTCTCCTTCCGTCGCGCCATGCGTAAGAGCATGCAGGGCACGATGAAGGCCGGCGCCAAGGGCATCAAGATCCAGTGTGGCGGCCGTCTCGGCGGCGCCGAGATGTCCCGCTCCGAGTTCTACCGCGAAGGCCGTGTGCCGCTGCACACCCTCCGCGCGAACGTGGACTACGGCTTCTTCGAGGCCAAGACCACCTTCGGCCGTATCGGTGTGAAGGTCTGGATCTACAAGGGCGACGTCAAGAACATCGCCGAGGTTCGCGCCGAGAACGCTGCGGCCCGTGCGGGTAACCGCCCGGCCCGTGGTGCCGCCGGCGCTGGCGACCGTCCCGCCGGCCGTGGTGGCCGTGGTGGCGAGCGCGGCGGCCGTGGTGGCCGCAAGCCGCAGCAGGCTGCTGGTGTGGAGGCCCCCAAGGCCGACGCCCCCGCCGCCGCTCCGGCTGAGAGCACCGGAACGGAGGCCTGACCGACATGCTGATCCCTCGTAGGGTCAAGCACCGCAAGCAGCACCACCCGAAGCGCCGCGGTATGGCCAAGGGCGGTACTGAGGTCTCGTTCGGCGAGTACGGCATCCAGGCGCTTACCCCCGCCTACGTGACGAACCGCCAGATCGAGGCGGCTCGTATCGCGATGACCCGTCACATCAAGCGTGGCGGCAAGGTCTGGATCAACATCTACCCGGACCGTCCCCTGACGAAGAAGCCTGCCGAGACCCGCATGGGTTCCGGTAAGGGTTCTCCCGAGTGGTGGATCGCGAACGTGCACCCGGGCCGGGTCATGTTCGAGCTGTCCTACCCGAACGAGAAGATTGCTCGTGAGGCGCTCACCCGCGCTGCTCACAAGCTTCCGATGAAGTGCCGGATTGTTCGGCGCGAGGCAGGTGAGTCGTGATGGCGACGGGAACCAAGGCGTCCGAGCTGCGTGAGCTCGGTAACGAGGAGCTCGTTGGCAAGCTGCGCGAGGCCAAGGAAGAGCTGTTCAAGCTGCGCTTCCAGGCGGCCACGGGTCAGCTGGAGAACAACGGCCGGCTCAAGTCCGTCCGTAAGGACATCGCTCGCATCTACACCCTGATGCACGAGCGTGAGCTCGGTATCGAGACGGTGGAGAGCGCCTGATGAGCGAGAAGAACGTGACTGAGACGACTGACCGCGGCTTCCGCAAGACCCGTGAGGGTCTTGTCGTCAGCGACAAGATGGACAAGACCGTCGTCGTCGCTGTCGAGGACCGCGTGAAGCACGCTCTGTACGGCAAGGTCATCCGCCGTACGAACAAGCTCAAGGCGCACGACGAGCAGAACGCTGCCGGCGTCGGCGACCGCGTCCTCATCATGGAGACGCGTCCGCTGTCGGCGAGCAAGCGCTGGCGCATCGTCGAGATCCTCGAGAAGGCCAAGTAATTATCTGAGGCCCCGGGCAGCAAGCCCGGGGGCCCCTCAGGTTCGTTCCGCCAGGCTCGGTGGGGGCGGTAGCTCTTCGGAGTGAGGCCCCCGCCGGGAACCGGCAGACAAACAGGAGATAGACGTGATCCAGCAGGAGTCGCGACTGCGTGTCGCCGACAACACTGGTGCCAAGGAGATCCTTTGCATCCGTGTTCTCGGTGGCTCCGGTCGCCGCTACGCGGGCATCGGTGACGTCATCGTTGCCACCGTCAAGGACGCGATCCCCGGTGGCAACGTGAAGAAGGGTGACGTCGTCAAGGCGGTCATCGTTCGCACCGTGAAGGAACGCCGCCGCCAGGACGGCTCGTACATCCGCTTCGACGAGAACGCCGCCGTCATTCTGAAGAACGACGGCGACCCTCGCGGCACCCGTATCTTCGGCCCGGTGGGCCGTGAGCTGCGCGAGAAGAAGTTCATGAAGATCATCTCGCTCGCGCCGGAGGTGCTGTAAGCATGAAGATCAAGAAGGGCGACCTGGTTCAGGTCATCACCGGTAAGGACAAGGGCAAGCAGGGCAAGGTCATTCTGGCCATCCCTACTGAGAACCGCGTCCTGGTCGAGGGTGTCAACCGGGTCAAGAAGCACACCAAGGCCGGCCAGACCGCTGGTGGCTCGCAGACCGGTGGCATCGTGATCACCGAGGCGCCGATCCACGTCAGCAACGTTCAGCTGGTTGTGGAGAAGGACGGCCAGAAGGTCGTTACCCGCGTCGGTTTCCGCTTCGACGACGAGGGCAACAAGATCCGCGTTGCCAAGCGGACGGGTGAGGACATCTGATGGCTACCACTCCGCGTCTCAAGACGAAGTACCGCGAGGACATCGCGGGCAAGCTGCGTGAAGAGTTCTCGTACGAGAACGTCATGCAGATCCCCGGCCTCGTGAAGATCGTGGTCAACATGGGTGTGGGCGACGCCGCCCGCGACTCCAAGCTGATCGACGGCGCCATCAAGGACCTGACGACGATCACCGGTCAGAAGCCGGCCGTCACGAAGGCCCGCAAGTCCATCGCGCAGTTCAAGCTGCGCGAGGGTCAGCCGATCGGCTGCCACGTCACCCTCCGTGGTGACCGCATGTGGGAGTTCCTGGACCGTACGCTGTCGCTCGCGCTGCCGCGTATCCGTGACTTCCGTGGTCTGTCGCCGAAGCAGTTCGACGGCCGTGGCAACTACACCTTCGGTCTCACGGAGCAGGTCATGTTCCACGAGATCGACCAGGACAAGATCGACCGTACCCGGGGTATGGACATCACCGTGGTCACCACGGCGACCAACGACGCTGAGGGCCGCGCGCTCCTTCGTCACCTCGGCTTCCCCTTCAAGGAGGCGTAAGCGAGATGGCGAAGAAGGCTCTCATCGCGAAGGCTGCCCGCAAGCCCAAGTTCGGTGTGCGTGCGTACACCCGCTGCCAGCGCTGCGGTCGTCCCCACTCCGTGTACCGCAAGTTCGGCCTGTGCCGCGTCTGCCTTCGTGAGATGGCTCACCGTGGCGAGCTGCCGGGCGTGACCAAGAGCTCCTGGTAATTCCCTCTCGTCCGCAAGGACTTGGGAGCAACCAGAGACTCTCGGTAAGCATCTGGTCGGCGGATGCCCGGCCGCGCATGCCTTAGGCTTGTGTGGTTGGGCGTCCGCCGCCCATAACGACTTACTACGCCGTAGGTCCCCGCACCGCACCCGTCCCGCCACTGAGTGGGGAGAGGGATGGCGCATACAGGAAACCCCGGCGAGAGAGGCCGAAGGCCACTTCATGACCATGACTGACCCGATCGCAGACATGCTCACGCGTCTGCGTAACGCTAACTCGGCGTACCACGACTCCGTCGTGATGCCGCACAGCAAGATCAAGTCGCACATCGCAGAGATCCTCAAGCAGGAGGGTTTCATCACCGGCTGGAAGGTCGAGGACGCCGAGGTCGGCAAGAACCTCGTCCTCGAGCTGAAGTTCGGCCCGAACCGCGAGCGCTCCATTGCGGGCATCAAGCGGATCTCGAAGCCCGGTCTGCGTGTGTACGCAAAGTCCACCAACCTGCCGAAGGTGCTCGGCGGCCTGGGCGTGGCGATCATCTCCACGTCCCACGGTCTGCTCACCGGCCAGCAGGCAGGCAAGAAGGGCGTAGGTGGGGAAGTCCTCGCCTACGTCTGGTAGTCGGGAACGGAGGAAAAGCAATGTCGCGAATCGGCAAGCTCCCCATCCAGGTTCCCGCCGGTGTGGACGTCACCATCGACGGCCAGGCAGTGGCTGTGAAGGGCCCCAAGGGTTCCCTTTCGCTCACCGTCAAGGCGCCGATCGAGATCGTCAAGGGTGAGGACGGCGTTCTGAACGTCACCCGCCCCAACGACGAGCGTCAGAACAAGGCCCTGCACGGCCTGTCCCGCACGCTGGTGGCGAACATGATCACCGGCGTGACCACGGGTTACGTCAAGGCGCTCGAGATCAGCGGTGTCGGTTACCGCGTCGCCGCGAAGGGCTCCGACCTGGAGTTCCAGCTTGGTTACAGCCACCCGATCCTGATCGAGGCGCCCGAGGGCATCTCCTTCAAGGTCGAGTCGCCCACCAAGTTCTCGGTCGAGGGCATCGACAAGCAGAAGGTCGGCGAGGTCGCCGCCAACATCCGCAAGCTGCGGAAGCCCGACCCGTACAAGGCCAAGGGTGTCAAGTACGCCGGCGAAGTCATCCGCCGCAAGGTCGGAAAGGCTGGTAAGTAGCCATGGCATACGGTGTAAAGATCGCCAAGGGCGACGCGTACAAGCGTGCCGCCAAGGCTCGCCGCCACATCCGCATCCGCAAGAACGTCTCGGGTACGGCGGAGCGTCCGCGCCTCGTCGTGACGCGTTCCAACCGCAACATCGTTGCTCAGGTCATCGACGACCTCCAGGGTCACACCCTGGCGTCGGCGTCGACCCTGGACGCTTCGATCCGCGGTGGCGAAGGCGACAAGAGCTCGCAGGCCCAGGCCGTCGGCGCACTCGTCGCCGAGCGTGCCAAGGCTGCGGGTGTCGAGACCGTCGTGTTCGACCGCGGTGGCAACCGATACGCCGGGCGCATTGCCGCTCTGGCTGACGCCGCCCGCGAAGCCGGGCTGAAGTTCTAAGCCCCGGTTCCGGGACTCACGGACGTAACAGAGAGAGGTAATCCAATGGCTGGACCCCAGCGCCGCGGAAGCGGTGCCGGTGGCGGCGAGCGGCGGGACCGGAAGGGTCGCGACGGTGGCCCTGCCGCCGAGAAGACCGCTTACGTTGAGCGCGTTGTCGCGATCAACCGCGTCGCCAAGGTTGTCAAGGGTGGTCGCCGCTTCAGCTTCACCGCGCTGGTCGTGGTGGGCGACGGTGACGGCACTGTAGGTGTCGGTTACGGCAAGGCCAAGGAAGTTCCCGCGGCCATCGCCAAGGGTGTCGAGGAAGCCAAGAAGTCCTTCTTCAAGGTTCCGCGCATCCAGGGCACCATTCCTCACCCGATCACGGGCGAGCGCGCCGCGGGCGTCGTGCTGCTGAAGCCGGCCGCCCCTGGTACCGGTGTTATCGCCGGTGGCCCGGTGCGCGCCGTTCTGGAGTGCGCCGGCGTTCACGACATCCTGTCGAAGTCGCTCGGCTCTTCCAACGCGATCAACATCGTGCACGCGACCGTGGCGGCCCTCAAGGGCCTGCAGCGTCCCGAGGAGATCGCGGCTCGCCGTGGTCTGCCCCTCGAGGACGTCGCTCCCGCGGCTCTGCTCCGTGCGCGTGCTGGGGCGGGTGCGTAATGGCTCGTCTCAAGGTCACGCAGGTCAAGTCGTACATCGGTAGCAAGCAGAACCACCGCGACACGCTGCGTTCGCTCGGGCTCAAGCGCCTGAACGACGTCGTCGTCAAGGAGGACCGCCCCGAGTTCCGCGGAATGGTTCACACCGTCCGCCACCTCGTGACGGTTGAGGAGGTTGACTAATCATGGCTGAGAACAGCCCGCTGAAGGCCCACAACCTCCGTCCCGCCCCCGGTGCCAAGACCGCGAAGACCCGTGTCGGTCGTGGTGAGGCGTCGAAGGGTAAGACGGCCGGTCGTGGTACGAAGGGCCAGAAGGCCCGTTACCAGATCCCGCAGCGCTTCGAGGGTGGGCAGATGCCCCTCCACATGCGTCTGCCGAAGCTCAAGGGCTTCAAGAACCCGTTCCGCACCGAGTTCCAGGTCGTGAACCTGGACAAGCTCGGCGCTCTCTACCCCGAGGGTGGAGAAGTCACGGTGGCCGACCTGGTCGCCAAGGGCGCGGTTCGCAAGAACAGCCTCGTCAAGGTCCTGGGCCAGGGCGAGATCTCCGTGGCGCTGCAGGTTTCGGTTGACGCCGTCTCCGGCTCCGCCAAGGAGAAGATTGCCGCCGCTGGTGGCTCTGTGACCGAGCTCGTCTAAGACGAACTCAGTGACAAATAGCTAGAAACCCGACCGGGGATGCCTCACATATGGGGCATCCCCGGTTGGTCGTTCCATGGGAGGTGCAGACGCCGGTAAGGTGGCCTGCACCTTTGCTTGTACACATTCGTCGATCCCTCAGACCGTCACCTCTGACGCAGTAGCGCGGGGGTCGCAGGAGGCACCGTGCTCACCGCGTTCGCCCGGGCGTTCAAGACGCCCGACCTGCGCAAGAAGCTGCTTTTCACGCTCGCCATGATCGTGCTGTACCGACTCGGATCGCACATCCCGGTACCCGGTGTGAGCTACAAGAACGTTCAGATCTGTGTGGACCAGATGGGGGCAGGCAACAACAGCCTCTTCGGTCTGGTCAACATGTTCAGCGGTGGCGCGCTGCTCCAGATCACGATCTTTGCGCTCGGCATCATGCCGTACATCACGGCGAGCATCATCCTGCAGCTGCTGACCGTGGTCATCCCGAAGCTGGAGAACCTCAAAAAAGAGGGACAGTCCGGCACGGCGAAGATCACTCAGTACACGCGCTATCTGACGGTCGCGCTCGCGATCCTGCAGGGCACCGGCCTCGTCGCCACCGCCCGCAGCGGCGCCCTCTTCCAGGGCTGCATGGTCAAGGACCAGATCGTCCCCGACCGTTCGATCTTCACGACCGTCGTCATGGTGGTCACCATGACCGCCGGTACCTGCCTCGTCATGTGGCTCGGTGAGCTCATCACCGACCGGGGCATCGGCAACGGCATGTCGATCCTGATGTTCATCTCGATCGCCGCAGGCTTCGTCGGCTCCCTGTGGGCCATCAAGGAGCAGGGCAAGATCGCGGACGGCTGGGTCGAGTTCGGCGTCGTCATGCTGGTCGGCCTCGCGATGGTGGGCCTGGTGGTCTTCGTCGAGCAGGCGCAGCGGCGGATTCCGGTCCAGTACGCGAAGCGCATGATCGGCCGGCGTGCCTACGGCGGTACCTCGACCTACATCCCGCTCAAGGTGAACCAGGCGGGCATCATCCCCGTCATCTTCGCCTCGTCGCTGCTCTACATCCCGGCGCTGGTCGTGCAGTTCAGCGGTTCCACCGCGGGCTGGGCCACCTGGATCCAGAAGCACTTCGTCAAGGGCGACCACCCGTACTACATCGCGGTGTACTTCCTCCTGATCGTCTTCTTCGCGTTCTTCTACGTGGCGATCTCGTTCAACCCCGAGGAAGTTGCAGACAACATGAAGAAGTATGGTGGGTTCATTCCGGGCATCCGCGCCGGTCGGCCTACCGCCGAGTACCTCAGCTACGTACTCAACCGGATCACCTGGCCGGGGTCGCTGTACCTGGGTCTGATCGCTCTTGTGCCGACGATGGCGTTGGCCGGCTTCGGAGCGAACCAGAACTTCCCGTTCGGCGGGACGAGCATCCTGATCATCGTGGGTGTGGGTCTGGAAACCGTGAAGCAGATCGAGAGCCAGCTCCAGCAGCGTAATTACGAAGGGTTCCTCCGCTGATGCGAATCGTCCTCGTCGGCCCGCCGGGTGCGGGCAAGGGAACGCAGGCGACTGTGCTTGCCGAAACCTTGTCGATCCCGCACATCTCCACGGGCGACCTGTTCCGGGCCAACATCAGCCAGGGAACCGAGCTCGGCCGGCGTGCGAAGGCGTTCATGGACGCGGGTGACCTCGTCCCGGACGAGATCACCATCGGCATGGCCAAGGACCGCATGGAGCAGGCGGACGCCGCCGGCGGCTTCCTGCTCGACGGTTTCCCGCGCAACGTCTCCCAGGCGGAAGCCCTGGACGAGATGCTGAAGACCGCGGGCATGAACCTCGACGCCGTCCTCGACCTGGAGGTCGAGGAGGACGAGGTCGTCAAGCGCCTCGCCGGCCGCCGCACCTGCCGCAAGGACAGCTCGCACATCTTCCACGTGGCCTACCGCCCGTCGAAGGTCGAGGGCATCTGCGACATCGACGGCGGCGAGCTGTACGTGCGCGAGGACCAGACCGAGGACGCCGTGCGCAACCGGCTGGAGGTCTACCACACCCAGACCGAGCCGATCATCGACTACTACAAGGCCCAGGGCCTCGTGTCGACGATCCCCGCTCTGGGTGAGGTCAAGGACGTCACGCAGCGCGCGATGGACGCCCTGAAGAAGTAGCGAACCAGTTCCTCTGCAGTGCAGCCCGGCCGCGGTGTCCCCAGGACGCCGCGGCCGTACTGTTGAAAGACCCGAATCCGAAGGTGGCAGGTACGTCATGGTCCAGATCAAGACCCCCGAGCAGATCGCGAAGATGCGTGAGGCGGGACTGGTCGTCGCTGCGATCCACGCGGCGACCCGTGAGGCGGCCGTGCCGGGCGCCACGACGCGGGATCTGGACATGGTGGCCCGCAAGGTCATCGCGGACGCCGGTGCCAAGTCGAACTTCCTCGGCTACGGCGGCTTCCCCGCGACCATCTGCACCTCGGTCAACGAGGTCGTGGTCCACGGCATCCCCGACGACAAGACGGTCCTCAAGGACGGCGACATCATCTCGATCGACGCCGGCGCGATCGTCGACGGCTGGCACGGCGACGCCGCGTACACCGCCTTCGTGGGCTCTGGACACGCCCCTGAGCTCGTGGAGCTCTCCCGGGTGACCGAAGAGTCCATGTGGGCCGGGATCGCCGCCATGAAGCTCGGCAACCGCCTCGTGGACATCTCGAAGGCGATCGAGACCTACATCAAGCGGCAGCCGCGTCCGACCACGGGCGAGCACAGCCTCGGCAAGTTCGGGATCATCGAGGACTACGGCGGCCACGGCATCGGTTCCGAGATGCACATGGACCCGCACCTGCTGAACTACGTCTCGCGCAAGCGGGGCAAGGGCATCAAGCTCGTCCCGGGCCTGTGCCTGGCGATCGAGCCGATGGTCTCCCTGGGCACCGCCCAGACGGAGGTCCTGGCGGACGACTGGACGGTCATCACCACGGACGGCACCTGGTCCTCGCACTGGGAGCACTCCATCGCCCTGACCGAGGAGGGACCGATCGTCCTGACCTCCCCGGACTGCGGCAAGGCGAAGCTGGCGGAGTACGGCGTCACGACGGCGCCGGACCCGCTGGGCTGAGCCGGGGTCGGCCCGGCTGGGCCGACCGGTATGGGCAGGATTGATGATCTATCCTGTAGGGCACACTTTCCGGATTCGTCTTTCAGTGGGCCCTGACGTAGACTGACTCGTCGGCTCCTTTGCACCCGCATGTCCTCATGCGAAGGCAGGGAGCTGATCAAGGTAGCCGATTCGAAAGGCGAAGCGTGGCCAAGAAGCAAGGTGCCATCGAAATCGAGGGCACCGTGATCGAGTCCCTCCCGAACGCGATGTTCAAGGTGGAACTCCAGAACGGTCACAAGGTCCTCGCGCACATCAGCGGCAAGATGCGCATGCACTACATCCGCATCCTCCCTGATGACCGGGTCGTCGTGGAGCTCTCTCCGTACGACCTGACGCGTGGCCGGATCGTCTACCGATACAAGTAGATCTTGTCTTCACTCCCGTCCGGACATCCTGTCCCGACGCGCGGGTGGTGGCACTGACCCGGAGAACCTCACCAACATGAAGGTCAAGCCGAGCGTCAAGAAGATCTGCGACAAGTGCAAGGTGATCCGCCGTCACGGCCGGGTCATGGTCATCTGCGACAACCTGCGCCACAAGCAGCGCCAGGGCTGACGCACGCCGACCGACCTGCACTACGCAGTTCTTCGCGCGACGTAAGAAAACGTACATACGCAGAACCCGCCTAGCCCCGACCAGGGCCGGCGGCACCTCCGGCGGGGGCCGGGGACCCGGACGTACCACCACCCATCAGGTGTGGTCGGCGGCCGGGGTTCGGTTCTGCTGAAGACCCCCGAACACACAGGAGCCATTGAATGGCACGCGTTTCCGGTGTTGACATCCCGCGCGAAAAGCGTGTGGAGATCGCACTCACCTACGTCTTCGGTGTCGGTCGCACCCGGTCCAAGGAAATCCTTGCGGCCACCGGTGTGAACCCGAACACCCGCGTTCGTGACCTGGCCGAAGAGGACCTGGTCAAGATCCGCGAGTACGTGGACGCCAACCTCCGCACCGAGGGTGACCTCCGCCGCGAGATCCAGGCCGACATCCGCCGCAAGGTCGAGATCCAGTGCTACCAGGGTGTTCGCCACCGTCGTGGCCTGCCCGTGCACGGTCAGCGCACCAGCACGAACGCCCGTACCCGCAAGGGTCCGCGTCGCGCGATCGCCGGTAAGAAGAAGCCGGGCAAGAAGTAGTCCTGTTCAGCGGTCTTGCGCTGTAGGACCGACCACCTCCCGTAGGAGATTTAGATGCCCCCCAAGGGTCGTCAGGGCGCTGCCAAGAAGGTGCGCCGCAAGGAAAAGAAGAACGTCGCTCACGGGCACGCCCACATCAAGAGCACGTTCAACAACACCATCGTTTCGATCACCGACCCCTCGGGCAACGTGATCTCCTGGGCCTCCGCCGGCCACGTCGGCTTCAAGGGCTCGCGCAAGTCCACCCCCTTCGCCGCGCAGATGGCCGCCGAGTCGGCCGCCCGTCGCGCGCAGGAGCACGGCATGCGCAAGGTCGACGTCTTCGTCAAGGGTCCCGGCTCCGGCCGTGAGACCGCGATCCGCTCCCTGCAGGCCACTGGCCTGGAGGTCGGCTCGATCCAGGACGTCACCCCCACCCCGCACAACGGCTGCCGTCCGCCGAAGCGCCGCCGCGTCTGACGCAGCGGGCGCACTTGTGCGTCTTTGAGTGTTCGGGCGGTACGAACCCCTCGCGGGGGACGTACCGCCCGTACCCTTGTAGTCCGCGGTCTTCGGACCGCACCCGTCGGGCGTCAAATAGTGGGCGTCCACGAATGAAGGAATCCACATGCTTATCGCTCAGCGTCCCTCGCTGACCGAAGAGGTCGTAGACGAGTACCGCTCGCGGTTCGTGATCGAGCCGCTGGAGCCGGGCTTCGGCTACACCCTCGGCAACTCGCTCCGCCGCACGCTCCTGTCCTCGATCCCGGGTGCCGCTGTCACCAGCATCCGCGTGGACGGCGTCCTGCACGAGTTCACCACCGTGCCGGGTGTCAAGGAAGACGTCACCGACATCATCCTCAACATCAAGCAGCTGGTCGTCTCCTCGGAGCACGACGAGCCGGTCGTGATGTACCTGCGCAAGCAGGGTCCCGGCCTGGTCACCGCTGCCGACATCGCGCCCCCGGCCGGTGTCGAGGTGCACAACCCGGACCTGGTCCTCGCCACGCTCAACGGCAAGGGCAAGCTGGAGATGGAGCTGACCGTCGAGCGCGGTCGCGGCTACGTCTCCGCCGTCCAGAACAAGCAGCTGGGCCAGGAGATCGGCCGCATCCCGGTCGACTCCATCTACAGCCCGGTCCTCAAGGTCACCTACAAGGTCGAGGCGACCCGAGTCGAGCAGCGCACCGACTTCGACAAGCTGATCGTCGACGTCGAGACCAAGCAGGCCATGCGCCCGCGCGACGCCATGGCGTCCGCCGGTAAGACCCTGGTCGAGCTGTTCGGTCTGGCCCGCGAGCTCAACATCGACGCCGAGGGCATCGACATGGGCCCCTCGCCGACGGACGCGGCCCTGGCCGCCGACCTGGCGCTGCCGATCGAGGAGCTCGAGCTCACCGTTCGGTCGTACAACTGCCTCAAGCGCGAGGGCATCCACTCCGTGGGTGAGCTCGTCGCCCGCTCCGAGGCCGACCTGCTCGACATCCGCAACTTCGGTGCGAAGTCGATCGACGAGGTCAAGGCGAAGCTGGCCGGCATGGGCCTGGCCCTCAAGGACAGCCCGCCCGGATTCGACCCGACCGCCGCCGCCGACGCGTTTGGCGCCGACGACGACGCGGACGCGGGTTTCGTCGAGACCGAGCAGTACTGATTCATCCCGTCGCCGGCGGCTGAGGTCTTTGGCCTCAAACGCCGGCCGGGCTTGATTTGAACTTTCCCGCGGCATCCGCCCCGGGGGAACTGACACCGGTACCTGACACGGCCGGTGCAGATATGAAGGAGTAAGACCATGCCGCGTCCCGCAAAGGGTGCCCGTCTGGGCGGCAGCGCCGCGCACGAGAAGCACCTCCTCGCGAACCTCGCGAAGTCGCTCTTCGAGCACGGCCGCATCACCACCACCGAGGCCAAGGCCCGTCGCCTGCGTCCCTACGCCGAGCGTCTGGTGACCAAGGCCAAGAAGGGCGACATCCACAACCGTCGCCTGGTGCTGCAGACGATCACGGACAAGAGCATCGTGCACACGCTGTTCACCGAGATCGCCCCGCGCTACGAGAACCGCCCCGGTGGTTACACGCGCATCACCAAGATCGGCAACCGTCGTGGCGACAACGCCCCGATGGCCGTGATCGAGCTGGTCGAGGCCCTTACGGTCGCCCAGCAGGCCACTGGTGAGGCCGAGGCCGCCACCAAGCGCGCCGTGAAGGAGGCGGAGGCCGCCGAGGCTCCCGCCGCCGAGGAGACCAAGGAGGCCTGATCCCGCTTCGGGATCAAGCTGAACGGCTCTGAACGGGCCCGCCCCCTTCCGGGGCGGGCCCGTTCTGCGTTCCCGCCGAAGACGCGGGTGAGAGGATCTGTCACGTGAGTGACGAGGTGGAGCCCGGGCACGTCCGGGTCAGGCTGGACCTGAGTTACGACGGCAAGGACTTCTCCGGCTGGGCGAAGCAGCGGGTGCTGCGGACCGTCCAGGGGGAGCTGGAGTCGGCGCTGCAGACCGTGATGCGGCTGCCCGACCCGGTGGAGCTGACCGTCGCCGGCCGGACCGATGCCGGCGTGCACGCGCGCGGGCAGGTCGCGCAGTTCGACGTACGCGATGAGGTGTGGGCCGAGCACCAGGACAAGCTGCTGCGCCGCCTCGCCGGACGGCTGCCGCACGACGTCCGGGTGTGGAAGGCCGCCGAGGCACCCGCCGGCTTCAACGCGCGGTTCTCCGCGATCTGGCGCCGCTACGCCTACCGCGTGGGCGACCACCAGGCCGGCGTGGACCCGCTGCGCCGCGGGCACGTGCTCTGGTACCAGTGGCCGCTCGACGTGGACGCCATGAACGAGGCCGCCGCCAGTCTGGTCGGGGAGCACGACTTCGCCGCGTACTGCAAGAAGCGCGAGGGGGCCACGACCATCCGCACCCTCCAGCAGCTCAGCTGGGAGCGGGACGCGGAGGGGATCATCACCGCGACCGTGCGCGCCGACGCCTTCTGCCACAACATGGTCCGCTCGCTGGTCGGGGCCCTGCTCCACGTCGGCGACGGCCACCGGACCACCGACTGGCCCGGCAAGGTGCTGGCCGCGGCCGTACGGGACTCCTCGGTGCACGTGGTCAAGCCGCACGGGCTGACCCTGGAGGAGGTCGGCTACCCGGCCGACGAGCTGCTGGCCGCGCGGAGCAAGGAAGCGCGCAACATGCGGACCCTCCCCGGAGCCGGCTGCTGCTGAGCCGGGGCTAATCCGTTTGGGCGGATCGGCGCCGGACCTGGACAATGCCCCGCATGGGACATCTCGAAGCCAGCCACCTGGAGTACTACCTTCCCGACGGGCGGGTCCTGCTCCCCGACGTCTCCTTCCGGGTGGGGGAGGGGTCGGTCGTCGCCCTGGTCGGGGCGAACGGGGCCGGCAAGACCACGTTGCTGAAGATGATCGCCGGCGAGCTCAAGCCGCACGGCGGCGGCGTCACCGTCAGCGGCGGGCTCGGTGTGATGTCGCAGTTCGTGGGCTCGGTCCGGGACGAGACGACCGTACGGGACCTGCTGGTCTCGGTGGCCCAGCCGCAGATCCGGGAGGCCGCCAAGGCGGTGGACCGGGCCGAGCAGCTGATCCTGACGGTGGACGACGAAGCCGCCCAGATGAGTTACGCGCAGGCGCTCAGCGACTGGGCCGACGTGCAGGGCTACGAGGCGGAGACGCTGTGGGACGTCTGCACGATGGCCGCGCTGGCGATCCCGTACGACTCGGCGCAGTTCCGCGAGGTCCGCACGCTCTCGGGCGGTGAGCAGAAGCGGCTCGTACTGGAGGCGCTGCTGCGCGGGCCGGACGAGGTGCTGCTGCTCGACGAGCCGGACAACTACCTGGACGTCCCGGGCAAGCGGTGGCTGGAGGAGCAGCTGGCGGCCACGCGCAAGACGGTGCTCTTCGTCAGCCACGACCGGGAGCTGCTGACCCAGGCCGCCGAGAAGATCATCAGCCTGGAGGCGAGCCCGAACGGCTCCGACGTCTGGGTGCACGGCGAGGGCTTCGGCACCTTCCACGCCGCCCGCAAGGAGCGCTTCGCACGCTTCGAGGAGCTCAAGCGGCGCTGGGACGAGGAGCACGCCCGGCTGAAGGCCCTGGTGCTGCGACTGCGCGGCCAGGCCGCGAGCAGCCCCGACATGGCCTCCCGGTACCACGCGATGCAGACCCGCTTCAAGCGGTTCGAGGACGCCGGCCCGCCGCCGGAGCCGCCGCGCGAGCAGGACATCAAGATGCGCCTGAAGGGCGGCCGTACGGGCGTGCGCGCGCTCACCGTCGAGAACCTGGAGCTGACGGGGCTGATGAAGCCCTTCTCGCTGGAGGTCTTCTACGGGGAGCGGGTCGCGGTCCTCGGCTCGAACGGCTCGGGCAAGTCCCACTTCCTGCGGCTGATGGCAGGGGAGGACGTCAAGCACACGGGGACGTGGAAGCTCGGCGCCCGCGTGGTGCCCGGCCACTTCGCGCAGACGCACGCGCACCCGGAGCTCTTCGGCCGCACCCTCGTCGACATCCTGTGGACGGAGGCCGCGAAGCCGCTCGGCCAGGCGATGGGCGCCCTGCGCCGGTACGAGCTGGAGCGGCAGGCCGAGCAGCCCTTCGAGAAGCTCTCGGGCGGCCAGCAGGCACGTTTCCAGATCCTGCTGCTGGAGCTGGCGGGAACGACGGCGCTGCTGCTCGACGAGCCCACGGACAACCTCGACCTGGAGTCGGCGGAAGCGCTGCAGGACGGGCTGGAGGCGTACGAGGGCACTGTGTTGTGCGTCACGCACGACCGGTGGTTCGCCCGCACATTTGACCGTTACCTGGTCTTCGGTTCAGACGGTGTTGTGCGGGAGACTACGGAGCCCGTCTGGGACGAACGTAGGGTCGAGCGGAAGCGCTAGGGGGAGACCGCCCCCGGCCTGGGTCGAGGGGACTTAGTTGTGGGGCTGCGGCCGAGTGTCTGGGTCATGAAGTGGGACAGCCCGTCCTCCTGGGACCGGGGGGTGGCCTGGCTGCTGCGGCCGGCGCCCCGGTCCTGGCGGTTCGTGGGCCTGGTGATCCTGCTGTCGGTGGCGGTCTCGGCGAGCCTGCGGGTGAACTGGGGCTCGGACAACGCCTTCGTGGTCAAGGCCGCCGACGCCCTGCTCGCCGGGGTCTCCCCGTACGAGGACAAGCGGTTCCTCTACCTGCCCAGCGCCGTGATCATGGCGATCCCCGAGGCCCTGCTGCCGGCGCCGCTGCTGCGCTGCGTGCTGCCGCTGGGGATGACCGGGCTCGTCGGCCTCGGCTGGTGGGCCTCGCTGCGGCTGTTCTCGGTACCGGTGCGCTCGCGGTTCGCGGTCGGCGGTTTCGGACTGTTCGCCCTCGCCTACAAGCCGTACATCAACCTCGTGCTGATCGGGAACTGGACGGCCATCTCGGCCGCCGCCCTGCCCGTGGCGCTGCTGCTGGCGCACCGCAAGCACTGGGCCGCCGCCGGGCTGGTGGTGGGCCTGGCCATCGCGTGCAAGCCGATGCTGGTTCCGGTCGGGCTGCTCTTCCTCCTGGCCCGGCAGTGGCGGGGGCTGGCCCTGGCGGCGGGCGTCCCGGTGGCGCTGTCGCTGGCGGGCGCGCTGATGATGCCGCACCCGACGCTGTTCTTCACCAAGACCCTGCCCTTCCTGCTGCAGGGCCAGGATTCCTACGCGCTGCCCTGGGACGCCTCGCCGATCGCGGCGCTGCCGCGGCTGGGGGTGCCCGCGCCGCTGGCGGTGCTGCTGGCCTTCGCGGGGGCCGGGTGCGGGCTGTGGGCGGCCTGGCGGCGGTGGCGCCGGCCCGTGGCGGTGGACGGCGACGAGGGTGAGCTGAGGCTGGTGGAGACGGCCTGCATGGTGATGCTCGCCGCATTCCTGGTGTCGCGGCCCTCCTTCGACCACTACCTGATCGTGGTGCTCCCGCTGCTGCTGGCCTCGGGGGTGCGGGCGGGCTCGATGCCGCGCTCGCCCTGGTTCTGGGTGGCCCTGGTGCCCCAGACGGCGGGCATCCCGTGGCCCTCGGAGTTCGTGGCCAAGAGGCGGGCATTCCGGGACATGGTGACCCTGTGCATGCTCGCCGGACTGCTGGCGCGTCGAGCACTGCGCCCGATCCGGGTTACTCTGGATCCCGTAACAACTGCGGGGTCCCCACCCAGGACCGAACCGGAGTGCGCCGCGACGCCAGCTCAAACGGCTTCGCGGACCGCGTTTTGACCCGTACGGGTCCATCTGGGTACTCTGCTGGTTTGTTATGCGTATTGGCTTTCTCATTCTCACGTGAAAGGGCCTTGCGCCGGTCCACCGGACCGATGACCAGCAGTTCAAACAGTTCGCACGGGCTTGGTCCCTGTCGCGAACGAGGGCTGTCGTGATCGTCCGTGGTGACCCTGTCAGGACCCTTCCCGCGGGGCTAGCGCCCTATGGGATGACCCACCACTGAAGAAGCGAAGGCATACGCGTGCGTACGTTCAGCCCCAAGCCCGGCGACATCTCGCGCCAGTGGCACGTCATTGACGCCCAGGACGTCGTCCTCGGCCGTCTGGCGACCCAGGCCGCTACCCTCCTGCGGGGTAAGCACAAGCCGACCTACGCCCCCCACATGGACATGGGCGACTTCGTCATCATCATCAACGCCGACAAGGTTCACCTGTCCGGCAACAAGGCGACCCAGAAGATGGCGTACCGCCACTCCGGCTTCCCGGGTGGTCTGCGTTCGGTCCGCTACGACGACCTCCTGGCGAACAACCCGGAGAAGGCCGTCGAGAAGGCCATCAAGGGCATGATCCCCAAGAACACCCTGGGCCGTCAGATTCTCTCGAAGCTGAAGGTCTACTCGGGCGATGTGCACCCCCACGCTGCTCAGCAGCCGGTGCCGTTCGAGATCACCCAGGTCGCGCAGTAGTTCCGGCCACCACACCCCCTAAGACAAGAAACTTCTGAGGAGCATCGTGGCCGAGACCACCGCCGAGACTGTCGTCGAAGAGTTCGAGGGCAACGTCGAGGAGTACACCAGCGAGTCTGAGGTCGTCGCCGAGGGCGACTACACCTCCGAGTCCCTTGCCGGTCGCTTCGGTGACCCCCAGCCGGCCGCCGGCCTGGGCCGTCGCAAGAACGCCATTGCCCGCGTCCGGATCGTTCCGGGCACCGGCAAGTGGAAGATCAACGGTCGCACCCTTGAGGACTACTTCCCCAACAAGGTGCACCAGCAGGAAGTCAACGAGCCCTTCAAGCTCCTCGAGCTCGACGGCCGCTACGACGTCATCGCCCGCATCTCGGGTGGCGGCGTGTCCGGCCAGGCCGGCGCCCTGCGCCTCGGCGTGGCCCGTGCGCTGAACGAGGCGGACGTGGACAACAACCGCCCGGCGCTGAAGAAGGCCGGCTTCCTCTCCCGCGACGACCGTGCGGTCGAGCGCAAGAAGGCCGGTCTCAAGAAGGCCCGCAAGGCTCCGCAGTACAGCAAGCGTTAATCACGCCCGCTGTTCAGCACGATTCCGCCCCGGCAGCACTCTGTGTGCTGCCGGGGCGGTTCGTTTACCGCCAAAAGCGGCAAATAATTGGCACAACTGCTCACAGCGAAGTGTGAACTCGGGAGGACAACAGTGGGACGACTCTTCGGGACGGACGGTGTACGGGGCGTCGCCAACGCGGATCTGACGGCCGAGCTCGCGCTCGGTCTCTCCGTGGCGGCCGCGCACGTACTGGCCGAGGCGGGAACCTTCGCGGGCCACCGGGCCACCGCGGTGGTCGGCCGGGACCCCCGGGCCTCGGGCGAGTTCCTGGAGGCCGCAGTCGTCGCGGGCCTCGCGAGCGCGGGCGTGGACGTCCTGCGCGTCGGTGTGCTGCCCACCCCGGCGGTGGCGTATCTCACCGGTGCGCTGGGCGCCGACCTCGGTGTCATGCTCTCGGCCAGCCACAACGCCATGCCCGACAACGGCATCAAGTTCTTCGCGCGCGGCGGTCACAAGCTCGCCGACGAGCTGGAGGACCGGATCGAGACGGTCTACGAGGACCACCGCACCGGTGCTCCCTGGGACCGCCCGACGGGCGCAGGCGTGGGCCGGGTCTCCGACTACACCGAGGGCTTCGACAAGTACGTCGCCCACCTCATGGGTGTCCTGCCCAACCGTCTCGACGGGCTCAAGGTCGTCCTGGACGAGGCGCACGGCGCGGCCGCCTACGTCTCGCCCGAGGCCTTCACCCGGGCCGGCGCGGAGATCGTCACGATCGGTGCCGAGCCCGACGGCCTGAACATCAACGACGGCTGCGGCTCCACCCACCTCGGTCTGCTGAAGCAGGCCGTCGTCGCGCACGGGGCCGACCTCGGCATCGCGCACGACGGGGACGCCGACCGCTGCCTCGCCGTGGACGCGAACGGCGAGGAGGTCGACGGGGACCAGATCCTCGCCGTGCTCGCGCTGGCGATGCGCGAGGCCGGGCACCTGCGCGAGGACACCGTCGTCGCCACCGTGATGTCGAACCTGGGCTTCAAGCTGGCCATGGAGTCCGAGGGCATCAACGTCGTGCAGACGGGCGTCGGCGACCGGTACGTCCTGGAGTCGATGAAGCAGCACGGGTACGCGCTGGGCGGCGAGCAGTCCGGCCACGTGATCATCCTCGACCACGCCACCACCGGCGATGGCACCCTGACCGGTCTCATGCTGGCGGCCCGCATCGCGGCCACCGGCAAGCCGCTGGCCGAGCTGACCGGGGTCATGACGCGGCTCCCGCAGGTCCTGGTCAACGTCCCCGACGTGGACAAGTCGCGGGTCACCACCTCGGGCGAGCTGGCCGCGGCCGTCGCCGAGGCGGAGCGGGAGCTCGGCACGACCGGACGCGTACTGCTCCGTTCGTCGGGCACGGAGCCCCTCGTACGGGTGATGGTGGAGGCCGCCGACATCGAGCAGGCCCGCGCCGTCGCGGGGCGCCTCGCGGACGTGGTGAAGTCGGCGCTCGGCTAGGGCCCGCCCGCAGGTCATGACAGCGGCCCCGCGCTACGAAGCTCCGTAGCGCGGGGCCGTCGTCGTCGTGCGGGCTCAGGCCTTGGGCGCCGTACGCCGCCAGTGGCCGCGCTGGGTGCGCCACAGGGCCTTCTGGCCGAGCAGGGTCAGGACGCCGGCCAGCATGATGCCGAAGAGGTTCAGCAGGAGCTGTTCCATCGAGCCCCACATCTGGCCGAACTCGCCGTAGCTGAGGGCCACGGCCGCGTTGGCGGCGGCCGGGACGGTGGTCACCGAGATCGCGACGCCGACCAGGGCGCCGGACTTCGCCGAGGTCAGGGAGAGCACGCCGGCGATGCCGGCGAGCACGGCGACCACGAACGAGAACAGGTCCGGCTGCCAGATGAAGCTGGTGTTGGGGCGGGGCTTGTCCAGCATTCCCGGCTGGAACAGCCCGAGCGCGTCCATGACCAGGCTGAAGACGGTGGTCGCGGCCATCGCGGCGGCGAAACCCACCAGCAGGGCGATCAGCGAGCGGGCGGCCAGCTTGGGGGCGCGCTGCACCACGGCGGTGCAGACGCCGGCGAGCGGGCCGAACTCCGGGCCGACCGCCATCGCGCCGACGATGAGGATGGCGTTGTCGAGGACCACGCCGCAGGCCGCGATCATCGTCGCGACGATCATGAAGGCGCTGTAGGTGATGGTGAGGGTGGACTCCTCGTGGGTCGCCTCGCTCAGCTGCTCCCACAGCACGGCGTCGGCGGCCTCGCCCGGGGCCTCCTCCTCGGCGCGGTCGGCGCGGTCCGAGAGGGACAGGTCGATGTTCTCGACGGCGATCGACCCGTCCTTGTCGATGCCGAGCCCCCGGAGCTCGTGCAGGAGCTCGTCGCCCGCCTCGCGCGCGACGTCGCACAGCACGATGTCGCCCTCGGGGATGCGGGCGGCTCCGGGCAGCACCGCCAGATGGGTGGTGCCGACCGTCCCCTCGATGATCCGGACCACGGCGTCGGTCCGGTCGGCCGGAATGATCATCCGTAGATGCAGCATGGCCGCACCCTAGATGAGTCATTCCGAATGATCAGTGGTCGTAGGCGACCAGTGATCGTGTGACGGGCTGGCGGGTCTTGTGGT
>NZ_JANAVF010000022.1 GCF_024213195.1 Streptomyces sp. TBY4 | reverse complement strand
GCCGATGGTACTGCAGGGGGGACCCTGTGGGAGAGTAGGACGCCGCCGAACAATCATTGTGGGAAAGCCCCGCACCAGCCCTTTTGGGTTCGGTGCGGGGCTTTTCTGCGTTTAGGGGCCGAACCCGCGGCCCGGACGGATGGCGGGTCGGCCCGTTGCGCCACCTGGAGGATCCACGGATCTTTTGGATGTCCTGCGGATGCCCGGCATGGGGTCCGGATGGATTGGCACTGACGGCTCGTAGGGTTGTCGCATGGGCTACGACCTCGTCATCTTCGACAACGACGGCGTGCTGGTGGACAGTGAGCCGCTCGCCAACAGCATCCTCGCCGGGTACCTGACCGAGCTGGGGCACCCGACCTCGTACGAGGAGTCGCTCCGCGACTACATGGGGGCCGCGGTCCACCGGGTCCACGACCTCGTGCGGGAGCGGACCGGGCAGGCGCTGCCGGCGGACTTCGACAGCACGCTGCACGCCCGTACGTTCGCCGCCTTCGAGCGGGAGCTCAAGCCCGTGCCCGGGGTCGAGGGGGTGCTGGCGGCTCTGGTCGAGAGCGGGACCGCGTACTGTCTCGCGTCCTCCGGGAGCCACGAGCGGATCAGGGTCGGGCACCGGGCGGCGCGGCTCGACGAATGGTTCGAGGAGGAGTGGATCTTCAGCTCGGAGGACGTGGGGAAGGGGAAGCCCGCCCCCGATCTGTTCCTGCACGCCGCGGACCAGATGGGCGTGGCGCCCGGCCGGTGCGTGGTCGTCGAGGACAGTCCGCTGGGTGTCCAGGCCGCGCTGGCCGCGGGGATGGACGTGCTGGGGTACACGGCGATGGTGCCGGCCGACCGGCTGCCCGGCGCCACCGGGTACTTCGGCGACATGAACCAGCTGGCAGGGTTGCTGGGACTGGCCGAGGACGCCGGGTCCGGATCGGGGTCCGGCTACAGCGGATACGGTGGCGGGTTCTCGCACTGACCCAATCTTTTCCCATCGTTATGTGATCGCTCTACCCGCCGGTAGGTCCGGCGCCTACGCTGTGCCGCCATGACAGCAGACGTGCGGCTGCGCCGTGGGCGCGGGGCGTTGGGGTTCAGCTTCTTCGTGCAGGGCGTGGCCTTCGCGCTCCTCGTGACGCGGATCCCCGCCATTCAGGACCGGTACGGGATATCCGACGGCCTGCTGCCCGTCTTCCTGGCCGCCGTGCCGATCCTCGCCGGTGTGTCCAGCGTGGTCACCGAGCACCTGGTGAAGCGGGTCGCGCCCAGCACCGTACTGCGCTGGGCGCAGCCGCTCGTGCTGCTCTCGCTGCTCGGGGTCGGCGCCGGCAGCGAGATGTGGCACGTGGCGCTGGCGCTCGGGGCGTTCGGACTGTTCGTGGGAGCGCTCGACGCCTCCATGAACATGCTCGGGGTGAGCCTGCAGGGGGCTTACGGGCGCAGCATCATGCTCGGGTTCCACGCCTCGTACAGCCTCGGCGGGATCCTGGGCGCCTCCGCCGCGTGGGCGGGGGCGCACTGGCACCTCTCGCTGTTCAGTTCCTATCTGCCGGCCGTGGTGGTCCTGCTGCCGCTCGCGCTGCTCGCCAGCCGCTCCTACGTGGACCAGGAGGGCGGCCAGGCCGGCGCGGCCGGGGCCAAGGGGCTCGGGCCGGGCGGCTTCAAGCTGCTGCTGCCGCTGTGCCTGGTGATGGCGTGTGCGTACATCGGGGACTCGACGGTCTCCAACTGGAGCGCCAAGTACCTCCAGGACGTGCTGGGGAGCTCGGAGTCGCTGGCCACCGTCCCCTACAACGTCTACATGGTGACCACCCTGCTCGGGCGGGCCGTGGGCGACCTCGGGGTGCGGCGCTTCGGGGCCGTGGCCGTCGTACGGATCGGGACGGTCGTCGCGGCGGGCGGGTTCGCCGTGGTCGCGGCGGCGCCCGGGCCCTGGGCGGGGATGGCCGGCTTCACGCTGCTGGGGTTCGGGCTGTGCGTGATCGTGCCGCAGACCTTCGCCGCCGCGGGGCGGCTGTTCCCGGGATCCTCCGACACGGCGATCGCGCGGCTGAACATCTTCAACTACGTGGGTTTCCTCATCGGGGCGCCGCTCGTGGGCGGGCTCGGGGACGCCTGGAGCTACCGCGGGGCGATGCTCGTGCCGATGGTGCTCGTCCTCGTCACACTCTTCTACGCCCGCTCGTTCGGTCAGGAGCCCGCCCGATACGGTGTCGGGCATGAGCGGCGAACCGGTGACCGGGCTGTTGATGTGGGACGAGGCGGTAACGAAGTATGACTTCGGGCCGGGCCATCCGATGGACCCGGTGCGCCTGGAGCTGACCATGGGCCTGGTACGGGCCTTCGGGCTCGACCGGGAGCTGGAGGTACGGGCGGGCCGGCCGGCCGGGGAGTCGACGCTGCGGCTGGTCCACCGGGAGGACTACGTGGCGGCCGTGCGCGAGGTGTCCGCGGACCCCGGGGTCGCCGACGGTTCGTACGGGCTGGGGACGGCGGACGATCCGGCGTTCCACGGGATGCACGAGGCGTCCGCGCTGATCGCCGGGCAGTCGGTGGCGGCGGCCGAGGCGGTCTGGCGCGGGGAGGCCGAGCACGCCGTGAACTTCGCCGGCGGGCTGCACCACGCGATGCCGGGCGGGGCGGCCGGGTTCTGCGTGTACAACGACGCGGCGCTGGCGATCGCGCGGCTGCTGGAGCTGGGGGCCGAGCGGGTCGCCTACGTGGACGTGGACGTGCACCACGGGGACGGTGTGCAGGCGGCCTTCTGGGACGATCCGCGGGTGCTGACGATCTCGCTGCACGAGCACCCGCGGACGCTGTTCCCGCAGACGGGCTGGCCGGAGGAGACGGGCGGGCCGGCGGCGGAGGGCTCGGCGGTGAACATCGCGCTGCCCGCCGGGACGGGGGACGAGGGGTGGCTGCGGGCCTTCCACGCGGTGGTGCCGGAGCTGCTGGAGGAGTTCGGGCCGCAGGTGCTGGTGACGCAGCACGGGGCGGACACGCACTTCGAGGATCCGCTCGCGCACCTGGCGGTGTCGCTGGACGCGCAGCGGGCGGTGATGGAGGCGTGCCATGAGCTGGCGCACTCCTGTGGGGCGGACGGGCGGTGGCTGGCGCTCGGCGGGGGCGGGTATGCCGTGGTCGATGTCGTGCCGCGGTCGTGGACGCACCTGGTGGGCATTGCCGGGCATCGGCCGATTCCGCCGGAGACGGCTGTGCCGGGGTCCTGGCGGGATGCGGTGTATGCGCGGACGCGGGAGCTGGCGCCGGGGCGGATGACGGACGGGCGGGTGCCGGACTGGCGGGACTGGGAGGGGGGTTACGACCCTGCCGATCGGATCGACCAGGCCGTACTCGCCACCCGGCGGGCGGTGTTCCCCCTGCGGGGGCTGCTGGCCTGAGCCCTGCGGGGCCTTCGGTTGGGCCAACAGGTGCGGGAATGGCCGGAACTGGTGATCCGTCAGGTCGGGTGCGGGAGCATCGGGAGGGTGTTGAGTACCGGCGCGTTGCGTGCGCATCTGCTGGCCGCCCGTCTTGCCGGGCCCGTCGCGACCTCGCGGGAGGAAAGCCTGCGCAGTTACCGGCTGTTCGCGGCGCGGGATCCGCGGGTGCTGCTGGGGCTCGATCCCGAGTGGGGGTGGGGCGAGGGTGACCTGCTGCGGCTGATGGCGCAGAAGTGCGGGGTCTCGGCGGACCCGGCGCACGTCAGCGGGCCGGACGTGATCGATCCGGAGCTGACGGTGGCGGGGCTGGAGGCCTTCGCCGGGCGGCTGCGGGCGGTGGCGGGGGCGCGGGCGCCGGTGCTGTTCGGGACCGGTCACCCGCACAGGCTCCTGGGGTTCTACGCCGGTTTGGCGGGGGCCCTGTCGGCGGCGGGATGTGATGTCCTCACTCCGGCGCGGGGGGTGGCCGTCGACATGCAGACCCGGTTCGGCGTACGCAGGCACCGCATCGATTACGTACGGGGGGTCGCACTGGTGCGGGAAGAGGGCGTGCGGCCGGACGGCGGTGACACCGGCGCGCACTCCCATTCACCGCTGCCGGTTCGGATCGCGCTCGGGGCGCTGGCGGAGGCCGGCGGGCCGCTGCCGGAGCTGGTGGTCGGGGATCACGGGTGGGTCTGCGGTGCAGGTCAGCTCGGTGTGGAGGCGATCGGGCTGGCCGACACCGATGATCCCGCGCTGTTCGTGGGGGAGGCCGAGGGGCGGGTGTCGGTGGCGGTTCCGCTTGATGACGCGGTGCGCGCGGACTACTACCGACCGCTCACTCGCTATGTACTCAATCGGGCGAGTCTGTCGGTTCGGCAGGAGTGGACGTAGCTCCTCTTCCCCACTCGTATCACACGCCCCTACTCTGGTGAGTGAGCGTGCGACGACGGGGCGTAACCGGAGGGGAAGCCGGTGCCCGTCATGCGCGGAAGGTCAGGTGTGTCATGGCTGCTGGCGAGAGGCCTCTCAGTGAGGTTCAGTTCCTGACCGTGGCGGAGGTCGCCTCGGTGATGCGAGTGTCGAAGATGACCGTGTACCGCTTGGTGCACAACGGACATCTGCCCGCAATCCGGGTGGGTCGGTCCTTCCGGGTCCCCGAAAACGCGGTGCACGAGTACCTCCGCGAGTCCTTCGTGGGGGTGGAATCGGCCTGAGGGCAAGGGCCGGGAGCGCACGATGACCCCTCGGGGGCACTCGGATTACAAGCTCAGAGCTCGGGCGGGTAGGCTAGGCCGACGTAGGTCGTGTGGGCCCCGACGCCCCGCACCGAATGAAGAGAAGTGAGCGAGGGTAGTCGTGGGCTCTGTTATCAAGAAGCGGCGCAAGCGGATGGCTAAGAAGAAGCACCGCAAGCTGCTCAAGCGCACCCGCGTCCAGCGCCGTAACAAGAAGTAAACGGTAGCTGTACGTGTTCTCCGCAGCCCCCTCACCATTCTGGTGGGGGGGCTGCGGTGCAGCCGGGGACGGTTGTTCCGATCTAGGGAGGCGCTGAGCTCGTGGGGAAGGTCGTGCTGGTCACCGGGGCTGCCCGGCAGCTGGGGGGCCGCTTCGTGCGGCGGATCCAGCGGGACCCCGAGGTCGATCGGGTGATCGCGGTCGACGCGGTGACCCCGCCGCACACGCTCGGTTCGGCCGAGTTCGTCCGTGCGGACATCAGGCAGTCGGCCATCGCCCGGGTGCTGGCCGAGAACGCCGTGGACACGGTGGTGCACCTCGCGGTCACCGGCGGAGCGGCGGCGGGCGCGGGCTCCGCCTCGTACAGCACCGTCAAGGAGACCAACGTCATCGGGACGATGCAGCTCCTGGGAGCCTGCCAGAAGTCCCCGACGGTCCGGCGGCTCGTGGTGAAGTCCAGTACCAGTGTGTACGGGGGCACCTCGCGGGATCCGGCCGTCTTCACCGAGACCACGCAGCCCAAGTCGCTGCCCTCCGCGGGCTTCGCCAAGGACGCCTCCGAGGTCGAGGGGTACGTACGGGGCTTCGCGCGCAGGCGGCCCGACGTCGCGGTGTGCGTGCTGCGGTTCGCGAACATCCTCGGGCCCTTCGCCGACTCCGCGCTCGCCGAGTACTTCTCGATGCCGCTGATCCCGACCGTGCTGGGCTACGACCCGCGGCTGCAGTTCGTCCACGAGGACGACGTCCTGGACGTGCTGCGGCTGGCCTCGCAGACCAGCGGGCCCGGCGGGCTCAGCGGGACCTTCAACATCGCCGGCGACGGGGTGCTGCTGCTGTCGCAGTGCGCGCGCCGGCTCGGACGGCCGACGGTCCCGCTGCTGCTGCCCGCGGTGACCTGGGTGGGCGCCGCGCTGCGGGCGGTCGGGGCGACGGACTTCTCGCCCGAGCAGATAAGGCTCCTCACGCACGGGCGGGTCGTGGAGACCACGCGGATGCGCGAGGTGCTGGGATTCGAGCCGATGTATACGACCGCCGAGACCTTCGCCGACTTCACGCGGAGCCGGGGCGGCGGGCTGCTGCCGCCGGAGCGCGTGGCGCGGGCGGTGGACCGGGTGGCCGGGATGCTGGACGTGGACATGGTGGACACCGAGGGGACCGTGGGCCGCGGGGCGAGTGCGGGGCCCGTGACTGAGGGAGCGAAGCGATAGTGGCGGACGCCAAGGTCATTCCGTTCGACGAGGACAGGCCGCGACGGCGGTCCTCGCCCGCCCGGCGGGTACGGATCGCGCCGGAGGCGCCGGAGCCGGCCGGGCCGGAGCCGTTGGTGGAGGTCGTACCGGAGCCCGGGCCGGACGCGGCGGGCGGCGGCTGGGACCGGCGGATCGCGGGCGGGCTGGCGTTCCTGCGGCGCCGGATCACCGGGGAGTACGAGGTCGACGACTTCGGCTACGACAAGGAGCTGACGGACCAGGTCCTGATGTCCCTGATGCGGCCGCTGTACGACAAGTACTTCCGGGTCGAGGTCAGGGGCATCGAGAACATCCCGAAGGAGGGCGGCGCGCTGATCGTGGCGAACCACTCCGGGACCCTGCCGCTGGACGGCCTGATGCTCCAGGTCGCCGTGCACGACCAGCACCCGGCGCAGCGGCACCTGCGGCTGCTGGCGGCGGACCTGGTGTTCATGCTGCCCGTGGTGAACGAGCTGGCCCGCAAGGCCGGGCACACGCTGGCGTGCGCGGAGGACGCGCAGCGGCTGCTGGAGGCCGGGGAGCTGGTGGGCGTGATGCCCGAGGGCTTCAAGGGGATAGGGAAGCCGTTCGGGGACCGGTACAAGCTCCAGCGGTTCGGGCGGGGCGGCTTCGTGTCGACCGCGCTGCGGGCGGGGACGCCGATCGTGCCCTGCTCGATCGTGGGGGCGGAGGAGATCTACCCCATGATCGGGAACTCGAAGACGCTGGCGCGGCTGCTGGGGATCCCGTACTTCCCGATCACGCCGACGTTTCCGCTGCTCGGGCCGCTGGGGGCGGTGCCGCTGCCGACGAAGTGGACGATCCAGTTCGGGGAGCCGATCTCCACCGAGGGTTATGCGGCGGAGGCTGCCGAGGATCCGATGCTGATGTTCAACCTGACGGATCAGGTGCGGGAGCAGATCCAGCACACGCTGTACAAGCTGCTGGTGCAGCGGAGGTCCGTGTTCTTCTGACGCGCCGTTGCCGGGGGCCAGCCCCCGGACCCCCGCTCCTCAAACGCCGGAGGGGCTGGATTGGGCCGGCGGCAGTTCGTACGTGGCGCCCCTGGGCATGACGAAACGCCGTAGGGGCTGGATCGTATCCAGCCCCTACGGCCTTTTTCGTGGTGCTACTCGGCGTCCTCCGCCTTGATGCCCAGGCCTGGGAGCAGGCCGGGGAGGAGGGGCGGGAGGGTGATGTCCGGGTGGGCGGGGGTCGGGGCGGGGGCGGACTCGGACGGGGTGGACTCGCCCGAGGGCGGGTTCAGGAGGTTGCCCGTGCCGCCCAGCAGACCGCCGCCGCCCGGGGGCGGGGTCTTCGGGGCACCCGAGGCCGACGGCGCGGGGGCCGCGGACGGGGTGCCCGCGGGGGGCGTCGCCTGCTGCTTGCCCGCCGGGGTGCTCGGCTTCGTGGAGGGGCCGGAGCCGCGGGTCTGTTCCGGAGGCTTCGGGAGCAGGTTCTGCAGCGGCGCCACGTCTTGGTCTATGGCCTGGAAGACCGACTCCACTTCACCGCCCACGTCCGTGAGCTGCGCCGGGAGGTTCCCCCGGAGCTTGGCCCACGCGTCCCGGTGCGAGCGGGAGAACGAGGACAGCGCCTGGATCGGGCCGAGCGAGCCGTCCCGTTCGTAGGCGGCCTGGAGCAGCCGGTGGCCCTCCGCGGCGTCGTGCTTCATGCCCGCGAGGGCCCGGCGGATGTCGCCGAGGGACTCGTGGTCGAGCGGGCCGAGACGGCCGCGCTCCATGAGCCGGCGGGCTTCCGACAGACGGCTGGAGGCCTGGTCGAGATAGAGCTCGCCCCGGTCCGAATCGTCGTCGGCCATCCCGAGCCGGATGTCCTCCATGCCCCGCTTCACGGGGTACAGATGGTCACCCGGCAGGGCGTCCGTGCTGGCAGCGGCCACTCCGCTGAAGGCCCCCGCGGCCACACCTACGGTGAGTCCGCCTGCCGCGATGCCCTTGGACCAGCGGGAGCGGGGCCGCAATTTCCGGAGCGAGGTCGCCCGGTGGGCGCCGCGGCCGGTCCGCTGTTCGGGCAGTTGAGGGTCGGCGGCCACGCCGCCTCCGGCCCTCTCTTCCATCACCTTGGCTTCCATGGCGGCAATGAGCTGGGCTCGTTGCACCACTTTGACCTCGGGGTCCAGCACCGGGCGCGGCATTCTTTCGCCGAGCACGCTCGCCAGGGCCAACAACCGGTCGTGGTCGGCAGGTTCGGCAGGTGCCTCGGACTGCTCGGCCGCCGGGTCCGGTTCCGAAAGGTCGGACGGGGTCCGCTCCTCCAGGGCCTGGGCGAAGGCGTTCGCCCGCCGGTGCGGAGTCACGTTCGCGATCACTGGCGGCACCTCCTCTCGTCATGACGATCGACTCCCCAAGGTGTCCGGAAGGTTGCCTTCCTTGAGCACATCCACACTTTCGAGTGAGCGGCTTCAGGCAGGGCTTGTCCACAGGGAGCCTGCATTCCCCACAACGAGCGGCGCGGCACTTGGGTTACGGACGAAGGATGATCGGACCACAGCGTCGTCGGATTCGGTGTCATCAAGGTCATCAGGGAGGGGTACCGAAATGTGAGAGGAGGGCGGTGTCAGCGGGCGTCGTCCGGGAGGAGGCGGGCCAGGGTGCGGACCGCCCGGTACTGGAGGGTCTTGATGGCGCCCTCGTTCTTTCCCATCACCCTGGCCGTCTCGGCGACCGAGAGGCCCTGCAGGAAGCGCAGGGTCACGCACTCCTGCTGCTGCGGATTGAGTTTCCGTACGGCTTCCAGCAGGGCCGCGTTGGAGAGGGACTCCAGGACGGAGTCCTCGGGGGACCGTTCCACCTCGTTGGCGTCGAGCATTTCGCCTGTGGTGACCTCCAGGCGGAAGCGGCTCGACTTGAAGTGGTCGGCGACCAGGTTGCGGGCGATCGTCACGAGCCAGGCGCCGAAGTCGCGGCCCTGCCAGGTGAAGGTGGAGATGCGGCGCAGCGCGCGCAGGAAGGTCTCGCTGGTGAGATCCTCCGCGGTCGCCTTGCCGCCGACGCGGTAATAGATGTAGCGGTAGACGGTGTCGCTGTACTGGTCGTACAGGCGGCCGAAGGCCTCGGCCTCGCCGGCCTGGGCGCGTTCGACCAGGTCCATCATGCGGGCCTGGTCGCTGTCCGCGGTGGGGCGGCGGGCGGCGGGCGCGGTGGTCCCGGCGGCGGCGCCCCCGGCGGAGGAGCCGCCGGCACGACCGCGTCTGCCCACCGTCGCTCCGCCGTCGGTCAGGGCATAGCAAGGACCGGCCGGGCCGAGTCCGGCGGGGACCGCGGTGGCGAATGCGGGGACGGTGTACGCGGTGGGGACGAAGCCGCGCAGCTGGTCGAGGACCGTTGCGCGCAGCGTAGCCAGGCCCGAGGCGTCAACCCCGACAGGTGGGTACACGGGACTCCCAGAGGCAGAGCTTCCATCACGTGCAGTGCGGGACCGTTCACCCGTCGTGGCGACAGATGGCGGTGGCATGCGTTTGAGGAGAATAACGCTTCGTACAGGCAGTGCTACACCCAGTTGCTCAAATCACCGGTTACGACACTTCTGTTGCGTGTCGAGGGCATATTCAGGCACGGATGGTGATCGATTCTTGATCAGTTGGGTGCGCGGAATGCCTGCTTCCACGGTGGCTCGCGACCGAGTGGGGCAGGGCGGAGTGCCGCGCCGCGGGCGCGGGTAGAGGTGAGCGAATGCCCCGGGCGGGGGAAGGCGCCGGGCGCTGTGGGGCGGGAGGCCGGGCAGGGCCCCGTAGGCGCTACTTGCGGCGGCGGTGCAGGGCGATCGCCGCGGCCGTGCCGCCCGCGATCGCGCCGACGCCCGCGGCGGCCGGGACGCCGATCTTCACGGCCTTGCGGCCGGTCCGATAGTCGCGCAGGCGCCAGTCCTGGGAGCGGGCATGCTTGCGCAGTTTTGTGTCGGGATTGATCGCGTACGGATGTCCGACCAGGGACAGCATCGGAATGTCGTTGTGCGAATCGCTGTACGCCGCGCAGCGCGCGAGGTCCAGCCCCTCGGCGGCGGCCAGGGCGCGCACCGCCTCCGCCTTGGCGGGGCCGTGCAGGGGCTCGCCGACCAGCCGGCCGGTGTAGACGCCGTCCACGGACTCGGCGACGGTGCCGAGGGCTCCGGTCAGGCCGAGCCGGCGGGCGATGATCGTGGCGGTCTCGACGGGGGCGGCCGTGACGAGCCAGACCTTCTGGCCGGCGTCGAGGTGGGCCTGGGCCAGGGCGCGGGTGCCCGGCCAGATGCGCTCCGCCATGTACTCGTCGTAGATCTCCTCGCCGATGGACATCAGCTCGGAGACCTTGTGTCCCTTGACGATGGACAGTGCGCTGTCGCGGGCGTCCTGCATGTGCTCGGGGTCCTCGACCCCGGCGAGCCGGAACCAGGCCTGCTGCCAGGCGAAGCGGGCGAGCTCGCGGCGGCGGAAGAACTCCCGCTTGTAGAGGCCGCGGCCGAAGTGGAAGATCGCGGCGCCCTGCATGACGGTGTTGTCGAGGTCGAAGAAGGCGGCGGCCAGGTCGTCGCCGGCGACGGGGAACTCCGGCTCCTCGGCCTCGGCGGGGGCTTCGGGCTCCTGCGGAGCCTCGGGCTCCGCCGCCGCGGCGCGTTCCGCTTCGGCGGTCGTGGTGAAGTCCGGCCCGCCCGGCGCCTCGTCGGCCAGCGCGGTCTTGCGGGCGGCCTCGGCCGAGGCCTCGCCTGCCAGCACGCTCCGCGCGGTGGCGGAGCGCCTACGGGGGGTGAGCCATCCCAGAGCGGCCATGACGCGAGCATAGCCACTGTGTTCGGGACTTCCCGAACCGATGGGAATCGGGTGTGTGAACTCTTCGGTCGGCCGGTCGCGCTGCAGGCGCGGGCCGGTCATGGTGTGGACGCGGGCCGGTCACGGTGCGGGCGCGGGAGAATGGGTGCATGAGTCCTTTGCTGCGCCGTGCCGAAAAGAAGCGTCCGGAGGAGCGGTTGGTCACGCTCATCGGGAAGCCGGGGTGCCATCTCTGTGATGACGCCCAGGAAGTGGTCGAGAAGGTCTGTGCCGAGACGGGAGCACAGTGGGAGAAGAAGGACATTTCCCAGGACGAGGAGTTGTACCGCCTGCACTGGGAGCAGATTCCGGTCGTGCTCGTGGACGGTGAGCAGCACACCTTCTGGAGGGTGAACCCCGACCGGCTTCGACGGGCATTGCAGGCTTGAGCCCCAAGGCGGTTACCATCATGGGCGATTTATGGGGTCTCGGGGGCGTATTGGTGAGGAGTGTGTACCGTTTTGCCCCCTTCGGGAATTGAACGGGTTCGGCGTGTCGCCGGTTCCCGGTCCATACGCCCAAGGCGCGTGACCCCGGTCACTTTGCTCGGACAAAGCGGACACAATCTTTGTGCACGCGTTCACAAAGACATAGCCTGCATTCGACGGGGTGGTCCTGGGACAAGTGGCCACCTGCAGCCCCGCTCATCCCGCAGGAGCATCGTGGCAACTGGCCGAACTCACCGACCGGCGACCCGCAGCCGAGGTATTCCCGAGGCCACTGTCGCCCGGCTTCCGCTGTACTTGCGCGCCCTCACCGCGCTCTCCGAGCGATCGGTGCCCACGGTGTCCTCCGAGGAGCTGGCCGCGGCCGCCGGAGTCAACTCCGCGAAGCTCCGCAAGGACTTCTCCTACCTCGGCTCCTACGGGACCCGCGGGGTCGGTTACGACGTGGAGTACCTCGTCTACCAGATCTCCCGCGAGCTCGGGCTGACCCAGGACTGGCCGGTCGTCATCGTCGGCATCGGTAACCTCGGCGCCGCCCTGGCCAACTACGGCGGTTTCGCGTCGCGCGGCTTCCGCGTGGCGGCGCTCATCGACGCCGACCCGGCCATGGCCGGCAAGCCGGTGGCGGGGATGCCCGTACAGCACACCGATGAACTCGAGAAGATCATCGAGGAGAACGGCGTCTCGATCGGGGTCATCGCGACCCCGGCGGGGGCCGCGCAGCAGGTGAGCGAGCGGCTGATCGCCGCTGGGGTCACCTCCATTCTGAACTTCGCGCCCACCGTGCTGTCCGTGCCCGAGGGCGTCGACGTGCGCAAGGTCGACCTGTCGATCGAGCTCCAGATCCTGGCCTTCCACGAGCAGCGCAAGGCCGGCGAGGAAGCGGCCGCCGCCGCTGCCGCCGGTGGCCCCGCCGCGGGCACCGGCACCGGTGCGGCTCCGGCCGCCGCCGTCGTGCCGCCCGCCGGGCGCGCTGCTGCTGTGGCGCGCAAGGGAGGCCCCGAGGGTGATGTTCCGGCGGTGATGCCGGCATGAGTCTGCTCGTCGTAGGGCTGAGCCATCGCAGTGCGCCCGTCAGCGTGCTGGAGCGTGCCTCGCTGGCCGCCGATGCCAAGGTCAAGCTGCTGCACGACACGCTCGCCGCGGAGCCGGCGGCGGAGGCGGCGGTGCTCGCCACCTGCAACCGGATCGAGCTGTACGCGGACGTGGACAAGTTCCACGCGGGCGTCGCCGAACTGTCGACGCTGCTGGCGCAGCACAGTGGTGTCGCGCTGGAGGAGCTCACTCCTTATCTGTACGTGCACTACGAGGACCGGGCCGTTCACCATCTCTTTTCGGTGGCGTGCGGGCTGGACTCGATGGTCGTCGGTGAGGGGCAGATCCTCGGGCAGATCAAGGACGCGCTGGCGCTGGGGCAGGAGCTCCACACCGCGGGGCGGTTGATCAACGATCTGTTTCAGCAGGCGCTGAGGGTCGGCAAGCGGGCGCACTCCGAGACCGGGATCGACCGGGCGGGGCAATCGCTGGTGACCTTCGGGCTGGAGCAGCTCGCGGTGCACGTTCCCGTGGAGGAGTGGGCCGCGGGGAAGCGGGCGCTCGTCATCGGGGCCGGGTCGATGTCCTCGCTGGCGGCGGCGACGCTTGCGCGGGTCGGGGTTGCCGAGGTTGTCGTGGCGAACCGGACCGCCGAGCGGGCGGAGCGGTTGGCCGAGATTCTGGTTGCCTCGGGCACCGGGGTTGCGGCCTCGGCCATTGCGATGTCCGGTGTCGCGGATGAGCTGGCTCGGGTGGATGTCGTCGTGTCGTGCACGGGGGCCACTGGCTTGGTGCTGACCGGGGACGACGTGGCTGCGGCCGTGGAGGGGGGCCCTGCGGGGGCTGTCCCCTACCCGCCCTTCCACCGTTCCCCGGGCTCCGCCCGGACCCCCTGGGGCTCCGCCCCAGACCCCGCGCCTCAAACGCCGGCGGGGCTGGATTCGGCTGAGCCCGGCGCTGCGCGTCAGGTCGCGGCGGGGCTGGATTTCGTCGACGCCGAGCTCGTTGCGCGGCTTGCCGTGCTGGCGGCCGACGGGCGGCGGATTGCCGATGCCGGGGCCGTGCGGAGCAAGGTGGTCGTCGAGGAGCGGGACGGGTGTCCCGTGGGGCTCGACGCGCTGGCTTCCGATCCGGGGCGGACCGCCGATGGGCGGGCCGCGCTGGCCGGGGTGGATGCCGGGTCGCTGGAGCTGCACGGGGCCTGGGCCGATCAGGGCGAGGCCGCCGCGCAGCGGCAGCAGCAGCCGCGCAAGGCCCGTACGCAGGCCGACGCGCAGCCCGTGCGGCTCGCGCTGCTGGATCTCGCCATGCCGCGCGACATTGATGCCGCCGTGCACCGGATTCCGGGGGTGCGGCTGGTTGATATTGAATCGCTGGCCGAAGCTTCCGCCGATGCGCCCATGGCTGCCGATGTGGACGCCGTGCGCGCGATAGTGGCCGCGGAGGTGGCCGCGTTCGGGGCCGCCCAGCGGGCCGCGCACATCACGCCGACCGTGGTCGCCCTGCGCGCCATGGCCGCCGAGGTCGTCGCCATGGAAGTGGCACGGCTCGACGGGCGAGTTCCTGACCTTGATGAGCGGCAGCGGGCTGAGGTCACTCAGACCGTTCGGCGTGTCGTCGACAAGCTCCTCCACGCGCCGACCGTGCGCGTCAAGCAGCTCGCGAGCGAGCCCGGCGGCGCCGGGTACGCCGAGGCGCTGCGCGAACTCTTCGATCTCGACCCGCAGACGGTGGCCTCCGTCAGCCGGGCCGACGAGGCTGACAAGAACCACGACTCAGGACGGGCATCATGAATCCACGTCTCGACCAGCCGCTGAGGCTCGGCACGCGGCGCAGCAAGCTGGCCATGTCCCAGTCCGGGCATGTCGCCGAGGCGGTACGGGCGATCACCGGCCGGCCCGTCGAGCTCGTGGAGATCACGACCTACGGTGACGTGTCCCGCGAGAGCCTCTCCCAGATCGGCGGCACCGGCGTCTTCGTCACCGCCCTGCGCGAGGCCCTCGTACGCGGTGAGGTCGACTTCGCCGTGCACTCGCTGAAGGACCTGCCCACCACGCAGCCCGACGACCTCGTCATCGCGGCCATGCCGCCGCGCGAGGACCCGCGCGACGCGCTCGTCGCTCGCGACGGCCTGACCTTCGAGCAGCTGCCCGACGGTGCCCGCGTCGGCACCGGTTCGCCGCGGCGCCGGTCGCAGCTGCACGCGTACGCCCGCTCGCTGGGGAAGGTCATCGAGACCGTCGCCATCCGCGGGAACGTCGACACCCGGATCGGGTACGTGCGGGACGGTGAGCTCGACGCGGTCGTACTCGCCGCCGCCGGGCTCAACCGGATCGGCCGCGGGGACGAGGCCACCGACCTGATCTCCGTCGACCACGTGCTGCCCGCGCCCGGCCAGGGTGCCCTGGCCGTGGAGTGCCTCGCGTCCGACACGGACCTGATCTCCGCGCTCGCCGAGCTCGACGACCCGTACACCCGGGCCGCCGTGACCGCCGAACGCGCCCTGCTCGGCGCCCTGGAGGCCGGCTGCAGCGCCCCCGTGGGTGCGCTCGCCGACCTGCTGGCCGACGGGCAGATTGTCAATGAGATGCGCCTGCGTGGAGTCGTGGGAACCCTCGACGGTTCCACGCTGGTGCAGCTGTCCACCACCGGTCCCGTGCCCCAGTCGTACGACGAGGCCATGGCGCTCGGCCGCGAACTCGCGGACGAGATGCTGGCCAAGGGCGCGGCCGGTCTGATGGGGGAGCGGTCGCTTTGAACCCCACAAGCCCAACCACCTCCGCGTTTCCGTCCGTCGCGGTCCAGGGGCACGTCACCTTCCTCGGTGCCGGCCCGGGCGACCCGGGACTGCTGACGCTTCGCGCCGTGGAGGCCCTGGCCGCCGCGGACGTACTGATCGCGGAGCCCGAGGTGCTCGAGGTCGTACGTACGCATGCGCGCGCGGGGGTGGACACGCCACAGCTGACGATTGCTGACGAGAAGTCAGCAGCCGCCGGAGTCCCGGTCATCCGGGATGCCGCCAATCTTGTCATGGAGGCCGCGCGCTCCGGCAGGCGGGTCGTCCGTGCCGTCACCGGGGACCCCGGGCTCGACGGGAACGCGGCCGAGGAGATGCTCGCCTGCGCCACCGGGGGCATCCCCTTCGAGGTCGTCCCCGGCGTCGCGACCGCCGTCGGCGTGCCCGCGTACGCCGGTGTTCCGCTGACCGGCGGGCAGGGTGCGGACGTGCGCTTCGTGAACGCGCGCACCGCCTCCGCGCGCTGCTGGGGCGAGGTGGGCGCCAGCGACGGCGTCCTCGTCGTCTCCGCGACCCTGGAGACCGTCCCGGCGGCGGCGGCCGAGCTGATCGGCGCCGGGCGCAAGCCCGACACCCCGATCACCGTGACCGTGGCCGGTACGACGACCCGCCAGCGGACCTGGAGCGCGACCCTCGGGACCATCGCGCAGGTGTTCAAGCAGGGCAAGATCCTCCCCTCGCCCGAGGGCGCCCGCCCCGTCATAGCCGTGGTCGGGGAGCACGGCGCCGTCGCGCGCCGCGAGGAGCTGTCCTGGTTCGAGTCGAAGCCGCTGTTCGGCTGGCGCGTGCTCGTCCCGCGCACCAAGGAGCAGGCAGCCTCGCTCTCCGACCAGCTGCGTTCGTACGGCGCCGTGCCGCACGAGGTGCCGACCATCGCCGTGGAGCCGCCGCGCACCCCGCAGCAGATGGAGCGGGCGGTCAAGGGCCTCGTGACGGGGCGCTACGAGTGGATCGCCTTCACCTCGGTGAACGCGGTCAAGGCCGTGCGCGAGAAGTTCGAGGAGTACGGGCTCGACGCCCGTGCCTTCGCGGGGATCAAGGTCGCCGCCGTCGGCGAGCAGACCGCCGCCGCGCTGGTGGAGTTCGGGGTCAAGCCCGACCTCGTGCCCAGCGGTGAGCAGTCCGCCGCCGGTCTGCTGGAGGACTGGCCGCCGTACGACCCGGTCTTCGACCCGATCGACCGCGTCTTCCTGCCGCGCGCCGACATCGCCACCGAGACCCTGGTCGCCGGGCTGATCGAGCTCGGCTGGGAGGTCGACGACGTCACCGCCTACCGGACCGTGCGCGCCTCGCCGCCGCCGCAGGACACGCGCGAGGCGATCAAGGGCGGCGGCTTCGACGCCGTTCTCTTCACGTCGTCCTCCACCGTGCGCAACCTCGTCGGCATCGCCGGCAAGCCGCACAACGTCACCGTCATCGCGTGCATCGGCCCGGCCACGGCCAAGACGGCCGAGGAGCACGGGCTCCGGGTCGACGTGCTGTCGCCGGAGCCGAGCGTCAGCAAGCTGGCGGAGGCCCTGGCGGAGTACGGTGCGGCGCGCCGCGAGGCCGCGAAGGAGGCCGGGGAGAGCGTGTACCGGCCGAGCGAGCGGCGGCCGGGGGCGCGCAGGCGCCGTACGACGTGATGTCCGGCTTAGAGGTGTTGTGCGACAGGGCCCGGGTGCGGTGTGCACCCGGGCCCTGTGGCGTGTGCGGGGCCGTGCCGTGGACGGGGGCGGGCGGCCCTAGGCTTGTCCCGACTGCTGTCGATGCTCGAAGAGGCGACTGAAGATGAGCGCGTACGGATCCTTCCCCGGCTCCCGGCCCCGCCGGCTCCGCACCACCCCGGCCATGCGGCGGATGGTCGCGGAGTACCGGCTGCACCCCTCGGACCTGATCCTCCCGGCGTTCGTCCGGGAGGGCATCAGCGAGCCGGTCGCGATCTCGGCGATGCCGGGCGTGGTCCAGCACACCCGGGACACGCTGCGGAAGGCCGCCGTGGAGGCGGTGGAGGCCGGGGTCTCGGGGATCATGCTCTTCGGCGTGCCGGCCGACGAGAACAAGGACGCGCTGGGCACGGCGGGCACCGAGCCCGACGGGATCCTGCAGGTCGCGCTCCGCGACGTGCGGGCCGAGGTCGGCGACGACCTGGTCATCATGTCCGACCTGTGCCTCGACGAGTTCACCGACCACGGTCACTGCGGGGTCCTCGACGAGCACGGGCGCGTGGACAACGACGCCACCCTGGAGCGGTACGCCGAGATGGCGCAGGTCCAGGCGGACGCGGGCGCGCACGTGGTCGGCCCGAGCGGGATGATGGACGGCCAGGTCGGCGTCATCCGGGACGCGCTGGACGAGACCGGGCACGAGGACGTGTCGATCCTGGCGTACACGGCGAAGTACTCCTCCGCCTTCTACGGGCCCTTCCGCGAAGCCGTCGGTTCCTCGCTCCGCGGCGACCGCAAGACCTACCAGCAGGACCCGGCGAACGCCCGTGAGTCGCTGCGCGAGCTCGCCCTCGACCTGGAGGAGGGCGCCGACATGGTGATGGTCAAGCCGGCCGGGCCCTACCTGGACATCCTCTACCGGGTCGCGCAGGCGGTGGACGTCCCGGTGGCGGCGTACCAGATCAGCGGCGAGTACGCGATGGTCGAGGCGGCGGCGGAGAAGGGCTGGATCGAGCGCGAGCGGGCGATCATGGAAACCCTGCTCGGCATCAAGCGCGCGGGTGCGGACACGATCCTGACGTACTGGGCCACGGAGGCCGCGCGGCTGCTGCGCGCGGAGCGGTAGCCGGCGGCCCTTCGGGCCGGCCGTACCGATTCGCATCGGGTCGTGGTCGGGCGCACCCTGGAGGCAGGGTGTACCGAACCCTGGAGGTGATGCGCCATGACCACGCTCGTCGGGTGGCACGTGGATCTCGAATTCACCGAGGAGGGGCACCGCACCAGCGCGGCGGCCCTGGTCAGACTCGGCGACGGCTCCGAGATCAGGGCGCACGGCTACGCCATGCGCCACCCTTCCGACCCGGAGCAGCTGAGGGTCGGCGAAGAGATCGCCGGTGCGCGGGCGCTGATGGATATCGCGTCCCAGATGCTGCAGAAGGCCCACAGCGAGATCGACGAAGCCACGGGCCGGCATTCCTATCCGCTCAATCGCTGAGCGGGCAGGCCGCACAGGCCCGCGGCGGGCTCCGTCAGGAGTTCGTCAGCGGGTCCGGCCGCGGAACAGCACGCCCGCCAGGGCGACGGCCACCGCCGTGATGCCGGCGCACCAGGTGAGGGCCACCCAGGGGGAGTTCCCCGCGGGCTGGGCCAGGAGCAGTGCGCGCAGGGATTCGATCACCGGGGTCAGCGGCTGGTTCTCCGCGAAGCCGTGCAGCCAGCCGGGCATCGTGGCGATGGGGACGAACGCGCTGGACGGGTACGGCAGGAACATCATCAGGAAGGTGAACCCGCCCGCGGCCTCCGGGGACTTGGCCAGCAGGCCGAGGACGGCGGCCAGCCACGAGATCGCCGTGATGTACGCGAACAGCAGCCCGGCCGCCGCGAGGAAGGCGAGCGGCCCGGCCTGGGGCCGGAAGCCGATGGCGAGGGCGACGGCGAGGACCAGGGCGGTGGACACCAGGTTCCGCAGGACGGAGGCCGCCACGTGCCCGGCCAGGATCGGGACGCCGCCGATGTCCAGGGAGCGGAAACGGTCGACGATCCCGTTCTTCATGTCGTCCGCGACGCTGACGGCGGTACTGGCCGCGCCGAAGCCGGCGCAGAGGAGCATGGCGCCGGGGACCACGTACGTCACGTACTCGGTCCCGGTGTCGATGGCGCCGCCGAAGAAGTAGACGAAGATCAGCATCAGCATGACCGGGAGCATCAGCGCGGCGATCAGCGCGTCGGGGCTGCGGCGGCTGATCCGCAGGCTGCGGCCGGCCAGCGAGAACGCGGCGGTGGTCGTGGTCATCGTGGTCATCGGGCGGCTCCCGTCAGGGTGAGGAACACGTCGTCGAGGGTGGCGGTGCGCACCGCAAAGCGGGCGACGGCGGTGCGGTCCGGGTCGAGTTCGTCGAGCAGGGCGCGGACGTGGGCGGCGCTGCCGTCGGTGGGCAGCCCGAGGGTCAGCTCGTCCGGTACGAGGTGCACCGCGCGCGGGGTCAGCGCGTCGTACGCCGCCCGGCCGGTCAGGGTCAGGTCGAGGCGGTGGCCGGCGACCCGGGACTTGAGCTCGGCGGGCGTGCCCTCGGCGGCGATCCGCCCCTCGGCCAGCACGGCCACCCGGTCGGCGAGCCGGTCGGCCTCCTCCAGGTACTGGGTGGTGAGCAGCACGGTCGTGCCGTCGGCGCGCAGTTCCCGTACGAGTTCCCACAGGTCCTGGCGGCTGCGCGGGTCCAGGCCGGTCGTCGGCTCGTCCAGGAAGATCACCTCCGGCCGCGAGACCAGGCTCGCGGCGAGGTCGAGGCGCCGCCGCATGCCGCCCGAGTACGTCTTCGCCGTGCGCGCGCCCGCCTCGGCGAGCCCGAACCGCTCCAGCAGCTCGTCGGCCCGGGCCCGGGCGGCGCGCGGGCCGAGACCGCGCAGCCGGCCCATCATGCGGAGCATCTCGGCGCCGGTCTGGAGGTCGTCGACGGCCGCGAACTGCCCGGTGAGGCTGAGGGAGCGGCGTACGAGGGCCCGCGCGGAGGCGGTGTCGTGGCCCGCGACGCGGGCGGTGCCGGAGTCGGGCTCGGTGAGGGTGGCGAGGATCCGGACGGTGGTGGTCTTCCCGGCACCGTTGGGGCCGAGGAGGGCGAGGACGCTGCCGCGCGGGACGGCGAGGTCGATGCCGTCGAGGACGCGCAGGGCGCCGTAGGACTTCGTCAGGGCGGTGGCGTGGATGCCGAGGTCGCTTCGCGTGGCCGTGGTGGTGGTCGTCGTGGTCGTGGTCATCGTGGGCTGCTCCCCCTTCTGCGTATGGGTTACGCGCTTCTGTGTAAGTAATACACAGAACTAGGATGTGGGTCAACGAGTCACCAGGGAGGAGGCGGCGATGGCGAAGGAACCCGACGGGGAAACCGGACTCCCGGCGAGCCTGGAGATGGCCTGGGGCCTGCGCGAACGCCCCGGCAAGGGCCCCCGCCCCACCCTGACCCTCCAGCGGATCGTGGACGCGGCGGTCGCCCTCGCCGCGGGGGAGGGGATGGACGCCGTCTCCATGGGCCGGGTGGCCAAGGAACTGGGCGTCTCGACGATGTCCCTCTACCGGTACGTCACGGCGAAGGAAGAGCTCTACATCCTCATGGCCGACGCGGGAGTAGGCACCCCGCCGGATTCCGCCGGGGGCGCGGGCTGGCGGGAGCTGCTGGCGGAGTGGGCGTACGCGCAGCGGACCGTGCTGATGGCCAACTCCTGGATCCTGCGCATCCCCATCACCGGGGCACCGGTCAGCCCGAACCAGCTCGCCTGGATGGAACGCGGGCTCGCGGCGATGGCCGGGACGGCCCTGCGGGAGAGCGAGAAGATCTCGGCGATCATCCTCATCGGCGGCCTGGTCCGCAACGAGGCGACGATGGCCGCGGACATGATGGACGCGATCATCAAGGCCGGCGTCTCACCGGACCAGGTACTGGGTCAGTACCTGCGCACGCTGCGGCTGATGACCGGCCCGGACACGCACCCGGCGGTGACGCGCCTGATCGAGTCCGACGCGTTCACGGGCTCGGACGAGCCGGACTTCCAGTTCCGCTTCGGCCTGGACCGCATCCTGGACGGCCTGGCCGCGCTGATCAGCGAGCGGTCCACTCCGTAAGGGCGGCCCAGGCGGTGGGTGTCAGGTCCAGCACCGGTCCGTGCGGGACCTTCGAGTCCCGGACGTGGACGGTTCCCGGGCAGGTGGCGACCTCTACGCAGGCGGCGGCTACGTCGTCGCTGTACGTGGACTTCGCCCAGGCGACGGCCACCTCCAGGCACTGGCCGCCTTCGTCGCCGCTGTAGCTGGACTTGAACCACGTCAGTGCGGTGGTGGCGCTCATGTCTCTCCTAGCAGGCGGTCCAACAGGCCCCTCGTCTGCTCGGTGTTGAGGGCCTGAGTCCGCAGCATTGCATACTTGCGCGCGAGGATGCTGACCTCATTCGGGTCCGAGATCAGGTGGCTGCCGCGCTGGCTCTCCGTGTACGCGAAGTGCTGGTGCTCCGCGGTTTCCAGGAGCGTGAACGGGCCGTTGAGGCCCGCGTGGGAGGTGCGGCCCAGGGGCATGACCTGGAGGCTCACGTCCGGAAGATCCGCGCACGCGCGCAGGTGGCGCAGCTGCTCCGCGTACACCTCGTCCCCGCCCAGCCGGTCCCGTAGGACAGCCTCCCAGACGACGAAGCTCAGGGTCGGCGGACTGGCGCGGTGCAGGATCTGCTGGCGCCGGATGCGCGAGGTGGTCAGCGACTCGATCTCCGACTCCGGATGCGCCGGGACGCGGCAGGCGAAGACGGCCCGCGCGTGCGTCTCCGTCTGGAGCAGGCCCGGTACGACCTGGTTGTCGAACCAGGAGAGGGCGATCGCGCTGTGCTCCAGCTCCATGTACTCCTCGGCCCAGGGCGGCGTCACGTCCACGGCGGGCATCTCCGCGGCCGCGACGGCCAGGGTGCCGGGCAGGCCCAGGAACTGGTCCATCAGCTCCGCGATGTCCGGCATCAGCGCCCGCCGGCCCTGTTCGATCGACGCGATCGTCTCCGCGTCCAGACCGACCAGCTCCCCGAGCTGCTTCTGCGTCAGGTTCTTGGCTATGCGGGCGGCAGCCACCTGTTTGCCGACCATCTTCATGGTCGTCGCGTTCGGCCGTGGGCGCTTCTTCGGTGGCATGACGATGGACTCCCCACCCCGGTGGCTGCACTACCCCGTGCGAACCCGTACTCATCACTGAGTACGGGTCGGCGCTCAGCTCCACGCTAGTCACGTAACGCGACGATCGGTGCGTGAATACGCATACTCAACCCGCCCTGGTGCAGGAGCGCCTCTACCTGCGCTCACCTCAAACCATCCGCGCCGCACGCCACTTCACACGTGACACCTTGGCCGCCTGGGGCCGGGCCTCCCGGGAGGACGACGTGTTGCTCTGCGTGAGCGAGCTGACGACCAACGCGCTGCGGTACGGGGTCCCGCGCGGCCGGGGCTACCTGTTGCGGCTGCTCGCGTACGAAGGGACCGTCCGCGTCGAGGTGCACGACAGCGGCCCCGGACTGTCCCGGATCCGGGAAGGGGTGCCGGAGCGGGGGCGGGGGCTGCTGCTCGTGGACGGCCTCGCCGACGCCTGGGGCGTGCTGCCCCGGGCGCCGGGCAAGGTCGTGTGGTGCGAGTTCCGCTGCCGCTGACTCAGGCGGTGGTGTCGCCGGCGGCGACCCGGCCCGCCAATCGGGCCATCGCCTGCCGGAGTTCGCGTTCCGCGCCGACGGGGACGATCGCCGCGCGGCCCGGGACCCGTACGCCGCCCGTCAGGGCCACGCGGGTGGCGCCGTCGGGGGTGGGGGCGGCGGCCATGCCGATGATCAGGAAGCGGCTCTGGAGCCAGCACCAGCCGGGGCGCAGGACGCCGTGGAAGTGGGCGCGCAGGCCGTACTTGCTGCGGGCCAGGGCCTCCACGCGGTCGCCCGTGGTCCGGAGCACGCGGACGGTGCGCATGTCCGGCTGGAAGCGGCCGAACTCGCCCTCCAGGTCCGACATCACCGCCCAGACGGCCTCCAGGGGGGCCGGGAGGACCGCTTCGACGACCCGGGCTCCCGGGACGGCGGCCGCCATGATGCGGAGCCGGGCGACGGGGTCCACTGCGTGCTCGCGCTCGTGTCCGGGTGTGTGCGTCATGCGGACCACGCCTTTCGGAAGCTGCTGCGGGCCCGGTGCAGCCGGGACTTGGCGGTGCCCGGCGGGACGCCGAGCAGGGCGGCGGCGGACTCCTCGTCGAGGCCTTCGACGTCGCGGAGTACGAGGACGGCCCGGTGCGCCGGGGAGAGGCGGGTCAGGACGTCCTCGATGTCGGCGGCCAGCTGCGGATCGTCCCGGGCCGGTACCTCGGCCAGTTCGGCGGGGCGGTCGCGGGCCGCGCGCCGGGCCGTGCGGACGGCCTCGCGGACGGCGATGGAGCGGACCCAGCCGTAGAGGGCCTCGGGGTCGCGGAGGGTGTGGAGGGAGCGGAAGGCGGCGAGCAGGGCCTCCTGGGTGGCGTCCGGGCCGTCCGCGAGGGCGATCGGGTGGCAGATCCGGGCGATGTACGGGGTCAGGTGGTCGAGGAGGTCGTGCAGCGCGAGGGTGTCGCCGCGTCGGGCCGCGCGCGCGAGGGCGACTCCGCGGGCGCGGGCGTCGGGGGTGAGGGGGCCCGGTGCGGGGCTGCCGGGTGCGTTCACCGGGCGCGTGCCAGTCGGGCCGCGGCCCAGCCGAAGCCGAGGCAGACGGGGGTGTACAGCGCGAGGTTGAGCGCGCGGAAGGGCCCTTCGGCCGGGCTGTCGAGGACCCCGGCGGCCCAGCCCAGGCCCGCGAGCCCCCGTAGGGCCAGCCCGGCGGCGACACCGGCCGTCACCAGCCGGGCGGCCCGCGGGAGGGGGCTGGTGCCCCCGCCGTGCGTGTGGGCCAGGACCGCGGCGGAGGCGGTCAGGGTGAGGGCGGCCAGGGGGAGGACTACCGCGGGGCCGAAGGAGACTTCGGAGCCGAGTACGGCCAGGGAGAGGGTGCGCTCGTCGGGGGCGGGCCAGGTCAGGCCCGTGGCCCAGTACAGGTGGATCAGTCCGTCGGCGGCGAGCAGCGCGGCGAGCGCGCGCCCGGTGCGGCTGCGTGTCGTGTCCTTCATCCTCGGCCCCCTCGGTGGTGGAACGCTTCGGCAGCGGTCCGGCACACCGAGGAGGGGGCTCACAGGGGAAACGTTCCCTGTGAGCCCCGTCACACTCCGTCGTGCGTCAGTCGATGATCTCCGGGCGGGCCTTGATCACCGCGAAGACGGCGCCCTGCGGATCCGCCAGGACGGCCATGCGGCCGGCCGCCATGTCGAAGGCGGGGGCCATGACGGAGCCCCCGGCGCGGGTGGCGGCGGCCTGGATCTCGTCCACGTCGTCGGCGCTGAAGTACGGGACCCAGTTCGGCGGGGTGCCGGGGGGCAGGTTGCCCAGGTCCATCATTCCGGCCACCGCGCGGCCGTCGACCTGGAACTCCGTGTACCCCGCGGCCTCCGGCATCTCGGACAGGGCCGTGGTGACCGGCAGGACGGCGGAGTAGAAGGCTCTCGCGGCGGGCACGTCGCCGGTGCTCAGCTCGTTCCAGATGAGCGCGCCGTGCTCGTTGACGATGCCCGCCCCGTCGAAGGTGCCGGCCTGCCACAGGCCGACGACGGCGCCGGTCGGGTCGGCGATGACGGCCATCCGCCCGAGGTCCATCACGTCCATCGGGCCCATCATGACCGTGCCGCCCGCGTCGGTGACGGACTTGAGGGCGGCATCGATGGCGTCCGTGGCGAGGTACGTGGTCCACACGGTCGGGGGCGCCGGGTCGGGGGTGCTCCCGTCCGGGTTCATCGCCTTCATGATCCCGGCGACCGGCTTGCCCTTGAGGGTGCAGACGGAGTACCCGCCGGTCTCCGGCGGGCCGATCTCGCCCTGCCAGCCGAAGAGGTCGGCGTAGAAGTCCAGGGCGGCCTGCTGGTCGGGAACCATCAGGTCGATCCAGCAGGGCGTGCCGGGCTTGTAGGGACCGTTCATGTCGGGCACGGGGCCCTCCGTGGGGGTGGGTAGGGGATGGACGGCCCGTCCCCTACCCGGGTGGTACGGCCGGAATCGGGCCGTACGGGTGAAGCGGCGGCGGGTGCGCCTCTGCCCGGCCGGATCGCCTCCGCGGTTCAGCGCAGGACGCGCTTGCCCGCGATGAACGCGGCGAGGTCGGCCACCGAGAGCACCCGGATGTCCTCGGCAGCTCCGGGCAGGGCGTCCCGGTAGGCCGAGATGTCCCGGGGGTCGGAGGTGACGATGATCGCGTGCGGATGCCTGGCGGCGATGACCACGGCCAGCGCGTCCACGGAGTCGGGCCGCTTCTCGGCCGGGATCGCGGCTGAGGCCAGGATGCGGCCGGCCCGCTTGGCGTCGTCCTCGACGTGGCCTGCCAGGCATACGCCGCACGACAGTGGCGCGGAGGAACGTACGCCGAACACGGTGCACTGGGGGACGGCGCGGGTCAGCGGGGTCCACTGGCCGGGCCGCCAAGCCTGGGCCAGCACGGGCAGCGGCACGACGGGAGGGTGGTCCTGCTCGGACAGGTACTGGTGCAGGCGCCTGGCGGGCTGTTCCGCGCGGTCCAGCGCGACGAGCATGCCGGTGTCATACACGAAGACGGGATTGCTCACGCGGCGGAGTCCCGCGCCTCGGGCGCGAGGGCCTGGGCGATGCCCGCCCGTACGGCGGCCATGTCGGCCTCGTCGAACTCCTCGTCCTGGCCCTGCGGGGGAGCCATCGCCTCCGTCGCCGCGATGTCCGCGTCGATGTCGGCGAAGCGCCGGGCGACGAGGATGTCCTCATCGATCTGCCTCAGCACGGCTGCCGTGACGTAGGAAGAGACGTCGATCCCCATGGCGTCGGCGTGCTCCTTCACTCGCGTGCGCAGCGCCGCGTCCATGCTGATGCTGAACCGCTCCTTAGGGGCCATGGAGCGAGCGTAGCACGGCGTGTTACGCCTTTCTGGGGAAATGCCACGGCCCCCGCCTCCGGTGGGGGAGGCGGGGGCCGGCGTGGTGTCGGGGCTCGGGGGTCAGAGCTTCTCGGGGGTGCGGATTCCGAGGAGGGACATGCCCTTGCTGAGGGTGCGGGCGGTCAGGTCGCACAGGAAGAGGCGGTTCTCGCCGACGACGAGCTCGGGCTCGGGCTTCACGACCGGGCACTGCTCGTAGAACGTCGCGAACAGCGAGGAGAGCTGGTAGAGGTACGCCGCCACCTTGTGCGGGGCGTACTCCACGGCCGCCTCGGCGATGAGCTCGCCGAAGTGGTCCAGGTGCAGGCCCAGCGCGCGCTCGGCCGGGGCCAGCTCCAGCTCCGGGTGCGCGACCGGCTTGCGGTCGCCCGCCTCGGCCGACTTCCGCAGGATGGACTTGATGCGGGCGTACGCGTACTGGAGGTACACGGACGTGTCACCGGTCAGCGAGACCATCTGGTCCAGGTCGAACTTGTAGTCGCGCGAGGCCGAGGTGGACAGGTCCGCGTACTTCACGGCGCCGATGCCCACGTACTGGCCGTTCTCGACGATCTCCGCCTCGGACAGGCCGATCTTCTCCGCCTTCTCGCGGACCACGGCGGTGGCGCGGTCGACGGCCTCGTCGAGGAGGTCCACCAGCCGCACCGTCTCGCCCTCGCGGGTCTTGAACGGCTTGCCGTCCTTGCCCAGCACGGTGCCGAAGGCCAGCTGCACGGCCTTGGTGTCCTCGTTCAGCCAGCCCGCGCGGCGGGCCGTCTCGAAGACCATCTTGAAGTGCAGGGACTGCCGCGCGTCCACCACGTAGAGCAGGGTCGAGGCGCCCAGCTCGCCGACGCGGTCGCGGATCGCCGAGAGGTCGGTCGCGGCGTAGCCGAAGCCGCCGTCGGACTTCTGGACGATCAGCGGGGTCGGGTTGCCGTCCTGGCCCTTGACGTCGTCGAAGAACACGCAGAGCGCGCCGTTGGAGCGGACGGCGACGCCCGAGTCCTCCAGCAGCTTGCAGGTCTCCACCAGCATGTCGTTGTAGCCGGACTCGCCGATGACGTCGGGGTCCTGGATGTCCATGTCCAGCTTGTTGAAGACCGAGTAGAAGTAGATCTTCGACTCGTCCACGAACCGCTGCCAGAGGGCCAGGGTCTCCGGCTCGCCGGCCTGGAGGTCCACCACCCGGGCACGGGCGCGGGTCTTGAACTCCTCGTCGGAGTCGAAGAGGGCGCGCGAGGCCTTGTACAGGCGGTTCAGGTTGGACATGGCCTCCTCGCCGGAGACCTCCGTACCCTGCTCCGCCTTGTGGTCCAGCTCGTGCGGGTGCTCCATCAGGTACTGGATGAGCATGCCGAACTGGGTGCCCCAGTCGCCGATGTGGTGACGCCGGACCACCTTCTCGCCGGTGAACTCCAGGATCTCCACCATCGCCGCGCCGATGACCGCCGACCGCAGGTGGCCGACGTGCATCTCCTTGGCCACGTTCGGCTGCGCGTAGTCGATCACCGTCGTGCCCGGCTTCGCGGCCAGCGGCACGCCGAGGCGGTCGTCCGCGGCGCGCGCCGCCAGGGTCTCGACGATCGCCCGGTCGGTGATGGTGATGTTGAGGAAGCCGGGGCCCGAGACCTCGATCTCCTGGATCAGGCCGGCGGTGTCGATGCCCTCGACGACGGTCGTCGCCAGCTCGCGCGGGTTGGCCTTGGCCTTCTTCGCGAGCGCCAGGATGCCGTTGGCCTGGAAGTCGGCCCGGTCGCTTCGTCGCAGCAGCGGGTCGCTCGCACCGGCGTCCGGCAGGGCGGAGGCGAGTGCGTCGGCGACGCGCTGGTTGACGGAGGAAGCGAGGGAAGGGACCGAGGCCATGAGCTGCCGTTCCTGTGAGGTCGTGCCTGCTGACGTGGTGCCGGTGGGTGCACCCGGGGTGCACTTGGGTGTTCCGACAAGTGCCGAGTATCCCACGCGAGGGCTGTCCGCATCCCGGGATATAGCCGCCGTCGGGCAACCCCGGAGTGCCCCCCTCCGTCTGGAAGAATGGCGAGAAGGCAGCATTCGAGAGAGAAGGACGTGTCGTGGGTCAGAGCGCCCCGAGCAGCACCGAGACCGACTGGGTCTCCCGTTTCGCGGACGAGGTCATCGCCGAGGCGGAGCGCCGAGCCCCCGGTAAAACGATCGTCGTCGCGTCCGGCCTCTCCCCCTCCGGCCCGATCCACCTCGGCAACCTCCGCGAGGTCATGACCCCGCACCTGGTCGCCGACGAGATCCGCCGCCGGGGCCACGAGGTCCGGCACCTGATCTCCTGGGACGACTACGACCGGTACCGGAAGGTCCCCAAGGGCATCCCCGGCGTCACCGAGGAGTCGCACGCCCAGCACATCGGCCGCCCGCTGACCGCCGTGCCCGCCCCGGCCGGATCCTCGTACCCGAACTGGTCCGAGCACTTCAAGGCCGCCATGGTCGAGGCGCTGGCCGAGCTGGGCGTCGAGTACGACCCGATCAGCCAGACCGAGCAGTACACCGCCGGCACCTACCGCGAGCAGGTCCTGTTCGCGATGAAGCACCGCGGCGACATCGACGCGATCCTCGACCAGTACCGGACCAAGCAGAAGCCGGGCGGCAAGAAGCCGCAGCAGAAGCAGGTCGACGAGGCCGAGCTGGAGGCCGCCGAGGGCTCCGGCGCGGCCGCCGAGGACGACGGCAGCGCGGAGGGCACGGAGTACTTCCCGTACAAGCCGTACTGCGGCGAGTGCGGCAAGGACTTCACCAAGGTCACGTCCTACGACGACGAGACCACCGAGTTGACCTACGTCTGCACCGAGGACGAGTTCACCGAGACGGTCAAGCTCAGCGAGTTCAACCGCGGCAAGCTGGTCTGGAAGGTCGACTGGCCCATGCGCTGGGCCTACGAGGGCGTGATCTTCGAGCCCTCGGGCGTCGACCACTCCTCGCCCGGCTCCTCCTTCCAGGTCGGCGGCCAGATCGTCGGGATCTTCGGCGGCGAGCAGCCGATCGGACCGATGTACGCCTTCGTCGGCATCAGCGGCATGGCCAAGATGTCCTCCAGCAAGGGCGGGGTCCCCACCCCGGCCGACGCGCTGAAGATCATGGAGCCGCAGCTGCTGCGCTGGCTCTACGCCCGCCGCAAGCCCAACCAGTCCTTCAAGATCGCCTTCGACCAGGAGATCCAGCGGCTCTACGACGAGTGGGACAAGCTGGAGGCCAAGGTCGCCGACGGCTCCGTGCTCCCCGCCGACGCCGCCGCCCACGCCCGCGCCGTACGCGTCGCCTCCCACGAGCTGCCGCGCACCCCGCGCGCCCTGCCGTACCGGACGCTCGCCTCGGTCGCGGACATCACCGGCGGCCACGACGAGCAGACCCTGCGGATCCTGACCGACCTGGACCCGACGCAGCCGCTGACCTCCCTCGACGAGGTCCGCCCGCGCCTGGACCGCGCCGAGAACTGGATCACCACCCAGGTCCCGGCCGACCAGCGGACGCTGGTGCGCGAGGAGGCCGACGTAGAGCTCCTGTCGTCCCTGGACGACGAGGGCCGCGAGTCCCTGCGCCTGCTCGTGGACGGGCTCGACTCGCACTGGTCCCTCGACGGCCTCACCACGCTCGTCTACGGCGTACCCAAGGTGATGGCCGGCCTGGAGCCCGACGCCAAGCCGACGCCGGAGCTCAAGATCGCGCAGCGGACCTTCTTCGCCCTGCTGTACCGGCTCCTCGTGACCCGGGAGACCGGGCCGCGCCTGCCCACGCTGCTGCTCGCGGTGGGGGCGGAGCGGGTGCGCAAGCTGCTCGCCGTCTGAGGTCGTGAGAAGGGCCCGCACCCCCTGAGGGGGGTGCGGGCCCTTCTCACGACCGGGTCACGCGATGTGCTCGTTCTCCAGCTCGCGCTGGTAGCGCTGCTTGAGCTGCGGGAAGATCTTGCGGATCAGCGAGGCGCTGCGCGGGTGCACCACCCCGTACCGGTCGGCCAGCAGTATGTCGAGCTGCTCGGCGGTCAGGACCTCGCCGTTCTCCTCCAGGTGCGAGCGGAACACCTCGTACGCCGCCTCCGCGAACTTCACGTCGTCGTCGCTCGGCGGCTCGCCCTCCGGGAAGGCCTCCTCCTGGCGGGGGCCCGGTATCGGCAGCTCCTGCTGCTCGGGGGCCTGCTCCGGCTCCTGCTGCTGCTCCGGCTGCTCCGGGCCCATCGGGGGCATGACCGGGGTCGGCTCCAGGCCCTCGACGTACTGCGGGTTGTAGCCGCTCTGGTACGAGGCCTGCGGCGCGCGGGCTGCCGCGAACCACGCGCTGTTGTGCGCGGCCGGCATGGCGGTCGGGTCCACCACGAAGGCGGGCGCGTCGGGGTGGCCCTGCGGACCCTGCGGGCCCTGCGCGTACTGCGGCCCGGGCGCGGGCGCGGCGAGCTGGTGCTGCTGCTCCGGGTGCTGCTGCGCGAAGTCGGCGGGGCCGGGGCCGGCAGCCGGCTCCCGGACGGGCAGGGCCGCCGCTGCGACCGCCGCCGCCGGCTGCTGTGCCTCCTCGGCGCCCGCGGTGAGGGCCGGAGCCACCGCCGGGTCCGCGGCCGGGGGCGGGGGGATGAGGAGGGGGTCGATGCCCGCCGCCGCGAGGCCCTCGGGGGCGGTCTGGGAGAGCGGGACGCCTATGCGGGCCAGCCGCAGCGGCATCATGGCGCCGACGGGGGCCTTGCGGCGCCAGGCGCGGCCGTAGCGGGCCTGCAGGCGGGCCTGGTAGATCAGGCGGTCCTGCTCCATGCCCACGGCCTGCTCGTAGGAGCGCAGCTCCCACAGCTTCATCCGGCGCCACAGCTTGAAGGTGGGGACGGGGGAGAGCAGCCAGCGCGTGAGGCGGACGCCCTCCATGTGCCGGTCGGCGGTGATGTCCGCGATCCGGCCCACCGCGTGCCGGGCGGCCTCCACGGTGACCACGAACAGGATCGGGATCACGGCGTGCATGCCGACCCCGAGGGGGTCGGGCCAGGCGGCCGCGCCGTTGAAGGCGATCGTCGCCGCCGTCAGCAGCCACGCCGTCTGGCGCAGCAGCGGGAACGGGATCCGGATCCACGTCAGGAGCAGGTCCAGCGCCAGCAGGACGCAGATGCCCATGTCGATGCCGATCGGGAAGACCAGCGAGAAGGAGCCGAAGCCCTTCTTCTCGGCCAGGGCCCGCACGGCGGAGTAGGAACCGGCGAATCCGATCCCCGCGATCACGACGGCTCCGGCGACCACGACACCGATCAATATCCGGTGCGTACGAGTCAGCTGCATCGCGGCCACCCGCGATCCCCTCCCCTTGTCGAGCTACGGCAGGGCACAGCGTACGCGCGTGCGGGGAAGAGGACGTCGGCGGTCCGGAAGCGGGGTCGAGGACCCCGCTTCCGGACCGCCGAGGAGCTGTATGTCCTAGGAGCTGGCGGGCGAGGGCTGCTGCTCCGGCTGGGCCGACTGCTCCGGCTGCTGCGCCTGGTTGGCGGCCTGGACCGAGGCCACGGTCTCCTTCGTCGCCGCGATGGCGTCCTGGAGCAGCTTGGCCGGGTCCGGGGCGGTCGCGCCCTCGTAGGCCGTGCCGTTGTAGTCGAGGGTGATGACCACGTTGTGCGTGCGGGCGATGACCGTGGTGTTGAAGAAGTCGCCGTCCTTCTTGGTGGTGAAGGTGACGGAGGTGGCCTGGTCGCCGATGCCGCCCGCCTCCTCCGGCTTCACGTTCTCCGCGCCCTCGACGGTCTTGGCCTTCTCGACCTGCTTGGCGTACTCGTCCTCGGCGCGCTTGGTGCCGGTGCCGACCGAGGCGAGGGAGTCGTAGCGGACCAGGGAGACCGACAGCCAGCGGTACTGCGAGCCCTTGAGGCCGGCCTCGTCCAGGCCGTTCCAGGTGCAGGTGGCGCGGCTGTTGAGGTCGTTGGACTTGGCGGCGGTGCCGTTGGCGTCCTTCGCCTTGGGGACGATCGTCTCGATCGTCTTCGCACCGACCGCCTTGCACGGCTCCGGCAGCGTGGCGTACACGGCCTTCTCCAGCGCCTCCTTGGAGGGCTTGGAGCTCGGCTCGGCGGACGAGGACGAGGACGCTTCGGACTTCTTGCCGCTGTCGGTGCCCGACTCCTTGCCCGAGTCGGACGAGCAGCCGGCGACCGTGAGGATCACCGGGACGGCTGCGCAGGCGAGGACGCGGGTGAGGCGCGAGGCTGATCGGTGCATGATTCCTTCAGACGTTGTGGGTCTTCGTGCGGGCTCGTTCGGGCCCTCCGGCGGGCGCGGGACCCGAGCAACGGTAGCCCGACCCGGCGCCCGGCTGCTGTGCGCGCCGTCACGGCGGGCCCGCGCGCCCCCCTGGGCCCGGTCCGGTCAGTCGTCGAAGCGATCCACCAGAGCCTGCGCCAACTGCCTTGCCCTGTCCTGGGTTTCACCGCTGGGCGGGACCGTTCCGGGGAGCGCGGGCTGGACGTTGTACTCGACGGTGACGATGACATTCGAGGTACGGAACACAATGCGGACGGTGCGCGCCTGGGTGGCGGAGGCGCCGGCCGCGGCGAGCTTGTCCTCGACGAAGGCCTCGTTCCCGAGCCCGTCGAGGAGGCGGGAGCCGAGCTCGGGCGGGGTGGCGGGGGTGCCGCTCGCACTGGCGGCGGGGTCGGGGCTCGTACCCGTACTCGCGCCGGTGCTCGCGGAACCTCCGGGCGCGGGCGCCCCGGACCCGGAGGGCGTCGCACCCGGGCTCGTACCCGTACTCGTACTCGGGCTCGCCGAGGGGCCGGGGGCGGTCAGGTTGACGGCGGTGAGCCGACGGCCGTAGACCTGCCGCGCCTTGTCGTCGTCGCTGGTGGTGGCCCGGTCGTACGAGACCACGCGCTCGAAGTCCACCGACAGCAGCCGGGTCTCGGTCGGCGTCTGCGCGGTCCAGCGGCAGGCGACGCGCCGGTCCGCGTCGTACGAGGCGTCCGCGACCCCGGCGTAGAGGGCTTCGAGGGCCTCGGGCGCGAGGCCCTCGGCGGCCGGGAGCATCGCCTTGATCTTCTTGGCGTCGGCAGCCTTGCAGGGCATGGGAAGACTGCGGTACTTGCCGGGCTGGGCGACCGCACCGGAATTCGTGCCGGCCTTCGAGTCGCTCTTCGTTCCGATTCCGCTGCCGCCGTCGGTGCACGCGGTGAGGCCCGCCGTGAGGACGGTGAGCATCGCGGCACCGGGCAGGACTCCACGCACTCCACGTACCGTCTTGCGCTGCACGTTCCACCGGCTCCCTTCGGGAAAATGCGTTGCCGCGGCTGGGGCGCGGATGGACACAATGTCTATCGCACACGCTGGTGCCGGCGCCGGTCTCATGTCGCATTTGAGGCCATGAGCGAGGCTTTTTGCGTATGGAGACTTTTCTGCGGTTAACGGGGTGTTGAGGCCAAAATGTCGTATGTAGAGGTGCCCGGGGCGAAGGTCCCGATCCGGATGTGGACCGACCCGGCGTCGGTCGAGGACAGCGCGATGCGCCAACTCCAGAACACCGCCGGCCTTCCCTGGATCAAGGGCCTCGCCGTCATGCCGGACGTGCACTACGGCAAGGGCGCGACGGTCGGCTCGGTCATCGCCATGAAGGACGCGGTCTGCCCGGCGGCGGTCGGCGTGGACATCGGCTGCGGCATGTCGGCGGTGAAGACCTCCCTGACCGCGAACGACCTCCCGGGCGACCTGTCGGGCCTGCGCTCGCAGATCGAGAGGGCGATCCCGGTGGGGGCGGGGATGCACCGGGAGGCGGTGGATCCGGGGCGGCTGTACGGGTTCTCGGTGGAGGGGTACGAGGATCTGTGGAAGCGGTTCGACTACATCAGTGATGCGGTCAAATTCAGGCGCGAACGTGCTTCGAAGCAGATCGGAACGCTCGGATCCGGAAACCATTTCATCGAATTCTGTCTCGATGAGTCGGGTTCGGTCTGGCTGATGCTGCACTCCGGCTCCAGGAACATCGGCAACGAGCTGGCGGACTTCCACATCAACGTGGCCCGCGGGCTCTCGCACAACCAGGGCCTGGTCGACCGGGACCTCGCGGTGTTCCTCGCGGCGACCCCGGAGATGCGGGACTACCGCAACGACCTGTTCTGGGCGCAGGAGTACGCGAAGTTCAACCGCGCCGCAATGATGAGCCTGTTCAAGGAAGTAATCCGCAAGGAGTTCCGCAAGGCGAAGGTCTCCTTCGAGCAGGAGATCAGCTGCCACCACAACTACGTGGCGGAGGAGCGGTACGACGGTATGGACCTGCTGGTCACGCGAAAGGGCGCGATCCGCGCCGGCAGCGGTGACTACGGGATCATCCCGGGCTCCATGGGTACGGGTTCGTACATCGTGAAGGGCCTCGGCAACGAGAAGTCCTTCAACTCGGCCTCGCACGGCGCGGGCCGGAAGATGAGCAGGACGGCGGCGAAGAAGCGGTTCTCGGCGCGCGACCTGGCGGAGCAGACCAAGGGCGTGGAGTGCCGCAAGGACTCGGGCGTCGTGGACGAGATCCCGGGCGCCTACAAGTCGATCGAGCAGGTCATCGACCAGCAGACCGACCTGGTGAAGGTCGTCGCGAAGCTGAAGCAGGTCATCTGCGTCAAGGGCTGAGGCCCGGGCGTGGATGTGGGGGAACGGCGGGCCCGGACCGGGGGACGGTCCGGGCCCGCCGTCGTGCGTCAGGCCTCGTCGCCGTCGAGGAGGAGGTCCACCGGGAGTTCCACGTCCACCCCGATGGACGGGGGCAGTGGGATGGAGGTGCCCCGCTTGAAGGTCTGGCGCAGGCGGTACGTTCCGTTGCGGGGGTCGCTGCAGAGGATGGCCTCGTCGTGGTGGCGGTCGGCGATGACGTACACGGGGATGTCGGCCTTCGCGTAGCTGTCGACCTTGACGCCGATGTCGTCCGACCAGTTCGACGAGGTGACCTCGACGACCAGCCGGAAGACGTCCGCCGCATAGCAGGCCTTCTGGACCTTGTGCTGTCTGAAGTCCGCCTCGACGAGGGCGAAGTCGGGGATGGCGTAGTCGTCGGCGCCGGTCGGCAGCCACAGGCCGATGCCCTGGACGTACCGCAGGCCCGCCCCTTTGGCCCCGGCATCGTAGAACCTCTCGATGAGCCAGCTCAGCGACAGTGCGTGCGACCCGTCCGCGGGTGGTGTCACGGTGAGCCTCCCCTGGAGAATCTCCACTCGGTGCCCGGGAAGCTCCTTGGAGAGACGATCGGCGGCTTCCGCGATCGTGGTCTCGTGCTGTGTCACGGCCATGGCTTCCTCCTTCTCGCGGCTCACACTTTCGGAGCGTAGCCGCGCCCATCGACATTTCGCTCGACTTCACCCGTACGGGGATATCCGGCGCGCCGGAGCATCGGAATCCCCAACTCCCCTTGGAGTTGGGGGGTTTCGGGTGGAGGAAGTGGGTGTTGGGGGATTGACGGGGGGAGTTGGTCTAGACCAAGGTGTGCCGCATGTGGAGATCTCGTGCGGTGCTTGCCGCGTTTGCTGCGTTGTCGCTGACCGTGGGTGGGGCTCAGGCCGCTGGGGCGGTGGGGGGCGGGGAGGCTGCTGCTCCGGCTGCTGCTGCCGCCGCTTCGCGGGGGGTTGGGCTGCCGCCCGTCGTGTCGCGGGTGCCCACCTCGGAGAAGGTCGTGTTCATCACGATTGATGACGGGTGGGCGCATGAACCCGCTGTCGCGCAGACGCTGGTCGAGCAGCGGGTGCCCGCTTCGCTGTTCCTGCTGCCGGGGGCCACCTCGTACGACACCCAGTACTTCACCGGGCTCGTCGAGCAGGGGCGGGCGGTGAGCGTGGAGAACCACACCGTCAATCATCCTGATCTGACGGCGCTCGACGCCGCCGGGAAGGATGCCGAGGTGTGCGGGGCCGGGGAGCAGATCGCCGCGACCTTCGGGCGGGAGCCGAAGCTGCTGCGGCCGCCGTACGGGGCCGTCAACGACGACGTGCGGCTGGCCGCCAAGGCGTGCGGGGTCAAGGCGCTGATCACCTGGACGCACGACTTCACGACCTGGGGCGAGACGCCGGCCACGCCGCAGCTGCAGGCCGGGGACATCGTGCTGCTGCACTTCACGCCGACGCTCGGCGCGGACCTGAAGCGGGCCCTGGACGCGGCGAAGGCCGCCGGGCTGAAGCCGGCGGCCCTGATGCCGCACCTGAGGAGTGCCGGGTTGGTGAAGTAGCCCGGTCCGCCTGGGGGTTACAGCTCGCGGTGGAGCTTCGTGTTCGAGGCCTGGGCGCGGGGGCGGACCACCAGGAGGTCGATGTTGACGTGGCTGGGACGGGTCACCGCCCAGGTGATGGTGTCGGCCACGTCGTCGGCGGAGAGGGGCTCGGCCACGCCGGCGTAGACCTTCTCCGCCCGCTCCGTGTCGCCGCGGAAGCGGGTCTTCGCGAACTCCTCGGTCTTGACCAGGCCCGGGGCGATCTCGATGACGCGGACGGGCTGGCCGACGATCTCCAGGCGGAGGGTCTCGGCGAGGACGCGGGCGCCGTTCTTGGCGGCCACGTAGCCGGCGCCGCCCTCGTACGTGGCGTGGCCGGCGGTGGAGGAGAGGACGACCACCGTGCCGTCGCCGGAGGCGGTCAGGGCCGGGAGCAGGGCCTGGGTGACGTTGAGCGTGCCGATGACGTTGACCTCGTACATCGTGCGCCAGTCGGCGGGGTCGCCGGTGGCGACGGGGTCGGCTCCGATGGCGCCGCCGGCGTTGTTGATCAGCACGTCGCAGCGTTCGAGGGAGGCGGCGAGGGCGTCGACGGCGGTGCGGTCGGTGACGTCGAGGGCGTGGGCGGCGGCGGAGTGGCCGGCGGCCGTGATCTCGGCGGCGAGGGCCTCGATGCGGTCCTTGCGGCGGGCGGTGAGGACGACGTGGTAGCCGGCCGCGGCGAGCTGCCGGGCGGTGGCCGCGCCGATGCCGCTGCTCGCGCCGGTGACTACGGCGGTTCGGGTGGCCGTGCTCATGCTGGCTCCTCGTGCGTGTGTCTCGTGCGTGTGTACGGGTCGGTACCGGCCAGCATAGGCGGGTCGCGGCGCAGGTCACCGGGTGAGAGGGCGGGCGGATGCGCGGGCGGGGGAGGGGGCGCGCCCACGTTCGTGTGATGGTCCGACCATCGGACGGGCGGGAGGGCTAGCGTCCGCGCGTGGAGGTGGTCGCGGTGCGCAGAGGTGCCGTACGGAGTGTGGTGATGGCCGGGCTGCTGGTGCTGCTCGGAGGGCTGGGGAGCGGTGTGGGCAGCGCCCGCGCCGGGGGCGGGCCCGAGGCCGAGGCCGATGTGGCCTATCACGGGCGGGTCGCCCTGACCGCGGGCCGGCTGCGGATCCTGCTGGTCCCGGAGAACGAGGGTCCGTCCGCCCTGGCGAACGCGACCGTGCGGCTGCGGCTGTCGGCCGATCTCGCGGACCGGCAGGAGCTGGCGGAGGGCTGCGCGCGGGCCGGGCGGCGCGAGGTGGTGTGCGAGACCGGGGAGCTGCCGCTGCACGGGCGGGGGCGGCACATCGGGCTGGCACTGCAGCTCAAGGAGCCGGTCGCCGAGGTCGTGGTGCGGGTCGACACCTGGTGGAACGGCGGCGCGACCGACCGGAACCACGCCAACAACGATCACGTGGTGCTCGCCCTGGACACGGGGGACACGTACGCGTTCTGAGACGGCGGCATCCGCCTCTACGGGGTGCCGACCCCGCCGAATTCGGCCAGGGCCTCGTCGACGATGCGCTCCAGCCGGGCGTGGTGGGCGCCGCGCCAGTAGACCCGCTCGCAGTCGGCGCACTGGGCGAAGACGTCGTACGTGCGCTGCGTGCCGCTCTCCAGCCGGTCGCCGACGCTGTCCTTGTCGGCCTCGCGCAGGGTGCCGTTGCAGGCGGTGCAGCGGGTCCACGGTGCGAGGACCGGGGCGAACCGGCCCAGGATGTCGCGCACCTGCTCGTCGGGGTTGTCGCTGTAGACGTACGCGCCGGCGAACAGCTCGCGGCGGCGCAGCAGTCCGCGGTCGCGGGAGAGCAGGACGCGCTGCTCGGCGGCGGAGCGGGTGGCCAGGGCCGGGTCGCCGGGGTCCTCGTTCTCGTACGCGGCGTCCACGCCGAGCAGGCGCAGGCGGCGGGCGAGGGTGCCGAGGTGGACGTCGAGGAGGAAGCGCAGCGGGATGGTCCCGGGGACGCCGGGGAGCTGCTGCGGGCGGTCCACGGCGAAGACCTCGACTGATTCGCCGGCCCGGGGCACGTGCGCGAGGGGGGTTTCGGCGCCGTCGACGAGGATGCGGCCGACTTCGGTGAGCGGGATGCCGGCCGACTCGACGACGTGGCCGAGGCTGGAGACGCCGTCGGTCGTGGTCGGCACGCGCGTGCCGCGGCGCGCGGGCGCGGCGAACACGTGCAGTTCGGGGGCGAGGGTGAGCTGAATGCCGGGTCCGTTCACGGGGCCAGCATGCCATCGCGGGGCGGGGCGCGGCGGTGGATTTACGCGGGGCAGCAGGCGGCCCGTCCGCCTCGCGCGGGGCCGCCCGCGCCCGGGCCCGTACCGCCGGAGGCTTACGCGTCCGGGTCCGCTGCCGCCGCGTCGTGCAGTCGGCGGTGGGCGTCGACCTCGTCGAAGTGGTGCTCGGCCCAGTCCTTCACGGAGCCGAGCAGGAGGCCGAGGCTGCTGCCGAGATCGGTGAGCCGGTAGTCGACGCGGACGGGGACGGTGGGCGTGACGGTGCGGGCGACGAGGCCGTCGCGCTCCAGGGAGCGCAGGGTCTGGGTCAGCATCTTCTGGCTGACGCCGGGGATCTTGCGGCCGAGCTCGCTGTAGCGCATGGTCCGGCCCTCGGCCTGGGTGAGCGCGCTGACGATGAGGCTGACCCACTTGTCGCTGATGCGGGCCAGGAGCCGGCTGGTGGGGCATTCCTTGAGGAAGGCGTCGTAGGCGGCGCGGTCCTCTTCGCGGCGGGCCTCGGCGGTACGGGTGGGCATGGTGCCTCACTTCCGGGTAGGTGACGCACTTCGAGGTGCCTACTTACGAATGGATAGTAGCTCTCCCTAGGTTAGTTCTCACCGGGAACGCCGGAACGAACCTGAGGAAGAGGCGATGACGATGAGCAGCACCGGTCTGACGACGATGTGGGCGGCAGTGGCCGAGGGATTCGGCGGCCCCGAGCAGGTGGAGGTCGTACGGGTGCCCGTCCCGGCCCCGGGTGCCGGGCAGGTCCGGGTACGGGTCAGGGCGGCCGGCCTGAACCCGGTCGACGGCGCGGTGCGGGCCGGGGTCTTCGGCGGCGAGGGGCAGCGGCTCGGCTTCGGGTGGGACGTGGCGGGCGAGATAGACGGGCTCGGCGCGGGCGTGAGCGGCCGGGCGATCGGGGACGCGGTGGTCGGTCTGCACTACGGGACGGTCAAGCCGCTCGGTACGCACGCGGAGTACGTGGTGCTCGACGCGTCGGCCCTGGCGCCGGCCCCGGTCGCGGTGGATCCGGTGACGGCCGCCGCGCTGCCGCTGAGCGGCCTGACCGCAGCCCGGTCGGTGGACCTGCTGGAGCTGGCTCCGGGGGCTTCGGTCCTGGTCACCGGCGCCGCGGGGATGGTCGGCGGGCTCGCGGTCCAGCTGGCGGCGCGGGCCGGCTACGTGGTGACGGCCCTGGCGGGCGCCGGGGACGAGGAGCTCGTACGGTCGCTGGGCGCGGCCCACTTCGTCCCGCGCGGCTCCGCCCCGGCCGGGCCCGTGGACGGGGTCGTGGACACGGCGGTCCTCGGCGGGCCGGCGCTGGCCCTCGTCCGCGACGGCGGTGCCTACGTCGGCCTGATCCCCGGCGCGGCCCCGGCGGCGGAGCGTGGCGTGCGGGTGGTGGAGCAGGAGGTCGCGGCGGACGGCGCCCACCTGGCCCGGCTGGTGGCGCTGGTCGACGCGGGGGAGCTGACGCTCAGGGTGGCGCGGACCTTCCCGCTGGCGGAGGCCCCCAAGGCCCACGCCCACCTCGCGGACCCGGGCACGCGCGGCCGCATCGTCCTGACGGCCTGAGCAGCCGGGCGGCCTGAGGAACCGGGCGGCCTGAGCCGCCGCCCCGTGTCCCGGGGGCTACGGCCAGACCAGGCAGTACGGCTGGTGCCCCGCCTCGTGGAGGCGGTGGCTGAAGTCCTGCCATTCGTGGAGGAGCTGGTAGACGTTGAAGGCGTCGCGGGGGCCGCCGCGGTCGGGGACCGTGGACCAGATGAAGGCGGCGGCGCCGACCGATTCCTCGCCGATGCCGCGCAGCGGGTCGACGACCGTCATCGGGAGCTTCACGACGGCGTAGTCGGGGTGGAGGACGACCAGTTCCAGCGGGGGCACCTTGTGCAGGGGTATGCCCTCGATGCCGGTCAGGACCATCGCGGCGACCGTTTCTGGCTTGATCTTGGTGAACAGGCCGCCCATGCCGAGCTCGTCGCCGCCCAGCTCCTCCGGCCGCATCGTCACCGGGACGCGCGCGGCGGTGGCCCCGTCGGGGGCGCCGAAGTACTTGTACGTCACGCCCATGCCGCGCCCTCTGGGGAGGCCGTCGGGGTCCTGCGCGGGGCCCGGTACGTGTTCCGCCGCGTCCGTGGCGCGCCGGCGGTGCTTGCCGCGGCGACGTTCGCGGGCGCGCTGCGGGTCGAGGTCGTCCGTGCCCTCGCCCGGTCCACCACCGCGTTGCATATCTCCACCCGACTGGTCTTGCCTGCCCCGGCCCCGCGGCCCCCGCCACGCAGCCTGATCATCATGGCAGTGACCTCCCCCGGGGCGGCGCGGTGAAACGCCCGTCCGCAAGTCAGTCGCGGCCTCTGAGACCATGGCTGGTGTGAGCTACCCGTACCCGTATGAAGCCAAAGTCTCGCAGACTCTCTTTGACCGCGCGTCCCTCGTGACGCCTGGCGGCGTGAACTCCCCCGTGCGCGCCTTCCGCGCCGTGGGCGGAACGCCCAGGTTCATGGTGTCCGGTACCGGTCCGTACCTGACCGATGCCGACGGGCGCGAGTACGTCGACCTGGTCTGCTCGTGGGGGCCGATGATTCTCGGCCACGCCCACCCGGCCGTGGTGGAGGCCATCCAGGCCGCCGTCGCCCGCGGCACCTCCTTCGGTACCCCCGGTGAGGGGGAGGTCGCGCTCGCCGAGGAGATCGTCGCGCGGATCGAGCCCGTGGAGCAGGTCCGCCTGGTGTCCTCGGGCACCGAGGCGACCATGTCCGCGATCCGCCTCGCCCGCGGGTTCACCGGCCGCGCCAAGATCGTGAAGTTCGCCGGCTGCTACCACGGCCACGTGGACTCGCTGCTGGCCGCCGCCGGCTCCGGTCTCGCGACCTTCGCGCTGCCGGACACCCCCGGGGTGACCGGCGCGCAGGCCGGGGACACGATCGTGCTCCCCTACAACGACCTCGAGGCGGTACGGGCGGCGTTCGCCGCGCACCCCGGCGAGATCGCCTGCGTGATCACCGAGGCCGCGCCCGGCAACATGGGCGTCGTGCCCCCGGGGGAGGGCTTCAACCAGGGGCTCGCCGACCTGTGCCGGGCGAACGGCGCCCTGTACATCTCCGACGAGGTCATGACGGGTTTCCGTACCTCGCGCGCCGGCTGGTACGGCGTGGACGGGGTCAAGCCCGACCTGATGACCTTCGGCAAGGTCATGGGCGGCGGCTTCCCGGCGGCGGCGTTCGGCGGCCGGGCGGACGTCATGGGCCACCTGGCGCCCGCGGGTCCCGTCTACCAGGCGGGCACGCTCTCCGGTAACCCGATCGCGACGGCCGCCGGTCTGGCGCAGCTGCGGCTGCTGGACGGGGCGGCGTACGAGAAGGTCGACGCGGTGTCGCGCGAGATCCAGGGGCTGGTGACCGAGGCGCTCACCAAGGAGGGCGTGGCGCACCGGCTGCAGACCGCCTCCAACATGTTCTCGGTGTTCTTCACCGAGGACGAGGTGCGCAACTACGACGACGCGAAGAAGCAGGAGGCCTTCCGCTTCAACGGCTTCTTCCACTCGATGCTGGCGCAGGGCGTCTACCTGCCGCCCTCGGCGTTCGAGTCGTGGTTCGTGTCCACCTCGCACGACGAGAAGGCGATCGAGCGCATCGCGGCCGCCCTGCCGGCCGCCGCCCGGGCCGCCGCGGAGGCCACCGCATGAGCGCCGTGGCCGGTGGCAAGGAGATCACCGTCGTCCACGTGGTCCGCCACGGCGAGGTGCACAACCCGGACGGGGTCCTCTACGGGCGCCGCGACGGTTACCACCTCTCCGAGCTGGGCCGGAAGATGGCGGACCGGGTCGCGGAGCACCTGGACAACCGGGACGTGACGTACGTCGTGGCCTCCCCGCTGGAGCGGGCCCAGGAGACGGCGGCGCCGATCGCCAAGTCGCACGGTCTGGAGCTGGCGACCGACGGCCGCCTGATCGAGGCGGGCAACGTCTTCGAGGGCAAGACCTTCGGGGTCGGTGACGGCGCGCTGCGCAGGCCGGAGAACTGGAAGCACCTGACGAACCCGTTCAAGCCGTCCTGGGGCGAGCCGTACGTCGAGCAGGTCGTGCGGATGATGAGCGCGATCGAGACCGCGCGGGACGCGGCCCGCGGGCACGAGGCGGTGGCGGTCAGCCACCAGCTGCCGATCTGGATCGTGCGGAGCTTCGCGGAGAAGCGGCGGCTGTGGCACGACCCGCGCCGCCGCCAGTGCACGCTGGCCTCGCTGACCTCGTTCACGTACCAGGGCGACGCGCTGGTGTCGGTGGGCTACAGCGAGCCGGCCCGGGACCTGGTCCCCGCGCACCTCCTCGCAGGGGCGAAGCCGGTGAAGGGCAAGTCGAAGGCCTTCGGCGCGTAAGCCCGGGCCGGGCGGGGCGGGAGGGGGCGGAGTCCCCTACCCGCCCTTCGTCCGTTCCCCGGGGCTCCGCCCCGGACCCCGCGCCTCAAGCGCCGGCGGGGCTATCGATAGCCCCGCCGGCGTGTCGCTGCGCAGGTGCGTAGAAATGTCCGTTTGTATGACATTTCATGAGCGATATGCGCGGTTTCAGCCGAAGAGGAGTGCTCGGACTCGGACTTGGGGCCGCCGCCGCGGCCGGCATGGCCGGCTGCAGTGTCGGCGGGCCGTCCGACGCGGGGAACTCCGGGCCGGTCAACCCGTCGGGCGGGGCCCCGCAGCCCGACGCGCCGGGCGCCCCGGCGGTCAAGTCCATCGGTGACGGATCCACCGCCGACACCGGGCCGCAGCCGCACCAGCCGGCCGCCCCCGTACCCCTCCAGCCGGGTGAGACTCCGCCGCAGTTCGTGGTGTTCAGCTGGGACGGCGCGGGGGAGATCGGCAACGGCCTCTTCCCCCGCTTCCTCAAGCTGGCCAAGGACCACGGCGCGGCGATGACCTTCTTCCTCTCCGGGATCTACCTCCTGCCCGAGTCGAAGAAGGGCCTCTACCGGCCGCCGAAGAACCCCGTCGGCGCCTCCGACATCGGGTACCTCAAGGACGAGAACGTCCGCAGCACCCTCAAGTACGTGCGCGAGGCCTGGCTCGACGGCCACGAGATAGGCACCCACTTCAACGGGCACTTCTGCGGCGGCTCCGGCTCGGTCGGCAAGTGGACCCCCGAGGACTGGCAGAGCGAGATCGACCAGGCCGTGTCCTTCGTCACCAACTGGCGCACCAACACCGGCTGGACCGACCTCGAACCGCTGCCCTTCGACTACCGCAAGGAGCTGGTCGGCGCCCGCACCCCCTGCCTGCTCGGCCAGGACAACCTGCTGCCGACCGCCCAGAAGCTGGGCTGGCGCTACGACTCCAGCTCGCCCGGCGGCCTCCAGCAGTGGCCGGTCAAGCGCGGCGGCCTGTGGGACCTGCCGCTGCAGTCGCTGCCGTTCCCCGGGCACTCCTTCGAGGTGCTGTCGATGGACTACAACATCCTCGCGAACCAGTCCAAGAACACCACCAGGGGAGTCCCCTCCAACTACCCGGCCTGGCGCACCCAGGCCACCGCCGCCTACCTGGGCGGCTTCAAGCGGGCCTACGAGACCAACCGCGCGCCCCTGTTCATCGGCAACCACTTCGAGGAATGGAACGGCGGCATCTACATGGACGCCGTCGAGGAGTCCCTCAAGGGCATGGCGGACAAAAAGGACGTACGCCTCGTATCCTTCCGGCAGTTCACCGACTGGCTGGACGTCCAGGACCCCAAGGTGCTGGCCAAGCTCCGCACGCTCGGCCCCGGTCAGGCGCCGTCCGGTGGCTGGGGCACGTACCTCGCGACGGTCTGACCCGCCGCCGGTCAGCACCTGACCAGCGGATTGGCAGACCCCCGGGGGGTGCGGAAGATCCGCAAACCGCACATGCGAAACTTTTCACATGAGCCTTAGCCGCGCCCCCCGCCGCAGCCGCTCGACCAGCGGCCGCGCCCTCCTGCTGACCGCGGTGACCCTCGCCGGCGCCCTCACCCTCACGGCGTGCGGCGACGAGGACGGCGGCAGCAAATCCTCCGGTTCCGCCGGCGGCAACTACGTGACGGGCACCAGCGGCATCTCCACCGTCGCCAAGGCCGACCGCGTCGACGCCCCCAAGCTCGACGGGGAGACGGTGGACGGCAGCACGCTGGACACCACCACCCTCAAGGGCAAGGTCGTCGTCCTCAACGTCTGGGGCTCCTGGTGCCCGCCGTGCCGGGCCGAGGCCCCTTCCTTCGCGAAGGTCGCCAAGGAAATGGAGGTGGCCGGGCAGCCGGTCGCCTTCGTCGGCATCAACACCCGCGACAACACCAAGCAGAACGCGGCCTCCTTCGAAGAGACCTACGGGATCACCTACCCGAGCCTCTTCGACCCGGACGGCAAGCTGATGCTCCGGTTCCCCAAGGGCACGCTCAACCCGAACGCCATCCCCTCCACGATCGTCCTCGACAAGGACGGCAAGATCGCCTCCCGCACCCTGGCGGCGCTCAGCGAGGCGAAGCTGCGCTCGATGATCGACCCGCTCCTCCTGGAGAAGTGACCTCGTGGTCACCGCACTCTCCGGGCTCTCCGGCCTCCCCGATGCCGTACTGGCCGCCGAAACCGGCGTGAACGAGACCGTCCTCAACGGCGGCCTGCTCATCGCCCTGCCGATCGCCCTGCTCGCCGGGCTGGTCTCCTTCTTCTCGCCCTGCGTCCTGCCCCTCGTCCCCGGCTACCTGTCCTACGTGACCGGCGTCGGCGGAGCCGACCTCGCCGAGGCCCGGCGCGGCCGGATGCTCGGCGGGGCGACCCTCTTCGTCCTCGGCTTCACCGCCGTGTTCACCTCGACCGGGGCCCTCTTCGGCTTCTTCGGGCGGACCCTGGAAGCCAACAAGGACGTCATCTCCCAGGTGCTCGGCGGGCTGGTGATCCTGCTCGGCCTGTTCTTCATGGGCGCGATCCCCGGCCTGACGATGCGGGAGTTCCGCTTCCACAAGAAGCCGGCGGTCGGCCTGGTCGGCGCGCCCGTGCTCGGCGTGCTCTTCGGCCTCGGCTGGACCCCCTGCATGGGCCCGACCCTCGCCGCCGTCGGCACCCTCTCCATCGAACAGGCGACCGCCGCCCGCGGCGCGCTGCTCACCGTGGTCTTCTGTCTGGGGCTGGGGGTGCCGTTCATCGTCACCGCCCTCGCCTTCCGCAAGGCGCTCGGCGCCTTCGGATGGGTGAAGAAGCACTACGCGTGGGTGATGCGGATCGGCGGCGGCATGCTGATCCTGACCGGTCTGCTGCTCGTCACAGGAATGTGGAGCAGCATCGTCAGCGACATGCAGAGCTGGACCAACGGCTTCACGGTGGGGATCTGAGGACTACACGGACATGAGTACGACCGACAAGGCGTCCACCGAGGCGCCGCACGATGCCCCCGATACGGAGGCCTCGGCCGAAGCCTCCGCCGAGGCGGCCGCCGGCGCGCAGCTGTCCACCGCCCCCCTGGAGGACGCCCCGGGCGGCCCTGTCGGCATCGGGGTGCTCGGCTGGGCCCGCTGGTTCTGGCGGCAGCTCACCTCCATGCGGGTGGCGCTGATCCTGCTCTTCATGCTGTCCCTGGCCTCCATCCCGGGCTCGCTGATCCCGCAGAACCAGGTCGACCTGATGAAGGTCGCCGCCTGGAAGAAGGAGCACGCCTCCTGGGTGGGCGTCGCGGAGAAGCTCCAGCTCTTCGACGTCTACAGCTCGGTGTGGTTCTCCGCGATCTACCTGCTGCTGTTCATCTCGCTGATCGGCTGCATCCTGCCGCGCTCCTGGCAGTTCGTCGGCCAGCTCACCGGCCGCCCGCCGGCCGCGCCCAAGCGGCTCGACCGGATGCCCGCGTACACGACCTGGCGCACGGACAGCTCCCCGGACGAGGTGCTCTCCGCCGCGCGCGGCCTGCTCGGCCGCCGCCGTTTCCGTACGGACACGGGTACGGGATCGGTCTCGGCGGAGAAGGGCTACCTCCGCGAGGCCGGGAACCTGATCTTCCACGTGGCGCTGATCGTCATGCTGATCGCCTTCGCCTGGGGCCAGTACTTCAAGTCCGAGGGCGGCAAGCTCGTCCTGCGCGGCAAGGGCTTCTCGAACACGCTCACCCAGTACGACGACTTCAAGTCGGGCGGGCTCTTCGACTCCGACGACCTGCCGCCCTTCTCCTTCACCCTGGACAAGTTCGACGCGACCTTCGAGCGCACGGGCCCGCAGCGGGGCACCCCGCGCGACTTCAAGGCGTACGTCACCTTCAGCGACGGCGCGCACGGCGCCCCGCAGAAGCGCGAGATCCAGGTCAACAAGCCGCTGGAGGTGGACGGCTCCAAGGTCTACCTGCTCGGCCACGGCTACGCGCCGGTCATCTCGGTGACCGACTCCACGGGCAAGGTGGTCTACAAGGACGCCGTGCCGATGCTGCCGCAGGACGCCAACCTCACCTCCACCGGCGCGATCAAGGTCACCGACGGCTTCAAGGACAAGGACGGGAAGGCGACGCAGCTCGGCTTCGCCGCGATGTTCGTGCCGAGCTTCGCGGGCGAGGGCGAGGGCACGATGTTCTCGCAGTTCCCCGAGCTGGATGAGCCGAGGCTCGCGCTGAACGCCTGGCACGGCAGCCTCGGGGTGGACTCGGGCCTGCCGCAGAACGTGTACCAGCTGAACACCTCCAAGATGGAGCAGTTCAAGGACGAGAGCGGCAACCCCTTCGCGAAGCGGATGGCGGTCGGCGACACCATGGAGCTGCCCGGCGGCCAGGGCACCGTGAAGTTCGAGGGCATCGAGCGCTGGGCGACCTTCTCGATCACCCACCAGCCCGGCGCCGGTCTCGCGCTCGCGGGCGCCATCGCCGCCATCGCGGGACTCGCCGGCTCGCTCTTCATCCAGCGCCGCCGGATCTGGGTCCGCGCGGTCCGCGGCAAGGACGGCACGACCGTCGTGGAGATGGCGGGCCTCGGCCGCAGTGAGTCCGCCAAGCTCCCGGAGGAGCTGGCGGTCCTGGCCGGCGCGCTCCACGAGCGGGCTCCGGGCGCGGCGCCCGGAGCCGATCCCGATACCGAAACCGAACCTGCCGAAGAAGAAGCCGAAGGGGAGCGCGCGTGATGCAGCTCGCGGTCGCAGCCAACGAGAGTCTGGCTCAGCTCAGCAACAACCTGATCTACGCCTCCATGGCGGTCTACACCCTCGCCTTCTTCGCCCACATCGCCGAGTGGGTCTTCGGCAGCCGCAGCAAGGTGGCCCGTACGGCCGCCGCGCTCACCCCCGCCAAGGCCGGGGCCAAGGCCGCGGCCCCCGCCGTCCAGGTGCGGAGCAAGGGCAGCACCGCCGTGCTCGACAAGCCCCAGGTGGTCACGCGCGGCGCGGCCGGCAGCCGTGACGTCCCGGACGGCCCCGGCGCGGCCGGCGGCACCGTCCAGGGCGACCTGTACGGGCGCATCGCGGTCTCGCTGACCACCCTCGGGTTCCTCCTCGCCGTGGGCGGGGTCGTCGCCCGCGCGATGTCGGTGGAGCGGGCGCCCTGGGGCAACATGTACGAGTTCTCGATCACCTTCTCCACGGTGGCCGTCGGCACGTACCTGCTGCTGCTCGCCCTGAAGAAGAACGTCCGCTGGCTCGGCCTGTTCCTGGTCACCACGGTCCTGCTCGACCTGGGCATCGCCACCACGGTGCTCTACACCGAGAGCGACCAGCTGGTCCCCGCCCTGAAGTCGTACTGGCTCGTGATCCACGTCTCCACCGCGATCATCTGCGGCGCGGTCTTCTACATCGGCGCGGCCGGTGCGGTCATGTACCTCTTCCGCGACTCCTACGAGGCCAAGCTCGTGCGGGGCGGCAAGCCGGGCAAGTTCGCCACCTCGGTGATGGAGCGCTTCCCGTCGGCGGCCTCGCTCGACAAGTTCTCGTACCGCATCAACGCGGCCGTCTTCCCGCTGTGGACCTTCACGATCATCGCGGGCGCGATCTGGGCCGGCGACGCGTGGGGCCGCTACTGGGGCTGGGACCCCAAGGAGGTCTGGTCCTTCGTGACCTGGGTGGCGTACGCCGCCTACCTGCACGCGCGGGCCACGGCCGGCTGGAAGGGCCGCAAGGCCGCGTACCTCGCGCTCTTCGCGTTCGCCTGCTGGATCTGGAACTACTACGGCGTGAACATCCTGCTGAGCGGCAAGCACTCGTACGCGGGCGTCTGAGCCGGAGATCCGGGCGGAGGGGCCGGGCAGCCGAAAGGCTGCCCGGCCCCTCCGGCGTTTCCGGGCCGGCTCCGCCCCGTCACCAGGAGGGGCGCAGCGGCGGGAGGGGGCCGTCGCCGTTGAGGGTGCGGAGCAGGCGGCCCAGTTCGGTGCGCAGGGCGCCGAGGTCCACGCTGCCGCGGCCGAGTTCGGCCTCCAGCTCGTGCAGGACCCGGCCGGCGGCCTCCAGGTGGGCGGTCGCGGCCTCCGTGAGGACGACGAGCTTCTTGCGGCCGCCCCCGGGGTGCGGGGTGCGGCGCACGTACCCGCGCCGCTCCAGGTCGTCCACGAGCTGTCCCGCGGCCTGCTTGGTAACCCCGAGCCGCTCGGCGAGCTCGGTGGCGGTGGCGCCGGGTCCCTTCAGGGCCTGGAAGGCCATGCCGTGGACGGGGCGCAGGTGGTCGGCGTGCCCGGCCTCTTCGAGGCGGCGGGTGAACTCGCCGGTCAGCAGCTGGAAGCCGAGGCCGAGGAGGAAGGCCAGCTCGATGTCCGGTGCGGAGTCGTCTTGGTCGGTCACGGAAACATGGTGACACACGTGAGTCAAGCTGCTTTACTCATATGAGTAAAGCAGCTTGACTCACTCTGTCGGAGAAAGCGAAGGACCCGTCTTGCGCGTCATCACCCCGTCCCCCGACCACGTCATCGCCACCCCGAACGCGACCATGACCGGCCATGCCTCCCCCAGCCGGGGAAGCGCCGAGCTGAGCACCTGGCACGCCGCCATCCCCGCCGGGATCACCGGCCCCGAGCACTCCGTCAGCCGCGAGCAGGTCTGGACGGTCACCGCCGGGGCCCTCGACGTCACCTGCGGCGGCCGGACCGAGAAGGTCGCCTCAGGTGAGTCCGTGGTGCTACCCCCCGACGTGCTGCGCCGCGTCCACGCCCTGGCGGACACCGAGGTGTACGTCGCCATGCGCGCCGACGGCCTCGTCTCCGTCCCCGGCACCGAGGGCACCCGGCCCCTGCCCTGGGCGGTGTGAGCCCCGCCGGAGCCCCGGCAGGGTGACGGCCGCGGCCACCAGCGCCGCCGCGAAGGGGACGAGCAGCGCCGCCCGGTACCCGTCCAGGGGATCGGCGGCGCCGGCCGCCACCCCCGTGACCCCGGCCAGCCCGAGCGCCGCGCCGAACTGGAACGCCGTGTAGAGGAGACCGCCTGCGAGGCCCTGCTCCTCCTCCGCGACCCCCTCGGTGGCGACTATGGTCAGCGGCCCGTAGACCAGGGCGAAGGCCAGGCCGAGCAGGACCAGGCTCGGCAGCATCAGCAGGTAGGACCAGTCGGCGCCGAGCGGCAGGAACAGGCCGTAGGCCAGGGCCGCCAGCAGCAGGCCGCCGAAGATCAGCCGGGCGTTCCCGTACCGGGCCACCAGCTTGGGCACCACGGTCGGGGACAGGACCGCGTCGATGCCGATCACCAGCATGGCCAGGCTGGTCTGGAGCGTCGACCAGCCGCGCACCTCCTGGAGGTAGAGCACCACCAGGAACTGGAAGCCGAAGAACGCGGCCGAGAAGAGCAGCGCCGCCGCGTTGGCCCGCACCAGGCCGGGCGAGCGCAGGATGCCGAGCCGCACCAGGGGCTCGGCCGTGCGCCGCTCGACGAGGACGAAGGCACCGAGCAGCGCCAGCCCGGCCAGCGCGGCCGGCGCCGAGACCTCCTCGACGCCGAGGACCAGCAGGACGACGCCCGCGGTCACCAGCAGCCCGCCCCACACGTCGATCCGGCCCCGCTGCCGGGCGGAGGCGGCCCGCTGCTCCTCGGGCTCCTTCGGTACGAAGGCCAGTGCGCCCGCCAGGATCAGCGCGGCCAGCGCCACGGGAGCGAAGAACACCCAGCGCCAGCCCACGGAGGCGAGCAGCCCGCCCGCGACCAGCCCGACGGAGAAGCCGGCGGCGGCCGTGCCCGAGTACACCAGCAGCGCCTTGTCGCGCTGGGGGCCCTCGTCGAAGCCCGTGGTGATGATGGACAGGCCCGCCGGGGTCATGAAGGCGGCGGCGACACCCGTCACGAAGCGGGCGGCGATCAGCTGCCAGCCTTCGGTGGCCAGGCCGCCGAGCCCGGAGAAGAGCAGGAAGACCGACAGCCAGCCGATGAACATCGCGCGGCGTCCGAAGAGGTCGGCCGCACGGCCGCCGAGCAGCATGAAGCCGCCGTAGCCGAGCACGTAGGCGCTCATCACCCACTGGAGGGTGCCGGTTTCGAGGCCGAGGTCGGCGCGGATGGACGGCAGGGCCACGTTCAGCATCGCGACGTCGATGCCTTCGAGGAAGATGGCGCCGGCCAGGACGAGCAGGACGCCGAGGCGGCGGCCGCGGATCGTTGCGGTGGGGCTCGATGATGCCGTTGAATCCATGGTGGGACCTCGCAGGACGGAGGAGCGGAAGGTAGGGGAGGAGCAGAAGTTGCCGGCTCAACTACCTTCGTCCGCCGCCCGGCCGGGAACAACGCCGAAGATCTGAACGTTCGTTCAGCCATGCTTACCGATCGCGACGAGCTCGACTGCTTCCTGATCCTGGCCGAGGAACTGCACTTCGGCCGCACCGCCGAGCGCATGCTGCTCTCCCGCGCCCGCGTCAGCCAGCTCGTGCAGCGCCTCGAACGGCGCGTCGGCGCCCGGCTCTTCCTGCGCACCAGCCGCAGCGCCGCCCTCACCTCGCTCGGAGCCCAGCTCCGCGCCGACCTCGAACCCCACCACCGCGGCATCGCCGCCGCCCTGGACCGGGCCGCCGCGACGGCCCGCGCCGCCGCCGGGGTGCTGCACGTCGGCTTCACCACCCCGCCCGCCGGCGAACTCGTCCTGCGTGCCGCCCAGGACCTGCGCGGCACGCACCCCGGGCTGATCGTCGAGGTGTGCGAGGTGCCGCTCTCCGACCCGTACGGACAACTGCGCGGCGGGGACTTCGACGTGGCCTTCGCGGAGTTCCCGGTGCGCGAGCCCGACCTGGGGGAGGGGCCGACGCTGCTGAGCGAGGCCCGGGCGCTGGCCGTGGCCGCCGGGCACCCGCTGGCCGCGCGGACCTCGGTGACGCTGGAGGAGCTGGCGGAGGTCGCGCTGCTGACGATCGCCGGGGACCTGCCCGCGTACCTGCGCGAACACCACGCCCCGGCGCGCACCCCGGCCGGCCGGCCGATCCGGCGCGGCCCGGAGGTGACGAACCTGCAGGAGGCGCTCATGCTGGTCGCCGCCGGCCAGGGCGCGCTGCTGACCTCGGCGCACGCGGCGACCTATCACGCCCGCCCCGGGATCACCCACGTGCCCGTGGCCGACGCCGAACCGGTCGGGTACGGCCTGGTCTGGCGCGCGGGCGAGGACACCGGCGCCGTACGGGCCTTCGCGCACGCGGCGCAGAAGGCGGCGCAGGGGGCGGCGGCGCGGGCCGGGGCCGCAGCCCCGTAGGACCGGCCTTGCCCGGCCCTACTCCTACTCCTTGCCCTTGTCGCCGTCCTTGTCCGTCTCCGGCTCCGGCTTCTTCTCCGTCTTCTTCTCCTTCTCGTCCCGCTCCTCGCGCAGGGACTTCAGGAACTCCGGATTGTCGTCCGGGGCCACCCACGTGCGGCGGCCCGGGCGCGGCCGGCCGCCGGCGCCGCCGGGCACCTTCTTCTTGCCCGCGAAGAGCCACACGATCGGACCGACGATCGAGAAGAGCAGGATGATCAGGACCCAGACGACCTTGGGAAGGTGCTTGACCTCTTCTTCCGGCGTGTTCAGGCAGTCGATGAAGGTGTAGATGGTCAGCGCGATGATCAGCAGGAACGGCAGATAGCGCAGCACGGTGTGGGACCGACCCCCAGAAGAACGGCGCGGACCGGGCAGGTCCGCCGTGGACTCTTCCAGGGTAGAGGCCCCGCCGCGCTCCGGGCTCTGGGCGGGGATGCCACAATTGCCCGCATGGCTTACGACGATCTCCGCTCGCTGCTCCGGGCTCTGGAGCGGGAGGGCGACCTCAAGCGCATCAAGGCCGAAGTGGACCCGTACCTAGAGGTCGGGGAGATCGTCGACAGAGTGAACAAGGCGGGCGGACCCGCGCTGCTCTTCGAGAACGTCAAGGGCTCGGCGATGCCGCTGGCCATGAACGTCTTCGGGACCGACCGGCGGCTGCTGAAGGCCCTCGGGCTGAAGTCGTACGCCGAGATCAGCGAGAAGATCGGCGGCCTGCTCAAGCCGGAGCTGCCCCAGGGCTTCATCGGCGTCCGCGAGGCCTTCGGCAAGCTCGGCTCGATGGTGCACGTGCCGCCGAAGAAGGTGAAGGGCGAGTCCGCGCCCGTCCAGGAGGTCGTCCTCACCGGCGACGACGTGGACCTGGACCAGCTCCCGGCCCTCTTCACCTGGCCCAAGGACGGCGGCTCCTTCTTCAACCTGGGCCTCACGCACACCAAGCACCCCGAGACGGGCGTCCGCAACCTCGGCCTGTACCGCCTCCAGCGCCACGACAAGCGCACCATCGGCATGCACTGGCAGATCCACAAGGACAGCCGCAACCACTACGCGGTCGCCGCGGCCCGCGGTGAGCGGCTGCCGGTCGCGATCGCCTTCGGCTGCCCGCCGGCCGTGACGTACGCGTCGACCGCGCCGCTGCCGGGGGACATCGACGAGTACCTCTTCGCCGGGTTCGTGGCGGGCAAGCGGATCGAGATGGTGGACTGCAAGACGGTCCCGCTCCAGGTCCCGGCCCACGCCGAGGTGGTCATCGAGGGCTGGCTGGAGCCGGGGGAGACGCTCCCGGAGGGCCCCTTCGGCGACCACACCGGCTTCTACACCCCGCAGGAGCCGTTCCCCGCGCTGAAGATCGACTGCGTGACGATGCGGAAGCGTCCGCTGATCCAGTCGATCGTCGTCGGCCGGCCGCCGACGGAGGACGGCCCGCTGGGCCGCGCGACGGAGCGTTTCTTCCTGCCGCTCCTCAAGATCATCGTCCCGGACATCGTGGACTACCACCTCCCCGAGTCGGGCGGCTTCCACAACTGCGCGATCGTCTCGATCGACAAGAAGTACCCGAAGCACGCGCAGAAGGTCATGCACGCCATCTGGGGCGCCCACATGATGTCGCTGACCAAGCTGATCATCGTGGTGGACAAGGACTGCGACGTCCACGACCTCCACGAGGTCTCCTGGCGGGCGCTTGGCAACACGGACTACGCCCGCGACCTCACCGTCGTGGAGGGCCCGGTGGACCACCTGGACCACGCCTCCTACCAGCAGTTCTGGGGAGGCAAGGCCGGTATCGACGCCACGAAGAAGCTGCCCACGGAGGGCTACACGCGGGACGGCGGCTGGCCCGACATGGTCGAGTCCGACCCCGCGACGGCGGCGCTGGTGGACCGGCGCTGGAAGGAGTACGGACTGTGAGCCCTGCCGTCGGGGGCCCTGCCCTCTTCATCGGCACCGACGAGGTCTACGTGGCCCTGGTGCGCCCGAGCCTCGACCCGGCCGACCCGGGCGTCCGCGAGGCCGCCGAGCAGGCGGGCGTGACGCCCGAGGAGTTCGCGGGCCCCGGCAACGTCTGGGCGCTGATGCTCGACGAGGACGGCGAGGGCGACGGCTTCGAGCTGCCCGGCGCGCGGGACATCGAGGCGGACGACTTCGCGGAGCAGCTCCAGCGCGCGCTGGTCGCGGGCGAGCCGTTCAGCGCGGAGGCCGGGAACTTCCTGCGCCTGGAGGCGCGCCCGTCTCCCACCACCTGGCAGCTGACCGCCCACGTCACCCCGCCGGAGGGTCACGACGCAGGCCCGTGGACCCTGGAGCTGGGCGCCCTGCCCACGGCGGAGCTGCTGGCCGACATCGAAGAGTTCCGGAGAACCCTCGCATGATGACCACCGCCGACGAGGTCGTCGGACCCGGTCCCGCGCCGCAGGCGAGCGGCAAGGTCAAGGCCTTCCTGCGGCTCGTGATGATCGAGCACTCGGTCTTCGCGCTGCCCTTCGCCTACATCGCCGCGCTCACCGCCATGTACACGCTCGACGAGCGGATGCACTGGGGCAAGCTGCTGCTGGTCACCATCTGCATGGTGGGGCTGCGGACCTTCGCGATGGCCGCCAACCGGATCATCGACCGGGAGATCGACGCGCGGAACCCGCGCACCGCCGGACGCGAGCTGGTGACGGGCGCCGTCTCGGTCCGCTCCGCCTGGACCGGCGCCGGGATCGCCCTGGCCGTCTTCCTCGGCGCGGCGGCGCTGCTGAACCCGCTCTGCCTGATGCTGGCTCCGGTCGCCGTCGTACCGATGGTGGTCTACCCGTACGGGAAGCGGTTCACGAACTTCCCGCACGCCATCCTCGGCCTCGCCCAGGCGATGGGCCCGGTCGGCGCCTGGATCGCGATCACCGGTGAATGGTCCTGGGACGCGGTGATCCTCGGCCTCGCGGTGGGCGTGTGGATCGGCGGCTTCGACCTGATCTTCGCCTGCCAGGACGTGGCCGCGGACCGCGCGGAGGGCGTCAAGTCCGTCCCGGCCCGCTACGGCATCCCGGCCGCCCTGTGGGGCGCCCGCGGCGCGCACGTCGTGACCACGGCCCTGCTGGCCTGGTACGCGGTGGCGACCGACGCCGGCTGGCCCTTCTGGCTCGGCCTCCTGATCGTGGTGGCCGCCTTCGTCTACGAGCACACCATCGTCACGCCCCACGACCTGTCCCGCCTGAACCGCGCCTTCTTCACGGTGAACGGCTTCATCGGCATGGCCCTGTTCGTGTGCGCACTGGCGGACCTGGTGCTGCGGGGGCTGTCGCTGTAGCTCGATCGTGTGTGCGCTGCCGGAACCGGCGGTTCGCGGCCTGCCCCGTGGCTAGCCTGCGCCCGTGACCATGCCGGAGAACAACCGCACGCACTCACAGCTCAGCCGGTTCGAGGGGATGTTCCCCGGCCACCGGACGGAGCTGGTCGAGGGAGCCATCGTCGCGACTCCGCTGAGGCCGACCGACAATTCCACGGTCCAGGACCTGTGGACGGTACTCAAGGGGCAGTTGTCGGACGACTGGGGGTTCCTCAGCGATGTGGCAGTCCCGTTCGATGGTGACAACGAGTTCTGTCCCGACCTCGCGGTCATTCCCGCCACAGAGGTGGACAGGAACCTCGCGGCGTACTCGCCCGACCTGATCGAGCTCGTCATCGAGGTCGTCTCCCCGAGCAGCGTGCGCAACGACTACGAGGTCAAGGACCGGGCCTACGCCCGGCGCGGCATCCCGCACTACCTGATCTTCGACCCGTACAGGGCTGAGTGCACCACTCTGTGGAATCCGGGGCCCGAGGGCTACCGGGGCCGGGACGTGATCCCGTACGGGGAGACGGTCACCGTGGAGACCGGCATCGGGAAGGTGGCCGTCGACACCGCCGAGCTCCCCGTGGACCCCGGCGCCGCAGGCTAGAGCCCCGCCACCTCCGGTCGGGGCCGGGCGATGAGGGCGACCGCTGCGCCGGCCAGGAGGCCGAAGAGGTGGGCCTGCCAGCTGACCATCGAGTCCGTCGGGAGGGCTCCGGCCAGGAAGGTCGTGCCCCAGACGGCGGCGATGACGACCGCGACCGCGACGCCCACGGGGCTGCGCTCCACGAAGCCGCGGACCAGCAGGTAGCCGAAGAGGCCGAAGATCAGGCCCGAGGCGCCCGCCGTGATGCTGTGGGGCGGGGAGATCAGCCAGACGGCGAAGCCGTCGGCCAGGACGATGGCCGCGCAGACGGCCAGGAAGCGGCCGATGCCGCTCAGGGCGGTGACGAAGCCGAGGACCAGCAGCGGGACGCTGTTGGAGGCGACGTGGTCGAAGCCGAAGTGGAGGAAGGGCGCCAGGGGTATCGCGCTCAGGCCGTCGGCCTCCCGCGCGGTGATCCCGTAGGCGTCGAGCGCGTGGCCGGTGGCGTAGTCGACGGCCTCGATCAGCCACAGCAGAGCGACCCAGCCCAGCATCAGCTTCGCGGCGGTCATGGCCCGGCCGGTCCGGCTCCGGGCGACGGTGCCCCCACCACCCGGGTGCGTACTGCTCATGACGATCCCTCCGCCGTGTCCACCCCTTGAACGTGCGGACACCTTAGCCAGTGCCCCCCGGCGGTGGCCGGATAGTCTCGGAGGTATGACTGAGGGCAAGCGCACCCCGTGGGTGGTAGGGGTTTCCGGGGCGTCCGGGACGCCGTACGCGGCCGCGGTGATCCGCGGGCTGCTGGCGGCGGGCGAGGCAGTGGACCTGGTGGTGAGCCGGGCCTCGCGCCTGACGCTGCTGGACGAGACGGGGATCGCCTTCCGCGACGCGCACTGGCGGGACGACCTGGCGCAGTGGCTGGAGCGGGGGGCCGACGGCAAGCCCGGGACCTTCGCGCGCCCGGCTCTGGACGGCGTACGCCACTGGGCGGCGGGGGACCTGGCGGCCGGGCCGAGCAGCGGCTCGTACCCCGTCAAGGGGATGCTGATCGTGCCCGCGTCCACGGCCTGCGTGGCCGGGGTGGCGCTCGGGCTGTCGAAGGACCTGCTCCAGCGGGTCGCGAGCGTGACGCTCAAGGAGCGGCGCCGACTGGTGGTGGCGGTACGGGAGACCCCGCTGAGCGGGCAGACGCTGAAGCATCTGGTGAGCCTGGACGAGGCGGGCGCAGTGGTGCTGCCCGCCTCTCCGGCGTTCTACGCGGGTGCGACGCACATCCAGGATCTGGTGGACTTCGTCGCGGGGCGGGTGCTCGACGCGGCAGGGGTGCCGCACGGGCTGTACCGCCGGTGGGAAGGGGAGCTCGGAGGCTCCCGCCCCCGGGAGGCAAGCGGTGGCGCTTAGCGCTTCTTGGCGCGCCCCGGCTTGCGGGTCTTGTCGACGCGGTGTGCGGCGGCGGGCTGGTCGGTGCGGGATCGGTTGGCCAGCTCCTGGAGCTGTCGCATGTGCGCGTAGGCCATCTCGATCGTGTACACGGTGAACCACTCCTGAAAATTGTCAGATCGTCGTTGATCTGTTGAAAGATTCACAGGGTGTCGACCCTGTGCGCCTTTGATTCTATACGTAAACTCGAGGGATCGCCGAATAATGGAAGGCTCCAGGTATATGGACGCGGTGGACAAGCAGCTCATCCAGGCACTTCGTGAGAACGGGCGCGCCTCGTACGCCGAGCTGGGCCGGCTCGTGGGCCTCTCGGGCCCCAGCGTCACCGACCGGATCAACCGGCTGGAGACGGCCGGAGTCATCACCGGCTACCGCGCGACCGTGGACGCGGCCTCGCTCGGCCTCGGCGTCACGGCGCTGATCGGCATCTCGCTCTCGGACGCCGCGGACCACGAGGACGTCGCGCGCCGGCTGCGCGACCTCTCGGAGATCGAGGACTGCTGGTTCATCGCCGGCGACGACTCGTACATGCTCAAGGTCCGGGCGGGCGACGTGGACGGGCTGGAGCGGATCATCCGCAAGCTCTCCAGCACCAAGGGCGTCTCGCGCACCCGTACGACGATCGTGCTCTCCACCAAGTGGGAGAACCGGGTCGGGGGCCTGCCGGACGAGGCCTGAGCGCGCTGAGAGTACGGTTGGGGCGCGGTCGCGGGGCACACGTACCGCGTGGATTTGAGGACAGAGGAGAGGACCGGCATGGACGCTGGGCTCAAGCGTGAGCTGGAGGACAAGGTTCGCTCCGGCGAGCGGCTGACCCGTGAGGACGGCATCGCCCTCTACGAGTCGGACGACCTGGCCTGGCTCGGCGGGCTCGCCCACGAGGTGCGCACGCGCAAGAACGGCGACGTCGTCCACTTCAACGTCAACCGCCACCTCAACATGACCAACGTGTGCACGGCCTCGTGCGCGTACTGCTCGTTCCAGCGCAAGCCGGGCGAGAAGGACGCGTACACGATGCGCATCGAGGAAGCCGTCCGCCTGGCCAAGACCATGGAGGGCGAGAACCTCACCGAGCTGCACATCGTCAACGGCCTGCACCCCAGCCTGCCGTGGCGGTACTACCCGCGCTCGCTCTCCGCGCTGAAGGAGGCGCTGCCGAACGTCTCGCTGAAGGCGTTCACGGCGACCGAGATCCACCACTTCGAGACGATCTCCGGCATGTCGGCCTCCGACATCCTGGACGAGCTGATCGACGCCGGTCTGGAATCCCTCACCGGCGGCGGCGCGGAGATCTTCGACTGGGAGGTCCGCCAGCACATCGTGGACCACAACACCCACTGGGAAGACTGGTCGCGCATCCACCGCCTCGCGCACTCCAAGGGCCTCAAGACCCCGGCGACGATGCTCTACGGGCACATCGAGGAGCCGCGCCACCGCGTGGACCACGTGCTCCGGCTGCGCGAGCTGCAGGACGAGACCGGCGGTTTCCAGGTCTTCATCCCGCTGCGCTACCAGCACGACTTCGTGGACATGAAGGACGGCAAGGTGCGCAACAAGCTCCAGGCGCGCACGACGATGGCGACGGGCGCCGAGGCGCTGAAGACCTTCGCGGTCTCCCGCCTGCTCTTCGACAACGTCCCGCACGTGAAGGTCTTCTGGGTGATGCACGGCGTGCAGACGGCGCAGCTCGCCCTCCAGCACGGCGCCGACGACATGGACGGCTCGGTCGTCGAGTACAAGATCACGCACGACGCGGACAACTACGGGACCCCGAACAAGCTGGGCCGCGAGGACCTGCTGGAACTGATCCGCGAGGCGGGCTTCCGCCCGGTCGAGCGCAACACGCGCTACGAGATCATCCGCGAGTACCCCGGCCCGGACGCGGAGCTGCGCGAGACCCCGCAGGCGATGCGGGTCTGAGGCCCACCCCGCCTCTGTGACGCCCTGGGCCCCGGTCCCCTCCTGTTGGGGGCCGGGGCCCTTTGCGCGTCGCACGAGGTAATAGATAAATTAGCCGCATGACCCTTACTTTCACCTTCGATCCGGTCGTCGGCCCCGCCCTGGCCGAAGAGTTCGCCGTGCTCTGGACCGACGTGTCCAACGCGGGCGGCGCGGTGGGCTTCGTCGCGCCCGTCGTCATCGAGGACGTCCGCCCGGAGGTGGCCAAGCACCTCGCCGCGGCCGCCGAGGGCCGCAGCCGCCTGCTCGTCGGCCGCGACGCCGCCGGACGGGTGCGCGCCACCGCGGTCCTGGCCCTCAACGGGCACCGGCTGCAGCGGCACTGGGTCTGGGCCTACACGGTCATGGTCGACCCCGCCCTCCAGGGCCGCGGCGCCGGCCGCGCGCTGATGGAGGCCGTCGCCGACGCCGCCCGCTCGATCGAGGGCATCGAGGCGATCCGCCTCGGCTGCCGGGGCGGGCTGGGCCTGGAGCACTTCTACGCGGCCTGCGGCTACAAGGAGGTCGGCCGCGTCCCCGACGCGATCCGGGTGGCTCCGGGTGACGACCGCGACGACATCACGATGCTGCTGCCGCTGGGCTGAGCCGGGGTTCCGCGGGGAGCTGCGGGAATGCCCTACGCGGGACGATCTTGGGTGGGCTACCCTGCGCGGGATCTGTTCGAACAGTCCGGCGCATCCGGGCCACCGGATCCGCCATGCCCGGGGGGGCTTCTCATGACTTCGCGTTCGCGTTCCCGTTCCCGTGCGGCGGTGGGCCTCGCGCTCGCTCCCGTCCTCGCCTTCGCGGCCGCGGCTCCGGCGTCGGCCGCCACCGTGCCGCCGGCGGCCGACGCCGCCCCGGTCGCCCCGGTCGCAGCCGACCCGGCCGCCGCCGGGGCGCGCGTACCGGGCCCGTGGGGGACCAGCTCCCAGCACGCCCCGAGCCCCAACCCCGGCTCCGCCTCGGGCGGCCTGAACGCCCTGGTGTCGGCGGGGAACGGCGCCCTCGTCTCCCTCACCGGTGACGGGCTCTCCCGCTCCACCCGGATCCGGCCCGCCGGCAGCACCGGCTGGCTCGCCGCGAAGGCCTGGCCCGACGCCGGCGGGTACAACACCGAGCTGGTCTCGCTCGGCGACGGCTCGGTGCGCCTGGTCTGGCGGGCCAAGCGGGCCGACGACCACGACAACTACTGGCTGAAGGTGGCCACCCTCGCGCCCGGCGCGACCGCCTTCTCCGAGCCCGAGTTCGTCGCGGCGGTCCCCGAGAAGGGCTACCACCACCTGGCGGCGGCCCCCGACGGCCGGCTGGTCGCCGTGTGGTCGGTCTTCGGGGTCGTGAAGGCCGTCGAGAAGGCCGGTCCGAAGGCCGCGTGGAGCGCTCCGGCCGCCCTCAACGAGCAGCCGCCGTCCGGCAGCCGGGACATCGCATCCATGGACCTGGCGGTCGCCGGGAACGGCACCGCCCTGCTGGTGTGGCAGTGGAAGGCGAGCAAGGCCGTCGTCGCCCTGCAGAAGGCCCCGGGCGCGGCCGGATGGACCGCGGTCAAGGACTTTCCGGTCCCGAGCGTGGCCAACGCGCTCCCGAAGGCGGTCGCCCATCCGCAGGGCGGCTTCGACGTGTTCTACGGCGGCGTCGGGCCCCTCATGAACACGCGCTGGTCCCCGGCGGTCGGGGAGTGGAGCACCCCGCATGCCGCGCTGCCCAGCGGAAACACGTACGAGATGGCGGGGGACCCCGTCTACCTGCCGGGCGGCGACCTCTTCGTCGCCATCGACCCCTCCACCCAGGGGAAGCTCTCGTACGCGGTGCGCTCGGCGGCCATCGGGGACTGGATGCCGTACACGCAGCCCTTCTCCACGCACAAGAAGGTGGGCTCGGTCGTCGCGGCCGCCACGTCGGCCGGCACCGTCACGCTGACCTGGCGGGAGGGATATTCGGGCGCGGAGTACGTGATGGCCTCCGTCTTCAAGCGCGGCACCTGGTCCGCCCCGAAGCGGCTGAGCTCGACGGGCGGCAGCTCGGCCGGGGCGCCCCGGATCGCCGCCGACGCGCTCGGCCGGCCGGTCGTCCTGTGGGACGAGTACAAGCTGTCCGAGACGAACAGCGTCGTCCTCACCGGCGTCTACCGGGCCACCACCACCAGCCGCGCCCTGCCCAAGTGGCGCGACCACACGGACGACGGCAAGGCCGACCTGTTCGGCCGGGACGGCACCGGGATCAAGGTGTACGCGGGCGACGCGACGCAGCTGACCGCGGGGAAGCGCGCGATGACCTGGCCGTCGGTGGACACGCAGGTGCTGCCGTTCGGCGACCTCGACGGTGACGGCTGCAACGACGTGTTCGTCCGCCTCCCGAAGGGCGAGGCCCGCGTCTACCTGCCGGCCTGCGGAGGGCTGCCCGAGCTGCAGTCGTCCTACGTCAGGGTCTCCGCGGACTGGAGCGGGTACGACCAGGTCCTCGCGCCCGGCGACGTGACCGGCGACGGCCGGGCCGACCTGGTGACCCGGTCCGCATCGACCGGGAAGCTGTACGTGTACGCGAGCACCGGCGAGGTCGGCTTCAAGGCCCGCGCGCTCGCCGGGTCCGGCTTCGGCGCGTACAAGAAGCTGATCTCCGCCGGGGACCTCGACGGCGACGGCAAGAACGACCTGCTGGCCCTCGACGCCTCGAACGAGCTGTGGCGGTTCGGCGGGAACGGCAACGGCACCTTCAAGGCCCGGACCCAGGTCTTCAAGGACTGGGGCACCACCTACAAGGACGTGGTGGGCGGGCTCGACCTGTCCGGGGACGGCAAGGCCGACCTGGTCTCGCTCGACAAGGACGGCCGCGCCTGGCTGAACCGGGGCAACGGCAAGGGCGGCTTCGAGAACCGGACGCAGGTCGGCAAGTCCGTGAACTGGACGAACGTCCGCATCTCCTGAAGGCGCGGATCCGGGGCGCCGGGCCGGGTGACCCCGGCGCCCCGGACCGGGGCCCGGCCGTGCTTCACTGGTCGGGCACGCACAGCCGTAGGACGACGAAGAGAGTAGGGGTCACCGTGTCCCGCAAGCCGAACGCGACGATCCGTTACACCGCGATGCGCCTGGGCATCTTCGTCGGGTGCCTCGTCCTCGTCGCCGGTCTGGTGCGGCTGGGCTGGGTGCCCTCCGGGCTCGGTGACGCCAACCCCGCCTGGGTCGTGCTGCTCGCCCTGGTGCTCTCCGCCCCGCTCTCCTTCGTGCTGCTGCGCAAGCAGCGCGACGAGATGTCCGCGGTCATCGCCGGACGCGTCGCGGGCGCGAAGGACAAGCTCGCCGCGAACCGCAGCCAGGAGGACGACGCGGTCGACGAGGCCGCGCGCGCAGGCCGGTAAGGTCCGCCGGGCAGTTAGCTTCATCACACACCGATATGCCTCGGCTCCGGGTCCCGTACCCGTGATGCCGGGGCTTTCGGCGTTTTCCGGGGGGTTCGGAGGGGTTTCCGGGCCCCGGCGGACCGGCCGACCCAAAGTAATGCTTTGGGGTTCCCAAAGGTGAAGTGTTAGCGTCTTCAACATGTTGACGACAGCCGCGCACCAGATGACCCCGAGCGTTCCGCTCGTGGCGCGCCTGCACGTCGACCTCTGCCGCCGCGCGTCCGCGGCCTGTTGCTGCTGTCGCTGAGTCCCGCGACCAGCCCCTGGCACAGCAGCGGTCCCGCCCGCCCGGCTCTTCGCTTTTCCGGGTGCTGCCGCACCGCACGCACCGCACCACCACCCCACCGCAGAAACCGCAGACCCACCCGGAGAGTGTCCGTGTCCGCGTCACCGCAGACCCCTGCCGCCGAGGCCCCCGCAGCGGCCCCCGCCCCGGCGAAGAAGTCCTTCTCGTTCCCCTTCTGGGCCCAGATCGTCACCGGCCTCGTGCTCGGCGTGCTGCTCGGCTGGGTCTCCCGCAGCCAGGAGATCAGCTGGCTCGGCACGACCCTGGAGCAGATAGGCGACATCTTCGTCCAGCTGCTGAAGCTGGCCGTCGCCCCGCTCGTCTTCTTCGCCATCCTGGTGTCGATCACCAACCTCCGGAAGGTGAACAACGCCGCGCGGCTCGCCTCGCGCACGCTGCTCTGGTTCATGATCACGTCGCTGATCGCGGTGGCCATCGGCCTCGCCATCGGCCTGCTCACCAACCCGGGCGCCGGCACCGGCCTCACCCCGCAGGACGGCAAGCTGCCGAAGCGCGAGGGTTCCTGGCTGGACTTCCTGACCGGCATCGTGCCGACCGACATCATCACGCCGTTCACCGAGCTGAACGTCCTGCAGATCGTCTTCCTCGCCGCCGTCGCCGGCATCGCCGCCCTCCAGCTCGGCAGCAAGGCCCAGCCGGTGCTGAACCTCGCCGAGTCCGTGCTGGAGCTGCTCCAGAAGGCCCTGTGGTGGGTCATCCGCCTCGCCCCGATCGGCACCGTCGGCCTCATCGGCACCGCGATCGCCACCTACGGGTGGGACCTGCTCGGCAAGTACGCCACCTTCACCGTGGACGTGTACGTCGGCTCCGCGCTCGTGATGTTCGGCGTCTACCCGCTGCTCCTGTGGACCGTCGCCAAGGTCAACCCGCTCCAGTTCTTCAAGGGCGCCTGGCCCGCCATCCAGCTGGCCTTCGTCTCCCGCTCCTCGGTCGGCACCATGCCGGTCACCCAGAAGGTCACCGAGCGCCTCGGCGTCCCGAAGGAGTACGCCTCCTTCGCCGTCCCGTTCGGCGCGACCACCAAGATGGACGGCTGCGCCGCGATCTACCCGGCGCTCGCCGCGATCTTCATCGCGCAGATCTTCGACGTGCAGCTCGGCATCACCGACTACCTGCTCATCGCCTTCGTCTCGGTCGTCGGCTCCGCCGCCACGGCCGGCCTGACGGGCGCCACGGTCATGCTGACCCTGACCCTCTCCACGCTGGGCCTCCCGCTGGAGGGCGTGGGCCTGCTGATGGCGATCGACCCGATCCTCGACATGATGCGCACCGCCACCAACGTGGCCGGCCAGGCGCTGGTCCCGGTCATCGTCGCCGCCCGCGAGGGCATCCTGGACAAGGTGGCCTACGCGACCGCCTCCTCCTCCCTCCTGGACGAGCCGGCGGCGACCGAGGTCCCGGCCCAGTCCGGCTCCGCGGACGCCGACCCGGCGAAGGTCCTCGTCACCGCCTGAGGCCCGCCCGCCGCCCCGCTCACCGCAGCCCCCGCCCCCGTCCGGGCGGGGGCTGCGGCGTTCCGGTGGGGGCCCCGGGCCTCACCCGGTGAGGAAGAAGCCGGTCCTGCGCACCGCGAGGGACTGGGCCATCGCCCGCAGGTCGCCGTCGGACACGGTGGGTCCGCCTCCGGTGAGGACCACGATGACGCCCTCGCGCCGCGCGATGTACCGGACGGAGTTGTAGGTGGCCGCGCGCCAGGTGTCGGTGGCCACTTGCTCGCAGGGGCCCGTGCTCTCCTCCGCGCTGCCGCTCTTGACCACACACGCGTCCGGAGGCGCGAAGCCCGGCAGTTGCCGTCCCACGGTCACCCGGATGCCACGGGCTTCCCGGTCGAGGGCGCTGGTGGGTACCGACGACGGGAGGATCAGGTAGCCGAACGTTCCGCTGAATGTGTTGGCATCGGCGAAGTACAGCCGGTAGCCGTTCAGCTTGGGGGCGAGCAACGGGACCAGGGACGCCTCAAGTTGCTGCTCCCGGTAGTTGGACACCTGCCGATCGGCGATCGCGCCCGTCACTGGCCACAGCAGTACGAGGACTGCGGCGAGCGCCCACCAGCGCCGCGGCGAGCCGATGCCGGGAAGCGTGACGGCGGCCGCGGCAGCGTACGTCACGGCCAGCAGGAGCGGGGAGGCGTGGACACCCCACACACCCGCGCCGCCCGCCCGGGAGAACAGGTACACGGCGAGCACGCCCAGCAGTGTGCCCACCACGGCCACCCGCCAGGCGGGACGGACCCCCACCAGCCGCAGTACCCCCCACCCGAGCAGCGCCGCGACGACGGGTACGACCACCAGAACCATGAGAATGAAGCGCGCCAGGCACCCCCAGCCTTGGCAGAGGCCGCCCAAGTAGTCCCAGGGCAGTAAGGCCAGCAGGGTCGACAGGCCTCCCAGCAGCGCGCCCACACCACCGGACCGGATCAACGGCCGTAGTGCCTCACGGCCGTTGATCCGGCCCGTCCCGATGTCCTGCCGGTCCCCCGCCGTCACGCCCATGTCCGCCGCCCCCGCCGATGGAGATCGCCTTCAGGTGCCCCATCGTGGCGCCGCGGGCGTGCACCTGCCATGAGTACGGATACTCATCCGCCCGGGCGGGGCTGCGGCGTTTCAGCCCGTGCGCACCGCCATCAGCAGACCGCTCGCCCAGGCCAGGCGGACGCACCGGAAGTCCTTGCGGCCCTCCAGCTCGGCCAGGAGGCGTTCGACGGAGGGCTGGTGGCCCTCGGGCCAGCCGGGCTGGGGGAGGAGGTCGTCGATCAGGTAGGTCCCGCCCGGAGCCACGAGTTCCAGGACCCGGTCGAGGTGGGTGAACTTGCCCGGCCAGGTGTCCGCGAAGACCAGGTCGAACGGCGGTCCGTCGTACTCCTCCAGCCACGTGCCGCCGTCCCCGCACACGAAGGTCACCCGCGGGTCCGCGCCCAGCTGCTCCCGGGCTATGGCCTGGACGGTGGGGTCGAGTTCGACGCTGGTCACGCGGGAGGCGGGGTCCATCCCGCTGAGCAGCCAGGCGGTGCCCTCGCCCACACCGGTGCCGAGTTCCAGGACCCGGCCCGAGGGCCTGGCGGCGGCGAGCGCCGTCAGCAGGCTGCCGGTGCGGTCCTCGCAGGGCATCGCGAAGCCCGCGTCGGCCGCCTTCGCGCGCAACGCGGGCAGGGTGGAGGGGAGTTGGTGCGGAGTGTCGTCCATGTGGAGATCATGGGAGGGAGCGCAGCTCCCGGGCAAGGGGATTCCGTACGGGCGGGGTCCATATCGTCCGGTGGCAGTAAACCCGTTCTGATCAGGTCGCCTGGCGGCTGCGGTGAGCGGCGGCCTTCACCCGGCTTTGGCACTGGGGTGAGCAGAAGCGACGCCGGCCGTTCTTCGAGGTGTCGACGAACACGCGGTCGCACTGTGGTGCGGCGCAGACGCCGAGGCGACCGGCCAGGTCGCTGCCGACTGCGAGCGCGAGGCCGGCGGCGCAGCCCGCGGCCCAGCCGTTGACGAGCGTGTCGTCGGGGCCGTGGAAATGCAGGCCCCAGCCCTTCTCCCGGCGGTCGAGCTTCGGCCGCGCGTTCGTGTCGACCAGCAAGGCGTTGATCTCGTCGGCAGCCCGATCCAGGTCGTCGGCCTGCGCGGCCTCGAACACGATCCGCATCCGCCCGGCCAGCTCCGTGAGGCGCCGCGCATCCTCGGGCAAGACATGCGGTCGCGGATAGCCGATTGCCACCAGCGACTCGCCCACAGCCTGCGCCTCGTCGGCAGGACCGGCGTAGGGCGAACCGCCGGAGAAGCCGGGGGTCAGCCGGTTCACGTACTCGACCGACGCCGCCAGCACACTCCGGGCGTGACTATCAAAAGATGGTTGACCAGTCACGGCTCTCCTCCGTACGCTCAGGCTTGCGTGACTGATCATACCTATTTAGCTAGTCATGGAGTCGGTAATGAGTGCTGTGGCGACCCTGATCGAGCCGTGGCGCGGTCTGTCCAGAACGGTCTGGGTGCTCGTGGTCGCCCGGGCGGTCAACCGGATCGGCGCGTTCTCGCTGTCGTTCCTCGCGATCGTGCTGACCGTCGAGTTCGGCGCCTCGCTGAGCCGAACCGGTCTTGTGGTCGCGCTCTTCGGTCTCGCGACCATCCCTTCGCGGCTGCTCGGTGGTGTCCTGGCCGACCGGCTCGGCCGTCGCCGCACGATCGTCCTCGGGCTGGCCGGCTGTGCCGGCGCTCAGCTCTGGATCGCCGCCAGTACGACGTTGTGGTCCGCCATGGCCGCTGCCATCGTCCTCGGCCTGGCGTTCGAGATCTACGAACCGTCCAGTCAGGCAACCGTTGCCGACGCCACTGCGCCCGCCGACCGCCCAGCGGCGTACGGGCTGCTCGGGTCGGCGATGGCGGTTGCGGGCGTACTCGCCGGGTTGCTGGCCGCGGCTGTCAGCCACTGGGATCTGCGGTGGCTGTTCGTCGCGGATGCGATCACCTGCCTGGCTTGCGCTGTCCTCGTGGCCTTTGCACTTCCGGTCGATGTGCGGCGGAATCGGGCGCAGGCCGGTGGAGTCACGGTGTGGCGCGATCGCAGACTGCTGCTGTTGCTCGCCAGCGGCACGGTGTTCGCCACGATCTACATGCAGCTCGTGGTCGGCATACCGCTCACGTTGATGGAGCAGAAGCTGTCGGCGTCCGGCACCGGCATCATTCTGGCGGTCTCCGCGGTGGTGATGATCGTCGCGCAACGGCTGCTGCGCGTGCAGCTCGACGACTTCCGCGCGATGAACATCGGCTGTCTCCTGCTCGCCACCGGCCTGATGATCTGCGCCTTCGCCACCACCTTGCCGGTCTTCCTGCTCGCCGCAGCATTCTGGAGCGTTGGCGAGGCGCTCCTGCTGACCCGCTACCTGACGCAGGCGGCAGGCCTCGCGCCCGACGGCGGCCGCGCCCGATATCTCGCCGTGTTCGGCCTCTGTTGGGGTGCGGCCACCACCGTCGCACCGCTGATCGTGACCTACCTGCTGGCGACCGCCGGCCCCAAGGGCCTGTGGCTCACCAATGCCGCGGCAGCCGTTGCCCTGGCCGCCGCGCAGCCCTGGCTCAGGAGGCGACTGGCTCCAGCCTGACCATCAGAAGGCCACCGAGGTCAGCGGTACTCGCAGAGGTACGCCGTCGCGACCTCGGCCTTGACCTGGAACTTGCTGTCGCCCGCGACGCTGAACCGGGTGCCCGCGCCGAAGGTCTGCCAGTCGGCGGCCTCGGGGAGCTTGACGGTCAGGGCGCCGCTGACCACGTGCATGACCTCCGGAGCGGCGGTGCCGAACTCGTATTCGCCGGGAGCCATGACGCCGATCGTCGCCGGGCCCTCCTCCTGGTCGAAGGCGATCGACTTGACCGTGCCGTCGAAGTACTCGTTGACCTTGAACATGGTTTCCCCAGGTGGAGCGCGCGAGCGATGTCGCGGCAGGCTACCTCGCGGTGGCCCCCGGGCAGGGGGCGAGTCCAGCAGATGGGCCCCGCCCCGGCCTCGGTCCGGCCTACGAGGTGTGCGCCAGGAATCCCGCCCAGGCGCGGGGCGTGAAGGTCAGGTGGGGCTGCTGGATGTCCTTCGAGTCGCGGACGTGGATGGTGGTGGAGGCGGCCATGGGAGGGCCGCGGGGCGGGACTCCGTTACTCCCGGGCTGCTGCTCATTGAGGTGACGGACACCCGGAGTGACCGGATCCCGGAGATCCGCGACCCGGGTCGGGGGCTCGTCCTGGTCGCCTCGCTCGCGGACCGGTGGTGCGTACGGGAAGGGCCGGCTCCGTGGAAGGTGGTGTGGGCGGAGGTCGATCTCTGAGCCCGGGTCGCGGGTGGCCGGGACGCGGCGCGGCTCGACGTAAAAAGACCAAAGAACCCGGGGAAAAAACCAACCAACCCAACCCAACCGGCCGTCGTTCAAGCTGAGTCGCTCGGTCGGGTGAACTTGGTCAACTCAGCTGGATTTCGGACCGGTTGGCGGGCATATGCTCGCCCCGACAACAACAGCAGACATGAGACGGCCCCCGGCGGGACGGCAATCCCGGTCGAGGGCCTGACCAAGCAGGAAGCACAACCTTCCTTATGGCTCTTGAGCACCCTAGCGCGCCCTCGTGCGCGTCGTCCCGTCTTCGGGTGGCGACCCCCCGATCCGGTGTCATCCACGTCAACACGTGGCACACCAGTCACTACACCGTGGTCGGCAACCACCTCCTCCAGCACCGCTCGATGTCGCTGGTCGCGATCGGCCTCGCCGCCCACATCCAGTCGCTGCCCGACGGCGCACCCGTCGGCATCAAGGCGCTCGCCGAGAAGTTCCCCGAGGGGGAGGTCCGCATCGGGTCCGCCCTGCGGGAGCTGGAGCGGCACGGCTACCTGGAGCGGCGGCGCGAACGGCTCGACGGCGGGCGTGTGATGACGCGGACCTACTCGTACAACAAGCCCGGCGGCCCCTCCGGCGGCCCGCCGCCGCCTCGCCCCCCGTCGCCTCCGCCGCCGTGCCCGTCGGGGGATGGCGGGGAGGTCATGGGGGAGGCCGTACGCGAGCCCCTGGCTGAACCGGAGTCGGCCCCGGACGCCGAGGTGGCACCCGCGCTGGAGCCCGTACCGGATCCGGACCAGGACGCCGAAGCGGCGCCCGCGCTGGAGCCCGTACGACAACCCGTAGAACCCGTACGGGAGTCGGAGCCGGGCCGCCCGGCGGCGTCCGCTCCCGTCCCGGTGTCCGGCCCGGCCCCCGCGCCCGAGGCCGTCGGGTTGCTCGCCGGGCTGCGGCGCAACGATCCCCGGCTGCTGCTCTCCGAGCGGGACGTCGCGCGGCTCGCGCCAGGGGTGTCGGCCTGGCTGGAGCGGGGGGTCGATCCCGCGGCCATCGGGCAGGTGCTGTCCCAGAACCTGCCTGCTCCGCTGCGCAGTGCCGCGTCCGTGCTCGCGTACCGGCTCACCGCGCTGATCCCGCCGGCCCTGCCCCCGGCCCCGCCCGCCCCCGCGGACCGGCGGCGCCCGGACCCGCTCCAGAACTGCGACGGCTGCGACCGCGCCTTCCGCGCCCCGGAACCGGGCCGCTGCGCCGCGTGCCCGCCCGCGGGGTCTGCGGCTACTGCGCCGGCCGCCCGTCCCGCAGGCGGCCGGCGAACGCCCGCGCGGCTGCCAGGTCCCCGGCGTTGGGCCGCTGCTTGTTGATGCCGCCGACGAGGCCGAAGGGCATCCCGGTGTCGAACGCCCGGCAGGAGAAGCTCTCGTCCACCTCGAAGCCCTTGCCTTCGAGGAGCCGGACCAGAGGGCGGGTGAAAGGCATCAGCGGTAACTTCGGGACCCCGCTGGTGGCGAACACGAACGCCCGGCCGCGCCCGGCGGGAAGGGCCCTGACGAAGTCGGTCAGGCGGGGGTGGGGCCTGCCGTAGAAGATGCCCGAGCCGAATCCCACGAGGTCGGCGCCGGCCAGTTCGGACGGGTCGGCCTGCTCGGGGGAGACGACCTTCGCGTCCAGTACCTGGGCCATGCTGTCGGCGACGCGACGCGTATTGCCGTGCGACACGGAGGCGCACACGATGACGGTCCTCATCTTCACGATCCCTTCTCCCACTCTCTTGCTTCCTGAGCACAGGACACCGCGGGGGCGTCGGATGTGACACGGCCGCCCGTCGGCGAGAGGGGCTAGTTCGCGTCGGCCTCGCGGGCCGCCCGTTCCAGGCGGGCGTGGTGGGCTTCCCACCAGGCCTTGTCCTCTGGCGGCAGGCTGGTGTTGGACTTCTCCATCCCGACCGCTCCGTCGAGGAGTTCGCGGAGGATGTCGGCGTGGCCAGCGTGCCGGTGGGTGTCGGAGATGATGCGGACGACGGCGTGGTGGAGGGTCACCTCGTTGTCGTGCTCCGGCCACCACGGGACCGTGCCGATCGTGTCCAGGGGGAGGGCGTCGAGCGTCGCGTCCGCGTGCACCCACGCGCGGTGGTAGAGGCCCACGATGTCGGCCCGGGTCTGGTCGGGGGTGGCCCACATGTCCGCGTTGGGTTCGGCGTCCTCCGCGATCCAGGGCAGTGGTTCGCCGGAGGGGCGGCCGAAGGTGTCCCCGAGGTAGCCCAGTTCGGTGGTGGCCGCGTGCTTCACCAGGCCGAGGAGGTTGGTGCCGGTCGGGGTGAGCGGGCGGCGGACGTCGTACTCGGAGAGGCCGTCGAGCTTCCAGAGCAGGGCCTCGCGGGCGGACCGGAGGTAGAAGCGGAGGTCGTCCTTGGGGTCTGGTGTGGTCATGGGGAAAAGTCTTTCGGGCAGGTGATCTTCCGTCACCGGGTTTACGCGGCCCGCGGAACGCGTGTGGCCCATGTGGCCGGTGTGGCGGTGTGGGCGGCGCGGCGTGGAGCAACGGTGAAAGGCCCCGCACAGGGGTGTTCAGGGGTGGTTACCGCTAAGTAGATTACCGGCGGTAACACTCCGTCCGGCCAGGGAGGCACGCTGTGACCGCCGAATCGAGCCTGGTGAGGGTCGTCGACCTCCCGAAGCCCGTCGAGCCCGTCAAGACCGTGGTCGAGGGGCGGGTGCGCCAGGTCTGGGTGCCCCCGCTGGCCCCGGCGCCGGTGCGCGGGTCCCTCGGGGACATCCCCTTCGACAATGCCCGGGAGGCCCCGCGGGAACCCGTACTCGCCCGGAAGGAGCGGGACGGGACCTGGCGGGACGTCACGGCCGCCGAGTTCGCCGCCGAGGTGCTCGCCGTCGCGAAGGGGCTGATCGCCGAGGGGCTGCGGCCCGGCGACCGGCTGGCCATCATGGCGCGGACCACCTACGAGTGGACCCTGCTGGACTTCGCGGGCTGGGCGGCCGGGCTGATCACCGTACCGGTGTACCCGACCTCCTCCGCGCTCCAGGCGCGCTGGATCATCCAGGACTCCGGCGCCGTGGCCTGCGCGGTGGAGGACACGGCGCAGGCCCGGATCATCAGCGCGGAGCGGGCCAACCTGCCCTGGCTGCAGCACCTCTGGGAGTTCGACACGGGGGCCGTGGCCCGGCTGGTCAAGGCCGGGGAGCGGGTGCCCGACGAGGTCGTGGCGGCCCGGCGGGCCGGGTGCTCGCCGGAGTCCGTCGCGACGCTGATCTACACCTCCGGGACCACGGGCCAGCCCAAGGGGTGCGTGCTGACGCACGGCAACTTCTTCGCCGAGGTGGACAACGCGGTGGAACTGCTGCACCCCGTCTTCAAGTCGGTCAGCAAGGACCCGGCCTCGACCCTGCTCTTCCTGCCCCTGTCCCACGTCTTCGGACGGATGGTGGCCGTCGGCTGCATGCGCGCGCGGGTGAAGCTGGGCCACGCGCCGAGCATCCGCAGCGAGGACCTGCTGGCCGACCTGGCCGGTTTCCGCCCGACCTTCCTGCTGGCGATCCCGTACGTCCTGGAGAAGGTCTACAACACCGCCCGGGCGACCGCCGAGAAGATGGGCCGGGCCTCCTCCTTCGACCGCGCGGCGCTGATCGCGCGCCGCTGCGGGGAGCTGGAGACCGGCCGGCGGCCCGGACTGGGCCTGCGGCTGGGCCGGGCGCTGTACGAACCCCTCGTGTACCGGCGCATCAGGGCGGCACTGGGCGGCCGCGTGCGGTACATCCTGAGCGGCGGCTCCCCGCTCGGCCGGCGCCTCGCCGCGTTCTACACGGGCGCGGGCGTCGAGGTCTTCGAGGGCTACGGGCTCACGGAGACGACCGCGGCCTCGACCGTCACCCCGCCGCTGCGGCCCCGGCTGGGCACGGTGGGATGGCCGCTGCCCGGGACGGCGGTCCGGATCGCGGACGACGGAGAGGTGCTGCTCCGCGGGCCGCACGTGTTCGCGGGGTACTGGAACAGCGGCGTGGCGGTCGGCGGGGAACAGTGGCTGTCCACGGGGGACATCGGGGAGCTCGACGAGGACGGCTACCTGACGATCACCGGCCGCAAGAAGGACTTGATCATCACCTCGGGCGGCAAGAACGTCGCCCCCGCCCCCCTGGAGGACTGGCTACGGGCCCACCCGCTGGTGGGCCAGTGCATGGTCGTCGGCGACAACCGGCCCTACGTCACCGCGCTGATCACCCTGGAACCGGAGGGGCTCCAGCACTGGCGCCAGATGCGCAAGAAGGTGGGCGTGCCGATCAGGGAACTGGTGGCCGACGAGGACCTGCTGGCCGACCTCCAGCGGGCGGTCGACGAGGCGAACCGGCTGGTGTCGAGGGCGGAGTCGATCCGCCGCTTCGCGGTCCTGGAGGTCGATTTCACGGAGGACCGGGGCCACTTGACGCCTTCGCTGAAGCTGAAGCGGGGCGCGGTCGCCCGGGACTTCGCGCGGGAGATAGAGGCCCTGTACCGCCGCCCGTGACGGCCGTGCCCGAACCGTCCCGTGCGGCGCCGTTGCCGGGGGCCGGCCCCCGGACCCCCGCTCCTCAAACGCCGGAGGGGCTGATTTCGGCTGCGGCACGAGTTTGCCTGCGGCGCGGAGTTCGCCGGCAGGGCTGAAGCTTCCGGCGGCGCCGGCCACAACCAGCCCCGCCGGCGTTTGAGGCGCGGGTCCGGGCAGAGCCCGGGGAACGGTGGAAGGGCGGGGCGGGGAGTTCGGCCCGCGCAGCGGGGTCGGGCGGGCCGGCGGGCCCGGCGCGTCAAGGGGCCGGACGGGTGATCGGCTCGCGGAGCGTGCGGCGTGGGCCGCGCTTATGGTGGGCTCACTGGTCCGGGGGGCCGCTCGCCCCAGGAGGGTGCAGTGCACCGTTCCCGTCTGCGTTCCCGCCCGGGGTGCCGCGTCCGTACACGGATAGGCGCCGGCGTCATCGGCACCGCCCTGGCCGGGGCCCTGCTCGCCGCCGTCCCCGGCCACGCGCCGACCGCGGGTACGGGGATCCAGTGGGGCGCGTGCCCCGAGAAGCCCGTGCCCGACGGGATGCGCTGCGGGTACCTCGCCGTGCCGCTCGACTACGAGGCCAAGGGCGAGGCCAAGGCCAAGGACAGCGGCACCGTGCGCATCGCCGTCGCCAAGCTCCCCGCCACCGGCCCCGCCGCCCACCGGATCGGCTCGCTCGTACTGAACTTCGGCGGCCCGGGCGCCCCCGGAGTCTCCACCCTGGCCGCCGACCCCCACGCCTTCGCGGAGCTCAACAAGCGCTACGACCTGGTCGCCTTCGACCCCCGCGGCGTAGGCCGCAGCGCCCCCGTCACCTGCGGAGCCGGCCCGCAGGGCGAAGGCACACCGACCGGCAGCCCCGCCCCCACCGGCCCCGCCGCCCAGCTCGCCGCCCTCCGCGCCGTCGCCCGGCGCTGCGCGCTGGACTCCGGCCCGGTGCTCCCGTACGTCGGTACCGTCAGCGTGGCCCGCGACATGGACCTGCTGCGCCGGGCCCTCGGGGAGGACAAGCTCGACTTCCTCGGCTTCTCCTACGGGACGCGCCTCGGCGCGGTCTACGCCGCGCTGTTCCCGCGCCGCACCGGCCGGATGGTCCTCGACGGGGTCGACACCCTCACCGAGCCGCTCGGCGAACAGGCCCTGCTGTCGGCGGTCGGCCAGCAGCGGGCGCTGGACAACTTCCTCGTCTGGTGCGCCCACCAGCCGGGCTGTGTCTACGGCACGAACACCCGTACCGCCAAGCAGAAGGTCGAGGCCCTCGTCACCCGTCTGGACGCGGCCCCGCTGACCGGCGAGGGCGGACTGCGCTTCACCGGGCAGGACGTGGTGGACGCCATCGGGACCGCCCTCTACTCGCCGAAGGCCTGGCCCGGGCTCGCGGAGGCGCTGGCCCTGGTCGAGCGGGACGGCGACCCGGTGGGGCTGATGCAGCTCGGCGGTCCGGAGGAGCCGCCGCCGTCGCCACCGCCGCCGTCGGCCTCACCCGGGGAGGATGCCGGCCCGGCGGCCGTGCCGGCCGACAACGCGACCGCCGCGCTCGTCGCCGTGAACTGCGCCGACGACCCGGACCGCGGCGACGCCAAGGCCTCCCCGGAGGCGGTCGCGCGGGAGCTGGAGGCGCTCCAGCCGGTGTTCCTCGCCGCCTCGCCGATCTTCGGGCCGCGCCAGCTGATGACGGTACTGGCCTGCTACGGGCGGCCCGCCGGCACCGATTTCATCCGCAGGATCGACCGCCCGGCGGGCATCCCGCGGATCCTGCTCGTCGGTACGCGCGGAGACCCGGCCACCCCGTACGAGTGGACGGAGGAGACGGCGAAGCGGCTCGGCAACACCGTGGTCCTCGACTACAAGGGCGACGGGCACACCGGCTACATCGCCTCGCGCTGCGTGCAGGGGTACGTGGACCACTTCCTGAACGACGGCCACCTGCCCTCCGGTACGCGTTCCTGCCCCGCCGGGGAGCCCTGACGGGCGCGCGGCTAGGGTGGCACGCCCGATGGTCGACGGTGGGGAGAAGGACGCGTGGAGCGAACACAGTTGTGGTGGAGGGCCTGCGGGGTCATGGCCGGGGTCGTGCTGCTCTCGGCGTGCGGCGGTGGCGGTGGCGCCGGTGACGCCGATGGTGAGGGTGGCGCCGGTGACGGCGCCGTGATGAGCGCGGAGGCCGCGCCTTCGGCAGATGCTTCCAGGGGTCCCGCCGGGGGTTCCGACGCGCCCGTGCTGGACAAGGTGGCGTTCGCCGAGAAGCTCAAGACCGACCTGGAGGCGCGGATGCCCCTGGACGAGGAGCGGTTCGGCTCCGGCACCGGATCGCCGTGCTCCGCGGCCTCCGCCGACCTGTTCACCCAGCAGTGCGCGGACGCGGCCGAGGTGACGAACGAACACGCGGCCTGGGCGCTGACCCGCACCCGCGGCCGCGAGGAGGGGTTCGCCACGCTGACCGCCGCGGCGCAGAAGATCCAGAAGTCCGCCGCCCGGTACCAGGAGCTGGGCTGCGCGAAGAACCCGGCGGACCCGTCGGACCGCGGGGCGTGCCTGGAGGCGGGGGCCGTCCTCGCCCAGGGCTTCCCGGACCTGCGCGCCGGAGCCAACCTCGGCCTGGCCGGCAAGTAGCCGCCGGCCCGGCGCGCGGTCAGGCCCCGGGGCCGGGCCCGGGGTCTGACCGCGGGTTCAGGCCCGGGGTTCAGGCCCCGGGGCCTGCCCCGGATTCAGGCCCCCCGGTCAGCAGTTGGGGTGCGTGGCGCGGCCCGCGAAGCGGTCCGCGAGCCAGTTGCTCACCGCCGGGGACTGGGTGATGACCCCGCTGACGTGCTCGCCGATCCAGATGGTGTCGAACTCCAGGTTGGCGCCCCGCGCGCACCAGTCGGAGCGCAGCCGGCTGCCGACGGAGTACGGGATGAGCTCGTCGGCGAGCGCGTGGTACTGGAACACGGGTGCGGCCGGGGCGGTGCGGCCGAGCTTGCTCTGGTTCAGGCGGGCCTGCCAGTCCGGCTGCGCGAGCGGGTTGCGGGTGGTGAGGTCGGAGATCCGCTTGAAGGAACCGGCGATGGCGTCGATCGCGACGCAGTGGTCCTTCATCGCGCCGACGAGGAGCTTCCCGGCCGGGTTGAGGTAGGAGTCGAGCTTGAGCTCCGGGAAGGCCGCGTCCTGCCCGGCGGCGGCCATGAAGATGAGGCCGGAGCCGTAGGAGCCGTTGTTGAAGTCGGCCACCTTGAGCAGGTCGGCCGGGACGCCGCCCGTCGCGGTGCCCTTGACCTTCAACTCCGGTGCGTACGAGCCCTGCAGCTCGGCGGCCCAGCTGCTGGCCTGGCCGCCCTGGGAGTACCCGACGATGCCGACCGGGGTGTCCGCGGGCAGCCCGGCCTCGGGGAGCCGGGTCGCGGCACGGGCGGCGTCGAGCATCGCGTGGCCGGCGGAGGGGCCGACGGTGTACGTGTGGACGCCCGGGGTGCCGAGGCCCTCGTAGTCGGTGACGACCACGGCCCAGCCGCGCAGGGTGTACTGCTGGATGAGGTTGGCCTCCATGGCGGTGCCGTACGGGAGGTTGTTGCTCGGTGCGCAGGAGTCGCCCATGCCGACGGTGCCGACGGCGTAGGTGATCAGGGGGCGCGGGCCGGTGCGGCCGTCCTGGGGGACGATGACGGTGCCGGAGACGACGTTCGGGGCTCCGTCGGCGGTGGTCGAGTTGTAGTGGATCTTCCAGGCCTTGGTGTTGGTGGGCTGGCCGGGCAGCGGGTGGAACGCGGACGGCGCGCTGCTGACGATGTCGCCGGGGCGGGCGGTGGCCTCGTCCGTCTGCGCGGTGGCGGCGGTCGCGGTGGTGGGGATCGCGGCGGAGAGGGCCAGGGCGGCCACGGCGGTGAGGGCTGAGCTTCGGATGCGCATGGGGCGGCTCTCCCAAGGGTCCGGTGGGGGTGGTAGGTGAGGAGAAGGTAGTGACCGACCGGTAGGAACGTCGCTGACCGCACAGCTCAGCTTTCCTGACCCGGCGCCACAGCCCCGCTCGCCCTGTCCGTCCACCTTGTCGGCGTGGCCGCGGGTGCGGTACAAACGCGCGACGCGCAGGGCGGAGTTCAGCCATGCGGACCATCGGGCTCGGTATGAACATTCGGCATGAACATTTGGCATGAACGCACCATCTGGGGGAGTTGTGGCCGTCGTGACGCGTGCGCAGAGGTTCAAGAACAGGGCGACCCTGGGGCTGGTCCTCACCGGGATCGGCATCGCCGCGTTCTTCTTCGTCGGGATGGCCTCCCAGCAGCCCGCGGGCTGGGGCGCGGCCTACGCCTTCGCCGACCCGGTCACCGTCCAGCTCCGGAGCAACTGCGACTCGATGGTCGTCGTGGGCCGCGGCGGTTCGGGGCGCGCCAGCGCCACCTGCGAGGCGGTGCAGTGGACGGTCGACGGGAAGTTCCGGGCGGGCACGCTGTACACGTACGCCGACGAGATCGACCGCGGCGGCTCGGGCGGGCCGACGTACAAGGGCGAGGCCCGCGCCCTGGGCGACCGGGCCTACGGCAAGCCGGAACTGTGGATCACCATCGTCCACCTGACGGCACTGGGCGTGGCCGCGCTGGGTCTGGTCGTCGTGCTCTTCGCGGCGCTGGCGGCGGCGGTACCGGGCCGGGCGCGGCGGGCCTGACGGTGTTTGCGAACTGAATGCATTCTGCTCGCCGGATTTCCGCTTCTGGTGACCTGAAAGGCTTGTCTTCTTAGGGAAGGCAAGCCTTTCTTTTGTTTCGTCGATTTGCATTCATATACGAGTTAATTGTTAGAGTCCGCCTTGGAAAGCGAATCCCACCCCGCCCAGGAGGCACCAGATGAACGCGGCAGTGCGACAGACGCAGACGGCCAAGCGTCGGGTCATCCACCGGGGTCCGGCCCCCACCCTGCGGACCGCGCTGCGCATCGCCGAGATCGGTACGGTCCGCCGCGACGGCCGGACCGCGCCGAGCGTCCGGGGCGTCCGGGGAGCCCGCGCCTGCGACTGCGGCGAGCGGACCGAGCGCGGCGGCTGCGGCAGCGGTACGCAGCTCTGCGTATCCTGCGGCGTCAGCGCCTGCCGGGGCTGCACCGCCCCCGCGTCGGCCTGCGCCGCGTGCGAGATGAACGCCTGCACCTCGTGCGACGTCGCCGGCGAAGCCTGCGCCACCTGCGCGGTCAACGCCTGCCGCGGCTGCAACGCCCCGGCCTCCGCCTGCCGCAGCTGCGAGATGAACGCCTGCCGCTCCTGCGCCGGCAACACCTGCGCCGAAGCCACCGCGACGGGCTGCTCCGCCCCGGCGCAGACCCCCGTACCGGCCGCCTCGACGACCCCGAAGGGGTCCTGCGGCACCGGCAAGGGCGGCTGCGAATGCGGCCTGTTCAGCATCCAGGTGCCGAGCGGGGCCCGGTAGGGGCTTCGGGGTGGGGCGGTGGCGCCCGGTGCGCCGAGAGCGCGTGCCAGGCGTCGCGGGGCAGGCGGGACTTTGCGGACACCCCCTAGCCCCCCGACGCGATCCGGTACGCCCCCGGTGTCGTGCCCGTCCAGCGGCGGAAGGCGCGGTGGAAGGCCGTGTCCTCCGAGAAGCCGAGGCGGGCCGCCAGTTCCGCGATGGGTTCGCGGCTCTCCGCCAGGCCGGCGATCGCCGCGTCCCGCCGGACGTGGTCCTTCAGCTGCTGGAAGGACGTGCCCTCCTGCTGGAGCCGGCGGCGCAGCGTCGCCGGGGACACCGCCAGGCGGGCCGCGACCTCGCCGAGTTCCGGCAGCCGCGGTGAGTCGCGCAGGGCCTGGGTCAGGGTCCGGCGGACCTGTTCCGCGACCGTGGTCCCGTACGCCGGCCGGGACAGCAGGTCGAAGGGGGCCCGCCGGAGCATCGCGTCGAGCGCGGCCTCGTCCCGTACCAGCGGAGCGGTCAGCCAGTGCGCGTCGAAGGCCACGGCCGCGCCCGTGCGGGGCTCGCCGAAGCGGACCGGGCAGTCGAAGAGGAGCTCGTACTCCTCCGCGTGCGGCGGCGCCGGGTACGCGAAGGAGGCGTGGGCCAGGGGGATGCGCCGGCCGATCAGCCAGCTGCTGAGCCGGTGCCAGATGGCGAGCACGCACTCGGTGAGGAAGCGTTCCTCGTCCCGCGCGAACTCGTTCCGCACCGCGAACCAGGCCTGCCCGCCCTCCACTTCGAGCGCCAGCTCGGGCCCGCCCGGGAACAGCCCGTAGAAGGTGGCGGAACGTTCCACCGCCGCACCGAGGTCGCGGCAGCCCAGGGAGGCCCTGCACATCATCGCGAAGGTCCCGGGCCGGCTGGGGACGGTGGACAGGCCGAGGAACTCGTCCTGCGTGGCCCGGTACAGCGCCCGGAACAGCCGCGCGAACTGCGCGGGCGTGACCCGCGCCCGGTCGTCGCCCAGCAGCAGCGGCGGGATCTGCGCCGCCTGGAGCAGCGGCACGGTGTCGAGCCCGCTGCCGCGCGCCCCCGCGAGCACGGCACGCACGTGGTGCACGGTGACCGTCCGCCTCCCCATGGGTCCGACGGTAGCCGCTCTGAGCGCTGGGGTCAGCGGGGGTGACGCTTCCGGTCATGCCGCGGAGGTGTTGGCGGTGCCTAGCGTCGTCGGTACGACCTTGGGGAGGCGAGCCCGATGAGCCCGATGAGCCCGATGAGCCCGATGGACCCGATCGAATCGGTTGGCAGCACGGACACAGCCCTGCGCCCGCGAACGCTTGCGGTGTTCACCGAGTGGACGGGCGAGCGGTACGCCGCCGAGACCGCCCTCCGCCACAAGGGCGGGGAGGGTGGGGAGAGCGGGAAGGGTGGCTGGAGCACCGTTTCCTACGGGCAACTGCGCGCCCGTGTACGGGAGTCCGGTCGTGCCCTGCTCGGCCTCGGGGTCGCCCCCGGCGAGCGCGTCGCCGTGCTCGCGGAGACCCGGCCGGAGTGGACGTACACCCACTTCGGGGTCCTGGCGGCGGGGGCCGTCCTCGTGCCGGTGTACCCGACGGCGGGCGAGGAGGAGCTCGCCTGGGTGCTGTCGGACTCCGCGGCGGTGGTGGTCGTCTGCGACGACCCCGCGCAGGCGGCCCGGGTGGAGGCGCTGCGCCCGAAGCTCCCGGCGCTGCGCGCGGTGGTGGAGATGGACGGGCTGCGCGCCCTCCCCGGCCCGGCGCCGGAGGCCGAACTCCTCGCCAGGGCTGCCGCGGTGGAACCCGCCGCCGACGCCTCCATCGTCTACACCTCGGGCACCACCGGCCTGCCCAAGGGCTGCCGCCTCACGCACGCCAACCTCGGCGCGATCCAGGACGCGACGCTTCCGCTGGTGAAGGGGGGCCCGGGGGACTCCACGTACCTCTACCTGCCGCTGGCCCACCTGCTGGCCCAGTTGATCCAGTTCACCACCCTCCTGGAGGGCGGGGAGCTCTGCTACTTCGGCGGCCGGATCGAGGACGTCATCGGCGAGCTCGCCGAGGCCCGGCCGACCCATCTGCCGTCCGTGCCGCGGCTGTTCGAGAAGCTGCACTCGGTGGTCCTGTCGCTGGCAGAGTCCCAGGAGGGCGGCGGAGCCCGCTTCGCGGAGGCGGTCCGGGTGGGGCTGCTGGCGGCGGAGGGGCGGCTGGGGGAGGGGGACCGGGGGGATCGGGAGGTCTGGGAGGCCGCCGAGAAGACCCTGTACTCCCTGGTCAGGGGCGCCTTCGGTGGCCGCCTGAAGTGGGCGCTGACGGGCGGCGCCCCGATCGCCCCGGCCACCCTCGACTTCCTGCGGGCCTGCGGGATCGCGGTCTTCGAGGGCTACGGCATGACGGAGTCGGGCGGGGTCATCAGCCTCAACCACCCCGGCGGGGTCCGCTACGGATCGGTGGGCCGGCCGATCGCGGGGTGCGAGGTCCGCATCGCCGGGGATGGAGAGGTGCTGGCCCGGGGCCCGATGATCTTCCCCGGCTACCACGCCAACGCCACGGCGACGGGGGAGACGCTGGACGGGGAGGGCTGGCTGCACACGGGGGACCTGGGCGAGGTGGATGGGGAGGGGTTCCTCTTCATCACCGGCCGCAAGAAGGAGCTGATCATCACCTCGGCGGGGAAGAACATCACCCCGACGGAGTGGGAGTTCGCCCTCCAGCGCTCCCGTTACGTGTCCCGCGCCGTCATGATCGGCGACCGCCGCCCGCACCCGGTGGCCCTGATCACCCTGGATGCGGAGGAGATCGCCGCCTGGGCCGCCCGGGAGTCGGTGACCCTGGATCCGGGCGCCGCCCCGGGTGCCACCGGTGATCACCCCGCCGACCTGGGCGATCACCCCGCCGTCCTCGGCGAGCACCCCGCCGTCCTGGGTGATCACCCCGCCGTACGGGCCCTCGTCGCGGAAGCGGTCGAGGCGGCCAACGCCACGGTCTCCCGCCCGGCCCGCGTCCGCGCATTCCGGGTGCTGCCGGGGGAGTTCACCGTAGAGGCGGGCACCCTGACCCCGACCCTGAAACTCCGCCGCCGGGCGGTGGCGGAGCGGTACGCGGGGGAGATCGAGGAGCTGTACGGGTAGGGGCGGGGGCTCTGTACGGCTCGGGGGCCTCCCGGCAGTCCAGTGTCCTTCCGGTGCGGGCCGGTCCCTCAAGGGCGCTCCTTCGTCGCGTCGCTACGCGATGGCCTTCGGCCACCCTTGACCGACCGACCCACCCCGAAACGCCACAAGACTCCCGGGAGGCCCCCGGGGAACGGTCGGGAGGGAGGAGTGGGGAGGAGCGGCCTTGTCGGGGATGCGCAGCCCCCTCCGGCCGGAGGCCATCCGCACGCGGCCCCGGCGGGCCCGTGAGGCGGGTCGGGACGGGCGCGCGGGGCGGTCAGGGCATCCAGGGCCGGGGGGCCTCGGTGACGGAGGCCCCCGTCACCGTGCCCGCCGCCCCCGCCGCCCGCCGTACCGCCACTCCCCGCTGCCCGCTGCCCGCTGCCCGCTGCCCGGTGTCTGGCCTCCTGGCCTCTGGCCTCCGGCCCCGGCCTCTTGGCCTCCGGCCCCGCCCCCCGTCCCGCCCGGCCCTCCGGCCCTCCTGCCTCCGGCCTCCGCCTCCGCCTCCGGCCCCGCCCCCCGTCCCCCCCCGTCCCGCCCGGCCCTCCGGCCCTCCTGCCTCCGCCTCCGGCCCCGGCCCCGGCCCCGGCCCCGGCCCTCCTGCCTCCGCCTCCGGCCCCGGCCCCGGCCCTCCTGCCTCCGCCTCTGGCCTCTGCCTCTGGCCTCTGCCTCTGGCCTCTGCCTCTGGCCTCTGCCTCTGGCCTCTGCCTCTGGCCCCGGCCCCTGGCTCCGCCTCCGGTCTCCGCCTCCGGTCTCCGCCTCCGGTCTCCGCCTCGGCCGCGGCCCCTGGCCCCGACCTCCCGGCCCCCGACCTCCCGGCCCCCAGCCTCCGGCCCCGGCCCCGACCTCCCGGCCCCCGGCCCCGGCCTCCGGCCCCGACCTCCCGGCCCCCGGCCTCCGCCTCCGGCCCCGACCTCCCGGCTCCCGGCCTCCGCCTCCGGCCCCGGCCTCCGCCCCCCCGGGCCTCCCCCCCCCGGGCCTCCCCCCCCGGGCCTCCGGCCCCCCGCCTCCGGCCTCCGGCCCTGGCTCCGGCCCCGGTGCGCCTCGCCGTGGCCGGGGCCAGGGGCCGCCTGCCCCCGAACGGCCCTGCGTGGGCTGCTGCTTAGAGTGATCCCGTCGGCCGGCGGGGGAGTCGGTCAGGGAGTGGGGAGAGTCATGGCATTCCGTAAGTTCCTGAGTGCGCTCGGCGTCAACGCGCCGAGCGTGGAGACGGTCGTCGAGAATCCGAAGGTCAACCCGGGCGGGACCCTGCGCGTCGTGGTGACCGCCGTGGGCGGCGCCGCGGACGTGGACGTCGAGCGGGTGCGGCTGGAGGTGGTCGTACGGGCCGAGGACCGTGAGGTGAACGGCGACAAGACCGCCTGGAAGCACCCCTACACGGTGGTGACGGCCGAGATCGCCGGCTTCCGGCTGCTCGCCGGGGAGACGGTGACGGTCCGCGGCGAGGTCGTCCTGCCGTGGGAGATGCCGCTCACGCACGCGCTGGGCGCGCCCATCACGGGCGGGCGGGCCGCGATCCGTACCGAGCTGGCCGTCGACAAGTCGGTGGACCAGGGCGACTTCGACGAGTTCGAGGTCCACGCCCTCCCGGCGCAGGACGCGATCGTCCAGGCCTACACGGACCTGGGATTCCGCCTGCACGAGGCCGAAGTCAAGATCGGGTTCCTCCCGACGCTGGCGCCGCGCATGAAGTCGCAGCAGACGGCGCAGTACTGGCAGGAGATCGACTTCTTCTACCCGGAGCGCTTGCAGTGGGGGAAGGCGGAGCTGGAGACCGTCTTCGTCGCCCGTGAGGACTCCCTCGACGCCCACCCGGGCGGCAACCCGCCGGCCACGTTCGTCTACGACGAGCTGGACCAGCAGGCCTGGACGGAGAGTCTGAAGAAGCACGTCGCCACCTACGTGTCCTCCCTGGCGTAAGTCCGGGAAAGCCGCCGGCCCGGGGGCGAACTTCACCCCTGGGCCGGAGCCCCGCCGCCCGGCCGCCGGCGGCCCAGGCGCAGACGCAGACGCACGGGCACGCCTGCGGAGAGCAGCCCTATGTACATCACGAACACTCCCGCGGGGAGCAGGTAGTCGCCGAAGGCGGCCCCGGTGTCCTCGTAGTCCTCCGGCACGTACAGGTCCCCCTTGCGGGAGTCCTCGGTGCGCAGCCAGCCGTAGTCATAGCCGTAGTCGGTTTCCGGGTGGTGGCCCGAGGGTTTGAGGCTGACGGCGCGGTCGGGGTCGCAGCGGTAGGCGCCCTCCCGCATCCGCGATGCGTACACGTCGTACCAGCGCACCTCGCAGCGGCCGTCCGGGGACTCGCTGAGGACGAACAGCTGGATCGTGCGGAGTTCGGGGTACGGCGTCGCCTCGTACGCGGCCACCCCTAGCGCGCTGATGGCGATTCCCGCGATCAGGATCCACCACCGGGACCACCACAGGCGCCCCCACCGGCGTGCTCGGGCCATCCCTGCCTCCCCCTTCACGCCGCATGCGGCATGCAGTGTGGGGACAGGATGGGCCGGAAAGGGCCGCACGACCAGGGTTCGACCGAGGGGGAAGCCTGCATTCCGGTGGGTGGCGTGTCAAGCGGAATCTCGTATTGATCATGACTACGTCTAAATGGTCCAATCCCTACTTGGTCGGTCGACCCCGCCCTACACTTCGAGCCGTCAACGCCAAAAAGAGCCAGGGGGGCGCGAAATGGCGGAGAGAAATACGACGGTCCAAGTCCGTGTGCAAGAGGGTGTGCTGTGGGTCGACGGTGAGGCTTATCCGTTGCGCAACATCTCCCACGTAGGGCAGCGCGTACTGACGGTGAACAAGGGAGCGGCCTGGCGACAGTTCATCAAAAGGGCGCTCGCCTGCCTCGTCCTCGGGGCCATCGCGGTGGCCATCGTCGGGGACATCGCCGGGGTCGTGGCGCTCGCCGTGCTCGGGCTGCTGATCTGGCAGCTCGTGCGGGTGATCAGCAGGCCCCCGGTGTACGGCCTGGTCCTCAATACCTCGGGTATTCAGAGGGAGGCCGTGTGGTCCCTGGACCACAAGGAGATCGAGAACCTGATCTTCGAGATCACCAAGGCCATCGGCCGGCCGGACGCCGCCCCGGTGACCATCAACATCAAGGAAGCCGTCATGGGCAACCAGATCAAACAGTACGGAGCCGGCAGCATCGGCCACGCCGAGCACAGCGGCATCGGAGACATCAGGGGCGGTGGTCGGTAATGGCGGGCGACAGCTACACGCAGTACGGGGACGGGTCCATCGGAAACGCCTCGCACTCGGGATCCGGTGACATCGTGGCCGGGGGCAAGTATGTCGGCGTAACCCCGCCTTCGGCCTCGGACCTCGAAAAGCTCATCAAGGAAGTCCAGGCGATGAGGCAGCACCTGGACGAGGCCGATCGGGCGGAAGTCGACGCGGCGGTGGAAGAGCTTCAGGGGAATCCCCCGGAGGCTCGGTTCAGGAGAATTCTCGGGACGTTTTCCGGAATTGCGACGCTCATAGGAGAGGCCGGGGTTCCGGTGATCACTGCGGTCAAGGCCCTGCTGGGCTGAGGAAGAAAGCGGAAGGCAAGGGGGCCACGTGAGTGGCCCCCCGGTCCTACGCCTTTGCCACGTCGCCGAGGAAGGCGGCCCAGGCGGCGGGGGCGACGGCCAGCTGGGGGCCGGCGGGCACCTTGGAGTCCCGGATGTGGACGGCTTCCGCGCAGCCCGCGATCTCGACGCAGTTGCCACCCTCGCCGCTGCTGTAGCTCGACTTCCGCCAGTCGAAGGCCACTTCGAGGCACTCGCCGCCCTCGCCGGAGCTGTAGCTGCTCTTGAACCAGGCCAGGTCCGTGGTGTTCATTACCGTTCTCCCAGCATCTTCTCGATCAGGGCAAGGGACTCGTGGGGCGTGAGCGCCTGTGCCCGGATGATCCCATAGCGCTCGCTGTAGACCCTCACCTGTTCCGGATCGGTGATGAGGTTCGCGTGGCCGTAACTCTCCGTGTAGGCAACCTCGTTGCGGCCCTTGGGGCGCAGGAGGGTGAACGCGCTGTCCAGGGCCGGATGTTCGTCCCGTTCCAGCGGCATCACCTGGAGCTGCACGGTGCGCAGGCTGCCCACCTCCAGCAGGCGGCGCAATTGGGCGCGGTGGACATCCTTGCCGCCCGTCGGGCGCAGCAGCACGGTCTGTTCCAGGACGAAGCTGAAGGTGGGCGCGGGCCACCGCTCCAGGATCACCTGGCGCGCGAGCCGGTCCGCCACGCGCTTCTCGATGGTCTCCTCGTCCAGCACCGGGCGGCGGTGGCGGAACAAGGCCCGCGCGTACGCCTCGGTCTGGAGCAACCCCGGGATCGCCTGCACCTCGTAGTAGTGCAACGCCACAGACCCCGCCTCCGCGACCGCGAACTTGCGGAACCAATCCGGGTGGCGGGTCCGGGCCCGTTTCAGGGCCTCGCGGACGTCCGGGATGGCTGCGATCAGGACGCCCCCGGCGCCCAGCGCGCGGTCGACGTTTTCCAGGAAGTCGGGCTGGGGTGTGCGTACGCCCCGCTCGATGGAGGAGACCAGGTCCTCTCCCACGTGGACGAGGGCCGCGAGTTCCTTCTGCTGCAGGCCCGCGCGTTCCCGTAACACCTTGATGATTTTGCCGAGCGCCTTGAAGAGGTACGCGGTGCCGTCGACCTCCACCGGTCGCTCCGGCTCCTCCTCGCGCTCCGACAGGTCGTTCATCGGTTGAACCGCCCTCGTCCGTACAAGCCGTACAGGCAACCGACGCCGGGCCTACGGGGTGTGGCCGTAGAGCCGCCGTTCCTGGAAAGCGTACGGCGGAGCGGCCACGCTCGGTGAGGTGACGACCGAAAAGAGTGACATGGCACCGGCGGAGTTCCGGCAGCTCCTCTCCGCCACCCCGCGCGGGGCCCGGCTGGCCCGGCGGCTGGCCGGGGTGCAGCTGGCCGCCTGGGGGATCCCGCACGGCTGCGGGCTCGCCGACGACGTGGAGCTGGTGGTGGGGGAGCTGGCCGCGAACGCCGTGCTGCACGGGCGGGTGCCAGGCCGGGACTTCGAGGTCCGGCTCGGCTACGACGGGCTGCGGGTCCGGGTGGAGGTGAGTGATGCCCGGGGCGACCGGCTGCCGTCGGAGGCGGTCGTCGACCCGTGGTCGGCGGAGGGCGGCCGCGGGCTGGTGCTCGTACGGGCCCTGGCGCGGGAGTGGGGGGTCGCGCCGAGGGAGCGGGGCGGGCCGGGGAAGACGGTGTGGGCCTGTCTGTGAGCCCGGGGAACACGGAACTCCCGCCCCGGGGGCCGGGGCGGGAGTTCGGGTGGCGGACGGTCAGAAGATGCCGGTGATCGTCGTCGTCCAGCTGCTGTTGCCGACGAGCGACGGGGACCCGTGGCCGGTCGGCAGGCCCGGGTAGAACCTCAGCTCGCCCGTGCCGTTGGCGCCACCGGTGTGGACGGCCCAGAAGTCACCGGTCTCCTGGCCCTCGGCGGGGACGAACTGGAGGTAGCCGCCCTGGTCCTGGACCTTGCCCTGGACGTTGGTCGCGCCCGCGAGGTGCGGGATGTTGTCGGGGGACCAGCCGCCTTCGCCGTAGACCTTGCGGCCGTGGGCGATGCGGTACTCCGTACCGCCCGCTCCGTCGTCCGCGCGGGAACCCTCGTAGAGGTAGAGCTTGCCGTACGAGGCGTTCGTGGTGTCGGTGCTGCGCAGACGTCCGAGCAGGTCGGGGATGCCGTCACCGGTGACGTCGCCCGTGGAGATCAGGTCGTAGTGGGTCCAGTTGGTGGTGCCGGTCGCCTTGCCCGGCTTCAGCTTGTAGGTGCCGGTGTCGGCGGCGAGGGGGCCTTCGGCGGAGCCGGTGTAGACGACCATCTTGCCGCTCTCGATGACGATGAGGTCGCTGCCGGCCATGCCGTCCGCGTTGCCCGGGGCGATGATCTGGGTGGCGCCGGACCAGCTTCCGGGGATGTCGAACTGCTGCGCCGGCGTGCCGTTGCACGTGAACATGGTGAACGGCGTGCCGTTGGCGGTGTTCGCGTTCGGCAGGTCGAGGCAGAGTCCGGTCACCGGGTTGAAGAGGCCGCCGTTGCCGCGGTCGACCCAGCGCTGGGCGGGGGTGCCGTTGCAGTCGTAGAGCTTGACCGCGGTGCCGTTGGTCGCCACCCCGTTCGGGATGTCCACGCACTTGTTGCCGAGCTCGGGCACCTTCAGGGCGTTGCCGGTGAGCTGGAAGTGCTGGCCGGGGCCGTCGTTGCAGTCCCAGACATGGATGGCGGTGCCGTTCTCCGGGCGGCCGTGGTCGACGTCCACGCACTTGCCGCCGGGGACCTTGACGAGGCCGGTGTCCTTGCCGGTGGGGTGGATGAGCTCCTTGCGCTCCGTGGTGAGCGGGCTGCCGGTGCCGTCGCCCGGGTAGAGGTACAGCTTGTTGCCGATCTTGACGAACCAGTCCTCGTACCCGTCCTTGGACTGGCCCTCGGTGGCCGCGGTGAAGTCGCCCCGGTGGGCGATCTGCACGCCGTCCCAGCCGCCGTCGGCGACGGTCCGGGCGCCGGCGTGACGGCCGGTGCCCGTGCCGGCGTAGATCCGGGCGCCACCGTTCTTGTCGGTGGCCAGCAGGTCGACGTAGCCGTCGCCGTCGAGGTCACCGGGGAGGTCGCCGCGGACGCGGCCGTCGGGGGCGTGGACGAACTCGGGGAGCTTGGTGACGATCAGCGTGGTGTCGGTGCCCTCGTGGGCGCCGCTGCTGACGCCGTTTCCGTCGTAGAGGCTGCTGTTGCCCCAGCGGTCGTACGCCTGCACGTGCAGCCGGTTGTTGGGCCACAGGCCCGGCTTCACCGTGACCGTGGCCGTGCCGTCGGCATCCGCCTTGACCCAGGTGCCGGCGCCGCCGCACTTCGCCGAGGAGGTCTGGAGCGGGTTGTTCATGGCGTAGCAGAAGCCGTCGAGCGACGGGTCCTTGGACGTGAACTTGATCTTCCGGTCCTGCCGGGCCGGGACGGCGGCCACGTCGAGGGGATGCCCGTCGGCGGAGGCGACGGTCGGCTTCGGCGGCGCGGACTTGTCCACGTTGAACCCGCACTGCGGGGTGTAGGCGGAGGCGTCGATGCCGTCCTCGGCGCGCACCATCCACTTGTAGCGCTTGCCGTCGGCGAGGTCGGCGATCCGCAGGGTGTGGGTCACGGTGCCGCCGGAGTTCACCTGCGGGCGCGGGCTGGCCACGCCGGCGCCGGCGTACTCCCAGATGGCGAAGGCGGCCGTGAGCGTGCCGCCCTCCGGGTCGGAGAGGCGGGCGGCCAGGGTGAGGTCGGTGCGGCCGACGGTCGGCCAGGTGGCCGGGTCTTCGGTGCAGGCGACCTGGAGCTCACCGGAGCCGCCGGGGCTCCACGGGCCCTGGAAGAACGCGCTCCACTCGACCTTGGGGGGCCGGTTGTAGTCGATCTCCAGGTGCGGGTTGTTGTGGAACTTCTTCCAGCTCAGCTTGTCGCCCTCGGTGCCGTTCGCGGCGCGCAGGCCGAGGGTCAGCTCGGGACTGTCGATGTCGGCGACGTGCTGGACGATGTCCTTCAGCGCGCCCGAGTCGAAGTCCTCGCCGGCGGCCTTGCAGCTGTCGCCCCAGCCGTGCGCGAAGGTCTTGGTCTGCAGGGTGCCGTTCCACGAGGGCTGGTTGTTCCAGGTGGTGGAGGGGCTGATCGGCCCCGTCCAGCCCAGGTCCACGGGCTTGGCCGTGCAGGAGTACGCGTACGAGTTGAAGATGTTGAAGGTGGCGCGGGTGATCCGCGCGCCGCCCAGGCCCTTGGTGTTCATCTGGAAGTACGGGCGGGCCGTGCCGTTGGTGCGGTCCTCGTGGCCCAGCCGCGGGAGCTTGTCGTCGAAGTTGGCGCCGTTCCAGAAGGAGCTGCCGGCCAGGTCCGAGCCCTGCTTGTAGGCCATCGTCCAGTTGACCCGGTTGCCGCCGGCGAAGATCGGGTCGATGACCACGGGGAAGACGGTCTTCGGGTCCTTCAGCATCCCGGCGTCCGGGGTGATGCGCAGGGTGTTGCCGACGACCTCGGTGGGCATTTCCTTGAGCCTGGCCGGGGGCGGGGTCTCGGTCTGGCCGCCGCCTTCGCCCTCGCCCGTGCCTTCGCCGGAGCGGAGCGCCCTGGCCTGGGGGACGCTCAGGTGTGAGGAGTCCCACATGGCGGGTACCGGGGCGGAGAACAGCTCCTGTCCCTTGCCGTCCACGGCGCTGAGCCTGCCCTTGTCGTCGGCCTTGAGCTCGACGCCCTTGCCGCTCAGCCCGAAGGAGAGGGAGGCCAGCCGGGGATGGGCGGCGGCCTCGGGGGTCTTGACCACGAGGTGCTGGGCGAAGCCGTCGACGTCCGCGGCGATCTTCAGGTCCACCCCGGGCAGCACCTCGGGGTAGAGGGCGGTGGACCCCTCCACGCGCGGTGCGGGCAGCGGGTCCGGCCAGCCGATGGACAGCGACTTGCCGTCCTTCTCCATGGTGGCCAGCGGGCCGCCCCCGGCGGGGGTGCCGCCGCCGGAGAAGGAGAGGCCGAAGACGGGCGCGGCGGGGCGGATCCGGCCGTCCGTACCGGTCTTGAGGGTGGAGTCGGCGTCCTGCCAGGCACTCCCGACCTTGGCGAAGGCGGGGCGCACGTACTGGCGCCAGGTGAAGGAGCCGTCGGGGTTGGCGAGCACCCGGGTGTGCTCGTCCCGCTGCTCGGCGACGTCGACGGGCTTCCCGGTCGCCTTGGCCTGCCGGGAGGCGGCCGACTCGGCTTCGGTGGCGGGGGTTTGGGCGGTGGGGGCTTGGGTGGCGGGTGCGTCGCCCTTCGCCCCGTTCGTGGCCCCGTTCGCCGCTCCGTTCGTGGCCGCGTCCTGTGCCGCGGCCTCCGCCGCGGCCCCGGCTTCGGCTTCGGCGGCCGTGCGGGACGGGGCGTCCCCGGCGGCCAGCGCGGGCGGGGCGAGTGCCAGGGGTGTCAGCGCTCCCGCACTGAGTGCGGCTGCCGCCACCACCGCCGACAGGCGGTGTCCGCGGCGCCCTCTCCAGAGCGCCCGAGGTTCCTTCACCGGTGCCATCCCATCAATTGATCGAGACTCAGATTTGCTTTGCGAATCGTAACTCGGAGATAAAGCCGAGCTGTGCGGGAGCTGTGGGCGCCTGACGGGATGTGCTCGTGCAGCGAGAGGCGGGGTGTGACTGGACGAGGCGTCAACTTGTGTTTTATGCCCCAACTTAGTGGCTGATTGGGGTGGTTTGTGCTGCTCGATCTGGGATGCGGGTGAGGCTTTCGGCCCGTCCGATTCGGGACATCGGCCCCGGGACCAAAGGCCCCAATGTTCCCGACCGAGGTCCCATAGCAATTTACGTATGGGAAGTCGGTGCTACGTTCCCCCGACGGCCCGTCAAGGGGCCAGCCGTAAAATGCACATGGAGAGTTCGTCGTGAACCCAACGAGACGATGGAGTCGGGGGGCGGCTGTCGTCAGCCTCTTCCTCGCCGGCTCCCTGGTGGTGTCCTGCGTACCCGCGGACGGTGGAGGAGCCGGGGGTGAAGGCCCTCTCGGCTTCAAGCCCCGGCCGGTGCAGCAGACCGATCCGGTCTCCGGGAAGCCCCACGTTCCGGACGGCGAGAGCCCGGTCAGCGAGACCGACAAGAACCCGTGGAAGAAGCCCAAGGTCACATGGCCCAAGGCGGCCGAGGGCGACGCCGAACTCGCGGCCCCCGCGGCCCCGGCCGCCGCCCGCGACGCGCGCAGCCACCGGCTGGAACACGTCCAGGTCTCCGGGCTCCCCGTCGCGGTCGCCCCCCTCCCCGGCAAGCCCCGCACCCCCGCTGCGGATCCGATGTCCGCTGCGGATCCGGCGTCCGCCGCGGATCCGGCGTCCGCCGCCGATCTCGCCCGGGACGCCACCGCCGGCGCGCCCGAGAAGCTCCACGTGAAGATGGCCGACCGCAAGGCCGCGGACAAGGCCGGCGTGGACGGCATCCTGTTCGGCGTCAGCCGCAGCGACGGCCGCAACCTCCCGGGCCGGGCCTCGGTCCAGCTGGACTACAAGGCCTTCCGCAAGGCCTACGGCGCCGACTGGGACTCCCGGCTCCGCCTCGTGCAGCTCCCGGCCTGCGCCCTGACCACCCCGGACAAGGCCGAATGCCGGGCCGGCACCCCGCTGCCCACGCACAACGACTCCGCGAACGGCCTGCTCACCGCCGAGGTCGCCGTGGCCCCGGACGCGGCGGCCGCCCCGCCCGAGGACGGCGCCGGCGGCGCGCAGCCCCGTACGCTCACGGTCCTCGCCGCGAGCGCCGCGCCCTCCGGCGGCAGCGGAGACCTCGGAGCCACCTCCCTCTCCCCGTCCGGGAGCTGGACGGCCGGCGGCAGCGGCGGCGGCTTCAGCTGGTCGTACGACATGGAGCTCCCGCCCGTCCCCGGGGACCTGACCCCGAAGCTCTCCTTCGGCTACTCCTCGTCCTCCATCGACGGCCGCACCGCCTCCACGAACAACCAGGCCGGCCAGATCGGTGAGGGCTGGTCGATGGAGACCGGCTTCATCGAGCGCTCCTACATGGCCTGCCGCTACGACGACGGCGCGGGCACCAACGCCCCCAAGAAGTCCGCCGAGTCGTGCTGGAAGGGCGACAACGCCACGCTCTCGCTCAACGGCCAGAGCACCCGGCTCGTCAAGGACCTGGCCAGCGGCGCCTGGAAGCCCGCCAAGGACGACGGCACCCGCGTCGAGCACCTCAACGGCACCGCCGCCGACACCGGCAACGGCGACGACGACAACGAGTACTGGAAGGTGACCACCCCCAAGGGCGCCCAGTACTTCTTCGGCAAGCACCGGCTGCCGGGCTGGAGCACGGGCAAGCCCGAGACCAACTCCACCCTCACCGCGCCCGTCTACGGCAACCACGCGGGCGAGCCCGGCCACACCGCCGCCTTCAAGGACTCGGTGACCACCCAGGCCTACCGCTGGAACCTCGACTACGTCGTGGACCCCCACGACAACGCGATGGCGTACTTCTACTCCAAGGAGACCAACGCCTACGCGAAGAACGCCACCGGCGAGATGACCGAGAAGCCCAAGGCGGACGTCACCTACGACCGTGCCGGCACCCTCGACCGCATCGAGTACGGCCACCGGGCCGGCCAGGTGTACGCGGCCCAGGCCGCCGCCAAGATCGTCTTCACCGCCGGCGACCGCTGCCTGGCCGCCGGCGCCGGAGCCTGCGCCTTCGACAAGGCCCACGCGGACAACTGGCCCGACGCCCCCGTCGACCAGCAGTGCGAGATGGGCAAGGAGTGCATCAACGCCGCTCCGACCTTCTGGTCGAAGAAGCGGCTCACCAGCGTCGACGCCCAGGTCCTCAAGGACGGCGCCTACCAGTCCGTCGACACCTGGAACCTCACCCACCAGTTCCCCGGAACCGGTGACGCGGGCGGCCCCGGCCTCTGGCTCGCGGGCATCACCCGCACCGGCAAGGCCGGCGGGACCGCGCAGAGCACCGCGCCGGTCACCTTCGGCGGCACCCTGATGCCGGGCCGCGTCGACACCAACGAGGGCCGGCCGCCGCTCAACAAGTACCGCATCACCCGCATCAGTTCGGAGACCGGCGGCGACACGATCGTCGACTACTCGGCACCCGAGTGCGCCGTCGGATCGACCCCCGCACCGGACGGCACCAACACCAAGCGCTGCTACCCGAACTACTGGGTCCCGGACGGTGGCGCCGAGCCCGTCCAGGACTTCTTCCACAAGTACCTCACCACCAAGGTGACCGCCAACGACAAGGTCGCCGGAGCCGCCTCCACGGTCACCTCGTACGAGTACCTCGGCGGCGCCGCCTGGGCCAAGGAGACCAGCGAGTTCGTCCCCGAGAAGCAGCGCACGTACAGCGAGTTCCGCGGCTACGGCACCGTCCGCACCCGAACCGGCACCGAGAACAGGACCCTCACCGAGACGCGCTACCTGCGCGGCATCGAAGGCGCCAAGGTGACCGACTCGCGCGGCGGCACCACCACCGACTCCGAGCCGTACGCCGGCATGGTGCTGGAGACCGCCGTCTACGACAAGGACGTCAAGGGAGCCGGCGGCGCTGCGGGCGACGGGAAGATCACCCAGACCTCCCTGAACACCCCCTGGTCCCAGAAGACCGCGAGCCAGACCCGCCCCGGCACCACCGACCTCGTCGGCCACCGGGTCGCCGTCTCGGGACAGAGCAGCCACAAGCTGCTGACGGGCACCACCTGGCGCACCACCCGCACGAAGAGCACCTTCGACGAGTTCGGGCAGGTCCTCTCCGTCTCCGACGAGGGCGACACCGCCGTCACCGGTGACGAGGTCTGCACCCTGACCTCGTACGTCACCCCGGACCGGACGAACTGGCTCATCGCCTACCCCTCCGGCTCCAAGCAGCTCGCCGGCACCTGCGAGGCCGCCGGCTCCGCCACCGAGGCCAACACCCTCGGCGAGAACCGGACCCTCTACGACGGAAAGGCCTTCGGCGTCGCTCCCGTCCGGGGCAAGACGCACGTCACCGGCACCCAGGAGCTGGACCACTTCGCCGCCGGCGCGCCCGTGTACGTCACGACGGCCACCTCCACGTACGACGCCTACGGCCGCGTGCTCACCGTCACCGACGCCGCGAACGCGAAGACCACCACGGCCTACACCCCGGCCACCGGCACCCAGCCCACCTCGGTGAAGACCACCGACGCCAAGCAGTTCACTTCCACCGTCGAACTCGACGGGCTGCGCGGCCTGGCCCTGAAGGCCACCGACGCCAACGGTGCCGTCACGCAGCAGGAGTACGACTCCATGGGCCGCATGACCGCGGTCTGGCGGCCCGGCCGCGCCAAGACCGACCCGGCCGACCTGCTCTTCAGCTACGCGCTCTCGAAGACCGCCCCGACCGCGGTGACCGCCAAGACCCTTCTGGAGAACGGCAAGTACCGCTCGGCGATCACCCTGTACGACGGTCTGCTGCGGCCCCGCCAGGTCCAGACGGACGCGCACGGCGGCAAGGGCCGGCTGGTCAAGGACACCTTCTACGACAGCCACGGCCGCGCCTACAAGGCCAACGCCGAGTACTACAACACCGACGCGACCACCGCGAACACCACGGTCGTCGCCGTCCCCGACAACCAGGTCCCCTCCCAGTCCGTCAACGAGTACGACGGCCAGGGCCGGGTCACCGCCGGGATCACCCTCTCCAAGGGCGTCGAGAAGTGGCGCACGGCCACCACCTACGGCGGTGACTGGACGGCCGTCGTCCCGCCGGCGGGCGGCACCGCGACGCTCACCCTCTTCAACGCCCACGACAAGCCGCTGGAACTGCGCCAGCACAAGGACGGAAAGCCCGACATCGCGGCCGCGCCCACCGCGTACGAGGCGCTGAAGTACACCTACGACCGCAAGGACCGCCTCGCCAAGCTGACCGACGCGGCCGGCAACACCTGGACCAGCGAGTACGACGTGCGCGGGCGCCTGACCAAGGCGAGCGACCCCGACAAGGGCCCCTCCACCACCACGTACACGGCCACCGGGAAGATCGAGACGGCCACCGACGCGCGGGGCTCCGCCCTCACGCACACCTACGACGCGCTGGGCCGCCAGACCGCCCTGTGGGACGGCGGCACGAGCGGCACCAAGCTCGCCGAGTGGACGTACGACACCCTCGCGGGCGGCAAGGGCAAGCTGAGCACCTCCACCCGCTACGACCACGGCAACGCCTACGCCACCGCCGTCACCGGCTACGACAAGGCGGGCCGGGCCACGGGCTCCACCGTCACCGTCCCGGCGGCCGAGGGCAAGCTCGCGGGCAGCTACGCCTTCGGGACCACCTACACCCCCGTCACCGGCCTGGTCGCCTCGACCAGCTATCCGGCGGCCGGCGGGCTGGCCGCCGAGAAGATCACCCACGGCTACACCGAGTTCGGCGAGCCCACGACGCTCGGCAACGGCACGGACGTCTACTCGCTCGGCACGCAGTACTCGCCCTTCGGCGAGGTCCTGCAGACCGTCCTCGGCGACATCGGCGGCCGGACCGTCCAGACCTACACCTACGAGGACCACACCCGCCGGCTCGCGGGCGTGATCAACGACCGGGAGGCCAACGGCCCGCAGACCATCGACAGCAAGGCCTACACCTACGACCCGAGCGGCAACATCGTCCGCGTCCGCAACGACCGCGACGACAAGGCCACCGCCGACGACCAGTGCTTCGCCTACGACTGGGCCCGCCGTCTGACCGACGCGTGGACCTCACCGGACGCCTGCGGCTCGACGAAGACCGGCGGGGTCGACCCGTACAAGTACCACTACACCTACGACCTGGTCGGCAACCGGATCACCGAGAAGCAGACCGACCCCGGCGGTGCCACGGCCAAGGACGTCCTGCGGACCTCCACCTACCCGAAGCCGGGCGCTAACCGCCCGCACGCGGTGGACAAGGTCACCGTCTCGGGCGCGGGCGCCCGCACGGACTCCTTCGAGTACGACGCGGCCGGCAACACCACCCGGCGGGTCACGGCGGCCGGGGACCAGAAGCTCACCTGGGACGCCGAGGGGCGGATGGCCACCTCGACGACCGGAACCAAGGCCTCCTCCTTCGTGTACGACGCGGACGGCGGCCGGCTGCTGCGCAAGGACGGGGACAAGGTCACGCTCTACGTCGGCGGCCAGGAGCTGACCCTGACCACGGCCACCGGCAAGGTCACGGGCATCCGCTACTTCGCCTCGCAGAAGTCCACCGTCGCGGTCACCTCGGAGGGCCGCGTGTCGTACCTGCTGTCCGACCACCACGGCACCGACGAGGTCCAGGTCGACGGCATCTCGATGCAGTTCACCCGCCGCGGCCACACCCCCTTCGGCACGGCCCGCGGGCCGCAGCCGGCGGGCGGGGCGTGGACCGGTGAGAAGGGCTTCGTGGGCGGCACCAAGGACGCCTCTACGGGCCTGGTGCACCTCGGAGCGCGCGAGTACGACGCGGCCAACGGCCGGTTCGTCTCGGTCGACCCGGTCATGAACCTGGCCGACCCGCAGCAGATCAACCCGTACGCCTACGCCACCAACAACCCGGTGACCAGCAGCGACCCTTCGGGCCTGTACGGCTCCTGGTGCGTGACGGCGGCCTGCGTCAACGGCACGGGCGGCCCGGGCACCTCCCCGACCAGCAACCCGGCCCAGATCAAGCACGACTCGAACAACCCCGTCGGGCACGTGGACGAGAGCTACGAGCCCGATCTGGGCAGCGGCACCAGCTACACCAGGGCCAAGCGGTCCATGTACTCCGATGGCGAGAAGGGCACCGCCCGGACCGGCCAGTTCTTCCTGAGGAAGATCCCGACCGCACCCAAGCAGATCATCCGGATGTCCTTCTTCATCCACACGGAGCTCGCGATGATGGGCCTGCTCATCGGAGACAACCGGGACTGGTCCACCGACCCGGACGCCGCCTACCGCATGGTCCTGTTCTGGGACACCGAGAGCGGCATGGCCACCTTCAAGGTCTCCCCGTCGCACACCGCTCCGGTACCGGAGCCGAGCGTGCCGCGCGTGACGAACTGGTCGGTCGGCACGACGGAGCACGGCAGCCCCTCCGAGATGATCCCGGCCCACCCGATCAGGTTCTCCTCGGCCACCGGTGACACGATCAACGGGGTGAACATCCTCGAGCGCCTGGGCGACGTGACCAACGGGATCTCGCTCGGCGTGCACGGCGTGAACAGCAAGGCACCCCTCTTCGCCGTGGACACCGAGGTCACCATCGCCGCCAACGAGTCCTCGGTCAGCGTCTCCCGGTCGGGGGACGCCTACCCCGACATGGAGGCCACCTCGTACCGGCCGGGCGCCGTGCCCGTACAGATCGGCCAGGACCGGATGTCCGCCCCCAGCTTCTTCGGGGTGAAGGCGCCCGACGAGGGAATGAGCGCCATACCGGGAGCCAACCAGCGGACCTTCCGGGCGACGACGTGCATCGTAGGGTGTGGTCGGTGATGGCGACGGACAAGTACGCGGCCGAGTACGAGCAGATGCGGCTCGTGTGGTTCGGCCGGGCTCTGGGCCGGTTCCTGCTGTGCTTCCTCGCCGTGCCCGTCGCACTCGCGCCGGTGCTTCCCGCCATGCCGTACCAGCCGTCGGACCAGGACTACTCGTACCTGGACGGGGTGCTCTGGGCCCCGCTCCTCACGTGGCTCATGTTCCTGGTGGTCGGCATCTGGTACCTGCTGGTGCTGGTGGCGGCCGCCGTCCTCCACCGGAACACGGACAGCTTCATGCTGCGGGGAGCCGTCGTGATGGGGCTGCCCCTGTCGCTGGTGCTCCTGGTGCCGCTCGCCGGGATCGTGGTGGGGCTGACGCACCTGCTGACGTGCATCGTCTTCTCGGTGAAGTTCATGCCGCCGGGCCGCAGGGCGGAGGAACCCGAGGCGGCGTAGGGGGCGGCACACGGCCGCGGACATGACTACGGGGGCTGCGCATCCGCGCAGCCCCCGTAGTGCGTCGACCCGGGCTACTTCAGGTGGTCGGTGATCAGCTTCTTGAACTCGTCCGGGGTGATCGAGTCGATGCCCTTGCCGGAGTTCACCGTGAGCTTCGTGCCGTTGATGGAGACGTCCGGCGTGCCCTGCATGTTCTGGTCGTAGAAGGCCTGGCCGACCTTCTCGACCCACGGCATGTAGGTGAGTTCCTTGACCGCCTTGTTGAAGGCGGGCGTCCGCAGCCCCGGGACCTGGTCCGCGAGGTCCAGCAGGGTGGCGGTGGAGCCGAACTTGTCGTCCGATTCCTGCTCCGGGTGGTTCTTGTAGAGCACCTGGAGGTACTCCATGAACTTCTCCGGGCTCTCGTTCACCGCCGCGCCCAGCGCGTTGACGGCCCGCTTGGAGCCCTTGCCGCCGCCCAGCGCCTTGTCCAGGAAGGTGGCGAAGTGGTACTCGACGCGGTAGGTGCCCGCGTCGGCCTGCTCCTTGATGGTCTTGCCGAGGCCGATCTCGACGCCCGCGCAGTAGGGGCAGCGAGGGTCGAGCCAGACGGAGAGCACGTTCTTCGCGTCGGCCTTGCCGTACGGGATCACGATCCCGTCCTTGCCGGTGGTGTTGGCCGGCTGGACGAAGGGCTTGGCGGCCGCCTCCTCGTCGGCGGAGGGCTTCGACACGTACATGCCGACGCCGACCGCGAGGGCCAGTACGGCGACCAGCGCGCCGCCGATGAGCACGCGCCCGCGCACCTTCGCGCGCCGGGCCTCCGCCTCGCGCTCCTCGCGCATCCGTTCGCGGGCCTCGCGCCGCTGGTCCTTCTTGCTGGTTGCCATCCCCCAAGGATAGAGATCGTAGAGCGGTCAACCAGGGGTCTTTGGTGCGAATCGGGCAGGGGCTTAGGTCCCTGGTGCTGCTCCCGGGGCCCGGTCCGGTGAAGGTCCGGCGAATGGTGGGACACATCTCCTGGGGCGCCGGTGAGTCGCGTCGGAAGAACTGATAGACAGTTAACCTCCACGGCCCGATCGGCCGTCCGCGCGCGCGTTTTTGGGGTGCGTGGAGCGACATGTGAGTTTTTTTACGTTTTACGGGGGCCCGGACCGGCCGCCGCTCTGGGGGGATCGCCGCACTGTGAAGCCACTTCACCGTCACCTCGTCAACACGTCGCGCAAAGTCGTGTGCACGGCCGCCCTCGCGGCCAGCCTGACCACGGCCGCGGTCGTGACCAACACGCCGATCGCGGGCGCAGGGGAAGCCGAGCCGACCCCCGACAGCCCCCAGGCCACCGAACGCGGTGACGCCCGGCTGGACCTGCCGGACCTGGTCGCCGACCCGCCCCCGCCGCCCCCCGGCGCCGCCGCCCCCGAGGGGGCCACCGCGGGCATACCCGCGACCGCCCTCGACGCCTACAAGCGTGCCGAGATATCGGTGGGCGCCGCCCTCCCCGGCTGCAAGCTGCCCTGGGCGCTGCTCGCCGGCATCGGCCGGGTCGAGTCCGTGCACGCCTCCGGCTACGGGCTCAAGGCCGACGGGTACACCGAGAAGCCGATCCGCGGGCCGCGCCTGGACGGCAACGGCTTCGCCGAGATCAGGGACACCGACAAGGGCGAGTGGGACGCGGACGCGGAGTACGACCGCGCGATCGGCCCGATGCAGTTCATCCCCTCCACCTGGGCCACCTGGGGCGCCGACGGCAACGCCGACGCCAAGCGCGACCCGAACAACATCTACGACGCCGCGCTCGGCGCCGGCCTCTACCTCTGCGCGGGACAGCGCAACCTCACCGTCGCGGGCGACCTCGACGAGGCGGTCCTCAGCTACAACCGGTCGCGCGAGTACGTGAACACCGTGCTCGGCTACATGCGCCAGTACCAGGCCGGCCAGGGCGCGGCCCCGGTGACGAACCCGCCGGCCGGCAACTACCCGACGCCCAACCCGCCGTCCCTGCCGGTGCCGCTGCCTCCGCCGCCGCCGCCCGCGCCGACCCCGACGCCGACGCCGACCCCCACGCCGACGCCGACCCCGCCGCCGAAGCCCACGCCGCCGCCGAAGCCCACCCCGACCCTGGACAAGCTGGTCCGGGTCGGCACGAAGGAGCTCACGGCCGAGGCCGGGACCGAGTTCGAGTACCGCCCGCTCATCAAGGCGCTGCTGACCGACGGCATGCCGGCCGTCGACCAGGCGATCGTGTTCTCGATCGACGACGACACCACCGGTCGCACCGTCTTCGCGGCCGACGGCAAGGACTTCGCGGTGGTGCGCACCCACGCCGGGGGCCTGGTCCGGGTCCCGAAGCTGAAGGCCGGCGCCAAGGCGGGCACCTTCACGCTGCGCGCCACGGCCTACGCCGCTTCGGCCGAGGCCTCCCTGCGGTTCGGCGCCAAGGTCACGCCGGCACAGGCGGACGAGCTGGTCCGCAGCGACGCGAACGCCGACAAGCCGCTCACCGCGGAAGCCGGCACCGCGATCAAGGGCGTGGAGTTCCTCGCGAAGGCGAAGGACAAGCCGGTCGCCGGGGCCGTGGCCACGGCCGGGCTCGGCACCAAGGACAAGGACGGGAAGTGGGTCCCCGCGGACCCGGCCACCGCGGGTGCGGCCCCGCACTTCCTGGGCAAGGACGGCAAGAAGCTGACGGAGCTGGCGCTCCCGGCGACCGGGGCGGACGGCAGGATCGCCCTGCCGGAGCTGTCCACCAAGGGTGTCGCGGCGGGCGTGTACACGCTCCGCGTGCGGATCTCGGACCTGGTGGTCCTCTACCTCCCGATCACCGTCACCCCGGCCACGGAGCCCCCGGCCACGGAGCCGCCCGTGCAGCCGACGCCCAGCCAGCCGGCGCGCAAGAACTAGCCCCGGCAGGCCTGCCGCAGCCCCCGACCTCGGCGGGAGGCGCGGCAGGCCGGTGCGCCCCGGGTGCCCCGGCTGCCCTGCGGGACTGTCCCCTACCCGCCCTTCGCCCGTTCCCCGGGCGCTGCCCGGACCCGTACGTGCGCTGCGCGCCCGTGCCCTCAAACGCCGGGCGGGCTGGATGGATCCAGCCCCGCCGGCGTTTGAGGCGCGGGGTCTGGGGCGGAGCCCCAGGGAACGGGCGAAGGGCGGGTAGGGGACACACCACTCCGTGCCCGACGGGCAGACGGCCCCCGCCGTCGCCTCGGCGATGAGCTAGGAACCCGGCCAGGGAAAAGGCAGGAGCCCCGTCGACTCTGCTCGCACAGAGAAGACAGGGCTCCTTGGGTACTGCATATCCAACCGCGACTGGTTGGCCCAGGCGACTAGGCCGGGGTGACGTTCTCCGCCTGCGGGCCCTTCGGACCCTGGGTGACGTCGAAGTTCACCAGCTGGTTCTCCTCAAGGGAGCGGAAGCCGGCGGCGTTGATCGCGGAGTAGTGGACGAAGACATCCGGGCCGCCGCCGTCCTGGGCGATGAAGCCGAAGCCCTTTTCAGCGTTGAACCACTTGACGGTTCCGGTAGCCATGAGCCCTCCTATGGGCCAAAGGGTCGCCCTGCTCCAGAACCTGCTAAGAAGTCTGAAAACTACAAAAGCCTGCGGGTCACATTCTCCGCAGGCCTCGTACTGCAAGGGAAACCAAACTGCAACTTGCGTCGAGCCTAGCACGCACATCCCGGCCGAGACCAGAGGGAAAGATCACGTCACTCGGACGTTTGAGACCCGCCAGACGGCTGACGGAGACCCGGGGGCTAGTCTCGCGATGTGGACGTCAATCGCAGCCGGCCCCGGGTCGGCCACATTCAGTTCCTGAACTGCCTGCCCCTCTACTGGGGGCTGGCCAGAACCGGCACGCTGCTGGACCTGGAGCTGACCAAGGACACCCCGGAGAAGCTCAGCGCGAGCCTCGTCCAGGGCGGCCTGGACATCGGTCCCATCACCCTCGTGGAGTTCCTCCGCAATGCGGACGAGCTCGTCGCCTTCCCCGACCTCGCGGTCGGCTGCGACGGTCCCGTCATGTCCTGCGTGATCGTTTCGCAGGTCCCCCTGGACCAGCTCGACGGTGCCCGGGTCGCCCTGGGATCCACCTCGCGCACGTCCGTACGCCTGGCCCAGCTGCTGCTCGCGGAGAAGTACGAGGTGCGGCCCGACTACTACACCTGCCCGCCCGACCTGGGGCTGATGATGCAGGAGGCGGACGCGGCGGTGCTGATCGGCGACGCCGCGCTGCGGGCCTCGCTGCACGACGCGCCCCGGCTCGGGCTCGCCGTCCACGATCTGGGGGCGATGTGGAAGGAGTGGACGGGACTGCCGTTCGTCTTCGCCGTCTGGGCCGCCCGAAAGGACTACCTGGAGCGTGAGCCGGAGGTCGTGCGGAAGGTCCACGAGGCCTTCCTCGCCTCCCGGGACGTCTCCTTGGAGGAGGTCGGCAAGGTCGCCGAGCAGGCGGCCCGCTGGGAGGCCTTCGACGCGGAACTCCTGGAGCGCTACTTCACGACGCTCGACTTCCGCTTCGGCACCGACCAGCTGGCCGGCGTACGCGAATTCGCGCGGCGGACGGGACTCACGACGGGCTATGCGCCCGATGTGAACGTGGAGCTGCTGCCGGTGGCCGTGCCGGGTCATTAGCGCGGCTTATGAGGGCATTCATCTTTCCGCAGTGCGGAAAGGGGCGGAAAGGCGAATGCCCGCCGTTTACCGGGAATGCGTTCCCCTTTCACCGGGCGTGCGGGCCGGGCGGCCCGGGGACACGATGAGTGGAGGGGACGGAGAAGGGGACGGGGGCGGGGCGGTCGCGAGCGGGCTCACCACACCCAGGGGGCCATCGGAGCTCCGCCATGACCACACGCTCAGTCGGCCGGGACATCACGGTCCTCGGCGACGCCCTCGAAGTGCCGGGCGTCGGCTTCATCCCGGTCAACGCCTTCGTCCTGCACGCCAGTGAGCCGGTGGTCGTCGACACCGGCCTCAGCCTGCCCGACCGGGACTTCCTGAAGACCCTGTCCGAGGCCGTCGACCCCGCCGACGTGCGGTGGATCTGGCTGACGCACCCGGACAAGGACCACACCGGCGGGATCTTCGCCCTGCTGGAGGCGGCCCCCGGGGCCCGTGTGGTGACCACCTTCCTCGGCGCGGGCGAGATGACCACGGAACGCCCGCTGCCGATGGACCGGGTCTACTTCCTCAACCCCGGCCAGCGGCTCGACGTGGGCGACCGCTCCCTCACCGCCTTCCGGCCGCCCCTCTTCGACAACCCCGCGACCGTGGGCTTCTACGACGACCGCTCGCGGGCCTGCTTCAGCTCCGACTGCTTCGGCTCCCCCCTTCCGGACGGCGAGCTCGCGGCCGGCGGCGACGCCGCGGAGGTCGGGCCCGAGGAGCTGCGGGCCGGCCAGCTGTTCTGGGCCTCGGTGGACAGCCCCTGGGCGGCCGTCGCCGACCGGGAGAAGTTCCTCGGCACGGTCCGGCCGCTCAGGGAGATGGATCCCGAGCTCGTGCTCTCCACCCACCTGCCCCCGGCCGCCGGGGTCGGCCTCGTCACCCGCATGCTCGACACCGTGGGCCTCGCCCCGGGCCTGGACCCCTTCGTGGGCCCGGACCAGCAGGCCCTGGAACAGATGCTCGCCGGCTTCGAACCGGCGGGGGCGGCGGCGGCCGCCTGACCTGGAGCGCCCTGCGGGGCTGTCCCCTACCCGCCCTTCCACCGTTCCCCGGGGCTCCGCCCCGGACCCCGCGCCGGGGTCTGGTCCTTTCAGCCGTCCGGCGTTTGAGGACCGGGGTCTGGGGCGGAGCCCCAGAAGGGGTCCGGGCGCGGCCCGGGGAACGGTGGAAGGGCGGGTAGGGGACAGCCACCCCCTGCTACCGTCCATCGCCAAGACGCGGCCGGGCGGGGCCGGGCAGGGGCGGGGGCGAGAGCTGGCATGGGCATCGCGGGGTTCGTGGCCGGGGTCACCCTCTGGGGCGCGCTGGCAGGCATCCTGCTGCCCCGTGCCGCCTACCGGCTCTCCGTCGAGGCGGGCCTTCCCTGGCGCTCGGCCTGTCCGGCCGGGCATCCGCTGAGCGGACCGGCCGGAGGGTGGCTGGGGCTCGCGGTCTGCCCCGGGTGCCGGTCGGAGCCCGCCACCGGCCGCCGCCGCGGCTACGCGCCCGTCGGCGGAGCGGTGCTGGCCACCACTCTGGTCTGCCTCGCGCTCGGGGCCGGGGTGGGGGCGCGGCCCGAGCTGTTCGTCTGGCTGCTGCTGGCTCCGTTCACCGTGCTGCTCTGCCTCGTGGACCGGGCCGTGCACCGGCTGCCCGACGTACTGACCCTCCCGCTGGCCGCCGGGACCGCCGCCGCGCTCGGCACGGCCGCCCTGGCCACGGGTACCGCCGGATCCTGGACGCGCGCCCTGCTCGGCGGGCTCGTCCTCGGCTGCTGCTACTACCTCCTCCACTTCATCAACCCGCGCGGCATGGGCTTCGGCGACGTCACCCTGGCCCTCACCGTGGGGCAGGTCCTGGGCTGGTACGGGTGGTTCGTGCTGTTCGCGGGCACCTTCGCCGCGTTCCTCGCGGGCACCGTCTACGGGTACGCCCTGATCGCCCTGCGCCGGGCGGACCGGACCAGCCCGATCGCCTTCGGCCCGTTCATGGCCGCAGGGGCCCTCGCGGGCGTGGTCGGCGCGGGCCTGGGCCTGGGCATGGGGCTCGGGACGGGGCTGGGTGCCGGCCTCCCGTGAGCCGGTCCGCGGGGCCGGGGTCGCGGCCGCCGGTGCCGCCGGCGCCCTGACCAGGGCCCGCGGGACATCCTCAGGGGGCCAGGCCGGGAGCACGGGGTGCTGGCGTAGGCTGGATCGGTCCGGACCTTGACACACCCGAAAGGTGACGCACCGGTGACCGACCAGGCCGCTCTCCAGTCAGTCCTCGACCGAGCCGCCGGCGGGGGCCGGATCACCAAGGAAGAGGCGCTCGACCTCTACCGCCACGCGCCGCTGCACGCCCTCGGCCAGGCCGCCGACGCGGCCCGCCGGCTGCGCTACGCCGGTACCGAGCACATCGCGACGTACATCATCGAGCGCAACATCAACTACACCAACGTGTGTGTGACGGCGTGCAAGTTCTGCGCCTTCTACGCGGCCCCCAAGGACGCGAAGAAGGGCTGGTCCCGGGACCTCGACGACATCCTGCGCCGCTGCGCGGAGACCGTCGAGCTGGGCGGCACCCAGATCATGTTCCAGGGCGGCCACCACCCGGACTACGGCGTCGAGTACTACGAGCACCACTTCTCCGCCATCAAGCAGGCCTTCCCCCAGCTGGTCATCCACTCCCTCGGCGCCTCCGAGGTCGAGCACATGGCCCGGATCTCCAAGGTGTCGGCGGAGGAGGCCATCCAGCGCATCCACGCCGCCGGCCTCGACTCCTTCGCGGGCGCCGGCGCCGAACTGCTCCCGGCCCGCCCGCGCAAGGCGATCGCCCCGCTCAAGGAGTCCGGCGAGCGCTGGCTGGAGATCATGGAGATCGCCCACAAGCTGGGCGTGGAGTCCACCTCCACCATGCTGATGGGCACCGGCGAGACCAACGCCGAGCGCATCGAGCACATCGCGATGATCCGGGACACGCAGGACCGCACGGGCGGCTTCCGCGCCTTCATCCCGTACACGTACCAGCCCGAGAACAACCACCTCAAGGGCCGGACCCAGGCGACCGTCTTCGAGTACCTGCGCATGATCGCCATCGCGCGGCTCTTCCTCGACAACATCGCCCACATCCAGGGCTCCTGGCTCACCGTCGGCAAGGAGGCGGGCCAGCTCTCCCTGCACTACGGCGCCGACGACCTCGGCTCGATCATGCTGGAGGAGAACGTCGTCTCCTCGGCCGGTGCCAAGCACCGCTCCAACCGCCAGGAGATCATCGACCTGATCCGCAAGGCGGGCCGCACCCCGGCCCAGCGCGCGACGACGTACGAGCACCTCCTGGTGCACGAGGACCCGGCGAACGACCCGGTCGACGAGCGCGTGGTCTCGCACATCTCCTCCACCGCCATCGAGGGCGGCACGGCCCACCCCGAGCTGAAGCTCATCTCCACGAACTGAGCGCCCCGTGCTGACGATCCACACCGCCGAACTCCTCGTCACGGGGGCCGCCACCGAACCGGGACCCGCGCCGGGGCTCCCCGGCGGCGCGGTCCTGGTCGAGGGCGACCGCATCGCCCGCGTGGGCCCGTACGAGGAGCTCGCCGCGGCCTATCCGCACGCGCGCGCCCGCAGCTGGCCCGGGGTGCTGACCCCGGGGCTGCTGGTGCGCGGCGGCGACGAGCTGCTGGAGCGCACGTACTACCCGGACGACCCGTACGAGATCACCGAGCTCGGGACCGAACCGATCAGCGGCGCCGAGGCGCTGGCGGACCTGAAGATGACCGAACCGCGCCGGGGCAACAGCGCGCGCCGCGGCACGCAGAAGCTGCTCGCCCGCGGCGTGGTGGCGGTCGCGGGCCGCTTCACCAGCCCGGCCGTCCGCACGGCCGTGGTCCGCTCCGGGCTCACCATCGTCCCGCCCGCCCCCTACGAGGGCCCCGCCTCCCTCGACCCGCTCGCCGGCCGGACCGCGGCCGAGGAGGCCTTCCACGGAGTCCTGGAGCCGGGCGCCCCGGCCCGGTTCGCGGTCTTCGCCGTGGCCGGCCCGACGGAGCTGCTGGTGGAGGGCCCGACGAGCTGCGTCGCCACCGTCATCGGCGGCAGGCTGCTGCACCGCCGCCGCTGAGCTGCCGGGTGCGGGGGGCGAAGGGCCTGCGAGAATGGCCGGGCGGTCCGCGGGACCGGCCCGGGACCCTGCCGCAGCACCACGGGATCCGATCGAAGGCCCTGCCGCACCGCCGCCGACGCCTACCGAACCGCTTGCCACCGAACTGCTCGCCGAACCGTTCGCCGAACCATCCGCACCGCACCGAGGGGCCCACGCCAGTGACATCCGCTTCCCTGGACAAGCAGCCGCACGAAGTCGCCTCCATGTTCGACGGCGTGGCGGCGAACTACGACCTCACCAACGACGTCCTCTCCCTCGGGCAGGACCGCGTCTGGCGCAAGGAGGTCGCCAAGGCGGTCGGCGCCCGCCCCGGGCAGCTGGTCCTCGACCTGGCCGCCGGCACGGCCACCTCCTCGCTGCCCTTCGCCGCGACCGGCGCGTACGTCGTGCCCTGCGACTTCTCGCTCGGCATGCTCCGCGAGGGCAAGAAGCGCAACCCCTGGCTCCCGCTGACTGCCGGCGACGCGACGAAGCTCCCCTTCAAGGACGAGGTCTTCGACACCGTCACCATCTCCTTCGGCCTGCGCAACGTCCAGGACACCGACGCCGCCCTGCGCGAGCTGTACCGGGTCACGAAGCCCGGCGGCCAGGTCGTGATCTGCGAGTTCTCGCAGCCCACCTGGGCGCCCTTCCGGACCGTGTACACCGAGTACCTGATGCGCGCGCTGCCGCCGGTCGCCCGCGCGGTCTCCTCCAACCCCGACGCCTACGTCTACCTCGCCGACTCCATCCGCGCCTGGCCCGACCAGCCGGCGCTGGCCGTGCTGCTGCAGAAGGCCGGCTGGTCCAAGGTGGCCTGGCGCAACCTCAGCGGCGGCATCGTCGCCCTGCACCGCGGCACCAAGGGGTAGTTTCCCGTGGACTACCAGGCGCTGCTGGAGCAGGTCGCGAAGGACGTCGCCCCGCTGGTGGGCAGCGGGGCGCCCGCCGAGTACATCCCGGCGCTGGCGTCCGTCGACCCCCGGCAGTTCGGGATGGCCATCGCCGACCTCGACGGCAACGTCTTCGGAGTCGGGGACTGGCGGACGCCCTTCTCCGCCCAGTCCATCACCAAGGTCTTCGCCCTCGCCCTCGCGCTCGCCGAAGGCGGCGACAGCCTGTGGGAGCGGGTCGGCCGGGAACCCTCCGGCAACCCGTTCAACTCCCTCGTGCAGCTGGAGTACGAGAACGGCATCCCGCGCAACCCCTTCATCAACGCGGGCGCGCTCGTCGTCACCGACCGGCTCCAGACCCTGACGGGCGACGCGAGCAGCGAACTGCTGCGCTTCCTCCGTGAGGAGAGCCAGAACCCGGACCTCGCCTTCGACGCGGAAGTCGCCGCCTCCGAGCAGGAACACGGGGACCGCAACGCCGCCCTCGCCCACTTCATGGCCGCCTACGGAAACATCGACAACCCGGTACCGGCCCTCCTCGACCACTACTTCTGGCAGTGCTCCATCGAGATGAGCTGCGCCGACCTGGCCCGCGCCGGCCGCTTCCTGGCCCGCCACGGGCTCCGCGCGGACGGCTCCCGTCTCCTGACGCGCAGCGAGGCGAAGCAGGTCAACGCGGTGATGCTGACCTGCGGCACGTACGACGCGGCGGGGGAGTTCGCGTACCGCGTCGGCCTCCCGGGCAAGAGCGGCGTGGGCGGCGGCATCGTGGCGGTCGTCCCCGGTGCGTGCACGCTGGCCGCGTGGAGCCCCGGCCTGGACCCCCAGGGCAACTCCGTCGCCGCGGTAGCCGCCCTGGACCGCTTCACGACCCTGACGGGCCTGAGCGTGTTTTAGCCTCCTGGACGGGCTCCGCTCCGCGCAGGGGGTCAGGTGAGGGTGAGGGTGTAGCGGCGGGCGGTGCGGGGGGTGTCGGGGATCGGGAAGCGTTCCGCCAGGGTCATGCTCAGTCGCTCCGCCACCGCGATCGAGCGGACGTTCGCGTCGTCGATCATCGCCACCACCTCCGGCACCCCAGCCCCCCGCACCCGCTCAAGGGTCGCCAGCGCAGCCGCGTACGCGTACCCCCGCCCCCAAGCGGAGCGCCCGAGCCGCCACCCGATCTCGATCTCCCCGACCGGCCCCCACGCCTTCGCCGCCGGCCACGGCTGCGCCCCGGTGAAGCCGAGGACCTCCCCGTCCCCGTCGAGCAGCGTCCACAGGCAGAAGCCGAGCCGGGCGTCGTGCATCCGCTGCCGGGCGGTGATCTCCTCGTAGAAGGAGAGTTCGGCGGGGCCGCCGAGGAATTCCATGACGTCGGGGTCGTGGAAGACCCGGTGCCAGGCGTGCGCGTCCTCGTCCGTGGGCACACGGAGCTGGACGGTGGGGAGCGGCCGGGTCGGCGAGGTGGTCACAGGGGGCAGCCCTTCGGATCGCGATCTCTCTCGCTGCATAGACTGCACGTGTCTTGTGCCGTTGGGCACCCTTTATCGAGCCTTCGGGAGACCCGCCGTGACCGAGCCCCTCTCCGAGCACTCCGCGGACGTGATCGTCGTCGGGGCCGGGCCCGCCGGCTCGACCACTGCGTATTACCTGGCCAAGGCGGGACTCGACGTCCTGCTGCTGGAGAAGACGGCGTTCCCGCGCGAGAAGGTCTGCGGCGACGGCCTGACGCCGCGCGCCACCAAGCAGCTGGTGTCGATGGGCATCGACATCTCCGAGGAGGCCGGCTGGCTGCGCAACAAGGGCCTGCGGATCATCGGCGGCGGCCAGCGGCTCCAGCTGGACTGGCCCGAGCTGGCCTCCTTCCCGGACTACGGACTCGTCCGCAAGCGCGACGACTTCGACGAGACGCTGGCCCGCCAGGCGCAGAAGGCCGGCGCCCGGCTGTACGAGCGCTGCAACGTGGGCGAGCCCGTCCGCGACCCGCGCACCGGGCACATCACCGGGGTGAAGGCCAAGCTCGGCGAGGAGAAGACCGAGGTCACCTTCCGCGCCCCCCTCGTCGTCGCCGCCGACGGCAACTCCTCGCGCCTCTCCCTGGCGATGGGCCTGCACCGCCGCGAGGACCGCCCGATGGGCGTGGCCGTGCGCACGTACTTCACCTCGCCCCGCCACGACGACGACTACCTGGAGTCCTGGCTGGAGCTGTGGGACCGGCGCGGGGCCCAGGACCGGCTGCTGCCCGGCTACGGCTGGATCTTCGGCATGGGCGACGGCACCTCCAACGTCGGCCTCGGCATCCTCAACTCCTCCTCCGCCTTCAAGGAGCTGGACTGGCGCGAGGTCCTCAAGGCCTGGTGCGCCTCCATGCCGGAGGACTGGGGCTACACCCCCGAGAACATGACGCAGCCCATCCGGGGCGCGGCCCTGCCGATGGCCTTCAACCGCCAGCCGCACTACACCAAGGGGCTGCTGCTGGTCGGTGACGCGGGCGGGCTCGTCAACCCGTTCAACGGCGAGGGCATCGCCTATGCGATGGAGTCGGGCCAGATCGCCGCCGACGTCATCGTCCAGGCCCACTCCCGTGCCACCCCGGCCCTGCGCGAGCTCACCCTGCACAGCTACCCGAAGGTCCTGAAGGAGACCTACGGCGGCTACTACACCCTGGGCCGCGCCTTCGTGAAGCTCATCGGCAACCCGAAGATCATGAAGGTCGCCGCCCAGCGCGGCCTGAGCCACCCCCTGCTGATGAAGTTCACCCTGAAGATGCTGGCCAACCTCACCGACCCGCAGGGCGGCGACGCGATGGACCGCGTCATCAACGGCCTGTCGAAGGTGGCTCCGAAGGCCTGACCCCGGCGGCGGGCGGGACGGGCCGGCAAGTCGGTTTCCAGGCAAGAAGATTGGCCGACCAGCAGGTGAGAAGGGCTTGTCCCGGTACCGGCCGGACTGTTCAATTCCCGAGAGTGAACAGGTCTTCCACCGTGCGCTCCCGTCCGCGCCGCCCCGCCGCCCTCCTCCGCCCCGCCCTCCCGGGCGCCGTCCTGCTCGCGCTCGTCCTGGCCGGCTGTTCGGAGCCGGACGGCGGGGGTGACGCGCACGGGGAGCCGGAGCTCGGGGAGGTCGCCGTCGCCCCGGCCACCGCCTCGCTCTCGCTTCCCCTGGACGCGTACACGGACACCGACGCCGAGACGGTCCGCATGGGGCAGGTGCAGCAGCGGCTGATCTCCCGGTGCATGGCCCGGTACGGATTCCCGTACGAGGAGGTCGGCCCGTCCGATCCCGCCGCCGCCCAGGGGCCCGAGGGACGGCACCGGGCGCTCTTCGGGGCGGTCGATCCGGAGTTCGCGGCGGCCCACGGCTACGACATGACCGCCGGCAAGGGGCGGCCGGTCAAGCCCCCGGCCGCTCCGCTGAGCGAGAGCGCCCACCTGGTCATGCACGGCGAACGGCCGGGCGGGCAGCAGGGCGGCGCGAAGCTCCCGGACGCCCCGAGCGAGGAGGAGGCCGCGGGGGTGGACAGCGGCATCGACATCGGCGGGCAGAAGGTGCCGGCCGGCGGCTGCGTGCGGGAGGCCTACCGCAAGCTGTACGCGCCGACGAAGGACAGCGTGGACCTGCTGTTCCCGTTCGGGCTGGCATCGGAGGCGCACGAACGCTCCAAGAGCGACTCGCGGGTGGCCGAGGTGCTGAAGAACTGGTCGGCGTGCATGGGGAAGTCGGGGTACACCGGGCTGAAGGATCCCTACGAGGTGGTCCAGAAGCTCGGCCTGGAGGCCGATCCGGGCGGCCCCAAGGCCGTCACCGCGGCCAAGGCCGATGTCGCCTGCAAGCGCGAGGTGAACCTCGTGGGCATCTGGGCGGCGGTGGAGAAGGCGTACCAGGAGCGGCTGGTGGAGGACCAGGCCGAGACCCTCGCGCTGTACAAGAAGCAGCGCGAGGCCCGCTACAAGCTGGCGGCCGGGCTCCTCTGAGGCCCGACCGGCGCCCGAGTGACGCCCGCCGCTCAGGAGGGCCGGCGCAGGCAGGCCCGGTAGGCGTCGAGGTGGTCCCGCTTGAGCGCCTGCCACTGTTCGGGGGTGCCGCCGGCCTGCTGGTGCACCTCGCCGGTGACCGGATCCGGGTCCGGATACCAGGAGATGCCCCGCTCCCTCATGCACGCGGAGGATTCGCGGGCGGCGGCGAGTTCCTGCGGGCTCGCCTGGAGGGGGGAGGGCGAGGGGAGCAGCGGGAGACAGGCCTTCTGGGCCCCGGGGTACTGCGGGCTTTCCTTCTCCACGAAGTGCGGGGCGCCGTCGTCCCCGTAGGAGAGGGTCATTCCGTGCTGCTGCATGCACGTGTAGAACGGCATGTCCGCCGCCGCGATGGAGGGGCTGGCGGTCGCTCCGGGCTTTCCCGCTCCGGAGTTCTTCCCCGGGACTTCCCCGCCTCCACATCCGGTCAGTGCGAGGCACAAAAGGAGTGACGAGGATATTTCGCGTACGCGCACGAGGTGTTTCCCTTGCGGTCGGCGGAGGTAGGTGTGGGGGAGTGGCGGAAGGCCGCGGGAGATGGTAATCGGGTGCCGAAAATCGCGACAAGTCCGTTACGAGCCATGGTGGTTGTGGCTTGAACAGCTGAGAAGACGCTTGCCTCGGAGTGGCCCGGAGGGTTTAATCCCGGCCGGAATCAATTCACTGAAGATGGAGAAAATGCCTCATGAGCAAGGCGCTCAATAAAATAGCCGCCGGCTGCGCCGCCACGGTATCCGTCGGCGCCCTTCTCCTGGTGGGGGCCGGCCCGGCCGCCGCCAACACGGAGCGGAACGGCTATCTCGAATCCAGCGAGTTCGGCCTTTACTACAACTCCTACCAAGGGGGTTGCGTCTTCGACCTGATGTCCTCGGACTGGAACTTCTTCAACAACCTCTTCGTCGGCCCGGAGGGCTGCGCCGGCCGGAACCGGGTGACGAACGACGACACCGCGTCCTACTGGAACCGGGACACCTACACCTGGAAGGTGGCCACCGAGGTGAACCTCACCGGTCTGATCGGTTCGCTCCCGCCGGGCTACCAGGGCAATGCCAGCGTCAACTTCAAGAACAAGATCACCTCGGCCACGTTCCTCGACTGACGGAGCGGCTGACGAAGCGGCTTGCGGAACAGCTGACGGAACGGCCGGCGCGACGCTCGGACGCCCCTCAGGGGCCCCAGGAGCCTCCAGCAGCCCCAGGACGGCCGAAAGGCCGGTACTCCACCCCCGAGCGGGGGAGTACCGGCCTTTCGCGCGTCACCGGGAGCGGCCCGGGACTGCGGGGAGATGTCGTGCGGGGAGCCGTCAGAGGACGCGGACGGCGCCCGTCGGCTTGTCGTAGCTCAGGGAGCGCTCGACGATGCCGGTGCTGGGGTTCTGCGCGCCGACGAACTTGCCGCCGCCGACGTAGACGGCGACGTGGTACGCGCTGCCCTTGGAGCCCCAGTACAGGATGTCGCCCGGCTGCAGCGCGTTCAGGGACACCGAGGTGCCGGCCGAGGACTGCGCCTGCGACATGCGCGGCAGGTTGATGCCGGCCTGGCGGTACGCGGCCTGGACGAGGCCCGAGCAGTCGAACGAGGACGGGCCGGTGCCGCCGAGGACGTAGGCCTTGCCGACCTGCGCGCGGGCGAAGTTGACGATGGCGGCGGCGGAGCCGGTCGCGGGGGCCGTGACGGTGCCCTTGCCCTGCTGGGATCCCGTGGAGGGGGTCCCCTTGGAGCCGGAGGATCCGGAGTTGCTCTGGATCGGGGTGCGGGCGGTGCTGCGGCCGGCGCGCTCGGCCTCGGCCTTGCGGTCGGCCTCCTGCTTCGCCTTGGCCTCGGCGTCGGCCTTCTGCTGGGCGTCGGCCTTGAGCTGCTTGGCCTCGGCGGCGGCACCCGTGCGGGCCGTCTCCTCCAGGGCGTTGAGCTCGCCGTCGACGGCGGCGGCGCGGGTGTTCTCCGCGGCCTTGGCCACGGACGAGGACACCTCGGCGCTCAGGTCCAGGCTGAGGACCGGCATTTCGAGCGTGGTCTCGTGCGCGGGCTCGGCGGAGGGGGTGGCACTCGCCGTGCCGGCCATGGCCAGGGTGCTGAGGACGCCACCGGCAACTCCGGCGCGGACCGCGAGCTTCGAGGCGCTGCGGCGGGGCTTCCGGTGGCTGGGTATGTGAGCGGTGAGGGACATGGGTCAACCGCTATCAGGGCCTCGCGGTTCCGTTCAAGAAACGTGGTCTGCGCCACAGTTGTGCGCGAAGCGGGCTAACCGGGCGCGTCGGACCTCTTATTGACGCCGTAACGGGCGAATCGGACAGCCGTCCGCAGGGCTGTGATCATGGGGTTTCCGCAATAAGTCCGAATTGATCCCGCGCCTACCATCCACCTGCACAGATGGCCAAGCCCCGTTTCGGTAGCGCGAATTCCGAGTGGCGCAGGTCACAGGGGTGTCACGCCATGCGGACGCTGTGGCCCTCCTGTGACCGAACCGTGAAGTCGCCGCCGGGTCGGGACCGCCTCCGGGTCGCCCCCGGGCCGCCTCCGGGTCACCCCCCGGGTCGATCTCCGGGGGAGCCTCCACCCCCCTCTGCCCCGAGTTAGTGAACGCATGCACGCGTCCACTCCCGTCCGCGCGAGGTCCCCCGACCGGGGGACGGCGATCCCTTTATCATCACGCGCACCGACCCGCCAATTTGTATGCAGAGGCCACGGTTTGATAGTGCGACAGGCCTTCCACCTGCGACGGAGGGTGCGGATGTCACCTTTGGTGATCATGTGGATGCTTCACGTATGAAGATCACTACTCATTGGGCTTCATGATCGTTCGTCAGGTGGTGGAGATCACAAACTCGTTGTTGTAACCCGTGTCGCAGATCACAGATGGGCGGGCATAAGATGCGCACCAGTCCGGCTTGTGAACTGCCTCACATGCGAGACGTGGGAGGCGGGGCGCGCGGCGCCGGCACAGCGGTCCAACGGTCAAGGACGACTGGAAGGAGCGAGGAGCGTGAATGCGTACGCGCCCATCCTCGTGCTCGGCGCCCTCGGCGCAGGGTTTGCGATCTTCTCCGTGGTCATGGCCACGCTGATCGGTCCAAAGCGGTACAACCGGGCAAAACTTGAAGCGTACGAGTGCGGCATCGAGCCCACTCCGATGCCGGCAGGCGGCGGTCGCTTCCCCATCAAGTACTACCTGACGGCGATGCTCTTCATCGTCTTCGACATCGAGGTTGTCTTCCTCTACCCCTGGGCGGTCACCTTCGACTCGCTGGGGATCTTCGGGCTCGTCGAGATGCTCCTCTTCGTGCTCACCGTCTTCGTCGCCTACGCCTATGTGTGGCGCCGCGGCGGCCTGGAATGGGACTGAGGGGCTGAATTTTCCATGGGACTGGAAGAGAAGCTGCCGAGCGGCTTTCTGCTGACCACCGTCGAACAGGCCGCGGGATGGGTGCGCAAGGCGTCCGTCTTCCCGGCCACCTTCGGCCTCGCCTGCTGCGCCATCGAGATGATGACGACCGGAGCGGGCCGGTACGACCTGGCCCGCTTCGGCATGGAGGTCTTCCGCGGATCCCCGCGCCAGGCCGACCTGATGATCGTGGCCGGCCGGGTCAGCCAGAAGATGGCGCCGGTGCTGCGGCAGGTGTACGACCAGATGCCCGCTCCCAAGTGGGTCATCTCCATGGGGGTTTGTGCGTCTTCGGGCGGAATGTTCAACAACTACGCGATCGTCCAGGGCGTCGACCACATCGTCCCCGTGGACATCTACCTGCCCGGCTGCCCGCCCCGCCCCGAGATGCTGCTCGACGCGATCCTCAAGCTCCACCAGAAGATCCAGGGCGGCAAGCTCGGCGTGAACCGGGAAGAGGCGGCCCGAGAGGCGGAGGAGGCGGCCCTCAAGGCGCTCCCCACCATTGAGATGAAGGGGCTCCTGCGGTGAGCGAGGACCCGGCCGTGCACAGCGGCCCCCATGCCGGCGACGGCGACAGCGTGCCCGCGCCCCGCGGAGCGGCCGGTCCCGAGGTGATCGGCGTCCGCAAGGGCATGTTCGGCGCCAGCGGCGGCGGCGACACCAGCGGCTACGGCGGCCTCGTGCGCACCGTGGCCCTGCCCGGTGCGAGCGCCCGCCCGTACGGCTCGTACTTCGACGAGGTCGTCGACGAGCTCGAAGGGGCACTGGAGGAGCAGGACCTCGTCCCGGAGAACGCGATCGAGAAGGTCGTCGTCGACCGGGCGGAGCTGACCCTCCACATCGCCCGCGAGCACCTGCTCCTCGTCGCGAGGACCCTGCGCGACGACCCGGCCCTGCGCTTCGAGCTCTGTACGGGTGTGAGCGGGGTGCACTTCCCCGAAGACAAGGGCCGCGAGCTGCACGCCGTCTACCACCTGCGCTCGCTCACCCACGGCCGGATCGTGCGGCTGGAGGTGACGGCCCCGGACGCGGATCCGCACGTCCCCTCGATCGTCTCCGTCTACCCGACGAACGACTGGCACGAGCGCGAGACGTACGACTTCTTCGGCCTGATCTTCGACGGGCACCCGGCCCTCACCCGGATCATGATGCCGGACGACTGGCAGGGCTTCCCGCAGCGCAAGGACTACCCGCTCGGCGGCATCGCGATCGAGTACAAGGGCGCCCAGATCCCGGCTCCTGACCAGCGGAGGTCGTACAGCTGATGAGCACTTCCCACGCGTCGAACCACGCCTCCGCCCGCGAGACGACCGAAGGCACCGTCTACACCGTCACCGGCGGAGACTGGGACGAGATCGTCCAGTCGGCGGCCCGCGCCGACGACGAGCGGATCGTCGTCAACATGGGCCCCCAGCACCCCTCCACCCACGGGGTGCTCCGCCTGATCCTGGAGATCGACGGCGAGACGGTCACCGAGGCCCGCTGCGGCATCGGCTACCTCCACACCGGCATCGAGAAGAACCTCGAATTCCGGAACTGGACGCAGGGCACCACCTTCGTCACGCGCATGGACTACCTGACGCCGTTCTTCAACGAGACGGCGTACTGCCTGGGCGTCGAGAAGCTGCTCGGCATCACCGATCAGATCCCGGACCGCGCCTCCGTCATCCGCGTCCTGCTGATGGAGCTCAACCGGCTCTCCTCCCACCTGGTGTGCATCGCCACCGGCGGCATGGAGCTCGGCGCGACCACGATCATGATCTACGGGTTCCGCGACCGCGAGCTGATCCTCGACGTGTTCGAGCTGATCACCGGACTGCGCATGAACCACGCGTTCATCCGCCCCGGCGGCCTCGCGCAGGACCTGCCCCCGGGCGCCGTGGACCAGCTCCGCGAGTTCGTGAAGACCATGAAGAAGAACCTGCCGGAGTACGACAAGCTCGCCACCGGCAACCCCATCTTCAAGGCCCGCATGCAGGACGTCGGCTACCTCGACCTCACCGGCTGCATGGCGCTCGGCGCCACCGGCCCGATCCTGCGCTCCGCCGGCCTGCCGCACGACCTGCGCAAGACGGACCCGTACTGCGGCTACGAGAACTACGAGTTCGACGTGGCGACCACCGAGTCCTGCGACTCCTACGGGCGGTTCCTGATCCGCCTGGAGGAGATGCGCCAGTCCCTGCGGATCGTCGAACAGTGCCTGGACCGGCTGGAGCCGGGCCCGGTCATGGTCGCCGACAAGAAGATCGCCTGGCCGGCGCAGCTCGCCATGGGCCCCGACGGCCTCGGCAACTCGCTCGACCACATCAAGCAGATCATGGGCACCTCCATGGAGTCCCTCATCCACCACTTCAAGCTGGTGACCGAGGGCTTCCGGGTACCGGCCGGCCAGGCCTACGCGGCAGTGGAGTCGCCCAAGGGCGAGCTCGGCGTGCACCTCGTCTCCGACGGCGGCACCCGCCCCTACCGGGTCCACTTCCGCGACCCGTCCTTCACCAACCTGCAGGCCATGGCGGCGATGTGCGAGGGCGGCCAGGTCGCCGACGTCATCGTGGCCGTCGCCTCCATCGACCCCGTGATGGGAGGCGTCGACCGATGACCGACATTTCACTGGGCATGCCCCAGCTGCCGGCACCCGACTACCCGGCGGAGGTGCGCGAGCGGCTGGCGGCCGACGCCGCCGAGGTCATCGCCCGCTACCCCGACAGCCGCAGCGCGCTGCTGCCGCTGCTCCACCTCATCCAGTCGGAGGAGGGCTACGTCTCGCGCACCGGCATCCGCTTCTGCGCCGAGGTGCTGGGCCTGACCACCGCCGAGGTCACGGCCGTGGCGACCTTCTACACGATGTACCGCCGCAAGCCCTCCGGGGACTACCAGGTCGGCGTGTGCACGAACACCCTGTGCGCGGTCATGGGCGGCGACGCCATCTTCGAGGAGCTCAAGGACCACCTCGGGGTCGGCAACAACGAGACCACCCCCGACGGCAAGGTCACCCTCGAGCACATCGAGTGCAACGCGGCCTGCGACTACGCCCCCGTGGTGATGGTCAACTGGGAGTTCTTCGACAACCAGACCCCCGAGTCCGCGAAGGCCATGGTCGACGACCTGCTGGCCGGCCGCCCCGTCGAGCCGACCCGGGGCGCGCCGCTGTGCACGTACAAGGAGACCGCCCGGATCCTGGCGGGCTTCCCCGACGAGCGCGAAGGCGCCGTCGAGGCCAGCGGCGGCGCCGGTCCCGCCTCCCTGATCGGCCTGCGCATCGCGCGCGGCGAGGCCCCGCACACCCCGATCGTGCACCCGCGCGGCGAGGCCACCATCGAGGGAGGGGAGTGATGACCGTGTCCACCGAACTGAGCAAGAACGGCACGAGTCCCGAGAAGCTCCTCGCGCCCGTCCTGTCGGCGTTCTGGGACGAGCCGCGGTCGTGGACGCTGGAGACCTACCGGCGCCACGAGGGCTACGAGGGCCTGCGCAAGGCGCTCGCCATGACCCCCGACGACCTCATCGCCTACGTGAAGGACTCGGGCCTGCGCGGCCGCGGCGGCGCGGGCTTCCCCACCGGCATGAAGTGGCAGTTCATCCCGCAGGGCGACGGCAAGCCGCACTACCTCGTGGTGAACGCGGACGAGTCGGAGCCGGGGACCTGCAAGGACATCCCCCTCCTCTTCGCCAATCCGCACTCCCTCATCGAGGGAATGATCATCGCCTGCTACGCGATCCGCTCCGAGCACGCCTTCATCTACCTGCGCGGCGAGACCGTGCCGGTGCTGCGGCGCCTGCACGAGGCGGTCCGCGAGGCGTACGAGGCCGGCTACCTGGGGGAGAACATCCTGGGGAGTGGGCTGAAGCTCGACATCACCGTGCACGCGGGCGCGGGCGCCTACATCTGCGGCGAGGAAACGGCCCTCCTGGACTCCCTCGAAGGCCGGCGCGGCCAGCCCCGGCTGCGTCCCCCCTTCCCGGCGGTCGAGGGGCTCTACGCCTGCCCCACCGTCGTGAACAACGTGGAGTCCATCGCCTCGGTTCCCGCGATCCTGAACAAGGGCAAGGACTGGTTCAAGTCGATGGGGACCGAGAAGTCCCCCGGCTTCACCCTGTACTCGCTCTCCGGCCACGTCGTCGGCCCCGGCCAGTACGAGGCCCCGCTCGGGATCACCCTGCGCCAGCTCCTCGACATGAGCGGCGGCATGCGCCCCGGGCACCGGCTGAAGTTCTGGACCCCCGGCGGCTCCTCCACCCCGATGTTCACGGACGAGCACCTCGACGTCCCGCTGGACTACGAGGGCGTGGGCGCGGCCGGCTCCATGCTGGGCACCAAGGCCCTGCAGTGCTTCGACGAGACCACCTGCGTGGTGCGGGCGGTGACCCGCTGGACCGAGTTCTACGCCCACGAGTCCTGCGGCAAGTGCACGCCCTGCCGCGAAGGCACGTACTGGCTGGTCCAGTTGCTCCGCGACATCGAAGCGGGCAAGGGGGTCATGTCCGACCTCGACAAGCTCAACGACATCGCCGACAACATCAACGGCAAGTCGTTCTGCGCCCTCGGCGACGGCGCCGCCAGCCCCATCTTCTCCTCGCTCAAGTACTTCCGCGCGGAGTACGAGCAGCACATCACGGGCAAGGGCTGCCCCTTCGACCCCAAGAAGTCGACCCTCTGGGCCGACACGGAGGTGACCGCATGACCGTGACCACTACGGCAGCCTCCGGCGGCGGAGAGGCCGCGGTCCCGGCGGACCACATCTCCCTGACCATCGACGGCATCGAACTGTCGGTGCCCAAGGGGACCCTGGTCATCCGGGCCGCCGAACAGCTCGGCATCGAGATCCCCCGGTTCTGCGACCACCCCCTCCTCTCCCCGGCCGGCGCCTGCCGCCAGTGCATCGTCGAGGTCGAGGGCCAGCGCAAGCCGATGGCCTCCTGCACCATCACCTGCACCGACGGCATGGTCGTCAAGACCCAGCTGACCTCCGAGGTCGCCGACAAGGCCCAGCGCGGGGTGATGGAGCTGCTGCTCATCAACCACCCGCTGGACTGCCCGGTCTGCGACAAGGGCGGCGAGTGCCCGCTGCAGAACCAGGCGATGTCCCACGGCAACGCCGAATCGCGTTTCGAGGGCAGGAAGCGCACCTACGAGAAGCCGGTCCCGATCTCCACGCAGGTGCTGCTGGACCGCGAGCGGTGCGTGCTGTGCGCGCGCTGCACCCGCTTCTCCAACGAGATCGCCGGCGACCCGATGATCGAGCTCCTGGAACGCGGCGCGCTCCAGCAGGTCGGCACCGGCGAGGACGACCCCTTCGAGTCGTACTTCTCCGGCAACACCATCCAGATCTGCCCGGTCGGCGCCCTCACCTCGGCCGCCTACCGGTTCCGCTCCCGCCCCTTCGACCTGGTCTCCTCCCCGAGCGTGTGCGAGCACTGCGCGGGCGGCTGCGCGACCCGCACCGACCATCGCCGCGGCAAGGTGCTGCGCCGGATGGCCGCGGAGGACCCCGAGGTCAACGAGGAGTGGATCTGCGACAAGGGCCGCTTCGGGTTCCGCTACGCGCAGCGCCCCGACCGGCTCACCACCCCGCTGGTCCGCGGCAGCGACGGGGTCCTGGCCCCGGCCAGCTGGCCCGAGGCGCTGGAGGCCGCTGCCAACGGGCTGGCCGCCGCGCGCGGGCGGGCCGGAGTGCTGACCGGCGGGCGGCTCACCGTCGAGGACGCCTACGCCTACGCCAAGTTCGCCCGGGTCGTGCTCGACACCAACGACATCGACTTCCGGGCCCGGGTGCACAGCGCGGAGGAGGCCGAGTTCCTGGCGTCCTCCGTCGCCGGCACCGGCAAGGACCTCGACGGGCGGGGCGTCACCAACGCCTCCCTGGAGGCGGCTCCGGCCGTGCTCCTCGTCGGCATCGAGGCCGAGGAGGAGGCCCCCGGGGTCTTCCTGCGGCTGCGCAAGGCCCACCGCAAGCACAAGCAGCGGACCTTCGCCCTCGCCCCGTTCGCCACGCGCGGCCTGGTGAAGGCGGGTGGCACCTGGCTCGCCGCCGCCCCCGGCACCGAACCGGAGTGGCTGAACGCGCTGGCCTCCGGCACCGGCCTGGAGGACAGCGGTCTCGCCGCCGCCGACGCGCTGCGGCAGCCCGGAGCGGTCATCGTCGTGGGGGAGCGCCTCGCGGGCGTGCCCGGCGCGCTGACCGCGGCCGTCCGGGCCGCCTCGGTGACCGGCGCCACCCTGGTGTGGATCCCGCGCCGGGCCGGGGAGCGGGCCGCCGTCGAGGCGGGCGCGCTGCCGTCCCTGCTGCCGGGCGGCCGTCCGGCCACCGACCCGCGGGCCCGTGACGAGGTCGCCGCCGCCTGGGGCCTGGACGAGCTGCCGCACCGCTACGGCCGCGACACCGGCCAGATCGTCGAGGCCGCCGCCACCCGGGAGCTCTCCGCGCTGCTGGTCGCGGGCGTGGAGCTCGCCGACCTGCCGGACCCGGCCCGCGCGAGGGTCGCGCTCAAGGAGGCCTTCGTGGTCTCCCTGGAACTGCGGCCCGGCGAGGTCACCGACCTCGCGGACGTGGTGTTCCCGGTCGCGGCCGTCGCCGAGAAGCCGGGCGCGTTCATCAACTGGGAGGGCAGGGTCCGGCCGTTCGAGGCCGCGCTCAAGCCCGAGCAGATGACCCGTCGCCTGGCCCCCGCCGACTCCCGCGTGCTGCACATGCTGGCCGACGCGGCGGAGCGCCCGATCGCCCTGGCCGACGTACACGCCGTACGGCGCGAGATCGACCGGCTCGGCCCGTGGGCCGGGGAGCGCGCCGCCGGACAGTCCGCAGACAGGGAGCTGCTGCCCCGTCCCGGCGTGGGCGAGGCCGTCCTCGCGGGCCACCGGCTCCTCCTCGACCAGGGGCTCCTCCAGGAGGGCGACGAGGCCCTGGCCGGCACCCGGCACGAGGCCAGTGCCCGCCTGTCGGCCGCCACGGCCGCCGAGACCGGCGTCAAGAACGGCGACGTCCTCGCGGTGACCGGCCCCGCCGGATCCGTGGAACTGCCGCTGCGCATCACCGAGATGCCCGACCGGGTGGTCTGGCTCCCGATGAACTCCACCGGCTCCGGAGTCCTCGACGACACCGGGGCCCGCCCGGGGGCCCTGGTCCGCATCGGCCCGGCCACCCCCGCCGACACCAGCGACTCCCCTGCGGAGGTGGGCGCGTGAACACCGTTCAGATCGCTGCCGAAGACCTCTCCCTGTTCGGCAGGGACGTCTGGTGGCTCGTCGTCATCAAGGCGGTGTTCTGCTTCGCCTTCCTGATGGTGACCGTGCTCTTCTCCATCGTGTGGGAGCGCAAGGTCGTCGCCTGGATGCAGCTGCGCATCGGCCCCAACCGGCACGGCCCCTGGGGCATGCTCCAGTCGCTCGCCGACGGCGTGAAGCTCATGCTGAAGGAAGACATCATCGTCAAGCGGGCGGACAAGGTCGTCTACGTCCTCGCCCCGATCATCGCGGCGATCCCGGCCTTCATGGCCATCGCGGTGATCCCCTTCGGCCCCTCGGGCAACGAGGTCTCCATCTTCGGCCAGCGCACCACGATGCAGCTGACCGACCTGCCCATCGCGATGCTCTACATCCTCGCGGTTGCCTCGGTCGGCATCTACGGCATCGTCCTGGCGGGCTGGTCCTCCGGCTCCACGTACCCGCTCCTCGGCGGCCTGCGCTCCTGTGCGCAGATGATCTCGTACGAGATCGCGATGGGCGCGGCCTTCGCCTCGGTCTTCCTCTACTCCGGGTCGATGTCGACCTCGGCGATCGTCGAAGCCCAGGCGGACCGCTGGTACATCATCCTGCTGCCGGTCTCCTTCATCATCTACGTCATCACGATGGTCGGCGAGACGAACCGCGCCCCCTTCGACATGCCGGAGTCCGAGGGCGACCTGGTCGGCGGCTTCAACACCGAGTACTCCTCGATCAAGTTCGCGCTGTTCATGCTGGCCGAGTACGTCAACATGGTCACCGTCTCCGCGGTCTCGGTCACCCTCTTCCTGGGCGGCTGGCGGGCCCCGGCGCCGATCTCCACGTACTGGGAGGGCGCGAACCACGGCTGGTGGCCGATGCTCTGGTTCGTCCTCAAGGTCCAGCTGCTGCTGTTCTTCTTCATCTGGCTGCGCGGCACGCTCCCGCGCGTGCGCTACGACCAGCTGATGAAGCTCGGCTGGAAGGTGCTGATCCCGGTCTCCGTGGTGTGGCTGATGCTGGTCGCCACCGTCCGGGCGCTGCGCAACGAGAACTACGACTTCCAGGAGATCGTGCTCTACGTCGGCGGCGGGGTCATCGCGCTCCTGCTGCTGTCCTTCGTCGCGGACCTGTTCCGCGACAAGAAGGAGAAGACGGCCCTCGCGGACGCCGAACTGGCCGCGGCCGCCGAACCCTTCGACCCCCTGGCGGGCGGATTCCCCGTACCGCCCAAGCCCGGCCAGCACCTGGCACCCGTACCGCGCAGGCGGCCCCGCAGTGAGCGGGAGCTCATTGTCAGTGGCGCGGCGAATACTGACAGTGACCGAGAGGAGGGTGCTGAGAATGTCTGACAAGTCTGACGCCGAGCAGGGCGAGAAGTGGCAGAACCCGGTGGCCGGCTTCGGCGTGACCTTCAAGGCCATGTTCAAGAAGCGCCTCACCGAGCAGTACCCCGAGCAGGAGAAGACCACCGCTCCCCGCTTCCACGGGCGGCACCAGCTCAACCGCCACCCGGACGGTCTGGAGAAGTGCATCGGGTGCGAGCTGTGCGCCTGGGCCTGTCCCGCCGACGCGATCTACGTGGAGGGCGCGGACAACACCGAGGAGGAGCGCTACTCCCCGGGCGAGCGCTACGGCCGGGTCTACCAGATCAACTACGCCCGCTGCATCCTGTGCGGGCTGTGCGTCGAGGCGTGCCCGACCAGGGCGCTGACCATGACGAACGAGTTCGAACTGGCCGACTCCAGCCGCGAATCGCTCATCTACACCAAGGAGCAGCTGCTCGCCGGGCTGACCGAGGGCATGGTCGAGGCCCCGCACTCGATCTTCCCCGGCACCGAGGACACGGACTACTACCGCGGGCTGGTGACGGGGGCTGCTCCCGGCACGGTCCGGCAGGTGGCCGTCTCCAAGGGCGAGGTGCCCGCCGGGGACGCAGAGGAGGTGGGGGCATGAGCGCCATCGCCGCAGCCTCCCTGACCTCCTCCGGTGAGGCGGTGCAGTTCTGGATCCTCGGCACGGTCGCCGTCATCGGCGCGCTGGCCACGATCCTGATGAAGAGGGCCGTGCACAGCGCGCTGAGCCTGGCCGGGACGATGATCATCCTGGCGGTCTTCTACCTCGCCAACGGGGCGTACTTCCTCGGCATCGTCCAGGTCGTCGTCTACACCGGCGCGATCATGATGCTCTTCCTCTTCGTCGTCATGCTTGTCGGCGTCACCGCCGCGGACTCGCTGACCGAGACCATCAAGGGCCAGCGCTGGCTGGCCGCCCTGTGCGGACTCGGCTTCGGCATCCTGCTCATCGCGGGCATCGGCAACGCCCGGCTCACCCACTTCAACGGACTCGGCCGGATCAACTCCGGCGGGCACGTCGAGGGCCTGGCCACGCTGATCTTCACCAAGTACGTGTTCGCCTTCGAGCTCACCGGCGCCCTGCTGATCACGGCGGCCGTCGGCGCGATGGTGCTCACCCACCGCGAGCGCACCGAGCGGGCCGCCACCCAGCGCGAGCTCGCCGAGCGCCGCGTACGCGAGGGCGTACAGCTCCCGCCGCTGCCCGCACCCGGCGTCTACGCCCGGCACAACGCCGTGGACGTCGCGGGCCTGCTGCCGGACGGCACCCCCTCCGAGCTCACCGTCAACCAGACGCTGCGCGCCCGCGGCCAGATCCGGGACGTCTCCGGCCAGGCCCTGGACGACCTCAAGGCCCTGGAGCAGCGGTCGTCCGAGCGGCTCGGCCGCGACGCGCGTGAGGAGGCCTCGAAGTGAACCCGGTCAACTACCTGTACCTGTCCGCGCTGCTGTTCACCATCGGGGCCGCCGGAGTCCTGATCCGGAAGAACGCGATCGTGCTGTTCATGTGCGTCGAGCTCATGCTCAACGCCTGCAACCTCGCCTTCGTCACCTTCTCCCGGATGCACGGCAACCTCGACGGCCAGATCATCGCGTTCTTCACGATGGTCGTCGCCGCCGCCGAGGTCGTGGTGGGCCTCGCGATCATCGTGTCGCTGTTCCGTACCCGCCACTCGGCCTCGGTCGACGACGCCAGCCTGATGAAGCTGTAAGGGGCGTTCACAGTGGAGAACCTGATTGTGCTGCTGATCGCGGCGCCCCTCTTCGGAGCGGCGGTGCTGCTCTGCGGCGGCCGCCGCCTCGACAAGGTGGGGCACTGGATCGGCACCCTGCTCGCCGCCGCCTCCTTCGGGACCGGCGTCGTCCTCTTCGCCGACATGCTCGGCCGCGGAGCCGAGGACCGCACCCTGCACCAACGGCTGTTCACCTGGATCCCCGTCGAGGGGTTTCAGGCCGACATGGCCTTCCAGCTGGACCAGCTGTCGATGACCTTCGTCCTGCTGATCTCCGGCGTGGGCACGCTCATCCACATCTACTCCATCGGCTACATGGAGCACGATGAGCGCCGGCGCCGCTTCTTCGGCTACCTCAACCTGTTCGTCGCGGCCATGCTCCTGCTGGTCCTCGCCGACAACTACCTGCTGCTGTACTTCGGCTGGGAGGGCGTGGGCCTCGCCTCGTACCTCCTGATCGGCTTCTGGCAGCACAAGCCCAGCGCGGCCACCGCGGCGAAGAAGGCCTTCCTGGTCAACCGCGTCGGCGACATCGGCCTCTCGATCGCCATCATGCTGATGTTCACCACCTTCGGGACCTTCGCCTTCGGGCCGGTCCTCGGCGCGGCCAAGGACGTCTCCGAAGGCACGCTGACGGCGATCGGCGTGATGCTGCTGCTGGCCGCCTGCGGCAAGTCGGCGCAGGTGCCGCTCCAGTCCTGGCTCGGGGACGCGATGGAGGGCCCGACCCCGGTCTCGGCCCTCATCCACGCCGCGACCATGGTCACCGCCGGCGTCTACCTGATCGTCCGCTCGGGAGCCATCTTCAACGGGGCGCCCGACGCGCAGACCGCGGTCGTCGTGGTCGGTGCCGTCACGCTCCTCTTCGGTGCGATCGTCGGTTGCGCCAAGGACGACATCAAGAAGGCCCTCGCCGGCTCGACGATGTCGCAGATCGGCTACATGATCCTGGCGGCCGGCCTCGGCCCGATCGGGTACGTGTTCGCGATCATGCACCTGGTCACGCACGGGTTCTTCAAGGCGGGCCTCTTCCTCGGCGCCGGTTCCGTGATGCACGGGATGAACGACGAGGTCGACATGCGCAAGTACGGCGGCCTGCGCAAGTACATGCCGGTCACCTTCATCACCTTCGGGCTGGGATACCTCGCCATCATCGGCTTCCCGGGCCTGTCCGGCTTCTTCTCCAAGGACATGATCATCGAGGCCGCCTTCGCCAAGGGCGGCACCCAGGGCTGGATCCTCGGCGGGGTGACCCTGCTGGGCGCGGCGATCACCGCCTTCTACATGACCCGGGTCATGCTCCTCACCTTCTTCGGCGAGAAGCGCTGGCAGCCCGATGCGGAAGGCCACGCGCCGCACCCGCACGAGTCCCCGAAGTCGATGACCCTCCCGATGATCGTCCTGGCCTTCGGCTCGGTCTTCGCCGGCGGGTTCTTCGGGATCGGCGACCGGTTCCTGCACTGGCTGGAGCCCGTCACCGGACACCAGCACGGACACCCGCCGATCAGCGCCATGACGGTCACCCTGGCCACCATGGTGGTCCTCGTCATCGGCGTCGCCATCGCCTGGGTGATGTACGGCAGGAAGCCCGTCCCGGTCGTCGCCCCGCGCGGCTCGCTCCTCACCCGGGCGGCCCGGCGGGACCTCTACCAGGACGACTTCAACCACGTGGTCCTGGTGCGCGGCGGGGAGCACCTGACCCGCTCCCTCGTCTACGTCGACCACAGCCTGGTCGACGGCGTGGTCAACGGGACGGCCGCCGGAGTCGGCGGGCTGTCGGGCCGGCTGCGCAAGCTGCAGAACGGCTACGCCCGCAGCTACGCGGTCTCGATGTTCGGGGGCACGGCGATCCTGATCGCCGCGACCCTGCTGATGAGGGCGGTGTGAGATGAGTTTCCCGCTTCTGACGGTGACGGCCGCGGTCCCCGCGGTCGGTGCGATCCTGACGGCGGCCGTCCCGGCCGCCCGCCGGACCGCCGCCAAATGGCTCGCCCTGCTCTTCTCGCTGGCGACGCTGGCGCTGGCCGTGCTCGTCGCGGTCCGCTTCGAGCCCGGTGGCGACCGCTACCAGCTCACCGAATCGCACGCCTGGATCGCCGACTTCGGCGTCCGCTACGAACTGGGCGTCGACGGCATCGGGGTGGTGCTGATCGCGCTCACCGCGCTGCTGATCCCCTTCGTCATCGGCGCCGGCTGGCACGACGCCGACCCGCTGGAGACGAACTCCTCCCGCTGGCGGCCGACCCAGGGCTTCTTCGCCCTGATCCTGCTGGTCGAGGCGATGGTGATCATCTCCTTCGAGGCCACCGACGTCTTCCTCTTCTACATCTTCTTCGAAGCCATGCTCATCCCGATGTACTTCCTCATCGGCGGCTTCGGGGACCGGGCACACTCCGGGTCCGACGAGAACGCGGCCGCGCAGCGCTCGTACGCGGCGGTCAAGTTCCTCCTCTACAACCTGGTCGGCGGCCTGATCATGCTGGCCGCCGTCATCGGGCTGTACGTGGTCGCCGGGAACTTCTCCCTCCAGGAGATCGCCGCCGCCCGCGCCGCGGGCACGCTCGACATGGCGACCAACACGGAGCGGCTGCTGTTCCTCGGCTTCTTCTTCGCCTTCGCGGTGAAGGCCCCGCTGTGGCCGCTGCACACCTGGCTGCCGAACGCGATGGGCGAGGCCACGGCCCCGGTCGCCGTCCTGATCACCGCGGTCGTCGACAAGGTCGGCACCTTCGCGATGCTCCGCTTCTGCCTCGGGCTCTTCCCCGAGGCCAGCAAGTGGGCCACCCCGGTGATCCTGGTCCTGGCCCTGATCAGCATCGTCTACGGCGCGCTGGTCGCGGTCGGGCAGCGGGACATCAAGCGGCTGGTCGCCTACGCCTCCATCTCGCACTTCGGCTTCATCATCCTGGGCATCTTCGCGATGACCTCCCAGGGCCAGTCGGGCGCGACGCTGTACATGGTCAACCACGGGCTCTCGACGGCGGCGCTCATGCTGGTCGCCGGCTTCCTGATCTCGCGGCGCGGCTCCCGGCTCATCGCCGACTACGGCGGCGTGCAGAAGGTGGCCCCGGTGCTCGCCGGCACCTTCCTGATCGGCGGCCTGGCCACCCTCTCGCTCCCCGGACTCGCCCCGTTCGTCAGTGAGTTCCTGGTCCTGGTCGGCACCTTCGCCCGGTACCCGGTCGTCGGCATCATCGCCACCGTCGGCATCGTGCTGGCGGCGCTCTACACGCTGGTGCTCTACCAGCGGACCATGACCGGACCGGTCAAGGAGGAGGTCCGCACCATGCCGGACCTGCGCCTGCGCGAGGTCCTGGTGGTCGCCCCGCTGATCGCGCTGCTGATCGGTCTCGGCGTCTACCCGAAGGTCCTGACCGACATCGTCAACCCGGCGGTGAAGCACACCATGTCGGACGTGAAGCAGACGGACCCGAAGCCGGAAGTGGCTGTCGAGGCCAAGAACGGGGAGGGGAGCAAGTGAGCACCCTGACTGCTGCCCAGAGCCTGCTGCCGAACCTGGCGGCCGCGGCGCCGATCGACAAGATCCCGGCCCCGCAGATCGAGTACGCCCAGCTCTCGCCCACGCTCATCGTGCTGGGCGCGGCGATCATCGGCGTCCTCGTGGAGGCCTTCGTACCGCGCAAGGCCCGTTACTACACGCAGGTGTTCCTCTCCGTGGCCGCGCTGGCCTCCGCCTTCGCGGCGGTCGTCGGACTGGCCGCCGGCGGGTACGGCAGCTCCAAGGCGCACATCGCCGCCATGGGCGCCATCGCCGTCGACGGCCCGGCCCTCTTCCTGCAGGGCACCATCATCCTGGCCTCGGTCGTGGCGCTCTTCACCTTCGCCGAGCGGCGCCTGGACCCGGCCGCCCACGGCAACCGGGTGGACTCCTTCGCCGCGCAGGCGGCGTCCGTACCGGGCAGCGAGAGCGAGAAGGAAGCCGTCAAGGCGGGCTTCACCACCACCGAGGTCTTCCCGCTCGCGCTCTTCGCGATCGCCGGCATGCTGATCTTCCCCGCGGCCAACGACCTGCTGACGCTGTTCGTGGCCCTGGAGGTCTTCTCCCTCCCGCTGTACCTGCTCTGCGCCGTCGCCCGCCGCCAGCGGCTGATGTCGCAGGAGGCGGCCGTCAAGTACTTCCTGCTCGGCGCCTTCTCCTCCGCCTTCCTCCTCTTCGGCATCGCGCTCGTCTACGGGTACGCGGGCTCGGTCTCCTACGCGACCATCGCCGAGGTCATCGACGGCACCGTCGCCAACATCGACCCGGCGCTCGCCGACACCATGGGCAACGACGCGCTGCTGCTCATCGGCGGCGCGCTGATCCTGATGGGCCTGCTCTTCAAGGTCGGCGCGGTCCCCTTCCACATGTGGACCCCGGACGTCTACCAGGGCGCCCCCACCCCGGTCACCGGCTTCATGGCGGCGGCCACGAAGGTGGCGGCGTTCGGAGCGCTCCTGCGGCTGCTGTACGTGGTGCTGCCCGGCCTGCGCTGGGACTGGCGGCCGGTCATGTGGGGCGTCGCGATCGTCACCATGCTGGCGGGCGCGGTCATCGCGGTCACCCAGACCGACGTCAAGCGGCTCCTCGCCTACTCCTCCATCGCGCACGCCGGCTTCATCCTGGCCGGTGTCATCGCCACCTCGGCGGAGGGCATCCAGTCCGTCCTCTTCTACCTGGGCGCGTACTCCTTCGTGACGATCGGCGCCTTCGCGGTGGTCACGCTGGTGCGGGACGCGGGCGGCGAGGCGACTCACCTGTCCAAGTGGGCGGGGCTCGGCCGTCGTTCGCCTCTCGTGGCGGCGGTGTTCGCGGTCTTCCTGCTCGCCTTCGCGGGCATCCCGCTGACCTCCGGCTTCTCCGGCAAGTTCGCCGTGTTCAAGGCGGCGGCGGAGGGGGGCGCGGGAGTGCTGGTCGTGGTCGGTGTCATCTCGTCCGCGATCGCCGCGTTCTTCTACATCCGGGTGATCGTCCTGATGTTCTTCAGCGAGCCGAAGGCGGACGGCCCCACGGTCGCCGTCCCGTCCCCGCTGACGATGACGACCATCGCGGTCGGCGTCGCGGTCACGGTGGTGCTGGGCGTGGCCCCGCAGTACTTCCTCGATCTGGCGGGCAGCGCGAGCACGTTCGTCCGCTGACCGGCCGCTGGTACGGGCGAGGGCCCGGCTCCCATTGTGGGGGCCGGGCCCTTTGCGGTGTGCGGAGCTACTCAGTGCGGGGTCGCTTCGGCATGATCTCGGTGAGGTCCAGATCGATGGAGAAGGGGACGGAGACCTTGAGGCGGTCGTGGAAGATCCCGGTGGCCACGTACTTCCGCGTGGCTGGTTCGAGTTCGAAGACGTAGACCACGGCTCGGCCGTCCTTGTGCTCCACTCGCCAGAAGTGCGGGATCCCGGCGCGGGAGTACTTGAGGGGTTTGGCCTCGCGATCGCGGGCGACGGATTCCGGGGACACGACTTCGATCGCGAGTCGCACGGATTCTGCCGGAAGCCGGGTCTGGTGCGGATCCTCGTCGTCCTCCTCGGGTACGACGATCACGTCCGGCTCCGGACGGTTCTGACGGTCGATGTCGATGGTGAATTCTCGTAGCACTTCGAGTCCGTCCGGAGCCAGGGTCTCCAGCTGCCGTTCGAAGAACCGCACGGCACGCAGGTGGAATTTGGTCTGCGGACTCACGAAAACCAGGCTCCCGTCGATCAGCTCCGTGTGCGGAGGCAGATTCGGAAGCGTGTCCAGGTCGTCCGCGGTCCAGCCGCCTGCCGGCGGGATCGGCCAGCTGTGTTCCGGGTTCATCAGTGCTCCCATGAGCCGGAGTCTCGCGAGTCCGTTCAGCGTAGCGCCGGGGAATCCCGGAATGCCGCTCCTACGGGTGAGCGTGTGGGTCGGGAGCCGGGGTGGTGGTCTTCGGGCAGGTCATGGCCGTGTTCCAGTTGTGGAAGCGGCCTGCCGGGTTCTCCCTGTACGCCCACAGGTGGAGGTCGTAGTGCTTGGGCATCCCCGCCCAGTGGCCGGGCATCGGGCCGTCGAAGGGGAGGCCGAACATGGTCGGCCGGTCGTCCGTGGTCTTGAAGTCCTGGTCCCGGTCCTTGGACATCCACTCCACGGCCTCCAGCTTGCGGCGGCCCTGCTCGTCCTTCTCGGTGCTGTAGAGCAGCGCGGCCGGCTTGCTGGGGTCCGTCGAACCCCAGTAGGCCTCTTTCACGTAGTGGTAACCCATGGCGCCCGTCCCGAACGGGTTGGTCATGCAGGCCTCGCCGTGCGGCACGTACCCGTCCTTCAGGGCCTGCTGCTCGTCCGCGTACTTGGCCGTCACCCGGATCGCCGTCGCCATGTCCTGCATGGCCTGCTTGTTCCTCGGGTCCGGAGCGGGGCCTTCCACTCCGTGGGCGGGGACGGCTGTGGCGGCGGCGACCAGGCCGAGGGATATCGCGGCCGTGCAGGTCAGGAAGGCTTTGCGGGGGCGGAGGGGCATGGGGACTCCTGCCGTTGGGGGTGGGGGTGGGGGTGCGGGTCGGGAGCTTTTGTCCACCATCCCGGTGAGGTGGCGGGGGTGCACCCGGCGGGGCTCCGAACGGGGGGTGCGGGGGGGCTGGGCCGGGGCCGGACGGGTGGTTCCCGGGCGGCAGCTCACGGTTGGGTTGTACAGGGCGAAGCGGCCGTTTGGGTTCTCCTTCCACAGCCAGAGGCGCAGGGTGTAGTGGGTCGGCTGACCTGGGAACTTGCCGGGGATCGGGCCGTGGAAGGCGGTGCCGAAGAGTTTCGGCGGGCCGTCCTTGCGGGTGGACACCCATTCGAGGGCGGCGAGGCGGCGGGTGCCGTGGGTGTCGTCGACGTAGATCAGGGCGGTGGGCTTCGCGGGGTCGAGGGAGTCGTCGTGGGCGTGGTTGAAGTGGGGGTACCCGAGTCCCCCGACCCCGGCTTTGCCGGGGACGCAGTACGCGTCGGGGACGTAGCCGGCGGCTGCGGCGGTGTGGGGGAACTGGTGGGGGGCGGTTGCGCGGTAGGCGGTGGCGATGGCGTTTGCCTGCGGCGCGGGGGCGCTGGCGCTGGCGCTGGCCAGCGTGAGGGTCAGGGCCAGGGCCAGGGCCGGGGCGATGGTGCCGGGGATCATGCCCGCAGCGTGCGCCTCGGCCGGGGCCGGTGCCAGGCGGGTGGCCCGATCGCGTGGCCCACCCCGGGGGCCGGCAGGCTGCGGGTGGGGCGGTGCCGGGGGCGGGGTGGGGTGTTGGCCGGGACTGCATGATTTAGGCGCCCTGTCCGCAACGTTCGACAGTTGTGGCTCCCTCTAGCGCCACAAATCACGCTTTACGTCCCGGCCAACACCCCACCCCG
>NZ_JANAVF010000021.1 GCF_024213195.1 Streptomyces sp. TBY4 | reverse complement strand
CGCGACCGCAGGGAGCGCCCTTGAGGGACCGGCCCACCCCGAAAGGACACTGGACTGCCGGGACGCCCCCCGGAACCCCACGCAGCCAAAGCCCACCCCGCAGCACAGGTCCCCCAGCCCCCCTCCACCCCCACTTCCGGGGTAGTGGCCGGAACCCGCCGACGGCATGGCACGCTTGGGGCATGGCCGTTCAGATCAATCCCAGTATCTTGTCCGCCGACTTCGCCCGGCTCGCCGAGGAGGCGAAGGCCGTCCAGGGGGCGGACTGGCTGCATGTCGACGTCATGGACAACCACTTCGTCCCGAACCTCACGCTCGGCATGCCGATCGTGGAGTCGCTCAGCCGGGCGACGGACATCCCGCTCGACCTCCACCTCATGATCGAGGACCCCGACCGGTGGGCCCCCCAGTACATCGAGGCCGGCGCGGGCTCCGTGACCTTCCACGCCGAGGCGGCGGCGGCGCCCGTGCGGCTCGCGCGTGAGATCCGGGCCAAGGGGGCGCGGGCGTCCATGGCGCTGAAGCCCGCGACGCCCATCGAGCAGTACGAGGACATCCTTCCCGAGCTCGACATGCTGCTGATCATGACCGTGGAGCCCGGCTTCGGCGGTCAGCCCTTCCTCGACATCATGCTGCCCAAGATCCGCCGCACCCGGGAGCTGATCTCCAAGCACGGTCTGGAGCTGTGGCTGCAGGTCGACGGGGGCGTCTCCGCGACGACCATCGAGCGGTGCGCCGAGGCCGGCGCGGACGTGTTCGTGGCGGGCAGCGCGGTCTACGGAGCGGTCGATCCGGCGGCCGCCGTACGCACGCTGCGTGACCAGGCGGGTGCGGCCATCGCAGCGGCGCCCTGGGCTTGCGACCACTGAAACAAGGCTTGGTGAACAGCTCGGTGAACGGGAGCTGTCCGGGCTGATCAACGGCCGTCGGATCTGACAGGATGAACGGCGAGTCGAGAGTGTGAACGCGAGAGTGTGAACAGCAGTGAGGAGAACGCGGTGTCTGCAATGTCGGCGGGACGGTCAGCCCTGCGGATGGGACCCGCGGAGCTGGTGCAGGCGGCGGCCATGGCGCGCCGCTTCTACCTGGAGGGGAAGTCCAAGATCCAGATCGCCGAGGAGTTCGGCGTGAGCCGCTTCAAGGTGGCCCGGGTCCTGGAAACGGCCCTCGAGCGCGACCTCGTACGCATCGAGATCCGGGTTCCCGCCGAGCTGGACGCCGAGCGCTCCGACGCGCTGCGCGCCCGGTACGGGCTGCGGCACGCCGTGGTCGTCGAGTCTCCCGCCGATGCCACCGAGGACGCTCCGGACCCGGAGAACCTGGGTGCCGTAGCCGCCGATCTGCTGGGCGAGCTCGTCAACGAGGGGGACGTACTGGGCCTCGCGTGGGGGCGGTCGACCATCCACATGGCCGCCTCCCTGCACCGGCTGCCCCCCTGCACGGTCGTCCAGCTGACCGGCGTGTACGACGCCGGGACGGCCGAGCGCGGGTCAGTGGAGGCCGTACGCAGGGCCGCGCAGGTGTCGGGCGGCGATGCCCACCCGATCTACGCGCCGATGCTGCTGCCCGACCCGGCCACCGCGGCCGCCCTGCGCAACCAGACGGGGATCGCGCGGGCCTTCGAGTACTTCGACAAGGTCACGGTCGCCGCGGTCTCCATCGGGTCCTGGGAGCCGGGCATCTCGACCGTCCACGACATGCTCACCGACGAGGAGCGGGCGCACTACGCCTCGCTCGGCGTCGCCGCCGAGATGTCCGCCCACCTCTTCGACTCCGAAGGGCGGCGGGTCGGGCGGGACCTCGGCGAGCGGTGCATCACCGTGGAGGCGGACCGGCTGCGCCGGATCCCCGAGGTCGTCGCCATTGCCGGCGGGCTGCGCAAGGCGTCCGCGATCGGGGCGGTGCTGCGCTCGGGGCTCGTGACGAGCCTGGTCACCGACACCGCCGTCGCGGACTACCTGCTCACCGAATCGGAGCCCGGTCTGCGTCCGGCGCTGGAGCGGGCCGACCCCGACGAGTGATTGTTCGGATTGATCCGATTGTCCGGACGAATGCCGGTCAAACGCGGGCACGTGATGTTCGCCGATGCGGATGGTGCCGTAATTGAGATCCGAACGGCGGACCGTTCGACGGCCTGCTGGGCGCATACTGGGTGCAATGACAAAGTCAGCAGTACCTCGCCGCCATTTGCCGTCCAGCCCGTTCAAGGCCCCCGTGGAAGCGCCGCTCCGGCACTTCAGCGTCGGCGACCGGGTTACTCACGATGAGCACGGCCTCGGCCGTGTCGTCGCCGTTGAGGAGGGGATCGCTGTCCTCGTTGAATTCGGGCCCGAGGTCCGTAAGCGCATCTTGAGTCCCTACACCAAGATGGCCGCCCTCTGAAGACACCGCGCGATTCGCGGGAGAATCGGATATTTGGCACGATCGGTGCATGATCTTTCGGAACGTGCCCCGATCGTTGCTGCGTGTGCTGGGGGCCGTGTTCCTTTGCGCGGCGCTGGTCGGTGCGGTGGGCTGCAGCGGGAAGAAACCCGCGCCTGCCGCGGCCGCCAGTACGAGCGCGAGTGCGAGCGCGAGTGCGAGCGCCAGTACGGGCGCGCGCGCCGACTCCGGCGTTGACGTCGCCCCGAGCGGGGCGGCGAGTTCCGCCGTGCCGACGCCCGGATGGGCGAAGGGGATGGCGACGGTACGGGCCTCGGCATTGCCGCAGCAGGCCCGGGACGTGCTCGCGCTGATCGACAAGGGCGGGCCGTACCAGTACCGGCAGGACGGGACCGTCTTCGGCAACTTCGAGAAGGTCCTGCCGCAGAAGAAGCGCGGCTACTACCACGAGTTCACCGTGAAGACGCCCGGTGAGCGGGACCGTGGGGCCCGGCGGATCGTGACCGGTGGGGGCGGGGAGTTCTACTACACGGACGACCACTACGACACCTTCAAGGCGGTTCTCCGATGAGCCTCGACCCGCGGCCCCTGGCCCCCGCGCTCGAAGCGGCCGAGGCCGCCGGGTGGGCGACCGTACGGCTGGATCTGGACGGCGTACGGAGCAAGGCGGAGCTGATGCGGAGGTGCGGGGCGGCGTTGTCGGTCCCCGAGTACTTCGGGGGGAACTGGGACGCGCTGTCCGATGCGCTGCGGGATCTGTCGTGGTTGCCGGCCGCGCCGGGGCGGCTGCTGGCCGTGACCTCGTGGCGGGGCTATGCGGAGGTGCGGCCCGCGGAGTGGGAGACGTTGCGGGAGGTGCTGGAGGAGGCGGCCGCCTTCTGGAGGGCGGAGTCGGAGTCCGGGGACGGGGGCGAGGATGGCGGGCCGGGGTTGACGGTGCTGCTCGCCGAGTCCGGCCCGGGGCCGACTGCCGGGGCTCCGCCCCGGGCCCCGCGCCTCAAACGCCGGCGGGGCTGAGTTGTGCCGGCGCGGCTGGACGGCCCGCCGGGCTGAAAGATCGGGGCTCCGCCCCGGGCCCCGCGCCTCAAGCGCCGGCGGGGCTGGGTTTGGCTGGGCTGGGATGGTCCGTGCGGCTCAAGGATCGGGGCTCCGCCCTGGGCCCCGCGCCTCAAGCGCCGGCGGGGCTGGATTTGGCCCGATGGGGCTGGATGCGCGCGGGCAGGCCGGGATGGCGCCGGCTCGGTGGGAGACCCGGCGGAGCCGTTCGGCTCCGCCGGGTGGGTGGGTCAGGACTTCGGGATCCAGGGTGGGGTTTGGCCCCAGGACCAGACCGGGATGTCCGCCGCGTCCACCGGGGGTGGGGTGGGGCCCGAGTAGATCAGGGCCATGCGGGTGCCCCACTCGATGTAGTACGCGAAGACCGCGCGGAACTCCGGGTCCGTGGGGAGGCCCACTTCGTCGGCGGTGTCCGTCAGGAGGTCCACCCAGCGGCGGCGCTGCTGTTCGGTGATGCCGCGGCCCAGGTGCTTGGTGGCCATGTGCTGGTGGCCGCCGTGGGAGGCGGTGTACTCCTTCGGGCCGCCGAAGACCTCCGCCAGCCAGACCGCCACGTGCTGGGGGTGATCCGCGTCCATGCCCGCGAAGACCGGGGCGAGGATCTCGTCCTGCAGGGCGTGGGCGTAGAAGGCCTCCGTGAGGCGGTTCATCGCCTCCTCGCCGCCCATCCATTCGTAGATGGTGGGAGTGGTGTCGGGTGTGGTGCTCATGACGGGGTGGACGCCTTTCCCGGGCCGGTGACCTTGGTGACGAGGTAGTGCTGCATTTCCTCGATGGCCGTGACGTACGGGCGGATCGCGGTGAGGAACGGCGGGAAGTGGTCCCCCTTGCGGAAGCCGTTCAGGTGGGCGTCGATCGAGGTCCAGCGGATGCGGAGGATGTAGCGGTCGGGCTCTTCCTCGCAGCGGGCGAGTTCGTAGTCGATGCACTCCGGCGAGGCGGCCAGGGACTCCGAAGCCCTGATGTACGCCTCTTCGAAGGCGGGCTGTTCGTCCAATGCGATCCGGTAGCGGATGTATTCGACGGTGGTGGTCATGGTGCGGGCCTCTCCCTGGGGTCGGGCGGTGATCGCCGGTGGTCCGTGTCAGGCTTGCGCGATCTTGCGGGTGCCGGGAGATCTTTCGCCGTTATGACCCGGACTTCTGGGAGTCGGAGGGGGAGCCGGAGGGGGAGTCCGAGAGGTCGGGGCCCTTGGCGCGGACCTGCTGGACCCGGTCCAGGGACTCGCGCAGGTCCGTCAGCCAGGTGTCGGTGTTGCGGCCGACCAGGCGGACGCACCAGGCCAGGGCGTCGGCGCGGCTGCGGGCGACGCCGCCCGCGACCAGGGTGTCGAGGACCTGGCGCTCCGGCTGGCGCAGGCGGGTCATGACGGGGACCGCGAGGTGGGTGAAGAGGGTCCGGTCCTCGCCCGACTGGGCGGCCCAGGACACCTTGCGGCGGTAGAGGTCCTCCGCCTCCCGGGCGACTTCCATCCGCTGTTCGCGGGTGCGCTCGCGGAAGGCGGCGACCGATTCGGTCGCGGGGATGGCGCCGACGACCGTGATCTCCTCCCGGTCCACCGTGACCGAGAGGAGGGACTCGTAGATGTCCACCGGCAGGCGCTCGGCGAACCAGGAGCGAAGCTGCTCGTTCTGCTCGGCTGTAATCATGTAATCAACGGTGCGTCCGGGCGGAGCTTGATCGCAAGGGGGACGGGCCGCCGTTCGCTCTCAGCCCATCGAGCGGTAGCGGTGGATCAGGGAGACCGCCATCGCTCCCTCGCCCACGCCCGAGGCGACGCGTTTGACCGAGTGGGCCCGTACGTCCCCCGCCGAGAAGACCCCGGGAACGCTGGTCTCCAGCGGGTACGGGGCGCGCTCCAGGCTCCATTCCGCCGGGAGTTCGCCGCCGTTGGAGATCAGGTCCGAGCCCGTGAGGACGAAGCCGTGCTCGTCGCGCTCCACCACCCCGGCCAGCCACCCCGTGTGCGGGCGGGCACCGATGAAGGTGAACATGAAGCGGGCCGGGATCTCCTTGTCCTCGCCGGTTTCGGAGTCGTGGAGAGTCAGGCGCTCCAGGTGGTCCTCGCCGTGGAGGCGGACGACCGTCGTGCGGACCCGCACCTCGATGTTCGGGGTGCGCTCGATCTCGTCGATGAGGTAGCGGGACATGCTGTCGTCGAGGGAGGCCGCGCGGACCAGGATCGTGACCCGGGCGGCGTACTTGGCGAAGTGCACGGCGGCCTGGCCGGCCGAGTTGGCGCCGCCCACGATGAAGACGTGCTGCGAGATGCACGCCGAGCTCTCCGTGGTCGCCGCGCCGTAGTAGAGCCCGGCGCCCTCGAAGCGGTCGGCGCCGGGGGCGTCCAGGCGGTTGTACGAGACCCCGGTCGCCAGGAGCACCGTCTCGGCGCTGATCTCCGTACCGTCGGCGAGGGCGAGGATCTTCGCCGGGTCGTCGCGGGTGAGGGACACCACCTCCACCGGGTGCAGGATCTCGGCCCCGAAGCGGGCGGCCTGGATGGTGGCCCGGCGGGTCAGGTCGCCGCCGGAGAGGCCCGAGGGGAAGCCGAGGTAGTTCTCGATCAGGCTGGAGGTGCCGGCCTGGCCGCCCGGGGCGCGGGAGTCCAGCATCAGGGTGGACAGGCCCTCGGAGGCCGCGTAGACACCGGCCGCGAGGCCCGCCGGGCCCGCGCCGACGATGACGCACTCGTAGTGCGGGCGCGAGGCGGTGGTGGCCAGCCCCAGGCGCTGGGCGAGCTGCGTGTCCGTCGGCGCGGAGAGCACCGAGCCGTCGGGGAAGCGGACCAGGGGCAGCGCGGCATCGGGCTGGGCGGCGGCGATCACGGTCAGCGCCTCGGGGTCCCGCTCGACGTTGAGGAAGCGGAAGGGCTGGCCGTTGCGGGTGAAGAAGTCCCGGACGGCGTGGGTGCCGGGGGAGACGAGGTGGCCCGCGACGATGATCCCGTCGTACGCGGGCCGGTAGGTGGCGAGCCAGTCGGAGAGCAGGTCGTCCAGGACCGGGAAGAGCCGCTCGTGCGGGGGGTCCCAGGGCTTGAGCAGGTAGTAGTCCAGGCGGACCCGGTTGATGGCGGTGATCGCCGCGTCCGTCTCGGCGTACGCGGTGAGCAGCACGCGGCGGGCGTCGGGGAACCGGCTGACGGCCTCCAGCAGGAACTCGACCCCGGTGACGTCCGGCATCCGCTGGTCGACGAGGAAGAGCGCCGGGTCGTGGCCGCGCTCGTCGAGGGAGTCCAGGATCTTGAGGGCGTCGGCGGCCGAGGAGGCGCCGAGCACCCGGTAGCGGTCGCCGTACGCGCTGCGCAGGTCGCGGCGGACGGCGCGCAGCACCTGCGGGTCGTCGTCCACGGCCAGGATGACGGGCTTGCGGCTCTCCGCGCGCGACGCGGCTTCGGCGGTCGCGGCGGCGGTGCTCCGGGGCGCGGCGCTCGTGGTCGCAGTGCCGGTGGCCGCGGTGGCCGCGGTGGCCGCGGTGTTCGCGTGCGCGGCGGGGCCGGTCGCGGCGGCCCTCTCCCGGGCCGCGCTCACGCCGGGTCCAGCATCAGCTTGTCGGCGTAGCACCAGGCCCAGTCCTCGCCCGGCTCGTGGGAGGCCGCGATGGGGTGCGCGGTGGTCCCGTAGTGCCGGGTGGCGTGACGGTTCTTCGAGGAATCGCAGCAGCCGACGTGCCCGCAGCTCAGGCACATCCGCAGGTGCACCCAGGTGTCACCGGAGACGAGGCACTCCTCGCAGCCCTCGGTGCCGGGTTTCACCGGACGTATCGACTCGATGTGGGTGCACAACAGGTCCATCGTCATCGTCCCCGTCCCTCTCTCGCGCTCTCGCGCTCCGCGCCCGTGATTGCCGCGCGCCCGTGATTCCGACGCGTCCAGACCATAAGGCGGGGCGCCGTTCGGGGTTCAGGGATTCGGCCGAAGTCAGGTAGTCCGGAAGCTACTTCATGACATCGACGGACGACTTCCTGAGGTGCCCCCACGACCTCGGCGACTACCTCACGAAGTCGCACACCAGCGCTTTGACGGGAACCCCGGGCGCGGCCAGTGTGGGGGACGCCAACGACAACAGGCGGCGCCTGGAGGAATCCGTGAGCAGAAAGATTCTGGTCATTGTCTCCGAACACGGTTACTGGGCCGAGGAACTGATCGGCCCCGTATCCCAGTTCGACGAGCAGGGCTATGAAGTCGTATTCGCCACGCCGACCGGAAAGCGTGCCCACGCTCTCCCGCCGAGCCTCGACGCGAACTACATCGATCCTCCGCTGGGACGTTCGGTCACCACCGAGGAGAACGCCCGGCTGGGCCGGGAGTTCGAGCAGTCGAGCCGGCTCGACTCCCCCCTCGACATCGAAGCGTGGGCCCCGGAGCGCCCGTACACCAGCGACCCGGCCTATCTGCCCAAGCTGGAGCAGTACCACCGCGATCTGGACAAGCTCCAGGCCGACATCGCCGGTTTCGACGCGGTGCTCGTCGTGGGCGGCAGCGGTCCGATCGTGGACCTCGCCAACAACGAGCGCGTGCACGCCCTGATCCTCGCCTTCAAGAACGCCGGCAAGGTCGTCGCGGCCGAGTGCTACGGCGTCGCCTGCCTGGCCTTCGCCCGGGACTGGGGCGACCGCCGCAGCATCATCTGGGGCAAGCACGTGACCGGCCACTGCAAGGAGTACGACTACAAGGACGGCACCGGATTCCTCGGCACCGATTTCAACATGGGGCCGCCGCCATATCCGCTGGAGTACATCCTGCGCGATGCCACCGGGCCGCGCGGCGCGTACATCGGGAATTTCGGCCATCCCCTTTCCGTCATCGTCGACTTCCCCTTCGTGACCGGTCGTTCGACCCCCGACTCGTATCTGACCGGGCAGAAGATCGTGGAAGTCCTGGAGAACGGTCTCACCCGGTACGGCTGGTAATTCACGACACCCGCGGGAAGAGGAGGGGGAGTTCGATGGGTTCTGGAGCCACTCCCGGACGGGAAAGGCTGATCGACCAGTTCAAGGCCGACGGCCTGAACGTCATGTTCGGAAATCCGGGGACGGTGGAACAGGGATTCCTCGACGCGGTCGACGCGGCGGAGGACTTCCACTACGTCCTCGCCCTCCAGGAGACGGTGGCCGCCGGCATCGCCGACGGCTACGCCCGCGCCACCGGCGGGGCGGCGCTGCTCCAGCTCCACTCCGGGGTGGGGCTGGGCAACGGCATCGGCATGCTCTACCAGTCGCTGCGCGGCCACACCCCGATCGTGGTGGTCGCCGGTGACGCCGGGGTGCGCTACGACGCCATGGACGCGCAGATGGCCTCGGACCTGGTGGCGATGGCGAAGCCGGTGACCAAGTACGCGACCCGGGTCACCGACCGGCACTCCGTGCTGCGCACGATCCGCCGGGCGGTGAAGATCGCCCTGACCCCGCCGCGCGGCCCGGTGTTCGTGGCGCTGCCCATGGACGTGCTGGACGAGCTCAACTCCGAGCTCGTCCTGCCCGCCACGGTGCCGCTCACGGACGTGGCCCCTTCGGCGGCCTCGGTGGGGCGGGCGGCCGAGCTGCTGGCCTCCGCCGAGCGGCCGGTCGTCCTCGTCGGGGACGGGGTGGCGCTCTCCGGGGCGCAGCGCGAGCTCGTGGCCGTCGCCGAGCTGCTCGGCGCCGACGTGTTCGAGGTCGACTCCTCCGAGGTGAACATCGCGGCCTCGCACCCGCTGCGCCGCGGTCAGACGGGCCACATGTTCGGCCCGCACAGCAAAGAGCTGATCGGGAACGCGGACGGGGTGCTGATCGTCGGCACGTACGTCTTCCCCGAGGTGTTCCCGGAGCTGGAGAGCCCCTTCCGGGCCGGCGCGAAGGTCGTGCACATCGACCTGAACGCCTACGAGATCGCCAAGAACCACCCGGTGGACCTCGGGCTCGCCGCCGATCCCCGGCAGGCGCTGCGCGCCCTGGCCGGCGTACTGGAACGGGTGCTCACCCCCGCACAGCGGGCGGCGGCGGCGGGGCGGCTGGACGCGCGGACCCGGCAGCGGGTGCGGGCGGGCCAGGCCGAGCGGGAGGCCATGGAGGCGGACGGCTCGCCGATGGCGGTCTTCCTGCGGACCCTGGCCGAGCGCACGGGCGGGGACCTGATCGTCTTCGACGAGGCGCTGACCACCTCCCCGCTGGTCACCCGGTACCTGCCGCCGGAGCGCCCGGGCGACTACCACCTCACCCGGGGCGGTTCGCTGGGCGTGGGCTTCCCGGGCGCGGTCGGCGTGAAGCTGGCCCGGCCGGAGCGGCTCGTCGTCGGCTTCGCCGGCGACGGCGGCTCGATGTACACCTACCAGGCGCTGTGGACCGCGGCCCGGCACGGCATCGAGGCCAAGTTCGTGGTCTGCAACAACCGTAAGTACCGGCTGCTGGACGACAACATCGCCCAGTACTGGCGGGAGCGGGAGATTCCCGAGCACGGCTTCCCGGGCTCCTTCGACCTCTCGCACCCCGAGATCGACTTCGCCGCTCTGGCCCGGTCGCTCGGGGCGGGCGGGATGCGGGTGGAGAAGCCCGACGAGGCGATCGCTGCCGTGGGCCGGATGCTCGCCCACCCCGGGCCGTTCCTCGTGGACATACAGATCTGACACCGCCACAGACAGGAGGAGACCGCATGCCCGCCGAGCGGCTGACCGAGGACGCGATCCGCGCCTTCGCCGAGAAGTGGTACGTGGCCCTGGACCGGCACGTCCAGCCGGACCAGGTGCTGTCCCTGATCACCGAGGACCTGGAGTTCAAGGTCCCCGAGGACACCTTCCTCGGCCACCAGGGCTTCGGCCGCTGGTACGAGGCCGTCACGAACCGGTTCTTCGACGAGGTGCACACGGTCACGAAGGTGGAGCCCGTCATCGAGGGCGACCGGGCCGTCGTCCGGGTCCTCGTCAACTGGCAGGCGAAGATCTGGGACCCGCCTGCCGCCCGCAGCGTGTGGCTGGGCTTCGACGCCGACCAGACCTGGACCGTGGTCGCCGGCCCCGACGGGCCGCTGATCCGGGAGTACACCGTCAACGAACTGGCGCCCATGCCCGGTTCCGCCTCCCTCTGAGCCCCGCAGGAGAAGCGACGATGACCGAAGTGACACGGGAGCGGGTCGAGGCGGCGTACCGCGCCCTCGGCTCCGGAGACCGGGCCAGGATCCTGGAGTACTACGCGGAGGACCTGCGCTGGCAGGTCCCCGGCAACCATCCGCTCGCCGGCTGGTACGAGAGCCTGGACGCCTTCCTGGAGCTGATGGGCCAGACCCACAAGCTCACGGGCGGCACCTTCCGGATGGACATCGAGGCGGTCCTCGTGGGCGAGGACTGCAGTGCGGACGTCTGCCGCAACGTGGCCGTGCGCGGCGGCGCCGACGAGTCGAGCAGCTCCCCGTACGAGCGGATGGACTACCCGGTCTTCCACTTCATGCGCTGGCGCGACGGCCGGATCGTCGAGGGCCACGACGGGCTGTTCGGCGACACGGCCACGGCCTTCAGCCAGTTCTGGGCGCCCTTCGCGCCGGACGGAACCCGCAGGGACCAGTAGGGGGATGAGCGCCATGGACGCGCGGCAGATCTTGCAGAAGTACTACGAGTACGCCAACGTCGGTGACTGGGACGCCTGGTGCGACCTGTTCGCCGAGGACCAGGTCATGGACGAGCAGCTCGCCGGCCACATCGAGGGCCTGGAGACGCTGCGGTCGATGATGAAGGGCATGGGGACGATGTACCGGGTGTTCCGCAACGAGCCCGTGCACTTCCTCGTCGACGGGGAGAAGGCCGCGGCCGTCTCCCACCTGACCGCGGTCACCCCCTCGGGGGCGGAGATCGAGGCCGAGGTCATGAACTTCTTCCGGATCGTGGACGGAAGGATCGCCTACATGGCGAACTACCACGACACGGTTCCCTTCCAGGTGCTCGGCCAGGGCTGAGGGGGCGCGCGATGGCCGTGAACGAGTACGACTACGTCGTCGTGGGATCCGGCACCGCCGGCAGCGTCCTCGCCAACCGCCTCTCCGAGGACCCGGACGTCACCGTCCTGGTGCTGGAGGCGGGGGCGGGCCGCATCCCTCCCGAGGTGGACGATCCGTCCTCCTGGTACAAGCTGCTCGGCGGGCCCGTCGACTGGGGTTACACCAGCGTCCCGCAGCCCGGCCTGGACGGCCGCCGCACCTACGAACCGCGCGGCAAGGCCCCCGGCGGCAGCAGCAACCTCTACATCATGATGCACATCCGGGGCCACGCCTCGGACTTCGACAACTGGGCCTACCAGGGCGCGGCCGGCTGGGCGCACGAGGACGTACTGCCCTACTTCTCGCTGCTGGAGGGCCAGGAGGACGCCACCGCGCCGACCACCGGCACCCGCGGGCCCCAGCGGATCACCAACGCGGGCCTGCACGGCCCCAATCCGGTCTCCCGGGCCTTCATCGACGCCGCCGTCGAGCTCGGCCACCAGGAGATCGCCGACTTCAACACCGACGGGCCCCGGCGCGGACTCTTCGGCGCCGGCTGGCACCACATCGACGTGGCCGGCGGCCGCCGCCAGGGCGTCCTCGCCGCCTACCTGGAGCCGGCCCTCGACCGCCCCAACCTGACCCTGCGCACCAGTGCGCAGAGCACCCGGCTGCTCTTCGACGGGGACACCTGCACGGGTGTCGAGTACGTCCAGCTGCAAGCCCCCGCAGGGATACCGGGCCGGACGGTGCGGGACGGCCACAGCAGCGCGGAAGAGCCCGGGCTGCACACCGTACGGGCCCGCCGGGAGGTGATCGTGGCCGCCGGGGCGATCGAGTCCCCGAAGCTGCTGCTGCTCTCCGGGATCGGGCATCCCGGGCAGCTGCGGGAGCACGGCATCGGGACGGTCGCGGAGCTGCCCGGGGTCGGCGAGAACTTCCACAACCACGTCCTGACCGGGCTGATGGCCGAGGTCACCCAGGAACTGCCGCCGCCCGCACAGAACTTGTCGGAGAGCGCGCTGTTCCTCTCGTCCCGGCCCGGACTGCCGGCGCCGGACCTGCAGATCGCCTTCGTGCACGTGCCGTTCGACGTGATCGTCGGCCAGGACCACCCGAACACGGTGTCCATCCTGCCCGGCGTCGTACGGCCGGTCTCGCGCGGCTGGATCCGACTGGCGAGCGCCGATCCGCTGGCCCACCCGCTGATCCACCCGAACTACCTGGGCGACCGCTGGGACTTGGAGCGGATGGTCCAGGGCGTGAAGACCGCCCGGGAGCTCTTCGCGACCTCCGCCTTCTCGCCCTGGTACAAGCAGGAGCTCCAGCCCGGGCCCGGCTACGTGTCCGACGAGGAGCTGCGCACCTTCGTGAAGCAGAAGTCGGAGAGCTACCACCACCAGGCCGGCTCCTGCCGCATGGGCATCGACGACCTCTCCGTCGTCGACCCGGAGCTGCGGGTGCACGGCGTACGGAACCTGCGCGTCGTCGACGCGAGCGTGATGCCCGCCGTGCCGTCGGGCAACTGCCACACCGCCATCGCGATGATCGCCGAGCGCGCGGCGGACTTCCTGAAGGGGGTGTCCCGTGCCTGACGCGGTCCTGCGCGAGGGCGCGCTGACCGGAACGCGGATCGCGGTCCTGGTCGAGAGCGACTTCTACGAGCCGGAGATCTTCTACTACCAGCACCGCTTCGCGGAGGAGGGTGCCGAGGTCGACTTCCTGACCCGGCTGTGGGGCAACGACTCCATCACCTTCTCCGGGCACGAGTACCGGGCTCCCTTCACCGCGGAGAAGTCCCTGGAGGGGCTGAGCGACGAGGACCTGCGCCGGTACGCCGCGATCATCGTGCCCTCGGGCATGGTGGCCGACCGGCTGCGCTACACCGAGGACGTGGACGTCCTGGCCCCGGCGACGGAGCTGCTGCGCCGGGCCTTCGGGGAGCCGGCCGTCCTCAAGGGGATCATCTGCCACGGCATGTGGCTGGCCGCCTCGATCCCGGACCAGGTGCGCGGCCGCAAGGTCGTCTGCCACAACAACCTCATCGGCGACGTCCGCAACATGGGCGCCGAGTACGTGGACGAGGACGTGGTGGTCGACGGGGACCTGGTCACCGGCCGCACCGGGGCCCACCACCACCTGTTCGCCCGCCGGATCATCGAGCTGATCGCCGCCGGGCGGGGCGCGCGGGCCCGGGCGGACCAGAGCCGCCGGGGCACCGGCTGATGGCCCCCATGGTCTGGTCGCACGTGGGCCTGAACTGCGCCGACCAGAAGACCACCGAGGACTTCTACACCCGGTACTTCGGCTTCACCCGGGCCCGGGTGGTCGACCTCGGAGACGCGCAGATCATCTTCCTCCGACAGGGGGACGTGTACCTGGAGCTCTTCGCGGCGGGTACCGAGCGGGCCGACACGGCCCACCACGACGGGCCGGCGGCGGCGGGCCGGATGCGCCACCTGGCCTTCCAGACCGACAGCGTGGACGGCTTCCTGGCCACGCTCGGCGACGCGGCCGAAGTGACCCTGGGGCCACTGGACTTCGACGACTTCATCTGCGGGTGGCGGACCGTGTGGATCCGTGATCCCGACGGGGTGATCGTCGAGGTCAGCCAGGGATTCGAGGACGAACACGGTCAACACGACAAGGACGGTGCATGACATGGCGGACGCCGTGAGCTTCTCCTTCTCCGACACGATCGCCGGCTACGTCGGCCGCTTCGACTCCGGGTCCCGGCTGCTGCGGCTGAAGACCTCGGACGGCCGCGAGTTCGACGTCTCCCTGACCGGGGACCCCAGCGCCGAGCTGGTCCGCAACCTGGACGAGCCGTACATCGATGCCTCCGGGCACATCGACGAGATGCTCTCTCCGGGACGGTTCCTCTACGTCTACGGGTTGCACTACCCCGAGCAGGGCGGCCGCTTCGAGGCCAAGCGCCTGGTGTTCCTGGGCCGCGGGGCCGAGGACTACCGCTTCGAGGAGCCCAGCTGGTGGATCAAGCAGATCGAATCGCTGGCCGACTTCTACAAGCGGGCGCAGTTCGGCGACGGGCCGGTGGACTTCACCCAGTACCGCACCGAGATCCGGCTCGGTGGTGACAAGACCGCCAGCCACGTCCAGGAGACCGACACGATCTCCCGCCTGGTCTACGGCATGGCCTCGGCCTACCTGCTGACCGGCAAGGACGAGTACCTGGAGGTCGCCGAGCGCGGCACCGAGTACCTGCGCAAGCACATGCGCGTCGTGGACGGCGAGGAGGACGTGGTCTTCTGGTACCACGGCATCAGCGTGGACGGGGACACCGAACGCAAGCTGTTCACCTCGGAGTTCTCCGACGACTACGACGCGATCCCGATGTACGAGCAGATCTACGCGCTGGCCGGCCCGATCCAGACCTACCGGGTCACCGGCGACATCCGGATCAAGAACGACGCGGACGCCACCATCCGGCTCTTCGACAAGTTCTTCAAGGACCCGGAGCAGGGCGGCTACTACTCGCACATCGACCCGATCCTCTTCAGCGCCGACCACGAGTCCCTCGGGGAGAACGCGGAGCGCAAGAACTGGAACTCGGTGGGCGACCACGCGCCCGCGTACCTGATCAACCTGTACCTGGCGACCGGGGAGCAGCGCTACGCGGACTTCCTCGAGTACACCTTCGACACGATCGCCGACAAGTTCCCGGACTACAAGAACAGCCCCTTCGTCCAGGAGCGCTTCTTCCGCGACTGGTCGCACGACACCGCGCACAGCTGGCAGCAGAACCGCGCGGTGGTCGGCCACAACCTCAAGATCGCCTGGAACCTGATGCGGATGAACTCGCTGAAGGCCAAGCCCGCCTACGAGCAGCTCGCGCGCAAGATCGGCGAGATCATGCCGGCCGTCGGCAGCGACGTGCAGCGCGGCGGCTGGTACGACGTGGTCGAGCGCGTCAAGTCCGGGGACGAGGAGACGTATCGTTTCGCCTGGCACGACCGCAAGGCCTGGTGGCAGCAGGAGCAGGCGATCCTCGCCTACCTGATCCTGAACGGCACCGTCGGCGGTGACGGCTTCCTGCGCGAGGCCCGGCAGGCGGAGGCCTTCTACAACACCTTCTTCCTCGACCACGACGAGGGAGCCGTCTACTTCAACGTCCTCGCGAGCGGGACCCCGTACCTGCTCGGGACCGAACGGCTCAAGGGCAGCCACTCGATGTCCATGTACCACTCGGCGGAGCTCTGCTACCTCTCCGCCGTCTACAACAACCTGCTCATCAACGGCCGGGAGATGGACTTCCACTTCCAGCCCGACCCGACGAACCTGCCCGACCGCGTGCTGCGCGTCTCGCCCGACCTGCTCCCCGCCGGCTCGGTGCGGATCGCGTCCGTCGAGATCGACGAGAAGCCGTACACGGACTTCGACGCCGACGGGCTCACCGTCCGGCTGCCCGACGTCCAGGGCCGCGTCAAGGTCAAGGTCCGGCTGCGCCCGACCGCCCAGTAGCGCTCAACGGGGGCGCCCCACTCAGAGGGGAAAGCAATGACCCTGAACGTGAAGGAACGCCGCAACAAGGCGGGCACCGTGCTCGTCGCCACCGGCGAGATCAACAGCGAGACCTCCGGATCGCTGCTGCAGACGCTGCTGCCGCTGGTCCGCGAGGGCCGGCCGCTGCGCATCGACCTGACGGCCGTCACCTACGTCTCCAGCGCCGGGCTGCGCACCCTGCTCGTCGTCTACCGCGAAGCCCAGCACGCCGGGGTCGCCGTCACCCTCTACGGGGTGAGCGAGGAAGTCCGGTTCGTCATGTCGGCCACCGGCTTCCTCGACTTCTTCTCCACCGGGGAAGCCGCAGCGGCGGCCTCCAGGGCGAAGGCCGCGCGATGAGCGAGCCGGCCTCCGAACAGGTGCTGCGCGTCGACGCGTACCCGACCCACGAGGTGGGCGGGTACCGCGTCCGGGCCGGCAAGCCCTTCCCCTTCGGGGCCAACGTGGTCCCCGGCGGGGTCAGCTTCTCGGTCTACTCCGACCAGGCCACCTCCATGACCCTGGTCATCTACAAGCGCGGAGAGCCCGAGCCGATGGCCGAGCTGGAGTTCCCCCAGGAATTCCGCACCGGCAGCGTCTTCGCCATGACGGTCTTCGGCCTCGACCACGAGAACATCGAGTACGGGTACCGGGCCGACGGCCCCTACGACCCCGTCACCGGGCACCGCTTCGACGCCCGCCAGGTGCTCTCCGACCCGTACGCCCGGCTGATCGCCGGCCGCGACGTGTGGGGCGTGGAGCCGGACCGCAGCCGCGGCTACCAGTACCGCTCCCGGGTCTGCCTCCAGGACTTCGACTGGGGCGACGACACCCCGCTGGGCATCCCGGCCGAGGACCTCGTCGTGTACGAGACCCACGTGCGCGGCTTCACCCGGCACCCCTCCTCGCAGGTCACCGCCCCCGGTACCTTCGCCGGGCTGCGGGAGAAGATCCCGTACCTGAAGGAGCTCGGGATCAACTGCATAGAGCTGCTGCCGGTGTTCGAGTTCGACGAGAGCGACAACCCGCGCACCAACCCGGAGACCGGCGAGCAGCTCTTCGACTACTGGGGCTACAACACCGTCTCCTTCTTCGCCCCCAAGGCCGGCTACGCGGCCACCGGACGCTACGGCATGCAGGGCGACGAGTTCCGCACCCTGATCAAGGACCTGCACGCGGCCGGCATCGAGGTCATCCTCGACGTCGTCTTCAACCACACCGCCGAGGGCAACGAGCAGGGCCCCACCATCTCCTTCAAGGGGCTCGACAACGCCACGTACTACATGCTCACGCCCGAGGGGTACTACTTCAACTTCAGCGGCACCGGCAACACCGTCAACTGCAACCACCCCGTCGTGCGCAACTTCGTCCTCGACTGCCTGCGCCACTGGGTGGCCGACTACCACATCGACGGCTTCCGCTTCGACCTCGCGGCCATCCTCGGCCGCTCCCCGGACGGCACCCCGCTGCCCAACCCGCCGCTGCTGGAACTGCTCGCCTACGACCCCGTCCTGCGGCACACCAAGCTCATCGCCGAGGCCTGGGACGCCGGCGGCCTCTACGAGGTCGGCAACTTCCCGGCGTACGGCCGCTGGGCGGAGTGGAACGGCAAGTACCGCGACACCGTGCGCAGCTTCCTCAAGGGCGACCCCGGGATCACCGGGGAACTCGCCACCCGCATCGCCGGCTCGCCCGACCTCTACTCCACCCGCGGGACCTCGGCCTCGGTCAACTTCCTGACCGCGCACGACGGTTTCAGCCTGGCCGACCTGGTCTCCTACAACGACAAGCACAACGAGGCCAACGGCGAGGGCAACAACGACGGCGGCAACGACAACGCGAGCTGGAACTGCGGAGCCGAGGGGCCGACCGACGATCCCGAGGTCAACGCGCTGCGGCTGCGCCAGATGAAGAACGCCCTGGCCATCCTCTTCACCAGCCAGGGCATCCCGATGCTGCTGTCCGGCGACGAGGTGGCGCGCACCCAGCAGGGCAACAACAACACGTACTGCCAGGACAACGAACTGTCCTGGTTCGACTGGAGCCAGGTCGACGAGAACGCCGAACTGCTCCGGTTCACCAGGGAGATGATCGCCTTCCGGGGGCGCCACCGCGAACTGCGCTCCACCTCCCACCCCACCGGACAGCTCCGCGACACCCTCGGGCTGCCCGACATCAGCTGGCACGGGGAGCGGGCCTGGCAGCCCGACTGGTCGGCGGAGAGCCGGCTGCTGGCGGTGGCCCGCTGCGGCACCGGTGACGACGACGTGGTGTACGCGGCCATGAACTCCCACTGGGAGGCGCACGACCTGGAACTCCCGGCCCTGCCGGGCGGCCGCAGCTGGCACCTGTTCGCGGACACCGGGGCCGAGGCCCCGTACGACATCCGTACCCCCGGCGCCGAACTCGAACTGGAGAACGCCGGCAAGTACCTGATCGGCCCGCGCTCGGTCGTGATCCTCGTCGGCCGCACGCCCGACGCCGAGCTCTAGCCCGCGCTCCAGTCCACGTACCGAAGGAGACCTGACATGCCGCTTTCCGTGTCCCTGAGCATCGAGGGCGACACCACCGTGATCGAGCTGGAGGGCGAACTGGACGCCAGGACCGCGCCGGACTTCCACCAGACCATCGAGAAGGCCGCCGGCCACGGCACCAGCACCGTCGAGATCCGCATGGCCGGGGTCGGCTACATGGCCAGCGCCGGACTGCGCTCCCTGGTCTTCGCCCAGCAGAAGGTGGGGGAGCACGTCACCATCAAGGTGGTCGGCGCCATCGAGCCCGTCTCCCGGACCATCCGGACGGCCGGACTCGACCGCAGCATCGTGCTCTCCGACGACTGAGTCCGATGGACGAGGCGGTCGGAGTCAGGACGGCGAGGATGTCCGCCGAACTGGAAGTGCCCGCCACCCTGGGGGCCCTGGACGACATCGCCGCGCTCGTCCTGCGGCTGGCCGGGAGCGCGGGCCTGGGCAGAGGCGCCTCGTACCGGATCCGGCTGGCCGTGGACGAGCTGGCCACCAACATCGTGATGCACGGGTACCGGGGCGGCGACGGACGGATCACCGTCCGGGGCCGCTCCGGGCCGGGCCGGGTACGGATCTCGCTCGAGGACCGGGCCCCGGCCTTCGACCCCGTCCGGGGGCGGCTGCCGCCCGATGCGCGGACCGCCCCCGAGCGGCGGCGGATCGGCGGACTCGGCATCCACCTCGCACTGACCAGCGTGGACGAGTTCGACTACGTACGCAGGGACGGCCGCAACATCAGCACGCTGACTGTGATGGCTGAGGGGACGGACCCATGCCCTCCACGACCGTGATCATCCTCGACGAGTACCCGCCACCACCCCTCGAACTCCTCGGAGCACTCGAGGAGATGGGCGCGGCACTCGTACCGCGCACGCTGGCCGAACTGCTGGCCGGCCCCCTGGAGGAGCTGCCCGAAGCGGACGTCCTGCTCGCCCCGGCCCAGGCCGACGGTGAATCCGTACGGACCGCCGTACGCCGGCTGCGCCGCTGGGCCGGGGCTCCCATCGTGGTCGTCTGGACCGTGACGGAGTTCGCCGCCCTGGAGGAACACGTCCGGATCGGCCACGACTACCTCGTACCCCCCTTCCTGCCCGCCCTCGTCGGGGCCCGGCTGCACAGCTGCTCGGAGCGCGCCGGACTCGGCCGCACCCTGCGGGAGGCCGACGCCCGCGCCGAACTCATGGGCTACGAGAAGGAACTGGAGATCGGCCGCGAGATACAGGCCGGCTTCCTGCCGGAATCACTGCCGGTCCCCGAAGGCTGGGAGATCGACGTCTGCTTCCGGCCCGCCCGGCAGGTCGCCGGGGACTTCTACGACGTCTTCGAACTCTCCCGCGGCCGGCGCCTGGCCTTCGTGGTCGCCGACGTCTGCGACAAGGGGGTCGGAGCCGCGCTCTTCATGGCGCTCATCCGCTCCCTGCTGCGGCACACCGCCGAGAACAGCGGCCTCCAGCACCTGGTGGCCGAGGGCCGCACCGGCAACAGCCGGCGCATCCCCGTGGTGGGCGCCACACCGCTGCTCAACGCGGTCACCGCCACCAACGGCTACCTGACCCGCAACCACCTGCGGCAGGGCTACTTCGCCACCCTCTTCTTCGGGGTGCTCGACCCGCTCACCGGATCCCTCGTCTACATCAACGGCGGCCACAATCCGCCGCTCCTGCTGGACGCGGAGGGCGGCGCACCGCGCACGCTGGAGGTGACCGGCCCCGCCGTCGGGGTGCTGCCGGACTGCGTGTACACGCTCGGCTACGCCCAGTTGAACCCGGGCGACACGCTCTTCGTGTTCACCGACGGAGTGCCGGAGGCGCGCTGCCCGAGCGGCGGCTTCCTCGGCGACGAGCGGATGCTGGAGCTGCTGTCCGGACCCCCGGTCAGCGGCAGGGAGGTGGTCACCCGGATGGACAAGGCCGTACGCGAACACACCGGAACAGCCGAACAGCACGACGACGTCACCATGCTGGCCCTGCACCGGCCACGTGCGGCGCGGGGGCCGCACGCGGGCGGCGCCGAGTGCCGGGTCGTGGCCTGATGACCCGGACCATCGTGGTGCACTCGTACCGCGGCGGCACCGGAAAGTCCTCGGTACTGGCGAACCTGGCCCTGCTCCTGGCGGGCGAGGGGCGCCGGGTGGGGGTGGTGGACACGGACATCCAGTCGCCCACCCTGGACCTGCTCTTCCGGCTCTGCCCCGGCCCCTCGCTCGCCGACTACCTGCTCGGCCGGTGCGAGATCGAGGCCGCCGCCCAGCAGGTCGCCACGGCCCGCGGCCGCGGGAGCCTGTACGTCGTACCGGCGCGGACCGGGACGGCGGCCCTGCGGGAGCTCATGACCACCGGATACGACGTGGGGCTGCTCCCCGAGGGCTTCGACCGGCTGTCCGTGCACCACGCCCTGGACGTCCTGCTCCTCGACACCCATGCCGGGCTCAACAACGAGTCGGTCACCGCGATGGCGAGCGCCGACGTCCTGCTGATCATGGCCCGGGCCGACCGGATCGACCTGCTCGGAGCCCGGGAGACCATCGCCCTGACCGGCCGGCTCGCGTGCCGGCGGACCCTGGTGATGAGCATGGCGCCCGAGGGCATCGACCGGGAGGCCGCCCGGCTCCTGGCCGAGGAGTTCTACCGCACCCCCCTGGCCGGGATCCTTCCCTATGTTCCGCAAATGGCGGCGCTCCACGGGGAACGCATATTCTCCGAAGCCCATCCCGACCACCCCCTGGTCGGTGAATTCCGCACCATCATCTCGGCGTTGGACGCACGTGACGAAGTATCGCGGGCCTGACGTCCGGACCTTACGCCCCTTGCGGAGGGCGTGTTGAATCGGCAGCGAATCCAGCGCAGTCGGCCCTTTCAGACCAAGGAGAAGAGTCATGAAGATTCTCGTCGTCATGACGGCCAAGGCCACGCTTCATCTGCTGGACGGGGAACAACACCCCTCGGGTTTCTGGGCCGAGGAATTCACCGTTCCCTACACCCTCTTCAGGAACGCGGGCCACACCGTGGACGTGGCGACGATCGGGGGGCAGGCGCCGACGGTCGACCAGACCAGCATCGACCCCCAGTTCCTCCAGTGGGTCCGCCCCCAGGGTTCCGCGGACACCGACACGGCCAGCGCCCTGGAGTACACCCGTGTCATCGAGAACACCCCGCAGCTGAGACACCCGATCGCCCTGGAGACCCTGGGCGAGAAGGACATCGCCGGCTACGACGGCATCTACATCAGCGGCGGCCACGGGGCCATCGGCGACCTGCCCAAGTCCGACGAGCTCGCGCAGATCCTGCGCTGGGCCATCGCCCAGGACAAGCCCCTGGCCACCGTCTGCCACGGGCACACCGCCCTGCTGGCCCTGCGCGACGGCGAGGGCCAGTGGCCCTTCGCGGGCTACCGGATGACCGCCTTCTCGCACAGCGAGGAGCTCGTCACCAACATGGCGGGCCGGCTCCCGCTGATCCTGGAGGCCGAACTCACCCGGCTCGGCGCCCGCTACGAGAAGGCCGACGCGATCTGGGACTCGCACGTCGTGGTGGACCGCAGGCTCACCACCGGCCAGAACCCCTATTCCTCCAAGGCCCTCGCGGAGACGTTCTTACGTCAGCTCGCGCAGGGCCAGCCGTAGCGCCCTGCCCCTCGCACCCGAAACCGGAAGGCAGCCACAGCCATGACCCAGCGCGCGCTCAGCGACCAGCCCTTGGCCAACCCCGGGAAACTGTTCATCGGCGGCACCTGGGTCCCGGCCCGGGACGGCCGGACCGAACCGGACATCAGCCCGGTGGACGGCCAGGAGATCGTGCCGGTGGCCCAGGCGGCCGCCGCCGACGCGGACGCGGCCGTGGCCGCCGCCCGCACGGCGTACGAGGAAGGTCCCTGGAGCAGACTGTCCGCCCAGGAACGCGCGCTGCGGCTGAACCGGGTCGGGGAGCTCATCGAGCGCGACCTGGAGGAGATCGCCCTGCTGGAGACCGTGGACATGGGCAAGCCGTTCGCCTTCTCCTCCACGGTCGACGCCCCCATGGCCGCCCAGCTCATGCACTACTACGCCGGCGCCGTGACCCGGGTGGACGGCTCCTCCCGGGCTCCGGCCGGCGGGCAGCTCGCGTACACCCTGCGCGAACCGCTGGGCGTGGTCTGCGCCATCACCCCCTTCAACTTCCCGCTGCTCCTGTCGATGACCAAGATCGCCCCGGCCCTCGCCGCCGGGAACACGGTGGTCCACAAGCCCTCGCCGGCCACCCCGCTCACCGCCCTGAAGATCGCCGAGCTCTTCCAGGAGGCGGAAATCCCGGACGGGGTGCTGAACGTCATCACCGGTCCGGGCGTGGAACTGGGTGAGACCCTCACCGGACACCCCGGCATCGACAAGATCGCTTTCACCGGCTCCACCTCGGTCGGCCAGTCGATCATCCGCAAGGCGGCCGGCACCCTGAAGAAGGTGACGATGGAACTCGGCGGCAAGTCCGCCAACATCGTCTTCGCCGACGCCGACCTCGACGCCGCCGAGGAGCTCGCCTTCTTCGGCATCTACTACAACAAGGGCGAGATCTGCACCGCCGGCTCCCGGCTGCTGCTGCACCGCCCCATCCACGACGAGATGGTCGAACGGCTCGTGGCCCGCGCGGCCGCCCTGCGGCCCGGGGACCCGCGCGACCCGGCCACCCTCTTCGGGCCGCTCGCCCACCGCGGGCAGTTCGACAAGGTCAGCTCCTACATCGAGGTCGGCGAGAAGGAAGGCGCCGTCCTGCGCACCGGCGGCACCGGCTGGACCCCCGAAGGAGCCTCCTCCGAAGGCCTGTACTTCCTGCCGACCATCTTCACGGGCGTGGACAACGGCATGCGGATCGCCCAGGAGGAGATCTTCGGACCCGTCCTGTCGATCATCCCCTTCGACACCGAGGAGGACGCCGTGCGCATCGCCAACGACAGCGCGTACGGCCTGGCCGCCGGTGTCCACACCAAGGACCTGCGGCGCGCCCACCGGGTCGCCTCGCAGATCAAGGCCGGGACCGTCTGGGTCAATTGCTACAACCAGTACGACCCCGCCGTGCCCTACGGCGGCTACAAGGCCTCCGGCTACGGGCGCGAGTGCGGCCCCGAGTCCCTGGAGAGCTACACCCAGACCAAGTCGGTCTGGATCGGCATGGACTGACGTCCCCCGCTCGCCCCTGAGACCACCTGAGGAGCCCCCGTGCGGATCGGCATCATCGGAACGGGCCGGATCGGATCGACCCTGGCCAGGATCCTCGTGGCGGCGGACCACCAGGTCGTGCTCGCCAACGCCCGGGGCCCTCGGAGCCTCGCGGCCCTGCTGGCCGAACTGGGCCCCGCGGCCTCGGCGGCGTACCCCGCCGAGGCCGCGGCCCAGGCCGAAGTCCTGGTGCTGATGCTGCCGTTCGACGGCGTCCGGGGGCTGCTTCCCCCGGACGCCCTGAACGGCACGGTGCTGGTCGACGCCACCAACGCGTTCAGCGGCCCGGGAGCACCACGGGACCTCGGCGGGCGGGGATCCAGCGAACTCGTCGCGGAATGGTATCCGGGCGCCCGGACCGTGAAATCCCTGAACACCATGCATTTCGAGACGCTCGCCGTCGCCGGCACTTCCGGTGGTCCGCGACTGGCCCATTTCACGGCGGGCGATGACGGGAAAGCAAAGGAAATCGTCGCGGGAATCATCACGGATCTCGGATTCGCTCCCGTGGACACCGGTCCGCTGCACTCCGGAGGAATTCTCCAGCAGCCCGGCGGACCCCTCTTCAACCGGCCGCTCACGGAAGCGCAGGCGCTGGCATGGACCTCTCACTGAACGTCAACGGAAGACCCGAGCAGTTCGCGGCCCGGCCGAACGAACTGCTCGTCGAACGGCTCCGCGACGGGCTCGGGCTGACCGGCACCAAGGTCGGCTGCGACACCGGCCAGTGCGGAACCTGCGTCGTCCGGCTCGACGGCCGCTCCGTCAAGAGCTGCCTGATCCTCACCGCGGCGGCCGCCGGCTCCGTCGTGACCACCATCGAGGGGGTCACCACCCCCGGCGGTGAACTCAGCGGCCTCCAGGAGGCCCTGCGCCAGGAACACGGAACCCAGTGCGGCTTCTGCACCCCCGGCATGGTCATGGCCCTGGGCGAGCTGGTCGATAACACCTGCGACCGCGCGGCGCCCACCGAGCCCGAGATCCGCGAGTGGCTCACCGGCAACCTGTGCCGCTGCACCGGCTACCACAGCGTCGTACGGGGAGTGCAGCGCGCCTGCTCCGCGGCCCGCGCGGAGGCGCCCGTGCAGCCGGCCACCACCGCCGCCGCGTCCGGACAGGAGGGGTGAGGGAGATGACCGCAGTCACGGGGGAGACCCCGCTCCAGGGCAACGGCGTGCTCGGACAGCCGCTGGACAGCCGCGAGGACCCGCAGCTGCTGCGCGGGGAGGCCACGTACGTCGGTGACATCGACCTGCCGGGCACCGCCCACATGGCGATCCTCGGCAGCCCCGTCGCCCACGCGAAGATCCTCTCCATCGACACCAAGGCCGCCGAGCAGCTGCCGGGCGTGCTGAAGGTGGCCACCGCGGCCGACTTCGCCGACGTGATGCCGCTGCCCTGCATCTGGATACCCGGCGGGGTCGAGAGCCACTTCCCGCCCCACCCCTACGGACTCCCGGGCTCCCGCCCGGTGCTCTCCGGCGACACCGTGCGCCACGTCGGCGACCCCCTCGCCGTGGTCGTCGCCGAGACCCCGCGCCAGGCCGCCGCCGCGCTCGCCGCCCTCTCCGTCGAGTACGAGCCGCTGCCCGTGGTCACCCGCGCCGACGAGGCCCTCGCCGAAGGTGCGCCCCAGCTCCACGAAGCCGTCCCCGGCAACCTGAACGCGTACTGGACCTGCGGGGACAAGGACCGCACCGACGCGGCCATCGCCGCGGCCGAGGTCACGGTGGAGCTCGATCTCGTCAACCAGCGCACCATCAACAGCCCCATCGAGCCGCGCGGCGCGGTCGGCGACTACAACGCGGCCACCGGCGAGTACACCCTGTACGCCTCCACCCAGGGCCCGCACAACCACCGCTTCCTGCTCTCCGCCCTGGTCCTCGGCATCCCCTTCAACAAGCTCCGGGTCGTGGCCCCGACCGTCGGCGGCAGCTTCGGCACCAAGGGGTACCTGTACCCCGACATGCCGCTGGTCCTGCTGCTCTCCAAGGCGCTCGGCCGGCCCGTGAAATGGGTCGACACCCGCACCGGGCTGATGAACTCCACCGTCCAGGGCCGCGACCACCGCCAGCACGTCACCCTGGCCGGCACCCGCGACGGCCGGATCACCGCCGTGCGCTGCACCAGCTACGCCAACCTCGGCGCCTACCCCTCCACCATCGGCCCCGGTGTCGCCACCGCCCTGATGGGCCGCTCCATCAGCGGCATGTACGACATCGACGCCGCCTTCTGCGAGGTCTACGCCGCCTTCACCAACACCGTCCCGCTCGGCGCCCAGCGCGGCAGCGGACGCGCGGAGGCCGCGTTCCTCATGGAGCGGCTCGTGGACCGCTACGCCGGCGAGATCGGCATGGACCCGGCGGCGGTGCGCCGCAAGAACCTGGTGCCGAAGGAGAAGTTCCCGTACGACAACGGCCTCGGCTGGACCTACGACTCGGGCGACTACCAGCGCAACTTCGACCGGGCCATCGAGCTCTCGGACTACGCCGGAATGCCCGCCCGCAAGGCCGAGGCCCGCGCCCGCGGCAAGCGGCTCGGCGTCGGCATCGCCTCCTACGTGGCGATCTGCGGCGTCGGCCCCTCCACCCGGATGTCCCAGGAGGGCATGCTCGGCGGCACCTGGGAGAGCGCGAACATCCGCGTCCACCCGACCGGCGAGGTCACCGTCACCGTCGGCTCCGCCTCCACCGGCCAGAGCCACGGCACCGTCTTCGCGCAGGTGGCCGCCGACGAGCTCGGCATCGACCCGGCGCAGGTCCAGGTGTACGAGGGGGACACGCTCAAAGCCCCGTACGGGCAGGGGACTTACGGATCGCGCTCCTACAGCATGGCCGCGCCGGCCGTCGCCCTCACCGCCCGGAAGATCAAGAGCAAGCTGGTCAGGGCCGGAGCCGTCTTCCTCGGCGTCCCCGAGGAGAAGGTCGTCTACGGGGAGGGCAAGGTCTTCGAGGAGGGCAACGAGGAGAACACCAAGACCTTCGCCGAGCTGGCGATGGCCATGTGGTACGGCTGGGGGCTGCCCCCCGAGATCGAGCCCGCCCTCGACGAGACCACCCACTTCGACCCGCCGGACTTCAACTACCCCTTCGGGACGCACGTGGCGGTCGTCGAGATCGACGAACTGACCGGCGAGACCGAGGTGGTGGCCTACACGGCCGTCGACGACGCGGGCAACATCGGCAACCCGAAGATCGTCCTCGGCCAGATCGAGGGAAGCATCCTGCACGGCCTCGGCCAGGCCCTCATGGAGCACGCCGAGTACGACACGGACGGGCGGCTCGTCAGCCGCGACCTGAACCACTACGCCCTGCCGCGCGCCGCCGACGCGCCCTTCTTCACCCTCGACAAGACGGTCACCCCCTCCCCGCACAACCCGCTGGGAGCCAAGGGCGCGGGCGAGATCGCCACCGTGCCGCCCGCCGCGGCCGTCGTCAACGCCGTCGTCGACGCCCTGTCCGACCTGGGCGTCCGGCACATCGACATGCCCGTCACCCCCGAGAAGGTCTGGCGCCGCCTGAGAGGGGAATCCCAGTGATCCTCGCCGAGTTCGACTACGTACGCCCCGTCGGCCTCGACGAGGCCCTGACCCTGCTGGCCGGCCGCCCCGGCGCCCGGGTGCTGGCCGGCGGGCAGAGCCTGCTCCCCGGGCTGCGCACCGGCGAGGACCGGGCCTCCCTGCTCGTCGACCTCCGCAGGCTGGAAGAGCTCCGGGGGATCGAGCCGGTGCCCGGCGGGCTCCGGATCGGGGCACTGACCACCCTGGCCGAGCTGGCCGCCGACCCCCTGGTGCTGGCCGGGGCCCCGGAACTCGCCGCCGCCGCCCGCGCCAACGGCGACCCCCAGGTCCGCAACCTCGGCACGGCCGGCGGCAACCTCGCCGCCCGCGGCCGGGCCACCGACCTGCCCGTCGCCGCCATCGCCGCCGGCGTCACGGCCGAACTGGCCGGTCCCGGCGGGGTGTCCACGCTCACCGCCGAGGAACTGGCCGCCTCCGGGGTCCCCGCGGGCACCGTCATCACCGCCCTGCACGTCCCGTCCGGCTCGGGCGGCGGCGCCGCCTTCGAGAAGACCGCCGACCGGGCCACCCGCTACCCGGTCTGCGCCGCCGCCGTACGGATCACCCCCGACGGGCCGCGCATTGCGGTCACCGGAGCCACCGCCCGCGCCCTGCGGCTGCGCGGGGTCGAGGAACGCATCGGCGGGGGCCCGTACACGACGGAGGCCGTGCTCGCGGCCTTCCGCGCCGAACCCCGGGAGCTGTTCGTCCCGGGGCGCGGCACCTCGGCCGAGTACCTCGGCCACCTTGCGGGCGTACTCACCGCCCGCGCGCTCACGAGGGCCGTGCAGGCAGCCGCCTGACCGCCCACGACGGGGGAGTTGAAGCAGTGGAACCGTTGCCCACGACAGCACGGACCGCGCGGTCCGCCACCACCACGGGGGTCACCTTGCGTCCAGCCGCCGGCGCCGCCGGCGCACCGGGAGGCTCCGGCTTCCGGGTGGTCGGCGCGGTCCTCGTCCTGCTGATGCTCTCCTCCTCCGTCCCCTCGGCCCTCTACGTGCTCTACCAGCAGGAGTGGGGCCTGTCCTCCGGCATGATCACGGTGGTCTTCGCCCTGTACGCCGTCACCGTGCTCGCCGGACTCCTGCTGTTCGGCTCCCTGTCCGACACCCTGGGCCGGCGGCCCGTGCTCGCCGCCGGGCTGGTCCTCGCGATCGTCGCCATGGGGCTGTTCGCCTCGGCCCAGGGGCTCGGCCTGCTGCTCGCCGCCCGCGCCGTCCAGGGGCTGGCCGTGGGCCTGGCCACCGGGGCCATGGGCGCCGCCCTGCTGGAACTCGCCCCCAGCGCCCGGCCCGCGCTCGGCGCCCAGGTCAACAGCGCCGGCCCGACCGTGGGGATCGGCCTCGGCGGCATCGGGGCCGGGCTGCTCGTGCAGTACGCACCCGCTCCGACCGTCCTGACCTACCTGCTGCTCGTCGGGGCCTTCGCCGGCTGCCTGATCGGCGTGGCCCGGATGGCGGAGAGCGCCCCGGGGCGGGCGGGCGGGGGCCGGTTCGCGCTCGCCCCGCACCGGATCCACATCCCCGCCCCCGTGCGCGGCCGCTTCGCCGTGCTGATCCTGACCATCGTGGCCGTCTGGTCGGTCGGCGGCTTCTACCTCTCGCTCGGCCCGCACCTGGCCCTCTCCCTCCTGCAGAGCACCAACTACCTCGTCGGCGGCGCCACCGTGGCCCTCCTCGCCGGAGCCGCCACCGCCGCCCAGCTCCTGCTGGGCCGCACCGAGGCCCTGCGCACCGCCGTCCTCGGCCTGCTCGGCCTGCTCGGCGGGCTGGCCCTCGTGCTCCTCGCGCTCGGACTCGGCTCGGCCCCCGTGTTCCTGGCGGCGACCGCGGTGCTCGGGGCCGGCTGGGGAGCCGCCTTCCTCGGCTCCTTCCGTGCACTGAGCGCCCTGGCCGAACCGGCCCACCGCGGCGAACTGACGGCAGCCGTCTACGTGTTCGCGTACCTCGCGATGAGCGTGCCGGCGGTGCTGGCCGGACTGCTCACCAACGTCCACGGCCTGCACCGCACCGCGGTCGGCTTCATGGCCACCGTCGCCGGGGTGTGCGCGCTGGCCCTGCTGGCCACCCTGCGGCTGGCGGCCCGGAACCGGGCGGAAGGGGGCGCCGCATGAGCGGGATCCCGGGCACCGCGGCGCTGCGCACCGCCCTGCGCGCACTGGAGATCTTCGAGGGGCTCACGGAGGAGCAGCTGGACTGGCTGGTCTCCGTCTCCGAACCGAGGGTGCTCGCCGACGGGGAGCTCCTCTTCCGCGACGGGGAGGAGGCCACGGGCTTCCACGTCCTGCTCTCCGGGGGCCTGGTGGTGACCAAGGTCGTCGACGGCCGGGAGGAGGTCCTGACCCGGCACTCCACCGAGGAGGAGAGCGCGGCCGCCGAGGACCACGACGGCAAACCCTCGGCCGCCCACCGCTTCACCGGCGAACTGCCGCTGCTGACGGACGGGGCGTACGTGGCCACGGCCGCGGCGAGCGGGCCGGCCACCACCGTGGTGGCGTACCCGAAGCCGGTCTTCTTCGAGATGCTGACCCGCTGCCACGGGGTGGCCGCCGTACTGATCCCCGTACTGGCCTGGCGCATCAAGTCCTCCGAGGTGCAGGCCCGCAAACGGGCCACCGTCGAGGCCCTGGGCACCCTGGCGGCCGGCCTCGCGCACGAGCTGAACAACCCCGCCGCCGCCGTGGCCCGCGCCGCACAGGAACTGGCGCCCGCGCTGGAGCAGCTGACCCGCTCCGCCCAGGCCTGGGGGGCGGCCGCCACGGACGCCGAGCGTGCCGTCTTCGACCGGCTCGCCGGGGAGCTGGACAAGACGGCGCCGCCGGTGGTCACCGATCCGCTGGCCCAGGCGGACGCAGAGGAGGCGATCGCCGACTGGGCGGAGGAAGCGGGCGCGGAGCGGGCGGTGCTGCTCGGCTCGGGGGTCTCCGATCTCGGAATGGACCTCGGCGGGCTGCTGGACCGGCTGGAGGGGATCGGCGAGCCGGCGCTGCCCGCGGCCCTGGACCATCTGGCGGCCCTCCTGGAGATCCGCTCGCTCGCCGCCGAGCTGCGGGCGGCCGGTCCGCGGATCTCGCAGCTGGTGTCGGCCACCCGGGATTACGCCAATCTCGACCGGGCGCCCGAGCAGCGGTTCGCCGTCACCGACGGACTGGAGAACACGCTGGTCGTGCTGCGTGCCAAGCTCGCCGGGATCGGGATCGTGCGCGCGTACGACCCCGACCTGCCCGAACTGACGGGCTATCCGAGCGAGTTGAACCAGGTGTGGACCAACCTGGTCGACAATGCCGCGGCGGCCATGGACGGCGCCGGAACCCTCACCCTGCGGGCCCGGGTCGAAGGCGTCTGCATGGTGGTGGAGATCGCCGACACCGGCTCGGGGATCCCCGAGGAGTCCCTGCCGAGGATCTTCGAACCCTTCTACACGACCAAGGACGTGGGGAAGGGGACGGGGCTCGGGCTGCACCTCAGCTACCGCATCGTGACCCAGCGCCACCACGGTTCGATCACGGCCCGCTCGCGGCCGGGGGAGACCCGGATGACCGTCCGGCTGCCGCTGTCCGGGACGGACCCGTCCTGTGCCGTGCCGGCCGTACCCGCCATGGACCCAACCGTTCCGTCCTCATCGCAGAGTTGAAATCGAAGAGCTGAAAGGGAGTCGACATGCCCAAGTACGACATCTCCACGCTGCACCCGGTGTTCGTCCGGCAGATGGACGCGCTCGCCGCCCTGGACATCGAGGCGGTCATGAAGAACTACACCGACGACGCGGTGCTGTTGCGCTTCGAGGGGGTCTCCGTCGGCATCGACGCGGTGCGCGAGACCTTCACCGGCTACCTGACGGTCAAGCCCACCCTCGTGGAGCTCCAGGAGTACGTGGAGACCGACGACACGATCTTCTACCGGGCGATCATGAACCTGAACGGCGAACCGGAGCACGCGTTCGGGACGCTCGTCGTCCGCGATGGCCGGATCTGGCGGCAGACTGCCGGATTCGGCGGCTGATTTCGGAAATCTCTGGGTAGCGTGTGCGGGGAGGGTGGGGAAGTGCACCCTCCCCGTATGCGCGACAGCCGTAGATATATGCAAGAACCGTGAAGGGGAGGTCATGGAAACCGAAACGGGCCGGGTCGAGGCATTCAGTGATGGTGTATTCGCGGTCATCATCACCATCCTTGTCCTGGAGTTGAAAGTTCCGGAAGAAACCGGATCCGACTTCTGGCACGGAGTGCGAGAGCAGTGGCCGCACTACGCCGCCTATGTGGTGAGTTTCCTCATCATCGGAGTGATGTGGGTGAACCACCACACCATCTTCAGTCACATCAAGCGGGTCGACCGTCCCCTGCTGTTCCTGAACCTCCTGGTGCTGATGGTCGTGTCGGTGGTTCCCTACACGACCAACGTGCTCGCCGAGCACCTCATGGAGGAGGGCGGGTCGGCCAACGCGGCGGCCGTCCTCTACAGTCTCCTCACGGTGGCCTACGCCTTGGCGTTCCTGGCCTTCTGGTGGTACGTCACCCGCGTCGGGCACCTCTTCCACGACCAGGTGGACAAGAACGGCGCCCGGGCCACCCGGGTCCGGTTCGGACTCGGCGCCATCGCCTACCCCTGCACCGTCGCCCTGGCGTTCTTCTCCGCCCCGCTCACCCTCGTCGCGCACTTCCTGATCGCGCTCTACTATGCGGCGAACCAGATCCCCATCCCCCTCGTGGTAGAAGAAGAGCGGCTCGAAACTGTCAGCGACCTCAGGAAGTAGCCGCACGGACCTACGGCCGTTCTCCGCGGTCAAGTAGGGTAATGGATCTAGCTGGTCGCGGGGGAGGCCCGGATGGCTCGCGTAGTCCTGCCGGAGGAATCCACGAAGGAAATCTCCGAATCGATCGACGTTCTGATCTCGCTCTTCTTCGAGTCGTTACCCCGGCGGGACCAGCGAAACTGGGCCCGCGTATACCTGAACGGCCTGGTGCGGACCAACGGAAAGAAAACAATTCGTAACATCGCCGGAACCGGGGCCAGTTCCGTCGAGCAGAGCCTCCAGCAGTTCATCAGCAAATCCCCCTGGGACTGGACCCCCGTCCGCCGCTCCCTCGCCCAGCACCTGGAACGCACCGCGCAGCGCCCGCTGGCCTGGGTGGTGCAGCCCATGGTCATCGAGAAGGCCGGGGACCGGTCGGTCGGCGTGGGGCGGCAGTTCGTCCCCCAGCTGGGCCGCACCGCCAACTGTCAGCAGGCCAGCGGCATCTGGCTCACCTCCAGCGATGCCGGCTTCCCCGTCGAATGGACCCTCACCCTCCCCGGGCCCTGGACGGCGGAACTCCTGCGGCGCCGGCGGGCCGGGATCCCCGACACGGCCCGCTCGCTCACCCCCGCCCAGGACGCGGTACACGCGGTCCAGCGGATGGCCGCCGGCTGGCAACTCCAGCGCAGGCCCGTGGTGATGGAGGTCTCCAACAGCGAACTTCCACAGTGCATCGAGTCGTTCGCGGCGCAGGACATCCCCTTCGTATTCAAAGTGGACGGCACCCTGCCCGTCTCCTTCGGCGGAGCCGGCCGGCACAAACCCGGACCGCACACCGCACCGGCCCGCGAGCTCATCGACTCCCTGCGCTCCCAGCGGCGGGTCGTCGAATGGACCCGGCACGGCCGCGCCGAGGGAGCGGTCACCCTGCTCACCTCCGCCGCCATCTTCGCCACCCCCGGCGAGGACCGCCTCGTACCGGCCCCGCCCACCCCGCTGCTCCTCGTCGGCGCCTGGACCGAGGCGGCCCTGCTGCCCACGGAGTTCTGGATCACCAACATCGGGGACCGGCCGCTCGCACAGCTCTTCCTGCTCGCCAAACTCACCGACCGGGTCGCGCTCGACTTCGCCGAGGTCTGCGAGCCCGCCGGAATCCGTGACTTCGAGGGCCGCTCCTTCCGCGGCTGGCACCACCACGCCACCCTCGCCAGCGTCGCCCACGCCGCGATGCTGCTGGGCGCGCGCGACCGGGGCACCCACCCCGCACCCGCCGAGCCCTACCCCGGCACGGCGCGGACCGCCCCCACCCGTACGATCGCCGCCGCGCACGCCGGGGGACCCCCTGCGCTGCCGCCGAGACCGGTCATCCCCGGGCAGAGCCCGCGCCGCGAGTACATCCGCTGATGCTGGACATCGCCGAAGAACTACGCGCGTGGTGCGCCGCCGGACGGGACTTCGCCGTGGCCACGGTGGTCGCCGTCAGCGGCAGCGCACCACGCGGTCCCGGTGCCTCACTGGCCGTCGACGCCGCGGGCACCGCGCTCGGCTCCCTCTCCGGGGGCTGCGTGGAATCCGCCGTGCACGAGCTGTGCCTGGAGGCGATCGCCTCCGGGCAGGGCGGTGTGCACCGCTTCGGGTACAGCGACGACGACGCCTTCGCCGTGGGGCTGACCTGCGGGGGAGTCCTCGACGTGCTGGTCACCCCGGTGCGCCGGCAGGACCCCGTGCGGCCCGTCATCGGGGCCGTGCTCGACGCGGCCCGCGGCGGGGCCCGCTGCGCGCTGGGCCGGGTGGTCTGCGGGCCGCCGCAGCAGCTGGGCCGGGCCATCGCCGTGCACGCCGACGGCTCCTACGAGGGCCGCCTCGGCGGGGGCGCCGCGCTGGACCGGGCCGCCGCCGAGCGGGTCCGGGGCTGGCTCGCGGCCGGCCGCACCGGCACCGCCGAGCTCGGCACGGCGGGCGGGCTCTGCGGACAGCCCCTGACCCTGCTGGTCGAATCGGCCGCCGAGCCGCCCCGGCTGCTGGTCTACGGGGCCATCGACTTCGCCGCCGCCCTCACCCGGATCGGCGCCTTCCTGGGCTACCGGGTCACGGTGTGCGACGCCCGGCCCGTCTTCGTGACCGCCGCCCGGTTCCCGGAGGCGGCCGAGGTGGTCGTGGACTGGCCGCACCGGCACCTGGCCGCGGAGTGGGAGGGGGGCCGCCTGGATTCCCGTACGGCGGTGTGCGTCCTGACCCACGACGCCAAGTTCGACGTCCCGCTGCTGACGCTCGCCCTGGGGCTGCCGCTCGGGTACGTGGGAGCCATGGGCTCGCGCCGCACCCACACCGAGCGGGCGCGGCGGCTGCGGGCGGAGGGCGTGCCGGCGTCCGCGCTGGCCCGGCTGCGCTCACCGATCGGCCTGGACCTCGGCGGGGGGACCCCCGAGGAGACCGCGCTCGCCATCGCGGCCGAGTTCACGGCCGTACGGTACGGCGGAACGATTCTTCCGCTGGCCCGGACCCACGGCCCCGTCCACGGGCAGGCGCAGGCGCCGGTGGCGGCGCCGGTGCACGACCGGAGGACCAAGGTCCCGTAGGAAGAGACCATCCAGCCCAAAATGTCCTGGACGATCAGCCGGGGCGGTGTGAACTCCAGGTCGTGTGAGAATGAAGTACGTGCGTTCCTCGACTGCCCTGTCGGGGTCACCTCCGAACGACTGGGATGTTCAGCACGTGCGTTTTCTCAATGACCTGAAGCCGCCGTACGACCTGACGTACGACGACGTATTCATGGTGCCGAGCCGCTCCGCGGTCGGTTCCCGCCAGGGCGTCGACCTTTCCGCGCCTGACGGCACCGGCACCACCATTCCGCTGGTCGTGGCCAACATGACCGCCATCGCCGGCCGCCGGATGGCCGAGACGGTCGCCCGCCGCGGCGGCATCGTCGTCATCCCGCAGGACATCCCGATCGACGTCGTCACCGACGTGATCTCCTGGGTGAAGACCCGCCACCTCGTGCTCGACACCCCGATCACGCTGGCCCCCACCCAGACCGTCGCCGACGCGCTGTCCCTGCTGCCCAAGCGCGCGCACGGCGCCGGCGTGGTCGTCGACGCGGACGGCCGCCCGGTGGGCGTCGTCACCGACCACGACCTGACCGGCGTGGACCGCTTCACCCAGCTCTCCGAGGTCATGTCGAAGGAGCTCCTGCTCATCGACGCCGACATCGACCCCCGCGACGCCTTCAACCAGCTCGACGCCGGCCACCGCAAGCTGGCCCCCGCCGTCGACAAGGACGGCAGGCTCGTCGGCATCCTCACCCGCAAGGCCGCGCTGCGCGCGACCCTGTACACCCCCGCCACCGACGCCAACGGCAAGCTGCGCATCGCCGCCGCCGTCGGCATCAACGGCGACTTCGTGGCCAAGGCCAAGCAGCTGCTCGACGCGGGCGTGGACACGCTCGTCATCGACACCGCGCACGGCCACCAGGAATCCATGATCAACGCGATCAAGGCCGTCCGCGCCCTCGACCCGCAGGTCCCGATCGTCGCCGGCAACATCGTCGCCGCCGAGGGAGTCAAGGACCTGATCGACGCCGGCGCCGACATCATCAAGGTCGGTGTGGGTCCGGGCGCCATGTGCACCACCCGCATGATGACCGGTGTGGGCCGCCCGCAGTTCTCCGCGGTGCTGGAGTGCGCCGCCGAGGCGAAGAAGTACGGCAAGCACGTCTGGGCCGACGGCGGCGTCCGTCACCCGCGCGACGTGGCGATGGCGCTGGCCGCCGGCGCCTCGAACGTCATGATCGGCTCCTGGTTCGCCGGTACGTACGAGTCCCCGGGCGACCTGCAGCAGTCGGCCGACGGCCGCCTCTACAAGGAGTCCTTCGGCATGGCCTCCGCGCGCGCGGTCCAGAACCGCACCTCGGAGGAGTCCGCGTACGACCGCGCCCGCAAGGGTCTCTTCGAGGAGGGCATCTCCACCTCGCGGATGTTCCTGGACCCGGCCCGCCCGGGCGTCGAGGACCTGATCGACTCGATCATCGCGGGCGTCCGCTCCTCCTGCACCTACGCCGGTGCGGCCTCCCTCGCGGAGTTCGAGGAGAAGGCCGTCGTCGGCATCCAGTCCGCGGCGGGCTACGCCGAGGGCAAGCCGCTGCACGCCAGCTGGAGCTAGTCGCTCGGATTCACCTCTTCACTGCGCCGGGGTCCCCAGCTGGGGACCCCGGCGCAGTGCTGTCCGGGACCGCCTCCGCCACCTTTCCGAGTGCCGCCCTAGCGCCCCGGCCCAGACTGTCGAGCGCCGACGACGCGTCGTGCTGCCCCAGGCCGTGGAAAGGTGAAGACAGGTGGACACATTCAGCCGAGACTTCGGGCGGACTTCCGTCGTTCCCCCCGAGCTGGTGGTGCGGGAGGACGAGGGCGACACCGTGGCGCAGGCGATGCGGGAGGCGGCCGCCGCGGGCCGTGACATGACCGTCCGGGGAGCAGGCCGCTCGACCAACACCCAGACGCTGTCGCCCGGGGTCGTCATCGACAACTACCGCCCCGATGCCGTCCCGCGGTTCGTCGGGGACGACCACCGCGTCGAGGTCCCGAGCGGGATCACCTGGCTCGAACTGGAGCGGTGGCTGAACCGCCACGGCCGCTCCAATCCCGTCCTCCCCAGCTACCTCAACATCACCGTGGGCGGAAACCTCTCCATCGGGGGATTCGGGCTCGCCTCCTGCCGTTCCGGCATCCAGAGCGACCAGGTCCACGAGATCGAGCTCATCGACGGGACGGGCCGCGCGCGACGGTGCTCCGACCAGGAGAACTCCGAGCTGTTCCGCTACGCCCTCGGCGGCCTGGGGCAGGTCGGGTTCATCAAGAAGGTGGTCCTGCGGACGGTTCCGTACCAGCCCGTCACCCGTGCGGCCAGGATCGAGCACACCGGACTGGCCGACCTCACGGAATTCATGCTGAACGGCGTGCAGGAGCCGTGGGTGTCGAGCTTCTTCGGCATGTACGACCGGGCCTCCTGGTACTCGCACGTATCGCTCACCGACGACGCACCCGCGCCCGCGGACCCGGCGCAGGAGTTCCTTGTCCCCGACTACATGCAGTTCAGCCACGGCGAGACCGCGAAGGCCCTGCACCACCTGCTCGAAGAGGACTCCCACGCGAACATGTGGGTGGACCACATCTTCGACGAGGAGGGCTTCAAGCTCTTCACCAAGAAGGTGGAGGGCATGCTCGACGAGTACCCGCTCTCCGAGACCCTGGTCGCCCTGTACTTCCTGGTGATCCGCCGCCCCGAACAGGCCACCCCCTTCGTCCTCGCCCCCGTGGTGGACGCCCCGGTCCAGTACCTGATCGGCATCTTCACGGCCGCCGGGACCGGGGATTCCCGCGGGATCTCCGAGACCGGGCGGGTCCTGCGGGAACTGCTGGAAGCCTGCGCGGAGGCCGGGGGCCGCCCGTACCTCTACGGAACCCACGATTTCGACACCGACCTGCTCGAGCGGTTCTACGGGGCTCCGGCCCTGCAGCGGCTGCGGGAACTGCGCGAGGAGCACGCGCTGACCCACTTCGCCCGCCGGGCCTTCGGGGACGTACGGCCTTCCTAGCGGCGTCTTCCGCCGGTCGCCCCGCCCGCGGACCGACGGGCGGGGGCAGGTGGGCGGTGCCACGCTGGTCGTACCCGATCCGCGAAAGGCAGTCGCCATGATCACCACCGACTTCGTCCCCGGCTCCCCCTGCTGGCTGGACCTCGGCGCACCCGACGTACCCGCCGCTGCGGCCTTCTACGGGGCCGTCCTCGGATGGGACTACGAGTCCATGGGAGAGGGAGAGGGTGGCGGGGAGGCCGGCGGGGAGGGCGGCATGTTCCGGAAGGACGGCAAGATCGTCGCCGGACTGGGGAAGCTCACGGAGGAGGGCGCCCGCCCGGCCTGGATGATCTACTACAGCGTCCCCGACGCCGAGGCCACGACCAGTGCCGTCCGCAGCGCCGGCGGCACCGTCCGGGTGGAGCCGCGGCAGCTCGACGCGTGGGGCACGATGGCGCAGTACAGCGACCCGCTGGGGGGCCAGTTCGCGGTCTGGCAGCCCGGGGAGAACAAGGGCGTCGACCTCGTGGACCAGCCGGGCTCGCTGTCCTGGACCGAGCTGTACACGAGCGATGCCGCGGCCGCCCGGGAGTTCTACGGGGGCGTCTTCGGCTGGTCGTTCAGCGATATGCAGATGCCGGGCGGTGGGGGCACGTACACCCTGATCACCCCTGCCGGGCAGCCCGAGGGCCGGATGCAGGGCGGACTGATGGAGCTCTCAGCGGAGGACCTCGCGGTGGCGGGCGGACGGCCGTACTGGCACCCGGTCTTCCACGTCACCGACTGCGACGCGGCGGTCGCCGAGGTCACCGCGCGCGGGGGCAGCGTGCAGATGGGGCCCGCGGACGCCGAGGGCGTCGGCCGACTGGCCGTCTGCCTCGACCCGTCGAACGCGGACTTCGTGGTACTGACCCCCTCGGAGGCCTGAGCCCCACCCCGGACTGTCGGGCTCCGTCCCGGGCTGCCGGGTTCCGCCTTGGGGTGTTGGCCCGCCTTGGGGTGCCGGGCTCCGTCCAGGGCTACCGGGTTCCGCCTTGGGGCGCTGGCCCGCCCTGGGCTGCTGGGCCGCCCTTGGGTGCTGGCCCGTCTTGGGCTGCTGGGCTCCGCCTTGGGGTGTTGGGCCGCCCTTGGGTGCTGGCCCGTCTTGGGGTGCCGGGCTCCGCCCCGGGATGTCGGCCCGCCTTGGGACGCCGGGGCCCGCCCTGGGCTGCCGGGCGGGGCCCGGGACCGGACCTGCGCCTCTCTCCCGGGGCCCCTCTCCTCAGGGGGCGGCGCTTTCCGCTGTGGTCCCGGCGCCGTCCGCAGGGGCGGGGGCGGGACCGTTCGTGTGCCGTCCGCCGCCGCTGCGCGCCGGGGGGCGACCGTTCACCGACGGGAGGCGACCGGTGGGCGCAGGGCGCGGAGGGATACGTCAGGCGGCGGATAACTCCACGCGCGCGGTCGGGCACGCTCGGTGCATCCGACCCGGAAGGGGTAGCCCATGTCGCCCATGTTCGCGACCGCCGGCTCCGTCATCGGCTCCGGCCCCGCCATAGGCCCCGGCCCCGTCATCGGCCTCGCCCCCGTCACCGGCCCCGGCCTGGGCTCAGGCTCCGCCACTGACCCCGGCCTCGACTCCGCCTCGGGCTCCGGCCCTGTCATGAGCCCCCGCCCCGGCCTGGGCCTGGGCCTGGGCCTGGGCTCAGGCTCCGTTGCTGGCTCCGGCCTCGGCTCTGCCTTGGGCTCCGGCTCCGTCGCCGGCCTCGGCTCTGCCTCGGGCTCCGGCCCCGCCATAGGGCCCGGCCCCGGCCTGGGCTCAGGCTCCGTTGCTGGCTCCGGCCTCGGCTCTGCCTTGGGCTCCGGCTCCGTCGCCGGCCTCGGCTCTGCCTCGGGCTCCGGCCCCGCCATAGGGCCCGGCCCCGGCCCGGGCTCAGGCTCCGTTGCGGGCCTCGGCCTCGGCTCTGCCTTGGGGTCCGGCGCCGTCGCCGGTCGCGGTGGCGCTGCCGGCCTCGGACTCGGGGCCGGCTTGGGGCCCGGCACCGAGCCCGGCACCGGGTCCGGCGCGGCCCGCCGCCGGACCGATGCGTACGCTCTTGCGCGGGTGGAGAGGGAGCACGGCAAGGCGCTTCACGGGTTTCTTCTCGGCCTCACCTTCGGGGACCGGCACCGGGCCGAGGACCTGCTCCAGGAGACCCTGTTCCGGGCCTGGAAGCACCCCGAAGCCCTGGAGAGTCCGGCTCATGGGTCGCTGCGGCCCTGGCTGTACACCGTCGCCCGGCGCGTGGCCATCGACGCCCGCCGGGCCCGGCTGTCGCGCCCGGCCGAGGTCGGGCCCGACGGGCTGGAGCAGTCGCCGGCCGACGAGGACCGCACCGAGCGGTCCGCGGCCGTCCTCGACGTCCGCGAGGCCCTGCGCTCACTCAGCCCCGATCACCGGGCCGTGCTCCTGCTCATCTACTTCCGCGGGGCCAGCGTCTGCGAGGCCGCCGAAGCGCTCGGAGTGCCCGCCGGCACCGTCAAGTCCCGTACGTACTACGCCCTGCGGGCCCTGCGCGCCCTCCTGCCCGGCTACGATGACGGCCACCTCCGCGCGTGAACGGACCTCCAGCTTCGCCAGGATGTGCGAGACATGGGTCTGCACGGTCCGGCGGGACAGGAAGAGGGCCGAGGCGATCTCCGGGTTCGTCCGGCCCCGCGCGACCAGCAGCGCCACCCTCAGCTCCGCCGGAGTCAGCGCCTCCCACCCCCGCGCGGGCCGGCGCCGCGCCGCCCGGCTGCCCCGCCGCACCCCCAGGCTCCGCAGCCGCGCGTCCGCCCGGGCGATGTCCCACCGGGCGCCGAGGAGCTCGTACGAGGCCACCGCGCCGGCCAGCGCCGACCGCGCGGCCGGGAGGTCCCCGTGCCAGGCCCGGGCCACCGCCAGGTCCTCCAGCGTCTGCCCCGCCACCAGCCCGCCCCGCGCCAGCGCCGCCGTCTCCGCCAGCAGCTCCGGGTCCTGCGCGAACAGCCCGCGGCAGCGCAGCAGCGCCAGCGCCGGACCCGGCTGCTCCGGCAGGGCCGCCGCCGCGCGGGCGCAGGCGGCCAGCGCCGAACGCGCCGTAGCGGCGTCCCGGTCCTCCAGCGCGAGCCGGACCGCCTCCGACAGCGCCCACGGCCGGTCGGAGGCCACCGCCTCGTCCACGCCGTCCTCCAGCACCGGCAGCAGGGCCTCGAGCGCCTCGCGGGGGCTCCCGTCGCGCTCCGCCAGCAGGGCGCGGGCCAGCAGGACGTGCACGGTGTGCCGGCGGGCCGCGGGCGGCTCGTACGCCGCCGGGCCGAGCGCGGCCAACTCCGCTCGGGCAGGCGCCTGTTCACCCCGGTGGCCCAGGATCAGGGCGCGCAGCCCGCGGGTCAGGACCGGCAGCCAGCCGTCCGAGACGGGCATGGCCTCCGCCCGGGCCAGGCCGGCCAGTGCGGCGTCCCAGTCGCCGAGCCGGTAGCGGAGATCGGCGAGCAGGGCCTCCGTGACCACGAGCCGGCCCGTGGAGCCGGTCCGCGCCGCCAGCCTCCGGGCCTCGCGCAGCGCGGCCGCGGCGGTGTGCGGTTCGTCGAACCGCAGATGCCCCTCGGCCTGGTTGGCGAGCAGCAGCAGCCGCATGTCGTTGGCGGCCGGACTGCGGCGGGCGTACGCGATCCCGGCCGCCATGTGGCGCAGCGACTCCCGGCCCCGGTTCAGGTGGAACAGCGCGAAGGACATGGCGTGTTCGGCCTCCGCGCCGCACAGCGGATCGCCGAGCAGCCGCGCCCGCGCGACCAGCGGCCCGGCCAGCGCGTACGCCTCCTCCGGCCGGTGCAGATCGGCCAGCGCCAGGACCCGGCACGCCTCCAGACGCAACCGCATGCGCGCCCCCGGGTCCTCCGAGCCCGGGTCCTCCGCGCCCCGTACCTCCGCGTCCGGCACCTCCCCGGCCAGCGCCTCCTCGGTGACCTCCAGGGACCGGGCCATGTCCCCCTGGATCATCAGCGCCGACACCAGCTTGAAGGAGAGCGCGGCCCGCCGCCCCGGATCCCGCGCCCGTTTCCGCAGCGTCCGGAGCAGCTCCACGGACTCGGGCCGCCGCAGCATCAGCGCGGCATCGGCGAGCCCGTCCTCCAGGGCCTCCCGGTAGGGGGCCCGGTGCTGCCCGGCGCTCCGGTCCGCGGGCGGGTCGGCGCGCGGCTCCGTGGCCCGGTCCTCGGTCTGGTCCACGGCGCGGCGCAGCAGGGCGGCGGCCGTTTCGGGGGCCGTCGCGACCAGGGCCTGCGCCGACTCTGCCGTCCAGCGCACCGCCCACGGGTCCAGCGGGCCGCCGGCCAGCAGGTGTCCGGCGGTGCGGGCGGGGTCGAGGCCGGCCTCGGCGAAGGTGCGTGCGGCGTCCTGGTGGAGGACGGTCCGGGCGGCCGGGGGCAGCTCCGCGTACAGGGCCAGCCGTACGGCCGGCTGCCGGAACCGCAGGGCCTCGTCCTCGTCGGCCGGGGGTCCGGCGGGCAGGGGGCCCGGTTCCAGTACGCCGGCCAGGAGGGGCGCCTCCAGGTCCGCGAGCAGGTCCCGCACGGGCAGGTCCCGTACGAGGGCCAGCTCGCGCGCCGTGAAGGCCGGTCCGAGCAGGGCCGCGTGCCGGAGCGTGGCCACGGCCGCCGGGGGCAGCCGGCCCGCTTCGCGGGTGGCCGACTCCGGGGGCGGCGGCAACTCGGCGACTGGGAGGGTGAGTTCGGCGCAGTCCCCGCGGACTTCGATGATGCCGGACCAGTGCGCGAGCAGCTCCCGCAGCAGCCGGGGATTGCCGCCCGCGTGCCCGGCGGCCTCCCGCAGCCGGGGGCCGGGCGGCGCGCCCAGGACCTCCCGGACCAGCGCGGCCGACTCCGCCCCCGTCAGCGGCTCCAGCCGGAGCGTCCGCCCGCCCGGCCCGCCGCCCAGGGAGGCGCACAGCTCCTCCACCCCGGCCCGCCGGGGCAGCCGCCGTCGGGCCGTCAGCAGCATCAGCGGCAGCCGCCGCGCCGCCCGCGCGAGATGGCGCCACAGCAGCAGGGAGGCCGGATCCGCCCACTGGAGGTCGTCCAGGGCCAGCAGCAGCGGCCGCCGGGCGCACCACTCCTCCACATCGGCCGCCAGCAGGTCCACGGCGGCCAGCAGCGCCCCGCCGGGTTCGGCCGACCGGGAGGCCTCCCGGAGCAGCGCCAGGGCCCGGGCCCGCCCCGGGCCGGCCGGATGCAGGCAGTCCAGCGCGGCGCGCAGCGGAAGTCCGGTGCCCAGCGTCTCGGCGGCCCCGTACCGCACCCCGCAGCCGAGCGCGGCCGCGTCGGCCACCGCCCCGCGCAGGAAGGAGGTGCGGCCCGCACCCGGCTCCCCCTCCACCAGCAGGCAGGCTCCGCCGCCCTCCGCGCCCGCCCGTACCCATGTCCGCAACGCGTCACGGCACTCGTCGCGGTACTGTTCCCGCCCGACCCGCACGTCGGCGATCCCTCCGGTCGTCCGCGCCCCCTCCAGGATGGCAGCCCGCGGGCCGGTCAGCGCCGGGGAATTCGGCCAGGTGGGGCCGAACTGTGCACCCCCGCCCGGTATTTGGGAATCCGCACCGAGATCTTCATGCCCGCGCCGACACCCGTCTCGATGACGAGCCCGTGGCCGTCCCCGTAGACCTGGCGCAGCCGCTCGTCCACATTGGGCAGCCCGATGCCCGAGGAGGATCCCGGCTGTTCCCCGGCCAGGATCCGGCGCAGCAGGGACGGATCCATCCCGACGCCGTTGTCCTCGATGGTGATCAGCGCCTCCGCGCCGGCGTCCCGGGCCGCGATGGTGATCCGGCACTCCTCGGTGGAGTCCTCCAGCCCGTGCTTGACCGCGTTCTCCACCAGCGGCTGCAGACACAGGAAGGGCAGAGCCACCGGCAGCACCTCGGGCGCCACCTGCAGGGTCAGCTTGAGCCGCTCCCCGAACCGGGCCCCGGCCAGCGCCAGATACTGCTCGATGGACCGCAACTCCTCCGCCAGCGTGGTGAACTCCCCGTGCCGCCGGAAGGAGTAGCGGGTGAAGTCCGCGAACTCCAGCAGCAGGTCCCGGGCCCGCTCCGGATCGGTGCGCACGAACGAGGCGATCGCCGCCAGGGAGTTGAAGATGAAGTGCGGGGAGATCTGGGCGCGCAGCGCCTTGATCTCGGCCTCCATCAGCCGGGTCCGCGAACGGTCCAGCTCGGACAGCTCCAGCTGTACGGACACCCAGCGGGCGACCTCGGTGGCGGCCCGCACCAGGACCGCGGACTCCCGCGACCCGTAGGCCACCAGCGCGCCCAGCATCCCGTCCTCGCCGGTCAGCGGGGCGACCACGGCCCACTTGAGGGGGCAGTCGGGCCGCTCGCACTCGGTGCGCACGCTCTGGCTGCGCCCCGAGTCCAGCATCACCGCGACCCGGGCCATCGCACGGCGCTCGTGGTGGTCGGCGCCCGGGCCGTCCCAGGCGAGGACGCGTTCGCGGTCGGTCAGGCACAGGGCCTCGGTGCCGAGGAGGGAGCGCAGGCGCCGGGCCGCCTTGCGGGCGGCGTCCTCGGTGAGACCGGCGCGCAGCGGGGGAGCGGCGAGGGAGGCGGTGTGCAGGGTGTGGAAGGTGGCCCGCTCGACGGGGGTGCCGAGGTCGAGCCCGAGGGCCCGCTCGCCCCGCCGGGCCTGCCACCGGCCTCCGGCCCACCCGACGCCGAGCAGCAGCGCCCCGCCGACCGCTGCCAGCACCGAGAGCAGTGCTCCGGTCATGGTGTGCCGCCCTTCGTCGAGAGCGGTGCTCCGGGGGCCGCCGGAGCCGGGTCCGACACCGCCTCCGGGAGGTGGAGCCGGGCCAACGTCGCCGCCGTGCCCGGCGGGATCCGCCCGCGCGTGCCCAGGGACACCGCCACCATGGTCAGGAAGCCCAGCGGGACCGACCACACCGCCGGCCACGCCAGCAGCGTGTTCGCCCAGCCCGCCGGTGCCAGCCCGGCCCGCGTCGCCAGCACCGCGCTCAGCGCCGCCCCGCCTCCCGTGACCAGCCCGGCCACCGCCCCCGGCGGCGTCAGTCCGCGCCACCAGATCCCCAGCACCAGCAGCGGACAGAACGAGGACGCCGACACCGCGAAGGCCAGCCCCACCGCGTCCGCCACCGGCACCTCCGTCACCGCCGCGCTCCCGGCCAGCGGCACCAGGATCGCCACCAGCACCGCGGCCCGGAAGCTCCGTACCCCGCGCGCGGGCAGCACGTCCTGGTGCAGCACGCCCGCCACCGCCATCGTCAGCCCCGAGGCCGTGGACAGGAACGCCGCGAACGCGCCGCCCGCCAGCAGCGCCCCCAGCAGTTCCCCGGCGAGCCCGCCCACCAGCCGGGCCGGCAGCACCAGCACCGCCGCGTCCGCCTCCCCGGTCAGGGCCAGCTCCGGGGCGTAGATCCGGCCCAGCGCCCCGTACACCGGCGGCAGCAGGTAGAAGGAGCCGACCAGGCCGAGGACCACCAGCGTGGTGCGCCGCGCCGCCCGCCCGTTCGGGCTCGTGTAGAAGCGCACCGCGACGTGCGGCAGCCCCATGGTCCCGAGGAAGGTGGCCAGGATCAGCCCGTACGTCGCGTACAGCCGCAGCTCGGGCCGGTCCCCGGACAGCGGCTCCGACCAGCTCGACACCCCGGGCCGGGCCTCCGCCCGGCTCTGCGGCACCGCGGTGTGCGGGGCGAACTCCAGCCGTGCGTGCGCCCGTACGGAATGCTGCCCGGCGCCGAGGGTCACGGACTGCCCCGCGTACGCCTGCCCGTCCACCTGGCCGGTCACCGTCACCGTCAGCGGCGCGTCCAGGGAGAGCCGTACGTCCTCGGCCAGGGTGACGGCGGTGTGCTCGCGGAACACCGCCGGGGCGTCGAAGGAGGCGCGCGGGGCGCCGTCCCCCGCCCAGGCCGCGAGCAGGAAGAACGCGGGCACCAGCAGGGCGGTGAGCTTCAGCCAGTACTGGAAGGCCTGCACGAAGGTGATGGACCGCATCCCGCCGGCCGCCACCGCCGCCGTCACCACGCAGGCGACGACCACCCCGCCCACCCAGTGCGGGGCCCCGGTCAGGATCTCCAGGGTCAGCCCCGCGCCCTGGAGCTGCGGCAGCAGGTACAGCCAGCCGACGCCGAGCACGAACAGCACCGCGATCCGGCGCACCGCCTGCGATTCGAGCCGGGCCTCGGCGAAATCGGGCAGGGTGTACGCCCCCGAGCGGCGCAGCGGTGCCGCGACCAGCACCAGCAGCACCAGGTACCCGGCGGTGTAGCCCACCGGGTACCAGAGCATCTGCGGCCCCTGGAGCAGCACCAGCCCGGCCACGCCGAGGAAGGAGGCCGCCGAGAGGTACTCGCCGCCGATCGCCGCCGCGTTGAGGCGCGGGCCGACCGTGCGCGAAGCCACGTAGAAGTCCGAGGTGGTCCGGGAGATCCGCAGGCCCAGCGCGCCGACGAGCAGGGTGACCAGGACGACGACGGTGACCGCGGTCAGCGCGTACGTCTGGTTCACCGGCGGGTCCTTCGGCTGCGGCGCGGGCGCGGGCGCGGCCCTGCGCGGGTGGCGGGTCCCGGTCGCGCGCCGGATGCCGGTCGCGTGCCGGATCCCGGTCGTGTGTCGGGGTCCGGGGAGTCTACGCACGCCCCCGGACCGGGCAACAGGCCCTCCCGCAGGTCAGGCCGGATATGGCTCAGCGGGCGGGATCGCGGTGCTCCGCGCAGTCCCGCAGCGCGATCTCCAGCTCCACGTACGATTCCTCGGCGCGCCGGAAGGCCAGCGTCAGGGCGGCCCCGGCCCGGGGCGGCAGCTGTCCGTGCACGCCCTCGCGGGCCTCGTCCAGTACGTCGGCCCAGCGCGCGGCCGCGCTCCGCAGGCGGGCGAGCAGCGCCTCGGCCTCGGCGGGGCCGGCCGGCCGGGTGCGGGGCAGTCCGGTCAACGCGTCGAGCAGCGCCTGGATTTCGGACATCGCTTCCTTCCGTGGCGGAAGATCCACGATACGCGTGGGGCTCCGGCCGGGCGGGCGTCGCGGACGCCGCTGCGGCCGATGGCGCGGGCGGATCGCCGTACGCGCCTCGCCGCACGGTGAACGGTGCGTTGCCGCGCCGGACGGTAGGCGCGACCCGCCGGGGCCGCTTCGTCCGGGCCTCCGCGGGCCGGCGCCGGGTCCCTGCGGGGCCGTTCCCCCACCCCGCCCCTTCCCGAAACCGGGGCTGCGCCCCGGACCCCCTTGGGGCTGCGCCCCGGACCCGCTCGGGGCTGCGCCCCGGACCCCCTTGGGGCTGCGCCCCGGACCCGCTCGGGGCTGCGCCCCGGATCCCGGGCGGTTCAGCCCATGGCCTGGCGCATCAGCAGGTCCCGCAGTTCCCGGGTGTGGCGGCGGCTCACCTGGAGTTCGGCCGATCCGACGCGGACCGTCGTGGTGCCGGAGTCCAGGCGCAGTTCGTCGATGCGGGCCAGGGCCACCAGGTGGCGCCGGTGGATGCGGACGAACCCGCGGGCCGCCCACCGCTCCTCCAGCGTGGCCAGCGGGATCCGGACCAGATGGCTGGTGCCCTCGTCGGTGTGGAGCCGGGCGTAGTCGCCCTGGGCCTCCACGTACGCGATGTCCGCGATGGCCACGAAGCGGGTGACGCCGCCGAGTTCGACGGCTATCTGGTCGGGGCCGCGATCGGTGACCCGGTCCGTGCCGGCCCCGGTCGCGACGGCCGCCGGGAGCCCCGTGGCCGGGGCCCCGGGGCTTGCGGGGGCGGCGGCGCGGGCCGCGGGTACGGCCGCCACGCCCCCGGGGGCGACCGGCGCGGGCTGCTCCCCGGACAGGCCGGACTGCGCGCAGGCCCGCCGCACGGCCTCGGCCAGCCGCTCCGGCCGGACCGGCTTGAGCACGTAGTCCACGGCCTTGAGGTCGAAGGCCTGCACGGCGAAGCCCTCGTGCGCGGTGACGAACACGATCAGCGGGGGCCGTGCGAACCCGGCCAGCAGCCGGGCGATGTCCAGCCCGGTCAGACCCGCCATGTGGATGTCGAGGAAGACCACGTCGATGCCGTCGGCCCCGCCCGGGCCGCTCTCCAGCGCCCGGGTGATCCGGCGCAGCGCCTCGGTGGCGTCGCAGGCGCCCTCGGCGCTGAGCACCCGCGGGTCCGAGCGCAGCAGGTAGAGGAGCTCCTCGAGCAGGGGCTTCTCGTCGTCGACGGCCAGTACGCGCAGCATGATGCGGAGTCTAGATTCCGCCCGGCCGGGGCGGAACGGTGCGCGGCCCCCGCCCCGGGGGGAGGGGAGGCGGGGGCCGCGCGGTCCGGTGGCCGGGGTGAGGGGTGGCGCGGCGGGCTACTGGGCGGTGATGAGCTTGCCGTTGGGGGCGACCGGGTACCAGGTGCCGCCGACGCCCTGCCCGTTGATGTCGCCGGGCTTCTTGTCGCCGGTGAAGGTGTAGACGGGCCAGCAGTCCACCGTCTGCTGCTTCTTGCCGTCGGGGCGGTCGAGCACCAGGTAGTTCTTCTGGACGATCCCCTTGGTGTTCGCCTGGTCCACCGGCGGTACGACCGGCCACTTGGCCACGCAGTCGCCCTCGCACTTGGAGACCATGGGCCACGCCGTGTCGGGCTTGAACCGGTAGACCGTCATCCCGTTGCCGTCGACGATGTGGTCCCCGAGCTTCGGGTCCTTGGCCACCGTCAGCGCGCCGGAGGGCTGGCCCGCGCCGGCCGCCGGGGGAGCGGCCTTCGCCGCCTTCTTACCGTCGGGGGCGGCCGCGAACCAGGTGCCGCCGACGCCCTGCCCGTTGGTGTCGCCCGCCTTGGTGTCCTTGCTGAACCGGTACACGGGCCAGCCCGCCACCGTCAGCTGCTTGCTGCCGTCGGTACGGACCACCTCGCCCAGCAGCGCCGGGTCCATGCCCGCCGCGGCGGTGGCGTCGCCGGCCGCGACCACCGGCCAGGTCTTCGCGCAGTCCCCGTCGCAGCTGGACTTGGACGGCTTCGCGGTGTCCTTGTCGAAGCGGTAGAGGGTGAAGCCCGCACTGTCGGTGAGGACGGAGCCGAGCTTCTCGTCCTGAGTGACGGCCAGTTGGCCGGTGGGCCCGGCCTCGGCGGCGCCGGCCGCGGAGGCGTCGGAGCCGTAGCCGTCGCCCGAGGAGCCCGGGGAGCCCGAGGAGGGGGCCTGGGAGGGAGCGGCGACCGCTCCGGCCGGCTTGGCGGCGTCGCCCGCCGGGTCGCTCCCGCCGCACGCGGTCGCGGTGAAGACGACGGCGACCGCCACGGCCGCCAGGGTGGTTCCGCGCTTGATGCCCATCTTGATCTCTCCCACGTGTGTGTCCCTGCCTGCGCCGCCGCGCCCCTCCGTCCGAGCGGAGTGGAGCGGCGGCAACTCTGCGCAGGACACGCCTCGTCGGAGCCGATCTGTTCAATTCCTCCGATGTGGGCTGTTTCACTCACCCCAGGTCGAACCCGGCCCGCCTCATGGCCGTGGCCACAGCGAGGCCGAGCGTGCGGTGTCCGGCGTCGTTGGGGTGCAGGCCGTCCGCCAGGTGCTCGGGGCCCAGCACCTCCCGCCCCGGCAGCAGCACCAGCCGCTCGTCCCCGGCGGCGATCCGCTCCCGGACGGCACGCTCCATCGCGTCGCGCAGGGCGCCCAGGGTGGCTCCCAGCTTGTTCGGGGTGCGCTCCGCGTCGGGGCGCAGCACGGGGGAGAGGAGGAGCAGCGGGGTCCGGGGGTGGCCCTGGCGGACCAGTTCGAGGAACGCGCGGGTGGTCTCGTACAGCAGGGGGGCCGAAAAGGGCACGCGGGACCAGCAGTTGGTGCCGAAGGCGAGGGTGAGGACATCGGCGGGGAGTCCGGCGAGCTGCTCGGCGCAGGCCAGCTCCCCGCGCGCGGCGCCCGCGTAGCCGAGGTTGACGGTGTCCCAGCCGAGGGCCCGCCCGGCCACCGCGGGCCAGCCGTGCGCGGGCCGGGTGGACCACCAGCCCTCGGTGATGGAGTCTCCGTGCACCACCCAGCGGGTGGTCGGCGGCGCCGGGGAGACCGGGCCGCCGATCCCGCGCAGTCCGAGGATCAGCGGGGACTGGGTCTCGGGCGGGTGGATGGTGAACGGGCCGGATCCGCCCGGCAGTTCGAGGCGTACGACGGCCTCGGCGGCGGGCTCCGTGTACAGCTCGGTGACCACCCCGTGCCGGTCCCACAGGGCGAACCCGTGGGCGAGGTCGCGCAGCGCGTCGGTGGGGCCGGGCACGGTCGCCCGGTAGTGGATCTCCACCGCCCGGGCCCCGGGCGCGGTGAACTCCAGGCGCACCCCGATGGGCAGGGTGGCCCGCTCGCCGGTGTCCCAGGGCAGCCGCATGGTGTCCGCGGGGTCGGCCCGCACGGGGCGGCCCCCGTCCAGCCAGGCCACACCGCGCAGGAAGGGCCCCGGCTCCAGCCACGGGCCGGCCTCCGCGCCGGCGGGCGTACCGGCGGGCATGCCGGCGGGCGCGCCCGTGTCCGGCCCGGCTTCGCGTGTGCTCATCGTGCGCCTCCGACCGTCGGGTAGGGGAACTTCACGCCGACGCCGCCGTCCACCACCAGCGTCTGGCCCGTGATGTACGAGGACTGCGGCGAAGCCAGGAAGTACAACGCGGCCGCGATGTCCCGGGGTTCCGCGACCCGGCCGAGCGGCGCGTTCTCCGCGTTGAGCCGCCGCCCCTCCGGACCCAGCAGGGCGGCGACCCGCGGGGTCCACACCACTCCCGGCGCCACCGCGTTGACCCGTACCCCGCGCGGGCCCAGCTCCACCGCCGCCGAGCGCACCAGGGACATCAGGCCGGCCTTCGCAGCCCCGTAGGCGGCGTGCAGCGGGGCCGCGGTGAGTCCGGAGACGGAGGCGACGAAGACCAGGGGGCCGCCGCCGGCCGCGGCGACGGCCTCGCCGCCGTACTGGACGGCCAGCCAGGCGTGCCGCAGCACCAGGTCGAAGTGCCAGTCCCAGCCGGGGTCGTCCAGCTCGGGCAGCGGGGCGTACCGGGCCATGCCGACGATGTCGACGACCCCGCCGACCGGGCGGCCGCCGAGCAGGTCCGGCGCCGCGGCGAAGAGCTCCCGTACGGCCTCGCGGCGCGTGACGTCGGCGGCGTACGGGACGCCCCCGGTCTCGGCCGCGACCGCGCGGGCCCGCTCCTCGTCCACGTCCACGCACAGCACGCGGGCACCGCCGGCGGCCAGCGCGTGCGCGGTCTGGCGGCCGATGCCGTTGCCGGCGCCGAGCAGGACGAGGGCCCGGGCGTCGAGGCGGTGCAGGGCGGCGTAGTCGGGGACGGGGGAGGTGTCGGGGCCGGAGTCCGGGCCGCCACCGGACGAGGGGCCACCGCCGGACGCAGGGCCGCCGCTCACGCCGAGGCCCTGCGGGGCGTGTAGCGGGCCAGCTCCGGGATGACTTCCTTGCCCAGGATCTCCAGGGTGCGCAGGATCTCCCGGTGCTCCAGGTAGCCCCACTGGACGTAGCAGATGAGCTGGTCGACGCCGAGGTCCGCGTACCGCTTGGCCTTGGCGACGATCGTCTCCGCGTCCCCGATGAGGATCATGTCCCCGTCGCTGAACTCCCGTACGGGCACGTTCCCTTCGAGGATCGGCGTGAGCAGCGGGAAGGTCCGCTCCCGCTCCTCGGGGCTCAGGTGGGGCAGCTCCCAGTCCAGGGTGAACTGCGCCAGGTTGGAGTACCACCAGGCGACCGACTCCCAGACCCGGGGGCCCGGCTCGGTGCGCGGCGCGGTGGCGTGGACCAGGGTGTAGGCGGCGACCCGGTCCGTGGTGACGTCGGTGAGCGGGCGCGGGGCGGCGGCCGCGGCCCGGTAGGCGGCGACCTGGGCGGCCATCGCCTCCAGCGGCTGCATGATCGAGAAGGAGAGCAGTCCGAGGCCGTGCCCGCCCGCCACCTCTGCGGAGCCGGGGGAGGTGGCCGCCATCCAGGCGGGCGGGTGCGGGTCCTGCACGGGCTTGGGGGTGACCATGCGGCGCGGGAAGCTGAAGCGTTCCGATTCGTACGCGAAGTACTCCTCGCGCCACATTCCGGTCACGATTTCGATGGCCTCGCGCCAGTCCTCGCGGGACTTCTCCCGGTCCACCCCGAAGGCCGCCTGCTCCATGGGCGTGGAGCGGCCGGTGCCCCATTCCACCCGGCCGCCGGAGAGCACGTCGACGGTGGCGACCTTCTCCGCGATGCGCTGCGGCGGGGTGAAGGCGAAGGGGGTCAGGGTGACGCCGAAGCCCAGCCGGATCCGCTCGGTGAGACCGGCCAGGTGCCCGAGGAGGACCTCGGGGGCCGGGCAGTGCGAGCGGCCCTCGCGGAAGTGGTGCTCGACCGCCCAGACGGTGCGGAATCCCATCCGGTCGGCGAGCCGGATCTGTTCCACCGCCTCCCGGTAGGCGCGCTGCTCCGCGGCCCGCTGGCCGTGCGGGTGGGCTCCCCGCCAGGGCCGCGGCACGTCGATCTCGTAGAGCACGTCCAGGTCCATGGCGGCACGCTGCGCCAGATCTGACGAAGTGTCAAGAACGGGGGCCCGGGATAGGCCGCGCACTGATCGATCATCCCCGCGCAACAAAGGACCATCCAGGACAGATCCGCGCAACGATCAGTCGCCAATGTGCAAGGATGGTGCATTACGGGCGGTATCACTCAGCTCGTAGGCTCACTCGCTGTACGTGGAGTGGCGTGGACCGCCTGCTCGGCGGTCCCCCATGCCCAGGCCCTTCCCGGCCTGCTCCTGCTCCGGACCGCTGCGGTCGACGCCTGACAACCCCACCCGCAGTGACAAAGGAGTCCCCTCGTGCTCGACCACGGCCAGGCGCCCCCGCTCGCCCCCGCCCCCGAGGCGCCGCGCAAGCCCGCCCACCCGCTGCTGCGCCGCAAGCCGGTGGAACAGCTGGTCGCCGAGGGCGGCAAGGGCGAAGGCGGCTCCCTGCGCCGCTCGCTCACCATGTGGCAGCTGACGATGATCAGCATCGGCGCGACGCTCGGCACCGGCATCTTCGTCGTACTGGGCACCGCGGCCCCCAAGGCCGGCCCCGCCGTCACGATCTCCTTCATCATCGCGGGCCTGACCGCCCTCTTCTCGGCCCTCTCCTACGCGGAGCTGGCCGGATCGGTGCCGGTCTCCGGATCCTCGTACTCGTACTCCTACGCCACCATGGGTGAGCTCGTCGCCTGGGTCTGCGGCTGGTGCCTGGTCCTGGAGTACGGGGTCTCCGTCGCGGCGGTCGCCGTCGGCTGGGGCGAGTACCTCAACGAGCTCCTCGACGGCACGATAGGGGTCACCATCCCGGAGGGCGTCTCGGCGCCGCTGGGCGAAGGCGGGTTCATCAACCTGCCGGCCCTGGTCGTCGTCCTGCTCGCCATGGTCTTCCTGATGCGCGGCGCCAAGGAGAGCGCCCGGATCAACTCGATCATGGTCGCGGTGAAGATCGTCACCCTGCTGCTCTTCATCGGCATCGGCTTCATGGGCATCAAGGCCGGCAACTACGCCCCGCTCGCCCCGCTCGGCATCACCGGCATCAGCGCCGGCGCCGCCACGCTCTTCTTCTCGTACATCGGCTTCGACGCCGCCTCCACCGCCGGTGAAGAGGCCAAGAACCCCAAGCGAGACCTGCCGCGCGCGATCATGCTCTCGCTGCTGATCGTGACCGTGCTCTACGTGCTCGTCGCCTTCGTCGCCGTCGGCGCCATGCCGTGGCAGGACTTCGAGGGCACCGAGGCTGCGCTCGCGCAGATCATGACCGACGTCTCCGGGCACACCTTCTGGGGCGTCGTCCTCGCCGCGGGCGCCGTCGTCGCCATCGCCTCCGTGGTCTTCGCCGTCCTCTACGGCCAGACCCGCATCCTCTTCGCCATGTCCCGCGACGGCCTCGTGCCCAAGGTCTTCGCCAAGGTCGACGGGAAGACCGGCGCCCCTCGCGCCAACGTGGTGATCGTCTCCCTCTTCTGCGGAACGCTCGCCGCCTTCATCCCGCTCGGCAAGCTCGCCGACGCCACCAGCATCGGCACCCTCTTCGCCTTCGGCCTGGTCAACGTCGCCGTCGTGATCCTGCGCAAGACCCGCCCGGACATGCCGCGCACCTTCAAGGTGGCGCTGTTCCCCATCACCCCGATCCTCGGCCTGCTGGCCTGCGGCTACATGATGCTCAGCCTGGACACCGCGACCTGGATCGTTTTCGGTGGCTGGATGGTCGTCGGGCTCGTGATCTACTTCCTGTACGGCATCCGCCGCTCCCGTCTGGCCGTCGTAGAACCGGCCGCAGCAGAGAAGTGATCCACGCGCAGTGCGACTGAACGATCTCGACGAACGCATCGTGCACGCCCTCGCCAAGGACGCCCGCCGCTCCTTCGCGGACATCGGCTCCGAGGTGGGACTCTCGGCCCCCGCCGTCAAACGGCGGGTGGACCGGCTGCGCGCCGAAGGAGCCATCACCGGCTTCACGGTCCGCGTGGACCCCGCCTCGATGGGCTGGGAGACCGAGGGCTTCATCGAGATGTACTGCCGCCACAACACCTCGCCGGACGACATCCGGCGGGGGCTGGAGCGCTACCCCGAGGTGGTGTCCGCGTCGACCGTCACCGGCGACGCGGACGCCCTCGTCCAGATCTTCGCCTCCGACATGCGGCACTTCGAGCGGGTCCTGGAGCGGATCGCCGGCGAGCCCTTCGTGGAGCGCACCAAGTCCGTCCTCGTCCTCTCCCCGCTGCTGCGCCGCTTCACCTCGGGCGCACCCGCCTAGGCGTGCTGCGGGACCTCGTCCTTCATCAGGCCGCGCAGCTGCTCGCGGAACTCCGGGGTGTCGGTGTGGCTGTGCACGTCGGTGGCGTGCTGCACGGCGGCGCGGAGCAGTTCCTCCTCCTCGCCCGCGATGGTGAGGGTGCAGTTCAGTTCGCTCGGGTACTCCCTGCAGTCCAGAACCTTGCGCATGACGTACCTCCCTGGATGGCAGGCGCTGGTGGACTCACCTCACCTCCCACGATCCTCTTCCCGGGCCCGGGGCGAAAGCCGGGAGGCCGGGAGCCGGGAGCCGGGACGCCGGAATATCCGGGACCTCACCCCCGCCGCGCCCACTCCGCGGCCAGCAGCCGGTACGAGCGCACCCGGTCGGCGTGCGCGTGCGTGATCGTGGTGATCAGCAGCTCGTCCGCGCCCGTCGCGTCCCGCAGCCGTTCCAGCTGGTCGGCGACGGTGGCCGGCGAACCGGCGAACTGGGTCTCCACCCGGTCCGCGACCAGCTCGTGGTCGGCCGCCGACCAGTCCCGGGTCAGTGCACGGGCCTCGTCCGGCGACGGGAAGGGGATCGCGCCCTCACCGCTGCGGATGCTGTGCACCCAGGGCGCGTACCCGGTGGCCAGCTCCCGGGCCTCCTCGTCGTCCGGAGCCACCACCACGTCGGCGGACACGCTCAGGTACGGCCGGTCCAGCCCGCCCGGCTCCGCCGAGGGCTTGAAGGCCGCCCGGTAGGCCCCGACCGCTTCCAGTACGCTCGCCGGGCTCACGTGGTAGTTCGCCGTGAACCGCAGCCCGTTGGCCCCGGCCGTCTCGGCGCTCACCCCCGCGCTGCTGCCCAGGATCCACACCTGCACCCCGGCGCCCTCCCCGGGCACGGCGTGCCCCTCCACCCCCTCCGGCGAGCGGTACTCCCCGCGCAACAGGGCCAGTACGTCGTCCACTTGCTCGGAGTACTCCTGCGGCGTCGCTCCCGGAAGCTGCAGCAGCCGGTGCTGGAGCGCCACCCGCGGGTGATCGCGCAGGTGGGCGAAGGAGAACGGCTTCGGGATGCGCAGCCCGTTCCCCGTGGTGTACGCCACCGGCGGCCCGGCCTCGGTGCGGCGCGGCGGCGGACCGCCCGCCGAGCGGCCCAGACCGAGGTCGATCCGCCCCGGGTGCACCGCGTCCAGCAGCCCGAACTCCTCGACCGTGGACAAGGCGGTGCGGTGCCCGAGCTGGACCGCCCCCGAGCCGATCCGGATCGTGGAGGTGGCCGAGGCGGTCAGCGCCAGCACGACGGCGGGCGAGGTCCCCGCCACCCCCGGATTGAGGTGGTGCTCGGCGAACCAGTAGCGGGTGTACCCGAACCGCTCGGCCTGCCGGGCCAGGTCGACGCTGCCGCGCAGGGCCTCGGCCGCCGCGGAGCCGGACGGTATCGGGACGAGGTCGAGGACCCCGAGCGGGATTCCGGGCATGGTGTGCCCCCTTCTTGCTTGTGGTGTGTGACGGGCTCCGGACGCGGGGCCGCGCTCGTACGGGCCCCGCGTCAGCCGCGGGCCGGGGCGAGCGCGCGGGGCGCGGCCAGGCCGAGGTGGTCGCGCAGCGTCGGGCCCCCGTACTCGCGGCGGAAGACCCCGCGCTCCTGGAGCAGCGGGACGACGGTGTCCGCGAAGGCGTCGAGCCCGCCGGGGGTGAGGTGCGGGACCAGGATGAACCCGTCGGCCGCGTCCGCCTGGACCAGGGCGTCGATGGCCTGGGCGACGGTGAGGGGCGAGCCGACGAAGGACTGCCGGGCGGTCGTCTCGATCACCAGCTCCCGGATCGACAGGTTCCGGGCGGCGGCCAGCTCCCGCCACTCCCGGGCCACGGCCAGCGGGTCGCGGTGCATGCGCACGCTCGCCCGTCCCAGCGCGATGGTGTTCTCGCCGGGCTCCGGATCGACGGTCGGCAGCGGCCCGTCCGGGTCGTGGTCGGAGAGGTCCCGGTTCCAGACGTGCTCCAGGTGCTTGATCGCGGTCGCCCCGCTGACCTGCTGGAGCCGCACCTCGTGGGCCAGCTCCCGGGCCTCGGCGTCGGTGTCGCCGAGCACGAAGGAGGCCGCGGGCAGGATCTTCAGCTCGTTGGGGGTGCGCCCGTAGCGGCCGAGGCGCCCCTTGACGTCCGCGTAGAAGGCCCGGCCCTCCTCCAGCGTCCGGTACCGCCCGAAGATGGCGTCCGCGGAGGCCGCCGCGAACTCCCGGCCCTCGTCCGAATCGCCCGCCTGGAAGATCACCGGCCGGCCCTGGGGGCCGCGCGGCACGTTGAAGTGCCCGGCGATGTCGAACTGCTTCCCCCGGTGGGCGAAGGCGCCGGGGCCCGCGTCCCGCAGGAACTCCCCGGAGACCGGGTCGGCGAGGATCTCGCCGCCGTCCCACGCGTCGAAGAGCTCGTGGGCGGTGTCCAGGAACTCCCGTGCCCGCTCGTAGCGTTCCTCGCGCGGCAGGAAGCCGCCGCGCCGGAAGTTCTCCCCGGTGAAGGCGTCCCAGGAGGTGACCACGTTCCAGGCGGCGCGGCCGCCCGAGAGATGGTCGAGGGAGGCGAACTGGCGGGCCACCTCGTACGGTTCGTTGAAGGTGGAGTTGATGGTGCCGGTCAGTCCGAGGTGTTCGGTGACGGCGGCGAGCGCCGCCAGCACCGTGAAGGTGTCCGGGCGGCCCACCACGTCCAGGTCGTAGATCTCACCGCCCTGTTCGCGCAGGCGCAGGCCCTCGGCGAGGAAGAGGAAGTCGAACTTCGCGCGCTCGGCGGTCCGCGCGAAGTGGACGAAGGAATCGAAGTCGATCTGGCTCCCGGCGGCCGGGTCGCTCCACACGGTGGTGCTGTTGACCCCGGGGAAGTGCGCCGCGAGATGGATCTGCTTGAGCGGCTTGCTCATGGGTGCTGTCGGTCCTTCCGGGGGATCAGGCGGCGGGGACGGTAGTGGGGGAGGGCTCCGGGGGTGCGGCGTACCGGTTGGCGGGGCGTGCCAGCCCCAGCAGGCCGCGGAGCGAGGAAGCCTCGTAGACCCGGCGGAAGACCCCGCGCCGCTGGAGCTCCGGGACCAGGCCGCGGGTGATCGCCGGCAGGTCGTGGGCGAGCACCCCCGGCCGCAGCCGGAAGCCGGTCAGCCCGGCCCCCCGCCACTCCAGCAGCAGGTCGGTGAGGTCCGCCGGGGTCCCCGCGAAGACGCGGGCGTCGCTCGTGTACGCGGCCCCGTGCGCGGCGTCCAGCCGCTGGAGCCGCCGCTCCGCCGTGGCCTGCTGCTCGTCGAGGAAGACGGTCAGCTCGCCGAACAGGTGCGGGATGCCGGGGAGCGCGGAGACGGCGGAGCGGACCTCGGCGGCATCGCGGGCGGTCACGTAGCCGATGTCGGCCGACCGGGCCAGGAAGGGGTACACGGCGGCGTCCGAGGCCAGCGCGCTGACCGGCGGCAGACCCTGGGGCGGCCGCGGGGTGATGGACGGGCCCTTCACGCTGAAGCGGGGCCCCTCGAAGTCGATGTAGTGCAGCTTGGAGCGGTCGATGAACCGGCCGGTGGCCACGTCGCGGATCTCGGCGTCGTCCTCCCAGCTGTCCCAGAGCCGGCGCACCACCTCGACGTGGTCGGCGGCCTCCGCGTACAGCCCGGCCGGGTCCAGGGGCTCCGTACGGCGCCCGAAGTGGCGTACCTCGTCCGGCCGTTCGGAGATCTGGATGCGCAGCCCGGCGCGCCCGCGGCTCACGTAGTCCAGGGTGGCGAGCGCCTTGGAGACGTGGAAGGGCTCGGTGTGCGTGGCCACCACGCTCGGCACCAGCCCGATGTACCGGCTCAGCGGCGCCACCCGGGCGGCGACGAGCACCGCGTCGAGCCGGCCCCGCACCAGGTCGGTGCGACCGTCGGGCCCGGCCGGATCGGTGGACTGCAGGCTCAGCGAGTCCTCGAAGGTGACGAAGTCCAGCAGCCCCGCCTCGGCCTCGGCGACGAGCGCGGCCCAGTAACCGGCGGTGAACAGCAGGCCGGGCTCCGCCCCCGGTTCGCGCCAGGCGGCGGGATGCCAGCCGGCACCGTCGAGGGCGACGGCGAGGCGGAGCGCGGGGGAGGGAGAGAGGGAAGGGGAGGGAGAAGGGTGCGCGGGCATGGTGGAACGGCCTCCTGATCGGGCGGCGCGGCGAAGGGCGGAACGATCGCGGAACGGATCGCGGAACGCGGAGCGCTGATCAGGAACGACAGAGGGAGCCGGCGACGCGCAGGAGGTCGATGTGCGCGCGGGAGTGCAGCCGCACGGTGCGGCGCGGGGTACGGGCCTCACCAGCGGTGCGTACGGTTCGTACGGTCATGCCGGGCCACCCCCTTCACCTCGTGCTCCGGTCTCCCTCCCGACGCTAGGTCAGGAGGGACCGGGCCACAACGGATGGAGTGTCAATCCGTGTTAAGCCTTCGTGTCGGGCGTGCGAAGCCCGACGAAGAACGGCTCGCGGCGCAGGGTGAACCCCATCGAGAGGTAGAGCCCCACCGCCGCGGTGTTCTCCGCCGCGGCGTGCAGGAAGGGGGTGTCCCCGCGCTCCTCCACGGCGGCCGCGACCGCGCGGATCAGCCGCCCGGCGAGCCCCTCGCCCCGGTGACCGGGGTGCGTGCAGACGGCGCTGATCTCCGACCAGCCCGGCGGCCGCATCCGCTCGCCCGCCATCGCGACGAGCCGGCCGCCGCGGCGGATCCCGAGGTACGTGCCCAGCTCGACGGTGCGCTCCCCGAACGGGCCGGGCCGGGTCAGCGCGACCAGCTCCAGCATCTCCGGCACATCGGCGGGCCCCAGCAGGACCGCCTCCGGCTCCTCCTTGCCGCGGACCGCGCTGCCGTCCAGCTGCACGCCCGGTATCGACATCAGGGTCTCCCAGCCCGCGGGCGGGGTCGGCGACAGCCCGGTCACCCAGACCTCCTGACCGGGACCGGCGAGCGCGGCCAGATCGGCCCAGGCCCGCGGATCCTCCGGGTCGGCGAGCGCGGCGAAGGGCGATACGCCCGCCGGGTACCGGGCGGCGAGGCCGGCGGGACCGGTCTCGGCGAAGCCCCGGTGCGGGCCGCCCAGCGCGGCCCAGACGGGATTGTCGAGGACTGCGCCGGGCCGGGACTCGCGGGACATGGCGGGAGCTTCCTTCCATCGGGCACGGGCCACGGGCCCGGGCTGCGGGCACGTACATGCTTGCGCGCGGTCTTGACGGCCCCTGGCGGTGCCATGAGACTGCGAACGCCAGCCTAATGGGGGTCGCGGACAGGAAGGGGGGCCCGGTGGACCAGCTCACCGCTCCCTCCGCCGCCACCACCCCGCTGCGCCGCTCCTGGCTCACCCGCCGGCTGCACATAGATCTCCTCCGCGTCTGCAGTGCCACGGCCCCGGCCCTCTGAGGCCCCGCCGCCGAGCACGCGCGTACGCACGCACACAGACCGAGGAGAGCCATGCCCCAGACCCATGTCCAGACGCCTGCCGAAAGCCGCGTCCAGGCCCCCGTCCAGAGGCCCGCCGCGACTCCGGCCCCCGCCCCGGCCCCCGCCCGGCCCCGTCCGCCCCAGGCCCTCCGGGGCCGGATCGGGACCGGCTTCTCGCCGGAGCCGCACCGGTACCGGCTCTACGTCGCCGCCGACGACTGTCCCGGCTGCCTCGGCGTCACCGCCGCCTTCGCCGACCTGGGCCTGCGGGACACCGTGGCCCTGACCGTCCTGCGGCCCGGCGCCGACCCCGCCGGGCACGACGCGCTCCGCCGCGCCTACGAGGCCACCGGGCACGACCACGACGGCACGCTCACGGTCCCCGCCCTCTGCGACGGCTGGAGCGGCCGGGTGGTCTCCAACCACGCTCCGGACATCCTGGAAGACCTGCGCAGGCTGAGCGTGCACCCGGCCTTCCGCCAGGCCCCGTAGGCCCCCTCGTAGACCCCGGGAAAAGCCCTTTCGGACCGTTCGTACGGCCTCCGCGCAACGAATCGCCGCCTCCTCCCGTCAATGCGCAACGAATCGATGCGCGGAGCGCAACGGTCACGCCTTGTCCCGGTCGAACGCGCGAACGTACCGTCTAAGGACCCCCACCCCTCCTGCCACAGAGGTACGCCCATGCCCCCGCTGCGCACCGCCCTCCTCCAGAGTTCCGGACGGCTCGGCGACACCGCCGACAACCTGAAGGCGCTTGAAGAGGCCGCGGCCCGCGCCGCACAGGCGGGGGCCGGGCTCCTCGTGACCTCGGAGATGTTCCTGACCGGCTACGCGCTGGAGATCGAGGACATCGCCCGGCTCGCCGAACCGGCCGACGGCATGTCCGCCCGCGCCATCGGCGAGATCGCCCGCCGCCACGGGGTGGCCGTGCTCTACGGCTACCCGGAGCGGGACGGCGACGCCGTCTTCAACGCGGCGCAGCTCCTCGGCCCCGACGGGGAGCGGCTCGCGAACTACCGCAAGACCCACCTCTTCGGCTGCTTCGAGCAGGCGGCCTTCACCCCCGGCGACACCCCGGTGGTCCAGGCGGACCTCGGCGGCCTCCGCATCGGCATCATGATCTGCTATGACGTGGAGTTCCCGGAGAACGTCCGGGCGCACGCGCTCGCCGGCACCGACCTCCTCCTGGTGCCGACCGCGCAGATGCACCCGTTCCAGTTCGTCGCCGAGCAGCTGGTCCCCGTACGGGCCTTCGAGAACCAGATGTACATCGCGTACGTCAACCGCACCGGCCCGGAAGGCGAGTTCGAGTTCGTCGGCCTCAGCTGCCTGGCGAGCCCCGACGGGACCACCCGGACCAGGGCGGGCCGCGGCGAGGAGCTGGTGTTCGGCGAGGCCGACCCCGAGCTGCTGCGCGTCTCGCGCGAGACCAACCCGTACCTGCGCGACCGGCGCCCCGGGCTGTACGCCTCGCTCGTCTGACCGCGCGCGGCCCCGCCCGCCGCCGTACCCCCTGCCTGCCCTTCCCCCCTGCCCCACCCCGCTAGGAGTCGTACCCCATGACGTCCACGGTGCCCACCACCGCCGTCCCGCACAGCGACGGACAGCTGCCGATCACGATGTTCGGCCCGGACTTCCCCTACGCGTACGACGACTTCCTCGCGCACCCGGCGGGCCTCGGCCAGATACCGGCGACCGAGCACGGCACCGAGGTCGCCGTCATCGGCGGCGGGCTGTCCGGCATCATCTCCGCCTACGAGCTGATGAAGATGGGCCTCAAGCCCGTCGTCTACGAGGCCGACCAGATCGGCGGCCGGCTGCGGACCGTCGGCTTCGAGGGCGCGGGCACCGAGGAGCTGACCGCGGAGATGGGCGCCATGCGCTTCCCGCCGTCCTCCACGGCCCTCCAGCACTACATCGACCTCGTCGGCCTGGTCACCGAGCCCTTCCCGAACCCGCTCGCCGAGGCCACCCCCTCGACGGTCGTCGACCTCAAGGGCGAGACCCACTACGCCGAGACCATCGCCGACCTCCCGCAGGTCTACCGCGACGTGTCCGCCGCGTGGAACGCCTGCCTGGACGAGGGCGCCGACTTCTCCGACATGAACACCGCGATGCGCGAGCGGGACGTCCCGCGCATCCGGGAGATCTGGGCGAAGCTCGTCGAGAAGCTCGACGACGAGACCTTCTACGGGTTCCTCTGCAAGTCCGAGGCCTTCAAGTCCTTCCGCAAGCGCGAGATCTTCGGCCAGGTCGGCTTCGGCACGGGCGGCTGGGACACCGACTTCCCGAACTCCATCCTGGAGATCCTGCGCGTCGTCTACACCGAGGCCGACGACCACCACCGCGGCATCGTGGGCGGCTCGCAGCAGCTCCCGCTGCGCATGTGGGACCGCGAGCCCGAGAAGATCGTGCACTGGGCGCAGGGCACCTCCCTCTCCTCCCTGCACGGGGGCACCCCGCGTCCGGCGGTCACCCGCCTGCACCGCACGGCGGGCAACCGCATCACGGTGACGGACGCCTCGGGCGACATCCGCACGTACCGCGCCGCGATCTTCACGGCCCAGTCCTGGATGCTGCTCTCGAAGATCGCGTGCGACGACACGCTCTTCCCGATCGACCACTGGACGGCGATCGAGCGCACCCACTACATGGAGTCCAGCAAGCTCTTCATCCCGGTCGACCGCCCCTTCTGGCTGGACAAGGACGAGGAGACGGGCCGCGACGTCATGTCGATGACCCTGACCGACCGCATGACCCGCGGCACGTACCTCCTCGACAACGGCCCCGACAAGCCGGCCGTCATCTGCCTGTCCTACACCTGGTGCGACGACAGCCTGAAGTGGCTGCCGCTGTCCGCGAACGAGCGGATGGAGGTCATGCTGAAGTCCCTCGGCGAGATCTACCCGAAGGTCGACATCCGGCGCCACATCATCGGCAACCCGGTGACCGTGTCCTGGGAGAACGAGCCCTACTTCATGGGCGCGTTCAAGGCCAACCTGCCGGGCCACTACCGCTACCAGCGCCGCCTGTTCACCCACTTCATGCAGGACCGCCTCCCCGAGGACAAGCGCGGCATCTTCCTCGCGGGCGACGACATCTCCTGGACGGCGGGCTGGGCGGAGGGCGCGGTCCAGACGGCGCTGAACGCGGTCTGGGGCGTCATGCACCACCTCGGCGGCTCCACGGACTCCACCAACCCCGGCCCGGGCGACGTCTACGACGAGATAGCCCCGGTCGAACTCCCGGAGGACTGACCCCTCCCGGCCCCCGACACGGGCCGCCCCCGCGCGCGCGAGCGCGGGGGCGGCCCGTCCTCATGCCCGGGGCGGGTACGGCCGCTCCCACTCCGCGTCGCCGCGCCATACGGCCCGCCAGCGCGCGGCGCAGGCGATCCGGAGGTGGGGGTCGTCGACCGTCTCCGGGGCGGAAGGGCCCCGCTCCACCCCGCAGTGCGCGCACAGCGCGTACACGCGGTGGCCGTCGCTCCAGCTCAGGACGGAACGGTCGGCCCCGCACACCGCGCACCCCGCACCCGCGTACTCCCGGGCCCGCAGGATCCGGGGCATCACCTCGGCCAGCGGGCCCAGCGGATGGAACTCCAGGTTCGGACACGAGACCCAGGGCCGTGGTTCGGGCGGCTTCGGCAGGCGCACCCCGGCCCGCTTCTGGATCCGCCGGGCCTCCTGCCAGGCCAGGATGCCCGGTACCCACACCTCCCGGGCGGCCTGGAGCTCCTCCACCGCCCGCACCAGCGAGTCGGGGTCCCGGGCCGGGTCGCGGGGGATGCCCGCGCTGCCCCGCAGGTGGTGGAAGGTCGCGCGGAGCCCGTACGGGGCGAACTCGGTCAGGCAGGTGCGCAGGGCCGACATCCGCCGGTGGACGGGCAGCGCGGCATCGTGCACGCGGAGCCGGTGCGTGGCGAAGCTGGTCATGCGGTCGAGCCTAGTGCTGGGTCCCGCTCACGGGTGGGCGCGGCAGAACGTGCGGACGGCCTGGTTGAACGGCTCCGGAGCCTCCAGGTTGCTGACGTGCCCCGCGCCGGGGAGCACCACGAGCTCGGCGTGCGCGATCGCGTCCTCGAAGGCACGGGCGACGCTCAAGGGCGAGCGGGCGTCGAGCTCGCCCCAGAGGAGCAGGGTCGGCACGGTGATCGCGGGCAGCAGGTCGCGCTGGTCTGCCTCGGCCATCATGAACAGCTCCGCCCCCATGGTCTCCGGCCGCACGTCGCGGGCCATGGCGTCGAGCAACGGCACGAACGCGGCGGGAGGCCCGCCCGCGAACAGCCCGGGCAGGGTCGGATCGAACTGCTCCCGAGGCGCCGCGAGCATCCGCCCGGCCCCCTCGACGCGGGCCGCCACCTCCTCCGGCGGCAGCGAGCCCTTCCACCCGGCGTAGGTGTCGGCCAGGATCAGCGTCCTGACCAGCTCCGGACGGTGGCGGTACAGCTCCAGTACGAGCGTCCCGCCCCAGGAGAGCCCGGCGACGTGGGCCGGGCCGAGCCGCAGTGCCTCGATCACGGCGGCGAGGCAGTGCGCGAAGTCCGCCAGGCCGAAGCCGGCCGGCAGGTCGGAGGACTGCCCGGCGCCCGGCTCGTCCCAGGCCACCACGGTGAACTCGTCTTCCAGGTCGGCGAGTTGCGGCTGCCACATGCGGCCGTCCACGCCCGCTCCGTGCACGAGGACCAGGGGCGGGCCCTGCCCCGCGCGTGCGTAGGCGACCTCGACCCCGCCGACCCGCACCGTTGCCATGCCACCAGGCTAGGCCGTCTCTTCGGAGCCGGCCCGTCGGCCTCAGCCCGTGGGCGTCAGCAGGCAGCGGCCCACCAGGCCGACGCCCGCGTCGAGGGACTCGGTGAACTCCTCCGCGAGGTCGGGGGAGCGGCGCAGCGACCACAGCAGGCGCGCCGAGGCCCAGGCGCCCGCGCGGGCCCGCTCCAGGCTCCAGGCGCCGAGCAGATGGGTGAGCGGGTCCGCGATCTCCAGCAGGTCCGGGCCCGGCATCAGGTCCTCCCGGATGTGCTCCTCCAGGGAGACCAGGGTGTCGCCGACCCGGTCGAAGTCCGCTTCGAGCGCGGCCGGTTCGCAGCCGAGCGAGCGGCAGGTGGCCACGACCGCCAGCGCCAGGTCGTGGCCGATGTGCGCGTTGATCCCGGCCAGGGCGTGCTGGAGCGGCCGGATCCCGGGGTGGCGGCGGTACTGCAGCAGCGGCCGCCAGCACGCGGGGGCCCGGTCGGCCTCGACCGCCGTCAGGTAGCGCTCGGCGAAGCGGACGCTGAGCGCCTCCGCCCGGCGGGGCGAGGGGAACGCGCCGTGCGCGATCCCCTCGTGCAGGGTCTGCGTCACCGTGAGGTACACCCGGTTGAAGACGGCGACGCCGTCCCGCTCGGGGAGCCGCTCGTCCAGGGCGCGCATCCGCGCCAGCACCGCTTCCATGGGGACCATGGGAGGCAGCGTCGCAGCCGCGGGCCGGGATCAGGGGAACTTGGCCGTACGCTTCCCCGGTTCGGGCGAAACTCCGTCAACCCCGCTTGTCACCGGCCGGGGCCCCAGGCCCGTCCGGGTCGTCGTACGCCGAGGTTCCCGAGTCCAGCAGCGGTTCCTGCTGCTTCATGTGGGCCGGGGCGAAGTACCGCAGGGCGTGGTAGCCGGTGATCACGACGATGGTGCCGAGCGCGATGCCGCCGAGCTCGAAGCTGTCGCTGATGTGCAGCTCGACCCCGCCGACGCCGATGATGATGCCCGCCGCGGCCGGCACCAGGTTCAGCGGATTGCGCAGGTCCACCCGGCCGTTGATCCAGATCTGGGCGCCGAGCAGGCCGATCATGCCGTACAGGATCACGGTGATCCCGCCCAGCACCCCGCCGGGGATCGCGGCCACGACCGCACCGAACTTCGGGCACAGGCCGAAGAGGAGGGCGAAGCCGGCCGCCGCCCAGTAGGCCGCCGTGGAGTAGACGCGGGTGGCGGCCATCACGCCGATGTTCTCGGAGTAGGTGGTGTTCGGCGGGCCGCCCACGGCCGTGGACAGCATGGAGGCGGCGCCGTCGGCGGCGATGGCCGTGCCGAGCTTGTCGTCGAGCGGATCGCCGGTCATCTCGCCGACGGCCTTGATGTGCCCGGCGTTCTCCGCGATCAGCGCGATGACCACCGGCAGCGCGATCAGGATCGCCGACCACTCGAAGGCGGGCGCGTGGAAGGTCGGCAGTCCGATCCAGTCGGCCTTGCCGACCCCCGACAGGTCGAGCCTCCAGTGGTCCACGGCCTCGGGACCGCCCACCGTCGAGTGGATCTTGCCGAAGACGAGGTCGAAGACCCAGGAGATGCCGTACCCGAAGATCAGGCCGAGGAAGATCGCGATCCGCGACCAGAACCCGCGCAGGCAGACCACGGCCAGCCCGGTGAACAGCATCGTCAGCAGGGCCGTCCACTGGTCCTGCGGCCAGTACGTGGAGGCCGTCACGGGCGCCAGGTTGAAGCCGATCAGCATCACGACCGCGCCCGTCACCACCGGCGGCATCGCCGCGTGGATGATCCGGGCCCCGAACCGCTGGACGGCCAGTCCCGCGAGGAACAGCGCCGCGCCGACCACGAAGACGGCGCCCGTGACGACCGCGCTGTCCCCGCCGCCCGCCCGGATCGCCGCCGCGACCCCGACGAAGGAGAGCGAGCAGCCCAGGTAGGAGGGGACCCGGCCGCGGGTCGCCAGCAGGAAGATGACGGTGGCGACACCGGACATCATGATGGCGAGGTTCGGGTCCAGGCCCATGAGGACCGGAGCCACGAAGCTGGCCCCGAACATCGCCACGACGTGCTGGGCGCCCAGCCCGGCGGTCCGCGGCCACGACAGCCGCTCGTCCGGCCGCACCACTGCGCCGGGGGCGGGGGTCCGCCCGTCACCGTGCAGGGTCCAGCGCACGCCGAGGCCCATGTTCCACCGCTTTTCGTTCGTTCTCTGATGTTCGCCGGGAGCGTGGTCACGCTACGAGGCCGCAGGTGACCAGGCGACATATTACGGCCGGATAGGTGCAGGTTCGTCCCGGTTGGCGGGCGAGGGCACGGCCGCCACCGGCTTCTGCCGCAGTACGGTCGCCCCCGCGATCAGCGCGAACGACAGCAGCGTGACCAGCCCGAACGACACCACCAGCGAGGTCGCGTCGGCCACCGCGCCGATCGCCGACGGGGCGATCAGCCCCGAGGTGTACGTGATCGTCGCGACACCGGCGATGGCCTGCGCCGGGGCCGGCCCGCTGCGCGCGGCCGCCGCGAAGGCCAGCGGGACCACCACCGCGATGCCGAGTCCGATCAGCCCGAAGCCGGTGAGGGCGGCGGCCGGATGGTGCACGGTGACCACGAGGAGCCCGCCCGCGGTGGCCAGCACGCCGCCCACGCGGACGGTGCGTACGGCCCCGAACCGGTCCACGACCTTGTCCCCGGCCAGCCGGGCGAGGGCCATCGTCAGCGCGAAGGCGGTGGTCGAGGCGGCGGCCAGACCGGCGTCCGTGCCCAGCACGTCCCGCAGGTACACCGCGGACCAGTCCAGGCTCGCACCCTCCGCGAAGACCGCGCAGAAGCCGATCGCGCCGATGAACAGCGCGGACTTCGGCGGCAGCGCGAAGTGCGGCGGAGCCTCCTCCCCGCCGGTGTCGGTCCGCAGGTCCAGGACGCCCCGTACGGCGACCAGCCCGGCCAGCGTCAGGGCGAGCGCGGCGACCAGGTGGTGCAGGCGGGCATCGGCACCGGCGTGCGCGGCGACCGTACCGGCGGCGGAGCCGATCAGGGCGCCCACGCTCCACATGCCGTGCAGCGAGGACATGATCGAGCGCCCGAGCCGGTTCTCGGTCTCCACGCCCAGCGCGTTCATCGCCACGTCCGACATGCCGGCGGTGGCCCCGTAGACGAAGAGGACGAAGCAGAGCGTCCACAGGTTCGGCGCGAGGCTCGGCAGGATCAGGGCGAGGGTCCACAGGGCCAGCAGCACCCGCAGGGCGGTGCGCGCGCCCAGCCGGTGGTTGATCCGCCCGGCCAGCGGCATCGTCAGTGCGGCGCCGATGGCGGGGAAGGCGAGGGCCAGACCCAGGGTGCCCGCGCTGAGCTGCGCGTGGTCCTGGATCCAGGGGATGCGGGTCGCGAAGGAGCCGGTGACCGCGCCGTGTGCGCAGAAGACGCCGGCGATGGCGAAGCGGGCATGGCGCAGTCGCGCCGGGCTGAGGTCGGTTTCCCCGGTCATGCTCCGTAAACTATCAGGGACCCTGCCTGATAGTTAGCCCCCGGAACTCCTAGGATGGGCGACGTGACTCTTGCCAAGGCCCTGACCGCCACCACCCGCGCCACCGCCCGCGCCGCGTCGGCGACCCCGTCCCCCGCCTCGCCGAGCACGGCCAGGGCCATCAACGACCGGCTCGCCCTCGAACTCCTCCAGGAGGAGGGCCCCCTGACGGCGCCCCAGCTCAAGGGGCTCACCGGGCTGTCCCGCCCCTCCGTCGCCGACCTGGTCGAACGGCTCACCGGGGCCGGGCTGATCGAGGTCGTCGGGGAATCGGGCGAACAGCGGCGCGGACCCAACGCCAAGCTCTACGGGATCGTCGCGCGGCGGGCCTACCTCGCCGCCCTCGACGTCCGCACGGACAGCGCCACGGCAGTCGTCGCCGACCTCCTCGGGCGGCCGCTGGCCCAGGCGGCCCTGCCGGTGGACGCCGTGGAGGAAGCGGTGGACCGGCTGGAGGAACTCGCCTCGGAGGCGGGCGCCGACCGGCTCCACACGGTGGTGATCGGAGCGCCCGGACTGGTGGCCCCGGGCAGCGGAGAGCTCCGCGACACCGCGGGACTGCCTGCCTGGCACCGGGCCCTGGTGGCGGCGGTGCAGCGGAGGCTGCCGGCGGTGGTCGTGGTGGAGAACGAGACCAACCTCGCGGCCCTGGCCGAACAGCGGGTAGGAGCCGCCCGCGACCTGGACTCCTTCGTGCTGCTGTGGCTCGGCGAGGGGGTCGGCGCCGCCGTGGTCCTGGACGGGCAGCTGCGCCGGGGCGCCTCCGGCGGAGCGGGCGAGATCGGTTTCCTCCCGGTGCCCGGGACGGGCGGCCTCCCCTCGGCCACGAACTGCGACGGCGGTTTCCATGAGCTGGCCGGGCGGGGCGGGGTGGCCGCGCTCGCGGCGGCCCACGGCTACCGCGGGCCGGTCGAGGAGGCCGTCGCGGGCGCGGCCGGACCGGCCTTCCTCGACGCCCTGGCCGAGCGGCTCGCCCTCGGGGCCGCGGCCGTCGCGGCGATCCTGGACCCCGGCTGCGTCGTGCTCGGCGGGGAACTCGGCCGCGCGGGCGGACCCGCCCTGGCGGACAGGGTCGCCCGCCGCCTGACCACCCTGACCCCGGTCCCGACCGAGGTCCGCGCCGGCGCCCTCGGCGATCCGGCGGTGCTCACGGGGGCGCGGCTGGCCGCCCGCGAGTCGGCGCAGGCCGCCCTCTTCACGGCCTGAGGCCCGGCCCTGCCCGAGCCGGCCGGCCGATCGTCCTCAGCCGGCCCCGCGGGCGGCCAGGTACTGCGCGAAGGTCTTCTTCCCCACCGCGTGCGCGGGCGCCAGGTTGCCGCCGCGGACGAACCCGGCGTACGCCCTGCCGGCCAGCGGGAGCGGCACCACGCGCCGGCGGATGCCCCGGGCGGCCAGGTACGCGCGGCCCAGGTCCGTCAGGGTGTGGGTCTCGGGGCCGCCCATGTCCGGGCCCCGGCCCGCCGGTTCGGGGACCGCCAGCTCCGCGAGCCGGTCGGCGACCTCGTCCGCCGCGATCGGCTGCACCCGGACCCCCTTCGGCAGCAGGACCACCGGCAGCTTCGCCGCCGTGCCGGAGACCCGGGCCACCAGATCGTGGAACTGCGTGGTCCGCAGGATCGTGACGCCGAGCCCGGAGGACTCCAGCAGCCGTTCCACCGCCAGCTTGCTCCGGTAGTAGCCGAGGGGGACCTCGTCCACTCCCACGATCGAGATGTAGACGATGTTCCGGACCGTCCCGGCCCGCCGGGCCGCCTCGATCAGGTGCCCGGCGGCCACCTCGTCGCCGCCGCGCGTCGCGGTCGCGCAGTGCACGACCACCTCGGCTCCCGCCATCGCCGCGTCGAGTCCGGTGCCGTCCATCAGGTCCACCCGGTGGACGGGCGCGTGCCGGCTCAGCACGCGGACGTCCTCGTGCCCCGCCTCCCGCAGCCGGGCGACGAGCAGCGCCCCCAGGTTCCCCGTGCCTCCCGTGACCAGGATGCCGCCCATGGCTCTCCGCTCCCTTCCCCGTCCGGCGCGCTCCCGTGCGAGCCCGCAACCTGGGACCGTACAGCCCTGCGAACCGGGGGAGTCGGGGGACTCCGCGAGATCCCGGGCCGGCCCGGGGAACGCGAGGACCCGGTGGCCGCCGGGCCACCGGGTCCTCACCTCTCTTCACCTACGCGGTCACCCCGGGGGTGTCAGCAGGCGCCCTGGTCCTTCCAGACGCCCCACTCGCCGGTGGTGCCGGGAGTCTCGTTCTGCGTCCACCACTGGGCCTTCCAGTTGCGGCCCTGGTGCGAGACGACGTTGCCGCTGTTGTAGACCGTGCCCGCCACGTACGCCGGGTTGGTGCACGTGCCGCCCGGAGGAGTCGTGGGCGGAGTGGTGGGCGGGGTGGTCGGGGGAGTCGTCGGCGGGGTGGTGGGCGGCGTGGTCGGCGGGGTGGTGGTGCCGCCCGGCTGGACCACGGTGATGCCGCGCGCCAGGTCGCCGGCGAGGGCGTAGGTCGTGCCGGAGATGTTCACCGTCCAGTTGGAGGGCGTGGACACCGGCAGGTAGTAGTTGAAGGCCAGGTCGACCGAGGCGCCCGGGGCGAGCGTCTGCCACGCCGGGAGCTTCAGCGAGACCCGGTGGAAGTCGCCCTTCAGACCGCCGACGTTGCTGCCGGTGTGGTCGCTCTTGATCACCTTGGTGCCGAAGCCCGACTGGTCGGAGGCGTTGGCGGGAGCGGCGGTGGAGTAGTCGAACTGGAACTCCGTGCCGCCCGGCAGGGTCGCCGTGGTGTTGTTGGTGATCTTGAGCTTCGGGGTGATCGGGTAGTTGGAGTCGCCGAGCTTGAACTCGGTGAACTCCGTCTTGATGTCCACGGCCTGCGTCGGCAGGGCGGTGTTGGACTTCTTGGCGCCGTACGGGGAAGCGGCCTTGAACTTGTCGTACATCAGCGAGGTGAGCGTGTCGCCCATCTCGTACTGGCCCTTGGCGGCGTTCCAGCTGTAGTCGCCCGCCATCTCCCAGACCATCGTGCCGCCGATGCCGCGGTCGATCACGTAGTCGGCCTTGGCCGCCACCGACTGCTCGTCCTCCGTGGAGAGGAAGACCTTCTTCTGCGCGTTCCACAGCCACGGCGCGACCAGGGTCGAGTCGTACTTGCGGGCGTAGGTGCCGGTCAGCGTGGTGTTCGCCGGGAAGCCGTACTTGGTGACGTAGTCGCCGACGATCCCCTTCTCGAGGTTCTTGGCGTGCCACATCGGGTTGGAACCGGCCGGCGACTCGACGCCGTTGGTGTCCTTGTCGTGCCACAGGTTGTCGATGCCGGTCGCGCCGTCACCGCACTTGGTCAGGCCCGCGCCGGCCGGGCAGGTGGTCGCGGAGGCCTTGCCCCACAGACCGTCGGTGCCGCCCTGGACGTTCTTGTGACCGCGGGTGTAGTACGGCAGGCCGATGTTGATGCGGCCGGCCGGCATGGAGCCGCGGAAGTAGTGGTAGGCCCAGTCGGTGTTGAGGTAGCCGACGCCGCCGTACTGCTGGCTGCCGTAGACGCCCGCGGCGGCGAGCTCGCCGTCCTTGCCGTCGTCGAACAGCGAGGCGTTGGGGCCGACGTACTCGTTCCAGGCGCCGTGCAGGTCGTAGGACATGATGTTGACGTAGTCCAGATACTTCTGCATCTGGAAGGTCTCCATGCCGCGCAGCAGGTAGCCGGAGGAGGGGGCGGCGACGGTCAGCAGGTAGTGCTTGCCGTCGGTGGCGCCGGCCCGGTCCAGCTTCTCGCGCAGGCTCTTCATCAGGGCGTCGTAGCCCTTGACCAGACCGGCGCGGCGGGCGTTGGCCAGCTGCCAGTCCAGCGGGTTGCCCGCGTCCTTCATGGTGGTCGGGTACTCGTAGTCGATGTCGACGCCGTTGAACCCGTACTTGCGGATGAACTCGACCGAGGAGTCCGCGAAGGTGTCGATGCCGGCCTGGTTGACCGAGCCGTCGGCGTTGGTGGCCATCGAGTAGAAGCCGCCCGACGCGACGCGGTTGCCGTCGTCGCCGAAGTAGCCGCCGGTCTCCGCCCAGCCGCCGACCGAGATCAGCGTCTTGACGTTCGGGTACTGCTTCTTGAATTTGTTCAGCAGGTTGAAATTGCCCTTGTAAGGGAGCGCGGGGTCCATCTCGGCGCCCGCGACGCCCGGCCAGGTCATCCCGGTGGCGGAGTTGTTCACGCCGTCGGCCCCGACCGAGATCTTGTTGTCGCTGCCCACGTGGGCGAAGGCGTAGTTCAGGTGCGTGACCTTGGACCACGGGATGTTGTGGGGCAGGTAGGAGGGCGTGCCGTCCTTGCCGGTGCGCCAGCCGGTGAAGTAGCCGATGACGCGGCGCTGGTGGTCGGCGCCCATCTTCTCGCGGCCCTCGGCGTCGTAGACCGAGCAGTACGGGACGTCGACGCCCGCGGTCTTGTACAGACCGTCGGGGCGACAGGACTCGTTGTCGGCGGCGTGCGAGACGCCGGAGGAGAGGCCCGCGACCAGCAGACCGGCGATTGCGGCGCCGGACGTCAGGAGCATGGCTCTCGTCTTGGTGGGGGACAGCATTGTGCCTCCTGGGGAGGGGAGGATGGCAGGACACAACAGGCTGGAACGTGGTGCGTGTTGGCCCGTGACGTGCGCACATCTGACGGGCTGTCTCCCGGGGAAGATGAAGGGAACGTTAAGAGGACTAGACCAACCCGTCAATAGGTCTGGACCAAAGTGCGCGATCCGGCAAGAGGCGGCGCGGTTCGTTCAAGGCCCGTTCAAGGTCCCGTCAAGCCGTCGTCAAGCTCCCGTCAAGCCGTCGCCGGGCTCGCTGTCAGGTCGGCCGAACGGCGCAACGGACGCGCCCAAGATCGACCGAATGTGTGACCCAGGCCACATTGACTCACCCGCATGGCCGCCGATCACCCGTGGCACACTGGCTTCAGTACCAGTAGCAGCGCACTCCGGGGTCGGTGTAATTCCGAACCGGCGGTTATAGTCCGCGACCCGTCCGCAGCCAGCGGCCGGTTGACCAGGTGAAATTCCTGGACCGACGGTTAAAGTCCGGATGGGAGGCAGTGCGCGGCGGGCCAGTCACCGGTACGCCGCCGTCGGCGGTCCATCGGCACACCCCTCGGGGCATGCCGTCGCAACGGACCGTTCTTCCGGCCTCGGCGTCCCCGCGTGTGCTACCCGCTTCATCTGTCGTATCCCGACAGGCCCCGGAGTCCGTGCCCGATGAGGCAGGAGGACCCGGTGGCGACACACGCCGCGCACGCAAGCCCCGACGAGGGCGCCCGCGCCATGCGCCGAGCCATCGAGCTCGCCGCCCGCGGACTCGGCTCCACCAGCCCCAACCCCGTCGTCGGCTGCGTCATCACCGATGCCTCGGGCACCGTCGTCGGCGAAGGCTGGCACGAGCGGGCCGGCGGCCCGCACGCCGAGGTCCACGCCCTGAACGCCGCGGGCGGAGCGGCCCGGGGCGGCACCGCCTACGTCACCCTCGAACCCTGCAACCACACCGGCCGTACGGGGCCCTGCGCGCAGGCCCTGATCGCCGCCGGGATCGCCCGCGTGGTCTACGCCGTCTCCGACCCGAACCCGCAGGCCAGCGGCGGGGGAGCCACCCTGCGCGCCGCCGGGATCGACACCGCGGCCGGTCTCCTCGCCGAGGAGGCCGCGGCGGGCAACGCCGCCTGGCTGACCTCCGTGCGCCTGGGCCGCCCGTACATCCTGTGGAAGTACGCCGCGACCCTCGACGGCCGCATCGCGGCCGCCGACGGCACCAGCCGCTGGATCAGCTCCCCCGAGTCCCGCGCCGACGTCCACCGGCTGCGCGCCGAATCCGACGCCGTGGTCGTGGGCTCCGGCACCCTGCGCGCCGACGACCCGCACCTCGCGGTGCGCGGGATCGACGGCTTCACCGCCGCCGACCAGCCCCTGCGCGTGGTCCTGGACACGCACGCCACCATCCGGCCCACCGCCCGGGTGCTGGACGAGGCTGCGCCCACCCTGATCGCGGTCGCCGAGGACGCCGACACCCGCCACCTCGCCGGAGCGGAGCTGGCCCGGCTCCCGTACGACAAGTACGGGATCTCCGTGGACGCCCTGCTGCGCGAGCTGTACGGGCGCGGCATCCGCTCCGTCCTCCTCGAGGGCGGCCCCACCCTGGCCGGCGCCTTCGTCGCCGCCGGGGCCGTGGACAAGGTCGTCGGCTACCTCGCCCCCGTCCTCCTCGGCGCGGGCCCCGCCGCCCTCGCCGACGCCGGCATCGGCACCCTCGCCGACGCGCTCCGGCTCCGCATCACCGAAACCGTCCGCATCGGCACGGACATCCGCGTCACCGCCGTCCCCGAGTCGGCCCCTTCCGCCCCCACCGCCCTCACAGCCCTCAAGGAGCACTGAGTGTTCACCGGAATCGTCGAAGAACTGGGCGAGGTCGTCGCCGTCGAGGAACTCGCCGAAGCCTCCCGCTTCCGCCTGCGCGGCCCGGTCGTCACCGAGGACGCCAAGCACGGCGACTCCATCGCCGTGAACGGCGTCTGCCTGACGGTCGTGGAGACCGGTGACGGCGAGTTCACCGCCGACGTCATGCAGGAGACCCTCAACCGCTCCAGCCTCGGCGCCCTCACCCAGGGCTCCCGGGTCAACCTGGAGCGCCCGATGGCGCTCGGCGGACGGCTCGGCGGCCACCTGGTCCAGGGGCACGTGGACGGAACCGGCGAGATCCTCGACCGGACCCCCTCCGAGCACTGGGAGATCGTCAAGGTCGCCCTCCCGGCGAACCTCTCCCGCTACGTGGTCGAGAAGGGCTCCATCACGGTCGACGGCGTCAGCCTCACCGTGGTCGAGGCCGCCGCCGACTGGTTCACCATCAGCCTCATCCCCACCACCCTCGCGCTGACCACCCTGGGCATCAAGAAGCCCGGCGACCCGGTCAACCTCGAGGTGGACGTCCTCGCCAAGTACGTGGAGCGGCTGCTGGCCGCCGGCGTCGACCCTCTGCACCCCCAGGAGACGGCCCAGTGAGCGCCCTGGCCTGGCTCAACACCGAGGCCTTCGAGGTCTTCGGCCAGACGGTCATCTGGTCCGACATGATCGGCAACCTGATCGGCCTGGGCGCCCTCGCGCTCGGCTGGCGGCGCTCCATATGGACCTGGCCCGCCCAGCTCCTCTCCGGCCTGATCCTCGTCGGCGCCTACGCCACCGCCCACCTCTCCGGCGGGGTCGGCAAGCAGCTCCTCGTCATCGGCGTGGCCGCGTGGGGCTGGCGCGCCTGGCAGCGCGGCAAGCAGGACGCCCAGGACGGCTCCATCGCCGTCCGCACCGCCACCTGGAAGGAGCGCGGCCTGCTGCTGGCCGGCGCGGCCGCCGGGACCCTGGCCGTCGGCGGACTGTTCACCCTCTACCCGAGCCTGTCGTGGAGCCCGTGGGCCGACGCCTACATCTTCGTCGGCACCATCGTCGCGATGGTCGCCCAGGCCCGCGGCCTGGTCGAGTTCTGGTTCGCCTGGCTCCTCGTCGACCTGGTCGGCGTACCCCTCGCCTTCAACAGCGGACTGGCCTTCTCCGGCCTCGTCTACGTCGTGTACTTCGCCCTCGTCGTCTGGGGCGCCTACGACTGGTACCAGCGCTCGCGCACCACCACCTCCGCCGCCCCGGCTCTGGAAGGAGCAACGGCATGACCCCGAACCCCGTCCTGAAGCCCGTGCCCGACGTCGAAGCGGAGACCTTCCGGCTCGACCCCGTCGAGCAGGCCATCCGCGACATCGCGGCCGGCCGCCCGGTGGTCGTCGTCGACGACGAGGACCGCGAGAACGAGGGCGACCTCGTCATCGCGGCCGAGATGGCCACCCCCGAGATCATCGCGTTCATGATGAGCGAGTGCCGCGGCCTGATCTGCGCCCCCATGGAGGGCGACGAGCTGGACCGGCTCGAACTCCCGCAGATGGTCCAGCACAACACCGAGTCGATGCAGACCGCCTTCACCGTCTCCGTCGACGCGAGCGGCGCCCACGGCGTCACCACCGGCATCTCGGCGGCCGACCGCGCCACCACCCTGCGGCTGCTGGCCGACGGGGTCTCGGGCCCCGCCGACTTCGTCCGCCCCGGGCACGTCTTCCCGCTGCGCGCCAAGCTCGGCGGCGTCCTGACCCGCAACGGCCACACCGAGGCCGCCGTCGACCTCGCCCGCCTCGCGGGCCTGCGCCCGGCCGGCGCCATCGTGGAGATCGCCGGCGAGGACGGGGTGATGCTGCGGCTGCCCGAGCTGATCCCCTTCGCCCGCAAGCACGGTCTGACGATCATCTCCATCGAGGACCTGATCGCCTACCGCCGCTCCGCCGAGCCGACCGTCCGCCGCGAGGCCCAGGTCAGCCTGCCGACCACGTTCGGCCACTTCACCGCGTACGGCTTCCGTTCCACCGCCGACGGCGTCGAGCACGTCGCCCTCGTCCACGGAGAGATCGGCGACGGCGAGGACGTCCTGGTCCGGATGCACTCCGAATGCCTGACCGGGGACATCTTCCAGTCGCAGCGCTGCGACTGCGGCCCCCAGCTGCACACCGCCATGGAGCGGGTCCAGGCGGCCGGCCGCGGCGTGATCGTCTACCTGCGCGGCCACGAGGGCCGCGGCATCGGACTGCTGTCCAAGCTGCGCGCCTACGAGCTCCAGGAACTCGGCCGCGACACCCTCGACGCCAACCTGGAACTGGGCCTGCCCGCCGACGCCCGCGACTACGGGGCCGGCGCGCAGATGCTCGCCGACCTCGGGGTCCACAGCGTCCGGCTGCTGACCAACAACCCCGAGAAGGCGGCGGCCCTCATCAGCCACGGGATCAAGGTTTCCGACCGGGAGCCGATGCCCATGGAGGCGGGCGAGCACAACCTGCGCTACCTGCGCACCAAGCGGGACCGGATGGGCCACGACCTGCCCTGGCTGGACGGGGCCGCGACCACGTCCGCCTGCGGCAATCAGTAACACCATCTGTCAGTACCACCCCACACCATACGAATCGCACGAATCGCACCGAGGAGCAGAGCTGTGAGCGGCAAGGGCGCACCCGAACTGAGCGTGAAGAACTGCGGAGACCTGCGCGTCGCCGTGATCGCGGCCCAGTGGCACGAGAAGGTCATGGACGGCCTGGTGGACGGCGCCCTGCGGGCCCTGCACGAGCTGGGGATCGACGAGCCCACCCTGCTGCGCGTCCCGGGCAGCTTCGAGCTCCCGGTCGTCGCGAAGGTGCTGGCCGGCCGCGGTTACGATGCGATCGTCGCCCTCGGCGTGGTCATCCGCGGCGGTACCCCGCACTTCGACTACGTCTGCCAGGGCGTCACCCAGGGCCTGGTGCAGGTGTCGATCGACACCGGAGTGCCCGTCGGCTTCGGCGTACTGACCTGCGACAACGACGAGCAGGCGCTCGACCGCGCCGGGCTCGAGGGCTCGAACGAGGACAAGGGACACGAAGCGGTCACCGCCGCCGTCTCCACGGCCATGACCCTGCGGACCGTCAGCGAACCCTGGCGCTAGTCCGCACCAGTCCAAGGAGTGAACCCCGGCACGGGGGGACCGGGGTGAGCCCGTACCCTAGGGACATCATGGCGAACACACCCTCCAAGAGTTTCGAAGAGCTCTTCACCGAGCTCCAGCTCAAGGCCGCCAACGGCGACCCCAGCACCTCCCGCACCGCCGAGCTCGTCGGCAAGGGCGTCCATGCCATCGGCAAGAAGGTCGTCGAGGAGGCCGCCGAGGTCTGGATGGCCGCCGAGTACGAGAGCAAGGAAGCCGCCGCCGAGGAGATCTCGCAGCTGCTCTACCACGTCCAGGTGATGATGGTGGCGCGCGGGATCTCCCTCGACGACGTCTACGCGCACCTCTAGGCCGCCGCAGGCCGCGGCAGCTCCGCGCGGGCCCCGGCACACTCTGCCGGGGCGTCCGCGCGCCCGTACCAGAACCACCCTTTCGCACCTACGCACCAAAGGAAGCCCCATGCTGCGCATCGCCGTCCCCAACAAGGGTTCACTCTCCGGACCGGCGTCGGCGATGCTCCATGAGGCCGGCTACCGGATGCGCAAGGAGTCCAAGGAGCTCGTGGTCGTCGACCCCGAGAACGAGGTGGAGTTCTTCTACCTCCGCCCCAAGGACATCGCGATCTACGTGTCCTCCGGCAAGCTCGACATCGGCATCACCGGCCGCGACCTGCTGCTCGACTCCGGCGCCAGCGCCGAGGAGATCCTGCCGCTGAACTTCGGTCGCTCGACCTTCCGCTACGCCACCATCCCCGGCACCGCGAAGGGCCCCGAGGACTTCCACGGGATGACCATCGCGACCTCGTACGAGGGAATCGTCGCGAAGCACCTTGCCGACAAGGGCATCGAGGCCTCCGTCGTCCACCTCGACGGCGCGGTCGAGACCGCCATTCAGCTCGGCGTCGCCCAGATCATCGCCGACGTCGTCGAGACCGGCACCAGCCTGCGCAACGCCGGACTGGAGGTCATCGGCGAGCCGATCATGACCTCCGAGGCCGTCGTCATCCGCGGCAACGGCACCGACCCCGACGACCCGCGGGCCCAGCAGTTCCTGCGCCGCCTCCAGGGCGTCCTGGTCGCCCGCAGCTACGTGATGATGGACTACGACTGCCGCGCCGAGCACCTGGAGCGCGCGGTCGCCCTCACCCCGGGCCTGGAATCGCCGACCGTCTCCCCGCTGCACAACGAGGGCTGGGTCGCCGTCCGCGCCATGGTCCCCGCCAAGGAGGCCCAGCGGATCATGGACGACCTGTACGAGCTCGGCGCGCGCGCGATCCTCACCACCTCGATCCACGCCTGCCGCCTCTGACGGACACCGCCCCGAGGGACACGCCGGCGCGCTCCGCCGCGCGGCGCGTCCCTCACCTCCCGGCTCACCATCCGGCACCACCCGAAGGCACCTGACGAACATGGCCGACGCCACCGCCCAGCCCGCACCGCCCGCCCTGCCGGTCACCTTCCGGCCGACCCGTACCCGGGCCGTCCTGCTGGGCGTGGGCGCCGCCATGTTCCTCACCATCACGACGATCGCCGTGATGCTGGAGCGCCTGCAGCCCGGCGAGCGGATCAGCTTCGTCTTCGTCGCCGTCCTGCTCTCCTCCGTCCTCGTCCTGCTCAGCCGCCCCAAGGTGGTCGCCGACGAGACCGGGGTCACGGTCGTCAACCTCACCACCACCCGCCGCCTGGAGTGGGCGCAGATCCTGCGCGTCAACCTCCGCCCCGGCGACGCCTGGGTGTTCCTCGACCTGAGCGACGGCACCAGCCTGCCCGCCCTCGGCATCCAGCCCGGGGTCGCCCGGGCCCAGGCGATCGGCGACGCCCGCGCCCTGCGCGCCCTGGCCGAAGCCCACGGAACCGGCTCAAAGAACGACTGAGCCCGCCCGGCCTCGTCGCTGCGTCCCATTGCGGCGGCGATCTCAATGACTAACCTGGTGTGGGGCCGCGACCGCGCGCCCTCCCACCGGCCCCGGGACCCCGAGGCCCGCGGGCACCTGCGACTCGAGGAGTGACTCCCTCCAGCAATGGACGGATCGTCCGGTAGTACACGCGCCGCCCTCCCCACGGAGGCGGCGGCATGACCATCCCGCTACTTCTGCTCGTGGCGGCATTCGCCCTGATCCTCGCCAACGGTTTCTTCGTGGCAGCCGAATTCGGCCTCGTCACCGTCGAGAGACCCGAGGCCGAACGCGCCGCGGCCGAGGGCGACCGCCGTGCCCGCACGGTCGTCGCAGCCCTGCGGGAGCTGTCCTTCCAGCTCTCCGGCACCCAGCTCGGCATCACCATCACCTCCCTCGTGGTCGGCATGCTCGCCGAGCCCGCCCTGGCCGCCCTGCTGGCCGGGCCGCTCGAAGCGACCGGCCTTCCCCGCAGCGTCGTACCCGGCGTGGCCGTCGTCATCGGCATGCTGCTCGCCTCCGCCGTCCAGATGGTCGTCGGCGAGCTCGTCCCGAAGAACTGGGCCGTCTCCCGGCCGCTCCAGGTGGCCCGCTTCGTGGCCGGCCCGCAGCACGCCTTCTCCCGGGTCTTCCGCCCGGTCATCGCGGGCCTCAACGCCGTCGCCAACCGGCTCGTACGGGCCCTCGGCGTGGAGCCCACCGAGGAGATGGCCTCCGCCCGCACCCCCGGCGAACTGGTCTCCCTGGTCCGGCACTCGGCCCAGGCCGGCGCCCTGGAGCAGGACACCGCAGACCTCTTCGTACGGACCCTCTCGCTCGGCGAGCTCACGGCGCAGCTGGTCATGACCCCCCGGGTCAAGGTCAGCGCCCTCCAGCACACGGCCACCGCGGCCGACGTGCTCAACCTGACCCGCGCCACGGGCCTGTCCCGCTTCCCCGTCTACCGCGAGCGCATCGACGAGATCACCGGGGTCGTCCACCTCAAGGACGCCCTCGCCGTGCCCGAGTCCGAGCGCGCCCGCACCAGCGTCAGCGGGATCTGCGTGGCCCCGCTGCTGGTGCCCGGCTCCCTGCCGGTGCAGCCGCTGCTGGAACGGCTGCGCAGCGAACAGCCCATGGCCGTGGTCGTCGACGAGTACGGCGGCACCGCCGGCGTCGTCACCCTGGAGGACATCGTGGAGGAGCTCGTCGGCGAAGTCCGCGACGAGCACGACCTCGCGGAGGACGGCAGCCCCGAACTGGCCGCCGTACCCGCCGAGGACGGCCGCCCGTCCTGGGAGGCCGACGGCAGCTGCCGCGTGCAGACCCTGCGCCGGATAGGCCTGGAGGTCCCCGAAGGCCCGTACGAGACCGTCGCCGGACTCGTCGCCGACCTGCTCGGCCGCATCCCCGCCCCCGGGGACCGCGCCGAACTGCCCGGCTGGAAGCTCTCCGTGCGCCAGGTCCGCCGCTACCGCGCCGAGCGCGTCCGCCTCGTGCGCACCGCCCCCGCGGGCCCCGGCGCACCGGGCCCCGGCGGGTTCGACGCGGGACGTTCCGCCCCCGCCGAGCTGGTCCAGGTGGGTGGCCGGTGAACGCGCTCCAACTCGTCTTCGCCCTGCTCCTCGTCCTGGCCAACGGCTTCTTCGTCGGCGCCGAGTTCGCCCTCGTCTCCGTCCGCCGCAGCCAGATCGAACCCCTGGCGGCCGGCTCCAAGCGGGCCCGCCAGGTGCTCCACGGGCTGGAGAACCTGCCGCGCATGATGGCCGCCGCCCAGTTCGGCATCACCGTCTGCTCGCTCACCCTCGGCGCCGTCGCGGAACCCACCGTGGCCCGGCTCCTGGAGCCGGTCTTCCACGCCGCCCACGTCCCCGAGGGCCTGATCCACCCCCTCGGCTACGCGGTCGCCCTCACCGCCGTGATCTTCCTGCACCTGGTCATCGGCGAGATGGTCCCCAAGAACCTCGCCATGGCCGCCCCCGAGAAGACGGCCCTGTGGTTCAGCCCCGGACTGGTCGCCTTCGCACGGCTCTGCGGACCGGTCACCACCGCCCTCGGTGCCTGCTCCACGCTGATCCTGAGGCTCTTCAAGGTGGAGCCCAAGGACGAGGTCGAGGCCGTCTACACCTCCGCCCAGCTCGGCCGCCTGCTCAAGGACTCCCGGCAGGCCGGTCTTCTGGAGCCGGTGGAACAGGAGCGCCTGGAGGACGCGCTGGAACTGGGCAGCCGCCCGGTCACCGACGTCCTCCTCCCCCCGGCCCGGCTGGTCACGGTCGGCCCGGCCGTCACCCCGCGCCAGATCGAGCAGCTGACGGTCCGCACCGGGTACTCCCGCTTCCCGGTCCGCACGGACAGCGGTGCCTTCATGGGCTACCTGCACGTCAAGGACGTCCTGGACCTGGAGGACCGGGAACGGGCGGTGCCGCAGCGGGTCTGGCGCCGCATGACCACGGTCTGCTCGACGCTCCCGCTGGACGACGCCCTCACCGTCATGCGCCGCGACGCCACCCACCTGGCGCAGGTGGCGGACCCGTCGGGCCGGGTCCTGGGCCTGGTCGCCATGGAGGACGTCCTGGAAACCCTGGTGGGCGAAGTCCGAGACCCGTCCCACCGCGGGTACGCGCGCAGCGCGTAGGGGGGGCCCTGCGGGCTGGATTTGCCGCTGCGCGGCAAATCCAGCCCGCCCGGCGTTTGAGGGCACGGGCGCGGAGCGCACGTATGGGGTCCGGGCGCAGCCCGGGGAACGGTGGAAGGGCGGGTAGGGGACAGCCCCGCAGGGCCTACAACGGCGGCGGCTCGGGCCGTTCCTGGGGCCCGCGGCCCGACAGGACCTCGCCGTAGGCCTGCATCAGGTCCGCCAGCCGCAGGGTGGACAGATCGTCCCGCGAGGGATCACCCGCGAAGCCGGACAGCCTCAAGTCCCGGTAAGCGCAGCTCTTCTCGTACAGCGTGCGCAGGAACCGCCCGTTCCCCAGCTCATCGATCCACCCCTGCTCCACCACGTGCCCGCTGATGCTGCGCAGCTCCTCCAGCGCCTCCTCGTCCCACCGGTCCCCGTTCGCATCAGCCAGTACCCCGCCGATCGAGGTGAGTTCCAGCGGCCGGTAGCTGGGGAAGTCCACCCGCGTGGTGAACCGCGAGGACAGCCCCGGGTTCGTGGCGAGCAGCCGGTCCATCCCCGCCGGATAGCCCGCGAGGATCACGACCAGGTGGTCCCGGTTGTCCTCCGCCCGCTTCAGCAGCACCTGCAGGGCCTCGTCGCCGTACGCGTCGCCCTTGCTGTAGCCCGAGTTGGACAGCGAGTACGCCTCGTCCACGAACAGCACCCCGCCGATCGCGGAGTCGATCAGCTCGTTCGCCTTCACCGCGGTCTGCCCGAGGAACTCGCCGACCAGGTCCGCGCGGCCCGCCTCCACGAGATGGTCGCCGCCGAGCAGGCCCAGCGCGTAGAACACCCGGCCCAGGATCCGCGCCACCGTGGTCTTGCCCGTACCCGACGGTCCGGAGAAGACGAAGTGCCGCTTCGGCGGCTGCACCGGCAGCCCCTGCCCGGTCCGCAGCCTGGCCATGTGCAGCTGTGCGGAGAGCGCCTTCACCTGCCGTTTGACCGGCTCCAGGCCCACCATCCGCTCCAGCTCCGCGAGCGCCTCGGCCAGCGCCCCCGGATCCGCCGGCCCGGCCGGCAGTCCCACCGGTCCCGGCTGGGCGGGCAGCGAGGCCTTGCGCCGTACGCCGGCCGGCAGACCCGCGCCGGGCCCCGGCGCCCCCGGCCCATGCCGCGGCTCCGGAGGGTCGGCCGCCGCCAGCGGATCCGCATCCGGCTGCCCGTCGGCGGCGACGCCCTGGACCGGACCGCCGCCGCCCAGCGCCACCGCCGCGAAGTCCCCGCCCGACGGGGCCGGTCCGTGCCCGCCGAAGGCCTCGTAGCCGGCGCCGCTCGCGTACCCGGCCAGGCCGTCGGCGTCCTCGCTGTCCTCGATCGCCGTCAGCCGTGCCGCCGTGTCCATGAACGCCGGGTCCACCCGGTGCACCGCCCGGTACAGCGGCAGGGCCGCCGCGCTGCGCCCCGTCCCCTCGTGGGCCCGCGCCAGCCAGTACCGCAGCTCCTTGCGCTGGGGCTGCTCGCTGCGGCAGCGCATCAGGGAGGCCGCCAGCAGCGGCTCGGCCTGCCCGTACATCTCCAGCCGGACCCGGGCCATCCCGCCGAACAGGCCCGCCTCGATGCCCAGGAGCGGATCGTCGACCAGCGATTCCGTGGAGCGGACCAACTGCTCCCAGTCCTTGACCAGGTAGGCCCGGCAGGCGTGCAGGAAACGCACCTGGGGGTCGGTGTCCACCGGAGGCAGGGCCGCCAGCGCCTGGTCCAGCTCGGGGACGTGCCGCCCGTCCAGCCAGTGCGAGGCGTGCGCCAGCAGCAGGTCCCGCCTGGTCTCCAGGACGGGCTGCACCCACCAGCCCAGCCAGTACCAGGAGTTCAGGGTCCGCCGGTGGCGGGCCCGCTGCTCCCCGAAGCGGTCCCGGTGGGCGTACATGCGCAGTAACGCGTTCGTGGTGTCGACGCGGAGCGCGTGCAGGCCCAGCCAGGCATCCGCCATCGCCGGATCGAGTCGTACGGCCGCCCGGAACTCCTCCTCGGCCTGCGGGTAGGCGCCCATCGTGCAGGCGTCCACTCCTCGCAGCCAGGCGAGTTCGGCCGGGGCGTGCGCGCTGCTGCCGTGCGCGGCGAAATCCATCACATCCCCCACAAGCGTGCCCCCGTGGTGCCCAGCAACCCCCGCGATGCGTACGCGAGTTGTCCCTGCGCCGATGAAATCAGGGGTGCATCGTACCTGCGGTTACGCACCTTACGTAGGGTGCGTCGAAGACCTGCGGGGTGCGCGTCCGGAGGATCCACGGTGACGCAGGGTGAGAAAACGGCCGGGATGTGCCCGGTGCGGCGCCGCGAGGAAGGAGTGCCGGGCGGGGTTTCGCGGGTGTCCGGGGGCAGAACGAAGCCCCCGATCACGGGGGAACAATCGGGGGCTTCGCGTCCGCGGCAGCCGGTGAGGGCCGCTTCTTCAGAACGTACGGCCGTCCCGCCCCCCGGGTCAAGCGGCCGGGAGACGCCCGCGGCGAGGGTCTTCCCGCCGCCCTTCACCCCTGGGGGGCGACGTCACGCTCCGTCACGTCGGCGCCGGTTCCCGCCGCCCCAGCGGCCCCGGAAGTCCACTCGTATCCCGTACCGCTCTGCCGCACCAGCATGTCCGCGAAGGGGCGCGAAGGATCATCCGAGAAGTGCGCGAGCTCCGCGCGCTCCCATCCGTCCCAGAAGTCGGACAGTTCGCGCCCGTCCCGGTCGCGCCCGCGCCCCCAGGACTTCGCACGCGGGGTCTCCATCCACAGCAGCCGCGCCAGGTACGGGCGCAGGGCCCGGCGCCCGGCGCCGACCCCCTCGACGAGCAGCACCGGACCGGGCTCCAGCACCCGCTCCGGACCGAACCGCCGCTCGACCCAGTCGTACGGGGCCCAGTGCGCGGCCCGCCCGGCGGCGAGCGGCTCCAGCACCTGCGCGCGCAGCCGCCCGACCCACTCGAACAGCTCCTCGTGGCTGGCCACATCATCCAGATGCAGCACGGGCGCCCCGCCCAGGGCCTCGGCGAGCACCCCCGCGAAGGTGCTCTTCCCGGACCCGGCGTGCCCGTCGATCCCGACGAGGCGGACGGGGCCGAGGGAAGGGGGCAGCGCGATGATCTCGCGCGCGAGGGGCTGAAGCGGCGGCTGATGTTCCACGCCCCCACCGTATGACCTCCGCCCCCGCCCGCCGGCCCGGCCCTGCGGGGCGGAGTTCCCCTACCCGCCCTTCGCCCGTTCCCCGGGCTCCGCCCGGACCCCCTGGGGCTCCGCCCCAGACCCCGCGCCTCAAACGCCGGCGGGGCTGAAATTGCCCTGCGGGTAATCCAGCCCCGGCCGGGCACCATGCAGCCCCTCCGGCGTTTGAGGAGCGGGGGTCCGGGGGCTGGCCCCCCGGGAACGGCGCCGCACGCGGCTACGGGTCCGGGCGGAGCCCGGGGAACGGTGGAAGGGTGGGTAGGGGACCTCGCCCCGCAGGGCCCGCCCCCCGGGGACGGGGGAGAGGGGGCCGGGCCCCGTCACCCCGACACGACCCCCCGGCTTCACGGCCCCGCACGCGGGAACTGGAAGGGTGGGCGGGAGCCGACCCGCCGCACCGACCCCTGGGGGCCACGCCGATGACCGCACCCACACCCCGCCGCGCCCTACTGGCGGTAGCCCTGGCGGCAGCCACCGCCGCCACCGTCCCCGGCGGCCGCGCCTCCGCGGCCGAGTCGAAGCCGCCCACCGGGGCCCCGGGGCAGGCCACCCCGGCCGCCGCCGCAGCCACCCGCAAGACGGTGGACAACCGCTTCTGGTACTCGTACGCCCACTGGACCGCCGGCCTCCACCAGGGCACGACCGCCATCGCCGGCGCCCGCCCCGGCCTGGAGATCAAGACCCCGACGGGCCGCACGGAGTACGCCGACCCGCACACCGGGAAGAAGAGCACCTGGGAGTACGCCACCTGGACCTCCCCGGTCCACACCTCCACCGTGCCCGCCACCGAGGCCATCGCCTCCTGGAACGCCCGCACCCCGGCCGGCACCTGGATCCAGGCGGAACTCCGCGGCACCTACACCGACGGCACCGCCTCCCCCTGGTACGTGATGGGCCGCTGGGCCGCCGGGGACGGCGACATCCGCCGCACCTCGGTGGACGGCCAGACCGACGGCAGGTCCACCGTCTGGACCGACACCCTGGCCGTGGACGCCCCCGCGAAGGCCGGCGGGCTGCGGATCAAGGACTGGCGGCTGCGCCTGACCCTGTACCGCAAGCCCGGTGCGAGCCGCGGCCCCACGGTGTGGCTGGCCGGAGCGATGGCCTCGGACGTCCCGGACCGGTTCACGGTCCCGGCCTCCACCCCGGCCGGCGGGGCGCACGAGCTGAAGGTGCCGAGGTACTCGCAGGAGACGCACGCCGGCCAGTACCCCGAGTACGACAACGGCGGCGAGGCCTGGTGCAGTCCCACCTCCTCGCAGATGATCATCGAGTTCTGGGGCCGCCGGGCGAGCGCCACTTCGGTGGCCTGGGTCAACAAGGGCTACGCGGACCCGCAGGTCTGCCACGCCGCCCGGTCCACCTACGACTCCGCGTACAAGGGCTGCGGCAACTGGCCCTTCAACGCCGCCTACGCCGCCACCTACCGGCAGATGGCGGGAGTCGTCACCCGCCTCGGCTCCCTCGCCGACCTGGAGACCCTGGTCCGGGCCGGAGTCCCCGTCATCACCTCCCAGTCCTTCACGGCCGAGGAGCTGACGGGCGCGGGCTACGGAACGGCGGGCCACCTGATGACCGTCATCGGCTTCACCGCGTCCGGCGACGTGATCGCCAACGACCCGAACTCGGCGGACAACGCCGCCGTGCGGCGCGTCTACCAGCGCCGGCAGTTCGAGAACAACTGGCTCAGGACCAAGCGCCTGGGCGCGGCCGGCAAGGTCGTCTCCGGCACCGGAGGCGTCTGCTACCTCTACGGTCCGATCCGGCCGAACCCGGCCCAGGTCCTGGCGCTGCGGGCGGTCGGGGTGTTGTGAGATCCCTCAGGATTCCCGTTGACCAGAAAGGGGTGTAAGTGGAATATAAAGGGCAAAAGGGCTAGTAGGAGCTTCTCAAGAGGAGGCAGCCCGCCATGACCACCCAACCGAGAATCGAACACCACCCCGACCTCGCTGAGATGCGCTCGCGGTTCGAGCGGGTCACCAGCACCCCCCGTGCCCAGGCCGTCGAGGCACTGGCCCTGATCACCGGCCTGTACATCGCCGCCTCCCCGTGGATCGCCGGTTTCAGCGGGCTCAGCTCGCTGGCGGTCAACAACCTGATCGCGGGCCTGGCGTACTGCCTGTGCATGAGCGGACTCGGCTCGGCCTACGAACGCACCCACGCCATGGCCTGGACGGCGGTCGGTCTCGCCGCCTGGACGATCGTCGCGCCCTTCGTCATCTCCGGCGACGTCAGCACCACCCGCACGATGTGGAGCAACATCCTCGCCGGCGGCATCGCCCTGTGCCTCGCCCTGGCGATGGCGGGCATGGCGGGCCGGGACCGCACCACCTGATCCCGGCATCCGCCCCTCGCGCCCCCGGTCCGCAGCACGCGGCCGGGGGCGTGAGACATGCCACCAGTGACCATCGTCTCTACCGCGAGGGCCGCCCCCGCTGTCACATTGGAGGGCATGACCGCACACAGCGCCGCCCCCGCCTCCCGTGTCCGCAGCCTGGTCCGCACCGGCGGCCCCGAGGACGGGTCGCCCGCGTGGCTGGAGCACGTCCTCGGCTGGACCCTGGTCGTGGTCGTGGCCATGTTCGTCACCCAGGTCGGCTGGTTCTTCTGACCTCCGGCTCCGGTTCGGCTTCCGGACCGGGAGCCGCCCTCGGACCCGCCTCCGCCTCCGGTTCCACCCGCCAGTGCCCGTCCGGAATGCCCACCAGCCCGTACAGCGCCCGCACGGGCGACCGCGCCGGCAGCAGCACCACCCCGGCCAGCAGGGCGAACGCCCCGAGCCCCGCCCACCAGCCCAGCAGCCGCACGAGCACGCTCGCGCTCACCGCCCCCGCGAACGGCAGGGCGTAGACCCCCGCTCCGGCGATCGCCACCGCGATCACCCGCGGCACCTTGAGGTCCGCCGCCGCGCCCGGCAGCCGCCAGCCCTCCACCAGCCAGCCGATCTCCGCCAGCAGCATGGTGCCGATGACGGCCGTCCCGAAGATCAGCACGGCCAGGAAGGTGCCCGAGGTCGCGAAGCCGAGGGCGCCGTTGACCACGCCCTGCGCCGGCCAGTCGTCGAGTGCCTGCCGATCGGTGCTCAGCAGCCGCTCGTACCCCGTGCCGTCCCACCCGTGGATCAGGGTGAAGAACAGCAGGAAGTACCCGGCCACCGCCTGCAGGTACCCCCAGTACCCGGCCCCGACCAGCACGAACAGCCGCGCCGCCAGGAACCCGAGCAGCGCGCCGGCCACCACCGAGGCCCCGTAGAAGAGGGCGAAGCCCGCCCACACCCCGTCGTGGTCGCGGGCCGCGTGCATCGTCGACCAGGCCGGGTTCTGCCACAGCAGGTACGCCCCGGCCGGTGCGGGCAGCAGCGCCGCGTAGAGCAGGGTGAGCGCCAGGTACGGGTTGGCCGCGCGGCTCCTCGTACGGACCCCCTCGCCCCGTACCGACCGCTCCCACCACTGGAGCTGGCGCCCGGCGGCCACCGCGAAGGTCGCGCCGATGCCGTACGCCCACAGCGGCGCGGCCTGGACGGGGATCACGAGGCCACCAGCCGCAGCTCGTCGGTCTTGATCACGTCGGAGGTGACGAGCGCCTGCTCCGCGCTCACCCGGGTCATGAAGACGAACGGCGGGATGACCGGCGGGGCGGGCAGGCCGTCCGGGCTGAAGGTGACGCACAGCAGTCCCTCGATGCACCCGCTGAACTTCGTCAGGTAGAGGGTCACGTCGCCGCTCAGGTCGAGCCTGCGCGCGGCGAGCCCGTACTCCTCGTCGCCGTCGCGGGTGCGCAGCCGGTAGTCGGTGAGGGTGGCGGCCCGCATCCGCAGCACCAGCACCTTCAGCGGGCCGTCCACCGTGGGCACGTGGGTGACCCCCGCGAAGGCGAACCCCTGCGGGGCGAAGAGCGAGGTGGTCACGGTCGGGGGAGTGCGCGCGGCCAGGGGCGGACCGGCCGGGGCGGCCCTCGCCTCCCCGGTGCCCGCCACCAGCGAGGCGAGCAGCACCACCGGCAGCGCGGCGGCCAGCGTGCGCGGCCCGCTGCCGTCCAGGCTCGGGACGTACGGGCCCTCCTCGCCCGCCTCCGGATCGGGCAGCGGGGTCCAGCCGAAGGCCAGCGCGCTGCCCGCGATGCCGAGCAGCATGCCGACCAGGAAGCCCCCGAGGTTGGTCGCCACGAAGGACACCACCGAGAGCAGGAGGGCGTGGATCGAGACGTAGGCCCGGGCCTGCGGCAGCAGCCACAGGAACAGGCCGGCGGCGATCAGGGCCAGTCCGATCCCGATGGCCGCGATCCCGCCGAGGCCCAGGCTGACCAGCACGGTGAGCGGGGAGAGCGGGACCAGCAGCAGTTCGGTCCCGCCCAGGATCACCAGCAGCCCGCCCCAGAACGGGCGGGTGCGGCGCCAGGCGCGGAACCTTCGCCGGGGGCCGGGCAGCGGGAGCCGGCGCTCCAGCCACCCGCTGCCCGGGAGCCGTTCGCTGCCCGGAACCCGCCCGCCGCCCGGGCCGGCGGGCCCGCGCAGGCCTAGAAGCACTTCTTGCCGTCCAGGCTGACGTTCAGCTTCAGGCCCTTGAGGCGGAAGTTGCCGCCGGTCGCCGACCAGGCGTTCGACTTCACGTCCACGACCTCGATGTCCCCGGCCTGGAGGCCGAACTTGCCGGCCTCGCCCTTGATCCCGCCGACCTGGTCGAGGGTGGAGGCGTCGCGGCCGATCTGGGCCGTCCCGAAGACGGCGTCGCCGGCCAGGTCCTCGCCGTCGATGATCAGATTGCTGGCGGTGACCTGGCCGGCCGGGCCGCCGGCGGTCAGCTTGAAGACCACCTTGCCCACCGGGGTGTCCACCTCGGCGGCCTGGCAGATGTCGGTGAGCGTGGCCTCGCCGATGCCGAGCAGGGCGACGGGATGCCCCTTGCCGTCGACGGAGCGGTCCGTGTGCACGTAGGAGGACAGGCCCTTGCTGCTCAGTTTGGACGAGGAGACCTGGAAGCTGGTCCCCGAGACGGCGAAGGAGGCGGCGAGCGCGCCCTGCGCCATGACCATCGCCATCGCTCCGACCGCGACGACCGCGGGCATCGCGACGGCGGCCGTCTTCTTCCAATTGGCCCGGCCCTCGGGCGCGTTGACCGTCCTGCTCGTTCTGCTGTTGCCCATGATGTGTTCCTCCCGTACGTCGTCAGGTGCGCAGGGGAAGTGCGAAGGGGGGCGCCCAGGGGTCTGCCATACTTCGGGCATCCTGTGGCAGTTCGAGGCTAGGGCTGAATTTGAATAATAGTCAACAGCGGGGAACGACCGGACGTTCGCAGGTTCGGCGGGCCGAACTGATAGCCATCGGGCGGAAGTTGTTCGCCGACACCTCGTACGACGCGCTCTCCATGGACGACATCGCCAAGCACGCGGGCGTGGCCAAGGGGCTCATCTACTACTACTTCAAGAGCAAACGCGGCTACTACCTGGCCATCGTCGAGGACTCGGTGGCCGAGCTCGTGGCCCGCGCCGCGGGCGAGAGCGAGCTGCCCAACGCGCAGCGGGTGCGCACCACCATCGACGGCTACCTGCACTACGCCGAGCACCACCAGGCCGCCTACCGCACCATCGTCACCGGCGGCGTCGGCTCGGACTCCGAGGTGCTCGCCATCCGCGACGCCGTCCGCGAGGAAATGATCGCGACCATCGCGGAAGGCGCGTACGGCCGCCGTGAGATCCCGCCGATCGCCCGGCTGGCACTGATCGGCTGGCTGGCGGGGGTCGAGGGCAGCACCCTCGACTGGATCGGCCCGGCGGAGGCGCCGGCGCAGGTTCCGGCGCAGGTCCCGGCGCAGGTTCCGGAGGGCCGTGAGCCCGGGGCTCATGGGGCTCCCGGGACTCCTGGTGCTCCTGGGAAACGCGATCGCCCCGGCCGGGCCGAGGTCGGCGCCCTGCTGGTGCGCACGCTGCGCGCGACCCTGACGGTGATCGAGGAGTTCGTCCCCGAGTGTCCGGCCCCGCCGCTCCCGGAGGACGATCTTCCCCCGGGGGCGATCTCGCACCCGTGACGGGAAGCCCCTGATCGGGCATACTCAACCGCCGCAGCCCCTTGAACAGGACCTTCCCGCGATCCGGGAGGGCACCATCGGTTGTGAGCCCCGAGACCCGGCGACGCGTACCACCCTCACGCGCCGCCCCGTGCTTGACGAGTGAGGAGAGCGCCGCCATGACCGACCGCGCGCCGCAGGTGGACCGATCGCTGCCCACCGAGGAGTCCCGAGACCTGCTCGCGCTCGTGCGCGAGATCGCGCAGCGGGAGATCCGCCCCCGGGCCGCCGAGGAGGAGGACGCCGGCCGCTTCCCCCGCGAGGTCTTCACGCTGCTCTCCGAGGCCGGACTGCTCGGGCTCCCGTACGCCGGCGAGTACGGCGGCGGCGAGCAGCCGTACGAGGTGTACCTCCAGGTGCTGGAGGAGCTGGCCGCGGCCCGTCTCACCGTCGGGCTCGGTGTCAGCGTGCACTCGCTGGCCTGCCACGGCCTGGCCGGCTACGGAACCAAGGAGCAGCAGGGCGCCCACCTGCCCGCCATGCTCGGCGGCGGACTGCTCGGCGCGTACTGCCTCTCCGAGCCGGCCTCGGGCTCGGACGCGGCCTCCCTGACCACCAAGGCGGTCCGGGACGGCGAGGACTGGCTGATCAGCGGCACCAAGGCCTGGATCACCCACGGCGGCGTCGCCGACTTCTACACGGTGCTGGCCCGTACCGGCGTGAACGGCCCGAAGGGCATCACGGCCTTCCTGGTCCCCGGCGACGCGGAAGGCCTCACGGCGGCGGTCCCCGAGAAGAAGATGGGCATGAAGGGCTCGCCCACCGCCCAGCTGCACTTCGACGGCGTACGGGTTCCCGACACGCGCCGCATCGGTGAGGAGGGCCAGGGCTTCACCATCGCCCTGGCCGCCCTGGACGCGGGCCGCCTCGGCATCGCCGCCTGCGCGATCGGCGTGGCCCAGGCCGCCCTGGACGAGGCCCTGGCCTACGCCCTGGACCGCAAGCAGTTCGGACACCCGATCGCGGACTTCCAGGGCCTGCGGTTCATGCTGGCCGACATGGCCACGAAGATCGAGGCCGGCCGGTCCCTCTACCTCGCGGCGGCGCGGCTGCGGGACGCGGGCAAGCCCTTCTCCCGCCAGGCGGCGATGGCCAAGCTCTTCTGCACCGACGCGGCGATGGCCGTCACGACGGACGCGGTCCAGGTCCTGGGCGGCTACGGCTACACGGCGGACTTCCCGGTCGAGCGGCTGATGCGCGAGGCGAAGGTCCTCCAGATCGTGGAGGGCACGAACCAGATCCAGCGCATGGTGATCGCCCGCCACCTGGCGGGCCCGGAGTCCCGCTGACGCTCGCGGTCACCCGCCGAAGAGGGGGCCGGTCGGCCAGATCGGGGACGACGCGATCCGGTACCACTCCGGATCCCGCTGCCCCGGCACGGTCCGTCCGTCCTCCTCCCACCGCGTGAGCAGCGCACGATAAATAGGCGGGTCGGCCACCCGCTGAACCGATTCTTCGAACCCTTCGGCAGCCACCCGCCGCCGGCGCCCCACCCTCGGCGCGGAAGTCTCCATCGCGGTCATACCGGGCCAACGCGCCACCCGACCCACGGGTAACCCCGCCCATCCGTTCGACCTCTCCCCACCCCACCCCCGAGCCACGGCCCCGCACCCCCCGAAACCGACCCCCGAACCCGACCACGCCGCCACCCGTGCCCCCGGACGCCCACCGAGCGCGGGGCCCGGGGAACAGCCCCGGCGGCGGCCCAGGCCGAGGTGTCGGGTGTGGACCCCGGTGAGGGATCCCGGCGGCGGGCCCGCACAGGCGAGGGATCAGGTGCGGGGCCCGGGGAACGACCCCGGCGGCGGCCCACCCGGCCGAGGTGCCGGGCGTGGAGCCCGGGGAACGGCCCCGGCGGCGGCCCACCTGGCCGAGGTGTCGGGTGTGGACCCCGGTGAGGGGTCCCGGCGGTGGGCCCGCACGGGCGAGGGGTCCGGGGCGGAGCCCCGGGGAACGGGGGAAGGGCGGGTAGGGGAAGCCCCGCAGGGCACTCCCCGGGCCGGAAGCGCGCGCCCGCCTCCCGCAGCACCGGGTGCCCAGCCCCCCGCCAACGGCCCGCCCCAACCGGGCCCCCGCACGACGTGTCTCCCCGCCAGTTCGTGCCACAACCCTGGCCCCCGCCCCGTCATCTGACGTACCGTCATCTCCGCCCAGGTGTCACCCCCCGCACCCGTCCACGGAGGTTCGCCATGCCCGCCGACCGGCCCGTACCGCTCGACGAATACCCCGTCCACCAGGCCCCGTTGTCGATGAAGCACCTCGTCACCGGCGACCGCAACGCCTACGACCGCTGCATCTTCCACGTCTTCGACCACGCGGGCCGCGCCGTCCTGATCCTCGGCCTCGGGGTCTACCCCAACGCCGGCGTCATCGACGCCTACGCCACCCTCCGCGTCGGCGACGAACTCCTCGCGGTCCGGGCCTCCGACGCCCTCACCGACGACCGCATGAACCTCTCCGTCGGCCCGCTCCGGATCACCGTCGACGAACCCCTCCAGCAGCTCACCCTCTCCTGCGCCGCCGATCCCGAGGACCCCGACGGGCTCTCGTACGAGATCACCTGGACCGCGGAGTTCCCCGCCGTGTGGGAGCCGCACCACACCCAGCGCCGCGGCGACCGCCTCATGCTCGAGGGGCGCCGCTTCGTCCAGGCGGGCGGTGTCACCGGCACCATCCGCGCCAAGGGCGAGGAGTTCACCCTCGGCGCCGACTGGACCGGCACCCGCGACCGGAGCTGGGGCGTGCGCCCGATCCCGGGCGAGGAGGGCGGCCGGGCCGCCGAGGAGCACCGCCCCGAGGGGTTCCACTGGCTCTGGATCCCGGTCCGGTTCGAGGACCGCTTCCTGATGGTCATCGCCCAGGAGGACGCCGACGGCCACCGGGCCCTCAGCGAGGCCGTGCAGGTCTTCCCCGAGGCCAGTGGCCGCCACGACGTGCAGCTCGGCTGGCCGCACACGGACATCCGCTACCGCCCGGGCACCCGGCACCCCGAGAGCGCCGTCGTCCACCTCACCGATCCGGCCGGCCGCAAACCGCTGGAACTCGGCGTGGAGATCCTGAACTCCTCCCCGCTCGCCGTCGGGGCCGGCTACCCGCCCGCCTCCGACTGGCAGCACGGCACCTGGCAGGGCCGCGGCTGGACCGACCGCCGCACCTACGACCTCTCCGACCCCGCGGCCCATCCGATGGCCGCCTTCGGGGTCACCGACCACTCGGCCCGCTTCACCCTCGAGGGCCGCACCGGCTACGGCATCTTCGAGCACGGCAGCTTCGGCCGCCACGACCCCAGCGGCTTCGCCGACTACAGCTCGGTGGCCCCGTAACCCCCGGCCGCAACCTCGACCTCAACAACCAAGCCAGAGAAGGGGTTTCCCATGGCAGGACCGGCACCGCGCCCCCGTACCTCCACCCGCGAACCCGAGGAGCTGGGCCGCCGCCTCGCCGCCTGGCTCGACACCGAGCTTCCCGGCGCGAAGGTCACCAACATCTCCGTCCCCGGTTCCAACGGGATGTCCAGCGAGACCCTGCTCTTCGACATAGAGCACCCCGACGCCCCCCTCCGCGCCTGCGCCCTGCGCCTCGCCGCCGACCCGGCCGCCTACACCGTCTTCCCGACGTACGACATGCCCCGCCAGCACCGGGTCATGAGCCTGGTCGCCGCCCACACCGACCTGCCGGTCCCGCGCGTGCAGTGGCTGGAAGAGGACCCCGGCCCGCTCGGGGCCCCGTTCTTCGTGATGGCCCGCGCCGAAGGTCGCGTACCGCCCGATGTGATGCCCTACACCTACGAGGGGAACTGGCTGCACGCCGCGACCGACGCGCAGCGCTCCGCGCTCCAGGAGTCGAGCGTCGCGCTGCTGGCCCGGCTGCACGACCAGTTCCCGCCGGAGGAGGCGCTGTTCCTCCTCCCGGAGGGCGAGGGGAGCCCGCTGCGCCGCCACGTAGAGGCCCAACGGACCTACTACGACTGGGTGGTTGCGGGGAAGTCCCGATCGCCCCTGCTGGAGCGGTCGTTCGCCCGGCTCGAAGAGCTGTGGCCCGCCGACGAGGGCGGTCCGGCCGTGCTGAACTGGGGCGACGCGCGCATCGGCAACGTCGTCTACGAGCCCGACGGCTTCGCACCGGTGGCCGTCCTCGACTGGGAGATGGCGGCCTGCGCCCCGCGCGAGGTCGATCTCGGCTGGACCGTCTACCTGCACCGGTTCTTCCAGGACCTGACCATCAGTTTCGGCCAGCCGGGCCTGCCGGACTTCCTGCGCCGCGAGGACATCGAACGCCGGTACGCCGAACTCACCGGGCACACGCCGCGGGACATGGAGTTCTACACGCTCTACGCCGCCCTGCGGCACGGGATCCTGATGCTGCGCATCGCCTACCGCCAGGCGCACTTCGGCGAGGTCGAGATCCCGGCGGATCCCGACAGCCTGATCCTGCACCATGCCAGTCTCACCGCCATGGTGCAGGGAACGTACTGGTAGGCGTCCCGGGTCCGGGCTCAGGCGGCCTGCGCGTGCTGGCGCTTCTGCGGCAGCATCGCGGGCGCCGGCATCCGCACGGGACGCGAGCCGGGGCCGCCGACGTGCGAGAACGGCTGCGTCCGCCAGTCCAGCCCCTGCGGCAGCGCCAGGTGGACGACGGCCTCCAGCTCCGCGGCCTCGTCGCCGAAGCCGAGGGTCGGCAGCGCGTCGGAGGCGGGCCGCCCGGTGCCCGCGCACACCGTGAGCCCGAAGGGGTTCCACGGGGTCAGGCAGAGGGCGTGCTCCGGCAGGAACTCCTCGTCCGCCACGAGGGCGATCGACTGGCCGCAGTCGGGGCAGGTCGCGTGGTGGATCTCGAAGCCCTCGGCGTATTCGAGGTAGTCGTCGTCGTCGGCGTAACCGCTCTCGACGATTTCCAGGGGCTCCGGTTCGGTACGACCGGCGCGCTTGGTGTTCAGCATGGATGTACTCCCCCTTGGGTGGGCCGGGCGGGCAGGTTCTTCGGCCACGGCCACCCCAAGCACTTCCCGTCGCGCGGCACGAGTAACCACATCCGGCCGCCGTACGCCCGCATACGCCTGTGGCCTTGGTCACATGCCCGCCGCAGGTGCCACCTCAATCCGTGGACACCGCTGTGCCTGAAGCCGTTCATGGACGTAGGTTGTGCGCCTATGAGCGCAATGGAGGAGCTGGACCGCCAGATCGTGGATCTGCTGGTACGCGACGGGCGGATGAGCTACACGGACCTGGGCAAGGCCACCGGACTGTCCACGTCGGCGGTCCATCAGCGAGTACGCCGCCTGGAACAGCGCGGGGTCATCCGCGGCTACGCGGCGGTCGTCGACCCCGAGGCCGTGGGCCTGCCCCTGACGGCCTTCATCTCGGTGAAGCCCTTCGACCCCAGCGCACCGGACGACATCGCGGAGCGCCTCGCCGGGGTGCCCGAGATCGAGGCCTGCCACAGCGTCGCGGGCGACGAGAACTACATCCTCAAGGTCCGCGTGGCCACCCCGCTGGAGCTGGAGGACCTCCTCGGCCGGCTGCGCGCCCTGGCCCACGTCTCCACCCGCACGACGGTGGTCCTCTCCACCCCGTACGAGGCCCGCCCGCCCCGGGTGTGATTCCAGGGGCCGCGGTCGGCGGCACGCAACGCACAAGCCAGACTGTCGGCATGACAGACCGCACCGCCGCCGACTCCGCCACCGCCGCCGGAGCCCACACCCCCACCGCCGGAGGCCCCCGCACGGTCCTCCTCCGCGGCGGGGAGGTCCACAGCCCCGCCGATCCCTTCGCCACCGCGATGGTCGTGGAGCGCGGCCACATCGCCTGGGTCGGCTCCGAGGGCGCTGCCGACGCCTTCGCGCAGGGCGTGGACGAGGTCGTCGACCTCGGCGGGGCGCTCGTCACCCCCGCCTTCACCGACGCCCACGTGCACACCACCTCCGCGGGCCTCGCCCTGACCGGCCTGGACCTGTCCACGGCCGCCTCCCTCGCCGAAGCCCTCCAGCGCGTACGCGCGTACGCGGAGGCCCGTTCCGCCGACCGGGTGCTCCTCGGCCACGGCTGGGACGCCGCCCGCTGGCCCGAACGCCGCGCCCCGCGCAGGCAGGAGCTGGACGAGGCCACCGGCGGCCGCCCGCTCTACCTCAGCCGCATCGACGCCCACTCCGCCGTGGTGACCACGGCCCTCCTGCGGCTGGTCCCCGAGGCGGCCGGGGCGGCCGACGAGCCGCTGACCCGCGACGCCCACCACGCCGTACGCCGCGCCGCGCTCGGCGCCCTCACCCCGGCCCAGCGCGCCGAGGCCCAGCGAGCCGCCCTCGACCGGGCCGCCTCCCTCGGGATCGGCTCCGTCCACGAGTGCGGCGGCCCGGAGATCTCCTCCCCGGAGGACTTCACCGCCCTCCTGGAGCTGGCACGGACCCACCCCGGCCCGCGGGTCTTCGGCTACTGGGCCGACCGGGACCTCGACCGGGTCCGGGAACTCGGCGCCGTCGGCGCGGCCGGCGACCTCTTCATCGACGGAGCCCTCGGCTCGCACACCGCCTGCCTGCACGCCCCGTACGCCGACGCGGACCACACCGGCACCGACTACCTCGACGCGAAGGCCGTGGCCGAACACGTCGCCGCCTGCACCGAGGCGGGCCTCCAGGCGGGCTTCCACGCCATCGGGGACGCCGCGATCACCGCCGTGGTCGCCGGGGTCCGGGCCGCCGCCGAGAAGGTCGGCCTGGACCGCGTCCGCGCCGCCCGGCACCGCGTCGAGCACGCCGAGATGATGACCCCGGTCACCATCGCCGCCTTCGCGGAGCTCGGCCTCACGGCCTCCGTGCAGCCGGCCTTCGACGCGCTGTGGGGAGGGGAGGAGGGCATGTACGCCGACCGGCTCGGCATCGAGCGAGCCCGCACCCTCAACCCCTACGCGGCCCTGCTCAAGGCCGGGGTCCCGCTGGCCTTCGGCTCCGACGCCCCGGTCACCCCGCTCGACCCCTGGGGCACCGTCCGCGCGGCCGCCTTCCACCACACCCCCGCCCACCGCATCTCCGTGCGGGCGGCCTTCGCGGCCCACACCCGCGGCGGCTGGCGGGCCCTGGGCCGCGACGACGCGGGCATCCTCGTCCCGGGCGCCCCGGCCGACTACGCGGTCTGGGACACGGCCGAACTGGTGGTCCAGGCCCCCGACGACCGGGTCGCCCGCTGGTCCACGGACCCCCGCTCCGGCACCCCGGGGCTGCCCGATCTGACCCCCGGCGGGGAGCTGCCGGTCTGCCTGGCCACCGTGGTCGGCGGCCGGGAGGTATTCGTACGGCCACAGGGGTGATCCGGGTGGCCGTGGTTCGGTGAGGGCGGCCGGACCCGGATAGGTTCGGCCGGGTCCACCACCGGACGTCCGTAGCGGACGGAGCCGTTCGCTCAGCCGCGCCCGCGCCTCGGGGGCGAGGGAAGGTTTCGCCGCGAGGGTGTCCCCCCTGCTCCGCAAGAGACTTGGGGGCCGGTGGCCTCAGATCGGGGCCCTGCGGTCCAGTAGACAACGGTCAGGCGGCCCGCAGCCAGCGGGAGCCGGTCCGGCCCGAAGGACCGCGGGCCCCGATCGCTGTTCTAAAATCATCCTCTGCGACACGACGTACAGGATGTACGAGAACGCAAAAGGGGAATCAGTGAGCGACGGCGGACAGCGAAGCTACGGACCGCTCGGCACGGCCTTGGTGATCATTCCGACCTACAACGAGGCGGAGAACATCGGGCTGATCGTCGGCCGCGTCCGCGCGGCTGTACCCGGGGCCCACGTCCTGGTTGCCGACGACAACAGCCCGGACGGCACCGGAAAGCTCGCCGACGAGCTGGCGGCCGCGGACGACCAGGTCCACGTGCTGCACCGCAAGGGCAAGGAAGGCCTCGGGGCCGCCTACCTGGCCGGCTTCGGGTGGGGCCTGGAGAACGGCTACGGCGTCATCATCGAGATGGACGCGGACGGCTCCCACCAGCCCGAAGAGCTGCCCAGGCTGCTCACCGCCCTGGAGGGCGCCGACCTGGTGCTGGGCTCCCGCTGGGTGCCGGGCGGCCGGGTCGTCAACTGGCCCAAGAGCCGCGAGTTCCTGTCCCGGGGCGGGTCCACCTACTCCCGGCTGATGCTGGGCGTCCCGATCCGCGACGTGACCGGCGGCTACCGGGCCTTCCGCCGCGAGACCCTCGAAGGGCTCGGCCTGGCCGACGTGGCCTCCGCCGGCTACTGCTTCCAGGTCGACCTGGCCCGCCGCGCGGTGCAGAAGGGCTTCCGCGTGGTCGAGGTGCCCATCACCTTCGTCGAGCGCGAGTTCGGCGACAGCAAGATGAGCAAGGACATCGTGGTGGAGGCCCTCTGGAGGGTCACCCAGTGGGGTCTCAAGGAGCACGCCGGCAAGCTCTCGGACAAGCTGACGGGCAAGCCCCGGAACAAGTAGCGCGCGCCGGGCCGGGGGGACGCAGCCCCTAGGGGATGTCCAGTACCTCCGGCTGAGGACGTCTTTACCCCGGCCCAGGCACACTGGGGGTATGACGACCGGAGTTCCGACCTCTACGGCCCCCCGGCGGCGTTCGCCCGCCCGTACGTACCTCCCCCTGGCCATCGCGGCCTGGCTGATCCTGGAGATCTGGCTGCTCGGCCAGGTCGCCGGACTGGTCGGCGGCGGGGGCGTCGCCCTGCTGCTCGCGGGCGGCCTGGTGCTGGGTGCGGTGGTCATCAAGCGGGCCGGACGGCGCGCCTTCAAGAACCTGACGGACACCTTCCAGCAGGCCCAGGAGGGTCGTCAGCCGACTGCGCCGCAGCCCGGCAAGCCGGGCACGGGCAACGGGCTGACCATGCTGGCCGGCCTGCTCCTGATGATGCCGGGCCTGATCTCCGACGCGGCCGGTCTGCTGCTCCTGGTCCCGCCGGTCCGCGCCTGGGCCGGCCGCCGGGCGGCCCGCTCCCTCGAGCGGAAGATGGCCTCCGCACCGGCCGGTTCCTTCGGGGACGCCTTCCAGCAGGCCCGGATCCACTACCCCGACGGCAAGGTCGTCCCGGGCGAGGTCATCACCGGCGAGGTCATCCGCGAGGACGCCCCGCAGCGCCCCGACAACGGCTACCGCCCGCCGCTGGCCCCCTGAGCCACCGGCTCCTGACTGACTCCCCGAGCACAGCGCAAAGCCGAGGGGCGCCACCCCCCCCGGGGGGGGGGGGGCCCCCCGCTTCGTGCTGTTTTACGGTGCTGCTCGCCGCTGTGTGGCGTCCGGCTGTCAGGCGGACTTGCGGCTGTCCCGCGGATGCACGGCAATGTTCATGGCGCCGGAACGAAGGACCGCGAGCCTCTCGGCCAGCACTTCCTCCAGCTCCTCGCGGGTGCGCCGCTCCATGAGCATGTCCCAGTGCGTTCGCGCAGGCTTGCCCTTCTTCTCTTCGGGCCCATCCCCGTCCACCAGGAGTGCCATGGCGCCACACGCCTTGCACTCCCACTCCGGCGGAATTTCTGCCTCAACCGAGAACGGCATCTCAAATCGATGTCCGTTCTGGCATGCGTACTCCACCGCCTGGCGCGGGGCCAGATCGATGCCGCGGTCCGTCTCGTAGCTGGTAACCACGAGCCGCGTACCGCGGAGAGCTCGCTCACTCATGAATCGTGCCTCCCGGGCTTGTCGCCCACAGGACAGGTGTCGCTGTCGTCGTCATCCGGTCAACGTCCGGTCGGCGGTATAGATTCCCGCTCCGGGTCATGCGTCGCCCGTCGTACCGCCCCTTGTTGTACCCACCAGTGCCCGTTTTGTCACATCTGGCAGCAGATGTCACCCAACGTCTTCACTTCATCAGCACGCAGTAACGGTCCGCCTGGCAGGCCAAAGGCGTACACTACCGGCCCTTAGCTTGAACGTCGAAATTCGTTCCGAATTCGCGCGGCCGCGAGCCGTCGGAACCCTCGGGTCCACCGGATCCCCGGTCAGATCCGCTCGGGTACAGGATTGCCCGCCGCCTCCACCGCGCGCCGCACCGGCACTCGGGCGAGCAGCACGAAACCCAGTGCGAAGAAGACCACCAACGAGATGATCGCGTCCCGGTAGCTGCCCGTGACCTGGTACGTGAGCCCGAAAACCAGCGGTCCCACCCAGCTCAGCCCCCGGTCGCTCATCTCGTACGCCGAGAAGTACTCGGCCTCCTTGCCCGCCGGAACCAGGTGCGAGAACAGCGAGCGCGACAGCGCCTGGCTGCCGCCCAGCACCAGTCCGATCATCGCGGCGAGTGCGAAGAACCACACCGGGGTCCGGGCCGGCAGGAAGTATCCGGCGCCCAGCGTCACCCCCCAGGCGGCCAGAGATCCGAGAATCGTCCTCTTGGCTCCGTACCGCACGGCCAGCCGGCCCATCCCCAGCGCACCCGCCACCGCCAGGACCTGGACGAGCAGGATCGCCCCGATGAGGGTGGACTGCTCCAGCTTCAGCTCCTCCGACCCGTAGATCGAGGCCTGGGAGATCACCGTCTGCACGCCGTCGTTGTAGATCAGGTACGCCAGCAGGAAGGACAGCGTCAGCGGATAGCGGCGCATGTCCTTCAGGGTGGCGATGAGCTGCTTCCACCCGCTGACGGCCGGGGCCGCACCCGGCTCCCGGACCACCTTGCGGTCGCGCAGCCGGCGCAGCGGGATCAGCGCGAAGGCCCCCCACCACAGGCCCGCGGAGGCCAGGCAGATCCGGATCGCCATGCCCTCGGTCAGGCCGAAGGAGTCGTGGCCCAGGTACAGCGCCAGGTTCATCACGAGCATCAGCGAGCCCGAGGTGTACCCGAAGGCCCAGCCGCGCGAGGAGACCGTGTCCCGCTCGTCCGGCGTGGAGATCTGGGGCAGATAGGCGTTGTACAGCACCATCGAGACCGACAGCGAGGCGTTCGCGACGATCAGGAGCAGCCCGCCCAGCAGGTAGCGCTCGCCGGCCAGGAAGAACATGCCCGCCGTCGCCGCGGCGCCGGTGTACGCGGCCACGGCCAGCAGCGGCTTCTTGCGGCCGGTCCGGTCGGCGACCGCCCCCGCCAGCGGCATGAGCAGCACGGCCAGGATCACCGAGGCGGACACGGTGTAGGCGAAGAAGGAACCGGCCCGCACCGGGATGCCCAGCGGATGCACGAAGCCCTCGGCGTCCGCCGCCGCCTTGGCGATGGAGGTGAGGTACGGCCCGAGGAACACGGTGAGCACGCTCGCCGAGTACACGGACACCGCGAAGTCGTAGAAGTACCAGCCGCGCTGCTCGCGCTTGCGCGCGGCCGTCGCCGCGGCGGCGGCTCTGCCGTCCTCGGCCCCCGGTTCCGCGTCTTCCGTCGTCTGCGCACTCATTGGTGCCCCCTCGCTGGTCCCCGTACCGCCGCCACCACCACCTGGCGCGAAGCCGAACGGACCGGTCAGGCCCAGGCCCCGCGCCGGTCCAGCACCGTGCGCAAGATGTCGATCCGGTCGGTCATGATGCCATCGACTCCCAGGTCCAGGAGAGCCTCCATGCGTTCCGGTTCGTTCACGGTCCACACGTGCACCTGGAGCCCCCGCTCGTGGGCCGTCCGCACGAACCTGCGGTCCACCACGCGGATGCCCCCCTGGGTCTCCGGAACCTGCGCCGCCACCGCGCCCGCGCGCAGCGCGGCCGGGATCGCGTACGACCGCAGCCGCAGCCCGACCACCCCCGCCACCCCGTACGAGGTCGCCAGCCGGGGGCCGGCGATCTTCTGGGCCCGGGCGACCCGCCGCTCGGAGAAGGAGCCCACGCACACCCGGTCCCAGACCCGGGCCCGCGCGATCAGGCCGACCAGCGGATGCACGGCGGACTCGTCCTTGATGTCCACGTTCCATCGGGCGTCGGGGAACTCCTCCAGAAGGTCCTCGAAGAGCGCGAGGGGCTCGCTCCCGCCCGCCCGGAACTCCCGGATCCGGCTCCACGGCAGCTCCCGGATGCGGCCCTGCCCGTCGGTGACCCGGTCCAGGGTGGCGTCGTGGAAGGCGACCAGCTTCCCGTCGGCGCTGGCGTGCACATCGGTCTCGAAGTACCGGTAGCCCGCGGCGGCGGCCCGCCGGAAGGCGGCCGCGGTGTTCTCCAGCCCGTCCGCGGCCCCGCCGCGGTGCGCGAAGGGGATCGGACCGGGGTGGTCGAGATAGGGGTGGGGGAGGAGTGCGTGCGTCACCGCGGCAGTATGCCCCCTGTTCCCCCCGGGGCGGGAGCCGGCCGGTGGCCGCCCGGTGAACGGCCCGCGGGACCGGGGCTCCCTTCTGCGCGTGGAACGCTCCGTGGCACTCTGGACCCGTAGAACCCAATCCAATACCGGCCCCTCGCGGTCGGGTGGAAGCCAATTCGACGAAGGTGGACCGGAGAACATGGCGCAGTGGACCTCGGCCGTCGGTGCCGCACAGCTCGGCCGGCTCATCTCCTCCCAGCGGGGCCCGGCTGCCGAGCCCGGCGGCCGCAAGCTGCCCGCGTACCGCACGCTCGCCGACGGCATCCGCCTGCTCGTCCTGGAGGGGCGCATCCCCGTCGCCGCCCGGCTCCCCGCCGAGCGGGAGCTGGCCCTGTCCCTCTCGGTCAGCCGCACCACGGTCGCCGCCGCCTACGAGGCCCTGCGCGGCGAAGGGTTCCTGGAATCCCGCCGGGGCGCGGGCAGCTGGACCTCGGTCCCGGCCGGCAATCCCATGCCGGCCCGCGGCCTGGAACCGCTGCCCCCCGAGTCCCTCGGCTCGATGATCGACCTCGGCTGCGCCGCCCTTCCGGCCCCCGAGCCCTGGCTCACCAAGGCCGTCCAGGGCGCTCTGGAAGAACTCCCGCCGTACGCCCACACCCACGGGGACTATCCGGCCGGCCTGCCCGCGCTGCGCCGGATGCTCGCCGACCGCTACACCGAGCGCGGCATCCCGACCATGCCCGAGCAGATCATGGTCACCACGGGCGCGATGGGAGCCATCGACGCCATCTGTAGCCTCTTCGCGGGCCGCGGCGAGCGGATCGCCGTCGAATCCCCGTCCTACGCCAACATCCTCCAGCTCATGCGCGCCGCCGGAGTCCGCCTCGTGCCCGTGGCCATGGGGGAGGGGCTGACCGGCTGGGACATGGACGTCTGGCGTCAGGTGCTGCGCGACTCCGCCCCCCGCCTCGCCTACGTGGTCGCCGACTTCCACAATCCGACCGGGGCCCTGGCCTCCGACGAGCAGCGCCGGGCGATGGTGGAGGCGGCCCGCTCGGCCGGCACCGTGCTCGTCGCCGACGAGACCATGGTCGAGCTCCAGCTCGACCCGGCGATGGAGATGCCCCGCCCCGTCTGCTCCTTCGACCCGGCCGGGTCCACCGTCATCACCGTCGGCTCCGCCAGCAAGGCCTTCTGGGCCGGCATGCGCATCGGCTGGGTCCGCGCGGCCCCCGACGTCATCCGCAGCCTGGTGGCCGCCCGTGCCTACGCCGACCTCGGCACCCCCGTGCTGGAGCAGCTCGCGGTGGACTGGCTGATGCGCACCGGAGGCTGGGCGCAGGCCGTGGAGATCCGCCGCGGGCAGGCCCGGGAGAACCGGGACGCGCTGGTGGCGGCGGTCCGCCGGGAGCTGCCCGACTGGGAGTTCCGGGTCCCGCTCGGCGGCCTGACCCTCTGGGCCCGCGCGGGCGGGCTGTCCGGCTCCCGGCTCGCCGAAGTGGGGGAGCGGGTGGGTGTACGCGTACCCTCCGGGCCCCGGTTCGGTGTGGACGGGGCCTTCGAGGGATACGTCCGGCTCCCCTTCACCGTCGGCGGACCGGTGGCCGAGGAAGCGGCGGCCCGGCTGGCGGCCGCGGCCAGGCTGGTGGCCACCGGAGCGGGCGGCGGCGGGGCGGAGCCGCCGCGCACCTTCGTCGCGTAGGACGGGATGGGTCCGGTACGGGCCCTACGGGGCGTCCGCCGGGACCTCGGGGATCTCCGAGGCGTCGATCGCCGGGCCCTGCGCCTGGGCGGGCGGCTGCACGATGTGCAGCGGCTTGCCCAGCGTGACGTGGTCGGGGACGGGCTTGGGCGGCGCCTGCCGCTCGGGCAGCAGGTCCAGTACGGCCTGCCGGTGTCCCGGGTGGGTGGCCTCGTCGTACGGGTCCGGCGTGGCCGGCACCTGGAGCCGGTGCACGGGACCGGCGCCGAGCCGGGCGTACCCGCGTCCCGGGGGCAGTGCGGCCGTCGGCGTGGTGTGCGGGGGCAGCCCCAGCACATCGGCGATCTGCTGGATCGTGGCGGCTCCGAGCACCGCGCGGGCCCTCGTGTGCTGCCAGACGGAGTCGTTCAGCAGCTCCAGGTGGTCGAACTGCTCGGCCACCACCACGGTGACGTGCGCGGCGCGCCCGTGCCGCAGCGGCACCTGGAGCTGCGCGATCGGGTCGGGGGCGCCCTCGGCGGCGGCCAGGTGGGCCAGCACGCTGGGCCGGTCGAGCAGGATCCACAGCGGACGCCGGGTGTCCTCCGGCGCGGGCCGGCCGGCTTCGCGGGCCCGGTGGGTGGCGATCAGGCGCCGCTCGGTCTCGCGGGCGGCCCATTCGAGGGTGGCCAGCGCCCCGGTCGGCCCGCACTCCACGGCGAGGACGCCGGTGCGGCCGGAGAGGCAGGAGTACTCGCCGGTGCCGCCGCCCTCCACGATCAGGACGTCGCCCCCGTGCCGCAGGGCCTGCAGGGCGATGGAGCGCAGCAGCGTGGACGTACCGCTGCCGGGCTGGCCGACGGCCAGCAGATGGGGTTCGGCGGAGCGGGAGCCGGTGCGCCAGATGACCGGCGGCATGTCCCGGGGCTGGTCGCCGTCCAGGACGGGCAGGGTGCGCTGCACGCTGCCGGGGTCGGTGAAGCCGAGCACGGTCTCACCGGGGGAGGTGACGAAGGGCTGGGCGGCGATGCCTGTGGGCAGCGCCGCCAGCACGCTCAGGTCGAGCTGGTTGCCCTCCTCGTCCCAGTCGAAGAGATACTCCCGTCCGCGCCCGGACTTGGCGTGCAGCAGCGCCTCGATCCGGGCCCGTGACGCGGCCTCGCCATCGGTGAAGTAGGCCGGGTAGCGGATGTGGAGCCGGGTGACGCGGCCCGCCTCGTCGAACTCGTAGCCGCTGAAGGCCTTGTCCCACTCCCCGCCGTGGGCGAAGAGGGGGCTCGGGTCCTCCGCGATGGAGAAGTACGGCACGAGGGCTTCGTAGAGGGAGCGGAGCCGTTCGGTCTCGGCATCGCTGGGCCCGGTCTTCACCGGGGTGCGGTCGCGTCCCTGCCAGGCCGCCGCCGCCATGAGGGTGATCAGGGCGGTGAGGGGGCCGTAGGGGACGAGCGCGACCACGAGGACGCATGCGGCACCGAGGAACAGCGCGGGACCACGCTTGTCCTTGGGGGTGTCGCACCATTTGCGGCGTCCGGCCGAGGCCAGGACGCGCAGGCCGCGTCCGATGGTGAGGAGCGGATGGAGGACGTCCGTGGCGCTGTCGGCGGCCGTGCGAGCGAAGTCGCGGCCCCGGGTCAGCGACGTGCTGCCGCGCTTGAGGATGCGGGGAAGTGGGCGCCGGGCCACGGGCGTCTCCTGGAGTTGTGGATGCTGCTTCGGGTGGGTTCCGGGGCCGGGCGCTAGAGCTTGATCCCGCCGAGAAGGCTCGCGAGGCTCGCCGTGCTCGCCGTGATGCTGGGGGCGATGGCGGAGCCGGCGAGGAAGAAGCCGAAGAGTGCGCACACGAACGCGTGCGTCAGCTTCATGCCGTCCTTCTTGAAGAACAGGAAGCAGATGATGCCGAGCAGGACGACACCTGAGATGGACAGGACCATGAGTCAGTTCTCCTGGTGGGTGGGGACAGTCACCATCAGTTCTTCCAGGCTCACAGGAAGTATCAATGCGATAAAAGGTGCATACGGGTGAATCCAGCGATTTTTCACTTGACCGGCCCATCCCGGCTGGCGTGCCTGGCGGGTTGGGGGCACGGGGGCCGCGAGGTGCCGCAAGGTGATCATTGCCTCGGCTCGCACCCCTCATGTGCAGGTCCGGGCGCTACGCTGACGCTTCACCCGTACGGACGCAGTGCCGTGCGCAGCCCTGCCCGTGAAAGGCGGTACGACCGATGAGTGAGCACGTCGAGAACGGCTCCCAGGACTCTCAGGAATCCCAGGGCGCCCCGGACTCCCCGGACGTTCCCGACGAGGACGTCGTGGAGCTGGCCACCAAGATCTTCGACCTCGCCCGCCGCGGTGAGACCGAGACCCTCGCCGCGTACGTCGACGCGGGCGTCCCGGCGAACCTCACCAACGACCGCGGCGACACCCTCGTCATGCTCGCCGCCTACCACGGCCACGCCGGGGCCGTCGCGGCCCTGCTGGCCCGCGGGGCCGAGGCCGACCGCGCCAACGACCGCGGCCAGACCCCGCTCGCCGGGGCGGTCTTCAAGGGCGAGGAAGCCGTCATCCGCGCGCTGCTCGCCGGCGGCGCCGATCCGAACGCCGGAACGCCCTCCGCCGTGGACACGGCCCGCATGTTCGCCAAGGCCGACCTGCTGGAACTTTTCGGAGCCCAGTAATCGGAGCCGGGGAGTCCGCTTTTTGCCGCTCCCGGGCCGCTCCCCGCCCGGTTCCCGGCCGGTTTCCGGCTGGTCCAGACCTCACGGGTTGGTCACGGCGGCCTTAAATGTGGTCGCGGCGCACAAACCGCCTGGGTCATCATGGCGTCGGATTCGATTCGCGGACAGGACGGACGGGCAGGAGCGGGCAGGACACAACGGGTGTCCGACCCCCACTCCTGCCGGGGGACCGCCGCCCTGGCCGAGAAGCACCGACGAGAGTGAGAAGGCAATGGTCTACATCGAGCGGAACTTGACGGCGGACGTCCTCACAAGCTGTTACGCGGCCCTGTGAATTCCGATTCCCGGTTGCGTCCCCAGCTTGATATGAGGCCATTCCCATGTTCGAACCAGTCATAGCGCCGAGCGGCACCCTGCTCGGTCTCCTCCAGCGCGGCCGCGGCGACGGCACGCTGCACGCACTCGCGGCGCCCAGGTCAGAGGCCCTCGCGGCGCTCAACCACTGCGTGGCCGGCGATCCGCGCCAGGACTGGCAGGTCGAGAACCGCTCCCTGTACTACGCACGCCTGTACCTGGATCTCGACGGCCCCCTGGGCGAGATCGAGGCCCACCTCTTCAGCGTCGACGACCTCGTCGACGAGGACGACCACCGCACGGGCCTCGCCCTGTCCGTCCTGGGCCACCTGGCCTCGTACGGCCGCGACGATGCGCTCATGCTGCTGCGCCGGTACGCCGCCACCGGTGCCAACTGGGCCTGGGCCCTCGACGAGCTCGCCCTGCGCGACGACGACGAGGGACTGCGCTCACTGGCCGGCCCCGTCCTCGCCCGCTTCCCCGCCACCCCCGAGGGTGAGGCGCGGCTCGCCGCCGCCGTCCGGGACGCCTACGAGCCCAGGCCCTGGTGCCTGTGGGAAGAGGCTCCCGCGCCCAACGCCCACGCCGAGCGGCTGCGCGCCGCCCGCCAGCAGGGCTCCTTCGACCGCTGGCAGCGCCAGCTCACCCCGCGCGGCCCCCAGCCCGGCTGGGGCGTCCAGGCCGTCTTCGACTGGGCCGCCGACGGACTGCGCCGGGGCACCCCCCTGCACGTCCCGGCCGCCCGCTGCCTCGCCGCCGTGGCCGGCCCCGAGGACCGCTCCGCGATCCTGGCGGCCGCCGCCGGCGCCTCCGGAGAGGCCGCCCGCGCCACCGCGCTCCACCACCTGGTCCTCGCCGAGCCGGAGAACCCGGCCGTACTGGACCTCATCGAAGCCGCCGGCGACGAACCGGCCGTGGCCGCCTACGAGCGCATGTGCGGCCCCGCCGCCGTCGAACGGGCCCGGCGCTGGGTCCAGCGCCCCGACGCCCTCGGAACCGCCGCTGCGACCCTCCTGGCCGCCAAGGGCGGACCCGAGGACGCCCCCCTCGTCCTCGGCGCCCTGCGCTCCACCGTCCGCGGCTCCGGCCCGGACTCGACGCCCCTGTTCACCCTGGTCGACGGAGCCGGCCGGCTGCGCATCGCCTGCGCGGCGCCGGTGCTGCGCCACATCTACCGGGAGACGGCCTCCTCCCACCTGCGCGGCCGCACGGCACGGGCCCTGGCGGCGACGGATCCCTCCTTCGCGGCGGGCTTCGCGGTCGAGTGCCTCTGGGACTGCGAGGAGACCACCCGCGAGGTGGCCGCCCGCCACGCCGAAACCGCCGACGCCCGCGTCGCCCCCCGCCTGCGCCGCCTGGCGGCCGACCCGGCGGAGGAAGAGGACGTCCAGTCGGCGGTCCGCAGCCGCATCGCCCCGGAGTCGACGGTGTAGCCCCGTCGGCCCCCTTCCGACACGCCTTCGGCCCGGCCCCCTGACACGAGGGGGCCGGGCCGAGTGCCGTGCCGGCGCGGGGCCGGACGGATCTACGGTGCCGGGGTGGGAGGGGTGGACGGGGTGGGCGGGGCGGAGGACCCCGCTCGCGACTTCAGGGCCTCCTCCAGCCCCTCGGAGTAGTCGATCGAGCAGGACGGGGCCTTGGAGGTCTCGATCACGCCGAATCCGGCGCCCCTCTCACCCAGCGGGTAGTACTCCGACCACGTGAACGTGAGCGAGTAACCGGGCGGGACCGTCTTCGCATTGACCTTGAGTTCGAACTCGCCCGCACCGGTCTGCAGGATGTCGGCGTCGTGGTCGGCCTGCGGACCGCGGTACCCGCCTCCGGGCTCGGTGCACTGGGACCGGGGCCGCTTCGGGACCAGCAGGGCCGGAACCCCCAGTGCCTTCAGCCGTGCCACCAGACCCGGGACCTGGTGGTTCTCGGGCAGGTCGAACCGGAGCGACCCGTCCGGATCCTTCTTGATCTCGGGCGCGTCCGCGGCCGGAGGGCTCGGCGAGGCGGCGCCGCCGCCGGCGGCGGGCGGCGAGCCGTCGCGCGCGCTGCCGGGCAGGACCATGACGGCGACCACGGAGGCCGTGGCGACGCCCACCGCGAACGGGATGCCGTACTGCCGGGCGATGGACCGGGCCGGGGTCGGGGTCGGGGCCTCGGGGAGGCGGGCGAGGAGGGCGGACTTCAGCCGGTCCTCGAAGCCGCTGGGCCGGTTGGTCATCGGGCTGCCTCCAACTGGCGTCCGGCGCCGGGGGCCACGCCGCTCAGGGCGCGCCGGGCGCGGTGCAGGCGGACGCGGACCGTCGCCTGGGTGATGCCGAGGGCCTGTGCCGCCTCGGCCGGGGTGAGCTGGTCGAGCACGACCAGGTCGAGCGCGGCCCGCAGCGGCTCGGAGAGTGCGGCGTGGCGTTCCGCCAGGTCGCGGAAGGCGCGCTCGGCGTCGATGCGTTCCTCCAGCGCGGCGACGTCCTCGTCGTCGAGCAGCCGGCGCCCGCTCAGCCGCGCCAGTGCGCCGCTCTCGCGGGCCAGTCCCCGCGCGTGGCCCGACAGGACGTTGCGGGCTATGCCGAACAGCCAGGCGACCGGAACTCCCCTGTGGCTCCGGTAGGCGCCGGCCGATCCCATCGCCGCGAGGAAGATGTCCGCCGTCAGATCGGCCGCCAGGTGCGGGTCGGCGACCCGGCGGGTGACGAAGCCGAGCACGGCGTCGATGTGGTCCTCGTAGAACGCCCCGAACCCCTCGGGCGTGGTGAGATCCGGTGGTCCGGTCTCGTGTCGTGGGCTGTGCACCCGGCTCCTCCCCTGCACAGGGGCCCGATCGGCCCCCTCACTCAGTACTTGGCCGCAGCCCCCGAAAGCGTTTCATCGGGACGGGACGAACCGCACCGGCACCCCCGGCCGGGCCTGCGCCGCCGCGTCGAGTGCGGGGCCCGCCGGGACGACGCCGACGACCGGGTAGCCGCCGGTCACCGGGTGGTCCGCCAGGAAGACCACCGGATGCCCGTCGGGGGGCACCTGGACCGCCCCGAGCACCATCCCCTCGCTCGGCAGCTCCCCACCCCGCGCCCGGACCAGCGGCGGCCCCTCCGTGCGCAGCCCGATGCGGTTCGAGGCCGCCGAGACGCGGTACGCGGCCCGCAGCAGCCGCCCCGTCACCGACTCCGCCGTGAACCAGTCGGCGCGCGGCCCCAGCCGCAGCGGGAGCACCAGTACCGAGGGCGGGCCCGGCGCCGCCGGGGCGTCCACCCCGGACACCGGGTCCGGACCGGGCGGGCCCACCGGAAGCAGCGCCCCCGCCGTCAGGGCCGGCGGGCCGAGGCCCGACAGCAGATCGGTCGAGCGACTGCCCAGGACCGGCTCGACCGCGAACCCTCCGCGCACCGCCACGTAGCCGCGCAGCCCCGACTCCGCCCGGCCCACGTCCAGCTCCTCCCCGGCGCGCAGCAGGACCGGGGCTCCCCAGGCCACCGGGCGCCCGCAGACCCGTACGGCACTGGGAGCCCCTGTCACGGCCACCGTCACCGGGCCGCCGACCGCCCGCAGTCCCACGCCGTCCAGGGTCGTCTCCAGCGTGGCGGCCCCCGGCGGGTTGCCCAGCAGCCGGTTCGCCAGCGCGTGCGCCCCCGTGTCGAGGGCCCCCGAGCGAGGGACGCCGAGGTGGGCGTACCCGGGCCTGCCCAGGTCCTGGACGGTGGTCAGCGCGCCCGCCCGTACGACCTCCAGGCCCCTCACGCCGCCCCCTCCGCGAATCGCACCCGTACCCCCGGCGCGAACAGCGCGGCCGGCTCGCGCGCCGGGTCCCACAGCACCGCGTCGGTGGACCCGATCAGCTGCCAGCCGCCGGGGGAGGAGCGCGGGTAGACCCCCGCGTACTCGCCCGCGAGGGCCAGCGAGCCCGCCGGTACCGCCGTACGGGGCGTCGCGCGCCGCGGCAGCTGGAGGCGGGCGGGCAGGCCCGTCAGATAGCCGAAGCCCGGGGCGAACCCGCAGAAGGCCACCCGGAAGGTGATCGCGCCGACGATGCCGGGCACCTCGCCGGGGGACACCCCCCAGAGCGCGGCCACCTCCGCGAGGTCGGGGCCGTCGTAGCGCACCGCGACCGTCACCGGGGGCGGCCCGTCGGCCGGCGCGAGCGGGGCGATCCGCCAGCGGGCGATCCGCGCCGCCAGGGCGCGCGGCTCCCGTACCCCGTCCAGCAGGACGGTCCGCGCCGCCGGCACGATCTCCCGTACGCCGCCCAGCTCGACGTCGCCGGCGTCCCGCCGCCGCAGCAGCTCCGCGTGGAGCGCGGCCACCTCCTCGGCGGAGTCCAGCTCCAGCAGCAGCGCCCCGGCCCCGGCTTCCAGCGCCCTCACGCGAAGGCCTCCACCCGGACCCCGGCCCCGGTGAGCGCCCCGCGGACGCGCAGGGCCAGCTCCGCCGCCCCGGGGGTGTCCCCGTGCAGGCACAGGGAGCGGGCGGCCACCGGGATCCGGGAGCCGTCGGCGGCCGTCACCGCGTGCCCGGCAGCCATGTCCACCGCGCGGGCCACCACCGCGTCCGGGTCGTGGAGCACGGCCCCCGGCTCACCGCGCGGTACGAGGGTGCCCGCGGGGGTGTAGGCGCGGTCGGCGAAGGCCTCCGGTACGGCCGCCAGCCCGGCCCGCCCGGCGGCGGCCAGCAGCTGCGAACCGGGCAGCCCGAGCACCGGGAGCCCGGCGGGACCGGCCGCGAGCAGCACGCCCGCCACGACGGCACCGGCCTGGCCGGAGTCGTGCACGGTGCGGTTGTAGAGCGCGCCGTGCGGTTTCACGTACGACACCCGGGAGCCGGCCGCCCGCGCGAAGACCTCCAGCGCCCCGATCTGGTAGGCCACCTCCTCGGCCAGCTCACCGGCCGGCACGTCCATGGCGCGGCGGCCGAAGCCCGCCAGATCCCGGTACGAGACCTGCGCGCCGATCCGGACCCCGCGCGCGGCGGCCAGTTCGCAGACGCGGCGCATGATGGACGGATCCCCGGCGTGGAACCCGCAGGCGACGTTGGCGCTCGTGACGACGGAGAGCAGGGCCTCGTCGTCGGTCAGCGTCCACCGGCCGAAGCCTTCGCCGAGGTCGGCGTTGAGATCGATCACGGGGGCGGCCGCCGGGGTGTCCGGCGTGATCATGGAAGCCATGCCGTGAGCGTAGAACAGGGCGCGGGCCCTCGCGGGCGGCCTGTCGGGAGGATCGGGCGAACCATCCCGTTTGGGATGTTGTCAGGGTCAGCGCCTAGTCTTTGCCCGTGACTCTCCCTGCCCCGGCGAAGACCCTTCCCTCCCCGGCGCCGGGCCCGGCCGCCGACGAGGGCCTGGCCCGGCGGCTGCGCGCGCTCGCCTGCACCGCCCCGCTCCACGACCTCGACGTGCGCAAGGCCAATCTGGCCGGCGAGTACGGGGTCTACGCGATGGCGGAGGTCGCGCTCGCGGCGATCGACCTGGTCACGCTCAACATGGACTTCGACACGGGCGCGGACCACGAGCAGATAGTGGCCCGCCTGCTGCCGCGCGTCGCCGCCCAGGCACCGGCGCGCCCCGCGGCCGAGCACGAGCGGGTGGCCCGCTGGGTGCTGGAGAACCTGATCAACGTCGGCAGCGTCGACCGCGGATTCCGCGCGATCTACGGCACGTTCGGCCCGGACGGGGTGTACGTCCGCCGCGACTACGACTTCAAGCTCATCGAGGAAGTCCCGGGCTACGGCGGCGCGGTGTACCTGCGCACCACGGACGAGGCCGTCAACGTCCTGGTCGGCGCCCTCGACACGGACGTCACCAGCGCGCAGATCGCCGCCGAGGTCAAACTGGAGGTCCTGATCAGCCGGGGCCGGCTCGCCGACGCCCAACTCGCCGCCGAACAGGCCCGCTACCGCACCGTCCAGTACGCCGAGACCCTGCGCCGCACCCTGGACGCGACCCGGCGCAACGTGCGGGCGGTGGACTGGCTGGTGACCGTCCCCGACATGATCGCGGAGGCCCTGGACCACGTCGCCGACCGCTACCGCCACGAGAACGCGATCCTGACCAACATCCGCAAGGCCCGCGACGAGGCGGAGGAGCCCGACAACAAGCGGCGGGCCGCCGAGCTCGTCGACATCGTCAAGGACTGCATCCGCCGCCACACCCAGCTCCAGTCCCGGCTGCTGGACGCGGGCCCGCTCTTCCGCGCCGAACAGGACCGCCAGGCCTTCGCGGCCCCCGCTCCCCGCTCCGGCATCGACCTGTACGGGCAGCTGGTGGCCCCAGCCCTCCCGCTCCCCGTCGCCCAGGCCACCCGGGTCACGGACGCCTTCTTCGCGGCGGGCGCCGGCCTGCGCACCCCCGTCTCGGTCCGTGTCACGGACCTGGTGGAGATCCTCCTCACCCCGCCGGTGGAGCGCGAGCACCTGGGCCTGGAGATGCCCGAACCGGACCTGATCGCCACCCCCGACGACAGCCGCTTCAGCGAGGAGCAGCTCGCGGCCGCGACGGCGCTCCTGGAACTCCCGCACGACGCCCCGCGCCGCCTCTCCGGCCTCCTGGCGGAGGCCCGCCGCTCCGACCCCGACCTGCCCTACCTGGTCGCCCTGCTGGCCGTCCACGCGGCGAGCCCCGCGGTGGGCACGGCGTACCGCCAGGGCGAGGAACGCCTCCTCTTCGCGGTGGACGACGGCACGGAACTCGACGACCCGGAATTCGGCGGCGCCGACCTCATCGTCGGCACCGCCCTCCTGGACGCAGCAGCCATGACGGCGGACCGCACGGAGGCAGCATGACCCGGCCCACGGCTGCGCCGCACCCCCTATGTCCGGCTGCGCCGCACTGCCCGCGTGCGGTTGCGCCGGGCCGCCTGCTCGCGGCCGCGGGCCGGGCCGTCGGGGCGGGGTCCCTGGGGGTCCGGTCCCGGCCGGGGGTGTGGGGGCTCGCCCCTGCTTTCGGGAAGGGGCGGGGTGGGGGAAGACCCTGCTCCGCCGAAGCCACCGCGCCGCCGTACGCCACCGGCCCGAACCCCGTCGGCAGCCCCGCCGGCCTCAGCCCCACCCGCGTGAGCCCCACCCGCACCGCCGAGGAGACCCACCCGTGAGCGACCACCACGCCGAGCAGCACCCCGCGTGGAGCGAGCCCGACGCCCACGAGGCCCCGGTTCAGGCACAGGCGCCGACCCCGGCCCCGCAGGGAGCCGTCACCCCGGCGGACGCCGCCGACGCGGCCCGCCTCGTCGCCTTCGGGCTCCAGCCCAAGCTGCTGCCGGCCCGTGACGCCGAGTACGCCGAACTGCTGCGCCGCTACCGCGAGGACCCCGCCTTCGCCCGGCTCGCCGACGCCGTCGCCACCGGCCTCGGCCTCGTCGTCCTCGAGGTGTCTCCCCGCGCCGGCATGGCCGTGGCCGCCGGCGAGGACTCCGTCTTCGCCGTCCGCATGGGCGACTACGCCCGCCGCACCACCGCCGACTCCGCGGACCGCTTCCTGCACGGCCTCGCCCACCTCGCGGTGGCGGCCCTGGCCTTCCCGCGCCCCGAGGACCTCGCCGACGACGGCTACATCGGCCGGATCACCGTCAACGGCGTCGACGCCTTCGTCCGGCAGACCTGCCGCCGCCTGGAGGAGCGGGCCGAGGAGCTCGGCGAGAACACCGACCCGGCCTCGGACGCCCCCGGCCTGGAGGCCGCCTGGCGGGTGTACGCCCGCCGCAGCGCGACCGGCGCCACCAAGGACGCCCGCCGGCTCGCCGGTTCCACCACCGGCATCGTCGGCAAGGCCGCCGCCTTCCTCACCGACTCCGGCTTCCTCCAGCGCACCGGGGACGACGCCGGAGGCACGTACCGCACCACCCCCCGCTACCAGCTCCAGGTCCGCGACATGGCGGGCAGCGCGGCCATGGCCGAGCTCCTCGAACTGGGCGTGGTCCCGGTCAGCGACGGCTCCGCGAGCCTGCTGCCGCCGCCCGAGGGCGACGACCTGGAACTCGCCGCCGACGCGGGCCTGCCCTTCCACGCCTGAGCCGGCCGCCCCCGGCCCCCCCGCCACCCGTCCCCGTACGACCTACGAAAAACGACGAGAGTCCGCCGCCATGTACGAGCTGTCCCGGATCCGCCTCTACTCCATCGGGCCCGCCGGCGCACGCTACGCCGACACCGTGCTCGACCTGCGCGGAGTCGGCGAGCCGGTGCCCCACCCGGCGCCCACCCAGGCGGAGTTCTTCGAGGACGAGCCCACCGGCCCGCCGCGCCGCCCCGCGCCCGCCGGCGTGCTCTTCCTGGAGAACGGCGGCGGCAAGTCCGTCCTGCTCAAGCTGATCTTCTCGGTGATGCTGCCCGGCCACCGCAACACCCTGGGCGGCGCCAGCTCCGGCGTCCTGCGCAAGTTCCTGCTGGCCGACGACTGCGGCCACGTGGCACTGGAGTGGCAGCACACCCAGACCGGCGAGTGCGTGGTCGTCGGCAAGGTCAGCGAATGGCGCGGCCGCCAAGTCTCCAACGACCCGCGCAAGTTCGCCGAGGCCTGGTACTCCTTCCGCCCCGGCCCCGGCCTCAGCCTGGACAACCTCCCGGTGGCCGAGGCCACTTCGGTGCGCCCGCCCGTGGAAGGCGCCTCCGGCGCCCAGGGCCGGCGCCGCACCATGAAGGGCTTCCGCGACGCCCTGACCGAGGCGGGCAAGGCGTACCCGCACCTGGAGGTGTACTTCGAGGAGATCCACGACCGCTGGAACGAGCACCTCACCGAGCTCGGCCTCGACCCCGAACTCTTCCGCTACCAGCGCGAGATGAACGCCGACGAGGGCGAGGCCGCCGGCCTCTTCGCGGTCAAGAAGGACTCCGACTTCACCGACCTGCTGCTGCGCGCCGTCACCGACACCCGGGACACGGACGGCCTCGCCGACCTCGTCCACGGCTTCGGCAACAAGCTGGGCCGCCGCGCCGAGCTGATGGCCGAACGGGACTTCACCGCGGGCTCGGTGGAACTCCTCAACAAGATCGTCGAGGCCGCCGCGGCCCGCACCCGGCTGCGCGACGTCCACGCCGGCGCCGAACGCCGTACGCGCACCCTGGCCCGGCGGCTGTCCGCCCGCGCCGGTGAGGAACGCGGCCGCGCCGCCGATCTCGCACAGCGCGTCACCGGCGCCGCCCATCAGGTCACCGCCGCCGAATCCGCGCGCGCCCGCAGCGCCGCCGTCTCGGCCGAACTCGCCTACCGGCACGCCTCGCTGGCCCTGACCGTCGCCGACAAGGCCGCCGCCGCGCAGCGCCGCGAACTCCTCGAAGCCCGCACCCTGCACTCCGCCTGGCAGGCCGCCGAGACCGTGCTGCGCCACCGCGCCGCCGCCGACCGCTCCTCCCGGGTCGCCGCCGCGATCCTGGAGGCCGAGCGGGACGCCGCCCCGGCGCTCGCCGCCCGGGCCACCGCCGCCACCGAGCTCGTACGGGCCCTGCACGCCGCCGCCGAGCAGGGCGAGCGGGCCGCCAACGAGGAGGAGGAGCGCTCCGCCGTCCTCCAGGAGACCGGCGAGGCCTCCCACCGCGCCGCCACCGCCGCCGCCACGGCCGCCCAGCGGGCCCGCAGCGAGGCCGAGCACCTGCGCGCCCGCCTCGCAGAGGTCCAGCAGGAGACCGCCGAGGCCGTCCGGGCCGGCTGGCTCGACGACTCCGCCCCCGACGCCGACCCGGCCCGCGCCGCCCTGGCCGCCGCCGACGCCGAGAAGACGGCCGTGGCCGCCTGGGACGAGTCCCGCGAGGCCTCCCGCGCAGCCGCCGAGGCCGCCCGCGAGGCCGCCGCCGCGGAATCCCGCGCGGAACTCACCGCCGCCCGCGCGGCGGACGCCGCCGACGCGGCCGAGGCCGCCCACGACGCGGAGTACCGGGCGGCCGAAGCCCTCGCCGCGGCCCCGCGGTTGGCAGCCCTGCTGGGCGCCCCGTCGGCCCCCGGCACGGCGGACCCGTCCCCGCGCGCCGACGGCGGTACGCCGGCCGGCGGGTCCGGGGCCGAGGCCACCGGCCGGGGCTCCGCCGGGCGCCACGACGCGTCCGAGGCCAGTGACGCCGCCGCCTCGGGCGCCACCGGCTGGCTCACCGTCGCGGACCTGGACCGGAACGCCGACGACCTGCGCACCCTGCTCACCGACGGAGTCGCCGCCGCCGAACGCCAGCTCTTCGACCTGCGCACGGCCGCCGCCGACGACTCCCGCATCCTCGGCGCCCTCGGCGACGGCGGCCTGCTGCCGCCGGGCCCCGACGTCCTCGCCACCGTCGAGTTCCTCGGCGAGCACGGCATCCCGGCCCTCCCCGGCTGGCGCTACCTCGCGCAGTCCGTGGACCCGGCCGACCACGCCGCCGTCCTCGCCGCCCGCCCCGAGCTCGTCGACGGTGTGGTCATCACCGACCCCGACACCCACTCCCGGGCCCGCGAGGTCCTCGCCGGGGCCGCCCTGCTGCCCCGCTCCACCGTCGCCGTCGGCACCGCCGCGGCCCTGCTCGCTCCGGTCCCCCCGGCCGGCGACTCCGACGGCTCCGGCATCTTCATCGTCCCGCCGAACCCGGCCATGCACGACGAGCACGCCGCCGACGAGGAGCGCCAGGCGCTGCGCGCCCGCGCCACCGCCCGCGACACCGAGATCCGCGAGCTCGCCGCCCGCCTCTCCGGCGACCGCGAGCTCGCCGCCCGGGTGCGCTCCTGGCGCACCGGCTGCCCGCCCGGCCGGCTCACCGAGCTCGCGGAGCAGGCCGCCGCCGCCCGCGGCTTCGCCGAGGAGACGGACGCCGAGCTCGCGGAGGCCCGTACCGTACGCGCCGAGGCCGACGAGGCCGCCGCCGACGCCGCCCGCGTCCGCGACGAGCGCCAGGACACCGCCCAGCGCGCCCGCCGGGTCGCCGACGCCCTCGCCGGCCTCGCGTACCGGCTCCGCGAGCGCGCCGGCTGGCAGACCAAGCTGCGCGAACTCGCCGACGAAGCCGCCGAGTCGGAGGCGCGCGCCGAGGTCTGCCTCGACCGGGCCCGCTCCGCCGACGAGGACCGCCGCGCCGCCCAGCGCGCCGCCGACGACGCCCGCCGCACCGCACGCGCCCTGCGCGCCGAGCGCGCCGAGATCGCCGGGGCGCCCGATCCGCTGCCCGAGGCGCCCGCAGGGGACGGCGCCACGGCCAAGGCACCGCTCCCCGCGCTGCGCGAGGCCTACCGCGCCGCCTCGCAGCTCTACGAGAAGGTGGGCGTCGGCGCCGACCTGCGCTCGGAGCAGGCCCGCGCCGAGAGCGACGAGAGCGTGGCCCTCACCGAACTGGACCGCCTCACCAACAAGGTGCGTACCCGCGCCGCCCAGCTCCTCGAGGGCACCGACGGGGCCGACGGCCCCTCCCGGCAGGCCGCGGCCGCCCGCGCCGAAGCCCTCGTACAGATGCTGGAGACCCGCGCCTCCACCGCGAGCGAGCAGCTCGGCCGGCTGCGCGGCGAGGCCGAGCGGCACGCCCCCGCCGAGGGCGAGGCGCACACCGAGCTGCCCGAGGAGCTGATCCCCGAGGACGTCGACGCCGCGCAGGCCCTGCTCCGCACCGCCACCGCGCAGCTCGCCGCCCACACCGCCGCCGTGGAGTCCGCCCGCGCGGCCCACGCCGACCTGCTGCGCGCCCACCGCACCGCCGAGGAGGGCGCGGGCGGCTTCGACGAGACCGCGGCCATGCTCCGCGACCTCCTGCGGGACCACACCCACCAGGAGGACGAGCAGGAGCCGGTGGCCCACCCCGGCAGCCTGGAGGAGGCCCGCCAGTCGGCCACCGAGGCCCGCCGTTCGCTACGGGGCTGCGCCGCCGACCTGTCGGCCGCCGAGGCCGCCGTCCGCGAGGCGAGCGACATCCTGGTCCGGCACGCCAACGCCAACCGCTACGAGCAGGTGCGCACCCCCGCACGCCAGCAGATCCGCGAACTGCCCGCCTCCGCCCTGCCCGAGCACGCCGCGGCCTGGGCCGTGGCCTTCGCCCCCCGGCTACGCGTCCTCACCGACGAGCTGGCGCAGCTGGAGCGCAACCGGGACAGCATCGTGGACCGGCTGCGCGGACTCGTGGAATCGGCCCTGGCCACCCTGCGCTCCGCCCAGCGGCTCTCCCAGCTCCCTGAGGGGCTGGGGGAGTGGTCGGGCCAGGAGTTCCTGCGCATCCGCTTCGAGGAGCCCGACCAGGCCACCCTCACCGAGCGGCTCGGCGAGGTCATCGACGAGGCGACCCGCGCCGCCGTGAAGAAGAACAGCACCGCCTCCTTCGGCGAGGGCCGCCGCGACGGCATGTCACTGCTCCTGCACGGGGTTTCGGCGGCCCTGGAGCCCAAGGGCATCGCGGTGGAGATCCTCAAGCCCGACGCGGTGCTGCGCGCCGAGCGGGTTCCGGTCGGCCAGATGGGCGACGTGTTCTCCGGCGGCCAGCTGCTCACCGCCGCGATCGCCCTCTACTGCACGATGGCGGCGCTGCGCAGCAACGACCGGGGCCGCGACAAGCACCGGCACGCGGGCACGCTCTTCCTCGACAACCCGATCGGGCGCGCGAACGCCACGTACCTGCTGGAACTCCAGCGGGCCGTCTCGGACGCGCTCGGCGTCCAGCTGCTGTACACCACGGGCCTGTTCGACACCACGGCCCTCGCCGAGTTCCCGCTCGTCATCCGGCTGCGCAACGACGCAGACCTGCGCGCGGGGCTCAAGTACATCAGCGTCGAGGAACACCTGCGCCCGGGCCTGCCCCAGCAGTTCACGGAGGGCGAGACCATCCACGGCGAAATCACCGCGACCCGCATGTACCGCCGAAGCTAGGGCCACGGGGCCACGGGGCCGCGCCTCAGCCCCGCCCCGTGCCCGTAGGCGGCGGCCAGATGCCGGTCGCCTCGCCGCGCACGGGTATGCGGGGCGGCAGCGGAGGCGCCGAGCGGGCCTCCGCGCGCGCCCTGCGGCGCTCGCGCCGGCGGCCCCGGGCCGTGCTGCTGGGCTCCGAGAGCACTCCGTGGCGCTGGTTCCACGCCTGCCGGGTGATCAGTACGTCGAGCACCCCCCAGGTGGCCACGACCGTCCCCGCTATCGCGCCCAGCGACAGCGGAAGGGCCAGCCAGGAGCCGGTGACCGTCAGGAAGAAGGCGATCGTCGCGTCCGTCAGCGTCACGGCGACGATCAGGACCGCCCGCACGGCGGACACCCGGACCGGGTCCGGCATGCGCCGTCGGCCCGTCGGCTGGTCCACCCACAGGTTCCGCGCCCGCGGCGACGCCCCGGGTCCCGTGCCGCCGGCGCCGCCCGCGCCCCTGTCCTCGTACGTCTTCGCCATGGTCGGCTCCCTCCCCTCCATGCGGCCGCTCATGCCCGCCCCGAACAGGTAGACGCGCGAAGAGGCCGAGAGATTCCCGGATCCCGGACGCGGCCGGCGCCCCGAAGTGTCGCGGAACGAAGAATTCCAGCCATCCATTCCGCCACGGGAACCGAGACCCCACCGAGTGTCATCTGCCACATATCGGGCCGCACTTCACCGGAATATCGGACAACTCGTGATCTTAGTCCCGGGGTCAGGCCGAAAACGTCCGGACAGGCCTTCGAAGGTGCGCTGTGGCAGTAGTAGGCTCACGCCGTTTAAATGACGGAACACCAACCCCCGGTAACGGGGTTGAGCTGGGGGAGGCTGGGGAGGCCATGCGCTTTCGCGGGAAGTCCATCCGCCGGAAGATCGTGGCGTTGCTCCTTGTGCCGCTCGTCTCCCTGACCGCCCTCTGGGGCTTCGCAACGCTGATCACCGGCCGCCAGGCCGTCCAGCTGCTCGGCGTCGCCTACGTCATCGACAAGGTCGGCTACCCCGTCGAGGACGTCGTCCGCGTCATCCAGAAGGAGCGCCGCCAGACCCTCGTGGTCATCGGCGACCCGCGCGCCTCCAACGCCACCACCGAGCTGGCCAAGAGCCGCACCGCCACCGACGAGGCGGTCGAGCGGATCTCCGCCGACGCTCAGGACCCCGAGGTCGTCGACGAGCTCTCCCCGGCCAGCGCCCGGCACCTGACCTCCATCCTCGAAGCCTTCCGCAGCATCGGAGCGCTGCGCGGCGCGGTGGACGGCGGCTCCGTCGACACCAACCAGGCGCTGGAGCTCTACAACCGGCTCGTGGACCCCTGCTACGACTTCCTCATGAACCTCCACGCGCTCGAGGACGTGGAGATGGACAAGCAGGGCCGCGCCCTCGTCGGCATCACCCGGGCCCGCGAGACGCTCTCGCGCGAGGACGCCCTCGTCGCCGGGGCCCTCGCCGCCCGCAACGTCAGCCAGGCGGACATCCGGCACGTCTCCGACTTCGTGGCCAACCGCAAGCTGCTCTACGAGTTCAACCTCGCGATCCTCCCGGCCGCCGACCGGGAGCAGTTCGAGCAGTACTGGAACAACCCGGAGAGCCGCGCCCTGCGCGAGGCGGAGGAACGATTCCTCGTCCAGGGCCCGACCCACAGCCCGCGCAACGTGACCGCCGCCCAGTGGGACCAGGCCGCCGGCAAGGTGCTCGGCGACCTCGCCGTCATGGGCACCGCCGCGGGCGACCGCTACCAGAAGCGCGTCGAGCCCGTCGCCATGGACGTCCTGGTGCAGGCGGCCCTCGCCGGGGTCCTCGGCTTCATCGCCCTCATCGTCTCCCTCGTCCTGTCCGTGCGCATCGGCCGCGACCTGATCCGCGACCTGTCGAGGCTCCGCAAGGAGGCCCACGAGGTCTCCGGCATCCGCCTCCCCGGCGTGATGCGCCGCCTCGCCGCGGGCGAGCACGTGGACGTGGAGACCGAGGCCCCCCGCCTGGAGTACGAGAAGGACGAGGTCGGCCAGGTCGGGCAGGCCCTCAACACCCTCCAGCGCGCTGCCATCGAGGCCGCCGTCAAGCAGGCGGAGCTCCGCCGCGGCGTCTCCGAGGTGTTCGTCAACCTCGCCCGCCGCAACCAGGTGCTGCTGCACCGCCAGCTCACCCTGCTCGACACCATGGAGCGGCGCACCGAGGACACCGAGGAGCTCGCCGACCTCTTCCGCCTCGACCACATGACCACCCGCATGCGCCGCCACGCCGAGGGCCTGGTGATCCTCTCCGGCGTCGCGCCCTCCCGCCAGTGGCGCAAGCCCGTCCAGCTGATGGACGTCGTACGGGCCGCCGTCGCCGAGGTGGAGGACTACGAGCGCATCGAGGTGCGCCGGCTGCCGCGCCTGGGCATCACCGGCCCGGCCGTCGCCGACGTCACCCACCTCATCGCCGAACTCCTGGAGAACGCGACCGTGTTCTCCCCGCCGCACACCGCGGTCCAGGTCCTCGGCGAGCGCGTGGCCAACGGCTTCACCCTGGAGATCCACGACCGCGGCCTCGGCATGACCCCGGAGGCGCTCTTCGACGCGAACCTCCGGCTCACCGAGACCTCCGAGTTCGAACTCTCCGACACCGACCGGCTCGGGCTCTTCGTCGTCAGCCGGCTCGCGCACCGGCACGAGGTCAAGGTCCGCCTCCAGATCAGCCCCTACGGAGGCACCACCGCGGTGGTCTTCCTCCCGTCGGCCCTGCTGACGGAGGCTCCCGACACCAACGGCACCGGCATCCGGCTGGCCGGCGGCCGGGCGGTCGGCGGCCCGGCCGGATCCACGGGTCCGAAGGCCGTCACCGAGGCCGGCGGCCCCGAACGCCTGCTCCCGGCCGGCGCCGAACTGCGCGGCCCCGTCGAGCTGGAGGCCCCGATCGGCATGCTGGGGCTGGACGAGCCCGTCCCGGCCCCCGAGGACGTCCCCACGGGCATCGCGGGCCCCGCCGGAGCCCTGGGACTCACCGGCTTCTCCGGAGCCAAGGGACGGCCCGCCATGGCCACCCTCGACGACGAGACCCCGCCGAACGGCATCTCGCGCAACTCCCTGCTCGGCCTGCGCCCGGCCGCCCGCACGCACACCGACCGCGGCGTTCCCCGCAAGGGCGATCGCGGCACGGACCGCATGGGCGAGCGGACCGCGGACGGCTCCGGCGACCGTGCGGGCCTCTGGAAGGGCGACCGCTCCACCGAAGCCCCCGCCGAGCGCGGCGGTGCCCGCTTCGGCGACCGCGACTCCGGCCGCAGCCACGACCGGGACCGCGGCCGTGACCGCCGCGACCACCGCGACCGCGAGCGGGAGCCCCTGCCGCCCACCGGCCCGGTCCGCCTGGAGCCCGCCCGCGCGGAATCCGCCCGCCCCGACGGCGCCCGCTCGCCCGGTGCCGTCCCGCTCCCGCGCCGCCGCCCCGCCCCGACCCTGGTGGCCGAGCACGGCCGCCGCGTCGAGCCCCGCCCGGTCTCGGCGGTCCCGGACGCGACGCAGGCGGGCCCGGTCCCGAACGGCACGGCGCACCCCACGGCGGCGCCTCCCGCGACGACGCCCTCCGGGGCACCGCACCCCGCGGCACCCCATGCCGGGGCGGCCCTGCCCCGGCGGATCCGCCAGGCCAGCCTCGCGCCCCAGCTCAAGGACGCCCCGGCCCCGGCACCCGCCGAAGCCGCCGCCGACCCGCTGACCGACCGCGACGCCGAGGACGTGCGCAGGCGCATGTCCTCGCTCCAGCGTGGCTGGACCGCGGGCCGCGACCACCACGCCCGGCAGCGGGCGGAGCAGGTGGCGCAGGCCGACCGGACCGGCTGGGCCGACCAGACCGCACAGTCAGAGCAGACCGCACCACACCAGTCCGTGACCGGGGCCGGCACCCCTGCCGCCACCGGTCCCGGATTCGAGAACGAAGGGGACGGTCGATGACCGCACCGCAGTCCGGCAACGACACCAGGGGCCGTGGCGCCGGCCCGCTCAACTGGCTCCTCGACGAGCTCGTCGACCGGGTCGCCAGCATCCGCAAGGCCGTGGTCCTCTCCGGCGACGGCCTGCCCACCGGGAACTCCAAGGACCTCACCCGGGAGGACAGCGAGCACCTGGCCGCCGTGGCCTCCGGCTTCCACAGCCTCGCCAAGGGCGTCGGCCGCCACTTCGACTCCGGCAGGGTCCGCCAGACCGTGGTCGAGCTGGACGAGGCCTTCCTCTTCGTCATGGCGGCCGGCGACGGGAGCTGCCTGGCCGTGCTGGCCGACGCCGACTCCGACGTCGGCCAGGTCGCGTACGAGATGACCCTCATGGTCAAGCGGGTCGGTGACCACCTGGCGACCGCCCCGCGCACCGGGCTGCCAGCCGGAGGGTGAGTCGTACGGCATGAGCGATCCAGGCCACGACTACCCCGGCCACCCCGACCACCCCGGCCACTTCGACCAGCAGGGCCCCGCCGTCACCGACCAGTGGTTCGACGACGAAGCGGGCCCGGTGGTGCGTCCGTACGCGATGACCCGCGGCCGGACCAGCCACGCCGGACAGCACCGCCTCGACCTGATCGCGCTGGTGGTCGCCGAAGCCGCGGCGGACGACCCGGTCTGGGACACGACCCTGTCCCCGGAACACGCCGACATCCTCGGGCTCTGCCTGCTCCGCCCGCAGTCCGTCGCGGAGCTCGCGGCCGAGCTCGACCTCGCGGTCGGTGTCGTACGCGTCCTGATCGGCGATCTCGTCGACGACGAACTGGTGCACGTGACCCGGCCGGTCCCCCCGGCCGAACTGCCCGACGAATCCATTCTGCGTGAGGTGATCGATGGCCTTCGGGCGCTCTAGCCGCACCGGCGCCATGCATGCCGTGACGCCGGTCGAGCCGCTGACCCTGAAAATCCTGGTCGCGGGCGGTTTCGGGGTGGGCAAGACCACCCTGGTCAGTGCGGTGAGCGAGATCAGACCGCTCCGGACGGAGGAACGCCTCTCCGAGCCGGGCCGCGCCATCGACGACATCCACGGAGTGGAGGGCAAGAGCACCACCACGGTGGCCATGGACTTCGGGCGCATCACCCTGCGCGAGGACCTGGTGCTGTACCTGTTCGGCACCCCCGGACAGGACCGCTTCTGGTTCCTGTGGGACGAGCTGGCCCAGGGCTCGCTCGGCGCCGTCGTCCTCGCGGACACCCGTCGGCTCTCCGACTGCTTCGCCGCCATCGACTACTTCGAACGGCGCGAGATCCCCTTCGTGGTCGCCGTGAACTGCTTCGAGGGAGCCGAGCGGTACCCGGTGGTCGCCGTACGGGCGGCCCTGGACCTCACTCCCGAGGTGCCGGTGCTGCTGTGCGACGCCCGGGACCGGGAGTCGGTGAAGGACGTCCTGGTGGGGGTCGTGGAACACGCGATGACCCTGGCCAGGGCCCGCCGCCAGAGCCTGACGACGCCGTAGGGAACCCCGCGCGGACGGGCCGCGACATGGAGGCGGCCCGTACCCCCGCCGACTGGGGTACGGGCCGCAGCTCTCATGGGGGGATCCGGGGGTCCCGGTCGCGGCGCGGGACCGTGGAGAGAGTGTGAACCCGCCACTGGGGGCCGTCAAGCATCCGGACAGCAGCCGCTGTTCAGCCGCAGCTCAGGGGCCCGCACGTCCCCGCGCCTCCGCTAAGCGCACCGCCACGATCGCCGACCCGTGCCCGAACAGGCCCTGGTTCGCGGTGATTCCGGCCCGCGCCCCGGCCACCTGCCGCTCCCCGGCCGTGCCCCGCAGCTGCCAGGTCAGCTCGCACACCTGGGCGATGGCCTGCGCCGGCACCGCCTCCCCGAACGAGGCCAGTCCACCACTGGTGTTGACCGGGATCCGCCCGCCGAGCGCGGTCGCGCCCTCCCGTACGAGCTTGGCCCCCTCGCCCTCCCCGCACAGGCCGATGTCCTCGTACCACTCCAACTCCAGTGCGGTGGACAGGTCGTAGACCTCGGCGAGCGAGAGGTCGTCCGGCCCGAGCCCCGCCTCCTCGTACGCGGCCTGCGCGATCGAGGACCGGAAGGAGCCGGGGGCCGCCGCGACGGCCGTCACCGAGTCGGTGGCGATGTCCGGCAGGTCCAGGACGGTACGGGGATAGGTGGGCGTCACCGTGGACACGGCCCGGATCCGCACCGGGTCCGGGACCCCGCGCGAGCGCGCGAATTCCATGCTGCTCAGGACCAGCGCCGCGCCCCCGTCGGAGGTGGCACAGATGTCGAGCAGCCGCAGCGGATCGGCGACGATCGCCGAGGCGGCCACCTCTTCGGCCGTGACGGCCTTGCGGTAGCGGGCGTTCGGGTTCAGCAGCCCGGCCGCCGCGTTCTTCACCTTGACCTGCGCGAAGTCCTCACCGGTGTCCCCGTAGAGGGCCATCCGGCGCCGGGCGTACAGCGCGAAGTACGCCGGGTTCGTGGCCCCCAGGACCCGGAAGCGCAGCCAGTCCGGGTCGTCCGGCCGGTCCCCGCCCGCGGGCGCGAAGAACCCCTTCGGGGCGGCGTCCGCCCCGACCACCAGCACCACGTCGGCGAGCCCGGCCAGGATCTGCGCCCGGGCCGCGCCGATGGCCTGGGCGCCGGACGCGCAGGCCGCGTACACGCTGGTCACACGTGCGCCCTGCCACCCCAGCGCCTGGGCGAAGGTCGCCCCGGCCACGTACCCCGGATACCCGGACCGCACGGTGTCGGCCCCCACGATGGACTGCACGTCGGTCCAGTCCAGCCCGGCGTCGGCGAGCGCGGCCCGCGCGGCGGCCCGCCCGTACTCGACGAAGCTGCGGCCCCATTTGCCCCAGGGGTGCATGCCGGCCCCGAGGACGGCGACGTCGGCGCTCACTGTTCCACCCCCGCGGGCCGGAAGTGCCACGTGGTCCAGACAGTTCCGTCGGCATCCTCGTTCAGCACGCCGCCGACCACCTCGACCTCCATCCCGACCGCCAGATCGCCGACGCCCACCCCGGGCACGGTCTGCCCGAGCACGACCATCCCCTCGGCCTCCAGCTCCACCGCGACCAGGGTGTACGGGGTCCAGGGCGCGTCCGGGTCGGACACGTACGGCGCGGGCGGCCGGTACCGCCCGTCGGTGTAGGACCAGACCCGGCCGCGCGGGGAGAGCGGGGTCTCGGCGAGCTCGCCGCCGCCCGGGCAGTGCGGATTGCGGCAGTACGCATCCTCGCGCGGGAAGAACACGGCGGCGCAGGCGGAGCACCGGGTGCCGAGCAGGCGGAACCCGCCCTCCGCACCGACCCCGGTGAACCACCCGCTGACCACGGGTGTGCGTGTACGTTCCAAGACCCCTCCCGAACCCGATATCTGACGAACCGTCAGAAGTCTGTCAGGGAACGAGCGGGAACGCACCCCCGGGAGCGCACTCGTCGCACGGGTTCTCGGCGAGCCACTTCCGTGCGATCTCGCCGAGCTCCGCGTCCCGCCCGGCCAGCATCATCCGGATCATCTGCGCGTCCCCGCGCAGCGACCAGCCCGGATTGCCGAAGGTGGCCGGGTTGTTCCGCTCGATCAGGAAGTGCGCCGGCCAGGCCGTCCCGTAGCCGATCAGGGGGAGCGCGGCGAGGTACCGCTTCCTGCCGCGGGCCAGCCCGTAGACGGTGATCGCGAGGCCGGAGAGGGTCCCGGTGAGGTGGATCCAGCGGGTGGCGGCGCGGGAGTGCATGGCGACGTAGTAGGGCCAGAACTCCTCGTACGAACTGAATGTCATGCGGGCACGGTACTCAGCGGTGCACCGAGGCGACAGAGACCGGGAAATCGAAGTACGTGTCCGGGAACGCCTCCGGCCGGTAGGTGAAATGCCACCACTCCTGGGGCAGGTTCACGAACCCCTCCCGGCCGAGCACCCTTCGGAGCAGATCCCGGTTCTCCCGGGCCGCACCCGTCACCCGAGGACTGTCGGTATGCGCGAGCGGATCGAAGAAGTCGAACGGTGTCCCCATGTCGAGCGGCCCCCGCCCGAGCTCCGTCAAGGTGACATCAACCGTGCTGCCCCGGCTGTGGCCGGACCTCTCGGCGATGTACCCCTCCGGAATCAGCCGCCCCTTCTCCACCTCCGGATAGAACTCCGCCTTGGTCCGCTGGTCCGCCCCGTCCCGCGCCCACCGCACGAACCGGTCGACGGCCCGCTGCGGCCGGTAGCAGTCGTACACCAGCAGCGAATACCCACGGCGCAACACCTCCCGCTGCGCCCGCCGCAACGCCTCGGCGGCGTCCCGGGCAAGCAGACACACAGGCTCCTCATACCCCTCCACGACCGCCCCGGTGAAATTCCGCTCCGTGGCATACCGCATGTCCTGCCCCAAACTCCCATCCACCTCAGCAACAACAACAAACCCACCACCAACCGACCTCCCCCCAACCTCCACCCCACGACGCCCCACCGCCCCACCGACGCCCTCACCTCCGTCCCGCCCCGCCGCCCCATCGGCGGCCACCGCTCCGACACCGCCCGCCGCACCTGGCGCAGCCTCCGCCCCGGCGCTCCCCACCGCCGCGGCCTCGGTCCGGGCGCGGCCCACCGCCGTGGCCTCCGCCCAGGCACGGCCCACCTCTACGTGCGCGACCTCGGCTCCGGCGCTGTCCGCCGACCCCGTGGCCTCAGCCCAGGTGTGGCTTTCCGATCCAGGCGCGGCCTCGACTCCGGCCCGGCCTGTCGATCCAGGCAGGAGCCCCCTCCCGGCGCTGCCGGCCTCTCCGGGGGAGGCCTCCGCTCGGTCCCGACCGGCCGGCCTCGGCGCGGCCTCCGCTTCGGCCCGGCCCGCCGCAGCCGATGCGGCCTCCGCCCCGGCACGGCCTGCCGATCCAGCCAGGGCCTCCGTCCCGGCGCTGCCCGCCTCTCCCTGCGCGGCCTCCGCTCGGTCCCGACCGGCCGGCCTCGCCGCGGCCTCGGCTCCGGCCCGGCCTGTCGATCCAGGCAGGGGCTCCCTCCCGGCGCTGTCGGCCTCTCCGGGGGAGGCCTCCGCTCGGTCCCGACCGGCCGGCCTCGCCGCGGCCTCCGCTCCGGCCCGGCCCGCAGCTCCCGGCGCGGCCTGCCACCCGGCACGGCCCGCCGACCCGGCCACAGCCACCGCCCCGGCATCGCCCGCCGCCCCCGGTGCGGCCACTGCCGCCACCACCGCCAGCGTGCCCACCCATCCCGCAACGACCGCCATCCGCATGTCCCTTGGCATACCATCGCCGCATGCCGGCGCACCTGAAGGACTCGCACTGCTCCACCTGTGGAGCCCTGTTCGATTCGGCCGACTGGCCCCGCACCTGCCCGTCGTGCGGAGCGGTCGCCTACCGCAACCCCCTCCCGGTCGCCGTCGCGCTGCTCCCCGTCGAGGACGAGCTCGGCACCGGTCTGGTGGTCATCACCCGCACCATCGAGCCCGCCCTCGGCGGCATCGCCCTGCCCGGCGGTTTCATGGACTTCGGCGAGGACTGGCGCGAGTCGGTCGTCCGCGAACTCCGCGAGGAGACCGGTATCCACGCCCCGGCCTCGGAGGTTGCCCTCGCCGACACCCTCAGCTCCCCGGGCGGCCACCTGCTCGTCTTCGGCCTGCTGCCCGTCCGCCCGGCCGCCTCCCTCCCGGTGTCGGCCCCGACGGACGAGACCACCGGCTGGCACGTCCTGCGCGCCCCGGAACAACTGGCGTTCCCGCTCCACACGGAAGCCGCCAGAGCATGGTTCGAGGGCCGATACACGCCTACGACCTGAGGAGCGGCCCCCCGACCCCGGACCCAGGCCGAGCCCTGGCCCCGGCCCCCGGCCTGGGCTCAAGCCCCCAGCAGGCCACCGGCCTTGGCCCCGCCCCCGGCCTTGGCTCAAGCCCCCGGCCTTGGCTCAAGCCCCCGGCCTTGGCTCAAGCTCCTTGCCCCGACCCCCGGCAGGCCCCCGACCCAGGCCCCGGCCCCCGGCAGGCCCCGGCCTCGACTCAAGCCCCCAGCAGGCAGGCCCCCGGCCTCGGCTCAGGCCCCCAGACCTGGCTCCGGCCTCCGGCAGGCCCTCCGGCGCCCGGCCTCGGCTCAAGCCCCCAGACCTGGCTCCGGCCTCCGGCAGGCCCTCCGGCGCCCGGCCTCGGCTCAAGCCCCCGACCCAGGCCCCAGCCCCCCGGTAGGCCCCGGCCTCGACTCAAGCCTCCGGCAGGCAGGCCCCCGGCCTTGGCTCAAGTCCCCGGCCCTGGTCCTGGCCTAAGCCTCTGGCCCTGGCCCAGGCCCCAGCTCAGGCCCAGGCCCAGGCCCAGGCCAGGCCCAGGCCAGGCCCAGGCCCCGGCCCCAGGCCTCCCCCCCCCGAGCCCCCCTCAAAGCCCCCGCACCACCACCCCCTCCACCCGCCCCCCACCCTCGTCCTCCACCACCACCGCGTCCCCCTCCCACCGCACCGCGTACCGCTCCACCACACCCGGCTCGAAGCCCGGCCCCGGGTCCCGGACCACCACCCCGCCGCCCGTGCGGCCCCGCGCCGGGGCCCACGCCTCCAGCGCCACCGCCCCGTCGGCCCCCCGCACCGGCAGCAGCGCGCCCGCCCGCGCCAGCACCGGGATCCGGTCCGCCGGGGCGTCCAGCAGGATCTGCCCCGGCCCCTCGTACGCCCGCCCCGTGGCGGTGTCGTACCACCGCCCCCGAGGCAACCGCACGGCCCGCCGGTCCGACCCGCACTCCAGCACCGGAGCCACCAGCAGGGCGTCACCCAGCAGGAACGCGTCCTCGCAGTCGCGCAAGGCCCGGTCCTCCGGCGCCCCCCACCACAACGGCCGCACGTACGGCGCCCCGGTCCGCCGCGCCAGATGGGCCAGCGTCATGAAGTACGGCCGAAGCCGCTCCCGTTCCGCGAGGACCTCCCGCGCGGCCCGGGTGGTCTCCTCCCCGAACTCCCAAGGCTCCCGCCGCCCGGCCCAGATCGCCGAGTGGGTCCGGAACAGCGGCAGGTAGGAGCCCAGTTGCAGCCACCGCAGGTACAACTCCGGTGAGGGCGAACCCCAGAAGCCACCCACATCCGGCCCCGAGTACGGCACCCCGCACAGCCCGAGGCCCAGGACCAGCGCCAGCGAGGCCCGCAGCCCGTCCCAGCTGCTCTCCACATCGCCCGACCACGTGCCCCCGTACCGCTGCATCCCCGCCCACCCCGACCGGGAGAAGAGGAACGGCCGTTCGGCCGGCCGCAGCCGCACGAGCCCCTCCCAGCCCGCGCGCGCCATCCCCAGCGCATACACGTTGTGTGCCTCGCGGTGGTCCCCGCCGGCCCCGTCCAGGGCGTGCCGCGCCGAGCGGGGGAGCGTCCGCTCCCCGAACGGGGCGAAGGAGACGGGCTCGTTCATGTCGTGCCAGACCCCGGCGAAGCCCTGCGCGAGCCGTTCCCCGTACAGCCCGCCCCACCACCGCCGCACCGCCGGATCGGTGAAGTCCGGGTACGCACACTCACCCGGCCACACCTCGCCCCGGACCTCCCGCCCCGCCGCGTCCCGTACGAAGGCCCCGTGCGCGCCCACCGCGAGCCCCGCGGCGTGCACCGGGTCCCCGGCCTTCACCGCCGGGTCCACGATGGAGACCAGCCGGACACCGCCCTCCGCCAACTCCCGTGCGAGCCCCGGCAGATCGGGGAACCGCTCGCGGTCCACGGTGAAGACCCGGTGGCCGTCGTAGTGGTCGATGTCCAGATGGACCGCCGACAGCGGCAGCCCGTGCCCGGCGTACCCCGCCACGATCCGGCGGACCTCCGCCGCACTCCCGAACCCCCACCGCGCGTGCTGGTACCCGAGCGCCCACTCCGGCGGCACGGCGGCCCCGCCCGTCAGCCCGGACCAGCCCTGGAGCACCCGCCCGGGCGGCCCCACCAGCACCCAGCACCGCAAGGGGCCGCCCTCCATGCGCAGTTCGCAGGAGCCGGGCCGGTCCGCCCCCGAGCCCGCGCCCTCCTCGCCCTCCCGCAACACCACCCGCCCGTCCCAGGAGTTGTCGTGGAACACCAGGTGCGTGCCCGCGTCGGCGACCACCAGCTGCACCGGCATCGTGATGTACAGGGGGTCCTCACCGGAGCCGGACCCGAACCCGCCCTCCGGATCGGTGTTCCACAGCCGGTAACTCCCGTCCCGGAGCCGCGGCCCCACCGCCCGCCCACCCAGCCCGAACACCCGCGCGTCCGCGGCGACCTCACTCCGCACCATCCACCGCGCCCCACCGGCCGGGTCCGCCGCGTTCGTAGCACCTGCTCTGCGCGCACCGCCGGCCGCATCCGCCGACCACGCCGCGTCCGTGCCACCCGCTGTGCCCGCGCCCCCCGCAGACACCCCCGACCCAGCCGGAGCACCCGGACCCCCCGCGACCCCGGCGGAGCCGACCGGCTCCCACCACCTCGGCGGCAGGTCCCGCCGCAGCACCGTCCCGCCAGGGGTGCGCACCTCCACCGTCCCGTGCCGGGACACCGCCACCGTCACGCGTTCGGACACCACCCGCCAGCCGCCGTCGGTGTCCGGCTCCAGCACGGCGCGCGGATCGGGCCCCGGCCCGCTGCCGACCACCGCGTACGAGGGCGTCGGCGCGGCACCGTCCCAGCCCCAGAACACCGCCCCGCCCACGGTGACCCGGACCAGCAGCTCCGAACGGGTGAACCGGAGCACCCCACCGCCCGGCCTGGCCTCCGTACCGGTCAGCAGACCCGGCACCCGCGCCCGCTCCGCACCCCGGGGCGGAAGGCCCGCCGCGTCCACGCGCCGGTTGCGCCAGGCGGAGCGCCAGGCGCGCCGCCCCCGCTCGCCGCCGAGGTCCTTCACCGCACGCACCAGCCCACGACCGTCCATGGCGCCCACCCTGCCACCGCGACCAGGCCCAGAAGGCGCCGTTCAACTGCCGTTCACCCGCAAAAGGATCACAGTCGACCGCCGATGACGGCTCTGGTGCGGATGTCGATCACATGGCATCGTCCCTGTGAGCCCCCGTGCGCACACCCCGCGCGCGGTGGCACCGTACGAACACCACACGCGACACCACACGCCACAGCCCACGCCAGACCACGACACGCCCACGAAGCGCGAACCGCAGACGTGACCGGGAGCCGACGCATGACCGCAGCAGCCACCTCCTCCGAGCCCCTCTGGTCCCCGGGCCCCGACCGGATCGCCGCGGCCCGGATCACCGCCTTCCAGGCCTGGGCCGCCGAGCACCACGGCGCCCCCGCGGACGGCGGCTACCCGGCCCTGCACAGCTGGTCGGTGGACGCCCTCGACACCTTCTGGCAGGCCGTCGCCGAGTGGTTCGACGTACGCTTCACCACCCCGTACGAGAGCGTCCTCGCGGACCGGTCCATGCCGGGCGCCGTCTGGTTCCGGGGCGCCACCCTCAACTACGCCGAGCACGCCCTGCGCGCAGCCGAGGACCCGGCCCGCGCCGCCGACGCGGCCCTGCTCCACGTGGACGAGACCCACGAGCCCACCCCCGTCACCTGGGCCGAGCTCCGCCGCCAGGTCGGCGCGCTCTCCGCCGAACTGCGCGCCCTGGGCGTGCGCCCCGGCGACCGGGTCAGCGGCTACCTCCCCAACATCCCCGAGGCCGTCACCGCACTCCTCGCCACCGCCGCCGTCGGCGCCGTCTGGACCTCCTGCGCCCCCGATTTCGGCGCCCGCAGCGTCCTGGACCGCTTCCAGCAAGTGGAGCCGGTGGTCCTCTTCACCGTCGACGGCTACCGCTACGGCGGCAAGGAGCACGACCGCCGGGACACCGTCGCCGAGCTGCGCGCCGAGCTCCCCTCGCTGCGCGCCGTCGTGCACATCCCGCTCCTCGGTACGCCGGCCCCCGAAGGCGCCCTCGAATGGGCGGCCCTCACCTCGGGCGAGGCCGAGCCGGTCTTCGAGCCGGTCCCCTTCGACCACCCGCTCTGGGTGCTGTACTCCTCCGGCACCACCGGCCTGCCCAAGGCCATCGTCCAGTCGCAGGGCGGCATCCTCCTCGAACACCTCAAGCAGCTGGGCCTGCACTGCGACCTGGGCCCCGAGGACCGCTTCTTCTGGTACACCTCCACCGGCTGGATGATGTGGAACTTCCTCGTCTCCGGCCTGCTCACCGGAACCACCGTCGTCCTCTACGACGGCAGCCCCGGCTTCCCCGACACCGGAGCCCAGTGGCGCATCGCGGAGCGGACCGGGGCCACCCTCTACGGGACCTCCGCCGCCTACGTGATGGCCTGCCGCAAGGCGGAGGTCCATCCCTCCCGCGACTTCGACCTCTCCGCGGTGAAGTGTGTGGCCACCACCGGCTCCCCGCTGCCCCCCGACGGCTTCCGCTGGCTCCACGACGAGGTGGCCGAGGACCTCTGGATCGCCTCCGTCAGCGGCGGCACCGACGTCTGCAGCTGCTTCGCCGGCGCCGTCCCCACGCTCCCGGTGCACATCGGCGAGCTCCAGGCCGCCTGCCTGGGCACGGACCTCCAGGCCTGGGACCCCTCCGGCAAGCCGGTCACCGGCGAGGTCGGCGAGCTCGTCGTCACCAACCCCATGCCCTCCATGCCGATCCGCTTCTGGAACGACCCCGACGGCAGCCGCTACCGCGACAGCTACTTCGAGATGTTCCCCGGCGTCTGGCGCCACGGGGACTGGATCACGATCACCGACCACGGCTCCGTCGTCATCCACGGCCGTTCCGACTCCACGCTGAACCGCCAGGGCGTCCGGATGGGCTCCGCGGACATCTACGAGGCCGTCGAGCGACTCCCGGAGATCAAGGAATCGCTGGTCATCGGCCTGGAAGAGCCGAACGGCGGCTACTGGATGCCGCTCTTCGTCCATCTCGTGCCCGGCGCCGCCCTCGACGACGCCCTCCGCTCCCGGATCAAGGCCACGATCCGCGAGGAACTCTCCCCGCGCCACGTCCCGGACGAGATCATCGAGGTGCCCGGCATCCCCCACACCCTCACCGGCAAGCGCATCGAGGTCCCGGTCAAGCGCCTCCTCCAGGGCGCCCCCCTGGCCAAGGCGGTCAACCCCGGCTCGGTCGACAACCTCGACCTCCTGCACTTCTACGAGGAGCTCGCCCGCACCCGCGGCTGACCCGGGCGGCCACTGTCAGTGGCGATGATTACTCTGAGTGAGCAAGCGATCGCGCCACTCAGGGGGAACCATGCCACGCTCGCACGACACCACCGGGACCGGCACCACCACGGGCCGTCCGGTCCGCACCGGCAGGCGCCGCACCCTGCGCCGCGAAGTCCCCAGCACCGTCGGCCTCCTGGCCGACGCCGGAGACTTCGCGGCGATGCGGCGGTACCGCAGCTTCGCCTTCGACGACCACCGCGACTACCTGGACCACGTGGACCGGCTCCTGCGCTCCCTCGCGGCCCGGGGCATCCACACCACGATCGCCCTCTTCGACGCCGACGAGTACGCCGACTACTGCGCGGACCGCGGACTGGACCCGGACACCCCCGGATCCCGCACCCGCTTCACCGCAGACCTGGGCGGGACCACGGGCGGCCTCCCGTATGCCGGCCAGCCCATCGACGACCTGGTCCCGCTGCTCGTGGACGCGGCCGTCCGGCAGGCCACCTGGGAGTACGCGAGCACGCTGCTGGCCGAAGTGGGCCGCTGCGCCGACTGCGGGGAGGACATCGGGACCGCCTCGCTCGAGCGCGCCGCCGAGGCGCTCCGGCGCCTGGTGGACCGGGCCGGTCCCGGCCACCACCACCTGGTGTGCAGCGTCCCGGCGCCGGCCGAGCAGCTCGTGGCGGTCCTGCACGCCGACACCGGCGACGGCCCCGGCGGCCGCCCCCGGGTGGACGGCCGCGACGGCCTGGACTTCGTGACCGTCCTCGCCGCCGGCCTGGCCCTCGGCGGACCCGGGGGACTGGTCCTGCGCACCACCACCGAGGGGGACCGGGACCGCGTCCACGGCTGGCGCCTGGACCGCGGCCGCCTGGTCCCCCTCTCGGCGGCGGCGGTCTTCAACGCCTACTGCACCGACGCCGACACCGGAGAGCCCGTGGGCCCGGAGCCGGGCGTCGACTACTGCCCCGGCTACGAGGTGGACGAACCGGGCCCGCACCACTGAGGAGGCAACGGCCGAGGGGCCCCCGCCACCGGCGAAGGCCCCTCGATCGTCACGACACACCACCAGAGGCGGTGCTTTCCCTGCTGCCTACTCCCCGGAAAGGACGGCCTGGGCGGCCACCCGGGCCTCCTCGGCGCTGTCGGCGGCACGCGCGGCGGCAGCCGCACGCTCGCACTGCGCGAGGGTGTACTTGGCCAGCGTCGCCCGCACGTACGGAATCGAAGCGGCACCCATCGACAGAGAGGTGACACCCAGACCCGTCAGCACACAGGCGAGCAGCGGGTCGGAGGCGGCCTCGCCACAGACGCCACAGCTCTTACCCTCGGCCTTGGCGGCCTCGGCCGACATGGCGATCAGGTCGAGCAGCGCGGGCTGCCACGGGTCCTGCAGCCGCGATACGGCACCGACCTGACGGTCGGCGGCGAAGGCGTACTGGGCCAGGTCATTGGTGCCCAGCGAGAGGAACTCGACCTCCTGGAGGATCGAGCGCGCCCGCAGGGCGGCGGAGGGGATCTCCACCATGGCACCGAACTTCGCCTTCAGACCGGCCTCGCGGCAGGCGTCCGCGAACGCCTTGGCGTCGGTACGGTCGGCCACCATCGGGGCCATGACCTCGAGGTAGACCGGCAGCCCCTCGGCGGCCTTGGCCAGCGCGGTGAGCTGCGTGCGCAGCACGTCCGGGTGATCGAGCAGCGAGCGCAGACCACGGACACCCAGAGCCGGGTTCGGCTCGTCGGCCGGGGTCAGGAAGTCCAGCGGCTTGTCGGCGCCGGCATCCAGGACGCGTACGACGACACGACCCTCGGGGAAGGCTTCGAGGACCTTGCGGTACGACTCGATCTGCTTCTCCTCGGACGGCGCGTGCTTGCTGTCGTCCAGGAAGAGGAACTCGGTGCGGAACAGGCCCACACCCTCGGCCCCGGCATCCACGGCCGCAGCCACGTCCGCCGGACCACCGATGTTGGCCAGCAGCGGCACCTTGTGACCGTCGGACGTCGCGCCCGGACCGGAGGAAGCGGAGAGAGCGGCCTTGCGCTCGGCGGCCGCGGCCTCCAGCTCGGCCCGCTTCGCCGCGCTCGGCTCCACGAACAGGTCGCCGGTGCTGCCGTCGACGGCGATGACCGTACCTTCGGCGATCTCACCGGCACCCGGCAGCGCCACGATGGCCGGCACGCCCAGCGCCCGCGCGAGGATCGCGCTGTGGCTGGTCGGGCCGCCTTCCTCGGTCACGAAACCGAGGACCAGCGCCGGGTCGAGCAGTGCGGTGTCGGCGGGAGCCAGGTCCCGCGCGATCAGCACGTACGGCTCGTCGCTGTCGGGCACACCCGGCATCGGCACGCCGAGGAGGCGCGCGACGATGCGGTTGCGCACGTCGTCCAGGTCGGCCACGCGGCCGGCCATGTACTCGCCGGCACCGGCCAGCAGGTCACGGTAGGCGGCGAACGCGTCGTACACACCGCGCTCGGCGGTGCTGCCGACGGCGATGCGCCGGTCGACGTCCGCCATGAGCTCGGGGTCCGTGGCGATCATCGCCTGGGCCTCGAGCACGTGCTGGGCCTCGCCACCGGCCAGCTGGCCCCGGGCGATCAGGTCGGCCGATACAGCTTCCACGGCCTGACGGGCGCGCCCCTGCTCGCGCTCCGCCTCGTCCGCGGTGATCTGCTTCGCCGGCGGTTCGAGAACCGCCGTGCCCATGTGCCGAACCTCGCCGATCGCCACACCGTGGCTCACGCCGACGCCTCGCAGCGTTGTCTCCATTTCACCTGTCTCCGATTGAGCGGCGGATCCACCCGCCGCGTTGGATGTCCAGTTCGCCCGAGCAGGCGGATACGTCACTGCCAGCCGAAGAGAACGTCTCCGGCCTTCATCTCTCCGGCCTCGATGACGTCAGTGAGGGAGTCGGCAGTCGCCTCCAGCGCCACGACGGGGCAGATGGGCGACTTGCCGGCCGCCTCGACCGCGGCCGGGTTCCAGCGGATGACCTCCTGGCCGCGGGTCACGGTGTCGCCCTTGTTGACGAGCAGCTCGAAGCCCTCGCCGTTGAGCTGAACGGTGTCGATGCCCAGGTGCGTCAGCACACCGTGGCCTTCGCCGTCGACGACGACGTACGCGTGCGGGTGCAGGGAGACGACTACACCGTCGACGGGCGACACCGCCGCCGAAGGCTCGCGCACGGGATCAATGGCGGTGCCCGGTCCCACCATCGCGCCGGAGAACACCGGATCGGGCACTGCCGCGAGTCCGATGGCGGTCCCGGCAAGTGGGGACGTCACGCTGGTCATGGGGGCCTCCCAGGGGTGGGGCTTCGTCGTGTCGCCGTCACTACCTGTCGCGAACGGCGTACTCTCCAGAAGGATAAGTCACAAGATGTTCGGGTTCGCCCGATGTTGGTCCCGATCCGGACTGGTCCTTCGGCACGGAGACTAGTGGACTAGACCGGTGGACTAGACCATACGCCTGAATCGATTTGCTTGGGCCCCGGCAGACCTGTACTGTCGTGACTCCCGCCAGGAAGCCCCGCGTGAACATTTCGCGAACGGCTGATGGACGGGGCACCTCCTCTCTCTTGTTCCGATCTTGATCTCGACTTCTTTCTGCGTGCCCATTCGCGGCACAACGGAGAGTGGTCAGGGAGAAAGAAAAGGACTGATAGAGTCGGACTCGCCGGAAAGGGAAAACGCGAAAGCGAATGACCTGGAAGGCGGAAAACAAGCGAGACAGACTCTGATAGAGTCTGAAACGCAAGAACAGAACGAAAGCCCGGAGGAAAGCCCGAGAGGGTGAGTACAAAGGAAGC
>NZ_JANAVF010000020.1 GCF_024213195.1 Streptomyces sp. TBY4 | reverse complement strand
CGTGCTGCCGGGGCTCCCGCGTACTGGACGTACTCGGGTGCCCCGGCAGCACGGCGAGGTGCGGTGCCGGGCGGCGCGGGCCAGGCAAGATCCGGAAGAGACGGCCTAGGGGGCGCGGGTGGTTGTCGCGGACAGACCGATCGTCGAGGAGCCACGTCTGGCCGTCCGGCGCCGGTCGGCCGGCTCCTGGTCGCGGCGGAGCCTGCTGCTGTTCTTCCTGCCCGCGCTGGCCACGGTGGTGACGGGGCTCGCCACGCTGGCCGTATCGGGCAATCTGCTGCTGCCCTTCGAGAGGGTGGTCGTCCTCGAAGGCAAGATGGCCTCCAAGCGGGACTTCTTCGAGGACGAGGAGGTCAAGCGGATCCTGCTGAAGCACCGCATCAGGGTCCACACGACCGACTCGGGCTCGCGCGAGGTCGCCCTGCGGGACGTCGCCGCCTTCGACTTCGTCTTCCCCTCCGGCCAGCCGGCCGGCGACCTGATCACCTCAATGCGCGCGGCGGCCGGCCAGTACGCCAAGGTGCACCGCCCGTTCGTGAGCCCCATCGTGCTCGCCACCTACCGGGAGTACGCCGAGACCCTGCGCGACGCCGGCATCGCGGCCCCGCTGCCCTCCGGGGGCGCGGACCGGCCGCTCTACTACTCGCTGGACATGCACAAGTTCCTCGCCGCCATCGACGGCGGACTGCGCTGGAACAGCCTCGGCATCGACCGGCACGGGATCTCCAACGCCAACCGGATCGTCGCCCAGACCCCCGACGTGTGCAGTTCCAACTCGGCCGGCACCTACCTGGCCCTGGTCTCCTTCACCTGGCGCGGCAACGGTCCCGACGTCCCCGCCACCGAGCAGGAGGCGAGCAGCCGCGGACAGGCCGTCAAACACCTCATGGAGCAGGGCCTGCCCGCCGCCGACGTGTTCCGGACGTACATGTCGCCGGAGGGCAAGGGCATCGCCCCGGTGGTCGTGGCGTACGAGCACCAGTACCTCACCTACCAGGTCCGGTACCGGGCCGAATCCGGCCGGCTCGACTCCGAGCGCGTACTGCTCTACCCCTCCAGCCAGTTCGTCACGCAGCCCCAGTTCATCTCCCTGAACGCCAAGGGCGAGCGGCTCGGCGAACTCATCACCACGGACCCGGAGCTGCGCCGCCGTGCGATGGAGCTGGGCTTCCGGATCCTGGACCCGGCCGGCGAGGTCGCCGGAGACCAGCTGGCGCGGTTCCTGACCGGGCGGAACGTCCCGGTGCCCGTCCTGCGCAGTGACGACACCCGCTCGCCCATGCCCCGGATCCGCTACCTGGAGCGGATGATCTCCATCGTGGGCGACTGCCCGCCCGCCCCGCTGCCGGACGGGGCGCCGTGACGGCGCACGGCGCACGCCGCCGGAGCCGGCGCAGGGCCCGGACCGCGCTCGCCCTGGCCTGCCTGTACGTACTGGCCCTGCTCACCGCCTGCTCCGAGGGCGAGGACGAGCCGGTGACCCTGACCGTGCTCGCCGGCTCCGAACTCGCGGACATGCAGCCCCTCCTGGACGACCTGCGGCGCGACACCGGCATCACGCTGACGATGGAGTACCGGGGCACCGTCGAGGCCGCCGCCTCCCTGGCCACCGGCAGCTACGGGCACGACCTCGCCTGGCTCTCCTCCTCCCGCCCCTTCCAGCTCCTGCTGAAGGAGAGCGGACGCCTGACGCAGAGCCCGCTGTCGACGAGCACCATGCGCTCCCCCGTGGTCGTCGGCATCAAGCCCGAGGTGGCCGGGACGCTGCGGCGGGCGACCCCCGACGGCCGGCTGTCCTGGGCGGACCTGGCGGACGCCGCTGCGGCCGGCTCGCTGAAGTACGCCATGGCCGACCCCCGCCGCACCAACAGCGGACTCGCCGCACTCGTGGGCGTCGCGACCGCCGCGGCGGGCACCGGCGGCGCCCTGCGCCCCGAGGACGTCTCCTGTGACCGGCTGCGGGGCTTCTTCACCGGGCAGGCGGTGACCGAGGACAGCTCGGGACGCCTCGCCGACGCCTACGTACGGGGCGAGGACCACCTCGACGCGCTGATCACCTACGAGTCCGAGCTGCTCGCCCTCAACCGCGCGGGCACCCTGCGCACTCCCCTGGAGATCGTCTATCCGAAGGACGGCATCGTGCTGTCCGACTATCCGCTGATGCTCCTCGACCCGGCCAAGCGGGCCGCGTACGACCGGCTGACGTCCTGGCTCCGGAGCGGACCGGTACAGCAGAAGATCATGGAACGGACGCTGCGCCGGCCGGTCGACCCGGGCATCACCCGCGGGCCGGACCTGCGCGCCCCGCTCGGCAACGCCCTGTACTTCCCGGACAGCCAGGCGGTCGTCGACCGGCTGCTGGCCGACTACGACCGGGCACGGACCGAGCGCCCGGCCCACGTCCTCTTCCTGCTCGACTTCTCCGGTTCCATGCGCGGCGAGCGGATCGCGGCCCTGCGCGCCACGATGGACGGGCTCAGCGGCGCGGACGGGTCCCCTTCCGGCAAGTTCACCCGTTTCCACCGGGGCGAGACCCTCACGGTGATGCGCTTCGGCGGCCGCGTACTGGACGAGCGGAGCGTGACGTACACGGGTGCGGCCGACCTGGAGCGGCTGCGCGGCTTCGTCGCCGATGACGGCTTCGCCCCGGGCACCGCCGTGTGGTCGGCCCTCGATCACGCCTACGGGACGGCGGCCGGCGCTCTGGCGAAGGAACCCGGCCGGCGCGTGTCCATCGTGCTCATGACCGACGGGGAGAACAACGCCGGGATGAGCCTCGATGCCTTCCTCACCCGGTACGAGGCCCTGCCCGCGGCCGTACGCGCGGTGCGCACCTACACCGTCCGGTACGGCGAAGCCGACCCGGGGGAAGCCGACCGGGCCGCCAGGGCCACCGGCGGGCACATGGCCGATGCCACCGGGCAGTCCCTTCTCGACGCGTTCAAGGAGATCCGTGGGTGTCACGAGTGAAGCGTGGTGGGCCGTCTGGTGGCCCTGGATGCTGCTGTGGGCGGCCACCGGGACGGGCCTCGCGGCGCTCCTGACGGTGGCCCTGCTGGGGCTCGTCCGATCCCGGCGGGCCGCTGCCGGGGACCTCACGGACGGCATCTGCTTCTACCTGCACGACAGGACGGTCATGGACCACTACCAGATGCGCGGGTACACGGCCGCCCTGCGCAAGGAGGTGGAACAGCGCACCAGCGACAGCAAGGACGGAACGGTCCGTGCGAAGGTCTTCGGCGTCGGTGCGGACGGCGGCCGCAGGGAGAACACCGAGATCGTCAGCCGCTACATGGAGGTCGCGGAACCGATCTCGGTGATCGGCCTGATCATGAAGGTCCTGGAGGAGAAGCGGGTCATCGTCCACGTCGACCTTCCGAGCCGGTCCGTCACGCGCAGCCCCGCGCTGCTGCGGACGGCGTCCACGGCGGCGCGGGGCGAGGTCCGGCTGCGCGACATCGAGGGCTTCGTGCTGATCCGGGGCCGGTTCCGCGCGACCGGCGAGGGCCCCGAGGGCGGATCCACCGTCTTCCTGGCCCCGTACGGAGACCCGGCCGACCCCGCCGCCGGCCCCCGTGTCCGCGTCACCTGCGCCACGGAGGGCCTGCGCAACCAGGTCCCCCAGGGCACCTTCTCCGCCCGTTGCCTGGGCAAGGTCCAGGAATGGAATCCGGACGAAGGCGTCCTGGAGGTTCAGGCGATGGCCATCTTCCGCTGAAGGCGGGGCCTCAGCGGCTCGCGAGGAGTTCGAGCGTGTCGATCACCCGGTTGGAGAAGCCCCACTCGTTGTCGTACCAGGCGACCACCTTGATGTGGCGGCCTTCGACGCGGGTGAGCTCCGAGTCGAAGATGGAGGAGGCGGGGTTGCCCGTGATGTCGGAGGAGACGAGGGCGTCCTCCGAGTACTCCAGGACGCCGGCGAGCGGGCCTTCGGCCGCGGCGCGGTAGGCCGCCAGCACGTCCTCGCGGGTCACGTCGCGGGAGACGGTGGTGTTCAGCTCGACGATCGAGCCCACCGGGACGGGGACGCGGATCGAGTCGCCGGAGAGCTTGCCGTCCAGGTTCGGCAGGACCAGGCCGATGGCCTTGGCGGCGCCCGTCGTGGTCGGCACGATGTTCACGCCGGCCGCACGGGCGCGCCGGGGGTCGCGGTGCGGGCCGTCCTGCAGGTTCTGCTCCTGCGTGTAGGCGTGCACCGTGGTCATGAACCCGTGCTCGATGCCCGCGAGTTCGTCCAGGACGGCGGCCAGCGGCGCGAGCGCGTTGGTCGTGCAGGAGGCGTTGGAGACGATCGTGTGCAGGGCCGGGTCGTAGGAGTCGCTGTTCACCCCGTAGGCGAGCGTGATGTCGGCCCCGTCCGCCGGTGCGCTGACGAGCACCTTCTTGGCGCCCGCTTCGATGTGTGCGCGGGCCGCCTTGGCGGTGGCGAAGCGGCCGGTGGCCTCCAGCACGATGTCCACGCCGAGTTCGGCCCAGGGCAGCTGCGCCGGCTCGCGCTCGGCGAGCACCTTGATGCGGCGGCCGTCGACGACGAGGACGTCCCCCTCCACGCTCACCGGCCGGCCGAGGCGGCCGGAGGTGGTGTCGAAGGCGAGGAGCCGCGCGAGGGCGGTGGGCTCGGTGAGGTCGTTGACCGCGACGACCTCGAGCTTGCTGTCGCGCTCGAGCAGAGCACGCAGCACGTTGCGTCCGATGCGGCCGAATCCGTTGATGGCGATGCGAGTCATGGTGTCTCCCTGTTCCCTGTCCCTTGGGTTCCCCACCAGATTCGCGGCTCGGGAGCACCCGCGACAGCGGCGCGATCGCCACGGTCCGCAAGGATCGCGCCAAGAGGCGGACAGGCCTCCTGTCCGTCACTCGCCCCGGGCGAAGGTGCGCCGGTACTCGCTCGGCGAGGTGCGCAGGATGTGCTGGAAGTGCAGCCGCAGGTTGGCGCCGGTGCCCAGGCCCACGTCCGCGGCGATCTGCTCCACGCTCCGCTCCGAGCGCTCCAGCAGTTCGCGGGCCACGTCGATGCGGGCGCGCATCACCCACTGCATCGGCGTGTAGCCGGTGTCCTCGGCGAACCGCCGCGAGAACGTCCGCGGGGAGACCGCCGCGTGCCGGGCGAGCACCTCCAGGGTGAGGGGTTCGCCGAGCCGGTGCAGCGCCCACTCGCGGGTGGCGGCGAACCGCGGGCCGAGCGGCTCGGGCACGCTGCGCCGTACGTACTGCGCCTGGCCGCCGCTGCGGTAGGGGGCGGCGACGAGCCGCCGGGCCGTGTGGTTCGACGCGGCCACCCCGAGATCGCGGCGCAGGATGTGCAGGCAGAGGTCGATCCCGGAGGCGGCTCCGGCCGAGGTCAGCACGGAGCCCTCGTCGACGAACAGCACGTTCTCGTCGACTTGGACCAGCGGCCATTTCGCCGCGAGCGCCCGGGCGTAGTGCCAGTGCGTGGTGGCGCGCCTGCCGTCGAGCAGGCCCGTGGCGGCGAGCGCGAAGGCTCCCGTGGAGATGGCCGCGAGGCGCGCGCCCCGGTCGTGGGCGGCGATCAACGCCTCGACGACGGCCCGCGGCGGGTCCTCGCGGTCGGGGAACCGGTACCCGGGGACGAAGACGGTGTCGGCCCAGGCGAGGGCTTCGAGGCCGTGGGCGACGGAGTACGACAGGCCGTCGCCGCCGGTCACCAGCCCCGGGGCGGCTCCGCACACCCGAACCTCGTAGGGCATGCTCGCGCGGGTCGTGAACACCTGCGCGGGGATGCCGACGTCGAGGGGTTTGGCCCCTTCGAGGACGAGCACGGCGACGTGGTGGGGGCGGGAGGCTGGCACCGCGACATGCTTCCGAAGGGGCGGGAGGCTTGTCAAGCACCACGGTTAGTAAACCTTCCGATTGAGATCACCACCTATCAGTTGGTCCAGACCTGTTGACGGCGATCCTTCCGGAGGATTAGGTTCCCGGCCACGAAGCGGATTCGCAGCAGCTCCGAAGCGGACACGACGTCAACTCCCCCTTTCCGTCCGGATGTACGGCCCCACCACGGGTTCTCCCCCCGCCCGCCGCCGGCGCCCCCACGCGCCCCCGGCGGGCCGCACGCCCACGCTCCGCGCTCCGCGCCGTCCCCCCATTCCCACTGGAGGCACTTCCTTGCGTACCCCTACCCGAACCCGTACCCGGCTGGCCTGCGCCGTCGGCGCGACCCTGCTCGGCGCGGCCGCGGTGCTGACCTCTCCCGGTGCGGCCTTCGGCGCCAACATCCTCTCGAACGGCGACTTCGAGTCCGGCACCACGGCCGGCTGGTCCTGTTCCGGCGGCCTGGGCTCCGTGGTCGGCTCGCCCGTGCACGGCGGGAGCAAGGCCCTGGCCGGCGCGGCCAGCGCGAGCGACAACGCCAAGTGCGTCCAGACCGTCGCCGTGCAGCCCAGCACCACGTACACGCTCTCCGCCTGGGTCCGCGGCAGCTACGTCTACCTCGGGGTCACCGGCGGCGCCTCCACCTGGACCCCCTCCGCGGCCGCCTACACCAAGCTGACGGTCTCCTTCACCACCGGCGCCTCCCAGACCAGCGCCGAGATCTACCTCAACGGCTGGTACGGACAGGGCACTTACCACGCCGACGACATCACCCTGGACGGTCCGGGCGGCACCGTCGACACCCAGGCGCCCACCGTGCCCGGCAGCCTCGCCGCCACCGGGAAGACCTCCACCACGGCCTCCCTGAGCTGGACCGCCTCCACCGACAACGTCGGCGTGAACGGCTACGACATCTACCAGGGCGGGGCGAAGGTCGCGACCTCCACCACCACCAGCGCGACCGTCACCGGCCTGACCCCCAGCACCGCCTACGCGTTCACCGTGCGCGCCCGCGACGCCGCGGGGAACACCTCGGCCGCCTCGAACACCGTCAACGTCACCACCGACACCGGGACCGTGCCGCCGGCCGGCTTCAAGCAGGCCGCTCCGTACCTCTACCTCGGCTGGGGCAACCCGCCGAGCGCGACCACCGTCATGAACGCGACCGGCACCAAGTGGTTCACCATGGCGTTCATCCTCTCCTCCGGCGGCTGCAACCCGTCCTGGGACGGCCAGCGCCCGCTGACCGGCGGCATCGACCAGAGCACCATCGCCTCCATCCGTGCGGCGGGCGGTGACATCGTGCCCTCCATCGGCGGCTGGCAGGGCAATAAGCTCGGCCCCAACTGCTCCAGCGCCGAGGCCCTGGCCGGCGCCTACCAGCAGGTCATCAGCGCGTACGGCCTCAAGGCCATCGACGTGGACATAGAGAACACCGACGAGTTCGAGAACGCCGTGGTCCAGGACCGCATCCTCGGCGCGCTCAAGATCGTCAAGCAGAACAACCCCGGCCTGAGGACCATCCTGACCTTCGGCACCTCCACCACCGGCCCGACCAGCTGGGGCAACCGCCTGATCGAGCAGTCCAAGGCACTGAACGCCGGGATCGACGTCTTCACGATCATGCCGTTCGACTTCGGCAACGCCTCGACGGACATGTACGCCAGCACGGTCAGCGCGACCGAGGGGCTCAAGGCCAAGCTGAAGTCCGTCTACGGCTGGGACGACGCGACCGCCTACTCCCACATCGGCATCTCGGGGATGAACGGCATCAGCGACACCCAGGAGACCACCACCGTCCAGAACTGGACCGACATCCGGAACTGGGCCAACTCCCACCACATCGCGCGCCTCGCCTTCTGGTCGGTGAACCGCGACCGCGGCTGCCCCGGCGGCGGCCTGCAGGAGACCTGCTCCGGCATCGCCCAGAGCGACTGGCAGTTCACCTCCATCACGGCCGGCTTCACCGGCTGATCCACCGCCCCGCAGCAGCGGGGGCCGTCGCGGAGTTCCGCGGCGGCCCCCGCGCCCCGTACCGGGTCAGGAACCGGTCGGGGCCTCCCCTTCGGCGCCGGCCCGCACCCGGGCCCGTACGGCCTCCGGATACCTTTCGGTGAACCGCAGGGCTCCGACGATGGTGAGGACCTGGATGATCCAGCCGGTCCACATGTTGTCCGGGTCGCGGAGCACCAGGTCGCCGTACGCCCCCACGATCGCGTTGACCAGGAAGGCCAGCCCCCAGACCCCGGTGATCAGGTAGTTCGTCCGCTTGAAGACGGGCGAGTCCCAGAACTTCCGGTCGACCTGCTCCCGGGCGTACTGGAGGGTGAACGGCACCCCGACCAGGATGGAGCCGAAGGCGATGGCGAAGAGGGCGATGTTCGAGATCTCGCCCGCGTAGGTCTCCAGCCAGCGGCGCGTGCCGTCGCTCGCGAAGGCCCCGACCACCGTCAGGATCCCGAAGAACACGACGTCGGCGAGTTCCAGGATCTTCAGCGAGGATCCGGGACGGAGCATCCTGCTGCCGACGACGAGGCAGACGGAGATGGCCAGGGCCAGCCCCACCGCCCATTCGAAGCGTCCGGGCCCCACCACGAAGGCGAAGACGATCCAGGGGGACAGCCCCACGAACGGACTCTCCAGGATCCGCGCCACCTTGCCCGTACCCCGGGCACCATCCGTGTTCGCCATGGCTCAGCCCTTTCCGCGTGACCCCCTCCCCCTCCTTCACCCTCCACCTTCCCAGCCGGCGTGCACCGCCGCCCCCGATGCCCCTGCGCGATACTCCGCACCTGTCAAGTGACGAAAACCCGGGTCTACGCCGCCGCCCGCCCTCCGGGCACGGTGGAGAGCGACCGTCCTGCGCACAGCAGGAGCGACGCGCCCATCCGGAGCGAAGGCGGACCCGCCATGACTGACATCGCCCTCATCGGACCCGGCTGCTGCTTCCCCGGCGACCGGTCCGCCCCCCGTGCGGCCGCCTGTACGGAGCCGGTCGCCCTCCCTGACTCCGTGGACGGCTCCGACTCCCGGCACCGCGCCGAAGCCCCCTGGCCCTTTCGGTGCGGCGGCACCCGGCGAGGTGCCGCCGTCCGCTCCTCCGGCGCCGGTACCGGGCCCCAGCTCCTCTTCCTCTCGGCCGGCAGCCCCGGGCTCCTGGACCAGCACATCGGCGAGGTTCTCGACGTACTCGACGCGGCGGACCGTACGCCGCTGGCGGCCGTGGTCCACGCCCTAGCCGCGCGGCCGCCGCTGCCGGCCCGGCTCGCGATCGTGGCCACCGACACGGCCGGCTTCCTCCTGCGGCTGCGCCGGGCCCGCGAGCAGCTCCTCGACGGAGCCCGGGGCGACCTCGGCGACGGCGCCTTCGCCGCCGATGCCCCGCTGCCGCCCGCGCAGCGCCGTATCGCCTTCCTGTTCCCCGGTCAGGACGGCCGGCTGCCCGGCACGATGCGGGACCTCTACGCGAGGTTCCCTGCCTACCGCTCGGCCGTCTGCGTGCTCAGCGCCGTGGCCCGGGCCGGGCTCGGCTTCGACCTGGCCGACGTGCTCTACGGCGAGGCCTCCGCGCCCGCCTCCCCCGCCTCCCCCGCCTCCCCCGCCTCCCCCGTGGACAACGGGGAGCTGGGCCGCAGGCTCTCCGCCACCGAGGTGTGCCAGCCGCTGCTCGGCACCGTCCAGATCGCCGCCACCCGGGTCCTCGCCGACTGCGGGATCGGCCCCGACCTCGCCCTGGGCCACAGCGCCGGGGAGTTCGCGGCGGCCGCGGCGGCCGGGGCGCTGACCCACGTGGACGCCGTCCGGCTGCTGGTGCACCGGGGCGCGGCCCTGCGGCGGGCCGGGGCCGGGCTCCGGGGCGGGATGCTGGCCGTGCAGACCGACAAGGAGACCTGCCGCCGCCTCGCCGCCGGCATCGACGACGTGTGGCTCGCCTGCTTCAACCAGCCTCGGCAGGTGGTGGTCAGCGGCACCCCGGAAGGTCTCGCCGCCCTGCGGGAGGCCTGCGCCCGGGCCGGGGTCGTCACGGCCGTGCTCGACACGGCGAACGCCCTCCACTCCCCCCGGCTGGCCCGCGCCGAGGAGGCCGTGCGCTCGGGGCTCGCCACCCGTCGCATCGGCGTCCCCTCGGTGCCGTTCGTCTCCTCCGTGAACGCGGAGGTCTGCGCCGACCCCGACCGGCTGCGTTCCCTGTGGGTCCGGCACGCCTCCGTGCCCGTCCGCTTCGACGACGCCGTCCGCACCGCCTACGGCCAGGGGGCCCGCGTCTTCCTCCAGGTGACCGGCGGGAGCTCGCTCCTGACCTCGGTCCGCCGCAACCTCACCGGCCACGGCGACGTCCACGTCGTCCCCGTCACCGGGGAGGTGCCGGACGACACCCGCACCTTCGTCCTGGCGCTCGCCCGGCTCGCGGTCCTGGGCGCCCCGGTCGACCCGCGCGCACTGGCCCCCGCTCCCGCGAACCTCTGAGGGGGCCGCACTGCGTTGGTGCTCCTTGCCGGGCCGGATCATGCTTGTCAGTGGAGCCCCTGGCCAGCGAAGGCGAGATGAGCGGCGATGGAGCAACTTCCCACCCCTCCCGGTGAGCGGCCCGCCGGGACCACGCACGCCTCCCCGGGGGCCGCGTACACGGCCACGGCCACCATCAGCGAGCAGGGCCTCGTGACCGGGTGGAGCGAGGGCGCCCGCCGGCTGCTCGGCTACGCGCCCGCGGAGATCGTGGGGCGGCCCGCCGCGGACCTGCTCGCGGAGCGGTCCTACGGGCCTGCGGGCTCCGGCGGTACGGGAGGTACGGGAGGTACGGGCGATTCGGTGGGTACGGGCGCTGCGGCGCGGCCGGTGGCTCCCGGGCAGGAGCGGTGGAGCGGCACCGTCCCGCTGCGCCACCGGGACGGCCGCCGACTGGACGCGGGACTGCTCGCGCACCGCAGGCCGACCGCCGTCGGAGCGGCCGAGTGGTTCCTGGTGTCCGCCGTGACGGGGGCGTCCGGCGGGTCCTGGGACGGGACCTCGGGCGGCGCGGGCGCCCCGGGCAACCCGGGCGACCTGGGCGCATGGGCCTTCGACCGGTCCCCCTGCGTGCTGGCGGTCTTCGACGAGGAGCTGCGGCTGGTGCGGGCCAACGAGGGCATGCACCGCGCGCTCTCCCTCACCGAGGGCGAGATGCGCGGGCTGCGGCTGTCCGAGATCTCCCCCGACCCGGTGAGCGAGGAGACCGAGCGGGGGATGCGCCGGGTGCTGGAGACGGGCGAGCCGCAGTCCGTGGACGGCTTCGTCCGGCCGCCCGGCGCGAGCGCGTCACCCGGCTGGGCGACCTCGCTGGCCCCCGTACCGGGTCCGGACGGCCGGGTACGGGCCGTGTACCTGGCCGCGCACGACCGGCCCGCGGCCGGCGCCGCCCCGCGGCAGCCGCTCCCGCCGACCCTCGCCGGCGCCCGCCTCGACATCGGGAGCACCCCGGACAGTGCCCGTACCGCGCAGGAGCTGGCCGACGCGGCCGTCCCCCGGCTCGCCGACTTCGCGGTCGTCGACCTGCTGGAACCCTCCGCCCGCGGCGAGATGCCCGCCGGGGGTCCCGGGAAGGGGCCGCTCCGGGTGTCCCGCACCGCCGTACGGTCGGTCCTCGGCGGGAGCCGGGAGGCCCGGTTCGCGGTCGGGGAGACTCTCGTCTACCCGGCGCTGTCGCCCCCCGCGGAGTGTCTGGCCGCGGGGCGGGGCGCGGTCTACGGGACCGCCGACCCGGCGGTCGCCCGGTGGGTCGCGCAGGACCCCGGGGCCGGCTGGATCAGCGAGTACGGGACGCGCTCGATCATGCTGGTGCCGCTGCGCGACGGCGGGGTCACCCTCGGCCTGGCCGTCTTCAGCCGTCACCAGGACCGGGACCCCTTCGACCCGGAGGACCTGCGGCTGGCCGAGGAACTCACGACCCGGGCGGCCACCGCGATCCACCGTGCGCGCAGGACCGCCCGGGAGCACACCACCACGATGACCCTGCAGCGCAGCCTGCTCCCGCACACCCTGCCCGCGCAGTCGGCGCTGGAGATCGCCTCCCGCTACCTGCCCGCCACCGGCGAGGCCGGTGTGGGCGGCGACTGGTTCGACGTGATCCCGCTGTCCGGAGCCCGGGTGGCCCTGGTCGTGGGCGATGTCGTCGGCCACGGCATCCGCGCCTCCGCCACCATGGGCCGGCTGCGCACCGCGGTGCGCACGCTGGCGGACGTCGACCTGCCGCCCGACGAGCTGCTCACCCACCTAGACGACCTCATCATCCACTTGTCGGCCGACGAGACGGGCCAGGAGACGTCCGGGGGCATCGGCACCACCTGCCTGTACGTGGTCTACGACCCGGTGACCCGCCGGTGCTCCGCCGCCCGGGCGGGTCATCTCCCGCCCGCCGTGGTCTCCCCCGAGGGCTCCGCGTACCTGCTCGACGTCCCGGCGGGGCCTCCGCTGGGCCTGGGGGGCCTGCCCTTCGAGACCGTCGAGGTCGAACTCCCCGAGGGCAGCCTCCTCGCCCTGTACACCGACGGCCTCCTGCGGGGCCGCGACCACGACATCGACGAGGCCCTCGACAGCATGCTCGCCGAGCTGATCCGGCCGGCCGCCGCCCTGGACACCGTCTGCGACCGGGTGCTGACGGCGCTGCTGACCCGCCGCCCCGACGACGACGTGGCCCTGCTGGTCGCCCGGACCCGGGCCCTGCACACCGACAAGGTCGCCGTCTGGGACCTGCCCTCCGACCCCTCCCTCGTGGGGCAGGCCCGCCGCAACGCCACCGACCAGCTGGAGGCCTGGGGGCTGGAGGAGGCCGCCTTCGTCACCGAGCTCGTGGTCAGCGAACTGGTCACCAACGCCATCCGCTACGGCGAGCCGCCCGTGCAGCTCCGGCTGATCCACGAGGGCACCACGCTGATCTGCGAGGTCTCGGACGCGAGCGGGACCGCCCCGCACATGCGGCGGGCCCGGATCTTCGACGAGGGAGGGCGCGGGCTGCTGCTGGTCGCGCAGCTCACCCAGCGCTGGGGCACCCGGCACACCCTCTTCGGCAAGACCATCTGGGCCGAGCAGTCCCTCGTGGAACTCTGAGGACCGTGTTTCCCCGTTTCCCCCTCCGAAGGACCATGTGCCCTTCCCTGTGACACGCCCGTGACAGACGACGGACAGGGCGATGAACTCCCACCCACAGGCTCTTTAACACGGACATACATTCACATTCGTGGACATGTCCTCTGCTTCCAAAGGTGCGAGCAGCCGTGATGACCGAGCCGATGTGCCGGAGGAAGTCCCATGAGCCTCACACTCGTCACGCCGCACCCCGAAGCCACCACCGCCCCCGCAGCCACCGAGGCCCCCGCGACCGTACTGGCCCCGCGCGAGCAGGAGGCGCTGCGCCACATCGCCGCCGGGTGCACCTACGTGCAGACCGCCCGCTCGATGGGACTCTCCAAGCACACGGTCGACGCCTACCTGCGCCGCATCCGGGCCAAGCTGGGCATCAACACCACGGCCGAGCTGACCCGTCTGGCCATCTCCCTGGGACTTTGAATCCTCCCCTCCCTGAAGGGAGGGGATTCCTCGCCCTCCAGGGCTGATCGGGGATTTCTGGCTCACGCTGCCAGGTGGGGCCGCGCCCCACCTGGTCTTCCGCGATCAGCACCAGCCGGGTTGAGACCAGCCCGGACCAGCATCACGCGGGCGGAGTTCTTGTCCCTGGGGGACACGGCTCCACACGCGGTGCAAGCGTAGGTACGTTCTGAGAGAGGTAGTGCGTGCTTGGTTCTCGCTCCGCACTGCGCACAGTCCATCGTGGTGTGCGCGGGATGGACCAGATACACGGCCCGGCCGTGCTTTCGGCCCATCTCGACCAAGGCCGCCTTCGTCGCGGAGATCGCCGCGTCGGCGGCCTTGCGGGCCATGGTCGACTTGGCGAGGAACTTCGGCTTGAAGTCCTCCACCGCCAGGGCGTCGTGGTCGCGGACCACGCACTTGGCCCACTTTCGGCCGGTGTCCTGACGCTGCCGGGCCACCTTCCTGTGCAGCTTCGCGACTCGCTTCTTCGCCCGCTGGTATCCCTTCGAGCCGGGCTTGCCCTTCGCCGGCTTACGGCGGGTCATCATCCGCTGGTAGCGCGCCAGCCTGACGGCCGCGTTCTTGCCGTGCTGGGCGTGGGGCAGGTCGTGATCGTCGGATGTAGTGGTCGCGGTTTCCCGCACGCCCCAGTCGATCCCGATCACACGGCCGGTCTCCGGCAGCGGCTGGGTCTCGGCGGGGACGACGAACGAGCAGTACCAGTGCCCGAGGCTGTCCTGATACACGCGCACGCTAGACGGGCCTGCGGGAAGGTTCCGCGACCACACCACCGTCAGGGCGATGCCGCCCGCCAGGTGCAGCTTCCCGTCTTTGATCCGGAAGCCGCGCTTGGTGTAGTTGAGGGACGGCCGCGCTTCCCGCTTCTTCTTGTACTTCGGCATCCCGGCGCGCTGCCGCATCGGCAGCCGTTCCTTGATGTCCTTCTGCGCCTTCGCACGGGAGTTCCCGAAGTCCCGGATCAACTGCTGCTGCGGCACCGAGGAGCCCGCCCGCAGCCAAGCGTTCGCCCTCCGGGCCTCGGTCAGCATCTTGTCGAGCTGCGCCGGGCCACACGTTTGTTTGTCCGTGCCTTCGGGCCGGTTCTTGTTCGCGAGGTGCGTCTGCTTCGACTTCGCGCAGGACTCGTTCCACACCCACCGGCACCGGTTCCACTCGCCCAACAGGGCCGCGCGGGCCGTGGACGACACACGCAGCCGGAAAGTCCACCGGGCATGCCCGGCATCCCCCGCCATCGGTGCCATCGTCACCCCAGCAACCTATCCCCCCACCACTGACAACAGCCGAAAAGGGCAGGTCAGAACAGATGCGAACCGAACTCCGGCGCTCCGCGCCTCCGACCCAAGGACCCAATCCTCCCCGCCCTAAAGGACGGGGCATCATGGGAGAAATCAGGTGAACACCGGTCCGGCCCACTCCGGGGGCTCCCTGGGCGGCGCCCCGCTCCCCGCATCCGCGGGCCGTGGAGCCGTCCGCAGGGCAGGGGCCGCGGCGATGACAGTGGCCGCACGGAGCGCCGACACGAATTCCAGGCAGGAGCCGTAACGGTCCTCCGGGACCTTCGCCAGGGCCTTCGCCAGTACGGCGTCGGCCGCCGGCGCGATACCGGGCCGCTTCCCCGTCAGGGGAGGCGGCTCTTCGTATTGGTGCGCCCACAGCAGCGCGGGGGCGTCGTCCCGGACGAAGGGCGGCCCGCCGGCGAGGGACTCGTAGACCACACAGCCGAGGCTGTAGACATCGCACCTGCCGTCGACCGGGCGCCCGGAGATCTGTTCCGGCGCCACGTAGTCGATCGTGCCGACGAACTCGCCCGCCGTGGTGAACCCGGTGAGCGCCAGCGACTTCTTCGTCAGTCCGAAGTCCGTGAGGTAGATGTGCTCCGGGTGGTCGCTGTCGGTGCCCTCGGCGACCAGGATGTTGGCGGGTTTGACGTCCCGGTGCACCAGATCGTGCTCGTGGGCGGCGTCGAGGGCGGAGGCCACCTGGGCGGCGATGCGCAGTGCGGTCGGGACGGGCAGCGGCCCTTCCCGGTCCAGCAGGGTGCGCAGGTCCGGCCCGACGACGTACCGCATGGCGATGTAGAGGACCCCGTCGGTCTCCCCCGCCTCGAAGACGGGCACGATGTGCGGGTGCTCGATCCGGGCGGCGACCCGGGACTCGTGGGCGAAGCGGCGCCGGAAGACCTCGTCCCGGACGCGTTCCGGGGCGATCAGCTTGAGCGCGACCGTACGGTCCAGCCGCAGGTCCCTGGCCTGGTAGACGACGGCCATGCCGCCCCGGCCGATGATGCGCTCGATCCGGTAGCCGGCGATCTGCCTCCCGATCAGGCCGGAGGCCCGGCCCGTGTAAAGGCCCTGGTTCGCTGCGGTGCCCATCAGGCGCCTCCTGCAAAAAGTCTATCCAGTGGCCCCCGAGCACGCCCGTGGGGCGAGCGGTGCTCGCCCCACGGGGATCCGGTCAGGCCCTCGGCCCGGCGGTCAGTCGTCGTCACCGCCGGCTCCGCCGTTGCCGCCGCGGCCGCTGCTCTCGCAGCCGACGCCTACGCAGATGCCGCCGTTGCCGCCCCGGCCGCCGCCGCCGCCGTCGCCACCGGGGGCGGCGTTGCCGCCGTTGCCCCCGTTGCCGCCGTTGACGCTGCCGCCGCACACTCCGGCGCAGATTCCGCCGTTGCCCCCGTTCGTGCCGTTCCCGGACGGCCGGCCCTGGGTGCCGTTCCCGCCGTTGGCGCTGCCGTTGCAGAGTCCGGCGCAGATTCCGCCGTTGCCCCCGTTGGTGCCGTTGACCGTTCCGTTGCAGTTGCCGGCGCAGACCTTGTTCCCGACGCGGACGCTGCCGTTGCCCACCTGGACCTTGCCGCCGAGCCGCTTGGTGCCCGATCCGCTGTCACCGCCTCCGTATCCGCCCGTCCAGCCGCCGGATGCCGGGGCGCTCTGGACCGTCTGGACCGTCGCGGCCGGGGCCGCCAGCGCCGCGGGGGCCATCGCACCGGCACCGATCAGCGTCGACGAGATGACAAGACCAATACGGAACTTCCAGGAATGGGTGCGCATGGGATTCTCCTTGCCGAGGGTGGGGAGGACCGGGGGAATTGATGCCGGGGACCAGTGCCGGGAATTCGGACGGAAAAGGACCCGGCCGGCCACCGGCCGGACGGGCCCGTCGATCACGTGTTGACGGAGGAGAAGGGGGAGAAGGGGGAGCCGGTTCCCATCAGGGCGAACCAGTCGCCGTCGAGGTAGCTCTTCTTCCAGTTGTCGATCTCCTTCTCCGGGATGTCGTACTTCTTGGCGATCTTCTCCTTCGTTTCCTCGGAGTCGTCGGCCAGAAGGGTCACCACGATGCGCACCTTGTCCACCATCGTCAGCTCCGACTTCGGCTTGTCCGGCAGGTCGTCGAACCGGAAGCAGCCGGCCGTTCCGGACTTGCCGGGCTCTCCGGGCTTGCCGGGCTCCCCACCCTTGCCGCCCTCGCCGCCCTTGCCGCCTTCGCCGCCTTCGCCGCCGAGCCCGCAGTGGGCGGGCGATCCCATCGTGATCGAGGAAACGGAGCTTGCGGGGGTGTGGGACTGCGACGCTTGCGCGGCGCACGCCGTACCGGTGACGAAAGCCAGGGAGGCCGCCGCCAGGATGAGCGGACGCTGCCAGGGGCTCGTGAACATGGGGGTTCTCCGTTTCCGTGAGCACGGATGTCGCTGAGGAGGAAAGTGGGGGTGGAGCGGGTGGGGGTGGAGCGGGTGGGGTGGGGGTGGAGTCCCTGAAGGCCTCCACCCCCGTCGAGCAAAGTGGGGATCAGCGGATCAGCGATCAGAAGATGCTGGACCCTCCGGCGCCACCGCCGCCGCCGAGGCCGCCGAACAGGCCACCGAAGCCGCCCTTGCCGCCCTTGCCGCCCTTGCCGCCCTCGAAGACGCCGTTGCCGCCCTTGCCGCCCTTGCCGCCGTCGCCGCCGACCAGGATGCCGTCGCCGCCGCTGCCGGCGTTGCCGCCGCCGCCGCCGAAGAGGCCGCTGCCGCCATCGCCGCCGCCGCCGCCCTTGCCGCCGATGACGCCGTCGCCGCCACCGCCGCCGCCACCGCCGCCACCGCCGGAGAGGATGCCGTCGCCGCCCTTGCCGCCCTTGCCGCCTTCGCCGCCGGTGCCGAGGACGCTGCCGCCACCGGAGCCGCCGGAGCCGCCACCGCCGCCTACGAGGCCGCCGCCGCCTTCGCCGCCGTCCCCTCCGGCGCCACCGGCGGCCGGGAGAGCGGTCGCCACGTGGGCGGGCATCGGGGCCGCCGTGGCCATGGAGGCCGGAAGGAGGACTCCTCCCGAGATCATGGCGGCCGATGCGAACAGTGTCGCGATGCGGAATCCGCGGCGGTTGGTACGGACGACGTTGTTGGTGCGAGTCTTACGGTTCATGGCCTTCTCCTAAGATCCAGAGGAATGTGCGCTCGTTCCGGATATTCGAAACGGTGCGGTAATTCGAGGAGAGGAGGAGTTTCTCGGAGAGGTTTTCCGTTCCGTCCCTTCCTCGTGCCTCAAGTAAGCCCCGGCGGGGACATCCCGGTCACGTTCCGGAAACTCGGGACTTGACACCCTCCGGACCACCGGTTAGAAGGCCTCGCGGCGTGCCCGGAACGCGACCGCCGAGATCCAGAGCATCGCCGTGACGGCTCCGACGGCCAGGGTCAGGGTGCCGGCCCGGCCCCCGCCCATCGCCCAGCCGTTGCCGAGCAGGAGGGTCGTACCGGCGACCCGGGAGGCGAGGGCGTACGGGCGGTTCCCGGCGCGGCCGAAGTGCCGGCCCAGGACGTAGCAGGCGGCGATGAGCGAGGTGAAGGTGACCGACCCGGCGGCGAAGTGGGCGTAGCTCTGCCAGGTGAGCGTGGCGGTCTCCGCGGAGGGGGCGCCCCCGGGGAAGCCGTCGACCGGATCCATGACGAAGGCTCCCGCGGCGATCATGCCCAGGCCCCCGATCCGGACCAGCCGCGGGGCCCAGGTGCCGCCCGGGGTGCCGTACAGGGCCCGCCGCAGGCCGGTGGCCCCGAGGACGAGGAGGGCTCCGGCGAGCAGGAAGTTGGTGATCTGGAGCCAGCCGAGGCCGCCGTTGCTCAGCGCGCTCAGCGGGTGGCGGGTGATGTCGAAGCCCTGGCGGGTCGCGGCCTGGGTCAGGGAGACGGCCGCCCACAGCGGCGAGGCCACGACCGCGCAGGTGAGCAGGGACCGGGTGGTGGCGGAGGAGGAGGGGCGGGGTGCGGCGGAGGGGACAGGGGTGGTGGCGGCGGGGGTCCGGGTGCTCATGGCGGGTGCCTCTCGGGTTCGTCGTATACGGCTCTGGTGCGGTTCTCGCCGGTACGTCGAACCGTCGATGTGGCACGGAATCGGCGCGTTCCCTGTCACATCGGCGGTTCGACGTGTAGGCAGGGTGCGGGCAGCAGCTCGGCACCACGAGACGAGGGAGTCCCCATGCGCTACCTGATGACGACGAAGCCTTCCGACGCCGCCCCCGACGAGCGGCTGTACGCCGAGATGGGCCGGTTCATCGAGGAACTGACCGCGGCCGGCGTGCTGCTGGCCACGGGCGGGCTGGAGCCGGGCGGCATCCTGGTCACCTCGGCCGGTGAGGAGATCACCGTGACGGACGGGCCGTTCGCCGAGGCCAAGGAGGCCGTGGCCGGCTTCGCGCTGATCGAGGTCCGGTCCAGGGAAGAGGCGATCGAGCTGGCCCGCCGCTTCCGCAGGATCGTGGGCGACGGCGAGAGCGTGGTCCAGCAGGTCTTCGGCCCCTGATCCGTGCAGGACACGAAGCGGACGATCGACGCGGTCTGGAAGCTCGAATCGGCCCGGATCATCGCCACGCTCACACGCCTGGTGCACGACGTCGGCCTGGCCGAGGAGCTGGCCCAGGACGCACTCGTCGCCGCGCTCGAGCAGTGGCCCGGCGCCGGGGTCCCCGACAACCCCGGCGCCTGGCTGACGACCACGGCCAAGCGGCGGGCGGTCGACCACATCCGGCGCTCCCGGCTGCTGACGGACAAGCAGGAGCTGCTCGCCCACGATCTGGAGGAGCGGCAGGCACGGCACGAAGAGCAGCAGGAACAGGAGCAGGACGAGCGGGGGCGGCAGGACGGGCAGGAGCCCGAACAGGACGACGTCCTGCGGCTGATGTTCATCTCCTGCCACCCCGTGCTGCCCACCGGGGCCCGTGCGGCGCTCACCCTCCGGCTGCTGGGCGGGCTGACGGCCGAGGAGATCGCCCGGGCCTTCCTCGTCACGGAGAACGCCGTCACCCGGCGCATCGCCGCCGCCAAGCGCACGCTGGCCGAGCACCGCGTGCCCTTCGAGCTGCCGGCGCAGTCGCAGCTGCCCGAGCGGCTGTCCTCGGTGCTGGAGGTCATCTACCTGATCTTCAACGAGGGCTACTCGGCCACCTCCGGCGACGATCTGATGCGCCCCGGGCTCTGCCTGGAAGCGCTCCGGCTGGGCCGGCTGCTGGCCGGGCTGCTCCCCCGGGAGGCCGAGGCGCACGCCCTGGTCGCGCTGATGGAGATCCAAGCCTCCCGTTCGGCGGCGCGCACCGGGCCCTCGGGCGAGCCCGTCCAGCTCCACGAGCAGAACCGGGGGCGCTGGGACCAGCTGCTCGTCCGCCGCGGCTTCACCGCGATGCTGCGGGCGCGGGAGGCCGGCGGGACTCCCGGCCCGTACGTGCTGCAAGCGGCGATCGCCGTGTGCCACGCGCAGGCGCGCACCGCCGAGGAGACCGACTGGGCGCAGATCGCGACCCTGTACGGGGCGCTGGCCCGGCTGCTGCCGACGGCGGTGGTCCAGCTGAACCGGGCGGTGGCGCTCGGCATGGCGTACGGGCCGCAGGCCGGTCTCGACCTGGTCGACTCCCTGGTCTCCGACCCCGTGCTCCGCGACTACCACCTCCTCCCCAGCGTCCGGGGAGACCTGCTGCTGCGCCTGGACCGCGGCCCGGAGGCCCGGACGGAGTTCCTCCGGGCGGCGGCCCTCGCCCGGAACTCCGCCGAGCGCGCCTTCCTCCGGCGGCGCGCCCGGGAGGTGCCCGGCCCCGGCGGCCCGGCCGGTCCGCCACCGGGTCCGACGCTCGGCGGGGCCGCGGAGGGCTTCCTCGGCCGGGCGGATCTGGACGCCGCGACCGTGCGCTCGTACGGCCAGACCCTGCGGCGGCTGCGGCTGGACCTCGGCGACGAGCTGCCGCTGTCCCGGCTGACGGCCGGGGAGGTGGCCCGGGTGTGCACGGCAGCCTGGGGCGGCGCCGCGGCCAGGACCTGGAACCGGCACCGCTCGGCCGTACGGTCCTTCGGCGCCTGGGCCGGCATGGACGGGCTCGCGGCCGGGCTGGAGCGGCGCGCCGAGACCCGCCCCCGGGCCTCATCCCTGGGTCCGGCGCAGCTCGACGCGCTGTGGGGCGACCCCGCGGTGCCGCTGCGGGAACGGACGCTGTGGCGGCTCCTGCACGAATCCGGGGCCGGGGTGAAGACGGTCCTGTCCCTGAACGTGGAGGACCTGGACCTGGAGGACCGCCGGGCCCGCGCGGGCCGCACCTGGGTGAGCTGGCGCTCCGGGACGGCCCGGCTCCTGCCCGGGCTGCTGGCCGGACGCACCCGGGGCCCGGTGTTCCTCTCCGACCGGCGGCCCGGACCGGCCCGGACCCCCGGGCCGGCCGATCTGTGCCCGGACACGGGCCGCCGCCGGCTGTCCTACGAGCGGGCCGAGCACCTGTTCAAGGAGGCCGCCAGGTCCCTGGACCCGGAAGGCGGGGGCTACACCCTGCGCCGGCTCAAACCCGGTCCGGAGACGGGGTGATCCGCCACCGGGCGGAGCTGCCGGGTCAGCCGAAGCGGCCCTGGACGTAGTCCGAGGTGCGCGGGTCGGCGGGGGTGGAGAACATGGCCGCCGTGGGTCCGTGTTCCACGATCTGGCCGGGCGTGCCCTGTTCCGCGAGGAATAAGGCGCACTGGTCGGAAACCCGGGCCGCCTGCTGCATGTTGTGCGTCACGATCACGATGGTGACCTCGTCGGCCAGTTCGCGGACGGTCTCCTCGATGCGGCGCGTGGAGGTGGGGTCCAGGGCGGAGCAGGGTTCGTCCATCAGGAGGATCCGCGGCCGCACCGCGAGGGAGCGGGCGATGCAGAGCCGCTGCTGCTGCCCGCCGGAGAGGGCGCCGCCGGGCTGGCGGAGCCGGTCCCGGACCTCCTTCCACAGGCCGGCCTTGGTCAGGCACTCCTCCACCAGCTCGTCCTTCTCGGCCGTCGAGGCGCGGGTGCCGGTCAGCTTCAGGCCCGCCGTGACGTTGTCGTAGACCGACATGGCCGGGAAGGGGTTCGGCTTCTGGAAGACCATGCCGATCCGGCGGCGGGCGTCGGTGAGCCGGCGGCCGCGGGCGTAGACGTCCTCTCCGTCGAGCAGTACCTCGCCGGCCAGTTCGGCGCCGGGGATCAGCTCGTGCATCCGGTTCAGGATCCGCAGGAAGGTGGACTTGCCGCAGCCCGAGGGGCCGATCAGGGCCGTCACCTGGCCGCCGGGCATCGTCAGGGAGACCCGGTTGAGGACCTTGCGGCCGCCGAACCACGCCGAGATGTCCCGGGCGTCGAGGGTGGACGCGCCGGTTGCCGGGAGGGCGGGGAGCGGGATCGTCTGCGTGGTCATCACGGCCTCGTTCACAGGAGGTTGGGCAGGAGGAGGGCGGCCTGGTCGGCGACCGCCAGGCCGAGGGCGGCCAGCACCGGGAAGCCGACCAGCCAGGTGTGCGCGCGGCCCCAGCGGATCCGCGCCCAGGCCAGGGCCGCGGCGGCGAGCAGCAGCGCCTGCGCCCACAGGACCAGCGGGAACCATGCCGAGGTCTGGCTCCCGAGCGGGGCCTCGTCCGCGGCGAGCCGCCCCGGGGTGCGGCCGCCCGACTGCTGTACGGGCGTGGTGAGTTCGGCGTCGACGTGCACCACCCCCTTCGGCATGTACGGGGTGCCGTCCGCGGTCATCAGGGTGAGCAGGGCCGTGCCCGCGGCCGGCCCGGCCGGCTGCGGGTCGCCGGCGCGGCGGACGCCGAGCACCTTGTACGTGTGCTCGCCCTGGCCGGTGACGACCCGGAAGGTCTCCCCGCGCTCCAGGTCCTCGATGTGCGCGAAGGGGCCGCCGTAGCCCGCCTGCCGGCCCATGAGGATGCTCGTGCCGGGCTGGCCGGGCAGGACCGTGTCGCGCCGGTGACCGGGTCCGGAGGCCAGGACCCCGGAGGTGGTCGCCTCTCGGACCACTTCGCGCAGTCCGATCTGCGGGATCTCCAGCAGGGCGACGGGGGCACCCGGTTCGGCCGGCCCCAACGGCGCGGTGGCGTTGGCGAGTTGTTCCCGCAGCTGCGCGTACCCCACCCGGCGGTCCCGCTCGTGGCGGAGGTGTCCCAGCGGCCCGACCTCCGCGACGAAGCCGAGGAGCAGGGCGCCCAGGATGGCCAGGGCCGCGCCGGTGGCCCACAGGCCGGGTGGGCCCGTACGCCCCGCCGGTGCCCCGGGGGCTCCGGCGGGGTCGGGGCGCACGTCCACCGGCGGGGTGGAGGTGGCTGTCATCGTGTCTTCTCCGGATGCGGAAGCGGATGAGGCGGCAGGGGTGGTCAGTTGCCCGAGAAGGTCAGCAGGCCGCGGCGGCGGACCCACCAGACGAGCGCGCCGCCGGTGAGGACGAGGCCTCCGGCGAGCAGGCCGAGCGTGGTGGTGTCGGCGCCGGTGTTGGCCAGGCCGCCGCCGGGGCCGCCCGAGCCGCCCGAGGATCCGCCCGTGACGTTGGTGGAGACGCCCACGCTGCCGCCGCTGCCCGTGGTCGTCCCGGTGGAGGCCGACGCGGACGGGGAGGGGGTGTCGGTCGGGGTCGGGGTCGGGGACGCCGTCTCCGTGGGGGTCGGGGTGGGGGTGGCGGTCGGCGTCGGAGTGGGCGTTGCGGTCGGCGTCGGGGTCGGCGTGGGGGTCCGGGTCGGGGTGGGGCTCGGCGTGGGGGTGGGCGTCGGGTTGCCCGTGCCCGGGTCCGTCGTCGTGTACTCGGTGTTGGAGGTGAACCACAGGGAGGCCGCGAAGGTCCCGTAGGTCTCCGTGCCGAAGGCCTGGCGGCACACGATCGTCAGGTCGTAGCGGCCTTCGAGGGTGCTGAAGCCGGCCTGGTTGGCGTAGTCCCGCATGGTCGTCGTCAGCGGGACGGTGAAGGCGCCCGTCGACGTCGGCGGGTAGGTGGTGATGGGCGCGTTCCCGACCGCGTTGAGGCCCTCGGCCGGGAAGCCCTTGCCGGCCACCGTGACCAGGACGTACGTGGTGGGCTCCGGGCAGGCGCCCGACGTGGTCACGTCGATGCTGCTGCCGTCGTTGCCGGTGGCCGGGTTGATCTTCGCCGTGCCGGCCGGGGCGGCGTGGGCCGCCGTCGGCCCGGTCAGGGCCAGGCCCACGAGGGCGGCGGCGGCCGCGGTGGCGACACCTGCCGCGGATCGCCGGCTGGGGCGGGTGAACTGCACGATGGACTCCTTCTTGGCGTTCTGGCGTTCTGGCGTATCGGAAGTGGCGCGCCGCCGGGCCGACGCGGCGGCGGAGGCCGCGGCCCGGGCCAGGCGCCTGCGGCGCCACACCCACAGCCCGCCCCCGGTGATCACGAGGACCAGCGCGAGCAGCGCCCACGGGACCGTCCACAGCGACACCGAGCGGGTCAGGGAGGGGAGTTTGGGGTCCACGCCGTCGCGGGCGGCGACCGGCTGGACGGAGACGACGGCGGAGGACCGCAGCACCTGGGCCACTCCGTCGGCCTTGGCGGTGATCGTCAGCGAGGTGCCGGGCAGCAGGTCGCCGAGGTCCTTCGCGCCGGAGGCGGTGACGGAGGTGCCGAACAGGCCGTTGACGCGCACGGCCTGCCGGGCGCCGAGCCGTACGTTGCCGGTGTTGCGCAGGGTGTACGTGACGGTCGCCGAGCCGTCGGCGAAGGGGATCGCGGAGCCCTCGTACGAGGCGGAGACCTCCTGCACCTCCAGGCGCGGGGTGAGGGTCCCGGCGGCGCGGACGTAGACGCGGGCGCCGACCCGCTGGTCCAGCTTGACCTTGTTGCCCTGGCCGTCCTGGGCCCCGGAGGCGAGCGAGGCGACGATGCCGCCGGTGTGGTCCCCGGGGGTGACCTCGCGGGGGACGGTGACGGTGAAGGGGACGACGACGTTGCCCTTGGGCGGGACGGTCACCTTGTCCTTGTCCAGCTTGATCCAGCTGCCCGCGTCCTTCGGGGCCTGGCCGGCCGGGAGCAGGTCGAAGCCTCCGTCGGCGGTGTTGACCGCGTCGCTCGCGTAGACATCGAGGGTGAGCGGTTCCTCGCCGTAGTTCCAGATGGCGATCTGGTCGCGGGTCGTGGCTCCGCCGGTGACCCCGTAGGAGAAGTGGGGCCGGGCGTCGGGCCCCTTCGGCCCGGCGGGCTGCACGCCGAAGGTGGACTTGCGGTCCTCCCCGGGAGCGGCCGGGGCCGCGGTCGCGGCCCGCGCGGGCGCCACTGCGACCAGCGCGAGCAGCCCGGCGAGCGCGAGCAGGGTGAGCAGCAGGGAGGGGGACGGGGCGGACCCGGCCTGCCGGCCGGGGCGGCGGCCGCGCCGGGCGGCGGGGACGGTGGGGTTCATGGCTCGGGCGTCCGATCCGGGGAAGGGGTGCGGCGGGTCCAGGTGTCAGGGGCGGGTCGGAACGGACCGCGGGACAGCACGGTCCGCTCCGACCCGGGGCTCACGCCTGGATCAGATGGCGGTGAGCGTGAGGGTGGCGGAGTAGGTGCCGGCCACCGTGGAGGTCGGGACGTTCAGCGCCAGGTCGGCGGTGACGTGCGCGGTGCCGAGACCGGTGCCGTTGGCGAGCGTGCGGGCGGACTTGAGGCCCGCCGTGCCCGGGTCGCCGGCGGCCGCTCCGTTGGCGGCGGCGACGGCGGAGCCGGCCGTCACCGTCTGCGCGGGCGCCTTGTCGACGACCTTCGGGGTCCAGCCCAGGTTCTGGCCGTTGATGGCGTGGGTGGCACCGTCGGAGAAGTCGGTGACCTGGCCGCTGACGGTCCAGCCGGGGTTGCCGGCGCGGGTGTCGGTGAGGGTGACCGGGTTGATGGAGCCGGCCGTGGTCAGCAGGTCCCCGTCGGAGTTGAGCACCGGCGAGGGCAGGGTGACCTGCGGGTTGGCGACGCTGATGGCCAGCGCGCCCGAGTTGACCGTGGTGGTGATCGTCTCGGAGGCGGAGACACCGGCGAAGGCGCCCACCACGTACGGGATCGCGCCCGAGTCGGAGCCGGTGAAGGCGCCCGCGTCGGCCGGCACGAACACGGCGGTGAAGGAGTGGTTGCCCACCGGGAGGCTGCTGGTGTTCAGGACCGCGGTGCCGGCCGCCACCGGGACGGTGCCCAGGGTGACGGTGGAGCCGCCGACGGTGTCGGTGAACTTCACCGATCCCGCCGCGCCCGCGGGGGTGACCGTACCGGTCAGGGTGACCGGGCTGAACTGCGGCGCCGTGCCGGCCGGGGAGACGGCCAGGGCGGTGGTGGTGGTCGCGGCCGGGACGGCCGTGACCACGTAGGAGACGGCGGAGGAGGCGGAGCCGTTGTACGAGGCGCTCGCCGGCGTGAAGACGGCCGTCAGGCTGTGCGTACCGGCGGTGAGGTTGGACGTGGTGAGCGCCGCGGTGCCGTTGTTCACGGTGACCGGGGTGCCCAGGTCGGCCGCGCCGTCCTTGAACTGGACGGTGCCGCCGGCGCCGGCCGGAGTGACGCCCGCGGTGAGGGTGACCGGGGTGCCCGCCTGCGCGGGGCCGGCCGGGGTGACCGCGAGGGAGGTGACGGTGTCGGTCTTCACCGCCGGGTCGGTGTTCTGGTAGGTGGTGTTGGAGGTGAACCAGATCGCGCCGGTGTAGTCGCCGAGGCTGGTGCCGTTGAAGGCGGTCCGGCAGATCACGGTGAAGTCGTACTTGCCCTGCAGGGTGGTGAAGCCCGCCTGGCTGGCGTAGTCCCGCATGGTGGAGGTGAGCGGGATGACCATGCCGCCGTTGGCGGCGGTCGGGTAGGTCGCGATGGGCGAGTTGCCGACCACGTTCAGGCCCTCGGCCGGGAAGCCGGAACCCTCCACCTTCACCAGCACGTTGGTGGCGGTCTCCGGGCAGGCGGCCGAGGTGGTGAACGCGATGCCGGACGTGTCCGCGCCGGTCGCCGGGTTGATCTCGATGGTGCCGATCGGGGCGGCGTACGCGGCGCCCGCCCCGGCCAGACCCGCCGCGAAGGCGGTGGTCACGGCGGCGACGCCCAGGGCCATGGTCCGCAAAACTCTGTTCTTCAGCACAACGTCTCCAGAATGTGAAGCTCGGGCGGCGATCAGGGTCAGGGAGTCTGCTTGGTGATGTCGCCACAGTTCGGGCTGGTGGCGAAGCCGTACGTGTTGATCACCGAGGTCTGCTTGCAGATCTCGGAGTTGGCGCCGACGAAGACCGTGCTCCACGGAGCCGTGGCGACCTTGCTGGTCGGGATCACGTTGTAGACGTCGCGCTTCACGCCGAACCCGCTGTTGAGGACGGTGGGCGCGGTGCCGTCGATGGTGCCGAGGATGGCGCGGCCGCGCAGGTCCGCGATGGTCTGCGAGGACTGCGACTGGTACTGGGCGATGGAGAACGGCACGATCGACTTGTCGTCGAGGAGGCGGCCGTCGTGCTCCTGCACCGGGGTGGTGCCCTTCTTGTCCTTGATGCAGGGGTAGACGCCCGCGACGACGTCGGCGTCCGTGATCCCCATCTGGGACTCCCAGAAGCCGCGGGTGCCCGAGCCGGCCTGCGGCAGGTAGACCGTCATGGCGTAGTTGGGGCCCTGGCCCACGTAGTTCGGGTCGCAGTGGTAGATCGCCTTCAGGTCGGTCAGCGACAGCTTGCGCGGGATCGCCGAACCGGGGGTGATGGCGTAGGTGACGCCGTCGACCGCGAAGGGCACGTAGGTCAGGCCCGGTGCCGCCGCCGCCAGGTTCAGCGAGGAGGAACGGGCGAAGTCCAGACAGCCGTTGTTCGCCTGGAGGGAGGTGAGCAGCGCGGAGCGGCCGGCGCCCGAGCCGTTCGGGCGGGCCATGGTGCAGTTGCCGTTGGCCGGGTCCTTGGTGGTGATGTTGGCGGAGCCGGTGGAGTCGTAGGAGCCGATGACCTTCTGGCCGCCCACGGTGATGGCCGCGGCCATGCCGTTCATGACGTCCTGGGTGGTGTCGGAGCCGACGCCGGAGAGCTGGCGGTACTGCGGCGGGCCCGACGGGTCGGCGGCGGCGAGGCCGGCTCCGGCCATGGTCGCCGCGAGAGCGAAGGCCGAGACGCCGAAGGCGATTTTCTTCTTGTTCACTTGGGGTGACCCCTCAGCTAGGCTGCGCCCGGGTGGTGCCCGGCGCGCGTGGGATGAAGTTCCGTTGGCGCGGATTGGTCAGACGGTTGTCGCCGGGCATCACCTTCCTTTCGTCGTGCGACCTTGAACAGGGACCGGAATTCGGGACCGGGAGCCGGGACCGGGATTCGGGACCGGGATTCGGGACGGGCGGGGACGGGACGCGGACCTCAGTCCTGGTCCGGCGGACTCCAGTCCCTGGGGCCGGCCTTCTTGTGGGTCGCCCAGTCCGCCGGAAGGTCCGCGGGCCCGCCGGACGCCGCGGGGACTCCCCCGGCGGCGCGCAGCGACCGCAGCCACGACAGGGCCGGGGGCAGCAGGCGCGGGAGCAGCGGTCCCGCGAAGGCCGCGAGAGCCCCGACCACGAGGCAGATCAGCAGGACGTTGCGGATGGCTCCGACGGCCCAGGCCGGTGTGGTCCCGGCCGCCTGTGCGGCCGGGGCGCCCGAGCCGCCGGTGGTCCCCGGGCCGCCCGTGGCCGCCGCGGCCGGGGCGCTGGGCGAGGCCGGGGCGGGGCCGGGCGCGGCGGAGCCGCCGCCCGCCGCCGTGCCTGCGGCGCCGGAGGTTCCCGTACCGGCCGTCCCGGAGGCCGGGGGCGCCACCGCCCCGCCCGGGCCGGACGGCGTACCGCCGGCGCCGCCCGGGGCCGGCGCGCTCGGCGCCGGGGGCTCCGGCGTCGGCGCCGGCTTCTTGCCCGCCTCCGTGCTCACCCGCTGCGCCGCCGCCCGGGTCTGGGCGCGCAGCGGCTCCGGCAGCGGGGCGTAGCCGTGCGGCAGGCTGCCCGCGGCCACGCCCGGGGTCTGCCCCTGGCCGGCCGCGTAGGCCAGCATGGCGCCGTAGTCCCTGCCCTCGGCCTCCGTGAGGTCGGCGGGCACGGTGGCGGCGTAGGTGAGGACGGTGAGCGGGTACGCCGCCGGGTCCGCGGCCGCCGGGTCGGGGGAACTGACCCCGTCGGCCCCGGCCTTGCGGGCGTTGGCGGCGGCGATGAGCGCGGCCGGCTCGGGGGCGACGAACTTCCCGCCCGCGTTGAGGAGTTCGGCGCTCACCAGACCGTAGCGGTCGGCGGTGGCGGTATCGGTGACGGCGAGCACGGCGCGCGAGCCGGCGAGCTGCGGCGGGTCCTTCTTGTAGGCGGGCGGGGTCGCGGTGGCGTCCCAGGAGGTACGGGCCAGGGTGTCGCCCCGGCTCGAAGCGCGCGCGGCGGCGTGCATGTCGGTGGCGTAGGGGTGCTTGTCCTGGATGCAGAGCGGGGACTCGGGGTGGTCCGGGAAGGCCTGGCAGTACGGGTCGCTCTTGGGGAAGGTGTCCAACGGCACGGCGAGACCCCGGTAGTTCGGGTTCACGGCCATGCCGGCGTACGAGGGGTCCCCGTGCGCACCCGTGTTGTCGGGCGCGCCGTCGAGGAACTCCCGGGCGGCCGGGTCGCGGGACACCCAGTCCCACAGCTGCCGGGTGGTGTCGGCGAGCGGCTGCGGGACCAGGGCGTCACCGAGCTTGTTGGGGAAGTCCAGTCCCGCGTACTCGGGGTTGTGCTTCATGAACTCCGGGTCGTGGCCCAGGTTCACCGGGTTCTTCGCGGTGCTGTCGGCGAAGCGTGAGTTTCCGTCCTGGTAGGACTCGGTCAGCAGCTTCGCCACCAGCCTGGGGGTCAGCCGCAGGCTGCCGAGCCGGATGCCGTTGCGGGCCTTGACCTCGGGTGTCGCCGTGAACCCGGCCTGGCTCTCGATGAAGAAGCCGATGGTGATGCCGGAGAGGGCCACGGGCGCGTAGACGGGTTTGCGGTCGGGGTCGGCCGGGGCGGGCCGGCCGAGGAAGACCATTCCGGGGGTGCCGGAGAGCAGTTTGACGCGGGCGGTCTCGTCGGGGACCTGGGCGTAGCCGTAGATGGCCTTGCCGCCGGTCTGGCACAGGGCGGGCTGCCAGCGGGTGACGGCCTCGGCGGCCATCTCGCTGCCGATGGTGCCGCGTTCCTCGGCGCCGATCGGGCAGAAGCTGCCCAGGGGTTCGAAGCCGAGCGGGACGAGGATGCGCTGCTTCCAGTTGGCCGGGCTGAGCGGGGAGGACTGGAGCTGGCCGCTGGACTGCGCGGTGTGCGGGCTGCCGTCGACCTCCTTCTCTCCGCGCGGCACGATCACCAGCCAGCAGCCCCGTCCGGTGGCGGCGACCTGGGAGCCGGGGAGCGCGGAACCGCAGCCGAGGCCGGGGGCCTCGATGGCGGTCTGGGTCTCGAACCAGACCTCGCCGGAGCCGCGGGCGTTGGTGCGGGCGTACGGCACCTCGTTGGTGCTGTTGACGTCGTAGAACTCGTTCCAGTTGCCCGGAGTGACCGGGTCCCCGCCGACCGTACGGAAGGGGGCGTACGAGATCCCGCTCGGAGTGGGGGGCGGCAGCGGCTCCTTCTCCGAGTCCTGCAGGTTGGCCCCGTAGTTGAGCTGGCGGGTGTTGGTGTAGGCCCCGGCCTGGCCGGAGCCCGAACCGAGGGCGGAGGAGGCGCCGAACTGGCACTGGTCGGTGCCGGGTCCGGTGGGCTCGTCCCCCCAGCACTGCATGATCTGGAGGTAGTTGGCGCTGTAGTTGGTGTCGGAGACCGTGGGCTTGCCGCCGGTCCAGGAGATCTTGACGACCTGTCCGACGAGGTTGCGGGTCTGGCCGACGGTCACCTTGAGGTCGGCGAAGTCGCCGGTCCCGGACACCGTGACCTCGGAGCCCCCGGACTCCCCGGCGGCGTACGCGGCCTGCGGCCCCAGGCCGCCGGGCCCGGAGGTGGCGACCACGGGGAGCAGCAGCAGGCAGAGCGTGCCGAACAGCAGCCGGATCCGGCGCGTGCGGAAGGGTGCGCGCATCAGGAGCCGCCTCCCGTGCGGCCGCGCCGCGCCAGGCGCCGGGTGAGCAGCGGCGGGGCGACCGTGACGGCCAGCAGGAGCAGGGCGCCGAGCACCATCAGGACGGTCTGCAGGGTCCCGCCGATGCCCGTCGACGTGGTGACGGGGATCCCGAACAGGTCGGCCGCGCCCGCCGCGAGGGGCTGCCCGGTCTGCGGGTCCACCGCCCCGCCGTCCGCGCCGGCGCCGCCGTCGCCCGTACCGCCGGTGGCGGCCGCGGCGCCGCCCCCGCCGTCGGCTCCGCCCGTGGCGCCCGCGGCCGTGCCCGCGGCGGCGCCCGTGGCTCCGCCGGAGGCCGCGCCCCCGGTACCGCCCGTCCCGCCGGTGCCGCCTCCCGAGGCCGCACCGCCACTGGCCGCGGCGCCGCCGGTGGCCGCACCGCCGCCGGAACCGCCGGGCTGCGTCGGGTTCTTGTTGCCTCCGGTGCCGGTGTCGCACTGGGTGGGGCCCTGCTTGTCGCAGGCGGGGGGCTTCGGGGCGGTCTCGGCCAGGATGTTCCTGCCGTCGGGCGAGAAGGTGGGGTTGCGGCAGTTCTTGATGTCGATGTTCGCCACGGCCACGCCGGGGATGCGGCGCACCTGATCCAGTCCCGCCTGGACGAGGTTGATGGGGAGCGGGGAGTAGCCGAGCCGGTCGACGGAGCGCTGTCCCTCGCAGAGGAAGTAGTAGGCGAAGGCGCCGAGCGCCTTGCCCTTCTGCGGGTTGAAGTTCGATTCCTGCGCCGTCGGGATGATCATGTAGCTGTAGCTGGAGAGCGGGTAGGTCCGCTCGTCGCCGCCCGTGTAGACGCCTTCCAGCTTCTGCGTGAGGTCGGGTTCGATCTCCGCCTTGATGAGCGACACTGCGACGTTCTGCGCGGTGGGCTCGGTGTAGTAGCCCGACTTGTTGAGGACCTTGACGACCGGGAAGCCCGTCGTGGAGACCGCGTAGGAGTACTCGACGTACGTGATGGTGCCGATGTTGCCCTCTTGGGCCACGTAGCCGGAGACGCCGTTGGAGCCGGACTGGCCGACGAATCCGCGGCCGGCGATGGTGGGGAAGTTGGAGGTCTGCCCGCAGGGGGTGGAGCGGCCGGCCTTGGAGCAGTAGGCGTCCCACAGCGGCGCGTGCTGCGAGCTCATCCACTTGGTCAGCTGGGCGGTCGTGCCCGAGCCGTCGGAGCGGACGACCGGGACGATCCTGCGGGCGGGGAGGGCGGCGGCGAGGCCCGGGTTGTCGGCCTTGATCGCCGGGTCGTTCCAGGTGGTGATCACGCCGGTGAAGATCTTGGCCACGTTCTCGCCGGAGAGGCGCAGGTTGGTGACCCGGCGGTTGCCGATCTTGAGATTGTACATGAAGGCCGTGCCGCCCGCGACGATCGGCATGTAGCTGAACTTCCGCGCCGGCGGCGGGTCGACGACCCCCGAGTCCTTGATCCCGTACGGGATCTCGGAGACCGCGAAGTCGACGGTGCCGTTGCGGAACTGGTTGCGGCCGTCGGACGATCCCGTACCGCTGTAGTTGACCGTCATGCCGTACTGCTTGACGTTGGCCCGCCACTGGTCGAGGGCGTTCTGGCTCCAGGTGGAACCGGCACCGGAGACCGGCACGTAGGTCTCGGCGGCGGCCGGTACCGCACCGGGCAGGACGGCGGCCAGCGCGGCCAGGCACAGCGCGAGTCCGCGGACGAGCAGGCGTCGGCGCCGGGCGGGTGCGCGGTCGCCCGAAGGGGCACGCACGGGGTATGCCGGGGGTCGTCCGGGCATGGGTAACTCTCCTGATCGGTCACAGATCGTACGAATGGACGCGGCGCGGGCCGCGAAGAGCGGGGCGGGCTACGCCCGGGGCGGGGGCACCGCCCGCCACCCCTGTGCCTCCGGTCCCCCGGCCTCTTCTTCGGTCAGGGCGAGGTCCCGCTCGGCGGCCCGGGCGCGCATCCGCTCCACGTCACGGGCGGACGCGAGGACCCGGCGGTGCTGGGCGCCGCGGCCGAGCTGGCCCGGGGCCTTGCCCCCGATGAGCCGGGCGAGCACGAACAGCAGCAGCACCAGTGCCATCAGCAGGGCGGCGCAGCCGAACCCCCGGGCGATCATGGACTTCTCCGGTGACTGGACCAGGCTGAAGACCGCGAGCGGCAGGGAGAGTTGCGGCCCTTCGAAGGGGTTGGCGTTGAGCCCGTTGGCGATTCCGGAGGTGAGCAGCACCGGGGAGGTCTCCCCGATGCCGCGGGCGGTGCCCAGGATGACGGCGGTGGTCAGTCCGGAGCGCGACGTGGGCAGGACCACCGTCCACACGGTGCGCCACTGACCGGCGCCCAGGGCGTAGGAGGCCTCCTTCAGCGAGCCCGGCACCAGCCGGATCACCACGTCGGAGGCCCTGATCACGATCGGCAGCATCATCACGGACAGCGCGAGGGCCGCGGCGAAGCCGGACTTGTCGAAGTGGAGCAGCAGGATCCAGGTCGCGTAGACGAACAGGCCGGCCACGATGGAGGGCAGCGCGGTCATGGCTTCGACGATGGTGCGGACGAACCGCGCGTAGCGGCCCGGGACTTCGTTGAGGAACACCGCGCAGGCCAGCCCCAGCGGCACGGTCACGGCCAGCGCGATGCCGATCTGTTCCAGGGTGCCGACGATGGCGTGCAGCGCCCCGCCCTGGGTCAGCGGCTCCAGCGGACCGGTGTCGCCCATGTCCTCGGTGAAGAAGTTGAGGTGGGCCAGGGCGTCCCAGCCGCGCATGAGCACGTAGCCGACGACGAACACCAGGGCCGCCATCAGCAGGACGGCGATGCTGTGCACGAGGACCTGCGCGAGGCGGGCCCGCACGGTGGCGGCGGGCTCGTCGAGGGAGACGAGGACGGCGTAGAGGGCCATGAAGGCCAGGTAGAGGACGACGGTGAAGCCGAGGGGCGCGTCGAAGGGCAGGATCCGGCCGAACAGCAGGGCGGTCATGGCGAGCGCGGCGGCGGCCGCGCCCACCATGGCGAGGACGTCGCGCACGTGCAGGGTCGCGGTGTTGCGCCGGTGTTCGGGCGGTACCCCGGCGCCGTCGTGCACCACGGGAGGGCGGACGGTGGCGACGGGCGCGTGCGGGCCACCGGGTACGCCGGGGGCGTCCGGGGCACCCGGCGCACCCGGGCCGTGCGGCCTGTGGGTGAGGGCGGTCATGCGTCGGCCCCCGCTCCGGAGCGGCTGCGGGCCACGACCGAGGAGGCGATGAAGTTGACCACCAGGGTCATCAGGAAGAGCGTGAGCCCGGCCGCCATCAGCGCGGATATCCCGAGGGGGCTGGCCGATCCGTAGCGCAGGGCGATCAGGGAGGACACGGAGATGGCGCCGTTCTGGAGGATGTGCGGCTGGATCACGAAGACCGGGGAGATGATCAGATAGACGGCGATGGTCTCCCCCAGCGCACGGCCGAGCCCGAGCATGGTGCCGCCGATGATCCCGCCCCTGCCGAAGGGCAGGACGACGGAGCGGATGACGCCCCACGGGGTGGCGCCGAGCGCGAAGGCGCCCTCGCGCTCGCCGGGCGGGGCCTGGGCGAAGGCCTCGCGCATCACCGAACAGGCGATGGGCGTCACCATCAGCGCGACTACCATGCCGGCGATGAAGGTGGAGGAGGTGTAGAAGGTGTTCGGGCTGAGCGGGTCGCGCGGGTCGTCCCCGTCCACCGCGAAGGGCGGGAACCAGCCCAGGTACGTGGTGAGCCAGCGGGACAGCCCGACCACGTGCGGCTGGAACAGGAACAGCCCCCACAGGCCGTAGACCACGCTGGGCACCGCGGCCATCAGGTCGACGAGGCTGATGAGGGTCTGCTTGACGCGGCGCGGGGCGTACTCGGTGATGTAGAGGGCCGTGCCCATCGCCAGCGGCAGCGCGAAGAAGATCGCGACGCCGCCGATGAGCAGCGTGCCGATCAGGATCGCCGCCACACCGAAGTTGTGGGAGTCGGGCTCCCAGGCGGAGGTGGTGAGGAAGGACCAGCCGGCCACGTCCAGGGCCAGCAGGGCGCGGCCGCCGAGGAAGACGCCGACCAGGGTCATGATGAGCAGGACGGCGGCGCCGGCGGCGCGGGCCGAGCCGCGGAAGATCCGGTCGGCCGGATCGCCGCTCTTGGAGAGGGCCCGCGGGGTGATGTGCTCGTCCCCGGGGGCGGCCGGAGGAACCACCGTGGTCACGGTCATCGCAGCCCTCCCCCGCGCAGGGCCAGCCCCGGGACGTCACCGGCGCCGGGCAGCCGCAGACCGCGCAGCCGCCGGGTGTGGGTGACGCCGGAGGCCACCTGCGCCTCGGCGACGGCGGCCAGGAACAGCTGGAGGCTGTGGCGGCATTCGCGCTGCCGCCGGAAGGTGCGGACGGCGACAGCCACGCACTGCTCGTCGAGCACGAGCTGCCAGGTCCAGGCCCCGATGCCGGAACCGGGCATCACACCGGGACCCGGCATAGCACCGGAGCCGGGCAGTGCGCCGGAGCCGGGCAGCACGCCGGAACCGGACGGCGCGCCGGAGCCCGGCATCGTGCCCGGGCCGGGGATCACGCCGGAACCGGACGACGCGCGGGAGCCCGGCAACGTGCCGGAACCGGGCAGCACGCCTGAGCCCGGCATCGCGCCGGGGCCGGAGATCACGCCGGAACCGGACGGCGCGCCGGAGCCCGGCAGCGCGCCGGAACCGGGCAGCACGCCTGAGCCCGGCATCGTGCCCGGGCCGGAGATCACGCCGGAACCGGACGGCGCGCCGGAGCCCGGCAGCGCGCCGGAACCGGGCAGCACGCCTGAGCCCGGCATCGTGCCCGGGCCGGAGATCACGCCGGAACCGGACGACGCGCCGGAGCCCGGCAGCGCGCCGGAACCGGGCAGTGCGCCGGAACCGGGCATCAAGCCCAAGCCCCGCTTCGCGCCGGACCCTGACATCGCTCCGGAGCCGGGAGCCGCGCCGGAACCGGGGCCGGAGGCGCCCGGGACCGCGCCCCCCGCTCCTCGGGGACCTTGACCCGCCGCCACGACCCCACCACCCGTGGACATCATCACGATCGGGACGGCCTCGCCGATCCGCTCACGGAGCCGCTCGACGGCCGCGCCGCAGGCACCGAGGGAGCGGTACACGGAAGGGCTGCGGCCGAGCTCGTGGTTGTTGGAGCCGACCAGCCGCCAGGTCACGGCGTCGGGCCCGCCTCCGTGGCCACCGGGGCCGCCGTCCCCCCGCCCCGCGTGCGCTCCCCCCGCCATCGGCGCAGGCGCCTGACGTCTTTCCACGTCCACCCAGGACACGAACAGAAAACGTGGCCGAGACACCGGACCGCCCCCTTCCCCACAAGCCGTGCGTGGCCGGAAAACGGCCACCCACCCATGGCCGCGGGCATGACAATCCACGGGGCGTAGGGCTCTGGGGCACACGGATCGGTGAAGCAGAAACGGAGAACACGTGAACGCGCGGCGGAGGCACGTTTCGCCTGCGGCGACCGGAACTCGCCGGCGACCCGGACCACGGCCGCCCCCCGCCGGGACCGCCGCCGCACCGTCCGGCCCACTCTCGCCCGCGGGCCCCACCCCCACCCCGGCGGCGGCCCTCCCCACGACCACGGCGGCAAGGCCTGCAAGGTCCGCCCCACGCGGAGAACATCCCCCGGCCCACTCGTACAGCCGGTCGGGACCCTGCATCCGCGCCGGAAGCGGCGGCGAACACCAGAAACCCAGGTCGGCCCACACCACCAAAATGGCCGACACGCCACCACCCACCCGACACCACCGAGCCCCCACCCCGGCCGCGCGGCCCCAGGCGAGGAGACCCCATCAGGGCCGCCCACGCAGCAAGCATCCCCGGCCCACTCGCACAGCCGGTCGGGACCCTGCATCCGCGCCGGGAACGGCGGCGAACACCAGAAACCCAAGTCGGCCCACGCCACCAAAATGGCCGACACGCCACCACCCACCCGACACCACCGGGCCCCCACACCACCACCCGCGCATCCTTCCCGCGCCGCACAACGCCCCCGATCCCCCGCCCCACCGGCACCCAGACCCCGGCGCCCCCTCCCACCGGCCACGCGTCTCCCCCGAGCCCCCGTGCACCGGCCGCACTTCTCCCCCACGCCCCTGTCCCCTGCCCCTGCGCCACCGGCGCGCGCCCCGCCCCAGGTGGTCCCCCGGGTGCCCGGCCCCCGGTGGCCCCGCCCCACCCGCCGCGCGGCACCCCCTTCCCCCGCCACCGGCGCCCGGACCCCGGCTCCCCTGTCCCCCTTGCCACCGGCGCGCGCCCCGCCCCAGGTGGTCCCCCGGGTGCCCGGCCCCCGGTGGCCCCGCCCCACCCGCCGCACGGCACCCCGTTTCCCCGCCACCGGCGCCCGGCGCCCGCCCCGGGTGGCCCCTCGGGCGCCCGGCCCCCGGGGACGCTGCCCCCACCGGCCGCGCGGCGCCGCCGCCGCCGTGTCCCCGGCGCCCGGCCCCCGGCGCCCCCGCCCCCGGTGCCCCCCTCAGCCGTGCATGCGGGCCCCCTTGAGCGCCTTGTCCACGGAGTTGCGTGCGCCGTGGACGGCGATTCCGACCAGGTCGAGGTGGTCCTTGCCCACCGCCGCCACGGCCGCCCGGTTGGCCCGGTCGTGGCCCGTGGCGAACAGGTCCGAGGTGAACACCGCCGTGGGCAGCCCGCGCCGCACCGCCCGCTCGTGCGCCGCCGCCAGCGTCTCCTTGCCGCCCTCGAAGACCAGGACGGGCTGGCGGAACATCGGCAGATAGGGGGTCCCGTCGGCGTCCTCGTACGGCTCTCCGACCACCTCGGGGCAGGCCGTGCCGAGCCCGCTGACGAGGAAGGCGGTGACGTTCAGCCGCTGCCACGTCTCCAGGTCCTCGCGCAGCAGCACCGCGATCTTGGTGTCGAACCGCACGGGCCCGTCCGCCCCGCTCCCGCCGCTCCCGCCGCTCCCGCCGTTCCCGGCCTGCCCGACCTGCCCGACCTGCCCGACCTGCTCATGCTTCGCATCGTGCTCGTCTCTCATGCCCTGAGACTGCCGGGCGCCCCCGCGTGCGGTCTTGTACGTTCTTCACGTGCAGCCCCAGCAGGAGGTCTCGGCCTGGCGTCCGCGGGTCGCGGGTGTCGTCGAGGTGTTCCACGCCCGCTTCACCGCGCACGCCTACCCCATGCACGTCCACGATGCGTGGACCCTGCTGATCGTCGACGACGGCGCCATCCGCTACGACCTGGACCGCCACCGGCGCGGCACCCCGGGCGACACCGTGAGCCTGCTCCCGCCCCAGGTCCCGCACAACGGCTCGGCCGCCACCCCGCACGGGTTCCGCAAGCGCGTCGTCTACCTCGACACGACCCTGCTGGACGAGCGCTTCATCGGCGCCGCCGTGGACGGCCCCGACCTCGCGGACCCGGTCCTGCGCCGGCGCGTGGGGCAGCTCCACCGGGCCCTGGCGGCCCCCGGGGACGAGTTCGAGGCGGAGAGCCGGCTGGCCCTGATCGGCGACCGGCTGCGCACCCTGCTCCGGCCCCGCCTCGAACTCCCGCACGCCCGCGCCGCCCTGCCCGGCCCCGGCCTCGCGCGGAACCTGCGCGAGCTGCTCGACGAACGGGCGGCCGGCGGCCTGTCCCTGGAGGAGGCGGCGGGTCTGCTCCAGGCCCACCCCGCCCACCTGGTGCGCACGTTCAGCGGCACCTTCGGCATCGCCCCCCACCAGTACCTCGTCTCGCGCCGGGTCGCCCTGGCCCGCCGGCTGCTCCTGGAGGGCCGCCCGGCCGCCGAGGTGGCGGTCGAGGCGGGCTTCTACGACCAGTCCCACTTCACCCGCCACTTCAAGCGGGTCGTCGGCACCACCCCCGGGCGCTACGCCCGTTCCGCGCCGACCCGCTGACGGGAACCCGCCGGGCGAGTAGGGTGACGCGCCATCAGGTCATGTGACCCGGACTCTTGACTCTGTACCCGGCAGTAGCGATTCTCATCGCAATGCTTGCGCGGGACATGACAAACAGGTGCCAAGGCGGCCACGCCTCCGGTGGACCGTGTCCTCGACCGCGCCCTCCGCCGACCGAGGACGTGAGTAGTGGCCACGACCCAAGAACCACAAGGACCCCAAGAACCCCGCAGGCAACGACCGGAACCGCCCCGCCGCCACCGGCGCAAGCCGGTCGCGATCCTGTCCCTGCTCCTCGGCCTGCTCGCCATGGTGCTCGGCCCCGTCCCGGGGGCCGCCGCCGACAACAACTGGTGGGAGCCCACCGCCCGGCCCGCGCCCGACTCCCAGATCAACGTGACCGGCGAGCCCTTCAAGGGCACCGACGCCCAGGGCAACGTCCGGGGCTTCGTCGACGCGCACGACCACATCATGTCGAACGAGGGCTTCGGCGGCCGTCTGATCTGCGGAAAGCCCTTCTCCGACGCCGGGATCGCCGACGCGCTCAAGGACTGTCCCGAGCACTACCCCGACGGCAGCCTCGCGATCTTCGACTTCATCACCAAGGGCGGCGACGGCAAGCACGACCCCGACGGCTGGCCCACCTTCAAGGACTGGCCCGCCCACGACTCGCTGACCCACCAGCAGAACTACTACGCGTGGATCGAGCGCGCCTGGCGCGGCGGCCAGCGCGTCCTCGTCAACGACCTCGTCACCAACGGGGTGATCTGCTCGGTCTACTTCTTCAAGGACCGCAGCTGCGACGAGATGACCGCCATCCGCCTGGAGGCGAAGAAGACCTACGACATGCAGGCCTACGTCGACAAGATGTACGGCGGCCCGGGCAAGGGCTGGTTCCGCATCGTCACCGACTCCGGGCAGGCCCGCGACGTGATCAAGCAGGGGAAGCTGGCAGTGGTCCTCGGCGTCGAGACCTCCGAGCCCTTCGGGTGCAAGCAGATCCTGGACATCGCGCAGTGCAGTCAGGCGGACATCGACAAGGGCCTCGACGAGCTGTACAACCTCGGCGTGCGCAGCATGTTCCTGTGCCACAAGTTCGACAACGCCCTGTGCGGGGTCCGCTTCGACGAGGGCGCGCTGGGAACGGCCATCAACGTCGGGCAGTTCCTGTCGACCGGCACCTTCTGGATGACGGAGGCGTGCAAGGGCCCGCAGCACGACAACCCCATCGGCCTGGCCCCGGCGGCCGCCGCCGAGAAGCAGCTGCCGGCGGGCGTGAGCGTGCCCTCGTACGCCTCGGGCGCCCAGTGCAACACCCGCGGGCTCACCGACCTCGGTGACTACGCGGTGCGCGGCATGATGAAACGCAAGATGATGCTCGAACTCGACCACATGAGCGTGAAGGCGGCCGGGCAGGCCTTCGACATCCTCGAGTCCGAGAACTACCCCGGCGTGATCTCCTCGCACAGCTGGATGGACCTGGGCTGGATGGAGCGGCTCTACAAGCTCGGCGGTTTCGCCACCGCGTACATGGGCGGCTCCGAGGGCTTCAGCGCCGAGGCCAAGCGGACCGACGCGCTGCGCGAGAAGTACAACGTCGGCTACGGCTACGGCACCGACATGAACGGCGTCGGCGGCTGGCCCGGCCCGCGCGGGGCGAACACGCCGAACCCGGTCACGTACCCCTTCCGCAGCACCGACGGCGGCTCGGTCATCGACAAGCAGACCACCGGCCAGCGCACCTGGGACCTCAACACCGACGGCGCCTCGCACTACGGCCTGGTGCCCGACTGGATCGAGGACATCCGCATCGTCGGCGGACAGGGCGTGGTGGACGACCTGTTCAAGGGCGCCGAGTCGTACCTGCGCACCTGGGGCGGGTCCGAGCAGCACAAGGCCGGCGTGAACCTCGCCGCGGGCCGGCCCGCCTCCGCGAGCACCTCCGAGTGGTGGAACCCCTTCGTCAGCTTCGCGCCCGGCCTCGCCTTCGACGGCAACCGGGGCACCCGCTGGGCGAGCGAGTGGAACGACAACCAGTGGCTGCAGGTCGACCTCGGCTCCCAGCAGCTGGTCAAGCGGGTCACCTTGGACTGGGAGGCGGCGTACGGGCGGGCCTACCGCATCGAGGTCTCCTCGAACGGGACGGACTGGACGACGGCCTGGTCCACGGCCGAGGGCGACGGCGGGGTGGACACGGCGAGGTTCTCCGGGGTCCCGGCCCGGTACGTACGCGTCCACGGAGCGGGACGCGGCACCCAATGGGGTTACTCGCTGCACGAAGTCGGCGTATACAGCAGCTGACGGCGTCGGGCGGGGTGTCCGCGGGCCTCCGTGCCCGCGGACGCCCCGCCCGGGGCGCACCGGAGCGAAGGGGAACCCGTACATGGCACGGATGCCGTTGACCGACCGGCGCAGGCAGCTGACGGAGGCGGCGATCCGCGCGATGACCCGCGACGGGGTGGCCAGGACCACGACCCGGTCCATCGCCGCCGAGGCGGGCGTCTCCCTGAGCGTCTTCCACTACTGCTTCGACTCCAAGCAGGCGCTCCTGGAGTCGGTCATCGAGACCATCACCGCGCACTACGTCACCCTCGTGAAGGCCGCGATCCTGCCGAGGCCCACGCTGCGGGAGACCATCCGGGCCGGCTTCCAGGCGTACTGGGACCACGTGGCGGCCAGTCCCGGCGCGCACATGCTCACCTACGAGCTCACCCAGTACGCGCTGCGGCAGCCGGAGTTCGGCCACCTGGCGCGCAAGCAGTACCAGTCCTACTGCGACACGTACACCGAGCTGCTCGAAGAGCTGCGCCGGATCCACCCGTACGAGCTCAGCGTGCCGGTGCACGTGCTGGCCCAGTACCTGGCGGCCATGACCGACGGGGTGACCCTGAACTTCCTGGTCCTCGGCGACGAGGAGGCAGCAGCCGGGATCCTCGACATGGTCACCGACCACGTGGCCGGGCTGGTCGTCCAGCGGGACTGACGCCCGCTCAGGCCGCCACCCGGAAGCCGATGTTGGACGTGGAGCTGTCGGGGGTGTTGGAGCTGCGGGCCGCGACCCGGTAGCGGTTGCAGTACGAGTCGTGGCAGAGGAAGGACCCGCCGCGCATGGTGCGGGAGGCGTGTCCCGGCCCGAACGGGTCCTCGCACCACTCCCACACGTTGCCGACGGCGTTGTAGAGCCCGTGGCCGTTGGGGCGGTAGGACTTCACGGGGACGGTGCCGAGGTGGGGACCGGTGTGGGTGGTGGGGAACTCGCCCTGCCAGATGTTGAGCAGCGTGCGGCCTTCCGGGGCGAGTTCGTCGCCCCACGGGTAGCGGCGCTGCTCCAGGCCGCCGCGGGCCGCGTACTCCCATTCGGCCTCGGTGGGCAGCCTGGTCCCGGACCAGGCGCAGTACGCCTGGGCGTCGTTCCAGGAGACGTGGACGACGGGGTGGTTCTGCCGGGCCGTGACGGAGGACCCGGGCCCCTCGGGGTGCTTCCAGCTCGCCCCGGACACCGCCCGCCACCAGGGGACCCCGGCCACCGGCGGTGCGGTGGCGGCGAGTTCGGGCGCCAGCAGTCCGGCGAAGACGAAGGAGAAGCCGAACTCCTCGGCCTCCGTGACGTGCCCGGTGGCCTTGACGAAGGTGGCGTACTGGGCGTTGGTGACCGTCGTCGGCGCGATCCGGAAGGGATCCACCGCCACCTCCCGGACCGGGCCCTCCCCGTCCGCAGGGAATCCGTCCGCGTCCTCGGTGCCCATGAGGAAGCGGCCCCCGGGCAGGTCGAGCAGGCCGCGCGCGGCCCGCGGCGCGGGGACCGGGGGTGCGGCGAGCAGGGTGAGGGCGCCGGCCGGGGAGTCGTGCCCCGGGGTGCAGCAGGAGGAGGACATGAAGGACTCCGGTGAAGGTGCGGATGGGTGCGGTCCGGCCGGGCGCGGACGGTGTGCGCCCGGCCGGAGGTCCGGCTGCTAGCCGACCCGGTCGGCGGCGAGCTGGGCGGCGAGGGCGGGGATGCCCAGGTTCCGCTCCTGCGCCGGGGTGGCCTGGTACAGCTTGTTGACCAGCTGGTGGGGGTCGGCGGCGAGGTCGTAGTACTCCCGGAAGGTGACCTCCCCGGTGCCGGACACGGTGCCGTTGGCGTCGGTGTGCAGCTTGTAGTACTCCACGTACTGCTTGTCCTTGGCCACGTAGGAGGACCAGGTGCGGTGGTCGGCGCCGGTGCCCTGCTTCCACCATTCGACGAGCAGGTGGTCGCGGCTGTGGGTGCCCAGCAGCGAGACCCCGTCCTGCGGGGTGTTCGGGGTGATCCCGGCGGCGTCGAGGATGGTGGGCGCGATGTCGATGTTGGCGACGATGCGGTTGTCCACCGTGCCGGCCCCGAGCCCTCCGGCGGGCCAGGAGAGGTAGAACGGCACCTCGTGGGCGGGGCTGTAGGGGACGGATTTGGCGGTCCAGCCGTGGTCGGCCCAGCCGAAGCCGTTGTCTCCGATGTAGATCACGAGGGTGTTGTCGAGCTGTCCGGTGGCCGCCAGCTTGTCCTTGAAGGCCTGGACCGCGTCGTCGACGGAGAGGAGCACGCGCAGCTGCTCCGCGCGGATGCGCTTGCCGTCCTCGAGGGTGCCGGTGGCGTTCTGGATGTAGGGCGGCTTGTCGCTGCGGTCGGCCTCGGTGACGGAGGGGCGTCCGTTCCACTCGGGGACGGGGGTGCCCGCGTACTTGGCCTCGGGGGTGCGGGGCCCGTGCGAGGCGTAGGGGGTGACGTAGGCGAACCAGGGGCGGGTGTCGGTGGCCGCCTTGTCGACGAAGCTCAGCGTGCGGTTCTTGATGATGTTCGTGGTGTAGCCGTTGATCGTCTGGACCGATCCGTTGACGTTCCACTTGGCGTCCACGTATCCGGGCTGGAGCAGCGCGAATTCCTCGAAATGCGGGGGTGCGTCGGCGATGTTCCACGCATTGAGGTATTTGCCGAAGAGGCCGGTGCGATATCCGGCCTGTTTCAGATAGCGCTGGACGGTGGTGTTCTGGTCGAGCACGGCCGAGGAGGCGTTGTTGCGGACCCCGTGGTTGTGGGCGTAGCGGCCGGAGAACACCGAGGAGCGGGAGGGGGAGCAGAGGGGGGTGGTGACGTGCCCGTGGTTGAACTTCACGCCCTGGCCGGCGAGCCAGCCGATGGTCTTCTGAAGTGCCCAGTCGGTCTGCTCGGGCTGGTCGTCGGTGACGATCAGCAGGATGTTCGGGCGGCCGGCGGCCGCCGCCGCGGGGGCTGCGGCGGCCTGGCCGATCGCGGGCACGGTGGCGGCGGCCGCGGCCGCCGCGGTGCCGGCGAGGAAGCCTCTCCGGCTGACCTGCGTGCGGGCTCTTGGGGTCATGGGTATTTCCTCCAGCTCTCCGAAGGGAAATGGTGTGGCGGCCACTGCCATGCGGAGAGCGTAAAGGGATCCGAATACCCGTTCCATGTACGCAGTATGAAATGACGTCAGTCGAGGGCCGGATGGGCTTCCGGATGCTCGTCCCACCAGGCCCGGTGGAAGGGGTTGTTGTCCACATTGGCCAGGTACGCGTAGGCGGCCGACCGGTAGAAGAGCTCCGCCTGGCGGGCCGAGACCGCCGAGCGGTTCCAGGCGAGCCGGATGCGCCCCGTGATCGGTGACCCGATCAGCGGCCGCATCACGGTGCCGGCCACGGCGGGCGCCGTGGGCTGGCTGAGGGAGACGGCGCGGCCCGCGGAGATCAGGTCGTACTGCATCATGCGGTCGGTGATCCGGTAGCGCAGCGCGGGGACGAAGCCGGCCTTGGCGCAGGCCTCGACGAGGGCCTCCGGTCCGCCGTCGTCGTCCTCCACCAGGGTCATCCACTGCTCGTCGGCGAGGTCCGCGAGGTCGAGGGCCTCCAGCCGGGCCAGCGGGTGCCGGGCCGACATCCGGATGCAGAAGGGCTCCTTGGGGACCAGGGTGCGGGCCGTGACTCCCCCGGGCAGCGGCACCTCGTGGTCGTTGACCTCCCCGTACACGATGACGTCGTAGCGGCCCGCGCCGAGCATCCGCACCAGGGCGGTCACCGAGTCCTCCAGGTCCACGGTGATCTCCCGGCCCGACAGGACCAGGTCCTGCCGGGCGATCAGTCCGTCGATCAGCACCAGCAGGATGCAGCCCAGGCGCAGCGGGGCGTCGGCCGTCCGGGCCCGGGTCTCCGCCCCGAGGGCGTCCATCTCGCTGAGCACCCGGCGCGCCTTGGCCAGGACGAACTGGCCGAGCGGGGTGGGTTCGACGCCGAGGCGGCCGCGGACGAAGAGTTCGCCGCCGGTGACCCGCTCGATCCGGCGCAGCTGGGCGGAGAGCGCCGGCTGGGAGATCCCGAGGATCCGCGCCGCGCCCCCCAGGCTTCCGGTCTCCGCTATCTGGCAGACGGCCTGCAGATGTCTCAACTCCAGCTGCATCCGGGCAGCTTACGCAGCGTCACGCGTCGGCACCATAACGCCGGTCTTATGTCGGCAGGGATGTCCCGATCCCGTCATGGACACGCCCATACTCGGCCGCGAACAGCCAGACCGCCTTTCGGCACCCTCCCCGCCCCATCCCCCCACACGATCGGAGTGGACTCTTGCAGCCCACCAGATGGCTGGCCGCCCTCGCGGCCATGGTGCTGACCACGGGCCTCGCCGGCACGCTGGCCACCACCGCCACCGCCTTGCAGCCGGCGGATCCCGCCCCGCCCACTTCCGCCGAGCGGGCCGTCGCCGCGGCCGACGCGGCCGTCCGCAGCGGACTCGACAGCCTGGTCAACTCCCCGCAGCAGCAGTACGACCGGCGCCTGGTCACCCCCTGGGTGAAGGACCTGTACTCGGTCGCCTACGAGCGCAGCTACCGCGGCCTGCCGGTGGTCGGGGGCGACGCGGTCGTCCTCGCCGACGGCGAAGGCCGGGTGCGCGCCCTCCAGTCGGCCTCCGCGACCGTGATCGACGTGGCCACCACGGCCTCGGTCTCGGCGCAGGCCGCCGAGGCCGTCTCGCGCGCCGAGCAGGTGAAGACCGACAAGGTGGAGAGCCGCCGGCTCGTCGTGAAGCTGAAGGACGACAAGGCGGCGCTGGCCTGGGAGACCGTCCTGATCGGGCGGACCGCCAAGGCCCCCAGCAAACTGCACGTGTTCGTGGACGCCCGCACCGGCAAGGTGCTCGACCGCTTCGACGAGGTGGTCGCGGGCAGCGGCAACAGCAAGTGGAACGGCCCGAACCCGCTGACCATCGACACCACGGCCTCCGGGGGCACGTACTCCCTGCGCGACCCGAACCGGGCCGGCCTCAGCTGCGCCGACTACAGCTCCGGCGCGGTCTTCTCGAAGTCCTCCGACTCCTGGGGCACCGGCAACCCGACCTCCAAGGAGACCGGTTGCGTGGACCTGATGTTCGCCGCGCAGAAGCAGTGGGACATGCTGAGCCAGTGGCTCGGCCGCAACGGCGTCAGCGGAAACGGCCGCAGCTTCCCGGCCAAGGTCGGCCTGAACGACGTGAACGCGTACTGGGACGGCAGCACGGTCACCATCGGCCACAACAACGCCAACGAGTGGATCGCCGGCGTGGACGTGGTGGCCCACGAGTACGGGCACGCCATCGACACCAACACCCCCGGCGGCACCAGCGGCCAGGAGTCCGGGCTCGGCGAGGCCACCGGTGACATCTTCGGCGCGCTGACCGAGGCCTTCATCAACCAGCCCTCCCCGTACGACACTCCGGACTACCTCGTCGGCGAGACGATCAACCTCGTGGGCAACGGTCCGATCCGCAACATGTACAACCCGCCGGCCGTCAACAACGACCCGTCCTGCTACAGCTCCTCGATACCGGGCACCGAGGTGCACGCGGCCGCCGGTCCCCTCAACCACTGGTTCTACCTGCTCGCCGAGGGCACCAGCCCGGGCGGCGGCAAGCCGAACAGCAGCACCTGCAACCAGTCCACGCTGACCGGGGTGGGCATCCAGAACGCCGGCAAGATCTTCTACGGCGGCATGCTGCTGAAGACCTCCAGCATGTCCTACAAGAAGTACCGTACGGCGACGCTGAGTTCCGCCAAGTCGCTGGACACCACCTGCAACCTGTTCAACAAGACCAAGGCCGCCTGGGACGCCATCAGCGTGCCCGCCCAGACCGCCGACCCGACCTGCACCCCGAGCGGCCAGGAGAGCGACTTCTCGCTGGCGCTGAACCCGGCCTCCGGCACCGTCCAGCAGGGCGCCTCGACCACCAGCACGGTCGCCACCGCCGTCTCCACGGGCAGCGCCCAGCAGGTGACCCTCACCGCCTCCGGCCTCCCGGCCGGGGTCACCGCCTCCTTCAGCCCGGCCACCGTGCAGTCCGGCCAGTCCTCGACGCTGACGCTGACCGCCTCCTCCAGCGCGGCTCCGGGATCCTCGACCGTCGTGGTCAAGGGCCAGGGCACCAGCCTCTCGCACACCGTCGACTACGCGCTCACCGTCGGCGGCACCACGCCCAACCCCGGCGCGCCCGACATCGACGTGGCCGCGGTCCGGGCGCACCTGACCCAGTTCAACACGATCGCCTCCCAGAACGGCGGCCACCGCCGTGCGGGCAGCGCCGGCTACACGGCCTCGCTGGCGTACGTGAAGGGCAAGCTGCAGGCCGCCGGCTACACGGTGACCGAGCAGAACTGCTCCTCCTGCACCTACCCCTCGAACAACCTGATCGCCGACTGGCCCGGCGGCCCCGCCGACCAGACGATCATGTTCGGCGCCCACCTCGACGGCGTCTCGGCGGGTCCGGGCATCAACGACAACGGCTCGGGCTCCGCGACCCTGCTGGAGAACGCGCTCGTCCTCGCCCAGAAGAACCCCACCATGACCAAGCACGTGCGCTTCGCCTGGTGGACCGACGAGGAGCAGGGCCTCAACGGCTCGAAGTTCTACGTCAACCAGCTGACCAGCACCCAGAAGTCGGCCATCAAGGCCTACTACAACTTCGACATGGTCGGCTCGACCAACGGCGGCTACTTCATCAACAACGTCAACTCCACCGCGGCCGCCCCGCTCAAGGCCTACTGGACCTCGCTGAACCTCGCCCCCGAGGAGAACACCGAGGGCCAGGGCCGCAGTGACGACTACTCCTTCCAGCAGGGCGGCATCCCCACCTCCGGCTACGCGTCCGGAGCCAGCGCCCGCAAGACCTCGGCCCAGGCAGCGAAGTGGGGCGGCACCGCGAACGCGGCGTACGACCCCTGCTACCACGCCTCCTGCGACACCACGAACAACATCAGCGCCACGGTCCTGGACCGCAGCGCGGACGGTGTCGCCTACACCGTATGGAACCAGGCCGTGGGCGGCACCACCCCCGGCCCCGACTTCTCGATCAGCGCCTCCCCGGCCACCGGCAGCGCCGCCCAGGGCGGCAGCGTCAGCTCCACGATCAGCACCGCGACCGTGAGCGGCGCCGCCCAGACCGTCGCCCTGTCCGTGACCGGCGCCCCCGCCGGCACCACCGCCTCGCTGAGCCCCACCTCGGTCCAGTCGGGCAGCTCCTCGACCCTCTCCGTCCAGGTCGGCGCGAGCACCGCACCCGGCACCTACACCCTGACCGTCACCGGCACCGGCTCGGTCAGCCACACCACCACCTACACCCTGACCGTCACGGGCACCGGCCCCTCCTGCACCCCGCGCCAGCTCATCGCGAACGGCGGGTTCGAGAGCGGCACCACCCCGTGGACGACCACCACGAACGTCATCACCAACCAGGCCGGCCAGACCCCGCACGGCGGCACCTACAAGGCCTGGCTCAACGGCTACGGCACGCCCCGCACGGACAGCGCCGCCCAGTCCGTGACCATCCCCACCGGCTGCTCCTCGTACCAGCTCGCCTTCTACCTGCACATCGACACGGCCGAGACCGAGAACACGGTCTACGACACCTTCACGGTCTCGGTGGGCGGCCAGACGCTGGCGAGCCTGTCCAACGTGAACGCCGCGGCCGGCTACCAGCTCAGGACGTACGACGTCTCCCGGTTCGCCGGCCAGACGGTCACCCTGAAGTTCCAGGGCGTGGAGGACGCCTCCCTGCAGACCTCCTTCGTCGTGGACGACGTCACTCTCCAGGTGAGCTGACGTCCCCGGCGCCCTGAGCGGCGCTGCGCACCACCCGGGCGGCACCTGCCCCGGCCCCGCGGCCGGAGCGGGTGCCGCCCGGCCGTGCGCGGTGTATGCAGGAGGCATGGCCCCCTCAGCGCCGCACCCACGCACCAGCCGGTTCCGGGAATCGCGCGCGGTGCTGGCGGTCCCGTTCCTGCTGATCGCCGCCGTCACGGTGGTGGACGTACTGGCCCCGCCCGAGGTCCACCTGGGCCCCTTCCTGGTGGCCGCCCCCGCTCTGACCGCCTCCTTCGCCGGGCCCCGGATGACGGGGTTCGTCGGCGCCGTGGCGGTCCTCGCGCAGGTGGGCGTGGCCGTCGTGCGGACCTCCCTGACGGACCTCAACCACACCTTCCAGATCATCGCCCTCGTGCTGATCTCGGCCTTCGTCACCTTCTTCGCACACCTGCGCGAAGTCCACGAGGGGCAGCTCACCCGGCTGCGCTCCGTGGCCGTCGCGGCGCAGCAGGTGGTCCTACGACCGCTGCGCGACCGGATGGGCCCGCTGCGGATCGCCTCCGTGTACCTGTCGGCGGAGGCCGAGGCCCAGATCGGCGGCGACCTGTACGCGGCAGCCCGTACCGCCGACGGCACCCGGCTGATCATCGGCGATGTCCGCGGCAAGGGGCTGGAGGCGGTCGGAGAGGCCTCGGTGGTCCTCGGGGCCTTCCGGGCCGCCGCCCACCTGGAGGCCGACCTGCCGGGCCTGGTGGCCTATCTGGAGGCCGCCGTGGCCGCCGACCCGGACCGGGCCCCGGACGGCCCCGGGGGCCCCGGCCGGCCGGAGGAGGGCTTCACCACGGCCGCGGTGCTCGAGGTTCCCGACGCGGAGCCCGCACTGCGGGTGGTCAGCTGCGGGCACCCGCCGCCGCTGCTGCTGCGCGGGGGCCGGGTCCTCCCGCTCCAGGTGGACCGTCCTGCGCCGCCGCTGGGCCTGTCCGAGTTCGTGGACACCGGCTTCACCGCGCAGTCCTTCCCCTTCGAGCCGGGGGACGTGGTCCTGCTCTACACGGACGGCGTCATCGAGGCCCGTGACGCGTCGGGGGCCTTCTACCCGCTGCCGGAGCGGGTCGCGGACTGGCCCGGCGAGGGTCCCGAGGCCCTCCTGCGCCACCTCTGCGCGGATCTCCTCGCCCACACCCCGGACGGCCTGCTCGGCGACGACGCGGCGATGGTGGCCGTCGAGCGGGTCGGCCCGCTGCCGCGGGCGGGGGCCCGTCCGGTGGACGGGCCCCCGCGATGATCCGGCGCCGGGGTGCGGCGCCGGGGTGCGGCGCCGGGGCTCAGCCGCCGTCGCGGACCGCGACGATGCCGTTGAAGACGCCGACGTAGGCCGTCCCGTCGGGGCCCAGCGTGATCGGGGCCCAGTTGTTGTCGTAGAGCGGGCCGGTGCCGGTCAGCTGCCGCCAGCGGCGCTCACCGGTGCGGAAGTCGACGGCCGTGAGGTACCAGGCGTCGATCCCCCAGAAGTTCGGCTCCTTCTCGTAGAAGTAGAGCAGCCCGTTCGCGGTGGAGAGCTTGGGGACCACGGAGGGCGAGCGGATCGCGCTCTGCCAGACCGTGTCGCAGCCGCTGCCGTCGGCGCGGACGTCGATGCGGCTGACGCCGCCGACGACCGACTTGCCGAGCACCAGCGAGGTGACGTTCTCGTAGCCGTAGTTGTTCTCGACGACGATGCTGTTGCCCCAGGTGATCAGGGAGTTGTCGGTGGTCGAGGCGCCGGATCCGAAGACCGGGACCTTGCACACCAGCCGCTGGCCCTCGGGCACGTCCAGGCCCCGCTTGAAGACCAGGACGTTCATCCGGTCGTCGGCGTTGTCGGTGATCGCGACGTAGCCGTTGCCGAAGAGGTCCGGGGTGGTGCCCGAACCCTGGTTGACCGAGCCGGGCTTGGTTCCCGTACCCCGGTCGTAGGTCTGGCGCCACTGCACGGCGGGGGTGCCGTCGGCCGAGGCGGTGAAGCTGTAGAGCGCGTGGTCGGTGACGATGGAGACCCCGTCCTCCCCGACCGAGAAGGAGTTCTGGATCTCCTCGCCGGGCAGCCGGATCGAGCGGATCACCGAGGTCGCCGGGTCCACGGTGCCGACGCGGCCCTGGCGGGTGACCCACCAGATGCGGCCGTCCCAGTCGGGCATCACCGAGGTGACGGGGTCACAGGTGCCGGTGGGCCACAGGTTGGTCCAGTCGACGCAGTCGTGCGGGACGTGGCCGGTGAGGTCCCAGTCGTTGTCGACCTTGAACTGCCAGGAGCCGTCGGGCTTCTGGACGTGCGAGAGCCTCAGGACGTGCTGGCGGGAGTCGGCCAGCACCGCCCGGTCCTGGTTGTCCAGGTAGAAGTAGGCGCCGCCCGAGGTGTCCTTGAAGATCTTCGAGAAGTCGAGCGAGGTGATCGCCTGGACCGTCGAGGAACGCTGCGGGAGCTGGTACTCCGCGAGCGTGGCGAGCGTACGGGGCTCCAGCAGCTTGACCTTGAAGCCGCCGAAGGTGCCGCACACCGTGACCAGCCGGCCGCCCGAGTCGAAGGTGGCGGTGGCGCATTCGCCGCCGAGGGCGGCGATCTTCTCGCTGGTCACCTGCGGGTTCTTGCCGAGCGGTCCCGACCAGGGCGAGGTGGCGCTGCCCGCCGCGTCGGAGTGCATGCCGCTGCGGCCGTTGGGCGCGAGGTGGGGGTGTTGCGGCGGGGCCTCGCCGGGCAGCGGCGCGGCGGTGGCGGGGCCGCCCTCGTAGTGGCTGACCAGCCGGTGGCCGGGGGCCAGGGGTATCTCCTCGGCGGCCGCCGGCGCGGCCCCGTAGATCACCGCGCATGCGGCGAGAGCGGGCGCCACGGCGCAGTTCAGCGCTCTTCGGAACATCCGGACTTCCTCCCTTGTCCTCAGCTTTATTGACATTGCGTATGACATCGCGCCGCGGCCAGACGCTAGATCGCACTGCCTGAGGAGTCCATGGAAGAGCCGGATGATTCACGAAGGCGCAACAGTTGATCACGGGCTACGGCTTGAGGCCTCCGACCACGTTCGCCGTGGCCGAGATCCCGTTGTGGATCGTCGCCGCCAGGCTGCTGCTCGCGAGGTAGAAGCCGAGCAGGACGCAGACGAGCGCGTGCGACACCTTGAGGCCGCCCCCGCGCATGAAGATCCACGCGAGGACGAGGAGCAGGACGACGACGGAGAGGGAGATCACCATCGGAACACCTCCTTGTGCGGCGCCATGGTGGCGCAGCCGGAGGGCCCTTCGGGCGAAACCCCTGTCCGCCAAACGGGTGCTGACGGTCCGTGACCGGCGCTCAGCCCTTGACGATCTCGTCCCAGCGGACCGTCCGCCCGCACCAGCGCCCGAGCAGCACGGGGTCGTGACCCACCGCGAGCAGCCCCGCCCCGGACTCCGCCCGGTACTCCTCCACTACGCCGACCAGCGCGGCCGTGGTGGACGCATCGAGCATGGCGGTCATCTCGTCGCACACCAGCCAGCGCGGCCGCAGCACCAGGGCCCGTGCCACGCAGGCCCGTTGCAGCTGGCCGTCGCTGACCTCGTGGGGCCGCCGTCCGAGCAGCTCCGCGCCCAGGCCGACCCGGTCCGCCAACTCCGGGACGGTGGCGTCGATTTCGCTGCGCCTGCCCGTCGCCCGGAGCGGTTCGGCGACGAGCGCGCGCAGCGTGAGCCGCGGGTCCGCCGCCAGCCGGGGCTGCTGGAACACCACGCCGACCGAGGTGCGCAGGGCCCGCGGCGCCCGGTGCCGGAAGCCGGTCACGGCGCGCCCGTCGAAGGCCACGGTCCCCCGGTCGGGCCGGTGCAGCAGGGCGGCGACCCGGGCCAGCGTGGACTTGCCGCAGCCGCTGGGGCCGAGCAGCCCGAGGGATTCGCCGGGGGCGAGGCTCAGGTGGGCGCCGCGCACGACGGGGGCCCGGCGGTCGTAGCCGGCGGTGATGCCGGTGAGCTCAAGCATGGTGGCAGGCCACCCCTTCGGTGAGCGCGGGCCGCTCGGCCCGGCAGCGGGAGTCGGCGCGCGCACAGCGGGCGGCGAAGGCGCAGCCGGGCGGGAGCGCGCCGAGCTCGGGCGGGGCGCCCGGGATGGGGGTGAAGGCCCGCTCGGGGAGGGCCTCGAGGAGCCCGCGGGCATAGGGGTGGCGGGGGCCCGGAGCGCCGAAGAAGGCTCCGGCGGGGGCGGTCTCCACGATGCGGCCCGCGTACATGACGGCCACGGTGTCGGCGATGCGGTGCGCGGCCGCGAGGTCGTGCGTGATCATCAGCAGCGCGCGGCCGGCGTCCCGGGTGTGGGCGCGCAGTTCGTCGACGGTGCGGTGGACGAGGTCCCGGTCGAGGCCGGTCGTCGGCTCGTCGGCGAGCAGCAGGGGCGCGTCGCCGATCAGCGCGAGGGCGGTGGCGGCGCGCTGGGCGAGCCCGCCGGAGAGCTCGTGCGGATGGAGGTCGAGGTGGGTGGCGGGGAAGGCCGCCCGGTCAGCCGCGGCTTCGGCGGCCGACCGCAGTTCCGCCCTGCCGGTCCCGGTCAGTTCGCGGACCGTCTCCTCCAGGTGGGAGCGGACGGTGCGGACCGGGGTGAGGTGCGCGGCCGGGCTCTGCGGGACCAGGCCGACGCGGCGGCCCCGGATGCTCCGGGCGAGGGTGCGCTCGTCGAGGGCGAGCAGATCGGTCCCGTCGGCGAGCCGGGCGGAGCCCGCGGTCTCGGCGTTGCCGGGGAGCAGGCCGAGGAGGGCGGAGGCGAGGACGGACTTGCCGCAGCCGCTCTCGCCGACGAGGGCGAGGCATTCGCCGGGGGCCAGGACGAGGGTGGCGTCGGAGACGGCCGCGACGTACCGGCCGCCGCGCATCCGGAAGCGCACGGACAGCCGGTCCAGCGCGAGGACGGGTTCCGGAGGGACGGGTGTCTTCACAGGCTGAGCTCCGAGCGGCGGCGGGGGTTGAGGCGCTCGCGCCAGGCGCCCGCGAGGCCTGCGATCGCCAGGGTCGGGACGATCAGGAGGAGTCCCGGGAAGAGCGTGGGCCACCAGTCCCCGGCGAGCAGCGAACCGCGGGCCGTCTGGACCAGACCGCCCAGGCTCGCCTGGTGCGCAGGCAGTCCGAGGCCCAGGAAGGACAGGGCCGACTCGTGCCACATGGCGTGCGGGATCATCAGCACGGCGGCGAGCCCGGCCTGCGGCAGCACCCCGGGCACGAGGTGGCGTACGGCCACCCGCCACCGCGAGGCGCCGCCCGAGATCGCCGCGTCCACATGGGGCCGGGAGCGCAGCGAGAGGACCTCCGCGCGGACGATGCGGGCCGTGGACAGCCAGTGGGTCAGCGCCACGGAGACGACCACGGGCCACACCCCCGGCCGGAACATCGCCACGATGAAGATGCCGAGCAGCAGGTGCGGGATCGAGGACAGCGCGTCCACCACGCGCATGACGCACCGGTCCGGCCACCCGCCGAGCGCCCCGGCCAGCGCGCCGACCGCCGTGCCGAGGAGGGTGGCGACCAGCGCCGCCACCAGTCCGACCAGCAGCGAGACGCGCAGCCCGTACACGCAGCGCAGCAGCAGGTCGCGGCCCACGTCGTCGGTGCCGAAGGGGTGGGCCCAGGAGGGGGGAAGGAGCTTTGCCGACAAGTCGACGGCCTGCTGGTCGAGCTGGACCAGCGGCGGCACGAGCAGCACCGCCAGCGCGATGAGGACGACGACCGCCGCGGAGATCCGCACCCGCAGGGTCCGGGTGGAGCCGCGGTCGCGGCCGCGTGACCGCCAGAGCGGCGCTCCGGCCGCGTCCGTCGTCCCAGCCGGGGCGGTCGTCCCCGCCATGCCGGTCGCCTCAGCCATCGAAGCCCACCCTCGGGTCCGCCAGCCCGTAGAGCAGGTCGGACAGCAGGTTCCCGGCCAGCACGGCCGCCGTGGCCAGGACCGTCAGCGCGGCCAGCAGCGGGAAGTCCACCGAGGTCGCGGCCCGCACGGTGGCCTCGGCGATGCCGGGCCAGCTGAAGACGGTCTCCACCAGCAGCGCGCCGGTGATCAGCTCCGGCACCCGCGACCCGATCAGGGTCAGCATCGGGAGCATTCCGGAGCGCAGCCCGTGGCCGAGCAGCACCCGCCGCTCCCCCAGGCCCCGCGCGCGGGCGCCCCGTACGGGGTCCTCCTCCAGCGCGTCGGCCACGCCCTGCCGGACGTACAGGAAGAACCAGGGCAGTTGGGAGATGCCGAGCACCAGCGCGGGCAGCACCAGGTGGCGGGCCACCTGCCCGGCGGTGACCACGTCGCTGCCGGCGTCCGTGAGGCCACCGGACGGCAGTACGCCGAGGCGCACCGAGAAGAGCCAGACCGCGAGCAGGCCCAGCCAGAAGGCCGGAGCCGCTTCGAGGGTGTACGCGAGCCCGGAGACGGCCCGGTCCAGCGGCCCGCCCTGCCGGCGCGCGGCCAGGACCCCGAGCCCGGTGCCCAGGGTCACGGCGACGGCGAAGGCGCACAGCGCGAGCAGGACCGACCAGCCGAGCCGCTCGGCGATGACGTCGGAGACGGGCTGGCGCATGACGGAGGAGGTGCCGAGGTCGCCGGTCAGTGCCGAGGTGAGCCACTCCCACCAGCGCGCGAGCAACGGCTGGTCCACCCCGAGGTTGGCCCGCAACTGGTCGAGCCCGGCCTGCGAGGAGGTGAGCCCGGCGGTGCCGGCGTAGGCCTTGACGGGGTCGAAGGGGGAGAGCGCGGCGACCGCGAAGACCCCGAAGGTGACCACGAGCAGAACGGGTCCGGCGAACAGCGTCCGCCGCCCCGCCATCCGCGCCATCGGCCCCCACGGGAGCCGGTGGCGCAGATGGGGCCCGTGGGGACGGTGGGGACGGCTCACTTCTGCTTCGGCTTCCAGCTCTCGATGTTCCACCAGGGGCCGGTTCCGAGGCCGTGGTCGTGCGGCTCGACCTGGGTGGTGGGGCCGTCCCACTTGTCGGCCACGACATAGAGGTGGTCGATGTGGGTGAGGTAGACGTAGCCCGGGTCCTTGACGAGCTCGCGCTGCACCGTGTCGTACGCGGCCTTGCGCGCGGCCGGGTCGGCGCTGCGGCGGCCGTCGAGCAGGGCCTTGTCCACGGCCGGATTGGCGTAGCGGGCCATGTTGTTGAAGCCGTCGCCCGCGAGCGCGGAGTTCAGCGTCAGGTACTGGTCGAAGTCCGGGTCGGCCGGGGAGCCGCCGCCCGCGAGGACGGCGTCGGTCCGCATCCGGGGCTCGATGACCTCCCAGCTGCCGGACTCGGTGGTGACCTGGACGCCGGCCTTCTTCGCGTCGGAGGCGAAGGCAAGGGCGTGGTCCTGGCGGAGCTTGTCGCCGGAGGTGTACCAGAGCGGGAAGGCGGCGCGGACCCCGTTCTTGACGCGGATGCCGTCGGCGCCGGGGATCCAGCCTGCGTCGTCGAGGATCTTCTTGGCCCTGGCGAGGTCGTACGGTCGCTCGGTGCCGGCGGCGAACCACGGGCTGCCGGTCGGGACGGGGCCGTAGGCGGCCTTGCCCGCGCCCTCCAGGATCTTGTCGACCATCGTGGCGCGGTCCACGGCGATGTCCAGGGCCTGGCGGACGGCCGTGTCACCGGTGACGGGGTGCTCGGTCGGCAGGGTGACGTTGCGGTAGTCGAAGCTCTTGGCGGCGTAGGTCTTCATGTTCCTGCCGGCCTTGTCGGCCTGGCCGGCCGCCTCGCCGGCCTTGCCCGCCGCGAAGCCCTTGGCCAGGTTCGGCGGCAGGACGGCCCCGTCCAGTTCGCCGGAGCGCAGCCGGGTGGCGCGGACGTCGTCGTCCTTGATGACCGCCATGGTGAACTTCTTCACCGCGGGCTCGCCGCCCCAGTAGGCCGGGTTGGCCTTGAAGCTGAGCTTCTCGCCCTTGGACCAGGCGCTGAGCATGTACGGCCCGGTGCCGACGGGCTTGGTGGTGAAATCGCCGCTGTTGACGTCCTGGCCGCCCGCGAGGTGCTCGGGGGCGATGGGCAGGACGGTCCGCTCGGCGAAGGGGGCGTAGGGGTACTTCAGGGTGAAGACGACGGCCTCGTCGCCGCGGGCGGTGACGTCCGCGATCGCGTCGAGCTCGGACTTGGACGCGTTGTTCGTCTTCGCGTCGAGGATCGTCCGGTAGGTGAAGACGACGTCCTTGGCTCCGAAGGGCTGTCCGTCGCTGAACCGCACATCGCGGCGGAGCGCGTAGGTGTACGTGAGCCCGTCCGCGGAGACCTCCGGGAGGGCCTCGGCCAGCGCGGGCTTCAGCTTCATGTCGGCGTCGTGCGCGAGCAGTCCGTCGAAGATCTTCGAGTTGCCGTCCTTGCCGTAGCCCAGCAGCGGGCTGAGGCTCTCCGGCTCGGTGGCTATGCCGACCACGACGGAGTCGGCTGCCCCGGCACCCGCCGCGGCACCTCCCCCGGGGGCGGAACAGGCCGCCGCGCCCGTGACGATCACCGCGGCCGCGGTCGCCCCGGCCATTCCCCGTACGGTCCGGGCCTTCATGTGGTGCACTTCCTTCGTTATTGCAAAGAGATCGCAATAATGCCAGACGGGGACGGGTGAACACGAACCGGGCATCCCCGGCGGGACGCGACCGCGCAGGGGTCTTGCCCGGCCGCGCCGGACCGTGCCATATATGTCTAGACCTTTCCGGGAAGCCGGAGACCCCGGACGCAGGAACCGGGACACCGGACTCTGGACACCGGACCCTGGACACCGGACCGGGGCACAGAACCCGGGACACCCGAAGCCGAGACACCTGAAGAAGAGGGCGCCCGCCGTGCACGACCCCGCACCCCGCACCGCGCCGCGCCCCCCGCGCCGCTCCCGGCGGCCCGCCGCACGGGGAGCCGCGCCCGCCCTCTCCCTCGCACTGGCCCTCGCACTGGCCCTCGCGCTGACGGCGTGCGGCGGAGCCTCCGACACCACGCCCCCGGCGGCCCCGTCCGGACTCACGGCCCAGGCCGGCAGCGCCACGTCCGTGCACGTCATGTGGCAGTCGCCCGCACCCTCGGACGGGGTGACCTCCTTCCTCGTCTACCAGAAGGACCGGCTGGTCCGCGAACTGCCCGCCGACAAGACGATGACCGACATCACCGGCCTCACCCCGCAGACGGACTACGCGTTCACGGTCCGCGCCCGGGACGCCGCCGGGAACACCTCCCCCACCTCCGCGGCCGCCGCGGTCACCACCCCCGCCGCCACGGCCGAGGACCGGGTGCCCCCGAGCGCGCCGCCCCGTACGGACGGCCAGGCCCTCGGGCCCACCTCCGCCCGGCTGAGCTGGGCCGCGGCCACCGACGACAAGGGCGTCACGGCGTACGACGTCTACCAGGGCGACGCCCGGATCCACACGGTCGGCCCCGGCGTCACCAGCACGGTCCTGGAGGACCTCCGGCCCGACAGCGTGTACACCTTCACCGTCCGGGCCCGCGACGGCGCCGACAACTCCTCCCCCGCCGGCCCCGCCGCCGACGTGACCACCCCGCCCGGTCCCGGGCAGCGGACCGGCACCGCTCCGGGCGATTTCACCGCGGCCGCCTCGCCCGGCACGGTCACCCTCGCCTGGACCCCGCCGGCGACCGGCCGGGAGACCAGCGAGTACGAGCTCTACGTCAACGGCCGCCCCACCACCGTCATCCAGTTCGGCGCGGGCGCCGTCCCGGCGGGCCGCGCCGAGCACCGGCTCACGGTCGCGGAGCCGCCCGGAACCGAATGGACCGTGAAGATCCGGGCGCGGCTGCCCGACGGCACCTGGGGGGCCTTCTCCGCCGAACAGCGGGTCGTACTGGCCTCCTGAACCCCGCGCGGAGGAGCGGATCCTGACAACCCGTTCGTTCCATCTGGACCGAACGGCACTACGGGGAAAGAAGATCGCGCAGAATACTCCCGTGTTCGGTGAGTACTCGGTCAACAACAATCAGGCAGATTCCATGGACAGCGCGACTGGGCCAGACTCTGGCGCCGTGCCGGGAAACCTGCCGCCGGAAACGGCGAGCTTCGTGGGCCGTGAGCATGAACTCGGCCTGCTGTCAGACCTGTTGCGCGAGCGAAGGCTCGTGACGCTCACGGGCGTGGGCGGCGTCGGCAAGTCCAGGCTGGCCCTGCGGGCCGCCGCCGACCCGCGTCAGCGCAGGCCCGACGGAGTGTGGTGGGTGGAGCTCTCCCCGCTGCGCGACGCCGAACTGCTCTCCGCGACCGTCGCGCACACCCTCGGCCTCGCCCACCAGTCACCGCGCTCCCTCGACGAGGAACTGTGCGCGTGGATGGCCGACAAGGAGCTGCTGCTCGTCCTCGACACTTGCGAGCACCTGGTGACCGCCTGCCGGCACCTGGTGGGCGAACTCCTGCAGTCCGCACCGGGCCTGACCGTGCTGATCACCACCCGCGAGCCGCTGCGCAGCCCCGGGGAGCACCTCGTCGAGGTCAGCCCGCTGCCCAGCGAGGGGCCGGAGAGCGACGCCCTCGCCCTGTTCCGGGCCCGCGCCCTCGCCGCCACCCCGCAGGCCGCGGCCGCCTTCGCCGACCCGGACCGGGCGGCCCTCGCCGCGGACATCTGCCGCCGCCTGGACGGGATCCCCCTCGCCCTCGAACTGGCCGGCGCCCGGATGCGGCTCTGGACCCTGGAACAGATGGCCCAGCGCCTCGAAGGCCGCTTCGACCTGCTCTCCGGCACCAGCACCGCCCGTCTCCCCCGGCACCAGACGATGCGCACCGCGATCGGCTGGAGCCACGAACTGTGCGAGCCGGTCGAGCGGCTGCTGTGGGCCCGGCTCTCGGTGTTCACCGGGGACTTCGACGTCGCCGCGGCGCGCGCGGTGTGCTCGGGCGGCCCCCTGCCCGCCGCGCGGGTGGAACGGGTGCTGGCGGGCCTGGTGGCGAAGTCGGTGGTCCGGTGCAGCCAAGAGCGGGGCGCGGGCGCCCGGTACCGGCTGCTGGACACGATCCGCGAGTACGGGCAGGACTGGCTGGCGGAGCTCGGAGAGGAGCGGGTCGTCGCCGACCGGCACGCCCACTGGTACGCGGCGCTCTCCAAGGCCGCCGACCCGGGGTGGATGGGCCCCGGCCAGGTGGACTGGTACCGCAGGATGACCGCCGAGCACGCGCAGCTCCGTACCGCCCTGGAGCACCTGCTCCGCACGGATCCGACGGCGGCCCTGGAGACGGCCGGCGCGCTCTGGTTCTTCTGGTTCTCCTGCGGCCACGTCGCCGAAGGCCGGTCCTTCCTGGAACGGGCCCTGAGCAGGGGCCCGCGCTCGGGGGCCGCGTACGTCCAGGCCCTGTGGGCCCTGGGGCTCACCGCCCTGCTCCAGGGCGAACTGGGCACGGCAGAGGAGCTGGGCAAGGAGTGCACGGCCGCCGCGGCGACCCTGGCCGACCCGGAACCGGAGCTGCGCGCCGCCTACCTGCACGCGGTGTCGGTGCTGATGCCGGGCGATCCCGTACGGGCCCTGGCGCTCGCGGGCCCCCGGGCGCGCGGGGGCCACGGCGGGAGACCCACCGGCGTGGGCTGGCTGCTGTGCCGGCTGGCCACCGGCTACGCCCTGTGCGACCTCGGGCGCTTCGAGGAGGCCGAGCGGGAGGCGCAGGGCCTGCGCGAGGCCTGCGCGGAGCTGGGCGAGCGCTGGCTGCGGGCGTACGCGGACTACATCCTGGCGGTGGCGGCGCTCGGACTCGGCCACCACGGGGAGGCGGCCCGGCACGCGCGGGCGATGCTGTCGGGCAAAAGGCTGCTGGGCGACCGCTTCGGGATCGCGCTCGGCCTCGACCTGCTGGCGGCGGCGGTGGCGGCCCTCGGCGACGGCGAGCTGGCGGCCCGGCTGCTGGGCACGGGACACGCCTGGTGGCGCACGGTGGGGCGGCCGCAGATGGGCTCCCCGTCCCTCACGGCCGTACGCGACCAGGGCGAACGGCAGGCCCGGGCGGCGATCGGCGACGAGGCGTACGAAACCGCCTTCCTGGGCGGCGCGGCGGCGCCCACCGGCTGACTTCCCCGCGTGGGGACCGGCCGGTGGCGCCGTGGCGTAACTCCGGGGCTCCCGTCAGTACGGGAGGGGTCTGCCCGACGGGGTACGCAGATCCAGGTCTCGGGGTGCGGGCTTCGGAACGGGCTTTCGGATCAGCTGCTGGCGCATGCTGCCTCCTCGCTCAGACAAGGGCCGGGCGGCGGGGTTCCACCGTGCGGCCGTCGGGGAGCAGTTCACCTGTGTCGTCGAAGACCACGGCGCCGTTGCAGAGCAGATTCCAGCCCTGTTCGGGGTGGAAGGCCACGGTGCGGGCGGCGTCGTGGTCGACGCTGTCGGCGGACGGGCAGGGGGGCTGGTGGGAGCACATGGCGCACCTCCTCGCAGTGTGGGGCGGGAAGGCCGGTGGTCACCCGGTCGAATCCGCGATCCACGGTGGCGGTGAGTATTACTGATCGCCACCCCCGGGCGGAACCCATATTCGCCGCCCAGTTCAGGGTGTGTATGCCCGCTTACGATGCGCTCATGCCCGCTATCCGGATCATTCGGCACACACTTCTCGAGCCCGCGGAGGCGTGGCGGAGGCTGACGGACTGGGAACGCCACGCCTCCGTCGTCCCGCTCACCCGGGCGATCATCGAAACGCCGCCTCCCACGCACACCGGAACCCGTTTCACCATGCGTACGGGCGTGGGGAGGATCACCTTCGACGACCCCATGGAGGTCGTCCGCTGGCAGCCCCCCGGGGACGGCTCCGCGGGGCTGGTCGGGCTCGTCAAACACGGCCGCGCGGTGCGGGGCCGGGCGGAGATCGAACTCCGCCCCGCGCCCGGCGGCGGCTGCGAGGCCGAATGGCGCGAGGAACTGCGCGTGCGCGGCCTGGGACGCCCGTTCGACCCTCTCGTGGCGGCGGCCGCCCGGCTCCTCTTCACGCGCGCCCTGGACGCCCTCCTGCGCCCCTGAGCGGCGCGGGGCCGCCTCACGGCGGCCCCGGGCCCCTTCCCCGTCCGAAACCCGCGGCTAGCGGATCGGCATGCCCGAGAGGGTGCGGGCGATCACCAGCCGCTGGATCTCGCTGGTTCCCTCGAAGATCGTGTAGATCGCGCTGTCACGGTGCATGCGCTCCACCGGGTACTCGCGGGTGAAGCCGTTGCCGCCGAGGATCTGGACCGCCTGCGCGGTGACCTTCTTGGCCGTCTCGCTCGCGAACAGCTTGGACATCGAGCCCTCGGCCGAGGTGAAGGGCTTGCCCGCGACCGCCATCCAGGAGGCCCGCCACACCAGCAGCCGGGCCGCGTCGATGGAGGTCCGCATGTCCGCGAGCTGGAAGGCCACGCCCTGGTTGTCGATGATCGGCCGGCCGAACTGCGTACGGGTCTTGGCGTAGTCCAGCGCCACCTCGTACGCGGCGCGCGCCGTGCCGACCGCCATGGCGCCGACGGCGGGGCGGGAGGCCTCGAAGGTGGCCATGGCGGCGTTCTTCACGCGCTCGCCGCCGCCCGCCTTCGCCCGCTCGTGGGCCCGCGCGAGCCGCTCGTCCAGCTTCTCCTTGCCGCCGAGGAGGCAGGAGCCGGGGATCCGTACGTCCTCCAGCACCACCGCGGCGGTGTGCGAGGCGCGGATGCCGTGCTTCTTGAACTTCTGGCCCTGGGAGAGGCCCGGGGTGTTCGGCGGCACGATGAAGGAGGCGTGCCCCTTCGTCCCCAGCTCCGGGTCGACCACGGCCACGACGATGTGGACGTTGGCGATGCCGCCGTTGGTCGCCCAGGTCTTGGTGCCGTTCAGCACCCACTCGTCCTTGGCCTGGTCGTAGACGGCGCGGGTGCGCATCGCGCCGACGTCGGAGCCGGCGTCGGGCTCGGAGGAGCAGAAGGCGGCGACCTTCACGTCGTCGGGGGTGCCGTACATCTGCGGGATCCAGGTGCCGATCTGCTCCTCGGTGCCGTTGGCGACGACCCCGATGGCGGCGAGGCCGGTGCCGACGATCGACAGCGCGATGCCGGCGTCGCCCCAGAACAGCTCCTCCATGGCCATCGGGATGCCGAGGCCGGTGGGGTCGAAGAACTGCTGGGCGTAGAAGTCGAGGGAGTAGATGCCGACCTTGGCGGCCTCCTGGATGACGGGCCACGGAGTCTCTTCGCGCTCGTCCCATTCCGCGGCGGCGGGACGGATGACGTCGGCGGCGAAGCCGTGGATCCAGTCCCGCACCTGCTTCTGGTCGTCGTTCAGCTCCATGGTGAACTCCGCCATGTCCCCTCCACTTTTCATCTCGCCTGCCCCACAAGCGGTTACCAACGGTAACCCTCACATCGATTCCAGTCTGTTACCGGCCGGTAAGCGCTGTCAAGCAGGAGCGATGGCGGACCGCCGATGAGATCACCGGGGTGTGCGGGGTGTTACGTTGCGTGGGCCTCAGGACATCGCAAGGGCGGGGAGTGACACGGCATGGAGACCACACGGCAGTCCGGCGAGCCGGGAGCGGCGGAGCGCCGGCGGCGGGAGCTGCTGGAGGCCGCCGACCGGGTCGTCCTCCGGGACGGCCCCAAGGCGTCCATGAACGCCATCGCCGCGGAGGCCGGGATCACCAAGCCCATCCTCTACCGCCACTTCGGCGACAAGGCCGGCCTCTACCAGGCCCTGGCCGTCCGGCACACGGACGCCCTGCTCGACTCCCTGCGCGCGGCCCTGGACGCCCCCGCCGAACGGCGCAGCCGGGTGGAGGCCACCCTCGACACCTATCTGGCGGCGATCGAGGCCCGCCCCCAGGTCTACCGCTTCCTCATGCACCCGGCCGAGGACTCCCAGGCCCCCGAGCGCGGCTTCGACGTCGGCCTGCACTCCGCCCCGCTGCTGCGCCGCCTCGGCGAGGAGCTGGCCCAGGTGATCGGCGAACGCGTGGACCTCGGCCCCGGCGGCGAACGCCTGGCCCGGGTCTGGGGGCACGGCATCGTCGGCATGATGCACGCGGCGGGCGACTGGTGGCTCGGCGAACGCCCCTGCGACCGCAAGGAACTCGTCAGCGCCCTCACCGACCTCCTCTGGGGCCGCCTGGCCACAGCAGGCAACCGCGCAGACGGCCCGGGCTTCTAGAGCCCACCGGGCACATCCGGCCCCGCTTCGCTTTCGGCCCTGCCGGGCGCATCCGGCCCCCATCGGGCAAATCCAGCCCCGCCGGCGCTTGAGGCGCGGGGCCCGGGGCGGAGCCCCGGGAACCGCGGCCCCGCCGGGCAAAATCAGCCCTGCCCGGCAGAATCAGCCCCGCCGGCGCTTGAGGCGCGGGGTCCGGGGCGGAGCCCCGGGAACCCCGGCCCCGCCGGGGTCACTCCCCCAGCGCGTGGATCCCGGCCCGACCCCAGTCGGTCTTCCGGATCTGCCGGCGCAGCTTGCGCGCCCGCAGCCCCGCGACCCGCTCCGCGTACACCACACCGGCCAGGTGATCGCACTCGTGCTGCAGGCACCGCGCGAAGAACCCGCTCCCAGCCACCCGCACCGCCGCCCCGTCCGAGGTGAAGCCCTCCACGACGGCCTCGTCGAAGCGGACCGTGGCCGCCTCCAGTCCCGGCAGGGACAGACACCCCTCGGGCCCGGCGAACTCGTCCCCCTCGACAGAGACCAGCCGCGGGTTGACGATGTGCCCGACGTGGCGGACGTCCTCGTCGTCGGGGCAGTCGTACACGAACACCCGCTGCCCGACGCCGATCTGGTTCGCGGCGAGGCCGACGCCCTGGGCGGCGTACATCGTGGCGAACATGTCCTCGATGAGCCGGTCGAGGGCCGGCCCGAACTCGGTGACCTCCGCACAAGCGGAATGGAGCACCGGGTCGCCCAGCAGGCTCATGGTGCGGACGATGCCGGAGGTACCGGGGAGGGGGCGGGGGCGCTGTCGCATGGGCGTAAGGGTACGACGGGCGACTATATGAGGAGATCTTCGGCGGACCGGGGGCGCCGCGGTCGGGGCGCGGGCAGGTCATGGATAGGCTGGGGGCGACCGACGCAAGGAGGACAAGGGACGATGGCAGGCAACACAGAGCCGCTTTCGCCGCGGGCCAAGCTGGCCGTGACGGCGGGCAAGGCCGCGGCGGCGGTGTCGCGGGCCGCGGGACGCGGAAGCGGATCGGTGATCGGTGGCAAGGTCGCACTCAAACTCGACCCCGATCTCCTCGGAGCGCTCGCGCAGCATCTCGACGTCGTCCTCGTCTCGGCGACGAACGGCAAGACCACGACGACCCGGCTGATCGCGGAGGCCCTGCGGGCCAGCGGTCCGGTCGTCTCCAACGCTCTGGGCGCGAACATGCCCGCGGGCATCACCTCCGCCCTGGCGGGCGGCTCGGACGCCAAGTACGGCGTCATCGAGGTGGACGAGAAGTACCTGGCCGGAGTGGCCCGGGACGTCACGCCCAAGGTGATCGCCCTGCTCAACCTCTCCCGCGACCAGCTGGACCGCGCCGCCGAGACCCGCATGCTCGCCGAGAAGTGGCGCGAGGGCCTCTCGGGCTCCAAGGCCGTGGTCGTCGCGAACGCGGACGACCCGCTCATCGTGTGGGCCGCCTCCTCCTCGCAGAACGTGGTGTGGGTCGCGGCCGGCCAGGAGTGGAAGGACGACGCCTGGTCGTGCCCCTCCTGCGGTGGCGTCATGCAGCGTCCGGGCGACGACTGGTTCTGCGGCGAGTGCGGTTTCCGGCGTCCCACCCCGAGCTGGGTGCTCTCCGGCGACCACGTGCTCGACCCGCACGGCAGCGCCTGGCCGATCAGCCTCCAGCTCCCGGGCCGCGCCAACAAGGCGAACGCCGCCACCTCGGCCGCCGTGGCAGCCGTCTTCGGCGTCCCGCCGCAGGTCGCGCTGGAGCGGATGTACCAGGTCCAGGCCGTCGCCGGCCGCTACGACGTGGTCAGCTTCCAGGGCCGCGAACTGCGGCTGCTGCTCGCGAAGAACCCGGCCGGCTGGCTGGAGACCTTCTCCCTGATCGACCCGCCGCCGGCCCCGGTGATCCTGTCGGTCAACGCGCGCGGCGCGGACGGCACCGACACCTCCTGGCTGTGGGACGTGGACTACCCGCGCCTGGCCGGCCACCCGATCTTCGTGATCGGCGACCGCAAGCTGGACCTCGCGGTCCGCCTCGAGGTCGCGGGCCTGGACTTCCGGGTGTGCGAGACCCTCGACGAGGCCGTGCAGCTGGCGCCGCCCGGACAGATCGAGCTGATCGCCAACTACACCGCCTTCCAGGACGTGCGCCGCCGCGTCGGCAACTAGTACCCATAAGGACAAGAGCATGAGCGACAACAGCCTGCGTCTCGTGTGGGTCTACCCCGACCTGCTCAGCACGTACGGAGACCAGGGCAACGCCCTGGTCGTCGAGCGCCGAGCCCGCCGGCGCGGCCTGGACGTGCAGCGCGTGGACGTGCGCAGCGACCAGCCGATCCCGACCTCGGGCGACATCTACCTGATCGGCGGCGGCGAGGACCGGCCGCAGCGGCTGGCCGCCGAGCGGCTGCTGCGCGACGGCGGCCTGGAGCGCGCCGTCTCGAACGGGGCGATCGTCTTCTCCGTCTGCGCCGGGTACCAGATCCTGGGGCAGGAGTTCGTCAACGACGTCGGCCAGCGCCAGGAGGGCCTCGGCCTGCTGGACGTGGTGACCGTGCGCGGCGAGGGCGAGCGGTGCGTCGGCGACGTGCTGGGGGACATCGACCCGCGGCTCGGGCTGCCGCAGCTGACCGGCTTCGAGAACCACCAGGGCGTCACGCACCTGGGCCCGACGGCCAAGCCCTTCGCCCGGGTCACGATGGGCCGGGGCAACGGCACCGGTGACGGCACCGAAGGCGCGTACAACGACACGGTGTTCGGCACGTACATGCACGGGCCCGTGCTGGCGCGCAACCCGCAGATCGCGGACCTGCTGCTGAAGCTGGCCCTCGACGTGAACGCGCTGCCGCCGATCGACGACCGCTGGTACGAGGCGCTGCGCGCCGAGCGGATCGCGGCGGCCACGCAGCCCGCGTAGCGGTCCCCTCACGACACCTGGTGTTCGGCCCGGATTCCCCTGGGGGGATCCGGGCCGACGTGCGTTCGTACGACTTATCTGACCAGCATGTGGAGGATGGTTCAGTCCACCCTCGATCCGCTTGTAGGGTGCTGGGTAGTTCCAACCGGACGACGTGGTCCGGTCGTCGGCCCACGTTGCAAAGGTCCTTCCTGCCATGCGCATTGGTGTGCTCACTTCCGGAGGCGACTGCCCCGGGCTCAATGCCGTCATCCGCTCCGTCGTGCACCGCGCCGTCGTCGACCACGGCGACGAGGTCATCGGCTTCCACGACGGCTGGCGCGGCCTGCTGGAGTGCGACTACCGCAAGCTCGACCTGGACGCCGTGAGCGGCATCCTGGCCCGCGGCGGCACCATCCTGGGCTCCTCCCGGGTCCAGCCCGCCCATCTGCGCGACGGCGTGGAGCGGGCCCGCGGTCACGTCGCCGACCTCGGCCTGGACGCCATCATCCCGATCGGCGGCGAGGGCACCCTGAAGGCCGCGAACCTGCTCTCGCAGGGCGGCCTGCCGATCGTCGGCGTCCCCAAGACGATCGACAACGACATCGCCTCGACCGACGTCACCTTCGGCTTCGACACCGCGGTCGGCGTCGCCACCGAGGCCCTGGACCGGCTGAAGACCACCGCCGAGTCCCACCAGCGCGTGATGGTCGTGGAGGTCATGGGCCGCCACACCGGCTGGATCGCCCTGCACTCGGGCATGGCGGCCGGCGCGCACGCCATCGTCGTGCCGGAGCGCCCGTTCGACATCGAGCAGCTGACGGCGATCGTCGGCGAACGCTTCGAGCAGGGCAAGCGCTTCGCGATCGTCGTGGTCGCCGAGGGCGCCAAGCCCGCGGCGGGCAGCTCGATGGCCCTGGAGGAGGGCGGCACCGACATGTACGGCCACGAGCGGTTCGCCGGCATCGGCAACCGTCTCGCCGTCGAGCTGGAGGAACGTCTCGGCAAGGAGGCCCGGCCGGTCATCCTGGGCCACGTCCAGCGCGGCGGCACGCCCACGGCGTACGACCGCGTCCTCGCGACCCGCTTCGGCTGGCACGCGGTGGAGGCGGCCCACCGGGGCGAGTTCGGGATGCTGACGGCGCTGCGCGGCACGGAGATCGAGATGGTGCCGCTCGCGGACGCGGTGCAGACGCTGAAGACGGTTCCGGCCGAGCGGTACGACGAGGCGCAGAACGTTCTGTGATCTTTCCCCTCTCCTGACACCGCCCCCGGACGATTTCCCGTCCGGGGGCGGCACTACTGTGGTGGGGCACCGCAGTCAAGGGAGTGAAGAGATTGAGTTACCTCGCGCACGACGGCATGGACATGAACATGGACCTGCCGCCCTTCACTCTCGGGCGCGGCCTCGAGTTCTCCTTCGACGCCTTCTTCCTGATCGGCTCGCTCCTCGGCCTCGGTCTGTACGCGTGGGGCGTGCTGCGGCTGCGCGCACGCGGGGACGCCTGGCCGGTCGGCCGGTCGGTCGCCTTCACCATCGGCGTGCTGAGCGTGGCCCTGGTGATGTGCACCAAGCTGAACGACTACGGCATGGTCATGTTCAGCGTGCACATGGTCCAGCACATGGTGATCAGCATGCTCAGCCCGATCCTGCTGCTGCTGGGCGCACCCGTGACCCTGGCGCTGCGCGCGCTGCCGCCGGCGGCCCGCGGCCACAAGGGGCCGCGCGAGCTGCTGCTGATGCTCCTGCACAGCCGGTACATGAAGGTGATCACCCATCCGGTGTTCACCATCCCGATGTTCATCGCCAGCCTCTACGGCCTCTACTTCACCCCGCTCTTCGACTTCCTGATGGGTTCGAAGACCGGCCACATCGCGATGATGGTGCACTTCCTCGCCGTCGGCCTCGTCTTCTTCTGGCCGATCATGGGCGTGGACCCGGGCCCGCACCGCCCCGGCTACGTGATGCGGATGCTGGAGCTGTTCGCCGGAATGCCCTTCCACGCCTTCTTCGGCATCGCGCTGATGATGGCCAGCGAGCCGATGATCAAGACGTACGCGAACCCGCCTGCCTCCCTCGGCATCGACCCGCTGCTCGACCAGCAGTGGGGTGGCGGCATCGCCTGGGCCTTCAGCGAGATCCCCTCGGTGCTGGTGCTGATCGCGCTGGTCTACCAGTGGTACCACTCCGAACAGCGGGCGGCGAAGCGCTCCGACCGGTCCGAGGACCGCAACGGGGACCAGGAGCTGGCGGCCTACAACTCGTATCTCGCCTCGCTCCAAGCGCGTGGCCAGTAGCGCGGAACCACCTTCAGGCGCCACCATGGGGCATGACCGGATCCGTGAAGGCGATGGCACTGATGACCTTCGCCTCCCTGGTGGCGATCGCCACGTACTCCGTGGCCCTCGGAAGCAACGGCTGGCTGTGGTTCGGCTGGGTGGTGCTGGGGCTGCTCACCGCGGGCATGGCTGCCTCGGGCGGTACCTGAGCCACCGCCCCCTGCACCCCCGGGCTGACCGTCCGTAGGATGTTCCATGACCACGGAACGTCGACGGGAGCCGCTTGGTGTTCTACCACTTGCTCAAGCACGTGATCCTGGGGCCGCTGCTGCGGCTCCTGTTCCGGCCCCGCATCGAAGGTCTGGAGAACATCCCCGAGGACGGGGCCGCGATCATCGCGGGCAACCACCTCTCCTTCTCCGACCACTTCCTGATGCCGGCGATCCTCAGCCGGCGCATCACCTTCCTCGCCAAGGCCGAGTACTTCACCGGGCCGGGCGTGAAGGGACGTCTCACCGCCGCCTTCTTCCGCAGCGCGGGCCAGATCCCGGTCGACCGCTCCGGCAAGGACGCCGGTCAGGCGGCGCTCCGCGAGGGGCTCGGGGTGCTGTCCAAGGGTGAACTGCTCGGCATCTACCCGGAGGGCACCCGCTCGCACGACGGGCGGCTCTACAAGGGCAAGGTCGGCGTGGCCGCGATGGCGCTGGGCGCCGGGGTGCCCGTCGTCCCGTGCGCGATGGTCGGGACCTTCGAGATCCAGCCGCCCGGGCAGAAGATCCCCAAGATCCGCCGGGTCACGATCCGCTTCGGCCGGCCGCTGGACTTCTCCCGGTACGCGGGGATGGAGGGCGAGCGGGCCGTGCTGCGGGCCATCACCGACGAGATCATGTACGAGGTCCTCGCCCTGTCCGGCCAGGAGTACGTGGACCGGTACGCCGCCGAGGTGAAGGCGGAGGAGGAGGAAGCACGGAAGAAGGCCCGGCGCAGGACGCGCTGAGCCTTCCCCCGTGCCGGGCCTTCTCAGGGCTAGCGGACGGCCGGGAGCTCGTCGATCGCCTGCTGGTCGGCGGCCGGGGCCGGCGCGAGCAGCTTGGCGGCGACGGGGGCCGGGGCCACCGGGGTGGCGTGCGGGTCGCACGTCACGTTCTGGGCGTCGACCTTGCCGGTGAGCAGGTAGGTGTCGACCCGGGTGTTGATGCAGGGGTTCACCAGGTTGGTGACACCGTGCGAACCGGCACTCTTCTCGGTGATCAGGCGCGAGCCGGCGAGCCGCTGGTTGAGCGAGACCCCGCCCTTGTACGGCGTGGCTGCGTCACGCTCGGCCTGGACGATCAGCACCGGGGGCAGACCGCGGCCCGGGCCGACCCCGACCTCGATCGCGTGGTGCTGCTTGGACTTCCAAGTGGCGCAGGGCAGGTTCATCCACGCGTTGGCCCAGGTCATGAAGGGGTACTGGGCGTGCAGCCTGGTGTTGTCCCGGTCCCACTTGGACCAGCTGGTGGGCCACTTGGCGTCGGCGCACTCCACGGCGGTGTACACCGCGTTGCCGTTCTCCGCCGAGGCGTTGCCCGCGGTGTCGCTCATGTCGGGGGCGATGGCGTCGATCAGCGCCTGCTCGTCACCGGCCTCGTACGCGGCCCAGGTCTGGGCGACGGGCACCCAGGAGGAGTCGTAGTACGGGGCGCTCTGGAAGAAGCCGATGAGCTCCGCCGGGCCGACGATCCCGCCGAGCGGGTTGGCCTTGGCCTTGGCGCGCAGCGCCAGCCACTTGGCCTCGACCGCGGCGCGGGTGGTGCCGAGGTGGAAGGAGGCGTCGTTCTTCGCGACCCAGTCCTGCCAGTCGTTCCAGCGCATCTGGAAGGCGACGTCCTGGCCGAGGTTGGCCTCGTACCAGATGTTGTCGCGGGACGGGTCGACCACGCTGTCCGCGATCATGCGGCGCACCTGCGTCGGGAACAGGGTCGCGTAGACCCCGGCGATGTAGGTGCCGTAGGAGACGCCGATGAAGTTCAGCTTCTTCTCGCCGAGGGCGGCACGGATGACGTCCAGGTCACGCGCGATGTTCGGCGTGGTCATGAACGGCAGCATCTCGCCGCTGCGCTCCTTGCAGCCGTCCGCGTACTCCTCGGCGAGCTTGCGCTGGGCGGCCTTGTCGGCCTTGCTGTCCGGCACCGGGTCGGCCTTGGGCGCCTTGACGTACTCCTGCGGGTCGATGCAGGAGATCGGCGCGGAGTGGCCGACGCCGCGCGGGTCGAAGCCCACGAAGTCGTAGGCCTTCGCGGTGTTGACCCACAGCGGGCTCTTGGTGGTGATCCGGCGCGGGAAGCGCATGCCGGAGGCGCCGGGGCCGCCCGGGTTGTAGAGCAGCGCGCCCTGGCGCTCCTCCTTGGTGCCGGTGCTGACGGCGCGGTCGACCGCGATGTCGATCGTCTTGCCGAAGGGCTTGCTGTAGTCGAGCGGGACCTTCACGTATCCGCACTGGATGGGCGCCGCGAAACCCCAGTCGGGCGGGCAGTCCTTCCAGTCGATCCCGGTGCGCGCCGCGCGGGCGGCGGCGATCTGGGTGCCGATCGCCTCGGCGATCGGGTTGTCGCGGCCGAAGCCGGACGGGAGGGTCTGGGAGGCCGACGCCTGCGGGGCGAGCAGCAGGCTCGCCGCCAGCGTGCCGGTGATCAGTGTTGCGGCGCTCCCCAGCGCCGCGTTGCGTATCACGTGGTTGTTCCCCCTGCGTCATCTGCCGCCGTGGGCGGCGTGGTTCGTGCCGGTGTGGATGTGCTTCGGCATGTGCAGGGGATACTTCCGCCTGACCGGGAGCGGGCGACAGAGCACGGGGCCGTTTTTTGCCAACCCGATATCCGGAAATGCGTGTACCGCTGAGCGGTGCCTGGTTCGTCCCGGGTTCGGCCCGCGTTCCTCCCGGGCGGCCTCCGGAGGTCACCAACCGTAGGCGGCCCGGGCGGAGTCGAGGAGTTCGCGCAGCCGCAGCGCGTCCGGGGCCAGGGCCGTGACCAGGACGGCGGGGCCCGCCAGCGGGGTGACCGCCGCGAACTCCCCCAGCATCCCGGCCTGCGGCGGGGCCTTCGCGAACTCCGGGTCCACCACCAGCAGCTGGCCCAGCGCCCGGTGGCCCGCGAGTCCCGCCGGACCGTCCCAGCCGCCGGGTGCGCCGGGCCCGCAGGCCAGCTCCTGGTCGAGCAGCGGGCGTCCGTCCCGGGTCACGGTGAGCCGGGCGCGCAGCAGGCCCGGAGCCTCCCCGGTGCGGCCGAGCACCTGCTCCTCGCGCAGCAGCAGCCGGGCGGTGGGGGCGAGTTCGGCGCGGGTGCGGACCCTGAGGTCACTGCCGCGCACCGAGACGAGGGGCTCCGGCAGCCAGCGCACCGCCGCCCCGTCCGCGAGCCGGAGCCGTACGTCGTACCGCGCGGGTTCCCCGTGCCGGCCGGGCAGGGCCAGGGTGGCCGCCGCCGAGTGGAGCACCAGCCGGGCGCCCGGTCCGGCGGTGGCCTCGACCCTGAGGTGGTCACCGCCCAGGGGGGCGCTCATCGCGCCGACCAGCATGACGCCCGCCTCGCCGGGCCCGCCCCGGGTGCGGCGCAGCGCGAGGGGCCCCTCTCCGGCGAGCAGCGGCAGGGCGGTGGAGCCCCGGCCGTCGGCGGCGGCGCCGATCCGGGCGGTGGCGCGCAGGCCGGCCGGAGCGGGGGCCGGGGGCACGGGCATCGCGGCCGGGATCCCCGTAGGGCTCACCGGGCGGTCCAGGCGGCGATCCGCTCGCGCACCCAGGCGGCCACCGGGGCCACGCCCTCCTCGCCGCGCAGGGACTGGAAGGCGACGGGCAGTTCGCCGCGCTGCTCGGCCGCGTCGCGGGCCATCCGGTCCAGGTCGGAGCCGACGTGGGGAGCGAGGTCGGTCTTGTTGACGACGAGCAGGTCGGCGGTGGTGACGCCGGGGCCGCCCTTGCGCGGGATGTCGTCGCCGCCGGCCACGTCGATGACGAAGATCTGGGCGTCGACCAGGCCCCGGGAGAAGGTGGCGGTGAGGTTGTCCCCGCCGGACTCGACGAGGATCAGGTCGAGCCGTCCGTTCCCGTGGAAGGCCTCCTCCAGTTCCTCCACGGCCTCCAGGTTGGCGGAGATGTCGTCGCGGATGGCGGTGTGCGGGCAGGCGCCGGTCTCCACCGCGCTGATCCGCTCGGGCGGCAGGACGGCTTCGCGGAGCAGGAACTCGGCGTCCTCGCGGGTGTAGATGTCGTTGGTGACCACGGCCATGGACAGTTCCGCGCGCAGGGCCCGGCAGAGGGCGGCGACGGTGGCGGTCTTGCCGGAGCCGACGGGTCCGCCGAGGCCGATGCGCAGGGCCCGGCGGCTGCCGTCCGCCCGCAGCGGCTCGGCACTGTGGGTGTGGCGGTGCGGGAAGGTCACTGCGTGATCGAGGTGCATGGGGGTCTCCTTGTGCTGAAGCAGGGGGATGCAGGACCTGCGGGGCCCGGGGATCAGGAGGCGAACAGCCGTACCGGCCAGTCGGCATGGGCCTGTGCCGCGATGTCCAGCAGCGGCGAGGAGGCCGCGGGCAGCGTGTGCGTGCCCTCGGTGCGGGCGCGCAGCGCGGCCCGCTCCGCCCGGTGGGACACCGAGTCCAGCTCGGGGGCGAGCCCGGCCAGGACCCGGCTCGCCTCGAAGGGGTCCAGGCCGAGCAGCCGCACGGTGGCGGTGGCCGGCCCGCTCACGCTCTCGTACGCCGCCACGTGCGCGGCGTCCAGCGGCCCGAGCCCCGCCGACCGGGCGGCGACGCCGAGCACCACGGGCTGGTGCGCCCCGCGCGGGAACGCCGCAGCCAGTGCGTCCAGTTCCGCGCCGGGCCAGGTGGCGCGGGCGGCCCGCATCAGCTGGCGCCCGAGCCGCCGCCCGGCGGCGCGCAGCGCGGGCGACGGGGTCCGGGCGTCGGCGGCCTCGTCGAGGGCGACCGGGTCGGTCCCGAGGGCCGCCGCCGCGGCCAGTCCGGCCGCGACGAGCCCGGCGGTGTGCAGCCGGCCGCGGCAGAACTCCGCCAGGGTGGCGGCGTCGTGGATCCGGCCGGCCTTGCAGGCGGCCTCGGCGCCGCCGGAGTGGGCGTGCCCTCCGGCGGGGAAGCGGCCGTCGGCGAGGACCAGGAGGGTGGCGAGGCTCATCGGAAGACCCGCCCCCTCAGAAGAGGCCCCATCAGAAAAGGAAGTAGCGTTGGGCCATGGGGAGTTCCGCCGCCGGGGCGGGTTCCACCACCTCGCCGTCGATGGTGACGGTGAAGGTGTCGGGGTCGACTTCCACCCGCGGCATGGCGTCGTTGTTGCGCATGTCCGCCTTGGTCACCTTGCGGGTGCTCTCAATGGCGACGAACTCCTTCCCGAGTCCGAGCCGTTCGGGCAGTCCGTCGTCGAGGGCGGCCTGGGCGGTGAAGTTGACCGAGCACAGCCCGGGGGCCCGCCCGTAGGCCCCGAACATCGGGCGCGGCAGGACCGGCTGCGGGGTGGGGATGGAGGCGTTGGCATCGCCCATCTGCGCATAGGCGATCTGGCCGCCCTTGATGACCAGTTCGGGTTTGACCCCGAAGAAGGCGGGGTTCCACAGCACCAGGTCGGCGAGTTTTCCGGTCTCGACGGAGCCGATCTCGCGGGCCAGGCCCTGGGCGACGGCGGGGTTGATCGTGTACTTGGCGACGTAGCGCCGGGCCCGGTGGTTGTCGGCGGGTCCGTCCCCGGGCAGCGGGCCGCGCCGCTTCTTCATCACGTGGGCGGTCTGCCAGGTGCGCAGGATGACCTCGCCGACGCGGCCCATGGCCTGGGAGTCCGAGGAGATGATCGAGATGGCCCCGAGGTCGTGCAGGACGTCCTCGGCGGCGATGGTGGAGGGCCTGATCCTGGATTCGGCGAAGGCCAGGTCCTCGGGGACCGCGGGGTTGAGGTGGTGGCAGACCATCAGCATGTCGAGGTGTTCCTCGACGGTGTTGACGGTGTGCGGCCGGGTCGGATTGGTGGAGCTGGGCAGGATGTTGGGCTCGGAGACCACGGTGATGATGTCGGGGGCGTGCCCGCCGCCCGCACCTTCGGTGTGGTACGAGTGGATGGTCCGTCCGCCGATGGCGGCGAGGGTGTCGGCGACGAATCCGGCCTCGTTGAGGGTGTCGGTGTGGATGGCGGCCTGGGCGCCGGTCTCCTCGCAGACGGTGAGGCAGGCGTCGATGACGGCGGGGGTGGACCCCCAGTCCTCGTGGAGCTTGAAGCCGAGCGCCCCGCCGCGCAGCTGGGAGTACATGCCCTCGCGGGACATGGTGTTGCCCTTGCCGAGCAGGCCGATGTTGACGGGGAAGGCCTCCAGGGCGGCGAACATCCGGGCCAGGTGCCAGGGTCCGGGGGTCACCGTGGTGGCCTTGGTGCCCTCGGCCGGGCCGGTGCCGCCGCCGACGAGGGTGGTGATGCCGGAGGCGAGGGCCTCCTCGATCACGGTCGGGGAGATGAAGTGCACGTGGGCGTCGACGGCTCCGGCGGTGAGGATCTTCCCGTTGCCGGCGATGATCTCGGTCTCGGGGCCGATCACCAGCGCCCGGTCGACGCCGTCCATGGTGTCGGGGTTGCCGGCCTTGCCGATGCCGCAGATCCGGCCGTCGCGCAGGCCCACGTCGGCCTTGACGATGCCCCAGTGGTCGAGGATCACCACACCGGTGATGACGGTGTCGGCGGCCCCTTCGGCGCGGGTGGTGCGGGCCTGGCCCATGGACTCGCGGATGACCTTGCCGCCACCGAAGACGGCCTCGTCACCGGCCCGTCCGGGGCCGCCGCCGAGGTCCCGCTCGATCTCGACGAAGAGGTCGGTGTCGGCGAGCCGGATGCGGTCGCCCGTGGTGGGCCCGAAGAGGTCGGCGTAGACCTGGCGCGATATCTCAGCCATCGAGCTGCCCTCCGGCATCGAGCGCCCCACCGGCGTCGAGCGCTCCTCCGGTTTCCCCGCGCAGTCCGGGCACGGTGCGCAGCCCGGCCAGCGGCACGAGGGACACGGCGACGGGGATGCCCGGCTCGAAGCGGACGGCGGTGCCGGCGGCGATGTCGAGGCGCAGCCCGCGGGCGGCACCGCGGTCGAACTCGAGGCCGGGGTTGGCCTCGGCGAAGTGGTAGTGCGAGCCGACCTGGACGGGCCGGTCGGCGGCGTTGAGCACGGTGAGTCGGGTGACGGGCCGGCCTTCGTTGAGGCGCACCGGGCCGTCCCCGTAGGCGATTTCGCCGGGGATCATGCGGGTACTCGCTCTCAGACGATGGGGTGGTGGACGGTGACGAGTTTGGTGCCGTCCGGGAAGGTGGCCTCGACCTGGACGTCGTGGATCATCTCGGGTATCCCCTCCATGACCTCCTCGCGGGTGAGCACGGTCCGCCCGGAGGCCATCAGCTCGGCCACCGTCCGGCCGTCGCGGGCTCCTTCGAGGATGTGGGCGGTGAGCAGGGCGACGACCTCGGGATGGTTGAGGAGCACGCCCCGCGCCCTGCGTCTCTCGGCCACGTCCGCGGCCACGTGGATGAGCAGTCTCTCCTGCTCGTGGGGGGTCAGCTGCACAGCAATCACCAAGCTTCCGGGACATGACCGACATCGCGCCGAGCCGACCTTATGGGCCGTCAACACTTTGTTGACCTGCGCATATCCGAGCCAAGCGTGTCTTGCCCAACACAGAGGAAGGCTTTCCGTCCCGCTCACCGCCGCTTTGCCGGAGCATGGGTGACCATTGACGGAAGGAACGTGGACGCCACGCTAGGTGCCGCGCTTTTCCGCTGAGTTAACCCACGTTTCGAGCAGGTACCCGGTTCAACTCCGGGCATCGCACAGCCCGGTTCCGTATACGGAGCCGCCCACGAGGAGCAGCATGTTCGCGAACCCCGTCCACCACATCACCTTCGACGCACAGGAGCCCTACGCGCTGGCGCAGTTCTGGTCCGAGGTCACCGGCTGGCCGATACACCCGGACGACCTGGCGGACGACCCGGAGATCTCGCTCGTTCCGGGACAGCCGGGGGTGACCGGACTGCTGTTCGTCCAGGTTTCCGAGGGCAAGTCCGCCAAGAACCGCGTCCACTTGGACATCCAGCCGACCACCGGCACCCGCGACGAGAACGTGGAGCGGCTGATCGCGCTCGGCGCGAAGCTCCAGGGCGACCACCGCCGGGAGGACGGCAGCGGCTGGGTCACGCTGACCGACCCCGAGGGCAACGAGCTGTGCATCGAGCGCAGCGCGTCGGAGCGCGCCGGCGCCTGACCGGCCTCAACAACCGGTGGGAGTCGGTGCCGGGGCGCCTGCGGCCACCCACGGCAGTGCGATCCACACGGTCTTGCCGCCGTCCTCGGTCGGGCTGACCGAGAGCCGGCCGCCCGCCTCCGCGGCGAGCCAGCGGATGATGACCATCCCCCGGCCGTTGTCCTGCTGGACGGCGGCCGGGAGCCGCTTGGGCCAGCGCGGGTGGCTGTCGGTGACCCCGATGCGGAGCCACTCCTCGCGCTCCAGGCGGATGTCCACGGTGAAGGTCGGCGACTGCCCGAAGGTGTGCTGCACGGAGTTGGTAGCCAGTTCCGAGACGATGAGCCTGATGCTGTCGGCGGCTTCGGTCTCCTCGGACAGTCCCCACTCCCCCAGCACCTCCGCGACGTAGCGGCGGGCGGCCGCGACCGAGGCGGGATCGCTCGGCAGAGTGACGGATGCTTCCAGGTGATCTGCCATGGCGACGGTCCCTTTCCCACCGGGGCGAAGCCGCCCCGGATCTGTGCTGGACGCCAGAGTGCCACCCATCGTCCTGCCGTTTCCGCCGATCCCTCAAGATATGCATATATCTGTCGCTCAATGCGGTGAACTCTGCTACGGAAGAGCGTATTTGGACGGCAGACTGGTGCGACCTGTGCCGGTGGAAGGGAGGCGGGTGTGCAGCACGGTCCCGCGGTGCGTCGGCGCAAGCTCGGCGAGGAACTGCGTGCCCTTCGCGACCGGTCCGGACTCACCAGCGGTGAGGCGGCCCGGCTGGCGGGATGGCACCAGTCGAAGATCAGCCGTATCGAGACGGGGCGCAGCGGGGTCAAGGTGGAGGACATCCGGCTGCTGCTCGACGTCTACGGGGAGGACGTGGTGAGCGCGCAGCAGCGCGCCCTGCTGGAAGCCCTCTCGGCCTCGGCGGCGGGTCCCGCCCCGGACGCCGACACCGGGCGTGGGCGCCAGTGGTGGCACGACTACCGGGGGCTGCTGCCGCAGGAGTACCGGGACTTCATCAGCCTGGAGGCGGGGGCCCGCTCGGCCCGCACGGTCGAACTGTCGGTGGTGCCGGGCCTGCTGCAGACCCCGGAGTACGCGCGCGCCGTGACCCGGGCCGCGCTGGGCGGGCTGCCGGAGCCGAAGGTGGACGCGCTGGTCGCCGTACGGCTGGCACGTCAGTCCGTACTGCGGGCGGATCCGCCCCTCGAACTGAGTGCCGTCCTGGACGAGGCGGTGCTGCGGCGCGCGATCGGCGGGGCGGGGGTGATGGAGGAACAGCTGAGGCACTTGGTGGAGGTGGCGCGTTTGCCCCAAGTGCGGCTTCAGGTACTGCCGTTCAGCGTGGGGGGACATCTCGGCCTGACCGGACCGTTCGTCATCTTCTCATTTCCGAACATCGCCGATCTGGATGTGGTGGTACTCGACCATTTGACGAGTAGCCTCTATCTGGAGCGGAAGGAAGACCTTGAGGCGTACAGCGCCGCGTTCCGCACCATCCAGGCGCACGCCCTCCCGCCCCGCGATTCGTCGGATCTCATCAGCGCCCTCGCTGACGACGCGTAAGGAGGCACCCCCGTGTCCGCAACCCCCTTATCCACAGGCGGACTTCTGAACAGCGCGCGGTGGCGGCGGAGCAGCCGCAGCACCGGAATGAACAACTGTGTGGAAACGGCCGTCCTCAGTGGCGGCCTGCTCGCCGTCCGCGACTCCAAGCGGGCGGACGGCCCGGCCGTCCTCTTCACCGGGACGGCCTGGAACGGCTTCCTCGTCTCCGTCCGTGCCGATCTTGCGGATCTCGCGGATCTCGGGACGTAGGAAGGCTCAGCGGTCCGTGGCTCCGGCCGGAGCGGTCCCCAGGATCGTCTCCACCGCACGGCTGATCTCGTCCCCCGTGAGATCCGCCCGCGCGGTCAGTCGCAGCCGGGAAATGCCGTCCGGTACCGACGGCGGCCGGAAGCACCCCACGGACAGACCTGCCTCGCGGCAGTCGGCGGCCCAGCGCAGTGCCGCCGAAGCCGACGGGGCCCGTACCGACACCACGGCCGCGTCCGGCCGGGCCGCGGTCAGGCCGGACGCGGTGAGCCGCCCGTACAGTTCGGCGGCCACCGCGCGGGCCCGGTCCGCCCGCTCCGGTTCCCGCTCGATCAGGCGCAGGGCGGCCAGTGCGGCGCCCGTCGCGGCCGGGGCCAGCCCGGTGTCGAAGATGAAGGTCCGCGCCGTGTTGACCAGGTGCCGGATCACCTTGGCCGGGCCGAGCACCGCACCTCCCTGGCTGCCCAGGGACTTCGAGAGGGTCAGCGTCGCGACCACCCCGGGAGCCCCCGCGAGCCCGGCGGCGTGCAGCGCCCCGCGGCCGCCCCGACCGAGCACCCCGAGGCCGTGCGCGTCGTCCACGAGCAGGGCCGCGCCCTCATCCCGGCAGACCTCGGCGTGGGCCGCGAGCGGGGCGGCGTCCCCGTCGACCGAGAACACCGAGTCGGTGACCAGCAGCGCCCGTCCCTGGTGGGCGGCGAGCGTCTTGCGGGCGGCGTCCGGGTCGGCGTGCGGGACCACGGCGGTCTCGGCGCGCGAGAGCCGGCAGCCGTCCACGATCGAGGCGTGGTTGCCCGCGTCGGAGACCACCAGGGTGCCCCGGTCGCTGAGCGCGGTGACGGCGGCCAGATTGGCCGCGTACCCGGAGGAAAGGACCAGCGCCGCCTCGAACCCGCAGAAGGCGGCGAGCTCCCGCTCCAGTTCGGCGTGCAGTTCGGTGGTGCCGGTGACCAGGCGCGATCCGGTGGCCCCCGCGCCCCAGCGCTCGGCGGCCTCCTGCGCGCCCCGTACGGTCTCCGGGTGCCGGGAGAGCCCGAGGTAGTCGTTGCTCGCGAGATCGAGGAGCGGGGAGTCCGCCGGACGCGGACGCAGCGTCCGGACGAGTCCGGCCCGCTCCCTGACCTGCTCCGCGTCGTCGATCCAGGAGAAGACGTCCACGGGGGCGGGGGTGTGCTGGTGCGGCATCGACGGTCCTCGGGTTTTTGTCGGCAGTCCACAGACCTGCCCGACCCTAACCGCCCGTGACCCCTGCGTCAGGTGTGGCGATACACACACTCTCTTCCGGCCATGTTGTTCGATCTCTCCTTGGCCGGGAGTGCCCGGGTGGGACAGGATCGGCATCATGGACCTGCTGAACACCCTCGTGGACAAGGGGCTGCGGCGTGAGCTGCCGACCCGCGAAGAGGCACTCGCCGTGCTGGCGACCTCTGACGACGAACTGCTCGACGTGGTGGCCGCTGCCGGCAAGGTGCGCCGGCAGTGGTTCGGACGCCGGGTCAAGCTGAACTACCTGGTCAACCTGAAGTCGGGGCTCTGCCCCGAGGACTGCTCGTACTGTTCCCAGCGACTGGGTTCGAAGGCCGAGATCCTCAAGTACACGTGGCTGAAGCCCGATGAGGCCTCCCAGGCCGCGGCCGCCGGCGTCGCCGGCGGTGCCAAGCGGGTCTGCCTGGTGGCGAGCGGGCGCGGTCCGACCGACCGCGACGTGGAGCGCGTCGGCAAGACGATCGCCGCCATCAAGGAGCAGAACGAGGGCGTCGAGGTGTGCGCCTGCCTCGGCCTGCTGTCGGACGGCCAGGCCGAGCGCCTGAAGGACGCCGGCGCGGACGCCTACAACCACAACCTGAACACCTCCGAGGCCACGTACGGCGCCATCACCAAGACCCACACCTACGCGGACCGGGTCGACACGGTGCAGAAGGCGCACGCCGCCGGCCTGTCGGCCTGCTCGGGCCTGATCGCGGGCATGGGCGAGAGCGACGAGGACCTCGTCGACGTCGTCTACGCGCTGCGCGAGCTCGACAGCGACTCGGTCCCGGTCAACTTCCTCATCCCCTTCGAGGGCACTCCGCTCGCCAAGGAGTGGAACCTCACCCCGCAGCGCGCCCTGCGCATCCTCGCGATGGTCCGCTTCGTCTGCCCCGACGTCGAGGTCCGCATCGCGGGCGGCCGCGAGGTGCACCTGCGCACCCTGCAGCCGCTGGCGCTGCACGTGGCGAACTCGATCTTCCTCGGCGACTACCTGACCAGTGAGGGCCAGGCCGGACAGGCCGACCTCGACATGATCGCGGACGCCGGTTTCGAGGTGGAGGGCGCCGGTACGACGACCCTTCCCGCGCACCGCGCCGACGTCGCGGCCGCCGCCACCGGAGGCTGCGGCACGAAGGGTTCCGGCGGCGCGTCCGGCGGCGTGTGCGGTTCCTCCGCCACGGCGGAGGAGGCCGGCTGCGGTTCGGCGTGCGGCGGCTGCTCGGGTCACGCCGGGCACGAGGCCCCCGTACCGGTCCAGGCGGAGGCGGGCGACGTCCGCTCCGACCTGGTGGCGGTACGCCGCCGCGGTGCGGGAACGGACCTCGCTCCCAATGCCTGATCAGGCGGAATCCTCCGAGACGGGTTCGCCCGACGCGCTGCCGGCCGCCGAACTGCTCGCGCTGGACCGGCAGCACGTCTGGCACCCGTACGGCCCGATGCCCGGGCGGCAGGAGCCGCTCGTCGTCGCCTCCGCCTCGGGGGTCCGCCTCCGGCTCGCCGAGCCCTCGCAGGGACAGGACGAGCTGGTCGACGGCATGTCCTCCTGGTGGTCGGCGATCCACGGGTACAACCACCCGGTGCTGAACGGGGCGGTCACCGGCCAGCTCGGCCGGATGTCGCACGTGATGTTCGGCGGGCTCACCCACGAGCCCGCCGTCCGGCTGGCCGCGAAGCTCGTCGAGCTCACCCCGGCCGGCCTGGAACACGTCTTCCTCGCCGACTCGGGCTCGGTCTCGGTCGAGGTCGCGGTGAAGATGTGCCTCCAGTACTGGCGTTCGGTGGGGCGCGCCGGGAAGACCCGCCTCCTCACCTGGCGGGGCGGCTACCACGGGGACACCTGGCAGCCCATGGCCGTCTGCGACCCCGAGGGCGGCATGCACGAGCTGTGGTCGGGCGTCCTCCCGCGCCAGCTCTTCGCGGACGTCCCGCCGAGCGGCTTCTCCGCGCCCGTGGACGAGGCCTACGTCGCCCACCTGCGCTCCCTGTTCGCCGCGCACGCGGACGAACTGGCGGCCGTGATCGTGGAGCCGGTGGTCCAGGGCGCGGGCGGCATGCGCTTCCACAACCCTGGCTACCTCCGGGTGCTGCGCGAGCTATGCGACGAGTTCGATGTGCTGCTGATCCTGGACGAGATCGCCACCGGCTTCGGCCGCACGGGCGCGCTGTTCGCGGCGGACCACGCCGGGATCACCCCGGACGTGATGTGCCTGGGCAAGGCGCTGACCGGCGGGTACCTCACCCTGGCCGCCACGCTCTGCACGGAGCGGGTGGCGGACGGGATCTCGAAGGGCGAGGTCCCGGTCCTGGCCCACGGGCCGACCTTCATGGGCAACCCGCTGGCCACCTCGGTGGCCCTGGCCTCCATCGACCTGCTGCTGGGCCAGGACTGGCAGGGCGAGGTCAAGCGCATCGAGGCTGCCCTCCTGGAGGGCCTGGCCCCGGCCGCGGACCTGCCGGGCGTACGGGAGGTACGGGTCCTGGGCGCGATCGGCGTGGTCCAGCTCGACCACCCCGTCGACATGGGCCGCGCCACGGCGGCGGCGGTCCGGGAGGGCGTCTGGCTGCGCCCGTTCCGGGACCTGATCTACACGATGCCGCCGTACGTGACGGGCGACGCCGACGTGGCCCGCATCTGCCGGGCCGTGGTCGCGGCCGCGAGGGAGGCCTGACATGGCGGTACTGATGGTCTCCGGGACGGGGACCGAGATCGGCAAGACGGTGGTCACCTCGGCCGTCGCGGCGGCGGCGCTCGCGGCGGGCCTCTCGGTGGCCGTAGTGAAGCCGGCGCAGACGGGCGTCGGCCCGGACGAGCCCGGGGACGCTGCGGAGGTCGGCCGGCTGGCCGGCTCCGCGGTCACCCCGGTCGAACTGGCCCGCTACCCGGAGCCGCTGGCCCCGGACACGGCGGCCCGTCGCTCGGGCCTCCCGACCGTCTCCCCGGAGCGGATCGCGGAGACGGCCCGCGAACTCGCCCTCTCCCACGACCTGGTCCTGGTCGAGGGCGCGGGCGGCCTCCTGGTCCGCTTCGACGAGGCCGGGCACACCCTGGCGGACGCGGCCCGCCTGCTGAACGCCCCGGTGCTGATCGTGGCTCCGGCAGGCCTCGGCACCCTCAACTCCACCGCCCTCACGGCCGAAGCCCTCCGGGCCCGCGGCCTGAGCTCCCCGGGCGTGGTGATCGGCAGCTGGCCGGCCGAGCCGGACCTGGCGTCCCGCTGCAACCTGGCCGACCTGCCCTCGGTGTCCGCACTCCCCCTCCTGGGCGCGGTCCCGGCCGGTGCGGGCACCCTCCCGCCGGCCGCCTTCCGCGCCTCGGCGCCCGGCTGGCTCGCCGCCTCCCTGCACGGCACCTGGTCGGCACCTTCCGCCTGAACCTCCACCCTCTTCCCCCCGGCCCCGTCCGTGAGGCCGGACGGGGGGAACGGGCGGCTCCGCGCGCCCACCCGGCGGTGTCGTGGCGGGGAGCGGCGGCGGGGCGGATGAGGATCGGGGCGTGGGCTTCCTCGTGCCGGTCCTCTTCGCGCTGTTCGCGGCGCTCAGCAACGCCCTCGCGACCGTGCTCCAGCGGCGGGCGGCCCTCACGGTGCCGCAGAGCGACGGATTCCGCTTCGGGCTGGTCCTCGACCTGCTGCGACGCCCCCTCTGGCTCGGCGGCATCCTGGCGGTGATCGCGGCCGGCGTCGGCCAGGCCGTGGCCCTGGCCACGGGCCCGCTGGCCCTCGTACAGCCCCTGTTCGTCCTGGAGCTGCCGCTCGCGCTGCTGATCGCCTCCCTCGTGACGCGCAGCCGGCTGCCGGGGCCGTTGTGGCTCGCCGTGGGCGGCGTGGTTGCCGGACTCGGAATCGTCCTGGTGGCCGCCTCGCCGGCGGGCAACCGTACGGACGTTCCGGCCGACCGGTGGATCCTGGCCCTGGCCGCGTCCGCAGTGGCCGTGGCGGTGCTCGCCTGGGCCGGCCTGCGGCGGCGCCCCGGCCGGATGCGCGCCGGCTGCCTCGGCGCGGCCACCGCCGTCTGCTACGCGCTGACCGCCGCGCTGATGAAATCGGCCATGCACGTGCTCGACGAAGCCGGCATCGGCGCCTTCCTCCGCACCTGGGAGACCTACGCCTTCGGCGCGACCGGGATCTGCGCCCTCCTGCTCCTCGAACATGCGATGCAGGGCGGCCCGCTGGTCGCCTCCCAGCCCGCGCTGACGCTCGGCGACGCCGGCGTGAGCGTCGCACTGGGCGTGCTCCTGTACGAGGAACACCTCCGCACGCACTGGTGGCTGCTGGCCCAGCTGCTGGGCCTGTCCCTGATCTGCGCCGGAGTCCTGGCCCTCGCCGGGGACGCCGCGAAGGACGCCGCCGACGCCGACGCGACGTGAGCCGGGAGTCGGCCGCTTGAGGGTCAGTGGCCTCCGCGGGGTTCCAGGCAGCCGCCCTCCACGTACATCCCGTGGGCCTTCACGGTCACCGGCGGGCCCAGCCGGCCCGTCACGCACGGGCCGCTCTCGGGGACCGAGAGGACGAACGAGACGTTCACCGCTCCGGACTCGTAAACACCCCCGCCGTCGAACCCGTACCCCAGTCCGGTCAGGACCGCGCGGAGCTCCTCCGCCGTGCGCGGCGCGGCCTTCCCGCCGGCACCGCCGGTCACCGCCTCCTTGATCCGTGCGGCGTGCGCGTCGCCCCGGCACCGGGCGCCGGGGGTGAGCTGAGCCTGCTGCTTGTAGGCGTGGTTCTCCGCGTACTTGCGTGCCTCGGGGTCCTCGGGCAGCTCGCCCGCCCCCGGCCCGGGGCTCGCGCCCCCCGTGCCCTCGCCGACGTCCGCGCACCGCGCCGCGATCGCGGGGAACAGCCGGTCGTGGCGCGCGACCGCCGCGGCCGCCCGGGCCGCGTAGTCCACGGAGGGGGTCACGGACGGCGCCGGAGGTCCGGCCTCGTCCGCGGCGCCCGCGGCCCTCGTGCCGCAGCCGCTCAGCGCGACCGCTCCGGCGGCGAGGAGCAGTGCCGCGACCCGGATCCGGGTGCGGGGACGAGCCGTCACGGCGTCTCCACCAGCGGCTTGACCCAGCGCCGCCAGTGATCCTCGCGGTGGTAGCCGGCCGCGGCCCAGGCCCGCTGCGCGCTCTCGTTCGCTTCGAGGACCATCGCGTCACCGCGGCGGCCCCCGACGGCGACGAAGCGCCGCTCGGCCGCCTCCAGGAGCGCGGTGGCGATCCCCTGGCGGCGCCGGGACGGCAGTACGGCGAGCCGGTACAGGGAGGCCCGCCAGCCGTCCCAGCCGGCGATCACGGACCCGACCAGGACCCCGTCGCATTCCGCGAGGATCAGCGCCTCGGGGTCACGGGTGACCAGCCGGGTCACGCCGTCCGCGTCGTCCGTGATCGAGGTGCCCTCCGCGGCTTCCTTCCAGAAGGCCAGCACGGTCTCGGCATCGGCCGCGACGGCGGCCCGTATGTGCAGATCGATCATGTCCGGGAGCCAAGCACGGCCGGCCGTCGGCCCGCCACCGACTTCCGCCCACCGAGACGCGCCCCCGACACCGGCGCGGCCGGGATGCGAAGATCGTTCGCATCCGGCCCGATCGCGGCATCAGCGTGACCGGGCTGGTCCGCCAAAAGAATGATCCGAGCACTTTGCCCTTCCTTTACCATGGGGGCAGCTGTTCTTCTTCTCCTCCCCCGAACGAAAGGTGTGAGCGTCCGCCCATGGGCGAGCCTCCCAGTCCCCTCCCTTCCCGTCCGCGACAGCGCGCGACACCCCTCCTCCTGGCTGATCATGGGACGGAGGTGAAGGACCGATGACCGAAGTGCTCCTGCTCGTCGTGGCGCTGCTGCTCTGCCTTGCCTGCGGAGTCTTCGTCGCGGCCGAGTTCTCGCTGACCACCATCGAGCGCAGCGAACTGGAACGGGCCGTCGAGCGCGGCGAGCGCGGCGCCGACAGCGCCCTGTCCGCGGTCCGCAGCCTGACGTTCCAGCTCTCCGGCGCCCAGCTCGGCATCACCGTGACCGGCCTGGTCATCGGCATGATCTCCAAGCCCTCGATCGCCGCCCTCCTCAAAGGTCCCTTCGAGGCCATGGGACTGTCCGCCGGAGCGGCGTCCTCCACCGCCCTGATCCTCGGCACGGTGCTGTCGACCATCATCCTGATGGTCGTGGGCGAGCTCGTCCCCAAGAACTGGGCGATCTCCTCCCCGCTGGCCGTGGCCAAGCGGGTCGCCACCGCGCAGCGGGTCTTCAGCCGCGCCTTCAGGCCCCTCATCAGCCATCTGAACACCACGGCGAACCACATGGTCCGCCGGTTCGGCATGGAGCCCGCCGAGGAACTGGCCTCGGCCCGCACCCCGCAGGAGCTGGCGGCCCTGGCCCGGCACTCCGCGCGGGCGGGCGCGCTGGAGAAGGACACCGCCGAACTGTTCATGCGGACCTTGAACCTCGCCGACCTGACCGCCGAGAACGTCATGACCCCGCGGGTCCAGGTCACCGCCCTCGACCTGCAGACCACCGCCGAGGACGTGGCCAACGCGACGCTCGCCACCGGCCTGTCCCGCTTCCCCGTCTACCGGGGCAGCCTCGACAGCGTCGTCGGCACCGTCCACATCAAGGACGTGCTGGCCCTTCCGGCGGAGGAGCGGCACCGCACCCCGGTGTCGCAGCTGCTGCGCGAACCCCTCCTCGTACCGGAGTCGCTGACCGTGGACCGGCTGCTGGACCGGCTGTCCGGGAAGCAGACGATGGCCGTGGTCATCGACGAGTACGGCGGCACGGCCGGTGTGGCCACGCTCGAGGACATCGTCGAGGAGGTCGTCGGCGAAGTGCGCGACGAGCACGACCCGCACGAGACCCCCGACCTGGCCCCGGCCGGCGAGGACGACACGGGGCGCGCCCTGTTCTCGGCGGACGGCTCCGCGCGCACCGACCAGCTCGAGCGGATCGGACTGCGCGTGCCGGACGGCCCGTACGAGACGCTGGCCGGTCTGATAGCGACCGAGCTGGGGCGGATCCCGCTGGTCGGCGACAGCCTGGAGCTCGACGGCTGGCGCCTGGACGTGGTGGACGCGAGTGGGCGGCGGGCCGCGCGGGTGCTGTTGCACGTGCCGGTCGGACCGGCCCCCGGCGATGGTGTGGAGGAGGCCCGATGACCGCCGTCCAGTTGCTGATCGGCCTGGCGACCCTGGTCGTCAACGCCTTCTTCGTCGGCGCGGAGTTCGCCATGATCTCCGTACGGCGCAGCCAGATCGAGACGTACGCCGAGCAGGGCGACCGCAGGGCGCGTGCCGTCCTGTGGGGCCTGGAGCACGTGTCGGCGCTCATGGCGGCGGCCCAGCTGGGCATCACGCTGTGCACCCTGGTGCTGGGCGTGGTGGCCGAACCGGCCATCGCCCACCTGCTGACCCCGGTGTTCGACCTCTTCGGGGTGCCGTCCGGGCTGACGCACGCGATCTCCTTCGTGGTGGCGCTGGCGCTGGCCACGTACCTGCACATGCTCTTCGGCGAGATGCTCCCGAAGAACGTGGCGCTGGCCGAGCCGGTACGGACCGCCCTGCTGCTGGGCCCGCCGCTGGTGGCCCTGACCCGGGGGCTGAAGCCGGTGATCTTCGCGATCAACGCCTTCGCCAACACCCTGCTGCGCCTTCTGCGGGTGGAGGTCAAGGACGAGGTCGCGGCGACCTTCTCGGACGACGAGCTGGCCCGGATCGTCAAGGACTCCAGCGAGGCGGGACTCATCGACGACCGCGCGAGCGAGCGGCTGCACGACGCCCTGGAACTGGGGCGGCGGCCGGTGACCGATGTGGTGCTGCCCGCGGATCGGGTGGTTCCGGCACGCGAGGGCATCACGCCGGCCGGCCTGGAGCGGCTGTCGGCCGAGTCGGGGTACTCCCGGTTCCCGATGATCGACGCTCGGGGCCGGATCCTGGGATACCTGCACGTCAAGGACGCGCTGGACGCGACGGAGCGGGACGAGCCCTTCCCGGTCACCGCGCTGCGGCCGATCGCGCAGGTCCGGGCGGAGACCCCGCTGGACGACGTGCTGACCGCGATGCGGCGCAGCCGTACGCACCTGGCTGCGGTACTCGGACCGGACGGGGTCATGACGGGCCTGGTCACGATGGAGGACGTGCTGCGGGAGCTGTTCGGGCGGCCGGCCGCCACGTAGCGGACGGACATCGCGGCACGGCGCCGCACTGCGCGCGGTACCCCGGCCCCGTCTGCGGGGCGGGGGCACCGCGCGGTAGCATCGCTCCCGCCATGGAGATGAATGCGCGTTACACCAGTTTCGTCGCGGTCGGCGACTCCTTCACCGAGGGCATGTCGGACCTGCTCCCGGACGGCTCCTACCGGGGCTGGGCCGATCTGCTCGCCGACCGCCTCGCCGCCCGCGAGCCGGGTTTCCGCTACGCGAACCTCGCGGTCCGCGGCAAGCTGATCGGGCAGATTGCCGGGGAGCAGGCGCCCGTCGCCGCGAAGATGGGCGCCGATGTGGTGACCCTGGTCGGCGGGCTGAACGACACCCTGCGCCCGAAGGTCGACATGGGCCGGGTGCGCGGGCACCTGGAAGAGGCCGTCGGCCTGCTGGCGCCCTCCTGCGGGACACTGGTCCTGATGCGCTCGCCGGGCCGCAACGGCCCCGTGATGGAGCGTTTCCGTCCGCGCATGGAGGAGCTCTTCGTCATCATCGAGGAGCTCGCCGCGCGGCACGGCGCCCTCGTGGTCGACCTGTACGGGTCCTCCGCGCTCGGCGACCCGCGGATGTGGGACGTGGACCGGCTGCACCTGACGGCCGAGGGCCACCGCCGGGTCGCCGAAGCGGTCTGGCAGACCCTGGGCCTGCCGCCCGAGGCGGACTGGAACACCGGCCTGCCGCCCGCCGTGCCCCCGGGCTGGGCCGCACGCCGCACGCAGGACCTCAGCTTCGCCCGGCAGCACCTGATCCCCTGGGTCGGCCGCCGCCTGACGGGCCGCTCCAGCGGGGACGGCCGGCCCGCCAAGCGCCCGGAACTGCTGCCCTACGAGGCTCCGGCGGCCGACCGGCCCGCCTAGCCGCGGGGGTCCGGGGCGCGCCCTCGCCCACCCTCGCCCTGCCCGGGCGCTCTCTCGTAGCAAGGCACAATGCAGGTCGGGTCCCCTACCTGCGTAAACGCACAGCCGAGGCCCAAGTAGAATCCCTCCACGTGACTGCCAAGCCCCGCATCCCCAATGTCCTGGCCGGCCGCTACGCCTCCGCGGAGCTCGCCGTCCTGTGGTCCCCCGAGTACAAGGTGACGCTGGAGCGGCGGCTGTGGCTCGCCGTGCTCCGCGCCCAGAAGGACCTCGGCATCGAGGTCCCCGACGAGGCCCTCGCCGACTACGAGCGCGTCCTCGAAACCGTCGACCTCGCCTCCATCGCCGAGCGCGAGAAGATCACCCGGCACGACGTGAAGGCCCGCATCGAGGAGTTCAACGCCCTCGCCGGCCACGAGCACGTCCACAAGGGCATGACCTCCCGCGACCTGACCGAGAACGTCGAGCAGCTCCAGATCCGGCTCTCGCTGGAACTGGCCCGGGACCGCACGGTCGCCGTCCTCGCCCGCCTCGGCAAGCTGGCCGGCGAGCACGCCGAGCTGGTCATGGCCGGCCGCTCCCACAACGTCGCCGCCCAGGCGACCACGCTGGGCAAGCGCTTCGCCACCGCCGCCGACGAGCTGCTGGTCGCGTACGGCCGCCTGGACGACCTGCTGACCCGCTACCCGCTGCGCGGGATCAAGGGCCCGGTCGGCACCGCGCAGGACATGCTCGACCTGCTGGGCGGGGACGCCGCGAAGCTGGCCGACCTGGAGCAGCGGATCGCGGCCCACCTCGGCTTCGGCCAGGCCTTCACCTCGGTCGGCCAGGTCTACCCGCGCTCGCTCGACTACGACGTGGTCACCGCCCTGGTGCAGCTGGCCGCCGCCCCTTCCTCCGTCGCCAAGACGATCCGCCTGATGGCCGGCCACGAGCTGGTGACCGAGGGCTTCAAGCCCGGCCAGGTCGGTTCCTCCGCGATGCCGCACAAGATGAACACCCGCTCCTGCGAGCGCGTGAACGGCCTGATGGTCATCCTGCGCGGGTACGCGTCGATGACCGGCGAGCTGGCCGGCGACCAGTGGAACGAGGGCGACGTCTCCTGCTCCGTGGTCCGCCGGGTCGCGCTGCCCGACGCGTTCTTCGCGCTCGACGGCCTGATGGAGACCTTCCTGACGGTCCTCGACGAGTTCGGCGCCTTCCCGGCCGTCGTCGCCCGCGAGCTGGACCGCTACCTCCCCTTCCTCGCCACCACCAAGGTCCTGATGGGCGCCGTGCGGGCCGGGGTGGGCCGCGAGGCCGCCCACGAGGTCATCAAGGAGCACGCGGTGGCCTCCGCCCTCGCCATGCGCGAGCAGGGTGCCGAGCGCAACGAGCTGCTGGACAAGCTGGCCGCCGACGAGCGCATGCCGCTGGACCGGGCCCAGCTGGACGCCCTGATGGCCGACAAGCTCTCCTTCACCGGCGCGGCGGGCGACCAGGTCGCCGCGGTGGTCTCGCGCATCGAGGAGATCACCAAGGAGCACCCCGAGGCCGCGGGCTACACCCCCGGGTCGATCCTCTGACCCCCGAAGAGCTGAACGCCGCCCGCGACCGCGTCCTCCCGGACGTGGTCGCGGGCGGTCTTCGTGTCCTCTTCTGCGGCATCAACCCGGGCCTCCTCTCCGCCGCGACGGGCCACCACTTCGCCCGCCCGGGCAACCGCTTCTGGCCGGTCCTGCACCTGTCGGGCTTCACCCCGCGACTCCTCTCCCCCGCCGAGCAGGAGGAACTGCCGTCCTACGGCCTCGGCATCACGAACGTCGTCGCCCGCGCCACGGCCCGCGCCGACGAGCTGAGCGCCGAGGAGTTCCGCGAGGGAGGCCGCATCCTGACGGCCAAGGTGGAACTCCTGCGCCCCCAGTGGCTGGCCGTGGTCGGCGTCACCGCCTACCGCACCGCCTTCGGCGAGCGGAAGGCCCGGATCGGCCCCCAGGACCGCACCATCGGCGCCACCCGCATCTGGGCCCTGCCCAACCCCAGCGGCCTGAACGCCGGCTGGACCGCAGCTGCCATGGCCGAGGAGTACGCCCGCCTGCGCGCAGCCGCCGAGTCCGACGATCCCGCCGGCGTCGATCCGTAGGGCATCTATCATCCGGGGATGATCATCAAGCCGATCGAACTCGTGATATTCGACTGCGACGGCGTTCTCGTCGACAGCGAACGGATAGCCGCCCGTGTGCAGGTCGCTCTCGGCGCGGAGCTCGGCTGGCCGCTCACCGAGGCCGAAGTCATCGACCGGTTCATCGGACGCTCCTCGGCCTCCATCCGCGAACAGATCACCGAACGGCTCGGTCCCGAGGCGGCCGCCCACTGGTGGGACCGGTTCGAGCAACTCCACCGCGAGGCCGTGGACTCGGGACTGTCCCCCGTGGACGGCCTGCCTCAGGCACTCGACGCGATCACACTGCCCACCTGCGTCGCCTCCAGCGGCTCGCACGAGAAGATGCGGCACACCCTCGGCCGCACCGGCCTCTACGAACGCTTCGCCGGACGCATCCACAGCGCCACCGAGGTCTCCCGCGGCAAGCCCGCCCCGGACCTCTTCCTGCACGCCGCGCGGCAGATGGGCGTGGATCCCTCCGCCTGCGCGGTCGTCGAGGACAGCCTTCCCGGCGTCCAGGCGGCCCGCGCCGCCGGAATGCGGGCCTTCGGCTACGCCGGCGGGCTGACCCCCGCCGGGCGACTCGAAGGCCCCGGCACCGTCGTCTTCGACGACATGCGCCGACTCCCCGCCCTCCTCACCGCCCACTGACCCCGCCGGTCGGCGGGGTCCGGGCAGCCGGTCCGGTGTCAGGCGTCCCGCCGCCGCACCGACACCCATCCGCCGACGAGGGCGGCCAGCGCCCACAGGGCGAGTACCCCGAGCCCGGTCCAGGGGGCCAGACCCACCGAGGTGTCCAGTCGCATCATCATCTGCCCCGCACGGTCCGGCAGGTACCCGGCGACACCTTCGGTGGCCTGGCCGATGACGAACGACAGGATCAGCACGAAGGGTATGAGCAGGCTCAGGACGGCCGAAGCACTGCGCAGCACGGCCGTCAGTCCGGCCGCCAGCAGGGCCATCAGCGCGAGGTACGCTCCGCAGCCGAAGATCGCGCGGTAGGTGCCCGGGCTGCCCAGTTCCAGGGTGTAGGGGCCCATGAACGCCTGTCCGCCGACAAAGGCGGCCAGTCCGGTGAACTGCCCGACCACGAAGGCCAGTCCGCCCACCATGGCCATCTTCGACAGGTAGAGCCGCGTACGGTCCGGCACCGCGGTCAGGGACGTGCGCAGGGCGCCGTTGTGGAATTCCGAGGACAGCGCGGTCGCACCGAAGGCGAAGGCCGCTATCTGGCCGAAGTTGAGGCCGTAGAAGGCCGCGAGGAGCGGGTCCTCTCCCATGCTGCCGGCTTCCTCCGTGCCGATCATCGACGCCGTCAGCATCTGGATGCCCACCGTGGCCACGAAGACGGCTATCAGCGCCCCGAAGGTGCCGCGCAGGGACCGTATCTTGATCCATTCCGAGTGCAGGACGGGGACGGTGGGCAGAGCGGTGCTCATGGGGAAGCCTCCTTGGAAAGGACGGGTCAGAGGGTGGCGGCGAACTGGGCGCTGTCCGCGGTGAGATCGAGGTAGGCCTGCTCCAGGGAGGCCCGCTCGTCGATCAGTTCCAGCATCGGAATGCCTTCGCGGGCGGCGATGACTCCGAGCTGCTCGGCCTGTATGCCGTCCACGGTCCACCGCCCGCCCTCGGCGGTGACCAGTTCGAAGCCGTCACGGGCCAGGGTCGCCCGCAGCCGGACGGGGTCCGTGGTGCGCAGCCGCACCCTCGGGGTGCTGCGGGCGTCGATGAACTCCTCTATCGAGGTGTCCGCCAGCAGCTTGCCCTGCCCGAGCACGATCAGGTGGTCGGCGAGGGCGGCGGTCTCGGTCATCAGGTGGCTGGAGACGAGGACCGTGCGCCCCTCGGCGGCCAGGCCCCGCATGAGCTCGCGGATCCAGATGATGCCCTCGGGGTCGAGGCCGTTGGTGGGCTCGTCCAGGAGCAGCACTTCGGGGTCTCCGAGCAGCGCGGCCGCTATGCCGAGGCGCTGACGCATGCCGAGCGAGAAGGTCTTGATCCGCCGCTTGGCCGCGGAGGCTATCCCGGACTGCTCCAGGACCGCTTCCACCCGGCTCATCGGGATGCGGTTGGCCGCGGCGAGGAAGCGCAGGTGGTCGCGTGCCGTGCGGCCGCCGTGCGCCGAGTGCGCGTCGAGCAGGGCGCCGACCCGGTAGAGGGGGTCGGGAAGGTCGGTGAACCGCCGGCCGCCGATGGTGGCCGTGCCGGAGGTGATCCGGTCCAGGCCCAGCAGCAGCCTCATCGTGGTCGACTTCCCGGCCCCGTTGGGTCCGAGGAAGCCGGTGACACGGCCGGGCATGACATCGAAGGTGAGGTGGTCCACGGCCCGGGTGCGGCCGAATTCCTTGGTCAGTTCTCGGATCTCGATGCTGTTCATGCCTCAAGGTTCGCCGTCGGCCCCACCCCTCTTCCTCCCCCATGCGAGGGTTCCTTCTCCCCCACGTGGGGGAGGAGCCGCACCGCACCGAACTGCGACGATGTGGGGATGCACCGATTGTTCCGCGCCGCGCTGCGCCCAGTGACCTATTCGCGCTGGGTGCATCTGTGCGTGCCCATGCTGATGTTGGCCGTCTGGATGTTCATAGAGCCCGAGGCTCCGTGGGTCCCGCTCGTCCTCGTCGTACCGCTGGGAATGCTGCCCTGGATGCGGGTGGCCGAAGGACTCCAGGCGCAGTTCCTCCTCACTCCCTCCGAGCGCAACGCCCGCGGCGCGCGGGAGGCCGAGGAGAACAGCTTCAGCACGGTCGGGTCCCAGACGTGGAGCGACCGCTGGCGGACCCTGCTGTGGCTGGAGATACGGCTCGTCGTCTCCCTGGCCACGATGCTCGCCACGGTGTGGCTGCCGATGCTGACGGTCCAACTGGTCACGGCCGGACTCGGCAGCAGGGTCACCTCCGAGAACGTGATACCCGCCGGACTCCCGGTCTGGGCGGCCTGGGCGCTGGCTCCGCTGCCGCCGGTCCTCCTGATCGTCGTCGTGGTCCTGCTCGGCGACATGATCACGGCCATCGCCCGCCGACTGCTGGGGCCTTCGGCCGCGGAACGGCTCACCGCCCTGGAAGTGCGCACCGAGCAGCTTCTGGAGCGCACCCGCATCGCACGGGAGCTGCACGACTCCATCGGCCACGCACTGACCGTGGCCGTGGTCCAGGCGGGGGCCGCGCGGGCGGCGGGCGATCCGGAGTTCACGGACCGCGCGCTGAGCGCGATCGAGGAGACGGGCCGGGCCGCGCTGGAGGACCTGGACCGGGTGCTGCGCGTCCTGCGCGAGTCCGGTCAGCGTCCGTCCCAGCGGCCCACCCTGGCGGAGGCCGACCGGCTGCTCGAGTCGGCCCGCGCTTCCGGCGCCACCGTCGACGCCCAACTGGTCGGCCCGCTCGACCAGTTGCCCGATGCGGTGAGCCAGGAGGGGTACCGGATCCTGCAGGAGGCGCTCACCAACGTCCTGCGGCACTGCGGCCCCGTACCGGTGCGGGTGCGGATCGGCATGGTCGCCGACCGGCTGGACCTGGAGGTGACCAATCCGCTGCCGGACCGGCCTTCCATCATGGCCGGCGGCGGCACCGGACTGCGCGGGATGCGGGAGCGGGCCGCACTGCTCGGCGGGAACACCGAGACCGGTCCGCACAAGGGGGGTTGGAGGGTGCGTACGCGGCTGCCGCTGGAGCGAATACGCTGACCGGATGCCGGTTACCGTACTGCTCGTCGACGACGAACCCCTGGTGCGCGCGGGTCTGCGCGCCGTCCTGGACGCCCAGCCCGACATCGAGGTGATCGGCGAGGCCGCCGACGGCGCCGCCGTGGTCCCCCTCGTGCGGCAACTGCGCCCCGACGTAGTGGCGATGGACGTGCGGATGCCGCTGCTCGACGGGATCGAGGCGACCCGGGCGGTCCTGCGGAGCGTGGACTCGCCGCCGAAGATCCTCGTGGTCACCACCTTCGAGAACGACGAGTACGTCTACCAGGCGCTGCTGGCCGGCGCGGACGGGTTCCTGCTGAAGCGGGCCCGTCCGTCGGAGATCGTGCACGCGGTCCGGCTGGTGGCGGAGGGCGAGACGCTGCTCTTCCCCGCGGCGGTCCGCTCGCTGGCCGCCGAGTACGGCAACCGCTCTGCGCGGACGGTACTGGAGCGGGCGGCGCTGACCGAGCGCGAGGAGGCCGTGCTGCGCCTGATGGCGAAGGGGCTGACCAACATCGAGATCGCCCGCGAGCTGATCGTCGGCACGGAGACGGTGAAGTCCCACGTCAGTGCGATCCTGGGGAAGCTGGGGGCCCGGGACCGGACCCAGGCCGTCATCACCGCGTACGAGTCCGGGTTCGTCGCTCCCGCGTGACCGGCACCCCGGAAAGGCCGGATTCCGACCGATGGGGGGCCGCTTCTCGCCGCCGCGGCCGGTGCGCAGTACGATCCGGCAGACAAGCTCGCTAGCTGGGAGGACACACGTTGGGGCAGCTGACCGGCGGGGACCCCTCTCTGTTGCGGCGGATCAACTCCGCCGTGGTGCTGCGGGCCCTGCGTGCGGCCGAATCGCCGACGCTCACTGACCTCACCCGGGTCACCGGGCTCTCGCGGCCCACCGTCGAGGGAGTCGTCGAAGGGCTCATCGGGACGGGCCTGGTCGTCGAGGCGGGCGCGGAGGAGGGTGCGCGGCGCCAGGGACGCCCGGCCAGGCGGTTCCGCTTCCGCGCGGAGGCGGGGCACCTGCTCGGCGTGGAGATCGGCGCACACCGGATCGCGGTGCTGCTCTCCGGGCTGGACGGCCGGGTGATCGGCGCCGGCACCAAGGAGGTCGCCGAGACGGCCTCCGCCGACGAGCGGCTCGACCGGGTCCGCAGTGCGGTGGCCGATCTGCTGCGCCGCGCCGGGGTACCCCGGGACTCGCTGCGGGCGGTCGGCGTGGGCAGCCCCGGGATCGTGGAGGCCGACGGCACCGTTCGCCTCGGCACGGCGCTGCCCGGCTGGACCGGGCTCCCGCTCGGGGAACGGCTCCGGCGCTCGTTCCGGTGCCCGGTACAGGTGGAGAACGACGCCAACGCCGCGGCGGTCGCCGAGCACTGGAAGGGCGCCGCGACCGACACGGACGACATGGTCTTCGTGATGGCCGGGCTCAGCCCCGGAGCGGGCTCCCTGATCGGCGGCCGGCTGCACCGCGGGTTCGGCGGGGCGGCCGGGGAGATCGGCGCGCTGCACCTGCTGGGGCGCGAGGTCACGCCCGAAAAGCTGCTGTCGACGACCGGTGAACCGCTGCACCCCCTGGACGAGCGGGCGGTGGCGGAGGTCTTCGCGATGGCCAAGCGCGGGGACGTGGGCGCGGTGGCGGCGGTGGAGCGGTTCATCCAGCGGCTGGTCCACGACGTGGCGGCGCTGGTCCTGGCGATGGATCCGGAGCTGGTCGTGGTCGGCGGCTGGGCGGCCGGACTGGACGGGGTACTGGATCCCCTGCGCCGGGAGCTGGAGCGGTACTGCCTGCGCCCGCCGCGCGTGGCGCTGTCCCTGCTGGGCGAGGCGGCGGTGGCCACGGGAGCGCTGCGGCTGGCGCTCGACCACGTCGAAGAAGAACTGTTCGCGGTGGAGAAGACGGTCACCGCCCGACGCCGCTGATCCCCTCCGCGGGCGGTACGGATGCCGGGCCGGGTCCGCGCTGCCTCCGAGTACGACCCGGGGGCCGCGGACCCGCGCGCACGCCGCGGATCAGGGACCGTACGCCCTGCCGTCGCCCCGCCGGGGGTCCCGCCCGGTCTCCGCGGTGCCCCGGAGCCGAGCCGGGGCGGGGTTCAGAGAGGTACGAGCGCGGGCCGACCGGCTTCGCGGGCCGGCCCGTGGCACTGCCGGCGGCGTGCGGAGGAGCCGGCACCGCTCATGCCTCACCCCCGCCGACGGTGCAGATCAGCCGCCGCCGGCCAGCCGATGCCGGACAGCAGGCTGAAGTCAGCAGGTGGTAGAGGTCAGGACGCGACCTGCGCGTCGTGCGTGATCTGCACGTCGCCCGAGTCGCCGAAGGTCAGCCGGCAGGTGTCCGCCCGGTAGGTGGCCACCGAGACGGCCGCCGTGCCCGCCGCCGTGAAGTAGCGGGTGGTGACCAGCAGGACCGGTGCGCCGGGCAGGCGGTCCAGTTCCTTCGCGTCCTCGGCACGGGCGGAGCCGAGCTCCACCGAGCGGTCCTGTCCGTCGAGGACCAGCTTCTGCAGCTCGCGCATCACGGCGCGGGCGCGGGCCGGACCGGCCGGGGCGTCGATCGCGGAGAGGCCCGGCACCGAAGAGGCGGGCACGTAGAGCAGCTCGGCGGCGAGGACCTGGCCCTGCTCGACGCGGCTCCGGCGCACCGCGAGCACCAGCTCGCCGGGGGCCGCACCGAGGAGCTTCAGGACGGCGGACGGCACGACGGCCTCCGCCGCGTCCACCGGCTCCCATCCGTCGATGCTCTCGCCGGGCCAGCTGTGCTGCGCACCGCCGACGTCGACGCCCACGCGCGGCGGGGCGACCGTGGTGCCGACGCCGCGGCGGCGCTGGAGGCGGCCTTCGAGTTCGAGCTGCTCCAGGGCCTGGCGCAGGGTTGCCCGGGCCACGCCGAAGCGGGCGGCGAGCTCGCGCTCGTTCGGCAGGATCTCGCCCACGGCGAAGTCCTGGTCGAGCGCCTCACTGAGGACGGTCTTGAGGTGCCAGTACTTCGGCTCCGGTACCGATTCGAGCTGCGTGGTCCCCACCCTGACTCCTCCTGCAATCGCCGCACTCGCCGTGTTCCAGCGGGAGTTCCGCGCCTTTGTTTATTAAAGGTTCCTGCACTATGCCTGCGACGATAGGACGGCGCACCCCCTTGGTCAAGACCAATGCTCACCGCTTTACCGGGCAGATCGGGCATATGCATCAAGCTGTTCACGGGATGTTCGTGAGGACCGCAAAGGACGCTGCGAAAGTCGAAGTCCTGCCCCCAGGGGCTACCGGGCGGTAACCGGCCGCGCGACACTACTGACAAGCCGTCTCACACAGCCACGGCCACGGCCGCCGAAGCCGCCCGACCCCCGACGAGGAGCAGCATGACCGCCACGGTCTCCTTCACGATCGATTCGCCGCTGGGCCCCCGCACCACCACCGCCGCCTACGAGCGCAAGGGCGCCGGCGAGCCGCTCCTGCTGCTCCACGGCATCGGCCACCACCTCCAGGCCTGGCACCCGGTGACCGGCGTCCTGGCCGCCGAGTACGACGTGATCGCCGTCGACCTGCCCGGCTTCGGCGCCTCGGAGCCGCTGCCGCACGGGGTTCCGTACGATCTGGGCACCATCGCCCCGGCCCTGGGCGCGCTCTGCGCGGCGCTCGGGGTGGAGCGGCCGCACGTCGCGGGCAACTCCCTCGGCGGGCTGCTCGCCCTGGAGATGGGGCGCGTCGGCCTGGCGCGCTCGGTCACCGCGCTCTCCCCCGCCGGGTTCTGGTCGGAGGGCGAACGCCGGTACGCCTTCACCGCCCTGCGCGCGATGCGCGCCGGCGCCGGCGCGCTGCCCCGCCCCGCCGTGGAACGGCTCGCCCGCAGCGCCGCCGGGCGCGCCGCGCTCACCGGCAGCATCTACGCGCGGCCGGGACGGCGTTCGCCCGAGGCCGTGGTCGCCGAGACCCTCGCCCTGCGCGAGGCCACCGGCTTCGAGCGGACCCTGGCCGCGGGCGGCTCCGTACGGTTCACCGCGGACGTGCCCGGCCTGCCCGTCACCATCGCCTGGGGCAGTAGCGACCGGCTGCTCCTGCGCCGCCAGGGCGTCCGCGCGAAGCAGACCATCCCCGGCGCGCGCCTCGTCCGGCTCCCCGGCTGCGGCCACGTCCCCATGAACGACGACCCGGCCCTGGTGGCCCGCGTCATCCTGGACACAACCAGGCTCACCCGGTGAGGTGTTGACCGGACGTCAGCCGCGCGCACCAGTGTTCACGCATGGTTCGCGTGCACGACGTGGGCGGTCCGGTGTGCGGCCGGTGTACGGCAGCACACTGGTCCGGCCCGTCCCCGCCGGCCTCTGGAGACGCACCGATGGCACCTCTGCCGCACACCCGACGCTCCCTGCTCGGCGGTTCCCTCGCCGTTCCCGTGGGCCTCGCCCTGTCCAGCGCCCTCACGGGCTCCCTGACCACTCCCGCCCACGCGGCGGCGCCCGCCTTCATCCGCTCGGACCGTCCGAACGCCTTCTGGGGCGTGCAGTCCGGCGAGATCACCGCCCACTCGGCCACCGTCTGGACGCGTTCGGACCGCCCCGCCCGGATGTACGTGGAAACCTCCCCGAGCGAGTCGTTCCGCTACGCCGTCCGCCGCCACCGCGGCCCGCTGCTCGGTCCGGACACCGATTTAACCGGCACCACCACCCTGCGCGAGCTCCCGCCCGGACAGCAGATCCACTACCGGGTGCTCCTCGCCGACCCCGACGATCCGCGGCGCACCGGCGAGCCGGTCCACGGCACCTTCCGGACCACCCCCGCCTCCCGCCGCCGCGACGTGCGCTTCCTGTGGTCCGGCGACCTCGCCGGTCAGGGCTGGGGCATCAACCCGGAGCTCGGCGGCTACCGCGTCTTCGACGAAATGCGCCTGCGGGACCCCGACTTCTTCCTCTTCAGCGGGGACACCATCTACGCCGACGGGCCGATCCAGGCCTCCGTACCGCTGCGCGACGGCACCCTGTGGCACAACGTGACCACCGAGGAGAAGGCGAAGGTCGCCGAGACCCTCGCCGAGTACCGGGGCAACTTCCGCTACAACCTGCTCGACCGCAACCTGCGCGACTTCAACGCCCAGGTGCCGGTCCTCGCCCAGTGGGACGACCACGAGGTGCGCAACAACTGGTACCCCGGCCAGATCCTCGACGACCCCCGCTACACCGTGAAGGACGTCGACACCCTCGCCGCCCGGGCCCGCCGGGCCTTCGGCGAGTACTTCCCGGTCACCGACCTGCGCGGCGGCCGCGCCGAGGGCCGGATGTACCGGGTGATGCGCTACGGCCCGCTGCTCGACGTGTTCGTCCTCGACATGCGCACCTACCGCAACGCGAACTCCCCCGGCCGCCAGACCGAAGACCCCATCGGCATCCTCGGCCCCGAACAGCTGGCCTGGATCAAGCGCGAGCTGTCGCGCTCCCGCGCCACCTGGAAGGTCATCGCCGCCGACATGCCGCTGGGCATCGTGGTGGCCGACGGCGCCGCGAACTTCGAGGCCGTCGCCCAGGGCGACCCGGGCGCGCCGCTGGGGCGGGAGCTGCAGATCGCCGAGCTGCTGCGTCACATCAAGCACCAGCGCATCACCGGCACCCTGTGGCTCACCGCCGACGTCCACTACACGGCCGCGAACCACTACGCGCCCGAGCGGGCCGTCTTCGCCGACTTCGCGCCCTTCTGGGAGTTCGTCTCCGGCCCCATCGGCGCGGGCGGGTTCCCGTCCGGCCGGCTCGACGCCACCTTCGGCCCGGAGATGGCGTACGTGCAGTCCGCGCCCTTCGCCAACATGTCCCCGTCCGAGAACCCCCCGTACTACGGGGAGGTCGAGATCGACGGGGAGTGCGGCGAACTCACCGTCCGGCTGCGCCGCCAGGGAGGCGGCGTACTCTTCACCCGGACCCTGCAACCGGGACGGGTGGGCCAATAGGCGCGCGGGCCCAGAGGCGGGCAGGCAGGCAGGAAGCCGCTCCGGGATCTGAAATCGGCCGGAAAACAGGGCGAAATCGGCCAGATGGATCCTTAACCAGTCGGTCACAGATCGTTCGTGATCACGCAACACCCCTGCGTCACAGTGGTCTGCATGACTGAGCGTATTCCTGCCCCTGCCCAGCGTCCCCACCGCCACCACTGGCGCCGCGACGTCGTCGAACTGGCCGCCCTCTTCTGCGCCGTCGCGGTCGCCGACGCCATCGCCAACCTCGTCGTGCACGGCCCCCGCGGCCCGGTCCTGCTCGTGGCCTCGGCCGTCGCGCTCCTGGTCACGGCGGCGTTCCACACCTGGTGGGCACGCCGCCACAGCCATGCGCCGCCTCCAGCGGACACCGCGCCCACGGACCCGGTCACGGGAACGGCGGCAGCCTCAGCGACGGCCGGTACGGACACCGCGCTGGCCTCCGCCCTGTGGCGGATGCGGACGACCGTACGGGACGAGCCCGGCAGCCTCGCCGCGCTCTGCACCGCCCTCGCCCGCAGCGGGGTCGACATCCTGACCCTGCAGACGCACCCCCTCCCCGAGGGCGGCACGGTGGACGAGTTCCTGCTGCGCGCCCCGCAGCAGCTGCCCTCCGCCGACCTCACCCGGGCCATCGCCGGCGCCGGGGGCCACAGCACCTGGATCGAGCGCGCCGACGCCCACGACCTGGTCGACACCCCGACCCGGGTCCTCGGGCTGGCCACCCGCACCGCGCTGGACGCCGCCGAGCTGCCCCTCGCCCTGCGGCAGCTGCTCGGCCGCTGCACCATCCACTCGATCCCGGCGACCACCCTCTCCGGACGCCCCAACGCCGGCGCCGACGCGCCCGTCGAAGGCGTGCTGGAGGCCACGGTCATGCGGCTGCGCGACCCGTCAGGCGGTGCGATCACCATCGAGCGGCCCTACCTGCCCTTCACCCCGACCGAGTTCGCCCGCGCACGCGCCCTCGTCGAGCTGGACGCCCGGCTCGGGCCGCGGGTCCCGCGCAGCCGCGACGTGCTGACCCTCCCCGAGGGCAACGAGATCACCGTGCGCCGCGCCGACGGCTCCGACCTGCCCGCGGCCCGCGCCATGCACGACCGCTGCTCCGAGCGCACCCTCGGCCTGCGGTACCACGGCCCCGTGGCCGACGCCGACCGCTACCTCGGCCACCTGCTGAGCCCGCGCTTCGGCCGCACCCTCGCCGCGACCACCGCCTCCGGCAAGCTCGTCGCCCTCGGCCACCTGCTCTGGGACGGCGACGAGACCGAGGTGGCGCTGCTCATCGAGGACGACTGGCAGCGCCGCGGCATCGGCTCCGAGCTGCTGGGCCGGCTGATCGGGATGGCCGTCGAGGCCGGATGCGACAGCGTGTACGCCGTCACCCAGGCATCGAACACCGGCATGGTCGCCGCCATGCGCGGCCTCGGCCTCCCCCTCGACTACCAGATCGAGGAGGGCACCCTGGTGATCACGGCCCGGCTGGACGCGACCCCCGTCAGCTCCCGCCTGCCGTACGAACTCCCGCACGAGGTCCCGTACGAACTCCCCGGCGAACCCCGCAGCCTGCCCCGCAGCCAGCCGTGAGCCGGACCTTGTCAGCAGGCTGAGGACCTTTTGGTGATGACGCGGAGCCGTCTCGCATACGAAGATGTCCACATGTCAGACATCATCACCAGTGACAGCTCCGCACGGCTGCCCCGCCAGGTCGCCGATGCCTACGTCGACGACCTCATCGCCATCGACCCGATCACGGGCACCTACCTCGGCGTGGCCGCGAGCTCCTCCAAGCTCCCGGACCTCTCGCCCGCGGGCCGCGCGGCGGCCGCCGAACTCTCCCGCACCACGCTCGCGCGGCTCGACGCCGCCGAGCAGCTGCCGGGCGCCGACAGCGACGCCGAGCGCCGCTGCGCCCGGCTGCTGCGCGAGCGGCTCACCGCCGAACTCGCGGTCCACGAGGCCGACGAGGACCTGCGCGCGGTCAGCAACATCCACTCCCCGGCCCACTCGGTGCGCGAGATCTTCTCCCTGACCCCGGCGGAGACCGACGAGGACTGGGCCGCGATCGCCGAGCGGCTGCGCGCCGTACCGGCCGCGTACGCGGGCTACCGCGAGTGCCTCGCGCTCGGCCTGGAGCGCGGCCTGTTCGGGAGCCCGCGCCCCACCGCGACCTTCATCGAGCAGCTCACCGCCTGGGCCGGCGAGGGCGAGGACGGTGCCGAGGGCTACTTCACCGAGTTCGCCGCCACCGGCCCCCAGGCGCTGCGCGCCGAGCTCGACGAGGCCGCCGCCGCCGCGACCGCCGCCGTCGTGGAACTGCGCGACTGGATGCGGGACGTGTACGCCCCCGCAGTCGAGGGCAAGCCCGACCCGGTGGGCCGCGAGCGCTACGCCCGCTGGTCGCGCTACTTCAACGGCACCGACCTGGACCTGGACGAGGCGTACGCCTACGGCTGGTCGGAGTACCACCGACTGCTGGCGGAGATGAAGGCGGAAGCCGCCAAGATCCTGCCGGACGCCGGCCCCTGGGAGGTGCTCAAGCACCTGGACGAGCACGGCACCCACATCGAGGGCGTGGACGAGGTCCAGGCCTGGCTGCAGGGCCTGATGGACGAGGCCATCGAGAACCTCGACGGCACCCACTTCGAGCTCGCCGAGCGGGTCAAGCGGGTGGAGTCGCGGATCGCCCCTCCCGGCGGCGCCGCGGCCCCGTACTACACGAACCCGTCGGAGGACTTCTCCCGTCCGGGCCGCACCTGGCTGCCGACGATGGGCCAGACCCGGTTCCCCGTCTACGACCTGGTTTCCACCTGGTACCACGAGGGCGTTCCGGGCCACCACCTCCAGCTGGCGCAGTGGACGCACGTGGCGGACCAGCTCTCCCGCTACCAGGCCAGCGTCGGTCTCGTCAGCGCCAACGCCGAGGGCTGGGCGCTGTACGCGGAGCGGCTCATGGACGAGCTGGGCTACCTCAAGGACGCCGAGCAGCGCCTCGGTTACCTGGACTGCCAGATGATGCGCGCCGCGCGCGTCATCGTGGACATCGGCATGCACCTGGGTCTGGAGATCCCGGCGGATTCGCCGTTCCACCCGGGCGAGCGCTGGACGGTGGACCTGGCGCAGGAGTTCTTCGGCCTGCACAGCGGCCGGCCGGGCGACTTCGTCGAGAGCGAGCTGACCCGCTACCTGTCGATGCCGGGCCAGGCCATCGGCTACAAGCTGGGCGAGCGCGCCTGGCTGCTGGGCCGCGACAACGCGCGTGCCGCGCACGGCGATTCCTTCGACCTGAAGGCCTGGCACATGGCGGCGCTGTCCCAGGGCTCGCTGGGCCTGGACGACCTGGTGGACGAGCTGTCGAAGCTCTGACCTCCGGGACCCGCGCCACGCACGGACGGGCCGGCTCCCTCGCGGGGCCGGCCCGTCCGTCTGCTCGCACTCAGCAGCCGCAGTCGTCCGAGTCCGTGGGGGCCGTCAGCGGGTCGGCCTCGGCGCGCTGTTCGCGGCCCTGCCAGGTCTCGACCTCGAAGCCCTCGCGGATCCAGTACTCGATGCCGCCGAGCATCTCCTTGACCTGGAAGCCGAGCTGGGCCAGGGCGAGCGCGGAGCGGGTGCCGCCGTTGCAGCCGGGGCCCCAGCAGTAGGTGACCACGGGCAGGCTCTTGTCGAGGAGCTTCTCCGCCTGCTCGGCGATGAGCGCGGTGGGCAGGTGGACCGCACCGGGCACGTGGGCCTGGTCCCAGGACGGGGTGGAGCGCGAGTCGACCAGCTGGAAGCCGAGCTCCGCGCCCTGCTCCCGGTGGGCCTTGAAGGCGGCGGCGACGTCGGAGACGTCGGCGTGGAAGGCCAGGCTGGCCGCGAAATAGGCGGCGGCCGCCGCGGGCGCGGCCGGCGGGACCCGGAGCACGGGGTTGGTGGAGGCGGCCTGGGTGTTCGAAGTCGTCATGGCGACGAATCTACAATTTGTTGATCACCGTTGAAAAGGCGTTTTCGCAGGTCACAACCTATGCCCGGATCTGTCCACCCGCCGTTCGGTGCCGCACCACCGAGCCCCCGCGCTGCTTGACGATCTCCAGCTGGGCCTGCACCCGGGTCCTCAGGTCGGCCACGTGGCTCACGATGCCGACGCTGCGGTCGCGTTCGCGCAGCGAGTCCAGCACGTCGAGCACCTCGTCGAGCGCCTGGTCGTCGAGGCTGCCGAAACCCTCGTCGATGAAGAGGGTGTCGAGCCGCATGCCGCCCGCCTCGTCGGTGACCACGTCGGCCAGGCCCAGCGCGAGGGCGAGCGAGGCGAAGAAGGTCTCGCCGCCGGAGAGCGTGGCGGTGTCCCGCTCGCTGCCGGTCCAGGCGTCGACCACGTGCAGCCCGAGCCCGGAACGCCCCCGTCCGCTCGCCTTGGCGTCGGAGTGCAGCAGGGTGTAGCGGCCGCCGGACATGCGCAGCAGCCGTACGGTCGCCGCGGCGGCGACCTGCTCCAGCCGGGCAGCGAGCACGTAGGCCTCCAGGCGCATCTTGCGCTCGTTGTCGGCGGAGGTGCCCGCGGTGAGTCCGGCCAGCCGGGCCACCCGTTCGTAGGCTTCGCGCAGCGGTCCCAGGGAGCGCAGCTCCCGCTCGATCTGGAGGGAGAGCCCGTCGAGGTCCGTGCACCGGACCCGGGCCGCGTCCACGGCGGACCCGGCCGTACGAAGCTTCGCGGCGGCCAGGGCCGCGTACGCCTCGGCCTCCTCCGGCGCGGCCGGGGGCAGGGCCGCCGCCGCGGCGGTGTCGGCCTCGCCGAGCCGGTCGGCCAGCATGGCCTCCTCCGCCTGCCAGGCGTCGGTGCGGCGTTGGAGCGCGCTGCGTTCGTACTCGGGGAGGACGGCGTCGGCCGCCTCCTCGGTGGTGTCGAAGCCTGCCTTGAAGGCGGCGTCGGCGAGCTGGTCGTCGGCCTCCTTCAGCCGGGCTGCGGTGGTGTCGGCCCGGCGCAGCGAGGCCGCCGCCGCCGTGACGATGCGGACCCGGTCCTCCAGGACTCCGGCGCGGGCCGCGACGCTGGGCGCGTCCGCCCGTACCAGGGCCAGCTCCGCCTCGAGCGAGGCCTGCTCCCGGTCGAGGGCTTCGCGGCGCGAGGCCCTCGCCGCGGCCCGGGCCTCGGCTTCGCTGCGCTCGGCGCTGCGCACCGCGTGCTCCCGCTCGGCGCGGGCGAGGCGCTCGCGCGCGGTGTGCAGTCCGGCGGCCGCGGCGTGCGCCTCGGCGTGCCGGGTGCTCAGCCCGGAGGTGAGTTCCATGAGCTCGGCGGTGGTGGCCTCCCCCGCGGCGGCGGCAGCCTCGGCGCGGGCCTCCCGGACGGCGGCCAGCCTGCGCTCGACGCCGGCCCTGCGCTCCTCGGCCCCCTCGAAGCGGGCGTGCGCCGCCTCCTCCGCGGCCCGGTCGACGTGACCGGGGGCGGGGCGGGCCGGAGCGGGATGTTCCGCGGCCCCGCAGACGGTGCAGGGCTCTCCCGCCACCAGGGCGGCGGCGAGTTCGGCGGCGATGCCGCGCAGCCGGGTCTCCTTGAGTTCCAGCCAGCGCTCCCGGGCGGCGGCCGACTCCTCGCGCGCGCTGAGCAGTTCGCCCGAGGCCCGCTCCGCGTCGGCGTCGAGGGCGTCGCGCCGCCGGGCGGCGTCCATGCGCAGCCGGGCGGGCTCCAGCTTGCCGGCGATCTGCTCGGCCAGGGTCGCGGCCTGCTGTGCGGCGTCCGCGCGGCCGGCCAGCTCGGTCCGGGTGGCGTCCCAGCGGCCGAGCCATTCGGCGGTCTCCTGCTGCTGCTCCTCGGCGGCCCGGGACTCCCGTTCCAGGTCGGCCCGTTCGCGGCCGATCTCGGCGCTGCGCTGCTCGGTGCGGCGGGCGGCTCCGAGGGCTCCGAGATCCTCGCGCAGCCGCTGCTCGACCGCGGCCAGCTGCTCGGTCCCCGCCTCGGCGAGCTGCGGCGGCAGCTCCGCCCGGGCCACGGACTCCGCGTGCGCGGCGGCCATGTGGGCGCCGGCGGCGGCTCCGCGCAGCTCCAGGGCGGGGGCGACGAGGGCCCCGCGCCGGGCCCGGTCGAGCAGGCCGGCCACCCGGTCCCGCTCCGGACCGGCCTCGGCGAGCAGGGCCGCCCGTCGGGTGGTCTCGGCGTGCCTGTGCTGGAGCCGGTCGAGCTCCCGCGCCTCCTCGGCGGCCCGCCGGGCGGCGGCGTGGCGGCCCTCGACGGCGGCGAGCGCGTACTCGGCGACGGTGAGCCGCTCCCGGGCGGAGCAGCGCGCGACGGCGGCCCAGGCGCGGATCGCCCCGGACAGCCCGGGGTCGCCCGGCTGGTGCCGGGGCAGCGGCCAGGCGCGCAGGTCGGCGGCGTCCCCGGCGGCCTGGGCGAGCCGCTGGGCGGTGTGCAGCACCTGTTCGTCACCGGCGCGGACCTTGGCCTCGGCGGCCCGGCGGCGCTCACCCAGCAGGGTTTCGACGGCGGCGAAGCGCCGGGTGTCGAAGAGCCGTCCCAGCAGCCGCCCGCGCGCCGCCTCGTCGGCCCGCAGGAAGCGCGCGAACTCCCCCTGCGGCAGCAGCACGACCTGGCAGAACTGCTCGCGGCTCATGCCGAGCAGCTGCTCGATCTCCTCGCCGATCTCCTGATGGGACCGGCTGAGGGCGCTCCAGCCCTCCCCGTCGAACTCCCGCAGCCAGCTCTGCGCCTTGTCCTTGGTCGTCCCGGTGCCGCGCTTCTTGGGCCGGTCCTGTTCGGGGCGCCGGGTGATCTCCAGGCGGCGGCCGCCCGCGGTGAGTTCGAGGGTGATCTCCGTCGGGGTGCCCGAGGCCGCGTGGTCGCTGCGCAGACTGGTGCCCGGCGCCTGACGGGAGCCGGGGACCGACCCGTAGAGGGCGTAGCAGACGGCGTCCAGGACGGAGGTCTTGCCCGCGCCGGTGGGACCGTGCAGCAGGAAGATCCCGGCGCCGGAGAGGGCGTCGAAGTCGATCTCCTGGGGTTCGGCGAAGGGCCCGAAGGCGGTGATGCGGAGCCGGTGCAGCCTCATCGGTGGGTCTCCTGCCGGCTGTCCTCGGCCCGTACCTCGTCGAAGGCGCCCTGGAGCACCTCCCGTTCGGCCTCGTCGGAGAAACCGCCGCCCCCGCGCACGTGGGCGACGAAGTCCTCGGCGATCTCCCGGTCGCTGCGGCCCCTGAGCCGCTGCGCGTAGGAGCCGCCGCCGTCCTCGGCGCGCCCCTCGGGGTCGAAGGCGAGGCTCAGGACATGGGGGAACCGTGCGGCGAGCCGGGCCATGGGGTCCTCGGGCCGGACGGCGTCGGTGAGGGTGGCCTCCAGCCAGCAGTCCTCGTACCGGGCGTACGCGTCCTCGGAGAGCAGCTCCTCCAGCGGTCCGCGGACCCGGGCGAGGCCGCGCGGCACGGGGGTGCCGACGCGTTCGGCACTCACGATCTCCCCGCCCGCACCCAGCTCGACGACCCACACACTCTTGCGGTGGTCGGCTTCGGAGAAGGAGTAGGCCAGCGGGGAACCGGAGTACCGGACCCGCTCGTTGATCGTCTGGCAGCCGTGGAGGTGGCCGAGGGCAGCGTAGTCGACACCGTCGAAAACGGAGGCCGGCACGGCCTCGACCCCGCCGACGGTGATGTCGCGCTCGCTGTCGCTGGCCTGCCCGCCGGTGACGAAGGCGTGCGCGAGGACAACCGACCGGGTCCCGGGCGCCCGCCCGGCCAGATCGGCCCGGATCCGGTCCATGGCCGCGCCGAGGACGGCCTCGTGGCTCACCTTCCCGGCACCGAACTGGTCCCGCACCAGCGCGGGCTCCAGGTACGGCAGTCCGTACAGCGCCACGTCACCGTGTACGTCGGTCAGCACCACGGGGTCCGCACACCCGGCGGGGTCGGTCCTGAGGTGGATCCCGGCCCGCCCGATCAGCCCGGCCCCGACCCCGAGGCGGCGGGCGGAGTCGTGGTTCCCGGAGATCATCACGGTGGGCACGCCGAGCTCGGCGAGCCGGTGCAGGGCCCGGTCGTACAGCTCCACGGCGGGCAGCGGGGGCACGGCCCGGTCGTACACGTCACCGGCGACGAGCACGGCGTCGACCTCGTGCTCGCGGACGGTCTCGACGAGGTGATCGATGAAGGCGGCCTGGGCGCCGAGCAGGTTCACCCGGTGAAAGCTCCGGCCCAGATGCCAGTCGGAGGTGTGCAGGAACTTCACGAAATCGCCCTGACCTGCACGTTTACCCCTACTGCCCCTCTGAGACCAACACGACCCGGCACGGGGCCGCAGTCGCCCCCGTGCCACGCTAACGCATGCCGCCCCCTGAACCACCACGGACCTCGTCAATACGGACGGCCGCCCTGGCGGCCTGCTCGACCTTCGCGAAGTGGGCCGCCCGGGCTTCCTCGTCGACCGGCTGCTCGTGTTCGGCGCGCATCCCGGTCCGGCCGTCCACACCCTCGCGCAGGATGTCGGCCTGCCCGGCATGCCGGACGGTCTCTCCGAGGACATGGACCAGGACGGCGAACAGGTTGGTGTCGGCATGAGGCTCCGGCCACCAGGGCACGCGGCCGGGGGCGTCGAGGGCGAGTGCGCCGATCGTCGCGTCCGAGTGCTCCCACGTGCGCCGGTAGAACCCCACGATCTGCTCGCGCGTCTCGTGCTCGGCCGCCCATTGATCGCTGCCGTCGGAGTCCTGCCACCGGCACAGCGGCTCCGGGGAAGGCCGGCCGAGGACCTCACCGAGGTACCTGGCCTCGACCGTGGCCACGTGCTTAACCAGGCCGAGGAGGTTGGTCCCGGTCGCCGTCAGAGGCCGGCGGGCGTCGTATTCGGACAACCCGTCGAGCTTCCAGAGGAGCGCCTCACGGTCCCGCCGCAGTCTCTGGTGCAGGCTGTCCTTCGCGAACTCGTCGATCATGCGGCCCGAGCCTGCCACGGACTGCCCGGCGACCTCAAGATCATTTCCTCCGGACGCCTCAGGCTGCGTACGTCTCCCCGCCCGGGGTGAGGGTGGCGCTGCCCGCGGTGCTGTCGGCGAGCCAGGCCTCGAAGGCGGGCAGGTCGGCCTCGGGCAGGGCGACCTCGATCTCCACGGCGGCCCCGTAGCGCACGTCGAGCACGGTCCTGCCGGTGGAGCGGAGGTCGTTCTCGGTCTTGCCGGCCCGCTGGTGGTCGACCGTGACGGTGACCAGCCGGTACCGGTGCCGGGTGATCGTGCCGAGCGCGTCGAGCGCCTCTCCGACGACTCCGCCGTAGGCGCGGATGAGCCCTCCGGCGCCGAGCTTCACGCCCCCGTAGTACCGGGTGACGACGGCGACGGCGTAGCGGATGTCCCGGCGCGTGAGCATCTGCAGCATCGGCACCCCGGCGGTGCCGCCGGGCTCCCCGTCGTCGCTGGCCTTCTGCACGGAGGCGTCGGCGCCGATCACGTAGGCGTAGCAGTTGTGCGAGGCGGTGGGGTGCTCCTTGCGGATCCGGGCGACGAACTCCTGCGCCTCCCGCTCGGTCGCCGCGGGCGCGAGCGCGCACAGGAACCGCGAGCGGTTGATCTCGGACTCGTGCACACCCTCACGGGCCACCGTCACGTACTGGTCTGCCTTCACCCGTCCACCCTAAGCCGTGGCCGAGGACGGCCCGCCCGCCCCGGAGCCGCGTCACCGGCCTCAGGCGAAGAGGGAGGCCGCCGCGTCCACCAGATCCTCGGCGGCCTGCCGCGCCGACTCCCGCCGCTCCGACAGGTCTGCCGCGTCGTGCGCGTGCCGCATCGCGTAGGCCGCGTCCGCGGCTGCCTTCGCCCGGTCGGCCAGTTCGTAGACGTACGGGTTGGGTTCCGTGTCGGCGGGGGCGGCGGCTACGAGGTGCAGGTGCAGGGTGGGGTTCATGCCGGGAGGCTAGGCCTGCTCCGGGGCCGGGCGGTGGGGATTTGAGCCGGTTCGGAGCTCGACCGTTCGCGGCGGGCGCTCCGCCTCACGGCGAGGCACCCTGGCTCGCGGGCATCGCGACCTCATGGAGATGCGCCTCGACCTGACCCAGGTGCCGGTCATGTGCCACGACGATCTCGTCCGCGAGGTCGAGGACGCGGACGGCCCCGCCGGGAAACCGGGCGGTGATGCCGACGGCGGCGTCGCAGGTGCCGTGCCGGTAGCGGATCTCTCGGACCGAAAGGATCTACTGGCCGATGAACCGGGTCATGGGGAAGTCGGGCAGGTCGCCCACGACCGTCGTGTGCCCGTCCCGCAGCAGGCGTCTTCCCGCGAGGCCCTCATCGTTGATCATCCCCCGATGCTTTCACGGCGCGAAACGACTCGGCCCTGGGTTCCCGGAGGCCTTCTTCAGCCGCACGACGCGGTGGCGTCCACCGCCCTCGGCCGCGCCAACCAACCTGAAGCCGCTACTGGTCAGGCGAGCTCACCCAGGGAGCGAAGCGCTGGTCGGGGCCCGCGTCCTCGCGCCAGTACCGCAGGACCGTCTCCTGGACCATGTCGAGCCGCCCCGCGGCGATAAGGCATGAAACGGGCCCCTGCCCGCCCGCGTCGGCCTCGAAGGCGACCACGAGGGGCGGCTCCTCGCCGAGTTCACGCGTGACCTTCAGGAGTTCGCCGGGTGACGGGGCCCGGAAGACCGGGTCGTGGAACGCGGACGGACAACTGACGAAGACCGGATCGCCGAAGACCAGTTCCAGGCCGTGGTGGTAGGTCAGGTCGTGGTCGGCGGCGAGCTTGAGCTGTCCACGCCCCCAGGAGACCACGTCCCAGTCCCACCAAGATCCTTCGGGAAGCTGGATCGCGGCATGCACTCCTTCGGCATGCACCGGCAGCCCCCTCATCCCGTTCGCACAGATCGAACGACAGGCTACACAGCGCGGGCCGACGGCCGCGGCTTGACCAGCGAGGAGCCTGAGGGCTTCCGAGGTGGGTGCAGGGAATCCGGCGGAGGTGTTCTTCGTTGAAGGGGCTGGTGGCTGTCAGTGGGCAGGGGCAGCTGGACCAGGACGTTTACCAGTACCAGCAGCAGGAGGCGGCGCGCGTGTACGGCGATCCGGCAACCATCCGCAAGATCCTCACCGAGCTCGGGGACACCTGGGCCGTGGTGGGGCTGTCCAACAATCAGGAGCGGGCCGCGTACCGCGTGGCCGAGGTGCTGCAGCGGTACGGCAAGCGCGTGGTTCCCGTGCACCCCAAGGCCGAGACGGTTCACGGCGAGCAGGGTTATCCCTCGCTGGAGGCGATCCCGTTCAAGGTGGACGTGGTGGACGTCTTCGTGAACAGCGCGCTGGCCGGCACGGTCGCCGACGAGGCCGTCGCGAAGGGGGCGGAGGCCGTCTGGTTCCAGTTGAACGTGGTCGACGAGGCCGCCTTCGACCGTACTCGTGCGGCCGGAGTGGACATGGTCATGGACCGCTGCCCGGCGATCGAGATCCCCGCCCTCTGAGGGATCTGAAGGATCCGAGGGATCCGGGGGCCGCTGCGCCTTCAACCCTTTCAACGCGACTCGGGTATCCAAACCGGACAAACGGTACGAATACTTGAGACCGCGCCTCCCCCGTCGGGGTCTGCCGCGCACCTCAGACCGGCCCCGACCAGGGAGTCCCACCGTGATCAGCCATGCCCAGAGTCCCGCTCGCAGCCACGCCCGGATCGCCGTGCTCGACCTCGACGGCACGCTCGCGGAGGGCTCGGTGGCCCTCCCCTTCGTGGAGTCCCTCATCGCCGGCGGCGTCGGCGATCCGGTGGCCGGGCGGGCGGCGCTCGGCGCGATGGCCGGCTACCACGGGGGCACCGCGGCCCACTCCTCCTCCGCGGCCGCCGCCTACGCGCACCTCGCGCGGGCCCTCGAAGGCGCCGAGCGGACCGAGGTGGAGCGGGCCGCCGCAGCCGCCTGGCCGGCGGCCCGGAAGAGGATCCTGCCCTTCGCCGACGAGCTCGTGCGGCTCCTGCACTCGGCCGGGCTGCGGACCGTACTGATCTCCGGAAGCCCGTACGAGATCGTCCGGCGTGCGGCGGCGGAGCTGGGCATAGGCGAAGCTCACGGCATGCGGGCGGAGTTCCGGCGCGGCCGCTGCACCGGTGCGCTCACCAGCACGCCGGCGCTGCCCGGCGGCAAGCGCGCGGCCCTGCGTACGGCGACCAAGGGAAGCCCCGTGGACCGCCGGAGCTCCTTCGCCATAGGGAACTCCCCCTCCGACGCCGAGGTGTTCGAGCAGGTCGGGCTGGCCGTCGCCTTCGAACCGGACCCGGTGCTGCGGGGCTGGGCGATGGACCGGGACTGGATCACGGCCGACCGCCGCAACGTACTGGCCGTCTGCCGGGACCTGATCGCGACGCACCCCGTCCTGGGCGCGACCGGCCGAGGCGCAGGCCTCAGGGCCGCCGGCGCGCGCTGACCGTCCCGATATCCGACAACCCCGCGCACCGGTCACCCGTGGGAGGTCACCGGCGGGATGGAGACCGCCATCGTCATCTCCATCGGGCCCGGCCCCTCGTTGCGGTAGGCGTGCGGGGCGTCCGCCTCGAAGGAGACGGCTCCGCCGGCCGGTACGACGTACGTCTCGTCGGCGATCACCAGCGTCAGCTCCCCCACCGTGACGTGCAGCATCTCGAAGGTGCCCGGCGGATGCGGGTCCGAGGCGGTGCCCTCGCCGGGCTCGAGGCGGTAGGTCCACATCTCGACCGGCCCGCGCCGGTCGTCGCCGAGCAGCATGCTCGCGCCGCTGCCGCCCTCCGTGGACCACATCCGCACCCCCTGGCCCGGCAGGACCACCCGCACCTTCGGACCGCGGTCGTGGTCGAGCAGGGTGGTGATGCTGACTCCGAGCGCGTCGGCCAGTTTGACGGTCGTGCCGACACTGGGGTTCGTGCGGGCCTGCTCGATCTGGATGATCATGCCGCGGCTCACTCCCGCACGGGCGGAGAGGGCCTCCAGGGTGAACCCGCGCTCCCCGCGCCAGTGCCTGAGGTTGCGGCCGAGCGCCTGGGTGAGCTGTTCGAGATCCGACACCGTTCCGTCCACTCCATCCACTCAGTACAAGATTTTGAATGACAGAGTTCACTGCACTGAACTATCGTGCGCTGTACTCCACCGTTCAACGCACTGTACTGCGAGGCCTGTCATGACCGCCCTGTTCGCTCTGGCCACCGCCGTCCTGTGGGGCCTCGCCGACTTCGGCGGAGGGCTGCTGACCCGTCGGATACCGGCCCTCACGGTGGTGGTGGCCTCCCAGGTCCTCACCGTCCTCGTACTGGGCTCCGTGGTCCTGGGAACCGGTGCCTGGCGGGAGGCCGGGCCGCAGCTCTGGTTCGCGGTGGGGGCGGGGCTGGTGGGGCCGGTCGCGATGCTCAGCTTCTACAAGGCGCTCGCCCTCGGCCCCATGGGCGTGGTCTCCCCGCTCGGGTCCCTCGGCGTCGTGGTGCCGATGGCCGCCGGGCTGCTCCTGGGCGAGCGGCCCGGCGCCGCCCAGCTCGCGGGGATCGCGGTGGCCGTCGTGGGCATCGTCCTCGCGGGCGGGCCCGAGCTGCGCGGCGCTCCCGTACAGCGGCAGGCCGTCGTCCTCACCCTCGTCGCGGCCTTCGGCTTCGGAGCGGTGATGGCCCTGATCGCCCCCGCCTCCTCCACCGTGCCCGGCCTGTTCCTCGCCCTGTTCGTCCAGCGCGTCACCAACGTCGCCGTCGGCGGCGCCGCCCTGTGGGTGCGGGCCGGGCGCGGGATCCCGGCCCTCCCGGCGGGTACGGGCGGGCCGCGGATCCTGTGGGGGCTGCTGCCGCCGCTCGCCTTCGTCGGCCTCGCCGACGTCACGGCGAACGGCACCTACTCCCTCGCCGCCCAGCACGGCCCGGTCACCACCGCCGCCGTGCTCTCCTCCCTCTACCCGGTCATCACCGCTCTGGCCGCCTTCGCCGTCCTCAAGGAGCGCCTGCGCCCCGTCCAGGCAGCGGGAGCGGGCCTGGCCCTGGCCGGCACGGTCCTCCTGGCGGCGGGCTAGGCCGCCCAGGACAACGCGCAGGCCGCGGGGTTCTTCCTCCTCGGCTCCACCGACGCCCTCGGTCAGAGCCGCATGCAGGTCCTCGACCGGAACTGGACGGTCTGCTCGCAGGCGCCCGCCGCAGGCACACGGGCCGCCACCAGCACGAAGATCGTGTTCAACACGGTCAAACTCGAGGAAACCTGCCCCTGATCCACTGCCGCGCCCACCACCCGCTGCCCGCCGGCCGGGCGGGAGGCGTCGCGTTCACTCCGGTTCCGTCAGCTCCGTCAGTGCGCGCAGCTGCTCCGGGGTGACGCCGTCGGGGATCGGGACGGGGGCCGGGGTGCGCAGCGGGGGCTGCCAGCCCGTCTCGGGGTCCCAGCGGCGGACTATGCGGGCCGGCGCACCCGCCACCACGGCGTGGTCCGGCACTTCGCCCCGTACGACGGCCCCCGCCGCCACCACCACGTTGCGGCCCAGCCGCGCCCCGGGAAGGATCACCGCCCCGGTCCCCAGCCAGCAGCCCGGGCCGATCTCCACCGGGGCGCTGCGCGGCCACTGCTTGCCGATGGGCTCGTGCGGATCGTCGTAGCTGTGGTTGGTGGAGGTGATGTACACCCCGGGGCCGCAGAAGGTGTCGTTGCCGATGGTGATCCGGGTGTCGGCAATGACGTGGCTGTCCCGGCCGATGACCACGCCGTTGCCGAGGACCAGGACCGGTTCGGCGCCGAGGTCGAGGTCCGGCATCATCCCAGCGGTGAGCGTGACCTGTTCCCCGATGATGCAGTGGTCGCCCAGCCTGATCCAGGGGGCGCCGAAGACCGTGCCCTGCGGGAAGGCGAGCCGGGTGCCGTGCCCGATCGCGCCGAAGCGCAGCCCTCCGGGGGTCTGGGCGGTGACCGCTCCGGCCCGCTGCATCCAGCGCCAGCCCGCGTGGACCGCGCGCCCGGCCAGCCGGCGGCGCAGGGCCGTCAGAGAAGAGAACGTGTTCTGGTTCTTCGCCACCGGGTCACCGTAGCGCGCCGGCGGCCCGGGCCGCGCCGTGATCTTCACCCCATCCCCGGGGGTGCGGGCGGCGTGGCCTACGGTTCCGGTAGCGCGACACGTCGTACCGGAAGAGGAAGAGAACACATGACGCAGCAGGCGGCCCAGGCACTCGTGGCGGGTGTCGGCGGGAAGAACCCCGAGATCGACCCGACGGCGTTCACCGCTCCCACCTCCGTCGTGGTCGGGGACGTGCGCCTCGGCGCGGGCGTGAGCATCTGGTACTCGGCGGTGCTCCGCGCGGACTGCGGTCCGATCACGCTCGGCGCCGACAGCAACGTGCAGGACAACTGCACCGTGCACGTGGACCCCGGTTTCCCGGTCTCCATCGGCGAGCGCGTCTCCATCGGCCACAACGCCGTCGTGCACGGCTGCACCGTCGAGGACGACTGCCTGATCGGGATGGGCGCGACGGTCCTCAACGGTGCGGTGATCGGCGCCGGTTCGCTGGTGGCGGCCCAGGCGCTGGTCCCGCAGGGCATGATCGTCCCGCCCGGTTCGCTGGTCGCGGGGGTCCCGGCGAAGGTGCGGCGCGAGCTCACTGCGGAGGAGCGGGAGGGCATCAAGGTCAACGCCCTCATGTACAACGAGCTGGCCGAGCAGCACCGCGCCTCGGTGGCCCCGGAGGCGTAACGGGCGCTACGGCCCGGCACGCGTCGGTGCCGGGCCTCTCAGTCGGTGTGCACGGTCGAAGCGGTCGAAGCCTGCCCCGGCACCGGCACCGCGGCAGCGTCCGCCGCCGCATCGGTACCCGCCTCGGCCCGCGCCGCCGCGGCCGCCTTCTTCATCCGGCCGCGCACCACCACCGTCATCGCGAGCCCGCAGACGAGGGCCAGGGCGAGGGCCACCCACGAGAACCCCTTCAGCCACGGCTCGGCGACGATCCCGATCGAGTAGATGACGGCCGTCGTACCGCCCGCCCACAGGATCCCGCCGAGGACGTTCGCCACGAGGAACCGCCAGTAGGGCATGTGCAGGACGCCCGCCAGGGGCCCCGCGAAGATGCGCAGCAGCGCCACGAACCGTCCGAAGAAGACGGCCCACATGCCCCACTTGTCGAAGGAGCGCTCCGCCATGGCCACTTGGTCCGGCCCGAAGTGCTTGGGGAAGCGCCGGCCCAGCCGCTCCAGCATCGGCTTGCCGCCCCTGCGCCCGATGGCGTAGCCGATCGAGTCGCCCACGATCGCCCCGGTGGTCGCGCAGATGCCCAGCACCACGGGGTCGATGTGCCCCTGCTGCGAGGCCAGTAGCGCGGAGCTGACCAGGACGATCTCCCCCGGCAGCGGGATGCCGAGGCTTTCCAGTCCGATGACGAGCCCCACCAGGAGGTAGATGCTGACCGCCGGAATCGTCTCCAGCCATTCCTGGATGTGCACCGGTACGTCCTCCCGAGTTGTCCCCCCGGCCCGCCCCCTGTGGCGGACCGAACGGGCAGCCTATCCGGTCCCCACCACAGCCTTTGCCCTCAGAGGCAGTTCCCGCGAGGAGCGCCCCGCGAACACCTCGCGCCGGCCGGTGCCCACCACCCACGCGTCCCGCTCCGGATCCCAGGAGGACAGCGTGCGCGCGTCGATGTCCAGGACGATCCGCCGCGCCTCGCCGGGTGCGAGGGTCAGGCGCCGGTACCCGGCCAGCGCCCGGACCGGCTGGTCCAGCTTCAGGTCCGGGGAGGGTCCTACGTAGACCTGCGCCACCTCGGTGCCCGTACGGCGTCCGGTGTTGCGGACGGTGAACTCCACCCGAAGCCCGCTCCGTTTCCCGTGCGAGCCGCCCGGCCGGACCGCCAGTTTCTCGTAGGCCCAAGTGGTGTACGAGAGCCCGTGCCCGAAGGGGAACAGCGGAGCCACCCGCTGCTGGTCGTACCAGCGGTGGCCCACGTGCACCCCCTCGGCGTACTCCTGCCGCCCGCCCACCCCCGGGTAGCGCATCGGGTCCCCGCCGACCGGGGTCGCCCGCTCGTCGGCCGGGAAGGTCTGGGTGAGGCGGCCGCCCGGCTCCGCGTCGCCGAAGAGCACGTCGGCGGTGGCGGCCGCGCCTTCCTGGCCCGGGTAGTACATCTGGAGGACCGCTCCGGTGCGCGGGAGCCAGGGCATGGTCGTACCGGCGGAGGTGTTGAGCACCACCGTGGTGCGCGGGTTGGCGGCGGCGACCGCCTCGATCAGCGCCGCCTGTCCGCCGGGGAGTCCGAGGGAGGTGCGGTCGCTGCCCTCGGTGGCGTCCTCGTAGGCGAACAGCACCACGCTGCGGGCCGCCTTGGCGGCCTTGACGGCCTCGGCGAGGTCGGCGGCCCGGGTGGCCTTCGTGGTGTGCCGCAGCCGCAGCCGCTGCCCCTTCGGCCCGCCTTCGGCGAAGACGGCGAGGCGGTGTTCGCCCGCCTTGAGGGCGAGCGTGCGGCGGCGCACGGTACGGCCGTCGGGCGCGTGGCCGAGCAGGCCGCCGGCGAACTGCTCGGCCACGCCCTGCCGTACGGGGAAGAGCTCCTCCCCGTCGAGCCGGACGGACGGCCGCTTCCCGGTGTAGTGGACGAGCAGGGTCCACTCGTCGTCGGCGGCCAGCCGGAAGCTGCCCTCGTAGCCCCAGGTGCGCCCGGGGGCCACCGCCCGGTCGTCGAGCCCGGGGGCGGACGGCAGCAGGTCCGCCGGGAGCGGGCGCCCGTAGATGTCCTCGCCGAGGGCGTAGACCACGGTGGAGCCGCTGCCGGCCCGCCGCCGGATCTCGTCGAGGGGGGCTGCGGCCGCGTCCGGCACCACATGGGCACTGCCGCCACCGCCGACGAAGGGGGTCCGCCCGGTGGGTCCGATCACGGCGACGGAACGGGCGGCGGGGCCCGCCAGCGGCAGCGTGCCCCGCTCGTTGCGCAGCAGGACGGCCCCGGCGGTGGCGATCTGCCGTGCGGTACGGGCCCCCGCGGCGGCGTCCCGGGCGGGCCGCGCGGCGGGGTGCCCGGCGGAGTTCCCGGTGAGCAGTCCGAAGCGGTCCATGGTGGTGAGGATCCGGCGTACGGCGAGGTCGACGGTGTCCTCGTGGACGGAGCCGCCGCGCACAGCCTCGCGCAGGGGGGCGCCGTAGTGGGTGCCCGCGGGCATCTCCATGTCGAGGCCGGCGCCGATCGAGGCGACGGTGCTGTGGGTGGCGTCCCAGTCCGACATCACCCAGCCGTCGAACCCCCAGCGGCCGCGGAGCAGTTCGTCGAGGAGCGGCCTGCTCTCGCAGGCGTAGACCCCGTTGACCTTGTTGTAGGCGCCCATCACGGCGCCGGCCCCGGCGGCCACGGCCGCTTCGAAGCCCCGTAGCTCCGTCTCGTGGAGGGTCCGTTCGGCGGCGATCACGTCGACGGTGTCGCGGCCCTTCTCCTGGTTGTTGAGCGCGAAGTGCTTGACGGTGGCGATCAGGCCCTCGTCCTGGATGCCCCGGACGACCTCGGCGACCAGGTCGGCCGTCAGCTTCGGGTCCTCCGAGAAGGTCTCGAAGTTCCGTCCCGCGTACGGGGTGCGGATGAGGTTGGCCATCGGGGAGAGGAGCACGTCGACGCCGAGCGCGCGGCCCTCGCGGCCGATGACCCGCCCGTAGGCGCGGGCGAGCGCCGGGTCGAAGGCGGAGGCGAGCAGGACCGGCGCGGGCAGCGCGGTGGCGGGCCGGGCGACGCGGACCCCGGCCGGGCCGTCGGCGAGGCGGAGCGCCGGGATGCCGAGGCGCGGGATGCCCGGCACGTAGCCGGCCTGGCCGAGCGGCTCCGGGTCCGGGCCGCCGTGCAGCAGGACGGTCTTCTCCTCCAGGGTGAGCCGCTCCAGCAGGGCGTCGATCCGGGCGGCGCTGCCGGCCGCGGGCGCGGCGGCGGGGTTGCCCGCGCCCGCGGAGGTCCTACGCTGCTGCGCGCCGGGCGGCGGCGCCGGTACGCAGCCGGCCGCGCCGAGGGCGGCGCCCACCGCCCCGAGGAGGCGCAGCGCACGACGTCTGGACACGGCCTCGCTCATGGGCGCTCCCTGCGGCGTGGGCATCGGCGTCGGGTGCGGGAGCGACCCGCGCCGGACCGCTCCCGCCGCCCACTGTGCGCCGCCCGCGGCACGGGCCCGCCTCAGGCGCGCCACCACGACCCCGATGTTCAGCCCTGCGGCGGCCGCCCGCCGAGGTCGACCATGCGACGCCCGCCGCACCAGGCCGGTCCCGCGGCACCTGTTCACCCGGGGCCGACCCCACGGCGGCCACACGCCCGGGGTCAACCCCACGACGGCCACACGCCCGGGGTCAGCCCTGCGGCGGCTGCTGTCCGAGGTCGGCCTCGCGCCGGGGCTCGTCCTGGAGCTGGACCCGTGCCTCGGCGCGGTGGCCGCGCTCGATGTAGTCCCGTACGACGGCCTCGACCGCGTCCTGGGGCGACCCGATCCCGGCGAGGACCATCACCTCCACCACGAGCTCGGCGTCGAGGCTGATGCTGATCTTGGCTCGGCCCGGCACGGGACCCCTCCATCCGTCGTCGGAGGAGGGACTCTAGCGGGGTCAGGCGTTGGGGCGCAGCGTCCAGACGACCGTCATCTCGCCGGTCACGGCCTCGTCCTCGCGCTGGATGGCGATGGTGACGGGGAACTCGGGGCGGCCGCCCGCGTCGAGTTCGGCCACGACCTCCGCGGCCGGGCGGCCGAGGGTGGCGGTGGCCGTCACGACGCCCTTGGCGAGCTTCTTGTAGCCGATCTCCGCGCTCACCGCGAGCGGCACGGCGCGCGAGAGCTGGTCGCCGAAGGCGGCCAGGACGATCGCGCCGCTCGCGGACTCGGCGAGGGTGAACATGGCGCCGGCGTGCGGGCCCCCGAGGTGGTTGTGGAAGTCGGGCTGGTCCGGGAGGCGGACGACGGCACGCTCGGGGGTGGTCTCCAGGAACTGGAGGTTCAGGGTCTTGGCCATCGGCACGGTCGCGGCGAGCAGTTCGCCCACGTTCATCTGTTCAGCGCTCATGGGACGCGATGTTACCCGCGAGTAAGCAGCATTGACCAGACCTGTACGGGGGCGGCCGTGGCTCCCGCTCCGCGCTCCCACTATCGTTACCGGCCATGTGGCCAGGACAGCAGCAGCCGCCCGGGGGCGAACCCAACCCCCAGGACGCGCACCAGAACCCGTACCAGCAGCAGCCGGGAACGCCGAACCCGTACCAGCAGCAGCCGCCCACGGCGGCGTACGGGGAGCAGCAGCAGCCCGGCTACGGGTACCCGCAGCAGCCCCCCGCCCCCCAGGGGTGGGGTCAGCAGCCCCCGACCGTTCCCGTACCCCAGTGGGGCGGCACGCCGCCGCCCCCGCCCCCGCGCGGCGGGAGCCCGTTCTCGACCCGGACCGTGGCCATCGTCGCGGCCTCGGCCGTCGTCGTGGCGGCCGCCGCCACGGGGGCGTTCGTCCTGACCCGGGACGACAAGGGCGCCGACCTGGCGGACGGCAAGCCGAGTTCCTCCCCCTCCGCCCCGGCCTCCTCCGCCGCGCCCTCCCCGGGAGCCTCCAGCGCCAACCCGCGCGGCGGCGCCGACGCCAAGCCGGTCATCCCCGGCTGGAAGGTCGTCATCAACCCGAAGCACGGCACCGCCTTCGACGTCCCGCCGGACTGGGAGGTGAAGTCCTCGGGCCTGTCCATCGGCTTCGAGGACCACGCCAAGAAGGACGGCACGCCCCTGGTCATGATGGGGGCGCCCGCCATCCTCAAGGAGGACTGGTGCAAGGTCGACGCCGACAAGGACGGCAAGGAGGAGTCGACCGAGCTGGCGGGCATCGGCACCAAGGGCGGCATGGGCGCGAAGGACACCGCCGAGGCCGCCTACAACGAGGCCGGCAACTGGGCCTTCTCCGCGTACGCGCAGAAGGGCCCGAAGGGGACCACCAAGATCGTCGCGGCGAAGGAGTACACGACCTCCTCCGGCCTCAAGGGCCACATGGCGACCGCGAGCGTCAGCGGTCTGCCCAAGGAGAACAAGTGCGCCACGGACGGCAAGTCCGTCGCCTTCAGCTTCACGACCGCCAAGGGTGACATCGCCAGCTGGGTCCTCTACGGCGTCGCCGGCGTACCGGGCGAAGTGAGCAAGGAGACCTACGAGAAGATCCTGAGCAGCGTCCGCCTCCACACGGACTGACCTCCCCCGCCCTGCCTCCCGGGCCGGAAACCCGTTTGGTTTCCCGGCCCGGGACCGGGATAGTCCGGAGGTGAGCTCTCCTCCCTCCTCCCAGTCCTCCTCCCCCTCCCCCGGCGGCTCCCGCCGCGTGCCGGAGTGGGCGGGCCGCAACTACACCCTGCTGACGGGTGCCGCGGTCATCACGAACCTCGGGAGCCACGGAGCGCTCATCGCGACCGCCTTCGCGGTCATCCAGGCGGGCGGCTCCGCCGGCGACGTCGGCCTGGTGGCCGCCGCCCGTACCCTGCCGCTCGTCCTCTTCCTCCTCATCGGCGGAGCCGTCGCCGACCGGATCCCCCGCCACCGCGTCATGGTCGCGGCCAACGCCCTCAACTGCCTCTCGCAGGCCGTCTTCGCCGTCCTCGTCCTGGCCGGCGATCCGAAGCTGTGGCAGATGATGCTGCTCACGGCGCTGTGCGGCACCGGTACGGCCTTCTTCAACCCGGCCGCCGAGGGCATGCTCATGGCCAGCGTCTCCGGCCCCCAGGCCACCCGCGCCTTCGCCGTCTTCCGGATGGCGATGAACGGCGCCGGCGTCGGCGGAGCGGCCCTCGGCGGAGCGATGGTCGCCCTGCTGGGCCCCGGCTGGGTGCTCGCCGTGGACGCGGCCGCCTTCGCCGTCGCCGGAGCGCTACGGGCCTTCCTCGACGTCGGCCACATCGCCGAGCGTGCTCCCGGCGGCGGCCTGCTGACCGATCTGCGCGAGGGCTGGGTGGAGTTCAGGAGCCGCCCCTGGCTGTGGAGCATCGTGCTCCAGTTCGCCGTCGTCATGGCCGTCGTCGGCGCCGCCGAGGCGGTCTACGGGCCCCTGGTCGCCCTGGAGCGACTGGGCGGGGCGGCTCCCTGGGGCGTGGCCCTGGCCTTCTTCGGCCTCGGCACCATCGGCGGGGCCGTCCTGATGATGTTCTGGAAACCGCGCCGCCTGCTGCTGGCCGGCACCCTGTGCGTGTTCCCGCTGGCGCTCCCCTCGGCAGGGCTGGCGGTGCCGCTGCCGGTGTGGGGGCTGTGCGCGGTGATGTTCGTGAGCGGAGTGGCCATCGAGGTGTTCGGCGTGAGCTGGATGACGACGATGCACCAGGAGATCCCGGAGGAGAAGTTCTCCCGCGTCTCCGCCTACGACTGGTTCGGCTCGCTCTCGATGCTCCCGCTGGCCACGGCGGTGGCCGGCCCGGTCGAATCGGCGATCGGCCGCACCTCCGCCCTCTGGGGCTGCGCGGCCCTGGTGATCGTGGTGACGGCAGCCGTCCTCCTGGTCCCGGACGTCCGCCGCATGACCCGCAAACCCCACGCCGTGCACACCCCCGGCACAGCCCCGGACCTCACCAAACCGAGCCCCGCCAACTCCAGCCCCGCCAACTCCAGCCCCGCCGGCGTTTGAGGCGACCTTTCAGCCCCGCCGGCGTCTGAGGCGCGGGGTCCGGGGCGGAGCCCCGGGGAACGGGCGAAGGGCGGGTAGGGGACTCCGCCCCGCGCAGCGGCAGCGCACCTCAGCCGAGGCTGAACGCCCCCTCCGGCGGCTCGGGCGAAGCCACCGCATCGGCGTCGGCCACCGGCAGCGCCCCCCGCATCAGCCGCGCAAGAGCCGCCCCGCTCTCCACCCGCGCGGGAAACGCATCCCCCGCACACACCCGCGAAAGCGGCCCCACCGGCAGCTCCCACCGCGAAGCCAGCAGCACCGCATTCCCGAACCGCCGCCCCCGCAGCACCCCCGGCTCCGCGATCAGCGCCAACTCCCCGAAGACCGCACCGAAGTTCGCGAGCTGCCCCCGCAGGAACGCGAACGGCGCCCCGTCGGCGAGGTTCGCCACGTACACCCCGCCGGGCCGCAGCACCCGCGCCACCTCCCGCGCGTACTCCACCGAGGCCAGCGAAGCGGGCACCCGGGACCCCCCGAAGACGTCGCCCACCACCACGTCCGCGCTCGCGTCCGGCGCCGCCGCCAGCCAGGCCCGCGCGTCGGCGACGTGCACCGTGATCCCGCTCCCGGCCGGCACCGGCAGGAACTCGCCGACCAGTTCGACGAGCCCGCCGTCGAACTCGACCACGTCCTGCCGCGACCCCGGCCGGCCCACCGCCGCGTACCGGGGCAGGGTCAGCGCGCCGCCGCCGAGGTGCAGCAGGTCCAGCGCGGCCCCCGGCTCGCCCACGCAGTCCAGGACGTGCGCGAGGCGGCGTACGTACTCGAACTCCAGGTGTTCGGGATCGTCGAGGTCCACGTAGGACTGCGGCGCCCCGTCCACGGTGAGCAGCCAGGCCCGCTCCCGGTCGATGTCCGGCATCAGTTTGGCGGTGCCCTGGGCCACGTCCCGGATCACCGGGATCTGTTCGTCACTCACCGCACCATTGTCAGGCCACGTCAGGCCACGTCAGGCCCCCGCGGCCGCCCACACCTCGCGCGCCTGCTCCACGTGCGCCGCGGCCTGCTCCAGCCCCGCCCGCGCGGCGGGATCGCGGCGCGCGGGGTCCAGTACGTTGCGTCCGAAGACCTTCCGGGCCTGCGGCGACGGGGTGATCAGCAGCACCTTCGCCCCGGCCTCCCGCAGCCGCGCGGCCTGCGCCGCGGGCGAGGGGATCAGCCCGGCCCCCGTGGCCATCGGCGCGAGGATCACCACGCGGGAGTAGCCGGACGCGAGGTCGGCGTTGGTCGCGGAGCGGATCCCGCCGTCGATGAACCGCCGCCCCGCGACCGTCACGGGCGGCCACACCCCGGGCACGGCGCAGCTCGCCGAGACGGCGTCGACCAGCCCGGCGTCGCTCCCCCGCTCGAAGGCGGCGAGTTCGCCGGTCAGCGCGTCCACCGCGGCGACGACGAGGCGCCGCTCGGGCCAGTCGTGCGACACCAGCCGGGCTTCGAGCACCTTGCGGCGCACCGCCTCCGGCTCGGTGTCGGCGGCGAGCGCGAAGGCTCCTATCCGGCGCCGGTAGGACTTCGCGTCGCGAGAACGCACCATCGCGACGGCGTACCGCCCGATCAGGGAGGCCCCCAGCTTCGCGGGCAGCTCCCCGCCGGGGTCGCCGAGCTGGCGCTCGTACAGCTCCTGCGGGGTGAGCAGTCCGGAGGTGAGCTGCGCGCCGACGACCGAGCCGGCCGAGGTCCCGACGACGAGGTCGGCGCCGGTCAGGTCGACGCCCGCGCGGGCGAGCCCGTAGAGCATCCCGGCCTCCCAGCCGACGCCGGTCAGCCCGCCGCCGCCGAGCACCAGGGCCGTGCCCTTGCCTTCGCCGCCGCCTTCGCTCACGCTGCCGTCGTTCACGAACCGCTCCCTCCCCGCATGCCTGTGGTGACGGCAGTCTGGCGCAAGCCGACCACCGCCACCACAGCGGGTACCGCCGGGCCGCTGCCGGCCCGCTAGCCGACCTCGGTCACCGTCCCGGCCCCGACGGTGCGCCCGCCCTCGCGGATCGCGAAGCCGAGCCCGCTCTCCAGCGGGACGTCCCGGCCGAGCTCGACGGTCATGGTGACCGTGTCCCCCGGCCTCGCCGCGCCCGCCCCGCCCAGGTCCACGTTCCCCACCACGTCGGCGGTGCGGAGGTAGAACTGCGGCCGGTAGCCGGTGGCGACGGGCGTGCTGCGGCCGCCCTCCCGGGCGGACAGCAGGTAGACCCGCGCCGTGAAGCGGCGCCCCGGTACGACGCTGCCGGGTGCGGCCACCACGTCCCCGCGGCGCACCGCGTCGCGGGGCACCCCGCGCAGCAGCAGCGCGACGTTGTCCCCGGCCTCGGCGGACTCCATCGGCTTCCCGAAGGTCTCCAGCCCGGTGACCACGGACTCCGCGGCCGCGCCCTCGCCGCCGAGCAGCGCGACGCGGTCGCCCATGGCCACGGTGCCGCGCTCGACGGCGCCGGTGACGACGGTGCCGCGGCCGGTGATGGTGAGGACGTTCTCCACCGGCATCAGGAACGGCGCGCCGGTGTACCGCACGGGCGTGGGCACGTACGTGTCCACGGCGTCGAGCAGGGCCTCGATCGACGCGGTCCAGCGCGGGTCGCCGTCCAGCGCCCCGAGCCCGGAGACCCGTACGACGGGGGCGCCGTCCCCGCCGTAGCCGTTGGCGGTGAGCAGCTCGCGGACCTCCAGCTCGACCAGGTCGGTGAGCTCGGGGTCCCCGGCGTCGGCCTTGTTCAGCGCGACGACGATGTGGTCGACGCCGACCTGCCGGGCGAGGAGCACGTGCTCGGCGGTTTGCGGCATGACCCCGTCGAGGGCGGAGACGACGAGGATCGCCCCGTCGAGCTGCGCCGCGCCGGTGACCATGTTCTTGATGTAGTCGGCGTGGCCGGGCATGTCCACGTGGGCGTAGTGCCGGGTGTCGGTCTCGTACTCGACGTGGGTGAGGTTGATGGTGATGCCGCGCCGGGCCTCCTCGGGGGCCCGGTCGATCCGGTCGAAGGGCACGAAGGAGGCGCCGCCGCGCTCGGCGAGGACTTTGGTGATGGCGGCGGTCAGTGTGGTCTTGCCGTGGTCGACGTGACCCATGGTGCCGATGTTGAGGTGCGGCTTGGTGCGCACGAAGGCCGTCTTGGCCATGATGTCTTCCCGTGTGGTCCGGAGCTGGATGTGACGGGACCCCCTGAGCGAACCGACCCTCCCCCTGCGGGGTCCGCCGGACGATCCGGGAAGGGTCAGCTTCGTGCGCCGCCGAATGCGGGTGCGCCTGCGGCGAGCTGTGCGGGGACGGCAGCCTTCGGCGCGTCCGCGACTGCGGACGGTGCTTCGGGGAAGGTCTGCCTGGACATGGGCCCGATCCTGCCGGAGCCGGGACTGCGGGGCCAGTGAATTACGCGGCGGCGGTCGGGGCTTGCCCCGGGGCCGTACGGATCTGCGCCCCGCGGGCGTGTCCCGGCCCTGCGCCCCGCCCCGGTGCTGCGGCCCTACTCCCCGCCGGTGTTCTTCAGCGCCTCGCGGACCGAGAGCGGGGACAGGGACTCCCGCTCGGCGGTGACGAAGGCGCGTACGGCGCCGGGGTCCGTCTTCGCGTACTCGCGCAGGCACCAGCCGATGGCCTTGCGGACGAAGAAGTCGGGGTGGCCGCTCTGCCGCCGGCAGTACGCGAAGAGCCGGTCGGTGTCGGTCGCGGACTTGTACCGGAGCTGGTGGAGCAGGGCCGTGCGGGCCACCCACAGGTCCTCGTCCCCGATCCACTCGTCCATCACGAGGACCAGCGCCGGGTCCGCCGCCACGAGCGGGCCGACCGTGTGCGCGGCGAGCAGGTCGACGGTGTCCCACCAGGAGCCCGTCACGATCAGGTGCCGCACCACGGGCAGGAAGCCGGAGGAGCAGCGGGAGACGTGCCGGCGCAGGTAGTCGACAGCGAAGTAGCGGTACTCACGCTCCGGCAGCGCCCAGCAGCGCAGCGCGACGGCCGCGCAGTCCGCTTCGTACGGTTTCGGGGTGTCTTTGGTCACGGCCCGGGACAGCTCGCGGCGCAGCGGGGTGGGGATCCCGAGGAAGGGCGAGACGTCCTTCATGTACGCGGCCATGGGCCCGGCCAGCTCCGGGTCGGCCGCCGCGCCGTAGGACTCCGTGAGCCGTGCCACCAGCAGCTCGGCGAGGCCGCTGCTCGGAACCTGCGGAGGCCGCCGGTCGTTCGACTGCATGAGGCCCAGATTACGGCGCCGGGACAGGGGGGTCGGTTAGTCTCCCGGAATGTCCCTCCTCCTCGCGCCGTGGACGCGGCTCTCGCTGCTCGTCGTGCTGCTCCTCGCGGCCGGCGTCTGCGTCGTGCTGTACGAGCCCCAGCGCCTGCTCTCGGAGGGCTGGCCCCCGGGCCTCCCGGTGGGCACCGCCGTCCTGCTCTTCGCCGCGGCGTACGGGGTGTGCACCGCGGCCCTGGTGCCGCGCCCCCTGCTGAACCTGGCCTCCGGGGCCCTCTTCGGCTCCCAGTTCGGCCTGGTCGCGGCGGTCGGCGGCTCGGTGATCGGCGCGGGGATCTCCTTCGGCCTCGGCCGGATGATGGGCCGTGACGCCCTGCGCCCGCTGATCCGCGGCCGCTGGCTCCAGGCGGCCGACGACCAGCTGGCGCGGCACGGTTTCCGCTCGATGCTCGCGGTCCGGATCTTCCCCGGCATGCCCTTCGCCATGGCCAACTACGCCGCCGCGATGTCCCGGTGCGGCTGGCTCCCCTTCCTCCTCGCCACCGCGATCGGGGTGGTCCCGAACACCGCCGCGTACGTGATCGCGGGGGCCAGCGCCTCCTCCCCGACCTCCCCCGCGTTCCTCGCCTCGTTCGCCTTCATCGCCCTCTCCGTGGTGGGAGGGGCGGTCGTCGCCTGGCGCAAGCGGCACCGGCTGGCGCCCGCACGGAGGCCCGAGCGGACCGCGCCGGCACGGGAACTGACGGCCGCACACCCCCCTGTGGTCACGGCCGCACCTCACGGGCCCTAGCATCGGACGCGAACTGCCCGACGATCACAAGGACGAGCGCACCCCGACATGAGCTGGTTCGAATCCCTAATCCTCGGTCTCGTCCAGGGGCTTACGGAGTTCCTCCCGATCTCCTCCAGCGCCCATCTGCGGCTGACCGCGGCATTCGCCGGCTGGCACGATCCGGGAGCGGCCTTCACCGCCATCACGCAGATCGGCACCGAAGCCGCCGTACTGATCTACTTCCGCAAGGACATTGCGAAGATCATCTCCACCTGGTTCCGCTCGCTGTACACGAAGGCGCTGCGCTCCGAGCAGGAAGCCAAGATGGGCTGGCTGGTGATCGTCGGCTCGATTCCCATCGGTGTCCTCGGCCTCGCCTTCAAGGACCAGATCGAGGGCCCGTTCCGCGATCTGCGGCTGATCGCCACCACCCTGATCGTGATGGGCCTCGTGCTCGGCTTCGCCGACCGGCTGGCCGCGCGCGACGAGGAGGGCGGCCGGCACCGCGCCATCCGTGAGCGCAAGACCCTGAAGGAACTGGGCGTCAAGGACGGCCTCATCTTCGGCCTCTGCCAGGCGATGGCGCTGATCCCGGGTGTCTCCCGGTCGGGTGCCACGCTCTCCGGCGGTCTGCTGCTGGGCTTCACCCGCGAGGCGGCCGCCCGCTACTCCTTCCTCCTCGCCATCCCGGCCGTGCTGGCCTCCGGCCTGTTCGAGATCAAGGACGTGATGGAGGACCCGGGCCACATCGAGTGGCCCCAGACGGTCTTCGCGACGGTCGTCGCCTTCCTCATCGGCTACGCGGTCATCGCCTGGTTCATGAAGTTCATCTCCAGCAAGAGCTTCATGCCCTTCGTGATCTACCGGGTCCTGCTCGGCATCCTGCTGTTCGTCCTGATCGGCATGGGTGTGCTCAGCCCCCACGCGGGCGAGTCGGGCGGCTAGGACGCGGACCGCTCACCGCTTCGCGTGAATCGGAGGCCGCCCGGGAACGTTCCCGGGCGGCCTTCGCGTCGTTGTGGAGGGAGAGGACCTGAGTCGAACTGCAGGGGGTGTCCCATGGGTCGAGTGGTGCTGGAGCGGTTTCCGGCCGGAAGTCCGCGGGGGAGTTGGCCGGCCGAGGAGTACGCGGCGCAGCGGATGCGCGAGGGCGTGCCCGCGGAGGTGGTGATGGATCTGGCGAGCGATGCGTACCTCGTGGTGGTCCGTCCCCGGGAGGCGCGTTCCGGTCACTGATCCGGTGCCGCAGGATCCGGGCGGCGCACGCCCCTTGGCCTCGGCGCCCCGCGCCCGCACACTGACCCGATGACGCAGCGTGTGGACCTTGCGGGCGTGATGGACCGACTGGCGATCGACGAGCTGGTCACGGGGTACGCCATCGCCGTGGACGACGGCGACTGGGACGCGTACCGCGCCCTGTTCGCCCCGGGCGGGCGGGCCGACTACGCCTCGGCCGGCGGGATCGAGGGCCCGGCCGGGGAGGTCGCGGACTGGCTGGCGGAGACGATGAAGCTGTTCCCGGTGCGCCAGCACCTCATCGTCAACCGGCTGATCCGGATCGCGGACCAGGGCGGCTCCCCCGGTGACACGGCGGAGGTCCGGGCCGACTTCCTCAACCCCATGCGGCTGGCCGGGGAGGAGCCCGACGAGGGCGGCCCGGCCGTCACCGCGCCCAACTTCGTCGCGGCCGGGCGCTACACCTTCGCCGTCGCCCGTACCGCCCGCTCCGGCTGGCGCCTCGCGCGGGTCACCGTCCACGAGAAGTGGCGGCACATGTCGTTCTGATGGTTCGGCCGGCAGGTGGTTCGCCCCGCGGGCGGTCGACCCGCGGGTGGTTCGCCCCGCAGGTGGTTCCACCCGTGGGGCTGTTCCACACTGGAAGCGGAGGCCCCCGTGGTGCGAGAGGTCCTGACGGTCTCGGAGCGGGCCCCGTGGTGGCGTGCGCCGGCGGCGGTCACGGCGGGAGCCCTGCCCTGCCTCGCCTTCCCCGCCCCCGCGCTGTGGTGGTTCGCCTACGTCGCCCTCGTGCCCTGGATCCTGCTGCTGAGGTCGGCCCCCCGCGGCCGGCGCGCGGCCCTGGAGGGCTGGCTCGGCGGCGCCGGCTTCGTCTTCGCCGTCCACCACTGGCTGCTGCCCAGCCTGCACGTGTTCCTCTTCGCCGTCGCGGCGCTCGTGGGCCTGCTCTGGATCCCCTGGGCGCTACTGGTGCGCGAGCTCCTCGGCGGGACCCCGGGGCCGGGGCGTGCGGCGGCCGCCCTGGTCCTCGTACCGGCGGGGTGGCTGCTGTCGGAGCTGGCCCGGTCCTGGCAGGGGCTGGGCGGGCCGTGGGGGCTGCTCGGCGCCAGTCAGTGGCAGGTGGCGCCCGCACTGCGGCTGGCTTCGGTGGGCGGGGTCTGGCTGGTCGGTCTGCTGGTCGTGGCGGTGAACTGCGCGCTGGTGCTGCTGATCACGGCGCCGGCGGCGCGGTCGGCGGCGCTGGCCGGGGTGACGGGCTGCGCGGTGCTGACGGGTGCGGTGTGGCTGTGGGCGCCCCGCCCCGAGCCGGTCGGCTCCCTGCGCGTGGCCCTCGTACAGCCGGGGCTGGTTCCCGACTCCCCGGACAGTCCCGAGCGGCGGTTCGACCTCGGGGAGCGGCTGACCGGGACCCTGGCCGGACAGCGGCCCGACCTCGTGGTGTGGGGGGAGAGCAGCGTCGGCGCGGACCTGGCGGCCCGGCCGGACCTGACCCGGCGGCTCGCGGAGCTCTCGGCGCGGGTCGGGGCTCCGCTGCTGGTCAACGTGGACGCGCGGGGCGCCGACCGGCCCGGGATCCGCAAGTCGGCGGTGCTCGTCGGCCCCGGCGGCCCGACCGGTGAGCGGTACGACAAGATGCGCCTGGTGCCGTTCGGCGAGTACGTGCCGGCCCGCGCGCTGCTGGGCTGGGCCACCTCGGTCGGCAAGGCGGCGGAGGAGAACCGCGTCCCGGGCAGCGCGCCGGTCCTGATGGACCTGCCGGGCCGGCCCGGTGTCCGCCTCGGCCCGCTGGTCTGCTTCGAGTCGGCCTTCCCGGACATGAGCCGCCACCTGGCACGCGGGGGCGCCGCCCTGCTGGTCGACCAGTCGGCCACCTCCACCTTCCAGGACAGCTGGGCACCCGCCCAGCACGCCTCGCTGTCCGCGCTGCGCGCCGCCGAGACCGGCCGTCCCGTGGTCCACGCCACCCTCACCGGGATCAGCGAGGTGCGCGGCCCGTCCGGCGGGCGGATCGGGCCGGCCCTGTCCACCGCGGCGAGCACCGCGCGGGTGTACGAGGTCCCGCTGGCGCGGGGCACGACCCTGTACGTCCGCTTCGGGGACTGGCCGGCGGGCGCCGCCCTGGCCGCCCTGGCGGTCTACTGCGCGGCCGCGGGCGCCCGCGCGGTGCGGCTCAGGAGGCCTGGTCCAGAGCCGAGCGCACCACCCGCTCGCACAGTTCGTGGGTCAGCAGGGCGTCGCGCGCGCTGAGGACCGTGCCCGCGGCGACGGCCTCCAGGAAGGAGTCGACGACCTGCTCGATACCGCGCTGGCGCGCCACCGGCACCCAGTCCCCGCGCCGCCGGACCGTGGGCTGGCCCTTGTGGTCGATGACCTCCGCGAGGTTGACGACCTGGCGCTTGGTGTCCTGCCCGGAGACCTCCAGCACCTCCTCCGTGGAACCGGAGAGCCGGTTCATGATGCCGAGCGCGGTGAAGCCCGTACCCGACAGCTGGAGCACCACCTGGCTCATCAGGCCGCCCTGCACCACGGCCCGTACGTCGACCTGGTCGGCCTCGCCGGGCAGCAGGAAGCGCAGCGTGTCGACGACGTGGATGAAGTCGTCGAGGACGAAGGTCCGTACGTCCTCGGGCAGCCCGACCCGGTTCTTCTGCATGACGATCAGGTCCCGCGCGTGGTCCGCGCACTGCGCGTAGCCGGGCGCGTGGCGGCGGTTGAAGCCGACGGCGAGGGACACCCCGCGCTCCTCGGCCAGTTCGACCAGGCGGCGCGAGTCCGCGAGCTCGTAGGCGATCGGCTTGTCCACGTACGTCGGCACGCCCGCCTCCAGCAGCCGTTCCACGATCTCGGGGTGGACGGCGGTCGGGGCGTGCACGAAGGCCGCGTCGAGCTTCTGCGCGAGCAGCGCGTCGAGGTCGGTGTGCAGGCGTTCGGCCGGGACGCGGTGCTGGGCGCCGACCCGCTCCAGGGTGGCCGGGGTCCGGGTCTGCAGGTGCAGTTCGAGCCCCGGGCGGGTGGTCAGGACGGGCAGGTACGCCTTCTGCGCGATGTCGCCGAGTCCGATGCAGCCGACCTTCACCGGGGCCTCCAGGTTCGTTCCTTGTGGGAGTACGCAGCCTAATCGGTGGTGGCCGCGGACGCGTTCGACCAGGATGAACGCCATGACGATCACTGATGGATCCCACCGCGCCGAACCCTCCACCACGGCCGGCGAGCGCGACATGCTCGACGGCTGGCTCGACTACCACCGCGCCACCCTCGCCTGGAAGTGCTCGGGCCTCTCGGACGCCCAGCTGCGCTCCACCCCGCTGCTGCCCTCCGGACTGAGCCTGCTCGGGCTAGTGCGGCACATGGCAGAGGTGGAGCGGTACTGGTTCCGGGAGATCATGCTCGACGAGGACCTGCCCGAGCTGTTCTGCACCCGCGAGGACCCGGACGGGGACTTCCACGTCACCGAGGCGGACACCTGGGCCGCGGCCGAGCAGGTCTGGCAGACCGAGATCGAGCTGGCCCGGCAGGCTGCGGCCGGTCGCTCCCTGGACCTGGCCTCCAAGCCCGAGAGCCACCGCCGGGGCGAGGTGTTCAGCCTGCGCTGGGTCTACAACCACATGATCGAGGAGTACGCGCGCCACAACGGCCACGCCGACCTGCTGCGCGAGCACCTCGACGGCGCCACGGGCGAGTAGCCGTCACCCGTGCGGGGTGAATATCGACTCCGGGTTTTCGCAACAGGGTCCTCGCACAGCAGAGTTGTGTGAGTGCATCCAACCCGAACCACGACAAAACTGCTGCTCGGCGTCGCCTGCGCGGTCTCGGCCGTCTCCGGCTGCGTGAACGTGACCCCGGCCCCCGTGCAGCCGGCGACCGCCCCCGGCACCCCCGGGGCGCTGCCCCGGCACCAGCCCCTCGGCGGGCAGGGGGCCCCGGTGGCCGTCCGGGCACCCGCCCTGGAGGCTCTGGAGGCCGTGGAGGCGGCGCCGGGACGCCCGGCCGGGCCCGCCCCCTCCACGTCCGGCCGGGCCGCCGTCCCGCGCGCCGGGGTCCCGGCCGCCGAGGGCGCCGGTGACGGCCGTCGGGGAGGCCGCGGAGCCCCGGCGGCGGCTGCCGCGCCGGTCCCGGACATCCCGGAGCCCCGCGGCCACCGGGACCACGCCGACGGGCGGCCCGGCGGGCAGCACCCCGGGCGGGTCCGTCCCGAGGGCGGCGAGGTGCCGCGCGAGCTGGTGCGGGAGCTGCCGGTGCGGCCGGCCGACGTGTGCGCGCTGGGCCGCGCGCACGGCCGCTGGCACCCGGACAGCCCGGAGGCCCGCATCTGCGCGGGCGTCCAGGGCGGCTGACAGCGGCTCACGGGGGCGCTGACGGCTGCTGCGGCGGGCTACTGGTTCTGTTCCGGGAACGGCCGGGGACCCTCCCCCGGTTCCGCCGCGAGCCGGCGCTCCAGGCGGGCGATGGCGGCCCGTACGCCGTTCCCGTACCCGTCGTCGGACAGGGCCCCGGTGGCGGCGCGGGCCCGCGCCAGGTGGATCCGGGCCGCCTCGGGACGCCGGAGCTTCACGTAGTCGGCGGCCAGGCTCAGGTGCAGCGAGGGGTAGAAGACCCGGACGGCCGCCGGCGGGCCGGCCCCGTCGCCGGAGCCACCGGAGCCGTCGGCGTGCGCGGCGCTCAGGGCGCGCAGGTCCCAGGCCAGCTCCTCGGCGGGGTCGTCCTGCGCGTCGGCCAGGTAGTGCGCGAGCGTGCAGCGGTGCAGGGAGTCGCCCTCCGTGCCGATCTCGGACCAGATCTCGCCGAGCCGGTTGCGGGCCTCCTCGCGGTCGCCGGCGTGCAGCAGGATGACCGCTTGGCCGATCCTGGTCATGACGGCGTCCTCGGACGCCTCCTGCTGCTCCGTCAACGCGGCCTCCGGCTCGTTCCCGTCAGACCTGCTCCGGTCCGATCATCAAGACGCTAGCCGGAGGCACCTCCATTGCCGCCTAGGCGCGGTCGGGCATCAGCCCAGGTCCGGGATCCGCCAGTCGATCGGCGCATGGCCCTGGGCGGCGACGGCCTCGTTGATCTGGGTGAAGGGCCGGGAGCCGAAGAACTTCTTGGCCGACAGCGGGGAGGGGTGGGCGCCCTTGACGACGGCGTGCCGCTCCTCGTCGATCAGCGGGAGCTTCTTCTGCGCGTACGCCCCCCAGAGGACGAAGACGGCCGGGTCGGGGCGCTCGGCCACCGCGCGGATCACCGCGTCGGTGAACTTCTCCCAGCCCTTGCCCTTGTGCGAGTTGGGCTCGGCCTCGCGCACGGTGAGCACCGCGTTGAGCAGCAGGACGCCCTGCTCCGCCCACGGCATCAGATAGCCGTTGTCCGGGATGGGGGTGCCCAGCTCGGCCTGCATCTCCTTGTAGATGTTGCGCAGCGAGGGCGGGGTCTTCACGCCGGGCTGCACGGAGAAGCACAGGCCGTGGCCCTGGCCCGCGCCGTGGTACGGGTCCTGGCCGAGGACCAGTACCTTCACCTGGTCGAACGCCGTGGCCTCCAGGGCCGCGAAGACCTGCTCGCGGGGCGGGTAGACCGGCCCGTTCGCCCGCTCCTTCTCGACGAACTCGGTGAGCTCTTTGAAGTAGGGCTTGTCCAGCTCTCCGCCGAGGACGGGGAGCCAGGACTCGGGCAGCATCTGGGTCACGGCGACAACCTCCGGTACACGTTCTTCGATACGTCACGTCCACTCGCGCAACTGCTGCGCGCGACTGGTCCAGAACTTACCGGTGGCCACTGACAACGCGGCGCCCGCCCGCCCCGCCCGGGTGGGCGGTGCGGACGGGCGGGGCGGCGTACGGAGCGCTCGGTGAGCGCGTACGGGCCTGCTACCAGCTGGTCTTGCGGTACAGCTCCCACAGCTGCATGACGGTCTGCGGGTCGAGCGCCCGCTCCGCGCCGGCGATGTCGTCGCGGGCGGCCACGTACAGCTTGCCCTGCCACAGCGGCAGCAGCCGGACGTCGTTGGCGAAGATCTGCTGGGCCTTCTCGAACTCCTGGATGCCGGCCGACCGGTCGCTCTCGCGGCGGGACTTGGGCAGGATCGTGTTCAGGATCTCGGCCGACTCGTACGGGGTGCCGACCGCGTTCTCCTTGCCGACGAACGGCGCGATGAAGTTGTCCGGGTCCGGGAAGTCGGGGAACCAGCCGCGGCCGAAGACCGGGTACTCGCCCTTCTTGTAGCCCACCTGGAATTCCTTCCAGGGCTGGCCGCGCAGGGTGATCTTGAAGAGGCCGCTCTCGTCGAGCTGCCGCTTGAGCTCGGTGAACTCGTCGGCGGTGGAGGCGCCGTAGCGGTCGGTGGTGTACCAGAAGGTCAGGGGCACCGGAGTGGGGATCCCGGCGTCCTTGAGGGCCTTCTTGGCCTTCTCCACGCTCGGCTGGCCGTAGGAGTCGTAGAAGGGCGTCTTGTGGCCGACGACGCCCTTGGGGACCATCGAGTAGAGCGGCTCGGCGGTGCCCTGGTAGACCTTCGAGACGAGCGCCCCGCGGTCGACGATCTGCGCGATCGCCTGGCGCACCTGGACCTTCGCCACCTGCGGGTCCGTCGGGTTGAAGATCAGGTAGCGGATCTCCGAGCCGACGTTCTCGACGACCTGGACGCCCGCGTCGTGCGAAGCGGGGGTCTGGAGGTCCTTGACCTCGTCGGCGGAGAGGCCGCGGTAGGTCGCGTCGATCTCCTTGCCCTTGAGGGCCGCGATCATCTTCTTGGAGTCCGCGAAGTAGCGGATGGTGACCCCGCCGTTGCGGCGGTTGGCGAAGCCGTTGTAGCCCCCGTTGCGGTTCAGGACCGCCTCGCCGGCCTCCTTGTACGACTCCAGGGTGTACGGGCCGGAGCCCGTGACCGCGTTGCCCTCGCGCAGCTTGTCGGCCGGGTACTGCTTCGGCGAGACGAGGGAGGCGGCCGGGGAGCCGAGCACGAAGGGGAAGGTGGCGTCCGGGGTGTTCAGGTGGAAGACCACCGTCTGAGCGTCCGGGGTCTCGATCTTGTCGAGGCTGCCGAAGAGGGCCTTGGGGCCGGACGGGGCGTCGATGGTCCGGATCCGGTCCAGCGAGTGCTTGACGGCCTTGGCGTCGAGCGGCTCGCCGTCGGAGAACTTCAGGCCCTTGCGCACGGTGCAGCGGTACGACTCGTTCCCGGAGTCGGTGAACTCGCAGCTCTGGGCCGCGTCCGGCTGGGGCTTGGTGGCACCGGTGGGGAAGGCCAGCAGGGTCTGGTAGACGTTCCGGTAGAGCTCCCAGGAGCCGTCCCAGGCCGCGGCTGGATCGAGGGTCGTGGGTGCGCTCGTCGTTCCGACGACGATCCGCTGGTCGCCATTGCCGCCGTCGTCCGAGAACAGGCCGCATCCGGAGAGCAGGGATATGGACGCAAGGGCCGCAGTGATCTGCAGGCATCTGGTCCGGTTGAACACGTGCACGCTCCTCGATCAGCCAGGGGTGCGGCAGACCCTACCGCAGAGCATCACGAAACCAATGGGTAGGTTTCGTGCGGCACTTGACCGATTACGTGCCCATTCGGTACGCATTTGCCTCCCCTTCGGAGGCAAATGCGTCCGATTATCGGTCAATGCACCCCGGAATTGAGGAACATTCCCCCGTCAACGACGAGAGTTTGTCCCGTGATCCATTCCGCTTGTGCAGATGTAAGAAAAGCTGCGGCCCCTCCGATGTCCTCCGGAACCCCGAGCCGGCCCAGCGGATAGGCGGCAGCCGCCTCCTGTTCCCGGCCCTCGTAGAGCGCCTGCGCGAACCTCGTCTTCACCACCGCGGGCGCGATCGCGTTGACCCGGACCGCCGGCGCCATCTCGTGGGCGAGCTGCAGGGTCAGATTGATCATCGCCGCCTTGCTCATCCCGTACGCCCCGATGAAGGGCGAGGCGGAGACCCCGGCGATGGACGCGATGTTCACGATCGCGCCGCCGTTCTCCTTCTGCCAGGCGTGCCAGGTCCGCTGGGCGAAGCCGAGCGCCGAGATCACGTTGGTCTCGAAGACCTTGCGGGCGACCCCGAGGTCCAGGTCCGCGATCGGGCCGAAGACCGGATTGGTGCCCGCGTTGTTGATCAGGAAGTCGACGCGGCCGAAGGCCTCCATCGTGCGCTCCACGGCGGCGGCCTGGTGGGCCTCGTCGTGGGCCTTGCCGGCGACCGCGATCACCCGGTCGGCGCCGAGCCGCTCCACGGCCTCCTTGAGTGCCTCCTCGCCCCGTCCGGTGATGCAGACCCGGTCGCCGCGCGCCACCAGGGCCTCGGCGATGCCGTAGCCGATGCCGCGGCTCGCCCCGGTGATCAGTGCGACCCTGCCGCTGTCCGTTCCTTCGTACGCCATGACGTGCGTCCTGCCTCTCGTCAGCTGAGCGGGCCGCCGGCCACGTACATGACCTGGCCGGAAACGAAGCCGGCGTCCTCGCCGGTGAAGAAGGCGATGGCGTTGGCCACGTCGTCCGGGCGCCCGACGCGCTGCACCGGGATCTGGGTGGCGGCCGCGGCCTGGAAGTCCTCGAAGCCCATGCCGACCCGGGCGGCCGTGTGGGCGGTCATCTCGGTGACGATGAAACCGGGGGCGACGGCGTTGGCGGTGATGCCGAACTTGCCGAGCTCGATGGCCAGCGTCTTGGTGAAGCCCTGCAGACCGGCCTTGGCCGCCGAGTAGTTGGCCTGGCCGCGGTTGCCGAGCGCCGAGCTGCTGGAGAGGCTCACGATCCGGCCGAACTTGGCTGCCACCATGTGCTTCTGACAGGCCTTCGACATCAGGAACGCACCGCGCAGGTGGACGTTCATGACGGTGTCCCAGTCGGAGTCGCTCATCTTGAAGAGCAGGTTGTCCCGCAGCACACCCGCGTTGTTGACCAGGATGGTCGGGGCGCCGAGCAGGCTCGCCACCCGCTCGACGGCCGCCTCCACCTGCGCGCTGTCGGAGACGTCGCAGCCGATCGCGACGGCGGTGCCGCCGGCCGCCGTGATCGCCTCCACGGTGTCCTTGCAGGCCGCCTCGTCCAGGTCGAGTACGGCGACCGCCCGGCCTTCGGCCGCCAGGCGTACGGCGGTGGCCGCGCCGATGCCCCGGGCCGCCCCGGTCACGATCGCGACGCGCTGCTCGGTGGTGGACATGCTGGATCTCCTCGCCCTCGAAAAAGCGGCCCCCATGGGTGAGCAACCGCTTAGTAGCTTCAGCTGAGGAGACGCTAGGAGCCCTGGCACCCGGTGTCAACGCCACCAGGTGCCAGGGCTCCGCGACTCACACCGCCCGGCGGCTCAGCGGACCAGCAGGTCCAGCAGCCGCTCCACCTCGGCGGCGGGGTCGGCCGTCAGGCCGGTGTGCACCGGGCCCGGCTGCACGACGGTGCTCCGCGGCGCGATCAGCCACCGGAACCGGCGCCCCGCGTCGTCGCCCGCCGCCTGACCGGCCGACTCCCCGCCCGCGCACACGCCCTCCACGCCGCGCAGGGCGGCCCGTACGCCGGCCACGTCGGCCCCCGGATCCAGCGCGAGGAGCTTCGCCTCGTCCAGAAGGGTGCGCGCGGCGACGTACGAACGCCCCCGGCAGTAGACGATCACGCCGGCGTTGAAGCACTCGCCGCGCTCCATCCGGGGCACCACACGCACGAGCGCGTACTCGAACACGTCCCGCTTGATCACTCGCTGTCGCTCTTCATCTTCCGGGGACGGGGGTCGAGGCGGTCGGCGAGCCAGCCGGGCGGACCCGACCGGACCTTCACCTCGGCCTCCATCGTGATCCTCTCGTGGATCGTGGCCGCGCGCGGCAGCAGGGCCTCCACGTAGGCGCGGCGCAGCGCGTCGGTGGAGTCGAAGCCCGGCTCGTCGACCAGCCACTCGTCGGGCACGTCGGCCGCGACCTCGGTGAGCAGCTCCTCGGTGACCAGCGGCGCGAGCGCGGCCGCCGCCGCGGCGATGTCCGGGCCGACCGGGGCCAGTACGTGGTCGGAGGCGTTGTACGGCTTGGCGGCGGCGCTCCCGGCGGTGGGCCAGTTGTGGTGCCAGATCATGGTGGCGCCGTGGTCGATGAGCCAGAGCTGCCCGTGCCAGACCAGCATGTTCGGATTGCGCCAGGACCGGTCGACGTTGTTGATCAGCGCGTCGAACCAGACCACCCGCCCCGCCTCCACGGGGTCCACCTGGTACGCGAGCGGGTCGAAGCCGATCGAGCCGGGGAGGTAGTCCATCCCCAGGTTCAGCCCGCCGCTGGCCTTGAGCAGCTCCTGGACCTCCTGGTCGGGCTCACCGAGCCCGATCACCGGGTCGAGCTGCATCTGCACCAGCCGCGGGACGCGCAGCCCCAGCCGCTGGGCCAGCCGGCCGCAGACGACCTCGGCGACCAGGGTCTTGCGGCCCTGACCGGCTCCGGTGAACTTCATGACGTAGGTGCCGAGATCGTCGGCTTCCACGATTCCCGGGAGCGATCCGCCCTCGCGCAGGGGCGTCACGTACCGGGTCGCGATCACTTCTGTGAGCATTTCCCCACACTAACGGGCAGCCGCCGACGGCTCCGGCGGGCCCGGAGTACGAAGGTCAGTGCGTCGGAGCCCACTGCGCGAGGAGGGCTTCGGCCGTGGTGATGGCTGCCACGAGGGAGAGGGAGTTGCGGATCACCTCGGCGGTGCAGGCCGCGGGCACCCCGGCGATGGCGTCGGAGGGGATCACGACCTGATAGCCGAGGTTCACCGCGTCGAAGACGGTGTTCGGGATCGCGATGTTGGAGGAGACCCCGGTGACGACGAGGGTGCGGACGCCGAGGTTGCGCAGCAGGGCGTCGAGGTCCGTGCCGGCCATCGGGGAGAGTCCGTGCAGGCGGCGCAGCACGAGGTCCTGCTCCGCGACGGTGATCGGCGCGGCCACCTCCACGGCCCGGCTGCCGGTCAACTGGCGCACCGGCAGCTTCCCCGCGGCGCGGAAGAGCCGCGCGTTGGCATTGGCCCCGAGCCCGTCGGGCCGCCGCTCGGCGATGGCGTGCAGCACCTGCACCCCGGCCCCGCGCGCGGCCTCGACCAGCGCGGCGACCCGGTCGAGCATGCCGGAGTCCCGCGCCTCCTTCGCCAGCTCCGGGAGGGCGCTCTCCTCGCCGACGACACCGTTCTGGCACTCGACGGTGAGCAGTGCGGTGGTGGCGGGATCGAGATCGGCCATGGCTCCCCCTGGCGTGGCGACGGAAGAGCACGCATGATTCCTGACACACAGTCAGATGTGAAGGGGCGCGGCCATATGGACAGGACACCGGTGGACAGCACACCCACGGACACCACCCCCGCGGACAGGGCGCAGCGGCGGGGTCGCCGCATCATGATGACCGACGAGGAGACGGACGCCTTCCTGCGCGAGCAGCGCACCTGCCGGGTGGCCACCGTTTCCCCCGACGGCCGCCCCCACGTGGGCGCGCTCTGGTTCGCCTGGGACGGCACCTCCCTGTGGCTGTACTCGATCACCCGCAGCCGCCGCTGGTCCGACCTCCGCAAGGACCCCCGGATCTCGGTGGTCGTGGACGCCGGCGAGGCCTACGACGAACTGCGCGGCGTCGAACTGTCCGGTACGGCCGTCTTCGTGGGCGAGGCCCCCCGTACGGGCGAGCCCTGCGAGGAACTGGCGGAGCCGGAGCGGCTGTTCCCCGTCAAGAACTTCGGCATCACGGAGATGCCGCACGACGGACGGCACGCCTGGATCAGGCTGACCCCGGACTCGATCGTCTCCTGGGACTTCCGCAAGATCTAGGGCGCGGCGGCCGCGGGACCCCCAGCCTCACCAGCACCTGTAGCAGCCGCAGCCCCCGCCCTCCTCAAGGCCTCGACGGCGGCCCGGATCGACGGCCGACGGTCCGCGTCCGCCCGCCAGACGACGTACACATGCCGCCGGACGCTGTCGCGCACCGGCAGCAGCCGGACCCCCGGCGGCACGGGTCCGCGCCCGAGCCGGGGAGCCACGCACACCCCCAGACCGGCCTCGACGAAGGCCAGTTGGGTGTGGTGCTCCTCGGCGATGTGCGTGACCCGGGGCTCGATGCCGGTACCGCGCAGGGTGGAGACGAGCCACTCGTGGCAGAACTGCCCCTCGGTCCAGGAGATCCAGTCGTCCTCGCCGAACTCGGCCAGCGAGATCCCGGCGCGGCCGGCCAGCGGATGCCCCACCGGCACCGCGATGTCCAGGGAATCGTCCAGCAGATGGGCCCGCGTGAGCTCGGCGGGTACCGGCATCCGCTTGTTGTGCCAGTCGATGGCGAGGGCCATGTCGAGGTCGCCCCGCACCACGGCGGTCAGGCTCTCCTCCGATTCCTGCTCCCGTACCCGGGGCCGCAGTTCGGGATGGTCGGCACGCAACTCCGCCAGGACCTGCGGCAGTAGCCCGCGCATGGCGGTCGGGAAGGCGCCGATCCGCAGCTCGCCGACCGCACACCCGCGCCGGGCCTCCACATCGGCCTGGGCGAGCTCGACCTGGGAGATGATCCGGGCCGCGTGCTCGGCGAGGAGCCGGCCGGCATCGGTGAGCCTGACCCCGCGCCCGTTCTTGGCCAGCAGCGGCTGACCGACCTCCCGTTCCAGCTTGGCCATCTGCTGGGACACGGCGGAGGTGGTGACGTGGAGCCCGTCGGCGGCTCCACTGACGGAGCCGTGGCGGGCGAGGGCGTCGAGGGTGCGCAGCCGCTCCAGGTTCAACATATAAGCAATCCTACGACGTCATGCCCAGCAACATTCGCTTGTCCTACGAGGTCGTGCAGGCCAAGGTTGTTGTCATGAGCGCCCCCAGCACCCCAGCCCCAGCCCCAGCCCCAGCGACCACCCAGGCCCCGGCCCCCACCCCCAGCGGGGGTTCCGGCGCGAAGACCACCACCAGTCGGCTGGACTGGCGCCTGCGCTTCGTGGTCCTCTCGGTGATCTGGGGCTTCAGCTTCCTGCTGATCAAGGTGGGCACGGAGGCGTACGCCCCGTTCCAGGTCGCCCTCGGCCGGGTCTTCTTCGGCGCGCTCGCCCTGCTCACCGTGCTCCTGGTCCGCCGCGAACGGCTCCCCCGGGGCCGGACCACCTGGGCCCACCTGACGGTGGCGGCGCTCCTCCTCAACACCGCCCCGTTCTCCCTCTTCGCGTACGCGGAACTGAGCATCCCCTCCAGCCTGGCGGGCATCTGCAACGCCACTTCGCCGCTGTGGGGCATGGCCCTCTCGCTCGTCGCGCTCTCCGAGGACCGCCCGACGCGCCGCCGCTTCGCGGGGCTGGGCCTGGGCTTCCTCGGCGTCCTGACCGTCCTCGGCGCCTGGCAGGGCTTCTCGGGGCTCGACGCCAAGGGCACCGCGCTCGCCCTGCTGGCCGCGCTCTGCTACCCGATCGGCTGGATCTACGTACGCCGCACCCTGGCCTCCACACCGGGCTCCCCGGTCGCCCTGACCGGCGCCCAGCTCCTGGCCTCGACCCTCCAACTGGCGGTGATCAGCGCCCTGTTCACCTCGGCCCCCGCCTCGTTCCCGCTCTGGCCGACCCTGTCGGTGATCGCCCTGGGCGCCCTGGGCACGGGCATGGCCCTGCAGATGCAGTACCGCCTGGTCACGGAGGTCGGTCCGACCACCGCGCAGATGGTCACGTACTTCATCCCGGTCATCGCGACCACCGCGGGCGTCCTCCTCCTGGGCGAACAGCTCCACTGGAACACCCCGGTGGGCGCGGCCGTCGTCCTGGCCGGTGCGGCCCTCACCCAGACCCGTCGCCGCTAGATGAGTCATTCCGAATGATCAGTGGTCGTAGGCGACCAGTGATCGTGTGACGGGCTGGCGGGTCTTGTGGTTG
>NZ_JANAVF010000001.1:913160-940353 GCF_024213195.1 Streptomyces sp. TBY4 | reverse complement strand
TCCTCGCGGCTCCACGCAGCCGATCACGCCAGGGCACGCTGAACAGACAACGTCACGTGATCATCGCCAGAGCCGAATTGCGTGATCGTTCACAGCACCCACGAAGGCGCTGCGTATCGTCCAGGCGGCACTTCAGGGGCTGACAGAGATGCACGAGCGTCACGGCATCCTGCATCGCGACATCAAGAGCCCCAACCTGTTCCTCACCGGCGACGCCGATCTCGTCAAGATCGGTGATCTTGGTGTCGCTGGTGCCATGGACGCATCCGGGGCTACTTCCGCTGTCCAGGTGGCGCACATGTACTCGCCTCCGGAAATTATGGTTGGCCCTCGCATCACCCGCGCGGCGGATCTGTATTCCCTTGGGCTCGTCCTGCTCGAACTCCTTGCTGGAAAGTTCGACTACGCCTCCTACACGAGGACCGAGGTCGTCGACGCACTCCAGCAGGGACTCCCGCCTCTGCGTGAGCGCGATCGTCGGCTTCCGGTCTGGGTCTGCCGCCGCCTGCGACAGCTGATCTCCAAAGCCGCCCACCCAGACCCCACCCAGCGTTTCGCTAACGCACGCGACATGAGTAGCGCTCTCGCGGCCATCAAGATCGCCGATTGGAGCGAGGCTGACGCCAACGTGTGGCAAGCTCCACATCTTCGTCGGGATGAGCACTGGAGAGTCACGGCAATTCCGGCAAAGGCGGGCGGGGTCGAATTGGCCATGTTTCGGCGCAAGTCCGCCTCCTGGCGACGTGTTGGCGAGGCTGCCGTGGTACCGACTGTTGATCACCCTCAGGCGCGTGCCTACTTCGAGACGGCGAACAAGCGCGCCGTCAACTGATCAACTGCTTTGGCTACTACGTCTTGGTCGGCGGAGGCCAACGGGGTCAGAGCCAGGGAGTCCCTTGCCGCCTCAGGCGTCACCGTGAACCGCGCTTCCCGACCGGTCCCATCCGGTTCGAGGGCTCCGTTCCGGGCGAGCTCCCAGACCTCGCTGCGGATGCGCCGGACGTCGATTCTGCCGTCAGGGACCAGGGGGGCCAGAAGCGCTCGCCATTCCTCATGGCCAGCACCAACGGAACACTCCCACAATTGCTCCACGAGTACTTCGGCCGCCCACGCGTGCCGAGGGAGGCACCGATCAGGTAGACGTGCAATGCACAGGGCGAGCAAGGCACCGTGAGTGTTCATCGCCTCCATGCCACCTCCCGCCCGTCAGCAGCAGTCCACAAGCCCACTCGTCGCCAGGGTGCCGGAGACTAAGTTGGGAAGCAAGAACGCCCACTGCTCGCGGACAGCCCGGCACCTGTGCGTGCTATTCCGGATCATCCTCGTGGACGCCCCCCGACGTCCTCGGCGAAGGGACCCGGGAGCTCGCACGAGGCCCCGTGCGCGCAGGCTTAGTCTCCTCGGATGGACGACTCCCCTTGCTTCTGCCTTCTCTGCGCCCCGACCGAATGGGGCGGGCCCGTGTCGGCGGATCGCGACCGCCGCATCACGAAGAGCGTTACGGACTACGGCTGGCACGTTATGGGCGTTGCCGGCGGTGACGCCCCAGGCGACTGGGGCTACTCCATCGGCCTCTGGCACACACTCCGCAGCCCCGAGGTAAGCGTGTTCGGCCTGCCCTCACAGACCGCGATGCAGGTAGCAAACGCCGCTGGGATCGCGATCAGAGAGGGCAATCTACTTGAGCCCGACCAGCGGCGGGGAGACGTTCTCAACGGCTATGACGTGATCGTTCGACCTGTGCATCCCAGCTGGTACCACGACTTCTTCGGCGCAGGCATCGACTTTTATCAGACCCCGCCACTGCCGATCACGCAGTTGTTCTGGCCGGACAAGGACGGACTGTTCCCCTGGGAAGAGGGGACACATGATCACTGCCGGAAGAGTCAGCCTCTGCTCTGGATTCCGAAAGACGAGACCACCGGCCCCTGGGCTCACGTCGCTTGAGGTCGGCGGCCCTGCTTAGCCGGGGTGTTGCCCGGGCTGCGTCAAGCCCAGCGGCCAGCTCAGCCACAGAGCGCCTCTGCTCGCTGCGCCTGAGACGGTCGGTACCGGGCAGCTCTCGGAGCGAACAACGACAAGGGGCAGCGTGGGCAAGAACACACCGCATAAGGACCTCAGGGTCGGCGACGTTCCGCAAGTGAGCTGCCCGCCGCCCGCTTAGGGCCGAGTGGCTCAAGTGATCGTGCACATCGTCTATGAGAAGGCGAAGGCACGGTAGGCGTTGCGGATACCAGTCAGGGGCTCGCGGTCGCGGTTGAAACGGAGCTTGTTGGTGAGGAGGACGGCCCATCGGTCCTGCTGCGGGCTGATCCACATGCCGGTGCCAGTGAAGCCGTAGTGGACCCAAATGTCCTGTCTGGGTCCGGGGTGCCAGAAGAGGCCGCGGGCGGGGGTGAGGGCGCCGGTGTGGATGCGGAGGGAGTCCTTGATCCAGGTCGGGCCGAAGGCGGCCTGGGTGGGGTTGAGCATGTGGCGGAGGAAGAGGGCGAGGTCGTCGAGGACCGAGAAGGTGCCGGCGATGCCGCAGACGCCGTCGAGGAGGCGGGCGGAGAAGTCGTGGGCGGTGCCCTTGAGGTGGGTGCCGGTGGTCTCGTCGTACTCGGTGGGGGCGCAGCGGGCTGCCTCGGCATCGGGGAGGGGGCCGAAGCGGGTCTGCGTCATGCCCAGGGGGTTCCAGATGCGGTCGGTGGCGAGCTGGTCCAGGGGCTGGCCGGAGAGGTGCTCGGCGAGGTAGCCGAGGACGAGGGCGGCTCGGTCGGTGTACTCGACGGCCTCGCCGGGCGGGCGGTGGAGGGACTCGTGGAGGACGCCGTCGCGGATGTCCTGGGGGTCGGTGCCGTAGAGGTTCTTCAGGTTCGCGCGCAACGGCAGGCCGGCGGTGTGGGTGAGCAGGTGGCGGGCCGTGGCCCGGGCTAGGGGGTGGCCTGCGACTTCGTCCCAGAAGGTGCCCAGCGGGGTGTGGAGCTGGAGCTTGCCTTCTTCGACCAGGGTGCCGATCGTGGACCAGACGGCGAGGATCTTGGTGAGGCTGGCCACGTCGAAGACGGTGTCCAGCCGCATCGGCTGGTCCGGGTGGTCGGGGTCCAGGAGGCCGACGGCTCCGCTGGCCTCGATGCCGTCGGCGTTCCCGACCGCCCACACTGCGCCGGGGTAGACCTCGTCGCGTACGCCGGTCTGGAGGAGGTCTTCGATCCGGTCGGTGGTGTGGGTCATGGTCTCCCGATCGTCGTGGGTCGCGGGTGGTCCGCTGGCCAGGTTAGTGATGGGGGCGGGGTGGTGCCGGCTGCGCCACGGGGGGTGTCAGGCGAGCCGCCGCCCGAGGTCGGTGATGGCCTTGGCAGTGGCGGTGAGTGGGAAGCGGGCGGCGTTGGTGCGGCCGGATGCCCGGAGCATTTCGAGGAGGCCGGGCGTGGTGCGCAGGCGGTGGAGGTCGTGGGCGGCGGTGGTGGGGTTGGTGAAGTCGGTGGCCAGGCCGGTGCCGGAGAGGGCTTCGCTGAGTCCGGGGACGGGTTGGTAGAGGACGGGGAGTCCGCAGGCCTGGGCTTCGAGGGCGACGAGGCCCATGGCCTCCAGGGTGGTTGAGGGCACGGCGAGCACGTCGTGGTCGGCGAAGGCCCTCCACAGTTGGGCGCGGCGGAACCAGCCGAGGTAGCGGACGTGGACGCCGAGCTGGCGGATGACCGGGGCGAGGTCGAGGAACTGGGTGCGCGGGGCCGCGATGCTCAGCTCGACCGAGCGGGTGGCCGCGACGGCTTGGAGGAGGGGTTCGAGGCCCTTCTCGGAACTGAGGCGGCCTGCGAAGAGGATCCGCAGGTGGCTGGTGGGCCGTCGGGCGGGCCGGGGCGGTGGGCCGGTGAGGAGGTGGTCGGGGATGCCCCAGGGGATCTTCTCGATCTTGCGCCTGTCCGTCTTGGGGGCGAGCTTGAGCAGGCGGTCGGCCATGGCGCCGGTGGGGACGACGATCGCGTCGGCAGCGGAGGCGGTCTCTCGGAGAACGCGTAGCTGCGTGGTGTGGTTCTCGGCGTGCAGGAGGTCGGTTCCGTGGACGAAGGCGATCCGGGGGTGGGCGGGCAGGGCACGCAGGAGGGCGGGGGTGGCGCCGAAGGCCAGGTGGTGCAGGTGCAGCACGCTGATCTGGCGCGGGTCGATGGCGGCCGTCATGGCGTGGCGCAGGTTGGTGACGTACCGGCTGAAGGCGTGGCCGTCGAGGCATTTGCCAGCGGCTTGCAGCAGGTCGATGCCGGCCGGGGTACGGGGGTGGGGGCCGTCGGGGGCAAGCATGAAGGCGCGGGCGGGGATCGCGGGCTGGGTGCCGGCGTAGAAGTCGAGGAACAGTTCGACGCTTCCACCGGGGCTGGGGAACGGCAGGTCGAGGGCAGTGGCGACGACGCGGTTCACTGGCGGCCTCCCGGGTTCTCCTCGTAGAGGCGTGAGGTCTCGATGCCATCGCTGGTGCGGTACTTGAGGCCGTGCTGCTGGTAGCTGGCGGGGGAGCCGTGGGTGCGGAGGAAGACGAGTTTGCCGAAGGTCATGCCGGGCCGGACGCGTACGGGGCGAGTGGCTCGGATCTCCAGGGTCCAGCGGATCGCGTGGCCCTGGTGCCCGAGCGGCGCGGAGACGTGGACCCAGATGCCGAGGGAGCCGGTGGTGCGGTCTCCGTTCAGGAGCTGGGCGTACGTCTCGGAGCCGGTCCGCTCCAGGGTGTGTCCGAGGTAGAGGTGACCGGGCTCCAGGACGTAGCCGTCGTCGGGGAGGGTGAGTTCGGAGAAGGCGGTGGGACTGGCGGCGTCGAGGTCGCCCTCGCAGACGCGGAGCGTGCTGCCCAGGCGCCAGTCGTACGCGTTGGGGGACAGGCGGTCCGGGTCGTACGGGTCGATGGTGATGCCGCCCGCCTGGTGGGCGGCGGCGATGGCCGGTCCGGTGAGGATCACGCGGTCACCGCCGTGGCGTCGAGGTCGCGCCAGTAGGAGGAGGGCTGAGGCCCGGAGGCCGCCTGGTACTTGCCCTCGTACAGGTCGATGGCGCCCTCGGAGACGAAGAACATGATCTGCCCGATCTTCATCCCGGCGTAGACGCGCACGGGGCGGGTCGGGGTGAGCATCAGCGTCCACTGGCCGTGGAAGCCGATGTCACCGATGGGTGCGGTGATCTCGACGAAGAGCCCCAGTCGGCCGACGGAGGAACGGCCGAAGAGCAGGGGGACGAAGAGGTCGGATCCCACTTCCTCCAAGGTGTGGCCGAGGTACAGCTCGCCGGGATGCAGGACGTGGCCGTCGTCGCCGATCTCTGTGCGGCGGGTGGGATTCGGGTGGTGGGTGTCGAGTACCTGGTCGGTGTAGGTGAGCAGGGTCCCGCCCAGGCGGACGTTGTAGCTGTTCGGGTTGACCTGGGTCGGAGTGAAGGGGGAGATGCGCAGCCGTCCGTCCTTCGAGGCGGAGGTGATCTCGGGCCCGGTGAGGATCACTGGTCGTCTCCGTTGGTCAGGATGCTCCGGATCGCCGAGCCGAGGCTGAGGCCGGCAGGGTGGGCTCGGCTGCCGAGACAGGTGTCGGCGAGGTAGTCGGTGGTCAGCACGCTCGCCAGCCCGGCGGGGAGCGGATCGGGGGAGTTGATCAGGGGGCCCGCCCGCTCGGTGAGGTGAGTCAGCAGTGCAGCGGGGTCGTTACAGAAGGCCGGCGCGACCTGGGCCTCGACCAGGCTGTTGTCGAACGGCTCGATGGCCAGCAGATCTCCCGCGGTGAGGACTTCGCCCAGCAGCGTCGTGCGCACGGCGGTCTCGTTGAGGACGACCGCCTCGCTACCCAGCCCGCTGCGCAACCGGTCGGCCAGTTCACGGAGCAGGGCGTGGCGGTCGAGAGGCTTGTTCCGATAGGGCGCTACGAGACGTCCCAACGGCTCGGCCAGCTGGGCGTCGATGGAGGCGATCTGTTCACGGACGGAGGCCAGCTCGGTCGGCAGGACGGATCCCGAGGTGTCGGGGAAACGGGCGGTCCGCCCGACCCAGCCTTCGGGGGAGCGTTCGGCGACTGCGTAGCCGACGGCGAGTTCCTGCCCCTTGAGCACGATGGTGCTGCCGACCCGTTCGGGTCCGGTGTGTTCGCTGTGGCAGTGGCCGGCGAAGACCACGTCGAGTAATGGGTACGCCTCGGCGAGCTGGAGGTCCTGCTCGAATCCGGAGTGGCTGAGGAGGACCCAGGAGTCGACCTCGTGGTGGTGCACGAGCATCAGTTCGCGCAGAGTCTGGACGGGGTCGGTGAAGCGGTGGGCGGACCGCTGCCCGGCCGGGATCGAGTTGTACGCCTGCTGGCCGATCACGGCCGTGACGGCCGTCCTTCGGCCCGCGATGTCCACGATGCGCAGACGTCTGAAGAGCGCGTTGCCGGTGGAGTCCTCGACGACGTTCGCGCATACGGTCCGCTGGTGGAGGGCGGGCTCGAAGTAGTGCGGCCAGCCGTGGTTCCCGGGAGCGACGACGTCGTACAGGGCGAGCAGGATGTCCCGTTCGAGTGCGCCGCGGCCGAGGCGGTAGTACCCGGTGCCCTCGAAGAAGTCGCCGCAGTCCACCAGCAGGCTGTCCGTGCGTGCCTGGTGGAGGTGCCCGAGCAGCGGGTCGCCGGCACCGAGGGCTGAGTGGACGTCGGTGGTGGCCATGATCTGTCGTAGGGAACGGGCCGTGGTCATGGCGCGACCTCGCAGATGTCGGCGCCGAGGTGGATGAGCTTGCCGGGCAGGTCGGCGTGGCCGCGGCGGAGCTGGTCGACTCCGCCGAGGGTGGTGATGCCGCGGGCGGTCAGGGCGGCGACCATGAGTGCGGAGCCGGTGCGGATGTCGGTGGCCTCTACCCCGGCTCCGGTGAGGCGTTGCGGGCCGGTCAGCCGGCATTCGGTGGGGGAGATCTCCTCGATCTTCGCGCCGAGCCGAGCCAACTGGGGCAGCAGGTTCCCGTGGCGGCCGGGGTTGATGGAGTCGGCGAACAGGTGTGTCCCGGGCTGGCCGAGAGCCAGTGCCATCAGGGGAGGTTCGAAATCGGCGTCCAGGCCGCCGGTGGCGAGTGTGGCGATGGCGCGAAGGGGACGACCCGTGGGCCGGGCGGCGCTTCCGTCGACCAGGAGGCCGTCCTCCCGTACCGAGGTGGGGATGCCCAGCCGTTGCAGGGCTGCCTGCAACGGCACCACATCCCGACCTTGGACGCCCTCGATGCGCGCGGTCCCACCGGTGGCGGCAACGGCGCAGGCCAGGGTGCCTGCCTCGATCTTGTCGCCTGGTACGCGCCAAGCCGGAGCCTCGGCCGGTGATGCCGCTGCCGGGCTCAGGTCCAGGACCTGTTCGCCAGCTCGGGCCTCCCATCCCGCCGAGCGCAGGGCGTCCAGCACGGTGATTACTTCTGGCGACAGGTTCGGCCGACCGAGGTGCAGCGCACGGCCCGCGACGACCGCACGCAGGACGGCGACGACCGTCGCACCGCGCGACCGGAACGGCAGCGTGTGGGTGACCGTTCCGGTGGTGGGTCGACCGGCCGCGACGTCATAGCCCTCGTCATGGACGGCGACACGGTCACCGAACGCCTCGTACACCTTGAAGTGCAGGTTCATGCCGCGCTCCCCGATCCGGCATCCCCCGGGCCAGGGCAGCCGGGCGCTCCCTTGTAGGGCGAGGAGTGCGGGCACCAGGTAGTACGACGCGCGGATACGCGCGGCCGGGGCCAGGTCGGGTTCCGCGGGTACGGCGTCAGGGGCCATGATCACCACGCTGTCGTGCCGTCCCACAGCTCGGGCGACGTGCCAGCCCGCTCCTTGGATCAAGGTGAGCATCCAGTGGACGTCGGCGCTGGCGGGGACGTTCTCCAGCTGGATGGTCCGGCGCACGGCTGCTGCGGCGGCCAGCAGCGGCAGGGCGGCGTTCTTGGAGCCGTCGACGGTGACCGAACCGGAGAGGGGACTCCCCGGACGTACGGCGATGACCTCCGCGCTCGTCGCAAGAGCTCGATGGGGTGCCATGCGTTCAACTCCTTTGCAGGGGAGGCTGCGTGATGGACGGCGTGACCGAGGTGGGTACGGACAGATCGAGCTCGGCCCAGCAGGACTTGCCGTCGGCGCTGTGGTCGACGCCGTGCCGATCGGCGAGGGCGTCGATGATCAGCAGCCCGCGGCCGTCCTCGGCGTCCGTACGGGGTGGGCGTGCGTGGGGGAGGACGGAACTCCGATCGCGGACCTCGAAGCGCAGTCGGCTGCCGCGCAGGCGAGCGGTTACGGAAGTAGCTTCGTTTCCCGTGTGCTGAACGGCGTTCGCCAGCAGTTCGCCGGCCACGACCTCTGCCGCGCACATGCCGTCGGTGCCGATGACCGAGCGCCAGCCCCTGATCTCGTACATCACCTGGTGCCGGGCGCGAGCGGCGCCCTCGGGCGTACTCGTGACGGCCAGCGTGACCTCGTGCACTTCCATGAGCAGCCTCCTGGAGGGGTGCGGTTCCACCAGGCAAGCGGGTCAGGAGGCGGCTGCGCGACGGGCCGCGCAGCCCCTGCATCGTTCATGCACGTTGTGCATGGCGGGCAAGTTCGTTGCAGCTAGGCTCGGTTGAGCAGGCAGGATCGGTCTCGGCAGAAGGGGCCGTGGCGGAGATGGTCGACACGCAGGGTGAGGTGCACCGGATCGGTGAACTGATCCGCCGGGCTCGGGTCTTACAGGGCCGCTCACAAGCGGACGTGGCCGGCGAGCTGGGGTATCACCAGTCGAAGATCAGTCGGCTGGAGGGCGGGCGCGGAACGGACGACATCCGGGTCCTGCGCGACGTCGCCCGCGTCCTGCGCATTCCTCCGGCCCGACTCGGTCTGGCGGAGGCCGCCCCGGAAGCCGATCCCCACGACCCGGAGACAGAGGAAATGCTGCGCCGCCGTACCTTCCTTGCCGCCAGCGTCACCGCGCTCACAGCCTCGGTCGCGCCGACGGCTGCGCACCCTGCGCTCGTCCAGGCACTCCTGCCCGGGATGCAGGTGCCTCCGACGACGGAAGCGCCGGCGTCCGGGGAACTACGAAACCGGGCAACGGCCATCCGGCGCCTCTGGAGCACGTGCGACTACGCGGAGCTGGAGCGGACCCTTCCCGGCCTGATCACCGATCTCCGCCACTGCATCGCCGACTCCCCGCAGGCCGAGGAGCTTCCCCGCTTCCTGGCCACGGCCTACCAGACCTCGGCCAGCCTCTTGCTCAAGCAGGGAGACCCCGGCACGGCGTGGCTCGCCGTCGGGCGAGCGATGGCCGAGGCCGAACGCTCGGGTGATCCGCTCGTCCTCGCCGCCAGCGTTCGCCTCCACGCGCACGTCCTGGTCCGCGAACAGCACGCCGGCCAGGCCGTCACGCTGATCAAGCACACGGCTTCACAACTCGCCGGCGCGTACGACCGGCAGCCCCACCACCACCTCTCCGTGCTCGGGTTGCTGCTACTGCGCGGAGTCACGGCTGCCAGTAGGGCCGGGGACCGCGCTGCCACCGCAGAGTTCCTGGCCGAGGCCAAGGAGGTGGCGAAGTACGTCGCCCTGGACCACCCCGACGCCTGGGCCAACTTCAGCCCCACCAACGTGGCCCTCCACGAGGTCAGCGCGGCCGTTTCCTTCGGCGATGCGGGTGTCGCCATCGACATCGCCCGTCCGCTCATGCGCCGCCACATCCCGGTTCCCGAGCGCCGGGCCGCCCTGTGGGTGGAAGCCGCCCGTGCCTACGCACAGCAGGGCCGCCTCGCCGACGGCTACCAGGCCCTGCGGATCGCGGAGACCTGCGCAGCCCAGGACGTACGGCGACCAGCCGTCCGGGACCTGGTCGCCGACATGGCAGCGCGCGACCGTCGGCGTACGCTGCCAGAGCTCCACCACTTCAGCCGCCGACTGGGAGTACCCGCGTGACCGAGCCGCAGCGCAAGCCCTTCCTGTACGTCGTCGTCTGCGCGGCCGGGATCGCGGGCGACGTCGGCAAGCTGATCGACGCCGCGCACGGGCGGAGCTGGGACGTCGGCGTCGTCGCCACCCCGCAGGGGCTTCCCTTCCTCGACGTTGCCGCGATCGAGGAGCGGACCGGTTACCCCGTCCGCTCCGCCTGGCGCGCGCCCGGCGTCTCACGGTCCTTCCCACCCGCCGATGCGATCGCCGTAGCCCCGGCCACCTTCAACACGGTCAACAAGTGGGCGGCCGGCTTCGCGGACAATCTCGCCCTCGGCATCCTCTGCGAGGCTCCGGGCATGGGCATCCCCACCGTCGTCCTGCCGTACGTGAACACCGCCCTCGCGGCCCACCGCGCGTACCAGCGGAGCCTTGCAGAGCTGCGCGAGATGGGTGTTCTGGTCGGCAGTTACGAGCCTCACCACCCGAAGTCCGGCGGTGGTGCCGACCGCTTCCGCTGGGAGGAAGCCGTCGACCTCCTGGCTCCGTTGCTGGCGGCAGGGGCCGCCCACCACTGATCCTGCGACTGCCAGTGGGTAAGGCCTGCCGGACTTGCGCGTCGGGAACGCCTGTGACCGGTGACCGGGAGGTACCCGGTCACCGGTCGCATAGTGCTGTTCAGGGCCCGTCAGTCTTCATAGGGGAGGTATATGCCGCCATCCGGAGCGGCGATGGCGCACAGGCGCTCGTACTCGGTGCGGTCTTCCTCTGTCATGTGCGGGAGTACGTCCATGACCATGCGGGCTTCGGGGTGCCGGGCGAAGTACGAGTACAAGAGCTCGATGAGGGCCTCCACGGCGGTGTCCTGCTCGAGGGCAGCCGCAGCGTTGCGGGCGCTCAGTGCTGCCACGGCTTCGAGTTCGGCGCGCGTGGCCTGGAAGGCGGTGGCCTGTTCGGCCCGTGTGAAGGGGCGCCCGTCACTGTGGGACCAGGTGTTGGTGTCGGGCCGGAGCTTGAAGTCCGCGTCCAGCAGCAGGGCGATGATTTCGACGCGCAGTTCGGTTTCGGGCATGCAGGGGTTCCTTACGGGGTGGGGTCGGTGGTGATGTTTTCAATGCTCCGGAAAATCCCCGGTTTGGCTGACCGGGGATCGTCGGCTATGTAGGGACGGACGCGTCCTGGCGTCAGCGTCGGCGGGAGGTGTTGTTCGCGACCTTCGGAGCCGGTTGTGTGGTCGCCGTGCGCCGGGGGAGCGATGCTGCGGGATCGGCAGGCAGGTGCGCGAGACGGCGGAGACGCCAGACGAGGACGTCGCTGACGGAGGTGGCGCTGTCCAGCTCCCGGTGCCGCGTGGCTTCTGCGAGGAGGCGGTCCGGGTTGTGGCCTGCGGCCCGGGTATCGGCGAGGGTGGCCGCCAGGGCGGGCCAGCCCGGCTCGGCCAGAACTTGTTCGGCGATCTCGGGCAGCGCCTGGCGTAGGACGGCTGCCTGTCGTCGCTGCAGTGACAGGGAGCGGCCTCGCTGGTGGAGCACGGACATCGGATGGGCGGCCGCGATCTCGTAGGCGGCGCCTAGGTGTTCGGCGGCTTGACGGGCGGCTTCGGCTTGCTGGGCGTGGTGCTTCTTGGCGTGCCAGTTCGCCGCCGTGGTGACGAGGAAGAACGCGGTGTCGATGAGCATGGCGGTGGTGGCGCCGTCCTCTCCGCTGCCGAGGGCTGGTCCGCTGTGGGTGAGGTCGTGCGCGGCCTGGCGCAGGGCGCGGTCGTGCCCGCGTACGGCGCGGACGTGGGAGCGCGAGGCCCGCTCGAACGCGAAGGCTGCATCCCGGAGTTCTCGTCGGGTGTGGGCGGCGGAGGTGTTGGCGAGCGCGTCGAGGACCTCGCCGGCAGCGGCGATCTGGGCTGCTACCGTGCCATCCTCGCCGTGCTCGATGAGCAGCAGTGACTGCCAGGTAGCTGCGGTGGCGCGGCGGCGGGCGTACGCCGGGCCGGTCACCGGCGGGAGATCGGGCTGCTCCGGTGAGACGACTTCGTCTGAGGAGGGTTCTGCCGGCGGGGTCCAGCGTTCGCGGATGCGGGGCAGGGAGAGGTCGGGGGCGAGCTTGGATCCCGAGTAGAAGACGGGCTCGCCGTGCTTGTTTCGGTCGTCGGGCAGGGCCACGGTGTAGCCGAGGAGGTCCCCGGACGGCGCCACGCGCTGCTTTACGAGGACACCGGCATGGGTGAGGCGGCCGAAGAACTCCTCCTCGCTCCGGGCACCGGCCGCCGCGCGTCGGACGCTCTCGCGCAGTTCCTCCCTCGGGGTGCGTTCCCGCTGGTGGCGGTCGGCTTTGTGGCGTTCGGCGCTGGTGGGGCGCTGGGCTGAGGTTCCGTCACCGGTGTCGAGGCGGCGCAGGCCGTATTGGGCCTCGATGAGACGGGCTTCGGCCTGGGAGCGCTTGGCTTCGTTGTGGCGGCGAGGCCGGCGGCCGTCCTCGCGGACGGTGGTGGCGATGATGTGGATGTGGTCGTCGGCGTGACGGACGGCTGCCCAGCGGCAGGCGGCGGTGTCACCCTCGGGGGCCATGCCGGTGGCGGCAACCATGCGGCGGGCGATGTCGCCCCACTGTTCGTCGGTGAGGATCGGGTCCTCGGGCGCGGCACGTACGGACAGGTGCCAGACGTGCTCGGTGGGGCGCCGTGACTTGGGAAGGGCTTCGACGGGCTGGTCGAGGAGCCTTTGCAGGTCCGCGTAAGCGGCCTTCGTGTTGCGCCCGGGGTCGGGTACCAGGCTGTCCCAGGCCGCCACGAGGTGCGGGTCGGTGTGTTCCTCGTGGGTGCCGGGGCCGTAGAGGTAGCGGATCAGGCCGATGGTGCGGGTGCCCATCTTGTGGATGCGGGGGATCATCCGGCGGGGGTCTCCGTCTCTACGTAGCGCTGGGTGAAGTCGTCCACGCGCTCGGCGGTCCGCTGGACAGCGTCGAGGACCGCCTTGGCATGCGGGGCGTCGGCGCCGGAGTTCAGGACGGTGGCGACCTGGTTGAGGTTGTTGCCGATCTGGCCGAGGGCCCGGCGCAGCGCGAACAGCTCCCTGACCATGTCCCGGTGGGTGGCGATCTCGGCTTCGGTGTGGGCGAGATCGCGGGCGGCCTTCAGAGCGGTGTGGGCGAGGAAGCCGGCGATGCTCATGTGGCAGGCGGACGCGGCGTGGGTGAGGAGCTGGAATTCTTCGTCGTTCATGCGGCAACTGGGCTGGTGCATGCGCTTCTTCTCGGCGAGCAGGCGTTCACGCTGGCGCACGTGCGATGTCGTTGGGGCGGTGTGCGTGCAGCGGGGGGTGTGGCAGGTGTGCAGTCCCTCCGTCTCGTGGTGCGATCCGGCCTTGGCCGCGTCCCGAAGGACCGGCACCCCCTGGTGCCGGTCCGCTCCCGCCACCCCTGGGGTGGGGGAGCCCAGAGCATTGCTCCCGACGGGAGCAATGCTCTGGGTACAACTTGCTCCTCCTGAGGATGGAAGCGAGGGCATGTGCTCGTCGTGGCTGGGACCGTCGTGCGGTGGGTTGTGCATGCGTGTCCTTGAAGCGGTAGAGGCTGGTCGTGTGAAGGGGTTGTTGGGCGGGGTCGACCGGTTGGGGACCGCTCGCTCGTGACGCGAGACGCTGCCGGTGCTGTCCGGGGACCGGGCGGGGACGGTCCCGTTTCGGGGAGGCGCTCGGTCCCCGGCCGTAGGGGCGTGGGGGACCGGTCCCGTCTCGGTCCCCGTAGTCGTGGGTGGGGACGGTCCCCTACGTGGTGACCTGACGGTCCCCGAACCGCCGCAGGGCGGTCCCGGATGGTGGGGACCGTAGGGACGGTCCCCACTGAGTCGGGGGACGTCAGGCGGGGGTGACCTGCGGAAACAGAGTTGGGGACCGGTCCCCGTGGCGGTCGGCGCGAGCAGCGCAATCAGGGGACGGTCCCCGATCGACAGCTGTCGGTCCCCTCCTGGGCGAGGGCGTCGTCAGGCGGGACCGGGGCTCGTTTGGGGACCAGGACCGGGTTGGGGACCGTCATGGGGACGGGACCGGGAGCGGGGTGGGGACGGTCCCCGGACGGCTCGGGTCAGTGGTTCGGTCCTCACGATGACGGGGACCGGCCCGGGCGGGGACCGTGGTGGTCAGGAGCCCGACGGCTGGGTGCGTCGGCGGTCCGGGCCGTTGAGGATGACGCGGGTGGTCATCTCTGCCAGGCGGGAGGCGACGCGGTCCCCGACTGCGTTGCGGAGTTCCGCGATCGGCAGGTTGGTGGTGATCAGGGTCGGGAGCATCTCGGTGTAGCGGCGGTTGATCAGCCGGTACGTCAGCTCCTCGGTCCACTCGGACTGCTTGGCCGCGCCGAGGTCGTCCAGGATCAGCAGCGGGCACCGGCCGAGCTCCTGGATCTCCCGCTCGGGGTCGTGGTTGGGCCGGGGCCGGAGCTGGGCGTAGAGGTCGGCGGAGGTGACCGCCTGCCAGCGCAGGCGTACTCCGGCGGCCAGCAGCGAGCGGACGGCTCCGTAGGCCTGATGGGTCTTGCCGATGCCGGTGGGTCCGGCGATCAGCAGCGAGGGGCCGTAGGCGATGCCCCGGGTACCGGCCGGCCCGTTTCGCCCGGCGCGGGTGACCGCCTCCACCCAGCCCAGGACTTCGGGTTGGGTGGCGAGTGCCTCGCGGTAGCGGGGCGGGATGCGACGGTCGGCGAGATCCAGGGCGGTCACCGGCTCCACTGTGGGCCCGGCGGGTGCGGTGTCGGGGTCGATGCCCTTGGCAGCGAGAATGGCCTGGAGACGGGCTGCCAGGGTGCCAGCACGCTGGGGTTCGCGGGTCGCGGTGGTCACAGCTGGCCTCCGTAAGCGGCTTCGGCGTCAACGGGGTTGGTGTACGGCTGAGGGGCCCGGCGGGCGCCAGCACTGGCCTGGGGCGGGTTCATGGCCTCGTTGACCAGACTGGGCAGCAGGCTCGGGTAGAGGCTCTTGAGGCGCATGCGATCGACCCCGGCGCGGATGTGGTCCGGGTCGATGCCTTCGTGCAGCAGCTTGCTGATCTCCCGGCCGACGTGGCCCAGGACTTTCTCCGGAGGGCGCTTCCCGCACGCGGCGGCGTACTCGGCGACCAGTTTCTGGGCCGTTGCGGTCTGGGGTGTGGCGGGGGCGCTCGCGCCTCCCAACGGAGATCCTAGATCCATGATCCTAGGTCCTAGATCCGGACCGTGAGGGCTCGCCGCAGGCTCCCGGACTTCCTGCTGATGCTGCACGGAGGGCGCACTGAAATCGTCCTGACCTGCGGCTATTGGGATCATCGAAGCGGCATGAGGTGTGGGTGCGAGCTCCGGGACGGGTGCCGGATGGTGCACGGACGCCTCCCGGAGCCCTCCCTGCGCCAGCGGTGAAGTCAGGGGTACCCGGCCGCCGTCGTGGTAGGGGCAGTTCGGGTGCCGGACACCGCTGGGGCGGTTGACCTTCTGGTGCTTGGAGAAGGTCACGATGTGCAGGTACCGCTTGCCGTCCTCGCCCTCGTACCGGCAGATGAGTTCATTGCCGGCGAGCTGGGTGAGGTCGTCCTCGACCTCGATGGGGCCGTGTTCGGGGCGCAGGGACCACAAGAGGCCCGCGATGACGGCGGACTGGTCTCGGAACCGGCCGTGGTCGTCGGCCTGGGTGAGCAGGCCGAAGAACGTCCGCTCCGCGGTGATGCTGACGGCGGCCAGCGATTCGGAGCTGAAGGCTTCCGGCTTGATGGTGCGGATGCGTGCCATGCCTATCGCCCCGCCTTCGCCTGCTGCTGGGACGGCGACGCCGGGGTGGGCGCGGGTGTGCGGACGGCTGCTTCGGCCGTACTGTTGGGCATAGACGTTCCTCAGATCCGTTCAGGAGTGGGCGGTTTGGACAAGGGACTCCCATCGGCTCTCGGCGCTGCAACGCCGGGAGCCGATTCCTTTGTCAGGGGGTGCTTGGCCAAGACAGCCACACCCGGCCCGCGCAAGTCCAGCGAATCCGCACTCGAAAAGCGCCAGATCGCATCGCTGATCGCGAACGTCTTCACAGTAAGGGCGAATCCCCGGTTGACCAAAAAGTCGACGGCGTGGGGAGAGCGAGGGAGATCGCACCGCGAAAGCCATTGACCGGGGTAGGCGAGCCGATCTATGTTTCCGCCGCCGGAGCCACTGATGGTGTGCGTACCTCTGTGGTCCGAGATGGCTCCTAGTTCCGCAATGGCCGCCTATGCGTGAATCGCCAGTTCGTTCTCCGCGAAACGGGCTCCAAAGTCCCATGTCTGGGCTTCCGTGATTACGAGAACCCGGGAACCCGAGCTACAACAGACGCATGCCCCGGAGAGCTACGGAAATCGGTCCCGCCGGAGAGCGGACCGCCCACGCCATCGAGCGGCTGCGCACCTCGCGCGGATTCGCCCAGCGAGAGCTCGCTGCCCGTGTCACCGAGCTCGGCCACCCCATGACCAACACCATGCTGTCCCGCATCGAACGCACCCGCCGGCGCTGCGACGTGGATGACCTCGTCGCCATTGCGGCCGCCCTCGGTGTCTCCCCACTCGCCTTGCTCCAGCCCGCGACGTAGGGGTCCGGGGTGGGTGCGCCGTGATGCCGCCCCGGCTTATACCCGACGATCCCCGGTCAGCCAAACCGGGGATTCTCCAGACCATTGAAGTAGTCCGCTCCACCTGCCTGACAGTAAGTGGGGGCGGACTCGTCATGCCCGATGTCCGTCGCCACAGGCTGTCGACGGAAGACCCCGAAGGTTTCGATACGTGCGAAGTGCTGCTTGTGACAGTGAATTGCTGGCGAATGTCCGTATGTCTCCCCGTGTGTCGCCGCTGCGGAGGGGGTTTCTGAACGTGCGTGAAACCGCCGAATACCTGGGTCTGTCACCCGACACCCTTTACGTGTGGCGGCACCGTCGCCAGGGTCCGCCGAGTTTTCGTATGGGGCGGAGCGGACGCGTGATGTACCGGATCGAAACGCTTGACGAGTGGATCCGGGAACAGGAGCAGGCGGACTCCCGCAGTAACACTTCCCTAAATCCGGTGAATGCCGCCCCTCAGCGCCGCGCCGGGTACTCGGCCACGGCCTGACCGATCTACCCGGCCTTACCACCCGCCCTACGTGCAACCCTTAATCCGAGGAATTCTTTGGCTGGCTATATCGAAGACCGTTGGATCAAAAAGAAGAAGGATCCCGTCACAGGGAAGCGTGAGCGTACGACCCGTTACGGCAAGGGGTCTCGGTATCGTGTCGCTGGAATCCCGGGCGTCCGGGACATGTCGTTCGATGTGCTGGAGGACGCCAAGGGGTGGCTCCGGCGGTCCGGCACCGACAGCGAGCGGGGCGAGTTCGTCGACCCGCGCGACGGCTCCATCACCTTGACGGACTTCGTCACGCGCCACTGGCGCGCCGGCGTTCGCGGCGCGCCGGGCACGGTCAAACGAGTTGACGAGCGTGTACGACTCCACATCCTTCCGCACCTCGGTGCGGTGGCGCTGCGCGACGTGTCGGCGACCGTCCTGCGCGGCTACATAGCCACGCTCGAAGGCGAGTGCTCTCCACGGTACGCCCGGCAGATCCTCACCTCTCTATCGAACATCTTCGAGACCGCGATCGACGACAAGCGCCTCGTCCGCAACCCGATGCGGGCCAAGACGGTGCGTTGGCCGAAGGCCCCAGACGAGGATCGTGACGCGTGGCCGCTGGCAACGGCGCAGCGGGTACGGGACGTGATCAATCCTCGGTACCGGATCGCGGTCGTCGTCGCGCTGGGGTGTGGGCTGCGCCAGGGAGAGGTGTTCGGGCTGTCGCCGAAGGACATCGACTTCGAACGCGGCGTCATCCGAGTGCGCAGACAGGTGCAACTTCTCTCCGGGCGCCTCTACTTCGCCCTGCCCAAGGGCGGCAAGACGCGCATCGTCGACATGCCCCGCTCGGTGGCTGCGGAACTGGCCGCGTACTTCCCCGACCATCCGGCGGTCGACGTCGAGCTCCCCTGGGGCGGACCGGAGCCCGACCGGGAGAAGCAGAGCTTCCCGCTCGTCCTCACGACGACGTACGGCAACGCCATCCGCGCCAACATCTTCAACGACGAGGCCTGGAAGCCGGCCCTCGCCGCGGCCGGAATCATTCCCGTACGGGAGAAGGGTGCGCGGTGGAAGGCTTCACGCAAGGACGGCTTCCACGTGCTCCGGCACACGTACGCCTCGGTCCTCCTCGAAGCGGGGGAGTCCATCGTGACGCTCGCCCGGTGGCTCGGTCACTCAAGTCCGACCATCACCCTCGACCACTACGCCCACTTCATGCCGGAGGCCGGCGGCAAGGGCCGCGCGGCCATCGACGCACTACTCGGCACGGTGCCCGAGTACGTACCTGAGGACCTGGTTTCGTCGCACCGGAGCACTACCGGTCTCACCGAAGGGTGACGAACCACCTCGACCCGCCGATGCCCTCAACCGTCGGTCGCAGCGAAGAGACGCGCCGCATGGTCGGGGTCGAGGTCCCATTGCAGGGTGATGGCCGTCATGCCGTCCAGCTGGAGGTAGTCCTCTGTTGGATGCGCGGTCGCCCCTTGGGCGATGGCGCTAGCGAGGTTCGCCACGCCAGAGTCCTGGAAGGCAGGGCCCTCGGCGATCTCTCTCTCCACCCGACGAGCGAGGGTGTCGAGGAAGTCGAGGATCGCAGCGATGACCGGATCCCCCTGGCGTAGTCCACCAACCACGCTGCGTGCCTGTTGGAACTGCGCCACCGCCTCGTCGGCGGTGCTCTGGTGCCTCGCGTCTGTGTCCCTGAGCGTCGCGAGGTGAGCCAGCCCGGAGAGGCATTGGAGGGCCTGGTGGGCGTCGATGGCAGCATCGGTGAGTGGGGTCGGGTGTCCTTCAGGAAGCTCGGTGCTCCAAGCGTCGAAGAGGCCGGTCCCCGGCCACAGGGCCGTCTGAAGCTGTTGCGCCATGAGCCTGACTGGCTTGCCGTCGACAAAGGGAACGAGCAGGACGGCCCTGCGGCTGCCCTGGGAGCCGGGATCGTGCTTCAGCAGCGAGCACAGCTGTTCCACTGCCGTCGGCCACTGAGTGAGTTCGGCGAGCTCCACACCCACCGCAAGTTCCGCGGCAGGCCACTCCGTTGAGTCCGCGTCTGAGACAGGTCTGGTGTACACGCTGATGCGGATCCCTGCTGCCCTGGCGCTGGACTGGAGTTTCAGGGGCAGGGCCTCTGCTCGTGCGCCGGCGGCTCGGCGGGCAAGGTCTGCTGCCCGAGAGAGTGCCTGCGCGGATGGTCCTGATCGCGCCGCGGCCCTGAGCTCCTTGTGTCCGAGGGTGCCCCAGGCGAGTTCGGCCAGAACGGCATGCAGGTCTGCGAGGTTCCTCACGAGGTGATCGAGGACATCCGGAGGGTCCTGGCCGATGAGGTGCCAGCGCTCCTCATCCCGCACCTGCATGGCGAGGCTTGGCAGGCTGTCGCCGACGTAGCTGGCGAGCGCTGCATACCCGTTGGGGTCGGCGAGCCTTCGCGTGAGGTTCTCGGCGATCCCGTTCACCAGGTGTTGCAGGTGGTCGCTTCCACCTCCTGGAACGTCGTCGCCGACGGGGAGCGTGGACAGGAACGAAGTGTCGACGGGGAGCGTCAGTGACGCGGCCCAGTCCAGTAGCGCTGCCTGCGTCGTGCGTAGGCCTTCGACCTCTTTGGGTCGACCGCGACCGACGCACCAGGCTTGGGTCAGATCCGTCAGGTATTGGTGGAGCACGGGGAGTGAGGAGGCTGCGGTTGCGGTGCGGGTGGTCCAGTCGGTATGGCCAGCCACCGTTGCGCCGATCAGTGTGCGGGTGCGAGTCCACGCCACCGTGGCGGGCGATCTGTCGTATTGCCGCTTCAGAAGGCTGACCCCGCTGGTGAAGTCACCAATGGTCAGGGGCAGCCCACCGGGTAGCAGATTTTGGATGTCGGCACTCTCGCACTGTGGAAGGCAGCGCAGCAGCATCCGCCCGAGCTCCCTGACCTCCTGTTCGGCGTCCGGTCGTGCCTGGTCCGATACGTGGAGGAGACGGGCGTATGCGACCCGGCTCCCTTCGCGATCGACGATGGACGCCTCAGTGACCCACGGTGAACGGGCCACGAGGGTGTCCAGCACACGTTCCTCCCCGCCTGCGAGTTGCAAGAGCTGTTCGGCCAGGGGCACCGATGCGGTCCGGGCTGTGGAGAGGATGTCCCCGAGGAGATCGACCGGTGCGCTGGCGAGTAGCTGGCCGAATGGCGAATCGGCGAGCACCTTCGGCCCACCCGCGAGATCCAGACCAGTCCCGGCAAGGACGGCGAGCAACCGCTGGGATTCGACGGGCTCCTCGCACTGGGACAGGAGGAGGCAGATCGCTGCTTTGCCGAGCCGTTCCACGAGCGCGTTGCGCAGCGGCGAACCGGAGGTATCCGCCGCTCGGATCTCGGTGATGGCCGCGGCGATCTCGGGTTTGAGCTGCGGCAGCAGGTCCCCGTCCACGAGCGCGAACTGAAGGGTGGTGCGGCGCAACGCGGGTGGGATCCGGTGTCGGTCGAGGGTCCGGAGCCAGTCGGCCGCAGTGCGGTTGACGTCGACCAGCCGTAGAGCCTGCAGAACGCCGGTGGTCGCCTTTACGGAGGGGCGCTGGCCGAGTTCGACCGCGAGCTGGTCCAGTACGACGGGATCCAGCACGGGGTGTTCGGTGAGGACGCCGGCGATGAACGGCTGAAGCTGTGAGTCCGTCAGTATGCGCATCACCGCGAGTACGGTCTCGTCCAAGATCGGCGGCGGAATCGCGTGTACGGCGTCGGCCAGATGCGCCGAGCGCAGTTGGTGCAGCCCGGACAGGAGTCCCCGCCGTTCGTGGACGAGATGCTCATCGGCAAGGCGGGACAACGCCGTGCGAAGGTCCGTGTCTCCAAGGCCCAGCTGTTGCTGAAGTGCCCGTACGGGCAGATCGACGCCCCACTGGTGGGCGATCGAGATCCTGGCCAGGATCTCGATCTCTGCCTGGCGTCCTTCGGCCACGCGCCGCTCGACCTGCTCTGACAGGACATCCGAGAGCCTGCGTCCGCGGGTGAGTAGATGCGTGAATTCCAGGGTCAGGCCGTTTGCCGCGTCGTACGCTTCCCGCCAATGCGCGGCAGCCGTGGTGCCGGTGGCCGACAACCCGGCGTGGATCTGCTCGGCGACCTCCTCATCGAGGGTGACCTCGATCTGGGTACAGTCGACCCGGCTTCGGAGGGGCAGAAGGTCCTCGCTCCGGACCGAGCCGAGGAGCAGGACACCGGGGATCGGGGCGAGCTCGCGGTAGAGGACATCCCATGCCTCGGCCGCTCCGATACCGATGCCGTCCACCACGAATCCGACCGGAGAGCGGGTCGTGGGTTGCAACGCCCTCGCAAGCCTTACGAGCGGGACCGCATCGTCCGCCTGGAGCCGCCTGATGCGGTACCAGAGCACGTGTCTGGTCACGTAGGCAGCCGTCCACATCACGGCGGACTTGCCGATGCCCGACGGGCCGGTCACGAGGACGCTCTGCCCCCGATGGATCGCATCCGCCACCCGCCCGGTCAGGACAGGCCTGGGGGCCGGAAGCCCGGCAGTGATGTGGCCGGGCTGCACGTTGACGCCTTCGTGGAAGCCGGCGGCCTGGAGCGGCCGGTCGAAGTCGACAGGCTCGCAGAGGCCCGTGGCCAGTGCCTCCTCCAGCGATGCACGGTCGATGGTTTCCGCGACCTCGGTCGCAATCCCTGCAATGTTCGTTCGACTCAGTCCTGCCGCTCCCGACAGGGTCGTCTCAGCGTTGGCATCGGCCCGTCTTGCGACGGCGCTGCGCAGGGCCAGCACGACTGCCTCTGCAGCTACCGGCAGCAGCCCGAGCCGTTGGGCTACAGCGGTGCGGGTGTCGTCGGCGGCGGCACGCCATGGCAAGACGTAGAGACTGGCGGCATTGCACCATGCGTCGATTTCATCTTTGGTCAGGCCGGCCTTCGAGGCCTTCGCGTTGAATGCCTGTAGCAACCGGTGGCCTCGCGGTAGGTCACTCAAGGGGTCGCCCCACTGGGTGAACCATTCCCCTTCAACCGGCCGTTCGAGGACAAGAAGGGGCCGACCCTCCAGTCGAGCCTGTACACGCTTCGCGTGCGCCAGGGCCATGGCGACGAGGTGCTCGGCGACCTCGGGTGCGGTGAAGTCGCCGATCCGTTCCTGGCGGGACTTCACCTGGACGTGCCAGGGTGTCGGTCCATCACACGAGAGGTCTTCCAGGCCCTCCGGGACGATGCGATCGGAGTCGAGGGCGCCGGACAGAATGCGGCCGCACAGCCACGCCCCTACAGCGTCTTGGTAGTGGAACCCACGGCCGGCGCGTGCTCCCGAACGCGTCGACACCCACAAGGCCTCGCCAGGTCCGCTGTTCGGTTCGCTTTGCTGCACAGGCACGGGGAGCTGGGCCCGCTTGCTACGCCCCCTGCTCTTGCTGGTCATCCGAGAAGCATTGCAGGCCCGTTGGCCAGCCGTATGGCTTACCAGCACGAAGTCTCCGAGACGGTCGCTGAGGAGCTTCCTCAACGGTTGCTTGTTTTCGCGCTGCCCAGGGCGACGGGAGCAGAATCGCCACGGGTGACTCGACACTCGCAGGAGCCGATGGAGTTGGTCCAGGGCACGCCGGTGTGGTGGATGCTCTGCGGGCCGTTCGGCGGCTCCCAGGGAAGCGCTGGCGTGGTGCTCGCCAGCACTCTCGGTGACGGTAAACAGCGGCTGTCCGACCCAAGCAGAAGCGCACGGAACGCGTGGAGCAGCAGGTGGGAGAGGCGCGGCTCGCTCCCTGGCACTGCGCATTCTCCCCAGATTCTCCCCAGGGCCCCGGATTGACCCCGCGGAGATGTTCGCTGTAGCGAATTCGATCAGGGGCTCTTGCCGACTTTCTACAGCCAGTCGCGCTTCTTGAAGATGACGTAGAGGCTCACGCAGACGACCGCCATCAGCAGGATTGCGAATGGGTAGCCCCCTGCCCACTTCAACTCCGGCATGTCCTCGAAGTTCATGCCGTAGATGGTTCCCACGAGTGTGGGTGCAAAGAGGATGGCGGCCCAGGAGGAGATCTTCTTGATCTCCTCGTTCTGTTCGAAGCCGGCTTCGGCCAGGGCTCGCATTTCGGCGTTCTGTTGTTGGGAGACCAGGGTGGCGTTGACCGTGAGGATTTCGGTGAGGGCCTGGCGGAAGCCGTCCACGCGTTCGCTGGTGTGGGTGACGTGGTCGGCTACGTCGCGGAGGTAGCGCTGGAGTTCCTCGTCCGTGCCGTACTTCGCGAAGCCGGCCATCAGGTTGTGGAGCATGCCCACCAGGGGGCGGGTGGCGCGCTGGAACTCGACCATTTCGCGGGAGAGTTCGTAGATGCGGCGGGAGACTTCCGGGTCTCCGCTGAAGACCTCGGTCTCGATCTCGTCCATGTCGATCTGGACGCCTTCGACCACGGGGGCGTAGCCGTCGACCACCGCGTCGAGGATGGCGTAGAGGGCGGCTTCCGGGCCCAGGGACAGGAGTTCGGGGGACTCCTCCATGCGGCGGCGGACCGCCGAGAGGTCCGGGGCCGCGCCGTGGCGGACCGTGATCAGGAAGTCGGGGCCGACGAAGATGTGGAGCTCGCCGAAGTCGACCTCTTCCAGGGCGTCCAGGTAGCGGGCGGCGCGCAGGACGACGAAGAGGGTGTCTCCGTAGCGCTCCAGCTTGGGGCGCTGGTGGGCCTCCAGGGCGTCTTCGATGGAGAGCGGGTGGAGGTTGAACTCGCCCGCCAGGGAGTGGAGTTCGGATTCGGTCGGGCGGTGCAGACCGATCCAGGCCATGCCGTCGGGCTGTTCGCGCAGCCGGCGGAAGGTGTCGGCGAGCGTGGTGGGGGAGGCGACCCGGACCCCGTCGCGGTAGACGGCGGAGTCGATCACGCTGCGGTGGTCCGCGGGAGTGGGGGCCGGGGGCGGTGGCTTCGGCGCCCGCGGGGGTGCGGCCGGGGGAGCGGCGGGAGCGGCGGCCGGGCGTCGCCAGCCCACGCGCTTCGCGGGCGGGGAGGCGGGTGAGGGGGAGGAGGGTGAGGGCGAGGAGGGGGAGGGCGAGGGGCGGCGGTCTGGTCGCTCCGGCATCGCAGTCAGCTCCCGGTCGAACGGGTGTTTATGGGCAAGGTGCAGGATATCCGGGTGAAAGGGTTGAGGGAGGGAGTGGGGGTCCCTGGGTGTCCGTGGGGGTCCGTAGGGGTCCGTGGGTGTGGGTGCGGACCGGTTCGGAGTTGCGGACAGCATGTGTCCGCATGGGTCGCTACGTTGCTGTCATGGCCTCCAAGACGAAGCGTCCCGTACTCGGCACCCGTGCGTTGAACCGTGCCACGCTCGCCCGCCAGCTGCTGCTGACCCGCTCCGAGATGTCCGCCCAGGACGCCACGGGACACCTGCTCGGGCTGCAGGCGCAGAACGTGAAGCCCCCCTACTTCCAGCTCCACGCCCGCCTCGCCGGATTCGATCCGGCCGAGCTCGCCGGGCTGATGGAGTCCCGGCAGGCGGTCCGGATGGTCACCATGCGGTCCACCATCCACACCCACACCGTCCACGACGCGCTCACCCTGCGCCCGCTCGTCCAGCCCGCCCGCGACCGGGAGATCAACTACTTCCGCAAGGGCCTGGTCGGAGTGGACCTGGACAGGCTGGCCGAGCGCGCGCGGGCGTTCGTGGAGGCCGAGCCGCGGACCATGGCGGAGATACGCGAGGAGCTGCTCAAGGAGTGGCCCGGAGCCGACCCGCAGTCGCTGTCCGTGGCCGCGCGCTGCCGGCTGCCGCTCGTCCAGGTCACACCGCGCGGGGTGTGGGGGAAGAGCGGACAGGTCCGCCTCACCACCTTGAGCGAGTGGGTGGGAGAGGGAGGGGAGGTGCGGGAGCTCGGAGAGGGCTCGGGGATCGACGACGTGGTGCTGCGGTATCTCGGGGCCTTCGGGCCCGCCTCCGTCAAGGACATGCAGACGTGGGCCGGGCTGACCCGGCTGCGCGAGGCCTTCGAGCGGCTGCGGCCCGGCCTGGAGGTGTTCGAGGACGAGAACGGCGTCGAGCTGTTCGACCTGCCCGACGGGCCCCGCCCCGATGCCGGGCAGCCCGCTCCGCCCCGCTTCCTGCCGGAGTTCGACAACCTGCTCCTCTCCCACGCCGACCGCTCCCGGGTGATCGCGCCCGAGCTGAAGGGCAGCACCTGGTCCGGGAACCAGTCCCACTGCACGCTGCTCCTCGACGGTTTCCTCGCCGGGCTCTGGAAGCTGGACGGCCCGACGCTGACCGTCGAGCTGTTCTCCGCCGTCTCCAAGGCCCGTAGAGAGGAGATCGTTGCCGAGGGGGAGGTGCTCCTCGCCGCCATGGGAGAGGTGGGAGAGGGAGGGGACGGGGGCCGTTCGAGTGGCTCCGTCCGCTTCGGGGCCGTCCGCGGCTGAGCCCCGCCTCAGCCGCAGGGCCCGGCCGGAAAGCCCCGGCCGCCCCGCCCCGCCGCGCTCTGGTGGCCGTACCCCGGACACGGCACGATGCCTGGCACGACCGAGATCACCCGCAATCGTTCTCGTTCGTGGAGAGCGGAGAGCCGCCGCCCCGCCCGGCCATCGACGGACGGCGGCGTGCGCGCACTCCGGGCAGCTGTTCGGGATTCGGGACCCTAGGAGAGAGCAATGCGGATTCCCATGACCGTCACGGACTTCCTCGACCGGGCGGAGCTGGGGTTCTCGTCCAGTCCGGGCGTCGTGGACGAGCCGGACCAGCCCGGTCCGCCCGTCCCCGACTCGACCTACGGGAGGCTCGGCGAGCGCGTACGGGCCTGGCAGGCGGGATTCGACGCGCTGGGGGTCGGCGAGGGCGAGCGCGTGGCGGTGGTCAGCCACAACTCCGCCCGGCTCCTGGAGCTGCTCTTCGCGGTGCCGATGAGCGGGCGCGTGTGCGTGCCGGTCAACTTCCGGCTGAAGCCGGAGGAGGTCGACTACGTGGTCCGGCAGAGCGGGGCCTCGGTGCTGCTCGTCGACCCGGAACTGGACGAGGCGCTGTCGGGGGTCAAGGCCCGCCACCGCTTCGTCCTCGGGCCGCAGACCGACGCCGAGCTCATGCGCTTCGGGGTGGAGCCGCGCCCCTGGTCGCACCCGGACGAGGACGCGACGGCGACGATCAACTACACCTCGGGGACCACCGCCCGCCCCAAGGGGGTGCAGCTGACCCACCGCAACATCTGGGTGAACGGGCTCACCTTCGGCCTGCACACCCGGGTCTGGGAGCGGGACGTCTACCTGCACACGCTGCCGATGTTCCACTGCAACGGCTGGGGCATGCCCTTCGTGATGGCCGGGCTCGGCGTGAAGCAGGTCGTGCTGCGCAAGGTCGACGGCGCCGAGATCCTGCGCCGGGTCGAGGAACACGGCGTGACGCTGATGTGCGGTGCGCCCGCCGTGTGGAACACCGTGCTGGACGCGGCGGCGACCTGGGAGGGAGAGATCCCGGGCCGCGACCGGGTACGCGTCGTCTGCGCGGGCGCCCCGCCACCGAGCCGGACGATCCAGCGCATGGGCGAGGAGCTGGGCTGGGAGTTCACGCAGATCTACGGCCTGACCGAGACCTCGCCGCTGCTCACCTTCAACCGGACCCGCCCCGCCGACGCGGAGCTGCCGGCCGGGGAACGGGCGCGCAGGCTCTCCCGCGCGGGGCTGCCCGCGCTCGGGGTCAAGCTGCGGGTCTCCGAGGACGGCGAGGTCCTGGCCAGGTCGAACGTCGTGCTGGAGGGGTACTGGGAGAAGCCGGAGGAGACCGCGGCCGCGCTGCGGGACGGCTGGTTCCACACCGGCGACGGCGGCACGGTCGACGAGGCCGACGGCCATCTGACGATCTCCGACCGGAAGAAGGACGTGATCATCACCGGCGGCGAGAACGTGTCCTCGATCGAGGTGGAGGACGCGATCTTCAGCCATCCGGCGGTCGCGGAGGTCGCCGTCATCGGGGTGCCGCACGAGAAGTGGGGAGAGACGATCAAGGCCCTCGTGGTGCTCGTCGAGGGAGCCGAGGGATCCGGGGGAGGGGCCGTCCAGGAGGCGGAGATCATCGCCCACTGCAAGCAGCGACTGGCCGGGTACAAGGCGCCGACGACGGTCGAGTTCCGCGCCACCATCCCGCGTACGGCCACCGGCAAGATCCAGAAGTTCAAGCTCCGCGAGCCGTACTGGTCCGGCCGGGAGCGGCAGGTGAACTGACCGCCACACCTGTGAACGACCGAGGGGCGGTACGGGGCTGCGCGCAGCCCGGCCAGGCGCTCCTCCAGCGGAGGCAGCCCCTGCGAC
>NZ_JANAVF010000001.1:0-913150 GCF_024213195.1 Streptomyces sp. TBY4 | reverse complement strand
GGGGCGGTACGGGGCTGCGCGCGCAGCCCCGTACCGCCCCTCGGGTTGCTGCTAGGCCGGCAGCTGCGCCTCGATCGCCGCGATGACCTCGGGGGACTCGGGCTCGGTGCGCGGACGGAAGCGGGCCACGACCTCGCCGGCGGGGGAGATCAGGAACTTCTCGAAGTTCCAGGTGATGTCACCGGCCTCGCCCTCGGCGTCCGGGACCTTCACGAGCTCCTCGTAGAGCGGGTGGCGGTTCTCGCCGTTGACGTCGGTCTTCTCCAGCATCGGGAAGGTGACCCCGAAGCCGGCCGCGCAGAAGGTCTGGATGTCGTCGGCGTTGCCCGGCTCCTGGCCGCCGAACTGGTTGCACGGCACACCGATGACGGTGAAGCCCTTCTCCTCGTACTTGAACTGCAGGCGGGCCAGGCCCGAGTACTGAGGGGTGAGACCGCACTGCGAGGCGGTGTTCACGAGCAGGATCGCCTTGCCCTTGTGCGCGGCGAGGCTGGTGGGCTCGTCGGACAGGGTGGTCAGCGGGATGTCGTACAGGCTCATCAAGCTCTCCTCGGCAGGCAAACGCACGTAAGGCGAACGCGCGCAATACCCCCCGAGCCTAGGCCCCCATGCCGACGAGGTCGTCCGCCGGGTCGTTGACCGGCTGGGGCATGCCCGTGAGGTCCATGACGAAGAGCGGTATCCCGAGGTCGTCGGCGCGGGCGCGGGCGTCCTCCGTGTATCCGGCGAGCGAGAAGTAGACGCTGGTCGCGCAGGCCGTGAGCCCGTTCAGCCAGACGCACTCCACCGCCCTCAGCCCGGCCGGGGCCGTGGTCGGGTCCACCTGGGCGACCAGGCCGGGGGCCCGCAGGTCCACCGCCGTGGAGGGCAGCGGCCGCCCGTCGGGCTGGCGTACGTCCTGGAAGCCGAGCCAGCGCAGGTACAGCGCGGCGGTGACCACCGCGTCCCGGGCGGTACGGATGGTCACGGGCCGGAAGGCGGGGCGGGGCACCGCGGGGTCGGCGGGGGCCGGGCCGACGGGCGGCGTCGGCCCGAAGGGCGCCACCCCGCGAGGGGAGAGAGGGGCAGGGCCGGGCGCAGCAGGAGCGCGCCCGCCCCCGCCCGCCGCCGGCTCCAGCGGATGTACGGGAACCAGCACCACCGTCCCGCAGGAGCCGCACCCCACCTCCGGGTGCGGCCACTCGCTCTCCCGCCCGCAGGCCCCGCACCGCACCGCGACCCAGCTGTCCGTCCAGGTGCGGTGGGTCAGTGCCCGGGGCGGCGAGGCCAGGTCCAGGGGCGGGGTGACCGGGTTCCCGCAGGCGCAGGGGAAGACCGGGGCGGCGTAGTCGTTCTCGCGCAGGCACGCCGGGCAGCGCACCGGTACCGCATCCGCCATCAGCCCCGGACCCCCCTCGTCACTCTTCGTCGCTGTGCGTAGGCCCATGGTCCACCACCTGCCACCGCAGGGGCGGGCAGACCCTCGAATTTCAGTCGAGCCCTGGTTTTTCGTACAACTCGCTGCCCGGGACGCGGCTTTTGGTGCATTCCGAGGTGCCGTACCGCCTTGACGTTGTGGGGAGTCGGCGCTTAGCTTGTTCCGTATAGCAGAACAAAACTTCCGGATTACGGAAAAAGCCTGACCGCCAGACCCGCAGGAGAACTCGATGCCTCGTATGACAGCCGCCGCCGCTGCAGTGGAGATCCTCAAGCTCGAGGGTGTCGAACAAGCGTTCGGCGTCCCCGGTGCTGCGATCAACCCGTTCTACCGCGAGCTCAAGAACGTGGGCGGAATCGCGCACACGCTGGCCCGCCACGTCGAGGGTGCCTCGCACATGGCCGAGGGTTACACCCGCGCCAAGGCCGGCAACATCGGCGTCTGCATCGGTACCTCGGGCCCGGCCGGCACCGACATGATCACCGGCCTGTACTCCGCGATCGCGGACTCCATCCCGATCCTGTGCATCACCGGTCAGGCTCCGGTCTCGAAGCTCCACAAGGAGGACTTCCAGGCCGTCGACATCGCCTCGATCGCCAAGCCCGTCACCAAGAAGGCGACGACCGTCCTCGAGGCCGCCCAGGTTCCGGGCGTGTTCCAGGAGGCCTTCCACCTGATGCGCTCCGGCCGTCCGGGCCCGGTCCTGATCGACCTCCCGATCGACGTCCAGCTGACCGAGATCGAGTTCGACCCCGAGACCTACTCGCCGCTGCCGGTCTACAAGCCGAGCGCCACCCGCGCCCAGGCCGCCAAGGCCCTGCAGTTCCTGCTCGAGTCCGAGCGTCCGCTGATCGTCGCCGGTGGCGGCATCATCAACGCCGACGCCGCCGACCTGCTGGTCGAGTTCGCCGAGCTGACGAACGTCCCGGTCATCTCCACCCTCATGGGCTGGGGCGTCATCCCGGACGACCACGAGCTGGCCGCCGGCATGGTCGGTGTCCAGACCTCGCACCGCTACGGCAACGCGACGTTCCTCGAGTCGGACTTCGTCTTCGGCATCGGCAACCGCTGGGCCAACCGTCACACCGGTTACAACCTCGAGGCTTACACCAAGGGCCGCAAGTTCGTCCACGTCGACATCGAGCCGACCCAGATCGGCAAGATCTTCGCCCCGGACTTCGGCATCGCCTCGGACGCCAAGGCGGCCCTGGAGCTCTTCATCGAGATCGCCAAGGAGCTCAAGGCCGAGGGCAAGCTGCCCGACTTCAGCGCCTGGGCCGCTTCCGCCCAGGAGCGCAAGGCGACGCTGCTGCGCCGCACGCACTTCGACAACATCCCCATGAAGCCGCAGCGCGTCTACGAGGAGATGAACAAGGCGTTCGGCCCCGAGACCCGCTACGTCACCACCATCGGTCTGTCCCAGATCGCCGGTGCGCAGATGCTGCACGTCTACAAGCCGCGCAACTGGATCAACTGCGGCCAGGCCGGCCCCCTCGGCTGGACCATCCCGGCCGCGATCGGTGCCGCCACCGCGGACCCGGAGACCCCGATCGTCGCCCTGTCCGGCGACTACGACTTCCAGTTCATGATCGAGGAGCTGGCGGTCGCCGCCCAGCACAAGGTCCCCTACGTCCACGTCCTCGTGAACAACGCCTACCTGGGTCTGATCCGTCAGGCGCAGGGCGGTCTGGGCATCAACTTCGAGGTCAACCTCGAGTTCGAGAACATCAACACCCCCGAGCTGGGCGTCTACGGCGTCGACCACGTCAAGGTCGCCGAGGGCCTGGGCGTCAAGGCGATCCGCGTCACCGACCCGGACAAGCTGGGCGAGGCCTTCGAGCAGGCCAAGAAGCTGGCCCAGGAGTTCCAGGTCCCGGTCGTCGTCGAGGCCATCCTCGAGCGCATCACCAACATCTCCATGAGCAAGACGGTCGACATGAGCGACGTCACCGAGTTCGAGGAGCTCGCGACCGAGGCCTTCCACGCCCCGACCGCGGTCCGCAACACCCTGCCCGCCTAGTCCCATCAGGCTGGTCTAGCACCACCGAACGGCCCCCGTCCCTCCCCCCGGAGGAACGGGGGCCGTTCCGCGTCCCGTACGGGACCCAGGTCCCGCAGCCGTTCCACCAGGCGGCCCGCCCCGGCCCGCCCCCGGCGCGCGCCCCGGCAGGCGCGTCACTGCCACCGGGCCGTTGGACTGCCATCGGGATCAAGCCCGAAAGGCCAGCGCGCCGTCAGGCCATGCCTGCCCAGGGCGTGTGCATGGCCGGCGTCGGCGGTTTGGCGGGCCAGGGCCCGGGCCGCCACGAGGTCTCCTGCCCTTTCGCGGAAGGCCACCAGACGGGCCAGCGGATTCGGTACCCCGGCTTCGGCGGACCGCCAGGCCAGGGCCTCGGCCGCGGTGCGGTCCCCGGCCTCCTCCCGCCGGACGGCCAGGACGTCCAAGGCGTACACATCGCCCGCGTCGGCCCCCTGCTGGATCAGTGCCGCGGTCCTCTCCTGATCCGCGGCCGTGTGCCCTTGCATGGCCTGGAAGCCCAGCCAGGTCAGTGCGTTCGGATTGCCGTCGGCGGCTTCCCGGGCCAGGACCTCGGCCCCCTCGTGGTCTCCTGCCTCGTCCCGACGGACGGCCAGGCGCGTCAGGGCGTTCCAGTTGCCAAGGTCAGCGGCTTGCCGGGCCAGGGCTTCCGCCCGCTCGCGGTCTCCCGTTTCGTCTCGCCGCAAGGCCAGGGCTTCCAGGAAGGTCGCATCGTGTGCAGCGGCCGCTTGCCGGGCCAGGGCCTCGGCTTCCTCCGGGCATCCGGCCTTCTCGTACCGGCGGGCCAGGAGCAGAAGAGCGCGGGGATCCCCCGCGTCGGCGGCTTCCCGGGCCAGGAGCTCGGCCCCTTCGCGGTCTCCCGCTTCCTCGCACCAGCCGACCAGGAGCCTCAGGCCTTCCGTGTTGCCCGCCCCGGCGGCTTCCCGCGCCAAGGCCACGGCCTCCAGGTGGTCACCGGCCTCCCTGCGCCAGCCGGCAAGCAGCAACAGCGCCTGTGGCCTCCCCGCGTCGGCGGCTTCCCGGGCCAGGGCCTCGGCCCCTTCGCGGTCTCCCGCTTCCTCGCACCAGCCGACCAGAATGCTCCAGGCCGACGGATGGTCTGCCGCGGCGGCCCGGCGGACCAGGGTTTCGGCCCCCTCGTGGTCTCCCGCCCTCCGGCGCCAGTCGGCCAGGAGGCTGAGGACGTGAGGATGGCCCGCGTCGAAGGCCCGCCGCAGCAGGACTTCGGCCTCCTGGCGCTTCCCGGCGCTCGCCAGCCACATGGCCAGGGAGGTGAGGGCCTGCGGATCGTCGTGATCGGTGACTTGACGCATCACGGACTCGGCCTCCTGGTGCCTTCCGGCCTCCTTCAGCCACGAGGCCAGGACGCGGTGGGCGCTCGCATGGCCGGAGCCGACGGCCCGGTGCGCGAGACGGTGCGCCCACTGCGTGCGGTAGCGGACATGGGCTGCGTGGGCCAGGCGGTACAGGTCGTCCGGGTTCGTGAGGTGCGCGTGTGCCGCCTGCCAGAACGAGGCGGGTGGGCACGCCAGGTGGCGGGTCGCACGCCCGTGCTGCTCGAGGTAGTCGGCCAACCGGAACACCGGACCCGGAGGACCGCCGGGTGGCACCACCGCGTGCATGGAATGCTCCGGCTCCGACGGGCGTACGGCGACGCGGCGCAAAGGAGCCTGTTTGCCGTGTACCTGTTCGGCCAGTTCGGCGAACGCGGCGTGCTCCCAGCCGTCGGCCAGGCCGTCGTAGTCGGGGTCGGCGAGATAGCCGTCCGCTGCCTCGACGAGGAAGGCCTGCGTCAGATGCGGGCCGACGCGGAGCCGGCGTGCGTCCATCGCGGCGTGCAGCAGTGCCCTGGCCGCGGGGGAGCCCATCTCGTAGCGGCGCAGCAGTTCGGGGGCACCCGCCAGATCCTGGGTGATGCGCCCATGGGTCCCTGCGCGCGTGAGGGCGTCCGCCAGCAGCCGATCGCCCTCCTGTGCCAGTCGCGTTGCGGTGGCCAGCGACTCGGCATCGAAACCCTCCGGAACGCTCACGGTGCGTCCGGACAGGAGTTCTCGTACGCGGCTGTACGGGTCCGGCCGGCCGGACCCGGGCAGGGCCGTGTACTCACGGGCGTACTCGGGCCAAAGGGTGCCCAACACCAGGACGGGCGCACGCGCTTCATCGGTGAGCAGCGTGTGCAGCGCGGCAGCGATCTGCTCGCCCACCTGCGCATCGCCGACGTAGTGCTGGGCCTCGTTCAGCCACAGCACGGTCCGCGGCCCGACGAACGACATCTCCTTGAGCGCGGCATCCGCGCGCGTGGGGTCGAAGGGATGCCACAGCCTCCAACCGGCACGCGCCAGCGGCCGGATGGCTTCCCAGCAGGCCCGGGTCTTGCCGGTCGACGAGGTTCCTGTCAGGACCACCATGCGGCTCCGGCCCGCTTGAGCCTGTCGCACCGCTTCGGCCAGAGCTCGGTCGTGCTCCCGCGGTACGTAGCCGGGCAGTTGCTGCTGCCTGGGCAAGCCGGCCCCGCGCGCAGCCGTGCCGGCAGGGTGGACCTCCAGGTCATGAGGCTCCCACTGGTCTATGGGCCGACCAGGTCCGGGGTCCTTCGCGTCGCTCGGCTCGGTCCCGTCGATCACGGCATTCCGCCGGAGCCGCAGCAGCTCGTCCGCCGGCCGCCCCAGAGCCATGGCGAGTGCGGCCACCGTCCTGGCGGACGGGACCGGCCCACCGGACTGGAACGCCTCCGACACGGTGGTCCGCCCCATGCCCGTACGGCGGGCGAGTTGTGTCTTGTCCAGCCCGGAGGCGGCCAGCCAGTCGCTCAGGTGCCGGCGCAGCTCGGTGAGAGCCGCATCCGGCCCGTCCTGCTCGTCGTGCACCTGTGCCCCCCCGCACCTCTGAGTGTTCGCCCGTGTGCATCTTCGTTCGCCGCGCACCCCGGCGTACGCCGTTTCCGCGACCTTCGACGGCGTCAACGGTCCATCGCTTCCAGGGAGGCCGGCATGTCCGTCGCCGGGCATGACAAAGAGCCGAGTCACGGGACCGTCCGTGACTCGGCTCTTTGAGTGTGTGTTGCTTGTTACCGCCCGACGGTACGAGGCTGGCGCGACAGGACGTTCGCACCGCCGGGCGGAGAGGGTGGGGGAGGTGGGTTCTCCGTCCGTATATACAGGGGGCTCTGTGCGTGGCCCCCTGTATAGAGGGGAGAGGTGTTTGGCTGGGACCGTGGCGAACGGCGACGAGAACTCCGGCTTCGTCTCCCTCAGGTCAAGAGACGGGCCTCGGAACCCATTACCACCGCACTGGCTCGCACGCTCGCCACGGTCCTCGTCCTGCCCTCACCGCGTACCACCCCTCATCCGGGTCCGCGGTGCGGGCTCAGCACCCGGATCCTGACCTCCCGTCAGGACCCCGGCGCAGCTTGTGTGGCTCAGGCGTCGCGCAGGGCGCGGACGGCCTCCTCGACGCGCTTGCCGTAGTCGGCGTCGGCGGCGTGGAAGTGAGCCAGGTTCTTCTCGATGACGTCCTCGAGGGTGACCTGAGACAGGCCGCCGGCGATGGTCGCCACCAGACGCTGCTTCTCGGCCTCCGACATCAGGCGGTAGAGCTCACCGGCCTGGAAGAAGTCGTCGTCCTTGGTGTGGGCCGGAGCCTCGTGGGTGCCCGTGTAGCCGGTGACGGCCTTCGGGGCGCCCAGCGCCAGGCCGGTCTCGGCCGGACCCTGGTGCGAGTTGGGCTCGTAGTTCTTGTCGTGGCGCGAGCCGTTGCGCAGCGCCATGACGCCGTCGCGGCCGTAGTTGTCGGCCGTCGTCGCCTTCGGGGCGTTGACCGGGATCAGGGTGTGGTTCACACCGAGGCGGTAGCGCTGGGCGTCGGCGTACGCGAAGAGGCGGCCCTGGAGCATCTTGTCCGGCGAGGCGGTGATGCCCGGGACGAAGTTGTTCGGGGAGAACGCGGACTGCTCGACCTCGGCGAAGACGTTGTCGGGGTTCCGGTCCAGGACCAGGCGGCCGACGCGCTGAAGCGGGTAGTCCGAGTGCGGCCACACCTTGGTGAGGTCGAACGGGTTGAAGCGGTAGTCCGCGGCCTCGGAGGCCGGCATGACCTGGACGTACAGGGTCCAGCTCGGGTTCACACCGCGCTCGATGGCCTGCAGCAGGTCGGTCTGGTGCGAGTTGGCGTCGGAGCCGACGAGCTCGGCGGCCTGCTCGCCCGACAGGCAGCGGATGCCCTGGTTCGTCTTGAAGTGGTACTTGACGAAGAAGGCCTCGCCCTGCGCGTTGGTCCACTGGTACGTGTGGGAGCCGTAGCCGTTCATGTGACGGTACGACGCCGGGATACCGCGGTCACCCATCAGCCAGGTGATCTGGTGCGTCGCCTCGGGGGCGTGCGCCCAGAAGTCCCAGACGTTGTCCGCTTCCTGCTTGCCCGTGAAGGGGTCGCGCTTCTGGGAGTGGATGAAGTCGGGGAACTTGATCGGGTCCTTGATGAAGAACACCGGGGTGTTGTTGCCGACGAGGTCGTAGTTGCCCTCTTCGGTGTAGAACTTCAGCGCGAAGCCGCGCGGGTCGCGGACCGCGTCCGCGCCACCCAGCGAGTCGGCCACGGTGGAGAACCGCAGGAAGGTCTCGGTCTTCTTGCCGACCGTGTTCAGGAACGCGGCGCTGGTGTACGCGGTGACGTCGTCGGTCACCTCGAAGTAGCCGTACGCGGCCGAGCCGCGGGCGTGCACCACGCGCTCCGGGATGCGCTCGCGGTTGAAGCGGGCGAGCTTCTCGAGGAGCTGCTGGTCCTGGATCAGGAGGGGGCCACCGACGCCGGCGGTAGCGGAGTTCTGGTTGTCGGCGACCGGGGCGCCAGACTCGGTCGTCAGCGTGCGCTTCGACATGGTGACCTTCCGTACGGGGAACTGCTGACGGAAATCGTCTTCCGTCATGCGGAACAGCCTAATTTCGGCATGAACGCGACGTCAACAGTTTGTTGAAATGAAAGTTGAGGAGAGGTGATCCGGACGGTGCCGGCACTTGGGCGCGACAGGACAGGTGTCAGCACCGGCACCATCCGGAAACTCAGGGCCCCGTGAGCGGGGCGGGTGGCGGCCCTGCGATCGGGGAGATCGGGCCGCCTATCCGAGCGGAGCTCAGATCTGGGCGCCGGAGAGGCGCTCGACCGCGCGGAGCAGCGCGGAGTGGTCCAGGCCACCGTCACCCTGGGCGCGCAGCGAGGCGACCAGCTGGGCGACGACCGCGCCGACCGGGAGGGCCGCACCGACGTTGCGGGCGGCGTCGGTGACGATGCCCATGTCCTTGTGGTGCAGGTCGATCCGGAAACCGGGCTTGAAGTCGCGGTTCAGGAAGTTGGCCTTCTTGCGGGTCAGGACCGTGGAGCCGGCCAGACCGCCGTTGAGCACGTCCAGAGCGGCTTCGAGGTTCACGCCCGACTTCTCGAGGAAGACGACGGCCTCGGCGCACGCCTGGATGTTCACGGCGACGATGAGCTGGTTGGCGGCCTTGACCGTCTGGCCGGAGCCGTGCGGGCCGCACAGGACGATGACCTTGCCGAGGGCCTCGAGGACCGGCAGGGCCTCGTCGAAGTCGGCCTGCTCGCCACCCACCATGATCGACAGGACGGCCTCGATGGCGCCGGCCTCGCCACCGGACACCGGGGCGTCGATGACGCGGATGCCCTTGGCGGCGGCGTTCTTCGCCAGGTCGATCGAGGTCTGCGGGGTGATCGACGACATGTCGATGATCAGCGCGCCGGACTTGGCGTTCTCGAGGATGCCGTTCTCACCGTAGGAGATGGCCTCGACCTGCGGGGAGGCGGGCACCATCGTGATGATGACGTCGGCGTCCTTGACGGCCTCGGCGATCGAACCGGCGGCGGAGCCACCGGCGGCGGCCAGGCGGTCCAGCTTGTCCTGCTCCAGCGTGAAGCCGGTGACCGAGTAGCCGGCCTTCAGGAGGTTCTCGGCCATGGGCGAGCCCATGATTCCGAGGCCGACCCATGCGATCTTGGGGAGGTTGCTCATGATGAGGGTCCTTCTCTTAATGCTTCGTACGAAAAGTTCGTCAGGTGCCTGGCTGTTCGCCCGGACTTTTCCGCTTACTTCGCGGCGCGGGCCTCTTCGGGCAGCCACGCGAAGGAGGCGGCGGCGTCGGCGGCCTTGTACTCGAGACCGACAAAGCCCTGGTAGCCGGCCTTCTGGAGCTGGTCGAGCAGCTCTTCGAGGGGCAGCTCGCCGGTGCCGGGGGCACCGCGGCCCGGCTTGTCCGCAATCTGGACGTGCCCGGTCTTGGCGGCGTACTTTTCGATGACCTCGGAGAGGTCCTCATCGTTCATCGCCAGGTGGTACAGGTCGAGCAGGAACTTGGCGTTCCCGAGGCCGGTGGCCTCGTTCACCTTGTCCACTACCTCGATGCCGGCCGGGGCGCTCACCAGGGGGTAGAGCGGCGACTCGGGCTTGTTCAGGGTCTCGATCAGGAGGATCGCGCCGACGCGGTCCGCGGCCTGAGCCGCCACGACCAGGTTCTTCAGCGCGAGCTCGTCCTGAACGGCCGGGTCCACGCCTTCGACGCGGTTGCCGTAGAGGGCGTTCAGCGCCTTGCAGCCCACCGAGGCGGCGAAGTCCGCGGCCACGTTGATGTTGGCGTTGAAGCGCTCCGACTCCTCACCGGGAACCGAGACCGCGCCGCGGTCCGGACCCGGCAGCTGGCCGGCGTAGAAGTTCAGGCCCACCAGCTGGGTGCCGGCGTCCTCAAGAGCCTTCTTGAGGGCGTCGAGCTCCTCCTGAGCGGGGGTGGGGGTCTCGATCCAGGGCCACCACAGCTCGACCGCCGTGAAGCCCGCTGCGGCGGCGGCCGCGGGACGCTCCAGGAGCGGGAGTTCCGTGAAGAGGATCGAAAGATTTACATCGAAGCGCTGGTCCGTGTATCCCATGAGGGGTGTGCGCTCCTTCCGTATTGCGGAAGTTAGTTTCTGCCTGATGGAAGACTGCAAGCACGGCGGCATGGTTGTCAAGTACCGCCTCCCGAAAAGTCCGGACTGCCAGGTAGCTTGAGCGGCGTGCGATTGAGAGTGGAGTTCACGACCGAGCCCTTCGATCTTGAAGAGGCCCCCGCCCATGCCGTAGCCGCCCGCGAGGTCATCCAGACGGCCCAGCTGGACGCGGTGGATGTCGGCCCGTTCGGCAACACGGCCGAGGGGGAGTCCGAAGCGGTGCTGACCGCGGTCACCGCGCTGCTGCGCAACTCCCTGGAGGCAGGAGCGACGCGCGTTTCGCTCCAGGTCAACGTGATCGGGGAGGAGGCGCCATGACAGAGCCCCGGGACCACCCCTTCGTCGCCGCGGTCAAGCCGCTGGTGGACGCGATGGGCGGCGAGCTGATGGATCCGTCCCTGGCCCAGCCCGACGACGTCGTGCTCGCCTGGGAGGGTCAGGAGCTGCTGGCCGTACGGCTCCCGCAGCTCTCCGACTCGCTGGACCACATCCTGGCCGCGCTGGAGCGCCGGCACGGCGTACCGTTGTCCCAGCTCGACCGGAAGTCCAAGCAGGACGTCGTGCGGATACTGGAGGCGCGCGGCGCCTTCTCGGTCCGGCACGGTGTGGAGACGGTCGCAGGTGCCCTGGGCGTGAGCCGCTTCACCGTCTACAACTACTTGAACCGGGACTCAAACGCTCCCAAAGGGTCCGGAGCGACCAACCAAGAGTGAATCCTGATTGACTCACCGTGACGAGCCGCCGCCCAATTCACCCGGGCGGCGGCTTTTGTGTACGGGAAGTTTCAACAAAGTGTTGACGCCGTGTTGTCGAGGGCGTTAGCTATGCGCAGCCCGTCAAAGCAACAACAGGCCACGGAGGCCTACCGTGACTTCGAGTCCGACCCCGGGTCTCACCCGGTTCAACGCCTTGGACGACAGCGCGGCCACGGCCGAGCTCCACGAGGTGTGTGCCAGCTCGGCATGGGGCAGCAAGCTGCTCGCCCAGCGCCCCTTCACCAGCGCCGACACCCTGTTCTCCGCGAACGAGGCCGCCATGGCCGAGCTCACCGCGGAGGACCTGGGCGAGGCGATGGGCGGACACGCGCCGATCGGCCGGCCGAAGCCGGGGGACCCGACCTCCGCCCGCGAGCAGCGTGGCATGGCCGGTGCCTCGGAGGAGCTCAAGTCCGAGCTCCTCGAACTGAACCTGGCGTACCAGGAGAAGTTCGGCCACGTCTTCCTCATCTGCGCCACCGGTGCGACCGGTGAGTTCATGCGGGACGCGGTCAAGGTCCGGATCGAGAACTCGCCGGAACAGGAGCGGGAAATCGCTCGTGGCGAGCTCGTCAAGATCAACCGGATTCGCCTGACCCGCCTCGTGGAATCCGTAGAAGGAGAGTAAGACCGAGCATGAGCACTGAGACCACCGCGTCGGTGTCCACGCACATCCTGGACACCAGCATCGGAAAGCCCGCCGAAGGCGTCGCGATCTCCCTGTCGGCCCGTACGGGTCTCGACGGCGAGTGGGCGGCCCTGGGCGGCTCCGCCACCGATGCGGACGGGCGCTGCAAGGACCTGCCGGCTCTGCCGGAGGGCACCACCCACGTGCGTCTCGACTTCGAGACCGAGACGTACTTCTCCAAGAAGCAAGCCGCCGAGGCACAGCAGGACGCCCCCCGCGTAAGGGACAGCGGTGCGTTCTTCCCCGAGGTCACCATCACCTTCGCGGTGAACCCGGGCGAGCACTACCACGTACCGCTGCTGCTCAACCCGTTCGGCTACTCCGTTTACCGAGGGAGCTAGCATGGCCACCATTCTGGGCCAGAACCAGTACGGCAAAGCAGAGAACCGCGTTGTCAAGATCACGCGGGACGGCGACACCCACCACATCAAGGACCTGAACGTCTCGGTCGCCCTCTCCGGCGACATGGACGACGTCCACTACTCCGGCTCGAACGCCAACGTCCTTCCGACGGACACCACCAAGAACACGGTGTACGCGTTCGCCAAGGAGTACGGCATCGAGTCCGCCGAGCAGTTCGGCATCCACCTGGCGCGCTGGTTCGTCAACAGCCAGGAGCCGATCCAGAAGGCGCGCATCCGGATCGAGGAGTACTCCTGGTCCCGGATCGCCACCTCGGACGCCAACTCGAAGTTCATCGGCTCCGACGAGGTGAACCACTCGTTCGTCCGCAACGGCGGCGAGACCCGCGTCACCCAGATCACGTACGACGGCAAGAACTGGGAGGTCATCTCCGGCCTCAAGGACCTCGTCGTCATGAACTCCACGAACTCCGAGTTCTGGGGTTACGTGAAGGACAAGTACACGACCCTGAAGGAAGCGTACGACCGCATCCTCGCCACCCAGGTGTCGGCCCGCTGGCGCTTCAGCTGGTCGGACGACGACCAGCGGATGCCCAACTGGGAGAAGTCCTACGCCGAGACCCGCAAGCACATGCTGCAGGCCTTCGCGGAGACCTACTCCCTGTCGCTGCAGCAGACCCTGTACCAGATGGGTTCGCGCATCATCAACCACCGTTCGGAGATCGACGAGGTTCGCTTCTCGCTCCCGAACAAGCACCACTTCCTCGTCGACCTCGAGCCCTTCGGTCTCAAGAACGACAACGAGGTCTACTTCGCCGCGGACCGTCCTTACGGTCTGATCGAGGCGACGGTCCTCCGCGACGGCGTAGACGCCCGTATCCCCGTGGACATGACCAACCTCTGATGTGGCACGCGCGTCCCGGGGCTCCGCAGTGGCCCCGGGGCGGCGCGACACCCGTCAGCACTCTCGACACGTTTGAACTTCCTGAATCGGCACCCGGACGCACCACACGGGGCGGCAGTACTGTCAGCTGTCAAGGCCCCCGGCTCCGGCACTCAAATCCCCTGGGTTTTGCCGTGCCCGCACCGCCACTGAAAGCACGAGGAAGTCCCATGGCAGCATCGGCAGCCAATGACAGCGCCGTAGAGCGCATCGTCATCGAAAACTGTGCGATTGCGACCGTCGACGCCAACGACACCGAGTACGCCTCGGGTCACGTGGTCGTCGCCGGTAACAAGATCGAGTTCGTCGGCGCGGGCAAGGCCCCCGAGAACCTCGAGAACGTCGTCCGCCGCATCGACGGCACCGGGCACCTCGTGACTCCCGGTCTGGTCAACACGCACCACCACTTCTACCAGTGGATCACGCGTGGTCTGGCCACCGACCACAACCTCTTCAACTGGCTGGTTGCGCTCTACCCGACGTGGGCGCGCATCGACGAGCAGATGACGTACACGGCCGCGCAGGGCTCCCTCGCCGCGATGGCCAAGGGTGGCGTCACCACCGCGATGGACCACCACTACGTCTTCCCCAAGGGCTCGGGCGACCTCTCCGGGTCGATCATCCGCGCCGCGTCCGAGATGGGCGTCCGCTTCACCCTCGCCCGCGGCTCGATGGACCGCAGCGAGAAGGACGGCGGCCTGCCGCCGGACCACGCGGTCGAGACCCTCGAAGGTGCCCTCGCGGACACCGAGGCGACCGTGAAGAAGTACCACGACGCCTCCTTCGACGCGATGACCCAGGTCGCCGTCGCCCCGTGCTCCCCCTTCTCGGTCTCCACCGAGCTGCTGAAGCAGGGTGCCGAGCTGGCCCGCCGCCTGGGTGTGCGCATGCACACGCACGGCTCGGAGACCGTCGAGGAAGAGCAGTTCTGCAAGGAACTGTTCGGCATGGGCCCGACCGACTACTTCGAGTCGACCGGCTGGCTCGGCGAGGACGTGTGGATGGCGCACAGCGTCCACATGAACGACTCCGACATCGCCGCGTTCGCCCGTACCAAGACCGGTGTCGCGCACTGCCCGTCCTCCAACGCCCGTCTGGCCGCCGGCATCGCCCGCGTCCCGGACATGCTCGCCGCCGGTGTCCCGGTCGGCCTCGGCGTGGACGGCACCGCCTCGAACGAGTCCGGTGAGCTGCACACCGAGCTGCGCAACGCGCTGCTCATCAACCGTCTGAACCCGGTCCACCGCGAGCGTGCCCTGAACGCCCGCCAGGCCCTGCGCCTCGGCACCTTCGGTGGCGCCCAGGTCCTCGGCCGCGCCGACAACATCGGTTCGCTGGAGGTCGGCAAGTGCGCCGACCTGGTGCTGTGGAACCTGAACACCTTCCTGCACTCCTCGATCGCCGACCCGGTCACCGCGCTGGTCTTCGGTGCGGCGGCCCCGGTCACCGCGTCGTTCGTGAACGGCAAGCAGATCGTCGAGAACAACCGTCTGCTCTTCGCCGACGAGGACGCCATCGCCGTGTCCACGCGGGAAGAGGCCCAGCGCCTCGCGCGGATCTCCGCGCAGGCCTGATCCCACGGAGTCCGGCCGGGGGGGACGGCCCCCGGCCGGCGGCCGTGGACCCGAGCGGGGTCCGCGGCAGCTGTTCCCGGGTAGCGCCCGAGGTTTTTCCGAGGGCGCCCCGGGAGCGGTGACTCGTGCCAGTTGCTCCGCAGGTCGTGCCATGAGCCCCGCAGCTCGTGCCGCGAGCCCGCAGCCCGCGTATCGCGCCACTGCTACGGCACCTCCAGCTCTTTTTGACTTCCTCACCGGCGGCTCCAGGGCCGCCAACGCGTGGAAACGCCTCGGGCGAATCGTTTCCGCACCCCTTGGGACAAGTATTCGCAGCACCCCCACAACTCCATACAGAGCTCGACTCGCACAGCTTTCGCATCACCTCCCAGACACATCACGTCCCTGCCGGCGTGTTTAACAGTTCGGAGGAAGCCGTGGCCCAGGCGCCCAGGTTTCGCAAAGACGCAGTCGCAGTACCGCAGGTCGCGGACGACTCCGGGGGGAAGCACCCGGTCGACGAGACCCTGCCCCCGCTGAAGATGTTCACCAGTGGGCTCCAGCACGTGGCCGCCATGTACGCGGGTGTAGTCGCCCCGCCCATGATCGTCGGCCCGGCCGTGGGACTCTCCGCCACCGAGACCGCCTTCCTGATGGGGGCCTCGCTCTTCACCGCAGGACTCGCCACCCTCCTCCAGACCCTCGGGTTCTGGAAGATCGGCGCCAAACTCCCCTTCGTCAACGGCGTCTCCTTCGCCGGTGTGACCCCGATGATCGCCATCGGCAAGGGCGAGGGCGACAACGCCATCCCGATCATCTTCGGCGCGATCATCGTCGCCGGAGTCCTCGGCTTCTTCGCCGCCCCGTACTTCGGCAAACTGGTGCGGTTCTTCCCGCCGGTCGTCACCGGTACGGTCATCACCCTGATCGGCGTCTCGCTGCTCCCCGTGGCCTTCAACTGGTCGCAGGGCGGCAACAGCACCGCCGCCGACTACGGCTCGATGAAGAACATCGCCATGGCGGCCGTCACCCTCGCGATCGTCCTGCTGATGCGCAAGTTCCTGCGCGGCTTCCTCCAGCAGATCTCCATCCTCCTCGGCCTGGTCGCCGGCACGCTCATAGCGCTGCCGCTGGGCATGACCAACTTCGACGCCGTCCGGAACGCCGATCTCGTCGGCTTCCCCACGCCGTTCCACTTCGGGGCCCCGCAGTTCCAGGTCGCCGCGATCATCTCCATGTGCATCGTCATGCTGGTCTGCATGACCGAGTCCACCGCCGACATCCTCGCGCTGGGCAAGATCGTCGGCCGTCCGGCGGACGCGAAGACCATCGAGGGCGGCCTGCGCGCCGACACCCTGGGCAGTGCGCTCAGCCCGCTGTTCAACGGGTTCATGTGCAGCGCCTTCGCGCAGAACATCGGCCTCGTGGCCATGACCAAGGTGCGCAGCCGGTTCGTCGTCGCGGCCGGCGGCGGCATCCTGATCCTGCTCGGCCTCTGTCCGATCGCCGCCTCCGTCATCGGCGTCGTCCCGCTGCCGGTCCTCGGCGGCGCGGGCATCGTCCTCTTCGGCTCGGTGGCCGCCAGCGGCATCCAGACCCTGGCCGGCGCGGCCATGGAGACGGGCGAGAACGCCCTGATCGTCGCCGCCTCGCTCGGCATCGGCCTGATCCCGATCGCCGCCCCCGGCTTCTACCACGCCTTCCCCGAGGACCTGTTGGTCGTCCTCGACTCGGGCATCAGCACGGGCTGCGTCGTGGCCATCCTGCTGAACCTGGCCTTCAACCACCTCGGTGCCAAGAAGGGATCGGCCCAGGCCGCCCCGGATCCGGTACTGGTGCACTGACCGGGCTGTTCCCGGCCGGTGCGCGCGATACGGCGGTGCGTACGTCACCCACTGCGGGGTTGGCGTCCGCACCGCCGTACGCGTCCTGGGCTCCGTGGGTGACGTGGCGGGCCGGCTCCGTCCGAGGTCCCCGGGGCTCCGCCCCGGACCCCGCGCCTCAAAAGCCGGCGGGGCTGGATTGGGCCGGGACCGGGTTCGACCAGATGTCCGGGGTGACGGTGCGCACGCGGTGGCCGCGGCGGTCCAGTTCCTGGGCCTCCGACTTGCGCACCTGAAGGGCCACCGCCGAGTCCGTGATGCGCAGGCCCGGCAGCCGTCGGGTGAGCTCCGCCGTGTAGCGGGAGAGGTCCTCCACCGTGCGCAGCCGGGCACCGATCATGAAGTTCCAGGGGCCGCTGACGGACATGCAGACACGGGTCTCGCGCAGCCCCGCGGCGACCGCCGCGCAGTCGGCGAGCTCGAATTCGGAGGCCTCCGCCCACAGCGTCGCCGACACCGGCCACCCCGACAGCCCGGAGGTCAGCGCGCAGCTGTAGCGCAGGCTCTGCCCGTTCTCCAGCCGCGCCAGGCGGCGCCGTACGGTCGACTCGCTCATCCCGAACTCCCGGGCCAGCGAGGCCACGGTGCGCCGCGCGTCCGAGGCCAGGGCCAGGACCAGCGGCCGGTCCTCCGGCTGGAGCGGAGCCACCGCAGACCGGTCCGGGGCGGTGGAAGCCGCCGGCCGCCGGGTCCGCCTGGTCAGCAGGGTGATCTGGCCCGGGGTCAGCTGGTCCAGGCGCCACCGGTCGGGGGCGTAGTGCACGGCCGTCACCATCGAGGTGCGGGTGCCGACCACGCCCGGGATCCGCTGCACCCGGCAGGACAGGTAGGAGTACAGCGTCGGCAGGTCGGGTACGGCCACGAAGACGAGCAGGTCCCGGCTCCCGGTCGTGTGCTCGACCCCCAGGGCGTGCGGATCCGCCACGAGTACGTCCCCCACCGAAGGCGAGGTGCCCGCGGTGCACGTGATCTCCACCCACGCCATGCAGGGCATCGTGGCGCCGGTGCGCAGCCCGAGTCCGCTCATCCACGCCTCGCCGGCCCGGGTGAGCCGCTCCCAGCGGCGTGCCAGGGTGTCCGGGCGCGCGCCGAGGACCGGCCCCAGCAGCTCCCAGCTGGCGCGCGGTGCCAGCTGGAGTGCGTGGACGAGTGCCCGGTCCGTGTCGTCGATGGCGGAAATGGCCGAGTTCATACCCTCCCCTTGGTGGTTCTCCCGGTCGGTGACGGAACAACGGGATTATGAGCCGATCATCTCTCTTTGTGCGTTCAACTGTTGACCACATCACGGTGCGCACCTTTCGGACACCGCAGGAGGATGTGTGGGGGAGGCCGGCTCGGGCGTGCGGCAGGCGGTGCCCGCCGAACTGTCGAGCTTCATCGGGCGGGAGCGGGAGCTCACCGCCCTCGCCTCGCTGCTCGCCACGCAACGCCTGGTCACGCTCACCGGACCGGCCGGCATCGGCAAGACCCGGCTCGCGGTGCGCACCGTCCGCACCCTGGGCGCCGGGGAGGGCCTCGACATCGTCTGGGCGGACCTCGCTGCCCTGCCCGAGCGGTGCTGGGACCGCCTCGGAGCGGAGCTCACAGACCGCCTCGCCGGGCGTGAGGCCCTGCTCGTCCTCGACGGCTGCGAACAGCTGGGGGAGGCCGGTGCGGGGCTCGCGGCCGGGCTGCTGCGGCTTCCGGGGCTACGGATTCTGGCCACCTCGCAGCGCCGGCTGCGGATCGCCGGGGAGGTGGTGCTCCCCGTACCGCCGCTGTCGGTGCCGACCGCGCCCTCCGTGCAGCCGCTGCCCCCGCCGCCGTCGGTCGTGCCGGGGCACGCAGTGCCCGACCCCGCCCGGCGGTTCCCGGTGGCCGACGTCGCCGGCTACGCGGCCGTACGGCTCTTCGAGGAGCGGGCGCGGGGCGCGGACCCCTTCTTCGAGCTGACCGACCGCAACGCGGGCGCCGTGGCCGCGCTGGTCCGGGCGCTCGACGGGATCCCCGGCGCACTGGAGCTCGCGGCAGGGCGCTCGCACCAGTACGCGCCCGCGCAGGCGCTCCGCAGACTCGGCTCCGACCCGCTGGGCTTCCTCGCCGGAGGCGCCGGACGCAGCACGCGGGTCGACGCCGAACGCTCGCTGCGCCTCGCCTCGCCCGCCGAACGGCTGCTCTGGGAGCGGCTGTCCGTCTTCGCAGGCTCCTTCGACCGGGCGGCCGTCGCCGAGGTGTGCGGCTTCGGCGCGCTCACCCCCGACACCGCCGTCGAGGCCCTGCTCCGGCTGGCCCCCGGCCTCCTCGCGGACGCCGGCCCGGGCCGCTACCGGCTGCCGCTGTCCGTACGGGCGTACGCGGCCCGGCGGCTCGCGCACGGACCCGCCGGGGACGGCGCCACGACGGCCCGGCGCCACCGCGAGCGCTGCCGGGTGGTGGCGGAGCGGGCCGCGCAGCTGTGGCGCGCGGGCGCGCAGCGGGAGGCGCGCGCCCTCGCCCTGCGCGAACTCCCCGATCTGCGCACCGCGATGAACCCGCTCGCCGCCGGAGGGCCCGGCGCGGCCCTGGAGATCGCGGTGTCCCTGTGGTTCCTGTGGTCCGCGTGCGGGATGGCCGCGGAGGGGCGCCGGCACGTGGAACGGGCCCTGGCCGTGCACCCCGCGCCCCGGCCGGCCCGGGCGCTGTGGCTCGCGGCGTGGCTGGTCGCCGCCTTCGGGGAGGCGGACAGCGCCGACCCCCTGCTGGTGGAGGCGTGGACCGAGGCCGTGCACGAGGGGGAGGACGCCTGCCTCGCCTACCTCGCGCACCTGCGCGGGACGATCGCACTGTGGGAGGACCGGTACGAGGACGCCGCGGCGGAGTACCGTGACGGACTGGAACTGCTGCCGGCCGAGCCGGAGTTCGGACCCGGACGCGAGGCGCTGCGGGCCGCGCACACCCTGGCGGTCGCGCACACCGACCCGGCCTCGGTCCCGGTCGAGGACGGCCCGCCCCGGGGCCCGGCCGACCAGTGGGCCCGCTCCTGGGTGAGCTACGCCCACGCCCTGGTCCAGCGCCACGAGGGCCGCCCGGGCCTGGCCCGCACGGAACTGCTGCGCGCGCTGCGGACCCAGTTCGCGCTGGACGACACGCTCGGGCAGGCCTTCTCGGTGGAACTCCTCGCCGAACTGGAGGCGGACCAGGGCCGCTTCGCCGAGGCCGCCCGCCTCCTCGGCGCGGTCTCCCGGACCCGCCCGCGCGCGGCCTCGGCCCCCCGCGCCGAACACGCGGTCCGCACCCGCCTCACCCCGCAGGCCTTCCGCGCCGCCTACGCCTCGGGCGCCCGCACCCCGCTGAGCGAACTCCTGCCGGAGCTGGCGGACTGAGGGAGCGGGCTCCGAGCCGGGGGCGCTCCTCCTCTTCCGCCGCTCAGCAGGTCGAGTGGAACAGCCCGCCGACGCGCTCGGTCGCGGCCAGCCGGTTGTACAGCGCGACCGCGGCCGTCGTCTCCTCCACGTGGACCTCCACCCCGGCGTCCCGGAGCAGCCGCAGGGCCTCCGGCATGGTCTGGAGCCGCAGTTCCATCCCGCGGCTGAGGACGGCCACCGTGCAGCCCCGGTCGAGGAGTTCCCGTACGTCGGCGGGCTGGATGCCCGGCTCGTGCCGGGTGCCGTGCTCGCCCCAGTCCCGGCCGCGGCCGCCACCGGGGTACAGCACGAAGTCCTTCGCGGGCGGGAGCCCCTCCACCTCCATGCGGCCCCAGGAAAGGTGCGTGACCAGGGGGGACGGGACGGCCGGTGCGGACGTCGGTTCCCACAGCATCAGGTTGCTCATCAGCTCGGCCTGCTCGATCGCGTCGTCCAGCGCGTGATGGGTGTGCGGTCGCCGTGAGAGCAGTTCCCGCGGCATCCGCCCCTTGACGGCGGCCCGGAGCGGGACCCGGGCCTTGGCCGCGTAGAGGGTCTTCATGTCCAGGCAACCCGAGTGCCCGAAGGGGCTGTCGCCGCCGAAGCTCATCAAGTACCAGTACAGGAAGGTCCAGTCGAAGGAGGCGGGGTAGGCGCACATCACCGGCTGCGCCCCGGCCGAGACCTTCCGGACCCACGCGCGGAACTCCGCCATGGCGGCGCCCGGTTCGGCGCCCTCACGGAGCAGCCGCTTGCGGTCCAGCCCGCTGACGGCGAGCGCCTCCGGTACGTACGCCTCGCTGATCGGGCGCAACTCCCGGTAGAAGGTGCTGCGTTCCGGATCGGCGGCCGTATACGAAGCGCCGTCCTGCCGCCCCGCCACGGCGGCCCCGAAGCTGATCATCGAGTACGGCCCGGGGATGGGCCCGTCGGCCTCGATGTCGACGGAGATGTAGAGACTGGGACGGTCGGGGCGTGCGGATCGTGCGGAGCGTGCGGGGCGGTCGGGCCGGGAGGAGGACGCGGTACTGGCTGGCATGAGGGAAGGATGCCAGCCGGCACCGCGCGAGCTCACCCGGATTACGGCGCCGGGGTGAGGTACATCCCGTTCTGGTCGGCGCCCGCGGTGTTCTTGCAGCCGAACCCGCTGCCCGCCGGCTGGGCGACGGCCAGGGCCAGGCAGCGCCCGGCCGCGAGCTGCCCGAAGTAGTTCGGGTGCATGGACTCCTGGACCAGCCCCTGCGTCTCGCTGCTGTCGATCCAGCGCGCCCACTCGCTCGTCTTCGCCGAGGCCGGCGCCGCGGTGGTCACCTGCTTGCTCGCCTTCGCGCAGACCTCGCGCCCCTGCATCATGTCCTTCAGGTCCAGGAACTGCACGCCCTTGGCCGCGGCCACCGCCTTCAGCCGCCCGGCGATCTGCGGCACGAGCGAGTCCCGCGCCCAGTCGGAGTCCCTGTTCCAGAAGGGGCACCCGCCGGTGTTGAGCCGGCTCCAGTCGCTCTGGGTGTACCGGTTCTCCGCGCCGCGCGGGATCGGCGACGGGTAGGACTGCAGCACGATCCGGTACGAGGAGTCGGCGTACCCGGCGCCGCGCATGACGGCCCGCACCTCGTCCACGGACTTGCCGACGCCGGCCATGACCCCGTCGATCTTCTGGTCCACGCCCGCCTGCTGGTCGTCGTAGCAGTAGGAGTTCCAGAGCACGAAGTCGTACGCGCACTCCTTGATGATGTCGGCGAAGCCGAGGTCGTTGCCGCCGATGGACAGCGCGATGACCTTGACGTCGTGGCTCGCGGCCACGGCGGCGAGCTGATCGGCCTGCGGGGCCTCGCCCTTGAAGGCGACGCCTCCGTTGGAGGCGCGGAACACGTTCTGCGCGACCGCCCCGGAGCAGGCCAGGTTGATCGCGACATCGGCGAGGGGCCCGGCGCTCTTCACCTCGGCGGAGTCCGACCGGTGGCATCCGCCGGCGGTGGCCCCGTAGACCTTGCCGGGGTCGTAGCTGCTGCCGCTGACCCAGGCCCGGTCGCTGCCGGTGCGGTTCCCGGTGTTGGTCAGGCTGTTGCCCTTCCAGCGCCCGGCCTCCCCGGAGATGTAGCTGTCGCCGAGGGACACCACGGCCGTGGGCCCGCTGCCCGGCCCGGCCACGGCCGTCCCGGCCCCTCCGGCGACCAGCGCCCCGGCGCCGAGCACGGCCGCCGTCCCGATCCCGGCCAGTCGTCGCACCCGACGGGCCCGGTCCATGCTGTGGCTGCGCATTCCGATCACTGCGGAACTCCTGCGGTCGGCCATGCGCGAACCGGGAACAACTCCGGCGCATGGCGGGGTAAGTGGGGGTTACCTCCGGCCGGTGGCAATCGGAAAGGTGCCACCCCGCGCGTTGTTACCGCTAGGTAGCGGGAGATTACGATGATGTAACGCCCGACCGGGCGTTCGGTAGTCGGGAACGAGAACGCCCCCGGCGTCGGGTGGACGCCGGGGGCGGGGGGTCGCGCGCGGTGCTAGACGCTCATGGAGGTCAGCTGGGATCCGACCAGTTCGCGCAGCCGGTCACGGGTCTCGGGATCGGTCGAGTAGACGACCGTCCCTACCATGCCCCGGGTGAGCAGCACCTTGTACGTGTTCCGGATGAGCCGGTCCACGTCGGCGTCGCTGGTCGCCTTCTTGAAGACCGGGTCCTTGGACGCCGTGCGGTCGGTGATCCAGCGGTCCTCCCGCCAGACGAGGTCCGGACCGAGGATGACGCCGCTCCAGTCGTACTCGAAGCCCTGGGCGGTGTAGACGCAGCCGACCTGGCCGAACCCTGCGGGATCGTTCGCCCACAGCGAGGCGGGAGGTGCTCCGTCGACGGAGCGGTCGCCGTATACGTTCCAGGGCCGGGCCCAGTCGCCGATGACCACATCGGTGGGCAGGGGGTGGCCGGGCACCGTCTTCGTCGTCCACTTCCAGCAGTAGCCGGCAGAGATCCGTGCCTGGTATCCGTCGGTGAGCCGGGCCAGCAGGAAGTCCTCCATCTCCTGAGGGCTCTCCGCCATCATCAGACGCATCTTTCCGTCGGGTTCCCAGCCGACGGGCCCGCCGGGCTCGAGGCCGAGCAGGCGGACCACCCAGTTCAGGTAGGCGTCGCTGCCGCCGCAGCGGAACTGGCTGTCGAGTGGTACGACGCGGCACTCCAGGCCCTTGGCGGATGCCGCCGCCCGGATGTCGTCGACGGTGCCCATCTCGCCCGGACGCACCACCTGGTGTTCGTCGAGCAGGAAGACGGGGACACGGGCCACGTCGATCAGCTCCGCCACCTGCGGCTTGTCCGTGCGGTGCTCGGCGCGTGTGTAGCGGTTGGCCGAGGTCTCCCGGATCCGGTGAGCCTCGTCGCAGATGAGGACGTCGAGGCTGTTCCGCTCGGCCGTCATGAAGCTGTTGAAGTACTTGAACAGCTCCTGGACCTCGCGTTTGCGTGAGCCCGCCACCTTGCGCATGGTCTTGGTGAAGGACGCGGACCCGGTGGCGTGCAGGGTGGGCACGCCCCGTCGGTACATCTCCCCGAGCAGGGAGAGCGCGATCACGCTCTTCCCGGTACCAGGACCTCCCGTGACGACCACGACCTCCTTGTGGTCCGACTGCTTCGCGCGCTCCACCGCGCCGATCACGGTGCGGTACGCGACCTGCTGCTCGTCCAGCAGGACGAACATCTCGCGTTCCCGCACTTCCTCGGCCGCCACGGACATCAGCTGCAGGGAGGGGCGGGTCTTCCCGGCGAGGAGTTCATCGGCCGCGGCCGCTCCGGATTCGGGGGCCAGCCGGGTTCGCAGGTAGTCGAGAAAGGCTCCGCGCCGGTCGGCGGTGAAGAACCGGCCGAACCGGTCCTCGCCGACTTCCCCGAGTCCGGCCACGCCGAACTCCGTGGCGTTGTGGAGGTAAGCGACTCCGTGCAGTCGGTCCGCATGGCCGGAAAGTGCGCCGTTGAAGTCGGCGAGATACCTGCAATAGCGGCGCACCTGCTCGATGGGATTGAGCTTGGCCCGAGGGTAGGCGTCGATACGGCACAGCATCGGGTCATCGTCGTCCGGTGATGCCTGACTCCACTGTTTCAGCTCGACGACCACGTAGGAAGGCTCTCCGGTTCGTGGATGCCGTCCCGCGAGTACGACATCGGCCCGCTTGCTCGTCAGCGGCAGACCGTACTCGATCAGCATTTCGACCTGACCGAGCCCGGCGTCATTGAGCGCGTTGGCCACGACCGGGATGCTGCGCTCCCATGACCTGGCCTCACCGGCGCTGGGCTTGTGCCCGTGCACGTGGACGAACTGCTCGGTCAGCCGGAAATACAGCGAACTGGCGAGGATCTCGGCGGCCACCGCGGCGGCGGAATCGCGGAACAGCAAGGAAGCCCCCAGGCAGCACGAAGTAGTCGTGCGGGTGGGGGCATGTCCTTCGGAACTCCGAGGGCGCGGAGCGGAAGCCCGGCGGGCCGCATGGATGTCGAGGCAAAGCCTATCGCGGTGGTTGATCACTCACCCAAGGGCGGTGGGATCGGGGCAGGGAATGCCGACCTATGATCACCAGGTCATCGCGGACCGACGGGCTTCCGAACCGGACATGCCCCCACCGCACGGGAAATCTCGTGCTCTGGGGGGCTATTCGTGCTCTTGCTGCAGCTTTCGGCTCGGAACCTGCTCGGTCTTCACCACCGGGGCAGGTTGCTGCCGCACTTGGAAGCGCGGTGGGTTGAGTTCAGGCGGACCGAGGCGTCGAAAGGGGAGAAGGCGGCCTGGAGGGAAAGTCTGGTCCTGCTCGCCCACGAGCTGGTCGAGGCGGGCCACGGCGAGGTTCACATGTTCGTCGAGTGTCAGCCCGACGGGGTCGACGGCGCCGCCGATGTGATCCTGGTGGGAACACACCCCGAGACGGGGGACGATTCCCTGCTCGTCGTGGAACTCAAGCGGTGGAGTTCCGTCGGCCGGACGGACGACCCCGAGAAGGTGGACGTCTCCGGATTCAGCAAGCCGAAGCACCATCCGAGCACACAAGTCCGGCGTGTCATGGACTACTTCAACGGGGACGGCCGGCAGCCCGGCATCGCCTACGCGGGCCTCAGCTACCTCCACAACGCGACCGACGCATCGATCGAGCCGCTCCTCGACGCCGGCACCAGGAGGGGTGCGCACGCCCTGTACTTCACGGCCGACACGCGGCAGGACCTGCTGGAGGAACTCGACGGCAGGTTCCGGCGGGAGAGCGGTACCTCCGCCGCGGAACGGCTGCTCACGAGGCTGGGGCTGCGCAACGCGCCTCTGCTGGAAGCCGTGGCGCTTTCGGACGGTGCCGACACGGCCTTCACGCTCCGGGGCATGCAGAAGACCGTGTGGCGGGACGTGAAACGGGCCGTGAGCCGGTTCCGCAACGGCTCCGCGGGCACCTCGGAGCGGGCGGTGTTCCTCGTCAGAGGTGGCGCCGGAACGGGGAAGAGCGCCATCGGGCTGCAGTTGCTGAGGCATTTCACCGACCTCGGCCTGCGGACCCGCTATGCCACCGGATCCAGGGCCTTCGATGCCTCGCTCAGGGAGTTCATCGCCCGGGACGACCTCCTCGTGCAGGAGCAGCTCGCCTACTTCATGAACTTCGTCGAGCCGCCGGTGCCGCCTCTCGACCTGTTGATCTGCGACGAGGCGCACCGGCTGCGGGCAGAGTCCACACTTCAGTTCTGGGCGGCCGAGAAGCGTGGGAAGCAGCCGCAGGTCGACGAGCTGATCCAAGCGGCCCAGGTGACCGTTTTCCTCCTCGACGACGATCAGTCGCTGCGCAAGAACGAAGTGGGATCGAGCGCGCTGATCTGCGAGGCGGCCGAGCGGAACGGTGTCACGGCACAGATCTATGATCTGCACACGGAATTCCGCTGCGGTGGCAGCGACACCTACCGTGCCTGGGTGCTGGACCTTCTCGGGATCTCCGGCAGGAAGCCGGGGGAGTGGGCGCCGGACGGCCTGATGCACGTCGAGGTGGCCGAGAGTGCCGAGCAGCTCGAGCGCATCGTGCGCATGGAAGAGCAGGACGGCGCCACCGCCCGCATGGTGGCCGGCTTCTGCTGGCCGTGGAGCGAGCCCCATCCGGAGACCCGCGTGCTGCACCGTGACGTACGGATCGGCGACTGGCACCGGCCGTGGAACGCCAAGGGCCCCTTCTCCCGGCACACGGACGGTGAGCCTCCGGCCAAGCTCTGGGGCGTGAAGCGGGAGGGCATCGGCCAGGTCGGCTGCGTGTACACCGCGCAGGGCCTGGAGTGGGACTGGTGCGGCGTCATCATGGGTGACGACATGGTCTGGCGGGAGGGGGGCTGGGTGTTCCGGAAGGGGAAGACGTCCGGTGCCGACGAGGAGACGGGGGAACGCAAGCCCCTCAAGCCCGGATCGATGGACCCCGGGCTGCCGGCGGATGCCGATGAGTTCGCGAGGTGCGTCCGCAACGCCTATCACGTGCTCCTGACCCGGGCGAGCCGGGCGACGGTGATCCATTCGACCGACGGGCCCACGCAGGAGTACCTGAGGACACTGGTGGGTCCCGTCGACGACCAGGGGCTGCGCCCCGCCTGGGCGTCCCTCACCCCGGAGGAGCAACTGCGGCGCTCCCTCAGGGCGCACGATGCGCGCAGGGGGAGGAAGCAGCCCCCGGGGCAGGGGATCCAGCCGGATCTCTTCGGGTTCTGACACCGCGCGGGCGAGGTGGGGCGGCGGGCCGCGAGGGCCCGCCGCCTGCCTCACCGGAGTCCGGTGAGGGACGCTGCGATCCGGCCCGCCCAGAGCACCAGCTCCGTGGCCAGCCCACCAGCGATGCTGAGGGCGAGGTCACGCGGCCAGGTGCGACGGGGGGACGTGTACTTGACGGGCTCCATGCGCGCATCTCCTGGAGGAGTCGGAAGTGGCAAGGAAGTCCCCAGCCGGGGAACCAAGTCATCCGAAGAACCGCGTCTCCCACACCCTTCGCGAGGAAGGGGAACGAGCGCCCGACAAGGCTAGCCAAAGATCGAATCGCACAACACCGATTTCAGGCCCCTGTGCGGACGAAAACACCTCCGCCCCCGGCGCGGTGAGGCGGCGGGGGCGGAGGTGAGGTGTTCGGCTGCTGTGCGATTCAGCCGAAGAGGGGGTGTCAGCCGATGAGCTGGTCGTACGCGGGGAGGGTGAGGAAGTCCGCGTAGTCCGCGTCCAGGGAGACCTGGAGGAGGAGGTCGTGGGCCTGCTGCCACTTGCCGGAGGTGAAGGCCTCCTCGCCGACCTCGGCGCGGATCGCGGCGAGTTCGGCGGCCGCGACCTCGCGGGCGAGGTCGGCGGTGGCGAGCTTGCCGTTCTCGAAGACCACGCCGGCGTTGATCCACTGCCAGATCTGCGAGCGGGAGATCTCGGCGGTGGCCGCGTCCTCCATCAGGCCGAAGATGCCGACGGCGCCGAGGCCGCGGAGCCAGGCCTCGATGTAGCGGATGCCGACCTGGACGGCGTTGCGCAGGCCGTCGTAGGTGGGCTTCGCGTCGAGGGAGTCGATCGCGATGAGCTCGCCGGCGGCGACGGAGACGTCCTCGCGGAGGCGGTCCTTCTGGTTGGGCTTCTCGCCCAGGACGGCGTCGAAGGAGGCCATCGCGATCGGGACCAGGTCGGGGTGGGCGACCCAGGAGCCGTCGAAGCCGTCGCCGGCCTCGCGGTCCTTGTCGGCCTTGACCTTCTCGAAGGCGACCTTGTTGACCTCGGCGTCCTTGCGGGACGGGATGAAGGCCGCCATGCCGCCGATGGCGTGCGCGCCGCGCTTGTGGCAGGTCTTGACGAGGAGCTCGGTGTACGCCCGCATGAAGGGGGCGGTCATCGTCACCGCGTTGCGGTCCGGCAGGACGAACTTCTCGCCGCCGTCACGGAAGTTCTTGACGATGGAGAAGAGGTAGTCCCAGCGGCCGGCGTTCAGGCCCGCCGCGTGGTCGCGCAGCTCGAAGAGGATCTCGTCCATCTCGTACGCGGCCGTGATCGTCTCGATCAGGACGGTCGCGCGGACGGTGCCCTGCGGGATGCCGACGTAGTCCTGGGCGAAGACGAAGATCTCGTTCCAGAGGCGCGCCTCCAGGTGGGATTCCGTCTTCGGGAGGTAGAAGTACGGGCCCTTGCCGAGGTCGATCAGACGCTTGGCGTTGTGGAAGAAGTAGAGGCCGAAGTCGACGAGCGAGCCGGAGGCCGGGCCGCCCTCGAAGCTCAGGTGGCGCTCCTCCAGGTGCCAGCCGCGGGGGCGCATCACGACGGTCGCGAGCTCCTCGGCGGGCTTGAGGGCGTACGACTTGCCCGTGCGGGAGTCGGTGAAGTCGATGCGGCGCTCGTAGGCGTCGATCAGGTTGAGCTGGCCGAGGACCACGTTCTCCCAGGTGGGAGCCGAGGCGTCCTCGAAGTCGGCGAGCCAGACCTTGGCGCCCGAGTTCAGGGCGTTGATGGTCATCTTGCGGTCCGTCGGACCGGTGATCTCCACACGGCGGTCGTTCAGCGCGGCCGGGGCCGGCGCAACCTTCCAGTCGCCCTCGCGGACCTGTGCGGTGTCCGGGAGGAAGTCGAGCGTGGAGGTGCGGGCGATCTCGGCGCGCCGCGCGGCGCGGCGGGCGAGGAGCTCGGCACGGCGGGGGGCGAACCGCCGGTGGAGCTCGGCCACGAAGGCGAGAGCCGCGTCGGTGAGGACCTCGTCCTGCCGGGGCAGGGGCTCGGCGTCGACGATGGCCAGCGACGGCGCTGGTGCGGACATATCTGTCACTCCTTCAGCGGCGGTGCCTGGCGGCCGCGGGGAATGCTCGCGCTGGACGGCACGCAGTGCCGTCGGGTGTGGAGAGTTCCGGGATACGGTCGCGGGCGCCGTCTGGGGGTTCAGGGCGCTTCTGACCAGTGGATAGTAATTTCCTCATGGTGGAAGTTCAATGGTTTGTTGATGTCGAGATTCTCTGAGTCGACAGATTCCGCTTCACGGCCGCTTCCCGGTGGCCCTCAGTGCCATCGCGGTCACAGCCCGCTCAGGCAAGTCGTGCCAGGTCGGGAGGGGTGTCGATGTCGAAGGCCTCCGCGATGTCGCCGCACTCGACCAGCGTGAGCTCGTCCGCGTGCGCCGACAGGTGCACCCGCGCGCCCTTGTCGCCCGTGGCCGTCGCCACGATGTCCGGCCAGCGGTCCGCCCCGAAGAGCACCGGGTGCCCGCGCTCGCCCTCGTACGCCGCCGCCACCAGGCTCGCCGGGGAGCGGTAGGCGGCCCGGACCCGGGCCACCGCCTCCGGTCCGATGCCCGGCTGGTCCACCAGGGAGACCAGGGCCGCGCGGGCGCCCGTACCGGCCAGCGAGGCGAGACCGACGCGCAGGGAGGAGCCCATGCCCTCGGCCCAGTCCGGGTTCTCGGTCACCACGCAACCGCTCAGGTCGGCGCGCTCGCGCACCTCGGCCGCGGAGGCGCCGAGCACCACGTGCAGCGGGCCGCAGCCGGCCTCGCGCAGGACCCGTACGGCGTTCTCCACCAGCGGGCGGCCCCGGTACGTCAGGAGGGCCTTCGGGCGGCCGCCCAGGCGGCGGCCGCCGCCGGCCGCGAGGAGCAGACCGGCGATCACCGGGGGAGCGGAGAGATCGGCTGGTGTGGTGCTGTGGGGTGACATGTCACCGATTCTCGCTCCCGCCGCAGGAGGCGCTGTACGGCGGGCCGCGCGGCGGCCAGTACGGCGGCCAGCGCGGCCCCCACGCGCAGGGGCTCGGCGATCCGGTTCTCGGCGGCGGTGAGCAGGTCCCGTTCGTCACGGTCGGTCAATCCAGATGACCCAGTCAACCCAGTCAACATTGCGGCATCTCCTTGCCAATCGGCGGCCAATGCAGCGAGTCTGGTCCTGGATTGGCCTGGCAGGCAGAGCCAATCGGGGGAGGTTGGCATGGCAAACGGGCGAGTGGTCCAGACGGCGGACAGGACGATCGGCAGCCGCCAGCTCGCGGCCCTGCTCCCGGCGGAGGTACTGGCCCGCCCCGGCTACCGGGCCCTGGCCGACGCCCTCCGCACCCTGATCCTCGACGGCCGGATCGCCCTGCACGTGCGCCTGCCCGCCGAACGGGAACTCGCCGAAGCGGTCGGCGCCAGCCGGGCCACCGTCACCGGCGCCTACGACCTCCTGCGCGAGAGCGGCTACGTCCGCAGCCGCCGCGGTTCCGGAACCTGGACCGAGCTCCCCGAAGGCCACCGCCCGGTCGGCGCGCACGCCCTCGTGGGCGCCGGCGGTTACAGCGCCGACGGCGACCCCGGCATCGACCTCGCCATCGCCGCCATGGGCGCCCCCGAGGACAGCCTCACCGACGCCCTGGCCTGGGCCGCGCCCCGGCTCCCGGCCCTCGCCCGCACCCCCGGCTACCACCCCTTCGGGCTGCCCGACCTGCGGACCGCCGTCGCCGAGCGGTTCACCCGGCGGGGACTCGCGACCCGCCCGGAGCAGATCCTCGTCACGGCGGGCGCGCAGCAGGCGTTCGCCCTGGTGGTGAGCCTGCTGTGCCGGCCCGGGGACCGGGTGATGACCGAGAACCCGACCTACGCCAACGCCCTGGACGCGCTGCGCCACGCGCGGCTGCGCACCGGGTCGATCGCCGTCTCCGACGCGGGCTGGGACCTGGAGATCGCCGAGTCCGCGCTGCGCCAGACCGTGCCGAGGCTCGCCTTCGTGATCCCCGACTTCCACAACCCGACGGGTGCGCTGATGCCGGAGGAGCAGCGGCTGCGGCTGCTGGCGGCGACCCGGCGGACCGGGACCTGGCTGGTGGTCGACGAGACCATCGCCGACATCGCGCTCGACGTGCCGGCGCCCGCGCCGCTGGCCTCGCTCGCGCCGAAGGGCGGGGCCGATCACGTGGTGACGATCGGCTCGCTGAGCAAGACCCACTGGGGCGGGCTGCGGGTCGGCTGGATCCGGGCCACCGCCAAGATGATCACGGAGCTGACGGCGGTACGGGTGGCGACCGACATGACCGGCTCGGTCCTCGACCAGCTGGTGGCGCTCCCGCTGCTGGAAGGGCTGGAGCGGACCCTGCCGGCGCGGCTGGAGCGGTTGCGCGGGCAGCGGGCTGCGCTGATCGCTTCGCTGGAGCGGCACACGCCGGAGTGGTCCTGGCAGGTGCCGCCGGGCGGGCTCTCGCTCTGGGTGGACCTCGGGGAGCCGGTCAGCTCCGCGCTGGCCGACCGGGCGGCGGCGGCCGGGGTCAACATCGGGCGGGGCGCGCGGTTCGGGGTGGACCCGGGGACCTTCGAGCACCGGCTGCGGATTCCGTACTCGCTGGCGGCGGACCGGCTGGACGAGGGCGTACGGAGGCTGGCGGAGGCCTTCCACGGGGGCGTGCCGCTGCCTTCGGCGGTTGACCGGCCGTACTGGGTGGCCTAGCGGGGGCCGGCCCCCCGGGCCCCGGCTGGTGCGGGTGGGGGCCCTGCGGGGCGAAGTCCCCTACCCGCCCTTCCACCGTTCCCCGGGCGCTGCCCGGACCCGTCAAAGATCGCCTCAAACGCCGGCGGGGCTGGATTTGGCGGGGCTGGATCTACGGCGTCCGGATCAAGCGCCGCGTCGCGGCCGCGGCCACCGCCGAGGTGCGGGAGTCGACGCCGAGTTTTGCGTAGATGTGGACCAGGTGGGACTTGACCGTGGCCTGGCTCAGGAAGAGCTGTTTGGAGATCTGCTGGTTCGACAGGCCGTCCGCGACCAGCTGGAGGACCTCCAGTTCGCGCTTGGTCAGGGCCTCCGCCGGAGTGCGCATGCGGTCCATCAGGCGCAGGGCCACCGCCGGGGCCAGTGCGGACTGGCCGGCCGCCGCGGTGCGGACCGCCGCCGCCAGCTCCTCCGGCGGGGCGTCCTTGAGGAGGTAGCCCGAGGCGCCCGCCTCCACCGCCGCCAGGATGTCCGCGTCCGTGTCGTACGTGGTCAGGACCAGCACCCTCGGGGACGGGGACCCGGCCGTGATCAGGGCCGTGGCCGCCGAGCCGTGCATGCCACCGCCCGGGCCGAACTGGAGGTCCATCAGGACCACGTCGACCCCGGCGGAGCCGGCCAGCTCCACGGCCCGTTCCGCCGTCGCCGCCTCCGCCACCACCTCGAAGTCCGGCTCCGTGTCCAGCACCGCGCGCAGCCCGGCCCGGACCACCGGGTGGTCGTCGGCGAGGAGCAGCCGGATCGTCATGACAGGGCCTCCGCGGGCAGGGGAAGGGTGACGGCCACGGCGGTGCCCTGGCCCGGGGCGGACTCGACCGTGAACAGGCCGCTGAGGGACTCGGCCCGCGAACGCATCGCCGGCAGTCCGAAGCCTCCCTCGCCGGAGGGGGCGGAGGGGGCCGCGCAGGGATCGAAGCCCTTGCCGTCGTCGACGATGTCCAGGGTCACCGAGGAGTCCATGAAGGTCAGGGTGATCTCGGCGCGCCCGGCCCCCGCGTGCCGCACCACATTGGCCAGCGCCGACTGCGCGATCCGCAGCAGCGCCACCTCGTAGGGGGTGGGGAGGGGGCGCGGGGTGCCGCTCAGGGAGAAGCGGACCCGGGGGCCCGGAGCCCCGGTGCAGAGGCGTTCCAGCGCGGCCGGCAGCGACCCGTGCTCCAGGTCCGGAGGCGTGAGGGCCCGTACGAAGCGCCGTGCCTCGGCGAGGTTCTCCTGGGCGGCCTCCCGGGCCCGGCCGATGTGCGCGAGGGCCGCCGAGTCCTCGGGCAGGCTCCGCTCGGCGGCCCGCAGGAGGAGCTGGATGGAGGACAGGCCCTGCGCCAGGGTGTCGTGGATCTCCCGGGCGAGCCGCTCCCGCTCCGCCAGGATCCCGGCGCTCCGCTCGGCGGCCGCCAGCTCGGCCCGGGTCGTGATGAGCTCCTCGATCAGCTCGCGGCGCCGCTCGCTCTCCCGGTACAGCGCCTGGTAGCCCAGTACGGTCGCCACCGCCACGGCGCCGCCCAGCAGCGGTCCGAGGAAGGCCCCCGGGGTCACCGCGCTGCTGTGCGCGAGGAAGCCGCCGATCGCCGCGGCGGCCGTCGCCGCGACGGCCGCCACGCCCCAGCGCAGCCGCAGCAGGTGCAGCTCCAGGAAGTACAGCGGGAAGGCGATCCACAGCCCGTCGGGGGACACCATCAGCAGCGCGGCCCAGGCGGCGCACAGTCCGGCCAGCCACACCGCCCCGGCACGCGCGGAGCTGTGCACGGCGGGGGCCCGTACGCCCGCGAGGTACACGGCGGCCAGCAGCGCGCAGGCCGCGACCACCCAGCCCGCCTGCGGCGCGGAGTCGGCGACGGCCCGCCCGGCGGCGAGGGCGAGCAGGCCGAAGAGCAGCGCGTGCAGGCACAGCCGCAGGACGCGCGAGACGGGGGTGAGGGGCCGGACGCCGGGGCCGCCGGGCGCGGGGGGTGGGAGGAGGGGAGTCATGGCCTGACCAGCGTAAGTCCGGGTCCGGGGGCTCCGGTCAACCAAAGGATTGATGTCTTGGTGCGTCCTTCGATACGAGGATCTCTACTGTGGCGCGATGCCTTGTGTCCACGCGGAAGACCAAGGTGGGGAACATGTTCGTCGCATGGAGAGATCTACGGTTCGCCAAGGGCCGCTTCGCCCTGATGGGTTCGGTCGTACTGCTGATCACGCTGCTGGTCGGCCTGCTGTCCGGGCTCACCGCGGGCCTGGCCCGGGAGAACATCTCGGCCATCACCGGCCTGCCCGCCACCAGCCGCCTCGCGTTCGCCGCGCCCGCCGGGGACCAGAAGGTCTCCTTCACCAACTCGCAGGTCCCCGAGAAGGCCTGGCTGGCCTGGCGGGAGCAGCCCGGGGTGACCTCGGCGCAGCCGCTGGGCATCCGCACCACCAATGTGGTCTCGGGTGAGCGCACGGCGGGCGTGTCCGTCTTCGGGGTGGACCCGGCGGGCCCCCTCGCGCCCGCGGGCAGCGGGCTCGCCCAGGGCCGGGTGGTCCTCACGGAGAAGGCCGCCAAGGAGCTCGGCGGGCTGACCGCCGGGTCGAAGCTGAGGATCGGCCAGGTGGAGCTGACCGTGGCCGCGGTCTCCGGCACCGCCGCCTACAGCCACACCCCGGTCGTCTGGATGGACCTCAACGACTGGCAGCGCGTCGGGAACCCCGGCACCTCGATCGACACCCTCGCCACCGTCGTGGCCCTGGACGGCAAGGGCGTCGACTGGGCGGCCGGCGACAAGGCCACCGGAACCACGGCGCAGACGGTCGACGAGGCGCTGAGCGCGATCGGCTCCTACACCTCGGAGAACGGCTCGCTCCAGCTGATGCGCGGGTTCCTCTTCGCCATCTCGGCCCTGGTCATAGGAGCCTTCTTCACGGTGTGGACCATCCAGCGCAGCGGGGACATCGCCGTGCTGAAGGCACTGGGTGCCTCCACCCCGTACCTCCTCAAGGACGCCCTCGGGCAGGCCGTGGTGATGCTGGCGCTCGGCACCGGCGCGGGCACCGCGCTCGCGGCCGGGTTCGGAGCCCTGATCAGCGGCGGGGACGTGCCCTTCGTGCTCGACGCCGCCACCGTGCTGGTACCGGCCGCCGTCATGATCGCGCTCGGCGCGCTGGGCGCCGCCCTGTCCATCCGGCGGATCACCGCCGTAGACCCCCTGACCGCTCTCGGGAGCGCCCGATGACCCTGCTCGTGCACGACGTGACGCTCACCTACCCGGACGGCGACGGCCGCCTCACGGCGCTGGACGCGGTCGGCCTGGAGGTGCCCGCCGGCACGCTGACGGCGGTCGTCGGCCCCTCCGGTTCCGGGAAGTCCAGCCTGCTGGCGGTCGCCGCCACCCTCGTCACCCCCGACAGCGGCCGGGTGGTCGTGGCGGGGGAGGACACCTCGCGGCTCGGCCCGGGCGAGAAGTCGGCGCTGCGCCGGGAGAAGATCGGCATCGTCTTCCAGCAGCCGAACCTGCTGGCCTCGCTCACGGCCGCCGAACAGCTCCAGGTCATGGCCCACCTCTCCGGCCGCCCCGCGCGGGCCGTACGGGCGCGGGCCCTGGAGCTGCTGGACGCGGTGGGCCTGGCCGACAAGGCCGACAAGCGCCCGCACCAGCTCTCCGGCGGGCAGCGCCAGCGGATCAACATCGCCCGCGCCCTGATGAACGAGCCCGCCGTGCTCCTGGTCGACGAGCCCACCAGCGCCCTGGACCACGAGCGCGGCGCCGCGGTCCTGGACCTGCTGGTCACCCTCACCCGGGAGCGCTCCACGGCCACCGTGCTGGTCACCCACGACCACGCCCACCTGGAGCGCATGGACGCCACCGCGTTGATGACGGACGGCCGTCTGACTCAGGGCGCGGAGCCCGTCCCGGCCCCGTAGGGCGTACGCGAAAGGCCCCGGCCCCCCTCCGAGGGGGGCCGGGGCCTTTCGCGCGGTTCGCCTACGCCGGGTTCTGGCTCTGCAGGGCCACCGACAGCTCGGCGGCGACGCCCTGGAGGATCGGCACGAAGGACTCGGCGACCGCTTCGGTCACCCGGCCGGCCGGGCCCGAGATGGAGATCGCGGCGGCGGTCGGGGAGTCCGGCACGGAGACCGCCAGGCAGCGGACCCCTATTTCCTGCTCGTTGTCGTCGACCGCGTAGCCCACCCGGCGGACCTGCTCCAGGGCCTCCAGGAAGCCCTCGGGCGTGGTGATGGTCTTCTCGGTCGCGGCCGGCATCCCGGTGCGCGAGAGCAGGGCCCGTACCTCGTCCGCGGGGGTGTAGGCGAGCAGCGCCTTGCCCACGCCGGTGGAGTGCGGCAGCACCCGTCGGCCGACCTCGGTGAACATGCGCATCGAGTGCTTGGACGGCACCTGGGCGACGTAGACGATCTCGTCCCCGTCGAGCAGGGCCATGTTCGCGGTCTCGCCGGTCTCCTCCACCAGGCGCGCCAGGTAGGGGCGGGCCCAGGTGCCCAGCAGACGCGACGCGGACTCGCCGAGGCGGATCAGCCGGGGTCCGAGGGAGTACCGTCGGTTGGGCTGCTGCCGGACGTAGCCGCACGCCACGAGGGTGCGCATGAGGCGATGGATGGTGGGCAGCGGCAGACCGCTGGCGGCGGAGAGCTCGCTGAGGCCGACTTCGCCCCCGGCATCGGCCATACGTTCGAGAAGATCGAAGGCGCGCTCGAGGGACTGGACGCCACCGCTGGCGGCGGTGGGCTTGGTGGAGGCGTCGGTGGTGCTGGCGCTGGACGTCGGCACGGGCGCGGTCCTTTCGGTGCTGGCAGGCAAGCAAGCAGCCTACCGGTCGGTCTGCGTCGGCCCTAGAGCCGGGGCGATGCCGTCCCCGCCGGTCAGAGGCGGTTTGTCCTGGTGGCGGACGTCCTCGGGAAGTTGCCCGTCCGGTTCCCGGTGGCGGTAGCTACATTCTGCATAGCGAAATCTTAATTCCATCCTGTGGAAACATCCAATTGCGGTGCGCGGGCGTCAGTGGTCCGTCCGGGCGCTCTTGACTGGTTCCGGATCGACGTGAAGACTCCGTCAACAGAACGTTGAATTTCGCTCTGTGGAAGTAGATGGGGAGGTTCCGGTGTCCGACCTGGCTGTGGAACTGGTACTGCGCTCGACGCGCGTCATCACCCCCGAGGGGACGCGCGCCGCTTCGGTGGCCGTCGCCGGCGGGAAGATCGCGGCCGTGCTGCCGTACGAGGCCGACGTACCGGCCGGGGCCCGGCTGGAGGACTTCGGCGACGACGTGCTCCTCCCCGGCCTGGTCGACACCCACGTCCACGTGAACGACCCCGGTCGTACCGAGTGGGAAGGCTTCTGGACGGCCACCCGCGCCGCCGCGGCCGGTGGCATCACCACCATCCTCGACATGCCGCTGAACTCCCTGCCGCCGACCACCACGACCGCCAACCTGGTGGTCAAGCAGGAGGTCGCCCGGGCCAAGGCGCACGTGGACGTCGGCTTCTGGGGCGGCGCACTGCCCGACAACGTCAAGGACCTGCGCCCGCTGCACGACGCCGGCGTCTTCGGCTTCAAGTGCTTCCTGTCGCCCTCCGGCGTCGACGAGTTCCCCCTCCTCGACCAGGAGCAGCTGGCCGCCTCGCTCGCCGAGATCACCGGCTTCGGCGGTCTGCTGATCGTGCACGCCGAGGACCCGCACCACCTGGAGTCCGCGCCGCAGAACCCGGGCCCCAAGTACGCCGACTTCCTGGCCTCCCGCCCGGAGGACGCCGAGAACACCGCGATCCAGAACCTGATCGACCAGGCGAAGCGGCTCAACGCCCGCGTCCACGTCCTGCACCTGTCCTCCGCCTCCGCGCTGCCGCTGATCGCCGCCGCGAAGGCCGAGGGCGTGCGGATCACGGTCGAGTCCTGCCCGCACTTCCTCACCCTGACGGCCGAGGAAGTCCCGGACGGCGCCACCGAGTTCAAGTGCTGCCCGCCCATCCGCGAGTCCGCCAACCAGGACGTCCTGTGGGACGCGCTCGCCGACGGCACGATCGACTGCATCGTCTCCGACCACTCGCCCTCCACCGCGGACCTCAAGACCGGCGACTTCGCCACCGCGTGGGGCGGCATCTCCTCCCTCCAGCTGGGCCTCCCGGCGATCTGGACCGAGGCGAAGAAGCGCGGCCGCACCCTCGAGGACGTCGTCCGCTGGATGTCCTCCGCCCCGGCCGCCCTCGCCGGTCTGGCGCAGAAGGGCGCGATCGAGGCCGGCCGCGACGCCGACTTCGCCGTCCTGGCCCCCGAAGAGACCTTCACCGTGGACCCGGCCCACCTGCACCACCGCAACCAGGTCACGGCGTACGCGGGCAAGACCCTGCACGGCGTCGTGAAGTCCACCTGGCTGCGCGGCACGCAGATCGCCGACCACGGCACCCCGTCCGAGCCCACCGGCCTCCTCCTTGAAAGGCAGAACTGACAGTGGCGATTGAATCCTTCACCGGCAACGCGAACCCGTACGGAGGCGGCGACCCGTACGCGGACTACCGCAGCGCGGACTTCCCGTTCACCCAGTACGCGAACCTCGCCGCCCGTGAGCTCGGCGCCGGTGTCATCGAGGCGAACGACGAGTTCTTCGCCCAGCGCGAGAACCTGCTGATCTCCGAGGCCGCGCACTTCGACCCCGAGGACTTCGGTCACAAGGGCAAGGTCATGGACGGCTGGGAGACCCGCCGCCGCCGCGGCATCTCCGCCACCCAGCCCTGGCCGACCCCCGAGGACCACGACTGGGCGCTGGTGCGCCTGGGCGCCCCCGGCGTCATCCGCGGCATCGTCGTCGACACCGCCCACTTCCGCGGCAACATGCCGCAGGCCGTCTCCGTAGAGGCCACCAACTGGGAGGGCGCCCTCGCGCCGACCCCGGCGGAGCTCCAGGGCGACGACATCAAGTGGACGGTCGTCGTCCCCCGCACCCCCGTCGGCGGCCACGCGGCCAACGGCTTCGAGGTGGACGCCGAGCAGCGCTTCACGCACCTGCGCGTGAACCAGCACCCCGACGGCGGCATCGCCCGCCTGCGCGTCTACGGCGAGGTCGTCCCCGACCCCAAGTGGCTCGCGGCGCTCGGCTCCTTCGACGTGGTGGCCCTGGAGAACGGCGGCTCCGTCCAGGACGCCTCCAACCGCTTCTACTCCCCGCCGACCAACACCATCAACCCGGGCCGCTCCCGCAAGATGGACGACGGCTGGGAGACCGCCCGCCGCCGTGACAACGGCAACGACTGGATCCGCTACCAGCTCGTCGCCGAGTCCGAGATCCGCGCCGTCGAGATCGACACCGCGTACCTCAAGGGCAACTCGGCCGGCTGGGCCTCGCTGTCCATCAAGACGGGCGAGGAGGGCGAGTGGACCGAGTTCCTGCCGCGCACCCGCCTGCAGCCCGACACCAACCACCGCTTCGTCCTGGACGCCCCGGCGGTCGGCACGCACGTGCGCATCGACATCTTCCCGGACGGCGGCTTCTCCCGCCTGCGCCTCTTCGGCGCGCTGACGGAGGCCGGCACCGCCGCGCACACCGCCCGTCACCAGGAGCTGGGCGGCTGACGCCACCCTCGTGACCGCCCCGGGGGCCGACACCCCCGGGGCATGCGCGAACACCCCGCAGGGGCGCACCGTTTCGACGGTGCGCCCCTGCGGCGTTCCCGCTAGCCTGCCGCTACGGCGGACACCCAGGGGGGCCACGATGGCGCAGAGCACGCCACGTACGACGGAGCAGCGGCGCAAGGACGCGCTGGCCCGGTTCGAGAGCGACGTCGACGTCTGGGTCGCCACGGCGGACGCCGGGGGAGTCCCCTGCCTCGTACCGCTCTCGTTCCGGTGGGACGGCAGGGGCTTCCTGCTGTCGACCGGACGCACCCTGCCCACCGGACGCAACCTCGCGGCGAGCGGCCGCGTGCGGCTGGCCTTCGGGGCGACCCGCGACGTGGTCCTCGTCGAGGGCACGGTGACCCGGCTGGAGGCGGCGGAGCTCGCGCCCGGCGAGATCGAGGCCTTCGCGGCGCACTCCGGCTTCGACCCGAGCGCTCTGAAGACGCCCTATCCGTACTTCCGGGTCCTGCCCGTGTGGATCCAGGCCTGGCGCGAGGTCGACGAGATCGCCGGACGCGACCTGATGAAGGACGGCCGCTGGCTGCCGTGACGGCCTTCGGCTGTTTCGGCGGCCTACGCCGCGTACCCCCCGTCCACCGCGAACTCCGCGCCCGTGACGTACGCGGAGTCCGGGCCGGCGAGGAAGGACACCATGGCGGCCACCTCCTCCGGGGTGCCGAAGCGCCCCAGCGCCGTCACGGCCGACTGCGCGGCGGCGTGGGGGCCGTCCGCCGGGTTCATGTCCGTGTCCACCGGGCCGGGGTGGACCAGGTTCGCGGTGATCCCGCGCGCGCCGAGCTCCCGCGAGAGGGCTTTGGTCAGGCCCGTCAGCGCGGTCTTGCTCATCGCGTACAGGGTGCCGCCCGGGTCCGCCACCCGCTGGGTCATGCAGCTGCCGATGGTGATGATCCGTCCGCCCCTGCCCATCCGGCCGGCCGCGGCCCGGGAGGCCAGGAACACGCCCCGGACGTTGACCGAGAGGACCCGGTCCACCTCCGCGTCGGTGAGCCCCTCCAGGGGTCCGAGCACGCCGATCCCGGCGTTGTTGACCAGGACGTCGAGGCGGCCGAGGCCCCGTACCGCCTCCTCCACCGCCCCGGCCGCCCGCTCCGCGTCCCCCGAGTCGGCGCGCAGGGCCAGGCCGCGCCGGCCGAGCGCCTCGATCTTCCCGACGACCGCCCGGGCCGCCTCCGCGTCCTCGGCGTAGGTGAGGGCCACGTCGGCCCCGTCCCGCGCCAGCCGCAGCGCGGTCGCCGCGCCGATCCCCCTGCTGCCGCCCGTCACCAGGGCCACTGTGCCGCTGCCGTTCATGGTGTTCCTCCCGCGTCGTTTGGTTGCGAGTTCAATGAAATCGCCCCGGGGGCAACGCCGCTGGCAGGAAACGGACATCGCGTTCGCGCGCGCCGGACCGATGAGTCCGGCGCGGCCCGGGAGTCTGAACCCGTGACATCGGACGTACCCGAGCCAAGGAGCGCAGCGCCATGGGAAAGCTGACCCTCACCACCTTCCTGACCCTCGACGGTGTGATGCAGGCCCCCGGCGGCCGGGAGGAGGACCCCAGCGGCGGGTTCGCGTACGGCGGGTGGCTCGTGCCCTTCGCCGACGAGGGCATGGGGGAGTTCGTCACCGAGGTCTTCGACCGCGCCGGGGCCTTCCTGCTCGGGCGCCGGACCTACGAGATCTTCGCCTCGTACTGGCCGCAGCACGACGACCCCGCCGACCCGGTCGCGAGCAGGCTCAACCGGCTGCCCAAGTACGTGGCCTCGACCACGCTCAAGGAGCCGGCCTGGGGCCCCGCGACCGTGATCGACGGGGAGCAGCTGCAGAGCGAGGTCGTACGGGCCAAGGACGCGACCGAAGGGGAACTGCAGGTGCACGGCAGCGGCGCGCTCGCGCAGTGGCTGCTGGCACGGGACCTGGTGGACGAGCTGAACCTGCTGGTCTTCCCCGTCTTCCTGGGCGGCGGACGGCGGCTGTTCCCGACGGGCGGGCTGCCGACGGCCTTCGAGCTGACGGGCTCCCGCACCACCTCGGCCGGCACGGCCGTCCACACCTACCGGCCGAAGGGGCGCGCGGTGTTCGGCACCTTCGATTGACACCGGGAGGTCAGAGGTGAGTGGCGGGAGACGGAAAGCGGGAGGTGGCGGGCGGTGACGCCCGGGGATCAAAGGGCTCGACCGGCCGATCATGCTCGGGTAGCTTGGCCTCGCCCCCCGTGCGAGCCGCCGAAGTCTCCACCTGCCTTCTGCCGTTGGAGAACCGGTGTCCACCATCGCCGCCCCCGCTCCCGTCACCGCCCCCCGCCGGGCCTGGCTCGCCGACCTGCCGGTGCTGCTCGTCGCCGTCGTCTGGGGCGGCAGCTACCTCGCCGCCAAGGGCGTCACCACCACGCACACCGTGATCGCGGTGCTCGTCCTGCGCTTCGCGCTGGTCCTGCCCGTCCTCGCCGTCGCCGGCCGGCGGCGGCTGCGCGCGCTCACCCCCGCCCAGCTGCGCGGCGCCGGAGTGCTGGGACTCGTACTCGGCGGGATCTTCCTGCTGGAGACCTACGGGGTCGTCCACACCTCCGCCACCAACGCCGGGCTCATCATCAGCCTGACCATGATCTTCACCCCGCTCGCCGAGTCCGCCGTCCGGCGCACGGCGCCCTCGCGCGCCTTCCTCGGCGCCGCGGCCGTCTCCGTCTGCGGAGTCGTGCTGCTCACCCAGGGGGCGGGCTTCACCACCCCGAGCCTCGGCGACCTCCTGATCCTCGGCGCCGCGCTCGCGCGGACGGCGCACGTCCTGCTCATGGCCCGGATCAAGGCCGTGCAGGACGCCGATTCGCTCTCCCTGACCACCGTCCAGCTCGGGGCCGCGGTCGCCGTGTTCGCCGTACTGGCCCTGCTGCCCGGCACCGGCGCGAGCCCCTGGGCGGCCGCCGCCGACTTCGGCCCCGCCGAGTGGTCCGGGCTGGCCTTCCTCTCGGTCTTCTGCACCCTGTTCGCCTTCTTCGTGCAGATGTGGGCGGTCCGCCGCACCTCGCCCTCCCGCGTCAGCCTGCTGCTCGGCACCGAACCCCTGTGGGCGGCCGCGGCGGGCATCGCCCTCGGCGGTGAGCGGCTCGGGGCCCTCGGCTTCGCGGGCGTGGCCCTGGTGCTGGCCGGAACCGCGTGGGGGCGGCGCGCCAGTGGCTGATCGAATGTCCGAAAGGGCCCCGCACGTACGGTAGTTGGCGCCCTAGGCTGAGCGTCATGCCAGTTCTGGACATCAGCGGCCTCGCCGACGACTTCAACGAGAACCCCTTCCCGCACTACGCGCGGCTGCGCGAGAGCGGCCCCGTCCACCGGGTGAAGACGGTGGACGGGGAGGAGATCTGGCTGATCGTCGGCCACGACGAGGCCCGCCAGGCCCTCGCCCACCCCGATGTCCTGAAGAACTGGCAGACCACCGGCCTCTACGCCGGCCGGTCCACGACCACCAGCCTGAGCACCAACATGCTCCGGTCCGACCCGCCCCACCACACCCGGCTGCGCCGCCTGGTGGCCGGCGAGTTCACCGCCCGCCGGGTCGAGGCCCTGCGCCCCCGCGTCCAGCAGATCACCGACGAGCTGCTGGACGCCATGGAGGCAGCCCCGGACCGCAGGGCCGACCTGATCCGCTCCTTCGCCGTGCCGCTGCCGATGACCGTGATCTGCGAGCTCCTCGGCGTTCCCGACCTCGACCGCGAGTCCTTCCGCCGGTGGTGCACCGAGGTCGTGGCGCCGACCGGCGAGGAGGCCGAGGCCGCCGCGCTGCGCGCCATGTCCGGCTACCTGTCCGGGCTCATCGGGGCCACCCGGGAACGCCCCGGCCAGGACCTGCTCAGCGGCCTGATCCGGGCCCGGGACGAGGGCGGCGACCGGCTCTCCCCGGAGGAGCTGACCGGGATGGCCTTCCTGCTGCTGCTCGCCGGCCACGAGACCGCGGTGAACATGCTCGGCAACGGGGTGCGGGCCCTGCTGGCCCACCCCGACCAGCTGGCGGCCCTGCGCGCCGACCCGGACGGGCTGATCGACGGCGCGGTGGAGGAGATGCTCCGCTGGGACGGCCCCGTGGAGAGCGCCACGTACCGCTTCGCCCGCGCCGACCTGGAGATCGGCGGGACCTTCATCGAGGCGGGCTCGCCCGTGCTGGTCTCCCTCGCGGGGGCCGACCGCGACCCGGCCCGCTTCGCGGAGCCCGGCCGGCCCGGCCCCGAGGCGTTCGACATCCGCCGGGCCGGCCAGAGCCACCTGGCCTTCGGCCACGGCATCCACTTCTGCCTCGGCGCCCCGCTGGCCCGGATGGAGGGCCGCATCGCGATCCGGGCCCTGCTGGAACGGTTCCCCGGCCTGGCGGAGGACCCGGAGGCGGGCCCCCGGGAGTGGATCCCCGGCACCCTCATCCGGGGCGTCAAGCGCCTGCCGGTCCGCTGGTAGGCCGCCGGCCGTGACGGCGTTACAGACCCGGGAGCTCCTCCAGCACGACCCGGCGCCGCTCCCGCCGCGAGAGCTCGCAGGCCTCCGCCACCCGGAACGCGGCCAGCGCCTCCACGCCGTCGCACGGATTGGGGCCCTCGCCGCGCACCAGCCGGACGAAGGCCGCCAGCTCGGCCTCGTAGGCGGGGGCGAACCGTTCCAGGAACCCCGCCCACGGCTTGGTCGCCGGGGGCGGGCCGTGCGGTTCGGTCGAGGCGATCGGCGTACGGTCGTCCAGCCCGGTGGAGACCTGGTCCAGCTCCCCGGCCAGCTCCATCCGTACGTCGTACCCGGCGCCGTTGCACCGCGTTCCGGTACTGGAGACCAGCGTCCCGTCGTCCAGGGTGAGGAGCGCGGCCGCGGTGTCGATGTCGCCCGCCTCCCGGAACCGGGCCGGCCCCGCATCCGACCCGGTCGCGTACACCTCGCTCACCTCGTGCCCCGTCACCCAGCGGACCATGTCGAAGTCGTGCACCAGGCAGTCCCGGAACAGCCCGCCGGAGGTCCGCAGGTACGCGGCGTCCGGCGGCGAGGGATCCGCGGTCATGGTCCGTACGGTGTGCAGCCGGCCCAGGGCTCCGGAGCGGACCAGCTCGCGCGCCGTCGCGCAGCCCGCGTCGAAGCGGCGCATGAACCCGAGCTGGAGCACCCCGCCGACCGCCGCCACCTCGCGCAGCACCGCCAGGGTGCGGTCCAGGTCCGGGGCGACCGGCTTCTCGCAGAAGACCGGCAGCCCGCCGCGTACCGCCCGTACGACCAGGTCGGCGTGGCCCTCGGTGGCGCAGGCCACCACCAGCGCGTCCACGCCCCAGGTGAAGATCTGCTCGACGGAGGGCGCGGCGGTGGCCCCGAGCCGGTCGGCCAGGCGCACCGCCCGCGCGGGGTCGGCGTCGGCGAGCAGGAGCGATCCCGCGTCCGCCTGCCGGGCCAGTGCCGCCGCGTGGAAGGAACCGATCCGGCCCGTTCCGATGAGCCCGATGCGCATGCACTCAACGTGGCCCCGTCCGGGGGAGCTGTCAATCTGTCCCGCTGTGTCCGGCACGGTCCGCAATGGCCCCGATGACCTTGCATGGTGCACTGTGACGGATACTGGGCGGCTGCGGCTTGAAACAAATGACCGTTTTGACGAAAGGCACGGGCAGACGTGGCTAGGGTTCGGACAGGCGTACGCCTCGTGGGCGCGGTGCTCGCGGCGGTACTCGGTGCCTCCCTCGCGGGATGCAGCAGTACGGGCGGCAAGCGCGCCGAGGACCGCGCGAAGGCCGAGGCGGCGGGCCGGCCCGCCGTGTCCACCCCGCGCTGGACCTTCGCGATGGTCACTCACGCGGGAGACGGCGACACCTTCTGGGACATCGTGCAGAAGGGGGCGAAGGAGGCCGCGGCGAAGGACAACATCAACTTCGTCTACGCCCACGACGACCAGGCGCAGCAGCAGGCCCAGTTCGTCCAGAACGCCATCGACCAGAAGGTCGACGGGCTGATCGTCTCCCTCGCCAAGCCCGAGGCGCTCAAGGACGTGCTCGCCAAGGCCGTCGCGGCCGGCATCCCGGTGATCACGGTCAACTCCGGATCCGCCCAGTCCGCCGCGTACGGGGCGCTCACCCACATCGGCCAGGACGAGGAGATCGCCGGCGAGGCGGTCGGCACCGAGCTCGGCAAGCGCGGCCGCAAGAAGGCCGTCTGCGTCCTGCACGAGCAGGGCAACGTGGGCCACGAGCAGCGCTGCGCCGGAGCGAAGAAGACCTTCGCCGAATCCGGCGGGACCATGGAGAACCTGTACGTCGAGGGCACCAACATGCCGTCCGTGCAGTCCGCCCTCCAGGCCAAGCTGCAGGCCGACCCCTCCGTGGACGCGGTCGTCACCCTCGGCGCGCCCTTCGCGCCCACGGCCGTCAAGGCCAAGGAGGCGGCGGGCAGCAAGGCAGAGATCGACACCTTCGACCTGAACGCCTCCGTGGCCCGCGACCTGAAGTCCGGCGCCCTCGGCTTCGCCGTCGACCAGCAGCCCTACCTACAGGGCTACGAGGCCGTCGACCTGCTCTGGCTCTACCGCTACAACGCCGACGTGCTCGGCGGCGGCCGGCCGGTGCTCACCGGGCCGCAGATCGTCACGGGCGCCGAGGCGGCCACCCTGGAGAAGTTCATCAACCGGGGCAGCCGATGACCACCGCCACCCGGCCCCCCGCTCCGGCTCCCGCCCCGCGCGACGAGCGGCTCGCGCCCACCTCGCTGCTGCGCCGCCTGCTCGGCCGCCCCGAGCTCGGCGCCGTGGTCGGCGCGGCCGCCGTCTTCGTCTTCTTCTCCTTCGCCGCCGACAGCTTCCTGCGGGCCTCCAGCCTGAGCACGATCCTGTACTCGGCCTCCACCATCGGCATCATGGCCGTCCCGGTGGCCCTGCTCATGATCGGCGGCGAGTTCGACCTGTCCGCCGGTGTCATGGTCACCACCTCGGCGCTGGTCAGCTCGATGTTCAGCTACCAGATGACCGCGAACGTCTGGGTGGGCGTCCTCGTATCGCTGCTGGTCACCCTGGCGATCGGGTTCTTCAACGGGTTCATGCTGACCCGCACGAAACTGCCCAGCTTCATCATCACGCTCGGCACCTTCCTGATGCTGACCGGCCTGAACCTCGGCTTCACCAAGCTGATCAGCGGCTCGGTCTCCACCAAGACCATCGCCGACATGGAGGGCTTCCCCTCCGCCCGGGCCCTCTTCGCCTCGCAGTGGACCTTCGGCTCGGTCACCCTCAAGGTCACCATCCTGTGGTGGCTGCTCCTGGTCGCCGTCGCCACCTGGATCCTGCTGCGCACCCGCGCCGGCAACTGGATCTTCGCCGTGGGCGGCGGCGCGGACGCGGCCCGCGCGACCGGCGTCCCGGTCGTCAAGACCCGCATCGGCCTCTACATGGGCGTCGCCCTGTGCGCCTGGATCTCCGGGCAGCACATCCTCTTCTCGTTCGACGTGGTCCAGTCGGGCGAGGGCGTCGGCAACGAGTTCCTCTACATCATCGCGGCCGTGATCGGCGGCTGCTTGATGACCGGCGGCTACGGCTCGGCCATCGGCTCCGCCGTGGGCGCCTTCATCTTCGGCATGACCAGCAACGGCATCGTCTACGCCCAGTGGAACCCCGACTGGTTCAAGTTCTTCCTCGGCGCGATGCTGCTGCTGGCCACGCTGCTCAACGCATGGGTCCGCAAGCGGGCGGAGGCGAAGTGATGTCCGAGACCGTGACCACGACCGGGGACCCGGCCGCACCGGCTCTGGTGAAGCTGACCGGCGTCAGCAAGTACTACGGCAACATCCGCGCCCTCCAGGACGTCTCCCTGGAGGTCTCGGCCGGCGAGATCACCTGCGTCCTCGGCGACAACGGCGCCGGCAAGTCCACCCTCATCAAGATCATCGCGGGGCTGCACCAGCACGACGCCGGCACCTTCGAGATCGAGGGCGAGGAGACCGTGCTCGCCAACCCGCGCGCCGCCCTCGACCACGGCATCGCCACCGTCTACCAGGACCTCGCCGTGGTCCCGCTCATGCCCGTCTGGCGCAACTTCTTCCTCGGATCGGAGCCCACCAGGGGCCGCGGCCCCTTCCGCCGCCTCGACGTGGAGCTCATGCGGGAGACCACCCGCGCCGAGCTGCTGCGCATGGGCATCGACCTGCGGGACGTGGACCAGCCCATCGGCACCCTGTCCGGCGGCGAGCGGCAGTGCGTGGCCATCGCCCGCGCCGTCCACTTCGGCGCGAAGGTCCTCGTACTCGACGAGCCCACCGCCGCCCTCGGCGTCAAACAGTCCGGGGTGGTCCTGAAGTACGTGGCCGCGGCCCGTGACGCGGGCCTCGGCGTGGTCCTCATCACGCACAACCCGCACCACGCCCACCTGGTCGGGGACCGGTTCGTGCTGCTCAAGCGCGGCACCATGGCGGGCAGTCACACCCGTGACTCGATCACCCTGGACGAGCTCACCCGGCAGATGGCGGGCGGTTCCGAGCTCGACGAACTGAGCCACGAACTGGAGCGGGTGGCAGAATCAGGACCTGAGAGCGCATCCGGCACCACATCCGGCACCACCGCACCCTGAGGGACGACACGACTCGATGAGCACGTACCGGGACTTCACGCTCGCCCACCGGGGGGCGGCGCGGGGCACCGTCCTGCGGACCATCGGGACCCGTGAGCGCAGGTCGCACCTGACCGCCCCGCGCGTTCCGACCGTCGGCATCGACATCGGCGGCACCAAGGTGATGGCCGGGGTCGTCGACGCCGACGGGGTCATCCTGGAGAAGATCCGGACCGAGACCCCGGACAAGTCCAAGAGCCCCAAGGTGGTCGAGGACACCATCGTCGAGCTGGTCCTCGACCTCTCCGACCGGCACGACGTGCACGCCGTGGGCATCGGCGCCGCCGGCTGGGTCGACGCCGACCGCTCCCGCGTGCTGTTCGCCCCGCACCTGGCCTGGCGCGACGAACCGCTGCGCGACGCGCTCCAGTCCCGGCTCGCGGTCCCGGTCATGGTGGACAACGATGCCAACACCGCCGCCTGGGCCGAGTGGCGCTTCGGCGCCGGCCGCGGCGAGGACCACCTCGTCATGATCACCCTGGGCACCGGGATCGGCGGGGCCATCCTCGAAGGCGGCCAGGTCAAGCGGGGCCGCTACGGGGTCGCCGGCGAGTTCGGCCACATGCAGGTGGTCCCCGGGGGCCACCGCTGCCCCTGCGGCAACCGCGGCTGCTGGGAGCAGTACAGCTCCGGCAACGCCCTGGTCCGCGAGGCCCGCGAGCTGGCCGCCGCCGACTCCCCGGTCGCGTACAACCTCATCGCCCGGGTCGGCGGCAACGTCCACGAGATCACCGGGCCGCTCATCACCGAGCTGGCCCGGGAGGGCGACGCCATGTGCGTCGAGCTCCTCCAGGACATCGGCCAGTGGCTCGGCGTCGGCATCGCCAACCTCGCGGCCGCCCTCGACCCCTCCTGCTTCGTCATCGGCGGCGGCGTCAGCGCCGCCGACGACCTGCTGATCGGCCCGGCCCGCGACGCCTTCCGGCGCCACCTCACCGGCCGCGGCTACCGCCCCGAGGCGCGCATCGCCAAGGCCCAGCTCGGCCCCGAGGCCGGCATGGTCGGCGCCGCCGACCTCTCCCGGCTCGTCGCCCGCCGCTTCCGCCGCGCCACGCGCCGGCGCGTCGAGCGGTACGAGCGCTACGCGCAGTTCGGCCGGCGCGACACCGCCACCGGCCCCGAGGACCAGGAAACGCAGTGACACCGCCGCCCACTCTGCCCCGCCAGGCCCCGTCCCCCGAGGGAGGGTCCGGCGAGCCGACCCCCGTCGAGGACCGCAAGCACGTGGTGCGGCGCCGCTGGATCACGGCGATCATCATCCTGCTGCTGATCGGCGTCCCGGCGGGCTACCTCGCCGTCTCCGCCCAGCAGAGCCGCCAGAGCGGCCGCGACAAGGCCTCCAAGGTCGGCGCCGCCAAGGTCCGCACCGCCTGGCCCTCCAAGGTGCAGCGCAGCATCTACGAGGTCCCGATCCCGGTGAAGGCCTCGCGCGTCGGGTACCTGGAGACCAACAACTGGCACACCAGCCGCCTGTACGTGCAGTTCGGGGTCACCCCGGAGGAGCTCGACACGTTCCTGGCCGAGGTGGGCACGAGCCGCGAGGACCTGACCCCCGGGGTGTCCATCTCCCCGTCCGACACCGCGACCGCGGGCTGGCACTGGGGCTCGAAGGGCAGCTGGTACGGGACCACCCTGGACGCCCCGGACCCCCGGCCCACCCGCGACATCACCGTCGACCTCAGCCACCCCGGCTACCCCAAGGTCTACGTGGTCTCCACGGCCGTCCCGTAGGCCCGGTGGGCCCCGCGCCGCTAGCCTTGGATCATGAAGCTCACCAAGCGGCTGCACTCCTGTGTCCAGCTGGAGAAGGACGGGCTCGTGCTCGTCATCGACCCGGGCGCCTTCAGCGAACCGGACGCCGGGCTCGGCGCCGACGTCCTGCTCGTCACCCACGAGCACCCCGACCACTTCGAGGAGGGCCGGCTGCGGGCCGCCCTCGACGCGAATCCGGCGGCGCAGCTGTGGACCCTGCGCAGCGTCGCGGAGCAGCTCGCCCCCGCATATCCGGGCCGCGTCCACACCGTGGGCCACGGCGACGCCTTCACCGCGGCCGGGTTCGAGATCCAGGTGCACGGCGAACTGCACGCCGTGATCCATCCGGACATCCCGCGGATCACCAATGTCGGCTACCTGGTGGACGGCTCCGTCTTCCACCCGGGGGACGCGCTGACCGTGCCCGGGGCCTCCGTCGAGACCCTCATGCTCCCGGTGCACGCGCCCTGGAACAAGATCGCCGAAGTGATCGACTACGTCCGCGAGGTCGAGCCGCGCCGGACCCTCGCCATCCACGACGCCGGACTGACGGACGTGGTGCTGCCGATCTACGCGAACCAGATCGGCAACCTGGGCGGCGCCGAGTACGGCCGGCTCACCCCGGGGCACGTCGCCGACCTGTGACTGTCGGTGCCGGGCGGTAGGTTGGACGTCATGCGTATCGCCACGTTCAACGTCAACTCGATCACCGCCCGGCTGCCGCGCCTGCTGGCCTGGCTGGAGAGCTCCGGCACCGACGTCCTGTGCATCCAGGAGACCAAGTGCTCCGCCGAGCAGTTCCCGTACGAGGAGCTCCGCGCGCTGGGCTACGAGTCGGCCGTCAACGCCACCGGCCGGTGGAACGGGGTGGCCCTGCTCTCCAAGGTGGGCCTGGAGGACGTGGTCACGGGCCTGCCCGGCGGGCCCGACTACGAGGGGGTCCAGGAGCCCCGCGCCATCTCCGCCACCTGCGGCGGCGTGCGCGTCTGGTCGGTGTACGTGCCCAACGGGCGCGAGGTCGAGCACGACCACTACGGCTACAAGCTGGACTGGTTCCGGGCCCTGTCCGCCGCCGTCGCGGAAGACGCCGCGGGCGAGCGTCCCTTCGCGGTGCTCGGCGACTTCAACGTGGCCCCGACCGACGAGGACGTCTACGACCCGGCGGTCTTCGAGGGTCTCACCCACGTCACCCCGGCCGAGCGGTCCGCCCTGGAGCAGCTGCGTACGGCCGGGCTCTCCGACGTCTTCCCGCGCGCGCTCAAGTACGACCGCCCGTACACCTTCTGGGACTACCGGATGCTGGCCTTCCCGAAGAACAAGGGCATGCGCATCGACCTGGTCTACGGGAACGAGGCCTTCGCCAAGGCCGTCACCGACTCCTACGTGGACCGCGAGGAGCGCAAGGGCAAGGGCGCCTCCGACCACGCCCCGGTCGTCGTGGACCTGGAGGTCTAGTGGTTCCGGGGGACGGCGCGGCCGTCCCCGATCTGTCACAGTCCGCGCGCGTCCTGTCGCCCGGCCGGGATCCGGGTGTCAGGCTGGGGCCATGAACATCCCTTTTCTGGCCAACTGGATCAACCGACACGAAACGGAACCGGGCGCGGGACTCGCCGCGGCCCTCGCGGACGATCCCGAGGGCATCAACGAGATGTTCGCGGAATGCGAGATGCTGCGCGCCCAGGCGCGCTCGGCCGGGCTCGAACTCGACGAGAGCCCGCGCTCGTTGGAGGAGATCGACCAGCTGATGCCGCGCTGGCGCCGGGATCCCGAGATCACCCCGTGGCTCGGCAACGACGCGGGCTTCTACCTCGGGACCGTGATCATCCGCTCCGTTCCGGGCGCTGCCTGGCAGGTGTGGCCCAACGGCCAGCCGATGATCCGGCTGGCCTCGGGGCGCGAGCTGAACGTGGTCGAGTCGGGGGTGTCCTGGGCGATGACGGGATCCCCCGAGCTCAGCCAGGCGTACGCCGAGGCCTCGGAAGGCTGACCTCGCAGCCCTTTATGCGGCTTTTAGGCGTGTCGCGGTGAAGTGCCCTTCCGCGGCTGGATAGTTTGCGCTGACCTCGACACACCGACAAGTGGGCAGGGCAGCGTATGGCCGTCGATCCGTTGATCGAGCTGCGGGAAGTCAACAAGCACTTCGGACAACTGCACGTCCTCCAGGACATCAACCTCACCGTCGGCCGCGGGGAGGTGGTGGTGGTCATCGGCCCCTCCGGCTCCGGGAAATCGACCCTGTGCCGGGCGATCAACCGGCTGGAGACCATCGAGTCGGGCACGATCACGCTCGACGGGAAGCCGCTCCCGGCCGAGGGCAAGGAGCTCGCCGCGCTCCGCGCGGACGTGGGGATGGTCTTCCAGTCCTTCAACCTCTTCGCGCACAAGACGGTCCTCGCCAACGTCTCCCTCGCCCAGATCAAGGTCAGGAAGCGGGGCAAGGACGAGGCGGACAAGCGCTCCCGCGAGCTGCTGGAGCGGGTCGGCCTCGCGAACCAGGCCGAGAAGTTCCCGGCGCAGCTCTCCGGCGGCCAGCAGCAGCGCGTGGCCATCGCCCGCGCCCTCGCCATGAACCCCAAGGCCCTCCTCTTCGACGAGCCCACCTCCGCGCTCGACCCGGAGATGATCAACGAGGTGCTGGAGGTCATGCAGCAGCTCGCGGCGGAGGGCATGACCATGGTCGTGGTCACGCACGAGATGGGCTTCGCCCGCTCCGCCGCCAACCGCGTCGTGTTCATGGCCGACGGGAGGATCGTCGAGGACCGGACCCCGGAGGCCTTCTTCACCGCCCCCGAGAGCGACCGGGCCAAGGACTTCCTCTCCAAGATCCTCAAGCACTGAGGGGCGGCCCGATGAAGCACACCCTGCGCGTACTGGCCGTGGCCGCGTTGCTGCTGGCCGCCACCGCCTGCGGGAAGTCCGGCAGTCCGCCGGTCAAGGGCCCGCAGCCCGAGGACCTGCCCGTCTACCAGGTCGCCACCGGCTTCCAGCTGCCCGACTCCCCGACCTGGGAGAAGGCCAGGAAGCGCGGCCACCTCGTGGTCGGCGCCAAGGAGGACCAGCCCTACATGGGGGAGAAGGACCCCGCGAGCGGCCGCTACTCCGGCTTCGACATCGAGATCGCCAAGATGATGTCGGCCTCGCTGGGCTTCGACCCCAAGACGATCGAGTTCAAGACCATCGCCTCGGCCAACCGCGAGACGGCCCTGCAGAACGGCCAGATCGACTACTACGTCGGCACCTACACGATCAACGACAACCGCAAGAAGCAGGTCGGCTTCGCCGGGCCCTACTTCCTCGCCGGACAGTCCCTGCTCGTGCGCAAGGGGGAGACGGAGATCAAGGGCCCCGAGGACCTGGCCGGCAAGAAGGTCTGCTCCGCCGCCGGCTCCACTCCCTACCAGCGGCTCCAGAAGGAGTTCCCGCGGGCCGTCCTCGTCGCCTACGACACGTACTCGGTCTGTGTGGACAACCTGCTGACCTACCAGGTCGACGCGGTCTCCACCGACGACTCCATCCTCCTCGGCTACGCGGCCAAGGTGCCCGAGGAGCTCAAGGTGGTCGGCAAGCCCTTCTCCGAGGAGCCCTACGGCATCGGCGTCCCGCGCTCCGACAACGCGCTGCGGTTCGCCCTCGACGACGCCCTCGCCGCGAACGAGAAGAACGGCAACTGGAAGAAGGCCTACGAGGCCACGCTCGGCCTCTCCGGCCAGCCCGCGCCCACGCCGCCGCCCATCGACCGCTACCCGGCGAGCTGAGGGGAGAGCGCACCGCCATGGACGTACTCACCGAAAACTTCTCGCTCTACGGGAAGGGCTTCCTCGGCACCGTGGAACTCACGGTCTACTCCTCCCTGCTGGCCCTGGTCCTCGGCTTCCTGATGGCCTCCTTCCGCGTCGCCCCCGTCGGCTCCTTCCGGGTCTTCGGCACCGTCTGGGTGACCATCCTGCGCAACACCCCACTCACCCTGCTCTTCTTCGCCGTCCTGCTCGGCCTGCCGCGCTTCGGCCTGGTCCTGCCCTTCGAGCTCTTCGCCGTCCTGGCCCTGGGCTGCTACACCTCGGCCTTCATCTGCGAGGCGCTGCGCTCCGGCATCAACACCGTGCCCAAGGGACAGGGGGAGGCGGCCCGCAGCCTCGGCATGTCCTTCGGGCAGACCCTGGGCACGGTCGTCCTGCCCCAGGCCTTCCGGTCCGTCATCCCGCCGATCGGCTCCACGCTCATCGCGCTCGCCAAGAACTCGGCGATCGCCGGGGCCTTCAGCGTCACCGAGCTGCTGGGGACGTACAAGACCCTCAACGAGCTGGGCTACAGCATCATCTGGACCTTCGTCTGGATCGCGGTGGGCTACCTGATCATCACCCTGTCCATCAGCGCGCTGTTCAACGTGCTCGAAAAGCGCTTCGGAGTCGCCCGATGACCGCGCACGCGCTCCGCGGTGACCTGGAGTCCACCGCCCTCTACGACCTGCCGGGCCCGCGCGCCCAGCGCCGCCACCTCTTCTACGGGATCGCCTCGACGGCCGTCATCCTCGGGCTGCTCGGCTGGCTGCTCTACCTGCTCTTCGACACGAACCAGTTCACCGCCGCCAAGTGGAGCCCCTTCACCTACCAGGGCATCCAGGAGCTGCTGCTCAAGGGGCTCTGGAACACCCTCAAGGCCTTCGCCTACGCCTCGGTGCTCTCGCTCCTGCTCGGCGCGGTGCTCGCCACGGGCCGGCTCTCGGTCCACCGGCCGGTGCGCTGGCTGTCCACGCTGTGCGTGGAGTTCTTCCGGGCCATGCCGGTGCTGGTGATGATCTTCTTCATCTTCGTCGCGCTCAAGGTCCAGCCGCTGCCCGCGCTGGTCGCCGGACTGACCCTGTACAACGGCTCGGTGCTGGCGGAGGTCTTCCGGACGGGCATCAACTCCGTCGAGAAGGGCCAGCGCGAGGCCGCGTACGCCCTGGGCATGCGCAAGACCCAGGTGATGACCTACGTCCTGGCCCCGCAGGGGGTCCGGGCGATGCTGCCCACCATCATCAGCCAGCTCGTGGTCGCCCTGAAGGACACCTCGCTCGGCTACCTGATCACCTACGAGGAGTTCCTGCACGCGGGCAAGCTGATCGCCTCCAACCTCGACTACGACCTGCCCTTCATCCCCGTCGTGATGATCATCTCCCCGATCTACATCGGGATGTGCATGCTCCTGTCCTGGTTCGCCACCTGGGTGGCGAAGCGCGAGCGCCGCAATCCCAAGACGAAGGCGGTCGACATCGACATCGACGCGGCCGACCCCGGAACGGCGCTGCCGGGCCGGATCTGACCCGCGGGGCGCACCCCAGAGCCACACCCGGCACGGCAGCAGCCGCGGATCACTGCTCGCGCAGCGGCACCGAGACGTACGAGGGATCGGTGCGCGGCGAGGAGAAGGTCAGCTGCCCGCCGGTCGGGTTGTGCTCGATGTACAGCGGGTCGACGGTGTCGACGACCACCGCGAGGCGGTGCCCGGCGGGGACGTCGTAGGCGGTGGAGAAGAGCTCCAGGTCCACGCCGAAGGGCCGGCCGGCCTGCTGGTCGTGGAAGGTGTACGGGGCGTTGCTGATCAGCTTCCCGATGCCGAGCGGGCCCACGTCGTAGAGGTACGCGACGAAGGTGCCGTCGGACTTCGAGGGGGTGACGGTGGTGTGCAGCTTCACCGTGCCGCGGACCCGGCGCTCCTCCTCGTAGCGCGGGGACTGCCACACGGCGGCGAAGGCGCGGGGGAGCAGCGGGATGGAGGCGGCGGGCGGGGCCTGGGCGATCTGGTCGAGCAGGCTGGAGAGCATGACGATCCCGCCGTTGGCGCCGGAGTCGATGCCGGTGAAGAGGTGCTCGCTGTCGGAGAGCATCAGCTTCTCGGTGCCGCCGGAGCCGACCGACTGCCAGTCGGCGTACCCCTCGTACCCGCCGTCGCTGCGCGGCTTGATCTGCACCGGGGCCTCGGAGTCGATGCCGTTGGCGGTGCCCTTGAGGTAGCGGTCGAACCAGCGGTGGGCGTTGGTCCAGGTGTCGTTGGGCAGTCCGAGGAGCCCCGTCAGCTCGGCGGTGGCGTGGTCGCCGGGGCGGAACTCCAGGCGCTTGGGGCCGGTCAGCTTCTCGAAGAACTTGGCGTACTGGTTGGGCGGGAAGATGGTGTCTCCCCAGGCGTTGCCGAGCATGATCGCGGCGCCGTTGGCGTTGATCTGCTCCACCTTCTCGGCGGCGGAGCGCTTCTTGCCCCACTCGATCATCTGCGGTTCCCGGTCCAGGTTCGAGCCGAGGAAGTCGCCGAGGATCTGCTGGAGTTCGGGGCCGGGGCGCCCGGTGAGGAAGCCGGCGCCGCCGAGCAGGGCGGCGGCCTGGAGGTGCTGGGTGCGGCCGGAGTAGATGGACTCGATGAGATCGGCCCAGCCGCTGAGCGCGACCACGGCCTTGATGCGCGGATCGTTCGCGGAGGCCAGCAGGCTGATGCCCGCGCCGTACGAGACCCCGCCCAGGCCGATGTGTGCGGCGTCGGCCGGGGTGTTGGCGAGCGCCCAGTCGATGACGGCCGAGACGTCGGCGGTGTCCGCGGGGCCGGCGGTCTCGATCTGGCCACCGGAGAGCCAGAAGCCGCGGGAGGTGTAACTGACCACCACGTAACCGGAGTCGGCGAGCTTCTTCGCCTGCGCGATGTATTCGATCTGAGGCATGCCCCAGCTGGTCGGCAGGACGATCAGCGGATACTTCGCGCCGGCCCCGGCGCCCGCCGGGGTGAAGACGTTGCCCTTGAGGGTGATGCCGCCGGAGCCGGGGATGTCGTGGAAGCGGAGTTCCGGTGCGGCTTCCGAGGCTGCCGGGACGGCGGCGGTCGTACGGGTGGGCGCCGCCTGGGCCTGATGGGGGGCCAGGCCCAGGGCGGCTGCTGCCAGTACGGCCGCCATGGCGGTCGCGGTGCTGGTGGTGCGGACCGTGCGGACCATCGATCGCTCCTCGCGTATGCCGGGTGTCAAAGTGACCCGACGGTAACGGGAGGGGCTTACCGGAAGTAACCCGTGAGTAAGTTACGTGCCGGTAACGATTGAATGATGGTCAACTTCACAGAAGTGCTCAGCCCACCTGCGGGGTTCCGGCCAGGGCGCTCTTGCCCTGCCACTGCTCCCAGGTGAGGTTCCACTCGCCGTAGCCGTTGCCGACGTCCGGGTTGCCCTTGGAGCCCTGCCCCACGACCTCGAAGGGATCGCCGGCCTGGGCCGCCGCGAAGAACGCCTTGGCGTTCTCGTCCGACATGCCCACGCAGCCGGAACTGGTGTTGGCGCGGCCGAAGTTGGCGGTGTTCCACGGGGCGGCGTGCACGTACATGCCCGACCAGGTCAGCCGGATCGAGTAGTCGACCATCTTGTCGTAGGAGTCGCCCAGGCCCACCGTCTGGGAGTCCATCCGGATGGTGCCCTCCTTGGCCATCATCACCATCTTCCCGTCCCAGGAGGCCTTCTTGCCGCCGGGCGTGCCCGCCGAGATCGGGATGGTGTTGACGACCTGGCCGCCTTCGGTGACCGTCGCCTTCTTCGTGTCGAGGTCCACCTTCACCTCGCGGTCCTTGCCGATCTTGAACTCGGTGGAGTAGTCCTTGACGAACATCCCGCCCCCGGGGCCGGAGTCGACGCCGTTCAGGTTCATCTGGACCTTCACGTCGGTGCCGGACTTCCAGTACTCCTTGGGCCGCCAGTCCACCCGGTCCTTGCCCGAGTAGTCCTTGATCCAGCCCCAGGAGCCCTCGGTGTTGTTCGAGGTGGTGACCTTCAGCTGCTTCTCGACCGCCGCCTTGTCCTTCACCGGGTTGTCGAAGACGATCGAGACCGGCATGGCCACGCCCACGGTGGTGCCCTTGGGGATGTTGATCGAGACCTTGTTCACCTTGTCGGGAGCCGAGGTCTTGAACGTGGTCGTGGCGCTCTGGCTGTCCGTGTTCTGGGCCTCGACCTTGTAGTCGGCCGAGGGCAGGGCATTGCCCTGCGAGGTCCAGGTCTTCCCGTCGGCGGATATCTGCCCGGCCAGTTCACCGCCCTTGGCGTCCGTGACCTTCACCGCCGCGAGCTTCCCCTCGGCGATCGTCACGGTCACCGGCTGACCCGCCTTGACCTGGTCGCCGGTGAGGTTCACCGAAACCGCCATGTCCGGCTTCTGCTTCATCTCCGCCTTGGCCGCGCCGCCCGAAGCGGCGCCGCCCCCGCAGGCGGCCAGCGAGGCCGCCAGCAATGCGGTTCCGGCCGCCACGGCGGTGCGGCTGCGTACAGAGAAGACCCGGCGTGTGCGGCTCAACGAAAACCCCTCCGAAGTAATGATCGTCCGCAGGAGAAGATGCGAACGGAACAACTCTAGGTTGCGCAAGATGCGGAAAAGATCAGGATTTCGGTTGTGACATGGACCGCAGCAATACGGTCATCGTCCGGTCACAATCGCCGCGCACTGCCGTCATGGACACCTGTGAGAGTCCTGTGCATCCACCGCATTTGGGCGTACAGGACGTACAGGAAGGCCGGTCAGCCGTGTGTGCACTGCTCGTGACCCCCACCCAGCAGTACCCGACCCGAAGCCGGGGCAGCGAGCTCACCGTGCGCACGCTGTCCGAAGCGGAATATCAGGGTTTCCTTTCCAAGCATGGCCGGGCCAGCTTTCTCCAGTACCCGTCCTGGGCCGGAGTAAAGGACCTTTGGCGGTCGGAAAGGGTCGGATGGCACTGTCCCGGCGGTGAAATGGAGGGGGCCGGCCTCGTTCTCTACCGTCAATTCCCCGGCACCCGCAAATACTTCGCCTACCTCCCCGAGGGGCCCGTCGCCGACTGGACCGACCCCGACATCGACCGCTGGCTGACGCCCCTGAAGAACCACCTCAAGGCCTCCGGCGCCTTCGCCGTCCGCATCGGGCCCACCCCCGCCTACCGCCGCTGGGACGCGGCCACCGCCAAGGCCGGCACCGGCCCCGGCCGGCAGATGTCCGACGTGCTCGCCACCGAAGTGGACCCGGTCGGCGCCGCGCTCGCCGACCGGCTGCGCACCCGCGGCTGGAAGCGCTGCGGGGGCGAGGACGACGGCGACGCCCAGCCCCGCCACGTCTTCCGCGTCCCGCTCGCCGGGCGCACCCTCGACGACCTGTGGTCGGGCCTCAACCAGGAGTGGCGGCGCAATGTGCGCAAGGCCACGAAGGCGGGGGTCGAGACGGTCCTCGGCACGGCCGCCGACCTCCCCGAGTTCTACCGGCTGCTGCGCATCACCGAGGAGCGCGACGGCTTCCGGCTCGGTCGCTCGCTCGCGTACTACCAGCAGCAGTACGAGGTCCTGAACGCCGAGGAACCCGGACGCATGCGGCTCTACCTGGGCGTTCACCAGGGCGAGATCCTCGCCGCGCACACCATGATCGTGGCCGGCAGCCGGGTCTGGTACCAGACCGGCGCCTCCGCCGACCACCGCCGCGAGGTCCGCCCCAGCAACGCCCTGCAGTGGCGCATGATGTGTGACGCACATGCACTCGGAGCGGACGAATACGACATGCGCGGGGTACCCTCCACCCTCGACCCCGACGAACGCTCCTTCGGACTGCTGCGCTGGAAGCTCGGCACCGGCGGGCAGGTCGTCGAAACCCTCGGCGAGTGGGAGACCTCGATGGACGGATGCGCCAACACGGCCCTCTACAAGGCGTTCCAGGCGTACATGGCCCGCCGGTGACCCTCGCAGACCCCAGAGCGGCCACGACCGCCACGGAAACAGGGACCCGAACCGACAGCGCAGCACCGGAGAAGACCTCGGTGCTGCGCAGCGGCGCGCTCATGGCCGCCGGCTCGATCGTCTCGCGCGCCACCGGCTTCGTCCGCTCCGCCGTGATCGGCGCCGCGCTGGGCACCGCGCTGCTCGGCGACGGCTACGCGGTCGCCAACACCGTCCCGAACATCCTGTACATCCTGCTCATCGGCGGCGCCCTCAACGCCGTCTTCGTGCCCGAGCTGGTCCGCGCCGCCAAGGAGCACGCGGACGGCGGCGCCGCCTACACCGACCGGCTGCTCACCGCCTGCACGGCCGCGCTGGTGGTGCTCACCGCCGCCGCCGTGGTGGCCGCGCCGCTGATCGTCTCGGCGTACACCGGCTACAGCGGCGGCCAGGAGTCCACCACCGTGGCCCTGGCCCGCTACTGCCTCCCGCAGATCCTGTTCTACGGGCTGTTCACGCTGCTGGGGCAGGTGCTGAACGCCCGCGGCCGGTTCGGCGCCATGATGTGGACCCCGGTCCTCAACAACCTCGTCGTCATCGCCGTCTTCGCGCTGTTCCTCGCCGTCTCGAATGGCTCCGGAGGGACGCTGAGCGCCTCCGACACCCGGCTGCTGGGCATCGGCACCACCGCCGGCATCGTCGTCCAGGCCCTCGGCCTGATCCCCTCGCTGCGCGCCGCCCGCTTCCGCTGGCGCCCCCGCTTCGACTGGCGCGGCAGCGGACTGGCCCGCCCGCTGCGCAACGCGGGCTGGCTCGTCATGCTCGTCCTGACCAACCAGATCGCGTACTGGGTCGTGACCCGGCTCTCCACCACCACCGGCCGGCACGCCGTCGCCGAGGGGGTCGCGGGCGGCGCCGGCTACCTCGCCTACAGCAACGCCTACCTGCTGTGGATGGTCCCGCAGGGCATCGTCACCGTCTCCCTCGTCACCGCCCTCATGCCCCGGATGAGCGCCTCCGCCACCGACGGGGACCTCGCGGCCGTCCGCAAGGACGTCTCCTACGCGCTGCGCTCCAGCGCCGCCCTGGTCGTCCCCGCCGCCGCGCTCTACACGGCCCTCGCCCCCTGGGTGATGGGCGCCGTCTTCGAGCACGGCAAGACCGGCCCCGCCGACGTCGCCGTCATGGCCGGCATGCTCGCCGCCTTCGCACCGGGCCTCATCGCCTACTCCGCGCAGTACGTGCTCTCCCGCGGCTTCTACGCCCTCTCCGACACCCGGACCCCCTTCTTCCTCAACCTCACCATCGCCGCCCTCAACGCCGGGCTCTCGGCCACCGCCTACCTTCTGCTGCCGCCGCGCTGGGCGGTCACGGGCATGGCCGCGGCCTGCTCGGTCGCCTACGCCGCGGGCGCCGCCGTCACCGCGTACGTCCTCGCCCGGAGGCTCGGCCCGCGCACGGGGACCCGTACCGAACGCCGGAGCACCGCCGCACGGACCCACCTGCGGCTCATCGCCGCCTGCGCCCCGGCGGCCGCCGCCGGGTACGCCGCGGCGCGCGCCACGGACCGGTACGCGGACCTCCCCGGGATCCTCGGGAACATCACCGGGGCCGCGGCGGGAACCGCGGTGATCGTCCTCGTCGTCGTACTCCTCGCCCGCCCCCTGCGGATCACGGAGATCACCGACCTGCTGGCCTCCGTACGCCGCAGAACCGGCCGCTAGGCCATACCTGCTGAAGGCCGCCGATATCGGCCGAAAGCGGGAGGGGACCGATCGACGACCCTGGAATACTGACCCGATGCCACGCGTACTGCTGATCGAGGACGACCCTTCCATCAGGGAGGGCGTGGGCCTCGGCCTGCGCCGCCGGGGGCACGACGTGAGCGCCGCCGAGACCGGCGAGGAGGGACTCGAGCTCATGTCGAGCTTCCACCCCGAGCTCGTCCTGCTCGACCTCATGCTGCCCGGCATCAACGGGGTCCAGGTCTGCCGTCGGATACGCGAGACCAGCCAGGTCCCGATCATCATGCTCACCGCGCGCGGGGACGACTTCGACATAGTCGTCGGCCTCGAGGCCGGCGCCGACGACTACATCGTCAAACCCGCCCGCACCGAGGTCATCGAAGCCCGCATCAAGGCCGTGCTGCGCCGCCTCAGCGAGCCCTCCGGCGGCCGCCCCGACGTGGAGTTCCACGGAGAGCTGGCCGTCGACCGCGCCGGGCTCACCGTCGCCAAGAACGGCGAGCGCCTCCCCCTGGCCCCCAGCGAGATCAAGCTCCTGCTGCACCTGTCGGCCTCGCCCGAGCAGGTCTTCTCCCGCCAGCAGCTCCTCGAATACGTGTGGGACCACAGCTACCACGCCGACGCCCGGCTGGTGGACGCCTGCGTGCGGCGCCTGCGCCACAAGATCGAGGACCCCGACGCCGCCCCCCGCTACATCCAGACCGTGCGCGGCTTCGGCTACCGCTTCGGCCCGCTGTAAGCGGTGCGCATGAGACGTTTCGCACCGCTGGGCCTGCGCACCCGGCTGATCGCCGCCTTCCTGCTGGTCGCCGCCATCTGCGCGGTGAGCACGGCCGCGCTCACCTACCAGCAGGCCCGCAACGCGATCCTCAAGCAGAGCCAGGACACCGCCGTCAGCACCCTGCGCGACCTGGTCGACTCCCAGTACACCCAACTGCCCATGGGACAGGCGGAACTCCAGCGGCTCGTCGGGGAACTGGGCAAGCGCGGCCAGCCGCACCCCTGGATCGTCTACGGGGAGTACGGAAAGCTCCGCGCCACCTCCAATCCGGGCGGCGCGACCACCTCCAGCGCCATCACCGAACAGCTCCGCCGCCAGGTGAACTCCCATCCGCACGGGGCCTTCCAGCGCACGCAGGACCGTGCCGGCAACCTCTCCCTCGTCGTCGGCATGCCCGCCGTCTTCAAGTACGACGAGAGCTACGAGACCACCGGAGCGGTCTTCTACGCCGTCGTGCCGCTGAACACCGAGCAGGCGACCGTGGAGGCCCTGGTGACCGCCGCCCAGCGGGGCGCCGTACCGGGCCTGGCGATCGCCCTGATCCCCGCCCTGCTCGCGGCGCGCAGCGTCCTGAGGCCCGTACGGGACATGCGCAAGGCCGCCCAGCGGCTGGGACGCGGCCGGCTCGACACCCGGATCGAGGTGCGCGGAGCCGACGAACTCGCGGGACTGGCCCGCACCTTCAACGAGACGGCCCGGGCCCTCGAAGAGTCGGTCAGCGAGCTCCGGGAGGCCGAGGCCCGGGCCCGCCGCTTCGCCGCCGACGTCTCCCACGAACTGCGCACCCCGCTCGCCGGAATGCTCGCCGTCACCGAGGTCCTCGACGAGGGCGCCGAGGACCTCGACCCCGACACCGCCAAGGCCCTGCGCCTGGTCAGCGCCGAGACCGGGAAGCTCGCCGTGCTCGTCGAGGACCTCATGGAGATCTCCCGCTTCGACGCCCGCGCCGCCGAACTCAACCTCGACGAGGTGGACGTCGCCGAGACCGTCACCAAGACCCTGGAGCGCCGCCACTGGACCGACGGGCGGGTCACCACCGACCTGCCCCCGGACCTCCGCGCCCGGCTCGACCCGCGCCGCTTCGACGTGGTCCTCGCCAACCTCGTGGGCAACGCCCTCAAGCACGGCGGGGCCCCCGTCCGCGTCACCGTCCGCGCCGGGAGCGGACCCGATGGCCCGCGGCTGCTCGTCGAGGTCGCCGACAGCGGGCCCGGCATCGCCCCCGAGGTGCTGCCGCACATCTTCGACCGCTTCTTCAAGGCCGACGCCGCCCGCACCCGCTCCACGGGCAGCGGCCTGGGCCTGGCCATCACCCTGGAGAACGTCCGCCTGCACGGGGGCACCCTGCACGCGGCCAACGGCCCCGGCGGCGGGGCGCTCTTCACCCTCGACATGCCGCTGGAGGCCCGCGTATGAACCGGCTGCGCCAGGCCGCGACCGCGGCCGCGCTGACCGTCCCGCTACTGCTCGCCACCGGCTGCGGCATCGCCACCAGCGGGGTCGTCGAGAGCGGCCGCGCCGGCACCGTGAAGCTGGCCACCGCTCCGGACCCGGGCCTGCTGTACTTCCTCGCGCCCGACGGCTCGCTCGTCCCGGTCCCGGTCTCCGACCGGATGCAGCGGCCCGACGTCGGCTTCACGATCGGCGTCCTGCTGGAGGGGCCGAGCGCGGCTGTGCGGGAGGCCGGGCTGACCACCGAGGTCCCGGCGCCGGAGGCCAAGTCCCCGGACCCCAAGTCCGAGGACTCCAGGGCGAACGCCTGGCGACCGGTCAGGGTCGCCGACGACGGCACGACCGTCCGCGTGGTCCTGCCCCTCCCGGTCGCGCCGCTGTCCGGACCGGCCCGCCGCCAGCTGGCGTGCACGGCCCTCGCGGCGGTGCTCGTCAGGCCGGCCCCCCAGATCCTCCTCATCGGCTCCGACGGCAAGGAGGAGCCGGCCACCTGCGAGATCAGGCCGCCCGGGGAGTGACACCCGGGGCACGACACCCGGTGGCCCCTTGCGGGCCGGGCCGCCCGCCGCCACCGTGTGGCGCATGGACCACGGACCGGCCCCCGACGTCTTCGACCCGCGCCTCTACGCCGAAGGCGTCCCGTACGCGCGCTACCGCCTGCTGCGCGACCACCACCCGGTGGCCCGGCAGAGCGAGCCGGAAGTGCTCGGCTGGCCCGCCGGCCCCGGCTTCTGGGCCGTCACCCGGCACGCCGACGTGGTCCGGGTCCTGCGCGACCACCGCACGTACTCCTCGCACCTGGGCGCCACCCAGATCCGCGACCCCGACCCGGCCGACCTGCCCTTCCTGCGGCGCACCATACTCAACCAGGATCCGCCCGAGCACGGGACCCTGCGCCGGACCGTGGCCCGCGCCTTCACCCCGGCCCGGGTCGACGCCTTCGCCGCCCGGGTCCGCGGCCGCGCCCGTACGCTGCTGCGCGCCGCCCGCGACGGCGCCGAGGACGGGTCCGCCGACCTGGTGCGCACCGTCACCGACGAGTACGCGCTGCTCAACCTCACCGACCTGCTGGGCGTTCCGGCCGCCGACCGGGGGCTGCTGCTGGAGTGGACCGTACGGATCATCGGGTACCAGGATCCCGAGGACGCCCCGGCTCCGCTGCTCGGCCCGGACGGGAAGCCGCTGAACCCGCGCTCACCCGCGCTGCTGGGGGAGATGTTCGGGTACGCCCGCGAACTGGCCGCGTACAAGCGGGCCCACCCCGGCGACGACGTGATGACCACCCTCGCGCACGCCGGACTGGAGGACGCCGAGCTGGAGATGTTCTTCTTCCTGCTCACCGTCGCGGGCAACGACACCGTGCGCAGCGCCGCGCCCGGCGGCCTGCTCGCCCTGGCCCGCGACCCGGACGCCTACGCCGGACTCGCGGCCGGCCGGGCGCCGTTGGACCGGGCCGTGGAGGAACTCCTGCGCGTCCACCCGCCGGTGCTCAGCTTCCGCCGCACCGCCGCCGCCGACACCGAGCTCGCCGGACAGCGGATCCGGGCCGGGGACAAGGTGGTGGTCTTCCACGCCGCCGCCAACCACGACGAGCGCGTCTTCACCGACCCGGACCGCCTCGACCTCGGCCGCGCCCCCAACCCGCACGTCTCCTTCGGGGACGGCCCGCACGTCTGCCTGGGCGCCCACTTCGCCCGGCTCCAGCTGCGCGTCCTCTACGAGGAGTGGATCGCCGCCATGCCGGCGTCGGAACTGGCGGGCGCGCCCCGCCGGTTGGTGTCGAACTTCATCAACGGGATCACGCGGCTGCCACTGCGGGTGTCCGGGCCGGCCGGGTGACGTCGGCGATCAGTTCCGTCACGTCGGGGCCGTAGGCGTTGGAGTTGACCACCTTCAGCAGGATGCAGAAGGAGTCCCGGCCGTAGGTGCGGGCCAGGGACTTGTGGTGTCTGGCGAGGTAACGGGCCGCGGCGTGATTGCTGTTGGCGGTCTGGCCCGCCATGAGGAACACCGGGCGCGTGCCGGAACCGGCCGTCAGCCGGGCCAGCAGGACGTGCTCGACCAGGCCCTCCTGCCACCGGTACGTCTCCCCGCCGAGGGTGAGCGCACCCCGCTCCGGGGTGCGCTCACGGCTGTCGTCGAAGTGGACTCCCGGCAGCATGGAGGTCAGATGGGCCGCCGTGCGGGCGTTGGAGACCGGGCCGCCGACACAGAACTCGGCGCGCTCGCCGAAGCCCTGGCGTGCCCCGTCGTGGGTGACGATCTGCAGGTTCGCCCCGCAGTCCTTGATCAGCCCGGCGATCTCCAGCAGGGCGAAGGTGTCCTTGCGGTGCACCGACCCCTCGCTGCCGCTCATGTGCCGGTTGACCACGAACAGGCAGTCGGAACCGGTCGGCAGGCCGAAGAAGGCCTGCTTGCGGCGCAGGTCGCGGCGCCACAGATAGGTCCGGGTGAACCAGCCGAACCCGCCGCTGCACGCGGTGGCTATGACCCCGAGCACGATGTTGCGGACGTCGTCATTCATGCGGCGGATCGTAGCCGTCACGCGGCCGTCATGACGCGGTGGGTGCACGGAAGTTACGCTGCCGCTCCAAGGTCTGACAGGCAGTCGACTGGAGGAACCGAATGCGTGGTCCCGCCGCACGTCAGTTAGCGCTCGTCGCGCTCGCCGGGGCGCTCGTCTCGACCGGGGCCGATGCCCCGAGGTCGCAGGGCGACGCCCCGCCGAAGGTCCCGGTCGCCACCGGCTACGGCGGCGCCGTCGCCAGCGTCGACGCCGACGCCAGTGCGGTCGGCATCGCCGTGCTGCGCTCCGGCGGCAACGCGGTGGACGCCGCCGTCGCGACGGCGGCCGCACTCGGGGTCACCGAGCCGTACTCCGCCGGCATCGGCGGGGGCGGGTACTTCGTGTACTACGACGCCCGGTCCGGCCGGGTGCGCACCATCGACGGCCGCGAGACCGCCCCGGCTTCGGCCACCGCTGGGCTGTTCCAGGAGAACGGCCGGCCGATCCCCTTCGCCGAGGGCCAGACCAGCGGCCTGGGCGTCGGAGTGCCCGGCACCCCGGCGACCTGGCAGAGCGCGTTGGAGGCCTGGGGCACCCGCTCGCTGGGCCAGCTCATCAAGCCCGCCGAGAAACTGGCCCGCGAGGGCTTCACGGTGGACAGCACCTTCCGGGCCCAGACCGCTTCCAACGAGGCCCGGTTCAGGGACTTCCCCGACACGCGGGAACTCTTCCTGCCCGGCGGTGACCTCCCGGTGGTCGGCTCCACCTTCAAGAACCCCGACCTGGCCGCCACGTACGCCGAGCTCGGCCGCAAGGGCGCCGGCGCGCTCTACCGGGGCCGGCTGGCCGAGGACATCGTCCGCACCGTGCGCACGCCTCCGGTGGACCCGGCCGCCACCCGCGTGGTCCGCCCCGGCGATCTGACCACCGCGGACCTGCGCGAGTACGAGACCAAGCGCCAGGACCCGACCCGGGTCCGCTACCGCGGCCTGGACGTGTACAGCATGGCCCCGTCCTCCTCCGGCGGCACCACCGTCGGCGAGGCGCTGAACATCCTGGAGCGCACCGACCTCGGCGCCCTCACCGAGGCCCAGTACCTGCACCGGTTCATCGAGTCCTCCCGGATCTCCTTCGCCGACCGGGGCCGCTGGGTCGGCGACCCGGCCGCCGAGGACGTCCCCACGAAGGAGCTGCTCTCGCAGCGGTACGCGGACTCGCGCGGCTGCCTCATCGACCCGGCCAAGGCGCTGACCAGCCCGCTGGCCCCCGGGGACCCCCGCAACCCGGTCGCCTGCGGCGGCTCGGGGCAGGCCGCCCCGACCACCTACGAGGGGGAGAACACCACGCACCTGACCGTCGCCGACCGCTGGGGCAACGTGGTCTCCTACACGCTGACCATCGAGTCCACCGGCGGCAGCGCCATCACCGTCCCGGGGCGCGGCTTCCTGCTCAACAACGAGCTGACCGACTTCTCCTTCGCCCCGGCCGCGGCCGGGGTCCCCGACCCCAACCTGCCGGGTCCCGGCAAGCGGCCGCGCTCGTCGATGTCCCCGACCATCGTGCTGGAGGACGGACGCCCGGTGCTGGCGCTGGGCTCCCCGGGCGGGGCGACCATCATCACCACTGTGCTGCAGACCCTGACCGGGCACCTGGACCGCGGGCTCCCGCTGGTCGAGGCCATCGCGGCGCCGCGGGCCAGCCAGCGCAACCAGACCACCACCGAGCTGGAGCCGGGCCTGTGGAACAGCCCGGTCCGGGCCGAGCTGGAGGCCCTCGGCCAGGGCTTCCGGCAGAACCCGGAGATCGGCGCGGCCACCGGGGTCCAGCGGCTGCCCGACGGGCGCTGGCTGGCCGCGGCCGAGACGACGCGGCGGGGCGGCGGCTCGGCGATGGTGGTGCACCCGCAGCGGAGGTAGCACGCCCTACAGGGCGGTGAGGATCCTCGGACCGGCGGCGGTGATCGCGACCGTGTGCTCGGCGTGCGCGGCGCGGCTGCCGTCGACGGTCCGCAGGGTCCAGCCGTCCGCGTCGCAGGCGTAGTCGTCGGTGCCGCCCGCGACGAGCATCGGCTCGATCGCGATCACCATGCCGGCGCGCAGCTTCGTACCCTGGCCGGCCGGGCCCTCGTTGGGCACGCCCGGCTCCTCGTGCATGGAGCGCCCGACGCCGTGGCCGCCGAAGCCGTCGGGGATGCCGTACCCGGCGGCGCGGCAGACGGTGCCGATGGCGTGGGCGATGTCGCCGACGCGGTTGCCGGGCCGCGCGGCGGCGATGCCCGCCGCGAGGGCGGCCTCGGCGGTCCGGATCAGCCGCAGGTCCTCGGGGCGGGCCCGGCCCACGGTGAAGCTGACGGCCGCGTCGCCGACCCAGCCGTCCAGTTTCGCGCCGCAGTCGATGCTGACCAGGTCGCCGTCGCGCAGCCGGTAGCCGTCGGGGATGCCGTGCACGATCGCGTCGTTGACGGAGGCGCAGATGACGGCGGGGAAGGGCACCGGGGCGAACCGCGGCCGGTAGCCGAGGAAGGGCGAGCTCGCGCCGGCCTCGCGGAGCACCTCGCGCGCGGCCAGGTCGAGCTCCAGCAGGGACACCCCGACGGCGGCCCGGTCCCGGACGGCGGCGAGGGCGTGCGCGACGACGCGGCCCGCGGCGCGCATCCGGTCGATCGATCGGTCTGTCTTCAGTTCCACCATGCCAATAACTATACCGGTATAACTGTAACGGGATACTTATTGGGCTGCGGGGTAGGATGAGGGCATGGTCCGTACCCCCCTCACCCCCGAAGAGCGCGAGCGCGGCGAGCGGCTCGGCGCCCTGTTGCGCACGGCCCGCGGTGGCCGCAGCATGGTCGAGGTCGCGGCCAGCGCCGGGCTCTCCGCCGAAACCCTCCGCAAGATCGAGACCGGCCGGGCCCCGACCCCGGCCTTCTTCACCGTCGCCGCCCTGGCGGAGGCCCTGGGCCTCTCCCTGGACGAAGTGATGCGGCGCTGCGCCCTCGTCTCCGTGTGAGGTCCGGGGGAGCGGGCGGGTCGCGGCCGTTCGGCCGACGGGCCCGCCCTCCGGCGTGCCCTTAGGGCGGGCCCGGCGGGCCGAACGGCCCAATCGGCGGTGGGAGGACCGGGACGCGGGGCAAGCGTGAAGGCGTGTCAGACATGAACGCATCCACATCCAAGCGACTCGGCCTCGGACTCGTGGGCGCCCTCCTCGCGGGCGGCCTGCTGCTCGCGGCATGCGCCGCCCCCGAGGGCCGGGCCCACGGCAGGGACCCGGGCCAGGTGGTCTTCCGCCACCCGGGAGTCGTCGTCAGCCACACCGGGCTCCAGCCGCGTACACCCACGCCCTGCTGTGGTCGGTGAACGGCAAGGCCTCCCATGCCCGCAAGGCCGTGCAGATCATGGACGGCTGGTCGGCCGCGATGAAGCGTCACACCGAGGACAACGCGGGCCTCCAGGCCGCCTGGTCCGGCTCCACCTGGGCCCGCGCCGCCGAGATCGTCCACGCCGGCTACCCGCACTGGGGGGACGAGCGGGTCGCCCGCTTCAAGGAGATGCTGCGCACCGCCTACCTCCCGGCCGTCCGCACGCAGGTGCCGGCGTACAACGGCAACTGGGAACTGGCCATGACCGACGCCGCCTTGAGCATCTCCGTCCTCCTGGAGGACCAGGACGTCTTCCGGGAGTCCCTGGAGCGGTTCCGGGAGCGCGTCCCGGCCTACTTCTACCTCCGGCGGGACGGCGCGCACCCGCTGGCCCCGCCGCGCATCGGCATCGACTCGCCGGAGAAGGTGGCGGCGTACTGGTTCGGCCAGGGGGCGTACGCCGACGGCATGGCCCAGGAGACCTGCCGCAACCTGATGCACGTCGGCTACGCGCTCGCGGCCTCCGCGCACATCGCGGAGACGGCCTGGCACCAGGGCGTCGACCTCTACCGGGAGCAGGGCGAGCGGCTCCGGGCGGCGCTGGAGTTCCACGCGAAGTACCAGCTGGGGGAAGAGGCCCCCGGCTGGCTGTGCGGCGGCAAGCTGGAGCGCACGATGGGACCCGACCTGGAGGTCGCGCTCCAGCACTACGCGGTGCGGACGGGCGCGGAACTCCCGTACACCCGCGAGCTGGTCGAGAAGACCCGGCCGGCCGGGACGGACGACCTGTTCGTGGCGTGGGAGACCCTGACGCACGGGGAGGCGGCGCCGGTCGTCTGAGGTGCTCGGGCCCGGCCGTTCTCAGGCGTCCACGGGCTGCCAGGCCGGGCCGGTCCCGTCCTGCCGGACCCGTCCGAACACCACGTCCGCGAAGTGGACGCCGAAGCCGATGGTGTCCGGCTCCGCCAGCTCGGCGACCAGGCGGCGGCGGTGCTCGGCCGTCCGGGCGAGGTCGTGGTCGAAGGCCGCGGACCACTCGGGGTGGTCGATCTGGATCGGCGAATGGACGGCGTCGCCGAAGGCGATCAGGCGCCGGCCGCCGCCGGTGATCACGTACTCGGCGTGGCCGACGGTGTGGCCGGGGGTGATCCGTACGCGGACCCCGGGGAAGATCTCCTGGCCGTCGTCGAAGGTGCGCACGCGCGGTGCGAGGGCGGCGACCCGCTCGGTCGTGCCCTCGGCGGCGAGGAGGTCGAGCCGGTCCCATTCGGGCGCGGCGATCAGGTACTCGGCGCGGGGGAAGAGGGGCCGGTCCTCGCCCGGGACGGGGTGGACGGCCCAGCCGATGTGGTCGGAGTGGAGGTGGGTGAAGGCCACCGCCTCGATGTCCTCCGGGGCGAGGCCGAGTCCGGCCAGGCTGCCGGGGAGCGCGCCTCCGTGGATCACGCCGAGGGGTCCGTCCGGAGTCCGGAACGTCTGCGGGCCGAAGCCCGCGTCGATCAGCAGCGCCCGGCCGCCGTGCTCGACCAGCAGACCGCCGACGCTCGCCACGAGGTGGCCCGTGCCGTCCAGGTACTCCGGGTGGGCGGCCCACACCTCGTCGGTGGTGTCCGGGAGCAGCGGCCGGGGCCGGAGCCGTACGTCGCCGTCCGGCACGTACGAGACCTTCGTGTCGCCCAGCCACAGGGAGCGGATTCCCGCGGGGCGGTTCAGCCGTCCTTCGTGCGCCGCAGTCGTCGTCAATTCGGGCATGGGGGCTCCTTGGTGAAGTGCCATCAGGCTGCCGCCGGCCGGTCTGCCGGGGCGGTGCGCCAACCATAAGCATCAAGTTTGAATCATTCAAGCTGTAATTATTCTGGCTTGAGGGACTTGCTAAACTGGCGCCATGACGACACCCCCCGAGCGCCAGGCCATCGCCGAACGGCAGCTGTGCGGGCTGGTGGACGGGCTGGCCCACCGGATCGCCGAACACGTACGGGAGCGGGCCGCCACCCTGGGCCTCACCGCCTCCCAGGCGACCGCGCTGCGGGAGATGAGCGGTCCGATGACCATGAGGGAGCTCGCCGAACGCATGAGCTGCGAGCCCTCCAACGCCACCTTCGTCGTCGACAAGCTGGAGAAGCAGCTCCTGATCGAGCGGCACCCGCACCCCACCGACCGCCGTGCCCGGCAGCTCGTCCTCACCCCCGAGGGGGCCGCCCTGCGTGCCCGGCTCCTCGGCCTGCTCGCCGTGGACTCGCCGGTGTCCGGGCTCGCCCCGGAGGAGCAGGACGTACTGCGGGCCCTGCTGGAGCGGGCCGTCACCTCCCGCTGAGCGGGCCGCGTAGGGTCTGGCGCATGACGATCGAGGAGCTGGGCAGGGCGAAGTACGTCAGTCTCACCACCTTCCGCAAGGACGGCACGCCGGTGGCCACGCCGGTGTGGGCGGTGGCGGACGGCGACGAGCTGTACGTCTGGACGCGCGACGACGCCTGGAAGGTGAAGCGGATCCGCAACAACGGGCGGGCCACGGTCGTGGCCTGCGACGTGCGCGGGCGGGTGGCCGAAGGGGCCGCGGTCGCCGAGGGCGAGGCGCGGCTGCTGGACGCGGCGGGGCTGAAGCGGGTGCGGAAGCTGATGCTGCGCAAGTACACCTGGCAGTTCTGGCTGCTGGACGTGCCGGCCGCGGTGGTCCGGCGCGGGCGGCCTCACACCGCGATCGCAGTCAGGCTTGCCCCGCCCGCCGTCAACCTTTGAGACTCCTGTAGTCCGCCCGTAACACGGGTGGGATCCAATGCAGGGATGGAGACCGCGACTTCGCAGGTGATCGGCCAACTCTCCGGATACATGCGGGGGTTGACGCAGCGACTGGATTCCGGGGCGGGTTGGTACGGGGAGTTCCTGCGGCGGGACCCGGAGGGAATGCGGGCCTGCCTGGACGGGGCGGCGATGCCGCCGTGGGACGTACTGGAGTCACTGCTCGCCGACTTGGCGGCCACGACGGGCGCGGCGGCGCTCGAACGCGAGACGCGGTACGCGGCCGGACTGCGGGCCGCCGCGGTCGGGATCTGGGACCGGCTGCCGGGCGGGGAGGAGGAACTGCGCACGCTGCTCGCGTCGGCCGCGGAGCAGCGGGCCCGGGCCCGGACGGCCCAGCGCCTGCTGACCGCGCGGCTCGCGGAAGCGGTGGACCCGGCGGAGGCGGAGGCCCTGTCCCGGGAACTCTCCTGGACCCGCGACGACGCCGCCCGCGCGACGGCCCGCCACGAGGACCTCGCGGCCCGCCTGGAGGCGGTGACCCCGGACGGCGACCGCCCCGGACCCCCGTCCCGGCCGGACCCCCTGCACGCGGTACCGGCACAGCGCGGGACGCCTGCGGCGGCTTGGCCGGGGGTACGGGGCGGGGCGCGGGGTGCGGAGCCTGCCGGGGGATCGGCGGGAGCGAGTGGCGGGGTGGAGGCTGCGGCGGTGTGGCCGGGGCCGCGCGAAGGAATGCGGCCCGTCGCGCGGACGGGATCCCGAGCCGGGGCGCGGGCGGAGGCGCCGGCGGGGGCCGCGGGGGTGTGGGGCGGCGCGCGGGCAGAGTCCTGGGCCGGGGCGCCCGCGGAGGCGCAGGGCGCGGCTCCGGGCGCGATGTCGGACATGGCAGCAGACAGGGAATCGGGCCGGGGATCGGACACGGCGCCGGAAGGGGCCGGGCGGCCGGTCGGGCGGGCCGAGGGGCGGTGGCTGCGCGGTGCGCGGCGCGGCGGCGGGGCCCGGTACGCGGGGGCGGGGGTGGAGGCAGCCGGAGCCCGAGCCGTCGCCCTGCCCCCGGAGGATCCTTCGTCCGCCACGCCCCTGCGCGGCGCCCGCTTCGGGCGGCCCGCCCGACCGGCCGCCGGGCCCGCCCCGGCGGGGGATCCGGGGCCGGAGCAGGGCGCTGCGGCGGGAGGCCCCGCCCCCGTCGCAGCGACACGCCCCGGCGTCCCGGCCTGGAGTACGGAGCACACCCCCGGACCCGGCAGCGCCGCCGCCCCGGGGCCCCGGCCCCACCCGCAGGGCGAGCCCGCCCCCTGGCCGGACGGGGCCTCCGCCCCGACCCCCGACACCGGCCCGCCCGGCACGTGGGGCAACCCCGCCGCGGGTGCGCAGGGAGGCGCGTCCACCGAGTGGCACGCTGCGGCCTCCGGCCCCGGTGCTCAGGGGGAGTTCGGCGGCTCCGCCTCCGCCGCGGGGGTGCAGGGCGGCGTGTCCGCCGAGTGGCTCGCTGCGGCCTCCGGCCCCGGTGCACACGGTGTGCCCGGCGACCCCGCCTCCGCCGCGGGTTCCCAGGGAGGCGCGTCCGCCCAGTGGCACGCTCCGGCCCCCGGCACCGGCGTGCACGGCGGCCCCGCGTCCGCCGAGGCTCCGCAGGGCGCGCCCGCTCCGTGGATCGCTCCGGCCCCCGGCCAAGAGGCGTCGGGTGGTGCGGAGCGGGGGGTGGGGGATGTCCTCGGGTTTGTGGAGGGGCTGGTGGGGCTGCGGGGGCAGGGGCGGAGTGGGGAGGCGCACGCGTTGCTCTGCGAGGCCGCCGCCGGGCCCGCCGGGCAGTTGGTGCGGCTGGGGGAGGAGCTGGCGCGCGCCGGGCTGGCCGCGGACTGGGCGACCCTGCTCTGGGAGGCGGCCTCGCTGCCGCCCGCCCGGTTCGCCGCGGCCGCCGCCGCGCTCGGGCCGGCCGACCGCGAAGCCCTGCTGCGCCAGGGCGTGGCCCGGCCGGCCGCAGAGATCGCCGAGGCCGTCCTCGTCCTCGCGGACGCCGGCCACACTCCGCAGGCCGACGCCCTGCTCGCCGCCTTCGTCCGGGTCCGCACCGCCGAGGAGTCGGCCCGGCTCGCCCGCCGGGACCCCCGGTGGTTCGCGCCCCGGCTGCTGCGCGCCGCCGAAGCCCTCTCGGGGGCCCATCACCGCGACCTGTTGCATGCCCTTCGAGTCGCGAATCTGCCCGTCGGATGATCGGAAACGACTGCGTGCCGACGTAACTCCTGCGTTTGGAGATCGACTACTCCAACCGCGCAACGCGGTCTTGCCCCCGGCCTGACCGAGGCCTACCTTCAACTCCCTACGCGCAGCCGTCGTACACCCTCTACGTGCGTAGAAGCCGGCGTACCCCGTCGCGAGGAGCAGCTCATGGCCCAAGTCGTCCGCGCCGCACTCGTCCAGGCCACCTGGACCGGAGACACCGAGTCGATGATCGCCAAACACGAGGAGCACGCCCGCCGGGCCGCCGCCCAGGGCGCGAAGATCATCGGCTTCCAGGAAGTCTTCAACGCCCCCTACTTCTGCCAGGTCCAGGAGCCCGAGCACTACCGCTGGGCCGAGGCCGTCCCCGACGGCCCCACCGTCCGGCGGATGCAGGCCCTCGCCCGCGAGACCGGCATGGTGATCGTCGTGCCTGTCTTCGAGCTGGAGTCCGAGGGGTTCTACTACAACACCGCCGCGGTCATCGACGCCGACGGAAGCTACCTCGGCAAGTACCGCAAGCACCACATCCCCCAGGTCAGGGGCTTCTGGGAGAAGTACTACTTCCGCCCGGGCAACCTCGGCTTCCCCGTCTTCGACACCGCGGTCGGCAAGGTCGGCGTCTACATCTGCTACGACCGCCACTTTCCGGAGGGCTGGCGCGAACTCGGGCTGAACGGCGCCCAGTTGGTCTACAACCCCTCCGCCACCTCCCGGGGCCTCTCCGGCTACCTGTGGCAGCTGGAGCAGCCCGCCTCCGCCGTCGCCAACGAGTACTTCGTCGCCGCCATCAACCGCGTCGGCCAGGAGGAGTACGGCGACAACGACTTCTACGGCACCAGCTACTTCGTCGACCCGCGCGGCCAGTTCGTCGGGGAGGTCGCCAGCGACAAGGAGGAGGAACTCCTCGTCCGCGACCTCGACTTCGACCTCATCAAGGAGGTCCGCGACCAGTGGGCCTTCTACCGCGACCGCCGCCCCGACGCCTACGGAGGACTCGTACAGCCGTGACCAACCCGATCCCCCTGCACAGCCGGCACCGCTCCGTCCTGCCCGACTGGCTCGCGCTCTACTACGACCGCCCCCTCGAACTCACCCACGGCGAGGGCCGCCACGTCTGGGACGCGGACGGCAACCGCTACCTCGACTTCTTCGGCGGCATCCTCACCACGATGACCGCCCACGCCCTGCCCGAGGTCACCAAGGCCGTCTCCGAACAGGCCGGGCGGATCATCCACTCCTCCACCCTCTACCTCAACCGCCCGATGATCGAACTGGCCGAGCGCGTCTCGGCGTTGTCCGGCATCCCCGACGCCCGGGTCTTCTTCACCACCTCCGGCACCGAGGCCAACGACACCGCCCTGCTGCTCGCGACGACGTACCGCCGCTCCAACCAGATCCTGGCGATGCGCAACAGCTACCACGGCCGGTCCTTCTCCACCGTCTCGATCACCGGCAACCGCGGCTGGTCCCCGACCAGCCTCTCGCCGCTCCAGACGTACTACGTGCACGGCGCGGTCCGCACCCGCGGCCCCTTCGCCCACCTCGACGACACCGCCTTCACCGCCGCTGCCGTCGCCGACCTGGAGGACGTGCTCGGCCAGGCGCGCGGCGGGGTCGCCGCGCTCATCGCCGAACCGGTGCAGGGCGTCGGCGGGTTCACCTCACCGCCCGACGGGCTCTACGGGTCCTTCCGCGAGGTCCTCGACCGGCACGGCATCCTCTGGATCAGCGACGAGGTGCAGACCGGCTGGGGCCGTACCGGCGAGCACTTCTGGGGCTGGCAGGCCCACGCCCAGAACGGCCCGCCGGACATCATCACCTTCGCCAAGGGCATCGGCAACGGCATGTCCATCGGCGGAGTCGTGGCCCGCGCCGAGGTGATGAACTGCCTCGACTCCAACTCCATCTCCACCTTCGGCGGTTCACCGGTCACCATGGCGGCCGGCGTGGCCAACCTCTCCTACCTCCTCGAACACGACCTCCAGGGCAACGCCCGCCGCGTCGGCGGCCTGCTGCTCGAGCGGCTGCGGGCCATCGCCGCGACCGTGCCCGCCGTACGGGAGGTACGCGGCCGGGGCCTGATGGCCGGCCTGGAGCTGACGGAGCCGGGCACCGACCGGGCCGACCCGGACGCGGCCGCCGCCGTACTGGAGGCCGCCCGGGCCGGCGGCCTGCTGCTCGGCAAGGGCGGCGGCCACAACACCAGCGTGCTGCGCATCGCGCCGCCGCTCTCCCTCACCGTCGCCGAGGCGGAAGAGGGCGCAGAAATCCTCGCCGAGGCCCTCCGCACCCTCAACTAGCACCGGGGGAGACGTACATGAGCAGCATCCGCACCCTGATCCGCGGCGGGCTCGTCATCACCGCGTCCGACGAGCTCCACGCCGACGTGCTGATCGAGGACGGCCGGGTCGCCGCCCTCGCGGCGCACGGCACGGCGGCCGCCGCGACCTGGACGGCCGACCGGACGATCGACGCGAGCGGGAAGTACGTCATCCCCGGCGGAGTCGATGCCCACACCCACATGGAGCTGCCGTTCGGCGGCACGGCGGCCTCCGACACCTTCGAGACCGGCACCCGGGCCGCCGCCTGGGGCGGCACCACCACCATCGTGGACTTCGCCGTCCAGACACCGGGGCACGCCCTGCGCGAGGGCCTCGACACCTGGTACGCCAAGGCCGACGGCAAGTGCGCCGTCGACTACGCCTTCCACATGATCCTCTCGGACGTCAACGAGCGGACCCTGAAGGAGATGGACCACCTGGTGGGGGAGGGGGTCACCTCCTTCAAGCTGTTCATGGCGTACCCCGGGGTCTTCTACAGCGACGACGGCCAGATCCTGCGCGCGATGCAGCGGGCCTCCGGCAACAGCGGGCTGATCATGATGCACGCCGAGAACGGCATCGCGATCGACGTGCTCGTCGAACAGGCCCTGGCCCGCGGGGAGACGGACCCCCGCCACCACGGCGAGGTCCGCAAGGTGCTGCTGGAGGCGGAGGCCACGCACCGCGCCATCCAGCTGGCGCGGGTGGCCGGTTCGCCTCTCTACGTGGTCCACGTCTCGGCGGAGGAGGCGGTCGCCGAGCTGGCGGCGGCCCGGGACAAGGGTCTGCCGGTGTTCGGCGAGACGTGCCCGCAGTACCTCTTCCTGTCCACCGACAACCTGGCGGAGCCCGACTTCCAGGGCGCCAAGTACGTCTGCTCCACCCCGCTCCGGCCGCGCGAGCACCAGGCGGCGCTGTGGCGGGGGCTGCGCACGAACGACCTCCAGGTGGTCTCCACCGACCACTGCCCCTTCTGCTTCCGGGGCCAGAAGGAGCTGGGCCGGGGCGACTTCTCGAAGATCCCGAACGGGCTGCCGGGGGTGGAGAACCGCATGGACCTCCTCCACCAGGCCGTCCTGGACGGGCACATCGGCCGCCGGCGCTGGATCGAGATCGCGTGCGCGACCCCGGCCCGGATGTTCGGCCTCTACCCGCAGAAGGGCACCATCGCGCCGGGCTCCGACGCCGACATCGTCCTCTACGATCCGCACGCCGAGCAGGTCATCTCCGCCGAGACGCACCACATGAACGTGGACTACTCGGCGTACGAGGGCAAGCGGATCACCGGACGCGTCGACACGGTCCTGTCCCGGGGCGAACTCGTCATCGACCGGCGCGAGTTCACCGGCCGCGCCGGCCACGGGGCCTTCATCCACCGCTCCACCTGCCAATACCTCTAGGGGCTGCCGGGGCCCGCACGCCCCGGCACCCGTACTCCCCAGCAAGGAGCGACGCATGGACTTCGGCCTCGTCCTGCAGACCGACCCGCCCGCCTCGCAGGTGGTCAGCCTCATGAAGCGCGCGGAGCGCAACGGCTTCCGCTACGGCTGGACCTTCGACTCGGCGGTCCTGTGGCAGGAGCCGTTCGTCATCTACAGCCAGATCCTGGCCAACACCCAGCGCATGCACGTCGGACCGATGGTCACCAACCCGGGCACCCGCACCTGGGAAGTGACCGCCTCCACCTTCGCCACCCTCAACGACATGTACGGGAACCGCACCGTCTGCGGGATCGGCCGCGGCGACTCGGCGATGCGGGTCGCCGGGCGCGCCCCCAACACCCTGGCCCGCCTCGGCGAGGCCATCGAGGTCATCCGTGACCTGGCGGAGGGCCGCGAGGCGGTCGTGGACGGCAATCCGATCCGCATCCCGTGGATCACGGACGGGAAGCTGCCCGTCTGGATGGCCGCGTACGGGCCCAAGGCCCTCGCGCTCGCCGGCCAGAAGGCCGACGGCTTCATCCTCCAGCTCGCCGACCTCTACCTCACGGAATGGATGATCAAGGCGGTCCGCGAGGCCGCCGCCGCGGCCGGCCGGGACCCGTCCACGATCACCATCTGCGTGGCGGCCCCGGCGTACGTCACGGCCGACGACTCCGCGCGGGCCCTGGCCCACGCCCGCGACCAGTGCCGCTGGTTCGGCGGCATGGTCGGCAACCACGTCGCCGACCTCGTCTCCCGCTACGGCGAACACTCCTCGATGGTCCCCGAGGAACTGACCGAGTACATCAAGTCCCGCCACGGCTACGACTACAGCCACCACGGCCGCGCAGGGAACCCCTCCACCGACTTCGTCCCCGACGAGATCGTCGACCGCTTCTGCCTCCTGGGCCCCGCCGAGGCCCACATCGAGAAGCTGCGCGCCCTGCGCGACCTCGGCGTGGACCAGTTCGCCCTGTACGACATGCACGACGCCCGCGAGGCGACCATCGACGCGTACGGCTCCGACATCATCCCGTCGTTCAGCTGACTCTCGCTGGTGGCGCAGGGCCGACCAGGAAGCCGGCCCTGCGCCGACGTCCCGCGGGGGGCTTGTGGAGGCTCACCGGTACTGCGCGGCACGGTGACGCCGGGAGGTGGAACAGGCCTTCGTGAGGGCGCCGATCGGTGCCGTCCCCCCGCCCACACCGGGCGGATAGGAGCCCGGCCGGATCACCACTGCAGTGCGCCCGATGCCCGGTTGGATTCCGGAGGTGACTGTCGCGCACCTCTGACGGGTGGAGCCAGCCGGCTATCGGGTTCGGCTCCCCGCGCAGCCCGAGAGTCTCGACCTCGAATCAACGGGTCAGCCTTCCTTCCGTTGTGCCGTGTTCTGCTTGCGGCCGAGGGCGACGGACGTGACGGCCGCCGTCAGGGCGAGTGCCAGCAGTACGGCCACCGAGGGGTTGATGTAGTCGGGTACGAGCACGGTGTGAGTGCGGCCGCCGGGCATGTGGCAGACCAGTTGCAGAGGGATGAAGTCACCGGTGATGGCTTCCGCTCCCGGCCCCTCTGCCACGCCCTGCACCTTGGCGCACTCCACCCCGCGCTCCTGGCGCTCGACGAACAGGAGGTGGAGGCAGCCCCAGAGATACATGGCGAGCGCGCCGGCCGCGGCCGTCAGGGACAGGTCCCGGCACGCAGTGGCCGGGGTGCCGCCCCGCACATGCTTCCGGGACAGGCGTGAGCCGAGGTAGACGAGCAGACTGACCAGGAGCGCAGCCCCGACGAACGCGATCGTGAACAGGGCGGGGAAGCCGTGTCCCTGGTATGGGTCGGATGCGATTGCCACCAGTCAGGCCCCTCGGATGATGCGGTTGCAATTCTCGAAGATGTCGTACAGCGGGATGCGCAACTGCGCGTCGATGAAGGCCGGTTCGACGTAGCCCTCCTTGGCGACGCGGGAGCGCACGTTGCGCGGACCGTCAGTGCCAGTCTGGTACGGGTTCCCCATCCGCTGCATCTGATTCTTGACGCTCCGGAAGTAGGGCAGGGTATGCGCGGTGACCTCATCGTTGACGGCGTCGTAGTCCACCGCGAAGTAGGTCCGCGAACCGGGCTGGAATCCGTGCTCCTCGGCCTTGTGCGCAGCGCTCATGCGGTCGGCGACGCCCTGCTTGATGCTGTGGAGGGCAGATTGAATGATGCGACAGAAGTTGACCGAAGGAGTCCGACAGTGAGCGGATTCCCGTCTCGTACTGCAACGCCCGAGTGAGGGCTGCATTACGGTCCAGCTGGTCTTTCCGTTCTCGGCGAGCTTTGATATGCCGAGCGTTGCGCCGTTGTCGTAAGTTGTGTTGATGAACCTTTGGGCGTGCAGCACCTTCTCGTCAGCCACGAAGTCCCTTTCTTGAGAGTTGATTGGAGAGTTCCAGCAGGCGGAGCTCGCCTGACTTGGCAATCCTCAGATCTTCTGGCCGACGCAGCTGACACCCGGATGCGACGAGAAGTGGACGCGATAAGTCGCTACGCACTCGCCACTGGAAGCGGACGCAGAGGCTGTAGCGCAGCCGGGCACGCAAGGGGTCGGGGCGTCTGGAATTGTGCCGATATCTCGGGCCCGGATCAGCAAAGGCACTGGTCGTTGGCGCCCGTTCTGCGCGGGAACGCCCCCAACTTAGTCCATCAAACTCTGCGAGGGGAGCGGGATTGCGTCAGGAAGGGATGTCTGGAAACTGTCTTATCTGTCTTGAATCGGCTGTTCAATCCAGGCTGGGAATCCAGAAAATGATCAAGCCGTGGCTCATGTCGAGCGCTGAAACGGAATGAGAAGGTTCGCCATGGGTGGACGGATCCAGGCGGCCGAGTTTGACCAGGGCAGAGCTTCGTGGCTGGGCGGATGGATGGAGTGGGGCGCCCGGGGCCGATGCGGAAGCGTGAGGCGGCTCTGAAGGTCGGGCGGCCGGAGGATTCCAGGGCGTCTGCGCAGCAGGACCGCGGGCAGGCCGCGGAAGGAGTCGCTGGTGGCCGGATCAGGTATGGATGGGGTGGCGTGCCACTGCCGGGAGCTGAGTGGTCAGGCCACGGCCGACCCCTTGGCGAGCGCCCCCGCGTTCGGCCGCGTTGTTGACGGCATGCACCGGCTGCGCGCCGCAGGGTTGCGCGGTGCGCGCGACCTGTCCGTCCGCTGCGTCGAGGGCTCGTCGGCTGACCAGTCCAATAACCGCCACGGACTGTCCCTGACCCTCAAGGACCGCAGCGCGGCGGTCAGCTGAGCCTCTCCCAAGACCGTGGGAGCCGCACGAAGGAGATGTCTCCCGCTACGGCGGACACTCCTCGATGGTCCCCGATGCGTACGGCTCCGGGGTCATTCCGGCGTTCGGCTGATCTGGGGTCAGGTCATGGAGTCGGCCGGGAGTTCGGCGGTCGTCGGGCGGGCGCTGCCGGCCAGGGGGAGGGTGAGGACCATCGTCAGGCCGCCGCCGGGGGTGTCCTCGGCGGTCAGGGTGCCGTCCATGGCCTCCAGGAAACCTCGGGCGACCGCCAGGCCCAGGCCCACTCCGGCACCGGCGGGGGCGTCCCCGTACCGCTGGAAGGGTTCGAATATGCGGTCCTTGGCCTCGTCGGGGACGCCCGGGCCGCGGTCCACGACGCGCAGTTCGAGCCGCTCGGCCAGGGAGCTGGCGGAGACGAGGACGCTCTGACCGGCGGGGCTGTACTTGACGGCGTTCTCGACGATGTTGGCCACGGCCCGTTCGAGGAGGCCGCGGTCGACGGCGACCATGGGCAGCGTCTCGGGGATGTCGAGGACCGCGCTGTCGTCGGGTACCCCGGCCAGGGCCATCGGGACCACCTCGTCGAGGTCGGTCTCGCGGATGAGCGGGACGACGGTCCCGGTCTGCAGGCGGGACATGTCGAGCAGGTTCCCGATCAGGTGGTCGAGGCGGTCGGCGCCGTCCTCGATGCCTTCCAGGAGGTCGGCCCGGTCCTCCTCGGACCAGTCGACGTCGGTGGATCGGAGGGAAGTGACCGAGACCTTGATGCCGGCGAGCGGGGTGCGCAGGTCGTGGCTGACTGCGGCGAGGAGCGCGGTGCGGATCTGGTTGCCTTCGATGAGGCGGCGGGCCTCCTCGGCCTCGTCGACGAGGCGCTGGCGGTCGAGTACGACGGCTGCCTGGGCGGCGAAGGCCCCGAGGACGCGCCGGTCCTCGGCCGGCAGGACCCGGCCGGTCAGGGCCAGCGCCATGTTCTCGCCGATGGGCATGTCGACGGCGGCGTCCTCGGGGCGGGTCACCGGATTCCGGCCGGTGCTGCCCGCGCAGGTCCACGGGTCGACTTCGCTGCCGCGTTCCAGGAGGGCGACCGATTCCATGGCGAAGGTCTCGCGGACCCGCTCCAGCAGGGCGTCCAGGGCGGTTTCACCGCGCAGGATGCTGCCGGCGAGGAAGGAGAGGATCTCGGACTCGGCGCGGAGCCGGGCGGCCTGGTGGGTGCGCCGGGCGGCCAGGTCGACGACGGAGGCCACCGACACCGCGACGCCCACGAAGATCGCTATGGCGAGGATGTTCTTGGGGTCGGAGATCGTGAACTCGTGGAGCGGCGGGGTGAACCAGTAGTTCAGCAGCAGGGAGCCGAAGGCCGCCGAGGCCAGGGCGGGCAGGAGCCCGCCGAGCATGGCGGCCGCCACCGTGAAGGTGAGGAACAGCAGCATGTCGTTGGCGAGCCCGAGGCCGGGCACGACCTGGTTGAGCAGGACCGTGAGCAGCGCCGGGCCGACGACACCGACGAGCCAGCCCCAGACGACCCGCAGCCTGCCGAGCCGCGCGCCGCGCGCGACGGGCAGGATCCGGCCCTTGGCCATCTCGTCGTGGGTGACGATGTGGACGTCGAGGTCCGGACCGGATTCCCGGGCGACGGTGGCGCTCACGCCGGGCCGGAGCACCGACTGCCAGGAACGCCGGCGGCTGACGCCGAGGACGATCTGCGTGGCGTTGCACCCGCGGGCGAACTCCAGCAGGGCGTCGGGGACGTTGTCCCCTATGACGTGGTGGAAGGTGCCGCCGAGATCCTCGACCAGGGTGCGCTGGACGGCGAGTTCCTTGGGGGAGGCGGCGGTCAGCCCGTCGCTGCGAGCGATGTACACGGCCAGGACCTCACCACCCGATCCCTTCTCGGCGAGGCGGGCGGCGCGCCGGATGAGGGTGCGGCCCTCCGGTCCGCCGGTGAGGCCGACGACGATGCGTTCGCGGGCCTGCCAGGTGGAGCGGATGTTGTGCTCGCCGCGGTACTCCTGGAGGTACTCGTCGACGCGGTCGGCGACCCAGAGCAGGGCGAGCTCGCGCAGGGCGGTGAGGTTCCCGGGGCGGAAGTAGTTGGACAGGGCCGCGTCGACCTTGTCCGGCTTGTAGATGTTGCCGTGGGCCATGCGGCGGCGCAGGGCCTGCGGGGACATGTCGACCAGCTCGATCTGGTCGGCGCGCCGTACGACCTCGTCGGGGACCGTCTCGCGCTGCCGCACCCCGGTGATCGTCTCGACGACGTCGCCGAGGGATTCGAGGTGCTGGATGTTGACGGTCGAGACGACATCGATGCCGGCCCGGAGCAGCTCCTCCACGTCCTGCCAGCGCTTGGTGTTGCGCGAGCCCGGCACGTTGGTGTGGGCGAGCTCGTCCACGAGCGCGACGGCGGGGCGGCGCGCGAGGATCGCGTCCACGTCCATCTCGGTGAAGGTGGTGTCCCGGTACTCCAGTTCGCGCCGGGAGATCTGCTCCAGCCCGTGCAGCATCACCTCGGTGCGGGGGCGGTTGTGGTGCTCCACGAAGGCGACGACGACATCGGTGCCGCGCTCCACCCGGCGGTGGCCCTCCGAGAGCATCGCGTACGTCTTGCCGACGCCGGGGGCCGAGCCCAGGTAGATACGAAACTTGCCGCGTCCCATTGTTTACGTCATCCCTCGAAGCGGTAGCCCATGCCGGGCTCGGTGATCAGGTACCTCGGGTGCGAGGGGTCCGCTTCCAGCTTGCGGCGCAGCTGGGCCATGTAGACCCGCAGGTAGTTGGTGTGCTCGGAGTACGTCGGTCCCCAGACGTCCAGCAGGAGCTTGCGCTGGCTGATCAGCCGGCCGGGGTGGGTGATCAGGATCTCCAGGAGGTGCCACTCGGTGGGCGTCAGACGCACGCCGCGGCCGCCCCGCACGACCTTCTTCGCGACGAGGTCGACGCTGAAGTCCTCCGTCGTGACCACCGAGATCTCGTGGGTGGGGGCCGGGACCTCCCGGCGGCGCACGGCGGCCCGCAGCCGGGCGAGGAGCTCGTCCATGCTGAACGGCTTGGTGACGTAGTCGTCGGCGCCCGCGTCCAGGGCGCGGATCTTCTCCTCGGACGTGTGCCGGGCCGAGAGGACGAGGATCGGCACGCCGCTGCCCTCCCGTACGTCCTTGATCACGTCGATGCCGTCCATGTCCGGCAGACCGAGGTCCAGCAGGATGACGTCCGGCTTGCGGACGACCGTGAGCCTCAGGGCGGTGTTTCCGTCGGAAGCCGTCTCCACCTCGAACTTCCGCGCCTCGAGGTTGATCCTGAGCGCACGTACGAGCTGGGCGTCGTCCTCCACCACCAGCACCTTGGTCATCGGTGTGCGGCCTTCCTCTTTCGGTGGGTACGGGGCGGAGCCGGCGGGACGCGGGCCGCCTCCCAGCGGCGGCTGGGGAGCTTCGTGTCTCGCCGGCTCCGGACCCTCGCAGTGCGCAACGTCAGCTCTTGGACAGTGCCTTCAGAGCGATGTTGAGCTCGAGGACGTTGACGCGGGGCTCGCCCATGAAGCCGAGGGTGCGGCCGGTCGTGTGGTCGGCGACGAGCTTCTCGACCTGCTTGACGTCGAGCTTGTTCTGCTCGGCGACGCGGTGGATCTGGAGCTCGGCGTACGCGGGGGAGATGTCCGGGTCGAGGCCGGAGCCGGAGGAGGTGACGGCGTCGGCCGGCACGTCCTCGGGCCTGACCTCGTAGGAGTCCGTGGAGTTGTCCGCGATCACGGATTTCTTGGCGGCGAGGACCTGGGCGCAGAGGGTGCCCTCTTCGGCCTGGTCGGTGCACTTGCCGTTGACCGCGCCGTTGTCGGCGGAGCGGTTGGTGGCGCCCGAGAGGATCAGCGAGTATTGGGTGTTGACGCTGTTGCTGCCCAGGCCGTTGGAGGGGCGCGGCTGGAACCACTTCAGGTCCGGCTCGACCGCTTCTTCGGCGTCGTCGGGGTCCTTCTTCGGCAGGTGGTAGCTCTGCCCGATGAGGGAGGAGCCGACGACCTGGCCGCTCTCGTCCTTGATCTCGGAGCCGTTGGCCTTCCGGCCGAAGGCGGCCTGGGCGATGCCGGTGACGGCGAGCGGGTAGATCACGCCGCACACGATCGTGAGGACCAGCAGGGCCCGCAGGCCTGCCCCGATCAACCGTGCTGTGTTGCCTACGGAGTTGTTCATGGGGTCAGCACGTTCCTAATCAGGAGAGGCCGGGGATGAGGGTGATGAGCATGTCGATGACCTTGATGCCGATGAACGGGGCGATGAGGCCGCCGAGTCCGTAGATCCCGATGTTCCGGCGGAGCATCTTGTCGGCGCTGGTCGGCTTGTACTGGACGCCCTTGAGGGCGAGCGGGACCAGCGCGATGATGATCAGCGCGTTGAAGATGACCGCGGAGAGGATCGCCGACTCGGGAGAGGCCAGGCCCATGATGTTGAGCTTGTCCAGGCCCGGGTAGACCGCCGCGAACATGGCCGGGATGATTGCGAAGTACTTCGCGACGTCGTTGGCGATGGAGAAGGTGGTCAGGGCTCCGCGGGTGATCAGGAGCTGCTTGCCGATCTCGACGATCTCGATGAGCTTGGTGGGGTTGGAGTCGAGGTCCACCATGTTCCCGGCCTCTTTGGCGGCCGAGGTGCCGGTGTTCATCGCGACACCCACGTCCGCCTGGGCCAGCGCGGGTGCGTCGTTCGTCCCGTCGCCGGTCATGGCGACGAGCTTGCCGCCGGCCTGTTCCCGTTTGATGAGGGCCATCTTGTCCTCGGGGGTGGCCTCGGCGAGGAAGTCGTCGACGCCCGCCTCTTCGGCGATGGCCTTGGCGGTGAGCGGGTTGTCGCCCGTGATCATGATGGTCTTGATGCCCATGCGGCGCAGCTCGTCGAAGCGTTCGCGCATGCCCTCCTTGACCACGTCCTTGAGGTGGATGACACCCAGGACCCGGGCCCCCTTCTCGTCCTCCACCGCGACGAGCAGCGGCGTACCGCCGGCCTCGGAGATGCCGTTGGCGAGGAGGTCGGCGTCCTCGGAGACCAGGCCGCCCTGCTCCTTGACCCAGGTGATGACCGAACCGGCCGCGCCCTTACGGGTCTTCTTGCCGTCCACGTCCACGCCCGACATACGGGTCTGTGCAGTGAAGGGGATCCATTCGGCGTGGGCCAGTTCGCCCTGGTGGCGTTCGCGCAGGCCGTACTTCTCCTTCGCGAGGACCACGATCGAGCGGCCCTCGGGGGTCTCGTCCGCGAGGGAGGAGAGCTGTGCGGCGTCGGCCAGTTCGGCGGCCTTGGCGCCGGTCACGGGGACGAACTCGGAGGCCTGGCGGTTGCCGAGGGTGATCGTGCCGGTCTTGTCGAGCAGCAGCGTCGAGACGTCGCCGGCGGCCTCCACCGCCCGTCCGGACATGGCGAGCACGTTGCGCTGCACGAGCCGGTCCATGCCGGCGATGCCGATGGCGGAGAGCAGGGCGCCGATCGTGGTCGGGATCAGGCAGACCAGCAGGGCCGTGAGCACGATCATCGACTGCTTGGCGCCCGCGTACATGGCGAACGGCTGGAGGGTGACGACGGCGAGCAGGAAGACGATGGTCAGCGAGGCGAGGAGGATGTTCAGCGCGATCTCGTTGGGTGTCTTCTGCCGGGCGGCGCCCTCGACCAGGTTGATCATGCGGTCGATGAAGGTTTCGCCGGGCTTCGTCATGATCTTGATGACGATGCGGTCGGAGAGCACCTTGGTGCCACCGGTTACGGCCGAGCGGTCGCCGCCCGACTCGCGGATGACGGGGGCGGATTCGCCGGTGATGGCGGACTCGTCCACGGACGCCACGCCTTCGACGACGTCGCCGTCGCCGGGGATGATGTCGCCGGCCTCGCAGACCACGAGGTCGCCGATACGGAGCTCCGTGCCCGGGACCTGTTCTTCCACCGAGCCGCTCAGGCGGCGGGCCACGGTGTCGGTCTTGGCCTTGCGCAGGGTTTCGGCCTGGGCCTTGCCGCGGCCCTCCGCCACCGCCTCGGCGAGGTTGGCGAAGATGGTGGTCAGCCACAGCCAGGCGGTGATCGCCCAGCCGAACCAGTCGGTCGGGTCCTTGATCGCCAGCACCGTGGTGACGACCGAGCCGATCAGGACCACGAACATGACCGGCGACTTGATCATCACGCGCGGGTCGAGCTTGCGGACGGCGTCGGGGAAGGACTTCAGCAGCTGCTTGGGGTCGAAGAGGCCGCCGCCCACGCGTCCGGAGTCCGGCTTGTGGCCGGTGGGCACGTCCTGGTGCGGAGCCCTCGTAGGGGTGGCGGTGCTCATGAGGCGAGCCCTTCGGCGAGCGGACCCAGCGCCAGGGCCGGGAAGTAGGTCAGACCGGTGATGATGATGATCGTGCCGACCAGCAGGCCCGCGTAGAGGGGCTTGTCGGTGCGGAGCGTTCCCGCGGTCTCGGGGACGGGCTTCTGCTCGGCGAGGGAGCCGGCCAGCGCGAGGACGAACACCATCGGCAGGAAGCGGCCCAGCAGCATGGCGATGCCGATGGTGCTGTTGAACCACTGGGTGTCGGCGTTCAGGCCCGCGAACGCGGAGCCGTTGTTGTTGGCGCCCGAGGTGTAGGCGTACAGGATCTCGGAGAAGCCGTGCGCCCCGGAGTTCGTCATGGAGTTGCCCGGGGTGGGCAGCGCCATGGCGGCCGCGGTGAAGCACAGGACCAGGGCCGGGGTGATGAGGATGTAGCAGGCGGCGAACTTGATCTGGCGGGTGCCGATCTTCTTGCCGAGGTACTCGGGGGTGCGGCCGACCATGAGGCCGGCGATGAACACCGCGATGATCGCCATGATCAGCATGCCGTAGAGCCCGGAGCCGACGCCGCCGGGCGCGATCTCGCCGAGCTGCATGCCGAGCAGCTGGATGCCGCCGCCCAGGCCGGTGTAGGAGGAGTGGAAGGAGTTGACCGCGCCCGTGGAGGTGAGCGTGGTCGCCACCGAGAAGATCGAGGACGCGGCAATGCCGTACCGGGTCTCCTTGCCCTCCATCGCACCGCCGGCCGCGTCGAGCGCCGGACCGTGGTGGTTGAACTCGGTCCACATCATCAGACCGGTGAAGACGAGCCAGATGGTGACCATCGTCGCGAGGATCGCGTAGCCCTGGCGCAGGTTTCCGACCATGCGGCCGAAGGTGCGGGTCATGGCGAAGGGGATGAGGAGGATCAGGAAGATCTCGAAGAGGTTCGAGAAGGGGGTCGGATTCTCGAAGGGGTGGGCGGAGTTGGCGTTGAAGTAGCCGCCGCCGTTCGTGCCGAGTTCCTTGATGACCTCCTGCGAGGCCACGGCCCCGCCGTTCCACTGCTGCGTGCCGCCGAAGCCGTGCCCATTCAAAAACTGGCCGACCTCGTGGATCCCGGCGAAGTTCTGGATGACCCCGCAGGCGACCAGGATGAGCGCGCCGATGACCGCGATCGGCAGCAGGATGCGGACGGTGCCGCGCACCAGGTCCGACCAGAAGTTGCCGAGCTCACCGGTACGGGAGCGCGCGAAGCCCCGTACGAGGGCCACGGCCACGGCCATGCCCACGGCGGCGGAGACGAAGTTCTGCACCGCGAGGCCGCCGGTCTGGACGACGTGGCCCATGGCCTGCTCGCCGTAGTACGACTGCCAGTTGGTGTTCGCCACGAAGGAGGCGGCCGTGTTGAAGGCCTGGTCCGGGTCGATGGCGGCGAAGCCGAGCGAGCCGGGCAGGATGCCCTGGGCGCGCTGCAGGCCGTAGAGGAAGAGGACGCTCACCGCCGAGAAGGCGAGGACGCCGCGGAGGTAGGCGGGCCAGCGCATTTCGGCCGACGGGTTGGCGCCGATGGCCTTGTAGATCCACTTCTCCGGGGCGTAGTGCTTCTCGGAGGAGTAGACGCGGGCCATGTAGTCGCCGAGGGGGCGGTAGGCCAGTGCGAGTGCTGCGGTCAGTGCGAGGAGCTGGAGCACACCAGCGAGTACGGGGCTCATCGGTGGCTAGAACCTCTCCGGGTACACAAGGGCGAGGACGAGGTATCCCAGCAGGGAGACGGCCACGGCGAGGCCGACGATGTTTTCGACGGTCACAGCTTGGCCACCCCTCGGGCGATGAGAGCCACCAGCGCGAACACCGCGACCGTGGTGACGACGAAGGCCAGATCGGCCATCGTGAGCTCCTGAGTGAAGAGGAAGAAATGAATCGGCCAGCTGGCCGATGACGAGACAACCCCGTCTTCACCCGGGTGTTAAGACGCCTTGACGGGGTCCTTACGGCCGGACGGGAACCCTTGACGGCACCCTTACGCGACACGGTCGCCCGAGGGGTGGCCGGCGGGTGCTCGGCGGGTCGGCGGGTGGTCAGCCCTGGTGGGACAGCCCCGCCGTGTCCAGTGCAGTGCCGGCCTGCGCGGCCAGGGCGACGGCCACCAGGCGGGCTTCCTCGGAGGGCAGCGGGCTTCCCGGGGCCGGGTCGAGGAGGAAGCGGCCGTAGTAGGGGCCGCCGCCGACGGCACGGAGCTCGGTCCCGCCCTCGGGCCGGTCCACGCACTCCGTGATCCGGTTCCCCCGGCGCAGCCGCACGAGCGGATCAGCGCCGCGCTGGACGGCCGGGCGGCCGAGGTGGAGCTGATCGAGCTGCCGCATCTACCGCAGCCCGGACGGCCGTACGGACGGCGCGCCGGGCGTGGAGGAGCTGCGCCGGGCCTTCACCGGCGCGGCGGTGTCCGGGAGCGGGGAAGCGGGCGAGGACTGCTGCGAGGCGGGTCCGGTCGACCCGCTCGACGCGATCGGGCGGGCCGGCCCGGGGCAGGCGGGCCCCCGCCGGGCGCGGGCTCCGGGTGCGTGGCCGCCGGCCCGGGCCCCGCCGGTACAGTCGGCCGGTATGACCGTCGCTCGTTCCGTCGCGCTGTTCGCCGTCGCCGCCCTGTTCGAGATCGGTGGCGCCTGGCTGGTCTGGCAGGGCATCCGCGAGCACAAGGGCTGGATCTGGATCGGCGCCGGCGTCATCGCCCTCGGCCTCTACGGCGTGGTGGCCACCTTCCAGTCGGACGACGACTTCGGGCGCATCCTCGCCGCGTACGGCGGGATCTTCGTGGCCGGTTCGATCGCCTGGGGCATGGTCGCCGACGGCTACCGCCCCGACCGCTACGACGTGATCGGCGCCCTGGTCTGCCTCGCGGGGATGGCCGTGATCATGTACGCGCCCCGCAGCCACTGACCCGACCGGCCCCCGGCCATGCGATTTGGGTGAATTGGGGACTTGTCGACAAGATGGAGGTGTCTCCCGGGCCGGCTCGCCGTGCCGGTGGAGACTGCCCAGTGCGCTCCCCGGAGGATGTGGTCATGGTCGTCGGCGTTCCCCAGGATCCGTCCCAGCTCTCCTACGCGCACCGCCTGGAGCCGTTCGCGGGGCGGATCGAGCGCGAGGAGACCTACGAGTGGATCCGGTTCGAGGGTGAGGTCTTCGACTCCGCCGACGCGGGGAGCTGCCGGTTCGGGGAGTCGGTGTTCTCCTCGGTGAGCCTCGACCGGACCCGGCTGCGGCGGGCCAGGTTCGACGACACCTGGTGGCACACCCCCCGCCTGGTCGGTGTCGACGCCGCCGAGAGCACCTGGCTGGACAGTACGATCACCGCCGGCGTCTGGGCCGGGGTGGAGGCCCACGGGGCCGAGTTCCGTCGGATCGTCTTCCACCAGTGCAAGCTCGACTCCGTCAACTTCCGCGCGACCGACCTGCGCAACGTCACCTTCGTGGACTGTCTCCTGCGGGACGTGGACTTCGGCCAGTCCACGCTGACGGACGTCACATTCCCCGGGACCACCCTGGACCGGGCCCGGTTCGACCGGGCCGTGATGAGCCGCGTCGACCTGCGCGACGCCGCCGGCCTGGAGATCGCTTCGGGCGTGGAGGCCCTCAAGGGCGCCACCATCAGCACGACCCAGCTGTTCGAGCTCGCACCGGCGCTGGCCCGGCAGGCCGGCATCACCGTCAAGGACCACTGAACCCGTCGCGGGGCGACCGCGGGCCCCGCGGACCGTATGGGGTGCGTCAAGGTTGCGGCCCTCGCCGTATGGACGTGGTCAAGGCGTGCCGAACGGGCCGGAACCGGCTGTTTCATCGAGCTGACGGTGCATGCCGTACGGGATGACGTACGGCATGACGACGAGCGGAAGGCGGCACGCCGATGACCCGGGTACTGGTGGTGGACGACGAGCCGCGGCTCGCGCGGCTGATGGCCATCAATCTGAGGGCCCGGAAGTACGAAGTGGACTGCGCGGAGGGCGGTGGCGCGGCCCTGGACGCGGTGGCGGCCCGGCGCCCGGACGTGGTGCTGCTCGATCTCGGACTGCCCGACATGGACGGCATCGAGGTGATCGAGCGGCTGCGCGTGTGGTCCCAGGTGCCCGTCCTGGTGGTCTCCGCCCGCCACGGCTCCGAGGAGAAGGTCCGGGCCCTGGACGCCGGGGCCGACGACTACATCACCAAACCGTTCAGCATGGACGAGCTGCTGGCCCGGCTGGGATCCGTCACCCGGCGGACGTCGGCGCAGGGCCCGGACGCCGGCGGCGAGGCGGTCGTCGAGACCGAGGGGTTCACCGTCGACCTGGTCGCGAAGAAGGCCAGGCGCGCGGGGGTGACCATCCGGCTCACGCCGACGGAATGGCACCTCCTGGAGGTCCTGATCAGGAACCGGGGCCGGCTCGTCAGCCAGCGGCGGCTGCTCCAGGAGGTCTGGGGCTCCTCGTACGGCACGCAGACCAACTACCTGCGCGTGTACATGGCGCACCTGCGGCGCAAGCTGGAGGCGGACCCCTCGCACCCGCGCCACCTGATCACCGCCCCCGGCATGGGGTACCGCTTCGACGCGTGAGTGCGGCGTCGCAGGCGCCCGCCTACCCGGCCGACCTCGCCGAGGCCCTGGGGGTCTCGCGGACCCGGATGTCGAACCAGGCGGCGAGGGCGAAGAAGGAGCCTGCGACGATCCGCAGCGTGGTCTTCTCCCGGGCCTCGCGCAGGGCGTGGTCGCGGGCGGAGAACTGCCAGGCGACCGCGGCGGCGGAGGTGGCTCGGGTCCCGGCATCGTCATCGCCGCCCTCTCCCTGGCCGTCATGCCGTTCCTCTCCGCCGCCCAGCGCAGGGCGGGCCGTGAACTCGGCTCCGCGAGCGCGGTCGCGGACTCCCAGCAGACCCTGCTGTGCACCTACCTGTCCGCCGTCCTCCTGGTGGGCCTCGCCCTCAACGCCACCCTCGGCTGGTCCTGGGCCGACCCCGTCGCCGCCCTCGTCATCGCCGCGATCGCCGTCAAGGAAGGCCGCGACGCCTGGCAGGGCAAGGGCTGCTGCGCACCCGGCGCCCACAGCCCCGCCCCGGCCGCCCAGGACGCGGACGCCTGCGGCTGCGCGCCGGGCTGCACCTGCTGTTCCTGACCACCCCGCCCGGGGTCAGCGCTCCGCGGTGAGGAAGCGCAGCAGGACCTCGGCGGTCTCGCCCGGGTGCGTCAGCAGCCCGCCGTGGGCGGCCCCGTCCACCTGGGCGAACTCCCCGCGCGGCAGCACCGCGGCCGCGGCGCGCCCGGTGTGCGGGGGGAAGTACAGGTCGTGCTCGAACGCCACCGCCAGTGCGGGTGCCCGTACCTCGGCGAGGGCGGCCATGCGACTCGGATCGCGCAGCCAGCCGCTGGACGCCGCCGACTGCCCGGCCTCGCCCGCGGGCGCAGCCCACACCGATTCCTGCCCGCCCAGCAGCTCCCGCCAGGCCGCCACCTGCTCGGCGTCGTCGCGGAGCACCGCCGGCGGCAGCGTGGTCAGCAGCGTCTGCAACGCCGCGAACGCCGGGGGCAGATGCCCGAAGAGGCCGATCAGCTCGGCCTCGGCGTCCAGGACCGCGTCCACGACACCGGTCAGGGGACCGGCCCCCGCCATCAGGACCAGCGCCCCGACCAGGTCCGGGCGGGTCCGGGCGAGGAGCTCCGCGGTGAAACTGCCGAGCGAGTAGCCGACCACCGCCGCGTCCCGGAGCGCCAGGTGGTCCATGAGGCCGGCGAGGTCGCCGGTGAGCTGGGCCATCGTGTACGGGGCCGGGGGCGCGTCCGAGGGGGCGACCCCGCGCGCCGCGTACGTCACCACCTCGAAGCCCGCAGCCACCAGCGCGCCCCGCAGCCCGGAGAACTCCCATGCCACCGGCGGCATGCCGGTGCCCCCGGCCAGCACGACCGGCCGGCCCGCGCCCGCCCGCTCGTAGGCGATGCGTACGCCTCCCACCACGACCGATTCCATGACCGCCCCCGCCCCCGTCACCCGCGTCCGGACCGCACCGACGGCCCATCATCGCGGCCCTCCGCACAACTGCCCAGAGCGGTGACGGGGTTGATCGTCCCGGTCAGTCGCCGACGTCGCGGCTGCGGAAGTCGTCCAGCGTCTCGCGCCGGACCAGCAGCCGGGCCGTGGCCTCGTGGACCGCGATGACCGGGGGACGGCCGACCAGGTTGTAACCGGAGGCCATGGATAGCTGGTACGCGCCCGCCACCGGCACGGCGAGCAGGTCGCCGGGGTGGATGTCGGCCGGCAGTTCCACGTCGGCGGCGAGGACGTCGCCCGCCTCGCAGTGCCGGCCCACGACCGTGGCGGTGCGGACTCCGGCCGTGGAGTGGCGCCCCACGAGCCGGGGCGCGTACCGCACCCCGTACAGGGCGGGGCGCGGGTTGTCGCTCATCCCGCCGTCGACCGCCACGAAGACCTTTTCGCCGGTGTGCTTGACGGCGAGCACGCGGTACAGGGCGACTCCCGCCGGCCCGGCGATCGCCCGGCCCGGTTCGATGGCGAGCCGGGGCACGGCCAGCCGGGCGGCGGCGCAGCTCTCGGCGAGCTCGGTCCGCAGCTTGCGGGCGAGCGCGGTGAGGTCGAGGGCGGGTTCGCCCGGCCGGTAGGCGATGCCGTGGCCGCCGCCCATGTCCAGCTCGGGCAGGACGATGCCGTGCGCGTCGCGGACGCGGGCCATCAGTCCCACCATCCGGCGCAGGGCCACCACGTACGGCTTGACCTCGGTGATCTGCGAGCCGATGTGGCAGTGCAGGCCGGTCAGTTCGAGCTGCGGCTGTCCCAGGATCTTGGCGATGGCGTGCTGGGCGCCCCCGTCGGTGAGGGACAGGCCGAACTTCTGGCCCTCGGTACCGGTGCGGATCTTGTCGTGGCCGCCGGCCGAGACGCCCGGCACGACCCGCACCATGACCTTCTGGTGGCCCCGGGGGCCCACGGAGGCCGCGATCCGGGCGATCTCGGCGGGGCTGTCGATGACGATCCGACCCACCCCGAGCCGCAGCGCGGTCTCGATGTCCCGGGGCGACTTGGCGTTGCCGTGCAGCACGATGCGCTCGGGAGGGAACCCCGCGGTCACGGCGAGTTCCAGCTCCCCGGCGGAGCAGACGTCCAGGCCGAGGCCCTCCTTGCGGATCCAGCGCACCATCGCGCGGGAGAGGAACGCCTTGGCGGCGTACAGGACGGGGGAGTCGGGGAAGGCGGCGCGGTAGGTGCGGCAGCGCTCCCGCACCTCGCCCTCGTCCACCACGTAGGCCGGGGTGTCGAACCGCTCGGCGATCTCCGCCAGCGACACCCCGCCGACGGCCAGGCCCCCGTGCGGGAGGCGGGTGGTGGAAGCGGGCCATATGGACAGGTCGTCGGTGCCGGCCGGAATCTCCGGGAGGGCGGTGATGGTCATGGCCTCAGGCCCTTCGGGCGGTCCGGGCAGGGCTCTCGGGCGCCTGCGGAACAGCGGCGACGGAGACGGGACCGGCCGGCGTGGCCGGTGCCGCGGCCGGTGCCGGGGTGACCGCCGGCGCGGTGAGGGTGGGGTCGACGGTGACCAGGGATGCCCCGAGCGGTTCGGCCATCGAGCGCAGCGCTGCCTCGGAGAGCCGGATCCACGGCTGCCCGTCGCCGAGGGTGGCGGCGAGCAGCCGGGCACTGGTGAAGCCGACCGCGGTACGGGCTCCCAGCGGGGTGCGGAACAGGCGCACCACCCTCCGCGACGCGGGTCCCGGCCGGGCCGGCACGTACAGGGCCGGTACGCACCGGGGCCCGGCCGGGACCCGTTCCTCGGGCTCGGGGTCGTCTTCGTAGCGGAACAAACACATGGGGCCCTCCCGGAGGAACCACTGGTGGCAGGTGGGGCCCCGGGTGCGGGGAGGCAGTCCGGGGCGTGACACCGAAGCTATCCCCGCCTCCCGGCCCCTGTGGTCCCCCCATGACGTGACCTTGACGGCCACCGGCCCAGTCCATACGGATCACTGACGGGCGGGGGCCCACACGGCCGGGGCGGCCCCGAGCATGGCACCTCCGCCGCGCCCGTGGCTCTCGGCAGGTTGCACGAACCGGGGCGCCCCCGCTTGCCGCGCCGGCGCAGAGACGGGCCGTGCGGCGTGCTCCAGGATGTGCGCTCAGACAAGGCACGAGCCGGGCGGGACGTCCGGTTCACCGTGACGGCATCGGGAGTCCGCTGTGTTCTGGAGAAAACCGCTCGTCCCCCTGACCGCGTTCCTGCTCCTGCTGACGGCCTCCGCCGGCGCGGCGGCGGCAGCACCGGCCGACACCGCGGCCGTGGCAGCCCCGGCCGGCTACGGCGCGCCCGGCCCGTACGCCACCGAGGTGGAGGTCGGGGTGGTCACCACCCTCTACTACCCGCGGGACATCGCGACCAGCGACCGCCGCCACCCCGTGATCGTGTGGGGGAACGGCACCTTCGCCTTCCCGGTCGTCTACCGCGACCTGCTGCTGCACTGGGCGAGCCAGGGCTTCATCGTCGCCGCCGCCAACACCCCGCAGTCCAACCTCGGCATCTCCATGCGGGCCGGCATCGACCTGCTCGCCCGCCGCGACGCCGATCCCGCCAGCCCCTTCCACGGCAGGGTCGACCTGGAGCACATCGGCGCCTCCGGCCACTCGCAGGGCGGAGCCGCCGCCATCGTCGTCGGCGCCGACCCGCGCATCGACACCGTCCTGCCCATCCAGCCCGGGCCGCTCGCCGACATCGACGACGTGCGCGTCCCCGCGCTCCTCCTGGCCGGTCAGAAGGACAGCATCGTCTTCCCCTTCCTGGTCAAGGCCTTCTACGAGGACGCCGACCACATCCCGGCCGTCTACGGGGAACTGCGCGGCGCCGACCACTTCACGGTCGTGGGCGACCCCGGCCCGTTCGCCGCGCCCACCACCGCCTGGTTCAAGGCCCACCTGATGGGGGACCAGGCGGCCCGCGCACAGTTCCTCGGGGCGGCCTGCGGGATCTGCGCCGACAGCGGCACCTGGTCCGACGTCCGCCGCAACGCCCTCGCCACCCGGTGACCGGGACCTCCGCGGACCTCGTCGCGACCACCGGCCAGGGCAGGGTCCGGGGCCGCTTCCAGGACGGGATCGCCGCCTTCCTCGGCATCCCGTACGCCGCCCCGCCCTTCGGCGCCCACCGCTTCCGCGCGCCCGCCCCGGCCGAGCCCTGGGAAGGGGTGCGGGACGCGCGGGAGTTCGGGCCCACCGCCCCCAAACGCCCCTACCGCCCGCCCCTCGACCGGCTGATCCCCGACCCCGACATCGCCGGGGACGACTGCCTCAACCTCAACGTCTGGACCCCGTCCACCGGTGCGGGCCGGCTGCCCGTCATGGTCTGGATCCACGGGGGTTCGCTGCGCAACGGCTCGTCGAGCCTGCCCCTCTACGACGGGCGCGCCTTCGCCCGCGACGGGGTGGTCCTGGTCTCCGTCAACTACCGGCTCGGCGTGGAAGGGTTCGGAGTCTTCCCCGACGCCCCCGACAACCGGGGCCTCCTCGACCAGATCGCGGCCCTGACCTGGGTCCGCGACAACATCGCCGCCTTCGGCGGGGACCCGGCGAACGTCACCGTGTGCGGGGAGTCCGCCGGAGCGATCAGCATCGCGGCCCTCCTGACCAGCCCCCGCGCGAGCGGACTGTTCCGCAGGGCGGTCCTGCAGAGCGGCCCGCCGCACACGGTGTCGCGCCGAGAGGGCGCGAAGACCGTACGGGCGATGGCGAAGCGGCTGCGGATCCCGGCCACCGCCGGGGCGTTCGCGGCGGTGGACCGGGAGCTGCTGCTGGACGCGCAGGCCGCCGTGACCGGCCGGGCCGACCCCATCGGCGGCGGCCCCGGCTTCCACATCGTGACCGACGGCGACGTGGTGCCCGCCGACCCGGCCCTTCCCCGGGCCGACCTGCTGCTGGGATGCAACCGGGAGGAGTACCGGCTGTGGTTCGTCCCCGGTGGAACCGTCGACCGGATCAGCCGGCTCACCCTGCGCCTCGCCCTGCTGAAGTTCCGCGTCCCGCAGCGGGTGGCAGGCCTGTACCGGGCCACCCGGCCGGACGCCGTACCCGGTGAGATCCTCGGGGAGATGGCCACCGACCTGCTGCTGCGGGGGCCGCTCAACCGGCTCGCCGACTCCCGGCCCGAGCGCACCTTCGTCTACGAGTTCGCCTGGCGCTCACCCGTGATGGGGCTCGGCGCCTGCCACGCCCTGGAGATCGGGTTCGTCTTCGACACCCTGCGCGCCGCCGAGGACCTGACCGGGCCGGGCGCCCCCCAGCCCCTGGCCGATGCCATGCACCGGGCCTGGGTCGCCTTCGCCAGGACCGGGGACCCCGGCTGGCCCGGCTGGAACGCGGAGCGGCCCGTCATGGTCTTCGACCACCCGGGCGCGGGCCCGGTCCTCGCACCCCGCCACGAGGAACTGCGCGCCTGGCTCTGACGGAAGACGGGCTCGGCGGGCTCAGCAGCCGTCCGCCGTCCCGTCCGCGGGCCCGGCCAGGTCCCTGGCGACCAGGGCCGCCTGGATCAGCCGGGCCTGCTCCGGTACCGCGAGGTCGAGGCCGGTCAGCGCGCTGACCCGCTGCAGCCGGTAGTCCAGGGTGTTGCGGTGGACGCACAGCTCCAGCGCCGTCCGGCGGCGGTTGAGGCCCCGCTCCACGAACACCCGTAGCGTCTGGAGCAGGAAGGGGTGCTCCTCCAGGGGGTCCAGTTTGGCCGCCAGCCGTACGAGGCCCTGCCCGGGGCGCGCGATCTGGTACTCCAGCAGTACGTCGTCGAGGCGGTAGCACCCGGGCGGACGGCCCAGGCGGCGTACGAGATCCAGTACGCGGCCCGCCTCCTGAGCAGCCACCGGGACGGCCGCCGGGGCGGAGGAGCGGGCGGCGGCGGCCAGCACCGGCTGCCCCACGTCCTTCTCCAGCCGGGCCACCAGCCCCGGTACGTCGGGCCGGCCCGGCAGCAGGGCGATCCCGGCGACGTGGTCCACCAGCACGGGGGTCCCGGTGAAGGCGTCGAGCGAGGACTGCACCAGCCGCGGCGGCGGATCGGACGCGAAGGCGAGGGCGAGCACCTCGTGCTCGCCCGCCACGGTCACCCGTGCCACGGCGGCCAGTTCCTCGTAGGGGCGTCCCGCCAGCAGGGCCCCGAGCAGGGCGCGCCGTACCCGCTTGTCCTCGCCGTACAGGTCCTCCTGGGCGTTCTGGTGGGCGAGGACGACCGCGGGCAGCGCCGCGTGCAGGCAGGAGAGCAGCCTGCCGCCCGCCCCGCCCAGCTCACCGGGATCCGCGACCTCCGTCAGCGCCTGCCACCACACCTCGGCGCCGATCAGGTACGCGGCGATCACCGCTTCGAGGGGGACGCGCTCCTCGGCCCGGCGCGCCGACCATTCCACGAGCCGGGTCAGATCGCCCGGGCTCATCGCACCCGCGCCGCCCTCGCGCAGGGCCCGGAGCAGCAGGGCGTACACCGCCACGACCGACCGCGACACCTCGCCCTGGAGGGTGGCGGGGGGCAGCGCCCCGTAGAACGGCGCCTCCGCCGCGCAGCGCGCGACCACGACGGCGGTGAGGTCACCGACCCGGGCGGCCATCCGGGCGTGCAGGTCCGACATCGGCGCATCGTCACACCGCCCCGGGCACGCCGTCAATCGAACCGGCACCGTGCTGGACCGGACGCCGTGCCGGACAGCACTACTTGCTTCCGTGCAGGAGGGAGAGGAAGGAGGGGATCTCCATCGGGCGGGCGCCGCTGGTCATGGCCCGGTGGGCGTGCGAGACGGTGCCGGCGCGCAGGATGCGGATGACGTGGCTGCCGCAGCCGGAGCATTCGGAGCGGGTCAGCGGGGAGGGGACCGGGTCGCCGTCCACGGTGCAGAGCGTGCGCCGGACGCCGGTGGCGTCGATGTAGTGCTGGACGTCGTACTGCTTCTCCCAGCCGAAGCCGCAGTCCAGGCAGCTGAAGGCGTAGGACTCGTGGAGGACCCCGGGAACGGTGTGGGGGGTGGTCCCGGTGCGCGGGGTGAGGTCGGTGAAGGTGCTGAAGGCGTCGATCGCGGTCATCGCGTGTTCCTCGTGACCAGTGGTGGATGTCTCGTCCGCATCCGCTGCGGTGCCAACGGGGGCCGGTGCCCGGTCTCTCGCTCCGGCCTCTTCCAGGAAACGCCCGCGGACACCGTGGCGGGGGCCGCGAACGACCCGTCTTCGGGGGTCCACCGCCTACCGCGCCGGGACGATCCGTCAACGAAAGTGAGCCGCCGCGCCGGGCCGCTGCGCGCCTTCCTCGGCCACGCCTCCGGCCGGCCCGCCGTCTTCCAGCCCACCACCCGCAACGACAAGCTCATGTACGGGGTCCCTCTCCCCGCTCCCTTTCGCGCACGTGCGCGGCCCTCCGGGCGGGCCGGTGGGCCCCGGAACCGGGACCTTCACGGCCGTCCGGCCGCGCCCCCGGGGTGTGTGATGGACGTGGGCATCCGGCCCGGCCGGCCGGTGCCTCCCGCCACCCGACCCGGTGGAGGGAACACCGTGAGGGAGGCCTCCATGTACTTCACCCGGTCCGACACGTGCTTCGCACCGCTTTCGGGACCCTTCCGCCCCGGTGACGTGATCCTGGAGCCGTACGCCTTCACCTGCCTGGCCTGCGGGGACCGCTCGGAGCGGGACTACGAGGTGATCTGCCGGATGGGGAACCTGGCGGTGGACCGCGAGGTGTTCACCGTCGACGGAGAAGTGGTCCCGCCGCCCACGGCGCCGCGCAGGTGCGCGAACTGCGACAGCGCGGAGGTCCGCGCCGAGCCGACCCGGGCGGCCACCGTGGCGCACGACCTGCCCGTACCCCGCAGGCGTCTGCGGGGCCTCGGCCGCGGCCGCCGCTGAGCAGTGCACGCCCTGCGGGCCGCCGCGGACGGACCGGGGGTTCACCGGGCCTCCAGGACCTCCAGCGTCCCGCCCCACGACAGGTCACCGGCCGACCGGCCCACCATGACCCGGTACGGCCCGGGTTCGGTGCACCACGCCTCCTCGGCCTCGGACCAGTGCCGCAGTGCGCGGGCCGGGACCTCCACGACGGCGGTCGCCCACGTGCCGGGCTCCGCACGCACCGCCGCGTAGCCCGCGAACCAGCGGACGGGCCGCTCGACGGCGGACTCCGGGCGGGCTAGGTACACCTGCACCACCTCGCGGCCCGGCCGCGCGCCCGTGTTGAGCACCGGTACGCGGACCGTGAACGGTGATCCCGCCACGACCTCGGAGGGGGCGTCCGCCGCCCCGTACTCCCAGGTGGTGTAGCCCAGGCCGTGCCCGAACCAGTAGGCGGGCTCCCTGCCGCTGAGGAGCCAGGCCCGGTGTCCGATGTGCACGCCCTCCTCGTAGGCGAGCCGCCCGCCGACGGGCCGGGCGTCGGTGACGGGGGCGTCGGCCAGGGCGGCCGCCCAGGTGGTGGGGAGGCGGCCGCTCGGCTCGGTGTCCCCGAACAGGACGTCGGCGAGCCCGGTCCCGGCCTCCTGCCCGGGGAACCAGGTGAGCAGGACCGCTCCCGCCCCGTCCCGCCAGGGCAGCTCGACGGGGCCGCCGCTGTTGACCACGGCGATCGTGCGCGGGTTGACGGCCGCCACGGCGCCGACCAGGGCGTCCTGGTGGCCGCCCAGGGAGAGGCCGACGCGGTCGTGCCCCTCGGTCTCGGTGTGCTCGGTGGTGCCGACCACCACGATCACGGCGTCCGCGTCGCGGGCCGCCCGGACGGCTTCGGCCAGCGCGGCCACCGGCTCGGGCTCCGGCGGAGCCGCCGCGAGGATCGTGGCGCGCCCGGCCCCGGGCACCAGCTCGCGCCGCGCGGTCAGCAGGACGGGCTCCCTCGTGTCCACGGCCGCCCGCACGGTGTGCAGGGGCGGGTTCACGTGGACGACGGCCGGGTCGTCGGTGGTGCACGGGAAGGCGCCGTCCAGCAGGGTCCGGCCGCCCAGGGTGAGGCTCATGCGGCCGAAGCCCGCGATGCCGAAGGTCCATTCGCCTGTCGCCGGCGGCCGTACGAGCGCGCTGATCTCCACGGTCCGCGCGGCGGGACCCACGGGCGGCTCCAGCTGGGTCCCGGACAGCCGGTGCTCCGCGTGCAGTTCGCGGCCCGCCCCGTCCAGCAGGCGCAGCAGCACACCGGGCTTCCCCGAACGGGGGTCGGCGCACCAGTCGGTGCCGAGGGGCGCGGGGGGAACTCCCAGTCCCGGACCCGGTACGTGGACCACCTCGGCGAGGCCGTCCAGCCGGGCGCGGATCCCGTCGAGGGGGGTGACCACGTGCGGGGGGAAGACCCCCGCGCTGCCCCCGCCCTGCACCCGCGGGGCGGCGGCGTGCACGCCGATGACGGCGACCTTCGCCAGGGACCCGGGGTCGAGCGGGAGCACCCCGCGGTTGGCCAGCAGCACGCATCCCGCGGCCACGGTACGGCGCAGCAGCGCGCGCGTCCGGTCCGCTCCGTCCGGCGCGGGCGCCGGGACCGGGGTGCGCGGCTGCCGGTCCGCCGCGAGGGCCCCCACGCGTCCGGCCAGCCGCAGCAGGCGCCGCACCTTCTCGTCGACGGCCTCCTCGGGGACGTGCCCGTCCTTCACCGCCCGCACGAGGGAGGCCTCCCAGGGGCCCTGGGGGCCCGGCATCGCCAGGTCGAGCGCGGCGAGGGCCGGCTCCCTCGCCGAACGCAGGGCGCCCCAGTCGGAGACCACCACCCCGTCGAAGCCCCAGTCGCCCTTGAGGGGCTGCGCGAGCAGCGGGCTGGCGGTCATGGTCGCGCCGTTCACGCCGTTGTAGCCGGCCATCACCAGCCACACGCCCGCCTCGACGGCGGCCTCGAACGGAGCCAGGTACACCTCGCGCAGCACTTGCGCGGAGGCCCGTACGTCCACGTGCATCCGCCCGGTCTCGGAGTCGTTGGCCACGAAGTGCTTGGCCGTCGCCGCCACCCCCGCGGCCTGGATGCCCCGGATCAGCGCCGCGCCCGTACGGCCGGTCAGTACGGGATCCTCCGAGAAGCACTCGAAGTGCCGGCCGCCCAGCGGAGTGCGGTGCAGGTTGAGCGTGGGCGCCAGGACGACGTCCACGCCCTTGCGGACCGCTTCCGAGGCGAGCAGACCCCCGAGCTCCTCGGTCAGGCCCTCGTCCCACAGCGCGCCGATCGCGGACGCCGACGGCAGCAGGGCGGAGGTGAGCCGCTCGTCCCAGGCCTCTCCCCGCACCCCGGCGGGACCGTCGGAGGTCACCATCTCGCGCAGGCCGACGGCCGGTTCGGCGGCCGTCCGCCACGTCGTGGCCCCGGACAGCAGCCGCACCTTCTGCACCAGGTCGAGCTTCTCCAGCAGCCGGCCGAGCACGTCCTCGTCCATCCCCACCCCCATCACCATCACGTCGTCCGCTCCCCGTCCACGGGCGAGCGCTTGCCAAAGAAGACCCGGCCCTCCCCGGTGTTCGGACGGGGAGGGCCGGGCCCTACGGAGCGCCGGCCGTGTCAGGGCGGCCGGTGCGCCGCGTTCGGTACCGCGTCGTCAGCGGGTCAGCTGTAGACGCCGAACTCGTGGAGCGAGTAGCCCCAGCCGGTGCCGCGTGCGGTCAGGTTCAGCCGTACGTGGCGGGCGGTCGCCGAGAGGCCGACCGTGTCGATGTCACCGTTGCCGGTCGTGGTGGTGTGCACGGTGCGCCAGTTGGCGCCGTCGTCGGAGAGCTGCACCTCGTAGGACTTGGCGTAGGCCGGGTCCCAGACCAGCTGCAGGGTGCGGATCGCGGTGGGAGCGCCCAGGTCCACCTGGATCCACTGCGGGTCGCTCCAGTCACTGGCCCAGCGGGTGCCGGTGTTGCCGTCGGTCGCCTTGGCCGGTGCGCACGGGCAGTCGCCGTACGAGGCCTGGAAGGAGGAGGCGGTCGTCGGCTTGTTCAGCGCCACGTTCGTGCCGCTCACCGGCGGGGCGACCACCTTGACGGACTTCGTCTCGATGCCCGCGTTGCCGCGGCCGTCCTCGGCCTGGATGTAGACCTTCCAGACGCCGAGCTTCTCGGGAGCGGTGACGGCGAAGGTTCCGTTGCCGGTCGAGCGCCACTGCGCCTCGACCAGGCGCTTGTCGCCGTTCGCGTAGTTGCCGCTGAGGAAGACCTTGTAGGTCAGCGGGTCGTTCTGCGGGTCGCTGATGTTGGCGCGGACCGTGAACTCACCGCCGGCCGGGGCCTGCGAGGCCTGGTCGACGGTCATGTTGCTGATGACCGGAGGCGTGTTGTCGCCCGCGGTCGAGCCGGTGTACGCCTTCTTCACCGCGTAGTACGAGAGCCGCTTGAGCCCGTCGGGCAGCAGGTTGAACCAGATGCCCCCGAAGTCGTGCTCGATGCCGTAGTGGAACATCGTGGCGCCCAGGGCCACGCCCTGGTGGCCGGTGATGCAGTTCCAGGCGGTGGTGTACCCCTCGGCGGTCTGCACGTCGGTCTTCTGGTCGGGGATGCCGTTGGCGTCGTTCGGGACCTCCCACTCACCGGCCGGGCCCGTCTCGGTGATGATGTACGGCTTGGTGTAGCCGCCGTCCAGCCAGTCCTGCTTCACCCCGCAGATGTCCCCGTAGGAGTTCATCGAATACAGGTCGAGGTCGGGGGAGTTGCGCTTGTAGTACGGCCACGCGCCCGTCCAGGCGTCGGTCGAGGTGACCGGGTGGTCCGGGTCGATGGAGTGGATCTTCTTGGCCACGTCGTTCACGAAGGTGGTGTAGGCGTTGCGCTGCGCCTCCAGCTCCGTGCCGCTGTAGCAGTTCTGCAGACCGAGGACGGACTCGTTGCCCACGTTCCACATGAGCGTGGCCGGGTGCGACTTGTAGGCGTCCACCCACTTCGCGAACTCGGTGAGCATGGTGCTCTTGTACGCCGAGTCCGTCACGTAGTTGACGCAGCCGCCCGAGCCGGGGCCGCCGCCGGGCTGCAGCCAGAACCCGTTGATGACCCGGATCCCGTTCGCCGCGGCGGTGTCGAGGAGCGGCTTGGTCGAGCCGTCCGTGCCCCAGGTGCGGATGGTATTGACGCCCATGGACTTCACGTCGGGCATGTACTTCGGGGCGTCCGCGACGGACGGCCCCCAGGTCAGGCCCTTGACGGTGTAGGGCTGCCCGCCGACGGTCAGCTGCCAGTTGGCCTGGGAGCCGGCCACGCGCACCGCGCCGCCGGGGCCCGGGGGCACGTCCTCGGCCGTGCCGTAGACCTGGAACTCCCAGAGGGAGTAGCCGTAACCGCCGGAGCGGACCAGGCCGTTCATCCGTACGTAGCGGCCGCTGCCGGAGATCGCGAGCTCGTCGGTGCCGCCGTCGCTGCCGGTGACGGACTTGGCGGTGCGCCAGTTCGCGCCGTCGTCCGAGACCTGGATCTCGTAGTTCTTGCCGAAGGCGCCCTCCCAGGTGAGGACGACGCGGCTGAGGCTCCGGCTCGCGCCGAGGTCCACCTGGATCCATTCGGCGTCGCGCCACTGGCTGGCCCAGCGGGTGCCGGTGAGGTTCCCGTCGAAGGCGGCGGCCGCGGAGTAGCCCTCGCCCTCCTGGGAGGAGGCGGTGGCCGGCTTCCCCTGGGAGAGCAGGGTCTCCGCGGCGACGGCGGTGGGGGCGGAGGCCAGGGTGAGCGAGGAGGCGAAGAGCGCGCCCAGGGTGACGAGGGCGGCCGCGCCGCGCGTGCGGCGGGGGGTGCGGCGGGGCGTCGTTCTGGTGGAGGGAGGGGGGATCATTGCGGCTCCTGGTGTCAATGGCGGGGTGTGCGGAGCCCCTGGGCCGGGGCGCGGAGATCGGTTCACCCGGCCCAGGGGAGACGGGGACGGTTCCGGCGGGTCGGCGGAACCGGTGGGGGAGGCGCGGCGGCTCAGGGGAAGGAGACCACCGTGGAGGGAACGGTCGAGGTGCCGGCGGGGACCGTGGACGCCCCGGTGTCGTTGATGACGTGGGCGTAGTGGCCGTTGCCGCCGAGCGACACCGTCAGGAGGCTGTGGAACCTGACTCCCGGCTTGACCGGGGCCTTGAAGCCGTGGTCCTGGATGATCGTCGGATCGACGTTGTAGTTGCTGTACGAGCCCAGGCCCCAGGCTTCGTGGGTGTTGACCGAGTCGTCCACCCGGTAGGCGGCGTATCCGCGGGTGCCGCCGTTCTGGATGGCGGCCTGGTTCGGGGCGTCGTAGGCCTTCTCGTTCTGGTAGAAGACCGTCTTTCCGCGCTCGCCGAACCACTCCACGTCGTACTTGTTGAAGTGCTCGACGAACAGGCCCGTCGCGAGGACGTCGTCACCGTTCACCCGCACCCCGTAGTCGGCGCGGTTGGTCTCCCAGCCCACGCCCTCGCCGTGGTCGGCGCGCCACACCCAGGTGTGGTCGACGATGGTGTCGTCGCTGTTGACGACCATGCTGGTGGTCGCCTTGCCCGCGCCGGCGCCGCCGACGCGGATGTAGACGTCCTGCACGGTGGTGGGGTTGGCGGCGTGGTCGGCGGAGGAGTTCTGCGGTCCGAGCTCCAGCAGGGTCGGCGAGTTGACCGGTCCCGCATCGATCAGGAAGCCGGCGAGACGGACGCCGTCGACGTCGGCGACCTTCATCGCGGTCACCCCGTTGTCCGGGATGATCGTGGCGAGGCCGAGGCCGAGCACGATGGTGTTCGCGCGGTTCACGTCGATCGTCCGGTCGACGTGGTAGACGCCGGGCGTGAACAACAGGTTCAGGCCCTGGGCCAGTGCCTGGTTGATCGTGGCGGCGGTGGCGCCGGGCTTGACCACGTAGAACCGGCTGAGCGGGACGGACTCGCCCTGCGGGGTGCCGTTGGCCCAGCTGGTTCCGCGGGCGTTGGTGCGCTTGGCCGGCGCGAACACCTTGTACTCGTTGCCGTCGAGGTAGAGGTAGGGCTTCTCGCGGGAGACGGGCGTGGTGTCGAGCGTGGTGTAACGGGGCTCGGGGAACGCGTTGGCCGGAGCGCCCTCGACGCCGGAGAAGGTCTGGTTCCACACGCTGTTGGACCAGCCGCCGATGGAGCTGTCGCGGGTGTACCACTGCTGCTGCGAGTAGTTGCCGACCTGGCCGTCGATCTTCGAGTCGGCGATGTAGCCGCCGCTGGCCCAGCCGTAGCCGTCCGGTGCCAGGTTGAGCGCGCCCTTGACGTGCATGCGGCGGAAGGAGGAGGCCTGCGAGACCGCCCACCGGTTGGTGCCGCTGACCGGGTTGAGGGTCAGACCCTCCGCGCCGCGCCAGAAGTTCTGGGTCGCGTTGCCGTTGAACCAGCCCGCATCGACCGTCACGTCACCGTTGATGGTGGTGTCGCCCGGGCGCAGGCCGAGGCCGGCGATCTGGGTGTAGAAGCCGATCTGGGCGTTGATGTTGTTGTACGTGCCCGGCTTGAGGAGGAAGGCGTGCCGGCCGCTACCGAACTGCGCCGACTCCTGCTCCTGGAAGACCCGGTCCAGCTCGGCCTGGATGCCGGGGGTCGACGGATCCACGATGTGCACGTTGGGGCCGAGGTCGCCGCCGCCAGGCAGGGTCGGCCCGCCCCCGTCGCCCCCGGTGGTCCCGAACACCTTGAACTCCCAGAGCGAGTAGCCGTATCCGGTGGCCCTGGAGACGCCCTGCATGCGGACGTAGCGGGCGGTCCCGGTGATGTTCACGGTTTCGGTGCCGCCGGCGCCGGTGGCGGTGGAGTAGGCCGTGGACCAGTCGGTGCCGTTGACCGACAGCTCGATCCGGTAGGCCTTGGCGTAGGCGGCCTCCCACTGCAGGACGACCTTGCTCAGCTCGGTCGCGGCGCCGAGGTCCACCTGCAGCCACTGGGCGTCGGAGGCGGCGCTGGACCAGCGCGAGCCGTTGTCGCCGTCGACGGCGCCGGTGGCCGGGGTGCCGTAGTGCTCCTGGCTGGAGGCCGTGACCGCCTTGCCCTGGGAGACCGGCGCCGGCTCGGCCGAGGCGGCGGGGGAGGACGGGGTCAGCGCGAGCAGGCCGCCGACGAGGGCGGTCGTGACCGCCCCGGCGATCCCCCTGCGGGTGGAAACCGGGCGTCGTCCGCGGGGCAACGCGGGGACAGGTATGCCAGTTGGCATGGGTGCTCCTTTAACGAACCTGAAACGGGAGAGCGCTCTCCAGACCTTGCCCGTAACGCGATCGACCGGTCAAGGAGCTTGACGTCTTTTCTTTCGGCTTTCATTAAGTGCAGAGGTGTGAAGTGCGCTTCTCTCACTGCACGTCACCGAGTCGTCGCGGAGCTGGACTTCGGGCCGGTTCTAGGGGGTGTCCGCAAAGTCCCGCCGGCCGCCCGCAGGGCGGGGCAGGTGGGACTTTGCGGACACCCCCTAGGATCTCCGGCATGGCGACGAGGCTCGTACAAATCAACATGAAGGCCCACGACGACTCCGCCCTCGGCCGGTTCTGGGCGGAGGCGCTCGGGTGGGGTGTCGACAGCGAGGCGCCCGGCGTGACGAACCTCGAGCCCGTGGGCTTCGCCTACCCCGACCCCGTGGCCGTCTGCGTCGACCTCGTCGCCCGCCCGGAACCCAAGGTGGGGAAGAACCGGGTGCACCTCGATCTGGCGACCACCTCGACCGCCCATCAGGCGGAGCTGGTCGCGCGCCTGCGCGACCTCGGCGCGACGCTCGCCGACGTGGGGCAGGGCGACGTCCCCTGGACCGTCATGGCCGATCCGGAGGGCAACGAGTTCTGCGTACTGGAACCCCGGCCGGTCTACCGGGACACCGGTCCGGTGGCCGCGGTGGTGGTCGACTGCACCGACCCGCGGGCCATGGCCCGGTTCTGGGGCGAGGCGATGGACTGGACGCGCCACGAGGTCACCGACGGGCAGGCGTCCATGAGGTCCGCCGAAGGAGTCGGCCCCTACCTGGAGTTCGTCCGCACCCCCGACACCAAGAGCGGGTGGAACCGCGTCCACCTCGACGTCCGCCCCTACCCCGGTGACGATCCGGCGGCGGAGGAGGCCCGGCTGCGCGCCCTGGGCGCCACCGACCCCGGTGTCGACCGGTCCTTGATCTCGTGGACGGTCCTGGCCGACCCGGAGGGCAACGAGTTCTGCCTCCTGGCCCCTGGCTGACCCCGGGGGTACGCCGAGACGCCCGGCCGGGGATCCCGGCCGGGCGTTCCGTACGGGCACGGACCGCGCGGGTTACGCGTGGAGGCGGCCGTGGGCGGCGACGATGTCCGCGTAGCGGTGGCCGCTGGTCTTCAGCGTGCGCTTCTGGGTCGCGTAGTCGACGTGGACCAGGCCGAAGCGCTTGTCGTAGCCGTAGGCCCACTCGAAGTTGTCCAGCAGGGACCAGGCGTAGTAGCCGGCCAGCGGTGCGCCTTGGCGGACGGCCCGGGCGCAGGCCGCGAGGTGCTGCTCCAGGTAGGACGTGCGCTCGGGGTCGTCGACCGCCCCGTCGGGGCCGACGGTGTCGGGGAAGGCGGAGCCGTTCTCGGTGACGTAGAGCTTGCGCACGCCGTAGTCGTTGGTGAGGCGCAGCAGCAGGGATTCGATTCCGGCGGCGTCGATCTGCCAGTCCAGTCCGGTGCGCGGGACGTCCGGGAGGCGGACCTCGCGGGCGAAGGGGACCGGCCCCCGGGCGTCGTCGGCGACCGTGGCGGGGAAGTAGTAGTTGAGGCCGTGCCAGTCGAGGGGCGCGGCGATGGTCTCCAGGTCCCCCGGGCGCTCGGGGAGCTCGACTCCGTACAGCTCCCGCATGTCGGTGGGGAAGCCGCGTCCGTAGACGGGGTCGAGCCACCAGCGGTTGGTGTGCCCGTCCATGCGGACGGCGGCGGCGACGTCCTCGGGGTCGTCCGAGGCGGGGACCACCGTGGAGTGGTTGGTGACGAGGCCGATCTGCGCGCCGGGTGCTGCGGCACGGAGGGCCTGCGTTGCCAGGCCGTGGCCCAGCAGCAGGTGGTAGGAGGCGCGGACGGCTGCGGTCAGGTCGGTCAGGCCGGGGGCCATGCGGCCTTCCAGGTGGCCGATCCAGCCCGAGCAGAGCGGTTCGTTGAGGGTGGCCCACTGCGTGACGCGGTCACCGAGCCGCTCCGCGACGGCGGTGGTGTAGGCGGCCAGGTGTTCGGCGGTCTCGCGGACGGTCCAGCCGCCGCGGTCCTGCAGGGCCTGCGGGAGGTCCCAGTGGTAGAGGGTCACCGAGGGGGTGATGCCGGCTTCCAGGAGCCCGTCGACGACCTTGTCGTAGAAGTCGAGACCCCGGGCGTTGACCGGTCCGGAGCCGTCGGGGACGATGCGCGGCCAGGCGATCGACATGCGGTAGGCGTTCGTCCCCAGCCGCTTCATCAGGTCGATGTCCTCGGGCCACCGGTGGTAGTGGTCGCAGGCCTCGTCACCGGTGTCGCCGTTGTCGACCTTGCCGGGGGTATGGGAGAAGGTGTCCCAGATGGACGGCCCGCGGCCGTCCTCCTTGACGGCTCCTTCGATCTGGTACGCGGAAGTTGCCGTGCCCCAGGCGAAGTCCTGGGGGAAGGCGCCGAGGTCAAGGGAATCGGACACAGCAGACCTTTCACAAGTCATGGGAGGAGGGGCTACTTGACCGCGCCGGCGGTCAGCCCGGTGACGAGGTAGCGCTGGAGGAGGAGGAAGCCGCCGACGACGGGCAGGCTCACGACGAGCGAGGCGGCCATGACCTGGTTCCAGTACACGTCGTTCTGGGTCGAGTACCCCTGCAGCCCCACCGCGAGGGTGCGGGTCGCGTCGTTGGTCATCACCGAGGCGAACAGCACTTCGCCCCAGGCCGTCATGAAGGCGTACACGGCGACGGCGACGATGCCGGGGATCGCGGCGGGCACGATGACGCGGAAGAGGGCGCCGAGCGGTCCGCAGCCGTCGACCTTGGCGGCCTCGTCGAGGTCCCGGGGGACCGAGTCGAAGTATCCGATCAGCATCCAGATCGAGAACGGCAGCGAGAACGTCAGGTAGGTGAGGATCAGCCCGGCCCGCGAGCCGAACAGCGCGATCCCGGTGGCGTTTCCGATGTTGACGTAGATGAGGAACAGCGGCAGCAGGAAGAGGATGCCGGGGAACATCTGCGTCGACAGCACCGTGACGGTGAAGACCCGCTTGCCGCGGAAGGAGTAGCGGCTGACGGCGTAGGCCGCGAAGATCGCGATGACCACGGAGAAGACGGTCGCCGCACCGGCCACGATCAGCGAGTTCATGAAGTAGTCGCCGAGGGGGACGGTCTTCCAGATGTCGAAGTACGGCTGGATGGTCAGGCCCGAGGGGATCCACTGGAACTTCCCCGACACGTCCTGCAGCGGTTTGAGCGAGCTGGAGATCATGACGTACACGGGCAGCAGGACGAACCCGGTGAGGAGCGTCAGGAAGACCAGCCGGCTCACGAGGAACGACTTGGGGGGCGCCATCGGCGACCGGGAGGACCGGGACTGCACCGCCTGAGTGTGCTTAGGCATCGGTGGCGCTCCTTCCTCGGGAGGTGAGCAGGAGGTAGAGGCCGGTCACCACGAGCAGGAACAGCAGCAGCAGGACCGACATCGCGGAACCGGTGCCGAAGTTCCATGTCTGGAACGAGGACTGGTAGATGTGGATGGAGATCAGGTCGGCCGAAGCCGGCGCCGATTTCCCGAACAGGACGAACGGCGTGTTGAAGTCGTTGAACGTCCACAGGAACAGCACCAGGATCAGGACCTGGTTGACCGGGCGCAGCGAGGGGAGCGTGATCCGGCGGATCTGCTGCCAGACGCCCGCTCCGTCCAGGGCCGCGGCCTCGTAGATCTCGCGGGGGATGTTCTGCAGGCCGGCCATCATGATGAGGAAGGCGAAGGGCCAGCCCTTCCAGACCGAGACGACCAGCAGGGTGACGAAGGCGTTGTCGCCGATGAGCCAGAACGGCGGGCTGTCGGTGAGCCCGAGCTGGTCGTGGATGACGTGGTTCACCAGGCCGTTGTCGCGCTGGAACATGAAGGCCCAGGTGATGACGGCGGCGTAGACGGGCAGTGCGTACGGCACCAGGAAGATGGTGCGCAGGATGCCCCGGCCCTTGAACGTCTCCTGCATGAAGATCGCGGCGGCCGTGCCGATCAGCCAGCACAGTCCCACGGAGAAGAAGGTGAACAGGCACGTGGTGAAGAAGGAGCTCAGCAGTGCCTCGCCGACCGGTGCGTCGAAGTCGACGGTCAGGGAGTAGTTGTCCAGGCCGGACCAGGGTGCGTTGCCCCAGTCGCGGAGGTAGAACTGGGTGAGCTCCTTGAAGCTGACCACGATGCCGATGACCATCGGGATCAGGTGGACCAGGAGCTCCAGGACCAGGGCGGGGAGCAGGAGCAGGTACGGCAGGGAGATGCGGCGGAGCCGCCCGGAGCGGCGGGTGCGGGGCGCCGCTCCGGGGTGGTTCTTCCGTACCGTCCGCCTGCCCGTACGAGGGGGTGCGGTGGTGGTCATGAGGTGTCCGTGCCTACTTCTTGGGCATCTGCTGCTGGGCCTTCTCGAGCTTGGCCTTCACCGACTCCACGGTGACCGGCCGGCCGGCCGCCGCGTCGGCGAAGAGCTCCTTGACCGCGGTGCCGACCACGGTCTCGAACTGCGACTCCTCGGGGACCTGCGGGAGGGCGGAGGCGCTCTTGGCGAGCGTGTCGCGCAGGACGGCCAGGCCGGGGGTGTTGAAGGCGGGGTCGGTCTGGGCGGACTTCACCGGCGGGATGGAGCCGTAGGCCTTGTTGAGGATCTTCTGCTCCTCGTCACCGGTCATGAAGTTCACGAACTTCGTGGCGCCGTCGATGTTCTTGGTGTTCTTGAAGACGGCCATGTTGATGCCGGCGACCATCGAGTTGGTGGACGTGCCCGTGCCCGGGGTGCCGGACTGCACGGGTGCGGGGACCACGCCCCACTCGTCCTCCTTCATGCCCTGCGCGGCGAAGGTGGCCGAGGCGGTCTGCCACAGCACCATCGCGGTCTTGCCCTTGGCGAAGTCGCTCAGCGACTGGTTCTGGGAGTACTCGGCGTTGCCCTTGGCGACGATCTGTGCGTCGGCCATCAGGTCGACGTACTGCTTGACGGCCTTGACCGCGCCGTCGGAGGTGAAGTCGGCCTTGCCGTCCGCAGTGAAGAAGTCCGCGCCGTGCTGCTTGCCCAGGACGAAGACCTGGTGGATGTTGTTGGAGAGGTTGGAGCCCTCGACGCCGAGTCCGGCCTTGCCGTCCTTGGTCAGCTGCTTGCCGGTGGCGATCACCTCGTCCCAGGTGGTCGGCGGCTTGGCGACGCCCGCGTCGGCGAAGGCCTTCTTGTTGTAGTAGAGGGCGTAGGCCATGGAGTACAGCGGGACGGCCGCCGGGTCCTGGCCCTTGACCCCGGTGGAGCCGAGCGCCGACTCCACGAAGCGGTCCTTGCCGCCGATCTTCTCGAAGTTCTTGGCGTCCCACGGCAGCAGCGCGCCGCTGGCCTGGAGTGAGGCGCTCCAGGTGTTGCCGATGTTCAGGACGTCGGGGCCCTGGCCGGAGGTGGTCGCGGTCAGGATGCGGTTGAGGAGGTCGCCCCACGGCACGACCTCGAGCTTGACCTTGATGCCCGTCTGCTTCTCGAACTTGTCGAGCTCCGGCTGGAGGACCTGCTTGTCGACCTCGAGGCTCGATCCCTGGTTGGAGGCCCAGTAGGTCAGCGTCTTCGGCTGCTCGTTGGACCCGCTCCCGTCGGTGGAGCCGCCACCACCACAGGCGGCCGCCCCGAGGACGAGGGAGAGGGTGACGGCGCCTACCGCTGCGACTCTGATTCTGCGCATGGCTCCATGGGCCTTTCAGGAAGGAACGGGATGCCGACTGCGGGGTGGGGGGCGGACGTTCCGCGGTCGGCCCCCAAAACCACATGGCTTAATTTAGGATGTGAGTTAAACCTCAAGCGAAGGACTCGTCAAGAGCGTTCACGCAGGTATCTTGCAGTTATGGGCAACGAAGTCAGGGGACAGAGTGCGAGTACGTAGCGGCCGAACAGTGCGTGACCTGCGGCGGGAGAACCGGACCGCCGTTCTGCAACGGTTGTATTTCGACGGTCCCCTGAGCCGCTTCTCGCTGGGCCCCGCCACGGGCCTCAGTTCCGGATCGATCAGCAACGTGGTCGCGGAGCTGGTCGGCGACGGCCTGGTGGAGGAAGCCGGCAGCGTCGAATCCGCCGGCGGACGCCCCCGGACCCTGCTCCGCGTCAGCCCCGAGAGCGGCTACATGATCGGCGTGGACGTCGGCGAGACCCGGATCCGCATAGAGCTCTTCGACCTGACCCTGACCGAGCTCGCCCGCGTCGAACGCCCCCTGGAGGCGGCGGCCGGGCCCCGCCGCATCGACCGCTACGACGTCGCGGTCGTCGTACGGCACCTGCGCGAGGGCATCGCCGAAGTCCTGCACCTGGCCGGCATCGCGCCCGAGCGGCTCCTCGGCGTCGGCATCGGCGTGCCCGGCATCGTCGCCAGGAACGCGGACGGCGCCGTCGTCCACGGTCAGACCATCGGCTGGGACGCGGTCCCCCTCGAACGCATGCTGCGCGACTCCCGACTGCTGCCCGAAACCGTCCCGTACTACATCGACAACGGGGCCAAAACCCTCGGACAGGCCGAAATGTGGTTCGGCGCCGGACGCGGGGCGCACAACGCCGTCGTCGTGCTCTTCGGCTCCGGCGTCGGCGCCTGCGTGGTCAGCGACGACACCCGCACCGGCCGCGCCATCGAGTGGGGCCACCTGACCGTACGGGTCCGCGGACGCCGCTGCCGCTGCGGCGCCCAGGGCTGCCTGGAGGCGTACGCGGGGGCCGAAGCCCTCCTGGAACGCTGGGCCGAGGCCGGCGGACGCCCGCCCGCCGACGCCGACGAGGAGACCGCCCTCACCGCGATGCTCGCCGCCGCCTACCCCTCACCGGACGCCGACGGAGCCACCGCGCTGCCCGACGCGACGGCCCTGGCCGTCCTGGAGGAGACCGCCGAGTACCTCGGCGCCGGCTTCTCCGACCTCATCAACCTCTTCCAGCCCGAACGCATCCTCGTCGGCGGCTGGGCCGGCCTGCAGCTCGGCACCCGCTTCCTGGACTCCGTACGGTCCTACGCCACCTCCTACGCCCTGTCGTACCCGGCCTCCAGCGTCCGCATCGACCTGGGCACCTTCGGCCCCGACGCGGTCACCGTCGGCGCGGGCATCCTCCCGCTCGCCGACTTCTTCGCCCGCGGCGGCCACCGCGCCGAACCCGAGCGCGAGGAGCCGCTCCCCGCCTGGCGCACCACGCTGCAGGAGCGGGCGGCGCACTGAGCCCCCGGCCCACCCCGCGGCGCCGCAGCGCGCGAGGTGGGCCGCCGGCCGGCGCCACGGTGCTACCGCTCCAGAAGGGTGACCCCGTCCCCGGCCGGGGACACCCGGCGCCCCGCGTGATCGAACACGTACAGCTGCCCCAGATCCACCAGCAGCGGGATCTGGGCCCCCACCCGCACCCGGACGTGCGGTCCCGTGCGCACCACGAGGTCGCTGCGCACCGCCCCCAGCCGTTCCGCGGCGCCGCCCGCGGCCGGCCCCGGGACGGATTCCGGCGGCGCGTCCAGCACCGCAACCGACCCGGACAGCCGCTCCTGGGCCCGCTTCCTCAACCGGCCCAGGCCGCTGCTCTTCTGCCGCCGGAGACCGCGCCGGGGAGCGGCCGGATGCCGCGCCGACTCCAGATCCGCCACCACCGCGGGGCGCGAGCCCGTGTCCACGTGGACCAGCGCCTCGTGCCCCTGGTACTCGACGTGCTCGACGATGCCCGTCATGGCCACCTCGCCCGGCCGCGCCTGGCTCGGCGGGGCGATCCTGACCGCCTCCGACCGCAGCCCGACGATGACCGGACGCCCCTGCTGGATCCGGAGCAACTGGTGGTCTGCGCTGAGGGGTTGGGGGAGCGCGAGCCGGTGCCGCCCCAGATCGATCCACATGCCGGATCCCAGCGGCGCGTGCACGACGGCCTGGAGCAGGCTGATCCGGGGCGTCCCGATGAACGCGGCCACGAACACGTTCGCCGGGAGGGCGTAGGTGTCCCGCGGCGAGCTGACCTGCTGGAGGACACCGCCGCGCATCACCGCCACCCGGTGGCCGAGGGACATGGCCTCGGACTGGTCGTGCGTGACGTAGACCGTGGTGACGCCCAGTTCGGAGGTCAGTCGGGCGATCTCGGCCCGCAGGTGGCCGCGCAGCTTCGAATCCAGGCTGGAGAGCGGCTCGTCCATCAGGAACACCGACGGGCGGCGGGAGATGGCCCGGCCCATCGCGACCCGCTGGCGCTCGCCGCCGGAGAGCTGCCCGGGGAAGCGGTCGAGGAGGTCCTCGATGCCGAGCATCCGGGCCGTGGCCTCCACCTGCGGCTCGTGATCCGCGCGGGGATCACGGAGCTTCAGCGGGAAGCCGATGTTGCCGCGACCCGTCATGTTCGGATACAGCGCGAAGCTCTGGAACACCATCGCGATGTCCCGCTCGCTCGGCGGCATGTGGTTGGCGTACTCGCCGTCGAGCAGCAACTCGCCCTCGGTGATGTCCTCCAGGCCCGCGATCATCCGCAGGACGGTGGACTTGCCGCAGCCCGAAGGCCCCAGCAGAACCAGGAACTCGCCCGGCTCGACGGTGAGGGAGACGCGCTCGACGGCGAGGGAGCCCGGCCCGTATCTCTTGCTGACATCGCGCAACGCGATGGAACGACTCATAACGATCCGCCCGGAGCTGGGATGGGGAATGTGAGGGGGGTGGGGGAGTTGAGGACAGAAGCTAGCCGAGGCCACCCCGTGAGGGAACGCCTTGAGCCAACATCGCGGAATCCGGCCGGGGGTGGGTGCGCGGTGGCGGCCCTTCCGCTGAGGAAACCCGCCGCTCCGGCAGGTGAGTTGACCGCAGATTCCTTGACTCCGGCCGGGAACGGGCACTAGGTTCCGGCCAGCGGAGAGCGCTCTCCCGACTTCCTCCCCGCCCTCTCGCGCTCGTCCCGGCCCGCCCGCCACGGAACCGCCTGCCGCTGCTCCGCCGGCCGCGGAGGACCGCCGACAGCCCACCGACCGGAGGACGCGCGATGAAGCGGACGCTGACCGACGAGCAGATCGCGGGAGTTGTCGCCCATGCCCGTGGCCCCGGGACCAGGGTGCTGACCAGCCGGGAGCTGACGGGCGGCACCTTCAACTCCGTCCACCTGCTCACGCTGGCCGCGCCGCCCGCCACGGAAGAGGAGGCGGCCGTGCTCAAGGTGGCGCCACCCGCCGGTACTCCCCTCATGACCTACGAGAACGCCCTGATGCGCACGGAAGCGGAGTTCTACCGCCGTGCGGCGGCCGTGCCCGGTCTGCCCGTGCCCGGGATCCTGGCGGCCGGCTCCGACCGGACCGCGATCGACGGCGACTACCTCCTGATGACCCACCTGGAGGGCGAAACCTGGGAGCGGCTGCGCCCCCGGATCGGCGCCGAGGACCACGCCAGGCTCCGCGCCGACCTGGGCCGTCTCCTGCGCGGGCTCCACCGGATCCGGGGTTCCTCCTTCGGCTACCCGTACGGGAATCCGCCGGCCGGCGCCGCGACGGGCTGGCGGGCCGCCTTCGACGGCATGCTGGCCGATGTCTGCGCGGACGCCCGGCGGTTCGGGCCCCCGCTGCCCGTCGACCCCGACGAGGTCCTCGGCCTCGTCCGCACTCGGGGGCGGCTGCTGGACCAGGTGACGGTTCCCTCGCTGGTCCACTTCGACCTGTGGGAGGGCAACATCCTGCTCGCCGAGCGGGACGGAAGGCTGGAGATCACCGGTGTCCTCGACGGAGAACGCTCCTTCTGGGGCGACCCGCTCGCCGACCTCGTGTCCACCGCGCTCTTCGGCGACATCGCAGGGGACCCGGCCTTCCTGTCCGGCTACCGCCCGGCGGCCCCGCTCACGACCGACGAGCGCCGGCGCATCGCGATGTACCGCGCCTACCTGGCCCTGATCGTCCTCGTCGAGGGCGTCCCCCGTGGCTACGACCCGCAGGCCCGGGCGCCCCTCACCGCCCTGGCCGCCGACGATCTACGGGTCGCACTGAACCTCCTGCGGTAGGGAGCGGGGCGACGGTCCGCCCGTCCCGGCCCGGCTACGCCCCCCGTACGGGGCCGGGGTGACCGTCCGTCGACACCGCCACGGCGGCGGTGAAGCCCGGGGCGACGGCCACGTCCGTCAGGGTCCAGCCCGGCAGGCCGTCGCCCGGCGGGGTGTCGCCGGTGCCCACGTAGTCGAGGGCGAGGCCCCGGGCCAGGCCGATGCCCAGGCCCTTGAAGTACGCCTCCTTGCGGACCCAGACGCGGCCGAAGGCCGCGGGCCGTTCCTCCGGGGCCAGGGCCGCCAGCTCCGCGGCCTCCCGGGGGTGCAGCTGCCCGGCGATATCGGTCACCGTCGATGCCGGGGCCAGCGTCTCCACGTCGGCTCCCACCGGCACCGGGCCCACCGCGATCAGCGCGAGCCGGTCGCTGTGCGACAGGGAGAAGTGGACGGGCCCGTCCCCGGTCACCGGCCGTCCGTGGGGGCCGCCGCAGGAGGGGCACGGTGCGCGGGTGATGCAGACCCGGCCCGGGGGAAGGCCGAGCCGGGAGCCGAGCAGTACCCGCAGCGCCACGTGGGAGGCGACGTAGCGGCTCCGGTCCTCCTCGTACTTGAAGGCGGCCGCCCGCTGGTGCTCGGCCGGGTCCAGGACCGCGGGAGCCAGTCGGGCCGCCGCGCCGGCCTGCTCGTCGGTGTCGACCAGCCACACGGTGGTCGACGCGTCCGGCGGCGGGGGCGCGTCCGACGGTGCCTGCGCACCGGGCGGGAGATCCGAACCGATCGTGAGGACAAGGGGCTTCAGCACGGTCGATCGTTCTCCTCGTTCCGGTGCCTGCGCCGGCGGTCGGCAGGCCACGTCTCAGTGTGCCGCGTTCTTCACGAGCGTGGCGATCATCGCCTCGTCCGCGGCCGTCAGCCGGGTCAGGGCGTAGGAGGTCGGCCACATCGAGCCCTCGTCGAGGTGCGCCTGGTCGCTGAAGCCGAGCGTCGCGTAGCGCGCCTTGAACTTCTCCGCGCTCTGGAAGAAGCAGACCACCTTGCCGTCCCGGGCGTACGAGGGCATCCCGTACCAGAGCTTCGGCGCGAGGCCGGGCGCGTTCTCCTTGACGATCGCGTGGACCCGCTCCGCCATGACCCGGTCGGACTCCTGCATTTCGGCGATCTTCGCGACCACGTCGGCCTCCTCCGCCGCCGCCTTGTCGGCGCGGGATCCGCGGCGCGCGGACGCCTTCAGCTCCTTGGCGTGCTCCTTCATCGCGGCGATCTCGTCGTCCGAGAACTTCTCGGAGGTGGTCTCCGGGGACGTGCTCTTCGTGGCGGTGCTCTTCGGGGACGTGCTCTTCGTGGACCGGCTGGTGTTCGTCATGGCGGGTTTCCTCCCGGGAAGTGGCGTATTGAGCTGGATTGTCATACTAGGAAGCGGGGCGGTCCGCGCCGTTCATCCCCACGCGCCGGCGATCTGGCGGGTCGTGGCGTTGAGCCGGTTGAACAGGTTCGTGACGCCGATCATCAGGACGATCGCGGCGAGCTGCTTCTCGTCGAAGTAGGTGGCGGCCGTGTCCCAGACCTCGTCGCTCACCGCGTCGGGACGGTCGGCGAGCCGGGTCGCGGCCTCGGCCAGCAGCAGGGCGGCCCGCTCCTCCTCCGTGAAGTACGGGGTCTCGCGCCAGACGGCGACCGTGGCCAGCCGCTCGTCGCTCACCCCGGACTTGCGGGCCGTCTTGGCGCCGCTGTCGACGCAGGCGCTGCACCCGTTGATCTGGCTGACCCGCAGGTGCACCAGCTCCAGGATCTGCCCGTCCAGGCCACCGGAGTGGACGGCCTTGAAGAGGTCCTGGATGGGCTGCATCGCACCGGACAGGACGACGGCGGGGTTCTGCATGCGGGACTGCATCATGGTGTGCTCCTCTTTCGGGTTTCTCCTTCTTCCGGTCCCCCGTTCCTCCGGGTTTCCGGTTCCCCCCTCGGGGTGTGACTCCATAACAGCCGCAGGGGCCCGCCGCGGCGATGGCCGTGGGACACCGTGGGACAGGCGGAACGTCCTTGACCAGCGCAGACGGACCCCGGGATAATTCGGGCGCGACGGGACAGGGATACGGGGGGAACCGTGGACAGGGAACGGGGGACGGCCGAGGCCGACCCGCAGGACGAGCTGGCCGCACGGCTGCGACGGCTCCAGGAGCTTTCGGGGCTCGGGGTACGGGCCCTCGCGAGGGACGCGGGGCTCAGCTCCTCCTCGCTCTCGCGCTATCTCAGCGGCCAGACCGTGCCGCCCTGGCCCGCGGTGGTCGCCCTCTGCAAGCTGGTCAAGCGCGACCCCCGCCCGCTGCGCCCCCTCTGGGAGCGGGGCTCCTCCGGCACCCTGCCGGCGCCCCCGAAGGCCAGCCGCCAGGTCCAGCCGCAGCCCCGCAACGATCTGCCGCGCGACGTACCCGACTTCACCGGACGCGAGGAGCAACTCGCCGCGGTGCTCGGTGCAGTGGACAGCCACCGCGGCGTCGCCGTCGACGGCATGGCGGGCGTGGGCAAGACCTGTCTCGCGGTGCACGCCGCGCACCGGCTCGCCGCCGACTACCCGGACGCCCAGCTCTACGTGGACCTGCACGGGTTCACCGAGGGCCGGCAGCCCCTCGATCCCGACTCGGCGCTGCGGATGCTGCTCGGGGCACTCGGCGTTCCCTCCGAGCGGGTCCCGCAGGAGGGCCTCGAACAGCTGGCGGCCTGCTGGCGCGCGGAACTCGCGGGCCGGCGCGCCCTCGTGGTCATCGACAACGCCGTCGACGCGGACCAGGTCCGCCCGCTGCTGCCCGGCGCCGGTGACTCCGTCGTCCTGATCACGAGCCGCAACCGGCTGCTCGGCCTGGACGAGGTGCCCCCCGTGTCGCTGGACGTGCTCAGCCCGGGGGAGAGCGCGGAACTGCTCGCCCGGGCCAGCGGAGACCCCGGCGGCCCCGGGGGCCGCCTCGGGCGCGAACCGGAGTCCGCCGCCGAGGTGTTGCGGCTGTGCGGCCACCTGCCGCTGGCCCTGCGGCTGGCCGCGGCCCGGCTGCGGCACCGGCCGGGCTGGACGGTGGGCATCCTCGTGGAGCGGCTGGCGGAGGGCGCGAGCGAGTTCGACACCGCCTTCGCCATGTCTGTACGGCAACTGGACCGGGCCCAGGCCCGGTTGTTCCGGATGCTGGGCCTGCTGCCCGGCGGCACCTTCGACGCGTACGCGGCCGCCGCCCTGGCGGACGTACCGCTGCGCGGTGCCCGGGAGATGCTGGAGGACCTGGTCGACGCACACCTGGTCCAGCAGCCGACGGCGGGCCGCTACCGGCTGCACGACCTGGTGCACCAGCACGCGCGCGGCGCCTCGGCGCAGCAGGACTCCCCGGCCGAGCGGGAGCGCGCGCTGGGCCGCTTCCTCGACTACTTCGTGCACGCGGCGGCCGCCGCCGACGCCGCGATGCCGGTCCTGTCACCGGGACGGCCGCCCTCCGCGGGCCGGGCCCCGGCCGAACTGCCGCGCTTCGCCGACAAGAACGCGGCCTGCAACTGGCTCGCCTCGGAGTACGAGACGATGATCGCCGCCTTCGAGACGGCGGTCGCCGTCGGGGCGGACGTGCACGTGTGCGAGCTGCCGCGGTTCCTGCGGGCGTACTTCGCGAGGCGCTGCGGCACGACCCACCTCAACCACCTCTTCGAGCGCTCGCTGGCCGCCGCCGAACGCCTGGGCGACCCGCTGCGCCTGGCCGAGGCCTACAGCGACCTGGGCTTCGCGCGCTACAACGCCGGCCGGATGGCCGAGGCCGAGGCCGCCTACCAGGCCGCCGGACTCCGGGTCGCACAGGCGGGGGACACCCGCTCCGAAGCCGAACTGGCCCTGCGCCGCGGCTATCTGAGCTGGGACCGGGGGAGCGCCGAGGAGCCGCTCGAACTGTTCCGGCTGGCCGGGAAGCTGTACGGGGACGCCGGACTGCCGACGGGCGCGGCCCACGCCGCCGCCTCGGAGGCCTGGGCGCTGCTCCAGCTGGGGGACCGCGAGGAGGCGGCGCGCCGGGCCCGGGAGGTGCTGGAGGTGTCCCACCCGGACCCCGCCTGGCCGCCCACCCTGACGGCCCGCATCACCCTCGGCGTGGCCATCGCCGAGGAGGCTCCCGAGGAGGCGTCGGAGCACCTGCACCGGGCGCTGGCCCTGTCCCGCGAGGACGGGCACGTGAACAACGAGGCGTGGTCCCTGAACTGCCTGGCCGTCGGGCTGCGCCGGATGGGCCGGTACGAGGAGGCCCTGGCCGGCCACCGGGAGGCCTTCGCGCTGCTGGACGAGCTGTTCGAGGAGCACTGGAAGGTCCGCTTCCTGGGCGGCTACGCCGAGACCTGCCGGCTCGCGGGACTGCCCGAGGAGGCGCTGCGACTGCACCGGCGGACGCTGGAGCTGGCCCCGGGGCTCGGCTACCGGCACGAGGAGGCGCTGGCCCACGAGGGCATCGCGGCCCTGCTCGAGGGCACGGACCCGGCCGCGGCGGCCGGGCACCGCACGGCGGGGCGCTCGCTCCGGGAAGCGCTCGGCGCCGGGGCCCGCTGAGCGACCTCGGCGCCGGGTCCGCCGAGCGGATCGTCCCGATGCTGTTGCAGGACTCCGGCCGGGCCTGACAGCCTGGTTCCGAGCCGGCCCGACCAGGGGCCGGCCGGACCCGGGGGGACCAGCATGAACGTCAGAGCCGCCGCCATAGCCGCCACCGCAGCCTTCGCCCTGGCCGGGCTGGGCGCGGGCCCGGCCTTCGCCGACAACCACATCAGCGTCGCGCCGCAGGACCGGGTGCAGGGCAAGACGTACGGGGAGCAGGGCCCGCAGTTCCTGCAGGGGGAGCAGGGCCCGCAGTTCCTCCACATGTCGGACGGGGCGTACGAGCACTAGGTCGTCCCTTTCGGATTCTGCCGGGCGGCGCGGGCTGGCCCGGCAGAATCCGGAAGAGACGGCCCAGTCCCGGAGGGGGCCGGTCCACGGGCGCGGGCGGGCGGTCCGTTCACCCGCGGTCCACCCGGGGGCCGGCCGCCCGACGGGTCCGGCGGTGGGGTTTGTCAGCCGGGCGTGCTTTGCTGGAGGCATGATCGATGAATTCCTCGCCCGGAACCTGCCCGACGTCGACGAAGCCGTGCGCAAGGCGGCGGCGATCGAGATCATGCCGAGATTCCGCCAGCTCGCCGACCACGAGGTGGACCAGAAGAGCGGCCCGCACGACCTGGTGACCGATGCCGACCGCAAGGCGGAGGAGTACCTGACGGCCGCGCTCACCCGGCTCCTGCCCGGCTCGGCCGTGGTGGGCGAGGAAGCGGTCCACGCGGATCCCGGGGTGTACGGGGCGCTGCGCGCCGACGCGCCGGTGTGGATCGTGGACCCCGTGGACGGGACCCGGCAGTTCGTGCACGGCGAGCCGGAGTTCTGCACCCTGGTCGCGCTCGCGCACCGCGGGGAGCTCCTGGCCTCCTGGACCTTCGCCCCGGCGCTGGAGGAGATGTCCACCGCCGTGCGCGGGCAGGGCGCGTACGTCAACGGCGAGCGGATCCAGAGCGGTTCGCCCGAGCCCGGCGCCGAGCTGCGGGTCGCGACCGCCCACCCGCTGTACACCACCGAGGAGGAGCGGCGCGTCCTCGCACGGCTGGACATCCCCGGGGTGGCCCCGCGGGCCTGCGGTTCGGCGGGCCTGGAGTACCTGAAGGTGGCCCGGGGAGAGATGGACGGCCTGGCCTTCAACTGGCCCTCGGCCTGGGACCACGCGGCCGGGCTGCTGCTCGTCGCCGAGGCGGGCGGCTCCCAGAGCACCGTCGACGGGGTCCCCTTCCGGGTGGACCGGGACAACGCGCTGCCGTTCGCGGTCGGCCGGGACGAGGCCACGGCCGTACGCATCCGGGAGCTGCTGCGGGGCGCGTGAGCAGGCGGCCCGGCCCGCCCCCGGGACCCGGCCGGGAGGCCGGCCGCAGCCGCGGCTGAGCCCAGGGCGAACGGAGTGGGCGCGGATCGCGGAGCCGCCCATGGACAGGCGCAATACGCTGGGGGCGGTGGCGCCGCCGGACGAAGGAGTCGCAAGTGCCGTCGATCCTCGATGCGGTCGTGGTGGGGGCCGGGCCCAACGGGCTGACGGCCGCCGTGGAACTGGCCCGGCGCGGCTTCTCCGTGGCCGTCTTCGAAGCCGCGGACACCGTCGGCGGCGGGGCCCGGACCGAGGAGCTCACCCTCCCCGGCTTCCGGCACGACCCCTGCTCGGCCGTGCACCCGCTGGGCGCCGGTTCCCCCGTCTTCTCCACCATGCCCCTGAAGCGGTACGGGCTGGAGTGGCTGCACGCCCCGCTGCCCATGGCGCACCCCTTCGACGACGGCACCGCGGCCGTGCTCGCCCGGTCCGTCGCGGAGACGGCCGCCTCCTTCGGGCCCCGCGACGCGGGCACGTACCGGCGGCTGGTGCAGCCCTTCCTCGGCCGGTGGGACACCCTGGCCCGGGACTTCATGTCGCTGCCGGACACCGCGCTGCCCCGTGACCCGCTCACCCTCGCCCGCTTCGGGCTGGCCGGGCTGCCGCCCTCCACCTGGCTGCTGAGCCGCTTCCGCGACGACCGGGCCCGCGCCCTGTTCGCCGGGCTCGTCGCGCACGTCATCGCCCCGCTCGGCGGGATCGGGACCAGCGCCGTCGGCCTGGTCTTCGCCCTCGCCGCGCACGCGAACGGCTGGCCGGTGCCGCGCGGCGGCTCGCAGTCGATCTCCGACGCCCTCGCCGCCTACCTGCGCGACCTCGGGGGGACGGTCCACACCGGGTTCGAGGTCAAGCGGCTCGACGACCTGCCGCCGGCCCGGGCGTACGTCTTCGACACCTCCCCGACCGCGCTGGCCCGCATCGCACGCCTGGGCCGGGTCTACGACGGCTACCGCTACGGGGCCTCCGTCTTCAAGCTGGACTACGCCCTGGACGGCCCCGTCCCCTGGACCGCCGAGGAGCCGCGCCGGGCCGGCACCGTGCAGATCGGTCCGCGCACCCGCGACATCGACGCGGCCCTGCAGCTGGCCTCTAGCGGGCGGGTCCCGCGCACCCCCTTCCTCATCGCCGCCCAGCCCAGCCTGGTCGACCCCGGGCGGGCGCCCGAGGGGAAGCACACCTTCTGGGTCTACGGGCACGTCCCGGCGGGCTGGGACGGCGACCTCACCGAAGCCGTCGAACGCCAACTGGAGCGCTTCGCGCCCGGGTTCCGGGACCTGGTGCTGGCCCGCGCCACGGCCGGCCCGCCGCAGCTTGCCGCCCGCAACCCCAACTACGTCGGCGGCGACATCGCCTGCGGGGCCGCCTCCGGGCTCCAGCTCCTGCTGCGCCCCAGGCTCACCCTGTCCCCGTACAACACGCCCCATCCGGCCGTGTTCCTGTGCTCCTCGGCCACCCCGCCCGGCCCCGGAGTCCACGGCATGTCGGGCCACAACGCGGCCAAGGCGGTCTGGCGCCACCTGCGGGGGAAGACGGGGTAGGCAGCCCCCGGGAGCCGCACCTGCGGGGGCTGCTTACCCGAAGGCGGCTTTGTGGGGCCCGATCGCGGGGTCCAGTTCGTGGAGCATCTTCCGGGCGTCCTCCAGGATCCCGGCGGTGCACAGGACCCGCCAGTCCGCGTAGGCGGGGGACTGCGCCAGCGCGGTCCGCAGGAAGCCGGTCTCGGCCTCGCCGAGCAGCTCCGCCAGGCGGGCCCGCACCTCGGGCGGCGGGGCCCCCTCCCGCACGTGTACGTCGGCCAGGTCGCCCAGCATCGCGGCGAGCGCGGCCAGCACCCCGTCCAGCCCGGCGGGGGCCTCGGCATGCAGGGGCAGCAGGGATTCCTCGTGCTGCGCCCAGTGCAGCGCGGGCGGGCGGCCTTCGCGGAAGGTCAGGTTGTACAGGCCGCGGGTGATCCCCCGGACCTGGTGGCCCACGTGGTCCAGGCACTGGGTGGCTTCGCCGAGCCGGTCCAGGCGGGGTCGCGCGGCCCGGCCGCGCGGCCGCCACCGGATCGCGTCCTCGGCCTCCCGGACGGCCTGGCGCACCGCGTCGAGCTCCTTGGACAGGGAACGGGCCCGCCGGACCCAGTCCCCGGTGCGCGCGGCCCAGTCGTCCTCGGCCAGGCCGCGGGCGATCTCGGCCAGGAGCGCGGCCATCTGCCGGTTCAGGCGGGCCAGTTCCTCACCGGCGCGGCGGGTGAAACCGGGGGCCGGCAGCGCGAGCCCCACGACGGTGCCGACGAGCACGCCGACGACGTTGTCCTCCAGCCGGGAGGCCCCGTACCCGAAGGTGGTGGCGGCGCCCATCACGAGCACCGCGGTGAGTGCGATCTGGTGCGTCTGCGAACCGAGGTGCGTCGCGCGTCCCGCGTACATGCCGACCAGGACCACGAGGAGGATGCTCACCGTGTTCGTCCCCATCGACGCGGTGGCCGCCACGCCGAGCAGGAAGCCGAACAGGATGCCCGCCGCCCGCTGGAGGCTCTTGCGCGCGGTGGCGAAGGGCGTGGTCTGCGTGGCCAGGATGGCGCCGGCGGGGGCGAGCGAGGCCGAGTCGGAGTGCAGCAGCACGGAGGCGATCCACCAGGCGAGTCCCGCGGAGATCGCGGCGCGCACGACCATGCTTCCGTCGCCGAAGCCGGCGGTCATCCGGGACCGCAGGCCCTGCGCTGCCACCGAGCTGCCCGATACCTTCACTTTGGGGACCTTACGTGAGGAGTCGCGGAGCGGGGCTCAGGCGCTCGCGCCGACGCCGGCGGCCGGTGTCGGCGCCGGTGCCGGCACCGGCGCGACGCTGCGCGCGGTGACGGCCGTGCGCCGGGAGCGGGCCCAGAAGGCGACGGTGGCGCACAGCAGCAGACCGGCCGTGGTGTCCTGCCCCCAGGCCCCCTGCTCCGTGAGGAGGACGGCCAGCGCGGCGACGAGCCCGGCGGCGGGCAGCGTCAGGACCCAGGACGTGAGCATGGACCGCACCGTCCTGCGGTTCAGCACCCCGCCGGGAGCGGCGAGCCCGGCCCCCGCGACGCTGCCGGTGACGGCGTGCGTGGTGGACACCGCGAAGCCGAGGTGGGAGGTGGTCAGCAGGACGGCCGCCGCGCTCGTCTGGGCCAGGCAGCCTTCGCGCGGGCCGAGCCGGGTCAGACCCGTGCCGAGCGTGCGGATGATGCGCCAGCCGCCCGTGAAGGTGCCCAGGGCCATCGTGAGCCCCGCCGCCACGATGACCCACAGCGGGGGCGCCGACCCGGCGGGCAGGGAGCCCGCCGTGATGAGCGTCAGCGTGATCACGCCCATGGTCTTCTGGCCGTCGCCGGTGCCGTGCGCCAGGGACACCAGGGCCGCCGCGGCCACCTGCCCGGCGCGCGCCCCGCGCCCGCCGCCCTTCTTCGTACCGGCTCCCGCGCCGTTCCCGCCGTTCCCGCCGCGTTCCGGGCCGCGCAGCCGGCCGGCCGCCCGCGTCGCCGCGTACGCCACCGCGCCGCCGATCAGCGGCGACAGCGCGGCCGGGACGAGGATCTTGCCGATCACGGCCGTCGCCACGACCCCCTGGAGGCCCACCGAGGCGACGGTGGCGCCGATCAGTCCGCCGACGAGGGCGTGCGAGGAACTGCTGGGAATGCCGAGCAGCCAGGTCGTCAGGTTCCACAGGACGGCACCCGCCAGGGCCGCGAGGATGACGTGCGGACGTATTCCGGCGTGCTCGTCGATGATGCCCCCCGAGATCGTCCGGGCGACCGCCACCGAAACGAACGCACCCGCGAGATTGCAGACCGCGGACATGGCCACGGCGATTCTGGGGCGCAGCGCTCCGGTGGCGATGGCGGTGGCCACGGCGTTCGCCGTGTCGTGGAACCCGTTGGTGAAGTCGAAGAGCAGGGCCACCGCGATCGTGATCGCGATGAGCGTCGTGGAGGAGTCCATGAGGGCGTGTCTCTGCGATTCTCTGCGAGCGGAGTGGGCGCGTACGTCAGAACCATAGGCTCGCAGGACGGGCCGGACCGGCCTCCCCGGTAAACGGAAAACGAATAAGGCGGCGCTAAGTACAGGGAGATAAAAATCCCGGGAAAGTCGGTAAAGGATTCCGCTCGGGATTCCCCGGCCGGCCCTGTCGGGAGAGGGGTTCCGGTCTTTCGTCCCGCGCCGGCCGGGCCTTTCCTCCTTTTCTTTCCGGGTTCCTTCCGGGCGGATAATTCGGTGTCCGATGTAATCTCGGAACACGGGGGCCGCCGGGCACGGAAGGAGCCCCCGCATGGTGTTCCCGTCCGCGTCCGCCCTGCCCGCCCTTCTCGTACGGGAACGGGCCCGGCCCGCCTGGGTGCGCTCGCGCACCGGCGCCTGGCGGCCGGCCGTGGCCACCGTGTGCTTCGGCGCCTTCATGGGGCAGCTCGACGCCAGCATCGTGACGATGACCTATCCCGGGGTCCGGGCCGAGTTCGGGGTTCCCCTCGCGGGCGTCGAATGGGTCTCGCTGGCCTACCTGCTCACGCTCGTGGCCCTGCTGGTGCCCGTGGGCCGGCTCTCCGACGTCCACGGCCGCAAACTCTCCTACCTCTACGGCTTCGCGCTCTTCACCGCCGCCTCGGCGGCCTGCGGCCTCGCCCCGACCCTCCTCGCCCTCATCGGGTTCCGGGTGGTGCAGGCGGTGGGCGCGGCCATGCTCCAGGCCAACAGCGTGGCCCTGGTGAAGACCAGCACGCCGCCCGCCCGGCTGCGCACCGCACTCGGCGTCCAGGCCGCCGCCCAGGCCGTCGGGCTCGCGCTCGGCCCCACCGTCGGGGCCGCCCTGGTGGCCGGGCCCGGCTGGCGCTGGACGTACTGGATCAACGTGCCCGTCGGGCTGATCGCCCTGGCCGCCGGGCACTACCTGCTCCCGCGCACCCGGGACCGGGCCCCCCGGCGCCGCTTCGACCGGGCCGGAGTCCTCTGGCTGGCCACCGCCACCGCCGCCCTGCTGGTCGCGCTCAGCTCCCTGTCGGGGCTGCACGTGCCGGGCTGGACCGGGCCGGCCGCCGGCGCGGTCGCCCTCGCAGCCACTGCCGCACTCGTCCGGCAGGAGCGGCGGGCCCCCGCACCCCTGCTCGACCCCGCGCTGCTGAAGACTCCCGGGATCCGGGGCGGGCTCGTGGCGGCGCTGTGCGGATACCTGGTGCTGTTCGGTCCGCTGGTGCTGGTACCCGTACTCCTCCTCGGGTCCGGGCACGGTGTGCTCGTCGCCGGAACGGCCCTGACCGCCCTCCCCGCCGGGTTCGCGCTCGGCGCGGTGGGCGGCGACCGGGCCCTGCCCGCCGCCGTCACCGACCGGGCGCGCTGCCTGTACGGAGCGGCGCTGTCCGGGTGCGCCCTGGCCGGCCTGCTCCTCGTGGCGCCCGCGCCCGTACCGCTCGCCTGTGCGCTCGGCGTGCTGGGCGTCGGCCTGGGCCTGTTCGCCCCCGCCAACAACGCCCTCGTGATGCGGGCGGTCCCGCAGGACGCTCCCGGCACCGGCGGCGGCCTGATCAACACCGCCCGCGGGCTCGGCACCGCGATCGGCGTCGCCCTCGTCACCCTGGCCCTGCACACGGGCGGCGGGGGCGGGCGCCTCGCGGTGCTGATCCTGCTGGCCGCGTCCGCCGTCATGGCCGTCACGGCCGCCACGGGAGCCCGGAGGGGCGCGGGGGCCGGGAGGGGCGCGGCAGCCACCGCGCCCGGCGCGGAGCGCGAGTAGCGTGGTCGGCATGTCACCCACGCCGCGCGTGCCGGACGACCCGCAGGCACCGCCGGGCGGGGGCTCGTCCGAAGCCCGTGAGCTGACGGCGGCCGTCACCCGGCTGCGCCGCGCCCTGCGCGCGTCGATCCGTACGGAGTACCCCTGGGAGCAGCTCCCCATGGCCCAGGTGGAACTGCTCCAGGCCTGTGTCGAACGCTCCCCGGTCCGCGTCAGCGAACTCGCCGCCCGCACGCGTCTGGCCCAGTCCACGGTGAGCGGACTCGTCGCGACGATGGCCGGCAACGGGCTGGTCCGCCGCGAGGTGGACGGCGAGGACCGGCGCGCCGCGGCCGTCAGCGCCACCGACGCCGGCCGGCTGCGGCTGGCCGCCTGGACCCGCGCCCACGAACGCCGCCTGGAGCACGCGCTCGCGGCCCTGCCCGACGCCGACCGCGCGGCGCTCCGCACGGCCCTGCCGGCCCTCACCCGCCTCGCCGCCCGCCTGGAGGACGGGGAAGCCGCTACGGATTCACGGTCGCCGTCGCGGTGAAGCCGCAGCACTCGAAGGTCCGTACCGGCGTGCCCGAGGTCTGCGTGATCTTCACCCCGTCGAGCACCGCGTCCGTGTCGGTCGTCGCCGCGATGACCGCGACACCGTGCGTCCCGCCCGTGATCCGGTCCTTCCGGAGCGTGAACGAACCGTCCTGGAGGGCGATTCCGATGTACGAGTTCCGCCGCAGGTCGTTGTTGCCGATGGTGAGCCCCGTGCCGGCGACGTAGATGCCCACCTGGTTGCCGGTGATGCGGTTGTGCTCCAGGACGGTGCCCGGGGCGTCGCCGACGATCCCGGCGTGCTGGAACTCGTTGAAGACGTCGGGGCCGCATGCCGTGTCGGGCTCCCGGCACTCGTTCTCGCTGATGGTGCTGTGGGTGACGCGGCCGACCGCGCCCCCCACGAACTCGATGCCGTCGGTCGACAGGGTCGGGTGCCCGGTGACGGTGCTGCGCTCGATGGTGGCGCTGGACCCCTCGTTGAGGACGACCACGCCCACGCCCTGGTAGCCGGTGATCCGGGTGTCGTGGATGGTGGCCGAACCGGTGCCGACCGGCAGGTCACCGATGAGGATGGCGTCCCCGCTGTGGAAGCAGGGCGCGGCCGGGGTGTCGGTGATGTGGGTGACGGAGGCGTGGCCGAGGTCGAGGCGCGCACCCCCGAGGACGCGGATGCCGGTGTCGAGCGCACCGCTGTCGCAGGTGCCCGAGCCCGGCCCGCTGACGGCGAGCTTCGACAGCGAGACGGACGCGCCCTCGTGGATCTCGACGATCGCGTTGCCGCCGTCCTCGCCGGGGGTCAGCGTCGACGGGGCCTGGATCGTCGTCTTCCCGTCGCCGGCCCCGGTGATCGACAGGTTCTTGCCGATCACCACCTGCTCGCGGTAGACGCCCGCCCGGACGCTGATCCGGTCACCGGGGGAGGCGGCGTCGACGGCTGCCTGGATCGTCGGATGGTCCCTGGGGACCACGATGTCCGGAGAGCCGTCGGCCGGGGCCCCCGCCGTGGCGGATGCCGGCACCAGTGGACAGACGGCGAGGGCCGTGACGAGGCAGATTCCTAGCCGGGCGGCCGTCCTGATCAGGGGGATTGCCATGGTGATTTCGCTCCCGCGGGGTGTGCGCACCGTGGGTCCGGGGGTCCCCGGGACCCGTCGGCCGGATGCCCCCGGCCGCGGCTGCCAACCTAGGGACGGCCGCGATCACCACCTGCTCCCGGCCGTCCGACACGGCCCGCGTTCCCCCCTCCGGCCCATCACGGGGGACGGCCGGCCGGCCGCCCGGGCCGTCCGGCCGTGCAGGGGCGCAGGTGCGAGTTCCCCGGACCCCATTCATATCCGGGGCGCATCAAAGCGCCGTCAATTCCCGATATAAATTCCACCCTGACGGGAAGTCAGTGACACTTCCGGCGAGTGCCGCTACCACCTTCGACTAAGAGCCTTGCGCTGCTTGCTGTTCGGTGGATTGACTGACGAGCGATGCCACGTTCGAGCCAAAAGCGAGGACGGACCGTGGCGTATTCGGCCACAGCAGTTGAAGAGGAGTCAGGGATGACCGTGGATTTTGATGTGATCGTAGTGGGGGGCGGTCCGGCAGGCTCCACCACCGCTTCCTACCTCGCCAAGGCGGGGCTCTCGGTCGCGGTGTTCGAGAGCGAGATCTTCCCCCGGCCGCACGTCGGTGAGTCGCTGGTCCCCGCCACCACGCGCGTGCTGCTGGAGACCGGGGCGATGCCGGAGATCGAGGCGGCCGGCTTCCCCAAGAAGTACGGCGCCTCGTGGACGACCCCGCAGATGTACAAGGAGATCAGCGCGGCCACCATGGTGCTCGACTTCGACGGCCTGGACTTCGACGGCCATGCCGAGGTCGCCTTCGGCGAGCGTGCGCAGGAGGGGGTCGACCGGGTCTTCACCTACCACGTCGACCGCGGGAAGTTCGACCTCATCCTGCTCAAGAACGCCGAGTCTTCGGGCGCAAAGATCTTCCAGAACGTCCGGGTGCAGAAGGTCGACTTCGACGACCCGGACCGGGCGACCGTGACCGTCCGCATGGGGCCGCGCTCCCTGGACTTCACCTCACGGGTCGTGGTCGACGCATCGGGTCGCCACACGTTCCTCGGCCGGCAGCAGAAGCTGAAGGTGCCGGACGAGCACTTCAACCAGTACGCCATCCACACCTGGTTCGAGGGCCTCGACCGGAAGGCGCTGGCCAAGTCGCCCAAGGAAATCGACAACATCCACGTCCACTTCCTTCCGATCAGCGACACCTGGGTCTGGCAGATACCGATCACGGACACCATCACGAGCATCGGGGTGGTGACGCAGAAGAAGAACTTCGGCGAACTCAACAAGGACCGGGAGGAGTTCTTCTGGGAGTTCGTCCGCACCCGGCCGGACCTCGCGGAAGAGCTGAAGAAGTCCGAACGGGTAAGGCCGTTCAAGGCCGAGGGCGACTACAGCTACTCCATGGACCGGGTGACCGGGGACCGGTACGTCATGGTCGGGGACGCGGCCCGGTTCGTCGACCCCATCTTCTCCAGCGGCGTGGGCATCGCCATGAACACGGCCCGGCTGGCGTGCGAGGACATCGTCGCGGCGTTCAAGGCCGACCGCTACGACGCAGCCCAGTTCGCCGAGTACGCCCGCCTGCAGAAGATCGGAACCAGGAACTGGTACGAGTTCATCTCGATCTACTACCGGCTGAACCTGCTCTTCGGCGTCTTCGTGCAGGACCCGAAGTACCGCCTGGACGTACTGCAGCTCCTCCAGGGCGACATGTACGAGGAGCACCCCAAGGCCCTGGCCGCCATGCGCGCGGTCATCAACGAGGTGGAGAACGACCCGAAGCACGCCTGGCGCCCCTTCCTGGGCACCATCCGCGCCTCGGAGCCCTCGTGATGATCGGTTTTCCGGTCCCCCCGCCGTCCGGAGGCCGGCGGTGACCGAGTCCCAGGCCGTCCACCTCTTCCTGGGTCTCGCCGTGATCCTGGGGCTGGCGCGGGCGATGGGAGCGCTGGCGCGCAGATTCGGTCAGCCGGCGGTGATCGGTGAGATCCTCACCGGCGTGCTCCTGGGCCCCACCCTGTTCGGCAGCGGGCTCTCCGGCTTCATCTTCCCCGCCGAGGTGCGGCCCCTGCTGAACGCCCTGGCCGGAGTGGGCGTCGCGCTCTTCATGTTCGTCGTCGGCAGCGAACTCGACCTCGGCATCCTGCGGGGCGGGGGACGGGCCACCCTGTGGACGTCCCTCTGCTCGACCGTGCTGCCGCTGGTGCTGGGCGCCGTACTGGCGGCGACGCTGCTGTCCCCGCACCACGAGGGCTCCTCCGCCGGCTTCGTCCTGTTCTTCGCGGTCGCGATGTCGGTGACGGCGTTCCCCGTCCTGGCGCGGATCATCGCCGACCGCAGACTGGCCCACACCCGGATCGGCGCCACCGCCCTGGCCTGCGCCGCCATCACCGACCTGCTGGCCTGGACGCTGCTCGCCGTGGTGGTCGCGATCGCCACGGGGGAGCGCTTCGACTGGTGGCTGACGCTGCTGGTGCCGTACGCGGTGCTGATGGTCACCGCGGTCCGGCCCCTGCTCCGCCGGGCGGCCCGCCGGGTCCCGGGGGACGGGCCGGGCGGCCGGGCCGGGAACCGGAACTTCCTCGCCCTCGTGCTCGGCGGGCTCCTCGTCTCGGCCGCCTTCACCGAATGGCTCGGGCTGCACTACATCTTCGGCGCGTTCCTGTTCGGTGCCGTACTGCCGCGGGGAACGGACGGAAAGCTCCGGGACGGAGTGCTGGAACGGGTCGAACCGCTCTGCGGACTGCTCCTGCTGCCCGTGTACTTCGTCCTGTCCGGCCTGAAGGTGGACCTCTCCGGCCTGAGCGCCTCGGACCTGGGGCAGCTGGCCGCCATCCTGACCGTGGCCGTGACCGGGAAGTTCCTCGGCGCCTACGCCGGCGCCCGCATCGGAGGGCTGGACGGGCGCAGGGCGGCCGCGCTCGGCGCCCTGCTGAACACCCGCGGGCTCACCGAACTGGTCGTCCTCGGCGTGGGGTTGGAGCTCGGCGTGCTCGACGCCGAGCTGTACTCGCTGATGGTGGTCATGGCCGTCACGACCACCGCCCTCACCGGTCCGCTGCTGAGCCGCATCCTCCCCGCCACGAAGGACGCGGCCGCCCTCGCCGCGCCTAGGGCGTCCCGCGCAGCGTCCGCCAGGTGACCGCGACCCCGGCCGTGACCGCCGCCAGCAGTGTGCCGGCGACCGCCGCGGCGACGGCTCCGGTGTCGAGGTGCAGGCCCACGTCGGCCGAGGTGGCCTGCGAGAGCCCGGAGGCCATGCCCGCCAGCGGGGGCAGGGTCACCAGGATGCCGAGGGCGGCGCCGACGACGACCACCACCGCGGTCTCGCCGACCGAGAGGAGGAGCAGCTGGGGGACGGTGCCGCCGACGGACCTCATCACCGCGACATCGCGGCGCCGCCCGTGGGCGGCCGTGGCCATGCTGTTGGCGACGGCGATCACGCTGTAGCCGACGGCGATGACGATGAGCATGGTGGCCAGGCTGTCGGTGAGCTCGGAGTCGGTTTCGTAGTCCGCGAGGGCGTACGCGGCCGCGTCGTGCAGGGCGGTGCCGGGGACCGCATCGGAGGCCTCGGCGTCGGCCGGGACGAAGATGTCGTCGGTGAGCGCGGCCGGGTCGTGGGCACGGACCAGGTCGCGGGGGACCACGAAATCGCCGCGGGCGGGGTCGTCGGGCAGGACCTCGGCGATCCGCAGGGTGACGGTCGCCCCGTCGGCGAACCGTACCGGGACGTCCCGGCCCCGCTCCAGGCCCAGTTCCCTCGCGGTCCGCTCGCCGAGCACCGCCTCGCCCGGCCTGTTCCACCGCGGGTCGCGGGTGCCCAGGACGTCCAGGACGGTCGGCCTGCCGGAGCTCGTCCCGACGAAGGCGCGGGTCGGCAGCGCGGCCTTGCCCACCGGGTTGGCCGCGGCGACCTCGTCGGTGTTGCCGGGGGTGCCGGCCGGGGTGACGATCGTCTGGCCCGCCACCTTGAGGGCCTCGCCCGCCGGGTAGGCCACCCGCATCGTCTCCACGATCCCGCTGAGCAGGACCGCGAAGCCGACGGCGGCGATCACGGGGGCCACCAGGGAGGCGGCGCGGCGGGAGCCCGCGACGAGCTCGGCCCGGATCAGGACGGGCCCGGCCGACCCGAACCGCTGGAACGGCGCGGTCAGCGCGCGGCCTACGGGGCCCACGAGGACGGGGGTCAGCAGGGCGGCGGCCACGATGAGGGTCATGGTGGCGAGGAGCGCCAGGTTGATCCGGTCGTCGGCGCCGGTGAGGGCGGTCCCGGCGGCGAGCACGGCACCGAGGGCGAGGGCCACCAGGCCGGCGATCCAACGCCCGCGCCCCATCGCTTGGTTGGCGGACCGGCTGTCGAGCAGGGCCTCGATCGGGGCCACCCGTGCGGCCTTGCGGCCGGCGGCCCAGGCTGCGATGACGCTGACGCCCACACCGACCGCGCAGGCCGTGAGCAGCGGCCAGGCGGAGACCGTGATGCCCGAGTCCGGCGGGGCCACGTCCAGGCCGTCGAGGATGCCGCGCAGCAGCGGGGCGGCGGCGATCCCGGCCGCGCAGCCGGCGAGCGAGCCGAGTACGCCGACCACGGCGGCCTCGCCGAGGATCATGCGGCGGATCTGCCCGGGTCCGGCGCCGATGGTGCGCAGCAGGCCGATCTCCCGGCGGCGCATGCCGGTGGCCAGAACCAGCATGGAGGCGACGACGAAGGCCGTGGTGAACAGGCCCAGGCGGGTCGGCCACGAGGTGGTTGCGGCGGTGGGTGACGCCGACGCCCTCGTCGCGGCCGTACGCGCCGACCGGCCCGACCTGATCGTCACCGATGTGCGGATGCCGCCGTCGATGGGCGACGACGGCCTGCGGGCGGCGGTGGGGCTGCGCGAGGAGTTCCCCGGCCTGCCCGTGCTCGTCCTCAGTCAGTACGTGGAACGCTCGTACGCGCTGGGCCTGTTGGACTCGGGCGGCGGAGCCGGCGTGGGCTACCTCCTCAAGGAGCGGGTGAGCGCGGTGGCGGACTTCACGGCCGCGATCGAACGGGTCGCCGCCGGCGGGACGGTGGTGGACCCGGAGGTGATCCAGCAGCTCGTACGGCTGCGCCAGGACCCCTTGGAGCGGCTCAGCCCCCGGGAGCGCGAAGTGCTCGGCCTGATCGCGGAGGGCCGTACCAACGCAGGCCTCGCGGCACACCTGTTCATCAGCGAAGCGGCCGTGAACAAGCACATCGGCAACATCTTCAGCAAGCTGGACCTGCCGGTGGACACCGAGGGTCACCGCCGGGTCCTGGCGGTCCTCGCCTTCCTGCGGGCCTGAGGAACACCGCCGAGGCCTGGCGGCCTTCAGCTCGTGGTGATGGGTTCGCCGTCGTACCTGCCGCCTATGCAGGTCCACAGGCCGGTGGACGAGTCGTACTCCACCGATCCCTTGCCGTAATCCACTGTTTCCCGTACGCATTCCGGTCCGGTGACAACGGGGACGGCAGCTTGCGCGCCCGGGGCCGAGGTACCGAGAACGGCCAAGGCCAGGGCGGCGGTGAAGCCGAGGATTCGTCTGCGCATGGGGGCTCCTCCGGGGGCGAGCTGCACCAACACGTCACCACCAGGTTCACCCCGCTCCGTGCCGCGTGCACCCCGGCGGGTGCGGATCGCACGCTTGTGCTCCGGAGGCGACGTCAGGCCTGGAGGGGCAGGCTGGTGTCATGGCGAACACGCGTGTGGTCACCGTGGGGGCGCCTGATGACATCGGCTTGCGGAAGGTCGAGGTCGACGGCATTGCCGTCGGGAAGGCCTGGTCCTCCTGGGAAGTCGAAAGGATGCTTCTGAAACGTGCTCACTTGGTATTCGATCCCGACAGCATCCATTGGGGCGGCAAGGGCAGCACCGACTGGCCGGACAAAGGGGGATGGCAGCGGCGGGGCATCGGCTTCTTCATGTTCCTCGGCCTGATGGCGACCGCGTGTCCGCTGTTCCGGATCGGGATTTCGGACAGTGGGGACGCCCTGACCTACGGGGGACGCGTGGCGGGGGTGACCATCCTGGTCGTGTCCCTGCTGGAGGTTTTCGCCGCGCTGCTCTGTGTCGACTACTGGGGGAAGCGGCGGTGGCGGTACTCGGGAGTGGTCGTTCTGGCCGGAGTCGTGATCGCCCTCCTCTGCGGCATCGCGGTCCTCCTGCTGCAGATCGGCGAGCGGTTCACCGGTTACACCGTGATCGGCATCGCCCTGACCATCGGGTCTTCGGCCGCCCTGGCCGTACTCATCAGATCCCGGGCGTGGAAGGGCCTGCGCAACCCGAAGACGATCGCGATCGGGGCGATCGTCTCCAGCCTGCTCGCCGGCGCCAATCTGGCGTATTCGCAGATCTACCTCCCGTATGTGAAGACCCCGCTGGTGCTGAGCGGAGCGGAATTCAGGGAGTCGAGTCTGGAGAAGGAGGGGAAGAAGGACGGGCCGCTGTACGTGACGGTTCGCATGTTCGTCAAGAACGGGGGTGAGGTTCCCGTCTACATCCTCGACAGCAAGTACTGGATTCATGGCGTGCGCGCAAACAACGAAGAGGACGTCAAGGGGGTCAAGGGGGTCAAGGATGATCTTGTCTACCATGGTGAATTCGTCGTACCGGTGGGCCGCGCGCTGAATCCGGGGGAGCAGGTCGTGCAGGACACGGTCGTTGAGATCAGCGATCCCGAGGGCCGGAAGAAGGGCGATCCCAAGGCCCCGAAGGGCGATTCGAAGGGTCTGAAATATGAAGCCCTCAGGGCTCAGACCGAGGTGTACGTGGTCAGGAAGGATCGAATGAAGATTCCGCCTGAATATGAGCGGTCCGGGACGCCGGAAAGGGATCTGTGGAGGGTGGTCAAGGACGGGAAGATTCCCAAAAATTCCGAATACATGTATCAATCCGAGATCTCGAACAGCAGTGAAATCCTCAATGTGACTCGCGGCCGGCAGCGCATATCGGTGTTCAGGGTGGCAAGTGACGATTGGCCGCGCGTCGTTGTGATCGTATCGCCGCCCGCCGATCGGATTGAGTTCGACCCCCAGAATCCCTTGGCGAACGAAAAGGCCAAGACCCGTTACGGTCTCTCGGCAGTGCGCGGCGACACCGCGCAGACGCCGTACGCCGAGCTGCTGGAGAAGGCACGCTCCGGCCAGAAGCCGGCGGCGGACCAGGCCAAGGGTTGAACGAATATGTAGACCGGTCTAGTGTGGCTCCCATGGGACAGAAGGGTGTCGAGACGCGCGACCGGCTGCTGGATGCGACGCAGGAACTGGTTGAGGCCGGCGGGTACTTCGGCGCAGGGCTCAACCAGGTGATCGCGGCCAGCGGGGCGCCCCGCGGCTCGCTCTACTTCCACTTCCCCGGCGGCAAGGACCAGTTGGTGGGGGAGTCCGTCCGGCGGGCCGGAGGGATGATCGGTGACGCCCTGGGGGGTCTGGCAGAGTCCAGCCCGTCCGTGGCGGAGTTCGTCGACGGGGTGCTGCGGCACCTGGGTGACCGGCTGGAGGAGTCGGGCTGGCGCAAGGGGTGCCCGGTGGCCACCGTGGCACTGGAGATGGCCGCCACCAGCGACCCGCTGCAGAAGGCGTGTTCGGAGGTCTACGCCTCGTGGCAGGAGGCCCTGCGCGCCCGACTGGCGGGCCGTCCGGACGCCGACGACCTGGCCGTCACCATCCTGGCCCTGGTGGAGGGGGCGCTGCTGCTGGCCCGGGCGCACCGCAGCAGGGGGCCGCTGGAGAGCGTCTCCCGTCAGGTCGGCGCCCTGCTGGGCGTGAGCTGACCCGACACGGCCCGCCGCGACAGGCGGGCTTCTTTTTGACCTCAAAATATGTAGACCGATCTATTTTAGGAGTTCGTTCGCATGGACGCAGACGCGATCGTCTTCGGCGCCACCGGCTTCATCGGCCGCTCGCTCGTCGCCGAACTGCTCACCCGGGGGCAGCGGGTGGCGGCAGCCGTACGCAACGACACCCTCACCCCCTGGCTGGCCGCCCAGGGCGTGGACACCGGCCGGCTGCGCATCGTCGCCGCCGACATCACGAGACCGCTCGCGGGCCTGCCCGAAGTGCGCGACGTCTACAACGCCGCCGGCCGCTTCGCCTTCGGCCTCGGCGTGCGCGAGGCGCGCGCGACCAACGTCACGGGGGCGCTCAACGTGCTCGAATGGGCCGCCGAACTGCCCGCGCTGCGGCGGCTGGTGCACATCAGCGGATACCGGGTGAGCGGGGACGGGGGCACCCCCGACTACGCCGGGCTGGGAGCGTACGAGGCGTCCAAGCACGAGGGCGACCTCGCGGTGCGCGCCCGGGCGGGCGAGCTGGACGTACCGCTGACCATCGTGAACCCCAGCACCGTGATCGGACCGGGCCAGTACATCGGCCTGGCCGCCCTCGTCGAGGACCTGTGGAACGGCCGGCTCCCCGCCCTGCCCGGAGGCCCCGACACCTTTCTGCCGGTCACCACCGTCGACTACTTCGTACGGTTCCTCGCGGAGGTCCCCGCGGCGCCCGCGGGTGAGCACTACTGGGTGCTCGACGACGACACCCCGCTCCTGCCCGCGCTGATCGCTGCGATCGCCGACCACACCGGCGTACGGGCACCCCGGCGGAGCATTCCCACCGCTCTGCTGCGGCGCCTGCCGCGCAGGCTGACCGGCGCCGATCCCGAGACGCTGGCCTTCCTGTCCACCGACCGCTACCCGACGGCCCCGGCCCGGGCCTTCGCGGCCGGTGCCGGGCTGGAGATGCCCCCGGTGGCCGACGCCCTGCACCGGTGGGCCGACGAGCTGGTGGCCGCCCGGTTCGGCGCCGCGTCACCCCGGCTGAAGCCGTACGGCTTCTCCGACGTGGCGGGAAGCCGTACCTGGGTCAGCGGAGAACGGCACGCCCCCGGCCACGTCCTGCTGCACGGACTGCCGATGAACGCGGACCTCTGGGCGCCCCTGGCCGCCCACCTCCCCGGCCCGGTGCTCGCCCCCGACCTGCCGGGCCTGGGCCGCTCGGCCGCCGCGGCCGGGCCGGTGGACGCGTGGCTGGCCGACCTGATGGGCCCGGTGCGGACCCGCCCCGTACTGGTCGCGCACTCCCTGGCCTGCGGACCCGCGCTGCGCTACGCCGTCGACCACCCGGACCGCGTCAGCGGCCTCGTGCTCGTCTCCCCGGCCTTCCTGCAGGCGCCCGCCCCCCGGCTCGCCCGCTCGGCCCTGGCCGCGCCGGTGCTGCGCCGCATGTCCGCCGCCCGGCTGGCCCGGAGGCTCGGCGTCCCCGAGGGGGCGGAGGTGGAGAGCGCCGCGGCCGACCTGGGCCGTCGCGGAGTGGCGCGCCGCGTGGTCGCCGCCCTGCGGGCCGACGCCGCCGGGCGCCGCCGCTCGCGGGAGCTGCTGGACCGGGTGAAGGTCCCGGTCCGGATCGTCGTGGGGTCGGCCGACCCGCTGGCCGAGGCCGTCGGCCACCCGGTGACCGGGATCGAGGGGGCCGGGCACTACCCGCAGCTCACCCACCCGCAGCAGGTCGCCTCGACGTGCCGGAGCTGGGAGCCGGGTACGTCCTCGACTGCTTGACGCTGCCGAAGGCGAAGCTCGACTCGATGGAGGCGATCCCGGGGATGGCGTGGATCCGGTGGCGCACCAGGGCCTCGTAGGCCTCCAGGTCCTCGATGACGACCCGGAGCAGGTAGTCGCTGCTGCCCGCCATCAGATAGCAGTCCTGGATGTGCTCGATGACCGCGACGTGCTCCTCGAACAGCCGCACCGCTTCCGCCGTGTGGCGTTCGAGGCGGATCCGGACGAACACGGTGACCGGGAGCCCGAAGGCCACCTGGTCGACCATGGCGGTGTAACCGCGGATGAGGCCCGCTTCCTCCAGGCGCCGCACCCGGCGCAGGCAGGGGGACGGGGAGAGCCGGACGCGGTCGGCGAGGTCCTGGTTGGACAGGCGCCCGTCGGCCTGCAGTTCCCTGATGATCTGCAGATCGACTGCGTCCACGGTTACTCCCCGGTTTATTGGCAGATCCTGCCCCAAACGTATGTCCGGGCGGCAGAACTGGCAATCGGCTGCCCCGCCCGAAGGCCTAGCGTTGCCCTGGAACGGGCCGGACCGGTCCGCTCTCAGAGGCTGGAGCAATTTCCTTGGTCGCGACGAACACCACCCCGGCGACCGCGCCTCCCGACGCGGCGGGCCCGAAGGCCGGACACCCCGGCCGCTTCGGGCTCTCCCAGCAGGCCGAGGGCCTGCTGGCCCTCGTGCTGACCGTGGCCATCTGGGCGGCCTTCGCGCTCAGCGCCCGCGCCCTGAGCGCCTCCTCGCTCCTGCCCGCCGACGCCGCCCTGCTGCGCTTCGGCGTCCCCCTCCTCGTCCTGCTCCCGGCCCTGTGGCGGCGCCGTCGCCGCATCGCCGCGGTGCGGCCGGGCGTCGCGCTGAAGATCATCTGCGGTGCCGGGGTGCCCTTCTTCCTGGCGGCGATGCACGGCGGCGCCCTGACCTCGGCGGCCTTCGTCGGCTCGATCGTCCCCGGCATGGTCCCGCTGTTCGTCTCCGCGATCATGGTCCGCCGGGGGCACGGAATGCCCCGGGGGACGCAGGCGGCCGGGCTCGCGCTGATCGCGGCCGGAGTGGCCGCCCTCGTCTGGCGCTACGTCGTACCCGTGGACGCGGACGTCCTCGAGGGCACCGGCACGCTCCTGGTGGCCAGCGGGCTCTGGGCCCTGTACACGGTGGGCCTGCGCGAGGTGGACCTCGATCCCGTCGGATCGATCGGACTGCTGTGCCTGCCCTCCTTCGCGGTGATCGGGATCCTGGTCCTGACCGGGGTGCTCCCCACCGGCCTCGCGCACGCCGCGGGCGGCGACATCCTGCTGTTCCTCGTGGTGCAGGGGCTGGGGGTCGGGCTGTGCGCCGGCCTGCTGTACGCCTTCGCCATCCGCAGGCTGGGCGCCGGGCGCAGCTCCGTCGTCGGCAGCCTCAGCCCCGTCGCCGTCGTCCTGCTGGCCGTCCCCCTCCTCGGCGAGTCCCCGACCCCCGCCGTGCTCATCGGCGTACCCCTCATCACCGCCGGTGTGGTCCTCGCCAACCGCCGTCCACGACCCGAGGTTCCCGCAGATGCTTGAGCTCCTTCCGCCGCCGCCCACCGACCCGCTGTGGGACCTGACCTACGAGTTCGGCGCCGACGAGCGGCCCGAACGCCTGAACCTCGTCCTCGGCGTCTACCGCGACGAGACGGGAACCACGCCCGTCATGGCCGCCGTGCGCGAGGCCGAGATACGCCTGGCACAGCGCTCGGAGTCCAAGGAGTACCGCGGGCTCTCCGGCAACGCCGCCTTCAACCGCGCCCTGCTGGACCTGGTCCTGGGCCCCGGACCGGACGGACCGTCCGGGAGGGCCGCGGCCGTGCAGACCGTGGCGGGCTCCGGCGCCCTGCGGCTGCTGGCCGACCTGATCTGCCGGACCCGCCCCGGCACCACGGTGTGGGTCAGCGACCCGGCCTACGTCAACCACCGGCCCATCCTGGAGGCCGCCGGGCTGAAGGTCCGCCCCTACGGCTGGCGCGACGCCGCGGGCGGCTTCGACTCCGCCGGCGTGCTGCGGGAGCTGCGCGAGGCCCGGCGGGACGACGTCGTCCTGCTCCAGGGCTGCTGCCACAACCCCACGGGCGTGGACCCCCTCCCCGAGGACTGGGAGGCACTGGCCGAGTCGGCCGTACGGGGCGGCTGGGTGCCCTTCGTCGACCTCGCCTACCACGGGCTCGGCGACGGCCTGGAGGCCGACCTCCTGGCCACCCGGATGCTGGCGGAGCGCGTACCGGAAATGCTGATCGCCGTCAGCTGCTCGAAGAACTTCGGCCTCTACAGCGACCGCGTCGGCTGCGCGATCGTCCTCGGCGCCTCGGACCGGGCCGTGCGGCACGCCGAGACCACCCTGCAGAACGCGGCCCGGACGCTGTACTCCATGCCCCCCGAGCACGGCGCGGCCGTCGTGACCACGATCCTGGAGGACGAGGGCCTACGGGCCGCCTGGCGGGCGGAACTGGACGTCATGCGGGGCCGGATCACGGCCAACCGGGCCGACCTGGCCGCCCACTTGAGCGCGCTGGGCCGCGCGGAGCAGGCGCGGTCGCTGGCACGGCAGAAGGGGATGTTCTCGATGCTGCCGCTCACGCCGCACCAGATGCTCCGGCTGCGCCGGCAGTACGCCGTCTACGGCACCACCTCGGGGCGGATCAACATCGCGGGCATCCCGGCGCACCGCATCCCCGGCCTCGCCCGGAGCATCGCGGCGGTCCTCGACCCGACGGACAGGCCCCGGGCGGTCCTGCCGGTCTAGGCCGTCTCGTCTGTTCCTGCGATCAGTCCTTCGGCGGGGCCAGACGGGCCACCACCTCGGCCAGGTCCTCGCAGACCTCCTCGATCTTCAGGCGGACGTTGTCCTGCTCGGTGACGAGGGCCGCCAGCAGCAGCGCGGTCAGGGCGGACGCCCCGTTGAGCGCCTGGAGGTTGACCATGACCTCGAGGAGGGTGCGGCCGGCGAAGGGGCCGGCGCGGTCCGTCGCCGCTGTGATCGCCAGGACGGACACGAGCAGGGCGCACGGTGCGCTGCCGGGGAGCCGGAAGCGCACCGCGGCCCAGATGAGCAGCGGGAAGACGAGGAAGAGCAGGGACAGGGAGCTGCGGGTGAAGGTGAGGGTCACGGCGGCGACCGCGACCGCCAGGGCCGCCGCCTCGGCCGCCCGGAAGGGGTCCCGGGTCAGCCGGGCCCGGGGCAGGACCAGCAGCAGCGGGGTCACCAGGAGCACGCCCATCGTGTCGCCGGCCCACCAGGCCGACCACACCGGCCAGAAGTTCCCCGGCATCAGGTCGCCGGTGAGCATCAGCGTCCAGGTCCCGGCGGTGGCGCTGATCAGCATCGGCACCAGGCCGCCCAGGAACACCAGTGCCAGTCCGTCCCGCAGCCGGTCCACTTCGGGGCGGAAGCCGGCGCGGCGCAGCAGCGCGTAGGCGCACAGCGGGGCGAGGGTGTTGCCCGCGATGATTCCGAGTCCGTGGAGGCTGACCGCGCCGAGCCCCTCGATGGCGAGGTAGGTCCCGAGCGTGATGCCCGGCCAGATCCGGGGCCCGAACCAGAGCAGGCAGGCGAGAGCGATGCCGGTGGGCGGCCACAGGGGCGTGACGGTGCTCCCCTCGACGGTCACCTGCCACAGCAGCCCCAGCCGGCCGGTCGCGTAGTAGGCGACGGCCACCCCGAGGATCCGGAGCAGGGCTCCGGTCGGACGTCGCCATTCCACGGTGCGCACCACTGCATCAGACAACGGCCCGGGCGTCCCGGCGGGGCGTGACACGCGTGGGCCGGTTGCCGGTTGCCGGGGGAGAGCCGCTGGGGGGAGGTCAGCGGGGCCGGGCCCCGTCGTGGCTGAGGACGAGCACGGCGGCGTCGTCGGCGTGGCCGGTGAAATCGGCCACCTTCATCACCTCGGCCGCCAGCTCGTCGGGGTCGCCCCCCGCCGACTTCCCGACGATCCGGGCCACGTGCTCCAGTCCCTCGTCGATCGGGAACGACGGTCCCTCCACCACCCCGTCGGTGACCAGGACGATGGAGCCCGCCTCCGTCAGCACGCGGCGGGTGACCGGGTACCGGGCCCCCGGGACCGTGCCCAGCGGCGGACCGCCGGCGTCCTCGGTGACGCCGTACCGGCCGTCGACGGTGCCCCACACGGTGGGGACGTGGCCGGCCCGGGCGGCCTGGAGCTCCCGCGTCCGCGGGTCGAAGCGGAGCAGGCTGCAGGTCGCGAACAGCTCGCTGTCCATCGAGAGCAGCACCTCGTTCGCCCGGCTCAGCACCTCGCCGGGATCGAGGACGACGGCCGCCACGGCGCGCAGACAGACCCGGACCTGCCCCATGAAGGCGGTGGCCGCCACGTCGTGCCCCTGTACGTCGCCCAGGGAGAAGGCGAAGGCCCCTCCGGGCACCTCGAAGCCGTCGTACCAGTCACCGCCGATCTCCAGACCCTGGCGGGCGGGCGCGTACCGGGCCGCGGTCCTCAGCCCCGGTGCCACGGGCAGGGAAGCGGGGAGCAGTTCGCGCTGCAGCGCCTCGGCCAGCTCCACCCGGGCCTGCTGCAGCTCCGCGCCCTCCCGCGCCTGCGCGGTGAGCCGGCCCAGCATGCTCAGCAGGTCCGCGCTGGCGGGCCGGGCCGGGCGGCGCGGGGTCACTGACCGCTCCGGGGTATGCCCATGTGCCTCTGCTTCCGCTGGGCGAAAGACCGGGGCCCATCATATTTCGGCTCGGCTCCCGGCGCCCGGGCGGGAGGGCGCCGGGAGGTCCGCCGGGAGGTCGGGGGAGGGCCCGGGAAGGCCCCGGAGCCCTTCAGGGCGCCGCGAACAGCCGGCCGTACTCCGTGATGGGGGTGGTCGGCGTGGCGGCCGCGCGCAGGGCCGCCCACAGGAGGGCCTGGTTCGCGGTCAGGACCGGGCGGCCCAGGGTGGCCTCCAGGGCCGCGATCGTCCCGACCGCGCGGAAGCCGTTGCCGCCGATCACGACCGCGTCCGCCGTGTCGGGCACGTGCGCGGCCACCCAGTCGTGCAGGGCCCGCGGCCCGATCAGGGTCTGCCCGCTGGGGAGGCCGCAGGGGGCGGCGTACGGGACCTCGAACCCGGCGTCCTCGTAGTAGCCCCGCCCCAGGTCGTTCAGCGTCTCGTCGAACCACGGCGGGTCCACGAGGGCGGGCCGGCCCGCCCCCAGCGCCCGCAGCGCCTCCACGGTGGCGGCGCAGGTGGCGACCACGGGCAGCCCGTGCGTGCGCTCGCGCAGCCGGTCCAGCATGTACCCCTCCCCGCGCGGGCCGATGACGTAGGCGGAGCTGGTGAAGGCGTAGGCGATCACCGACACCGGGGCGGCCGCCAGCAGCCCGGCGGCCTCGTCCACGTGCGGGGGCTCGGCGAAGGCGCGCACGGGAGCGAGCGGAATGGTGGGGTCCATCGCGCCGCCGTGCCCCATCGCGTGGAACGGCACCCGGGCGGCGTGCAGGCCCACGTCGGCCGGAGCCATGGCGCGCAGCTCCGACTCGGGGCCGACATCGGCGTGCGGGGTGAGGATGCCGAGGCGGACGCGCACGTCCCACCCGTCGGGCTGCCACATCGCGTGTTCCTCTCGGAGACCGGGAGACCGGGAGACAGAGATACGTGGATTACGTGGATACGGGAGGCCTCCTACTGTGTCACCGGTCGGGCCGCCGGGGCGCCCGGCCGCGCCGTCGCGCACGGGGCCCGCGGCGTCCGCTGCGTACGACCGGGTTGTCCACAGGCCCGGAGGATCCGGACGGATCTGTCCGAGGAGGTCGCTAGGCTTCTGGGATGACCCCTTCGGAAGCAGCCGTCGAGATCCCCGACGCACAGCAGGTGCTCCACCGCGTCTTCGGGTACGACTCGTTCCGCGGCGAGCAGCAGCAGATCATCGAGCACGTCGCCGGCGGCGGCGACGCTCTGGTGCTGATGCCGACCGGCGGCGGCAAATCGCTCTGCTACCAGATCCCGGCCCTGGTCAGAGCGGGCACCGGAGTGGTGATCTCCCCGCTGATCGCCCTGATGCAGGACCAGGTGGACGCCCTCAACGCGCTCGGGGTCCGGGCCGGCTTCCTCAATTCGACGCAGCTGTCCGACGACCGGCGCGCGGTCGAGCAGGCCTTCCTCGACGGCGAGCTCGACCTGCTCTACCTGGCACCCGAGCGGCTGCGCACCGAGGGGACGCAGCGGCTGCTGGACCGGGGCACCGTCTCGCTCTTCGCCATCGACGAGGCGCACTGCGTCGCCCAGTGGGGCCACGACTTCCGGCCCGACTACCTCGCGCTGTCCATGCTGCACGAGCGGTGGCCGAAGGTGCCCCGGATCGCGCTGACCGCGACGGCCACCGAGGCCACGCACGCCGAGATCGCGGCGCGCCTGGGCCTGGAGGACGCCCGCCACTTCGTGGCCGGCTTCGACCGGCCGAACATCCAGTACCGGATCGTGGCGAAGAACAACCCGGTCAAGCAGCTGCTGGAGCTGATCCGCACCGAGCACCCCGGGGACGCCGGGGTCGTGTACTGCCTCTCGCGGGCATCCGTGGAGAAGACGGCGGCCGCCCTGGTCGAACAGGGCATCGACGCCGTGCCCTACCACGCGGGCATGGACTCCCGGACGCGCGCGGCGAACCAGTCGAAGTTCCTGCGGGAGGACGGGGTCGTGGTGGTGGCCACGATCGCGTTCGGCATGGGCATCGACAAGCCGGACGTGCGCTTCGTGGCCCACCTGGACCTGCCCAAGTCGGTCGAGGGCTACTACCAGGAGACCGGCCGTGCCGGCCGCGACGGGGAGCCGGCCACGGCCTGGCTGGCGTACGGGCTCCAGGACGTGGTGCAGCAGCGCAAGATGATCGAGGGCTCCGAGGGCGACGAGGCGCACCGCCGCGCGCTGGCCCGGCACCTGGAGTCGATGCTCGCGCTGTGCGAGACGGTCGGCTGCCGCCGGTCGCGGCTGCTGGCCTACTTCGGGCAGACCGGTGCGCCGGACTGCGGGAACTGCGACACCTGCCTGACGCCCGCCGAGTCCTGGGACGGGACGGTCGCGGCGCAGAAGCTGCTGTCCACGGTGTGGCGGCTGGCCAAGGAGCGCCGGCAGAAGTTCGGCGCCGGACAGATCATCGACATCCTGCAGGGCAAGAAGACGGCCAAGGTCATCCAGTTCGACCACGACGGGCTCTCGGTCTTCGGCATCGGCACGGACCTGGGCACGAACGAATGGCGCGGGGTCGTGCGGCAGCTGCTGGCGCTCGGACTGCTGGCGGTGGAGGGCGACTACGGCACGCTGGTGCTGACCGAGGCCAGCGGCGAGGTGCTGGGCGGCCGCCGGAGCGTGCCGATGCGCAAGGAGACGGCGCCGGCGGCCGGCTCGTCCCGCAAGGAGTCCGGCGGATCGCGCTCCGGGAAGGGCGGCCGGGTACCGGTCGACCTGCCGGCGGCCGCCGTGCCCGTGTTCGAGTCCCTCCGCGCGTGGCGCGCCGAGACCGCGCGGGAGCAGGGCGTGCCCGCGTACGTCGTCTTCCACGACGCGACGCTGCGGGAGATCGCGACGCGGCTGCCCGGGACGGTCGCGGAGCTGGGCACGGTCAACGGGGTCGGCGAGGCGAAGCTCGCCAAGTACGCCGAGGGCATCCTGCAGACCCTGGGCGGCGCCCGGCCCGAGCCGGCCGCGGGGGACCCGGCCGCAGAGTCCCCGCCGGCCCAGGCGGAGGCCACCCCGGCCCCGGCCCCGGCCCCCGCCCGGGCCGCCGTTCCCGCCCAGGCGCAGCCGGCTGCCCCGCGAACGGGGGAGTCGCTCTTCGGCCCGGAGGACGAGGACATCGACCCGCCGTGGGACGACTGGGAGTAGGGGGACCGGCCGCGGGGGCCCGGTCCGGGTCCCCGGGCCCACCCGAAGCCGGACACCCGCCCGACACAGCGCCGGTCGGCGAAGGCTCGGCTAGGGTGAATCGGAAGGAACAGGGCCCCCCGGGGTGAGGTCGGCGCAGTGGACACCTACCAGGAGACGAGCGAGGTACCGGACCAGCCGGTGGCTGCTGTCGGGTACGCGGGCGTGCTGAGCGAGCTGCTGCCGATCGCCCTGTGGCGGGAGGACGCCGACGGGATCGTCGTCGAGTGGTCGCTGGCGGCCCAGGACCTGCTGGGCCACCGCCCCGAGGACATCCTCGGCCGGCCGGGCTCCGACGTGCTCGTCCCCGACGCCAACCACGAGCTCGCCGACCAGCTGACCTGCCGGGTCCAGGCCGGGGAGACGGTCGTCGGCACGCTGCCGGTGCGCCACCGCGACGGCCACCAGGTCCCGATGGAGATGTGGATCCTGCCCGCCCCCGATCCGCAGGGGCGCACCGGGTCCCTGCTCATCGCCGTGGAGACCTCCGAGGTCCTGCTGATGCGCGATTCGCTCGCCGCCCTGCAGAGCCTGTTCACCCAGTCGCCGATCGGGCTCGGCACCCTCGGCCCCGACCTGCGCTTCCTGCGCGTCAACGACGCCCTCGCCCGGATGAACGGGGTGTCCGCCGCCGAGCACGTCGGCAAACGGCTCACCGAGGTCGTGCCCGGGGTCAACGCCCTCGACCTCGAACGGCTCATGGGCAAAGTGCTGGAATGCGGCTCCGCCGTCGTGGACGTCCGCCGCACCGGCCGCACCCCCGCCGACCCCGACCACGACCGGACCTGGTCCTGCTCCTACGCCCCGCTGCTGGACGGCTCCGGGCGGCGGCTCGGCCTGATCGCCTCCCTCATCGACATCACCGACGGGCAGCGCGCCCAGGCGGAGGCGGAGCGGGCGCGCAGCAGGTTCGCCCTCCTCGCCGAGGCCGGTACCCGCATCGGCACCACGCTGGACCTGGGGCAGACGGCCCAGGAGATCGTGGAGGTGCTGGTACCGCGGCTCGCGGACTCGGCCGACGTGCAGCTCCTGGAAGCCGTGCTGGATCCGGACGAGGCCGGCGCGTCCACCCGGGGCGTCCTGCGCCGGCTGGCCGCCCTCTTCCCCGACCCGGGCGCCCCCACCTCCAAGCTGGTCGCCGGGCAGACCTTCCAGATCCCGGCGCACACCGCCTACGAGCAGGTCATCACCGAGGGCCAGCCCATGAACCTGTTCACGGCCGACATCCCGGCCCTGATCAAGGATCCGCGCGCGGCCGCGCTCCGCGCCTACCTGGCCACCCTCGGCTGCGCCCGGATGGTCCCGCTGGTGGCCCGCGGGCAGGTGCTCGGGGTGGTGGTGGTGACCCGGGTGCGCGGGCGCGACCCCTTCGACCACGAGGACTTCGAGCTCATCGACGAGGTGGTGGCCCGGGCGGCCCTGAACATCGACAACGCCCGGATGTACACCACCCAGCGCGCGGCCGCGCTTACCCTGCAGCGCAGTCTGAGCAACAACGCGCTGCCCGAGGTCGCCGGACTGGAGCTGACCGGCCGCTACCTGCCGGCCAGTGACCACGACGTCGGCGGCGACTGGTTCGACGTGATCGAGCTGCCGGACGGCCGGACCGGTCTGGTCATCGGCGACGTGATGGGCCACGGCATCCACGCGGCCGCGGTCATGGGCCAACTGCGCACCGCGGTACGGACCCTGGCGCGGCAGCAGGTGACCCCGGAGCAGATGCTCCGCTCGCTGGACGCGGTGGTGGCCGACCTCGGCGAGGACGAGATGGCCACGTGCGTCTACGCCGTCCACGACCCGGTGACGGGCGCCTGCGTCATCGCCCGGGCCGGCCACCCGCCGCCGGCGGTGGTCGCGGCCGACGGGGCCGTGACCTTCCTGGACGGCCCGCCGGGGACCCCGCTCGGCACGGGCGGACGGGAGTTCCGCACGGAGGAGGTCCGGCTCGGCCCGGGCAGCCTCCTCGTGCTCTACACGGACGGCCTCATCGAGTCCCGGGAACGGGACCTGGACGAGGGGATGGCCGGGCTGGCGGGCGCCCTGAGGGGTGCGGGGGAGCCGCTGGAGGCGCTGTGCGACGCGATCCTGGAACGCCTCCTCCCGGAGGCCCCGCAGGACGACGTGGCGGTGCTGCTGGCCCGGACCGTGAAGGAATGAATGCACTAGTGCAATAATGTTTTGTGTCTAGTGCAGAGGTGGTCTATCTTCTCTCCCATGTCTGCCAAAGCGCCGTCCCCCATCACCCTCACCGGCCGCCACGTCCGCCTGGAGCCGCTGACCCGGAGCCACCTCCCCGACCTGTACGCGGCCGGCGGCGGCGACGAGGAGGTCTGGCGGTGGGTGGGCGGCACGCCGCGGACCCCGGAGGAGCTGGGCGCCACCCTCGACGCCCTGCTGGCCGACGCGGAGCGCGGCGCGTACGTCCCCTTCGCCGTCGTCCACCTCGACAGCGGCCGGGCCGTCGGCTGGACCACGTACATGGACATCGACGCGGAGAACGAACGCCTGGAGATCGGCTGGACCTGGTACGGGCGCGCCCACTGGCGCAGCGCCGTCAACACCGAGTCCAAACTGCTCCTGCTCACCCACGCCTTCGAGGACCTGGGCATGGGCCGGGTCCAGCTCAAGACGGACCACCTCAACACCCGCTCCCAGGCCGCGATCGCCCGCCTCGGCGCACAGCGCGAAGGCGTCCTGCGCCGCCACCGCCGCCGCCAGGACGGCACCTGGCGCGACACCGTGTACTTCTCCCTGCTGGCGGACGAATGGCCGCAGGCGAAGGACCGGCTGGCCGCCCGGCTCTGAGCGGCCGTCCGCCCTGCTCCGAGCGGCCGTCCGCCTACCAGGCCAGGTCCTCCAGGGCCTCCAGGTCCACGACGGACGGGGGCGTCGGCTCGGCCGCGCCCGTCAGGGGGAGCTCCGCCCAGATCACCTTGCCGCGGTCCGTGTAGCGGGTGCCCCAGCGCTCCGCGTACTGGGCGACGAGGAACAGGCCGCGCCCGCCCTCGTCGGTCGTGGCCGCGTAGCGCAGGTGCGGCGAGGTGCTGCTGCCGTCGGAGATCTCGCAGATCAGGGTGCGGTCGCGGAGCAGCCGGACCCGGATCGGCGGGGTCCCGTACCGGATGGCATTGGTGATCAGCTCGCTGAGGATGAGCTCGGCGGTGAAGGTGACGTCCCCCAGCCCCCAGTCGGTGAGCTGCGCGGAGCCCGCCCGGCGGACCCGGGACACGTCCGAGGGGTCCGGGAGCACCTCCCACTCCGCGATCCGGTCGGCCGGGAGCCGCCGGGCGTCGGCGATGAGCAGGGCGATGTCATCGCTCGGCGACGGGAACAGCAGGGAGGCCAGTACGTCGGCGCAGGCCTGGTCGGGGCTGCGGTCCGGCCGGGACAGGGCCTCGGTCAGCATGCCCAGGCCGGTGTCGAAGTCCCGGTCGCGGTCCTCCAGCAGCCCGTCGGTGAACAGCACGAGCCGGGTCGCCTCGGGCAGCCGCAGCTCCACGGCCTCGAAGGGCATCCCGCCGACGCCCAGCGGCAGCCCGATCGGCAGCTCGGGGTACTCCACCCGCCCGTCGGGCATGACCAGGGCCGGGCCGGGATGGCCGGCGCTGGCCATGGCGCAGTGCCCGGACACCGGGTCGTACACCGCGTAGAGGCAGGTGGCGCCGGTGACGCCCGAGGACTCGCCGCCCTCCCCGCAGCCCCCGTCCCCCGAGGACTCGTCCTGGTCGATCCGGTCGATCAGCTCGTCGAGGTGGCCCAGCAGCTCGTCGGGCGGCAGGTCCAGGGTGGAGAAGTTGTGCACGGCCGTCCGCAGCCGGCCCATCGTGGCGGCCGCGTGCACCCCGTGCCCCACCACGTCGCCGACGACCAGCGCGACCCGGGCCCCGGCGAGCGGGATCACGTCGAACCAGTCCCCGCCGACCCCGGCCTTCGCCGGCAGGTACCGGAAGGCCACGTCCACGGCGCTCAGATCGGGCAGCACCCGCGGCAGCAGGCTGCGCTGCAGGGTCACCGCGACCGCGTGCTCGCGCGTGAAGCGGCGGGCGTTGTCGATGGAGACCGCGGCCCGCGCCGCCAGCTCCTCGGCGAAGGACAGGTCCTCCTCGTCGAAGGGCTCGGGGGTGTCGGCCCGCCAGAAGTTGGCCATGCCGAGGACCACCCCGCGGGCCTGCAGCGGTACGGAGATCAGCGAGTGCAGCCCGTAGTCCAGGGCCACCCGGGTGCCGTCGTGGTCCTGGGCCCGCCAGCCGAAGGCGGCGGTCAGATCGGCCGCGAGCACCGCCCGTCCGGCGTCCAGGGCCGTCGCCATCGGCGCGGTCGGCACCACGAAGCGGATGACGTCGCCCACCGGCTGGAGCGGGGAGTCGACGCGGATCCCGCTGATGGCGGCCCGGCGCATCTCGGTGTGCGCACCGCCCCCGGGCTCCTCGCCGCGCAGCACCGGCTCCAGCAGCTCGACGGTGACGAAGTCCGCGAACCGGGGCACCGCGACCTCGGAGAGCTCCTCGGCGGTGCGCACCACGTCCAGGGTGGTCCCGATGCGCACACCGGCGTCGTAGAGCAGCTGGAGGCGGTCCCGGGCGACCGCGGCCCGGCCGGAGAGCGCGGCGAGCTCGGTCGAGTCGCGCAGGGTGGTCACGGTGCCGGTCGGGCGGCCCCCGTAGGGCTTGGTGGGCCGGACGTTCACGGCGAGCAGTCGGTCGCCCGCCCGGTGGACCTCGTCGGTGGCGACCCGCCCCGAGGCCAGCAGCGCGGCCGTGGCCGGATCGAGGCCGAGCTCGCCCACGTGCCGCCGCTCGGCGTCGGCGGGCAGGTCCAGGAGGCGGCGGGCCTCGTCGTTGGCGAGCAGCAGCCGGCCGTCGGCGTCGATGATCAGGACGCCCTCGCGGACGGCGTGCAGAACCGCTTCGTGGTGTTCGTTCATCCGGGTCATCTCGGCCTCGCCGAGGCCCCGGGTCTGGCGCCGCAGCCGGCGGCTGACGAGGGCCGCGCCGCCGGTGCCGAGGAGCAGGGCGCCGGTGGCCGCGCCGAGGAGCAGGGGCAGCTGTCCCTCGACCACCTCGCCGACGTTCCCGACCTCGATGCCGGTGGCGACGAGGCCGACCACCGTGCCCGCGGAGTCCCGTACGGGCACCACGGCGCGGACCACGTCGCTGGGCTTGCCCTGGAAGGTCTCCGTGAAGGCCTGTCCGGCCGCGGCCCGGGAGAGGTCGCCGGTGGCGCGGCGGCCGATCAGCTCGGGGCGGGAGTCGGTGTACCGGATCCCGTCGGTGGTCATGACGGCGATGAAATCGACCCCCGAAGCCTTGCGGGCGCCCTCGGCCAGCGGCTGGAGCACGGCGGTGGGGTCGGCGGACTCCAGGGCCGCCGGCAGGCCGGGAGCGTGCGCGAAGGCCTCGGCGGCGGCGAGGGAGCGGTTGCGGGCGTCGCGCTGGCTGTCGTACCGGGCCTGGAAGAACAGGGCCGTGGCGGCGGCGGTGATCAGCACCAGCACGAGGACGGCCTGCAGGGCGAACACCTGGCCGGCGACGCTGCGGGCACCGAGCGAGAGGTGCGCGAAGAATCCGTGGCCGGTTCCCGGTCCTTCGCCGGTTCCCGGTCCGTGTCCGGGCCCGCTTCCGGGTGGGGACCCGTCCTCGGGCGGGGGCCTGTCCTCGGGCGCTCCGTCGGAGCCCCTGGCTAGGCCAAAACGTCCGGTCATGAGCCCTTTCTAACACTGTCGGCGTGGTTTGGGGGAGGCCCCGGGGCTCCTGGTGCGGCAGCGGCCGCACGGTACGCACGGGGACTCGTGCCGACGTACGAGGTGAAGTGCTGCCGGAAGGTGACCTCGCTGGCGAATCCGGCCCGCCGGGCCACCTCGGTGACCGGATGGTCGGTGCGCTCCAGCAGTTTGCGCGCCTCGTCCAGACGGTGGCCCAGGAGCCACTTGTGCGGGGTGGTGCCGGTCGCCGCGGCGAAGTGCCGGGCGAAGGACCGCGGCGACATCCCGGCCCACCGGGCCAGGGTCGCCACGTCCAGCGCCTCGTGCAGCCGCCCGAGCGCCCGCTCCCGTACGAGGGCCAGCGCCTCGGCGGTCCGGTCGGCGAGCGGGGTCGGGCGGTCCAGGTACTGGGCGTGCCCGCCCGTGCGGAAGGGGCCCGTCACCATCGAGCGGGCGATCGCGGCGGCCGCCTCGGAGCCGTGCGCCTCCCGGACCAGGTGCAGGCAGAGGTCGATGCCGGAGGCGACCCCGGCGGAGGTCCACAGCCCGTCGTCCCCGACGTAGAGCGGGGCCTCCTCGACGCGCACGGCGGGGTACCGGCCGGCCAGCGCCGGGGCCAGGGACCAGTGGGTCACGGCCCTGCGGCCGGCCAGCAGCCCGGCCTCGGCGAGGATGAAGGCGCCGGCGCACAGGGCGGCCACCGGGATGCCCCGCGCGTGCGCGTCCCGCAGGGCGGCGAGGACCGGCTCGGGCGTCGGGTCACAGGGCCGGTCCAGCGCGGGGACCACGACGAGGTCGGCGCGGGCGAGCCAGTCGAGCCCGCGGTCCGGCATCAGGGACAGTCCGCCGGGGAGCGGGATCGGGCCGGGGTCGAGGGCGCACCGGCGCAGCTCGAAGGGCGGTACCCCGCGGTGGCCGCGGTCGTGCCCCCAGACCTCGGTGATGACGGCCAGGTCGAAAGCGCGAATGCCGGGCTGGGCCACGATCGCGACGCGGTGCATGGCCGTGAGTCTGCCACGGGGACCCGGCCGAGGGGGAGGGCCGAGCCCCCTGCGGATGCCGCCGCGAGGCCCCCGAGCTGGGGCGGAGCCCACCCATGGGTCTTCCTGGGCCCGGACTGCCACGGTGGCAGGATCCCATCGGTTCGGAGCCCGGGCGGTACTGGTCCGAGGGGGTGGGGCCGCCCAGGATGAGGGCATGACGAACGAGATCGCCGCCAACAGTGCCCTGCTGGTCATCGATGTCCAGCAGGGCTTCGACGACCCCGCGTTCTGGGGACCGCGCAACAACCCGGCCGCCGAGGCCAACATCGCCGCGCTGATGGACGCCTGGCAGGAGACCGGCCGCCCGATCGTGCTCGTGCAGCACGCCTCCCGGACCCCCGGCTCCGTCCTCGCGCCGGACCGGCCGGGGTACGCCCTCAAGGACTTCGTCGCCGAGCGGGCCGGCCGGGCCGCCCTGCACGTCACCAAGTCCGTCAACTCCTCCTTCTACGGCACCCCGGACCTCGCCGACTGGCTCACTGCGCAGGGCGTCGGACAGCTCGTCATCACCGGGATCCAGACGAACATGTGCGTGGAGACCACGGCCCGGATGGCCGGGAACCTGGGCTACGAGGTCCTCGTGCCGCTCGATGCCACCCACACCTTCGACCTGGCTGCCGGACCGGGCCCGGACGCACCCCGCCTGACGGCCGACCAGCTCGCCACCGCCACGGCGGTCAACCTCCAGGGCGGCGACTTCGCCCGGATCGTCACGACCGAGGAGCTCGTCACCGCGGCCCGCACCGCCGCGCCGTCCCTGGCCCGGCCCTGACCCGACGGCGGGCGAGCCCTGCGGGGCGAAGTCCCCTACCCGCCCTTCCACCGTTCCCCGGGCTGCGCCCGGACCCGTACGTGCGCTTCGCGCCCGTGCCCTCAACCGCCGGGCGGGCTGGATAAATCCAGCCCGCCCGGCGTTTGAGGGCACGGGGTCCGGGGCGGAGCCCCGGGGAACGGGCGAAGGGCGGGTAGGGGACATGCCCCGCAGGGCCGCATGGGCCCGACCCGCCCCGGGAACGCCGGCGGCCCGGACCCCCCGTCAGGGGGTCCGGGCCGCCGGAAGGGGCGGACGCCGTCCTCAGAGGACGTCGGCCGCGATGTTCTCCGCCACCCGCTCCAGCAGCGGCCCCGCATTCGGGATGCTCACCGCCGGGTCCGGCTCCAGATCCGTGAGCGGGTAGGCCCGCTGGATCCCGGCCGCCGACAGCGCCTCCTGCGTGAGCAGCAGGCGGCCGCAGACCGCGACGACCGGCTTGCCGGCCGCGCGAGCCGCCGCCGCGACACCGGCCGGAGCCTTGCCGTGGAGGGTCTGCTCGTCCAGCGAACCCTCACCGGTGATGACCAGCGTGGCCCGCTCCAGCGCCGGCGCGAAGCCGAGCACTTCCAGCATCAGTTCGATGCCGGGACGGAACGAGGCACCGAGCAGCAGGGCCCCGTAGCCGATGCCGCCCGCCCCGCCCGCGCCGGGCGACACGGCCGCCTCGGCGGCCAGGGAGCCGATCGACTTCTCCAGGACCACCGCGAAGTGCGCCAGCGCCGCGTCCAGCGTCGCCACGTCCTCGGGCGACGCCCCCTTCTGCGGACCGTAGACCGCTGCGCAGCCCTTCGGACCCGTCAGAGGGTTGTCCACGTCGCTCGCCAGGACGAAGTCGATCTCCTTGATGCGGGGGTCGATGCCCGACAGGTCGGCCGAGGCCAGCCCGGCCAGCGCGCCGCCGCCCGGACCGACGGGTTCACCGTTCGCATCCAGGAACACCGCGCCCAGCGCGGCCAGCATGCCCGCACCGCCGTCGGTGGTGGCGCTGCCGCCCACACCGAAGACGATCGAGCGTGCTCCCGCGTCGAGTGCGGCCTTCAGCAGTTCGCCGGAGCCGTAGGTGGTCGCCGTCAGCGGGGCGAAGACACCCGCCGGCAGCAGCTGGAGCCCGGAGGCCTCCGCCATCTCGACCACCGCGGTGCCCTCGCGCAGGGCGAAAGCGGCCGTGACCTGGTCACCGAGCGGTCCGGTGACCCGTACCTCCCGGCGTTCGAAACCGGCCGCCACGGCGGCCGCGACCGTACCGTCGCCGCCGTCCGCGACGGGGAGGGTCTCGATCTCCACGCCCGGTACGGCCTTGCGAAGGCCGGCCGTCACCCGCTCCGCGACCTGAACGGCCGTGAGCGAGCCCTTGAATTTGTCCGCGGCGATGAGCACGCGCGCGGTCTCAGTTACTGCTCCGTCCGTCACCTTGCTAATCCCTTGCTATCGAACAGTGCAGTCGCGCCACCCATGAGCCTATCCGGAGGATCCTCCTATGCCCATGGGTGGCCTGGGCCACATGCGGCGCGGCATACCCCTAAATAGGGATATACGCCTGCATAGTGTGGCCGCATGAGCACGGATTCACTGGAACAGCCACGTCCGGATTCCCCAGGTGGCGGGTCCGCGGGCCCCGTCGAGGGCCCTGACGGCACTCCCGACCACGCCGTCGTCACCATCGGAGTGATCTCCGTCCTGGCCGTGGTCGCCTGGGCGGCCCTCGGCAAGAGTTCCTTCGACTCGGCGTCGAGCAGCGCCCTGGCCTGGGTGCTGAGCAACTTCGCGTGGCTCTTCGTGATCGCCGCCGATGTGTTCCTCGTCATGTGCGTCGTGCTCGCGATCAGCCGCTTCGGCCGGATCCGCCTCGGCAAGGACGATTCGGATCCCGAGTTCACGAACCTCGCGTGGATCGCGATGATGTTCAGCGCCGGCATGGGGATCGGGCTCATGTTCTACGGGGTGGGCGAGCCGCTCACCCACTACCTGAATCCGCCCCCGGCCTCCGGCGCGGCCCCCGGCACCGGAGACTCCGCCCGCGCCGCGCTCGACTACTCCTTCTTCCACTGGACCCTCACCCCCTGGGCGATCTACGGCATCGCCGGCCTCGCGCTCGCCTACGCGACCTTCCGCAAGGGCCGCGGCAACCGCCTCAGCTCCGCCTTCGTCCCCCTCATGGGCGAGGAGCGGGCCAACGGCTGGCCCGGCAAGGCCATCGACCTGCTCGCCGTCTTCGCGACCGTCTTCGGCACCGCCACCAGCCTCGGCCTCGGCGCCCTCCAGGTGTCCAAGGGCCTCAACATCACCACCGGCATCGAGGACTCGACCACCGTCGAGCTGATCATCATCGTCTCCCTCTCCGCCGCCTTCGTGCTCTCCGCCTTCTCCGGCCTGCACAAGGGCGTCAAATGGCTCAGCACGATCAACATCGTGCTCGCCGCGGCCCTGATGGCCTTCGTGTTCGTCCTCGGCCCGACCGTCTACGTCCTCGACGTGATCCCGGCGAGCATCGGCAGCTACCTGCACGAACTGCTCCCGATGGCCACCCGCACCGGCGCCTTCACCGACAGCGAGTGGCTCGGCGCGTGGACGATCTTCTACTGGGCCTGGTGGCTCTCCTGGGCCCCCTTCGTCGGCACCTTCATCGCCCGCATCTCGCGCGGCCGCACCATCCGCGAGTTCCTCATCGGCGTGCTCCTGGTGCCCAGCGGCGCCACCGTCGTCTGGTTCTGCGTCATGGGCGGCACCGCGATCCGCCTCGACTCCACCGGCGTCGCCGACATGGCCGCCAAGGCCAAGGAGGGCACCGAGGCCACGCTCTTCGCGATGCTCGACGCGCTCCCGCTCGGCACGGTCACCTCGTGGATCGCGATGCTCCTGGTGATGACGTACTTCGTCACCAGCGCCGACTCCGCCTCCCTCGTCATGGGCTCCCTCACCAGCCGCGGCTCCCTGCACCCGCCGACCTGGCTCGTCGTCACCTGGGGCGTGCTGATGGCGGCGGTGGCCGCCGTGCTCCTCGTCGCGGGCGGCCTGAAGTCCCTCCAGACGGCCACCATCCTGGTCGCACTGCCCTTCGTGGTGGTGATGCTGATCCTCTGCTGGGCCCTGGTGAAGGAGCTGCGGGAGGACCCGGGCGCGGGCCCCGTCCGCCACCACGCCCTCCACGGACTCCGGGACGCCGTCAAGGCCATGGTCGGCGACGCCATCACCGAACAGGGCCCCGCCCGCCACCCGCGCCTGCGCCGCGTGGCGGAGTCGAGGAACCGCGACCGCGAGGACGGCACCGGCTCCGGGGGCGGTTCCACCCCGGACGCCTGATCCCCACGGGCCCGGGGCGGCTGGGTAGGGTGGCGCGGGTGACCACCACGGATGACTACGCCACCTACATCGCGAGCCTGCCCCGGGTACTGGCCGGAGCCGCCGCCCTCTTCCGGGACGCCGGGGGCCGGGTGCTCCTCGTCGAGCCCAACTACCGGGAGGGCTGGGCCCTGCCGGGCGGCACCATCGAGTCGGACTCGGGGGAGTCCCCGCGCACGGCCGCCCGCCGGGAGAGCGCCGAGGAGATCGGCATCGACGTACCGCTCGGCCGGCTGCTCGCCGTCGACTGGTCCACCGGCGAGGGCCGGCCCCCGCTCGTCGCGTACCTCTACGACGGCGGCGTGCTCGACGCCGCGCAGCTCGCCTCCATCAAGCTCCAGGAGGAGGAGCTGCTCTCGTGGAAGCTGGTGGACGAGGCCGAGTTGACGGACCATCTGCTCGGCTCCCTGGGTCCGCGCACGGTGGAGGCGTGCCGGATCCTGCGGACCGGCGAGGGCACCGCCGAGCTGGAGAACGGCCGCAGGCCGCAGGCCTCGTAGCCCCTGCCGCTTGTTATTCCGTGCCTACACCGAGCAGGACAGAATTCAGCAGATGATCACGATGTACGCCTGGCCCAGTACCGCGGACGGGCCCGACGCCCTGCCCATGGTCCACTTCACCACCGACCAGCAGGAGAGCGGCGAGGTCACCCCGGAGGGGGTGCCGGTCTGGATGTTCGACACCGCGATCCGGGACGGCGGCTGGGCGCAGTTCACCGACTTCGAGGCCTGGTCCGTGCCGGCCGAGGGCTGGCAGGCCTTCTACCGCCGCGAGGACGACGTCCTCGCCGTCACCGGCCCCGGCTCCTGCGAAGGCTGGTACCAGGGCGGCCTCGGCGCCGACGCCGACTGGGTGGGAGCGGCCGCCACCCAGCAGAGCGTGGTCCTGCTGGCGGCCCCCGTCCAGCACCCGTCCCTGTACGGCTACGCGGTCGAGGCCGGCGCCGCCTTCGCCCTGCTGGTCCCGCTGGTGGTCATCTAGTGCTGACATACTCCGCGCCGTGACGACTGACCACGGCTCCGGCCCGACGTTGACCACGGGCGAGGGCGACACCGAGCTCGACGACCGGCTGACCGGGGAACTCATCGCCTTCAACACGGCCGCCACCGGCGTGTCCGACCGCGGCACGTTCTCGGTCAAGGTCACCGATGAGGCGGGCGAACTGGTCGGCGGACTGTCCGCGTGGACCTGGGGCGCTCTGTGCGGCATCGACCTGCTCTGGGTGCGCGACGACAGCCGCAAGGACGGCTGGGGCGGCAGGATCCTGCGGGCAGCGGAGACGGAGGCGCGACGACGCGGCTGCGATCGTGTTGCCGTCTCCTCCTACACCTTCCAGGCGCCCGGCTTCTACGAACGCCATGGCTATGTGGAAGCCGCCCGGATCCCGGGGATCCACGGGGTGCACGCGGACGTGCACCTCCTCAAGCAGCTCACCGAGCCGTAGGTCGTGCCCTAGAGCTGCCCGGCGCCCGATTCGAAGGCCAGGAGGCGGACCTTGCGGTCGATGCCGCCGCCGTAGCCGGTCATGGAGCCGGACGCCCCGATGACGCGGTGGCAGGGCACGATGATGCCGACCGGGTTCTTCCCGTTGGCCAGCCCCACCGCGCGCGAGGCGTTCGGCTTGCCGAGCTTCGCGGCCAGCTCCCCGTAGGACCAGGTCTGCCCGTAGGGGATCCGTACGAGCTGCTCCCACACGCTGCGCTGGAACTCGGTGCCCTCCAGCCGGACCGGAAGGTCGAAGGTGGTGAGCTCCCCGGCGAAGTACGCGGTCAGCTGCCGCACCACCTCAGGGAAGGGGGCCTCGCCGGCGGCGACCCGCTCCCCGAAGGACTCCTCGGCGGGACGGTGGCGCTGCCCGGTCATGTAGAGGCCGCAGAGGACCCCGCCGTCGGCGACGAGGGTGAGCGGCCCGTAGGGGCTGTCCACGACGGTGTGCTGCCTGGTGCTGCTGCTCATGACGGCTCGTGCTCCTCGGAAGTCGGTGTGGGTGTCGCTGTCGGTGTCGCTGTCGGCGGGGTCAGGCGGGCAGGACGTTGATCGGATGGTCCTCGGTGGCCCACAGGTACTGCACGGCGTACGCGCGCCAGGGCCGCCAGTGCGCCGCGCGGGCCGTCAGCGCCGCGGGCGTGGACGGCAGCCCGAGCGAGGTCGCGGCCCGCCGGATCCCCAGGTCGGCCGGAATGAAGGCGTCCGGGTCCCCCAGGGCCCGCATCGCGATGATCTCGGTGGTCCACGGCCCGAAGCCGGGCAGCGCGCCCAGCCTCGCGCGGGCCGCCTCCCAGTCGCTGTCGATGCCGAGCGGGAGCGAGCCGTCGGCGAGGGCGGAGACGAGCGTGGTGAAGGTGGTCCGCCGGCTGCGCGGCAGGGCCAGCGCCTCGGGGTCCATCCCCGCGAGCGCCTGCGAGGTGGGGAACAGGTGCGTCAGCCCGCCCTCGGGGTCGGGGTCGGTCACCGGCTCGCCGAGGGCCCGTACGAGGCGGGCCGCGTGCGTGCGCGCCGCCGCGGTGGACACCTGCTGGCCGAGCACGGCCCGTACGGCGAACTCCTCCGCGTCGACCGTACGCGGCACCCGGCGGCCCGGAGCCTTGGCCACGAGGGGCGCCAGCAGCGGGTCGGAGCTCAGCTGCTCGTCGACGGCCTCCGGGTCCGCGTCGAGGTCCAGCAGCCGGCGGCAGCGGCTGATGGCGATGGTGAGGTCGCGCAGGTCGGTGAGGGCGAGCCGGCAGCCGATGTGGTCGGGCCGCGGGGTCAGGGCGACGACGCCGGTGCCGTACGGGAGCCGCAGCGTGCGGCGGTAGGCGCCGGCCCGCCACTCCTCGACCCCGGGCACGGCGGTCGCGGCGAGGTGGCCGAAGAGGTTGTCCGGGGTGAGCGGGGCCCGGAAGGGGAGCCGCAGGCTGATGGTGCCGGGCACCTGTGCGGGTCCGGGGCCCGGGACGGCCCCCCGGCCGGCGGCCCGCGCCCGGAGCTCGCTCGGGGCCAGCGCGAAGACCTCGCGGACGGTGTCGTTGAAGGTCCGGATCGAGGAGAACCCGGCGGCGAAGGCGATGTCGCCCATCGGGAGCCCGGAGGTCTCGATCAGCAGCCGGGCGGTCTGCGCGCGCTGGGCCCGGGCGAGGGCGAGCGGCCCGGCGCCGAGCTCGGCACCGAGCTGGCGCTCCACCTGGCGGGCGGAGTACCCGAGCCGGGAGGCCAGCCCCGGGACCCCCTCCCGGTCGACCACCCCGTCCTGGATGAGGCGCATGGCGCGGGCGACGGCGTCGGCACGGGCGTTCCACTCGGGGGAGCCGGGGGAGGTGTCGGGCCGGCACCGCTTGCAGGCCCGGTACCCGTTCTGCTGGCAGGCGGCGGCGCTGGGCAGGAAGGTCATGTTCTCGACCTTGGGCGGTACGGCGGGGCAGCTGGGCCGGCAGTAGATCCCGGTGGTCCGCACGGCGGTGAAGAACCACCCGTCGAACCGCGCGTCCTTCGACTGGACGGCCCGAACGCAACGCTCCGTATCGGTGTACATGGCTCCATCCTCCCGACCGCACACGCCTGAGGCTGGCGGTTTTCCGACACCAAGCCTAAGCGCGCCGCTGCGCGGCATATCCAGCCTCGCCGGCGTTTGAGGCGCGGGGTCTGGGGCGGAGCCCCAGAGGGGGTCCGGGCGCAGCCCGGGGAACGGGCGAAGGGCGGGTAGGGGAACTCCGCCCCGCGCAGCGGCACAGGCGGGCCCGCGGGGCGGCCAGGCTCCGCGCAGCGGCGTAGGGCGGCCCCCGGGGATGCGGAAGGGCCCCCGGCTGCCTGGTGGCGGTCGGGGGCCCTTGCGTGCGCGTGCGGCGGGGCTACGGGGCCTGGGTGGCCCGGGCCTCGCGGCGGTTGTGGCGGAACGTGTTCGCGCGACGGGTCGTCGCGAACAGCGGGATGGTCGCCGCCAGAGCGATCTGCAGCGCGCAGCCGGTCTGGAGCAGCAGCCCGCCGCCCGGCGCGTCGAACGCCCACGCGGCCAGCAGCCCCATCGCCGCGACGATCCAGCTGAGCATCGCCACCGCGAGGACACCCCGCGGCTTGGGGTACTCGACCCGGCTCACCATCAGCCAGGCCACGCCGACGATCGCCAGCAGGGTCGGGATGAACGGCAGCTCCAGCAGCACGATCGAGACGACCGTCAGCGCGCCGAAGGGGCTCGGCATGCCCTGGAACATGCCGTCCTTCATCGCCACGCAGCTGAATCTCGCGAGGCGCAGGACGACGGCCAGCAGCACCACGATCGCCGCCAGCGCCGACATCTTCTGCACCGCGTCGTCGGCGACCATGCCGTAGACGAGGACGAAGTACGCCGGAGCCAGGCCGAAGCTGATCAGGTCGGACAGGTTGTCCAGCTCCGCGCCCATCGGCGAGCTGCGCAGCTTGCGGGCCACGATGCCGTCGAAGAGGTCGAAGACCGCGGCGAGCAGCATCAGTATCACGGCCGTGGCCGCGCTGCTGCGGGCCATGCCCGACTCACCGCTGCCGGTGAGGTGCGGGATGAGGATCCCGGTGGTGGTGAAGTACACCGCCATGAATCCGCACGTGGCGTTGCCGAGGGTGAGGGTGTCCGCTATCGACAGCCGCAGTGACAGCGGCATGTCGTCCTCGGTGGACTCCTCCTCGGGAGCAGCCTCGGGCACCCAGCCGGCGGCCGGGGTTTCAGGTTCAGTCACGGTCAATTCGGGTCACCCCCGCGGTGGTGGCCTGTCCGACCTCGACCGCGACCTCGACGCCCTCGGGGAGGTAGATGTCGACGCGGGAGCCGAAGCGGATCAGACCGATGCGTTCGCCCTGCTCCACCTTGGTACCGGCCGGCAGGTACGGGACGATGCGACGGGCGACGGCGCCGGCGATCTGCACCATCTCGATGTCGCCGAGTTCGGTGTCGAAGTGCCAGACGACGCGCTCGTTGTTCTCGCTCTCCTTGTTGAACGCCGGAACGAATCCGCCGGGGATGTGCTCCACGGACGTCACCGTGCCCGCGAGGGGCGCGCGGTTGACGTGGACGTTCAGGGGGCTCATGAAGATCGCGACGCGGGTCCGCCCGTCCTTCCACGGCATGATGCTCTGCACCACACCGTCGGCGGGGGAGATGACCCGGCCCTGCGTGATCTCACGCTCGGGGTCGCGGAAGAACCACAGCATGCCCGCCGCGAGCGCGGTGGTGGGCACGGCCACTGCCGCCCAGCGTCCGGACTTGCGGGCCCGGACGAGGCTGACGGCGGCGGTGGCGACGGTCGGCAGAAGCCACGGCGATGCTCCGCGCGCGAGGCGTCCACCGAGGAGGCCGACGCGAGGTGCAGAGGTTTGGCTGTGGGGCATGGATGACCTTCGTAGCGGGTGATGCCGCGCCGCAAACGGGGGGACGGGACGGCGGCTTTACTGGAATGCTATCGGTTGCGCGCAACAACTGGGCAAGCCAGAAGCCGAGTCGATGGCCGGGAGCCAGTGACTGCTAGTGACTCTTTTGCGGTAAACCGGTGGACGATTTACCGCAAAAGGGACTTTCAGCCCTGGAGCCGGTACTCCTCGAGCAGGCGTCGCCCGATGATCATTTTCTGGATCTCGGCGGTACCTTCACCGATGAGCAGCATGGGTGCCTCCCGGTAGAGACGCTCGATTTCGTACTCCTTCGAGAAGCCGTAGCCACCGTGGATGCGGAACGCGTCCTCCACCACCTCCTTGCAGTACTCGGAGGCGAGGTACTTCGCCATCCCTGCTTCGAGGTCGTTTCGTTCCCCGGAGTCCTTTTTGCGTGCTGCATTGACCATCATCGCATGGGCGGCTTCGACCTTGGTAGCCATCTCGGCCAGCTTGAACTGGATCGCCTGGTGCTCGGCGATGGCTTTGCCGAAAGTATGACGCTGCTGGGCATACGAGACACCCAGCTCGAACGCACGCTGCGCGACGCCGCAGCCACGGGCCGCCACGTTGACGCGGCCGACCTCGACCCCGTCCATCATTTGGTAAAACCCTCGGCCGGTCTGGCCGCCGAGGACCCGATTGGCCGGAATGCGCAGTCCGTCCATGATGAGCTCGGTCGTGTCGACGCCCTTGTAGCCCATCTTGTCGATCTTGCCGGGGATGGTCAGGCCGGGCCGGACCTCACCGAAGCCGGCCTCCTTCTCCACCAGGAAGGTCGTCATCGACTTGTGGGGCGCGGTGCCCTCGGGGTGTCCTTCGTCACTGCGGACCAGAACGGCCACCAGCGTGGACGTGCCGCCGTTCGTCAGCCACATCTTCTGGCCGTTCAGGACGTACTCGTCGCCGTCCTTCACCGCCTTCGAGGTGATGGCCGACACATCGGAGCCGAGGCCCGGCTCGGACATCGAGAACGCTCCGCGCACCTCGCCCAGCGCCATCCGCGGGAGGAAGTACTCCTTCTGCTCCTGGGTGCCGTGCTGCTTGAGCATGTACGCGACGATGAAGTGGGTGTTGATGATGCCCGAGACGGACATCCAGCCGCGCGCGATCTCCTCCACGCACAGGGCGTAGGTGAGGAGCGACTCACCCAGGCCGCCGTACTCCTCCGGGATCATCAGGCCGAAGAGGCCGAGTTCCTTGAGGCCGTCGACGATCTGCTGCGGGTACTCGTCCCGGTGCTCCAGCTCGGTCGCGACCGGGATGATCTCCTTGTCGACGAACTCCCGGACGGTCTTGAGGATGTCCCTCTGGTCGTCCGTCAGGCCGGCGGTCTGGGCAAGTCGGCTCATGGTTCTACTTCCCCTGTTCCTTCAGCGTGGGGCGGCCGGGCTGCTCGCCGCCGCGCTCCTTGATGTACGTCTCGGTCGGGACCATCACCTTGCGCCGGAAGACGCAGACGAGGGTGCCGTCCTGCTTGTAGCCCTTGGTCTCCACGTAGACGATGCCGCGGTCGTTCTTCGACTTCGACGGGGTCTTGTCGAGGACCGTGGTCTCGCCGTAGATCGTGTCCCCGTGGAAGGTCGGGGCGACGTGCCGCAGCGACTCGATCTCCAGGTTGGCGATGGCCTTGCCGGAGACGTCCGGCACCGACATGCCGAGCAGCAGCGAGTAGATGTAGTTGCCCACGACCACGTTCTTGCCGAAGTCGGTCGTGTTCTCGGCGTAGTTGCTGTCCATGTGGAGCGGGTGGTGGTTCATGGTCAGCAGGCAGAAGAGGTGGTCGTCGTACTCGGTGACCGTCTTTCCGGGCCAGTGCTTGTAGACCGCGCCGACCTCGAACTCTTCGTAGGTGCGTCCGAACTGCATGGTGCTACGCCTCCGGGATCTCGAACTTGGTGGTGCGCTGCATGCCGGCGGCGCGGCCCTTGCCCGAGATGACCAGGGCCATCTTGCGGCTGGCCTCGTCGATCATCTCGTCGCCGAGCATCGCGGAGCCCTTCTTGCCGCCGGCCTCCGAGGTGCACCAGTCGTACGCGTCGAGGATCAGTTCGGCGTGGTCGTAGTCCTCCTGGGAGGGGGAGAAGACCTCGTTGGCCGCGTCGACCTGGCCGGGGTGCAGCACCCACTTGCCGTCGAAGCCCAGGGCCGCCGCGCGCCCGGCGACCTCGCGGTAGCCGTCCACGTTCTTGATCTGGAGGAAGGGGCCGTCGATCGCCTGGAGGTCGTGCATGCGGGCCGCCATCAGGATCCGCATCAGGATGTAGTGGTAGGCGTCCGCGCCGTAGCCGGGCGGCTGCATGCCCACGACCAGGGACTTCATGTTGATGGAGGCCATGAAGTCGGCCGGCCCGAAGATGATGGTCTCCAGCCGCGGCGAGGCGCCGGCGATCGCGTCGACGTTGACCAGGCCCTTGGCGTTCTCGATCTGCGCCTCGATGCCGATCTTGCCGACCTCGAAGCCCATCGTCTTCTCGATCTGCGTGAGCAGGAGGTCGAGGGCCACGACCTGCTGGGCGTCCTGGACCTTCGGCAGCATGATGCAGTCGAGGTTCTGGCCGGCGCCCTCGACGACCGTGATCACGTCGCGGTACGTCCAGTGCGTGGTCCAGTCGTTGACGCGCACCACGCGGGTCTTGCCCGTCCAGTCGCCGTTGTTCAGCGCGTCCACGATCGTGTGGCGGGCGCCCTCCTTGGCGAGCGGGGCGCAGGCGTCCTCCAGGTCCAGGAAGACCTGGTCGGCCGGCAGGCCCTGGGCCTTCTCCAGGAACCGGGGGTTGGAACCCGGCACCGCGAGGCAGGAGCGGCGCGGCCGCAGCCGGTTGACCGGGGAAGAGGGCGTGGTCATGCGGGGACCTCCGTGCTTGCGGTGATGTCTGTGATGTCGGTGATATCGGCGTCGCCGAGCGGGTGGAGCTTGTTCGCCTTGCGGATCTCGTCGACGATTTTGCCGATGATCTCCGTGATGCCGAAGTCCTTCGGGGTGAAGACCGCGGCCACTCCGGCCTCCTTGAGCGCCACGGCGTCGGCATTCGGAATGATGCCGCCGAGCACGACGGGGATGTCACCCGCCCCCGCCGCGCGCAGGCGTTCCAGCACGTCCGGGACGAGCGCGCTGTGCGAGCCGGACAGGATGGACAGTCCCACGCAGTGCACGTCCTCGGCCAGGGCCGCCGAGGAGATCTCCTCGGGGGTCAGCCGGATGCCCTGGTAGACCACCTCGAAGCCGGCGTCGCGGGCCCGTACGGCGATCTGCTCGGCGCCGTTGGAGTGCCCGTCCAGGCCGGGCTTGCCGACCAGCAGCCGCAGCCGGCCGGAGCCCAGCTCGTCGGCGGTACGGGAGACCTTCGCGCGGACGAGGGCCATGGGGGTCCCCTCCTCGGCGGTCACGGCCACCGGGGCCGAGGAGACCCCGGTCGGCGCCCGGAACTCGCCGAACACCTCGCGCAGCGCGCCGGCCCACTCGCCGGTGGTGACACCGGCGCGGGCGCACTCCAGGGTGGCCTCCATCAGGTTCTCGTCCCCGGCGGCGGCCTCCTTCAGGCGGTCCAGGGCCTGCATGACCGTGGGGAAGACGAACGGGTCGCCGCCGCCCTGCCGGTCCGAGGACTCCTGGCGCTCGGCCTTCCAGCGGCCGATGCGCTCGACGGTCTGCGCCTCCAGGGCCCCGTCCACCGTCATGATGGCGCCGTCCAGGTCGGCGGTGAGCGGGTTCTCCTCGGTCTGCTCGAAGCAGTTGACGCCGACGATCTTGTCCTGGCCGGCCTCGATCCGGGCCCGCCGCTCGGCGTGCGAGGAGACCAGCTCGCCCTTGAGGTACCCGGACTCGACGGCCGCCATCGCGCCGCCCATCTCCTGGATCCGGTCGATCTCGGCCAGGCACTCGGCGACCAGGGACTCGACCTTGGCCTCGATCACGTGCGAGCCGGCGAAGATGTCCTCGTACTCCAGCAGGTCGCTCTCGTGCGCCAGGACCTGCTGGATGCGCAGCGACCACTGCTGGTCCCAGGGCCGGGGCAGGCCCAGCGCCTCGTTCCAGGCCGGCAGCTGCACGGCGCGGGCGCGGGCGTCCTTGGACAGGGTGACCGCGAGCATCTCCAGCACGATCCGCTGGACGTTGTTCTCCGGCTGCGCCTCGGTCAGGCCCAGGGAGTTGACCTGGACGCCGTACCGGAAGCGGCGCTGCTTCTCGTTCTCGATGCCGTAGCGCTCGCGGGTGACCTGGTCCCAGATGCGGCCGAAGGCGCGCATCTTGCACATCTCCTCGATGAAGCGGACGCCCGCGTTCACGAAGAAGGAGATCCGGGCGACGACCTCGCCGAACCGCTCCGGCGGGACCTGGCCCGAGTCGCGCACCGAGTCCAGGACGGCGATGGCCGTGGCCATCGCGTAGGAGATCTCCTGGACGGGGGTGGCCCCGGCCTCCTGCAGGTGGTAGCTGCAGATGTTGATCGGGTTCCACTTCGGGATGTGGTTGACCGTGTACGCGATCATGTCCGTCGTCAGGCGGAGCGAGGGCCCGGGCGGGAAGACGTGCGTCCCGCGCGAGAGGTACTCCTTGACGATGTCGTTCTGGGTGGTGCCCTGGAGCAGGGCGATGTCCGCGCCCTGCTCCTCGGCGGCCACCTGGTAGAGCGCCAGCAGCCACATGGCGGTGGCGTTGATCGTCATCGAGGTGTTCATCTGTTCCAGGGGGATGTCCTGGAACAGCCGCCGCATGTCGCCCAGATGGGAGACCGGGACCCCGACCCGGCCGACCTCGCCGCGGGCGAGGATGTGGTCGGGGTCGTAGCCGGTCTGCGTCGGCAGGTCGAACGCGACCGACAGGCCGGTCTGGCCCTTGGCGAGGTTGCGGCGGTACAGCTCGTTGGACGCCTCGGCCGTGGAGTGGCCGGCGTACGTCCGCATGAGCCACGGACGGTCCTTCTGGCGCTCTGTCATCTCAGGCTGTCCCTTAGGCCTTTGAGGCTGTCTCAGATGTTCCGGAAGCGGTTGATGGCGTCGAGGTGCGTGGCGCGCAGTTCGTGGTCCCGGACGCCGAGGCCCTCCTCGGGGGCCAGGCAGAGCACGCCGACCTTGCCCTGGTGGAGGTTGCGGTGGACGTCGTAGGCGGCCTGGCCGGTCTCCTCCAGGGAGTAGACCTTCGACAGGGTGGGGTGGATCTTGCCCTTCGAGATCAGGCGGTTGGCCTCCCAGGCCTCGCGGTAGTTCGCGAAGTGCGAGCCGATGATCCGCTTGAGGGACATCCACAGGTAGCGGTTGTCGTACTCGTGCATGTAGCCGGAGGTCGAGGCGCAGGTGGTGATGGTGCCGCCCTTGCGGGTGACGTAGACGCTCGCGCCGAAGGTCTCGCGGCCCGGGTGCTCGAAGACGATGTCGATGTCCTCGCCGCCGGTCAGCTCGCGGATGCGCTTGCCGAAGCGCTTCCACTCCTTCGGGTCCTGGGTGTGCTCGTCCTTCCAGAACTTGTAGCCCTCGGCGTTGCGGTCGATGACCGCGGTCGCGCCCATCGCCCGGCAGATGTCCGCCTTCTCGGGGCTGGAGACCACGCAGATCGGGTTGGCGCCGCCGGCCAGCGCGAACTGGGTGGCGTACGAGCCGAGGCCGCCGCTCGCGCCCCAGATCAGGACGTTGTCGCCCTGCTTCATGCCGGCGCCGTTGCGGGAGACCAGCTGGCGGTACGCGGTGGAGTTGACCAGGCCGGGGGAGGCGGCCTCCTCCCAGCTGAGGTGGTCGGGCTTCGGCATCAGCTGGTTCGACTTGACCAGGGCGATCTCCGCCAGGCCGCCGAAGTTGGTCTCGAAGCCCCAGATGCGCTGCTCGGGGTCGAGCATCGTGTCGTTGTGGCCGTCCGAGGACTCCAGCTCCACCGACAGGCAGTGCGCGACGACCTCGTCGCCCGGCTTCCAGGCGTTGACGCCGGGGCCGGTGCGCAGCACGACGCCCGCGAGGTCGGAGCCGATGACGTGGTACGGCAGGTCGTGGCGCTTGGTGAGCTCCGAGAGGCGCCCGTAGCGCTCCAGGAAGCTGAAGGTGGAGACCGGCTCGAAGATCGAGGTCCACACCGAGTTGTAGTTGACCGAGGAGGCCATGACGGCGACCAGGGCCTCGCCCGGGCCCAGCTCGGGGAGCGGGACCTCGTCGAGGTGCAGGGACTTGCGGGGGTCCTTCTCGCGGGTGGTGAGCCCGGCGAACATCTCCGCCTCGTCCTTGTGCACGGTGATCGCGCGGTACGAGTCGGGGAGCGGCAGGGCAGCGAAGTCGGCGGCCGTCGCGGCCTGCGACTGGATCGCGTCCAGGATGTCCTTCACGGTGTTGCCTCCGGCCGTGCGCTGATGAGGGTGCGCTGAGGGAAACGGGGTGCGGTGAGCTGCGATGCGGTGGAGCGATGAGGGTGGGGCGCCGTCGATTCGGCTGGGGTGCTGCTGCGCGGTGCCTGTGGTGGGGCGGTGCGGGAGGCCTGGTGACGCAGGCATCCGGGGCGCGTTCCGTACCGAGTGGGCTGGACCGCGGGGACATCCGGACGAGATTCAACGTATGGCACCCCGTGTCACTCAGCAAGGCACCGCGTGCCAAAACTTTCTCTCATTTGCCGATTGACCTGCACGGATGAGCGATGATCGATCAGAGTTACCCGCGAGTAGGGGCAACTCGGACAAACGAAAGCGGCCGCCCCCGGAACGGGAGCGGCCGCTGTGACGAGCGTCGCGTGAGTGGTGTCGCCTACTTGTTTCTGAGCGCCTCTTCGATGGTCCGCATGACCTCGTCCAGCGGGGCGTCCGTACGGGCCACCGCCACCAGCACCTCGCCCTGCGTACGCACCGAGGCCGGCGCGGCGGCGGGCTCCGGCGCCGGAGCCGTGCTCAGCGTGCGCCCCGCGCCGATCCCCGACCCGAAGGTCTTGCGCACGATCGAGAAGGCGTGGTCGAGCTGTGCCTCCACGTCGCCCTGCCCGCCCGCCCGCAGCCAGCGCCGCAGCACGTGGTTGTGGGCCGTGACCACCGCCGACGCGGCGACCTCCGCCAGCAGCGGGTCGTCGTTGCCGTCGTGGTGGTCGGTCTCGTCGAAGTGAGCCAGCAGGTAGCGGGTGAACAGCCGCTCGTAGCGGGCGACCGAGGCGATCTCCCGCTCCCGCAGCGCCGGCACCTCACGGGTGAGCCGGTAGCGCTCCACCGACACCGCGGGCGAGGCGGCGTACATCTTCATGACTTCCTTGATCCCCCGGCACACCGTGTCGAGCGGGTGCTCGTGCGCCGGGGCCACGTCGAGGACGGCCTCGGCGCGGGTCAGGGTGTCGTCGTGGTCCGGGAAGATCGCCTCTTCCTTGGACCGGAAGTGCCGGAAGAAGGTCCGGCGCGCGACCCCCGCCACCGAGGCGATCTCGTCGACCGTGGTGGCCTCGTACCCCTTGTTCGCGAAGAGCTCCATGGCGGCCGCTGCGAGCTCGCGGCGCATTTTGAGCCGCTGCGCGGCCGCCTTGGTGCCGGCCGGGGTCTCCGGGGCATCGGAGACCGCGGAGGCGCGGGGTGAGGTCTTGGCGGGCTGGGACATAGAGCGAAAGTACTTCATTCGAGCGGGAGAGCGCTCCCGAGGGGGGTGGGACGGGAGGGGACGCGGGGGAGGGCCGGCACTGGGCACACAGTGCTCCTCGGGAGGGTTCGTCCGCCGTGAGGGTCCGACGGACCCGAGCAGCCCTCCCCACGCATCCGGTTCGTGGGGCTCCTGAGCCTGCCGCGGGTTACCGGCGGGGGGCGTACTCACGGAATCCGCGGCCGGTCTTCCGGCCCAGGCAGCCCGCCGCGACCAGGTGCTCCAGCAGCGGGGACGGGGCCAGGCCCGGGTCGCGGAACTCCTTGTGCAGGACCTTCTCGATGGCCAGCGACACGTCCAGGCCGACCACGTCGAGGAGCTCGAAGGGCCCCATCGGGTAGCCGCCGCCCAGCTTCATCGCCGCGTCGATGTCGTCGATGCCGGCGTAGTGCTGCTCGACCATCTTGATCGCGTTGTTGAGGTACGGGAACAGCAGCGCGTTCACGATGAAGCCGGCCCGGTCCCCGCAGTCCACCGCGTGCTTGCGCACCTGCCCGCAGATCCCGCGGACGGTGGCGTGCACGTCGTCGGCGGTCAGGACGGTCCGGACCACCTCGACGAGCTTCATCGCCGGGGCCGGGTTGAAGAAGTGCATGCCGATCACGTCCTCGGGCCGCGAGGTCGCGCGGGCGATCGCGATCACCGGGAGCGAGGAGGTCGTGGTCGCGAGCACCGCACCGGGCTTGCAGGCCTTGTCCAGCGCCCGGAACAGCTCCTGCTTCACCTCCAGGTCCTCGGCGACGGCCTCCACGGCCAGGTCCACGTCGGCGAAGGCGTCCAGCGAGCCCGCCGCCGTGATCCGGTCCACGGTGGCGGTGGCGGCCTCGGCCGTCAGCCGGCCCCGGTCCACCGCGCGGGCCAGCGACTTGCCGATCGCGGCCTTCGCCGCGTCCGCCTTCTCCTGGCTGCGGGCCGCCAGCACCACGGGGAAGCCGGCCTGCGCGAAGACCTGCGCGATCCCGCTCGCCATCGTGCCCGAACCGGCCACGCCGACCGAGTGCACCGGGCGGCTCGCCCGGACCAGCTCCCCGTCCGGCGGGGTCTGCAGGTCACGGACGACGACCTGGCTGCCCGGAGCCTCGTACGTGTAGAAGCCGCGCCCGGACTTCTGCCCGGTCAGGCCCGCCTCGGCGAGGTGGCCGAGGATCGGGGCCGGGGCGTGCAGCCGGTCGCCCGAGGACGCGTACATGGCCTCCAGGACGGTGCGGGCGGTGTCCACCCCGATCAGGTCGAGCAGCGCGAGCGGGCCCATCGGCAGGCCGCAGCCCAGCTTCATCGCCGCGTCGATGTCCTCGCGGGAGGCGTACCGCGCCTCGTACATGGCGGCGGCCTGGTTCAGGTAGCCGAAGAGCAGCCCGTCGGCGACGAAGCCCGGACGGTCGCCGACCGCGACGGGCTCCTTGCCGAGCTCGCGGGCCAGGGTGGTGACCGCCTCCACGGCCGGCGGGGCCGTCAGCACGCTGGAGACGACCTCGACCAGCTTCATCGCCCCGACCGGGTTGAAGAAGTGCAGGCCGACCACGCGCTCCGGGCGCTGGGACTCGGCGGCCATCCGCGTCACCGACAGGGCGTTGGTGCCGGTGGCCAGGATCGCGGTGGGGCGGACGATCGCGTCGAGCTCGCGGAAGATCCGCTGCTTGAGCTCGTAGGACTCGGGGACCACCTCGATGACGAGGTCGGCGTCGGCGGCGGCTTCCAGCTCGGAGAAGGTCCGGAAGCGGGCGAGCACCGCCTCGCGCTCCTGCTCGCTGAGCTGCTCCCTGGTGACGGAGCGGGCGGTGGCCGCCGCGAGGGCCGCGGTGGCCCGGCGGGCGGCGGCTTCGCTGATGTCGATGCCGATGACCTCGCGGCCGGCCCGGGCGAGGACCTCGGCGATGCCGGAGCCCATCGTGCCGAGACCGACGACGGCGATGGTCTGCAGGGCGGGACGGGAGGGGGACGACTGACTGGACGTGGACGGAAGGTCCATCGCGGGACTCCAGTGGAAGAGGGTGACGACTGAGGGGGCGCGCGGAGCACACAGCGCACGCGGAGCACATGTCGCGCGCGGATGCCGTACGGAGAAGCCGTGCGGAGAAGCCCGGGGGCGGCACTGCGGGAAGCAGCCCTGAGGGCGGAGACGGCGGAGCCCTGTCCCGGGGTCACGCCGTGAACGGTGTGGTCGTGCAGAACCGACTGGTACGAGGTGGCTGCGTCACCAGGCCGCCCTCGTACGTGTTGTAGGGACAGTAACCCGTTGGTAACTGGTCCGCCAGAGCGCGGAGATGTGACCTGTACCGCCCAAATGTACCGATCATCGATCATCGATCAACCGGCTGTCGGGAACCCGGCGCGGCGGCCGCCGCGGCCCCCTAGGGTGGCCGGGTGAACGACGTGTTGGAGCGCCTGCGGGCCGAAGCCGCGCAGGCACCGGAGTACGAGGCGCTGCTCGCCGCGGACGAGGACGCGCTGGCCGCCTCCCTGACCTCCGCCGGGCTGCCGCTGTGGGCCCGCGAACTGGCCGCGTACCGGCTGGGGCTGGCCGGCGACCGGCGCGCCTTCGAGTCCCTGGTCCTGCTGCTCAACCACCGCGACCCGCCGCGCTGCGAGGCGGCCGCGCAGGCGCTGGCCGTCCTCGGGGACCCGCGCACCGCCCGCGCCGCGGCGGCGCTCGCCACGAACGAACTGCGCACGGCCTACGCCCTGCACCCGGTCCGGCTGCTCGCGGCCTTGCGCGCCCCGGAGTCCGCCCCGGCGCTCATCCGCACGCTGACGCGGCTGCTCGCGCCGAACGACCCGTACTGGCGGGTCGCCCTGGCCTGCGTGGAGGGGCTGGGCGCGCTGGCGGACCAGCGCGCCCGTGAGGTCCTGACCCGGGCCCAGTCCCACCCCCGGCTCGCGGTGGCGGCGACGGAGGCCCTGCGCGGGCTGCAGCTCAGCTAGCGAAGCCGGTCTTGAACCCGGTGCCGAAACCGGCCCCGGACCCGGTCCGGAAACCGGTCTCGGACTCGTCGGCGGATCCCGGTCCGGAACCGGCCGGCTCGGGGACGATCGCGAAGGCCTCGATCTCCAGGAGCAGTTCGGGCCGGAACAGGGCCGACACCTGGACCGCCGAGGAGGCCGGGAGCCGGTCCGGGGCGAACACCAGGTCGCGGGCCTCCCGTACCGCCGGGAGGTCGGCGATGTCGGTGACGAAGTACGTCAGCTTCACCACGTCCTCAAAGCCGGCCCCGGCCGCCGCCAGGCACCGCCGCAGGTTCGCGAACACCTGCCGGGCCTGGGCGGCGGCGTCGCCCTCGCCGACCAGCTCGCCCTTCTCGTCGAAGGCGCACTGCCCGGACACGGCGACGAACCGCCCGGTGCCCCAGACGACGTGGTGGTAGCCGGTGCCGGGGGCGACGCCCTCCGGCGCGGAGATGCGGGTGAGATGGTCGTTCTGTGAAGTAGCCATGGGCACGATCCTGCCCGGTGCGGACCGGCCCCGGAAGCCGATCGGCCCCGGAAGCGGATCAGCCCCGGAAGCCGAGCAGACCGTGGAGCGCCGCGCCGCCCGCCGACGGCGGGACCGCGCGGGTCGCCGGGATCGGGGTGGGGGCCGGCTGGGCGGGGCAGACGGCGTCCGCCGCCTTCCCCGTCAGCAGGTAGGAGGCGAGCTTCTCGTCCAGGCACTTGTTGCCGCTCAGCGCGATGCCGTGGTTGCCGCCGCCCTCCTCGACCACCAGCGCCGAACCCGCCAGCTTGCGCCGCATGCTCACCGCGCCCTCGTACGGGGTCGCCGCGTCCTCGGTCGCCTGGAAGAGGAGCGCCTGCGGGAGCGCCGCGTTCGTCACGTCCGGTGCCACGAGCGGTTCGGCCGGCCAGAACGCGCACGGGGCGTTGTACCAGGCGTTGTTCCAGGTCATGAAGGGCGCCTTGACGTGCGTGCGCCACATGTCGGCCCGCCACTGGTTCCAGTTCCTGGGCCAGGCGGAGTCCCGGCACTGCACGGCCGTGTAGACGCTGTAGCTGTTGCCGGCCGAGGGCTCCACCGCGCCGAACTTCTCGTACGCGGCGACCAGCGGCTTCGGGTCGCCCTCCACCGCGTACGCGGCGAAGGCCGTCGCCAGGTGGGGCCAGTAGCCGTTGAAGTAGCCGCCCGGCATGAAGGTGTCCTCCAGCTCCGCCGGGCCCACCTTGGCGCCGGCCGGGGCCGTGCGCAGCGCGGTCCGCATCGCGTACCAGCGGGCCTCCACCTCGGCCGGGTCGGTGCCGAGGTGGTAGGTGGAGTCGTAGCGGGCCACCCAGGCCAGGAAGGCCTTGTGGCGGGAGTCGAAGGCCTGGTCCTGGGCGAGGTTGTCCTCGTACCAGACCCCGGCCGGGTCGACGACCGAGTCCAGGACCAGCCGGTGCACGCGGTCGGGGTGGAGCTTGGCGTACACCGCGCCCAGGTAGGTGCCGTAGGAGTAGCCGAAGTAGCTCAGCCGGTCCGCGCGCAGGGCGGTGCGCAGCACTTCGAGGTCACGGGCCGCCGACACGGTGCCGATGTACGGGAGGACGTCCGCGTGCTTGGTCTGGCAGGACTCGGCGAAGGCCTTCACCCGCTCCAGGTTGGCCCGCTCGGTCTCCTCGTCCAGCGGTACGGAGTCGGGCCGTACGGGGGTGAAGTGCCCCGTGCCGCAGTCCAGGGCGGGCTCGCTCTTGCCGACGCCGCGGGGGTCGAAGCCGATCACGTCGTACTGGGCCGCCACCTCCTTGGGCAGCGCGGAGGCGACGAACCCGGCCAGGGTGCGGCCGCTGCCGCCCGGTCCGCCGGGGTTGACCAGCAGCGGGCCCTGCGAGCGGGCGGCCGTGTGGGGGACCCGGGTCAGGGCGAGGGAGATCTGCCGGCCCGTCGGATTCGCGTGGTCGAGGGGGACGGGGAGGGAGGCGCACTGGAGCGTCGGGTAGCGGGAGGTCGCGCAGTTGGACCACTTCAGTGCTTCCGCGCCCGGCGCGGGCGCCGCCGGGGCCGCGGCCGTGACCGGGCTCGCCAGGGCGGCGGCGAGGGTGGACACCGCGAGCAGGACGGCGGCGCGCCGCAGGGCGGGACCGGACTTGCCCTCCTTCGTCGGGTGCGGGATCGGGCGCAGCGTCGGGTGCAGCATGGGGCCTCCCAGCCGAGGGTTCTGGGCGGAATCGTCCCGGAAGCTGCTTCCGGATGGGGGGATTGGGGCCCCGATTGGCCCGATGTGATGACCCTTCAGTCGGTCGTACGGTCGTACGGGTGCTCAGAGCAGGCTGAGCTGGGTCGGCCCGGGCGCGGGCGCGGGCCCGTCCGGCCGCTCCGGTACGACGATCCGCCGGGCGGGTCCGCGGCCGCCGGGGCCGATGCCGAATTCCGCGGCGAGCTCGTGGACTTGGCGGGTGATCATCCGCTGGTACCAGGTGGGCGCGTACGAGCCGCCCGCGTACATCCGCTCGTACCGCTCGACCAGGTGGGGGTGGTGCTCGCCCAGCCAGGCCGTGAACCACTCGCGTGCGCCGGGGCGCAGATGGAGTACCAGGGGTGTCACGGAGGTCGCGCCCGACTCCGCGACGGCCCGGACGGTGGCCCGCAGTTGCTCCGGGGAGTCGCCGAGGAAGGGGATCACCGGCGCCATCAGCACCCCGCACTCGATGCCGGCGTCGGTCAGGGTGCGGACGGCCTGCAGCCGGGCGGCGGGGGAGGGGGTGCCGGGCTCGACCGTGCGCCACAGGGAGGTGTCGGTGAAGCCGACGGAGACCGAGATCCCGACATCGGCGACGGCCGCCGCCTCCTGGAGGAGGGGCAGGTCGCGCAGGATCAGCGTGCCCTTGGTGAGGATCGAGAAGGGGTTGGCGCGGTCGCGCAGCGCCTCGATGATCCCGGGCATGAGCCGGTAGCGGCCCTCGGCGCGCTGGTAGCAGTCCACGTTGGTGCCCACCGCGATGTGCGCGCCGCTCCAGCCGGGCGCGGCGAGCTCGCGGCGCAGCAGCTCGGGGGCGTTGGTCTTGACGACGATCTGGGAGTCGAAGCCGATGCCGGTGTCGAGGTCGAGATAGCTGTGCGTCTTGCGGGCGAAGCAGTACACGCAGGCGTGACTGCATCCCCGGTACGGGTTCACGGTCCACTCGAACGGCATGCGCGAGGCGCCGGGGACCCGGTTGACGATCGACCGGGCCCGGACCTCGTGGAAGGTGATCCCGCGGAATTCGGGGGTGTCGACGGTACGGGTGACGACGGATCCGGCGCCGAAGAGCGCGGCCGGGCCCGTGGGGCCCGCGGTCAGGTTGTCCCAGCGCATGGTGCGCCTCCCTCGGTAGCTCGCCCCGAGAATAGAACAAACGTTCCCATGATCGTGCGGCCCGGTAAAGTCGCTGGTCAGCGAGGGGCCGAGCGGCCCCTCGCCGGGCAAGAGGAAGTGCAGGGGCGCGATGCGGGAGATGTCGAAGGGGATGCCGGCGCGGCGCCACGTGATCGCGGCCCTGGCGGCGCTCGTGATCGCCACCGGCTGTACCGCCGGGCCTTCGGCGCCGGGATCCGCGATGTCGCCCGAGGCCCGCGCCTACCTCACCGCCGCGCTGGACGTCATGGAGAAGAACTCGCTGCACAAGCGTGAACTCGACTGGCCGGAGATACGCGAGAACGCCTTCGCCCTCAGCGCGAAGGCGCGCACACCGGCCGAGACCTACGGGGCCGTTCGCGCAGCGCTGCGGGATCTGGGCGACGGGCACAGCCGGTTCATGACCCCGGAGGAGGCCGGGGCGGCGCTGAGCCCTTCACCGGAGAACTCCGTACTGCCCGAAGGCCGGCTGCTGCCCGGAGGAATCGGTTACCTCCTGCTGCCCCCGGTCGCGTCCGACACGGCCGCCGCGGCCTACGTCCGCCAGGCCCGGACCGTCGTACGGGACCTGGACGGGCGGGGGGCCCGCGGCTGGATCGTCGACCTGCGCAGCAATGCGGGCGGCGACATGTGGGGACCGCTGGCCTCCGTCGGACGCCTCCTGGGCGACGGTGACGTCGGCGCGTTCGTGGAGGCCGACGGCAAGCGGACCGCGTGGACCCTCCAGGACGGAACACCGAAGGCCTACCTCGAAACCTGGGGCCCCTCCGAACCGCTGGCGCATCCCGATCCGCCGGTCGCCGTGCTCACCGGCAAGCGCACCGCCAGCGCGGCCGAGGCCGTGACGATCGCCTTCCGCGGACAGCCCCGTACGCGGAGCTTCGGCCAGCCCACCCGCGGTGTTCCCACGGCCAACGAGGCCCACCGGCTCACCGACGGCGCGCTGATCGTCCTCACCCGGGCCAGGGAGGCGGACCGGACCGGGAGGATCCATGAGGGCCCGATCCCGCCCGACGAAGAGCTCCCGGACGATGCGCGCAACCCCGGCAACGGCCAGGACGGCACCCTGGAAGCCGCGATCCGCTGGATGGGTACGCAGTGACAGGTCACCGGGACCGGATCCGACCCGGATTTGGGCGCCCGCCCCGGAGGTGGTTGGCTTCGCGGTGACGAGCGAACACAACTGCTGGAGGAAAGCCATGGCGCAGGTCGAGGCCACCACGGAACGCATCATCGGGGCGGACGCGGAGACCGTGTTCGACGCGCTGGCCGACTACACCGGGACCCGCGGCAAGGTGCTGCCCGAGCACTTCAGCGAGTACGAGGTGCGCGAGGGCGGCGACGGCGAGGGCACCCTCGTCCACTGGAAGCTGCAGGCCACGAGCAAGCGGGTCCGCGACTGCCTGCTGGAGGTCACCGAGCCCACCGACGGCCAGCTCGTGGAGAAGGACCGCAACTCCTCCATGGTCACCACCTGGACCGTCACCCCCGCGGGCGAGGGCAAGTCCAAGGCCGTCGTCACCACCGTGTGGGACGGCGCGGGCGGCATCGGCGGCTTCTTCGAGCGCACCTTCGCGCCCAAGGGCCTGGCCCGCATCTACGACACCCTCCTCGACAACCTGGCGGCCGAAGTCAAGGGCTGAGTACGACCGTTGCCGGTGAGGCCGAAGATCGGGCCTCACCGGATCGAGTGAACTGAGCGGCCCGGCGGCCCGAGGGTCGCCGGGCTTTCGTGCTGTCAGGCCGGTTCGTGCTGTCAGGCCAGGGAGAGGAACAGCTTCTCCAGCTCCTCCTCCGTGAGGGGTGCTTCCTGGCCGCCCTCGCCGTCCTGCCGGCACTGGCGCATGCCCGAGGCGATGATCTTGAACCCGGCCCGGTCCAGGGCCCTGGAGACCGCTGCCAGCTGGGTGATCACGTCCTTGCAGTCCCGGCCGCTCTCGATCATCGCGATCACCCCGGAGAGCTGACCCTGCGCCCGGCGCAGCCGGTTCAGCACCGCGGTCGACGCTTCCTCTTCCACCTTCACGGTGCCCGCCTTCTCTCGTGTCCGTCCCGCGAGTCCGCGATCGCGTACGCCCTCCACGATACCCGCACGGGTATCCGTCGAGGGGTGGGCAGAGGGCGGGCAGGGGTTCGCTTTTGCAATTTCGATACCCCCCTGGGTATCGTCGACCTCATCGCCCGGATACTCCCGGGGGTATCAGGTCCGAGCGAGAGGCAAGGGTGATCCCATGAAGGTCGTCGTCATCGGAGGGGTCGCGGCGGGCATGTCGGCCGCGGCGAGGCTCCGCCGCCTGGACGAGGAGGCGGAGATCGTCGTACTGGAGCGCGGCGGGTACGTGAGCTTCGCCAACTGCGGTCTGCCCTATCACCTCGGCGGGGTCATCGAGGAGCGCGAGGACCTGCTGCTGCACACCCCCGACACCCTCGCCCGCCGCTTCGCCCTCGATGTCCGCGTGCGCAGCGAGGTCCTCTCCGTCGACCGCGAAGCACAGCTGGTGCGGGTGCGCGACCTCGCCGACGGACGCCTCTACGAAGAGAGCTGGGACCGGTTGGTCCTGGCCCCCGGCGCCCGCCCGGTGGTGCCCCCGGTGCCGGGCATCGAGCGGGCCCACACCCTGCGCGACATCGCGGATCTCGACGGCATCCTGGCCGCCCTGGCGGGCGGCGCCCGGACCGCCGTGGTGATCGGGGGCGGGTTCATCGGCATCGAGGCCGCCGAGAACCTGCGCCACCGGGGCCTGGCCACCACCCTGGTCGAGGCCGCCCCGCAGGTCCTGCCCCCGCTCGACCCGGAGATGGCCCAGCCGGCCGCCGCCGAACTGCGGGCCCACGGCGTGGACCTGCGGCTGGGCGGCAGCGCCGTGCGGGTGCTGCCGCGGGAGGTGGAGCTCGCCGACGGCGACCGGGTCCCGGCCGACCTGGTGCTGCTCGCCGTCGGCGTCCGCCCCGAGACGGCACTCGCCGTGACGGCCGGGCTGGAGCTGGGCCCGCACGGCGGGATACGGGTGGACGGGGCGCTGCGCACCAGCGATCCCCGCATCCTGGCCGTGGGCGACGCGGCCGAGAAGGCGTACGCGCCCGGCGGCGGGACCCGGCTGATCCCGCTCGCGAACCTCGCCAACCGGCACGGCCGGATCGCCGCCGACACCCTCGCCGGGCGGACCGTCACGGCCGTGCCCGCGCAGGGCACCGCCATCGTGCAGGTCTTCGGACTGACGGCGGCCGCGACCGGCCGGGCCGAGAAGGAGCTCCGGCGCGAGGGCCGTCCGTACCGCGCCCTGCACCTGCACGGCGGATCGCACGCCGGGTACTACCCCGGCGCCGCGCCGCTGTCCCTGAAGCTCCTCTTCGATCCGCAGAGCCTGCGGATCCTCGGCGCCCAGGCCGTCGGCTCCGACGGAGTCGACAAGCGGATCGACGTACTGGCCACGGCGATGGCCGCCGGGCTCCCCGTGACCGCGCTCGCGGACCTCGAACTGGCCTACGCGCCCCCGTACGGCTCCGCCAAGGATCCCGTCAACCTGCTGGGCTACCTCGCCGACAACCTCCTGACCGGCACCACCCCGACGGTCCAGTGGGACGCGGGCGACGGCGGCCACGGCCTCCCGGTCGACGTACGGACCAAGGCCGAGCACGAGCGCGGGCACCTGCCCGGCTCGGTGAACATCCCGCTGGACGAGCTGCGCGACCGCGTCGGCGAGCTGCCCGCGGACCGGCCGCTCACCGTCTACTGCCAGGGCGGGCAGCGCGCGCACACCGCGGTCCGGCTGCTGCGCAACCTCGGCCTGGACGCCGCGAACCTCGACGGCGGGTGGCTCACCTGGTCCGCCGGCACCGCCGCGGCCGCCGCCTGACACGCCCGGCCCACCGTCGCCCGATCCGCTTCCCCCTCCCTCGAAGGAACCCCCATGGCATCCGTACCCGCCGTCGAGATCGCCCCCGCCGAAGCCCGCGCCCGGCTCTCCGAGTTCACCGTCATCGACGTGCGCACCCCGGCGGAGTTCGCGGGCGGGCACCTGCCCGGCGCCCGCAACATCCCGCTGGATCGGATGCCCTCCGCACTGGAGCAACTGCGGACCGGGCAGGCCGTGCTGCTCGTCGTCTGCGCCTCCGGCGCCCGGTCGGCCCGGGCGTGCCGGGCGCTGGCCGGGCACGGCCTGACCGCGCACTCGCTGTCCGGGGGGACCTCGGCCTGGCAGCGGGCGGGCGGCGCACTGGAAAGGCCCGAGGGGGCCGGCCGGGGCACCGCCCCCTGGGCCATGGACCGTCAGGTCCGGCTGGCCGCGGGCGCCCTGGTCCTGGCGGGGCTGGCCGGCGGGCTCCTGCACCCGGCCGCCCTGCTGCTGTCCGCCGGGGTGGCGGCCGGGCTGGTGTTCTCCGCGCTCTCGGACACCTGTGCCATGGGCTCACTGCTGGCCCGGCTGCCGTACAACAGGCGCTGAACCGTCCGGTGACCCGTGCGGCGCGCCCGGATCCGGCCCCGGGGTCCGGGAGGGGCCGGAGGGTTAGGGTGGGGCCCTGAGCGCTACCTACCGCCGGGGGGCCCGATGAAGATCCTCATCTCCGCCGACATGGAAGGCGCCACCGGCGTCACCTGGCCCGCCGACGTGCTGCCCGGGACACCGCAGTGGGAACGCTGCCGGACCCTGTTCACCTCCGACGTGAACGCCGCCGTCCTCGGCTTCTACGACGCCGGCGCCGACCAGGTCCTCGTCAACGAGGCCCACTCGACCATGCGCAACCTGCTGCTGGAGCGGCTCGACGCCCGCGTGGAGATGCTCACCGGCCGTCACAAGTCCCTGTCCATGGTCGAGGGCGTCCAGCACGGGGACGTCGACGGCATCGCCTTCGTCGGCTACCACACGGGCGCGGGCGCCGAGGGCGTGCTCGCCCACACCTACCTCGCCAACTCCATCACCGGGGTCTGGCTCAACGGGAGCCGCGCCAGCGAGGGCGTGCTCAACGCGCACGTGGTCGCCGAGTACGGGGTCCCGGTCGTCCTCGTCACCGGAGACGACCTGACCTGCGCCGACGCCGCCGGCTACGCCCCGGAGGCGGTGACGGTCGCCGTCAAGGACCACGTCTCGCGCTACGCCGCCGTCTGCCGCACCCCGGCCCGTACGGCCGCCGACATCCGGGCCGCCGCCAAGGAGGCCGCGGCCCTCGCCGTACGCCACGAGCCGGTGCGCGGGGGACCGTTCGCGGTGGAGGTGGAGTTCGACGCCGAGCACCTGGCGATGGCGGCCACCGTCGTGCCCGGGGTCGAGCGGGTGGGTGAGCGTAGGGTCGGGTACACGAGCGGGACGATGTACGAGGGGATCCGGACCTTCAAGGCGGTCACCACGATCGTCTCGGCAGCGGTGGAGGAGCAGTATGGCTGACATGACCGAGCCGGGCGGGAACGCCCCCGTCACCCCCGTGGACCGGGTGGCGCTCGACGAGGCCGTCGAGTTCACCTCCGGCCTGATCCGCATCGACACCACCAACCGCGGCGGCGGGGACTGCCGGGAGCGCCCGGCCGCCGAGTACGTCGCAGAGCGGCTGGCGGACATCGGTCTGCAGCCCGCGCTGCTGGAGCGCACCCCGGGCCGCACCAACGTGGTGGCCCGGATCCCCGGCACCGACCCCACCGCCCCCGCCCTCCTGGTCCACGGCCACCTCGACGTGGTCCCGGCCGAGGCCGCCGACTGGAGCGTGGACCCCTTCTCCGGGGAGGTCCGGGACGGCGTGGTCTGGGGGCGCGGCGCCGTCGACATGAAGAACATGGACGCGATGGTGCTGGCCGTCGTACGGGCCTGGGCGCGGGCGGGCGTCCAACCGCGGCGGGACATCGTGATCGCCTACACCGCCGACGAGGAGGACAGCGCGATCGACGGCTCGGGCTTCCTCGCCGACCACCACCCGGAGCTCTTCGAGGGCTGCACCGAGGGCATCAGCGAATCCGGGGCCTTCACCGTGCACGCCGCCCCCGGACAGGCCCTCTACCCGATCGCCGCCGGCGAACGCGGCACCGCCTGGCTGAAGCTGACCGCGACCGGCACCGCGGGACACGGCTCCAAGCCCAACCGGGCCAACGCGGTGAGCCGGCTCGCCGCCGCCGTCGCCCGCATCGGCGAGCACGAATGGCCGGTCCGGCTGACCGACACCGTGACCGCCTGCATCACCGAACTCGCCGCGCTCCAGGGGATGTCGGTCAACCCGCGCGCCCCCGGCTTCGACCTGGACGCGGTCCTGCACAAGCTCGGCCCGGCCGCCGCCCTCGTCGAGGCGACCGTCCGCAACAGCGCCAACCCGACCATGCTCAGCGCCGGTTACAAGCTCAACGTCATCCCGGGCAGCGCCACCGCGTACGTGGACGGCCGGATGCTGCCCGGCGGCGAGGCCGAGTTCACCGCCACCCTCGACGAGCTCACCGGCCCCGACGTGCACTGGGAGTTCCACCACCGGGAGGTGGCCCTCGAAGCCCCCGTGGACGGGCGGACCTACGGGATCCTGCGCGAGTCCGTGGAGACCTTCGACCCCGAGGGGCGCGTGGTGCCCTTCTGCATGGCGGGCGGCACCGACGCCAAGCAGTTCTCCCGGCTCGGCATCACCGGCTACGGCTTCTCCCCGCTCAAGCTGCCCCCCGGCTTCGACTACTGGTCCCTCTTTCACGGAGTCGACGAGCGGGTGCCCGTCGACGCCCTGCACTTCGGGGTCCGCGTCCTCGACCGCGCCCTGCGCACCCTGTGAAGACCCCGCGCGGCGACGGCACCGCCCCCTACGGCAGCTGGCCCTCGCCGATCGGCGCCGCGCTCGCCGCCTCCCTCGACGGGAGGCCCGAGTACGTCGGCGCGGTCGGCGCCGAGGTGTGGTGGACGGTGCCCCGGCCGGCCGAAGGCGGCCGCCGCGCCCTGGTCCGGCGGCCCGCGGACGGCGGGCCCGCGGTCTGCGCGCTGCCCGCGCCGTGGAACGTGCGCAGCAGGGTCACCGAGTACGGCGGCCTGCCCTGGGCGGGCCGCGAACGCCCCCTGGGCGGACCGCTGGTGGTCTTCGTCCACTTCGCCGACCAGCGGCTCTACGCGTACGAGCCCGACGCGCCCGGCAGCCCTGCGCCGCGGGCGCTGACCCCCGTCTCGGCGGTCGGCGGCGGGCTGCGCTGGGCCGACCCGGTGCTGCGGGACGGTGAAGTCTGGTGCGTGCTCGAGGAGTTCACCGGAACCGCGCCGACCGATGTGCGCCGCGTACTGGCCGCCGTACCGCTGGACGGGTCGGCGGTGGAAAACCGGTCCCTGGTACGGGAGTTGACCGACGACCGGTACCGGTTCAGCACCGGGCCCCGAATTTCCCCGGACGGCGGGCAGGCCGCCTGGCTGGTGTGGGACCACCCCCGGATGCCGTGGGACGGCACCGAGCTGCGGCTCGCCGAGGTCACCCCGGACGGCCGGCTCGCGGAGCCCCGTACCGTGCTCGGCGGACCCGGCGAGGCCGTCGCGCAGGTCGAGTGGAGCACCGGCGGAAGCCTCCTCGCGGTGAGCGACCGGGGCGGCTGGTGGAACCCGTACCGGGTGGACCGGGAGACGGGCGAGCCGGTCAACCTCTGCCCCAGGGAAGAGGAGTTCGGCGGGCCGCTGTGGAAGCCCGGGCTGCGCTGGATCGCGGCGCTCCCCGACGGCCTCGTCGCCGTCCTGCACGGCCGGGGCTCCTCGGTGCTCGGCGTGCTCGACCCGGAGAGCGGGGACCTGGTCGACGCGGCCGGCCCGTGGACGGCCTGGCAGCCCACGCTCGCCGTCAGCGGCAGCCGGGTCTACGGCGTCGCGGCCAGCCCGCGCAGCGCGTACGAGGTGGTGGAGCTGGACACGGCCACCGGGCACGCCCGGGTGGTGGGGGGCCGCGGCTCCCAGGGGGAAGCCGGGGAGGAGGAGGCGGATCCCGCCTACTACCCCGAGCCGCAGAGCAGGACCTTCTCCGGCCGCGGCGGCCGGGAGATCCACGCCCACGTCTACCCGCCACACCACCCCTTGCTGCGGGCCCGGGCCGAGGAGCTGCCCCCGTACGTGGTGTGGGCGCACGGCGGACCCACCGACCACGTGCCCCCCGTACTCGACCTGCACATCGCCTACTTCACCTCCCGCGGCATCGGCGTCGTCGAGGTCAACTACGGCGGATCCACCGGCTACGGGCGCGCCTACCGGGAGCGGCTGCGCGAACAGTGGGGCGTCGTCGACGTCGAGGACTGCGCTGCCGTGGCGCGGGCCCTGGCCGCCGAGGGCACCGCCGACCCGGACCGGCTCGCGATCCGGGGCGGCAGCGCGGGCGGCTGGACGGCCGCGGCCTCGCTGGCCTCCACCGACCTGTACGCGTGCGCGGCGATCATCTACCCGGTCCTGGACCTGGCCGGCTTCGCCGCCGAGACCCACGACCTGGAGTCCCGCTACATCGACGGCCTCGCCGGCCCCCCGCAGACCCTCGCCCTGCGCAGCCGCGAGCGCTCCCCGGTGGCCCGCGCCGACCGGATCACCGCCCCGTTCGTGCTGCTCCAGGGCCTGGACGACCCGGTCTGCCCGCCCGCGCAGGCGGAGCGGCTGCTGGCCGCGATGCGCGGGCGGTCCGTGCCGCACGCGTACGTCGCGTTCGAGGGCGAGGGGCACGGCTTCCGGCGCGCGGACACGATGGTCCGGGCCCTGGAGGCGGAGCTGTCGCTGTACGCGCAGGTGTTCGGGTTCGAGCGGGAGGACGTCCCCCGTCTGGCCCTGTCCGACTGAGCCCCGGGGCCGCCGCGGCCGGACGATGGGACCATGAGCTCCCACACGTCCAAGGGCCGCGGCAAGGGCCGTCCGCAGATCACCCCGGGGCGCGCGGGCATCGCCGCGCTCGCGGTGCTCACCCTGGTGTTCATCTTCGAGAACACCCGCCCCACCAAGATCCGGCTGCTGATCCCGCAGGTGACGATGCCGCTCTACGTCGCCCTGCTGATCGCGGCGGTGCTGGGCGGACTATGCGGTGCCTACTTCGCCGCCCGACGGCGCAGGTGACGCCCGTCAGCCCTGGTGGAGCCAGACGCGGAGCGGCCCGATGGCCGTGAAGCCGTGGCGCAGCGCCGCGGCGAGGTCGTCCCCCGACTCGTAGCCGACGAGGGCCAGGCCGGGCCAGAGCGAGGCGGTCAGGGCGAGGGCGCCCGCCCAGGCCTCGTCCTCCGGGGTGCCGTCGGCGCTGAACACGTTGGAGATGCCGACCACCCCGCCGGTGCGGTTGGCGGCGGCTCCGGCGAGGATGCGTCCCCCGGGGTCGCGCCCCGCGAGGAAGGCGATCTCCTCGGTGAGCAGCTCCGGGTGGAACAGGCCGGTGCTCTCCTCGCCGTCCCAGGCCGTCTCCCATGCCTCCAGCTCCGCGGGGCCGGAGACCCGGCTCCATTCCAGGGCCGGGGCGGCGGCGCCGGGCGCGGAGGCCGGGCGGTGGATCCACTCGGCGCCGAAGAGGACCTCGAAACCGGCCGGAGCCAGGTCGAGCACGGCGAAGCTGTCCTTGACGGAGGCGTGCGGCGCGCCGGTGTCGATCCCGGCGAGCAGGGCGGCCGTGTCCGTGTCCCGGGTGAGGGTCACGGCGTCCGGGTAGTAGAGCGGGGTCCGGCGCGGGCTGCTCCAGGCCCCGTCGGTGAAGCCGCCGTCGCGGCTGACCGCGGCGCACCACGCGGCGTTGTTGTACGCGGCCGCGCGGAGCAGCTCTTCGGTGTTCGGGGTGATGATCACACCGGGATCGTGCCATAGGTCCTAGCCTGGGGCGATGCAGTATTTTCCGTACCTTGCGCAGGGCGCCCGGGTAGGACTCCGGCCCTACCGTCCCGCGGACGGGCCCGAGTTCACCGCACGGGCACGGGAGAGCCGGGGGCTCCACCGCCCGTGGCTGTTCCCGCCCGCCACCTTGGAGGAGTACGAGCCCTGGGCGGCCCGCCTCGCCGCGGGCGAGGACCGCGCCGGGTTCCTCGTGTGCGAGCGCGGGACCGGGGCCGTCGCCGGGTTCGTGAACGTCAACAACATCGTGCGGGGCGCCTTCCGCTGCGGCGCGCTCGGGTACGGGGCCTTCGCGCACGCGGCGGGCCGGGGGCTCATGCGGGAGGCGCTCGAGCTGGTCCTCGGGCACGCCTTCGCGGCCGGCGGGCTCGCACTGCACCGCCTGGAAGCCAATGTCCAGCCGGGCAACACCGCCTCGATCGCCCTCGTCAGGGGGCTCGGCTTCCGGCTGGAGGGACTCTCGCCGGAGTTCCTCCACGTCGACGGCGCCTGGCGGGACCACGAACGCTGGGCCGTCACGGCCGAAATGCCTCGTACCGGGGCCCCGCATCGCACAGGATGAGTCCATGCGAACCCTCGTGCTCCTCGACGCACCGTCCAACCTCGGGCTGCGGCCACCCGCCCCGGGGGCCGTGCCCGGCGTGTACAAACTGGCCGGGGCCCTGCGCGAACAGGGCCTGCTGGCCCGCCTCGGCGCCCGCGAGGGCGGGGTCGTCGTCCCGCCGCGCTACGACCGCGGCGACTGGAAGGAGGGCGACGGGGTGTTCCACGCCGGGCCCCTCGCCGCGTACACCGTCGCCCTGGCCGACCGGATCGAGGACCACCTGCGCTCCGGGGAGTTCCCCGTCGTGCTCGGCGGCGACTGCTCCATCCAGCTGGGCGCCTCCCTGGCCATGCGGCGCCTCGGGCGGTACGGCATCGCCGCGATCGACGGCTCCGCCGACTTCCGCCACCCCGGCAACGAGGCCGTCAACGGGCCCGTCGGCGCGGCCGGCGGGGAGGAACTGGCGCTCGCCACCGGCCGCGGCCAGGCGGACCTCGCGGACCTGGAGGGCCTCGGGCCCTACGTGCGCGACGAGGACGTCCGGCTCTTCGGGCTGCGCGACGGGGACCCCGACCTGCCCGAACTGCGCGCCGCAGGGATCTTCGCCGCCACCGTGGGGGCGATCCGCGACCGCGGCGCCGGACCGGTGGCCCGTACCGCCCTCACGGGACTCCAGCCGCCCGCCACCGCCGGGTTCTGGGTCCACCTGGACGCCGACGTACTGGACCCGTCCGTGATGCCGGCCGTCGACAGCCCGGACCCCGGCGGCCTGATCCCCGACGAACTCGCCGAACTGCTCGGCGTGCTGATCAGCTCCCCGCGCTGCGTCGGACTCAACGTCACCATCTACGACCCGGACCTGGACCCGGACGGGCGGGCCGGAGCCCTGCTCGCGGACCTGGTGGCGGGAGCCTTCGCGTAGGCCGGACCGGCGGCCCGGACCGGCGGCCATGCCCGGCGGACCGGCGGTCGCGATCGGCGTCAGACCCCGATCGCGCCGTCGATGCGCTCACGCAGCAGGTCCGCGTGGCCGTTGTGGCGCGCGTACTCCTCGATCATGTGGACCAGGACCCAGCGCAGCGGGACCTCGCCCAGCCACCCGTCCTTCCCGGACACCTCCAGGTCGGGCGCCGACTCCGTGAACCGCTCGGCGAAGGCCACCTCCGCCCGCCACGCCTCCCACGCCCGCTCGGCCACCGCGGGATCCGACACCGCCCCGTCGAAGTCGCCGTCGGGATCGTCCGCCGAGGAGAACAGGGCCGGGGCGTCCTGCGCGGCCAGCACCCGCCGGAACCAGCGGCGCTCCACGTCCGCGAGGTGACGCACCAGTCCGAGGAGCGACAGCGTGGACGGCTCCACCGAACGCTCGGCCAACTCCACGCCCAAACCAGAGCATTTGAGCTCCAGCGTCGCGCGCTGCGCGGCCAGCATCCCCGTGAGCATGTCCCGTTCGCCGGCGTTCACATGTGCGGTGATCCGGCTCTCCGTCGCGTCCCCGCCGAACAGCTGTCCCCGTCTGCTCCGTACGCTCATGGCCCTCATTGTCGATCACCGGCCCACGCCCCGCCAGGCTTTGCGTAATCCTGACCGGTGGCGATCCGCCGAATCCCTGTGCACCGGCCGCCCTGGCGTGTTCCATTTCCCTCATGGCCACCACCGTCCGCCGCTCCGTACTGACCCTGCCCGCGGCCCCGTTGGGTCCCGAGAACCCGCTGCCCGCCCTCCGCGACTCCGGCGGGGTGCACACGCTGGACGAGCGCTCCCGCGAGGGCCTGCCGCGCGACATGGCACGCCAGATCGGGTACGAGCCGCTGCGCTCGCTGCTGCCCGTCCGGATCCGGGACGGCTATCAACGCCGCCGCACCGAGCGGGACTTCGAGACGATCGTGATCGAGAACGCGCATCTGCGCGCCACCGTCCTGCCCGGACTCGGTGGCCGGATCCATTCGCTCGTCCACCTCCCCAGCGGACGCGAACTGCTCTACCGCAACCCGGTGTTCCAGCCCGCGAACTTCGCGCTGAACGGCGCCTGGTTCTCCGGCGGCATCGAGTGGAACCTCGGCGCCACCGGCCACACAGCCCTCTCCTGCGCCCCCTTGCACGCCGCGCTCGTCCCGGCGCCCGACGGGGGAGTCATGGTGCGGCTCTGGGAGTGGGAGCGGCTGCGCGACCTGCCCTTCCAGGTGGACCTGTGGCTGCCGGAGGACTCGGAGTTCCTCTACGTCGGCGTCCGCGTGCGCAATCCGCACGAGCGGCCCGCACCCGTCTACTGGTGGTCCAACATCGCCGTTCCCGAGGACGCGGGCACCCGGGTCCTGGCCCCGGCCGACGAGGCCTGGCACTTCGGGTACGAGCGCTCCCTGCGCCGCGTCCCCGTCCCCGGATGGGAGGGCGTGGACCGCACCTACCCGCTGCGCAGCACGTACCCCGCCGACTTCTTCTACCAGGTCGAGGACGGCACCCGGCCCTGGATCGCCTCCCTCGACGCCGACGGGCGCGGACTCGTCCAGACCTCGACGGCCCGGCTGCGCGGCCGCAAGCTCTTCGTCTGGGGTGCGGGCGAGGGCGGCCGGCGCTGGCAGGAGTGGCTGACCGAGCCCGGCACCGGCGGGTACGCGGAGATCCAGGCCGGGCTCGCCCGGACCCAGCTGGAGCACGTACGGCTGGAGGCCGGGGCGGAGTTCAGCTGGCTGGAGGCCTACGGGGCCCTGTCCGCCGACCCGGTCGCCGTGCACGGCGAGGACTGGGCGGCGGCCCGCGCCGCGGCGGGGACGGCACTGGAGTCCGCGCTGCCCGCCCCGGACGTGGACGCGGCCTACGAGGCGTGGCGCGGGTGCGCCGACACCGAGCCGGGGGAGCGGCTGGCGGCCGGCTCCGGCTGGGGCGCCCTGGAGGTGCTGTGCGGGGGCCACGAACTGCCCGGCACCCCCTTCACCGAGGACACCCTCGAAGAGGAGCAGGCCCCCTGGCTGGAGCTGTGGCGCACCGGGGTCTTCCCCGCCCCGCGCAGGGCGGCCCCGCCCGGCCCGAGCCTGGTCGCCCCGCACTGGCGGGACATGCTGGAGACGGCCCCGGCGGACCCGCTGACCGAGTACCACCTCGGGGTTGCCCAGTGGCACGCCGGGGACATCGCCCAGGCGGTGCGCAGCTGGGAGCGCGGGCTGGCGCTGGCCCCCTCGCGATGGCCGCTGCTGAGATGCCTGGCGGTCGCCGACGACCTGGCCGGCGACCCGGCCCGGGCGGCCCGCTGGTACGCCGAGGCCTTCGAGGACCTGGCCCAGGAGAGCCGGGGCGGCGCGGGCTGGCTGGCCGCCGAATCGGCGCTCGGCCGGGAGGCACTGGCGTCCCTGCTGGCGGCCGGGCTCCTGCCGCAGGCCCGCTCGGTGTGGGAACGGCTGCGCCCCGCCCTGCGCGAGGAGGGCCGCTTCCGGCTGTCGGCGGCCCGGCTGCTCGCGGCGGAGGGCCATGTGCGCGCGGCCCGGCGGGTCTTCGAGGAGGGCTTCGAACTGCCCGACCTCCGCGAGGGCGAGGAGACCCTCTCAGAGGTCTGGGCCGCCCTGACGGACTGCCCGCTGCCGGCCCCGTACAACTTCCGGATGCGCCCGCCCGCGGACCTGCCGGCCGGCTCCCCGGTCGGCGGGCGCTCCTAGAGGGCCTGGCCGGCCCGGGCCGGCTACCTGCTGTAGGTGCGGATGCGGTAGCGCAGGCCGGTCACCGAGGACTGCCAGCCGCCGTCCTCGGCGACGGTCCACGCCGGGTCCAGCTCCGGGGCGTGGGTGTCACCGACCACCTTCGTGTCGACCTCGGTCACCGAGAGCATGACGGCGTGGGCCAGCGCGGCCCGGTAGACCTCTCCGCCGCCGATCACCCAGCACGCGGCGGGGGAGGGGGCGGGGGCGGGCGACTCGGGCTGCTGCCCGGCCGGCCCCGCCGCCGCGATGTCCAGGGCCTCGTCGATGGACCCGGCGCGCTCCGCGCCCTCCGCGGCCCATGCGGGATCACGGGTCACCACGATGTTGCGGCGCCCGGCCAGCGGGCGGAACCGCGCCGGCAGCGAATCCCAGGTCTTGCGGCCCATCACCACCGGATGGCCGAGGGTGGTGGCCTTGAAGTGGGCCATGTCCTCGGGCAGCCGCCAGGGGATCCCGTTGTCCGCGCCGATCACGCCGTCGGAACTCTGCGCCCAGATCAGCCCGACGTCCATGGCCGTGCCCTCGGAGGCCGTGTCCGTGCTCATACCGCGACCGGGGCCTTGATGGCCGGGTGGTGGTGGTAGCCGGCCACCTTCACGTCGGAGTAGGCGTAGTCGAAGAGCGAGTCGGCCCGGTGCAGCTTCAGCTCGGGGAACTCGAACGGGGTGCGCGAGATCTGCTCGGTCACCTGCTCGACGTGGTTGTCGTAGATGTGGCAGTCACCGCCCGTCCAGATGAAGTCGCCCGGCTCCAGGCCGGCCTGCTGGGCCACCATGTGGGTGAGCAGGGCGTAGCTGGCGATGTTGAACGGCACGCCGAGGAACAGGTCCGCGCTGCGCTGGTACAGCTGGCAGGAGAGCTTCCCGTCGGCCACGTAGAACTGGAAGAAGGCGTGGCACGGGGCGAGCGCCATTTTGGACAGCTCGGAGACGTTCCAGGCCGACACGATCATCCGGCGGGAGTCCGGATCGCGGCGCAGCGTGTCCAGGACCTCGGTGATCTGGTCGATGTGCTGCCCGTCCGGGGTGGGCCAGGAGCGCCACTGCGCGCCGTAGACCGGGCCGAGGTCGCCGTTCTCGTCGGCCCACTCGTCCCAGATCGTGACGCCGTGCTCCCGCAGCCAGCCGACGTTGGACTCGCCGCGCAGGAACCACAGCAGCTCGTACACGATCGACTTGAGGTGCACCTTCTTGGTGGTGACCAGGGGAAACCCCTGCGAGAGGTCGTAACGCAGTTGGTGCCCGAAGACACTCCGGGTGCCGGTGCCCGTCCGGTCGGCCTTCGCCGTCCCCGAGGTGAGCACCAGCTTCAACAGGTCTTCGTACTGGGTATCCGCCACGGGCACCGAGTCTACTGGGCCGGGCGGGGCGTTCAGCCGGTGACCAGGCCGTCGGCGATCAGCCCGGCCAGGACCGCCTCGCCGACGGCCACGACCGCCGTCTGGGGGCGGATCATCACGGTGATCTCATCGATCAGGCCCTCGGGCGTGAGGTGCAGCATGTCGATGCCGTGCACCTGCCGGTCGCCCACGGTGGTCCGGAACGGCAGCACGGTCGCCGGTGCCTCGGCTCCCTCCGCCCCGAACGGGACCCCGGCGGACTGGACGCTGCCGTCGAAGTGGCCGACGTAGTGGAAGCCCTCGAAGGTGCGCAGCAGGACGCGGAAGAGGGCCAGTACGGCGGGCCTGCCCTCGAAGGGCTTCGACTTCACCGGGCTGTTGAGCCGGACGTCCTCGGTGAACAGGGCCTCCAGGGCGGCGAGGTCCTGGCCTGCGACGGCGGCGCGGAAGCGGTCGGCCGTGCTGGTGGCGGTACTCATGAGGACTCCTCGATAGTCACCGATGTGATTACTCACTTTCTTGACTATCATGGCCCGGCGCCCTGAGGAAGAGGAAGAGGGCGACGAAGAGGAAGAGGGAGAGGAGACCGGAGGATGGCTCTGCGCCACGCCGTACTGGCGGCGCTGCTCGACGAGGAGCTGAGCGGCTACCAGCTGGCCAAGGCCTTCGGCACGGGCGTGGCCAACTTCTGGCACGCCCTGCCCCAGCAGCTCTACACCGAGCTGGCCCGGCTGGAACGGGAGGGCTTGCTCGCGGGCCGCGAGGTGGTCCAGGACACCCGGCCGAACAAGCGGCTGTTCCGGGTCACCGACGCCGGACTGGCCGAGCTGGAGCGCTTCACCGCCGCCGAGACCAAGCCCTGCGTCATCCGCGACGACCTGCTCGTGAAGGTCCAGGCGGCCGAGTACGTCGACACCGAGGGGCTGATCGCGCAGCTCGCGGAGCGGACCGCCTTCGCGACGGCCAAGGCGGAGCTCTTCGAGAAGCTGCTGCGGTCGATGCGCGGCGAGCGCACGGAGGAGGAGTTCCTGCTCCACGGCGCACGGATCGGCCCCTACCTCACCTGCCTGCGCGGCCTGGAGTTCGAGCGGGCCAACCGGGCCTGGTACGAGCGCACGACGATCATTCTGAACGAAAGGCGGGCATCCCGTGGAGAGCAGTGAGCGGCGGTGGCCGACCCGGTACGTGGCGCTCGGCGACAGCCAGAGCGAGGGCGTGGGCGACGGGGACGACCGCACCGGGCTGCGCGGGTGCGCCGACCGGCTCGCCGAGCTGATAGCGGTGCACCAGCCCGAGGTGCTCTACGCCAACCTGGCCGTGCGGGGCCGCCTCGCGGCAGGGGTCCGCGAGGGGCAGCTCGAGCCGGCCCTCGCCCTCCGGCCCGACCTGGCCACCGTGGTCGCCGGGGTCAACGACGTGCTGCGGCCCCGGTTCGACGCCGACGAGGTCGCCGGGCACCTGGAGGCGATGTTCGCCGCGCTCACCGCACAGGGGGCCCGCGTCGCCACCGTCACCTTCCCCGACATCGCGAAGCTCGTCCCGCTCGCCAAGGGGGCCGCCCCGCGCGTCACCGCGCTCAACGAGCGGATCCGGCGGGCGGCCGGGCGGCACGGAGTGGCCGTCGCCGACTTCGCCCGCCACGAGGCCTCCACCGACCCCCGGATGTGGAGCGCGGACCGGCTGCACGCCGCGCCGTCCGGCCACGCGATGATCGCCGCCGGTGTCGCGCACGCCCTGGGGCTCCCCGGCAGCGACGACGCGTGGACCCGCCCGCTGCCCGGCCCGGCGCCCGCCGCCCCGGCGGGCCTGCGGGGCGTCGCCGGGGAGCTGCGGTGGGCCGTGGGCTTCGCCGGGCCCTGGATCGGGCGGCGGCTGCGCGGACGCTCCTCCGGAGACGGCCGCACGGCCAAGCGGCCCGAGCTGCTCCCCGTACGCCTGGCGGCCTGACGGCCGCACCCGCCGGGGTCAGGGGCGGCAGATGATCTCGCCGTGCAGCACCGAGAACCAGGCGTCCGGCTCCGCACCCCAGGCGTGCCAGGCCTCCGCGGCGGCCGACAGCTGCGCCTGCGTGGCGTGTCCGCCGCCGGTCGCGATCCCGGCGTAGGAGGAGGCCGTCGTACGGTCCGCCCACAGCGTGGACCACCAGGCAACCTCCTCCTCGGTCGCGTAGCACCACGAGGTCGCCGTACAGGTCACGTCCGTGAAGCCGGCCGCCCGCGCCCACGCGCGCAGGCGGCGTCCGGCGTCCGGCTCGCCGCCGTTGGCGCGGGCCACCCTCCGGTACAGGTCCAGCCATTCCTCCAGCCCCGGAGTCGATGGGTACCAGGTCATCGCCGCGTAGTCCGCGTCGCGCGCCGCGACGATCCCGCCCGGCCGGCAGACCCGGCGCATCTCGCGCAGGGCCTGGACCGGATCGCCCACGTGCTGCAGCACCTGGTGGGCGTGGACCACGTCGAAGGAGTCGTCCGGGAAGTCCAGTGCGTGGACGTCGGCCGTGGCGAACTCGATGGTGGTCAGGCCGCGTTCCTTCGCGTACGCGGCGGCCTGGTCGACCACGTCCCGCGCCGCGTCCACCGCCGTGACCCGGCCCTGCGGCCCCACCAGCTCCGCCAGGTCCGCCGTGATCGTGCCCGGGCCGCAGCCCACGTCCAGGACGGCCATGCCCGGGCGCAGCGCGCCGATCAGGTACGCGGCGGAGTTCTCGGCGGTGCGCCAGCGGTGCGAGCGCAGCACCGACTCGTGGTGTCCGTGGGTGTAGACCGCGGTCTCGTGCGCGGGCTCCGTGGCGTCTGCGGTGTTCATGGGACCTGGCTCCTTCGTCGTCGAAGTGCTGTCGAAGCGTTGATCTCACCGTAAAGGATCAGTTCGTCATCTGAGATATGTGTTTTGACATGTGGACACGATCCTTGTGCACCAAGGAGGTTGGCCGAGCGGGTGGCAGGTGCAGGAGCGGGCGAGGACAGTGAATCCGGGGGAGCGAAGGGCGGTGGGATCCATGTCGGACCTCCTTCTGGAGCGGCACGCCGAGGCGCTGCGGCTCTTCGGCCAGTACGTGCACGCGGTCTCGGACGCGCAGTGGGACGCGCCGACGCCCTGCAGCGAATGGAGCGTGCGCGACCTGGTCAACCACGTCACCGCCGAACAGCTGTGGATACCGCCCCTGGTCACCGACGGCCGCACGGTCGAGGACATCGGCAGCACCTTCAACGGAGACGTCCTCGGCACGGATCCGGCCGCCGCCTGGGACGAGGCCTCGGCCGCCGCGCACATCGCGTTCGAGGTCCCCGGGGCCTTGGACCGCACCGTCCGGCTCTCCTACGGGCCCGCGCTCGGGTCGGCGTACTGCTCGGAGCTGACCGCCGACTGCGTGGTCCACACCTGGGACCTGGCGCGGGGCATCGGCGCCGACGACCGGCTGCCGGACGACCTCGTGGAGTTCTCCCTCCAGGAGGTCATGCCCTACGCCGACGGCCTGGCCGCGAGCGGCATGTACGCGGCTCTGCTGGAGGTGCCGGCCGGGGCGGACGCCCAGACCCGGCTGCTCGCGCTGCTGGGAAGGGGCGGCTGACGAGGTTGCGGTGCCGGTGCCGGTGCCGGTCCCCGGCCCTGCCGTCCATAACGGGCGATCCCGGACGAATAACCGTATAAAGGCATGGTCGGGAGCGCGGGGACGGCAGGGAGAGGTGGCGCGCGGTGTCGGGGATCCAGCGCACGACGGCCGAGGGCCGGGGCCAGGTCCGCTACGGTCCGCCCGCACCCCAGCCGGGCCTGCCCGTGCTGCCCGAGCTCACGGCCGTCCTGGCGGCCGCCGCCTGGCGTTCGGCCGCCGAACCGGCTGGCGGAGGGGTGCCCGTACGGGCCGCAGCGGCCCGGCACTGGGGGAGGCGCGGGCTGGCCACCGACCCCGACCACGTGGCCGCCGGACCCGGCGCGCCCGCCCTGCTGCTGGCCCTGCTCGGCGCGTACGGCGGCGACGTCATGCTGCCCCGGCCGTGTCCCGCCTGGTGGACTCCGCAGGTCCGGCTGCTGGGACGGCGGGCCTACCACGTGCCGACTCCGGCCGAGTGCGGTGGCGTACCCGACCCGTACGCCCTGCTGGAGACCGTGCGCCGGGTCCGCGCCGAGGGCGGCGACCCGCGGGTGCTGCTGCTGTCCGTGGCCGACGACCCGACCGCCACCGTCCCGCCGCCCGAACTGCTCCGCGAGGCCTGCGAGGCCGCCGCCTCGGCCGGGCTGTTCGTCGTCAGCGACGAGACCTGGCGCGACACCGTCCACCGGCCGGCCCGGGGGCTCCCCGGCGCCCACGAGCACGACCGGCTCGTCGTGCTCAGCCCCGCCGAAATGCTGCCGGACGACACCGCGGTGCTCCTGGACCTCTCCGGCGCCCTGCTGCCCGCGGGCTGGCCCGCCGCCGTCGTCCGCTTCCCCGGCACCCCGCACGGCACCTGGCTGCGCGCCCGGACCCTGGACGTGCTCACCGCCACCGGCGGGCTCGTCGCGGGCCCCGTCGCCGGGGCCGCCGCGCACGCCCTCGACGAGCCCGCCGCCGTCGCGGGCCGCGCCGCCGCGGCGGCCGCCCTGCACGGCGCGGTGGCCCGGGCCGCCCACCGGGAACTCCTGGCCGCCGGGGCGCTGGCCCGGCCCCCGCAGGCCGGCCGCCACCTCTACGCCGATCTGACCCCGCTGCGCTCCGGGCTCGCCCGGCAGGGCATCGGCGACGCGATGGAACTGGAGGACTGGCTCGGCGGACGGCTCGGCGCGCCCACGCCCGGCGGGCAGCGGTTCGCCGACGAGCCCGTCGCCCCGCGGGTCCGGCTGTCGACCGGACCGCTGCTGGGCGCCACCCCGGAGGAACAGCTCGCGGCCCTCACTGCGGCCGACCCCCTCGCCCTGCCCCACGTACGGGACTCCCTGGCCCGCCTCCGGTCGGTGCTGGCCGCGCTGTCCGACTGACCCCTGAAACCCCCGACTGCCGCCGGTGAACGGAGACTTCTCGATGAGGGATCAGACGGACGCCCCCTCGGCCTCCCGGGCCGGGGCGGGCCCGGACGTCCCCGCGGCGGCCGTGCGGGTCGGTGCGGGTACGGGTGCCGGTACCGGTGCGGGTGCCGGCGTGCGGCGTGCGCGGCCGCGGCCGCTGGGCGAACACCGGCTGTGGCCGCGCTCGTTCGCGGACCGGCTGACCACCCCGCTGCCCGGGGTGCGGGCCTTCGCCCGGCTCGCCCGCGAGGGTGCCTTCCGGCCCGGCGCCGAAGGACTGCGCGGCATTCCCGACCTGCCGTACGCGCCGGCCCCGCTGCCCCCCGTGCCCGCCGGGGCGGTGTCCGTCACCTGGGCCGGGCACGCCAGCTGGATCCTGCGGATCGGCGGGCTCACCGTACTGACCGACCCGGTCTGGTCCCGGCGGATCCTCGGCACCCCGGCCCGGATGACCCCCGTCGGCGTGCGCTGGGAGGACCTCCCGCCCGTCGACGCCGTGGTGATCAGCCACAACCACTACGACCACCTCGACGCCCCCACCCTCAAACGCCTCCCGCGCGCGACGCCGCTCTTCGTGCCGGCGGGGCTCGCGCGGTGGTGCCGGCGGCGCGGGTTCACCGCGGTCACCGAACTCGACTGGTGGGAGGCGGCCGAACTGGGCGGCGTACGGTTCGAGTTCGTGCCGGCGCACCACTGGTCGAAGAGATCGCTGACGGATGCGTGCCGGACGCTGTGGGGCGGCTGGATGCTCAGTGTGCTCGGAGGCGGCAGCGAGGAGAAGAAGGTCTACTTCGCGGGGGACACGGGCTACGGGCACTGGTTCGGGGAGATCGGGCGGCGGCACCCCGGCATCGATCTCGCGCTGCTCCCGATCGGGGCGTACGCGCCGCGGTGGTGGCTGCGGGACGTGCACGCGGATCCGGAGGAGGCGGTGCGGGCCTGTCTGGACCTGGGGGCGCGGCGGATGGCTCCCATGCACTGGGGGACCTTCGTGCTGTCGGCGGAGCCGGTGATGGAGCCGCTGCAGCGGGTGCGGGCCGCGTGGGCCCGTACCGGGCTGCCCCGGGAGCACCTGTGGGACCTGCCGGTCGGGGCGTCCCGAGCGCTGTAGCCGCCGGACGGCTACGGGGGCGTGGGCCCTGCGGGGCTGTCCCCGACCCGCCCTTCCACCGTTCCCCGGGCTCTGCCCGGACCCCTTCTGGGGCTCCGCCCCAGACCCCGCTCCTCAAACGCCGGAGGGGCTGGATTTCCGGGTCAGTTGCCCGGGTGGAGGCGGCGCCACAGGGTCGGGGCTGCGCTGATGAGGATCGTGAGGGCCACCGCCAGGGCTACGCCCTTCCAGGGTTCCGCGAAGAGGGAGCCGCCCACGATGCCGATCAGACCGTAGGTCGCCGCCCAGGCGAGGCACGCGGGGCCGTCGCCGCGGGCGAAGCGGCGCAGGGGGAGCTCCGCGAGGAGGCAGGCGAGCATCACGGGGATGCGGCCGCCCGGGAGGAGGCGGGAGACCACCAGGACGAGCACCCCGTTCTCGTCGAGCTTGCGCTGCGCCTGGGCCAGCCGTTCCGGGGTCGCCCGCCGCCGCAGGGCCTCCAGCCAGCGCGACCCGTTCCGCGAGCGCACCCCGCGCCGGCCCAGCCAGTACAACGCCATGTCCCCGGCGAACGCGGCCAGCGCGGACACCCCGAACACCAGCAGCAGCCCGAAGGGCAGGGACTCCTGGTGGAATGCCACCACCGCCGCCGAACTGACCAGCGCCCCCGTGGGGATCACCGGCACCAGCGCGCCCAGCGCCACCAGCACGAAGAGGGTCGGGAGGCCGACCGCCTGCTGGGTGGATTCCGGCGGGACCTGCGCCGCCGCCTCCGCGAGCTGTGACAGGGCCCTCACGGCAGCCGCACCCGCTCGCCGTGCGCCGGCACCCGGACCGACACCTTCGGCGCCTCCCGCCGGGCACACCGTACGAACTCCTCGCCCGGCGCGTGGAACTCGTGCGGCCGCACCGCGTCCATCCCGATCGGCCAGTACGTGCCCCAGTGCACCGGGACCGCCGCGGCCGGTGCCAGCAGGGCCAGCGCCCGCGCGGCGGCCGCCGCGTCCAGGTGCCCGGGCCCCAGGTTGGGCCCCCAGCCGCCGACCGGCAGCAGGGCCACGTCCACAGGCCCGACCTCCTCGGCCATGGAGTCGAACAGGCCCGTGTCCCCGGCGAAGTAGGTCCGCGAGGAGCCCTCGATCACGTACCCCAGCGCAGGGGCGAGCCGCGGTCCGAACGGCAGCCGCCGTCCGTCGTGCCGCGCGCTGACCACCCGGACCCGTACGCCGCCCCGTACGCCGTCCCCCACGGCGACCGTGTCGCCCGGCGCCACCTCCGTGACCGCCAGCCCCCGCGCCCCGGCCGTCCGCGCCAGCCCCGGCACCGCGCCCGGCGCCCCGCGGGGCACCAGCAGCCGGGTCCCGCGCGCGAGGCGCGCCAGCGAGGGCAGGTGCAGGTGGTCTGCGTGCAGGTGCGAGACGAGCACCGCGTCGGCGACCGCCGCCTCCGGCGGGGGCACGGCCCCGCGACGGCGGCGCAGGTGGGCGAGCCGGCGTGCGAAGAGCGGGTCCGTGAGCAGCCGGACGCCGGAGTCCTCGACCGTGCACGTGGCGTGGCCCCACCAAGTGATCTCCACCGGCCCCCCTCCCTCGTCCCGTCCGAGCCTAAAGGCTGCCCGCCCGAACCGCCCGGAACCGGGGTACCGCCCCCGGCAAAACGGGCCTTCACGCCCCCTCCTCCCCGGCGGCGGATCGGAGTAGGGTCGGGCGGCATGGATGAGCTGCGCGTGGCCGCGATCGCCAGCCTGGCCCCGCTGGAGGACCTGGACACGGATCCCTTCGCCGTCGACACCCGGAGCCAGCACGCCATGTGCGCCCGCTGGGCGGCCGACCGGGGATACGTCGTGACCCGCCAGCTGTTCGTCTACGGGCTGCGCGCCGACCACTGCGGCCTGTGGAACGACATCGACGCCGGCCGCGTCGACCTGTTCGTGACCGCCAACCACCGGGTGCTGACTCGGGCGCTGCGCTCCGTGGGGGAGTTCACCGCGGAGTGCGAGCGGCGCGGCGTACGGCTGGAAACCGCCGGTCTCGACGAGCCGCGCTACACCTCCGCGATGAAGGCCGAGGTGCACCGCCGGCTCTCCATGCCCACCGCCGGATACGACGGCACGTAGACCGCAGCACGTAGTCGGCACCACGTGGGCGGCACCGCGCAGCCGCCCGCGGATTCGAGCCGCCCCCCGTACGCAGATCCGCCGCCCGTGTCACCCGGCCGGGCGGGCGCCGCTGTGCGAGCCTGGACATCGTGGGACGGGGGCTCGTCGGCGCGGTGCGGGCCACGGTGGTGAGGCGGGTTCGGCGTGGTGCGAGGCCGGTTGCGGAGTACGGGCGGCGCCCTGGTGCGCGTGGTCGTGGTCTGGGCGGTGTCCACTCTCACCATGCTCGCGCTGGCCGGCATCCTCCCCGACTTCCGGCTCCAGGCGGGCGCCGGCGAGGACCGCGACAGCATCACGCAGATAGGCCTGACGGCCGCCATCGGGGCCGGCGCCTTCGGTCTGCTGAGCGCGCTGGTGTGGCCGGTTCTGGTCCGCGCCCTGCTGCTCGTGCCGGCCCTGGTGCTCGGCCTGCTCGTCTTCTTCCTCAACGGCTCGCTGCTGCTGCTGGCGCTCAGCCTCATCCCGGCCGGCCGCGGCGCCGCGGACCCCGAGACGGCGGTGGTGGTCGCCGCCGTGATGTCCGCGGTCGCGTCCGCCACCTCCACCGCCCTCGCCGTACGCGACGACGAGGCCTACCGGCGCCGGCTCTACCGGCTCTCCGACCGCCGCCGGCGCCGCCAGCACCGCGAGGGGATGCCCGGGGCCGGCGAACGCACCCCCGCCGTGGTGTTCCTGCAGCTCGACGGGGTCGGGTACGAGGTGCTGCGCCGGGCGGCCGGCAGCGGCCTGATGCCGACGGTCGCCGACTGGCTCGACCGGACCCACCGCGTCACCTCCTGGCGCACCGACTGGTCCAGCCAGACCGGCGCCAGCCAGCTCGGCATCCTGCACGGCTCCAACTTCGACGTCCCGGCCTTCCGCTGGTACGAGAAGGACACCGGCGAGGTGGTCGTCTGCAACCGGCCCACCAGCGCCGCCGAGCTCCAGCGGCGGGCCGTCGAACGCACCCGGGACGGGGGCCTGCTCACCCTCGACGGGGCCAGCCGCGGCAACCTCTTCAGCGGCGGCGCAGGGCAGCTGGCGCTCGTCCTGTCCGTCTCCGCCCGGCGGGGCCCGCACAACCGCTCCCGCGCGGGGTACTTCGCGTACTTCTCCGACCCGGCCAACGCGGTCCGCACCGCGCTCTCCTTCGTCGCCGAGGTGGCCCGCGAGATCACCCAGTCGCTGCGCGGCCGCCTGCGCGGGGAGCGGCCGCGGGTTGCGCGCGGCGGGCTCTACCCGCTGATCCGGGCCTTCGCGACGGTGGTGGAGCGCGACGTCGTGGTCGCCGCGGTGATCGGCGACATGCTGGCCGGGCGCGCCGCGGTCTACGCCGACCTGGTCGCCTACGACGAGGTCGCCCACCACTCGGGCCCGCGCTCCCGGGACACCGAGCAGGTCCTCGCCCGGCTCGACCGCAGCCTCGCGCTCATCGCCCGGGTCGCCGAGCACGCGCCCCGGGAGTACCGGATCGTGCTGCTCTCGGACCACGGCCAGAGCCCGGGGGAGACCTTCCTCGGCCGCTACGGACTCACCCTGAAGGACCTGGTCCGCGCGGGCTGCGGGCTCCCGGTCTCCCGGAAGGCCGGCCGCACCCACAGCGGCGCCGAGGCGCGGGCCGCCGTACGGGCCGCCCTGCACCGGCCCGTGGAGGAGACGGACGAGGAGGTGCGCCCCGCGGCGGGCCCGGACCCGGTGGTCCTGGCCTCCGGCAACCTCGGGCTGATCTCCTTCCCGGACCTGCCCGGGCGGGCGTCACGGGAAGCGATCGAGCGTGCCCACCCGGCGCTGCTCTCCACCCTGGCGAACCACCCCGGGGTCGGGTTCCTGCTCGTCGACGGGACCGTCCTGGCGGCCGGCGGAGCGGAGGCCCGGCTGGACGAGCCGGGCGCGGCGGAGGCACTGCTGGCCCCCTTCGGACCGGGCGCGGCGCGGGCGGTCCGGCGGACCGACACCTTCCCGCACGTGGCGGACGTGATGGTGAACTCGGCCTACGACCCGGAGACCGGTGCGGTGCACGCCTTCGAGGAGCAGATCGGTTCGCACGGAGGCCTCGGCGGGGAGCAGGGCCACCCGTTCCTGATGTGGCCGGTGGAGCTGTCCGAGCCGGTGCTGCTGCCCTCGGCGTCGGGACCGGACGGAGAACTGGTGGGGGCGGAGGCGGTCCACGAGGTCCTGCGCCGCTGGCTCACCGAGGCGGACGGACCCCAGGTCCCGGTTCCCCCGCTTTCCCCGGAGATCCCGCTGAGCCCTGGAACGGACCCGGCGCCGGCGCCATGACCCCGGCGCGGTGCGGCCGTCCCGCGCCGGGCGTACGTTGGAGACAGAGTCCATCAGGGGGGCTCCGAGGGGTCGCCATGTCCGCGATCAGCAAGAGCATCGACATAGACCGCAGGCCCGAGGACGTCTACTCGTACATCACGGACCCCACGCACCTGCCGGAGTGGCAGGACAGTGCCGTCTCGGCGGTGCCGATGGGCGACCTTCCCGTCCACGTGGGCTCGAAGGTGCTCGTCACCCGGCAGCTCGGCAAGCGCAGGATGCCCACGACCATGCAGGTCATGGAACTGGACCCGCCGCGGAGCTGGCACTTCCACGGGATCGACGGTCCGGTCCGGCCGGACGTGCGGGGCCGCATCGAACCCCTCGACGGCGGGACCCGCTCGCGCGTGACCATCGCCGTCGACTTCGAGAGCCACGGCATGGGCAGGGCCCTCGTCCCCCTCGCGGTCAAGCCCATGGTCCGCAAGGAGATGCCCCGCAGCGAGGAGAAGCTCAAGCACCTGCTGGAGCACTCCGCGGCCTGAGAACAAGGACCGCAAGGCCCGCAGGAGCGGGAAAAACCGGGTGCTCCGGGACACGTGGTGCGCTCACACTGGGCGCACCCGTACCCGGACCACTCAAGGACGACCCCACCCGTGCAGGCTGCCGTCACCGTCACCCCCGCCCAGATCCCCGAACTGCTCCTCGGCCTCGCCACCGTGCGGCCCGTGTTCCTGTGGGGCGCGCCCGGGATCGGGAAGTCCTCGCTCGTGCGGAAGTTCGCCGACTCCCTGGGCCTGGAGTGCGTGAGCCTGCTCGGTACGCAGCTGGCGCCCGAGGACCTGATCGGCGTACCGCAGATCCGCGACGGACGTTCCGTCTTCTGCCCGCCGGAGGCGATCGCCCGCGACGAGCCGTACTGCCTGTTCCTCGACGAGCTCAACGCCGCGAGCCCCGACGTCCAGAAGGCCTTCTACTCGCTGATCCTCGACCGCCGGATCGGCTCCTACGAGCTTCCCGCGGGCTCGATCGTCATCGGCGCGGGCAACCGGGCCACCGACAACGCGCTGGCCCGGCCCATCGCCTCGGCGCTGGTCAACCGCCTCACCCACGTGCACCTGACGGCCTCCGCACAGGACTGGCTGGTCTGGGCCGGGGAGCACGGCATCCACCCCTGGGTCACCGACTACCTCACCGACCGCCCCGACCACCTCTGGTCGCAGCCGCCCAAGACCGAGGAGCCCTTCTCCACGCCGCGCTCCTGGCACATGCTCTCCGACGCCCTGCACTCCTTCGGGCCGGGCCTGGACGAGCAGACCCTGAAGGTCGTCGCGCACGGCACCCTCACCCCGGCGCACGCCGTCTCCTTCTGCGGGTACGCGAAGATCGTCCGCCACAGCTTCGGCATCGAGGCGATCATCAAGGGCGACGCCTCCTGGCCCACCCGGCTCGCCGACCGCGACCTGCTGTACTACCTCGCCGAGGCCTTCCGCGGCCGCCTGATCAAGGAGCTGCCCGCGCAGCGCGAACACGTGTCTCCCGCCGTCCGGCAGACCGCCTACCGAGCGAAGTCGCTGCTCGTGCAGCTCGCCGAGATCTCCGTCGAGGTCGCCCAGACCGTCATCGCCGACGACGCCGACGGACTGCCGGTGCTGCCCGGCTGGTTCCTGATCGAGGCCGCCCGCGACATGCCGCGCCTGGTCGAGGCCCGCCGATGAGCCGCGGCGGTCGGGGCAAGGAGGCCAAACCCGACCCCGCGACCCAGGCCTTCGCCGAGGGCCTCGCCCTGGTCAAGCGGAACCCGGCCCTCGCCGCCGTCAACGCGGACGTCTGCCGCGAGGCCAACTGCCACACCACCCCGGCCGGGGGCCTGGCCGCCGTGACCTCCAACGGCAGGATCCACGTCCACCCCACCAAGCGCGCCGATCCGCAGGAGTGGGCGTGGACGATCGCGCACGCCCTGCTCCACCTCGGCTTCGGCCACGTTCCCGCCGCCAAGAATGAGGACCGGCCCCAGCCCGACCGCTTCGACCTCGCCGCCCGCTGCACCGTCGTCAACCGCTTCCTGTTGACCTTCCCCGTCGGCCGGGCCCCGGACCACCTCCCCGCCGAGTACCCCGGCGGCGACGAGGAACTGCTCGCCGCCCGCTGGCGCCGCGACGGCATCCCGGCGTCGTACGAGAACTGCGGCACCGCCGGGGACCACCCCGACCAGGTCCTGATGCCCTGGCGCAACTGGGGGACCGCGGCGCCCCCCGACTGGGAGACCGCCTTCGCGCACGCCCTGACCCGCAGCGTCTCCGCCGCCATGGACGTGGCCGGCGGGAGGCGCGACCGGGTCACCGGGGAGCGGGTGCGCCAGCACCCCTGGGACCGGGCACTGAACTGGTTCGTCTCCTCGTACCCGCTGCTCGGCGGCCTCGCGAGCGGCCTGCGGATCGTCGCCGACGCCGAGCTCGCCCGCGCCGAGGGCATCGCCGTCGCCGCCGTCAGCGCGAGCGCTGGCGAGATCTACATCAACCCGCTGCGCACCTTCACCGACGGGGAGTGGCGGTTCGTCCTGGCCCACGAGATGCTGCACGCCGCCCTGCGCCACGGCGAGCGCTGCGGCGCCCGCGACCCGTACCTGCACAACGTGGCCGCCGACTACGTGGTCAACGGCTGGCTCGTCGAGATGGGCGTCGGCGAGATGCCCGAAGGGCTGCTGTACGACCCCGAGCTGCGGGACCTGTCCGTCGAGGAGGTCTACGACAGGATCACGGCCGACCTGCGCCGGATGCGCCGGCTCGCGACCCTGCGCGGCAAGGGCCTCGGGGACATCCTGGGCGAGCCGCTGGCCCACCCGGGCAGCGTCCCGTACTCGGACCTGGACGACTTCTACCGGCGCGGCCTGGTCCAGGGCTTCGACCTGCACGAGTACGGGGAGCGCGGGCTGCTGCCCGCCGGGCTGATCCAGGAGATCCGGGCGCTGGCCCACCCGCCGGTGCCGTGGGACGCGCGGCTGGCCCGCTGGTTCGACGAGTACGTGCCGCGTCCCGAGCCCGTACGGTCCTACGCGCGCCCGGCGCGCCGCCAGGCGTCCACCCCGGACATCCCCCGCGCGGGCCGGTACTTCCCGCCCGAGGAGATCGCCCGCTGCACCTTCGGGGTGGTGCTCGACACCTCGGGCTCCATGAACGCGGCCCTGCTCGGCAAGGCGCTCGGCGCCATCGCCTCGTACGCGGAAGCCCGCGACGTACCGGCGGCACGCGTCGTGTTCTGCGACGCGGCGCCGTACGACGCGGGCTATCTGCCCCCGACCGAAATCGCGGGCCGGGTGAAGGTGCGCGGCCGGGGCGGGACCGTACTGCAGCCCGGCATCGACCTGCTGCAGCGGGCGGAGGACTTCCCGCCCGGGGCCCCGGTCCTGGTGATCACGGACGGGCAGTGCGACACCCTGCGGATCCGGCGCGAGCACGCCTTCCTGGTTCCACAGGGTGCCTCCCTGCCGTTCACACCCAAGGGGCCGGTCTTCCGACTGGCCTGACCGTTTTTAGTCGAGGTAGTCGCGCAGCACCTGCGAACGCGACGGGTGACGGAGCTTCGACATGGTCTTCGACTCGATCTGGCGGATGCGCTCACGGGTGACCCCGTACACGCGGCCGATCTCGTCGAGGGTCTTCGGCTGGCCGTCGTTGAGCCCGTAGCGCATGGAGACCACGCCCGCCTCGCGCTCCGAGAGCGTGCCCAGGATGGACTGGAGCTGCTCCTGGAGGAAGGTGAAGGAGACCGCGTCGGCCGGTACGACCGCCTCGGAGTCCTCGATGAGGTCACCGAACTCGCTGTCGCCCTCCTCACCCAGGGGGGTGTGCAGGGAGATCGGCTCGCGGCCGTACTTCTGGACCTCGATGACCTTCTCGGGGGTCATGTCGAGTTCCTTGCCCAGCTCCTCCGGAGTGGGCTCCCGGCCGAGGTCCTGGAGCATCTGGCGCTGGACGCGCGCCAGCTTGTTGATGATCTCGACCATGTGGACGGGGATGCGGATGGTGCGCGACTGGTCGGCCATGGCACGCGTGATCGCCTGCCGGATCCACCAGGTGGCGTACGTGGAGAACTTGAAGCCCTTGGTGTAGTCGAACTTCTCCACGGCGCGGATCAGGCCGACGTTGCCCTCCTGGATCAGGTCCAGGAAGAGCATGCCGCGGCCGGTGTAGCGCTTGGCGAGGGAGACCACGAGACGGAGGTTGGCCTCCAGCAGGTGGTTCTTGGCCCGGCGGCCGTCCTCGACGAGGATCTCCAGCTCGCGCTTGAACGCGGGCTTGTGGTCCTCCTCCTCTTCGAGCTTGTACTCGGAGAAGAGACCGGCCTCGATGCGCTTGGCGAGCTCCACCTCCTGCTCGGCGTTGAGCAGCGGCACCTTGCCGATGAGCTTGAGGTAGTCCTTGACGGGGTCGGCGGTGGCGCCGGCGACCATGACGGTCTGGGCCGGTGCGTCGTCCTCGTCGTCGTCGGACAGGACGAAGCCGGCGCTGCCGCCCGTCTTGGGCGCGTCCTTCTCGTCGCCCTCGTCCAGGTCCTCGGCAGCCCAGTCCTCGCCCTCGACGACGGCGGCCTCGGCCTCGTCGCCGTCCTTGGCGGTCTTCTTCGTGGCGGCCGTCTTCTTCACGGCGGTCTTCTTCACGGCGGTCTTCTTGACCGTCCGCTTCTTCGGCGCGGCGGCGGCCTCGGCCGCCACCTCCTCCTCGGTCCCGGAGGCCGACGGGTCGGATATCGCCGCGGCGGGGGTGGTGGCAGCCGTCTTGCGCGCACCGATGAGGCGCGGCGGGGCGGCAGCCTTCTTGGCGACGGTGCGCGCGGGAGCGGCGGCCGCCTTGCGCGCCTTCTTGACGGGAGCCTTCGTGGCGGGGGCGGCGCTGACGTGCAGCGCGACGCCCTCCTCGTCCAGGACCTGGTTCAGGCTGCGCAGGACCCGCTTCCACTGGTCCACCGGGATGCGGCCGGCCTCGAAGGCCTGGCGCACGTCATCACCGTTGATGTGACCCTGCTCGCGGCCGCGCTCGACAAGCGCGACCAGGGCCTCGGATTCGGCGATCTCCGTGGGGAACGTACGGGACGGGCTGAGCGACACAAGGAGCCTCTCGTTGCGAACAGATAAGGGGTGGCGGGACATCATCGCGCGAACTCGGGAAACAGACCCGAGGGGGGTCTGTATTCCGGGCCGCGCGAGGACACCTGTCGGTTCATCGCATGCCCGAGTAGATTCGTTACGCGCTGAATTGAGTGACCTGCGCCACGCTGTGACCGGGGAGCCGGTCGGGGGTGATCGCGTTCGCCCGGTTTGTCAGCCCGTTTTGCGGGCCTCGATGAGAAATCGGGCGGTGTGTGCGACGAACGGGCCTTCGCGCTCGATCTGTTCGTGCAGCTCGCGCAACCGGTCCCGATGCTGCCCGACCGTGAAGCCGGGCACCATCCAGATCACCTTACGCAGAAAGTAGATCACGGCTCCGATGTCGTGGAACTCCGTCCGCAGCCGCTCGGAGCGCAGGTCGACCACCTCCAGTCCCGCCTTCGTGGCCCCGGCGACCGCGTCGTCGGGGTGCCGGGCCCGCCGGACCTCCTCCGGCTGCGGGCCGAGGAAGTACTCCACGAGCTCGAAAACGCTCGCCGGTCCGACCTGCTGGGAGAGGTACGTGCCGCGGGGCCGCAGCACCCGCGCGATCTCCTCCCACCAGATCGTCACCGGATGCCGGCTGGAGACGAAGTCGAAGGCCTCGTCGCCGAACGGCAGCGGCGGCTCGTCGGAGTCCGCGACCACCACGGCCCCGAGCGGGTGCAGCAGCCTCGTCGCCTTGTCGATGTTCGGCGGCCACGACTCGGTGGCCACCGTCAGCCGGGGCAGGGGGCCTGCTCCGGCGAGCACCTCCCCGCCGCCGGTCTGGATGTCCAGGGCGGAGCCCGCCTGCCCGAGGTGCCGCGCCAGGAGGCGCTGGTAGCCCCAGGAGGGGCGCTGCTCGGTGGCGCGGCCGTCGAGCCAGGAGAAGTCCCAGCCGTCCACGGAGACGGATTCCGCTTCCGCGACGAGATGGTCGAAAGTGCGCGTCATGTCTCGATCGTCCCAGGTCCGGCGCCGGTCATCCACCGGATTGCCGGGGGCGCGGACCTGCGCCGGGCTCCGCACCGGGCCGCACACCGGGCTTCACGGGGGTTCGCTTACACTTGCGGCGGGCCGTGACTGGCGTTCGGGTGGATCACCACCGGGGAGCGGCCCGGCGTACTCCCGTATCCGTACGCCGACTGCCGCGCGCCTGGGCGAACCGCGATTCCGCAGCGACGCTCAGGAGCCCCGATGACCACCCAGACGACCGCCCAGCAGGCACGGACCGCCACGCTGATGGACGGCACCGCCCTCGCCCGCCGCATCTCGGAGCGGACCGCCGAGTACGCCGCGAAGATCACCGAGCGCACCGGTACCGCGCCCTGTCTGGCCACCGTGCTCGTCGGTGAGGACCCCGCGTCCGTCACCTACGTCCGGATGAAGCAGAACCGCTGCGCCAAGGCCGGGATCACCTCCCGCCACGTGGAGCTGCCCGCCGCGACGACCACCGAGGAGCTCGTCGCCACCCTGACCGCGCTCTCCGAGGACCCGGAGATCAGCGGCATCCTGCTCCAGCACCCCGTCCCGCACCACATCGACGAGCGCGCCGCCTTCGAGGCCATCGCCCCGGGCAAGGACGTCGACGGGGTCACCATGCACTCCTTCGCCGCCATGGGCTTCGGCCTGCCGGGCTTCGTCTCCTGCACCCCCGGCGGCATCATGCGGCTGCTGGAGGCCTACGACGTGGACCTGACCGGCAAGCACGCCGTGGTCGTCGGCCGCAGCGCGATCCTGGGCAAGCCCGCCGGGATGCTGCTGCTGGAGCAGAACGCGACCGTCACCTACTGCCACTCCCGCACCGTGGACCTGCCGTCCATCGTCCGCCAGGCGGACGTGCTGGTCGCCGCCGTCGGCAAGGCCGAGTTCATCCGCGGCGAGGACATCAAGCCGGGCGCCGTGGTCCTGGACGCCGGGTACAACGAGGGCAACGTCGGCGACGTCCACTTCGAGTCGGCCGCCGCCCGCGCCTCCCTGATCACCCCGGTCCCGGGCGGCGTCGGCCCGATGACCATCGCGGTGCTGCTGGAGCAGACCGTCCAGGCCGCCGCCGCCCAGGCCGGCCTGGAGCTCGCGGACCTCTGACCTGCACCCCGCTCCCTCCGGTACGACGAACGCCCCGGGCCCTTCGGTCCGGGGCGTTCCGTTTCCCGCGGTAACAGGTCGAAAGTATGATCCGGGTCCCGGGCGGCAGGGCTCCAATGAGTATGTGAAGCCTTCGATGGATATGCAGAAGAGTCCGGGACCGGACGCGGCGGCGGGACGGGCGGACGGACCGGCGACGGGCCGCAAGCGCCACCCGCGCGGGCTCGCCACCCTCGTCCTCGCCGAGCTGTGGGAGCGCTTCAGCCTCTACGGCATGGTCGCCATCCTCGTGCACTTCCTCGCCGCCTCCCGCGGCCACGGGGGCATGGGCCTCCACGAGGGCACCGCCGAGGCCGTGGAAGGCGTCTACATGGCCATGATCTCGCTGCTGGCGCTGCCCGGCGGCTGGATCGCCGACCGCTTCCTCGGAGCCCGCCGGGCCGTCCTGTGGGGCGGTGTGGTCATCATGGCCGGCCACGTCCTCATGGCCGTCCCGAACCCGGTCTTCGTCTGGCCCGGCCTGGTCCTCATCGTCATCGGCACCGGACTGCTCAAGCCGAACATCTCCGCGCTGGTCGGCCGGCTGTACGCCGCCGACGACGACCAGCGGCGCGACGCCGGCTACTCGATCTTCTACATGGGCATCAACCTCGGCGCCGTCATCGCCCCGCTCGTCGTCGGCTACCTCGGCGAGGAGGTCAACTGGCACCTCGGCTTCGGCGCCGCCGCCGTCGGCATGGCCCTCGGCCTGGTCCAGTACGTCCTCGGCGGCCGCCGCCTGACCGAGCAGCTGCGCGCGGAGCCCGTGGTCCGGCTCACCCCCGCCGAGCGGGCCAAGGTGCGCAAGTCCTCCTCGTACGGCCTGGTCTTCACCGCCGTACTGGTCACCCTGCTGGCCGCCTCGCACGCGCTGAGCATCGACAACATCACCTTCGTGCTGACGGTGGTCGCCGTGGTGGTCCCGGCGGGCGTGCTGCTCTCGATGTACCGCAGCCCCAAGATCGACCGGACCGAGAAGACCCGGCTGCGGGCCTACGTCTGGCTCTTCCTGGCCGCCACCCTGTTCTGGCTGGTCTACGACCAGATGGGCAACGAGCTGAACATGTTCGCCGCCCAGAAGACCGACCTGTCCCTCCTCGGCTGGCACATCCCGGCCAGCTGGACCCAGTCGCTGCCCTCGCTGTTCGTGATCATCCTGGCCCCCGTCTTCGCCGCCTTCTGGGTGCGCCGGGGCAAGCACATGAGCACCCCCTTCAAGTTCGGCCTCGCCCTGCTGCTGACCGGCGCCTCCTTCGTGGTCATGTCGGGCGCCGCGGCCATCGCCTCCAGCGGGGTCAAGGTCTCGCTGATGTGGCTGGTGGGCGTCTACGTGATCCAGGTGATGGGCGAGATGTGCCTGAGCCCGGTGGGCCTCTCGGTCACCACGAAGCTCGCCCCGCGCGCCTTCACCAACCAGATGATGGGCGTCTGGTTCCTCGCCGCCGCCACCGGAGACGCCATCGGGGCCCAGCTGCCCCGGCTCGACGCGGTCATCGGCCAGAGCTGGAACTTCCTGTGGCAGGGCGCCATGGTGATCGCGGCCGGCGCGGTGATGGTCTTCTTCACCAAGCGGCTCAAGGTCCTGACGGGCGAGGCGGCGGCGGCCCGCGAAGCGGTGGCGGTCGCGGCCTGACCGGGCCGGCGCCCGGGGCCCGCGGTCAGGAGCGCGTGGCCGGCGGTCCGGAGCCCGTGGCCCGGCTGCGGGCCCCGGCCACGACCGGGGAGGTCTGGAAGGCGTGGGCCAGCTCGGTCAGCGGGCGGGAGTCCAGCCGGTACGGGCCCGGGAAGACGGGGTGGGCCTCGGCCGCGGGCCCGGCCTCCGCACGGCGGCGGCAGGCCGCCGCCAGCATGGCCGCGTCCGACACGAGGGCGGCCTCCTCCTCGGACCGGCCCTGAGCGAGCGCAGCCCCGTACGCCTCCTCGCGCACGGCGGGGTCGAACCAGCAACCGAGCGCCAGGATCCCGTCGTCGATCACCGATTCGCGGTGGACCAGCCGGATTCCGATCGGTGACCACCAGGTCAGCGGCACGGGCCGCAGCCCGCCCGGGGAGAACCCGCGCAACGCCGCCCAGAGCGGCCGCAGCCGCCGGTAGCGGCAGTAGTCCTTCCACGGAGCCGAACCGCCGACCAGCGGCACCAGGAATCCGGCGCCGACGAACAGGGCCGCTGCCGCGGCCAGCGGCGGGGCCACGGTGGTGGACAGGTGGTCCAGGTCCCCGCCGCTCCAGCGTGCGGCCATCGCCGTCCACTTCGCCGCGAGGAAGGCCAGGTCGAAGGCGCCTCCCAGCATCAGCAGGGCAAGCCCCGTACGCAGCGGGCGCAGTGACAGCACCGAGGGGGACAGCCGGCGCAGCCACTTCCGGCACAGCACCGTGAGTGCGGTGCTGCCCACGGTGTGCGCCGTCAGATAGCAGATGATCATCTCGCGCAGGAACGGCGCGTGGGCGTAGTACGTGTCCATGTCGCGCAGCCGCTCGACGGGAGCCTCGCCCAGGGCGAACAGGGTCACGATCGCCACCACCACCGTGCCGTACACGGCCACGGTCAGCCGGGTGGCCCGGCGCACGACGGCGGCCCGGGTCCCGCTCCACTGCAGGATCACCACGACACAGGCGCCCGAGAAGGCGGTGAGCAGGCTGTACACCAGCGGAGCCGAGAAGTTGACGACGCCGGTCAGCCGGTTGACGGCCACGATCGTCGGCGGCGCCGAGAGGATGACCGCGAGCGACCCCCCGACGAGGAGCGTGCACACGGCGCGCATCAGGGGCTGCTCCCAGCCCCGCCTCAACGTCGGCGCCTTGACGAGCAGCGCCGCGGCGATCACCGCGCCCGGAACGTAGAGGACGAGGCCTTCGGTCATCGCGCCTGGCCGGCGGGGTCGACCGGTCCGAGGGGGCCGCCGGTGCCGGCCGGCCCGTCCTGGTCCAGACCCGCCACCGTCCGCTCGGCGGCGGTCAGCGGAGCGGCCTTCAGCGCACCCCGGGCCGATGTGCGCAGCACCTCCCAGACCACCGCGGGGCGGATCCAGTAGGTGGGCGCCCGGTTCATGGTGATGACCTGGAGCAGGGCCGCGGTGAGCGAGGCCCTGGTGGTGGCGCCGGTCATCAGCCGCTCGACGTACCCGTTGAGCAGCCCCGCACCGGCCCGCGGCTTCATGCCCGTGGCACCCGGGTACAGGATGTCCTGCGAGGTGGCGAGGTCCCAGGCGACGGCCACCTGCGGGGCGATGGCACGCTGCGCCTCGCGGCCGATGCCCGCGTGGGAGAGGCCCTTGGCGCGCAGCAGCGTACGGACGGCCAGGAGGCCCTGGGCCGCGACCGTCATGCCCTGGCCGTAGAGCGGGTTGAAGGTGGCGACCGAGTCGCCGACGGCGAAGAAGCCGTCGGGGAGGTCGGCCTTCTCGAAGAAGATCCGGCGGTTGGCGGTGCCCTGGGTGACGGAGACGTCGGTGAGCGGCTTCTTGCCTTCGAGGAGTTCGCCGACGATGGGGTCGCGGACCCCCTTGGCGAACGGGATGAAGGACTCCGGGTCGGCGGTGGGCTGGCCGCCGCGGGTGCCGGACAGGGTGGCCTGCCAGCGGCCGTTCTCGATGGGGACGATCGTCGCGGTCTGGCCGGGTACGGGTACCCGGGGGTCGGACTGGACGTTGACGATGGGGAAGCCCAGGGCGTGGGCTCCCTCGGGGGCTTCGAAGATGCGGGTCGCGTAGACGAGCCCGGAGTCCACTCCGGCTTCCTTGAGGCCGCTCACGCCGAGCGCCTCCAGCCAGCTGCGGGCCCGGGAGCCGCGGCCGCTCGCGTCGACCACGAGATCGGCGGTGATCAGGCGGTCCTCCTCGTCGGGGGTGTCCGCCCGGACCCCGGTGATCCGGGCCGCGCTGCCCTCCAGAGCACGGACCCGGCTCTGCTGCAGGGTGGTGACCCCGGGCAGCCCGATGACGCGGGAGCGGACCACCGAGTCGAGGAGGTCGCGGCTGCAGGAGATGTTGAACTGCATCTCTTCGTGGCGCGGCAGCCAGCCCTGGGCGGTCTTGGAGACCAGGTCGGTGGGGAGGCTGCGGCGGAAGGCGCCGGCGGCCGTCCAGTCGTCGGTGATGCCCGGCAGGATCTCCTCGATGGCGCGTGCGCCGCCCGACCACAGCAGGTGGGTGTGGCGGGCCTGGGGGAGTCCGCGGCGCGGCTCGGGACCGTCCGGCAGGGTGTCCGCTTCGATGATCGTGACCGTCGCGTGCTCGGCGAGGACGGCGGCGGCGAGCAGACCTGCCAGGCTGCCGCCGATGATGACGGCGTGGCGCGGCGGGGAGGAGGGCGGGGCGGAGTGAGTCATCGTGTGGTTGTGCTCTCTGTCAGGGCCGTGCGAAGGCGCATCGGCTGAGGAAGGACGTCGGCGGGGGCGGTGGTCGGCCGCCGGGTGTGCTCGTCGGGACCGCGCTCAACGTCCCCAGCCGAACGAGCTCTTGATCCGTTCGACGGCTTCGGGGACCTGCTCTTCCCGCGTTGGCGGAAGGAAGGCCTGGAGGATCTTGCCGAGGTACAGCCCGAAGGTCTCCGCGCGGATCTCCGCCGGATCCTCCCGGTCGGCACGGGCGGCCGTCTGCCGGACGACCGAGCCCAGCCCCCGGTCCGTGCCCAACAGGTCGGACAGGTTGCCGTGGGGGCCCGCCAGCCGGGCGGCCACCGCCATGCCGGGACCGTGGCGGCCGCAGGTGCCCTCGTCCACGTGCCACAGCTCGTGGGAGGCGATGACGAGCTGGTGCGCGGGCCGGGTGTGCTCCTCGACGACGAGGAGGTCGCGGTCCTCCATCCCGAGCCACAGCCCGCTGGCGGTGTCGGGCGGGAAGGGGGCGAACCGGAACTCGACCCGGCGCCCGCCGCGGACGCGTCCGTAGGCGGTGCAGAGGCTCCCGATGATCTCTGCCGCCCCGACGGGAGGGGTCAGGCGGGCCGCCGCCAGCAGGTCGTCGCCGAGCTTCCGCATGGCCCGTGTGGTCCTCATCCTGCTCCCCCTTCGGAACTGCGGTCGATGGCGTCGGCGCCGCCCGGCGGACGCGGCGGGGCCGGCCGGCGCAACTGCCCCTCCCGCGCCAGCAGGTCGTCCAGGTAGTCCGCCAGTGACTTCCAGCCGTCCGGGGAGAGCCGGCCCGCCCGGGTCACGATGCTGCGGACGTCGTGGGCCCGCATCACGGCGAGCATCGGGTTCCCGGCGGGCCGTTCCGCGGATTCCAGTTCGCGTTCGATCCCGGCGAGGGCGGAGGCCAGGGCCTCGGCGTCACCGGCCAGCAGGAAGCCGCTCTCGACCCCGTAGAAGCGCTGGATCCCGGCGGCAGCGGCGAGGTTGGGGAGCCCCTCGCCCTGGGTGAGGCGGGTCAGCGACTGGCCCGAGGCGTCGAAGGAGCCGGCTATGGCGGAGAGGGAGTGGGCCTGGCCGTCCTCGCGCGGGCGGGTGCGGCGCAGGTGCTCGAAGCGGCGGCGCACCTGTTCCTTGAGCGGGAGCCGGGGCGGTGTGCCGTCGAGCGTGAGCCGGATCTCCTGCGGGGTGATGCCCGTGAGGTACGAGAGGCGTTCGAGGTCTTCGGCGGCGCCCTCGGGCCGGCCCCCGGGGCCGGTGGCGGCCAGGGCCCGTTCCACCGCGCTCTTGCTGTCGGCGAGCAGGAATCCGGGGTAGACCCCGAAGAACCGCTGCACTCCGGCCGCGTGCCCGAGCCGGGGGAGTCCGGTGCCCGCGTTGAGCGGGCCGAGGGAGGCGCCGGGGGCGTCGAAGTCCTCGGCTATCGCGGCGAGCGACCATTCCCTGCCGTGCTTGTCGCGCCGGGTGGCGCGCAGCCGCAGGAAGCGCTGGTGCACCCGCTCGCAGAGCGGCAGTTCGGCGGCGGCCCCCGTCAGCACCTCGGGTACGCGCTCCGGCGCGATCCCGGACAGGTGGCTGAGCCGCTCGACGGCGAGCACCGCCGCCGGGTCCAGGCCGTGTCGCTCCGCCGACGCCACGACACGGGCCCAGGCCGCGGTCAGGCCGGATCGGTCGGTGGCTCGCACCAGGCGTTTCTCCGTCAAGGGAATGAAAGTTCGATGTGGTTGCTGTGCGTGAAGCCTATCCCCCCGGTAAGTGGCCGAAAAGGAGTACCCCCCACCTTTCTTTCCGTCCGCCTCAAAAAAGGTGGGGACCCCGCCGGCCGGAGGCCGCCCATTACCCCGGAGGTAATCGACCCGGCGCCGGCCCCGGCGGCACAGTGGAGCCATCGGGTTCCGGGGCCGCGCACTCGGCTCCGGGGCCCGGATCTCCCGTACCCCGCACGCCCCACCCCACCGGCACGACCGACCCTCGACGGAGGCTGATCCGCCATGTCCGCGACCCTGTTCACCGCTGTAGCCCGCACCGACGTCCCCCGGACCGCGCTGCGCCGCTTCCTCGCCCTCGACTCCGTCGTCACCACCGGCAACGGGCTCGCCTACGCCGCCTTCTCCGCGCCCCTCGGCCGGCTGCTCGGCCTCGGGCAGGGGCTGTTGCTGGGGCTCGGGGTGTTCCTCGTGCTCTACGGGGCGGGCGTCGGCCTGCTGGCCTCGCGCCGGCAGCCCCCGGCCTTCCCCGTCAGGCTCGTCATCGAAGGCAACTACGCCTGGGCCGCGCTCAGCCTCGTCGGCCTCGTCGTCTGGTTCACGCCCACCACCGCCGGGGCGGTGTGGATCCCGGCGCAGGCGCTCACCGTGGCCTCCTTCGCCCTCCTCCAGCAGCTCGCGCTGCGCGCCGGTTCAGGGCGCCAGTGACCTCAAGGCGCCAGTGACCTCAAATACTTCACCGTCGCCGGGTCGGCAGGCAGGAGGGTCTCGATGGCCAGCTCGGCGACCGTCACGTCCATGGGCGTGTTGAAGGTGGAGATGGAGGACACGAAGGAGAGCAGGTGCCCGTCGTGCTCGATCCGCAGGGGGAGCGCGAGGTACGCGACGGCCTCGGCCGGCCCGTCCTGGGACGGCCAGTCCTCGTACGGCCGGTCCCCGCCGGGCCTGTCCGCCTCCGACGGCAGCGGATAGGCCGCCACCTCCTCGTACAGCGCGCGCAGCGGCGCCGAGCGGGCCAGCGCGATCTGCCGCTCCATCTGGGCCAGCAGGTGCCCGCGCCACTCGCGCAGATTGCGGATCCGCGGGGCGAGGCCCTCCGGGTGCAGGGTCAGCCGCATCGCGTTGAGGGGGCCGGCCAGCAGGTGCTCCGGCAGTCCCTCCATCAGCATCAGGATGCCCCGGTTGGCGGCCACCACGTCGTAGGCGGCGTCCACCACGAGGGCCGGATACGGCTCGTAGCCGGTCAGCAGCCGCTCCAGCCCCTCGCGCAGCACCTCCATCGAGGGGTCGCCCAGCGGGGTGTGGGCGTACCGGGGCGCGTAACCCGCCGCCATCAGCAGGGCGTTGCGGTCCCGTACCGGGATCTCCAGGTGGTCGGCGAGCCGCAGCACCATCTCCTCGCTCGGCCGGGACCGGCCCGTCTCCACGAAGCTGATGTGCCGGGAGGAGGAGTCGGCGCGGCCTGCCAGTTCCAGCTGGCTGAGCCCGCGCCGCTCCCGCCAGGTGCGCAGCAGGGCGCCCACCGTCAGGGGCGCGGCAGTCGTCATACCGCGACGTTAGCCCAGCCGGGGCCCCGCCGCCGGATCATCCCAGGTCGAAGAGGTTGCGCAGGCCGAGGCGGTAGCGCCACCGGTCCTGCCGCTTCAGGGATTCCACCTCCGGGGCCCGGTAGAGCTTCTGCACCGTGCACCGGGCCGCCGGTGAACCGTCGCGTTCCAGCAGCGAGTTGACGGCCGCCCGGGCCGAGGCGTTGGCCCCCTCCATCGTCGCCAGGTCGATGTCCACCGACACGTAGTCCCCGCTGAGGAAGAAGTTGGGGATCCGGGTGCCCGCGCTCGGCCGGTTGTGGAAGGTTCCGGTCGGGTGGATCAGCAGCTCGTCCTGGTTGGTCGGGTGCGGGGTGCCGAGCCCGTCCACCCCCGGGTCCAGGAACCACGAGTGGAGCTTCCCGTCCGACAGCACGGTGCTTCCGGTGTCGTTGAGGGAGGCCTTCAGCTGCGCCCACACCTCGCGGGCGACCTCCTCGCGGGTGCACTGCTTGGCCGTCTTCCCGTAGAGGATCCCGGGCTTGTCCCATTCGGAGATGTCCACCGACAGGCAGTCCACGGCCGCGCCGTCCCCGTAGTCGGCGGGGAAGTCCCGCGCGGGCCAGTGCTCGGCCTGCTGGATCGCCGTCAGCGACCAGGGCGAGTCGATGCAGTTGAGGTGGCCGTGCACGAGGGGTGCGCGCTCGGTGAGGTAGAACTGGATGCCGGTCATCCAGTCGGTCCGCAGGAGGTCGCACCGGCCGAGCATCGGATCGGCCGCGCGCAGGGCGGGGCTCCAGGTGCGACGGGCGTGTTCGACGGGCAGGGCGCTGACGTAGTGGTCGGCCGTGATGGTGCGCGCGGCCCCGGCCGGGTCCTCGACGAGGACCCCGCTCACGCGGCCGTCCCCGTACCGGACCTCGCGCACCGTCCAGCCGATCCTGAACTCCACTCCCAGGGAACGCAGATGGGCCTCCCAGGGGTCGATCCAGGCCTCGTTGGTGGGCAGGTTCAGGATCCGGTCCGGCGGGCCGTCGGCGCCGCGGCCCAGCAGGTTGAAGACGAAGGCCTCGCCGAGCGTGCCGACGGTGCGGGTGGAGGCCTCCTCGGCCTTGGTGGCCACGATGTTGCGGGTGACGCCGATGGCGAGGATGCGCTGGTACTCGCTCGACATCCGCGCGGCCCGGGTGAACTCCCACCACGGGGTGCGCTCCCACTGCCCGTCGCGCCGCTCGTCGCAGCTGGTGAGGAAGACGAGCGCGCGGTCGACGAAGTACGCCGTCTCGTGCAGCGGGAGCCGGACCAGCGTCTGGAGGATGCCGGTGAGGGCCCGGCGCAGCTCGTCCGGGGTCAGCTCGGCGGGGGCGTGGTCGGGCCAGGGGATGGGCGCGCGCAGGTCCTCGCGGCCGGCCGCCCGGGCGAACATCATCTCGGGCGGGGCGACCAGGTTGTCCCAGACCCCGTTGGCGTTGCCGGGGAAGGGGATGCGCCGCATCGTGTCCGGCAGGTTGTGGTAGATCCCCGGGATGAAGCGGAAGCCGTGCTCGGCGGGGAGCGGCCGGCGCCCGCCCCGGGCGCTGCCGGGGACGTCCATGCTGCGGGCCTTGCCGCCGAGCGCCCGGCGCTCGTACACGGTGACGGCGTAGCCGCGTTCGGCGAGTTCGTGCGCGGCGGTGAGGCCGGCGACCCCGCCGCCGAGGACGGCCACGCGGCGCGCCGCCTGCCCGGCGGCGGGCGCGGCGCTCGCCGCGGCGGGTCCGGTGGCGGCTCCGGCCGGGGCCGCGAGGCTCCCGGTCGCCGATAACGCGCCGGCGGTGGCCGCGGCCCCCGCGATGAACGTGCGCCTGGAGTTGCCTGTGCGCGTCACGGTGATGCTCCCTGGAAGTCGTCTGCACCCGCCGGCACGACGGGCGCCATTACCGGCGGTAACAGTCACGTCCGGCGCAGGAGCATAGGGGCGGCGCGGTGGCCACGGAAGGCACGGAAGTACCCGCACGCACTATGGCGCGAAACCTTCCCTCAGCTCTGAGCTGTGGGAACCTTGACTCCACGTCAGGTCAATCGGGCCGTCGCCAACGGGGAAGGAGCCTGCGGATGTCGAGAGAGCCGCTTTCGCAGAAGGAGATCGAGGACCGGCTGCGGGAACTCCCCGGCTGGGCCTTCGAGGACGACCGGATCATCCGCACGTACCGGCTGGGCAGCCACTTCGCGGCGAGCGCCCTGGTCAGCCACATCGCCTCCGTGCAGGAGGAGTTGAACCACCACTCCGACCTCACCCTCGGCTACAACACCGTCCGCCTCGCCGTGAACACGCACGACGCCGGGAACGCCGTCACCGACGCGGACTTCACCCTCGCCGAACGCGTGGAATCCCTGGCCCCCGCCCACGGCGCCGCCTGATGCCGGAGGTCGCCCCCGCACCGGCGCCGAGGCCGCTCCTCGACTACGACGCCGAGGCCGAGGCCTACGACGCCACCCGCGGCGGGGCCCCGCGCGCCGAGGCCGCCGCAGCGGCGGTCCTCGGCCTGCTCCCGCCGGCCACCGCCACCCTGCTCGACCTCGGCTGCGGCACGGGCATCGTCACCACCCGCCTCGCCGCCGCCCGCCCCGGGATGCGCGTGCTCGGCGCGGACACCTCGTACGGGATGGCGGCCATGGCGCGCTCCCGGGGGGTTCCGGTGGTCCTCGCCTCCGGGACCCGGCTGCCCTTCCGCACGGGCTCGCTCGACGCGGTCGGCGCGGTCTGGCTGCTGCACCTGCTGCGCTCACCGGGGCTGGTGGCCGCCGTGATCGCCGAGGCCGGGCGCGTCCTGCGGCCCGGCGGGATGTTCGTCACCACCGTGGACAAGGACGCCGCCCACGACGTAGGCAGCGACATCGACGCCGTGCTCGCCGAACACCTCACCCTCAACCCCGCCGACTCCGCGCACGCCGTCACCGCCCACGCGGCCGCCTCGGGCCTGCTCCCCGCCGGCGAAGCCCTCTTCACCGGCCACGGCCAGGGCCGCACCCCGCACGGGGCCGCCGCCGCCCTGCTCGCCGGGCGCTACGCCTCCCGCGTCCACCCGCGCGGGATCACCCCGCGCCAGCTCGCGGACCGGCTGGAATCCCTGCCGGGGCCGGACACCCCGCGCGCGGAGCCCACGTACCGGCTGCGCGGCTTCGTACGGGCCTGACGGGCGGGGGTCCGGAAGGGGCGGGGCATCCGGAGGGGGCGAGGGGACGGCGCGGACTCAGACGGGCTCCAGGCGCCACCACTGCGCGGGGGAGTCGGTGTCCTCGCACTGCCGGGCCCCGCCCTCGGCGTCCGCCTCCAGCGGCAGACCGCTGATGGCGGCGATCAGCGAGACCACGCCGGGGTCGTCGAGGTGTTCCTCGACGACCCACTCCTGCGCGCCGAAGGCGTTGGCCCTCCACACCTGGACCCGGGTGCCGCTCTCGGTCGACGCGTTCGCGACGTCGAGCCGCCTGCCGTTGTCCACGCTGACCACGTGGAAGATCCCGCCGCCGCTGTGCACCGCGGTGATCTCCCACTGCCGGGCCGCGGCGGGCTCGCCGTCCGGTCCGACGCGGACCCGGTTGCCGCCCTCGACCTGGAGCAGCAGCCCGCTCGCGGCATTGCGGATCCGGTACACGCCCTCGGGCGCACTCGTGCCTGTCATCCGCGGCTCAGTAGTCGAACTCGGCCGGGTCGGGACCGATCCGGCGGCCCGCGCCACCCGCACCCAGCGCGTCCAGCGCGGCGATGTCACCGGCGTCCAGCACGAAGCCGAAGACGTCGAGGTTCTCCCGGATCCGCGCCGGGGTCACCGACTTGGGGATCACGACGTTGCCCAGCTGGAGGTGCCAGCGCAGCACCACCTGCGCGGCCGAGCGGCCGTGCTTGGCGGCGATCGCGGTCACGGCGGGCAGGGTGAGCAGGTCCTTGCCCTGGCCGAGCGGGGACCAGGCCTCGGTGGCGATGCCCAGGCGCGCGTGCAGGGCGCGCAGTTCCTCCTGGGGGAGCAGCGGGTGCAGCTCGATCTGGTTCACGGCCGGGACCAGGGAGCTCTCGGCGCCGAGCCGTTCCAGGTCGGCGGGGCGGAAGTTGGACACGCCGACGGCCTTGGCGCGGCCGCTCTCCGCGATCTCCTCGAAGGTCTTCCAGATGGCGAGGAAGTCGTCGCGCATCGGGCGCGGCCAGTGGATCAGGTACAGGTCGATCTCGTCGAGGCCCAGCTTGGCGAGCGAGGCGTCGAACTCGCGCAGCACGTTGTCCCGGCCCCAGGTCTCGGACTTGCCGTTCCACAGCTTGGTGGTGACGAAGAGCTCCTCGCGCGGCACCCCGGCGGAGGCGATGGCCTTGCCGGTGCCCTCCTCGTTGCCGTAGATGGCGGCCGTGTCGATGCTGCGGTAGCCCGCCTCCAGCGCGGTCCGGACGGCCTGTTCCGCCTCCGCGTCCGGCACCTGCCAGACGCCGTAGCCGAGCTGGGGCATGAGCGTGCCGTTGTTGAGCTTGATGCCGGGGACCTGGTTCACGTCGTAAGTTCCCTCTGGTTCGTCGTGCGTCGTTCGTCGCGAGTACCGGTACGGGTACGGGCGCTGCCGTCCGTACGACCGGCGACAACCGGGCCCGGGCATGGCCTATTCCCGCCGTACGGATTTCACCCGTACGGCGGGAACGGGCGTGCGGCGCGGCTACGCCCCCAGGTACGCCTCCCGGACCAGCGCGTTGGCCCGGACCTCCGCGGCCGTGCCCTCGGCGAGCACGGTGCCCAGGTCCAGGACGACCACCCGGGTGCAGAGGTCCATCACGAAGGCGACGTTGTGCTCGACCAGCAGCACCGCGCAGCCCTCCTCCCCGGCGAGCCGGCGCACGACCGCCGCGAGCTGCTCCCGTTCGGGCGCGGACATGCCCGACGCGGGCTCGTCCAGGAGCAGCACCCGGGGCGGATCGGCCACGGCGCGGGCCAGCTCGACCATCCGGGCCCGCCCCACCGGCAGACCGCCGGCGTACGCGTCCCCGAGCGCGCCGATCCCGCAGTCGGCCAGCACCCGCGCGGCCCGCTCCCGGCGCTCCCGCTCCCGGCGGCGCCGGGTGGGCGAGGCGACCAGATCGGCGGCGAGGCCGCCGCCCCCGCCCCGCCACTCCTGCGCCACGAGGACGTTGTCGGCCACGCTGAGCTGCCCGAACAACTGCTGGCGCTGGAAGGTCCGGCGCATCCCGTGCCGGGCCCGCCACACGGGGGAGCGCCGGGTGACGTCCACCCCGTCGAGCAGCATCCGGCCCTGGTCGGGCCGCCGGATCCCCGACAGGACGTCGAACAGGGTGGTCTTCCCGGCCCCGTTCGGCCCGATCAGCCCGCACACCTCGCCGGCCCGGATCCCGAGGTCCACGCCCGTCAGCGCCTTGACCCCGCCGAAGCGGACACTGATGCCGCGCGCTTCCAGCACATAGCCGTCCGTCTCCGCGCTCATGTCGCCATCCCCAGGTAGGCCTCGGTCAGCCGGTCCGCCTCCACCTCGGAGCGCGGGCCGCACCAGGAGACCCGGCCCTGCGAGAGGTAGGCGACGGTGTCGGCGATCCCGAGGATCTCGGCCGCCTTCTCCTCCACCAGCAGCAGCGCGGTCCCGGCGGCGCGGAGCTCCACGAGCAGTCCGTACACCTCGTCCACCACGCGCGGGGCGAGCCCGAGGGAGGGTTCGTCCGCGATGAGCACCTCGGGTGGGCGCTGCAACAGCGGCGCGAGGGCCAGCATTTGCTGTTCCCCACCGGACAACGACCCGGCGGAGAGCGTGCGCCGCTCCCGCAACCGGGGGAACCGGTCGTATACGGCGTCCCGTTCGTCCGCCTTGCTCAGGTAGAGGGCGAGGTTCTCCTCGATGCTGAGCGAGGGGAAGATCCCGCGCCCCTCGGGTGCGAGCAGCACCCCCGCCCGGGAGCGGCCCACGGCGCCTTCGCGGGTGGCGTCCCGGCCGCCCACGTGGACGGTTCCGCCGACGACGGCCAGTGCTCCGGCCGCCACCCGGCAGGCGGTGCTCTTCCCGGCCCCGTTGGGCCCGAGCACGGCGAGGATCTCGCCGCGCCGCACGGCGAGGTCCACACCGTGCAGCACGAGCCCCCCGTCGTACCCGGCGGTGACGCTGCGCAGCTCCAGCGCGGGTGGCTCCGCCGGTGGCGCCTGGGCGACCTGCCTGCGGGCGGGCCGGTCCGGAGCCGGCCCGGCTGCGGCCGGTTGCCCTGCGGGGCTTTCCCCCACCCCGCCCCTTCCCGAAACCGGGGCTCCGCCCCGGGCCCCGGCAAATCCAGCCTCGCCGGCGTTTGAGGCGCGGGGGTCCGGGGGCGGAGCCCCCGACGGGTCCGGGCGGAGCCCGGTTTCGGGAAGGGGCGGGGTGGGGGAAGGCCCCGCAGGGCCCACCCCGGCTCCGCCACCGACCCGAGCCGCGGGCACGGCTCCGGCTCCGGCCCCGGCTCCGGCTTTGGCGCGAGCCAAGGCTCCGGCCCCGGACGAGGCCCCGGCCAGTGCTCCGGCCCGTCGCCGGGCCAACCGCACCGGCACCGCCGCGCAATACCCATCGGGATCGTTGGCCAAGGCCAACCCCGCCAGGCCGAACAGGATCACCGGCAGGTGCGCCGACTCCGTCACGTAGTCCGCCATCACCCGCGGAGCGACGGCGAAGACCAGCCCCGCCACCACCGCGTACTGCGGCCTGCGCACGCCCGCCGCGACGACCACCGCCAGCCACACCAGCCCGGTCATCGCCGTGAAGTCCGTAGCGGTGATGCGGGTGTTGTACGAGGCGTACATGACGCCGCCGAAGCCGGCCAGCCCCGCCGACAGGGTGAAGAGGAGCAGCTTCGTGCGCAGCACCGACACCCCGGAGGCCATCGCGGCCGCGGGAGCCGACCGCACGGCGAGCATCGCCCGGCCCGAGGGGGAGCTCCGCAGCGCGCTCAGCCCGGCGCAGACCGCCGCGACCAGCAGGACCAGCGCCACCCCGAGCGCCCGGTCGTCGGAGAGGTCCACCGGTCCGATGACGGGACGCGGGACCGACCACCCGGAGTCCCCGTTGCGCAGCCACCGCATCTGGAAGAGGACCTGGTCCGCCAGGAAGGCCAGGGCCAGCGTCGCCAGGGCGAGGGAGCGTCCGCCGAGCCGGAGCGCGGGCAGGGCGACCAGGGCCCCCAGCAGCGCGGCCACGCAGGTGCCGACCGCCAGCGCCGCGATGAACGGCCACCCGCGGCTCATCAGCAGTCCGGCCACCAGCGCGGCCCCGGTGACGAAGGTGCCCTGGGCCAGGGACACCATCGCCCCGAGTCCGGTGACCACGGTGAAGGACATGAACACCAGGGCCAGCGCGAGCCCCTGGGCGAGGAGCCCGCTCCAGAAGGGGGTGGTCACCGTGTAGAAGGCCGTGCACAGCAGGACCGCGCCCGCCGTCCAGACCCCCCACCGCCGTGCCCAGGGGGCCCCGGCCAGGTGGTCCGGCGAGGCCACGTCCACGGCGGCGGTCCCGGCGGCCCGGGCCCGCCGGGTGAGCACCAGCAGTCCGCCGAACAGGATCAGGAAGGGCACGGCCGTCCTGAAGCCGGTGATGGAGTCGGCGAAGGACGCGTAGCCGACGACCAGGTTCTGCAGCACTCCGAGCCCGAGCCCGCCCGCGAAGGCGAGCGGGACGGAGGCGAACCGCCCGATGACGGCCGCGGTGGCCGACACGAACAGGAAGAGGGTGAAATCGTGGGCGGACAGCCCGAGCAGCGGCGTCGCAAGTACGCCCGCCAGACCGGCCAGCCCGGAGGCGATCATCCACGCCACCGAGGACAGCCGGTCGGCGTCGATCCCGCGCAGCTCGGTGAGCGAGCGGTTGTCGACGGCCGCCCGCAGCCGCAGCCCCAGCCGGGTGTGCCGCATCAGCACCCAGAGGGCTACGGCCACCACGGCCGTAGCCACCCAGGTGATCAGCTGGTCGGAGTCGATGCCGACGTCCTCGGTGAGCTGCCAGGACTTCGCGGGGCTCGGCCCCACCCCCGGCAGCCCGAACTGGTTCTCCGCCGGCTTGAGCGGTGCTCCCGCCTCGTGCAGGAGCTCCACCGTCCACAGCCCGGCCGCCGGCAGGGCCACCAGCAGGCCGATGGTGGCCACGATCTGCGCCGTCTCGCCCACCTGCGCGAGCCGCCTGAACATCAGCCGGTCCAGCGCCCACCCGAGCCCGGGCGCCAGGACCAGGACCACCAGCAGCGCCGCCGGGACGGCCGGCCAGCCGAGCCCGGAGTGCAGTTCGTAGAAGGTGAGCGCGCACAGGTAGGCGGTGGCCCCGTGCGCGAAGTTGAACAGCCCGGACGCCGAGTACGACAGCACCAGCCCGGTGGCGAGCAGTGCGTACAGGGCGCCGGACACCAGACCGCTCAGTACGAAGGCGAGCAGATCTCCCATACCGTTTCCCGCACCCCTACTTGAAGGGGATGGGCTCGTAGCACTTGAACGGTACGGAGACCTCGTACGCGCCGTTCTTCAGCTGGACGAGCGCCCCGCAGCCGAAGCTGTCCTTCTGGCCCTTGGGCTCGGCGCGGTCGCCGACGAGGGTGCCGGTGTCGGAGAAGCCCTGTGCGGCGGCCTGGAAGGACTCGACGGTCAGGTCCTTGCCGGCCTTCTGCGCGATGGAGACGAAGAGGTCGGCCGACATGTAGCCGGTCATCATGTGCATGTTGAGCGGGATGTCCTGCCCGCCGTTGGCGGCCTTGATGTCGGCCTTGAACTGGGCCATCTTCGGGTTCGTCGACTCGAACGGCTCGAACTGCAGCAGCACGTGCACGCCGTCGAGGGCCTGCTTGGTGGCGTCCTTGGCGAGCAGACCCGGGTCGTAGTCGGTCGGGTCGGAGAGCAGCCCCTTGTACCCGCTGCGCTTGAGCGAGGTGAACAGCCCGATGTTGTTGGGGGTCTGCATGACGGAGACCACCGCGTCCGGGGCCTTGCCGCCGTTGCTCTCGAGGATCTCCTTGACGTACGCCGACCAGTCGCTCGGCACGGCGGTGCCGGGCACCGAGGCCTTGGCGTAGGAGACGTTGAACCCGGCACTGGTGAAGCCCTGCTGGAAGGTGCGCACGCCGAACTTCCCGGCGTCGCTGTCGTTGGCGATGATCGCGACCGACTTGCCCTGGGCGCCGCCGAGGACCTTGCCGATGCCCTCGGGCCAGGTCTGGTTGATGGTGCCGCCGGGGGTGGGGACGAGGCAGCCGTTGAACCCGTAGATGTACTTGGGGCCGCAGAAGGAGGGGAGCGTGCCCCAGCCGAAGGTGGGCACCTTCTCCTGCTCCAGGAAGTCGGCGCCCGTGAAGGTCACCGAGCTCATGGGGGAGACGGCGAAGACCTTGTCCTGCTGGACGAGTTTGCGGGCCGCGGCCAGGTTCTTGGCGGGGTCCTGCCCGTCGTCCTCGGCACCGATGTAATCGATCTTGCGGCCGTTGATCCCGCCCTCGGCGTTGGCTCTCGCGTAGCGGGCCTTCGCCCCGAGGTCGGTGTCCTTCTTGCTGTAGCCGCTGGCGCTGGTCATCGACACGATGCCGCCGACCTTGATCGAGTCGGCGCTCACCCCGCGTGAGGTGCCGGCGGCTCCCGGCTTGTCGGGGGAGGCGCTGTTGGAGGCCGAGTTGCAGGCGGAGACGAGCGCGAGCGCCGCCGCCGCGGCGGCCAGGGTGCGGATCGGTCGCAACATGTGTGGATCCCCTCCGGTCGGAATCCCCGCATTCTGTGCGCGACCTGACGCATCGTCAATATCAACGACAAGTGAAGTGACGACCCGTCAGGTAACGGTTCGGATCGTCGCCACAACTGCCCTTGTGATCGCGCTCCGCGCCCGTCAGGACTGGTAGAGGGCCGCCACCTCCTGGGCGTAGGCCTTCTCTATGGCCCGCCGCTTCAGCTTCAGCGACGGCGTCAGCAGCCCCCGCTCCTCGGTGAACTGCTCGCCCAGGATCCGGAACGTACGGATCGACTCGGCCTGGGAGACCAGGGTGTTGGCCGCCACCACCGACCGGCGGACCTCCGCCGTCAGATCGGGGTCGAGCACCAGGGCCGCCGCCGGCAGCCGGGGGCGGCCGCGCATCGCCATCCAGTGCGCGACCCCCTCCATGTCCAGGGTGATCAGGGCCGCCACGTACGGCCGGTCGTTGCCCACCAGGACGCACTGGGAGACGAGCGGATGCGAACGGACCCGCTCCTCCAGGGCGGCCGGGGCGACGCTCTTGCCGTTGGAGGTCACCAGGATCTCCTTCTTGCGCCCCGTGATCGTGAGGTACCCGTCCGCGTCGAGCCGCCCCAGGTCCCCCGTCGCCAGCCAGCCGTCCCGCAGGACGGCCTCCGTGCCCTGCGGGTCGTTGAGGTACCCGGAGAAGACGTGGGCCCCGTGCAGCCAGATCTCCCCGTCGCCGGCGATGTGCACCGTACCGCCGGGGATCGGCGGTCCCACGGTGCCGTACTTGACCGCCCCGGGCGGGTTCGCGGTGGCCGCCGCGCAGGACTCCGTCAGCCCGTAGCCCTCGAAGACCGTGACCCCGGCGCCCTCGAAGAACAGCCCCAGCCGGCGCGACATCGCCGAGCCGCCCGACATCCCGTACCGCACCCGGCCGCCCAGCGCCTCGCGGACCTTCCCGTACACCAGCTTCTCGAAGAGCTGGTGCTCCACGCGCAGCTTCGCCGAGGGCCCGGGCCCGGAGCCGAACGCCTTCTGCTCGCGCGCCTCCGCGTACCGTACGGCCGTCTCCACCGCCCGGTCGAAGGGCCCCGTCCGGCCCTCGGTCTCGGCCTTGCGGCGGGCGGCGGCGAAGACCTTCTCGAAGACGTACGGCACCCCGAGCACGAAGCTGGGCCGGAACGCGGCGAGATCCGGGAGCAGTTCGGCCGCCGCCAGCACCGGCTGGTGACCGAGCTTCACCCGGGCGCGCACGGCCGCCACCTCCACCATCCGCCCGAAGACGTGGGCGAGCGGCAGGAAGAGCAGGGTGGACGGCTGCTCACCGGGCCCGGCCCGGAACACCGACTCCCAGCGGGTCACCATCGTGTCGGCCTCGAACATGAAATTGCCGTGGGTCAGCACACAGCCCTTGGGGCGCCCGGTGGTCCCCGAGGTGTAGATGACGGTGGCCGTCGCGTCGGGCGTCACCGCGCCCCGGTGCCGGTGCACCACGTCCTCGGCGACCTGGGCCCCGTCCCGGACGAGCCCGTCCACGGCGCCCGCGTCCAGCTGCCACAGCCGGTGCAGCCGCGGCAGCCGGTCGATCACCGAGCCCACGGTCATGGCCTGGTCCTCGTCCTCCACCACACAGGCCGTGCACTCGGAGTCGTACAGGATCCAGTGCACCTGCTCGGCGGAGGACGAGGGATAGACCGGCACCGGCTGGGCGCCGATCGCCCACAGGGCGAAGTCGAAGAGCGTCCACTCGTACCGGGTGCGGGACATGATCGCCACCCGGTCCCCGAAGCGGATGCCCTGCGCCAGCAGCCCCTTGGCGAGCCCGAGCACCTCGGCGGCTAGCTCGCCGGAGGTCACGTCCCCCCAGACCCCGTCCGCCTTGCGGCCCAGCACGATCCGGCCGGGGTCCTCGCGCGCGTGCAGGAAGACGGCGTCGGCCAGACCGCCGACGGGTGTGCCCGCGACGACCGGTGGGACGGTGATCTCGTGCAAGGACCGCTCCTCTCCGTACGGCGCGGCGACGCTATCCCACGCCCACCCACCAGTGATCACGGAAGGAAGACCTGCACAAGACCTCCCCAGCGGGCGCTGCCGGGCCGTCTAGGACACGGCCGGGGCCGTGACCACGGAGAGGTTGAAGTCCACCGGGCCGAGCACCCCGTACAGGCGCAGCCACAGCGCCATCAGCGCCTCGGTGGCGCGGGCGCTCGACAGGTCGCCGAGATCGATGATCTGCGCGGGCGCCCAGCCGAAGGAACGCAGCAGCGCGGTGGTCCCGGCCTTGGCTCCGGCGTCGTCCCCGCTCACGAACACGGTGTGGTGGCCCGGCACCCGGCCCGGCTCGACCATCACCGCGTTGTTCATGGTGTTGAGCGTCTTGACGATCCGCGCCTCGGGGAAGGCCTTCTGGAGCTGCTCGGCGACGCTGTGCCCGTCCGGGGTGACCACCCTGGGCGGGAAACCCTCGGAGAAGTCCAGCGCGTTGGAGACGTCCACGACGGTCTTCCCCCGGAGGTTGTCCGCCCCCGCGGCCTCCAGCGCGGCGAGCGAGACGAGCCCGCCGGTCGCGTTGACGACGAGCTCGGCGGACGCGGCGGCATCGGCGAAGGTGCCGTGGCCTCCGCCCGTTTCGGAAGCCCACCGCGCGGCAGAGGCGTTGTCCGCCGTCCGGGACCCCATCACGACCTCGTGCCCCACCGAGACCAGCTTCCCCGCCAGCCGCTGCCCGACCTCACCGGTCCCCAGTACCGCGTCCCCCTGCCCGTTCCGTTCGTGCCGTTGGTTCCGTACGAATTCCCGCCGCACCGCGACCGGTTGGCGTACGGCAACCCCAGTACCGGCCGTCGTCGGAGGTCAGATCGTGACCGGGCCGTGGGCGGTGGCGAACTCGACCGAGATCAGGCCCGGTTCCTCGTCCTCGACCCAGGTGACGTCGATCTGGTCGAGGGGGTGGTCGGCCGGTTCGCCGAGGAACTCGGAGATGGAGGCGGCGTCGCCGGCGAGGGAGACCCCGTGGATGGTGGTGGAGGTGCGAGGGTCGGCGCTCGGGCGGTCCTCGGCGGGGACCAGCCACTGGAGGAAGTAGGGAAGCTGCGGGTCCTCCATCAGTTCCCGCACGCCGATCTGCTTCCACCTCAGGTCGAACCCGTCGGGGCGGACGCGGTGGCCCTCGTCCGAGGTGCGCCCGAGGCGGGCCTCGACCGGGGAGATGTCGTCGACGGAGACCACCCAGCCGAGCCACCCGCCGCCCTCGGCGGCGCGGCGCGCGACCGCCTGGCCGAAGGGCGCGCGGTCGGCGGCGGGGTGGTCGAGCGTGGTGACGACCTCGACGTAGGTGCCGCCGCTCAGTGGGAGGATGAAATTGCGGGTCCCGAACCGCGGGTGGACGCCGCCGTCGACGAAACCGGCGCCGAGGGCCGATCCGATCCACTGGACGGTCGAGACGAAGCTGTCGCGGGCCACCGCATAGGACACGTGATCAAGTCGCACCGCGCCATCATCACGCGGCCACCCGCGCAAGTCCCGACGCCACGCCCGCCGCCCCGGCCCCGTTCGCCGCGGATCCGGCCCAGCCGGCGGGCCGGAGGGAGTCGCGGAGGGGGGAGCGGCTCCGCCGGCGCGGTCACGCCGCCCGGGTCAGCCGGTCCGCCCCCGACAGGATCGCCGCGGCCAGGGCTTCCGCGGCGGCGGAGCTCCGGGGGCCGCGGAGCAGGGCGAACTCCACCGTGCCGAGGTCCGGCAGGCCGCCCACCCGGACCAGCCCCGGCGGGATCAGCCCCCGCGTATGGGCCATCACGCCCAGCCCCGCCCGGGCCGCCGCGATCAGGCCGCTCAGGCTGCCGCTCGTACAGGCGATCCGCCACGGCCGCCCGTCCGCCTGCAGAACGTCCAGCGCCCGCGCCCGCGTGATCCCCGGCGGCGGGAAGACGATCAGCGGCACCGGCCGCTCCGGGTCCACCCGCAGCCCCTCCGCCCCGATCCACACCATCCGGTCCCGCCACACCAGCCGGCCCCGCTCGTCCCCGTCCCCGCGCCGCTTGGCGAGTACGAGGTCCAGCCGCCCGGCGTCCAGCCGCTCGTGCAGGGTCCCCGAAAGCTCCACCGACAGCTCCAGCTCCACCTCGGGGTGCTCGTGCCGGAAGGCCTCCAGGATCTCCGGCAGCCGGGTCAGCACGAAGTCCTCCGAGGCGCCGAAGCGCAGCCGGCCGCGGATCCGCGTCCCCGCGAAGAAGGCCGCCGCGCGCTCGTGCGCCTCCAGGATCGAGCGGGCGAATCCGAGCAGCGCCTCGCCGTCCTCGGTGAGTTCCACGCTGTGCGTGTCGCGCAGGAAGAGCGGCCGGCCCGTGGCCTCCTCCAGCCGGCGCACGTGCTGGCTGACCGTGGACTGGCGGACGCCGAGCCGGGCGGCGGCCTGGGTGAAGCTCAGGGTCTGGGCGACGGTGAGGAAGGTGCGCAGCTGAACGGGGTCGTACACACCGCCCACCCTACCCCCGCTCATCATGTTCCGTGATGACAGTGAGAGCGGTGTACGGGTTTCCCGATGACCGTCGCGCCGCCGAAGATGGAGGGGCCATTGCCCGTCCATGCCCGCCCGCCCTCCCGCCGACCTCAGCAAGTGAGCATCCGCATGCGCCGCCGCCCGCACCTTCCCGCCCGGCTCCCCGTGGACCCCTTCATCATGGGTCTGCTCGCCACCGTCGGCCTCGCCGCCCTGCTGCCCGCCCGCGGCGCGGCCGCCTCCGTGGCCGAGGCCGCCTCCACCGCGGCGGTGGCCCTGCTGTTCTTCCTCTACGGCGCCCGGCTCTCCACCCGCGAGGCCGTCGACGGCATGCGCCACTGGCGGCTCCACCTCACCGTGCTCGCCTCCACCTTCCTGCTCTTCCCCCTCCTGGGCCTCGCCGCGCACGCCCTGGTCCCGGCCGTCCTCACCCCGCCCCTCTACAGCGGGCTGCTCTTCCTCTGCCTGGTCCCCTCCACCATCCAGTCCTCCATCGCCTTCACCTCGATCGCCCGCGGCAACGTCCCCGCCGCGATCTGCGCGGGCTCCTTCTCCAGCCTCATCGGCATCTTCCTGACCCCGCTGCTCGCCGCCGGCCTGCTCGGCGGCAGCGCGGGCGGCTTCTCCCTCGACTCGCTGCTCAAGATCGTCCTCCAGCTGCTCCTGCCCTTCCTCCTCGGCCAGGCCCTGCGCCCCTGGATCGGCGGCTTCCTCGTCCGCAACAAGAAGGTCCTCGGCTACGTCGACCGCGGCTCGATCCTGCTCGTCGTCTACACCGCCTTCAGCGCGGGCATGGTCGCCGGGATCTGGCGCCAGGTCAGCCTCCCGCGCCTCGGCGGGCTGATGGCCGTGGAGGCGCTGCTCCTCGCCGTGATGCTGCTCGTCACCTGGTACGGGGCCAAGCGCCTCGGGTTCACCCGCGAGGACCGGATCGCCATCCAGTTCGCGGGGTCGAAGAAGAGCCTGGCCGCCGGACTGCCCATGGCCAGCGTGCTGTTCGGCGCCCAGGCGAGCCTCGCCGTGCTGCCGCTCATGCTCTTCCACCAGATGCAGCTGATGGTCTGCGCGGTCCTGGCCCGCCGCCGCGCGCGGGACCCGTACACCGCGGAGGACACGCAGGCCCCGCAGGACGCGCACGCCCCGGAACAGCACGAACTCGCCGCCGGGCATGTGGCGGAGGTCTCGCACACCCCCCAACACCCGGTCCCGCAGGCCCGCTAACGTGCGGTAGTGACCTGGATATGCCCGCTCTCCGCCCACGCCCCGCGCCCCTGCACCCTGGTGGTCTGCCGGGGCTGCTGCTGCGGTGACCCCCGCAAGAACCCCGGTACCGACCACGCGGGACAGCTGGCCCGGCTGCGCGAGGCCGCGGAGGCCTCCGACGGGCGCCTGGCCGTCCGTACGACCGACTGCCTCGGCCCCTGCGCGCAGGCCAACGTCATCGTGGTCCAGCCCACCACGGAGGCCCGCCGCCGGGGTGCCCGCGCGGTCTGGTTCGGCTGGGCCCTGGACGACACCGCCACCGACGAGATCATCGCCTGGGCCGAAGCTGGCGGCCCCGGCGCCACCCCGCTCCCGGCGACCCTCGACCTCCACCGCATCGACCCCCCGGAGCCCAAGCCGGCCGAGCCCGCCTCCCGGCGGGGCCGCCGCAAGCGCTGATCGGGGCGCCGTAAGGGCGGAGGGGGCGCGGGGGCGGAAAGCGTTAGAGCGAGGAAATGTCCGGTTCTTCTAGGTTCTGGGTGTCAGCGAAGAACCCACGCACCACGAACCACCAGGGAGCCCCTCATGAAGCTCAACAAGCGCATCGCCGCCGTCTCCGCCGCCGCCCTGCTCGGCACCCTCGCCCTCGGCGGGGCCGCCCACGCCGCGGACAACGGCAACGGCACGGCCCGGCAGGGCTCCGCCCACAGCCGCACGGTCGAGGCCCCGGCCGGCACCCCGCACGTGGCCGCGAAGAAGATCGAGCCCGCGTCCAAGGACAACCCGTACAGCCAGACCATCGAGGCTCCGGCGGGCACCGCGCACACCGGCGCGGGGCACCTGGCCGACAAGTAGCCGGTCCGGGGCGAGGGCGGGGGCCGGACAGGGGCGGGGGCCGCACGACGGCCCCCGCCGCCCCGCGCGCCCCCCGCCCCGCGGCTCACGCCGTCAGGTCGATCCGCTCCTCGCCCGCGTAGATGTTCATGTCCCCGCCCCGCAGGAACCCGACCAGCGTCAGCCCCGACTCCACCGCCAGGTCCACCGCGAGCGAGGACGGGGCGGAGACGGCCGCCAGCACCGGGATGCCCGCCATCACGGCCTTCTGCGCCAGTTCGAAGGAGGCCCGCCCCGACACCAGCAGGACCGTGCCCGCCAGCGGCAGCCGCCCGGCCTGCAGCGCCCGCCCGACGATCTTGTCCACCGCGTTGTGCCGGCCCACGTCCTCCCGTACGTCGATCAGCTCGCCGTCCGCGGAGAACAGCCCGGCGCCGTGCAGGGCGCCCGTGCGGTCGAAGACCTTCTGCCGCTCGCGCAGCCGGTCCGGCAGCTCTCCGAGGAGCCGCGCGCTCACCCGTACGGGATCGTCCGCGAGCCCCGGGAACCGGGTCGCGGTGCGCACCGCGTCCAGGCTGGCCTTCCCGCACAGACCGCACGAGGAGGTGGTGTAGACGTTCCGCTCCAGCGTGATGTCCGGCACCGGAACCCCCGCGGCGAGCTGTACGTTCACCACGTTGTAGGTGTTGGTTCCGTCCTCGGCGGCGCCCTCGCAGTAGGTCACCGCCCGGACGTCCGACGCCGAGCCGAGCACGCCCTCGCTGGCCAGGAAGCCCACGGCCAGCGCGAAATCGTCGCCCGGAGTGCGCATCGTGATGGCCAGCGGTTTGCCGTTGAGCCGTATCTCCAGCGGCTCCTCGGCCACCAGGGTGTCCGCGCGGGCCCCCGCCACGCCGTTCCGGACCCGGACGACGCGACGGCGTTCGGTGACCCGTCCCATGTGATCAGTCCACCTGTTCTGTCTTTGGCGTACCCCTGAAGCACCCATTGTCCCGGATCCGCTTCGTGACCCCTTCCCGGCTTGAAGACCCTCGGGAAGCTCCAAATTCCGGGCACTGAATCCTGTTGGGTCACGCGCCCCTGTACCCATCGGTAGCAGGCAAAGCTGGTACATCCTGACTGCCTTACAAGGGGGGACCCCGCCCATGACCGGTTCACGCGTGGTGGCGCTAGGGCACTACCAGCCCTCGAAGGTGCTCACCAATGAGGACCTCGCCACCATGGTGGACACCAACGACGAGTGGATCCGGTCGCGCGTCGGGATCAAGACCCGGCACATGGCCGGACCCGACGAGCCGGTCGACGAGCTGGCCTACCAGGCCGCCGGCAAGGCCCTCGCGAATGCCGGTCTGACCCCGGACGACATCGACCTCGTCCTCGTCGCCACCTCCACCGCGATCGACCGTTCCCCCAACATGGCCGCGCGCGTCGCGGCCAAGCTCGGGATGGGCTCCAGCCCCGCCGTGATGGACATCAACGTCGTCTGCTCGGGCTTCACCCACGCCCTGGCCACCGCCGACCACGCGATCCGGGCCGGCGCAGCCACCCGGGCCCTGGTCATCGGGGCGGACAAGATGACCGAGATCACCGACTGGAGCGACCGCACCACCTGCGTCCTGACCGGCGACGGCGCCGGCGCGGCCGTCGTGGAGGCCTGCGAGGAGCCCGGCATCGGCCCGGTCCTGTGGGGCTCGGTGCCCGCCATGGGCAATGCGGTCCGCATCGAGGGCTCGCCGCCGGTCTTCGCCCAGGAGGGCCAGTCCGTCTACCGCTGGACCACCAGCCAGCTCCCCCCGCTCGCCCGCAAGGTCTGCGAGAAGGCCGGGATCACCCCCGAGGACCTGGCCGGAGTCGTCCTCCACCAGGCGAACCTGCGGATCATCGAGCCGCTCGCCGCGAAGATCGGCGCGGTCAACGCCGTCGTCGCCCGCGATGTGGTCGACTCCGGCAACACCTCGGCCGCCTCCATCCCGATGGCCCTGTCCAAGCTGGTCGAGCGCGGTGAGATCCCCTCCGGGGCGCCCGTCCTCCTCTTCGGCTTCGGCGGCAACCTCTCCTACGCCGGCCAGGTCATCAGCTGCCCGTAACGGCCCGGCCCGGAGGCCCGCGCCGCCACCCGTCACGGGTCCGGCGGCGCGGGCCTTCGTCATGAGCGCGGCCACGAGCATCAGCATCCGGGAGCCCCCCGAGCCCCGCCGTGCGACCTGAGGGGTACGCCGATCCCGCCCGGCGGGCTGATGGATCGGTGGCCGGAGCCTCGGAGGATGAAACCACGCAATCCGAGAGCTACGGGAGCAAAGCGCATCATGAGCCGCAAGAGCATCGCCCTGACCACCGCCGGAGCCGTCCTCACCCTCGGGGTCGCCGCCGCGATCGCCGTACCGGCGGCGAACGAGTGGCTCGCGAACCGGCACCAGGAGACGAGCGCGTACGCGACCGGCGCCGAGGCGAAGTCGAAGCGCCCCTCCGTCCCGCGCTGGCTGCCGGACGATGCGGGGGCGGTCCGGTACTCGATGAAGACCACGGGCGGCGAGCGCCTGCTCAGGGCGACCCTCCCGGACGGTAAGCCCCCGGCCCGGTGCACCCCGGCCCCCACGTCCGGGGCCAAGGAGGTCCAGCTCCAGGCGGACTGGTTCCCGAAGGACGCCCGGTCCCGGGCGGGCCTGCGCTGCGGCACGTACGACGGCTACGTGGACGGGGGCACCCTCTACGCCTGGCAGCACAAGGAGGACCTGGTGGCGGGCGAGCGCGCGAACGCGGAGTCCTAGAGCGGCGAGACGCAACGTCTCGCCCGCACCGCGCGACCCGCCCCCGGGCATGCCCGCAGGTCAGCGCGGCGCGTCGGACCGGGCCCGGGCGAAATACCTGGTCGGAACCCCGCCGAACCTTTGCTATTGTTGTCCATGTCGCCGCGGGAAACCGGGGCCGACCACCTAGTCCGGGTGGCGGAATGGCAGACGCGCTAGCTTGAGGTGCTAGTGCCCTTTATCGGGCGTGGGGGTTCAAGTCCCCCCTCGGACACACATGATCAGGCCCCCTGCGGTTCGCAGGGGGCCTGAAGTGTTTCCGGAGGGGCATTGCCCTCCTGGCGGGGGTGGGCGAAGATCGGCCGGGAATCTTCGCCCTCGGGAGGGTATGCGTGTCCGAAGTCAAGGCCGAGCTGGACCGGTTGATGAGCGTCTTCCTCGGTGCGTTCACCAATGCCGGAGGCGGGCGGCCGGATCTGGGCGCCATCCGGGAGGTGTTCATCCCGCAGGGGATGATCATCAAGAACGTCGGGGCCGAGCCCGTGATCTACGACCTCGACGGCTTCATCGAGCCGCGGGAGAAGATCCTCACCGACGGGACGCTGACGGAGTTCCGCGAGTGGGAGGTCGCCGAGCGGACCGAGGTCTTCGGCTCGATCGCGCACCGGTTCAGCGAGTACCGCAAGTCCGGATACCTCGACGGGGCCTGGTTCGAGGGCACCGGACACAAGACCACCCAGTACGTACGGACCCCGGGTGGCTGGCGGATGAGCGCGATGGCCTGGGACGACGTCGCCCCGTAGGACGAGCTGAACCGTAGGACAAGCCGAGCCGAACCGGCCCCCCGCGGACAGCGGGGGGCCGGACGGGTCGGGGAGGCGGTTACGCCGCCGGCTGCTGCTGGGTCACGCAGTGGATGCCGCCGCCGCCCGCGCCCAGGCTGTCGGTGTTCAGCTGCACGACGACCCGGCCCGGGAAGAGCCGCTGCAGGGTGGCCTTGGCCGCCGCGTCGGCCGTGGAGTCGCCGAACTGCGAGGAGATCACCGCGCCGTTGCACACGTAGTAGTTGGCGTACGAGGCCACGAAGTCGGGGTTCGTGGAGCGGATCTTGTTGTAGTCGGGGCCCTGGAGCTTGGTGACCGAGATCGGGCTGCCCTGGGCGTCGGTGGAGGTGGACAGGATCTGGTACTGCTCGCGCGCGTCCTTGGCCCAGATGTCGTTCTCGCTCGCGAGCGGCATCTGCACCATGGCCCGGCCCTCCTCCAGGAACCGGGAGGTGGCGTCGACGTGGTCGTCGGTGATGTCCTGGCCGTAGATGCCCTTGAACCAGATCACCTTGGACGCGCCGTAGGCGGCGCACATGCCCGCCTCCAGCTGCGCCTGGCTCATGTTGGGGTTGCGGTTGGAGTTGATGAGGGAGCTGCGCGTGGCCATGAGGGTGCCGGCGCCGTCCGTCTCCACCGAGCCGCCCTCGCCGACGAACGCGGCGGTGCTGAAGGCCACCCCGGCGTAGGCGGCGACCCGGCCCGCCACCAGGGCGTCCCTGGCGTGGCTCTGCTTGTTGCCCCAGCCGTTGAAGTTGGTGCCGAACGCGTCCACGCCGCCCGCCCCGTTGACGCGGAACACCGGTCCGCTGTCACGGATCCAGCAGTCGTCGACGGGGATCGAGCTGATGACGGTGACCGACGTCCCGCAGGCGCTCTTCGCCTTGGAGACGCTCGCCGGGTTGGCGAGCATCACGACCGGCTCGTACTTCGCGATGGTCTTCGCGATGAGCGCGATGTTCGCCTGCACCCCCGCGAGCTTGTTGCCCCAGATCGCGGTCCGGTCGGGCCACGCCATCCAGGTCCGGGTGTGCCGGACGGTCTCGCACGGTACGAAGTAGGACCCGGCGGCCGCCGCGGCGGCAGGACGGCCGGCCGCGAAGGCCTGCCCGCCCACCGATGCCAGTGCGGCGCCCGCGGCCGTGAGGCCGGCCGCGGCCAGGAACCCTCGTCTGTCCAGCTTCCCTACGACGTGCTCGTTCATCTCTGATCTCCGATCAGTCCGACGTGGATGCGCGAATTGCGTGGAACGGGTGAGCGGGTGAGCGGGTGAACCGATGGGCCGCGGGCGCCGACGCGCCCGCGGCCCCCCTCACAGGGCGCGGCGCGCGGCGGCGATGCTCCCCGGGTCCCACCCCGGACGGGGTACGGACTCCAGGAGCAGGCGCGTGTAAGGGTGCTGGGGGTCGGCGAGCACCTGTGACGTCGGCCCCGACTCGACGATCCGGCCGCCCCGCATGACGATCACGTCATCGGTCACGCAGCGCACGACGCCGAGGTCATGGGTGATGAACAGGTAGCCGATTCCTGTCTGTTCGCGGATGTCGAAGAGCAGGTTCAGGATCTGCGCCTGCACCGAGACGTCCAGGGCGGCCACCGCCTCGTCGAGGACGAGGACGGCCGGCTCGACCGCCAGCGCGCGGGCGATCGCCACGCGCTGGCGCTGTCCGCCCGACAGCTGCCGGGGCAGTGCGTCCGCCTCGCGGGAGCCGAGGCCGACCTGGTCGAGCAGTTCGGTGATCCGGCGCGCGTGGTCGGTGCCGGGGAAGTGCAGGGCGAGGGTCTCCCGCAGGGCCGCGCCCACGGTGGTGCGCGGGTCCAGGGAGAGGAAGGGGTCCTGGAAGACCATCTGGATCTCACGGGCCCGGGCGAGCCGGCGCGCCTTGCCGCGCGCGTGATCGCCCCGGTCGCGGCCGTGGATCAGCACCCGGCCCTCGTCCGCGGTTTCCAGGCCCACCACGATGCGGGCCGTGGTCGTCTTGCCCGAACCGGACTCCCCGACGATGCCCAGGGAGCCGCCCTCGGCCAGCCGGAACGACACGTCGTCCACGGCCCGGACGCTGCCGTAGGTCCGGTGCAGGCCCAGGACCTCCAGGACGGTCTTCGTCGCGGCGGCGGTGGTGCCGGCGCTCGTGCCGGTGGCGGTGCTCATGGGTGGAGCCCCTTTCGTTCCGTGCTCACCCGGGCCTGCTCCCCTTCGCGTTCCTGTACGGCGATCAGCTCGCCGTGGTGGCAGGAGGCGAGCCGGTCCGGTTCCCCGGCGACCGGCAGCAGGGCCGGCGCCTCCCGCGTGCACACCTCGGTCGCGAGCACGCAGCGCGCGGCGAAGGGGCATCCGGTCAGCTCCTCCCGCAGGCTCGGCGGCCGGCCCTCGATCGCGGCGAGCCGCCCGCGGGGTGCGTCCAGGCGCGGGGTGGAGTTCAGCAGGGCCGCCGTGTACGGGTGGCGGGGGCGGGCGAACAGCTCGGCGGCCGGGCCCGTTTCCACGATCCGGCCCGCGTACATCACGTACACCCGGTCGCTGATCGCGGCGGCGAGGCCCAGGTCGTGCGTGACGAACAGCAGCCCCGTCCCGAAGCGTTCGCGCAGATCGCCGAGGAGGCCGATCACCTCGGCCTGCGAGGTGACGTCCAGCGCCGTGGTGGGTTCGTCGGCGAGGATCAGGGCCGGGTCGCCCATCAGGGCGGCCGCGATCACGACCCGCTGCAGCATGCCCCCGGACAGCTGTCCGGGGTACTTGCGCAGCACGGCCGCCGTGAGGCCGACGGCCTCCAGCATGGCCACCGCCCGCTCCTCGGCGACCGCCTTGGTCGCCTTGGCGTTCAGCCGCAGGCTCTCGGTGAGGAAGTCGCCGACGCGGCGCATCGGATTGACCGCCGCCCGGGGGTCCTGGAAGATCATGGCCGCCGTGCTGGTGCGCAGCACCCGCAACTGGCCCGGCGACATGGTGAGGACGTCGTCCCCGGCCACGCGCACCTCGCCCTCCGTACGGGCCCCTTCGGGGAGCAGCCCCAGCACGCTGCGCGAGGTCAGGCTCTTGCCCGAGCCGGACTCCCCGACCAGGGCCACGGTCTCCCGGGGGCCCACGGTGAGCCCGACGCCGTCGAGGACGGGCCGGACCGCTCCCGGCAGGTGCAGCCGCAGGCCCTCGATCTCAAGGGTGTTCGTCACAGTCATCGCGCCCTCCGGGCTACCTTGTCGGCCCAGGCCTCGCCGACGACGTTGAAGGCGACCACGGTCAGCACGATGGCCGCGCACGGCACGATCGCGGAGAGCGGGTAGCCGGCCTGGATGGCGGCGTTGCCGTCGAAGACCATGCGGCCCCAGTCGGGGGTCAGGGCCGGTACGCCCAGCCCGAGGAAGGCGAGGCCGGCCAGGTCGATCAGGGCGTAGCCGAAGTTGATCGCGGACTGCGCGAGGACGACGGGCATGACGGCGGGGACCACGTGGCGCAGGCAGATCTGCGCCCCGGAGTGTCCCTGCACCCGGTACGCCTCCACGTACGGGCGGGCGCGCTCGGCCAGGACGAGGGAGCGGGTCAGCCGGCTGACGTACGGCAGGTAGGCGATGGCCAGGGCGATGACGGGGGCGAGCAGGCCCTCGCCGTAGACCGAGACGATCAGGATGGCCAGCAGCATGCCGGGGAAGGCGAAGACCAGCTCGGTGCTGCGGGAGAGCACCGAGTCCAGCCAGCCGCCCCGCCAGGCGGCGGCGGTGCCGATGGCCACGCCGGCCGCGGTGGAGAAGGTGACCACGCCGAGCGGGCCGAGCAGCGAGGTGCGGGCGCCCAGGACCAGCCGGGAGAAGGTGTCGCGCCCGGAGGCGTCGACGCCGAGGAGGTGGTCGGCGGAGGGGCCCGCGAGGGCGTTGGCCAGGTCGACGGAGTTCGGATCGTAGGGCGCGATCCAGGGGGCGAACACCGCGACGAGCACGACGAGGGCGACGAAGCCCGTACAGAACAGGGACAGGGGGGCGCGGGAGGTCCGGAGCCGGGCGAGGCCCGGCCGGCGCACCAGGACGGAGCTCACGAGGCCTTCTTCGCGGGGCCGAGGGTGACCCGGGGATCGACCAGGGGATGGAGCAGGTCGACGACGAGGTTCACCGTCATGAACAGCGCGACCATGATGAGGGAGATGGCCTGCACGGTGGGGAAGTCCTTGGTGGTGGTGGAGAGTTCGAGGAGCTGGCCGATGCCGCCCACGCTGAAGGCGGACTCCACCAGGATGGTGCAGACCAGCAGGGTGGAGACGATGAGGCCGCCGGTGGTGAGCACGGTGCCCAGGGCGTTGCGGAAGACGTGCCGCCGGACGACCTGGCCCGTGGACACGCCCCGGCTGCGGGCGACCGTGACGTGCTCCTGGCCGAGGACCTCGAGCATCGAGGCCCGGGTGACCCGGGCGAGCATGCCGATCAGGTAGAGCGCCAGGGCGACGGCGGGCAGGGTCAGGTGCCACAGCATCGAGGTGAAGCCCTCGCCGGCCCCGCCGGTGGGGAACCAGCCGAGCCGTACCGCGAACAGGCCCTGCAGCAGCACCGCCGCGACGAACGAGGGGGTGCCGATGGCGACGGTGGTCGTCACCAGGATCGCGGAGTCGGCCTTCCCGCCGCGGACGGCGCCGATCCAGCCGAGGATCAGCCCGAACACGAGGACCAGGACGAGCGCCATCGAGATCAGCATCAGGGTGTTGGGCAGCCGGTCCGCGAGCAGTCGCGACACGTCGGTGCGGTACGTGATGGAGCGGCCGAAGTCCCCTTGCACCACCTGGCCGAGCCAGTTCAGGTACCGCACCGCGAAGGGGTCGTCCAGGTGGTAGTGCTCGTTGATCGCCTGCAGGGCCTCCGGGGAGGCCGAGCGGCCGCCCAGGAGGAAGCTCGCCGGGTTGCCCGGAGCCAGGTACAGCGCGCCGAAGATCACGAAGGAGGCGCCGAGCAGGGTGGCGGCCATTTCGGCCAGCCGCCGTACGGCGAAGCGCAGGAAACTCATTTCGCGGCCGCCCCGATTCCGGCGGCCCAGGGGGAGTAGAGGTAGGAGATGGTGGTGGGGGCGCCGGTGATGCGCTTGTTCAGGAAGACCGCGGTCGGCCATTCGGCGACCGGGATCCACAGCACCTGGTCGGAGGCCTTCTTCTGGAGTTCGGCGGCCGCCGAGAAGCGCTTGGCCGGGTCGGACTCGGCCCGGGCCTTGTCGGTCAGGGCGTCGTAGGACGGGTCGCTGTAGCCGGCGTAGTTCTGGAAGGCCCCGGTCTGGAAGTTGCTCAGCAGGTCCATCGGGTCGGTGATGGAGTCGTAGTACGTCTCCGGGAACATGTCGATGCCCTCGCGCGCCGCCGGGTCGGTGAACAGCGCGGTGAACGCGTTGGGGGCGATCGTCTTCAGCTCGATCTTCAGGCCGATCCTGGTGCCCGCGTCCTGGATGGCGGTGGCCAGCACCGAGACGTCCTGGCCGATGGCGCTGGTGGCCACGGTCAGCGTCTTGCCGGTGGCGCCCGCCTCCTCGATCATCCGCTTGGCCGCCTCGACGTTCTGGTCGGGCGACGGCAGGGTGTCGAAGGCGGAGGCACGGACGGCCTCGGGGGCGCCGGCCCAGACGGCCTTGGTGGTGAGCGAGCTGGTGACGGTGCCGGCGCCGCCCAGGCCCGCCTTGACGAAGCCGCGCCGGTCCAGGGCCAGGGACAGGGCCCGGCGGACGCGGACATCGCCGAGCGCGCCCTTCATGCTCGTCACGTTGACGTTGACGGTGCTGAGGCCCTCGCCGAAGTAGAGCGTGCCGGCGCCGCTCGCGCGCAGCCGGTCGTAGCTCTCGGTGGGGATCAGGTAGCCGCCGTCGGCCCCGCCGGTCAGCAGGGCGTTCGTACGGGCGTTGGGGTCGGTGAGGAAGGTGAAGACGGCCTTGCCGGACTTGGCCTTGGTGCCCCAGTAGCCGTCGAAGCGGTCGAGCTCGATCGACTGGCCCTTGTTCCAGGTGCCCAGCTTGAAGGGGCCGGTGCAGTCCAGGCTGCCGGTGGTGCCGTAGTCCTCGCCCGCCTTCTCCACCCCGGCCCTGGAGGCCACGACGCCGGCCGCGGTGGCCATGTACTGGGGGAACTGCGAGTCGGGCTGCTTCAGCTTGACGGTCACCTGGAGCGGGCCGGTCTTGGTGACGGCCTCGACGTTGGAGAAGTTGCTGTTCCAGGCGGCCCCGTTCTCCGGGTCCATCTGACGGCCCAGGCTGTAGACCACGTCGTCCGCGGTCATCGTGCCGCCGTCGTGGAAGCGCACGCCCGGGCGCAGGTCGTAGACCCAGGTCAGGTCGTTGGGGTTGGTGGCCTTCTCGGCCAGTCCCGGAGCCATGGTGAGCTCCGGGGTCCAGCGCATCAGGCTCTCGCAGACGTTCGACAGGATCGTGTTCGCCGGGTAGTCGAAGGCCGAGATGTAGTCCAGCGTCGGCGGTTCCGCGTACACGGCCCAGGTGAAGGAGTCGATCTCGCCGACGGCGGCCGGGGTGCCGGCCGACAGCTTGAAGGCCGTGTCCTTGCCGTTCGCGCCGTCCTTGGGCGGGCCCGAACAGGCGGCTACCAGGCTGAGGGCGGCCAGCGCGGCGACGGGCAGCGCGGAGCGGCGGGCGGCGGAGCGGCCGGAGGTGGTGCGGCCGGAGGTGGCGGGGCCGGCGGACCTGGCGGCTCTGGACCAGGGAAGGGATCGGGGCATCGGTGCTCTCTCTTCCATGCGGGGCGGGGAGGTGCGGGCAGGCGGCGAGCGGGGCGAGGAGGGAGGCTCGGGGCTGGGGCCGCCGGCCCGGGCACGGCGAAGGGGGCGAGGGATCAGACGGTGCGGCCGGCCGCGGGGATCTGCTGGGTGATGCAGTGCACGCCGCCACCGCCGTACGCGATCACGCGCGAGCGGACACCGACGACCTTGCGGCCGGGCAGGGCGGAGGCGATGACCGCGAGCGCGCCCTCGTCCTCGGAGGTGCCGGCGATCGGGACGACGACCCCGCCGTTGGCGATGTAGAAGTTCAGGTAGCCGACCTCGGTCTCCTTGCCGTCGACCTCGACGAGGTTGCTCTGCGGCAGGTCGATGATCGTGAAGGGGCGCCCGGCGGCGTCGGTGGAGCCCTCCAGGACGGCACGGTTGACGCGCATGCGCTCGAAGTCGGGGTGGGCCGGGTCGCTCGGGAGCTGGACGACGACGGTGGCGGGGGCGACGAAGGCGCAGACCCCGTCCACGTGCCCGTCGGTCTCGGTGTCCAGCAGACCGCCGTACGGGAGCCAGATCACCTTGGTGACACCGAGGCGGGCGATCAGCTCGGCCTCGATCTCCGCCTTGGTCATGTCCGGGTTGCGGTTCGGGTGGAGCAGGCACTGCTCGGTGGTGATCAGCGTGCCCTCGCCGTCGACCGTGATCGCGCCGCCCTCGAGGATCATCCGGGAGTCGATCCGGTCCACGCCGAAGTGCTCCAGCAGGGCCGCGGCGATCTTGTCGTCGGTGTCGTAGGGGAAGTGCTTGCCGCCCCAGGCGTTGAAGCGGAAGTCCACGCCCGCCCGCCGGCCGTCCTCATCGAGCACGAAGATCGGACCGGAGTCCCGGAACCAGGAGTCGTCGATCGGAAGCTCGATCACCTCGACGCCCTCACCGCACAGCGCGCGGGCCTCGTCACCGCTGCCGGGCAGCGCGACCATGGTGACCGGCTCGAATTCGGCGATCGCACCGGCGACCTGGGCGTACTCGACCTTGATCTCGTCGAAGACCTCGCCCCACAGCTCCTGCCGGGTCGGCCAGGCCATCAGGCAGCCCTCGTGGTCCGTCCACTCGGCCGGCATCCGGTAAGTCGTCATGATCCACTCCTGTTTGAAAATTCAGTCAGTGTTCGTAAGGGGTGCCCGCATCCTCCACCGAACTGAAAATTCAGTCAATGGTTCTGGCCAAGCTGATGCGGAATCGGTCACACCGCGTGTTGGACACGCTGCGGAAGTGGGCCTGAACCGGCATGATCACGGCGAATGGGCCGGAAACGAGATCCTGATGTTACGGTCAGGAAAAGCCCCAGGTGACGGAGTCGACGGGTAGAGTGACCCTTCGTGTCAGACCGTCGAACGGAAATACTCAGAGCCGCCACGCGAGTGATCGCGCGCCGCGGCGTGCGCGGGCTCCGGGTGGGGGAGCTCGCCGCCGAAGCGGGCGTGTCCACCTCGCTGATCTACTACCACTTCACCGACCGCGCCGGGATCCTGCGCCGGACGCTGGAGTTCATCAGCGATCGCGCCGACCGCTACACCGCCGAGCGCGAGGACGGATCGGACGGCCCCGAGAGCCCCCGCGACGAACTGAAGCGGACCCTGCTCCTCGAACTCCAGGAAACCCCGGAGGTGCGGGAGAACAGCACCGCCTGGGGTGAGTTGAGGGCCAGCGCCGTCTTCGATCCCGACCTGCGCGAGGACGTGGCCAAGGCCACGCACAGCTGGGTCCACGAGATCTCCTACCTCCTCGCCCAGGCCCGCCCCACCGGCACGGCCCCGGAGCACGCGGCCGCCGCCGAGCGCCTGACGGCCCTCCTCGAAGGCCTCAGCGTCCGGTGGCTCAGCGGCTCGCTGCCCCTGGACCACGCCCGCCGGCTCCTCGCCGACGCGATCGACGGGGAACTGGCCGTATAGATGACAGGCCCCAGGCTGCCGGACATGGATCAGGAGACGGGCGGCGCGGCGGCCGCCGCAGTGGTGGTCGTAGACGCCCTGGAGCTGCTGTCCGACCAGCGGCGGGCGGCCCGGTTCGCTGGCGAGGCGCACCGGATCCTGGCCGACCTGGTGGCCGGGGGCGCCGCGCTGGGCTGGGTCGAACCGCCCGGGCCGGACGAGGTGGCGCGACTGCTCGACGGAGTCGTGGACGCCGTACGGGCCGGGGACGCGGCCCTGCGCGCCGCCTACCTCGGGGACCGGCTCGCCGGGCTGGGGTACTGGCAGCGCTACGCCCGCCCGACCCACCGGCCGCACGCGGACCTGGAGAAGCTCGCGGTCGCCGCCGGGGCCCACGGACACGGGCTCGGCCGGGCACTGACCGCAGCCCTCGTCGAGGATGCCCGCAGGGCCGGCATCGAGGTCCTCACGCTGGACGCGCGGGGCGACAACACCCGGGCCCTGCGGCTCTACGCCTCCCTGGGCTTCACCGAGTACGGGCGGCTGCCCCGCTTCGTCGCCGTCGGCGAACGCCGCTACGACAAGGTGTTCTGCATGCGGGACCTGCGGGGGTGACCCCGCGCGCTGCTGACGGCGGTGGACGGATCACAGGACCTCGGTGTACTCCTGCGGGAGGTGCGTGAGCCCGTTCAGGGCCTTGCGGCTCCGGAAGGGCGCCGTGACCTCTCCCGTGCCCCGGTAGAACCAGCTCTCGCCGTCCTTGTCGCGTGCGTAGAGGTCGAGGGTCCCGTCCTTGTCGGCGTCGCCCCAGGCCACCAGGTCCTTGTACTTGTCCCAGCCCGACCCGACGCGGCTGCGCGTGCCGAAGGTGCCGTCGCCGCGCCCCCGGTGGAGCCACAGCACCCCGGCCTTGTCGCGTGCGAGGAGGTCGCCCGCCGCGCCGCCGGCGATGTTGCCCGCCGAGATCAGGGCGTCGTACTGGTTCCAGCCGGAGCTGATCCGCTTGCGGGTGGCGTACGGGGCGTCCGCCGTGCCGGTGCCCCGGTGCAGCCACAGCACGCCGTCCTTGTCGCGGGCGAGGAGGTCCGCCTTGCCGTCGCCGGTCACGTCGCCGCCCGCGGTGAGTTCGTTGTACTGGTTCCAGCCCGCCCCAATCTTGCTGCGGGCGGCGAACTTTCCGTCGCCCTTGCCGGTGTACAGCCACAGCACGCCCGCCGCGTCGCGGGCCAACAGGTCGGCGTGCTGGGAGCCGCCGGCGTTCCCCGCGGCCACGAGCGCGGTGTACTTTCCCCAGTAGCTGCCGAGGTCCGTCTGTGACCTCAGAGCGGGTTCCTCGCCACCGCTGAGGTAGGTGTTCTCACTGATGAGGTGCCCGTCAGGGGTGCGTGCGAGGAGATCGGGCGTGCCGTCGTCGGTCAGGTCGTGCGGGGCCGGGGGCCGGTTGACGGTGAGGCGGCCTTTGGTGACGAGGTCGGGGCCGATTCCGTCGATCGGCTTGGCGGTGAGCTGCCATTCGTACTCCCCGTTGGGGGCCGTCGCCGGTGTCACGCCGTCGTAGAGCGCTCCGTGCCAGCGCAGTTCGAAGAAGCCGTTTCCGGTTTCCTCCGGCGGGCGGACGTTCCTGTCGCTGTACACGCCCTTCAGGCCGGTCCGCAGGTTCCGCAGGACGAACGTCGTACGGACTCTGTCGCGCGACAGCTTCCACCCCAGGACGACCGTCGGGGTGCGGTCGAAGTCGACGGTGGCAGGAATGTTCCTGCTCACGAGGGTCACCTTGGTGGGCTTGCCCGTCGAGGCGACGATCTCGGCGCGCGGAAGCCCGTCGGAACCCCGGGTGATGCGGTAGAGGCCGTCGCCGTGGGCCGCCGTGCCGCCCCTCACCAGCAGGGCTCCGCCCGGCGCCAGGCCTGCAGTGCGCGAGTCCACGGCGTCCAGTACCTTGCGCGGCGCGCCCCCGCCGAGGGGACGGGCGTACAGGGCGTGGTCGCTGACGTCCTCGTCCCGCTGCGAGCCGAGGAGTGTCCAGCCGTCGAGCAGGCCGATGAACGGACCGTCGCCGATCCTCCCGAGCTGGGTCACCGACACGGTCGAGGAGCCGCGCTTCGCGGTGCGGACGACGGTGCCGCTCACCCCGTTGGCAGATCCGATCCAGGCGATGTGCGTACCGGAGAGGGCTACTTCGCCCCAGGAGTTCCACACCCGGTAGGTGCTCACGATGCGGGCCGAGGCGACGTCGACGACCGCGTGGTGGAGGGTCGGGGCGTACTTGTCGCCGGTCGCGTACTCGTAGACGAAAGCCCCGTCTGCGTACGCGACGACTCTGTCACTCAGGATGCCGCGTGGCAGGCCGCTGACAGCCCGGTCGGTCATCCCCTTCCGGGGGTCGCTGAGCAGGTGGAGCTGTGGGGTCGATCCGGGGCGGGGGCCGAGGGTGATGAGCGTGGTGCCGACGGCGCCGAGGTAGCTGTAGCCCATCCCGAACACGTCGATCTCGGTGGTGGTCCCGGTGTCCATGTGGTGCAGCCGCACGGGGCGGCCGTGCTCGACCACCGTGTCGGACATTGCTCCCGCCTCCTCGTCGGAGGTCAACGGGAAGTCCATCCGCGTGACCGAGCCGTCGGAGTAACGCGTCCAGGTGAGGTCCTGCCCCTGGTCGGAGCTGTTCGCCCGCATCAAGAAGCCCCCCGGACCCCCGCTCACGATCCGCGCATCCGAGGGAACCCGCGGCAGCGCCGCCGCAGCCTCATCGGGGGCGGCCTGACCCGGCGCGGCGACCGCGGGAAGGGCCAGCGGGCCCCCGGCGGCCGCGAGCGCGGTGAAGACGGCGAGCGAGACGAGTCTCCGGGACGTGCGGCGGTACGGCATGTGGGCCCCCAGGTGAAACGCTCCGCGCGGACGCGAAACCCCTGGTGGCGTCCGTGCGAGCGTGATCGCAGGAGCGGACCGTACCACCCGGTCCGCCCGCGTCCGCAGGGCAGTCCCGCCGGTGCCCTGTTCCGGCGGGACCACGTCGGTTTGCCGTCTTACGGGTGTTACGGGCGCGGTTCGGCCATCGTGGAGCAGTGGATGCCGCCGCCCCCGGCCATCAGCCGGTCCACGTCGAGCTGGACGACGGTCCGGCCGGGGAAGGCGGCCGCCAGGGCCCGCTTCGCCGCCGCGTCCTTGGTGGCATCGCCGAACTGGGCCGTGATGACGGCTCCGTTGACCACGTGGAAGTTCATGTACGAGTCGACGAACTCGGGGTTCTTCGAGCGAGTGGTGTCCGGACCGTCGACCTTGATGACGGTCAGCCGCCGGCCCCGGGCGTCGGTGGCCGCGGAGAGGATCGAGAACTGCTCGCGTGCGTCGCGCGCCCAGATGTCGTCGCGGCCGGCCGGCGGCACCTGGACCATGACCACGCCGGGACGGATGAAGCGCGAGGTCACGTCGATGTGGTCGTCGGTGATGTCCTTGCCCTTGATGCCGGGCACCCAGATCATCTTGTCGGCGCCGTAGGCGTGCAGGACGGCGTCCTCGACCTCGGCCCGGCTCCAGCCCCGGTTGCGGTTCTTGTTGACGAGGCTGCTCTCCGTGGCCATCACGGTTCCGTCGCCGTCGGTCTCGATCGATCCGCCCTCGCCGACGAAGTCCGTCCTGCTGAAGGGGAGATGGCACTCGTACGCGACGCTCTCCGCGACGTGGCGGTCGTAGGAGTGGGCCTGCTTGTTGCCCCAGCCGTTGAAGTTCAGGCCGATCGCGTCGAGCCCGCCGCGGCCGTCCCGGCGGAAGACCGGGGCGATGTCGCGCATCCAGAGGTCGTCGGTGTCGATGGAGGTGGTCACGGTCACGCCCGGGCCGCACCAGGAGCGGGCGGTGGCGGCCGTGTACGCGTCCGGCGCGCACATGACGACGGGCTCGTAGCGCGCGATCGTCTTCGCGATCAGCGCGATGTCCTCCTGGACCCCGGTCAGCGCGCGGCCGCCCCAGATGGAGGAGCGGGAGGGCCAGGACATCCAGGTGCGGGTGTGGGGCACGTCGTCGAGGTCCACCCGCCAGCGCTGCACCGCCGGGCTCGGCGACCGCAGCGCCCCCGGGGCCGCGGCGGCCGCCGTACCGAGCGCCACTCCCGCGGCTCCGAGTCCGGCAGCCCCGAGGACGCGCCTGCGGGAGGGAGCGGAGCCGAAGAGCCGCCCGAGGAGGGAGCGGCTGTCGTCGGGGGAGTCGTGCACAGGGGCCTCCGGGTCGCGTGGGGGTGCGGGCCGAGAGCGGCGCCACGGTTCGACCCTCTCACTGACTGAAAATTCAGTCAACCTGTGAGATGTGCGTGAGCCCTGCTGAGGGGGCGTTCTACGGGGCCTACGGGGCCTACGGGGCCTGCGGCTCAGGCGGTGCGGGCGAGGCGGTCCAGCTCGGCGGCGATGGCGGCCACCATCAGCTCGCGGGCGTGCGCCAGGGGAAGGCTGCCGCTGAGCCACCGCGAGCTCAGCCCCTCCACCAGGGCGGTCAGCCGCTCGGCGGCACCGGAGACGGTGGCGGCTGCGGCCAGGGGGCGGACCTGAGCGAGGAGCTCGCCCACTTCCTGGATCCAGATCCGGGTGGCTTCGGCGAGGTCCTCGCGCAGATCGGGGTCGAACACCGCGCTGGCGCGGAGCTCTCCCCAGGCCGTGCTGTTCTCCCGTACCGCGGGGTCGTCCTGGAACTCCAGCAGGAGCGTCTGCTCCAGCTCCCCCAGGGCGTCGAGCGGCGGATGCCCGGGGTCGCGCTCGGTGGTGTAGCGGCCGGCGCGGTCGTTGATGAACTCCAGGGTGGCGCGGAGGATGCCCGCGCGGTCCTTGAAGTGGTAGTAGATCAAGGCCGTGGACACGCCCGCCTCGGCGGCGAGCTCCTCCACGCGCAGGCCGCGGACGCCGCGCCGGGCGATGACCCGCGCGGCGCCTTCCATGATTGCCGTTCGACGATCTGCCACGGCTCGACACCTTACCCGGCGGCTCCTGGCGATTGGGTCGAGAGGTGTGACCGGAGATTCAGTCCGCGGACCAGGACCTGCGAAGGCAGCGTGGCGAGGCCGTTCATCCGGCTCGGAGACAGGCTCATGAGGAAGTCCTCCAGGGCCTGCAGCCGCGCCAGGGGGGAGACGTCGACGACTCCGTCCAGGGCCGGACTTCCCCAGAACTCGAAGGAGACGAGCCGGGGGAAGGCGCGCGGCAGCCTGTCGATGATCCGCTGTGCGGTGTGGGCGTCCTCGACGAGGTTCACGCAGAGGTGGGTGACCTCCGCCAGGACGCCGTCGGCGGGAAGGTGCTCGAACGAGTCCGCGTGCAAGGTGAGCCGAGAGAGGGCCGGCAGCCCGGACACCTCGCGCCAGCCGTCGGCCGTGATGGTGCCGGAGAACCCGAGGGTTTCGAGTAGGGGGAAGCGGCCGATGTCCGTCAGGTCCTGCTCGCAAGAGCCCTGACCGAACACCTGGAGGTATCGGAGGGGAGCCTGTGGATGGAGGAGGTCCGGAGTCCAGATCAGGGCGTCCGGGCCACCGTCGAGCGAGAGGTCCTCGAGGTCGGCCAGCTGCCGCAGCGGGCCGAGATCCACGTCCGAGACGACGTCGACGCACAGGTCCCGGATCGGCAGTCCGATGAGGGGGGAGAGGTCCGCGATCAGGTCGCAGTGGTGGGCGACGAACGATTCGATCCGGGTCTGGCCGGCCAGGACCGACAAGCCCTCCGTGGAGTTGTCCCGGAGCCTCAAGGCCTTCAGGGAGTGCCGGGAGAGGTAGGAGACGAGCGCCTGCACGGACAGATCGCTCCGGACGTCCAGGGATTCCACAGGCACTCCCAGTCGTTCCAGGTGGTGCAACTGCTCATCGGAAGTGACGGTGTAGTCCAGTCCCTCCGGGTCCAGCCGTGCGATGACCTCATCCGCGTACAAGGTGCTGTCGAAGCGGTACCAGGCCCACATGAGCTGGCTCCGTACCTCGAAGGAGGCGTGCTCGGAGTAGCCGGCCAGGAAGGGCACGGCGGCGTCGGATGCGACCCAGGAAGCCGCGATGACGCTGTAGTAGGCATCGCTTTCGCGCTGGTCCTCCGGGCCGGGCAGCAGGTCCAGGATCAGTGGGCCGAGCTTCGCCAGGGCGCGGGCATCGACCTCGTTGCGCGGTGGGATCAGCCTGGCCGTCCGCTCCTCCACCGCCTCGCGGACGGCCGGGTCCAGGGTCGTGGCGTGTTCCAGGCAGGCGGCGGCCAAGAGGTGCACGCGGAAGCGGACCCGTTGGTCCTCCGTGCGGTCGCCGAGGCTCAGCATGTCCTCGAAGAGGCCCACGCGCTCCCGCGGCCGGGCCAGGGCGACCGCCATGCGGATGACGTCCTCCCACTGGTCGTCCGCGGCGTGCCCGGCGAGCAGGCCGAAGTCGCCCTCCTCCACCACCGCCCGCGCTCCCAGGAAGTCCTGGAAGGTGCGGTGGACGAAGTCCACCGTTCCCGGGGTCGGCTCGCGGAGCAGGCCGCTGCGCTGGAGGAAGTGCTCGAAGACGGTCGGTGCATCGCCCAGTGCCGCCGCCTCCGGGACGGCGGGGAGCGCCCGGCCGATGATGGCCTCGGCCTGGGAACGGTCCATCTCCGTACGGCCGTTCTTGATCATCCAGTACGCCAGCCGCTGGAGCAGTTCGAGCTGGGGCTCCTCGCGGAGGTCGGGGACCCGCATGTCCCGCTCCCGGTCGCGCCGGCTGATCAGCATGGACAGCGCAGCCTCGTACAAGTCCTTCCGGCCGTACGGGAGATACCCCCGCCGGTCGCGGTGGAGCGCACAGATCAGGCCGCACATCAGGGGGTTGGTGGCCAGCCTGCCGAGGTCGGCCTTGGAGCGGACGGCGGTGAGGAGCTGTGCCTCGTACGCGTCGAGTTCGGCCGGGTCCCCGGACCCGTCGCGGGCGGCCGCGTGCCAGCGCCTGATGAAGGTGGCGGTGTCGGCCGGCCGCATGGAGGACAGCGCCAGTTCGCCGAACCCCTCCTCGGCCAGCCAGTCCTGGCCCACGGCCGAGGGGCGCGAGGTGACCAGCCACCGGTTGCCGTGGCCGTCGTACGCGTCGATGAGGTCCCGCAGCCAGCGGCGGGTCCGCTCCCGCTCGGGTTCGGGGACCTCGTCGATGCCGTCCACGAGGACCAGCCCCTGGCCGGCGGTGAGCACCCGATGCTCCCATCCGGCGGGCTGGGAGCCGGCGAGGGGGCAGCCGATCGCGGAGAGGAACTGCTGCGGAGCCGGAAGCCGTTCGCCGTGGCGGGTGAGCGTGCGGAGCGGGAGGACGAAGGGGATCCGGTCGCGGAGGTGGTCCGGCCGGTCCGGGCGGTCCTGCTGCGCGGCGGTGACCGCCAGCCACTGGACGAGGGTGGTCTTCCCGGAACCGGCCTCGCCCCGCAGGAGGACGCGCGGGGTGCGGGCCAGTGCCTGGTCCGCGGGCTGGGGTTCCAGGTTCCGCTGCACCGCGAGGAAATCCTCCGCGGTCTCGTAGGCGTCCCAGGAGGGGGGCGTGCGCCCCAGCGGCGCCGCCTCCAGGCTGAGGTACGCCACGTCCAGCGGCCAGCGCGTCGGCGAATTGCTCAGGTCGATGCCGTAGATGGTGAGCTTGGAGTACTTCTTCGCCACGTACGGGAGGTACGTCGTCTCGAACGCGGCGTCCGCCGCGTCGGGGAGCGGGGTTCGGCGGATCAACTCGTCCGTCTTCGCCGTCAGTTCGTGGACCGAGCGGGTCTGGCCGACCAGCGCGTGCGCGGTGAAGGTCTTGCGCTGGGTGAAGAACTCCAGGATGTGCAGGGAGGCGACGCCGAGCAGGGCTTCGTAGAAGTGCGTCGCGTCGGCCGAGAGGTGGCGCTCCGGGTGGTCGCCCGCGCGGCGCAGCTCGCGGGCGAAGGCCTCCGGGCCGAGCCGGACGGCTTCGACGTCCGTGATCGTGAGGTCGCCGAGGGCGTGCAGGGTGGCGGCGAGGGCGTCGGTCACGGCGTCCCGCTCGTCCGCCGGGATCGGGCGTTCGCCCGTGCGCAGGGCCTGCTCGACGAGGGTGGCCGCCAAGGCGCGCACGTCGGACTCGGTGAGGGTGCGCTTCTCGCCCCTGAACGAGACGTACCCCGAGAGCCGGACCGGCTTGTCGACCAGCCCCGCCCCGGGGGCGTCGGCGACGAAGAACTTCCTGACGAGCGGGCCGATCACCGCCGTCGCCAACCTGAGCCCGATGGCTGTGGGTTCCACGTGTGCCCCCCGAAGAGCTGTGCCGGTGCCGCGCGGCCCGATTCTAGGCTGCGCGGTGCACGCGCCGCCGGGAGAGCCGGCTACGGCATCATGGCCCCGGGAACGGGCGAGGGGGGTGAGCGCGGTGGCGCAGGACGAAGTGCGCGGCAGCGTCGTGGTGGCCGGGCGGTACCGCCTGGGGGAGCGGCTGGGCCGGGGCGGGATGGGCACGGTCTGGCGGGCCACTGACGAACTCCTCGGGCGTCCGGTCGCCGTCAAGGAACTGCACGCGGGCGAGGGCGACGGGGACGGTGTGGCCGCGGGGGCCCTGCGCGAGGCGCGTGCCGTGGCGCACGTGCGCCACCCCCATGTCGTCGTGGTCCACGACGTCGTCGAACACGAAGGCCGCCCCTGCATCGTGATGGAACTGGTCGACGGGGGATCCCTCGCCGACCTGATCTCCGCCGGGCGGACCCTCACCCCGGTCGAGACGGCGCGTACCGCACTCGCCCTGCTCGGCGCCCTGACCGCGGCGCACGGCCGGGGCGTGCTCCACCGGGACGTGAAGCCGGCCAACGTCCTCATGGAATCGGGGACCGGCCGGGTGGTGCTCACCGACTTCGGCATCGCCCGGTTCTCCGGGGCCACCACCATCAGCCAGACGGGCGCCTTCATCGGCTCGCCCGAGTACACCGCCCCGGAGCGGATGCGGGGAGCCGAGGCCGGTCCGGCCGCCGACCTGTGGTCGCTCGGCACGCTCATGTGCACCGCGCTGACCGGGGCGTCCCCCTTCCGGCGCGATTCGCTCGGCGGAGTCCTGCACGCCGTCGTCTCGGCGGAGATCCGCCCGCCCGTCCAGGCCGGGCCGCTCCTGCCGGTCATCCGGGGGCTGCTGGAACGCGACCCGGAGCGGCGGATGGGGGCGGCGGAGGCCGACCGGCTGCTGTCGGCCTACCTGGCCGGCGGCGGCGCGATGCCCGTCGGGAGCGGGCCCGGGAGCGGAGGCGGGAGCGGAGGTGGCCATGGGGCCGGTGCGGTGTTCGTGGGCGGCGGCCCTGCAGCCGCCGAGCGGATGACCGAGCCGGCCGACCGCGTCCCCGTGTCGGCCGACCCCACCCCTGGAGCGGCCGACGGACCGCCGGGCGCCGTGTCGCCCGACAGACTGCCGGCCCCGGAGCCTCAGGGGCTGACGGCCCCCGCCGTGGCTCCGCGTCCGGCGGCCGGGCGGCGCGTGGCGGTCCGGCCGGGCCTGCGCATCGGGCTGGTCGCGGCCGCAGCCGTCCTGGTGGGGGCCGGGGCGGTGGTGGGCGCCGGCCCGCTGCGCTCGCTGTTCGGGGTGGAGGAGACGGGGCAGGGGCCGCAGAGCGGGGCCGCGGCTCCCGGCGGCTCCGCGAGCCCGAACGGGGCTTCCTCCAGCGCCAGTCCGGTGGGCGGGCCCCCGGCCCTGACCCCGGGCGGGGCGCCCTCCGGGTACCGGACCGTCACCGACCCGCAGGGCTTCGCCGTCGCCGTGCCCGAGGGGTACCAGCGGGCCACCGACGACCAGCGCGTCTTCTACGTCTCCCCGGACGGGTCCGTCCGCATCGGGATCCGGGTGAAGATGCCGGTGCCCGGCGGCCCGCTCGGCGTGATGCGGCAGGCCCACGCGAACGGCCCGGAGACCAACGCGGGCTACCGCGACGGCACCGTCGTACCGACCGTCCATCATCAACTCCCGGCGGCGCTCTGGGAGTTCACCTGGAACGGCTTCGACCGGACCGAGGGGGCCCGGCACACCTACGACCTGTGCTGGGACGAGAACGGCCGGATGTACGACATCTGGGTCTCCTCCCCCGTGGGCGAAGTCGACGCGGCCAAGCGCCACTTCGACACCGCCGTGGCCACCTTCGTCCCGGGGGCGCTGGGCTCCGTCACCCCCTGACGCCCCGGCCGCCCCCCCGACTCCGGTCAGGTGCGCAGCACCACCAGCCCGTCGAGCCCGTCGGGCGTCCGCAGGCTGCCCGGAACCAGCGGGGCGTAGGTGCGCGGGAGCGCCAGCCCGGGGGCTCCGCCGTCCTGCGGTGCGTCGAAGAGGTACGCCGCCTCCGAGCTGCTGTCGCTGACCAGGTGCGGCCCGTGCGGTCCGTGCGGTCCGTGCGGTCCGTGGGGCCCGTCCGCTCCGCCCGCGGCCCGGGTCAGCGGGGTCCGGAAGAGGCTGCGCAGCTGGCGCAGGGTCTCCGCCGTGACCGGTACCGGCATCGGCAGCGACTCGGGCTCCGCCGGGACCCGCGGCCCGTCGGCCGGGCCCGGGGAGTCGGACCCGGGCCCGCGCCCCCCGGCAGCTCCGTGCGCCCCGGCAGCCCCCTCCGGCTCCGCCGCCTCCTGCGGGGCGTCCGCGCCGTCCGGCGGGATCGCCCCCGCCAGCAGCAGGGCCAGCAGGACGGGTACCGCCTTGCGCCGGAGCGCCTCGGTGGCCCGGCCCAGCCGGTGCGCGTGCCCGCCGGGCAGCGACAGGGCGAGGCTGCCCGCCGCGTCGCCGAGCGCCAGGGGGACCGCCGCGCACACCACGCCGGGGGCGTACTCGCGCAGGTCGAAGACGGGGGCCCCGGGGGCCACCGCGTCGAGCGCGCTGAACAGGGCCCGGCTGTCGGTGATGGTCCGCTCGGTGAGCCGGGCGGGCCGGTGCCGGGCCACGTGGTCGGCGCGGCCGTCGTGGTCGAGCTGGCTCAGCAGGCACTTGCCGACCGCGCTGGCGTGCGCGGCGTCCCGGAAGTCCACCCACTCCCGTACCGGCGGGGCGCCGGGCCCGTCCGCCATCTGGGTGATCCGGACCTCGCCCTCGGCGTACCGGCTCAGGTACACCGCCGCGCCCGCGCTGTCCCGCGCCAGGGACAGGGTGCTCTGCAGCTGGGCCGCCAGGCCCCGGCCGCCCGGGGCCGCGAGCCGGTCGAGAGCCGGCCCGGGGGCGTAGACCCCGACCCCGGAGCGGTACGCGTACCCCTCCTCGCAGAGCATCGACAGCAGCGGCCCGAGCTCCGCCTCGGCCAGCCCGGCCTCCCGCCCGAGCCGCCCGGCCCGTACGCCGAGCGGCCGCCGCTGCAGGACCCGTACGACGGCCAGGGCGCGGCGCGCCGCCGCCAGGGCCTCGCCCCCGCCGGGCTGGACGACGGTCCCGCGGGCCGCCGCCGTCAGCGCGGGGTGGCGCAGCGGACCCGCGCCGAGCCGGCCCGCCTCCGGTCGGCGCGGCTCCGTCCGGTCCGGCTCCGGCCGCGCCGGGGCGGCCTGCGGCCGGAAGGCGTCCAGGGCCCGGGAGACCCCGGGCCTGGGCAGCGGCACCGGGCCCAGGTCGGGATCCTCGAGCTGGTCCACGTAGCGCAGGACGGCCGCCTGCGCGCACAGCCGTACCTCGCGGAGCTCCCGGCGCCCGCCCGGCCGGAAGCGGCGCCGGCCCAGCTCCCGGGCCCAGACCCGGGCGTCGTGGTGCTCGCCGCGCCGGGAGTGGTCGAGGAAGAGGCAGTACGCGGCGTGCGCGGTCCGGCTGCGCCCGGACCCGGCGGCGAACTGCCACCAGAAGCGGGCCCCTTCGCGCAGTCCGGCCAGGTGCAGCAGACAGCCGAAGACCACGGCTCCGGGCAGATCGGCGTGGCCGCCGCTCTCGAAGGCGTCGAGCCGCTCCCGGGCCCCCGTGGCACAGACGGAGGCCAGGCAGGCGGCCTTGAGGTCGCGTCCGGCCCGCTCGGAGTCCAGCGGCAGATCGCGCAGGGGGTCGCTCCAGCCGAGCGTGCGGCGCCGGGCGTGGCCTCCGCCCCGTCTGGGAGCCGGGGCGGGGACCGGCCCCGGCCCCGGCGCCGCGGCGGTGGCGTCCGTGCCCCGCAGCAGCCGGGCCTCCGCCGCGCCCAGGTCGTAGTGCGGATAGCGGTCGCGCACGCTGGCCCGGGCGAGGAACCGTTCCAGGGAACGCGGGAGTCCGCCGTCCTCGCGGCGGGTTCCGCGGCTCGTGTTGCGGTTCATGACTCGGCCGACGGGTCGAGCAACCGGGCGAGCCGCCGCTGGGCCTGGCCGAGCTGCGAGCGGACCGTGGCCTCGTCCACCCCCATGATCGCGGCGGCTTCGCCGGGGGTGCACTGGAGTCCGTACCTCAACAGCACGGCGTCGCGCTGCCGTTCGGCGAGCCGGGAGACGGCGGAGTAGAAGCGGATCGTGTCGGTGAGCACCTCGTACTGGTCGGCTTCCGCGTGCGCCTCCTTGAGCGCCGCCTCGAAGGCACTGGTGTCCACCGGCTCCGGCCCGGGGCCGCGGTGGAACTGGCGGTCGATCAGGCGCTGTTTGAGGACGGTCCACGCGTAGGCGTCGAGCCGGTCCATGTGCAGCATCCGCAGCCATTCGCACATGATCGAGTCGAAGGCGGCGTCGACCGCTTCCTCGGCCGCCGTGTCCGATCCCAGCTGCAGGTACGCGAACCGCATGTAGGCCGGGCGCCGGTCGGCGTGGAAGGCCCAGTACGACAGGCGTGCCGGTGCGTTCCACTGGCTCATGGGCGCCGGCCGCCGTCGCCGGCTCGGCAGACCCACGGCTCCGCCACCGGACTCCTCCGGAAGACCGCTGCCATCGCTCACCGCTCCACCCCATCCCGTGTGCGCGGCAAGGAAATCAGCGCGGGCGCACTCGGAGGGCGCAGAGACGAAAGCTGGAAGAATTACGTTCGGTGATGATCATGTGCTGATCGATGTCGATCGCGCACGCGCTCAACCAGCACAAACGCATATGCCGTTCTCCTGTGCGGCCGTGCCGCCCGGTCCCGGAGGGCACGGCGTGTGACCATCCCAAGATTCACTCGTTTGTCGGAGGGTGGGCACAACACAGCGATTCGGCTCCACCGCCGTGGAGCAGGCCGAGGCCGTCCTCGTCGAGCACTATCCGCACCTGGTACGGCTCGCCTACGTGACGCTCCCGGTCACCCTGGGCCGCCATACCCGGGTCCTCCTCGCGCACAAGGCGGTCCAGCGGGCCCTTCCGCGCGGCGGACTCGGCGCCGCCCGGTCCCCGGCCGGTCCCGACGGGCCGGGCGGTCCCCTCACCCAGGTGCGGGTACGGGTCCTGCGCGCGAGCCTCGCTCCGTCCGGCCGGGCCCGCCTCGCCGCGGCCGGGCTCGGGTGGCCGCCGGTACCGCCCTTCGTCTGGGGGCTGCGGCTGTGGCCGCCGGCGGGCGGCATCGACGAGCCCGCCCGGGTGCTGGGCGCGGCGCCGGGACCGGTCCGGGCCGCGTTCGTCCTGCACGGCATGGACGGCCTGCCCGAGGAGGCGGTGGCCCGGCTGCTCGGCGCGGCCGGGGTGCCCGACCCGGCGGACGCCGTACGGGAGGCGCTGGCCGCCTGGGGTGAGTGGTCGGGCGGCGCCACCGGATCCCCGGGGGCGGTGGCGGGGGCTGTTGCCGGGCCCGGCTCCGGCTTCGGTGTCGGCCTTGGCTCCGGATCCGGCTCAGGTTCCGGATCCGGTGGGGGATCTGTTGCGGGGGACACCGCTGGGGAAACGCTCCTGCGGAGGACGGACGGCGGCGGGTTCGATGCCGCCGTGGTCAGCGCCCGCCCCACCGACCTGCTGCGCCGGCGCCGCCGCACCCGGGCCGGCTGGACCGCCGCGGCGGCTCTGCTCCTGGCCGCCGGGATCCTCGCGGCCGACGGGTCTCCGCGGCGCCCCGAGGTGTCACCGCTCGCCGGCCCCGCCGCCGCCGGGACGCTGGACCCCGCCCGGCTGGTCAGGGTGCCCGCCGAGGCCTGGGCGGACACCGCCCGCGTCGACTTCACCGCCTGGCCCGCGCGCGGCGGCCGCACCGCCGACCGGGGCCTGCTCGCCCGCGCCCTGGCCGCCTGGGCCGCCCGGCCCCGGGAGGTGACGGTGACGGCCGCGCCGGGGACGGCCACCGACGCCCCGCTGCGCGCGCCGCAACTCCTGTACGCGGGGGACGTCGCCGGGCGGGCGGTGGTGCTGCTGCTCGACGGGGACCGGGTGGTGCGGTACGGCGAGCCCGCAGAGGGCGCGGAGGGCACGGACGCCCCCGGCGGGCCGCGCGGCCGGGAGCTCGCGTTCGCCCGTACCGACGAGGCGAACGTGACCACCGCCGCCGCGCTGACGCTGAGCCGCTCCCCGGGCAAAGGGGCCACGGACGGGGGCCGGGCCAGGTACCTGCTCGCGCCGTGGATCGCCGGGGCCGCCACCCGCGACCTGCTCCGCACAGGGGACGGCGCCGAACCGCTCGCGGTCTCGGCCGACGGGGTCACCGAGGAGACGGCGGTTCCCCGTATGGATGACGGCGGCGGCGCCGGCGGAGGCTGCGCGGCCTGGCCCGTCCTGGAGCTGACCTCCTCGGCCCGCATCGTCGAGAAGCACGCCTTCCTCCTCGCCGACCTGGGCGCGCTGACCCCCGTACACCTGACCTACACCCCGCTGCCCGACGGTCCGGGGGCGGTGCCCGCGCGCCAGCCGCGCGAGGCCACCGGGCCGGCCGCGCGGGCGGCGTGGGCGCCGGTCGCCTGCCGGCTGCGGGAGTACGGCGGGGGCGGGGTGCGGGCCGTCAACATCTGGGACTTCGCCGGCTCCGAGCTCCCCGACGGCGCGGGCCGGGCCGTCTGGACCTGCACCCGGGCCTCCGGCTGGGCCGGCCCGGGTGACGTCCTGGTCCAGCTGCGACTGCCGACCGGGGCTCCGCAGGACGTGGCCCGGTCCCGCGGGACCGCCGCATGCGGACGGTTCGGGCAGCACCTCCTCGCGGGCACCCGGTGGAAGTCTCCGGTCGGCCGCTGGTACCTGCTGGCGGCCGGCAGCCGGGAGGTCACCGGCATCACGGCGGCCGGGGCCGTCAGAGCGGAAACCGCCGGCCGGACCCTGGCCGTCCCCGTCACCGGTCCGGGGGGTCCCACGGCCACCCTGACGGGCCGGCTCGCGAGCGGGGCCCGGATCACCGCGATCGACGGCGCGCGGGGCGGCCGCGACTGACGGCCCGCGACTGACCGTCCGCGACTGACCGTCCGCGACGGACGGCCCGCGACGGACGGCCTCCCGGCGGACCGCCGGCCGCCGGGGCCGCCCTCCCGCAGGCACCGTCCGCGGCCGCCGCGGACGGTGTCCCGCGGCGGTGGACGGCGGTTCGGCTGCTGCCCGGCCCGCTGTACCATGGCCGCAGCGCGAGGGCCGTGACGGAGTGGTCACAGTCCTCGCTTTTGCTTTGCACCCCGGTGGTGCTTCGCACCCAGTCCAACCCAGTCCACCCCGAAGAAATGCGGGGCGTGGCGTTTCGGCGGTTCGATACGATGAACCGCACGTCACGTCGTACCGGCATATACGAAATGGAGCATCCGAGGATGGCTCGACACCTGATCACCAGCGCGCTTCCCTATATCAACGGGATCAAGCACCTGGGCAACATGGTCGGGTCGATGCTTCCGGCGGATGTGTACTCCCGGTACCTCCGCCAGCGCGGCCACGACGTCCTCTACATCTGCGCCACCGACGAGCACGGCACCCCCGCCGAGCTCGCCGCGAAGGCGGCCGGCCTCTCGGTCGCCGATTTCTGCGCGCAGGCCCACGACGCCCAGAAGGCGGTCTACGACGGCTTCGAGCTGTCCTTCGACTACTTCGGCCGCAGCTCCTCCGCGGAGAACCGCGAGATCACCCAGCACTTCGCGCGCCAGCTGGAGAAGAACGGCTTCATCGAGGAGCGCGCGATCCGGCAGGTCTACTCGCCGGTCGACGGCCGCTTCCTGCCGGACCGCTACGTCGAGGGCACCTGCCCGCACTGCGGCTACGACAAGGCCCGCGGCGACCAGTGCGAGAACTGCACCCGCGTCCTGGACCCCACGGACCTGATCGAGCCCCGCTCGGCCATCTCCGGCTCCACCGAGCTGGAGGTCCGCGAGACCAAGCACCTCTTCCTCCTCCAGTCCAAGCTGCAGCACGAGGTCGAGGCCTGGGTCGCGGAGCACGAGGAGGAGTGGCCGCAGCTCGCGTCCTCCATCGCCCGCAAGTGGCTGACCGAGGGCCTGCACGACCGCGCCATCACCCGTGACCTCGACTGGGGCGTCCCGGTCCCCGCCGACACGTGGCCCGAGCTGGCCGCCGACGGCAAGGTGTTCTACGTCTGGTTCGACGCGCCGATCGAGTACATCGCCTCCACCAAGGAGTGGTCGGACGCCGACCCGGAGAACCGCGACTACAAGTCGTGGTGGTACGAGGCCGAGGACGTGCGCTACACCCAGTTCATGGCCAAGGACAACGTCCCGTTCCACACGGTGATGTTCCCCGCCACCGAGCTCGGCACCCGCGAGCCGTGGAAGAAGGTCGACTACGTCAAGGCCTTCAACTGGCTGACGTACTACGGCGGCAAGTTCTCCACCTCGCAGAAGCGCGGCGTCTTCACCGACCAGGCGCTGGAGATCCTCCCGGCCGACTTCTGGCGCTACTTCCTCATCGCCAACGCGCCCGAGTCCGACGACTCCTCCTTCACGTGGGAGCACTTCGCCGCCACGGTGAACAAGGACCTCGGCGGCACGCTGGGCAACTTCGTCAACCGCGTACTGACCTTCTCCCGCAAGAAGTTCGGCGACGAGGTCCCCGCCGGCACCCCCGCGGGCGAGGCCGAGGCCAAGCTCGGCGCGCAGATCGCCGAACTGCTGGCCGAGTACGAGGGCCACATGGACGCCCTCCAGTACCGCAAGGCCGCGGCCGCGCTGCGCGCCCTGTGGTCCGCCGGAAACGCCTACCTCGACGAGAAGGCCCCCTGGACGGAGGTCAAGACCGACCTGGAGGGCGCGGCGCTCACCCTGCGCACGGCGATGAACCTCATCCACCTCTACGCGGTGGTCTCCGAGCCGTTCATCCCGGCCTCGGCGCGCGCCATGCGCTCCGCGTTCGACCTCCCCGGCGACACGGCCACCTGGATCAGCCCGGAGCAGGCCGCGTCCCTCGACGCGGTGCCGGCGGGCACCCCGTTCACGGTCCCGGCGGTGCTCTTCCCGAGGGTCACCGAAGAGGACCTGGAGTCGTACCGCGAGCGCTTCGGCGGCACCCCGGAGGCCTAGTCCGGCCGGCCTTCCGGGCAGCAACTCACGCAGGGGCGCGACTCGTCGGAGTCGCGCCCCTGCGCGTTGCCCTCACGGCCGTACGCCGCCGAAGGCCCGCGGGTTGAAACGGGTCAACGCGTGCTCCTCGCGCAGAGCTTCCAGCCGCCGCAGCGCGTCCGCACCGTAGAAGCCCTCCAGCAGCTCCGCGTCCAGCTCGTGGGAGCCGTACAGGTACGGGCGTCCCTTCGCCTGCGCGCAGGCCGCCAGCAGCTCGCGCAGCACCCTGCGGGTCTCGGCCACCGCGTGGGAGTCGGACTTCTCGATGGTGGTGAACACGCCGATGCCGTACTGGACCGGTGTGTCGAGCGACGGGGCGAAGGCGAACGGCACCGCCGCCTCGGGACGCTTGATGACCAGGAAGTAGAGGCTGATCAGGTTGTCCGCGAACGGGGACTCGCGGGTCAGCTGCTCCAGGGTCTTCGTGATCCCCTCGAAGCCCGCCTCGTCGAAGACGTAGTCGGCCCAGAGGTTCACGCGGGACTCGTCCTGGAGGACGGGCACGAGGTGCTGGTCGACCTCCTGGTGCAGCAGCAAGGTGTAGTCGGGTGCGGGGAGCACGGTGCCCGGTTCGGCGGCCTCCATGGCCTCCGGGGCCTCCGCCGCGAGGGCGATCTGCGAATACCAGGAGGTCCGGTCGTACATTCCGAAATAGCCCGAGACCGCCGGGTCGGCGGCGACACCCTTCATGAATTCCGCGAGATCCGATATTCCCGTGTGCGGAATCCTGGAGACGGGAGTGACCGCCCGGTACGGCACGGTGCGGAGCAGGGCGGTCCGGATGAAACCGACCTGTCCCAGGCCGCCGAGGGCGAATCGGAACAGCTCGGAATTCTCCCGGCGGGAGCAGGTGCGCGAGCGCCCCGTTCCATCGACGAGCTCGATCTCCTCGACCTGGTCGATCTGAAGTCCCGACCGCAGGGAACCGTGGCCGAAACCCCCGATCGACAGCGTTCCACCCACGGTGAGATTCAGATAGCTGGGCAGGACGGGATTGGCGCGGCCGTGCGCGTTCAGCCATTTCTCCAGCGCGTACCAGGTGATTCCGCTCGGGACTTCCACGAGGTGTTCGCCGAGGTGTTCTCCGGGGGTTTCCGAGCCCCTGAAACGGGGCTCCGCGTCCTCGCGGAAATTGTCCAGCACGGTCCCGGACGCGAGCGTCTGCGTATTGCACGAGCGGCCGGCGCCCCGTACGGCGGTGTCCTTGCCGGACGCGGCCGCCGCGGCCATGAGGTCGCCGATCTCCCCGTCCGCCCCCTCCCGCACCACCTTCTCGGGAGCGATGGTGAGGGACCGTCCGAAATCGCTGCTGAATGTGCTCATCGCCTGCCACCTTTTGTCGGAGTTGGAGAAGCGAGGGGAGAGTAACCGGCCCCGCCCCCGCTCCGGAAGGCCGTGGAACGCTCTCGGGCCTTCGGCTATAGGGATGCTCCACGGGCGCTCTATGTGCCCCTGTCAGGCTTCCGGAAAAGGTTGGCAGCAGTGCGACTGATGGGCGGAGGCAAACTGCTTTGATTGCACGCAGCGAAGAAAAGGACAGGTCGGAAATCCGGCAGGACTTCATATCGGACTACGACGGTCTCGCCGGCGAGTGGTGGGATCCCAGGGGCGCGCTCGCACCATTGGGCTGGATCGCGCGGGCCCGCGCCGAATTCGTTCCCGTCGCCCGGACCGAGAAGGCGGCCCTGCTCGACATCGCCTGCGGCGGCGGGCTGTTCGGCCCGCACGCGGGGGCCAAGGGCTACCGCGTGGTCGGCGTCGACCTCTCCGAGATGTCGCTCCGCGAGGCGCTGCGGCACGGGTTCGACGAGGTGGTCCGGGCCGATGTCTCCCGACTCCCCTTCGAGGACGCGTCGTTCGACGTGGTCACCGCCGGCCAGTGCCTGGAGCACGTACCGGACCCGTACGCGGTGGTCGCGGAGGCCTGCCGGGTCCTGCGGCCCGGAGGCACGCTGATCGTCGACACCATCGCCGACACCCGGGTGGCCCGGCTGGTGTCCATCACCCTCGCCGAGAACCTCCCCCTCCCCGGCCGGCCGCCCCGCGGCACCCACGACCACCGGCTCTTCGTCAACCGGGAGCGGCTGACCCGGGCCGCGCGCGAGAACGGGGTCGAGCTCGAACTGCTCGGCCTGCGACCGCGGATGCGCGAGATGGCCCGCTTCGTGGTGGGCCGGACCGACGAGGTGACCATGGTGCGCACCAAGTCCACCTCCGTCCTCTACCTGGGCGCGGGGACGAAGAAATGACCCTTCAGCAGCAGCGGCCGGTGCGCAGCGGCGCCGTGCGGAGCTGGGTGGCCGGTGCACGCCTCAAGACCCTGCCCGTCACCTTCGCCCCGCTCGTGGTGGGCCTCGCCATCGCCGAGGAGGCGGGGGCCGTCGACTGGTGGCACGCGGCCCTGACGGCCGTGCTCGTCCTGGGCTTCGTCCTGGGGACCAACTTCTTCAACGACTACAGCGACGGGATCCGGGGCGTAGACGACCACCGCGCGGGCCCGGCCCGGCTGGTGGGCTCGGGGCGGGCCACGCCGCGCCAGGTCTTCCGGCACGGAGCGGTCCTGTACGCCGTGGGGGCCCTGGCCGGGCTGGTCCTGGCCGTGCTGGTCTCGTGGTGGGTGCTCCCGCTGACCGTGTCCCTCGCCCTCGGAGGCTGGTTCTACACCGGCGGCGCCCGGCCCTACGGCTACCGGGGGCTCGGTGAGATCAGCATCTTCCTCTTCCACGGGGTCGTCTTCGTGTGCGCCCCGGCCGCCATCCAGCTCGGGCACGTGCCCGCCGTGGCCCTGGGCGCCGCGGTGCCCCTCGGCTTCCTCGCGGTCGCGCTGCTGACCACGAACAACCTCCGCGACATCCCGACCGACGCGGCCGCCGGGAAGATCACCCTCGCGGTGCGGATGGGCGCGGGGCCGACCCGGCAGTTCTACGTGCTCTGCGTCGCCGCGGCCTTCGTGTCCGCGGTCCTCCTCGCCGCCGCCCGGCCCGGGGCCTTCCTCGTCCTCGGCGCGGTCCCGGTCGCGGTCCTGCCGGTGCGCCGGGTGCTGGGCGGGGCGGCCGGCCGCGACCTGATTCCGGCGCTGGAGCACACCTGCCTGCTGCTGCTCGCCTTCGGGTCCCTGCAGGCGATCGGCCTGGCGCTGTGACCGCCGTGGGCGACACGACGCGTCCGGACCACGAAGTCCTCGTCATCGGCGCCGGGTTCTCGGGCATCGGGGCCGCGCTCGGACTGCGCCGGGCGGGCATCGACGATTTCCTCGTCCTGGAGGAGCGGGACGACGTGGGCGGCAGCTGGTACGCCAACAAGTACCCCGGCGTCGCCGTGGACATCTCCGCCTTCTCCTACTCCTTCGCCGCCGAACCCTTCGCGTCCTGGTCCCGGGTCTTCCCTCCGGGAGAGGAGCTGAAGGCGTACGCCGACCACTGCATCGACACCTACGCCCTGCGGCCCCACCTGCGCTTCAACTCCCGTGTCGAGCAGGCCTCGTACAGCGAATCTGCGCACCTGTGGCAGGTGCTCCTCGGTGACGGCACCGAGCTGACGGCCCGCTTCGTCATCTGCGCCACCGGATGGCTGACCAAGCCCAAGACGCCCGCCATCGCCGGCCTCGACACCTTCAAGGGCGACCTCGTGCACACGGCCGAGTGGGACCAGTCCCTGGACCTGGACGGGAAGCGGGTGGGAGTCATCGGCACCGGGGCCTCGGCGGTCCAGATCGTCCCGGAGATCGCCGGGCGGACCGAGCAGCTCCACGTCTACCAGCGGACCCCCACCTGGCTGCTCCCGAAGCCGGACTTCGCGGTCCCGGAGGCCGTCCGCCGGCTCTTCCGCAGGGTCCCCGCGACGCAGCGGGCGATCCGGATGCTTAACGACGTCGTGACCGAGCTCAGCTTCGTGATCGCCATGGTCCACTACCGGCGGTTCCCCTTCCTGGCGAAGGCCGGGGAAGCCGCGTCCAAGTTCTACCTGCGGCGCCAGGTCAAGGGCGACCGCACGCTGATGGCCAAGCTGACCCCCTCCTACCGGGTGGGCTGCAAGCGGCCGTCGCTGAGCAAGGGCTACTGGCGGGCCTTCACCCGTGACGACGTCGAGCTGGTCACGGAACCCATCGAGGAGATCACCCCGTCCGGCATCCGCACCGCGGACGGCGCGGAACAGGACCTCGACGTACTGATCCTGGCCACCGGATTCCACGTGCTCGACAACCTGCCCCCGTTCCCGATGCACGGGCAGGGCGGTCGGGACCTCAAGGAGTTCTGGAGGACCGAGCGGTTCCAGACGTACGAGGGCACGTCGATCAAGGGCTACCCGAACCTGTGGTTCATCGTCGGCCCCTATTCCTTCACCGGCGGATCCTGGTTCGGCATGATCGATTACCAGGTGACACACGCCCTGCGGGTGATCGGCGAAGCCCGGCGGCGCGGGGCCACGGAGGCGGCCGTCCGCCCGGAGGAGCACGACCGCTCCTTCCGCAGGAACCTGCGCCGCATGCGCAACACCGTCTTCCTGGACCCGAGTTGCCGGGGCACGAACAGCTACTACCTCGACGAGCACGGAGACGCTCCGGCCGTCCGCCCCGCCTCCACCTACGAAGCGGCCTGGCGGGCCCGGCACTTCGACCTGGACGACTACAGCTTCGAGCGATGACCCCGCGGCCGGTGGTCGGCCGGGGGAGGACCCAATGCCTGGGAGGCAGTTGTGACCCGTTTGAGCGAGGTGCGCGGAAAGGACCGCGCGCTGTGCTTCCTGTACGGGGCTTCGGCCCTGATCGGTTTGGTCGTCATGGGGACCATGGCCGTCGCCTTCGTGGTGCAGAACGCCGACGCCGGTGCGGCCGGAGTGGTGGAGAACTTCCTCCGCGACTCGACGACCAACCTGGCGTCCCAGTTCGTCTACATGGACCTGGTGCTGGTCTGGGCGGCCGTCGGCGCCTACATGATCGTGGAGGGCCGGCGGTACGGCATCCGGCACGTGTGGGCGTACATCGTCGGGGCTCCGGCCATCGCTCTGATCGTGACCTACGGCCTCTTCATGCTCGTCCGCCAGCTGAAGATCGCGGCCCTGCGGGACGCCGACGGGCAGATCGCGGTGCAGGCGAGGGCCCGCTCCGCGGAAGAGTTCGCCGACGGGTCCGCCCTGCGGCCCGTACCGACGATGGCCTCGCAATGAGTGACGGGATGGCCGGAAAGGTCGCCCTGGTCACCGGGGCGGCCGGGGGCATCGGTTCGGCCGCGGTCCGGCTGCTCGCCGAACAGGGCACGGTGGTGGCCGCCGTGGACCTCGACAACGGGCAGCTGTGGGAAACGGTCGGCAAGCTCACCGCCGAAGGCCTGCCCGTACGGGGCCACCCGGCGGACGTGGCGTCGAGCGCCGACGTCGAGGCCGTCGTGGAGGCGGTGGAGGAGCAACTGGGGCCCATCGACTACCTGGTGAACGCCGCCGGCGTGCTCCACCTCGGCGAGGCCACGGACCTCACCGACCAGGAGTGGTACCTCACCTTCGGGGTCAACACCAACGGGGTCTTCTTCGTCTCCCGCGCGGTGGTCAGACGCATGGTGGAGCGCCGCAGGGGCTCGATCGTCACCGTCGCCTCGAACGCCGCCGGCACCGCGCGCTCGCACATGGCCGCCTACGCCGCGTCCAAGGCGGCGGCGATCGCCTTCACCAAGTGCATGGGCCTGGAGGTCGCCCGGTACGGCGTCCGCTGCAACGTGGTCGCCCCCGGATCGACGGACACCCACATGCTGCACGGCATGCACGCCGACGGCAGCGCGGTCACCGCCTCGGTGGCGGGTGATCCGGACGCCTACCGGACCGGCATCCCGCTGGGAAAGGTGGCGAGCCCGGACGACGTCGCCCAGGCCATCCGCTTCCTGCTGTCGGACGAGGCAGGGCACATCACCCTGCAGGGCCTGACCGTCGACGGCGGGGCGACCCTCGGGGTGTAGCCCCGCCGCCCGTGCCCGGCGCCCGTGCCCGGTGTCCATGCCCACGCCCGTCCACCGACCGCATCCCGAAAGGACAGACCACCGCATGGCAGGACTGCCTTCCATCGATCCCTATCCGATGCCCCTGCCCGAGGAGCTTCCTCCCGCGGCGGTCGGCTGGCGGGTGGACCCGCGGCGCGCCGTGCTGCTCGTCCACGACATGCAGGAGTACTTCCTCCAGCCGTTCGCCCCGGGGACCTCGCCCCGGGACCCCCTCGTGGGCAACGCGGCCCTGCTGCGCCGGCGCTGCGCCGCACTCGGCATCCCCATCGCCTACACGGCCCAGCCCGGCGGGATGACCCTCGTGGAGCGGGGCCTGCTCGCGGACTTCTGGGGCCCCGGGATGAGCACGTCACCGGAGCACCGCCAGGTCGTCGCGGGACTCGAACCGGGCCCCGACGACTGGGTGTTCGTGAAATGGCGGTACAGCGCCTTCTACAACTCGGACCTGCTGGAACGGATGCGGTCCGAAGGCCGCGACCAGCTCGTCATCTGCGGGGTGTACGCGAACGTGGGGGTCCTGATGACGGCGGTGGACGCGTTCACGCGCGACATCCAGCCGTTCCTGGTGGGCGACGCCGTCGCCGACTTCTCCGCCTCCCACCACCACCGCGCCCTGGAGTACGCGGCCGAGCGGTGCGCCGCCGTGGTCACCACGGCCGCCGTGTGCCGGGCACTGGACGCCGTACCGGCGGGGGAACCGCGGTGACCGGGAACCTCCGGGCGGCGGCCGGGCCGGACACGGCCGCGCCCCCGGACCTCCTCGCCCGCGTCCTGGACGGCTCCGCCGGAGCCTTCGCCCTGCTCCACCGCCCGGAGACCACGGCTCCGGGCACCCTGGAAGTGCTGCTGGGCGATACGGCCGCCTGCGCCACGCTGGCGGACCTCCCGCTGGACGACCCGGCGGCCCCGGCCGGCGGCCGGGACGAGGTGCTCGCCCTGGTCCCGTACCGGCAGATCACCGAGCGCGGGTTCGCCGCCCTCGACGACGGCGAGCCGCTGATCGCGCTGACCGTCACCGGCCGGCAGGACCTCCCGCTCGCAGAGGCCCTGCGCCGGCTGCCCGACGACCCCGTCAAGGTCGAATCGGAGGAGTTCGACCTCACGGACGAGGCGTACGCGGACATCGTGCGCCGGGTGGTCGCCGACGAGATCGGCACCGGCGAGGGCGCGAACTTCGTGATCAAGCGGACCTTCACGGCCTGGCTGCCGGACTGCTCGGTCATCGGCGCCCTGTCCTTCTTCCGCCGCCTCCTCGAACGGGAGGCGGGGGCCTACTGGACCTTCCTCGTGCACACCGGCGACCGGATGCTCATCGGCGCCACCCCCGAGCGCCACATCAGCGTCCGGGGCGGCACCGCGGTGATGAACCCCATCAGCGGCACCTACTGCTACCCCCCGGGCGGCCCCACGCTCGACGGCGTCCTGTCCTTCCTGACGGACCGGAAGGAGGCCGACGAGCTGTACATGGTGGTCGACGAGGAACTGAAGATGATGTCCCGCCTCTGCCGGTCCGGCGGGCGGCTCATCGGCCCCTACCTCAAGGAGATGACCCGGCTCGCGCACACCGAGTACCTCATCGAGGGCACCACCGACCTGGACGTCCGCGACATCCTCCGGGAGACCCTGTTCGCCCCCACCGTCACCGGCGCGCCCCTGGAGAGCGCCGCCCGGGTGATCAGCCGGCACGAGACCACCGGACGCGGCTACTACAGCGGCGTCGCCGCCCTCATCGGGAGGGACGCCTCGGGCGCCCGGAGCCTCGACTCCGCCATCCTGATCCGGACGGCCGACCTCGCCGCGGACGGCAGGCTGCGCATCGGCGTCGGTGCCACGCTGGTCCGCCACTCCGATCCCGAGGCCGAGGCGCGCGAGACCCGGGCCAAGGCGGCCGGTCTGCTCGCGGCCCTGGCCGGCCCCGCCCCCAGCCGCTTCGCCGACCGTCCCGAGGTCCGCGCCGCGCTCGCCCTGCGCAACGAGAACGTCGCCGGGTTCTGGCTCGACGAACCGGACGGCAGGAACGGGGCCACCGCCGAACTGGCCGGGCGCCGGGTCCTCGTCGTGGACGCGGAGGACACCTTCACGGCGATGCTCGCCCAGCTGATCCGCTCCCTCGGCGCCGAAGTGACCGTACGGCGGTTCGACGAGCCGTACGACACCGGGGCCCACGACCTGGTGCTCCTGGGCCCCGGACCCGGCGACCCCCGCGACCTCGCGCACCCGAAGATCGCGCACCTCAGGGCCGCGGTGTCCCGGCTGCTCGCGGGCGACCGGCCCTTCCTGGGGGTGTGCCTGAGCCACCAGGTGCTGAGCGGGGTCCTCGGCCTGGACCTGGTCCGCCGCGAGACCCCGAACCAGGGGGTGCAGCGGGAGATCGACCTGCTGGGCGGGCGCGAACGGGTGGGCTTCTACAACACGTTCGCCGCCCGCGCCGGGGCCGACGTGCTCGACCATCCCGACCACGGCCGGGTGGCGGTGAGCCGGGACCGGGACACCGGAGAGGTGCACGCCCTGGAGGGCCGCCGCTTCGCCTCCGTGCAGTTCCACGCGGAATCGGTCCTGACTCGGGAAGGCCGGCGGATCCTCGGTTCGCTGCTCACCGGGGTGCTGCGGACATGACCGCCCACGAGGCCCCGGCGCGCGTGCTCGTCGCCGGCGGGGGCATCGGCGGACTCGCCGCCGCCCTCGCCCTCGCACGGCGGGGACACCGGGTCACGGTCCTGGAGCGGGCGGCGGCCTTCACCGAGTTCGGCGCGGGCATCCAGCTCGCCCCGAACGCCTTCCACGCCCTGGACCGGCTGGGCGTCGGCCGGGCGGTGCGCGAGCGGGCGGTGTTCGTCGCCGAACTCCGCTTCATGGACGGCGTCACCGGCGAGACCGTCGTCACCGTGCCCCTCGCCGAGCGCTACCGCCGCCGGTTCGCCCAGCCCTACGCGGTGGTGCACCGCGCCGACCTCTACGAGCCGCTGCTCGCGGCCTGCCGCGCGGCCGACGGCATCGAGCTGCTGGCCGGCGTCGCCGTGTGCTCGTACGCGCAGCGCCCGTCGGGAGTCACCGTGTCCACCGCCGACGGCCGGACGTTCACGGGGGACCTCCTCGTCGGAGCCGACGGCCTGCGCTCGGCGGTCCGCGCCCAGCTCGTCGGCGACGGAGCCCCCCGCGTCTGCGGGCACACCATCTACCGCTCGGTGATACCGATCGGGAAGGTGCCCGAGGAGCTGCGGTGGAACGCGGTGACGCTGTGGGCGGGCCCCCGCTGGCACTTCGTCCACTACGTCATCGGCGGCGGGAAGTACCTCAACCTCGCCGCCACCCTGGACGACGGCGCCCGCGAGCCCGTATCGGGACGGCCCGCCACCCGGGACCTCGTGCGCGAACGCTTCGGGGGACTGCGCGGCCCGGCCCGCCGGCTCCTCGAACTGGGCGAGGAATGGCGGGAGTGGGTGCTGTGCGACCGCGATCCCGTGGACGTGTGGACCGACGGGCGGGTGACCCTGCTGGGCGACGCGGCCCACCCGATGCTCCAGTACGCCGCCCAGGGCGCCTGCCAGAGCCTGGAGGACGCCGTGGTGCTGGGCGAACTCCTCGGCGGTGCCACCGCGGGCGAGGCGCCCGCACGGCTGGAGAAGTACAACGCCGAACGGCGCGAACGCACCGCCCGCACCCAGCTCCTGGCCAGGGAGATGGGAGAACAGCTCTACCACCCCGCCGGAGAGGCCGCCCGCGCGCGCAACGCGATGCTGCGGTCCCTGGGCGAGGACGACCTGTACGAGCACATGGCCTGGCTGCACGGCGCCGGGCCCCTCCGGGAGGAAACAGCATGACCCGTCTGGATGTGAAGCCGAGGACCCGCGGCGCCGTTGACGTACTCGGCCTGCTGGAGCGGGGACGCACGCTGTCCACGCCCATGCTGCGCACGGCCGTCGAACGGCTGGCGGCGCCCATGGACACCATCGCCGCCTACCACTTCGGGTGGATCGACGCCGCGGGCAACCCCTCGGACGGCGACGGCGGCAAGGCCCTGCGGTCCGCCCTCGCACTGATCTCCGCCGAAGCCGCCGGCGCCCTGCCGGGGGCGGGGGTGCCCGGCGCGGTCGCGGTCGAGCTCGTGCACAACTTCTCGCTGCTGCACGACGACTTCATGGACGGAGACGAGCAGCGCCGCCACCGCGACACGGTCTGGAAGGTGCACGGCCCGGCCCAGGCGATCCTGGTCGGGGACGCGCTGCTGGCGCTCGCCAGTGAGGTGCTGCTGGACCTGGGCACCGCGGAGGCGAGCCGCGCCACCCGCCGGCTCAACACCGCGACCCGCAAGCTGATCGACGGCCAGGCCCAGGACCTGTCCTTCGAGCTGCGCGACCGGGCGACGGTCGCCGAATGCCTGGAGATGGAGGGAAACAAGACCGGTGCCCTGCTCGCCTGCGCCGTCTCGATAGGCGCCGTCCTCAACGGCGCCGACGACGAGACGGCCGACGCCCTGGAGCGCTACGGGTACCACCTCGGCCTCGCCTTCCAGGCCGTCGACGACCTGCTCGGCATCTGGGGCACCCCGGAGCAGACCGGTAAACAGGCGTGGAGCGACCTCAAGCAGCGCAAGAAGTCGCTGCCGGTGTGCGCGGCCCTGGAAGCCGGCGGGCCGGCCGCGGAACGCCTCGCCGCGCTCCTCGCCGCCGACGCCGCCGGTGCGGCGGGCGGCGCGCCGGACGAGGCCTTCGACGAAGCGGAGTTCGCGCTCCGGGCCGCCCTGATCGAGGAGGCCGGGGGCCGCGCCTGGACCGCCGCCGAGGCGAGGCGGCAGTACGACGCCGCCCTCGGCGCCCTCGACACGGTGTTCCTGCCCGAGGAGGTGCGCGAACAGCTCACCGCGCTGGCCGACTTCGTCGTCGTCCGGCGGCACTGAATGGGCGGGCGCCGTCACATCGCGGCGCCCAGCGCAAGGAATCCGCAGATCAGTACGAAGAGGATGCCGAGCAACGGCCAGACGAAGCGCAGGTACTTGTCGTAGCCGACCTTCGCCAGCGCGACACCGCCGATGGTGACGGCGGTGGTCGGGACCCAGAGGTTCATCCAGCCGCTCGCCGACTGCCAGGCCGTCACCATCAGCGCGCGGGAGACGCCCGCGAAGTCGGCGAGCGGGGCCAGGATCGGCATGGTGAGCGTGGCGTGCCCGGAGGTGGAGGGGATCAGGAAGGCGAGCGGGAGGTTCACGAGGAAGACGATGATCGCGAAGATCCCGGAAGAAGTCCCCTTCACCACGCCCTCGATGGAGTGCAGAACGGTGTCGGTGATCTTCGAGTTGTTCATGATGACCGTGACCCCGCGCGCCAGCATGATGACCAGGGCCGGCGAGATGAAGTCGGCGGCGCCCTGGATGATCGTGGAGCTGAGTTTGGCCTCGCCCATCCGGGCGACCAGGCCGATCAGCACGGCCGCGCAGATGAAGAGCGCCGCCAACTGGGCGAAGGACCAGTCCAGTTCCCAGGCGTACGGGGTCGCGTCCGCCTTTCCGGTGAGCGCGCTCGACCAGGGCACCACCGAGAAGATCATGAAGGCGAAGACGAGGACCAGCAGGACCAGCACGGTCTTGTGCAGCCCGGTCAGCTCCGGTTCCACTTCTTCGTCGCCGGTGGCCTTCTGCTCCCGGTCCCCGGGCAGGAAGCCGCAGATCGATTTGGAGGGGTCCTTCTGGACCCGTCGCGCGTACCGGATCACGTAGAGGACGGTCACCGTGGTCAGCACGATCCACATGAGGAAGCGCAGTCCGATCCCGTCGCCGAGCGAGATGTCGGCCGCCGAGGAGGCCACCCCGGTCGCGAACGGGTTCACCGTGGAGCACATCACCCCGACGCCCGCGCCGAGGATGCTGGCACCGACCGCGACCATCCGGTCGTAGCCGAGGGCCAGCATCATCGGGACCAGCAGTCCGTAGAAGCCGAGGGTCTCCTCGGCGAAGCCCTCCACGGTGCCCAGGATCGAGAAGACCACCATCACGGCGGCGATCAGCAGCGCCCCGCGGTTGCGCAGCCGGTGGGCGAGGCGGGCGATGCCCCGGTCGAGGGCGCCGGTGGCGAACACGACGGTGATGAAGGCACCGATGGCGAGCACGAAGAGGAACACGCCCGCGCTGCCGTACAGATCACCGCTGAAGGTGGGCCCGACCTGGCCGGTCTTGGGGTCCTGGAGGCCGTAGAGCCCGTTGACGGGGGAGAGGAACAGGTCGTTCAGGCGATCGGTGAAGCTCTGGGTGCCCTCGACCCGGTGATAGGTGCCGGCGACGGGCGCGCCGCTGTCGTTGCGGTCGTACTGGCCGGCCGGGACGAGGAAGGCCAGCAGCCAGATGGCGACGGTGACCACGGCCAGGACGGTCAGCGCGCTGGGGAAGGAGAACTTCTTCGCAGGGGGCGGCTCCTCCGGCGGAGCCTGCACGGCCGGGATCTGCGGCGGGGCCGGCGGGGGCGTCGTGGTCACCGCTCGCCTCCCGGGGACGCCGGAGCCGGCGGCGTCGCGCGGAAGTCCGCCGCGTACTCCCGGACGAAGGCGGCCATCGCCACCACCGTGTTGCGCACCTCCGACAGCAGCACCCGCTCGTTCGGCGCGTGCAGATTGCACATGCTGTCCTGCGCGCCGAACAACAGCACCTCCGCCCCCGGAGCCGCCCTCGCGAGGCCGTTCACCAGCGGGATCGAGCCGCCCGTGGCCACGTACGAGGCCTCCGTGCCCCAGGCCTCCTTCAGCGCGGTCAGCGCCGCCCGGTACGCCGGCCCGCCCGTCCGCGCCTCGAAGCCGGGGCCGGTGTCGCCCGGGGTGACGGTGAGCGGGACCCCGAAGGGGCGCTGCGCGCGCAGGTGTTCCACGAGCGCGCTCCGGGCCTCCTTGGGGTCCTGGAGCGGATGGAAGCGCAGGTTGAGCTTGGCCCGCGCGTACGGGACCACGGCGGAGGCGGCGCCCGCCACGTCCGGGGCGTCCAGCCCGATGACGGTGACGGCGGGCCCGCTCCACAGCCGCTCGCCGAGCGAGCCGGTCCCGATCAGCGGCAGTCCGTCCCGTACGGAGGCCAGCTCGCGGAACTCCTCCTCGGTGTAGGTCGTCCCCTCCCAGGGATCGCGGCGCAGCCCGGGCACCGCCACGTCCCCGTGCTCGTCGTGCAGGGACGCCAGCGCCCGCAGCAGGACCAGCAGGGCGTCGGGGGCGGCCCCGCCGAACTCCCCGCTGTGCCGCGCCTCCGCGAGGGTGCGCACCTCCACCATGACCTCGCAGGCCCCGCGCAGACCGGTGGTCAGGGTCGGGGTGCCGGGCCGCAGGTTGCCGAGGTCGGCGATGACCATCGCGTCGCAGGCGAACCGGTCCGGATCGGTGGGCGGGTAGTCGTCGAAGGGGCTGCCGTACTCCTCCTGGCCCTCGATCACGATCTTGATCCCGACGGGCGGGCGGCCGCCGTAGACCCGGAGCATGCCCAGGTGCGCGATCACGTTCGACTTGTCGTCGGCGATCCCGCGGGCCCGCAGGGCGCCGGGGACACCGGGTACGGGGGTCGGCTCGAAGGGAGGGGAGAGCCACAGGGTCGGATTGCCGGCGGGCTGCACGTCGTAGTGCCCGTAGAGCAGGACGGTCGGGGCGTCCGGGTGAGGGGGCGGGATCACGCCGTAGACGACCGGGGCGGTGTCCGGGAGGTCGATCCGCTCGATGGTGGGGACGCCCGCCTCCCGCAGCAGGGAGACGACCAGGTCGTGCGCCTCCAGGACCGGTTCCGGCGGGTACCCGGGGAAGGCGACCGAGGGGATCGAGGAGAGCCTCTCCAGGTCGGCCCGCAGGCCGTCCATCAGGGCGTCGACCTGTGCTTCGAGGGTCTGCGAGCCGTCCGCGTCCACCTGCCACCGTCCCTGCTCCCCGGGGCGACCCCGCTGAGCTGCGGGATCGGGTTCTTCCGATCATCGGCCGGGGGAGCGGGCCGTGCCGTGGCGGAGTGGGCCGGGCGGGTGAACGCATCTTGACCTGTCCGCCGCGTATCGAAGCACCGCCGTGATCGTTTCTTCAGACGTGACCCTCATCCCTGCCGCTGAACCGGGAGACGCGCGGTGACCGCTTGGCAGTACTTCGCCGGGGCCGGCCTGGTGGCCGCGCTCTGCCCGCTGCACGGCCATGTGGCGGTCGCCGGGGACGGCCACGGGCGCGGCGCCCGGGTCGACCTGTGCGTTCCGGCCGGGACGCGGGCGCGGCCTGTGCTGCCCCCCGTGGTGCGGCCCCCGGCCCCTGCCCCGGCTCCGGTGCCGGACGTGCCGCCGACGGCCCGGGTGGTCCTGCCCGGCGCGGCCGGGCCGACGGTGCGCCACCCGGGGGCCGGGCCGCTCGGGCCCGCCCCGGTGCCGGGGGCGGCCCCCCGGCCGACGGCGCAGGCAAGGCCCGGGGCGGCGCAGCCGCGGGCGGCCGCGGTGGAGGGGGCCGATGCCGTGCAGGCACCGCCGGGCGGAGCGGCGGCTCCGGACCGGGGCGCAGCGGGGGCGGGGGCGGCGGGGCGCTTCCACGTGCGCCCGTACCACTCCGCGGCCCTGGCGCGGCGCGGCCCGGACGGCATGTCCACCCTGATGCTCATGGTCGTCGTCACGACCCCGGCGGTGCTCGCGGCCGTCGCGCTGCGGCCCCGTTCCCGGAGCCGCGGCTAGCCGCGCCCGCACCTTCAGTCCGCTCATCCCGACCTACGGAGAACCCTCGTGTCCGAATGGCTGGTCCTGGCCATCGCCATGGCGCTCGTCTGCGCCCTCGTCCTCGCCTTCACCGCGATCCGGCACCGCCGGGTCGCGGCCGACGAGGACACCAGTGAAACCCCCGACGTCCTCGAGTACATGGTGATGATGGTCGGCGTGGTCTACGCGATCGTGCTCGGCCTGGCCATCGCGGGCGTCTGGGAGGCCCGTGGCGCCGCCGAGGACAGCGTGCGCCGCGAGGCCCAGTCCCTGTACGAGGTCACGCAGCGGGCCGACGTCTACCCGGCCGCCGTGCGCGACCGGATCCGCGGCGAGGTCGACGCGTACGTGTCCCACACCGTCAGCGTGGACTGGCCGCGGCTGACCTCCGGGGCCCCGGTGTCACCGGAGGGCGGCGAACTGCTCGGCAAGCTGCGCAGCGGTGTCACCCACCAGGCTCCGGCCAACGAGCTGCAGGCACAGGCCTACCAGCCGCTCCTGGACCACATCGCGGCCGCCGACGACGCCCGCCACGAGCGGACGCAGACCGACGAGTCCACGCTGCCGGGCGTGGTCTGGCTGGGGCTGGTCGCGGGCGGGTTGGTCACCGTCGGCCTGATCTTCACCCTGCAGATCCGGCGTTCGGGCCGGGAGCTGCTGCTCGCGGGGCTGTTCAGCGCGCTGATCGTGTTCCTGCTGTTCATGGTGTGGAGCTTCGACGCGCCCTTCGGCCGGGACGGCCTCGACTCGGCGGCGCCGTTCCAGGACCTGTTCCCGTCCCTGTCCCTGGCCGCCGGGAGCTGACAACCGGTGTGGAGGCCGGTGCTCAGCGTCCCGACAGGGAGGACTGCCGCCGGCATTCGGCCACCACCCGGGAGTTGCGCAGCGCGTGCGAGATCCGCACGAGGTCGCGGGGGCCTTCGGCGGGCGGTGGGGCGCCCTCGTCGCTGGCCCCGATGACCCGCCCCTCGGGGTCGGCGGCCCGGGCGCGCACGGCGGCCGCGACCATGGCCGCGTCGGCCACGGCCCGCGCGGTCTCCTCGTCGGCGCCGGCGGCGAAGGCCCGCGCGAGGGCGTCGTCCCGGTGGGACTGGTCGAAGTACGGGCCGAGGTGCAGGAAGCCGTCGTGGATGTCCGACTCGCGCTGGATCATCCGCAGCTCCACCGGGGACCACCAGGCCATCCTGACGCTGGGGGCACCCTTGGGTCCGCAGGTGCGCACCTCGCGCCAGAGCGTGCCCAGCTGCCGGTACGTGGACCAGTACTGCCAGGCGTCGGACAGCCGCTGGAACACCAGGGGGAGGACGAAGCCGATGGCGCTGACGTTGGCGCCGATGGAGGCGACGGGAGGAGCCACCGAGGTGCTGAGCCAGTCCAGGTCGTGTCCGGTCCAGCGGGCGACGACGGCGGTCATCTTGGTGGCGTCGTAGCAGAGGTTGAAGACGTACCCGATGACGATGATCACGAGGCCGACGCGGAGCCAGCCGCGCACCTGCAGGGACCAGCGCCAGCACATCGCGACCATCACGATGGCGGCCACGTTGTGGGCCACCAGGTAGAGGGCGATCATCTCCCGGATGAAGGGGGTGTTGGCGTAGTAGGTGTCGAAGTCCCGCAGCCGCTCGACCGGGGCGTCCCCGAGCGTGAACAGCACCATCAGCACCACGATCACCACGGAGTAGCCGAGGATCCAGGCGCGCGAGACGCGCCGGGTCTCCTCCGGCGGGCCGCCGCGCCAGTTGACGATGAGCACGAGGCAGGCGGCGCTGAAGGCGGTGATCAGGCAGTAGACGAACGGGGCGGAGAAGTTGGGTATGCCGGTCCAGCGGTTGACCGCCGCGATCGTGGGCGGGGCGGCGAAGGTGAAGACGGCACTCGCCAGAGTGAGCAGGGCGCAGACCGACCGCAGGAGCGGATCGCGCCAGTTCTTGCGGAGGGTCGGCAGTTTGAAGGCGAGTGCGATCGCCATGGCGGCTGCCGGTGTGTAGTAGTCCTGGCCTTTCAATGGTCGTTCCTGTGCCCCCGGTATCCGAGCGCGGCCTCGATGCGGCCGGCCAGTTGGTCCCGCTGTGCCGGTGCCCGGTGGCTGCCGGATCCGGCCAGCCAGGTCCGGCAGCGGCTGCCCAGGAGCAGCCCGAAGGTTTCCGCTTCGGTCTCCTCCTGCACGTCGGCGCGCGTGCGCGCGGCGACGCGTCGTACGGTCTCGCCGATGTCGGCCTCGTCCGACAGCAGCCGGGCGGCGACGGCGGCGCCGTCGACGTGGTGGCTGCAGTGGCCGGCCTTCATGTGCCACAGCTCGTGCCCGAGGATCACCAGTTGGTGGTCGGGTGCGGTGCGTTCCTCGATGACCACCAGATCGCGGTCCGCCATGTCGAGCCACAGACCGCTGGCCGTTCCCGGGGGGAACGAGGCCATCCGGAAATCCACCCGGCGGCCGCGGTGCTTGCTCATGCCCTCGCAGAGGGCGGCGTAGAGGTCCACGGGTTCCACGGGCGCGGTGAGGCTGATGCCCGCCACCAGCTCCCCGCACAACCGCCGCTGCTCTCTGCCTATGCTCACCGTTCTCCCCGTCGGCGCGGATCCGGATCAGGACTCAAGGATCAGACCCAGACTTTCGACTGGGTCAGGATTCGTTCGGTTTGACGCTTTCGAGGAGCATGTCCAGCCATTCGGTCACCTTGTCCCGGTGCTTGTCGCTGGGCAGTTGGGCGGCTCTCCAGGCGATGCCCCGGACGCCGTGGTTCTGGAGAAGTCTTGCCAGCGGATCGCCCGCCGAAGCGGCCGGAGCGGGTGCGGTTTCCCGGGCGCGGCCCGCGAAGTCCTGGAGCAGCTGTTGTTCGGTGCGCTGGAGGGCGTCCGTCAGCGCGTCCGCGTCATGGGCGGTCAGGAAACCGGCGTGCACCCCGAAGAAGCGCTGGATCGCGTCACAGTGTTCCATGGTCGGCCGCCGGTCGCCGTTGATCAGGGCTCCCGCCTGCTGGCGCGACATGGCGGCGCCGTCGGCGATCTCCTGCTGCGTGTAGCGGCGGCCGTTGGGCTTGACGCGGGTGCGGCGCAGGAGGTCGAGGCGCTGGAGGAACCGGGTCTGGAGATCGGGCTCGCCGGCGGGCCGGCCGTCCAGCAGGCTCCGGACCACGTCGGCGGGGACACCCGAGGCCTCGGAGAGGCGGCGCAGGTCGAAGACCTGGTTCAGGTCGCGGCCCAGCTTGCCGGCGAGTTCTGCGACCCGCGTGACGGTGGCTGCCAGGAGCGTGTTGGCCACCGCGACGGGAGCCGGGAAGCCGTCTGTCACCAGTGGTTCTCCTAGATCGCGCGAGGTCGGGGTACGGGCACGTGGTCGGCTTCTGGAATCTATCCGGTCTCGGTCCGTACGGCTAGAACGTGCCACATCTGTGGCGGGATCGAGCTGCCTGGAGGCTGGAATTGCCACAATAGTTGACACTCGAATGAAGTCGGTAGCAGGATCGCCACACAGAAATGAAGATCCAGACCGTAAGGAAGAGGGGGCTCTCGGTGCCACATCTCGCAGCGGTGGGCCCGTCCGATGGCCTCGCCCACATCGGTGGGGAGCGCCTGGCGGGCGAGGAGTCCGCACGCGGCGCCGTGCGGTCGGAGCGACGCAAGGAGATTTTGCGCCAGCGCCGGGAGGAACTGGGGCTGAGCCAGGAAGACCTGGCGGCGCGTCTGCGCATCAGCGTGCGCGCGTACGGGAACTGGGAGCGCGGCCTGGTCAAGGAGTGGACGGACCGCAAGCTGCTCGCCCTGGCCGAGGCCCTGGAAATGAGCGAGCGCCAGTGCTTCTGGCTCTTCCGCATCATGGTCGACCGCGACCCGCCCCCCACCTGGCGCGCGGCCGAGGACAGCCGGCTGCCCGACGATCCGGCCCAGCGCGACTACCTGTGCGACTACGCGGCCCTCATGGAGGCCGTGCCCTACCCCAGTTTCCTCGTGGACCACCGCTGGGACGTGGCCCTGACCAACTCGGCGTTCGACCGGCTCTTCCAGTCGGTGCGCCCGCATCCGACCGCCCTGCCGGACGACAACTTCCTGCGCTTCGTGCTGTTCCACCCGGACGCCGCGGCCGTGCTGGAGGACCACGAACCGGCCTGGTGCGTACCGCTGCTGGCCCGGTTCGCGACCGCGCTGGCCGCCGCCCCCGACGACGAGGGGCTGCGCAGCATCCGTCAGGAGGTGGCCCGTGACCCGTTCATGGAAGCCGCCTACCGGTACGGGGTGCCGCACTGGCTGACGACCCACGGGGCGGAGGCCGCCGAACAGGACGGCGCCGTGCGCACCGTGCGCCACCCGGACCCGGGCTGGGGCCTGGTGCGCTGCCGGATGGTGGCGGAATCCGGCCCCATGCTCGACGGCATGGGACTGACCCGGATGACCCTGGTCCTCTCCGCGCCGCAGGGCCTGCCCACGGGTCCGCTGCCGGGCGGTCCGGGCGCGCAGCAGTACCAGCAGCCGAGGCTGAGGGCCGTGCCGTCGCCGGTGGAGTGATCCGGCGGGGGAGACTGGTGCCGCGACACCCTGGTACGGGAGCACTGCGAAAGGCGGCAAGGGCGTGCGGCTGACGATCCTCGGCGGGGGCGGATTCCGGGTACCGCTCGTCTACGGAGCCCTGCTCGGCGACCACGCCGAGGGGCGGGTGTCGCACGTGACCCTGTTCGACGAGGACCCCGGCCGGCTCCGTGCCATGGCGCGGGTGCTCGCGGACCAGGCCGCCGGAATCGCGGACGCCCCGGCCGTCACGGCCACCACCGATCTCGACGAGGCCCTGCGCGGAGCCGACTTCGTGTTTTCGGCCATTCGCGTCGGAGGGCTGGAGGGCCGGGCCGCCGACGAGCGGATCGCCCTGGCCGAAGGCGTGCTGGGCCAGGAGACGGTGGGCGCGGGCGGGATCGCGTACGGCCTGCGGACGGTGCCGGTGGCCCGCGAGATCGCGCGCAGGGTGGCCCGTACCGCCCCCGGGGCGTGGGTGATCAACTTCACCAATCCGGCCGGGGTGGTGACCGAAGCCATGGCCGAGGAGCTCGGGGACCGGGTCATCGGCATCTGCGATTCCCCGGTCGGACTCGGACGGCGGATCGCCCGGCTGCTCGGGGCCCGGCCCGAGGAGGCCTGGATCGACTACGTCGGCCTCAACCACCTGGGCTGGGTGCGCGGGCTGCGGATCGGTGGCCGTGACGAACTGCCGCGGCTGCTGGCCGATCCGGGGGCACTGGAGTCCTTCGAGGAGGGCCGGCTGTTCGGGGCCGAGTGGCTGCGCTCGCTCGGCGCGATCCCCAACGAGTACCTGCACTACTACTACTTCAACCGTGACACGGTACGGGCCTACCAGGAGGCCGAGCAGACGCGCGGCGCGTTCCTGCGCGACCAGCAGCGGGGCTTCTACGCCGAGGCCGGACGCCCGGATCGGGCCCCCGGGGAGGCGCTGGCCGCCTGGGACCGCACCAGGGCCGAGCGCGAAGCCACGTACATGGCCGAGAACCGCGAGGTCGCGGGGGTCGGCGAGCGCGAGGCGAGCGACCTGGAGTCCGGCGGGTACGAGAAGGTGGCCCTCGCCCTGATGCGCGCCATCGCCCGGGACGAGCGCGCCACCCTCATCCTGAACGTCCGGAACCGCGGGACCCTGTCCGTGCTCGACGCCGAGGCCGTCATCGAGGTGCCCTGCCTGGTCGACGCCAACGGGGCCCACCCGGTCGCCGTCGATCCGCTGCCCCTGCACGCGGTGGGCCTGGTGACCTCGGTCAAGGCCGCCGAGCGGGCGGTCCTCGCCGCGGCGGCGAGCGGATCGCGGGCGGACGCGGTCAAGGCCTTCGCGCTGCATCCGCTGGTGGACTCGGTCGGGGTGGCCCGGAGGCTGCTGGCCGGGTACGCGGCGGAGCACCCGGGGCTCCACTACCTGTGCTGACGGCCCCAGCCCCTGCCCGGATGGGCTAGTGCCGCATGCGGCGGGGCGGGGGCGCTGTGAGAGTGCGAGATGTGACCACAGCCGAAGGTGCAGCCCCCGCCATATCCGCCGAGGCACCGCCCGTGCTCGACCGGCGCTCGCGCAACATCGTGTTCGGCACGATCATGCTCGGCGTGCTGCTGGCGGCCCTGGACCAGACGATCGTGGGCACGGCGCTGCCCACGATCGTGGCGGACCTCGGCGGCGGCGACCACATGTCGTGGGTGGTGACCTCGTACCTGCTCACCGAGACGGTCGCGACCGTGCTCGTCGGCAAGTTCGGCGACCTCTTCGGCCGGAAACTTGTCTTCCAGGTCTCCGCCATCGTCTTCATCACCGGCTCGTTCCTGTGCGGCCTCGCGAGCAACATGACCCTGCTCATCGTGTGGCGCGGCATCCAGGGCATCGGCGCCGGCGGGCTGATGGTCACGGCGATGGCCCTCATCGCCGATGTGGTCCCCCTGCGCGAACGGGGCAAGTACCAGGGCGCGATCGGTGCCGTCTTCGGCGTCGCGACGGTGATCGGGCCGCTGCTCGGCGGACTCTTCACCGACCACCTGACCTGGCGCTGGGCCTTCTACGTCAACGTGCCGATCGCGATCCTGGTCGTGGTGGCGGCCGCGCGGACCATCCCCTCCGTGCGGGCCGCGGGCAAGCCGGTCATCGACTACCTGGGCATCGCGATGGTCGCGATCGGCGCGAGCGCGCTGATCCTGGCCACCAGCCTCGGCGGGAACGAGTACGCCTGGAGCTCGCCGCTCATCGTCGGGCTCTTCGCGGGCGGCGTCGTGGCCCTGGCGCTGTTCTGCCTGGTGGAGACGCGCGCAGCGCAACCGATGCTGCCGATGCGGCTGTTCCGCAACCCCGTCTTCTCGGTCTGCTCCGTCCTCAGCTTCGTCGTCGGCTTCGCGATGCTCGGCGCGATGACCTTCCTGCCGACGTACCTGCAGTACGTGGACGGGGACTCGGCCACCGTCTCGGGAGTACGGACGCTGCCGCTGGTTATCGGGCTGCTGATCGCGTCGGTCTTCAGCGGCAACGTCACGAGCAAGACCGGCCACTACCGGATCTTCCCGATCGTCGGCTGCGCGGTGATGGGCGTGGGCCTCTACCTGCTGTCGCGGATGGGCCCGCAGTCCGGCGCCTGGCTGGAATCGCTGTACATGTTCGTCCTCGGCACCGGCATCGGCCTGTGCATGCAGGTGCTGACCATCGCCGTGCAGAACACCGTGGACTACGCCGACCTCGGCACCGCGACCTCGGGCGTCACCTTCTTCCGCACCCTCGGCAGCGCCTTCGGGACCGCCGTCTTCGGCACGATCTACGCCAACACCCTGAAGCCCGCACTGGCGAAGGGCGTGGCCGAGGCGGCGCGCGCCACCGGCGAGGACCCGCGGCAGCTGGGCGTCGCCGCGCAGAGCCCGCAGGGCGTGCACGGGCTGGATCCGGCGGCGGCCGGGCCGGTCATCAACGCCTACGCGGACACCCTCCACACGGTGTTCCTGTGGACCGTGCCGGTGGCGGTGGTCGGATTCGTCGTCGCGCTCTTCCTCAAGCAGGTCAAACTGCGCGACAGCGCGCGGGCCGGTTCCACGGACATGGGCGACGGCTTCGGCTCGCCCGCCACGGCCTCGGGGGACTCGGCGAAGCTGCTGGAACTGGCGGTCGGCAAGCTGGTGCGGAGCATGGGGCCGGAGACGGCCCGCGGGATCGTGAACTCCTCCGACACCAGGCTGGACATGGCGGGCGCGTGGGCGGTGATGCAGGTGGACCTGATGACCCGCACCGTCGGCTACGCGAGCCTGGGACTGATCGCTTCGCGCCGGCACCTGCCCCCGGAGGTACTGCTGCCGGTCTTCGAACGGATGGTGGACGAGGGCTACATGACGCGGCAGAACGGCTTCTACACGCAGACCCCGGCGGGCGAGCGCGAAGCGGGAGTCATCTCCGCCGCGTGGGCCCAGTGGCTCGGCGACCAGCTGGAGAAGGACCGGGGCCGGCCGCGCAGCGCCGAGCTGCGGGCCGCGGCGGACGCGATCGCGAAGCGGCTCCTGGCGGAGGACCTGGGGGACGGGAACTTCGCCCCGCGCGCGATGGCGGGGCGGCCGTAGACCGGGCGGGAGATCGCGGAACCGGCGGAACCTCCGGGCGTGTTCGGACGTCTGATCATGTGAACACGGACGACCAACGGGGGAGCTGGGCATGACGATCACGCTGGCGGAGGAGATCACGCTGCTGTCCCTGGACGACGAGTCCGGGTCGGTCAAGCAGCGGCAGGCGGTGGGCTGGGCCGTGGCCGGAGCCCTCCTGCTCGAACTGGTCCTCGCGGAGCGGGTACGGGTCTCGGGCAAGTACCTGGAGGTGGTCGACAAGTCGCCCACCGGGGAGGAACTGCTCGACGGCCGGGCCGAGTCGATCCGGACCTGGATGCGCGGCCGGCCCAAGCGCCGGGTCAGCGAATGGCTGACGAAGGACCAGGCCAAGGCCATCGGCGCGGCGGTGGAGCGGCTGACCGCGCGCGGCGTGGTCGTCGAGGAGCAGCGCAAGGCGCTCGGCGTGTTCCCGGTCCGCCGCTACCCGGAGGCCGACGGCGCGGTCGAGCGCGCACTGCGCGAGCGGATCGCCGCCGCTGTCCAGAAGGGCGCGGAGCCGGACGAGCGCACCGCGAGCCTCATCACGGTGATCCACGCCGCCGACCTGCACGGCCTGGCCTTCCCGGGGGCCCCGCGCAAGGAGATCAAGGCGCGCACGGCGGAGATCGCCGAGGGGCAGTGGGCAGCCGAGAGCATCCGGACGGCGATCCGCGACATGCGGCTGGCGATGGCCGCGATCACCGTGGCCACGACGGCGACGGTGTTCGGCTAGGCCGTGCTCGCCCGGGTCGGCCCGGTCGTCGGATAGTCGTACGAGGGCACGTGCGGGAGGCCCGGAGCGAGCTCGGGCCGCCACGCGCGCAGGGCCGCCGCCGACGGGGCGTAGAGGGCCGCCGGGATCGCGGCCGGGGCGAACCAGGACCAGCGGGCGATCTTGTGGGGCTCGGTGACCGTGGCGGTGCCCTCGGCGGCCGAGGTGACGGCCGCGGCCGTCAGCCGGGTCGGGCCGGAGGGGGCGGTGGAGTCAGTTCCTGAGCTGCCCGCCAGCATGATCGACACGATCCGGATCTCCTCCGGGGCGACCCGCAGCGAGGTCTCCTCGGCCAGTTCGCGGGCGGCGGCCTGCTCGAAGCGCTCCCCGGGGTCCACCTTGCCGCCGGGCAGCTCCCAGCGGCCGTCGTGCGCCTGGCCCAGCAGCACCCGGCCGTCGCGGCCCACCACGATCACGCCGACTCCGACGACCGCGTGCGCGCCCGGGACTGCGCGGCTGCGGGGTGCTCCGGGCGTGCCGTGCTCCCCGGGGCCGTCGGCTCCGTCGGGTCCCTCGGCCTGGTGGGGTTCGGTGCTCATGGGCGTCCTTCGGCGGATCGGGGCGGCGGGGGCGGCATGGCGGTGCGGCCCGGCTGCGACCTTATGTCCAGGAGGCCGGACGGGGGTTCCGGTGGGCCGGGTTTCGGCGGGGCGCTCCCCGCGCAGACTTCCCGCGGTCAGATCGTCGCACTGGTGCACCGGCGCATCGGTGGCCGGTCGGCGGGTCCATCGGCTCAAGGGGGTTCCATGGCACACGTGCTGGTGGTCGGCGGGGGCATGGGAGGGCTGGCCACCGCGCTGCTCGCGGCGCGCCACGGACACACCGCCGAGCTCTTCGAACGCGATCCCCGGGCCCCCGGCACCGCGCTCGACCGGGACTTCTTCGGCTGGCACCGGACGGCGGTGCCCCAGGCGAACCAGCCGCACGTGCTGCTCGGCGCCGCACGGGCCGTGCTGCGCGACGAACTGCCCGACGTCCACGCCGAGATGCTCCGGCTCGGAGCCCGGGAGCGGCACGAGCTGGACTGGTTCGACGTACGCCCGCCCGCGCGGCCCGGGGACGAGGACCTGGTGATGCTCCAGGCGCGGCGCATCGTGCTGGAGAGCGCGCTCGCCACGGCGGTACGGGCCGAGCCGGGGGTGGTCGCGCGGTACGGGGAGCCGGTGAGCGGACTGGTCGCGGGCGGCTCGTCCGATTCCGTGGTCCGTGTGACGGGAGTGACCACGGAGGCGGGGGCCTACGAGGGGGACCTCGTCGTGGACGCGGGCGGCCGGCGCGGCGGCTCCGAACGCTGGCTGGCGGCGATCGGCTGCCGGCCGGGCGTCGTGGAGCGGCACCGCACGGGCCTCGCCTACTTCTGCCGCTGGTACCGGCTGCCCGAGGGACGCGAGGAGGGGCCGCGGCGCCCCTGGGCGGTGACGGGCGGCAGCTTCGCCGGGTGCGCGGTCTTCCCCGCCGACAACCGGCTGTTCGCCGTGACGCTGTTCGTGCACACCGGGGACCCCACGCGTTCCGCGCTGCGCGATCCGGCCGTGTTCGAGGCCGCCGCGCGGGCCTTCCCGCCGGGCGGGGCCTGGCTGGGACTGGGCGCCGAACCGCTGTCCGGGGTCCTGGCCACGGCCGGCCTGGACAACCGCTGGAGCGCCCCGGTCGACGGGCTGGGGCCGGTGGTGAGCGGGTTCGTGCCGGTCGGGGACGCCGTGACGCACACCAACCCGACCCTCGGGCAGGGCGCCTCGCTCACCTTGTGGGCCGCGCGCAGGGTGGCCCGTACGGCCCACCAGGACCCGGGATCGGTACGGTTCGCCGCCGAGTACCACGCGTGGGCGGTGCGCACCCTCAAACCGTGGTTCGACTTCCAGGTGGTCGCGGACGGGGCCATCGGGGAGCGGTTCGCGACCCGCGCCGGGCGCACGGGGACGGCCCGGGAGGTGGCCGCGCTCTTCGACTGCGCGCTGGAGGACCCGGAGGTGATGCGGGCCCGCGCGAGGGTCCGGCACCTGGCCGATCCGCCCGAGCGGACGTACGCCGACCCGGAGATCAGGGCGCGGGTGGCGCGCTGGCTGGCGGCGCGACCCGACTACGTGCCGAACAGCGGCGGCCCGAGCCGGGCGCAGTGGGAGGCGCTGACCTCCGGCTGAGCTGCGGCGGACCTGGCGGACCTCCGGCGGTCCTGCGGCTGACCCGAGGCTGACCTGCGGCGGGTCTCCCGATGCGGGCGGATCAGCCGGCCGGCGGCCCCAGCACCTCGGCGAGGTCGTAGCCGACGACCTCCTCCAACTGGGCGTACGTACAGCTCAGCGGCTCCCGGTCCGGCCGCATGCGGCGGAACTGCGCGGTGTGCCGGAACCGGTCGCCCTCCATGTGGTCGTACGCGACCTCGCAGACCCACTCGGGGCGCAGCGGCACCCAGGACAGGTCCTTCTTCCCGGTCCAGCGGCTCTGCGCCCCGGGCAGCCGGGCGCTCTCGTGCGCCGACTCCTCCGCCCAGGCGGCCCACGGGTGGCCCTCGGGGCCGGACATCCGCAGCGGTTCGAGCTCGTCGATCAGTTCGGCGCGGCGCTTCATCGGGAAGGCCGCGCAGACGCCCACGTGCTGGAGGGTGCCGTGGGCGTCGTAGAGCCCCAGGAGCAGCGATCCGACAATCGGACCGCTCTTGTGGAAACGGAATCCCGCGATCACGGCGTCGGCCGTACGCTCGTGCTTGATCTTGAACATGAGGCGGGCATCGGGCCGGTAGGGGAGATCGAGGGGTTTGGCGACGACCCCGTCGAGCCCGGCGCCCTCGAATCGTTCGAACCACTCCCGTGCGAGCGCGGGATCGGTGGTCGCGGGTGCGAGGTGGACGGGGGGACGGGCTGTGGAGAGCACGCGGGTCAGGGCGGCGCGGCGGTCGGAGAGCGGTGTGTCGAGGAGGGCCTCGTCGTCCAGCGCGAGCAGATCGAAGGCCACGAACGAGGCCGGGGTCGTCCCGGCGAGCAGTTTCACCCGGGAGGCGGCGGGATGGATCCGCTCGCTCAGCCGGTCGAAATCGAGCCGCCCGCCCTGGATGACGACGATCTCGCCGTCGAGGACGCATCGGTCGGGCAGATTGGCCTTCAGAGCCGCCACCAGCTCGGGAAAATACCTGGTCAGGCTCTTGCCGGTGCGGCTGCCGAGCTCGATCTCGTCCCCGTCCCGGTGGACGATCGCACGGAAGCCGTCCCACTTGGCCTCGTACTGCATGCCCGGTGGGATCGCGGACACGGATTTGGCGAGCATCGGCTTCACGGGTGGCATGACCGGCAGATCCATGTCTCCGATTCTGGGGCGGTACGCACGCACCCGCTCGGTGTGCGGGGCCGCGCGGGGCCGCCTACCGTGGCCCACATGGGTGCAGCGGGCAAGGCGATCGAGCTGGAGGCGGGCGGCCGGGCCGTCCGGCTGTCCAGCCCGGACAAGGTGTACTTCCCCGAGCGCGGCCTCACCAAGGGGGACGTGGCCGCCTACTACCTGGCGGTCGCGGACGGCATCACCCGCGCCCTGCGCGACCGGCCCACGACCCTGGAGCGGTTCCCGGACGGGGTGGAGGGCGAGTCCTTCTTCCAGAAGCGGGCCCCGAAGAACCTGCCAGACTGGATCCCCACGGCCCACATCGCCTTCCCGAGCGGGCGCACCGCCGACGAGATCTGCCCGACCGAGCCGGCCGCCGTCCTGTGGGCCGCCAACCTGGGCTGCCTCACCTTCCACCCCTGGCCGGTCCGGCGCGGGGACACCGACCGTCCCGACGAGCTGCGCATCGACCTTGACCCGCAGCCGGGCACCGACTACCACCACGCGGTCGCGGTCGCCCACGAACTGCGCGGACTGCTGGAGGAACTGGGGCTGCGCGGCTGGCCCAAGACCTCGGGGGGCCGCGGCCTGCACGTGTTCGTGCCGATCGCGCCGCGCTGGACCTTCACCGAGGTCCGCAGGTGCGCCATCGCCATCGGCCGGGACCTGGAGCGCCGGATGCCGGGGAAGGTCACCACCGCCTGGTGGAAGGAGGAGCGCGGCGAGCGGATCTTCGTCGACTACAACCAGACGGCGCGCGACCGCACCATCGCCTCGGCCTACTCCATCCGCCCGCGCCCGCACGCCCCGGTCTCCGCCCCTCTGCGCTGGGACGAGCTGGATGCGGCGGAGCCGCGCGACTTCGACATCGTGACGATGCCGGCCCGCTTCGCGGAACTGGGCGACCTGCACGCCGACATGGACGAGCACGCCTTCGCCCTGGACGCCGTGCTGGAACTGGCCGACCGTCACGAGCGCGACCACGGCCTCGGCGACATGCCGTACCCCCCGGACTACCCGAAGATGCCGGGCGAGCCCAAGCGCGTCCAGCCGAGCCGCGCGAAGCACGAGGACTGACCGTGGCCGACCGTGATTCCTAGGACGCCCGGGCCCGGGGGAGGAGGCGCAGGGCGGCGGCGAAGGCGGAGTCGCGGTGCGCGTCGAACTCCTCCGGGGTGAAGACCGGGGTGGTGACGTGGACCGGGATGCCCGGACCGTCGAAGGTCTTCCCGGTACGGGTCAGGAACTGCTCGTTGGGCAGGCCGAGTTCCCACCCGTTGGGGAGGGTGCGGTCGAGCACGTCGGAGAAGACCCCCTGGGTCGGTTCACCGATGCGCACCGTCCGGCCGGGGCGCTCCATGAGGGCCTGGGTGAAGGTCTCGCCCGCGCTCATGGTGGAGCCGCCGGTGAGCACGGCGACCGGTCCGGTGTAGCGGGGGCCGCGCGCGGGCTGGACGTACAGGGGCTGCGGGCGGGTGAACCGGGTCGCGTCGGCGGGGTCGTTGCGCACGCGCTTGGCGTAGGCGAAGTACGGGCGGTCCGTGAGCTGGGCGGCCAGGCGCAGTCCGAGCTCGTCGGAGCCGCCGCCGTTGATCCGCAGGTCGATGACCAGTCCGCGCAGGCGGGCGGTGCGCTCCGCGGTGAAGACGCTCTCCAGCACACGGTCGAGCTCGGCGCTGTCGGAGGCGAAGTCCCCGCTCTCGGTGTAGCTGCCGAAGCCGGAGAGGCGCAGGTAGCCGCGGCCGTCGGGCAGGTCGGCGTAGGAGATCCGGCCCCGGGCAAACTCCTGCGGAGCGCGTCCGCCCAGGTCCACCTCCTGGATGTACGCCTTGATGCGGGCGTCGAGTTCGGGGCTGGGCGTCACGGTGCCCGGGCGGCCCTCGGCGAAGAACCGGTCACCGCCGAAGAGGTGGACGTGCGCGTCGTGCAGAGGGGCGAGCATCTCCTTGAAGACGGCGAAGAGTTCGTCCTCGGTGGTGCCCGCGTGCACACGGGGCCGGTGGTTCGCGCGTACGGCGTTCCAGTCGACGCCCTTGGCGGCGAAGAAGGGATAGTTCTCCGCGAAGGTCTGCCAGAACACGTCGAAGGTGGCGACGGGGTCGGCGGCGGGGCCGGGCTGCTGGGCCTCGCGGCACCGCTCCGGCAGGGCGACGAGCCGGCGGGTCGCGCGGTCGCCGACCGAGCCCTCGAAGCGCACCGAACCGGGGCGCACGGTGAGGACGTCCCCGTCCCCGTCCCCGGTGGCGTAGCGGAGGGCGGTGGCGCTCCCGCTGCCGGGGACCCGTACCGCGCTCGTGCCGGGCAGGCAGCTGATCCCGGTGACCTGGTACTCCTGGAGCCGCCCGGACTCCACGCGGAGCACGGTGCCGTAGCCGTCGAGCTGCCAGATTCCGACCGCCCCGGCGGCCGGGCCCTCCGGGGCGCCGGATGCGGCGGTGGCGGCCGCGGCGGGGCCGGCGGTGCTCGCCACGAGGGCGAGGAGCAGCGCCGCCGCGGCCGCGCGCGTCTGCGTCCGCCTCCGTGTCCGCGTGTGCGGAGTGGTCATCGTGTGGTCCCCGTTCGCCGTTCTGCGTCGGTCGAAGTTCCTCGACCCGGACCAGGATCCGGGGCGGCCGGGGGCCGGGGACATCCGGCGGCCCACCCGCCCCGGGTGGGGCTGTCCCCCGGATCCTCCGGGGGCTGCCCGGCGCGGGAGGGTCATCAAAGTCCCTGATGGGGAAGGCAGTTCGTCCAGATTTGTGGATCAACGTCGTCTACCTTCGTCGGTAGGGGTGGCCGCGCCCGGATGCCTGCCCGCGCGATCCCTCCATAACAACACGAACGATCGTGCTAATATCCTCCCATCGTCCTGACCCGCCAGCGCCGTCTGGCCACTCTGAGGAGATCCGGAGAACCGGGCATGCACCCCATGGCTTCACTCCTGAGCACCACCCTCAACATCACCGCCCGGGTCGCCCCGGGCCCGGTCGGGCGGGTGGCGTTCGCGCTGTTCGTGCGGCCCCTCGGCCGGCCGAAGGTGAAGCCGGGCGAAGCGGAGGTCATGGCCCGGGCCGTGACCGGACGGCTCGTCGTGGACGGGATACCCGTGACCACCTACCGCTGGGGCGAGGGCGACCGGCCGGTGCTCATCGTGCACGGCTGGACCTCGCGCGCCTCGCGCTTCGCCGGCTTCGTCGAGGCGCTGCTGGCCGAGGGTCGGACCGTGGTCTCCTTCGACGCACCCGGCCACGGCGCGTCCGGCGGCCGGGCCACCACCATCCTCCGGCAGCGCGAGATCATCCGGCAACTGCACGCGCGGCACGGGGAGTTCTCGGCCGTCCTCGCGCACTCCTTCGGGGTGGTGTCCACCTTCTTCGCGCTGCGCGACGGGATCCGGGCCGACCGGATCGCCGGTATCGGCGCCATCGCGGACTTCGACTTCCTCGCCGAGCGGTTCCGCGCGATGCTGGGCGTCAACCAGGCCGTCGAGGACGCCATGCGGCGCCACATCCAGCGCCGGCTCTTCCCGGACGAGCCCGGCACCTGGCCCCGCTTCGACGCGTGCCACCGCCCCGAGGAGGTCCCCTCGGAGATCCTGCTCGTCCACGACGCGGACGACGACACCGCGGACCCCGGCCAGTCCCGCGCCATCGCGGCGGCCTACGGGGAGCGGGCCCGGCTGATCGAGACGAGCGGACTCGGCCACCGCCGCATCCTCCTCGACCCGCACGTCATCGCCACCACCGTCGCATTCCTGAGCGCACCCCCGGCGCGGACCCCTGCACCGCACCCGGCCGGGGCCGCGGGAGCCACCCGATGACCTCCACCCGACCCGAACCCGCGGCCTCCGCCTCCGTCCCCGCCTCCGTCCCCATCCCCGCCCCCGGGTCCGATTCCGGGTCGCGATCGGCCGAGGGCGGCCCCGGGGCCGGGCGGGTGCTCGCCCTGGCCAGTGCCGTCACCTTCCTCGCCTTCCTCGACGCCACCGTCGTCAACGTCGCCTTCCCCGATCTGCGCCGGGCCTTCCCCGAGGTGTCGCTGGCCCGCCTGACCTGGGTCATCAGTGCCTACGCCGTCCTGTTCGCCGCCCTGCTCGCCGCGGCCGGCCGGCTCGCGGACACCCTGGGCCGCCGGATCCTCTTCCTCGGCTCGACCCTCGCCTTCACCCTGACCTCGCTCGCCGCCAGCGCGGCCCCCACCGCCGACCTGCTGATCGTGGCCCGCGCGCTCCAGGGAGCGGCCGCCGCCGGGATGATCCCCGCCGCGCTGGGCCTCGTACTCGCCCACACCCCGCCCGCCCGCCGGGCCGCGGCCCTCGGCGCCTGGTCGGCGGCGGGCGGACTGGCCGCGGCCGTCGGCCCGAGCATCGGCGGACTGCTCGTCGAATGGTGGGACTGGCGGGCCATCTTCCTCATCAACGTCCCGCTCGGCCTGGCCGTCGCCTGGGCCGCCGCGCGGGTCGTCCCGCGGGAGCCGCGCACTGGACGCAGGCTCCCCGACCCCGTCGGTACGACGGCCCTCGCCGTCGGCATCGGGGGAGTGGTGGCCGGGCTCTCCCAGGGCACGGAGTGGGGCTGGACCGACCCGAAGGTGCTCGCCCCGGTCATCGGCGGCGCCCTGGCGGGCACCCTCGCGCTGCGCCGCTCGCGCAGTCACCCCGCCCCGGCCGTGGACCGGGACCTGTGGCGCGACCCCCTGTTCGCCCGGGCCAACATCGGCGCCCTGCTCTTCGGCGCCGCCATGTACGCGTGGCTGCTGACCGGCCCGTCCTACCTCATCGAGCGCTGGGACTGGTCGGTCCTGCGGGCGGGCTTCGGCGTCACACCGGGCGCCGTCCTCGCCATGGCCGGCGCGCTCGTCGTCGGCCGCCGGGTGCCCGCCCGCCTGCAATGGGCCGCGGTCACCGTCGGATCGCTGCTCTTCGCCGCCAACGCCCTGCTGCTGTGGGGCTGGGTCGGGGAGTCCACCTCGTACGCCCAGATCTTCCTGCCCGCCTCGTTCCTCGGCGGCCTCGGCATCGGGACCGTGGTGACCGCGCTGTCCACGACGGCCTCGGCCGGCCTCCCGCCGCAGCGGTTCGCCGCCGGTACCGGCCTGCTGATGACGGCCCGCCAGCTCGGCGGCGCGCTCGGCGTCGCCGGCACGGCGGCCCTGCTCACCGGGCCCGGCGCGGGGGACCACTGGCGCGGAGTCTTCCTGCTGATCGCGTTGACCGCGCTGGGCGGAGCGGCCGCGGGTGCCTCGATGCGGCTCAGCGGTCCGTCCGGGCAGGCGCGCCCGGCGCAGCAGGCGCGGTCGGGAGGCTGACGGCCGGGGCGTCGCCGGCCGAGAAGCCGGCGGCCGGGAACGAGAGTACGGGCGGCCGCTCCGGGAGTTCCTCCGGGGCGGCCGTCGCCGCGCGCAGCCGGGCGAGGATGCCCCGCGCGGCCCGGTCGTAGGCGGTGGTGTCCTCGTGCAGCACGGAATGCGCGTTGGCCAGCTCCATCATCGCCATGATCTCGAAGGCGAGCTGCTCCACGTCCACCTCCCCGGCCGGCCCGCGGAACCCGCCCGCCAGCCGGGCCTCGTCGAGGAGCCGCTCGACGTACCGCGTCCACTCGCCGCGGATCCCGGCGATCTCGTCGTGGACGGGCCCGGGACGGGAATCGAACTCGGCGGAGGCGGAGTAGAAGAAGCAGCCGCCGGGGAAGACCCTGCGGCCGGAGTAGCCGAGCCAGCTCTCGCACAGCCGCCACACCTTGGCGAGTCCGGCGGGCTCGTCCCGTACCGGCCGTACGACCTGCTCGACGAAAACGGCCCGGGCGGCGTGCACGGTGGCGAGCTGCAGCTCCTCCTTCGAACCGAAGAGGGCGAACACCCCGCTCTTGCTCAGCCCCAGATCCGTGGCGATCTTCCCCAGGGACAGCCCTTCCAGGCCGTCCACCGAGGCGATGCTCATCGTCCGTTCCAGGACGGTCCGCCGGGTCTGGTTCCCGCGCTCCACGCGTCCGTCTGCCATGCGGTCATGGTACCGAAATCAGCGCACGCACGGTCGTTCACTCAATGCTGTTGATCAGGCGTTGATCGGACGTCCATCACCGGCGGACAGGCTCTGCGGCATGTCGATGAACACCACCGATACCGCTTCCGCCGCTACCGCCACTGCCACCGCCGCCGTCCCGGCCTGGTACGAGCTCGCCCTCTGCGCCCAGACGGGCCCGGGCTTCTTCTTCCCGGAGCCCGGTTCCTCACTGCGCGACGCGAAGCGGCTCTGCGGGGCCTGCGAGGGCCGCAAGCCCTGCCTGGACTACGCCCTGGCCAACGACGAGCGCTTCGGAGTCTGGGGCGGGCTGTCCGAGGCCGAACGCCAGGCCCTGCGCCGCCGGCCCTGACCCGGAGCCCTCACTCCAGCAGTTCCAGGATCCGCGAGCTCCCGCCCCTCCCGCCGTCTCCGCGTCCACCGGGCGGCCGGGGCCGGGGATCGGCGAAGGCGATCGTGTGCACGACCGCCTCCAGGATGGAGGTGTACGCACCGGCGTGCGCGGTGGCCGTACTGGTGAGGTCGAGCAGGAGCAGGTGGTGTCCGTCCGGATGCGCCGTGACGGCCCTGGCCTGGAACAGCTCCGGGCCGGTGCCGGGCCCGGGGAGGCCCCCGGAGACCAGGGCGCACGGGAGGCCCGAGGCCAGGTCGAGGAACCTGCGCGCCCCGTCGCCCACGGGTGCGGACCGGGCGAGCGCCAGGGCCGTACGCTCCACACCCGCTCCGGATCCGACGTCCCCGGCGGGCCGGGCGGCGAGGGAGAACACCGAGGCGGAGACCGCCTCCGGGCCCTCGGGGTGCAGGCCGATCGCGCTGTGGAGCAGCTGCAGGCCGGGCTGAGCGGCGAGTTCGTCGAGACAGTCCATCAGCCGGGCGAGCTGCGACCCCGCGTCGAGGCCGTCGCCGAGGCCCCCGTCGGGCCCGGGCCCGAAGCCGCTCAGGGCCCCCAGGGCTCCGGCGACCTCCTCCAGGGCGCCCCGGTCGCCGGGGCCGATGTCGTGGAAGCCCGGAGGCAGCCGGAACCAGACGGGCGGGACGGGTCGATGCGTCGTCATGTCCGCACCAGCGTCCAGAGCCGGGCCGACCTCGCGGCCGTGGTCGGCCCGTCCTCCAGGACGAGGCGGGTGCCGTCCACCGCCGTGGAGCCGCGGTCCACGGCCTTGTCGTCACCGGTGTAGTCGGCGGTGGCCGTGGCCGCTCCGGTGGCGGCCACGGCCACCCCGACCCGCTCCCTGACCTCGGGTGTCGAGGAGCGCAGGGCCCACGCGGTGAGCGGGCTCTCCACCTTCCGCAGCTCGTCCGCCGTGTTCCACGTCGTGCGGGCGAAGGCGTTCGCGCCCGGCGAGACACCCGCGAGGGCGCCGGCCTCCGGGGCCGCCATGGCCGCGCGGGCCGCGATCGTGCCGGCCCGCGCGCCGGAGGCGACCGCGGCCACGCCCGGTACGGCGCCGAGGCCGTCCCCGAGCAGGGTCACGCTGTTCTTCCAGAACGCGGCGTCGAACTTGCCCCGGGTGAACCCGTCGGCCAGCGGCTTGCGGAAGCCGGGGTCGGCGAGGTGCGAGGCCAGGGCGGCCAGCGAGAGCCCGCCCGCGACGAGCATCACCGCCATGCCGGCCGGCGGGCAGAAGAGGGCGACGGCCGCACCGGCGGCCCCCAGGATGGCGGCCGCGTTCGAGAGGGCGTCCGCGGGATCGTCGACGATCTTGTTCCAGACCGACTCCAGCACCCCGGGCTCCTTCGGAGCCAGCCGCTCCGCCGTGGCGGTCAGGGTGTCCGCAACCCGCCGGGCGGCCGCCGAGTGCTCCGAGGCCAGTTCGTGCGCCAGGCGGCGGGCGTCGGTGAGCGCCTCCTCGGTGGTGGCGGCGGAGGCCCGGGCCGCGTAGCCGTCGGCCAGGGCGCGGTGGGCGGTCAGGGTGTCGTGCCAGCCGGTCAGCCGGCGGGCCGCCTCCGCCAGGGAGGTGTGGGCCGCGTGGAGGTGGCGGGGGAGCTCGCGCGACAGCGAGGCGCGGAACGCGGTGGCGGCCTCGCCCTGCCAGGCCGAACTGTGGGAGACCAGGGCGTCGATGACCCGGGAGGTCTCCGCGAGGCTGTCCGCCGAGGAGCGGAGCTTCTTCGCCAGGGCCCGTACCGCGTCCGGGCTCCCCGGTGCGGGATCGAAGCCGAGCCCGCCGTGACCGGCCGCGGGAGCACCGGCCGTCGCAGGGCCGCTGCGGGGGGAGTCAGCCACGGGTGGGGGCCGCCTGCCGGAAGGCTGCGCGGATGGCCTCTTCGAGCTCCGCGTACTCGGCGGCGCTGCGGCGCACGCCCTCACGCACGGTCTTGATCCGCCCGGCGAGCTCCTTGGTGCCGTGGCCCCATCTTTCCTGGAAGCCGTCGCACGCCGCGTCGAGGTCCGCCGTGCCCAGCTGGTCGGCCCGTACGTGGTCCAGCTCCCGCCGGGCCTCGCGCAGGGCGGCCAGCGAGGTGTCCAGGGCGTTGGTGAGGCGGGCCAGCTGGTCGATCTCGACCTGGAGCGGCGTCATGGCGGTCATGACGCGAAACCCTGGCAGAGCGGGGCTCTGCCAGGGCAATTGCCGTCACCCGCCCGAGCGAGCGGAAACCGGTCAGGCCTTGCGGGCCGCGATGCGGGCGGCGCGGGCGGCCAGCCGCTCATCGAACTTGCGGGCCTCGGCGTCCAGGCCGTTCATGAAGAGACCCAGCTCCTCCTGGGCCTTCTGCCCGTCGGGGCCGAGGCCGTCGATCTCCATGATCTTCAGGAAGCGGATCACCGGGCTCAGCACGTCGTCGTGGTGGATCCGCAGGTTGTAGACCCCGCCGATCGCCATCTGCGCGGCCATCCGCTCGAAGCCGGGCATCCCGTGTCCGGGCATCCGGAAGTTGACCACGACGTCGCGCACGGCCTGCATCGTCAGGTCCGGGGCGATCTCGAAGGCCGCGCCCAGCAGGTTGCGGTAGAAGACCATGTGCAGGTTCTCGTCCTGCGCGATGCGGGCCAGCATGCGGTCGCAGACCGGGTCACCGGACTGGTGGCCGGTGTTGCGGTGCGAGATGCGGGTCGCGAGCTCCTGGAAGGCCACGTACGCCACGGAGTGCAGCATCGAGTGGCTGTTGTCGGACTCGAACCCCTCCGACATGTGCTGCATCCGGAATGCCTCGAGCTTGTCCGGGTCCACGGCGCGCGAGGCCAGCAGGTAGTCGCGCATCACGATGCCGTGGCGGCCCTCCTCGGCGGTCCAGCGGTGCACCCAGGTGCCCCAGGCGCCGTTGCGGCCGAAAAGCGTCGCGATCTCGTGGTGGTAGCTGGGGAGGTTGTCCTCGGTCAGCAGGTTCACGACGAGCGCGATCTTGCCGATCTCGGTGACCTTCGACTGCGCCGGGTCCCAGGCCTCGCCGTCCTCGAAGAAACCGGGGAAGTTCCGGCCGTCGCTCCACGGGACGTACTCGTGGGGCATCCAGTCCTTGGTGACCTTCAGGTGGCGGTTGAGTTCCTTCTCGACCACCTCTTCCAGCGCGAACAGCAGCTTGGCGTCCGTCCACGCCTCCGAGCTGCCGAGGTGGGGAGAGGTGATCGTCACGGGTACTCCTGAGTGCAAAGCGAATTACCTACGGTTCCGTAGCCTACGGAGTCGTAGGTTAAGCGCGACATCAAGACCAGCCAAGCCCCAGGGGGACCTCTGTCTGGTTACATCCCGTTATCTGCGCAGTTTGAGGGGGGTGCGCAATGGCTCGGAGGGACCAAAGTCACGCCAGGAGGTGGTCCGCCGCTCCCGCCTTGACGGCCGAGACCAGCGCACGGAGCGCGTCGATCGAATCGGTGACGTAGACGGCGGACCCGGTGGTTCCGATGTACGCCTTCCCCTCGGCGTCCCGCCCGAAGCGGAAACAGTTCGCCCCCTCGCTGCAGAACGCCTCGTCCCACGCGATGTCCACCGCCGCCGGTGGGATCGCCGCGCCGGTCGTGGTCGTGGTCTTCGTGCCCATGTGGTTCTCTCGTCTCCTCGTCGGATCCGGTCAGGTGGTCAGTCAGCCGGTCGGCCGGTCGGCCCGGTCAGAGGGTGTGTGCGATGGCCCGGATGAAATCGCGGGAGTCGCGGGCCGGAAGGGCCAGGGAGCGCAGCCGCTCCAGCAGGCCCCGGTAGCGGAGCAGCTTCATCTGCGAATCCAGCAACATCGAACCGTGCGAACTGTCCAGCTGCACGGTGTCCAGCTCGCTGATCGTGGCGGCCGCGTACGTGAAGGACTGGCCGGCGCCGGGGAAGCCGCCGGCGGTGAACGGAATCACGCGCACGGTCGTACGCGCCCGCTCCGACTGCTCCAGTATGTGTTCGAGCTGGGCCCGCGCCACCTTCGGTCCGCCGAACTGCATGCGCAGCGCCGCCTCGTGGACGACCGCCTCGTACAGCGGCGGTGCCTCGCGCGCGAACACCTGCTGGCGGTGCATCCGCAGGGCGAGCCGCGCCTGCAGATCGGGTTCGGGCAGCGGCGGGTCGGCGGTGTCGAAAACGGCCCGCGCGTGCGCCTCGGTCTGCAGCAGCCCGGGTATGTGCGTGGTCACCGCGGTGTGCAACTCGACGGAGTGGTGCTCCAGTTCGCAGATGTCCAGGAGGGCGGGCGGCAGCATTCCCCGGTGCTGCTCCCACCACCCCTTGGTGCGTTCCTGGGCCATCGAGGCGAGCAGGTCGACCAGCCCCGTGTCGGGGCAGTCGTAGTTGAAGGCGAGGGTGCGGACACGCTCGGCGCTGATCGCGATCCGGCCGGATTCGATGTTGGGGATCCTGGTGCGGTCCACCCCCATGAGCGCCGCGGCCTGCTGCACCGACATGCCCGACTGCTCACGGAGTTTGCGCAGCTCGGAGCCCAGGCGCTGCTGGCGCGCGGTCGGCGTACTCCTCGGTGGCACAGGTCCCCCCTCCTCCGGCCGGGGCATGCGGGAGTGCCCTCACGAGTCCGGAAATGACATGAGAAAACATCAAGTCGTCGTACAAGTAGTAGCACTGTGCACCACGTTGCGCTACGGTCGGTAGCGCAAGTCTCACACGGGGCGACCTCCAGCTCTTGTATGACCACACGCCATCAGCGCATTCAGCACCTCAGAACCTTGGAGCAGCACGATGACGGGCACCCTCCGTGGCCTGCGGTCGGTCCACGAGTTCCGGCAGGCCCCGCCGGGGGCCGAGAAACTGAGCTACTCCATAGGTCTGCCGGGCGGCGCCCACTGCGCGGGCAGCGCCCGGGGCGCACTGCGGTCCCTGCTCGACCGGCACGGACTGCCCGACCTGTGCGACAGCGCGGCCCTGGCCGCCTCCGAACTCGTGGCCTGTGCCCACCGGTTCACTCCCGACAAGGAGATGGTGCTCAAGGTCCGCTGGCAGTTCGACGCGCTGCGGATCGTCGTCTTCGACCAGCACCCGGCGCACTCCTCGCCCGAGGCGAGCGAGGAGTGCCGGCGCCGGCGCAGCCGCGGGATGTGGCTGCTGTCGGCGGTGGTGGAGGCCTGCGGCGGGGACTGGGGACTCACCCCGGTGCTCACCCCGATGGGCGGGACCAAGTCCTGGGCCTTACTGCCCCTGCCGCGGTAGCACGGGTCGACCGTTTGCGCGGGTCACCCCTGCCACAGCGACCGGTGGACCTCCTCGGCCGTCGTCGGCCGCAGTCCGTCGTCGAGCAGCAGCCACCGCGTGATGCCGATCGATTCCAGGAACGGCACGTCATGGCTCGCGACCACGAGCGCCCCCTCGTAGGAATCCAGGGCGTCGGTCAGCTGCCCCACGCTCGCCAGGTCCAGGTTGTTCGTCGGCTCGTCCAGCATGAGCAGCTGAGGAGCCGGCTCCGCCAGCAGCAGGGCCGCCAGCGTCGCCCGGAACCGCTCGCCCCCCGACAGGGTGCCCGCCGGCCGGTCCGCCCGCGGACCCCGGAAGAGGAAGTGCGCGAGCCGCGCCCGGATCAGGTTGTTCGTCGCGTGCGGGGCGAACCGCGCCACGTTCTCCACGACCGAGCGGTCGTCGTCCAGGACGTCGAGCCGCTGCGGCAGGAACCGCGCCGGGACGTGGGTCACCGACTCGCCCGACAGCGGGGCCAGTTCCCCCGCGATCGTGCGCAGCAGCGTGGTCTTGCCCGAGCCGTTCGCCCCCACCAGGGCGATCCGCTCCGGACCGCGCAGCTCCCACTCGCCGGCGACCGGGGCGCCGTGCACCGGGTGCAGCCCGCTCAGCGTGAGCACGCGACGGCCCGGCGGGACCTGGGTGGCGGGCAGTTCGATCCGGATCTCGGCGTCGTCGCGCACCGCCAGTTCCGCCTGGTCGAGGCGTTCCTCGGCCTCGGCCAGCTTCTCGGTGTGCATGATGCGGTGCTTGCCCGCCGACTCCTGCGCCGCGCGCTTGCGGGCACCCATGACGATCTTGGGTTCGCGCTTGTTCTCGTACATCTTCTGGCCGTACCGCTTGCGCCGGGCCAGTTTGGCGTGCGCCTGCGCCAGTTCGCGCTTCTGGCGCTGTACGTCGCCCTCCGCGACCCGGACCATCCGCTCGGCGGCCTCCTGTTCGGCCGCGAGCATCTCCTCGTAGTCCGTGAAGTTGCCTCCGTACCAGCGGACTTCGCCGTCGCGCAGGTCGGCGATCTGGTCGACCCGGTCCAGCAGTTCCCGGTCGTGGCTGACCAGGAGCATCACCCCGGACCAGGATTCGACGGCCGCGTACAGCCGGCGCCGGGCCCGGAGATCGAGGTTGTTGGTGGGCTCGTCCAGCAGGAGGACGTCCGGACGGCTCAGCAGCAGGGCGGCCAGCCGGAGCAGCACACACTCCCCGCCCGACAGTTCGCCGGTGGTGCGGTCCAGTCCGATCCGGCCGAGCCCGAGCTGGTCGAGGGTGGCGAGGGCCCGTTCCTCCACGTCCCAGTCGTCGCCGACCGCCGCGAAGTTGGCCTCGGTCGCCTCGCCCGCCTCGATGGCGTGCAGGGCGGCCCGGGCGGTGTGGACGCCGAGCGCCTCGTCCACCCGTAGGGAGGTGTCGAAGGTGACGGTCTGCGGGAGCTGGCCGACGGTGCCGGCCACCGACAACTGGCCCTCGACCGGGGTCAGTTCCCCGGCGATCAGCTTCAGCAGGGTGGACTTTCCGCAGCCGTTGCGCCCGATCAGGCCGGTACGGCCGGGGCCTACGGTCAGCTGGAACCTGTCGAAGACGGGTGTTCCGTCGGGCCAGTCGAAGGACAGGCCGGAGCAGGTGATGAACGTGGGAGCAGGACTCATGGAGGCCTCCAGGTTGCGTGAGTGGTGAGTGCAACGCGGGGGAGACACAGGAGACCGCGGGTGAGGGCGGTGGTCGGTGTCTCGGACCTCAGAAGAGCAACGTCCTGCTCCGTTTCGACGGCGATGGGTGCGTCTACGAAGCTACGGGCCGGCCGGAGCCGCCGGCAAACGAATTAACGGGAGGCGCGGGGGAGCGGCGTCAGCAGGAGCCGCGCATCAGCTCGGCGAGGCTCTGGTCCATGTCGAGGTACAGGTGCTCCAGGCCGGGCGGCACGATTGTCGAGGCCCGCTCCAGGAAGCGGTGCAGCTCGGCCGTCACCATCAGCACGATCGCGACCCCCTCGGGGGCGTGGAACTCCACGGTGGTCCGGTCGGCGTCGTACGGGCGCACGCGCACGTCCCCGTGGCCCGACGGGCGGTCCAGCCCGGACTCCAGCAGCTCCCGCGAGAAGGTCCACGAGACCTCGATGCCCTCGAGGGTGGCGGGAGCGGGGAAGGCCATGCGGACGGCGAAGGGGTCCGACCGGTCGTAGCAGAGCGTCACCGGTACGGTGTCGACCTTCGGTGCGGTGGCGACCAGTCGGGCCTGCACGGCCTGCTCGATGACAGTGATCAAGGCTCGCTCCCTTGCGGCGGATCTCGTGCCGGGCCGCGGGGTGGGGGTCCGGCAACGGGATAGACGCGTGGGACGGGGAATCCGTGCACGCGATCCGGAGTGAGCTGTGTCACCGATTGGCCTGAACGCGCCTGTGCGATCGCACAGGGTGACGGACGGCGCGGGGCTCCGGGGCCCGCCGTCCGGCCCCGCAGCCTCCCCAGGACGGCTGGATCCCGCTCACTCCACAGGCCCAAGGCACCCCCGGACGGCCCATTCGGGCGCCGGGCGGCGCCCCGCTAGAGCGCCGGGATCTCCCGTACCGTCGCCAGGTCCCCGGACGTCTTCGTCGCGATGAACTCGGTGATCCGGTAGGAGCAGACGCCCGCCACCGTGAAGGGGTCCCCGGCCGCGATCCTCTCGATCTCCGCGCGGGAGACCCCGCCGGCCAGGATCACGCCCCCGTCGCGCGGAACCTTGCGGCCCGAGGCGAGGAAGATCCCGGCGGCGTAGTAGCCGTCCAGCCAGGCGATGTGCGCGTCCATCTCCTCTTCAACGGCTTCGACGGGCGCGGTGTAGGTGAGCTCCATGACGAACATGATCGCCAGGGTTACACGCAGCCGTCTGGTTCGTCTGGCATTCCTGGGTGTTGCGTGTCCTTGTCGGGCGGGGCTCGTTCCGTATGCGGGTCCGATGATCGGACCGCAGATCGCACATGGGGGCGGGGGTGACGGGTGTGCGGCGGAAGGTCGCGTTGGACGAGGGGGAGACGGGGCGGGTCGCCTGTGCGTCCGTGATCGCGTTCCGGGGTTTTGACACCGTCAGCGGTGAGGTCCTGAAGGTCGCCGCACTGGTTGAGCGGGTGGGCTGGCTGACTGTGCTGGTGGAGACGATGGCTGGCGGGGTTGTCGGCGGACACTGGTCTCGGGCCGAGCTGGCCGTGCTCGCTTCGGGTGTTTCCCGGGCGGGTGAGCGGTTGCCGTCGAACGCATGGATGGCGATGCGGACTCTGGGCTGGACGGCTGTCGTTCCGGCTGGGCTGTATGTGCCCGACCGGGTCCGCCGGGTTGCTGAGGAGCAGGCCGGGCGGGTCCTGCGGTCGGCTGAATGGCGCGCTGCGCTCGTGGACGCGGTCCTCGAGACGTGGCCGGCCGCCGGGGATCCGATGAAACGCAGCGTGGAGGAGTGGGCGGCGTTGCGGGCGGCCTGTCCGCAGGGGGCTGCGGTGCCCGCGTCCGTCTTCCGTTCCCGCACCCGTCAAGTCCTGCGATTCCTTGCGGTGCACAGGCACCTGCCCGCTGATCTGTGCGAGCTGGAGGCGGCGCCGGGCGGCGGTCGGCAGGTAGCGCTGGCGGCCGCCGATAAACAGCTCGCCACCTTGGCCCGGTGCGAGGACGACCCAGCCCGCTACGCGGTGCTGACCGTGCGGCTTCCGGTACGCCCCGACCCGCGCACCCGTGGCGACTGGCATCCGGTACGGATCCGCATCCGCCTGCCACCCACCATCGACGCCGCCGCCGCCCTGCACGCCCCCACCCTGCGCCCGCTCGGTGGGCGGCTGCGCCTGGATGTCGCCCACACCACCGCTGTCCCCAAGACCCGCCGTGACGGACATACCCGGGCGGTGGCCTTCGACTACGGGCTCAACACCCTCCTCACCGGCGGCACCCTCACCCTGACCGGCGGCACTCAACCGACTGTCCTGACCGACGGGCAGCCCGCCTTCCTCCGCACGAACGGGGCACTGGCCAAAGCCGACCGGCTCCGCGTCCACGCCGAACACCTGTGGACCAAAGCCGCCCACCTGGAGCTACTCCTAGGCGGCCAGCGCGCCCGCGGCCTGCACCCCGACCCTGCGATCGTCACCAAGCTCGCCGGGCTGCGCACCGAACACTCACGGGTCAGCGGGCGGCGCCGGCGCCTCAATGCGGAGATCTCCAAGGCGGCCGCCCGGTTCATGGTGGACCACGCCCGTGCCGCGCAGGCGTCGGTGATCTGTCTGGAGGACCTACGGGACATGGAGTCCCGTGGCAAGGGCCGCACCCTCAACACGCGCCTCTCCAGCTCAGTACGAGGGCAGATCGTGGCGGACGTACGCCATCAGGCGGCCCGACACGGGATAGCCGTGGTCATCGTCCCCGCGCGCGGCACCTCCAGATTCTGTCCCCGCTGCCTGACCGCCTTCCGTCACCACGCCGCCCCCGACAGCACCCGGCCGGGCTGGAAATGGGCCACCTGCCCTCACCCCGACTGTGGATACAGCGCGGACCGGGACGTCGCCGCCTGGCAGCGCATCGGCGCCCGAGGCCTGCAACACCAGCACCTGACCGTCCTGGACCGCGCGAATGGCACCTACGTCATCCGCCGCACCGTTCAGGATCTGGACCAGCCCGTCCAGCACACCAAGCCCACCCACCCGGACCCGTTCGAGGCCGGCCCCGACGAGAGACCGCCCTGTGCCCAGGCAGCGACGCAGGGTCCCCGCCCCACCCGGAGCACCATCAGCAGCCGTACCGGCCAATGGTCCAGGTGGAAAGCGTCCGGCGGGGCGGCAGCCCCAGTCACCCACCCACCGCCACCAGCGGCGAGGCCGGCGGCAGGCACCGCACACGATGAGCACCCCCACACGGCACCGACCGCGCGGGGCCAGACTCGGCGCAGGCTTCCACCTGCACACCCACGCCACCCCGCTCACACAGCGGCGGCCACGGCAAAGCCCGAGACTTTTTCCCCAAAGGCCGAACACTCAGCCCCAGTCGGGAAAACCTAAGATCATCCGTGACGCTACTCTCGCTGCACTATGACGACTGCGAAGACTCCCGCGACTCCCGCCGACGAGGCCGAGGCACGGGCGGTACAGGACGGACTGCGCGGCCAGGTGGTGCTGACCGAAATCGGTCCCCCGCCCGGGGAAGGGCTGGTCGCGGGTGTGGACGTGGCCTACGACGACGAGCGGGACCTGGTGGCCGCCGCGGCCGTCGTGCTCGACGCCGCCACCCTCCGTGTCGTCGGGGAGGCCGTCTCCGTCGGCCGGGTCAGCTTCCCCTACGTTCCCGGGCTGCTGGCCTTCCGCGAGCTGCCGACCGTGCTCGCCGCGCTGGAGGCGCTGACCGTCACGCCCGACCTCGTGGTCTGCGACGGCTACGGGCTGGCCCACCCGCGCCGCTTCGGGCTCGCCTGCCACCTCGGGGTGGTCACCGGGCTGCCCGCCCTCGGCGTCGCGAAGAACCCGTTCACCTTCACCTACGGGGAACCGGGCGCCCGGCGCGGGGAGACCTCCCCGCTCCGCGCACCCGACGGGGAGGTCGTCGGGCGGGCGCTGCGCACGCAGGACGGGATCAAGCCCGTGTACGTATCGGTGGGCCACCGGGTCTCCCTGGACAACGCCTGCGCGCACACCCTGGCGCTGAGCCCCCGTTTCCGGATCCCGGAGACCACCCGGCACGCCGACTCCCTGTGCCGGCGGGCCCTGCGCGAGGCCATCGCCTAGACGTGCGGGCTCAGTCCGAGGCCGCCACGCGGAAGCGGATGCCCGCCTTCTGGAGCCGGTCCAGCAGGGCGTCGCCCATGGCCACGGCGGTGGTCAGCTGGCCGGAGAGCTCGGGCAGGGCGTCGTAGGCGAGGCAGAGCGCGGACTCCGCGAACATCTTCGCGGTCTCCCCGTACCCCGGGTCGCCGCCCGAGACCTCGGTGAAGACCCGGCGGCCGCCGCCCTCGCCCACGAACCGCACGCTGAACCAGCTCCGCGCCCGCCGCTCCGCGTCCGGGCCCCGGCCCGGCTCCCAGCGGCCCGCGAGCCACTGGCGCACCGGCGGGATCTGCGCGAGGGCGGCCACCCCGCCGACCGCCGCCGTACCGCCCACCGCGACCGGCAGGTGCCGTACGGAGGCGTAGTGCCGGTAGCGGAAGTCGGGGCCGTACCGCTCCAGCGCGGCCGCCGACCGGGCCACGACCTGCACGTCGAGCACGGGCAGCGGCAGGGCCCAGGTGCCGGTCTCCCGGCTGAAGCGCGGGGCGCCCACGGGCACCCGTACCCGCCGGCCCAGCAGCCGGGGCTCGTGCATCCGGCGGGCGCGGGCGGCGGCCAGGTTCTGCGGTCCGCGGCCCAGCGCGGTGAGCACCGTGGTGAAGGTGCCGCCCGAGAACAGGGCGTTGGAGCGCAGGAAGGCGTCCACGGTCAGCGGGACCCCGGCCGGAAGCTGCCCGACCGTGAAGTACGCCCCGAGGTCGGCCGGGATGGAGTCGAAGCCGCAGGCGTGCACGATCCGGGCGCCGCTCTCGCGGGCCCGCGCGTCGTGCTCGACGTACATCCGGTCCACGAACTCCGGCTCGCCGGTCAGGTCCAGGTAGTCGGTGCCCGCCGCGGCGCAGGCCGCCACCAGCGGGGCCCCGTACAAGACGTACGGTCCCACCGTGGTGGCCAGCACCCGGGTGGAGGCGGCCAGTTCGCGCGTGGCCGCGGGGTCCTGGGCGTCCGCGCGCAGCAGCGGCAGGTCCGCGCAGCGCGGGTGGAGGGCGGTCAGCCGCTCGCGCAGCCGCTCCAGCTTCGCGAGGTCGCGCCCGGCGAGGGCCCAGCGGCAGTCCGCGGGGGCGTGCGCGGCGAGGTACTCGGCGGTCAGCGCCCCCACGAACCCGGTCGCGCCGAAGAGCACGAGGTCGTACTCCCGTTCCGCGGTGCGCGGTTCGTACCGGCCAGCTGCGTTCATCGGGAGCCTCCCAGGCGGTGTCGGTGGTGGCCGAGGGTAATGCAGCGGCCGCCGTACGGGCACGGGCGGGTGCCCGGTGCTCCGTACGGCGGCCGGTTCGTGCGGTCAGCGGCGGTCACCGCTCACGGGGCGGCTCACCCGTGTGGATCAGTCGACCTCGTAGTCGCCGAAGATGTCGATGATGAGGTCGATGGAGCCGTTGCTCTTGTTGAAGAAGTCGACGATGCCGTGGTTGCCCGTGCTCGCCTGGACCAGGTTCGGGACGGTCTTGCCCGGGGTGAAGTTCAGGGTCGAGGAGGTGGGGTTGTCCGGCGGGACGTTCCAGCCGCCCGCGTAGGCCTCCTTGGAGTTCGGGTCCGGTGCGACCGCGAGGAAGCCGACGCCCTTGGGGTTGGTCACCGTGGTGTTCATGGCGAACGCCTTGGTGCCCGGGTACATGGTGCTGAGCTTCGAGTAGATGTAGAAGCCGCTGGGGAGCGGGCCGTGCTTCCAGCTGGCGGTGTCGCGGGTGTCGAGCCAGCGGATCGGCTGGAACGGGACGTACGCGGCCTGGCTGCCCGGGCTGTAGTAGCCGACGACGTCGACGATGACGTCGGTCCCCTTCCAGCTGCCGTTGCGGACGCGGATCCTGCCGTCGGAGCCGATGGGGACGATCACCGCGTTGGCGACGGTCTGGCCGCCGCTGAAGTTCAGGTTGGAGGCCGTGGGGACCTGGCCGCCCGGGTAGACGGTGAGGTGCCCGGCGTCCTTCGGGTTGGTGACCGTCACGTTGAGGGCCACGGCGGTCGCGTCCGCGGGCACGCCCGCGTAGCCGCGGACGGGGGTGCTGAACGTGGCGTAACCGGCCACCTGGCCCTTGCGGGTGCCGAGACCATCCCGGGTGTCGACGATGCGGCTCGGGTTGGTCGCCGTGTAGCCGCTGGCGGCGGACTGGGTGAAGTAGCCGGTGACGTCGGCGATCAGGTCGACCGTGCCCACGCCGCTGTTGTAGAGATCGACCTTTCCGTCGGCGCCGACGGGCACGATGACCAGGTTCGGGACCGTCTGGCCGGGCTCGAAGTTGAGGTTCGAGGTGGCCGGGCGCTGGAATCCGGTGGGGAAGGCCGTGATGTGGCCCGCCCGGGTGGTGTTGGTGACCGTGACGTTGAGGACCACGGCGGTCGCGCCGGCGGGGATCTTGCCGGCGCCGGCGACCTTCACGCGCGCCGTGCCGTTGCGCGCGACCTTGCCCTGCCGTGCGCCCGTGCCGTCACGGGTGTCGAGGAGCCGGGTCGGCGTGTGCGGGGTGAACTCGGAGCCCATGGTCGTGACGGTGACCTTGTTCGTCACGGAGGTGCCGGCGGAGAGGTCCTCGACCTTGACGGTGACGACGTAGGTGCCCACCTCGGCGTAGGTGTGCGGGCGCTTCTCCACTCCGGAACCGCTGGTGCCGTAGCTCTCCGACCAGCTCTGGTCGCCCCAGTCGATGGTGACCGTGAGGGACTGCCCGGACGGGGCGGTGACCTCGGACACCAGCTCGATGCCGTGGGCGCTGGTGGTTCCGGCATCCAGCCCGACCTCGTAGTCGGGCTCCGCGGCGGCCTTCGCCCGCGGCGCGCCGGCGGCGGCCGGGGCCTTGACGGTGCGGTCGGCCGCGCTGGTGAAGGACTTGGAGACCTGGCCCTTGGCCTTGGCCAGCTCCGCCGCCAGGTTCAGGTCGGGCTGCGCGAGCCCGGTGCCCTTGCCCGCCGCGGGTGCGGGGTCGGCGGCCTGGGCCAGCCCCGGAATGAGTGCCATGCCTGCCGCGAGGACGGTCGCGGATGCTACGAGTCGGCGATGAGACACCGAGCCCCCCCAATGAATTCGTGTGTCCGCGCGCCCTTGACCAGGGCGGCGGAGCCCGCCGGGCCTCCCTGACCCGCGGGTGGCCGCGCGCGGGCCCTCCCCGACCGTGCGCGCGGCAGCCGGAGCCGGCGAGCGAGGCCTGGGCGGCCGCTCTCCTGGGCACCGGGTGGACCGGGTCGGGCCTGGCAGGGCCGTTCCCGGAAACTATGAGTGGATCATTACCCGTCGATGGATCAGTTGTCCATGCGGATAACGAAGATGTCGTCTCCCCTGCAACGGGGCCGAGAACCCTCTCAGGCTACCGAACGGCGGGGCTGCCGATCACGCGGGTTCATCTGTTTGCGTATGCACTGAATGGACCTTGTGGTGGGTTTCCTCCGGGCTCGCCCGCACCGCCCGGGACCGTGCCGTGGCCGGGTCGCGGCACTAGCGTGAGGAGTGCCCGTCCGTACGGGCGGGCGCGGTCCGTGGCGAGTGGAGGTCCCGGTGACAGCAGGGGTGCGTACATGGCAGGCGGTACGGGAGTTCGCGCTGGGGCTGCCCCAGGCCTGCGAGGAGTTCCCGTGGGGCCCCGAGGACTGCGTGGTGAAGGTCAACAAGAAGATCTTCGTCTTCCTCGGGAACACCGACGGGCCCTCGCCCGGGATCTCCGTGAAGCTCAAGGACGAGGCGCTGCACGGCCACGCCATGACCGCGCCCGGCGCGGAGCCCACCGGGTACGGGCTCGGGAAGGCCGGCTGGGTCTCGGTGCCGCTGGGGGAGAAGGGTGCGCCCTCCGCGGAGGTGCTGTGCGAATGGGTGGAGGAGAGCTACCGGACCGTCGCGCTGAAGCGGGACCTCAAGGAGCTCGACGCACGGGGACTCGACGCACGGGGACTCGACGCACGGGGAACGGCGCCAACCGGCTAAGCGCTTGCTCTTGTGCTCAGTGGAACAGGTTCCTAGCATCACTGGTGTTACATCAGTTGTGTCACACAGTGGCGGCAGTGGTGCCACCGGATGCTGGGGGCTCGATGGCAGTGACAGGGAACGTGCCCGGGAACGGCGGGGGCAGCGGGAGCGGCCCGCTCGCGGGCGTGCGCGTCGTCGAGCTGGCGGGCATCGGGCCGGGCCCGTTCGCCGCCATGGTCCTCGCCGACCTGGGGGCCGACGTGGTGCGGGTGGACCGCCCCGGCGGTGGCGGGCTGGCCGTGAACCCGGCCTACGACATCACCAACCGCAACAAGCGCTCCGTCCTCGTCGACCTGAAGTCCCCCGACGGCCCCGCCCGCGTACTGGACCTGGTCGAGCGCGCCGACGTGCTCATCGAGGGCTTCCGCCCCGGGGTCGCCGAACGGCTCGGCGTCGGCCCGGCCGACTGCCACGCCCGCAATCCCCGGCTCGTCTACGGCCGGATGACCGGCTGGGGCCAGGACGGCCCGCTCGCCCACACCGCCGGGCACGACATCGCGTACATCGCCGTCACCGGCGCCCTCGGCATGATCGGCAACCCGGGCGAACCCCCGGCCGTCCCCGCCAACCTGGTCGGCGACTACGCGGGCGGCTCGCTCTACCTCGTCATCGGCGTCCTCGCCGCGCTCCAGCACGCCCGCACCCCGGGCGGCACCGGCCAGGTCGTCGACGCGGCCATCGTCGACGGCACCGCCCACCTGACCGCCATGATCCACGGGATGATGGCGGCCGGCGGCTGGCAGGACCGGCGCGGGGCCAACCTCCTCGACGGCGGCTGCCCCTTCTACGGCAGCTACGAGACCTCCGACGGCGGGTACATGGCGGTCGGCGCGCTGGAGCAGCAGTTCTACGACACCTTCGTGGAGCTCCTCGGCATCAAGGACCAGGCCCCCGCCCGCAAGGACCTGGCCCGCTGGGGCGAGCTCCGCGAGGCCGTCGCCGCGCGGTTCAAGTCCCGTACCCGCGAGGAGTGGACGGCCGTCTTCGCCGGCACCGATGCCTGCGTGGCGCCCGTGCTCTCGCTGCGCGAGGCCCCGCACCACCCGCACCTGGCCGCCCGCGGCACCTTCGTCGAAGCCGCCGGGATCACCCAGCCGGCCCCCGCGCCCCGCTTCTCCGCGACCCCGGCCGACGCCGTGGGCGGCCCCGCACTGCCGGGCGCGCACACCGAGTCGGTGGCGGCCGACTGGGGCGTGCCGGGGCTGCTCGGCAAGGAGGGCTGATGGAGCTCTCGATGATGCTCGACTACGCCGGCGACCCGCGCCGCGCCGCCGACGCGGCGGCGGAGCTGGAGTCGGCGGGGCTCGACGCGGTGTGGGTGGCGGAGGCCTGGGGCTTCGACGCCCCGACGATCATGGGGTACCTGGCCGCCCGGACCGAGCGGATGAAGATCGGCTCGGCCATCCTCAACGTCTACTCGCGCACCCCCGCCCTCATCGCCCAGACGGCGGCCGGCCTGGACGCGATGTCCGGCGGCCGGGCCATGCTCGGCCTCGGGGCGTCGGGCCCGCAGGTGGTCGAGGGCTGGCACGGGAAGCCGTACGACAAGCCGATCGGCCGGACCCGCGAGACCGTCGAGCTGTGCCGCCGCATCTGGCGCCGCGAGACCATCGACCACCACGGCATCACCGACATGCCGCTCCCGCCCGAGAAGGGCGGCCGGCACGGCAAGCCGCTGAAGATGCTGACCCGGCCGGTCCGCGCGGACATCCCCGTCCACGTGGCCTCGCTGGGACCGGCCAACGTCCGGATGACGGCGGAGATCGCCGACGGCTGGCTGCCGACCCTCTTCGTACCGGAGAAGGCCGACGCGGTCTGGGGGAGCGCCCTCGCCGAAGGCGCCGCCCTGCGCGCCCCGGAGCTCGGCCCGCTCCGCATCACGGCCGGCGGCCTGCTCGCGATCGGCGAGGACGCGACGGCGCTGCGGGACCTGGCGCGGCCGCAGATCGCCCTGTACGTCGGCGGCATGGGCGCGGTCGGCAAGAACTTCTACAACGACCTGGCCGTCGCCTACGGATACGGGGACGAGGCCCGGAAGATCCAGGAGCTCTACCTCTCCGGTCGCAAGCGCGACGCGGCCGCCGCCGTACCGGACGAGCTGTGCGAGCTCACCACGCTGTGCGGGCCGGAGGGTTACGTGCGCGAGCGCGTCGAGGCCTTCCGGGCCGCCGGGGTGACCATGCTCAACGTCACGCCCGTCGGGCCTGATCCGGCCCGGCTCGTCGAAACCGTCAAGAACTGGCTCTAGGGGGCCCTTCCATGAAACGCCAGCTCTTCGACGCCGACCACGAGGCGTTCCGCGAGACCGTCCGCACCTTCCTCACCAAGGAGGTGCTGCCGCACTACGAGCAGTGGGAGAAGGACGGCATCGTCAGCCGCGAGGCCTGGCGGGCCGCCGGCCGACAGGGGCTGCTGGGCCTCGCCGTCCCGGAGGAGTACGGGGGCGGCGGGAACACCGACTTCCGGTACGCGGCGGTGATCGCGGAGGAGTTCACCCGGGCGGGCGCCGCCGGACTCGCGATCGGCCTGCACAACGACATCATCGGGCCCTACCTGACCTCGCTGGCCACCGAGGAGCAGAAGCGCCGCTGGCTGCCCGGCTTCTGCTCCGGCGAGATCATCACCGCCATCGCGATGACCGAGCCGGGCGCGGGCTCCGACCTGCAGGGCATCCGGACCACCGCCGAGGACGCGGGCGACCACTGGGTGCTCAACGGCTCCAAGACCTTCATCTCCAACGGCATCCTCGCCGACCTGGTGATCGTGGTCGCGAAGACCACCCCCGAGGGCGGGGCGCACGGGATGTCCCTGCTGGTCGTGGAGCGCGGTACGGAGGGCTTCGAGCGCGGCCGCAACCTCGACAAGATCGGCCAGAAGGCGCAGGACACCGCCGAGCTGTTCTTCAACGACGTGCGCGTCCCCAAGGAGAACCTCCTCGGCGAGCTCAACGGCGCCTTCGTCCACCTGATGACCAACCTCGCGCAGGAGCGGATGGGCATCGCGATGGCGGGCATCGCCGCCGCCGAGTACCTGCTGGAGATCACCACACAGTACGTGAAGGAGCGCGAGGCCTTCGGGCGGCCGCTCTCCAAGCTCCAGCACATCCGGTTCGAGATCGCGGAGATGGCCACCGAGTGCGCGGTCACCCGTACCTTCCTCGACCGCTGCATCGCCGACCACTCCAACGGGGAGCTGGACCACGTCCACGCCTCGATGGCGAAGTGGTGGGCCACCGAACTCCAGAAGCGGGTCGCCGACCGCTGTCTCCAACTGCACGGCGGATACGGATATATGACCGAGTACCGGGTCGCGCGGGCCTTCACCGACGGCCGCATCCAGACCATCTACGGCGGCACGACCGAGATCATGAAGGAGATCATCGGCCGTTCCCTGCTGGCCTGACTTCCCCCCCCCGCCTTCTCTGATCCCTCCCACGCCTCCGCACCCCCGAAAGGCTTGACCAGTGAGCACCGAAGCGTACGTATACGACGCGATCCGCACGCCGCGCGGCCGAGGCAAGGCCAATGGCTCCCTGCACGGCACCAAGCCGATCGACCTGGTCGTCGGCCTCATCCACGCCCTGCGCGAGCGCAACCCCGGGCTGGACCCCGCCACCATCGACGACATCGTGCTCGGCGTCGTCAGCCCGGTCGGCGACCAGGGCTCCGACATCGCCCGGATCGCGGCGATCGCCGCCGGGCTGCCGGACACCGTGGCCGGTGTCCAGGAGAACCGCTTCTGTGCCTCGGGCCTCGAAGCCGTCAACATGGCCGCCGCGAAGGTCCGTTCCGGCTGGGAGGACCTGGTCCTCGCGGGCGGCGTGGAGTCGATGTCCCGGGTCCCGATGGCCTCGGACGGCGGAGCCTGGTTCAACGACCCGATGACCGGCTGGGACACCGACTTCGTCCCGCAGGGCATCGGCGCCGACCTGATCGCCACGATCGAGGGATTCTCCCGGCGTGACGTGGACGAGTACGCCTCCCTGTCCCAGGAGCGGGCCGCCGCCGCCATCAAGGACGGCCGCTTCGCCAAGTCGGTCGTCCCGGTCACCGACCGCAACGGCCTGGTGGTCCTGGACCACGACGAGTTCGTCCGCCCCGGCACCACCGCCGACACCCTCGCCAGGCTGAAGCCCTCCTTCGCGGACATCGGCGAGCTCGGCGGCTTCGACGCCGTCGCCCTGCAGAAGTACCACTGGGTCGAGAAGATCGACCACGTCCACCACGCGGGCAACTCCTCCGGCATCGTCGACGGCGCCTCCCTCGTCGCCATCGGCTCCCGCGAGGCGGGGGAGCGGAACGGCCTGACGCCCCGTGCCCGGATCGTCTCGGCCGCCGTCTCCGGCTCCGAGCCCACCATCATGCTCACCGGCCCCGCCCCGGCCACCCGCAAGGCCCTCGCCAAGGCCGGCCTGACCATCGACGACATCGACCTCATCGAGATCAACGAGGCCTTCGCCGGCGTCGTGCTCCGCTTCGTCAAGGACATGGGCGTCTCCCTGGACAAGGTCAACGTCAACGGCGGCGCCATCGCGCTCGGCCACCCGCTCGGCGCCACCGGCGCGATGATCCTGGGCACCGTCGTCGACGAACTGGAGCGCCAGGACAAGCGCTACGGCCTCGTCACCCTCTGCGTCGGCGGCGGCATGGGCGTCGCCACCATCGTCGAACGCCTCTGAACCGTCCTGTATCCCCGCCTCCCGGACCTTCCGAAACGAAAGCAGTGACCATGAGCGAGTCCACCACGATCCGCTGGGAACAGGACGAGACCGGCGTCGTCACCCTGGTCCTCGACGACCCCGCCCAGTCCGCCAACACGATGAACCAGGCCTTCAAGGACTCGATCGCGGCGATCGCCGACCGCGCCGAGGCCGAGAAGGACTCCATCCGCGGCATCATCTACACCTCCGCCAAGAAGACCTTCTTCGCGGGCGGCGACCTCAAGGACATGATCCGGCTGCGCCCCGAGGACGCCCGGCTGGCCTTCGACACCGGCACCGAGATCAAGCGCTCGCTGCGCCGCATCGAGACCCTCGGCAAGCCCGTCGTCGCCGCCATCAACGGCACTGCCCTCGGCGGCGGTTACGAGATCTGCCTCGCCTCCCACCACCGCGTGGCCCTCGATGCGCCCGGCTCCCGGATCGGCCTGCCCGAGGTCACCCTCGGCCTGCTCCCGGCCGGCGGCGGAGTCACCCGCACCGTCCGCCTGATGGGCATCGCCGACGCGCTCCTCAAGGTGCTGCTGCAGGGGACCCAGTACACCCCCCAGCGCGCCCTGGGCAACGGCCTCGTGCACGAACTGGCCGCCACCCCCGAGGAGATGCTCGCCAAGGCGCACGCCTTCATCGACGCGAACCCGGAGTCGAAGCAGCCCTGGGACGTCCCGGGCTACCGGATCCCCGGCGGCACGCCGTCGAACCCGAAGTTCGCCGCCAACCTCCCTGCTTTCCCCGCCAACTTGAAGAAGCAGCTGAACGGGGCCCCGTACCCGGCCCCGCGCAACATCCTGGCCTGCGCCGTCGAAGGCGCCCAGGTGGACTTCGAGACCGCGCTGACCATCGAGGCCCGTTACTTCACCGAGCTGGTCACCGGGCAGACCGCCAAGAACATGATCCAGGCGTTCTTCTTCGACCTCCAGGCGGTCAACGCCGGCCGCAGCCGCCCGCAGGGCGTGGCCCCCCGTAAGGTCTCCAAGGTGGCCGTCCTCGGCGCCGGCATGATGGGCGCCGGCATCGCCTACTCCTGTGCCCGCGCGGGCATCGAGGTGGTGCTCAAGGACGTCACCCCCGAGGCCGCCGCCAAGGGCAAGGCGTACTCCGAGAAGCTGCTCGACAAGGCGCTGTCCCGGGGCCGCACCACCGAGGCCAAGCGGGCCGAGCTGCTCGCCCGGATCACCCCGACCGCCGAGGCCGCCGACGTGGCGGGCTGCGACGCCGTCATCGAGGCCGTCTTCGAGGACACCGCCCTCAAGCACAAGGTGTTCCAGGAGGTCCAGGAGTTCCTGACCCCCGACGCGCTGCTCTGCTCCAACACCTCCACGCTGCCCATCACGGGGCTCGCGGAAGGGGTTTCGCGGCCCGCCGACTTCATCGGACTGCACTTCTTCTCGCCCGTGGACAAGATGCCGCTGGTCGAGATCATCAAGGGCGGGCGCACCGGCGACGAGGCCATCGCCCGCGCCTTCGACCTCGTACGCCAGATCAACAAGACCCCGATCGTGGTCAACGACTCGCGCGGGTTCTTCACCTCGCGGGTGATCGGCCAGTTCATCAACGAGGGCGTCGCCATGGTCGGCGAGGGCATCGAGCCCGCCTCCGTCGAGCAGGCCGCGGCCCAGGCCGGGTACCCGGCCAAGGTGCTCTCCCTGATGGACGAGCTGACCCTCACGCTGCCCCGCAAGATCCGCAACGAGACCCGCAAGGCCTTCGAGGCCGAGGGCCGGGAGTGGGCGGAGCACCCGGCCGACACCGTCATCGACCGGATGGTGGACGAGTTCGGACGCCCCGGGCGCAGCGGCGGCGGCGGTTTCTACGCGTACGACGAGGCGGGCAAGCGTGCGGGGATCTGGCCCGGGCTGCGGCAGCACTTCACCAAGCCCGGCTACGAGATCCCCTTCGAAGACATGAAGGAGCGGATGCTCTTCTCCGAGGCGCTGGACACGGTCCGCTGCTTCGACGAGGGGGTTCTGACCTCGTACGCCGACGCCAACATCGGTTCCATCATGGGGATCGGCTTCCCCGCCTGGACCGGCGGTGTGATCCAGTACATCAACGGCTACGAGGGCGGCCCGGCCGGGTTCGTCGCCCGCGCCCGCGAGCTGGCCGCGCAGTACGGCGAGCGCTTCGCCCCGCCCGCCTCCCTGGTGGAGAAGGCCGAGCGGGGAGAGACCTACGCCGACTGATCAGGTCAGGCCGTGACGTGCGCGCGGAGCTCCGCGAAGAGGCCCCGGTGGGCCGCGCCGTCGGGGGTGGTCCAGCCGGCGGTGAGCCGGCCGGCCGCCTCCGGGGGCTCCGTGCGCGCGTCGTCCCCGGGGCGCAGGACCCGCGTCAGGGCGATCGCCGGGCCGCCCGGTACGCGCACCTCCGTGCCCCGCACGGTGTCGGTGGTTTCCGGCCGCCCCTGCGGGAGCGCCGCCGGGAGCCCGGGGCCCTCGTACCACGCGGTGACCGAGGGGTCGCTCACGCCGCTGTCGCACTGGTCCTGGGCCACGGCCCGGCCCTGGACCAGCGCGAGCAACTGGCCCACGAGCACCGGGTCGTGGGCGCCGTCGTAGATCCAGCGGGTGCCGAGCACCCCGTGCTCGGAGGTGCCCACCAGCGCGGCCTCGGCGCCGTCGAGCGGGGCCCCGCGGTAGGTGAGCGGTACGAGGTAGGAGGTCTGCCGCCCGCCGGAGGTGTCGGTGAGCACCATGAACTCGATGCCGACCTCACCCTCCGGGTCGTCGAGCCGGAACCCGCCCGACCGGTCGAGTTCGGGTGCGTGTCCCGTGGCCGCGTACCACGGCCGCGTCGGAAGCCAGGCAGTCAGCAGCTCCGTCTTACCGGGCCTCATGGTGGTCTTGTAGATCATCGCCATGGCCGGAACCTACCGGTTCCGAGACGAAGGCCGCCCGCAATTCCTCCTTCAACGACCGCTGGAACGCGGTCACCAGGGCCTGTACCACCATCGGCTGCATGTGCGCGGACAGCGCCTTCATCGACTCCACCCGTTCCGGATCGCTCTCGCCCTCCGTGAACGGCCCCCACACCTCGTCCCGGAACAGAGCGGTCAGCTGGTGCGCCGCCGTCCGGGCGTGGCCGAGCAGCACCTCGCGCGCGGCCAGGATCGTCTCGTGGGCGATCGGTACGTCGAGCAGCGCGACCCCGAGGCGCAGCAGTCCCACGTCCACCCGGAAGCCCTCCGGGGCCGGCGTCAGCACGTTCATGGCCGTCAGCCGCCGGATGTCGGTCTCCGTCAGGCTCCGGCCGGCCCGCTTCTCCAGTTCGGAGCGGGAGGACTCCAGCGCCGAGTCCGGGGCCCAGGTCGCCACCAGGGCCCGGTGGATGGCCAGGTCGTGCGCGCTCAGGTCGTCGGGCAGGGCGTCGAGGTAGCGCTCGATGGCCGACAGGGTCATGCCCTGGTGCTGCAGCTCCTCGATGAGCGCGAGGCGGGACAGGTGCTCGGGGCCGTAGCGGCCCACCCGACGGGGTCCGATCACGGGAGGGGGCAAAAGCCCGCGGGTGCTGTAGAACCGTACGGTGCGGACGGTCACACCCGCCCTGGCCGCCAGTTCGTCGACGGTCAACGACGCCGGCTCCGGTGCCTGGGTGGTCATGTGCTCTCCGCCTCGCTCGCTGATCAGCACTTCGTGTTCAACAGTATTGCTGTCGCACCAACGATGTGAAACGGCCAGGAGCTGCCCATGCCCACGAAACTGCGACTGCCCGCACCTCCCGAAGAGCTCACCCTGCCCGCCCTGCTGGCGCGCAACGCCGCCGAGCACGGCGCCCTGCCCGCCCTCTCGTGGCGCGAAGGCGCCGAGGGCACCGGCTGGACCACGCTCAGCTGGTCCGACGTCCGCCGCAAGGTGGCCGTCCTCGCCGCCGGTTACGCCTCCCTGGGCGTCGAACGCGGCGAGCACGTCCTGCTGATGATGGGCAACCGTCCCGAGCACTGGCTCACCGACCTCGCCCTCGTCCACCTCGGCGCCGTGCCCGTCACCGTGTACGGGACCTCCGCGCCCGAGCAGATCGCCCACATAGCCCGCCACAGCCGGGCCCGGCTCGCCGTGGTCGAGGGCGCCCGGGAGCTGGCCCGGTGGGAGCCGCTGCTCGCCGACCCGGGGACCCCGCTGGAACGGCTCGTCGTGGCCGAGGCCCCCGAAGCCGGCCCGCACTCCACCTACGCGTCGGTGTACGCCGGCGGGGTCCACCTGCACCGGTCCGAGGCCTTCGAGAAGGGCTGGCGGGAGTCCCGCTCCGAGGACCCGCTGACCGTCGTCTACACCTCGGGCACCACCGGCGACCCCAAGGGGGTGCGCCTGACCCACCGCAACATCGTGCTCCAGGCGGTCCGGCTCGACCGGCACGTGGACCTGCCCGAGCACGCCGAGCACGTCTGCTACCTGCCCTTCGCGCACATCGCCGAGCGGGTCCTCGGCATCTACCTGCCGCTGCTGCGCGCCGCCCACGTCCGGCTGTGCGCGGACCCGACCGCCGTATCGGCCGCGGTGCGCGAGCTGCACCCGGTGCAGTTCTTCGGAGTGCCCCGGGTGTGGGAGAAGCTGGCCGCCTCCGTACGGGCCGTGCTCGGGCGGCTGCCCGAGGAGCAGCGCCGCGCCATCGAAGCCGCGAACGACCTGGCGCGGGAGCGGGCCGGGCACCGGGAGCGGGGCGAGGAAGTCCCGGCCGCGCTCGAAGCCTCGTACGCGGAGGCCAAGGAACGGGTGCTGGACCCGCTGCTGACGCTGGCCGGGCTGGACCGCCTGGTCTGGACGGCCAGCGCCACCGCGCCGATGCCGATCGACGTGGTCCGCTTCTGGGCGGGCTGGGGAATCACGATCATGGACGCCTGGGGGCTGACGGAGACCTCCGGCGTGTGCACGGTCAACAGTCCGGACGGCTTCCGGCTGGGTTCCGTGGGCCGCCCGATCGAGGGGCTGGAGCTGCGGATCGCCGAGGACGGGGAGATCTTCACGCGCGGGGAGACGGTCTTCGGCGGATACCTCCTGCCGGACGGCTCGGTGGAGAGCGCCTCCGACGGGGCGGGCTGGTTCCCGACGGGGGACATCGGGCGGCTGGACGAGGAGGGTTACCTCTGGCTGACCGACCGCAAGAAGGAACTGATCATCACCTCGAACGGGAAGAACGTCTCGCCCGCCCTGGTGGAGAACACCGTCAAGGAGCACCCGCTGATCGGGCAGGCCCTGGTCCACGGAGACGGCCGCTCCTACCTGGTCGCCCTCCTCGTCCTGGACCCCGAACTCGGCCCGGCCTGGGCGCAGGCCCGCGGCATCGAGGCCGCCACTCCCGCCGAGCTCGCCGCGCACCCGGCCGTACGGGAGGAGATCGCCCGGGCCGTCGCGGCCGCCAACGCCCGGCTCAACCGCACCGAGCAGATCAAGCGCTACCGGCTGCTGACCGGGGAGTGGGGTCCGGAGTCGGGGGAGCTGACCCCGTCCCTGAAACTGCGCCGCCGGGTAGTCCGGGAGAAGTACGCGGAACTGATCGAGGAGCTCTACGCGGAGCCGTACGAAGCCCCGTAGCAAGCCCCGTCACACGAATGGCCCTGCCCGGTGAGCGGAAGAGTGATCACCGGGCAAGGGTGGGGGAATGTGCATATGCCCTGAACCCGCAACGCCACCCGGCAAGGGCGGCTGATCGCCCATGGGTGTGCTGCAAGACCACCCCGAACTCGCCCTGTTCCTCTGCCTGGCGGCCGGCTACCTGCTCGGCAAGGTGCGCGTCGGCCCGATCACCCTCGGCGGCATCTGCGGCACGCTGATCGTGTCGTTGCTGCTCGGCGCCTGGGCCAAGATCGAGATCGATGCGGACGTGAAGACGATCTTCTTCGCGCTCTTCATCTTCGCCCTCGGCTACATGGCGGGACCGCAGTTCTTCGCCAACCTCAACCGCAAGAGCATGCGCTTCTTCGCGCTCTGCTTCATCGAGCTCATCAGCGTGCTCGGCCTGGCCTATCTGCTGGCCAAGGCCTTCGACCTCGACGTCGGCACCGCCTCCGGCATCCTCGCCGGCGCGGCCACCGAATCCGCCGTGGTCGGCACCGCCACCGAGGCCATCGGCAAACTGCCCGACCTGACCCCGGACCAGATCTCCACGTACCAGGGCCACGTGGCCACCGCGTACACGGTCTGCTACCTCTTCGGCCTGGTCACCATCGTCATCTACACCAGCCAGATCATGCCGATGATGCTCCGCGTCAACCTCGCGGACGCCTCGCGCGCCCTGTGGGAGAAGATGCGCGGCGGCGGCGCCGGCGGCGGCCTGCAGAGCGACGAGCGCGAGGCGATGCCCGGCCTGGTCGGGCGCACCCACCTGGTCACCCTCGCCGACGGCCGTACCGTCGGGAACCTGGAGGCGGCCTTCGGCGGCGGAGTCACCGTGGAGGCCGTCCGGCGCGGCTCCAAGGACCTCACCCCCGCCCCGGACCTCGAACTCACCCTCTCCGACCTCGTGCTCGTGGTCGGACGGCGCTCCGAGGCCATCGCGGCGGGCCGGGCCATCGGACCGGAGACCCCCGGCATCCCGGGGGTGGACACCCCGCTGGCCACCCGGCAGGTCGCGATGACCGACAAGTCGGTCGCAGGCAAGTCCCTGGGCGAGATCCGCGCCACCCACGCGGAGTTCCAGCGCAGCGGTGTGTACGTGACCGACGTGCTCCGCGGCGAGCAGCACCTGCCCGCCAACCCGGACACCGTCGTCGAGCGCGGTGACGTCGTCACCCTCGTGGGCGCCCGCGCGGGCCTCAACCGGATCGTGGAGAAGATCGGAACGGTGGCCAAGAACGACGCCACCGACTTCATCTACCTCGGTCTGGGCATCGCGCTCGGCTCGCTCATCGGACAGATCGTGGTCCGCTTCGGCGGGGTCCCACTCTCCCTCGGCACCGGCGGCGGCTGCCTGATCTCGGGTCTGCTCTTCGGCTGGTTCCGCTCCCGCCGGCAGACCTTCGGCGCCTTCCCGCCCCAAGCTGCCACCACCATCAAGGACATGGGGCTCGCGGTCTTCATCGCCTGCACCGGTCTGACCTCGGGACCGCAGGCCTGGCCGCTGCTCAAGGAGTACGGGGCCCTGCTGCCGTTCGCCGGGATCGCCATGGTCCTCGTACCGGCCACGATCTCGCTGATCGTCGGGCGCAAGCTCCTGAAGATCGAGAAGCCGCTGCTCATCGGCGCCATCGCCGGACAGCAGTGCTCCACACCGGCCATCACCTCGGTCACGCAGGTGGCCCAGAGCTCGGTGCCGATGCTCGGCTACACGATCACCTACGCCCTGTCCAACTTCCTGCTCCCACTCACCGGACCGATCCTCGTCGGGATCCTCGGCGCCTGACCCCCCACCAGGACGGGTACCAGCATGATCGACTTCCTCGTACGGAACATCTTCAAGCCACATCCCGAACTCCTGGTCTTCATCACCGTCGCCTTCGGCTTCCTCGTCGGCAAACTGCGGTGGAAGGCCATCGGGCTGGGCGCCGTCACGGGCTGCCTCATCGTGGGCCTGGTCTTCGGCGCGCAGTTCAAGATCACCATTGACGGGACCGTGAAGAACCTCTTCTTCACGATGTTCCTCTTCGCCCTCGGCTACAAGGTCGGCCCGCAGTTCTTCCGGGGCCTGAAGAGGGACGGCCTGCCGCAGGTCCTCAACGCGGTGATCGTCTGCGTCACCGGCCTGCTCGTCTCCTGGGGCTTCGCCGTGATGCTCGGCTACGGCCCCGGGCTCAGCGCGGGCCTGCTCGGCGGCGCACTCACCCAGTCCGCCGTCATCGGCGTCGCCCAGGACGCGATCGGCAACCTTCCCGGACTCAGCCCGTCCGAGATCACCGAGCAGCAGAACCTCGTCGCGGTCGGCTACGCCGTCACCTACCCGCTCGGCACCATCCTCTGCGCGATGCTCCTGGCCAACGTGCTGCCCCGGCTCTACCGCCGGAACCTGGCCGCCGAGAGCGCCCAGCTCGCCAAGGAGCTCGACGCGCCCAGTGACGACCCCGACCTGCACGAGGGCTACTACGAGGTCGTCCTGCGGGCCTACACGATCCAGCGGCCCGACCTCGTGGGCCGGACCATCGACGACTTCGAGAACCAGCAGAAGTCGCTGGGTCACCGGATCTACCTGACCCGGATCCGCCGGGACGGCGCGATCATCGAACACACCCAGCAGACCGTCCTGGCCGCGGGCGACGTCGTCGCCGTCAGCGCCCTGCGCGGATCCCTCGTCGAGTTCGACGCCCGCACGCACATCGGCCCCGAGGCCGACGACGTCGAACTCCTCGGCTACCAGACGGAGAACCTGCACGTGGTCGCCTCCGAGAAGGCGCAGCTGGGCAAGACCATCGCGGAACTGCGGGCCGAGCCCTTCATGGTCGGCGTCTACATCGACAAGCTCTACCGTTCCGGCGCGGAGTTCCCCTACCGGCTCTCCACCCAGCTGGAGCGCGGCGACACCCTGATCCTCTCCGGTCCCAAGCGCCTGGTGGACCCGGCCGGGCGGGCCATCGGCAAGCCGGTCCCGACCAGCTTCGCCACCGACATGATCTGGGTGGGCCTCGGCATCTTCCTCGGCGGCTGCCTCGGCATCCCGGCCCTCACCGCCGGCGGGGTCCCGATCTCGCTGTCCACCTCGGGCGGCGCGCTGATCATGGGCCTGGTCTTCGGCTGGATCCGCGGCAGGTACCCGACCTACGGCAACGTCCCGCCCGGGGCCCAGTGGTTCATGGACACCCTCGGCCTGTGCCTCTTCGTCGCGGTCGTCGGCCTCAACGCCGGGCCCAGCTTCACCAGCGGGCTCGCCTCCGCCGGTTGGGGGCTGCTGATCTGGGGTGCGGTCATCACGCTGATCCCGCTGCTGGTGGGCTTCCTCGTGGGCCATCACATCCAGAAGATCCGCTTCCCGATCCTGATGGGCGTACTGGCCGGCGGCCAGACCACCACGGCGGCCATCGGAGCCGTCAACGAAGAGTCCAAATCCCAGGTGCCGACGCTCGGTTACACGATCCCCTATGCGGTCAGCAACGTACTGCTGACGATCTGGGGCGCGGTGATCGTCCTCCTCAACCACTGAACGCACAGCCCCCTCGAACCAAAGCCCCCTTCAAGCAAAGGATGGCACCGTGCCGGAGACCACTTTCAGCCGCGAGGAGATCCAGTCCTTCGCGCAGCTCAGCCCGTTCGAGCTGAAGGACAAGTTCATCCAGCTCGCCACGGCCGCCCAGGCCGACAAGCCGGGCCAGAAGGACACCACCGCCCGCGCCATGCTCAACGCGGGCCGCGGCAACCCGAACTGGATCGCCACCGGGCCGCGCGAGGCCTTCTACGCGCTGGGCTACTTCGCGCTGGAGGAGTCCCGGCGGGTGTGGACCGCCGACAACCTCGGCGGGATGCCGGAGAAGAAGGGCATCGGGGAGCGGTTCGACTCCTGGGCGCGGCGCCACCCCGACCTGGCCGGCGTGGAGATGCTGTCCGCCTGCGTCCAGTACGCCCTGTCGCGCTGGCCCTTCGACAAGGACGCCTTCCTGCACGAGCTGACCGACTCCATCACCGGCGACAACTACCCGGTCCCGGACCGGATGCTGACCCACGCGGAGCAGATCGTGCGCGGCTACGTCGCCGACGAGATGTTCGACAAGAAGCCGCCGGCGGGCAACAACCTCTCGCTCTTCGCCACCGAGGGCGGCACCGCCGCCATGTGCTACATCTTCGACTCCCTGATGAAGAACGGGATCCTGAAGAAGGGCGACAAGATCGCCCTGATGACCCCGGTGTTCACCCCGTACATCGAGATCCCCGAGCTCGACACCTTCGAGTTCGAGGTGGTCAACGTCTCCGCGAGCCTCTTCGCCGAGACCGGGGTGCGCCAGTGGCGCTACCCGGAGGAGGAGGTCGCCAAGCTGGCCGACCCGTCCGTGAAGCTCGTCTGCCTGGTCAATCCGTCCAACCCGCCCTCGCTCGCGCTCAGCGACCGGGTGGCGAACCAGATCAAGGACATCGTCGCCACCAGCAACCCGAACCTGCTGATCGTCACGGACGACGTGTACGGCACCTTCGTGCCCGGCTTCCGCTCGATCGCCGCCGACCTGCCCCGCAACACCCTGCTCGTGTACTCGTACTCCAAGCACTACGGCTGCACGGGCTGGCGGCTCGGCGTCATCGGCCTGCACGACGACAACGTCATCGACGACATGATCGCCGCGTTCCCGCAGGACCAGAAGGACCGCCTGGCCAAGCGGTACGGCACCCTCACCCTGGAGCCGGAGAAGATCCGCTTCATCGACCGGCTCGTCGCGGACTCCCGGTCGGTGGCCCTCAACCACACGGCCGGCCTCTCGCTGCCGCAGCAGACGATGATGGTGCTCTTCTCGCTCTTCGACATGCTGGACGAGGGCCAGGCCTACAAGGAGCGCATCCGGCAGATCGTCCACCGCAGGCTCGACCTGCTGCTGGAGGGCGCCCAGATGAAGATCTCCGATGACGACCGCAGGGCCGGGTACTACATCGAGCTCGACCTGCTGGCCGAGGCGGAACGGGTCCACGGCAAGGACTTCGCGGACTTCCTGGAGAAGAACTACGAGCCCGTCGACCCGCTCTTCCGGCTCGCCGAGCAGACCTCGGTGGTCCTCCTCAACGGCGGCGGCTTCGACGGCCCCCAGTGGTCGGTGCGCGTCTCGCTGGCCAACCTCGACGACCTGGACTACCTGAAGATCGGCCACCACCTGCGGGCGATCTTCAACGACTACGCGAGCGAGTGGGAGCGGTCGAAGGCCAACGGCTGACGGTCGCGCCGCGGCAAAGGGGGGTGCTCGCCGGATCGCGGCGAGCACCCCCCTCGTCGTACTGGATCAGCGGCCGATCAGCGGGTAGTGGTCGGAGAGGTTGCTGTACGTGTAGGAGGTGCCCCAGCTGGAGACCGTCCAGGGCGCCGACTGCTCCAGGACCACGTTGTTCTCCCAGCCCGCCGGGCGGGCGTTGCCCTTGCGGTAGAGCACGTAGTCCAGGTCCTCGCGCGGGTCGGTCGGGTAGCGGTACTTCGCTATCGAGTTCAGCGCGGTGTCGAAGGAGTACGTGTGCCCCGTGCGGGTGTCGGAGTCCGCCAGGTCGGCGTTGGCCAGCATGGTGGCGAACTCCGGGGTGCGCGAGTCGACGTTCATGTCGCCCGCCACGATGACCTGCTCGTTCGCCGGGATGTTCTTGCCGTCCAGGAAGGCGTCCATGGCCCGGAACTGGCGGGCGCGCATCTCGGCCGCCTCGCCCGCGCCGCAGCCCGGGTCGGTGGACTGGGCGTGCGTGCCGACCACGTGGACCTTGGTGCCGTTCACGTTCAGCACGACGTAGGCGAAGCCCTTGTTCGACCACCAGTCGGCGCCGCAGGCGTCCTTGTAGACCACCTGCTCCTTGCGCACGATCGGCCACTTGCTGAGGATCGTGACCCCGCCGTCCTCCGGGGTGGTGGCGGAGTACGCGCCGCCCGTGGCGTCCCAGCCGCTCTTGCTGCGGCCCACGACGGGGGTCTGGTACGGGTACTGCGCGGCCGAGTTGGCCTTCAGCGCGTCGGAGGCCCCGTTGTCGAAGGCCTCCTGGAGGACGACCACGTCGTGGCCCTGGTACCAGGCGGCCTTCGGGATCTCCGCCGCCCGGTGGTCCTGGCCCCAGTTGGGGTACAGGTTCTTGCTCATCAGGAACGCGTTGTACGACAGCACGCTGAGCCGCGGCGCGGCGCTCTCCGCGGCGGTGGCGGCCGGGGCGGTGGCCGCGACGAGCGATCCGACGGCGATCGCGGCGACGGCCGCGGCGGCGGCGCGGGCCCTGCGGGGCTGGGTCTGGGGCATGGAGGTCTCCCTCGTTCCTGTGGGGGAAGATCGGCTCCGCCATCCAAGCAGCCAGGGTTACTTCGCGGTAACACCCATGACACGGGTTTCTGGACGCAGTCGTACTTCTTCGGTGCTCCCGGGGCCGGCCTCAGCCGGCGCGTCGGTCCTCGTCCCGGTTGCCGTCCCCGTCTTCGTCCGGCTCGGAGGCCCAGGTGAAGCCGCCGATGCCGCCTGCTTCCGGGCTGTCGCCGGCGCCGTCCCCGGCTCCGGCGCCCTCCTCCCGGTGGCGGCGCAGCCGCAGGAGGAAGTACGGCGGCGCGAACAGCGCGACGAGCACCGCGAGGACCAGGGCCAGCGTCACGGCCGCCCCGGCCAGCACCCAGGGGGCCAGGGTCTGCACCACGGCCGAGGGGGACAGGTTCATGGCCGCAGGATGCACCGTCCACAGGCTCCGGCGGAAGCCGCCGGACCCCCTGCATACTGGGAGAACAGCCGGTTCGACACCCTGGGGGCACACGCATGAGCACGACGGAGCGGACGGACCGGAGCGAGCCGGAACCCCCGCCGCCCGGGGGAGTGCTCTGGACCATCGCCGGAGACGTCCGCGCGCTGCTCATGCTGCCCGCCGCCTTCACCATGCAGGTCGCCCATCCCGCCATCGGCGCCGGGGTCGACGAGCACTCCGTCTTCCGCACCGACCCCTGGGGCCGCGGCGAGCGCTCCCTGCGCTCCGTCCAGCTGTGGGTGTACGGCGGGGCCGACGCCGCGGCCGAGGGGCGCCGGGTGCGCCGCCTGCACAAGGAGATCCAGGGCACCGACACCCGGGGGCGCCGCTACCACTCCCTCGACCCGGCCTGCTACGCCTGGGTGCACGCCACCGGCTTCCCGGTCTACCTCTACGCCGGGCGCTACCTGCTGCGGCCCTTCACCCCGGCCCAGGAGCGGCAGCTCTACCGCGAGTGGCTCCAGGTCGGCCGCATCCTCGGACTGCACGACCGGGACATGCCGCAGACCATCGAGGAGTACTGGCCCTACTACCACCGGATGCTGGCCGAGGAGATCGAGCCCACCAAGGTCGCCCGCGAACTCCTCGCCACCGACGCGCCGCTGCCCCGCCCCGCCGGAGGGCCGCTGCCGGTCCGGCTCCTGCTGCGCCTGACCTGGCCCGTCCTGCGGGCCGCCTTCCTGCACTTCCGGGCCTTCGTCACCGCCGGCTACATGCCGCCCGAGGCGCGCGCCGCCATCGGCCTGGAGTGGACCCCGGCCCAGGAGCGGCGCCTGCGCCGGTTCAGCACGGCCGTACGCCTCCTCGTACCGCTGCTGCCGGAGCGACTGCGCTACCTCCCGATCGCCCGCGCGGCCCGGGCGCGGGTGCGCGCCGCCGCCCGCTGAGGGGCGACGGCGCGCAGCTCCGTACCGGTGCGGGTCAGTGGTGGTCGTGCACCGTGTTCGTCTCGGCGATCTTCTTCCAGGACTTCGGCTCCGCCGCCGGCCTGGCGGCCGGGGCGCGGAGGGTGCCGGTGCCCGGGGTCGCGGCCGGCAGCTTCTTCGGCGCGTTCAGCGCCGAGGCGTCCGGCTTGCCCGGGGTGTAGAGCCAGGTCTCGAAGAGCTGGGCGAGCGGCTGGTTCGAGACCTTCTCCGCGTAGCGGACGAAGTCGCCGACCTTGGCGTTGCCGTGGGCCCGCTCGGTCGGCCAGCCCTTCAGGATCCGGAAGAACTTCTCGTCGCCGATCGTGTTGCGCAGCGCCTGGAGGGCGATCGCGCCACGGTCGTAGACGGCCCCGTGGAACTGGTTCTCCGGGCCCGGGTCACCCGGCTTGACCTGCCAGAACGGGTCCTCGGCCGGCCGCAGCCCGTACGCCCAGTCGGCGAGCTCCTGTGCGGTGCCCTCGCCCTCCTTCTCCGACCACAGCCACTGGCTGTAGCGGGCGAAGCCCTCGTTGACCCAGATGTCCTTCCAGCCGTCGACGGACACGCTGTCCCCGTACCACTGGTGGGCGATCTCGTGCACGACCACGGACACGTTCGCGCCGTTCGCGAACTGCCGGGGGCTGTAGAACGGCCGGGTCTGCGTCTCCAGGGCGAAGCCGGAGGGGACGTTCGGCACGTAGCCGCCCAGCGCGTTGAAGGGGTACGGCCCGAAGACCCCCTCCAGCCACTCCGCGACCTCGCCGGTCCGCTCCACGCTGGCGCGCGCCGCGCCCGCGTTGTCGCCGAGGTCCTGGCTGTAGGCGTTCAGGATCGGCAGCCCGCTCGCCGTCTTGTCGGTGGTGATGTCGAACTTGCCGATGGCCAGGGTGGCGAGGTACGTGGCCTGCGGCTTGTTCGAGCGCCAGTTGTACCGGGTCCAGCCCAGGCGCGAAGTCTGCGACTGGAGCACGCCGTTGCTGATGGCCTGGGTGCCGTCGGGCACGTTCACCGACACGTCGAAGGTGGCCTTGTCGAGCGGGTGGTCGTTGCTCGGGAACCACCACACCGCCGAGTCGGGCTCCTGCGCGGCGACACCGCCGTCCGGGGTGCGCTGCCAGGCCGACCAGCCGTCGACCTTGAACTCCGAGGGCTTGCCCGCGTACTTGACGACCACGCTCGACTGCTTGCCCCGCTGCAGCGGGGAGGCCGGGGTGACCTCGAGCTCCGAGGTGCCGGACTTGGCGAACTTCGCCTTGACCCCGTTGACCCGGATCTCGCTGACGTCCAGACCGAAGTCGAGGTTGAAGCGGGACAGGTCCTGCTTGGCGGTGGTGAGGAGGGTGGCGGTGCCCTCCAGCAGGTCGGTCTTCGGCTGGTACTTCAGGCGCAGGTCGTAGTGGGACACCTCGTACCCGCCGTTGCCGCTGGCCGGGTAGTAGGGATCGCCGATACCCGGGGCGCCCGGAACGGAGCTCGCCGCCGACGCCGGGATCACCAGCAGAAGGGAAGCGGCGAGCACGCTCGGGGCGATGACTTTGCGGTGCACCTTGAACTCCAAGTGGTTGGGGAGTGGCTTCCGTTCGACCGTATTCACGCCCGGGACCCCACGTCATGTCCATGGCCCCTCCTGTCACACGATCGCCACGCGTCTGAAAAGCGCCCGTGCGGAACGTCTCCGTCCGGGCGGCGGCGACGGCCCGCGCACCGCCCCCGGCCTGCGCGGACCGATGTCCGGATCTGCGGGTCGGCCGTCATTGTCCGGGCGCGCGCGGGGTCCTAGCGTTGACGTCGTGGCCCCGCGTCGGCCGCCACCCCACCCCACCCTCACGAGAACGGCATCCCCATGACCACCACCACCCTGCGTCAGCTCAACGGCTTCGACGAGACCCCCGCGACCTTCGAGAAGGCGGTCCTGGTCCTGGTCGACTACCAGAACACCTACACCGGCGGCGTCATGGAACTCGACGGCTGGGAACCCGCGCTGGCCTCCGCCTCCCGGCTCCTGGCCCGGGCCCGCGAGGCCGGCACCCCCGTCGTCCACGTCCGCGAGGGCGGCTACGGGGTCGACACCGAGGCGGGCACCCTCCACGCCTCCGTCGCCCCCCGGGCCGGCGAGGCCGTCGTCACCAAGTCCGTCCCGAACGGCTTCCACGGGACCGATCTCCACGAGATCATCGAGGCCACCGGCCGCAAGAACCTGATCATCGCCGGGTTCATGACCAACATGTGCACCCTGTTCACCACCGAGGGCGCCTTCCTGCACGGCTACGCCCCGACGGTCGTCGCCGACGCCTCCGCGACGCGGGCGCTGGAGAGCCCGGCGGGCGCCCTGACGGCCCGGCAGATCCACCAGGCGGCCCTCGCCACCGTCACCGAGCTCTACGGGGTCGTCGTCGCCACCGGAGCCGAGCTGAAGTAGAGCCGTACCGATCCGCCCCGATACCCGGGACGGATCCCCGGGTGCAGCACTTCTCTCCATACCAAGCAGTCGTTAGCCTGCCCGCATGACTCTTCCGGAGCGCGCTGCACGCAGCTGCTGGCACGGGGCGATCAACCCGCTGCACTCGACCGTCTACTTCTCGCCCGACCTCGGCAAGGAGTTCGCCGCCATCGGGATCACCGACGGCAACGCCGTCAACCTCGCCTCCCGCTCCGCCGCCATGGGCGCGGTCGGAGCGGGCACGGTGACGGCCACCTTCTACAACTACCGCCACGACCTCGTCGCCCGGCACCTGCCCGCCGTCTGGGACACCGCCACCCCGGGACAGGTCCTCGCCGCCCGGCTGCGGGCCGTGGACAGCACGCTGCGCCGGCTCCTCGGCGAGGAGACCCTCGCGTCCCCCGCGATGGCCGAGGCCGCCGGGCTGGCGATGCGCGCTACCGAGGCCTGCACCCGGCACGCCCGTACGCTCTACTCGGCCCACGCGGACCTCCCCGTACCCGCCGAACCGCACCTGAAGCTGTGGCACGCCACCACCCTGCTGCGCGAGCACCGCGGCGACGGGCACCTGACCGCCCTGCTCACCGTCGGCCTGGACCCGGTCGAGGCCCTGGTCAGCCACACGGCCAGCGGCCACGGCATGACCCCGAAGTACCTCAAGTACATCCGCGGCTGGGAGCAGTCCGACCTGGACGCGGCCGCGGACCGACTGCGCGAGCGCGGACTGCTCGACTCCGGGGGCGAGCTCACGCCCGCGGGCGCGGAGCTGCGCGAGGCGCTGGAGACGGAGACCGACCGCCTGGACGAGGCCCCGTACGAGCACCTCGGCGCGGCCTCAGTCGCCCGGCTCGCGGAGATCGGCGGCGGTTTCACCGTCCAGGCCTTCGTCGCCGGAGCCTTCCCCGGGGACCTCATGGGCAAGGCCTGAGCCCCGGAGCGGGCCCGGCTCCCGACGTCCGCCTCCGCCACCTGCCACAATTGGCAGCCTTCCGACGCAGCAGGCAGCACGCGGCAGCATCACGCACACGTACGAAGGCAGGCGGGACCGCACAGTGACGATGTCCATCGAAGGCAGGATCGCCGAGGAGCTCGGCGTACGGGAGCGGCAGGTCAAGTCCGCCGTCGAGCTGCTCGACGGCGGTTCGACCGTGCCGTTCATCGCGCGCTACCGCAAGGAAGCGACCGAGATGCTCGACGACGCCCAGCTGCGCACCCTGGAGGAGCGCCTGCGCTACCTGCGCGAGCTGGAGGACCGGCGCGCGGCGATCCTCGACTCCGTACGGGAGCAGGGCAAGCTCGACGCCGAGCTGGAGGCCCGGATCAACGCGGCCGACACCAAGGCCCGGCTGGAGGACATCTACCTCCCCTTCAAGACCAAGCGCCGCACCAAGGCACAGATCGCCCGCGAGGCCGGCCTCGCGCCGCTCGCCGAGGGACTGCTGGCCGACCCGTCGGTGGAACCGGCCGTGGCGGCCGCCGCGTTCGTGGATGCGGACAAGGGCGTGGCCGACCCGGCCGCCGCCCTGGAGGGCGCCCGCGCCATCCTCACCGAGAAGTTCGGCGAGGACGCCGACCTCATCGGCGAACTGCGCGAACGCATGTGGGGCCGCGGCCGGCTCGCCGCGAAGGTCCGCGAGGGCAAGGAGGAGGCGGGCGCCAAGTTCGCCGACTACTTCGACTTCACCGAGCCCTTCACCGCCCTGCCCTCGCACCGCGTGCTCGCCATGCTCCGCGGGGAGAAGGAGGACGTGCTCGACCTCACCCTGGAGCCGGAAGAGCCGAGCGAGACGCCCGGCCCCTCCACCTATGAGGGCATGGTTGCCCGGCGCTTCGGCATCAACGACCGCGGCCGGCCCGGAGACAAGTGGCTCGCCGACACCGTCCGCTGGGCCTGGCGCACCAAGATCCAGGTGCACCTCGGGATCGACCTGCGCTCCCGGCTGCGCGCCGCCGCCGAGGACGAGGCGGTACGGGTCTTCGCGTCCAACCTGCGCGACCTGCTGCTCGCCGCACCCGCAGGCACCCGCGCGACCCTCGGCCTCGACCCGGGCTTCCGGACCGGCGTCAAGGTGGCCGTGGTGGACGCCACCGGCAAGGTGGTCGCCACCGAGGTGATCTACCCGCACGTGCCCGCCAACAAGTGGGACGAGGCCCTCGCCAAGCTGGCCCGCCTCGCGAAGGAGCACGCGGTCGAGCTCGTGGCCATCGGCAACGGCACCGCCTCCCGGGAGACCGACAAGCTCGCCGGGGACCTCATCACCCGCCACCCCGAGCTGAAGCTCACCAAGGTGATGGTCTCGGAGGCCGGCGCCTCCGTGTACTCGGCCTCCGCCTTCGCCTCGCAGGAACTCCCCGGCATGGACGTGTCGTTGCGCGGTGCCGTCTCCATCGCCCGGCGCCTGCAGGACCCGCTCGCCGAACTCGTGAAGATCGACCCGAAGTCGATCGGCGTCGGGCAGTACCAGCACGACCTGTCCGAGGTGAAGCTCTCGCGTTCGCTCGACGCCGTGGTCGAGGACTGTGTGAACGGCGTCGGCGTCGACGTCAACACCGCCTCCGCGCCGCTGCTTTCGCGGGTGTCGGGCATCAGCGGCGGACTCGCCGAGAACATCGTGGCCCACCGCGACGCCAACGGCCCCTTCCGCAACCGCAAGGGGCTCAAGGACGTGGCCCGCCTCGGCCCGAAGGCGTACGAGCAGTGCGCGGGCTTCCTGCGGATCCGCGGCGGGGACGACCCGCTGGACGCCTCCAGCGTGCACCCCGAGGCGTACCCGGTGGTCCGCACCATGGGCAAGACCGCGGGCAGCGAGGTCGCGGCCCTGATCGGCAACACGGGCGTGCTGCGCTCGCTGCGGCCGGAGCAGTTCGTCACCGAGGCCTTCGGCCTGCCGACCGTCACGGACATCCTGCGCGAGCTGGAGAAGCCGGGCCGGGACCCGCGGCCCGCGTTCAAGACGGCGACCTTCAAGGAGGGCGTCGAGAAGATCGGCGACCTGGCCCCCGGGATGATCCTGGAGGGCGTGGTCACCAACGTGGCCGCCTTCGGCGCCTTCATCGACATCGGCGTCCACCAGGACGGGCTGGCGCACGTCTCGGCGCTGTCGAAGAACTTCGTCAAGGACCCCCGGGACGTGGTGAAGCCGGGCGACATCGTCCGGGTCAAGGTCATGGACGTGGACATCCCGCGCAAGCGGATCTCCCTGACCCTGCGGCTGGAGGACGAGGCGGAGCGCGGCGCCGGCGGCGGTGCGCCGGGCCAGCGCGAGGAGCGGGGCGAGCGGCGCGGCGGCGGCCGGCCCCCGCAGCAGCGCGGCCAGGGCGGCGGTCAGGGCGGTCAGGGCGGTCAGGGCGGATCCCGCGAGGGCGGCAACGGCCGCCGCCAGGGCGGTCAGGGCGGTGGGCAGCGCCAGGGCGGTCAGGGCGGCGGCGGCCAGCGGCAGGGCGGTGGCGCTCCGGCCCCCGCCAACAGCGCGATGGCCGACGCCCTGCGCCGCGCGGGACTCAGCGGCCCCGACGAGCGGGGCGGCCGCAAGCGCTAGCTGCTGGTGACAGCTTTTGGTGACAGCGAGTGCCGGATTGGCTGAATAGGTACCCGACATGGGGACAAACCTTGCCAACTCATCCGCATGATCTGTAGGGATGACGGAACGCCCGTTCGTCTTTCGGCGAACGGGTTTCCGCTTTCCCCCTCAGGACCGCACTCCCGAGGTCGCTTTGAAGGCTAAGGACGCCATGCTCCAGCCCACGCACGCCTACCATCGTTGCCCGAGAAAGGGTCCGAAGAGGGAACACATGCGCCACCCTCAACCCAGTCTGCGCAAGCGGTGCGAGGCGATTCTCGGCCGTCTTGAACTGACCCACCCCTTCTCGCTCGACGGACTGTGCGAGCGGATAGCCGAGCAACGGGGCCGCCCCATCCGGCTCCACCCGCTGCCCAAGGAGGCCGCGGAGTCCGGAGTGTGCGGACTGTGGGTCGGCACCGCCGACGTGGACTACGTCTTCTACGAGGCCCAGACCACCCTGCTCCATCGGGAGCACATCGTGCTCCACGAGATCGGCCACATCCTCTTCGGCCACCACTCCCTGGAAGCCCCGGCCGGGGACTCCTCCGCGGGATCCGTCCCCACCGTGCTTGGACGCACCAACTACACCACCCGCCAGGAGCGGGAGGCGGAGATGCTCGCCAGCATGATCCGCACCCGCACCGGGACCCGAGGCCCGCACCTCGGCCACGGCGCCGGAGGCGGGAGCACCCTCGCCCGGCTGGAGTCCGCGATGGGCTACGAGCGGCGCGGGCGGGGGCCGGTCCACCGTGGCCTCTGATCTGATCGCCTTCGGCGACGCGCTCGCCGTCCCCGGCGTCGTCTGCCTCTGGGTCGCCGTCCTGCTCCGCGCGCCCGGCGCCCTGCGCGCCCCGCACCAGCGGGGCCTGTGGCTCGCCGTCGCCACCGCCGCGGCCGCGATGACCCTGAACCTCCCCGACGTCGTCGCCTACGCCATGGGCCGCGACCCGGGCTACGCCCACGCCATCGGGCTGGTCCGCAACCTCATCGGCGTCCTCTCGGCCGGCGCCGTGCTCTACTTCGTGGCCTCCGCCACCCGGGGCCGCCGGCTCCAGATCGCCTCGGGCGCCGGCACCCTCCTCTGGCTGGCCGTGCTCGTCGCACTGGACGCGGCCGCCCCCGACCACGGCACGCACACCATCCCGCCCACGGGCGACCCGGTGCCCTCCCTCGCGTACTGGCTGGTCCTGATCTCCGCCCACCTGATCGCCAACACCGTCTGCGTACTGGTCTGCTGGCGCTACAGCCGGCGCGCCGAGAGCCGGGGCCTCGCCGCCGGCCTGCTGCTGTTCGGCCTCGGCACCGCGCTCGCCGGGGTGTTCTGGTTCGTGTACCTGCTCAAGGCGCTGTTCGGCTCCACCTGGGCACTGCCCGCGAACCCGCTGCTGATGAACGTGCACGGACTGCTCCGTGCCGCGGCCATCCTCGTCCCGACGCTGTTCGCCCTGCGCCGCACGGCCGCCGACACCGCCACCGCCTGGCGGCTGTGGCCGCTCTGGCGCGACCTGGTCCACGCCGTCCCGCACGTCGCCCTCAACGAGCCGCGCGCCGGCCGGGTGCTGGAACTGCTGTGGCCGCCGGTCCCGCGCAACCTCCTCGTCTACCGCAAGGTCATCGAGACCCGCGACGCCATCCTGATCCTGGGGGAGTACGTCGCCCCCGGCGTGCCGGAGCTCGCGCGCGGCCACGTGGCCGGCAGCGGAGTACCCGAACAGCGGGCCAGTGCGGCCGCGCTGGCCTGCGTACTGAAGGAGGCGCGGCAGGCGAAGCTGGCCGGGATCCCGCAACAGCGCTCCGACGAGAACGCCCTGGAGCTGCCCGCGGCCCTCCAGACCTCGGCCGAGGGAGGGGACCTGGAGGGCGAGGCCCGCTTCCTCGTCGACGTGGCCCGGGCCTACGCCTCCCCGGCCACCGCCGGATTCACCGCGTGAGGCACCACACGCTCAACCGCCAGGAAGTGAACGTCTCTTGACCACCACCGTACTGATCACAGGGGCCAGCGCCGGACTGGGCGCGGCCTTCGCCCGCGGCTTCGCCGCCAAGGGCTGCGACCTCGTCCTCGTCGCCCGCGACAAGGGCCGCCTCGAAGCCGTCGCCGCGGACCTGGCCCGGGAGTTCGGCTCCGTCTGCGAGGTGCTGCCCGCCGACCTGCTCGACGCGGGCGGGCTGGGAGCCGTCGCCGAGCGGCTCGCCGACCGGGCCCGGCCCGTAGACATCCTGGTCAACAACGCCGGCTTCGGACTCCCCGCGCCCTTCCCGTACAGCCCCGTCGAGGACGAGGAGCGGATGCTCGACCTGCTGGTCAAGGTGCCGCTCCGGCTCACCCACGCGGTCCTCCCGGGCCTGCGCGAGCGGCGCCGCGGCGCCGTGCTCAACGTCTCCTCGGTGGCCGGACTGCTGCCGACCGGCACCTACGGCGCCGCGAAGGCCTGGATCACGGCCTTCAGCGAGTCGCTGCGCGTGGACATGGAGCCGTACGGGGTCCGCGTGCTGGCGGTGGTGCCGGGATTCACCCGCACCGAGTTCCAGGAGCGCGCCGGGATGGACGTCAGCGCCCTGCGCGACGCGGTGTGGCTGGAGCCCGAGGACGTGGTGGCCCAGGCTCTGAAGGACCTGGCCCGGCGCCGCCCGGTGAGCATCACGGGCCGACGCTACCGGGCGTACGCCGTGGCCGCCCGGCACCTCCCGAGGACCTTCGTGGCCCGGAAGATGGCCCGCACGAGGCGGGCCCCGGCGGAGCGGCCGGACGGGAGCTGACGCGCGTGCGCGGCCCTGTGGCAGGGTCGCGCACGCCTGGGTTGAACGGCGTTCAGCAGCCGCCGCGGTGGTGACCTCCGTAGCCTCCGTGGCCTCCGTAGCCGTAGTCGTCATCGTCGTCCCACCAGCCGCCGTGGTGGCCGTTGTCGTCGTGGTCCCAGCCACCGGCGACGTAGCTCACCTGCTGGGCCGGGGTCGCCGCCGAGGCGGTGCCCGCCGTACCCAGCGCGGCCCCGCCGGCCATCAGGAGACCGGCCGCGGAGACCACGAAGAGGCGCTTGGCTCTCGTTGCGAACATGAGAATTTCCCTTTCCTTCCACCCTCCTCGAACCTCTCCGAGGTCTGAAGGACGGAACCGCGGACCGCGTACGGGTACGCGCGACGCGGATCGGATACAGGGCCGCCGAAAATGCGGAAGCACAAGTCAGCCCACCCGGGCGGCATGGAACGGCCGGCCATGGGGGCGTGCTCCGCGGTTGCGGCTCTCACCCACAAAGGCTAGTCGTGCCCGGGCGGGTCGGCATCTCGGGCGGGGCTCGGCGCTAGAGCTCGGTGACCTTGCCGTCCGCGACGTGCATGCGGCGGGTGACCTGGACCGCGTCGAGCATCCGGCGGTCGTGGGTGACCAGCAGCAGGGTGCCCTCGTAGGCCTCCAGGGCGGACTCCAGCTGCTCGATGGCCGGCAGGTCGAGGTGGTTCGTCGGCTCGTCCAGCACCAGCAGGTTCACCCCGCGCCCCTGGAGCAGCGCCAGGGCCGCCCGGGTGCGCTCGCCGGGGGAGAGGGTGGCCGCCGGGCGGGTCACGTGCGCCGCCTTCAGGCCGAACTTGGCCAGCAGAGTGCGGACTTCGGCGGGCTCGGTATCGGGCACGGCGGCGCAGAAGGCGTCGATGAGCGACTCGTCGCCGAGGAACAGGCCGCGGGCCTGGTCGACTTCGCCGACCCGGACGCCCGAGCCGAGGGTGGCGGAGCCGGAGTCCGGGGCGAGGCGGCCCAGGAGGACGGCCAACAGGGTCGACTTGCCCGCTCCGTTGGCGCCGGTGATGGCGACCCGGTCCGCCCAGTCGATCTGCAGGCTCGCCGGCCCGAAGGCGAAGTCTCCCCGCTGGACGACCGCTTCGCGCAGGGTGGCCACCACCGAGCCGGAGCGCGGGGCCGCCGCGATCTCCATGCGCAGCTCCCACTCCTTGCGCGGCTCCTCGACCACTTCGAGCCGCTCGATCGCGCGCTGCGTCTGGCGGGCCTTGGAGGCCTGCTTCTCGCTCGCGTCGGCGGCGGCCTTCCTGGCGGACTTGTCGTTGTCGGTGGACTTGCGCTTGGCGTTCTTGACGCCCTTGTCGCTCCAGCCGCGCTGCATCGCGGCCCGGTCCTCCAGGGCCGAGCGCTTGTCGGAGTACTCGTCGTACTCCTCGCGGGCATGGGTGCGGGCTCGCTCGCGCTCCGCCAGGTAGGCGTCGTAGCCGCCGCCGTAGAGGTTGATCTGCTGCTGCGCCAGGTCCAGTTCGAGGACCTTGGTGACGGTGCGCGTGAGGAACTCGCGGTCGTGGCTGATGACGACGGTGCCGGCGCGCAGTCCCTTCACGAACTGCTCCAGACGCTCCAGACCTTCGAGGTCCAGGTCGTTGGTGGGCTCGTCGAGCAGGAAGACGTCGTAGCGGGACAGCAGCAGCGAGGCGAGGCCGGCGCGGGCGGCCTGGCCGCCGGACAGCGCGGTCATCGGCAGGTCGAGGCCGACGGACAGCCCCAGGTCGTCGGCCACCTGCACGGCCCGCTCGTCGAGGTCGGCCCCGCCGAGGTTCAGCCACCGGTCGAGGGCGTCCGCGTACGCGTCGTCCGCGCCGGGGGTGCCGTCCACGAGACCCTGCGTCGCCGCGTCGAGCTCGGCCTGCGCCGCTGCCACACCCGTACGGCGGGCCAGGAACTCGCGGATCGACTCGCCGGGGCGCCGCTCCGGCTCCTGCGGCAGGTGCCCGACGGCGGCGCCGGGCGGGGAGAGGCGCAGCTCGCCGGTCTCGGGGGCGTCCAGCCCGGCGAGCATCCGCAGCAGGGTGGACTTCCCGGCGCCGTTGACGCCGACGAGGCCGATGACGTCGCCGGGCGCGACGACGAGGTCGAGATCGGCGAAGAGCGTGCGCTCACCGTGCGCGGCGGTCAGCTTCTTGGCGACGAGGGTTGCAGTCATGATGTCCCGATCCTATCCGCGCCCCGCACGTGCGGATCCCGGGGCCGGGCAGGTGCGGCGGCCGCCCGGGAGGGTCACGCGCCGACGAGGCGCAGGGCCGCCCACAGGGCCGTCACCGCGGCGGCCAGGGCCGGCACGGTGGTCAGCACGCCGAGCCGGGTGAAGTCCCCGAGGGTGACGCCGTCGTACTTGTCCGCGTGCAGGATCCGCCGCCACAGCAGGGTGGCCAGGGAGCCCGCGTAGGTCAGGTTCGGGCCGATGTTCACGCCGATCAGCACGGCGAGCACCGGCCCGGCGCCGCCCGCCGCAGCCACCGGCAGCAGGGCCAGTACCGCGGGCAGGTTGTTGATCAGGTTGGCCAGTACGGCGGCCACCGCCGCCACCGCGAGCAGCGCGGGCAGGGAGTCCCCGGCCGGGGTCACCCACTCCAGCCCGGCCCCGAGCCCGTGGTCCACGACGGCGCGCACCACCACGCCCAGTGCCAGCACGAACAGGCAGAAGGCCGGCGCCGCCGAGCCCAGGATCCGCGCGGGCGTGGTCTCCCGGCGCCGCAGCGCCCGTACGGCCAGGACCAGCGTGCCCGCGAGCGCCGCCCAGGCGGGGCTCGCCCCGGCGAAGGAGGCGAGCGCGAAACCGGCCAGGGTCAGCGCGAGCACCCCGGCCGCGAACCGCGGCAGCGGCGCCGGATCCCCGGCCAGCGGTATGTGCTCCGGGGCCGCCGCCAGGTCGCTGCGGAAATAGCGCCGGAAGACCGCGTACTCCACGCCGATGGCCGTCAGCCAGGGCAAGGCCATGAGCGCGGCGAACCGGGTGAAGGACAGCCCGCTCGCGGCGAAGGCCAGCAGATTGGTGAGGTTGGAGACCGGCAGGAGCAGCGAGGCGGAGTTCGCCAGGTGCGCGGTCGCGTACACGTGCGGCCGCGGCCGCGCCCCCAGCCGGGAGGCCGTCGCCAGCACCACCGGGGTCAGCAGCACCACGGTGGCGTCCAGGCTCAGCGCGGCGGTGACGACCGAGGCGACGGCGAACACCCCGCCGAGCAGTGCCACGGGTCCGCGCCCCGCCGCCCGCCGGGCCACCGCGGCCCCGGCGGCCCTGAACAGCCCCTCGTCGGCGCAGAGCCGGGCCAGCGCCAGGATCACCGCGAGGAACCCGACCACCGGAAGCAGCTCGCGGGTCTGCGCCCACGCGTCGGCGGGCGGTACGACGCCCAGGACGACGAGCAGCCCCGCGGCGGGCACCGCGGCCGCGGCCTCCGGCAGCCCGCGCGGGCGCAGGACGGCGAAGGCGAGCACCCCGAGGAGGAGGACGGCGGACAGGCACGCGGCGGCGGCGGGGTACAGGACGGGCTCCGGAGCGGGCGGTGAAGGGCGGGGGACCGGCACAGGATCGCATCAGGACCCGTATGGCCGGATAGGTGGGGTGGACGTCATTGCGGCCATCGCCGCGGGTGGCACACGATGAGGTCATGTCGTCACGAACCGTGCTCGTCGTCCTCTACGACGGCGTGCAGAGCCTGGATGTCACGGGGCCGATGGAGGTGTTCTCCGCTGCCGGCCACCACCCCGGACCGCCGCGGTACGAGCTCCGCACCGTGTCACCGGGCGGCGCCCCGGTCCGGACGAGCAGCGGACTGCTGCTGGTCCCGGACGGTGACCTGGAGAGCGAGCGCCCGGGCGCCGGGACCACCCTGCTGGTACCGGGAGGCAGGTACACGGGGGACTTCGCACCAGAGATCACGGACTGGCTCCGCGCGTACGGCGGGTCCGCGGAGCGGCTGGTGTCGGTGTGCACCGGCGGCCTGCTGCTGGCCGAGGCCGGGCTGCTGGACGGTCGGCGCGCCACGACCCACTGGTACGCCTGCGAGCGGATGGCCCGGGACTACCCGGCCGTCACCGTGGAACCCGACCCGATCTACGTCCGCGACGGGCCGGTGGCCACCTCGGCCGGGGTCACGGCGGGCATCGACCTTGCGCTGGCACTGGTGGAGGAGGACCACGGGCGGGAGCTGGCCCTGTCCATCGCGCGGCACCTGGTGGTCTTCCTGCGGCGGCCCGGGAACCAGGCGCAGTTCAGCGCGCAGCTCGAAGCGCAGACGGCGCGGCGGGAGCCGCTGCGGGAGGTGCAGCACTGGATCACGGAGCACCCGGGGGAGGACCTGAGCGTGGAGGCCCTCGCCGCGCGGGCCGCCCTGTCGCCCCGGCACTTCGCGCGGGCCTTCCAGGCGGAGACGGGGGTGACGCCGGGGCGGTACGTGGAGCGGGTACGGGTCGAGCACGCGCGGCGGATGCTGGAGGAGGGCGGCGAGGGCATCGCCCGGATCTCCCGGGCCTGCGGCTACACCAACCCGGAGGCCCTGCGCCGCGCCTTCGTGAAGACCCTGGGCCAGCCCCCGGCCGAATACCGCCGCAGGTTCGGCCCACCCCGCCAACGGGTCCCGGCACCCCGGACCCGGTCGATCCCGGCAGAAGTCTCACCAGAAGCTCCGGCAGGAGTCCGGGCAGAAGCCCCGACAGCACTTCCAGCAGAAGTTCCGACAACCGCTCCGGAGGAGCCATGCAGATCGCCGTACTGCTCTACGACCGCTTCACCGCCCTCGACGCCGTCGGGCCCTTCGACACCCTCGGCCGTCTCGAAGGCGCCGAGACCGTCTTCGTCTCCGAGCGCCCCGGCCCCGTGAGGACGGACAGCGGGGCGCTCGCACTTGTCGCCGACCGGGGGCTCGGCGAGGTGACGCGGCCGGACATCGTCATCGTGCCCGGCGGGCCGGCCCCCGACGTGGAGGCGAAGAACCCCGTCGTCCTCGACTGGCTGCGGGCCGTCGACGCCACCACGACCTGGACCACCTCCGTCTGCACCGGCTCGATCCTGCTCGCCGCCGCAGGCCTCCTCGACGGGCGGCGGGCCACCAGCCACTGGCTGTACCTCGACCAGCTGACCCGTTTCGGGGCGGAGCCCACCGGGGAGCGGGTGGTCTTCGACGGGAAGTACGTGACGGCCGCCGGAGTGTCCTCGGGGATCGACATGGGGCTCTCGCTCCTCGGCCGCATCGCGGGCGACGAGTACGCGCAGATGGTGCAGCTGATGACCGAGTACGACCCGCAGCCGCCCTACGACGCCGGTTCCCCCGAGAAGGCACCCGCCGAACTGGTCGCACGGCTGCGTGCGTTCAAGCCTTCGGAGGAGTCCAGGTAAAGGCGGGCGCGCGCCGCTCCAGGAACGCGGCGACACCCTCGGCGGTGTCGCCGCTTCCGGCTGCCTGTGCGGCCCAGTACCCGTCCCGGTCCGTGCGGCCGTCCGTGAACTCCTTCGCGGCGGCCTGCGTGAGCCGCGAGCGCGTGACCAGGATCCGGGTGAACTCCGCTACGCGCTTCGCCAGTTGTCCCGCCGGGAGCAGCTCGTCCAGGAGTCCGGTGCGCAGCGCCCGCTCCGCGTCGATCAACTCGGCGGAGAAGAGCAGGTACTTGGCGGCGGCCGGGCCCACCAGGGAGGCGAGGCGCCGGGTGGAGGAGGTCGGGTACACGATGCCCAGCTTCGCCGGGGTCACCCCGAAGGAGGAGCCCTCCTCCGCGAAGCGCAGATCGCAGGCGGCGGCCAGCTGGCTGCCCCCGCCCACGCAGAACCCGCGGATCGCGGCCAGCGTGGGCTTGGGGAAGGCGGCGAGCGCCTCCTCGGCGGCCACGGCCAGGGCCTGCGGATCGTCGTCCCCGGTCAGCGAGGAGATGTCGGCCCCCGCGCAGAAGGTCTCGCCGGCCCCCGTCAGGACCAGCACCCGTACGGCGGGGTCCGCCGCGAGCCCGGCCAGCAGCTCCGGCAGCCCGCGCCACATCGCGGCGGTCATGGCGTTGCGCTTGGCGGGGTGCGAGATCACGACGGTGGCGACCCCGTCGGCGACGGAGGAGAGGAGGGCTGCGTCCATGCGCCGGATGCTATCCCGGACGGTCAAACCTATGATCAAAAGACCGGTCACCGGCAGCTCGGCGGACCGGCAGGCAGTCGCGGTGTCCGAGGGTCCGTCGGGGGCAGCTGAGAGGTGGCGTGTCCATGGCCGCAGACCGTGCGGACCGTACGGGTCCACAGGACATGAAGGCCGACAAGAAGAAGGTCAGCCGCAGTTTCGCGTGGATGGCCCTGCTCGGGGCGCTCCTGGTGGTGGCCGGCCTCGTCGGCCTCGTCTACACCGGCTTCGCCACCCTGACCACGATGTTCCTCTTCGGCTGGCTGCTGCTCTTCGGCGGCCTGGTGGGTCTGCTCCAGGCGATCCAGTCCCGCAAGAGCAACTACTTCTGGCTCGCCGTCATCGTCGCCGCGATCAACATCGCCGCCGGCTTCGTGATCCTGCGCCGTCCGGAAGCGAGCGCGGAGGCGCTCACCATGTTCGCCGCGCTGCTGTTCCTCACCGGCGGGGTGTTCCGGCTGGCCGGGGCCGTCGTGGTGCGCGGCGCCCACCTCGGGCTGACCCTGGTCCAGGGCGCCTTCGGCATCCTGCTGGGCCTGCTGATCCTCGCCAACTGGCCCGGCAGCAGTCTGTACGTGATCGGAGCGTTCTTCTCCCTCGCGCTGCTGTTCGACGGTCTGAGTCTGATCGCCGTGGGCATGGGAGCCCGCCGCATCCTGGGCTTGGTCAGGGACGACGAGGTTCCGGTGACGCCGGCGGGGGCGGGTGCCGCGGCGCCCGAGACGTACGAGGCGGCCGAGAAGCTGCCCCCAGAAGATCAGGAACGGTCGAACAACTGACTCTGTCATACGCCAGCGGTCAGAAAGTGTCCGATTGATGCTGACTTCTGGTCAGTGGTCCGGCCCGGAGCGGTCCGGTCCCCACTCTTGACGTGTGCAGACGATCGAGCGTGAAGACGGGGGCCGGGAGATGGATGTGAGCGGGAGCGTCCCGCCAGTCAAGGGGGAGGAGCCGGAGGTCGCGGCCACCCCCCTCGCGTACGAAGGAGTGTGGCGCTTCACGGCGCCCGCGGTAGAAGAATCCGTTCCGCAGGCCCGCCGTGCGGTCCGTGACCTGCTCGGCCGGCAGGAGGTGCCGGCCGACCGGGACCTGGTCTACTCCCTGCTGCTGATCGTCTCCGAACTGGTGACGAACTCGGTCCGGCACGCGGCCGTGCTCTCTCCGGAGGTCGCCGTGGAGGTGGCCATCGGCCGGGAATGGGTACGGGTGGCCGTCGAGGACAACCACCCGTACCGCCCCAAGGCGCTGGAGGCCGATTTCGGCCAGACCGGCGGCCGGGGCCTCCTGCTCGTCCGGGAGGTCACGCTGGAGGCCGGCGGGGTCTGCGACGTGGAGCACACCTCCACGGGCGGCAAGGTCATCTGGGCGGCACTGCCGCTCACCACGGCCCTCGCGTCACCCGCCGCCACCCCGACCTCGGCGGTCTGAGGCGATCCGGGGCGATCCGAGGCGGCCTGAAGCGCCCCGGGGCGGCTACCAGCCCGCCGTGTCGCCCGTCAGCTCGCGGATCGCGGGCCGGGCCGCGTCCAGCACGGTCATGAACCAGGCCGAGAACGGGACCTCGGCGTGCCGCTTCGCGAGTTCCTCCGCGGTCACGAAGGCGGTGTCCGCGATCTCCTCCGGATCGGGCCGCACGGACCGCTGCGCGAGTCCCACGAACAGGTGGTTGTACTCCTGCTCCACCAGGCCCGAGGCCGGGTCCGGGTGGTTGTAGCGGACCGTCCCCGCCTCCGCGAGCAGCGAGGGCGACAGCCCCAGCTCCTCGTGGGTCCGCCGGGCCGCCGCCGCGAACGGCGACTCCCCGGGGTAGGGGTGACCGCAGCAGGTGTTCGACCAGACCCCGGGGGAGTGGTACTTCCCGAGGGCGCGCTGCTGGAGCAGCATCCGGCCCTGCTCGTCGAAGAGGAACACCGAGAACGCCCGGTGCAGCTGCCCGGGAGCCTGATGGGCGGAGAGCTTCTCCGCCGTACCGATGGTGTTGCCGGACTCGTCGACCAGTTCGAGCATGATCGGTTCTTGAGCGCCGGTGCCGGTGGTCGCACTGTTCGCGGCGGTGGCTGGTGTGGTCGGCATACCCATCCTTCGCTTCGGACTTCGGCTTTCAAGTCTGCCGTACAAATGGGGATTGCCCCGACTTCGGTGATCCGCGCATGTCCGCCCCCCGCCGCGTGATATGCGGCGGGGGGCGGAACTTGTTCGTCCGGCCACGGGCCGGACCCGGCATCAGACCCCGAACGGCGCCGGGTACTTGATCGTGCCCGTGGGAACCGGCACCGAATCGTCGAGCACCAGCGCCATCATGGCCTCGTCGGGCACCTCGAAGGGCGCCCTGATCCCGAAGTGCGAAGCCGGCGCGAACCCGAACCGCCCGTAGTACGCGGGATGCCCGAGGACGAGCACGAGGTTCTCCCCGCGCTCCGCGGCCGCCGCGAGCAGGGCCCGTACGACCGCGCTGCCCGCGCCCGAGCGCTGGAGCGCGGGCGCCGCGGCCACCGGGGCGAGGGCGAGCGCCGCCACCCCGTCCACCTCGCACCGGGTCAGCAGGGCGTGCGCCGCGACCGACCCGTCCGGGCCCTCGGCCACGTAGGAGAGGCCGGGCAGCCAGGAGGCGTCCGCGCGCAGCGCGTCCACGAGATCGGCCTCGGCCGGGGTCTCGAAGGCGGTCGAGTTCACCGCGTGCACGGCGGCCGCGTCCCCGTCGGACTCGGGGCGGACGGGCCAGCCGCCGCCGTCCCCGGCCGTCACCGGCCGCAGGACGTAGGAGGTGTAGCCGTACTCGTGCCCGTACCGCTCCCGTACCGCGATCTCCTCGCGTACGAAGCCCAGCGCGGCCGCGGCCTCGGGACCCGAAGGCTCCGCGGCCGCGGAGGTCCGCTCGCCGAGCGGGACGTAGTAGGCGTCCCAGTCGGAGTCGGGCTGCCGGTGGACCGCGAGCACCTGGTAGCCGGCGGCCTGGACGGCCGCCAGGTTGCGGGCGGTGGAGCGCAGCGGGTAGTGCACGTCCCAGAAGGCGCGGGCTCCGGCGGACGGTTCGTCCACGGTCCATTCGCACTCGCTCAGCACCAGGGTGCCGCCGGGGGCGAGCAGCTGCTTCCACCGCGCGAGCGCGGTGGCGAAGCCGATGTTGTAGGCGGAACCCTCCGCCCAGACGAGATCGAAGGATCCGTCCGGAAGGTCGAGGTCGCCGATGTCCGCCTTGACGGCGTGGATGCGGTCGGAGAGCCCGCGGGCCGCGGCGGCCGCACGGAGCTCGTCGAGGAAGCCGTCCTGGAGATCGACGGCCGTGACGTCGGCGCCGAGAGCGCCCGCCTCGGCGGCGAGCAGCAGGGCGCTGGGGCCGGGACCGCAGCCCAGGTCCAGGGCGCGCGGCCGCTCGGGCAGCGGTCCGCACAGGGACAGCAGGTGCCGGGTGGTCGCTTCGGAACCGGGGGACTGCCGGGGCAGGCCGCGGTGCAGCGCGAGGAACGCCTCGAAGAAGAGGTCGCTCTCCGTGCTGAAATCGGTGCTGTGGGAGTTGCTGGTGTTACCGGTGTGGTCGGTCAACGTGAACCCTTGGAAAGGGGGCTCCGGCCGACGGGGGTGATCGGTGTGATCAGGCCCGGCCGGACGCCCGGAAGGAGAGGGGGATGTACCGGAGTGCGCTGCGCTGGGCGGCGACGCCTGCGACGGTCATCAACCCCACCTCTTTCTCTTCTTTCGTCACTTCTAGGTGACATTCGGGCGATTGGGACGCTTACGCGAAACTCGTACGCGTCTGCGATCCACCTTAACAGGGGGAGCGCCGAGGGCGGTTTGTGATCGCTCCCGCCGATCGTCAATGATGATCGCCACGGGACCGACAGGCCCGTGATTTTCGGCTTATCGGAGCGTAAACAGGCGGTGAACCCCTGCTTCCGTTCATCCGATAGCCTCTGCCGACGTGCCGCCGACCCACTCGGCGCTCGTTACCCGTGTGCGTGCAAGGAGTGAGTTCGTCTGCCGACCGTCATCCTTACCGGCCTGCCGGTGCCCGGATCAGCGCTCGCCGACGAGCTGCGCTCCCTCGGCTTCGAGGTGCGCCCCGCGGCCACCCCGTCGGACACCGCCGCCGCACTGGCGCTCGTACCCGCCGATCAGCGGGTGGCCGTCGTGGACGGGGAGTTCGTCGGGCACGTGCACGCCCTGCGGCTCGCGCTGACCGACCCGCGGTTCGACGCCTGCGCCGTCACCGGAGCCTTCGCCGTCCAGCCCGGAGCCCGCGCGGCCCTGGACCGGGCCGCCGCGCTCGACGCGTCCGCCCCCGTGGGCCACGGCACGTACCCGGACCGGCTCGCCGCCGCCGTCGAGGCCGCCGGCACCCCCGTGCACCGCCCCGAGCTCGGCACCCTCGTCGCCGCCGTGCCCGCCACCGTCGAAGAGCGCCGGGCGGCCACCGCCGCCGTCGCCGCCGTCGACGAGGAGGCCGTCCGGCTGCGCACCGCCGTGAAGTCCCGCGACGGGTTCTTCACCACCTTCTTCATCAGCCCCTACTCGCGCTACATCGCCCGCTGGTGCGCGCGCCGCGGACTGACCCCCAACCAGGTCACCACCGCCTCGCTGATCACCGCGCTGATCGCGGCCGGCTGCGCCGCCACCGGCGACCGCTGGGGCTACGTGGCCTCCGGCGTGCTGCTCCTCGTCTCCTTCGTCCTGGACTGCACGGACGGGCAGCTCGCCCGCTACTCGCTCCAGTACTCGACGATGGGCGCCTGGCTCGACGCCACCTTCGACCGCGCGAAGGAGTACTCCTTCTACGCGGGCCTCGCGCTCGGCGCGGCCCGCAACGGCGACGACGTATGGGCCCTGGCCCTCGGCGCGATGATCCTCATGACCTGCCGGCACGTGGTGGACTTCGCCTTCAACGAGGCCAACCACGACGCCACCGCCAACACGAGTCCGACGGCGGCCCTCTCGGACAAGCTGGACAGCGTCGGCTGGACGGTCTGGGTCCGGCGCATGATCATCCTGCCGATCGGCGAACGCTGGGCCATGATCGCGGTCCTCATCGCCTTCACCACCCCGCGGATCGTCTTCTACGCCCTGCTCGTCGGCTGCGCCTTCGGCGCGCTCTACACCACGGCCGGCCGGGTCCTGCGCTCGCTGACCCGCAAGGCGAAGCGGACCGACCGCGCCGCGCAGGCCCTCGCGGACCTCGCCGACTCGGGCCCCGTCGCCGAGCTCACGGGCCGCGCGATCGGCCGGATGGCCCCCGGCGCCGGGATCGCCGCGGCCGTCATCGGCTCGGGCGCCCTTCTGTGGGCCGCATGGGCCCACACCTTCGGCAGCCGTCAGGTGATCGTCGCCGCCGTCTTCTACGCCTTGCTCGCCGGCGCGGCCGTCGCCCGGCCGCTCAAGGGCGCCCTCGACTGGCTCGTGCCGCCCGTCTTCCGGGCCGCCGAGTACACCACCGTGCTGATCCTCGCCGCCAAGGCGGACGTCCCCGGGGCCCTTCCGGCGGCATTCGGACTGGTCGCGGCGGTCGCCTACCATCACTACGACACGGTCTACCGCATTCGCGGTGGTACGGGCGCGCCCCCGCACTGGCTGGTGCGGACGATCGGCGGGCACGAGGGCCGGGTGCTGCTGACCGCGGTCCTGGCCTACGTCCTGGCGTCGCGCGCCACCGACTTCCCCGTCGCGCTCACGGCCCTCGCCGTTTTCGTGGCACTCGTGGTGCTCGTGGAGAGCATCCGCTTCTGGGTTTCCTCCGGGGCACCCGCCGTACATGACGAAGGAGAACCAGCATGATCGGCCTCGTCCTCGCTGCCGGAGCCGGACGCCGCCTGCGTCCCTACACCGACACCCTGCCCAAGGCCCTCGTGCCCGTCGGACCCGAAGGGGACGAGGAGAGCATCACCGTCCTCGACCTGACGCTCGGCAACTTCGCCGAGGTCGGTCTGACCGAGGTCGCCATCGTCGTCGGCTACCGCAAGGAAGCCGTGTACGAGCGCAGGGAGGCCCTGGAGGCCAAGTACGGCGTCAAGATCACGCTGATCGACAACGACAAGGCCGAGGAGTGGAACAACGCCTACTCCCTGTGGTGCGCCCGTGACGTCCTGAAGCGCGGTGTGATCCTCGCCAACGGCGACACCGTCCACCCGGTCTCCGTCGAGAAGACCCTGCTCGCCGCCCGCGGCAAGGGCCAGAAGATCATCCTCGCCCTCGACACGGTCAAGAACCTGGCCGACGAGGAGATGAAGGTCATCACCGACGGCGAGAAGGGTGTGCAGCGCATCACGAAGCTGATGGACCCGGCCACCGCGACCGGCGAGTACATCGGCGTCACCCTCATCGAGCCCGAGGCCGCCGAGGCGCTGGCCGAGGCCCTGAAGACCACCTTCGAGCGCGACCCCGACCTCTACTACGAGGACGGATACCAGCAGCTCGTCAACGACGGTTTCACCATCGACGTGGCCCCCATCGGCGACGTCAAGTGGGTCGAGATCGACAACCACGACGACCTCGCCAAGGGCCGGACGATCGCATGCCAGTACTGACGAGGCTCATCCCCTCGCCCGTCGTCGTCGACATCAGCCGCGGCGCGATGGACGACCTGGCCGGCCTCCTGGCCGACCAGCGCGTCTCCGCGTCCGGCAAGCTCGCGATCGCCATCAGCGGCGGCTCCGGTGCGGTGCTGCGCGCCAAGCTGGAGCCGGTGCTGCCGCACGCCGACTGGTACTCCGTCGTCGACGGGACCATCGACTCCGCGGTCAAGCTCGCCGACGACATAAAGGGACGCCGCTACGACGCCGTCGTGGGCCTGGGCGGCGGCAAGATCATCGACGTGGCGAAGTACGCCGCGGCGCGGGTCGGGCTCCCCATGGTGGCCGTCGCCACCAACCTCTCGCACGACGGCATCTGCTCGCCGGTGTCCATCCTGGACAACGACAACGGCCGCGGCTCCTACGGCGTGCCCATGCCGATCGCGATGGTCGTCGACCTCGACGTGATCCGCGAGGCCCCGGCGCGGTTCGTCCGCGCGGGCATCGGCGACGCGATCTCCAACATCTCCGCCATCGCCGACTGGGAGCTCTCGCACCGCCTCAACGGCGAGCCCGTCGACGGCCTGGCCGCCGCCATGGCCCGTACCGCCGGCGAGGCCGTACTGCGCCACCCCGGCGGCGTGGGCGACGACGAGTTCCTCACCGTGCTGGCCGAGGCGCTCGTCCTCTCCGGCATCGCCATGGCGATCAGCGGGGACACCCGCCCCTCGTCCGGCGCCTGCCACGAGATCAGCCACGCCTTCGACCTGCTCTACCCCGGACGCTCCGCGCTCCACGGGGAGCAGGTCGGCATCGGCGCGGCCTTCGCCATGCACCTGCGGGGGGACCCGGACAAGTCCGGGCTCTTCGTCGAGGTGCTGCGCGGACACGGCCTGCCCGTGCTGCCCGAGGAGATCGGGTTCAGCGTGGACGAGTTCGTCGCGGCCGTCGATTACGCCCCCCAGACCCGCCCGGGACGCTTCACCGTCCTGGAGCACCTCAACCTGTCCGCCGCCGAGATCAGGGACGCTTACGCCGACTATGCCAAGACCATCCGTAGCTGAACTCCGGCCCGTCGTTCACCCGGCGGGCGTCAAGGACCGGGTCAGCGGCGAGCACTGGGGCGGGCGCCTCTACATGCGCGAGATCTCCCTGCGCATCACCCGCCTCCTCGTCACCACCAGGGTCACGCCGAACCAGCTGACCTACGTGATGACGCTCGCCGGCGTGCTCGCGGCCCCGGCCCTGCTGGTGCCGGGCGTCTGGGGCGCCGTCCTCGGCGTGGTCGCGGTGCAGATGTACCTGCTGCTCGACTGCGTCGACGGCGAGGTCGCCCGCTGGAAGAAGCAGTACTCGCTGTCCGGGGTCTACCTGGACCGGGTCGGCGCCTACCTGTGCGACGCGGCGGTGCTGGTCGGCTTCGGCCTGCGCGCCTCCGACCTGTGGGGCACCGGGCGCATCGACTGGCTGTGGGCCTTCCTCGGCACCCTCGCGGCGCTCGGCGCGATCCTGATCAAGGCCGAGACCGACCTGGTCGGCGTCGCCCGCCACCAGGCGGGCAAGCCCGTGGTCCAGGACGCGGCGGCCACGCCGCGCTCCTCCGGCATGGCGCTCGCCCGCCGGGCCGCGGCCGCGCTCAAGTTCCACCGCCTGGTCCTCGGCATCGAGGCCTCGCTGCTCATCCTGGTGCTGGCCGTCCTCGACCAGATGCGCGGCGACCTGTACTTCTCGCGCCTCGGCGTCGCGGTGCTCGCGGGCATCGCGATGCTGCAGACGGTCCTGCACCTGGTGTCGGTCCTGGCCTCCAGCAGGCTCAAGTGACGGCGCCGCTGCGGCTGGGCGCCGTGATCATCACCATGGGCAACCGCCCGGACGAGCTCAAGGCGCTCCTCGACTCGGTGGCCCGGCAGGACGGGGCCCCGGTCGAGGTGGTCGTCGTGGGCCAGGGCGTGCGGCTCACCGGCCTGGCGGACCCGGCGGCCGGCGTGCGCACCGTCGAGCTGCCCGAGAACCTGGGCATCCCGGGCGGCCGCAACGTGGGCATCGAGGCCTTCCGCACCGCCGGAGCTCGCGGCTTGGACAGCTTCGACGCGGACGTCCTGCTCTTCCTGGACGACGACGGACTGCTGGAGCGCACTGACACCGCCGAGCTGTGCCGGCAGGCCTTCACCGAGGACCCCGAGCTGGGCATCGTCAGCTTCCGGATCGCCGATCCGCAGACCGGCGAGACCCAGCGGCGGCACGTCCCCCGGCTGCGGGCCTCCGACCCGATGCGCTCCTCGCGCGTCACCACCTTCCTGGGCGGCGCCAACGCCGTCCGCACGAAGGTGTTCGAGCAGGTCGGAGACCTCCCGGGGCAGTTCTTCTACGCGCACGAGGAAACCGATCTGGCCTGGCGGGCGCTCGACGCCGGGTGGCTGATCGACTACCGGGCGGACATGGTGCTCCTGCACCCGGCCACCGCCCCCTCCCGGCACGCGGTCTACCACCGTATGGTGGCTCGCAACCGGGTGTGGCTCGCCCGCCGCAACCTGCCCGCCCCGCTGGTCCCGGTCTACGTGGGCGTCTGGCTCCTGCTGACGCTGCTGCGCAAGCCCTCCGGGCCGGCGCTCAAGGCCTGGTTCGGCGGCTTCAAGGAGGGCTGGACCACTTCCTGCGGTCCCCGGCGCCCCATGAAATGGCGTACGGTCTGGCGGCTGACCCGGCTGGGCCGACCGCCTGTCATCTGACTCGTCCGGGTCTGAGACCATGGCGCGATCACGAACCGATCGACTCAGGCCCGATGCCACCTTCTGCCGCATCATGAAGACGGAAAGTTTCATCTTGTGAGTGACACAACCCAGGACGGAACCCTTGCCACGAGCAGGCGGCCGTCCGAAGACGCCGGGCTGAGCCCCGCGGAGCTCGCCAGGAAGTACGGCCTCTCCGTCAGCGGCGCCCGGCCGGGCCTCGTCCCGTACGTGCGCCAGCTCTGGGAGCGCCGCCACTTCATCATCGCGTTCTCTCGGGCCAAGCTGATGGCGCAGTACAGCCAGGCGAAGCTCGGCCAGATCTGGCAGGTGGCGACCCCCCTGCTGAACGCGCTGGTCTACTACCTGATCTTCGGGCTGATCCTCGGCGCCAGCAAAGGCATCGCCAAGCACGACTACATCCCCTTCCTGGTGATCGGCGTCTTCGTCTTCACCTTCACGCAGAGCTCGCTGATGGCGGGTGTCAGAGCGATCCCGGGCAATATCGGCCTGGTCCGCGCCCTGCACTTCCCGCGCGCCTCGCTGCCGATCTCCTTCTCGCTCCAGCAGCTCCAGCAGCTGATGTTCTCGATGATCGTCGTGTTCGTGGTCACGATCGGATTCGGCAACTACCCGAGCCTGTCGTGGCTGCTCGTGATCCCGGCGCTGGTCCTCCAGTTCGCCTTCAACACCGGCCTCGCCCTGATCTTCGCGCGGATGGGTTCCAAGACCCCCGACCTCGCGCAGCTCATGCCGTTCGTCACGCGCACGTGGATGTACACCTCGGGCGTCATGTTCTCGATCAAGGTGATGCTCGAGGACAAGCCCGCGTGGATCGCGGACCTCCTGCTGTGGAATCCGGCCGCCATCTACATGGACCTGATCCGCTTCGCGCTCATCGACGGGTACGGCCGGGAGAACCTGCCGCCCCACGTCTGGGCCTTCGCCATCGGCTGGGCGGTCGTGATCGGACTCGGCGGATTCGTGTACTTCTGGAAGGCTGAGGAGCGTTACGGCCGTGGCTGAGAACAAGCATGGACACATCCCCACCGTCATCGCCGACGACGTCCACATCGTCTACCGGGTCAACACCGGCAGCTCCGGCAGGGGCAGCGCCACGGCGGCGCTCAGCAAGATAGTCCGCCGGCGCGGCGACGCACCGGGCGTCCGCCGGGTCCACGCCGTGCGCGGGGTCTCCTTCACGGCGTACCGGGGCGAGGCCATCGGCCTCATCGGCTCCAACGGCTCCGGCAAGTCCACGCTGCTGCGTGCCATCGCGGGCCTGCTGCCCTGCGAGTCGGGCAAGGTCTACACCGACGGCCAGCCCTCGCTGCTGGGTGTCAACGCGGCGCTGATGAACGACCTCACCGGCGAGCGCAACGTGGTCCTCGGCGGTCTCGCGATGGGGATGACCCGCGCGCAGATCCGCGAGCGCTACCAGGACATCGTCGACTTCTCGGGCATCAACGAGAAGGGGGACTTCATCTCCCTGCCGATGCGGACCTACTCCTCCGGCATGGCGGCGCGCCTGCGCTTCTCCATTGCCGCGGCGAAGGACCACGACGTCCTGATGATCGACGAGGCGCTGGCCACGGGCGACCGGAAGTTCCAGGTGCGTTCCGAGGACCGCATCCGAGAACTGCGCAAGTCCGCCGGAACCGTTTTCCTGGTGAGCCACAACAACAAGTCCATCCGCGACACCTGCGACCGGGTGCTGTGGCTGGAGCGGGGCGAACTCCTGATGGACGGCCCCACCGAGGAAGTCGTGTCGGCGTACGAGAAGGCGACCAGCTGACGGAATTCCACCGACGGCCCCCACCGCGTCCGGCGGCGGGGGCCGCGGCATGCCGTGCGGGCGACTTGGTGCGGCGGAGCGACATGGTGCGGCGGAGCGAATACCCGTCGAGGTCCGGCGGCGTTGTACAGCGTAAGCTGGACCAGGCCTCAATCGTGGGCAAGGGGTGCGATTCCCCCCATAGGTGAATAACCCGATACCCGCCGGGGAAAGTGCGGCGGCGTGTCCGAAATGGGATGTATTGGGTTGGCAGTGTAGAACGGGAGATGTGACGGCAATGGCTACGGGAATTCTCCGGCCCCCAGGCACGACGGCCGTCCCCGCCCCGGGCGGCGGGCGGTGACCCCCGGGCACGGCACCAGCCCCCGGCCGCACGAGCCGTCCGACGCCCCCGGCTCCCACGCCGCGCACCCCGGCGCCCTCTTCGAGGAGCGGCCCGGCGCCGCCACCCTCGGCAAGGCGGGCTCCGAGAACTTCCCCGTGGCCCCCGCCTTCCTGCCCCGCGCCTGGCGCGAGGGCCTGATGGCGGTCTACGGGTACGCCCGCCTGGTCGACGACATCGGCGACGGGGACCTCGCCCCGGGCGGCCGCGACGCCGTGCTGCTCGGCCTCGACCCCGCCGCCGCGGACGACCGGCTCGCCATGCTCGACGCCCTCGAAGCCGACCTGGCGCGCGTCTTCGGCGGTACCGACGGGCCTCCGCGCCACCCCCTGACGCTGGCCCTGCAGCCCGTCGTGCGCGCCCACGGGCTCACCCCCGAATCGTTTCTTGCGCTGATCGAGGCCAACCGCCAGGACCAGCGGGTCGCGCGCTACGCGACGTACGGCGAGCTCGTCGGCTACTGCGAGCTCTCCGCCAACCCGGTGGGCCGGCTCGTGCTGGACCTCACCGGCACCAGCACCCCCGAGCGGATCCGCCGCTCCGACGCCGTCTGCACCGCCCTGCAGATCGCCGAACACCTCCAGGACGTCGCAGAGGACCTGGCCCGGGACCGGATCTACCTCCCGGGCGAGGACATGCGCCGCTTCCACGTGACCGAGACCGACCTGAAGGCCCCGTCCGCGGGGGCGTCCGTACGCGCCCTCGTCGCCTTCGAAACCGAACGGGCGCGAGAACTCCTCGACGAAGGCACGCCGCTCGTGGGCAGCGTCCACGGAAGGCTCCGGCTGCTGCTCGCCGGCTTCGTGGGAGGAGGACGCGCCGCCCTGCGAGCCGTCACCGCCGCCGGCTTCGACGTTCTGCCCGGCCCGCCCAAGGCCACCAGGAGCGGCTTGCTCCGCGAGGTGGCCGCCGTCCTGCGCACAGCGCCGAGAAAGGGGTGAGCCCGACCGTGGAGGGCCCCACACACGCTTCCGCACCGGGCGCGCCGTACGTGCCGTCCGTGCCGACACCCATGTCCGCCATGTCCGCACCGATTTCGGCCGCCTACAGCTACTGCGAGGCCGTGACCGGCTCGCAGGCGCGCAACTTCGCCTACGGCATCCGGCTGCTGCCCGCGGACAAGCGGCAGGCGATGTCCGCGCTGTACGCCTTCTCCCGGCGGGTCGACGACATCGGCGACGGCACGCTGCCGCACGAGGTCAAGCTGACCCGGCTGGAGGAGACCCGCACCCTGCTGGGCCGGATCCGCGCCGAGGAGGTCGACGAGGACGACACCGACCCGGTCGCGGTCGCCCTCGCGCACGCCTCGCGGCGCTTCCCGATCCCGCTCGAAGGGCTCGACGAACTCATCGACGGCGTCCTCATGGACGTCCGCGGGGAGACCTACGAGACCTGGGACGACCTCAAGGTCTACTGCCGCTGCGTGGCCGGAGCCATCGGCCGGCTCTCGCTCGGCGTCTTCGGCACCGCGCACTCCAACGGGCCCGGCGCGGCCGCCGGCTCCGGCGCGCACGACGCGGCACGGGCCGGCGAGTACGCCGACACCCTCGGTCTCGCCCTGCAACTCACCAACATCCTGCGGGACGTTCGCGAGGACGCCGGCAACGGCCGGACCTACCTGCCCGCCGAGGACCTCGCCAAGTTCGGCTGCTCCGACGGCTTCCAGAGCGCCCGGATGCCCGCCGGCGCCGACTTCGCCGGGCTGGTCCACCACGAAGTCCGGCGCGCCCGCGCCCTGTTCGTGGAGGGCTACCGGCTGCTGCCCCTGCTCGACCGGCGCAGCGGCGCCTGCGTCGCGGCCATGGCCGGCATCTACCGGCGCCTGCTCGACCGCATCGAGCGCGAGCCGGAGGCCGTGCTCCGCGGCCGGGTCTCGCTGCCGCCGCACGAGAAGGCGTACGTGGCCGTCCGCGGCCTCTCCGGCCTCGACGCGCGGACCATCGCGCGCCAGAGCACCAGGAGGCGGCTCTGATGCCGGCGGGCCGGCGAACCGTGCCGACGGGACGTCCGGGACGTCCGGGACGTCCGGGACGTCCGGGGTCGACGGGACGTCCGGGGCCGGCGGGAGCAACCCCGCGGCGCCCCGCGGCGTCCCTGGGAGCGACAGAGGAGGACGCATGAGCGCGGATCACGCCGTGGTCGTCGGCGGCGGGCTCGCCGGCGTCACCACCGCGCTGGAACTCGCCGACGCCGGCCTGCGGGTGACCCTGCTGGAGGGCCGGCCCCGCCTCGGCGGCCTGGCGTTCTCCTTCAAGCGCGGGGAGCTGACCGTGGACAACGGGCAGCACGTCTACCTGCGCTGCTGCACCGCCTACCGGTGGTTCCTCGACCGCATCGAGGGCGCGGAGCTGGCACCCCTGCAGGACCGGCTCGACGTGCCCGTCCTCGACGTCGCCCACCCCGGCGGCCCCCGGCTCGGCCGGCTGCGCCGCAGCGCCCTGCCCGTACCCCTGCACCTGGCGGGCTCCCTCGCCCGCTACCCGCACCTCTCGCTCGCGGAGCGGGCCTCCGTCGGGCGCGCCGCCCTCGCGCTGCGCCGCCTCGACCCCGCAGACCCGGCGCTCGACGGCGTGGACTTCGCGACCTGGCTCGGCCGGTACGGCCAGTCCCCGCGCACCATCGAGGCGCTGTGGGACCTCGTCGGCATCGCCACGCTCAACGCCACCGCCGGGCAGTCCTCGCTGGGCCTGGCCGCCATGGTCTTCAAGACCGGCCTGCTCTCCGAGAACGGCGCGGCCGACATCGGCTGGGCCCGCGTACCGCTCGGCGACCTGCACGACACCCTCGCCCGCAAGGCCCTGGACGCCGCCGGGGTGACCACCTCGCTGCGCACCCGGGTCACCGACATCTCCCGTACCGCGGAGGGCGGTTGGCGGGTGGCCACCGAGGAGGGCTCCTTCGACGCCGGCACCGTCGTGCTCGCAGTGCCGCAGCGCGAGGCGCACGGACTGCTGCCCGCCGGAGCCCTCGCCGACCCCGACGCCCTGCTCGACATCGGCACCGCGCCGATCCTCAACGTGCACGTCGTCTACGACCGAAAGGTCCTCAGGCAGCCCTTCTTCGCGGCCCTCGGCTCCCCGGTCCAGTGGGTCTTCGACCGCACCGACTCCTCCGGACTCCCCGACGGCGGCCAGTACCTGGCGCTGTCCCAGTCCGTCGCCCACGAGGACATCGACGAACCCGTCTCGGTGCTGCGCGCGAAGTACCTGCCCGAGCTGGAACGGCTGCTGCCCGCCGCGCGCGGAGCCAAGGTGCGGGACTTCTTCGTCACCCGCGAGCGCACCGCGACCTTCGCCCCCACCCCCGGCGTCGGCCGGCTGCGACCCGGAACCCGGACCGACACGCCGGGCCTCTACCTCGCCGGTGCGTGGACCGCGACCGGTTGGCCCGCGACCATGGAGAGCGCCGTCCGCAGCGGACTGAACGCGGCCCACGCCGCGCTCGCCCCGCTGGGCCGCCACCGCGAACACCCCTTGCAGGAGGCGGTATGACCGGCACCACAGCAGCACGCACGACAGCTTCACGCACCGCAGCTTCACGCATCGCAGTACGTACAGGAACCAGAGGAGAGCCAGTGAACCCGGGGAATCCGGCCGTCGAGAACACGGACGCCAGTGCGGGCCCGGCCGGCGGGGAGAAGGCGGACACGCTCGCCCTCCTCGAACGAGGCCGTACGCTCTCGACGCCCGTGCTCCGCGCCGCCGTGGACCGGCTCGCCGCGCCCATGGACACCGTCGCCGCCTACCACTTCGGCTGGATCGACGCCCACGGCAACCCGGCGGACGGCGACGGCGGCAAAGCCGTCCGCCCCGCCCTCGCCCTGCTCTCGGCGGAGGCCGCCGGCGCCGCCGCCGAAGTCGGCATCCCCGGCGCCGTCGCCGTCGAACTCGTCCACAACTTCTCGCTGCTGCACGACGACCTGATGGACGGCGACGAACAGCGCCGCCACCGCGACACGGTGTGGAAGGTCCACGGACCCGCCCTCGCCATCCTGGTCGGCGACGCACTGTTCGCCCTGGCCAACGAGGTGCTGCTGGAACTCGGCACCGTCGAGGCCGGCCGCGCGGCCCGCCGCCTGACCACCGCGAGCCGCAAGCTCATCGACGGCCAGGCCCAGGACATCTCCTACGAGCACCGCGAGAGCGTCACCGTCGAGGAATGCCTGGAGATGGAGGGCAACAAGACCGGCGCCCTGCTCGCCTGCGCGGTCTCCATCGGCGCCGTGCTCGGCGGCGCGGACGACCGTACGGCCGACAAGCTGGAGGAGTACGGCTACCACCTCGGCCTCGCCTTCCAGGCCGTCGACGACCTGCTCGGCATCTGGGGCGACCCGGAGTCCACCGGCAAGCAGACCTGGAGCGACCTGCGCCAGCGCAAGAAGTCGCTGCCCGTGGTCGCCGCCCTCGCGGCCGGCGGACCGGCCTGCGAGGAGCTGACCGAACTGCTCGCCGCCGACGCCAAGAGCAACGACTTCGAGAACTTCTCCGAGGAGGAGTTCGCGGCCCGCGCCGCGCTCATCGAGGCGGCCGGCGGCCGCCAGTGGACCGCCGACGAGGCGCGCCGCCAGTACGAGATCGCCATCAGGGCCCTCGACGACGTGGACATGGACCAGCGCGTGCGCGAGCAGCTCGTGGCGCTCGCCGACTTCGTCGTCGTGCGCAAGAGGTGATCGCCACCCGTACGCGCATATGAATCGCCAGTCGCCGGCCGGTACTGACTGGCTGTAGTACCGGCCGACGGCGACCCCCAGTACAGCGGAGGACAGCAGAGGACACTGCACGCATAGGGGAAGCCATGACTGCGACGACCGACGGCGGCGCCCAGGCCTGCGGCGCCGGACCGAAGGAAACCCGGCGCGTCCGCGAGGCCATCGAGCGGGCCGTCCGGGACCTGCTCGACCGGCAGGACGAGGCCGGCTGGTGGAAGGGCGACCTGGAGACCAACGTCACCATGGACGCCGAGGACCTGCTGCTGCGCCAGTTCCTCGGGATCCGGGACGAGCCCACCACCCGGGCCGCGGCCCTGTTCATCCGCGGGGAGCAGCAGGACGACGGCACTTGGGCCACCTTCCACGGCGGCCCCTCCGACCTGTCCGCCACCGTCGAGGCCTACGTGGCCCTGCGCCTCGCCGGAGACGAGCCCGATGCCCCGCACATGGCCCGCGCCTCGGCGTGGATCCGGGCCCACGGGGGAGTGGCGGGCGCCCGCGTCTTCACCCGCATCTGGCTGGCCCTGTTCGGCTGGTGGAGCTGGGACCACCTGCCCGAACTCCCGCCCGAACTGCTCTTCCTGCCGCCCTGGGTGCCGCTGAACATCTACGACTTCGGCTGCTGGGCCCGCCAGACCATCGTGCCCCTCACCGTGGTCTCCGCCCTGCGCCCGGTCCGCCCGGCCCCCTTCGCCCTGGACGAGCTGCACACCGACGCGCGGACGCCGTTCCCCGCCAGGAAGCCCGCACCGCTGGCCAGTTGGGACGGCGCCTTCCAGCGGATGGACAAGGCCCTGCACGTCTACCGCAGGTTCGCCCCGCGCCGGCTGCGCGCGGCGGCCATGGCCAGCGCCGGCCGCTGGATCGTGGAACGCCAGGAGAACGACGGCTGCTGGGGCGGCATCCAGCCGCCCGCCGTGTACTCCGTCATCGCCCTGCACCTGCTCGGCTACGACCTGCAGCACCCGGTGATGCGCGCCGGACTGGAGTCCCTGGACCGCTTCGCCGTCTGGCGCGCCGACGGCGCCCGCATGATCGAGGCCTGCCAGTCCCCGGTGTGGGACACCTGCCTCGCCGCCATCGCACTGGCCGACGCGGGCCTGCGCCCCGACCACCCCGCCCTGGTCAAGGCCGCCGACTGGATGCTCGACGAGGAGATCGTCCGCAGCGGGGACTGGGCCGTGCGCCGGCCCGGACTGGCCCCGGGCGGCTGGGCGTTCGAGTTCCACAACGACAACTACCCCGACATCGACGACACCGCCGAGGTCGTCCTCGCGCTGCGCCGCGTCAAGCACCCCGACCCGGCACGGGTGGAGGGGGCCATCGCCCGCGGCGTGTCCTGGAACCTCGGCATGCAGTCGAAGAACGGAGCCTGGGGCGCCTTCGACGCCGACAACACCAGCCCCCTCCCCAACAAGCTGCCCTTCTGCGACTTCGGCGAGGTCATCGACCCGCCCTCGGCCGACGTCACCGCCCACGTCGTGGAGATGCTCGCCGTCGAGGGCCGGGCCGGCGACGCGCGCACCCGGCGCGGCATCGCCTGGCTCCTCGCCGAACAGGACCCGAACGGCGGCTGGTTCGGCCGCTGGGGCACCAACTACGTCTACGGCACCGGCTCGGTGATCCCGGCGCTGACCGCCGCCGGCTTCGCCCCCTCGCACCCCGCGATCCGGCGCGCCGTGGCCTGGCTGGAATCCGTACAGAACGAGGACGGGGGATGGGGCGAGGACCAGCGCTCCTACCAGGACCCGTCCTGGGCGGGCAAGGGCGCCTCGACCGCCTCGCAGACGGCGTGGGCGCTGATGGCCCTGCTGTCGGCGGGGGAGCGCGAGGCGCGATCCGTGCGCCGCGGGATCGGCTACCTCGTCTCCACCCAGCGCGCCGACGGCACCTGGGACGAGCCGTACTTCACCGGCACCGGATTCCCCTGGGACTTCTCCATCAACTACCACCTGTACCGCCAGGTGTTCCCGCTCACCGCGCTGGGCCGCTACCTGTACGGAGAACCGTTCGGCCCGGGCGGGCGGTACGCCGATCCGGCCGCCCTCCCGTCCTCGTCCACCTCCCCCGGGGAGGCACGATGACCGGCGGCCCGGCCGCGGCCGCCCCGCCGCCGCTGCTGATCGCCTGCGCCCTGCGCATCGAGCGGATGGCCCTGCGCGGCGGCGCGCCAGGGCCGTACGAGGTCCTGCGCACCGGCATGGGGCCGCGCGCGGCCGAGCGCGCCGTCGGCTCCAGGCTGGCCGAGCCCCGGCTGCGCGGCGCCGCCGTGCTCGCCACCGGATTCTGCGCCGGGCTGATGCCCGGCATGAGCCCCGGCGACCTGATCGTCGCCGAGGAGACCCGGGACCCGCGCGGCACGGTCGGCTGCGTGGGGACCGCGCAGCTCGCCGAGGCGCTGGCCCGGGCCGTGCCCGGGCGGACCGTGCACCTCGGCCCGCTGACCGGATCCGACCACGTCGTCCGGGGCCAGGAGCGCGCCCAGCTGCGCGCGGGCGGCGCCATCGGGGTCGACATGGAGTCGGCCGCCACCCTGTGGACCGCGACCCGGGCCGGGAGTGCCCCGGGGGGCCCGGAGCGTCCGGTTGCGGCCGTCCGGGTGATCGTGGACGCTCCGGAGCATGAGCTCGTCCGTATCGGCACCGTTCGCGGGGGAATATCGGCCTTTCGCGTACTGCGTGCCGTACTGCCGGCGTTTTACGAATGGCACCGTTCTTTGCTGCTCCCCAGGAGGTGAGCCAGATGGCCATGCCACTGCGACAGACCATCAGGGTCGGGACGTACCTGCTCGAACAGAAGCTCCGCAAGCGTGAGAAGTTCCCGCTGATCGTCGAGCTGGAACCGCTCTACGCCTGCAACCTGGCCTGCGAGGGGTGCGGGAAGATCCAGCACCCGGCAGGAGTGCTCAAGCAGCGCATGCCCGTGGCCCAGGCGGTGGGCGCCGTGCTGGAATCGGGCGCGCCGATGGTGTCCATTGCGGGCGGGGAGCCCTTGATGCACCCGCAGATCGACGAGATCGTGCGCCAGTTGGTGGCCAGGCGGAAGTACGTCTTCCTCTGCACCAACGCGATGCTGCTCCGCAAGAAGATCGAGAAGTTCACGCCCTCCCCGTACTTCGCCTTCGCCGTGCACATCGACGGACTGCGCGAGCGCCACGACGAGTCGGTGGCGAAGGAAGGCGTCTTCGACGAGGCGGTCGCGGCCATCAAGGAGGCGAAGCGGCGCGGATTCCGGGTGACGACCAACTCCACGTTCTTCAACACCGACACCCCGCAGACCATCATCGAGGTCCTCAACTACCTCAATGACGACCTCCAGGTGGACGAGATGATGATCTCGCCGGCCTACGCCTACGAAAAGGCCCCCGACCAGGAGCACTTCCTCGGCGTCGAACAGACCCGCGAACTCTTCAGGAAGGCTTTCGCCGGAGGCAACCGGCGACGCTGGCGGCTCAACCACTCCCCGCTCTTCCTGGACTTCCTGGAAGGCAAAGCCGATTTCCCCTGCACCGCCTGGGCCATTCCCAATTACTCGCTCTTCGGCTGGCAGCGCCCCTGCTATCTGATGAGCGACGGGTACGTGCCCTCGTACCGGGAACTGATCGAGGACACCGACTGGAGCAAGTACGGCCGCGGCAAGGACCCGCGCTGCGCGAACTGCATGGCGCACTGCGGGTACGAGCCCACGGCCGTCCTGGCCACCATGGGTTCGCTGAAGGAGTCGCTGCGGGCGGCCCGCGAGACCGTGGGCGGAAACCGGGGCAAGTCGGCATGAGTGCCGGCCAGGCGGATCGCGAGGGCTTCGACCTCGGCGCCCTGCTGGCCGAGCGGGGTGGCGAGCGGTACGAACTGCACGCCCGCCACCTCAACCACCAGCTGCCGCGGATGCTCCGCACCATTGGGTTCGACAAGGTCTACGTGCGGGCCGAGGGAGCCCACTTCTGGGATGCCGAGGGCAACGACTACCTCGACATGCTGGCCGGCTTCGGGGTGATGGGCCTGGGCCGCCACCACCCGGTGGTGCGCCGCGCGCTGCACGACGTACTGGACGCCCAGCTCGCCGACCTCACCCGCTTCGACTGCCAGCCGCTGCCCGGGCTGCTGGCCGAGAAGCTGCTCGCGCACAGTCCGCACCTGGACCGGGTCTTCTTCGGCAACAGCGGCACCGAGGCCGTGGAGACCGCCCTGAAGTTCGCCCGGTACGCCACCGGGCGGCCCAGGGTCCTCTACTGCGACCACGCCTTCCACGGGCTCACCACGGGCTCGCTCTCGGTCAACGGCGAGGCCGGCTTCCGCGAAGGCTTCGCCCCGCTGCTGCCCGACACGGGGATCACCCTCGGGGACCTGGACGCGCTCGAGCGGGAGCTGCGGAAGGGGGACGTCGCGGCCCTCGTGGTGGAGCCCGTCCAGGGCAAGGGGGTGCTCGCCACCCCGCCCGGCTTCCTGCCCGCCGCGCAGGAGCTGCTCCACCGGCACGGGGCCCTGCTGATCGCGGACGAGGTGCAGACCGGCCTCGGGCGGACCGGCGACTTCTACGCCTACCAGCACGAGGCCGGGGTGGAACCGGATCTGGTCTGCGTGGCCAAGGCCCTCTCCGGCGGCTACGTGCCCGTCGGCGCGACCTTGGGCAAGGACTGGATCTTCAAGAAGGTCTACTCCTCGATGGACCGGGTCCTCGTCCATTCCGCCAGCTTCGGGTCCAACGCGCAGGCCATGGCGGCCGGGCTCGCCGTCCTCTCCGTCATGGAGGACGAGCAGCTGGTGGCCCGCGCCCGCGCGATGGGCGACCTGCTGCGCGGGCGGCTCGCCGCGCTCGTGGACACGTACGAACTGCTCCACGAGGTACGGGGCCGCGGACTGATGATCGGCATCGAGTTCGGCCGGCCGTCCTCGCTGGGCCTACGGAGCCGCTGGAGCATGCTGCAGGCGGCGCGCAAGGGGCTGTTCGCGCAGATGGTCGTGGTGCCCCTGCTCCAGAAGCACCGGATCCTCACGCAGGTCTCCGGGGACCACCTGGAAGTGATCAAACTGATCCCGCCGCTGATCGTGGACGAGGCGGACGTGGACCGGTTCGTCGGCGCCTTCTGCGCGGTCATGGACGAGGCCCACGGGGGTGGCGCGCTCATGTGGGACTTCGGCCGGACGCTGGTGAGGCAGGCCGTCGCGAACCGCTGACGGCCCACCTCGTGGGGCGTCAGTCCAGCAGTCGTCCGCGGAGCCTGTCGAGGGTCCCGGGCGTGAGCCCGAGGCCCTCGGCGAGGTAGCGCTCCACCCCGCCCCACTCCTCGTCGATGGTGTCGAAGGCCGCGGTCAGATACGGGGCGCGGGCGTCGAAGAGCGGGGCGAGCAGCTCCATCACCTCGGGGGCGCGGGCCTCGGGCGCGTCGCTGCCCCGGCGGACCCGGTAGCGGTTCTGCGGGGCGTTCGACTCCAGGTAGTCCGCGACGATCGCCTCCCGCTCCACGCCCAGCGCGAGCAGGGTGACGGCGATGGACAGGCCGGCCCGGTCCTTGCCGGCGGCGCAGTGCATGAGGGCCGGGACGCTGTCCTCGGCGAGCGCGTGCACCACGCGGCTGTGCTCGGCGGTCCGGTTCCGGATCATCGTCCGGTACGAACGGGACATCCGCTCGGCGGCCTTGCCCCCGCCCAGGATCCCCTCGAGCTGTGCCAGGCCCCCCTCGCGGACCATCTTCCAGAACTCGCCGCCGTCGGCCGGATCCGACAGCGGAATGTTGACGTTGCGGACGCCGGGCAGGTCCACGTCCGGACCCTCGAGCGCGTGGTCCGCGCCGTTGCGGAAGTCGAAGACGGTGTGCAGTCCCAGCGAACCGAGGAACTCCGCGTCGGTTTCGGTGGCATGCGCGAGATGTCCGCTTCGGAACAGTCGTCCCGACTTGACCCGTCGGCCGTCCGTGGTGGGAAGTCCGCCCACGTCGCGGAAGTTGCGTACGCCGGTCAGTTCGGCGGGGTTCTGGGGCTTTTGGGCGCTCTGGGGGCTCTGGGGTATCGGCTGGGTCACCGGGCTCCTCCGTGTCGTCGTCATCGTCGATGGTGTCCGAATTACGCTCATTATGGCCAACTTGCCATAGTGAGGGGCGAGATCGGAAACACCCCCGTGAGCCAGATCATACGGTGACGGTGAGTGGCTGATCGCGAATGGCGAATTGCCTTACTGGGACGGTTGTTGAAGGTGTGGAATGGACGGAGGGTGACCGGAATTCCGGTGCCCCGTCATCTTCAAGATTCCGTTGGGGAATTCATGACTTGTTCCGCGCGGGCGGACTCGATTACGTTCGCGATCGACCCGGACGGACCGCCTAATCCTGCCACCGCCCGGAGACCGCACCCGACTATTCACGCGCGTGGCAGGAGCGGGGGAACCAGGTAAGCCGCTGTTCCGGATCTCCGGTCGAGATCTTTACAACGGGACAGCTCGGGGTGAAGCCGTACATGTGCTGTTCACCGGCACAAGGGCGGCCGGACATCTCCAGTCCGAACCCGACAGCTCACCTCGCAGGCGTCGGAGAGGAATTCGACATGTCCGGAACGGGTAAGCACCGCCGTCCCAAGTCCCGCTCGATATCCCGCGGATTCGCCGTCGCGGGCACCGGTGGCGCGGCCCTCGCGCTTCCGCTGCTCGGCGCCACCGGCGCCCAGGCCGCGGGCGTCCCGGCGGCCGCCCCGGTCGCCGCCCCGGCCCAGGCTCCGCAGGCTGCCGCGGCCCTGCAGGCAGCCGGGTCCGCCGCCGTGCAGAGCGCCCCCACCGCCGCCGCAGCCCCCACCGTCTACACCGTGGTGCCGGGTGACTACCTCTCCAAGATCGCCGAGCGCCAGCACCTCACCGGTGGCTGGGAGCAGCTCTACGCGGACAACCGCGAGGCCGTCGGCACCGACCCCTCCCTGATCCACCCGGGCCTCAAGCTGACCCTCGGTGCGAAGGGTGCGGCTCCGGCCGCGGCGGCCCCGGCGGAAGCGCCGAAGCCCGCCAAGAAGTCCGCTTCGTCGGATTCCTCGGCTTCCTCGGATTCCTCCGGTGAGGCCGCCGCGCCCGCCGCGCCCGCCCGCAAGGCACCCGTCGCCAAGGCGCCCGCGGCCAAGGCACCCGCCAAGCAGCAGGGCGGCGCCGCCGCGACCGGCTTCGTCGCCCCCGTCGCCGGCGGCCCGTCCACCGCGTACAAGACCGCCGGCTCCATGTGGTCCAGCGGCTACCACACCGGTGTCGACTTCACCGCGAGCACCGGCACCACCGTCCGGGCGGTCGGCGCCGGCACCGTGGTCTCCGCCGGCTGGAGCGGTTCGTACGGCAACGAGGTCGTCATCCGGCACGCCGACGGCCGGTACAGCCAGTACGCGCACCTCTCCCAGCTGTCCGTCTCCTCCGGCCAGAGCGTCACGGGCGGACAGACCATCGGCCTCTCCGGTTCCACGGGCAACTCGACCGGCCCGCACCTGCACTTCGAGATCCGCACCGGTCCCTCGTACGGCTCGGACATCGACCCGCTGGCCTACCTCCGGTCGAAGGGCGTCACCATCTGAATCCGGGGTGCTGTCGCAGGTGCGGGTTAGGCTGCACGTTCCGGCAGGGGACGGGACGGTCGTGGCATGAAGGTCAGCGCAAGGGAGCTCAACCGCTCCACCCTCGCACGGCAGTTGCTGCTGCGGCGCGAGGCGATGGACGTCGGTGAAGCGGTCCGCCGGGTGGTCGCCCTGCAGGCGCAGCACGCCGCCTCGCCGTACCTCGCGCTGTGGAACAGGCTCGCCGGCTTCGACCCGGCCGACCTCGACGCCGCCTTCACGGGGCGCGAGGTCGTCAAGTCGACCTTGATGCGGCTGACCCTGCACGCCGTTCACGCGGAGGACTACCCGCCCTTCCGGGAGGCCGTACAGCCCTCCGTACGGGCGGCCCGGCTCGGGACCCGCTTCACGGACTCGGGGCTCACGCCCCAGGACGCCGACGTCCTCGTACCGCAGCTGCTGGACTTCGCCGACCGGCCCCGTACGACGGCGGAGTGCGAGGCCTGGCTCGGAGACCGGCTGGGAGCGGCGCCCCGGCCCGGAGCGTGGTGGGGGCTGCGGCAGTACGCGCCGCTGCTGCACGCGCCCACCGCCGCGCCGTGGTCGTTCGGGGAGCGTCCGTCGTACGTCGCGCCCCCGACCCGGCCGCGCACGGTACCGGCGGACCCGGAGGCATCGGAGGAGTCCCTGCGGACGCTGGTCCTGCGCTACCTGACGGGGTTCGGACCGGCGACGGTGGCGGACGTGGCGCAGTTCTCCATGGTCCCGCGGACCAGGATCCGCCAGGCGCTGCGCGCACTGGAGCTCGCCGGAGGGCTCGACCGGCTGACGGGCCCGGAGGGCGAGGAACTGTACGACGTCCAGGACGCACCGCGCCCGGAGGAGGACACGCCCGCGCCGCCCCGGCTGATGGCCATGTGGGACAGCGTGCTGCTGGCCTACGCCGACCGCAGCCGCGTCGTCCCGCCGCAATACCGCAAGCTCGTCGCCCGGATGAACGGCGACACCCTGGCGACCCTGCTCATCGACGGCCAGGTCGCCGGGGTGTGGCGCCCGGCCGGCACCGGGATCGAGGCAACCGCCTTCCACCCGCTGCCGGAAGAGGCCTGGGAGGCCCTCGCTACGGAGGCCCGCTCCCTGACCGCCTTCCTCTCCGACCGCGAACCGCAGGTCTACCGCCGCTACGCCCACTGGTGGACCAAACTCCCGAGCGCCGAAACCCGGCTGCTCACCTGAACCACGGAGCCGGGACCGGAGGGGGGTCCCGGTCTCTCGGTGGTGCGTATCGGTGTGGGCGCGATGGCGGCCGATCCCGCGGGGCCTGGCGGCTGACGGGGAGTTCGGTGACCTCGTCGTCGGCGAAGCGCTTCATGAGCAGGGCGCCGAACTCTCGGTCCGCAGGAGGATGTCGCGGTCGGTGACGTCCCACACCTCTGCCGTGCGGGACAAGAATGCGTCCTCGATCTGGGCCGGGAAGCGGTCCTGGGCTGCGACGAGGAGGCCCCGCCGGTCGGTGAAGCGGTGGTGGATCGAGCCGTTCGAGACACCCTCAGCAGGGAACGACCGTGATGCCTCGGCTACCGCACGGACAAGGAGGCCAAGCCGTACGCCAAGTACTCCCAGCGGGAGACCCGGCCCATCCAGGAACACGTCCGCGAGGCCCTGCTCGGCGGCACGGCCCCGGCCGTATGCCCACGCGGTCCAGGTCCCTCGTCAGCAGCGGTATCCGTTGGGGACCTGCAGGAGAGCCACGAAGATCCACACCATGACCGCGGTGCCCATCACACCGCCCAGGGCGGCGACCGCGAGGTTCCAGCGCCCCACGTACCCGATGAGCACCCCCCACCACGCAGCCGCGATGGCTGAGAGCAGGGCTCCGTAGACGATCAGCGCGAGCCCGTTGGCCGCGCCGTTGACTCCCACTTCGCAGGCCCGCCAGGCGGCCGCCAGCAGTACCGACCCGAGTGCACCGGTCGCCAGACCAGCCAGGGGGGCGACCAGACAGCCCCACTGTCCCCGGGTCACCTCCGGTTCCGGATCTGCGGAACGTTCTCCCCGTTGCGCTGTGCTTGCTCCATCTTGTCCATCGCCTCGTTGATCCCCTGGCGGAGCCGTTGAACCCGCCGATGGTGCCGTCGAGGATGTTCCCGTCCACGACAACGGCTTCGAGCGCCTGCTTGACGGCCTTGTCGAACTCGTCCACGGCCCGCACCGCCGCAGCAACGTGCGCGGTCCAGGACTCCTCCACGCTCTTGAGGTCCGGGTCGCGCCGCAGGACCCGTGCCTGTGCCGGGTCCTCGACCCGCGTGAAGTCGAAGGTCGCACGTCCCGCCCCCGATACCGCCATGCCCGCGGCCACCGCGTCGTCCCGCGCTGATTCGACCTTCTTCTTCAGCTCGGTGAAGCCGGCGTGAGCATCCGTCAGGATCTTGGCCACCGCCTGCGCCTCCGTCCGAGCGGACCTGTACTACGCCGGGTCGTCGCAAACTTCGTGTGGGCAGCCTCAACGCTGAACCCGAGCCAGTTCTGCCCGAGGGTGATCTTCTGAACCGTCTCCCGGTAACGCTCTTCCACCTTCGACAGATCAGCGGCCATGGACTGCCACCTCTCCGCAGCCGTCGAGAGTCCTTGCCGCCGCGTTCGTAGGCTTTTTCGCACCGTCCGCGGCCTTTTCCTCCTGGTCAGCGGGCACGGCTTCGACGTACTCCAGGAGGTCCTCCGGCAGACCGAGGGCATCGGCATCCAGGTCTGCATGCAAGGCGAGATGCTGCCCGGCCCACGCCTACCCCGAGCTGGGCAGGCACCCGCACCTCGTGGGGAACTACGGCGGCGCCCGGCAGGACCAGCGGCACCGCCAGGCGCTGAAGTGCTCGGCTCCGGCCGGGCGGCGATCGCGCTTGGACGCGGTGTGCCGGCGGTCAGGCGAGCCCGGAAGGCCGGCCTCGGCGGCGCTTGACGATCACTGTGACGGCGAGGCCGAGGCCCACGGCCACGGCGGTTCCGATCGCCGGCCACTGCCAGGTGGGGCCGGACCCGGCGCCTGCCGCTTCCGTCCGGGGCGGCACCGCGGCTGTCGGGTCGGTGCTGGGGACGGGGGTCTTCGCGGAGGTCGGGGCGGCCAGGGGGTCGACGTCAGCAGCCCCCGGGTCTCCCTCGCGGTCGAGCAGCACCTTGCGGGGACGGGCGACTCCGTAGCCGATCCAGTCACTGCGCTTGGAGCCGTCGACGGGGGCGCCGGCGGTCTGGATAAGGACCCGGGCCACCTGGTTCGCGGTCCAGTCGGGGTGAGCCGACCAGACCAGCGCGGCGGAGGCGGAGGCCAGACTTGTCGCGTACGAGGTGCCGCCGTTCCCCATGCACCAGCCCTTGTTGTCGGTACAGCGGATCTGGACCTTGCTTCCGACGGAGACCAGGTCCGTGTCGGGCCCGTGGGAGCTGAACGGCATGGCCTTACCGCTCTCGTCGACGGCTCCTACGCCGATGACTCCGGGAAGGGCGGCGATCGCGTTGCTCCAGTTCTTGCCCTCACCCGCGTTGCCCATGGCGGCGAAGATGAGCGCGCCCTTGCTCTGGGCGTACTCGACGGCCGGCTTGATCTTGTCCATCGGCCAGTCCGGAGTCACGCCGATGGAGAGGTTGATGACCTGGGCTCCGTTGTCGGCCGCGTACCGGAGTCCCTTGGCTGCTTCGGACGCCACGGCGAAGGCCATGGGCGTACCGACGCTGGTGCGGATGGGCAGCACCTTGGCGCCGGGAGCCAGGCCCTTGGGGCCGCCGGACGAGCCGTCACCGACGATCGCCGCGGTCATGGTGGTCCCGTGCCCGACGAAGTCCTCGTGCGGCGGGTACGTGATGTCCGGGCGTTCGAAGGGTGGTTCGATGTAGGACACTCCTGGAAGGACGGATTCGCTCTTCCAGTTCGAGACGTCCTTGACGCCGCTGTCGATGACGGCGACCGTGATGCCGCTGCCGTCCGCGACCTTCCACATCTCCTGGGCTTTCATTTTCGTGAGGTAGCCCTGCGGATCGGTATCGGCGGCTGCCGGCATCACCGTGCCTGCGCTGATCGTCAACGCCGCGACGATGACGCCCGCCGCCCGCCCCCACGACCCGTTCCGACGTACGGTGTCCAGCATTTTCGCCCCTCTGCACCTATCCACACCTATCCGCTGAAAATCGTGCGGATCCACCGCGTCACACTATCCGCCGCCTCGATGTCCACCACTCGCGAGGGTGTTGGGCCGCTGACGCCCTCACGGAGAACCCCTGCTGCTTGCGTCGAAAGTATTTTCTGGAAGATCGTCAGGCCGCCCGGTTACGGTGCGGGCATGGTGAATTTCGTGCTGGTTGCAGGTGCGCGGCTCGGGGCGTGGGCGTGGGGCGACGTGGTGCCGTATCTGCGGGCGGGCGGTCACGGTGTCCATCCGTTGACGCTGTCCGGTCTCGCTGACAAGCGGGGTGTACCAGCGGGGCAGGCGACTCATGTCGAGGACATCGTTGCCGAGGTGGAACGCCAGGATCTGCGCGACGTTGTCCTGGTGGGTCACAGCTACTCGGGCATCCCGGTCGGTCAGGCCGCGGAGCGGATCGGTGACCGGCTGGCCCGCGTGGTGTTCGTCGACTCGAGTGTTCCGACCGACGGCAAGTCGTTCGTCTCGGCCTGGCCGGACGGCGGGGTGGCAGTGGAGGCGTCGATCGCCGAGAACGGGGGGTTCTGGCCGCTCGCGCCGGCTTCCCACTACGACGGCGAAGGTCTCACCGATGAGCAGATCGCACGCCTCGTGCGCGGCTCGACGCCTCACCCCGGTGCCACGCTGACCGAGCCCGCTGCGCTGGCGAGGCCGCTCGGTGAACTTCCGGCGACGTACGTCCTGTGCGTGATGCCGGGGACCGAGCCCGAGGACGCCGAGCCCGACGCTGATGTGGCGGAGCTGCTGAACAGCAAGCGCTGGCGGCTGGCCACGATGGACACCGGTCATTGGCCGATGTTCTCCCAGCCGCGCGAGCTGGCACAGATTCTCCTCGATGCTGCCGTGGAGTGATCGCGGCCGGCCGCCGCCAGGGCCGGTTCCGTCAGGCGTCGAAGCGGCGGCGGGAGGCCTCGATGTGACCGAAGTAGCGGTGCGTCCAGTCGCAGAGTCCGTCGATCGTCGCCCGCAGGGCCTGGCCCGGCTCGGTGAGGGTGTACTCGACGCGGGGCGGCACGACGGGGTGGACGGTCCGCTCGAGCAGTCCGTACCGCTCCAGCATCCGCAGGTTCTGCGTCAGCATCTTTTGGCTGATGCCCTCGACCTCGTCGCGCAACGTGCTGAAGCGCAGGGTCCGCTCCCCGAGGGCCTCGATGATCAGGAGCGCCCACTTGTTGGCGACGTCCGAGAAGATCTCACGCCCCAGCGTGTCCGCCCGCCTCAGGTCCGCATCGTCGGGCGAGCCCGTGACCTGCTTGGTCACCATCTGGTTCCCCAGTCACCGAAAAGTGCGTTCTTCCATGTCAGGGGCCACTCTCCTACGGTTCCCGAGTAACCACAAGAGAGCGTGAACCTGGAGGCGGACAGCATGGCCATCACCCTCGTGAACCCCAAGGGCCTGCCGGAGATCGACGCCTACCGGCAGGTGTCGATCGCGACCGGATCGAAGCTGGTGTTCATCGCCGGCCAGGTCGCCTGGCGCGCCGACGGCGTCACGGTCGGTTCGGGCGACCTCGCCGCTCAGGTCGAGCAGTGCTACCTCAATGTCGGTATCGCCCTTGCCGGGGTCGGGGCCTCTTTCGGCGACGTGGCGAAGTTGACCGTCTACGTCGTCGACTGGACCCCCGACAAGATGCCCCTGCTGATGGAGGGGATCGGCCGGGCGGCCGCGAAGCTGGGTGTCACACCGGTCCCGCCCGCCTCGCTGCTGGGCGTCGCGGCACTGGACGTACCCGAGCACCTGGTCGAGATCGAAGCGACCGCCGTCATCGACTGAACAACCGACTCGACGGACGAGGGCGGCCTATTCCCGGGGTGCGGGGTGGTGAAGATCACGGTACGTGAGGCCCTGGCTACGGTCGCGTAGGTCATGATCCGAGGTGAAGTATGGGGTCCCGTGGCAGCGACGACGACATCCAACATCAAGACCATTGGCTCGTACGCGGCGCTCGGGGACAGTTTCACCGAGGGCGTGGGTGACCCGGGACCGGGGGACGCCTTCCTCGGGTGGGCGGACCGGCTGGCCGTCCTGCTGGCCGATCGGTGCGAGGAGCGGCACGAGCACTCGGGCGATTCCGGCGGACCGGGCGGGCCCGGCGAGCACGCGGCATCCGGGGGGTTCCGCTACGCGAACCTGGCCGTACGGGGCCGGCTGCTGGACCAGATCGTGTCCGAGCAGGTGCCCCGGGCCAAGGAGCTCGCGCCCGACCTGGTGACCTTCTGCGCGGGCGGCAACGACATCATCCGGCCCGGCAGCGATCCGGACGACGTGGCCGAACGGTACGAGGCGGCCGTGCGCGACCTCACCGGATCCGTCGGCCTGGTCGTGATCACCACCGGGTTCGACACGCGCGACGTGCCGGTCCTCAGGCACATGCGGGGCAAGATCGCGACGTTCAGCGCGCACGTCCGGTCGATCGCGGACCGGTACGAGTGCCCCGTGCTCGACCTCTGGTCGCTGAAGTCCGTACAGGACCGGCGGGCCTGGGACGACGACCGGCTGCACCTCTCGCCCGAGGGGCACACCAGGGTCGCCCTGCGCGCCGCCCAGGTGCTCGGCCTCGACACGCCGGCCGATCCGGACCAGCCCTGGCCGCCGATGCGGCCGCGCGGGTCGGTGGACACCACCCGCGACAACATCCACTGGGCGCGCGAGCACCTCGTGCCGTGGATCGGCCGGCGGCTGCGCGGGGAGTCCTCGGGGGACCACGTGGAGCCGAAGCGGCCGGACCTGCTGCCGCTGTAAGGGCGTAGGAGGGCGTAGGAGGGCGGTCAGGGGGAGGACGCGGAGGGGGCCGGGCACGTTCGGAGGGGCGCGACGGAATCCTTGGGGAGTGTCACGCGTTGGGATGGTGGTAATCATGAGAACGCCCTGTTCGCACCCCCCACACTGGAGGCGCCTTGACCGGCTCCCGTCCCCTGCGTCCACGGCTGCGCGCACTGCGGCCCGAAGCCTTCGGCGCGGACCCCTCCGGTGCCCGGCTGGAGCGGATCCTGCGGTCGCCGCACTTCGCCGACGGGGTCTTCCAGAACCCGGCCGGGACCAAGACCAGACCCTCCGGGTCCATGGCCGAGTTCGCCAAGATCTACTTCCACAAGGAACAGCGGATCCGGCGTAGCCCCGGAGCCCCCATCCCGGTCTACCCGACGACCCTGGCGGAGCTGTCGAAGCCCCCGGTCAGCGGCCTGCGGCTGACCTGGATGGGGCATTCGAGCGTGCTCGCCGAGATCGACGGACGCCGGGTGCTCTTCGACCCCGTCTGGGGCGACCGGTGTTCCCCCTTCCCCTTCGCGGGGCCCAAGCGGCTGCACCCGGTGCCCGTACCGCTGGCCTCGCTGGGCGACGTGGACGTGGTGGTGATCTCCCACGACCACTACGACCACCTCGACCTGCCGACCATCAAGGCCCTGGCCGGTACGGACACGGTCTTCGCGGTGCCGCTGGGCGTCGGCGCGCACCTGGAGCGCTGGGGAGTCCCGGCGAGCCGGCTGCGCGAGCTCGACTGGAACGAGAGCGCCGAGGTCGCGGGGCTCACGTTCACCGCCACCCCGGCCCAGCACTTCTGCGGCCGCGGCCTGCGCAACCAGCAGTTCACCCTGTGGGCCTCCTGGGTCGTCGCGGGCGACCAGCACCGGATCTACCACAGCGGGGACACCGGCTACTTCCCCGGCTTCAAGGAGATCGGCGCGGCGCACGGGCCCTTCGACGCCACGATGATCCAGATCGGGGCCTACTCGGAGTTCTGGACCGACATCCACATGACCCCCGAGGAGGGCGTACGCGCCCACCTGGACCTCCAGGGCGGCGTGGCCCGCGGCACGATGCTGCCGATCCACTGGGGCACCTTCAACCTGGCCCCGCACCCGTGGGACGAGCCGGGCGAGGGCACGGTGACGGCCGCCGAGGTCGCCGGGGCGGCCATCGCGCTGCCCGTGCCGGGGCAGCCCTTCGAGCCGGGTGCGGCCGACGCGCCGAGCGCGCCCTGGTGGCGCCCCTTCGTGGCCGCGGGCTCGCCGCCCCCGCCGGTCACGGCGACGGCGGCCCGTCCTGCTGCGGCCGCGCAGCAGCCGGCGGCCGTCACCCGCGAGGAGTCGGAGGCGGTGGGCTCCTAGCCCGTAGCCCGTAGGCCCGGAACGTGAGGGAGCGGGACCGCCCGGGTGTGGCGGTCCCGCTCAGTGCTGGTGCCGGGGGCTACTGCCTGTGGCCGCGCAGGTCCAGGCAGAGCGCCCAGACGTCGGTGTAGGTGTTCGGAGAGGGCGATCCCCCGGCGTGGATGTTGGCCGTCCAGGATGCGGCCGTGGTGGATCCGTTGCCGACCGGGTTGCCGTCGGAGTCGCTGGGGAAGCTTCCGTTCAAGTGGGTTCCGCCCGAGCCGGCCTTGGTGAAGCCCTTCGTCGTCACGTCGCCCCCGCTGGCGGCGGCACCGCCGCTGATCAGGAGGCTCTTGTCGCCCTGTTCTCCGTGACGGCCGCGCCCACTCCGGTCCTGTCCGTTGTCGTCGGCGCAGCCGACGGTCGCCGTCCGGCCGGTACCGGGTCCCGTCGGGCCGGTCACCTCGCGGAAGTGGACCTTGGTGGACATGCCCCTGACGTTGACGCGGTCACCGGTACAGATCGCGTAGGCGAACGTCGTGTTCCCGTTGTTGCCGTGTCCGCCGCCGATCCCCCCGACCGCGGTCCAGGAGTCGGGGTTGACCTCACCCTCGGCAGCAGGCTTCCGGCCGAAGTCGTGCGCGGCGTCGTTGAAGGTGGGGAAGCTGCCGACCGGCTTGAGGCTGCCGACGCTGGCGGGAGTGTTCCGCACACCGCCGCCGAGCAGCATCGTGCCGGCAGGGCAGGTCGCCACGACCACCTCGGACGATTGCGGGGCGGTGGGCCCGGCCTTCTGGTTCATGACGACCTGGGTGTGCCTGATCCGCGGGGTGGAGAGGCAGACCGCGTACGCAGTGGTGGAGAAGGCGGGGCCGGCGTTGCCCCCGCTGCCGCCGAACGCGAGCCAGTGCCTGACGTCGGCGGCGACCACCCCGGGCGACTCGGTGTACTCGGTGAGGCCGTCGGGGCTGGGAGCCATGCCCAGCACGTGGTTGCCGTTGCGCGTGCTGTCGGTGCCGATCGTCTGGTTGACCCCGCCGCCGGAGACGAGTCCGTCGGCGCAGTCGGCGCGGGAGGAGACACCGGTGAAGGTGGTCGCGGGGCCCATCGTGGCTTCGGGGACCGTCACGGTGACGCCCGCGACGTCGGCGTAGGCGATTTCCGGGACCGTCAGGGCGATCAGAGCGCCGGGGACCAGCGCCTTCGCCAGGACGGAATGGCGCAGGGACTTCTTGTTCATCGGTTGTCCGTCTTTCTGGTGTCAACGCGCGGCGGACGTGGCGTGAGAGCGGTCGTCGTTCGGATGCGGCGTTGTGCGGGTGGAACGGGTGGAACGCGTGGTGGCGCCGGTGACTCAGACGCCGTCGTCGGCACAGAGCGCCCAGACGTCGGTCTTGGTGTTCGGTGAGTTCGCCCCACCGGTGTGGGTGAAGGCCGTCCAGGACGCCGCCGTGGTGGCCCCGTCACTCACGGGATTGGCGCTGGAGTCGCTGGGGTAGCTGCCGTTGAGGTGGTCGCCGCCCGAGGCCGGTCCCGTGAAGTTGGTGGTGGTGACGTTGCCCCCGCTGATGGCGGCGCCCCCGCTGACCAGCTTCCCGTCCCCGCCACCGCAGGTGACCGTGGCCTTCAGGCCCGTACTGCCCGTGGTCGGGCCGCTCACCTCGCTGAAGCGGACCTTCACGTTGACGCCGCTGACGTTGATGCCGCTCCCGCTGCAGATCGCGTAGGCGAAGGTCTGGTTGGCGGCGTTGCTGTTGTTGTCCCACCCGACGGCGGACCAGGAGTCGGGGTTGGTCTCCCCGTCGGCCGCGGCCTTAGCGCCGTAGCTGTGGGCGGAGTTGTTGAAGGTGGGGAAGGCGGCGATCGGCTTGAAGGAGCCGGTGTTGCCGGGGGTGGTGCGCGCCCCGCCGCCGAGCAGGCGGGTGTTGGCCGGGCAGGTCGCCGTGACGAGGCCCACCGTCGAGCCGGTGGTGGGGGTGTTGGCCTTGTTCATGACCACCTGGGTGTGGTTGATCAGGTTGCTGGTGAAGCACATCGCGTAGGGGGTGCTGGAGAAGCCGGCGTTCACCTGGCCCCCGCTTCCGCCGATGCCGAGCCAGTGCGTCACGTCGGTTCCGACGACGCCGGTGGAGCCGAGGTACTCGGTGCTGCCGTCGGAGCTGGGCGAGGTGCCGTTGACGTGGTTGCCGTTCACCGCCCCCGTGCCGAGGGCCTGGGTGATCCCGCCGCCGGAGATCAGGCCGCTCGAACAGTCCGCGTGGGTGGATATCTCGGAGCTGGAGGTGGAGGGGCCGCTGGTGGCCCCGGGGGTCTTCACGGTCACGCCCACGGTGTTGGCGTAGGCGGTTCCCGGTACGGCCAGGGCCAGTACGGCGCCCAGGATCAGCGTCCTGCCCGCGGCGAAGCGGCGCAGAAGTCCTGCGGTCATGTGGCTCTCCCCATGGGATGGGTGGTTGGTGACTGGTGATGAGCAAGGGCGGAGGCCGTGGCCGTGGACGATCGGCTGGGCGGCGCGGCACGGGAGTCGTCGGTGCGGAGCTGTCACGGCATCACAACGGGCGCTTGCCTCGCGGATGTACGCCGCTCAGGGCAGACCAGGGGTACGGGCTCGGCCGGTTCGCCGCTCGGTCATGAGCAGCGCATGCGGACTCTAGCAGTACTTTAATGCCGCATCTACCTAGATAATTCTTTGATTTGAGTTGCATATGCCGAAGTCGAACAAGCGGCTCCGCGGTCTTCGGGCGCCGTGGGCGGGGCAGGAGGGGGGGTGAGGTGCGGGCGGGAGCTCCGGGGGACGGCGCGTGCCCGCGGGGCGCCGGGTGGTGCGCGCTCCCGGCGCATTCGGGCTGTCGTACGAGCGCTCCATCGGGAGCGGGAAGCACCCGGGCGAAGTTCCCCAACTGGCCGTCCTGGGGCGGAGCGTGCGGTCTAGCGTGGGTATCCGGTGATCAACACCGGATCCCGGGAAGCCCGGGGGCCGGGCCCCACATACCGAGGACGTCGATGTCCGGACTCCGCGCCGCCCGCCACGCCCCGTCGAGACATGCCGTCACCGGTCCCGGCCGGCAGATACGGCCCCAGCTGATCCGCGCCGCCCTGCTGCCCACGCTCGCAGCCGGGCTCAGCGGCGCCGCCGCGGTGATCTTCGCGCTCCAGCTCGGCGGCGGCGCGGGCGCCCGCGACCCCCGGCTGTGGCCGGTGCTCGGCGGCTGCGCCCTGCTCTTCGCGGGCGCGCTCGCGGCCGCCCTGCTCGGGGCCCAGCGCGCGGCCAAGACCGTCCGCGACCGCTGCGAGGCGCTGCGCCGCTCCAGCGTCCGCGGCCGCCAGGAGCTGCACACCACAGCCGACCGGCTGGAGCGCGGCGAGCTGCCCGCCCGCCCGGTGCGCGGCGGGTCGGCCGCGCCGTCCTTCGGCCCCGAGACGGCGGGGATCGACGAGTTCTGGCTGCTCGCCCAGGAGCTGCGCGGCGCCCGCGAACAGGCCCACGCGACCCTGGTCCGCCTCGGCGGGCCCGTCACGCCCTCCGACAGCGACCGCAAGGTCGAGGTCTTCGTCAACCTCGCGCGCCGCCTCCAGTCCCTCGTGCACCGCGAGATCTCGCTGCTGGACGACCTGGAGGACACGGTCGAGGACCCGGACCTGCTCAAGGAGCTCTTCCAGGTCGACCACCTCGCCACCCGGATCCGGCGCCACGCGGAGAACCTCGCGGTGCTCGGCGGGGCGGCCTCGCGCCGCCAGTGGACCCGGCCCGTCGACCTGAGCGAGGTACTGCGCTCCTCGGTCGCGGAGGTCGAGCAGTACACCCGGGTCAAGGTGGTGCCCCCCGCGGGGGGTTCCGTACGCGGCCACGCCGTCGCCGACGTGGTGCACCTGCTCGCCGAACTCGTGGAGAACGCCACCGTGTTCTCCGCCCCCGACACCGACGTCGTGGTGCGGGCGGAGCGGGTCACGGCCGGGATCGCGGTCGAAGTGGAGGACCGGGGGCTCGGCATGCCGCCCGAGGAGGCGCACCGGATGAACGCCCTCCTCGCGGACCCCGACCAGATCAGCGTGCGGCACCTGCTGGCCGACGGGCGGATCGGCCTGTTCGTCGTCTCGGCGCTGGCGCGCAGGCACGGGATCGCCGTCGAGCTCAAGTCGAACATCTACGGTGGCGTGCTCGCCGTACTGGTCCTGCCCCAGGAGCTGCTGGGAGCCGGGGCGCCGAGCGCGGCCGACGCCCTGGGCGGCTCCCGGGCCACCTCCTGGGGGACCGGCGAGGGGGCCGGCGCGCCGCTGCTGGAGCCCGTACGGGTGCCCCTGCCGGGCACGGGGCCCCGTACGGAACCCGCGGGTACGGAAACGGTGGTGATGGCGTCCACGGTCGTGGCGCCTGTGGCGCCGGCGGTACCGGTGGTACTCGTAGCGCCTGTGGCACCTGTGGTTGCCACCCCCGCCGTCGCCGCGCCCGCCCCGTCCGTGCCGGCCGCCCGGGACGGCGGAGAGCGGCCGCCGCTGCCCCGGCGGCGGGCCCAGGAGCACCTCGCGCCCCAGCTGCGCGAGGCCCCCGCACCCCGGCCGGGAGGCGCCGGCGGGGCCGGGGCCGCGGAGGGGCCCGTCCACGACCCCGGCCTGATGGCCGCCTTCCAGCGGGGCTTCGGCCTCGCCCAGTCGGAGCACCGGACGTGACCCCGGCCTCCGGCCCCTCACCCCATCACCCGACAGCTAAGGAGCGCACCCCCATGGGCGGCGAAGCGGCGACCACGACCAGTACGACGACCACGCGGCTCTCGGACCTCGACTGGCTGCTCAGCGGCCTGGTCCAGCGGGTCCCGTACACGCGCAGCGCGGTCCTGCTGACCGCCGACGGGCTCGTCACCTGCGTGCACGGACTCGATGCGGACAGCGCCGACCACTTGGCGGCCCTGGCCTCCGGGCTGTACGCCCTCGGCCGCAGCGCCGGGTCCCGGTTCGCGGAAGGAGCCGAGGTCCGGCAGGTGGTGGTCGAGCTCGACACCGCCCTCGTCTTCGTCTCGGCGGCCGGCTCCGGCACCTGCCTGGCCGTACTGGCCGACCGGGAGGCCGACGCGGGCGTGCTCGGCTACGAGATGGCCATGCTGGTCAAGAGCGTCCGCCCGTACCTGGCGGCCCCGCCGCGGCGGCCCGCTGCCGACGTGGAGCGATGAGGGGCCGCGCGAGGGGGGCAACGGCACCGGGGGGACCGCGCGATGCGCCGTGGCTGGACGATTCCGCGGGCCGGGTCATCCGGCCGTACACCGCGAGCGGCGGGCGGACGCGACCGTCCGTCTCCCTCGACCTGCTGTCGCTGGTGACGGCCACCGGAGTGCGCCCGCGCGCGCCCCTCGGTGCCGAGCACGCCCTCGCGCTGCGGCTGTGCGCCGGCTCGGCGGCGGTCACCGTCGCCGAGGTGGCGGGCCACCTCGGGCTGCCTGCGGTGGTGGTCAAGGTCGTCCTCGGCGATCTGATGGAACACGGGGCCGTGACGGTGCGGGCACCGTGCTTCCCCACCGGCGGTTCCTTCGCCGACGACGACCAGTCCCTGCTCCGGGCGGTGCTCGATGGCCTGCGCAAACGGCTCTGACCCGGCCGCCGGCGAATCCTCCGCGACCTTGAAGATCCTGGTCGCGGGCGGGTTCGGGGCGGGCAAGACCACCTTCGTGGGCGCGGTGAGCGAGATCGAGCCGCTGAGCACGGAGGAGCTGCTGAGCGGGCTGAGCGAGGCCGCCGACGCGCTCGACGGGGTCGAGGCGAAGACGACCACGACCGTGGCGCTGGACTTCGGCCGCATCACCCTGGCCGAGCGGCACGTGCTCTACCTCTTCGGCACCCCCGGCCAGCAGCGGTTCTGGTTCCTCTGGGAGGAGCTGTGCGCGGGCGCACTGGGGGCGGTGGTGCTCGCCGACACGCGCCGCCTCGCCGACTGCTTCCCCGCCGTGGACTTCTTCGAGCGGCGGGGGGTCGGCTTCATCGTCGCCGTCAACGAGTTCGACGGTGGGCACCGCTACACGCCCGGCGAGGTGCGGGACGCCATGGGGCTCGGCCCGCAGGTGCCCGTGGTGCGCTGCGACGCCCGCCTGCCGAGCTCCGGAACGGGGGTGCTGGCAGCCCTGGTCCACCACTTGCTCGACACCAAGTACCAGACGTGATGTGGGGGAGACACCATGACCTACTACGAATCGACCGGACACCTGCTGCTCACACCGGTGGACCGGGAGGCGCCCGCCCGCGTGCTGCGGCTGCGTGAACTGGGGCTGGGGGAGCGGACGGACGGTGAGCTGGACGCGTTCGCGCGCCGGGTCGCGGACGAGCTCGCGGCGCCGTACAGCGGTGTCAACTTCATCAGCGAGGAACGGCAGTTCTTCGCCGGGCTGCACCACGCGCCCGACGCCCCGGCGAGCGGCTATCCGGCGCGGGCGCTCCCCAGGGACCACGGGTACTGCCCGCACGTGGTGGTACGGCGGCGCGCGCTGGTGCTGGAGGACGTACGGGACTTCGCGCGCTTCGCGGGCAACGCCGTCGTGGACGAGAGCGGGGTGCGGTCCTACGCGGGCGCGCCGCTGACCGACCGGCGCGGGATCGTCCTGGGGACGGTGTGCGCGGTGGACGTGGTGCCCAGGCGCTGGGGGCTGGCGGGGCTCGCGCAGGTGAAGGCGCTGGCGGCGGAGCTGGTGGAGCTGCTGCACGACCGGGAGGACCGCGCGGCCCGGGGGTGAATGTCAGTGCCCGGGTCTACCGTCGGAGACGAGGCACCTTGCGCGTACCGGAGAGGAGTCGGGGGATGGGCACGACGGCGGAGGACGTCCGGAGGATCGCGCTGTCGCTCCCGGGCAGCAGCGAGAAACTGGCCTGGGGCATGCCCACCTTCAGGGTGGGCGGCGCGGCGAACGGCAAGAGCGGGACCGGCGGGAGCAGTGGGAACAGCGGGAAGATCTTCGCCGCGCTCGCCGACGACGACACCTCGATCGGGGTGAAGTGTCCCCGGGAGGACCGCGAGGAGCTGATCGCGGCGGAGCCGGAGAAGTTCTTCATACGGCCCGGCCACGACGACAACTACGCGTGGCTCCGGGTCCGGCTGGCGGCGGTGGAGGACGCGGCGGAGCTGCGCTCGATCCTGACCGACTCCTGGTGCCAGGCGGCCCCCAAGCGCCTGGCGGCGGCCCATCCGGAGCTGGACCGCCGCGGGCCCGGGGGGCCGGTCACCGCGGAGTGAAGGCGGCGATCCGCGCGCGCAGCGCGGCCGGGTCCAGTCCGTGCGCCGCCGTGTGCTCGTCGATGGTGCCGTAGCGGCGCAGCTCGGCGCGGCCGACGCCGAGGCCGAGCACCCGGTGCGGGACCGCTTCCAGTGCCCGGTTCGCGGCGGCCGTGGAGGTCCCGGCGAGGTACGGCTCGACCAGCACCACGTCGGCCGGGCCGTGCCCGACGGCAGCGCGCAGCGCCGCGTCGTCGAAGGGCCGTACGGTCGGCGCGTAGAGCACGCTCACATCCATGCCCTCGGTCGCCGCGAGGACGTTGTCGAGCAGGGGCCCGACGGCGACGACGACGCCGCCACGGCCCTCCCGTACGGTCTGGAAACCCAGTCCGGCGACGGGGCGGGCCGCCGTGTTCGACTGCTCGGAGAGCCGGACGTAGACCTTGTCGTCCCCGGCGGCGTAGGCGTGCCGCAGCAGTGCCTCGGCCTCGTCCGGGTGGCCCGGGACGTGCACGGTCCAGCCGTCCAGGGTGTCCAGCAGGGCCACGTCGCCCGGCGCCATGTGGGTGAACCCGCCGGCCGGCCAGTCGTAGCTCGCGCTCGCGCTGACCAGGACCCCGCCCGTGCCCTGGTGCCCGAAGTCCAGCTTGACCTGCTCGAAGGGCCGCTCCACGAGGAAGCTGGCGAAGGTGTGCACCACCGGGCGCAGCCCCGTGAGGGCCAGGCCGCCGCCGACGCCGATCAGCAGCTGCTCGCGGATGCCCACGTTGACCACCCGGTCCGGATGGCGGTCCTGTGCGGGCCGGAAGCCGTCCATGGTGATCTCGGCCAGCACGACGGCCAGCCGGGGGTCCTCGTCGAGTGCCCGCGATGTGACCGAGACGAATCGTTCGCGCATGGTGTCCATGTCTCCCCCTCGGAGATCTCTACTGCTGTTCTCTACTGCTCGGTCAGTTCTTCTTCTCGACCCGGGCGACCACGGCGAGCGGCCGGCCCGGGTGGGGCGTGGTGTACGCCGTGTGCAGCGCCGCGTGGTCCCGGCCGTCCACCGCGACCGCGTCCCAGCCGGCGGCCTCGAAGCGGGAGGCGATGCCGCCCCGCCAGCCGTGGGTCGCGGAGTCGTTGTCGATCACGATCGTGTGCAACCGCTCCAGACCGGCGGAGCCGGCGTACGCGATCGCCTCGTGGTTGCTTCCCTCGTCCAGCTCGGCGTCCCCGATCAGCACCCACACGGCCGGGTCGGTGAGCCCCTGGGCCCGCAGCCCGAGCGCGCTCCCCACGGCGAGCGGCAGCCCGTGCCCGAGGGAGCCGCTGCCGATCTCCACCCCGGGGATCAGGGTCCGGTCCGGGTGGTGCCCGAGGGGCGAGTCGTACGCGCCGAACCCGCTGAGCCAGCCGACCGGGAAGAAGCCCTTGGCGGCGAGGACGGCGTAGTACGCCATCGGCCCGTGCCCCTTGGACAGGAGGAACCGGTCCCGCCCCGGATCCCCGGCGGTGCCGGGCCCCACGCGCAGGATCCGGTCGTAGAGCACCCACAGCGCGTCGAGCGTGGAGGTGGCGGCGGGGCCGTGCTTCTCGGCCCCGGTCATGAGGGCCATGAGCGGGCCCAGGTCTTCGTAGCGGAACCGGGCGTCCGCGGCTGCTGTCCGTGTCATGGCCCGATCCTGCAACCTCAAGTGCGCTTGAGGTCAACCACCGGCTCGCCCGGTCCTCGCCCCGGCCCGCGGCCCCGGCCCACCGCCCCGAAGAAAGGTGCGCGCGACCACCGCCCGAAGTGCGGTATCGTTCTCCTGCGCGTTCAACCAGGGGAAACCCCAGGTCAACGCGTATCGGGACGTGGCGCAGCTTGGTAGCGCACTTGACTGGGGGTCAAGGGGTCGCAGGTTCAAATCCTGTCGTCCCGACCATGCTTCACGCAGGTCGGAGGCCGTTCTCTCATCCATGGGAGGACGGCCTTTTCCGTACCCGGATTCCCGCGTTGCCCTGTGTCGCCCGCCTCAGGCCGGCTTGTGGGCCGCGGGTGCCTTGGCGAGGGTGCAGGTGTCGTCCGTGCACCGGCGCTCCAGGCGGCCGCGGGAGAGGGTCTGGGCCAGGCCCACCATCCAGCACGTGGGGCAGCCCCGGAAGGCGATGAGGGCCAGGGGGGCCGCCAGCAGGGAGAACGGGCCGACGGCAGGCACCAGGGCGATCGCCCCGATGATCAGCCCGAAGCCGATGGCGCCGCGCGCCAGGTGGCGCGGGACGGAGCTGCTGGCGAAGTTCATCGGGGGCGGCGGCGAAGGTGCGGACTTCAGGGTGTTCATCGTCGTGGGTCTCCTTCGATCGGGTGGTCGCTCGGTCGGTCGACCGCTGCCAGCGAGTGCCGCAGGGCCGTGCGTGCTCGGTGCAGGCGTGACTTCATCGCGGTGGTGCTCAGGCCGAGCGCGTCGGCGACGGTCCTGCCGGGCAGGCCCTGGACGTCCCGCAGGATCAGGACCTGCCGCTGCTCGCGGGGAAGGGCGCCGATCGCGGCCGCGACCCGCTCCGCCTCCAGCCTGTGCAGTACGGAGTCCTCGGCGGACGGTTCCGCGTCCGCCGGATGCTCCGGGGCACCGTCGCTCCGCGGGCCGGCCGGCCGCAGCTGCGGCAACTGCCGCAGCTGCCGCAGGCACTCGTTGCGCACGATCCGGAACATCCAGGAGGCGAGGGCGCCCGTGGCCCGCAGGGTGCCGATCTTCCGGTAGAGGATGATCAGCGCCTCCTGTGCCGCGTCCTCCGCGTCCTGGGGCGAGGCGCAGAGCGACAGGGCGAACTTGCGGACGTGGGGCTGCGATTCCATGACGACGGTGGTGAGCGACGTGACGTCGCCGTCCTGGGCCGCCCTGATCAGCCGCTCGTCCGGCCAGCGGAAGCGTTGGTTCATGCGCTGCTCGTTCCTGTCGTTCCTGTGGGCCCTGTCGCTCCTGTTGGTCCGGCTCCGGTCAGGTCCGGCTCTTGTACCGCCGCATCAGGTGCCAGCTGCACGCGCCCACGAGCAGGGCTCCGATCACGACGAGTCCGGTGATCATCATGGGTGTCTCCTCCAGGTCCCACCGGCCCGTTCGGCCGGTACACGGACAAGAGACGGGGAGGCCCGAAAAGGATTCGCGGTAAGGGAAGGATTCGCAGTGAGGATGCGCAGTCAGTCCCGGTCCGCCCGTCGGCCCGCGTGGAGTTCGAGGGGGCCGGTGGCCGTGGCGCGGGCCTTGAGGGAGGCCTTGATCTGGCGGCGGAGGGCCGGTTTGGTGAATCGGCGCAGGTCGGCCGGGGGGACCGTGCGCCATTCGAGGAGTTCCGTACGGGGGAGGCGGATCCGGTCCAGGGTGGCGGCGTCGAGGGTGCCGCCGTCGTAGAGGAAGCGGACACGGGCCGGAAAGCCGGGCTGGTGGGACCAGTTGACGGCGAGCAGCCGGCCCGGGGCGAGGTCGAGGCCGAGCTCCTCCAGGACCTCGCGGCGGGCCGCGGTGCGCGGGATCTCACCGAGGTCGCTGTCGATGCCGCCGCCGGGCAGGTTCCAGCGGTCCGGGTCGCCGTACGCGGGCCGTACCAGCAGGACCCCGCCCGCGGAGTCGGTGAACAGCACGCTCGCCGCCGTGAGGGTCCTGGGGCGGGCGGCCCGGTGGTCGGCCGGGTCGTAGGCGTTCGCGTGCTCCAGCTCCGCGCGGCGCGCGGGGTCGAAGCCGGCCGGGGAGCCGGGCTGCGGCACCCCGTCGATCAGGTGCGCGAAGGAGCCGGAGTTCAGGGCCGCCAGGGCGGCGCGCAGGCGGGGTGCGATCCGGGCCGGCAGGGCCCCGTAGGCCTCCTCCGGGGTGAGCCAGTGCGTCTCGGTGACCTCCCCGTCCGGGAAGGAGATCGCGGAGGTCTGCTCGGGGGTGAGCGGGCCGACGAGGTGGATGTGGGCGACGAGGGAGCGGCCGAGGGGCCCCGGCGGGCGGGAGTCCACGGCGAGCAGCCGCCCGACCGGCACGCTCAGGTCCAGCTCCTCCTTCAGCTCGCGGGCCAGCCCCTCCTCCGGGGTCTCGGTGTCCGTCACGGTCCCGCCCGGGAGCTCCAGCTCCGTCTTGTACGAGGTGGTGAGTACGAGGACCCGCCCGCGGGCGTCCAGCACGATCCCGGTGGCGGCCACGAGGGGGGAGGGCTGGGCGGCGTAGTAGGCGCGGACCGAGTCGGTGTACGGGGAAGCGGGCGGGGGCTGATCCGGCACGGGGGCTCCTGGAGGTGCGGGAGATGGCGTACGGGCGGGGTGGCGTACGGGCGGGTGGGCACGGTGATCCGTACCCACTCGGGGAGCGTCCATGGGGTGGACCTCGGGGCGGCTCGGGCCCGGGGTCAGGCCCGGGCCAGGAGGAGGCCGCCCATCGTGACCATGGTCGCTGCGACGAGCCCGTCCAGCGCCCGCCAGGCCGCGGGCCTGCCGAGCGGGCCGCTGAGCAGCCGGGCCCCGTAGCCGAGCGCGCCGAACCACGTGAGGCTCGCCAGGACCGCGCCGGCGCCGAAGGCCCAGCGCAGGTCGCCGCGGCCGGCGGCCAGGGAGCCGAGGAGCAGCACGGTGTCGAGGTAGACGTGCGGGTTGAGCCAGGTCATGGCCAGGCAGGTCAGCACGGCGCGCCGGGCGGAGGCGGAAGCGGAAGCCGAGCCCGGGGCCCCGCCGGGGGCGTCCGCGGCGAGGGCGGCGTCCGGGTCGGGGCGCAGCACCCGGCGGGCGGCGAGGACTCCGTAGCCGATCAGGAAGGCGCCGCCGACGAGACCGACGAGGGTGAGGGCGGGAGGCCAGGCGGTGACGAACGCGCCGACGCCGGCCACGCCGAGGGCGATCAGGGCCGCGTCCGAGAGGGCGCAGATGGCGACCACGGCGAGGACCGACTGGCGGCGTACGCCCTGGCGCAGGACGAAGGCGTTCTGGGCGCCGATGGCGACGATGAGGGAAAGACCGGTGCCGAAGCCCGCGAGGGCCGCCGGGATGATGCCGTGTGTCATGTCTTCGACCGTAGGCAGCGGCGCGGCGAGGAGTACAGCTAAAGATTCTTACCTACCATTAGCTGCTGTGATGGATGAGCTGCCTGTGGACCAGGTACGGACCCTGCTCGCGGTGATCGACGAGGGCACCTTCGACGCGGCCGCCGCCGCCCTCCACGTGACCCCGTCGGCCGTCAGTCAGCGAGTCAAGGCGCTGGAGCAGCGGACCGGGCGGGTGCTGCTGATGCGGACCAAGCCCGTGCGGGCGACCGAGTCGGGGGAGGTCCTCGTGCGGTTCGCGAGGCAGCTCGTCCGGCTGGAGCGCGACGCGCGGGCCGAGCTCGGCATGGCCGAGGGCCTGGGCCCGGTGCGGTTGCCGATCGCGGTCAACGCGGACTCGCTGGCCACGTGGTTCCTGCCCGCGCTGACGGGGGTGCCGCAGGACCCGCCGGTCTGCTTCGAACTGCACCGGGAGGACGAGGCCCACGCGACCGAACTGCTGCGGGACGGGCGCGTGATGGCGGCGGTCACCTCGCAGCCGGTGCCCGTGGCGGGGTGCACGGTGCGCAGGCTGGGGCTCGTGCGGTACCTGCCGGTGGCGAGCCCGGCGTTCGCGGCGCGGCATCTGCGGGGGCCGGTGGCGCGGGACCTGCGGGAGGCGCCGGTCGTCGTGTTCGACCGGCTGGACCTGCTCCAGGACGAGTTCGTCCGGGTGGTGACCGGGGACGCGGCGGCCCGGGCCTCGGCGGTGCGCCACTACGTGCCGACGTCGGAGGGGTTCTGCGATGCGGCTGCCGCCGGGCTGGGCTGGGCGATGCTGCCGATGGTGCAGGCGGACCCGTTGGTGGCGGCGGGAGAGCTGGTGGTGATCGCACCCGGGCGGAGCCTGGAGATTCCGCTGTACTGGCAGCAGTGGAAGCTGGATTCGCCCGCGCTGTCGATGGTCGCGGAGGCGGTGGCGCGGGCGGCGGCGGGGGCGCTGGAGTAGGGGGGCGGGGGGTTTCCCTCTGGCGGGGGGCGTCAGGGGTGCCGGGCTGCGGCGGGGGCAAAAAAGGGGGCCGCCGGGGTTCTGCGGAGGGGGCGGGGAGGGTGTGCGGGGATCTTGCGCAGGGCGGGGTCCGGGGCCTTGGCCTGCGGGGACGGGCCGGGGGAGGGCTTAGGCTGCGGGCATGGAGTCGTACACGATCGGCCAGGCGGCGCGGCTGCTCGGCGTCAGCGTAGACACGGCCCGGCGGTGGGCCGACGCCGAGAGGTTCCCGACGCATCGGGACGGTACCCGGCGGATGGTCGACGGGCCGGACCTCGCCGCGTTCTGCGTGGAGGTCGCGCAGGAGGGCGGCGACGGCGAGGGGGCCCCGTACACCTCGGCGCGGAACTCCTTCGCCGGCATCGTGACGGGCGTGAAGCTGGGCACGGTCGACGCGCAGGTGGAGATCCAGGCCGGACCGCACCGCGTCGTGTCGCTGCTGACCCGGGAGGCCGTGGAGGAACTCGGCATCGAGGTGGGCGCGAGGGCGACGGCGCGGGTGAAGTCGACGAGCGTCTTCATCGACCGGGCCTGAGGCCGCGTCCGAGGGCGGGGCCGAGGATCGGCCTGCGTCCGGGCCTGAGGGGCGACCCGAGTCCGGGCCTGACGCCGGGCCCGAGTCCGGGGTCCGAGGGCAGACCCGATTCCGGGCCCGAGTCCGGGGCCGAGTTCGGGCCCGATTCCGGGGTCCGAGGGCTGGTCTGAGTCCGGGTCTGAGGCTGGGCCCGAGTCCGGGCCTGAGGCCGCGTCCGAAGGCGGGGCCCGAGGGTCGGTCTGAGGCTGGGTCTGAGTCCGGGCCTGAGGCCGTGTCCGAGGGCGGGGCCGAGGGTCGGCCTGTGTCCGGGCCTGAGGGGCGACCCGAGTCCGGGCCTGACGCCGGGCCCGAGTCCGGGGTCCAAGGGCTGGTCTGAGGCTGGGCCCGAATCCAGGGCCCCGTGCGGGTCTGAATCCGGGCCTGAGGGCAGACCTGAGTGTGGGCCTGACGCCGGGCCTGAGGGCAGACCCGAGTGCGGGCCCGAAGCCGGGCCCGAGGGCAGACCCGAGGCCGGGGTCCGAGGTCGGGCCGCAGGCCGGGCCTGAGGGCGGGGCCGGCGGTCGGTCTGCGGTTGGTCCGTGGCTCGGTCCGGGGGCGGGGTGCTCATGTGGGGTGCGGGCCGGTGGCACACTGGCCCGTGATCCGCCGAAGGGGAGTACGTCCGTTGTCCATGTTCAGCAACCTGCGCCGGGCCGTGCGCCGTAGCTATCGGCGCGCCGTCGACCTCAGTCACCCGGCCCGCTCCCCGCTCGGCAGCGCCGTCGTCAACTGCATCGTGTACCGCGACGGCGTGCGCCAGGACGGTCACGGCCACGCCGACGTGGGCGAGGCGCTGCGCCGGGTCCGCAAGACGGGCGAGGGCTTCGTCTGGATCGGCCTGCACGAACCCTCGCAGGAGGAGTTCGCCGGGCTCGCCGAGCTGCTCGGCCTGCACCCGCTCGCCGTCGGGGACGCGGTCCAGGCCCACCAGCGGCCCAAGATCGAGCGCTACGACGAGACGCTCTTCGCCGTGTTCAAGACGGTGCGCTACGTGGAGCACGAGGAGCTGACCGCGACCAGCGAGGTGGTGGAGACCGGCGAGCTCATGGCCTTCGCCGGCAGCGACTTCGTCATCACCGTCCGGCACGGCGGCCGGGGCACCCTCGGGCCGGTCCGCGAGGAGCTGGAGGCGCTCCCCGAGCAGCTGGCGAAGGGGCCGGTCGCCGTCCTGCACGCGCTGGCCGACCACGTGGTCGACGAGTACGTGGCCGTCACGGACGCCGTGCAGAACGACATAGACGCCGTCGAGACCATGGTCTTCAGCGAGCACGGCGGCCGCGGGGACGCCGGCCGGATCTACCAGCTCAAGCGCGAACTGCTGGAACTGCGCCGGGCGGTGGCCCCGCTGGCCCGCCCGCTCCAGCAGCTGAGCACCCTGCCGGTGCCGGTCATCCCGCCGGAGATGCGCACCTACTTCCGGGACGTCGCCGACCACCTGACCCGCGCGACCGACCAGATCAGCGCCTACGACGCCCTCCTCGACTCGATACTGCAGGCCCATCTCGCGCAGGTGACCGTCGCCCAGAACGAGGACATGCGCAAGATCACCGCGTGGGCGGCCATCATCGCCGTCCCGACGATGGTCTGCGGGGTCTACGGCATGAACTTCGAGCACATGCCCGAACTGAAGTGGACCTACGGGTACCCCTTCGTGCTCGGCGTGATGGCCGTCGCCTGCGTCGTCATCCACCGGGGCTTCCGGCGCAACGGCTGGCTCTGACGGCGTTCGCCCGCGTCGACCCAAAACCCCTGTGGGGGTGACCCGTTACGCCCGGTAAAGTCTCGTGCGGGCGCGCAACCACGAGGAACGGGAAGGTCGGGCATGCAGCAGACGGCGGTGGGCGGCGCGGTGGCGACGGAGGAGCTGGCCGGGGAGCGGGTACGGCTGGAGCCCCTGGATCTCCGCCACCACGACGGCCTGTGCGAGGCGGTCCGCGACGGCAGCCTGTGGGAGCTCGCGGTGACGATCGTCCCGCATCCGGACGATGTCCGCGGCTTCATCGAGGACGCGGTCGCGGCGCGGGCGGCGGGCACGCAGATCCCGTACGCGACGGTGGACGCGGCGACGGGGCGGGTCATCGGGTCCACCCGGCTGATGGTCATCAACACCGTGAACCGGCGCCTGGAGATCGGCTGGACCTTCCTCGCCGCGTCCTGGCAGCGGAGCGGTGCGAACGCCGAGGCGAAACTGCTGATGCTGACGCACGCCTTCGAAGCGATGGGGATGAACCGCGTCGAGCTCCTCACGGACGTGCGGAACGCGAAGTCGCGGGCGGCGATCACCCGGATCGGCGCGCAGTACGAGGGCGTGCTGCGCCACCACATGATCATGCGCGACGGCTGGATCCGCGATACGGCGGTGTACAGCATCACGCGCCCGGAGTGGCCGGACGTGAAGCAGGGCCTGCGGGCCCGCCTGGAAGCCCGCGCCGCCGATCGCTCCGAAGGCTGAGCGGAGCCCCGCTTCGGCGGGGTCAGCGGGTGGCGCGGGTCAGGAAGTGGGCGGGGGCGTCCTCGTACGTGGCCACGTGCCAGCCCGCCGCTTCGAGGGCAGGGCGGAGGTTCGGTTCGGCCAGGGGGTCGTCGGGGCTGACGGCCCGCCCGTGGCGAGCCGCGCGCTCCGCCCGGCCGGAGGGGTGGAAGAGCAGCAGTTCGCCGCCGGGGGCGGTGACGCGGGCCCACTCGCGCAGGGCCGCGTCCGGATGCGGCAGGTGGTCCAGGAGCCCGGCGGCGAAGATGCCGTGGACGGCGCCGGCCGGCAGCGGGAGCCGCCCGCAGTCGGCCAGCAGCAGCCGCGCGGGGCCGCCGTGGCCCGCACGGGCCGCCGCCGCGAGCATGGCGTGCGTGACGTCGACGCCGATCACCGTGCCGGCGGCTCCGACCAGGCCGCGCAGTGCGGGCAGGGCCCGGCCGCTGCCGCAGCCCAGGTCGAGCGCGCACTGCCCGGGGCGCAGCCGCATCCGCGCGACCGCAGCTTCGTACGCCGGGGTCTGGTAGGCGAACCGCTCCTCCCAGGCGGCGGCCCGGGGCGTGAAGAAGGCCCGGGTGGCGGTGGTTTCGGCCCGCCCGGCGACCAGCTCGGCGAAGCGGCGCAGCAGCGCGCGGTCGGCCTCGCCGGGGACGGGCAGCCCCCAGGCGCTGGCGCCCACCCGGAACCCGTGCGGCGCGCGGCCGCTGCCGAGCAGCGGGTCGGTGGCGCCGCCTCCGGTGCCGCCGGTGCCCGCCGCCTCCGTGAGCAGCCGGGCGCCCTCGCCCAGGGCGAGGACGGGCACTTCGGCGGCCAGCGCCGGTCCGAGGAGGGGGAGGGCGGCGGCGGGCGTGGCGCCGGGGGAGAGGATCAGCGCGTCGATCCCCGTGAGGCCGGCCGGCAGCGGGTCGGCGCCGGGCCGGCACGGGTGGATCCGCAGCCCGGCTTCCCGGATGGCGGCGATCGGTGCGTCTCCGATGACGAGGACGGCCATCGGCCCCTCCCTTTCCCGCGTTCCGCGCGTGTTCCCGCGTCCCGCGCGCAGTGCCGCGTCCCGCGTTCGTTCTTGATCGTGCAGATGAGATTCCAGTGGCCGAAATCAGCCGCATCTGCGTAAGCATGCCCCGAGCAGCCTCTCATATGCCAGGGGTGGATCTGTCGAATCGGTTCGGCCGGAGCGGGCCGTGCGGGGGGCTTGAGGTGGCGAGACTTCTGGTAGTAAAGTTTCCTAACGAAGTCGCCCGAGCATCAACTCCCTCATGGAGGCACCGTGTTCACCCCCCACCGCAAGCGACTGGCCGTCAGTACGCTGCTCGGCGCCAGCCTTCTCGCCATGCCCGTCACCGCCCACGCGACCGCCACCGCCCCCACCGCGGCACCGGCCGCCGCGCAGGTGCCGGCCGCCGCCGTCGGACTCGACGACCCGGCGAAGAAGGAGATCGCGATGCAGATCGTCTCCAGCGCCGAGAACTCCTCGCTGAACTGGAAGGCGCAGTACAAGTACATCGAGGACATAGACGACGGCCGCGGCTACACGGCCGGCATCATCGGCTTCTGTTCCGGCACCCACGACATGCTCGAACTCGTCGAGTACTACACGCAGATCAAGCCGGGCAACGTCCTGGCCAAGTACCTCCCCGCCCTGCGGAAGGTCGACGGCAGCGACTCGCACGCCGGCCTCGACCCCAACTTCACCAAGGACTGGGTGAAGGCGGCCTCCGACTCGGCCTTCAAGAAGGCCCAGGACCACGAGCGCGACCGGGTCTACTTCAACCCGTCCGTGCAGCAGGGCAAGTCCGACGGGGTCGGCGTGCTCGGCCAGTTCATCTACTACGACGCCATCGTCATGCACGGGGACGGCACCGACTCCACCAGCTTCCGCAACATCCGCAAGCGCGCCCTCTCCAAGGCCAAGCCCCCGGCCCAGGGCGGCAACGAGACCACCTGGCTGAACGCCTTCCTCGACGCCCGGGTCTGGGCGATGAAGCAGGAGGAGGCGCACAGCGACACCAGCCGCGTCGACACGGCCCAGCGGGTGTGGCTCAAGAAGGGCAACCTCAACCTCAACACCCCCCTGGACTGGAAGGTCTACGGGGACCCGTTCCACATCGGCTGACCGGATCGGCTGACCGGATCGACCGGCCACATCGGCCGACCGTGTCGGCCGGCCGCTCCTCCGAGGAGCGTGAGGCGGCGGCCCGGGGCGAACTCCCCTTCCTCCCCGTGCCGCCGCCCCGCCGGCTCCGTCAGCCGCCGCCCCGCTCGACCGGGATCCACAGCTGGGAGCCGGTCTCCGCACCGATCGCCACCGGGCGGGTCCGCAGCAGCTCCGGACCGGGCCGGCTCGTGTACGGGTTCGAGGGGAACCACTGGGTGAACACGTCCCGCCACAGTTCCTGGAGGGCGCTCGGGTAGGGCCCGTGGTTGTCGAAGACCGCCCAGGTCCCGGCCGGGACGTCCAGGGCGTCGAGTGCGCCGGGGGGCGTCCCGGGACCGGTCACCACGCCGACCCAGTAGTCCACTTCGGCGCCCTCCTCCCGGCTGTCGGTCAGGTGCACCACCGCCGACAGCACCCCCTCCGGCTCCGGCCCGGCCAGCTCCTTCATCCGCAGGACGGTCGGCTCGTCCAGGCTCTCCACATGCGCCGTGGCGGCCTCGTTGGCCCCCTCGTGCACGAGCGGGACCCGGGCCTTCCTGCCGAGGAACCGGAACGGCCCCTTCTCCACGATCCGGTACCGCATGGCCGTGCTTCCCTCGACGACGACACGGAAGGACATACGGGGCTGCGCCGTGAGCACCGCGCCCGTGCGCCGGGCCTCGCCGGGCCCGACCCCGTGCACCGACCGGAACGCCCGGGCGAACGCCTCGCCCGAGCCGTACCCGTACCGCACCGCGACATCGAGCAGGGTCAGCTCCCCGGCCAGCACATCGGCCCCGGCGAGCGTCATGCGGCGGCGCCGTACGTAGACCGGGAGCGGCATCCCGGCGAGCGCGGAGAACAGCCGTCGGAAGTGGTACTCCGACACCGCCGCGATCCGCGCCACCTCGGCCATGTCGATCTCCTGGTCGAGGCAGGACTCCAGGTGCTCCAACGCCTGGTTCAGCCGCTCCAGCACGCCGTCAGCCCTTCCGCCGTTCCGTCGTTCCGCCTTCTGTACCGGTCCGCCCGACACATCCCGTGCGGGAACTGTCGGGCGCCAAGCCGTGGGATGGCCCGAGGCTGGGGCCCATGAACGACATTAAGGGATATTGCGAGCCGCGGTTCGGCGCGGTCCACGAGGCGCTCGCGCGGTTGCTCGACAAGGAGGACGTGGGCGCCTCGGTGGCCGTCCGCGTAGACGGGGAGCCGGTGGTGGACCTCTGGGGCGGGTTCGCCGACGCGGAGCGGTCCGTCCGCTGGGAGCGGTCCACCCTCGCCTGCGTGAACTCGACGACCAAGAACATGACGGCCCTGTGCGCGCTGATCCTGGCCGACCGGGGCCTGCTCGATCTGGACGCGCCGGTCGCCGCCTACTGGCCCGAGTTCGCCGCGGCGGGCAAGGCGGGCGTGCTGGTCCGGCACGTGCTCTCGCACACGGCGGGGCTGCCGGACCTGCCCGGGCCGCGCGCCGTCGAGGAGCTCTACGACTGGGAGGGCGTGACGGCGGAGCTGGCCGCCCGGGCGCCCGCATGGGAACCGGGAACGGCCGCCGGCTATCACGCGCTCACCTTCGGGTTCCTCGTCGGCGAGATCGTCCGCCGCGTCACCGGCCGGGGCATCGCCGAGTTCTTCGCGGAGGAGGTGGCCGGGCCGCTGGGCGCCGACTTCCACATCGGGCTCCCCGAGGGGGACGACCACCGCGTCGCCCCCCTCGTCCCGCCGCCGTCCATGACCGACGAGTACGCCGCCAGTGCTCCGCCCGGACCGGACGGCGCACGGCGGGAGAGCGCAGACGTCACCGTCCGCGTCAAGGACGTCAACTCCCCGGCCTGGCGCCGTGCGCTGCTCCCCGCGGTGAACGGCTTCGGCAACGCCCGCTCCGTCGCCCTGGTCCAGTCGGTCCTGGCGAACCGGGGAACGGCCGGCGGTGTGCGACTGCTGTCCGCCCGGGGATGCGAGCCCGCGTGGCAGGAGGTGTTCAGCGGTCCCGACCGCGTTCTGGGGACCCCGATGTCCTGGACGGCGGGCTTCGGGAAGTTCGGCAACGCCTTCGGCTGGGGCGGCTGGGGCGGCTCCCTGGTCGTGAGCGATCCCGACGCGCGGATGACGGTGGCCTACGTCATGAACCAGATGATCGACCGGGACGGGCAGGAGGACGATCGCGGCACGGAGATCGTCATGGCCGCGTACAGCGGACTGGGCTGACGGCGCTGACCGCACTGACCGGTTCTGGCGCGGCCCCGCGGAGGTGGGAGGCTGGGCGGCATGAGCGTCGAGGGCTTGGGCAGCAGCAGCGGTGGCAGGGGTGGCGGCACCGGACCGGCGGCCGCGCGGATCCTGGTCGTCGATGACGACCCGACGGTGGCGGAGGTCGTCACCGGTTACCTGAGGCGCGCCGGCTACGCGGTGGAGAGCGTCGCCGACGGCCCGGCGGCGCTCGCCCGGGCCGCCCTGATCCGGCCGGACCTGGTCGTACTGGACCTCATGCTGCCGGGGCTGGACGGGCTGGAGGTGTGCCGCAGGCTCCGTGCGGCCGGCCCGGTACCCGTGATCATGCTGACCGCGCGGGGCGACGAGGACGACCGGATCGCGGGACTGGAACTAGGCGCCGACGACTACGTCACGAAACCGTTCAGCCCGCGCGAACTGGTCCTGCGGGTCGGCTCCGTGCTGCGGCGCGCGACGGCCGCCGGGGCCGCGGCCGGTGCGGCGGCCGGCGAGGTGGGGGCCCGGCTCGCGGGCGCCGGGATCACGCTCGATCCGGCCACCCACCGGGCCGCGAAGGACGGGCGCGAACTGGCGCTCACGGTCAGGGAGTTCGACCTGCTCGCGCACTTCCTGCGGTATCCGGGCCGGGCGCACGGGCGGGAGGAGCTGATGCGCGAGGTGTGGGGCTGGGACTTCGGTGACCTGTCGACGGTGACCGTGCACGTACGCCGCCTGCGCGCCAAGGTGGAGGAGGACCCGGGGCGGCCGAAGCTGATCCGGACGGTCTGGGGAGTCGGCTACCGCTTCGAGGCGGACGGGCCGGACGGGCCGGGCGAGGTGGCCGCGGAATGAAGGACATCCTGCTCATCGCGCTGTTCGCGCTCGGCGGGGCCGTGTGCGCGGGGGCGCTCGGCGCGCTCGTGCTGAGGCTGGTGCGCCACCGGTCGGTGGCGGTGTCCCTCGCGGTGATCGCCGCCGTGGCGGTCACCGCGATGCTGGCCGGGACGCTCGCCGTGGCCCGGGCGATGTTCCTCTCCCCGCACGACCTCGGGGTGGTCACCCTGGTCGTGGCGATGGCAGCGGTGGTCTCCCTGGCCGTGGCGCTGCTGCTGGGGCGGTGGGTGGTGGCCCGCAGTCGGGAACTGTCGCAGGCCGCACGGGACTTCGGCGACGGCGGCAGCTTCGCGGCGCCGCCGGGGCGGGCCACCGCGGAACTGGCGGCGCTGTCGCGGGAGTTGGCGGCCACGAGCGAGAGGCTGGCGGTGTCCCGGGAGCGGGAGCGGGCGCTGGAGACCTCGCGGCGGGAGCTGGTGGCCTGGATCTCGCACGATCTGCGGACCCCGCTGGCGGGGCTGCGGGCGATGTCCGAGGCGCTGGAGGACGGCATGGCGGAGGATCCGGCGCGGTACCACCGGCAGATCCGCACCGAGGTGGACCGGCTGAACTCCATGGTCGGCGACCTCTTCGAACTCTCCCGCATCCACGCGGGTGCGCTGGCGCTGAGCCCGAGCCGGATGTCCGTGTACGACCTGGTCGGCGACGCGCTGGCCGGGGTGGACCCGCTGGCGCGGGAGCGCGGGGTGCGGCTCGACGGCGGGGCTGTGGACCCGGTGCCGGTGGAGGTGGACGGCAAGGAGATGACCCGGGTCCTGGCCAACCTGCTGGTCAACGCGATCCGGCACACCCCGGCGGACGGCACCGTGGCGATCGCGGCCGCCGTACGAGCGGGCGGGGACGCGGTGGTCGTCTCCGTGACGGACGGCTGCGGCGGCATCCCGGCGGAGGACCTGCCGAGGGTCTTCGACACGGGCTGGCGGGGCAGCCCGGCGCGGACGCCTCCGGCGGGGGCGGGGCTGGGGCTGGCGATCGTACGGGGCATCGTGGAGGCGCACGCGGGGCGGGCGGCCGTGCGGAACGTTCCCGGAGGGTGCCGGTTCGAGGTGACCCTGCCGGTGCAGGCCTGAGCCCGGCCGGGGCCGCTGTGCTCCGCGTCGTGGGCGGGTGCGGCGCCGTTGCCGGGGGCGCTGCCCCCGGACCCCCGCGCCTCAAACGCCGGCGAGGCTGGATTTGGCCCCGCCCGGTACCAGCGGGTTTAGGTGACGGGCGGCGAAAAGTGACCGTTCTGGTCCCTTGCGAAGTGGCTTGACCGCGCCGTAAGCGGGGCATAAGTTCTGCCCCGGCCTGCTCCGTCCGGGCGGGCCGGAACGTCGTCCTCTGGGGGGACCCATGCACTACTTCACCGACGTCGTCAAGAAGTACGCCGACTTCAGCGGCCGCGCCCGGCGTCAGGAATACTGGATGTACACGCTCATCTACATAGCGCTGCTGATCGTGGTCCTGATCGTCGACTTCTCGCTCAGCACGTACCCGCTGCTGTACACGCTCCTGGGGCTCGGCCTCTTCCTCCCCTCGCTCGCGGTCGGCGTCCGCCGCCTGCACGACCAGGGCAAGTCCGGCTGGTGGATCCTGGTCGGCTTCATCCCCCTCGTCGGCTGGATCTGGGCGATCGTCCTGATGGCCACCGAGGGCACCCCGGGCCCGAACGAGTACGGCCCGAGCCCCAAGGCCGTCCACGCCTGAGCCGGTCCGCAACCGGTAGTACGGCGTAGTAGCGGCAGTACCCGAGCGTCGCCGCCGGCTGAAAGCAGCCGGTGGCGGCGCTTTCGGCGTTTCAGGGCCGGCGGGGCCGTTCGGCGCCGCCCCGGCCGCCGAGCGTGACGTGCGTCTCGTACGGGCTTGCGCCGGGGGGCTGTCCAGACCGGCCCGATCACGAGATATCTTGATGTCGAGCAATGTTGCAGACGAGAGACGCAGACTGTGGAGCGGAGCATCCGGTGACTGACTCGACCATCATCTACACGCACACTGACGAGGCCCCGGCCCTCGCGACGTATTCCTTCCTGCCTGTGATCCAGGCGTACGCGTCGACGGCCGGTGTGAATGTCGAGACCCGTGACATCTCCCTGGCAGGCCGCATCATCGCCAGCTTCCCCGAGTACCTGGAAGAGGGCCAGCGGATCGCGGACGCCCTCGCCGAGCTCGGCGAGCTGGCGAAGACGCCCGAGGCCAACATCATCAAGCTGCCCAACGTCTCGGCGTCGATCCCGCAGCTCAAGGCCGCGGTCGCCGAGCTCCAGGGCCAGGGCTACGCGCTTCCGGACTACCCGGACGACCCGAAGACCGACGAGGAGCGCGAGAACCGCGCCCGCTACGACAAGATCAAGGGCAGCGCCGTCAACCCGGTCCTGCGCGAGGGCAACTCCGACCGCCGCGCCCCCGCCTCGGTCAAGAACTACGCCAAGGCGCACCCGCACCGCATGGGCGCCTGGACCACCGAGTCGAAGACGAACGTCGCCACCATGGGCGAGAACGACTTCCGCTCCACCGAGAAGTCCGTCGTGATCTCCGAGGCCGGCACGCTGCGCATCGAGCACGTGGACGCCGACGGCGCCGTCACGGTGCTGCGCGAGTCCGTACCGGTCCTCGCGGGCGAGGTCGTGGACGCGTCCGTCCTGCACGTCGACGCGCTGCGCACCTTCCTCAACGACCAGATCGAGCGCGCCAAGGCCGAGGACGTCCTGTTCTCCGTGCACCTCAAGGCCACGATGATGAAGGTCTCCGACCCGATCATCTTCGGCCACGTGGTCCGCGCCTTCTTCCCGAAGACCTTCGCCCGCTACGGCGAGACCCTGGCGGCCGCGGGCCTGTCCCCGAACGACGGCCTCGGCACCATCCTGAACGGCCTGGGCGCGCTGCCCGACGCCGACGCGATCAAGGCCTCCTTCGACGCCGAGATCGCCGAGGGCCCGGCCCTGGCGATGGTGGACTCCGACAAGGGCATCACCAACCTGCACGTCCCGTCCGACGTCATCGTCGACGCCTCCATGCCCGCCATGATCCGCACCTCCGGCCACATGTGGGGCCCGGACGGCGCCGAGGCCGACACGCTCGCCGTCCTCCCGGACAGCAGCTACGCCGGTGTCTACCAGGCCGTCATCGACGACTGCCGCGCGCACGGCGCGTACAACCCGTCCACGATGGGCTCGGTGCCGAACGTCGGCCTCATGGCCCAGAAGGCCGAGGAGTACGGCAGCCACGACAAGACCTTCGAGCTGGCCGCCGCCGGCACCGTCCGCGTCGTCGACGCCTCGGGTGCCGCGCTCATCGAGCAGGAGGTCGCCGCCGGCGACATCTTCCGCGCCTGCCAGACCAAGGACGCGCCGATCCAGGACTGGGTCAAGCTCGCCGTCACCCGCGCCCGCGCCACCGGCGTCCCGGCCGTCTTCTGGCTCGACGAGGGCCGCGCGCACGACGCGCAGCTCATCGCCAAGGTCAAGACGTACCTCGCGGACCACGACACCGAGGGTCTGACCCTCAAGATCCTCTCCCCGGTCGAGGCCACCGCCTACTCCCTGGAGCGGATCCGCCGCGGCGAGGACACCATCTCGGTGACCGGCAACGTGCTGCGCGACTACCTGACCGACCTGTTCCCGATCCTGGAGCTGGGCACCAGCGCCAAGATGCTGTCGGTCGTCCCGCTGATGAACGGCGGCGGCCTCTTCGAGACCGGCGCCGGCGGCTCCGCCCCGAAGCACGTCCAGCAGCTCGTCAAGGAGAACTACCTGCGCTGGGACTCCCTCGGTGAGTTCCTCGCGCTGGCCGTCTCCTTCGAGCACCTCGCCACCACCACCGGCAACGCCCGCGCCCAGGTGCTGGCCGACACCCTGGACCGGGCGACCGGCACCTTCCTCAACGAGGACAAGTCGCCGAGCCGCAAGCTGGGCGGCATCGACAACCGCGGCAGCCACTTCTACCTCGCCCTGTACTGGGCGCAGGAGCTGGCGCGCCAGACCGCGGACCCGAAGCTGGCCGCGGCCTTCGACCCGCTGGCCAAGTCGCTGGCCGAGTCCGAGGAGAAGATCGTCGGCGAGCTCATCGCCGTGCAGGGCTCCCCGGCGGAGATCGGCGGCTACTACCAGCCCGACGCCGCCAAGGCCTCGGCGATCATGCGGCCGTCCGCGACGCTGAACGAGGCGCTCGCGCTCCTCGGCTGAGTTCCGCCCTTTCGCTGAGTTCCGCCCTTTTCACGGGTCCGCCCCGGTCGGCAGTCGCCGACCGGGGCGGACCCGTTTCCGCGTCCGGTCAGAGCCGGTGCACCTGGTCCGGCGCGAAGGCCAGCGGATCGGGCCCGGCCGCCAGGATCCGCAGCCCGGGCGCCACGGCGAGCAGTTCGCGCAGCCAGTCCAGGGCCTCGGACGCGAGGTGCTCGCAGCCGTCGAGTACGAGCAGCATGTCGCGCTCCGCCAGCCACGACGCCGCGTTCGACGTCCCGCACGGCAGGAACGGCATGCCCGGTACGCAGCCCAGCGCCGCGGTCAGGTCGCGTACTCCGAAGCGCTGTTCCATGGACACGACGGCCACGCCGTCGTAGAAATTGGACGAGAGCCGTTGCCCGATTTCCCGGACCAGTCGGCTCCGGGGCTCGCGGAAACGTCCCGTGACGGTCAGTACCTTGCCCCGCCGCACGGCGGTGAAAAGACGGGACAGCTCCGCGGAGGTCGCCGGGAACGTACTACCGGCACCTCGTGAATCCCTTGTATCCCTCATCGGCACGATGCCCCCCTGCATGCGTGACCAGCTGCGGCAAGAGGGTAGTTTCAAGCCGCATACAGATGATTATGCGCCAGTTCTATCGGATGGCCAGGGGAATTCCCTATTCCGGTGAAACGCCCGTGGCGCCCGGTGATCACAGCAGATGTACACCCAACGCGGTTTTGTCCATTCCGAAAGCCCGCTCCGACCGGTGAACTGTTGTCCGGGAGCCCGGAATCCGCTGTACTGCTGCGGTGCGCCCCGGTGTCCGGGCACGGCACGGGCACGTTCGGGGGAGGGGCCAGGATGAGTGCGCAGCAGCCGCGTAGGCGGCGGACGGGGCGCGGCGCGAGACCCGCGTCGCACCGGCGCCGTGCGGGTTTCCGGGGGCGAAGGCCCCTGCTGAGCCTCTTCCTGACGGCCTTCCTCCTCGTGGGCGTCTGCGCCGCGACGGGCATCGCCTGGGACCCGCGCACCGTCTCCGGCGCGCAGGCCCGCCCGGGAGCGGACCCGGTCGCCACCCTGCCCGGGGCCCCGGGCGACACCCCCGCGCCCGTGGCCACCGCCACCGGCCCGGGCCCGGGTGCCACCGCCCCGCAGAGCCCGGACGGTCCTGCCCCGGCCCCGAAGACCCCGGGGCCCGGTACGGACGGCACGGTGCGCCCCACCGGAGCCCTGCCCTTCGACCTGCCGCAGCCGGCCGCCCTGCGCTCCGGAGCCGCCGGCAAGAAGCTGGTCTTCGCCCACTACTTCACCCCGTACCCGCTCTCCCTGGACAACGCGAGCGCCGACGCCGACTACTACACCCGCCACTACCTGAAGCCGGACGGCGAGAACGGCAAGCACGCGCGCTACGGCGGCCTGCTGCGCGACCGGCCCCCGCCGGTCCCGCCCAGGAGCGGGAACTGGGAGCTCGCCAACCTCCAGCAGGAGGTCCGCACGGCCCGCGCCGCCGGCCTCGACGGATTCACCCTCGACCTGCTCTCCCTGACCGGAAAGAACCGCGAACGCTGCGAGCTCCTCATGGAGGCGGCCCGGTCGGTGGACCCGGGCTTCAAGATCATGCTGATGCCGGACATGACCTCCCTGGGCACCGACGACCCGGCCGTCCTCGCCGACCTCCTCGCGGACCTCGGCAAGTCCCCGGCCGCCCACCGGCTCCCCGACGGACGGCTGGTCGTCTCGCCGTTCAAGGCCGAGGAGAAGAGCGTCGCCTGGTGGACTCAGGTCCTGGACGTCCTGAAGACCCGGCACGGCATCCGCACCGCCTTCGTCCCGCTCTTCCTCGACTTCGGCGCGCACAGCGCCGGGTTCGAGCCCATCAGCTACGGATTCTCCGAGTGGGGCAGCCGCAGCTACGTCGGCCAGGAGGGCTCCACCCGCGACGTACGGCGCGCCCACGCCGCGGGCAAGATCTGGATGCAGCCCGTCTCGGTCCAGGACGCCCGCCCCAACCAGGGCATCTACGACGAGGCGGGCAACACCGCTACCCTGCGCGCCACTTGGAGCCGCGCCATTGAGGACGGCGCCGACTGGGTCCAGCTCACCACCTGGAACGACTACAGCGAGGGCGGCCAGTTCGCGCCCTCCCTGCACAACGGCCATGCCTACCTGGACCTTTCCTCCTACTACCTCACCCGGTTCAAGACGGGCAGCTGGCCCGAGATCGTCCGCGACACGCTGTACCTGAGCTCGCGCACCCAGTTCGCCGCCGCCGTCCCCAGCGGTGGCCAGTCCCTCGTGATGTCGCTGCGGGGCGGCAGCGCCGCGGCCCGGGACACGGTGGAGGTGCTCAGCTTCCTCACCGCGCCCGCACGCGTCCGTACGGCCGTGGGGGCGGCCGGGGGCGAGCACTCGGCCCCGGCCGGGGTCCACTCCGAGCTGCTGCCCCTCGCGCCGGGCGCCGCATCGGCGGCCGTGGTGCGGGACGGCAGGACCGGGGCCGGGGTGGAGCTGCGCCACCCGGTGGACCGTACGGTCGAGGTCCAGGACCTCCAGTACTACGCCGCCACCAGCGGCCGGAGCTGATTCCCGAGGGGCCGAAGTCCCTTGGTTCGGGACCTTGGTCACCCCATATGTAGTGGTGGTGTCGAGCCGCCATATCCATATGTAGTGTTGGCCTTGCCGGTTCGGCGGGGTCTCCCCGACCGAGGCAACAGGGAACCCGGTGGGAAACCGGGACTGCCCCGCAACGGTGAGTCCGCCACGGCGGACGAGTCCGACACCTGCCGGCACGGGCTGTGAAGAGCCCGCCATTCTTCCGTGCCGAGCCTCGTGGGAGGGCCGCCGTGACTGCTGTCGTCGACGCCGTAGAGACCGTTTCCGAATACCTTGACCGCCGGGACTGGCGGGTGAACGCCAACGCCAACCAGGGCTACTCGCTCGGCGGCCTCATCCTCAACGCCGCCGGAAAGGTCACCGCGAACTACTGGCTGGAACAGGTCTACCCCGCCGCCGTCGCCCGCGCCCACCGCGAGGGCGACTTCCACATCCACGACCTGGACATGCTCTCCGGGTACTGCGCCGGCTGGTCCCTGCGCACCCTGCTGACCGAGGGCTTCAACGGAGTCCCCGGACAGATCGACTCCGCCCCGCCCCGGCACCTGTCCTCGGCCGTCGGGCAGATCGTGAACTTCCTCGGCACCCTGCAGAACGAATGGGCCGGAGCCCAGGCCTTCTCCTCCTTTGACACCTACCTGGCCCCGTACGTCCGCCTCGACGCGCTGACGTACGAGCAGGTCAGGCAGTGCATCCAGGAGCTCGTGCACAATCTGAACGTGCCCTCGCGCTGGGGCACCCAGACCCCCTTCACCAACCTCACCTTCGACTGGACCTGCCCCGAGGACCTGCGCGAGCAGATCCCGGTGGTGGCGGGGGAGGAGACCGGTTTCACGTACGGCGAGCTCCAGGCCGAGATGGACATGATCAACCGGGCGTACATCGAGGTGATGACGGAGGGCGATGCCACCGGGCGGGTGTTCACCTTCCCCATCCCGACCTACAACATCACCGAAGACTTCCCCTGGGAGAGCGAGAACGCCGAGCGGCTCTTCGCGATGACCGCCAAGTACGGGCTGCCGTACTTCCAGAACTTCATCAACTCCGAGCTCGAACCGAACATGATCCGCTCCATGTGCTGCCGGCTCCAGCTCGACCTGACCGAGCTCCTCAAGCGCGGCAACGGCCTCTTCGGCAGCGCCGAGCAGACCGGCTCCCTCGGCGTGGTCACCCTCAACTGCGCCCGGCTCGGGCACCTCTATGCGGGGGACGAGGAGCGGCTGCTCGCCGAGGTGGACCGGCTGTGCGAACTCGCCAGGGACAGCCTCGAACTGAAGCGGATCACCGTCCAGGAGCTGATCGACGGCGGCCTCTTCCCCTACACCAAGCGGTACTTGGGCACCCTGCGCAACCACTTCTCCACCATCGGCGTCAACGGGGTCAACGAGATGGTCCGCAACTTCAGCGCGGACGCGTACGACATCACCGACCCCCGGGGGCACGCCCTCGCGGTCCGCCTCCTGGACCGGGTCCGGGCCCGGATGGTCGACTTCCAGGAGAGCACCGGCCACCTCTACAACCTGGAGGCCACCCCCGCCGAGGGCACCACCTACCGCTTCGCGAAGGAGGACCGGGCCCGCTTCCCCGGCATCCTCCAGGCCGGCACCGAGACCAACCCGTACTACACCAACTCCTCGCAGCTGCCCGTCGGATGGACCGACGACCCCTTCGAGGCGCTGGAGCGCCAGGACGAACTGCAGGGCAAGTACACCGGCGGCACGGTCCTGCACCTGTACACCCCCGAACGGATCCCGACGGCCGAGGCGTGCCGCAAGCTGGTCCGGCGCTCGCTGGAGACCTTCCGGCTGCCCTACCTGACGGTGACCCCGACCTTCTCCATCTGTGCGGACCACGGCTACCTGGCGGGGGAGCAGCCCGAGTGCCCCGCCTGCGGCTCGGCGTGCGAGGTCTGGACCCGGGTCATGGGCTACCACCGCCCGGTGTCCTCCTTCAACATCGGCAAGAAGGGCGAACACGCCGAGCGCGTCCACTTCAAGGCGGCGGTGTGACCGGCGAAGGGCCGGGCGCGACGGCCCCCGGCGAGGTCATCCGCATCGGAGGCTGGTCCCGGCTGTCGACCTGCGACTGGCCCGGCCGGCTGGTCACCACCGTCTTCTGCCAGGGCTGCCCCTGGCGGTGCGGCTACTGCCACAACCCCGGCCTGCTGCCCGCCCGGGCCCCTGCCGCCGTCTCCTGGGACGAGGTGCTCGGCCACCTCGCCCGCCGGACGGGACTGCTCGACGGGATCGTCTTCTCGGGCGGGGAACCGCTCCTCCAGCGCGGCCTGCCGCAGGCCGTACGGGAGGCCCGCGCCCTGGGCCTGGAGGTCGGCCTCCACACCGGGGGAGCCTTCCCCCGGCGCCTGGCCCGGCTGCTGGACGCGGGCCTGCTGGACTGGGTCGGCTTCGACGTCAAGGCCCCGCCCGGCCGCTACGAACGGGTCACCGGCACCGGCCACGCGGCCGCCTCGGCGGAACGCAGCCTGCGGCTCCTGCTCGGCTCCGGGGTTCCCCACCAGCTCCGCACCACGGTGGACCCGGCCCTCCTGGACCCGCCGGACATGGCCGCCCTGGACGACTGGCTGGCGGAGCTGGGCGCCGGGTCCACGCACCGCCAGCAGGTACGTCCCCCGGCTGCCTGAGCCCGCGGGCCGGAGCGGCGGAGCGGAGGGGGGTGGGGGTGCCGTCGCGCGCCGTCTGCGGGCATGATCGGCCCGACGGCAGCCGACGACAGCCGCGCCGCACCCACGGAGGTCACATCCATGAACGATCCGGTCCCGTCCGCAGAACCCCTCCGGTCGGCAGAACCCTTCCCGTCCGCGGAACCCTTCCCGTCCGCCGAACCGGCCCGACCCGCCGAATTCCCCGTCGGGCGGAGCCTGTTCCGGCTCGACCCGGCGGTCAGCCACCTCAACCACGGCTCCTTCGGAGCGGTGCCGGTCCGTGTGCAGGAGGCACAGGCGGCCCTGCGCACAGAGGCGCACGCCGATCCCGACGCCTTCTTCATCGGCGCCCCCGACCGGCTCGTCGGGGCCCGGTCCCGGATCGCCGCCCGGATCGGCGCCGATCCGGACGGGCTCGCCTTCGTGTCCAACGCCACCGAGGCCGCCAACCTGGCCCTCGACGCCGTGGAGTTCGCCCCCGGAGACGAGATCCTGGTCACCGACCACGGCTACGGCACGGTCGTCGCGGCCGCCGCCCGGCGCGCCCCGCTCACCACCGTGGCCCTGGCCACCGACCTCCCCGACGAGGACGCCGTACGGGAAGCCGTGCTGGCCGGGGTCACCTCGCGGACCCGGGTCGCCCTGCTCGACCACATCAGCTCGCCCACCGCCCGGCTCATCGCCTCGCCCCGGCTGCTCGCCGAACTCGCCGAGCGGGGCATCACCACCATCGTGGACGGCGCCCACGCGCCCGGCATGGTCCCCGACCCCGTGGGCGGGGGCGCCGACTTCTGGTTCGGCAACCTCCACAAATGGGCCTACGCCCCCTCCGGCACCGCGATCCTGGCCGTCGCCCCCGACCACCGCGCCCGGGTCCGGCCGCCGGTGCCCTCCTGGGAGGACCACCACGGCTTCCCGCGCTCCGTGGAGAACCGCGCCACCTACGACTACACCGGCTGGCTCGCCGCCCCGGAGGGGCTGGACCTGCTGGAGGAGCTCGACGCCGCCAAGGTACGGGCCCACAACAGCGCGCTGGCCGGTTACGGCGCGGCCCTGCTCGGCGAGATCCCCGGGATCACCCCGCTCCCGTACACCGAGGGCCTCGCCCTGCGCACGCTGCGGCTGCCGCCCGGGGTGGCCGAGACCCCGGACGCCGCCCGCGACCTGCGCGAGCGGATCGCCGCCGAGCAGCGGATCCGGGTGCTGATCTGGCCCTGGCCGGGCGGCGGCGGGATCCGGGTGAGCGGGCAGATCTACAACCGGGCCGAGGAGTACGAACGCCTCGCCGAGGTCCTGCCCGCCTACCTCCCCTAGGCCGTCCGGGCCGTCGGGCTCAGTCGCGCCGGAGCAGGTACGTGTCCATGATCCAGCCCTTGCGGGCCCGGGCCTCGGTGCGCAGCTCCTCGATCCGGCCGGCGACCTCCGCCAGCTTCCCCGAGACCAGGATCTCGTCGGGGGTGCCGACGTAGGCACCCCAGTAGATGTACAGGTCCTGGTCGAGGTGGGCGGTGAAGGCGTGCCGGGCGTCCAGCATCACCACCACGTCGTCCACATCCTCCGGCCAGCCCTCCGCGAGCCGGCGCCCGGTGGTGATCTGGACCGGGCGGCCCACCCGGTTGAGGGTGGTGCGGTGGCGGGCCAGGAGCGAGGAGATGCTGCTGATGCCCGGCACCACCTCGTGCTCGAAGGCGACCCGGCCCTTCTCCAGCACCTCGTCGAGGATCGCGAGCGTGGAGTCGTAGAGCGAGGGATCGCCCCACACCAGGAACGCGCCCGTCTCGCCCTCCGCCAGGTCCTCGGCGATGAACCGCTCGAAGAGCTCGGCCCGCGCGCTGCGCCAGCCGTCCACCGTCGGGGCGTAGTCGGAGGGCGTCCGGTCCCGGTCGGGATCGCGGCCCTCCACCAGCCGGTGTCCGGGGCGGGCGTGCGCGTCGAGCATCGCGCGCCGCAGCCCGGTCAGGTCCGCCTTCTCCTCGCCCTTCTCCAGGATGAGGAATGCGTCCGCCGCGCCGATCGCCCTGACCGCCTGGAGGGTCAGGTGGTCCGGGTCGCCCGCGCCTATGCCGATCACTGAGAACTTCTTCACGGGGCTATTGTGCCCATCATGCGCGTCGCCCTGTTCGTCACCTGCGTCAACGACGCGCTCTACCCGCGCACGGGCATCGCCGTGGTCCGCCTCCTGGAGCGGCTCGGGGTCACCGTGGACTTCCCCGCCGCGCAGAGCTGCTGCGGTCAGCCGCAGTACAACACCGGCTACCGGCGCGAGACCGAACCACTGGTCCGGCGTACCGCCGAGGCCTTCGCCGGGTACGCGTACGTGGTCACTCCGTCCGGCTCCTGCGCGGCCATGGTCCGCTCCCACTACCCGCGGATCGGGCGGGCGGCCGAGGCGGAGGGCCGGGGCCCGGCCCTGACCGCGCTGGCCGAGGACCTCGTACCGCGCGTGTACGAGCTCACCGAGTTCCTCGTCGATGTCCTCGGGGTGACGGACGTCGGCGCGTACTTCCCGCACACCGTCACCTACCACCCCTCCTGCCACGGCCTGCGGGGCCTCGGCCTCGGAGACCGGCCCCACAGGCTGCTGGCCGCCGTCCGCGGTCTGGAACTGCGCGAACTGCCCGGGGCCGAGGAGTGCTGCGGCTTCGGCGGGACCTTCGCCGTCAAGAACCCGGATGTATCGGCCGCGATGGGCGCCGACAAGACCGACCACGCGGTGTCCACGGGAGCCGAGGTGCTCTGCGGGGCCGACAACTCCTGCCTCGCCCACCTGGACGGCATCCTGCGCCGCCGCGGCGCCCCGCTGCGGGCCCTGCACCTCGCCGAGATCCTGGCCGCGACGGAAGAGGAACCACTCGTATGACGGGCACGTATCTCGGCATGCCGGCCTTCCCCGACGCGGCCCGCGAGGCGGTACGGGACGAGGTGCTGCGGGCCAACCTCCGCCACGCCACCCACACGATCCGCGACAAACGGGCCCGGGCCGTCGCCGAACTGGAGGACTGGGACCGGCTGCGCGCCGCCGGAAAGGCGGTCAAGGACCACACGCTGGCGCACCTCGACCGGTACCTGCTCCAGCTGGAGGCCTCCGTCACCGCCGCGGGCGGCACCGTCCACTGGGCGGCCGACGCCGACGAGGCCAACCGCATCGTGACGGACCTGGTCCGGGGCACGGGCGAGAAGGAAGTCGTCAAGGTCAAATCCATGGCCACCCAGGAGATCGGCCTGAACGAGGCCCTGGAGGCGGCCGGGATCGCCGCGTACGAAACCGACCTCGCCGAGCTCATCGTCCAGCTCGGCCACGACCGGCCCTCCCACATCCTGGTCCCCGCCATCCACCGCAACCGCGGCGAGATCCGCGAGGTCTTCGCCGCGGAGATGGGCAGCTGGGGCCGCCCGGCCCCGGAGGGGCTGGGCGACGACCCGCGCGAACTCGCCGAGGCCGCCCGGCTGCACCTGCGCGAGAAGTTCCTGCGCGCCCGAGTCGCCGTCTCCGGCGCCAACTTCATGGTCGCCGAGACCGGCACGATGGTCGTCCTCGAGTCCGAGGGCAACGGCCGGATGTGCCTGACCCTGCCCGAGACCCTGATCTCGGTGGTCGGCATCGAGAAGGTGGTCCCCACCTTCCGGGACCTGGAGATCTTCCTCCAGACCCTGCCCCGCTCCTCGACCGCCGAGCGGATGAACCCGTACACGACCATGTGGACCGGGACCACTGAGGGGGACGGTCCCTCGGTCTTCCACCTCGTCCTCCTCGACAACGGCCGCACCGACACCCTCGCCGACGAGGTGGGGCGCCAGGCCCTGCGCTGCATCCGCTGCTCGGCCTGCCTCAACGTCTGCCCGGTCTACGAGCGCGCCGGCGGCCACGCCTACGGCTCCGTCTACCCCGGCCCGATCGGCGCCATCCTCAGCCCCCAGCTCCGGGGCACCGGGAGCGCGATCGACGCCACCCTGCCCTACGCCTCCACCCTGTGCGGGGCCTGCTACGAGGTCTGCCCGGTCGCCATCGACATCCCGGAGGTCCTGGTCCACCTGCGCGAACGCGTGGCCCAGGGCGGCCAGGTGACCCGCGGGGGCATCCGCGTCCGCATCCGCCCCGCCGACGGCCACACCGCCGAACGGGCCGCGATGCGGGCCGCCCGGCTCCTCCTCGACCGCCCGGGGGCCCTGCGCGCGGGGGAGCGGCTGCTGGCCCGAGCCCGGCGGCTGCGACCGCGGCGGCTCCCGGGGCCGGGGCGGGCCTGGACGGACAGCAGGGAGCTGCCGGAGCTCCCGGAGCGGTCGTTCCGCGACTGGTGGGCGGCGCGGGAGAAGGAGGCACGCCCGTGAGCGCCAAGGACCTCATCCTGGCCCGCATCCGCCGGGCCCTGCCCGAGCCGCGCCCGGACACCGCCGTCCCCCGGGACTACCTCCCGGTCCACGGCGCCCGCACCCCGGCCGGGAGCGCCGACCTGCTCGCCGCGAACCTCACGGAGTACCGGGCCAAGGTCCACCGGGTCGACGAGGACGGCATCGCCGCACTGCTGGCCCGCCTGCTCGCCGCACGGGGCGCCGCCTCGGTGCTCGTACCGCCCGGGCTGCCGCCGCACTGGCTCGCGGCGGTCGACGCGACCCGGATCCCCGACCGCGCGGACTCCACCCCGTACCAACTGGACACGGTGGACAGCGTGGTGACGGGCTGCGCCCTGGCCATCGCAGAGACCGGCACGATCGTCCTCGACGGCGGCCCGGAGCAGGGACGGCGCCGCATCACGCTCGTCCCGGACCACCACATCTGCGTGGTCCGGGTCCCCGGCCAGGTGGTGGACTCCGTCCCGCGGGCGCTGCCGCTCCTGGACCCCACCCGGCCCCTGACCTGGATCTCGGGGCCCTCCGCCACCAGTGACATCGAGCTGGACCGGGTGGAGGGCGTGCACGGCCCCCGCACCCTGGAAGTGGTCCTGCTCGGCGCACAATGAGGACATGCCCTCCCACCTCGCCCTCACCGCCCTCGTGGTCCACGACTACGACGAGGCCATCGACTTCTACACCCGTGCCCTCGGCTTCGACCTCGCCGAGGACACCCCGCGCCCGGACGGCTCCCGCTGGGTCGTGGTGCGCCCGCCGGGCGCCAGGGAATCCGCCCTCCTGCTGGCCCGCGCCAAGGACGACGCCCAGCGCTCCCGCGTCGGCGACCAGACCGGCGGCCGCGTCGGCTTCTTCCTCTACACCGACGACTTCGCCGCCGACCACGCCCGGATGACCGCGGAGGGCGTCCGCTTCCTGGAAGAGCCGCGCCACGAGACGTACGGCTCGGTCGCCGTCTTCCAGGACCTCTACGGCAACCGCTGGGACCTCCTCCAGCCGGCGTAGCCCTGGCCGGGCGTTGGACGGGATCACTCGTGCGGTGACGGTGGGGCCGCCAGGTCCGGCGGCCACCGGCGGTGCCGAGCTCAGCCCGGGTCGGCCCCGCCCGTCAGCCTCGGCGCCTCGGCGGCCGCATCGACGGCCGCGCCGGCCTCCACCCGGGCCGCCAGCTCCTGCGCCCAGCGGATCAGCCCGGGGACGTCCATCCCGTACGCGGACCCGGGGGCGGCTGCGTCTCCGGCTCCGTCCAGCCCGGCCAGGGCCAGGGCATCCGCTCCGCGGCGCAGCAGCCGGGCCCCGCCGACCGCGTTCCCGCGCGCGGCGTGCGTCAGCCCGACGGCCAGCTGCGCCAGCGCCCGCCACAGCGGTGCCTCGGCATCGGGCCCGGACTTCCAGGCGTCCTCGAACACCTCGTGCGCGTGGAAGGGCATCCCGGCGTCCAGCAGCAGCTGCGCCTGCGCCACCGACTCCCCGGGCGACCGCACCACTCCCTCCGGCTGCCGCTCCACCCCTTGGGCCCCGTAGGGCAGCGGCCGTCCCAGCCCGTCCCTGGGCCGCGCGTTCCGCGCCCGCCCCTCACCGTCCCGATCCCGTGCGTTCACCCTTCCATCCTCGCTTCCTGCCCTTCCCGGCGATAACCGGTGCATGGACACCCCTCGGTGTGGGGTAATGTTCTGCATGTGCCGCAGGGACGGGGGAAACCCCAGATCAGACGCACATCGGGACGTGGCGCAGCTTGGTAGCGCACTTGACTGGGGGTCAAGGGGTCGCAGGTTCAAATCCTGTCGTCCCGACTTTGCTTCAACGCAAGTCGGAGGTCGTCTTCTCAGAAATGAGAAGACGACCTTTCGTGCGTCCGGGGCCCCGGCCCACGGCGGCTCACCGGGTGTTTCGTGACCCGTAGGGCGTGAGGAGCTGGTCCACGGGGGCGTGGTCGTCCGTGAGCGGGCGGGCGTCGCCGATCCACCTCGTGAGGGCTTCGCCGGTGGTGATCTTCCAGCCGGGCTGCCGTGCGTCGAGCGCCGCCTGGGTCGCGAGGGCGTCGACCGGCCGGTTGGAGGCGAGCGCCACGAGATTGCCGCCCCGGGGGCCGGCCGACGGCTGGAGGCCGATGTCGGCGGGCCTGCCGACGAGGGCGACGTGTTCGAAGCTCTTGCTGAGGGTGGCCACTTCGGCGCGTGCGAAGGCCAGGCCGTCGTAGTCGATGAGGTTGGCCACGTACAGGCCGCCCTGGTTCAGCACCCGCCGGACGTCGGTCATCGCTTCGACCGTGGTGAGGTGCCACGGCACGCTGACGCCGCCGAAGGCGTCCCCGACGACGAGGTCACGGCTGCCGGCGGCCAGTCGCCGCAGGCCGAGCCTGCCGTCCTCCACGCGTACGTCGATACCGGTGATGGCGCTGCTGCCGTTGGTGCCGCCTTGCGCCCGCAGACCCAGCTGGTCGCGGTCGATGCGCACGACCCCGTTGTCGATCTCGGACACACCGCTGCGCGTCCCGGGTCGCGTGGCCGCGAGGTAGCGGGGGAAGGTCAGGCCGCCGCCGCCCAAGTGGTGGGCCTCCAGCGGGGTGTTCTTGGGGAAGGCGGCATCGACGACCGACGCGATGGCGCGCACGTGCTCGAACTTGAGCGTGGTCGGGTCGTCGAGGTCCACGTAGGAGTGCCGTACGCCGTCCAGGACGAGCGTGCGGCCGCCGTCCCGGTCCGGGTCCGCGACGACCCGGGCGCAGTGGTACCTGGTCTCCGAGTCGCAGCCGCCGGGCGCGATCGCGGTGGCGAGGCCGCCGGCGACGACCACGAGTGCCAGGGCGGCCGTACCGCTCCAGCGCCGCATGCGCCATTCGACCAGGGCCGCACCGATCACCAGCAGGGTTCCGAGGCCGATCAGGATGCCGCTGACGGGCAGCCGCGAAATGAGGACGAAGCCGGTGAGGAGGGTGCCGACGATGGCGCCGACGGTCCCGACGCCGGACAGTCGGCCGACGACCGTCCCGGTTTCGGCGAGGCTGGTGAGGCGCAGCTTGGTCACGATGGGCGTCACGGCGGAGAGCAGGGCGCCGGGCACGAGGATGGTCAGCGCCGCGATCAGCACGAGCATGTCCGGTACCCACTCCGCCGTGGTGCGGAGCACGGCGGGGGTGAGGGCCACGACGGCTCCGGACAGCCCCAGTGCGGGGCCGATGAGCCGGCGTGCGTTGACCTGGTCGGCGATGCGCCCGCCGAGCCAGGAGCCGACGGCGATCGCGGCGAGGGCGATGCCGATCACCAGGGTGCTGGTCTCGAGGGTGAGGCCGAGGTAGGGGGCGAGCAGCCGCAGAGCGACGATCTCCACCACCAGGACCGCGGCCGAGGAGCCGAACACGAGGACGGCGGCGGCACGGGGGCCCAGGCCGTGTTCGTGAGGCGTGCCCGTGGTCACGGGCGAGGAGGACGGACTGGTCACGGCCGACATCCTTGCACGCGACCCGCCGGCCCGTGCGGAAGTCCTGATCGAAGGAGTGAGCAGGGGCAAGCGCGGTTGACGGCAAGGGTGTTGGGGTGTCGATCCCTACGGATGCGGCCGCGGGCGCAGGCGGGCCGCCAGGACCGCGACGTCGTCCTCGGCGTGCCGGGCGTCGAGGCCGGCGCAGACCGCGTCCACCACCTCCGGGAGGCTCGTACGGGAGCCCAGGCGGAGGGCGGCGAGTCTGGCCAGCGAGACGTCGATGTCCTCGCTGCGCCGTTCCACCAGCCCGTCCGTGTACAGCAGCAGGGTCTGGTCGGCGGTGAGGGGCCGGGCGAGGGACTCGTAGCCGCCGATGCCGGTGCCCAGCGGTGGGCCGACGGGTACGTCCAGGAGGGTGCCGGTGCCCTCGGCGGTGAAGAGGGCCGGGGGCAGGTGGCCCGCGCTGGAGTAGAGGGCCATGCCCCGGGCGGGGTCGATGCGGACGAGGAGGCAGGTCGCGGGCCTGCGGGTGGCGTCCGAGGCGGACAGGGAGTCCAGCTGCCGCAGGACCCGGTGCGGGGCGAGGTCGGTGGAGGCGACCTCGCGCAGTACGGAGCGGTAGGCGTTCATGTCGACCGCGGCCTCCAGGCCGTGCCCCATCACGTCCCCGACGGCGAGGAGGGTGCGGCCGAAGTGCAGCCGGATCGTCTCGAACCAGTCGCCGCCGACCAGGGCGCGGGCCCCGGCGGGCAGGTAGCGGCTGGCGATCTCCAGGTTCGGGTGGGGCCGGCCGGGCTCCGCGACGAGGGCGCGCTGCAGATCGAGCGCGGTCCGCTCGGTCGCCGCGAGGCGCCGGGCATGGCCGAGGTGGACGGCGGTCAGGCGCGCCGCGAAGTGCAGGGCCGCCAGCTCGTGGTCCCCGTACTCCCCCCGCGTGCGGGCGGTGAGGACCCTGCCGTACAGCTCGCCCCGGCCGGTCAGCGGGACCGAGGCGCGGTACGTCCGGTCGGCACCGGTGCCGGCGTCGGCGCCCGCGGTCCAGGTCTCCAGGGGATGGTCGCGGTCCACCGCCCGGACCAGCGGCGCGCTTTCGGCGGCGGACCCGCCCAGGAGGTCCGCCGCGCCGGCCACCGCGACGCGTTCGGTACGGGTGCCGCGGCGGGCCAGGTCCACCGCGGCGGCGTCGCACAGCGTGCGGAACAGGAATCCGGCCAGCTCCCGGCAGGTCTGCCGTTCGTCGGGGGAGGTTCCGATCTCCTCCAGGGCCTCCTCCATGGAGCGCAGCCGCGCCTCCAGCCCGCCCTGTTCCGACACGTGCCTCCCTCGCCCGCCGCTCCACTCCTGTGGAGGCATTTCATCAGCCCGCCCGGCCCGCGCGGGCCAACCTGGCCGGGCGGGTGCCGATGCTCGGCGGTGTGCGGGGCGGCCGGAACCGGGCGGTCGGGGAGAAAAGGCTTGGACCGTGCGGGCGGTGGTGCGGGACACTCCGCTTTCTGGCCAGACGGGCTGAGAAGGCAGGGTTGGGATGGGATCGCCCGAATCGTACGCAAGTTCACCGAACATGAATTCACCGCGCAGGAGTCCGGTGCTCCTCGCGCTTCGTTACTACGGGCGGGAGTTGATCCGCCTGCGATGGCTGACGGCGCCCGCGATGCTGCTCCCGGCGCTGGGCAACATCGGCATCCACTACATCGCACCGCTGGTCGTGGCGAAGCTCGTCGGCCGGATCGCCGGAGGAGAGGGAATCGCCGAAGGCATCGGCGGCGCCCTCGGGTGGGCTGCGCCCTATGTCCTCGCCTTCGCCGGGGTGTTGCTGCTCTCGGAAGCCTGCTGGCGCGTCGGACTGCACTGCCTGAACCGGCTCGACGCCCGCGGGATCGAGCAGCTGTACGTCACCGGAATGGACGAACTCTTCGCCAAGGACGCCGCGTTCTTCCACGACAACTTCGCCGGATCGCTCACGAAGCGGGTCCTGAGCTTCGCCTCCCGTTTCGAGGAGTTCGTCGACACGCTGACCTTCTCGGTCATGGGCAGCTTCGTGCCCCTGCTGTTCGCCTCGGTGGTGCTGTGGCAGTACGACCCGCTGCTCGTCGTCGGGCTCCTGACGATGATCACGATCACCGGACTGTGCGTGGCGCCCCTGATCCGCCGCCGCCAGGTGCTCGTCGCCCGGCGGGAGGAGGCGATCGCCCGGGTCTCCGGCCACGTGGCGGACAGCCTGATGAACATGGACACGGTCCGGGCGTTCGCCGCCGAATCCCGCGAGGCCGCCGAACACCGCACCAGGGTCGCGGAGTCGAGGAAGCTCACCCTGCGTTCCTGGGACTACGGCAACCTGCGCATCGACACGCTGGTCGCACCGATGTCCGTGGTGACCAACGTGCTGGGGCTGATGCTCGCCATCGTGCTCGGCGGGGGAGCGCACGGCGTGGAGGCGGTCATCGTCGCCTTCACCTACTACGCCAGTGCGACGCGGATCATGTTCGAGTTCAACCAGATCTACCGCCGTCTGGAGAGCTCGATGACGGAGGCCGCACAGTTCACCGAACTGCTCATGACACCGCCGACCGTGCTCGACCCGGTGGACCCGGAACCGCTGCGGAGTCCGCCGGCCGCCGATGTGCGGTTCGACCGGGTGATCTTCGGCCACGAGGGCGGGAAGCCCGGGGGGAAGCCCCTCTTCGACGGCCTGGACCTGGCCGTGCCCGGAGGATCGAAGCTCGGCCTCGTCGGCCGGTCCGGCGGGGGCAAGACCACGCTCACCCGGCTGCTGCTGCGGATGACGGACATCGACGCGGGCCGGATCCTGATCGGCGGGCAGGACATCAGCCGGCTGAGCCAGGCCGACCTGCGCAGCCTGATCGCCTACGTCCCCCAGGACCCCGCGATGTTCCACCGCACGCTGCGCGACAACATCGCCTTCGCCCGCCCGGACGCCACCGACGCGGAGATCCGCCGCGCGGCCGAGGCGGCGCACGTCACGGAGTTCGCCGACGGGCTGCCGGACGGCTTCGACACCATGGTGGGCGAGCGCGGGGTGAAGCTGTCCGGCGGGCAGCGCCAGCGGGTCGCCCTCGCCCGGGCGATCCTGCGCGACGCGCCGATCCTGCTCCTCGACGAGGCCACCAGCGCGCTGGACTCCGAGAGCGAGATCCTGGTCCAGGACGCGCTGTGGCGGCTGATGGACGGGCGGACGGCGCTGGTGGTCGCGCACCGGCTGAGCACGGTCGCCACCATGGACCAGCTCGTCGTCCTCGATCACGGGCGGATCGTCGAACAGGGCACGCACCACCAACTGCTCGCCGCGGACGGGGCCTACGCGAAGCTGTGGCAGCACCAGTCGGGCGGGTTCATCGAGGACACCCCCGCCCCGCGGGCCGAGCTGCGCTGATCGGGGCGGGGAGGGCGGGTGCCGTCGTAGAGGCGGGGCCGTCGTACCTGTGGGTGCCGTCGTACCAGTGGCGGTACGGCGGCACCCGGTCAGTACTCCGCCGCCAGGGCGAGCTGCCGCTCGCGGTCCTGTCTCAGCAGCTGCGGGATGGCTCCGCTCGGCGCCACGCCCAGTTCCGCGGAGAGCAGCTCCTGATAGCCGCGGTAGCGGCGGTGCGCGTCGGCCACCTCGCCGACGAACAGGCAGGACTGCACGGCGATCCGCCGGGGCCCCTCGCGCAGCGGGTCGGCCTGGGTCGCGGCGTCGGCCAGTTCGAGCACCGCGGCGTGCTGCCGGCGCTGGAGGAACTTCTCGGCGAGGCGCTCCAGCGTCTGCACGCGCTGCACCTTCCACTTCTCCTGGAAGGGGACGAGCCAGTCGTCGTCCCAGTCGTTCAGCAGCGGGTGGCGCAGGACGCTCCACGCCGGCGGCAGCCGGTCCTCGCCGGCCGCCCCGACGGTCCCGGACACCGCCCCGGACACCGTCGCGATCAGCCTGGCCGCCGCCCGGTAGTCGACCTCTACGTGGTCGGTGAGGCTGATGGTGGTGTGCGAGGCGTGGAGCAGGCCGCCGGCCGTGGCCTGATTCAGCCGCCACAGGGTCTGGCGCAACCGGGCCCCGGCCCGGTCGGGCGGGGCGTCGGGCCACAACCGGGCGGCCAGTTCGACGCGCCTGAGCGGGCGGTCGGCGAGCACCAGGGCCGCGACGAGCCGTTGCTGGATGTCGCTGAGATCGGTGACCCGCTGGTCGGTGCGGCAGACGAAGCCTGGCAACAGCGATATGTGCACGATGCCTAAGCCGGTGGGATTCATCGCACCTCTCGGGTCGTCCGAAGGGCCGCCGGCCGCCGGGTGGGCGCTCCATTGATCCCGATTTCCACGTTCGCTTCACATGAGCTTCACAACGGCTGTGATATGAGCGTGCGGCACAGATCTGGAGATCGTCAACACCCCTGCGCGGCGGTTTCCAGCCGTGCCCGTCCCCCTCCGGAAGGCGCTCCGGTCCCCTTCCGGAAGGCGTTCCGCCCGCGCTGCGTATGTCCCCTTCGCCGCTCCCGCACAACCCACATTCGTGGGGTTGTTTCACGGGTCCGCCGCGCGCAGTCTCGGTTGCGTCCCCGATCGAATGCGACAGCGAAAGGTGGAAGCATGTCCTTCAACGCCCTGGAGTCCCTGCGTGCGGCCGGCGTCATCGGCGGCACGATGGCGCCCGCTCTCGAAGAGTTCTACGCCAGCCTGACCCCCGAGGAGACCAAGGTCCTCATCTCGACGAAGACCCGCCTCGCGGCGATCCTGCCCGACGTGGTGGCGCACTCCCAGGACTGGACCTCCCCCGAGGCCACGAAGGAGGGCTTCGAGGCCGCGATGCTGTGTGCCTGCGGCCTCTGGTCGGGATCGGGCCAGGCCGAGAACTGACCGTTTCACAGGCGGGGTCCGGCGGCCACTCGCGTCGGGCCGCGCCTGTGCCAGCCCAGAGAGAGGAGGCGGGATGCGCGGAAACCTGATCCGGAACCTGTCGTTGTTCGAGGTCCCCGAGGACCTGACGTACTTCGTGCACGGCGAGGACCACCTCGTGGTCAACCCGGAGGTGGCCGCCCGGTGCGTCCTCACCGGACGTGAGTTCCGGATCCTCGAAGCCCTGGCGTCCGCCCGGGCCCGCGGGGAGCAGCCGGGGCTGGAGCAGAACGACGAGACGGAACGCGTTCTCGCCAAGCTCATCCTGAACTGGATCGTGTACTTCAACGGCAACAAGCCCAAGGTCAAGCTGAGCGAACCGCCCCTGGGCGTCGCGTACTACGCCATCACCGACGGCTGCAACCTGCGCTGCCCCTACTGCTACGCCTCCTCCGAGAAATGCCTTCCGGGCGAGCTCGACACCGCCGAGTCCCTGGACCTGGTCTCGCAGATCGCCGATTTCGGCGCCGGGACCGTCATCTTCACCGGCGGCGAACCGATGCTCCGCAAGGACCTGTTCCAGATCGTCGAGCACGCGAAGAGCAGCGGCCTGAAGGTCAACATCATCACCAACGCCACGATGATCCGGACCCAGGAGAAGGCCGACCGGTTCGCCGAGCTCTTCGACGCCGTCACCGTGAGCCTCGACGGAGGAACGGCCGAGACCCACGACCGCACCCGCGGCAAGGGCGCGTTCGCCAAGACCCACCGGGCGATCCAGCTCCTCAACGCGGCCGGGGTGAAACCGGCCATCAACCACATCGTCACCTCGGACAACGTCCACGAGCTGGAGGACTTCGCCTCCTTCCTCGACGGGATCGAGATCCACAGCGTCCGCCTGATGAACCACAACGACCTCGGCCGCGGTGCCGGAGACGACTACGACTTCGGCTGGCAGGACCACCTGAAGGTGCAGCAGCTCGTCTGGACCTCGCCGGTCGCCGGGAAGCTCAAGCCGGACGGCCCGAGGCCGGTCACCGCGTGCTCGGTCAAGGGCAACTGCGGCATGGGCGGCAACGAGATCTACGTGAACTCCCTCGGCGACGTCTACCCGTGCAAACTCATCACGGGCAAGGGGGAGTTCGCCGGAAACATCCGGAAGCAGCGGCTGTCGGAGATCTTCGCGAGCCCCGTCCTGACCTCGATGCGCCGAAGCACCGTGTACGGCGGGGAGTTCCACGCCGACTGCGAGAAGTGCTACATCAAGGCGAGCTGCGGCGGCGGATGCCGGGCCGCGCACATGTCGGAGTCCGGGGACCTGCGGCGCAACAGCCGCCACCTGTGCCGGATCCTGCGGCACGGCGTCACCACGCAGCTGTGGCAGGAGACCGGCGTGACCCGCGCCGAACTGGCCCTGAACGGGCTGGAGATGACGGTCCCGCGGCTGGTCGCCAGCGGAGAGGTGCACGAGGCCCACGAGCAGTGGAAGACCTACGTCCGCCCGCCGGCCCCCGTGCCCGGGATCAAGGTGGGCGAACTGATTCCGATCATGCCGGTGAACAGGAGGCTGGGAGATGTCCCTGCACATCAGTGACGCGGTGATCTGGCAGGAGACCGGCGACGGCATCTCGCTCTATCACAGCGAGTCCGGGGACTTCCGCACCCTGAACGCGACGGCCGCCCAGATCTGGGCCCTCGTGGAGAGCGACGGGGACCGGGAGACGGTCATCAGGAACCTGTCGCTGCTGTTCGCCGGGCACAACCCGGTGATGACGGCCCGGATCCGCGCGGAGGTCGACGCCTTCATCGGCTCCATGATCGAAGCCGGCCTCATCGAGGAGACCGGAGCCGGAGCGCAGGCCGGGCCGGAAGCCGCGACGCGGAGCGAGCCGGCCGCGCGGTCATGACCAGGGCCGTCGTCCTCGGCGGAGGCTTCGCGGGGGTGCTGGTGGCCCGGGTGCTCTCCCGGCACGTCGACGAGGTCACCGTCGTCGAGGGCGGCCGCTACCCGGCCGGCCCCGGGGTCCGGCCGGGGCTGCCGCAGGCCTTCCACAGCCACGTGCTGGTGACCGCCGGCGCCGAGGCGCTGGACGCGCTGCTCCCCGGCACGCTGGAGGCGCTCCTCGCCCGGGGCGCGCACCGCCGCGGCCTGCCGGACGGCGCGCTGATCCTGAGCGCGGACGGCTGGTTCCGCCGCCACGAGACCGGAGCCTTCATGGTCTCGTGCAGCCGCTGGCTGATGGACCACGTCATCCGGCAGCGGGCCCTGGCCGACGGGGCGGTCACCGTGCGGGAGCGCACCCGGGTCCTGGGACTCGTAGGAGACACGTCGCGGGTGACCGGTGTCCTGGTCGCGGACGAGGACGGCTCCCGTACGACCCTGCGCGCCGACCTCGTGGTGGACGCGACGGGCCGGCGCTCGCGGGCCGGACGATGGCTGTCCGAGATCGGCGGAGCCGCCGTCGAGGAGAAGGTGCTCGACCCGGGCATGGCGTACTCCACCCGGATCTACCGGGCGCCCCCCGGCCTCGCCGCCGACCTCCCGGCGATCATGCTGCACCCGCGGCCTTCGAGCGGCCGTCCGGAGTACGGGGCCACGCTGTTCCCCATCGAGGACGGCCGGTGGATCTTCACCCTGACCGGCACACGCGATGCCCGGCCGCCCGCGGACGAGCCGGGATTCACGGACTGCGCCCGCTCGCTGCGCTCCCCGATCGCGGCCGAGCTGCTGGCCGCGGCCGAACCCCTGGGCAGGGTCAGGCCGTTCCGTGCCACCGCGAACCGGCGGAGGTACTTTGAGCGACTGCCCCCGCCCGACGGATTCCTGGTCATCGGGGACGCACTGACGGCGGTGAACCCCGTCTACTCGCACGGGATGTCCGTGGCCCTGCTCAGTGTCGTCCGGCTGGACCGGGAGCTGGCGCGGCGCGGTGCCCGGCCCTCCGTGCTGCCCTTCGTCCAGGCCGCCGTGGCGGAAGTGGCCTCCGAGTCCTGGCGGATGGCGACCGAGCAGGACCGGGCACGGGCCGCCGCAGTCGCGGAGGGTTCCGGGAGGCCCCGGTCCCCCGCCGGGGAGCAGATGCGGGCCCGGATGTCCCGCGAGGTGCTCAGCAGCCCGGCGCTGATGAGCCGGCTGTTCCGCGCGCAGACGCTGGTCCCCTCCGGGGCGGCCCCGCCGGCGGCCCTCCCCGCGTCCTCCGCGGGCCGCTCCGCGGCCCCGCCGCTCGACACCGACGAGGCGGTCGCGCAGTTCCCCGGGCTCCGCGACTGGTGGTTCTCGGAGCGCGGCCTCCAGCCATCCGTTCCGGGAAGGGAACCGTGACCCCGCAGGCCGTACCGCTGATCCCGCACTCCGTCCTCTTCGGTAACCCCTCGTACCTCGTGCCCGAGATCTCCCCGGACGGGACCCGTCTCGTCTACCTGGCACCGGACGAAGGCGTGCTCAACGTGTGGACGGCTCCGGTGGACCGGCCCGGGGAGGCGCGGCCCGTCACGCACGACCGGGGCCGCGGCATCCGGACGTACGGCCTGTGCCACGACGACCGGACCCTCTTCTACCTGCGCGACCGGGACGGCGACGAGAGCTGGCGGATCCACCTCGTCGACCTGGTCACCGGCCGGGAGCGCTGCGCCACGCCCTTCGACGGGGTGCAGGCGCGGGTGCTGGCGCACAACCGGTGGCACCCGACGACCCTGCTGATCGGGCTGAACAAGGACCGGCCCGGGCTGCACGACGTCTACGCCCTCGACCTGTTGACGGACCGGCTCACCAAGGTCGCGGAGAACCCCGGGTACATGAGCTGGATCGTCGACACCGACCTGCGGGTGCGCGGCGGCACGGTGATGAAGGCCGACGGCGGCCTGTCCGTGTTCCTCGACCCGCCGGAGGGACCGGAGCCGGACGGTCCCGGCGGTTTCGGCGGGCCGGACGCCGCCCCGCCCTGGCTCGACGTGCCCTACGAGGACGCCATGGGGACCCGCGTCCTCGGCTTCTCGCGCGACGGAGCCACCTGCCACCTCCTGTCCTCCATCGGGGCCAACGCCGGCCGCCTGTTCGCCGTGGACCTCGCGACCGGGCGGCGCACCCTGCTCGCGCAGGACCCGGTGTACGACGTCAAGCAGGTGGAGTTCGACCCGGTGAGCCGGCTGCCGCAAGCGGTGCTGTTCGCGAAGGACCGCGACGAATGGGCCTTCCTCGACGAGGAGTTCGGCAAGGACATCGGCCGGATCCGCGCCGAGCTGGCCCTCCTGTCGGTCGACGGCGAGGTCTACGTGGACCGCACCGACCGGAGCGGGCGGCTGTGGACGGTCTCGGTGGTGACCGGAGTCGGCCCCGTCCTCTACTACGTGTACGACCGGCCGGCCGGCGCCCTGCGCCACCTCTTCAGCCACCAGCGGGAGCTGGAGGAGTACACGCTGGCGAGGATGGAGCCCTTCGTCTTCTCCGCGCGCGACGGGGTCACGGTCCACGGCTACGTCACCTGGCCGCCCGGGGCCGAACGCGCTTCCCTGCCCGCGGTGGTGAACGTGCACGGCGGACCCTGGGCCCGCCACACCTTCGCGTTCGACGAGGAGGCACAGCTCCTCGCCAACCGCGGCTACGCCTGCATCCAGGTCAACTTCCGCGGCTCGACGGGCTACGGCAAGCACTTCCGCAACCTGGGCGCCAAACAGTGGGGCGCCGCGATGCAGACCGACCTGCTCGATGCGGTCGCCCACCTCGTCGCCGGAGGCGGGATCGACCCCGCGCGCATCGCGATCATGGGCTGCTCGTACGGGGGTTACGCGGCGCTGGTCGGAGCGGCCTTCACCCCGGAGGTGTTCACCTGCGCGATAGACCTCTGCGGTCCGTCGAACCTGCTGACGCTGCTGGCGGCCGGGGCGCCCTACCGCACCGCGCTGCGCTCCTTCATGCACGCCCAGGTGGGGGACCCGGAGACGGAGCGCGCCATGCTCTGGGAGCGCTCCCCGCTGTCACGGGTCGAGGAGATCCGCATCCCCCTGCTGATCGTCCAGGGCGCCAACGACGTCCGCGTACCCCGGGCGGAGGCCGAGCAGATCGTCGCGGCGCTGGAGGCCAAGGGACTCCCGTACGAGTACCTGCTGTTCCCCGACGAGGGCCACGGGCTGGCCCGGCCGGCCAACCGGCAGGCCTACTACGCCGCCGTCGAGCGGTTCCTCGCGGCGCACCTGGGCTGACGCGGTCAGGCCGGTCGGGCCGGTCGGGCCGGTCCGGGCGGCGCGGGCGGTGGTGCGGTCGGGTCCGCCAGGGCCGCCCGGACCAGGTTCGGGAGGTGCAGCCGGGTCTCCGCCTCCTCGTGCGCGGCCCGGACGAACCCCCCGCCCGTCAGCGCGCTCAGGCCCTCCACCACCTGGTTCACCGGCCGGCGCAGTGCTTCGGCGGCCTCGCAGGCGGTCAACGCCCGGTCGAATCGGGCCAGTTCCGTGAGGAGTCCACGAGGTCCGGGGGCCAGTCGCTCGACCCCGGACCGGATCGGGCAGCCGATCGTCCCGGGAGCCCCCGCGGGCCGGGTGGTGGCCGGAAGTCCGAGCAGCTCGGCCGCGGGCATGTCCGCGAGCCGGCGCAGGCTCAGTACCCCGCCCCCCGCGGCGGCCGCCTCCAGCGCGGCCGGCAGACCGTCCAGGGTCCGGCACAGCCGGACCGCCGCCCCCGCGTCCGCGCGCCCGAGCAGGAAGCCCGGCCGGACCTCCGAGAGCCGGTCCGCGAGGAGCCGTACCGAGGGAACGGCGGCCAGGACCTCCAGGGAGCTCGCGGCCTCCCAGTCCGGCCCCGGGACCGCGAGGGGCGCGAGCACCGTTCCCTGGACGCCGGCCACGCTCCACGGAGCCCGCGACGTACTGACCAACCGGACGCCCGGACAGTACGCGAGCAGTTCCTCCACACCGATCGGAACCCGGGCGTCGGCGACCCCGTCGAGCACGAGCAGCACCTCGTGCCGGCCGATCATCCGGCAGACCGCGGACACGTCCTGCGCACCCGATTCGACGAGGAGGCGCACGGACCGCAGCAGGGGACCGAAGGCCGCGCCGTGGCCGGCGGACGCCACCGTGCCGGGACCGATCCACAGCACCGGCCAGCCGCGCCGGGAGCTCAGCCGCGCCGCCGTCTCCGCGGCCACCCGCGACTTCCCCACGCCGGCGAGCCCCGAGAGGGAGATCATCCGGCGGTGGTCCGACTCCAGGGCCCCCACCATCGCCCGGACCTCGACGTCCCGCCCGAGGAGGGCGTTGACGGACCGGGGCACCCCCGGGCAGGGATCGGAAGTGCCGGCCGGAGCAGGCCCCCCGCCGCCGCCCAGGCCCGCGGTGACGAAGAGCTCGCGCGCCAGGCCCTCCAGCCCCAGGGCGTCCGCGAGCAGCCGGACGGTCTGCATCCGCGCGTTCACCCGGCCCGACTCCAGGGCGCGGATCGTCCGCGGGCTGACCGTCGACAGATCGGCCAGCGTCCGCTGGGTGAGCCCGGCCCGCACGCGCTTGAAGCGGAGCAGTTCGGGGAACGACGGAGCCTCGGCCTCGGCACTGGGGACCATGGCCAGGAGGGTAGGAGGGGCCCGTTCCGTCCGCGTCTCCGGTGCGTCGCCGGTCCGTCTGCGCTCCGTCTCCTCAGGCCGTCAGACCACCTTCGAACCGGTGTGCGCACCCCGGTCGAGCAGGGCCAGCGAGATGCTCAGCAGCGAGACGGCCACGGGGTCGGAGGCGTCCTTGACCACGTGCTCCGACAGCCGGGCCACCAGCTCTCCCATGCGCGGCCCCGCACCCGCTGCCTGTTCGCTGCGCCGCAGCAGCGCGAGGCTCAGTGCGGCCTGCGTGGCGAGCAGCCCCAGCAGCTCGATGTCGTCGAGCTCCCGGCCGGGGGCGTGCGCGTCGTGGGCGTGGCGGTCCAGCACCTCGATCACCCCGATGCACTCCCCGTCCGCGATGAGCGGGGCGGCCATGATGCTCGCGGGGACGTACCCGGTGGAGGCCGCGGCGTCCCGGGCGAACCGGTCCGTCGCGCCCACGTCGTCCGTGATCAGCGGCTGCCCGCTGGCGGCCACCCAGCCGGCGATGCCGGTGCCGGGCTCGAAGCGCCTGCCGACCAGGCCCTGTTCGCCCTCGCCGGCGACCGCCGCGAAGATCAGCTCACCGGTGTCGGGGCTCACCATGAAGACCGAGGACGCGGCGGCCCCGTAGATGTACCGGGCCACCGCGACGACAGACTGCAGGAGCTGACGTTCGGTGGCCATCAGATCGTGCGGCCAGGGTTTCATTCCCCGCCTCCTTCTCCTTGGGCCGATGCGTTGTGTGCCGTCCCGCCGTCCGCCGCGTTGGTGTGGTCCGCAGTGTTCGCGGCGCAGTGGTACAGGACGCTCTTGAGCTGGAACGGCGTGAGCCACGGATGCTTGCCGAGGACGAGGGCCGCGATCCCGGCGATGTGCGGCGCTGCGAAGCTGTTGCCGGTGTTGCGGACCGTGCCGCCGCCCAGGCTCGCCACCGGTACGCGCACCCCCCGGGCGCGGAACTCGACCGGGGGAGCGGGGTTGTAGTAGAAGCGCATGCCGTCCGGCTCGGCGTGGCTGGCGACCGAGATCACCGAGGCGAAGTTCCAGGGGAAGCTCTCGATCGGCAGGTTGTGCGCCGCCGCCACCACCGCGGTCCGGCGGAAGTAGGCGCGGTCGCACAACTCGCCCAGCCTGTCCCGGAATTCGACCCTGGACGTGGACAGGCTCATGCTGACGACGTCGAACCCCTCCTCGATCGCGAAGGCCAGCCCGGCGATCAGCGCCGAGGCGCTGCCGGCCCTCCCGTCGCCGAGCACCTTGAGCGAACTGAGCGACACCCGGGGCGCGATGGAGCGGATGATCCCCGCGCAGGCGGTCCCGTGCCCGGCGGTGTCGACCGGTTCGCACTCCTCCACGCGCGGAGCCCGGCCCTCGGCGCTCACCACCTGCCAGGCCCGCTCGACCGCGCCGACCAGCGGATGCTCCGCCTGGACACCGCTGTCGAGCACGCAGACCCGTACGCCCTCCCCGGTCGCGCCCTCCCACGCCCAGCGCGGGCCGATCCCCTCGAACAGGGCCGTCGGCAGGGGCTCGCCGGGGTCCCCGCCGGCCGGCATGCTCCAGGCGGGCATGCCCGAAGCGTGCGGCCGCCGCTCGCGCCGCCAGGGCGCGCCGTTCAGATCCATGCCCGTACCGCCCCCAGGGGTTTGACCGCTCCGACGGCCGCATAGCTGTCCACGGCCAGCCCGGCCATGGCCTCGGCTCCGGCCTCCTCGCCCAGCAGCCGGTGGGCCCGGGCCAGATCGAAGCAGACCTCGCCCCGCAGACACGGATCGTCGAGGTCCCGCAGCAGCCGCAGCACCTCGGCCCGCGCCGCCGGATCGGCGCGGCCTCGCGCCGCGGCGCCCAGTACGGCGGCCGACAGGCACAGGATCCGCCCCCGGACATCCATCTCGTCCTGCCGCGCGAGCAGTTCGGCGATCCTGCGGGCCGCCTCGTCCGCCCGGTCCCGGCGGGCGCACTCGCGGGCCGCCTGCACCCTCATGGTCAGCGCGACCGGTACGTAGCCGGCCCGTTCGAGGGCGTCCGCCGCGCCGCGGAAGCGCCGCTCGGCCTCCGCGTGCTCCCCGTCCAGCGAGGCGGCCAGCGCGGCCACCTGGTCCACCAGGACCCGCCCCAGGGTCAGCCGGAGCTGCACGACCACCGACTCGGCCTCCGCGAGCGCCGACCGCGCACCGCTGCGGTCCCCGGTCAGCGCCAGACAGCGCGCGCGGGCCGCCAGCGCGGGCAGCGCCAGGAACCGGTCGGCGGCGAACCGCTCCAGGAGCTCGGCGCAGCCCGCGAGCTTCTGCGCCATCGGACTCGGCGACCACTGCCGGATCTCGCACAGGGCCACCAGCAGGCGGTCCTCCTCGTACGCGTCACCGGCCTCCCGGGCATGGTCGAGCGCGGCGCAGGCCGCCTCCTCGGCCGCCCCGAACCGGCCGTGGTCCAGGTGGATCAGCATCCGCAGCTGCTCGAACCGGCACCGGGCGGACAGGTCGGCCCCCTCGCCGTCGAGCGCGGCCCGCAGCCCCTCCACATCGGCCGCCGCGACCTTGCCGAGGCGGGCGGCCAGCAGGTGCCGCTGCACCCGTACCAGGGCGGTGCCGGGGCCGGTGCCGGGCCACGCGCCCCGCTCCACCACCTCCAGCGCCCCCCGGGTGTCCCCGGACAGCATGAGGGCGTCGCTGAGCCGGACGGCCGCGACCGACCGGCACCGGTCCGGTCCGCCCCGCGCCAGTACGAGCGCCCGTCCGAGCAGCCCGATCGCCGTCGGCACATCACGCCGGCGCAGCGCCACCGTGCCCTCGGCGAGCAGGGCTCCGGCCGCCTGCCGCGCCAGTTCCGGCAGCTCCGCATCGTCCGGGCGCAGCCCCCCGAGGAGCCGGGCCGCGGCTTCGAAGTGGAAACCGGGACTGAAACCGTGCTCGGCCAGCCGCCGGTGCCAGACGACGCGCTGCTCCTTCTCCAGCCTGCCGTACGCCACTTCGTGCACCGGCTGCTGGACGAAGCGGTAGCCGCCCTCCTCCGCCGTGGCCTGGAACAGCCGCTGCCCCGCGAGTTCCGCGACCCCCGCCGCGGGCGCCGGCTCGCCCAGCAGCGCGAGCTGCTCCAGGGTGAACGAGGGGCCGATCACCGAAGCCGCGCCCAGCAGCCGCCGGCCCGGCGCGGGCAGCCGGTCGATCATGGCCCCCACCATGGCCGTGATGCTCGGAGGCACCTCGTCGACGGTCCGGCCGTTCCTGAGCCAGTCCATCATCAGCCGGATGTACAGCGGATTGCCCGCGCTGTAGAGGGCGACCCGGTCGGCCTGCCCGGCGAGGGCGAGCCCGTGCAGTTCCACCTCGTCACCGCTCCCGGTCCCGGCCAGCGAGAGCGCCAGCCGCGAGCTGTCGGCCGGGACCAGCGCCCCGACCTCGATCACGTCCGCCTCCCGGGAGGCGTCCGTCTCCCGCGCCGCGCCGGCCTCCCGAGACACGCAGACCATCAGGAGCGGGAGCTCCCGCAGGCCGTCCATCAGCTCGCCGATCAGCCGCAGGAGCGACTGCCCGGCGCACGCGAGGTTGTCCCACACCACGACGACCGGGTCGTGGGCCGCGGCGGTGAGCAGCTCGCGGGCCGCCCAGGACACCTCCTCCACGCCCGGCCCCGGACCCGGGACCGCACCGGCGCGCCGGGGGAGCGAGGCTTCGCGCAGGGCCGCGAGCACTGCGGCGATCCGCTCGTCCGCCCGCAGCAGCTCCGCGCAGGAGGGCGCCCGCCGGGCCAGCGCGTCCAGCATCTCGACCAGCGCCCCGTAGTTCCCGGCGGTGCCGTAGGACTGGCAGCTGCCGAACACGGCGACGGGCCGCGCCCCGGCCGCGACGAGGTCCTCCACGGCCTCCCGGACCAGCCGGGTCTTTCCGATGCCCGGCGGTCCGAGCACCGTCACCAGCTCCGCGCGCCGCTCCCGGGCCACCCGGTGGTAGAGCCGGCGCAGCCGGTGGCGTTCGGCGGAGCGGTCCACCATGAGGGAGTTCTCGCCGGCCCCCTCGCCGTCCCCGCCGGCGGCCGCCTCGCCGGTGACCACCAGCACCGGCACCGGCTCCGCCTTCCCCTTCAGCGCCACCGGCGGCACGGGGACCATCGTGTAGTGCGGGCGGGCCAGGTGCGCCACGGTCTCGTTCACGATGATCTCGCCGGCGACCGCCAGCGACTGGAGACGCGCGGCGAGGTTGACCACGTCGCCGACGACCCGGATGCCGGCCCGGGCCGAACGCGTCACCAGTGCCTCGCCGGCCGCGATCCCGCAATGGACCTCGACGGGAGCCGCGTCGCCGGAGGGCGTGCGCAGGTCACGGACCTCGGCGCGGATCCGCGTGGCCGTGCGCAGCGCCCGCGGGGCGTCGTCCTCCTGGGAGGTGTCGGCCCCGAAGACCGCCATGACGGCGTCGCCGATGAACTTCTCGACCACCCCGCCGTGTTCCTCCACCGCGGCCGAGCAGATCTCGTAGTACTCGTCGAGCAGCCGTTGCAGCGGCTCCGGGTCCACGCGCTCGGCGAGCCGGGTCCACCCGACCAGATCGAGGAAGAGGACGACCACCAGTCTCCGGCTCATGCGGGCTCAGAGCAGCTTCAGGTCGTGCGCCCACACCTCGGCATCCGCACCGGAATCGGCCTCGACCAGCCGCAGTTGCACCGAGACGACGACCGAGGTCTCCTCCTCGGTCAGACCCGCCAGCACCTCGCGCTGCGCGGTGCTCAACTGGTCGACCGGAAGCCCGGCTTCGCGCAGAGCGCTCAGAGGGTCGAACATGTCACCCACCCCTTTCACGGGGCCGCACGGCGGCGGCCAGACATCGATCGGCAGCAGCCGGTGCACGTAGCAGTAGGCCACCAGCTCCGCCCTGTTCCTGCAGTTGAACCGGTCGAGCAGGACACTGATCTCCTCGCCCACCGTGTGCCTGCTCAGCCGCAGCGCACGGGCCACGCGGTCGGTCGTGTGCCCCCGCGCCACCAGGGCCACGAGCACCAGGCCCCGGCTGGAGATCTCGGCACCCCGTATCGCCGTCACCGGCGCGGGGCTCCTCACGACGCACTTCTCAACGACGCACTCCCCACCACGGACTCCCCACCACGCACTCCTCACGACGTACTGCGTACGAACAACTCCCGGACCATGACGGCGGCCATGAACGAGACGCCGTGCCAGCGCGCCTTGCGTTCGAACCACAGCCAGTCCCCGTCCGGGTTGGCCTCCAGGAACACCACCTCCCCGGTGTCGGACACGAGCAGGTCGAACGCCCCGTAGCGCAGGTTCCAGGCGGCGCACAGGGTACGTACCGCCTCGGCCGCGGGGCGCGGGCAGTCGACGCGGGTCACGGTGACGCTGCCGGGATCCGTCATCGGGCTCGACGGACCGGGCTTGCCGACCTCGAAGGCGCAGATCCCGCCGTCGAGTTGGTAGACGCGCAGTTCGCGCGCGTGCTCCACGTACTCCTGGACCACGACCGGGCGCTCTCCCGCGACGCCCGGGGCCGGTCCGGAGCCCTGCCGGGCCGCCTCCCGGCCCACGACCTGGGGCAGGCAGGCCTTCCAGCCCAGCCGGTCCGGTTCGAACAGCCTGAAGTCCGGGGTCTTCACCACGAGGGTGGGCGCCCCCACCTCGCGCGCCCCCGCCGGCACGTCATTGGTGACGACCGTACGGGGCGTCCGCACCCCCAGCCGGCGCGCCTGCGCCAGCTGGCCCGGTCCGACGACCGTGCCGCCGGGCAGCGCGGTGCTCGCCGCGGCCGCCACCTGCCGGAGGAAGCCGGACCAGGACTCCGCCCGCAGCGGACTCATCGACCCCGCGGGCCGAGCCTGCGCCATGAGCGCGCAGGCGGAGCCGTGCCGGACCCAGACCACGGCCGGTCTGACCCGGCGCCCCGAAAGGTCCAGCAGGCCGGTGTCCACGTCCAGGGCCATGGACGTGGACAGGAGTTCCTCCTGCCGGATCAATACCGCCGGAGTTTCCAGAGGACCCGTCAAAGCATCGCGTACGACCTCCAATTCACGGCCGCCCGCGCAATTCACCAGAACCACGACGGATTCCCCGTCGCGGTGTTCCTCCTGCCCTGAACGGCTCATCTGCGCATGCTAGCCAACGGCGTGCTGTGCCAGGCGGCAGAACAGAGGCAGTTCCAGGGCAGCTTGGGCGCAGGGGTCGCTTCCGTGCCCTCCCGCGGGCGTAACGTCCAGCCGCAGCGAATTGATCGGCCGGAGAAGCGCCAAGAGAAACACCAAGAGAAACACCAAGGGAAACACCAATCACATTGTGGAGGGCGGACCGTGGCGAATGGTGTGGTGAACGCCGAGGAACTGACCAAGCGTTACCGCGGTAAAGAGACGCCGGCAGTCGACCGGATTTCGTTCGACATAGCCAAGGGCGAGACCATCGGGCTGCTGGGACCCAACGGTGCCGGAAAGACCACCCTGATGAAGATGATCTGCGGTGTCACCCCACCCACCACCGGGCGGATCCGGGTGTTCGGCGTGGACCCGGCCCGCGACCCGGTCGCCGCCAAGACCGGCATCGGCGCGATGCACCAGTCCGCCCCCTACGACGAGATGCTCTCGGCCCTGGACAACCTGCTGATCGCCACCCGCTTCAAGGGGCTGTCCTGGCGCACCACCCGACCCTGGGCGCTGGAGGTGGCCGAGTACCTCGGCCTGGCGGAGCACCTGTCCCGGCTCGTCTTCCAGCTGTCCGGCGGACAGCGTCAGCGGCTGCAGCTCGTACGCGCCCTGCTGACCATCCCCGAACTCCTGATCCTCGACGAGCCGTCGGCCGGACTGGACGTCGCCGGCCGGCACCAGATCGAGCGGTTCGTCCGGTGGCTCCGCGAGGAGTACGGCATGACCGTGATCTGGACCAGCCACATCATCCAGGAGCTGGAACGCAACGCCCAGCGGGTCCTGGTCATCAACAAGGGCCAGGTGGTCCGCTTCGCCCAGCCGAGCGAGCTCGTCAGCGAGTTCGGCGGAGCCCACCTGCTGGTCAGCGTCGACGACGCGGTCGGCGCCAAGGTCGTCAAGGAGTGGGCGGCCACGGCCGGGCTGACCGCGACGGCCCAGGACTCCGAGGTGCGCATCGAGAACGCGCAGGTCCGGGACGTGCTGCCGCAACTCTCCCGGCACTGCCACGACTCCGGAGTCGCGATCTCCGGAATCTCCACCGTCACCGACTCGCTGGAGCAGGTCTTCCTGCGCATGACCGGGAACGAGGGCTGACACCGTGGCCGACCTGGGATTCAAGACCACCGCACCGGTCGCGTCGGGCAAGCCGGCCGACTTCACCGCCGTCTTCTACCGCGAGTACGCCCTCCTCGCCCGCAACAGGGTCAACCTGATCCTCGGCCTGACCCCCATGCTCGTGTACCTGCTCCTGGTGAACACCTCGCTGGGCAACGTCGTCGGGAACATCACCTACCGCGGCGAAACCCTCCCCTTCGCCGTCTTCCTCCTCCCCATGGTCCTGTCCATGTCGGTGGTCAGCGCCTCCGGGACGACGGGCATGGCGATGTTCCAGGAGGAGATGAGCGGGGTGTCCACCCAGCTCTGGAGCTGGCCGCTGCGCCGGTCGCGCTTCCTGGCCGGGAAACTGCTCGCCGGGGTCTCGCTCGTGCTGGCCCAGAGCCTGCTGGCACTGGCCGTCGCCGCGATCATCTTCGACTACCCCTTCCACGCGTCGCACTGGATCTGGCTGCTGCTGGCGCTGGTGCTCTCGTCGGTGGCCTTCAACGGGCTGTACCTCGCCGCGGCCGTCCTCATCAGCGACTACCGCACCTTCATGGTCCTCACCAGCGTGTCCGTGCCCGTCCTCGTCTTCGCCGCGCCCTCGCTGTCCACCTCGCAGCAACTTCCCACCGTGCTGCGGTGGATCTCCACGGTGAACCCGGTGTCCTACGCCGTCACCGGCATGCGCGACGCCGCGATCTTCGGCCTGGGCACGGCCTGGCCCTCCCTGGTGGTGCTCGCCGTCGTCGCGATCGTCGCCAACTTCGTCGCCGGCCGGGCGCTGTTGCGGCGCACCCGGAACCTCTGACCCGCAGGAGCTCCCCACCGTGCAGAAGGACGACACCGTGCAGATCGAGGATGAGCCCCTGGCCTGGCTCGCCACCCCGGAGGACCGCTCCGTGCACCGCCTGCCGGGCACGCACCGCGCCCGACCGCCCAAGGACACCTGGGAGATGGCCGCCCGCGCGGCGGCCAAGGTGGGCGTCACCCGGGTCGCCGACATCACCCGGCTCGACTCCATCGGCATCCCCACCTTCCAGGCGATCCGGCCGCTCTCCAGAACGCTCGCCGTCTCCCAGGGCAAAGGGATGACGCCCGAACTGGCCAGGCTCTCCGCGGTGATGGAGTCGGTCGAGACCTGGCACGTGGAACAGCCCGCCCTGCCCGCACTGACCGCCTCGCCCGGCAAGCTCCGTACGCAACTGGGCTACGAGATCACCGCGTTGGCTCCCGCCACGCCCAACCTGCTGCACGAGGGGCTGCCGCTGGACTGGGTGGCGGCCAGATCCCTGGTCGACGGAGCGCGCACCCTCGTTCCCGTGAACGTGGTCCGGCTGACGCTGGAGGAGCACACCGACTGGAACCCGCCGGTGTTCTTCGAGTCGACGAACGGCCTGGCGAGCGGGAACACCCGCGTCGAGGCCGCCCTGCACGCGCTCTGCGAGGTCATCGAGCGCGACGCGATGACGGCCGCGGTCGCCGCGGGCGGGGAGATGGGCGTACGCGTCGACCCGCGCTCCCTCGGGTCGCCGGTGGCCGACGAGCTGTGCACGCTGATCGAACGGGCCGGCGTCACCCTGGAGGTCCGCCTCGTCCCGTCGCCCACCGGGCTGCCCTGCTTCCTGTCCTGGGTCGCCGACGAGGAGTACCCGGCGCCGATGTTCGGCTTCGGCTGCCACCTCAGCCCGGAGATCGCCCTCACCCGAGCCGTCTCCGAAGCGGCCCAGGCCCGGCTCGCGTACATCTCGGGGGCCCGGGACGACCTCCGGGAGGACTTCGGGCACATCGACGCCGACCGGCTGCGCAGCGCGCGCTCGGCCCCGGCTGCCGCCGGCATCGGGGGCCTCGTGGAGGAACCCGTCCCGCACGGCAGCCTGGCCGGCGCCCTCGCCCACGTCGTGAGCCGGGCGGCGGCCGCCTTTTCCCATCCGCCCCTCCTCGTCGACCTGACGCGCGAGGAGATCGGGGTCCCGGTCGTCAAGGTCGTGGCTCCGGGGAGCCGTGTATGCCCGGAGGTGTTGTAGGTGAGTGAGCACAGCGTGAACGGGTCCGGCGTGAACGCGTCCAGGGTGATCGTCTACGCGGGGCCGACCATCTCGGCCGCCGACGTCCGCGCGGTGCTCCCGGAGGCGGACGTAAGGCCGCCCGCCGGCCGGGGCGACCTCCTCGCGGACGAGTGGCACCCGGGAGACGTGGTCGTGGTCGTCGACGGCTACTTCCGGGAACGGCGTTCGGTGGGCCACAAGGAGATCCTCCAGGTGCTCACGGAGGGCGCGGAGGTGATCGGCGCCGCGAGCATGGGCGCGCTGCGGGCCGCGGAACTCGCCCCCTGCGGCATGCGGGGCCTCGGCACCGTCTTCACGATGTACGCCTCCGGGGAGATCGACGGGGACGACGAGGTGGGGGTCCTGCACGGCCCGGCCGAGATGGGCTACCCGGCGCAGACCGTGGCCCTGGTGAACCTCCGCTACGGCTGCGCGGAGGGCGCCGAGACCGACCTGGTCCCGGCCGACGCCGGGCGGCGGATCGTGGCGGCGGCCGCGGCCCTGCCCTTCACCCACCGCGGCTGGAAGGACATCGAACGGGCCCTGGACGAAGAGGACCACGACTCCCTGCGGACGCTGGAGGAGATGATCGCCTCGGGCGTCTGGGACCTGAAGCGGCTCGACGCCATGGCGGCGCTGCGCGCGATCGCGAGCCGGGGCGGCCGGGCCCCCGGTCCGGTCGCGCCCGAGGTGCCCATCACCGGCATCAGCCGGACCCAGTCCCTGGCCCGCCGCAGCCGCCGGGAGCACGCCCCCGGCCGGTGGATGTCGGACCTCGACGTACTGGACGCCGTCCGGCTGTTCGACGAGGGCTACCCGGCGCTGCACGAGGAGGTCCTGACCGGCCTCCTGGAGGAGCTCGCCGGCGCCCGGGGCATGACGCTCGAAGCGTACGCACGGGCCAGGCTGGGGCTCGACGGCCGGTCGCCGCTGCCGGACCCCCTCGCCCGCTGGTTCACGGAGGAGGAGCGCGACGGGCTCCCCGCCGCCGACCTGGTCCGGCTCCTCATGGTGCGGGTGTGGCCCGTCTGGCAGTCGGTGGACTGGCGGCCGGCGGTCCTGGCCCGGCTGCGGGACTCCGAGCGCTGGGAGGAGTGGTGCGGGCTCGTCGTCCGGGCCGACGAGGCCGCGGAGGAGGCCCGGCCCCGGCTCGTCGTCCCGCCGCCGGCGATGTGCGCGAAGCTCTTCCTGCGCCACTGGCAGGGGCGCGGCACCTCACCGGAGGTCGAGATGGCCCGGCGCGGGTTCACCGGGCCGGACGGGCTGGGCGCGGCGGTCCCGAGGTTCTTCGCCCTGGACGTCCTGCGGGGACGCGAACGCCGCAGGGCGGCGGCCCGTTGACCGCGGGCGGGTGTGGGCGTGAGTGCGAGTGCGGGGGCCTTAATATGGGAACGTGAGTGCGAATGAAGGTGAAGTGCGGCCCGACCCGAGTCCGGAGCTGAGCGGGGCGGAGCTGGCCCGGTGGTACTGGACGCTGGCCGAACTCACCGCGCTGGCACGCCGGATGGGCCTTCCGGCCGGCGGGGGGAAGGCGGCGGTCACGCAGCGGATCGCCGCCGCGCTGGACGGGCTTCCGGCCCCGGATCCGGCCCCCGCCCGGGCCGCCCGCGGCGCGGGCCGGCAGCTGGCCGCGCCCGTGGACGGTGCCAGCGTGATCCCGCCGGGGCAGCGGTGCAGCCAGGTGCTGCGGGCGTACTTCCTCCGGGAGATCGGGCCCGGCTTCCACTTCGACGCCTTCATGCGGGACTACGTGGCCCAGGGCGCGGGACGCACCCTCGCCGAGGCGGTCGCCCACTGGCACGCCACCCGGGAGCAGGCGGCCCAACCCCAGGAGATCGGGGCCCAGTTCGAGCTGAACAGATTCCTCCGGGACTGGCACGCCCGCCACCCCGAGGGGACCCGCCCGCAGGCCCTGGCCGCCTGGCGGACCCACCGCGCCGGCCCCCGGACGGCGCCCGTCACCCCCGGGCCGCGGTGACCTCCGGCTCCGCGGGCTCCGGCAGGCGCCGGGCCAGGGCCCAGGCCAGCAGGGGGAGCGCGGCGAGCGGGAGCAGGGCCGTCCGCAGTGAGGCCGCGTCGGCCGCCGCGCCGATCAGCGGGCTCGCGAGGCCGCCCACGCTGACGGTCAGGCCCAGGGTGACCCCGCTCGCGGTGCCCATGCGCGTCGGCAAGTAGTCCTGGCCCAGGGTGACCTGGAGGGAGAACGGCACGTACAGCGCGGTCGCGGCCAGCGCCGCGCAGACGTACACCAGCGGAAGAGGCAGGAACAGGATGCCCGCGACGGCCGGCCCCACCGCCGCGTAGGCGCGGCGGACGGTGGTGACGCGACCCCAGCGGGCGGCCAGCCGACCGCCGAGGAGGGTGCCGCCGGCGCTCCCGGCGAAGAGCACGAACAGGGCCGCGGCGCCGCCGGTTTCGCCGCCGCCGCGCTCCCGGACGTACAGCGCGATGAAGGTGCTCAGGCCGGTGAAGACCACCGAGCGCACGACGACCACCAGGGAGAGCCGCAGGAAGGCCCGCCGGTCGTCGGAGGGGGGCCGCGGCGGGGCCGGAGCCGGGGCGGCTCCGATCCGGTCGGCCGCCTGTTCCGCCGCCGAACGCCCGCCGGACGGCGGCCGGTTGAGGAACACGCCCAGCGCCGCCGGGGCGGCCAGCAGCCACCACCCCGCCGGGCCCGGCAGCGCCAGCGCGCCGACGACCAGCAGCGGGGCGCACGCGAAGCCGATGTTGCCGCCGAGCGCGAACCAGCTCATCGCCCCGTGCCCGGGTCCGCCCGCCGTGCGGACCATCCTGGCGGCCGCCGGGTGGTAGGCGGCGACGCCCAGCCCGGACAGGGCGACGGCGGCGAGGGTGGCCGCGTACCCGGCGTCGAGGCCGACCAGGGCCACGCCCAGCCCCGCGGCGGCGGTGGCGAGTGGGATCAGCCAGGGCATCGGCCACCGGTCGGTGAGCGCTCCGAAGAGCGGCTGGACCACGGAGGAGAGCAGCGAGGCCGCCAGCACGATGCCGGACGCGGCGGCGTAGCCGTACGCGCGCTCGGAGACGAGGAAGGGCACGAGCGCGGCGACGGCGCCCTGGTAGACGTCCACGCAGGAGTGGCCCGCGGAGAAGGCGGCCGTACGGAGCCGGGCCGGGCGCGGCGCGGCGGCGAGCACGGGTATCGGAGCAGGGGGCAGGGACGGTCTCATGGAGGTCACCGGTCGAGAATCGCCCGCGACGGAGGTGGCCCGCTTCCGATAAATTGCCGGGTGATGCAGAAAATCCGCCACACGCCGCGCGCGGCGACGAGCATCCGCGCGCTCGACACCCACCACGGCATCGATCCGCACCGCCACGACGACCACCAGATCTGCTACGCGGGCTCCGGGGTGCTGTCCGTGACCACCGACGCCGGTACCTGGGTGGCGCCCACCACCCGCGCCCTGTGGATCCCCGCGGGAACCGTGCACGAGCACCGCGCCTTCGGCCGCGTCGACCTGCACTGCGTGGGCCTACCCACCCACCTCAACCCGCTCTCCCTCTCCGCCCCGGCCGTGCTCGCCGTCGGCCCCCTGCTGCGCGAGCTGATCCTCGCCTACACCCGCGCCCCGCAGGACGGCAGCGCCGAGCGGCGGCGGATGCTGGCGGTCCTGCTCGACCAGCTGAAGGCCTCCCCGCTCCAGCCGCTGCACCTGCCCGCTCCCTCCGATCCCCGGCTGGCCGCGGTGTGCGCGCTGCTGTACGCCGATCCGGCGGATCCGCGCGGGCTGGCGGAACTCTCCGCGCAGGCCGGGGCCGGGGCGGGGGAGCGGACCCTGAGCCGGCTGTTCCGCGCCGAGCTGGGCATGACCTTCCCCCAGTGGCGGACCCAGCTGCGCCTGCACCAGGCGCTGCGGCTGCTGGCGGTCGACACCCCCGTGACGGCAGTCGCGCACCGCTGCGGCTGGTCCTCGGCGAGCGCGTTCATCGACGTGTTCCGCCGGGCCTTCGGCCACACCCCGGGGGTGCACGGCAAGGCGGCCTGAGCCTTCTGCCCGCCCGCCGCCCGGCCCCCGTCTGGCCGTACGCGCCCCGCCGGGTCAGCATGGGGGGAGGAAGCCGGTTCGGGGCCAGGCGTTCGGGAGGACCCATGGCGCACACCCCGACGACGGACGTCCTGATCGCGGGCGCCGGTCCGGTCGGCCTCAGTGCGGCCGCGGAACTGCGCCGCCACGGCGTGAGCTGCCGCCTCGTCGACCGGCTGCCCGCCCGCCTCCCTTACGCGAAGGCGGTCGGCGTCCAGCCGCGCACGCTGGAGATCTGGGACCGGATGGGCCTGGCCCGCACCGTGATGGAGACCGCGGTCGCCATGCGCGGCCAGCTGATCTACGTCAACGGCACCGAACGCGCCCGGATCGAGCTCGAGCTGCCGCCCGAAGTGCCGTACCGGTTCGCCGCGCTGCCGCAGTACGAGACCGAGCGCATCCTCGAGGAACACCTCGCGGAGCTGGGCACCGTCATCGAACGCGGCACCGAACTCCTGTCGTTCACCCAGGACGGGGGCGGGGACGGGGACGGATCCGGGACCGGAGGCGGCGTGACGAGCCTCCTGCGCACCGCCTCCGGCGGCGAGGAGGAGCTGCGCACCCGCTACCTCATCGGCTGCGACGGGGCGCACAGCACCGTGCGCAAGGGGCTCGGACTCTCCTACGAGGGCGGGGCGTTCGCCGAGGAGTACATGCTGGCCGACGTCGTGAGCGACTGGGACCTGCCCGACGGGTACGGCCTGCGGTCCATGCACCTGGGCGCCGACGGGGCCACCGACGACCTGCTGGTGTGCATCCCGCTGCCCGGCCGGGGCCGCTACCGCATGTCGATGCTGGTCCCGCCCGAACTCTCCGCGCAGCCGGGCGCCGGCCCCGGCGCGGCCGACGGAGTGACGCACGGGCTGGAGGGGGGCCGGATCCCCGAGCTCTCCCACATCCAGGCCGTCGTGGACCGCCTCGCCCCGGCCCCGGCCACGGTGTCGGACATGCGCTGGTCCTCCGTGTTCCGCATCAGCCACCGCATCGTCGACCGCTACGGCGACGGCCGCGTCTTCGTCGCGGGCGACGCCGCCCACATCCACCCGCCCACCGGGGCCCAGGGCATGAACACCGGGATCCAGGACGCCTGCAACCTGGCCTGGAAACTCGCCCTCGTCCTCCGGGAGTCGGCCGGACCCGCCCTGCTCGCGAGCTACGACGCCGAGCGCCGCCCGGTCGGCGAGGAGGTCGTCGGCCGGACCGTGCGGCACGCGACCCAGGGCATGGAGAACGAGCCGGACGATCCGCGGACCGTGCTGCTCCGCGAGGCCCAACTGCTCGTCGGCTACCGCGACGGACCGCTCGCCGGCCCTCCCTCCGGCCCCGCCGGCGCACCGCAGCCCGGCGAACGGGCCCCGGACTGCGCCGGGTTGACCCTGCCCCTCGCCGCCTATCCCTTGCGGCTGCTCGACGTCCTGCGCGGCCGGACCGGCCACGTGCTGCTCCTCTACGGGGCCGAGGGCGCGGCCCTGGCCGAGGCCGCCGAGCAGGCCCGGACCGCGGGCCCGGCGCTGGCGGAAAGCGGCACCGGCAGCCCCGGCAGCACCGACGGCGACGCCACCGGCCCGCGCACCGTGGCCGTCCTCGCCCGCGACTGCGCACCCGACGCCTCCGCCGCCCTCCCCGCCTCCGTCCCCGGATACCGGGACGCCGCCGGGGAGTTCGCCCGGCTGTACGGCGCCGAAGGCCCGACCGGATTCCTCGTACGCCCGGACGGGTACCTCGCCGCCCGCTTCCCGCTGTCCGGAACGGCGACGGCCCTCTCCGGCTACCTGGCCGCGCTGTCCGGGCAGCCGGCCTAGGCGCGCGCGTACCGCAGCAGCACCACCCCGTTGCCGAAGGTGCGGGTCTCCTCCAGCCGGAGCGGGACCAGGCCGTCGGAGGGCGGGAAGAGGGGGTGGCCGCGGCCGATGCGCACGGGCTGCACGTAGATCCGGTACTCGTCCACCAGGCCGTGGCGCAGGAACGAGGCGGCGAGGTCCGCCCCGCTCAGGGTCAGGTCGCCGCCCGGGGCGGCCTTGAGGGCGGCGACCTCCGCCGATACGACCTCACGGAGCACGGTGGCGTTCGGGTCGCGCTGCTCGGCGTCCAGGGTGCGCGAGTACACGTACTTCTTCGCGGAGCGCCAGATGCCCGCGAACTCCACCTCGGGCGGGGACGCGTCCGGATCGGTATCGGCGGTGGGCCAGTAGGCGTCCATCAGCTCGTAGGTGACCCGGCCCATCAGCATGCCGCCGACGGAGCGCAGTTCGTCGTTCATGTGCTGGTGCAGCTCTTCGTCGACGCGGTGCCAGTCGAGCTGTCGCTCCGGACCCTCGTAGTAGCCGTCGAGGGAGACCTGCGACATCAGGATGATCTTTCGCATAACGGACCAGGCTACGCGCCCTCCATACTGGACGGCGTGAAGACCGAAGCCGACACCGTCCTGTGCGCCGTCGACGGCCGTACCGGGGTGATCACCCTCAACCGCCCCAGGGCCCTCAACGCCCTCACCCACTCCATGGTGCTCCGCATCACCGAGGCCCTGACCCGCTGGGAGCGGGATCCCGGCGTGGAGCAGGTGCTCATCCGCGGCGCGGGCGAGCGGGGGCTGTGCGCCGGCGGGGACATCCGGGCCATCCACGACGACGCCAAGGCCGGGACGCGGGCCTCGGCCGCCTTCTGGCGGGACGAGTACCGGCTCAACGCGTACATCGCGCGGTATCCCAAGACCTACGTCGCCCTCATGGACGGCATCGTGATGGGCGGCGGGGTCGGCGTCTCGGCCCACGGCGGCGTCCGCGTGGTCACCGAGCGCTCCCGCGTGGCCATGCCCGAAACCGGCATCGGCTTCGTCCCCGACGTCGGCGGCACCCACCTGCTGGCCCGCGCCCCCGGCCGGCTCGGCACCCATCTGGCCCTCACCGGCTCCGCGGTGGGCGCCGCCGACGCGCTGCTGTGCGGGCTCGCCGATCACTTCGTACCCGCCGAACGGCTGCCGGCGCTGACCGCCGAGCTGGCCGCGGCCCCGGCCCGGGAGGTGCTCGGGCGGTACGCCGAGGAGCCCGGCTCCGGGCCGGGGCCGCTGGCCGGGGGGCGGGACTGGATCGACCACTGCTACGCGGCCGCCACCGTCGAGGAGATCGTGGACCGGCTGCTCGGCTACGGGGAGCCGGCGGCGAAGGAGGCCGCCGAGACGATCCTCGCCAAGTCCCCGACCGCCCTGAAGGTGACCCTGGAGGCGGTGCGCCGGGCCGCCGCGCTCGGCTCGCTGGAGCCGGTGCTGGAACAGGAGTTCACGGTCTCCTGCAACGCGCTGACCTCGCCCGACCTGGTGGAGGGCATCCGGGCGCAGGTGGTCGACAAGGACCGGATGCCGCGCTGGTCCCCGGCCACCCTCGGTGAGGTCGCCGAGGAGGACGTGGCCCGCTTCTTCGCCCCGCTCGCCGGGGACTGGGGCCCCGGGCCCGCCGCGGGGTGAACCCGCCCGCGGGCCCGGGGCGGTGCCTCAGGAGGCGGTGTCCGGGGTCTCCACCCAGTCGACCAGTTCGATGATCACACCGTTGGGGTCGGCCACCAGGAAGACCCGCTCGCCCCAGGGCTCCACGCGGGGCTCCATGACGATCGGAACGCCCTCGGCGCGCAGCCGCTCGTACTCGGCGGGCAGGTCGGCCACCGTGAACGCGAGCAGCACTCCGGAGGCGTGCCGCTCGCGGAGCTCCTCGGGGAGCACCTCCAGGCCGCGCCGTACGAAGACCACGTTCGGGCCGTCGGGGTGGGAGAGGGAGGCGAAGCCGTCGACGGCCATCGATTCCTTGAAGCCGAAGTGCTCGACCAGGAACGCGGACGAGGTGGTGACGTCCTCGACGGTGAGGCAGATGGCGGTGTCGGTGATCCGCATGGGTTCCTCCTGGGGTCCTGGGTGTCCCGAATGCTCGGGAAGCTCTGGATGTCCTGGGCTCGAGTTTTATTATACATAGTATTCTGTACGGTGTAGAAAGTTATATGAGCGGCTGCCGGAAGGCGGCGGAAAGGGGTCGGAAGTGACCACGGACCGGAGCGGTGCGGGCGACCCCGTCCGTACGTTGGAACTGCTGTGGCGGGAGCCGGGGCAGGGAGCGCCCAGCGGGCGGCGCGGACCCCGGCAGGGGCTGACGGTCGACGCCGTCGTCGACGGCGCGATCGCGCTCGCGGACGAGGCCGGGCGCGAGGGCCGGCCGGGGCTGGCCGCGCTGACGATGCGGGCGCTGGCCCAGCGGCTGGGGGTCACCCCCATGACCCTCTACACCTACGTCCCCGGCAAGGCCGAGCTGCTCGACCTGATGCTGGACTCCGCGTACCTGGCCATGGAGCGCGGCGAGCCGGGACCGGACGGGTCCTGGCGGGGGAAGGTCACCCGGGTCGCGGAGGACAACCGCGCGCTGTTCCTGCGGCACCCGTGGACCGCCGAGCTGTCCGTCACCCGCCCCCCGCTGGGGCCGGGTGTGATCGGCAAGTACGAGCACGAGCTCGCGGCCTTCGAGGGCATCGGCCTGAGCGACGTGGAGATGGACGCGGCCCTGAACCACCTCCTCGGCTTCGTCCACGCGCAGGCCCTGGCCGCCGCCGACACCGCCGCGCACAACGCCCGCCAGAGCGACCAGGAGTGGTGGGAGCTGAGCGCCCCGCTCCTGGAACGGGCCATGGACCCGGAGCGCTACCCCCTGGCCGGGCGGGTCGGCAGCGCGGTCGGCGGGTACAGCCCCGAGACCGTGTGGGACTTCGGGCTCCGCTGCGTCCTCGACGGGATCGCCCGGCTGCTGGAGCGGGAGCGGGACTGACGGGCCCTGCCCTGCGCTGCCCTACCGGTAGCCGGTGGGGTTCGCCGGGAGGTCCGGGTCCTGCACCTCGACCATGTACCGCCAGGCGTCCGGCCGGCTGCCGTCCACGTCCGTGAAGCCGTAGACCTGCGCGAGCTGCCCGCTGGAGAGCGACTGCCCGTTCCAGCGGGACAGTTCCGGGTCGGCGGCCAGGGCCGCGACCGCGCGGCCGACGTAGAGCGGGGTCTCCGAGATGCCGAAGTGCGGGACCTTCGCCAGCGCGTCCCGCCAGTTCGCCTCGGTGACGCCGAAGGCGTCGAGCATCATCTCCGACCGGAGCCAGCCCGGGGTCAGCGCCACCGCCGTCGCTCCGCGCGGGCCCACCTCGTGTCCGAGTGCGAACGCCATGCGCAGCACCGCCGACTTGGCGATGTCGTAGAAGAAGGAGACCCGGTAGCGGCCCGCGTTGTACTCCGCCGTGCCGTCCGTCATCTCCACCACCAGCCCGCCCGGCTCGCGCAGCAGCAGGGGCAGCGCGTAATGGCTGGTCACCGCATGGGTCTCCACGGCCAGCCGGAGCAGCCGCAGCCCCTTGTCCAGGTCGTGTTCCCAGACCGTGCTGTCCCACTCGAAGAGCCGCTCGCCGCCCCAGATGTCGTTCACCAGCACGTCGAGCCGGCCCTGCTCCGCGTCGATCCGCCCGACGAGGGCCTCGACCTGTTCGGGCACCAAGTGGTCGGCCACCACCGCGATTCCCCGGCCGCCCGCCGCCGTGACCAGCTCGGCGGTCTCCTCGATGGTCTCGGGCCGGTCGTACTCGGAGCGCCGGCCCCGCGTACTGCGCCCGCTCACGTACACCGTCGCGCCCCGTGCCCCCAGCTCGACCGCGATGCCCCTGCCCGCGCCACGGGTCGCTCCGGCGACCAGGGCCACCTTGCCTTCGAGATTCCGCTCCGCCTCCGCCATGACCGCGACCCTACGACGCCCGGGCGCGGCGGGGCCGTGCGGCGCGCCTGCGGATTCGTGAGCCGGGGCGGGTGCGGCCTTGAACAACCGGCCCCCGAGGCCGCACTGTTGGCCGAGATCCGTTCGTATTGTCAGGAGACAGGCTTGTCCACCGACCCCGCGCAGGCATCCGAGCCGACACCCCCGTCCACGCTCCCGTCCGCGGCAGTGCCCCCGCACGTCATCGACCCCGCGGGCGGCTGCCCGCACGCCCTCAACGCCCGGCTGCGTGCCCGGGGACCCGTGGCCGAGGTGGTGCTCCCCGGTGGTGTTCTTGGGGCGGTCGTCCTCGGCCACGAGGAGCTGAAGGAGTTCCTCGCCCACCCCGATGTGGCCAAGGACGCCCGGCACTTCCCCGGCCTGCACGACGGCACCATCGCCCCGGACTGGCCGCTGCGCGTCTTCGCCAACGCCCAGGGCATGCACACCGCCGACGACGCCGACCACCGCCGGCTGCGCTCCCTGGTGGGCAACGCCTTCACCGTCCGCCAGGTGGAGCGGCTGCGCCCCCGCATCGAGGAGCTGACGGCCGGGCTGCTGGGCGACCTGGAGCGGGCGGCGGAGCAATCCCCGGACGGGGTGGCGGACCTGCGCACGCACCTCGCGCTCCCGCTCCCGATGAGCGTGATCTGCGAGCTCCTCGGCGTGGACCCCGAACACCGGGGGCGGCTGCACGAGTTGTCGAACACCGTCATCATCGCCACCGACACCACCCCGGCCGAGGTCATGGCGGCCGCGCGCGAACTCGTCGAACTGATCGGCACCATCGCCGCCACCCGAAGGGCCGACCCCGGTGAGGACCTGACGAGTGCGCTGATCGCCGCCCGGGACGGCGACGGCGACCGGCTGAGCGAGGCCGAACTCACCGGCACCATGCGGCTGATGCTGGTCGCGGGCCACGAGACCACGCTCAACCTGATCAGCAACGCTGTACGCGCCCTGTGCACCCACCGCGACCAGCTCGCGCTGGTGCTGGACGGGAAAGCCACCTGGTCGGACGTGGTCGACGAGACCCTGCGCTTCGACGGCCCGGTCAGCTGGTTCCCCTTCCGCTACCCGACCCGCGATCTGGCGATCGGCGGGACCGTGATCCCGCAGGGCACCCCGGTCCTCGCGGGGTACACGGCGGCCGGCCGCGACGAGGCCTTCCACGGCCCTGACGCCGACCGCTTCGACCTGACCCGCCCCACCGCGGCCCGCAGCCTCTCCTTCGGACACGGAGCCCACTACTGCGTCGGGGCCCCGCTCGCCCGGCTGGAGGCCACCATCGCCCTGGAAGCCCTCTTCACCCGCTTCCCGGACCTGGACCTGGCCGTCCCCGAGGCCGAACTCCCGCACCAGCGCAGCTTCATAGGCAACAGCGTGGAGGCGCTGCCGGTCCGCCTACGGGGCTTCGGCCGGCGGTGAGATCTCCGTGCTCAGCCACCCCAGGGCGTCGGGGTACATCGCGATCCAGGTCTGGAAGTTGTGCCCGCCCTGAGGGCGCACCAGCGTCTTGACCCGGACCCCGGAGTTCTTGGCCGCCTCCGCGAACTCGGTCAGCTGCTGCGGCGGGCTGTCCTTGTCCTGCGCGGAGGTGGCCAGGAACAGCCCGATGTCGGTGTCCTTCGTGTGCGTGACCAGCCACATCGGGCTGTTGCGCTCGCGCAGCACCGGATCCGGGAGCACGTCCGGGTCTCCCGTCAGCGGATCGGGGTCCAGGGCCGCGCCCGCCCGGAACGCCTTCGGGTACTGGAGCGGCAGCTTCGCCGCGCAGAAGGCCCCGGTGGAGATGCCCATCAGCCCCCAGCCCTTGGGCTCGGGGAGGGTGCGGAAGTTCCTGGAGACCAGGTCGGGCACGTCCTCTGCGAGCCAGTCGGCCACCTTGCGCTGCGGGGTGTTGGTGCAGTCGGTGTCCACCCCTCCCGGGGCCACCTCGGGGATCACCAGGATGAAGGGGTGCGCCGCACCCAGCTGGACCAGCTGCTCCAGCGCGCCGGGCATGTCGCCGATGTCGATCCAGGAGCGGGGCGAGCCCGGATAGCCGTGCAGCAGCATCAGCACCGGGAACCGGGTCTTCTCCGCGCCCGGTGCGTCGTACTCCGGGGGAGTCCACACGATCACCTGGCCGGCCAGCTTCGAGTGGGAGCCGCGGAAGTACGTGCTGCGGGTGCCGTCGCCCCCCGGGGTGAACTTGGCCCGCCCCAGTGGCGGCCCGGTCATGGCGGAGTCGTTCTGCCCGGCATCGGTGCCCAGCAGGTCGTCCCAGGAGGAGTAGAGGCCGTAGCTCCCGTTGATCCAGGTGGCCACCACGCAGATGGCGGTGAGCTGGCACAGGCCGATCATCAGCAGCCGGGCCGGCCAGCGCACCCAGCCGGGGCCGGGGATCCGGTTCCACAGGAGCAGCGCGGCGAGCATCGCGAGTCCGGTGACGACGATCAGCGTGACGAGGAACGACGTACTGGTCAGCTCCACTGCGCCGGCTCCTGACGTACGACGGAATGATGGAGAATTCCGGACATTACGCCAAATCTACGATGCGCACCGCCCGGGGGAGGGGCGGCGCGCATGGTGTCTCGTGAACGTGCGGCGAAGCCCCCGAAGCGGGGGGCCGCGAGACCTTACAGGTCAGGACTTCGGTCCTGCGGTACATTCACCGCCTGTTCACCTGCGCGGTTCCGGGGCTTTCGGGCGGGCTGGTGCCGTATGAGGCATGATCGACGGGGATATGCGGAACACGCAGAAAACACAGAACGCGCAGAACCTGCAGAACGCGCAGAAGGCGCAGAACGCGCCGAAACCGGCCGGCCGGCGGATCCGCTCCGGGATGCGCACCCGGAGGTCGCCGGTGGCTCCGGCGCGCGCGGGCTACCAGGTCAAGCTGCTGGTCGATCCGGACCGGGTGCTCGACGCCGACGGCCTGCCCACGGCCGCGGCGGCCGCCGCGCTGTCGCTCGGCGCGCCCGGCCGCGTCGAGGTCGCCCAGTACATGGACGACGCCGGGTGCAGCCTGAACGGTCAGGGCTGGATCGTCCGCATCCGGCGCCACGACGACGAGAACCGGATCCGCCTCGCCTACAAGGCCCGCTTCGACATCGAGGGCGACGGTACGGACCCGGTCGAGGTGCGGCGCGTGATGGACCGGGCCTCCGGCCACAACTTCTGTGCGGGTGACGGCAATTACTCCGTCCAGGTCAACCTCAGCCACACCCGCGCCACCCTCGACTTCACCAACAAGAAGTGCCGCCCGGTCCCGGACCTGGCGCCCGGCGAACTGCCCGGCCTCGACGCCTCCCGCGCCCTCGTCCTGGACCGCCTCCCCGGAAAGCTCGCCAAGTGGGGTGCGAAACCTGCTGGTTGGGCGGAGTCGGTCGCAGCTTCATCCCGACTCCACGGTCCCGTAAGACAGGCCAACTACCCTGGCCGGATGCTCGATCACGCGATGGAGACGCAAGTCAGCCGGCTGCGGACCGCCTCCGGCGAGCTGGCCTGGTTCGCCGAGATCACGGCGAAGGGCCGCACCCTGCGGGACGCGGTCGAGCTGCGTTCCGACCTGATGGGCAAGCTCCGCGCCGAGGGCTGGCTGCTGGAGCGGGACGCCTTCAAGACCGACCTCATCCTCGGCCGGTGAACACCTCCCAGGCCGCGCCGATACGCGTGGCCCACCTGGCCGACCTGCACATGGGCTCCACCCTGCGCGGACTGGCGGACTACCCCGGGGCCCCCGCGATAGACCCGCGCGAAGCCCCGTACGAGGCCCTGCGCGCGGCCGTGGACCGGATCGTCGGGGGCGGCTACGACGCGGTGCTCATCGCCGGGGACGTCTTCGACCGCCGCCACTGCGACGCCCGGGCGCTGGCCGCCTGCCAGGACGCGCTCTCCGCCTTCCACGAGGCGGGCCTGCCCACCGTGGTGGTCTCGGGCAACCACGACGCCGAGACGCCCCTGCCGCACAAGGTGAACCTCCCGCCCTCGGCGCGCTGGCTCGGCGCCGACGCCCCCGAGTCGGTGATCTGGCCCGACCTGGGCATCACCGTCCACGGCCAGTCGGTGGGGGACCCGGACGAGCGGCGCGACCTCGCGGCCGGCTTCCCGCGCCCGATACCCGGGGCCGTCAACATAGGGCTGCTGCACACCAGCCTGCACGGTGCCTGGAGCCGCCGGATCTGCGCGCCGGCCGACCCGCGGACGCTGGCCCGCGCCGGATACGACCACTGGGCGCTGGGCCACGTCCACCACCGGCTGGACCCGGTCCCCGGCACCTCGGCCGCCTACCCGGGCAACACGCACGCCCGCGGCCCCGCAGAGGCTGGCGGCCGCGGTTTCACCGAGCTGCTGGTCGACGGGCCCGGAGCGGTCCGGATCCGCCCGGTGGACACCGCCCCGGTGCGCTACGAGCCGCTCCACCTCCCGGACCGGGAGACCGCCGAGGCCGACCTGAAGGCCCGGCTCGCGAGCGTCCCGGATCCGCCCGGGGGCGGCGCCGTCGTCTGGACCCTCAGCGCCGCCACCCCGCCGGGCCTCCTCCACGAGGCCCGCGCCCTGGCCGGCCCGGCCGCCATGGTGTGCCCGGCGGAGGGGCAGTCCGCCATCGCTTGCTGACGCCCGGACCCGGCGTCCGGACCCGGCCTAGCCCCGGACCCGGACCGTCACCCTGTGCCGGCCGGTGGCCCCGTCGGGGAGGGTTCCGGTGAGTTCCCCCGTCTGCACCGCGCCGGTGCGGTCCGTGGCGCGGACCTCCAGGGTGTGCCCGCCCGGAGCCGCCTCCCACAGCCACACCCACTGGCGCCAGGTGTCGTCCCCGTCGCAGGCGCCGAGCCGGGCCTCGTGCCACGGGCCCGCGTCCACCCGTACCTCCACCCGTGCGATGCCCCGGTGCTGCGCCCACGCCACCCCGGCGACGGCCACCCGGCCCGCCGCCGGCTCGGCGAAGGGCCGCGGGGTGTCGATCCGCGACTGGGTCTTGACCGGGGCCTGCTGCGCCCAGGAGCGGCGGACCCAGTACGCGTCGTACGCCGCGAAGGTCGTCAGCCGCAGTTCGCGCAGCCACTTGCAGGCGGAGACGTACCCGTACAGGCCCGGCACGATCATCCGGACGGGGAAGCCGTGCCGGAAGGGGAGCGGCTCGCCGTTCATCCCCACGGCGAGCAGCGCCTCCCGGCCGTCCATCACGGCCTCGACGGGGGTGCCGAGGGTCATCCCGTCCACCGAGCGCGCCACGAGCTGGTCGGCGGGGCCGCCCTGCGAGGGCGGGCGCACCCCCGCCTCACGGAGCAGGTCGGCGAGGCGTACGCCGAGCCAGCGGGCATTGCCCGCGTAGGGGCCGCCGACCTCGTTCGACACGCAGGTGAGGGTGGCGTCGTGCTCGACCAGGGGGCGGGCGAGCAGGTCGCGCAGGCCGAGGTCGAGGGGTCTGGAGACCCCGTCCCCGTGGATGAGCAGCCGCCAGCCGTCCGCGTCCACGCGCGGGACCACCAGCGCGGTGTCCACCCGGTAGAAGTCCCGGTTGGGGGTGATGAAGCGGGTGATCCCGGGGATCCGCAGCTCCGCCCCGGCCGGTACCGGCGGCGCCGGAACGGCGGGCGGCGGCAGGACGAGCCCGGCCCGCGAGGCCGTGGCGCCCGCGTCCCCGAAGGCGCCGAGCCGCCGCCCCGCGTACCCGGCCGCGGCCGAGAGGGCCAGGGCGGCGACGGCGAGCCGGCCGAAACCGCGCCGGTCCAGGGCCCCGGGCGGCGGGCCGGCTCCGGAGGGCCGCGGACGGGGCCGCGGGATGGCTCTGACCAGCAGGTACAGCACCCCGGCCGCCGTGCACCCGGCCAGCAGCGAGGGCAGCGCGTCCTGCCCGCCGGCTTCCGGCCGGCTGACCGCGGCCGCCGCGCCGAACACCCCGAAGGCGGCCGCGAGGGCCGTGCCCGCGGCCGGGCGGCGGACGGCGAGCAGCCCGACGCCGATCGCCACGACGGCCAGCACGACGCAGATGCCCAGGGTCAGGACCAGCTTGTCGTCCGTACCGAACCGGCGGATCGCCCACTCCTTGACGGCGGCCGGGGTGCGGTCGACCACGGCCCCGCCGACGGCGGTGAGCGGGGCCGCCTCGGGCCGGACGGCCGCCGCGGCCAGCTGGGCCAGGGCGAGCCCGGCGAAGGCGGCGAGCAGTCCGCCGACGGCGCCGAGCGCGGACCGGCCCGGCCCGCGCTTCGTGCGGTTCTCGCGGGTCATGTGGAGGATCACCGCCCGCCCCGCTCGATGGGATGGATCCCCCCAGGTACCAGGGTGCCTCCGCCCCGGGGGTCCGCGCCTCAGGCGAGCGGGTGCCCGGACCGATCCGGCTCCGCCGGGGCCGGCGGGCCCGCCGGCCGGTGGACGGAGATCTGGCGGCGCTTGCGCAGTTCCACGATCCCGTCGGTGAGCCGCGCCCGCAGATCGGAGCGGTACCGCAGCTGCTGCTCCCGGTCCGCCGGAGGCGGTAACCGGTCGCCCGGCGCGGCGGCCCCGCCGGTGAGGAGCGTCAGCAGCTCCAGGGTCGCCGAGGTGCGGTGCGGGTGGGTCTCGGACATGACGGGCGTCCTTCCGGCGATGGCGGCGTCGGAAAGGGCGGTCACCGGAGGATGGCTCCGGCGACCGCCCCTGATCCGTTTCCGGCAGTGTCCTTCAGTGAACCCGGTGCCGCGCTAGAGCGCCGGACGGTCGGCCCGGATGTCCCCCGGGCGGGTGGTGATCCTCCCCGCAGCGCCGGTCAGTTGGCCTGGGGAAGGGTGGCGGCGACGGCGGTCGCAAGGACATACGGGTCCCCGCTCGGCCGCACCGGGTGGCGGGTGGTGAGCCGGGCCCAGTCGTCCTCGAAGGCGTGCCAGTCGATGGCCCTCGGGGCGGCGCGCCGTACCAGCGCCTCCTCCAGCGAGGCGAAGTAGGAGGACCAGCGGCGGGCGTACAACTCGCTGATCAGGCCGCTCCATTCGCGGTTCGCGTAGTCGTGCAGGAAGCCGCCCTCGCTGGTGCTCTGCCGCCCCCACACGCTGAGGATGGAGCGGGCGTCGTACTCGTACCGGTCCTGCTCGGCCTCGTCCGCGCCGTGCGAGCGGGCCGCCGACAGCCACGAGCCGAGCAGGAAGTTCGGATCGGAGCCGACGAGTGCGTCCAACTGCCGTTCCCGTTCCGCCCAGTCGGCGGTCAGCTCGCGGAACAGGGCCAGGTCCTGGGCCTCGTAGGCCGCCTTGATCCGGGGCAGCAGGACCCGCGAGTGGTTGGCGAGGGCCTGCCGGGCGGTGTCCACCAGGTCGAAGCGGTAGGCGCTGGAGCCGCGGAGCCGGGGGTCCACCTTGAGCAGGTGGTCCAGGGCCCGGCGCACCGAACCCGCCTGGTAGCGCATCGCCTTGGGGCTCCAGTAGGCCGACCCCACCGCCGTCAGGCTCGGCCGGGCGGTGAACAGGCTGTCCTGGGACTCCGACCACAGCCCCGAGGAGGTGCTGTACGGGCCCGTGCGCAGCTCCTCCCAGGCCGCGGCGGCCCCGGCGTCCGGTGCACCGTACCGGCGGGCCGCGAAGTCGGCGAACCACTTCCGCTGGTCGACCGGGCCGGGCTCCCACGCCAGGTCGGTGAAGAGGTCGAAGGCCGCCGGGTTGGTCCCGGTGGCCTCGGGCAGGTAGGCGATGCCGGACAGCGCGCTGTCGGGCTTGGCGCGCCAGGCCTGGAACCGGTCGATCCACACCGAGGTGTTGGCGCCGATCGTGGTGTGCCCGCCGAAGTTGTAGATCGAGCCGATGGCATACGAGGTCCCGCCCCAGCGGGTCTCGCGGTCCAGCCGGTTGTACCGGTCGGAGAGCCCGTCCAGGATCAGCAGCTTCGAGGCGTCCACCCCGGCCAGCAGCTCCTTGGTCGGATCGTCCTGCCAGCCCAGCACCGCCCACAGCGCACCCGGATGCGCCGCCCACAGGGCCTTCTGCACGGCCCCGGCGGCCGCCTTCACGTCCACCGAACCGGTCTGGCCGCCCTCGTGCAGCGGGCTCATCCGGTACATCGTGCTGTCCCCGAACACCGCCCGCTGCTCGGCGTAGTACGCCGCGGCCAGTTCGGCGAAGGGCGGCGAGACCGGGTCCAGCCAGTCGGGCCGGTCGAAGCCCGCCCAGTCGCCCTGCGGGACCGTGATCGCGCCGGGGTTGCGCCCGGCGAAGGCCGGCGGCACCGTCCCGAAGTAGCCCGGCAGGACCGGGGTCATGCCGAGGCCGCGCAGCTGTTCGGCGATCTTTCCGCCCAACTCGGCCCGCCCGCGCATCAGTTCTTCGGACACCGGACCGCCGAAGCCGCTCAGGTTCTGCAGCAGCCACCAGCTCTGGTGGCCGGGACCGGGGATCCACTCCCGCAGCTCCTCGGCGGTGTAGCCGAACCGCTGGAGCGCCCGGTAGTACGGGTACTCGGCGCCGACCTGGACGAACACCTCGTTGATGCCGTGCAGCGCGAGCAGGTCGATCTGCCGCTGGTGCTCCTCGAAGGTGCGGTACGGGCCGGAGTACCCGTCGTCGGTGTCGTTCAGCGCGTACCGGTGCGCCACGTGCGCGCTGCGGGTGACCGGGGAGGGCACCGCGGGCAGCTGTGCGGGCAGCAGGCCGATGCTGTCTCCGGGCCATCCGATGTCGGCGCCGGCGATGTGCTGGAGGTACCAGCCGACCCCGGTGAGCAGGGTGGCGCCCGTGGAACCCCGGACGGTGATCGCGCCGGCCGTGCCGGACACGGTGAAGGTGTCGGGCCCGGTCCCGGCGTCGGGCACCAGCGTGAACTGCCCCGCGTGGCGCGGCAGCAGCCGCCGCAGGGAGGCCCGCGCGGGGGCGGGGTCGAAGACCCGCGGCCGGGGCGCCGACGGAGTCGCGGCGGATCCCGCCCCGGCCCGCGCGGGGGCCGGGGCGGGGGACACGGCGGCGGGTGCCGTCGCCCCGGGAGCGGGCGCCGCCGCGCCGGGGGCCGCCCCGGCGGCGGTCAGGGTGAGCAGGGCCGCGGGCAGCGCGGCCAGGGCGACCCAGCGGCGCGCCCGCCGGGCGGCCCGGCCGCGGGGTGGGAGGGGGACCGGCATGCGCGTCGTCCTCGTTTTCGTCGGCTCGGATGGCCCCGGCGCTGCGGCCGGCCCGCTCGGCTCGGTGGGTGGTTGCTTCCTCGTCTGATGCCTCGTCTGCTTCCCCATGGGGCGGGCCGTCAGACCGGCAGGGCCCACGCCTGGTCGACCTGGTGGTCGCCGCAGGGCGTCAGCCGCAGCCGCTCGGCGGGGGTGCCCGGTTCCACGGGGGCCGCCGCGGGGGCGGGCGCCGTCAGGCACAGTCCGCTCGCGTCCTCGACCAGGGACCCGTCGCGGCGCGGCGTCCAGTTCTGGCCCGCCTCGTGGCGCCGCCGGCCGTCCGAGCAGTCGGCCAGCTCCACGAGGCCCTCCTCGCCCGCCGACAGGCAGGCGCCGGCCTGGCGCAGGCTTCCGTCCCGGCCCACGGTCCAGCGCTGGTCGGGTGCGCCGGTACAGGCGGCCATCACGACGGCGCCGACACCGGTGGTGTTCGCCCCGTCGGCGCAGGCGGCGCTCGTGCCGGAGCCCCGGCCGGCGATCTGCCCGACGGGCACGGCCTCGGCGCAGCCGGTGTGCGGGGTGAGCCGCCAGACGCCCGTGTCGTGCGCGGCGAGCGTTCCGGTCAACGCGTCGGACAGCTCCCGGGTTTCACCGCTCCACAGGTCCTTCGCCTCGACGGTGCAGGAGTCCAGCCCGAGCTCGTCGAGCGGTACGCGGATGTCGCGGGCGGCGCCGGAGCGGTTGAGCACCGCGACCGCGCGGTCCCCGTTGGCCAGCGGCCGCACCAGGATGTCGAAGGTGGCGTTCGAGGAGACCACCGCGCCCTGGCGGCCCATCGGGTCCTGGTCGAGCGCGATCAGGTCGGCGTTGCCCAGGGCGGCGAGCCCCTCCGGGGTGAGCTCGGAGACCTGGGAGGACAGGATGAACGGCGCGGCCATCATGGCCCACAGGCCGACCTGGCTGCGGCTCTCCGCCGCGGTGAGCCCGGGGGCGCCCGCGATCAGGAAGTCGGGGTCGTTCCAGTTGCCGGGACCGGCGTACCGGTGCAGCCAGCGGTTGTAGCCGTAGTTGCCCATGACCGAGCTCCAGCGGGAGGTGGCCGGGGAGGCGGGGTTGTAGACCTTGATGTCCTTGCCCTCGCGCCACAGCTGGCCGGTCTCGCCGACCCAGTCGATCACCTTGTGCCAGTCGGATCCGCCCCACTCGCCCTGCTGGAAGTAGGCGGGCGCCGAGGCGGAGAGCACCATGTCACGGCCACTGTCGCGCAGCGCCTTCGCGACGGCGTTGTAGGCGTCGCGGTAGGCCTGTTCCTTGGTCTTTCCCTCGGGCACCCAGAGGTTGCAGCCGTCCATCTTGACGTAGTCCACCTTCCAGGAGGCGAACTGCCGGGCGTCGCGGGCGTAGTGGTCGGGGCCGCCGCCGACGGGGGAGCCGCTGCCGGGGTAGCGCTCGCAGGTCAGGGAACCGGCGTCCTGGTAGATGCCGAACTTCAGCTTCCTGGTGTGCAGGTACTCGCCGAGCCAGGCCATGCCGTGCGGGAACTTCTCGGTGTCGACGACCAGGTTCCCGTCCGCGTCGCGGCTCTTGGTCATCCAGCAGTCGTCGATGGTGACGGTGTCGTAGCCCTTGGCGGCCAGCCCGGTGGCCACGAGCGCGTCCGCGTTCGCCACGACCTTGGCCTCGTCGATGTCGCACATGTAGTGCGCCCAGTTGTTCCAGCCCATGGGCGGGGTGAGCGCGAGCGGGGTGTCCGAGGTCGCGGTGGGCTCGGCCGCCGCCGGGGCGGGACAGAGCGCGAGGGTGAGCAGGGCGGCCGCTGTCAGACAGGGGAGCGACGCACGCAGGCGAGGCGGCACGGAGTCTCCTTGACGTGGGGGCTGTCGAGGGCTCAGTGCAGCGGTGTGACTACCCGCTGTCAACATAAGTCGCGGGTTATGGAGCAATGACCAGCAATATGGGTGTAGTCGAGCACGCACGAAAGGGTTGATACGCCGTACGGTACGGAGTTCCTTACACTGGCTGTTACAGCGGCTGATACGCTGTATCCCATGCCGAGAAGATCAGCCGCCCTCGACCGCGCCACGCCCGCGACGATCGCCGCCGCCGCCCTGCGGCTCCTCGACGAGGAGGGCCCCGCCGCGCTCAGCTTCCGCGCCCTCGCCGAGCGGCTCGACGTCTCGCACGCCACCGTCCAGCGCCGGTGCACCGACCTCGCCGGACTGCTCGACCTCTGCACCGAGCACCTCGCCGCCCAGCTGCCCGAGATCCCGGCCGCGGTGGGCTGGGCCGAAGCCGCCGAGCAGCGGTTCACCGCCCTCTACCGGCTCCTCGCGGCCCACCCCGGGCTGATGATCCTGCGCGGCGGCCGCCCCTGGCTCGGCCGGCAGCTGCTCGCCCGGCTCGTGGAACCGGCGCTCGCCGACAGCGTGGCCGCCGGGATGACCCCCGCCGGGGCGATGACCGCGTACCGGCGGATGTACCTGCTGACCCTGGGTAGCGCGGCCTTCGTCGACCACCGGGACCCGGCCGCCGCCACCGCCGCCTCGCGCGGGGCGCTGGCCGCGCTCGACCCCGCCGAGTTCCCGGTGCTCTCGGCCGGGCTGGCCGACGTACTGCCCGCGCTGACCGACCACGAGGTGTACTACGGCGCCCTGCGCCAGCTGATCGAGGCGAACCGGCCCGCCGGAGCCTGACGAGACGTCCGAACGACAGGAGTACGGGTCCATGGAACAGCAGCTCGACGCAGTGCAGTTCGACGCGGTGCAGCTCGACGCGGTGCCCCTCGACTACGGCGCCGTGCGCGCCGCCGCCGGCCGGATCGCCGGGGCCGTGCGGCCCGTCACGGTGATACCGGCCGGCGCGGGGATCTCGTACGCCCTGGAGTACCTCCAGCACACCGGGTCCTTCAAGGCGCGCGGCGCCCGCAACTTCCTCGCCGCCCACCGGGCCGCCGGCACCCTCCCCGACGCCGGGGTCACCATCGCCTCCGGCGGCAACGCCGGGCTCGCCTGCGCCTGGGCGGCCCGCGCCGAGGGGGTGCCCGCCACCGTGTTCCTGCCGGCCACGGCCCCGCGCGTGAAGGTGGAACGGCTGCGCGGGTACGGGGCCGACGTACGGCTCGTCGGCGACCGGTACGCACAAGCGCTCGCCGCCTGCCGGGAGTTCGCGGCCGGCAGCGGGGCGCTGAGCAGCCACGCGTACGACCACCCGCTCATCGCCGCGGGCGCCGGAACCCTCCTCGACGAGATCCGCGCCGCCCTGCCGGGCCTGGACACGGTGGTCGTCGCGGTCGGCGGGGGCGGGCTGTTCGCGGGCATCGCGACCGCCGCGCGGGAACACGGCGTACGGGTCGTCGCGGCCGAGCCGGAGAACTGCCGGGCCCTGAACGCGGCCCTCCAAGCCGGCCGGCCGGTGGACGTCCCGGTGGACTCGGTGGCCTCCGACTCCCTCGGAGCCACCCGGGTCTCCGCCGACGCGCTGGCCGCCGTACGGGCACCCAACGCCGTGTCCGTCCTGGTCCCGGACGCGGCGATCACCGCCGCCCGGCGCGCGCTCTGGGACGAGCACCGCATCGTGGTCGAAGCCGGCGCGGCCACCGCCCTGGCGGCCGTACGCACCGCGCCGGGGCCGCTCGGGGAACGGGTCGCCGTGGTGCTGTGCGGGGCCAACACCGACCCGTCGGACCTGGCCGCCGGGCCGTCCTGAGGGGCCGCTCAGGCGGAGGCGTTCTCGCGCACCACGACGACCGAGCTGGCGGCGTACTGCACCACCTGCTGGCTCACCGAGCCCAGCAGCGCGCCCTTGACGCCCCCGTAGCCGCGGGTGCCGACGACCGTCAGCTCCGCCTCCTTCGAAGCCTCCACCAGCACCTGCGCGGGCGAGCCCTGCTCCACCCGGCGGAAGACCGGGACGCCCGGCGAGGTGCCGACCGCCTCCGCCACGGTGTCGGCGAGCTTCTGCCGGGCCGCGTCCTCGGCGTGGACCAGCTCGGACTGCTCGGCCGCGCTGACGGCGAAGGGGTTCGTGTTCCACTCCCAGCTCATCACGGCGTGCACGCGCCCGCCGATGGCCTTCGCCTGGGCCACGGCCCACCGCAGGGCCTGCTTCGAGTGGTTCGAACCGTCCACGCCGACGACGATCAGGGGCTCGGTGTTCTGGCTCACGGTGGTTCCTCACGTTTAGTCCGAATGATCGTTCTCATCCCTGTATACACGCCGCACCCGGTCCGACCTCGAACGACGATCGTTGCGCGGACCCGCGACTTTGGAGAACAGCACCAGCCGTCCCCGCTTGCGAGAGTCGGGAGGACGGACGGGAGCCGTCCGGCGGACGACAGAGGAACGAGGAGTGCGACGTGGCGCGACGCAATGGATGTCTGATCGGCTGTGCGGTGGCCGGGGTGCTGGGGATCGGACTGCTCGTGGCGCTGCTGTTCGGCGTGGGCAAGGTCATGGACGTGGCCGACAAGACCCTCGTCGACCACAAGGTCTACGAGGCCGTCAGCGTCGGGGACTCCGAGGCCGACGTGCGCGCCAAACTCCCGTCCGGCGAAAGCTTCGTCACCTCGGCCCTCAAGGACGGCGGCCCCGCGGTACCGGACGGCAGCCAGTGCTCCTGGTACCTGTCCGACTCCGGGAACGGCGACACCGTGCTGCGTTTCTGCTACAAGGACGGCAAGCTCGCCGAGAAGGCCGACTACCGCATGAAGTAGGGCCTTCGGTCCCTGCCCGCAGGGACCTGCCCCGCCGGAAGGTGGAGGCATGCAGACCAACTCGTCCCCCACCCCCGCCAGCGCCGCCCCCACCGGCCCGGTCCTCGCCGCGGTGGACGGCTCGGAACACAGCCTGAGGACCCTGGACTGGGCCCTCGGCGCCGCCCGCGCACGCGGAGCGGCGCTCTACGTGGCCCACGTACGGCCGGAGGCCTCGCGGGTCCACGCCCTGGGGGAGGCGCTCGTACCGCCCCCCGGCGGGGACACCGATCCGGTCCTGGACCTCGTACGGGAGCGGCTCGCCGGGCGGGAGGACCTGCCGCCCGTCACCTACGTCTCCCGCGACGGAACCCCCTCCGCGACCCTGGTCGAACTCGCGGCGGGAGCACAGCTCCTGGTCATGGGCTCGCGCGGACTCGGCGGCTTCGCCAGCCTGCTCCTCGGCTCCAACAGCCGGGTGTGCGCGGCCCAGTCGCCCTGCCCGGTCGTGGTCGTCCCGCACAGCGCGCGGCTCGTCACGGAGGGGACCGGCGCCGGGGCCCCGGACGGCGAACGCAGGATCGTGCTCGGCCTGGCCCCCGACGAGACCTCCGAGGACGTCGTCGACTTCGCCTTCGCGGAGGCCCGCCGCCGGAGCGCGGTGCTCCAGGTCGTCTCCACGCACCTGGTGCCGCTGACCTCGCTCACCCTGGTCGGCGCCCTCGTCGCCGAACGCGGCGGCGGCTACCCGCCGGGCACCGTCGGCGGCGAGGCCACCGAAGCGGCCCGGGAACTCGCCGAGAACCAGCGCACCCGCCTCCAGCCGTACCTGACCCGGCACTACCCCGACGTCACCGTCGAAGCGGTCGTCGCCCCGGGCGACCCGGCGGGCCGCCTGGTCACCGCCTCCCAGCGGGCCGACCTCATCGTGGTCGGCCGCCACCGCCGCCGCCTGCGGGCCGACTCCCTGCTGATGGGCTCGGTCTCCAACGCGGTACTGCTGCACGGCCTGTGCCCGGTGGCGGTGGTTCCCGTACGCGCGTAGGGCGCGGGTGGGAAACCCGTAGGCGCGGGGAAGGCCCCGGACCGGTGATCATCCGGTCCGGGGCCTTCCGGTGCCGTGCGCGGGGCGCCGGCTCAGTCGGGGAGGCGTTCGCCCGTGGCCGCGTGGAAGAGGTGGATGTCCTCCTGGCGCGGGATGACGCGGACCGTCTTGCCGCGCAGGCCCTCCTCGCGGCCGTACGTCCGTACGGTCAGGGGCTGGGTGTCACCGCCGCCCAGGTCGAGGTTGCCGTACGCGAAGCCGTCCGCGCCGAGCTCCTCCACCGAGTAGAAGGTGACGGGCAGGCCCTTGTCGCTGTGGGCGGCATGGAAGTCCAGGTGCTCCGGACGGATGCCCAGGGTGACGGCGTTGCCGCCGGCCGCCTCGCGGGCCGCGCGGCTGATCCGGAGCGTGGAGCCGCCGAAGCGGATGCCGTCCTCGTGCAGGGGCAGGCTCAGCAGGTTCATGGCGGGGGAGCCGATGAAGCCGGCCACGAACTTGTTCGCCGGCCGGTCGTACATGGTGCGCGGGGAGTCGCACTGCTGGAGGATGCCGTCCGCGAGGACCGCGACGCGGTCGCCCATCGTCATGGCCTCGACCTGGTCGTGGGTGACGTAGACGGTGGTGGTGCCCAGGCGGCGCTGGAGGTTCGCGATCTCCGCGCGGGTCTGGACGCGGAGCTTGGCGTCCAGGTTGGACAGCGGCTCGTCCATCAGGAAGGCCTGCGGTTCGCGGACGATCGCCCGGCCCATGGCCACGCGCTGGCGCTGGCCTCCGGAGAGGGCCTTCGGCTTGCGGTCGAGGTACGCGGTGAGGTCGAGGATCTTCGCCGCCTCCTCGACCTTCTTGCGGATGGTCTCCTTCTCCACCTTGGCGATCTTCAGGGCGAAGCCCATGTTCTGGGCGACCGTCATGTGGGGGTAGAGCGCGTAGTTCTGGAACACCATCGAGATGTCCCGGTCCTTGGGCGGCAGGTGCGTGACGTCGCGGCCGCCGATGGAGATCGAGCCGGACGTGACCTCCTCGAGGCCGGCCAGCATCCGCAGGGTGGTGGACTTGCCGCAGCCCGAGGGGCCGACGAGGACGAGGAACTCGCCGTCGGCGATGTCGAGGTCCAGCGATTCGACCGTGGGGCGGTCGGCGCCGGGGTAGGTGAGGCTCGTCTGGTGGAACGTGATCTCAGCCATGGCTGTCAATCCCTCTTTCACCGGCGGTACGTGCCGGGCGATCCGTGTGGGCGGGGTCGGCAGGAGTGGCGGAGCTGTGCGGTATGCGGCGTATCAGTGGGAAGTGCGTTGATAAACCGCATTAGTGGAATTTTTCATTCATGCGCTGCGGGAAGTCAACTTTCTCCGGTCGAGGTGGAGTGGAATTCCCTCCGCCTCCCACTTCCCCGCCGCAATTCGGGACGTACGGCGCCCGTCGCCCGGGACTTTGGTCACCCTGCATTCCGTGGCGTAGGTTTCGCTTTCCCGCCCCGGTCGGCGGGACTTCGCAGGCCGACGCGCAATCGCGTATTCCTGGGGGTTCCCTCGTCATGTCCGCTGGTACGGCAAAACTGCCTCCGCTCGGGATGCCCCCGGCACGCTCGTCGCTCCGCTCGCCGAAGGGGCTGGGCACCGCGCTGACCGTGCTGCTCGGCTTGTGCGCCGTGACCCGACTGCTCGCCGCTGCCGCCGGGGTCAACCGGTACGCGTGGCTGGACGTGTACACGGAGCCGGTGGGGCCGGGCCACTCGGGGACGCTGCTCTCCATGGCGGTGAGCCTGGACCTGCTGGTCATGATCCCCACGGCGGTGGTGTTCATCGTCTGGTTCCACCGGGTCCGGGTGAACGCCGCGGTGTACGCGCCGGGGGCGTTCCGGAGCGGGGCCGGCTGGGCGATCGGGGTCTGGTTCATCCCGGTCGTGGGCTGGACCGTCCTGCCCGGCCTGATCGCCGCGAAGGTGTGGGCGGCCAGCGCGTCGCGACTGCCGGGCCGAGCCGCGACGGCCTCGCCCGCCCCCGTGTTCGCCTGGATCGGGGCGTTCGGTGCGGCGATGCTGGCTTCCGGTGGCGCGGGCTGGTTCGCCCGCAGGGCCACCAGCGACGAGGAGGTGGGCAACGCCGTCCTGCTCGGCGCGGCTTCGGACCTGCTCTACGCCGGGGCGGCGGTGCTGGCCGTCCTCTTCGTGCGCCGCCTGTCGGCCCTGCAGTCGGCCGCCTGAGGGTCCATTCCGTGGCGCGGCGGGGCGCGGCGCTTGAGGGCTCAGGCCTTGAAGGCGCCCAGGGTGCTGCCCCGCAGCCATTCGTCCCAGCTCAGGTTCCAGTCGCCGTAGCCGTTGCCGAAGCGGTCCATGGGCTTGCCGGTCGTGCCCGTCACCTCGATGACGTCGCCGACGCTGGACCGTTCGTACAGCCACTTCGCGTCGGCCGCCGACATGCCGATGCAGCCGTGGCTGACGTTGGCCCTGCCGAAGGACTCCGCGTTGTCGGGGGCCGCGTGGACGTACTCGCCGCTGACCGTCTCGCGCATGCTCCACTCGTACCGGCCGTAGAACCCGTCCGGGCTGGTGCGCGGAATGCCGATGGTCAGGGAGTCCATCAGCACCGTGCCGTCCTTGCTGAGGATCGTCTTGATCCCCTCGCGGGTCTTGAACCGCTCCTCGCCGCCGCTGACCGGGATGGTCCGCAGGGGCGTGCCGTCCTGGAGCAGGGTGAGGGTGTGCGCGGCGAGGTCCACCTTGCTGACCATCGCGGGGCCCACCTTGAAGGTCAGCTTCCGGTCCCCGGTGGCGGCGGTGCGGGCGTCCAGCTTCACTCCCGCGAGCTTGGCGTCCAGGGTCACCTCGGTACCCGCCGGCCAGTACTCCCGGGGCCGGAAGTGGAGGTACGTGTCCCCCTTGGCCTCCGCCCAGTGCCAGGCGCCGACGACCCCGGTGGAGGTCTTCAGCGCCACCCGGCCCTCGATGCCGGCCCGGAGCGCCGGGTCCACCTTCTGGCCCTTGAAGACCAGCGAGACGGGCTGGCCGATGCCGACCGTCGCGCCGTGGGCGGGAGCGATCGCCGGGCGCACCTGGCGGGCCGGGTTCCGCAGGAGCTGGGCCTCGGGCGCGGGGGAGCGGGTGGGGTCGGTCGCGGCCGCGACCGTGGAGGTGGGTGCGGGCGCGGCCTTCGGCGCGGAGCCGGCCGTGTCCGCGGCGTCCACGGCGTCGACGGGGTCCGCGGCTCCCTGCGCGGCCTTGCGGCCGATGCGGTCGGTGTCGGACTCGGTGACGCCGCAGCCGGCGAGCAGCACCGTCGTCGCGGCTGCGGCCAGGGCGGCCCGGAGGGCGGTGGTGGGGAATGCGGGCATCCCCCCATCGTTGGCGACGGCCCGGGCCGTGAACTGCGCCACAGGTCCCGGCCGGGAGGGCCCTTGGTCCCGGGAATCCCCGGATCTCCGGGCCGCGGGGTTCCGCACTCGGTTGTGCACCTAGTTGCATAATAAGCGCCCGCTCAGCTAGAACAGGTTCATCACCCCCGCGCGAGGAGGCGCCCCCATGAGCCAGAGCCGGTACCCGCACCTGCTGAGCCCCCTGGACCTCGGCTTCACCACCCTGCCGAACCGCGTGATCATGGGGTCCATGCACACCGGCCTCGAAGAGCACGAGCGGGGCTTCGAGCGCCTCGCCGCCTTCTACGCCGAGCGCGCCCGCGGCGGCGCCGGCCTGATCGTCACCGGCGGCATAGCCCCGAACGACGCCGGCCGGCCCATGGAGGGCGGCGCCCGCCTCACCACCGAGGAGGAGGCCGCCGAGCACCGGGTGATCACCGACGCGGTGCACGCCGAGGGCGGGAAGATCGCGATGCAGATCCTCCACTTCGGCCGCTACGCCTACCACAAGGACCTGGTCGCCCCCAGCGCCCTCCAGGCCCCGATCAGCCCCTTCGTGCCGAACGCCCTCACGGACGCCGAAGTCGAGCGCACCATCGAGGACTTCGTCCGCGCCGCCCGCCTCGCCAAGCTGGCCGGCTACGACGGCGTCGAGATCATGGGCTCCGAGGGCTACCTGGTCAACGAGTTCATCGCCGCCGCCACCAACAAGCGCACCGACCGCTGGGGCGGGGCCTACGAGAACCGCGTGCGCTTCCCGCTGGAGATCGTCCGGCGCACCCGCGCGGCCGTCGGCGAGGAGTTCATCCTCGTCTACCGCCTCTCGATGCTCGACCTGATCCCCGGCGGCTCCACCCTCGACGAGGTCGTCCACCTCGCCAAGGAGGTGGAGGCGGCCGGAGCCACCATCATCAACACCGGCATCGGCTGGCACGAGGCCCGCATCCCCACCATCGCCACCTCCGTCCCGCGCGGCGCCTACACCTGGGTCACCAAGCGGCTGATGGGCGCCGTCTCCGTCCCCCTCGTCACCAGCAACCGCATCAACACCCCGGAAATCGCCGAGGAGTTGCTCGCGGACGGCCGCGCCGACCTGGTCTCCCTGGCCCGCCCCTTCCTCGCCGACGCCGATTTCGTCGCCAAGGCCGCCGCCGGCCGCTCCGAGACCATCAACACCTGCATCGGCTGCAACCAGGCCTGCCTGGACCACACCTTCAGCGGCAGGCTCACCACCTGCCTGGTCAACCCGCGCGCCTGCAACGAGACGGAACTCGTCCTGTCTCCGACGCAGTTGAAGAAGCGCGTCGCCGTCGTCGGGGCCGGCCCGGCCGGCCTGGCCTGCGCCGTCTCCGCGGCCGGACGCGGCCACGCCGTCACGCTCTACGAGGCCTCCGGCCACATCGGCGGCCAGCTCGACATCGCCCGCCGCATCCCCGGCAAGGAGGAGTTCGAGGAGACCATCCGCTACTACGGCACCCAGCTCGCCGAGCACGCGGTCGAGGTCAGGCTGAACACCCGCGCCGACGTCGAGACCCTGCGCGGCTACGACGAGGTCGTCGTCGCCACCGGAGTCACCCCCCGCACCCCCGACATCGAGGGCGTCGACGGCCCCAACGTCGTCAGCTACCTCGACGTCCTGCGCGACGGCGCCCCCGTCGGGCAGCGCGTCGCCGTCCTCGGCGCCGGCGGTATCGGCTTCGACGTCGCCGAGTTCCTCACCGACAGCGGCGAAGGCGCCTCCCAGGACCCCGAGGTCTACTTCCGGCACTGGGGCGTGGACACCTCGTACACCGGACCCGGCGGCCTCACCGCCCCCGAGCGGCCCGCCCCGCCGCGCCAGGTGCACCTGCTCCAGCGCAAGGCCACCAAGGTCGGCGCCGGGCTCGGCACCACCACCGGGTGGATCCACCGGGCGGAGCTCAAGCACCGCGGTGTCGTCTCCGTCGCGGGGGCCGCGTACGACCGCATCGACTCCGAGGGCCTGCACATCACGGTGGAGGGCGAGCAGCGCCTCGTACCCGCCGACACGGTGGTCCTGTGCACCGGCCAGGAACCGCGGCGCGACCTGTACGAGGCCCTGCGCGCGGCCGGCATCGAGGCGCACCTGATCGGCGGCGCCGACGTGGCCGCCGAGCTGGACGCCAAGCGGGCCATCCGCCAGGGCACGGAGCTGGCCGCCACCCTCTGAACCCCACCACTCGCGCGTGGCGGGGGTGTTGTGGCGGCCCGGCCCGGGCCGCCACAATCACCTGGTGACGACGCTGACACCGGCAGACGCGGACAAGATCCTCCACGACAACTTCGCCCCCTGGGTGCTCGCCCTCGGACTCACCGTCCAGGAGACGGGCGAACGGCACGCCGTCCTGCGGCTGCCCTGGTCCGACACCCTCGCCCGCGACGGCGGGGGCCTCAGCGGGCAGGCCCTGATGGCCGCCGCGGACACCGCCACCGTCATCGCGATCTCCGCCGCGCGCGGGGCCTACGGCCCGATGACCACCGTCCAGCAGTCCACCAGCTTCCAGCGGCCGGTGGTCGGCGCCGATGTGCTGATCGACGTACGGATCACCAAACTCGGCAAGCGGATGGCCTTCGCCGACATCACGATGACCCCTGAGGGCGCCGGCGAACCGGCCGCGAAGGCCTCGACGGTCTACGCCCTCCTGGGCTGACCGTCAGCGTGCCGCGGTGACGGCCGAGGCCCGGCCGACGCCGGTGAGTTCCTCCGCCCGCGCCCAGAGGCGGGCGTTGGCCGCGGGGTCCAGGGCCCGGCGGGTGATGCGGACCTGCTTGCCCGGGCCGACCAGGCCGAACCTGCCCCCGGGACCGTAGTAGCCGCCGGCCGTCGCGTCCGGGCTGGTGGCGGCCTGGAGGAGGGGTTCCGTACCGGGCCCGACCTCCTGCTTCGGGAGGAAGTCCACCGCGTACATCATCCGGTTCCCGAGCGAGGGCCGGCCGGTGCCGAGGCTCGCTCCGGCGGTCTGCAGATTGGTTTTCGTGTAGCCGGGGTGCGCGGCGGTGCTGCGCAGCGGCCAGTCGTTCTCGGCGGCGAGGACCGCCAGGTGCCGGGCCAGCATCAGGTCGGCCAGCTTCGACTGCGCGTAGGAGAGCATCGGGTTGTAGCGCCGCCGCTCCCACTGCAGGTCGGTGAAGTCGATCCGGCCGAAGTTGGCGGTGCCGCTGCTCATCGTGGCCACGCGCGGGGCGCGGGCCGCCAGCAGCGCGGGCAGCAGCCGGACGGTCAGGGCCAGCGGGCCGAGGAAGTTGCTGCCGAACTGGAGCTCGAAGCCGTCTGCCGTGGTCATCCGGGTCGGCGGGGCCATCACCCCGGCGTTGTTGACGAGCAGGTCGAGCGGGGTTCCGTCGGCGAGCACCTCCCCGGCGAAGGCCTCGACCGAGGCGAGGTCGGCCAGGTCGATCCGGCGCACCTCCACCCGTGCCCCGGGGTGCCGGGCCAGGATCTCGGCGCGGGCCAGCTCCCCCTTGGCGGGGGTGCGGACGGCCAGCACCACGCGGGCTCCGGCCTCGGCGAGGCGGCGGGCCGCCTCCTTGCCCGTACCGCTGTTGGAGCCGGTAACGACGGCGAACGTTCCGGACTGGTCGGGGACGGTGTACATGGCGTGCTCCTCGGGGCGGCGGGAGGAAGAGAGAAGGGGGGGTGGGAATATAAGAGACCGGCGGTCTGACCGCCTCCTCCGAAGCTAGCAGACTGCCGGTCTCTTAACAACAGACCGCTGGTCTCTAAATCTCCTCCGGTCTGTAAGCTGTCACCGTGTCCACGTCTACGAACTTCCAGCGCGCCCGCAGCGAGGAGCAGCGCGCCGCCCGCCGCCGCGCGATCCTCGACGCGACCGCCGAGATGCTCACGGAAATGCCGGTCGCCCAGGTCACCCTGAACGAGCTCAGCCGGCGGTCGGGGCTGGCCAAGTCGAACGTGCTGCGCTACTTCGAGTCCCGCGAGGACGTCCTGCTGGAACTGCTCGCCGACGCCTTCCGCGAGTTCACCGCCGAGCTCGACGGCGTGCTCGCCGAAGCCGCCGACGGCGCCCCGCCCGCCGAACGGGCCGACCGGATCGCGGCATCCCTCGCGCGGGCCCTCGTCGAGCGCCCCGTCCTGTGCGACCTCATCAGCGCCCAGGCCGCGGTCCTGGAACGCAACGTCTCCCCGCAGGTCGCCGCCCGGTACAAGCGGGCCGCCGTCGCGGCCGCCACCGCCGTGGCCGGGCGGATCGCCGCGCACCTGCCGGAGCTGGGCGAGGCGGACGCCTTCCGCTTCGTCGCCGCCGCGATCATGGTCACCGGGGCCGTGTGGACGCACGCCCACCCGTCGGCCGCGATGCTCGCCGCCTACGAGGCGGACCCCTCGCTCGCGGTCCTCCGCCTGGACTTCGACGACACCCTGCGCGACACGCTGGCGGTCCTGCTGTCCGGGCTGCTGGCGCGCGGGGCCCGGGCGGCCCGGTAGGTCAGCCCGTCCGGACCGTGACCGTCCGGCCCGGGTCCACGGTCGGGGTCGCGTAGGTGTACGTCACTCCGTCCACCACCTTGGTGCGTCCCGGCTGGGGCACTCCGTCGACCGTGAGGGTGGCGTGGGTGCCGGGGAAGCGGGCCTCCCAGGTGTAGGGGGCGCTGCCCGAGGTGTGCGTGAGGGTGGACTTCGACGCCCCGTCGTGGCGCAGGGCGAAGGCCGAGTCGCCGATCCGGAGGTCGTCGATCCGCAGCCAGTCCATGCCCGAGGGCAGCCGGGACCCGGTGCTCAGGGTGCGTGCGGGGGCGTCGGGGGTGACGCCCAGCAGGCCTTCGACGGTCTGGCCGAGCAGGGTGAAGGAGACCTCGGGGTAGTCCCCGTTGGTGCCCTGCTTGGTGTTCACGTGCTGGACGTCCTTGTGGTCGTAGACGTCCTTCATCCACTTCCAGCCGGTGTCGTTGCGGTTGTTCCGGAAGAAGGTGTCCGGCAGGTAGGTGAGGGCCTCGATGTTGGTGGGCCGGCCCGGGCCCGAGGCCTGCTGGTCGACGTAGTCGAGGTAGGCCTCCCGGCGGGGGCCGGGTTCGATGATCTGCTTCATCGGCATGAACCAGCTGTTCTCCTTGCCCCAGCCGGTGAGGGCGCGTCCGTCCGTGGTGTAGCCGCGCACCATGTCCGCGCCCGAACCGGTGCCGCTCCAGGTGGAGTTGAAGTACTCCTTCAGCTCCCGCGCCTTGGCCCCGTACCGGTCGGCGAGGGCTGCCTCCCCCTTGGCGCGGGCGAGCGAGGCCACCGCCAGGTAGGCCCGGTACTGGGACCCGATCGCGTCGCCGGCCTCGGCGAGGGGCTCGCCGCTCTGCTCGTTGTAGCTGGCGGTGCCCTGGAAGATGCCCTGGCCCGTGCCCTCGGCCACCTCGACGGCGCCGTTGTCCTTGAGTGCGTCGTGCAGGGTGACGAACTCGTCCGTGGCGCGGCTGTAGAAGTCCCACAGGGTCGGATCGTCGAGGTAGGCGCGGTCCCCGCTCCAGCGGTACGCCTCCTCGGACTTCTCCACCAGCTCGAAGGTGGCGGGCACCTCGCGGACGAAGTTCGTGGGGCCCTTGTAGTCGATCGAGAGGTAGGTGGAGGTGTCGAAGTTGAAGGCCCACGCCGGGTAGTACTTGTGCCTGCTGGTGGCGGACGCGGCGAAGGAGCGGAGCATCGACCGGTTCTCGGCGTGCAGGGCGAGGACCCCCGCGCCGGCCAGCTGGTGGGCCATGTCGCGCGAGTAGTAGCCGCTGCGGTTGGCGTAGCCGGCCCAGTAGGAGGCGGCGTACGTGCCTTTGCCGCTGCCGCCGGTGCGGTTCTCGTCCACGTTGAGCGGGCCCTTCGTGCCCGGCAGGTGGACCCAGCTGTTGGCCTTGCGCTTGGACCAGTCGAACATCTCGACGATCTTCGGGTCGGAGGAGCTGACCCGGGGGTCCGCGGGGGAGGCGGGGGAGAGCATCACGTCGTCGGCGTTGACCCAGGCGTCCCCGGATTCGAAGGCGATCTCGAGGGTGTCGCCGGGGGCGAGGGCGATCCGGCTGAGGGTGTACCGCCGGTAGTTCGAGGCGCTCGGCAGGGTGAGCGCGGCGGCGACCGCGCCGTTCACGCGGGCGGTCCAGCGGCCGTTCGGACCGCCCGTCGCGATCCAGGCGGAGATGTCGTACGTCCCCCGGCCCGTGGCCCGCACGGTCTGGGAGACCTTCTTGCCCGCCCCGCCGTCGAGGTACGCGAGCCGGGCCGCGCCGTGCGGGTAGTTCGCGGCGACCCCGGTGCCGGAGGTGAACTGCCAGCCGGTGCGCCCCTGTTCGAAGCCGGGGTTGGTGACGGTCAGTGGCGCCGGTGCGGTCGGCATGACCGCCGGGGCCTGAGTGCCCGCCGGGTCCTGCGCGACTGCCGAGGCCTGGCCGCCGAGGGCGAGCGGGGTCAGCGGGAGGAGCAGGGCGAGGGCGGACAGGAGTGACACGCGGGAACGCGTCATGGGGTTCTCCCTGATTGGAATGGGGTGGCCGCGTGGTGGGCGGCGGTCTGCGCGGAGCGGGGCGGGCGGCACGCTAGCAATCCCGTTGGAAGTTCTGCAATGAACTTGTCAAAATTGTCTGCCGGATCGAGCTGAAAGTTTTCCATTGACTCTTGCAAGTCTGACGACGGCCTGGCTACAGTCCTGGCCAGTCGGCTTCCGCAACGGTGCGAGCAGGGGTGGGTCAGGTATGGAACTGGGACGTCGGAGAGTGCTGCGGGCGGGTGGCGCGATCGCCGCGGGGGCCGGGTTCGCCGGTCTGACCGCCTGTTCCGGAACGGGCGCCGAAGGCGCCGGCGGGCAGGGCGGGTCCGCGGGGGAGAAGGGCAAGGGCCGGATCACGGTCTGGTCCTGGCAGGGTCCCGCCGCCGAAATGAAGGCCCTCGTACCGGAGTTCAACCAGAAGTTCCCCGGGATCGAGGTGACGGTCGAGGACATCGGCAATCCGGCGATCTGGGACAAGATCACCACCGGACTCGCGGCCGGCGGCCAGGGACTCGCCGACGTCCTGCACATCGGCGTCGACTACCTCCCCGGCTACGTGGAGAAGTTCCCCGGCGGTCTCGCCGACCTCGGCCCGCTCGGCGCGAACGCCCACCGGGACGCGTTCGCCCAGGGCATGTGGCAGACCGTGTCCCCCGACGGCAAGCGCGTCAACGCCCTTCCCTGGGAGGCGAATTCGGCGGGCTTCTACTACCGGTCCGACCTCTTCGAGAAGGCCGGGGTCGATGCAGGTGCCCTCCAGACCTGGGAGGAGACCATCGAGGCCGGCAAGGAGATCAAGGCGAAGACCGGCGCCCACCTGCTGGGCCTCGACAAGCCCGCCTCCCAGGCGGACGCCGCCAACTTCTTCCAGATGCTGCTCCAGCTCCAGGGCGCCTTCTACTTCGACCTCGCCGGGAACATCACGCTCGACTCCCCGGAGGCCGTGAAGGCCATGACCCTCATCAAGACGATGAACGACGCCGGCCTGGTCAGCGACCTCGCCGGCGGCTGGAACGCCCTGATGAGCTCGCTGAAGCAGGGGACCAACGCCGTCCTGCCCCTGCCCACCTGGTTCGGCGGCATCATCGAGGAGCAGGTCCCCCAGGAAGCGGGCCGGTGGAAGGTCAGGCTCCCCCCGGCCGTGCGCCGGGGCGGCTCCACCGCCGCCACGGTCAACTCCACCCACCTCGCGGTGGCGGGCAGCAGCAAGCAGCAGGCCGCCGCCTGGTCCTTCATCGAGTTCGTCCTCACCCGCCCCGCCTCCCAGGTGAAGATCTACCGGGGCAAGGGCATCGCCCCCGCCCTGATGAAGGCCTACGAGGACGCGGTCTTCCACGAGCCGTCCGCCTTCTTCAGCGGCCAGAAGAAGGGCGAGGTCTTCCTGGAGGCGCTCAAGGCCCCCTCCTCCGCCTTCAATTACACCGCCGACTACGCCCGCGCCCTCAAGCTGGTCACCGACGCCCAGTCCAAGGTGCTGCTGAGCGGCGCCGACCCGGCGAAGGTCCTCAAGGAAGCAGCCGACCAGCTCGGCAGGCAGACCGGACGCAAGGTCTCCCGGTGACCGCCACGCTCACCCGCCCTGGGGCCCGGGCCGTCCCCGCGCCCGGGGCGGTCCGGCGGCCCCGGGCGCGCCGGCGCGCGGCCCCGTACCTCTTCGTCCTGCCCGCGCTGCTGCTCTTCGCCGCCTTCAAGCTCTACCCCATCGGCCGGTCCTTCGTGATCAGCCTCCACAAGTCGGTCGGCGGGACCGAGCGCTTCGTCGGCGCCGACAACTACACGCGGCTGCTCGACGATCCGCTGTTCTGGACCGCCCTGAAGAACACCGCGGTGATCCTCGCCGTCCAGGTGCCGGTCATGCTGGCCCTCGCCACCGGACTCGCCGTGGCCCTCGACTCCACCGCGCTGCGCGGCCGCGCCGTCTTCCGGCTCGGCTTCTTCCTGCCGATGATCACCGGCCTGGTCGCCTACGGGATCGTCTTCTCCGTCCTGCTGAACAAGGACTACGGCCTGGTCAACTGGCTGACCGGGCTCGTCGGCCTGGACCCGGTGCCGTGGCTGACCGACCCCCTGTGGGCGAAGATCTCCCTCGGCCTGGCGCTGACCTGGCACTACACCGGCTACAACGCCGTGATCCTGCTCGCCCGCCTGCAGACCGTACCCGCCGAGCTCTACGACGCCGCGGCCGTGGACGGGGCCGGCACCTGGCACTCCTTCCGCCACGTCACCCTGCCGGGCCTGCGCCCCGCGCTCCTGCTCACCACGGTGCTGTCCACCATCGGCACCCTGCAGCTCTTCGACGAGCCGTACGTGCTCACCGGCGGCGGCCCGGACAACGCCACCCTGACCATCGGCGTGTACGTCTACCAGAACGCCTTCAAGTACTTCGACTTCGGCTACGCCTCCGCCATTGCCTACGCCCTGGCCGTCCTCATCGGCCTCCTCGGCGTGATCCAGTTCCGCTTCCTGGGGGAGAAGTCATGACCGCCGCCCGCCACCGCGGCAGGAGCATCCTGCTCACCTCCGGACTCGCCATCGCACTGGCCGCCGTCCTGCTCCCCTTCTACTGGCTCGTGGTCGCCGCCACGCACAGCTCCGCGGAGATCTTCGCCAGCCCGCCGCCGCTGCTGCCCGGCGGCCACCTGGCGCAGAACCTCCACACCCTCCAGGACACCGCGCGGTTCGGCCGGGTGGTCCTCAACTCCCTGCTCATCGCGGTGATCTACACCCTGTGCGCGGGCGCCGTCTGCACGCTGGCCGGCTACGGTTTCGCCAAGTACCGCTTCCGTGGCCGCGAAGCGCTGTTCGGACTGCTCATGCTCGGGCTCGTGGTGCCGGCCCAGGTCACCCTCGTTCCGCTGTTCCAGCTGATGGCCGAACTGCGCTGGCTGGGCACGTACCAGGCCGTGATCATGCCCAACCTGGCCCTGCCCTTCGGCATCTTCCTGATGCGCCAGTCGATGGCCGCGCTCCCCGACGAACTCCTCGACTCGGGCCGCATGGACGGCTGCGGCGAACTGCGGCTGTTCTGGCGGGTGGTGCTCCCGCCCATGAAACCGGCCCTGGCCGCCCTGGCCATCTTCCTCTTCCTGTACCAGTGGAACGACTTCATCTGGCCGCTGATCGTCCTGCGCGACAGCGCCACCTTCACCGTCCCCGTGGCCCTCGCCTCCCTCCAGGGCCTCGACGAGACGGACTACGGAGCGATCCTCGCCGGAACCGCGGCCGCCGCGCTCCCGATGGCCCTCGTATTCCTCGCGCTCCAGCGCCAGTTCGTGTCCGGCCTGCTCGCCGGCGCCGTGAAGGAGTGACCGTGACCGCGCACACCACCACCGCCCCCGCGCACACCGCCGAGTCCCCGACGGCCATCGAGCCCGTCACCACCGCGGGACTGGCGCACGCCCCCGCCGAGCCGCTCCTCGACGGGGTGTCGCTCGCCGTCCTCGCCCACGAGCCCGGCGTCCGACCGGCCTGGACCCTGACCGAACTCCCCGGCGGACTGCGGATGCTGGAGGTGCGGGCCGACGGAGCCCCCATCGAGATCCGCTTCTCCGTGTCCCTGGGCGACACCGCCGGATACTGGCACCCGCAGGGCGGCTGGCGGCGCACCCTGCTCGCCGACTGGGAAGGCCGCTCCCGGGTCTCGCTGGTCGACGGACACGCCGCCGGCTGCCTCTACGACCACGGCGGCGCCACCCTGCTCACCTTCGCCGCCACCGACCCGGTACCCGAGGCCGTCCTGCGCTTCGGGGTGTCCGAGGAGAACGACACCCACGTCGTCCACCTCCGGCTGCCCGCCGCCCGGCAGGTCCACCGGATCCTCCTCGTCCCCCGCTCACCCTCGGTGGCACGCGCCCTGCGCACCCTGCGCTCCTGGTTCCACACCGAGCTCGCCCCCGCGCCGGTGCCCGACGGGGCCCGCACCCCCGTCTACTCCACCTGGTACGCCTTCAACCAGGACGTCAGCGCCGCCGCCGTCGAAACCCAGGCCGAACTGGCCGCCGGACTCGGCTGCGGAGCCCTGATCCTCGACGACGGCTGGCAGGAGCAGGGCCACGGACGCGGCTACGCCGGCTGCGGGGACTGGGAGCCGGACCGGGCCAAGTTCCCCGACTTCGCCGGGCACGTGGCCCGGGTCCGGGCCCACGGGCTCGGCTACCTCGCCTGGGTCGCCCCGCTGCTGCTCGGCGCCGACGCCACCTGCCACGACCGCTGGGCCGGCTGCGCGCCCGCCCCCGCCACCGTGCCCGGCGCGCACGTGCTCGACCCCCGGCGCCCCGAGGTGCGCGCGCACGTCGTCGGGCTCTGCGTCCGGCTGGTCCGCGCGTACGGGCTCGACGGACTCAAGCTCGACTTCCTCGAGCAGGCCATGGTGTACGCGGGCGACGGTGCGGGAGACGTCGGAGTGGCCATGGTGGCCCTGCTGACGGAGCTGCGCGCGGCCCTGGAAGCCGTACGCCCCGGCGTGCTGCTGGAATTGCGCCAGCCCTACACCGGCCCCGGCATGGCCCCCTTCGGCAACATGCTGCGCTCCTTCGACTGCCCGGCGGACGCCACCGCGAACCGGGTCCGCACCCTCGACACCTCACTGCTCGCCGTCGGCGGGGCCGTCCACTCCGACATGCTCCTGTGGTCGCCGGACGCGCCGGTGGAGGCGGTGGCCCGGCAGCTGATCGGGGCCGTGCACGCGGTGCCGCAGATCTCCGTACGACTGGACGTGCTGCCGGCGGCGCACCGGGAGGCGGTCGGGTTCTGGCTGGGGTGGTGGCGGCTGAACCGGGAGCTGCTGCTGGACGGGGAGGTGGAACCGGGGCGGCCCGACGAGCTGTACCCCCTGGTGCGGGCGAGCGCCGGGGACCACTGCCTGGTGAGCGTGCACGGGGACCGGGTCGTCCCGCTGGACTTCACCGCGTACGGCCGCTTCGACCTGGTCAACGGCTCGGACCGGGACCGGGTGATGGTCGAGGTGCTGGGCGGCGGCGGCCGGGTCCGGGGAGTGGTCCACGGTCCGGACGGCCGTATCATGGACGGTCCGCCGCCGTACCTGCCGGAGGGAGCACGCTCGCTGGCGGTGCCGCGCGGCGGTCTGGTATCGCTCACGATCACGGAAGGACCGCGATGAAGGTCGGGATCACCGAGGTCGCCGCTCGCGCCCAGGTCAGCGAGGCGACCGTCAGCCGGGTGATCAACCGACGCCAGGGCGTGTCGAAGAAGACCCGGGACGCGGTCGAACAGGCCATGGCGGACGTCGGCTACGAACGGCAGACCCAGGGACAACTGGTCGCGGTCATCACCGAGTTCGTGTCCAACCCGTTCTTCGCCGATGTCGCCGAGCGCATCGAGTCGGCGCTCGCCCCGCACGGGCTCAAGACCATCCTGTGCCCGGCCTTCCCCGGCGGGGTCCAGGAGCGGGACTTCATCTCCGCGCTCGTCGACAAGGGCGTCGCGGCCGTGGTCTTCCTCTCCGCCTCCAACACCGTCGAGGGCGCAGACACCGAGACCTACGAACTCCTGCGCCAGCGCCGGGTCCCCTACGTCGGGATCAACGGCGAGTTCGCCGACGGGGTGCCCACCCCGGTCTTCTCCACCGATGACGCGCTCGCCGCGGAGCTGGCCGTCGACCACCTCCACCGGCTGGGCCACCGCAGGATCGGGATGGCCTCCGGCCCGGCCGGCAACCAGCCCGCCGACCGCCGGGTGCGGGGCTTCCTGGACGCCATGGCCAAGCGGGGCATCGAGGAGCCGGAGCGCTGGGTGATCCGGCAGTCCTACACGGTGGAGGGCGGCCAGGCCGCCGTCGGCCCGCTCCTCGCCCTCGGCGCCACCGCGATCGTGGCCGCCAGCGACTACATGGCCCTCGGGGCGATCCGGGGCATCCGCCGCCAGGGGCGCGCGGTGCCGGGGGACGTCTCGGTCGTGGGCTACGACGGCTCCTCCATCACCGAGTTCACCGACCCGCCCCTGACCACGGTGCGGCAGCCCGCCGACCGGCTGGCCCTGGAGGTCGGGCGCAGCGTCCTGGCGCTGGTCAGCAACCGGGACGTGCCCAACGGTGAGCTGCTGTTCGACCCGGAGCTGGTCATCCGGGCGACCACCGGGCCGGCGCCCGCGGAGCCGGGGGCCTGACCGGGGGCTTGCCCGGTCGGAGTGCCCGTACGTGCGTGCGCCCGGAGTCAGGGCCGCTCCTCGCCCGCGACGAGCAGTTCGCCCACCTCCTCCGCGAGGGCGGTGCGGGCGGCGGCGGGCAGGCCGGAGTCGGTGACGAACCAGTCGGCCTGGTCGAGGGCGGCGAAGCCGCTGAGGCCCACCACCCCCCACTTGCTGTGGTCCGCCACGACGGCGACCCGGCGCGCCGAGGCGACCAGGGCGCGGTTGGTCTGCGCCTCCATGAGGTTGGGCGTGGTCAGGCCGGCCCCCTGCGCCACCCCGTGCGCGCCGAGGAAGAGCAGGTCCACGTGGAGGGAGCCGATCGCCAGGTCGGCGAGCGGTCCGACCAGTGCGGCCGAGGGGGTGGGGGAGCCGCCGGTCAGCAGCAGGGTGGGGGCGCCGGCTTCGCGGGCCCGGCCTTCGGCCCACACCAGCTCCGCCACGGGGAGGGAGTTGGTGACGATGGTGAGCCGCGGGATCCCGAGGAGCCGGGCGGCGACGGCGTGCGCGGTGGTGCCGCCCGAGACCGCGACCACGCTGCCCGGTTCCACCAGGGTCGCGGCGGTGTCCGCGATGGCGGCCTTGGCGGCGCCCTCCAGATCGGACTTGGCCTCGAACCCGGGCTCGTGCCCGCTGGCCCCGGCCGGGGCGACGGCCCCGCCGTGGACCTTCTCCACGAGGCCGCGCCGGGCGAGTGCGTCCAGGTCCCGGCGGACGGTCATGTCCGAGACCCCGAGCTGCCCGACCAGGTCCGCCACCCGTACCGCGCCTTCGCGCCGGACCGCGTCGAGGATGAGCGCGCGTCTCTGGTGGGCCAGTTGGGCAGCCTGCTCGGCCACGGGTCGCTCCCGGGAATCGGCGGATCCGGTCAGAAGCCAGCAAGATAACACGGCAATGTTGTTGGAGTCTGGGGGAAACCTCGGCATGGGCTGGTGGAAAATGTTGGAGAGTGTTTATTCTCGCTACGTGAAGAAGACCCTCGCGAAACTCGCGGACGGCCGCGAACTGATCTACTTCGACACCGACGAAGGTGCCGTGCGCGACGCGCCCGACCGGCGCCCCCTGGACCCGGTGGACAGCCGGCCGGAACTGCGGCGGGACCAGGCCACCGGCGACTGGATCACCATCGCCTCCCACCGCCAGAACCGGACCTACCACCCGCCCCCCGGCGAATGCCCCCTCTGCCCCTCCCGGGACGGCCGGCTCAGCGAGATCCCCGCCGCCGACTACGAGGTGGCCGTCTTCGAGAACCGCTTCCCCTCCCTCGCGGGCGAGGCCGGACGCTGCGAAGTCGTCTGCTTCACCCCCGACCACGACGCCGGGTTCGCCGACCTCACCCCGGCCGCCGCCCGGCTGGTCCTGGACGCGTGGACCGACCGCACCGCGGAGCTCTCCGCCCTCCCCGGCGTGGAGCAGGTGTACTGCTTCGAGAACCGGGGAGCCGAGATCGGGGTGACCCTCGCCCACCCGCACGGCCAGATCTACGCCTTCCCCTTCGTCACTCCGCGCACCGCCAAGATGACGGCCGCCGCGGCCGCGCACCGCGCCGCCACCGGCCGCAACCTCTTCGAGGACCTCCTGGCCGGGGCCCGCGCCGCCACCGAGCGGGTGGTGACGGCCGGGGAGCACTGGACGGCCTTCGTGCCCTACGCGGCCCGCTGGCCGTACGAGGTCCACCTCTACCCGCACCGCCGGGTCCGAGACCTGACCCGCCTCACCGAAGCCGAGCGCGCCGAGTTCCCCGGCATCTACCTCGACCTGCTCCGCCGCTTCGACCGGCTGTTCCCCGTACCGGGGGCGGAGGCGGCCGCCCCCACCCCGTACATCGCCGCATGGCACCAGGCCCCCCGCACCGACGGCGGGGAACTGGCCCTGCACCTGGAGCTGTTCACCATCCGAAGGACCCCCGACAAGCTCAAGTTCCTTGCCGGGACCGAGTCCGGGACGGAAGCCTTCATGAACGACGTGGCCCCCGAGACGGCCGCGCGACGACTGCGGGAGGCCCTGGCGTGAACCGGACCGAGCAGGCCGCGGCCACCTTCGCGAAGCTCTACGACGGACCCCCCGACGGGATCTGGGCGGCGCCCGGCCGGGTCAACCTGATCGGTGAACACACCGACTACAACGACGGGTTCGCCCTCCCCATCGCCCTCCCGCAGACCACCCTGCTCGCCGCCCGCGCCCGTACGGACGGCCGGCTGCGCCTGCACAGCGCGCAGGGCGACGGCCGCATCACCGAACTGGCCGTGTCCGCCCTGGCCCCCGGGGCCGTGCCGGGCTGGGCCGCGTACCCGGCCGGAGTGGTCTGGGCCCTCGCCGAGGCCGGCCACCCGGTCGGCGGCGCGGACCTCCACTTCGACAGCACGGTGCCCACCGGCGCGGGCCTCTCCTCCTCCGCCGCGCTGGAGTGCGCGGTGGCCGTCGCCTACGACGAGCTGTACGGACTGGGGCTGCCCGGGCCCGAACTGGCCCGGACCGCGCAGCGGGCGGAGAACGCCTTCGCCGGAGTCCCCTGCGGGATCATGGACCAGATGGCCTCCGTGTGCTGCACCACCGGGGCCGCCCTCCACCTCGACGCCCGCAGCCCGGAGCAGCACCGGCAGGTCCCCTTCGACCTCCCGGGGCAGGGACTCGGACTGCTCGTCATCGACACCCGGGTCTCCCACGACCTGGGCGACGGGGCGTACGCGGCCCTGCGCGCGGGCTGTGAACGGGCGGCCGGCCTGCTCGGCCTGCGCGCCCTGCGGGACCTGCCCGCCGAGGACCTCGCGCCGGCCCTGGAAGGCCTCCCGGGGGAACTCGTACCGCTGGTCCGGCACGTGGTGACCGAGAACGGCCGGGTCGCCGAGGCCGTCGCCCGGCTCCGGGCCGGGGACGCGGCCGCCCTCGGCCCGATCCTCACCGCCGGTCACGCGTCGCTCCGCGACGACTACCGGGTCTCCTGCCCGGAGACCGACCTCGCCGTGACCGCCGCGCTGGACGCCGGGGCCCTCGGCGCCCGGATGACGGGAGGCGGCTTCGGCGGATCCGTCATCGCGCTGGTGGAGGCGGGGCGGGAGGACGCGGTCGGTGCCCGGGTCACGGCGGCCTTCGGCGCGGCCGGTTACCGGCTCCCGCGACTCCTCACCGTCACCCCCGCCGAGGGCGCGCACCGCCTGCCGACGGAGAACCGGTAGCCCCGCACCCGCCCACTCGCCTGCCCGCCCACCCATCCACCCGCGGACACCCTGGACCCCTTCATGCCCACTGCACACGTTCTGGTCGTCGGCATAGACGGCGTACGGCTCGACCTGCTGGCCGAGCTGGACACCCCGTACCTCGACGAGATCGCCGACGCGGGCTTCCTGGCCCCCGCCGAGATCGACGAAGCCACCCCGACGATGTCCGGGCCCTGCTGGGCCACCATCGCCACCGGGGTCACCGTGGCCAAGCACGGGGTCTGGGGCAACCGCCTCGACGGCAACCGGCTCGATGTCTTCCCGGACTTCACCACTCGCCTGGCACTCGAATGCGGCCGGCGGACCTTCGCAGCCGGCGGCTGGGCCCCCCTCTTCCTCGCCCAGCAGGGCGGCCCGCTCTTCACCGCTCCCAGCAGGCTCAGCTTCATCGCTCCCCGCGCGGACACGCCGGAGGGCTGGGAGGAGGCCGACGAGGCCGTGACGGCCGAGGCGGCGCGCGTCCTGAGCTCCGGAGAAGACCTCGACGCCTCCTTCGTCTACCTCGGCGCCGTGGACGAGACCGCCCACTTCCTCGGCTGCGGCCCGGAGTACCGCCGGGCGATCGAGACGGCGGACCAGCGCCTGGGCCGGTTGCTCAAGGGGGTCCGCGACCGTCCGGGCCACCCGGGGGAGGAGTGGACGGTCATCGTGGTGACCGACCACGGCCACCGCGACGAAGGGGGCCACGGGGGGCGCAGTGAGCTGGAGCGCACCGCGTGGGTGGCGGCGAGCGGCCCCGGCCTGACCCCGGGCGGGGCCCCGCCGGTGGTGAGGCACACCGATGTCGCCGCCCATGTGTACGCCGCGCTGGGCATTGGCCTGGATGCCCACTGGACCCTGGACGGCGCCCCCTTCACGGCATGACGCGGCTCGGTCCGTCAAGGCGAGCGGCCCCGCCCGGAAGCTCCGGCCGGGGCCACACGTCACACCGCCCTGCTACCAGAGGACGGGGAGCCGCTCCGGCAGGCGCTTCATGAAGCGGGTGCGCCAGACGAGCTGCTCGACCGGCACGGCGAGCTGGAGGCGGGGCATCTTCTCCAGGAGCACCTCGATGGCGATCTCGGTGTGCCGCTTGCCGAGGGCGGTGGCGGGGCAGTAGTGCGGCCCGCCGCCGAAGGAGAGGTGGGTGGCCGCGTTCTCCCGGTCGATGTCGACGACGTGGGGGTCGCTGAACACGGCAGGGTCGGTGTTGGCGGCCTCGACCAGGACGAGCAGCAGCTCCCCCTTCTTCACCTCGACGTCCCCGAGGGTGAGGTCCTCGAGGGCGAGCCGGGGCAGGCCGTCACCGATCGAGAGGTTGACCCGCAGGAGCTCGTCCACGGCGCCGGGGATCTTCTCCGGCGACTTCCGCAGCTGCTCCCACACGTCCGGGTTCTGGAGGAGGGAGAAGACGGCCATCGTCAGGAAGCCCATGGTGGAGATGACCCCGGCGCCGAAGAGCGTGACCCCGACCGTCGCGAGCATCTCGTCGGTGAGGTGGGCGTACTGGGGGTCCGGGCGCAGGGCCGCCAGCTCGGCGACGAGCCCGGTGGTGGCGGGGTCGTCGAGGCGCTCGACCATGTAGGCGATGTCCCGGTCCCAGTTGAGCTTGGCACCGGTGACGGGGCAGGCCGAGTTCATGAACGCGATGTCGAGGCTGGACGCCAGGCGCGGGGCGTCGGCCTGCGGAATACCGAGGATGCGGCAGTGCAGGTTCTCGGCGTACGGGTTGGTGAACTGGCCGCGCAGGTCCACGGGCGCCCCGTGGACGAGGAGGTCGTCGACCAGGGTGGAGGCTTCCCGGCGCATCCAGTCGGTGAGGCCGTCGGTCTTGGGGTTGATCGCCTTGAGGACGGCCTTGCGCAGCCCGGCGCCGGTGATGTTGCCCATGTTGTTGACGACCTCGGGCGGGATCGTCAGCGCGTACTGGCGGGGGACTCCGGGGGCGGAGGTGTCCTTCAGGCTGAATCTGGGATCTTCGAGGACCTGCTTGCACAGCTCGTAGGAGGAGACGAGCCAGGCCTCGTCGCCGGCGATCGTGCGGACCCGCTTGACCGGCTCGTCGCGCAGCGCCTCCACCTCGTGGGGGAGCTGGTCGCCGCGTGCGGAGAACGGGAAGTCGAGGAGGGTGTCAGTGGACATCGGGTGCTCCTTCGGCGGGGGTGATGACGGCGTGTCCCTGGTTGCGCGAGGCGCGCAGGCCGGAGCCGCGCGAGTAGAGCAGTTCCGCCATCGGCAGGAGCTGGTGGTAGCAGTTGAGGGAGGACGGCACCCCGAGGATGGCGGGGGTGTCCAGGAAGAGCGGCGCTTCGGCGCAGACGTACTCCAGGCAGACGTCGCGCTGCCGGGTGGTGGCGGCCTTGCCGCCCAGCACCTTGGAGGAGAGGAACGCGTCGACCAGGGAATTGCAGGTGCTGCGGAATTCCGGGTCGGTGTCGAGCAGGCTGTACAGGTGGGTGTGGAGCGCGCGGTACGCGGGGATGTCGGTCAGGGCCGACATGGGCCGGGAGCGTAAGCGGGTGCCGGTGGGGTCGGCTTCGGCCGCTGCATTGTTGACCTTGGCGCGGACGCCCCGCAGGTTCTTGACCGCCTTGCGCCGGGCTTCGTCGGCGTCGTAGCCGAGGGCCTCGTACATGTCGGCCACGTGCAGGTCGGTGTAGATCAGGTCGACCTGCGCGAAGTTGCGCATGCCCCAGTGGGCGAGGTCGATGACGCGCTGCGCGGAGAAGTAGCTGTTACCGGGAGAGATGCCGATCACGGCGTGATCGCCTTCGGCGTGGATCACCTGGCAGTGCGGGGTGTACGGCCGGACTGTGAAGACTTCGGTCAGTGTCGTCAACAGGTGTCGGGTCCTTCGCGCCGCAAGTCCCATGGGGCCCTGTGCCCCGGGTGTGGCGGCGACGTGACGGAAAGGTACCGGAACCGTGTGCACCGGCCTATGCCTTCCGGCCGGTAACTCACCAGCTGGACACCACAGTTGCCCCGGGCTACGAGCAGGAGGCGGGCGTCACCTCCAGGATCTGGAGTGCTGGGGCTGCGCCGCCCCTGGGTAAGCAGACCTGGCAGTCAGAAGTTGAAGACCCGCTTGGACGTCGACGGCAGGTCATCCTGTGTGCCCTCGTACATCCCAAGACCGTCGCAGCCAGGGCACTCCTGTAGGGATCCGATGTTCGCGTCCTCGCCGTCCGGGATGAACACTTCCTTCGTCCCTCCGCAGTCGTCGCACTCGAACCAGATCTCTTCGTACTCGTCAGACTCCAAGTCGAGCATCACGCAGTCGTGGCAGACCTCGGCTCGGTACTTGCCGTCATAGATGTTCTTCCCGTACTCGGGGTCGAAGATCTCCCGTGCCTGTGCCTCGTCGAACGCCTCGCCACATCTGGTGCAGTTCTTCATGCGCGGCATGCTATCGGCTGGTGTGCGCGGCCGGGCGCGGGTCGGGCGGGCGACAGGTCAGCCGTACAGTCCGCCGGCTCAGATGCCGTAGGCGACTCGCGTCAGTGATTCGGACATCGTCCAGAGCCGGTGTTGGACGGCGGTGTCGTGGGACTGCCCCGCGGAGGTCACGACCACGGGCGTGCCCATGGTCTGCTGGAAGCCGTCGGGTCCGTAGAACTGGCCGCCGTGCGCGGTGGGGTCGGTTGCGGCTCGCAGCATGGGGAGGGCCCCCCGTGCGGGCGGCTGGGCGAGCAGCGGGCCGAACGCCTTGGCAACTCTGGGCAGTGGACCGGGGAGATGGCGCATGATCGCTGTCTGGGCGCTGCCGGGGTGGGCGGCGATCGCGAGGGTGTCCGTGTTCCTTTCGGCCAGCCTTCGCTGGAGTTCGTAGGTGAACATGAGGTTGGCCAGTTTGGACTGCCCGTATGCGGCGAACCGGTTGTAGCGGCGGTGCTTCCACTGCAGGTCGTTGAGGTTGATCCGGGTGAACCGGTGGGCGAGGCTGGTGACGGTGACCACGCGTGAGCCGGGGACGGCCAGGAGGGGCTCGAGGAGGAGTCCCGTCAGGGCGAAGTGGCCCAGGTGGTTGATGCCGAACTGGGTTTCGAAACCGTCGCGGGTGATGCCGTGGGGCGTGCACATCACTCCGCCGTTGTTGACGAGGAGATCGATGCGCGGGTGCCGTGCCCGGATCCCCTCGGCGGCGGTGCGGACGGAGTCGAGCGAGGCGAGGTCGCACTCCTGGACGGTCACGTCGGCGTTGACGGTGGAACGGGCGATTCTGCCGGCGGCGGCCCGGCCCCGGTCGAGATCGCGTACGGCCAGCACGACCGTGGCGCCGCGTCGGGCCAGGGCCTTGGCGGTCTCGAAGCCGAGACCGCTGCTGGCGCCGGTGACGACGGCCACTCGGCCGTGCTGGTCGGGGATGTGCTGGATGGTCCACGTGTGCTGCATGGGTTCGGCTCCGTTGGTTGTGCGGGGACTGCCGTCACGACAGGTCGGCCGACGGCCGCGTCGGCGGTGCGGCTCAGAGCCGGCAGCGGACGGTCCACAGCTCGGGGAAGTGGCGGTGCTCGGCGGCCTTGCGCAGCCAGTTCACGCCGGTGGTGCCCCCGGTTCCGCTCTTGGTGCCGATGATCCGCTCGACCGTCAGCAGATGCAGCGCGCGCCAGCGGCCGAAGCCCTCCGCGATGTCCATCAGTGCTTCGGCCAGCAGGAACATCTCGTCGTCGGGCCCGGCGGCGTACACGTCGGCCCAGGCGCGTTCCACCGCCTCGTGGGCCGCGTACGGCTGTGAGAGGTCCCGGCCGAGAACCTCCTGCGGGAGGAACGCTCCCCGGCGCGCCAGAAGTGCGAGCGCGGCGTCGTACACGCTGGGTGCGCGCAGGGCTTCCTCGACCTGGTCGCGCACCTTCGGTACATGGCGGTGCGGACGGGCCAGGCGGGCGTCCTTGTTGCCGAGGGCGTACTCCAGCATCCGGTACATGTAGGACTGGAAGCCCGAGGCGGATCCGAGGTGCTCCCGGAAGGCGTTGAACTCGGAGGGCGCCAGTGTGCTCAGCACGTCCCAGGTTCCGGTCAGCAGTTCGATCGTCCGGCGGGTGCGGCGCAGTGTCCAGACCGCGCCGGGGACATCGTCGGCGTCCAGGAGTGCGCGTACCGCGCCCAGTTCGCCGTACAGCAGTTTGAACAGCAGCTCCTTGACCTGCCCGAGAACGTAGAAGGTCGGCTCGGCGGGCGCATCGGACAGCGGCTGCTGGAGCGAGTGCAGGACGTTGATGCTCTGGTAGTCGATGTACGGGGTGCTGGGACCGGCGAAGTCGAGGAGGGGTCCGTCGGTGTCGGGCTGGACCATGGGTGCTCCTGAGGTCAGGTGCCCGGCGGACCGGGGAGCCGGCCGGGGGCGGGGAGGGTCGCGTAGACGAAGGCGTCCGGGCGCAGGGCGACGGAGGCGGCGCGGTGCGCGGCCATCCAGGGCAGCAGGACACCGTCGCAGTCGACGACGGTGTGCGCGGCGGGGGCGGACTGGGCGGGTGTCACGGTCCAGCACGGCGCCTTGAGCCGCTCCCAGGCCGGCTGCTCCTGGGCCGGGGTGCGGGCGTGCAGCAGTGCCCAGCCCCGGCCCAGCGCGTCGTCCAGCCGAACCCGCTCGCCCGACGGGTCGATCACCCACGGCTGCGGGATCAGCGAGCCCGATGCCAGGGTTCTCGGCAGGGCTTGGAGTCCGGAGGGGTAGCGCGGGGCCGGGATCGCGGTGGCCTCGTGCAGCATGCGGTACAGCGCGGGCCGGCCGGTGACCGCCTTCAGGAGCGGGTTGCGCAGACGGGCCAGGGCCGGGCGGCGCTCGGTGACCATCCTCCCGATGAACGCGGCCCGCTGCGCCGTGCGGTGCACGTGCGGCCGTCGTTCGGTCTCGTAGCTGTCGAGGACCTCCTCGGGCAGTTCGCCGCGAAGGACGTCGGCGAGTTTCCAGCAGAGGTTGGCCGCGTCCCGCACACCGGCGGCCAGTCCCTGGCCTAGCCAGGGCGGCATGGCGTGCGCCGCGTCGCCGGCCAGGAAGACGCGGCCCTCGCGCCAGCGTTCGGCGGAGCGGACGTGGTGCCGGTAGGCGATGACCCGCTGGATGCGGACATGGCGCCGGGTGACGCCGTAGCGGGCGAGCAGGGCGAACACGCCGTCATCGCTGGTGAGATGGCGGATGTCGTCGTCCGGCAGGACGGGGAACTCCCACCGGTGGTGGTGCGGCGGGAACGGGCAGTCGACCGCCGGCCGGTACGGGTCGCACCGGAACCGGAACTGCTCCTGCCCGGGCCAGGGCCGCACCACCTCGGCGTCGATGATGACCCAGGGCGTGGCGTAGGTCCGTCCCGCGTAGCCGATCCCCAGACTCTGGCGGACGGTGCTGCTCCCGCCGTCGGCCGCGATCACGTAGGACGCCCACAGGTGACGTACGCCGCCCTGCCGGACGTGGGTGACGGCGACGTCCACCCCGTCGGAATCCTGGCGCACCCGCAGGCACTCGTGGTCGAGCAGGACCTCGACGTTCGGGAAGCGTGCCACGCCTTCGCGGAGGATCTGTTCCACCGCCGGCTGGTGGAAGAACACCTGCGGCGGATAGCCGCTGCCCCGCGGGATCAGTTCACCGCTGGCGATCAGCTGCCCGCGGTCGTCGACGAAGTCGATGGGCTTGTCGGGCAGGGTCTGCCCCAGGATGCGTCCGACCAGTCCGGTGCGCTGCCACACGCGCAGCACCTCTTCGTCGGTGACCAGAGCCCGGGAGCGCGGGTAGACGGCCGGATCGCGTTCGACCACGGCGACGCGCAGACCCGTGGCCCCCAGCAGGTTCGCCGCCGTCACACCGGTCGGGCCGTACCCGGCCACCAGCACGTCGTAGACGTCGTCCGGGGCCGCCATGCTGTTCGTGATGTCATCCATCCGGCTTCACCCCGCTTCCGGTCGGCCGGTCAACTGCGCGGAACCGGCAGGCTCCTGCGCGGTGGCGGAAGGCTCCGGCTGTGTCCGGACAACGGCTCGCAGGCCCCACCACATGGCCGCCGCGGTGGTGAGGGTGACGCCCGCGGCGACGGCGGCGGCGAGGGACAGTGCGTGGGCGAAGGCCTCGCGGACCGCTTCCTGGGCGGGTCCCGGCAGGTCGCCCATGCGTGTCAGGACGTCCAGAGCCGTCACCGGATCGTCCTGGGCGGGAAGGACTCCGCCGCCGGCCGGTGCTGCGGGCAGCCGGTCGCGGAACGCCGTCATCAGCACCGAGCCGAGCACCGCGATGCCGAGCGCGGAGCCGACCTCGCGGGAGGCGTCGTGCAGGGCCGAACCCACCCCGGCGCGCCGCTCGCCCGCCGCGGCCATGACGACCTCGTTCACCACGGTGGCCAGCAGGCCGGCGCCCAGCCCGCACAGCGACTGCACCGCGGCGATCAGCCCGTATCCGGAAGAGGCACTGACGGTGGTCAGCAGGAGCAGACCCGAGGTGAGGACGGCCAGCCCTCCGGTCATCGCGGCCCGCACCAGCGAACGCTGGAGCAGGTACAGGGCGCACAGGGCGCCGGGGAGCATGCTGACGGTCATCGGCAGCGTCCGCAGGCCGGCCTGCCAAGGGGTGTAGCCCAGCATGCTCTGCAGGTACAGGCTGATCAGGAACAGCATCCCGAACGCGGCCATGCACATGACGACGCCCGAGACGAGGGCGCAGCGCACGTGCCGGTCGCCGCGCAGGTCGCGGTCCAGGAGCGGCGCCGCCGCACGACGCTGCTGGGCACGGAAGGCGACCGCCAGCAGTACGGCGACGGCGTAGGCCGTGAGCACGGGGCCGCTCGTCCAGCCGTGCACCGGGGCTTCGATCAGCCCCCACAGAACGCAGAGCAGCGCCCCGGACGACAGCAGGCAGCCCACCGCGTCGACGCGCCCCTTACGGGTGCGGCCGGACTCGGGTACGAGGAACCAGGCCGCGACCGCCAGGCCTGCGGCCACCGGAACGTTCGCCCAGAACCCGGCCCGCCAGGAGAACAGCTCGACCAGCGCTCCGCCCACGACGGGCCCGGACAGACCGCCCACCGCCACCGCCATGGTCCAGGCGGTGAACGCCCGCCGCCGCCGCTCGGGGGTGACGTACAGGCTGGTGATGAGCACTGACATGCCGGCCGGCATGACGAGGGCGGCACCGGCTCCCATCGCGGCGCGTGCGGCGATCACCACGCCCGGGTCGGATGCCGTCGCACCGAAGACGGACGCGACACAGCACACCAGCACCCCGGTGATGAACGACCGGCGGTGCCCCCACCGGTCGGACAGGACACCTCCGGCCATGACGGCACCTGCGACGACCAGCGGGAAGCCGTCGATGATCCACTGGACCTGGGCCATGCTGGGCCCCAGATCGCGCTGCAGGTCGGGAACGGCGACGTTCAGGACGGTGGCGTCCATGCTGAGCAGGTACAGCCCCGTGAGCACCACGGTCGCCGCCGCCCAGGTGGGTGCCGGCCACCGCGCGGCATGGGTCGGCGAGGCCGTATCGCTCGGTGCGGGGGGAGCTACGGGAGGGGGAGGCGCGGACATGGCGAAGGAGGGGTCCTTACTCGGTCGATGACATGACGGTGCGTTCCCGCGGCAGCGCTCCACGGACAAGCGGGTCTGCTCAGGTGACCCTGGTCAGAGCGTGCGAGTAGCGCTCGTAGCTGCGGTCCGCCAGTACGTCCCGCAGCCGGTCCATCGCGTCCCACACCTCCGTGAAGCGGGTGTACAGCGGCGGCATGCCGATCCTCAGCCGGTCGGGGCCGCGGTAGTCGCACACCACACCGGCCTCCGCGGCGAGCGCCCGGCACACCCGCCAGGCCTCGGGGTGCGCCAGGGAGATGTGGGAGCCGCGCTGCTCGGGGCCGCGAGGGGACGCCAGACGGACGCCGTGTTCGGCCAGCCAGGCATCGGCCAGCTGCACGGCGAAGTCCCCCAGGGCCAGGGCCTTGTCACGGATGCGGTGGACACCGGCCTGTTCGATCACGTCGAGGGCCGGCTCTACGGCGGCCATGGACAGTACGGGCGGTGTACCGGCCAGGAACCGTTCGACGCCGTCCACCGGCTGGTACGCGTCGCCGAAGTGGAACTGGTCCCGCTGCCCGTACCAGCCCCAGACGGGCTGTCGCAGCGTGGTCTGGAGCTCCCGGCGGACGTACAGGAAGGCCGGTGACCCGGGGCCGCCGTTCAGGTACTTGTAGGTGCAGCCGACGGCGAGGTCGCTGCCCGTGCCGCTCAGGTCGATCGGGACGCTGCCCACGCCGTGCGACAGGTCCCACAGCACGAGGGCCCCGTGTGCGCGGGCCAGCTCGTTGACGGCCGCCATGTCGAGCAGCGCGCCGGAGCGGTAGTGGACCAGGGACAGGACGACGAGGGCCACGTCGTCGTCGAGGGCGGCGCCGAGCCGGTCGAGGCCGAGCGGGGCATCCATCGGGGAGTGGACCTGCCGAGCCGTCAGTCCTCGCTGTTCGGCGAGACCTTGCAGGATGTACCGGTCGGTGGGGAAGTCCTGCGCGTCGAACACCACGGTCCCGCGTCCGGGGCGCGCGTCCAGTGCGGCGACGGCCAGCTTGTAGAGGTTCACGGACGTGGAGTCCGACAGCGCCACTTCGCCCGGCCGCGCCCCGAGCACTTGCGTGGCGAGCCGGTCACCGATGCGGCTCGCCCAGTCGATCCAGTGGTCCCAGGAGCGCACCAGGCCCTTTCCCCAGCCGTCGTTGACGATGTCGGCGAGGAAGAGGGGGGTGGCGGCGGGCAGCCTGCCGAGGGAGTTGCCGTCCAGGTAGATGGTGTCGGGGTCGGAGATCTGGAACTGCGCGCGCAGGGGGCCCAGGGGGTCGGCGGCGTCCAGCTGTGCTGCCTGTCGGCGCGAGGGTGCGAGGGAGGCGGGCGGAAGCTGGGGTCGAGCGGCATCGGCCACGAGGGAACGCGGGGTGTCGGCCGGTGTGATCATGGGGTGATCCCGTGGTTGGCACACGCCGTGGCGTATGTGTCGTAGAGGAAGGGGTCGAGTCGCTCGGGGACCCGGTAGTGATCGGCGAAGCGCGAGAGGTAGGCCTGGAACCACTGCTTGCGCTCGTGCAGGAAGAGCACGTCGTGAACCGCCATGAGACGGACGGCAATCACGGGGACCGGGGCACGGCTCACCTGGAACTCGGCGTTGCGGACCGCTGGAACGGTGCAGCTGTCGTGAAACTGGCCGATCATGAAGCCGCGGTCCACGCTCTCGGGCTTCATCAGGGCGTGCGCTTCGTCGAGCGTCCGAAGCCGGTGTGCCGGCAGGTCGGAGAAGACCAACAGCAGGCACCACAGCTGGGAGTTGGTGGTCGGCCAGGTGATCGCGTGGAACTCGTCGAAGGCGCGGCGAACCTGCTCGGCCACGAGGAGGGGACTGGGATCCGACCCTGTCGGGCAGATCCGCTGGTGCAGGGCGCCGGCCTTCTGTGAAGGGGCCACGAAGGGACACACGGCACCCGGCCGCCCGATGCGGGCATCGGGCTGGCTGATGTACTCGGTGAGCCATGTGTGCACATCGTCGAGCACTCTTTGCCGGCCGCGCGGAGCGGTGGCGGGCGAAGGCAGCAGGGAGCCGGTGGAGAGCTGATCGGTCAACGAGATTCCTCATCCGGAGGCATACGGGTCTCAGCTCTGGCGGGTTGTCGGTCCCACCAGGCGGTCATATCGGGAAGGTCAGCGGGACAGCAGGATCGCGGCCGCCAGACCGGCGAGCCCCGCATCGAGGGAGAGGAGCCCCAGGAAACGGGCTCGCCGCAACTGCTGCCGATGGGCGCCGTAGTACAGCTGGACGCCTTGCAGGACGACGACGGGCACGGCGCACACCGCCAGCCGGCCGTCGAGGCGGGTCGCGGTGAACAGGAGGGCGAGCAGCAGGACGCTCAGGGCCGCCAGGAGATGCAAGTAGCAACGGAACCAGCGCAGCGGCAGGACCACGGCCAGAGTCCGGCGCCCGCCGGCCGCGTCACCCTCCCGGTCCGACCAGCTGCCGTACGCGATGACCAGCAGGAACCACAGGCCCATCAGGGCGCTCACGAGCAGGATCTCCCGGCCTGCCGAGCCGGCCGCCAGCCCGTAGGGCACCAGCGCCGTGCAGAGCAGCGCGGTGAACACCACGAACTCCTGGCCCAGGGGCCGGTAACTCAGTTTGGCACCCAACGAGTACTGCACCGAACAGACTTGGGCGAACACCATGAGACCCGCAGCGAGCGCGGCCGCGGTGCCGCCCGCGACGAGCGCCGCCAGCAGGCACGCGGCGAGGCCGGCCAGGGACGCTCCGTAGGCGAAGCGAACCGCCTCCCGCTCGGTGAGCGCCCCCGTGACGAGCGGCTTCTTCACGACCGTCAGATAGGGGCGACCGCTGTAGTTCCGCTGGTCGACGCCGTCCCGGAAACCGCCGATGTCGTCGAAGGCGGCGGCCCCCCACTGCATCGCCAGCAGCATCACCAGGCTGAGGGCCAGCACCGCCGCCGCACGGCCGTCGACCGCGTCGTCCCGCCACAACAGCAGACACGCCAGAATCCAGCCGTGGACGTGGTGGTAGATCCGCGCCTTGCCCAGCCGCAGATACGTGGCGGTTCTGTACGCGAGCCCGCTCCCTGGCATGAACCGCGCAGGATCGAAGACCTCGGCACTGTTCACCAGCCCTCCCCTCCAAGATCTAGGCCATAAAACGATTTACCGTTGCCGGTTGCGTCTGCAGGGGTATTTCCATACGAAGGCGAGGGGAAGGCTCCAGCGGTCGTCAGCAAGCGCACCACGAACCGCCATGACTGTGACGGTCCTCGCGTCGCGCAGCACGGGGGGCCTTCTCCGAACGGCCGTCGCCGCGCTCACCGTATCGCCGAAACCGCTGGTGACAGCCCTAAACGGGCGATCTCCACCCTTTCGAGGGACCGGCTGTGGCCATGATCGACAATCCCGTCCCGCCCGGGGTGCGTGCGCTGCTCACGCATCCTGAAAGACCCGCGGAAACCTTCTCGAACATGCGAAGGGTTGTAAGGTGCCCGAGGTAGCCCTTGACCCGAGAAAAGCGGGCAGGGAGCGCATATTTCGGGAGTATCACCATGCTTCGCACCATGTTCAAGTCCAAGATCCACCGGGCCACCGTCACCCAGGCCGACCTGCACTACGTCGGTTCCGTGACCGTCGACGCCGATCTCCTCGACGCGGCGGACCTGCTGCCCGGCGAGCTCGTGCACATCGTGGACATCACCAACGGGGCCCGGCTGGAGACGTACGTCATCAAGGGCGAGCGGGGGTCGGGGGTCATCGGGATCAACGGGGCCGCCGCGCACCTCGTGCACCCCGGTGACCTGGTCATCCTCATCAGCTACGGGCAGATGGAAGACGCCGAGGCGCGCGTGTTCGAGCCGCGCGTCGTCCACGTCGACGGCGACAATCGGATCATCGAGCTGGGTGCGGACCCGTCCGCCCCGGTTCCGGGAACGGACCAGGAGCGCAGCCCCCACGCCGTGGCTGTTTGAGGGATCTGAGGGATCTGAGGGGAGTCGGGACGATGTCGCAGACCGGGCCGAGCGAATCGGTCAAGATCGTGGACGACCGGGCGGCCGGGCGGCTGCTGGCCGTCGAGGACGGGGCGGTGGCCGGGTTCATCGCCTACTTCGTGCTCTCCGAGGCCCCTCACGCCCTCGTGGCGGTCCACACCGTCGTCGAGCCGGGGCACGAGGGCCGTGGGATCGCCGGGAACCTGGTGAAGACCTTCTACGGGATCGCGGCCGAGGAGGGCGTCCCCGTGGTGCCGCTCTGCCCGTACGCCGCGAGCTGGGCCGCCAAACACCCCGAGCAGGCGCCCGAGGCCCCGGCCGGGGTCGTGGCCGCCGCCAAGGCGCAGCTGGCCGCGGACTCCGACCTGTGGTGACCGCGCTGACGCTGCTGCACACCTCGCAGGTGCACGTCCCCGTCTTCGACGCCCTGCGCGACCGGAACCACCCGGGCGCCGTCCTGCGGCACCTGGTGGTTCCGGAACTCCTCGACCGGGCCCGCGCCGAAGGGCCCGGGGCGGTGGCTCCGGCCCTGCGGGAACTCCTCGCCGGATCCGACGGGCCGGTGCTCGTCACCTGCTCGTCGATCGGGGGGACCGCGGAGGGCCTGGCCCCGGAGATCGGCGTTCCCGTGCTGCGGGCGGACCGGCCGATGGCGGCGGCCGCGGTGCGCACCGGCCCGCGGATCGTCGTCCTGGCCACGGTGGAGTCGACCATCGCCCCGACGCGGGAACTGCTGGCCGAGGAGGCCGCCGGCCGTCCGGTGGAGATCCGTACGCACCTCGTGGCCGGGGCCTGGGAGCGCTTCGAGGCGGGGGACGTCGCCGGCAACCACCGCCTCGTCGCGGAGGCCGCAGACGCCGTCACGGACGCGGACGTCATCGTGCTGGCCCAGGGCTCGATGGCCGGCGCCACGGAACTCGTCACCACCCGGACACCGGTCCTGACCAGCCAGGCCTCGGGCCTGGCCGCAGGGCTGGGGCTGCCGGGGGCCGGGTAGGGCGTTCGCGCCGCAAGCGCGGGAAAATGGGCCGTATGGTGCGAAACGTAGAAGACACGCAGCCACCGGTGCCCGGCCCCGATCCGACCCCGGCCCCCAGCCCGTTCCCGGACCCCGACCCCATCCCGCGCCCGGTGCCGCCCGAGCCCGTCCCCTTCCCGGAGCCGGACCCGGTGCCGGCGCCTCCGGGGCCCGCGCCGCTGCCGCAGCCCGGGCCCTGGAGCTGAGCCGCGGCTCAGTCCGTACGGACTTCGGAGCGGTCGCCGCTCCACAGCGTGTGGTACGAGCCCTCGCGGTCGGTGCGCCGGTAGGTGTGCGCCCCGAAGAAGTCGCGCTGGCCCTGGGTCAGGGCCGCCGGGAGCCGCTCCGAGCGCAGGGCGTCGTAGTACGCCAGTGAGGCCGCGAAGGCCGGTACCGGGATGCCCTGGCGGACCGCCGCCACGAGCACCTCGCGCCAGTCGTCCTGCGCGGCGCCGATCTCGTCGGCGAAGCCGGCGTCCGCCAGCAGGCTCGGCAGCTCCGGCCTGGCGTCGTAGGCGGCCCGGATCCGGTCCAGGAACGCGGCCCGGATGATGCAGCCGCCGCGCCACAGCGAGGCCACGGCGCCCGGGTCCACGCCCCAGCCGTACTCCTCGCTGCCGGCCTGGATCTGGTGGAAGCCCTGCGTGTACGAGACGATCTTCGAGGCGTACAGGGCCTGCTCCACCTGGGCGGCGAAGGCGTCCGCGGCCCCGGCGGAGAGCGGCTCGGCCTTCGGGCCGGCCAGCCCCCGAGCGGCCGTACGCAGTTCGCCGTGGCCCGAAACCGCGCGGGCGAAGACCGCCTCGGCGATTCCGGACACCGGCACGCCCAGGTCGAGGGCGATCTGCACGGTCCAGCGGCCGGTGCCCTTCTGCTCGGCGGCGTCGGCGACCACGTCCACGAACGGCTGACCGGTCGCGGCGTCCGTGTGCGCGAGCACCTCGGCGGTGATCTCGATCAGGTACGAGTCCAGCCGGCCCCGGTTCCAGGCGCGGAAGGTTTCGGCGATCTTCGCGGGGGAGTAGCCGGCCACCTCGCGCAGCAGGTGGTAGGCCTCCGCGATCAGCTGCATGTCGGCGTACTCGATGCCGTTGTGCACCATCTTCACGAAGTGCCCGGCACCGTCGGGGCCCACGTGGGAGGTGCAGGGCGTGCCGTCGGCGGCCTTGGCGGAGATCTTCTCCAGCAGCGGCCCGAGCGAGGCGTACGACTCCTCGGAGCCGCCCGGCATGATGCTCGGGCCGAGCAGCGCGCCCTCCTCGCCGCCCGAGATGCCGACGCCCACGAAGTGCAGGCCCTGCTCGCGCAGCTCCTTCTCGCGGCGGCGGGTGTCCTCGAAGTGGGCGTTCCCGCCGTCGATGATCACGTCGCCCGGCTCCAGCAGCGGAGCGAACTCGCGGATCACCGCGTCGGTGGGCTCGCCGGCCTTCACCATGATGATCAGACGGCGCGGGCGCTCCAGCGCGTCCACGAACTCCTTCGCGCTCCCGGCGGCCACGAAGGAGCCCTCGTGGCCGAACTCCTCCACGAGCGCCGTGGTCTTGGCGGTGGTGCGGTTGTGGACGGCGACGGTGAATCCGTTGCGGGCGAAGTTGCGGGCGAGGTTGCTGCCCATCACCGCGAGTCCGGTGACGCCGATCTGGGCCGTGCTGCTGGTCATGTGCGTGCGCTCCTGAGTGCGTCGACAGTGCATTCGATGTGCGGAGGAATGCAGGAACACCGACGCTACCCCCACGGAGATCTTTACCGGTGTCCTACATTCGGCGAAAAATCAACTTCCCCCCGAACGCGTTGTGTTGTGCGCCTTGTCATGCCCCGGTCGTGGCGTTAAGTTGCGGGATTCCTGATGTCTTCGATGGGGGCTCCCATGGGTGTACGGGGCCGGCACCGCCGGTATCAGCCGAGCAGCATCAACCGTGCCTCGCTCGTCGTCACCGCGGGCGGAGCCGGGATAGCGCTGCCCCTGATCGGAGCGGGCACGGCACACGCCGCCTCGGTGGAGACCTGGAACAAGGTCGCCGCCTGCGAATCCACGAGCAACTGGCACATCAACACCGGCAACGGCTACTACGGCGGACTCCAGTTCAGCCAGAGCACCTGGCGCGCCTTCGGCGGAACCGCGTACGCGGCCCGCGCCGACCTGGCCACCAAGGCGCAGCAGATCGCCGTGGCGGAGAAGGTGCTGAAGGGCCAGGGACCGCAGGCGTGGCCGGTCTGCGGCAAGCAGGCCGGACTGAGCCGCAGCGGCCCCGCGCCGGCCCTCGGCACACAGGGCAAGGGGGTCGGGCCCGGGAAGGCGACGGCTCCCAAGGTGGTGGCGCCGGCCGCTCCGAAGACAGCGCCGCAGACCGCTCCCCAGGGCACGACGCCCCGTCCGACCGGGACTCCGGTCCTGCCCAGCCCCTACGTCGTCGCCCCCGGGGACTCGCTGTCGGCGATCGCCACCGAGCAGCACGTCGAGGGCGGCTGGCAGTCCCTGTACGAGACCAACCGGGCCGTCGTGGGCGGCGATCCGGACCTGATCTTCCCCGGACAGCGGCTCACCCTGCGCGTCACCGCCGCGCCGCCGGCCCCGAGCCCCGAGAAGCCGCCGCGCACCGCCGAACCCGTGAAGCCGGTGGAACCGGCGGGGCGCACACCCGAGGCGAAGCAGCCCGCGAAGCCCCCCACGAAGCCGCCGGCGAAGCCCGCCACCGTGAACCCGCCGTCCCCCTCCGGAGCCTTCAGCGCCCCGGTCGCCGCGGGCCTCGGCACCGGCTACCGCGTCTCCGGTTCCTCCTGGTCCAGCGGTTACCACACCGGCATCGACTTCCCGGTGGCCACCGGCACCACGGTCAAGGCCGTCAGCAGCGGGCAGGTCGTCTCAGCGGGCTGGGCCGGAGCGTACGGATACGAGGTCGTCATCCGGCACACCGACGGCCGGTACTCCCAGTACGCGCACCTGTCGGCGCTCTCGGTCAAAGCCGGCGCGGCGGTCACCGGCGGGCAGCGGATCGGCCGCTCCGGCTCGACCGGCAACTCGACCGGGCCGCACCTGCACTTCGAGATCCGCACGGGGCCCGGCTACGGCACCGACATCGACCCGCTGAAGTACCTGCGGGCGCACGGAGTCGCCATCTGAGACCGGGCTCGCGGCGGCAGCAGCGGTCCCGGCCGGGACCGCGGCCGGAGCGGGGGCGGGAGCAGACGCCGGTCCCGGCGGTACGGGCACCCGGGCGTCCCGGGGCGCGATCGTGAGCAGGACCAGGCCGGTCGCCGCGACCACCCCGCTCACCAGCGCCGCGGCCACGCCGGCCGCCCCGTAGCGGAAGCCCTCGTCGAACAGCGCGATGCCCACCGCCGCCGCGACCACCGGGTTGGCCACCGTCACGGTGGCCAGCGGGACGGTCAGCCCGGCGCCCCGGTAGGCCGCCTGCGACAGCAGCAGTCCGGCCGCCGCCAGCGCGGCGATCGCGGTCAGCTCCGGCCACAGCGTGACCAGCGCGTCCGGGGCGAAGCTCTCGGCCACCGACTTCGTGAACACCGAGCCCATCCCGAAGGCGGCCCCGGCCGCCGTGGCCAGCAGCATGCTGCGCGCGGTGACCCGCCGCACCCGGCGCGCGGCCAGGAACAGTACGGACACCAGGGCCCCGGTCGCCGTCAGGAGCAGGCTCTGCTCCCCGCCCGACAGGGACTGCTCGGCCCGCCCGCCGCCGCCCGTCAGGGCCAGCAGCCCGGCCAGCCCGGCCGTGGCCAGGAGGGCCCCGCGCCACGCGGCGGCGCTCGCCCGGCGCCGTACGAAGACGGCCGCCATCGGGAGCGCGAAGACGATGGTGAGAGCGCCGAGCGGCTGCACCAGGCTCAGCGGCCCGTACGCGAGTGCCACCACGTGCAGCAGGGCTCCGAGGCCGTTCAGCGCGATCGCCGCGTACCAGGCGGGCCGGCGCACCGGCGCGTACGGCCGGTCCGCCGTGGCGGACGCGACCCGCTCCTGGACGATCGCTCCGGCCGCATACGCCACGGCGGACACCAGGCACAGCAGGACCGAAAAGGCTAGGGCACTCATAAAACTCACAATGCCCGAGTCCGAAGAGCTATTCCTCCCCCTGAAGGTGGGGACGAGTACGTCCTTGGGCGTACTCCGAACGCAGTAGCAGGGTGAGGGGGAGCGCGTTTGTCTTCCCGCGCGGGGGATCCGTACACTAGCCCTTTTGGGGACTTCCGCAGCCGGCGGACGCGGACGACTGATCAAGGAACGACAGCGGGTATGACGGTGACCGAAGACAGCCAGGAGCAGGGCCACGCCTTCGGGCCGGGCATCGACCCCGAGCGCCTTGCCCTCTGCCTCAGCGTGCTCGACGAGCTGGACAAGATCGACGTCGACCACCCGGACGCGATCACCGTGCGCCGCGCCACCGCCGGGATCTACCGGACGGTCAAGCAGCGCCGCCGCCAGGACCGCCGCGCCGCCAAGACCGCCAACGACAGGGCCGTCACCGAGGCGACCGCGACCGGCTCCGCCGAGCGCATCGACGACGAGACCGAGGGCCTGCTGCCCTCCTCGGTCACGGAGGCCGGCCGGATCGCCGGGATCCTCGAGCGCCCGCGCTCCTGCTACGTCTGCAAGGCGCGGTACGTCGAGGTCGACTACTTCTACCACCAGCTCTGCCCGGGCTGCGCCGCCGAGAACCGGGCGAAGCGGGAGGCCCGCGCCGACCTCAGCGGCAAGCGCGCGCTGCTCACCGGAGGCCGGGCCAAGATCGGCATGTACATCGCGCTGCGGCTGCTGCGCGACGGCGCCCACACCACGATCACCACCCGCTTCCCCAAGGACGCGATCCGCCGCTTCAAGGCGATGGACGACTCGGCGGACTGGATGCACCGGCTGGAGGTCGTGGGCATCGACCTGCGCGACCCGGCCCAGTCCGTGGCCCTCGCCGAGCAGGTGGCCGAGGCCGGCCCGCTCGACATCCTGATCAACAACGCGACCCAGACCGTGCGCCGCCTGCCCAGCGCCTACGCGGCGCTGGTCGAGGGCGAGAGCGCCCCGCTGCCGGCCGGCGAGCTCCCCGCCCACCACGTCATCGGCGCCTTCAACTCCGGCGCCGTCGACGGCCTGGCGGCGCTGCCCATCGGCGTGAGCGGGCTCGAGGCGCAGAAGGTCGCCGACCTCGCACTGGTCGCGGGCAACGCCAGCCTGGAGCGCCACCTCGCCGGCACCGCCATCGACGCGGGCGGCCTGCTGCCCGACGTCGTCGAGAGCAACACCTGGGTGCAGACCATCGACCAGATCTCCCCGGTGGAGCTGCTCGAGACCCAGCTGTGCAACTACACCTCGCCGTTCATCCTGATCAGCGCGCTCCGGCCGGCCATGGCCGAGGCCGCGCGCAAGGCGGCCGGCGGGCGGGCGTACGTGGTCAACGTGTCGGCGATGGAGGGCGTCTTCAGTCGGGGCTACAAGGGCGCCGGGCACCCGAACACCAACGCCGCCAAGGCCGCGATGAACATGGTGACGCGGACCAGCGGCCAGGAGATGTTCCAGACCGACCGGATCCTGATGACCTCGGTCGACACCGGCTGGATCACGGACGAGCGCCCGCACTTCGACAAGCTGCGCCTCGCCGAGGAGGGCTTCCACGCCCCCCTCGACCTGGTCGACGGCGCGGCCCGGGTCTACGACCCGATCGTCCGCGGCGAGCTCGGCGAGGACCTCTACGGGGTCTTCCTCAAGGACTACGCGCCCGCCAACTGGTAGGCCGCGCGAGCCGCTCATCTGAGCGCCCCCGGTCCCTCTTCCGAGAGGGGCCGGGGGCGCTCTGCGTTTCTTGTTTTGTTCAGGTGTTTTCGGGCGTTTCGGGCGTTTCAGGCGGTGCGGCCGTAGGCCCCCGCCGCGACCAGTTCCAGCACCGGGCGCCAGTCCTCCAGCACGCCCGCGTCCAGGCCCGCGGACCGGCCCGCCTCCGCGGCGTGACCGAGGGACTCCGCGTCGGGGTCGCTCCCGCGCCCGGGAGCCGACGCCCCGGGGCCGTGGAGCCGTACGAGCCGGGCCACCCGCTCGCCCAGCAGCGGGCGGATCGCTTCCGCCGGGTGATCGATCAGCAGCCCCGCGACCTGCAGTTCCTTGTCGAAGGGGTGCGAACGGCGCAGCAGCGCGGCGACCCGCAGCCCGTGGCCGCCGTCGCCGTCCCCGCCGCGCAGCAGGTCCATCAGTTCTCCGACGCTTCCGACGACCACCGGCACCTCGGCCTTCGCCACTGTCGTTCCTTCCGTCGCCCGACCGCGTATCACCCGTATGGCGCCGTCGAGCAGATCAGCCGTACGCGACGCGCCGACGTGCGAGGTGATGAACTCGTGGCGAAAACAAGCTGTCCGGAGTGGATTTTACTATTCCATCGAGCGGGGGTGCGCTCATATGTGTACTCTGATCGCCATGAGAGCCCCACACGGGCCCTCGCTCCACCAAGGCGCCACCGCGTCCGGAACCCTTCTCTTCCCGCACCGGCGCGCGGTTCGCCCGCCGGGTTACGCGACACAAAGGAGTGCGCGGTGACACCAGAACTGACGACGACGGAGCAGACGCCCAGGGAACGGACGGGGTCGCGGAGCGGCAAGCGCCCCGAGACCCTCGGCAACCTGGAGGTCTGGGCCCGGTCCGCTCCGATCCGCCTCGCCGGCTACGAGGACGACCTCGCGGAGCCGCACATCCTGCCCGGCATCGACTAGACACCCGCGGTGCGGTCCGCCCGCCGTCCCGGTGACGAACCGGGACGGCGGGCGGACCGACGTATGGGAACAGTGCTTGCGGCGCCTCCACCACTCCCGACGGGGCCCGGAAGTTCCCGCGAGCGGTACGCCGTGGGCGTCATCGCTGTCGGCGATCAAGGGTTCCGAGGACCCCGGGTCCCGGGCAGGCTGACCTGCATGAAGCTGCTGATGCTGGGTGGAACCGAATTCGTCGGGCGCGCGATCACCGAAGACGCCCTGAGCCGCGGGTGGGACGTCACCGTCTTCCACCGCGGGCACCACGCGCCCCCGCCGGGGACCACGGCCGTGCACGGGGACCGCACCGTCCCCGGAGGCCTGGACGCCCTCGCCGAGGGGGAGTGGGACCTCGTCGTCGACACCTGGGGCGGCGCCCCCACCGCCGTGCGCGACAGTGCCCGGCTGCTCGCCGGCCGGGTCGGGCGGTACGCGTACATATCCAGCCGCTCGGTGTACTCCTACCCCGCCCCGGCGGGCATGGGCGAGGACGGCCCGCTCGTCGACGGCTCGCCCGACGCGGACTCCGTCGCCTACGCCGAGGACAAGCGGGGCGCCGAGATCGCCGCCGTGGACGCCTTCGGCGACCGCGCCCTGCTGGTGCGCGCCGGGCTCATCCTCGGCCCGTACGAGAACGTGGGCCGGCTGCCCTGGTGGCTGAACCGCGTCGCCCGAGGCGGCCCCTTCCTCGCACCCGGGCACCCCGGACTGCAACTGCAGTACATCGACGTGCGCGACCTGGCGCGCTGGACCCTCGACGCGGGAGCGGCCGGGCACGGCGGCGCCTACAACCTGGTCTCCCCGGTCGGCCACGCCACCATGGGTACTTTCCTGGAGGCCTGCGTCTCCGCCACCGGCGCCGAGGCCGAACCGCGCTGGACCGACTCGGCGGTGATCGAGAAGGCCGGCATCGAGCCCTGGGTCGAGCTGCCCGTCTACCTCCCCGAGGGGGAGCTGCACGACTACATGTTCGGCGGGGACATCACCAAGGCGCTGGAGACGGGTCTCGTCTGCCGCCCCGTGGAGGAGACCGTCGCCGACACCTGGACCTGGCTCCGGTCGCTCGGCGGAGTCGCCCCCCACCGGCCCGACCGGCCGCAGAAGGGCATATCGGCGGAGCGGGAGGCGGCGCTACTCGGGCTCTGACCAGGACGCCTCCGCGAGCCGGGTCGGCGGCAGGTACTCGCGCACCAGCGTGCGGTGCCACCACGCCCCGGTGTCGCGCAGCTCCCGCCACGTGGTGAAGCGGTAGCGGTACAGCCGGGCCCGGACCCAGTGCGGCGGTGCGTCCGGGAAGGGGTTGTGCCGGAGCAGCTTCAGGGTGTCGCGGTCGCCCGCCAGCAGCCGTTCCACGAACGGGCCGAACCAGTCGCGGGCGTAGCCGGGGGAGAGCGCCGCGAACCACATGAGCCAGTCGAGGCGCAGGTGGTACGGGGCGAACTGGCGCGGGATCCGCCGCACGTTGCCCGGCTTGCCCCTGAAGCCGTACTCCCGCCACGTGCCGTCCTCCCGGGGGAGCCGGTCCGTGCTGCCCTCCACCACCACCTCCTCGCGGATCCGGCCCACCGTGCCGAACGCCCCGTAGGTGTTGACCAGGTGGAGGGGGTCGAAGGACCGGTTCATGACCTGGCCGCGCGAGATCATGTTGGTCACCGGATGCCGGCTCAGCATGAGCACCAGCACGGTCACCGCGCACACCAGCACCACGTACCAGAGCGGCCCCTGCCGGGAGGCGGCCGGTGGCGGGCCGCCGCCCGTGAGGGCGTGGAAGTCGATGGCCGGGAGCGCCGCCGTGATCGTGATCCAGTTCAGCCAGGCGAAGTTCCCCGACACCACCAGCCACAGCTGGGTCGCCACGATGATCCCGGCGGCGTACGAGGCCACCGGCTGCGGGGTGAACAGCAGGACGGGCACGACCAGTTGGGTCACATGGTTGGCGGCGCACTCCACCCGGTGCAGCGGCTTCGGCAGATGGTGGAAGAACCAGCTCAGCGGGCCGGGCATCGGCTGCGTCTCGTGGTGGAAGTACAGACAGGTGAGCCTGCGCCAGCAGGGGTCGCCGCGCATCTTGATGAGCCCCGCGCCGAACTCCACCCGGAAGACCACCCAGCGCAGCAGCCACAGCACCAGCACCGGCGGTCCGGCCCGCGCGTTGCCGAGGAAGACGGCCAGGAAGCCGATCTCCAGCAGCAGCGACTCCCACCCGAAGGAGTACCAGGTCTGCCCCACGTTCACGATCGACAGGTACAGCAGCCACAGCACCGCCCACATCGCCATCGCCGCACCCAGCGGCACCGCGTCCCCGGCTCCCGCGGCGAGCGCCGCCGCCAGGGCGGCCCCGGTCCAGGCGCAGCCGGCGAAGAACCGGTCGGAGTAGTGCAGGTGGAACAGGCTCGGGGCGCGCCGGAAGGGCACGTACCGCAGGTACCGCGGCACGGGCAGCATGCCGTGCGCCCCGATCAGGGCCCGGAACTGCAGGGCGGCCCCGGCGAAGGCGACGAGGTACACACCGGCCAGGGCCCGCTGGAAGATCAGCCGCCCCAGCCAGTATCCGGGCGCCGTGAACCAGTCCATCCCCTCCAGTATCGGGCCGGGCGGGTGCCCGTGGCGAGCCGCCGCACGTACCGCCCGAGCCACCGGGCGTAGGCCTGCTGGAGGAAGGGGACGGCCGGGCCCGCCAGCCGGGTGTACCAGCTCCCCGGGCGACTGAAGGCGGTCACCTCGAACCACACCGAGCCGTCCGGCTCCATGTCCACCACGAAGGACTCCTCGCCGCACTCGGGATGCCCGGTCAGCGTCCCGTACGCGAAACCGGTCCGCCGGGGCTCGTACGCGGTCCAGATCACCTCGCACGGGGCGTCGATCCGCACCGGGCCGATCCCGATCCCGACCACGACCCGGTCGCCGGGCCGGACGGGGGAGGCTCCGGCCGTGACGCGCATGCCCGAGGCGCGGTGAGCGCGGAAGGTGGTGACGGCGGCCCCGGCGGCGTCCAGGGCGGCCTGCCCGTGGCCGATCCGGGTGCGGTGGTGGGTGTAGTTGTACCCGTCGGGCAGCGGACGCCGGGCCGTGGCGCCCCGGTCGGGGTAGTTGAAGGTGCTGCGGGCTTCGCTGAGGAGGCGGGTCATGCCGGGATCTCCGTCCGGTCGGTCAGGCGGCGCCAGGCCAGCAGGGAGCACAGGCCGAAGCCGAGGGCGTTGCCGAGGCCGTGGGTGGCCGCCATCCAGGTCAGGGTGGGGTGCGGGATCCCGGTGGCTTCGCCGAGCGCCCACCACAGGGCGAGCAGCATGGTGGCCACCAGAACGGCCGCCGAGCTCGTGAGCAGTGCGCCGGTGCCCCGGTCCCGGCCGCCGGCCCCGGTGCGGACGTCCCGCCAGGTCAGCAGGGCCACCGCCCACATGCCGCCGGTCAGGACCACCGCGCCCACCAGCTCGGCCCAGTCGTCGACGAAGTAGCCGAGCAGGACGAGCGCGGTCCCGGCCGGGACGCTGTACGCCGCCCACCGCGCCAGGGCTCCGGCGCCGGAGGCCCGGCACACCAGCCCGGCGACCAGGGCCGCGGCGAAGCCGGCAAAGTGGAAGTGGGGCACGGTCAGGGCGAGGATGTCGAGGTCGAAGCCGAAGAGCCGGTGTCCGGCGCGTTCGGCGACCAAGGCGGTCCCGGCGACCGAGGGCGCCACGAGTGCGGTGAGCACGGCCACCTCCGCCGGGCCGCGTGCCGCCCGGGCGGGCCCCCGTAGTGCCGGGAGCAGGGCCCGTACCGCCAGGGTGAGCGTGGCCGCCGCGTAGACCGCGGCGAGGGCGGTGGCCGGGGCTCCCCGGGGCAGCCACAGGCAGACCGCTCCGGGGGCCGCGAACAGCGGCCAGAGCCGGGCCGTCCGCCCGAACCTGACCGGATCGATCAGGCGCAGACCGGCCGGGACGACGTAGAGCATGCCCAGGGTGACGATCAGATTCACCAGCACGGTCACCGCGGATCCCCCTCCTCGGATCGAACGCATTGAACGCGTTCAACTCACGAGCGTGAGCCTAGACCCTGTCTTGAACATGTTCAAGACAGGGTCCGGCTGTGTGATCTCCGGTTGCGGCCACCCCGTACATACGGCAGACAAGAGGGAGCAACCGGGGCGAAAAGGGAGATGAAACGTGCACGCACCGACACCCCGTCAGGCGCCGCGTCGTCACGCACCGGCCCGTGCGGCCCTCTTCACCGTCCTCGGACTCCTCGCCGCGGCCTGCGGGACCTCCGCCGACGAGGGACGCACCAAGGGCCCCGCCGCCGAGAGCCAGGACGTGCACCTGCAGCCCGTGGCCTCGGCCGGCCCGGACCCCTTCACGACCTCCTCCGCCACCGGCGAATCCGCCCCCGTCCAGCCCCCGCTGCCCAACGCGACCGGCCAGGGCATCCGTACCGTCAACGCGGCCACCCCCGGCCTGTACGGCGGAACCCAGCGGCTCGGCAGCTGCGACATCGAGGCACAGGTCCAGTCCCTGACGCAGGACGACACCAAGGCGCGCGCCTTCGCCGAGGTCTCCCAGGTGGAGCAGGAGCAGATCCCCGACTTCCTGCGCGGCCTCACCCCGGTCGTGCTGCGCGCCGACACCCGGGTGACCAACCACGGCTTCGCCGGCGGCAACCCCAACGCCTTCCAGTCCGTCCTTCAGGCCGGCACCGCCGTCCTCGTGGACGGTCACGGGATGCCCCGCGTCCGCTGCGCCTGCGGGAACCCGCTGCTCGCGCCGCGTGCCGCCCCCGGTGCGCCGGTGCTCAAGGGGGAGCCCTGGAGCGGCTACCAGCCCGCCCAGGTCGTGGTCATCGAGCCGACCATGCAGGTGATCAACAACCTGGTCATCGTCAACGTCGCCGACAACACCTGGATCGAGCGCACGGTCGGCGACGACGGAGCCCAGGACCGCGCCCCGCGGACCCCGCCCCCGTACGACCCGGCCGACGGGATCCCCGCCGGACCCGCGACCCCGCCCGGCACCCCGCCCGCCGTGCCGTGCCGGACCCCGGAGAGCAACAGCCTCGCCCGCACCGCGCCCCCCACCGGCCCGACGGGCCCCGGCCGAAGCCCCGCCCCGGAGGCGACCGACTGCCCGCCGGGCACGCCGCGGACGTCCCCGACCAGCCCGGACACGCCGAACACCCCCACCGCCCCCGACCAGCCCTCGTCCGGCATTCCCTCGGGCCCGCCCACGGCCCCGCCGCCCGCCACCGACCAGCCCACCGACATCCCCTCCGACCTGCCGGGGCAGACCCCGGGCGATCCCGGGATCCTGGTGGGCCCCGACGGGGCGTCGCCGCAGCCGAGCGATCCGTACGCGGACCCCTACGCCGACCCGTATGCGGATCCCCATGCCAACCCGTACGAGGACCCCTACTCCGTCCCCGAGCAGCAGCCCTCGGCCCCGTACGACGGCCAGTACCTGGAGAGCGCCTGACCGGCCCGTGTGTCATGGTGGACCGGTGCCGACCGCCGTATCGCTGCCGGAGGACTGGCCCGCACACCCGGACCGGTCGCTCTCGCTGAACCGCATGGGCAGTTTCGACTGGGACCTGGTCACCGGTCTCATGCACATGGACTCGGCCGCCCTGGAGGTCTTCGACACCACGGCCGAGGAGTACGACGGCCGGCCCGAGTCCCTCTCGCCGCGCGTCCCGCCCGCCGAGGGCGTCAGGCTCGACGCACTGGTCTCCTCGGCCCTCAAGAGCGGGGTCGACAGCTACGGCGCCTACTTCCGCATCCGCTGCCACGACGGCTCGCTGCGCTGGACCCACACCCAGGGCCGGGTCATGCGCGGCCCGGACGGCCGCCCGTACCGGATCATCGGCATCGTCCGCGACGCCACCGAGGAGCTCAGTCATTCGGCGGAACGCCTCGGGCTGGACGAGGAGCGGCGCCGCCAGACGTCCGTGGTCGAGAGCACGACCGCCGCGCTCGCGCACGCCCGTACCGTCCAGGACGTCATCGACGCGCTCGGCGACGCCCACGGCCTGGAGCGGCTCGGATCCATGGGCATGGTGATGGGACTCGTCGAAGCCGGCCGGATCCACCTCGTCGCCGAGGGCCCCGCCGGCAGCTTCGTCCCCGGCACCCGCTACACGCGCATCGACGAGCAGTACCCCATGAGCGAGGTGGTCCGCTCGCTCCAGCCGCGCTTCCTCGACTCCGCGGCCGAGTTCGCCGCCGGGTACCCCGGGCTCTGGGCGAAGATCTCCTCCATGCACATCTCGGCGGCCGCCTACCTGCCGCTGATCGCCCAGGCCCGCCCGATCGGCGCGATCGGCCTGCTCTACCAGGACAAGGACGGCTTCACCCAGGAGGAGCGGAACCTGCTCGTCGCGCTCGGCAGCAGCATCGCCCAGAGCCTCCAGCGGGCGATGCTGCTGGAGCAGGAGCACGATCTGGCGGAAGGCCTCCAGCAGGCGATGCTGCCGCGCCGGATCCCCTCGGTACCGGGCGCCGAGATCGCCGTGCGGTACCGCTCGGCCAAGATGGGCCAAGACATCGGCGGCGACTGGTACGACGTCATCCCGCTGCCCGGCGGCCGTGTCGGCGCTGTCATCGGGGACGTCCAGGGCCACGACACCCACGCGGCGGCGGTCATGGGGCAGCTGCGGATCGTGCTGCGGGCCTACGCCGCCGAAGGGCACTCGCCGGCCACCGTCATGGCCCGGGCCTCCGTCTTCCTGCACGAACTGGACACCGACCGCTTCGCCACCTGCACGTACGCCGAGGCCGACCTCTCGACCGGCGTGCTGCAACTGGTCCGGGCCGGCCACATCGATCCCCTGCTGCGGACCCGTGACGGCGGATGCGAACGCCTGGCCCTGGAGGGCGGGATGCCGCTGGGGCTGTCCGCGGAGTTCGGGCTGCTGGAGTATCCGGTGACCACGGTCGAACTGGGACCCGGGGAAACGCTTCTGCTGTGCACGGACGGCCTGGTGGAAGAGCCCGGCGCCGACCTCGACGACGGCGTCCGCTTCCTCACCTCCCTGGTGCGCACCGGGCCGGCCGACCTGTCCCAGCTCGCGGACCGGCTGTGCGAGGTCGTGGACGACCGGGGCGGCGACGACGACATGGCGCTGCTGCTGCTCCGACGCGAGGCCGAGGAGGTCCAGCAGGCCGGCGGCCGGCTCCAGCAGCACGTGGCCCCCGGCGATCCGGAGGCCCTCGTATCGGCCCGCCACATGATCGGCGCGGCGGTCCGGGCGTGGGGCGCGCGGGACCGGGCGGACGAGATCGAGCTGATCGCCGACGAGCTCATCGTCAACGCCCTCATGCACACCGACGGCCCCGCCATCGTGACGCTGCGGGTCCTGGCCGGCCCCGAACGCCGGCTCCGCGTGGAGGTCGAGGACCGCTCCAGCGCCCTGCCGCGCCGACGGGAGGCGGGCGACTCCGGGGTCTCGGGACGAGGTCTGATGCTGGTGGACCGGCTGGCCGACGTCTGGGGCGTGGAGTCCCGGGGGAGCGGCAAGTGCGTGTGGTGCGAGTTCACCATGCCGTGAGCCCGGGCCGGCTCGAAAGTCCGTTGCGGGGCCGTCGGGGCGCCGGCCGAAGTGCCCTCTGCGACCTCGGCTCGCGCTTCGCCCGAGGGGGCGGCAGGCTGGGGGGATGCCCGAGCTGCCCGAGGTCGAGGCCCTGCGGGAGTTCCTCGATGAGCACCTCGCCGGGCGGGAGGTCGAGCGTGTCCTCCCGCTCGCCGTGAGCGTGCTCAAGACCTACGACCCGCCCCTGACCGCGCTCGAAGGGCAGCGGGCCGGTGCGACGGCCCGGTACGGCAAGTTCCTCGCCCTGCGCATCGGCGAGCTGCACCTCGTCACCCACCTCGCCCGGGCCGGCTGGCTGCGCTGGACCGACGCCTTCCCCGCCCGGCCGCCGGGCCCCGGCAAGGGGCCGCTCGCGCTGCGCCTCGTCCTGAAGGGCGGCGGCGGGTTCGACCTCACCGAGGCCGGGACCCAGAAGCGGCTCGCCGTGTACGTGGTCCGCGATCCGCAGGAGGTCCCCGGCATCGCCCGGCTGGGTCCGGACCCGCTCGGAGAGGGCTTCGGCCGCGAGGAGTTCCGCGCGCTGCTCGCCGGGGAAAGGCGGCAGATCAAGGGCGTGCTGCGGGACCAGAGCGTCATCGCGGGGATCGGCAATGCCTACAGCGACGAGATCCTCCACGCCGCCGGGGTCTCGCCCTTCAAGCTGGCCGCCTCCTTCGACGGGGCGCAGGCCGACCGGCTGTACGAGGCCGTCGGGGAGACCCTGCGCACGGCCGTCGAGCGGGCGCACGGGGTGGCCGCCGGACGGCTCAAGGCCGAGAAGAAGAGCGGGATGCGGGTCCACGGCCGCGCGGGCGAGCCCTGCCCGGTGTGCGGGGACACCGTCCGCTCGGTCTCCTTCGCCGACTCCTCGCTCCAGTACTGCGCCACCTGCCAGACCGGCGGGAAGCCGCTCGCCGACCGCAGGCTGTCGAAGCTGCTGAAGTAGTGAAGCAGCGAAGCAGTGAAGCAGGGCCCGGTTAGACTCCGGGCCATGGCCGAGGACCAGCAGCCGCAGCAGCCGCCCCGGCGGGAGGTCGTCACCGGGGTCCCGCGCGGCAGCCGCAGGAGGCCTCCCGCGCACACGCCGGCCCGGTCCGAGATCTCCGAGCAGACCACCCTGGGCGCCACCTACGTACGGGCCCTCATGCGCAGCCAGCTCCGGGCCGGACTCGTGGCCCTGGCCGCGCTGGTCCTCCTGGTGGGTCTGCTGCCGCTGCTGTTCCTGCTCCCGCGGATCGCGTCGGGTCCGCTCGTCTGGATCGTGCTCGGGGTGCTGGTGTACCCGGTGCTGTGGTGCGTGGCCCGCGCGTACGTGGCCCGGGCCGAGCGCAACGAGGCCGACTTCACCGGGCTGGTCACCGACCCGACGGAGCCGCCGGGGCCGCGGGGGCTCCGCCGGCCGGAATAGCGGCCGGGCCGGGGTTGCTCGGGCCGCCCGGGCTCAGAAGAGGTGCATCGCCAAGTGCCCGAGGGGCAGCCCGAGTTGCCAGGCGGGTGTCCAGACGCGGGCGTTCTCGTCCAGGCCGGGCGGGGTGTCGGCGTGGCCGTGGCGTCCCGGGTCGAGGTTGGTGGCGAACAGCTCCGTGTGGTCGAGCCAGCGCCAGGCCGCCCGGGCCAGCTCCAGGTCGGGGTCCTCGCCCCGGCCGCGCTCGCGGGCCTCCTCGCCCAGCGCGAGGAACCGGGTGTGGACCCAGTCGCGCCAGGGGTGCCCGTACGCCGTCAGCGACATCCACTCGTCGAGCTGCGAGACGACCCGGATCCCGGAGAGTTCGCCGGCGGCGTCCGAGAGGTAGATGGTCAGCGCGAGCGTGTCGCGTCCGGCGCGGAACTCCAGGGTGCTGACCGGGATCAGCCGGCCCGTGCGCAGCAGTTCGTCGGCGATGTACTCCGCGTAGAGCCATGCCATGGGCACCGCCAGCCCACCGTCACTGGTGCCGTTCGTACCCTCGGGCCGCACCGTTCCACCTTCTCCCGCATGCGTCGCGTGTTCCCGCCGTCAGCGCCGAGCCTTCCCTGCGCGGCTCGCGGAGCGGGGGATGTTTACTCAACTTGAACGGTCCGATGCCGGTTTCGATGCGGTTCGTGTCCGCTTCGAGGGCGTTCAGGCCATTCTTTGACGCATTCGCCACACCTCGGGACGGTGCCGTTCCTCAGGCGCCGAGTCCGTACCCGTAGCCCTGGAGGCCCTTGCGCAGGGCGCGCAGAGCGTAGTACGTACGGGACTTGACCGTTCCCGCCGGGATGCCGAGCTCGGCCGCGGCCTCGGCCACCGAGCGGTCCTGGAAGTAGACCTGCACCAGGACGTCCCGGTGCTCCGGCCCCAGTGACCCCACGGCCCGCCGCACGTCTATCGCCGTCACCGAGCCCGCCACCGCGTCCCCCGGCGCGGGCGCCTGGTCCAGTCCCTCCGGCTCCACCTCCAGGGGCCTGGACAGGCGTGCCCGCCGGGCGTCGATGGCGAGCCGCCGGGCCACGGTGAACAGCCAGGGCCGCAGGGACTCGTAGGCGCCGCCCAGGACCTCGGGATGCTGCCAGAGCCGCAGGAGGGTCTCCTGTACGAGGTCCTCCGCGCGCTGGGCGTCCCCGGCCGTGAGGCCCAGCAGGAAGCCGAACAGGGCCCGCCCGTGTTCGCGCTGGAGTTCGGCCAGTGCCTCGGGGTCGGTGCGTGGGAGGGCGGGGGCAAGGGGCACGGGAGGCTCCTTCCGGGGGTCGGTGCGGGGGCCGTCGAGGTCGACGGATCCACCCTGACCTGCACCGGGCCGCCCGGGAACCGTCCCGCCCGGGCGGTGCGCCCAAGCACCCGGGTCATCCGGTGGGCGGCCGCGCGGGGCGGTGAACGGTCGAACGGCGCGCCGAACGGCCATTGGGGTGAGCGCGAGGCCGTGCGGCGGAGCCGTTCCTTGACTTCAGGCTTCTCTTTCTATGGATTGACGGAAGATCAGATAGTCGTATCAATCGACCTCATCAAGGAGAGCCGGGACAGATGACCGCGCGCACCCGCCACGCCCTCGCCCTCCTGACCGCCGTGGTGCTGTCGGCCACGGCCGGCTGTTCGGCCGGCGGGGACCCCGCACCCGCCCGGCTCGCCGGCACCCCGTCCTCCGCGGCGCCCCCGGGAGCCCCCGGATCGACCACGGCCCCCGCCGGGAAGGGGTTCACCCTGGTCGCGAGCGGGGACGTGCTGCCCCACGAGTCGGTCATCCGGCGGGCCGCCTCCGACGCGGACGGCGACGGCTACGACTTCCGGCCGATGTTCTCCGCGGTCAAGCCGATCGTTTCGGCCGCCGACCTGGCCCTCTGCCACATGGAGACCATCTACGGGCCGGACGGCGGCCCGTTCACCGGCTACCCCGCCTTCCAGTCCCCGCCCGAGGTCGCCGACGGCCTCAAGGCCACCGGGTACGACGGCTGCTCCACGGCCTCGAACCACACCCTCGACGGCGGCGGCGCCGGTCTGAAGCGCACCCTCGACCGGTTCGACAAGGTGGGTCTCAAGCACGCGGGTTCGGCCCGCACCGAGGCCGAGGCGGGCACGGTGACGATGTACACCGCGGGCTCCGCGAAGGTCGCGCACCTCGCGTACACGTACGACACCAACGGCTACCCGATGCCCGAGGGCCAGCCCTGGGCGGTCAACCTGATGGAGCAGGAGAAGATCATCGCCGACTCCCGGGCGGCCCGGAAGGCGGGCGCCGACGTGGTCCTCGTCAGCCTCCACTGGGGCACGGAATGGCAGACCGAACCGGACGAGAAGCAGCTCGCGCTCGGCAAGGCGCTGACCGCCTCGCAGACCGGCGGCCGCCCCGACGTGGACATGATCCTGGGCACGCACGCCCACATCCCGCAGGCCTACGAGAAGGTCAACGGGACCTGGATCGTCTACGGCATGGGCGACCAGGTCGCGGGCGAGATGTTCAACTACACCGGCGCCCGGGACATGCGCGGCAACTACGGTTCCATCGGCCGGTTCACCTTCGCCCCGCCGACCGCCCCCGGGCAGCGCTGGCAGGTCACCAAGGCCGAGTTCGTCCCGCAGATGATGGACCTCCGGGCGGGCCGGGTCGTCAACCTCCCCGCCGCCCTCGCCCAGTCGCCCGGCCGCGAGGATTACGAGGAGGCCCGCGACGAGATCACCGAGGCCGTCCTCGGCCGCGGCGCGGCCAAGGACGGGCTGACGATGGCGCAGTAGCCCGGTGCGTAGGGGACCTCAGACCGCGGCGTTCGGACCCTGCACGGCCTTGACGCGCTGCATCGCGGTCAGCTTGCGCACGAAGAGGACGGCCAGCAGGGCGGCCGCGGCGACGGAGAGCTCCGCGGCCGCCATGAAGGCGGCCGCGTCGCTGAGTGCCTCGTGCGACAAGGCCGCAATGTACTGCCGGGAGGCCACGCGGTCGAGGACCGCGCTGACGACGAACGCCAGCCACCAGGCGACCACCGGGGAGCCCGACACCTGCCGGTGGGTGCCGTCGGGCGCGTACTGGGTGCTGGCGTCCCAGGTCTGCCGTGCCGTCCGGTACGGGAAGAAGAGGTTCGCGAACGGGATGAACCACCCGCCGATGGCCCAGCCGGCGGACTGGGTGAAGCCGTCGGGGCGGAACACCTGGCCGTTGCAGCGGACCCGGTGGAACCAGACGACGAAGACCACGGCAGTGGCCAGGTAGAGGACGTCGTGGAGGAAATCGAGGGGGATGGTGAGCGAGTCGAGCCCGCTGAGGCTCTCGCTCGCTTCGGCCGAGGGCCCGCTCACGAGGTCGTCCTGCAGGCCGGACCGGTACAGGCCGGCCCCGGACAGGACGAGGCTGATCCCGCCGATCGCGGACAGCAGCACGGTCAGGGCCGTCGCCAGCCCCTCGGGGGAGCGCAGCACGTGGACGCCCTGCGGAAAGGGGCCCGGCGTCGCAGACGGCGACGGATCGGGTGCGATCGAGGACATGACGGAGTACCCCCCACGGGACAATGCGCGACGTGTGACATGGAATCGGGCAGGCCCGCGGGCGGCCCGAGTCGCCCGAAGATACGTCAGTGCCGAGCCCGCCGTCTACGGTGATCAGGTTGCGTGGGCAAACCGCCGCCACGGGGCAGGGTGACAGCGGTCAGCGGCGGCCGACGACCGCTACGGAACCACGGTGACGGGCCAGCGTCCCGCCTTCACCAGGCGGACCGCCACCGAGCCCACGATCCGGTGTCCGGCCTGCTCCGAGGCGCCCACCACCACCGCGTCCGCCATCAGTTCCTCCGCCGCGCTCACCAGCCCGGCGTAGGCGTCCCCGCGGAAGGTGTGGAACTGCCAGCGGACGTCGTAGACGCCCTTCAGCCGCTCCGCGGACTCCCGGATCTCGGCCACCAGCTCCTGCGCGATCTCCTCGGTGGCCCCGGACACCGGAGCTCCCAGCGAGGCCCCGGCCGGCATCACCGGCTGGACGTACACCAGCGCCAGCAGCGCGTTCTGCCGCCGGGCCAGCCCCGCCGCGTAGGAGGCCGCGCGGAGCGAGGACTGCGACCCGTCCACCCCGGCGAGGATCACCTTCGGGCCGTCCTTGCCGCGCTCGAATTCCGTACCCACGTGCTCAGTCACCCTTCCGAGGCTAAACCCGCTCACCGCGCGAAGGGGCGCGGCCCTCCCTACAGTGCGAACCATGAGTGCCACCGTGGAGGAGACGCGCGGGACGCGCGCCAGCCGCAGCCGCTTCCTGAACCGGGTGCCCGATGCCTTCGGAGCGTTCTTCGGAACGCTCGGACTGCTCTGCGCCCTGCTGGCGCTCTCCCCGACGCTGCGCCGCCTGCTGCGGCCCGTCGTGCGCTTCCTCGACGCCGTCGTCGTGCCGGTCAGCGCCAACCTCGCCTACGCCGTCTTCCTCTTCCTCCTCGCCGCCGCGCTCGGCATGCGCAAGAAGGTCGCCTGGTGGATCGTCGTCACCTATTTGGCCCTACTGGTCCTGGTCGACGTGCTGACCGTGGCCGAGGAGGACTACTGGGTCGGCTTCTCCTCCATGGCGATCGCGATCGCCGCCCTCGTGATCCTGATCGCCGCGCGCAAGGAGTTCAACGCCGCCTCCCGGCCGGGGGCCCTGTGGCGGGCCATGCTCGTGCTCGGCCTCGGCCTGCTCGCGGCCGTCTTCCTCGGCTGGGGCCTGGTCGCGCTGTTCCCGGGAACCCTGCCCCGCGGGCAGTGGCTGGACTGGTCCGCCAAGCAGGTCTTCGGCGGGCTGTTCTCCGCCCGGCAGTTCGACGGCCACCCGCCCCGGCCCCTCTACTTCCTGCTCGGCCTCTTCGGCGCCCTCGCCCTGCTGAACGCCGCCGCCACCCTCTTCCGCTCGCAGCGGCTGACCGCCGCCCTGCACGGGGACGAGGAGCCCCGCATCAGGGCCCTGCTCGGCGCCTACGGGCGCAACGACTCCCTCGGCTACTTCGCCACCCGGCGCGACAAGGCCGTCGTCTTCGCCCCGAACGGCAAGGCCGCCGTCACCTACCGGGTCGAGGCCGGCGTCTGCCTCGGCAGCGGCGACCCCGTCGGCGACCCGGCCGCCTGGACCCCCGCCATCGACGCCTGGCTCGCCGTCGCCCGGCGCTACGGCTGGCAGCCGGCCGTCATGGGCGCCTCCGAGGAGGGTGCGACCGCGTACGCCCGCTCCGGGCTCAGCGCCCTCCAGCTCGGCGACGAGGCCATCCTGCACGTCGCCCACTTCGACCTCGACGGCCGCGACATGCGCGTCACCCGCCAGGCCGTCAACCGGGTCAAGCGCACCGGAGCCACCACCGTCATCCGCCGCCACTCCGCCCTCTCGCAGGACGAGATGCAGATGATCGTGGACCGCGCCGACAAATGGCGCGACACCGAGACCGAGCGCGGCTTCTCCATGGCCCTCGACCGGCTCGGCGACTCCGCCGACGGAGACTGCCTGCTCGTGGAGGCCTTCGACGACAAGGGCGAGCTGATCGCCCTGCTCTCCTTCGTGCCCTGGGGCAAAGACGGCATCTCCCTCGACCTGATGCGCCGCGACCGGGCCGCCCCCAACGGGGTCATGGAGTTCATGGTCGCCGAACTCTGCGCGGCCGCCCCGGGCCTGGGGGTGCGCCGCATCTCCCTCAACTTCGCCGTCTTCCGCTCCGCCTTCGAGGAGGGCGGCCGGATCGGCGCCGGTCCCGTCCTCAAGGTCTGGCGCAAACTGCTGCTCTTCTTCTCCCGCTGGTGGCAGCTGGAGGCGCTGTACCGCTCGAACGTCAAGTACGGCCCCGAGTGGTACCCGAGGTTCCTCTGCTTCCAGGACGCCGGCTCGCTCGCCCGGGTCAGCCTCGCCTCCGGCATCGCCGAGGGGTTCGTCTCCGTCCCGAGCATGCGCACCCTGTGGGGCAACGGCCACCCGCGCGGGCTCACCGCCCCCGCCACCACCGCCGGCCTGCCGCCCATCGAATCCCTCGGGCTGGAATCCGTAGGGGAGGAGGGCGGGGGCGCGCGGGCCGAGCGGCTGCCCGAACAGGTCCGGGTCCGGCACGACAAGCTGGAGCGGATCCGGGCCGCCGGCACCGACCCGTACCCCGTCGGCATCGCGCAGCGCACCCACACGGTCGCCGAGCTGAAGGCCGCGCACCCCGGCTACCCGCCCGGCAGCCGCACCGGCTCTCCGGTCACCGTCGCCGGACGTGTGATGGTCGTGCGCGACCTCGGCGGCGTGGTGTTCGCGGTGCTCCGCGACTGGTCGGGAGACATCCAGCTGATGTTCACCCGGGACGAGGCGGGCGCCGCCGTGCTCGGCTCCTTCACCTCCCAGGTGGACTTCGGCGACCACGTGGTCGCGAGCGGCGAGGTCGGCGCCAGCAAGAGCGGCGAACTCTCCGTGGTCGTGGACTCCTGGCAGCTCACCGGCAAGTGCCTGCGCCCGCTGCCCGACAAGCGCAAGGGCCTCGCCGACCCCGAGGCCAAGGTCCGCCGGCGCTACCTCGACCTGGTCGCCAGCCCCGAGGCGCGCGAGGTCGTACGGGCCCGCTCCAGCGCCGTCCAGGCCCTGCGCCAGGGGCTGCTGGACCGGGGCTACCTGGAGGTCGAGACCCCGATGCTCCAGCAGATCCACGGCGGGGCCAACGCCCGGCCGTTCCGCACCCACATCAACGCCTACGACCTCGACCTGTACCTGCGCATCGCGCCCGAGCTGTACCTGAAGCGGCTGTGCGTGGGCGGCATGGAGAAGGTCTTCGAGATGGGCCGCACCTTCCGCAACGAGGGCGTCTCCTACAAGCACAACCCCGAGTTCACGATGCTGGAGGCCTACCAGGCCTTCGCCGACTACGACGTGATGCTCGACCTGACCCGCGAGCTGATCCAGGGCGCCGCCACGGCCGCCTTCGGCTCGCCGATCGCCCACAAGGCCGGACCGGACGGAAAGCTCGTCGTCCACGACATCTCCGGGCCCTGGCCGGTCAAGACGATGTACGGGGCGATCAGCGAGGCACTGGGCGAGGAGGTCGACGCCGACACCGAGGAGCACGTCCTGCGGAGGCTCTGCGACCGTGCGGCCGTACCGCACACGCCCGACAACACCCGGGGCGACGTGGTCCTGGAGATGTACGAGCGGCTGGTGGAGGAGCGGACCAAGCTGCCCACCTTCTACAAGGACTTCCCGACCGACGTCTCCCCGCTCACCCGGCAGCACCGCAAGGACCCCAGGCTCGCGGAGCGCTGGGACCTCGTGGCCTTCGGCACCGAACTGGGCACCGCCTACTCGGAGCTGACCGACCCCGTCGAGCAGCGCCGCCGGCTGACCGCGCAGTCGCTGCTGGCGGCGGGCGGGGACCCGGAGGCGATGGAGCTCGACAACGACTTCCTGGACGCACTGGAGTACGCGATGCCGCCGACCGGCGGACTGGGCATCGGCGTCGACCGGCTGGTCATGTTCCTCACGGGTCTGACGATCCGGGAGACGCTGCCGTTCCCGCTGGTGCGGCGGGGCTGACGGGCGCCACTGCTCCGAGCGGGTGAGCGGCGGGAGCCGTGTCCGTGCCTCTCGACATCTGCGGCGATGTCGTTGATACGTAGTAGTAATGAAAAATGACGAGCCGACAGTAGGGCGACGCGTGCTCCTGCGCTCCGCCGTCTTCCTCGGAGTCGCCGCCGCCGCAGGGCTGCTGACGAGCGGCGAAACGAATCTGCCGACCTCCGGCGCGGGGACTCCTGCGGCGGGAGCCGGGGCCGGACCCGGGGCGGGTGGAGCCGCGGGGCCCGGTCCCCTCACCGGAGCCCCCGCCGGGCTGCCGCAGTTCCCGCGCGGATCCCCGTACCGGCTCGAACCGATGACCTCGGAAGGGGTCCCGGAACGCCCGCCCGCGGCTAAGCCCGCCGTACGGACCCGGCCGATCCTGGAACTGCCCGCCGGCGCGAGCACGGCGAGCGCCATCACCCTGACCTTCGACGACGGACCCGACCCCCGCTACACCCCGGCCATCCTGGACACCCTCGCGCGCCACGGAGTCCGGGCCATGTTCTTCGTCTGCGGGGAGATGGCGGTCGACAACCAGGACCTGCTGCGCAGGATGGTGGCCGAGGGACACGTCATCGGCAATCACACCTGGACCCATCCGCTGATCCCCAAGCTGAGCCGGCCGGCCCTGGCCTCCGAGATCGGCCGCACCAGCGAGGTCGTCCAACAGGCCGTCGGCACCGCCCCGCTGTGGTTCCGGGCGCCCTACGGGGCGTGGAACCGGGCCGCCTTCGAGATCGGCGCGGAGCTCGGCATGGAACCGCTCGCCTGGACCGTGGACTCCCTGGACTGGAAGGAGCCGGGCACCGCGTCGATCGTGTCGCGGGTCCTCAGGCAGGCCGCGCCCGGAGTGATCGTGCTGAACCACGACGCGGGCGGCAACCGCTCGCAGAGCGTGCAGGCGCTGGCGAGCTACCTGCCGCAACTGCTCGGCCGGGGATTCCGGACGACACTGCCCGAGCTGCCGCCGCGCTGACGGCCGTACCCCGCGCGCGCGGCGGCGGTGTGCCGGCCGCCGCCGCGCGGGGCCGGTCGGCGGGCTTCCGGTCGGCGGGCCTCCGTTCAGCGGGTCTCCGGTTCAGCGGGCCTCCACCATCCGCGCGAACACGACGACGTTGCCGTCGTAGCCGCGCCCCTTCGCGTAGCCGCCGCCGCAGGTGATCACCCGGAGCTCCGGGTGCCCGGTGTCCCCGTACACCCGGGATCCGGGGAAGGTGCTCTTGGAGAAGACCTCCACCCCGTACACCTCGAACACCGCCGTGCGGCCGTCGTAGCGCGCCACCTCGATGCGGCTGCCCTTCTGGACCGAACCCAGTCCGTAGAAGACCGCGGGGCCCTGCGCGTTGTCCACGTGGCCCACGATCACCGCCGAGCCCTGCTGGCCCGGCGAGATGCCGTTGAGGTACCAGCCGGCCAGGTTCTTGTCCTGCGGGGGCGGCGCGTCGATCCATCCCTGCGCGTCCAGCCCGACCGTCATCACCGGTGCGTCCACGCTGATCGACGGGATCCGGATGCGCTGGACCGACGAGTGGTCCAGCACCTCCATGTCCGGCGCCGGCACCGGCAGCTCGGCCGGTGCCTGGTCGGCCTGCTGGCCGACCGCCGTCCCGGCCGGTGCGCTGACCGCCGCGGCCGCGGCCGGCTGCGGGGGTCCGCCGCCCTCCTCGGCTCCGTTGCGCATCATGGCGAGGCCGCTGAGCATGACCAGCGCGATCGCGCCCCAGGGGGAGCGTCTCCTCGGCGGCCTCTCACTCTCGTCCTCGAGCATGGTTCTCCCTTCCCGACGCGGGGGTCCCGACCCGCGTTCCTGTCCCACCCCTGCACGCCCTACTTCACGCACGCTAAGGCGGTGCGTGCGGGACGGCGATCGGGGAAGGGCGAACGGGTGGTGGGGCCGGAAGGGATGCGCCCATCCAGGTAATCGTCACATAAATGCCTGACGGGTCGTGACCTGCGGATCCGTCAGGATGCGCGTCCGCGCATCGGCGTGTCGCTCAACCTTGCGGCCCAAAGGCGGACATGCGCTGGTTGCGGACCGGATCGAGGGTTCGTGATGGGAGGCGTTCTCGTCGATCTGCCCGGGCCACCGCTCCGGGGCGCTTTCCGCTGGAGGTTCCACCATGCGTGTTCTCCGCGCTCTCACCGTGACCGCGGCGGCCACTTGCGCCGCCCTCGCCCTCAGTGCCCCCTTCGCCTCCGCGAACCCTGCGGGCGGTCCGCCCTCGGGAGGAAACGGCGGGCCCAGCAATGTCACGGTCAACCCGTACTCCGTGCACCAGGGCTCCACGATGCAGGTCAGCGCGGCCGGCTGCGGCCACGGCGGCATCGTCTTCTCGCACGGCAACTTTCCGCAGACGAACCTGTCGGCCGGCTCCATCGGCTTCGCGACCGTCCGGATCTTCAACCACGCCTCGCCCGGGCACCACACGCTGTCGGTCAAGTGCCACGACAACAGCCTGGTCGCCACGCACCGGTTCACGATCCTCGACGGACGCGGCGCCCAGGGAGGCCTCGGCGGCTCCCTCGGCCCGTCCACCACCGAGACCGCCATCGGCGCGAGCCTCGTCGGTGCGGCGGCCCTCGGGGCCGGTGCCCACGTGCTGCGCCGCCGGCGCCCGCTCCGCGGCCGGGCCTGACCGGCCGACCTCCCCGGTCGGCCCGGACAACCGCCGGTCGCCCCGTGTCCTGGCCCGGACACGGGGCGACCGGCGGTTGCGGGGGGTATGGAGTTCTGTCGCGGGGACGGATTTCAGTGGATGCGGCGGATGTCCCGGCGGCGCAGGGCGAAGCCGAGACCGACCAGCCCGCCGAGGACGAGCCCCGCGCCGGCGCCGAGCTTCAGGGGATCGAGCCCGGCCACGCTGCCGCCGAGGCCGCCGCGGACGCCGAGGGTGGCGCGGCGCGAAGCACCCGTACCGGTGCCGGTGCCGGTGCCCGCGCTGGTCCCCGTACTCGTACCGGCGACCGCGCTCGGGCTCTTGCGGGCGCCGACGGTGGAGCTGGTCGTGGGCCGGCCGGTGCCGCCGGCGATGGTGAGGTCGGCCGAGCCGGTCTCGCCCGCGCAGGTGAAGGAGACGGAGTACTGGGCTCCGCGCCGCGCGTCCCGGTCCACGGTGACCCGTGCGGTCCTGCCCCGGTCGATGCTCACGGTGTCGAAGACGCCGGAGGAGACGGTGGCGAAGGCGGCGTTGCAGCCGGTGACGGACAGCACCACCTGGCCGCCGGGGGCGACCGTCGAGGGGGTGATGGCGAAACCGAAGGAGGTGATCGGCGCGGCCTCGGCCGCACGCGCGGCGGGCGCGGCCACCGCACCGCATAGGAGGAGGGCACCCGCCGCGGCGGCGCCCAACAAGGCTGTGGGGGAGGTGGGTATCGCGCCCATGGTTGATTCTCCGGATCCCCGAGGAGCAGCCGCGGAACGGTTTCCGCACGTGGGGGGTCGTGCGCCTCGATGTCCGCCACGCTAGGTCCGGGCGCGGTGACCCGCGATCAGGAACGGGCGAATGGGGCACGGCCGTAGGCCGAACCGGGGACGGGAGGCCCGTCCCCGGTTTGGCGGGCCGCGGTGTCAGTCGCCGCCCAGGCCCAGATGCGGGAACTGGGACAGGAACGGTTCGGCGGTGGCGGCGATGCCCCGGCCGAAGGGGGCGTCGAAGTCCCAGATGAGGAACAGCAGGAAGGCGATCAGGGCACTGAACAGCCCCGCCAGCAGGAGTTCCCGGAAGGAGCGCCTGATCTGCAGGGTGAAGATCAGCCCCACCGTCACCAGGGCCCCGGCGATCAGGCCGAACCAGACCACCCCGGGCATGGTCGCCCCGGCGCTCTGGCCGCGCGCGTTGCGGGCGTCGTCGACCGCGGCGACCTGGTCCACGAGCGGCTGGTACGCCTGGCCCTCGTGGTCGGTCTGCGGTTCGTAGTCCGTCACATCACGGCGGATGCGGTCCAGCAGCTCCCCGCTGCGGGCCGTCAGCTCGCCGTTCTCGGCCATCTCCTTCCATTCGGTGTCGACGACGTAGCTCACGTAGGCGTCCACGTCGGACCTGATCTTCTGGCGCACGTCGGGCGGGTAGACCTCGGAGCGGACGCTGATCTCGTGCAGGGCCTGCGATTCCTGGCGCACGTATTCCTGGGCGGCCCCGCGGCCCTCCCAGACGCCGGCGATCGCCAGGCCCAGCACGATCGCGTAGATCACGCCGATCATCATCGTCATGTACTCGATGACGTCCGGGGTTTCGCTGGGATCGTCGTCCTCACCGATCCGGCGCTGGTTGAAGAAGGCGATGGACAGCACCACGGCACACGCCGCGGCCATCGCGAGGGACAGGACGAGCCATTCCGACAAGATGACTCCCAATCGATTACGGGGTGGAAATGCGGCGGCCCTAGCGCGGGCGCAGCGCGACGATCGCGAGCACCGCGGGGGCAGCGGTCATCAAGGTGAAGGTCACCGGTGAGATGTGGCGCTCGACCGGCTTGCGGGCGGCCGCGCGGTAGGCGGGGCGCTCGACCGGCTTCTTGGTCACGCTGACGGGGATCGCCCGGGGCGGCGCCGGCGGTGCGGGTGGCTTCGCGGCGGGTTTCGGGACCGGCTTCGGAGCCGGCTCGGGGGCCAGGGGAGCGGGAGCCGGGCGTACGGGGGGCGGGGCCGGTGCGGGGGGTTTCGGCACCGGCTTCGGAGCCGGCGGAGGTGGGGGCGGTGGCGGTGGCGTGGGGGGAGGCGGCGGTGTCGGCGTCGGTGTCGGGATGGGCAGGGGCTTCGGCGGAGGGGGCTTCGGGGTGGGCTTGGGCGGGCACGGCGGGGGTGGGGGAGGCGGCGGTGGGCAGGGCGGGTGGCCGTGGTGGCCGCCGGGGCCGTGACCGTGTCCGCCGTGGCCGTGACCGCCGTGACCGTGTCCCTTTCCACCGGGGCCCTGGCCGTGGCCGCCGGATCCGCCTCGGTTGCCGCGGTCGCCCCGGGCTCCTTGGTTGCCGTGGTCGCCGCGGCGGTCCTGGAGGTCCCGGCGGTCCTGGCGGCCGCGGTCGTCGTGACGTCCGCCACCTCTGATGCCCCCGGTCGCGCCGCCCAGGGCGGACACGGCCTGCCTGGCGGCGGCCATTCCGTCGCCGGAGTCGATCGTCGCGTAGGCGCTGCTATCGGCCATGGCCGGTGTCGCGGTCAGGGCCGCCCACAGGAGGACCGGGACGGCCAGCAGGCGCCTGGAAGAGGCTCTTTTCACCCGGGGATCATGGGGTCGCGCGCGCCCGCGCGAAGGAGGGTTGAGCTTGGTTCGCCTGAACGGGTGAGGCTTTGGCTACGGAGGTTTGAGCCAGATTCGCTTCGCCTCCGATCGGTCACCGACCTTTTCCCAAAAGGTATTTGTCGGTTTCGGTCATTCCCTGGCGCCTGCCCGCCGGGCCTTTGGCGTGTGATGAAGAACGGATCGCCAATTTCCGCTTTCGCTCGCTCCGTTGGGCAATGATCAGTACATTCGGCTCGGACAGCAGTCCGACGCGTCCGGACCACTGCAGGACCAAGGCTTGGAGACCCCGATGGAGCGCCCCTCCTGGGCCCCGCCAGGCATCGACATATCGGTGCCGAGCGTGTCCCGTATCTACGATTACTACCTGGGCGGCTCCCACAATTTCGAGGTCGACCGGCAGGCGGCCCGCCGGGCCATGGAATTCATGCCGGGCCTGCCCAAGATCATGCAGGCCAACCGGGCTTTCATGCGCCGTGCCGTCCGGCACGCCGTCGACGAGGGTGTGACGCAGTTCCTCGACATCGGCTCCGGCATCCCCACCTTCGGCAACGTCCACGAGATCGCCCAGGCCGCCAGCCCCGAGGCGCGCGTGGTCTACGTCGACCACGACCCGGTGGCCGTCGCCCACAGCCAGGCCGTCCTGGCCGGCACCGAGCGGACCGGGGTCGTCGCCGCCGACCTGCGCAAGCCCCAGGACATCCTGACCGCCCCCGAGGTCGCCCGCGAGCTCGACCTGAGCCGCCCGGTCGCCCTGATGCTGGTCGCCGTCCTGCACTTCCTGGAGGACGCGGACGAGCCCTACGCCGCCGTCGCCCAGCTGCGCGACGCGCTGGCCCCCGGCAGCCTGCTGATCCTCACGCACGCCTCGTACGAGGGGATCCCGCTCTCGCAGGAGGCGGCGAGCGGCACCGTCGACGTCTACCGGGAGATCCGCAACCCCCTCGTCATGCGGGACGCGGAAGAGATCCGGCGCTTCTTCGACGGCTTCGACGTGGTCGAGCCCGGACTGGTCTCCATGCCCGACTGGCGGCCCGACACGACCGGAGGCCCGGAGGGCGGGGCTGTGGACGAAGACCCCTACGCCTTCTCGGGCTTCGCCGGAGTGGGACGCAAGGCGTGAGACTGCCGACGCAGACGGCGGACGACCCGGCCGCGCCGCAGGGCGGTCTGGAGGACCGGATCGGACGGTTCGCGACCATCTGGGGGAGGGCGATCTTCCCGGTCACCGCGACCTCGCTCACCCGCGGCGAGTTCGAACGCCACCTCGTACCGCTCACCCGCACCCTCGTCGAGGCCCTGCGCGCCCGCCCCTTCGACGCCTCCACCGGCCAGCGGGTCGGGGAGGAGCTCGTCGCGGTCCACTGCACCGACCCGGAGGCGCTGGCCGGCACGCTCGGCGTCGTCGAGTCCTACCTGGTGCTGTACTGCGGTCCGGAGGGGCCCGGCGCCGAGAGCGTCGAGGGGACCGAGGAGTACCGGTCCCGCTGCGCCCGGCTCCAGCACGGCATCGCGGCCGGATTCGCCCGCGCCCTGCGCGAGCGCACGCTCAGGGAGCAGGAGGCCATCGCCCGTTCCGCCCTGACCGCCCGCATCGACGCCCAGCAGGCGCTGCACGCCAGCGAGGCCCGCTTCCGGGCGGTCTTCGAGGGGGCGGCCATCGGGATCGGCATCGCCGACCTGGAGGGCAACGTCCTCGAGGTCAACGACGCGCTGCTGCAGATGTTCGGCGGCATGGACGGGCACGTCCGGGGCCGCAACGTCAGCGAATGGGGCCACCCCGACGACACCCCGCACGTCTGGCGGATGTACGGGGAGCTCGTGCGCGGCGAACGCGAGAGCTACCGCGTCGAGAAGCCGTACTACCGGCACGACGGGACCGTGCTGTGGACCAACCTGACGGTCTCGCTGCTGCGCGACGCCGAGGGCATGCCGCAGTACCAGCTGGCCCTGATGGAGGACACCACCGAACGCCGGCTGCTGAACCTGCGCCTGCGCTACGAGGCCACCCACGACGCCCTGACCGGCCTGCCCAACCGGACGCTCTTCTTCGAGCGCCTGGAGAAGGCCCTGAGCGGTGCCGGCGGTTCCCGCTTCGGCCTGTGCTACCTCGACCTCGACGGCTTCAAGGCGGTCAACGACAGCCTGGGCCACTCGGCCGGTGACCGGCTGCTGGTGGAGGTCGCCGACCGGCTGCAGAGCTGCGCGACCGGACCGGGCGAGGTGGTCGCCCGGCTCGGCGGCGACGAGTTCGTGGCGCTGACCACCGGCCCCGACACCGAGGAGAAGGCCACCGAACTCGCCGTCCGGATCCTCTCCGCCCTCTCCGTCCCGATCCGGCTGGAGGGGCGGGAGCTGACGGTCCGGGGCAGCATCGGCATCGTCGAGGGCCCGGCCCGCGAGCGCACCCCCGCGGAGGTGCTGCGCAGCGCCGACATCACCATGTACCGGGCCAAGGCGGCGGGAGGCAACCGCTTCGAGTTCGCCGACGCCGCCGCCGACGCGCGCGCCATCACCCGGCACGGGCTGACCAACGCCCTCCCGGCCGCGCTGGAACGCGGCGAGTTCTTCATCGAGTACCAGCCGCTGGTCCACATGCACGACGGCAGCGTGCACGGCGCCGAGGCGCTGGTGCGCTGGTCGCACCCGCAGCACGGGGTGCTCGGCCCGGACCGGTTCATCCCGCTCGCCGAACGCACCGGACTGATCGTGCCGCTCGGCCGCTGGGTCCTGGAGGAGTCCGTCCGCCAGGCCCGTGCCTGGCAGCACCAGCAGGGCGGCGCCACCCTGCGGATCAACGTCAACCTGTCCCCGACCCAGCTGCACCACCCCGGCCTGGTCGCCGACACGATCCGCGTCCTGGAGTCCTCGGGCCTGTCTCCGGGCACGCTGTGCCTGGAGGTCACCGAGTCGGCCCTGATCGGCGCCGACGACGAACTCCTCGAACCGCTGCGCCGGCTCGCCGCCCTGGGCGTGGACATCGCCCTCGACGACTTCGGCACCGGCTACTCGAACCTGGCCAACCTGCGCCGCCTCCCCGTCAGCGTGCTGAAACTGGACCGCTCCTTCACCAAGGGCATGCAGCAGCACCCGGCCAACCCGGTCGACGTCAAGATCGTGGAGGGCATAGTCGCCCTGGCCCACAGCCTCGAACTCGCCGTCACCGTCGAAGGCGTGGAGACCGGCGCCCAGGCCGCCCAGCTCCGAGCCCTCGGCTGCGATACGGCCCAGGGCTGGTACTACGCCCGCCCGGGCGCCGCCGACCGCATCCACACCCTGTCCCTGTCGGACGCGGTACCCACCCTCTGAGCACCGCCGGGGCCGCCGGCGTCGAGGTCGGTGGCGCCGGGGCCGGCGGGGGTCACTCCAGGCCCGCCTCCGTGCCCCGGCCCGGCTCGCCGACGGCCGCCATCACCCGCTCGTAGCGCCGTGCCGTGTCGGCCAGGAGCTCGGCGGCCACCGGCAGCCGCTCCGCCTGGTACGCGTCGAGCGCCTCCTCCCCGACCGTCCCGGAGAGGACCGCGGCCAGTGCCCGGCCGAGGGCGGCGGCGTCCTGGATGCCGGTGTTCATGCCCAGCCCGCCGGCTATGGGGTGCACGTGCGCCGCGTCCCCCGCGAGGAAGGTCCGGCCCTCGCGTATCCGGGTGGCCATGCGGACGTTGACCCGCCAGGAGGAGAGCCAGGTCGGCTCGGTCAGCCGGATCCCCGGCATCCGCGCGTACCGGTCGAAGAGCCGCTGGAAGCTCTCCAGGGAGGGAGGCAGCACCCCGCCCCCTTCGTCCGTCTCGGGCGCGGCCTGCAGCTGGAAGCTGTCCGTCCCCGGCATCGGGCAGAGGAGTATCCCGCCGCCCTCCGAGGTGAACCACTGATGCCAGAACTCCCGGCTGAGCCCAGGTGCCCCGACGTCCCCGAGAACCATTGCCGGTTCCTCCTCGCCGGTCCCCTCGAAGGGGATCCCGAGGAGTTCGCGGGTGGCGCTGTGCCCGCCGTCGCATCCCGCCAGGTAGCCGGCCCGGATCGCGGTGCCGTCCGCCAGCTCCGCGCGGACGCCGGACGAGTCCTGGGTGATTCCGGTGAGCCGGGACCCGTACTCGACGTGCACGCCCAGCTCGGCCAGCCGCTCGCGCAGCACCTCCTCCACCTGCCACTGGCCGATCAGCAGGCCCCCGTCGACGGCGGTGTCCCTGACGTGCGCCCCGTCGAAGTACTTGCGCAGCACGATCCCCCCGCGTCCCCGGGCGGTCATGGCCCCGGCCACGCCGAGCCGCTCGAAGACCTCGAGGCTGCCCGCCTGGAGGCCCTTGCCGCGCGACTCCCGGTGCGGCGCCGAGCGCCCCTCGACGATCCGCACCGCGATGCCCTGCCGGGCCAGGTCGCAGGCGAGCGTGAGACCGGTCGGGCCGGAGCCCACGACCAGCACGTCCGGCCGGTCGGGCGGGACGGGCGGGTTAGGCGGGTTGGGTGTGCTGGGCGTTGCGGTGGTCATCGGATGTCCCCTCGTCGTGGTCGTCCCTGTTGTCCGTTGTCCTCGTCCTCTCAAGGGAAGCGCGTCGCGACAGAAAAAGCAACCCAGTTACAAAACTAACCGGGTCACTCATTCGTGTTATGCTTCGCTCCATGGAGAACACGCCGGGTCTGCGCGAGAACAAGAAGCTCCGTACGCGCCGCCAGCTGGCGGCCACGGCGCTGGAGCTCTTCCTGGAACGGGGCTTCGATGCGGTCTCGGTGGCCGATGTCGCCGCGGCCGCCGAGGTGTCCAAGCCCACGCTGTTCCGCTACTTCCCCAGCAAGGAGGACCTGGTCCTCGACCGCTTCGCCGACCACCAGGACGAGGCGGCGCGGATCGTGCGCGACCGGGCCGCGGGCCAGACCCCGGTGGCCGCGGTGCGCGCCCACTTCCTGGCCGCGCTCGCCGAGCGGGACCCGATCACCGGCCTCTGCGACCACCCGAACGTGCTTGCCTTCCAGCGCCTGCTCTACGGCACGGCCAGCCTGGAGTCACGGATGGCCCACTACACCGCCCGCGAGGCGGAGCTCCTCGCCGCCGTCCTGACGGCCGAAGCGGTCGACCCGCTCACCGCCCGCCTGGCGGCCGGATACCTGGTGGCGGCCCGCCAGGAGCTCGGCCGCGAGAACTGGCGCCGCATCGAGGCCGGCCAGAGCGCCGACGAAGCCCACCCGGCCGCCGCCGCCGACGCCGACCGCGCCTTCGCCCTCCTGTCCGACGGCCTGGACCACGCCCTGCCCGCACGCGGGGAATGACGGCGGGGCGAGGGCGAACGGGAAGGCTCCCCGGCTACCTGGGGTCTTCGGTGTCCCAGGGGTAGGCGAACCGGCCGGGGTCGAGGCGCCAGGCGGCCAGGGTGGCCGCCAGCTCCGATTCGCCGGTCACCTCCGCCGAGGCGAGAACGGCTGCGCGGATGTGGATTCCCAGTGGATCGGGTGGGGCCCCGCCCGGCCTCAGCCCAGCAGGATGCGCTTCAGTTCGCGGGCCGCGCGCGGGGGTGCCACGTCCGTGCGGTGGGCCAGGGCGATCGTGCGGCGGAGGGGGGAGCCGGCCAGGGGGGTGGAGCGGAGGCCGGAGCCGGCGTGGGCCACGACCATCGCCGGGACCACCGCGATGCCCAGGCCCGCGCGGACGAAGCCCAGTACGGCGTCCATCTCGCCGCCCTCCACCGTGAACACCGGCTCGAAGCCCTCCGCCCGGCAGGCGGCCACCGTCAGGTCCCGCAGGTCGTAGCCGTGCCGGAACATCACCATCGGCTCGTCGCGCAGCGCGGACACCGTGAGCGCTCCGCCGCCCGCCGGGGGCGGGAGGGTCGCGGAGGAGACCACCACCAGGTCCTCCGTGAGGAGTTCGACCGTGGTCAGCGCCGGGGCGGAGGGGGGCAGGGGCAGGGCGATCAGTGCGAGGTCCAGGGAGCCGCGCGCGAGTTCCCGTACGAGGTCCAGCGAACCGCTCTCCTCGATCAGCAGCTCGATCCCCGGATGGGCGGTGTGGAAGGCCCGGAGCACGCCGGGGAGGAGCCCCGTGCACACGCTCGGGGTGGCCCCCAGCCGGATCCGGCCGCGCCTGAGCTGCGCCAGTTCCTGTACCTCCAGCCGGGCCGTGTCCGCGTCCGCGAGGATCCGCCGGGCCAGCGGCAGCAGGGTCTCGCCGGCGTCGGTGAGCGTGATGTTCCCGCGGGCCCGGCTGAAGAGCTCGGCGCCGAGCTCCCGTTCGAGCGTCTTGATCTGCTGCGACAAGGAGGGCTGGGCCACGTGTTCGCGCTCGGCCGCGCGCGTGAAGTGCCGGGTCTCGGCGACGGCGACGAAGTAGACCAGCTGCTGGAACTGCATCGCCCCAGGATACCGCTGTCCATAGGTTGATCCTATTGACTTCAGCTCTTTCATGTCTTGGACCTTTCGGGACCTTGGTCCTTACGGTCAATGTCATGGCTCTGGCAACGCGGACGGATCGACGGCCGTCCACCACGCGCACGCTCTGGGACTCCTCCGTCGGCAAGAAGTCCGTGATGGCCGTCTCCGGCCTGATCATGCTCGGCTACCTCGTCGTGCACATGCTCGGCAACCTCAAGATCTTCTTCGGGGCGGACGAGTTCAACGGCTACGCCCACTGGCTCCGCACCCTCGGCGCGCCCTTCCTGCACCATGAGTGGGCCCTGTGGATCGTCCGCGTGGTGCTGCTCGCGGCCGTCGTAGCCCACGGGGTCTGCGCCTACCAGCTCAGCCGCCGCGACATCAGGGCGCGCCCGGTGAAGTACGCCCACAAGCGCCGCCGCGCGAGCTACGCCACCCGCACCATGCGCTGGGGCGGCATCATCCTCGCCCTCTTCATCGTCTGGCACCTGCTCGACCTCACCACGCTCACCGTGAACGAGCGGGCCTGGGCCGGGCATCCGTACGAGAACGTCCTCGCCACCTTCTCCACCTGGTACGGCAACACCATCTACCTCGTGGCGATGGCCGCCCTCGGACTGCACGTGCGCCACGGCTTCTGGAGCGCCGCCCAGACCCTGGGCGCGGGCAACGCCCGACGGGACAGGACGCTGAAGTTCCTGGCCAACACCCTCGCCCTCGTCCTCTTCGCGGGCTTCGTGTCCGTGCCCGTCGCCGTCATGACCGGAGTGGTGAGCTGACATGAGCAACGATTACGCCGACTACACCACCGGGGCCCCGATCGCCGACGCCAAGGCCCCCGAAGGCCCCATCGCCGAACGCTGGGACCGCCGCCGCTTCGAGGCCAAGCTGGTCAACCCGGCCAACCGGCGCGGGCACACCGTCATCGTCGTCGGTACCGGCCTGGCCGGCGGCGCCGCCGGCGCCACCCTCGCCGAACAGGGCTACCACGTGGTCCAGTTCTGCTTCTCCGACTCCCCGCGCCGCGCCCACTCCATCGCCGCGCAGGGCGGCATCAACGCGGCCAAGAACTACCGCAACGACGGCGACTCCGTACACCGGCTCTTCTACGACACCGTCAAGGGCGGCGACTTCCGCGCCCGCGAGTCCAACGTCCACCGCCTCGCCCAGATCTCCGTCGAGATCATCGACCAGTGCGTGGCCCAGGGCGTCCCCTTCGCCCGCGAGTACGGCGGTCTCCTCGACACCCGCTCCTTCGGCGGCGTCCAGGTCTCCCGCACCTTCTACGCCCGCGGCCAGACCGGCCAGCAGCTGCTGCTCGGCGCCTATCAGGCGCTCTCGCGGCAGATCGCCGCCGGCAACGTCGAGATGCACGCCCGCACCGAGATGCTCGACCTGATCACCGTCGACGGAGTGGCCCGCGGCATCGTCGCCCGGGACCTGGTCACCGGGAAGATCGACACCTACTACGCGGACGCCGTCGTCCTCGCCAGCGGCGGCTACGGCAACGTCTTCTACCTCTCCACCAACGCCATGAACTCCAACGCGACCGCCGTCTGGCGGGCGCACCGGCGCGGCGCGTACTTCGCCAACCCCTGCTTCACCCAGATCCACCCCACCTGCATCCCGCGCACCGGCGACCACCAGTCCAAGCTCACCCTGATGAGCGAGTCCCTGCGCAACGACGGCCGCATCTGGGTCCCCAAGGCGCAGGGCGACACCCGCCCCGCCGCCGAGATCCCCGAAGCAGAGCGCGACTACTACCTGGAGCGGATCTACCCCTCCTTCGGCAACCTCGTGCCCCGCGACATCGCCTCCCGCGCCGCCAAGAACGTCTGCGACGAGGGCCGCGGAGTCGGCCCCGGCGGCCAGGGCGTCTACCTCGACTTCGCCGACGCCATCCGCCGCATGGGCAAGGAGAAGGTCGCCGAGAAGTACGGCAACCTCTTCGAGATGTACGAGCGGATCACCGCGGAGAACCCGTACGAGGTCCCCATGCGGATCTATCCCGCCGTGCACTACACGATGGGCGGCCTGTGGGTCGACTACGACCTCCAGACCACCGTCCCCGGCCTGTTCGCGATCGGCGAGGCCAACTTCTCCGACCACGGCGCCAACCGCCTCGGCGCCTCCGCCCTCATGCAGGGCCTGGGCGACGGCTACTTCGTGCTCCCCTCCACCATCAACGACTATCTGGCCCGTCATCCGCACCGGGACACCGTCGACGACACCCACCCCGAGGCCGCGGCGGCCGTGCGCGAGACCCGCGACTGCCTCGCCAAGCTGCTCGCCGTCGACGGGGACCGCACCCCGGACTCCTTCCACCGGGAGATCGGCGAACTGATGTGGGAGTACTGCGGGATGGCCCGGACCGAAGAGGGGCTGCGCAAGGCCCTCGCCCGGATCCCCGAGATCCGCGAGGAGTTCTGGCGGCGGATCAAGGTGCCGGGCAGCGGCGAGGAGTTCAACCAGTCGCTGGAGAAGGCCAACCGCATCGTCGACTACCTGGAGCTCGCCGAGCTGATGTGCCTCGACGCCCTCCACCGCGCCGAGTCCTGCGGCGGCCACTTCCGCGAGGAGTCCCAGACCCCGGACGGCGAAGCCGCCCGCCGCGACGAGGAGTTCGGGTACGCGGCCGCCTGGCAGTACACCGGAACCGGCGCCGCGCCCGTCCTGCACAAGGAAGACCTCGTCTTCGAGTACGTCCACCCCACCCAGCGGAGCTACGCATGAAGCTCACCCTGCGCGTCTGGCGCCAGAAGAACGCCGACGCCCCCGGCGCGATGGCCTCGTACGAGGTCGACGGCATCTCGGAGGGCATGTCCTTCCTCGAAATGCTCGACACCCTCAACGAGGACCTCATCCTGAGCGGAGAGGACCCGGTCGCCTTCGACCACGACTGCCGCGAGGGCATCTGCGGCGCCTGCAGCCTCGTCATCAACGGCGACGCCCACGGCCCGGAGCGCACCACGACCTGCCAGCTCCACATGCGCTCCTTCGACGACGGCGACACCATCGACGTCGAGCCCTGGCGGGCCTCGGCCTTTCCGGTGGTCAAGGACCTCGTCGTCGACCGGGGGGCCCTCGACCGGGTCATCCAGGCCGGCGGCTACATCACCGCCCCGACCGGCTCCGCCCCCGAGGCGCACGCCACGGCCGTGCCCAAGCCGGACGCCGACTACGCCTTCGAGCACGCCGAGTGCATCGGGTGCGGGGCCTGCGTGGCGGCCTGCCCCAACGGCTCGGCGATGCTCTTCACCTCCGCCAAGGTCAACCACCTGAACGTGCTCCCGCAGGGCTCGCCCGAGCGCGAGACCCGGGTCCTGGACATGGTGGCCACCATGGACGCCGAGGGCTTCGGCGGGTGCACCCTGACCGGCGAGTGCGCCACCGCCTGCCCCAAGGGCATCCCGCTGCCCTCGATCGCCGCCATGAACAAGGAGTGGCTGCGGGCCGTCCGCCGGGGCCCCCGCTGAGCCGCGGCGGCCCGGCGGACCGGCCGGGTCCGCCGATCGGATGATCGGAGCGGTCTGCGCCGCGCCGTGACCGGCCGCCCTCCCGGGCATGGGTGACAGTGGGCGCATGCCTCACGCCCCCGCCGGACCCGGCCCGCGCCGCCGTACCGTGCTGGCCGCCGCCCTCGCTCCGCTGGCGGCGGCCGGCTGCGCCGGGGAGGAACGGCCCCCCGCACCGAAGCCCGGACCCGAGGCCGCCAAGGACGCGCTGGTCATGGTCATCCGGCACGCGGAGAAGCCGTCCGCCGGGGACACCGGCGAGGACGACGAGGGCAACGAGGACCCCGGCTTCCTGGCCGTGCGCGGTTGGCGCCGCGCCCAGGAGCTGCCCGCCCTCTTCCCGCCGGCCCGGAGCGCCTACCTGCCCCGGCCCGGGGCCGTCTTCGCCGCCGGGGGCAAGGAGGGGGCGCCCGCACGGTGCCGCCAGACCGTCGGGGCGCTCGCCACCGCGCTGGGTACGCCCGTCCGCTCGGAGTTCGCGGTGGGCGCCGAGTCCGCTCTGGCCAGGGCGGTGCTGGCCGCGCCGATGCCGGTCCTGGTCTGCTGGGAGCACCAGGGGATGCCCCGCCTGATCCGGGGCCTCGGAGCACAGGACGTGCTGGGGCTGCCGGCCGCCTGGCCCGACCGCTACGACCTGGTGTGGATGTTCACCCGCAGACGGGGCGTCTGGAGCTTCCGCGAGCTGTCGCAGCACCTCCTCCAGGGCGACGCGTAGCACCGGCACAGCACCGGCGCGGTCCTCGCGCCGGGACGCCGCGAGGACCGCGCGGTACGGGCGTACGCTGAGAAGTGGACTCGGGGCAGTCGTGTGCCGGGAGGTCGACGATCATGACGGGAATCGTCCGAAGGGGCTTCGATTCCGCTGACGAGACACGCCGGTTCGAGGACGGCAAGGGCAGGCTCGACCTGCTCAACACCGACGGCGGGCCGGTCGGCCGGGCCGTGTTCGAGCCCGGGTGGCAGTGGTCGCAGCACATCAAGCCCATCGCGCAGACCGACAGCTGCGAAGCCGCCCACGTGGGCTACATCGTCAGCGGCCGGCTCAAGATCGTCATGGACGACGGTGAGAGCATCGAGGCGCAGCCCGGGGACTTCATCCAGGTCGACCCGGGCCACGACGCCTGGGTGCTCGGCGAAGAGCCGTGCGTCGTCCTCGACTGGCAGGGCTACGGGGACTTCGCGAAGCCCCCGGCCGCGTGACCGTACGCGTGAACCCGGCCGCGTGACCGTACGCGTGAACCCGGCCGCGTGACCGGGCGCGCCGGCTACCGTCCCGCCGCCAGGGCCCGCGCCAGGTAGGGCGCCGTACGGCTGCCCGTGGCGCGGGCCACCTCGGCCGGTGTGCCCGCGGCCACCACCCGGCCGCCCTCCGCACCGCCGCCCGGCCCCAGGTCGATGACCCAGTCGGCGCCCGCCACCACCGCCATGTCGTGCTCCACGACCACCACCGAATGCCCGGCGTCCACCAGGCCGTGCAACTGCCGCAGCAGCACCGTGACATCGGCCGGATGGAGCCCGGTGGTCGGCTCGTCCAGCAGGTACAGGGTGTGATCGCCGCGCACCCGCTGGAGCTCCGTCGCCAGCTTGATGCGCTGCGCCTCGCCCCCCGACAGCTCCGTGGCGGGCTGCCCCAGCCGCAGGTACCCCAGGCCGATGTCGGACAGCGCGCCGAGGCTGCGGGCCGCCGCCGGGACCCCGGCGAAGAAGGAGGCCGCCGACTCCACCGTCAGCGCGAGCACCTCGGCGATGTTCAGCCCCGAGTGACGGACCTCCAGGGTCTCGGAGTTGTACCGGGCCCCCGCGCACTCCGGGCAGGGGGCGTACGTGCTCGGCAGGAACAGCAGCTCCACCGAGACGAAGCCCTCGCCCTGGCAGGCCTCGCACCGGCCGCCCGGCACGTTGAAGGAGAAGCGGCCCGCCTTCCAGCCCCGCGACTTCGCCTCCGGCGCCGCCGTGAAGAGCCGGCGGACCACGTCGAACAGCCCCGTGTACGTGGCCAGGTTGGAGCGCGGGGTCCGGCCGATCGGCTTCTGGTCCACCTCCACCAGCCGCCGCACCGGGAACTCCGGCTCCGCCAGCCGCTCGTGGACCTCACGGGCGAGCGCCTGTCCCACCAGCGTGGACTTCCCGGACCCGGACACCCCGGTCACCGCCGTGAACACCCCGAGCGGGAACTCCGCCGCCACGTCCCGCAGGTTGTGCCGGTCGACACCGCTGAGCCGGATGGACCCGGTCGCCTTCCGCGGGTCCGCCGTGCGCGGCTCCTCCGGCCGGCGGTCCCCGAAGAGGTACCGGGCCGTCGCCGATTCCGCCACCGTCGCCAGTGCCTCCGGGGGGCCGCTGTGCAGCACCCTTCCGCCGTGCTCCCCGGCCAGCGGGCCCACGTCCACCAGCCAGTCCGCGTGCCGCACCACGGCCAGATCGTGCTCCACCACGAACAGCGTGTTCCCGGCCTCCTTGAGCCGGTCCAGGACACCGAGCAGCGCCTCCGTGTCGGCCGGGTGCAGCCCCGCCGACGGCTCGTCCAGCACGTACACCACCCCGAACAGACCCGAACGCAACTGCGTGGCCAGCCGCAGCCGTTGCAGCTCGCCCGCGGACAGGGTCGGGGCGCCGCGGTCCAGGCTCAGGTAGCCCAGCCCCAGCTCGGTGACCGGGCCGATCCGGGAGCGCAGGTCCTCCGTGAGCACCCGGGACGCCTCGCCGCCGCCGCGCGCGGTGGCCAGTACACCGTCCAGCTCCGTCAGCGCCAGCCCCGCCAGCTCCGCGATCGTGCGGCCCGCGAAGGTCACGGCCAGGGCCTCGGGGCGCAGCCGCCTGCCCTCGCACGCCGGGCAGGGCGCATGGTGGAGGAACTTCTCGGCGCGGGCCCGCAGGGTGAGGCTCTTGCTGTCGGAGAAGGTCCGCATCACGTACCGGTGGGCGCTCATGTACGTGCCCTGGTAGGGCCGTTGGATCCGGTCGGCCTCCCGCACCGGATGCACCGTCACCACCGGCTGCTCCCCGGTGAACAGGATCCACTCGCGGTCGGCCGCCGGCAGCTCCCGCCAGGGCGCGTCCACGTCGTGGCCGAGGGCCTCCAGGATATCGCGCAGGTTCTTGCCCTGCCAGGCGCCCGGCCAGGCGGCGATGGCGCCTTGACGGATCGACAGGTCGCGGTCCGGCACCAGCAGTTCTTCGCTGGTGGTGTGCACGCGGCCGAGTCCGTGGCAGGAAGGGCAGGCCCCGGCGGCGGTGTTGGGGGAGAAGGCGTCGGAGTCGAGGCGCTCGGCGCCCGGCGGATAGCAGCCGGCCCGCGAGTACAGCATCCGCAGCGAGTTGGACAGCATGGTCACCGTCCCGACCGAGGACCGGGACCCGGGGGAGGAGCGTCGCTGCTCCAGCGAGACGGCCGGCGGGAGCCCGGTGACGGAGTCGACCTTCGGCGCGCCGATCTGGTGGATCAGGCGCCGGGCGTACGGGGCCACGGACTCGAAGTACCGGCGCTGGGCCTCGGCGAAGAGCGTGCCGAACGCCAGCGAGCTCTTGCCGGAGCCGGAGACCCCGGTGAACACGGTCAGCGCGTCCCGCGGAACGTCCACGTCCACCCCGCGCAGATTGTGCTCCCGGGCGCCGCGGACGCGGACGTAGGGATCGTGGGTCTGCTGGGTCTGCTGGGTGGACGGCGTGGCGGGCTGGTGCATTCGTCCTAGTTTAGTGGCCGGGGTCGGCGGGCTGCCCGCCCGTGCGTTCCGTGGGCTCTGCGAGGCCTGTGGGGCCCGTGAGGCCCGTGAGCCGGGCGAGTCGGCCGAAGGAGTCCAGCAGCGCCGTCCGGTCGTACGTCGACGTGGTGACCAGCAGCTCGTCCGCCCCGGTCAGCTCCGCGACCTCGGTCAGCTCGGCCGCGACCTGCTCCTCCGTGCCGTGGATGTGTCCGGCGAGGGCGCCCTCGTACAGCTCCCGCTCCTTGGGGCTCATGGGGAGCGCCTCGACCTCCTCGGCCGGGAGGAGCGGGGGGAAACTGCCCCGGGTGCGGGAGTGCGCGACCGCCCACGCCTCCGGCACCAGGATCCGCCGGGCGGCCTCGGCGGTGGCGGCCACCGCGACCGTCCCGGAGACCACGACGTGGGGCCGTGCACCCCAGGGGGAGGGCCGGAACTGCTCGCGGTACGCCGTGATGACCTCCGTGACCCGGGCCCGGGTCCGCAGGTCCCCGACGACCAGGGGCAGTCCGGCGCGGGCCGCGATCCCCGCCCCCTCGCCGGTGGCCAGCACGTACGCCGGGATCCGCATCCCCTCCGCCGGGCGGGCGTGCACCTCGGGGTGCGCCCGCTGGGAGCCGTCGAGCCAGCCCAGCAGTTCCGCGAGCTGCTCCTCGAACCGGTCGGCGTCGGCGGTGTCCCGCCCGAGCGCGCGGCGGATCCCGCCGGTGAAGCCGACCGAGCGGCCGAGCCCCATGTCGATCCGGCCGGGGAACAGCGCCTCCAGGACCCCGAACTGCTCCGCGACGACCAGCGGCTGGTGGTTGGGCAGCATCACGCCGCCGGTCCCGACGCGGATCCGCGCGGTCGCCCCGGCCACGGCGGCGGCGAGCACGGTGGGCGCGGACCCGGCGACCCCGGGCACGCTGTGGTGCTCGGAGACCCAGAACCTGCTGTACCCGAGCCGCTCGGCCGCGCGCGCGAGCTCCACGGTGTCGCGCAGGGCCTGGGCGGCGGGGTGTCCCTCGCGGGTGCGGGACCGGTCGAGTATCGAAAGTGTGCGGATCACACACTGATCAACGCCGGGCGGCCGTCAGGATTCCCCGGGCCCCGTGGGCGGCGGCCGTCCGCGGGCCGTCGCTGCTTAGGCTGGCGGGGTGACCGAGACTCAGAACCGCAGGCCCCTGGCCGTCTTCGACATCGACAACACCCTGGCCGACACCGCACACCGCCAGCACTTCCTGGAGCGCCGGCCGCGCGACTGGAGCGGCTTCTTCGGCGCGGCCCCGGCCGATCCGCCCCTCGCCCGCGGGATCGCGCTCGCGGTGGAGAGCGCGGCCGACTGCGAGGTCACGTACCTCACCGGCCGCCCGGAGCGGTGCCGCGCGGACACGGAGGAGTGGCTCGGCCGGCACGGGCTGCCCGAGGGGCGGCTGTGGATGCGCGGCAACCAGGACCGGCGGCCCGCCCGGACGACCAAGCTGGAGGTCCTCCAGCGGATCGCGCGGGGCCGCGAGGTGCGGATGCTGGTGGACGACGACGAACTGGTCTGCCGGGCGGCGCGCGCGGCGGGCTTCCGGGTGGTCCTGGCGGACTGGGCGGCGGACGCTCCGGAGCTCAAGGACGCACAGGAGGGCGAGGGGCGCACCTGAGCCCCGCGGACTCCCGAGGGGGCCCGGGAGTCCCGTAGCGACCCGGGGAGGGGCAGGGCGGGGCGGTGGGGCGACGTGCTCAGGCCTCGGCGTCGAGGCGGAAGCCGACCTTGATCCCCACCTGGTAGTGCGCGATCTCGCCGTTCTCGATGTGGCCCCTGATCTGCACGACTTCCAGCCAGTCCAGGTTGTGCAGCGTTTCGCCCGCGCGGGCGATGCCGTTGCGGATGGCTTGGTCGATGCCTTCGTGGGACGTGCCCACGATCTCGGTCACCCGGTACGTGTGATTGGACATGGGGGTCTCCCGACACTGGGCGGCTGTTGCCTTGTTCTACGGTGCCCCAGTAAGTCCGGATCCGCGAACTTTGCGTGAACAATCCATAGCGATACCCCCTTGACCCACCCATTGGTCTATGCCAATTTCAAGCCATCTGAGACCTATCCCCAGAAGGTGACCCCTCGTGAAGATGCGCTTCCTCGCCGTGTCCACCGCGCTCGCGGCCGCGACTGCCCTCACCGGCTGCAGTCTCACCGGGTCGGGCGGAGGTGCGCAGAAGGTGACGCTCTGGCTGATGAAGGGCAGCGCCTCCGAGGAGTTCATAGGCAAGTTCACGACCACCTTCGAGAAGGAACACCCGGGCGTGGACCTCGAAGTGAAGATCCAGGAGTGGAAGGGCATCGGGGACAAGGTCAACGCCGTCCTGGCGGGCAAGAGCGAGGAGAGCGCCGACGTCATCGAGGTGGGCAACACCCAGGTCGCCCAGTACGTGGAGGGCGGCGGAGTCTCCGAACTCACCCTGGAGGCCCTGCGCGAGTGGGACGGCAAGGACTGGCTGAAGGGTCTCTCCGAGCCCGGAAAGGTCCGCGGTGCCCAGTTCGGCGTCCCGTGGTACGCCGCCAACCGCGTGGTGATCTACAACAAGGACCTCTTCGCGAACGCCGGGGTCAAGGCGCCGATCAAGACCCGCCAGGAATGGATCCAGGCCACGCAGAAGCTCGACAAGGGCACCCAGCAGGGCATCTACCTCGCAGGGCAGAACTGGTACGTCCTCGCGGGGTTCGTCTGGGACGAGGGCGGCGAACTCGCCGTCGAGAGCAGCGGCCAGTGGCTCGGCGCCCTCGACGAGGAGAAGGCCCTGGCGGGAATGGAGTTCTACAAGCAGCTCCAGGCCCTCGGCGACGGCCCCAAGGACGCCGACGAGGAGACGCCCCCGCAGTCCGACGTCTTCGCCCGCGGCGGGATCGCCCAGATCATCGCCCCGCCCGGCCAGGCCGCCGCCATCGAGGCCGCGAACCCGGAGCTCAAGGGCAAGCTCGGCTTCTTCCCGATCCCCGGCAAGACCGCCGACAAGGTGGGCTCGGTCTTCACCGGAGGCTCGGACCTGATCATCCCCGAGAAGACGAAGCAGCGCAGACAGGCCGTCGACGTGATCACGGCCCTGGTCAGCGAGAAGTGGCAGACCGAGCTCGCCCGCGAGATGAGCTACGTACCCAACAAGACCACCCTCGCGCACATCGTCGAGGGCAACGAGGGTGCCACGGCGATGGCCCCCGGCGCCGCCCAGGGCCGCGCCACCCCGCAGTCCCCCCGCTGGGCCGAGGTCGAGGCCCAGAACCCCATCAAGCCCTTCATGACGGCCGTCCTCACCGGCCAGAACCCCCAGCAGGCCGCGAAGGCGGCCTCCGACACCATCAGCAAGGTCCTCAGCTCCGACCGCTGACCCCGGGGCCCGAGGGGAGGACGGGGCGGGCGGGACAGCGCCCCGGAGGGGCCGCCCGCCGAGTTCAGCCTCCGCACATCCGAGGGCCGCGAAGCGGCCATGTCGAATCCAGCCGGTCACGGAAGAAGTAAAGAAGCCAGGCCACACACCTGCCGGCCTGGCTTCCCGTGCCGGACCAGGAGCCGTCATGACCATCGCCCCCCTGTCCCCGTCCGTCCTTCCCGTCGCTTCGGTCGCTCCCGCCGCTTCGGTCGCTCCCCCCGCCTCCGCCGTTGCCCCCGCCCCGGTCCTCTCCTCCGCCTCTGTCCTCTCCTCCGACCCGGGGCCCGCCCCGCAGGCGGCGGACGCCCCCGCACCCCACTACGCCGTCCGCCTCGCCCGCAACGAGGACGAGGTGCGCGCCGCCCAGCGGCTGCGCCACCAGGTCTTCGCCGGGGAGCTCGGCGCCCGCCTCGACGGCCCCGAGCCGGGCCTGGACTCCGACGCCTTCGACGCCTACTGCGACCACCTCCTCGTCCTGGACGAGGAGACCGGGCAGGTCGTCGGCACCTACCGGCTGCTGCCCCCCGAGCGCGCCGCCGTCGCCGGACGCCTCTACTCCGAGGGCGAGTTCGACCTCTCCGCGCTCGCAGCCATCCGCCCCGACCTGGTCGAGGTGGGCCGCTCCTGCGTCCACCCCGACCACCGCAACGGCGCCGTCATCGCCCTCATCTGGGCCGGCCTCGCCCGCTACATGGACCGCTCCGGGCACAACTGGCTCGCCGGCTGCTGCTCCATACCGCTCTCCGACGGCGGGGTGCTGGCCGCCGCCACCCGGGAGAACGTCCTCACCCGCAGCCTCGCCCCCGTCGAGTACCGGGTCACCCCGCACCTCCCCTGGAGCCCCGAGGGCATCGAGTTCCCCGACCGGATGGAGCTGCCCCCGCTGCTGCGCGGCTACCTGCGCCTCGGCGCCTGGGTCTGCGGCGAGCCCGCCCTGGACGCCGAGTTCGGCTGCGCCGACCTGTACGTCCTGCTCTCCCTGCGGCGGACCAACCCCCGCTACCTCAAGCACTTCCTCTCGCTCGCCCCGTCCGCATGAGCGCCTGGCTCCCCACCTCGCCCTGCACCCCCGCGGACTGCGCCGGCCACCAGGGGCGCACCGCGAGCGTGCCGCGCGCGGTCCTGCGGCTCGCCGTCGCCGTCGCCCTGATCCTGCTCGGGATCCTGGGCGCCCCGCCGCTGCGGCTGCTGCCGGAGCGGGCCCGGCACGTGCTGGTACGGGCCTGGGCGGCCGCCCTGCTGGGCGCCTTCGGCCTGCGGATCACCGTGCACGGGGCCCCAGGCCCGCCACCGGGCCCCGGCCCCGGTGGCGGCCGGCTGATCGTCGCCAACCACATCTCCTGGCTGGACATCCCGCTCGTCGCCGCCGTCCTGCCCTCCCGGATGCTGGCCAAGAGCGACATCCGCAGCTGGCCGGTCCTCGGACCGCTGTCCCGGCAGGCCGGCACCCTCTTCATCGAACGCGACCGGCTCCGCGGCCTGCCCGCCACCGTCGGCCTGCTCACCCGGGCCCTGCTCGACGGGGACCGCGTCACCGTCTACCCCGAGGGCTCCACCTGGTGCGGGCGCGCGCAGGGCCCCTTCCGCCGCGCCGCGTTCCAGGCGGCGCTGGACGCGCGGGTGCCCGTACAGCCCGTACGGATCAGCTACCTGCTCGACGACGGGGGGCCGGCCGGGGCGCCCGCCTTCGTCGGGGACGATCCGCTGACCGCCTCGCTGTGGCGGATCGCGCGGGCCCGCGGGGTGCGCGCCGAGGTGCGGCTGCTGCCGCGGATCCCGCCGGGCCGGTACGCGCACCGGCGGGACCTCGCGGCCGCGGCTCAGGCGGCCGTGCTCGCCGAACCGGTGTCCGTGTCACCGGCGGTGGCGCCACTGCTGTCCGGCGTGCCCTCCCAGCCGTCCGCGCCGATGCCGTCCGCCACCGACAGCGACAGGGCGAAGCGGCCCGCCGCGTCCGTCCACCAATGGGTCAACTCCAGCCCGGCAGAGGCGAGTTCTCTGCGGATGCCTTCCTGACGGAACTTCGCCGAGATCTCCGTCAGGATCTCCTCGCCCTCCTCGAAGGGCACCTCCAGATCCAGCGACCGGACCTTCACCACCACCTGCCTCCGGGCCCGCAGCCGCATCTCGATCCACTCGTGCTCCCGGTTCCACACCGCTACGTGCGCGAAGTCGGCGGTGTGGAAGTCCGCGCCCAACTCCCGGTTCACCACGGACAGCACGTTCCTGTTGAACTCGGCCGTCACCCCCTGGGCGTCGTCGTACGCCGCCACCAGCACGGCCGGGTCCTTCACCAGGTCCGTCCCCATCAGCAGCGCGTCCCCGGGCGACAGCATCGCCCGTACGTCCGCCAGGAACACGGCCCGCTCCGCCGGCAGCAGGTTCCCGATCGTGCCGCCCAGGAACACCACCAGCCGGGGCCCGGGGGAGTCCGGCAGCCGCAGCGCGCGGGTGAAGTCGGCCAGCAACGCGTGCACGCGCAGCCCCGGATGCTCCTCCAGCAGGGTCTTCGCTGCCCCGGCCAGCGCGCTCTCGCTCACGTCCACCGGTACGTACGTGTCCAGCGCGGGCAGCGCCTCGATCAGGTGCCGGGTCTTCTCCGAGGAGCCGGAACCGAGCTCCACCAGGGTGCGGGCCCCGCTCACCGAGGCGATCTCCCGGGCCCGTTCGAGCAGGATCTCCCGCTCGGCGCGCGTCGGGTAGTACTCGGGCAACCGGGTGATCTCCTCGAAGAGTTCACTGCCCCGTGCGTCGTAGAACCACTTCGGCGGCAGCGACTTGGGGGACCGGGTCAGCCCGTCGCGGACGTCCGCGCTCAGCGCCGTCTCGGCGGCGTGCTCGTCGAGGGTGCGGGTCAGCTGGAAGTCGTTCACTGGCCTTCGTCTCCTTGGTGCGGTGCGGGCCGTGCGTGCGGTGCATGCGGTGCGTTCTCCGGTGCGGGCGGTGGCCCGGCCGGGGTCGCCTTCAGCGGCGTGAGGTCGACCTGGGTGCGGGTGGCGGTCAGCAGGGTCCGGTCGGGTACCTCGCACCAGCGCGGGTCGTCGTCGTAGGGCTCCGAGGCGACCACCGTGCGCCGCGCCGCCGCGTCGGCCAGGTACCACAGGGAATCCCCCCAGGCCGTCGCCGCGACGGCCCGGCCGTCGGTCAGCAGCAGGTTCAGCCGGGATCCGGGTGAGGCCCCGGCCAGCTCCCCCACCGCGCCGGCCAGCGCCGCGCCGAGGTCCGGCTCCGGGCCCGGGTCCGATCGGAGCCGGTGCAGGACCAGCGCCCAGATCAGCGCCGAGTCCGTACGGGCGGCCAGCGACAGCAGTTCCTGTGGCGGCAGCCCGGCGGCGACCGGGGCCACGGAGTCCGGCCAGTCCCGCAGCATGCCGTTGTGGCTGAACAGCCACCGCCCCTCCGCGAAGGGCGCGGCCGCCGCCTCCCCGTCCGCCCCGGGCCGCGTGGCGTCCCGTACGGCGGCCAGCACGGCCCCGCTGCGGACCACCCGGGCGAGGTCGCTGAAGGTCAGGTCGCCCCAGATCGGCCCGGCCCGGCGGTAGCGGGCGGGCACCGGGTCCCCCTCCGCGTACCAGCCGACGCCGAAGCCGTCGGCGTTGACCGTGCCGTGGCGCTGGCGGCGCGGCTCCCACGACTGCCGGACCAGCGAGTGCTCGGGGTCGCTCAGGACCCGGCCGAGGCTCACGGGGGCCCCGAGGTAGGCGAGATGACGGCACATCAGGCCTGCCCGGCGGAGCCCGCGGGGCCTGCGGAACCTGTGGAGCCCGCGGGGGCGGCGCCGCGCGCGGTCCGGAACCCGGAGAAGATCTGCCGGCGCACCGGCAGGTCCCAGTTGCGGAAGGTGCCCCGGCAGGCCACGGGGTCCACGGCGAAGGAGCCGCCGCGCAGCACCTTGTGCTCCGGGCCGAAGAACACCTCCGAGTACTCGCGGTAGGGGAACGCCCGGAAACCGGGGTAGGGGAGGAAGTCCGAAGCCGTCCACTCCCACACGTCGCCGATGAGCTGGCGCACCCCGAGCGGGGAGGCCCCGGCCGGATAGGAGCCCGCCGCGGCCGGCCGCAGGTGGCGCTGGCCGAGGTTGGCGTGCGCGGGAGTGGGGTCCGCGTCGCCCCACGGGTAGCGGGTGGAACGCCCGGCCGCCGGATCGTGGCGGGCCGCCTTCTCCCACTCCGCCTCGGTCGGCAGCCGCCGCCCCGCCCAGCGGGCGTACGCGTCGGCCTCGTACCAGCTCACGTGCAGCACCGGCTCGTCCCCCGGCACCGGCTCCGTGACCCCGAAGCGGCGGCGCAGCCAGCCGCCGCCCTCGCGGTGCCAGAACAGCGGGGCCTCGATCCCGTGCCGGCGGATCTCCGCCCAGCCGGGCGCCTCCCACCACCGCTCCTCGCGGTAGCCGCCGTCCGCGATGAACTCCTGGTACGCGGCGTTGGTCACCGGGACGGTGTCGATCCAGAACGCCTCGACCTCGCGCACGTGCGCGGGCCGCTCGTTGTCCAGGGACCAGGGCTCGGCTGAGGTGCCCATCGTGAACGGGCCCGCGGGTACGAGCACTTCGGCCGCCGCCGGCGGCGGTCCCTGCGGGGGATCCGGGTCGGGCGCCGCGAGCACCGGAGCGCCCTGCCGCAGTTGATGGGTGATCAGCATCGTCTCGTCGTGCTGCTGTTCGTGCTGGGCGATCATCCCGAAGGCGTAGCCGCCGTCCAGCAGGGCCGTTCCCTCCAGGGGGGTGCGGTCGAGGAGGTCGAAGACCCGGCCGCGCACCTCGGCGGCGTACCGACGGGCCTCGTCGGGGCTCAGCAGGGGCAACTTCGGGCGCTCCGCACGGGGATGCTCGAACGCATCGTAGAGCGGGTCCATCTCGGGGTGCATGGACTCGCGGCCCGCGACGTTCCGCAGCAGCCAGAGCTCCTCCATGTTCCCGATGTGCGCGAGGTCCCAGACCAGCGGGGACATCAAGGGGGAGTGCTGGGCGGTCAGTTCCGCCTCGCTGACGGCGTCGGTGAGTCCGGCCGTGCGGACGCGCGCCGCGGTCAGGGCGGCGGCGGCCCGCTCGCGCAGGAGCTCCGGTTCGGCGGTCATGAGCGGGCCTCCTCGCCGGCCGGCTGCGGTCGGGTTCGCGGGTGCGGACGCACCGACGGGCGGGCCTGTGGGTGCCCGTGTTCCGGTGCCTGCGGGTGCTGCGGTCCGGTCCGGTCGTCGGCCGGACAGCGGCCGCGGGACACGTAGCGCTCGGTGAACTCGCCGACGGTGTCGACGACCTGGCCGCCGGCTCCCAGCCGGGGCAGCGCCGAGAGCGCGGCCCGGAAGCAGGTGCGGGCCGCGGACCGCAGCTCCGGGTCGGACAGGGCGTCACGGGCGGCGGACCGCCAGAGCGGATTGCGCGGCGCGGGCCGGGCGCCGTAGGAGTCGGCCAGTCCCTTCGCCACCCGGTAGGCGGTCTCCGCGGCCTCCGGGTCGTCGAACAGCGCGTGCACGACGGCCACCGGGACCAGCCAGCCGTCCTCGCCCGGCTGTGCGTCGATCATCCGCAGCTCCAGGTGGCCCCGGGGCCGTACCGGCGGGAAGAGCGTGGTCAGGTGGTAGTCGAGGTCGGCGGCGGTCGGCGGCCGGTGTCCGCCGCCGGAGCGCACCCAGTCGCGGAAGGTCAGCCCGCGCGGCACCACCCACGGTGCGCCCTCCTCGGGCGCCCGCACGCACATCACCTCGGTGTCCAGCGCCTGCCGGGTCCACGCGCCGCGCGGCTCCGCCTCCAGCGGCGGGGCGAGCGAGCGCCGGGTGTCGAGGTCGCTCCAGACCCCTTGGCGGGCACACCGCCAGCCGGCGTACGGTCCTTCGTGCGCGGGGGAGTTGGCGAAGGCGGCGACCAGCACCGCACCGAGGAGGTGGGCGAGGCGCCAGCGCCTGCCGTGACCCAGCGGGCCGGGCTCCTCGTGACCGGCGTCCACGCAGACCTGCACGGAGGCCGAGGCGCGCATCATGGCCCGCCCGGCCGGGCCGGTGCGGTCGAAGTAGGTCTCCATGGCCTCGTACCGCGGGCTGGCCAGCATCCGCCGCAGCGGCCGCCGCGGGTCCTGGCCGAGTCCGCGCAGCTCCAGCCCCTGGGGGCGCAGGGCCTCCCGGACGGCGGCCAGATCGGACTGGAGTCCGTCGATGCAGCCGGTGAGGGAGGTGGCGGGGGCCGAGCTGAGCTCCAGCTGACCGCCGGGCTCGACGGTGACGCGGGAACCGAGGGGCAGGGCGCGGGCCGCGTCGTGCGCGGCGGCCAGGCGGTCCTGGGGAACGGGCCGGCCGGGTCGTTCGGCGTCGAACACCAGCCATTCGAGCTCCGCGCCCAGCAGGCGGGGCGGGCCGGTCTTGAAGCAGATGCCGTGTATCAACTCTTCGGCTGTGGCTTCGGTCAGTGGGGTGAGTGAGTCCATGGGCACGACGGGGCCCTCGTCTCGTGTCGTCGACTGTGACATCGGCTGTGACATCACCCGTGCCTACCCGTCCCTTGGGGCACAAATCCTTTGCGGGCGCCCTGCCGGAGCGCCGAGGATCGCCGTATGAGCGGCAGATTGCGCGAGATCGCGCGGGAGAATGCGGACATCGTGGCGGCCGGCGGTTACCGGACGCGGGCGGGACGGCGGGTGTCGCTCGCCGCCGCCGTGGCGGAGGCCAAGGCAGGAACCAGGATATATGGGCCAAAGCGGGTGATTCCAGGCGAGCCGGACGCGCGGGACGCCCGCCGGACCGTCGTCGAGGTCACCGGCGAGAGCAGCACGGTCGCCGCCCGCAGGCTCGCCGGGGAGTATCCGGAGGACTCCGGGACCGTTTCGGTGGCCGTCCTGAACTTCGCTTCGGCCCGGAATCCCGGGGGCGGCTACGTACGCGGGGCCAAGGCCCAGGAGGAGGCCCTCTGCCGCGCATCGGCGCTGTACGAGACCCTCCTGGAGGCCCCGGAGTACTACGCGGTCCACCGCGCCGAGGTCAGCACCTTCTACACCGACCGGGTGATTCACTCGCCCGGGGTCCCCGTCTTCCGCGACGACCGGGGCGAGCTGCTGGACACCCCCTTCCGGGCGGGATTCCTCACCTCTCCGGCCCCGAATGCGGGCACCATCCGCCGCCAGGAGCCGGACCGGGTGCCCGAGATCCCCGGCGCCCTCGAGCGCCGCGCCCGGCTGGTCCTGGAGGTGGCGGCGCTGCACGGGTACCGGGGGCTGGTGCTGGGGGCCTGGGGGTGCGGGGTCTTCCAGAACGAACCCGCCCAGGTGGCGGAGGCCTTCCGCGGCCTGCTGGCGGGACCGTTCGCCGGTGTGTTCGAGCGGGTGGTGTTCGGGGTGCTGGACCGCAAGCCTGAGACGCGGGAGGCCTTCGAGCGGGTGCTGGCCGGGGTGGGGGAGGAGTAGGGGGCAGGGACAGGTCTAGGCCGGGCCCGGGAGCAGGCGGGTCCGCAGGAGGTCGAGCACCTGGTCCAGCGCCGCTCGGGTGGCCTCACCGGGCCGGTCGACGAGATGCTCGGTGAGGACGGAGTGCGGCGGCAGCACGGCTTCGGGGTTGGCGTCCTCGTCCTCCAGCTCGACGGCGACGAAGGCGTCACCGAGCTCGCGGCGCAGGAACGCGAAACGGGCGCCGGGCGTGAGCCGGTCGCTCCTGAAGCGCAGCCCCACCACCTGCAGGCCCTCGCGCTCGCAGCGTCCCCGGACGGTGGCGAGGTCCTCCGGGGAGATGTCGATGCCGTCGCGCCGGCGGGCGGTGATCCCCAGGGGGAGGGACGGCTGCGACAGGACGGGCACGAGGAGGTGCTCGTCGACGGCCATGGCGAGGGCGAAGCCGCCGGTCAGGCACATGCCGACGGCGCCCACCCCCGGGCCGCCGCAGCGCTGGTGCTCGTACGCGGACAGCGCGCGCAGCCAGTTCACGACGGGCGAGCTCCGGCCGGTGGCCAGGATGCTGAACTCCCGGCTCACGCATACGTTCCACAGGCTGGATGCGGTGTACAGCGCACCCCGCGCCAGGCCGTGGGCCGTGGGGTGGGGGTCGTGGCCGGGCGTGCCGAACAGCACCGGGAGCACGGCGGTGCAGCCCAGCGCGGCCACCCGCTCGGCGAACTCCAGCACCTTCGGGGTGATCCCGGGAATCTCCGCCATCACGATCACCGCGGGCCCGCTGCCGCGGCGCAGGACGGGACGCGTGCTGCCCTCGTGGGTGAACGCGCCGTGCTCGAAGCCCGACAGATCGTGGTCCGCCATGGACGGCCGCCTCACTCGTCGATGACGTTGACGTTGACGTTGACGTTCCGGTGACGGGAGGGAACGTACAGCACCCGGTGGGAGCTTGGCTACCAGTGAGTAACCAGTCGGGAGCGCATGCCGGGGCCGGGGGCCGGAGCCCCCGGCCCCCGCCCGGATCAGGTGCCGAGCGCGCTGCCCCGCCACTGCTGGTTGGTGTGCGTCGGGCTGCAGTCCCACAGGCCGACACGGGCGCCGTTGCCGGTGGCCCAGCCCAGTGCGTCGAGACACTTGCCCGAGTGGACGCTGCGCAGCAGACCGCCCGGGATCGCCTCCCACTTCTGGTTCAGGCCCTGGTGGCAGGAGTTGAGCCCGATCAGCGCACCGTTCTCGGTCTTGGCGAACTGGACGTCCATGCACCGGCCGAGCGCGCGGACCGTACCGTCGCTCTCCAGCTTCCAGGCCTGGGCGTCCGTGCCGTTGCAGTCGTAGATCTGGATCGGGGTGCCGTCCTTGGTGCCCGCGGCCTTGACGTCCAGGCACTTGCCGGAATGCACGCCGACGATCTGCCCGGATCCGGCCGGCGGCGCCGGGTTGCAGTAGATCTCCACGAGCACCTGGTAGTAGCCGTTGCCGCCGATCGGCATCGCCCGTGGACCGTTGGTCCTGGAGCAGCGGAACGTCTCGTAGCCCTCGCCCACGGCCTGGCCGTAGGCGCTGTTCCAGGCGCCGTCGACGGCGATGTTGTACGGGCCGTAGCCGGTGCCGGTGAAGTACTTGGGGGCGGTCGGGGCCGAGGTTGCGGCCGAGGTGGACGTGGCGGCGGCCGGGGAGGCGGCCGCCGGGGAGGCGAAGAGTGCCGTGACGGTGAACACGGCGGCGGCAGCGGCGGAGAGCCATCGAGCCAGCTTCACGCGTGGCTCCTTTCGGAAGAGGGGTTCGGTTGGTTGAACCGGGAAGGAGGGTGCCGCCGGGCCCGCGGTCGGCTCGACAGTAGCCGCGCGGCGCGGCCGGACAGTCTCACCGTGGTCTCAACTCCGGCCAGCGAACGGCCGGTTAGCTGCTGACCAGGTCGAACGCCGGGTCGGTATCGTCCCGGGCGAGCGTGGAGGGCCGGGAGAACGTGGAGAGTCGGAAGAGCGTGGAGAGATCCGAGGAGAGGTCCGGGGAGGGGCCTGGGGAGGGGCCCGGGGAGGGGCCCGGAGAGAGGTCCGGGGAGAGACCGGGGGAGAGGGGCGAGGAGCTCGCGGCGCTGCGGGCCGCCCTGGAGGCCGGGCCGCCCGTTCACCTCGGCGGGGCGCTCGGCAGCGGCAAGTCCCGGCTGGCCCGGCGGCTGCCCGTCGCGGATGCCGTGGACCTGGCCGGGCTACGGGCCGGGCAGGCGGCCTCCCACGTCCGCGCCGCGCTGGCGGCCGGGCCCGGTGCGGGGCCGCTGCTCGTCGACAGCGTGGACGGTCCGGGGCATCCCGAGGCCGTCGCCGCCGCCCTCGAGGACCACCTGGCCGGGACGCCCGGACCGGTCAGGCCGCTGCTGCTGGTCGGCCGGCGGCCCCTGCGGGCCGCCGCGGGCTGGACGGACCGGCCCCTGACCACCCTGACCCTCGGACCTGCGCGGGCGGCGGCCGTCGAGACCCAGGTGCGTGCGAACGGTCTGGAGGACCCCGAGGCGGTGGCTCTGGCGGTCCGGCTGGCCGGCGGGAACCCGCTGCTGGCCCAGCTGGCCGCCCGGACGCTGCTCGCGGGCACCCCGGCCGACGCACCCGGGGCCGTCGCCGACGCCATGACCGAGGAGGTGCTGCTCCGGCTGGACCGCGAACGCCCGGCGGCCGGCCCTGCCGGAGGGGGCGGGCGCTGGCGGCACGCGCTGCGCCTGCTGGCGACCGTACGGGCCGGGGACGAGCGGCTGCTGAGCGGCGGCCCGGAACTGTTCTCGGCGCTGGCCGGGCTGAGCCTCGTACGCCGGGAACGGCTCGGGCTGGCGGTCCGCGAGCCCTTCCGCACCCTGTTCGAACTCGCCTACCAGTGGCGGCGCCCGCAGCACCACGAAGGGCTCCGCGGCCGCGCCGCCGACTACCGGCGGGCCCTGCTGACCGAACGCCACGACCCGCGGGAGCGGGCCCGGCTGGTGGAACAGGGCCTGTTCCTGTCCGGCGACCCGACCCTGCGCGGCTCGCTGTTCCCGCCCGCCGAGGACTCCGCCGCGATCGGACCCGCCCGTACAGGGGAGACCGAGGACATCGGCCGGCTGATGCGCGGATGGGCGGTGCGCGGGGGGTTCGACGTACGGCGCTGCGAGCGGATCACCGGCCAGTGGCTGGACGCGGCCGGCCCCGCCGCCTTCCGGCTGGCCCGCGACCGCGACGGCCGGCCCGTGGGGCTGGCCGCGCTGCTGCCCGTCGCGCGGGGCACGCAGGCCGGTATCGAACCCCTTCTCCAGCAGCACGCCACCGGCCTCCTGGACGGCGCCCGCGGCGACTCTGGCGGGCTGTTCCTCGGAGCCGCGTACGCGGCGGACCCGGTCGCCCACGCGCAGATCCTGCGGGACATCCTGGGGCAGGCGGTGCGCGCCGGACACCTGGTGGTGTCGACGGCCAGCCCCGACTACCAGACGCTGCTGCGCGCGCTGAGCTTCCGCCCGCACGGCGGCATCCGCGACGACTTCTACCGCTGCGGGCGGCGGCCCGAGGTCTACAGCCACGACTTCACCCCGGATGGGCTCTCGGCCTGGATGCGGACGCTTGCGCCGGGTGGGGGTGGGGGTGGTGCGGGTGCGTCGGGGGCGGATGGCTCCGGTGTGGGGGCCTCGGACGCCGTTGCCTGGGCGTTGGCGCGTGTCCGCGACCCGCGGGCCCTGGCCCGCAGCCCGCTGCTGGGCCGCACGGGGCTGGGCAGCGCGCAGGCCCTGCGCGACTGGCTGGACAACGCCGTACTGGAACTGGCGCTGGCCGACGCCCCCGCCGACGCCGAGGCGGGGGCCATCCTGCGCGCGTACTACCTGAGCGGGCGGCCCCGTACCCATCCGCAGGCCGCCCGGGAGGTGCACCTCAGCCGTGCCACCTACTTCCGCCGGCTGAGGCGGGGGCTGGCGGTGCTGGCGGAGCGGCTTCCGGTGGCGGAGCGGCTTCCCGTGGTGGACCGGCTTCCCGTGGTGGACCGGCTTCCGGTGGCGTAGCCGCCGTTGACGGCTAGGGGGTGTCCGCAAAGTCCCGCCGGCCGCCCGCGGGGCAGGCGGGACTTTGCGGACACCCCCTAGCGCCAGCCGTAGCGCTCGCGGAGTCGGTCGACGACCAGCTGGAATCGGGTCCGGTCCAGCGCGCACGCTTCGCGGCGCATGCCGTCCTCGTGTACGCGCAGCACCCGGTCCACGTCCACCCAGGACTCCCGTCCCGCGCTGTCCCACGGCCCGGTGCCGATGGGGACCCACTCGCGGTCGTGGTCGTGCCGCTTGCTGGACAGCTGTACGGCCAGGAGCGTGCCGCTCGCTTCCCGGGCGACGACGAGCACCGGCCGGTCCTTGCCCCGCCCGTCGTTTTCTTCGAACGGGACCCAGGTCCACACGATTTCACCGGGATCGGGATCCCCGTCGCGATCGGGAGCGTACGAGGTCTGCACCGGCCCGATGGCGTTCGGATCGGCCTCGGCCGTCGCGGTGACGCCGTCGCGTCCGGGCTGCTCGACTTGACCGTTGCTGGGGTTGCTCTGGTGCGAAAGTGCCGTCATTCGGGCGAGGTTACCGGGTGGGCGGGTGGTGACGGGGGTGGGCCGTGCTGCGGGCGGGTCGGTGGCTGCGAGGGGTGCCGGGCGGCGTCCCGGCAGTCGAGCGTCCTTCCGTGGTGGGACGGTCCGTCAAGGGCGCTCCTGCGTCGCGTCGCTCCGCGATGGCCTTCGGCCACCCTTGACGGACCGTCCCACCACGGAACAACACAAGACTTCCGGGATCCCCCCGGGGAATGGCCGGGGGGAAGTGGGGGGAGGGGCGGCCTTGTCGGGGATGCCCGTGCCTGCTTCGGCGGGTTCTCCCCGGTGCGGAGCCGCCGGGGAGCGGCGGCCATCCCCGGGGACCCCGTGTACACGGGCGTGCGGCTCTAGATCCAGCCCTCCAGTGATGCCATGAAGCCGTCGAAGTCGTCGCGGTGGATCGTGTGGCCGGCGCCGGTGACCGAGCGGACCTCGAAGCCGCGTTCCCTGAGGACCGCCGCGCGCTCCGGGGAGATCAGGAAGCTCGGGTCCGCCAGCTGGACGAGGGACGGGACCACCGGCGCGGCCGGCAGCAGGTCCGCGCCCATCAGCGGAGCCAGGCTCAGGGCGGTCGCCTCGTCCCAGACGGCCAGGGTGGCCAGTTCGATGTCCACGTCGGCCTCCTCCCAGCGCGGGTTCATCGCCTGGATCTGCTCCTTGGGGGCGGACTTGAACTGGGCGAACATCTCGGGGCCGAAGCCCTCGCCGAGCTCCGCCAGGTGCCAGGCGGGGTCGGAGAACACGGCGCGCTGCGGCTTCAGGCGGTCGACCGCCTTGGCGAGGGTGAGGCCGCCGAGGGAGTGGCCGATGGCGAGTTCGGCGCCGGTCGGGAGCGTTTCGGCCACGTCGTCGGCGAAGGCCTCCGGGCTGTACTCGCCCCGGCCGCTGGCGCCGTGGCCGCGCAGGTCCACGGCGATGACGCGGTAACCGCGATCGGCCAGGGCGGGGCCGACCCGGCGCCAGGTGCGGTGGTCGGCCATGATGCCGTGGATCAGGAGGGCGATGCGGTCGCCTTCGCCCCAGGTGTGGGTGTGGAGCTGCACTGTGGTGCCTTTCGAAGCAAGGGTGAGTGGTGGGGGAGCGCGGCGGTCCTAGCGGACGCTGCGGATCGGCTTGACGGCCAGGGCGCCGGCCACCGCCAGGGCGGCGGCCGTGATGAACAGGGCCGTGTAGCCGCCGCTCAGGGACACGATCACCGAGGCGATGAAGGGGGCGACGATCTGGGGGCCGGCGTTGGCGATGTTCAGTACGCCCATGTCGCGGGCGGCGTCCTCGGCCTTGGGGAGGACCATCGTGACCAGGGCGGTGTCCACGGCCATGTAGCAGCCGAACGCGAGGCCGTTGATCACGGCGAAGGCCAGCATGGCCGTCCAGCTGGTCGACAGGGCGGGGATCACCAGAGCGATGGCGGACAGCAGGGCGGAGGCGCCGACGAAGAGCTTGCGGCGGTCGTACTTGTCCGAGAGCCATCCGCCGAGGACGGTGGAGACGACCATCGCCACGCTCGTCAGCGGCATCATGATCGCTACGGCCGCCTCCGGCTTCATACCGGCGGGCAGCGCGGTGTGGTCCTGGAGGATGTACAGCTGGTAGCCGCTCACCGCGAAGTAGCCGAGGACCAGCAGGGCCCGGCCGATGAATGCCCAGCGGAAGTCGTGGTCGTTGAGTGCGCTCGCGAAGGCGGCCAGTTGGGCCTTGACCGGCAGGGAGGGCTTGGCCGGGCGGCGCTCCTCGCGGGTGCAGGCGGTGAACAGGACGGCGGCGCCGGCGACGAGCGCGCCGAAGATCAGGTAGCCGGTGCGGTAGTCGTCCGAGAAGGCCGCGCCGATCAGGGCGCCGATGGTGGAGCCCAGCGGAAGGCCGAGGCCGACGGCGGCGGAGGCCTTGCCGCGGGCGCTCATCGGTACCCGGTCGGGGACCACGGAGGTGATGGCGGCCTGGTAGATGTTCATCACTGCCTGGCCGAGGCACCAGGCGATGGTGATGAGCAGGATCGTGTCCGCGACGCCGAGCAGGAACATCGCCGGTATCGCGGCGAGTCCGCCGCCCAGGATCCAGGGGTTGCGCCGTCCGCTGCGGTCGGACAGGGCGCCCGCGACGGGGTTGAAGACCGTCGCGAAGATCGCCGAGACCCCCGCGATCAGGCCGAAGTTGGAGACCTTGTTCGCCGCGTCGATGTCTTCGACCTGGAGGGCGAGGAGCACGCCGGCGACGCCGATGTAGAGGGCGTACATGGCGCCGTTGCCGACGAGCAGCAAGGGGAGCAGGCCGCGCCGGGAGGCGGGGGCGGAGGTGTCGGTGGCGGCGGTGGTGCCGGTGCCGGGGGAGGAAAGGGCCACGGTGCCCTCCTGGGCAGTTGAGGGAAGGAACGAGGGGTTGGGGAGGGTGCTGAGGGGTGCGGGGAGGAGTGCGCGCCGCCCTGTCGCGACGGCGGGGGTGCGACGGAACGCGGCAGGGCGGCGGCACGGCGGGGCACGTCACCGGCACGTGGGGAGACACCCTTGGTGAAGCCCGGGTGACGCCTTGGTTACACGTGTCAGTGAATCGTGTAACCACTGTGTAGCATTGGTTTCCGGCCATCCGCTAGCCCCCGGGCACAAACGGTCTGGAAAGATGCCACGGCAATGTCTCAGTCATCGAAGCCCCCCACACCGCCGTCGCAGCCGCCCGTTCCGACCAGCGCCGACGTCGCCCGTCTCGCCGGAGTGTCGCGCGCGACGGTCTCGTACGTCCTGAACAACGCGGAGGCCGTACGCATCAGCGAGCCGACCCGCCGCAAGGTGCGCGAGGCCGCCGAGGAGCTCGGTTACGTCCCCCACGCGGCCGCACGCAGCCTGCGCGCCGGGCACACGCGCATCGTGCTGCTGCCCACCTCGCACGTGCCGATCGGGCCGCTGTACAGCACCTTCCTCAACGAGTTGCAGTGGGCGCTGCGCGCCCTGGACTACACGGTGGTCCAGTACGGCAGCCTCGGCCTCACCGGTGACGAGGCCGCACGGGCCTGGGCAGAACTGCGGCCGGTCGCGGTGCTCTCCCTCGGGGAGATCACCCTGTCGGCGCACAACGTGGCGACGCTGAAGCGGGCCGGGGCGCGCGCGGTGCTGACGATGGGGCCGGAGGCCGTGCCCGGGGCGCACGCGCTGGTCATGGACCAGGCGGAGGTCGGCGCGCGGGCGGCGGAGCACCTGGTGGAGCGGGGCCGACGGCGGATCGGTGTGGTCGTTCCGGAGGAGGAGGGGCTCGGCCTGTTCTCCACGCCCCGGCTGGCGGGGGCGCGGTCCGTGGCGGGGGCGGAGGTCGTCCCCCTGCGGATGGCCTACTCGGAGGAATCGGCGGCGGAGCTGGCGGAGCGGTGGGGGTCGCTGGGCCTGGAGGCGGCCTTCGCGTACAACGACGAGTACGCGATGCTGCTGATGCGGGCCTTCCAGGACGTCGGGCTGCGGGTGCCGCAGGACGTGGCCGTCATGGGCGCGGACGACCTGCTGATCGGGCGGCTGCTGCGGCCGAGGCTCAGCACGGTGCAGATCGAGATGCCGACGGGGGAGCAGCTGGCGGCGCTGGTGGACCAGGCGGTACGGGAGCCCGCGGCGGCGGTGCGCAGGCGTGACCTGATGGCTGCGGTGGCGGTGCCGCGCGACTCGACGTGAGCCGGCCGGTCTGTTTCCGCGGGGCTGCGGCCCGGACCCCGGCGGCGGGCCGGTAGCGCCCGAGGGCCGGGGGCTGCGGCCGGACCCCTGGGGCTCCGCCCCAGACCCCGCGCCTCAAACGCCGGCGGGGCTGGATTTGGCCGGCCCCCGGTAGTGGTGCCGCGGTCGGTGCAGGTCGGGGGCCCGGTGAGGTCAGGGGGCCGTTGACAGCGGGGGCAGAGGGGCGGAGACTTCGGGCGCGCCCCACCGGGCGCGGGCGGAGCGTGCGCCGGGCCGGACAGTGGTGTCGGTGTGCCGCGCCGCCTCCCGTTCGCCCCGGAGGGACTCCATGAGCATCCGTACCGTCCGCGACGTCTACGTCGTCGACGCCGTCCGCACCCCGATCGGGAAGTTCGGCGGCGCCCTCGCCGGGGTCCGCCCCGACGACCTGGCCGCCCACGTGGTGCGCGCGCTCGTGGACCGTACGCCCGCACTGGATCCGGCCCGCATCGACGACGTCGTCTTCGGGGACGCCAACGGCGCGGGCGAGGACAACCGCGACGTGGCCCGCATGGCGGTGCTGCTCGCCGGGCTCCCCGTCACCGTGCCCGGGGTGACCGTCAACCGCCTGTGCGGCTCCGGGCTCGAAGCCGTCGTCCAGGCGGCCCGCGCCATCGCGCTCGGCGACGCCTCCGTCGCCATCGCCGGGGGAGTCGAGTCCATGAGCCGGGCCCCCTGGGTGGTGCAGAAGCCGGAGCGTGCCTTCCCCGCCGGGCACCAGCAGATGTGGTCCACCACGCTCGGCTGGCGGATGACCAACCCCCGCATGCCGGCGGAGTGGACGGGTTCCCTCGGCGAGGGAGCCGAGCTCGTCGCCGACAAGCACGGCATCACCCGCGAGGCGCAGGACGCCTTCGCGCTGGAGAGCCACCGCAAGGCGGCGGCCGCCTGGGCGGCCGGGCAGTACGACGCCGAGGTCGTGCCGTACGCGGGTGTGGACCTCGTGCGCGACGAGTGCATCCGCGAGGGCTCCACGCCCGAGGCGCTCGCCCGGCTGAAGCCCGCCTTCCGGAGCGACGGCACCGGCACGGTCACGGCCGGCAACGCCTCGCCGCTCAACGACGGTGCCGCCGCACTGCTGTTGACGGACGAGGAGGGCCTCGCCGCCACCGGCCGGGAGCCGTTGGCCCGGATCAGTGCGTCGGCCGTCACCGGGATCGAGCCCCAGCTCTTCGGGCTGGGGCCGGTGGAGGCCGTCGAGCGCGCGCTCGCCAAGGCGGGCCGCGGTTTCGCGGATCTGGCCGCCTTCGAGCTCAACGAGGCTTTTGCCGCACAGGCGTTGGGATGCCTGGCCGCCTGGCCCGAGCTGGATCCGGCCGTGGTCAACCCGCGCGGCGGGGCCATCGCGATCGGGCACCCGCTCGGTGCGTCGGGCGCCCGGCTGGCCGGTTCGGTGGCGCACCAGCTCGCGGCGGCCGGATCCGGGACCGGGGTCGCCGCCCTGTGCATCGGTGTGGGGCAGGGGATCGCCCTCGTTCTGGAGCGCTGAGTCTGTGCTGACCCGACTCCGGGATGGCGATCGTTTCCGGTCATAGTCGGGCGCCAACTGTTCCGCAAGCGAAGAGAATTGATGCCCCCGGTGCGGTGGGGTGGCACGATGGCGCGTGCTGCCGCCACCCCCCGCGCCACGCTCCCCGCATCCGGAGGCCCTGCGCCATGCCGCTCCTCGATCCGACGCTCTGGCAGGACGGACCCACCCTCACCGGAGGCACCGCCCCGGTCCTCGAACCGGCCACGGGCCAGACCCTCGCGACCATCGACCTGGCCGCCCCGGCCGATGTGGCGGAGGTGGCCGTACGGGCCCACGCGGCCCAGCGGGACTGGGCCCGGGCCACCCACCTGGAGCGGGCGGCCGTGCTGCGCCGGGCCGGTGACCTGTTCACCGCCCACGCCGGCGAGCTGCGGGACTGGCTGGTCCGGGAGTCCGGATCGATCCCCGGCAAGGCCGACTTCGAGCTGCACGTCGCCGCGCAGGAGTGCTACGAGGCCACGGCCCTGGCCTCGCGCCCGGCCGGGCAGGTGCTGCCGAGCGAGGCGCCGCGGCTGTCCTTCACCCGCCGCGAACCGGTCGGTGTCGTGGGGGTGGTGGCCCCCTTCAATGCGCCGCTGATCCTCTCGATCCGCTCGGTCGCGCCCGCGCTCGCCCTCGGCAACGCGGTGCTCCTCAAGCCGGACCGCCGTACCGCGGTCAGCGGCGGGCTCGCGCTCGCCGCCGTCTTCGCCGCGGCCGGCCTGCCGGGCGGACTGCTGCACGTCCTGCCCGGCGGCGCCGGGACGGGCGCGGCGGTGGTCGCCGATCCCCTGGTCAGGGTCGTGTCGTTCACCGGCTCCACCGCGAGCGGCCGCATGGTCGGTGAGCTGGCGGGCCGTCACCTCAAGCGGGCGCACCTGGAGTTGGGCGGGAACTCGGCGCTCGTCGTGCTCCGCGACGCCGACGTGGCGGCGGCCGTCGCACAGGCCTCCTGGGGCTCCTTCTTCCACCAGGGCCAGATCTGCATGACGGCCGGCCGGCACCTCGTGCACGCCTCGCTCTACGACGAGTACGTGGAGCGGCTCGCCGCGCGCGCGGAGGAACTCGCGGTCGGGGACCCGTACCGCGAGCGGGTGCACCTGGGGCCGCTCATCGACCGGTCCCAGCTGGACCGGGTGCACGGCCTGGTCGAGGCCAGCACCGCTCAGGGCGCCAAACTCGTCACGGGCGGCGCCCACGAGGAGCTCTTCTACCGGCCGACGGTGCTGGCGGGCGCCGGGGACGACAGCCCGGCCTACACGGAGGAGGTCTTCGGCCCCGTGGCACCCGTACGGTCCTTCGCGACGGAGGACGAGGCCGTGGAGCTGGCCTCCGCCGGCCCCTACGGGCTCTCCCTCGGGATCGTGACCGGGGACGCGGCGCGCGGGCTGGACCTGGCGGGGCGGATCCCGGTCGGGATCGCGCACGTCAACGACCAGACGGTGAACGACGAGGCCGTGGCCCCCTTCGGCGGCGTCGGCGCGTCCGGCACCGGCGCCCGGTTCGGCGGCGAGGCGAACCTCGACGCCTTCACCGAGCTGCGCTGGACCACGCTCCGCGCCACCCCGGGCGGGCATCCGTTCTAGTCCGCGGATCCAGTCCGCGGGCGCGGTCAGGAATGCTTCGCGCCGGCCGTTCGTTCAGGGAGAACAAGCAGCTCAGGGAAACGAGCGGCACCGCACTGTGGAGGTCTGGAAAACCGTGGCTACTGTCGAACTCACCAAGGAGAACTTCGACCGGACGGTGAGCGAGAACTCGTTCGTCCTGATCGACTTCTGGGCGGGCTGGTGCCGTCCCTGCCTGCAGTTCGCCCCGGTCTACGAGAAGGCCGCCGAGGCCAACCCCGACCTGCTCTTCGCCAAGGTGGACACCGAGGCGCAGCAGGAGCTCGCCGCGGCCTTCCAGATCAGCTCGATCCCGACGCTCATGATCGTCCGGGACCAGGTCGCGATCTTCTCGCAGCCGGGCGCGCTGCCCGAGGCGGCGCTGACGGACCTCATCGCCCAGGCCCGGGCGCTGGACATGGACGAGGTGCGGACGCAGATCGCCGCGGAGCAGGCCGGCGGCGCCACGGCCGGGGAGCCCGGCACGCCGGACGCCTGATCCGGCACGCCGGACGCCCGATTACGTGACGGCCCCCCGCCGTGCGGTGAGACTGGGCCGATGAGCGAAGCGGTGGAGTACGACGTAGTGGTCCTGGGCGGGGGTCCGGCCGGCGAGAACGTCGTGGACCGGACCCGCGCCGCCGGGCTGAGCACGGCGCTGGTCGAGAGCGAGCTGGTGGGCGGTGAGTGCTCGTACTGGGCCTGCATTCCCAGCAAGGCGCTGCTGCGCCCGGCGCTGGCCCGGGCCGACGCGCGCCGGGTGCCCGGTCTCGCGGGGGCGGTGACCGGTCCGCTGGACGCGGAGGCGGTCTTCGCACACCGGGACTACTGGACCGGGAGCTGGAAGGACGACGGCCAGATCGACTGGCTGGAGTCGGTCGGCGCCCACGTGTACCGGGGGCACGGGCGCCTGTACGGGATCCGCAAGGTCGCCGTCACCAGCCCGGAGGGGGAGCACCACGTGCTCGCCGCCCGGCACGCGGTCGTCGTCGCGACCGGCACCCGGGCCGTGATCCCGGACCTTCCGGGCATGGGGGAGGCCCGGCCGTGGACCAGCCGCGAGGCCACCTCGGCGCAGGCGGCGCCGGGCCGGCTGCTGATCGTCGGCGGGTCGGTGGTGGCCGCGGAGATGGCGACGGCCTGGCAGGCCCTCGGCTCCGAGGTGACCGTGCTCGTACGGGGCTCCGGGCTGCTGCCGCGCATGGAGCCCTTCGCGGGGGAACTGGTCGCCGAGGCGCTGCGCGAGGCGGGCGCGGTGGTCCGTACGGGCGTGGCCGTCGAGTCCGTCGTACGGGACGGCTCGACCGGGCCCGTCACGGTGGTGCTCGAAGGAGGCGAGACGCTGGAGGGCGACGAGCTGCTGATGGCGACGGGGCGCTCCCCGCGCACCGAGGACATCGGGCTCGACACCGTCGGCCTCACCCCGGGCGGGTGGATCGCGGTGGACGACAGCTGCCGGGTCCCGGGGACCGACTGGCTGTACGCGGTCGGCGACGTCAACCACCGGGCGCTCCTCACCCACCAGGGGAAGTACCAGGCCCGGATCGCCGGCGCCGTCATCGCCGCCCGGGCGGCGGGCAACGGAACACTGGACAGCGGCCGTTGGGGCGCGCACGCGGCCACCGCCGATACGCACGCCCTCCCGCAGGCGGTGTTCACCGACCCGGAGGCCGCCTCGGTGGGCCTCACCCTCGCGGAGGCGGAGCGTGCCGGGCACCGGGTCCGGGCCGTGGACTACGACCTGGGCAAGGTGTCCGGAGCGGGCCTGTACGCCGACGGGTACCGGGGCCGGGCCCGCATGGTGGTGGACCTGGACCGCGAGGTGCTGCTCGGCGTCACCTTCGTCGGCCCGGGCGCGGCCGAGCTCCTGCACGCGGCGACCGTCGCGGTCGCGGGAGAGGTGCCCATCGGGCGACTGTGGCACGCGGTCCCGGCGTTCCCGACGATCAGCGAGATCTGGCTCCGGCTGCTGGAGGCGTACAGAGGATAGCCACCGCCTCTCAGGACGGATGCCGGAGACCTGCGGTGTGCGTGGGTTCCTCGCTTCACCACTCGGATGGAATCGAACGTACGAGTCAAAGGTGATGGCCGCTCGTTCGGCCGATCATGGTCCTCTCGCACTGTCAGACTCCGAAGAGGGCATGCGCCGTTGGAGCTTGGGCAGGGCGGGGTGGAAGTGAAAGAGCAGGGGACGGCTGGTCGCGCCGCGCCGGGAGGCGCAGGGCCGGGCGTGACGGACCGCGGAGTCCCGCGCGCACGTGTGGTGACGGACGATCCGCCGGGCGGGCCGCCGTCCAGTGCGGGGCCGCGGCATGTGGCCTGCGTGATGGATGGCAACGGGCGCTGGGCGCAACGGCGTTCGCTTCCCCGTACGGCGGGTCACCGGGCGGCGGAGGCCGCGGTCATCGATGTCATCGAGGCGGCCCGGACCGCCGGCGTGGAGTGGCTCAGCCTGTACGCGTTCTCCACCGAGAACTGGAACCGCCCCGGTACCGAGGTCGAATTCCTGATGCGTCTGGTGCGGCGGGTCGTGCGCAAGCACGCGCCGCTGTTGCTCGCGCGCGGTATCCGCTGCCGTTTCCTCGGCGTCAGCGACCCGCGGATCCCCCGTGCACTGGCCCAGGACTTCGAGGACGTGGCGGTACTGACCGCCGAGAACCGGGGGATGACGCTGACCGTGGCCTTCGACCACGGGGGGCGCCGGGACATCGTCGAGGCCGCGAGGTCGCTGATCCTCAGCGGGACGCCCGCAGACGAAGTGACCGAGCGACTCTTCGCGGACCACCTGCCCTTCCCCGACACCCCCGACGTGGACCTGGTCGTCCGTACCTCGGGTGAGCAGCGCATCTCCAACTTCATGCTCTGGCAGGTCGCCTACGCCGAGTGGGTTTTCCCCGAGGTGCTGTGGCCGGACTTCCGGGCCCCCGACTTCCTGGCCTGCCTGCACGCTTACCGGCACCGCGACCGCCGCTTCGGCGGCGTGGCCGCCCGGACGAACGGAGACCCATCATGACCACCGAAACCACGGGAACGGCAGACGGGGCAACCCTGTTCGGGCCGCATTCGCAGTTCGCCACCTTCTTCGACGACCCGCGCTGGGCCTTAGCCATCATCCGCGCCACCGTCCTGGAGGCCGCTCACCCTCAGATCGGCGCCGCCCTCGCCGACAACTCCACCTTCGTCACCCACCCCTGGCGCCGACTGCGCAACACCTTCCTCAGCATGCGGCGCATGTTCGGCGCCGACCAGGCAGAACGCGAACGGGAGGCCGCCCGGCTCAACCGGCTGCACGCGCGCATGAGCGGATCGGACTCACGCGGACGCGCCTACGACGCGATGGACCGGGCGACCCGCGCCTGGGTGGTCGCCACCCTCTTCGAGAGCGCCGTCACCATGTGCCGGCTGAGCGGCCAGCCGCTGGACCAGGACACGATGGAGCGGATGTACGCCGAGTACCGTGCGTACCTCGCCGCGCTCGACGGCGACGCCGCGGAACTCCCCGAGGACCTGCACGACTTCTGGCCGTACTTCGACCGCGTCGTCGAGAACGAGCTGGAGAACACCGAGGCGGCCCGCGTCATCCTCTACCGGCTCTTCGACCACCTGCCCGCTCCCGCGCTGCTCGACGGCGCGCCGACGCTATGGGCAGCCGGCCGCGCCGTGGTCGGTCCGCTCCTCGGCGCGATCACCGTCGCCTCGCTCCCCGAGCCCTACCGCCGCCGGGCCGGCCTGCCCGAGATGCCGGGCGCCGCGACCCTCATGCAGGGCGCCTACCTCGCTGCCGGGCTGACCCGATTCCTGCCCGAGGGCTGGATCAACGCCGAGACCATCATCGAAACCCTCTCGCTCTCGCCCGACAGCGACGACCCCCGCGCCCGCACCGTAACCGCCCTGCGCGCCCGCATGAAGCGGGCATCGGCCCTGCTCCGCCTCCTCACACCGCTCAGCGGCGACGCCGACTTCGAACCGGCACCGTCGAGGGGAACGGACGAGAACCGACGCCCGGCGGAGGAGTTCTTCCGCCGGGTGCTGGACCAGACAGGCGACGGCCACCTCGACTGGCCCGACCTCGCTGCCATGGCACGCGAACTCTCCACCCGCCTCGACCTGGACGAACCCGAGGAGACCCGGCTCTACGATGCCTTCGCCGCCTGGTGGCGCGAACTCCAGGCCGCCCTGGACACGGACGGCGACGGCCGAGTCAGCGCCGAAGAGTACGCGACCGCTGTCCCCTCCCTCGCCGGACCCGCACTCATCCGCGTTGCCGAGGTCCTCTTCGACGCCACCGACAAGGACGGCAACGGGAGGATCGACGCGGACGAGTACCGGACCCTCTTCCGTACCGCCTTCCACCGGGACCTCACCACCGCCGACGGCGCGTACGGCAAGAGCGCCTTCGTCGGTGACTTCCTCTCCTTCATGGCCGGCCGCCGCACAGGTACGCCGTACGACCCGATCCTCGCCGACGCCTGACGGACACTGTTAGCCGTTTCACCTCCCTTGATGTGGCATCGTCCTTGCTCGTGGGCGAGGCTGGAACCCATGGAGATCAGGACGGGCCGCAGGAGCGACGCGGCCGAGGTTGCGGCCCTGCATGCCGAGAGTTGGCGTACGGCCTATGCGGGAATCATGCCCGGCAGCTTCCTTGCCGGCCCTCTCCTCGAAGACCGCCTGGAGCTCTGGCTCGGCCGACTTGACGAGCCGCACCCGGGGGCGGCGCTGTTCGTGATGGCGGGAGCGGCTGACGTAGAAGGGTTCGCGTATCTGATCCCCCAATCCGACGGCCGACTCCTGCTGGACAACCTGCACGCCAGGCCGGGCCGCACCGGGTCCGGGATCGGAGGTCGACTGCTGGCGCACGCCTTGGCATGGGCAGCCGATGAACACCCGGGCAGCTCGGTCTACCTGGAAGTGCTGCGCGCCAATACGCGCGCCATCGCCTTTTACGAGCGGCATGGTGCCCTCCGCACCGACGAGCGTGTCTGCCGGTTCGAGCAGGGCTTCGAGTTGCCCGAGTTCGAATACACCTGGCCCGTCGCCCCACCCGCGTAGGCACGCGCGGCGTGCAGGGTGTGACGACGAGACGCACGGTGAAAGGGACGGCGACGGCCTAGCCGGCCCGCCGGGCCGTGACCAGGAGGTACTCCCAGTCCATGGCTCCGTCGACGAGGTGCCGGGCGACCAGGTCGTCGAGGGCGGCGTCGAGGGCGGCCACCCGCTCGGGGTCCTCGGAGACGAAGCGGTACGTGGCGATGGTGGGCCCGTAGCAGGCCTTGAAGTACTCCCGGAACTCCTCCGGCCGGGCGAAGCGGTCCACGTGCAGCGACTGTCGCCGGGCGTCGAAGCCGGTCACCCGGTCCCCGAGCAGGGAGCGCACGTGTTCCGGGTCGCCCCACAGGGGCGGCGGCTGGACTCCGGGCGGCGGCGGTGGGGCGTAGGGGCGCATCGTGGCGAACATCTGCCCGATGAACCCCTCCGGGGTCCAGTTGAGCAGTCCGATGGTGCCGCCCGGCCGGCAGACGCGGACCAGTTCGTCGGCCGTCTCCTGGTGGTGCGGGGCGAACATGACGCCGACGCAGGACATCACCGTGTCGAAGTCGCCGTCCGCGAAGGGCAGGGCTTCCGCGTCCGCCTCCCGCCAGTCCAGCCGGGCGCCCTGCGCCTGCGCGAGCCGGCGGCCGGCCTCGAGGAGCTCGGGCGTGAGGTCGGAGGCGGTGACCTCGGCGCCGAGCAGGGCCGCGGGGATGGAGGCGTTCCCGGAGCCCGCCGCGACGTCGAGGACGCGGTCGCCGGGCCCGATGCCGCAGGCCCGTACCAGCTCGCCACCCAGCTCGTTGACGACGTTCGAGGCCACGGAGGGGTAGTCGCCGAGCGCCCACATCGCGCGGTGCTTCGCCTTGAGGGCATCGGGGGGCGGGGGCGCGCTCTCGTTGTTCATGCCCCCATGACTAGCGCCTGTGCGGGTCCCGGGGATGGCGACGCCGCGGGGGTGGTCCCGTGCTCCGCCCACACGGGGGACAAGGACCGCACGGGGTACGAGGACTGCACGGGGTGCGAGGGCTAGAAGATCATGCACGTGGTGGTGGCGTGGGCGATCAGCTTGCCCTGCTCGTCCCTCACCTTGCCCTCGGCGGTGGCGGTGCGGCGGCCGGCGTGGATGACGCTGCCCTCGGCGGTCAGTACCTGTCCGTCGGTGCGGGCGGCGCGGATGTAGTTGACCTTGAGTTCGAGGGTGGTGTAGCCGGTCCCGGCGGGGAGCGTGGTGTGGACCGCGCAGCCCATGGCGGAGTCGAGGAGGGTGGCGGCGATGCCGCCGTGGACGGTGCCGAGGGGGTTGGCGAAGTCGGGGCGGGTGTCGAGGGAGACGACGATGCGGCCGTGCTCGACCTCGTCGAAGCGCATGCCCAGCAGCCGGCCGATGGAGGGAATGTCGGTGGGGCGTTCCGTCTGCACCCACTGCATCAGTTCCAGGCCGGTCATGGCGGCGAAGTCGGTGGTGGTCACGTGCGGTCTCCTCGGGTGGGGTGGGGCGGGGTGCCGTCGCGGCGACGGCGGCGGTGGGTGCGTGGGGCGGGCGCGTGCGGGCTACGGGCGGGGCGGGGGTTCGGCTTCGCCGCGGTCGCGCAGGGCGTGCAGGAGCAGGTCGTGGATCTCGGCGGCGGCCGCCTCGATCGGAGCGGTGCTCCGCTCGGCCCGGGACATGATGACGGCGCCCTCGGCCGCGGCGATGACGAAGGAGCCCAGCCTCCTGCTGCGTTCCTCCGTCAGGCCGTGCCGGACGAAGAGGGCCGCGAGGGCGTCCCGCCAGCGGGCGAAGACGGCGGCCGCGGAACGGACGAGCTGGGGTGCGTCGTCGTTGGTCTCCACGGCCACCGCCACGATCGGACAGCCGGCCCGGAAATCGCTCTCTGTGAGCCGGTCCCGCCACAGGACGAAGAACGCGTCGATGGCGGCCACCGGATCACCGGCCCGCGTCATGGCGTCGATCAGGCCCGCGATGAAGTCCCCGGCCAGGGCCACCGCCTCGTCGATGAGCTGCGTCCGACCGCCGGGGAAGTGGTGGTACACCGAGCCCCGGGGCGCTCCGCTGTGGGCGAGGACCCGGTCGATGCTCGTACCGCTCGCCCCGTACTCGGGCAGGAGGGCGGCGGCGCTGAGGATCATCCGGTCGCGGCTGTCACTCCTGCGCGGACTCACCCGCTCCACCGCCTTCGCACCGTCAGTATGGTCCGCCCGGCTGGGCTACCTCTCAGTAACTTATGGTGTATGGCATAGAACATGCAAGGGTTCGCGCGCCCTCACTCGAAAGCGGCGGCCGCCTCCCGCAGTGCGCGCGCCACGAGCGCAGGGTCGTAGGGCGCCTGCGCACCGGGGGTGTAGGTCACCGAGCGCAGCCGGCCGGAGTAGCGGAAGCTCCGGTGGCGTTCGTGGACCGGCCAGGAGACCGGGGACCTGCGGTCCACGCCCACGCTGATGCCTTGCAGCGGAGCCATGCCGATGAGCTGGTGCACGCTGGGCGAGCGGCCGGTCTCCACGCCGTCGATCAGGATGCGGAACTCCCAGCGCAGGCCCTCCACGGCGTCGGCCGAGAGCGTCACCGTCCGCCGCCCGGCGGGCAGGGGGCCCGCGTCCGTCTCGTGCAGCTCTCCGTACTCGTTGTAGGCGAACCACAGTCGCCGGTCCTCCACGTACAGGCTGTAGCCGCCGCCCTGGTCCCCGTGGGAGACCAGCACGCCCTGGTCGGTGGCGGCATGGTCGTCGAGGGCGACGGTGACGTCGAAGGAGCGGAAGGAGATGAGCCGGGAGGAGCGGTAGCGCTCCAGCTCGGGCGTGCCGGCGAGCAGGGTGACGGGGCGGATGAAGCGCTCCTCGGCGGGGTTGCGCAGGGCGAGTGCGCCGCTGCCGTCGGCGAGGGGGAAGACGCCGTTGCGCCAGGCGGCGCTCTCCCAGGCCGCCGCCAGCTCCTTGACCACCTCCGGATGGTCCCGGGCGACGTCGGTGGTCTCGGTCGGGTCGGTGCGCAGGTCGTACAGCGCCCATTCGCCGTCGTCGTACGGCGCGCCGGGGCGGTGGAGGGTGACCAGCTTCCAGCCGTCGCGGTAGTAGCTCCGGTTCCCGGACATCTCGCAGTACTGCTCGGTGTGCGCGCTGGGCGCGCGCCCGTCGCCGAGGACGGCGGCGAAGCTGACTCCGTCGAGTTCCTGGGCCGGCCGTGAGCGCCACACCTCCGGACGGTGCACCCCCGCCAGGTCGAGCAGGGTGGGGGTGATGTCCGTGACGTACTGGTACTGCTGCCGGATCCCGGAGTCACCTTCGGTGCGCCGCAGCCCCCGGGGCCAGGAGATGACGAACGGCACGCGCACCCCGCCCGCGTAGGTCTGCCCCTTGTAGAGCCGGAAGGGGGTGTTGGAGGCCATGCCCCAGCCGCGCGGGTAGTGCACCAGGCTCCGCGGGCCGCCGATGAGGTCGGTGTCCCGCTCGACGTCCTCGTTCCAGTCGTCCGGCACGGGCTGGTGCACGAAGCGGCTGAAGTAGCTGCGCGTGCCCTCGGCGCCGCCCTCGCCCGTTCCGCCGTTGTCGGAAGTGAAGACGATGATGGTGTTGTCGAGTTCACCGAGTGCGCGCAGGGTGTCCGTGAGGCGCCCGAGGTTCTGGTCGATGTTGTCGACCATCGCCGCGTACACCTCCATGTAGCGGGCGTAGCGCTGCTGTTGCTCGGGCGTCAGCTCGTCCCAGGGGCCTACGTCGAAACCCGTCTCGGAGTTGCGCTCCGGCAGGGCGGTCCCCTCGGGGAAGAGGCCGTCGGCGATCTGGCGGGCGAAGCGGGTCCGGCGGAGGGAGTCCCAGCCGCCGTCGTACCGTCCGCGTCGGCGTTCGATGTCGGCAGGCTTGGCCTGGAGGGGGCCGTGGACGGCGTTGTGCGCCACGTAGAGGAAGAACGGCTTGTCGGGGTCGTGCGCGCGCAGCGACTTCACCATCGAGATGGCCCGGTCGGTGATGTCGTCGGTGTAGTAGTAGTCGTCCGGCAGTTCGTCGATGTCCAGCGGGCTGTTGTCGCTGACCAGTTGGTGCGGGTGGAAGAGGCTGGTCAGCCCCTCCAGCACGCCGTAGTACCGGTCGAATCCCTTCTGCAGCGGCCAGTTGCGCCGGTCGTCGGCGGCGTTGGACGCCGAGTCCCGGGTCAGGTGCCACTTGCCGACGGCGTACGTGGCGTAGCCCGCGTCGTGCAGGACCTCGGCCAGGGTCGGGACGTCCGCGCCGATCTCCATGCCGTAACCGGGAAAGCCCGGGTCGAAGTTGGCGACCGTCGAGTACCCGACGCGGTGCGGGTTGAGGCCCGTGAGCAGCGCCGCGCGGGCGGGGGAGCACAGGGGCATGGTGTGGTAGTTGGCCAGGCGGAGGCCGCCCTCGGCCAGTTCGTCGAGTACGGGAGTGGGGACCTCCGATCCGAAGGGCCCGATGTCGCTGTAGCCCATGTCGTCGACGAGGACCACGACGATGTTCGGGGCAGGGTCACCGGGCCGGCGTGGCGGCTGCCAGGAGGGCACGGACTCGGCGAAGGTGCGGCCGACCCGTCCGGCGAAGCCTTCGTAGGGATCGGGGTGGTTCGGGGTGCCGGAAGCGCTCGGGCTGGTCACGGACGGAGCTCCTTCGGAAGGGAGGGGAGGGGGGAGGAGCCACGCTAATTGCAACCTGAGCGGAAAAAACCTCCCCGGGCGCACCTGCCATGCTGCCGCCACGCTGCGGCAACAACGGGGGGCGAGAATCGGCCCGGGGCCAGGGATCCGCACCCCCGCACCCCGCCCCGTCCACCCTGGAGCATCCCGTGACACTGCTGACGACCTGGCCGGAGAGCGGCCCCGAGTCCGTCGTACGCCGTACATCCGAGCCCGCGGAGATCGCCGCCGCACTGGCGCCGCTGGGGGTCCGCTACGAGCGGTGGCCGGTGCGCGAGGACGTTCCGGCGGACGCCGGCGGCGATGCCGTCCTCACCGCCTACCGGGCCGAGATCGACCGGCTCACCGAGGAGGAGGGGTTCGCGACCGTCGACGTGGTCGCCCTGCACCCCGACGACGCGGACCCCGGATTCGCCGCCAAGGCGAAGGCCGCGCGGGAGAAGTTCCTCCAGGAACACACGCACGACGATGACGACGAGGTGCGCTTCTTCGTCGCGGGGTCCGGGATCTTCTACCTGCACGTGGGCGGCGAGGTCCACGCGGTGCTGTGCGAGCGGGGCGACCTCCTCGGCGTGCCGAAGGGGACCACGCACTGGTTCGACATGGGCACCCGGCCGGCCTTCACCGCGATCCGCTTCTTCCACGAGGAGGACGGCTGGATCGGCACGTTCACCGGCAGCGGGATCGCGGGGCGCTTCCCCGACTTCGACACGATCACGGCGCAGGCGGCGGCGTGAGCCACACCGTGGACGCCGTGGTCCTGGACATCGAGGGCACCACGAGCGCCACAGATTTCGTCGTCGAGGTGCTCTACCCGTACGCGCGTGAGCGGTTCGGCGCCCTGATCGCCGGACGTTCCGGCGAACCGGAGGTGGCCCGCGCCCTCGCCGGGGTGCGGACCGAGCTGGGCGAGCCGGAGGCCGGCCCGGCCCGGATCGAGCAGGCGCTGAACGCCTGGCTCGACGAGGACCGGAAGGCGACGCCGCTGAAGACCCTTCAGGGACTGCTGTGGGCCCAGGGGTTCGCGCGCGGAGAGCTCGTCTCGCACTTCTACGCGGACGCGGTGCCCGCGCTGAGACGCTGGCACGCGGCGGGCGTGCGGCTGTACGTGTACTCCTCCGGATCGGTCGCCGCCCAGCGGGCGTGGTTCGGGCACAGTCCCGAGGGGGACCTGCGGGACCTCGTCAGCGGCTGGTACGACACGGAGAACGCGGGCCCCAAACAGGAAGCGGGGTCCTTCCGCGCGATCGCCGCGGACACCGGGATCCCCCCGGACCGGCTGCTGTTCCTCTCAGACCGCGCGGGCGAGCTGGACGCAGCCCTGGCGGCGGGCTGGCGGGCCGTCGGCGTGCGGCGGCCGGGGGAGCCGTACTACGAGCAGGGTCTGCGGGGGCACGCGGAGGCCCGGACCTTCGAGGAGATCGACGTGGCGGGGAGCGGAGCGTGACGACGGTGACCGACCTGGAACAGGCGGGGGCGGTACTGGCGGCGGAGGCGGCGCGCTTCGCCTCCTTCGGCTGGATGCGCGGGACCTCGGGGAACCTCTCGGTGCTCCTTACCCGCGAGCCGTTCCGGCTCGCCGTGACGGCGAGCGGCCACGACAAGGGCGAACTCGCCCCGGGAGACGTGGTGGTGGTGGACGAGCGGGGCGCGGCGGTGAGCGGCGGCAGGCCGTCCGCCGAAGCGGAGCTGCACGCGCGCGTGGCCCGCCTGACGGGCGCGAACGCGGTCGTGCACGTGCACACGGTCGCCTCCGTGCTCATGGGGCGCAGGCAGCCGGGCGGCATCGTCCTGAAGGACCTGGAGATGCTCAAGGGCGTCGGCCACCCGGCGGAGGGCGAGGAGATCACCCTGCCCGTGATCGCCAACAGCCAGGACATTCGGGTGCTCGGAGACCGGCTGGAGGCGGCCCGCGACCCGCGGATGCCGGCGGTGGTCGTGGCGGGCCACGGGCTGTACGCGTGGGGCGACTCGCCCCGCCAGGCCCGGCACCACACCGAAGTCGTGGAATGGCTGCTGGAATTGGAGCTGGCGACGGGCTGATGGGGCGAGGACCCGCGCCGAGGGCGCTCCCCGCGCGGGGGAGCGCCCTCGAGGCCGTGCCGACTCAGGCCAGGTGCTCCGAGGGGAGTTCGCCCGCCGACACCTCCAGTACGCCGCGCTCGGTGACCAGCGCCGTCACCAGGCTGCCCGGGGTCACGTCGAAGGCCGGGTTGTGGCCGCGGGAGGCGGCCGGCGCGGTGCGGATGCCTGCCCACTCCAACACCTCCTCCTCACCGCGCAGTTCGATGGTGATGTCCTCCCCGCCCGCGGTCGCCAGGTCCACCGTCGTGGTGGGCGCTGCCACGATGAAGGGGATGCCCGCGTGAGCGCACGCCAGGGCGATGCCGACCGTGCCGACCTTGTTCGCGGTGTCGCCGTTCCCCGCGATCCGGTCCGCGCCCACCACCGCCACGTCCACCTCTCCCCGCAGGATGGTTCCGGCTGCCGCGCCGTCGGCCTGGACGTAGTGCGCGATGCCCTCCTCGGCCAGCTCCCAGGCGGTCAGCCGGGCTCCCTGCAGGAGCGGCCGGGTCTCGTCGGCGTACACCGTCTCCAGCCGTCCGCGGGCGTGCAGTTCGCGGATCACGCCGAGCGCGGTGCCCCAGCCGGCCGTGGCGAGGGCCCCGGTGTTGCAGTGGGTCAGGACCCGCAGGGGACGGTCCGTGCCGAGCCGCTTCAGCAGCCAGTCCGCGCCGTGCGAGCCCAGTGCGTGGTTGGCCTCCACGTCCTCGCGCTGCACGGCGGCGGCCTCGGCCAGGACCGCCGGCACGCCCTCGTCCAGCTTCACCAGGACCCGGTCCACGGACACGGCCAGGTTGACCGCGGTCGGCCGGGCCGCCCGGATCCGGGCGACCTCCTCGCGTATCCGCGTACGGTCCCAGCCCTCGCGCTCGCCCTGCAGCAGCGCGATGGCCACGCCGTACGCGCCGGCCGCTCCGATCGCCGGCGCCCCGCGCACCACGAGCCGTCGGATCGCGTCCACCAAAGCGTCCACGTCGGCGACGCGCAGCACCTCCTTGCGGTGCGGCAGAGCGGTCTGGTCGATCAGATCGAGACCGTCTCCGGCCCACTCGACGGCACGCAGTTCCCTGGTCATGACAGTGCACTCCAAAGGCTCGGGGGAGGAAGGGGGAGGGGTGCGCGTCACCGTACAGGAGCTGCGGGAACCAGAGTTCGAGACGGCGGGCCGCCCCTTCGCACCCCGGTGCTACTCTCCTGGCTTCAACGATCTGTTGCACGGCAGTCCGAGGGGAGAGCGCGATGCTGTTGACGCTGCGGCGCTACCTCGACTACGGCCGGTGCGCCAGCGACGCCTGTCGCGGCTGAGCGCTCCCCCGCCCGACCCCCGACGAGCCCTTTTCCGACTCGTCTGATTTCACATCGAGTTCATCGATTTCGCGCGGCGTTCACATCTGAACGCCCGCCCACCCCGCGTACCCCGTACCGCGCACCGCTGTGCGCCCGTACCTCCGTACGCCCGTACCGCCCTGGAAGGTCACCTCCATGTCCCTGTCCCTGTACCGGAGATCCCGTAGCCGAGCCCTTCGGCTCACCGCCACCGTGGCGGGAGGGGTGCTGCTCGCCACCGGCTGCAACGCCGCCGCCGCGAAGAAGGAGGAGGGCGGCAAGAGCGCCGGCCCGGTGTTCACGCTCGTCACCCCGGACGCGGTGGGGCAGAACGAGTTCCTCAAGCTCTCCGTGGACGGCCTGAAGGCGGCGGCGAAGGCGCACTCGGGCAGTTCGAAGGTCTACGAGTCCACTGATGTGGCCTCCCGGCAGCAGAACGTCCAGGCCGCGGTCGACGCCGAGCCGAAGGCGATCGTCCTGGTCGGCTTCGAGTTCGCCGACCTGGTCGCCCAGCAGGCCGAGGCCCACCCGGAGCAGCAGTTCCTGGTGGTCGACGCCTGCACCAAGCAGGCGTACCCGAACGTGAGTTGCGCAGTGTTCCGGGAGCACGAAGGGGTCTTCCTGGCCGGAGCCGAGGCCGGGCTGCTCACCAAGAGCGGCAAGGTCGGGGCGGTGGACGTGCTCGACACGCCCCAGTTCCGGCGCTACAGCGATCCGTTCGCCGCCGGGGCGAAGAGGACGGCGCCCGCGAGCGAGTCGACCACCCGCTTCGTCGGCGGCCAGTCGCCCTTCAACGACTCGGCCCGCGCCAAGGAGCAGGCCGGTTCGCTGATCTCGGCGGGCACCGACCAGCTGATGGCGGCGGCCGCCGCGGGCAATTACGGAGTCTTCGAGGCGGCGAAGGCCAAGGGTGCCTTCGCGTACGGGGTGGACGTCAACCAGTGCGTCTCGGCGCCCGGCACCGTCGTCGACAACGTGATCAAGAAGACCGACGTCGCCGTCCAGAAGGGCATCGAGCAGGTGCTCGGCGGCGCCGGAGGCCAGACCGTCTCGTACGGACTCAAGGAGGGCGGCATCAGCCTGACCGGCCTGGAGCCGGGGGTCGCCGAGTCCCAGTGCGTCATCGCCCAGCACGCCCCGGTCCTCGACCAGGTGAAGCGGCTGCGCGACCAGATCGTCTCCGGGGAGCTGAAGGTCGATGACCCCGCAGCGAAGTAGCCCTGCCGAGACGGAGACGGAGACGGTCGTCGAACTCACGGGAATCAGCAAGCGGTTCACCGGCACGCTCGCGAACGACGCAGTCGACCTCCGGGTGGGGCGCGGCGAGATCCACGCCCTGATGGGAGAGAACGGCGCCGGAAAATCGACCCTGATGTCGATCCTGTACGGGATGGTGCGACCGGACGCCGGCACGATCCGCGTGGACGGCCGCGAGGTGAGCTTCTCCGACCCGGCGGACGCGATCGCCGCCGGACTCGGCATGGTCCACCAGGGCTTCCGGCTCTTCGACTCGCTCACCGTCGCCGAGAACGTCGTCTTCCGGGCCGAGCCGCGCCGCTTCGGCTTCCTCGATGGCGCGGCCGCGCGCCGAAGGGTCCGCGAACTCGCCGAGGAGCACGGGCTGCCGGTCGACCCCGATGCCCGGGTCGGCGCTCTGCCCGTCGGGGTGCGCCAGCGGGTGGAGATCCTCAAGCTGCTGCACCGCGGGGCCCGCGTCCTGATCCTCGACGAACCGACGGCCGTGCTCACGCCCGACGAGGCGAGCCGGCTGTTCACTGTCCTGAAGTCCCTTGCCCAACAAGGGTGTTCGGTGATCCTCGTCACCCACAAGCTGAACGAGGTGCTGGGAGGGAGCGACCGCGTCACGGTGCTGCGCGACGGACGGGTCACCGCCCGGCTGCGGACCGCCGACACCACGGCGGCCGAGATCGCCGAGGCGATGACCGGCCGCCGGGTGGCGCTGGACCGGATCCACCCACCGGGCACCCCCGGAGAGGTGGTGCTGTCCGTCTCGGGCGTGCGCGGAGTGGACCTCACCGTACGGGCCGGGGAGATCGTCGGCATCGCCGGCGTCGCGGGCAACGGGCAGAGCGAGCTGATCGAAGCACTGGCCGGACTGCGCCCCGTATCCGCCGGCCGCGTCGAGCTGGCCGGGCGCGACATCACCCACGAGTCGCCGGCCGGACGCCGGGCGGCAGGCCTCGCCTACGTACCGGAGGACCGTGCGGCGGTGGGCTCCGCGCCCGCCGCCTCCGTCGCGGAGAACCTGGCGATGGGGCACCACCGGCGCTCGCTCGCCACCCGGCGGGGACTGCTGCATCCCGCGGCCCTGCGCGCGCACGCCCGCTCCCTGATCGAACGCTTCGGAATCAAGGCGCCGTCCCCCGGGACCCCGGCGGGCGCCCTGTCCGGCGGCAACCTCCAGAAACTGCTGGTCGGCCGCGAACTCGCCCATGACGCACCCCTGCTGCTGGTCGAGCAACCCACCCGCGGCGTGGACATCGGCGCCATCCAGCAGATCCACGAACAGCTGATCGCCTACCGGGACGCCGGCCACGCCGTCCTCCTGGTCTCGGCCGAACTCAGCGAGATCCGGGGCCTCTCGGACCGGATCCTGGTCATGTACGAGGGCCGGATCTCGGCCTCCTACGACCGGGACGACGCCGACGAACACACCCTGGGCCTGGCCCTGGCCGGAGCGGAGGCCTGACATGAGATCCACCCTCAAGGCCGCACCGCGCTCGCCCGTCCTGCTCTCCGTGGCGGCCACCCTCCTGATCGGCGTGCTCCTCCTCGCCGCGACCGGGGCCGACCCGTTCACCGCGTACGGGGCCGTGCTGAGCGGCTCCCTCGGCCCCGACGGGATCGGCGCCACGCTGACCACCGGCACCAGCGTCCTGGGCATGGCCCTCGCGCTGGCCGTTCCGCTCCGTGCCGGACTGATCAACCTGGGCGGCGACGGCCAGTTGGTGCTCGGTGGCCTGGCCGCCGCCGTCACCGGCCTCTACGCCCCACTGCCCGCGCCGCTCACCGTCGTGCTCTCCCTCCTCGCCGGGACGGCGGCCGGAGCCGCGTACGCCGCACTCGCCGCCGTGTGCGAGACGCGCCTCGGGGTCCCGCTCCTGGTGAGCAGCCTGCTCCTGTCCTATCCGGCGGTCTCCTTCGCCTCCTATGCGGCGCGGCATCCGCTGAAGGAGCCCGGCTCCAGCCTGCCGCAGACACGGCGGCTGCCCGAGGGCGTGGAACTGCCCGCGCTCGGGTCGACCACGGTCACCGCCGGACTGCTCCTCGTCGTGGCCGCGGCGGCCGTCCACTTCTTCGTCGATGCGCGCACCAGCGTCGGGTACGAGGTCCGGATGACCGGCCTGGGCCCGCGCTTCGCGGCGTACGCCGGAGTGGACCGGACCCGCCTGACCCTGCGTCTGATGGGGGCCTCCGGCGCCCTCTCGGGGCTGGTCGGAGCGATCGGGGTGCTGAGCTTCCCGAACCGCTTCATCGACGGAGCGCTCACCGCCCCCGGCTACACCTGGACCGGGCTCACGGCGGCGCTGCTCGCCGCCGCGGCCCCGGCCGGAACCGTGCTCGCGGCGCTCTGGTTCACGGTGCTGCAGGTCGGGGGACTGAGCATGGAGCGGGCCACCGAGGTACCGCGCGAGCTGACCCAGGTGCTGCAGGCGCTGGTCATCGTCCTGCTCGCCTCCACGGCGCGGATCAGGAAGGTGGCCTGATGTCCCTGGAATCCGACCTCTTCCTCTCGGTGCTGCGCGCGCTCACCCCGATCCTGCTCGCCGCGCTCGGCGCGGCGATCTGCGAGCGCGCCGGAGTCTTCAACATCGGCCTCGAGGGCATGATGCTGATCGGCTGCTTCAGCGCGGTCGCCACGAGCTGGTTCACCGGCAGTCCGTGGCTCGGGGTGATCGCGGCGGCGCTTGCCGCCGCCGCGTACTCACTGATCCTGGCCGTGGGCGCGGTGACGCTGCGCGGCGACGCGGTGGTGCTGGGCGTGGCCATGAACCTCCTCGCCCTCGGACTCACGGGCTTCCTGCTGCGGACGGTCTTCGGGGTGCGGGGCACCTTCGACGATCCCGCGCTGTCCGGACTCCCGCTGATCGGCGGGCAGTCACCGCTCGCCTACTTCTCCTGGGCGGCCGTCGCGCTCATCGCCTTCACGCTGTCCCGCCATACGTGGGGCCTGCGGTTGCGCGGGGTCGGCGAAGCGCCCGGAGCCGCGGCGGCACTGGGGGTGAACCCCGCGAAGTACCAGTACGGAGCGGTGCTGGCCTCCGGAACGCTGTGCGGTCTGGCCGGGGCCCAACTGGCTCTGAGCAACGTCACCTTGTTCTCCGAGAACATGACCGCAGGACGCGGTTGGATCGCGGTGGTGGCGGTCATGCTCGGCCGCGCCGCACCCGTCGGCGTCCTGCTCGCCGCCCTGCTGTTCGCCGTCGCCGAGGCGGTCGGCTTCCGTCTGCAGGGCCTCGGCCTCCCGCAGCAGGCCACGGACGCGGCGCCGTACGCCGTCACCCTCGCCGCCCTCTTCCTGACCACGGCGGGCCGCCGCCGTGCCGCCCGTACGAGAACCGGAGCCGTCGCATGACCCAGGACCTGCTGCCCCTCACCCGCATCCCCCGCACGGGTCTGCCGGCCTCCGCGGTCGTCGTCGGCGACCCGGCGCGGGCCGAAGCCGTCGCGGGACTGCTCGAAGGCGCCAAGGAGGTGTCCCATCACCGCGAGTACCGTGTCTTCAGCGGGAGTTGGCACGGCCTCCCGGTGACGGTCGCCTCGCACGGGGTCGGCGGGCCGGGCGCCGTCCTGCTCTTCCAGGAGCTGGCCGACGCGGGTGTGCGCACCCTGATCAGATTCGGTACGGCGGGGGCGATCCGGCCCGGAATCGCCGACGGCGACCTGGTGATCGCCGAGGCGGCGGTACGCGATGACGGGGTGACCCGGCAGCTGCTGCCGCCGGAGTATCCCGCGGTGTCCGCGCCCGAGGCGGTCCTGGCGCTGCAGCGGGCGGCCCGCGAGGCGGGAGTCCCCCACCACCGGGGCATCGTCTGGACGCGCGCCGCCTTCCAGCCGGGCCTGCTCCCCTTCCCGGCCTACGAGAAGGCCGGTGTCGCGGCCATCGAGATGGAACTCTCCGCGCTGCTGGTGACGGCTTCCCTGCGCGGACTGACCGCGGGCGGGGTGCTGGTGGTGGACGGGGCGAACGCCGACGACCTCGTGGACGAGGAGGCGACCGGCGGCTACGACCCGCACCGCCGGGTGGTCGCGGACGGGGTCACCCGGGGCAGCGCCGTCGCCCTGGAGGCCCTGCGGCTGCTGGCCGCGGCTTCGGCCGCCGGGTGAGAGGGGACGCGAACGCCGGTGCGGCGGCGGTCCGGGAGGACCGCCGCCGCACCGGCAGGGCGTGCTGCTACTTGGTGGCGCCGAGGCCGGCGTCGGAGACTTCGGGCTTGCCCGCGGCCTTGAGGACCTTGTTCAGGAGCGTCAGGTCGTAGATGCCGTTCAGGTCGGGCTGCTCGATGAGCTTGGCCTTGACGGCCCATTCGGCCTGGGTCTTGAGGGTGGAGGCGAGCGGGTCGTCGGTGATCAGGATGCTGGGCCAGGCCGGGTCGATGACCTTGGCGTCGAGGGGCTTGCCGCCTTCGGCGGCGAGCTTGGCGTTGGCGGAGGCCTTGGCCTTCTCGGGGTTGGCGTTGATCCAGGCGTTGGTCTTGACGGTGCCGGTCAGGACGGCCTCGACGACGTCGGGGTGCTCCTTGAGGAACTTCTGCGACACGATGATGTTCGTGATGACGAACTTCTTGTCGGGCCACAGGGCGGTCTCGTCGAGGAGGACGGCGCCGCCGTCGGAGACGAGCTTGGAGGCGGTGGGCTCGGGGACCCAGGCGCCGTCGATGGAGCCGGACTTGAAGGCGTCGGGGGTGACCTTGTTGTCGGTGCGGACGACGGAGACGTCGCCCTTGCCGGACTCGGGGTCGACCTTCCAGCCCTTCTCGGCGATCCAGTTGAGGAACGCGACGTCCTGCGTGTTCCCCTTCTGCGGGGTGGCGATGTTCTTGCCCTTGAGGTCGTCCAGGGTCTTGATCTTCGCCGGGTTCACGACCAGCTTCACGCCGCCGGAGGCGGAGCCGGAGATGATCCGCAGGTTGGAGCCCTTGGACTTGACGTAGGCGTTGATCGACGGCGAGGGGCCGATGAAGCCGATGTCGAGAGAGCCGCCGTTGAGGGCTTCGATCTCGGACGGGCCGGCGTTGAAGGCCTGCGGCTTGATGGCGGTGGCGCCGAGTTCCTTGGCGATCAGGCCTTCCTGGAGACCGACCAGCGCGGTGGCGTGGGTCAGGTTCGGGAAGTAGCCGATGCGGACCTCGGAGGCCGAGAGCTTCTTCGCGGAGCTGTCGGCGACGTTCGCCTTCGGGGCGTCGTCCTTCTTCGCCTCGGAGCCGTAGCCGCAAGCGGTGAGCAGCAGGGGGAGCGTGGCGGTCACGGCGATGGCACGCAGGGTGTTGAGCGGTCTTGCGGCAGACACGGAGGTGTCCTTTCACGGGTGGTGGTCAGGAAGGTACGGAAGTGCTGGGGCGGCGGTGTGGAGCCGTCGGCGCGCACGGCAGCTGGTCCCGGCCGTGTGCGGCGGGATCGCTGGAGCGTGCGGGTGGTGGTGCCGGCCGGTCGCCGGGCCGGCCGGTGGCGGGGGCTGCTCGGCGCCCCGGCATCGGCTTGCGGGGGTACGGGGCCCTGTGGCCGGCCGGTGTCAGGAAGGCTGACAGATGGCGCTGGACGTACGGACCAAGTCGATGTGGCGGCGGGAGGTCAGGGGCGGGATCCGGCCGGCGCACTGCGGTGTCTGCACGGCTGACTCACCCCCTGATTCCTGTGATTCCTACTTTTCCCACCTGGTTGGTAGGCATATTGGCAGACAGGAAGCCCTGCCCCAAGAGATTGACCGCATCGTGGACGGTTACATCTCAGGATGCGAGAAAATGCAGGTGGGGAGGGGTTAGGGATTGGTCCAGGCGTCAGGCGTCTTGGACAGGGCCGACACGTCGGGAGGCAGATCGGACGCCGCGACGTCCGCCAGACTCACCCCGTCGAGGATCTCGCGCACGTTGGCGCGCAGCGCGATCCACAGGGGGAGGAGCGCCTCGGCGGGGCCGGTATAGGTCAGGTCCGGGGGGCGGACCCCTCGCACCGAGACGAGCGGTCCGTCCACGACGCGGATGACGTCGGCGATGCTGATGGACTCGGCCGGCTTGGCCAGCCGGTAGCCGCCGTTGCCGCCGCGCTGGCTCAGGACGAGACCACCCCGGCGCATGTCGTTCAGGATGCCCTCGAGAAACTTGTGCGGGATGTCCTGGGCGTCGGCGATGGCCTCGGCCTTGAGCGGCCCGTCGTCCTGCGACGCGGCAAGCTGCAGTGCGGCACGTACCGCGTAGTCCGCCCTGGCTGAGATCCGCATGTGGCCATTATCCCGCACGCCGGGGTCTGCCGTGCTCCCACATCCGCCGCCCGGCGCCCGCCGCCCCCCGCCCGGCGCCCCGTGTCAGTGGAAGGCCGCGGCCACCGCGCGGTGGGAGCCGTTGAGGTAGTGCTCGCCGATGGAGCGCAGACGGTGCGCGGCGGGGTGGTGCGCCGTCAGGATGCGGGCATTGCGCCAGAAGCGGTCCAGGCCGGGAGCGTCGGCGAGTTCCAGTACCCGCGCCGTGACGTGCAGGGCGGCCTTCGACGTCACCGTCTCGGCCGTGGCGACCAGGGCGGCGATGCCCGCCGGTTCCTCGGCGTCGAGCTGCGCACCCGTCTGGAGGGCCCGCGCCATCACCTCGGTCGCCCGGTCGACCACGGCGGTGGCCGTCTGGGCGGCGGAGGCGAGCTCCCCGTACGTCAGGAAGAGGTCCGGGTCCGTACCGGGCAGCCGGTACGCGTGACCGCCCCTGCTGAGGTCGCGGGCTTCGGTGAGGGCGCCCTCCACGATGCCGAGGCCGACGTGGCACAGGGCGAGCCGGAGCGCCGGATCGGCGAGTGCGGTGAAGGGGGCCGCCGGTTCCTCCTCGTACGGGCGCCGGCCGAGCACCTGTCCGGGCGTCACGGTGACCCGGTCGAAGACCACCTCGCCGGCGCCGACCACGCGCTGCCCGAGGCGGTCGTGGGCGGGCTCGATGGTCATGCGCGGAACGCCGGGCGGGATCCGTACGACCAGGGCGTCACCGGTGACCGTGCAGACGGCGTCGACCACGATCTGGTCCGCGACGGCCACCGCCGTGTCCAGGAAGCGGCGCCCGCTGAGCACGTAGCCGGAGTTGCGGGGCTGCAGTACGAGGTCCGGGCCGGCGGTGTCCTCGTCGGTGACCGGAGGGCGGATGGCGCCGGTCCACAGCCACTGCTCGCGCACCGACTCCTCCTCGAGGGCGGTCGCGTCGGGGTGGCCCGCGTAGAAGCGCCCGCTCCACGCGTGCACGTAGTGGCGGGCGAGTACGTCGCCGACCGAGCTGTCCGCCGTGGAGAGCTTCCGGATGACGGTGCATCCGGTGCGCCAGTCCGCACCCCGGCCCGGCCCGGGCGGGGTGAGGCCGGCCAGCAGTCCGGCCTCGCGCAGCCGGGCCACCTCGTCGGTCGGCGGTCTGCCCGCCCGGTCGCGGAAGATGGCGTCCGAGGCGAGGTCGTCCGCCACGTCGTGGACGGTACGCAGGAGTGCCGCGCGGCGCTGCTCGTCGGCGGACCGGAGGCCGGTGGTGCCCGGTGTCGTCGGCATGGGGGTCACCGACAGTTCCGTGCTTCGCCGCGCGGTTCTGGCGCTGGGGCTGGGCGGACGGCGGTGCCATGCGGGACGGCGGTGGTCATGTCGGCTACTCCGGAGCGTCGTTGGAGGTGTCGTCCGGCTGTTTGCCGGGTGGCGCGGGAGCCGCGGGGTCCGGCGCATCGCCGAATCCCCACCTTTCCCATGGGATTGATAGGGATACTTGCCCGAAGCGACTCTCCCGGCAAGAGCGCGACCGCATTGCGGACAGGGTCGTCTCGATATGAGAGACGGCCTGGTGGAAGTGCGGCCGAATGGCGGATATTTCCTATGAGTTCAGTAGGGAAGTATTGACGCGGACCCGTCCAGCACTCCACGATGTGGCCATGCCCCCGTCGCAGCCGTTGCTCGTACGCCGCAGGCACGTTGACTTCCGTCTCGTCGCCAGCGCCGCCTGCCGACCCTTCTAGGGATTCTCCGACAGGGCTTTCCACGTCACGCGCAGGCCTTTTGGCCGCCGCTCCGGGCCGCTCCACGCCTGTCCGCATGCCTTCCGGTCTTCCCGGCAGCGGTCCCCGCGGCTGCGGTTCTCCCGGCTGCGGTCGTCCTGACACCGGCCCCTCCGAGCCTCCCCTCCGAGCATCCCTCCGGGCTCCGCCATGCCCCGTCGTGGCCGAACGCCCGGCATCCGTACTCCACTCCGAGCAGCCGAAGGGGTTCACCGTGACCACCGCGCTTCCCGCCGCATTCCCCGCACCCGCCATCCGCCGTTCCCCGGCACTCCGACTCCAGCTGGTCGGTGACCACCCGGCCGTCGTCCCCGCCCCGGGCGCGCACGGCGGCCGCGTCGGCTACCTCGTGTTCCTGCCGGCCGACGTGGACCCGGTGGCGCTGATGAAATCGCACGGCGTACGCCCGGAGGTCCATCCCCTGGAGCCCGGAACGCTGCGGGTTCCCGATCCGGAACGGGCCCCGCGCCCTGGACCCGTCCACTGCGACGAGGTCATCAAGGTCGACCGGGACCGCAGACTGGTCGAGGTCGATGGGCGCGAACTGGAGCTGACCTACCTGGAGTTCGACCTCCTGTCCCACTTCGTGGCCCATCCGTACACGGTGCACGCGCGGGAATCCCTCATCTCGGAGATCTGGGGCTACGGGCACATCGGCGACGGCCGCACCGTCGACGTCCATGTGGCCCGGCTGCGCCGCAAGCTCGGCCCCGCCCACCGGGGCCGCATCTCCACGGTGCGGCGCGTGGGCTACAAGTACCTGCCCGACCACGCGTAGGGCAGGCAGGGCCGAGGTCCTTCTGTGAAGCGATACATCCTCACCGGTACACCCGGTGCCGGAAAGACGACGATCCTCCGCGAGCTGGCGGAGCAAGGGTTCGAGGTCGTCGAGGAGGCGGCGACCGCGGTCATCGCGCACGAGCAGGCCCGGGGCGTCCCCGAACCCTGGACGCGGGCGGCCTTCATCGACGACATCGTGGACCTGCAACGACAGCGTCAGGTGCGGAGTTCCGCGCGGGGCAGCGGGAGCGTCCAGATCTACGACAGGTCCCCGGTCTGCACCCACGCCCTGAGCGTCTATCTCGGACGCCCCGTCACCGATGCCCTCGCCGCCGAGATCGAGCGGATCACCCGCGAGCGCGTCTACGAGCGGCGGGTGTTCTTCGTCCGCAACACGGCGTTCTGCGAGCCCACCGCCGCCCGCCGCATCAGCTTCGGGGAGTCGCTGGTGTTCGAACGGATCCACGAAGAGAGCTACCGGCGGTTCGGCTACGAGCTCGTCGAGGTGCCGGCCGCCCCGGTGGCCGTCCGGGCGGCCTCGATCGCGGACGCCATCGCGGGGGCCACCGCGCCTGCGCCCGCTGACACGGCGCCGGCCCCGGAGCCGTGAGGCTGCGGGGCCGGTCGGCGTGGGGCCGGCGGGTGCGGAGCAGGGGCGGGTGGATCAGCGCAGGCCGGCGAAGAGGTCGGTCTCGGGCACGGCCGCGCCGGTGGTGTCCTTGACGCGCACGAAGGTCTCGATGCCCATCAGTTCGCCGAACCTCTCCTTGCCCATCTTGAGGAAGAAGATGTTCTCGCCCTGGCTGGCGTGCGCGGCCAGCGCGTCGAACTTCTGACCGCTGAAGGCGAGGGTGTCCACCCAGGTGGTGATCTCCTCGTCGGGGAGGCCGATCTCGGCCAGCGCGGCGGCCTCGGCCGGATCCGGCTCGGGCATGTCCTCCTGGAACTCGCGCATGGTCTCCCCGAACCGCTGCATCGCCGAGCGGGGCATCGTCGTCCAGTACACCTTCGGCGTCAGGTCGGTGAGTTCCAGCGCCGCCATGGTGATGCGGTGGGCCTGGATGTGGTCGGGGTGGCCGTAGAAGCCGTTCTCGTCGTAAGTGACGACCACGTCGGGCCGGTAGTGCCGCATGAGCTCCGCGAGCCGGGCGGCGCCTTCCTCGACGGGGGTCTGCCAGAAGGATCCGGGGGCGTCGTTGCTCGGCCAGCCCATCATCCCGGAGTCGGCGTAGTCCAGTACCTCCAGATCGCTGATCTTCAGCACCTCACGGCTCGCCTCCAGCTCCTCGCGGCGCATCGAGGCGACGGTCGCCGGATCGTGTCCGGGAGCGCCGGGTTTGACACCCCCCGGACCGTCACCGCAACGGCCGTCGGTACAGGTCACGAGGACCGTGCGGATGCCTTCCGCCGCGTACCGGGCGAGGACCCCTCCCGTTCCGGTGGCCTCGTCGTCGGGGTGGGCGTGCACTGTCATGAGCGTCAAGGGCCGGTCAGTCATGAAAAGCAGTCCTCCTGCGGGAAATGCGTCCTGGTCCGGGTGCGCGGTCGATGCGACGTGGGCCCCTCGACTGATCCAACCGTCCGGGACCGGTCCGTTGTTCCCGGGACGGCCGCCCGGCTCGCCCCGGCCGGCCGCGGGGCTGTGGCCGTCGACGGCGTGCGCGGCGCGGCATACAATCCCAGGCTTCCGGACGAAGGAGCCACCACCCGTGATCGTGATAGCCCACCTCAGTGACGTCCACCTCGACGGCGGGGGCCGGGCCGCGGAGCGGACCCGTGTCGTCATGGAGTACCTGGAGGGGCTTCCGTACGAGCTCGACGCGGTGCTGGTGAGCGGGGACATCGCCGATCACGCGCTCCCGGAGGAGTACGAGGAGGCGCGCAAGGCCCTCCGCTCCCGGCATCCGCTGGTCGTCTGCCCGGGGAACCACGACGACCGCGCCGCCTTCCGGCGCGGCCTGCTGGGGGAGCGGAGCCCGTCCGCGGCCCCGGTCGACCAGGTGCTGCGCAATGAGGGCTTCGTCCTCGCGGCGTGCGATTCGTCCGTGCCCGGCGAACACCGGGGATACCTGGAGGACTCGACGATCGCCTGGCTGGACGGGGTGCTCACCGGCACCCCGCGCGAGGTGCCCGTCCTGGTCGCCTTCCACCATCCCCCGGTCCCGCTGCACATTCCGTACGTGGACGGCATCCGGCAGTTCGGCGAGGAGCGGCTGGCGGAGCTGGCCGGCCGGCACCCGCACCTGACGGCCTTCCTGTGCGGGCACGCCCACACCGGAGCGGCGACCACCTTCGCCGGGCGGCCGCTGCTCGTGGCTCCCGGCGTGGTGTCCACGACGAGGCTCCCGTGGGAGGCGGCGTCCGGGGAGAGCGCGTACGTCCACACGGACGAGCCGCCGGCCGTGGCCTTCCATGTGATCGGCGAGGACGGCCGGCTGACGACCCACTACAGGGTGGTCGTGGCCCGCCGGTAGCCGGAACCGTCGCGGGTGCGGGTGAGGTGCCCGGCGATGACCAGGTACCGCCGCAGCGCCGCGCAGTCCTCGTGGACGGTGAGCAGCAGCGCGTTCACCTCGGGCTCCGTGTAGGCGCGGTCCGCCGCGAAGAGGGTCTCGGTGAGGTGGACGAGGAGCTGCTCGCGGCGGGCCGGCTTGCGCGGGATGGCCGTGAGGCGGCCCGCCGCGTTGAACAGGTCGGTGACGCCGCGCGGGCTGCGGGTGCTGGTCTCTGCGGTGCTTTGTGACATGCAACGGAGCTTCACCCGGGCAGTTGCCCGGGGGCAACGGGTTTTCCCGTTTTCCCGTGCGCGCGCGAAGGCCCGCCGGCTCCGGAGCGGTCCGGAGCCGGCGGGCCTCCTCGGATGCGGGGGTGTCAGGGGCCGACGGTGATCTGCTGTGCGGGGTTGGTGGTGTCGGTGACCTTGTACACGGCGTTGAAGATGGACGCGGTCGCGCTCGTCGGGCAGCCGAAGCCGCCGGTGACGGTGACCGGCACCGAGGCGTTGGTGAAGGTCAGGCTCGGCGGGGCGCCGTTCGTCCACGTGCCGGGGACGCTCGCCGGACCGGAGGGGGCGGCGGTGACGGTGCAGACGGCGAGGCCGGTGGTCTTGAGGACGAGCCCGCCCGTGGGCACGGTCATGGTGGCGGTGACGGGGGAGCCGTTCTGCATCGACACCTTCCAGGCGCCGCTGGTGGTGACCGTGGGGGTCACGCCCGGCATGCTGGAGGTGCAGGAGCTGTACGTGGGCGGGGAGATCGGCGAGGAAACGGGCCCGGCCGGGTTGGTGTTGCCCGGAGCGGCCGGCACCGAGCCGGTGGACACCGAGACCGTACAAGTGACCGTGACGGAACCGGCTTTGAGGGTGGCCTTCCCGCTGAGGGTGGCCTTGAAGGCGTGACCGGCCGGGGTGACGGTGGTCGACCCGGCCAGGGGTAAGGGGGTGGCGGTGGCGGCGACCGGGGCGAGGGACATGGCTCCGGCCGCGGCGGCCGCGGCGAGCGCGAGCGAGGTGGTGCGCGTACGGCTCATGGCTGTGCTCCTTGGGGATCGTGGTGCTGTGGGGGAGCGGGAGTGGGGGAGGTGGCACCGGTGCGCTGGGCGGCGCCGGTGTGCGGGGGAGCGCCCGTGCGCGGGGCGGCGTACGGCTGCCAGGCGAACATCAGGCCGCCGCCGAGAATGCCGAGCAGGGTGCCGATCAGGAATCCGCCGAGGTTCGACAGGACCAGCGCGGCCGTGGCGATGAGGGTGGTGAGGACGCCGGCCAGGGCGCGCTGGGACGGGGAGAACCAGGCGGTGAGGCCGAGCACGATCATGACGATGCCCATCAGGACGGACGGGATCCCCGCGACGCCCTGCTGGAGCATGATCTTCAAGGGCGCGAGCGGCAGGGCGCAGATCTCGGCCCCGGCGAGGATGGCGCACAGCCCGCCCCAGAAGGGGCGGCCGCGCCGCCAGCGCCGCCAGCGGCTCAGAAGCATTCCTTCTTGCCCTTGCTGATGTGCATGTTCAGCCCGGAGAGCTTGAAGGTGCCCGCGTTGGTGGCCCAGGCCGTCTGGCGGAGATCGGTGATGCTGACGGTGTCGGCCTGCTGGGCGAACAGGTCCTGCATGCCCACCGCTTCCGCCGGGCCCTTGTCCAGGGTGGAGGCGTCGCGGCCGATCTCGATGTTGGTGAAGACCGCGTCGCCGGAGAGCTGGGTGGCGTCCACGAAGAGGTTGCTCGCCTCGACGGGGGACTTCTGGCCCGCGGTGAGGTTGAGCGAGATGTCCCCGATGATCGGGAGGGTGGTCACCACGGACTGGCAGAGGCTGTTCAGTCTGGCTTCCCTGATGGCGGTGACCGCCACGGGGATGAGCTCCTCGCGGGCGTTGACGTCGACGCTGCCGTACTGGGCGAAGCCCTCGCCCTGCAGGCTCTTCGCCGACACCTTGAACTGCTGGCCCGAGACGGCGAAGGAGGCGGCGAGCGCGCCCTGCGCGAGGGCGATGCCGAGTCCGGCGGTCACGGCGACGGCGGGGAGGGTCAGCACGGCGAACCGGCGCCAGCGGACGCGACCTTCGGAGGATTCGGACAACTCGGGTGACGCGGGTGACGCGGGTGACTGGGGTAACTCGGGTAACTTCGGGGAATCCGCCATGAGATCGTCCCTTATGTTCGGCTGTGCACCGTTGTTTGTTACCGACGAGTTGAATGTAAGAGTGCCAATGGGGGTTGGCAAGGTTGCTCGGGCGTACCTTTTCGGCCGAGTCCTCCTCGCCGGTCACGCCCCGGGAGACTCCGTGCGCAGCAGCCCTGCGACCTCGGCGTCCACCCGCCGGGCCATCGCCCGCGCGAACTCGGCGGCCACGACCTCGCCCGCCAGCGGACGCAGCGCCGCGACCGCCTCGGTGATGTGCTGCAGGCGCGTGGCCGAAAGCTGCTCCAGCCCGTCGGCGCCGATCACGTGCGTGCTGAAGAGCGCGACGAACCGGTCCGCGACCGCGGCCGCCTGCGTCTGCACGAATTCCCCCGCGGCCAGGACCTCCGCGAGCGGAACCCCCGCCCGCACCAGCGTCACCGTCGCCTCCAGCAGCCGCCGGCTGCGGTGCGTGACCAGGTCCCCGTCGACCGTCACGTACCCGAGCTCGGCCGCCCGCCGGGTGTCCTCAGGGGAGGCGGTCGGGCCGAACAGCTCCCGCAGCTCGGCGCGGGACATGACGACCGGCTCCTCCTGTTCCCAGTCGCGGGTCATCTCCCGCTCCAGGCCCAGAAGTTGGGACAGACCGCCGCCCTGCTCCCAGGCCGCCAGCAGCTCGGCGATGCCGTTGACGGTGTAGCCGCGCCCCAACAGGTCGTTGATCAGGCGCAGTCGGGTGAGGTGGTCTTCGGAGTACCAGGCGATCCGCCCCTCCCGGCGCGGCGGCGGGAGGAGCCCGCGCTCCTGGTAGTAGCGCAGGTTGCGCACCTTGACCCCGGCCGCGCGGGCCACTTCGTCCCGACGGTAGTGCCCGCCGACGGCCGCGTTCTGATCCGCGTCTTGATCCACCTGACTGCTCACGCGGCCGAGTGTAGGACGTGGCGACGGGCCTACCGGCGGGTTAGCCCACGGCGGTCGGGAGATCGCCGCGCAGGGTATACCGGCAGGTCACGCGCCGCGGGACTGCTCGCGCCGCTTGACCGCCCGCAGGACCACGAACTTCGGCTCGCTCGCGGCGACTTCACTGTTGCCGAAGAGGCGCCGGAGGTGGGTGTGGTACCCCATGTGGCGGTTGGCCACCACCCACAGCTCGCCGCCCGGGCGCAGCGCCTTGCGCGACTGCGCGAACATGCGCAGCGCCGTCGCGTCGGTCGTCGCCTGGTGGGAGTGGAAGGGCGGATTGCACAGGATCAGGTCCACCGAACCGGGGTCCAGCATCGCCACCCCGTCCCCGACGAGGAAGTCCGCCCGCTCCCGCTCGTGCGTGACGTTGGCACGGAACGTCGCCTTGGCCGAGGCGATCGCCTGGTACGACTCGTCGGTGAAGATGACCTCGGCGCGCGGGTCGGCCACGGCGACCGCCGTGCCGACGATCCCGTTGCCGCAGCCCAGGTCGACGACCCGGGCCCCGTCCGTATTGGTCGGGATGCTCTGGAGGAAGAAGCGGGTGCCGATGTCGAGGCGGTCCGCGCAGAAGATGCCCGCATGGTTGACGACGGTCAGTCCGGCGCCCGAGCCGCCGTCCTTGTCCACGACGTACGTCAGCGGCCAGGGTCCGGGGGTCGACGGACGGGTCGCACCCGGGTTGCCCGGCGTGCAGAAGATCAGGCGGGCCTTCTTCTCGGCCAGCGAGGTCTTCGTCGGGCCCAGGATCTTCTCGAAGAGCCGCAGGGTGGAGGTGTGGATCTCCTTCACCATGCCGGTGCCGACGACCACGGTGCCCGCGTGCACGTGCGGGGCGACGCGGTACAGCTGGTCCTCCAGCAGCGCCAGGCTCTTGGGCACCCGCACCAGCAGCACGTCGATCCGCTCCGGCGGCGCGTCCTGGCTGGTCAGCAGGGTCACGGTGCCCTTGGCGGTACCGATCCCGTTGCGGTCCAGGTTCGCCATGGTCGCGGAGCGGGTCAGGCTGGAGTCGGTGATCTGGGTGGGGCGGTGCGCGGCCAGCGCCGTCGTCAGCGCCCCCCAGCGGTCCCCGATCACGGTGATCTGCCCGGCGCCGGCCAGATCCACCGGGCCGCGGTCACCCGTACCGGAATCGAGGTGGCGGAGCAGGTACTCGTCGGCGGCGTCCCATGCGAAGAGCCGGTCGCGCGGGTCCTCGGGGAAGCGGGCGAGCTCGTAGGAGCCGAAGGGCGTGGTCAGACGGTTCATATTGCCCCCAGGCTAACCGAGGGACCGCCCCGGCCCCGCACGGGCGGGGCCGGGAGAGTGGGCGACGCGGCAGACGGCCCCGCGGCAGACGGCTCCGCGACCGGCGGCGCACGGCCCCGCGGCACACGGCTCCGCGGCCGGCCCCGGACGGGTGGCTAGGCCGTCTCCGGGAACTCCCCGGCCATCGCGGCGGCGATCCGGAGGTACGGAGCCGCCTCGGCGGCCCGGCCCTGGCGCTCCAGGGTCCGCCCGAGCATCAGCTGCGCGTAGTCCTCCACGGGCCAGCGGTCCAGGACCTCGCGGAGCTCGCGCTCGGCCTTGGAGAGCTGGGCGGAGTGGTAGTAGGCACGGGCCAGCAGCAGCCGCGGAGCCAGCAGCTCGGGAGCCTCGGCCGCCACGCCGTGCAGCACGCGGGCGGCGTTCGCGTACTCCTTCGCCTCGAAGAAGAGCCGGCCGCGGTCCCAGCGCTCGGCGGCCGTCCCGTGCTCCAGGTAGCTGTCCATCGGACCCTTCCTCCGTCTTCCTTCGTCTTCCTTCGTCCCGTCCGGCTGCTCAACACGTGGATCCGTACGCACATTCCCATGACCCGGGCGGCGCCACCGGGACTAAGTTGTGCGGTATGAGCAATCTCGATCGCCAGCCCGCTCTCTCCACCTGCGGCGGCCGCGGCTTCGTCGTCGCCGAGCCCGTACGCGAGCTCCTGAGCCCGCGCACCGTCAAGCTCGGTGAAACCCACGAGGTCCGCCGGCTCCTGCCGAACCTGGGCCGCCGCATGGTCGGCGCCTGGTGCTTCGTCGACCACTACGGCCCGGACGACATCGCCGACGAGCCCGGCATGCAGATCGCACCCCACCCGCACTCGGGGCTGCAGACCGTCAGCTGGCTCCACGACGGCGAGGTGCTGCACCGCGACAGCGTCGGCAGCCTGGCGACGATCCGCCCGCGCGAGCTCGGCCTGATGACCTCCGGCCGGGGCATCAGCCACTCCGAGGAGAGCCCGCGCCCGCACGCCCGCTTCCTGCACGGCGCGCAGCTGTGGGTGGCCCTCCCCGACGCGCACCGCGACGTGGACCCCCACTTCCAGCACCACGCCGACCTCCCGCAGGTCAGCGCCCCGGGCCTGACGGCGACGGTCATCCTGGGCACCCTGGACAAGGCGACCTCGCCCGGAACCGCGTACAGCCCGATCGTCGGCGCGGACCTCGCCCTGGCGGCGGGCACGGAAACCCGCCTCCCGCTGGACCCGGACTTCGAGTACGCGGTCCTCTCGATGTCGGGCGAAGCCCACGTGGACGGCGTCCCGGTCCTCCCCGGCTCCATGCTCTACCTCGGCTGCGGCCGCAGGGACCTCCCCCTGCGCGCGGTCTCGGACGCCGGCCTGATGCTCCTGGGCGGCGAGCCGTTCGAGGAGGAGATCGTGATGTTCTGGAACTGGATCGGCCGGAGCAACGAGGAGATCGTACAAGCCCGCAAGGACTGGATGGAAGGCACCCGCTACGGCGAAGTGAAGGGCTACGACGGCCCCCCGATCCCCGCGCCGCAGCTCCCGCCAGTGCCCCTGAAGGCGCGCGGAAGGGTGCGCTGACCTGTGATTTTATGAATCGTCCCTTTCAGTCGAGACCGGCAAGAGAGTGGCTGAAGCTCCGGCGGAGATCGTTGCGCGGGAGGCGGCGATGAGCTCTCTCGGAGGCCCTCTTCGAGCGCCGGTCGTTTCCCATGTGTGACCAGCTGGGGTCAGCTTTGCCAGGACCAATGCTGACCCAATGCTGACTTTGGTGATGGTTCGTCAGCTCGCTTCGCGACATCCGGTGGTCACGAAGGAGCCGGGGAAGGGGCCCTCGGGCTCGGCGTGACAGGTTGCACGGAGCGTGACCATCAGAGGTTTCGCCGCATGGCCTGGATGCAGAGGGTGCGTGCGGCGTTCGAGCGGTCCCGGGGATAGGCGACGCCGAGGTTCATGCCGCTGTCGGTGTCGATCGGGGGCTGCTGCCAGGCCTCGCTCATGTGGACGCCGGCCTCGGAGCGTGCGGCCGCCACGAGCGCGGCGTACGGTTCGGCGACCGCCGAGGCTTCGATCTGGAGCCAAGCATGATGGAAGGCCATGCGGGCGAGAAGGGAGCTGGCCTCGTCGGTCAGCTCCCGGCGGATGTCCGGAGAGGACGGCCGTCGGCGGATGCGGTACGGCATCTCCAGATACTCCTCGACTGCCGTCAGCGCTTCCGCGAACGTCTTGGAACGGCGCTCGCGTCGCAGCGCACGCTGATTCAACGAGTACGTGACGTAGACGCCGACCAGCGCGATGACGGGAACGATCAGAGCGGTCGTCTGGGCCCACGTCCAGGCGCTCGCCTGCGCCGCGGTCGAGAAGACGAAGCCGGTGCCCACGCGCTACTCCCCGGCAGACCGTGTGGTACGTCCTCGACGAGCCATTCGCCGCCGTTCTCTCCGCCGGTGAGGAGCCAGTAGCGTTCCAGGAACAGGTGTGTCCGGACGATCTCGAGCAGGTGGAGGAGGCCCTTCGGACTCGTCCACCGGTACTCCTCAGGATCGTAGGGATACCAGAGGCACAAGGCGCCGTCCGTGCTGTAGCGGTGCTTCGATGCCGCGCCGGGCTTGGCGTAGACCCGTGGAAAGTCCTGAGGGTGCTGCCCGAACGTGGGGTAGCACGGCTGGTCGAAGAAGCGGATGGTCACGGGTACGGGAGTCGGCTCGCCGATCACGTCGAGGCCGCTTAGGCGATAGGTCAGCCGGCCCTTGCCGTATGAATGCCGGAGGTCGTCGCCGAAGCGATGTCGAGCATCTCGTTCGAGCGGGGCCCACCAGTGCGGTTGGACCCCGTACCAGATCCCCACATCTACACGCCCCAGGCCCGGTTGCTGATGAGCGCAGGGGTCACCGTACCGAGTCCGGACGCGGCGTTGCCGGAGAGGAGCACTTCCTGGCGGAGCCGGGCGGCCTCCTCCAGCGTGGGGTCTGCGTCCGGCACGATCTCGGGGAAGACCCGGCTGAGGGCGTGCTGCGCACTGGCCGGACGGACCTTTGCGGCGTGTTGGATCGCGAGGTCGATGTAATCCCGGGCCGTGTCCAGGCGTTTGCGGACTTCGTTGATCGGCAGGTTGAGGGGGATAGGGCCGGCGACCCCGGCGGGGTCTTGTGTCTGCCCGGACTTGAACTCTCGTGCCGCGTGTGCGAAGAAGGCCTGGAGAGCATCGATCAGCGGCATAGGCGTGGTGATGGACTCCAACGCGAGCGCCTTGATGTTCCAGGAGCAAAGCGGCTTGCTGTGAGTGCAGTTCCAATGCTTAAGCAGCCGGACCGCCCGAGCGAACGTCTTCTCCGTCTTGTCGATGGCCCCCAGGATCATCTCGGTGTGCGCGATCGGGTCGGCTCGGTCCCACTTGTCGGCGATCTCCATGTTGGGGATGTAGAGGCCCGCGCCGGAGGGGTGGGGGATCGCCGTCATGACGTCGGCTGTGAAGTCTGGTTGGCCTGCCGTCACCGGGTCGCCGAACCGTACGAGCACGGCTCGCCGACGCCCGGCCACTTCCACGCTCAGCCTCGGGAACTCGTCGGTCAGATCCGCCCGGATCGCGTTCCGGGCGCGCTCCATCAGGGGGAGCGCGTCGCTGTAGTCGGGGCCGAACCCCTCCGCGTCGACCGGGCTGAGCTTTGCGCCCAGGTCTACATCGGTCAGGGGTGTGTTGGCGTCACCGTGGGCCACGCTGCCGTTGAAGTAGATGGTGGAACCGGGGAACGCGCGTTCAAGTGCGTTGGCCAGGAGCTGTCTTCGGCGCCTCGCCTCGACGAGCTCGTCTTCGGTGACTTCGATCTGGCGGCGCGCCTCTTCGAGGAGTTGCTTCAGGGACTTCTCTTTCATCAGTGCTCCTTCCGTCTCGCCCTGGTTATCCCCCGTTACACGCCGCCTGCACCTTCGTCGGGCATATGACCGAGCCGGTTGCCGTGGGGGACCGCCGACCCGGCGGGTTCGGCGCCGGACGGCCAGGACACCGCCCTGGTCTGGTACGAGGCTCTCCAGAAACAGGGCATCGTGGCCAGGCGGGCGGTGTCCCCGTACTGGGGCGGCCGGCGCATCTGGGAGAAGGCCCGGCACGCGGAGACCGTCGACACCGACGTCCTCGGCTTCACCGGTACCGCAGCGCGCCCCCGCCACTTGGTCGTCCGGCTGCCCGGCGGTCAGGTAGCCCGCCCCCAGCAACTGACCGCGCCCCTTGCCGCGCAGGTGGCTCATTTCCTGGGGGCCGTCGGCCAGGGCGCTGTGGATCGGACCCCGGACGGCGAGCCCTATCAGAAGGCGGGCGAGGGCCTGGTGGTCGACGTCCTTGCGGGGACCACCAGGCACGCCGTGGTCACCGTCGTGTGCGTTCACGGATAAGACCGTGAGCCGGTCGGCGTTCCCCCGGGAAGACCGCTGTTCTACGGGTGAGCCGAGACGTAGCTGCCCGCCGTCAGTCCCTCCGGCGCGGAACGCCTCGGCGCGTCGCGCGGCAGGGGACGCACAGGGGGCTTGCCCCCGGAGAGCCGTAGCGTGCGGACGGCTGGTGACTTCTCTGCACCGGTCGAGTCGGGGCGGAACGAGATGTCCGGCGCTGGGCCCGAGAGCGCTCACGGGCACAGCCCCGTGCAGGCCGTCCACCGAACGGCGCTCGCAGGATCCTGCCCTCTGCCCATCAGGTTCAGGACAGGTGCCAGCCCAGTCGGCGTTTGTAGTAGATGAGAGGTTCGCCGCCCTCGATCTTGAGTCCGGCTACCTGGCCGACGGTGATCGCGTGGTCGGCGAAGGGGGTGAACATCACGGTCCGGCACCGCAGGTAGGCCATGGCGCCGCTGACTCGGGGCACCGGGCCGTCCCACTCCCAGTCGGTGTCCGCGAACTTGTCGTCCTGGTGGCCGGCGAAGATCCCGGCGAGTTCCGTCTGGTCGGATGCCAGCAGGTGCACCCCGAACTCCTCGGCCTGCTGAAGGAGGTCGTAGGTCCGTGCGGTGCGGCTGACCGCCAGCATGACGGTCGCGGGGTCCGTGCCGTACGAGGTGATCGAGGAAACCAGGAGCCCGCCGGGCTGCCCCTCGGGGCTGCTCGCGGTGACGACGGCCACCCCGGAGACGAGGTGGGCCATCGTTTCGCGGAAGTCGTCCAGCGGGTCCTGGCTGCCGGACGGTGCGTTCGGCATGTGGGGCTCAGACCTCGAACTGGACGTCGATGACGACGGGGGCGTTCTGGGAGAGCATGGCGACCCCGACGGCGCTGCGCGCGTGGATGCCGGCCGCTCCGGTGAACGCCGCGGCGAACAGTTCGCTGGCCCCGTTGATGACCGCGGGCGGGGAAGTGAAGGAGGGGTCGCCGTTCACGTAGCCGACGACCTTGACGACCTGCTTGACGGCCGAGAGGTCCCCGACGGCGGACTTCAGGGCGGCCAGGGCGTTCAGGGCGCACTGCCGGGCGGCTTCCGTGGCCTGCTCGGGGGTGACCTCGGCGCCGACCTTCCCGACGTGGATCAGCTTGTCGTCGACCGTGGGCAGCTGGCCGGAGACGAAGACGTAGGGGCCGTTGCGCAGGGCCGGGGTGTAGGCGGCGACGGGTGTGGCGATGGCCGGCAGGGTGTGGCCGGCTTCGGCCAGTCGTTCCTCGGGAGTGCTCATCAGGGGTTCTCCGTCCGGGGGTGGTCAGTTCTGGCGGAAGCGGTGGATGGACGGGTCGTAGTGGGGGGCGGGGAAGCGGTCGCCGGTGATCGTGTCGGGGACGGGGGTGCCGGGGGTGGTGGTCAGCGGAATCCAGCCCGCCCAGGATGCGATGTGGTCGTCCTTGGGTTCGTCCCGGGCGAAGCCCTCGCGGACCTTCATCGAGAACTCCGTGATCGGCATGGTCAGACAGGCCGTGTACCGGGCTTCCTCGACGTTGGGGCGGCGGGCGGCATGCCGCCCGGACAGACGGCCCGGGATGACGCTCTCCACGACGTCGGCGAGGGCATCCGCGCGCTCCTGCTCGTCCTCGATCGCCGTGGCGGTCCCGAAGATCATGGCGGAGCGGTAGGCGGCTGAGTGGTGGGAGGAGGCCCGGCCCAGGATCACGCCGTCGATCAGGGTCGCGGTCACGCACAGCGGGGCGCCCGACGCGGCGGTGGTGATGAACCGGCCGAACGCGGAACCGTGCAGGAGGAGCTGATCACCCACCCGCATGTGAAGGGTGGGGATGACCACCGGGCCGAGGTCGGTGTTGAAGCCGACATGGACGGCGAGGGCCTCGTCGAGGATCGCGTAGACCGCGTCCCGTTCGTAGGTGACCCGCTCGGGATACCGATTCGCAGTAGTACGCTCTGTGGCCGACATCTACGTAAATGTACGGTCTTGGGCGTGGTGGATCGTGTTGAGGCGCCGCTGAATACCTCCATTGGCCCCAACGCTGTCGACGACAAGGGCCTGGGTCAGCGGCCTGCCGCGCGACGATCCGCGACCAGTGGAGGAACTCCGCCGACCTGCCTGGTGCGAGGTGGGTCAGCGCGGGCTGCGCACTCGGCGGGGCCGGTGTTCTCGCAGCCGCTCGGCTCGTCGGCGCAGCTCCGCGGTCAGGCCGCGGGTCGTCTCCGGGGTCGCCACCGGCGTGCCGTGGTGACCGGTGGCCGTCAGGCCGGTGAGACGGGTGATCGCGGTTTCCGCGTAGTCGAGGTCGTTCTGCCACGCCTGGAGGGTGCGGTGGTGGCGGGGGTCGGTGCGTAGACGGATCAGTTCGGTACGGACGGCGGCGAGATCGCCGTGGATGCGGCGGCGCACGGTGTGGAGGGTTGTGGCGTCGCCGCCGTTCTCCAGCGTGTCGGCGTAGGCGGCGATGGCCTCGTGGGCGCTCGCCAGCCGGTAGTCCACTCTGGCTCGGCTGTCCTCGGGCCACAGCACGTACCCGACGATGAAGGCGATGGCGCAGCCGATCACGGTGTCGAGCACGGGGTCTGATGCAGCGTTGGGTGACAGGTTCAGTCACGCGGCCTGAAGAGCCGACGTGGTCATGACGGTCTCGTATTCGACGGGGGTCAGCCGGCCGAGGGCGGCTTGTCTGCGGCGTCGGTGGTAGGTCCGTTCGATCCAGGTCACGATCGCGATCCGCAATTCCTCGCGGGTGGACCAGGTGCGTCGGTCGAGGACGTTCTTCTGCAGCAGGCTGAAGAAGGACTCCATGGCCGCGTTGTCGCCGGCCGCCCCGACTCTTCCTATCGAGCCGACCATCTGGTGGTGGCCGAGGGCCCGGACGAGCTTCCGGGAGCGAAATTGTGATCCTCTGTCGCTGTGCAGGATGCATCCGGCGACGCTCTGTCGCCGGGCGACGGCGTTGTCCAGGGCGGTCACTGCCAAGCGGGACTTCATCCGGGCGTCGATGGAGTAGCCCACGATGCGGTTGCTGAAGGCGTCCTTGACCGCGCAGAGATACAGCTTGCCCTCGCCGGTGGCGTGTTCGGTGATGTCGGTGAGCCACAGGCGGTTCGGGCCGGTTGCGGTGAAGACGCGGTTCACCAGGTCGTCGTGGACCGGCGGGCCCGCCTTCTTGGCCCGGCCGCGTTTCTTGCCGAACACGCTCCACCACTGGTTGTCCCGGCAGATCCGCCAGGCGGTGCGGTCAGCCATGCCTGCACCCGCGTCGCGGGCCTCGTCGGCCAGGAAGCGGTAGCCGAACTCCGGGTCGTCGCGGTGCGCGGCGAACAGCGCCTGCGCGCGATGGGCTTCCTCGACCTCGGCTGCGGTCACCGGCTCGTCGAGCCAGCGGTAGTAGGGCTGTCTGGCGAGCTTCAGCACCCGACACGCGACCGTGACGGGCACCCCGTCGCCGGCCAGCTCCTTCACGAGCGGGTAGATCCTTTTCCCGGCAGGTTCGCCTGCGACAGATAGGCCGCCGCCCGCCGCAGGACCTCGTTCTCCTGCTCCAGCAGCTTGATCCGCCGACGCGCTTCCCTCAGTTCCGCGCTCTCCTGGCTGGTCGTCCCGGGCTTCACGCCGTCGTCGATGTCCGCGCGGCGCATCCACTTCCACAACGTCATCGCGTGGACGCCGAAGTCGGCGGCCACCTGCTCGACCGTGACGCCCGGACCGCGGTTCCTCGCGACCCGCACGACGTCCTCGCGGAACTCCTGGGGATAAGGCTTGGGCACAGCGACATCCTTCCCACCTACCCGACAGGGCAAGCCAGTTCAGATGTCACCCGATCGTGCGGCAGACCCTGCGGCAGACCCGACGTCGTTGAGGTCCTGCGCGGTGACGTTGAACAAGCGGCCTCCTTTCAGGCATCGGTGTGTACGGGGTGCTGCCCGGGACTGCATCGCGGGGCGCGGCGGCTGCTCCCGCCGCCTGCGTCGAAGGGGGTCTTCGCCGTTCTCGGGGTGGGTTGGTGGTCGCTGCCGAAGGTGCAGTCCTTCAGGTAGCGGCGGATGAGGAGGAAGGCGAGCCGGGGTCTGCGCCGGACGGAGATCGGAGGAGGCAGGTCGGGGTTGGGTGTTGAGGTGATCGGGTCTCCAGCGACGTCAGGAACGCCGGCGTGGGGCGGCGCCCGGCGCAGGGAGGCCTCGTGGCGGATGCGGCACTGGGCCATTCCGGGCGGTCATGGCCTCGGAGTAGGTCGCCTCGTCGAAGAGTTCGGGGGCGATGTTGACCCGGTAGCCGGCCTTCGTCCCGGCGGCCATGGCGCGGGTCGCGTGCTGCCGTTCCTCGTCAGGGCTGATGGTGTCGGGGAGCCGGTGCCACACGTAGAGGGGCGGCAGGATGTTCCGCTCGAAGCCCTGGGCATCCAGCAGCTTCAGCAGGCGCTCGGGGGCTCCCGTGCGGGTGTCGGCGTAGATGGCCTTGTCGGAGTAATGCCGGTAGATCTCAAGGTCGGTGCCGAATTCGTCAGCGTGGTTCAGGGCGGGCAGTCCTCTCGGGCGCAGTGTTGGACGAGATCACCGGCTGCGGGCAGAGGCACCCTGGCTGTGGGCGACTGGCCGGGCCGGTTTGGAGATGAGCGGGGGCCGGACGACGACACCGATGCCCAGGCGGTCCAGGCGCTGGGAGACGAGGTGGACGCGGGCGATCTGTTCGCGGTCGCCGTACTGCGACGGGGACAGCACGAACATCCGGTCGTACGGGTGGTAACTGAAGCCGGACCGGTACAGGGCTTCGGCGGCGCCCTCGGCTCCCGACACCGCGCCTACGGCTCCGTCCGGGTACCAGGCCATGCTGACCCGCCCGGCGAGGACGGGCGGCGCCGGACGCCGGGGGATGGGGTGCTCCACATTGCGCTGGACCTGCTGCAGAGCCGCCTCGTACCGGGGCAGGAGCCGGCGGCCGATCTGGGAGGCCGCGCGGACGGGGTCCGCGGGGACGGTGATGCCGTTGGGCTCGGCGACCTTGTGGAAGGCGTCAGGACCGGCGTCCGGAACCATCGGCCCGATCATGAACTGGCGGGGCCGCATCGGCCGGTCGAAGACCAGCAGACGGGCTCCATCCGTACGGCTGAGGACCGCCTGGTGGGCTAGGACGAAGTTGGAAGCGGCGTATCCGATGGCACCGACGTCCCGCAGCTCGGCGGTCGTAGGAATCTGATCGGGATACGAGGCGTGGCGGATGTAGGTGCTGGTCCAGGTCGCGCCGGGCAGGCGGGCGGCGAGGGAGGCGGCGAAGACGGCGAGGTCATCGCGCCGATGGGACGAGGGCATGGGGAACCTTGCGGGTGATGGGGGAAGTTCAGCGCCCGCGGCGTACGGCGGGAGCCGGGGGAGGTGGCGGTGGGCAGGAGCAGACGACGGATGCTTCGCGCTCGGTGCTCTCGACTCCGGTGCAGGCCGGACGAAGAGGGTGCGCGGTATGCCGGTCCGCGAGAGCGTTGCGGTACGCGGAGATCTCGATGCTGACCACCGCGATCTTCTCCGCGAGGCGCAGCAGCAACTGGACGAGCTGGCCCGCCGCCTGGACGAGACGTGGTGGCCCGACGGGAGTCCCGGTGTCGGGTGGAGCCAGGGCATTCCCCTCGACTGCACGCATGAGCTGGCCGAGTACTGGCGTACCGAGTACGACTGGCGGGCCAGGAAGAGCGCCTGAACTCCTCACCGCCGGGGCCCTGGTCGAGGTGGCTTCCTCGGCAAGCGTTGGCCAGCTCGACGGAACGAGTCGTGAGGGCCTGTCATTGGGCGCCCGCGCGCATGCAGGCTTTCGGCTCGGGTGCGCACTGGGCTTATGCCCACCGCGAGTTTCTAATGATCAGCTCATTACGGGGCGAGGATGGACGTGCCGCGAGCAGAGGGCAGTTCATCGTTTTCGTACTCGGAGCCTGTCTGGTTTCGCTGACGGGTTGCACGGAGCGCCAAGGGGTCGTTTTGCCTGCCGGTCCGACTGCCGACCACGATCGTCATCAATCCCAACGACCGCACTTCCACGGCGATCGAGGAACCCACGGCGATAGCCGTTGTCGTGGCCGCGGTCTACGACGCCGCGTCAGACTCGGTCTACGTGTACTTCGTCGGCGGGCCGCACTGCAAGGGGGCCGGGGGCTGCAGCGGCCGGATCGTCGGGACGGCGGTCACGGGGCAGTCGATGGTCTGCGGGCCGTCACTCGGCCTCGACAACTACAGCAGGGTCTTCGTCACACAGCGCAACTCCAACGGCGGTCCCGGAGGCCTCGGACTGGTCGACGGTGGCACGCTGCTGACGTATCCGGCGGTCGGCACGCCCCGCTCCTTCACCGCGCTGGCCGTGAACGACACCACGGTGAAGGTGTGCTCCGCGCGGACACGCTCGACCCGAACGGACTCGACCGGGACGGAGACGGCATCGCCTGCCCGGACCTGCCCGAGCCGAAGGACAAGAAGCCGGTCCACCGCGACTTCATGACCGACGTGGACGGCGCGCCGATCATCGAGCCGATCAAGCCCTCGCCGACGTAGGAGCGATCGCGCCACCAAGTTCCGCGGAACCCTCCAGCGGCAATGCTGACCCATTGCCGACGCTGGAGGGTTCCGTGCGTTCCCGGCCGATGGCGGTTCTTGCGGGAAGCGGGATTTCGAAGTGGACCGTGCCGTAGCCGCCGTGCTCGCCGGACGTACGGGCGTCGAAGACCTCGTCGGCCATGCCGCGCCAGAAGGCTTCCGCGCCCGGGATGTCGACGTTCGTGTGGAGGTAGATCGCGTCGTAGCCGGGGACGCCGGCGGCGAACTCGCAGGCGGCCCCGACCATGGCCCGCGCCAGGCCGTGCCTGCGGTGGTCCGGGCGCACGTACACGCGTAGGAGCTGCGCCGTGCTCCCGGAGGGGTAGCGCTCGGTGAGCCGGCGCGGGTGCGGGGGGTGCGCCGGGCCCCGGGAGTTCAGTGCGGTGGTGCCGACCACTTCCCCGTCCAGGACCGCCACGACGAGGGTGTGGCGCGGGTGCGCGAGGTAGGTGGCGGTGATGTCGACGACGTCGTCGTGCCACTGGGGTACGTACCCGTAGTCGAACTCCCGGTAGAAGGTGTCGAGCATGACGCTCCGAGCTCCGGGGACGTCCCCGGGCGTGGCGTGGCGCACCACGTACGGCCCGATCTCCCGCCTGTGTGTCAGGTCCCTCATGGCGCGGCGGCTCCTTCCGGCACTCCGGTCTCGTGAGCGGCAGGCTACCGGAAATCCGCACTATTGGAAATGAAAACGATTTCGGATAGCTTCTTCCTCGGTTCGGTGCGGACGCCTCCTGTCGGCGGCCCGCTTCCCAGGTATGCCCCACGGTCGTGGCGGCGTGATGAGAGGAAGTCCCTTGGCGCATCTGCTGGTTGTCGAGAGCTGGGTGGGGTCGATGAGCAGGCTGCTGCCCAGGGCGATCGGGGAAGGAGGACACGAGTTCACCTTCGTCACCCGGGACCTGCACCACTACCTGCGCGGTGCCGGGGCCGGGACCGGTGCCGGGTCCGAGGGCCCGCACCCGCTGCTGGCCGCGCGCAACATCGTCACCGCGGACACCAACGACATGGACGAGCTCCTGCCCCACCTGGAACGCCTGCACGCGGTGCTCGCCTTCGACGGGGTGGTCTCCTCCTGCGACTACTACCTGCCCGCCGTGGCCCGGATCGCCGGCCGGCTGGGACTGCCCGGCCCGGCCGTCGAAGCCGTCGAGGGAGCCTGCCGCAAGGACCTGACCCGCCGGATACTGGCCGGGGCGGGCGTTCCGGGCCCCCGCTTCGCACTGTGCACGGACACCGCGCACGCCGCGGCCGCCGCACGGGAGATCGGCTACCCGCTGGTGGTCAAGCCCGTGGACCTGTGCGCCGGGATGCTGGTCCGCGAGGTCCGCGACGAGCGGGAGCTGGAGCTCGCCTGCCGGGCGCTGGCCGAGTTCCCGGTCAACGCGCGCGGGCAGGACCGTACGCCTTCCGTCCTCCTCGAAGAGCTGCTCACCGGGCCCGAGGTCAGTGTCGAGACCGTCTCCTCCGGCGGTGTCGCGCGGGTGGTCGGCGTCACCGACAAGAGCGTCGGCGGGGCGCCCGCCTTCATCGAGACCGGCCACATGTTCCCGGCGGGCCTCGCACCGGAGGCGGAGCGGGAGGCCGTCGAGACGGCCGTGGCCGCGGTGACGGCCCTCGGCCTGGACCACGTGGTCTGCCACACCGAGATCAAACTGACCCCCGAGGGGCCCAGGGTGGTCGAGGTCAACCCGCGGCCCGCCGGCAACCGGATCACCGAGCTGGTACGGCACGTGACGGGCATCGACCTCGCCGCGGCCTGCGTCGACGTCGCCCTCGGCCGCCTGCCCGACCTCACCCCGCGCCCGACCGGCGTGCACAGCGCCGCCATCGCCTTCCTGCTCCCCGCCGCCACCGGCACCCTCGCCGGCATCGGGGGCGCCGACGAGGTCCGGGCGGAGCCCGGGGTCCTGGAGCTCACCCTCGCCGAGCCCGGCCGCGCCGTGCGCGCCGTGACCAGCAACAACGAGTACCTCGGCCACGTCATGACGGCCGACACCCGGGGCGGCGGCGCCCGCGCGGCCGCCGAACGGCTCATCGCGCACCTGCACCCCGCGTACGAGGACGAGGACTGCTCGCTGGAGCCGTCGGCGGTGCCCGCATGACCGTGCACGCCATTCCTGGGTCCGCCCCGCACGAATCCGCCCGCCGTGAGCCTGCCCGTCACGAGTCCGTCCGTCACGAGCCGGCCCCGCGCGAGCCCGTCGTACGTACCGTCGACCAGCTCATCGGGGCCGTCCGCGCCGGGAGTTACGGAACCGACCCCGCCCAGGAGCGCATCGCGCTCGCCTTCGCCACCGCCCAGGCGGTCCGGCACGCCGGACGCGGCAGCGGATACCGGAACGAGGTGCTCAGCCTGCGCCTGGACGCGGCCGTCGGATCCTGCGCCGTCGAGCCGGGAACGCTGCCGCCCGCAGCGCTCGACGACTGTGTCGGAGCCTCGGTCGCCGAGCTCCTCGACCACCCGGTGCTTCCCGTACGGGTCGCCGCGCTCGACGCGTACCTGAGCCGGGTCCGCCCCCACACCCCCGAACACGGCGCCCGCCCCTGCACCCTGCCGGCCGGCAGCTCCCTGCACCGCTCCAGAGCCCGCGCCCGCGCCGTCGTCGGCCTGCTGCCGCCGACCGGGATCCGCCGGGTCCTGGTCATCGGCGTGGTCAACTCCCTGCTGGAGCAGCTGCGCGAGCGCGGCACCGGCTACGTGCCCTGCGACCTCAAGGGCGGCGCCACCGAATGGGGCGAGCCCGTACGGACCGATGCCCTCGCGGAACTGGAGCGCTGCGACGCGATCCTCGCCTCCGGCATGACCCTCGGGAACGGCACCCTGCAGCCGCTGCTCGACCACGCCGCCGCCACCGGCAAGCCCCTGGTCATGTTCGCGCAGACCGGCAGCGCGGTCCTCCCGCGCTTCCTGGGCGCCGGGGTCAGCGCCGTGTCCGCCGAGCCCTACCCCTTCTTCTGGCTCGACGGCGGCCCGGGAGTCATCCACCACTACGGAGGCACCCGGTGACCCTCGCACCGCCCCTGCACCGCCCCCCGTTCCACCGTGCGAACCCCGAACTGCTGACACTGGTCGGCCGCACCCCGCTCGCCCGGATCCGTGCGGAACTCCCCTACGCCCACCCGGGGTTCTGGGCCAAACTCGAAGGCCTGGGCGCCGGCGGGATGAAGGCGCGCTCCGCCGTGTCCATGCTGCGCGGCGCCCGCCGGCGCGGCGAACTCCGGCCGGGCGCCACCGTGGTCGAGTCCACCTCCGGCACCCTCGGGGTCGGCCTCGCCTTCGCCGGACAGGCCCTCGGCCATCCCGTCGTCCTCGTCGGAGACCGCGAACTCGAACCGTCCATGCGCCAGTTGCTCCACGCGTACGGAGCCGGGCTGGAGCTGGTGGAGCGGCCCGCCGCCGAGGGCGGCTGGCAGGCGGCCCGGATCGCCCGGCTCCGCGAGGTCCTGGCGCGGACCCCGGACGCCTACTGGCCCGACCAGTACAACAACCCCGACAATGCCGCCGGATATCTCTCCATGGCATCCGAACTCACCGCGCAGCTCGACCACTTGGACGTACTGGTGTGCAGCGTCGGTACCGGCGGCCACAGCGCCGGCCTCGTCGGCCCGCTGCGCCGCCGCTGGCCGCGCCTGAAGGTGATCGGCGTCGACTCCGTCGGCTCCGCCATCTTCGGCCAGCCCGCACGGCCCCGCCTCATGCGCGGACTCGGCAGCAGCATCCACCCGCGCAACGTCGCCCACCACGCCTTCGACGAGGTCCACTGGGTGGGCCCGGCCGAGGCCGTGGACGCCTGCCGCAGGCTCGCCCGTACCGGCTTCGTCAGCGGCGGCTGGAGCACCGGAGCCGTCGCGCTCGTCTCCGCCTGGGCCTCCCGGGTCGAGGCCGGCGCGGTCGTGGCGACCGTCTTCCCCGACGGGCCGCACCGCTACCTCGGCACCGTCTACGACGACGAGTTCTGCCGGGCCCACGGCCTCGACCGGGCCGAACTGGCCGTGCGCCCACTGGAGATCGCACACCCGCGCGCGGCCGAGGCGGTCGGCTGGACCCGCTGCCGCACCGTCGTCGATCCGCTCGCGGCCACCCGCCCGCGCCTGCCCGCGCCTACCGGTCCGCGCCTGCCCGCGCCCTCGCGCGGAGGTGCCGCATGAGAGTCACCTGGCAGACCGCCGAACTGGAACTGGCCGAACCGCTGCGCATCTCCCGCTCCGTGATGTCCCGCCGCGACGCGGTCTGGATCGCGATCGAACACGGCGGCATGACCGGCTGGGGCGAGGTGGTCAGCAGCGAGTACCTCGGCCTGCCCACCGCACGCATCGCCCGGCACCTCACCACGGCGCGCCCCGCCCTCGAACGGCTCCCCGACCCCGAGACCGCCTGGCACGCGCACACGGCTGACGCCCTGCCCGGCGCGGCGGAGCTGCCGGCCGGTGTCCTCGCCGGACTGGAGGCGGCCCTGCTCGACCTGGTCGGCAAGCGTGCCGGCCGGCCCGCCCACCAGCTCCTGGGCACTCCCACCGCACCGGCCGCGCGGACCACCCGTACGATCGGCATCACCGCCCCCGTACCGGCCGCCGCACAGGCCGCCCGGCTCGCCATGAGCGGCTTCACCGCCCTCAAGGTCAAAGCGGGATCCCCGGATCCGGCCGAGGACCTGGCCCGCGTGGAAGCCGTACGCACCGGCGCGCCCGGGGCGAGCCTGCTGCTCGACCCCAACGGGGCGTGGAGCGAACGCCAGGCCCTCGACCTGCTGCCGCGCTTCGCCGACCTCGGCGTCACCGCCGTGGAACAGCCCATCGCACCCGGCAGCCCCGATGCGCTCGCCCGCGTGGCCAAGGAGTCCCCGATCCCCGTCATCGCCGACGAGGACGCGGTCTCCTACGAGGACGCCGTCGCCCTCGCCGGGCTGGTCCACGGCGTCAACGTCAAGCTCGCCAAGTGCGGCGGGGTACGGGCCGCCCTGCGCATCCACGAAGCCCTGCGCGGCAGCGGCACCGAGCTCATGCTCGGATGCCTCACCGCCAGCTCCCTCGGCATCGCCCCCGCCGTGCACCTCGCCGACCGGGCCCGCTGGGTGGACCTCGACGGGCACCTGCTGCTCGCCGCCGACCCGTGGACCGGCATCGGCGGCACGGACGGCACCGTACGGGCCGCGGACCGGGCAGGACTGGGAGTGGGACGTACCCCGGTGGCGGGCGCGGGGCCACGGGTGGCGGCGCGGTGAAGATCCTCGGCTCGATGCGGGGCTTCCCCCTCGCCGTACGACTGCTCCTCGTCAACCAGCTCGGCGTCAACACGGGCTTCTACCTGCTCATCCCGTACCTCGCCACCCACCTCACCGACGACCTGGGGCTCTCGGCCGCCGTCGTCGGCATCGTCCTCGGCCTGCGCAACCTCAGCCAGCAGGGGCTGTTCCTGATCGGCGGCTCGGCCGCCGACCGGCTCGGCGCGCGCGGGGTGATCATCGCGGGGTGCGCCCTGCGCACGGTGGGGTTCGGGCTGTTCGCCCTCGGCGACGCCCTGCCGCTGCTGATCGCCGCGTCCATACTCAGCGGGCTGGCGGGGGCCCTCTTCAACCCCGCCGTGCGGACCTACGTCGCCCAGGAGGCCGGGGACCGCAAGGCCGAGGCCTTCGCGCTGTTCAACGTCTTCGCCACCACCGGGGCGCTGCTCGGCCCGCTGCTCGGCACCCTGCTGCTGCTCGTGGACTTCCGGGCCGCCGCCGTCACCGCGGCCGGCGTGTTCGCCGTCCTGACCTGCGCGCAGCTGCTGGTGCTGCCGGCCCGTGAGGTGCCGGCCCCCGCCACCGGCGTCCTGGCCGACTGGCGCGAGGCCGCGGGCAACCGCCGGTTCCTGGCGTTCTCCCTCGCCATGGTCGGCATGTACGGCCTGGAGAACCAGCTGTACCTGCTGCTGCCCCGTGCGGCCACCGATGCCTCCGGCTGGGGCGGCTCGGTCGGCCTGCTCTTCCTCGCAGGGACCGTCGCCAACCTGCTGTTCCAGCTGCGCATCACCCGCGCCCTGAAGGCCCGGGGGAGCGGGGGGCGCTGGATCGCCGCCGGCCTGGGCGTCATGGGCCTCGGCTTCCTGCCCCCGCTGCTCGTCGCGGGCACCGCCGGCGCGCCGCACCCACTGCGCCTGGTCCCCGTCCTCGCGGGGGCGCTGCTGCTCCACCTCGGCGTGATGATCGCCCAGCCCTTCGTGATGGAGCTGATACCGGCCTTCGGCCGCGCGAGCCTGACCGGCACCCTCTACGGCATCTTCTACGCGGTCTCCGGTCTCGCGGCGGCCGCCGGCAGCGCGGCCGTCGGCTGGTCCATGGACACTGCGGGCCACACCGGCCTGACCTGGCTCCCGTACGTCTGCTGCCTCACCCTCGGCCTGACCTCGGCCGCGGCGGTGACACACCTCCACCGAAGACGGGCCCTGCCGACGGGCCCGGACCCGGGCCCGGCGCCGGCCCCGGACCTGGCCCCGGGCCCGGACCTGGCCCCGGCGCCGGACCCGGCCCCGGACCCCGCCCCGGTTCCGGACCCGGCCCCCGCCCCGTTCCCGGACTCCCTGCCCCCTCGTGCCCCGCACGTCCCGCACGCCCCCGCATGCCCCCGAAGCGAGTCCCGATGACCAGTGGCAACCTGCTCACCGACCACCCCGAGCTCTACGAGGAGCGGTTTCCCGACCCCGAACGGCTCGCCGCCCGCTGGGCCGAGGAGGTGCTGGCCCGCCACGGCGCCGGGCCGCGCGTACTCGACGTCGGCTGCGGCACGGGCCGCGACGCCGCCTGGCTGCACCACCGCGCCGGGCGCGAAGTCACCGGCATCGACACCTCGCGGGCCATGCTCGCCCACGCGGCCACGCACCACCCCGGCCCGGCCTACCACCTCGCCGACATGCGCGCGTTCGATCTCGGAGCCGGCTTCGACGCGATCGTCTGCCTGGACAGCGCCCTGCTCTACTGCCACACCAACGAGGACCTCACCGCCTTCCTGGCCCGCTGCCGCGCCCACCTCACCCCCGGCGGGCTGCTCGTCGCCGAAATGCGCAACGGAGCCTTCTTCCTCGGCGGCACCGAACTCCTCGACGGCCCGCGCACCGCCTCCTTCACCCGGCGCGGCACCACCTACACCTCCCGCACCACCCTGTGGATCGATCACGGCGCACAACTCCTGCGCCGCCGCCGCACCTGGACCGCCGACGACGGCTCCGCTGCGGAAGAGCAGCTCTCCTCCTGGAGGCTCCTCTTCCCCCAGGAGCTGCGCCACTTCCTCACCACCGCCGGGTTCGAGGTCCTCGCGCTGCACGACGGCCCCGGCCCCCGCACCGAACCGCCCTGGAGCAAAGGCAAGGCCCCGTACGGGAGCACGAGTTCCGACCGCCTCCACCTCATCGCCCGGCTCACGCCCCACCCCAGCAACGGAGACACCCCCGCATGAACGACGCCCGCTCCACCCTTGCCCGTAGGGGCTTCCTCATCGCCACCGGCGCCACCGCGCTCGCCCTCACCGCCGCCTGCGGCACCGGCTCCACCACCCCGGACGCCGAGAACGCCGCCGGGGGAGCCCCCAAGCAAGGCGGCCGGCTGCGCGCCGCCTTCGCCGGGGGCGGCGCGGGCGAAACCCTCGACCCGCACGCCGCCAACCTGTTCGTCGACGCCGCCCGCGCCAAGGCCCTCTTCGACAAGCTCGCCGACTTCGGCGCCGACCTCGCCGCCGTCCCCAGACTCGCCGAGCGCTGGGAGCCCAACGAGACCCTCGACACCTGGCGCATCACCCTGCGCAAGGCCGCCTTCCACGACGGCAGGCCGGTCACCGCCGAGGACGTCCTCCACAGCTACCGCCGGATCGCCGATCCCAAGGGCAGCTTCCGGGCCAAGGCCTCCCTGGAGCCCATCGACCTCGGCGCGAGCCGCGCGCTGGACGCCTCCACCGTCGAGTTCAGGCTGAAGCGCCCGTACGCCGAATTCCCCAACGTCCTCGCCGCCTTCGGCGCGTACATCGTCCCCAAGGACGCCGCCGCCTTCGACAGGCCCATCGGCTCCGGACCCTTCGCCTTCGTCTCCTTCAAGCCCGGCAGCTCCCTCGTGGTCAAGCGCAACGAGGCCTACTGGGAGGGCGCGCCCCACCTGGACGAGCTGGAGTTCGTCGTCGCCGGCGAGGAGTCGGCGCGCGTCAGCGCCCTGCTCGGCGGCCAGGTCGAGTACGCCCACGAGCTGAACCCGGCCACCGCCCGCACCCACGAGGGCAGGGGGAAGGTGGAGATCGTCCGCCTGCCGGGCAGCGCGATGCAGGGCTTCGTCATGAAGACGGACCGGCCGCCGTTCGACGATCCCAGGGTCCGGCAGGCCTTCTTCCTCATCGCCGACCGCAAGGAACTCGTCGACGGCGCCCTCTCCGGCGCCGGCGAGATCGGCAACGACCTGTTCGGCAAGGGCTACCAGTACTACCCCGCCTCCCTCCCGCAGCGCACCCAGGACCTCGACAAGGCCCGCGCCCTGCTCAAGGAGGCCGGCGCCGAGGGCCTGAAGGTCACCCTCGACACCGCACCGGCCGCGACGGGCTTCGTCGAGGCCGCCGGCATCTTCAAGGAGCAGGCCGCCAAGGCCGGGGTCACCGTCGAGATCAAGGTCGGCAACAAGGACACCTACTGGAAGGACATCCTGAACGACGGCACCTTCGCCTCCTACCGCTCGGGCGCCATGCCCATCGAGTCCCACATCTCCCAGCGGCTGCTGACCGGCTCCACCACCAACGCCACCAAGTGGCAGCAGAAGGAGTTCGACGACCTCTACCAGCAGGCCCAGTCCACCCGCGACGTCACACAGCGCGGCGCCCTCTACGAGCGGATGCAGCGCCGGCTGTACGACGAGGGCGGCTTCCTGATCTGGGGCTTCGCCGACTGGATCATCGCCACCGCGCCCACGGTGCACGGGGTGTCGAAGACGGCCCCCGCCAACACCCTCGACTGGGCCCGCTTCGACAAGATCTGGCTCGCGTGACACCGCACCTCTCCTGGACCGGCCGCCGCCTGCTCCTCGGCCTGGGGCAGACGGCGGCCGTCGTCCTGTTCGTCTTCGCCCTCACCGAGGCGCTGCCCGGTGACGCGGCCGTCGCCCTCGCCGGGGACCAGCCCGACCCCGCCCGGATCGCCCGCATCCGCGAGACGATGGGCCTGGACCGGTCCGCCGCCGAACGCCTCGGCGACTGGGTCGCGGGGCTCCTCCACGGTGACCTCGGCACCTCCCTGATCAGCGGACGGCCCGTCACCGGCTACCTGGCCACCGGGCTCGGCCCCACCCTCCTGCTGGCCGCCGCGACCCTCTTCCTGCTGGTCCCGCTCTCCGTCGGCCTCGGGGTCCTGGCCGCCCGCCGCGAGGGCGGCCCGCTGGACCGGAGCATCAGCGCCCTGACCCTCGCCGTGCACGCCGTACCGGAGTTCGCCGTCGGAGTCCTGCTCGCCACGGTCTTCGGCCTGTGGCTGGGCTGGCTGCCGCCCACCGCCGTCGGCGCCGACGTGTTCACCGAGCCGGCCGTCCTCGTCCTGCCCGTCGTCGTCCTGCTGTCCCGGCCGGTGTGCACCATCAGCCGCCTCGTACGCGCCGGCATGATCGACGCGCTGGCCTCGCCGTACGTCGCCCAGGCCCGCCGCTACGGGATCTCCGGAGCCCGCATCACCTGGACCCACGCCCTGCCGAACGCCCTCGCCCCCGCCACCCAGCAACTGGCCCGCACCTGCGACTGGCTCCTCGGCGGAGTCATCGTCGTGGAGGCCCTGTTCGTGATCCCGGGCCTCGGCACCGTCCTCATCGAGGCCGTCGCCGCCCGCGACCTCCCGGTCGTACAGGGCCTGGCCGTGGTCTTCGGAGTCGTCACCGTCCTGGTCAACCTCGCCGCCGACCTGGCCGCCCGCAGCTCCGCACCCCGGTCCGAGGTGGCGGCATGAAGCAGAAGCCGACACGGTCCCTCTTCGCACTCGGGCTGATCGTCCTGCCCCTCCTCCTCGCCGTGGCCGGACCCTTCGTGGCGGGCCCGCCCGGCCCCCGCTCGGTCTCCTTCGCCTCCGGCGCCGGGCACTGGCTCGGCACCGACTTCAGCGGACGCGACGTAGCGCACCAGGTGCTCCTCGGCGGCCGCTCCGTCGTGCTCGTGGCGCTCGCCGCCACCGCCCTCGCCTACCTCGTCGCCGTCCCCCTGGGACTCACCGCCGCCCTCACCCGCCGCACCTGGCTGGAGGAGGCCCTGATGCGGCCCCTCGACGTGGTCATCGCGGTCCCCTCGCTCCTGCTGGTGCTGCTCGTCGCGGCCACCCTCACACCGGGACCCGCCGGACTGACGGTCCTGGTCGGGCTGGCCGCCGTACCCGACGCCGCCCGCGTCGTGCACGCCGCCGCGGTCGAGGTCTCCTCCCGGCCGGCCGTCGAAGCGCTGCGCATGCAGGGGGAGTCGTGGTGGCGGACCGCCATCGGCTACGTCGCCCGCTCGATGCGCCGCACCCTCGCCGCGGACGCCGGGATCCGGCTCACCGGCGCCCTGTATCTGGTGGCCACGGCCGCCTTCCTCGGCGTCGGAGTGCAGCCCGACGCCGCCGACTGGGCGGTGATGGTCGACCGCAACCGCACCGGACTCTTCCTCCAGCCGTGGGCCGTGGTCGTGCCCGCCCTGCTCATCGCGGCCCTGTCGATGGGCACCAACCTGCTGTTCGACGCCGCCCTCCAACGGCACAAAACCCCGAAGGGAGCGAGGCGATGACCGTCGTCGCGGAGCTACGGAACCTGCGCGTGAGGATCGGCGGCCGGCCGATCGTGGACGGCGTCAGCCTCGCCGCGCACGCGGGCAGGATCACCGCCGTGATCGGTCCGTCCGGCAGCGGCAAGACCACCACCGGGCTCGCGCTCCTGGGCGAGTACCCGGCCGGCGCCGTCGTGGACGGCGAGGTACATACCCCCGCGGGCCCGGTCGGATACGTCCCCCAGCACCCGGCCTCGGTCCTCAACCCAGCCCGCCGGGCGGGCGCGCTCCTCACCGGCATCGCGGCCCGCCGGGGAGGAGACCGCCGCGCACGCGGCCGCCGCATCGAGGAGGCCCTGCGGCTCGCCCAACTCCCCGATCCGCGGACCGTGCTGCGCCGCTTTCCCCACCAGCTCTCCGGCGGCCAGCAGCAACGGGCCGTCCTGGCACAGTCGTTCCTGCTGGGGGCGCGGGTCATCGTCGCCGACGAACCCACCACCGGCCAGGACGCCCTCACCAAACAGGGCATCGTGGCCGAGCTGGCCGCCGTCGCCGCGCGGGGCATCGCCGTCGTCCTGCTCAGCCACGACCTGGACGTCGTACGGGAACTGGCCGACGAGGTCGTGGTGATGCAGGCCGGAAAGGTCGTGGACCGCGGACCCGCCTCCTCGGTCCTGGCGGGCCCCGCACCGCGGATTCCGCGCGCCGCACGACCCCCGCGCCCCGCACCCAGCGGCCCGAACCGCCTGGAGACCAGGACCCTCACCGCACGGCACCGCAACAGCACCACGCAGGGGGCCGTCACGGTACTGAGCGACATCGGGATCTCCCTCGCGGCCGGGGAGTGCCTGGCGCTCGTCGGCCGCTCCGGCAGCGGCAAGACCACCCTCGGACGCTGCCTGGCCGGCCTGCACCGCGCGTACGAGGGCTCCGTCCTGCTCGACGGGACACCGCTGCCGCGCAGCCTCCGCTCCCGAACCCGCGCCGAACTGGCCTCCGTCCAGTACGTGTTCCAGGACGCGAAGGCGGCCTTCGACGAGCACCGGCCGGTCCTGGACCAGGTCGCCCGCAGCGCGGTACGCCTCCGCGGAGCCGCACCGGAGGCCGCGCGCCGTGCCGCCCTGACCACCCTCGGCGAGCTCGGCCTCCCCGAGCCCCTCGCCGGGCGCCGCCCCGGAGCGCTCTCCGGCGGCGAACTCCAGCGGGCCGCACTGGCCCGGGCCCTGCTGGCCGGGCCACGGGTCCTCGTCTGCGACGAGATCACCTCCGGCCTCGACGCGGCAGCCCGGGCCACGGTCCTCGACTCCCTCGCCCGACTCGGGGAACGCGAGGACCTCAGCCTGGTCTTCATCACCCACGACCTCACGGCCGCCGCAGCCCTCGCAGACCGGATCGCGGTCCTCGACGCGGGCCGAATCGCCGAATCCGGCCCGACCGCCCGCCTGATCGGGACGCCGCAGCACCCGATCACCAGAGAACTGCTGTCCGCCCTGCCGGCGGGGGATTCAGTCCCCGGCGGCGACGATCGTCTGCGCGACCCGTGCCGCCCGGGCCGCTACGCCCGCGATGCTTGACGTGATGAAGGGGCCGCCCCCGGCGAGGTCTCCGACCACGTGCAGACGCGGGTCGGCGGGAACCAGCCCCCCGGCCGGGTGCAGCTCGGCCGAGCCGTCGGCCAGCAAGGCCGTGACCAGTGGCCCGGCCATCGGGGGGATCGCCCCGGGCGGCGGGTTCACGGCGTTGAGGACGGAGTCGAAGGTGCGTTCGCCTTCGTCGCCGAGTACCCGGAACATCCCGTCCGCTGCCTCGATCTTGCGCACGCCCGCGGTGAGGGTGAGCTGCCCGGACTCCAGCAGCCGCAGCAGGACGACGGCGTTCACCGGGACCATCGGTGAGGCCACGCTCGTCGCCAGACGGAAGTGACGCCGCAGCCGCATGCGGTCGGGCTCGGGCAGCAGCCGCCACGCGTACGGGCCCGCGCTGTGCGCCGTCTCCTGGAGGACCCGGCGGCCGATCCGGGAGTCGTCGACAGCGGCCAGCTGCGCCCGCAGGCGCCGGACCGGATCCTCGGACCCGGTCGCCAGCAGCTCGGCCGCGAAGGCTTCGAAGTCCTCGCCGGCCTGAGCCAGTTCGGCGCGCAGCAGCCCGATGAGGTCCTCGAGGGTGACGGCACCGTGCTGCCGGTGCAGCGCCGCCACCCGCTCGGTGGTCACGTGCTGCGGCCGGTGGCCGACCGGGAGCTGCCAGACGTGGGGCAGCACACCGCTGCGGGACAGCAGCGTGATCGGCCCGGTGTGCCCGCGTGCGGCGAGTGATACGACGATGTCGACCGCGGTCAGGCCGCTCCCGATGACCGCGATGTCGTGGTCGGGCCGGACCGCGGCGAGCGTGCGTGCCAGCGGGTACGGATCGCCGACGAAGCCGGCGACGCCATCGAGACCGTAGTGATCGGGTGGTGTTCCCCCGCCCACGCACAGCGCCACGTGGCCGGCCTCGTACGAGCGCCCGTCCTCGGTGTGCAGCGACCAGTTGGACCCGGCCCGGGCTGCCCCGGTGACGCGGGCGGTGACGACGCGCACCCGCCAGCCGCCCTCGCGCAGGCCGGCCAGCGCCGTCTCGGCGGTGTGCGTCAGGTAGGCGCCGTAGAGCGCGCGCGGAACCAGCGGCTGCCCGAGCCGTTCGTCGAGATGGACGGTGCCGCGCGTACCCAGCCAGGCCGCGTAGTGTCCGAGGTCCGGGTGGCGGATCGACATGATGGCAGGCGGCGCGTTGACCAGCACCGTATCCAGGTCCGGGCCGTAGGGGCGGCCTCGCCAGAGGTGCGGGGACGGCTCGAACACCGTGATGGTCCCGGGTGTGTCGGCGATGGCCGCCAGCGTGTCCAGCAGGCCGACGGCGGCAGCGCCCGCTCCGACGATCGCGATGTCCATGATGTTCCCTCCGAGGTCCGGGCCGCCGCCGAAAGGAGCCGCGGCCTCTTGGAGCCTCGCGGCCGTCCCTGCCGAGGCCCATCCCCCACGAGCGGTGCCCTGCCGGGACCGACCCCCTCAAACAGGGGGTTGGCGCAGGACGGCAGGGCGGGCAGGCTGGCCCGCATCCGGACCACGGGAGGATCTCCATGTCTGACGCGCGTCGCCCCGCCGAAGTGCTATCGGGCCACGCCAAGGTGCTGTCGGGTGCGGAGCGGGCCACCGACACGCGCGAGCTGTTCAGCCGGACCTCCGCCGGCCTGCGACGGATCATGCCCTTCGACTCGGCCGTATGGGCGGCCACCGACCCGGAAACCGGTCTCGTCACCGCGCCGATGCTGGTGGAGAACCTCGGATCCGGCGAAGGCTGCGCCGCGTACTGGGAAAGCGAACTCCTGGAGGAGAACGTCCTTCCGTTCCGGGACCTGGCCCGGGCCGCCGTCCCGGCGGCCGGTCTGCGCGCGGCCACCGGCGGCCTGCCCGCGCGCAGCGCACGCTTCCGGCGGCTGCTCGGGAGCCAGGGCGTGGACGACGAGCTGCGGGCCGTGCTGCGGGTCGGCGACCGGCCGTGGGCCGTGGTGAGCCTGTTCCGCATGCGCGGTGGCGCCCCGTTCGGCCCGGCCGAAACCGAGCTGCTGGCCGCTCTGTCCGGCCCGCTCGCCTCGCGGGTACGCCGGTTCGCCCGCCCCTCCGTGTCCGGCGGCAGCACCTGCGCACCCGCACCCGGACTGGTGCTCTTCGACCCCTCCGGCGAGCCGGCATCGATCAACGAGGAGGCGCGGCAGTACCTCTCGTGGCTCCCCGAAGGGCCCTCCATTCCCTCGCAGTTGGGGCTGAGGCTGCCGATCTGGGTGGTCGCCACCGCGCTACAGGCGCGGGCGATAGCCCGGGGCCGCGACCGGGAGGGCAGCGCGCGAGTCCGTATCCGAACCGTCGACGGCCGCTGGCTGACCTGCCACGCCTCCTGCCTCAGCGGCCCCGCCGGGCGACCCGGTCCCGTGGCGCTGGTCATCGAGCCGGCGGCCGCCGCCGACCGGGCGGTCCTCATCGCCGAGGCGTACGGTCTGACGCCGCGCGAGCTGGAGATAACCCAGCTCGTCTCGCGCGGGCTTCCCACGACCGGGATCGCCTCGGCGCTGTTCATCTCCCCGCACACCGTGCGCGACCACCTCAAGGCGGTCTTCGGCAAGACGGAGGTCTCCAGCCGGGGCGAACTCGTCGCGCGACTGCTCGCCGAGTACTACCGGCCGGCGTAGGGGAGCAGGGCCATTTCGCGGGCGTTCTTGATGGCCTGGGCGAGGCGGCGCTGCTGTTGTGCCGTGACACGGGTGACGCGGCGGCTGCGGATCTTGCCCCGGTCGGAGATGAACTTGCGGAGCAGGTCGGTGTCCTTGTAGTCGATGTACGTGATTCCCGCCGTGTCCAGCGGATTGGGGCGGGACTTGAGCGGCTTGCTGGGGGTGGGGCGGCGGGCCATGGGCGTTCCTCGGGGTGGTGGGGGCTGAGGGGGGGCAGGGGGAGAGGTCAGGAGATCGGGTCGAGCAAAGGGGCGAAGGCGGCGGGGAGTTGTTTCCATGCCTCCCGTCCGGCCCGGTACTCGGCCTCGGTCAGGAGGCAGGAGTCCAGGAGCTGTTCGATCCCGTCGCGGTCGAGGCCGGGCGAAGTGAAGACCAGGTGCTGGCAGCAGTCGCCGTGCTCGGAGTCCCAGTCGAGGGCGGCGGCGGCCTGACGCATGGCGGGGACCAGGTCCCATGCGGCGTCCGGGAGCGAGGCCAGCCAGGGGCCGGCGCTCTCCACGCACAGCGCGCCGCCGGCCGCGTCCCAGGCGAGAAGGGTGTCGGGACGGTCGGCGAGCCAGAACCGGCCGCGACTGCGGGCCGCGGCGCAGGCCAGGTCCTCCAGTGCCTGGTAGAGCCGCTCGGGGTGGAACGGCCGGCGGCGCTGCCACACCAGCGTGGCGACTCCGGCCTCGTCGGCGTCCTGGGGGAGCAGCGCGCAGGCGGGGTGCTGGGCGGCCGCGGCCGTCTCCACGTCGAATCCGGCGAACGCCGAGCGGGTGAGTTCGCTGGAGCCGGTGGGTACCAGGCGGGCCGTCGGGTGCAGCTGGGCGAGCAGGGCGCGGTCCTCGTCGTCGGCCTCCTCGCTGTCGGCGATCGCGAGGACGGGTGCGTACTCGAGCTGGCGGGCCCAGGTGTCCCCGACGGTCCGCTGGTCGGTGGCCGCGGCGGCGAGTCCGGCCTCGGCGAGATCGTCGCCGTTGGCGAGGCAGGGCAGGACGAGCGCGGGGTCGACGGCGGTGATCACGTTGGTGAGTTCCAGTACGTCACCGGCGTGGGCGGCGACGACCTCGGCCATCGCCCGGGGCTCCACCGAGTCCCAGAGCTCCACCACGGCCAGGCAGGTCAGGCCGCCGGAGGCCAGCCGCTCCAGCTCGGGCACGAGGTCCTCGCGCAGGGCGCAGCAGGCGCAGTCGTTGACCAGCGGGGTCTCGTCGGCGGATATCGCCCCACCCGAATCGCGGAGCGTACGGAGAACGGTGCCGGCGGCGGCCGAGGACAGATCGTGGTGCAGGGCGATGCTTCCCGGCACGGCGCGCAGCAGGTGCTCGACGGTCTCCTTGCGCGCGTCGGCGTGCATGCCGCCGACGATCACGACGGGCAGGGTCACGCCGTGCTCCCGTAGCGGCGCTGGAAGCGTTCGACGCGGCCGGCGGTGTCCAGGACGCGGGCGGTGCCGGTGTAGAAGGGGTGGCTCTGAGAGGAGATCTCGACGTCGATGACGGGGTAGGTGTTGCCGTCCTCCCAGTCGACCGTCTTGTCACTGGTGGCGGTGGAACGGGTGAGGAAGGCGAAGTCGGCGGCCTTGTCGCGGAAGACGACGGGTCCGTAGGCGGGGTGGATTCCGGGCTTCATGGGCGGGGTCCTTCTGGGGGAGAGGGAGGGGGAGGGTCAGCGCTCTTCGCGGAAGTCGACGTGCCGGCGTACGACGGGGTCGAACTTGCGCAGCACCAGCCGGTCCGGGTCGTTGCGCCGGTTCTTGCGGGTGACGTAGGTGTAGCCGGTGCCGGCGGTCGAGCGGAGCTTGATGATCGGGCGTACTTCGTTGCGTGCCATGGCCTCGGGGTGGGTCGATGGAATTGATGTTCAGCTGGGTGGCTGCGCCGTGCGGAGCCTCAGGCGGGGCGCAGGAGGCCGCGTTCGTACGCCTTCACCAGGTGCTGCGGGACCAGGTGGACGGAGCCGTCGACCGTGAGGGGGACGAGCTGCGGCGTCGTGGCCTTCCACTGGGCGCGGCGGTGGCGGGTGTTGCTGCGGGACAGCTTCCGCTTGGGGACGGCCATCGGGATCTCCTGTGAGGTGTCGAAGGTGCTCGCCGCGAGCTTATATGAAAACGACCACCGTTTTCAATAAGGCGGCCGGGGCACCCCGCCGGCGTGTGCGGCGGGGTGCGGCCGCGGCTGCGATGTCATCCGGTCCGGCTCGCCAGGAGGATTTGGTCACTCCTGGGAGGAATCCGGCGTGCGCCTGCTGTCGGGTGCGGATCCGGGAGAGTCCGAACGTGCGCAGGTAGCCGCGGGGGCGGCCGTCCACGCTGTCGCGGTTGCGTACGCGCGTGGCGCTGGCGTCGCGGGGCTGTCGCCGCAGCTCGGAGGTGGCGGTCTGCCGGTCGGTGTCCGTGGATGCGGGGCTGCTGATGATCGCCTTCAGCTCGGCCCGCCGGGCGGCGTACCGCGCGACGGTCGCCTTCCGCTTCTCGTTCCGTGCGATCTTGCTCTTCTTCGCCATCAGACCTTTCCCCCGCGCGCCCGGATCCGGGCCACGGCCGCTTCGATGCCGATCGAGTCCACGGTCTTGATCGCCTTGGCGCTCAGGGTCAGCCGGACGTTGCGGCCCTCGCTGGGCAGCCAGTAGCGCTTGCTCTGGATGTTCGGGTCGAAGCGGCGTGACGTGCGCCGGTGGGAGTGGGAGATGGAGTTGCCGAATCCGGGCTTGGCGCCGGTCAGTTGGCAGTGGGCGGACATGGGTGTGGGGCCTGCCTTTCTCTGTCACTGCTTATTGGTAATGGAAACCATATCCATATACTAGCCCCATGGTCTGGCGGGGTCCCGCGCACCCGGGATCTTCAGGCGGTCCAGATGTCCAGCAGCTGGTTCGCGGCGCGGAAGTGGTCGGGGGAGTCCCCGTTGCACACGACGGTGACGGCGGTGTCGCGGTCGGGACTCACCTTGAACGTGCTGTGGAAGCCCTCCCAGTCGCCGCGGTGGACCAGGCTCTTGTCGGGGAGGACGAGGATTCCGGCGCCGTAGTGCCCTTCCGGGACTCCGCGTGCGCGCAGGACGTCGCCCACGCTCACCGCGCCCTCCGTGACCCCGGTGAGCAGTTCCGTTCCGCCGACGCGGCCCGTGCGGTAGTTGTCGGCCCAGCGGACGAACTCCCCGGGGGTGGATTGGACCGAGCCGTCCCCGTACTGCTTCCAGGGAGAGGAGTTGGGGGTGAAGGCGCCGTCCTTCTCGTCGTACGACTTCGCCTTTCCGGGAACGTCAACCGCCGGAGACAGCTTCATGCGCAGCTTCAGCGGGGTGAAGAACTCCTCCTGGAGGAAGGCGGGGAAGGGTTTGCCGGTGACCTTCTCGATGGCATGGGCCAGGAGGACGTAGTTGGAGTTGGAGTAGGAGAAGGCCTTGCCCGGCGGCTGCTCCGGCTGCGAGGCGACGATGGCCGCGATCGCCTCCTGCTGGCCGGCCGGATCCGTCACCTCGATGCCCTTGGCCTCCAGCAGGTCCTGGTAGTCGGTGATGCCGCTGGTGTGACGCATCAGGTCGCTCAGGGTGACGTCCCGAGCCCAGGCGGGCGGGTCGTCGAGGTAGTCGGACAGGGGGTCCGTCAGGGCGAGTTGGTTCCGGCCCGCGAGCAACAGTGCGGCGTCCGCCGTGAATTGCTTGGAGTTGGACGCCATGTCGAAGACGGTCTCGGGGGTGATGGCGCGCCCGGTCGCCAGATCGGCCTTGCCCCGACCCGCCTCCCAGACGACGTTTCCGCGTTCACCGACGGCTGCCGCACAGCCCGGGCCGTCCTGGGAGGGCACCAGTGCTTGGAGAACGGCCGCGCTGCGCTTCTCCCTGTCGTCGCCGGTTGCGGTCACGGCCCCGGTCGCGTAGGCCTGCGGCCCTGCGACTCCGGTCAGTACGGCCACGGCAACGGCGCCTCCGGCTGTGCGCAACCATGCCATCCGGTTCACGGAGACCACCTTCTTTCCTTGAGCGGAACGAGGTTGGCTCGGCGGTGCGGCGGCGGTGCGGCTATGAGGCGATGCGGGCGGACGTATTCCACTTCAACGCTACCCGGTGGTCCGACGGGGTGCACGGGGGACGGGAGCGGCTCCGTGTACGGCCCTGGTCACGGGGTGTGACAGCTCCGCGGGCGGGCGCGGGCGCGGGGGAGTAGCGTGGAACTGGTGCGTTCCACCCAACCGCCGCGGCCCGGCCCGGCAGGGCAGCCGCCTGTCGGCAGAGGAACGAGTCACATGCCGAAGCACAGAATCCCCGTTGTGAGTGCCGGGGCGGCTCTGGTCTGCCTGGCAGCACTCGGCTCCGCTCCCGGTGGCGCCGCATCGGCGGAAGCGCTGACCATGGCGCAGCCCAGCCCGGCGGGCTCCTCCCGGTTCGTGCCCGGTCCCTGCCCGAAGCCGCCCGAGCCGATCGAAGCGCTGAGCGACGCGAAGTGCGGGTTCCTCGAAGTCCCCGAGAACCGCTCCCGCCCCGACAGCCGCACCATCAAGCTGGCCGTCGCGACGATCCCGGCCGCCTCGGACGAACCCGCCGCGGACCCCGTCGTGTTCATGGCGGGCGGCCCCGGCGCCGACACGATCGACGACATTCCCTTCCTCGTCGACTCCGGCCTGAACAAGGACCGCGATCTGATCGTCATGGCGCAGCGCGGCAACCTCTACGACCAGCCGAACCTCGCCTGCCCCGAAGTCGACCGGTTCAACGAGCAGGCCGTGGGCCTGGGCTACGACGCGCAGCAGGCGGAGCAGATCATGCTGAAGGCGGTGACGGACTGCCGGGCCCGTCTGGTGGCCGAAGGCGTCGACCTGGGCGCCTACAACAGCACCGAGAACGCCGCCGATTTCGCCGATCTGCGCAGTGCCCTGGGCATCGCGCAGTGGAACGTCTACGGGTACTCGTACGGCAGCAACCTGGCCCTGACGTACCTGCGGCTGCACCCCGAAGGGATCCGCGCGGTGGCGATCGACTCGATCGCGCCCTCCCAGTACGTGACCCTGCCGTGGACCTGGGGCAGCACCGCCGAGGGAATCCGCAACATCTTCGCGGCGTGTGCGGCCCAGCCCGCCTGCAAGGACCGGTACCCGGACCTGCCCGGCCTGCTGACGGAACAGGTCAAGAAGCTGGAGGCGCAGCCGCTGACGTTGAACGTCACACCGAAGGGCGGTGGGGAGCCGGTCAGGACCGTTCTCGACGGCGGCGCCCTGCTGAACCTGATCGTCGCCTTCACGCCCCGGCCCAAGGACATTCCGGCGGCGCTCGACGAACTCGCCAGGGGGAACCCGGAGCGCTTCGCGCAGGCCCGCGCGGGCGGTTCGGTGCAGAAGACCGGCGAGTTCGCGCACGGCCTGACGAACTCGATCGCATGCGCCGAATGGGCCCCTGGGTACACCGAGTCCGATGTGCTGAAGGCGGGGCAGAAGGCCTACCCCGGATGGCCCGACACGGTCTTGGCCCAGCCTCCGCAGCTGCCCTTCCAGTACCCGGTGTGCGGCGTCTGGGACGTTCCGGACCGTGCGTCCGTCCAACGGGTGCCCACGTACAGCTCGGTGCCGGCGCTCGTGGTCTCCGGCACGTTCGACGTGAAGACCGGGGCGAGCTGGGCGAAGGGCGTGGCCGACAACCTCTCCCGCTCGACCTCCGTGCTGGTTCCCGGAATCGGCCACTGGGTGGTCCCGCAGTCGCCGTGCGCGCAAAGCGTGCTGGCCTCGTTCCTGGCCCGCCCGACCGCGCCCGACACCCGTTGCGTGGACGGTCTCGAGCCGCAGCCGTTCACGATCATCCCGAAATAGCCGGGAGGGCAGATGACCGTCCACCAAGCGCCCCGTCGTCGGCGCACCACGCGACGACTCCTGGCCACGTCCGCCGGCATGGCGACCGGCATCCTCGTCACCGGCCTCCTCACCGCCCCCGCCCAGGCCCGCACCGACGACGGCACCGGAGGGCCGATCGGCACGGTGGCCCGGACGGTGGGCGACGCCCGCTACGAACCGGGCCCCTGCCCCAGGACGGTGGAACCGATCGAGGAGCTGGAGGGCGCCCGCTGCGGAAAGCTCACCGTGCCCGAGAACCGCACCGCCCCGAGCGGCAGGACGATCGAGCTCGGAGTCGCGATCGTGGCCGCCGAGGCCGCCACCCCGAAACCCGACCCCATCGTCTGGCTCGCGGGCGGACCCGGGGACGACGCCGTGGGCGAGGCGAAGATGGCGATCGACGGCGGCCTGAACCGCGACCGTGACGTGATCTTCATGTCCCAGCGCGGTACGTACTCGGCCGACCCGGCCCTCCTCTGCCCCAACATCGACGAGTTCAACGCACGGGTCGAGCTCCCCTTCGACGCCGCCTCCACCGGGCGCCTGCACGTCGAGGCCACGAAGGACTGCCGCGACAAGCTGGCGGACGGCGGGGCCGACCTCAGCGCCTACAACGACGCCGAGAGCTCCGCCGACTACGCCGACCTGCGCAAGGCGCTGGGCGTCGAGCAGTGGAACCTGTACGCCATCTCCTACGGCACCCACCTGGCGCTGATCTCCATGCACCTGCACCCCGAGGGGGTCCGCTCGGTCGGCCTCGACGGCATCCTGCCCCCGTCCAAGGCGCGCTCCGCCGACTCCTGGGCCAGCTTCCGGGAGGGCACGGACGGCCTGTTCAAGGCCTGCGCCGACCAGCCGGCCTGCAACGAGCGCTATCCGAACATCTCGGCCACTTTCGAGAAGCTCGTCAGCGACCTCGAAGCCAAGCCGGTGACCACCACCGTGACCGTCCCCGGCAACGAGAACCCGGTCAAGGTCGTGATCGACGGCGGAACCCTCGTGACCTGGCTGGCCAGCGCCACCCACACGGTGGAGAGCGTGCCCTACGCCCTCCACGAGCTGGCCAACGGCAACCCGCAGCCGGTCGCCCAGCAGTGGGCGGGCTGGAGGACCAACCCCAAAGGCATCGGCGTGACCTCGCACGGTCTCGGGTACGGCGTCTTCTGCAGCGAGTGGACGCCCTTCGAGAGCAAGGACGCGGCGGTCCAGGCCGGGCAGAAGGAGTTCCCGTCGTTCCCGCGTTCGGTGCAGGCCCAGGCACCGCAGCTGCCCTTCCTCCATGACGACTGCGACGTCTGGAAGGTCCCCGCGGCCGACCCCTCGGTCAGGGACGTCACGTCCGGCGGCATCCCCACGCTCGCCCTGTCCGGCTCGATCGACGCCCAGACCGGGGCGGCCAACGGACCGTACGTGGCCCGCACGCTGAGCAAGGCCACCGTCGTCACGATCCCCTACGAGCCGCACGTGGTGTTCGCCACCTCCAAGTGCGCGCAGGACATCGCCGTCTCGTTCTTCGACAACCCGGACGCGGCGAAGACCGACTGCGTGAAGAGCCTCGAGGCGCCGGAGTTCAAGACCGCGCCCTGAAGCCGCGCTCTGAAGCCGCGCCCGTCCCCACGGAGTCGCCATGGCCCCCACCTGGGACCCGCGTCACCCGGCCCGCCCGGCGGGCCGGAGGGCCTCGCTGCTGCCGGTCCTGCTTCCGCTCGCCGTCCTGATCCTGGTGGCGGTGGCCGTGGGGTCGTGGCTCCAGTTCACCGAGCGGCAGGCGGTGGACACGGTCCACACCGTGGGCTCCCAGGCCGCCGACCGGGTGGACGTGGAGGCCGACGTCCAGCAGGTCGACGCCAAGGCCAGGGAGCTGGCCCTGCGGGTCCGCGTCACCCCGCGCGGGGCACTGGGCGAGGAGGGCGGGACCGCTCCGGCAGGTGATCTCGTCCTCCAGACCTCGGCGCAGACCCTGGGCGACCTGGAGTTCACGGCGCACGAGCGGATCACGATCAGGGACGTGCAGGTCGCGCTCACGAACGGCTCGATCAGCGACTACCCGTTCGACACCTACGAGACCGACGTCGAGTTCTGGGCACAGGTGGACGGCAAGCAGGTGCCGGTGCGGATGCTGTTCTCCAACAACGACACGCTCTTCTCGGTCTCCGCGACCCCCGCCCCCGCCGGTCAGGAGGCTGCCGCCGCGGCCGGCGCGGGCCTGGCGCTGGGCCTGGCCCGATCGGGCAGCCTCCTCGTCTTCGCGGTCTTCATGATGATCGTGATGTGGGCGCTGGCGGCATCCGTGGTCATCGGAGCCTGGTACGTGACCACCCGCAGGGAAGGCCTGGTCTGGGCCGCCCTCGGCTGGATGGCCGCCACCCTGTTCGCCCTCTCGGCCTTCCGCAACAACGCCCCCGGCACACCCCCGATCGGCTGCGTGCTGGACTGGTTCGCCTTTCTGTGGGCCGAGACCGTCATCGCCCTCTGCCTGATCGCCGTGGTCGTCACCGGCGTCCGCAGCGCCCTCCAGCAGGACGAGACCCCTCCCACCTGAAGGCGCCACCGCTCCACCGCGTCACGCGTCACGCATCCGCGCAGGCGCGCCGGATCGCGTCGAGTGCGCGCGCCACGTCCTCGTCGGTCGTCGACCAGTTGCTCACCGAGATGCGCATCACGCGGCGCCCGCGCCAGGTGGAGCCGCTGATCCACGTCGTGCCGTCGTCGAGCAGCCGGGCGAGGACCCGCTCCGTGCGCGCGTCGTCGCCGAACTCGGCGCAGACCTGGGTGAACACCACGTCATTGAGGACGCTCGCGCCCTCCGTGCGCGCGATGCCGGCGGCGAACGCGGCGGCGTGCCGGCACAGGCGCTCGACGAGTTCGGCCACGCCCGACCGGCCGAGGGACCTGAGCGCCGCCCACACGGTGAAGGCCCGTCCGCGCCGCGAGAGTTCGGGGACCTTGTCGATGGGGTCGCCCTGCTCGTGCTGGATGAGGTAGTCGCCGCGCAGACCCATCGCCGCCCGGACCGCGGACGGATCGCGCACGACGGCGAGTCCGCAGTCGTACGGGACGTTCAGGGTCTTGTGGGCGTCCGTCGCCCAGGAGTCGGCGTCCGCGCAGCCCGCCGTCAGATGGGCGTACGAGGGGGAGCAGGCGGCCCACAGTCCGAACGCGCCGTCGACGTGCACCCACGCGTCCGCCTCGCGCGCGGCTCCGATCGTCTCGGTGAAGGGATCGAAGGCCCCGGAGTGGATGTCGCCGGCCTGCAGGACCACGAGCGTGGGGCGCTGCCCGCCGGACGCCAGGGCGTCGCGCAGGGCCGCGGGTTCGATGCGCCCTTGCCCGTCCGCCGCCACCAGTTCGGGCTGCCCGAGTCCCAGGTAGCGAAGCGCCAGGTCGACGGCCATGTGGCGGTCCTCGCCCGCGAGGACGCGTACGGCCGGTCCGCCGGTCAGCCCGTCGCGGGCCACGTTCCAGCCGGCGCGCCGCAGCACCGCGTCGCGCCCGGCGGCGAGGCAGGTGAAGTTGGCCATCGTGGCGCCCGTGGTGAAACCGACGGCGCTGCCGTCCGGCAGGCCGAGCAGATCCAGCAGCCACGCGGCGGCGACCTCCTCCACCGCCGCGTACGCGGGCGAGGCGGCGCGCATGACGGAGTTCTGGTCCCAGGCGCTGACCAGCCAGTCCGCGGCGAGCGCGGCCGGTTCGGTGCCACCGACCACGAACCCGTAGAAGCGGCCGCTGGGGAACGCGGTGAGTCCCGGCTCGCAGGCCGTCGCGAGCAGGTCGACCACATCGGCGGGAGGGCTCGGACCCCCGGGCAGTTCCGGGCCGAGTGCGCGCACGATCTCCTCGACCGAAGCGCGGGCCGGAACCCGGCGGTCTTCCAGGCTCGCCAGCCAGCGGAGGGCATGGCCGTGTGCCTGTCGCAGCGCTGCCTCGCGCGCGTCCATACCTCGGACTATGCGCCGGGAGCCGCCACCCCGCAAGCGGCCGGGGGGACGGGCAGGGCCTCCCCGCCCCCCTTCCTGTGCCGAATCTGCGGGCTTCCTTAGGGGACTCTGAAGAACGCCTCCTGGGCGCTGTTTTCGCTGGTCATCAGCCTAGGCTCGGGGGCTCGTCCGTCCTTTCCGCCGAGAGGTGTCACAGGCATGAGCCGCAGTCGAACCCCCGGAACTCCGTCCCGCGTCGAGGCGCGCCGGAAGAAGACGGTGCGCACGCGCATCGTGCTGTCCCTCACCACGGCGGCCGCGGCCGTGGCGGTCGGGGTCGCGGTGGCCGACTCCGACGAGGGCGTACGGGCCCGGGCCGGCGGGCCGGATTCCGGGGCGGTGGGCTCCGGTCCCGCGGAGTCGACGGGCGGCCCCTCCGCGCCCGCACCCACGCTCTCCGCCGTCTCCGAGTCGGCGACGGGCGCGATGCCGTCCTCCTCGCCCGCCGCGGGTGCCTCCGAGTCCGCCGCCCCCGCCAAGGCGGCGACCGCGAGCGGCCCGAGCCCCGCCGCATCGGCCTCGGCCGCCAAGCCCGCGCCTCCGGCCCGTACGCCGGCCGCGAGCACCGGCGGCGGTTCCGGCGGCTCCTCCGGAGGTTCGGGCGGGTCGGGTGGTTCAGGCGGTTCGGGCGGTTCGGGTGGGTCCTCCGGTGCGTCCGGCGTGGAGTCCGCGGTCCTGTCCCTGGTCAACAAGGAGCGGGCCGCGGCCGGGTGCGGTGCACTGGCCGCGAACTCCAAGCTGAGCGCCGCGGCGCGGGCGTACAGCGACACGATGGCCCGTAGCGGCGTCATGTCCCACACCGGACCCGACGGTTCCACCATGACCACCCGCGTGGAAGCCGCCGGATACCGCTGGTCCGGCCTCGGCGAGAACATAGCCAGGGGCCAGGCGGACGCCGCCGCGGTCATGAAGGCGTGGATGAACAGCCCCGGCCACAAGGCCAACATCCTCAACTGCGGGTTCAAGGAGATCGGCATAGGCTTCCACAAGGGCGACGGCGGCCCCTGGTGGACGCAGAACTTCGGAACGCCGAGGTAAGGATTGTTGCTGGCACACGTCCTCCTGGCCCCGTACGCGGGCCAGGAGGACATCGGCGTTCCCGGGGCCGGACTCCCGGGCTCCGGCCGCGGTCCGTCCTACGGGGGAGGCGGTGACGGGCGGGCCGGCGGGTCGGCCACTATGGGGCCGTGCCCAGAATTCCGCGCTACCTGCTCATATGGCTGTCGTGCACCGCCGCCAGCGTGACCGCCGTGCTCGCCACGGTCCAGTTCGTGGTGGGTTCGACCCGGCATACGCCTCCCGTCGCGCGGTCCGCCCCCATGGTCATCGACACTCCGCCGGCCTGGCAGGCGTCGCAGGGCCAGTCGCCGAGCGCACCGTCCCCGAGCGCCACACCCGGCGCTTCGCCCTCCGCGACCGAGCGGCCCTCACCCCCGGCCTCGACGCCCACGTCCGCGAAGGCCCCGACGGGAACGCCCCGGACGACAGCGCCTCCGCGGCGAGTCGACTGCGAAGGGGGCGGATTCGGCCTGCACACCGTGCCCTCGGAGGGCGGCAAGGTCACCGTGCGCTACGGCAGCCGCGGCGTGTGCCTGATCTCCGCGGTACCCGGCCGGGGTTTCAAGACGGGCACCTCGCAGACCGCGGACGACACCCTGGTCGTCACGTTCAGCAGCGCCAACCACCGCTCGGTCATCACGGTGACGATCAACCCGTCGGCGAGGGCCAGCGTGCGCGAGACGTCCTTGTGACGACCGAACTCTGAACCCCCGCCCCCGAGAACCCCTGAACCTCGGCCCTCCTGAGCTCCGGTGGAGCGGAAGGTGAGCGGTTCCTTAGGGGAACCTCAAGATCGCGTCCAGCCGGTTCCGGCGGCCCCCGACGGTCCTATGCTCGCGTCAGCCGAGCGGCCTTCGGCGCCCGGGCAGGACTGCCCCGGCGCCCCGTCGAGCCTTCGCTCGCTTCCCGCAGTCGTATTCCGAACCGTGCCCTGGGGTGTCTTCGCCATGACTTCTCGCATGCTCCGACCCGTCCGTACGATCCGCCGTACGACCCTGGTGACGGCGGCCGTGATCGCCGCCGGGCTGACCGCCGCGTGCGGGCCCTCCGCCCAGACCACCGGTGCCGCCGGGCCGGCGACGGCCGGACAGCCGTCGCAGGGTCTTCCGGCGGGCACGCTGTCCCCGTCCGCCGAGGCGTCCCCGACCGCGTCCGTCACGCCGCCGCCGTCGGCCTCCGTGTCCGCGTCCGGGTCCGCTCCGGCCGGTACGCCGGCCGGCGCCTCACCCACCCCCTCGCGCGCCCAGGCCGCCCAGCCCGCCCCCAAGCCGTCCCGCACCTCCGCCGCGCCCGCCCCGGCGGCCCGGATACCCGGTCCCGGCTACGACAGTTCGGCCGACGCGCAGAAGCTCATCGACGAGGCGCTGCGCGCGGCCAAGGCCGACGGGAGGATGGTGCTGCTCGACTTCGGCGCCAACTGGTGCGGCAACTGCAAGGCTGCCGACAAGGTGTTCGCCCAGCCGCAGACGGCAGCACTCCTCGGAGCCTCGTACCACCTGGTCAAGGTGGACATCGGCGGCAACAGCTCCGCCAACTCCGCCCTCCTGCGCAAGTACAGCCCCTCGGGCGGGACGTACAAGATGCCCGTCCTCGTTGTGGTCTCGCCCTCCGGCACGGTGCGCACCGACACGCACGTCACCGGCAATCCGGCCCTGACCGCGGCCGGCATCGGCTCCTTCCTCCGCCAGTGGGCGTCATGAGACGCGCGGTCCCGCTCCGCACCCTGACCGGTGCCGGGCTCGCGGTGGCGCTCGCCGGGTGCCTCTACGCCGCTGCGGGCGCGGCCTCCCCCGGCGGCGGTGACGGCGGTCGGGGAGAGCCGTCCGGCCCGGGGAGCGCCGTGGCCGCGGCCGATGCCGAGGTCGTGGACCCCGGCCTCAGACCGCAGGCACCCGAGCTGTCCGGCGCAGACCTGGACGGAAAGCCGGTCGGCCTCGCCGAGTTCCGGGGCCAGGTCCTCGTCCTCAACGTCTGGGGATCGTGGTGCGGGCCCTGCCGTGCGGAGGCCGACGACCTCGCGCGGCTCAGCGGGCAGACCCGGGAGCAGGGCGTCCGGTTCCTCGGGATCAACACCCGCGACCGGGACCGTGCGGCGGCGCGCTCCTTCGTCCGCGCGCACGGGCTGGAATTCCCCAGCCTGCACGATCCCACCGGCGAGCTCCTGCTCCGCTTCCCGCCCGCGCTCCTCAACCCGCAGACCATCCCCTCGACGCTGGTGATCGACCGCCGCGGCCGGATCGCCGTCAGCATCGGGGGAGCGGTCACGGACGAAGAACTGAAGCCCCTGCTCAACCGCGTCGCGCAGGAGCCGTCATGACGGCGCTCGCCGCCGCGGCGGCGGCCGTCACCTTCCCCGTGGCGTTCTTCGCGGGGCTCGTCTCCTTCCTCTCGCCGTGCGTCCTCCCGCTCGTGCCGGGCTACCTGAGCTACGTGACCAGCCTGTCGGTGTCCGACTTGGTGGATGCCCGGGGTGGGCGGCGCGGCCGCATGGCGGCCGGCGCGCTGCTGTTCGTCCTGGGTTTCACGGCCGTACTGGTCTCCGGCGGCGCCCTGTTCGGGTACGTCGGCCGCACCCTGCTGGACCACCAGGAGGTGGTCACCCGGGTGCTCGGCGGGTTCACCGTGCTCATGGGGCTGTCCTTCATGGGGTTCCTGCCTGGCTTCGCGCAGCGGGAGTTCCGCAGCCACCGGCGGCCCGTGCTCGGCCTGGCGGGCGCGCCGCTGCTGGGGGCGGTGTTCGCGGTCGGGTGGACCCCCTGCATCGGCCCGACGCTGGCCGCCGTACAGGCCCTGGCGTGGAGCGAGGCGAGCGCGGCCCGCGGGGCCCTGCTGATGGCGGCGTACTGCCTCGGGCTGGGCCTGCCGTTCGTCCTCGCCGCCCTGGCCTTCCGCCGGGCCCTGGGCGCCTTCGGCCTGGTCAAGCGGCACTACCAGTGGGTGCTGCGGACCGGCGGCGGCATGCTCGTCCTCGTCGGCGTGCTGCTGGCCACCGGAGTGTGGAACGACCTGGTGTACCGGCTCCAGCTGTGGAGCGCGGAGTCCACCACGGCCGACCGGACCGGCTCCGCGCCCACGACGCGCTTCACCGAGAACGGGGTCACCGTGACCCTCTCCGTCTCGGACTGGAAGCCGCCGCGGGCCACCCTGACGGCGGTCTTCACCCCCGAGGAGAAGGGGTTCCACCTCTACAGCACCGAGCTGCCCGCCACGGGGATCGAGGGCGTGGGCCGACCGACCTCGATGGGGGTCACCGGCGTCCTGCGGGCGGACGGGCAGCTGACGGCCGCGGCGGAGGTACGGACCATCAGCGTGCCCGGCGTCGGCGCCCCGGTCCCCGTCTACCCGGACGGGCCCGTCACCACCACCCTGCCCGTCCGCCTGGACGGCAACGGGGACGGGACCGTACTGCTCGGGTACGCGAGCTGCAGCTCGGAGGAGGGCTGCACCATTCCGGTGTCCGACCGTCCCGTCCACCTGCGCGTCACCGACGAGGGCCCGGTCTTCGGGGACCGGTAGGGGTGGACCAGCAGAACGAGCGTTCACCTAAGGTGTGCCCATGCCGAGCGTCCTGGTCGTCGAAGACGACCCCAGCATCCGCCAGTCACTCATCGAAGTCCTGGCGGAGCACGGCTATGCCGTACGCAGCGCGGGCGACGGGTTCGGCGCCCTGCGCGAGGTCACCCAGTCGCCCGTCGACGCGGTCGTCCTCGACCTGGGGCTGCCCGATCTGGACGGAGGGGACGCACTGCGCATGATCCGGGGCATCTCCTCCGTTCCCGTGCTGGTGGCCACCGCCCGCGACGACGAGGCGGAGATCATCCGGCTGCTCAACGCGGGCGCCGACGACTACCTGGTCAAACCCTTCTCCGGGGGACAGCTCGTCGCACGCCTCTCCGCCGTCCTGCGGCGCACCAGCCATGTGCCGCCCGCCCATGCGGCGGCGCACGGCGCCCGGGGTCCGATGCCGGCGGCGGCGGCCGAACCGCTGCGCCCCACCACCGTGGGCGAGCTGGCGGTGGACCCCGGGGCCCGCACCGCGCACCTGGCCGGCCGCGAGCTGCGGCTCACCCGCCGCGAGTTCGACCTCCTGGCCTTCCTCGCCCACCACACCGGCCAGGTCGTCTCCAAACGGCGGCTGCTGACCGAGGTCTGGCGCGAGCCCTACGTGGACGACCAGACCGTCGACGTGCACCTGTCCTCGCTGCGCCGCAAGCTCGGCGAACGCGCGGCCGCCCCGCGCTACCTGCTGACCGTCCGCGGCGTCGGCATCAAGCTGGTGGCGCCGCGGTGAGACGCTCCCTGGCCGGAGTGGCGCTCGCCGTCACCTCCATGGTCGCCCTCTCCTTCCTCATACCGCTGGCCGCCCTGGTGATGTCGCTCGTCAAGGAGCAGAGCATCACCGCGGCCGAGCAGCGGGCCGCCGCCCTGGCCCCCGTACTGACCCTGACCACGGATCCGTCCGCCCTGCGGGAATCCGCGGCCAGTCTGGACGAGTCCGATTACGTGGTCCTCCACCTGCCGGACGCCCCGGCCCTCGGCTCGTCCCGCGCCCCCGCGGCCCTGCTCGAACGGGCCCAGCAGGGGCGGGAGTCCATATCCGAACGGGTTCCCGGCGGCTGGATCTGCCTGCAGCCGGTGGTCCTGCCCGTCGACCAGGTCGCCGTCATCGAGAACTTCGTCCCCGAACAGGAGCTGACCCGCGGGGTCACGGCCTCCTGGACGGTCATGGCCCTCCTCGCCGTCGGACTGGTCTGCGGTTCCGTCCTGGTCGCCGACCGCCTCGGCGCCAAGGTCGTCAGGTCCTCCAAGCGGCTCGCCCGCGCCTCCCAGGCCCTGGGCCAGGGCAATCTGGACGCCCGCGTGGACCCCATGGGCCCCAGGGAACTGCGCGAGGCGGGCATCGCCTTCAACACCATGGCCCACCGGATGACCGAACTGCTCGCCGTCGAACGCGAACTGGTCGCCGACCTGTCCCACCGGCTGCGCACCCCGCTGACGGCCCTGCACCTGGCCACGGAACGCATGGCCGGCTCACCGGAGTCGGCCAGGGTCGAGGCCGCCGTGTGCGCCCTGGAAACGGAACTCCGGGCCATCATCACCGCGGCCCGCACCCCGCTCGCCGTGGGACCGATGGGGCAGGGCATGCTCGAACCGGAAGCCGGTACGGCGCACCGGGCCGCGCCTCCGGGAGCGGACGGGCCGCGCTGCGAGGCGGCGGACGTCGTGCGCAGCCGGACCGCTTTCTGGGCGGTCCTGGCGGAGCAGCAGAACCGTCCCTGCTCCCTCGACCTCACCCAGGAGCCCGCGGCCGTCGGCCTCTCCGAGGACGACGTCGCCGCCGTGGTGGACGCGCTCATCGGCAACGTCTTCCGCCACACCCCGCCCGGTACCCCCTTCGCGGTGCGGGTCGCCCGGACCGCCCAGGCCGTGGAACTGGTCGTGGAGGACGCCGGTCCGGGCATCCCCGAACCGGACCAGGCCCTCTCCCGCGGAAGCAGCACCGGCTCCTCGGGCCTCGGCCTCGACATCGCCCGCAGGGCCGGGTCCGTCACCGGCGGCTCGGTGCGCATCGGCCGCGGGCCCCGGGGCGGCGCCCGCATCACCGTGGTCTTCGGTCTGGCGGCGCCCCAGCCGTCCCGGCGCGGGCCGCGTGCCTCCCGACGGCGTACGGGATGGCCGCGCACCCGGTGAGGGCCGCGCTCTCAGAGCGCCGGCACCCCCGGGGCGACCTCGGGGAACTCGGGGGCGATCCCGAGGGCCGGCGCGATCGCCCGCCAGATCGTCGACTGGGCCGTGGCGAGGTCGAGCCGGGGGTCCTCCAGCATCAGGCGGTTGCCGAGGCCGTCGCACAGGGCCAGCACCAGCCTGCCGACCTCGGCGACGTCGCAGTCGGTGAACTCTCCCGACGCGATGCCCCGTTCCACGACTCCGGTGACCCACGCGTGCAGTTGGTCGTACAGGTCGACGGCGAGGTGCCGGGCCGTGCTGTCGCGCAGAGCACGTACCCACAGCTCCTGCCAGAGCTTCCAGTCCTGACGGAGCTCCGCGTCCGTGGGCAGCATGCTCCGTACGATCCGGGCCAGGACGACGGTGGCCGGCAGCGCGTCGTCCTCGCTGCCGGTGTCCGTGCCGGTCTTGGCGAAGGAGTGCGTCATCGCCTCGGCGAAGAGCTTCTCGCGGGTGTCGAAGTGGTAGTGGAGCAGGGCCTTGGAGACCCCGGCGGCCTCGGCGACCTTGCGCATGCTGACGTGCTCGAAACCGATGTCGGCGATCACTTCGCACGCGGCCGTGAGGATGCGCTCGCGCGTTTCGAGTGCCTGTTCGGCCTTGGTCACGTGGGCTGCTCCCCGTGTCGGCACCCGTCGGACGGGTGCGTGGGTGGGTGGAAGGGCCCCGGCGGCCCCGCCCGCCGGACCCCCATCCTCGCGCATGGGACGTCCGGAGTTCGGTCGCGCCGGGGACCCCGGTCCGGAATGCGGCTCAGGAATAGGTGTGGAAGCCCCGGCCGGTCTTGCGGCCGAGCAGCCCCGCGTCCACCATCCGGGCCAGCAGGGGCGGTGGTGCGTACAGCGGTTCCCGGTACTCCGCGTACATCGAGCGGGCGATCGCCTGGACGGTGTCCAGCCCGATGAGGTCGGCCAGGGCCAGCGGCCCGAGCGGGTGCGAACACCCCAGGGTCATGCCCCGGTCGATGTCCGCGGCCGAGGCGGTCCGCGACTGGGCCATCCGTACGGCGGCCAGCAGGTACGGAACGAGGAGCGCGTTCACCACGAAGCCGGCCCGGTCCTCGGCGCGTACGACCTGCTTGCCCAGCGCGTCCGAGGCGAACTCCCGCGCCCGGCGGACGGTCTCCTCGGAGGTCAGCAGGGAGGGCACCAGCTCCACCAGCGGAAGCACCGGGACGGGGTTGAAGAAGTGGAGGCCGACGACCTGCTCAGGCCGCGACGTGGCCGCCGCCAGCCGGATGACCGGGATGGAGGAGGTGTTCGTCGCGAGGACCGCGTCCCGGCGTTCGACGATCCGGTCGAGCCGGGCGAAGACCGCCAGCTTCGCCGATTCGTCCTCGGCCACCGCTTCGACGACGAGGTCCCGGTCGGCCATCCGGTCCATGTCCGTGGTCAGGGAGATCCGGCCCGCCGCCGCGTCCCGTTCGGCGTCGGTCAGCTTTCCGGCGGCCGCGGCGCGGGCCAGGGAGCGGACGATCCGCTCCAGGCCGGCGTCCGCGGCGCTCCGGCTCGTCTCCGCCACCACCACGTCCCGCCCGGCGCGGGCGCAGACCTCGGCGATCCCGGAGCCCATCAGACCGCACCCCACGATCCCGACGCGTTCGACATCGGTCATCGGTTCTCCTTCGTGTTCGGCCCCGTCCGTACGGTTCTCGTACGGACGGGACGCGGCGGCGGTCGGGTCACACCGAGGACGGCATCTGCAGCACTCCCGTACCGCGCTTGACGAGTTCGCCCGCGACGATGAGGCGCTGGATCTCGGAGGTGCCCTCCCAGATGCGGTCCACGCGCAGTTCGCGGTAGAGCCGCTCGACGGGGTACGAGCGGTCGTAGCCGCGGCCGCCGAAGATCTGCAGGCAGCGGTCGATGACCCGGCCGGAGGCCTCGCTCGCCGACAGCTTGGCGATGGCGGCCTTCGCGTGCAGCGTCTTGCGGTCGAGGGAGCCCTCGTCGGCCTCCCAGGCGACCTGGTGGGTGTAGGCGCGGTTGACGGCGATGTCCACGGCGCAGTCGGCGAGCATGCCCTGGATGAGCTGGAAGTCGGCGATGGGGGAGCCGAACTGGCGGCGTTCGACGGCCCAGTCGCGGGCGAGTTCGAGGGCCCGCTCCGCCGCTCCGATCGTGCGCGCGGCGATCATCAGCCGTTCCTCGGTGAACCAGGAGCGGGTGATGTCGTAGCCGTTGCCCACCTCCCCGAGCACGGAGTCCGCCGGCAGGCGGACGTCGGTGAAGGTGAACTCGGGGTGCTCGTAGACGAAGGTGTGCATCCAGCGGGGCACGCGGGTCATCTCGATGCCCGGGGTGTCCTTGTCGACCAGGAACAGGGTCGGTGCCCCCTCCTCCCCGGCGGCCGCGAGCACGATCATGAAGTCCGCGTGGTCGCCGACGGTGACGAACCACTTCTCGCCGTTCAGCACCCAGCCGCCGTCCACGGTGCGCGTGGCCGTGGTCCGCAGGCTCTGCGGGTCGGAGCCGGCCTCGGGCTCGCTCACCGCGTAGCAGTCGCGGCGCTGTCCCCGGATCACCGGGACGAGGTACCGCTCGCGCTGCTCCGGGGTGCAGAAGGACAGGGCGTTGGCCGGACGCCACACCATGTCCCACAGGGCGCCGGTGAGCCGCCCGAGCTCGGCCTGGACGGTGACCTGCTCCAGGATGCTCAGGCCGGCGCCGCCCCACTCCGTGGGCATGTTGACGGCCTGGAGGCCGCTGTCGAGGACGGCGTCGCGGATCTCGGTGTGGGCGTGCGGGGGGAGGCCGTTGTTCTCCTCGCAGTCGAGCTCGTACTTCATGATGAACCCGGTGAGGGAGCGTGCCGCGTCGCGGAGTTCTTCCTGGCGGGCGGTGAGGCGGAAGTCCATGTCGTGTTCGTCCTCGTGATCGTGGGGATGGGGTGGGGCGGGTTTTCGGGGACGGGGCCCGTCAGGAGTGGCCGGGCAGCGCGAGTGCCCGCGTACCCCGCTTGATCAGCTCGTTGGCGATGATCAGCCGCTGGATCTCGGAGGTGCCCTCCCAGATGCGGTCGACGCGCAGTTCGCGGTACATCCGCTCGACGGGGTACGAGCGGTCGTAGCCGCGGCCCCCGAAGATCTGCACGCACCGGTCGATGACCCGCCCCGCGGCCTCGCTCGCGGCGAGCTTCGCCGTCGAGGCCTTGGCGTGCAGGGTCTTGGGGTCGGTGTGCGGCTGGTCGGCCTCCCAGGCGACCTGGTGGGTGTAGGCGCGGTTGACGGCGATGTCCACGGCGCAGTCGGCGAGCATGCCCTGGATGAGCTGGAAGTCGGCGATGGGGGAGCCGAACTGGCGGCGCCGGACCGCCCAGTCGCGGGCGAGTTCCAGGGCCCGCTCCGCCGCCCCGACGGTCCGGGCGGCGATCATCAGCCGCTCGTCGGTGAACCACTCCTTCGTCAGCTCGTAGCCGTTGCCGATCCCTCCGAGCACGTCCTCGTCGGCGACGAAGACATCGGTGAAGGTGAACTCGGGGTGCCCGTTCACCGCGGAGTGCATGAACCGCGGAACCCGCGTCATCTCGACGCCCGGCGCCGCCCTGTCCACGAAGAACAGGGTCGCGGCCCGCTCCGGGCCCGCATCGGCCTGCACCAGCAGGAAGTCGGCGATGTCACCGCAGGTCACGAACCACTTCTCGCCGTTGAGGAGCCAGCCGCCCTCCGTACGGGTCGCCGTGCTCGTGCACGAGCCGGGGTCCGAGCCCGCACCGGGCTCGGTGACCGCGAAGGCGTCGAACCGCTCGCCCCGGATGACGGGCAGGAGGTACTTCTCGCGCTGCGCCTCGGTGCCGTGGGCCAGGACGTTCGCGGGCCGCCAGGGGATGTCCCAGAGGCAGTTGGTGACCTTGCCGAACTCCTCCTCGACGATGACCTGGTCCAGCAGGGACAGGCCGGCGCCGCCCCAGGCGGCGGGCATGTTGATCGCGTAGACCCCGGCGTCCATGGCGGCCCGGGTCAGTTCGCGGACCGTCTCGGCGGGCAGCGGGCCTCCCGCCTCCTCGGACTGCTCCTCGTACCCCATCAGGAGGTGTGCGTAGGCGGCGGCGCGGGCCTTGAGGTCGGCCTGCTCGGGCGTGTAGCGGAAGTCCATGGGTCGCTCCGTGGAAGAGAGGGGATCTTGAGGTGGGCGAGGGCGCGAAGGGGTCAGCCCAGGACGGCCCGCGCGTCCAGGGCCAGGGCGCCGTCCGGGCGGACCAGCAGCGGGTTGACCTCCAGCTCGGCGATCTCCGGATGCGCGGCCGCCACCGTCGTGATGCGTTCGATCACGGCGGCCGCGGCGGCCACGTCGACGGCGGGCCGGCCGCGGACACCCGTGAGCAGGGCGGCGGTCCGCAGCCCCCGCAGCAGCTCCTCTGCCTGCCGCGCCGGTACGGGCGCCAGTGCGAAGGCCACGTCGCGCAGGGTCTCGGTGAGGACCCCGCCGAGCCCGACCATGGCCACCGGCCCGAAGCGGGGGTCGTGGTTCACGCCCACGATCAGCTCGATGCCGTCGGAGAGGTCCGCCATCGCCTCTACCGAGTACGAGCCGGCGCCGAGCCGGGCCCGCATGTCCCGGTAGGCGGCGAGGAGCGCCTCCCGGTCGGCCAGACCCAGCGCCACACCGCCCGCGTCGGACTTGTGCAGGAGGTGCAGGGCCTTCAGGACGTACGGGCCCTCGAACTCGGAGGCCGCGGCCAGTACTCCGGCCTCGTCGGTGACCTCACGGGCCTCGGGGAAGGGCACGCCGGCGGCGCCGAGCAGGGCGCGCACCCGGTGGTACCCCGGGTCCCGCAGGGGCGGGGCGGCGGCGGGCAGCTCGGGGATCGCGGGGGTTTCAGGGGCTTCGGGGATCCCGGGCAGCTTTGGTGCCGAGCCCGTCGGCCGGCCGGTCATCGCGGCCAGCGCGCGGGCGGCGTCCTCGGTGGCGGCGAACACCGGTATCCCCGCCTCGGCCAGCACCCGGCAGCTCGGCGACCCGGGATACATCGACTGCACCACCAGGGGCTTCGGTGATTCGGCGAGGTGGGCGACGATCTTCTCGGCGGCCCGGGTCTCCCCCTCCGCGAGCACGGAGCCGCCCGCCTGCCCGCCGCCGCCCAGGCCGCCCTCGGAGGCGGCGTACCCGCCGAAGTAGCCCGTCATCAGGACCGCGTCGACCTCCTCGGCGGCCAGGAGTTCCCGGACCGTGTCGGAGTAGGAGAGGGGCTGCTGCTCGCCCATCCCCGCCAGGTCGACCGGATTGCCGGTCGCGGACTGCGCCCACAGCACGGACCGCAGCCGGTCCTGGGTCGCGGCGGCGAGCTCCGGCACCTCGAGCCCGGCGTCCTCGGCGGCGTCGGCCGCGATCGCCCCGTGGCCGCCGCCGTCGGTGAAGACCGCGGTCCGGCGTCCTCCCGTACGGGGCCCGGAGCGGCTGCTCACGGCGGCCAGGACGACGGTCATCTCCCTGGGCGTGCGCACGAGTTCCACCCCCGCGTCACGGCAGGCGGCGGCCACGACACCGGCCGGGGTGGTGAGCGCCCCGGTGTGCGACATGGCGCTGCGGGCGGAAGCGGAGCCGCGCCCGGCGGTGAGCAGCACCACCGGCTTGCCCGCCGCGGCGGCGGCCCGGGCGAAGGCCCTGCCGTCGCCGAAGTCCTCGGCGTAGACGGCGATCGCCGTGGTGGCCTCGTGCCGGGCGCAGTCCTCGACGAGGTCCACGAGGGTGACGTCGGCCTGGTTGCCGAGGGAGACGAACCGGGAGAAGCCCAGGCCGTGCGGAGCGCCCCGCAGTTGGAGTTCGAGGGCGAGGTTGCCGCTCTGGCTCAGCAGGGCGGTGCCACCGGGTGCGAAACGGTCCGAGGCGAGGTACAGCTCGGTCGTGTTGTCGGCGATGCCCAGGCAGTTGGGCCCGACGAGCACGGCTCCGGCCTCCCGGACCCGGGCGACGACCGCGCGCTGGCGGGCGGCTCCCTCCGGGCCGGCCTCGGCGAAGCCGGCGGTGATGCCGACGATCGCCTTCGCCCCGCAGGCCAGGGCGTCTTCCACGGCGGCCTCGAAGCCGCTGCCGGGGACGGAGATCACCACCAGCTCGACGGGCTCGCCGATCGCGGCGAGGGACGGGGCCGCGGGTCTGCCGAGTACGGTGCCGCCGCGCCGGTTCACCAGGTGCACCGGGCGCCGGCCCTCGGCGCGGAGCGCCTGGGAGGCCACCGCGTGGCCGTACTTCGCCGGGTCGTCGCTGGCGCCGACCACGGCGACCGAGCGCGGGTCGAAGAGTGCCGTCAGATCGCGTCCCATGTCAGTTCTCCACTCGGAGCGCAGAGTTGGGGCAGCTCGCGGCGCAGGCGCGCGCCGCTTCCTCGGCGCCGGTCGGGACGGCGACGGCGATGACCTTCGCATAGCCCCACTCGTCGAGTTCGACCAGGTCGGGTGCGTGTTCCTGGCACAGTCCGTAGCCCTGGCAGCGGGTGGAATCCAGCAGGAGTTTCACGGTGTTCCTTTCAGCACGGGCAGGCGGAGCGGTGGTACGGGTACGTGGTCCACGGCCGGGCCGGCGACCTCCGGGACGGCCACGGTGAGGCGGTGGCCGGGGCCGGCCCCGGGCGGGGCGGCGGCGCAGACCGGGCAGGGCTCCCGCAGGTGGGACCGGACGAGTCCGGGGAAGGCGCCGAGCAGGCTGCCGGCGATGCCCGCGGCAGCGTCGAGCAGTCCGCACGCGCCGCGCCCGCGCAGTCCCAGCGACCACCGCTCCAGCCGGTCGGGGGTGTCGGGCGCGGCGGTGCCCGCGGCGAGGGCGTGGACGGCGTCGCGGACGGCGGCGGTGCCCGAGACGCAGACCCCGCACTGCCGTGCGCTCTCCGCCGCGAGGTGGCCGACGGCGTCGGCGGCGGCGCCCACCGGGCAGGCTCCGGCGGCGAGGAAGCGGATCGCCCCGCAGCCCAGTGCCGTGCCGGCGGCGGCGAGCGCGTCCGGTTCCAGGGGGAGGTCCAGGGCGCGGGCGTCGACGAGTCCGCCGAACAGTCCGCCCATCAGGGCCCCGGCCGGGTCCGGCACCCCGAGCGCGGCGGCCAGGGTGCGCAGGGGGACTCCGTAGGGGACCTCGGTGAGGAGGGGAGCCGCGCTGCCGCCGGACAGCGTCACCAGGGTGGAGCGGGCGATCGTCCGGCGCAGGCCGGGGCGGGCGGCGGTGAGGGCGATGCGGGCCAGCGTCTCGACGTTGGAGACCAGGGTCGGTGCGCCGCCGACCCCGCGCTCGAAGGGGCGGGGCGGTTTGGCGGTGGGCAGGGCCGGCCCGCCGTCGATCCGGCGGACCACCGCGCTCTCCTCCCCGGCGACGTAGGTGTGGGCGGTCTCGACGACCTCGACGGACAGGGACGGTTCCCGTTCGGCGAGGGCGCGGCGGACGCGGTCGGCGGCCACCGGGTCGGAGAGGTACACGTAGCCGCGTACGGCGCCGGTGACCGCGGCGGCGCGGGCGAGGCCGTCGAGGACCAGATGGGGCCTGGCCCGCAGCAGCCAGCGGTCCTTGACCGAACCGGGCTCGCCCTCCTCGCCGTTGGCCACCACCACCGGGTGGCCGCCGCGCTCGCGGACGGCACGCAGTTTGACGGCGACCGGGAAGCCGGCCCCGCCGCGCCCGCGCAGACCGGATGCGGCGAGGTGGCGCAGCAGTTCGCCGGGGCCGGTGGCGTTGGCGTAGCCACCGGTGGCGAGGTACGCGGCGGCGTCCTCCGCCGCGTCCGGCGCGGCTCCGAGCACGGAGCCCGGCGGGGTCGTTCCCGTCGGGAGTCGGATCGTGGTCATGGGCTGTTTCCTGTCCGGGAGTTGGCGCGGAGGGTTCGTACGGCGCGCTCAAGAGCGGCGCGATCCGCGGCGGTTCGGGCGTATCCCGTTCCCGGGAGGCCGATGAGCATGCGGTGGTGGTCGAGGACCACCTCGCCGGCGAGCAGGGCGGCCGGGCGGTCGCGCTGCCGGGCGCCGTCGGCAACGGCGGTCACCAGGGCGGTGACTTCGGCGAGGTAGCGCAGCCAGTCGCGCCGGCTGCCCCGCAGGATCAGGCGCTCCAGGCGGCGCCGCTCGGAGGCGACCAGCTGCGCGGGGGGCTCCGAGGTCTCCTCGGGCTCTGCGGTCTCCGTGGTCTCCGTGGGTTCCGTGGTTTCCGTAGGGGGATGGCGCGAGGAGGCGCGCAGGGTGGCGATCGCAGCGGGCAGTTCCCGCTCCGGCTCGGGGGTGAGCCCGAGCCAGTCCAGACGCCGATGACCGCTCATGCGTGCCTCCGGGAGGGGTGGGGGTGCCGTGGGCGACCGGGCCGGTGACGGGAGCCGGGGGCGGGGTGGGGATGCCCGGGACTCACCGCGGGGGATGCCGGTGGCGTGCGGCACGCGGGGATGGAGGTGGGGTGCGGGCCCTGGCGGGTGCCAGGGCGGCGGGGCTGCGTCCGGCCCGACAAAAGGCCCAGAAGTGGATGAACGCCGGTGCAGCGACGAGAATTACGCTAGCTGACCGATCGGTCAGCGTACAAGTCTTGACCCGGCGGAAATGAGCCAGCAATCTGACTGTCCAATCGGTCAGCAAGGCCCCGGCGTCCGCCCCGGCCCGCTGCCCACCGCTGCGTCGTCCCGCTGCCCACAGCCGGGACCGACCGTCGCACCGCCGCTACGGAGGGTCACCCGATGCACTCCAGAGCCCCCGAGAAGCCCCCGGCCCACCAGCCGGTCCCCGACCTCCCCGGGCCCGCGCTGCCGGCCCGCTACTACACCGATCCCGATACGGCCGCCGAGGAGACCCACAAGGTCTTCGCGAAGGCCTGGCAGCTCGTCTGCCACGAGTCCGACCTGCCGGACCCCGGTGCCCGGCTCGCCGCCACCGTCGCGGGCCGCGAGGTGCTCGTCGTCCGCACCGAGGACGGCTCCCTCGCCGCCCACCTCAACGTGTGCCGCCATCGCGGAACGCGCCTGGTCACGGCCCCCGAACCCGCCGGCAAGGCGATCCGCTGCCCCTACCACGGCTGGACCTACCGCCTCGACGGCAGCCTGGTCGGAGCCCCGGAGGCGCGCCAGATCCCCTGCCTCGACAAGCCCCGGCTCGGTCTGTTCCCGGCCCGCGTCGAATCCTTCCTCGGCTTCGTGTTCGTCAACCTCGACCTCGACGCCGTCCCGCTGGCGCAGCAGTGCGCCGGCCTCGCCGAAGCCGTCGGCCACTACGCCGGCGCCGACCTGGTCCCGGTCGGCCGCGACCGGATCCACGACCTGGCCGGAGCCGAGGTCCAGGAGGCCAACTGGAAGGTGACGGTCGACAATTACCTGGAGGGCTACCACGTGCCGGTGGCCCACCCCGGCCTGATGCGGCTGCTCGACTACCAGGGCTACTCCTGCGAGATCGAGGAGTCCTACGCCCTGTTCGCCTCGCCCCTGCGGGACAAGCCCTCCTCGAACTGGGCCGAACGCCTCTACCAGCGCATCGCCGCCCCCATGCCCGGCCTGGCCGAAGCCGACCGGCGGGTCTGGCGGTACGCCGTCATCTACCCGAACACCCTGATCGACTTCTACCCCGACCACGTCCTGGCCTGGACCGCGATCCCGACGGCGGTGGACCGGGTGGCCGTCCCTGGCGGCTTCTACACCCGGCGCGGTACGAGCCTGCGCACCCGCATCGCCCGCCGCCTGAACATCCACATCGGCTGGATCACCAACGACGAGGACGTCGAGCTCGTCGCCCGCGTGCAGAAGGGGCTCTCCACACCCGGCTTCGAGCCCGGCCCGCTCTCCCGCCGCGAGTCGGCGGTCGGCTGGTTCGCCGGCCGCATCCGGGCAGACCTGGACGGCGCCGCCGCCCCGGGCGCCGAAGCGGCCGCGGGCCCCGCCCCCGAAGCCGAGCGCTGAACCGTTCCCCCCAACGGCCCCCTACGGAGAGGACCCCGCATGTCCCCCGAGGCACACCACCTGTCCAGACGCTCCCTCCTCCGCGCAGGCACCGTCGCCGCCCTCGGCCTCGCCGCGGCCGGCTGCGGATTCGCGTCCGGTGACGACCCGGCCGGAAAGGAGGCCGAGGAGACGCCGATCGACGTCAAGGTCGACGGCGACCTCGTCTACTTCAACTGGGCCGACTTCGTCGACCCGGCCGTCTTCGAAGGCTTCGAGAAGGAGTACGGCGTCAAGGTCGTCCAGTCGAACTACGACTCGATGGAAGGCATGGCCGCCAAGCTCAACTCCGGGAACCAGTACGACATCATCTTCCCGACGGCGAAATGGACCCAGCGCCTCGCCACCGGCGGCAGGCTCCGTACGATCGACCGCACCCGGCTGAAGAACGCCGAGGCGGTGTTCGGCGGCTACGACTACTTCGCCGACCCCTGGTACGACCCCGGCTCCCGGCACACCGTGCCCTTCACCATGTACAAGACCGGCATCGGCTGGCGCCGCGACCGGCTCGGTGACCTGACCGGTTCCTGGGACGACCTGTGGAACGAGCAGGCCAAGGGCAAGGTCTTCGTACTCGACGACCGCGACGAGGTGCTCGGCCTGGGCGCGCTCAAGCTCGGCCTCGGCCTCACCACCGACGACCGGGGGGACCTCGCGCGGGTCACGGAGACCCTCCGCTCGCTCCGCCCCCGCCTGCGCGGCTTCTCCAGCGACAGCTACAACAACCTGCTCAACGGCAACGCCGACATGACCCAGGCCTGGAGCGGGGACATGGCCGCCATGCTCGCCCAGGCGGAGGACCCCGCCGTCTTCGGCTTCCAGGTCGCCCGCGAGGGCGCCCCCGTCAACTCCGACTGCTACGCGATCCCCGCCAACGCGCAGCACCCCGGCACCGCGATGCTCTTCATCGACTACATGCTCCGCCCCGAGAACGTGAAGAAGAACATCGAGTACATCGGCTACCCCATGCCGGTCCGCGGCACCGAGGACACGTACGCCGCGCTCGTGGAGCCCTTCCCCCAGTGCCAGGTGACGGCGGCCGACCTCAAGGACGACCTCTACTTCCGCAACGGCACGGCCAAGGGCGAGCAGGACCGCGACGCCGCCTGGACCGACGTGAAGGCCGGCTGACATGGCACCCCGTGAACTCCGGGCACCACGTGAAGTCCGGGCGCCGCGCGGGGGACGGGCCCGGCAGGAGGCGCGGCTGTGGACCTGGTTCATGCTCCCCGGCACCCTGTGGATGAGCGGCTTCCTCCTGGCCTCCCTGCTCCTGGTGGCCACCCTCGCCTTCGGCACCACCGACCCGCTCGGAAACCCGCGCTTCGGGCTCAACCCCGAGAACTTCGCCGCGCTCGCCGATCCGGCCTACCGCACCGTCCTGCTGCGCTCGCTCGGCTACGCGCTGATCACCTGCCTCATCTGCCTGGCCGTGGCCTACCCCGTCGCCTACGCCATCGCCCTGCGCGGCGGCCGCTTCAAGAACCTGCTGATCGCCGCGATCGTCGTCCCCTTCTTCGCCAACTACCTGGTGCGGATGTACGGCTGGTCCGTCGTGCTCTCCGACGACGGGCCGCTGCTGAAGGCCCTGCGCGCGGCCGGCCTCGCCGACGGCGACACCAAGATCCTCCAGACCGCCCCGGGGGTCATCGCCGGACTCGTCTACGGCTTCGTCGTCTTCATGATCATCCCGCTCTACGCGGCCATGGAGCGCATGGACACCTCGCTCATCGAGGCAGGCCGCGACCTCTACGGAGGCCCCCTGCGGACCTTCCTCTTCGTCACCGTGCCCGCCACCCGCCAGGGCGCGGCCGCCGGCTGCGTCCTCGTCTTCCTGCCCGCCATGGGCGACTTCGTCAGCGCACAGCTCATGGGAGGTCCCGACCAGATCATGATCGGCAACCTGATCCAGGACAAGTTCTTCCAGGGCCAGAACTGGCCGCTCGGCTCGGCCCTGACCATCCTGCTGATGGGGGTCCTGCTCCTCGGGATGCTCGGCTACCTGCGCCGGACCCGCAAGGACGAGGCGGAGGCGGTCCGGTGAACCCGCGCCCCGTTCCCCGTACGGCACCTGCGACGGCACCTCCCGCGCCGCGCGCCGCGACGACCGTACGCACCGCCCTCCGGACCGCCGGCGAGGCGGAGAAGCGGGCCGCCACCCGGCCGCGCCGTCCCGGCAGGCGGCGCCGCGGAGCCGACCGCCGGCCCCGGTTCGCCATCGCCGTCACCGCGGTCTTCTTCGCGCTGCTCTACCTCCCCGTCGGCGTCGTCGTCCTGTTCTCCTTCAACGCGCAGAAGTCCCTCACCGTCTTCGACGGGGTGAGCCTGCGCTGGTACGAGGCGTTCTTCCACGACGAGGTGCTCATCGGCTCGCTCGGCATGAGCCTGCGGGTGTCGCTCGTCGCGATGGCCGTCTCGCTCGTCCTCGGAGTGGCCCTCGCCCTGGGACTGGTCCGCGGCCGCGGCCGCCTGGGCTCCTTCGCCGGCCTGGTCATGCTCGTCCCGCTGATCACCCCGGAGATCGTCACCGGCGTCGCCGCGATGATGCTCTTCAAGGGCCTCGGCATCACCCTGTCCACCACCACCGTGATGCTCGCCGAGATCACCTTCTCCATCTCCTACGTCACGGTCATCCTGCGCTCCCGCATCGCCGCCCTCAACCCGGAGGTCGAGGAGGCGGCGATGGACCTCGGAGCCACCCGCCGCCAGGCCCTGCGCCTGGTGACCCTGCCCGCGCTGCTCCCGGGCATCCTCGCCTCCGGGGTGCTGATCTTCGCCCTGGTCTTCGACGACTTCGTCCTCGCCTACTTCACCACCGGCGTCGACCCGCAACCGCTCTCCGTCCGCATCTACTCGGCGATCAGGTTCGGCGTCCAGCCCACCATCAACGCCGTCGGCACCCTGATGCTCGTCGGCTCCATCGCCCTCATCGCGTTCGCCCTCGCCATCCCGCACCTCTTCGGCCGCCGCGGCGGCCTCGACCTGCTCCCGGGGAAGTGACACCCATGCAGCACCCGAACCCTGATCCGCAGGCGGACCCGCAGATCGCCGACGCGGCACCCCACCCCGCCGACGCGGCCTCCCACGCCGCCGACGCGGCACCCCACACCGGCCACGCAGCACCCCACCCCGCCGTCCGGCTCGACCGCGTCGCCAAGCAGTACCGCAACACGGACACCTACGCCGTCCACGACGTCAGCCTGGACATCGCCCCGGGCGAGTTCTTCTCCCTCCTCGGCCCCTCCGGCTGCGGGAAGACCACCCTGCTGCGCATGATCGGAGGCTTCGCCGACCCCACGGAAGGCAGCGTCCTGCTCGACGGCGAGGACGTCACGGGGCTGCCGCCCAACAAGCGCAACGTCAACACCGTCTTCCAGAGCTACGCCCTCTTCGACCACCTGTCGCTCGCCGACAACGTGGCCTTCGGCCTCAAGCGCAGCGGCGTACCCCGCGCCGAGATCCGCCGACGGGTCGACGAGATGCTGGAGCTCGTACAGCTCGGGCACCTGGCCGGCCGCAAACCGCCCACGCTCTCCGGAGGCCAGCGCCAGCGCGTCGCCCTCGCCCGCGCCCTGGTCAACCGCCCCCAGGTGCTGCTCCTGGACGAGCCGCTGGCCGCCCTCGACCTGAAACTGCGCCGCCGGATGCAGGTCGAGCTCAAGCAGATCCAGCGGGAGGTCGGCATCACCTTCGTCTTCGTCACCCACGACCAGGACGAGGCCCTGACCATGTCGGACCGGCTCGCCGTCATGAACGAGGGCCGCATCGAGCAGTGCGGCACGCCGGAAGACGTGTACGAACGCCCCACGAGCAGCTTCGTGGCCTCCTTCATGGGCACCTCCAACCTGGTCCCGGGTACCTACCGCTCCGGCCGCGTCCTCCTCGACGAGGGCCCCGCCCTGCCCGTCGGCCCCCGGTCCGGCGTCCCCGACGGCAGCCGGGTCAGCCTCTCCATCCGCCCCGAAAAGATCTGGCTCTCCGGCTTCGAACCGGGCATGGCCCAGGTCAGCGGAGTCGTCCGGGAGACCGTCTACTCCGGCCCGACCACCACGTACCTCATCGAACTGGCCCCCGGCGTCACGGTGTCCGTACTGGAGCAGAACACCGTCCGCTCCCGCATGGAGGACCGCTGGAGCGGCGGCGAGCGGGTCGAGATCGGCTGGAATCCCGAGCACTGCCTGGTCCTCGACTGACCCGTCCCGTCGACTGACCCGTCCCGTCGACCGACCGGTCCCGACCGAAGGAAGTACACCCCATGAACCACGACGTCATCGTCCTCGGCGCCGGACTGGCAGGTCTCGCCGCCGCGCGCGACCTGGCCGCGGGCGGGGCCGACGTGCTCGTCGTCGAGGCCCGCGACCGCGTCGGCGGACGCGTCGAGCAGACCACCCTCCCCGACGGCCGGCTGGTCCAGCTCGGCGGGGAGGTGGTGGGCCGCGCCCACACCGCGTACACCGCCCTGGCCGCGGAACTGGGACTCACCCTGGTCCCCAGCTACGTCGCCGAGCCCGGCGCCCTCGTCCGCGCCACCCCCGAAGGGGTCTCCGCCACCGACCCGCCCCACTGGTTCGGCCCAGGCGACGACGCCTGCCGCGCCAAGGTCACCGCCGCCTTCACGGCGCTCGCCGCCACCGTGGACCCGGCCGACCCCTGGTCCCACCCCGAGGCCGCGGACCTCGACCGGAGCTCCGTCGGCGACTGGCTCCGTGCCCAGGGCGCCACCCCGGCCGTCGTACGGCTCTGGGAGATCGGCCAACTCGCACTCGCCGACGGCTCCTGCGAACGGACCTCCCTGCTCGCGGCCCTCCGCAAACACGCCGCGGTCCCCGGCACCAGCCACTACGAGTACGAGGCGTGGGAGGGCCTGCGCGTAGCCGAGGGCTCGGCGACCGTGGCCCTGCGCATGGCCGAGGCCCTCGGCGGCCGGATCCGTACGGGCTCACCCGTCGAGGAGATCGCGGTACGGAGGCCAGGCCGCAGCTCCGTACGCCTGGCCGGCGGCGAGACCCTCACCGCCTCCGCCGTGGTCAGCGCCCTCCCGGCCGGCCCGCTCCGGTCGGTCGCCGTCACCGGGGTCAGCGAGGAGCGCCTCGCTTCCCTGCACCGCCAGCGCCACGCCCTCGCCGCCAAGTTCACCGCCGCCTACGCCCGACCCTTCTGGCGGGACCGGGGCCTCAGCGGCCTCTCCGAATGCGAGGGGCTCCTCGGCAGCACCTGGCCACAGAGCGAAGGCATCCTCTCCGCCCTCGTCCCGCCCGAACGCTACGGGGTCCTCCTCGGCACGCCCGCCGCCCTGCGCACCACCGAACTGCTGGCCGACGTAGCGCGGCTCTACGGCGACGAGGCGCACCGGCCGCTCGCCACCTTCACCCGCATGTGGGGCACCGACCCGTGGACCCAGGGGTACGTCACCCAGTGGACCCCCGGCGACGTCATGGCCGTCGGCCCGCGGCACGGCACCCACGAACCCCCCTTCTACGTCTGCGGATCCGACCAGTGGGTGGCCGGCTACATGGAAGGCGCCGTCCGCACCGGACGCGCCGCCGCCGAGGAGGCCCTGCGCCGTGGCTGACACCCCGCACGACCCCGCCGGCCCGGCCCTGCTCAACCACATCGGGGGAGCGGACCGGCCCGCCGCCTCGGGCGAGACCATGGCCCTCACCGACCCCGCCACCGGCCGTGTGCACCGCCGGGCCCCGCGCTCGGGCCCCGCCGACACGGACGCGGCCTGCTTCGCGGCGGCGGCCGCGTACGAGCACTGGTCCACCACCACCCCGGCCGCGCGGCAGCGTGCCCTCCTCGGCATCGCCGACGCCATCGAGGCGCACGCGGAGGAGTTCACCGCCGCGGAGACCGGGGACACCGGAAAGCCCGCCGAGCAGTTCAGGCAGGACGAGCTGCCCGCGATCGCCGACGCCGTCCGCTACTTCGCCGGAGCCGCGCGGAACCTGCCGGGCGCCGCCGCGGCCGAGTACACCGAGGGCCGCACCTCCCTGCTGCGCCGCGAACCGGTCGGGGTCTGCGCCCAGATCACCCCCTGGAACTACCCGCTGATGATGGCCGCGTGGAAGATCGCTCCGGCCATCGCCGCCGGGAACACCACCGTGCTCAAACCCGCCGACACCACCCCCTCCTCGTCCGTGCTCCTGGCCCGGATCGCCGCCGAGCACCTGCCGCCGGGCGTGCTCAACGTGGTCTGCGGAGACCGCGACACCGGCCGCGCCCTCACCGCCCATCCTGCGGTCGCCCTGATCGCCGTCACCGGCAGCGTCCGGGCCGGACAGGAGATCGCGGCGGCCGCCGCGGCCGGCCTCAAGCGGGTCCACCTGGAACTCGGCGGCAACGCCCCCGTCATCGTCCACGAGGACGTGGACGTCAAGGCGACCGCCTCCGCCCTCGCCGCGGTCGCCTACTACAACGCCGGCCAGGACTGCACCGCACCCACCCGGCTCCTGGTCCACCGCCGGATCCACGACGCGTTCCTCGAGGCCTTCGCCGCCGAGGCGGCCGGACTCCGCGCCGGCGCCGACTTCGGACCCCTCAACAACACCGCCCAACTGGCCTCCGTACAGGGCCTGCTGGACCGCCTGCCGGCCCACGCCAGGACCGTCACCGGAGGCAGCCGGCTCCCGCGCCCCGGCTTCTACCACGAGCCCACCGTGGTCGCGGGCGTCCGCCAGGACGACGAGATCGTGCAGGAGGAGATCTTCGGACCCGTCGTGAGCGTCCAGACCTTCGCGGACGAGGCCGAGGCCCTGCACCTCGCCAACGGAGTCCGCTTCGGCCTGGCCGCGAGCGTGTGGACCGCCGACCACGACCGCGCGATGCGCGCCACCCGCGCCCTGCACACCGGCATCGTCTGGGTGAACACCCACGGCACCACGGTCTCCGAGATGCCCCACGGCGGAGTCAAACACTCCGGCTACGGCAGCGACCTCTCCCTGGCCGGCCTCCTGGACTACACCCAGGCCAAGCACGTCATGCTGTGACCGGGCTCGACCTGGCAGCCACCCTCATGGCGAGGGGGGTGGCGGCTCAGGGGAGGTCGAAGGTGAAGTCCACTGAACCGTCCTTGCCGTCCAGGGCCTCCGTGAGCGTGAGAGTTCCGTCCTGCGCCTCGGAGACCCGCACGAAGAGGGAGGGCTTCTCCTCGCCGGGAAGCGCGAGGGAGAAGTAAGGGTCCATCTCCATGAGGAAGTCCCAGCCCTCGCGCTGGGGCGCGTCCAGGGCCTCGGCGTGCCGACCGGCTGCCCACCAGGTGTCGGCCGGGTCGGCAGTGGCGGTGATGTCGACGGCGTATCTCTCGAGGCACGTCGCTTCATTGGCCCACCATTCGAGGCGGGCCCGACCCGCGATGCGATCCATGGGCACACTATGCACATCAGCGGCGGGTCAGGAGTCCTCGCTGCATGGCCACGACCACCGCGTGGGTGCGGTCGCTGACGTCCAGTTTGGCGAAGACGCGGAGCAGGTGGGTCTTGACCGTGGCTTCGGCGATGACCAGCCTCCGGCCGATCTCCACATTGGACAGTCCGTCCGCCACCGCGTTGAGGACGTCCACCTCGCGGGCGGTCAACGGCACGACGGCGGGCCGGCGCATCCGGGCCACCAGGCGCTCCGCGACCCGCGGGGCCAGGACGGTTTCGCCCCGGGACGCGGAGTGGATGGCGTCGACGAGCTGCTCGCGGGTGGTGTCCTTGAGCAGGTACCCGATCGCCCCGGCCTCCACCGCGCGCTCGATCTCCTCGTCGGTGTCGTACGTCGTCAGGATCAGCACCCGGGTGGGGGCGGGGCCGGCGACGATCTCGGCCGTGGCGCTCACCCCGTCCAGTACGGGCATCCGCAGATCGATCAGTGCGACGTCCGGCCGCAGGCGCTCGATCAGTTCCACGGCGGCGCGGCCGTCCCCGGCCTCACCGACGATGTCGACGGTCGGTTCCGAGGCCAGTAGGGCCACCACGCCGGCGCGCATGACCGTGTGGTCGTCCACCACCACGACGCGCAGGGACGGTTCTGGGGTCATGTCATGCCTCATCGTTCGTGGGGATCAGGGCCAGGATGCGGGTGCCGTCACCGACGGAGCTGGTGACCGTGAGGTCTCCGCCGAGTTCGGCGAGACGCTTTCTCATGCCGCCGAGGCCGAACCCGCGGGCGTCCTCGACGGCGAAGCCCTGGCCGTCGTCGGTGATCTCCAGCTCCACGCCGTACGGCCGTTGCGCGAGGACCACGTCCACCGTGGAGGCGGCCGCGTGCTTGCGGACGTTGGCCAGGGACTCCTGGGTGCAGCGCAGCAGGGCGATCCGGGTCGGCTGGTCGCATTCGACCTCGGCCAGGTCGGAGATGACGTGGAGCCCCGTGTCCTCGGAGAAGCGGTCCAGGGTCCGGCGCAGGGTCGCCGCGACGGATCCCGGTGTGAGTCCGCTCTGCGGGGCCGCCCCGACCAGGACCCGGGCCTCCGCGAAGTTCTCCCGAGCGGTCTGCTCGATGGACAGCAACTGTTGTGCACTGCGCCCCGGATCGGTTTCCAGGCTGGAGCGGGCCGCCTCCGCCAGCACGATGATGGAGGCGAACCCCTGGGCGAGGGTGTCGTGGATCTCCCGGGCGAGGCGCTCGCGCTCCTGCGCCGCACCCTGGATCCGGTGTGCCGTGGCCAGGTCGAGCTGTGCGCTGTCCAACTCGGCGCGCAACTGGGCCCGTTCGTCGCGGGCCGCGAGTGCTCTCGGGGTCAGTAAAGCGATCAGCACGCTCACCGCGTAGACGGAGAGGGAGGAGATGGTGTTCGTGGTGAGGTTCTCGGCTCCCCAGCCCTGCCGCAGGGTGCCGCCGAGGGTGATCGCCGTGGCCCCCAGGCCGCTGAGAACGATCGCGGCCCGGAGGTTCTCCACGAAGATGACGAACTGCGGCAGGGCCAGGGTGTAGAGCACTCCGTACCCGTCGCGCAGGTACGAGAGGGCCGCGAGGGTGACCAGCAGCACGATCAGGTGAACGTAGCCCCCGCGTACGGGATTTCCGGGCAGCCGCCTGACGAACGCGTAGCTGAAGGCGAGCAGGCCCAGGAGTGCGAGCGACCCGTACTTCACCGGACCCGGGAGGTCGGCGAGGGCGGTGAGCAGCATCAGGAGTCCGATGACGGCCCAGGACAGGATGTCCCACCAGTGGAGCATCCATATCCAGAACGGGTCGCCTTGCCTGGGCCGTTGCAGCATGATCGTCAGCCTACGTTCTGCGGCGGGCGTTCGGTGGACGGAGAGCTCTGCACCGGGTGGGCCTCGGGCGTACGACGCGTGCGGCCCTTGCGGCGCACACCGCCCAGCGGGCGCCAGGCCCGCTCTCCGAGGAGGAGCAGCAGCGAGGGGAGGAGCATGAGCCGGACCACCACGGCGTCCAGCAGGACCGCGAGGGCCAGGCAGAAGCCCATCTGCTTCATCTCGGTGAGGTGCAGGGCCACGAAGGCCCCGAACACCGTCACCATCACGATGGCCGCGCTGGTCACCACCCTGGCGGACCGGCCGATGCCCTCCAGCACGGCTTCGCGGGCGGTCATCCCGTTGTCCCTCGCCTCCTTGATGCGGCTGACGACGAACACCTGGTAGTCCATGGAGAGTCCGAAGAGGATGACGAAGAGGAACAGCGGGACCCGGGAGGCGATCGCACCGAGGGAGTCAAAGCCCAGGAGGTCTTCCGCCCAGGTGCCCTGGAAGGTGGCGACCAGGGCGCCGAGGGCGGCTCCGGCCGACAACAGGTTGAGGAGCACCCCGATCAGGGCGATGACCGCCGACCGGAAGGCCCAGAGGGTCATCAGGAAGGTTGCCAGCAGCAGGAACCCGAGAACCAGGGGAAGTTTGCCCTTCTCGTGCTCCACATAGTCGAGGCCGCGGGCCACGTCTCCCGACACGGCCGCCTCGGCCCCCGTCAGCGCGCCGGCCGTCGCGGGCAGGTGCACCTGGCGGAGCCGGGTCAGCGAGGCGGCGCCCTCCTGCGAGGTCGCGGCGAAGGGAACGGCCAGCTCCAGCACGCTGATCCGGCCGTCGGCCGAGGTCAGGATCCTCGGCTCGGCGGTGCTGTGGAACAACGGATCGCTCTGGACGCGCCGGCCGAGTTCCGCCAGGGCGGTGCGGACCTCACCGGCGCGTTCAGGGGTGGACCTGACGCTGACCCGGTGCTGGGTGGTCAGTTCGGGGTAGGCCGCGTTGAGCCGGTCGTAGACCTGCATGGCGGGGATGTCCCGGGAGAAGGTGTCCCGGCCCGGATCGACGAGCTTGAGACCGAACGCGGGTGCGGCCAGGCCGAGCATGGCCAGGACGGACACGCACAGCGTGAGGACGGGTCGCGTGCGCGCGGGCCTCAGGAGGGCTCCGGACAGCCGTCCGGTGCTCGCGCGGGCCGCGCGCCCGCCACCGGCTGCACGGCGCGGCCACGGTAGCCTCGTACGCGGCCGCTCACCCCGTAGGGCCCGGCGCTCGGTGCGGCGGCCGATCTTCACCAGCAGCGCGGGCAGCACGGTCAGCGAGCTGGCGACGGCCACTGCGACGACCAGGATGGTTCCGGTGGCGAGGGAGGAGAAGATGACGTCGGTGGCGAGGTAGAGGGAGGCGGTGGACACGATCACGGCGAGCCCGGAGACCACGATGGCCCGTCCCGCGGTCGCGGCCGCCAGTTCGACCAGGGCCTCGGAGCTCAGCCGGCCCTGGGCACGGGCCCGTTCCTCGCGCTCCCGCTCCAGGTAGAAGAGGGTGTAGTCGACACCGACGGCGAGGCCGATGAGCAGGATCATGTTGGTGCCGACTCCGGGGTCGGGCAGGAGGTGCGAGGCGACCATGGACAGCCCGAGGGCGGCCGCGATCGAGGAGAGCGCGAGCAGCAGGGGGACGCCCGCCATCACGACGGAGCCGAACACCAGCAGCAGGGTGATCAGGGTGAGGGGCAGGGTGAGGCGCTCCGACAGGGCCAGGTCCTTGCTCCGCTGGTCGTTGACCCCCTTGCTGATGGCCGGGGAGCCGGTCTCCTCCACGATCAGGCCGGGATGGGCGGCGGCCACCTGGGCGGTCTGCTCCAGGAGCGGAACGACGTTCTTCCTGCCGTCCAGCTCCGGTCCCTTCATGACCACCGCCACCATCAGGGCCGTGCCGTCGCGGGAGCGCAGGGGGGCGGCGATGCGCTCGACCCCGGGCAGCCGGCGCATCCGCTCGGTGACGTCCTGAGCTGCCGCGTCGGCGGCTGCCGCGTCCAGCGGGCCGGACCGGGAGCGGATGAGTATCTGTTCCGTGGGCCTGCGCTCCAGGCCGCCTTCGGCGGCGATGGCTTCGGCGCGGCCGGCCTCGCCGACCCGGAAGTCCTCGGAGGCGGCCTGGTTGCTGCCGACGGCGATGCCGGCGCCGAGGCAGAGGATCACGAAGGCGAACCAGCAGGCGATCGCTCGTCCTGCGTGACGGGCGCTCCAGCGGGCGATTCTGACGGTTGGTCGGTTCATGTCTGGATCATGCGCGTCGGGCCGAGGCGGGCATGACGTCCGGCAGACTGAACTTCTTGTCCACCGGTCGATGGACACCGGGGAGCGTATGGCCATGGAATCAGTGCGGATCAGGCCGGCGCGGGAGGAAGACCTTCCGTCGGCGGAGCGGGCTTCGGCGGTGCTCTTCTTCGAGGCGGACCAGAGCACCAGGAGGGTCGGCGAACCGGAGATCCGGCCCCGTTCGGAAGCCGGATCGAAGCAGTGGATCGAACGGATGCGGTTCTATCTGGAGATCGATCCCGCGGGGTGCTGGGTCGCGGTCGAGGAGGACGGGAGCGGCGCTGGTGGCGACGTGGTCGGGTTCGCCATGGCGCAGAACCGCGGCCAGGTCTGGTGCCTCGCCACCTACGGCGTGCTGACCCGCCATCAGGGCCGGGGCATCGGCAGGCGGCTGATGGACGCCGCGCTGGCGCACGCCGACGGCCGGCCGGGGCTGTTCTCCTCCTCGGTGCACCCGGGTGCGACCCGGCGCTACCGGCAGGCGGGCTTCCTGCTGTACCCGCAGATGCGGATGGTCGGCACGGTCGACCGGTCCACGCTTCCCGCGGGCGGCGGGCTCCGCGAGGGCCGGCCCGAGGACCTCGAATGGATGGACCGGCTGGACGAGCGGCTCCGCGGGGCCGGTCACGGACCCGACCACGCCTACATGCTCGAGCGCCTCAGGCTGGTCGTGTCCCGGGATCCGCGCAGGCCGGGATACGCGTACATCGACGACGAGGAGAACCGGGCCGTACTCCTCGCCGCGGCGGAGCCGGGGACCGCCCAGGACCTGCTGTGGGAGGCCCTCGCCGCCTCCCGGGGCGACACGCTCGTCAACTGCATCACCACCGCCAACCACTGGGCGGTCGACGTCGGCCTGGCCGCGCGGCTGGACATCGGCCAGGAGGGCTACCTCGCGCTCCGCGGCATGGCGGAACCGGCTCCCTATCTCGCCAGCGGCCACTTCCTCTGACGGATCCGGTCCACAAGGACAGCGCGTACCTGCTGAAGCCCCCTTGACCCTCCGGGCCGCTTCGGCCTAGCGTGATCCACGGCCGTAGAAAGCGCTTTCTATTCGGGGCCTTCCACTGCCGGAGCCCCGTCGGCCGACGAGCCGAGCACCACCGGAGTGACCGAAAGAGAGCGCACACGTGCAGCCACCGCCACCCCACCCGCCGATCACGACGCTGACCACGGACGGGACCGGCTTCCTGCGCGACGGCCGCCCGCACCGGATCGTCTCCGCGGCCATCCACTACTTCCGGGTGCACCCCGGTCTCTGGTCCGACCGGCTGCTGCGCCTGCGCGCGATGGGCGTGAACACCGTCGAGACCTACGTGGCCTGGAACGTCCACGAGCCCCGCCCCGGCGCGTTCACCTTCGACGGGCCGAACGACGTGGCGGCCTTCATCCGCACCGCGGGCGCGCTGGGCCTCGACGTCATCGTCCGGCCGGGCCCCTACATCTGCGCCGAATGGGACTTCGGCGGGCTGCCCGGATGGCTGCTGGCCGACCGTACGATCCGGATCCGCCGGCGCGACCCCGCCTACCTGGCCGCGGTGGACGCCTGGTTCGACGCCCTGGCCCCCGTACTGGTCCCGCTCCTCGGCAGCAGGGGCGGGCCGGTCGTGGCGATGGGGGTCGAGAACGAGTACGGCAGCTTCGGCAACGACACCGGCTATCTGGAACACCTCCGCGACGGCCTGGTCCGACGGGGCCTCGACTGCCTGCTGTTCACCACCGACGGGGCCGACCACGGGTTCCAGCTCGGCGGGCGCATCCCCGGCGTCCTGACCACCGGGACCTTCGGCTCCCGCCCCGAGAGCTCGCTCGCCACCCTGCGCACCTACCAGCCGGAAGGGCCGCTGGTCTGCGTGGAGTACTGGCACGGCTGGTTCGACCACTGGGGCGAACCGCACCACACGCGCGACCCCGAGGACGCCGCCGCCACCCTCGACAGCCTCCTCGCCGCGGGCGCCTCGGTGAACATCTACATGGGCCACGGCGGCACCAACTTCGGCTGGTGGAACGGCGCCAACCACGACGGCACCTCCTACCAGCCCGACGTGACCAGCTACGACTACGACGCCCCCGTCGGCGAAGCCGGCGAACTCACCCCGAAGTTCCACCTCTTCCGCGAGGTCATCGGCCGGCACACCGCCCCCGTCACCCACGAACCGCCCCCGCTGCCCCCGCGCGTGGCGCCCCGGCTGCTCACCGTGGACGCGCGGGCCTCACTGGCCGGCTCCCTGGACGTACTCTCCAAGCCCGTCCACCACGTCGATCCGCTGACCATGGAAGAAGCCGGCCAGTCCCTGGGGCTGATCCACTACCGGACCCGCCTGCGCGGGCCCCTGCCCGCCGCGGAGCTGCGCATCGACGGACTGGCCGATCGGGCCCAGGTCTTCCTGGACGGCCGGGAGATCGGACTGCTGGAACGGGACGAGCCGCTCGCGGCGCTCACCGTCACCGTGCCCGACGGGGGAGCGGAGCTCGAGATCCTGGTGGAGAACCAGGGGCGCATCAACTACGGTCCGCTGCTGGCCGATCGCAAGGGCATCCGCGAGGGGGTCAGGCTGGACAACCAGTACCAGTTCGGCTGGGAGACCAGACCGCTGCCCCTCGACGACCTGGCGGGAATCGAGTTCGGCCCCGGTCCCCTCCCGGAGGGCCCCTCCTTCCACCGGGTCACCGTCGAACTGGACTCCGCCGCCGACGCGTTCATCGCCCTGCCCGGATGGACCAAGGGCATGGTCTGGCTGAACGGCTTCGCCCTGGGCAGGTTCTGGGAGCGCGGCCCGCAGAAGACCCTGTACGCGCCGGCCCCGCTCTGGCGCGCGGGCGGGAACACCCTGGTGATTCTCGAACTGCACCGCCCCGGCACCACCGTCGAACTCCGCGACACCCCGGACCTCGGCACGGAGGCACCCGCGCCCATTCCCGTCTGGTAGCCGCGGCCGCGGGCCTCGCGGGGGCCTCGCACCGGCCTCCGCGCGGCCCCGCCGCGGCCCGTCAGAGCCCGCCAGAGCCCGTCAGGGCCGGATGGCCCAAGGCGCCTCCGCGTCCGGCCGTGTCGCCCCCGGAGTCGCCGGGGCCCCTGTCATCGTGGGCCACCGCGTCCGTCTTCCCCGGGAGGTACCTCCGTGTCCCGACGCCCGCACGGCCACTCCGGTCGGATCCGCCCGTCGCTGCGCCTGGCCGCCGCCACCGCCGTGTGCGGTGCGCTGCTCGCCGTCACCGTGCCGCCCGCGCAGGCCGGAGCCGACCGCAACCCGCCCTCCGGATCCGCCCTCCACCAGGAGCTCCGGGAGCTGGTGGAGCGGCCCGACGGGCCCCCCGGGGTCCTCGCCGTCCTGCGCGACGGCGACCGTACGGAGGTCTACCGGGCGGGCGTGGCCGACGTGGAGAGCGGCAGGCCGCCGCGGGCCACGGACCACATGCGGATCGCCAGCGTCGCCAAGGCCTTCAGCGGAGCGGTGGCCCTCGTCCTCGTCGACCGCGGCCGGCTGCGGCTTGACTCCACGATCGGCGAGGTGCTGCCCGGACAGCCGGCCGCATGGCACGGAGTGACTCTCCGTCAACTCCTCAACCACACCAGCGGATTGCCGGACTACTCCAGTTCCGAGGGGTTCATCGACATCGTCTCCGAGGACCCCCGCCACCGCTTCGACTCCCGCCGCCTGCTGGAGTTCGTGGCCGACGAGGACCTCGAGTTCCCGCCGGGCAGCCGCTACGCGTACTCCAACTCCGACAACATCGCCGTCGCCCTCATGGCCGAGGCCGTCACCGGACGCCGGTACGAGACGCTGCTGCGCGAGCTCGTCCAGGAGCCGCTGGGCCTGCGGGCCACGAGCCTGCCCCAGGGGTTCCGGCTGCCCGTGCCCTTCCTCCACGGCTACCAGATCGACCCGGAGGAGGGGCCCGTCGACGTCAGCGAGGCCGTCAGCGCCTCGGGAGCCTGGGCGTCCGGGGGCATCGTGTCCACGGCGAAGGACCTGACCGCCTTCATCCGGGGCTACGCCGGCGGAGAGCTCGTCTCGGAGCGCACCCGGCGCCAGCAGTTCAAGTTCATCCCCGGAGCCCTGTCCCAGCCCCCCGGCCCCGGCCGCACCGAGGCGGGCCTGGCGATCTTCCGGTACACCACCCGCTGCGGAACGGTGTACGGCCACACCGGCAACACGGCCGGCTACACGCAGCTCGTGGCGGCCACGGCGGACGGCCGGCGCTCCCTCACCTTCTCGATCACCACCCAGACCTCCCTCACCATCAACCCCGACCTGCTCGGACAGGTCCGCGAGGTCCAGGAGGACTTCGTCTGCGCCCTGCTGCGCAAGTGACCCGGGCGCCCGCCCGGCGGCCGCACGGTTCCCGCGGGTGCGGGCTTCACCCCCATGGGGGAAGCTGGAAACACCCCGGGGTGCCGGCGCCGGGCGCAGTGGCGAGGGCGAGGAAGGTCTTCCGTGAACGTTTCCGCAGGTGGCCGCCCCGCACGGGCATCCCGGCACGCATCCCGGCGCCCGTCCCGGCGCACAGCCCGGACGGCCACCGTGCTGTGCGCGGTGGCCGCGATGACGGCCGCCGTGCTCCCGGTCTCCGCGCACACCGCCTCCGGGTCCCCGGCCCGGACGCCGGTCCCGGCGGATCCGGTGGTGGTCGTCGACTGCTCCTCGCAGGCCCAGGTGCGCCCCACGGAGTACATCCTGGCCTGCGGCGACGGCAACAACCGGCTCGTGGAGCTCCGCTGGGACACCTGGGGTCCGGGCACCGCCACGGCCACCGGCACCGACATGGTGAACGACTGCCGCCCGTACTGCGCGGCCGGCCGCTTCCGCGCCTACCCGGTCACGGTGACCCTGGCCAATCCGCAGGCCTGGCCCGACCACCCCGACCTGCTCCGCTTCACCACCATCCGGCTCCTCTACACCGACACCGCACCGGACCCGGTCCCCAAGGACGTGACCTACGAGCTGGTGTACTGACCCGGCTCCGGGGCCCTTCACGGGATACGGTCGGCTCCATGGACGGTGATCGACAAGGGTGGCGCCCGACCCTGCTGAGCGGGGCGGTGTTCGCCGTGTGCATGGCCGGCACCACGCTGCCGACCCCCCTCTACGGGCTCTACCAGGAGAAGTTCGGCTTCTCCGCGCTGATGGTGACCGTGGTGTACGCCGTGTACGCCTTCGGGGTGATCGGCGTCCTGCTGCTGGCGGGCAACGCCTCGGACACCGTGGGCCGGCGACCGGTCCTGCTGGCGGGGCTCGGCTTCGCCGCGGCGAGCGCCGTCTGCTTCCTGTGCGCCGACGGGATGCCCTGGCTGTACGCGGGACGGCTGCTGTCCGGTCTCTCCGCCGGCCTGTTCACCGGGGCCGCCACGGCCTACGTGATGGAGCTGGCGCCGCCCGGCGGCGCCGCCCGCGCCACGTTCGTCGCGACGGCCGCCAACATGGGCGGACTGGGCTGCGGTCCGCTGCTCGCCGGCATCCTCGCGCAGTACGCCCCCTGGCCCCTGTACCTGTCGTTCGTGGTGCACCTCGGGCTCGTGGCGGCCGCGGCCCTCGTCCTGCTGAAGCTGCCCGAGACGGTACGGGAGCGGCGGCCGCTGAGCACCGTACGACCGCAGCGGCCCGCCCTGCCCCCGCAGGTGCGGGCGGTGTTCGGACCGGCCGCGATCGCCGCGTTCGTGGGCTTCGCCCTGTTCGGCGTGTTCACCTCCGTCAGCCCGGCCTTCCTCGCGGAGTCCCTGGACGTGCACAACCGGGCCGTGAGCGGACTGGTGGTCGCCCTGGCCTTCTTCGCCTCGACCGCCGGGCAGCTGGCCGTCGGCCGCGTCGGCGAGGAGCGCTCGCTGCCGCTGGGATGCGCCGCGCTCCTCGCCGGGCTGGCACTGCTCGCCGGCGCGCTGTTCTGGGACCTGCTGGCGCTGGTGGTGCTGAGCGCGCTCGTCGGCGGACTCGGGCAGGGGCTGGCCTTCCGCGGGGCCCTGTCCGCCGTGGCCGGGGCCTCTCCCGCGGACCAGCGGGCCGCCGTGATCTCCACGCTGTTCCTGGTGGCGTACACCGGCATCTCGCTGCCCGTGATCGGAGTGGGCGTACTGGAGGGCCCCCTCGGGCTGGAGGGCGCCGGACTGGTGTTCATCGCCTGCATGGCGGTCCTCGTGCTGGCCGCGGCCGGCTACCTGCTCAGGCGCCCGGCGCGGGCGGCCGCCGGCTGAGCGCGCGGGGACCGCCCGGCCGCCCGCGGGCGGGGCGCGCGGTCCCCAGGACTCACGCCCCGCCGGCGGCCGTCGGGTACGCCACCTCGGCGAGGGTGTGCGGAACCGCCCAGTTGCGGTCCCGTTCGAAGGTGCGGAGCAGGTCCGCCGCGACGCTCACCGCGATCGTGGCGGGCTCCTTGCCCGTGATCTCGGTCAGGCCGATCGGGGTCGTGATCCGGTCGATGGTGCCGGCGTCATGACCGCCCTCGGTGGCCAGGCGCTGCCGGAACCGCGTCCACTTCGCGGACGAGCCGATCAGACCGATCGAGCCGAGACCGTCGGTGCGCAGGGCGGCGTCGCACAGCGCGGCGTCCTCGGCGTGGTCGTGCGTCATGATCAGGACGTGGGTGCCGGGCGGCAGCTCCCCGAGCACCGTCTCCGGCAGCAGCGGCGTGTGGTGCACGTGCACCTGCGCCACCGCGTCGCCCAGCACACCGAGCCGTTCGTCGGTGAGCATGTCCTGACGGCTGTCGACGAGGTGCAGGTCGAGGTCCTGGCGGGCCAGGATGCGCGCCAGTTCCAGCCCGACGTGGCCGACACCGAACACGGCCACCGCCTGGACCACCGGCAGCGGCTCCAGCAGCACGGTGACGGCCCCGCCGCAGCACTGCACGCCGTGCGGGCCGGTGACCTTGTCGTTCAGCGCGAACTCCATCAGCTCCGTCTCCGGATCGGCCGCGCCGCACAGCTCGCGCGCCCGGTCGATGGCGACGGCCTCGATGTTGCCCCCGCCGATCGACCCCCAGGTCTGCGTCCGTCCCACGACGAGCTTGGCACCGGCCCGGCGGGGCGCGTGGCCGCGCACGGTCGCGACGGTCACGAGCACACCGGGTTCCCGGCGTGCCCGCAGCCGCGCGACCGCGGCGACCCAGCCCATGTCAGACATGGCTCACGGCGTTCGCCCCGGCGAGGACCCCGCCGGCGCCGGGCGCCCGCCCGTCGCGGGGCGCACCGCCCTCGCGGACCCCCTCGATCGCCCAGTACACGGCCTCCGGCGTGGCGGGCGAGGCGAGCTCCACGCTGATTCCGGCGGGCCCGAACTCCGCGGCCGCCTGCCGCAGGGCCTCCCGGACCGAGAAGGCCAGCATCAGCGGGGGCTCACCGACCGCCTTGGACCCGTAGACCGCGCCCTCCTCGGTGGCGTTCTCCATCAGCCGGACGTTGAACTCCTCCGGCATCTCCGAGAAGCTCGGCAGCTTGTAGGTGCTCGCGGCCTGGGTCAGCAGGCGGCCGCGGTGCGGGCCGTCGCCGGAGTCCCAGCGCATGTCCTCCAGCGTCAGCCAGCCCGCGCCCTGGACGAAGCCGCCCTCGACCTGACCGATGTCGATCATCGGGGAAAGGCTGTCGCCGACGTCGTGGACGATGTCCACCCGCAGGATCCGGTACGCGCCGGTGAAGCCGTCCACCTCCACCTCGGTCGCGGCGGCCCCGTAGGAGAAGTACTTGAAGGGCGAGCCGTGGAACGCCTTCGCGTCCCAGTGCAGGCCCTCGGTCCGGTAGAAACCGGCCGCCGAGAGCTGGACCCGCTGGAAGTACGCGGTGCGCACCAGGTCGTCCCAGGCCAGCTCCTTGTCCACGCCCAGAGCGCGCGCGACGCCCTCGACGATGCGCACGTCCGAGGCGTTCGTACCCAGCTGCGTGCCGGCCACCTGGAGCAGCCGGTCACGGATCTGCTCGCAGGCGTTCTTCACCGCTGCGCCGTTGAGGTCCGCCCCGGCACTGGCGGCGGTGGCGGAGGTGTTGGGCACCTTGTCGGTGCGCGTCGGGGCGAGGCGCACCTTGTGCAGCGGGATGCCCAGGGTGGTCGCGGCCACCTGGAGCATCTTGGTGTGCAGGCCCTGCCCCATCTCGGTGCCGCCGTGGTTGATCAGGACGGAGCCGTCCTTGTAGACCAGCACCAGCGCACCGGCCTGGTTGAAGGCGGTGAGGTTGAAGGAGATGCCGAACTTGATCCCGGTCAGCGCGAGCGCCCGCTTGGTGTGCGGGTGCGCCGCGTTGAAGGCCGCGATCTCCCGCTTGCGCTCGTTCAGGGCGGCGTCCTCGCGGACCTGGTGCCAGACGGCGGAGATCCGCTCGGGGTGGGAGACGGGCTGCCCGTACGGGGTCGACTGGCCCTGCCGGTAGAAGTTGCGCTCGCGCAGCTCCATCGGGTCCAGGCCGAGCAGCGGTGCGCACCGGCCCATGATGTCCTCGATCACCAGCATGCCCTGGGGGCCGCCGAAGCCGCGGAAGGCCGTGTTGGAGACCTTGTTGGTCCTGGCGATGCGGCCGGCGACGCGCGCGTTGGGGATCCAGTACGTGTTGTCGATGTGGCACAGCGCGCGGGCCACGACGGGCTCGGACAGGTCCAGGCTCCAGCCGCCGTCGGCGGTCAGGGTGGCGTCCAGGGCCTGGATGCGGCCCTCGGCGTCGAAGCCGATCTTCCACGTGGCGTGGAACCCGTGGCGCTTGCCGGACATGGTCAGGTCCTGGGTCCGGTTGAGCCGTACCCGGACCGGCCGGCCGGTGAGCTTGGCGCCGAGGGCGGCGACGGCCGCGAACCCGTGCGGCTGCATCTCCTTGCCGCCGAAGCCGCCGCCCATCCGCAGGCACTGCACGGTCACCTCGTGGCTGTGCAGGCCGAGTACGTGGGCGACGATCTCCTGCGTCTCCGAGGGGTGCTGGGTGCTGCTCTGGACGAACATCTGCCCGTTCTCGTCCAGGAGGGCGAGCGCCGCGTGCGTCTCGAGGTAGAAGTGCTCCTGGTCGGAGAACTGGAACTCCCCGGTGAACACGTGCGCGGAGTCCTCGAAGCCGGCGTCGACGTCGCCGGTGACCATCAGGGGCCGGGCGCCGTGGAAGCTGCCGGTCTCGATCGCCTCCTGCAGGGTGATCACGGAGGGCTGTTCGTCGAGTTCCACCTCGACGGCCGCGGCGCCGAGCCGGGCCGCCTCCAGGGTCTCGCCCAGCACCCATGCGACCGCGTGGCCGTGGAACATGACGGTGTCGGGGAACAGCGGCTCGTCGTGCTTCATGCCGGCGTCGTTGACACCGGGCACGTCGGCGCCGGTCAGTACGCGGACCACGCCCGGGACGGCGAGCGCCGGCTCGGTGCGCAGCGCCGTGATCCTTCCGTGGGCCTTCATGACCTGGACGGGGTAGGCGTGCAGGACGTCCCTGGTGCGGTGGACCAGGTCGTCGGTGTAGAGCGCCGCACCGGTGACGTGCAGGTTGGCGCTCTCGTGCGGCATCGACAGCCCGACGACGGGCTTTTCGGGGCGCTCGGACAACTGGCTCATGACTTCGCCGCCTCGGTGGTTCGCGCGTACAGCTTGTTCAGGCTCTGGCCGAGCATCGCGGAGCGGTAGAGGGCGCTGGCGCGGTGATCGTCCATCGGGGTGCCCTCGGACCGCAGGACGCGGGCCGCGGCCTCGACGGTTTCCGCCGTCCACGCCCGGCCCTCGAGGGCCGCCTCGGTGGCGAGGGCGCGGATCGGGGTGGCGGCCACGCCGCCCAGTCCGATGCGGGCCTTGCGGACGGTCCCGTCCTGGATGTCCAGGGCGAAGGCGACGGCGACGCTGGAGATGTCGTCGAAGCGCCGCTTGGCGATCTTGTGGAAGGCCGTGACCGGCGACAGCGGCAGCGGGACGCGCACCGCGCGGATCAGCTCCCCGGGACGGCGCACGCTCTGCCGGTAGCCGGTGAAGTACTCGGCGAGCGGGACCTCGCGCTCGCCTTCGGCGCCGGCCAGCAGCAGCGAGGCCTCCAGCGCGAGCAGCACCGGCGGACTGTCACCGATGGGCGAGCCGGTACCGAGGTTGCCGCCGAGGGTCGCGCTGTTGCGGATGAGCCGGGACGCGAACTGCGGGAACAGCTCCGCCAGGAGCGGGACGCTGCCGTCGAGGCGGCGTTCGATCTCGGTGAGCGTCTGCGCCGCCCCGATCTCGATGTGGTCCGACTCGACGCGCAGCTCCCGCAGTTCGGGCAGCCGGTCGACCGCGACCACGCAATCGGCCCGGCGGGAGCGGATGTTCACCTCCACGCCCCAGTCGGTGCTGCCGGCGACCACGACCGCACCGGGCCGCTCGCTCAGCAGCCGCACCGTCTCCGCGAGGGTGCCGGGCCGCAGGAACACGCTGTCGTCCTGGGCGTATTCGGTGGCGGCGGCCTCGGGCGGGGACTGCTCGCGGCGCTGCGCCAGTACGTCGTCCTCGGCGGGGGAGCCGACGGCGAAGGCGGCGTCGCGGATGGGGCGGTAGCCGGTGCAGCGGCACAGGTTCCCGCTCAGGGCGTGCAGGTCGAAACCGTTCGGGCCGTGCTCGGCGTCGCCGCCCGCGGCCGGGTCCTCGTCCGGTCCCGCGGCCGCGTCCGTGTGGGCGCAGCGGTCGGGGCGGTAGTACTCGGAGGCCATGCTGCAGATGAACCCCGGTGTGCAGTAACCGCATTGGGAGCCGCCGCGGACGGCCATCTCCTCCTGCACGGGGTGCAGGGCGGTGGCCGCACCGGACTCGTCGACGGTGGCGAGGCCTTCGGAGGTGATGACCTCCTGGCCGTCGAGCGCCAGGGCCGGAACCAGGCAGGCGTTGACCGCCACCCAGTCGGTGGGCTTGTTCACCCCGGGCCGGGCCACGAGCACGGAGCAGGCGCCGCATTCCCCTTCGGCGCAGCCCTCCTTGGTGCCGGTGAGGCCGCGGTCGCGCAGGAAGTCCAGCACCGTGGTGTGGGCCGGGGCCGGAGAGATCGGTGTCTCTCTCCCGTTGACCGTGATGCGCGCCGCTACCACGGTGCGTCCCCGTTCCGGGGCGCGGTCGATCGGACTGTACTGGTCGCCATGGCAGGAGCTTTCTCGTTCAGTGGCCGCGGCTCGATGGACCCGGAGCGCGGCAGACCGGCGCGCAGGGAGGCGCCGCAAGTGGTGACAGGGTGAGGGAAGAACCCCGGGGCCGCGATCGGGCGCGCCGGGAAGGGGGCGGCTGTTCAGCAGCCGTGTGCTACACGACCCGGAGCCCAGGCGATCTGGTGAGCGAGGCGAAGCGGAACGGACAGGGTCGACATCCGGCTTCGCCTCCTTCCAGGGGCTCTCGAGTTGGTTCGGTTGAAGTTACGTGGCGAGGAATGATCGGTCAAGCACATCTTGGTCGATTCCACGAGGGCCGGTGACCTCGAGGGTCAGGCCGCCGGGCTGGAGGATCGTGCGGGTGTCGAAGGTGGTGCCGGTGCCGGGGGACTGCGCGATCCGGTAGTCGCGGGTGAGGGTCGCGGCCGCGATGGTCATGGCCGTGGTGGCGAAGTGGGTGCCGAGGCAGGTGCGCGGTCCGCCCCCGAAGGGCATGAAGGCGTACTTGGGCAGGGGGGCGGCGGGGCCCTCGATCCAGCGGTCCGGGTCGAACGCGGCGGGCCGGTCGTAGTGCCGCGGGTCGCGGTGGAGGACGAAGGGGCTGACGCCGACCCGCTGGCCGGGGCGGAGCGGGAAGCCGCCGAGTTCGGTGGGCTCCTCCACGGTCCGCTGGATGAGCCAGAGCGGGGGATAGAGCCGGAGGGTCTCCTTCACGACGGCCCCCGCGACGGTCAGCCGGGGCAGGTCGGCCGCGGTGGGGGGCCGCCCCGCGAGCTCGCGTACGGCTTCGTCCCGTACCCGCTCGCGCAGGTCCGGACGCCGGTCGAGGAGGAGCAGCAGCCAGGCGAGCGCGGCGGCGGTGGTCTCGTGGGCGGCGAACAGGTTGGCGACGATCACGTCGGTCGCGCCTTCGCGGGTGAGGGCGCCCTCCTGGCAGGCGGTGTCGAGAAGGTCCGCGACTGCGGGCGCCGAGTCCTCCCGCCGTGTGCCGCGCCGCCGCCGCATCAGGGCGGCGACCTCCTGGGCGAGCTCGTCCGAGGCGCGGTGCAGACGGCGCCGCCGCAGGGCGTGCCAGCGGGCGGGCAGGGGCAGCGCGGGAGGCAGCAGCGCGTCCTGCAGGCGGGCGAGGAGGCCGGGGACCGCCCCGGTCTCGGGCCCGAGGCAGAACTCCGCGATGAGGTGGGCGGTGAGGTCCTCCAGTGCGGGGATCGCCTCGATGCTGCCGCGCGTCCGCCAGCCGTCCGCGTGGCGGGCGACGGTCTGCGCGAGGCGGTCCCCGGCGGCCCGCGTGGCGGTCCGGTTCAGGCCGCGTCCCGCCAGGGCGCGGGCCCGCATCCACCGGGCCAGGTCCTCGGAGGCGCGGCCGCCGTCGATGTCCTCGCCCAGCAGGTCCCGGGCGATCGAGTAGGTGGTGTTGGTGTGCTTGAGCACCTGTTCCGCGAGGACGGGCGAGTTCACGAGGTACAGGTCGTCGTCGAAGCGGACCAGGTCGCCGTACCGCTGCTGGTCGAGCAGGAAGCCGAGGTGGTCCCGCTCGAACGCGCGCCGGTTGCCGTACCGCCCGGCCCCGGAAGGGCCGGGCGGTACGCGGGTCGGGAGCACGGGCTAGCGCCCCTGTACGTAGTAGTAGCCGTACGCGGTGGAGGTGTCCTGGCCGCCGATCGTGCCCTTGACCGGACTGCTGCGCTGCACCTTCGCCCCGGATGGGTCGTTGGCCAGGTGGGCGGAGCCGGATGCGGCGTAGGCCGATCCGGCGCCCATCAGTGCGGCGACGGCGGAGACGGCGATGAGGAGCGACTTGCGCAGGGGGATCAAGGCAGCCATGGCTGTCCTCCTTGTTCGGGGGCCGGGCGGCCGTTCCGCCCTGTCCGTTGCCCCCTATTCCGCCAGCCCGCGGACCCCGGGGCACGCCCCGGGAAGACGTGACGTGACGGCCCTGCGGGCCTCTGGCACAATGCCCGGCTCCCGGCTCCCGGATCGCAGGGGCGGGCGGCGGCCGGCGGCACCCATGACGGAGCCCCCTGCTCGGCGAACACCGCGATCGGCGGGCAGGGGGCTTCCTTCACCGCGCTCCCCGTGGCAGCGAGAGCCGCAAGCAGCCCGGGGGCGGGTGTGCGCACTCAGTGAATCATTCAAGAGGGAAATGCGCCAGCAAGGTGTGCACCTGCGAGCCTTTTTCCTTCATTGCCTCGTAAGTGCTCTACGGCGAGTCGGATGCGGCGACCCCGGCTGGAAATCGTCGGTCCGCCAAACAAACCCCTTGAGGCGCAGGATCACCGGAACGAAGCAACCGCAACGTTTTTTCGCGGTGGGCCGGGGATCTTCGCCGTTACGGTTCCCCGGGATCTGGACGGACGCCCACACGTTCGCCTGCCTTTCCCCGCCGATGAAGGAGAGCTCGACCGATGACTGTTGACACCAGCCCGGAAGCACAGCTGGATCCGCCCCAGCAGAGCCTGGGCACGGCGGCAGCCCGCAACCTTGCCACCACGACCAAGTCCGCCCCGCAGATGCAGGAGATCACCTCCCGCTGGCTGCTGCGGATGCTGCCGTGGGTGGAGACCAAGGGCGGCGCCTACCGGGTGAACCGCCGGCTGAGCTACACCGTCGGTGACGGGAGCATCGAGTTCGTCCAGGACGGTGCACGTGTCCAGGTGATCCCGCGCGAGCTCGGCGAACTCGCCCTGCTGCGGGGCTTCGACGACGACGAAGTGCTGGCGGCGATCGCCGGACGCTGCGTCCAGCGCGATTTCCGGGCCGGCGAGGTGCTGGTCGAGCGGGGTGCTCCCGCCGAGCAGATCCACTTGATCGCCCACGGCCGGATCAGCCAGACCTCCGCGGGCAAGTACGGCGACGAGATCTCCGTCGCGGTCCTCGCCGACGGCGAACGGTTCGGCGAGAACGCCCTGCTGGACGCCGACGCCCGCTGGGACTACACGGCCACCGCCGAGACCCCCGGCACCCTCCTCACGCTCTCCCGCGCCGACTTCGCCGGCATCGTGTCCGGGGCGCCGCACCTCCAGGAGCACATCCAGCGGTTCAGCTCGCTGCCCCTGCAGCGGCAGAACAAGCACGGCGAGGCCGAGATCGCCATGTCGGCCGGCCACGTCGGCGAGGCCGAACTCCCCGGCACCTTCGTCGACTACGAATCGAAGCCGCGCGAGTACGAACTCTCCATCGCCCAGACCGTCCTGCGCGTCCACACGAGGGTCGCCGATCTCTACAACGGTCCGATGAACCAGACCGAGGAGCAACTCCGGCTCACCATCGAGGCCTTGCGCGAGCGCCAGGAACACGAGCTGGTGAACAACCGGGAGTTCGGCCTGCTCCACAACGCCGCGTTCAAGCAGCGGATCCAGACCCACTCCGGCCCGCCCACCCCGGACGACATGGACGAGCTGCTCTGCCGCCGCCGCGGCACCAAGCTCTTCCTCGCCCACCCCCGCACCATCGCGGCGATCGGCCGCGAGATGAACGCCCGCGGGCTCTACCCGGACCACGTGGACGTGGGCGGCCAGCAGGTGCCCGCCTGGCGCGGGGTCCCGATCCTGCCCTGCAACAAGATCCCCATCACCAAGGAGAACACCAGCTCCATCCTCGCCATGCGCACCGGCGAGGACAACCAGGGCGTCATCGGACTGCGCCAGACCGGCCTGCCGGAGGAGTACGAGCCGGGCCTGTCGGTCCGGTTCATGGGCATCGACGAGAAGTCGATCATCTCCTACCTCGTCACCACCTACTACTCCGCCGCGATCCTGGTGCCCGACGCCCTCGGTGTCCTGGAGAACGTGCAGATCGCCCGCCGGAGCGACTGAGCGGCCCCCGCCGGAGCGACTGAGCGGCCGGCGGACCCGTACACCCACCTCACCTAGGAGTCACGGATGCCCGAGCCCGGGCCTTCCCCTCTGCAGTCGAGCCTGCCCGGCGCCGCCGCCCGGTTCGGGGCCCACGTCCTCGGCACCGCCCAGTCCCGCGCGTCCGGCAGCCTGCCGGGTCTGCCCGCGGTACCGGGTCTGCCCGCACCGTCGGCCCCGGCGGACGCGCCCGCACCCGCGCCGCCCGCCCCGAGCCCCGCCCTGCGGCGGCTCCTGGGCGGACCCAGCGGCCTGGGCACGGAGGGCCTGCACCCGGCCCGCTGGGAAGGGGCCACCGCACCCGCACCCGCCCCCGCACTCCCGCCGGCTCCGGAGCCGGCCGCACCGGCGGCCGGAAACCCGATCCCGGGCCTCTACTACCACCCGGTGGCGGAGCCGGACCCGGCGCGGGTGGAGGAGGTCAGCCGCAGGATCAAGGCATGGGCGCTGGAAGAGGTCGAGCTGTACCCCGAGGAATGGGAGGACCAGTTCGACGGCTTCCATGTAGGCCGCTACATGGTGGCCTGCCACCCGGACGCCCCCACCGTCGAACACCTGATGCTCGCCACACGGCTGATGGTCGCCGAGAACGCGGTCGACGACGTCTACTGCGAGGACCACGGCGGCTCGCCCGTCGGCCTCGGCGGACGCCTCCTGCTGGCGCACACCGCCCTCGACCCCCTCCACACCACGAAGGAGTACGAGCCGGCGTGGGTGGCGTCGCTCCAGTCGGACGCCCCCCGGCGGGCCTACCGCTCCGCCATGGAGTACTTCGTCCAGCAGGCCACCCCCTCCCAGGCCGACCGGTTCCGGCACGACATGGCCCGGCTGCACCTCGGCTACCTCGCCGAGGCGGCCTGGAGCCAGACGGAGTACGTCCCGGAGGTGTGGGAGTACCTGTCCATGCGGCAGTTCAACAACTTCCGCCCCTGCCCCACCATCACCGACACGGTCGGCGGGTACGAGCTCCCGGCCGATCTGCACGCCCAGGCGGCCATGCAGCGGGTCATCGCGCTCGCCGGGAACGCCACCACCATCGTCAACGACCTCTATTCCTACACCAAGGAACTCGCCTCCCCCGGGCGGCACTTGAACCTGCCCGTGGTGATCGCCGACCGGGAGGGGACCTCCGACCAGGAGGGCTACCTCAAGGCGGTCGAGGTCCACAACGACCTCATGCACGCCTTCGAAGCGGAGGCCGCCGCCCTGGCCGCGGCCTGCCCCGTCCCGAGCGTTCTGCGCTTCCTGCGGGGAGTCGCCGTCTGGGTCGACGGCAACCACTACTGGCACCAGACCAATACCTATCGCTACAGCCTGCCCGACTTCTGGTAAGGACGGACCTATTAGTGACCAGCACTGACCTGACCACCAGCTCCAACGGCACCACCCCGGCCCCCGTGATCATTCCCGGGCCGGCCACCCCCTACCAGGGGGACATCGCCCGCTACTGGAACAACGAGGCCAGGCCCGTGAACCTGCGGCTCGGTGACGTGGACGGCCTCTACCACCACCACTACGGCATCGGTGACGTGGACCACGCAGCCCTCGGCGACACCGGCGACGGCGCGTACGAGAAGAAGCTGGTCGCGGAGCTCCACCGGCTGGAGTCGGCGCAGGCCGAACTCCTCCTGGACCACCTCGGACCCATCGGCCGCGAGGACACCCTCGTGGACGCCGGCTGCGGCCGCGGCGGTTCGATGGTCATGGCCCACCAGCGCTTCGGATGCAAGGTCGAGGGCGTCACCCTCTCCGCCAAGCAGGCCGACTTCGCCAACCAGCGCGCCCGCGAGCTCGGCATCGACGACCACGTCCGGGCCCGCGTCTGCAACATGCTCGGCACGCCCTTCGAGACCGGGCAGGCCGCGGCGTCCTGGAACAACGAGTCCAGCATGTACGTCGACCTGGACGACCTCTTCGCCGAGCACTCCCGCGTCCTGAAGGTCGGCGGCCGGTACGTGACCATCACCGGCTGCTGGAACCCCCGTTACGGGCAGCCCTCGAAGTGGGTCTCCCAGATCAACGCGCACTTCGAGTGCAACATCCACTCCCGCCGGGAGTACCTCAAGGCCATGGCGGACAACCGCCTCGTACCGCAGGCGGTCATCGACCTGACCCCCGCGACCCTGCCCTACTGGGAGCTGCGGGCCACGTCCTCGCTGGTCACCGGCATCGAGGAGGCGTTCATCGAGTCCTACAAGGACGGCTCCTTCCAGTACGTCCTGATCGCGGCCGACCGCATCTGACGACTGCCCGAAGGCAGGCGAACGCCCGTGGCCGGGCCCGTCGTACGGACGGGCCCGGCCACGGGGCTGCGGAGCCTCAGAGCAACTGTGCTGCCCGCACGAGGAGTTCCTCGTACACCTCCGGCCGGTCCCCGTCGATCACGGGGAACCCCTGCCCGAAGTCGCCGTTCACCCACCGCGCCTCGATGCCCGGGTTGGCCATGTCGGTGCCGTCGTGGAGGAACACGTGCGGGCTGCAGTTGACCCGCCCCTCGCGCGCCGACTCGTACTGGGCCGTCACCGCGGCCCGCGCCGAGCCCGTGTCCAGGGCCCGGGCGAGCCCCTCCACCTCGACGGCGCCCGTCTCGGCTGCCACCTCCAGGATGACGTGGCGCATCGAGATGCAGCGGCCCTCCGCCCAGAAGGCCCGCCGCAGCCCGCGGTCGAGCCGCTCACTGGCCTCCAGGGACTGGGACTTGGCCGCGTGCACCGCTTCCAGCGCCGGCAGGGTCGTGACCGGGTACGCCCAGTCGGGCCCCTGCCACAGCCGCCAGCCGGCTTCCGGTTCGAGCGCGCCGAGCACCGAGATCTCGGAGTCGACCCCTGGCCGGGCGTTGACCTCCCGGTTGAACAACTCCAGGGGAAAGGCCCGGAAGTCGAACCAGATCCGCCCCTCCAGGCCCAGCCTGCGCCGGGTCTCGTGCAGCCGGTGCACGGCCACGTGGGCGAAGGAGCAGTTCAGATCGGTGTAGACGCTGATCGTGTCGGGGGTCGCGGGCAGCCGCGGGTCCGCGACCCCGCTGTCCTCTGTCAGGGTCGGGTCCTTCGTGGTCGTGGTGGTCACGGGGTTCAGCCTTCCTGTTCGGGCCGGGTGCTGTGCGAGAACCGGGCCACGGTGACGTCCCCGGAGACGACGGAGCCCTCCCAGCCGTAGACCTGTCCGAAGGATCCGGATCCGGTGTCCGCCGGGTGCCGCCGGGAGAAGGTGAGCGCGATCCGGTCGCCGGGCCGCACCGGCACGGCGTCGCGGACCGGCAGGTAGGCGTGCTTCCAGCTGTCCGAGGTCGTACGGGCCGACGGATCGTCCGCCGCGACCTCGTCACCCGAGATGTCCAGGGCCACGGTGTCCGAGAGGGTGGCCACGAAATAGCCCTTGAACCCGGTGAACAGCCCCGCCCGCTGGACGGTGTAGACGAGCGGAACCTCGTACGAGGTCTCCTGCGCGCCGTGCGCCCCCTCGAAGGCGTACCGGCGCACGAGCCGCGGCGCCGAGAGCTGTCCGCCCACCGGGACGATCGCGTCGTAGTAGAGGTCGAAGGCGTCCCGTGCCCCGCGCCCCTTCAGCAGCTCGGCGAACTCGGCCGGGCCCCCGGCGTCCTGAGGCGATCCGTCGCGCACCCGGCCGTGGGCGGCCTCCGCGGTGACCGGTACGAGATAGCTCTCCACGGCCACCGGCAGCATCGCGCCGCCCGGCCGCAGGAAGCGGGCGCGGGCGTCGTCGAGGATCGCGACGCAGTTCTCGTTGTCGGCGAGATTGCCCATGATCTCGGAGATGATCAGGTCCACCCGCTCGGGCAGCTCGATGTCGAAGGAGAACCCGCGCAGCGGATGGAAGCGGTCCCCGAACCCGGCCTCGGTCAGCCGCCGCGTCGCGGTCCGGAGGATGTTCTCGTTGAGGTCGATGCCGTAGACCCGGGCCGCCCCGGCCTCCAGCGCCCACTGGGCCAGGATGCCGGTACCGGTTCCCAGGTCGAGGACGGTGGCGCCCGGCCGCACCGCCTCGGTGACGGCCGCCTTGTAGGCGTCCATGCGCAGCCGGTCGCCCAGCATGAGGTCGTGGAAGCCGTCGTCCCATTCGAGGAGCCGCTCGGAGGCCGGCAGCCAGACGTCCTGCGGCTCGTACGACTGCCCGAGCACGCCCGCGCGGTGCACCGTCAGCGGATCCGCCGACGGGCCGGCCACCGGGCAGCCGGTGGCGAGGTCGAAGCTGGTGCCGTGCAGCGGGCACGTGATGCGCAGGGTGCGCGCGTTGACCTGCCCGTGCACGAGCCGGCCGAGCCGGTGCGTACAGGCGGCGTCGATTACGAACTCCCGGCCCGCGACGCGGACCCGCACCCGGTCGCCCGGCAGCTCTTCCAGCACGGCGTCGCTCATGCCGCCTCCCGCGCGCGTGCGACGGCGGCGTCGAAGGCGCCCCCGATCAGCCCGGACAGCAGCTGAGCCCCGATCCAGAGCTTCGTCGCGTCGAGCCCGCGCTCCGCCTCGTACTCCTTGATCGCGGTCTGCATCTCCCGCATGTGGAAGGTGTCGATGTGCAGGTGCTCGGTGTAGTACCTGCCCCGCTCGATCCCCAGCCGGGTGCAGGCGCGGGCCTGCACCGCGAAGGCGTCGGGGATGCTCGCCTCCAGGTAGGCCAGTGCGCCGAGGAAGTACTCGACGTGCGCGGCGCGCTGGGTGAGCCAGTAGAAGACGTTGAGGAACGCGTACGTCTCGTCCCCGGTGGTGTCGAGGAAGCTCTCCAGCTCCTGGGGGAGCCCCAGTTCGGCGAGCAGGTCGAGGTAGAGCTTGGAGTGGGTCTGCTGGAGGTTGCCGCAGCCGAACTCGTCGATGAGCACCCGCATCACGGCCATCTGCGAGCGGATCGGGAGCCGGGGGATCGCCGGGAAGAAGTTCTGCGCCTCGGTCAGTCCGTCGAGCGCGAACTCCCGTACCACGACGGCGAACTGCTCCCGGGTGGCCTTCTCGGCGAGATAGCTCCCGGCCGGGCTGCCCTCGCGTTCGAGGGCCAGCAGTCCGTCGAGGCGCTCCTTCCACTCGGCCCGGCCGGCGAGCGTCGGCGTACGGTCCGTGAGGTCCTCGACGAGGGGCCCGATCCAGGCCGCCTCCAGATCCTCGATCCGGGCGACGACCGCGGAGCTCTGGAGGGAGCGGTTGTGGAGGAACAGCCGCTTGTGCGGGCTGTCGGTGGGCTTCGGTGTCACGTTCAGCACGGGACCTCCCGGTCGGTCTCGATCACGGCGCGCCGCAGCAGTTCGGTCTTCAGCGAGCGGTACCAGTCGTCCCGGTCCAGGCCGTACCGTTCGTACGCGGCGTGCAGCTGCGCCGCCCGTTCCTCGCCGCGGTCGGTCAACAGGGCCTTGCAGAGCTCCGGTTCGACGTTGCCCAGCGCGACGACCCAGCCGTCGACGGGTCCGGAGTCCAGCAGGAGGTGTTCGAGCCCCTGGACCACGGGCACGCCCGGGCCGGCCGCGATCAGCGCACGGGTGAACCCGGGATCCCCGGCGGAGTCCTTGACCCCGGCCACCCCGGGCAGGGCGCAGACCCGCAGCAGGGTGCCGAGTTCGAGGCCGTTCCCGGAGACGGCCGACTCGTGGTAGACGATCACGGGCAGTCCGGCCCCGGTCACGGCCTCGAAGTGGCGGACCATCTCCTCCTGGGTCACGTCCGCCCCGTACGGGGTGGTGACCACGACCGCGGCGGCGCCGAGCCCGCCCGCGTCGCGGGCGAGGGCGAGGACCCCGTCGGTGGTGGGCCGCAGGATCCCGGCGAGGACCGGCACGCCCTCGGCGTACCGGACGGCGACGGTCAGCGTCTGCCGCCACTGCCGGTCGGACAGGGAGCCCCCCTCACCGGTGCTCAGTGCGGGTAACAGGGCGTCCGCGTAAGGCCGTACGGTCGCGATGAGGCGGGCCATGCTCTTCTCGTCGATCTCTCCCGCCGCGTCGACGGGGGTGACGAGCGCGGTGGTCGTTCCGGTGATCATCGGTCCTCCGTCACAGGGCTTCGGCCGGCACGCGCAGGGCGAGGGACTGCTGGTAGAGGTCTTCCAGTGGCTCGGGGAAGCGGGCCTCCGGCCCGTCGGCCCCGGTCACGGCGCGCACCGCGAACCCGGTGGTGGCCGCCAGGCGCGGGCTGGCCGTGTGCAGCAGCCCCTTGCGGTCCCGGACCATGCCGAGGAGCAGCCGCTCGTGCACCGGCAGGGACCGGGGCAGCTCCGTGCCGGTGGCGTGCAGGACGTCCGCCTCCTCGTAGCCGAGCCGGCGGATGTCCATGACGGTGTGCAGGTTGTCCATGAACGGGTAGTAGGCGTCCTGGAGTTCGCGGGAGAACCCCCAGATGATGTCGTCGCAGCGGCCCACCTGCTCCAGGCTCATGACGATCCGGCCGTCGAGCCGGTCCACGAAGAAGGCCTTGCAGGCGCGGCGTACGCCCTCGTCCTCGCTGTTCATGCCGAGGAAGAGCGCGGCGTCGGCGTACTCGTCGGGGACGGTCGTGTCAGACGGCATGGCGGTCGAGCACCTCTCGCGTCCGGGCCATGGCGTCGGAGAACACCTGCGGGTCGCGCGCGAGGGCGAAGCGGACGAAGGCCTCGCCCCGGTCGGGCTGGCTCCAGTAGAAGAACCGGCCGGGCAGGACGTACACCTCGGCCTCCGCCAGCAGCCGCTGCAGTTCGGTCGCGGTCAGCTCCGGGTGGTTGATGCGCGCCCAGGCGACGCTCACTCCGGCGACGGGCTCCTGGTACTCCAGGATCGTGCCGTCGATCGCCTTGCGTATCGCCTCGCGGTTCTGGGTGAGGACCTCGCGGACCGAGCCGAGCTGGTCACGGGTGGAGTCCTGGACGTACTGGGTCAGCATGTTGAGCACGAAGGGGGAGACGTTGAGCAGCACGCTGGTGTGCAGGTTGTAGACGTCCTCGCGGATGTCGTCGCTGGCCGTGATCATGGCCGCCTTGGCGTCCTGAACGGGCCAGGTCTTGCCCGTGTCCTCGATGGCCAGGTACGAGATGCCGGAGCTTTCGAGGAGCTCGTAGATGTCGAAGCGGGCGAGCTTCTCGTCGTAGAGGGTGAACGAGGCGAAGCAGAAGTCGATGACCAGCAGCTTGTTGTGGTCCTTGCAGAAGCGGACCACCTCCTCGAAGCCCCTGCGGCCGTGCTGGAGCAGGGTGAAGCCGGTGGGGTTGTTCGGGTCGACGAGGAACAGGGCGTCGGTGCGGACCAGGCGCTTGAGCTCGGAGTAGATCCGGTCCGGGTCGTGGAGCGCCGACTCCTCGATCGGGTACATCGGTACGCCCATGTTGTTCAGGACGTCGTAGAGGTTGTCGAAACAGGGCTCGACCAGCGTGACCGACTTGCGCTGCTGCTTGAGGTACATGCCGGCGACCATCGTCGAGATCGAGGCGGCGTACGACAGCAGGGTCTTGTTCTTGGCCAGGGCGGTGTCCTGGCGGTGCAGGGTGAAGAAGGCCTCGATGAACCGCTCCTCGGCCGTGGCCTGCAGGCCGCGCTCCGCCTCGTACCAGAGCTCGGGGAGCCGGGCGACGATCTCGCGCTGGCTGTCCGACTGCTGCTGGTGGGTGTGGGCGTCGGCGAGGTTGAACCTGGTGCGCAGCGCCTGGATCTCGTGCTGGGTCAGGTCGAGGAGCTGGTGGTCCGGGCTGGTCGGGCTGGGGTGCGTGGTCATGCTTCCTCCGATCAGGAACGGGCGTGCCACGGGGGATCAGGCGCAGTGCGGGTGCGTCACGGTCGCGGAGACCTGTGACCCCGAGGAACCGGAGGCCGAGGAGGTGCGGTGGCCCTCGACTTGTGCCATGGTGTGTCCCCCGTAAGCGGACTACGGTCCGGTTGGAAGGACCCTGGCACATCGGTTTCCCGGGAGCAAGAAAACGAACGGCGAAGATCGGGGGAGGGGTTAGATGCCATTGCGGCCCGCTCCGGTACGGCACGTGTCCGTGCTGGGTACACTCACGAACACTCACACCTACGAGGTCACGAACGAAGGCAGAGCATGAGCGCGGGGTCACCTGAAGTGGCCGAACTCATCCGGCGGCCGGTTCGCGAGCGGGCGGATGCCGCGCGCAACCGCAGCCGCATCCTGGTGGTCGCGGCGGAACTGTTCAGGGAACTGGGCGTCGACAACGTCTCGCTCGACGCGATCGCGGCGCGCGCGGGCGTCGGCAAGGGAACCCTGTACCGCCGGTTCGGCAGCAAGTCCGGGCTGGCCGTCGCCCTGCTCGACGCGCAGGAGAGCGAGCTGCAGGACAGGATGCTGCACGGGCCGCCGCCCCTGGGGCCCGGAGGTGATGCGGGCATGCGGATCGCCGCCTTCTTCGACACCTATCTCGATCTGCTCGACACGAACCTGGAGCTGGTCCGGCTCTCGGAGACCACCGCGCCCGGGGTCCGGTACCAGATCGGCTCCTACTGCCTGTGGCAGCACCACCTGTCCGTCCTGCTGGCCGAGGCGCGGCCGGAGCTGGACGCCCAGGGCACCTCGCACCTGCTGCTCGCCATGGTCGACGCGGACCTCCAGCAGGCGCTGCGCAGCAGCGAGTTCACCTCCGTACGGATCCGGGGGGCACTCGGCGAGATGGTGCGGCGGGTCCTGGCCGCCTGAGCGGGCAGGGGTGATCCCGGTACGGCCGGGGGCCGCACCGGGACCGGCAGGTCGGCGCGCGGGGCGTCAGACCTCCCTGACCGCCTCGATCTCCAGCGAGAGCTCGATCTCCTTGGAGACCAGGAACCCGCCGGTTTCCAGGGCCATGTTCCAGGTCAGGCCCCAGTCCTCGCGGTTGATCTTGCCGTGGGCCGAGAAGACCGTGCGGTCGTTGCCCCACGGGTCCTTGGCGTGGCCCAGGTAGTCGACGTCGAGCTCGACGCGACGGGTGAACTCCTTGATCGTGAGATCGCCCACGAGCGTGCCGCTCGTACCGTTCCAGCTCACCGACGTCGAGGTGAACGTGGCCCGGGGGTGCTCGGTCACGTCGAAGAACTCGGCGGACCGCAGGTGGTCGTCCCGGGCCGTGTCCCCGCTGCTGACGCTGGCCATGTCGATCACCGCGGTGACCTTGCTGTCCTCGGGCCGCTCGCCGATGTAGACGGTGGCGTCGACGCCGGTGAACCGGCCGCGCACCTTCGTGAGCATGAAGTGCCGGCCGAGGAAGCCGACCTCGGCGTGGCCCGGGTCGACCTTCCAGTCGCCCACGGCCGGGAGTTCCACCCCGTCCAGGATGCGGGTCGGGGATGTTGCGCTACTGGTCATCGTCCGTTCCTCCTGCTCGTGTGTGGATGCGGCGCTCAGACGCCGGACTCGGTCGGGAGGCCGCCCCCGATCCAGTCCTCCTTGCCGTCCTTGTAGGTGAAGACCTTCGAGTAGCCGAGCTCGGCCAGGCGCTCGGCCGCGATCCCGGAGTTGGAGCAGGTCGTACCGGTGCAGTAGACGATGACCTCGGCGTCCTTGTCGGGCAGCAGGCCGGGGGCCAGCGCGTCGACGTCGTCGAGGGGGAGGAGCAGCGCCCCCGGGAGGTGCGCCTCCTTGTAGTACTGCTCCGGAAGGGCCTCCACGACCGCGGTCTTGCCGCCGTCGAGCTTCTGCTTGACCTCGTCGCGGGAGAGGTTCTGAACCGCCATGTAGCCAGCCTCCGAAAATCACGGATCAATAAGTGCGTACGCACGCACCTTAACAACTATGTGCGGGCGCACGCAATAGGAGTAGGATCGCGGTGTGACCGGACAGGATGATCGACTTGAGGCGTGGCGGGCGATGCTCCTCGCGCACAACACCGCCGTACGCGCCATCGAGAGCGACGTGCAGCGCGACGGCCGGATCCCCTTGACGTGGTACGACGTACTGCTCGAACTCAAGGCGGCCGGGAAACAGGGGCTGCGCATGCAGGAAGTGGCCAACCGGGTGGTCCTCAGCCGTACCCGGGTCAGCCGTCTGATCGACGAGATGGTGCGCGCCGGCCTCGTGGACAAGCTGCCCGACCCGCACGACAAGCGGGCCTCCTGGGCCGTCATCACCCCGGCCGGGTCCGAGGCCCACCGGGCGACCGCTCCCGTCTACATGCGCAGCATCCAGAAGCACTTCTCCGCGCACCTCACGGAGGAGGACGCCGCGGTGATCGCCCGGGCGCTGTTGAAGGTCGCCCAGCCCGACTCCGGCATCCAGCTGGGCTGACGTCCGGCCGGAGGCCGGAGTCGGGCTGGATGCCGGAGTCGGGCCGGATGTCGGAGTCGGGCCGCGTCCACGTCGCGCACCGCGCACGGAATCCCGTACGGGCGTATTTCGAGCAGGGCCCGCCGCTCCGTGCGGCGGGCCCTGCCCGTCTCACGTGCAGGAAGCGCAGAGCCCCCGGTAGGTGACCTCGACCCCGGACACCGTGAATCCGAACCGCTCCTCGGCCGGAAGGCCGGCCAGCGGGTCGCCCGTGGGGTGGACGTCGCGGATCAGGCCGCAGCCGGAGCACACCAGGTGCTGGTGCGGGTGGTGCGCGTTGGGGTCGTACCGTTTGGCCCGGCCGTCCGTGGTGACCTCCATGACCTCGCCGAGGGAGACCAGCTCGCCCAGGGCGTTGTAGACGGTGGCCCGGGAGATCTCGGGCAGCCGCTCCACCGCGCGGGCGTGCACCTCGTCGGCCGTGAGGTGCACGTGGTCACCGTCGAGCACCTCCGCGACCACGCGCCGCTGCGAGGTCATTCGCCAGCCGCGCTCGCGCAGCCGCTCCAGCAGGTCACTCATATCCGCTCACCGTTTTCCGGGGTCGGCGGGTGTCCCGGAAGTCACCCGCGGACATCCGGGATCCGACAAGATGTGGGCTTGGTTCGGGCTTGGTGTCGTTCTTGACTTGGATTCCGTCCATCGTAGGATCGGTCGGGTCTGCAGCCAAGGGACAGGAACGGTCCAGAGCGGCGCGAGACTGGATTTGAGACCGTCCGGGACGGTGACCGCCCCGGACGTCAGGACGACCCGTGAAAGCGGGGCCCGCGAACCGGACCCCGTGCCCCGAAATGTTCCACCGCATGCAGTTCCTGATCACCGTGACCGCCTGGTCCGGTCCGGAAGGATTCCCATGTCTGAGAACCACGATGCAATCGTCACGGACGCGAAGAGCGAGGGCGGCGGCTGCCCGGTCGCGCACGAGCGGGCCCCGCACCCCACCCAGGGCGGCGGAAACCGCCAGTGGTGGCCGGACCGGCTGAACCTGAAGATCCTCGCCAAGAACCCCGCCGTGGCCAACCCCCTCGGCGAGGGGTTCGACTACGCCGCCGCGTTCAACACGCTCGACCTCCCGGCGGTCAAGCGGGACATCGCGGAGGTGCTGACCAGCTCGCAGGAGTGGTGGCCCGCCGACTTCGGCCACTACGGCCCGCTCATGATCCGCATGGCCTGGCACAGCGCGGGCACCTACCGCATCAGCGACGGCCGCGGCGGCGCCGGAGCCGGCCAGCAGCGGTTCGCCCCCCTCAACAGCTGGCCGGACAACGGCAACCTCGACAAGGCCCGCCGCCTGCTGTGGCCGGTCAAGAAGAAGTACGGCCAGAGCCTCTCCTGGGCCGACCTCATGATCCTCACGGGCAATGTCGCCCTGGAGTCGATGGGCTTCGAGACCTTCGGCTTCGGCGGCGGCCGCCCGGACGTCTGGGAGGCCGACGAGGACGTGTACTGGGGTCCCGAGACCAACTGGCTCGACGACGAGCGCTACACCGGCGACCGCGAGCTGGAGAACCCCCTCGGCGCGGTCCAGATGGGCCTCATCTACGTCAACCCCGAGGGCCCCAACGGCAACCCGGACCCGATCGCCGCCGCCCGCGACATCCGCGAGACCTTCCGCCGGATGGCGATGAACGACGAGGAGACCGTCGCCCTCATCGCGGGCGGCCACACCTTCGGCAAGACCCACGGCGCGGGCCCGGCCGAGAGCGTCGGCGACGACCCCGAGGCCGCCCCGCTCGAGGCCCAGGGCCTGGGCTGGGCGAGCACCTACCGCAGCGGCAAGGGCACAGACGCGATCACCAGCGGTCTCGAGGTCACCTGGACCAGCACCCCGACCCGGTGGGGCAACGAGTTCTTCAGGAACCTCTTCGAGTACGAGTACGAGCTCACCCAGAGCCCGGCCGGCGCGAACCAGTGGGTGGCGAAGAACGCCGAGGCGATCATCCCCGACGCGTACGACGCCTCGAGGAAGCACCTCCCGACCATGCTCACCACCGACCTGTCGCTGCGCTTCGACCCGGTCTACGAGCCGATCTCCCGGCGCTTCTACGAGAACCCGGACCAGTTCGCGGACGCCTTCGCCCGCGCCTGGTACAAGCTGACGCACCGTGACATGGGCCCGGTCGTCCGCTACCTCGGCCCCGAGGTCCCGTCCGAGACCCTGCTGTGGCAGGACCCGCTCCCGGCGCGTTCCGGCGAGCCGGTCGGCGCCGCGGACATCGCCTCCCTCAAGGAGCAGATCCTCGGCTCGGGCCTCACCGTCTCCCAGCTGGTCTCGGCCGCCTGGGCGGCGGCCTCGTCCTTCCGCGGCAGCGACAAGCGCGGCGGCGCCAACGGCGGCCGCATCCGCCTGGAGCCGCAGCGCAACTGGGAGGTCAACAACCCGGACGACCTCGCGCAGGTGCTCCGCACGCTCGAGGGCATCCAGAGCTCCTTCAACTCCGGGGCCAAGCAGGTCTCGCTGGCCGACCTCGTCGTGCTCGCGGGCTCCGCGGCCGTGGAGAAGGCCGCCGCGGACGGCGGTGTCCGGGTCGCGGTGCCGTTCACCCCGGGCCGCGTCGACGCCACGGAGGAGCAGACGGACGTCGAGGCCTTCGCCGCGCTGGAGCCGTCCTCCGACGGGTTCCGCAACTACGTGGGCAAGGGCAACCGCCTGCCGGCCGAGTACCTGCTGCTCGACAAGGCCAACCTGCTGAACCTCAGCGCCCCCGAGATGACCGTCCTCGTCGGCGGCCTGCGCGTGCTCGGGGCGAACCACCAGCAGTCGACGGCCGGTGTCCTCACCGACCGCCCCGGCACCCTGACCAACGACTTCTTCGTCAACCTGCTCGACCTGGGCACGACGTGGAAGGCGACCTCCGAGGACGCCCACGCCTTCGAGGGCCGCGACGACTCGGGCAAGGTCCGGTGGACCGGCAGCCGGGCCGACCTGGTCTTCGGCTCGAACTCCGAGCTGCGGGCCCTCGCGGAGGTCTACGCGAGCGACGACGCGAAGGAGAAGTTCGTCAAGGACTTCGTCGCCGCCTGGGACAAGGTCATGAACCTGGACCGGTTCGACCTGGTCTGATCCCGGCGTCCGCGGCCCCGGCACCCGCCGGGGCCGCGGAGCCGCGTTCACCCGGACGGCGGAGCAGCGGGGGCCGCGGGCGGCGGGCCGGGGCAGTCTGTGCACAGGACCGCCATCACCGCACAGACGAGGACCGCGCCATGTCCCACAGCAGGCGTATCAGCATCATCGCGGGAACGGCAGCGCTGCTGCTGACGGCCACCGCCTGCTCGGGCCTGGGCCGGAGCACCGTCGGAATGCTCGAGTTCCGCGGCCACGACTCGCCGGTCGAGGTGAGCTACATCAACACCTCCGTCAAGGGCTGCCAGAAGATCGGCCTGCCGAAGGGGGCGACCCACGTGGAGAACAACACCCTCGTGGACGTGGTCCTGTACCGGACGGAGGACTGCCGCAAGATCGACAAGGTCGACGGCACCTACGTGGGCACGACCCTCTCCAACGTCACGGCCCCCGAGGCCCTGCCCTGGCGCAGCTTCAGCGTGATCCACTGACGCACGGCATGCTGGGGAGGTGTCCTCTCCTTCCGTGCATCCCCAACAGCCCGATTCCGCCGACCTGATGGTCGTCTGCGGGGACGACGGGCTGGCCCACCGGCTGGCCGCGGAGCTCCGCGACGTGTACGAGGAGCGGGTGACGCTGGTCGTACCCGCCGCCCGCGAGGCGCGCCCCGGAGCCGGGCCCGGAACGGGCCGGACGCGTACCCGGGCCGGGGCCGGGCGGGCGCTGCTGGGGCGGTTCCCGGCCGCGCGGATCCGTACGGCGGTCGCCGGAGGGCGGGCCGGCGCCGCGGGGGAGGCGCTCGTACCGGACATGCGGGTGCTGGAGGCTCCCGCCCCCGACGAGGAGGCCCTGGCCGCCGCCGGGGTGGCCGGGGCGGCCGCGCTGGCGCTCGTCCACGAGGACGACGAGACGAACGTACGGGCCGCCCTCGTGGCGCGGCGGCTGAACCCCAGGCTGCGGCTCGTCATCCGCCTCTACAACCGCAAACTCGGCCAGCACCTGGAGGAGTTGCTCGACCAGGCTGCGCTCCTCGCGGAGCCCGGGCTCGACCGGCGGGGGTTGGACTCCGCCACGACCGTGCTCTCCGACGCCGATACGGCCGCCCCCGCACTCGTCGCCTCCGCCGTCGCCGGCACCAGCAAGGTGATCCAGGCCGACGGACTGCTCCTGCGCGCGGTGGAACGCACGCCGCCCGGCCCCGGCGAGGTGGCCGACCCGGGCCTGTGCACCCTGGCCCTGCTCTCCGCCACCGCCGTGGACCCGGCCGGCGCCGACGGATCGGAGCTCGGCGGGGACCGCGGACCGCAACTCCTCCCGGACGACCGGTCCGTGGCGGCCGCGACCGGCCGGGGGATCGTCGCGCTGGAAGCCGTCTCCCACTCCGCGGCCGCACCGGAAGGGCGGCGCCTGAACCAGGTCTCCCTGCCCGTGGGTTCGCTCTTCTCCCGCCGGCTCCGCTGGTCGATGGCCGGGATCACGGCCGCCGTCGGCGCCCTCGCCGTGGCCTCCTCCCTGGTCACCGGGGACACCCCGCTGCACGCCGTCTACCTGACCCTGCTCGACGTTTTCGCGATCAACGACCCCGCGCTCGACCAGCCCACGGAGCGCCAGCTCCTGCAGATCCTGGCCGGCTTCACCGGGCTGCTCCTGCTGCCCGTCCTGGTCGCCGCGGCCCTCGAAGCACTGGGCGCCTTCCGCACCGCCACCGCCCTGCGCAGGCCGCCGCGCGGGCTCTCCGGCCACGTCGTGCTGCTCGGACTCGGCAAGGTCGGCGCCCGGGTGCTCGCGCGGCTGCGGGAGCTGGGGATCCCCGTGGTGTGCGTGGAGTCCGATCCCACGGCCCGCGGGATCGCCCTCGCACGCCGCCTGCACGTACCCGTCGTGCTCGGCGACGTCACCGACGAAGGGGTCCTGGAGGCCGCCCGGATCCACCGGGCGCACGCCCTGCTGGCGGTGACCAGCTCGGACACCACCAACCTGGAGGCCGCGCTCTACGCCCGCTCGGTGAAACCCGGCGTACGGGTGGTGATGCGGCTCTACGACAACGAGTTCGCCACCGCCGTCTACCGCACCCTGCGCGAGGCCCACCCGGGCGCCCTCACCCGGAGCCGCAGCGTCTCCCATCTCGCCGCGCCCGCGTTCGCCGGGGCCATGATGGGTCGCCAGGTGCTCGGCGCGATCCCGGTGGAGCGCAGGGTGCTGGTGTTCGCGGTGCTGGAGGTGGCGGGCCATCCCCAGCTGGAGGGCCGCACCATCGCGGAATCGTTCCGGCCCGGCGCCTGGCGGGTCGTCGCCCTGGACACCGCGGCCCCGGCGGACCGCCGCCCCGGACTCGCCACCGAACCGGGCTACGACACGGCCCGGCGGCCCGCCCTGGTGTGGGACCTGCGCCCCGGCCACGTCCTGCGCCCGGAGGACCGCGTGGTCATGGCCGCCACCCGGCGCGGCCTGGCGGAACTGCTCGGCCGCGGGCAGGCGCGTACGGCCGGGGCCGCGGACACCGGAGCGGGTCAGCCCGGCTGAGCCGTCCGCGGGATGCCGCCGGCGGGCGGGAGGACGTGGTGCGTGCCGTGCCCGGCGGCGTCGACGTGCACCACGTGGGCGCCGACCCGCACCGTCTGCGTGCCCGCGGCGGTCCAGCAGCCCGAGGGACCCTCGGCGTGCGGCAGCGGGGACCAGACCTCCAGGAAGGTGCTGCCGTCGAGGTTGGTGCCCGTCTCGATCAGTCCGTCGCCGTCCGGGCGCAGCGCCCCGACGTCGTGGCCCGGGGAGCCGACGTCGTGGTGGAAGGTGACCAGCGCACCGTCGTACGAGGTGGTTCCGGCGAACCCGCGGCTGTCGGCGTAGAGGGTGCCGCTCTGGAGCCACACGATGTGCTCGGTCTCCTGGAGCGGGCCGCCGTTCCGGCTGATTCCGGCGCGCAACCAGGCGCCGTGGCGGGGCGCGTCCACGGCCGGGGCGGTGCGGGTCTTCTCCATGGCCCCACCGTATCGGCGCGGCGGCTGCCGGACAGGCCCGGCCTGTTCCGTTCCCGCCCTCCCGGTCCCGCCCCGGTTCGGGAGGCGGTCGGAGGGCTGTCGTAGCATCACGGACATGCAGCCCGTCCGCGCCCTCCGCCGAGCCTCGGCCCTGGCCGCGGGTGTCGTGGCGGTGCTGCTGCTCGTCTGCGGCGGGCTGTTCACGCATCCCGCGTCCGCGGGGGACGCGGCGGGCATGCGGATGGACGCGATGGCCGGGATGCCCGCCGAGGCCGGGATGCCCGCCGGGGCCGGGCCGTCTGCCATGGCCGCGATGCCGGCGATGGACGGCGGCCGGCGGAGCGGCAGCGCGGGCGCGGGGAGTGACGGAGGCTGCTCGGACTCCGCGCAGGACTGCCCGCTGGCGTCGGCGTACGCGCCGACCGTGCAGGCCGGTCCGGCGGGAGATCTCCCCGGCTGCGCCCTCGGCGGGACGCGGCCCGCGGCCCACGGCCGGACGGGGCCCGCGCCGCCCCCGGAACGCTCCCGCCCCAGAACCCCCGATCTCGACTCCCTCTGCGTCAGCCGGACCTGACCGGTCCCGCACCCGTACCCGCCCGCACGCCGGGCGGCCGGGGTGCTTCGCCGTGTCCTGATCCACCGCGACGTACAGGGAGTCCCTTCCCCATGGCTTCATCCACCGCGTTGTTCGTCACCGGTCTCTCGACCGGTCTGCTCGCCGGCGGCGCCTCCTGCGCCGCCGTCCAGGGAGGCCTGCTCGCCGGGGCCGTCGGCCGCCGGTCCACCGAGTGGTCCGAGGAGAGGTGGCGGCGCAGCGGCCTCTTCGCCCCCGTCGGGGCCTTCCTCGGCGCCAAGCTCCTCTCCCACACCCTCCTCGGCGCCGCCCTCGGCCTGATCGGAGCCGCCGTCCAGCCGGGTCCGCGCACCCGGGCCGTGCTGATGCTGTGCGCGGGCGCCTTGATGGTCCTCTTCGCCCTCGACATGTTCGGAGTGCGCGGGGTACGCCGCTTCGTGCCGCGCACGCCCGCCTCCTGGGGCCGGCGGGTCCGCCGCTCGGCCCGGTCCACGGCCGTCACCACCCCGGCCGTCCTCGGCTTCCTGACCGTACTGATCCCCTGCGGGGTGACCCTGAGCGTCGAGCTGCTCGCCGTCACCTCCGGCGGCCCGCTCGCGGGAGCGGCCGTCATGGCCGGCTTCGTCCTCGGGACCGGCCCGCTCTTCGCGGTCCTCGGCTTCTTCCTGCGCTCCGCCGCCCGGCTGTGGCAGGGGCGGCTGACCCTGGCGACCGCCGCCGTGGTGCTGCTCGTCGCCGTGTGGACCCTCGGCAGCGGGCTGAGGCTCGGCGGCTGGTGGCCCACCGGAGCCCCGGAGGCGGTGGCCGCCGAGGTGGCGGCCGACACGGTGGTGCTCAACCCGGACGGCACGCAGACCGTGACCATCCGGGCCCGTACGAACGCCTACGCCCCGGCCGCCGTCACGGCGAAGGCCGGCGTCCCCACCACCCTGGTCGTCGCCACGCGGGGGACGGGCGGCTGCGTCCGCGCCTTCGTCATCCCCGATCTCGGCATCCAGAAGATCCTCCCCACGACCGGGACCACCGGCATCGACCTGGGCGCCCGGCAGCCGGGGACGCTCGACTACAGCTGCGGCATGGGCATGTACGGCGGCCGGATCACCTTCGAGAACCAGACCACGACGCAGGAGGGCGCCTCGTGAAGGAGCGCATGGAGTTCACCGTGACCGGCATGCACTGCGGCAGCTGCGGGCTGCTGATCGACGACGAGGTGGAGGAGCTGGCGGGAGTCCTCTCCAGCGCGACGAGCGTCCGCGCGGGCCGCACCGTGGTCGAGACGGACCGGCCCGTACCCCCGGCCGATGTGATCGCGGCGATCGCCGCCGCGGGATATCCGGCGGAACTCGTGCGACAGCCGGTGGCCTACGATCTTGCCGGCACCGAAAGCAAGGACTGACAGACATGGACAACGGTTTCAAGGACGTCCCGCCGACCACCCTCGCCGACCTCCTGGGCCGCGAGCAGGTCATGGACATCGGTATCCGACCGCTGTGGGACGCGCCGCGCGTGGCGGGCCCCGCGTACACGGTGCGGTGCGAGCCCGGGGACAACCTGATGCTGCACGCGGCCATCTACCGTGCCGAGCCCGGCTCGGTGATCGTCGTGGAATCGGGAGACCTGGACTACGCGCTCGCCGGCGGCAACGTGTGCGCCGTCGCCCAGCGCCGGGGAATCGCCGCCTTCGTGCTCGACGGGCTGCTGCGCGACCTCGCGGAGGTGCGGGAAGCGGGCTTCCCCGTCTTCGCCCGCGGGGTCGTTCCCGTTCCGGGGGCCAAGAAGAAGCTCGGCTCGCTCGGCGGAGCCGTCCGGGTCGGCGGGGTGCACGTGCACCCCGGTGACCTCGTGGTCGCCGACGAGGAGGGCATCGTGGTCACCCCGGCCGCCCGGCAGGACGAGATCCTGGCGGCCGCCCGGGACAAGCTGGCCAAGGAGGCCGGGGAGTCCCTGGACGCCTGGGAGGAGCAGCACCGCGCGCGCATCGAGCAGGCGCTGAGCGGCCTCGGCTTCACCGGCTGACCGCACCTCGTACCGGGCCCCGCGCGGGCCCGGTACCAGGCCCCCTCAGCCGCGGTCGTCGCCCCGCTGCTCGCCGCCGTCCTGCCGGTCGCCGCCGGTCCTCGGGGCGGTCAGCAGGACCTCGCGCAGCCGGGCGACCAGGGCGGAGGCGCTCTCCGGCTCCTCGCCGGCCCCCTCGGTGCGGGCGTCGTCGGTGGACAGCTGCTCCAGGTTGTCGGAGAGGGCGTCGGCGTAGGCCTGCTCCTTCTCCACCATGCCGCCGGGCTGGCGCAGTCCGATGGTGGCCTCGATGGCCTTGCCGATCAGTGCGGTCATCACGAACGAGAACAGCCCGAGCACCACCGTGGCGGTGAGCTGCTTGCTCAGCAGGTCCCAGGAGCCCCCGTAGAACAGGCCCTTGTGGCCCGTGAGGGTCCCGGTCGCGCAGAGGCCGGCCATGACCATGCCGACGATCCCGCCCCAGCCGTGGATGCCGACGACGTCCAGGGTGTCGTCCACGCCCAGCCGGTACTTCCAGCTGATCGCGAACGCGCAGGTCAGCCCGGCGAGGAAGCCGATGACGGTGGCCCAGACCGGGCTCACCCCGCCCGCCAGCGGGGTCATGGCGACCAGTCCCGTGACCGCGCCCATGCACATGTCGAGCAGGCCGACCTGCCGGGTGCGCCACCAACTGGTCACCGCCCAGCCGGCCATCGCCGCGCCCGCCGCGAGCTGGCTGTTGAGGAAGGCCATCGCCGCGCCGCCCGGGGTCTCCAGGGAGGAACCGGTGTTGAAGCCGAACCAGCCGAACCACATGAGCGACAGCCCGATGACCACGAGCGGCAGGTTGTGCGGCCGGATGCCCTGGCGGTCGAAGTCCGCCCGCTTGCCCGCGACGATGGCGAGGGCGAGGCCGGCGGCCCCCGATCCGATCTCCACGACGGTGCCGCCGGAGAAGTCCACAGCGCCGAGCTGCTTGGCGACCCAGCCTTCCGGGTCGAACACCCAGTGGGCCATGGGGATGTAGACCAGCAGGGTCCACGCGATGACGAAGGCGATCCAGCCGCCCATCTTCGCGCGGCCCGCGATCGAGCCCGCGATCAGGGCCACGGTGACGACGGCGAAGGACAGGTGGAAGACCACGAAGGTGACCGTGGGCACGGAGCCGGTCAGCGACCGGGCGTCGATCCCGCGCAGGAAGGCGTGGTCGAGCGTGCCGATGACCCCGAGGCCGCCCGCATCGGGGCCGAAGGCCAGGGAGTAGCCGATCGCGAACCAGAGCACGGTGACGATCACCATGCAGAAGAAGATCATCTTCAGCATGGCGACGATCTGGCCGGTGCGGACCATGCCGCCGTAGAAGAAGGCCACTCCGGGAGCCATCAGCAGCACCAGGGCTGTGGCCATCATCAGCCAGGACGCGTTGCCGGAGTCGGCGACGGCGGGTGCGGCGGAGACCGTCGATACGGTTGCGGCAATCGTGTGCGCGGTCACTTGTCACGCTCTCGTCGGTCCAGTACGGAAACGATCTCGGCGAGCAGGGCGGCGTCCTGCTGTTCCGCGTCGTCCTTCGAGGCGCCCGCCCCGGCGGTCTCGCGGGGGGCGGTCGCGGCTCCGCCGATGCGGTCGCGGATCTCGTCCAGGGTCGCGTTGTCGTAGGCGACCTCCTCCTCCCGGCCGGGTACGTTCTCGTACTCCTCCGAAGCGCGGAAGCCGACGGCCTTGTCGATCGCCTTGGCGATGAGCCAGGTCATGGCGAAGGCGAAGGAGCCGACGGCCAGGACGGCGACCGCCTGACGCCAGAGCAGGTCGAGGCCGCCCCCGTAGAAGAGGCCCTTCTTGCCGCTCATCGCCGCCGTCGCGAAGAAGCCGATGGAGAGGACGCCGACGATGCCGCCCCAGCCGTGCACGCCGACCACGTCGAGGGTGTCGTCGACGCCGATCTTGAACTTCATGTTGATGGCGAAGCAGCAGACCACGCCGGCGATGAAGCCGATGATCAGCGCGCCGAGCGGGGAGACCTCGCCGCAGGCGGGGGTGATGGCCACCATGCCGGCGACCGCCGCCGAGGCCACACCGAGCATCTCCACGTGGCCCAGGCGCCACTTCTCGATGATCGGCCAGCCGATCATCGCGCCCGCGGCGGCCAGTTGGGTGTTGAAGAAGGTGGTCGGCGCGCTGCCCTCGACCTGGAGCGCGGAGCCCGCGTTGAAACCGAACCAGCCGAACCACAGCAGTGCCAGGCCGATGATGACCAGGGGCAGGTTGTGCGGGCGGATGGTCTCCCGCTCGAAGTCCTTGCGCTTGCGCAGCACGATGGCCACCGCGAGCCCCGAGGCCCCGGAGCTGAGCTCGACGGGCAGGCCGCCGGCGTAGTCGAGCGCGCCCAGGGACTCGTTGATCCACCCGTCGGGGGCGAACACCCAGTGCGCGGTGGGCACGTAGACCAGCATGGTCCAGGCGACGACGAAGACCAGCCACCCCTTCATGGTGGCGCGGCCCGCGATCGAGCCGCTGATCAGCGCCACCGTGATGATCGCGAAGGACATCTGGAAGCAGGCGAAGATCACGGTCGGGATGGAGCCGTGGAGGGACTCCATCCCGATGCCCCGGAAGAAGGCGTGGTCGAGGTTGCCGATCAGGCCGCCGCCGGCGTCCTTGCCGAAGGCGAGGGAGTAACCGACCGCGACCCACAGGATGGTCACCAGCGACAGGCAGGCGAAGCTCATCTTGAGCATCACCAGCACGTGCTTGGTCTTGACCATGCCCCCGTAGAAGAAGGCGAGGCCGGGGGTCATCAGCAGCACCATGGCGGTGCTCGCCATCATCCAGGCGGTATTACCCGTATCGTAGCCACTGGGCATGTGGTGGAGCTCTCTCTGGTCGTGAACGGGCTTGAGGGGATGCGGAGTTCAGGTCTTGCGCAGGTCCGGGGCGGGTACGCCGGTCAGCCTGCGCCGCACCGCGTCCCAGACGGACCCGAGCGCCCGGGTCACGGCCTCGGTGTGCTCCCCGAGCACCCGCGCCCAGGCCCCGCAGTCCTGCGGCAGCGCGCTGACCCCGTACGGGAGCCCGTGGCCGGCCAGGGTCGCGTGCAGCAGATCGGCGAGCTCCCGGGCGGGGGCGAGCGGGCTGACCGCGAAGAAGCAGGCCATCACCGGATGGCCCGCCAGCACGGCGGGTCCGTCGACGGAGCGGCCGCCACGGGGATCCCCGGCCCCGCCCGGCTCCAGCCGCACGGTGTCCAGTGCCACCAACTCGCCTGTCGGTCGGCGCAGTTCGAAGTCCGAGGCGAAGACCTGGTAGGCGTTGCGCTCTCCGCGGGCGAGCCGGCCGGACACGACGGTCTCGCTCACCAGCACGGTGGCCGTGGGATCGGCGGTGACGACGGTGCGCTGGTAGAAGCGGGCGTCGACGTACGGGATGACCGGGTCCGGCAGGTACTCGACGTACGCGTCCGGGCCGGCGGTCAGGAAGGTCTGCGCGACGGCGTAGTCGTGCTCCATCCGGTAGACCTTGGTGGCCGCCTGGGTGGTGACGTGCGCCGAGGTGCCGGGCCCGAAGGACAGGTCGGTGCGCAGCCGGTCGGCCTGGATGACCCCGCCGCCCGTGGACATCAGGAAGGTGATGGGCAGGTCGGGGCGGTACGGGTCGAAGTAGAGCGGCCGCATGATCTGGAGCGGGGACTTCTGGTAGTGCCGCACCAGCTCGGTGCGCCCGCCGACCTGCTCGAAGCCCAGCTCCAGCAGGCCGACCTTGCCGGGACGCCCGACACCGAGGGTGTCGGGCACCGAGGCGTGGCGCAGGACCTCCAGGGGGACGCGCGGCGGTTCGTAGTGCGCGGGCTCCAGGCGTGCGGGCGGCGGGAGGACGGGCGGCAGGAGGGTGCGGGGCGGGTCCGTCACCAGGCTCACGCCGGCACCCTGCGGAAGGACGCGAGGAAGTCGGCCACGTCCTCCAGGCCCTGCCCGGTCAGGCAGTTGGTGAGGACCACGGGGCGCCCCTCGCGCACGCGGTGGGCGTCGGACTCCATGACGCCGATGTCGCAGCGGACGTACTGGGCGATGTCGATCTTGTTGATCACGAGCATGTCGGACTCGGTGATGCCCGGGCCGCGCTTGCGGGGCATCTTCTCGCCCTCGGCGGTGTCCAGGACGAAGAGGAAGAGGTCGACCAGGACCGGGCTGAAGGTCAGGGTGAGGTTGTCGCCGCCCGACTCGTAGAGCAGGGTGTCGACATCGGGGAACCGCTCCAGCATCTCCGCGCCCGCGGCCAGGTTCATCGTCGGGTCGTCGCGCACCGCGGTGTGCGGGCACGCACCCGTCTCCACGCCCACGACGCGCTCGGGGTCGAGCACCCCGGCGAGGGTGCGGCGGACCTGGCGGGCGTCCTCCTGCGTGTAGATGTCGTTCGTGATCACGGCGGGCCGGTGCCCCCGCGCGATGAGCACCGGCACCAGGGCCTCGATCAGAGCCGTCTTGCCGGAGCCGACGGGGCCGCCGACGCCGACGCGCAGGACGTTGTCCTCGTTCATCAACAGTCACACACCTTCCAAAGGGACAGCTGGAAAAAGAGAAAAAGGGGGAGGGGGAGGGGGGATATCAGGTGGCGAACAGCCTTGCCTCGGCACGTTCATGACGTCCCGACATCACATCCGCCATCGGAACGCATCCGCCGAGATCGGCGAGTTCGCGGCGCAGGGCCGCCTCCGCCACCTCCTCGATGACGGGGGCGATCCCGCGCAGGATCACCTGCGCCCTGCGGTGGTCGGTGAGCCGCAGCCGCAGCGCGGCCCCGGTGAAGCTGGCGGAGTAGGCGAACAGGTCGCTCACGACGGCCTGTTCGGCCGGCACTCCGGCGGCCGCGTACGCGACCCCGGCGGCCACGGCCTGCGAGCCCGGCGCCCGCTTGGCGGCGACGAGCTCCGCGTACCGGTCGAGGGGCTCCCCGCCGACGCACTCGCGGGCGATGTCCAGCAGCTGGCGGCCGGTTCGGGTGGCGGCGCGGCGCAGCCCCTCGTTCAGCTTGGTCGCGTTCAGCCGCTGGTCGGTCTCGGCCAGGGCCTCCCAGTCACCGGCCAGCGCGGCCCGGTGGGCCAGCGCGAGCGCGGTGGCGTCGGAGGGCCCCACCGCGTGCCGCAGCAGGTCGGCCAGCAGGGCCGGTACGCCCTCCGGGGTCACGGCCTTGGCCTGGGCGTAGCCCTCCAGGCCGTGGGAGAGGGTGTAGAAGCCGCTGGGGAAGGCCGAGTCGGTGAGCTGGAGGCTGACCAGCAGGGCCTGTAGCGGAGTCGCGGCCGCGGGGCTCACCGGCGCTGGGTTCGCGGCCGTACTCATGCCAGGTAGAACAGGTGGTTCAGGGGCAGTTCGCGGGCCGGCTCGATCGTGGCCGGCACCCCGTCGAGGGTGACCTTGTAGGTCTCCGGATCGACGGTGATGACCGGGAGGGCGTCGTTGCGGACCATGTGCTGCTTGCCGACGGTGCGGCAGTGCCTGACCGGCAGGACCCTGCTGTCCAGGCCCAGCTTCTCCGGAACGCCGAGGTCGATCGCGGCCTGCGACATGAAGGAGACCCGGGTGGCCTGCCTGGCCTTGCCGTAGGCGCCGAACATGGGCCGGTAGTAGACCGGTTGAGGGGTCGGCAGCGAGGCGTTCGGGTCGCCCATCAGCGCCCAGTTGATCAGGCCGCCCTTGATGACCATCTTCGGCTTGGCGGCGAAGGAGCCGATCGGCCACAGCACGATGTCGGCGAGCTTGCCCGTCTCCAGGGAGCCGATGTGCTCGGCGGTGCCCGTGGCGATCGCCGGGTTGATCGTGATCTTGGCGAGGTAGCGCAGGGCGCGGAAGTTGTCGTTGCGCTCGGTGTCGCCGTCGAGCTTGCCGCGCTGGTCCTTGCAGTGGTGCGCGGTCTGGAAGGCGCGGGTCCAGGACTCGCCGATGCGGCCCATGGCCTGGGAGTCGGAGGAGAAGATCGAGATGACCCCCTCGTCGTGCAGCACGGTCTCGGCGGCGATCGTCTCGGCGCGCACGCGCGAGTCCGCGAAGGAGACGTCCTCGGGGATGTCGTGCGACAGGTGGTGGCAGACCATCACCATGTCGAGGAGCTCATCGACCGAGTTCACCGTGTACGGCAGCGTCGGATTGGTCGAGGACGGCAGGACGTTGGGCTCGCCGGCCACCCGCATGATGTCGGGGGCGTGGCCGCCGCCCGCACCCTCGGTGTGGAAGGTGTGGATGGTGCGCCCGTCGATGGCGGAGCGGGTGTCCTCGAAGAAGCCGGACTCGTTCAGGGTGTCGGTGTGCACCGCGACCTGTACGTCGTAGGCGTCGGCCACGTCGAGGGCCCGGCTCAGCGCGGCCGGAGTGGTGCCCCAGTCCTCGTGCACCTTCAGACCGCAGACGCCCGCCTCGACCTGCTCGATCAGCGCCTCCGGCAGCGAGCCGTTGCCCTTGCCCAGCAGGCCGACGTTGACCGGCAGGTCCTCGGAGGCCTGGTACATGCGGCCGATGTTCCACGGCCCCGGGGTGCAGGTGGTGCCGTTGGTGCCGTCGGAGGGGCCGGTGCCGCCGCCGATGAGGGTCGTGATGCCGTTGGACAGGCCGTGCTCGGCCTGCTGCGGGGCGATGAAGTGGATGTGGCTGTCGATGCCGCCGGCCGTGGCGATCATGTGCTCGCCCGAGATGACCTCGGTGCCGGGCCCGATGACCAGCTTGGGGTGCACCCCCGACTGGGTGTGCGGGTTGCCGGCCTTGCCGAGACCCGCGATGAAACCGTCCTTGACGCCGAGGTCGCCCTTGACCACGCCCAGCACGGCGTCCATGACCACCACGTTCGTGATGACCAGGTCGAGGGCCCCCTGCAGGTTCGTGGCCTGCGGGTCCTGAGCCATGCCGTCGCGGATGCCCTTGCCGCCGCCGTAGACGGCCTCGTCGCCGTAGTGGCCCTCGTTGTGGTCCTTCTCGACCTCGATGACCAGATTGGTGTCCGCCAGGTGGAAGCGGTCGCCGACGGTCGGCCCGAACAGGTCGGTGTACTGCTTGCGGCTCAGGACAGCCATCTCTACTTGTCGCCCTTCTTGGAGGTCTTGGACTTCTTCGCGGCCGCGGACTTGGCGGGTGCCTTGGCCGCGGGCTTCGCGGCCGGCTTCGCCGTGGCCGGCGCGGCCTGCGTTGCCGCCTGCGCCGCCGCGGCCTGCTGCGCCGACTCCGCCCGGGCGCCCAGGAATCCGAGCTCGACGGCCCGGTTCATCGCGCGGACGCGGGTGTCCGTGGAGCCCAGACCGCCGTTGACGAGGGAGCTGAAGCCGATCAGCCGGCCGTGGCCGCTGTACGCGGTGAGCTCGACCTCGCGGGTGTCGCCCGGCTCGAAGCGGACGCCGGTGCCGGCGGGGAGGTCGAGGTGCATGCCGTAGGCGGCGTTGCGGTCGAAGTCGAGGGCTCGGTTGACCTCGAAGAAGTGGTAGTGCGAGCCGACCTGTACGGCGCGGTCACCGGTGTTGGAGACGGTGACCCTGGCCTTGCGGCGGCCGGCGTTGATCTCTACGGGGCCTTCGCCGTAAAGGTATGTGGCGCCACCTGACATGGTGGTACTTCCCTTCCTTCGGATCAGTGGGGGGAACGGCCGTGCGGGTGGCCGTGACCCTGCTCGTGCTCGTGGTCGTGACCCTGCGCGTGCTCATGGGCGTGCACGTGCGGGTGGGTGTGGTCGTGGTCGTGGTGGCCGTGGTCGCCGCCCGGGCCGTGGGAGTGCGCGTACCCGTGCCCGTGCTCGGCGTCCAGGCCCTCGGCCACGCCGTCCCGGCCGTGGGCCAGCCGGTGCAGGGCTTCCCGCGTGCGGGCCCGTACGACCTGCGCGATCGCCGCCCCGGACAGCAGCGGACCGGTGTCCAGGACCCCGTCCGGGAGCACGTCCGGCGGGGCGAACGCGGCCCGGACCAGGGAGACGTGGCCGGCGCCGAGCAGGCGGCAGCGCTCCGCGCCCTCCGCCAGGTCCGGGTCACCGCCGTCGAAGGCGACCTCGACCCAGCGGTGGTGTCCGTACTGGCGGACCAGCCGGGCCACCCGGAACAGATCGGCGTCCTCGAAGGGACCCGCCGCGGGGGCCGTGACCAGAACGGCGGAGGTGTCGGGCGCCTCCCGCACCGCCTTGAGGGCGGCCGTACGGAGCCACGCGGTCAGGTGGTCCACGGTGGCGAAGGGGGGCGCCAGCACGAGCCGGCCGGCCCCCTCCTCCCGGCCCAGCCAGCGCAGGGCGCGGGCGCAGTCGGCGATCAGCCCGGGGTCGCGCCCCAGCGTCATCGGCACCACGCACACCGGCTCGGGCGAGGCCCCGAGCGCGGCGCGCACGGCTTCGGCCAGCGGCCGGCCGGGGTGCACGGCACCTGCGGAGCCGCCGCCCTCGTGGCCGCCGGCCAGGACGACGGAGGCGGCGGATTCCGTTGCCCGGCCCGGCCGTTCGGGTGCGATGGCCGCCACCGCTCAGGCGCCGACGGGGTCGTGGCAGGAGACGAGCTTGGTGCCGTCCACGAAGGCGGCCTCGACCTGGAGCAGCGGAAGCATCTCCCGTACGCCCTTCATGACGTCGGCGGCGGAGACCATCTGCTTGCCGAGCTCCATGCACTCGGCGACGGTCCTGCCGTCGCGGGCGCCTTCGAGGATGCCCTCGCTGATCAGGGCGCAGGCTTCGCTGTAGTTGAGCTTGACGCCCCGGTCCCGCCTCTTGCGGGCCAGGTCGGCCACGACGTAGATCCAGAGCTTGTCCATCTCACGGGGAGCGAGATTCACGGGTCACTCACTTTCGGCTCTCACGGTGGTTCAGAAGTGGTTCTGCTGTGGCTGAGGTGGCGTCAGGTCCGGTGCAGCCGCGGGATCTGGGGCACGGCGGCGACGAAGACGACCGTGGTCAGCACGAACGGCCAGGTGAAGGTGTGGCCGCCGAACGGGGCGAAGAAGGCGGTCATCGCGGCCGTGAGTCCGGTCGCGGCCGCTGCGCCCAGCACGGCGAACGCGAAGCTCCACCGGGACCGGACGAGGAAGACACCGCACAGGGCCATCGCGACGAGCACGCTGCTGTAGCCCATGAGCCCCTGTGCGACGCCTTCGGACGGTGAACCCATCGCCCAGGCGACGAAGATGGCCGTGACGCTGCCGACGCAGGCCATGACCCCGGCGACCCGGCTGGCCACGAAGATGCCGGCGAGGAAGATCAGGCCGACGTACCACTGGGGCATGAAGAAGATCTGGCCCACGTTGGCGAAGAAGGCGCGCCAGAGCTGCCCCCAGTCCAGGGCGGTGGTTCCCGCGGCGGCCGCGGGCAGCGCCGCCAGATCGGGGCCGGTGTGCCACACCCGGGAGAAGCTCGGGGCCGCGATGGTCATGACGCTCGCGATGATGCAGAACGGCGCGGTGAACGTGGGGATGTTCCAGGTGCCGAGGACGGTGGCCAGCGCCGAGGTGACGACCACCACGGTGACGCTGCCGCCGATGGCGAGCAGCAGGGTGGAGAGGTGGTCCCACCCGAGGAAGACGGCGAACCCGAGGGAGACGAGGGTGCCGTTGAAACCGCGCAGCCCGGCCGAGACGATCTCGCGGTCGATGCCGAACGCGTAGGCGGTGGCGGTGCCGACGACGGCGCCGAGGAGGCCGTAGAGGGCGTACTGCCAGCCGGCGGCGGCGAGGGCGGCGAGGAAGAAGATGCCGGTGATCGCGCTCGGCATGAAATCGACCTGGGCGACACCGCGCAGGACTTCCTGGATGAAACTCGCGGGTTGAGCCGGAGCCTGGCGTGCGGGCTCCGTTGCCAAGGCCTGCATTGCATTCTCTCCTGGACAAAAAGAAGAGGGCCCTTAAAGGCCCGTGAATCGGCGGTGCGTTGACGACAGTACCGGGGAACCCAATTAATTCTGACCGGAGATGGGCGTGTCGGGTATGTGGGCGGACGCGGCCCGATTGTTGTAAATGTGCTCGTCATTTCCATTCCGCCGGACGGAAATAGGATCGGAATATCTGAACCAAAAACCCGATGGTCGAACAAGGCTCTCCCTCGCGCCCGGAAGGGTCATCACCCCCGCACCGATGGCGCGTCGCACCGCCCGGACCCGGCGCCGTGGTGTCCCTTGGCGGGGTGCGAGTCAATCCGGGTGCCCGGTGGTGGGCCGAGCTGTCGCCGGCCGCCGGCGCCGCCGTCATGGCGGCCGGGATCATCTCGGCCGGGCTGCACCTGATCGGCCGGGACGCGCTGTCGATCGCCGCGCTGGCCCTCGCCGCCGCGCTGTGGCTCGTACTCGCCGCCGACTTCGCCGCCCGGCTCCTGGGCGACCGCCGGCGGTTCCGTGCGGAGGCCGACACCCCGGCGGCCCTCACCGCGGTGGCCGCCACGACCGTGCTCGGCACGCGGCTCTCCCTCCTGGGATGGCAGTCCGTGGCCCTCGGGCTGCTGGCGCTGGCCGCCGCGCTCTGGCCGGGGCTGCTGGTCGCCGTACTGCGGCACTGGGGGTACCGGATGCCCGGGGCGGCCTTCCTCGTCTGCGTGGCCACCCAGGGTCTCGCCGTCCTGGCGGCCACCCTGGCCGCCCCCACCGGCCACGACTGGCTCGGCCGGGCCGCACTGGCCGCCTTCTGCCTGGGACTGGTGCTCTACGTCGAGGCGCTCGTGCGCTTCGACTTCCGGCAGGTGGTCTCGGGTGCGGGCGACCACTGGGTGGCGGGCGGGGCGCTGTCCATCACCGCCCTCGCCGGATCCGGGCTCACGGCGTCACCGCTGTGGACGGGATGGGCGCACACGGGGCTGCGTACCGTCACCCTGGCCGCCCTCGGCGTCTCCCTGGCCTGGTACGCCGTGCTCCTCGCGGCCGAAGCGGTCCGGCCGCGGCCCCGCTACGACGTCCGGCGCTGGGCGAGCGTCTTCCCGCTCGGCATGACGGCGACGGCCTGCCTTTCGGCCGCCGCCCCGACGGGGGTGGGATGGCTGCGGCCCCTCGGCGCGGTGCTGCTCTGGGTGGCGGTCGGGGCGGCGGTGCTGACGTTCGCGGCCTTCGTTGCGGAGCGGCGTGAGCGGGGCCGTCCGCGGAAGTGAGCGGGCGGATCCGCCGAGCCGATGCGGCTGCTACGGGTGCGGCCCGGCGGCCGCCCTCGACGCGGAAAGGGTCACGCACCCCAAGAGCGCCACGGCCAGGGCCAGTGCCCACGCCGGACCGTGGCGAAGCGTCAGGAGACCGCCTGCGAGGGCTCCGAGCAGCAGGGCCACGACCGTCACGAGGCGACGCAGCGGACCGGGCCCCCACGGATCGGCCGCCAGTCCGGTCAGGGCCCTGGTGACGACGGTGGTGGTGAGGTCGGGGAGGGCGAGCCGGTGCACGACGGCGTTCTGCAGGCCCATGCCGAGGGCGAGCAGGGCGATGACTCCGGGAGGCCCGGCTCCGAGCGCGGTCAGGGCCAGCGCCCCGCCCACCAGGACGGTTTGCACCGCCACCAGCGGCGCGAACATCCTGGCCGCCCCGGTGCTCCGCCGCAGCCGCCCGGCGGCAGCCGCCCCGGCCAGGAAGGCGCCGACGGCGAGCAGGGAGTCGGGGGCGGACAGGGACCGGTCCCCGGCGATGGCGAAGCCGAGGAAGACGACGTTGCCCGTCATGTTGGCCACGAAGACGTGGCCGAGGCCCAGGTAGCTCACCGCGTCGACCACACCGCTCACGAAGGTGAGGACGATCAGCAGCGGCGGCAGCACCCCGTGGGGAGACTCCGCGCCGGCGGCCTCCGGAGGGAACAGCCGCGCGGCCAGCGGGCGCAGGATCCCGCGTCGCGGCGGTGGGGCGGGGGTCGGGGTCAAGGCGTCCCTCCGGTCGTCGCACGGGCGGGCCGGCTGCGGAGTGACTCGCGCACCCCGCAGGAAGGGCGGGGCTCCGCCCCGGGAAGGCTAGCGCCGCCCCACCCACCCGAGCGGCATCGACCCGCGTCGGCGGGAGGCCTGCCGGGGATGCGGGCGAACCCGGATTCGTCGGCGATTCGTTCGGGGGAGCCGGGGGTGGCGTGGTTAGGGTCACCGAATGGCATATACGTTTCAGGTCACCGTGGACTCCGCCGCGCCGCACGCCCTCGCCGACTGGTGGGCCGAGGCCCTCGGGTGGGAAGTAGAGCCCAGTGACGAGGAGTTCATCCGCGAGATGATCGCCGCCGGCCGGGCGACCGAGGAGGACACCACCACGCACCGGGGTGTCCTCGTCTGGAAGGCGGGTCAGGGGATCCGTCACCCTGAGGGTCTGGAACGGGCGCCCCGCGTCCTCTTCCAGTTCGTCGAAGGGCCCAAGACCGTCAAGAACCGCGTCCACCTCGACGTCCGCACCGGCGGGGACGACCCGCGGGCCCTGGTCGAGCGGCTCCTCGCCAAGGGGGCCGAGCACCTGCACGAAGGCAGCCAGGGCCCCTTCACCTGGACCACCCTCGCCGACCCCGAGGGAAACGAGCTGTGCGTCTCCCCTTGAGGAGCGCTCGGACCTAGGCCGTCTCTTCCGGACGACGCGGGCCTGACCGGCAAGATCCGGAAGAGACGGCCTAGGCTGGCCCCGTGAACGTCATCCTCTTCGGTGCGTCCGGAATGATCGGCCGGGGCGTGCTGCGCGAGTGCCTGCGCGACGAGTCCGTCGAGAGCGTGCTCGCCGTCGGGCGCAGCCCCCTCGCCGTCACCCATCCCAAGCTGCGCGAGCTCGTCCGGGCCGATCCGACCGACCTGTCCGTGCCCGGGCCGGACCTGGCCTCGTACGACGCGTGCTTCTTCTGCCTCGGTGTCTCCTCCTTCCGCATGAAGGAGGAGGAGTACCGGCGGATCACCTACGACCTGACGCTCGCCGCAGCCCGCCCCCTCGCCGCCGCCAACCCGCGGCTGACCTTCGCCTACGTGTCCGGCGAGGGCACCGACAGCACCGAGAACGGCCGCTCCATGTGGGCCCGGGTCAAGGGGAAGACGGAGAACGACCTCCTGAAGCTGCCCTTCGAGGCGTACATGTTCCGGCCGGGCATCGTGCAGCCGGACCGCGGGATCCCCTCCAAGACCCCGCTCTACCGTGCCGCGTACGCCGTGACCGCGCCGCTCTTCCCGGTCCTGCGGCGCTTCGCACCCCACCTCGTGACCACCACCGGGGCCCTGGGGCGCGCCATGATCGCCGTCGCCGCCGCCGGGCCCGGCAGCGACACCCAGAGGATCCTGCGGCCGCGCGACATCAACCGTCTGGGCGGGGCGGACCTGCGCTGACGGGCGGATATTCGGTTTCGGCGGGGGGCCGGCGCACCCGAGAATGAGGCATCTCGAACCGGGAGGAACCCCATGAGCCAGGACCGCCTGACTCTGCACGACCTGATGCCCGCGCAGGCGCTGACCGAGGCCATCGACGCCGGATACGTGGCCCGCAAGGCACACCCCGAGCTGCCGCTGTCCCTCTACACCTACACCCGGACCGCCCAGTACGAGCAGGTCTGGAACCGGGTCACCACGCGCTGCCGCGGACTCGTCGCCGACGACGTCACCGGCGAGGTCGTCGCGCTGCCGCTGCCCAAGTTCTTCAACGTCGGCGAGCACGAGTCGGGCCGGCCGTACGCGCCCGCGCTGCCGGAGGAGCCGTTCGAGGTCTACGACAAGGTCGACGGCAGTCTCGGGGTGCTCTTCCACTACGCGGGCAAGTGGCGGGCCGCGTCCAAGGGTTCCTTCACCAGCACCCAGGCCGTCTGGGCGCAGCGCCGCCTCGACGCGCGGGACACCTCCGCGCTGGTCCCCGGCACCACCTACCTCGCGGAGATCCTGTACCCGCAGAACCGTATCGTCGTGGACTACGGGGACCGCCGCGACCTGGTCCTCCTCGCCGCGTACGGAGCGGACGGCACCGAGGTGCCGCTCTCCGAAGCCGCCGGCCACTGGCAGGGCATCGGCTCCGTGGTCACCGTATGGCCCGCCATGCCGCTGGGCGAGCTGCTCGAGCTGACCGGGTCCAGCACCCTGCCGGGCGGGGCCCCGGCGACCGGCACCGACGCGGAGGGCTTCGTCCTGCGCTTCGCCTCGGGCGTCCGGGCCAAGGCCAAGATCGCCGAGTACGTACGTCTCCACAAGGTGCTCACCGGAGTGACCGAGCGGGACATCTGGCGCGGCCACGGCATCCAGCGGTTCGCCGGCCTGCCCCTCAAGCAGCTCGCCCAGGGGCTGAACTGCACCGTCGCCGACATCGAGGCCTCGGGCGGCAAGCCGCTCGACGCGCTGCTGGAACAGGTGCCGGACGAGTTCGACCACTGGGTGCGCTCGGTGATCGAACGCCTGGAGGACGAGGCCGCGCTGCGCGAGCGCGCCATCGACGAGGCCTACGCCTCGCTGGCCCACCTGGCCGGCGACCGGGGCGCGTTCGCGCGCGCCGCCAAGACGACGATCCGCGACAGCGGGGTCCGCGGCGCCCTGTTCCAGCGGCTCGACGGCAGGACGACCGAGCTGGTCACCTGGCGGCAGGTGCGGCCCGAGACGTCCGACCCCTTCACGAACGACGAGGAGAACTGAACCCGTGTCCGAAGCAGTAGCCGAAGCCGAAGCAGTAGTCGAAGCGGCAGCACCCGAAACCGGGACCCCCGCGCTGCCGGTGGTCCACGTCATGACGGGTCTGCCCGCCTCCGGGAAGACCACCGCCGCGCGCGCCCTCCAGGCGGAGTCCGGCGGCCGGATGCGCCGCGTCAACCTCGACGACCTGCGGGCCATGCTCGACGTGCCGGACCCGGAGCGCGGGCGCTCGTACAAGCACGAGCAGACCGTGCTGGACATCCAGGACGCGGCGGTCAGCGCGGCCGTCGAGGGCGGCTTCGACGTGGTCGTCGACAACACCCATCTGACCTCGTACATCCCCAAGCGGCTGAAGGCGGCCGTCGCGGGCCGGGCCACCTTCGTGGTGCACGATTTCACCGACGTGCCCGTGGAGGAGTGCCTGCGGCGCGACGGCGCGCGCGAGCGGCAGGTCGGCGAGGAGATCATCCGGATACTCGCGGACAAGCACGCGAAGGCCAGGAAGGGCGGCTGGCGGCTGACCGCGGACTGGCTCAACGACCAGCCGGACGTGTCCCCGTACGTCCCGGACCCGGCGCTGCCCACGGCCGTAATGTGCGACATCGACGGCACGCTCGCGATGACCGGGGACCGCAATCCGTACGACTTCTCGCGCTGCGGCCTCGACACGCTGAACGCGCCGGTGCGCGACGCGCTGGACTCCTTCCGGCGGGCCGACGGCGACACGGTCGTGCTGCTGTCCGGGCGGGGCGAGGAGCACCGGGAGCCGACCGAGGCCTGGCTGCGGGAGCACGAAGTCCCGTACGACGAGCTGTGGATGCGGGCTGCGGGCGACACGCGCCGCGACGACATCGTCAAGGCGGAGCTGTTCAACGCGCACGTACGCCACCGCTACGCGGTCCGGGTCTCCCTGGACGACCGCGACCGCGTCGTGGCCATCTGGCGCCGGATGGGGCTGGCGACCTGGCAGGTCAACTACGGCGATTTCTAGGGCGACTTACGGGGCGTTCTTCGAAGCGAGGAGAAGGCGGAGGAGGCGGGCATGGCCGATCGAGCGCCGAGGCTGGTGCTGCTGTGCGGGCTGCCGGGTGCCGGCAAGACCACGGTGGCCAAGAGGCTGGTTCGGGAGCTGTCCGCCGTGCGCCTGTGTCCGGACGAATGGCTTGCCGGGATGGGCTTCGACCTCTTCGACGGCGCGGCCAGGGAACGGGTCGAGCGGTGTCTCTGGCAGCACGCCCAGGCGCTGTTGGCCTCCGGAGCCGTCGTGATCCTGGAGAACGGATTCTGGGAGCGGGCGGAGCGCGACGAGAAGCGGCTCCTGGCCCGCGCGGCGGGCGCCGCCGTCGAACTGCGCTACCTCCAGGTGCCGATGGAGGAACTGGAGCGGCGGATCGCCCTGCGCAACGACGAGCCGGGATCGGTCGTGCTGACGGCCGAGCTCCTGAGGAGCTGCCAGGAGCAGTTCGAGCCGCCGACGCGGGCGGAGCTCGACCTGTTCGACGCGCCCCTGGCCCAGACCTGACGGCCGGCTCGCCATACTGGGGAGGTGGACGAGTCGAACCTGCTGATCGTGGACGGTGCCAACGTGGTCGGGTCCGTCCCGGACGGCTGGTGGCGGGACCGGCGCGGCGCCGCCGAGCGGCTCCGCGACCGGCTGGCGCTGCGCGACCGGGGCGAGGAGATCGTCCTCGTCGTCGAAGGCGCGGCCCGGGGCGTCGCCTCGGTGCCCGGCGTACGGGTGGACGAGGCGCCGGGCAGCGGCGACGACCGGATCGTGGAGCTGGCGGCCGCCGCCTGCGCGGAGCGCGGGGACGGGGGATGCGTGGTGGTCACGGCGGACCGGGAACTGCGCGAACGGGTACGGGCGTACGGTGCGCGGTGCGTGGGACCGCGCACCGTACGCCCGGATGCGTAGGCAGGGGATGCGGGGGAGCCGCCCAGGAGCCGGGGCGGCCGGGAGCGGCTACGAGCGGCAGTACTCGACCTTGCCGAGGTTCTTGACGTAGCGGGCCGAGACCCAGCTGTCGTCGTCGTACTTGCCGGCCTTCGAGTTCATCGCGCCCTTGCGGTCCTCGTCTCGGAAGTCCTTCCGGTCCCGCTCCTCGAGCAGGTACCAGATGTTGTTCCCGTCGACCCGCTCCCCGCGCTCCTTGCACGCGATGGCGAGCTTCTCGTGCGGGTACACCCGGCCCACCTTCTGGGAGTGGGTGGTCGGCCTGCTGCGGACGGCCAGCGAGCCCTTCGAGACGACGACGCCGCGGGCGTACCCGTCGTAGTCGTCGCGGCCGAAGCCGTCCCCGTCGGCGGGGGCGATCGCCGCCCGGCCGGGGTCGTCGGACACCGGGTGGCCGGCCGCGACGGCCGTGCCCGCCCCGACCAGGCCGAGCACCAGGTTTCCGGCGGTGAGAGCGAGGATGGTCCTGGTGGGCTTCAGCATGAGCCGGCTCCTCAGAGAAGACGTCCGCCCGTGCCGCAGAACGCGGGACGGGGCGGCAACCGGGCGGTTGCCAGGGACGACTATGGCGACGCGGGGCGGGGAGATCCCGCTGACGCACCGTGACGTAGCCCGATATGCCCAATATGCGACTGCTCCGCGGGCTCCTGCCCCGCCTCCGGATGCGGGCGCCGCCCGGCGCACCCAGAGTGGATGCCATGGGTATCGAGGATTACGGCGGCGGCCCCGGCGCGCAGCAGACCGGTGTCATGGTGGTGACGACGAACGACGTCCCCGGCTACCGGGTCGAGCAGGTCATCGGAGAGGTCTTCGGCCTCACCGTGCGCTCCCGCCATCTGGGCAGCCAGATCGGCGCGGGCCTGAAATCGATGATTGGCGGCGAGCTGAAGGGTCTCACCAAGACCCTGGTGGAGACCCGCAACCAGGCCATGGAACGCCTCATCGAACAGGCGAAGGCGCGCGGCGCGAACGCCGTGCTGATGATGCGCTTCGACGTGACCGACGCGGCCGACCTCGGCACCGAGGTGTGCGCGTACGGTACGGCCGTGATCCTGGTGCCGGCGAGCACCTAGTGCTGTGACCGCACTAGGTGCCGGAGGAAGTTCCGGTGATCGACTCTTGGCGATCACCGGGGCCGGGCTCTAGCCTCCGTTGGTGATCTGCGAAGAAATCAAACGCATACGCGAGCCCCAGCCCCAGTCCGAGCCGGCCGAGCCCGGCCCCGGGGCCGCGTCGTGACCGTGACCGAGCCCCTGGACCCGCGTACGGCCGGACGCCGCTACGTGACCGCCTGCGTCCTCTACTGGTTCCCCGTGGGCCTGGCCGTCAGCCCGCTGATCCTGCTCTTCACCGAGCGCGGCATGTCCCTGGCCACCGTCGCCGCGTTCTTCGTCGCGCACTCCGTCACCGCCGCCGTACTGGAACTGCCCACGGGCGGGCTCTCCGACGTCCTCGGGCGCCGCGCCGTGCTGGCCGCGGCCGGCCTCCTGAACCTGGCGGCCTTCGTCCTCCAGGGCCTGGGCACCGCGGCCTGGGTCCTCGCCCTCGGCATGGCCCTCATGGGCGCGGGGCGCGCGCTGTCCAGCGGGCCCGCCGAGGCCTGGTACGTGGACACGGTCCAGGCCCACTCCGGCCCCGACGCCGAACTGCGCACCGGACTGGCCCGCGGCGGCACCGCGGTCTCCGCCGCGCTCGCGGCGGGCACCCTGCTCGGGGGCGCGCTCCCCTGGCTGCTCGCCCAGGGCGGATCCGCCGCCGGGCTGAGCCGGGCGACCTCCGGGCTGGTGCTCCCGCTCTCCGCGCCACCGCTGCTGGGCGCGGTGGTGGTGACGGGCTTCGTGCTGTACGTGCTCTCCGCGCTGCCCGAGCCGCCCCGGCCGCCGAGCACCCTGAGCTCCGTGCTCCACGGCATCCCGGCCACCATCGCCGAGGGCGTCCGGCTGGGCGGCCGCGACCCCCTGATCCGCCGGGTGCTGCTGAGCGCGGCGGCCGCGGGCGGCGCGCTCGCCGCGCTCGAACTGCTGACGCCGGGCCGCGCGGCATCGTTCACGGGGGCGCCCGAATCGGGTGCCATGCTCTTCGCGGTCCTCGCCTGCGCCGGCTTCCTCTGCTCAGGGCTCGGCAACCACCTCGCACCCCTGACCGCCCGGCTCGCGGGCAGCGGCGAGCGCGCGGTCCTGGCGGGCCTCGGCGCCGCCGCGAGCGGACTGTTCCTGCTCGGCGCCACCGCCGTGGCGGCGGGCCCGCTCGCCCTGGGGCTCGCGGTCCTCGGATACGGCCTGGTGTACCTCGGCCTCGGCGCGGCGGGACCGAGCCAGAACGACCTCCTGCACCGCCGGGTGCCGAGCGCGGGACGGGCCACGGCGCTCTCGGTCCAGTCCCTCGCCCTGCAACTGGCCGGGGCCCTCACCGGACTTCTCGTCGGCGTGCTGCCGAGCGGCCCGCTGCCCTGGCTGACGGGAGGCGCGATGCTCCTGGCGGGCGCCCTGCTGTGGATCCGGCGCGGCGCGCCCGAGGTCGCGAAGCCAACTCACCTTGGAGCGGAGGGAATCGAGCGGGTCTAGTGCCGTCACGGATCGGACCGTACCCGTCACCGGCCGGTGGGGGTGCGCTTTCCGTCCCGGATGATCGACTTCCCATGATGATCGCCGCCAAGGAACGCGGGGAGTCCCGCGGGCCGTTGACGGCGACGTACTCGGGGGAGCGGGACTTGAACGCACAGGTGAACGGCCGACCGTCCGGCAGAAGGGCCGGCCGCACCCCGGCCGCGAGGGCTGCGGCCCTGATCGCCCTCTGCTCACTCACCGCCGCCTGCTCCCTCTTCGGGCCCGAGGAACTGGGCGTCGTCTGGGATACCCCGGTGGAGGACACCAAGGGCGCAGAGAAGGGCAACGGGGCCTGGCTGTCCGGCGACACCCTGGTCCGCAGCCGCTTCGACGCGGTGTGCGGGTACGAAGCCTCCAGCGGCAAGCGGAGTTGGGAGTACGTGCCGCCCGGCCGCTCGGCGATCTGCCACGCCACCGCCGACACCGGCGGATCCGTCGTGGTCCTGGTCCGGGACGCCGAGGGCGCTTCCTCCTCCGCCAAGGGCAAGGACTGTGCCGTCGCCGTCGCGATCGACATGAAGACAGGCGGCGAGCTCTGGCAGACCGCCGCTCCCGCCTCCGCGCCGGCCCTTGCCCGCGCCCTGCACCCCGAGGTGTCCGCCGGTAGCGGCGTCGCCGTGCTGGTCGACGGGCACGACCTGCGGGCCCTGGACGTGCGCACCGGGCAGCCCCGCTGGAAGGCGGCGCTCCCCGACGGCTGTCTCCCGGGCAGGACCGCGGTGGCCGAGCGCCAGGTCGCCGCCCTTCTCGCCTGCGGAGGCACCAAGAAGAGCTCGTGGGACGAGTTCCCGAGCGACGCCGAGCTGCACGCCGCCGCCTTCGACCCGGCCGGCGGCGCGCTCCTGTGGTCCACCCCGCTCGGGGGCCGAACCTCCGTCCCCTGGGACGCCCGTGCGGAATTCGTCTCCGCCGACCCGGTGGTCGTGGCGGCCTCGGAATCGGGCGACTCGGACTCCGGGGCCTACCTCTCCTTCGGCGGCACCGGCCGCCCGAACCCGCCGATCGAGTTCAGCGGTCCCTACGGCGAGATAAAGATCCACGACCGGCTCGATGCGGCCGCGGACGGCACCAGGCTCTACACCGTGCCCCGCCGGGGCAAGTCCTCGCGCACCTACAGCTACACCCTGACCGCCTTCGACCTGGCCACCGGAAAGCGCGTCTGGGACGATGACCTCGACGGCGACACCGCGTACCGCATCCTCCCCGAGGGCGAGAAGCTGACGGTCGTCACCGGGCTCGACGACAGTCCCGAATTCGGCCTGCGCGTCATGGACGCCGCCACGGGCAAGCAGCGCGAGTCCCGCGGGTTCCCGGAGGGCCACGTCGGCGTGGACACGGTCTTCAGGTATAAGGGCCGGTTCATCGGCGCCCGTTACGAGGGCAGCAGCTCGGAGTGGAAGCCCTTCACGGCCTACGAACTCCGCTGACCCCCGATCGGGGAGCGGGGGCGCCGGGCCGCGTCCGCTCACCCGACCCACCCGTCACATAAGTCCAGGACGGGGTGCGGCTTTGTCCATGGGCCTGCCGGGCCGGGGTCCGCAGGCTGTCAGGTCAGTGAGCGGACCGCCGGCCTTCACGGTGTGCGGTCTTCCGCCCAGGAAGCGCCGACTCCCGGAGGTCCGATGCGAACCCCCCTCTGGCCGGCCGCAGCCGCGGTGGCCGGTCTCGTGGCCACCTTGGTCGTGGCCGTGCCCGCCGCCCCCGCCGTGGCGGCCGGCCCCGTGACGATCACCTCGCCCGAGCTGTCCGTCAGCGTGGACAGCGACTTCCCCCGCGTCATCAGCTACACCCGCACCGCCACCGGGGACGTGCTGAACGGCAACGAGGACACCATCGGCGCGATCGTCGTCAACGGAACCACCTACACCCCCACCGTCACCTCCACACCCTCCGCCTCCGGCGTGGACTACGCGCTGGCCTTCTCCGGAGTGACCATCAGGTCCCGGCTCTCGGTGACCGGTTCGGTGGTGGAGTTCAAGGTCACCGCGATCGAGGACACAGCCGCCCTGCGCGTACGCAGCTTCGCCATCCCGAACCACAACCTGGTCAGCGTCCGCAGCAGCCAGGCGGGCGCCGCGCTCTCCACCGCCAAGATGCACACCGCCACCACCGGCACCGGCGACACCTTCACCCCGGTCACCGCGAACACCCCGGTGGACGCCTCCGCGACGACCGTGATGTACGGCCTGGCCAACACCGGGAAACTGGCCGCGGCCATCGACTCCAACTCGTACTACGACGCCCCCTCGGGCGGCACCGCAAACGAGAACGGCCGGATCAGCAAGCAGGTCACGGACAAGGGCAGTTACCGCCGGGCCGGCCTGTGGAGCGGATCCTGGCTCTACCGGGCCACGGGCGCCGCCGACACCGACACCGAGCCGCTGCCCTACGTACGCGTCGCGATCACGGCCGACCGCAACGCCGACTCCACCGTGGACTGGCAGGACGCGGCGGTCGCCTACCGCGACATCTGGACCGCGCCCACCGGCTGGCAGCAGACCGCCGACCGCGTCGTGCAGCGCATCCCCTTCAACTTCGCCTCCGCGGCCACGCACCCCTTCGCCGAAACCCTCGACGAGACCAAGCGGGTCAACCTCGCCACCGACGGCCTCGGCCAGTTCGTCCTGCTCAAGGGATACGCCTCCGAGGGCCACGACTCGGCCCACATGGACTACAAGAACATCGGCTCCAAGCTCGGCGGCGCCACCGACCTGAACACCCTCACCACCGTCGGCCACACCTACAACGCCGACTTCGGCGTCCACATCAACGCCACCGAGGAGTACCCGGTCTCGGCCACCTTCGACCCGGCGCACCAGACCGGCGGCCTCGGCTGGGACTGGCTCGACCAGTCGTACTACGTGGACACCCGCAAGGACGGCCAGTCCGGCGGGCGCCTGAAGCGGCTCCAGGACCTCAAGGCGGCCGCCCCCGGCCTGGACTTCCTCTACGTGGACGTCTGGTACGGGGACGGCTACCTCTCGCGCAAGCTCGAACGCGAGATCGGCGGCCTCGGCTACCAGCTCGCCACCGAGTTCCCCGCCTCCCTGACCGGACAGTCCCTCTGGCACCACTGGGCCACCGACGTCAACTACGGCGGCACCGACCTCAAGGGCATCAACTCGAACATCGCCCGCTTCATCGCCAACCACACCAAGGACGACTGGATCGCCGCCAACCCGCTGCTCGGCGGCGCGGAGATCACCGCCTACGAGGGCTGGCAGGGCAAGCGGGACTTCACCTCCTTCCTCACCACCACCTTCGCGACCAACCTGCCGACCAAGTACCTCCAGGAATCCCCGATCGTGAAGTGGACCGCGAACGCGGTCACCCTCGCCAACGGCACCACCGTCACCACCTCCGGGAACACCCGCAGGATCACCACGGCCGGCCGGACCGTCCTCGACGGCTCCGCCTACCTGCTCCCGCGCGACGGGAAGCTCTACCACTGGAACGACAAGGCCGCCTCCACCACCTGGACCCTGCCGGCCGGCTGGTCCTCGCCCAAGCTGTACAAACTGACCGACGCCGGCCGCCAGTTGGTCGGAGACCTGGCCGTCACCGGCGGGCAGGTCACCCTCAACGCCGCCGCGAGGACCGCCTACGTCGTCACCAACGGCGCCGCCCCCGCCCAGGCCGACCCGAAGTGGGGCGAGGGCACCCCCGTCAAGGACCCCTCCTTCTTCTCCGGCAACCTGAACGCCTGGAACGTCACCGGGACCGGCGCCGCCGTCGCCCGCAACGCCCAGGGGCAGAACGAGCTCACGATGGCCGCGAGCACCGCGCCCGCCGTCTCCCAGCAGCTCACCGGGCTCGCCCCCGGCACCTACGCCGCCTCCGTCTGGGTCTCCACCCCGGCCGGCCGCGCCACCACCCTCACCGTGACCCCGGCCGGAGGCACGGCCGCCTCCGTCCACGCCGACTCCTCCACGCTGACCAACAGCCTCGGCGGCAGCGAGAAGAACGGCACCAAGATGCAGCGCATGAAGGTGCTCTTCGACGTGCCGGCCGGGCAGTCCGCCGCCACCCTCAAGCTGTCCGCGGCCGCAGGCTCCGGCACCGTCTACCTGGACGACGTACGGGTGGTCCGATCCGCCCGCACCCCGCTGAACGGCCACTGGTTCACCGAGGACTTCGAGAACGTCGACGCGGGCTGGGGCCCCTTCGCCTTCGGCGGCGCCGGCGGCTCGGCCACCGACCCGCGCACCCACATCGCCCAGCGCAACGCCCCGTACACCCAGGCGGGATGGAACGGAAAGCTGGTCGACGACGTGATCAGCGGGCAGAACTCGCTGAAGTCGCACGAGGAGCGGCAGGGCCTGGTCTACCGCACCCTCCCGCAGACCCTGCGGTTCACCCCCGGCCGCTCGTACAAGGTCACCTTCAGCTACGAGAACGGCTTCAGCGGCGACTACCAGTTCATCACCGGCTCCGGCAGCACCGAGACGGCCACCGCGCTGAACCAGGCCAGGGCGGCCACCACCTTCACCAAGACCTTCACCGCGGGGACCGACGCCTGGATCGGCCTGCGGAAGGTCACCGGCGAAGGCTCCCACAACGAGGCCGACTTCATCCTCGACGACCTCGCCATCGACGACCTGGGCACCGGGGGTGGCGGCGAACTGCTCGTCCCGCAGGCGCAGATGAGCGTCAAGGCCGTCGACAGCCAGGAGACGGCAGGCGAGAACGGCGCCGCCGCCAACGTGCTCGACGGCGACAGTGCCACCATCTGGCACACCCAGTGGTACCAGGCCACCGCGCCGATGCCGCACGAGATCACCCTCGACCTCGGCGCCTCGTACAACGTCTCCGCCCTGCACTACCTGCCCCGGCAGACGCAGAGCAACGGGCGCATCGCCGACTACCAGGTCCTCACGTCCACGGACGGGGTCACCTGGGGCACCGCGGCCGCCTCCGGCACCTTCACCAACACCACCGCGCAGCAGGACGTCGCCTTCACGGCGCGCACCGCCCGCTACGTGAAGCTCAAGGCCACGAGGGAGGTTTCGGGCAATCCGTGGACGGCGGTCGCGGAACTCAACATCGGCTACCTGCCGTGACGGGGGACAGGGTCCGCCGCGCGGACTGCTGCTGCACCGACTGCTGTTGGCGGAACCGGACGGGCGCCACGCCCACTCGGCGGCTGAACAGCCTGCTGAAGTAGGCGGCGTCCTCGTAACCGACCCGCCGGGCGACCCCGGCGACCGGCAGGTCGGTCCGGGCCAGCAGCTCCTTCGCCCGGCTCAGGCGGATGCCGAGGAGGTACTCCTTGACCCCCTCCCCGGTACTGCCCCGGACCGCCCCGCGCAGTTCGGGAAGGCTCATCCCGAGCCGGGCGGCGTGCTCGGCCACCGAGATCGGCAGCAGCGCGTCCCGGGCCAGGGTGTCCATCACGGTGTCCCCCTGCCGCGACACCCCGGCCCGGGCGTAGCGCAGCGCCACGAGCAGCCCGTGCACGGCCGCGGCGGCCTCCACCTCCAGGAGGGGGCCGCCGAGCCGGGCCGCCCGTACGATCCCGTCGACCACGTGCCGCACCCCGGCCGTATCGCTGAGCGGCACCAGCGGCCGGTCGGGGGTGAGGTAGCCGAGGTCGGCGTACGCCTCCACGCTGCGGCCGGCGAAATCCACGAAGCACTCGTCCCAGCCGGTCCGCGGATCGGGGCCGTAGTGGTGCTCCACCCCGGGCACCAGCCACAGCAGCGCCGGGGCCGTCACCGGCTGCGGAGCCCGCCCGCCGTGGCTGAACCAGCCCCGGCCGGCGCAGACCACCACCGCGACGTGGTGGTCGAGCACGCGCGGCCCGACCACCGGCAGCAGGCCCTGCTGCACCCCGACACCGAGGCACACCAGACCGAGCCGGCGGTGGTTGGCGGTCGGGGAGAAGTACCGCATCCAGCTGCTGTACGGAGGCGTCGCCATCTGCGGATTGTGATCCACAAGGCGGGGCGTGCTCAAGGGGACGCGGACTCATGGGCGTTACGAGGCTTTCGCGCGACCGGCGCGGGCAGCGAGGGCGTGGCGGGCACCGAGGACTGCGTGCCCGCCGGACCGGCCGGGGCCCGCTCCGGCCGGAGCCCCGCCGCCAGCCCGGCGACCACCACGGCCAGGCCCAGCCACACCGCCGGTCCCGGTACCCCGCCGCCGGTGACGGCTCCCGCGCCCGCCGCCGCGAGCGGGGCCACCCCGGTCAGCAGCCCGGCCCGGCCGGAGCCCACCGCGGCCACCGTGCGGTACCAGAGGAGGAAGGCCACCGCCGTCACCATCACCGCGAGGTAGCCCGCGGCGGCCCACTGGCGCGGGCTCACCGATACGAGCCCGGCGGTCCCCTCGACGCACACCGTGAGCACCGCCAGCATCACCGCCCCCATCCACACCGCGTGCAGCGACACCCCCCACGCCCCGTGCCGCCGCAGCACCGGCACCGCGAGCAGGGTGAACCCGGCCTCGCAGCCCAGCGCGAGCGCGGCCCAGCCCACCCCGGCCGCGTCCGTCCGGCCCGTTCCCTCCACCAGCACCGCCCCGGCCACGACCACCGGCGCGGCGAGCAGCACCCGGCGGCTGGGTCCGCGGCCCTCCAGCAGCGGCCCGATCACTCCGAGCAGCACCGGTACGCAGGCCACGGCGACCGCGATCACGGCCGGCTCCGCGTGCGCGACGCCCCGTACGACCGCCACGTTGAACAGCACCAGCCCGGTCGCGGCGACCCCGGCCAGCCACAGCCACTCCCGGCCGCGCGGAACCCTGACCCGCACCCGGGCGAGCCGGGCCAGGCCGAACAGGAGCAGCGCGGCCACCGCGTACCGGACGGCCTGCACGCCGAAGAGCGGGGCGTCCACGAGGGAGCGGGAGACGGTGACGCTGCTGCCGACGAGGGCCATGCCCACGATGCCGGGGGCGAGGTCGCGGAACGGACGGGGCGAAGGGGGCGACGGGTGCGGAGGAGGTGAGGTGCTCATACCGTCGAGCCTCGCGGCACAATGGACCCGTGGACAGGTCCAAAGAGAGCGCGGTCCAGGGGTCCGAACTGGTCCGGTCCGGAGCGGCAGGGTCGGACTTCCTCCAGCTCGACATCGGCCGGGCCCCGGCGGGCGGCCGTACCGACTGGCTCGCCGACCGCCTGCGCGCCGCCATCGCCGACGGCACGCTCGCCGTCGGCAGCCGGCTCCCCGCCAGCCGTGTCCTCGCCGCGGAGCTCCGGGTTTCCCGGGGACTGGTCACCGAGGCCTACCAGCGGCTGGCGGAGACCGGCCAGGTGGCCGGCCGCGGGCGTGCGGGGACGGTCGTGGTGGCCGCCCCGGTGACCGAGCGGCCGCCCCCGGCCCGGCCCGCCGGGCCCGGATCCACGTCCCCGGCCGGGTCCCCGGCCGGCCCGTTCACCCCGGGGCCGCGGGGCGGACTCGTCGACGCGCTGCGCGCCGCCCCGTGCCGGATCGACCTCTCGCCCGGGGCGCCCGACCTGACCGCGTTCCCGCGCACGGCCTGGCTCCAGGCCGAGCGCCGGGTCCTCGCCGAGCTCACCCCCGCCGACTTCGGCTACGGGAACCCGCAGGGCGCCCCCGCCCTGCGCGAGGCGATCGTCGGCTGGCTCGCCCTGAACCGCGGGATCCGCGCCGCCCCCGACGAGGTGGTCGTGGTGGCGGGCGTGGCCCAGGCGCTGGGGCTGCTGGCCCAGGTGCTGCGCGCGGAGGGCGTACGGCGCGTCGCGGTGGAGGATCCCGGCTCGCTGGGGGCGCGGCAGCAACTCGAGCACGGGGGCATGGAGATCCTGCCCGTACCGGTGGACGGGGGCGGCATCGACACCGCCGCCCTGGCGGCCGGACCGGCCCAGGCGGTGGTGCTGACACCGGCGCACCAGTTCCCGACCGGGGTCGTCCTCGACGGGGAACGCCGCCGCGAGCTCCTCGGCTGGGCGGCGGCGGGCGGGGTCGTCATCGAGGACGACTACGACGCCGAACACCGCTACGACCGTGCCCCCGTACCCGCCCTGCGGGCCCTGCTCCCGGAGGCTGTTTGCTACACCGGAAGCGTCTCCAAGCTCCTCGCCCCCGCCCTGCGGTTGGGCTGGCTGCTGGTCCCGCCGCGCCGGCTGGACGCCGTCATCGAGGCCAAGCGCTACGCCGACCTCGGCAATCCGGTCCTCGCCCAGCTGGTGCTGGCCCGGCTGATGGCCTCGGGGGAGCTGGAGCGCCACCTGCGCTTCGTACGCCGCCGCCACCGGACCCGCCGGGACGCGATGCTCCGCGCGATCGCCGCCGAACTGCCCGGCGCGCGGGTGCACGGAGCGGCGGCCGGGCTGCACCTGATGGTCACCTTCGAGGGGGCCGACGCCGGGGGCTTCGACGACACGGCCCTCGCCGCCGCGGCCCTGGAGCTCGGGGTCAAGGCGCACCCCCTGTCCTGGCACCGGATGACCCCGGGCCCCCCGGGCCTGGTCCTCGGCTACGCGGCGGGCCCGGCGGGGGAGATCGAGGAGGGCGTGGCCGTCATCGGCACGGCCCTGCGGCGGCTGCGGCAGACCGGGGGCCCGGGGGCGTGAAAAGTTTTTCGGGAACGGCGGCAACCTCCCGGGCACTCGCGCGTCGTGCGGGGGTGAAGGGCGTGAACCCGCGCCCCGCAGCCGACCGTGGAGAACCACCGTGAAGAACCTGAAGCGCGCCCCGCTGTCCGTCCGCAGGGCGGCGGCCCTCGCCGTCGCCGCCGCCGGCGCGGCCCTCGCGCTGGCCGGGCCGGCCTCCGCCGCACAGGGGTCGTCCGCCTCGCCGACCGCCCCCGCGCCCGCACCGGCGACGACCGCGCCGAGCGTGTCCCCCTCGGCCCCCACGGCCCCGAAGCCGCAGCCCTCGGTGAGCCTGCCCCCGAGTGCGACGCCCAGCGCGGTCCCGTCCGCTCCGCAGCCCTCGGCGAGCCTGCCCCCGGGCACGAAGCCGGCCCCCGTCCCGAGCGCCTCCCCCACCTCGCCCGACGCGCCCGAGCTCGCGCATACTGGCTCCTCCGCCACCAACGCCGCACTCGGCGCCGGGGCCGCCGTGCTGATCACCGCAGGGGCCGGGACCCTGTACGCCGTGCGGCGCCGCGCCAACGGCTGAGGACCCCCGTGCTCCACCTCGCACAGCCCCTGGGCCCCGTCGCGACCGGTTTCGACCGGCCGCGGCGGGGCTTGTGGGCGTTCCTGCTGCGCCGCGAGCGCACCTCCGCCGCGCAGGCCCCGGCCGCGCCCGTGTACCCGCACCGGCACGGGTACACGTACGGCCACCCCGCCGAGGGCGGCGGCCCGCCGCCCACCGTGACCGAGCTCTACCACGCCCACCGGCTGTCGATGGTCCGGCTGGCGGTGCTGCTGGTGGACGATCTGGGCACCGCCGAGGACGTGGTGCAGGACGCCTTCACGGCCCTGTACCGGCGCCACGGCGAGCGGATCACGGAGGTGGACAACGCCCTCGGCTACCTGCGCACCGCCGTCGTCAACACGGCCCGCTCCGTCCTGCGCCGCCGCCGGACCGCCCGCGCGTGGATACCGCAGGCACCCGCCGACGTACCCTCCGCCGAGGCCTCCGTGGTCCTCGACGAGGCGCACCGCGAGGTGCTCGCCGCGCTGGGGCGGCTGACGCCGAGGCGGCGGCAGGTCCTGGTGCTGCGCTACTGGGCCGACCTCAGCGAGGCGGAGATCGCCGAGACGCTGGGGATCAGCCGGGGGGCGGTCAAGTCGAACGCGAGCCGCGGGCTGGACGCGCTGGAACGGATTCTGGAGGGTCGGATATGACGCATGGACAGGAGCCGCCCGCCGCGCGGCCGGTCGAGTACCGGCTGCGGCAGGCCCTGGACGCCCGCGCCGCCGGGATCACCGTGCGCGACCTGCGCCCGGCCCAGCCGCCGGGGCCGGGGGTGCGGCGCCTGCCGTGGGCCTGGCCGCGCGGTTTCACGCTGCCCCTGGCGGGGCTTGCGGCGGCCGCCGCGGTGGCCGTGGGGTACGTCGTCATGGCTCCGGACGCCCCGGTCCGCCAGGGCCCGGTACCGGTGCCGCCGGCCGCGCCGCCGTCGGTGTCACCGACCGGCCCGGATCCGGGGCCCGCTCCGGACGGTGCGACCCCGTCGCCCGTTCCGTCGCCCGTCCCGTCCGCCTCGCTGATCCCGCCTTCCGCCATGCCCTCGATGTCGCACGCGCCCACCGTGAGTCCCTCGAGGGGGCCGGGGTCCGGTACGGGTGCACCGCGGCCGAGTTCCTCCCCCTCGGCTCCGCCGGGGACCTCGGCGGCCGTGCCCTCGTACTCGTCCCCGCCGCCCACGGCTTCGCCGGGCCGCCGCTGACGGGCCGGAACCCGCGGACTCCAACCCCGTGCCGGTGGAAATCCGTTGGCCACGTCCGCGCCCCCGCGTCCGTGCATCCTTGGATCCTGCCGGGGAGTGCGAACGGAGGGGGCGGGATGTGGTCAGTGGTGTCGTCGGGCGGGGTGCCGGCGGGGGAGCGGTTCGACTGGTACGCCGACATCATCTCGCGCGAGGTGATGCCGGCCGCCCTCAGCAGCGAGCGGCCGGCCGACTTCCAGGGCGAGGCCGCCGTCGTGGACCTGGGGGACCTGCGCGCCTCCAAGTTCGCCCTGTCGCCCCTGCGTTCGCGGCGGACCGCCGCACTGATCCGGCGCGGCGATCCGCAGCAGTACCAACTGGCCCTGCTGCGCAGGGGCGTCACCTCGATGTCCCAGCACCGCAACGCGTGCACCGTCGGGGCCGGGGACCTCATGCTGTGGGACACCTCGCGGCCCTCCGACAACACGATGCACGCGGACGGCGGCCAGGTGCGGGCGACCATCCTGATGCTGCCCCGGGACGTACTGCCCCTGCGCCCCGAGCGGTTGGAGCGGCTGCTGGCCCGCCGGATACCGGGGGACCGGGGCATCGCGGCGATCCTGGCCTCCTTCATGACCGCCCTGGAGGACCACGCCGCCGAATGCGAGCCGGAGGAGCTGACCCGGCTCGGCTCGGTCGCCGTCGACCTCGTCACGGCCTGTCTGGCCCAGCACCTGGACGCCGAGGACCGGATGCCCGCCGAAGCCCGTTCGGAGGTCCTCCTGCGGCGCGTCCACGCCTTCATCGAGCACCACCTCGGCGACCCGGAGCTGGCGCCGCCCGCCATCGCGGCCCGCCACAACATCTCGGTGCGCGCCCTCCACCAGCTCTTCCAGGGGCAGGGGGAGAGCGTCGGGGCCCGGATCCGCCGACGCCGGCTGGAACAGTGCCGCGCCGACCTCGGCCGGCCCGAACTCGCCGCCCAGCCCGTGCAGTCCATCGCCTCCCGCTGGGGCTTCGGCCGGTCCGAGGTCTTCAGCCGCTCGTTCCGCGAGGCGTACGGGCTCACGCCCACCGAGTTCCGCGCGCTGAATGCCGGTGCACCTGCCGGTGCCGCGGCAGCGCCTAGGCTCGCCCCATGAACGACGACGCACACGGCATACGGATCCGGCCGGGAGGCCCGGCGGACGTACCGGCCGTCCTGGCCATGCTCGACTCCGCGGTGGCCTGGATGAACGCCCGCGGCAACACCGAGCAGTGGGGCACGACCCCGTACTCGCGGATCCCCGGCGGGGTGGAGCGGGTCCAGCGGTACACGACCGAGAACTCCCCGTACATCGCGGAACGGGACGGGGTGCCCGTCGGAGCCCTGGTGCTGGACACCGGGCCCAGCCCGAAGATGCCGATGATCGCACCGGCCGCGGAACCCGAGCGGTACGTCCGGCTGCTGGTCTCCGACCGCCGGTACGCCGGCCAGGGCATCGGCGCCGCGCTGCTGGCCCGGGCCGCGGAGGAGACCCGGCGGGCCGGAGTGGAGCTGCTGCGGGTGGACTGCTGGGCCGGAGGCGGGGGCGAACTGGTCGCGTACTACGAGCGCAACGGCTTCACCCGCACCGACCCCTTCCTCTCCGGGACCTGGCCGGGCCAGGTACTGGCCCGGCGGATCCGGGCGGGGCGGACGTAGGCCCGTTCCGGGGGATGCGCCCTTCGCAAACCCCCTACCCGGCACGACAATGGGCGCCATGGCCGACAACACGCTCTGGGTGGGCGTCCTCACCGCGGGTACGGCCGTGCTCGCGAGCTGGGTGACCAGCCGGGGCACGGCCCGGGCCGCCCGGATCCAGGCCGAGACGACCGCCGCCGTCCAGCGGACGGACCAGCGGCGCACCGCGCGGCGCAACGCCTACGCGGACGTCATCGAGCAGGCGCAGAAGATGGGCGACCTGTACTGGAAGGTCAACGACGCCCACGCCGACCCGGATCCCGACGCGCGCACGGCAGCGCTCAAGGAGCTGCGCCTGCGGCTGCGCGACGCCTACGCGCTGCTGCGCCACCTCGTGCGCATCGTGGAGCTGGAGGGGCCGGCGGAGGTCGCGGCCGCCGCCGACCGGCTGCGGCGGTCGACGTCCGACAGCTACCAGGCGCTGGAGGACATGATCGGGGGCGACACCGACGCGATCCAGCGGTTCAACGAGTGCTACGCCCCGTTCTGGGAGAAGGTGGTCGCCCTCGTGGCCGTCGCGCGGGAGGTGCTCCAGGAGGGCGGGTCCGCCGCCCCCCTTCCGGTCCCCGCCCCGCGGACCCGGACGCGCCGGCCGGGGATCCGGCCGCGGCCCGGGAGCGGAGGACAAGGCCCGGCCTAGGCCGGGGTGTTCTTCACGGCGGCCACCAGCGGGGCGAGTTCGGGCCGGAGCGCCGCCTCGTCCAGGGCCTCGCGCAGGGCGTTGTCGTTGGTGGGGCGGGCCTCGGCCAGGAGCGCCAGGCCGGCCGGGCTGACGTCGGTGTAGATGCCCCGGCGGTCGGTGTCGCACAGGTAGCGGCTCAGCAGCCCGCGGTCCTCCAGCCGGCTCACCAGCCGGGTCGTCGCGCTCTGGCTGAGTACGACCGCGTCCGCGACCTGGTGCATGCGCAGGTGGCCGCCGGGTCCGCTGTGCTGGCGGCTGAGGACGTCGAGCAGGGAGTACTCGCGCACGCTCAGGTCGTGTCCCGCCTGGAGCGCGCGCTCGATGTGCGTCTCGATCCGCCCGTGCAGGAGGGAGAGGGCGCACCAGCCCTGGGAGAGGGCGGTGAGTGCGCTGTCCGTGGCCGTCATGGGCTTCCTCCTCGAAGGCGTGTGATTCCAGGGTAGGGCACGTCTGCAATTGCCCGCGCTTGCAAATATCCCGCGTCTGCAATTAATGTGGACGCAGGCAACCCGCCGTGGTCATTACCGCCCGGCCGCGCAGCACACGCACCCTCCCCTGAAGGGCACCCCCCTCATGCCTCTCGCACTCCTCGCACTCGCCATCGGCGCCTTCGGGATCGGCACCACCGAGTTCGTGATCATGGGCCTGCTCCCCGAGGTCGCCGGAACGTACGGCGTCTCGATCCCCACCGCCGGCTTCCTGGTCACCGGCTACGCCCTCGGCGTGGTCCTCGGCGCCCCGCTGATGACCGTGCTCGGCACCCGCATCGCGCGCAAACGCATGCTGATGCTGCTCATGGGCCTCTTCGTCGTCGGCAACGTGGTCTCCGCGCTGGCCCCCGTCTTCGGCGTCATGCTCGCCGGGCGGGTCGTGGCCTCCCTCGCCCACGGCGCCTTCTTCGGCATCGGCGCGGTCGTCGCCGCCGAGCTCGTCGCCCCCGAGAAGAAGGCCGGAGCCATCGCCATGATGTTCACCGGCCTCACCGTGGCCAACGTCGTCGGCGTCCCGCTCGGCACCCTCGTCGGCCAGCACCTCGGCTGGCGCGTCACCTTCCTGATCGTGGCCTCCCTCGGCCTCCTCGGCCTGCTCGGCATCGCCCGGCTCGTCCCCGACCTGCCCCGCCCCGAGGGCGTACGGATCCGCCACGAGCTGGCCGCGTTCCGCAACGTCCAGGTGCTCCTGGCGATGGGGATGACCGTCCTCGGCTTCGGCGGGGTCTTCGCCGCCATCACCTACATCACCCCGATGATGACCAACGTCACCGGGTTCGCCGACACCTCCGTCACCTGGCTGCTCGTCCTCCTCGGCCTCGGCATGGTCGCGGGCAACCTCGTCGGCGGACGCTTCGCCGACCGCGCGCTGATGCCGATGCTCTACACCTCCCTGGGCGCGCTCGCCGTGGTCCTGGCCGCCTTCACCCTCACCGCCCACACCCGGGCCGGAGCCGCCGTCACCCTCTTCCTCATCGGGGCCCTCGGCTTCGCCACCGTGCCGCCGCTGCAGAAGCGGGTCCTCGACCAGGCCGCCGGCGCCCCCACCCTGGCCTCCGCCGTCAACATCGGCGCCTTCAACCTCGGCAACGCCCTCGCCGCCTGGCTCGGCGGACTCGTCATCGCCGCCGGACTCGGCTGGACCGCCCCGAACTGGGTCGGCGCGGCCCTGGCCGCCTCCGCCCTGGCCCTCGCCCTGGTGTCCGGAGCCCTGGAACGGCGTACGGGGACCCGCGCGGGCGGCGAAGGCGGCAGCCGGGTCATCGCGGCCGGCGCCCCGGCGGCGACCCCCGCCGCCGTCCCCGCCCACCACTGATCCACCACGCCTCGTACCGCCCCCGCACTCACTGCACCCACCCCCCCCACGTCACTGGAGACCCGCATGTCCACCCCCACCCCCGCCGCCGCCCGTACCGCCGTCCACCCCCTGACCACCGCGGACGCCGAGGCGCTCGTCGCCGCCGCCACGGCCGCCGCCGGAGCGGCCGGGGTCGCCGTCAGCGTCACCGTGCTCGACGCGGGCGGCCACCCGCTCGCCTTCCGGCGCGACGACCGGGCCGTCCTGATCTCGGGCGAGACCAGCACCCGCAAGGCCTTCACCGCACTGCAGCTGGACGCCCCGACCGCCGATCTCGTTGAGGCGGTCCAGCCCGGAGCCCCCTTCCACACCCTGCCCACCGCCCTGGACCGGCCGCTGCTGTTCATCGCGGGCGGGCTTCCGGTCCACCGCGACGGCCGGCTGGTCGGAGCCATCGGCGTCGGCGGCGGGGCCCCGGCCCAGGACCACGGTTTCGCCGAGTCCGCGCTCGGCGTCCTCGCCTGATCCTCCGCCCCGGTCGCGCAGCGCCGTCCCCCGTGCCACGTTGGTACGGGGGACAGGTGCATGATGCGGCAAACGAAGCGGAACAGGCGGAGCCACGTCATCGCGACGGCAACGGTCGCCGCGCTGGTCACCCTTGCCGCCGTCCCGGGCTGTGCGTCCGGTACCTCCGGCTCGGGGGACGCCCGGGCCCCGGTCGCGGCGGCGACCACCCCGCCGAGCGCGACGGCCCCCGCGGCCACCCCGGCCTCTTCTGGCGCGCAGCCCCCGACGCCCTCGCCGACGCCGACCTTCCCGCTGTCCACCGCCCCGCGCACCGTCCCGGCCGTGCGGGAACACGTGCCGGCCCACGGCCCCGGCTGGCGGCCCGGCCCCGAGGCGCGGGTCGTCGTACCGCCGGGAGACAGTGCCGCCCTCGCGGACGAGGGAAAGCTGCTGGCCGGAGAACTGCGCATCGGATTCGCCGAGTCGGCGACCCCGCGCAAGGGCGACGTGGAACTGGCCCTCGGGGCGAAGGGATCCGGCGCGCCCGAGTCGTACACCCTCACCGTGAACGACGGGCAGGTCCGCATCACCGGACCCGACCAGGCCGGGGTTTTCTACGGCACCCGCACCCTCAAACAGACGGTGAGCGGCGGCGGTTCGGCCCCGGAGGGCACCGTGCGGGACGCCCCCGCCAAGCCGCAGCGCGGGCTCAACCTCGACATCGCCCGCAAGCACTTCACCCCGGACTGGATCGAGGACCGGCTGCGCGAGATGGCCGACCTGAAGCTCAACCAGCTCGGGCTGCACTTCTCCGACGACCAGGCCTTCCGGATCGAGTCCGACACCCATCCCGAGATCGTCTCCACCCCCCACCTCACCAAGGCGCAGGTACGCGGGATCACCGCGCTCGCCGCCCGGCTGCACATCACCGTCGTCCCCGAGATCGACTCGCCGGGACACCTCGGAGCGGTCCTGCGCGCCTACCCCGCGCTGCAACTGCGCGACGCGCAGGGCAGGGCGGTCAAGGGGGCCGTGGACATCGCGAACCCGGCCGCGGCGAAGCTCGTGGACGAACTCCTGCGGGAGTACCTGCCGTTGTTCCCCGGCGCCTTCTGGAACGTGGGCGCGGACGAGTACCAGGCGCTCACCTACCGCGATCCGCAGACCTCCTTCCCGCAGCTGACGGCCGCCGCCCGGCAGCGGTACGGGCCCACCGCCCGGGTCCAGGACCTGGCCACGGGCTGGCTGAACGACCGTGCGGACGTGGTCGGTTCGGCGGGCCGGGCACCGTCGGCCTGGAACGACGGCTTCTTCGCGGGCGGGATCGCCCAGCCCGCCCGGGACATCCAGGTCGAGTACTGGACGGGCAAGGAGATCGGGGCCCGGCCCCCGCTGGAATACCTGCGCGAGGGCCGCGAGGTCGTCAACCTCAACGACGAGTACCTCTACTACGTGCTGGGGGAGCCGAACCAGTTCACGTACCCCGACGGCCGGCGCATCTACGAGCAGTGGACCCCGCTCGTCCTGCGCGGCACCACCGCCGTGCCCGCGCGGTACGCCGGGCAGATCCTCGGCGCACGCCTCGCTGTCTGGTGCGATCTGGCCGGAGCCCAGACCCAGGCCCAGGTCGCGGCCGGCATCCGGCTCCCGCTCGCCGCCCTGGCCCAGAAGGTCTGGGACTCCCGCACCCCGGCCCTGGACTGGCCGGCCTTCAAGGCCCTGGCCGACCGGCTGTAGCCGCAGGGGGCCGCCCCGCGAAACCCGCTGGCCGGGGCCCGTCCGCTTTGCTTGGATGCGGGGCATGGACCACAGCGCACTGCCCTCGCCCGAGGGCTACGAGATCTCCACCGACCCCGGCCGCCTCGACCGGGAGCTGATCCACCGGTGGCTGTCCGGGGACGCCTACTGGGCGCTCGGGCGGAGCCGGGAGAAGCAGGAAGCCGCCATCGGGGGATCGCTCAACTACGGGGTCTACGACGCCGTGTCGGGCCTCCAGGTGGCCTATGCGCGCATCGTCACCGACCGCGCCACCTTCGCCTGGCTCTGCGACGTCTACGTGGACCGGGGCGTGCGGGGCAAGGGGCTCGGCACCGCCCTGGCGGGGGCGGTACGGGACCACCTCGCCCCGTACGGGCTGCGGAGGATCATGCTGGCGACCGCGGACGCCCACGAGGTGTACGCCAGGGCCGGCTTCGAGCCGCTCGCGGCCCCGGACAAGTGGATGGCCCTCGGCGACCAGTAGGGCGGGGGCACCGGGAGGGCGGGGCGCGGCTACCAGATGGAGTTGACCCACTCCGGGTGGTCGATGAACGGGTTCCGGTTGTGCTGGTAGGTGTCGTAGATGACCTGGTTGCGGCGCTGCTCGAAGGCGTCCGGCGGGTCCTGCAGGTTCCACTGCTTCAGGAGGCTGATCCGGCCGAAGAGGGGCGCGCTGCCGTTGTTGACCTTGTCGTTCATCTCCAGGTTGGCGAAGCCGTCGCCGCCCTCGTAGCGCACGGCCATGTAGAGCAGCATGCGCGCGACATCGCCCTTGACCGCGTTGCGCGGCTCGAAGGAGTCGCCGTCGGTCAGGCTTCCGGGGGCCTCGGAGACCGGGCCGCCGCCCAGGTCGAAGTCCTTGTTCCCGCGGGTGCTGTTGACGGTGACGTCCTCCGGCCGGAGGTGGTGCAGGTCGGTCCCGGGGCCGGTGGCGGTGCCGAAGTCGCCGTGGCTCTTGGCCCAGACGTGCTCGCGGTTCCAGTCGTTGACGCCGCCGCCGTTGGTGGACTTCGACTGGGAGCGGCCCGAGTAGACCAGGATGACGTTGTTGGGGTTCGCGGGGTCCTGGTCGGTGACCTTGAGGGCGTTCCACACGCCGTCGTAGTTCACCTTGGACTGGTTCTTGATGATGTTGTGCAGCGCCGTCTTGAGCGCGGCGCCCGTCTTGCCCTCGGCGGAGGCGTAGTAGGTGTCGACGGCGGAGGCGGAGGCCGGAACGGAGCCGGAGGCCGCAGCCGCCGCGGGGGCGGCCTCGTGCCGCTGGCCGGCCGTGGCGGAGGCCGGGAGCCATATGAGGGAGACGGCCGCGAGGCCGGCTGCCCAGGGAGTAAGGCGCGAGATTCTCATCACGTGGGGGTACCTCTCCACACGCACCGCCCCCGCCCGGGGAATTGGCGGGGCATCAGGTGGCAGAGCGAGATTCACATTGTCATGTGCCCTACAGGTAAAAAGCACGTGTCGGGAGGCAGGATTTTCTACGCGCGTCATGCGGGCGGCGCGTGCGGGTGATTGGCGCAAGATTCCCTATGCAGGGCGGGGCGGCGCGGGCACGGTGGCGGAGGCCACACCGTGAACAGACCGACCAGGAGCAGCCCATGGCACCGAAGATCCTCATCGTGACCGGCGACGCGGCGGAATCCCTCGAAGTCCTCTACCCCTACCAGCGCTTGATCGAGGAGGGGTACGAGGTCCACATCGCGGCGCCGGCGGTGAAGAAGCTGCGGTTCGTCGTGCACGACTTCGAGGACGGCTTCGACACCTACACCGAGAAGCCCGGGTACACCTGGCCCGCCGACATCGCCTTCGCCGACGTGGACCCGGGGGAGTACGTGGCCCTGGTCGTGCCCGGCGGACGCGCCCCGGAGTACCTGCGCAACGACCCCGAGGTGCGGCGGATCCTGGCGGCCTTCGCCGGGGACGACAAGCCGATCGCGCAGATCTGCCACGGCCCGCTGATCACGGCCGCGGCCGGCGCGCTCGACGGCCGCCGGGTCACGGCCTATCCCGCGCTGGAGCTGGACATGAAGGCGGCCGGCGCCGCGTTCGAGGACTCCGAGGCCGTGGTCGACGGCACGCTCGTATCGGCCCGGGCCTGGCCCGACCACTCCGCCTGGATGCGGGAGTTCCTGACGGTCCTGCGCGTCAAGGCTCCCGTTTCGGGAGGCTGAGCTCCGCCGTCCCCTTGTGAAGGATCCCGGCCGGGTGCTGCCGGGGACTGCCGCGGAGCGCGCGCGATGTGGTGGGGTGTGGAGCTGCGGAGCTCAACCCACCTATTGCATACGGCAGTTGAGAGGGTCAGCCATGACGGGAAGCTGGGGACGGCGAGGGTTCATCGGTGCGGCGGCGGCGCTGGGAGGCGCCGCGCTCGTAGGAGCCGGGGCGCCGCTCGCGCAGGCGCAGGATGCGGCCGGGGCGCAGGACGCGGCCCGGCCGCCGCGACCCGGTGCGGTGGCGATCCCGCCGGGCTTCCAGCCCGAGGGGATCGCCGTCTCCGCGCACGGCACGGCCTACACGGGCTCACTGATCGACGGCTCGGTCTACCGCTTCGACCTCGCCACCGGCGCCGGGCGGATCATCACCCGGGGCGAGGGTCCGATGTCGGTGGGCATGAAGCTCGACCCGTACGGCCGGCTGCTCGTCGCGGGCGGATTCAGTGGGCAGATCCGGGTGGTCGACGCCAAGGACGGGCGGGTTCTGGCCACCCACCAGGCCACGACGGGCACCGGCTTCGTCAACGACGCCGTCGTCGCGTGCGGCGGCGCCTGGTTCACCGACTCCTTCGCGGACGTCCTGTACTTCCTGCCCGTCGGCCGGGACCTCACCGGCCCCGGCGCGGCCCCCCGCAGCCTGCGGCTCGGCGGTGAGTGGGAGCCGGTACCGCCCGGCGGGGAGTACTGGGGCGCCAACGGGATCGAGCGGACCCCCGACGGCCGGGCCCTGCTCGTGGTGCACGACACCGCCGAGGCGCTGTTCCGCGTGGACCCCCGCACCGGCGCCGCCACCCGGACCGTGCTGGACGGCGGCTCCGTGCGCAACGGCGACGGGCTCGTGCTGCACGGGCGGACGCTGTACGTCGTACGCAACTGGGCCTACGCCATAGAGGTGTTCACCCTGAGCACGGACGGCCGCCGGGCCCGCTTCGTCAAGAGGATCACCGACCCGCGCTTCGACGAGCCGACGACGGCCGCGGTGCACGGCGGCCGGCTCTACGTGGTCAACGCCCGCTTCGACGCGGACTGGTCCGACCCGGCCACCGCCTCGACGGTGGTCAGCTGCCCGCTGTGATGGCGGGCGCCGGCTCGTACTTGTAGTCCGGGCCGAAGTTCTTCTTCACGGCCGCTTCCCAGGTGCCGTCCTCGACCATCTTGCGGAGCGCTTTGTTGATCTTGACCTGGAGCTCGCCGCTGCCCTTCTTCATGCCGATCCCGTAGTTCTCGCTGCTCATGTTCAGGCCGACCAGCCGGAACTTCCCCTCGTTGCCCTTGCGGGCGGCGAAGCCGGCCAGGATGGAGTTGTCCGTGGTCAAGGCGTCGACCAGGCCGTCCTTGAGGGCGACGATGCATTCGGAGTAGCCGCCGAGCTCCAGGAGGCTCGCCTTGGGGGCCAGGTTCTTCCGGACGTTCTCCGCCGAGGTCGAGCCGGTCACCGAGCACAGCCGCTTGCCGGCGTGGTTGAGGTCCTCGGCCCGGGTGATCGAGGCGTCGTCGGCGCGGACCATCAGGTCCTGGTGCGCGAGGAAGTACGGTCCGGCGAAGTCGACCTTCTCCTTGCGCTTGTCGTTGATCGAGTAGCTGGCCGCCACGATCTGGACCTCGTTGTACTCGATCAGCAGCTCGCGGTCGTTGCTGAGGACCTCCTTGAAGACGACCCGGTCCTTCGGGTAGCCGAGCTCCTTCGCGACGTACGTCGCCACGTCCACGTCGAAACCGGTGAAGCTGCCGTCGGGCTCCCGCATGCCGACGCCCGGCTGGTCGAACTTGATGCCGACGGCGAGGGTCCCCTGGTCATCGTCACCGCCACACGCCGATGCGGTCAGGGAGAGACCGATCACTGCGGCGATCACGCCGGCCTGGGGAACCTTCATGCTGCACTCTTTCCTGGGGTACGCGGATACGCGGGGTCACGGCGGGTGGGGCCGCGCGGAAGCGCGCGGAGCGCACCGGGACCGGGATCCGGCCGGGGGCGCGGGGAACCGCGGAGGCTGGTGGACGCGTATATGAGGAAGCTAGGAACTCGTCGGGCGCAGTGTCACGACATCTGAGCAAATCTTGAGGGTAACGATCCGGAACGCCGGCAGATCTTGCGGCGGATCCGGTTTTGAACGGGAGAGGAGCCGGTCGCGTGGCCAAGGGCGGGGTAGGCGGGGTACGGGTCGAGGGGAACGCGCTGCTGCTGGGCGAGGGGGCGCAGGTCCGGTTCATGCGGACGCTGCGGCTGCCGGAGACCGGTACGCACAATCTGCCCCCGGGCCTGGGGGAGTTCCCGCTGCGGCGGGTGGAGGACTATCCGGACACGGTTCCGGCGGACTGGCTGGCCAAGGGCGGGGTGATGCTCCCCGTGTACCTGCGCGAGGCGATGTGGCTCAGCTTCGGCGGCACCCGGGAGCCCACCGCGCTCCAGGTAGGCGTCGGCAAGGTGTGCGCCGTCTCCGGCGAGCGGTGGACGGGCACGCTCGGGCGCCGGCCGCAGAACTACCTCGTGCTGCCGCGCCAGCCCTGGCTGGACGGGATCAATTCGGGCACGGGCACGGTCCGCCAGTTCGTCGCGGTCCCGCTGGGGCTCGGCGCCACCGTGGAGGGCCAGGTCACCGGCGAGGAGACCGCGGGCGGCGTACAGCTCCAGGCCTTCCCGCTCGGCGCGAAGGCGCTGGAGCGGTGGCGGGAGCAGGAGCGGGCGGCCCGGACCACCCGGGCCCGCGGCATTCCGTACGGGGCCCTGCCGCCGGGCAGTCATCCCGGCGGCGGCTTCGCCGGGGCTCCCGGGATGCCGATGCCGGCGCCGATGGCGGCCCCGGCGCCGGGCGGACCTCCCGGAGCGGCCGCGGTCCCCGCTCCGGCCTCGGCCGCGGGACCGCTGCGGCGGGGGCCGGGAGGCGGGCCGGCCCCGCAGGCGGCGCCGGCGATGGGGCTCGGTGTCGGCGGCTCCATGCGGCAGGAGGTGTACCGCGACGACCGCAAGGCGAAGGAGTGGGCGTCCGAGCCGGCCGCGCGGGTCTTCGTCCACCTGGTGACCCCGCCCGCGTGGCGCAGGATCACCGGGGAGGAGCCGCCGCCGTCGCCGGTGGACCGGGCCGCCTACACCAAGGCGGGGCTGCCGTGGTTCGACTACTACGACGAGAATGCCGCCGACCTGGCCCCCTCCGGCACCCTCGGCCAGGTGCTGCCGGTGGGCGAATGGCTCGGCACCGACGAGGCTCCGTGGGCGGAGCCTGCTCCCGGGCAGGTCGCTCCCCTCGGGAACGGGCCCCGGCCGGGCAAGCCGGTCCAGGACGGCGACTGGTAGCCCCCGTGCCCTCCCCGTCCGGTCCCCGGACTGGCCGGGAACGTACGGTCGTTCGACCCCCGGGGCAGGACCCGTGACAGCATGGGCGGGCAACAGACGGTGTGCGGAGGGGGAGTTCGGTGAGCGGAGTAAGCAAGGGCCTGGCCAAGGTGGAGATCGCGCTGCGGTGGGATCCCAGCCCGGCGGGAGCGCCCGTCCACGACCTCGACCTGATCGCCGCGGTCTACCGGGCCGCAGACCCGTACGGGAACCCCGTCCACCTGGTCCACTTCGGCAGCCGTTCGCCCGACGGCACCATCACGCTGAACCGGGACAGCAGGACCGGACTGGGACTGGGCTTCGACGAGGTCATGACCATCGAACTCAACCGGATCGCCGATGAGTTGACCCGGGTCGTGGTGGGCGTGGTGATCCAGCGGCCGGGCGACGGCCCGGCGGTGACCTTCGCCGAGGTCGCGGGCAAGGGGCTGCGCATCCGGGAGGGCTACACCGACCTCGCGGTGGACGACCTCGCCGGCTTCGGCGCGGCGAGCGGGGTCACGGTCGCCGAGTTCACCCGCGACGCCGCGGGGGTCTGGTCGCTGGACCCGGCCGTACGGGGCTTCGAAGCCGACCCGGAGGAGTTCGCCCGGGCGATGGGCGCCGCCCGCGGCTGAGCGGACACGGAAGCAGTACGAAAAGCCGCACGGACCGGTCGGCGGTCACTCCGCGAGGGAGTGCCCGCCGTCCGGTCCGGGGGCCGCGCCGCCACCGTCCCCACGAGGCAGCGCGAGCGGATCGCCGTCCGGTCATCGAGGACGGCTGCCCGCTGGTTCAGAGGGCCCTGGTGCGCAGGGCCCGGTTCAGGGGGCCCGGTCCGCTTCCGGCGGGGCCGCGCCCAGCACCGGCAGCAGGCAGGCGTCGACGAACCGTACGAGGTACTCGGCGTCGGCGTAGCGGCCTTCCAGGACCGGCCGGATGCGCAGTACGCCCATCAGCTGCGCCGGCAGGAACTCCACGGCGGGGTGCCCGGGGGCGAGCTCGCCCCGGGCTACGGCCCGCGCCACGATCGAGTCGAACGCCGCCAGCTCCGGCCCCACCAGGGCCTCGCGCAGGGCCGCCTTCAGCTCCTCGTCGCTCAGCACCGCGTGTCCGAGGGCCTGCATCAGCAGGGTGTCGCTGCCCGAGGTGCAGGCGGCGATCCGGGCCGCCTCGTGCAGGTCGCCCGCCAGGGTCCCGGTGTCCACCGCGGCGAGGGTCCCGCGCCGGTCCGCGCGCAGGGCGGCGGCGACGAGCTGCGGTTTGGTCTTCCACTGCCGGTAGAGCGTGGACTTTCCGCAGGCGGCCCGGGCGGCGATCTTCTCCATGGTCAGCGCCTCGTACCCGTCCTCGCGCAACTGCTCGAGGACGGCGTCGTAGAGCTGCTGCTCCCGCTCCGGTGTGATCTTGGAGCGGCGCGCGGGGGCCGGGGCGGCTTCCGGCGTCGGCGACGTCATGGTGCGGCTCTCCTCGGTGCTGCGTTCCGGTAGGTGTGGCCGGGTGGGCCCTCGTCATGATGGCCGATATTTTTCGGTCGCGTGGCGGCGGGCTCCAGTGAAAGTCTACGGGAACGCAAGCGTATCGGTACACACTCGTATCGATACGAGAATGTATCGATACACTGGTGTGTCGATTGTGAGTCGTGCAGTGAGCCGTGCAGTGAGCAGTGCAGCTGTGTACAGGAAGCGAGACCGGGGGATGACCTCCCACACCACGCCCGTCGGGGGCCGCGTCGCGGGACCGGGCGCCCGCCGCGTCCTCATACGCGAGCTCCTGCTCGTGGCGGGCTTCTTCGCCGTCTACAAGTACGGCCGCACGCTCGCCACCGGCCGCACGGACGAGGCCTTCCGCAACGCCGCCCGGGTCTGGGACGCCGAGCGCGCCCTGCACCTGCCGGGCGAAGGCCTGGTACAGCGCGTGCTCCTGCACAGCGACGCCCTCGTGCACACCGCGAACACCTACTACGCGGCCGTGCACTTCCCCGCCACCGTGCTCTTCCTCGTCTGGCTCTACCTGCGCCGCCCCGCGCACTACCTCTGGACCCGCCGGGTCCTGGCCGTCCTGACCGGCGCGGCCCTCGTCATCCACCTGGCCTTCCCCCTCGCACCCCCGCGGATGCTGGGCGCGGCCCACCTGATCGACACCGGCCAGGTCTACGGACCGACCGTCTACGGGGCCGCGCCCGCCGCCGACACCATGGCCAACCAGTTCGCCGCGATGCCCTCGCTGCACTTCGGCTGGGCCCTGATGCTGGCCCTCGGCATGATCGCCGCGACCTCCTCGCGGTGGCGCGCCCTGTGGCTGCTGCACCCCCTGGTGACCCTGCTCGTGGTCGTCGGCACGGCCAACCACTACTGGCTCGACGCCCTCGTCGCCACCCTGCTCCTCGGGGCCGCCCTGCTGCTGGTCCCGCGCCCCGCCGGGCGGTCGATCATCGCCCGGCGCAGTGTGCCGGGCCCGCGCCCGGGGCCGGTGGCGTCCGCGGGGCCTGCGGCGCCCATGGGGCCGGTGGGGCCTGTGGAATCGGGGTCGCCGGTGGAACCCGTAGGAGCGGTCCGGTGAACGCCACGGTCCTCGCCGTCCTGCTCTGCCTCGCCGCGGCCATCGCCTACGCGGCTGCGGCCGTCGCACAGGAGCGCCTCGCCCGCCGCGAGGTCGCCCGCAGCACCGCGGCGCTCCTGCGCAACGGTGCCTGGTGGTGGTCGGCGGGCCTCAACGCGGCCGCCGCCCTCCTGCACGCCGCCGCCCTGCGGTACGGGCCGCTCACCCTGGTGCAGCCGCTCGGCGCGCTCACCCTCGTCGCCGCCGTACCGCTGGGTGCGCGCGGCGCCGGGCGGCGGGTCGTGGCCAGCGAGTGGCGCGGCACCCTGGCCACCGTCGTGGGCCTCGGCCTGCTCCTGGTGCCCGCCTCCGGCCCGTCCCCCGACGAGACCCTGACCCTGGCCGAGGCGCTCGCCGTCTCCGGAGCCACGGCCGCGGTGATCATGCTGCTGACCGCACGGAGCGACACCCGTACGGGGCTGCGCCACGCGACGGCGTCCGGACTGGCCTCCGCGGCGGCCTCCGCCCTGACCCAGACCGTCGCCGTGGCGGGCGGCCGCGGCGGCTCCCTGCTCAGCGTCCGGGTCATCTCGGTGGCGCTGCTCGTGGTGGTCTTCGCCGTCGGCGGGATGCTCCTCTCCCAGCGGGCCTACCGGGGCGGTCTCGGCGCCCCGCTCGCGGTGGTCAACCTGACCAACCCGCTGGCCGCGGCCGCGATCGGCATGATCCTGCTGGGCGAGCGGATCCAGGGCGGCGTGTTCGGGGTCCTGCTGGCCGTGGCGGGGGCGCTGGCGGCGGCGCGGGGCGTGCTGCTGCTCACCCGGACCCCGCAGCAGACGAAGGTCGCCGCGACCCACGCCGGCCCCCTGGCCGGGCCCCACGTCGGGCCCCAAGCGGGACCCCAAGTCGCGTCCCAGGCCGCGCCGAGGGCCCGTGTGGCAGCATGAGCCGCATGGCTGCCGACGATGGTTCGTTCCTCTCGCTCCGCTCCAAGGGCTCGATCCTCTCCATCGGTTCGGTGGGCTCGGTCCTCTCCATCGGTTCGGTCGGCAGCGTGCTGTCGGTCGGTTCGATCGGCTCGGCCCTGTCGGCCGCGTCGGTGGGATCCGTGCTGAGCGCGGGCTCGTTCGCCTCCGCCCAGTCGACGCTGTCGGTGCTGTCCTGGCGCTCCCGCGGCGGATTCCTCGCGGCGGGGGCGGGCGCGGGAGCGGCGGTGCTCGGCCTCGCGGCGCTGGCCGCCCTCAGGCCGTTTGCCACCTCCCGGCGGCCCGGCTGAGAACCGTTTCGCCTGTTCACGCGTCTCCCCTTGCGAGACCTGAACGGACGGCGCGCGCACGACGGCGCGCGCCCATCGAAGCGGAGTGAACGGGCATGGGCATCATCGGCTGGATCATCCTCGGACTGCTGGCGGGCGGAATCGCCAAGGTCCTGCTGCCCGGTCGTGACCCGGGCGGCCTGATCGGCACCACCCTCATCGGCATCGCCGGAGCCTTCACCGGCGGCTGGCTCTCGGCGAAGTTCCTGGACCGGTCCATCCAGAACGACTTCTTCGACCTCGCGACCTGGGGCTCCGCCATCGCGGGCTCCCTGGTCCTCCTCATCGCCTACCGCATCCTCTTCGGCAACTCCCGCAACTGACCGGGTCAGTGCCCGTGTCCGCGGTGTCGACGTCCCGGTCCGCGTGCGCCGGCGTCGGTGGGGGCGCCTACGATGACCGGCCATGGAGAGCAGTGAGGCCGGCAGACGGTTGATCGACGGGCGCTTCGAACTCGCGCGGCCCCTCGGAAGCGGCGGGATGGGGACGGTGTGGCGCGCCCGCGACATCGCGCTGGACCGGGAGGTGGCGCTCAAGGAGGTGCGGCCGCCGGACCCGGCGACCGCCGCGGCGCAGCCCGGGCTGGTCGTCCAGCTGCGGGAGCGGGCCGTCCGCGAGGCCCGCGCCCTCGCCCGGCTCGCCCACCCCAACGTGGTCACCATCCACCACATCGTGGAGCCCGAGCCGGGTTCGGACGGCCATCCGTGGATCGTGATGGAGCTCGTCCGGGGCGGCTCCCTGGCCGACCGGCTGGAGAGCGGACCCCTGCCGGTGGCGGACGTGCTGCGCCTCGGGCTCGACCTGCTCTCCGCGCTGCGCGCCGCGCACGCGGAGGGGGTGCTGCACCGCGACGTGAAACCGGCCAACGTGCTCCTGCGCCCCACCGGTTCCGCGGTGCTCACCGACTTCGGGATCGCCGCTCTGCACGGGGCGACCGGGCTGACCTCGACCGGAGCGCTGATCGGCTCCCCGGAGTACATCGCGCCCGAGCGGGCGCGCGGCGAGGAGGGGCTGCCCGCCTCCGACCTGTGGTCGCTCGGGATGCTGCTCTACGTGGCCTCCGAGGGAGTGCACCCGCTGCGCCGGGCCACCAGCCTGGCCACCGTGGTCGCCGTGCTCGACGATCCCGTCCCCGCGCCGGTCCGCTCCGGCCCGCTGGGACCCGTACTCGAACGGCTGCTGGTACGGGACCTGTCCGTGCGGCCCGACGCCGAGGAGCTGGAAGCGCTGCTCCGTGGCGCGAGCAGTGCTCTCGGCGGCGCCACCCCGGTGGTACCGCCGGTCAACCTCGGGAGCTTCGGGCCGGCCACCCCGGCCGCCGGTTCCGCCCTGGGCCCCGTACCGATACCGGGGCCGGGCCTGCCGACACCGTTCGTCCCGGGCGCGGGCAACCCCTACGCGTCCACCGTCCCCGTGACCCTCCCGCCGCCCGGGCCGCGCCCGCGCCGCCGGCCGGTCCTGCTCGGCGGAATCCTCGCGGCGGTCCTGGCCGCCGGCGTCTTCGGAATCGTCCAGTGGTGGCCCGACGGGAGCGGCGCAGGAGCCGAGGGCAAGGGCGGAGACACCAGGCCCTCGACCACCCCGTCCGCGTCCGGACCGGCCTCCCCGGCCGCGGGCACCGCCGTGGCCCTGACCCCCACCCCGAAGGCGAGCACGCCGAAGCCGGTCGCGCCGCCCAAGGGCAGCCTCATCGACCCGGCCGGCATCCGTGCGGCCGTCGACGCGCTCAAGCAGCAGACGGGCACCACCACCTTCGTCGACATGAAGGTCTACGACGAGTACGTGCTCGCCTCCATTCCCACCGCGCCGGGCGCCAGGACCGTCGACTCCTGGCAGTACCGCGGCGGCGTCGCCAAGCGCACCGGCCCGTCCGGCACCGTGAAGCCCGACGAGCCGCTCATGGACATGGCGGCGCTGGACTGGGACGCCCTGCCCGCCCTGCTGGCCGAGTCGACGAAGGAGCTCGGCGTCGACAACCCGAGCTCCCGCTACCTCAACGTCTCGCCCTGGCTGAACACCCCCGCGATCCGCCCCTACCTGAGCGACGCCTACGGACAGGGCGGGTTCGTCCTCGCCGGAACCGACTTTAAGATCAAGAAGGTCCATCGGAACTGACGGCCGGGAAGCGGAGAACCACCACCATGCCGAGCTGGCGCAGCACGCTCACGACCGCCGGGATATCAGGCCCCCGGCTCCGCGCCGACTACACGCTGGCGGCCCGCCGGGTGCTGCGCCGGGAACCCGCGCCCTACCTCGCCCTGCGGCTGCTCGCCGCACCCCCGCTGGTGCCCTGGCTGGCGGCCGGGCTCGCCTTCATGAACCGGGTCGACGACGTGGCCGAGACCGGCTCGGCCGACCAGCGGGCCGCCGGCCTGGAGGAACTGGGCGCAGCGGTGCGCCACGCCCTGGAGACGGGGGACAGCCCAGACCCGCTGCTGCGCGCCTACGCCCACGCCGTCGACTCCCGCGGCCTGCCCGCCGACTGGGTGTTCCGCTTCCTCGACGGCGCGGCCACCGAGGAAGCGGTCTTCGACGGGTTCGAGGACGAGGGGGAGTTCCAGGCCTACCTCGACGCCTACGCCTGGCCCGGCGTGCTGGTCTTCACCGGCCTGCAGTACCGGGGCGGGCCCGACGCCGAACAGGCCGCGGGCTGGCGGCGGTTCGTGGACGCCGCGCAGCGGGTCGACTTCCTCGCCGACCTCGCCGGTGATCTCGCGGCCGGCCGGCTCTGCATCCCGCGGGCCCGCCTCGCCGAGCACGCCGTGACCCAGGCCGACCTCGAACAGGCCCGCGACACCCCGGCCGTACGGGAGCTGCTGGCCGCCGAGTGCGGGCGGGCCCGTACCGCGCTGACCGCCGCGGACGGCATCCTCGACCTCACCGAGCCCGGGCTGAGGGCGGTCGTCATGACGATGACGGAGCTCATGGAACACCAGCTCGCGGCGGTGGAGCGGGCCGGCGCCGGGGCCCTGCGCAAGGACGTCGGCTACGGGTTCGCGGCCCCGCTGCGCACCCTGGCGCGCGCCAGGGCCCGCAGGCCCCGTACCACCGGCTGACTCCGACCGCGCAGCCGGCTTCCCGCATGCTTGGACAGTGGGACTCTCCAAGGAAAGGGAAGGGCCGAGGGATGCGACTGGCGGAGCTGAGCGAGCGCAGTGGCGTCTCCACGGCGACCATCAAGTACTACCTGCGCGAAGGGCTGCTGGCTCCGGGCCGGCGGGTCAGCGCGACGACCGCCGACTACGACGAGGGCCACCTGCGGCGGCTGCGGCTGGTCCGCGCGCTGATCCAGGTCGGCGGGATCCCGGTGGCCACGGCCCGGGAGGTGCTCGTGCACGTGGACGACGACTCCCTGGGCCGGACGATCCGGATGGGCGCGGCCCTCTGGGCACTGCCGCAGGGGCCCGAATCGGACGACGGGGACCCGGCGGTGGTCACCGCGCGGCACGAGGTGGACCGGCTGCTGGAGATGCTGGGCTGGTCGACGGCCCGGGAGGTGGGGGCCCTCTCCCCGGTCCACCGCTCGCTCGTACTGGCGGTGTCCGCCCTCATCCGGCTCGGCTATCCGTGGGGAGCCGAACTGATGGCCCCGTACGCCGAGTTGATGTACCAGGCGGCCGAACGCGACCTGGACTTCATGGAGGCGTACCCCTCCGAGGCGGAACAGGTGGAGATGGTGGTGGCGGCCGCCGTGCTCTTCCAGCCGGTGCTCAAGGCCTTGCACCGGCTGGCGCAGGAGGAGGAGTCGGCGCGGCGCTACGGGCTGGAGTAGGACGGCTCAGTACGGGCCGTTGACGTTGTCGATCGAACCGTAGCGGGCCGCGGCGTAATTGCAGGCGGCCGTGATGTTGGCGACCGGGTCGTACGAGTCCATCGGGGTGCCGGGCACGTGATAGGCCTTGAACGTCGGGTCGATGACCTGGAGGAGTCCCTTGGAGGGGATACCGGCCGCGGCGTTGGAGTCCCAGTTGTTGATGGCCAGCGGATTGCCCGAGGATTCGCGCATGATGTTGCGGTGAATTCCTTCGTAGCTTCCGGGAATTCCGTGCTGGGCCATGACGTCGAGCGACTCCCTGATCCAGCCGTCGAGGTTGTTCGCGTAGCCAGTGGCCGCCTTGGCGGGCTTGGCCGCGGCGGGGGCGGCGGCCGTGAGGTTCAGCTTCAGGCCCGGGCGGATGGCCGAGGGGTCGGCGCCGACGATGCCCTTGTTGGCCTCGTAGAGCTGCTTCCAGCCGCCGCCGATGGAGTGCTCGGCCGCGATCTTGCTCAGGGTGTCGCCGCTGACCACGGAATACGTCGCGGGGGCGACGGCCACCTCGGCCGCCCCGGCCGTGGTCGCGCTGATCAGCGGGAGGGCCAGCGCCGCACCGCCCGTCCCGGCGAGGGCCAGCTTGCGGGTGAGTGCGTGGTGCTGCTTCGGCCGGCGGTGCTTTCCCTGTGCGGGCATGGCGGAATTCCTCACGTGGGGGGTACGGAAGAGCCCCTGGCGGCGACCGGATTCGGCAGCTGACCACCGGGAACGAGGCGACCGTAGGCGAGTCCGGCGCGCCGGAACAAGACATGAATTCGACCGGGAGATCAACTTTCCGCGTGCGGCCCGTTGGATGACCTTGAAAAGAGGTCGGGGAATTCCCGAATATCCAACCGGGAAAAGGGAATCGCCCCTCGCGGGGAAATGATGTTGGCGCGGCGGGCGTGACTCACATCACGGGCCGGAGCGCCACGCCCCAATCCGGGCAAGTCGCCCGTCGCCGGGGCCGATTCGGGCGACCCGCCCGTTGACGGCGAATCGCCCATCCCGGGCCAATCGCCCCACGCACGTGACCATGAGCCCCGGCGGGCCGCCCCTCCCGCATCGCGCGCGGACCGGCACCGCCGCGGACGATCCCTCCCGGCCCGCCTGAACGCCCTCCGCCACCGGCCGGACGCGCACCGGCCGTCCGGTGACCCCCGACCCGCCCCCGGTCGCCGGCCCCGACCCACCCCCGCCTGGCCTCGCCGCGTGGCCAGCGCCGCGGGCGCGGGCTCCCGGTCCGTCGGGGTGCGCTCCAGTGTTGGCCGGGCATGTGGGGGGCGGTCGGTGGCCCGCGGGCGTGGGCCGGGTCCCGGCCCCCGGGCGGGGTTCCCGTGTGGGGCCGGGTGGGGTCAGGGCAGGCGGGCCAGTTCCTGCAGGGCCGCTTCGACCGATTCCGGGGCTGCGGGCAGCAGGGGGAGGCGTACGTCAGGGGTCGGGATGCGGCCCTGTGCGTACAACACCCCCTTGATCACCGTCGGGTTGGGCTCGGCGAAGAGGGTTGCGGAGAGCCGGGCCAGCGCGTGGCCCAGGCGGCGCGCCCGGTCCGCGTCGCCCGCGCGCCAGGCGGCCGCCAGCTCGGCGAACCGGGCCGTCGCGACATGGGCCGAGGCGAGGACCCCGCCCGCCGCGCCGAGCGCGAGCAGGGGCGACAGGAAGGCGTCGTCCCCCGCCAGCACCGCGAAGCCGTCCGGCAGGTCACCGAGCAGGGCCACCGCTTCCCCGTCGAGCGAGCCGACCGCGTACTTCACCCCGGCCACCCCGGGCAGCGCCCCGATCTCCCGCAGCAGGGCCGCGTCCAGGGGCAGCCCGGTGCGGTACGGGACGTGATAGACGATCAGCGGTACGGGGCTCACCCGCGCCAGCCGCCCGAAGTGCGCCAGCACACCGGCGGCCGAGGGCCGTACGAACGCGGGCACCGTCACCAGCGCGGCCCGCGCCCCGGGCCACCGCTCAAGCCGGCCGAGCGACTCCTCGGCGGCCCGGGTCCCGCTCGCCCCGGCACCCACGACCAGCGCCGCCCCGCGCTCCCGGCAGACCCGGGCGCAGACGTCGGTGACGAGGTCGCGCTCGGCCTCGTCCAGGGCGGCCGGCTCGCCGGTGGTGCCGAGCGCCACGATTCCGGTGGCGCCCGCGTCGAGCACCTCGTGGGCGAGGGCCTCCAGGGCGTCGGCGGCGACCTCGCCGTCGGCGGTGAAGGGGGTGATCAGCGGCACGTGGATCCCGCGCGGGGCGTACGGGACGTCCGGGGCGAGTGCGGCGGGGGACTGGTGGCTCGTCGTCTGGATCATGGGTCGAGCCTGGCCCGCTCCGAGCATCGAATCCAGTTCGCGTTCCTTACCCGAACCATAAGCTGATCCGATGCTCGATGTACGACGCCTGCGCCTCCTGCGCGAACTGGCCCGCCGGGGGACCATCGCCGCGGTGGCCGACGCGCTCTCCTTCAGCCCTTCGGCGGTGTCCCAGCAGCTCTCCGTCCTCGAACGCGAGGCCGGCCTGCCCCTGCTGGAGCGCACCGGCCGCCGGGTCCGGCTCACGCCCGCCGGCCAGAACCTGGTCCGGCACGCCGACGCGGTCCTGGAGCTGCTGGAGCGGGCCGACGCCGAGCTCGCGGAGGCGCGCGGCGGGCTGGCCGGAGCCCTGCGGATCGGCGCCTTCCCGACCGCGACCCGGACCGTGGTCCCGGCGGCCCTGGCCGAGCTGGCCCGGCGGCACCCGGGACTGGAGCCGATGGTGTCCGAAACGGACCCGGCGGCCGTCGCGGACGCGCTCCGGGCCGGGGACCTGGACGTGGCCCTGATCCACGCGTACGACTTCGTCCCCGCCCCCGAGGAGCCGGGCCTCGCCACGCGCCCGCTCTACCGCGAGGCGATGTACCTGGCGACCCCGGAGGACCCGGCCGCCGCCCCCGCCGCCCCCGCCGCCCCCGCCGCCCCCGCCGCCCCCGCCGAGCCCGCCGAGCCCGCCCGGTCCGGCGGGGGCGGGCAGCGGGCGTTGCTGCGTACACAGGCCGACGCGCCCTGGATCATCGCCACGCCCGGGACCCTCTGCCACGCCATGACCGTGCGGGCCTGTGAGGACGCCGGGTTCGTGCCCCGGGTCCGGCATCAGGTGGACGAGTTCGCCACCGTGCTCGCCCTGGTTGCGGCCGGTCAGGGAGTGGCCGTGGTGCCGCAGCTCGGGATCACCGGTCCCGCGGAGCCCGGCGTGGTGCTCACCCGCCTCGCCATGGAGCGCCGCACCTACGTGGCCTTCCGCAGCGGCGCCGCCGCCCACCCCGCCGTGGCCGCCCTCGACGCGGCCTTGCGGGCGGCGCTGCCGCCCGGGCTCTCCGGACGGATGCCCGTCAGGGACACGTGACGCCCCGACGGCCGCGCCCCCGCGGCGGCCCACCGCGCCGGGGCGAGCGCGGGGCAACTCCCGCCCGCGGGACAGCGCGTGTACGTTGGCGGGACCGGCGGTTCCCTCGCGGGACCTCCGGTGCAGTCGACGAGACCGTGATCGAGATCGGGGTAGCACGTGACGCATCGCGTACGAGGGGTCATCGCCCGGAGCAAGGGCGCACCGGTGGAGACGACGACGGTCCTCGTGCCCGACCCGGGCCCCGGCGAGGCCCTCGTGAAGGTCCAGGCGTGCGGGGTCTGCCACACCGACCTGCACTACCGGGAGGGCGGGATCAACGACGAGTTCCCCTTCCTGCTCGGCCACGAGGCCGCCGGTGTCGTGGAGTCGGTCGGACCGGACGTCACCTCCGTCGCACCCGGCGACTTCGTCGTCCTCAACTGGCGCGCGGTGTGCGGGAGCTGCCGGGCCTGCAGGCGCGGCCGCCCCTGGTACTGCTTCGCCACGCACAACGCCACCCAGCCCATGACCCTGGAGGACGGCACCCCGCTCTCCCCGGCCCTCGGCATCGGAGCCTTCGCGGAGAAGACCCTGGTCGCCGCCGGCCAGTGCACCAAGGTGGACCCGGCCGCCTCGCCGGCCGCCGCCGGGCTGCTCGGCTGCGGGGTGATGGCGGGCCTCGGCGCCGCCCTGAACACCGGCAACGTCGGGCGCGGCGACTCCGTGGCCGTGATCGGCTGCGGGGGAGTGGGCAACGCCGCCGTCGCCGGGGCCAGGCTGGCCGGGGCCTCCCGCATCATCGCCGTGGACCTGGACGACCGGAAGCTGGAGTGGGCCCGGGGCCTCGGCGCCACGCACACCGTCAACGGCGGTACGCAGGACGTGGTCAAGGCCATCCAGGAGCTGACCGGCGGCAACGGGGCCGACGTGGTCATCGAGGCCGTCGGCCGCCCGGAGACGTACCAGCAGGCGTTCTACGCCCGCGACCTGGCCGGCACGGTGGTGCTGGTCGGCGTCCCGACGCCGGAGATGCGGCTCGAACTCCCGCTGCTGGACGTCTTCGGACGCGGCGGCGCCCTGAAGTCCTCCTGGTACGGGGACTGCCTGCCGGAGCGGGACTTCCCGCTGCTCATCGACCTCTACCTGCAGGGCCGGCTCGACCTCGACGCGTTCGTCTCCGAGCGGATCGCCCTGGACGGGGTCGAAGAGGCCTTCGCACGCATGGAACGGGGCGAGGTCCTGCGCTCGGTGGTCGAGTTCTGACCACCGGGTTCTGACCGCCGCCCCGTCCACCCGCGGCGGCCCGCCCGCGCCCGTTCCGGATCGGGCCGGGCGGAGCCCCCGCAGGCCCCGCCCAGGCCTATAAGATCTTGAAATGACCGCCGATCTGAGCCGGGCCCACGCTGCCGTTCACGATGCCGCTCGCGCGATGGCGGCGGCGGCCCTGGGCCGCGACCCCGGCCCGATGGCCGCCGTCGAGAGCAGCTCCCACCAGGTGTACGTCGGCGCGGACGCCGTCGTGAAGCTCATCGATTCCGCTTCGCACACACGGCTGGACCGGGAGACGGCGCTCGCGCCCCACCTGCCCGCCGGTCTCACGGCCCCGCTGCTCGACAGCGGGGTCCACCGGCTGGAGACGGGCGAGGTCCGCTACGCCTGCTACGCCCGCGTGCCGGGGACGGCTCCCGGGATGGGCATGCCCGGCGTGGACGCCGCGACCGCGCGCGCCCTGGCGGAGGAGGCGGTCGAGCGGCTCGGTCGCCTGCACCGGTGGGTGCCCGCCGGACCCGCCGACCGGACCCTGAGGGAGGTCCCGGACCACGGCGGGTTCACGGGCCGGGCCGCGCTCCTCGCCGACGTCGAGGGCCTCGCCGCAGCCGACCGGAACGGAACCGTCCCTCCCCGCCTGCTCGACGGTCTGCGGACGATCGCGGAGCACGCGCCCCCGCACGCCCGTACGGACGTCCCGGTCCACGCGGACTGCCACTGGGACAACTGGCTCGCGCGCGGCCGGAGCGTGACGGCCCTGCTGGACTTCGAATGGGCCCGGTTCGGGGAGCCGCTCGACGACTGGTTCTTCCTGGCCCGCTTCAGCGGCCCGCACGCGGAGACCGTCCTCGACGTCATCGCCCGTGCGACGGGGACCCCTCCGGAAGCCCTCCGGGCGGGTTGCGAGGTGCGCGAGGCGTCCCACCTCGCGGCCGACCTCCGGTACGCACTGGAACACCCCGGGGCCCACGAGGGCATGGCCGCGGACCGGCTCCGCTCCCTCGAGGAGCTCGTCGTCGGCCGTTACTGGTGGCGCGGGGGCCTCGCGTAAGCTCGGGCGGGCCCGTCGTTCCGGTTCGTCATCACCCACCGGCCCCGGGACGGCTGCCGCGCACACACCGCACCGCGCCGACCCCAGGGACCTCCCGTGAACCCCGTGCCCCACGAGTCCGCCGCCGGCAGCTACCGCCAGCCCGGCGTCGTCCTCACCGACCACCACTTCACCGTCCCGCTCGACCACGCCCGCCCCGACGGCGAGCAGATCGAGCTGTACGCCCGCGAACTGGTCGCCACCGGCAAGGACCCGGAGTCCCTGCCCTGGCTGCTCTACCTGGAGGGCGGACCCGGCTTCGGCGCACGCCGGTTCACCGGCCGGCAGGCCTGGCTGGAGCGGGCCCTGACCGAGTTCCGGGTGCTCCTCCTGGACCAGCGCGGGACCGGCCGCTCCACCCCGGCCAACCGGCAGACCCTGCCGCTGCGCGGCGGTCCCGCGCAGCAGGCCGAGTACCTCGCCCACTTCCGCGCCGACTCCATCGTGCGAGACGCCGAGACCATCCGCCCACTCCTCACCGGCGGCGCGCCCTGGACCGTCCTCGGCCAGAGCTTCGGCGGCTTCTGCGTCACCCACTACCTGGGCGCCGCCCCCGAGGGGCTGACCGCCGCCCTCATCACCGGCGGACTGCCCTCCCTCGACGCCACCGCCACCGAGGTGTACGAGGCCGCGTACCCCCGCGTCGAGCGCAAGAACCGGGCGCACTACGACCGCTACCCCATGGACGTGGAGCGCGCCCGCCGCGTCGCCGCCCACCTCGTCGAGCGCCCGGCCGAACTGCCCGGCGGCTACCTGCTGACCGCCGAGGCCTTCCAGTCCCTCGGACTGCTCCTCGGCGGCTCCGACGGAAGCCACCAGCTGCACTACCTGCTGGAGGACGCCTTCGTCCCCACCCCGGCCGGGCCCGCCCTCTCCGATGCCTTCCTGGAGGGCGTCCACGCCCAGCTCTCCTTCGCCGGGCACCCCCTCTACGCCCTGCTCCACGAGGCGATCTACGCCCAGGACCCGGGCGCGCCCATCGGCTGGGCCGCCGAGCAGGTCCGCGCCGGCCACCCGCGGTTCGACGCCGCGAAGACCCTCGCGGGCGAGGAGCCGCTGTACTTCACCGGGGAGACCATCCACCCCTGGCACTTCGACTGCGACCCGGCGCTCGCCCCGCTGCGCGAGACCGCCCGGCTGCTGATGGCCCGGACCGGCTGGACCCCGCTGTACGACCGGGAGCGGCTCGCCGTCAACGAGGTGCCGGTGGCCGCGGCCGTCTACCACGACGACATGTACGTGGACACCGCGCACTCCCTGGCCACCGCGCGGGCGATCCGCGGCCTGAAGACCTGGGTGACGGACGAGTTCGAGCACGACGGGGTCCGCGCCGGCGGCCCGCGCGTCCTGGACCGGCTGCTGGCGCTCGTACGCGACGAGGTCTGACCCGAAGGACCGCCCGGTCTCAACGACCCGGATCGGGCGGCTCCACGAAGGCCCGGGTCAGGTGCGCGGTGGCCAGCAGGGCGCGGCGGCGCACCGCCAGTGCCAGCAGCTCCTCCCGCGAGGCACGGGCGGCGGACCGGTCGCGCTCGTGGGAGTACGGGACCGCCGGATCGGCCAGCTGCACCGCGTGGACCAGCACGTCACCGGTGACCAGCACGTCCCGGCCCCGCTTCCCGCCGCCGGGCCCGGCCGCCCCGGCCACCAGCACCGACTGGTGGCCGGGCGTGTGCCCGGGCGTCGGCAGCAGGGTGATGCCGGGAGCGAGCCGGTGCTCCCCGGCGACCTCCTGGAGCTGTCCGGTGGCCCGCAGCGGGGCCACCGTCCAGTCCCACACAGGATCCGCCCGGTCCAGGGCCGCCACTTCCGCGCTCTGTACGAGGTACCGCGCCTCGGGGAAGAAGGGCCGGCCGGCCGCGTCCCGGGTCCAGCCGGTGTGGTCCTCGTGAAGGTGGGTCAGGACCACCGCCTCCACGTCGGCCGGATCGATCCCGGCCTCCCCGAGCGCGGCGGGCAGCCGGCCCGGGACCGGGGCCCAGCCGGCCGCCGGGCCCCCGGCCGGGCCGACCCCCGCGTCGACCAGCACCCAGCGGCCGCCCGGCCGGGACACGGCGAAGCACCGGAAGTCCAGCCGCCAGGAGCCGTCCGGCCCGGCCGCCCCCGGATCCAGCCGGGCGGCCTCCGCCCAGGCGGCGGCGCCCGCCCCCGGGAAGGCCGTCTGCGCGGGCTCGAAGAACGACCCGGTGGCGTCGAGCAGGGCCACCACCTGCCCCCATGCGTCCATTCGCCTATTGTGCGACGTATGAACGAACGACTCGACGGGCCAGCCCCCTTGGAGCCCATGCCCACCGACTGGCAGCGCGCCCTGGCCGTGGTGGCACACCCGGATGACCTGGAGTACGGCTGCGCGGCGGCCATCGCGGACTGGACGGACGGCGGCCGCGAGGTCGTCTACCTGCTCGCCACGCGCGGCGAGGCCGGCATCGACACCATCGACCCCGCCGCGTGCGCCCCGCTGCGCGAGGCGGAGCAGCGCGCGAGCGCGGCCGTCGTCGGCGTGCCCACGGTGGAGTTCCTCGACCACCGCGACGGGGTCGTCGAGTACAGCCTGGACCTGCGCCGGGACATCGCGGCCGCCATCCGGCGCCACCGCCCCGAGCTGGTGATCACGATGAACCACCGCGACACGTGGGGCGGGGCCGAGGGCGGCGGCTTCTGGAACACCCCCGACCACAAGGCGGTCGGCCGGGCCACCCTGGACGCGGCGGCCGACGCCGGCAACCGCTGGATCTTCCCCGAACTCCTCACGGAACAGGGCCTGGAGCCGTGGAACGGGGTGCGCTGGGTGGCGGTGTCCGGCACCACGACGCCCACCCACGCGGCCGACGCCGGCCCGGGTCTGGAGCGTTCGGTGAAGTCCCTGATGGAACACAAGGCGTACATCGCCGCCCTGACGGACGAGGACCCGGAGACGTACGTACGGAACTTCCTGACGGGCAACGCCCAGCAGGCGGCCGCCCGCTTCGGGGGCCGTCCGGCGGTGGCGTTCGAGGTCTTCCCGCGTTAGGCGGGGCCACCTATGGTGTCCGCGTGATCGACACCATCAGCAGGGAGATCGCGGAGGGTGAGGAGCGGATCCGTCTGCACGTCGCGGACGGGATCGCCGAACTCACCCTCTGCCGGCCGGAGAAGCTCAACGGCTGGAGCTGGGAGTCCACGCGGCAGCTGGGACTGCTCGCGGACCGGATCCGCTTCGACCCGGCGGTACGGGTGGTCCTGCTGCGGGCCGAGGGGCGGGCGTTCTGCGCGGGCATCGACGTGACGGCCCCGGGCGGCGCGATCACCGGTGACTCGGCGGCGGAGCGCAACCGCAACTACTACGAGGGCATCCGCTGGGTCCACGAACGCTTCGCGGTCCTGTCCCGGCTGCCGCAGCCGGTCGTGGCGGCGGTGCAGGGCTACTGCCTGGGCTTCGGCTTCGAGCTGGCCCTGATGGCGGACATCCGGGTGGCGGCCGAGGACGCCGTCTTCGCCCTGCCCGAGGCCCAGTTGGGCGTCGCGGTGGACGCGGGCGGCGATCTGCGCATCGCCCGCGAGGCCGGCGCCGGCTGGGCCAAACTGCTCTCCCTGACCGGCCGCCGCATCGACGCCGGCACGGCGGAGCGGCTCAACCTCCTCCAACTGGTCGTACCGACCGCGGAGTTGGAGAAGACCGCCCGCGCCCTCGCGGCGGAGATCGCGGCCAACGCCCCGCTCGCCGTCCAGGGCATCAAGCGCGCGATCGACTCCTACGCGGACGCCGCCCTGCCCGCGGCCCTCGACCGGGTGGCGATGACGGCGGCCCTCACCCTCACCTCGGAGGACTCCCGCGAGGGCTACACCGCCAAGGCGCAGCGCCGTCCCCCGCACTTCACCGGAGGCTGAGCACCGGCCGGACGGAGAAGGCCTCCCAGGCGGACTCGCCCTCCGGTCCGTACAGGAACTCGGCCATCGGCGGGTTGCGGTTCGCCGTGGCCAGAGTCAGCCAGGCCCACAGGTCCCCGTACCCGCCGCACACGGACTCGCCGCCGTCTCCGCCGTGGACGCCGCCGCGATCTCCGCTCAGCTCCGCGGAGTAGGAGTCGTAGGCGATGCGCAGGCCGAAGGCGTTGGGCTCGCACCGCGGGGCGAACGTGCCACTGCCGTAGGAGGGTTCGCCGATCGGGCAGGTGTCGCCCCACCGGAAGAGGGTGCGGGCCCCGGCCCCGCAGGCGTGCTCCCACTCGTCGGAGCCCGGCATCCGCAGTCCGCTCCCGGCCAGCACCGCGGGCATGTCGGCGGGGGGCTCCTCGAGCGGCTCGTCCTCCACGGCCATGAACACGGTCGGGAGGGTGACGGTCCGGGGAGGGCTCAGCAACTCGGCGAGGTGGGACTTCAGGTCGGGGCCGTAGCCGTACTCCTCGGCCAGGCTCCGCTCGAAGTCGGCGGTCTGCTCCGGCGTCGGTTCCCAGGCGTCCAGATCGAACCCGAGCCGGATGCTTCCCCCGGGTATCAGGGCGAACTCCCGTCCGTCCCGCTCGACGAACACGCGGTGGAGAGGGCCGCCGAGGTGCGGGACGGCATCGATCAGGCTCACCCGGGCGCCCGCCAGGCCGGCGGCTTCCCGGGCGAACCGGTGGACGTCCGGCAGCGTGAACGCGCGCCACCGGTCAAGGGTCAGATCAGCGTGGGACATGCGCTCCATGGTGCCCCGGACCACTGACAACCGGGCCCCCGCCCTGGCGCCGCCGGCCCCCGGGCCCCTCCGGCCCAGGGTGCGCCGCACCGTTACTCCTCCAGGCGCAGCAGGGCCAGCGCGCGCGCCGAGACCGCGGGCAGGGGTTCGTGCCCGCCCTCGGCGGCCCAGTGTTCCAGGGCGACGGTGACCGCGTCGATGAGGACGGCCGCCAGGACCCGGGTCTCCAGGGCCGATTCGGGACGCCCCGTGCGGACCGAGAGCACCGGCACCAGACGGTCCTGCATCGCCCGCGCGGCCGAGAGCCAGCGCATGCGGATCTCCGGGACGCCACCCATCACCTGGATCAGCCGGGCCGTCTGCCCCGGCCCCTCGTACCGGGTGCCCGCCGTGGCGGTGACGAAGGCGGCCTGGACCGCTTCCGTGAGGGGTTCCGACGCGGGGCGCAGGGCGAGTTCCTCGACCAGGGTGGAGACGCCGGCGGTCAGGACCGGGGTCAGCGCGTCCTCCTTCGTCGGGCAGTACCGGTAGAAGGTGCGCAGCGAGATGCCGGCCGCCCGCGCGATGTCGTCGACCGTCGTGGCCTCGAACCCCCGCTCGGAGAACAGGTCGGCAGCCGCCTCCGCGATCTCGTACCAGGTGGCCTCCCTGCGTCGTGCCGTCAACGAAGGGCGGCCCGTGCTTGCCGTGCTCACCGCAAGACCTCCAAGGGGGTGGACGGGGGCTGTGGACTGGGCCAATGTGCCACACGACCGCACGCTGGCGTGTCGTGACGAAATGACGTAACGGGCCGGGCCCGGAAGCCGGCATCTCCCGGCGCCGGGTCAGGGGCTGAACGGCCCCCGGCCCAACTGGTCGCGCACCGTTACCACTTCGGGGTTGACCAGCGAGCGGCGCTGCCAGTTCGCCCCGTCCACCACCAGGGTGTGGCCGGTGATGAACCGGGCGTAGGGCGAGGCCAGGAAGGTGGCGGCCCAGCCGAGTTCGCGCGGAGCGCCGACCCGCAGGGCGGGCTGCCGGGTCGCCTTGTCGTCCGGGGCGGCCCGCTCCAGGCCGCCCCGGATGTCCTCGGTCATGTCCGCGTGCGGGAAGAGTCCCGGGACCAGGCCGTTGATCTGGATGCCGTACGGGCCCCACTCGACGGCGAGGGTCTCGACGAGGTTCTTCACCCCCGCCTTGGCGGCGGCGCTGTGCGCGTAGCCCGGTCCGCCGGTCCAGGCGTACGAGGCGCCGATGTTCACGATGGACCCGGCGCTGCCCGCGGCGAGGTGGCGGCGGCCGAACTCCCGGGTCACGAACCAGGTGCCGGTCAGGGTGATGTCGACCACCGCCCGCCAGGCATTGGGGGACAAGTCCTCGGCCGGACAAGGGAAGTTGGCGGCCGCGTTGTTGACGAGCACGTCCGGGACCCCGCCCAGGGCCGCCCCGGCGGCGTCGAAGACCTCGGCGACCCGCTCGGGGTCGCGGATGTCGCAGACGGCGGCCGTCACCCGGCCCGCGCCGGGGACGGCCGCCAGCTCCTCCTGGGCCGACTTCAGCTGCTCGATCCGGCGGCCCGCGATCACCAGATCCGCTCCGAGCCGGGCGAACTCGGTGGCGATGGCCTTGCCCAGCCCGGTCCCGCCGCCGGTCACGAGCACCGCCCGGCCGGTGAACGTGCCGGGCGGCAGGGCGGCGGAACCGAGCGGCGGGGGCGCGGGCAGACCGCGCGGCGGGTTTTCCATGCGGCCATCGATAGCGTGCGGACGCTCAGAGCGCCATGGCCGGAACACGGTCGTCGCGAAACGGCGCCACGAATCGGGGCACGGGGCGCGTTTGCTGGGTCCCCACCGGTTCACAGCAGCGCAAGCGACCGCTTAGTATGCCCCGCGAGGCGTGGTTCCCGTCGGCGGCTGGAGGCCCCGGATGCAGGCATGGCGAGTACATACCCCCGGCGAGCCCCGCGAGGCCATGCGCCTCGAAGAGGTTCCCGAACCGGTCCCCGGCGAGGGCGAGGTGAGGCTCAGGGTGCTCGCCGCCAACGTCAACTTCCCCGACGCGCTGCTCGTGCGCGGCCAGTACCAGATCCGCCCGCCGCTCCCCTTCACCCCCGGCGTCGAGATCTGCGGCGAGACCGACGACGGCCGCCGCGTCATCGCCAACCCGAGCCTGCCGCACGGCGGTTTCGCCGAGTACGTCACCGCCCCCGCGCGCGCCCTGCTCCCCGCCCCCGACACCCTCGACGACGCCGAGGCGGCCGCCCTGCACATCGGCTACCAGACCGGCTGGTTCGGCCTGCACCGCCGGGCCGGGATCCGGGCCGGGGAGACCCTCCTCGTGCACGCCGCCGCCGGCGGGGTCGGCAGCGCCGCCGTCCAGCTCGGCAAGGCCGCCGGGGCCACCGTCATCGGGGTCGTCGGCGGCAAGGCCAAGGCGCGTGTCGCCGAGGAGCTCGGCTGCGATCTCGTCATCGACCGCACCAGCGAGGAACTGGTTGCCCGCGTCAAGGAGTTCACCGGCGGACGCGGGGCCGACGTGGTCTACGACCCGGTCGGCGGCGAGGCCTACACCGCCTCCGCCAAGTGCGTGGCCTTCGAGGGCCGGATCGTCGTGGTCGGCTTCGCGAGCGGCACCATCCCCGCCCCCGCGCTGAACCACGCCCTCGTCAAGAACTACGCCGTCCTCGGCCTGCACTGGGGCCTCTACGCGGCCAAGGACCCGGCCGCGATCGCCGCCTGCCACGCCGAGCTCACCCGGCTCGCCGCCGACGGCTCCATCAAACCGCTGGTCAGCGAGCGGGTACCGCTCGCCGGAGCCGCGGACGCCGTGCAGCGCCTGGCCGACGGGACCACCACCGGCCGGCTGGTCGTCGTACCGGCACTGGAGGCCCTGGACACCGCACGGCCCGGCACTCCCGAGGGGGGCTCCCGATGACAGCCGCCACCACCCCCGACGCCGGCGGCCTGCGTGCCCGTACGAGGGAACTGCTCGCCGCGCACCCGCCCGCCACCACCGCCCCGGACGAGTTCCTGCGGGCCCGCTTCGACGCCGGACTGGCCTGGGTCCACTACCCCGAAGGGCTCGGCGGCCTTGGCGCGCCCCGCTCCCTGCAGGCCGTGGTGGACGCCGAACTGGAGGCGGCGGGAGCCCCCGACAACGACCCCCGCCGGATCGGCATCGGCCTCGGGATGGCCGCGCCCACGATCCTCGCGTACGGCACCGAGGAGCAGAAGCGGCGCTTCCTGCGCCCGCTGTGGCTCGGCGAGGAAGTCTGGTGCCAGCTCTTCAGCGAGCCGGGCGCCGGCTCCGACCTGGCCGCCCTCGGAACCCGCGCGGTCCACGAGCCCGCGGACGGCGGGGACTGGGTGGTGGACGGCCAGAAGGTGTGGACCTCCAGCGCCCACACCGCCCGCTGGGCCATCCTGATCGCCCGCACCGACCCGGCGCTGCCCAAGCACCAGGGCATCACCTACTTCCTGTGCAATATGACCGCCCCCGGCGTCGAGGTGCGCCCGCTGCGCCAGATCACCGGCGAGGCGGAGTTCAACGAGGTCTTCCTGACCGGTGTCCGGATCCCCGACTCCCACCGCCTCGGCGAGGTGGGCCAGGGCTGGGCCGTGGCCCGCACCACCCTGATGAACGAACGCGTCTCCATCGGCGGCATGCGGATCCCGCGCGAGGGCGGAATGATCGCCAAGGTCGCCGCCGCCTGGCGCGAGCGCCCGGAGCTGCGCACGCACGACCTCCACCAGCGGCTGCTGGAACTGTGGGTCGAGGCCGAGGTGGCCCGGCTGACCGGGGAACGGCTGCGCCAGCAGCTCGCCCAGGGCCAGCCCGGCCCCGAGGGCTCGGGGATGAAGCTGACCTTCGCCCGCCTCAACCAGGAGATCAGCGGACTGGAGGTGGAACTCCTCGGCGATGAAGGCCTGCTGTACGAGGACTGGACCCTGCGCCGCCCCGAGATCGTCGACTTCACCGGCCGCGACGCCGGCTACCGCTACCTGCGCGCCAAGGGCAACAGCATCGAGGGCGGCACCAGCGAAATCCTCCTCAACATCGTCGCCGAACGCGTCCTCGGCCTGCCCGCCGAGCCGCGCGACGACAAGGACCTCGCCTGGAAGGACCTGGCCCGATGAGCTCTCCCGCCGCAGCGCCGCTGGACCTGCTGTACTCCGAGACCGAGGAGGAACTCCGCACGGCGGTACGGTCCCTGCTCGCAGCCCGCTGCGATTCAGCGGCCGTCCTCGCCCGGATCGAGGGGGACCGCCCCCACGACCCCGAACTGTGGCGGGTGCTCGCCGCCGGCATCGGCGCGGCGGGACTCCTCGTACCGGAGAAGCTGGGCGGGCAGGGGGCGGGCCACCGGGAGGCGGCCGTGGTCCTGGAGGAGCTCGGCCGGGCCGCGGCGCCGGTCCCGTACCTGACGAGCGCGGTCCTGGCCACGGAGATCCTGCTCGGCTGCGAAAGCGCGGAGTCCGCCGACCTCCTGCGGGAACTCGCGGCGGGCCGCCGCGTCTGCGTGCCCGCCCTGCCCCTGACGCTGGCCCCGGGGGCGCCCTTCCCGGCGCCGTTCCGGGACTCCGGCGCGGGCTCGCTCGGCGGGAGCGCCGGCCCGGTCGCCGACGCCGTCGGCGCGGACGTGCTGCTGGTGCTCGCCGACACCGGGCTGTACGCCGTCCCGGCCGGGGCGCCGGGGGTCTCGCGGACCCCGCTCGTGGCGCTGGACCTGACCCGCCCGCTGGCCCGGGTCACCCTCGACGGAGCCGCCGGAACCCTGCTCGCCGACCCGGCCACCGCCCGCGCGGCCATCGCCGGCGCCCTGCTCTCGGGGGCGGGGCTGCTCGCTTCGGAACAGCTCGGGATCGCCGAGTGGTGCCTGACGGAGACGGTGGCGCACCTGCGCACCCGCCACCAGTTCAACCGCCCCCTCGGCTCCTTCCAGGCCCTCAAGCACCGCCTCGCGCGGCTGTGGCTCGACGTGGCCTCCGCCCGCGCGGCTGCCCGCGCCGCGGCCGACGCCCTCGCGACCGGAGCCGCCGACGCGCCGCTCACGGTGGCGGTGGCCCAGGCCTACTGCTCGGGCGTGGCGGTCCGGGCCGCCGAGGAGTGCGTACAGCTCCACGGAGGCATCGGCATGACCTGGGAACACCCGGCCCACCTGTACCTCAAGCGGGCCAAGGCGGACTCCCTGGCGCTGGGCACGGCCGGCCACCACCGGGGCCTGGTCGCGGACTTCGCTGAACTCCCGGCGCCGTAGGAGGTGGCGTCGGAGGTCATTGCCCCAGGAACGCCGAGACGGTTTCCGTGAACCGCCCGGCATCGTCGATCCAGGGGTAATGGCCCGCTCCGGGCTGCACCGCGAGGGTGGCGTCGGGGAACAGCCCCGCGAGCTCGGCCGTCGAGCGAGGGGGGCTGTTCAGGTCGAACTCCCCGGTGAGCAGCAGGACGGGTGCCCCGAAGGAGGCGAGCGCCGCCCGGGTGGCCTCCGGGGTGAAGGCGCCGTCGGCGCCGAAGCGGGCCACGGCCTCCGGGTTGGCGGGCCGGCCGGCGGCGTGGTGCTCGCGGGCCGCGTCGTCCCAGCGGCCGCAGAAGAAGGGGGCGATGGCGTCCCAGTCGCCGCCGGTGCCCGCGCAGACGGCCTCCAGGGCGGCGAACGCCGCCGGGAACCACGGCTCCCGCGCGCGGAGCCGGGCCAGTTCGAGCCGCGTGTCCCCGCTGACGTCGATCCCGACGGCCCGGGTGCCGGGGCCGATCAGGGCGAGCCTGCCGAGGGCGCGGGGGTACCGGGCCGCGTACCCCATCGCGATGTTCGCCCCGGCGGAGTGGCCGAGCAGGTCCGTCCGGGCGAGCCCGAGGTGTTCGCGCAGCGCCTCCACGTCGTCGACGAGCCGGTCGCAGCGGTAGGAGGCGGTGTCCTCGGGAACCGCGGACCGGCCGGTGCCGCGCAGGTCGGGGAGGATCAGCCGGCGGTGCCGGGACAGGCCGCCGAGGTCGCCGAGGTAGCGGGAGTCCGCAGGGCCTCCGGGGATGCAGATGACGGGGTCGCCGGCTCCGTCGCCGATCGTGCGGTAGGCGAGCCGGGTTCCATCGGGTGCGCAGAAGGTGGGCATGGGTGCAGCCTGCCATTCATAACCTGGTTGTACAACCCGGTTATGAATGACTGTCGCCGCGCCACGACCTCGGTGTATAACCGAGCTATGACAGGTGGAGCAGGCGGAGAGGGCGGACTCGGGATCCCCGAGTCGCTGACCGAGGAGCAGGCCGGGCGGATGCTCGCGGAGATGAACGAGGTCATCCGCGCCGGCGAGGAGATGCGGAAGCTGCGCACCGAGATGATCAAGGTGTTCGCGGGCCTCGGCTGGACGCAGGACAAGATCGCCCGGCTCACCGACATGAGCCAGCCCGCCGTGTCCAAGCAGGTGGCGAAGTACAAGGCGGAGGAGCCTCCGGCGCCGATCGGACTCTCCCTCGACCAGAGCGACGCGCCCTGGCTCGAAGGACGGCTGTGGGGCCTGGCCGAGGAGATCGCCCGGGCGCACCCGGACACCGCGCGCTGTGCCCGGCACGTCGATGCCATCGCCCGGGGGAAGAAGCGGTTCACGCCCCGGGACGTGGACGAACTGCGGCGCCTCGTCGAGGAGGACCTGCGGCTGCACCGCGAGGAACTGCCCCCCGCCTACCAGGAGGCGTACGACACGATCAGCCGCGGCCTCGACCTCCCTTCGGGATCCACCACGGACACCCCGCCCTCCGTACGCCGCACCCTCGCCCACCGCATCCAGCGCGACCACCTGGGCGCCGGGTCCTGAAGGGCGGGCGGGAGGCGGCGCCGCCGTTCCGGCCGAACGGCCGATGCGGGGGACCGGGCGGATCCGGCAGCCTCTACGGGACCCCCGCTCCGTCCCTCGAAGGAGGCGCCATGCTGCACGCCCTCTACCTCCTCGGCATCGCCGCCTTCGCCGCCTCCGGCGTCCTCGCCGCGCACCGCGCCAACATGGACCCCTTCGGCGGACTCGTCCTCGCCTTCGCGGCCAGCATCTCCGGCGGCACCCTGCGCGACCTCATCCTCGGCCGGCACCCGCTCTACTGGACCCGGGACTGGCTGCTGCTCGTCCTCATCGGGTCCGTCGCCGTCGCGACCATGCTGTACCTGCGCCGCCGCGAGCTGCCGCACCGCGCGCTCATGGTCGTGGACGCCGTCGGCCTCGCGGTCGTCACCGTGATCGGCGCCCGCGCCGCCATCGACGCGCACGTCACCCCGGTCGCCGTGCTCATCCTGGCCGTCCTGACGGGCGTCACCGGCGAGGTCGTCCGCGACGTGCTCTGCGGGGAGTTCCCGCCGCTGCTCCTGCGCGAAGAGGTGTACGCGACGGCCGCGCTCGCCGGGGCCCTCTGCTACCTGGGCCTGCACGGGGCCGGGGTCCCGGACACCGCCAACATCGTCGTGTCGGCGGCCCTCGTCTTCGCCCTGCGCATGACCGCGGTCTTCCGCGATCTGCACCTGCCCCGCCTCCAGCGCACCACGGCCTGACCCCCACCGTCGGCGGAGCGATCCGCACCTGCCCCGCCTCCAGCGCACCCGTGCATGATCCCTATCCTCGGCGCATGACCCCCTTCCTCACCCGGATCGACGACTCCGCCGCCCTGACCGCACACCGCGACGAGCTCGCCGCCCTGCTCCTCGCCGTCGTGCGCGGCGGCTCCTCCATCGGCTTCCTCGCCGGCCTCGACGAGCGGGAGGCCGCGGCCTGGTGGGACTCCCTGCTGCCCGCCGTCGAGGAGGGCACCCTCGCCCTGTGGGTGTCCCGGGGGCCGGACGGCCGGGTCGACGGCACCGTCAGCTGGAGCCGGGAGACGAAGCCCAACGGCCGCCACCGCGCCGAGGTGCGCAAGCTCATGGTCCACCCCGGGGCCCGCGGCCGCGGGACCGGCCGCGCGCTCCTCGCCGAGGCCGAGGCCGCCGCGGCCCGCGCCGGGGTGGTGCTGCTGTTCCTGGACACCGAGAGCGGCAGTCCGGCCGAGCGGCTGTACCGCGCCGCCGGATGGACCGAGGCCGGATCCATCCCCGACTACGCCACCGACCCGGTCGGCCGTCTCGTGGCGACCACCCTCTACTACAAACACACCGTCCAGTAGGGGGCTCCCCGGTGACCTCGCCCGCCGCGCCGCGTTAGACCCGTAGCCACCGGCCACCGAGCGAGGGAGACCGTATGTACGCAGCACCCGCCGCACCACTCACCCGCCGCGCGGTCCTCCGTACGGCCTTCACCGCGGCCGTGTTCGCCGGCACGGCCGCGGCGCTGGCCCCCCTCCTGCGCGCCCGCCGTCCCCGGCAGACGCTCACGCCGGCCCCGCTGACCCCGGCGGGCGAGGAGACGTACCGGGGCCGGCACATCGCCGTCGACGCGGCGGGGAGCAGCGTCCGCATCGACGGCCGTGCCCTGCACGTGATGCGCCGCTCCGACGGCACGTACCTGAGCGGGATCAACCACTTCCAGTCCTACGCGACCCCGCTGGAGCTCGCCCGCGCGGCCGTCGACGAACTGGGCACCACCCAGCTGGCGTTCGGCGCAGCGCACCACGGGCGACAGGAGTAGCAGGGCGTGTACACCCGGCAGAACCAGAAGAACCTGACCAGTGCGCAGAAGAAGCGCTTCACGGCGGCCGTGATCGAGCTCAAGCGCAACGGGACCTACGACGCGTTCGTCCGCACCCACGACAAGTACTTCGTCCCCGACCGGGACCGCAAACTGCGCGTCGGGCATATGTCGCCCTCCTTCTTCCCCTGGCACCGGCGCTACCTGCTGGAGTTCGAGCGCCAGCTGCAGACGGTGGACCCCGGCGTCACCATCCCGTACTGGGACTGGACCACCGACACCAGTCCGGTCTCCTCCCTGTGGGCGGAGGACTTCCTCGGCGGGACCGGCCGCGAGAGCGACCGCCAGGTGATGACCGGCCCGTTCGCCTACGAGAAGGGCAACTGGACGATCACGGTCGGCATCACGGAGGCCCGCTTCCTCACCCGGAACCTCGGCCGGCCGCGGAACCCGATCAGCCTGCCGACCCCGGCCGAACTCCAGTGGGCGCTCGACGACCCGCTGTACGACAGCTCGCCCTGGGACTCGACGGCCGGGCGCGGCGGCTTCCGCAACAAGCTGGAGGGCTGGGCCGCCCCGAAGAGCGAGCGGTGGCGCAACCACAACAAGGTGCACCAGTGGATCGGCGGCCACATGACCGGCGGCACGGCCCCCAACGATCCGGCCTTCTGGCTGCACCACGCCTTCGTGGACCTGCTCTGGGACCGCTGGCAGCAGCGCCACCCGGCCTCCGGCTACCTGCCCGCCGTCCCGCCCGCCCTCGGCGACCTCCAGCGCGGCCGGGTGATCGCCCTCGACGAGCCGATGCCGCCGTGGGACGTCACCCCGCGCGAGATGCTCGGCCACCAGGGCCTCTACCGCTACGAATGAGCCCCGGCGGCCTCCGTGCGAGGAGGCCGGCGCACGAGGAAGGGCCCCCGCCGTCCGGCGGGGGCCCTTCGGGTCACCAGGCGATCAGCCGCCGTAGTTGCCCTCGGTGTGGTGGTCGCCGCCGCCGGAGGCGTTGACGCAGGTGTTGCCGAACGCCGGGTTCAGCAGGCCGATCACGTTGACGGTGTTGCCGCAGACGTTGACCGGGACGTGCACCGGAACCTGGAGCAGGTTGCCCGAGAGGACACCGGGGGAGCCGACCGCCGCACCGTGCGCTCCGGCATCGGCAGCCGCCAGACCCGCGCCGGCGGCCAGGGCGCTACCGGCGGCAGCGGTGATGACGAATGCCTTCGCGATACGCGACATCAAGATCTCCTAGAGAGGAATGGGGGTGCCGCAGGAAAACAAAGCTGCGGCGTTTGACATGGCATACAACGCGGCGAGCGCCCAAGGGTCACGGTCGCTGGGCCGCCGGTGATCTCGAACCGCCTACGGGGCGGGGCGGAAGCGGGCGGAGGAGAAGTACGGGCGCACGGGCGTGACCGCGCCCGGCGCCAGCACCGCCACGGGGGCGCCCACGCAGCCCGGCTCCCGGTACAGGGCCACCGAGCTCCCGGTCTTGTTCGTCACCGCCCGCCCACCGCCGCCCAGGGCCTCCACGCAGCCCTTGGGGGAGTCGATGCCGTGCGGGCGGTCGTCCGTGCCGAGGTACTGGAAGGCGGGCCCGACGGCCGTCGGGGTCCCGAGGGCGGCGGTCGGGCCGTCGGCCGCGTACGCGCTGCCTCCGGCCGCCGCCCCGGCCGCGGCGGTCACGGCCAGCAGCAGGACGGGGACCGATCCGGCCCGGACGAGGCTCCGCAGGCCGTGGAGGGTGTGGGGGAGGGAGTGGGATCGCATGCCCGGCCCAACCCGGTGCGCCCCGGGCGGGGTCACGCCCTGTCACCCCGCGCATGCCTGTGCGACGGCGCAGCCTTAGCCTTGCGGGACACCGGAACCAGGGGTCCCGGGAGCCCCGACACCAGGAGGACGTGATGGCCGCAGCGGCGAGCGGGACCCCGGACCGGGGCCAGGACCGGACCCAGGGCCGTCCCCGGGTCCGGACCGCCTTCGGCGAGGTCGAGGGCAGGACCGGGCCGGGAGGCATCGCCGTCTTCCGGGGCATCCCCTACGCCGCCCCGCCCGTCGGAGCCCGCCGGTTCGCAGCGCCCGCGCCGCCCGAGGCCTGGGACGGGGTGCGGGACGCGGGTGCGTACGGCCCCACCGCGCCCAAGGTGCCCTACCCCCCGGCGTTCGCCGCGCTCCTGCCGGACCCCGAGGTCCCCGGGGACGACTGCCTCAACCTCAACGTGTGGACCCCGGACCCGGCCCCCGGGGCCCGGCTGCCGGTCATGGTCTGGATCCACGGCGGCGCCCTCACCCGCGGCTCCTCGGCCGTGCCCGTCTACGAGGGCTCCGCCTTCGCCCGCGACGGGGTGGTGCTCGTCTCCGTCAACTACCGCCTGGGCGTCCTCGGATACGGCCTCTTCCCCGACGCCCCCGCCAACCGCGGGCTGCTCGACCAGATCGCCGCCCTGACCTGGGTGCGGGACAACATCGCGGCCTTCGGCGGCGACCCCGGCCGGGTCACCGTCTTCGGCGAGTCCGCCGGAGCCATCAGCATCGGCGCCCTGCTCGCCGCACCCGCCGCCGCGGGCCTGTTCCGGCAGGCCGTCCTGCAGAGCGGGGCCCCCGAGGTGCTGCCCCGGGACCGGGTGCGCACCATGGTCCGACGGATGGCCGCGCTGCTGAAGGTCCCCGCCACCGCCGGAGCCTTCGCCGGGACTGCCCTGCCCGATCTGCTCGCCGCCCAGGCGGCCGTACTGCGCCGCTCCTCACCCCTGCTCGGCGGCCCCGCCTTCGGACTGGTCGCCGACCCCGGGACGCTGCCGCCCGATCCGCTCGCAGCGGCGGCCGCGCGGGGCGACGTACCGCTGCTGCTGGGCTGGACCGCCGAGGAGTACCGGCTCTGGCTGGCCCCGACCGGCGCGATGCGGACGCTGGACCGGCTGGGGGCGCTGACCGTGGCCCTGGGCCGGGCGCGCTCCGGCAAGGACCGGGCCGCCGTACGGGCGCTGCGCGCCGAGCGGCCCGGCGCGGGACCGGCCGACCTCCTCGGCCACCTGCTCACCGACCGGCTGCTGCGCGATCCGCTGCGGGCCCTGGCGGGCGCGGCCGGGCGGAGCGCCCCGGGCTTCGTGTACGAGTTCGCCTGGCCGTCCGGGATTCCGGGCCTCGGGTCCTGCCACGCCCTGGAGCTGGGCTTCGTCTTCGACACCCTGGACGTGCCCGAGGCCTCCTGGCTCGCCGGGCCGGACACCCCGCGGGAGCTGGCCGCGGAGATGCACGCGGCCTGGGTGCGCTTCGCCGTCGAAGGGGATCCCGGCTGGAGTCCCTGGAACGGCGACGGCCCGCCGAAGGTGTTCGGCGGGCCGGAGCGACGGGAGCCTGCGGACGCGCAGCCGGTGCCGGTCGGCGGGGCTGCTACTCGACGGGTCCTTCCATGACCTTGCTGATGAACTGGATCGGCCCCTCGCCCATGTTGGGCACGTAGGTCTTGGCGTTGTGCTTGCCGCCCGGGATGATTTTCAGCTCGGTGTGGACGGGCCCCTTGCCGTAGGTGGCGACGAACTTCTGCACGTTCGGCAGGGTGTTCTTGTTGCTCTCGTCGGTGCCGACCTGGAAGGCCAGGTAGACGTCCGGGCTGCCCTTCTTGTCGATCAGCGCCTTGGCGAGCAGCTCGGGGTTGTTCTCCGCCTTCTCCTTGTCGTGGCCCTTCCACAGGGGGGAGTCGGGGACGATGTCGGGGCCGGAGCAGATCGCGGCCTTGAACTTCTCCGGGTACTTCAGCACGGCCTTCAGGCTGGCGAAGCCGCCGGTGGAGGAGCCCATGTAGGCCCAGCCGTCGCGGGACTTGATCGTGCGGAAGTTCTCCCGCATCAGGTCCGGGACGTCGTCGGTGAGCCAGGTGTCCATCTTGGGCTGGCCGGGGATGTCGGAGGCGTCCCAGTAGATGCCCTTGTCGTCCGGGCCCGGATTCAGCACCGGCATGGCCAGCAGGAAGGGCTTGCTCTTCCCCTCGCTGTACCACTTGCTGATGCTGGTCTGGAGGCCCATGTCGGTGCCCATCCAGTAGTTGTTCGGGTATCCGGCGCCGCCGGGCAGCGCGATCATGACCGGGAAGCCGCTCTTGGCGAACTTGGGGTCGTTGTACTCCTTGGGCGCCCACACCCAGACCTTGCCCTTGAACCCGGACTTCTTGCCGGTGATCGTGGTGACGGCGACGTGCGTGCCGTCGGACAGGGTCATCGCGTTCTTGAAGTCGGCCGCCGGACCGGTGGGCATCGCCATCTTCGAGTGCGCCGGCTGCGTGGCGGCCGTACCGCCCGTGTCGCCCCCGGTGGATCCGGACGGCAGCTTGCCGAAGGAGACCGAGTCGCCCTTGTCGGTGAAGGGCGGTATCTCGTAGTGGCTCATCACGAGCGAGGCGACGGCCGAGAGCGCGAGCACGGAGGCACCCGCGATCACCCACCGCCGGACCCGGGACGGCCGGCGGCGCGGCTCCTCGGTGCGGTACGGCTGCTGCCCGTCGGGTGCGTACGACATGTGCGGTGGCTCTCCGGCTGGTGCTGCCCCGTGGGGGCGGGGTCGGACTGCTTTCGATCGAAAGATGAGCGTACGTGCTCACGGGTTCCCGACTTTTACGTCTTTTGGTGTTCAGAAGGGGAGCACGTTGCCCGGCACGGCCCTGGCCTGTGCACAGGCCGCTCGGTACGGTACCTCCGCGCAGCCCCGCCCCCTCCGAAAGGGCTCCCACCCATGCCCCTGCAGCGCCGGATCCTGATCCTCGTCTCCGCGGTCGTCCTGCTCGCCGTCGTCGGCGCGCTCGCCGTCGTACGGGCCTCCGCGCGCGCCGGGGAGAAGGAGCGGGTACAGGCCGGCGGGCCGGGGGTCACCCGGGGCGAGGTGTCCCTCGACCCGGACGCCGGCGGCCGGCGGATCGTCTTCCGGAGCATGGCCTGGGGGCCGCACCGCGACGAGCTCGCCACCGCCGCGGCGGGCGCGCCCGAAGGACCCCGTACCGCCTCCGGGGTCAGCTGCCTGCGCTTCCACGCGGCCGCCGGCACCGGGATCTGCCTCCAGGCCGACAAGGGCGGGGTGCAGGAGAGCTACAAGGCCGTCGTGCTCGACGCCCGGCTGAAGGAGGTCGCCGCCCGCCCGCTGGCCGGCATCCCGACCCGGGCCCGGGTCTCGCCCGGCGGCCACCTGGTCGCCTGGACGGTCTTCGTGGGCGGGGATTCCTACGCCGGTACGAACTTCTCGACGCGGACCTCCCTGCTCGACCTGCGCAGCGGGACGTACGACGCCTCGCTGGAGGACTTCACCATCCACAAGGACGGCAGGACCTACCGCAACGCGGACGTGAACTTCTGGGGGGTCACCTTCGCCGCCGACGAGCGGACCTTCTACGCGACGCTCGCCACCGGCGGCCGCACCCACCTGGTCCGCGGCGACCTCGCGGCGCGCACGGTGACCACCCTGCGCGAGAACCTGGAATGCCCGTCCCTGTCACCCGACGGGACCCGGCTGGTGTTCAAGAAGCGGGTGCCGGGCCTGTCGCCGGACGCGCCGTGGCGGCTGTACGTCCTGGACCTCGCCACGATGGCCGAGGCCCCGCTCGCCGAGGAGCGCAGCGTCGACGACCAGGTGGTGTGGGCCGACGACCGGACCGTCGTCTACTCGCTGCCCGGGGACTTCGGCGCCGACCTGTACTCCCTGCCCGCCGACGGCGGCGGGGCCCCGGCCCGGCTGATGACCGCGGCCCTCGCCCCGGCCTTCCTCGGCTGAGACCGGGAAGGCGGGGGCGGGGGCGGGACGTGCGGTTCCGCGGAGAAGGACCGTTACGCCGGGATGAGCGTCTTGCGGCGCCGCTTGCGCTGCGCCGCGGCCGACAGCCGCAGCTCGATGACGGACCGCACGGCCGGCCACTCCTCGTCGAGGATCGAGTAGAAGGCCGTACTGCGCACGGCGCCGTCCAGGCCCCGCGAATGGGCCCGGCGGACCCCTTCACTGGTGAACCCGAGCCGTTCCATCGCGGCGCGCGAGCGTCCGTTGCGGGCGTCCGCACGGAGCGAGATCCGCCGGACGCCCCAGGTCTCGAAGGCATGGCGGAGCATGAGGAGCTTCGCCTCGGTGTTGATGCCGGTGCCCTGGGCCGCGGGGGACAGCCAGGTATTGCCGATCTCGGCGGCATCGGGGATCGCCGTCGCCGGATCGCCGAACGGGACCCCCGGCACGGCGGGCCACACCAGCGGCCCCTGCCAGTAATCGAGTTCCAGGAACCGGGTCGAACCGACCACCCGACCGTCGGTGGCTCTGACCACCGCGAACGGGAGCGATCGACCCGCCGCCTGATCGGCGAGGGCACGGTCGATGTACTCGTGTGACGCCTGCAACCCGTGGGGTACGGGGGTGAAGGCGTAAGTCGTACGATCCTCGGCCCCGGCCAGGGCCAAGGCCTCGGTGTGGTGGGGGGCGAGGGGCTCAAGCCGCACGGAGCGGCCGGCGAGGAGTACGGGTACGGGCACGGAGCCTTCGGTCCTTCTGGGCGGTGGGGTGGTTGCACAGTCTGCGTCCCTGACGTCGCCCCCAGTGCAAAACACGGGTGAAAGGCAACGGGCTGTCAGGTGAACGCGAGTGGCTCAATGTAGCCCCTTAGAGTCCTTCCATGAACCCCCAAATTGGCAATGGCGTGACACTCTTTTTCGAGGACTTGGGTCCCCGCGGCGGAGCTCCCGTAATCCTGATCCACGGACATCCGTTCAGCCACTCGATGTGGGCCCCCCAGACGGCCGCACTGACCACGGCGGGTTACCGGGTGATCACCCCTGACCTGCGGGGATACGGGAAAAGTCCGGTGCTGCCCGGGAAGACTCTGCTCGCGGACTTCGCGGATGATCTGGCCGCCCTGCTCGACCGTCTGGGCGTCGAACAGGCGGTCGTCGGCGGTGTGTCCATGGGCGGCCAGATCGCCATGGAGATGCGGCTGCGCCACCCGGGCCGGGTGCGGGCCCTCGTCCTCTCCGACACTTCCGCCCCGCCGGAAACGGAAGAGGGCAAAACCTTCCGCCGGAACCTCGCCGAGCGGCTCCTCGCGGAGGGAATGAAGCCCTATACCGACGAGGTGATCGACAAGATGCTCGCGCCCTACAACGTGACGGGCATGCCCGAGGCGGCGGCGAAGGTCACCGGGATGATGTACGCGACCGAACCCGAGGGCGCGGCCGCCGCCCTGCGCGGGCGGGCCGAGCGGCCCGACTACGCCCCGGTGCTCGCGGCGCTGCCGGCCGGGGTGCCCTGCCTGATCGTGGTCGGCCGGGACGACGTCTACACCCCGGTCGCCGAGGCCGAGTCCCTGCACGCGCTGGTCCCGCACTCGGTGCTCGCCGTGGTGGAGCGGGCCGGGCACCTGCCGGGCGTGGAGCAGCCGGAGGCCTTCAACCGGGCGCTGCTGGAGTTCCTCGCGGGGATCTGACCGCAGCCCGCGGCCGCCGCACGGCCGCCGCACGGACCCGCCGGGCCCCGGACGGGCGGACGACCGCCCGGGCCGGGGCTTTCGGCTGCCCGGAGGGTGACGAACGGGACTCCCGGACGGGTGACGAACGGGGCTACCGGGCCCCGGACGGGCGGTGTCAGTCTGTCTGCAGGGTGGTGCGCAGCCGGTAGCGGTCCCCGCTGTACTCCACGGTGGACAGCAGCAGCGGCCGCTGGTCCCTGGTGTACACCGTCTGGTCGAGTACGAGCACGGGCGCGCCCTCGGCGATGCCCAGGTGCCCGGCGAGCTCCCCGTCGGCGTTGCGCGCCTCGATGGTCGCCTCGGCGCGGTCCGGTTCGACGCCCCAGCGGCGCAGTTCCTCGAAGAGGGAGGTCTCGCGGAAGTCGGTGCGGGCGAGGTCGGGCGCGAGTTCGGCGACGACCAGGGTCCGGTCGACGGCGATCCGGACGTCGTTGAGCAGCCGGACCCGCTCCAGGCGCAGGAGCGGGGTGCCGGCGGGCACGTCGAGGCGGTCGGCGTCGTCCAGGGACGCGGTGACGGTGTCGTGGCGCAGGACCACCGAGCTGGCGCGCATGTGCTTGCGCCGCGCGGTGGCGGTGAAGGATTCCAGGTCCTTGGGCCACTCGCGGGCGGGCGCGGGGGCCACGGGTGCCGCGACGAACCACCCGCGTCCGTGGGACGCGGTGACCAGGCCCTGTTCGACGAGGTGCGCGAGCGCGCGGCGCAGGGTGACGCGCGAGACGTCCAGCCGGGTGCACAGCTCGCGCTCGGGCGGCAGCTTGCTGCCCGCGGACAGGCCGCGGCGGGCGATCTCCTCGCGGATCCGGTCCGCCGCCTGGGCCCACAGGGGGTCCGCGGCGCGGGCGGTCGAGGAGGTGGCGTCAGCGAGGGCGGCGTCGGCGATGGCAGCGTCGTCGGTCATGGGGGCGACCATACCACTTGCTACCACTTGATCGGGCTTCCGGCCGTGCGTTCACGGGACCTAAGGCCTCATGTTGATGTTTTCTTAAAGACCACGGCAGACCACCGTTGACCAATCCAAAACCACTGGCTACCTTCGAGTCGTCCCCACCCCCCGCTCGACGAGGAGCACCACGATGAGTACGGCCACCGCCGCGGTCACACCGGCCGCCGGAAAGAAGCCGGGCCGGATCATGCCGGTCATGCAGCGCATCGGCCGCAGCCTGATGCTGCCCGTGGCCACCCTTCCGGCCGCCGCGCTGCTGACCCGCCTCGGCGGCCACGACCTGCTGGGCCGCGAGAACTTCCCGGTGATCATCCAGAAGTTCGCGATGGTGCTGGCGGCCGCCGGTGACACGATCTTCGCCAACCTCCCGCTGCTCTTCGCGGTCGGCGTGGCCATCGGCTTCGCGAAGAAGGCCGACGGCTCCACCGCCCTCTCCGCGGTGGTCGGCTACCTGGTCTTCAAGGCCGTGCTCGCCAGCCCCGCCTTCCCCAAGGGCGTGGACGGAGAGCCGCTCGACGCCAAGGTCCTCGGCGGCATCGTGATGGGCCTGGCCGCGGCCCTCCTCTACCAGCGCTTCAGCCGCACGAAGCTGCCGGAGTGGCTCGGCTTCTTCGGCGGACGCCGGCTCGTGCCCATCCTGAGCGCCTTCGCGGGCGTCGGCATCGGAGTGGTATTCGGAGTGGTCTGGCCCACCGTCGGCGGGTGGTTCTTCCACTTCGGCGAGTGGCTCGTGGGCACCGGCGCCTGGGGGGCGGGCCTCTTCGGCCTCGTCGTCCGCGCCCTCATCCCGATCGGCATGCACCACTTCTTCTCGGTCTTCCCGTGGTTCGAGGCCGGCAGCTTCGTCAACCCGACCACCGGCGTCGAGGTGCACGGGGACATCGCCCGGTTCCTCGCCGGCGACCCGACCGCGGGCCAGTTCATGACCGGCGGCTTCCCGATCTACATGTTCGCGCTCCCGGCCGCCGCCATGGCCATGGCGCACACCGCCCGCCCCGAGAACCGCACCATGGTCAAGGGCATGATGATCTCCGTCGCCCTGACCTCCTTCGTCACCGGCGTGACCGAGCCCATCGAGTTCGCCTTCATGTTCGTGGCCCCGCTGCTCTACGCGGTCCACGCCTTCCTCTTCGGCGTCTCGATGGCCGTCTGCTACGCCCTCGGCATCCGCGACGGCTTCGGCTTCTCCTCCGGCGCCATCGACTACATCGTGAACTACGGCATCGCCACCAAGCCCTGGATGCTCATACCCATCGGCCTGGCCTTCGCCGCCATCTACTACGTGCTCTTCCGCTGGGCGATCGTCAAGTTCGACCTCCCCACCCCGGGCCGCGAACGCGACGAGGAAGGCAACCCGCTCACCAAGGCCGACGCCTCCTGAGCCCGGGCCGACGGCTCTCCCGACCGGCCCCGCCCGACCGCCCCGCCCCGCAAGACCGCCCGCCCCCGTCCGCACTGGCGGGGGCGGGCCCCCAGACTTCGCAAAGGACCTCCCACCATGTCCGGATCCCGCATCACCTTCCTCGAAGGCCAGGCCGGCCAGGGCGCGGCCCTCGCCCGGATCGCCGAGCGCGTCCGCACCCAGCTCGCCTCCCCGGAGCTCGCCGGGCTGTGCGCCGCCGAGCGCCCCCTGTTCACCGGCATCGGAGCCTCGTACGCCGCCCTCGCCGTCCCCGTGCAGCAGCTCCGCGAGGCCGGGATCGTCACCCAGCGCGTGCTGTCCAGCGAGATCGAGACCGGCACCGCCGGCTTCGACACCGACTGCCTGATCGCCGTCTCCCAGGGCGGCCGCAGCTCCGAGACCATCGCCGCCTTCGAGTGCGCCGCCCCCGGCATCACGAAGACCGCGCTGCTCAACGTGGTCCCCTCGCCGCTCGGCGACCTTGCCGACCTCACGGTGGACCTCGGCAACGAGCCCGACTCGTACGCCTCGACCATCGGCTACACCGGCACCGTCGTGGCCCTCGACCTGATCGCCGGGGCCGTCGCGGGCCGGGACGGCGATCCGTGGGGCGACATCGCCGAGCAGACCACTGCGGTCCACCAGCAGGCCACCGAGGTCGTGGCCGGCCTGCGGGAGCGAGGTGCCCGCTGCATCGCCTCCGACGGCGTGGCGGCAGGGGCCTCCCGGGCCTCCGCCGAGGAGGGCTCGCTGCTGCTGCGCGAGGTGGTGCGGATGACCGCGGCCCACTCGGCGACCCGCAATTACCTGCACGGCGAGATGGAGTCGGCGGGCAACACCCTCCACCTCGTCTACGGCGACGGCCGCGAGATCGAGCTGGCCCGTTCGCTGGCGGGCGCCGGCCACCTCACGCTGCTGATGACCACCGCCGAGGTGGAGCCGGCGGACAGCCTGTCCGTCGTCCGCCTGCCCGAGGTCCCGGACGCGGTCCGGGTGGTCCTGGAGACGGTGGTCCTGCAGGAACTGGTCGCCCAGCTGAGCGCCGAGCGGGACGTCCCGATCGAGTCCTTCGTCTTCGCCAACGACGACACCAAGCAGGGCGGCCTCGACATGTCCGACTTCGAGGTCGCGGCCTTCACCCAGGGCTGAGCCCGGGTAGCCGGGCCACCGCACCCCGGGCGCCGGCACCCCGGCCACCGGCACCCCGGCCACCCTGAGATCATCACCGGAAGGGCCCCTCGCACGAGGGGCCCTTCACGGGGAACGGAGCCAGGGGTGGACGGCGTACTGCGGCAGTTGGGCTCCGTCGGCCCCTTCTTCACGGTGGCGTACGGGAAGGAGCCGCCCGGGCCCGGCTTCCGGCCGCTGGAGGAGCTGTACGGGGAGCAGCTCGCGGGCTACGTGGGAGAGGTCGGCCGGCGCATCGGGAGCGGACCCGGCCGGGTGGCGGCTTCGACCGCGCAGTTCGGGATCGTCTCGCGGCTCTGGTCGCTCGGGCTCGGCTGCGCCGTGCTCTCCGGGCGGGTGCCGGACCTCGGTCCCGGCCGCCTGTGGTGGCGGCTGCCCGGCGCGGGCTCGCTGGAGCTGTGGCTGCCCGAGCCCGCCGAGCACCCCGGGGAAACCCCGGCGGAGGCCCTCGCTGACACGGTGCTCGGCCACCTCGCGGTGCTCGACACGGCCCTGCGCGAGCGGTTCGGAGTCTCGCCCCGGGTGCTGCGCGGAAATGCCGCCTCCGGGCTGGTCGGCGCCGTCCGGGTGCTCACGGACCGGGTGCCGGGGGAAGCGGCGGCGGAGCTCGCCGCCGGACTGCTCGCCGACGGCGGCCCGCTCGGCGGGACCGGCACCTTCGTCCACGAGCCGGGTCTCGGGGTGGCCTTCGTCCGCCGGAGCTGCTGTCTCTACTACAAGGTGCCGGGCGGCGGGCTCTGCGGGGACTGCGTGCTGCGCACCCGGTAGCGAAGCGGCAGAACGAACGGGAAGGGCCACCGGGGTGCGGTCGTACCGCTCCCCGGTGGCCCATGGCGCCACTGATCAGAAGGCCCGAGGGCCCGCGGGTCAGAAGGTCAGGTTCCAGGCGTCGATCTTGCCGGTGTCCTGGTTGGCGTTGTCGTTCACGCGCAGCGTCCAGACACCGCCCGCGACCTCGGTGGAGGCGTTGACCGTGAAGGTCTGGACGATGTTGTCCGTGCTGCCGCCGGCACGGTTGCTCAGGACGTAGACGGAGCCGTCCGGAGCCACGAGGTCGACCTTGAGGTCACCGATGTAGGTGTGCTTGATGTCCACGCCCACCTTGAGGGTCGCCGGGGCGTTGCCGGTCACCCCGCTGACGGTGATGGCGCTGTTCACGGTCGCGTTGTCGGCGATCGCGACGTCGGTCAGGTTCTCGAAGTACTTGCCGGGGGGCGGGGTCGAGCCCCCGACCGCCTTCAGCGCGTCGACCTGGCCCTCGCCGAAGAACCCGTTGTTGGCGGTGGTCCCCTTGCAGCGGCTGTCCGACGGGCAGGCGGTGTCGTTGGCCTGGGTGGCCAGCGCGGTGCGGATCTGCGCCGGCGTGAAGGTCGGGTTGGCACTGGCGATGAGCGCCGCGACGCCCGCGACGTGCGGGGAGGCCATCGACGTACCGCTCATCGTGCTGTAGCCGCCGCCCGGCACGGTGGAGTAGACGTTGCTGCCCGGCGCCGCGACGTCGATGACGCCCTGGCCGAAGTTGGAGAACGAGGCCTTGGTGACACCGGTGCCGTTGGCGGCGACCGTGACCACGCCCGGGAGCTCGGTCGGGATGTCGAGGCAGGCGTTGGTGATGGTGCGGGTGACCGGCGTCGAGTCGTTCGGGCTCGCCGAGTCGGTGGTCTTGTTGGCGAGGTCGTAGTTCTCGTTGCCCGCCGCGGCGACCTGGAGCGAGCCCTTGCTCTCCGCGTACTCCTGGGCGCGCTTGACGCCCTCGATGATCGCGGCCTGGTCGATGTTGTCCGGGCAGTTGAACTGCCACGGGTCCGTGTAATAGCTGTTGTTGGTGACCTTGAACCCGTGGTCACCGGACCAGACGAAGGCACAGATGGTGTTCTCGGCGAAGAACAGCGAGGTGCCCGGCTCGGCCACGCGGACCGAGGAGATCTTCACGCCCGGGGCCACGCCGACGACGCCCTTGCCGTTCTTGGCGGCGGCGACGCTGCCCGCGACGTGCGTGCCGTGGGTGCCCACGTCGCGCCAGGCGCCGGCGCGGGTGTCCGGCTTGCCGTAGGCGCAGGAGGCGGAGTCCGCGGCATTGAAGTTCGGCGCCAGGTCCTGGTGCTGGTCGTCGACGCCGGTGTCCAGGATGCCGACCTTGACGGAGGCCGAGCCGGGGTTCACGGCCCAGGCCTGGTCGGCCTTGATCTGGGTCATGTCGACGCGTGCGGGCTCGCCCGCGGGGGTCGTCGACTGGGACGGGTTGGCGGGCAGCGCCGGGTTGTAGGCGTCGGCCGGTACGTCCGAGGTGCGCGTCGCGCCGACCTTCTGGACCCCGCTGACCCCGCGCATGGTGGCGGCGAAGGTCGTGGAGGTCGAGTGGGCGACGATCACGCCGATCTGGTCGAAGTACGAGAAGACCGTGCCGCCGTTCGCCGTGACGGCGGAACGGACCGCGGAGCTGTCACCGGCCGCGGTGATCACCACGTAGGCGCGGGTGCCGGCAGCCCAGGTCGCACTCTGGGAAGTCGGCGCCGGGGCCTGGGCCTTGGCGGCGGAAGGGGCGGAGGTTCCGGGGACTCCGGCCGGGGAGACGGGCGCCGTGCCCGCGAGCGCGGCCGGGGCCCCGAAGGCCAGGGCGCCCAGGGCGGCCGCCAGTACGAGGGTGCGTCGAGGTCGGCTGGATATGTGGGGTATCAATGCGTCCTCCGAAGACGGTCCTGCGGTGCGGGTGGCACCTACCGGTCCGTACGAAACGAGTGGTGGACGCAAGATGTCAGAAGCGTGCCCCGATATGGAAGTACCTTTTGCAGCTAGACCGTTCATACGATCTTGGCTGAAAAATGACTCCCGCCCGAGGTGTTGGGACCGGCCGGGCTGGGCACCGTGGGGGCGAGCCCTGCCCGGCCGGTCCGCGGGGCGTCACCGTCAGACGGTGACGCCGTCCTTGGTGCTGCCCGCCTCGGCGCGCTCCGGCGCGGAGCCGTCCGGCTGGGTGGGTACCTCGGTGGCCTGGCCGTGTCCGTCGTCGGTGAGCGTGCTCTCGTCGAACGGCAACCGTCCCGCGAGGACTTCGGTGGCCCGGGCCCGGTCGAACTCCTTCGTCCAGGTACCGATCAGCACGGTCGCGATCGCGTTGCCCGCGAAGTTGGTCAGCGCCCTCGCCTCGCTCATGAACCGGTCGATGCCCACGATCAGGCCGACGCCGTCGACGAGTTCAGGCCGGTGCGACTGGAGCCCTCCGGCGAGCGTGGCGAGTCCCGCGCCCGTGACCCCGGCCGCCCCCTTCGAGGCCACGATCATGAACAGCAGCAGGGAGATCTGCTCGCCCAGCGCCAGGGGCTTGCCCATGGCCTCCGCGACGAACAGCGAGGACATCGTCAGGTAGATCGCGGTCCCGTCCAGGTTGAAGGAGTAGCCCGTCGGGACCGTGATGCCGACCACCGGCCGCGAGACGCCCACGTGCTCCATCTTCGCGATGAGCCGGGGCAGTGCCGACTCCGAGGAGGAGGTGGAAAGGATCAGCAGGAACTCCCGGCCCAGGTAGCGCAGCAGGGCGAAGACGCTGATCCCCGTGCACAGGCGCAGCAGCGTGCCCAGGACCACGAAGACGAAGAGCAGGCAGGTCGTGTAGAAGCCGATCATGATGACCGCGAGGGATTTCAGCGCGTCCATCCCGGTCGCCCCGACCACCGCCGCGATCGCGCCGAAGGCACCCACCGGCGCCACCCACATGATCATCGCGAGGATCCGGAACACCAGCTTCTGCACGTGCCCGATCCCGCGCAGCACCGGCTCGCCCGCCGCGCCCATGGCCTGCAGCGCGAACCCGCACAGCAGCGCCACCAGCAGCGTCTGCAGCACCTCGCCCCCGGTGAAGGCCGACACCAGCGTGGTCGGGATGATCCCCAGCAGGAACTCGGGCGTGCTCTCGGCCCCGCCCGCCTTGGCCTGCGCCTCGCCCGCGCTGCGGGCCGCCTCGGTCAGGTGCAGCCCGCTGCCCGGCTCCAGCAGGTTGCCCACCACCAGCCCGATGGCCAGCGCCGCCGTGGACATCACCATGAAGTAGCCGAGCGCCAGCCCGCCCACCGCGCCGACCTTGGCGGCCTTGCGGACCGAGCCGATGCCCAGCACGATCGTGCAGAAGATGACCGGAGAGATCATCATCTTGATGAGGTTGACGAACCCGGTGCCCAGCGGCTTGAGCTCCACGGCCGTGCCGGGTGCGGCGAACCCGACGGCGATGCCGAGCAGCACCGCCCCGATCACCGCGATGTACAGATAATGCGTCTTGTCGCGCCTGGCGGCCACGATGCCTCCCGGTAGTGCCCTTCGCCTCCCTGATGGCGAAGGCGTCCCGGGAGGACCATCGCCCGCAGCTGTGACCCCGGTCACCCTTGCGTTCATTGAGTTCACGCCCCGGTGCACACTGAGCGCCATGTTCCGCTTCCCCCGGCCGCCGCGCAGCCTCGCCGGCCAGCTCTTCGCCATGCAGGTGGTGCTGGTCGCCGCGGTCGTCGCCGGTTGCGCCGTCTTCGCGTACGCGACCGCCCGCGGCCAGGCCGAGGAGGCCGCCCGGCGCCAGGCCGGAGCGGTGGCCCGCGCGGTCGCCGACTCCCCGTCGGTACGGGACGCGGCGCGCCAGGAGCAGCAGGAGGGCGCCCGCGCCCCCGGCGGGCCCACCGCGGCCCTGCAGCCCTACGCGGAGCGGGTCCGCGTCGACTCGGGCGTGGACTTCGTGACGATCATGGCTCCGGACGGACGGCGCTGGACCCACCCCGACCCGCTGCGCATCGGCGAACCCTTCCTCGGCAACACCGCCCCCGCCCTGCGCGGCGAGACCTTCAGCGAGACCTACACCGGCACCCTCGGCCCCTCCCTCCGCGTGGTCACCCCGATCACCGACGAAGGCCGGGTCATCGGCATGGTCGCCGCCGGGATCACCGTCCGCGCGGTCAGCGCCCGCCTCGCCGCGCGGCTCTCCGACCTCGCCTGGGTGGCCGGCGGGGCCCTCGCCCTCGGCGGGGCGGGCACCTACGTCATCAACGCCCGGCTGCGCCGCCACACCCACGGGATGAACGCGGCCGAGCTGAGCCGGATGTACGACTACCACCAGGCCGCCCTGCACGGGGTCCGCGAAGGACTGCTGATGCTCGACGGCCGGCGCCGGATCACCCTCGTCAACGACGCGGGCCGCGAACTCCTCGGCCTGCGCGGGGAGATCAAGGGGACCGCCGTCGCCGACCTCGGACTGCCCGCCCCGCTCACCGGGGCCCTGCTCGCCGACCGGCCGCGGGTGGACGAGGTCCACCTGACCGCGGACCGCGTGCTCGTGCTCAACAGCGCCCCCGTCGCGGGCGGCGGCCGCCAGGGCACCGTGGTCACCCTGCGCGACCACACCGAACTGCTGTCGCTGACCGGCGAACTGGACCAGGAGCGCGGGTTCACCCGGGCGCTGCGCGCGCAGGCCCACGAGGCGGCCAACCGGCTGCACACCGTGGTCTCCCTCATCGAACTGGGCCGCAGCCGGGAGGCGGTGGACTTCGCCACCGCCGAACTCTCCCTCGCCCAGGCCCTGACCGACGAGGTGATCGCCGCCGTCGGCGAACCCGTGCTCGTCGCCCTGCTGCTCGGCAAGGCCGCGCAGGCCCACGAACGGGGGGTCGAGCTGGTGGTCACCCCGGACAGCGGGGCCATCGGCGCCGGGCCCGGCGGTCCGCCCGCCCGGGACCTCGTCACCGTCCTCGGGAACCTCGTCGACAACGCCGTCGACGCCCTCACCGGCGTGCCCGGCGGCCGGATCTCCGTCACCATCCGCCCCGACGGCCCGGCCGGACCCCACGGGCAGGGGGTGCTGATCGGCGTGGCCGACAACGGCCCCGGACTTCCCGAGGGCGCCGACGTGTTCCGGCGCGGCTGGTCGGGCAAGGGGGAGGGGCGGGGCCTAGGCCTCGCGCTGGTGCGGCAGGTGGCCCACCGGCACGGCGGGAGCGCGGACGCCGACCAACTGCCGGACGGAGGAGCGCGGTTCACCGTACGGCTGCCGGCGCGCGGGGAGGTGGAGGCATGAGCACGCCCGAGGTGCGGGTCCTCGTCGTCGAGGACGATCCGGTGGCCGCCGACGCGCACGCGCTCTACGTGGGGCGGGTGCCCGGCTTCACCGCCGTCGCGGCCGTCCACTCCCTCGCCGAGGCCACCCGGGTCCTGGAGCGGACCCGGATCGACCTGCTGCTGCTCGACCTGACCCTGCCCGACGGCCACGGGCTGCGCTTCGCCCGCGGCCTGCGGGCGGCGGGCCACCCCGCCGACGTGATCGTGGTGACCTCGGCGCGGGACCTGGGGGTCGTCCGCGAGAGCGTCTCGCTCGGGGTGGTGCAGTACGTACTGAAGCCCTTCGCCTTCCCCACCCTGCGCGAACGGCTGCTGCGCTACGCCGAGTTCCGCGCGACGGCGGCGGGCGAGGCGGCCGGCCAGGACGATGTGGACCGCGCGATGGCGGCCCTACGCTCACCCCGGCCGGCCGAACTCCCCAAGGGCATCGGCGGTCCGACCCTGGACCGGGTCGCCGCGCTGCTGCGGGCGGCCCCGGAGGGGCTGACCGCGGGCGGGGCGGCCGAGGCGGCCGGGATCTCCCGGATCACCGCCCGCCGGTACCTGGAGCACCTGGTGGACACCGGCCGCGCGGACCGGACCCCCCGGTACGGCCAGGTCGGCCGCCCCGAACTGCACTACCGCTGGCTGGCGGCGGCCCCGGCCGGCACCGGGGCCGGCTCGGTGTCGAAGGTGTAGAACTTCCGGTGGTCCAGCATGTCGGCCGGGGTCACGTCGTTCCACGGCCGCATCGTGTCGTTCAGGTCCACCACGTTCGCGGTGCCGGCGGCCGGCAGGTACGGCGACTGCGGGTGCAGCGCCTGCCAGTCGGCCCACAGCTTGTCGATGAAGGCGTGGTGCATCCAGAACACCGGGTCGTTGGGGGAGACCCCGGTGGCCATCTGGCCGCCCACCCACACGTGCACCCGGTTGTGCAGGTTGGCCCCGCGCCAGCCCTCCAGGTTGTTGCGGAAGCCGGCCGAGGAGCTGTTCCAGGGCGCCGCGTCGTAGACCGGCATCGCGAGGACGGCGTCCACCTCGGCCCTGGTCGGCAGCTGGGCCACGCCGGTGCCGAGCGCGCGCCGCAGATAGGAGCGCCCGTCCACTCGTACGGCTATCTCCCACTTGCCCGCCGCGTACGCGAACGGTCCGTCGAGCACCTGCCCGTCCCGGGCCCGTCCGGTGCCGCCGAGGAAGTCGGCGGCCCAGAGGGAGGAGCGGGCGGTCCGGTCGGCCGTCCAGTCCCAGTACGGCAGGGCCACCGCCGGATCCACCTCCTGCAGCGCCGCCTCGAACTCCAGCAGAAACCGCCGGTGCCAGGGCAGGAAGGAGGGGGAGCGGTGGCCGACCCGGTCGCCCGAGTCGGTGTCGCTCATGATGAAGCCGTTGTGCGTGGTGACGAAGCGGTCGTAGCGGCCGGTGCGCTTCAGTTCGAGGAGCGCCGCGACGAACGCCCGCTTCTCCTCGGAGGTCAGCGCGGCCTGGTTCTTGCGGATGGTCATCACATGCCGCCCATCGGGACGAGGGCGGCGCCCTGGAGTTCGCGCACGGCGGCGCGGGCCAGCGGGAGCGGGCCGGAGAAGGTCTCGTAGTGGTTGACCACGCTGATCCAGCTGCCGTCGGCGTTCCGCATCACGTGCAGTTCGCGGCCGTCGATGAAGACGGTCGGCTGGCCGGGGGCCTGGTGGCCCCCGTGGTGGCCGCCGTGCCCGCCGCCGCTGTCCGAGGCGGGGACTATCCGTATGCGGCGGCCCTGGTAGACCTCGTCGACGGTGCCCGCAGGTGTGGCGGGTGCGGCGGAACGGGATCCGGTGACGGCCGCGTGCGCGGTGGCGCCTGCGAGGCCGAGGGCGGTGAGTGCGCCGGCAGTGGCGCTTAAGGCCTGTCGGCGGGTGATCTTGTTCATGGCCCGAAGAGGTATCAGGGCGCGGAGAACGGAGGGCTGTTATCCGGACATCCGCGGATAAGTTGCCGGTCGAACTAATTGGATGATCTTCCCGTCCGGACTGGCTCCAACCACCCGGACGGGAAGACCTGTGTGAAACAGCTTAAGCGACAGGAAATCCTGCGGTCGCGCGGGGTGGCTATGGAAGGGATCACATCGCGGAGTCGGCCGGAAGCTGCGGCCGGAACCGCCTCCGCGAGCCGGTCCGGGGGTGTTCCGGAGTGGAGTTCGAGGCGATCTGGAAGGTTCTATCCGTTTCCGTCCCGTTATAGTCCCGATATGGCTCTCCATGAGACGAAGGACCTGCGTGCCCGCGACGCCGAGACGGACGTGTTCGCGTCCGCCCTCAGCGGCGAGATCCTCCCCAAGTACCGGATGCCCGAAGACCACTCGCCGTCCGAGGTGGTCTACCAGCTCCTCCACAACGAGCTGCTCCTCGACGGCAACGCCGCCCAGAACCTGGCCACCTTCTGCACCACCTGGTCGGACGACGGGGTCCACCGGCTGATGAACGAGTGCCTCGACAAGAACATGATCGACAAGGACGAGTACCCGCAGACGGCCGAGATCGAGGCCCGCTGCGTCAACATCCTGGCCGACCTGTGGAACGCCCCCGCCGGCACCACCGGCACCGGCTGCTCCACGACCGGCTCCAGCGAGGCCGCCATGCTCGGCGGGCTCGCCCTCAAGTGGCGCTGGCGCGAACGCCGCCGCGCCGCCGGACTGCCCACCGACCGGCCGAACCTGGTGTGCGGGCCCGTCCAGGTCTGCTGGGAGAAGTTCGCCCGGTACTTCGACGTCGAGCTCCGCCAGCTCCCCCTGCTGCCCGGGGCCACCGGCCTGAGCCCCGAACAGCTCGCCGCGAACGTCGACGAGAACACCATCGGCGTCGTCGCCATCCTCGGGGTCACCTACACCTGCGTCTACGAGCCCGTTGCCGCGATCGCCGCCGAACTCGACCGGATCCAGGCCGAGCACGGCTGGGACATCCCGATCCACGTCGACGCCGCCAGCGGCGGCTTCGTGGCCCCCTTCCTCCACCCCGACGTGGTCTGGGACTTCCGGCTGCCGCGCGTCGCCTCCGTCAACACCTCCGGGCACAAGTACGGCCTCGCCCCGCTGGGCGTCGGCTGGATCGTCTGGCGCACCGCCGACCTGCTCCCGGCCGACCTCGTCTTCTCCGTGGACTACCTCGGCGGGGACATGCCCACCTTCGCCCTCAACTTCTCCCGGCCGGGCGGCGAGATCATCGCCCAGTACTACCTGTTCCTGCGCCTGGGCCGGGGAGGCTACCGCCGGGTCCAGCAGGCCTGCGCCGACACCGCCCAGTACCTGGCCCGGGAGATCGAGACCATCGGCCCCTTCACCCTCCTCTACGACGGCCAGGGAGCGCTGCCCGCCGTCTCCTACCGGCTCACCGACCCGGAGGGCGCGGGCTTCACCCTCTACGACCTCTCCGACCGGCTGCGGATGCGCGGCTGGCAGGTGCCCTCGTACCCGCTGCCGGCCGAGCGGGACGACACCGTCATCCAGCGGGTCCTGATCCGGCACGGGGTGACCCGGGACCAGATCGCGCTGCTCGTCTCCGACCTGCGCAGCGCCGTGGAACACCTGATCGCGCACCCGCAGCCCGTCCCCGCGGCCCCGCCCCGGTCCGGCTTCCACCACTGACCGGGCGTCAGGGCCCGGCCCGGGCGGGCCCGTCCCGGTCCGCCGGGAAGGGCCCGGCGCTCAGGGCGCCGGCCAGCGCATTCCCAGCTCCGTCAGCGCGGCCGTCCGCTCCGGGGTGAGGGACGCGGCGCGGGAGCGCTGGTTGGCGATCCAGGAACCGAGGCGCAGCTCCCGGTCACCGACCCGCTCCACGTGCGTGCGCGGCACCCGCAGGTGCCGCTCGCGCTCGTGGAACCGGCGGGCCGCCTCCAAGTGCGCCGCCCAGGCGTCGGCGTGCTTGACCCGGGGCTTCGGCCGGTCCGCGCCCTCGGCCGGGGTCACCCCGAGGGTGTGCTCCAGCAGCCAGCGCTGGGCCCACGCGAGCCGCTCCCAGCCCGCGCGCTGGCCGCGCAGCCACACCCCGAGGTCCTCGCCCTGGACCACGGCCTCCCCGGCGCGCACCGGGAGCCGGCCGCCCGCGTCCAGGTGGACCCGGGTCAGGTGGAAGGCCCGCTGCCAGGAGATGTCCCAGGAAGGACACCAGGAGGCGTCGATGGCCTCCAGGGCCTCCCGGCGCTCCTCGGACAGCGCCCCGGGGCCCTCGCGGCGGGCCGCCGCCCGCTGGTTCTTCACCCAGACCCCGACCGGGGCCCCGCGCCAGGTGGCGTCCACCGGAGGCAGCAGGTGACCGTGCTCGGCCGCCCAGCCGCTCGCCGCCGCGAGCCCCTCCGCGAACGCCACGTCGAAGTGGTTCCACACCATGCCCAGTTCGTCGAGCTGCTCCACCCGACGGTGGCCGAGCGCCCCGCGGCGGTGCGTGCGACGGGCATCGGCGATCCACTGGCCGAGCGGGAACCGGGCCAGGCCGGGCGGCCACCGGTTCTCGGACCCCCCGCCCTCCACGGCGGCCGCGCCCGAACCCGGGCGGGCTTCCGGGCCGGAGCCGGCCGGTCCGGGCACCTTGAAGGCGAACGGCACCTTGAGGTCCCCGGTGAGCCCGGCGTAGATCCGGGCGGCCTCCACCCCGCGCCGCCAGTGCTCGTGCTCCGGGTGCAGGACGCGCAGCCGGACGAAGGCCGCGAGCAGCGCAGGGTCGCGGGGGGTGGAGAAGCTCAGCAGGGACTGCGCGCCGCCGCGCAGCCCGGAGCCGCCCACGGACTCCGCGCCGCCCGCGCCCGGTGCCGCGCGCCGGCTCGGGGCCTGGGGCTGGGCCAGGGACTCCACGAGCCGGGTGTCGTGGGCCCGCAGCGCCTCCAGGAGCCGCGCGAGGTCCCCGTACGCCCGTGAGGTCAGCATCGTCTCGGGGGACTCCCCGGGTCCCAGCAGCACCGGCACCACGAGGGAGGCGACCTTGCCCTCCCCGGGCCGGATGCGCAGCGCCCGGCCGACGGCCTGCACCAGGTCGGGCATGGAACCCCGTACGTCGGCCCAGAAGACCGAGTCGCACTCCTTGGTGTCCACGCCCTCGCCCAGCACCCGGACACTGCCCAGGAAGGCCTTGTCGGCGACCCGGTCGTCCGCGAAGGCGCCCAGCACCCGGCGCCGGTGCGCCACCGTGTGCTGCCCGCACAGCCAGTCCGCCCAGACGGTACGGGGGTAGACCGGCCGGGGGGCCCAGCTCGTGGCGCGCAGCCGGGCGGCGACCGCCGGCAGACCGGCCGCGAAGGCCTCGGCCTCCTTGGTCAGGTGGTGGAAGACGAGGGTGCGCCGGAACCCCTGCCGCACGGCCGCCGTCACCAGCGCCGTCTGGAGCGCCGCCAGCCGCACCCCGCGCACGGAGTCGGAGCGCCCGTCCGGTCCGAGCAGCACGGCCGCCTGGAACTCCGGATCGCTGACGTCCACGCAGACCACCCGGTAGGGCGCGCAGATGCCCCGGTCCACGGCCTCCGAGAGGGTGAGGGTGTAGCAGCGCGCGCCGAACGGCCCGTCCGGGTCGTCCTCCATGGAGGCCACGAGGCCGCCCCCGCCGCGCGGCCCCTCCGGGCCCTCGGCTCGCTCGGCTCCTTCGGCGGGCTCGGAAGCCTCGCCGTCCTGCCACACCCGGGGCGTGGCTGTCATGTACAGCCGGCGGACCGACGGGATCCGGACGTTGTCGTGCACCACCGCCCAGGGCTTGCCGATCCGCCCCGAGGTCCGGTGCGCCTCGTCGACCACGATCAGGTCCCAGCCGGGCAGCCCCTCGCGGTGCGCGCGCTCGATGGTGCCGAGGCCCAGTGAGGCGTACGTGGCGTACACCGTCACCCGGTCGACGGACGGGCCCGCCCAGCCGGCCAGCTCGGCCGGGTCGGTGGTGGTGGGCATCCCCGCGTCCTCGCCGCGCAACGAGCAGACGGCGAAGGCGCGGCCGGACCGGCCGCCCGCGCGCCAGGCCGCCGCGGTCTGCACCAGGAGGTCCAGGGAGGGCACGAGCACCAGGACCCGGCCGGCCCGCAGTTCCTCGGCCGTGTGGACGGCGACCAGCGACTTGCCGGAGCCCGTTGCCATGATCACCTGCGTACGGAGCCCGGTTCGTGGGACCCTGCGCCCGGCGGGCAGTTCCAGCGCCCGCACCGCGGCGTCCACGGCCTCGCGCTGGTGCGGACGGAGCCTCTGCCTGCTGATGCGCCCCACCTCCGCCGTGATCTGCCGGTTTGCTTCCAGCTCCTATCTTGCCCCCATTTTGAATCATTGAGGGGGAGATCGAGCGGAGGGAGTGGCGGGAGGCCCTACATCCGGGCACCGAAGTTCTGCGTCCACCACGGGCCGCCGGGGCCCTGGTGGATGCCCACGCCGATGTCCTTGAAGGAGCAGTTGAGGATGTTGTCGCGGTGCCCCTGGCTCTTCATCCAGGAATCCATGACCGAGGCCGCGGTCCGCTGCCCCCGCGCGATGTTCTCCCCGTACGTGGACCAGCGGTACCCGGCGGCGGTGGTCCGCTTGCCCGGGTCCGCGTCGTCCGGGTTGGTGTGCGAGAAGAAGTTCCGCCGCGCCATGTCGTCGGAGTGGCCCTGGGCGGCCGTACGCAGCTGCGCGTCCTCCTTGAGCGGGCCGCAACCGGCCTTCGCACGCTCGGAGTTGACCAGGGATATCACCTGTGCGGCGGTGCTGCCGCCCGGCGGGGCCGGGGCGGGGGCCGGGCTCTTCGGCGGGGTGGTCTTGGGGCTCGGCTTCGGGGTGGGCGTGGGGGTCGGGCTCGGGGTCGGAGTCGGGGTCGGGCTGGGGCTCGGCGAGGCGCTCGGGGAGGCGGATTCCGAGGGGCTCGGAGCGGGGGAGGCCGCCTCGGGGGGCACCGCGGTCCCCGATTGCGGCGCCACGAGGGCGGCCGGGGGCGCCTCGGGGGCGCCGGTGCCGGGGCGGGTGGCGAGGTAGGTCAGCCCGCCGCCCACGACACAGGCGGCGAGCACCGCGCCACCGATCACCCGGCGCCGGTCGCGGGTGCGCCGCTGCTTGCGCAGCGAGGCGCGCCCGTCCCCGGGGAGACCCGCCGCGGCGAACTGCGCCTCGCCGGCGCCGGCATCGGCACTGGCGCCGGCACCGTGGCCGGCCGGGCCGTACGCCGCGGCGGTCGTGGCGGCGAGGCCCGCGGGGGCGAAGCCGGAGTCCAGGGCCGCCCGTACGCCCGCGAGCAGCGCCGCCGAGACCGGCAGCAGCGCCAGCCCGGCCAGCAGCCCTTCGGCCGGGACCAGGCCGTTCCACAGCCCGCCGCACCGCATGCACTCACGGGCGTGCCGGGCTATTCGCTTGCGCCACAGCGCCGAGGGCAGGCCGTCCCAGCTCGCCGCCACGGCCCGCAGGTCCTCGCAGGGCGGCTGGGCGGCGAGCGCCCGCTCCACCACCCGGGCCGCCTCCAGCTGTGCCTTCATCCGCTGCACCCGTACGGCCGTGTGCTGCGGGGACAGCTCCAGTGCCTGCGCCATCTCCGCGCGCGTCAGCTCCCCGGCGCACTCGAGCCACCACAGGGACAGCAGGGCCCGGTCGTCGGGCTCCAGCCAGCGCGTGGCACGGGCCGTCTCCCGCCGCTGGCCGTCCAGCTGGAGCCGTAGGACGGTCAGGTCCACGAAGTCGGCGCCCGGGTCGGCGAGCTCCCAGGCGGCTTCCAGGCCGCTCTCGCCGGGGGCGCTCCGGCGGGCCTGCCAGTGGGCGCGCACCCGGTTCATGGCGATCGCGACCAGCCAGGACCGGAAGCTGTGGTCGTCGCGCAGGCCGCCCAGTCCGTCCAGGGCCCGCAGCATCGTGTCCTGGACCACGTCGTCCACGTCGACGGACCCGTTCAGGGCCCGTCCGACGATGTTGTAGACCAGCGGCAGATAGGCGCTGACCAGGTCGTCCTGTGCGCGGGGATCGCCTGCGCGGGCCGCGGCCACCAGTGCTGCCGTGTGCTGAGTGCTCATAGAAAAGTCCCTGTCCGTACCGGCGCTCGATGATGCCCAATACCTGGGAGACCGTCGAGGGGGACTTCGATAACGCTTATCCGCCGGACGTTTCCACGGATGCGGAATCCGCGGCGTCCGGAGCCTGTGGAGCGTCCGGCGTGTCCGTGGCGTCCGGGGCGAGGCGGGCGGACAGGGCGTCGAGATCCGGCAGGAACCAGATGTGGCGGCCCTCGTTTGATTCCCGTACGAGATCGCGCAGGGCCCGGCTCTCCTCCAGGTGCCGCGAAAGGTCGCCCACGACCACCAAGCGGACCCGGTAGTTCACGAACTTCTGCATGATCGCCCCGGCGAGCCCGCTGCGCAGGTCGAAGAAGGCGGTGTCCAGCCGCTCCACCGGGACGGCGACGATGTCGGTCCGGTAGAACGCGCCGCCGATCAGCTGGTCGAGCGCGTCCTGCTCGGTGGCGACCGGCGGGCCGTCGGCGGCGCAGACCAGGACCGGCACGCCGTGGTGGTCCACGAGGAGGTCAGCCATGGTGCGTCGCCCCCATGCCGTTGCCGGGGCCGAGCACCCCGTCGATCAGGTGCAGCAGATCGGCGGTGGTGGCGGCGTCGCCGAGGATCACGATCTTCATCCGTTCCCGCTCCTTGTCGTAGACCGTCTGGACGCGCAGCGCGGCCGGGGTGGCCCGGGGGGACTGCGCGCTCGCCGTGACGAGGTTCGCGAGCCGGCTCGCCGCATCGGGGCCGATCACGTCGACCTGCACGATGCTCGACACCTCCAGGTGCCGCCGCGGCGCCTCCCCGGCGGCGGAGGGATCCCCGGCGTCCGGGTCGGGCAGGCTCGTCAGGGCCTCGAAGTCCGCCCGGCTGATCCGGTACTGCTTGCCGATCCGGACGGCTTTCAGCCGGCCGTCGCGCACGTAGTTCCGGACGGTGCGGACGTGCAGCCCGAGCATCTCGGCCACCTCGCCGACCGAGTAGAGCTCGCGTTCTTCGTCACTCATGCTTCCGCATCCTACTCCATGAGATGCAGATGAGGGCTGATAGGGAAGTTTAGGGAATCGCGCCCGGGCGACACCGGAAAACCGGTTCGGCTTCGACCGGAGCCGCTCCTAGGATCATCGGATGACGGACCCCCGCTACCCCGCCAAGCCGCGCCCCGGAGACCGCGTCGCGGTGCTCTCCCCTTCGGCCGGTCTGCCCGAGCTCTTCCCGCAGCCCTACGAGCTGGGCCTGCGCCGGCTCCGGGAGGAGTTCGGGCTGGAGCCGGTCGAGTACCCGACGACCCGGAAGATGGGCGCGACCCCGCAGGAGCGGGCCGCCGACCTCCACGCGGCCTTCGCCGATCCGGAGATCAAGGCGGTGATCGCCAGCATCGGCGGCGACGACCAGATCACGCTGCTCCCGCACCTCGACGCCGATCTCCTGCGCGCCCACCCCAAGCCGTTCTTCGGCTACAGCGACAACACCAACCTGCTCCTGCACCTGAGCGATCTGGGCCTGGTCGGCTATCACGGGAGCTCGGTGATGGTCGAGCTCGGACGCCCCGGCGCCCTGAACCCCCGCACGGCCGAGTCCCTGCGCGCGGCCCTGTTCACCTCGGGCGAGTACGAGCTGATCGCCGCCGACGCCAGCGGGGACGTCAACGGCCCCTGGGACGACCCCCGCACCTTTGACGCCGAACCGGAACTGGAACCGGCCGGTGGCTGGACCTGGCACAACGCCGACCGGGTGGTCGAGGGCACCAGCTGGGGCGGCAACCTGGAGATCATCTCCTGGCTCCTGATGGCCGACCGCGCCGTGCGGCCCGTCGAGGAGTACGCCGGCGGGGTGCTCTTCCTGGAGACCTCGGAGGACATGCCGCGCGCCCACGACGTCTACTGGATCCTGCGCAGCATGGGGGAGCGCGGACTGCTCCGGCAGTTCCCCGCCCTCCTGATGGGCCGGGCGAAGAGCTGGTCCTTCGAGAAGCGCTTCGACGCCGCGGAGCGGGAGCACTACCGCCGCGAGCAGCGCGAGGCGGTCCTGCGGGCCCTAGGCGAGTACGCCCCCGCCACCATGGCCGTCTTCGACGTGGACCTCGGGCACACCGACCCGCAGCTCGTGATCCCCGTCGGCGGGCGGGTCCGGGTGGACGGCCCGGCCCGTCGCGTCTTCGTCACGTACTGACGAACATCCGCCGTACGTAGCTCCGTTGGGGTTCCCCCGGCCGGGTCCGGGGTGACAATGGGCCTCCCACGGGACGTGTTGGGGGCGGCATGTCGGCGTTGCTCTTGAGGGGATCCGGCCGGGCGCGGGGCTGGGCCGGATACCTCGGTTCGGTAGGACTGGGAGCGGGAGCGGTGGCGCTCGCGACGGTCTGGACCTCGGGGCCCTGGGCCGCCGGGATCGGCGCGGCCGTCACCACGCTGTCCGGACTCGCCGCCGAGCTGATGCGGCCTTCCGGCGAGGGGGCCGATCCCCGCACCGCCGGGGAGGTGCTGCGCACCGCGTCGGGCCGGATCCCGCTGCTGCGGCAGGTGGACCGCCCCGAACTGGCCGGGGCCCACCCGGCCGAGGCCCCCGCGGCCCCGCCCGCGTACATCCGGCGCGACGCCGAACCGGCGCTGCGTGCCGCCCTGGAGCGGACCCGCTTCGTCCTCGTGGTGGGGGAGTCCACGGCGGGCAAGACCCGGCTCGCCTACGAGGTGGCCCGCACCCGCTACCCCCGGCACGCCTTCGTCCGCCCGCTCTCCCGCGCCGCGCTGCCCGAAGCGGTACGGATCGCCGGGCGGCGGCGCCGCGCCGTGCTGTGGCTGGACGACCTGGAGGACTACCTCGGCGCGGGCGGCCTCGGCGCCGCCCAACTGGTCTCCCTGAGCGGCGCGGTGGTCATCGCCACGATGCGGGCCGAGGAGTACCGGCGCTACGACGCCCGCGAGGAGAGCCGGCTCACCGGCTCCGACCGGGACGCCTGGCGGGCCCAGCGCGACCTGCTCCACCGGGCGGCCGTCATCAGGCTGCCCCGGCACTGGTCCGGGGCGGAGCGCGGCCGGGCCGCCGCCCACCGGGACGATCCGCGCATCCGGGCCGCGCTGCGCGCGGGCGAGCGGTTCGGGGTCGCCGAGGTGCTGGCGGCCGGTCCGGAACTCCTGGCTGCCTGGGAGAACGCCTGGGCCCCGGGCGCCAATCCGCGCGGGGCGGCCGTGGTCGCGGCGGCGGTGGACTGCCGCCGGGCCGGACTGCGCCGCCCGGTGAGCCGCGCATGGCTGCGCGAGCTGCACGCCCCCTATCTGGCGGCCCGGGGCGGCGGGGACCTCCAGCCCGAGCCGTTCGCCGAGGCGATGGACTGGGCCTGCGCGGCCGCCTACGCCACGAGCGGACTGCTCATCGGCAACTTCGGAGCCGGATTCACCGCGTTCGACTACCTGTTGAACGCGCCGGGCAACGGTCCGGTGCCCGACCACCTGTGGCGCGGGCTGCTGCCCCTGGTGGAGCCCGCCGACGCCTACGACATGGGGCTGGTCGCCCATCAGGAGGGCCGCCTCGCGCGGGCCGTCGAAGCCCTCGGGCTGGCCTCGCGCGGCGGGGTTCCCGGCGCCGAACTGCCGCTGGCCATCGCCGTCGGGGACTCCGGCCGGCCGCGCCGGGCCGCCGCCGATCTCGCAGGGATCGCCCGCAGACGGGCCGACCGGCTCGGGCCCCGGCACCCCGACACCCTGGCGGCCAGGCATCAACTGGCCTTCTTCGTAGGCGAGGCGGGGAACCACCGCGCCGCCGCGGCCCAGTTCGCGGAACTGCTGCGGGACGTCGCCGAGGTGCTGGGGCCCGACCACCCGGACACCCTGGCGGCCCGCCACCAACTGGCCTACTTCACCGGGGAGGGCGGAGATCACCGCGCGGCCGCCCGCCAGTTGGAGGCGCTGCTGGCCGACCGCTTACGGGTCGACGGCGCCGGCCATCCGCAGGTGCTGGCCACGCGGCGCAGCCTGATCTGGTTCGGGGCGGGGGAACCGGCCCGGGCGGAGGCCCAGTTGAGGCAGCTCCTGGCCGAAGCGGAAGCCGCCGAGGGGATCGGGCCCGACGATCCGCACACGCTCGCCGTCCGGAGCAGCATGGCGGCGCTGGCGGCCCGCGCGGGGCGCACCGCCGAAGCCGCCGGGGCCTGGGCGGAGCTCACCGCGGACCGGACCAGGGTGCTCGGCGAGGACCACCCGCACGCGTTCTACTCCCGCCTGGAATGGGCCCGCGCCCTGCTCGCCCGGGACCGGGCCGCCGAGGCGGCCGCAGTGCTGACCGGAGCTCTGGCGCGGGCCGAGTCCGTCCTCGAACCGGGCCACCGGCACCTGCGGACGGCCCGGGAACTCCTGGCCCGGGCCGGCGGCCGGCCCGGGGCGGCCCAGAGCAGCTAGAGCAGCGGGGCCAGGGCCCGGGTGGCGGAGAGCAGGGCGGGCGCGTAGGCCTCGATCTCCGTGCGGGAGACCAGGAAGGTGACGGTGGTGACGCTGACGCCGCCGACGGGGCGGCCGTCGGCGCCCTGGATCGCGGCGCCGATGCAGCGGATGGTCGCCTCGTTCTCCTCGTCGTCCAGGGCGAACCCCCGCTGCCGCACGGCCTCCAGCTCCTCCTCCAGGGCCCGCTCGGTCGTGAGCGTATTCGGCGTGCGGCGCGGCAGCCCGGCCGCGGCGATCAGCGCGCGGGCCTCCGCCGCGGGCAGCAGGGCCAGGATGCTCTTGCCGATCGCGGTGGTGTGCAGGGGCATCCGCATGCCGACCCGGGAGGCGGTCTGGAAGGGCTGCTCGCTCTCCAGCTTCCGGATGTAGGTGATGGTCTCCCCGCTGTGCAGGGCGAGATGGATGGCCTGTCCGGTGGCCTCCTGCAGTTCCCGCATGATCCGCTCGATGCTGGCCGGTTCCCCGCCGCTGACCAGGGCGGACAGCCCGCGGAGCCGGGGTCCGACGCCGTAGCGGCTCTCGCCCTCGGAGCGTACGAAGCCCTGCTCGATCAGCGAGGCCAGGATGCGGAAGGTGCTCGACTTCGGCACGGCCGCCGCCGCCATGACATCGGTGAGCCGGTGCGGGCCGCCCGGCGCGGCCACGGCCTCCAGGATCCGCATCGACTTCTCCAGCGCCGTACCCGCGGCGGAGGTCCGGCCACCGCGGCCGGTGCTTTCGGCCTCCGCGTTCCCGGGCCTTCCGTCCGTGGACAAGGGATCTCCAAAGGTGGGTATGGTCTGCAACAGAAGTTCCGTTACACGATACCAAGTTCCAGTACGTGGAACAAATGGAGGATCCTTTGTCCTGTCACCCGTACGCGGTCATCACCGCGCAGCGCCTGCTGCCGGTCCTGCGCAACGCCGACGCGGACGAGGCCGTCCGCCACACCACCGCCCTGCTCGCCGCCGGCTGCCGCGCCGTCGAACTCACCACCTCCACCCCCGGCTGGGCCGAGGCCGTGGCCCGCACCGTGCCGCTCACCGACGCGCGGGGCAGGACCGCCCTCATCGGAGTCGGCACCGTCACCACCGCGGCGGACGCGCGGACCGCCCTCGACGCGGGCGCCGCCTTCCTCATCTCCCCGTACCCGGCCCCCGAGGTCCGCGAGGTGGCCCGGGAGCGCGGGGCCGTCTTCATCGAAGGCGGCTTCACCCCCGGCGAGATCGCCTCCGCGGTCCGGTCCGGCGGTGCGGCGAAGGTGTTCCCCGCCCACGTGGGAGGACCGGCCTTCGTCCGCTCCCTCAAGGCCGTCCTCCCCGGCGCCGTGATCATCCCGACCGGCGGGATCGCGCCGGACGAGGTCCGCGACTGGCTCGACGCCGGGGCGGCCGCCGTCGGGATAGGCAGCGGCCTGCCGGCCGACCCGGGCGCACTGGCCGCCGTCTTCGCCGACCTCGCCCGGCCCTGCTGCGGCGACTGCGCGGACACGGAGCTCCGGGCGTGACCGGGGCAGCGGCAGGGACGCAGGGGTATGACGTGCTCGTCCTCGGTGAGGTCCTCGTCGAGATCCACGCCGAGACCGCCCTGCGGGACGCCGCCGACGGCACCGCGGCCCGCGTCTCCTTCTCCGGGGACGCCCTCAACGCCGCGGCCGCCGCCGTCGCCGCCGGGGCCCGCACCGCCCTGCTCGCCGTCGTCGGCGAGGACGAGCTGAGCGTCCCGCTGCTGGCCCGCGCCGCCGAGCTCGGCGTGGACGTCTCCCACGTACGCCGCTCCCCGCGCCCGAACGGCGCCTATCTGCTCTGCGCCGACACCGAGGGCGACCGTGAGTTCGTGTACTGGCGCACCGGCAGCGCCGGCTCCACCCTCTCGGTGGAACACGTCGAAGCCTGGCGGGAGTTGCTGACGAGCTCCCGGGCCCTCATCACCAGCGGCATCGCCGGCGCCCTGTCGCCGAGCAGCCGCGAAGCCGTCCTGCTCGCCGCCGAAACCGTGCACGGAGCCGGCGGGCACCTCTCCTACGACCCCAACTTCCGCTCCCGCCTCACCAGTCGGGGCGACGCGCGCACCCTGCTGGCCCGCATCGCCCCGCTGACCGGACTGCTGAAGACCTCCTGCCCGGCCGACGCGCTGGCCATGGTCGACACCGACGACCCCGCTGAGGCCGCCGCACGCTACCGGGCCCTGGGCGCCCGTACCGTCGCCGTCACCGCGGGCGCCGACCGGCTCCTGCTGGACGACGGCACCGAAGCGGCGTACCTCCCCGTCCCCCTCAACCCCGACCCGGTCGACGCGACCGGCGCCGGGGACTGCTTCACCGGCACCGCCACCGCCCGGCTCGCCCTCGGCGACAGCCTCGCGGACTCCGTCGCCTACGCGACGGCCGCCGCCTCCCTCTCCGTGTCCGGCCGCGGCGGCACCGGACGCATCCCCGATTTCACCGAGACGGCCGCCCTGGCGGCCGCCCACCGCGACCAGCTCCCCGGCACAGGAACGGCGAAGACATGAGCACTGTGGACAGCCGGCTTCCCACTCGGCTCCCACGAGCTTCGTGACGGCCACCGCGGCCTACGGTGCTGCGCGCGGGCCCCGGCCGGGCATGCTCCCCGGCCGGGGCCGCCGTACGTCCGGCTACGCGGCTTCGAGCAGGGCCGTCTCCTCGGGCGACAGCCGCAGCGCCCCGGCGGCGACGTTCTCGGCCAGGTGCTCCGGGTTCCCGGTGCCCGGGATGGCCAGCACGTGCGGGCCCCGGCTCAGGGTCCACGCCAGGCGGAGCTGGGCCGGGGACACGCCCCGCTCCCGCGCGAGGCCCGGTACTGCCGGGCCCTCCTCGGCGACCCCGCCGGCCTCCTTGCCCGCGCCCGCGATCGCGTAGAAGGGGACGTAGGCGATGCCCTGCTCGCCGCACGCGTCGAGGAACGCGTGCTCCTCGGCGGGCGAACCGATGCCGTACGGGTTCTGCACGCAGACCACGGGCGCGATGGCCCGGGCCTCAGCGAGGTGGTCCGGCCGTGCGTTGGACACCCCGAGGTGGCGGATCAGGCCGGCCGTGCGCAGCTCGGCGAGGGCCCCGAAGTGCTCGGCGATCGAACCGGTCGTCGCCTGGCGCGGGACGCGCAGGTTGACCACGTCCAAGTGGTCGCGGCCCAGCTGGCGCAGGTTCTCCTCGACCTGCCCGCGCAGCTGCCCGGGCTCGGCCCACCACCACTCGCCGGCGGCGTCACGGCCCGGCCCGACCTTGGTGGAGATGACCAGCTCGTCGGCGTACGGGGCGAGGGCCCGGTTGATGAGCTCGTTCGCGGACCGGGTCGCGGAGAAGTAGAAGGCGGCCGTGTCGATGTGGTTGACCCCCAGCTCGACGGCCCGCCGCAGGACGCCGGTCACCCGGTCCCGGTCGCTGGGGGTGCCGTCGGCGAGGTGCGTGAGGCGCATGGCGCCGAAGCCGATGCGGCGGACCGGGAGGTCGCCGAGGAGCCAGGTGCCGGAGTCGGTCGCGGTGATCTTGTCGGAGGTCATCGGGTGAGGGTATCCGGGTCGGTGACCCAGCCCGCGAACAGCACGAGCCCCGACTCCCGGTCGACGGCCAGGAACCCGAAGGGCCGGTCCACCTCGAACTCGGCCTGCCGGACCCGGTACGACCGCGGCCTCGCGGCCCCGCGCAGCATGCCGACGGCCGTGACCGCCGCGGCCTCGAACCCCTCGGCGTGGAAGCGGGCCACCGCCGACTGGCGGGCGGAGCCGACGGCCAGCGGGACGGAGGAGATGCCGGGGAAGTGGCCCGGGCGGGCGGCCGCGGAGGCGAGCCCGAACAGCCCGGCGTCCTGCAGGAGGTCGTGCTCGGCGCTGACGTCGAAGGCCACCGTGCGGATCCGGACCACGGGTCGGGGGCTCGTCGAGTCCACCGTGCTCAGCGACAGTCCGGGTCCCGCCGCGCCGTCGGGAAGCTCCCCCGCGGCCGAGGAGGCCAGCGCCCCGGTGACCTCGGAGATCCCGGCCGTCAGGACGTCGGCGGGGGCGGCCCCGGGCTCTCCGAGCAGCAGGTGCACGTCCGCGCCGTGGGCGCCGGGCGCGCCCGGCACGGAGAGCAGGGTGACGGGGCCGGAGGGCCCCCGGGCCACCCGGATCCGCTCGGGGAAGGCATGGGTGACGGCAAGCCCGCGCAGGGATCGGCCGTTCCAGGGGCCGTGCGCGGGTCGCACGGACTGCTCGGCGAACGGCTGCTCCCAGGTCAGCTGAAGCGCGAGCGCGGAGGCGAGCACCAGGTCGACGTGCGGCCCGACCTCCACCGGCATCTTCTCGACGAGGCCGTCGGTGTGCTCGCAGGCCCAGGCGTCCAGGGCCTTGCGGTCGGCGTCCCCGTCCCCCGTCAGGACGGACCGGGTCCCGGCCGGGAGCCCGGCCGACCACGCCGACTCCAGCGGGAGGTCCCGCCGCGCCCACACGCCGGTGGCCGCGCGCAGGCCCCGTACGCCGTCCAGCGCGGCCAGGAGTTCCCGGGCGGCTTCCGCCGCCCCGCCGGCGGGTATGCCGAGGGCCTCGGCCAGTTCGGTGCGGGCCGGGCCGTCGGCGCCGTCCGCGAGCAGGGCCAGCAGCGGCCAGACCCCGGCCGCCGTGAACACCGTGCCCTCGGCGGCGCCCGTGGCCGATGCCGTGTCCGCGGCCTGCGCCGACCATCGTGCCGCCCACCGTGCCGTCAGGCGGTTGACCGCCTCCACCGTCGAGTTGTCCATGGAACGGAGCGTACGGGGGAGGGCCGGGCGGAGCGGGAGCGACTCAACCCCGTTCCTCTCCATCCCGTTCCTCGGCATCGAGCTCCGCCCAGGCCGCAGCCTCCTCCGCCTCCTTCGCCGCGTCGTCCAGCTCCTCGGACGGGAGGGCGTCCGCCACCCAGCCCGCGGCGAGCACCAGGCGCGAGGTCCGGTGGACGGCGAGGAAGCCGAAGGGGCGGTGGAAGCCGACCTCGGCCTGCCGGACGCGGTACCTCTCGCGGGGCATCGCGCCGCCGGCGGCAGCCGCGAAGGCCGTCACGGCGGCGGCTTCGAAACCCTCGGAGTGGAAGCGCGCCACGGCCGACTGCCGGGCGGAGCCGACGGCGAGGGGCTCGGCGCTGATGCCCGGGAAGTGGCCGGTGCGGATGTCGCGGGCGGTCTCCAGGCCGAACAGGGCGGCCCGGTCGAGGAGATCGTGCTCCGCCTCCACCTCGAAGGCCACGGTGCGGACGACGAGCCGGTGTTCGCGGTGTTCCGAGCGGACGCTCCGGATCTCCAGTCCCGGCCCCGGGTTCCCCTCGGGCAGCAGGCTCGCGTCCGTCGACGGGATCTCCCGGGTGACGGCCGCGATGCCCGCCCGGAGGGTTCGGCCCGGCGGGGCCTGCGGCTCGCCCAGGACGAGGTGCACGTCCACCCCGCCGTCGCCCACCACCTCCAGCAGGGTCACCGGGCCCCCGGGCGCCCGGGCCACGCGGACCCGGTCGAGGAGGGCCGTACTGCGGACGAGGCCCTGCACTTCCCGACCCGCCCAGGGGCCTTCGCCGATCTCGGTCGGCCAGGCCTCGAAGGGCTGGATCCATCGGGTGCGCAGGGTGAGGGCGGAGGCGAGCACGAAGCGCGTCTCCTCGTCGAGGGGGACCGGCATCTTCTCGACGAGGCCGTCGGTGTGCTCGCAGGCCCAGGCGTCCAGGGCCTTGCGGTCGGTGTCCTCGTCGCCGGTGAGGGTGCCCCGGTTCCCGGCGGGGAGCCCGGCCGACCACGCCTCCTCCAGGAGGACGTCCCGCGCGGCCCAGAAGCCGGTGGCCGCGCGCAGGCCCCGTACGCCGTCCAGGGCGGTCAGCAGCTCCCGGGCAGCCCCGGCAGCCGTGTCGGCGGGTATGCCGAGGGCCTCCTCCAGCTCGGTGCGGGCGGGGCCTGCGGCACCGTCGGCGAGCAGGGCCAGCAGCGGCCACACGCCGGCGGCCGTGAACACCGTGCCCGTTCCGTCCGCCGCCGCGTGCCCGGCCCAGTGGGAGGTGAGCGCGTTGACCGCTCGTACCGTCTGCGTCTTCATGCGGGGGATCGTAAGGGTTGGGGCGCCGCCGGGCCGGGTCGTTCTTCCGCGGCCCGGCGGCGCTGTTCGGGGGCAGGGCCGTCAGTGGCGGCCGCGCAGGCCCTCGTCGACCGCGGTCATCAGCTCGCCGTCGGCCGTGTCCGCGTCCAGGGACCAGAACATCGCGCCGCCGAGGCCCTCTTCGCGGATGTACCGGGTCTTGGCGCGCAGCACCTGCGGGTCGTCGTACGTCCAGAGGGTGGTCCCGTCGAACAGCCAGGCGTGGCCGTTGCGGCGGTCCCGGTGCAGCTTGTACGTTCCGGACGCCTCGAGCGCCTTCAACTCCTTGTAGTCCGCGTACCCGTTGGCCCAGGCGGCCGGCGCCGGCCCGGTCGCGGGCTGGCCCATGCCGTCCCCGCCGCCGCTGACGCCGGTCCAGCCCTGCCCGTAGAACGGCATGCCCATCACGAGCTTGTGCGCGGGCGCGCCGCGCCGCTTCCAGGCGTCCACGGTGCCGTCGACGCTGAAGTCGTTCCTCGCGTACAGCGCGGACTGCTGGGCGGTGGTGGACTCGCCGGAGACGTGGAAGTCATAGCCCTGGAGGGTCACGAAGTCCAGGTCCCGCATGATCCGGCGGACGTCGAAGCCCGCGTCGATCTTGGCGGGGGCGGTCGGGACGAAGGCGGACAGCTCGTACTTCGCCTTGCGCTTCTGGCTGCGGGCGTAGTCGTCGAGCTGCGTGCGGAACTCGCCGACCAGCGCGGTGAAGTTCTTCTTGTCCTCGGGACGGAACTTGGTGTCGGTGTCGCCCGAGGAGCCGGGCCACTCCCAGTCGAGGTCGATCCCGTCGAAGAGACCGGCGGCCGAACCGGCGCCGCCGCGGCTGCCGTCCTGAGGGAGGTTGCCCTTGATGTACAGGTCGATGCAGGAGGAGACGAGGGCCTTGCGCGAGGCCGGGGTGAGCGCGGCGTCCGAGAAGTGGGTGGACCAGCTCCAACCGCCCAGCGAGATGAGCACCTTGAGGTTCGGGTGCTTGGCCTTGAGCTCGCGGAGCTGGTTGAAGTTGCCGGCGAGCGGCTGCACCCAGTCGTCGGCGATGCCGTCCACCGAGTTCTCGGCGTCCAGCGGACGCACGTAGTCGGCCCAGGCGTCGGCCTCACCGGGGATGTTGCCGGTGAAGCACTTGCCGTCCGCGCTGATGTTGCCGAAGGCGTAGTTGATGTGCGTGAGCTTGCTCGCGCTGCCGTTCTTCTCCAGGTCCTGGACCTGGAAGTCCCGTCCGTAGACGCCCCATTGGGTGAAGTAGCCGACCTTCTTGTACGAGCGTCCGTGCCCGGAGCCGCCGTGGCCGGAGCCGTCGTGGGCGGAGCCGTCGTGGGCGGGGGCGAAGGCGGTCAGCAGGGAGAGGGAGCAGGCGGCGACGGCCAGCCTGCCGAGCATGCTGCGGCGCATGGGCTTCCTTTGCGGATGCGGTGAGTGGTGCCGGGGCGCGTGCGCTGTGCATGCGGAAACTATTGGTCTGGACCAGAGCGGGTCAAGGGGGTTGGGCAAGTCGGTACGGACGGGAGGGCGTCGGGCGTCCGGCTCTCAGGGCAGGCTCCACTGGCCGACGTCGTTGGCCAGGCCGCCGTCGAGGGCGAACTGGACCGCGGCGAGCTCCGCGTCCTTCGGCACCCTGAACGCGACCGAGCCGGTCACCGCGGAGCCGGGGCCGAGGGTGACCGTGCCGGCGAAGGCGGCACCGGCCTCCGCGGGAGCGCCCCCGTCGAACCGGCGCCCCTCGGAGTCCAGCAGATGGGTGGAGGCGGCCGGGGAATCCTCGTACACGGCCGTCCCGGTGTTCTCCAGACGCAGCTGTACGGAGACCAGCCGGTCGGCGTCGCCGGGCGCGGGGCCCGGGGTCGGCCCGGGGCCCGGGCCCGCCGGATCGACCACCCGCGTGAGGGTCACGTCGAGCCGCTCGCCGGGGGCGGTCCCGGTGAGGGAGACGGTCTCACCGGACGCGTCGGGGCCGTGGCCGGCGGCGGCCGGGAGGGCGGGGCCGAGGAGCAGCGCGGCGAGGACGGCGAGGACGGCGAGGACAGCGAGGACGGCGGGCGGACGCGACCGGCGTCCGGCGGGGCCCGGCCGGTCCGCGCCCCGCCGGACGGAACCCGAGGTCGAGGCTGAGGCTGAGGCCGCACCGTCCTTCACCCCGTCCACGATCCTCCGCGGAGGACGGCCCCGCGACCCGCGACCCGCGACCTGAGGCCCGCGACCTGAGGCCTGGGGCCCGAGGCCCGAGGCCCGAGGCCCGAGGCCTGCGCCCCGAGGCCTGGGACCCGCGCCTTGGGGCTGTGGCCCGCGTCGTCGGCGGGCCGGCCGGGTGGGGATCGTAGGCTGGGCCGCATGCTCTCCCTCGCGTCGGACGACCCGCTCGCCACCGCCGTCACGGCCGCGATCCGGGGCGGTGACCTCGACGGACTCCGGCGGCTGCTGGCCGCGCACCCCGGGCTGGCAGGGGGCCGGATCGTGAAGCGGGGTGAGGCGGCGGGCGAGCGGAGCCTGCTGCACGTCGCCGTGGACTGGCCCGGGCACTACCCGCGGACCGCGGAGGTGATCCGTACCCTCGTCGAGGCCGGAGCCGATCCGGCGGCCCGCTTCGTCGGCGCGCACCGGGAGACCCCGCTGCACTGGGCCGCGAGCAACGACGACGTCGCCGCGATCGACGCCCTGATCGGGGCCGGGGCCGACATCGAGGCCCCGGGTTCGGTGCTGGGAGGCGGTGCCCCACTGGCCGACGCGACCGGCTTCGGACAGTGGCGGGCGGCCCGCCGGCTCCTCGAACTCGGCGCCCGCCCCACCCTCCAGGACGCGGCCACCCTCGGACTGCTCGCCGCGGTCGAGGAGTCGGTCGCCGCGGGCGCGGATCCCGAGGAGATCACCAGCGCCTTCTGGGGGGCGTGCCACGGGGGCCAACTGTCCACAGCCCAATACCTGTTGTCTCAAGGGGCGGACATCAACTGGATCGGCCACGGCGGCCTGACCCCGCTCGACATCGCCCTGACCAGCGAAGACGGCCCGCTCATCGACTGGCTCGGATCCGCCGGCGCGCGGACCCGGGAGGAAATTCCCCGCGGTTGATCATCGAATTCAGTGGATCTTCGGCGTGCGCCATGACATGGTTGGTCCCACCGAAGGGGTGTAGCTCAGTTGGTAGAGCACCGGTCTCCAAAACCGGTTGTCGTAGGTTCGAGCCCTGCCACCCCTGCCAGGCTTGACCAGGCATTTCACGGACAAGGGACTCCCGGACAACTCTCCGGGAGTCCCTTTTCGCTGTCCCGGGGCCACGAGAGTCCCGGCGGACGTAGCCTTTTCCGGATGACGAAGACCGTGACGTACGTGGAGATGACCGACGCGGGTCAGCTCGTTCCCGGGACTCCGGTTCCAGGCCTCGCACTCGTCGCCCTGGGCGGGGACCTGTCGCTGGTGCCCGACCTGATGGCCAGGATCGGTGCGCCGTACCAGTGGCGCAGTGCGAGCCGTGGCCCGGGAGAGTGGCGGACGTGGTTCGCCGAGCACCAGGACCGGACGTGCCGGCTCCTGTCCTGGGCGGACGAGCCGGTCGGGGTGGTCTGTTACGACCTCCACCCGGGTGCCGACGTCGAGATCAGGACGTTCGGTCTGCTGCCGGAGTTCACCGGGAAGGGGCTCGGCGGTCGTGCGCTGACGCTCGCGATCCAGCAGGGCTGGGCACTGGTGCCGGGCGTGCGCCGCGTATGGCTGCACACATCGACGGCGGACCATCCGAACGCGCTGCCCAACTACCACCGGCGCGGGTTCCGCACCTTCAAGACCGAAGAAGGCGCGCCGGATTCGGCCACGCCCTGATCGAGAAGGGCGTTGCGGTCCGACCCGGCCCGACCCGGGGCGGAGTTGCCGGGGGAAGGCGGGAGGAGCGCCTAGCCTGGGGGGATGAGTGCCAGTGCCGGGCGGGAGCCCCGTGTCGAGCTGCGGGACTTCTTGCGTTCCCGCCGGGCCCGGATCGGTCCTGAGGAGGTGGGGGTCGCCGCTCATCCCGGGAGGCGGCGGGTGCCCGGGCTGCGGCGGGAAGAAGTGGCACAGCTTGCCGGGGTGAGCGTGGACTACTACACCCGGCTGGAGCAGGGCCGGACCCTGCAGGTGTCCGCGGAGGTGCTCGACGCCGTGGCCCGGGCGCTGCGGCTCGACGCCACCGAGCGGGCCCACCTCTTCGACCTGGCCCGGCCGCAGCGCACCCCCGGAGCCGGGCGTGGGGTCGACGCAGCCGGCCCCGTGGGAGCCGGCGGCCCGCAGCTGGTGCGGGCAGGGCTGTACCGGGTGCTCGACGCCCTCGACGAAGGCACCCCGGCGATGATCATGGGGCGTCGGCTCGACGTCCTGGCCGCGAACCGGCTCGCCGAGGCCCTGTACGCCGGCTTCGGTGCCCCCGAGGCGGGCGAGGGGGAGGCCGACGCGCCGGATCGGCCGCGGCGCAACTTCGCGCGGTTCGTGTTTCTCGAGCCCGCCGCCCGTGCGCTCTTCGCCGACTGGGAGAGCGCCGCACGCGCAGCCGTCGCCGCGCTGCGCTTCTATGCGGGCCGGCACCCGTACGATCCCGGTCTGAGCCCGCTCGTCGAGGAACTGGCCGCGCTCGACCGGGACTTCCGGCGCTGGTGGGCCGGCCACGACGTGCTCGAGCACACCCACGGCACCAAGCGCTTCCAGCACCCCGGCGTCGGTCAACTGGCCCTGGAGTACGAGTCCCTGGCCTTCCCGGACGACCCCGACCAGACCCTCTACCTCTACACGGCCGAGCCGGGGTCCTCGTCGGACGCGGCCCTGCGGACCCTCGCCTCCCGGACGGGACGGAGGGGGAGGGCGGCCGGAGCTGCCAGAAGCCCGGCGCGCTGACGCCGCGGGGCTTCTGGCAGACTGGCCGGACCATCCAGGCGGTGCAGGACAGGAAACCGGTGTGAATCCGGTGCGGTCCCGCCACTGTGACCGGACGTCCCCGTGCGGGGACCCGGGAGTCAGACACTGACGCACCGCCTCTTTCGTTTCGACCAGGGGACGCGGATCCCCCGGAGAGGCTCCACCATGCCTTCGTACCGCCGTGCGCTGCTGCGCGCGCTCCTGCCCCTCCCCCTCCTGATGCCGCTGGCCGCGTGCGGGGGATCGCCCACACCCCAGGACGGCAAGGCGGCGGCGGGAGCGGCTCCCGGCTTCCCGTACACGGTCACCAACTGCGGTGTCACCAGCACCTATCAGGCGCCGCCGCAGCGCGCCGTCGCCATGAACCAGCACGCCACCGAGATCCTCCTGGCCCTCGGGCTGGAAGGGCGGACGGTCGGGACGGCCTACCTGGACGACGCCGTCCTGCCTGCCTACCGGCCCGCCTACGACAAGATCAAGGTGCTGGCGAAGGAGTACCCCTCCAAGGAGATCCTCCTCGGCGCCAACCCCGACTTCGTGTACGGGGGTTACTCCAGCGCCTTCGACAAGGCGCAGGGCCGCGACCGCGAGGGGCTCGCGCAGTCCGGCATCAACTCCCGCCTCAGCGTGGAGTACTGCACCGAGGGCAAGGTCGGCCTCGACCAGCTCAGGACCGAGATCACCGAGGTGGCCCGGACCTTCGGCGTGCCCGAGCGCGGCGAGCGGCTCCTCGCGGACGAGCAGCGCCGCATCGAAGCCGTCGGCGCCCGCGTGAAGGACAAGGCCAAGCCCGCCGTCTTCGTCTACGACGCGGGCGAGGACTCCGCCTCCACCTCGGGCGGCAGCGGCATCGGCAACGAGATCGTCTCGCTGGCGGGCGGGACGAACGTGTTCGCCGACCTCGACGACACCTTCGGCGACGTGTCGTGGGAGAAGGTCATCGAGCGCAAGCCCGAGGTCGTCCTCATCTACGACTACGGCGGCACCACCGTCGAGGCCAAGAAGCAGCGCCTGTTGAACGACCCGGCGCTGGCCCAGGTACCCGCGATCAAGAACCAGCGGTTCGTCGTGCTGCCGCTGTCCTCCGCCGTGCTCGGCGTACGCGTCGCAGACGCCGTCGAGTCGCTCGGCGGCCAGCTCCACCCCGACGCCGCGTGAGGCTTCGCGTCGCCCGCGCCTTCACCCGTACCCCGGTCGTACTGGCCCTGCTCACCGCCGCCCTGGCCGCGTCGGCCCTGGCGGGGCTGGCCCTGGGGCCGGTACGGATCCCCCCGGGACAGGTGCTCGACATCGTGCTCGCCGGACCGGGGCCCCGGGCGGGATCGGGCGCCTTCGGGGCGATCGTGTGGGACGTCCGCATGCCGCGCGTCCTGCTCGGGGCCGTCGTGGGCGCGGGACTCGCCGTCGCGGGAACCGTGCTCCAGGCCCTCGTGCGCAATCCGCTCGCCGACCCCTTCCTGCTCGGGGCCTCCTCCGGGGCCTCGGCCGGGGCGGTCGTGGTCATCGTCTTCGGCGCCGGATTCCTCGGCTTCGCGGGCGGAACAGCCGTACCGCTCGCCGCGTTCGCCGGGTCGATGGGCGCACTCGTCGCCGTCTACGCGATGGCCCGGCGCGGCGGGGTCATGACCACCGGCCGGCTGATCCTCGCCGGAGTCGCCGTCCAGTACGTCCTGTCCGCCCTGACCAGCCTCGTCCTGGTCCTGGCCGCGCACCCGGACCAGATCCGCAGCGTGCTGTTCTGGACCCTCGGCGGGCTCGGGGGCGCGCGCTGGAGCGAACTGGCCCTTCCCGCCGGGGCGCTGGTCCTGGGTACCGGACTGCTGGTCGCCCTGGCCAGGCCGCTGGACCTGCTGCTCGCGGGGGAGGAGGGAGCCCAGACCCTCGGCCTGGACACGAGCCGGTTCCGGGCCGCCGTGTTCGTCCTGACCTCGCTCGTCATCGGCGTACTGGTGGCCTACAGCGGGGCGATCGGCTTCGTCGGGCTGATGGTCCCGCACGCCGCCCGGATGGTCGTCGGCGCCGGGCACCGGGCGCTGCTGCCCGTGGCCGCGCTGGGCGGGGCGGTGTTCCTGACCCTGGCCGACCTGATCGCCCGTACCGCCGCGGCGCCGGAGGAGATCCCGGTGGGCGTGGTCACGGCGCTCGTGGGCGGGCCGTTCTTCCTGTGGATGCTGCGCAGGTCCACCCGTACCGAAGGAGTCGTGGGATGACGGCGGGAAGGGAGGGACCGACGGTGGCGAAGGGACCGGCGGAACCGGCGGAACTCGCCGTCGAGGCCGTGCGTTACGAGATCGACGGGCAGCCGCTGCTGCACGGGATCGACCTCACCGCCCGCCCCGGCGAGACGGTCGGAGTCGTCGGCCCCAACGGCAGCGGCAAGACGACGCTGCTGCGCTGTGTCTACGGCACCCTGCGTCCGACCGGCGGGCGCGTCCTGCTGGACGGCGTGGACGCGGCCTCGCTGGGCGTCAAGGACCGCGCCCGGCGGGTGGCGGTGGTGCCCCAGGACGCGGCCGGCACCTTCGGGCTGACCGTGCGCGAGGTGGTGGCCATGGGGCGCAGCCCGCACAAGCGGTTCTGGGAGCAGGACGGACCCGACGACGTACGCCGCGTCGCGCGGGCCCTGGACACCGTGGGCGCGGCCGCCCTCGCGGGCCGCCGGTTCGACGGGCTGTCGGGCGGCGAGCGCCAGCGCGCTCTGGTGGCCCGCGCGCTCGTCCAGGACCCCGGCCTGCTCGCCCTGGACGAACCGACCAACCACCTGGACATCCGCTACCAGCTGGAGGTCCTCGGCCTGGTCCGCGCGCTGCCGGCCACCACCCTGCTGGTCCTGCACGACCTCAACCTGGCGGCGATGTACTGCGACCGCCTGTACGTCCTGGCGGGCGGCCGCGTGGCCGCCTCCGGCACCCCGGCGGAGGTCCTGACGGAAGAGCTGCTGGCCGAGGTCTACGGGGTCCGCACCCGCATCGCCCCCCACCCGACGACCGGCGCGCCGAACATCGTCTACCTTCCGGAGGATGGGGAACGAGCAGGCTGCTGAAGCGGACATCGCCGCGGGCTGGGGCGACCTGGTGTTCGGGTAGGCCCTGGACCGGCTTGGTGGGAGCCTACCCGCCGTACACCGCCTTCACGTTGTCCTGCGCCGGATGCGTCCGTCCCGCCGGGCCGGCCGCGAAGGCGCGGAGCAGGTTCTCCGTCACCCGGGTGGTCAGGGCGCCCGAGCGCGCGTCCAGGCCGTGGTTGGCCTTGCTGCTGCCGTCGCCCGTCGCGTCGAGGGCCTCCACCCAGCGCATCGTCCCCGTCGCGAAGACGGCGGCGCCGCTCGGCGTCGTGTAGTACGCCGTGTCCTGGTGGCTGGGGCGGCCGTCGCAGACCACGGGGGAGTGGGCCAAGATCTCGATCGGGCGCGGGGTCGTGAAACCGGTGTTGACCTTGTCGTACTCCACGCCGACCAGGTGCGGGAAGCTGTCGCCGGCCTTCGCGCCCGTGCCCTCGAAGAGCCAGTGGCCCGGGTGGGTCACGACGTACGGGGCGTCCACCGGGTAGCCGTCGTAGATCACGCCGAGCAGTGAGCTCTCCGGGTCGGCGCCCGGCGGGGAACGGAAGTCGACGGTGGCGGGGTGGCCGCGTTTGAAGCCGGGATCCTGCGCGTAGGAGGACTTGTAGCAGACCACCGTACGGTCCGGTCCGAGGTCGGAGGCCTCCAGCCGGATCCGGCGGTAGCAGCAGTTCGCGCCCAGGATCGCGATGTTGGTGCCCGCGTCCCTGGCCGCCGTGATGTGCGCGCGCTGCTCGGGCGACCAGTACTCGTCGTGCCCGAGGGAGAGGACCGCGGAGGCTCCCTCCAGCAGGCGCTTCTCCCGGGCCACGTCGGTGGTCGTCGTGTACGCCAGGGGGATGCCGAGCCGCTCGGCGAGCGCGAGCAGCGGAGCCTCGTACACGAGGAAGAGGCCCGCGCCGTCGTCGTACTCGTAGGGCCGGTCGAAGGTCACGGCGAGGGAGCGCGAGGCGTACCCGCCGCTCGGACCGTCGTAACTGCCGTAACCGCCCCAGCGGTTGTACGCCTGCCAGGTCGCCACGGCGTTGACCACGACGGTACGCCCGGCCGTGGCGGCGGAGCGCACGGTGACGGGGACGAACCGCTGGCCCTCGCCGCCCTGCGCGTCGAGGCGCAGCAGGTAGCAGCCCTCGGGCCAGTCCTTGGTCTCGACGGTGGTGCTACGGGCCCACCGGGTGCGGACCGTACGGGTCGCGGTGTCCACCGTGTGGTCGGGCTGGCGCACCCCGGGCAGGGCCTCGGAGCGCCAGACCAGGCGGGCCCGGGCGCCGCCGTACCAGCCCATGCGGTAGGCGGAGACGGTGAACCGGGGCGCGGTGGTGGAGACGTGCAGGCCGAAGGACTCGCCGGGCAGCACGCTGACCCGGTCGGCGAAGCCCTCGATGGCGCGGGCGGGGCCGGCCTTGGTGACCTGCCAGTCGGCGTTCCCGGGGCGGGCGTTCTCGGCCCGGACGTCGAAGCCCTGCGGCCCGTCCTTCTTCGCGGGGGAGCCGGACGGCGCCGGGCTCTCCCCGGGCCCCGCCCCGTCCGCCTCCCCGCCGTCCCCGTTCGCGCAGCCGGCCACGGTTCCCAGCCCGGCGGCGGTGGCCGCCACCGTCGCCAGGGCGAGGAACCGCCGCCTGCCCGCGCCTTCGCCGTTCCCGGTCCCGTTCCCGTCCCCGGATATGTGCTCCTGATCCATACAGGGCACGCTATGTCACGCTGTGGGCTCCGCTTTTACCGCCCCGCGGGATCTCCGGAGATCACCCCAGCCTCACCCTCACCACCTGGCTCGCCCCCTCCAGGGCCGTGAGGCTGCCGAAGCCGAGCTGGAGCCCGGCCCCGGTGCTCACCGAGACCACGCTCGCGGGCTGCGACAGCACCTGGCTGACGGGCCGGTTCCAGGTGAGGGTCAGTCCCGTCAGGGTGCGGGTCGGGTCCGAGACGCAGACCACGGCCGTGCCGTCGCCGGGCTCCCGCACCGTGACCGAGCACGGCGCGCTCGACTGCAGGGCGCCGACCGTGGCGGGCTGCCAGAAGTTCACCCCGGTGAAGCCGAGCGAGCCCACCGCCACTCCCTGTGCGGTCGTGTTGTTGGCGAGCACCGTCAGCCACCCGGTGGTTGCGGACCGGGCCGAGGTCTGGGCGGCCGAGGCGCCCGGCATCAGCTGGTAGACGTAGCTCCCGGCGGACGGGTTCGTCCCGTGGTCGTACCAGAGGGTCAGATAGCGCCGGGTGAGGGCCGTGGTGGAAGAGCCCCGGTTGATGTCGCTCCACCGGCCCGTGCGGGCCTCCCGCAGCGCCCGGAAGGTGCCCGAACCCGACATCACATAGCCGCCGAAGCCCGCCAGGTGCGCCCAGCCGGGGCCGGGGAAGGAGGCGGTCCAGCCCAGGGTGGCCGGCTGGACCGTGCCGCCCACGGTCAGGGCGTGGGTACCGGTCGCGCCCAGGTTCCGGTTGTCGATGACGGTGTCGACCGCGGCGCCGTCGGTGGAGCTGATCCCGGCGCCCAGGCAGACCACCGTGTCGTGGAGGAAGAACCATGACTTGCGGGCCGAGAGGGTGCTGCCCAGGCCCTTCAGGTGCTGGCCCACCGAGGCGAACTCCCCGTCAGTGGTGCCGCCCACCCAGGTGGCGTCCGGCCGGGAGGCGCCCCAGTCGCCCCCGGCTCCGTCGGCCAGCGCCTTGCGGGAGGCGGTGGTCCCGGGCAGCCGATAGGGATCGACCGTGGGCCAGAAGGCGTCCGCGTACTGGCCGTTGCCGTAGGTGGAGCCCCACCAGGACAGCATGCCGCTGCCCGTGTGCCAGCCGCGCAGGTTCTCGCCGTTGCCCGTCTCGTAGTGCGTGATCCGCTTCGAGGCCATGGACAGCGAGGCCGCCCACGCCGGTCTGCGGTGCGTGGCCCGGTCCATGGAGGGGAACAGCCGGTGCCCCACCGGCTCGGGCGCGGCCGTGACCGAGGTGTCCGCCGCGACCTCGGCGAGGCGGGCCAGGGCCGAAAGCGTCTGGGTGGCGTCCGCCGGCGGGGGGCTGTAGTAGTCCCGTGCCGCCCAGCCCTTCACCAGGGCCCGCCAGTGCGCCCGTTCTGCGGTGCTCGCGCCCTCGGCGAGGAGCAGGATCGCGGCGAGGACCGAATGCCCCCGGGTGTGGTCGTCCAGCTGCGCCTGCAGGGGATCGGCCAGCTGGACCCCCCGGCTGGGGGCCCGCCCCGATACGGCGTCCATCATCAGCCCGTTGTAGAGGAACGGCGCCCACGCGTGCTCCACCGCGTCGAAGACGATCTGCGCACCGGGGTCGGTGACCTCCCACACCGTCCCCTTCAACAGGCCGAACAGCATGCCCAGTCCGCCGAGCATCACAGAACCGTAGGAGCCGGTGTACGCCACCCAGGTGTGCTGGATGAAGGAGCCGTCCCGGTAGAGCCCGTCGCCGGAGGTGACGTACGGGAACACCGGCGTGAGCGCGTCCCGGGCCAGGGCGATCTTCGCGTCGTCCCCGCCGACCACACCGCGCAGCGCGAGGACCCGGCACAGGTCCACCCGGTTCGCACCGGTGCTCGTCCCGGTGTACGCGCCGACGGAGGAGTCCGGCACGAAGTGGTCCACGGCGGCGCAGTAGCCGGCGAGCTGGGCCGCGGACAGCTGGCCGTACATGAGGACGACGGTGTCGAGCAGCGCCTGCGGGGCGCCGATCTGCCAGCACCACCAGTTTCCGTACCGCGCCTGGCCCGCGTTGTAGACCTGGGCGTGGAGGTGGTCCAGCCCGGTCAGCACGGCGGTGCGCAGCCCGGCGTCGCCGGTGAGCCCGGTGCCCGGCCTGACGTAGGCCTCCGCCATGCTCCGCAGCCGGTAGTAGCTCTGCGCCATGAACTCGGGGTTGGTGGTGAAGACATGGTCGGGCCAGAGCGAACCGGTCGCCGGGGCCATCGAGGACCGCCACTCGCCGGCCTGCGTACCGAGCGCGGCCAGCCGGGTGCGGAACGGCTCCGCGGTGGGGGAGGACACGGTCCCGAGGACCAGGCCCTGCCACACCGCGCGCATGGCGGCGTGGACGGAGGTCACCGTCCCCGCGGCGGCGGGGAAGGCGGGCGTACCGAGCAGCACCACGCTGCCGCCCACCGCCGTGAGGAAGGCACGACGGCTCCACACATCTGTCATCACAGTCTCCTTTGACTGGAACGCTGATCGGCCCGAAATGCTGATCGGCCCGAAATGCTGTGGCCCCCCGGTGTTCTCGGCTCGTGCACCCCCCTCAGCCCGTGCGACTCATGCGACGTGCTCGCGGTAGCGGTCGATCACCTCCCGCAGCACCTCTTCGCCGTCGCGGGCCCACAGCCCGGGATGGAAGATCTCCACTTCGACCGGCCCCAGGTACCCGGCGGAGTCGGTCAGTTCCCGGAATGCCCTCAGGTCGATCGAGCCGTCGCCCAGCTGTCCCCGCCCCAGCAGCACGCCCTCCGGGAGCGGGGTCACCCAGTCGGCGACCTGGACGGACACGATCCGCCCGGCCTCCCCGGCCCGCCGGACCTCGGAGGGCAGCCGCTCGTCCCACCACAGGTGGTAGGAGTCGACGACCACCCCCACCCGCGACGCCGGGAACTCCTCGGCGATGTCCAGGGCCTGACCGAGGGTGGAGACCACGCAGCGGTCCGCCGCGTACATCGGGTGCAGCGGCTCGATCCCCAGCCGCACCCCGTGACCTGCGGCGTACGGGACCAGTTCGCCCAGGATGTCGGTGATCCGCCGCCTGGCTCCCGCCAGGTCGCGGTCGCCGTCCGGCAGGCCGCCCGAGACCAGGACCAGGGTGTCGGCGCCCAGTTCGGCGGCCTCCTCCACGGCGCGGCGGTTGTCCTCGAGGGCCGCCGCACGCCCCGTCGGATCGGCGGCGGTGAAGAAGCCGCCCCGGCACAGCGAGCTGACCCGGAGCCCCGCCCCCGCGACCAGCTTCGCGGTCTCCCGCACCCCGAACCGCTGGACGGGATCGCGCCACAGCCCGACCGCGCCGACCCCGGCCGCGGTGCACCCGGCCACCAGCTCCGGAAGCGACCACTGGCGGATCGTCTCCTGGTTCAGGCTGAACCGGGCCGGCGCCGGCGGATGGCTCGTCGCCGGGCTCATGACGCCACCCCGTGCAGCGCGAGCAACTGCCGCATCCGGTCCTCGGCGAGCTCCGGGTCCGGGAACAGGCCGAGTCCGTCGGCCAGTTCGTAGGCGGTGGCCAGGTGGGGGAGCGAGCGGGCCGAGTGCAGCCCGCCCACCATCGCGAAGTGGTCCTGGTGGCCCGCGAGCCAGGCCAGGAGCACGACGCCCGTCTTGTAGTACCGGGTGGGCGGAGCGAACAGGTGCCGGGACAGTGCCACCGTCGGATCCAGCAGTTCCCGGAACCCGGCCTCGTCGCCCTGGTCGAGAGCGAGCGCCGCCCGCGCCGCGATCGGGGCGATCGGGTCGAAGATCCCCAGAAGGGCGTCGCTGGCCAGCTCGCCGTCCCCGGCGATCAGTTCCGGGTAGTGGTAGTCGTCGCCCGTGTAGCAGCGCACGCCCTCCGGCAGCCGCCGCCGGATGTCCACCTCGCGCTCCGCATCGAGCAGCGAGACCTTGATGCCGTCGACCTTCTCCGGAGACTCCGAAATGATCTTCAGGAAGACATCCGTGGCCCCGTCCAGGTCCGTGTGCCCCCAGTACCCCTCCAGCGCCGGGTCGAACATCGGCCCCAGCCAGTGCAGGACCACCGGCCGCGCACTCTGCCGCAGCAGCCTTCCGTACACCTCCAGGTAGTCCTCCGGGCCGTTCGCCGCCGCGGCCAGGGCGCGGGAGGCCATCAGTACGGCCGTCGCCCCGCACTCCTCCACGTGCGCCAGCTGCTCCTCGTACGCCGCGGTGACGGCGGCCAGGGAATGCGGGGTGTCCGCAGCGAGCTGGTCGGTGCCCGCGCCGCAGACGATCCGGCCGCCCACCGACCGGGCCTCGGCGGCCGAACGGCGGATCAGCTCTGCCGCCGCCGGCCAGTCCAGGCCCATCCCGCGCTGCGCGGTGTCCATGGCCTCCGCGACCCCGAGTCCCTGCGCCCACAGCGTGTGCCGGAAGGCCAGCGTGGTCTCCCAGTCGATCACCGGGCCGGACTCGGCCGAAGCCGCGAGGGGATCGGCCACCACGTGCGCCGCCGAGTAGAAGGTACGGCTGCGGGCCGGGCCGCCGGTGAACGGCGCCAGCGGAGTCGTGCCCGGCGTGTGGAGGCGCAGGCCGCCGTCCGCCGAGGGGAGCCGGATGCTCACAGCGTCACCTCCGGGACCACGAGCCGCCGGCCCTCCGCCGAGGAGCGCAGCCCGAGGTCGGCGAGCTGCACCCCGCGGGCCCCGGCCAGCAGGTCCCACTGCCAGGGCTCGTCCCGTACGACATGGCGCAGGAAGAGCTCCCACTGGGTCTTGAAGCCGTTGTCGGCGGGGTCGTTGTCCGGGACCTCCTGCCACTGGTCGCGGAAGGCCTCGGTCTGGGGCAGGTCCGGATTCCACACCGGCTTCGGGGTCGTCGCGCGGTGCTGGACCCGGCAGCCGCGCAGCCCGGCGACGGCCGATCCGTGCGTGCCGTCCACCTGGAACTCCACGAGCTCGTCACGGTGGACCCGGACCGCCCAGGAGGAGTTGATCTGCGCGACGGCGCCCCCCTCCAGTTCGAAGATCCCGTACGCCGCGTCGTCCGCGGTGGCCTCGTACGGCTTGCCCTCCTCGTCCCAGCGGCGGCCGATGTGGGTGCGGGTCAGCGCCTGCACCGTGCGGACCCGGCCGAACAGTTCGTGCAGCAGGTACTCCCAGTGCGGGAACATGTCGGCGACGATGCCGCCGCCGTCCTGGGAGCGGTAGTTCCACGACGGGCGCTGGGCGGACTGCCAGTCGCCCTCGAAGACCCAGTAGCCGAACTCCCCGCGCACGGACAGGATCTCGCCGAAGAAGCCGCCGTCGATGAGCCGCTTGAGCTTCAGCAGGCCCGGCAGGAACAGCTTGTCCTGCACCACCCCGTGCTTGACGCCGGCCGCGTCGGCCAGGCGCGCGATCTCCAGCGAGGACTCGAAGGTGAGGGCGGTGGGCTTCTCGCAGTACACGTGCTTGCCGGCCGCGACGGCCTGCCGCACGGCCGCCTCGCGGGCGCTGGTGACCTGGGCGTCGAAGTAGATCTCGACCTCGGGATCGGCCAGCACCGCGGCCAGGTCCGTGCTCACGTGCTCGAGGCCGTGCCGCTCCGCGATGGCCCGCAGGGCCTCCTCGCGGCGGCCGACCAGCACCGGCTCCGGCCACAGCACCGTGCCGTCGCCGAGGTCGAGCCCGCCCTGCTCGCGCAGTGCGAGCAGGGAGCGGACCAGGTGCTGGCGGTATCCCATCCGGCCGGTGACGCCGTTCATGGCGATCTTGATCGTCCTGCGTCGCACGATGTCCCCTCCTTCGTCTTGGAATCTTGGAAACGAGATAGAAAGCGCTTTCTCTTCGATCAGGCTAGGTCCGTCCACCATCGCGGTGCAAGACTCTTACGGGTGATAGAAAGCGCTTTCCTCATCGGCGACTATGGAGATCCGCACACCGGGTGAGACGATGGCCCGGGACGGATCGGAAGGAGGGGAAGATGGCGGTCACACTCGCCGAAGTGGCGGCGCACGCGGGCGTATCGCCGGCCACGGTCTCGCGCGTACTGAACGGCGGGTACCCGGTGGCGGGCAACACCAGGACCCGCGTGGAGCAGGCCGTCGAGGACCTCGGCTACATCGCCAACGGCCCCGCGCGGGCCCTCGCCGCCGCGACCTCGGACCTGGTCGGCGTGCTCGTCCACGACGTCGCAGACAGCTTCTTCGGGATCCTCGCCGGATCCCTGCAGAGCGCCCTGGCCCCCGGCGGACAGGGCGGCGCGCGCCGGCTCGCCGTCGTCTGCAACACCGAGGGCGCCCCGGCCGCCGAGCTCGACTACCTCGCCCTCCTGGAGGGCCAGCGGGCCGGCGGGGTCGTCCTGACCGGCGGCGCCGTGGAGGAACCGGAGCACACCCGGGCCCTCGCCGCCCGCCTCGCCCGCATCGCGGCCACCGGCGCCCCGGTGGTGCTGTGCGGCCGCCCCCCGCTGCCCCTGCCCGCCGGACTCCCCGTCGCCACCGTCATGTTCGACGACCGGGGCGGCGCCTTCCGGCTCACCGAGCACCTGCTGACGCTCGGCCACCGGCACATCGCCTACGTGGCCGGCCCGCCCGGGCTGAGCACCACCCGCGAGCGCCTCGCCGGACACCAGGACGCCCTGCGCGACCAGGACCCCGCACTGCCCGCGCACTGCGCCGGCCTCACCGTGCACGCGGGGTTCGAGCGCTCCGCCGGATACGACGCCACCCGTGAACTGCTTCGCCGCGGAGTGCCCTTCACCGCCGTGGCCGCCGCCAACGACACCGTCGCCACCGGGGTCGCCGCGGCCCTGCGCGAGGCCGGCCTGCGGATACCCGAGGACGTATCCGTCGCCGGCTTCGACGACCTGCCCGTCTGCGTCGACACGGCCCCGTCCCTCACCACCGTCCGGCTGCCGCTGCGCGAGGCGGGGGTGCTGGCGGCCCAGCTCGTCACCGGCCGCAGAGCACTGCCCCCGGGCGGCATCACCACGCTGCCGGCCGAGCTGACGGTGCGCGCCTCCACGGGGCCGCCGCCCGCCGCCACGCCGTCGGTCGCCACCGAAGGGGGCCGTGCGTGAGGTACGCCTTCTCCACCCTCGGCCTGCCCGGCACCCCGTTGGAGCGCAGCGCGGAGCTCGCCGCCGCGCACGGCTATCAAGGCCTCGAACTGCGGGCCCACCCCGAAGAGCCCCTGCATCCCGCCAGTTCCGCCGGCGACCGCGCGGCCGGCCTGCGCACCCTGACCGCCGCGGGCGTCACCGTCCTCGGAGTCGCGGGCTACGCCCGGGTGGCGGCGCCCGGTCCCGACGAACCGGTCCTCGCCGAGATCCAGGCCCTGGTGCGGCTCGCCGCCGACCTCGAAGCCCCCCATGTACGGGTCTTCCCCGGCGGCGGTGACCAGTCCCCGGCCGAAGCCGACGACCACGCGGTCCGCCGGCTCCGGGCCGCCGCACCCTTCGCCGAGCGGCACGGGGTGCGGATCCTGCTGGAGACCCACGACTCGCACCGCGCCGCGTCGGCCACGGCCCGGGTCCTCGACCGGGTCGCGCATCCGGGCGCGGTCGCGCTGTGGGACGTACTGCACACCTGGCTCGGGGGCGAGTCGCCGGCCGAGTCGCGCCGGGCGCTCGCCGGGCACCTGGGGTACCTCCAGGTCAAGGACGTGGCATCCGCGCGGGAGCTGACCCCGCTCGGGCTAGGCGGGGGAGTGCTGCCGCTCGCCGAGGCGGTGGCCCTCGCACCGCCGGGGGGCTGGCTCTGCTGGGAGTACGAGAAGCGCTGGTACCCCGGCGCCGGCGCACTGCCCGAGCGCCTCGGGCCGGGCCGGGAGTACTTGGAGGGGCTGGTCCGCGCGGCGGGCCGTCAGGCCGAGTAGCCGAGCCGGGCCCGGTCGACGGCATGGCGGAAGCCGAGCCCCCGGGCGTACCGCTCGACCTCCTCGACGGCGGACGCCGCCAGCCGGTCCAGTTCCCCGCCCAGGGAGCCGGCCACGTGCGGGGTGAGCAGCACGTTGGGCAGGTCGTACAGCGGGGAGCCGGCGGGCAGCACCTCCGGCTCGGTGTGGTCGAGCACGGCGTGCAGCCGCCCCGAGACCAGCTCCCCGGTCAGCGCCTCGGTGTCGACGAGCGAGCCCCGCGCGGTGTTCACGAGGGTGGCTCCGTCCTGCATCAGGGCCAGCCGGGACGCGTCCAGCAGGCGGCGGGTCCCCGGCAGTTCGGGGGCGTGCAGGCTCACCACGTCGCTGCGGGAGAGCAGTTCGTCCAGGGCGACGGCCTCGGCGCCGAGGGCGGCGAGCCCGGCCGGATCGGCGTACGGATCGTGCACGAGCACCCGCAGGTCGAAGGGGCGCAGCAGCTCCAGGACGCGGCGCCCGATGAGGGAGGCGCCGACCAGGCCGACGGTACGGCGGTAGTTGCCGACGGCGGGGTAGTGCCGCAGCGGGTCGACGTGGCCGCGGGCCGCCCGGTAGGCGTGCGCGGAGTCCAGCACCCGCTTGTTGGCGAACAGGATGGCGGCGAGCGTGTACTCCGCGACCGGCAGGGCGTTCACGGCGGCCTGGCTCGAGACGAGCAGCCCCCGCTCCCAGCAGGCCGGGGTGACATGGTGTTTGACGCTTCCGGCGGCGTGCACGACCGCCCGGAGCTCCGGCATCAGCTCCAGCGCCCGCGCGTCCAGGGGCGGGCAGCCCCACCCGGTGAACAGCACCTCGGCCACGGCCAGCCGCTCCCGCAGGAGCTCCTCCGAGCGGGCCGGGCCGAAGTCGGTGACGAGCAGTCCGGGGTCCACGTCGGCGACCCGGAGCAGCTCGGGAAGGATCCGCTCGCCGAGGACGGCGGCGCGGGTTCCGGCGCTCATGGCGAGCACGGTGACCGGACGGCGGGGGGAAGGGGCGGAGGCGGGGTGGGTCACTGGACGGCTCCTGCGGTGGGATCAGAAGTCCCGATGGTCACAAACCCCGGCCGGGGCGCCGGGACCGACACGGGGGACACCCGGGGCCGCCCCTCCCCAAAGAGGCGGCCCCGGAGCCGTTCGCGATCCTCATCCTTTTGCGCGGACGATCATGTCGTCAAGGGCACATACGGGATTCGATCAAAACGCACACACGCCACGCACACGCGCACGCGCAGTATGCATGTCGCAGGGGCTACGGGCTACGGGCGGACGGTCAGCCGGGGAAGCAGGTCCAGGTGCTGCCGCGGCCCCTCGCGCCCCGCCCCGCGGTCCTCCAGCCGGTCCAGCAGCATGCCGGCCGCCCGGGCACCCACCTCGCGCTTGGCGGGAGCCACCGCCGACAGCGGTACGTCGGCCAGCCCGGCCACCTCGTCGTCGTACGTGATCACCGCCAGGTCCTCCGGCACCCGCACCCCGCGCGCCTGGAGCCGCGGGATCAGCATGATCGCGTCCGTGTCGCTGTGGATCAGGGCCGCGGTCACGCCCCCCTCGGTCACCGCGTCGCACAGGTAGTCCAGGGTCCGCGCGAAGGCCTCCGCCTCGGCGAGCGAGGCCGCTCCGCCCGCCGTGCCTGCTCCGCCCGCGGTGCCCGCCCCGGCCGCCGAACTCGCACTGTCCGCGGTGCCCGCCCCGGCCGCGGGCCAGGCCGGAGCCGGCTCCAGCCCGAGGGCGGCCACGGCCGCCGCGAAGCCGGTCCGCAGCCGCCCCGACGTCGGGGTCTCCCGGCTGGCCAGCGCGATCCGCTCGTGCCCCAGTTCCGCCAGGTGCCGTACGGCCTGCGCCGCGCCCTCCGCGTGGTCGGAGGCCACCCGGTCCAGGGAGGCCGCGGGATGCCCCGGCGGGGCCCACCGCTCCACCAGGACGGTCGGCACCGGCAGTCCGGCCGTCCACGCCCCTTCGCCGGGTCCCGGCGCTCCGGCCTCCCAGTTCGGGGTCAGAAGCAGTCCGTCGGCCCCCGTGGAGAGCAACCGGTCCGCCTGCGTGCGGTCCTCGCCCGCCAGGTACCGGGTCAGGCCCACGGTGAGCCGCGCACCCCGTGCCTCGACCACCTCGCGGGCCCCCCGCACGACGTCCGCGTAGTAGTACTCGGTGGTCGGCACGACCATCCCGACCACCAGGCCGCCGCCCCGGCCCGCGCCGGCGCCCCTGCCCGAGTCCGCGCCCCTGCCCGCCTCCGTGCCCGCGGGGCCGGACTCCAGCCGGCTGATCACCCCGTGCATCCGCCGGATCTCGCCCCGCGCCGCCATCGCCTCGACGTCCCGCCGCAGGGTCACGGGGGAGATGCCCAGCTCCCGGGCCAGGTCCGCGACACGTGCGCTGCCCCGCGCCCGGACGAGGGCGAGCACCCGGGCCTGGCGCTGGTCGACATGTGGTCTCAAGGATCCCCCTGCGGTCTGCCTGGTGCGTGGCGCCTGCGTGCCGCTCGATTCCACCACAGAATGCCAAAACGATCGAAGTGACCGACTCGATCGAATCCGATCACAGCTTCCGGCGCGCAGGCCGCCCCGACCGCATCGTCTCGGGGGCACTGCACTACTTCCGGGTCCACCCCGACCTGTGGGAGGACCGCCTCACCCGGCTGCGCTCCATGGGCGCGGGTCACCGGCTGGTGCGTCATGGACGTCCTCATGTTTCCCGCGGTCTTCAAGGAGGAGGCCAGTCGGGTTACCGGCCGCTGCGCCACGACCGGTGCCCCGATCTCCCTCACCGTCACCCCCGGCGGAGTCCGCGGTCTCACCCCCGCGACCGCCGCGCTCACCCTGGCGCCGGCCACCGGCGCCGACATCCGTGAAGTCTTTTGCGATCGTGTGAACTTCTACGCCACCCCCGAACTGGCCGCGGCGGCCGCGGCGGCCGACCCCGACCTCGCGGTCTGCTCGGTGGAGGAGGGCTGGGCCATCGGAAAGCGGCTCGCCGACCTCTTCTGAGAGGGCCCGGGGGCGATCCGCGCCGCCGTCCCGCCGATCTACACTGCCGTCCTGCCGATCATGTGCCGGACGAGTGCGGAGGAACGAAAGAATGCGCCATCTCCCCCTGGGCAGCTCAGGTCTTCAGGTCTCGGCGATCGGGCTCGGCTGCAACAACTTCGGCGGCCGCCTCGACGCCCGCGCCACCCGCACCGTCGTCGACGCCGCCCTCGATGCGGGCATCACCCTCCTCGACACCGCCGACATCTACGGAGGCACCGGCGGCTCCGAAACCCACCTCGGCGAGGCCCTCAAGGGCCGCCGGGACCAGGTGGTCCTCGCCACCAAGTTCGGCTACGACGGCGTGGACATGGGCTACGGGCCCGCCGCCGGCTCCCGCGCCGGCCGCGCCTACATCCGGCGCGCCGTCGAAGCCTCCCTGACCCGCCTGCAGACCGACCACATCGACCTCTACCAACTCCACAGCCCCGACCCGGCCGTTCCCGTGGCGGAGACCCTCGCCGCGCTCACCGAACTCGTCGCCGAAGGCAAGATCCGCTACATCGGCCACTCCAACTTCAGCGGCTGGCAGCTCGCCGAAGCCGCCCACGTGGCCCGCGAGACCGGCGCGGCACCCTTCGTATCGGCCCAGAACGAATGGTCGCTGCTCCAGCGGTCGGCGGAGCGCGAGCTCGTCCCGGCCGCCCTCCACTACGGGGTCGGCGTGCTGCCGTACTTCCCGCTGGCCAACGGACTGCTGACCGGAAAGATCCGCCGGGGCGCCCCCGTCCCCGCGGGCTCCCGCCTCGAAGGCCGCGACGGCTACCTCACCGACGAACGCCTCGACATCGTGGAGGCGCTGGCCGCGCTCGCCGACAAGCACGGGCGCACCGTCCTCGAACTCGCCGTCGGCTGGCTCTCCGCCCAGCCCGGCTGCGCCTCCGTCATCGCGGGCGCCACCTCCGCCGAGCAGGTACGGGCCAACGCGGCCGTCGCCGACCGGCCGCTCGACGCCGAACTCCTGGCGGAGGTCGACGCCGTCGCGGGAGCCGCCGCCGGCTGACCGGAGCCCCGCCCTCAGGAGGCCCGGGGCGACGGGCTGACGGAAGCGGACACCGACGGGGACACCGACGGCGACGGGGACACCGACGGCGACGGGGACACCGACGGGGACGCCGACGGGGACGCCGTGCCCGTCGGTGCTCCGGTCAGCACCTCCACCTCGCCGGTGTCCAGCGAGTAGTAGGCGCCGGTCACGGCCAGCGAACCCTTCCGCACCAGGGGCGCCAGATCCGCGTTGCCCCGCAGCGCGTCGGCCGTCACCTTGATCTGATTGCGGATCATCGTGTCGACCGGGTCGGAGCCCGGGTCCTTGACCGTCAGCTCGTACGCCGGCACCAGCGCCTTGGCGATCGCCTGCAGGTTTCCGGGCAGCGGGACCCCGTCCCGCAGCGCCTTGTACGAGGCGTCGATGGCCCCGCAGCGCTGGTGCCCGAGCACCAGGATCAGCGGGGTGCCCGCCGTCATCGGCCCGAACTCCACCGACCCGATCACCACCGGGCCGACCGCCTGCCCGCCCGTGCGCAGCACGAACAGGTCGCCGAGCCCGGTGTCGAAGAGCAGTTCCGGCGGCACCCGGGAGTCGATGCACGCCAGGACCACGCCGAAGGGATCCTGCGCCTGCGCCACCAGCCCGCGACGGTCCGGATCCCGGTCGGGGTGGTTGAGACTGCCGCTCACCCAGCGCCGGTTGCCCTCCAGCAGGCGGCTGTACGCACCCTCAGGGGTGCTCGGCCGGGGCTCCGGCGCAGCCGTCGCGGGCTTCGGCGTGCTCTTCGCCGAGCATCCCGTGAGCAGGGCCGCGGCGGCCGTGAGGCCCCCCGTCAGCACGAACCTGCGCGGTGGAAGTCCTGCTGTGTCCATCGGCCGTACCCCTCGGTGCCGTTCGGACGCTTCCGTACGTCCGGACCGAGGGCGATTCTTGGGCGGCGCGGACCGCCGGGGCGGCAGGCACACGCGGGTGCGCCCGGGTTGCCCCCCGACGGCCGAACGGGGCCGTGCATCGGTGCACGGCCCCGCGGGCGGGCCCTACGACACGATGTCCTTGCGGGCGAACCCGCGGAACGCGAGCGCGAACAGCACCACCGCGTACGAGACCGACACCACCGTGCCCTTGATCATGCCGCCCCATTCGAGCTGCGGCTGCAGGGCGTCGGCCCAGGCGAACTGCCAGTGCGCCGGCAGGAACTCCCGCCAGGACCCCAGCGCCGTCACCGCGTCCAGCACGTTGCCGACGATCGTCAGCCCGACCGCCCCGCCCACCGCGCCCAGCGGCGCGTCCGTCCGCGTCGAGAGCCAGAACGCCAGCCCGGCCGTGACCAGCTGCGACACGAACACGAAGGCCACGGCGATGGCGAGCCGCCCGATCGTGTCCCCGGCCGGCAGCGAGCCGCCCGCGGGGAGCTCCAGCGGGCCCCACCCGTAGGCCGCCGTACCGGCCGCGAGCGCCACCACCGGCAGCAGCACCATCGCCGCCAGGCTGAACCCGAGCGCCACCACCAGCTTGCTCCACAGCAGCCGGGCCCGGGGCACGGGCGAGGCCAGCAGGTAGCGCAGCGAGGACCAGCTGGCCTCCGAGGCCACCGTGTCCCCGCAGAACAGCGCCACCGGCACCACCAGCAGGAACCCGGCCGACACGAACAGGCAGGTGGCCGCGAAGTTCGCGCCCGAGGCCGTCGCCGTGTCGATGAGGGTGATCCGGCCCTCGTCGCCGCCGCGGCTGCCCGGACCGCCGCCGACGGCGAAGGCGATCATCAGGATGAAGGGCAGCGCGGCGAGGATCCCGCCCATCACCAGGGTCCGCCGCCGGCGCCACTGCCGCAGCGCCTCCACGCGCAGCGGCAGCGTACGGTTCGCCCGGTAGCCGTGGGCGACCTCGCGGCCGGGGCCGGTGCCGGCCGGCGTCACGTCGCCACCGCCGGCGGCGGACGAGTCCGCGTTCACATCCGTCGCGGTCTTCATGCCGCGCCTCCGATCAGGGTGAGGAACGCGTCCTCCAGCCGGTGGTGCGGTCCCACTCCCGACACCGGCACCTCCAGCCGTACGAGTTCGGCGATCAGCTCGGCGGCGCTCGCGCCGTCCAGCCGTACGAGCAGTCCGTCCTCGGCGCGCGCCACGGACTCCACTCCCTCCAGTGCGGCGATCTTCCCGACGACCGCCTCGTCCACCGGCTCGGCCAGGGACACCAGCAGGACGTCCCCGCCGCCGGTGATCTCGGCGACCTCGCCCGCCTGCACCAGCCGGCCGCGGTCCATGACCACCAGGTGCGTGCAGGACTGCTCGACCTCCGACAGCAGGTGGCTGGAGACGATGACCGTCCGCCCGCCGGCCGCGTACCGGATCATCACGTCGCGCATCTCGCGGATCTGCGGCGGGTCCAGCCCGTTGGTCGGCTCGTCGAGGATCAGCAGGTCCGGCATGCCGAGCATCGCCTGCGCGATCGCGAGGCGCTGGCGCATGCCCTGCGAGTACGTGCGCACCGCCCGCTCCAGCGCGTCGCCGAGCCCGGCGATCTCCAAGGCCTCCTCCATGTGGGAGTCGGCGGTGGGGCGGCCCGTGGCCTGCCAGTACAGCTCCAGGTTGGCGCGCCCCGTCAGGTGCGGCAGGAAGCCGGCCCCCTCCACGAAGGCCCCGACCCGCGAGAGCACCGGCGCGCCGGCCCGTACCGGATGCCCGAAGACCCGGATCTCCCCGGCGTCCGGAGTGATCAGGCCCATCAGCATCCGCAGGGTCGTGGTCTTGCCCGCGCCGTTGGGTCCGAGCAGGCCGAGCACCTGGCCCTTCTCCACCCGGAAGGAGAGGTCCCGTACGGCGTAGCGGTCCTGCGCCTTGGCATACCGCTTGGTCAGTCCGGTGATCTCCAGTGGTACGTCGGCCAGCGCGGGGTCGGGCTGCGGTGCGCCCGCCCGGATCCCGCCCGGCCCTCGACCTGTCCTCCGGATCCCCACCAGCCCCGCGGCGAGCAGCACGGCGCCGAGCGGCATCCACCAGGTCCAGGCGGGCAGCCCGGAGGCCGCCGTGCGCACGCCGTCCGCGACGGGCACCGCCAGGGGGCCCTGCACCGAGACGGTGTAGGTCGCGGGCGCGGCCGGGGAGGCGTAGCCGAGGTCGGTGGCGGCGACCACCAGCCGCAGCCGGTGCCCGGCCTCGACCGCGTGGTCGATGGCGGGCAGCCGCAGCTCGACGGTCTTGTCCTGCTGCGCGTCCTCCACCCGCACCGGGGCCACCAGCTGACTCGGCAGCACCTGCTGACGGCCGTCGGGGCTGACGTCGTACACCTTGCCGAACAGCACGGCCGAACCGTCCGCAGCTGTAGACCTCACCTTTAGGGTGACGGTCGGGGTCCCGGTGATCCGCGTCTCCGCGGTCAGCGGCTCCGACTCGAACCGGGCGTTCTGCCCGGGGAAGTCCAGCGAGAGGCCGCCGCCGAAGGCGGCGAGCTGCCCGCCGATGCCGGGCAGCGCGGACAGCGCGGGCGGCGCTCCGCCCGCCGGATTGGCGAAGGTCTGCTCCCGGCCGGTCAGGGCGAACTCGCGCGGTCCGGACAGCAGCCCGGGGTAGGTGGAGCCGCTCGCTCCGCGCAGGGTGACCTGGCCGTCGGTGGAGTCGATGCCGCCGGAGCGCGAGACGCGGAAGGCGGAGCCGGTGTCCACGGACGTGTCGTCCTTGAGGTAGCGGTCGAACCAGGTCTTCACCCGGTCCTCGACGCGGTCCGCCTCGCGCATGCCCCCGTCGTGACCGCCGGCCGCCCAGTCCACGGAGACGGGCGCGCCGTTGGCGGCGATCGTCCGGGCCATCGCGTCGGCCTGGTCCAGAGGGAAGAGGGAGTCGTCCTGGCCCTGCGTGATCAGGGTCGGCACCTTGATGGCGCCGCCGACCGCCGACGGGCTGCGCTGCTCGAGCAGCGCGCGGGCCTCGGGGTCCGGCTTGCCGGCCACCGCGACGCGTTCGTACATGGCGCACAGCTCGGGCTGGAAGCGTCCGCAGCCGGGCGCGGCCGGGGCCGCCTGCGGGGCGGCGCCCGGGCCGGGGGCGGCCGGCTGCAGACCGCCCGCGGAACCGGTGGTGAAGAAGAGGCCGGCCCACAGCTTCTTGAAGACGCCGTTCGGGAAGAGGGAGTCCGCGAGGTTCCAGTACGTGATCGAGGGGGCGATGGCGTCCACGCGCGGGTCGCTGCCCGCCGCGAGCAGCGAGATCGCCCCGCCGTAGGAGCCGCCGGCGATGCCCACGCGCGGGTCTCCCGCGGCGTCGAGCCGCACCCCGGGGCGGGCGGCGATCCAGTCGATCAGCCGGGAGACGTCCTTGACCTCGTAGGCGGGGTCGTTCAGCCCGATCTTGCCGCCGGAGCGGCCGAATCCGCGGGCCGACCAGGTCAGGACGGCGTAGCCGTCGCGGGCGAGGCGTTCGGCCTGCGGCCGCACGTCATCCTTGCTGCCGCCGAAACCGTGGCCGAGGAGGACGGCGGGGCGGTTGCCCCCGCCGGGCTCCCCGGCCGTGAAGTAGGAGATGTCGATCCCGGCGCCGGGCATGTCGAGGACGTGGTCCTCGCGGCGCACGGACGGGGCGTCGTCGGCCGCGGCGGCGGCCGTGAGGGTGCCCGCCCCCGCGACGACGGCGAGCGCGGCCGCGCCCGCGAGGAGGCGGCTTCGGCGGCGCCGTGGCAGTCGGAGCTTCATATGGGAACCCTAAGCGCAGGGGCGGCGGGGGCCGCGATCCCGCAGGGTGAACCGGCGACGTCCTCAGGGAGTACGCGGGCCGCGGTGTGTACCGCGGCTGCGGTATGCGGGGGCGGTCTCCGGCCGCGGTGGCCGGAACCCGGGCCGGCCCGGGGGCTCTGGGGCGCGGCGTGCGATCCGCGCCGCGGGTGCTGCCCTGCGGGGCTGGTCCCCTACCCGCCCTTCCACCGTTCCCCGGGCGCTGCCCGGACCCCCCTGGGGCTCCGCCCCAGACCCCGGTCCTCAAACGCCGGACGGGCTGGAGGGGGTGCCGGGCTGCGGTGCCGGGTGGGCGGCGGGAGGATGGGCGCATGTTGCTGGCCGAGGTCGCGCGGGTGTCGCGGGAGGTGGGGGAGACCTCCGCGCGGTCCGGGAAGGTTGCTCTGCTCGCGGAGCTGTTCGCCGCCGCGCCCGCCGGGGAGGCTGCGGTGGTGGTCTCCTACCTCGCCGGGAGGCTTCCGCAAGGGCGTCCCGGGATCGGCTGGCGTGCGCTGTCGCAGGAGACGCCGCCGGCCGCCGGGCCGAGCCTGACCGTGACCGCCGTCGACGAGGCCGTGACCCGGTTCGCCGCAGTGTCCGGAGCCGGGGCCCAGGCAGAACGCCGGCGGATCCTGGACGCCCTGCTCGGCGCCGCCACCGAGGAGGAGCAGCGGTTCCTGCGCGGGCTGCTCGGCGGGGAGGTGCGCCAGGGCGCGCTCGACGCCGTGGCGCTGGAGGGGGTGGCCGCCGCGGCAGGCGTGCCCGCCGCCGCCCTGCGCCGGGCCGCGATGCTCGACGGCTCCCTGCCCCGGGTGGCGGCGGCCGTGCTCGCCGACGGGGCGGCGGCCCTGCGCGGGGTCACCCTGCGCGTGGGGCAGCCCGTACAGCCGATGCTGGCGAACACCGCCAAGTCGGTGGCCGAGGCCCTGGCCGTCCTCGGGCCGTGCGCGGTGGAGGAGAAGCTCGACGGGATCCGGGTGCAGGTGCACCGCGAGGGGGACGACGTACGGGTGTACACGCGCTCCCTCGACGAGATCACCGGCCGGCTGCCGGAGGTGGCCGAGCTGGCCCGGTCCTTTCCGGGGGACCGCTTCATCCTCGACGGGGAGGTCATCGGACGGTCCGCGGCCGACGGGCGGCCGGTCCCCTTCCAGGAGGTGGCGAGCCGGGTCGGCTCCCGCGCCGATGTTGAGGCCGCCCGGCGGACCCTGCCGGTCGTCCCCTATTTCTTCGACGTACTGGTGGCGGGGGACCGCGTGCTCCTCGACCTGCCGGTGCGCGAACGGTACGCGGCCCTCACCGAGCTGGTGCCCGAGGAGTTCCGGGTCGGCCGGCTGGTGGTCGAGGACCCGGCCGCGCAGGCGGCCGAGGCGGAGGAGTTCTGGACGCGGACGCTTCGCCGGGGGCACGAGGGCGTGATGGTCAAGGCCCTCGACTCTGCCTACGCGGCCGGCCGGCGCGGCAAACACTGGCTCAAGGTGAAACCGGTGCACACCCTGGACCTGGTCGTGCTCGCCGTGGAGCGGGGCCACGGCCGCCGCACCGGCCTGCTGTCCAATCTGCACCTCGGCGCCCGGACCGCCGACGGCGGCTACGCAATGCTCGGCAAGACCTTCAAGGGGCTCACCGACGAGATGTTGCGCTGGCAGACCGAGCGGCTCGGCGGGCTCGCGGTCGAGGACGACGGCCACACCGTGCGGGTGCGCCCCGAGCTGGTGGTGGAGATCGCCTACGACGGCCTGCAGCGCTCCCCGCGCTACCCGGCCGGGGTCGCCCTGCGCTTCGCGCGGGTCCTGCGCCACCGCCCCGACAAGCGGGCGCAGGACGCGGACACGGTGGAGACGGTGCTCGGCGGTCCCACCGATCCATGAGGTGATTTACCTCAGAGGCAAGGAGGTTTGCCAGGGAGGTAAGGATCTGGCTCAATCGGGGCATGACAACCGGTCCTGCCCCCGGCGACATCGCCCCCGGAGAAGTCCCCGGCGACCCCGTGCCCGGCGACCCCGCCCCCGATGCCGAGCTGCCCACCGTGGCCCCGCAGCTGCGCGATCTGCGCCGCCGGGCCGGACTCACCCTGGAGGCCGCCGCCGCCCGGGCCCGGCTCTCGCCGGCGCACCTGTCGCGACTGGAGACCGGCCGCCGCCAGCCCTCGCTGCCGCTGCTGCTCGGGCTCGCCCGCACCTACGGTACGACGGTCTCGGAGCTGCTGGGGGAGACCCCGGCCGTAGCCGATCCCATCGTACGGGCCGGCGGTCCGGGCGCCCGCGAGGCGGACGGCTGGACGTACTGGCAGGCCGGCGGCTCCGGCCGCGGCATGCAGGCGCTGCGCGTGCACGTCCACGGCCGCAGCCAGGGCGAGCTGGTCCGCGTACATCCCGGGGAGGAGTGGCTGTACGTGCTGCAGGGGCGGCTGCGGCTGCACCTCGGGGAGACGGAGTACCTGCTGGAGCCAGGGGACAGCGCCCACTTCGACTCGCTCACCGCGCACCGCATCGGCGCGGCCTCGGCCGCCGGGGCGGAGCTGCTCTTCGTCCACACCCTGCTGCAGAGCAGCCTCGCGGGCCTGTGCCTGGGCGGCGGCGCCGGCACGACGACCACCCACCACCGATAGGCGAGGAGCCGTACGGCATGCCCGAAACGCAGCAGAAGCAGCAGTCCAAGTTCCCGCGCGGCCTGATCATCCGGCTCATCGCCTACCTGTTCGTGGGCCACCTCTTCGCCTTCTTCGTCTACCTGCTCTTCGTGCTGGGCGCGGAGAACCAGTGACGCGGAAGCGGCGACTGCAAAACCAGTGACAGCGGGCCGGAATTTCCGTACACGGCTCTAGGAACCTACAGGTCCTGAAGCTACCCTCCGCGCATGATTTCCACGGTTGTCTGGGGTACCGGCAACGTCGGCCGTTTGGCCATCCGTGCCGTAGAGGCCCATCCGGCGCTGAAGTTGGCCGCCGTCATCGTCCACAATCCAGAAAAGGTCGGCCGCGACGCCGGTGAACTCGGCGAACTCGACTACGAGACGGGCGTCGCCGCCACCGACGACATCGAGGCGGTCCTCGCGGCCCGTCCGCAGGCGGTCGTCTACGCGGCGTCCGGCGACATCCGCCCCGACGACGCGCTCGCCGACATCACCCGGGCGATCCGCTCCGGGGCCGTCGTCGTGAGCCCCGCCCTCTATCCGCTCTACGACTACCGCAACGCCCCGCCGGAGTTCCTCGATCCGGTGACCGCCGCGGTCGCGGAGGGCGGCGGTTCGCTCTTCGCCTCCGGCGTCGACCCCGGCTGGGGCAACGACGTACTCCCGCTGCTGCTCAGCGGGCTCGGCACCCGGATCGACGTGATCCGCTGCCAGGAGATCTTCGACTACACCACCTACGACCAGCAGGACTCCGTCCGCTACATCATCGGCATGGGCCAGCCCATGGACTACGAGCCGATGATGATCATGCCGTCCATCCCGACCATGGTGTGGGGCGGGCAGATACGGATGATGGCCCGCGCGCTGGGCGTCGAACTCGACGACATCCGCGAGACCGTGGAGCGCCGCGCCCTCGACACCACCGTCACCACGCGCACCATGGGGGAGTTCGAGGGCGGCACCCAGGGAGCCATCCGCTTCGAGGTGCAGGGGATCGTCGAGGGCGAACCCCGCATCGTCATCGAGCACGTCACCCGCATCCACGCCTCCTGCGCCCCCGACTGGCCGACCCCGCCCGACGGCGGCGACGGCGCCCACCGGGTGATCATCGAGGGCCGCCCGCACATCGAGGTCACCATCGAGGCCACCGACGAGGGCGAGAACCGCTCCGCCGGCGGCAACGCCACCGCGGTCGGACGCCTCGTAGGGGCCATCGACTGGCTGGTGGAGGCCGAACCGGGGCTCTACGACGCCCTGGACGTCCCGCTGCGCCCCGCCGTCGGCAAACTCGGAAGGAAACTGTCATGAGGATCGACATCCCCGAAGGCCAGCACCCCATCGAGTACGTGTGGGGCGACCTGGTGCCCGGCATCGGGATGGCCGCCGCCAACTTCTCCCTGTCGGTGTACGCCCACACCACCCTGGGACTGCGGGAGTTCGAGGCGGCACGGCTGCGCGTCGCGCAGATCAACGGCTGCATCTTCTGCCTGGACTGGCGCACCGACCGGGACGGGGAGAAGGTCGAGGACGAGTTCCCCGAGGCCGTCACCGACTGGCGCACCACGGACCGCTTCGACGAGCGCACCCGGCTCGCGGCGGAGTACGCGGAGCGGTACTGCCTGGACCACCACGGCCTGGACGAGGAGTTCTGGGACCGGATGACGGCCCGTTACAGCCAGGTGGAGATCGTGGAGCTGACGATGAGCATCGGCTCCTGGCTGGCCTTCGGTCGGCTCAACCACGTGCTGGGCCTCGACAGCGTCTGCGTGCTGCCGGGCCACTGAGCGCGGAGTGCGTGCCGCGGGCACACGGGTCCGGGGCCGTCGGAGAATCCGACGGCCCCGGCCTTCGTGCTGTCCGCCGCCCTTACATGTCGGTGGCGATGATCTTCTCGATGTTGCGCTCGGCGAGCGCCGTGATCGTGACGAACGGGTTGACGCTGGTGTTGCCGGGGATCAGCGCCCCGTCGATGACGTACAGGCCGGTGTAGCCGTGCAGACGGCCGTAGTTGTCGGTGGCCTTGCCCAGGACCGCGCCGCCGAGGGGGTGGTAGGTGAGGTGGTCGCCCCAGATCTTGTTGGTGCCGAAGAGGTCGGTCCGGTAGATCGTCCCCTCCTTCGAGTTGATCTTGTCGAAGATGGTCTTGGCCATGGCGATGGACGGCGCCTTCCAGGCCGTCTGCCAGTTCAGCTCGACCCCGCCCGTCGAGGCGTTGTACGTGAACTCCGCGCGGTTCGGGTTCTTCGTGATCGACAGGTAGAACGAGGCGTACGTCTCGATGCCGGTCGGCAGCGGCGCCACCTCGGCGAAGGCGCCGCCCGCGTCCCAGTTGTCGATGCCGCCGCAGGGGATGGAGGCCTGCACCTTGCCGGTCGCGTCCCACATGTGGTTGGCGCGGCCGCACATGACGTTGCCGTTGTCGCCCCAGCCCTTGCCGACCTCGTTGTTGAGGTTGGGCAGGGCGCCGGTGGCCTTCAGGCGGACGAGCAGCTTGCTGGTGCCGACGCTGCCGGCCGCGAAGAACACCTTGTCCGCGACGACCGTCTTGGTGCCGACGGTGTCGCCGGTGGTGTTGATCTGGTCGATGACGACCGTGTACCCGCCGCCGGAGGCGGGGGAGACGGAGGTGACCTTGTGCAGGGGCGAGATGGTGACCTTGCCGGTGGCCTTGGCCTGGGCGATGTAGGTCTGCTGGAGGGACTTCTTGCCGGCGTTGTTGCCGTAGAGGATCTCGCCGGCGACGGCGGACTTGGGGACGGTCCCGGCCGCCTCCTGCTTCATGTAGTCCCAGTCGTAGACGTCCGGGACGAACACGAAGGGGAACCCGGCGCGCTGGGCGTGCTTGCGGCCGACGCGGGAGAACTGGTAACAGTCGACCGTCTCGAACCAGGCCGGGTCGATCAGGCTGACACCGAGACCCGCGTTGGCGCGCGGGTAGTAGGTGTCGTACATCTCGTCCGCGTTCACGGTCGGCAGGACGCTGCTGAAGTTCGAGCGCTTCGGGGTGACCGCCATGCCGCCGTTGACCAGCGAGCCGCCGCCGACGCCGCGGCCCTGGTAGACGATGATCCCGCCCATCTCCTCGGCGTCGAGGATGCCGGTGTAGCGCGGGACCGCCTTGTCGATGGGGAAGCCCAGGAAGTTGCTCAGCGGCGCCTTGGTCTTGGTCCGGAGCCAGTAGGCGCGGTAGTCCGGGGTGGTCGTGTTGCAGAAGATCTTGCCGTCCGAGCCCGGGGTGTCCCAGGCCATGCCCATTTCGATCATGTGGACGTCGACACCGGCCTGGGCGAGCCGCAGGGCGGCGACGGAGCCGCCGTACCCGGTACCGATCACGAGGGCCGGTACGTGCGCTCCGTTGTCGATCGGGCCGGCGGCGGCCGCGCCGGCCGTGGCGGCCTGGGCCTGGGACGGGGCGATCTGACCGGCAAGGGCCATTGCGCCCAGGATGGAACCCGTTCTACCGAGAAATCCTCGGCGGGAGACGCCGTTCTGGTTCGTTTTGTGCAGGCCTTTGTCGCTCATGTGAGCTTCCTCACTCTAGGCGGAATGAGAACGAGTTCTACTGCCGAGTGCTTGCGAAGTCACTAGATACGTCAAGGCCTCTTTCGTCGGCGGCGGCTGCGAACATGGTCAACTCGCCCCTGGTGAGAGGGGGTTGAAGGTCCCATCGGACGCTGGGAACGACGACCCGCTGTGGATGGCCGGTGATCCCGGAGTGACCGGAACGCCCCGGCGGACCCGGCTCGCGGCTGGGGTGCGTTCGGTCGAATCCACCACGTCAGAAGTCGAACGCGGGGCGGGAGGCCGCGCCGCGCCGGGGCGCCGGGGATCTTGCCGCACCCAGCCACTCCGCCATGGCTGCATCCCGCGGGCGCCGCGGCCGAAAAGCGGCAAACCGCAAGGTGGGCCCGTGATCGGATCCCGAATCTTTTTACCTTTGCCGGATGATCCTGTTCCGCGCCCGGGCCGGTGTTACAGGCTCGGCGCACCCCGTCCGGCGCCCTCGCGTACACAAGGGGAACGCGCGCGGTCGCCGGTCCAGACCAGGATCAGCGTCGAGGCGGCCGCCGCGAAGGCGCACCAGGTGGAAGCGAACTCCAGCCTCCACAGCGCGGCGCAGACGAGCGCCCCGGCCGCCAGCAGGAGGCCGAGGAGCCGCAGCCGGCGGTCCCCCGAGAGGAGCAGGGCGCCGAGCGTGGCGAACAGGTAGCCCGCGAGGACCAGCGGCATCCAGGGGACGTTCACCGCGTACCCGAGGGTGTGGCCCCGCATCTCGGCGCTCACCGGGCGGGTCGCCAGGCAGTACGCGAGGTACACGCCGGTGGCGACTCCGGCCGCGGCCGGCAGTCGCAGTCGGGGCCTGACCTCGGGTGCGGCGGCGAGGAGCGCCCCGAGCGGCACCCATACGGGCAGCAGCGGGAGGGCGGTCACCGCCCAGGCGGTGGTGGCCGGACCGCATCCGCCGCCGGCGCGCCAGACGGCGGCTTCGGTCAGCTGGTGCACGCCCAGGATCAGCGGGAGCGCCGCGACGGGCAGGTCCCGGGCGCGCCGGGTCCGGGCCAGGCAGGCGATCCCGACGGCGGTGATGACCGTGCCCGCCGCCAGATCGGCCGTCGCGCTCCAGCACATGGGGCCTCCCCGTCCCACGGTAGGACGGGGGCGCAGACGTCTGCCACACCACGGATCAATGGAAAAACTCGACAGGATGGAGAAGAATCCTGCACGACCCTTGCTGTGTTTGTGTGCGGAGTCCTACTGTCCGGGCCATGCCCCCAAGAAGAGCCGCACGCCGGGCCGCAGCCGCAGCCGCCGGCCCAGCGAGCAGAAGAGCCGTCCCCGCACGAGCCGTCCCCGCACGGGCCGCCGCCGTCCTGGCGGCGCTCACCGCGTCCGCCCTCGGCTTCGGCGCCCTGAGCGCCGGCGCGGCCGAGGCCCGGCCCGCCGCCCCGGGCCCCGCGGCGCCCGCGGCCGTCACCCGCGCCGCCCTCGACCCCGCACTGGCCGAGGGTCGCGGCGCCCGGGTGGACTTCGCCGAGCAGGAGGCGGAGAACGCCACCACCACCGGCACGCTCATCGGCCCCGACCGCACCGCCTACTCGCTGCCCTCCGAGGCCTCCGGCCGCAAGGCGGTGAAGCTGACGCCGGGCCAGTACGTGGAGTTCACCCTGCCCGCGGCGGCCGATGCCGTCACCGTCCGCTACAGCCTCCCCGACGCCCCGGGCGGCGGCGGGATCACCGCCCCGCTCGACGTCACCGTCAACGGCAAGAACCGCCGCTCCATGACGCTGACCTCGCAGTACTCCTGGCTGTACAACCAGTACCCCTTCACCAACGACCCCCAGGCAGACCTCCTGCACCCCGACTGGTGGATCACCGAGTGCGGCTGCGTCCCGGCCGCCACCACCCCGGCCCCGGTCATCACCAAGCCCTTCCGGCCCACCCACATGTACGACGAGCAGCGCCTGCTCCTGGGCCGCACCCACCGGGCGGGCGACACCGTCCGGCTCACCGTCCCGGCCGGCAGCCCGGCCGCCTGGACGGTGATCGACCTGCTCGACTCGCAGCGCGTCGGCGCCCCGCACGTGGAGGCGGCCGCCGCCAACGCGCTCCTCTTCGGCGCCGATCCGACGGGCCGCCGGGACTCCGCCGACGCCATCGACCGGGCCATCGCCTTCGCCAAGCGCCACCGGCTCCCGGTCTACCTGCCGCCGGGCACCTACCAGGTCAACCGCCACATCATCGTGGACGGAGTCACCATCACCGGCGCGGGCAGCTGGTACACCACCGTCAAGGGCAAGGGGGTCGGCTTCTACGGCAAGGAGGCCGCGGACGGCGGCAGCCGGGACGTCCACCTCTCCCGCTTCGCCATCGAGGGAGACGTCCGCGAACGCGTGGACACCGACCAGGTCAACGGGGTCGGCGGCGCGATGAGCGACTCCACCATCGACTCCCTCTACATCCACCACACCAAGGTCGGCCTCTGGTTCGACGGCCCGATGAGCAACGTGAAGGTCACCCGCAACGTCATCACCGACCAGATCGCCGACGGTCTGAACTTCCACACCGGGGTGACCGACTCCCTCGTCCAGGACAACTTCGTCCGCAACACCGGCGACGACGGCCTCGCCATGTGGGCGGAGAAGACCACGAACGCCCGCAACACCTTCGACCACAACACCGTGCAGAGCCCCACCCTGGCCAACGGCATCGCGATCTACGGAGGCGCCGACACCACCGTCAGCTCCAACCTCGTCGCCGACCCGGTCCGCGAGGGCAGCGCCCTGCACGTCGGCTCCCGCTTCGGAGCCGAACCCTTCACCGGCGGCCTGCGGATCGACGGCAACACCACCGTGCGCGCCGGAACGTACGAGCTGAACTGGAACATCGGGCTCGGCGCGATCTGGTTCTACGCCCTGGACCGCAGCATCGACCAGGCAGACATCCAGGTCACCGGCAACTCCTTCCTGGACAGCACCTACAACGCGATCATGCTGGTCAGCGACTGGCCGGTGAAGGACAAGGTCCGCATCGAGAACGTCCACTTCAAGGACGTCCGGGTCGACGGCACGGGCACCTCCGTGGTCAGCGCCCGGGTGGCCGGCTCGGCGAGCTTCGAGAACGTCGACGCCCGGAACGTCGGGGCCGTCGGCGTCAACAACTGCGGCTCCTTCAACTTCCCCGCCACCGGATCGGAGTTCACCCTCGTCGACCGCGGAGGGAACGACGGCGGCGGTACGACCGGCCCGTGGTTCGCCGGCTGGGAACTGCCCAACACCATCACCTGCGACGACCGTCCGCCGGTGGTGCCGCCGCCGGCGCCGAGCCGCTGGTAGGCATCGGTTGATCACCGCTCCGCCGCTCCCGGAGGTTCGAGCGGCGGAGCGGTCACCGCGCAGTTCGTACGGCACTGCGGATGACAGGCCCCGGTCACGGGGGAGCGTACGGTGGCCCAGGCCAGGGCGGCCCCGGCCACCAGCACCCCCGCGCACCAGAGCATCGCCCGCCCGAAGGCCGCGTCGAAGGCCCCGGCCGAGAGGTACGCGTCCGGTCCCATCCCGGCCAGCAGCGGCAGCGCGGCCACCGCGAGGAGCCCGGCGGCGCGCGCGGCCGCGTTGTTGATGCCGCTGGCCAGGCCCGCCCGGCCGGGGTCCACCGAGGACAGGACGGTCGCCGTCAGCGGAGCCACCAGGGCCGCCATGCCCAGGCCCATCACGAGCAGTGCCGGCAGCACGTCCCGTACGTAGGAGGCCTGCGGGCCCACCCGCAGCATCAGCAGCATCCCCGCCGCGCACAGCAGCGGCCCCGCGGTCAGCGGGATCCGCGGGCCGATCCGCTCCCCGAGCTGCGCCGACCGGGCCGACAGGAGCAGCATCAGGGCCGTGGTGGGCAGCAGGGCGGCCCCGGCGCCGAGGGCGGAGTACCCGGACACCACCTGGAGCTGGAGCACGACGAGGAAGAAGAAGCCGCCGAAGGCCGCGTACACGCACAGGGTGACCAGGTTGACGGCGGTGAACTGGCGCGAGGAGAAGATGTCCGGCGGCACCATCGGATCGGTCCGCCGCCGCTCGACCGCCACGAAGACCCCGGCCAGCAGCACACCGCCCACGGCGGCGCCCGCCACGAGCGCGGTGCCCGACCGGGCCTCGATGAGCGCGTAGGTCAGCAGTGCGAGCGAGGCCGCGCCGAGGACCGCCCCGGCCACGTCGAACCGCCCGTGCGCCGCCGGATCCCGCGATTCCGGTACGTGCCGCAGCGCGACCGGCACGCAGAGCGCGGCCACCGGCACGTTCAGCAGGAACACCCAGCGCCAGCCCGGCCCGTCCACCAGCCAGCCGCCCAGGAACGGCCCCACGGCGGCGCCCACCCCGCCGAACCCCGACCACAGGCCCACCGCGCGGGCCCGGTCGTCGGGGTGGACCGAGCCCTGGATCAGCGCGAGGGAACCGGGCGTCAGCAGCGCCCCGCCGATGCCCTGCAGGGCGCGGGCCGCGATGAGCACCCCGGCGTTCGGCGCGATCCCGCACAGCAGGGAGCCGACCGCGAACCACACCACCCCGAGCACGAAGATCCGGCGCCGCCCGAACCGGTCGCCGAGGGCTCCGCCGACCAGGATCAGGCCCGCGAGGGTCAGCAGATAGGCGTTGACCGTCCACTGGAGCACCGCCAGATCGGCGCCGAGGTCCCGGCCGATGGCGGGGAGGGCCACATTGACCACGGTCGAGTCGAGCAGCGCCATGGCGGACCCGAGCACGGTGGTCAGCACGATCCACCGGCCCTGCGCGGTCCCCAGCCGCACCCCGGGGGAGTTCGGCGGGGAGAGCGGATCCGTCATCCCCCCAGGCTGGCCCGCACGGCCGGGAACAGCCACCCGGCGGCGGCGGTACGGCTCAATAGGCCCTCTTGTACGGTGCATGACATCTCCCGCACCATGGCCCGCGCACGTCACGCACACCCTTTCCGCACGACCTGCACACGGCGTACGAGGAGACCACACGTGGCACAACGCGACAGCCGAGGCACCGCACCAGCACGCACACGCTCGCGATTACGACCCGTACGGGCCGCACTGACCGCCTTCGCGGCGGCCCTGCTCCTGCCCGTCGGCGCGGGGGTCGCCGCCGCCGCACCGGAACCCGGGCCCACCCCCGGCGCGGCCGAGCGCAAGATCGAGCCGAGTCTGCGGGCCCAGCTCGACGATTCGGCCAAGGCCGTCTTCTGGGTCTACCTCGACAGCGCCGCCGACCTCACCGCCGCGGCCGGGCAGCAGAGCCGGACCGCCAAGGCCGAAACGGTCCTGCGGCTGAAGAAGGACCATGCCGAGCGCAGCCAGACCGAGGTGATCAAAGCCCTCGACGGCGCGAAGGCCGAGTACACCTCGTACTGGATCGTGAACGCGGTCCGCGTCGTCGGCACCGAGAAGCTCGCCGGGGCCCTGGCCCAGCGCCCCGAGGTCTCCCGGATCGACGCCGACGACAAGGTGGACCTGCCGAAGCCCGCGGAAGGCACGCGCGAGAAGGCCGTGGCCGACGCCGTCGAGTGGAACATCGACCGGATCAAGGCGCCGCAGGTCTGGGACCAGCTCGGCGTGCGCGGCGAGGGCATCGTCGTCGCCAACATCGACAGCGGCGTGGACCACACCCACCCGGCCGTGGCCAACCAGTACCGCGGCAGGGCCGCCGACGGGACCTACGACCACAACTACAACTGGTTCGACCCGGCCGGGGTCTGCTCCACCGCGGCCCCCTGCGACAACAACGACCACGGCACCCACACCATGGGCACCATGGTCGGCGACGACGGAGGCGCCAACAGGATCGGCGTCGCCCCGGGCGCGAAGTGGATCGCCGCCAAGGGCTGCGAGACCACCTCCTGCTCCGAGGCCTCCCTGCTCGCCGCCGGCCAGTGGATCGTCGCCCCGACCGACCTGAACGGCCAGAACCCGCGACCCGACCTGGCCCCGCACATCGTCAACAACTCCTGGGGCGGCCCCGGCGGGGACAGCTGGTACCAGCAGATCGTCGACACCTGGCGGGCCGCCGGCATCTTCCCGGCCTTCTCCAACGGCAACTCCGGCCCGGGCTGCACCACCAGCGGCTCGCCCGGCGACTACGCCGCCTCCTACAGCTCCGGCGCCTTCGACATCAACGGCGCGATCGCCTCGTTCTCCTCGCGCGGCGCGGGCCCCGGCGGGATCCTCAAGCCGAACATCGCGGCCCCCGGGGTGAACGTGCGCTCCTCCGTCCCCGGCGGCTACGCCTCCTTCTCCGGCACCTCCATGGCCTCGCCCCACACCGCCGCGGCCGTGGCCCTGCTCTGGTCCGCCGCGCCCGCCCTCGAAGGCGACATCGCCCAGACCTCTGCCCTGCTGGACGGCACCGCCCTGGACACCGACAGCAGCCAGTGCGGCGGCACCGCCGCCGACAACAACGTCTTCGGCGAGGGCAAGCTCGACGTCCTCGCCGCCGTCACCGCCGCCCCGCGCGGAGCCATCGGCGCGCTCGCCGGCACCGTCCGCTCCGGCGGGCAGCCCGTCGCCGGCGTGCAGATCGTCGCCGACGGCCCGATCGACCGTACGACGACCACCGCGGCCGACGGCACGTACCGCTTCACCGCCCTGTCCGTGGGCGACTACGCGCTGACCGCCTCGAAGTTCGGCTACGGACAGCAGGGCGCGACCGTGTCGGTGACCGAGAACGCCACCGCCACGGGCGACATCGACCTCGTCCAGGCGGCCTCCGGGAAGCTCACCGGCACCGTCTCCTCGCCCGCGGGCCCCGTGGCCGGCGCCGCCGTGAGCGTCGCGGACACCCCGGTGACCGCGACCACCGACGCCCAGGGCCGCTTCGAGGTCACCCTGCCGCACGGCACCTACGACGTGAACGCCACCCACTCCTCGCGCTGCCTCACCGGCGGCACGGCCAAGGTCACCCTGGCCGGGGACGCCACCGTCGCGGTGAACCTCCCCGAACGCACCGACACCTACGGCTACGCCTGCGCGGCCTCGAACGACACCCCGTACCAGCCGGGCGACCGCCAGCTCGCCCTGACCGGCGACAACACCACCGAGCGCGTCGACCTGCCCTTCCCGCTGCCGCTGTACGGAAAGACGTACGGGCAGGCCTGGATCGGCACGAACGGCACCATCAGCCTCGGCGGCAACAACACCGGCGACATCAACGGGGACATCCCGAGCGCGGCCACGCCCAACGCGGCGCTCTACCCGTTCTGGGACGACCTGGTCGTCGGCGCCGCCGGCAGCGGGTCCGGCGTCTTCACCGCGGTCACCGGCACCGCGCCGCACCGCAGTTACGTGATCGAGTGGCGCCAGGTCTCGCACTGGTCGGCCCAGTCCGACAAGTTCTCCTTCTCGGCGGCGATCGGCGAGGACGGCACCGTCCGCTACTCCTACAAGGGGACCGGCGGCACCGGCATCAAGGGCGGCTCCACCGCCACCGTCGGCGTGGAGAACGCCACCGGCACCGACGCCTACCGGTACTCCTTCAACACGCCCGTGATCACCGACGGCCTGTCCGTCTCCTTCCGCACCACCAAGAGCGGGGTCGTCGCGGGCCGGGTGCTCGACGCGAACGACGGCAACGGCGTCGCCGGAGCCACCGTGACGGTCGGCACGGGCGCCACCGCGGTCTCCGCCACCACGGCGGCCGACGGCGGATACGTGGTCCAGAGCCCCTCGGGAGCGCGCGAACTCGCGCTGACCGCAGCCCAGTACGAGCCGGTGACGGCCACCGTGGACGTCAAGGCGGCCGACGTCACCCAGGTGACCCGGTCCCTGCGCACCGGCAAGGTGACCCCGGCGAAGCAGGCGGTGGAGATCGTCCTGCCGCCCGGCCAGAAGCGGACGCGGACCCTCGACCTCGCCAACCCCGGTCTCGGTACGGCCTTCACGGCGGCCGAGGAAGCGGCCTGGCTGACGGTGACCCCGGGCTCGGGGGACCTCCCCACGGGCGGCCGGGCCTCGCTCGCCCTGGCGGTGGACACCACGGGCCTGGCCCCGGGCACCGTCCTCACGGCCGACCTGAGGATCACCTCGGCCAGCGGCCGGACCCCGGTCCTCAGCGTCCCCGTCAAGCTCGTCGTCCCGCGCTACCAGGTCGCCCTGGACGCCGGCTCCACGAGCGCGAGCACCGACTCGCTGGGCGACGGCTGGTCCCCGGACCGCAAGTACACGACGGGCTCGTACGGCTACCAGGGCAACGCCTCGTCGCCGTCCACCAGCCGTACGATCGCGGGCACGCAGGACCAGAAGCTCTTCCGCAACGCCCGTGAGGGCATGTACGAATACCGCTTCGACAACGTCCCCAACGGCACCTACACCGTGGAACTCGGCTTCGCCGAGCTCTCCTCCACGAAGCCGAACAAGCGCGTCTTCGACGTCCTGGCGGAAGGCACGCAGGTGCTGCCCTCCCTGGACATCTCCCTGGAGGCGGGCCCGTACACGGCCCTGACCCGCACCTACACGGTCACGGTCACGGACGGCACCCTGAACGTCCGCTTCGTCACCCACACCGGCTTCGGCAAACCCCTGCTGAACTCCCTCCGCGTAACGGACCGCCCCGACAAGAACTGACCCCCGGCGGCAGCACGACGGGCGGGGTGCCTGCGGGCGCCCCGCCCTTCGGCGTGCCGGGGCGTCAGTTCCGGCGGTACTGGTCCACCAGGATCGTGGCGGAGTCCTCGTCCGGGGCTGCCTCGACCAGCCTCACGATCGCGATCTCGCTCCGGTCCGGGCTGCGGACGCAGAACGGGCGGGCCTTCGCGAGTGCGGAGAGGGGCAGGGCGGCGGCCGGGCGGGTTTCGATGCCGTGGAGGCAGGCGGCCACCGTCAGCTCCCCGGAGTCGGACACGAAGGAGTCCGACTCCTCGGAGGGAACCAGGGCCTGGCCGTCGCGCGCCAGGTACCAGGCGGCCGTCTCCACGGGCGCCACCTTCCCGGCCTTCAGGTCGAACTCGTATCCGGAGTCGGGGGCGGTGAGCTCGGCCTTCGCATAGCCGGGGAGGTACGAGGCGGCCGCGTCGGGCGGGGTGGTGGGCGCGGTCGGGGCCGTGGCGGGTGCGGAGGCCGGGGGGCCGGAGGGAGCGGTCGCGGGGCCGCCGTCCGCGGGGGCGTCCAGGTAGTACACGGCTCCGGCGGTGGCCAGCAGCGCGCAGGCCGCCAGGAGGGCGGGCAGCACCGGAAGCCGGCGGCCGCGGCCGGTCCTGCCGCGACCCGGCCCGGGGGCGGACCCCGGCGCGGACCCGGATGCGGGCCCATACGCGGACCCGGGCCCAGGGATGGACTCCGGCGCGGACCCGGATGCGGGCCCGGGCGCTGGGGCGGGGTAGGGCGCGGGGGGCGGTGTCTGGGCCGGTATCGGTGTCTGGCCCGGCATGGGTGTCTGTGCCGGTCCCGGCGCCCGGGCCGGTACGGGTGTCCTGCCGCCGGGCCGGGTTCCGGGGTGCGTGCCCGGCCCGGGGGAGGGCGGGGCGGCGAGCGCCGGGCCGGGGTGTGCGGTGGCCGTCCTGGTGGCCTGGAACGGCGGCGGGGCCGGCCAGGCGGTGTCGCCCCCGACGCCGACGCCCACGCCCACGCCCACGCCCCCCAGCTCCTCCCTGACGGGCCGCGGCAGCCAGCCTTCGGTGAACTCCGGCTGCCCGCACACCAGGGGGTGCGCCCGGACCGAGGCGATCAGCTCGGCCGGCCGCGGACGCTCCTCGGGCTGCTTCGCCAGGCACCACGAGACGAGGCCGTACAGCTCGTGGGGCACCTGAGTGAGGTCGGGATGCTCGTGGACGACCCGGTACAGGGCGCTGGACTCGGGCCCGTTCCCGAAGGGTGCGATCCCGCACGCGACGTACGCGGCCAGCGTCCCCAGCGCGAAGACGTCGGTGGCCGGCGTCGCCGGACGGCCGAGCGCCTGCTCCGGCGCCATGAACGCCGCCGTGCCGATCCGCAGCCCCGTACCGGTGAGCGCGGAGGCGTCGGCCGCCCGCGCGATGCCGAAGTCGATCACCCGGGGGCCGTCCTCCGCGAGCAGGACGTTGGCCGGCTTCAGGTCGCGGTGGACCACGCCCGCCCCGTGGATGGCCTGGAGCGCCTCCGCTATGCCCGCGAGGAGCAGCAGCACCGTGCGGGCCGGGAGCGGCCCGTGCCGCCGTACGGCCTCGTGGAGCGAGGGGCCGGACACGTACGCGGTGGCGAGCCACGGTGTGGGGTCCTCGACCCCGGAGTCGATCACCTGGGCCGTGAAGAGGCCGTGGATCCGCTGCGCGCTGGCCACCTCCTGGGCGAACCGCCGCCGGAACTCGGGATCGGAGGCGAGCTCCCGGCGGACGGCCTTCAGCGCGATGGGGCGGCCGCCGGGCGTATGGGCCAGGTAGACCACGCCCATGCCGCCGGAGCCGAGCCGGGCGTGCAGGCGGTAGCCGCCGATCTCGTGCGGATCGTCTGCGGACAGTGCCGTACGGGCCGGCTGTGCGCCGGAATGCTGCTCGGACATGCGGTGGCTCTTTCAACGATGCGAGGCGAGATGCGGCAGGGGCCTGCGCGCATCGTGCCATGAATTGACTGAATTTTCAGTCAGTGCCAGAGTGGGCGACACGTGCCCGCACCGCCCGCCCGGCGTGACGGCCCTTCGCGGACGGAGGGCGCACCCTTGTCACAGGGGCCCGGGACGGTCGGCCCGTGCCGTGCCTCCCGCGCCCTTCCCGGCCGGATGCGCTCGTCCTGCCAGCCCTTGATCGGAGCCCTCCCGTGTCCCACCTGCCCCCCACGCGCCGGACCGCCCTCCGCACCTTCGCCGGCCTCGGCGCCCTCGCCTTCGGAGCCGCCGCCTGCGGCCCCTCGCAGAGCGCCCCGAAGGCCAACGCCGCCCCCGGCACCTCCCAGCCCGCCCCGGCCGCCGGTCCCAAGCGCCGGTTCGGCGCCGAGTGGGAGAGCCACACCCGCACCTTCATGGCCTGGCCCGCCCTGGACGCGGTCTGGATGGAGGACCTGAAGTACGTGCGCGAGGACATCGCGCGGATCGCCCGCGCGGTCGGGGGCTACGAGGCGGTCGTCATGATGGCCCGGCCCGAGCAGGTGGACGCGGCGCAGAAGGCCTGCGGCAACGAGGTCGAGGTGATCCCGCTGGCCGTGGACGACTTCTGGGTGCGCGACACCGTCCCCGTCTTCGTCGAGGAGGAGGGCAAGGTCATCGGCGTCGACTTCAACTTCAACGGCTGGGGCAACAAGCAGGAGCACAAGAACGACGCCCAGGTCGGCCGCCTCCTGCTCCCGAAGTACGGGATCCCCCGGGTCCAGGCTCCGCTGGTGGCCGAGGGAGGCTCCTTCGAGACCGACGGCGAGGGCACCCTGCTGATCACCGAGAGCTCGATCGTCAACGACAACCGCAACCGCGGCAAGAGCCGGGACACGATCGAGGCCGAGCTCAAGCAGAGCCTGGGCGTCGAGAAGGTGGTCTGGCTGGCCGGCGTACGGGGCGAGGACATCACCGACGCCCACGTGGACAGCCTCGTACGGTTCGTCGCGCCCGGTGTCGTCCTGCTGGACCGCGCCCACCCGAACACCCCGAAGGACTCCTGGTCCCGCTCCGCCGACCAGGCGAAGTCGGTGCTCTCGAAGGCGACGGACGCCCGCGGCCGGAAGTTCGAGATCATCGACCTGCCGCAGCCCGACCTGGACAGGATCACGGGCGAGGGCGACGACTTCGTGTCGACCTACGCCAACTTCTACATCGCCAACGACTCCGTCTTCATGCCGAAGTTCGGGGACCGCCAGGCCGACGACCGGGCCCGCGCGATCCTCCAGGAGCACTTCCCCAAGCGCGACATCGTGCCCCTCTCGATCGACACCATCGCCTCGGGCGGCGGCGGCATCCACTGCGCGACCCACGACGAGCCCGGCAAGCCCGCCGCGTGAGCGCAGTACGACGGCGCCCGTCCGGGCGGCGCTTCCCGCTGCTCCCGGGCCTGCTCCTGCTCGCGATCGCGGCGGCGGTCGGCGTGGGGGCCTGGCTGCAGTTCGGTGAGCGCCAGGCCCAGGACACCGTCCACACCGCGGGGCGGGCCGATCCGGACCGGGTGGACGTCGAGGCGACGATCCAGCGCGTCGACGCCGCCGGGCGCGAACTGGTGCTGCGGGTCCTGGTCACGCCCCGCGGGGCGCTGGCCGAGGCCGGCGGGATCGCACCGGCCGACGACCTCACCCTCCAGACCTCGACGGCCACCCGCGGGGACCTGACCTTCAAGGCCCACCAGCGCATCTCCACCCTGGACGTGCCGGTGGCCCTGACGGGCGGCTCGATCACGGACTACCCGTTCGACGCCTACGGGGCGGACGTGGAGTTCGCGGCCGTACTGGGCCAGGAGAAGGTTCCGGTACGGGTCCTGTTCTCCAACAACTACGTGCTGTTCGCGTCCACGGTGGAGGCCTCGACGGCGAACGACGGCGCCACCGTCCTCGACATCGGGCTGGCCCGCTCCAACAGCGTGCTCGTCTTCGCGGTGTTCATGATGATCGCGATGTGGGCGCTCGCCGTGTCCGTCCTGATCGGCGGCTGGTACCTCGTCACCCGCCGCAAGGGGCTCACCTGGCCCGCCCTCGGCTGGATGGCCGCCACCCTGTTCGCCCTGGCCGCCTTCCGCAACACCGCCCCGGGCACGCCGCCGATCGGCTGCCTGCTGGACTACCTCGCCTTCCTCTGGGCGGAGATCCTCATCGCGTTCTGCCTGATCACCGTGGTCGTCACGGGCATCCGCGCAGAGCGGGAGCCTCCGGCGGAGGGGGCGGAGGGTCCGGAGGGGGTGGCCGCGCCGGCCCGGGCCTGACCTGGCCCGACCGGGCATTCGGGTGGCCCGCCGCGGCCGGAGCGCGCGACGCGCGGGGCCGGCCGCGGCGGGCGCCGTACCGTGGCTGACCATGACGCTCCAGAGCGACCGGGCCGAGCAGGCCGAGCGGCCCGAGCCGCTCACGCAGCACACGCCGGACGGCTGTGCCGACCGGATCGGGGCCCTGCTACGGGACGCGGACCCGGGGGCCAGCTGGGCGATCGGAGGCCCCGAGGGGCCGTACGCGGTGGTCGAGGCCGGGGCCGGGGCCGGACCCGGCGGCCAGACCGGCGCTGCCGATGCGGGCGGGCTGGTCGGGGTGCTGGCCGTCTGGCCCGTCATCGGGGTGCTCGTGGACGCGGGGGAGCTGGCCCTGCACACTCCGCTCTCCGTCTACGGGGCGGGCGGCGGGCTGCCCGCCGGGACCACCGCGCACCAGCTGCTCACCCACGGCTCCGGGGCGTCGCCCGCGCTCGTCGGGCTCGCCGAGCGGCTGTGCGGCGGGCCCCTCGCCGGGGTCGCCGCCGACCGGATCTGGGGCCCGCTCGGCATGACCCGTACGGGCTTCGCCGCCGACGGCACCCTGTACGCGCCCGCCGCCGACCTCGGCCGGTTCCTGAGCCACCTCCTGGCCCCGGCGGGCGGCGGCCCCGTCAGCCGGGCCTGGACGGCCCAGTCGCTCCGCATCCGCACCGGCGAACTCCTGCCCGCCCGCGGCCTTCTGTGGCAGCCCGCCGCGCACGGAGCCTGGTCCCACGGCGAGGGGCCGACGGTGTGGGTCTCCCCGCGCGGGCGGCGCTGGGCGGCCCTCCTCCCCACCAGCCCGTCGGCCCGGCTCCGTACCGCCTTCCGCGAGGCGGCCTTCGCCTGAACTCCGTTGTCACGCAGCCCCGTTGTATCTTCGGTGTCCGATGAAGAAGACCCGCCAGAAGGACCGTGACGTGCCCGGTCCGCAGAGTCCCTGGGACGAGATCACCCCCGGCCTGTGGATGGGCGGCCACTTCTGGACCGACCCGGCGGGGGAGCTGCGGCCGGTCGTCGTCGGAGGCGAGTTCGACCTCGTCATCAGCCTCTTCACCCGCCCGGGCCACGGCCCCGACCCGCAGGTGGAACACCTGGTCGGCGAGATGCCCGACGCCCCGCTCACGGGCGCGCAGCTGCGTACGGTCCTCCGCCTCGCCCGAGCCGCCCGCGCTTCGCTCGACTCCGGACGGCGGATCCTGGTGCGCTGCCATTCCGGTTACAACCGCTCCGGGCTGGTCGTGGCCCAGTGCCTGGTCGACGGCGGCCTGGCGCCGGCCGCCGCCATCGGCCTCGTCCGCCTCGGACGCTCCCCCTGGGCCCTGCACAACGAGACCTTCACGGAGTACCTCGCCGCCGGTCCGGAGGTCGCCGCGCTGCTCGTCGACCTGGACCCCGGCCGCTGAGCCGTCCGGGCCCCGGTCCGAACCGGGGAGCGCCGTCCCGCCCGGTGCCCCCGCGCGGTCCTCGGAGCGCGGACCCGGGACGGTCGACGTACGGTGAGCGCGAGATCACCGACCGTCGAGTCCAGGCTGCGCGGAGGTACACGGATGCGTACGGCCCACGAGACCGCCCGCGCTGCGTGCAAGCCACCGGCCCCGGCCGCGGAGGCCCCCGCATGACGGCGCGGGCGGGGCGCGGCGAGCACGCCCGGTTCGCCGCCGCCCACACCCTGCCCGCCCTGGTACGGGGCTTCGTGAACGCCCGCCCCCCGGCGGCGCGCGGGCACGCGGGACCGGACCGGCCCCGCTGGTCCGCCGCCACCCTGCGGGCCCTGCGCGACCGGCACGGCGGGGCGCCCCTGCTCGTACGGGGGCTGAGCGGCAGCGTCCTGCTCATCCTCGACCCGCGGGACATCCGGCAGTTCTACGCGGAACCCGTCGGCGCACCCGGCCGTCCCGCCGCGGGAACGGACGGCTGCGCCCACGCCGGGCCCCGCGCCGAGCGGCGGGCGCTCGACGACTCCGTGCTCGCCGCGGGGCTGACGGTGCACCCCTCGTGCGGGGCGTTCCTCTCGGTCCTCACCGACGAGGCCCGGCGCCTGACGGCCGGAGGTTCCCTCGAACTCGCCCGCGTCCGGCACTCCGTGGCCCGCGCGGCCCGGCGCATCGTCCTCGGCGACGCGGCCGCCGGGGACACGGAACTCGGCCGCCGGCCGGGGCGTTCGCCCGACAAGGCCGGCGCGCGGATCGCCGCGTACGCCGACCTCGCGGAGCCGCACACCCTCATCGGGCGGGCCCGCCGCCACGCGGAACCCTTCTCCGGACCGGACCCGGTCGGGCAGGTCCGCCAGTGGCTGGCGGCCTTCGACCTCGTCCCCGGCATCCTGCTGCGCACCCTGCTGCTGCTCGGCGCGCACCCGGCCGAACAGGACGCCGTCGCCGCCGAGGCCCGGGCCGCCGGATGCGCGCGGGGCAGCGCCCAGGGAGCCCTGCCCCGGCTGCGGGCCTGCGTCCGGGAATCGCTGCGGCTGTATCCGGCGGTGCCCGACCTGATACGGATCACCCGGGCCGAGACCGAATGGCGGGGCGTGCGCCACCCCGCCGGGACCCGCGTGGTGCTGCCCGTGCTGTTCCACCAGCGCGACCCCGAGCACGTGCCCGCCGCGCACGTCTTCGTCCCGGGCCGGTGGGCCTCGCGCGAAGCGGACCTAGACGTCCGGATGGCCCCGTTCAGCCATGCCGGCGGACGCTGCCCCGGCGAACAGCTGGGACTGCTGGTCACCGCCGCGCTCTGCGCGGAGATCCTGCGCGGACACCGGGTCCGGTCCGTCCGCCCCCTGCTCGACCCCCTCGGCCCGCTTCCCGAGTCCCTGGACCCGCAGGGCATCCGCCTGCGGCTGGCCCGCCGTTGAGCCGCATGTGAGTTGCCCCGTATGTGACGTGCCCCGCAGGTGAGTTGACCTGCATTTGATTCGACGCCGACCCGACGCCGATCCTGCCCGACGCTCATCCGACCCGACGAGGAATCCATGTCCGACGCCGCGACCCCCGGGACCTCAGCGACCTCCGCGCCCACCGACCCGGACGCCGACCAACTGGGCGCCCTGTGCCGGGAACTGGCCGAGGCGGCCGACGCCGTCGGCGAAGCCGCCCGCTACGCCTCCCGGCTGGCCCTCGGCTCCCGGCTGCCGGTCACCGCCCTGGGCCTCGGCAGCCGCCGCCGCGCGGCCTGGCGCACCCTGCTGCGCACCCTCACCGACCCGCGGGGGCTCGGCTGGGCCGCCAGGGGCCGGGGCGTGGCGCGGGCCGGGTGGCTCGCCGGGGTCCTCACCGGCCGGGAGAACCTGGCCGTCAGCCTCGCGGTGTGCGGCCTCAGGGGCCGGATCCTGGCCGAGGGCACCCGTAATCCGGCCCGCACGGCCGACCCGGCTGCCGCCGCGGTGTTCCTCGCGGTGGAGGAGGGCCGGCAGGCGGACGCCGCCCGGGCGTTCCGCGAGCTCGTGCGCCGACGCGGCGAAGGGCCCGCCTTCACCCTGCTGAACCCCTCCTTCGCCGACATCCTGGCCTGGAACGCGCTGACCGACGACAACCCCTTCAACGACCACGCCGGCTGGCAGATCGCCACCGGCCGGGCCGATGCCGCCGACCCCCTCCTCGGGATCGGCGCCGCCCTGCGGGCCTTCTTCGACCGCGGACCCGCCTGCTCCGAGCCGGGGAGCCGCCTCCTGGCCGAGCTGGACACCACCGGCACCCCGGCCGGGTTCCGGGGCAACGCCGACCGGATCGGCGGGGCCCCGGGCGCGGTCCTGCTCCAGCAGGTCGCCGGCCCGGACGGGGTCGAGCGGTGCGTGCTCCAACTCGCGGGCCCACCGGCGCGGTCCGGCCGCGCCGACGACCCGTACGAGGAGCCGTACGAAAACCCGTACAACGATCCGCGCGAGAGGCCGTACGAGAGGCCGTACGAGGAGCCGGCGGCCGCGCACGTACGCCATGTGGCCGCGACCGTACGCCGCCTCGTGCCGTCCGGGACCGAACTGGCCCTGCTCGGCCACGGTCCGGGTGCCCGGACGGCCGGACGGCTGGCCGCGAGCCGGGAGTTCACCTCGGTCTACCGGGTCACCTGGGTGGGTTCCGGACCCGAGCCCGGGCCGGCGGCGGCCCTCGCCGCCTTCGGGGGCCGGGTCACGGGCAGCCACCTCGTGCGGCTGCCCGGCCACCCCGACGTCTACGTTCCGGGGCGGCCCCAGTGACCGGCGCCGCCGGGCCCGCACCCCGGGACGAGCCCTGTCCGGCCCCTGCCCCGCCCGAGGGACTGCGCGCCCACTCGGCCGCCCTGCGTTCGCACGCCGAGCGGCTCCGCCGCGCCGCCGGAGACCTGCGCTGGCAGGGCCCGGGCGGCGACGCCTTCCGCGCCGAGGTCGCCTCCCTGGCCGACCGGTGCGCCACTGCGGCGGGCGGCCTCGACCTGGCGGCGGCCCAACTGGCGCGCCCCGGGCCCCGGGCGGGGGCGCGGGGCAGGCGCCGGCGGACGGGCTGACGGGCCGACCGGGTGGATCCGCAGACCGGCTGGTGGGAGCAGGCGAGGGGTCAGAGGACCAGCGACAGCAGCAGGACGAAGCCCAGGCCGACCACCGAGATGATGGTCTCCATCACCGACCAGGTCTTGAGGGTCTGGCCGACCGTCATGCCGAAGTACTCCTTGACCAGCCAGAACCCGGCGTCGTTGACGTGGCTGAAGAACAGCGAGCCCGCCCCGATGGCGAGGACCAGCAGGGCGGTCTCCGGGGACGGCATGCCGGCTGCGAGCGGGGCGACGAGGCCGGCCGCGGAGATGGTGGCGACCGTGGCCGAGCCCGTCGCGAGGCGGATGGCCACGGCGATGAGCCAGGCCAGCAGCAGGGTCGGTATCGCCCAGTTCTCGGACAGGTCCATGATCATCTGCCCGACGCCCACGTCGATCAGCGTCGCCTTGAAGCCGCCGCCCGCACCCACGATCAGCAGGATTCCCGCGATCGGGGCCAGCGACTTCTCCACGGTCACGGACAGCCGGGCCCGGGTGAAGCCGGCCGCGCGGCCGAGGGTGAACATGCCCACGAGTACGGCGGCGAGCAGCGCGATCAGGGGGGAACCCGCCACGTCGGTGACCCTTTGGACGCCGTTGGCCGGGTCGTTGACCACGATGTCGACCAGGGCCTTCATCAGCATCAGGGCCACCGGCAGCAGCACGGTGAAGACCGTGGCCCCGAAGCCCGGCCGGCGCTCCAGTTCCTCCGAGGGCCGCTGCGGGACCATGTGCTCGGGCGCCGGGATGTCCACCCACCGGGCCGCGTACCGGGAGAACACCGGCCCCGCGATGACGACGGTCGGGACGGCCACGAGCACGCCGAGCGCGAGGGTGAGGCCGAGGTTGGCGTGGAGCGCGTCGATGGCGACCAGCGGGCCGGGGTGCGGCGGGATCAGCCCGTGCATCACGGACAGGCCGGCCAGCGCGGGGATGCCGATCCGCATGAGCGAGTAGTTGCCCCGCTTGGCCACCAGCAGGACCACCGGGATCAGCAGCACGATGCCGACCTCGAAGAAGAGCGGGAGGCCGATCACCGAGGCGATCAGCACCATCGCCCACGGCATGGCCCGGCCCTTGGCGCGGGCCAGGATGGTGTCCACGATCTGGTCCGCGCCGCCCGAGTCGGCGAGCAGCTTCCCGAGGATGGCACCGAGCGCGATGAGGACGCCGACGCCCGCGACGGTGGAGCCGAGACCGCCGGTGAAGCTGGAGACGGTCTTGGCCAGGGGGGCGCCGGCGAACACGCCGAGGGCGAGCGAGCCGAGCGTCAGCGCCAGGAAGGCGTGCAGCTTGAGGCGGGTGATGAGCAGGACGATGACGGCGATGCCCGCGAGGACGGCTATGCCCAGCTGGGTGTTGCCGGCCGAGGTGATCGGCTCGGTGGCGGCCGCTGCCAGAGTCTCGACGCTGAGACTGGTGGTCACGGTGACGGATCCTTCGTTCTGGGGGCGGTCAGGCGACCGGTGTGGTCAGGCGTCCGGTGTGGTCAGGCGTCCGGTGTGGTCAGGCGTCCGGTGTGGTCAGGCGACCGGTGAGGGGAGGCGACCGGTGCGGGGAGGCGGCGCAGGGCGGTCAGGGCCCGGGCGGTGATCTCCTCCGGGGAGCCGCACACGTCGACGAGGACGCCGAGTTCGTCCGGCTGGAGCGGCTCCAGGGTGGCGAACTGCGATTCCAGCAGGGTGGTGGGCATGAAATGCCCCTTGCGCGCGGCCATGCGCTCCTCGATCAGCGGCCGGTCGCCGGTGAGGTGGACGAAGACGGTGTCCGGCGCGATGGCCCGGAGCCGGTCCCGGTAGGCCCGCTTGAGGGAGGAGGCGGCGATGACCCCGCCGCCGATCCGGGCCCGGTTGCGCATCCACTCGCCGATCGAGTCCAGCCAGGGCCAGCGGTCCGCGTCCTCCAGCGGGACGCCGGCGGACATCTTGGCGACGTTGGCCGCCGGGTGGAAGGCGTCGCCCTCCGCGTAGTGGAGGGCGAGCGCGTCGGCGAGCAGCCGGCCCACGGTCGTCTTTCCCGTCCCGGCCACGCCCATCACCACAATGACGCGCGTCATCGCGCACCTCGTTTCGCTGTCCTCGTCGACATCGGCCCGTGCTCGTGCGGCCTGGGCACCACTGAAGCCGATTACGTAGTACTTATTCAAGAGGTCGACGGTAAAACATCACATCTTTTATCCCTCCGGGGGTCACCGTACGCTTACGCCATGACCACTGAAGGGCCGGGCGGACCGGACGGGCTGGACGGGCCGGGCGGCCAGGGGCTCCACTCCCGCGTACTGGACACACTCGGTCTGGCGATCACGGCGGGGGAGCACCCGCCCGGCAGCGTGCTGCGCACCGACGAGATCGCGGAGCGCTTCGGCGCCTCGCGGACCGTGGTCCGCGAAGTGGTCCGCGTACTGGAATCGATGCAGCTGGTGGAGTCCCGCCGCCGGGTCGGCGTCACCGTCCGTCCCACCGGGGAGTGGAACGTCTACGACCCGCGCGTCATCCGCTGGCGCCTCGCCGGGACGGACCGCCCACGGCAGTTGCGCTCCCTCACCGTGCTGCGCTCGGCCATCGAACCGGTCGCGGCCGGCCTCGCGGCGGTCCGGGCCACCCCGGAGCAGTGCGCCGAACTCACCGAGGCGGCCCTGGGCATGGTCCGCACCTCGCGCGGCCACCAGCTCGACGGGTACCTCCACCACGACATCGCCTTCCACCGGGTGGTGCTCAACGCCTCCGGCAACGAGATGTTCGCGCGGCTCGGCGACGTGGTCGCCGAGGTCCTGGCCGGACGCACCCGGCACGCGGTGATGTTCCACGACCCCGACCCGGCGGCCGTCACCCTGCACGTACGGGTGGCCGAGGCCGTGCGCGAGGGCGACGCGGCCGGCGCGGAAGCGCTGACCCGGCAGATCGCCACGGGCGCGCTGGAGGAACTGGACGTCCTCGCGCCGTAGCCGGCCGGTCCGGTCCGGGCCTGGACCGTCTAGCCCTGTACGCGTTCCGGGTCGTTCGCCGCGGTACGAGCCTCCGCGCCGTCGGCGTCGTGGGCGCTGCCGGCGCCGTCCGCGCCCAGGCCCGCGAGCAGGCGCAGTCCGTCCTCGGCGGGGGTGCCGGGGGCGGCGGACAGGACCAGCAGCTCCATGCCGGATTCGCCCGGCAGCGCGAAGTTCTCCTGATGCAGGTCCAGCGGGCCGACCAGCGGGTGGCGGTACGCCTTGCGGCCGTGGGTGCGGGCGCGCACGTCCGCGCGGGCCCACAGGCGGCGGAACCGCTCGCTGCCCATGGCCAGTTCGCCGATGAGCGGGGCCAGCCCGGGGTCCTCGGGGTACTTGCCGGCCGACAGGCGCAGATGCCCGACCACGTCGAGGGTGCACTGCTCCCAGTCCGCGTAGAGGCCGTGCTCGCCCTCCTCCAGAAAGAGGTGCCGGGCGATGTTCAGCCCCGGCAGCGGCCGGCCGAAGAGGAGCCCGGCCAGACGGTTCCCGGCGAGGACGTCCAGGCGGTGATCCATGATCAGCGCGGGTGCTCCGACGACGAGTTCGAGGACGCGCAGCACCTCCGGGCGGATCCTCCCGCCGGGCGCCTTGGCCCGGCGGCGGCGCTGCCGGGAGAGCCGGTAGAGGTGTTCCCGCTCGGTCTCGTCGAGGCCGAGCACGCGGGCCAGTGCGTCGAGGACCTGCTCGGAGGGCTGGGTCGCGCGGCCCTGCTCCAGGCGCACGTAGTAGTCGACGCTGACGCCCGACAGGTGCGCGACCTCCTCGCGGCGCAGGCCCGCGACCCGGCGGCGGCTGTCGGTGGGGATGGCGGCGGTCGCCGGGTCGACCCGTGCGCGCCGGGTCCGCAGGAAGCCCGCGAGATCGTCCATGGGCCCAGTATCGCCGCGGCGGCGCGCGCGAAGGTGGCCCTGCCAGTACCAGGAACCCCGGTCCGACGGAAGGCGCGCCCCTGAACACGGGGCGCCGCGGCCGCCAGGATCGAAGCATCCGATCCCGAGATTCCAAGATCCCGAGGGAGTTCCCGTGAAGACGCTGATCGTCCACGCCCACCCCGAGCCCGACTCGCTCAACGGCTCACTGAAGGACCTGGCGGTGAACACGCTGGAGGGCGCCGGGCACGAGGTGCGGGTGAGTGATCTGTACGCGATGAAATGGAAGGCGGCCGCGGACGCCGGGGACTACGGCCCCCACGCGTCGAGCCCGCTGAAGGTGGCCCTGGACTCGGGCCGGGCCTTCGAGGCCGGGGCGCTCACCCCGGACGTGCTCGCCGAGCAGGAGAAGCTGCTGTGGGCCGACACGGTCATCCTCCAGTTCCCGCTGTGGTGGTACTCGATGCCCGCGATCCTCAAGGGGTGGGTGGACCGGGTGTTCACCTACCGATTCGCGTACGGCGTCGGGGAGCACAGCGACACGAAGTACGGGGAGCGCTTCGGCGAAGGCACCCTCGCGGGCCGCAGGGCGTTGCTGTCGGTGACCGCCGGCGGTCCGGAGTCGCACTACGCCGCGCGCGGGATCAACGGCCCCATCGAGGACCTGCTGTTCCCGATCCACCACGGCATCCTCTACTACCCGGGCCTCGAGCCGCTCCCGCCGTTCGTGCTGTACGGCACCGACCGGATGAGCCCGGAGGACTACGCGGACGCCGCGAAGGCCTGGCAGGAACGCCTCCTCACCCTGGAGTCGACCGAGCCCATCGCCTTCCGGCGGCAGAACTTCGGCGACTACGAGATCCCCTCCCTCCACCTGAAGCCGGGCCTGGAGCCCCCGGGCCGCACGAGCTTCGGCCTCCACGTACGCTGACGCCGCCCGCCGCGAGGGCCCGGTTGGCCCCCAAGGCCCCGGGGCTGCACGCCTCCGGCCCCCGGGTCCCACCCCCGCTCCCGTCCTCGGCGATCTCCTCGTCGGGGTGTCGGCCCGAGGCCGGTCGGTCCGCCGGCGCAGTGCCGGCCATGGAAGAGGCCGCCGGACCTGTCAGTCCGGCCGGAGGCGGTAGGCAGGAGCGTTCGTGACCGGCGGGGGTGCCGGTCCGGGGAGGAGGCGAATCATGGCGCAGGTCGTGATGGTGCACGGGGTCTTCAACCACGTCCGCGGGGTTGATCCCGCGCGGGCAGCGGCCTTGAAGGCGGAGGAGTTCGGACCCCGGCTGGCGGAGGGCCTGGTAACTGCACTTACTCATCGGCCACGACACCGCGCTCAAGGACGTCGCCACCATCACTGACCGGGCTGGCGCCCCGCTGGCTGTCTCCCCCAGCGCCGATCACAACCGCCATCGTCTGGGACGTGGCCACCGGACACGGGCTCGCCTGCTGCCACCTGAAGGGCCCGCCGGAAGCCGCGGCAGCGACAGACCAGGGATTCCTCGTCAGTTGCGCCGACGAGGTCGCATGCTTCGCCTTCGACCCCGCATGACCCACAGAGGAACGGGACCCGACCGTTCGATTCTCGATGCACCCTGGACACCGACCTGAGCGGCTCCTGGCAACAGCCAGGTCGCCGGATCCGAGGCCATCATCCGATACGAGCTCGGTGTGCTCGCCGCGCGGCGTGACGGCCTCGACCACTCGCTGCTGCCTGCCGGCCGCCGGGCGGACACCCGGCTCCTCGGAGCCCTAGACGTGCGCCTCGACTGCCGGGTCACACAACAACACCTGAGCACTCGGCTCAGTGGAGTCGGCGAGTTCCTCGGCCGAAGCTGAGACTGACCCAGCCTGATCACCACAAGGACCTCCTCATCGGGTGTCGGCCAGGCTGGCCGACTGTCAGGTGCGGCGCTTGTAGCGTCGTTTGGCGACGGTGTTGCCGGGGCCGGTGAAGTGCACGTCGAAGCCTTCCTCGTCGGCTTCGAACACGACCGTGTTGTCGAGCTTCGCGGCGGTGTTCCGTTGCTGGAGGATGATGCAGTTCCCGTCGCGGCGGGCTATTCCTTTGACCGGGTCGCCGTAGGGGCTCTCGACGAATTCCTGGCCGAGGGTGAACTGCGAGACGATGGTGCGGGCGGGGTCGGTGGTCTTGAGGGTGTAGTGGTCGCCCTCCTGTGTGACCGTCAGGGTCTGCTCGGGCGATGCCATGTCCTTGCGGGCGTCCGGTCCGAAACCGATCGCTTCGAGGTCCTCCTCGTATCCTTCGCTGCTGGCCACTTCGTAGGTGCCGGTGAAGTCGGTGAACGCTCCGAGTCCCATGCGGGGGCCCCCTCCAACGTGTTCGTCATGTGCGTGGCGCCGTGGCCGGTGCCGTGTTCGTCATGATCCGGGTTGCGGGCCGGGCGGGAACAGAAGGAATCGGGCCCAAGTGCGGCAGGGGGCCAGTAGGCCGCGGCCAGGGAGCTTCGGTTGTGCGACGGGGGCGGGTCTTCGAACCGGATTGCGGTACAGGTCCTTCATGATCGTGTCATGGGTGATCGGGGAACCTTCGGCGAGTCCACGTGGCACGGTGGCTACTACGAGCTGGCGATCGAGGTGGGCCCCCGTGACGACGGGAGGCTCCAGCGGGCATTGACGGCTGTGTGGTCCGCGGCCGACGTCCAGGGCTGCTACGGCGACATGCGGCGTCCGCCCGAAGAGCAGGACCCCGTGGGCTGCACCGTCGAGTCGCTGACAGAGTTCGGGCACGTGCTCGGGCAGGTCCGGCTGCCGACCGGGCACATCGTGGCCTGCGGCTGCATGACGATCCGGGAGGAAGGCGACACCCCCGTCGACTGGCTGGACTTCTACCTGCCCATCGGGGCCCTGGAAGGAGCGGGCCTCGACATCGAACGTCCGCAGTCGTACCGCTCCCCGGTTCTGGACCACTGGCTCGCTGCCATCGGCACCGCGGTCCATGGCGCCGTGGCCTTCCGCGCCGGGTTCATCGGATTCGAGACCTCCGGATGCAGCGACGCCGCAACACTGGGCGGCGAGCTGCCGGAATCCCGCCGCATCGGCTCCCTCCTCCCCGTCGCGGGCGAACTCCGCTACGGCCCTGCCAACGACGACTCCTGACCACCCGTACCAACGCCAGATCGCCGCGGGTCAACGCTACCGCGTGAAGGCCGGCGGCTCGGCTCCGGCACCACGGCCGGAGCCGATGCCGAGCACACCGGCCGTGTCACGTACGCAAGCAGCACCCCGCTCCGCCAACGCCTCGTCTGGCGGCTGCGTGACCTCCTGAGGCGCCCCGTGAGGAACACTGCCCGCTGCTCACCCCTCGTCGCGCACCACGGACAAGGTCCAGCGCCGGGCCGACCACAGCGACTCCCGCACCACGCAGCGCCACAACCGGCGCAAGGAGCTCCCCTACGACAGCCCCGGCTACCCCCTCGCAACCGACGTCGCCGGTTGGTCGTCGACCTGCCTCGGTCGTCGCACCCGCGATATGGCGGGCCAGTGGGGCGACTTCGACTGGACCGGCTTTGCCGCGGCACCGGTCGCCGGCTGTCCTGCCGGCGTCTGCACGGTCGTCCTGGCCGTCCACGGCAACGGCGTGAAGGTCGAGGCCGTCACCAAGACGGGCACGCTCTGCCACACCCGCTGCGGGGCCAACGGGCGCGCCGTCAGCTGCGACGTGCCCTGGGCAGCCGTGCATCCGCAGCCCGGAGCGGCGTAGCCCCCGGGGCCCCGTGCGCCACACTGGGCGGGTGCTGGGACATGGTGACGGGTACGAGGCAGGGGGCTCGGTCCCCTTCGTGGGGCGGAGCGCCGAACTGGCCTCGATCGAGCGGGCTTTGCGCGAGGATCGGCTGATCACCCTGACCGGGCCGGGCGGTGTCGGCAAGACCCGCCTGGCCAGGGAAGGGGCCAGCGGGGCGGGCCCCTTTCCCGACGGGGTCCACTGGGCCGACCTCTCCCCGCTGCCCGACGAGCGGCTCCTCGTGGCCACCGTGGCCGACGCCCTGGACCTCGCCGACCACACCGCCCGCACCCCGGCCGCAGCCGTGCGGCAGTGGATCGGCGAGCGCCGGCTGCTCCTCGTACTGGACTGCTGCGAGCACCTGGTGACCGCCGTACGGGACCTCGTACGGGAGCTGCTCGACGCCGCCCCGCACCTGGTCCTGCTGCTCACCAGCAGGCAGCCGCTCGGGCTCGCGGACGAACGGGTCCTGGACATCGGCCCGTTGCCGCACGCCCCGGACCCGTCCGGCGCCGAGGAGGCCCTCGCCCTGTTCACCCTGCGGGCCGCCGCTGCCGCCCCCGGGCAGGCTCCGCCCTGGACCGAGGCCCGGCTCGCGGCGGCCCGCTCCGTGTGCGCCCGCCTCGAGGGGATCCCCCTCGCGCTGGAACTGGCCGCCGCGCAGCTGAGCGACCACACCGTCGAGGAGCTGGCCGTGCGGCTCACCCGCCGGATCGGCCCGCTGTCCGCACCCGGCCCCGGCCTGCCGCACCGCCACGGCGCGCTGCGCACCGCCATCGGCTGGAGCCACGAGTGGTGCACGCCGCGCGAACGGCTGCTGTGGCTGCGGCTGTCCGTGTTCGGGGGAGCCTTCGACCTGGAGGCCGCACGCGCCGTCTGCTCCGCCGCCCCGCTCACCGGGGCGGAGGTCCCGCCGCTGCTCGACGCGCTGGTCGCCAAGTCCGTCGTACGCCGGGGCGCGGACGGCTCGTACCGGATGCTGGACACGATCCGGGAGTACGGGGCCATGTGGCGCGACGAGGCCGGGGAGCGCGCGGCCCTGCGCGAGGCGCACGCCCGGTACTTCACCGAGCTCGTGCGCGCCGCCGAGCGGGACTGGCTCGGGCCCGCCCAGCGGATCGGGTACCAGCGCGTGGAAGCGGTGCACGCGGACCTGTGCGCGGCCCTCGACCACCACCTCGCCACCGCCCCGGTGCGGGCCCTGGACCTGGCCGCCCGGGCCGGCTTCTACTGGGCCTGCTGCGGCCACCTGCACGCCGCACGCGGCTACTTGGAGCGGGCGCTCGCCGTCGCGCGGCCCGAGGAGGTGGACGCGCGGGTCCGGGTGCGCGCCCTGTGGGCCCTCGGAGTGACCCTCCTGCTCCAGGGGGAACAGGAGCAGGCCCACCGGATCGCCGTCGGCTGCGAGGCCCTGGCCGCCGGGCTCGGCGAGGGCCCGGACGGGAACGGGGGCCCGGCGCTGGACGCCGCGTACCTGCTGGGCCTGAGCCATCTGCTGGCCGGGCGGCCGCTGGCCGCGCGGATCGTCTCCGACAACGCCCTGGAGGCCTTCCCCGGCACGCCCTTCGACTCGGCGTCCCGGATCCGCTGCCACCTCGTACGGGTCTTCGCGCTCACCGGAACGGGACTCTTCACCGATGCCCGGGAGGAGGCGGAACTGCTGCGCGCCGGCTGCGCCGAGCGGGGCGAACACTGGACCCGGGCCTACGCCGACTACCAACTGGCCCTGATCTGCCTCTTCGAGGGCCGCCCCGCCGAGTCCGCCGTGCACGCCCGCGCCATGCTGGAGGGCAAACGCGAACTGGGCGACAGCTTCGGCACGGCCCTGGGCCTCGACCTGCTCGCGGCGGCCCGCGCGGCCACCGGGGACGGGGCCGGCGCGGCCCGTGCGTACGGCACGGGCCACGCCTACTGGCAGGCGGTCGGCCACCCGCAGCGCGGCACGCCCGAACTAGCCTCCATACGGGAGGAGTTCGAGCGTACGGCGCGTCGAGCCCTGGGCGACCAGGCCTACGAGGCGGCCTTCCGGGAGGGCGTGCGGCACGGCCACGCCCTGCGTTCCGGGGTCAGGCGAAGTTCGCCGTGATGCGCTGGAGCGGGACGAACTTGAAGTTCTGGTTGCCGCTGGTGCCCGGGGTGCCGTTGGAGCCGTCCTGGCAGACGAAGACGCCCTGCGGGAAGGCCGGGCCGAGGTTGGCCGCCGAGGCGTCGATGCCGTCGGTGTCCTCGCAGTCGTCCGCCGCTGCGCCGCCCACGACGGAGAAGCGGCCCAGGTAGGCGTGGGTGGTTCGGTCGTAGACGGTGAAGTCGTTGCTGCCCTGCGAGGAGACGTAGATCCGGTTGCCGGCGGCGGTGATGCCCTCGGTGTCGGCGGTGATGTGACCGGCGGAGCCGGTGGAGTCGAGCTTGGTGCGGGTGGTTCCGGCGGTGGGCTCGGCGCCGTAGATCCAGACGCCGACGTCCTCCTCGCCGAGATAGAGCTTGCCGGTGGTGTCGTCGGCGTAGCAGCCCTCGACGGCGGAGCCCGCGTCCCACAGGCGCACGGAGGTCGCGGTCACCGAGTCGCCGCTGACGGCGAGTTCCCACTGCTCGACGCGGCCGGAGGTCGAGTTGGGGAAGGCGTACAGCTTCCCCGAGGCCGGGGAGGTGTAGAGGCAGATGCCGTGGGCGGTGACCTCGGTGGGCACGTCCTTCAGGCGCTTCAGCTGCCGGGTCGCGGGGTCGATGCGGTAGATGTGCATCGCGCCATTGCCGCCGGCGGCCTCGTCGTCGGCGGTGACGACGATGTTGCCGCGCAGGTCGACGTTGTTGCCGTAGTCGCCGCTGATCCGCTGGATCCGGGCACCGGCCATGTCGTAGACCTCCAGTGCGCCCTTCTTGTCGGTGCCCACGACGACGGACTTGGCCGGATCCGTGGGGTGGACCCAGATCGCCGGATCGTCTGCGGCGTCGCCGCTGTGCGAGACGGGGGCGGTCTCCACCGAAGCGGTGACGGAGAAGGAGGCCGCGTGCGCGGGCGCGGCCGGGATGGCCAGGGTGGCCAGGACGGCGGCGGGAAGCACTGCTCGACGGGCGGAGACGGCGAAGGACACCGGATTCCCTTCAGGTCGGGGGAGGGACAGACGGAGGCTAGACAGGCCGGGGGAGCCCGGCGTGAACGGCACCTGAACCGGGGGCGGCGAAGCCCGGACCGTACACGCAGCCGACACCCCCTAGCCCTTCGGAGCCGTGCGCGGGGTGGTCTGCTGGACGGCCCAGCCGTTGCCGTCGGGGTCGGAGAAGTAGACGAAGGAGCCCCAGGGCATGTCCTCGATCTCCGTCACCTCGATGCCCCGGCCCTTGAGGTCGGCGAAGGCCTCCTCGATGTCCGCGACCACGACCTGCATGTTGTCCAGCGAACCCGGTGTCATCCGGGTCAGGCCCTTGCCGATGGCGATCGAACAGGCCGAGCCCGGCGGGGTGAGCTGGACGAAGCGGATCTCCTCGCTGACCGTGATGTCGTGGTCGGCGTGGAAGCCGATCCGTTCGTAGAAGGCCTTGGCCCGGTCGATGTCGGTGACCGGTACGGCGACCAGTTCCAGCTTGATGTCCATCGGCTTCTCCTGACTCGGTGACTCGGTGACTCGGTGACTCGGTGACTCCGTGCTTCCGTGCTTCCGGGGGGCCGCGTGCGGCCGCCCCGTTGGCCATCATCCGCCGGAGACCGCCGCCGCGCCGCCCGGGACGGCCGCTGCCGCCGGCGTGTCCCCGTCCGGGCCCGCCGCCGCGAACTGGGTCCGGTACAGCTCCTCGTACCGTCCGCCCACCGCCAGCAGCTCCGCGTGGGTGCCGCGTTCCACGATCCGGCCCTCCTCCACCACCAGGATCAGGTCGGCCGCCTGCACCGTCGACAGCCGGTGCGCGATCACCACGGCGGTCCGGCCCGACAGGGCCTCGGCCAGGGCCTCCTGGACGGCCGCCTCCGAGGTGGAGTCCAGATGGGCCGTGGCCTCGTCCAGGATCACCACCCGCTGGCCGGCCAGCAGCAGCCGGGCGATGGTCAGCCGCTGGCGCTCCCCGCCCGAGAGCCGGTAGCCGCGCTCGCCGACGACCGTGTCCAGCCCGTCCGGGAGCGAGGCCACCAGCCCGTCCAGCCGGGCGCGGCGCAGCGCCTCCCAGATCTCGTCCTCCCCCGCCTCCGGGCGGGCCAGCAGCAGGTTGGCCCGTACCGACTCGTGGAAGAGGTGGCCGTCCTGCGTGACCATGCCCAGCGTGGCGCGCAGCGAGTCCGCCGTGAGGTCCCGTACGTCGATCCCGCCGACGCGGACCGCGCCCTCGTCCGTGTCGTACAGCCGGGGCAGCAGTTGCGCGATCGTCGACTTGCCGGCGCCCGAGGAGCCGACCAGGGCGATCATCTGCCCGGGCTCGGCGCGGAAGGACACCTCGTGCAGCACCTGGGTGCCGCCGCGCGCGTCGAGGGTCGCGACCTCCTCCAGGGAGGCGAGGGACACCTTGTCGGGGGAGGGGTAGCCGAAGGAGACCCGGTCGAACTCGACCGCCACCGGTCCCTCGGGCACCCGGCGGGCGTCCGGCTTCTGGGCGATCAGCGGCTTCAGGTCGAGGATCTCGAAGACCCGCTCGAAGCTGACCATCGCGCTCATCACCTCCACCCGTGCCCCGGCGAGCGCGGTCAGCGGCGCGTACAGCCGGGTCAGGAGCAGGGCCAGCGCGACGACCGAGCCCGCGTCCAGGGTGCCGGCGAGCGCGTAGTGGCCGCCGAGCCCGTAGACGAGCGCCAGGGCCAGCGCGGAGACCAGGGTGAGGGCGGTGATGAAGGCCGACTGGGCCATCGCCGTCCGGATTCCGATGTCACGCACCCGGGCGGCGCGCGCCGCGAACTCCGCCGACTCCTCGTCCGGCCGCCCGAACAGTTTCACGAGCGTGGCGCCCGGCGCGGAGAAGCGCTCGGTCATCTGGGTGCCCATCGAGGCGTTGAGCGTGGAGGCCTCCCGCTGCAGCGCCGCCATCCGCACCCCCATCCGGCGGGCCGGCAGCACGAACACCGGCAGGAGCACGAGGGCCAGCAGCGTGATCTGCCAGGAGATGCCCAGCATCACGGTCAGGGTCAGGAGCAGCGTCACGGTATTGGACACCACCCCCGACAGGGTGTTGCTGAAGGCCCGCTGCGCGCCGATCACGTCGTTGTTGAGCCGGCTGACCAGCGCTCCGGTGCGGGTCCGGGTGAAGAACGCCACCGGCATCCGCTGCACGTGGTCGAAGACGGCCGTCCGCAGATCCAGGATCAGCCCCTCGCCGAGGGTGGACGACAGCCGGCGCAGGACCAGCCCCAGCCCCGCCTCCGCGACCGCGATCAGCGCGATCAGCAGGGCGAGGCGGGTGACCGTACCGTCTTCGCGGCCGTCGACGATCGCGGTGACCACGCGGCTCGCGAGCACCGGGGTGGCCACCGCGAGCAGCGCGGTCACCACACTGAGCAGCAGGAAGAAGGTCAGCCCGCGCCGGTGCGGGCGGGCGAAGGCGGCGATCCGGCGCAGTCCGGCCCGTGAGAGCGGGCGCCGGTCCCGCTGGGCGTTGATCGCACTGTGGAGCGAGGTCCAGGCGGTGACTTCCATGTCCATGAGCCGAACGGTAGAACCTCGACCAAACTTGAGGTCAAGGCGCGGACGGCCCCTGGACGACCCGGAAACCGGTTCGACCGGTCAGTCGATGCCTTCGGCCGGTCGGTCGAGGCCGGTCAGCCGAGGCCGGTCAGTCGAGGCAGAAGATGTTCTCCTCGGGATCGTTCATCACGATGATCCCTTCGTTTTCCCCGTCGGACTCCAGGCGGTACAGCCGCTTCGCGCCCAGCGTCTCCAGCCGGGCCGCCTCCACCTCCAGGACGGCCATTCTCTCGTCCCCCTCCAGACCCGTCGCCGAGCGCACGTCCAGGTGCATACGGTTCTTCGCCCCCGCCCTGCTCTCCGGAACCCGCTGGAAGTAGAGCCGCGGCCCCTTGCCGTCCGGATCCGAGACGGCCGCCCAGTCGTCCGCGCCGTCGGACGGCAGCTGGACGCGATAGCCCAGCACCTGCGCCCAGAACGCAGCCTGCGCGCCCGGATCGGCGCAGTCGTACGTCACCTGGAATTCCTTGGCCATGTAGCCTCCGACCACTTGAAACCTGTCCGCCGGTATCAGCCGGCACCAGCCCAGGACGATAGTGGATGAATCGTTGCCCGTACGGACGAGGGTGGATCAATCATCGCTCGTTCGAGGGGATTTCGCCGCTCTCGTGCTTGTCGGTGCCCGATGCCAGAATCGGTCCATGACGCAGGGACCAGAGTCCTTCACGCACGCCGGCCGCCGCGCCGGCGACACCGTTCTCTCGCGGTTCGAGCGCTGGGTGCGCGACACGCCGGGAGCCCAGGCCGTTTCCGCGGGCACCGGCAGCCTCACCTACGGACAGCTCGACGCACTGGCGAACCAGTCGGCCCACCACCTGATCGGCTCGGGGCTGCCCGGGCGGGCCGTCGTCGCCCTGGCGGCCACCCCGCGGGCCGAGACCGTCGTCCAGCTCCTCGGCATCCTCAAGGCCGGCGCCGCCTACAGCCTCGTCGACGTCGACAACCCGCGCACCGGGCAGCGCCAGCTCGCCGCCGCCCGGCCCTTCGCGCTGCTCGCGGACGCCGCGGAACAGGCCCGCCTCGACGACGGCGGCGACCTGCGGGTGATCCGGGCCGACGGCCACCAGGCGGTCGAGGCGGGCGGGCCGGCCGCCTTCCCGCCCGACCGGGCCGCGGGCGGGGACACGGCCGCCGTACTGTTCACCGGGGGCGCGGACCGGAGGGCCGTCCTCCTCTCCCACGACCGGCTCCTCGCCGCCCACGACGGCTGGGCCCGGGTCGCCGGGCCCGTACCCGAGGACCGGCACCTGATCACCGCCGCCCCGGACCTCACCGGCTTCGCCGCCGGATGGACACGGGCCCTGTGCGAGGGCGGCGCCCTCGTCCTGCCCGAAGGCCCGCGCTGGACACCGGAGTCACTGCGCCGCGCCGTCGACGCCGAGCGGGTCACCGTCCTGCACACCGACCCGGGCACCGCCACCCAACTCCTCGTGCGCGACCGGGAGGCCTCCCTGGCCTGGACCCTGCGCCGCCCCGACGAGGGGCTCCGCTCGCTGCGCATGGTCACGGTCGCCGGTGACCGCCTCTACCTCGACGAGCAGGCCGCCCTGCTCGCCCGGCTGCGCCCCGGAGCCCGGCTGCTCAACGTCTACGGGCCCACCGAAGCGGCCGGCGTCGCCGCCCGGTTCGAACTCCCGCAGCTCGCAGGCCCCTTGGACGGGGCCGAGGAGCTCTCGCTGATCGGAACCGCCTTCCCCGGCTGCGCACTGGACCTGCGCGACGGGGAGATCCACCTCACCGTGCCCGGCGGCGGCGAACCGGTCCCGACCGGGGACCTCGGGGCGCTGCGCCCCGACGGACTGCTGGAGTTCCGCGGCCGGATCCGCGACCGGCTCACCGTGGACGGGGAACCCCTCGACCCGCATCCCGTCGAGTCCGCGATCCGCGGCCACGCGGCGGTCGGCGCCGCGCTCCTGGCCGAGGTCAGGGGAGCCGGTACGGGCGTCAACGCGCGGCCGGCGCTCGTCGCCTTCCTCGCGCCATCCCCGGAGGACGAGGCCTGGCCTCCGGGCTCCGACCTCCCCGGCGCCGCGGAGCTCCGCCGCCACCTGGCGGGCAGGCTCCCGGGAGCCGTGATGCCGAGCGCCGTGGTCCGGCTGCCCCGGATCCCCCGGGACCGGGCCGGCCGCGAGCAGCGCGGCGCGGTCCCGCTGCCCCCGGGGAAGGACGGGGACGGGGAGGGCGGCGGCGGGAGCAGGAGCGGGGGCAAGTACGCGCGGGCGTCCTCGGGGGCCGGCGCCGGGGGGTGGGGCGGCCTGGCCTTCTTCGGCGGGCTCGGGCTGCTCCTGCTGGGGGGCTTCGCCATGATCCTCACCAAGATCTTCTGGCCCGGCTCCACGGACCTCTCCGGCGTCCCGAACCCGTACGCGACCCTCTTCTTCTTCCTCTACCTGGCCGAGTCCTGGGCGTTCGCGGCCGGTGTGCTGTTCCTGTGCGTCGGCCGCCCCCTGATGCGCCGCCACGGGCGCCGCGGGCCCGGCATCACCGCGGCGGCCCACCTGGCGATCGTCTACCTGCTGGCCGCGTGGTGGCCGCAGGACAACTTCTACCGGCTCGCGGCCAAGCAGGACTGGCCCCAGCAGGCCGTGCTCGTCTACGCCTTCAACATTCCGCTGATGATCGCCGCCGGGATCGTGGCGGTCTACGTCTCCCGTCCGCAGGTCAGCGCCTTCGACGTGGCACCGGAGGCGGCCTCCAGGCCGGCAGCGGGCGCGGGCGCGGGGTCGGCATCGGTTCCGGCGCAGGCGCAGGCGCCGGGCCGGGACGCGGCCCCGGCCACCGATCAGGCGGGCTGAGCGCGCGGCCGGCCGGGCTCCGGCTCCGGCTCCGACTCCGGCCGGTCCGGCTCCGACTCCGGCCGGTCCGGCTCCGGCTCCGGTCGGTCCGACTCCGGCAGGCCGGCTTCGGCCGGGCGGGCGCCGTCCGGCTGCGCGAACATCGCACCGACGGACAGCGCCTCCGCCCGCACCAGCCGCTCGGCCGCGTCCAGCAGCTCCCTGCCGGTCGCGGCCACCAGGGCGCCCATCCAGGGCGCCGGTTCGAAGGCGCCGGTGGGGATGGCGGGGAGGAACACCGCGCCGATCGCGGCGCACCGGCGGGCCAGCCGCTCGCACAGCTCGCCGAAGGCCGCCTCCGGCAGCCGGGCCCCCAGCTCCACCCGGTCGGCGATCCGTACGAAGTGCCCCGCGCCCCGCAGTTCGTCGAGCCGGGCCGCCACCACGAAGGCCACGGACGGCCCGGTCAGGCGCAGGTTGGTCTCCGTCGGGGCCAGCCGGCCCGCGCCGTCGGCGACGAAGTCCACGTCGAACCAGCCCCGGTAGCCCGCCGCCGACAGCTCCCGGCCCACCGCCCGGCCGAAGGCCAGCAGCGGCTCCTGCGCCCACCCGGGGACCACGCCCGGCCCCACCGTCGCACCGCGGTACCCGCCGTCCGCCACGTCCATCACCGCCCCGCCGACCTCGTGGACCCGGCCGTCCGCGTCCACGAACCCGTCGTAGGTGAGGTCGCGCGGCTCGGTCGGATCCGCCGGTCCGCGTACGTACTCCTCCACCAGCAGCGGCCCGCGCGGCAGGGCCCGGACCACCGCCCGGGCCCCGCCCGCCGCGCGCACCCGCTCGGGGGTGAGCACGGTGGTGCCCGAGCCGCCGACGCCGTGCTCCGATTTGAGAACGGTGCTCTCGCCCGCCCTGGTGCGGGACGCCAGCAGCCGGACCGCGGCCCGCCGGGTGCCGGCCCGCCACTGTGCGGGCAGCGTGATCGCGGGGTGCCCGCCCGCCGCGAGGATCCGGGCGAACAGCCCGTGCGCCGCGGACTTCGACTCGTACCGCAGCTCCTCCGGCCGCCAGGGCCGCCGCGCCAGCCGCGCGAAGGGCTCGGTCGGGCCCCACGGCACGAGGGGCGCCCCGCTTCCGGTCCGGGTCCCGGTCCCGGTCAGCCGCGCGGCCAGCGCCGGCCGGGCCCGTACGGCGTCCGACAGGCCCGGATCCCGCTCCGAGAGTCCGTCGTAGACCTCCACCCCGGCGGGCCAGTCCAGCTGGCGGCCGAGCAGGGAGACTCAGTCGGCCGGCACCGGGCGCGGCAGCACCAGCGCGGCCGGCCGCGGACTGTAGAAGGCGGCCAGGCAGGCGTAGTGGTGGGCGGCCCGCTGCTCCCGGTCCAGGGAGGCGTCCGCGAACTGCGCGTTGTACTCGGCGACGTTGCCGATGTGCACGGCCGCCCCGCCGCCCGTCCAGGCCCGCGCCCAGCCGGCCAGGGGAACGGGCGCCACCTCGAAGGGCACCAGCCCGCCGGAGGCCTCCGCGCCGGACTCCGGCCCGGGTCCCTGCACCGAGGTCACGGCGCCCATCGCCCGGTAGAACCCTGCGGCGTGCGGATCGGAGTCGATCAGCAGCCGGCGGAAGCCGAGCCCGGCGGCGCGCCGCAGCACGTCCCGGTAGAGCAGGCGCCCCACGCCCCCGCCGATCGCGGCCGGTTCGACGAAGAGCAGCCCCAGCCGCCCGAGCGGCGGCTCCCCGTCCAGGGAAGCGAGCCCGAGCACCGCGCCCGCCGCGTCCTCGGCGACCACGATCCGCCGCCGCACCTCGTCCCCGGGCGCGATCCGCAACTCCGGCGCGCAGGCCGCGAGGAACTCCGCCCCGTACCCCCAGTGCGCCTTGGAGCGCATGACCAGCCCCGTCAGCGCCCCCGCCTCACCGGGCCGCGCCACCCTGAGCTCCGCCATTTCCTGACCTCCCCATGGTCGGGTGCCATGCCGTGCGATAGATTCGGCCACCGCGACGACAGACACGCGGCGTACTTCCTACCCCATCCCGGAGACGGCTTCTCAATGAGCGACATCATCAACGGACTTGGCCGCACCACCGCATTCGGCGGCGTCGGCCTGGTGCTGCTCATCCTCGGCATCGTCCTGGTGGACGTGCTGACCCCCGGCAAGCTGCCGAAGCAGATCTGGGAAGAGCGCAACCGCAACGCCTCCGTCCTGCTGTCCTCGGCGCTGCTCGGCATCGGCGGCATCGTCTTCACCTCGATCTGGACCACCTACGAGGACTTCGGCAAGGGCCTGCTCTCCACGGCGGCCTTCGGCCTGCTCGGCCTGGTCCTGATGGCGGTGGCCTTCCTGCTGCTGGACCTGGTGACCCCGGGCCGGCTCGGCGCCATCGTGGTCGACCCCGAGCCGCACCCCGCCGTGTGGGTGTCGGCCTCCTGCAACCTGGCGGTCGCCGCGATCGTCGCCGCCTCCATCGCCTGAGGCGCACCGAGACCGCACGAGAGCGCCGCTCCCCGAAGGGAGCGGCGCTCTCGTCGTGTACCGGTGCTCCGGCTACGCCAGCCCCAGCGCGAACACCGCGAAGCCGGCCGCCAGGAGGCCCGCCGCGGTCCGGCGCAGTGCCGTGGCTCTGGTCCAGGGCCGCTCGAACCGGCGCGCGTACCGGGCGATGCCCACCAGCAGCGCCGCGAACACCGGCATCCACGCCAGCCGCGCCAGGATCCACCCCACGCTGTCCGGCGCCGTCGTCAGCCCGGCCAGCCCGCCCGCGAACGACCCCGGTACGGCGGCCGCCAGCATCGCCGTCTGGTGCCAGCACAGGATCGTCATCGCGCACAGGTTGATCACGACCACCGGAGCCCACAGCAGCGGCCGGGCCAGCAGCCGCGCCAGCCGGTCCCGCAGCAGGATCGCCGCGCCCGACTGGGCCGCGGCCAGGGCCAGGACGAGCAGCGACGGCGGATGCGAGTTGGTCCGGGCCTCGCCCGGCACGCCGACCATCGAGGCCGGGTAGTGAAAGACCATCAGCAGCGCCGCGAACAGGGCGCTCCCGCCCACCAGCAGCAGCCACCCCCCGCGCCGCCCGATCCGGCCCTCTCCCCAGTCCACGCCGAGCTGGTACGCGAACAGCCAGCCCGGCAGGATGTTCACCAGCGCCACCCAGCCGGGCACCGAGTCCGCGAAGGGCCCGTAGCGCAGGAAGTCCACGACGGCGACCGAGCCGAGCAGCGGGGCCGCCGCCCAGCCGCCGAACCGGTGCGCGGCGCGCACGCAGTACGGGGTCAGCGCGGTGACCACCAGGTACACCCCGACGAACCACAGCGGCTGGATCACCAGCTTCGCCCCGGTCCGCAGGGTGGCCTCGGGCACCCCGGCCGCGTACAGCACGGGCACGGCCAGGGCCCACACCGCGGTGACCCCGAGCACCGGCCGCGCCAGCCGGGCGACCCGGCCCTTGAGCCAGGCCCCGGCCGATCCGGTGTGCCGCCGGAAGGAGAGCGCCGAGGCGTAGCCGCCGACGAGGAAGAAGATGCCGAGCATCTGCAGCACCCAGCTCGCCGGGGCCAGGCCGCCGAAGGCGGAGAGGGGGCTGGCGTTGTGCAGGGCCCCGTCGGAGTCGAGGGTGAATCCGCCGAGCAGCCAGTGCCCGGTCGGCACGGCCAGCAGGGCGAGCGCCCGCAGCCCGTCGATCGCCCGGTCGCGGTGGGCGGGGGTCTTCGCGTCGATCCGGCCGGCGACGGTGCGTGCCCTGGTGAGGAGGGACGGGGCGCTCATCGGGCCTCTCCCGTCGCGATCGCGGCGAAGGCCTTCAGCGAGCGGGTGCCGGGGAGGAAGTAGCCGGTGTGGCCGATCACGTCGGTGGCGTCGATCCGGCGGGCGCCGAACGTGGCCGAGGTGGGATCGGCTCCGTGGCCGAGCCCCGCGAACGCCACGTTCGGTATGTCGGCGATCCAGTCCGAGGGTCCGCGCGCCGCCCAGACGCGGGCGCCGGTGCCGAGCCCCCGGACGCTGTCGGCCCGCATCCCGGGGGAGCCGAAGGCGACGATGTCGGTGGCGTGCGTGTGCCGGGCCGCGAGCCCGCAGACCACCGAGCCGTAGCTGTGGCAGAAGAGCACCGGGTCGGGCGCGCCGACCGCGGCGAGCCCCTCGGTGAACCGGGCGAGGCGGACCGCGCCCGCCTCCGCCAGCCGCCCGCGGGCCGTGTCCAGTCCCACCCCGACGGGCGTGGTGTAACCGGTCCACGCGATGACGGCGGCCGTCTCCCCGGTCGCCGTGCGCAGGGAGCGGGCCATCCCCGCCGGGCCGGTGTGCGAGGCCCGCGCGCGGTCGTGGGTGGTGGCGTCGTTGTCCGAGCCCGGCACGATCACCGAGAGGTGCGCGGTCCGCTCCAGGTCCCCGAACACCTCGGCGACGGTGCCCCGTCCGCGCGGGTCGAAGGCCAGGATCCGCCGGCCGGGCGCGGCCAGCGGGGCGAAGCGGGGCTCACCGGCCGCCAGGACCGCCAGCCGGTTGGCCTCGTACCGGAGGGGGAGCGGAGCTCCGTCCAGATTGCCCACCACCAGCGGGTGGGCCCGTACGAGCTCCCGGGCCCGGGACGGGTCCAGCCCGGCGAAGAACCGGGCGACCCCGGACGGCGTCGTCCGCTCCGGATCCGGCAGCGGCCGCCCGGACACCGAGTCGGCCCGCCAGCCGGCCGTGCCCGGCAGCGGGCCCGTGACCAGCGGCTGGGTGTCCGCGGAGGCCCATCCCGCGGTGCCGGCGACGACGGTCACCGCCAGTGCGGCCGTGACCAGTGTCCTTGCGAAGCGGCGCATGCCCCTTCTCCTCTCCTCGTGACGAGGAGGAAGGTAGGAAGGAGGTGCCGGGGCGGGCGTCGCACCGGGGAGCCAAGTCGGATGTCATACCCCGGTAGGGGGTGGAGGAGAGACCAGCAGGGACCAGGGGGGATCAGCCGCCGTCGCCCGGCCGCACCAGCCCCGCCTCGTACGCGAAGATCACCGCCTGGGCCCGGTCCCGCAGCTCCAGCTTGCCGAGGACCCGCCCGATGTGCGTCTTCACCGTCTGCTCGGCGACCACCAGGTGGCCGGCGATCTCCTGGTTCGAGAGCCCGCGCGCGATCAGTTCCAGCACCTCGGTCTCCCGCGGGGTCAGCCCGTTCAGCCGCAGCGCCGGATCGCGGCGCGGCGCGGGCCGCCGCTCGACGAAGTCCGCGATCAGCCGCCGGGTCACCGACGGAGCCAGCAGCGCCTCGCCCGAGGCGACCACCCGGACTGCCGCGATCAGATCCGCCGGCGGGGCGTCCTTCAGCAGGAAGCCGGAGGCGCCCGCGCGCAGGGCCTCGTAGACGTAGTCGTCGATGTCGAAGGTGGTCAGCATCAGCACCTTCGGCCGGTGCACCACCCCCGGCGGGGGATCGAGGAGTTCGCGGGCGGCGCTGAGCCCGTCCATCTCCGGCATCCGGACGTCCATCAGCACCACGTCGGGGTGGACGGTGCGGGAGACCTGGATCCCCTGGCGGCCGTCGGGCGCCTCGCCGACCACGTCGATGTCGGCCTGCGCCGACAACAGTGCGGCGAAACCCGCCCGCACCATGGCCTGGTCGTCGACGATGATCAACTTGGTTCCTCGGGTGGGGTGGTGAGGGGCATGTGGGCGGCGACCCGGAAGCCGCCGTCGGGCAGCGGGCCGGTGTCCAGCGTCCCGCCCGTCAACCGTACGCGCTCCCGCATCCCCACCAGTCCGTGCCCGGTGCCCGAGGTCTCCACCGCCACCACCGCGTCCCGCGCCGGGCCGTTGACCACCAGGACCAGGAGGTCTTCCTCGTCGAAGGTCACCGAGACCCGGGTCGGAGCTCCCGGCGCGTGCCGCACCACATTGGCCAGCGCCTCCTGGACGATCCGGTACGCCGACAGGTCCGCGGCCGGCCCCGCCGCCCCGGCCGCGCCCGCGGACAGCGCCAACTCCACCGGCTGCCCGGCCCGTACGGTGGCCTCCACCAGCTGCTGCAAGCGGCCGATCCCCGGCTGCGGGGTCCGGTCGGCGCCGTTCGCCTCGTCCCCGCGCAGTACCGTCAGCAGCCGCCGCATCTCGCCCAGGGATTCGCGCGCGCTCGACGCGATGGCGGCGAACTCCTCGCGCACCGGCTCCGCCATGCCGGGCAGCCGGTACGGCGCGGAATCCGCCTGCACCGTGATCACCGACATGTGGTGGGCCACCACGTCGTGCAACTCCCGCGCGATCCGCGCCCGTTCCTCCAGCAGGGTGCGCCGGGCCCGTTCGGCCTCGCTGATGCTCTCCTGCTCGGCGATCTTCTGGCGCGCGTCGCCGAGCCCGCGCAGGGCCCCCGTCAGCGCGAGCACCACCCCGGCCAGGACGAACAGGAGGGCGACCGTGTTGGTCGTCCCGTCCGGGTGGAAGCCCCACAGCGCAGCCCCCACCACCCCGGTCGCCAGCCACACCCCGACCAGGGTCCGGATGGACTCGCGCAGCCCCAGGCAGGCCATCAGCACCAGGTAGCCGATGATCACCATCGGGGTCCAGGGCCAGGGGTGCCCGGTGACCGCGTCCGCCTGAGTCAGTACGGCGGCCCCGATGGTGTCCGCGAGCAGCACCATCGCCCATGCGGGCAGCGGCCGGGTCACTGCGAGCAGCAGCGGCAGGGTCTGGGCCACGCCCAGGGCCCCGGCCCAGCCGCCGCCCGCCTTGTAGTCGTTGGTCAGCACCGTGATCGTCACCGGCAGCAGCGTCATCACGCACACGGCGGTCACGGCGTACGGCAACAGTCGCTGCCAGGCCTCGGGTGCCTGCGCGAGCAGCGGCTCGGCGGCCCGCGCGGGCGTCCGTAGGGCCACGGCGAACTGCCCTGGCCCTGGCCGGGCGGGGGCGGGCGCGGACCGGGACCGGTCGGGGGATCCGGCCGGGGCCCCCTGTGGCGACCCTGACGGGCCGGACGGGGAGGGAGACGGGGATCCGGGCCGGGCTCGGAAGAGGGATCGCAATCGGGATCGGGCTCGCTCGCTCATGATCGGTCCAGCGTATGCGGCCGCTACCCGCCCGGGCCCCGCCCGGCACTCACCGGCCGACCGGATCTTCCGGCCCTGCCCTGGCCACTGGGGGGCGGGTGCGGGGCCCGCCCGGGCTCCGGCACCCCCGCAGTGGTGCCGGGCGGGCCGGGGATCCCCGCCCGCCGGGCCAGGGCCTCGCGCAGGCGGGTGAGCCGCTCGATCTCCGCGTCCAGCACGGAGAGCCGGTGCCCGACGACCCCGCCGCCGGAGCCGCAGCTCGGCGGCGGGTCCGCCGCGAGCAGGTGGAGCCGGTCGGCCACCCCGCACAGGTCCCCGACGGTGAATCCGTGGGCGAGCAGGTCGCGGATGATCCGGATCCTGGCCACGTCCCCGGGCCCGTACTGCCGCTGGCCGGACGGGCTGCGGCCCTGCGGGTCGAGCAGTCCGCGCTGCTCGTAGAACCGCAGTGCCCGGGGCGTGGTCCCCGCTGCCGCCGCCGCTTCACCGATCCGCATCCCGCGCCACCCCCGTGTCCACCGCCCGCCGCCCGGGCCAGGCCGTCTCTTTCGGATCTTGCCGGCAAGATCCGAAAGAGACGGCCTGGTCCGCCAACTCCACCACCACGGCGCCGAAGTGCCGGCCTTCCGCCAACTCCCGCAACGCCTGCGGGGCGCGATCGATGCCCGGTATCCGCACGTGGGGGAAGCGGATCCCGCCGGACCGCAGCCAGGCCCCGAAGCGCCCGGTCCACTCCTCCTCCACGTCCGGATGCTCCGAGCCGAGGTACCCGCGCACCGAGATCCCCCTGACGACCAGGCGGAACGGGTCGATCCCCACGGGCTCCACCGGGGGGCCGCCCCCGGCCCGCCCCGGCGCCAACTGGGCCGAGAGCGCCCCGACCAAGGCGAAGCGGGCACCCTGCCGGGCCGCGCCGAGGGCCGCGGCCAGCTGTTCACCGCCCACCGTGTCCACGAGTACGTCGATTCCCGCGGGCGCCGCCCCGGCGAGCTGCTCCGCGATCGGCCGCCCGGTACCCCGCAGGAGGACCGTGTCGTAGCCCAGCTCCGCCACCAGCCGCTCCGCCTTCTCCGGGGAGCCGGTGGTGCCGATCACCCGGCCCGCGCCCAGCAGCCGGGCCGTCTGGCCCGCGAGCGTCCCGACCGCGCCGGCCGCGCCGGTGACCAGGACGGTGTCCCCGGGCCGGATCCCGGCCAGCCGGGTCAGCGCGCCGTAGGGGGCCGAGCCCTGGGCGAGGTACGCCACCGGATCGGGGAGGGTGTCGTCCAGCGGGGTGCAGGCGGCGGCGTCCACCAGGGCGTACTCCCGCCAGCCGAGCAGGTGCGAGACGAGCGCACCCGGCCGCAGCGGGCTGCCGGCCGGGGCGGCCACCACCTCGCCGACGGCCGGCCCGAACAGCGTGTCACCGGCGTGCAGCGGGGGCAGCGGCAGCCCCTCGACCGCGCCGCCGATCAGGGTGAGCAGCCCGGGGAAGACCAGGAAGTGGCGGTTGCGCACGAGCACCTGACCGGGCCCGGGCTCCGGCACCGGTGCCTCGGCGACGGCGAAGTGCGCCCGCTCGGGCAGCCCTTCGGGGCGGGCGGCGAGCCGGATCTCGCGTGCAGTGCGGGGCAGGGCGGCCGTGGCCATCGGGGCTCCTCGGAACGGCGCGGCCGGCGACGGCGCGGACGGCCGCCGCCGGGCCGGGGCGGGTGGGTGCGCCGACGCTAAACCCTGACCCGCAGGTCAGGGTCAAGGCGGCATCTGCCGACCCACCCGCCCGGCATAGACTGCGCCCGGCTCGGAAGATCACTGAACGGCGGGGAGCGGGTACGCATGGGCGGGGCGGCCGCGCTGGAGAAACTGATACCGGTGGCACTCGCCTTCGGCGTGGGCGTGCTCCTCGCCCGCCGCAAGGTGGTCCCGGCCGAGGCCTCCAAGGCCTTCGCCGACTACGCGTTCCTCTTCGCGGTCCCCTGCTACCTGTTCGGCAACATCTACGCCGCGGACCTCTCCGCCCTCTTCGACTGGCGGGCCATCGGCGGCTACGCGGCCGCCGCCGCCCTCGCGGTGGCGGCCGTGGCCATCGCCTCGGCGGCGGCCGGACTGCGCGAACCCCGGTCCGTGGCCCTGCGCGTGATGGCCGGCGTGCAGGTCAACACCGCCTACTTCGCCGTCCCCGTCTTCATCACCTTCTTCGGGACGGCCGCGCCGATCTTCCCGGTGCTGCTCTTCCAGGTCTGCGTGCTGTCGCTCGTCGTCATCGCCATCATGGAACTGGGCCGCACCGGCCCCGGCTCGGGCGGCGGTCCCGCCCGGCGCCTGGGCCGTGCCGTCAGCGCCTCGCTCGTCACCCCGCTGGTCCTCGCCTGCAACGCCGGGATCCTGCTCAACCTGCTCTCCGTGCACGTCCCGGAGGTGGTCCTCGACGGGGCCGCCTTCGTCGGCGACAGCGCCTCCCCGGTGGCCCTCTTCGCCCTCGGGCTGCACCTCGGCGGCATCGGCCTCGACGTCCGGGGCACCACACGCGAGGAGCTGGCGCTCATCGGCTTCAAGTGCGTGGCCTTCCCGCTGCTGGCATGGGCGGTGTGCGGGGCGCTGTTCGGGGTCCGGGGCGAGTGGCTCACGTACCTCGTGCTGATCGCCGCCATGCCGACGCCCCAGAACCTGTTCATCTTCGCCCAGCGCTACGACGTGGGCGTGGACCTCTCCGCCGCCGTCGTGATCAAGAGTTCCCTGGTCTCCCTCCTGCTGCTGCCCCTCTGGCTGCACACGGTGTCCTCCTGACGGAGGTGCGCCCGTGACCGCGCCGCCGGCCTTCGTTCCCCGGGCGGGCTCCGCTCGTTGAGCGGGTATGGAGCTCCCGTCGATCGCGGCGCCCGGCGTCGGTGAACAGGCCGACGCCGTGGCCGATGCCGCCTGCCACCTCTACGACGCCCTCGCGCCCTGGGGGCGCACCGCCCCCGGGGGGTGGAGCCGGGGCGCCGCCGAGGACGCCGCCGAGGCCATCGAGACGGCCGCGCACGCCCTCGCGTACGCCCATCCGCGCGCCGAGGTCATCCTCGGACCCGTGCACACCGCCCTCGCGGACCTGCGCCGGCAGCTCGGCCTCGCGCCCGCCGAGGCGCTGACCGCGGAGGGACTGCCGGTGACCCCGCGCACGGTCGGCAACCCGCGCCGGACCCGCTGGGTGCGGGTGCTCACGCCACCCGCGCCCCGGCAAGCGCCGTCTCGTACAACTTCCTGATGTCGGCGCCGAAGTAGGAGCTGTAGGAGGTGTCGGGGGTGTCCCCGCCCGTCTTCCAGCCGCCGATCACCCCGACCACGTCGCCGGTCTCGGTCCGCTCGTCGAAGCCGGTCAGGAACGGGCCGCCGCTGGTGCCGCCCGGATAGCCGGTGCAGTCGATCCGCAGGAACGAGCCGGGGATCCCCGGATCCTTGCTGGTGAACTTCGTCGTCCGGTTCACGCACAGCCGCGGCCGGGCGGCGGAGGTCGGATAGCCGATCAGCGAGACCTGCTTGTGCGCGTACGCTGCGCCGGTGACCAGGCGGTTCCCGCCCACCACGTCCTCCACGGGGAAGCCGTCGGCGTCCGGGCCGACCTGCGCGAAGGCCACGTCGAGGGCGGCGCCCTTGTCCGCGCCGAGCTTCCGGTAGCGCGGGTCGATCCACACCTTGGAGCGGCCGGCCGCGTCGCGCAGGACCGGGAACATCCCGTACGGCTGCGGGTTCCCGGCCGTGTACTGCGGTACGAAGGCCACCTGCCGGGCGTCCGTCCCGAGCAGGCAGTGCGCCGCGCTGAGCACCAGGTCGCGGCCGGGGGAGGAGACCACGCTCGCGGTGCAGAAGTACGCGCCGCCGCCCTTCATGACGAACATCCGGCCGACGACCGGGATGCCGTCGAAGTCCCGGCCGGTCCCGTCCACCGCCGCCGGGGCGCCGCCGCGGCTCACGGGGACCGCGGACGCCATCCGGTCGGGGGTCCAGAACGACTCCGCCTCCCGGGCCGACCACCGGCCGGCGGCGGGCGCCGGGGCCGGCGCGGTGCCGGCCTCGGCCTCGGGCAGGGGCCCGGCGGGCAGCAGCAGGGCGGCGGTGGCCGCCGCCACCGTCAACGTACGTCGCATGTCCGTCTCCTTCTTCGGGGATGGGCGGGAGAGCGAGGGGCCGTACGGCCGGGGCTGTACGGGGCTACAGGGCCTGGGGGAAGCGGAACAGCCGGTCCGGGTCGTAGCGGCGCCGGACCTCTTCGAGGCGGGCCAGGTTCGGCCCGTAGTAGGCCTCGCGCCAGCCCGTCAGCTTCGGATCGGCGTAGTTCTGGTACGCGGCTCCGCCCGCCCAGGGCCGCAGGTCCTGCCAGAGCCCGTCGAGCCAGTCCTGGTGCCGGCCGGTCTCGGCGGCCGTGGCCGCGGCGGGCCAGGAGACGAGGTACTGGGCGAGGAACCCGGCCGAGCGGTGCGCGAAGGCGGTGTCCCGCGCCGGGATCCGGCCCAGGGCTCCGCCGCAGACCCCGTCGAACTGCACCACGCCGGACCCGCCGGGCGGCACGCTCCCGGCGTAGCGCCGCAGGGCCGCCAAGGCCGCGAGGACGGCCGGCTCGGTCAGCCCGTCCGGGGCCCAGAAGTCGGACCGGGCGGCGTAGGAGTACCGGCCGAGCCGCCCCGCGGGATCGTGTCCCGGCAGGCTGCCCGGCAGCCGGCACGCGGCGGGGCTGCGGTCCTGGCAGCCCGCCATCGCCCGGACGGTGTCCCCGTAGCCGCGTACGACGGTCCAGCTGTCCCGGGGCGCGCCGCCCACCAGGTCGGACAGCCGGGTCAGCTCCCGCTCCAGCTCCGCGCGCCCGCCGTCCAGGCAGAGCACCCGCAGGGCGGGGGCGCCGACCGGGCCGCCGTCCACGGTGAACTCCACCTGGCTCCAGAACGGATCGGGCAGCGCCCCGAGCCAGCGCTGCCAGCCGCGCAGGACGGCGGGGGAGTCGGCGGCCGGCCAGTGCAGTTCGGCGAAGGCGCAGTCGGAGACCGGGTGGGTGCGGAAGCGGAACCCGGTGACCACCCCGAAGTTGCCGCCCCCGCCGCCGCGCAGGGCCCAGAAGAGGTCGGGCTCGTGGTCGGCGCCGACCTCGCGGACGGTCCCGTCGGGGGTCACGAGGGTCACTCCGGTGAGCCGGTCGCAGGTGGCGCCCCAGGATCGGGAGGAGAGGCCCAGTCCGCCGCCGAGGGTGAGGCCGGCGATGCCGACGGAGGGGCACAGGCCCGTCGGGACGGCCAGGCCGCGGGCGGCGAGGACGGAGTTCACGTCTCCGAGCCGGGCGCCCGCGCCGATCCGGACCACGGCCCCGGACTCCGCGGTCACCTCGGCCATGGCTCCCGTGTCGACGACGAGTCCGCCCTCGCGGGTGGACCAGCCGGCGTAGCCGTGGCCGCCGCCGCGCGGCACCACGGGGACGGCCGAGCGCCGGGCGAAGTCCAGGCAGGCGGCCACGTCGCCCGGGTGCGCGGGGTAGGCCACGGCGCCCGGCCGGACCGTGTCGTAGCGGGGCTGGAAGAGCCGCCGGGCCTCGTCGTAGTCCCGCTCGCCGGCCGTCACCACCCGGCCGTCGAGGGACCGGGCCAGCGCCCCGTAGTCGGGGTCCGCGCGGCGGGTTCCCGTACGGGGCGTCGCGGGCGCCGTCGCGCCGATCGAGGCGAGGACGCCCGTGGCGGCTCCCGCGAGGACCTGGCGGCGGTGGAGGGTCATCCCTCCTTCCTGCCACCGCCCCGCCCGTTCGGGGCGAAGGCGGGCCCACGGGGACCGGCTTGCCGCCCGATCGGCCGATGCCCCGGGGGCCGGAGGCGGCTCGGGGAGGAGCGAAGGCGGCTCCGGCGGGGCCTCCGGCCGGGTCAGCCCGTCCGGCGGGCCAGCAGGAAGCCCTGCGGGGACTTCTCGGTGGCGTCCGGTTCCCGGATCAGGCGGGCCGTCTCCGCCAGGCCCGCCTCCGCCAGCAGCCGGCCGATCAGCTCCGGCGGGGTCCAGTACACGTCGAGGTCGACCGGATGCCCGTACGCGTGTTCCAGCCGGAGCTGCCGGTCGCCGGCCTTGAACGCGATCAGCAGGTACCCGCCCGGGGCCAGCACCCGGGCGAACTCGGCGAACAGCGCGGGCAGCCCGGACGGCGGCGTGTGGACGGTGGAGTACCAGGCCAGCACCCCGCCCAGGACCCCGTCCGCGATGTCCAGCGCGGCCATCGAGCCGACTTCGAACCGCAGCCCGGGGTACGTCCGGCGGGCCACCGCCACCATCGCGGGGGACAGGTCGACTCCGAAGGCCCGTACGCCCAGGCCGTCGAGGTGCGCCGTCACCCGGCCCGGGCCGCAGCCCAGGTCCGCGACCGCACGGCCGGCGCCGGGCCCGTCCCCGCGCACGCACTCCGCGAAGGCGGCCAGCATGGCCCGGTCCAGCGGTTTGCCCTCGAGCTCCCCGGTCAGCAGCGCGGCGTAGTCGACGGCGACGGCGTCGTAGGACGACCGGACGGAGTTCAGGTGCGAAGTCGATCCCATGCCCCCGGACAGTAGCCCGACCGCGCCGCGAACTCAGCCCCCGGTCAGCGGATTGTCCAGCTCGGCCCACTGATCGCCGGGCACCCCCGGGCTCAGCCGCATCAGCGTCAGCGCCTTCGTCGGCAGCGGCCCGGTCAGCAGCGCCCGGGTGTCGGCGGTGGGCGGCAGGCCGGGCCCGGCCGCCGCCAGGTCCGCCGCGAGCGCGGCGGCCGAACCGGCCGTGGAGCCGAGCGCACCCGCCACCAGCGACCCGAAGAGCTTGCGGCGCAGCAGGGTCTCGTCGTCGGTGATCAGCCGCCCCGACAGCGGTGGCGCGGGCAGGCCGTGCCGGGCGAGGCGGGCCGGGCTGATCCGGATGTCGGCGAGGTCGCGGTACACGAGCCGCAGCGGGGAGCCGTCGGCGTCCAGGACGACCAGCAGGTTCTGGCCGTGGGCCTCCAGCGCCACCCCGAGATCCAGGACCCGCAGGCACACCGACAGCGCGTGGCGGGCGAAGCCGGCCCGCCAGGCGTCGGAGCGCGCGTACGGGGTCAGCGCCAGGGCGGCCACGGGCAGCACCCGCTCGCCCGCGCCCCGGTCCGCGTACGCCTCGGGCGGTTCGCGGAGCACGGCGGCCAGGTCCGGGGTGCCGGCGGTGACGGCGCCGAGGGTGCGGGTGATGTGCAGGCGGCCGTCGAGCCGCCCGGACAGGTCCTGGGCGAAGTCGGAGAGCGCGGCGGCCGTCTCGACGGAGTAGACGGAGATGTCCCGCACGGAGGAGGTGAGCCGGGTGCTGAGGGCGGTCTTGACGTGCGGGCCGCCGTCGGCGGGCGAGAGCGTGCGCAGGGCCATCAACGGGTGCGCGGCGGGCCCGGGCCGCAGCTCGTGCCCGTTCCCGTTGTCCCTGGCTCCCGGCTCCCCCTGCTTCACCACGTGCTCGGCCTGCCAGGGATGGACCGGTACGAGGATCCGCCCGGACTCCCGCCAGCGGTCGGGCCATTCCCCGGTCACCCGGCACTCCCGGGCCCCTACGACGGCCAGCCCGAGGGTGACCAGGGGCCGGTGCTCGGGGGCGTACGCGAGCTGCTCGGCCACCGTGAAACCGGGGCGGGAGCGGCAGTTGGGGTGGTACGGATGGCCGTCCACCACCCGCTGCTCCCACTCCCAGGCGGCGAGGTCCCCGGCGCCGGTGCCGGTCCCGGAGTCGGTCCCGGAGTCGGCCGGCTGGCCGGCGCGGGACAGGGCCAGGGAGGCCGTGCTCTCGTCGAGCTCCGCGGCGAACTCCTCGCCGTACGGCAGCCCGAGGGCCGCCACGAGCGGGGCGGCCCTCCGGTAGGGGCGGCCGTCGAGCAGCAGCTCGGTCACGGGGGGCGCGCTCGCGCGGGCCGCGGAGAAGGTCGTCGCGTACGGGTCGGGGAGGGGCCCCTCCAGCAGGGAGCCCGAGGCCAGCCGGAGCGCGAGCGCCCCGGAACCCCGCTCCCGGCGGGTGATCCAGGGCAGCGGCTCGTAGGAGAACGCCCGCCACAGCCGGGTGAGTACGGCGGCGCGCGCGCCGGGGAGCGCGGCGGCGTAGGCGGCTTCCAGGCCGGGGCGCGCGCGGGGCGGTCCGGCGGGGGCGCCGGATCCGCCGGATCCGTACGGTCCGGCGGGGCCCCTTTCGGACAGCCCGGCCAGTTCGGCGGCTACGGCCTCTTCGGCCGCGGTGGCGGGGAGGTGCATGCTGGGATCCAGGGCCCCGGTCCTCTCGGATGACGTGATGATCACTTCATCATCGCGGATACTGAAGATCACGGCCGGTGGTACGCCCCCGCGCACCTCCGGCGCTCTGGACGTACCGAATGGAATCCGTGGACCTCAACGCCACCGAGAACGCCGCCGCCGACGCCTACGCGGCCGCCCCGCTCCTGAACTGCCTCCTGCGGGAGGCCGCCGAACCGGTCCCGCCCGCGGGGTCCGCCGGGGCTGGGGGGTCCGGAGGGTCCGGAGGGTCCGCCGATTCTGAAGAGGACGGCTGGTGCGCGTACCGGCTGTCGGGCAGCGGGAGGCTGCTGCGGGTGCGCGCCGGGCGCCGGCCCGGACGGCCCGAGCTGGGGACCGGGGCCGGCTGGCACCCGCTCACCCATGCCGAGCTGGTGAAACTCGTCGCCGACGAACTGCGCCAGTACACCGGGGTGTCCAACGACGAGCTCCCGGTCGAGATCGCCGACAGCCGCGAGACCATAGCCGCGCTGCTGGCCGCCCGCGCCGCCGTGCCGCCGCCGGCGGACCCGTACGTCCGGTCCGAGCAGTCCCTGGTCATGGGCCACCCCCACCATCCGGCCCCCAAGGCCCGGGGCGGCGGGCCGGCCAACGGATGGCTGCCGTACGCCCCCGAGGCCCGCGCCCGTTTCCCGCTGGCCTTCCTGGGCGTGCGCGAGGACCAGGTGGCGGGGGAGGGCGGGCCGGCCGCGGAGGCCGCCGTCGACTCGCTCGCGGAGGCGCTGGGCGGGCCGCGCCCGCCGGCCGGCTACCGGCTGCTGCCCGCCCACCCGTGGCAGCTCGACCTGGTCGCGGGCAGGCCCGCCGTCCGCGAGGCCTTCGCGGACGGGAGGCTGCTGTCGCTGGGAACCGGGCGGGTGCCGGTCTGGCCGACCGCGTCGATCCGGACCCTGTACGTGCCCGGCGGCGGGAGCGGGGGTGGAGGCGGAGCCGCGGCAGGCGACCTCTTCGTGAAGTTCAGCCTCGACGTGCGGATCACCAACGACGTGCGCCGGCTGTGGCGGCACGACCTGCTGAAACTGCGCCGCACGGACGTGGCGGTCGAGGCGGGCTTCGCGGAACTGCGCCGGTCCGGGTCGCGAGCGGCCTGGCTGTCCGACCGGGGGTACCGGACGGCCTCCTTCGCCTTCGAGGAGCTCGCCGTACTGGTCCGTGACGGCCTGGCGGCGCACGTGGAGCCCGGCCTCACCCCCTTGCTGGCGGCCGCGCTCGCGGAGGGGTACCCGGACAGTCCGCCGGCGGCAGCGCCGGACCCGGCCGCGTGGTGGCGGGCCTACCTGCGCCAGGTGGTGCCGCCCGTGCTGCACCTCTTCGCCCGGCACGGCGTCGTCCTGGAGGCGCACCTCCAGAACACCCTGGTCGCCGTCGACGACCGGGGCATGCCCGCGCAGGCCCTCTTCCGGGACGCGGAGGGGGTGAAGCTCCTCCCGGACCTGGACCGGGAGGCCGGCTGGCAGCGCCTCGTCTACTGCCTGGTGGTCAACCACCTGACCGAGGTGGCGGGCGCCCTCGCGGAGAGCCGTCCGGAGGTGGCCGGGGAGCTGTGGCCCGCGGCCCGCGAGGAGTTCCTGCGTGCCGGGGAGGCCCACGATCTGCCCGAGGTGGCCGCGCTGGTGGCCGCCCCCACGCTCCCGGCCAAGACCAACCTGCTGCTGCGCTGGACCCGCGCCGACGGTGCGGACTCCCGCTACCTGCCGCTTCCCAATCCGCTGCGGCGCTGAAGGAGGGCGCGGTTCCGGCCAAAGAGGGTCCGGATACCGGAGCCCCTCTCACGGATAGGTATAGACCAATGCTACGTTGGTCGAGCAGACCGCGCAGTCCTTGACCTCCCGTCAGAGGAGAAGCCATGCCCTCCCCTTCGCGGGGCGGCGGCCCGGCCGCCATGCCCAAGTACCAGCGGATCGCCGCAGCGTTGCGGCGCGAGCTCGACCTCACCGCACTGACCCCCGGCGCCCGCCTTCCCTCGGAGCGCAGCCTTGCCGCGCGCTACGAGGTCAACCGGCAGACCATCCGGGCCGCCCTCCAGCACCTGAGGCAGGACGGTCTCGTCGTCACCGGGCGGCGCGGCACCCGGCCCGCCTTCCCGGCGCCGGAGCACCGGCCCCCGGAGGCGAACCCGGCGGGCCGTCCGGCCCCGGGCGGCGCCCCGGCCCGGGCCTCCGCCCCCGCACCGGCGGCCACTCCTGCGCCGCCGGCGGCGCAGCCGGCCTCCGGGTCCTCCGCCGCCTCCGCGCAGGCGTGGCTCACCCTCGTCACGCTGGCTCCGGCGCTCGCCGAGCAGCTCGGCATGCGCGGCGGGGAGCAGACCCTGGTCCACCACCACCGCGAAAGCGGCCCGACGGGCCAGACCCGGCGGCACGCGGTGACGTACCTCTGCCCCCGCACGGTGGTCCGGACCCCGGAACTGGCCCGCTACCGGGACCGCCTGGTGGCGGGAGTCCGGGACATGGACCTGGGGCCCCTGCACCACTGGCTGGAGGGGGCCGCGCGGGCCGGCCGGGTCGCCGAGACCATCACCATGACCCGCACCAACTCGCCCCAGGCCGCCGGTCAGGCCGGCGGCCTCACCGTACGCCGCACCCTGCACGACGCCTCCGGACGGCTGCTGGCCGTCACGGACCTCGCCTTCCCCAGCTGGGACCGGCTGACCTTCGACCGGTCCCCGGCCGCCATCGGCTTCCGGGTCACGTAGCGGGCGCGACGGGGCCGGGCCGGGTGGGGACGCGGCCGGGCCGGGCCGGGGCCCGTCAGGGTGAGGCCCGGCGGGGTGGCCGGGTGACGCGGCCGCGGGAGCGGGTGTCGGTGTGGACCGGGCGGTGGGGGCGTGCGTTCGTACGCGCATGATCATCTCCCGTCTCGGCCTGGCCACCGGGCTGCTCGCCGCCCTCTCCGCCACCGCCCTCGGCCTGCCGCCCGCCCTGGCCGCCGCGCCCGCCTCGCACCCGGCGGCGGAGCCCTCGCCGCCCGGCCACGTCCTGCGCAGCCGCACCATCGACCTCGACCTGGCCGATTACCGCTGGCTGTGCACGCCCCAGCCCTTCGGCGCCCCGCGCCGGCACACCTTCCGCCCGTTCCCCGACACCTCCATCGAGGTCGTGGAGTCCGGCGTGGAACGGGACCCGGCCGCGGGCTCCGTCCAGTGGAGCGGTGAGGTCGTCAAGGTCGACGGGGACCCGGTCGGGTCCGGGGTGCACCGCCGGGTGGTGCTGTCGACCACCGGAGTCTGCGACCCCGGGGCCCGGCCGGACACCGTCGGCGTCGACGCCCTCTTCGACCTGGGCGCGCGGGCGTACCGCATCGCGCAGCCCCGGAACGAACCGGGCCGGCTGCTGATCACGGAGGAGGACCCCGACCTCCACATCAAGCCCCCGCAGGACGATGCGGACCCGCAGTACGAGAACCCCGACCCCGCGCTCCTCGCGGAGGCCCGCCGGCAGTTGATGACCCGCGCCGCGTCCGCGGAGCCGGTGGTCATCGACATGGTCGTCGGCTACACCCCGCGCGCGGAGTGGGGGATGGGCGGCGAGGAGGCGATGCTCGCGCGGATCGCCTTCGCCGAGACGAGCATCAACCACGCCTTCGCCGACAGCAACATCAGGGCGAGCGTGGACATCGTGGCCACCTACAAGGCCAACTACTACGCCGCGGCGGAACAGGAGACCGCGCCCGTCGTCCACGGCCTGCTCTCCAACCCGAGGGAGCCGCGGCTGGGCGCCCCGGCCGCCGCGCTGCGCGAGAAGTACGGTGCCGACCTGGTCTCCCTGATGATCGAGGTCCCGAACGGCACGAGCAGCGGGCAGGGCAACCTCCCGCAGCCGCCGAGCGAGAAGACCGACGACCAGGCGTACTCGGTCGTCGACTACCGGACCGTGGCGCTCTGGTACAACTTCGGCCACGAGGTGGGCCACAACCTCGGTCTGTGGCACGACCGCGCCACCCTGGACGAGCAGACGGGCGGCGCCGACTACCGCCCCTACCTGACGACCCCGTACAGCACCGGCTACGTCACGCCCGACCGCCGGTTCCACACGCTGATGGCCTACTCCTCGGCCTGCGGCGGTCCCTGCACGGCCGTCAACCAGTACTCGAACACCGAGAACACCTGGGACGGCCAGCCGCTCGGCGACGCGTACAACAACAACGCGGCCGTCGCCCGGATCACCACCCCGATCGTCGCCGGCTACCGCGCCCCCGCGCAGCCGCGCCAGCGCCACGCCCTGACCCTGGGCGAGGGGCTGCGCCCCGACACCTGGGGCCCGTACCGGCCGGGGACCTCGATCAAGGTGACCGCGACCCCGCCGCGCGGGTACCGGATCGCCGCGTGGGAGCTGGACGGGCAGCGCTACGCGATCACCGTGGCCCAGGTCAACGTCACGATGGACCGGGCCCACGACCTCAAGGCGGTGTTCGTCCGCGCCTGACGTCCGATGGTGCACGGCCGGCGTCAGGTGCTGGTGTGGACGTCCCCGGTGGTGGTGGAGGTGATGACCGCCCGGCGGCCGAGGTCGCCCGGCGGGATCCCCGGGTGGTGGCCGTCCGGCCGGCCCGCTCCCGGGGACACCCCGAGGGCCAGGCGCGAGACGATCCGGTAGCGGTCGCCGCGGTACACGGAGTGCACGTACTCCACGGGCCGGCCGGTGGAGTCGGTGGTGAGCCGCTCGATGAGCAGGGCGGGGGAGAGCAGCGGGACGTCCAGCAGGCCCGCCTCCCCCTCGTTCACCACCGTCGGCTCGATGGACTGCTGCGCCTCGTGCACGTACACGCCGTGGTGGTCGCGCAGGTGCTCGTAGAGGTCCCCGGCCTCCAGCTCCGCCGGGGTCAGGGCCGGCACCAGATCGGCCGGGATGTGCAGGTGCTCGATGGCCATCGGAGCCCCGTCCACCAGCCGCAGCCGGGCGATGTAGAGCAGTCCCGCACCGGGTGAGATGCGCAGGCGGCGGCCGATCCGGGCACCCGCCTGGACGGTGGAGTGCTCCAGGATCCGGCTGGACCAGTGGCCGGACGCCTGCCGCATCGCGAAGGCCGCCTCGTCGGCGGCCAGTTCCTGGGTGATCTTGGCCGGGGCGACGAACATCCCGCGCCCGTGCTCGCGTACGAGCAGGCCCGTGGCCACGAGCTCGTCCACCGCCGCGCGCAGCGTGGGACGGGAGACCTCCAGGGTGGCGCACAGGGTGCGTTCGGAGGGGATCGCGTCGCCGGGCCGACGGATGTCGATGAGCCCGAGCAGGTGCTCGCGGACCCGTTCGCGCTTGAGTACGGATCCCGACGAGTCGGTTGCGTCCTTCGTCATGGCCCGCCCCCATTTCTCTCTGCTCACCTGTCCAACTGGTCATGTGCATCTAACCACTCGGGGGAGGGCGGAGGGGAGTGGTCCGTCGAGAAAATTCCGACCCGGCAGGGTTGACGGCGTGCGCGGGTCGTGTCACCTTCTAGCCACTCAGCTAACCAATTGGTCAGTTGGTCAACTCCATTGGTCTCCAGATGAGTTGACGCATGAGTTGACGCAACAGCCAGTGAGGAATCTTCGGACCGTGACCGACGTTGCTTCCCCCCGCCCCGAGCTCGCGCTCGTCCCGCGCCCCGACTCGGTCACCGCCCTGCCCGGCCGCTTCGCCCTGGACCACCGCACCGGACTGCGCGCCGGACCCGGCGCCGCGGCGGCGGCCGGCCTGCTGCGCGAACTGCTCACCCCCGCCACCGGGTTGACGCTCGCCCCGGACCCCGACGGGCGGATCGCCCTCCTCCTGACCCCCGGGGACGAGGCGCTCGGCGCCGAGGGGTACGCCCTCACCGTCCGCCCCGACTCCGTCCTGCTGTGCGCCGCCCGCCCCGAGGGGCTGCTCCACGGGGTGCAGACCCTGCGCCAGCTGCTGCCGCCCGAGGCGCTGGGCGCCGGGGGCGCGCAGCCCCGCAGGCCGGCCGACGGCTGGTCGCTGCCCTGCGTACGGATCACCGACCGGCCGCGGTTCGCCTGGCGCGGAGCCCTGCTGGACGTGGCCCGCCACTTCCAGCCGGTGGCCTGGGTACGCCGCTTCGTGGACCTGCTCGCGCTGCACAAGCTCAACGTCCTGCACCTCCACCTCACCGACGACCAGGGCTGGCGGATGCCCGTCGCGGCCTATCCCCGGCTCACGGAGGTCGGCGGCCGCCGCGCCGAGACCGCCGGGGACGGGATCCCGCACGAGGGCGCCTACACCCGCGCGGAACTGGCCGGGCTCGTCGCCTACGCGGCCCGGCGCGGGGTCACGGTCGTACCCGAGATCGAGATGCCCGGCCACGCCCGCGCAGCCCTCGCCGCCTACCCCGAACTCGGCAACCGGCCCGGCGTCCGGCTGGACACCTGGACCCGCTGGGGCGTCTGCGAGAACGTCTTCGGGGTCCACGACGGCGTGCTCGACTTCTGCCGGGGCGTGCTGGACGAGGTCGCGGACGTGTTCCCGGCGCCCTACGTGCACCTCGGCGGCGACGAATGCCCGCGCACGGAATGGGAACGCTCCCCGTCCGCCCGCGCCCGGATCGCCGCCGAGGGGCTGGCCGGCCCGGACGCCCTCCACGGCTGGTTCCTCGGCGAGGCGGCGGCGCACCTGGCCCGGCTCGGCCGCCGCCCGCTCGGCTGGACCGGGACCGGCACCGAACTGCCTGCCCCCTTCACGGCCCTGGCCTGGCTCGACGCGGACCACGGGCGGGCCGCCGCACTGCGCGGCCACGACGTGATCATGACCCCCTACCGCTCCACCTACCTCGACTACCCGCAGTCCACCGACCCCGGCGAACCGCGCGGCCAGGACGGCGGCGTGCTCGACCTGCGCGGCGTCTACGACAACGAGCCCGCCCCCGGGCACTGGGAGCCCGAGGCCGCGCGCCGCGTCCTCGGCACCCAGGCGCAGCTGTGGACCGAGTACGCGCGCACCCCGGCGGAGCTCGAGTACCTGGCCTTCCCGCGGCTGTGCGCCCTCGCCGACACCGCCTGGTCGGCGCACCGCGACTGGCCGGACTTCCTCCGCCGCCAGCGCCACCACCAGACCCGGCTCGCCGCCCTCGGCGTGCGCGGCCGATCCCTTCCCTCCCCCCACCCCGAGAGGAACGCAGCATGAGCAGCCCGACCCATGACCCGAGCAGCGCCCCGAGCCATGCCCCGCGCCACACCCCCGTCCGCAAGCGCCGTACGGCCCTGGCCCTGGCCGTCGCCCTGACCGCCGGTCTCGGCTCGGCCGCCCTGACGGCCCTGCCCGCGACCGCCGCGGCCGACTCCGTCAAGGTCCAGTACCGCACCAGTGCGACCGGTGCCACCGCCGACCAGGTGGAGCCCTGGTTCAAGGTGGTCAACAACGGCTCCGGCACCGTCTCCCTGAACCAGGTCACCTTCCGCTACTACTTCAAGGCGGACGGCCCCGACACCCAGTACCGGTACGCCTGTTCGTGGGCGGTCAAGGGCTGCGCCAACATCACCGGCACCTTCCACACCATGGCCACCCCGACGGCCACCGCCGACCGCTACCTGGAGATCGCCTTCACCGCGGGCGCCGGCAGCCTCGCCCCGGGCGCCGACACCGGCGACATGCAGCTGCGCTTCCACCGCGCCGACTGGCAGACGCTGCGCCAGTCCGACGACTACTCCTTCGACGGCTCCCGCACGGCGTACGCCGACTGGGACAAGGTGACCGCCAAGCTGGGCACCGGCACCGTCTGGGGCACCGCGCCCGGGGGCAACGTACCCGACCCGACGCCGACTCCGACGCCGACCGACCCCACGCCCACCCCGACCCCGACCGACCCGGGACCGGCCGGAGCCACCCTCTTCGACGATTTCACGTACACCTCCCACACCGACCCGGCGATAGCGGCCCACGGCTGGAGCGTGCGCTCCAACGCGGGCGGCCCCGGCGTCCCGGGCGCCACCTGGGCGCCGGAGAACGTGACGTTCGCGGCCGAGGGCGGCAACACCGTCATGAACCTGGAGACCTCGACGGCGGGGACCGGCGAGAGCACCAAGCACACCGAAGTCCTCACCAAGGCCATGAAGTTCAAGAACGGCACGTACGCGGCGCGGGTGAAGTTCTCCGACGCCCCCAAGTACGGACCGGACGGGGACCACCTCGTGCAGACCTTCTTCCCCATCAACGACCTCAAGGCCCCGCTGGCCGACGACTACTCGGAGTACGACTTCGAGTACCTCCCCAACGGCGGCTGGGGCGAGCCCTCGAACATCCTCTACACCACGTCCTGGGAGACGTACCAGGCCGACCCGTGGGTGGCCGTCAACCAGCACACCGAGTCCCGGCAGAGCTACGCGGGCTGGCACGACCTGGTGCTCACCATCGACAACAACGCCATCACCTACTACGTCGACGGCCAGGTCTTCGGCGTGCACGACGCCAAGTACCTGCCCGAGCGGACCATGTCGATCAACTTCAACCAGTGGCTGATCGACCTCAACGGGCAGCCGGGCTCGGCCCCGCGCGCCTACGACCAGAAGGTGGACTACGTCCTGCACGTCAAGGACCAGGTCCTCACCCCGGCCCAGGTCGCGGCCAAGGTCGGAGGCTTCCGCACCGCGGGCACGGCCTTCGTGGACACCGTCCCCAACGGCTGACCGGACCGGATCGCACGAACGGCGGCCCGCTCCGGGGTGGTTACCCCGGAGCGCGCCGCCGCAGGCCGTTCAGGTCAGAACCGCAGGGCCCACGAGCTCAGATAGCCGGTGTCCCCGGTGAAGGCGTCGTACACGCGCAGCCGCCACACGCCGGCCGCCTTCTCCGAGGAGGCGTTCACCGAGTACAGCGCGGTGAGGTTGGTCTCTCCCCAGCCCGTCCACTCGTCCTTGAGGGGGTAGGCCGTCCCGTCGGGTGCGAGCAGGTCGATCCGCAGGTCCCCGGAAGCGGCGTGCTTGACGAACACCTCCACCTCCAGCGCTGCGGGAGCGTTGCCCGAGACCCCGCTGACCGTGAGCGGGGACCTGATCGTCTGCTTGTCCCCGATCGTGTAGTCCTTGAGGTTGGCGAAGCGCGGGCCGGGCACCTTGTTCGGCGCGTTGCCCATGTAGAGGGCGCGGTCCGGGGAGCCCGTCCCGCGTCCGAGCACCGCACCGGTGGTGGCCTTGTTCTTCAGATAGGTCGCCACCTGGGCCGGGGTGGAGGTGCGGTTGAGGGACAGGTAGCGCGCCGCCGCGCCCGCCACGTGCGGGGAGGCCATCGAGGTGCCCGACATCTCGGTGCTCCAGTCGCCACCCAGGTAGGACGCCGAGGTGATGTTGTCGCCGGGGGCGAACAGGTCGACCAGAGAACCGTAGTTGGAGTACGAGGAGCGCGCGTCGTGCTCGCTCGTCGCCCCGACCGTCAGCGCCTGGGAGACCCGGGCCGGCGAATGCGTGGAGGCGTCCTTGTTCTGGTTGCCGGCGGCCACCACGTAGGTGATGCCGGAGGCGATGGATTTCCGGACGGCCGCGTCCAGCACGCTGTCCGGGTCACCGCCCAGGCTCATGTTCGCCACGGCCGGCTTCACGGCGTTCCGGGTCACCCAGTCGATGCCGGCGATCACCTGCGCGTAGGTGCCCGAACCGTTCTCGTCGAGGACCCGGACGGCCACCAGCTTCGTCTTCTTGGCCACTCCGAAGGTGGTGCCCGCGACCGTCCCGGCCACGTGCGTGCCGTGCCCGTGCAGGTCGTCGGCCACGCGGTCCTCGTCGATCGCGTCGTAGCCGTACCTGGCCCGCCCGCCGAAGTCCTGGTGGCTGATGTTGATCCCGGTGTCGAGGATGTAGGCGGTCACGCCCGTACCGGCCGAGGACTCGTACGCGTAGGAATTGTTGAGCGGCTGCCTGCGCTGGCCGAGCCGGTCCAGGCCCCAGGACGGCGGGTTCGGCTGGGTGGTGTCGAGGCTCACCTTCCGGTTCTGCGCGACCGTTTCCACGGCCGGGTCGGCGGCGAGCCGACGCGCCTGGGCCTCGGTCATCTTCACGGAGAAGCCGTTGACGGCCGAGTCGTACGTCAGGCCCACCGTGCCGCCGAACCGTTCGATCACGGCCCGGCCCTGCGCGGTACGGGACCCCGCGCGCGCCGGGTCCAGCAGGACGAGGTAGCTGCCCGCGACGGCTCCGGGTGCTCCGGCGTACAGGACCTCGCCCTCCGGCGGGCCGGCGGCCGAGGCCGTGGTGTCCACCCCGAGCGCGAGCGCCGAGGCGAGTGCGAAAGCGGTTCCGTACCGCCGCAGTAAACGTGATCGCATGATCATGAAATGGGACCCCCCTGAGTCGTCCGCTCAGAGTGCTCCCTTCACAACCTCCGCACAAGAGCCCCGCACGGGCCCGCGCGAGGGGAATCGGGCCCGCGCGATTGGGGTCCTTCTCCTCTTAGCTCCACCCGTTCACAGAACGGAATCTTTATGTGCGACCCACCCCTCCGCACACGGACGAAAGATCCCCCCATGCAGAAGACCAAGGCAGCGCTCTGGGAGTTCCTCCAGGGCCTGGGCAAGACCTTCATGCTGCCCGTGGCGCTCCTCGCCTTCTGCGGCATCATGCTGGGCGTAGGCTCCTCGCTCTCCAGCCCGGCCGTCCTGCGGAACCTCTCCTTCCTGGACCACGAACCCGTCCAGCTGGCGTTCACCTGGATGTCCAACACCGGGCTGGTGGCCTTCAAGTTCCTCCCGGTCCTCTTCGCAATGGCGATTCCGCTCGGCCTGGCACGCGAGGACAAGGGGGTCGCCGCCTTCTCCGGCTTCGTCGGCTTCGCCTCCATGAACCTCGCCGTCAACTTCTTCCTCACCACGCGCGGCGTGGACTTCGAGGACAAGGGCGAGATCGCGCACTACGGCATCGCCGACGTGCTCGGCGTGAAGTCCATCGACACCGGACTGCTCGGCGCGGTCGCCGTCGGCGTCATCGTGGCCCTGCTGCACAAGCGCTACCGCACCAAGCGGATGCCCGACGCGCTCGCCTTCTTCGGCGGGCTGCGCTTCGTCCCGATCGTCTCCGCCCTGGTCATGAGCATCGTCGGACTCCTCGTCCCGCTGGTCTGGCCGACCCTCGGAAGCGGGATCGCCTCCGTCGGCACGGGCATCGCCCACGCGGGAGTCTTCGGGCCCTTCTTCTTCGGCATGGGCGAGGTGCTGCTGCGGCCCATAGGCCTGCACCACATCCTCGTCGCGCTGTTCCGCTTCACCGACGCCGGCGGCGCAGGGACGGTCTGCGGGGAGCACGTCAGCGGGGCCCTGAACCTCTTCTACGCCCAGCTCTCCTGCTCCACCCCCTCGGGCGCGGCACACACCGCGACCCAGTTCCTGTCCCAGGGCAAGATGGCCGCGTACCTCGGCGGGCTGCCGGGCGCGGCCCTCGCCATGTACCACTGCGCCAAGCGCGCCATGCGCCCGGAGATCAAGGCGCTGCTCATCTCCGGTGTCGTCGCCTGCGTGGTCGGCGGGGTCACCGAGCCGCTCGAGTTCCTCTTCCTCTTCATCGCCCCGTGGCTCTACCTGATCCACGCGGTCCTGGTGGGCCTCGGCTTCCTGGTCTCCGCCGTCCTCGGCGTCTACATCGGCAACACCGACGGCAACATCATCGACCTGCTGGTCTTCGGAGTCCTCCAGGGCACGACCACCAAGTGGTACCTGGTCCCGGTGATCGCCGCGATCTGGTTCGCCGTGTACTACTTCCTCTTCCGCTGGGCGATCACCAGGTTCGACCTGAAGACCCCCGGGCGCGACGACGAGCCCACCGGCCCCGGTACGGCGCAGGACACCGCCGACGCGGGCGCCCCCGAGGCCGAGCTCGTCGCCGGCAAGTACGACCCGGTCGCCATCCTCGAGGCCCTCGGCGGCCCGGCCAACATCCACGCGCTCGACAACTGCATCACCCGCCTGCGGATGACGGTCGGCGACGCCGCCCTGCTGGACGACGCCCGGCTGAAGAAGCTCGGAGCCATCGCCGTGGTCCGGCTCGACGCACACAACGTGCAGGTCATCATCGGCCCCCAGGTGCAGTCCGTGAAGGACGCCCTGGCCGAGCTCACCCCGGTCGGCTGAACCGATGGAAACCTACGACTTCGACACGGCCGTCGACCGGCACGGCACCTGGTGCACCCAGTGGGACTACGTCGAGGACCGCTTCGGGACCCCGGACCTGCTCCCCTTCACGATCTCCGACATGGACTTCGAGACCGCCCCCGAGGTGCTCGCCGCCCTGCGCGGCCGCCTGGAGCACGGGGTCCTCGGCTACTCCCGCTGGCGCCACGAGGACTTCCTCTCCGCGGTCCGGCACTGGTACGCCACCCGCTACGGCACCGCCGTCGAGCAGGACCGCATCGCCTACGCCCCCGCCGTCCTCTACCAGGTCGGCCGGATCCTGGACCTCTGGTCCTCGCCCGGCGACGGGGTCGTGGTCCACACCCCGGCCTACGACGCCTTCCCGCGCCTGATCGAGGCCCGCGGCCGGGAGCTGCGCGGGGTCCCGCTGCACGACGGGGACGCCCTGGAGCGGGAGTTGGCCCGCCCCGGCACCCGCGTGCTGCTGCTGTGTTCCCCGCACAACCCGACCGGGCACGTGTGGAGCGAGGCCGAGCTGGAGCGGATGGCCGGGCTGTGCGAGCGGTACGGGGTCGCGGTGATCAGCGACGAGATCCACTCCGATCTCGCGCACGCCCCGTACCGGCACCGCCCCTGGGCGCTGCACGGCCGGCCCGGCGGACGCTGGGCCATCGTGACCTCCGCCTCGAAGTCCTTCAACATCCCGGCCCTGACCGGTAGTTACGGAATCTTCGGCGACGCGGAGTCCTGCGCCCGCTACCTCACCCTCCTCAAGGACGCCGACGGACTGTCCTCCCCGGCGGTCCTCTCCGTGGCCGGGCACATCGCCGCCTACCGCGAGGGCGGGCCGTGGCTCGACGCGCTCACCGCGTACGTCCGCGGGAACCTGGACATGGTCGGGGAGCGGCTGGCAGGGGCCTTCCCCGAGCTCGGCTGGCAGCCCCCGAGGGCCGGCTACCTCGCCTGGATCGATCTCCGGCCCCTCGGAGTTCCCGACGAGGTGCTCCAACGTGAGCTGATTCATACCGAGAAGGTGGCGATCATGCCGGGAACCGCCTACGGGCCCGAGGGCGCGGGGTTCGTGCGCCTCAACGTGGGCTGCCCGCGCTCCAAGGCGGAGGCCGGGACCGAGGCCCTGATCCGGGCGCTCCGCAGAACCGCGGGCACCCCCGCCGGAGCCCCTCGCGAAGCCACTGCCGGATTCGCCACCGGGCACGCCACCGAAGGGAATTGACCGTTCGGCCGAGGGAGCCGTGGCCGTACGGCCGATGTGCTACCGGAACGGAGCCCTGCCGCAAATGCGGCCGGGCTCCGGCTGGTTGATCACGGAGCGGGAGGACTGGGGAACGGATCCGGAACCGGTTAGGGTGAACGCCCATCAAGGTCATGCGCCGCAAGCCGACCAGCCCAAGGAGCGACCCCGTGCCGATGCCCGCCCCGTTCTCCCATACCGCCGGCCCCCTGCCCGGTCCCCGCACCGGCTCCCTGCCCGGCTCCGTTCCCGGCCCCCGCACCGGCTCCCTGCCCGGCGCCGTCGCCGGTCCCCGTACCGGCTCCGTTGCCGGTGCCAGTGCCCTGCCCGGTCCCCGTACCGGTCGCCGCGCCGGCCCCTGCGCCGGCCGGCTCGCCGGCCCCGTCCCGGGGTCCGGCCCCGGTCCCGGACCCGGCACTGAGCTTGCCGCCACCGCCGCGGAGCCCGCCGCCACCGTGCTCCCGCCCCGGATCGCGGAGCCCCGCGAGGTGGCACCGGCGGACGCGCGCGAGCTGACGAGACTCTTCTTCCGCCGGCTCCACGAGCTGGAGGAGGGCACCCCCGAGTACCGGTACGTCCGCGAGACCCTCATCGAGATGAACTGCTCGCTCGTCCGGTTCGCGATGCGCCCCTTCCGCGGCCGCGGGGACGGGGGCGACCTGGAGGACCTCCTCCAGGTCGGCACCATCGGCCTGATCAAGGCCATCGACCGGTTCGACCCGGCCCGCGAGGTGGAGTTCGCCTCCCTCGCGATGCCGTACATCACCGGGGAGATCAAGCGGCACTTCCGGGACACCAGTTGGGCGGTCCGCGTACCGCGCCGGCTCCAGGAACTGCGCATCGACCTGGCAAAGGCGAAGGAGGAGCTGACCGCGCTCCTCGACCGGCCGCCGACGGTCCGGGACCTCGCCGCGCACCTCTCGCTCACCGAGGAGGAGGTCATCGAGGGGCTCGTCGCCGCCAACGGCCACACCAGCGGCTCCCTCGACGCCCCGGGGTCCGAATACACCGACGGCCGCACCGAGGGCCACAGCCTCGCCGAGACCATGGGGGCCGAGGAGCCGGCGCTGGAGCGCGTCGAGGACATCCAGACCCTGGCGCCGCTGCTGGAACGCCTCAGCGAGCGCGAGCGCCGCATGCTGTCGATGCGCTTCGGCGAGGAGCTCACCCAGGCCCAGATCGGCGCCGCCCTCGGCATCTCGCAGATGCAGGTCTCGCGCCTCCTGACCCGGGTGCTCGCCCATCTGCGGGCCTCCATGCTCGCCGACCCGGAGGGGCCCGGAGCCGGGGCGTCAGCCGTGCCCGCAGCCGTTTCGGCAACCGGGTCCGGACCACAAACGGAATCCGTGTCCACGGGCGCGGTCGAGGGCACGGACAGCGGCACGCCGCACGTGACATGACTCACTTCACCGTTTGCAAGGGTTAAGCCAGGGCAGGAGCGCTGCTGGAACGGACCCGTCCCCCCGGCCACAGCGGCCGGGGCCCGGGTGACGGGCGGATCCCGTCGCGCTCCACGGCCCGCCGGCCGCACGCACGCCGGTGGGCCGTTTCCGGTACGACCCTTGAGGTGTATGTGTCCACGCTCATAGCCGAGCACGTGTACAAGGTGTTCGGCAAAGGACCCGACAACGGCGCGGCCGTGGCGAAGGCGGTCCGCGCGCTCGAAAGCGGCGAGACCGACCGCGACGAGCTGCGCGCCGAAGGAACGACGGCGGCGGTGATCGACGCCTCGTTCCGCGTCGAGCCCGGCCAGATCTTCGTCGTCATGGGTCTGTCGGGCTCGGGCAAGTCCACCTTGCTGCGCATGCTCAACGGCCTCCTGGAGCCCACCGCGGGCCGCATCCTCTTCGACGGCGAGGACCTCACGGCCCTCTCGCCGGCAGAGATGCGCCGCGTGCGCTCCACCAGGATCAGCATGGTCTTCCAGCACTTCGCCCTGTTCCCGCACCGCGACGTGCTGGAGAACGCCGGCTACGGCCTGGAGGTCCAGGGCGTCCCCCGGGCCGAGCGCGACCGGAGGGCCGCCGAAGCGCTGGCCCTCTGCGGGCTCGGCGGCTGGGAGAAGTCCTGGCCCGACGAGCTCTCCGGCGGCATGCAGCAGCGCGTCGGCCTCGCCCGCGCCCTGGCCACCGACGCCGACCTGCTGCTGATGGACGAGTCCTTCAGCGCGCTCGACCCGCTGATCCGCCGCGACATGCAGGACCAGCTCCTCGAACTCCAGAAGAGCCTGGGCAAGACCATCGTGTTCATCACCCACGACCTCAACGAGGCCATGCGGCTCGGCGACTCCATCGCCGTCATGCGCGACGGCCGCATCGTCCAGCAGGGCACGGCCGAGGACATCCTCACCCGCCCCGCCGACGACTACGTCGCCTCCTTCATCCAGGACGTGGACCGCTCGCGGGTGCTGACGGCCGACGCCGTCATGACCGGTGACCCCGGCGGCCGGCCCGGCTGCGGCTGCCCCACGGTCTCCGCCGGCACCCCGCTCGCCGACGTGTGCGCCGTCAGCGCCCGCGTCCCGCACGCCGTCGCCGTCACCGCAGAGGACGGCTCCGTCGTGGGCCGCGTCCCGCAGGGCCGCCTCGTCGCCTTCATCGGCGACGAACGGCGCGCCGCCCTGGACTGCACGGAGGTGGCCGCCTGATGCCCCGCCTGAACCTCGGCGCCTGGGTCGACAGCGGTGTCGACTTCCTCCAGAGCCACCTGTCCTGGCTGTTCGACGCCATCGCCTCGCTCGTCACCGGGCTCTACGACGGCATCGAAACCGTCCTGTCCGCGCCGAACCCGCTGCTGCTGGCCGGTGTCCTCGCCGTCGCCGCCTGGTGGCTGCGCGGACTGCTCGCCGCCCTGCTCGCCTTCGCCGGCTTCGCCCTGGTCGACTCCGTCGCCCTGTGGCCCGAGGCCATGTCCACGCTCGCGCTGGTCCTGGTCGCCACCCTGGTCACCCTGGTCTTCGCGATCCCGCTCGGCATCTGGGCCTCGCGCTCCGACCGGGTCAGCGCCGCCCTGAAGCCCGTCCTGGACTTCATGCAGACCATGCCGGCCATGGTCTACCTCATCCCCGGCATCATCTTCTTCGGGGTCGGCGTGGTGCCCGGCATCATCGCCACCATCATCTTCTCGCTGGCGCCCGGCGTCCGGATGACCGAGCTCGGCATCCGCCAGGTGGACCCCGAACTCGTCGAAGCCGCCGACGCCTTCGGCACCACCCCGCGCAACACCCTCGTACGGGTCCAGCTCCCGCTGGCGCTGCCCACGATCATGGCGGGCATCAACCAGGTCATCATGCTCGGCCTGTCCATGGTGGTCATCGCCGGCATGGTCGGCGGCGGCGGCCTCGGCGGCGCCGTCTACCGGGCCATCGGCAGCGTGGACATCGGCCTCGGCTTCGAGGCCGGCATCTCCATCGTCATCCTCGCCATGTACCTGGACCGGATGACCGGAGCGCTGGGCCGCCAGGTCTCCCCGCTCGGCCGCCGCGCCCTCGCCAAGGCGCGCTCCGCCGCCACCGGCTCCGCCAAGGTGTGGAGCCACCGCCCGCAGCCCGTCTTCGCCGTGGCCTCGGCCGTGGTGCTGTCCCTGGTCGCGGGCGGCCTCGGCATCTTCGGCGACTCCGGAAAGTCCCACGTCAACGCCGTCGGAGGGGCCGGGGTCGAGAACACCGGCAAGGGCCGCAAGATCAGCATCGGCTACATCCCGTGGGACGAGGGCATCGCCTCCACCTTCCTCTGGAAGGAGCTCCTGGAGCGCCGCGGGTACCAGGTCGAGGCCAAGCAGCTGGAGCTCGGCGCGCTCTACACCGGGCTCGCGGGCGGGCAGGTCGACTTCCAGACCGACGCCTGGCTCCCGTCGACGCAGGCCGAGTACTGGAAGAAGTACGGCAACAAGCTCGACGACCTCGGCTCCTGGTTCGGTCCCACCTCGATCGAGCTGGCCGTCCCCTCCTACATGAAGGACGTGAAGACCCTCGCCGACCTGAAGGGCAAGGCGGGCGAGTTCAAGGGCCGGATCATCGGCATCGAGCCCAGCGCCGGCGCGATGGGCCTCCTCAAGGACAAGGTGCTGCCCCAGTACGGGCTCGACGGCGAGTACAAGGTCGTCGACGGATCGACCCCGGGCATGCTCGCCGAGCTCAAGCGGGCCTACGAGAAGAAGGAGCCCGTCGCGGTCGTCCTCTGGTCGCCGCACTGGGCGTACGCCTCCTACGAGCTGACGAAGCTCGCCGATCCGCAGGGCGCCTGGGGCACGGGCGACGGCATCCACAACGTCGCCCGCAAGGGGTTCGCCGCCGACGAGCCGAAGGTCGCCCAGTGGCTGAGCTCCTTCAAGCTGACGGAGGCCCAGCTGACCGGCCTGGAGGCCAGGATCCAGGAATCCGGCAAGGGCAAGGAGCAGGAGGCCGTCCGCGGCTGGCTGGCCGAACACCCCGAGGTCGCCAAACTGGCGTGAGCCCGCGGGGGCCGGCGCGCGCAGCCCGTCCTACGGAGCTGCGCGCGCCGGCCCCCGCCCGGCCCGGCCGGCGGCTCAGCCGGTCATGACCCGCTCCGGCTCCCGCTGCCCGCCGCCGTCCGGCACCGGCCCGCCGGAAGCCGGGCGCTGCCTCAGCGGCCACCACAGGGACCAGCCCAGGAGCGCGGCCAGGGCCGGCACCAGCACGATCGACAGCACGAACGCGGAGAGCAGGATCCCGAGCCCCGTGGCGAAGCCGACCTGCTGGGTCGCGGAGCCCGGACTCGCCGCCAGGCTCCCGAAGGAGAGCGCCAGCACCAGGCCCGCGGTCGCGATGGCGGGCGCCGTGTGGCGCACGGCCCTGGCCACCGCCGCACGCGCCGGACCGGGACGGTCCATCTCCTCCCTGATCCGGTCGGTGATCAGGATGTTGTAGTCGGTCCCCAGCGCGACCACGAACAGGAACAGCACCAGCGGCAGCGAGAAGTCCACGCCCGGCCGGCCCGCCCCGTGCTGGAACACCAGCGTCGCCGCACCCAGGGTCGCCGCGAAGCCCAGACCCACCGAGAGCATCAGGACCACCGGCGCGAGCAGGCTCCGCAGCAGCAGGAACAGGATCAGCGCGATCAGGGCCGCAGCCACCGGGAAGACCACCTTCAGGTCCTTGTCCACCGCGGACGCGATGTCGGAGAAGACCGCCGCCGTACCGCCCACATGCGCCTCCGTACCGCTCGGCCGGTGCGCGGCCACCGCCTCCCGGACCGGTCCGGAGACCAGGTCGCGGGCCTCCTGCCCGTGCGGATCGGCGGTCGGGAACAGATCGATGCGGGCCGCCCGGCGGTCCTCGCTCAGCACCGTCGGCGCCACCCGGCCCACCCCGTCGACCGAAGCCAGTGCGCGGGAGAGCCCGCCGAGACGCTCGGCCGTCAGCGTGCCCCCGTCGGTGGCGGTCACGAACACGCCGGCCGGATCCGACACCCCGGCGGGCAGCGCGCGGGCGATCTCGGCCGCCGTCGCCGCCGAAGCCGTACGGTCCCCGCCCGGGCTGCTCTGCCCGTAGTCCACCCGCATCCCGGCCATGCCCGCGGCCAGCGCGCCCAGCAGGGCCACCGAGGCGAGCACCAGGGCCAGCGGCCGCCGCGCCACCAGGGCGCCCGTCCGGGCGGCCACGCCCTCGCGGGGCTCCCGCTCCAGCGCCCGGGAGGGCCAGAACATCCTGCGGCCGGTGACGGCGAGGAGGGCCGGCATCAGGGTCAGGCTGCCGAGCAGCATCACCAGGACGGACACCGCGATGGCCGGGCCCAGTACCCGGAACTGGCCGAAGGTGGCCACCGCGAGGGTGGAGAACGCGGCGACGATGGTCAGCGCCGCACACGTGATCGCCGTACCGACCCGGCCGGCGACCTCGGCGGCCGCGGCCCGGCCCGACTGCTCCGGGTGCCGGCGCAACTGCTCGCGGAAGCGGAAGAGCAGGAAGAGGAAGTAGTCGATGCCGATGCCCACCAGCACCACACTGATCAACTGGGGCGTGGACGCGTCGAGTTCGATCCCGGTCAGCAGTGCGACGCCGACCACGGCCCCGGCCGCCGCGCCGCCGATGATGGTGACGGCGACCAGCGGCAGCAGCGCCGCCAGAACGCTGCGGAACACCAGCACGTGCAACAGGACGATCACCGCGAGCATCGCGGCGCCCACGATCTTCGACCGGGTCTCGTCCGCGTCCACGGTGTCCACGGTGTCCGCGAGCCCGGCGGTGAACCCGGTCCGCAGACCCGCCTGCTCGAACTCGGCCCGAGTGTGGTCCCGGAACGCCCGGTACAGGTCCTGCATCCCGGGATCCATGGGATTGCCGGTCAACTCGACCGAGAGCAGCCGGAAGCTCCGGTCCGGGGCCGTCATCGCCGGGCTGATCCGGGGCTGCTGGGACCGGTCCTGCGCCAGGAAGGACGGAGTGTCCTTGGGCTTCGGCATGGCGATCCGCCGCCCGGCCAGCTCCGCCGCCCCCGCGTCGATCCGCCGCTCGTCGGCGGCGGTCAGCGGAGCACCGTCGGCGCGGGCCACCAGCACGGTCAGCGGATTGGCATCGGGCTCGAGCCCGAAGTGCTCCTCGGCGACCTTGAGCGCGGCCGCCGAATCGTAGGAGTCCGGAAGGAACGCGCCGGTGCTCGTCTGCGTGGCACGGAAGACCAGGGCCTGGCCGAGGATGGTCAGGGCGATGCCCAGCACCGCCCAGAGGGCTATGACCTTCCACGGACTTCGGGTGGCGAAGGCGGTCAGGGCGCGGATCAAGGAGTCCTCCGTAACGGGAGCGGCGGCCGGGGGTTCCCGGCCCGCTCACCAGCTCATCAACGGCCGCGCCCCGAAACGTCGGGTCCCGGGAGGAGTTCGCACCCGGGACCGGGGACCGGTGGGGACCCCGGACCAGGACCCAGGTCCTGGTTCCCCCTCCTCCTCGGGGCCCGGGGTCCGGGCGCCGCCCGATGGGAAGATGGAGCATGCCGAAGATCAGACTGAACTGGACCCGCAACGACGCGCTCGTAGCCATCGCCGCCGTCGTCGTGGACCTGGTCGGCTACGCGCTGGGCGCGGCCGAGAACGGCCGGCCCCTCACGGTGTCCGCCCTCGTCCTCGTGGTCCTGACCGCGCCCTGCCTGCTGGCCCGGCGGGTCAGGCCGGTCGCCGTGCTCGGCGCCGTCCTCGCCCTCGGCCTCGCGCTGAACCTGGTCGCCTCCCAGGGCCCGCACTTCTCCGCGGCGGCGACCGTCGCCCTCTACTCCGTGGCCCGCGTGCGCGGCCCGGCGGTCACGGCGGCGGCCGCCCTGGCGGCCGTGCCGCTGACGGTGCTCGGCAGCGGCGAAGGCGAAGGCCTCGGCGTCGGTGCGACCACCGGATTCGGATTCGCGGGCCTGCTCGGCAACACGATCGCCGTCGTCCTCGTCGTCGCCGCCGCGCTGCTGACGCGCCGCTGGCAACAGGAGACCGAGGCCAGGCGCGTCCTCCTGGCCGAACGCGCGGTCGCCGAGGAGCGCCGCCGCATCGCCCGCGAACTCCACGACATCGTGGCGCACCACATCACCACCATGCAGCTGATGTCCGGCGGGGCCCGCGCCAACCTGGCCCGCGACCCGGAGACGGCCCGCGAAGCCCTGGTCACCCTGGAGGATTCCGGGCGGATGGCGCTGCGCGAGATGAGGCAGCTGCTCGACGTGCTCCGGGCGGGGGAGGAACCGGAACGCACCCCGCCGGCCCCGCAGCCCGGCACCGGAGACCTGGACCGGATCGTCGCCGAAGCCAGGCTCGGCGGCCTGGAGACCGGGTTCACCGTGGAGGGGCCGGTCCGCCCGCTGCCGCCGGCCCTCGGCCTGACGGTGTTCCGCATCGTGCAGGAGTCGCTGACCAACACCCGCAAGCACGCCGGCCGCGCCAAGGCCCACGTACGGCTGACGTACCGTCCGGACGAGGTGGGGGTGGAGGTCCGGGACGACGGCGCGGGGGAGCGGCCGCGGCCTTCGCGTACGGCTCCGGTTTCCGGCTACGGTCTGATCGGAATGCGAGAACGGGTCGCCCTGCAGGGCGGCACCCTGGAGGCGGCCGCGCTCGACGGCGGCGGATTCCGGGTGGCGGCGCGCCTGCCGGCGCCGCACGGTCCGGACGCGCCCGGGGGAGAAGGAGAGGAAGAACGCGGATGATCCGTGTGCTCATTGCCGACGACCAGCCGCTCGTCCGTCGCGGCCTGTCCCTGATCCTGGCCCCCGAGCCGGAGTTCGAGGTCGTCGGCGAGGCCGGGGACGGCGCCGAGGCGGTCGCCCTCGCGGAGCGGCTGCGCCCCGACGTGGTCGTCATGGACATCCGGATGCCAGTCCTGGACGGGGTCGAGGCCACCGGACAGCTGTCCGCACGGCTGCCGGATTGCCGGGTCCTGGCGCTGAGCACCTTCGACATGGACGAGTACGTGGTCGCGGCCCTGCGCGCCGGAGCCTACGGGTTCCTGCCCAAGGACGTCTCCCCGGAGGAGCTGACCGCCGCGATCCGCACCGTCCACACCGGTGAGGCGGCGGTGGCTCCGCGCCTGCTGACCCGGCTGATCTCCACGTACGTACGGGCCCCCGCGCGGCCCGCCCGGCAGCCGGTGGGGGTCCCGGCCGGACTCACCCCGCGGGAGCGGGAGATCTGGCGGCTGCTGGCCACCGGACTGGACAACGCGGAGATCGCCGCAGACCTGGACATCAGCGTCTCCACGGTCAAGAACCACATCACCGGCATCTTCGGCAAGCTGGGCGTGCGCGACCGGGCCCAAGCGGTCATCGCCGCCTACGAATCGGGCGTGGTGGCGGTCGCCGAGGGGCCGCGCTGAGCGCCAAGTCCGCGGGGAGGGGCGCCGGGAGCCCGGTCCGCCCGGGGCGCACACCTCTGACCTGCCGGAACATCGCCGGAACACTGGAGGATTCACCCGTGCGCGAAGGGGCAGGTCCATGGCACAGTGCGAGCAGCCCAACCGCACGACCAGGGAGTCTCCATGAGCGATCCGCAGGCCACGCAGCTCGCGACCGTCCCCGGGTGCCGGCCGGAGCAGAGCCGGCCGGATCCGTCGGGTCCGTCGGGCCGGCCCGGTCCGCTGCCGTGCTGCCCGGTGTGCGACGAAGCCCCGGAACGCATCTCCTGGCGGCAGCGTCCGGGGCAGCCGGTGGTGCTGGTCTTCGACCCCTGCGGGCACCGGCACGGCTCCCCGGCGGCGCCGGTGCTGGCCGTGAGCCCCGCGCCCGTCACGGGCTGGGGACGGGCCCTCGCATGAGCTTGCTGATCCACTGGATGAGCCCGCCGTCGTACATGCCGGGCACGTAGGTGTAGGCGTCGTGGCCGCCGCCCTCGTCGACGTGGAACTTCGTCTTCACGGGCCCCTTGCCGTAGTCCTTGATGAACTTCTCGATCGGCGGCCGGTTCTGCACGTCGCTGCCCTTGGTGCCGACCTGGAAGGCGAGGTCCACCTCGGGTCCGCCCCGGTCGATCAGCTTCTGCGCGAGCTCGGGCGGGCTGTTCTCCGCCTTCTCGGCGGGGTGGCCGTTCCACAGCCGGGAGTCGGGCACGATGTCGGGCCCGCCGGCGATCACCGCCCTGAACTGGTCGGGCTTCTGCAGCACCGCCTTGAGCCCGGCGAACCCGCCGGAGGAGCTGCCCATGAAGGCCCAGCCGTCGCGGGACCTGATCGTACGGAACGTCGCGCGGACCAGGTCGGGGACGTCCTCGGTGAGCCAGGTGCCCATCTTCGGCTGGCCGGGGATGTCGCTGCCGTCCCAGTACAGCCCGTCCTTGTCGGACGCCGGGTTCAGCACGGGCATGGCGAGGATGAAGGGGAGGCTGGCGCCCTCCTTCGACCACTTGGAGATGTCGGCCTCCAGCTTGAGGTTGCTCCCGCTCCAGTAGTTCTCGTTGAAACCGGGCCCGCCGGGCAGCGCGATCATCACGGGGAAGCCGCTGTGCGCGTACTTCGGGTCGTGGTACTGCGGCGGCACCCAGAGCCAGACCTTGCCGGTGAATCCGGACTTCTTCCCGGCGAGGGTGGTCACCATCACCTTGCTGCCGTCCTCCGGGATGGTGCCGGACACCTTCAGCTCGGGCTCCGGTCCGGTGGGCATCAGGGTCAGCGGGTCGCCCGGCGCGTCACCCGCCTTACCCCGGGCCGTGGCGGGCCGGTCGAGGTGCACCGTGTCGCCGGTGTCGTCGGACCAGGAGGAGTGGGTCACGAATCCGGTGGTGATGCCGGCCACGACCGTCAGCGGGACGGCCACCGCGATCCACCGCCGCAGGGACGGCCGGCCCTTGGGGCGCCGGTGGACCCGGCCCTGTCCGTCCTGCGCCTCCCGGCGTTTGCCCTGCTTCATCGTGCGTGACTCCTGAGCCCTGTGCGGAGGCGGCCGGTGTGGCTGCCGGGGAGTGAGAGCCCGCGAGGAAGGGAGGGGTTCGCCACCAAAGCGTATGAAAAGGGCAAAGAGCCGGTCAGGAGTCGCCGAGCCCGGGTGCCGGCGCGCTCAGGCGTCGGCGGGGGCGGGCTGGAGGTGGGCCGGGTCGGCGGGCCGCTGGCGGTCGATCAGAGTGGAGGCCAGGAGGGCGGTCACGGCGGAGATCACCAGCAGCGGCATCAGGGTGGCTGCCTCCTTGCCCAGCAGGGCGGCGGCCAGGACCACGCCGGTGACCGGGAGCCGGGTGCCGGCGACCCCGGCCGCGCAGATGCCGGCCGCCAGGGCGGGGGCCATGCCGAAGCCGGGAAGGCTGCCGAAGGCGATGCCGATCGAGGCCCCGATCATGATCGAGGGGAAGATGGGGCCGCCGCGGAGGCTGCCCAGGGCGATGCTCCAGCCGATCAGCTTGAAGACCGTGAGGGCCACCAGCGCGCCCACCGCCCAGGACGAGGGGTCGGCGGCCAGCTGCCCGACGGTGTTCTGGCCGGACAGCGCCACTTCCTCGGGGGAGCGTCCGGTGATCAGCGCGTAGCCGGTGACGCAGACGCCGACGGCCACCGCGCACAGGACGATCCGCTGCGCGGAGGTGCCCGTCCAGGCGTGGACGCGCAGGCCAGCGGACTTGCCCAGGGCGATGAGGACGCCGATCAGGGCGGCCATGGGGATGCCCCAGAGGAAGTCGCCCGCGTCGGGCAGGCCGGCGGCGGGTTCCTTGGGGAGGGTGAGCGCGCCGATGCCGAGGCCGGTCCAGTGTCCGAAGCCGGTGAAGACCAGGGCTCCGACCCCGCTGGAGACCAGGGCGGGCAGGATCAGGACGAACAGCCGGGGACCCCCGGCGACGAGGGCGGCTCCCTCCAGGATCATCACGACCGGGATCAGCGGGCTGCCGAAGATCGTGCTGATGGCGGCGGTGGATCCGGCCATGCCGAGCACGGTGGCCAGCTCGGGCTGGGCCGTGCGCTTGGCGGCGCGCAGGGTGAGCAGGGCGAGCCCGCTGCCGATGGCCATCAGGGGTGCCTCGGGTCCGAGCATCACGCCGAGGGGCAGGCAGGCCAGCGCGGCCAGGATCACGCTCGGCGTCTCGCGGGGCATGGTCGCCGGGCCGCCGAAGCCGTGGGCGGGGACGTGTCCGCCGCCGCCCGCCATCCGCGTGATGATCGGCGCGGCCAGCAGTCCGGCGAGGGTGAGCGTGGGCAGGCCCCACCACCACGGGGGGCGGTCGTAGCCGAGCAGGTCGGGTGCGGTGTGCCAGACCCAGTGCTGGAGCTCGTGCTCGAGGCTGACGAAGCCGAAGGCGAAAAGCGAGACGGGGATGCCGACGAGCGCCGAGAGCGCGAGCAGTCTCAGGGTCGCGGGCGCGAGGAGGAGCTGACGGAGCGATGCGGGCTGTTGAGCCTGTTCCATGGGTGCCGGGCCCTCCAGAAAAGTGCGCAGTTCGCTCCAGGGTCGGGGCGGGGAGCGGTTCGCGCAGGGCGGGTGGGCCATACGGGTGAGGGGCCGGCATGCGTGGACATGCTCAAAGATGCTCGGTGACAAGCCATTTCAATCATCTTCCTTCAAATGAGACCTCTCGAGCGCTATGTTGCCCGGTGCATGCCAAAAGGTGTGTCCGCAGTCCGGACCGCACGAGGAGCCGCCCCATGAGACTCATCAGCATCCGCAGAAGCCCACGGCGACGGCGCGCCCCGGCGGCCGCACTGCTCGCCGGACTCCTCGCCGTGTCCGGTCTGGCCACCGCCGGCTCCCTCACCTCACCGGCCTCGGCGGCCCCCTCGGCCCCGGCCCCCGCCACGGCGGGCAACGCCACCGGCCTCACCCAGTCCGGGAACACCTTCACCATCGCGACCTCCGGCGCGGCCAAGGTCCGGGTGGTCGTGGCCCGCGCCGACATCTTCCGGCTCTGGCTCTCGCCCGACGGCGCCTTCACCAACGACCCGGCCGGCACCGACCTCGCCCCCACCACCGACTTCGGCCCCGTGAGCGCCGCCTGGACCGACGCGGGCACGTACTACAAGATCACCACCGGATCCCTGACTATCCGGGCCAACAAGACCCCGCTCCAGTTCTCCGTCTACCGCGCCGACAACTCCACCCTCGTCTGGCAGGAGACGCAGCCCACCTCCTGGACCAGCAGCCAGACCACCCAGTACCTGGCGCGCGGGACGGACGAGCAGTTCTACGGAACGGGCCTGCGCCTGGGCGAATGGGCGCTGCGCGGCAAGACCGTCCCCATCGCCGTCGACAACAAGTGGCGCGAGAACAACAACGCCAGCCCCGCGCCCTTCTACGTGTCGACCAACCACTACGGCGTGATGCGCAACACCTGGGCCCCGGGCTCGTACGGCTTCAACGCCCCCACCACCCTCACCCACGACGAGAAGCGCTTCGACGCCTGGTACTTCACCGGCGACTCCCTCAAGACCGTCCTGGACGCCTACACCGACGTCAGCGGCAAGCCCTTCATGGCTCCCGCGTGGGGCTTCGAGCTCGGCAACGCCGACTGCTTCAACGCCTCCAACCCGGCCTACCAGGGCGACCACAACCGGCTCCGGCACCAGACCACCCCGGATGTCGTCGGCTACGCCACGGACGCCCGCGCCGCCGACATGCCCTCGGGCTGGTTCCTGCCCAACGACGGCTACGGCTGCGGCTACACCGCGCCCCTGAAGTCCACCGTCGACGCCCTGAAGGCCAAGGGCTTCCAGACCGGGCTGTGGACCTCCACCGGCCTCGGCAACATCAACGAGGAAGTGGGGACGGCCGGTTCGCGGGGCGTGAAGACCGACGTCGCCTGGATCGGCGGCGGTTACAAGACGGCCTTCGCAGGAGTCCAGCAGGCCGTCGACGGCATCGAGAAGAACTCCGACGCCCGCCGCTACGTCTGGACCGTCGACGGCTGGTCCGGCACCCAGCGCAACGCCGTCGTCTGGACCGGTGACACCAACGGCACCTGGGACGACATGCGCTGGCACGTCCCCGCCATCACCGGCGCGGGCCTCTCCGGCTTCAACTACGCCACCGGCGACGTCGACGGCATCTTCGCCGGCAGCCCCAAGACGTACGCCCGCGACCTCCAGTGGAAGGCCTTCACCCCGGCCTTCATGACCATGTCCGGCTGGGGCGCCACCGGTCCGTCGGCCGGCTACCAGGACAAGCAGCCCTGGCGGTTCGCGGAGCCGTACCTCTCGATCAACCGCAAGTACCTCCAGCTGAAGATGCGGCTCATGCCGTACCTGTACACGATGAGCCGGACCGCGCACGAGACCGGCGTCCCGAGCACCCGTGCCATGGTCCTGGAGTACCCCGAGGACCCGGTCGCGCGCGGCAACCTGACCAGCGGCCAGTTCATGGCCGGCGACTCCTTCCTCGTCGCGCCCGTGGTCTCCGACACCGCCGTGCGCGACGGCATCTACCTCCCGGCAGGCACCTGGACGGACTACTGGACGGGCAGGACCTACGCCGGACCGGGCTGGCTCAACGGCTACCAGGCCCCGCTCGACACCCTGCCCCTCTTCGTCAAGGGCGGCGCCATCGTCCCGATGTGGCCGCAGATGAACTACACGGGGGAGAAGCCCGTCTCCACCCTCACCTACGACATCCACCCGCGCGGCAACACCTCCTTCAGCCTCTACGAGGACGACGGCATCACCCGCGCCCACCAGAGCGGAGCCTTCGCCCGCCAGCAGGTCGACGTCACCGCCCCCGCGTCCGGCTCCGGCACGGTCACCGTGTCCGTCTCCGCTCCGGCCGGCAGCTACACCGGCAAACCGGCCTCGCGCGGCTACGAGTTCAGCCTCCACGTGGCCACCGCCCCCACCGCGCTCACCGTGGACGGCGCCGCCCTGACCCGGCTGAGCAGCAAGGCCGCCTACGAAGCGGCGACGACGGGCTGGTTCTTCGACGCCGCCGACCGCGGCGGCATCCTGTGGACCAAGACCGGTACGAAGTCGGCCGCGTTCAGCGTCTCGGCCACCGGCACCTCCGTCCCGGCCGCCGACCCCATCCCGGTCACCTCCAGCCCCGTCCCGCAGTCGGCGTGGACCCTGGTCTCCGCCGACAGCCAGGAGACCGCGAGCGAGAACGGCGCCGCCCGCAATGCCTTCGACGGGAACGGCGGGACCATCTGGCACACCGCCTGGTCCGGCGGCAACCCGGCCGCGCTCCCGCACGAGATCCAGATCGACCTCGGAGCCCGGTACACGGCCGACGGTCTGGGCTACCTGCCCCGCCAGGACGGCGGGGTCAACGGCCGGATCGGCGGCTACGAGGTGTACGTCTCGGACACCACCACCGACTGGGGATCCCCCGTGGCCACCGGCACCTTCGCCGACACCGCGGCCCTCAAGTCGGTCCCCCTCTCCGCGAAGGCGGGCCGCTACCTCAGGCTGAAGGCACTGACCGAGGCCGGCGGCCGCGGCCCCTGGACCAGCGCCGCCGAGATCACCCTCACCGGCCGCCCGACCCCGCTGCCGGCGGCCGCCACCCTGGTCAACGGGGCCTCGGCCAGCTGCATGGACCTCCCGGGCAGCGCCACCACCCCCGGCACCCAGCCCACCCTGTACAGCTGCCACGGGGGACCCAACCAGCGCTGGACCCTGCAGGGCGACGGCCGGCTGACCGGCCTCGGCGGAGTCTGCCTGGACGCCGCCACCGCCACCGCCGTCGCGATCCGGACCTGCGACGGCAGCCCGGGCCAGAGCTGGCAGACCGGCCCGGACGGCAGCCTGCGCAACTCCGGCCAGTGCCTGACCCCGGCCGGCTCCGCCACCGCCAACGGCACCCGGCTCACCCGGGTCGCCTGCGCCTCCACACCGGCCCAGCGCTGGACCTTCACCCCCTGACCGGTACCGCTCGCATTCCGCGGAGCCCGGCCCGGCATTCCAGCCGGGCCGGGCTCCGTGCGCCGTGGCCGCTACTGCGTCCGCCAGGACGGCTTGGCCAGCCTGCAGAGCAGGACGGGTGCTCCGGTGAAGACCACCAGACCGGCGGCGACCAGGCCCACGTACGTGCCCGGGCTGCCGATGGGCAGCTGGGCCGGCGGTACGAAGGACAGCACCAGGGCGAAGGCCACGGCGGCGAAGCCGGTGCCGGCCACCACCCACATGCCCGCGTTGCCACCGGGGATGCGGAAGCTGCGCGGCAGTTCGGGGTGGGTGTAGCGGAGCCGGATGGCGGCCGCGTACAGCATCAGGTACATGACGATGTAGAGGCAGACCGTCATGGCCGAGATCAGGAAGAACGCGGCGGACACGTTCGGCGTGATCAGGTAGATCGAAGAGATCAGGGTGACGATCACGCCCTGCGTCAGCAGGATGTTGCGCTGGGCGCCCTTCTTGTTGGTGCGCGCCAGGGCCGGCGGCAGCAGCCCGTCCCGGGCGGTGGAGAGCAGGGCCTTGCTCGGGCCGTTGATCCAGGCGAGGGCGCCGCTGAGCGCGCCGTAGCCGACCAGGGCGGAGACGAGCGGGACCAGCCAGCCGACGTGCAGTGCGCCGCCGAGTACGGACTGGAAGGCGTCGAAGACTTCGGAGGTGAGGCTGATGTCGCCGTACGGGAGGATGCCCGCCACGGCGAGGGACCCGGCCGTGAAGATCGCGAAGGCCAGTCCGGCGGCGATCCACATGGCCTTCGGGTAGCCGTGCTCGGGCCGGTCCATCTCCGAGACGTGCACCGCCTGGGACTCGCCGCCCGCGAAGAGCAGCAGGATCCCGGCGAGGAAGGCGAGCGTGCTGAGCCCGGTGAGCGCGGGGAAGAAGCGCGGGTGTCCGTGGCTGGTGACCGCGGTGGCCGCGGCGTGCTCCCAGCCGATCGGGTGGCCGGAGGCGATCCAGTACACGAACAGGCCGAGCAGCATCAGTCCCGGCAGGGCCGTGCCGAGGACGAAGCCCCGCTTGGCGATCTTCACCAGGAACCCGGTGCCGCTGAGGGCGACCAGGGTGGCCAGCCAGTACGCGCCGATGCAGAACAGGCCGACGAAGACGTGGTTCGAGGCGAGCGAGGGGTCGTGCACGGCGAAGGCGACGGCGGCCGCGGCGAAGCCGAGTCCGGTGGGGTACCAGACGACGTTCTGGATCCACTGGAGCCAGACGGCGGTGAAGCCGAAGTGCCGGCCGAAGGCCTCGCCGACCCAGTCGTAGACGCCTCCCTTGCGGCTGGCGAAGGCACTGCCGAGTTCGGCGGAGACCAGGGCCGCGGGGATGAGGAAGAGGAGGGTGGCGAAGCCGATGTACACGAACATCGTCATCTCCTCCTCGGCCATCATCGGAAGGCCGCGGAGGCTGGTGATCACGGACGCCGCCGTCATCAGGCCGACGGCGGGGACGGTCAGGCCCCTCGCCCGGCCGGCCTCGGTCAGGACGGCCCGGGTGTCGGGTGGGGCAACGGGCCGGGCAGCGGGTCGAGTCGGATCTCTCGTGGGCATGGCGGACCTCTGATCGCGGTCAGTGGTGGAAGGAGACCGGCCCGGCGGTCGAGGGGGCAGGGGCGGCAACGGCGCCGGACAGCTGGGTGACGGCCCGCCGCATGTCGTCGAGGAACAGGGATGCCTTGTCGTAGCTGATCTCGCGGCGGACCAGGATGCGGTGGACGACGGTGTCCTGGCGGTCCGCGGGCAGCGGATAGGCGGCGATCTGCCAGCCGCGCTCGCGCAGCTTCGCCGAGAGGTCGTAGAGCGTGTAGGGGGTGCTGCCGGGGTCGGTGAGGGTGTACGAGATACCGGGCAGCGCGCCGCGGCCGTCGTAGAGGAGGGTGAACGGGCCCATCGCCGCTATCTGTTCGCCGAGGTGGGCGGCCGTGTCGAGGCAGCTCTGCTGGGTCTGCCGGTAGCCCTCCCGGCCCAGGCGCAGGAAGAGGTAGTACTGGGCGATGATCTCGCCGCCGGGTCGGGAGAAGTTCAGCGCGAAGGTCGGCATGTTGCCGCCCAGGTAGTCGACGTAGAAGACGAGTTCCTCGGGCAGCAGCTCCGGTTCGCGCCACACGACCCAGCCGACGCCCAGCGGGGCGAGACCGTACTTGTGGCCCGAGGCGTTGACGGAGACCACGCGCGGGACCCGGAAGTCCCAGACCAGGTCGGGCTGGACGAAGGGGGCGATGAAGCCCCCGCTGGCCGCGTCCACGTGGATGGGGACGTCGAGGCCCGTCTCGGCCTGGATGGCGTCGAGTTCGGCGGCGAGCGCGGCGACCGGCTCGTAGTCGCACGTGAAGGTGACGCCGAGGATGGCGACGACGCCGATGGTGTTCTCGTCGACGTGCGCGCGCAGCTGCTCGGGACGCAGGCCGGTGGCGCCGGGCAGCAGCGGGACCTCGCGGAGCTCGACGTCGAAGTAGCGGGCGAACTTCTTCCAGCAGATCTGCACCGGACCGCACACGATGTTCGGCCGGTCGGCGGGCCGTCCGGCCGCCTGGCGGGCCTTGCGCCAGCGCCACTTCATGGCCAGGCCGCCGAGCATGCAGGCCTCGCTGGACCCGGTGGTGGAGCAGCCGAGGGCGTGCTCGGGATCGGGGCCGTGCCACAGGTCGGAGAGCATGCGCACGCAGCGCTGCTCGATCTCGGCGGTCTGCGGGTACTCGTCCTTGTCGATCATGTTCTTGCCGAGGCTCTCGCCCATCAGCGCCCGGGCCAGGGGCTCGCTCCACGTGGTGCAGAAGGTGGCGAGGTTCTGGGAGGAGTTCCCGTCGAGCTCCACCTCGTCGTGGATCAGCTGGTACACGGCCTCGGGGTCGGCGGACGGGACGGGGAAGCGGTCCCTGGGCAGGGCGGCCCGCCCGAGGGACGAGGTGTAGACGCCGTTCGAGGCCGAGGAGGGCTCCTGAGCGGGGTTGGTGACCGTCACGGGAATCACTCACGATCTGGGGTCGTACGGATGGTGCCGCCCGCCGGAGAGTCCCGGCGCGGGCGGGCGGGCCACACCCTGACGGGATGTCGCCCTCCCTCCATGCCACATCCGTCCGGGGCGCCCGGACGGCCGCATCCGACCCGACTTGAAGTGCGGAGGGCCCGGCGCGGCGGCCCCTCCCGTCAACGAATGAAAAGGAATGGAAAGGAGCAGAGCGGGTCGGCGATCATGGCGGACGCCCCGATCCCGGACCGCTCAGGAAGATGCAGGTGCCCATGCCCGACGCCACGGAGACGTCCCACCCCGACCGCATGCACGCCGGAGAACCGGACATCGACACCGCGCTCGTACGCCGGCTGATCGCCGCTCAGTTCCCCCGGTGGGCGGGCCTTCCCGTCGAGCGGGTCGACACCGCGGGCACCTCCAACGCCATGTACCGGCTGGGTGGCGACATGGTCGTACGCCTTCCCCGTACGGCGGGCTCCGCCGGCGACGTGGAGGCCGAGCAGAACTGGCTGACGCGGCTCGCCCCTTCGCTGCCGGTGGCCGTACCCGTGCCGCTGGGCATCGGCGGGCCCGCCGAGGGGTACCCCTGGCCCTGGTCCGTCTACCGGTGGCTCCCGGGCGAGATCCCGGTGACGGGGCGCCTTCCGGAACCGGAGCTGCTCGCCCGGGACCTCGCGGAGTTCGTCCTCTCCCTGCGCCGGGTCGATCCCGCCGACGGGCCGCCCTCCTACCGCAGCGAACCCCTGGCCGCGCGGGACTCCGAGGTCCGCACCGTGATCGCGGCGCTCGACGCCGACGGCGCGGTCGACGCCGCAGCGGCAACCGCCCTGTGGGACACGGCCCTTCGCGCTCCCGAGTGGCCCGGCGGGCCGGTCTGGATCCACGCCGACCTGCAACCGGGGAACCTGCTCCTGGCGGACGGCGGCGGGCTCGGCGCGGTCATCGACTTCGGCTGCGCGGGCCTCGGGGACCCCGCAGTCGACCTGATCCCGGCCTGGTACGTCCTCCCGGGCGCGGCCCGCCCCGCCTTCCGGGCCGCGGTGGGGGCCGACGACGCGATGTGGACCCGCGCACGCGGCTGGGCCCTGTCGATCGCGCTCATGGAGCTGAACTACTACCGGGTGACGAACCCGAGGATGGCGTCCATCGCCCGGCAGGTCATCGGCGAACTCCTCGCGGCCGGCCCCGGGCGCGAATGACCGGAACGCGCACGGAACCGCAGCGCGAATGACCGGAACGCGCACGATCCGACCGGACGGTCGGCCGGGGTCTGGATCGTTGTCAGTGCCGGTTGCGAGGATGGGCGGCATGACACCTTTCCTTCTGACCGACATCGACCGGGCCGTCCGCAGCAGTTGGAGCGCGATGACGTGCACGCCCGAGTACCGCGACCGGTGGACCAGGGAGAACCCGGCCCGTGACCAGTGCGGTGTCACCGCGCTCGTCCTCAACGACCTGCTCGGCGGCGAGCTGATCCGAGGCGAGGTCCTCGTCGACGGGGAGCGCGTGGACTACCACTGGTGGAACCGCCTGGGCCTCGGCATAGAGATCGACCTCACCCGCGAGCAGTTCGCACCGGAGGAGCAGGTCACCGAGGGGATCGTCATACCCCGCCCCCCGGACAGCGAACTGCGCCGCCTGCGCACGGAGTACGAGCTCCTGCGCGACCAGGTCCTGGCCAAGCTCACCGGTACGGCCGGTGCGGCTGGTGCCACCGCGGCCTAGCGGCAGCGGGTCGGCACCCGGTCCCGCCCTCGCGATGGCGGGACCGGGTTGCCGCCCTGGGCCGTGAAGTGATCGTCGGGCAGCCGGACATCCAAGTCAATCCTCCGGATTTCTGGTAACCCCCAAGGGATACCTTGGGGGTTGTGACCCTCGATGATCTCCGCGTCTTCGTCGCCGTCTGCCGGGCCGGCAGCCTCAGCGCCGTCGCCCGCGACCTCGGCCGCACCCAGTCCGCCGTCAGCCAGCACATCCGCCGCCTGGAGAAGGAGACCGGCGCCGCGCTCCTGGAGCGGCACCCGCGCGGAGTCTCGCCCACCGGGGCCGGTCTGATCCTCCAGGCGGCCGCCGCCGACGGGATCGCCGGGCTCGACGGCGCCCTGCGTCGGCTCGACGCCCTCGTCCGGGGCGACGGCGGCTCGGTCCGCGTCACCACCGGGGCCACCACCGTGCGCCACTTCATGGCCGGGGCGATCGTCGCCTTCCGGCGCGCCCACCCCGGGGTCAGCCTGGAGTTCCAGACCGAGAACTCCAGCCGGAGCTGCTTCGAGGCCCTGGCCGCCGAGGACCTCGACCTCGCGTGGATCACCATCGGCGCCCCCGTACGGGGCATCGAGCAGCGGCCCGTCATGGAGCTGCCCTGGGTCCTCGCGGTCGGCGCCGACGATCCGCTCGCCGCCCGCTCCCGCCTGGAGCCGGCCGAACTCGGAGCCCTCCGCCACATCCGGCTGCCGGAGAACTCCACCTCCCGGGCCCACCTGGACGCCGCCCTCGCCGAGGCGGGCATCCGGATCAGCTCCGACACCAGCGCCGCCGACTGGGACACCGCCCTCCTCCTCGCCGAACTGGGCCTCGGCCACGCCGTCGTCCCCGCGCTGCCCGGCTGGCAGGTCCCCGGATCGGACGGCCCGCTCCGCCTGGTGTCGGTCCCCGCGCTGCCGCCGCTCGCCGTCGGCTGGGCCGTCCGGCGCTGGTCCGCCCTCGCTCCGCTCGCCCGCGCCTTCGCCGACGAGGTGGCCCGCAGCTGCGCGGCCCGCGCGACCGCGCAGCCCTCTGCCGCCTCGGTGATGATGGGATGAGCGCGGCCGGGCGAGGCGCCCGGACCGGCCGAGGGAGAGGTGACCTGCCATGGCGGAGCACGAGGCACGTGAGGCCGGGCCGTCGGCGGGCGGGCTGGAAGAGGGCCGCCTGATGAAGGAGCTCGAAGCCATCCACCGCACGCGTCACGAGACCCTGCTGCACGGATCGGACGACGCGCTGGTCACGCACACCCGGCGGATGGACGAGCTGGAGCGCGAGTACGTGCGCCGCCATCCGGAACGCGCCCAGACCACGGGCCGCACCCGCTCGGGTGCCCGTGCCCGCACGGGCACGGAAGAACAGGGCTGAGTCTGCTGCTCGCCCGCTCCCCAGCCCGTTCACCTGCTCATCCGTGAATCAGACTTGCTTCATGTGAGACAAATTTGTATCGTTTGATACGAAGGAGGATCGCATGATGAACGAAGAAGAGCTGCTGGACGCCGCCGCGGGCGTGCTCGCCGGCGACCACAGCGCCTCCATGGCGCACATCGCCGGCGGCATCGGGATCAGCCGCGCCACCCTCAGCCGCCGCTACGCCACCCGCGAGGCACTCCTCAAAGCCGTGGCCGTCCGGGCCATCCACGTCGTCGACGGGTGCCTCGCCCCCGCCGACCTGCCCGGTACCGCCGGCGGAGCGGAGTTCGACGCCGCGCTCGAGCGACTCGTCACCGGGCTGCTGCCCGCCGCGCACCTCTACGGGTTCACCTCGCGCGATGCCACCGTGCTCGCCGACCCCGAGTTCCGGGCCGGGATCCAGCGCCAGGACCAGCGGGCCCTCGCCTTCCTCGCGATGGGCCAGCGCCTCGGCCGGCTCCGCGTCGACCTGCCCGCGTACTGGATCTGGTACTCGCTGTGGGGACTGCTCGACGCCGCCGCCGAGGGCGTCCGCGACGGACACCTCGCCCGCCGCGACATCGGCCGGCTCGTCCTCGCCTCCTTCCTCAGCGGAACCCGGCCGTCCCCGGCGGCCTGACCCCGCACCCCTCCGCGTAGCGCCCGTCGACGTACGACCGCGCCGCGCGGACCCCTGAAGACCGTGAAACAACCGTGAACGGAACCCCCATGCACACCCCCACGCAGGACCCGCGCCGCTGGATCGTGCTCGCGATCCTCTCCGGCAGTCTCCTGCTCATCTCCATGGACACCACGATCCTCAACGTGGCCTTCCCCTCGCTCGTCGGCGACCTCCAGCCGGGCGCCGTGCAGCAGCTGTGGATCATCGACATCTACGCACTCGCCCTCTCCGGTCTGCTGGTCACCGCCGGCGCCCTCGGTGACCGCTGGGGCCGCAAGCGCCTGCTCATGGCGGGCTTCGGCATCTTCGCCCTCGCCTCGCTCATCGCCGTCTTCTCCACCGAGGCCTGGCACGTCATCGCGGCCCGCGCCCTGCTCGGCGTCGGCGGCGCCGCGATCATGCCCTCCACCCTGTCGATCCTGCGCAGCGTCTTCACCGACGCCAAGGAACGCGCCTTCGCCCTCGCCGTCTGGGCCGCCGTCTTCGGCGGCGGCATGGCCTTCGGCCCCGTCGTCGGAGGCCTGCTCGTCCAGGACTACGGCTGGCACTCCGCCTTCCTCCTCAACCTGCCCGTCACCGTGGTGATCGTCGCGGCAGGCCTGCGCTACCTCCCCGAATCCCGCTCCCCGCGCTCCGCCGGAAAGTGGGACTGGACGGGCGTCGCCCAGTCGATCGTCGGCATGCTGGCCCTGGCGGGCGGCATCAAGCAGCTCGGCAAGAGCGGTGTCGCCGACCCGCTGCCCTGGGCCCTGCTGATCCTCGCCGCCGTGTCGCTGACCCTGTTCGTCCGCCGCCAGCTGCGCGTGGACAACCCGCTGCTCCAGGTCCGGCTCTTCACCAAGCCCGCCTTCAGCGTGGCCGCCACCGCGATCTTCCTGCCCATGGTGGGCATGGGCGCGATCCTCTTCCTGGTCACCCAGTGGTTCCAGTACGGCCAGGGCTACTCCCCGCTGGAGGCGGGCCTGCGCCTGCTGCCCGCCCCGCTCGCGCTGATCTGCGCCTCGATGGTCGCCCCGACCCTCATGCAGCGCTTCGCGATCCGCCACGTGCTCGGCGGCGGTCTGGTGGTCCTCGCCGCGGGCATGGCCCTGCCCTGGACCCTCCAGCAGTTCACCGGCCTCGGCTACCCCGCCTTCGCCGCGGCGCTGACCATCATGGGCCTGGGCGCGGGCATCGCCACCACCGTGGCCTCGGTGACCCTGATCTCCGCGGCCCCGGCCGACGAGGTCTCCAGCGCCGCCGCCATCGAGGAGACCTGCTACGAGCTCGGCTCGGCCATGGGCGTCGCCATCCTCGGCTCCACCGCAGCCGCGCTCTACCGGGGCAACCTCCCGGCCCTGGACCTGGACTCCACCCTGCTGGCCGCCGTACGCGACTCCGTGGGCGAGGCCGCCCACACCGCCGAACAGCTCGGCGGGGGCGTCGGCCGGACCCTGCTCGACGCCGCCTCGCAGGCCTACACCCTCGCGATCACCCCGGCGTTCCTGATGGCCGGCGTCCTCGCGATCGCCGCCGCGGCGACCACCTGGACGCTGATCCCGCACGACCTGCGGCCGACCGACAACCACTGACGGCGGAGGGCGCACCTGCGGAAGGGCGTGGCGGCCTACGAAGCCGCCGCCGTGGCTACGAAGCCGCCGCGTACGCCCACACCGCGCGCATCGTCTCCGGGCACGGCGACGGCCCGGTCAGCTCCCGCTGGGTCAGCAGGACGGTGACGGCCCCCGTCGAGGGGACGATGTGGGCGGCGGTGCCGGTGCCGCCGAGCCAGCCGTAGCGGCCCGGCACGTTCCACGGGTCGGTCGGCGTCACGTCGACCGACCCGCCGAACCCCCAGCCCTGGCCCTCCAGGAACAGCGCGGCGCCGGCCCGCTGCGCCGGGGTCAGCCAGTCGGTGGTCATCCGCCGCACCGAATCGGCCGAGAGCAGCGGGCCGCCCCCGTCGAGCAGCATCCGGGCGAAGCGGTGGTAGTCGTCCGCCGTGGAGACCAGCCCGCCCGCGCCGGACGGGAAGGCGGGCAGGGAGCTCCACTGCCCGCCGGGCGCGTCCACGAGGTCGAGGCCCCCGTCCGGGCCCGGCCGGTACAGGTGGGTGAACCGGCCCGACTGCCCCGCCGGCACGGCGAAACCGGTGTCGGGCATGTCCAGCGGCTCGAAGATCCGCTCCGCCAGGAACTCCGGCAGCGAGCACCCCGCCACCCGGGCGATCAGCACCCCCAGCACGTCCGAGCAGGTGTTGTAGAGCCAGGCCCCGCCCGGCTGTTCCAGCATCGGGATCCGGCCCAGGGCGGCCATCCACGCGTCCGGCTCCGCGACCTCCTGCGGCTGCGGCGGGCCCTGGCGCAACTCGGTGAAGAGCGGTGCGACCGCGGGGAGCGAGAAGTCGGAGGGGAATCCCCATCCGGCCCGGAAGGTCATCAGGTCGGCCACGGTCACCGGCTGCTTCGCCGGGACCACCTCGTCGACCGGGCTCGCGGGGGTCCGTACGACCACCGGGGCCGCGATCTCCGGCAGCCAGGGCGCGACCGCGTCGGTGAGCGCGAACCGGCCGTCCTCCACCAGCATCATGACCGCCGCGGCCGTGACCGGTTTGGTCAGGGAGGCCAGCCGGAAGATCGAGTCGCGCACCATCGGCGCCCCGCCCCCGGCGTCCGCGCTGCCCACGGCGGCCACCTCGGGCTCGCTGCCGTCGCCCCGGTCCACCAGGGCCACCGCCCCCGGCACGGTCCCGTCGTCCACGAACGGCTGGAGGATGTCGGTCAGAGCGGTCACGAGCCCGTCCTTTCGAGAGCCTGTTCTACGGAGTCCCACAGCCCGCAGTGGTGCCGGGCGGCCGCGTCCACGGGGCCGATGCCGCCCAGGGTTTCAGGTGCCAGTGACAGTACGGCGGGGGAGCGCGGCCACCAGGGCCCCGTCCCGGGGGCGTTGGGATCGCCGGTCGCCGCGAACCGGGTCCAGTAGCCGGTCATCCGCTCCGCGAGCACCCGCTGCGCGGCGCTCATCGGGAGCCCGGTGTCGAAGAGGTACGGCAGCTCCGACCCGTGCGAAGCCCCGTACGGGAAGCCGGGCACCGGCGGGAGCCCGCTGAAGTCCGGGGCGCCCCGGTCGTCGAACCCGTAGTCGTACGTCGGCACGTGCCGCGCCAGCGCCCGGCTGTCCCGCAGCTGCGGGCAGACGAAGGAGGCGTCCGTCAGCGCGGCGGCGAAGGCCAGCGCGGGCGTCGGATGGGCCGTCACCGGATAGGCGGCCTCGACGAGTGCGGCCCGTGCCCCGAACGCGGCGCGCAGCCGGGAGCGGTAGGCCTGCGGGTCGGCGACCGGGTAGGCGGCCAGCGTCTGCCCCAGGAAGATCCGCATCTCGTCGCGGGTGGAGCCCTGCACCACCGGGACCTGGTGGAACTCCCCGCGTTCCAGGGCCCGTCGGGGTTCGGTGGGCAGCAGCGGGGTGCCGTAGGACACCGCGGAGAAGAGCATCATGAGTTCGGATGTCGCCAGGGCCTCAGGGGCGAGGCCGCGCAGGCACTCCAGTGCCTCGGCGTCCGCAGGCCGCCCGCAGCCGAGCCGGACCGCCGCCGCGGTTCCCCGGGCCACGGTCAGGGGCTCCGGCGCGAACGGCTCGTAGGCGGGCAGCGTCGGGAGCCACGAGCGCGGCGGGACAGTCAGCGAGCAGGAGCCGCTCTGCACGATCGCCCGGTGGAACAGGCCGGCCGAGGCGGGGGAGGTGAGGTGCAGGCAGACGCTGAGGGCGCCGGCGGACTCGCCGAACACGGTGACGTTACCGGGATCGCCGCCGAAGCGGGCCGCGTTCGCCCGCACCCAGCGCAGGGCGGCCTGCTGGTCGGCGAGCGCGAAGGCGGGGGCTCCGCCGAGCCCGGGATGCCCGAAGAGGCCGAAGATCCCGAGCCGGTAGTTGACCGTGACGACCACGGCCCCGCCCTCCGACGCCAGCCGGCCCGGCCGGTAGAGGTCCCCGGCGCCGTTCATGAACCCGCCGCCGTGGAACCAGACCATCACGGGCCGGGGCGCGGTGGCGGCCGCCTTCGGGGCCGTGACGTTGAGGAACAGGCAGTCCTCCGAGCCGCTCGGGCCACCGGGCCCCACCGCGGGCAGCTGCACACAACGGGCCCCGGGCGCACCGGCGTCCCGTACGCCCGTCCAGCGCGCGGAGGGCTCCGGAAACCGCCAGCGCCGCGGCCCGGTCGGCGCAGCGGCGTACGGGATCCCCTCGAAGGTGCGGTACCCGACGGCTTCACGCCCGCGCACGGCCCCCCGATCGGTCTCCATCACGGGCCGCCCGCCGTCTCCGCCGGCGGGTGCCCCGGGCAGGGGGCCGGGGAGGGCGCCGGGGAAGAGGGCCGAGGCGGGGAACGGGGCAGGGGCAGCGAGCGGGGCCGGGGCGGCCGGCCGGTCGGCGACGGCTGCCCGGACGCCCGTGGCCGACCGGCCGGCTGCCGCCGCCGGACCGGCGGACAGCAGGAGCACGACGGGCAGGAGCAGGGCAGGCAGGAGGAGGGCCGGCTGCCGCAGGATCCGCTGTCGCGGGGCCGGCCGGATCAGCACCGTCCGGGGGAGGGTCGGCTGCCGCAGGGCTGATCGGGGCGCGACCGGCCGGAGCATGACCCGCCGGTGAAGGGTCAGCCGTCGTCGGGTCGGCAGGATCAGGGCCGATCGGAGCAGGGCCAGGAGCAGGGCCGGCCGGAGCGGGAACGGCCGGAGCAGGGCCGGCCGGAGCGGGAACGGCCGGAGCAGGGCCGGCCGGAGCGGGAACGGCCGGAGCAGGGCCGACTGGAGCAAGGCCGACCGGATTGGGGCCGACCGGAGCAGGACCGGCAGGCCGGCCGCGCCGCGGGAGGCCATCAGCGGCCCCTCGTCAGCACGCCCCGGACGAAGGCCGCCTGCCCCGCGTGCTGGAGGTCGTCACCGATCACGCTGACCAGCCGTACCCCGAGGGTCACCGGCGGGTCCCACCGCTCGTCGACCACCCGGTCCAGATCGGCGGCGGACAGCCCCCGCAGGAACCGCCCGGTCTGCTCGTGGACGGCGTCGAAGTACCCCAGCAGCAGCTCCCCGGAGCCGACCCGGACGGCGCCGGCCTCGCGGGCGGTGTGTCCGTAGCCGGTCGACCCGCGGGGCAGGCCGAGCCCGAACCGCTCTTCCCAGCCCTGCGCGTGCCAGACCTGTTCCCAGCCGGCCGCGTCCGCCACGTGGTCGTCCTGGATCCGGGTCAGGTGCCAGACGAGCCAGGTGATCGAGTTGGCGCCCGGGTCGATCCGCTCGTCCAGCCGGGCGGGCTCCAGTCCCTCGACGGCCTCGTGCACGATGCCCTGGATCCGGCCGAACGCATCGGCCAGTACCTCCGTACCCTTCATGCCCCCACCATGCCCACGACAGGAGCCGCCCGGGCCCGCGGCACCGCGGGGGACCCCCGTTTGCCCGCCCCGAATGGCGCAGCGGAGCCGGGTGCCGCTGAATGTAACAAAGCGTGCGCTTCCCATGACGCACGATGACCGGCGTGCGATGTGTAGACCCGCGCGTCGGCGAACGGAGCTTTCCATGAATGACCCGATCACGCTCGCCGCGACGGAGTACGAAGAACCGCGCCGGCTCCCCGACACCACGGACGTCTGGCCATCGGCCCCCGACACGGACGACCCCGACTTCGGCCCCGAGCCCGAGTCGCGGCCCGAGTCCGGGACCGCTCCCGGTTGCCCGGAAGGCATCCCGGCAGATCCCGGGACAGGCCTGCGGGCCGGTCCCGGGGCAGGGACCGGCACAGGGATCGGCACAGGGGCCGGGGCAGGGGCCGCACCCGGCCCGGACCCCGGCGCCCGGCCCGGGGACGCCTCCGCGCACACCGTCCTGGAGACCGCGGCCACGGGCCGTTCCGTGCGGGAGGTCACCGATCTGGTGAACCTCCTCAAGGAATCCGGCCAGGTCCCCAACCCCGGACACACGGCGCTGCGCGCGGCCGCCGTGGCCCGGCCCGTCCACGAGGTCCGCGAGATGGTGACCCTGCTGGGCGAGCCCCCGCACGAGCGGGTCGAAGCCGACATCACGCTGCGGGCCGCCGCCCTCGGCCGGCCCATCGAGGACGTGGCGCTGCTCGTCAGCATCCTCGGTACCGGCGAACAGCCCCCGCAGCGCAGGCCCGAGCAGGCGGACCGGGCACGTCCCCCCGTCCACCCGCCCGCACCGCAGGACCGTGCGGCCCCGGCCCGGGGCACGCCCCGGTCCCTGACCGCCGACCGCGGCCCGGCAGCGCCGGCATCGGGCGCGCTGCGCCACATACTGCGCTGGCCGGTGGCGCTGGCCCTGCTCCTCTGCGGTGCGCTGCACGTGCCCGGCGATCCGGCGGCCCTGGCCTCCGGCGAGCCCGGCGGGCTGCTCGCCCTGGCCGTCACCCTGCTCTGCCTGACGGCCGGCGCCCTGCTGGCGGTACGGGACACGGCCGGTGCCTGGCGGGCCGGCGCGGTGGTCGCGCTCGGTGTGGCGGGGCTCCACGTGATCGGCGGCGTCGCCGGGTTCGACCCGCTCGGCGGCGCGGTCGGCGGCTCCCTGGAGTGGGCCGGCATCGCGGCCGTGCTGAGCGCCGCGGCCGGAGCCGTACTCGCAGGTCTGGCCCTGCAGTTCCGTCCGGCGGCCGGCCCGGCCGACGGCGCCTGACCCGGGCGGAGAGGGGGTGCGGGTCCCTGACCCGGGCCCCCTCTCCGCCGCTTCGCGGAGGGAGACGCGCGATGGACCCGGTGGCCGCGCTGGACCGGATCGCGTTCCTGCTGGAACGCGCCCAGGAGCCGACCTACCGGGTCCAGGCCTTCCGTACGGCGGCCGCCGCCGTCCGCCGGATGGGGGAGGGCGAACTGGCCGAACGGATCGGCGCGGGCACCCTCGAAGCGGTCAGGGGGATCGGCCCGAAGACCGCACAGGTCGTCCGCGAAGCCGTCGGCGGAGAGATCCCCGCGTACTTGCGGGGGCTGGAGGAGAAGGCCGCGGCCCACCCCGAGGGCCCGCCGCCCAGCCCCGGGGCGCTCGCCCTGCGCGCCGCCCTGCGCGGCGACTGCCACATGCATTCGGATTGGTCCGACGGTGGTAGCCCCATCGAGGCGATGGCCCGGTCCGCGGCCGCCCTCGGGCACGAGTGGGCGGTGCTCACCGACCACTCGCCGCGCCTGACCGTCGCCCGGGGCCTCTCCCCGGAACGGCTGCGGGAACAGCTGCGCACGGTCGCCGAACTCAACGCCACCTGGGCCCCGTTCCGGCTGCTCACCGGCATCGAGTGCGACATCCTCGACGACGGCTCGCTGGACCAGGAGCCGGAACTCCTGGCCGAGGTGGACCTCGTCGTCGGCTCCGTCCACTCCAAGCTCCGGATGGAGGCCCGCGCCATGACCCGGCGGATGGTCGCCGCCGTACGCAACCCCCACCTCGACGTCCTCGGCCACTGCACCGGACGCCTGGTGACGGGACGGACCCGTCCCGAGTCCGAGTTCGACGCCGAGGCCGTCTTCGCGGCCTGCGCCGAGTCGGGCGCCGCCGTGGAGATCAACAGCCGGCCCGAGCGGCTGGACCCGCCGCGCCGGCTGCTGCGGCTCGCGGTGGCCGCGGGCACCCTCTTCGCGATCGACACCGACGCGCACGCCCCCGGACAGCTCGACTGGCAGACCCTCGGGTGCGAACGCGCCCTGGAATGCGGGGTGACGGCCGACCGGGTCGTCAACACCTGGTCCGCCCCCGACCTCCTCGCCTGGACCCGAACCCGCCAACTGCCTTAGGCCGTCTCTTCCGGATCTTGCCTGGCCCGCGCCGCCCGGCACCGCACCTCGCCGCGCTGCCGGGGCACCCGAG
>NZ_JANAVF010000019.1 GCF_024213195.1 Streptomyces sp. TBY4 | reverse complement strand
CTCGCGGCTCCACGCAGCCGATCACGCCAGGGCACGCTGAACAGACAACGTCACGTGATCATCGCCAGAGCCGAATTACGCGATCGTCCACATTTGCGGTCTCGCGGGAACGTCCGCACTCCACTGGCGTGTCGAATCCACCTCGCCACCCGCCGACTGACCTGACCAATCGTCACCTGGTCCACCGCGTGACTTCGCGGCGCTATCCGGCATGCACTCATGTCGGCCACCCGCAAGTACCGACACATGGTAGGCGTCGAACCGGTCGCCGACAGTGGGTTGCTCCACATAGACGAGGTCGCCGAGCTGCTTCTGGGCGTGGTCGATGATGCCGATGCGGGCCTTGCCGCCGCCTGCACGCGGTCGGCTGTCCGGGGAGCCAACGCAGTGCGCTGCGGGCCCGGCTGACGGGGCGGCGGGCGAGCTTGCCGAACGCGGCCATCTACCCGCCGGGAATCCGCGGTCCCCACTACTCCGGGTCGGGGATGAGACCGAATTCCGTCAAGAGTTCGCCGATCTCGGTGGAGTCCAGCTTGCGGAGCAGTTGCTTGCGCAGGATCTCGGGGCCTGGCAAGTGGAGTGTCTCGCCGTCCCGTAGCCGGCCAGCAGCTTCCAGCAGTCTGCGGATGTCGTAGGTGGAGTTGAACACCTCGGGTACAGCGCGTTCGATGCTGAGCAGTTGGTAGGCGGCTTCCATGCCTGTGCGTACGGAGTACTCGGTGGTGAAGATCGTGTCACGAGTGGTCTCGGCGAACTGGCCGATGAACGCGAAGTTCACCGCTGTCCGCGGTACCACGTCAGGGCGGTCCCCGGCCCGGCGGGGCAGGAAGAAGGCGGTGACGTAGGGCATCATCACCGGCACGCAGGTGGCGCCGTTCGCCGCGAGTCCGCTGATCTCGTCGGTGGGGACGCCTAGGTGGTAGAGCCACTCCTGCGTGATCTCTTCCCCGGTGCAGTCCTGCATGGGCTTTTTCACGTAGTCGCCGGGGCGGTCGGTGAACAGCCCGTAGAGCCACACGACGATCTGGTCGGCCGGCTGCTGTTTGAAGTGGGGCTGCCGGTTGACGGTCCAGCTCATGAGCCAGCTGGAGTCCCTGACCGTGACGATGCCACCGGTGACGACCTTCCCGCTGAACGGGTCGCGTTTGGCGATCTTCTGGATCAGTTTCGGGATCCGCGCATCGAGTGTGGTGACGGTGGCCGACTCCCATTTACTTTCGGGGATGTTGCCGCAGAACACCTCGGGGCGGCCGAAGCACCCATCGTGGCTCGCGATCTTCCGCCAAAGATCCCATGCCGGAGCCGGGCCCTCATTCAGGCGGGCGGCGGTGTGGTGGTCGCCGCTGTCCGAGTTCTCGGTGAGGGAGCCGATGGTCGTGAACACCAGGTCGTCCGCTCCGAGGTCGACTCCCCCCGCCTCTCCCGCGGAGATCCAGTGGATACGGGTCGCCTGCTTCCGGGCCGGGGTGATGTCAAAGCTGATGTCGGTGACCTCGGTGTCGAGCTGGAATGTCACGCCCCGGCCTACCAGCCACCGGGTCAACGGGAGCACGAGCGACTCGTACTGGTTGTACTTGGTGAACTTCAGAGTGGACAGGTCGGGAAGACCGCCCACATGGTGGATGAAGCGGTGCAGGTACAGCTTCATCTCCAGGGCGCTGTGCCACTCCTCGAAGGCGAACATCGTGCGCCAGTACAGCCAGAAGTGGCTGTCCAGGAAGTCTCGGCCGAAGACTTCATTGATGCGTTTGCCCTCCATCTCCTCGCGAGTAGCGAGGAAGATCCTCAAGATGTCCTTCTGCGCACGCTCGCTGAGGGCGAACAGCCCGTCGGTGTGGGCGTCCTGCCCCTGGTTCTCGGTGACCCGCTGCAGGGAGAAGTTGGGGTCGTCCTTGTTCAGCCAGTAGAACTCGTCGAGGACCGAGGCGCCCTCGATCTCGATCGAGGGGATCGACCGGAACAGGTCCCACAGGCACTCCATGTGGTCTTCCATCTCGCGGCCGCCGCGAATGACGAAGCCCTTCTTCGGCTCTTTGATGCCGTCCAGAGCGCCCCCCGGAAGTTTCTGCTGTTCCAGGACGGTGATCTTGTCGCCGCTCATACGCCCGTCACGGATGAGGAAGGCGGCGCCGGCGAGCGAAGCGATTCCGGAGCCCACGAACCAGGCCGTCTTCCGCTCCACCCCTACAGGCTTGCGCGGACGTGCGAACGCCTCGTAATTCCCGCTGCCGTAATACACGGTGACCTCTTCCCTCGCGGACGCGTGCGACTCTCTTGGGGCCGGGCGTCACCTCTGAGCGCCCTGCCGAGATAGCGTCAATAGCACCGAGATGTGATATTCCGCCGACAAAGAGGAACGTACCGGCCCCCACCTGGCGAAGGCCGGACAACACGTCGCCGAGCAGGTCGGTCTCCCGCCGACTGGCGTCGACGCCTTCGCTGACCTCAGGCCCAACGCGGCGCGCTCACGAATGGGCCCATACGGGCTTTTAGCGCGAGTGTCGCGCAAGAAGGGGCAACGAGTACCTTCCACCCTGTGGCGCGCGAATGGAGAGGGTCGTCATCGATCGCTCGTGGCGTGTCCAGGTGCCGGTGCCCAGCACGGACGGCCAGGCGCCGACACAGGCAGGAGTTGCCCACATGAACAGGGAGACCCGGACCGTCAGCGTCGCGGATGGCGTCGGAGACCAGCCCTGGACCAGGGCGTTCACCGCCAAGGACGCCGAGATGTTCACTGCCGCAATCGATGAGAACGTGGTTTTGGAGGCGTCAGCCCTGCGCCGTCCAGTCGAGGGCCGCGACCGGGTCAAACAGGTCATGGAGGCGACCAGCGGGATCTACGAGTCCTTGGTCTTCGTCTACGAGGTGTCCGATGGCCAGCGGTCCTGCACCGAACGGGAAGCCGAGGCTTTCGGCGGAAAGTCGTTGCGTGGCAGCACGATCCTGACCGTGAACGAGCACGGCAAGATCGTCCGGGCCGCCATTCAGCACCTTCCGCTGGACAATCTGCTCGCCTTCTCCGCCGAACTCGGCAAGCGCCTGAACGGCAAGATCGACTCGGGGCACGTCTACACCGGCGGCTGAGAAACGCGTACGGCCAGGAGTCCGCGGACCTGAGCCGAATGAAGCACCAGCCAGCGCGGAGGCGGGCCGCCATGACCATGCCTACCCCGCTATCACGTCGGCGAGCAGGTCGCGCTCGTCGACCGGGAACGCCGGGGAGCGGATGAAGCGAGCGCCTCGTCCTGCATCTCCACCAGAAGAGTGAAAGGGAACACGATATGCCTCAAACCACATCATCATCGCTGCAGTACGACACCCTTTGCATGCGGCGGCCGGGTCTCACCCGTGACCTGCCGCCGGGCGCGGAAGATCTCCAGTGGGTAGCCAACACCGCGACGCTGATCTTCGGCAATCATGACGCCGTGCTGGTCGACACGTTCCTCACCGTCGAACAGAATCAGCAGCTCGTCGACTGGGTGAAGGCACACCACCGGAACCTCACCTACATCTACATCACGCACGGCCATGGCGACCACGCCTTCGGTGTCAAGCAGCTCATCGAGGCGTTCCCCGAGGCCAAGGCAATCTCCGCCGCCGCAGTCGTGGCCAAGGCGAAGCACGAAGGCACGCGGCCGTTCCTCGATACCTTCTGGACGGCGCGCTTCCCGGGTCAGATCCCGCAGCCTCAGGTCTTTCCCGAGGCCCTCGACAGCGACACCTTCACCCTTGAAGGGCATCCGCTGCAGGTGATCGACACCGGGTACACCGACACCGACGACAGCACCGCGCTGTGGGTGCCCGACCTGCGCCTCGTCGTGGCCGGGGACGTCGCCTACAACGGCATCCACCAGTACATGGGCGAAGCCACCGCCGAGTCGCGGCAGGAGTGGATGCGCGCCACCGACACACTTGCCGCGCTCGACCCGGCCTTCGTCGTCGCCGGCCACAAGAACCCCGATCTGACCGACGACCCGAAGATCCTGGCCGAGACCAAGCAGTACTTGGCCGACTTCAACCGGCTCGACCCCGAGACCGAAACGCCGAGCGAACTGTACGAGGCGATGCTCGCGCTGTACCCGAACCGAGCAAACCCCGGCTCGCTGTGGGGCGGGGCAAAAAGGGCCAAGGGGTCTGCCCAGTGAACACGTTGCATCCGGCATAGGTCCATCACATGCCGGTGGCTGGCACGGCTCACTACGGCCACCGGCCGGGTCCCGAGGCAAAGGGCCCGGTGCACATGTACCGGTCGCACCGCGGTGCGACCGGCCCTGTCCGCGACCGCTACGAGAACACGACCGACTCCGGAAGACAGGTCATCAAGCATGGTGCAACGCACTGGCATCGAGTGGGAACGGTAAAGGCTCGGGCGGCGCACTCGCGGTGTGGGCGATGCGCGTCGTCCGGCAAGACTTTCCTGCCGCTTGCCGTTCCCGTGTGGGCGTGAGTGGATGGATGTACGGCAGATGATTCCTTGAGTGCGTGGAGCAAGATCAGAGGTCGTTCGGTATGGCCGTCACCAACCGGTCCGCACCTCCCGCGATGGAGCCGCTGGGCTCCTCCCGCCCCTCCCGTGTGCTCTTGGCCGTGTGCCGGCTTTCGGTCGGTCTGCTGTGGATCCAGAACCTCACCTGGAAGCACCCCCCGGACTTCGGCAACAGGAGTGTCCCCCCGCAGGACCTGTACGCCTGGACCCTCAAAGGGGTCGACAACGAGGTTTTCGCCCCGTGGGCGTGGCTGGTCGAGCATGTGATCATTCCGAATTTCGCGGTGTTCGCCTGGGGCGCCTTCGCGATCGAGGCATGCCTCGGCGCGTTCCTGCTGGTGGGCCTGGCCACGAGGTTCTGGGCGGTGGTCGGGCTGGTCCAGACGACCGCCATCCTGTTCTCCGTACTGAATACCCCGCACGAGTGGTTCTGGTCGTACTTCCTGATGTACGCCGTCCACTTGGCGCTGCTGGCCACGGCGGCCGGACGCGCCTACGGCGTGGACGGCGCGCTGCGCCCCGTATGGCGGCAGCGCGGCGGCAGGCTGTCGCGGGTGCTGCTCGCGGCATCCTGACCGGAAGGAGGGCGTTTCGATGCAGACTCCGCGATCCGCCATCGGCCGGACGGCCGCCGGACTGGGCATCGGCGCCGCGGTGAGCAGCATCCTGGCCATCGCCGACGGCCCGCCCTGGGGGCTCGTCTCGCTGGGCGGTGTCGGGACACTGGTACTGCTGCTCTTGGCCGCGGCGGCCGTGGCAGCGGGCCTCTCGGGGGTGCGCTCGCTGATCGCCCTGGCAGGAGCGGGCTTCCTGGCGGCCGCAGTCCTGCAGCTGGTGCAGATCGGCTGGACCGGTGCGAACCTGCTCGGGGGCGACGGTTCCACCGTGGCCCTGCTGCTCGGCTTCGCCGTGGGCCTGCTCGCCCTCGGCCTGACTCCGGTACCCAACGGCACGGCCGCCCCCACTCCCGTCACGGGAAGGCACGATCCCGCATGAACGTCGACAGTCTGTTGCAGCCCGTTCTGGCCACCGCCGCGCAGTACGCGCCAGCCGTTGACGCGGAGGGCCGGTTCCCAGCGGAAGCGGTAGCGGCTCTGGCCACATCAGGCCTACTGGGGTTGCCACTGCCCGAGCGGGAAGGCGGGCTGGGAGCGGGCCCTGAGGAGTTCGCCCAGGTCACGGCCGAGCTGGCCGGTGTTTGCGGATCGACGGCCATGGTCTACCTGATGCACGTCAGCGGCGCCATGACGGTTCTGGCCGCACCCCCGCCAGGGATGCCGGGTCTGGTGGGCGACCTGGCCTCCGGCAGGTCGCTGGCCACTTTGGCGTTCAGCGAGCCCGGCTCCCGCTCGCACTTCTGGGCGCCGATCTCCCAGGCGAAGCGCAACGGCGGCCACGAGGCGCGGTTCACCGCCGACAAGAGCTGGGTGACCTCCGCCGGACACGCACAGCTCTACGTCACGTCCGTACTGTCCGCCGACGAGGCGGGCACCGTCGACCTCTACGCCATCGAGGCGGACGCCCCGGGCGTCGCCGTCACCGGAACGTTCCAGGGGCTGGGTCTGCGCGGCAACGCGTCCTCGCCGATGCGGTTCGACATGACAGTCCCTGACAGTCTGCGCCTCGGTGCGCCCGGCAGCGGACTCACCCTGATGACGGAAACCGTCATGCCCTGGTTCAACCTGGGCAACGCGGCCGTCTCCCTGGGTCTGGCCCGTGCCGCGCTCGACGCCGCCGTGCGGCACACCAGCGGCGCGAGGCTCCAGCACATCGGCCAGACCCTCGCCGAGCTGCCCACCATCCGCGCCCGCCTGGCCCGCATGTCGCTCCAGCTGGAAGCCGCGACCGCCTACCTGCACGCGGCGGCGGCCAGCATCGCAGCCCCCGACGCGCAGACTCCGCTCTACGTCCTGGGCGTCAAAGCACTCGCCAACGACACCGCCCTGACCGTCACCGACGACGCCATGCGGGTATGCGGAGGAGCAGCGTTCTCCCACCACCTGTCCATCGAACGCTTCTTCCGTGACGCCCGCGCCGGGCATGTCATGGCCCCCACCGCCGACGTCTTGTACGACTTCTACGGAAAGGCCATCACCGGCCAGCCGGTATTCGGCTGAGCTCCCAACCCCGTACGCCGCGACCAGCCCGAAGAGGAGCCCGCCATGGAACCGCTGGTGGTTGGAGCGGTGGCCTACACCCCCAACGTCGTGCCCATCTGGGAAGGCATCCGCGACTACTACCGCGACGCCCCGGTCGAGATGGACTTCGTCCTCTTCTCGAACTACGGCCGCCAGGTCGACGCACTCCTCGCCGGAACCATCGACATCGCCTGGAACACCAACCTCGCCTGGGTCCGCACCGTCCTCCAGGCCGGAGACCGGGCCCGGGCTCTCGCGATGCGAGACACCGACCTCACCTTCCGCAGCCACCTCGTCTGCCGAGCCGGGGCAGGACTGCGCGGCCTAGACGACCTCAAGGGCCGCAGGCTCGCCCTGGGCAGCCGCGACTCCGCACAGGCCGCGATCCTGCCCCTGCACTACCTGCGCCACCAAGGCATCACCGACGGTGACGTCGAGCTCCTGCGCATCGACAGCGACCTCGGCAAACACGGTGACACCGGCCGCAGCGAACTGGACGCCATCCGCGCCGTCCTCGACGGCGACGCCGACGCAGCCGCGATCGGCATCACCACCTGGGAATCCATCGGCCGGGACGAGCTCATGCCCGACGCCCTGGAATCGTTCTGGACCAGCCCCGCCTACTGCCACTGCAACTTCACCGCCCTCGACACCCTCGACACAGCCCGAGCCGAGGCATGGACCGAGCACCTGCTCGCCATGGACTGGAACAATCCCGAACACCGCAGGATCCTGGAACTGGAAGGTCTCAGGCGCTGGGTAAGACCCCAGCTCGACGGTTACGCCGACCTCTTCCAGGCTGTCAGGGAACAGGAGATCGCAGCCCGATGGTGATTCTCGACCTCGTCGAGAAGCTCTCCGCCGCGGCGGAAGGCGACACCGTCACGCTCTCCATCGCCACACCGGACCAGGCCGCCCTCGCCGCCGCCTGGTGCGACCGCACCGGCAACACCCTCATCACGGCCGACAGCGCCACCGTCACCGTACGCCGAGGCCGCCCACCCGACCCGATCGCCGCCCTGCCCCCCGCCCGCCGGCCCGGAGCACGCCTGTGGCTCTACACCAACTTCGACTGCAACCTCGCCTGCGACTACTGCTGCGCCCGATCCTCACCGCAGACAGCCAGGCGGGCACTCGGCGTGGACAGGGTGAAAGAGATCGCGAAGGCCGCCCCGGACGCCGGTGTCAACGAAATCCTGCTCACCGGCGGCGAACCGTTCATGCTCCCCGACCTCGACGAGATCGTCGCCGCGTGCACGGCCGTGCTGCCCACCACTCTCCTCACCAACGGGATGCTGTGGCGCGGGCGTCGGCTCCAAATGCTCCAGGCCATGCCCCACGACCGGCTCGCCCTCCAGATCAGCCTCGACTCCGCCACCCCTGATCTGCACGACTCCCACCGCGGCAAAGGCACCTGGGCCAAAGCCGTCGCCGGAATCCACACCGCCCTCGGCGAAGGCTTCACCGTGCGGGTGGCCGCCACCCTCACCACCGACGACCAGCACGAAGAGAGGGAACTACGGTCCTTCCTCGACTCGCTCGGCATCGCCCGCGAACACCAGGTGGTCCGCCCCCTCGCCCACCAGGGCGCCGCCGACGAGGGCCTCGAACTCACCGTGGAAACCCTGGTACCCGAGGTCACCATCACCGCAGACGGCGTCTACTGGCACCCCGTCGGAGCCGACAACGACGAACAGCTCGTCACCCGCGACATCTTCCCCCTCGACGCCGCCATCGCACTCGTACGAGAGCAGTACCGCACCTACCGGAACACGGCGGACGCTGCCGCCCGTACCTTCCCCTGCGCGTGAACCAATGCGCCCCAAGGAGGGCAACGCGAAATGCCTAGGGACGGTATCCCGGACAGGCTGGCGGCGGGCTCGGGACGCGGGCTACAGCGTGGAGGCAGTGAATCCGGAGATCTCGTGAACGGATGGTGCGTCGCCGGTGGACGCTGACCAGCCGATCTTGACCATCGAGGGCAGGGGCGCCTGGCCGGGCAGCCCGTCGAGGTCCCCGGTGAGGATCTGCTGCGGGCCCTTGCCGTCCAGCCAGTCGATACGGACGGTGATCAGACCGGCAGAGGTGAGGTCGACGATGACGTGGCGCTTGGCGAGGGCGCGTTCGGTGGCGCTGTCCACGCTCAGGGCCTGGGCCTTCGGGTCGAGGGCGGCGCCGATGAGGTAGGCGTAGCCGGTGCTCTGCCCGCCGCGGACGGCGACGGTGTTGGGTGAACGGCCCGGGCCGCCGGCGCCGGCTGCCTGTGCGGAAAAGTTGCCGAACTGGTCGAAGGCGACGCTGGCGTACGCGCCCGACAGGCTCTTGTATCCGAGGGCTCCGCCCGCCTCTCCGGCCTCGACCCGCCGCTGCTCGCCGTCGATCATGTGGAACGCGACCCCGTCCGCCGCCCACATGCCGTTGGGGCCGGCGATGGTCTGGGCGTCGTACATGTAGAGGTCGAACTCGAAGGTCACCCCCCTTCGGGTGTCGATCACCTGTTCCAGCAGCAGGTGGCATGAGCTCTGCCGGGAGTTGCCAGTGAGACGGAACACGCCCTCCCCGGCGGCGTCGGGCTTCATGCTGCCGCTGGTGATCTCCCCGCAAGGCCGCAGCGAGCCACGCGTGGCGGAAGGGGCGGCGGTCAGCCCGGGGACGCCGGTTCCCTGGGGAACGGTCGCCTGCCACATCATGGACGACACCGTAACGTCGGCGAAGGATTCCGCCAGAAGATACTGGGACACGAAGAACCCCTTACATCGTGTGCAGAGCTACTCCCCGACACCGTGCCCAGTCCCGCCATCTCGCGGAACCAAAACAGCTGAACCCTCCGCGAACTGATGACTCGTGCTATCAACCGCGGTACGTGCCCGGCACGGGTAGCGCACACCTGGGATGTCCGCCAACGGAACTCAAAGCCAGTACGCGACGGGAGCGTCGGCTGCCGCCGCCGGGAGCCCGCACATACGGTGGTGCGATGATTCCTGGCTTTCACCGGATGAAGGGCGGCGCTGTGCTGCGGGGTGCGCAAGGTCCCGGCGAGAAGGGCCCGTTCGGAATGTACGGCGGCCTGCCGGAGCGGATGCGGCTAATCTGGATCGGCGACGCCGAGGACGGCAGCGGACGCCGGCAAGTCTTCTCCGACACCATCAGCACCTGCACCTGGACCAGCCCCCGCTCCTGGGACACCTCGGGCCGACTCTTGGTGTGCAGCGCGGTCGGCCGGGAGGCCCCGTGCGTGGAACCGTTGGAGCCCGGAGTTGTCATCCGCGACCATGCGGGCTGGGAGCTACTGCGCACCCTCTGCGGCCACCTCTTGCACCTCGACGGCACAGGCAACGCACGCATCGACACCCCCGACGGGATGCGCGGCGTTGCCCTCGTCGGCGTCTTCTTCGTCCACGACCCCGAGCGCACCACGGCCGGGTAGCTCTGAAGGGATGCGGCTCCCCCCGCCAACGCTGTCACACTGACGCTGAAGTGAGGCTGAACGAAACTGAACGCGCATTCAGTGCCCCTGTCCGGAATGCGGGAACGACAGTTCGAAACGGGCCCCAACGGGTGCCGATGGACGCCGTGGGCTTGCCGCCGTGCGCGGCGACCAGCTCGGCAACGACTGCCAGCCCCAGCCATCTGCCCCTCCGCCCTCCCGGGAGCGGGCCCGCGCGTCGTCGAGGAGTACGAACCGCTCGAAGATCCGCTCCCGGTCGGCGGCCGGCGCTCCGGGGGCCGTCGTCCGCGACGCCCAGGACGATCCGGAGTCTGCACACGCCCCGCGCAGCCGCCTGGCCTCGTCCAGGACCAGGTCGTCGAGGTCGACCTGCCGCAGGTGCGGACTCGGCGCGTCCTCGTCGGCCCGGGCCAGCAGCAGAGATCGGCGACCAGATGCTGGATCCGCAGATCCTCGCCAGTACGATCGCGGCCAGCTCCTGCTGGGTCGTGCGGCCGGGCTGGCCGAGCGCGACCGTCGAAACCCTGCGCCTGGGCCTGCGCGACACCCCCGCCGACACGGCGGAAGCCCTGGCCCGGCAGTAGACAGCGCCCACTGGCCCGATGTGCGCGATCCTGAAGACATGAACGTCGAGGTCCTGGTCATACCGGACTGCCCCCACTCCGAGCCCGCCGCCGCCCGGGTGCGCCAGGTGCTCACCGAACTAGGCCTGGACGACGTCGAGGTCTCCACGCGCGTGATCACCGACCAGGTTCAGGCGGAGAGAACCGGCTTCACCGGCTCCCCGACCCTCCTGATCGACGGACACGATCCGTTCACCGAGCCCGGCCGCCAGGCGGGGCTGGCGTGCCGGGTGTACCGAACACCGGACGGCTTCTCCGGTCTCCCCAGCCCAGGCCAGCTGCGGCAGGCACTGACCAGCGAGCCCAGCCAGACCCGCGGCGACACCCGAACCGGCCGGGTACACGAGGGGAAACACGGTCCGTGAAAGACAGAGACCAGGATCTGGCAGACGCGCAGCGGCGCCACTGGCAGAGCACCTATACCGCCCATCCCGACATGTACGGCGGACAGCCCTCTGCCCCCGCGCTCCACGCCTCGACGGTGTTCCGGGCGGCTGGGGTGAAGGACATATTGGAACTCGGTGCCGGGCACGGCCGCGACGCTCTCTACTTCGCCGGTGCGGGGTTCACCGTCATGTCCGCCGACTTCAGCGCGCATGGCCTGGAGCAGCTGGAGAAGGCCGCCCAGGAGCAGGGCATCGCCGAGCGGGTCACCACAACCGTCCAGGATGTGCGTGAGCCCCTCCCGCTCCCGGACGACCACGTGGACGCGGTCTTCGCGCACATGCTGCTGTGTATGGCCCTGTCCACCCAGGAGATCCGCAGATTGGTGAACGAGGTCCGTCGCGTGCTGCGGCCAGGCGGCATCTTCGTCTACACCGTCCGGCACACCGGCGACGCCCACTACGGCACCGGCATTGCCCACGGCGACGACATCTACGAGCGCGGCGGGTTCGCCGTGCACTTCTTCCCCCGCTACCTTGTCGACGCGCTCGCCGACGGCTGGACCCTCGAGGAGGTCCACCCCTTCGAGGAAGGCGACCTGCCCCGATGTCTGTGGCGCGTCACCCAGATCCTGCCCCCATCAGCACAATTCCTTTGACGCGCCCTCCGTGTCGCCAGGGAGGCGGGGACGGCACTACGCCGTCCACCTTCGCGGTCAGCGGGGTCGCTCGGCGTGTCCTAACCTGCCGCAATCGCTGTCTGCGTACGGTCCTTCGCAGGGGCTGAGAGGACAGGAGTGCCTGTGGCGGTGGTGGACGCGTGCGACGAGTGGAGTGCTCTGCGGGAGGTGGTGGTCGGTACGGCGTACGGGGCGATGTTCCCCGACGAGGACCGGCGCATGATCGAGGCCACCATGCCGGTCGAGCACTGGGACGAGTTCCGGCCCGGGCACCCGTTCCCTGCATGGATCACCGAAGCGGCGGATCAGGAACTCCAGGCAGTGGCGGAACTACTGGAGTCGATGGGCTGCCGCGTCCACCGCCCGCAGCGCATTCCCTGGGAGGGGCTGGGCGGGTACTGCGCGACCATGCCCCGGGACAGCCTGCTGGTGATGGGCGACCGCATCGTCGAAGCACCCATGGCCTGGCGCAGCCGCCAGCATGAGCTGCTCGCCTACTGGCCGTTGATCCAGCAGTGGCGGCGGGCCGGTGCACGCTGGCTGCCGGCCGACGTGGACCTCGGCATGGACCTCCTCGACGCCGGAGTGCGCGCACCTGGGCCACGATGGGTGATCGGTGAAGGCAGGCCCGCCTGGGACGCGGCCGACTTCCTGCGCCTGGGGCCGAGCACGGTCGTTGGCCAGCTCAGCCACGTCACCAATCGCTCCGGCGTCGACCACCTGCGTGCGCGGCTCGGACCCGACATTCGGGTCCACCTGCTGCAGCCTGACGATCCCCACGCCATGCACATCGACGCAACCCTGTGCCCATTGCGCGAGGGACTCGCCCTCTACAACCCGGACCGCATCACCTCGGACGCGATGCGCGGCACGCCGCTGGACGGGTGGGAACTGGTTCCCGCGCCACGACCGGAACCGAACGCCGGACCCCCACCGCGGTACATGACGAGCGCGTGGGTGAGCATCAACCTCCTCGTCGTCGACGACCGGCACGTCCTCGTGGAAGCAGAGGACGAGAAGCTTCAGACCCTGCTGACCTCACTCGGCTTCAAGCCCTTGCCATCCCCCTTCCGCAACGTCCAGGCCCTGGGAGGTTCCTTCCACTGCGCCACCCTCGACATCCGCCGAGACCGCCGAACATGGACCGCGTAAGTACAAGCAGCGGCATACGCGAGCGCAACTCGATTCCTGGTTTCGGGTTGGCCGGTTCACCGGCCGAGATGTCCAGGCAGCACCGCAGGACGGCGGGCCAGCTCATTCCGAGTTGCTCTCGGGGGCTGGCCGCATGGACTGTTCAGGACGGTAGTGCCGAAACGCACCACAACCCCGGTTCTTGACGACGGTATGTTGATCTACGAGCAGCGGTCTCGGCTCGCCCGTAACGGCTGAGCCCGACCCGCTCCCTCACCGCGGAGGCCCCACGCGGACGCTCACCCCTTGTAGGGGTGGGCCGGTTCCCCGCCAGTCGTCGAGGGACGGGGCCTCCCTAACGCTTGGCTGCCGTCCCGGAATCGGACAGCAAACCCTTGCAGATCCAGAAATACTCGCGGCGCGGCATCACGCGCATCCTGTGGCTTAAGGCCGTCAAAGACCTTGGCCACCTTCCTACTCGGGCGGAGCTGACCGCCGGCACCGACCTGACGAACGCCATCGCGGCGATCGACGGCTGGTCGCTGTCGAACCAGGCGATCGAGACCCCTGACCTGGGCTCGACGTTCGAGTCGAAGATCCCCGGCACTGATCAAGCGGACGACTCGTCCCTCGGCTTCTACGAGGACAAGGTGGCCGACGAGGTCGAGCAGCTCCTGACGAAGGACTCCACCGGCTGGGTGGTGATCCTCCGCAAGGGCGACATCCCTGGTAGCCGGTCCATGGACGTCTTCCCGGTGCGGATCGGCTCCCGGTCCCCGCAGTACTCCGTCGACAACGAGGCCGCCAAGTTCACGGTCGCGTTCTCGATCACGGAGAAGCCGCTCCAGGACGCCGTGGTGCCGCCCGCCGGCCCCAAGACGCTGCCCGGTACCCCGTGACCTCCCGGCCGGGCCTGCCGCGTCCCTGCGCCCCATCTCTTGTTGGCGTGCGCTCGACGCAGGCCCGGCCGGGCCCCACTCCCCTTTCCCCCCTTGGAGACACCTCTGATGTCCGGCACCACCACGTCCCCCGTCCCGCCCGAGCCTGCTGTTGCCCGTGATGCCCACTGGGCCAGCAAGCTCGCCCGTCTCCGCGCCCGGCAGCTCCCGGAGCAGATACTCCAGCTGTGCGATGACGTGGCCGCGCAGAAGCGTCTCGACCAGGCGAAGCTGAACGTGGCCCGTCTGCGCATGGCTGATGCGGAGACAGGCGGTGAGCAGGCCGAACTTGAGGCGGCGCAGGCCGAGCTGGTCGCGGCGCAGGCCGCTTACGACGAGGTGTCGGATCGGCTCGTGTTCAGGGCCCTGCCGCGTCCGGTCCTCGACGGGCTGATCCGGCAGAACCCTCCGACGGAGGACCAGGCGGAGACCGGTGACGCCTGGAACCCGGAGAGCTTCCCGCCGGCGCTGGTGGCCGCCGCGCACATCGAGCGGGACGAGGATGGTCAGGTGGTGGAGGGCCTGACCGTGGAGGACGCCCAGGACCTCCTGGACAGCTGGCCCATCGCGGAGTCCAACGCCCTGTTCGCGGCGGCCTGGCAGGCGCAGCAGATCAACCGGTCGACGGTCACGGAGCTGGGAAAAGGCTGATCGCTGACGGTCAGCTCCGGGCCGAGCTGGAGGTGTGCGACCGGTACCGGATCTCGCATTCCTTCTTCCTCGGCGCCGGAGACGGCCGCTGGTCGGAGGGCGACCGGGCGAAGGCGCTGGCCTATGAGGCGTACCGGCGCAGCGTGTGTGAGCAGTGCGGCACGCGGGGCGCCGAGTGGGACGAGGAGGCGGGCGGGGACCGGCACGCGTACGTGAGCACGACGGTCCGGTGCGTGGGCTGTGAGCTGATCGCCACAGAGCAGCAGCAGGTACCGGACGGCCCAGACGGGTACGGCGTACGGATCGGGCTGATCCCCCGCACTGCGGCCGAAGCGCAGGCCGGGGACCGTGCGGCCGGGAGCACTACGGTGGACTGAGTTGGACGTGCGGGCCGTTAGCGGCCCGCACGCACCGCTTGGGGGCGGTGGGGCGCACGAGGTAGGCGCGCGGGGAGTAAGGGCACCGGCCAGGTGTCGAGCTACACGCTCAGCGTGCAGATGCGCGCCGACTCGGCGCAACTGCTGTCCAGCATCCGTGGCGCCTCCGGCGCGCTGCGGTCCCTCGGCCGTGATGTCGATTCCCTCCACCGCACCCTTGGCCGTGTCGGCTCCGGCTCCGCCGGGCTGCGCGGGATCTCCACCGATGCCGATGGTGCGCGGCGTGCTCTTCGGCAGGCCGGCTCGGATGGCGATGCGTCGATGCGCCAGCTGCGGCGCGGGCTCATCGGCGCCCGGCAGGAAGCGCACCACCTGCGGAACCTGGTGGCCGGTGGAGGCATCGTCGCCGGTCTTGCGGAGATCGCCCGGGAGGGCAACGAGTACCAGCGCGCCATCCAGAAGTGGGGCGCGGTCACGAGCGCCTCCGGCCAGGAGATGGTCATGGCCGCGGCCAAGGCCCGTGAGCTTGGCTCCGACCTCAAGATCCCCGGCACGTCGGCCTCGAAGGCGGCGGACGCGATGCTGGAGCTCGCGAAGGCGGGCCAGACGTCCACGTCGTCCATCGCGAACGCGCGGGCGGCGATGCAGCTCGCCGCAGCCGACAACCTGTCCGCTGCCGACGCCGCCCGGTATCTCGGCGACGTCATGGACCAGTTTGGGCTCAGCTCGAACAATGCAGGCCGAGCTGCTGACGTCCTTGCGGCCGGCGCGAACGCGGCCTCCGGTGGCCTCCAGGACATCTACTACGCGATGTCGTACACGGGCCCGGTCGCCGCCCAGCTGGGCATTTCGCTGGAGGACACGGCGGCGTCCGTGGCGATGCTGGCCCGCTCCGGCATCCTCGGCTCCAAGGCGGGCACGTCCCTGCGAGGGATCTTCACGAACCTGGCCGCTCCGACGAAGCGGATGAAGGAAGGCCTCGCAGAGCTGGGCATCGAGGCGTGGGACGCACAGGGCAACTTCAAGGGCCTACGGACCGTCGTCGAAGGCTTCGAGAAGGCCCAGCACAGCCTGAGCCAGAAGGACTTCACCGCGGCCTTGTCGAAGGTCGTCGGGAAGCCCGCCCTCGCCGGTGCGATGGCCCTCGCCCATCAGGGCGTCGAGAGCTTCGACCAGATGCGGACGGCGATCGGCCGCACCGGTGCGGCCGGTGAGATCGCTGCCTCCCAGACCAAGGGCCTCGCCGGTGCCCTCAACCAGTTGAAGAGCCAGGCGAAGAACAGCGGCCAGGTCCTCTACACGGCGGCCGCGCCCGCGCTGGAGAAGCTGACCCGCCTGACGACGAAGGTCCTCGGCTCGGGCACTCCGGCCGTCGCCGGGGCCCTGGACTACCTCCACGACCTCTACACCCTGGCGAGGCCGTCGGCGTCGAAGGCAGCTGCGAGCGGGCTGGCCGAGGTCCGTGATGTTCTCGGCAGCCTCGGGGCGCCGGTGAAAAACCTGGCCTTCGACACGCTGGCCTCCGCGATCAACGTGGTGGTCAACGCCGGCCGGGCCGCTCTCGACATCTTCAGGAACCTGGGCCAGGGCCTCGAACCAGTCGCGGACGCGCTGTCCGAGGTGGCGAGCGAGAGCGGGGCCGGGGCGACCGCCCTGGACATCATCGTCACGGCCCTGAACCTGACGAGCAGCGCAGCCTCGTACGTATCCGGCGCGCTCAAGCCGATCGGTGAGGTGGTGGCCTGGCTGGTACGGGGGTTCTCCGCACTACCGGGCCCGGTACAGACCGCGATCATCGCGATGATGATGGCCAGCCGGGTCGCTCCGACGATGACCCGCCTCGCCGGAACCGTGTCCGGGCCGGTGGTCGGCGCGTACCGGTCGTGGGGCGAGCAGATGCGCGTCCAGTCCACGCTCGCCGCCGCACAAGGCCAGTCCGTGGGCCGTATCGGTTCGGCTCTCGCCGTGCTCCAGACCCGCATCCCGATCGTCGGGCAGATGAGCGCCGCGTTCCGGGCCGCGGAGGGTCCGGCGTCCGGTCTGGCCAGGTCGATCGGCGTCGGGCTGGGCGGCGCTGCCCGCGGGCTGATGGGCGCGCTGGGCGGCCCGTGGGGTGTGGCCATCGCTGCGGCCGGTATCGGCCTGTCCATGCTGGCCTCCTCCCAGCAGAAGGCCGCGCAGGCTGCCGCCGATCACCAGCAGCGCATCAGCAGCCTGTCTCAGGCGCTGCGGGAGTCGAACGGTGCGATCACCGACAGCGTCCGTGGGGCTGCCGCGCAGGCCGTCATGGACGCGAAGGTCTTCGACGGCAAGGCCCGACTGGTCGACGTCATGGAGAAGGCCGGGGTCAACGCCCGGCAGCTCACCAACGCCTACCTCGGGCAGGACGGCGGACTCAACGCCCTCCAGAAGAGCTTGCAGAGCACCGCCGACGCCAACCGCGAGCTGATCGTGACCTCTGGCGGCGGCCAGTACACCTACACGCAGCAGGGTCTCGCCTACGCGAAGGCCGCCGAGGCCTTGGGTTCCGTCAAGGGCGAGATGTCGCAGGCCGTGAAGGACGCCAAGAACCTCGCGGACGCCACGGGCTCGGGCGCCAAGTCCGCCGCCGACAGTGTGGGCCCGTTCGGGAAGTTCTCCGACGCGATGCGCCGCCTCTCCGACACCACGGCGGACGCCGACACCAGGGCCCGCGCCCTGCACGACGCCTTGAACATCCTGGCCGGCGGGTCGGTGAACCTGTCGGCGGCCGAAGCCCGTCTGAACCGCAGCGTCCTGGACGCGTCCGATGCGCTGAAGGGCGGCGTCGACCACGCCGAGGGGTACGGCAAAGTCCTGCTGAACATGGACGGTTCGCTGTCCACGGTCACCCGCAACGGGCAGAAGCTGTTCGATGTCCTGCAAGGGCTGTCGACGAACTCGGCGGACGCGGCCCTGGCGGCCTACCAGTTCGCGGAGGCCAATGGGAAGAGCGTCCCGGAAGCCCTCCAGGCGGCGCAGAAGCAGATGCAGTCCGCTCGTGACTCCGCGATCTCGACGGCAAAGGGCTTCGGGCTGTCCGCCGAGCAGGCGGGGAAGCTGGCCGATGCGGCGGGCCTGGTGCCCGAGCAGGTGTCGATCCTTCTCCAGACCGCCGGCATGGATGCGTCGATGGCGGAGCTGATCGCCGTGCAGCAGGCGCTGAAGGCGACCCCCGACAACAAGACGGTGACGATCGCGACGCTGTCGAACGAGGCGCGCGAGGACCTGAAGAAGCTCGGGTTCTCCATCACCGACCTGAAGGACCGGCGGGTTCAGGTGACCGCGCCGACCGATTTGGCGCGCACCGACCTGGACGCGCTGATCTCCAAGATCAGCCAGACGCCCGGGGCGAAGCATGTCGCGGTGTCGTCGTCGACGGCGGAGACGATCGCGAGCCTGGAGAACGTCAAGACGGCCATCGCGGGTGTCCCCGGCGGCAAGTCCGTCATCGTGAGCGCGCCGACCGACGTCGCACGTCAGGAGCTGCTGAACCTGGGCTTCTCCATCGAGGCGGTGCCGGGCAGCAAGAACGTGTCGGTGACCGTGCCGACCGGTTCGGCGACGAGCGGGGCCGCGACTATCCAGGGCGCCATCAATGGCATCTACGGGCGCACCGTGACCGTCACCACCGTCCACAACGACATCTGGAGGACTTCGCGGCAGCCTGGCCCGTACGCGGACGGCTACCAGTTCGCGAGCGGCGGCATCCTCACGTACGCCTCCGGCGGTGTCCGGGAGAACCACGTCGCGCAGATCGCTCGCGGTGGTGAGTGGCGGGTGTGGGCGGAGGACGAAACCCAGGGGGAGGCGTACATCCCCTTCGCGTCCGGTAAGCGGGCCCGCTCGAAGGCGATCCTCGACCAGGTGGCACGCCGGTTCGGCGGTGAGGTCACCTACAACGCGTCCGGCGGGCTGTCCGACTGGTCGTATCAGCCCCTCGGTAGCTCCGGGTTCTCCATCAGCGATGTCGTGTCCAAGTCGCAGAAGAAGAAGGGCGACAAGGAAGTCTTCGACCTCGGCATGTTCGAGAAGAGCCTGCGCAGCTCGGTGTCAACGGCGCAGTCGTGGCGCTCCAACCTGGCCACCGTTGCCCAGCGGGCCGGCACGGACGTGGCCAAGGCGTTGGAGGACATGGGGGCCGATGGCGTTGAGCTGACCCGGAAGATGGCCACCGGTTCGACTGCCTACGTGCAGGACATGGCTGGCCAGCTCAAGCAGCTGTCGGCGACGGCCCGCGGGAGCCTGGCCGACTACACGGCGCAGCTCAAGAACGCGGTGAAGGACAACGCGTCCTTCCAGAGCGCCCTGACCCAGCTGGCGACGAATGGCTTCGGTGCGCTCGCGGAGCGGTTGGCGCAGCAGAACGACGCGAGCGCGGAAGCTCTCGCGCAGGAGGCGGTGCGCGACCGCGGCAAGGCGGAGAAGGCGAACGCCGCAGCGAAGGCGGCGGGCAAGTCGCTGGATGGGGAGCAGCTGACCGACCTGGTGAAGCTGATCGGTGCGCTCGGCGCCGGCCGTGGCATTCACGATGTCGCGGACGTGACCGGGCTCGGTGAGGATCGGCTGATCGAGGTCGCGAACCTGGCGTCGTCACAGCTGCGGAGCACGGGGGCTCGAGGTGAGCGGTTCCTCTCGGACCTGGTGAAGGCGAACGGGGGTCTGGCCTACGCGAACGGCGGTATCTGGGAGCCGGGTGTCTACGGCGGCGCCGGGGCGTCCAGGGGGCTGATCAAGTTCGCGGAGCCCGAGACCGGTGGCGAGTCGTACATCCCGCATGCTGCGGCGAAGCGGGGCAGAGCCACCGCCGTACTCGGTGCGACCGCAGGGAAGTTCGGCTACGGGCTGGTGCCGCGCAAGCTCGTGGATGCCGGGAGCGGCCGCGCGCAGATCGTCGTGGTGCAGCAGTCGCCCGCGATCGGCACGCAGACCATCCACGTGTCGAACAGCCCGGCCTCCGCGAACGACATCGCTGCGTCCATGGCGTACCAGCTGCGGCGGGCCCAGCGCGGGGGGCTGCGATGAGCGCCGTGCTGAAGGACTTCCAGGTGGATCTGGGTGGTGTCGTCATCGGGTACGGAACGCGCGTGCCCATGGCGGAGATCGAGGGTCTGGGCCGGGCCCCAGTGCGTGGTGATGTCGTGCCCCGGCCGGGCGCGGACGGGGCGTGGGCGGGCACCGACTGGTACGAGGCCCGGACGATCCGCATCGACTGCGGCATCAAGACGCCCGGAGATCCGGCGACCGGTGTGGAGATCCTCTCCGACCTACAAGAGCTCGCGGATGCTGCCGCTGCCCGGACGGCCCCGGGCGCCGTGATGCCGCTGCGGATCAAGTGGCCTGGTCGTGAGACGCGCGTCCTGTTCGGCCGACTGCGGCGGGTGGATCCGTCGTGGGAGAACGCGGCTGTCGGCTGGATCCCCCTGGATATCGAGTTCGTGGCCGTCGACCCCCGTTTCTACGCGGACTCGACGTCTGCGCTGAGGCTGTCGCTGTCCCGGCAGGACCTCGGCGGGTTGAAGGCGCCGCTGGTCGCTCCGCTGAACACGGGTATCTCCCTGCCGGACGAGCGGCGCGGCTGGGTCCGTAACGACGGCACCCTCCCGGCGTGGCCGACCCTGCGGATCACCGGCCCGTGCATCGACCCCCGCATCTACATCCCGAAGACGAGCCAGCTCCTCCAGTTGTCCGTGTCGCTGACCACCGGCGAGTACATCGACATCGAGACCCGGCCCGGGACACGGTGGGCGCTGCGCAACGGCACCGAGAACGTCGCCGGGGGCATGTCGACGGACTCCCGGCTGGACCGCTTCCAGATCCCGGTGGGCTCCACCGAGTTGTGGTGGACCGCGCGCGGCTACTCCTCGGCCTCCCGCCTGTCGGTGACCTGGCGGGCCGCCTTCAAATCCCTGTAATCCCTCCTGAAGGACTCCCTGCTCATGACGCTCATCAACCCCCCTCTTCTCGTCCATGGCGGCACTCACTCGGCCCGCGCCTTCCGCATGATGGTGAGGGACCTGAGCCACGGCGCTCAGGGCATCACCGAGACGGACGACCTGCGCGTCACCCAGCTCGCGACGCCGGGTATCGGTGTCCGCGTGGGTGACGGCTCGGCGGTCATCCGCGGCGCCATGGCGTGGGGGCAGGGCAGCTACACGCAGTACAACGTGGGCTTCCAGAGCGTCCCGATCGCCGCGACCGGGGTCTCCGGCCGCTCGGACCTGCTCGTGCTGCGTGTTGAAGACCCCGAGTACGAGGGTGTGCGGAACCCGGAGAAGGACGACATCGGGTACTTCCACGTGATCTCCAACGTGGCGGCGAACACCGTGAAGCCGCCGGCCGGGATGACGGCCGTCGCGCTCGCCAGGATCGATCTCCCGGCGAACGCCAAGGTCGTCACCGACTCGATGATCAAGGATGTGCGGACCATCGCGAACCCGAGGCGGGAGCGACAGCTGCACACCGCTTCGCCGGGCGCGGATCAGAACTGGCAGGGGAACTCGGGCACCTGGGCCGACTGGCCGCCGGCCTCCCGCTTCGACATACGCGTCCCCACGTGGGCCCGGCGTGCCCGCATCGTCATGACGATCTCGGGACTCCAGGTCATGGGGAGCATCTGGGGCTCCACCGCGTTCCGGCTCGGCGGGATTCAGGGCCAGTCGATCATGATCGATGACGGCAGTACCCGCGGGGACGGCTCCGTCCGCATCAACGCCATCGCGGCGGACACCATCGACATCCCCGCCGACTTGCGGGGCACCACCCAGCGACTCCAGGGATTGGTCTTCCTCACGAAGGACAACGCGGGCTCCCTGCAGGCCGACGTCGTGACCACGGTCATCGCTGACGTGGAGTTCGAGGAGGGCATCTGACCATGCCCACCTACCGCTACCGAGTCCACGATGCCCTTACCGGCGCCGTGCTCGTCCATGATCTTCCGCTGTCGGGTGTCGAGTTCGGGCCGGGCCTGTCGGAGCCCGGTGACCTGTCGGGCGAGGTCCCCGTTCCGTTCCAGAACCTGGTGGGCTCCACCATCAGCCCCGCGAACACCGTGCTGACGGTGGAGCGCGACGACACCGTCCTGTGGGGTGGGCTGATCTGGCGGGCCGAGCCGGAGGGCGACAAGTTCCCCATCGAGGCGGGCGGCTGGGGCTCCTACCTTCACCGCCGGCATGACGTTCACGGGCAGCTCGACGGGCGTGGCCCCTATGTCCACGCGGACGCCTGCCAGGTCATCCGCGATGTGTGGGCCTACGCGCAGAGCCAGCCCGACGGGGATCTCAACGTGCTGGTCGACCCGTCAAAGAGCCGCACGAAGGTGGGCACACCGGCGGAGCCGTACAAGGTCGATTGGTGGGAGGCCCCTGTGCTCGGCGATGTCGTGGAGGACATGACGAAGATCGAGGGCGGCCCGGAGTGGACGGAGGACACCATCTACTCGGAGGGCCGTCCGGCCGGGCAGATCCGTCTTGGGTGGCCGCGCCTGGGCACCCGGCGTACCGACCTCATGTTCGCGACCGGGGCGAACATCGCTGCGGTCGCGCCGGTGACGTACGACGGGGACGAGTACGCACAGGTGATCATCGCGCTCGGTGCCGGCGAAGGCCGGGGGCGGCGTCGGGCCATCGACGCCGTGCGTAACGGGCGCCTGCGCATGGAACGCATCCTCGAGATACCCGCGGAGAAGGGCAACGACCGTCTCGCGACGCGGGCACGCCGTGAGCGCATCGCCAGGCAGGCTCTCGGCGAGGTCCACGAGATCCAGGTCATCGACCATCCGTCGGCGCCCGTCGGGTCGTGGCAGGTCGGCGACGACGTCCGGGTCCGGATCCACGACCAGTGGGTGAACTGGGTCGGCTGGTGCCGGATCACCGGCTGGCGGATCCGGCCTCCTCAGGGGGACGACGGAGAGCGGGTCACGCTGTCGCTGGCCCGCGCTGACCGATTCGTCTACGGGGGCTGATGTGGCGAACCATCTGGCACAGATCGCCGCCCGGCTCGCGGATATTGAGCGCAGGCTCACCGGGCAGGCCCGCACGTCGAGCCTGGCGTACTCCTCGGTGGAGGCAGGCGCGATCGAGGTGTACGACGAGGAAGGTGTCCTGACGGGGACGGTCGGCGTCCAGTTCGACGGGACGACCGGCGTCGCAACGTTCAACGGCCCTCCTCCGCCGACTCCCACCATCCCGCAGGTCGTGCCCGTGCTGGGTGGCCTGCGGATCGGCTGGGACGGCGGGTTCACCGATGCGACGACCCCGCCCCTGAACTTGGGCCGGGTGCAGGTGCATCTCCTGCTTTCGGCCGACGAGCAGGTAGACGTCCGGAACCCGGCGGCGACGATCGAAGGCGCGTCGGGGGCGACGGTGACGGTCGCGGTCAGCGACTACGTACCCCGCCATGTCCGGCTCGTGGCACTCACGACCGCCGGCATTCCCGGCCCGGTGTCCGCTGCGCTGATCGCAGCGGCACGCCAGGCCGTGGGGAAAGACCTCCTCGACGGGATCGTGTCGGAGGTCAAGCTCGCCGAGAAGGCCGTGACCGACACGAAGATCGCGGTCGGTGCGGTGAAGACGGCCTCGCTCGCGGACGGTGCCGTGCTGGCGGCCAAGCTCGCGAAGGCGTCGGTGACCGGCGACAAGATCAGCTCGGGCGCCGTCACCCTGAACGCACTCGGTGGCGCCTTGTCGGACGGCATCACCCAGCACTACGTGGACGCGCTCGGTGACCCGGCGGCGTGGGCTCAGGTCGCGGTGGGGGCTGGGGCCAAGTGGGAGTTCCTGACGGGTGTCCTGGACGCCCCGACCGGGCGGACTGTCGGCCAGGCCAGCGGCTACGCCGTGGTGCGCGGGACCACGCCGATCCCGTACGACCCCGACACCCTCTACCGGGTGTCAGCGCGAGTGCGGACGACCAGTCCATCCGCGTCCGGGACCGATGACCTGTACGTGGGCGTGATGGGGTTCGCAGCGGACGGCACCACGATGGTGAACCGCACCGGAGCCAACTCGACGGGCACCCACTACTACTGCGCGGCATCCCGGACTCCCTTGGACGCCGGTGCGGGGTGGCAGGTGTTCACCGGCTATCTGCGCGGCCGTGCGCCGGCCGGGGTGACCGGAACGGCAGGGGTCTGTCCGGACCCGCGTGCCCCGGGCAAGCTCCACGACCAGGTGCGCTTCCTGGTGCCGTTCCTCTTCCTCAACTACGAATCCACCCCGACGGGTTCGAGCAGCTCGACCGGGATCATGCAGGTGGACGCGGTTACGGTCGAGATCCTCAAGACGGGCATCGTCGACAGCAGCAACCTCGTCTCGGGGTCGGTGACGACGGGCGCCCTCGCGACGGATTCTGTGACGGCGGGCAAGGTCGCCGCGGACACGATCAGCGGCCGGGAGCTCCAGGCCGCCTCGGTGTCTGCCGGGCACGTCGTCGCTGGCGCGATCACCACAGACAAGCTGACCGTGGTCGGCACCGCGAACATCCTCGCGGACCCATCCTTCGAGGGCGCCCCGACCGTGGCCCTGACGGCGACCATCCCCTACGCGACCCAGGACAAGACCCGCGGGAACGGGTCCCCTGCGTCGCTGCGCATCGACGCCGTGTCCGCGACAGCCGTGTACCGCGCGGTGGACCTCACTCTGCTCCCGGCCACCCCTGGAGATCAGCTCTACCTGGCCAGCGACTACTTCGCCTCCGAGGACTGGGCGGGAGCGGAGATCAGCTTCCACATGCGGTGGGAGGCCGCGGACGGGAAGATCCTCAGCTACAGCAAGGCCCGCACGACAAGCCCGGTGCGCGGGCAGTGGGCCCGTTTGTCGGCCACCGTCACGGCACCGGACGGCGCGGTCCGTGCCCGTGCGCGGGTCGAGTCCGGCGCTAGCACGGCGGGAACGTTGTGGTGGGACAACGCCTGCGTCCGGCCGATCGTGGCCGGCGTACAGATCGCGGACGGGGCGATCACCTCCCCGAAGGTCTTCGCGGGTTCGATCACCACGGACAAGCTCGCGGCGTTGACGGTGACGGCGGAGAAGATCGCTGCCTCCTCCATCACTGCGGACAAGGTGGCCGCGCTGGCGATTACGGCGGAGAAGCTGGCCGTGAACTCGGTGACGGCTTCGGCGATCGCGGCGGGCTCCGTTGAGGCCATCCACATCAAGGCGGGCACGATCACCGCCGACAAGATCGCGCTCGGGGTCGACGGCAACTTGGTGGCTGACGGCAGCTTCGAGGTTGACGTCTCGTTGAAGCGGGCTGCTGTGAGCGGCGGGTGGAGCATCGTCGCCCCCGGCCGCGACACCCCGAAGGCGTTGCGTGCCGACTGCACGGCGGCGACGGCTACGGACCGGACGCTCACGCTCGGGCTGTTCTCCGCGACGCCCGGCATGCGGATCTGGGCGGCCGCCGACTACCAGATCAGCGCGGACTGGGTGGGCAGGAACGCGACGGTGTACGTCCGCTGGGAGGATGCTGCTGGCGCGACGCTGGGCTACAGCACGGTGGGCAGCGCGAGCGGTGCGGCGGGCAAGGGCTGGCTGTTCATGTCCGGCAACGCCAACTTGGTTGCCCCCGCTCAGACCGTCACAGGCCGCATGCGGGTCGCGGTCAACGACGCGACGGCCGGCACGGTCACGTTCGACAACGTGGTGATCCGGCTGGTGCTGTCGTCCACGAGCTCCGGTGCCCGTGCCGAGATAAGCCCCGAAGGGCTGCGGCTGTACGACCAGGACGGTGAGGAGTCGATCTCGCTGGTCACTGGAAGGCCGCAGTACCTGACGATCGCCAACGACGGCGTCCCCGTGGCCACGATCAACCAGAACGGGCACGGTGCGTTCAACGACGTGTCCGTGGCTGGTGTGCTATCCGTCAACGGCGAGAAGCTGGAGACACAGCTCTCCGACTTGGCGCGCGGCATCATCGCCGTGCACACAACGACCGCCGGGGTGCAGGCTGCCATGGATACGGAGACCGGTTACATCGAGCTGCCCGTCCGCCTCCAAGCGGACCGGCAGTACCGCATCGTCGTCGACGCCTACGCGGATCCTTCCGCTGCCGGAGGCGAGCTGTTGCTGCTTCTCCGCGACGGCGGGACGGCGGCCCCGACCGTCACCTCTAAACAACTCCAGAGCACCGTGGTCCCGGCAGGTGGCGGCTGGCAGCGGCTTCGCCTTGAGCTGATGGCCTCCGGTGCCACCTTGGGCGCCGGTAACCATCGCTTCCTCAGCTCCTTCATGTGGCGGTGGGGAGCGGCGGGCGGGACCGTCGCTCTTTTCGGGGGCGGCGGGTTCCCGGCGACAATGTACGTCGAGGACGTCGGCCGGGCCATCGCAAACACCGGCGAATTCAACCGCGGTGGTGCCGGTGGCGGGACGGAGCCGACGAAGCCCGTGACCCAGCGGTACGAGAAGACGTACAGCGCGGCATGGTCGGGTACTTACACCAACCGGGGCGGGTACAGCAGCTACCACGGCAACCAGATGCTCCAGGGCTACTACTCGAGCACCAACGGTCTCACCGCCTCGCTCGTCGGCTTCCCGGCATCGCTGAGCACCGACTTGAGCGGCGCCAAGATCGAGAAGGTTCAGCTGTACGTGTACTTCGAGCACTGGTACTACGCAGCTGGCGGCACGGCGGTCATCAAGGCGCACAGCCACAGCTCGCGGCCGGGGAGCTTCAGCAGCGACGGCGAGGCGGTGAGCGTGTCGTTTCGCCGTAACGAGGGCCGGTGGATCGACATCACGAGCGTCTTCGACGAGACGAAGTGGAGAGGGGTCGCTCTGGACCCGAACAGCACAGACAGCACGTACTACGGACGTGCTCACGGTGTCGGCCAGGGGTACCCGCCGCAGCTGAAGGTCACCTACGTGAAGTAGTGGAGGGGTGGGCCGCAGGATTGTCTCCGGGCCCGCCCCCGGGCGCCTTGGCCCTCGACAGCCCACTGGTTTGGGAGGCAGGAGGTCAGCGCCAGGGGCGTCCTGCCCGCGCACGTACGATCGACTTCAGGCGCGCGGGGCCGTCAGGAGTGATGTCCGTGTCCGTGCCGCCGAGCGCAGAACCGACGCTGTGGGAGCTGCACCGCGCGGTTTCGCAGCTCCGCGAGGACCTGCGAGGAGACCTTGCCCATCTGGCGGCACGGCTCGACCAGGTGGTTACCCAGGACGTGTACCGGGCTGACCAGCGGGCGACGGAGCAGCGCATCGGTGCCGTCGAGGCGGCTCTTGCTGGACTCCGCGGCGAGCACGACCAGGTTGCCGAACGGGCGGAGCAGCAGCGCCGCGAGGACCAGGCGCAGGCGGCGGCAACTCGCCGCCTGGTGCTCTCGTCGTTCGTGGCGCCGCTTCTGCTGATGGTGCTCCAGCTGTGGCTGGTCACGCAGGGCACGGCTCGCTAACGCGGGCTCCGCCTGCCTTTTTTGATCTTGGGCGCGGGAGAATCCGAGATTCGAACATGGCTACACCTCTGAGTGCTGAGGCACTCGTGGCGGCGCTGCGCGCTGAGGGCGTGCACGTCGTCGAGCGCCCCGGTTGGCGCACCCACAACCGGAACCACAAGGGACCTTGGGGCCCGGTCCGCGGCGTGATGATCCACCACACGGTGACGTCCGGCACCGCGAACACGGTCAGCATCTGCGAGAACGGCTACTCGGGCCTCCCGGGCCCTCTCTGCCACGGTGTCATCGCCAAGGCCGGCACCGTCTACCTGATCGGCAACGGCCGGGCGAATCACGCCGGGGCCGGCGACTCCGACGTTCTGGCCGCGGTGATCGCGGAACGAGCACTGCCGGCTGCGAACGAAGCAGACGCCGATGGCAACACCGCCTTCTACGGCTTCGAGTGCGAGAACCTCGGCGACGGCGCGGATCCCTGGCCGGGGGCACAGCTGGAGGCCATCGAGAAGGTCTCCGCCGCGATCTGCCGTGCTCACAAGTGGGGAGCGGCCAGCGTGATCGGGCACAAGGAGTGGCAGCCCGGCAAGGTCGACCCGAAGGGCTTCGCCATGTCGGGCCTGCGCCAGCGCATCGCCGGACGCCTCGCGGGGTCGCCCGGCAAGGGCTCCAACCTCTACACCGTCCGCAGCGGTGAAACCCTGTCCGGCATCGGACAGCAGCTCGGCGTGAACTGGCTCGCCCTGGCGCGCGAGAACGACATCCTCTCCCCCTACGTGATCCACCCCGGGCAGAAGCTGAAGGTACCGAAGTGACCAAGTCGCGCAGCGCGTCCGATGCGAACCAGAGAACGATCCGTACGGCATTCCAGACCCTTCTGGGTCTGGCAGCCGGTTTCCCGCTGATCGTGGATGCGGCGGGCATTCCTCAGACCGCTGCGGGCGTCGCTGTCGCCCTCGCGGTAACCGGTGCCGTCACCAGGGTGATGGCACTGCCCGTCGTGCACAACCTGCTGCCGAACTGGCTGTACCGCAGTGATCCGCCCACGAGCACCAGTCCGGGCGGCGGACAGCTGACCGTCGTGGACGACTGATCAAGGCGAGGCCCTCGGAATTCCGTGGGCCTCGCCACTTCCTCAGACGTGGGCCGGTGTCGAGATGTAGGCGCCGGCTGGGTAGGCGAAGGCGGCGGCGGGAAGCTGCGACTGGCGGCCGCTGAGCAGCACGCTCAAGCGGCCGCGCCGGGTCGCCCGTTCAGGCGGTGCAGTGCCTGCGCGGCGACCACGTCGGCGGAGCCGCGCAGAATCCGGACGGGCTCCAGAAACACCTCGTAGGGATTTACTGCGGAGCGGGACCGGCAGCTCGGCGAGCGGACCCCGCCTCGAGTGCTCCGTGTGTCTGGGTGCGCGGTAGCGTCACTTGTGAGACCAATCGCGGAAGGAACGGTCACTGGATGCCGCACAGTACTGAAAGCGCCGACGAGAGTGAACCGCTCGGCCTGATCCTTGACTTCGCCGGAGTGCTCACAGCGAACCCACTGGCAGTCCACCGTGCGTGGTGCGTGTCCGAAGGGCTGGCCCCCGAGGCGTGGCGCAGCACTCTCAACGACCACCCGGAGGGCCGGCGGCTGTACGCGGCCCTGGAAGTCGGGGAGATAGGGCAGGCGGAGTGGAACGAGGGAACAGCCCCCCTGCTGGGTGCGCACGTGGACCCGGTCAATCTGATGGGCCGGGCGTGGGACGGAGTGCCCGCGGCTCGTCGGATGGCTGCCCTCGCTCGTGCGGCACGGGCGGCTGGTCATCGGGTCACCCTGTTGTCCAACAGCTTCGGCCTGGACCCGTTCAACCCGTACGAGCACGTCGGAATCTGGGACCTGTTCGATGTGCACGTCGTCTCCGAGCTGGTCGGCATGGCCAAACCTGATCCGGAGATCTACCGGCTGACCCTGGACCGCATCGGCCTGCCCGCCGAGCGGTGCGTGTTCGTGGACGATCACGCGGTGAACCTTCCGCCGGCCGCAGAGCTGGGGATCACCACCGTCCACGTCACCGATGAGGATGAGGCAGTTGCGGAGCTTGAGGCCCTTCTGGGGGTCAGCGCGGTTCTTGCCGCGTGACCCCAACTTCCGGCTGATCAAGGGCTGTCGGCCCCACTACTCCTGCCAGTACCGTCCGTATGAGGCCAATCACACGGAGGTGCTGGAACATGCAGTGGTCGGAGTACACCACCTCTGAGCGGTTGAAGACGCTGCGCGGCGGGATGACGCAAGAGCAATTAGCGGAAGCTGCCGCCGTGTCCGTGGGCGTGGTCCGCAAGCTGGAACGCGGCGGCACCGCATCGCTCCCGTCGCTGCTGTCCATCGCCGACGCCCTCGGCACGGACATCGCCGTACTGCTCGGCCAGCAGGCGCCCCGCCGGTCCATGGACCGCGACGAGCGGGCCGCGCTTCGGATGGTGTCCGCGGCTACCCATGACGCCGCCATCGGCATCCCCGCCGACGTTGAGCCGGGCACCGTTGAGGAGTTGCGCGCCGCCGTTCGCCGGGCGGACGAGGCCTACTGGGCAGGCCGGTACACCGAGCTCGGGACGCTCCTGGGCCAGCTCCTCCCCGAGGCGAAGGCCCGGTTCGATGCCGCCGACCACGCTGAGCGGGAGGCCGCCGGCGGTGTCCTGATCGACACCTTCCAGACGGCAGGCATGGCCGCCAACGTGTTGGGCTCCCGCGATCTGGCCTACGCGGCGCTGACGTACGGTCGTCAGATCGCCGTGCAGGCCGGGGACGACCTCCGCGACGCCCACCTGGCCGCCACGACGGCGTGGGTCAACCTGCGCGACGGCCGCACCACGCAGGGGTTCGCCCTTGCCGCGGCGCAGGCCGACCGGATCGAGCCCAAGATGAGCGAGCACGACCCCGACCGGCTGAGCGTGTACGGGCAGCTCGTCACGAACGCCGCCGTGGCCGCATCACGAGGCGGTGCGAGTGCGGACAGCGCCCGCGAGTACCTCTCCCAGGCCCACGCCGTGGCCGCCCGTATCGGGGATGAGCACGCCCGCGGCGACCACGCCCAGCCGTACGGGCCCATGTACGCCGCCACACAGGCCATGAGCATCGCCGTGGCCCTCGGCGACACCTCCGGCGCGCTGCGCCTCATGGACACCGTCCGCTTGGACGACACCGTGCCGCTGGCCACCCGCGCCCGCTACGGCTTGGACGTTGCCCTCACCCACGTGGAGTGCCGCCGCTGGGACGCTGCCGCCGACACCCTCGAAGCCGTCTGCACGATGGCCCCCGGCTGGGTGCGCCATCAGATGCTCCCCGGCGTCATCATCGGCCGGCTCGCCGGCGTTTCCGTCGGGCGTCTCCGCGGTCTCGCCAGCGTCGCCGGGGTCCCCCTCGGAGTGCGCTGACCCGAGACCCGACTACCACGCCCCGTAGCAGTCGGCAGGCCGCCACCTGCCTGACTACTACGGGGCGTTGCACATGCTCGACCGCCGGGCCCTACGCTGCCATGCTCCGTGGCACCGGAACCCGGCACGGACTGTCCTCGCTGCCACGGGCCGTGTCTGGGCCCGCGTGCCGGTACGCAGCAGCCTTATGGGCATGCCGAACAACCCGATCGGCGGCCTCGGACACGTACCCGTCGCCGTCTACGCTTGCGCTCCGACCGCTGTCGCCGTCCGAGACGGTGAGAGACGCTGCCGCCACTACGCCGGCGCCCGGCACTGGCACGTTGCCGGTGCGTGGTCCGATCTCGACCCGGCGGTACCTCTTGACGAGCGCCCCGGCTGGCAGGCCATAGCGTCCGCCCTGTCCACCGGAATGATCCGGGGAATCATCGTGGGCGCCTTCTCCCATGTCGCTGCGGACGCGGCCCAGTTTGCCGGCCTCGGAGTCCTCATCCGCGACAGGGGCGGATTCCTCGTGCACGCCGCCGACACCCTGCCCCGCCGCACCCCCGGCGAGCTGCAGCGCCGCCGCGACATCACCGACGCCTCCTCGGGGTGGTCCCCGTGGGGCGACACGCCACAGGCAGACACCTCGTGAACGCCGGGCGCCTCTGGTCGACCGCGGTCAATGACGTCGGGCCTGCCCGATGAAGCAGTACTTAGCGGTCTTGGCCTACGTCATCACTGTCACCGCCTTGGTCCTTGCCCTGGCCATTGCCGGAACCTCGGACTACTGAGACATCGGAGGAGCGACATGACCCGCACTGCCAACCGTGGCTTCAACCACCGGCAGGCGATGAGCGAGGAGTGGTTCCGTACCCGGGTTCTTCCCCGTATTTCCGGCCTACGGTTCCTCCCCTACCAGGTACGGCAGATGAGCCGCGAGCACCTCCCCACGATGCTGCGCGACAACGGCCGGAAGAGCGTGGCCCGTATCGCAGGGGATCTGGTGATGGTCTCCGCGCGTTGGCGCTGCCTGCCCTTTCACTACTTCCGGTACGGCGGGTACAGGCGCGAGGTGTCTGCCGAGCGGGCGTGTGCGTACCTGCCGGAGACCGCCTTGTTCCACCGCCTCCTTCCCCGCGTGAACCGGGACACCATCGACCTGGACGACAAGGTGGTCTGCAAGAAGATCCTTGCCGCCGCTGGCATCCCGCAGCCCCCACTGATCGCGAGCGGTAACGGCCGTGCAGGCGTCACCTCCGATGGCGATGAGGTTTCGCTGGAGGCCGTCCTCGATCACGCTTCCGGCTCTGGGCGCGTGGTGGTCAAGCCCTCCCGCTACTCCAGCGGCGGCTCCGGAGTCGTGATCGTGCGGCCCGGCGAGGACGGCTTCGATCTCGTGGCCTACGCGGAGCGGTGGGGCACCTGGCTGATCGAGTACCACGTACCGCAGCACCACGACCTGGACGTGCTGAACCCGTACGCGCTCAACACCTTCCGGGTCATCACCCTGCTGACCGAGGGCACCGCCAAGGTGCTGTACACGATGCTGAAGCTCGGCGGCGTCGACAGCACGACGGACAACTCTGCCGATGGCGGCTTGCAGATCCGGGTGCACCCCGACGGGGCACTGGACCGCCACGGATACGACCGGTACCTCAACGCCCAGACACGCCACCAGGTCAGCACCGTGCCGTTCGCCGGCCACAAGATCGCCCACATCGGCGAGGTCCGCGAGCTGGCCGCCCGCTGCGCTCGCCTGTTCCCGCAGGTCCCCTTCATCGGCTGGGACATCGCGGTCACTCCAGGGGGACCGGTGGTCATCGAGGGGAACAGCAGCCCTTCGCTCGCACACATCCAGCGCACCCACGGCGGCGTCGCTCCGGATCTTGTCCCGGCGCTCCGCGCCGTGATGGATCGCCCGATCATCTGACAAGGGAGTTCTCGTGGAAGACCTGAAAACGCAGGCCCGCGCCGCAGCCGCCGGCCTCCTCGACACCCTCCAGTCCATGCCCGAGGTCCAGGCGCTCTACGTCCTCTCCTCCTCGGCCGTCGCGCCCAACAACGTCACGCGGTTCAGCACCGACTCCGATTTCGACCTCGCCGTCGTCCTCGACGTCCCGCTCAAGGAGGACGAGTGGAGGTCGTCGCCGGCGGATACGTACGCCCTGGTCCGCGAACGGCTCCCCGCCTGGGTCCCCGAGTTCAGCTTCTACCTGCCGGTTCCCTGGGGGCGCATGGAGGTCAACGTCCACCAGCTCCTGTTCCAGTACGAGGCCGACCCGCGCACGACGTGGAACAGCGACAAGTGCGACGCCTACGCGAACAAGGGCGAACCGCTGCTCGACCGCGAGAACGCCTTCGAGGCGCTGATCCTCCGCAAGACAAAGGAGCAGCTCTGGCGGCTGGAGGGCGAGACCTACCGGCTCCACAACCGGATCACCTGGGACGTGCGCGAGATCCCCCTGCGCATGGCGCGCCGCGTCGGGACACCCACCGGCCACTTCGTCCTGTCGGGCGCCCTGGACGAGATCGTGGACTGGCTGTACGCCCGCTCAGGCCGGCTGCTGCCCAACATGAAGTGGAAGCTCCACTCCCTCGGCGCACTGGGCCTGATCAGCACCGAGCAGGAAAACCTCCTGATCGAGGCCCAGCAGTGCGACCCCCTGTCGATGGTCGACCTGGAGCGCCGGTGCGAGGCCCTGGAGGCGTTCTGCCGCTCGGCCGGAATGGACCTGAGCACCCGGGCCATCGAGACCGTGCGCAAGGCGTACCAGCGGGCCAACCACCACATCCTCGGGGAACACGCATCCGTCTTCGCTGACCGTCCCTTCCCCCGATTCGTCTCGTGAGGTGAGTACGACGATTCCAATTAGACGCTGTTGTCAGCACGTCAGTACGCTGCGTGATCCACGCACCCAGGAGGAACGATGGCGATCAAGGTCCACAACACACTGACCGGACGGACGGAGGATTTCCGCCCCGAGCGGGAGACCGAGGTGCGGATGTTCGTGTGCGGACCTACCGTCTACGGCCCCAGCCACGTCGGCCACGCGAAGACCTACACGCAATTCGACTTCATCGCCGCGTACCTGGAAGCGAGCGGCTACAAGGTCACCTACCTCCAGAACATCACCGACGTGGACGACAAGATCATCCGGCGTTCCCGGGAGGAGAACGTACCTCCGGAGGACATCGCCGCCCTGTTCGAGAAGCAGTACCTGGAGGACATGGCCGCGCTGGGGAACACCCGCGTCGACATCCACGCACGTGCCCACGACCACATCGACGCGATCGTGGACCAGGTCAAGAGGCTCATCGCCCGCGGCCACGCCTACCAGCTCGATGACGGCTGGTACTTCGACCTCGCCTCGTTCCCTGGATACGGCAAGCTCTCCGGCCGCACCGACCTGCGCCCCGAGGACTCGGTATCGCGGATCGACGACCACTCCAAGAAGCGCAGCCCGGGCGACTTCGCTCTGTGGAAGGGACGCAAGGACGGCGAACCGTTCTGGGAGACCGAACTGGGGCCGGGCCGACCGGGCTGGCACATCGAGGACACCGCGATCACGGAGACCTTCTTCGGGCCCTCCTACGACCTGCACGGCGGCGCCGTCGACCTCATCTTCCCCCACCACGAAGCCGAGGTCGCCCAGATGGAGGCCGCCTCCGGCATCGAGCCCCTGGCCCGCTACTGGATGCACACCGGTCTCCTGCGCGTCGACGGCGACAAGATGTCGAAGAGCACCGGGAACTTCCTCACCATCCGCGACGCGCTCGCCCGCACGGACTCCCGCACCCTGCGGTACGCGTTCCTCTCCCAGCACTACCGCTCCTCCATGGAACTGAACGACTCCACGCTGGAGCAGGCCCGAGCAGCACGCCGCCGGATCGAGAACTTCGCCCGGACCATCGACCCCGCGCACACCGACAGCCCGGCGAACACCTCACGTGCCGGCGACACCTGGAAGGAGATGCGCGAGCACCTGGACGACGACTTCGACACCCCAGGCGCCCTCGCCGTCCTCTTCCAGTTCATCCGCGAACAGAACCGCACGCAGGAACCCTCCGGGCCGGCCTCCCTGCGGCTGATCCAGGACGTCAACAACCTCTTCGGAACCTTCGACATCGCCGACGCCGACCAGGGCGACACCGCTGTCGACGACCTCGTCAAGGAACGCGACCGGCTCCGCGCCGCGAGGAACTTCGCCGAGGCCGACGCGATCCGCGACCAGCTCATCAAGCAGGGCATCACCCTCGAAGACTCGCCCGAAGGCACCCGCTGGTGGAAGGAAAAGACCCAATGACCTGGAAGACCCGGTTACCCCTTCTCGCAGAGAGCGTCATCCCCCTCAGCCTCTGCGGCGCCCTGATGGACCACGTGAAGAGCGAGACCGCCCGGCCGCGCACCTTCCAGGGCGTCGTCGACGAGACGCTACGCAAGAGCGAGTACGTCGAGATCCCGACGGCGCTGGAGGAAGCGGTCATCTCCCACTGCGTCCCCTACATCCGCGACCACTTCCAGGCCGTTCCGAAGCGGATACCCACCCAGCCTGCGGTCGTCTACCGCTACGGTCCTGGCGTCGGGTTCGTGGCGCACCACGACGAGGTCACCGACATCGAGCGCGAGCGGGCCCGGACCAACGGACAGCCCGTCGTCGGCGGCGACCTCACCCTGCTCGTCTGGCTCAACACGCCAGACTCCTACTCCGGGGGCGAGCTGTTCTTCGAGAACCCGGCCCAGGAGATCAAGCCTCCCTGCGGCACCCTGGTCGCTTTCCCGGCCACCCGTGACCACATTCACGGCGTACGACCGATCACGCGGGGAGAGCGCATCACCCTCGTCATCCGCACCGATGCCGAAAGCCTTGAGGGCCGCCGTACTGCGGCGATCGCCGTCCTCAAAGGCGATGACCCCCTCGTACTCGGAATGGCGGGGACACCGAGGCCACGGTCATCACCTTCAGTTGGGTGAGGACGCGGTGCCGATGCCCGGCGGACGGGGAGTGCCTGCTACCTGGAGCACGAGGTGTCGTAGCGGGTCGCCACAAACGGGCAGAAGAGGATACGTCCAGTGCCTGGGCGTCCCGGTCGCGCGGCTGGTGGCGCCGGATACGGAAAGACCCCCGAGCATCGGCTGATTGGCGGGGGCGTTTCCGTACACCTCTTGGAAAGTGTGATCCCTAGTCTAACGGCCCGGTGGGGACGCTTCCAGGGCCCGTGTGCAAACCCGGCCGCTTTACCCGTATTCTGCTATGGAAGATTCGGGAGAGAGGTGGGGTTGTCGTGGCGAAGCCGCTGGTAATGGGCCGCAAGGAGATCGCCAAGGTGTACGGCATCGCCCCTACGGCCGTGAGTGACCGGTGGGTTCCTGGCGGGGTGCTCTCGTATGAGGACTCGGCGATCGTCTCGGGCAAGCCGTACTGGCCGGGCGGCCTCGTGATCGACCTGGCGCTTCCGCCGGGGAGTCGTGGCCGGCAGCTGAATCAGGGCCTGCTGGAGAAGCTCATCGAGGAGCAGGGTGCGACGTCGAAACCGATGAAGGCTGCGGAGTTGCCGCCTCTGGTCGGCGCGCAGGAGTACGCGGAGCTGTTCGGCGTGAGCCAGGTGAAGGTGAGCCAGGCTGCGCGGACGAGTGCGCGCGGCCAGTTGCCGGCGGCGGACTACTCGCTGTCGGGGTCGTCGCTGTGGCTGCTGGACACGGTGCTCGCCGGCGCGGAGCACACGGTGAAGGTTTCCGCGGAGGCCCGCCGCAGCCCTGGGGAGTGGAAGTTGAACGAGTCGGTGGTGGAGCAGCTACGGACTGGTACGTACGAGGGTCCGGGGTCGTCGTTCAAGGCGCGCGGGAAGAAGGCCGTGGCGGAGGACTCTGAGGCCGCCGGCCGCCCTCGTCGGGTCCTTCGGGACCGGCGAGGGCGGATCTCGCGCTCTTAGGCCTGCGGCGGGCGGTCTTCGGGCTTGTCGGTGCCGAGCTGCTCGTTGATCTTCTGCTGAGCCATGTCGGTCTGGCTCTGGTACTTGTTCCCGGTCTTCGCGTCGAACGCGTCTCCGGCCTTCTCTACGCCCTGCCGGGCTGTGTCCTCGTGGCCCTTGAGTAGGCCCTTGAGCTTGTCGAGCATCGACATGACGGCTCTCCTTACGGATGTCGGCAGGTCCAGGATTGCGCCATTTGCCTGGGTTCGCATCCGCAGGCCGACGTGGGCTGGCGGTCGAACGTCTCGGCTCGGCGGGTACTGATTGACACCCCCTCCAAGGGTAGTAGAATTGCGATACAGGCAGGGTGGTGCGGTTGGTTCATCGCGCCGGAGTGACGTAGAAATAGGCCACTACTTACAAGAGGGGGGAAGTTCATGACTTCCATGCAGCTCGAATTGCCGATGGCGCCGCTGCGTCACCCGGACCGGGCCGGCGAGCCGCTGAGTATCCAGGATCGCTTCGAGGCGTTCCACCAGCTCAACCCCTGGATCCTCGGGAAGCTGGAAGCCATGACCGCCGACTGCGTCGACCGAGGCCTGAGGCGCGTCGGTATCGGAATGCTCTTCGAGGTCCTGCGTTACGAGTACGGCAGGGCCACCTGCGGGGACGCATGGAAGCTGAACAACGACTACCGGTCCCGCTACGCCCGCCTCCTGCTTGAGCGGCACCCTGAATGGTCTTCCGCGTTCGAGACCCGGGGTCTCCGCAGCGCGTGAAATAGGCCACTACACATAACACCTCTTGGAGTAGTTCATGCCCACCCAGCCCGTCCCCAAGCTCCGCACCCGAAAGCCGACCGGTGTCATCCCCTGGCCGGTGATCCTCCTCGAAGGCGAGGAGAAGGCCGGCAAGAGCCACACGGCCGCCACGTTCACCGGATCCAAGAAGACCGGACAGGCGTACTGGCTGGAGCTCGGCGAGGACACCGCCGACGAGTACGTGAACGTGCCCGGCGCGGACTACCTGCTCATCGACCACAACGGCAGCTACCGCGACATCCTCGGCCAGATCGAGGCCGTGCACGCCGAGGCGAAGCGGGCGGCCGCCGCGAAGGAGAAGCCGGTGGTCCTCGTCATCGACTCGGTGTCGATGCTGTGGCGGATGCTCGTGAACTGGACCAACGAGCGGGCCAGGCGCTCGATCTCGGGCCAGAACAAGCTGCGGAAGGACCCGGACGCCGAGGTGAAGCCGTCCATGAACCTGTGGAACGACGCCGCCGAGCGGTGGAACAAGGTCATGTACCTCGTCCGCACCATGCCGGGCATCGTGATCCTTCTCGCACGCGGCAAGGAGGTCACTGCCGTCGACGGCAACGGCGACCCGATCCCCCGCACCAAGGACTGGCGGGTTGAAGGCCACAAGTCCCTCGCCTTCGATTCGACGGTCTGGGTTCGGCTGCGCCGCAACGAGGACCCCCAGATCATCGGCGCCCGCTCCCTGAAGTTCGAGGTGCCGCGAGGCGGGGAGCCGAAGAACGCACCGGACCTGACCATCGAGCAGCTGGTGTTCGGGTGGATGGGCTGCGCGATCCACAACCAGCCGAGGGCGACACCCGAACTGACGGGTGACCTCGCGCAGGCGTGGCTGCCGAAGGTCAACGAGGCGGCCGCTGCCGGCGTGGGCGAGCTGAAGAAGCTGTGGAAGCAGATCGAGGGGAACGAGAACCTCAGCCGCGAGGAGATCTTGGTGATCCGTGCCTCCATCGAGCAAAAGGCCGTCGCGTTGCAGAACCCGAAGCCGCTCGTGGACCCGACGAGCGATGCCGCGCGCCTGCGGGCTGCCGCAGCCGAGGACGGCGAGGAGCCGCCGCCGGGAACGGCCTTCGACGAACACGAAGCCGCCTGATCCCCTCCCCTACCTCGCTTCGCCGGGCCCGCCTCGATGGGCGGGCCCGGCGCACCTCTTGGAGCTTGTTCATGACCACAACGGCCATAAGGCCCCGCGCCCGCTCGCAGGTTTCCATCTGGGAGGCCGCGCACGCCGCCGATGCACGCCGGCCCCGGTCGGTACAGACCCAGCTGGGGGCGTCGGACACGATCTGCATGCGCCGGGCCGGGTACATCCTGGCGGGCACTCCCCGAACCAACACCCCCGACAAGAAGACCGCGATCCTCGGCACGTACATCCACACGGGCCTGCTGGAGGACGCGCGGCGTGAGTACGGGTGGCTGGTGGAGCGGACGGTCCAGGACGACACGATCCGCGGGCACATCGATGTCGTGCAGCTGGACGCGGCGACAGCCGGGCGCCTCCCGAAGCGGCACCGGCCGAAGGTTGCCGCCGCGGAACTGACGGTCGAGGACGTGAAGACGAAGTCGGGCCGGATCTGGGACCGGGTCGTGCGCTTCGGGCCCACGGCCGCCGAGATGCGGCAGGTCCTGCTGTACGCGAGCCTGCTGTGCACGGTGGGCTTCGCGGACATCCCCGGTCAGCGGTACCTGCACCGGCTCGGGCCGGTCCAGGTCGAGCGGATCCGTTTCCGGTTCGTCAACCGTGACACGGGCGAGGAGCACGTCGAGGAGTTCCCGTTCGACCAGTGGCTGGCGGCGGAGGCGCGCTGGTGGGTGGACCGGGTGATCGAGGCCCCGGCTCCGGAGGAGCTGCGCCGCGACCATGACGGGCCGCAGCTGTCCGCGATCTGCGACAACTGCGCCTTCCTGTCCGCGTGCTGGCCCGACGCGGCCCCGGGGACTCCAGCACAGACCCTGCTCATTCACGACGACGAGGACCGGGCGAAGGCCCTGGACCGCTACGTCCGTGCCCGCGAGCGCGGCAGGGAGGCGGAGCAGGTGAAGAAGCTCGTCCGCGCCATGGTCGACGACTCGCCTGAGGGCAACTACGGCCCCAACCATCTCGGGTGGGAGGGCGGCAAGGACAAGGAAGAGGCCGACGTCGAGGCGATGGTCGGCGCGTTCGAGGACGCCGACCTTGCCGTGCCGATGGTTCCCGACCAGGAGGCGATGGTCCGGATCATGCGCCGCGCCGGCATGACGGTGCCGATGCGCAAGGCGCCGGGCAAGAAGTCGCCCCGGTCGATCAAGGTCTCGAAGGCCCGTCCGGCCGCCTGATGGCACCCCTGGCCGCCTCGCGTGTGCGGGGCGGCCGGATGACCCCAACGCACCCAGCTACACCGCTCATATGCCCTTGGAGGCTCCCCGTGACCATTCTTCGCCGCCACCTCAGCACCGGGTACACCGTGCTGCCGACGGCCACGCTCGAGGATGCGCGGTTGAGTTTCCGGGCCCGGGGCATCTTGGCGTACCTGCTGGCCAAGCCGGACTCGTGGAAGGTTGCCGCCGATCGGATCTCGAAGGCGGGCAAGGAGGGCATCGAGGCGGTCAGGACGGCGCTGCGGGAGTTGCGGGATGCCGGGTACTACCGGGTGGTGACCGAGCGCCTGGCGGACGGCACGTTCCATCGGGTCACCGAGGTCTACGACCAGGCGCAGGAGTGGGCGGCGGAGGAGTTCCGGGAGGCGGAGCAGCGGCGGGCGGCACGCCGGCGGAAGGCCGGGGGCCCGGCTCCGGCGGGGCCGAGTCCGGCCGGGCCGGGGGCTGAGGGTGAGGTCGGCACCGAAACCGGGTTTTCGGGGTTCGGTTCGCCGGGGTCTGGTTCTCCGGCCGCTGGTTCGCCCGGGGTTATAGGTAGTAACCAGAGCAAGTACTCAAAGAAGAACCCCCCAACCCCCGCAGCTGGCGCTGCTGGGGAGCCCGCTGCCGCAGCAGAAGAGACCCCGGCAGCGCCGCAGGAGCCGGGGCGGTGCTCGGCGCATCCGGAGGGCGGTGGGCGGTCCTGCCGTGGCTGCGGGACGAGCCCTCGTCAGCAGCGGGCGGATGAGGAGCGGGCGAAGAAGGAGGCGGCTCGTGCGCGGGAGCGGGCCCGAGACGAGAAGGTGCTGAACGAAGTCCGTTCCGACGGGGCGCCGTTGTCGTCGGTGGCCAGGGATGCGATCGCGGAGATCCGTGTGCGGTCGCGGGCAGCGAAGGAGGCCTCGGCTTCGGTGAACCCCCGGAACAAGAAATAGGCCACGATCTTTCTGTATCCTGACGCCGTCGCCTGATTGACACCCCTACCCCACGTAGTAGAATTTAGATAACGCGGGAGGGGCCCGCGATGCCTCTTGGAGAGAACGCATGAACCAGCCTCAGATCAGCCAGGGCCGCGCCACCGTGACGCCGGAGTACTTGGTGGACGCCCTGACCCGCTCTTGGGAGATCCACGTCAAGAGCTCCACCCGGCGGCCGACGATCCACCTCTACGTCGACCACTTCCAGGTCACAGCACAGAAGCAGCAGGGAACGCAGGGGTGGACGCTGGTCTCCGTACGGGAGTTCACCGACCGCCGGCCCCGACTCGGACTGTCGATGACCGCGATGCCCTGGCAGGTCAGCTTCGCGCTGACGGCCGTGCTTGAGCAGGTACGGGAGCAGGAGTTCGCCGATTCCCGCCTGCTCCAGTACGCCTGACCCTTCAACCGCGTGTAGTGGCCTAGAAATAGGCCACTACTCATCACCTGGAGTAGTTTCATGGAGCCTCCCGCCGCCGCCCCGGCTGTCGGCACGGCGCTCACCGGTGACGACGTCCGGATGGCAGTCCGGGACTTCTTCACTCCGGCACAGCTCGCCGCGTTCGTGGACCTGCCGTACAACTACCAGCGCGCCCAGTGGGGTGAGCAGCAGCTCCTGGACCCCGGCCGGCGGCTACGGATGCGCCGCGTGCCCGGCGAGCCGGAGGCGGGAGCCCTGTGCACCTGGACCCGGGCCCCGCGCGGCTTCACCTACGAGGTCGAGGCACCCGCGGGGATCAGGTCGGGCCTCGTGGCCTGGGTCGACGCCTCCGAACTGATCGACCAACGCCTGACTCCCGTGCGCTACGGAGCACTTCGCCAGGCCGTGGACGACGAGGGAGGGCACGAGCGGGCCTACCACCGCGGACCGACCCCCTTCCGGGACCCGGAGGCGTGGCGGGCCCTCGCCTACGAGCCGTGGTCGCGCACCGCCGCACGCCTGGCCCTGAGGGCGTCGGCGGCCAAGGAGGCCATCACGCCCGCGCCGCACCCCCAGCCCGCCCTGTTCTGACCCAACCGCCCCGCCCGCCCGCCGAGAAGGTGCCAGCCGTGATCAATTCGACCGCCACGACGTCCTGGATGGACCTGGCGCCGTGCGTCGGCGTCGAGGAGTTCGTCTTCGACCCTCCCGCCACCCGCAAGTCCGCCAAGGAGCTGGGCGAGCTCACCGAGCCCCTGGTGCGCACCTGCTTGGGCTGCCCGGTGCTGGCCGAATGCTACGACCGGGTTCGGCCGCAGGGCTCGCAGTTCGATGGCGTGTGCTCCGCGCGGGTGTGGATCAACGGAAGGGTCGTCGCCTCGGCAGCGTCGGCGCCGGCCCTCCCGAAGGGGCTGCCCTCGCGGGCCGGCGTGTGCGGGGAGAGCAGCGGCGTCAAGGGGCACAGGCGCAACGGCGAGCCCCTCTGTGGGCAGTGCCGCGTGACAGCGCAGCGTGCAGAGTCCCGCGCCGCGGGGGCCGCCACGATCCGCAAACGGGGCGCACTCAGCGCCCGCAAGGCCGCGCCAGCCGCAGCCTAGCGTCGACACATCGGGCCTGTGACCTGCGGCTTTGCATTGACACCCCCTCTAAAGATAGTAGAATTTAGATACAAGGAAGGGGGGAAGCCCCGTCCGATGACCAGCCGGAAGGAAACCCGTGAACAGCATCCCGATCCCCGACCCGATCGCCGTCCTGCACGTCGCCCGCAACTACGCCATCACCGAGCAGCAGGCGGAAGTCACGCTCACGTGGGCCTCGGTCAACATGGCTGTCCAGTGGGCGGAGTTCGCCGTGGCCGCCGGGCTGGACGAAGCCGACGGCGAGGCGATGAGCCGCTGGAGCGAGCAGTTCCCGACCATCCGCATCGAGGTGCTCGAGGAAGCGGTCGCGAACGTCACGGCGGCCCCGGCACCCGTCCTGAACCCGGTCGACCGGCTGCTGGCCGAGGTCCGCCGCGCTCCCGCCCCGGCCCTGTGCCGCCCGGCGAGCCCGATGCGCACCAACCGCAGCCGCGTCCGTATCCGCTGAGCGCACTTCTCCCCGGCCCGCCCCGCCACCGGGGCGGGCCGCGCCATGCCGCCACCCGCCACACCACCTGGAGACCCCGATGGGCGCCATCACCTTCTTCGACGTCGTCACCGGAGACGACGTAGCCAAGGCCTTCATGAAGACCCGCAACGAAGCCCTGCACGAGCACGGTTCCGGGGGCTGTAGCGGATCCATCGCCGAGAAGGACCACTACGTCGTCATCGATGACGTCCGCCGCTCCGAGGCCTACGCCATCGGCTGGGCGTTGGAACTCATCTCCGCCAACGACCCCCGTATCGACGACAAGTGGGGACCGGCGGGAGCTCTGCCGGTCACCACGTCCAGCGCCGAGAACGGCTGGCTGTTCTTCGGCTGGGCCAACGACTGAACCCCTCGGCGCGCCCGCACGGGCGCGCCGCCCACACCTCTTGGACTCGGAAGAACCACATGTCCTTCAAGCACCTGCCGCTCCTCGGGACGGCGGAGATCATCGCAACGCTGAACCTGAGCAACGCGCAGACCCAGAGCGCCGCCTCCCTGGCGCACACCGTCGCCCGCCGCGCCTGGTCGCGCCGGCCGGGCCACAAGCACGGCCAGGACTACGAGGAGTTCGCCGCCGCGATACCGGCCTGCAGCTGGCTGACGATGTTCGAGGTCGGCGCGCTCCTCCAGCTCGGGCGTCGGTGCGAGGCCGAAAACCTGATGGCTGCGGCCCGCCTCGTGCACCCGTCCCGCGCGCGCAGCGGTGCCCGCCGATGACCCTCACCCCCGCTGGGCCATCGAAGGCCAGCTCGCCGACACCACGCCCGTCACGCCCGGAATCGAGTAGCCCCATGACTGCCGTACTCCTTGAACAGCTCCGCAACACGGCCCGGAACCTGGCAGCCAGCCCGCACCCCCACGCCCACCGGCTGCTCGCTGCTGTTCCGCAGATGCGGATGACCTGGTGGGGGCTGTCCCCTGAGGACCGCCAGACCGTCCTGCTCTTGATCAGCTGGTCGGCTCGTTCCGTCGAAATCGTGCAGGACGGCACCGATGAGTCCCTTCTCGCGGACGCCCTGACCTCCGCCGCTCGGGCCTGGGCCGCAGCCAACCCGGCGGGGAGCGCCGAGGACTTCGTAGAGACGAAGCACGAGGCCATGCTCCTGGCTCACCTCCTCGCCTTCGGCCCCGACCTTGAGGTCTCCCACCAGCTGTCCCTGGCGATGACCGCGCTCATCCCCTTCGACCAGTGACCGGCGCGACGCCTGCGGGCCGCCCGCACCTACAACCCCGGATGGAGCCAGAGGTGTTCGACCTCTACACGACCCGCACCGCCTTGATCACGGCCGCTACGCTCCTGCGCGTACCCGCCGAACCCCGTACGCCTCTTGAGCTCGCGAAGGACGGCGGGCTGCTGGAGCTGTGGCAGCACACCGGGCCGGAGACGCGCCGGACGCTGCTCCTCCAGGCAGCGTGGGAGGCCCGCGGCGCGTTCCTCGGCGAGGCCGAGGACGATGCCCTGCGCTACGCCTCATACCTGGCAGAGGCCGCGGACGCAGCAGCTCGGGCCGGCATGACCGAGCGGGCCCACTTCGCGCACCGCATCGGCCCTCACTTCCTGGTCGCCCAGTCACTCGCCTTCGACCGGGACGACTTGGAGATATCGCTCGTCGCAACCCTGACCCTCGCGGTCCACATGTCCGACGGGTGGCCGGTATGAACGCCGGGTCCCGCGTGTGGCTACGCCAGGAGGACGGTGAGAACGTCCGTGACCAGGCCGGGGACACCGTGGCCTTCTTCGTGACCGAGGTCCAGGCCCACCGTTGGGGAACGCTGTGCGAGCTCACCGCGGACGACCCCGTCATCCACATCCTCTACGCAGGCTGGCACCCCGTCGGCCGACTCACCCAGATCGGATCGGAAGGAACTTCATCGTGACCATCACGATTTCCCATACTCGCCTCGAAGGCACGCTTCTCAGTGGTTCTCGGAAGGGGGACGGCGTCTTCGAGATCGTCCGGGACCACGGTTTCTGGTTCTCCCGCTCCCTCGGCAGCCTCTACATCCGCCAGTCCCGGGACAAGGAGGCCGACACCTGGCGGATCAACAGCGCGGCCGCCGCGCTCCGCGAGGCCGGTCACGAGGTCACGGTCGAGATCGACGAGGACACCCGGCGCACCTTCAAGGAGGCGGAGGCCGACCGTGAGGAGCGCGCCGACGACCGCGCCGAGAGGTACGGCGACCGCGCGGACCGCGCCAGCCTCTCCTCCGGGGCCCGGCTCGACGCGGCCCGCCAGATCGCAAGGCGCATCCCGTTCGGCCAGCCCATCCCCGTCGGCTACTCCGGCGAGGGCCGCGCCCGCCGGGACGCCGCGCGGATCGACAGCAACATGCGGGCCGGGATAGCCGAGGCCGACCGGGCCGGCTACTGGGCCGACCGCACCCGGGCGGCCGAGAATTTCAAGACGCACCGGAACAACCCGCAGCGCACCCTACGGCGGCTGGAGAAGCTGCGCGCCGACCTGCGCCAGCAGGCTCGGCACCATTCGGAAGCGGCCGAGAAGGGTTGGGACACGGGCGACCGGCATTCCCGGTACGTCCGGGACCTGAAGGAGGAGATCGCCCACTGGGAGGAGGTGATCGAGAAGGCGAAGGCCGACGGGGTGAAGCTCTGGGAGCCCGACGACTTCGCGCCCGGCGACTTCGTGCTCTACCTCAACTCCTGGTACGAGGTGAAAAGGGTCAACCCGAAGACCCTGTCGGTCGCCTGGAATCTGCGGCTGGCCCCCAAGCGGGTGATGACCTTGGAGGACGCCACGTTCGACGGCGGTCGGGTCGGGTCGCATTCCGCGGACTACACCCAGGTGCAGGGGCGATGCCCGGGCGAGGCGATGCGCGTCTTCCTCGCGGACGGCGTGGTGCCGGGCACGAAGTCCGCCCGCGAAGCCTCGGAGGCGGCCCCGGCCGGCCTCATCCGCGAGGCGCAGGCGGCGGCGAAGGCGAAGAAGCCGAAGCAGCGCAGTGCCCCCGCGGGCCCGAAGCGGATCAAGCTCGAATGCAGGCCGGGTTCGCGCGTGGGGAGGGTCACGTGGCTCAACGGCCGTGGCCAGCCGCACAGGGATCACCCGCCGGTGACCATCCCGGGACCGGTGGACCCGACGTGCATCGCGCCCGAGTGGTCGGGAACGCTGCAATCTCAGATCGCCGAGCTGCTGATCGAGCACGGATACGCCTTCCGGAACAGTTGGACCGTCCACCGGGACGGCGGCATCGTCCGCGCCATCGAGCCCGCCCCAGCGTCCGCGGAGAAGCCGGTCACGTAGAGGGCTGCCCGGTGGGTTGAGCTGGCTTGACCCCACCTCATACATAGTAGAATTCATATATAAGGCGAGGGGGTGGCCCTTTCCACCACCCCCTCGCCGCCCTCCAAACATCCACTCCAGGGAGACGCGCATGCCCGATACCGACTACCTGAACGCCCACCTCTTCGAACTCCCGCCCAGCCCCCGCAACGTGACCTCCGCCGCGCTGGCCCTTGCCCGTATCGACGCCCTGGGATGGGCCCCACTGGGGGGATACCCGGGGGGCCGATGTGAACTGGCCCGTGGCCTGCATGTTGTGCGGCTGGCAGGGCGTCCGCTTCTACAGCCACCTGCGGCGAGCCCAGCCGCCGGGCAGGCACTCCGGGTGCGCCCCGAAGGCCGAGTTCCCTCGCCTCCTGGAAGCCCTCACCTCGACTGACAGCGGCTCCTGCACCTGCCGGGTCCGTCACGCCGTCACCGCGCAGGAGTTCTTCGCGGCCGCCCACCTGCTGCTCCTCGCCCACAACGACGGCGAGCAGGCGAAGGCCCTTGCGCTCACGGAACACCTGCTCGGCCCCTGCCCGGCCACAGCCCGGCGCGGCCGTGCCGCACTGAGGGCCTTCCCCCGATCCTGACCCGCCCCGACCCGAGAGCAGTCACATGACCCCGTACAAGATGGGCGACCGCGTGAGCGTCCTGTACCTGTCCACCACCTGCGGCACATGGCTGGCCTACAACCGATACGTACTGGAGGTCGCGCCGGATCCGACGTACGGCCAGCGCGTGTGGGTGGAGATGCCCGACAACTGCGCGGGCGGACCCATCCTCGAGATGCCCGCGCACTCGGACTTCCTCAACGCGATGGAGGCGGAGCCGATCACCTCCCAGACGCCTGGGCTTCTGGAGGCCAACTTGAACTGGCGCGTGGCCATGGCCGCTCCGGACTCCGAGGTCCCCTCGTGGCCCTCCGGGGTTCACGTGCCGGTGACCCCGCGGGAGCGCAGCACCCACGCCGCCAGGGCTGTGCTGCTGATGGAGCAGCTGCGCACCTGCGACCCGGCAGCGTACAGCCGGTGGAAGACGAAGCTCGACGCGAAGATCACCCTCCTGGAGGGCGGGCGGTGAGCGGCGCCGGCCGGGACGCCGCGCCGACGGGAGGCGTATGGCGCGCCCGCTTCCGCAAGCCGGACACCTCTCTGGAGTGGCGCAGCATCGTGCCCGCTCGCCGCATGGGCGCCCGCGGCTGGGCGCGTTCGGAGGCGGCGGCGCCGCACGACGCCGCGAGCACGACCTCGCCCGGCGACGACTGGCCGCAGGCGCAGCTGTACGAGCTGACGTACGTGCCGGTCCTCCGCTCGAAGGAGAGGGCGGTCGCCTGGGCGGCCCTGCGGGAGGTCGGTGCGGTATCAGCCTTCCATGGCTGGACATCCGGCGCCGACCTCGGGCGCGGCCCCCGTGACGAGGCATGGCGGGAGCTCTTGACGGACGCGCACGCGGAGTTCCGTGAGCGGCTGATCGGGCACGGGGATGGCCTCCCGGAGATCATGGCCAGCCTCAACGGCTCCCCGCAGCAGTGGGAGATCGAGGCGTACCGCGACACTTTCGGCGCGGTGAACTGGGTGGCCATGCAGGAGGACATCCACAAGGCGGCGATGTCGATGCTTCGGCAGACCCCCTACGGAATGGTCTGGGTCGACGAGGGCTGACCTGCCCGAGCCCATTTCGGGGAGGTTGACCCTCCCCTTATTCATAGTAGAATTTCGATACGAGTTGGAAGGGACTCCTTCCGGCTCCCGACCCGCCCCGCCTCCCCGGCGGGGCGGGGCGACCCGTTTCAGCACCCCCTCACCAAGGAGAAGCCGTGTCCCTGCAACTGGATCTCTTCGCGAACGCCGAGCCCGAGACCTCGCCGGTGCCTCAGACCTTCGCGGCCAAACCGGCCCCGGCTCCGCGGCCCGCTCCCACCGCAACCGCTGCCGCGACTCCGCCACTTCCGTCCGAGCCCAAGCCGAAGCCCACAGGGACGCACGATCTCCACGCCAAGGCCTTCGCCCTCGGTGAGGCCGTCACCGGGGCGTGGAACCGGGCACACGGCGGCCCGGACATCGCCGTTCCGATCGGGCTCGTGGCCGCTCTCGCCCTTGTGCGGCAGAAGGACTCCGCCGGACCGGACCTCAAGGCGCAGATCCTCGGCCTGAACGGTGGCGAGCTGATCGAGATGTACCGCCAGATCTGGGCGCAGCACTGGGCACACCGACCCGATCTCATCGAGCGGGCCCGCATCCTCCACGAGTGGCTCAACGACGGAAGAACCGTCGACGAACACCGCATCTACGCCGTCCGGGCCGTCACGCAAGCCGCCTTGAAGGGCGGCATCCTCGATCTGACCGGGCATGCCGACCCGTACGAGCGGACCCACACCGACACCCTGTCGCACGTGATGATGCTGCTGCGCAGCAACAGCGCCCAGCAGGGCCTCGGCGAGTACCACACCCCCGCGTCGGTGGCCGACGGGCTGGCCGAGGTGGCGGTCATGGTGTCGATGGAGGCGAAGAAGCCGGAGGCAGGCCAGCACATTTACGACCCGGCCGGCGGGAGTGGCGGCTTGCTGCGCGCGGCCGCCCAGCGGCTTCGCCGTCTCGGCTTCGACCCGGCCGACTTCCAGTGGTCGATGGTCGACATCGACAAGATCGCCGCCGCGTGCGCGGCCGTCAACATGATCGTCTGGGGCATGGGCATGCGGGTGACCGTGGCCTGCGATGACGCTCTGGCGAACCCGCGCGCCGTCGAGGACGCCCAGGCCCAGGCTCGCGCCGTGATAGCCCACCGGGACGAGATACTGGGCAAGGCGCGCATCATCGCCGGGATCCGGCGGACGCAGCAGCTGTTCGAGCAGGTCGTGGCAGCGTGAAGGCGATCAGCTTCGGTGGAGGCGCCCAGAGCATGGGGCTGATGGTCCTTGCGGCCCGCCGCCAGATTCCGCACCGCACCTTCCTCTTCGCCAACGTCGGCGCGGACAGCGAGGACCCGCGCACGCTCGACTATGTGGAGAGGGTCGCCGCCCCGTACGCCCGCGCGCACGGCCTCGACCTGCATGTCCTGGATCGGGTCACGCGTTCGGGGCGGCGTGAGACGTTGTGGGGGCGGCTGATGCGGCCGGGCTCGCGGTCCTTGCCGATCCCCGTGCGGATGTCGAACGGGGCCCCGGGGACTCGCTCGTGCACCAAGGATTTCAAGATCTCGGTGACGGGCAGGTGGCTGAGGGAGCGCGGCGCCGGCCCGGGTGCGCCCGCGGAGGTGGGGATCGGGATCTCCCTGGACGAGATCAGCCGGGCTTCGAACCGGCACGTCGAGAAGTACGAGCGGATCACCTACCCCCTGCTGGACCTGCGGATGCGCCGGACGGACTGCCTGTCCGTCATTGCCGACGAGGGTCTCGAACTTCCGTCGAAGTCGGCGTGCTGGTTCTGTCCGCTGAAGTCTCTGGCGGGCTGGTCGGAGCTGCTCCGGGACCGGCCGGTGCTGTTCGAGCGCGCCTGCGAGCTGGAGGAGACGCTGATCGCCCGGCGGGCCGCCCTGGATCGCGACCCGGTGTTCCTGACACGGACCGGCCGCCCCCTGGCAGAGGCGGTGACGGCGGCACAGGAGGAGCTGCCGATGGATGTCGGCTGCGATTCCGGCTGGTGCATGACCTAGCTTCCCCACCCCTGACCTGCGGCGATGTGATTGACACCCCCCTCAAGCATAGTAGAATTTAGATATGAGCTGAGGGGGAAGCCACCAGCCACAACCAGGAGGAGCACACCGTGACCGGACCGGAGATCGCGCTGCGGATCGACCTCAACGGCAACATCCGCGAGCTGGACATCGGCACCGTCCACAGCCAGCAGATCCGGATCATCGGCCGCGCCCTCCTGGACAACATCCAGGCCGTCGACTTCATCCGGCAGCCCACCGACCCCGACATCGTGATCCTGGCCCGCGCCCACCGCGACTGGCAGGAACCCAACATCCACGCCGCCCGCGCCGTGGACGAACTCGCCGCTCCACTGCCGCACTTGATCCAGGGCGAGGTGGTCTTCGCCGGATACACGGCCACCGGAGCCCTCACCGGCCTGCCTCACGACGCCGCCGAGACCATCCGCGCAGCCTGCCAGCCCAGCTAGACCAACCACCCTTCGGAGAAGACCACATGAGCACCGACACCGCACCCCGCCTGTCCCTCGTCGACCTCTACATCCTGGGCGACCTGATCGCCGCCCGGCTCGGCGACACCTGGACGAAGTCCGACGACACCACCGACGCCGAAGCCATCAGCTTCGACCACACCGCAGGCCACACCATCAGCGTCCGACGGCTGTGGGACGGCGTCGGCGCCCAGACCTCCCTGCACATGGAAGGCCAGCCCACCTACAACGCGGGAGCCGTCTTCAGCGACTCCGAAGCCACCAGCGACACCCTCCTCAAGGCCATCGAGAACCGCCTGCTCCCCGCCCTCGACGGCCACCGGCCCAAGCTCCAGCAGAGCGGAACCCCCCCACCCGCCGCCGGACGCGGACACCGAACGGGCCCCGGCCGGCAGCGAGCCCGCGCAGGACACCCCGACCGTCGACGAGACCGCCGAACCGAGCGACCCGCCCGCCGACACCACGCGCACGGCCCCGCCCGCCGCGAAGCACAGGAAGGCCCCCGCGGCCAAGCCGAAGAAGGCAGCCACAGCAGCGAAGCCCACCACCGTGCGCCGCACCGCCAAGGCCGCCGGGGCCCCCAGGGCCACCAAGCGCGCCACGACCCGCACGACGACCACCAGCGCCTGACAAGACCCCACCGGTGCGGGCGGCGACCCCGCCCGCACCCCCACCCGTAAGGACGAAGACCATGACCGCTACCGCGATCGAGCCCACCACCCCGACCACCATCGCCGCCTACGAAGGCCACTTCGGCTGGTACGACCCCCGCGAGCTGGTGATCGACCCCTTCAACCACCGCAAGACCCGAGGCGAGGACGACAACGGCACCGAGCCCGACCAGGCACTCATCGACTCCATCGTGGAGTTCGGCGTCAACGCCCCTCTGCTGCTGCGCCCGCAGACCGGCGCGCAGGACGGCGCCCTCGGCGTGGTCTTCGGCCAGCGCCGCATGAAGGCTGCGATCATCGCCGCCGAGCGAGCCATAGAAGCGGGACAGCCGATCCGCCTCGTGCCGGCCATCGTCCGCGAGGACCTCCGCGACGTGGACGACGAGGCCCTGGCCCTGTCCGTCATCGAGAACGTCCACCGCCGCCAGGCGACCGCCCTCGATGTCCTCGACGCCGCAGAACAGCTGTCCCTCATGCCGGTCGGCAAGCTGCGCAAGAAGCGTGCCGCCCGCGCCCTGGGCATCAAGCCCGAGGAGGTCGCCGCCGCCCCGCAGGCCGCCAAGCTCAGCGACCGCGCGCTGCGCGAAGCCAACGCCGCCGCCTTCGACCTGGTGGAGATGGCCGACTACCACTCCGTCGAGACCCTCGGGGGTGCCCTGACCACCCTCAAGGGCGCCAAGAGGAAGGACACGGAAGCGGGTGACTCCTCACGCGGCCACTGGGCACACGCCCTCGCCGAGCTCCGCCAGAAGCAGAAGGACGAGGAGGAGCGGGCCCGCCTCGTCGAGGGCTTCAAGGCCAAGGGCATCCCGGTCGTCGCCTGGAACGCGAACCGCGAGCACGGCACCTCGCGCCGCCTCAGCGACCTCGTCAGCGACATCGGCAACACCATGACGGCTGAACTGCACCAGGAGTGCCCCGGCCACGCGGTCGCCCTGGTTCCCGGCGACACCGAGGTGGAGTGGCTGTGCGCGGACTGGAAGCGGTACGACCACGAACTCACCGACTCCGAGTCCGCAGCGGCGAAGGCCCCCAAGTCGACGCCGGAGATGCTGGAGGCCGTCCGCAAGGTGCGGCGCTACAACAAGGCGTGGAGGACGGCCCGCGACGTGCGCCGCGAGTACATCGGCCAGCTCTGCGCGGCCGGCGGCGAGGCCAACGACGCGACGTGGGTGCTGATCCTGTCCACGATCACGGGGGCCTCCGCCAACTACGGCCGGGCGGCCTCCCGCCCGAAGACGGATCTGATCAGCTCCTTCCTCAACATGGCGGACCCGAACGAAGGGCTCAGCCACTGGGACCGTGTGGCCAACCCGTACGGGCCGGTGATCGCCACCACGGCGAAGACGCGGCGCTGGCGCCTGCTGCTGGCCCAGGTGGCAGCGATGTTCGAGAGCGAGGTCATGCACGACGGTGCATGGCGCCACATCGATCAGGACACGGTGACCTGGCTGTCGTTCCTCAAGGAGCAGGGCTACAAGCTGAGCGAGGTCGAGACCGAGGTCCTGGCGGAGGGCATCGAGAAGTACAAGCCCCGCCCGAAGAAGTCCAAGTAGAACCCCTCCCCCCACATCCCCGGCGGCGGCCTCACCGAGGCCGCCGCCGGGCGCACACCCGAAGGCAGACCATGAACGAGAACCTGAACACCACGGACAGCACCATGCCCACGACCTGGCACCGGCCTGAGTTCCAGGGCAGGGAGAAGGAACTCATCCACCTCGCAGCCGGCGCCAAGCTCGCCGGAGTAACCCGGTCAGCAGTCAGTAACTGGGCTGCCCGGCACGCCGACTTCCCCAAGCTCGTCCTGGAGACAGGTCCAAGGACCCGCCGAACCAAGTACGTGGTGGAGGGCGAGTTCATGGAATTCGCGGAGCTGAGGGGTTCGACGATCACCCCGCGGAGGGCCCCTTCGCCGCACAGGCCTGGCGCCGTCATCGACGCGGCGCACCTGGAGCACTGCGAGAGGCAGGTGGCCAGGCTCCGGGACCTTGAGATACGGAGGGCAGCCAAGCTCGCGGAGACCCGACGTGCGTTGAAGGCGGCGCGTGCGCGCCTCGCCGAAGCCGAGGCCACGGCGAGAGCAAGGTAGAGGCCCCCTCGCGGTGGCCCTCCGGCCAGTTGACACCCCCTCTAAGCATAGTAGAATTTCGATATAACAGGACCACCACAGAGGGAGCCCCCATGGAGATCACGATCCCCCGCATCTGCGACGAATGCGGACACCAGCTTGAGCGGCACTGCGCCAGCTGCACCGCGACCATCTGCGTTCCCTGCGGTGACGAGTAGAGGCCGCCCGGCTGGGGGGCGGCACCAAATTCCGCCCCCCGGAATCCATCCTCGGGGCGCCAACATCCGCGCCCATCAACCCCAGACAGGGGATATGCAGTGACCTATTTGAACGAACGCGCCATCAACATCAACGGCGTCTCCGTCACCATCCGCACCAGCAACCGAACCACCCTCGAACTCGACGTAGCCAGCACCGGCAACATCATCGTCCGAGGCCCCGACACCACCACCGACGAAGAAGCCCACGAGCTCGTCAACCGCCGACGCCGCTGGATATACCGCCAGCTCACCCACCTCTGCGAAACCGCACCCGACAACCCGACCAAGACCATCAAGAACGGCGAAACCTTCCCCTTCTTCGGCCGTCCCCACACCCTCCGCATCACCCGACAGGAGCCCGGCGCCAGCGCCGCCATCGCCTACACCCACCCCGACCTCGGCCCCACCCTCGACCTCCGCCACCACGCCGCGACAAACGAGGACGATGCCCGCCGAACCCTCATCAACCTCTACGCCAACGAGACCCGAGAATGGCTGAAAAACCACGGCCGCCGGATCACGCAACTCACCACGAAACCCGACATCGAACTCAAGGTGTCCTGGCGCGCCCGCACCCGATGGATCACCCGCCACAAGGACGGAAGCCTCACCCTCCACTGGGCCCTCAGCCAACTCCCCGCCATCCACCTCCGCGAACTCCTCCACCGCACCCTCGACATCCACTCCGTCGCCGACGGCCGCGAACTCGACCAGCACCTCCAATCACTCTGGCTCGGCCGGCTCCAGCTCGACCCGGCACCCGAACCCGAGCCGTCCACCAACCCCCAGAGCAACACCTGCCCGAAGTGCCACGCACACCCCGGCCACCTCCACACCGACAGGTGCACCCTCGCGCGATGCGCCCTCACCGGACGCCAGCGCAGGGACTGCAACCACCCCGGGACCGGCTGCCTCACGCTCTGGTCTGGACGCTGGCCCGGCGATGAGGAGTGCGAGGAGTACGGCTTCTACTACCGCGACGGCGCCGACGGCTCCGAGCCCTGCAACGCCGACGATGAAGACGCGGCATACGACCTGAACCGGCTCTACCGCGAGTGCACGTGGGACGTACGCCTCCAGCGCATGATCCTCCCCGGCTGAGATGCACATCGCGTGTTCATCACCCAGGGATCGCGAACTGATTGCGGTCGTCAGCACTCTGGAAGACGACCTCTCACCTGCGAATACGCCACCCGGAACTTCAATGCACAGTCACGGTGGACCAGGGCCGGGGGGACAGGCGGGGGACAGAACCGGGGAACGGCGGGGGACAGACGGGGGACAGAAGGGGAAGGAAGATCAAGGAAAGGCAGGGAAGACGTGGGCAGGAACAGGAAGGTCACGGCTCCCGCTCGGACCCTTCACACGCGGCCTGACCTGGGGGAATGCGGCCCGTAGATGCTCACCACCCCTATCGGGTAAGGTGATTGCCGACACAGACCAAACACCCGCCTTCGTAGCTCAGGGGATAGAGCACGGCTCTCCTAAAGCGGGTGTCGCAGGTTCGAATCCTGCCGAGGGCACAAGCGCAAAGGCCCCCAGTCGATCACGACTGGGGGCCTTTGACGTCGACGTCCACAGGTGACACCAACGGCGGCGATCACTGACAGCCCGGCGCCTCTCGAGCCGTCTGCGTCGGTAGCGTTCAAACGCGGAGGCCCCCAGCCGGTTTCGGCTGGGGGCCTCTGGTGTCTGTGCCCGGGGGGGTGGGTCAGAGTTGCTGGATCAGGCGGTGGAGGTTGGTGCTGGGGGCGTGGGGGGCGTTCGGGAGGTAGACGACCTCTACGCCCAGGGTGGTGAAGTCGTTCTCCCAGCGGGTGCTCCGGGGGGTGCCCCGCCAGTTCTCGCCCTTGAAGAGGCGGTGGAAGCCGATCTGCTGCCAGGCGTCCAGGCCCTCCAGGGTCGGGTCCACGATGGCCTCGTCCACGCAGGTCATGGAGCTGACGACCTCGAGGCGCTCGTGGAGGGGGATGGCCGGGGGGAATCCCTTGTGGCAGGCGGCCTCGTCGGTCAGTACCCCGGCCACCAGGTAGTCGCACTGCGCGCGGGCCGCCTTGAGCAGCTGGAGGTGGCCGATGTGGAAGAGGTCGAAGACACCTGAGGCGTAGCCGATGATCTGAGACACAGGGAGCCTCCCGGGCAGTGGGGTGAGGGGTGGGGGTGTAGGGGCGAGGTGGGTGGGTGGGCCGCCCGGGAGGGGGTTGCCCGGGCGGCCCGGTTGTCAGGCGGTGGACCAGCCGAAGGCGGTGCCGGTGGCCGGGAGGCCGTTCTGGCCGGGCTGGTGGGTGGTGACGGCGGCGGCGGCTCCGGTGCGGCCGGCCGTCGTGTTGCCCCACGGGAGGGCGTGGACGGCGCCGGACGGGGTGGCGTTCGGGACGCCGATGCGCAGGGCCGAGGTGGTGGCGCCCAGGTGGGAGCCGATGGCGTGGCCGGCCGTCGGGGTGCCGCCCAGGCCGGAGGCGTCGCCCGCCTGGATCCACTGGTCGGTGTCACCGGGGGCACCGAGCGGGTCGAAGGTCTGCACCGCGCCCGCGTCGGCCGCGCCGCCGATGTCCTTGCCGGGGATGCCGACCGCGAGGACGAGGGTCGCCGGGGTGGCGGGGGTCTCGGGGGCGAGGTTGACCAGGGCCACGCTGTGGCCGAGCTGGTCACCGGCGGCGGCCGTGCCGGTCACTCCGGCGACCTCGGCGGTGATGGAGGCGACCTTGGTGACGGCGCCCGCACCGGTGATGCGGAAGGTGTAGGCCTGGCCGGCGTGGTCGACGGGGGCCGAGGCGACCGTCAGGCCCTCGCCGGGCACGCCCACCGCGAGGAGGGTGTCGGTCGCGGAGGTCCCGCCGGACGGGGTGTAGGCGATGGCGGAGAGGGAGCCGCCGAACAGGTCCCCGGCCTCGGCCAGGCTGGCGACGAGCGGGTCGTTCTGGTTGAGGCCCACGAGGGGGGTCGGCAGGCCGCCGGCGTTCAGCTCGTGGGTGAGCAGCTGGATGTTGCCCGCGTCGGCCGCGGTGCCGATGGCCTCGTTCGGGGTGCCGATGACGATGTGGTTCGCGGAGGCGGTGATGGTCGAGCCGAAGCGGTCGCCGGTCTCGTTGTCGCCGTCCATGGCGGGCTTGTTCTGGTCGGTCACCACGTTGGTGGTCCCGCGCAGGTAGTAGACGGAGCCGGCGTCCTTGACGGCGCCGACGTCCTTGCCGGGCGCGCCGATCAGCAGGTACGGCTGGCCCTGGCCGGTGTAGCCGGCGGCGACGGCGTGGCCGAAGCGGTCCTCGGCCACGGACGCGGCGGCCTTGACGGCGCCTTCGCCGGTGCCCTGGAGCAGGTTGAGGGCGGTCTTGCCGGTGGTCAGGCCGCCGGCGGCACCGTAGAGGACGTTGACGGAGCCGGCGTCGGCGTCCGTGCCGTTGTCCTCGCTCGGGATGCCCACGACGAGGTCGGAGCAGCCGTCCTCGTCCTGGTCGAAGGTGGCGAGGTTCTCGCCGAAGGAGTCACCGGCCTCGGCGTCGTCCGGGACGGTGGCGAGGTCCTGGTGGAACTCGGCCGTGCCCTTGCCGCCGCCGTAGACCACGCGGACCACACCGGCGCCGGCGTCGCCGCCGACGGTCGCCTTCGGGTCACCGATGACGGTGTCCTCGATGGTGTCGCAGTTGAAGTCGGTGAAGCGGGGGCGCAGGGGTGCCGCCGGGACCTCGACCTTGAGGCGGGGGGTGACCGCGCCGGAGTACGTGATGGGCGTGCCGCCCTCCTTCAGGAGGGTCTCCAGCTCGGCGAGGGTCTTGCCGGGGTGGGCCTGGCGCAGGATCGCGAGGGCGCCGGCCACGTGCGGCGCGGCCATCGAGGTGCCGTTCTTGGAGGCGAAGGTGCCGCCGGGGACGGAGGAGGTGATGGCGGTGCCGGGGGCGAGGATGTCCAGGAGCGGGCCGCGGTTGCTGAAGCTGGAGAGCTGGTCGTCGTCCGTCGTCGAGCCGACGGTCAGTGCCGAGGGCACGCAGCCGGGGGAGTTGACGGCGTTCGTGTAGCCGTTGTTGCCGGCCGCGACGACGGTGGCGACGCCCTGGGCGAAGAGGGTGTCGATGATCGGCTTACGGGCATCCGTGTTGCAGGCGGCCGTCCAACGACCGCCGCCCAGGGAGAGGTTGGCCGCGATGACGTTGGTGCCGGCGCTCTTGAGGGCCGAGACCTTCTCCAGGGCCTTGATCTGCGAGCTGGTGAAGCTCAGGACGCAGGGGCTGGCGCCCGGGCCGCAGTAGGAGTCGGAGGTGAACTTGGAGAAGACCTGCATGGCGATGATGTCCGCGCCGGGCGCGACACCTCGTGCGGGGGCTCCGGCCACGCCGGCTCCGTTGCCCGCGGCGATGCCGGCGACGTGGGTGCCGTGGGAGCAGCCGGCGCCGACGGTGGTGCAGGGGCCGCTGTCGGCGTCGGCGCTGCCGGTGCCGTGCTGCTCGGTGGTGCCGTCGGGGCACAGGCTGGTGGCGCCGTAGGCGGGGTCGGTGACGGAGAAGCACGCCTCGGCCTTGACCCGGCCGGCGAGGAAGGGGTGGTTGGTGGCGACACCGGTGTCGAGGATCGCGATCGTGCTGCCCGCGCCGTTCTTTCCGGCGGCGACGGCCGCGTCGCTGCCGATCTTGGCGGTGGACTCGTTCAGCGTCGCCTCGACGGGGATGTCCTCGGTGACGCTGACGACGCCCGCCATCGCGCTCAGCGAGTCCAGGCCGGAGCGGTTCACCCGGAGGGTGACCATCGGCAGGGTCTCGTAGGAGACGAGGACCTCGCCCGCTTCGGAGGCCGAGGAGAGTTCCGACCGGCCGTCGAGGACCACGTTGACGCGGACGGTGCCGCCGTCCTGGGTCTCGTCGAACAGCGGCGGGTCGATGGCTCCGTTGTCCGCGGCGAACGCCGGGGCGGTGCCCGACACGGGGTTGAAGCCGACCGGTACGGCGGTGAGAACGGCGGCTACTGCCGAGGCGGCGAGCACGACCCGCATGGATCTCTTCACGCGTGACTCCATGGGAGGGGTGGGAACGGGGCGGGGGACGGGACTACGGGGCGCGGCCGGGGCGGAGGCCAAGGGCGCGGGGTGGAGCGGAAGTTCATGGGGTGGAGCGGGAGCGGGAGCCGTGGTGGGAGCGGGCGCATGAGCGGGGGCCTGGAAGGCGAGGGCTCAGGGGGAAACGCGCGCTCCGGTGACTCCGGCGGGCTCCGGGGACCTGGGGCCAGGAGTTCCGGGGCTTCCGGGGCCTGGGGCCAGGGGCTTCGGGGGACGCAGGGGCCGGGGCGCCGGACGGGTCGGGCGCCCGGCCCCTGCGTAGTCCTTCGAACGGTTCCGCCGGACGGTTCAGTCGGGCGGTTCCATCAGGTGGTGCGGTCGGACGGGTTCAGTCGGACGGTGCAGTCGGACGGTTCCATCAGGTGGTGCGGTCGGACGGGTTCAGTCGGACGGTGCAGTCGGACGGTTCCGTCAGATGGATCGGCGGGCCGATCAGGTGGCGTTGGCACCGTTCCGCGGGTGACCGTACTTGTAGACGAAGCCGTAGTAGGTGGCGGCCAGGGCCTTGCACTTGCTCTGCGACCACCAGGCGTAGGCCGGGCAGGTGTTGTAGCGCAGCAGGTTGTAGAACGCGGCGTCGGCGTTGTAACCCTGGTTGGTGTCCAGGTACCAGCCGTAACCCTTGTACCTGTTGCCGATGGTGCCGTAGGCGTAGTCGTGCGCGTCACACGCGGCGCGGAAGTCGAAGCCGTACGGGCGGTCGATCGAGGTGGTGCAGTGGTCCTCGTAGATGCCGCGGACCCAGTAGCCGGTGGGCGTCTGCTTCCAGGACGGCCACTTCCAGCCGTAGTGGGCGACCACGGTCGAGCAGTTGCCCCACCAGCGGATCCACGCCTGCGGGGAGGAGCAGGCGGCCGGGTAGGCCAGCGCGCCGCTGGGCTCGCCGACTACGAAGTTCTCGGCGGGCGGGGCCACACCGTCGGGGTTCTCCTGGACGCCGGCCACGATGGAGCCGGCGTCGGGGATGCCACCGCTGGTCTCCTGGGCCTGCGGGGCGGCGGCGTCGCCCGTGAAGGTCAGCTGCCAGTCGCCGCCGTCGCCGCTCGTCAGGGTCGAGAGGCGGTCGGCGCCGTCGTAGGTGTAGGAGCTGAGCTCGGTGCCCGCGGCCGGGTTGGTGACCTCGCGGAGCAGACCGGAGGCCTCGTAGGTGTAGCGGGCCAGCGTCTCGACGGTCTGGCCGGTGGTGACCGTGATGTCCTTGACCTGGCCGGCCACGTCACCGAGGGTCGTGCCCGCCGCGGTGGTCGCGGTGGCGTAGTTCAGGGCGAGGGACCGCGCCGGGTGCTCGCCGGCGGCGGGCTCGTTGACGGTGGCCACGCGGCCCTGGGCGTCGTAGGAGACCTGGGTGGAATTGAGCGCCTTGGTGCCGACGCTCGTGACGCGCCAGGTGTCACCGGTGCCGGACACCTGCTTCCAGGTGTACGTGGGGTGGAGGTCGGCCTCCGGGATGGGGGCGCCGTTCGCGTCGACGGGGCCGCTGTCGCCCTCGGACGCGGCGCCCATGCCGAAGTTCAGCGTCTCGGTGATGCTCGACTTCATCTCACCGGCGAGGTCGTCCCACGTCACGTTCTCGACGATGGTCGAACCGTCGGACGAGGTGTAGGTGTTGACGCTGCCGCCGCCCGGAGCCTCCAGGGAGTCGGTCATCTCGTAGCGGACGGACTCGCTGTTGTCGAGGTCGGTGGTGACGATCGCACCCGACTCCTGGGCCAGCTTGCGGTTCAGCTGGCCACCGACGAACTCGGCCTGCCAGCTGGGACCGAAGACTCCGAGGTCGGAGCGGGTCTGGGGGGCGTCCTGGGCCTGCGAGACGCCCACCGCCTGTCCGGTGATGGTGTGCTTGCGGCCCATGAGGCCGACCGAGAGGTCGCTCTCGAAGATCCGGTAGCTGTCGTTCTCGGACGTGTAGAGGCCGGGGCCGATGTTCGTGACATCGCCCGCGCTGAGAGGTGCGCTGGGCGCCTCTTCGGCGGCGGAGGCCGAGAAATTCTGCGGGAGCAGTAGGGCCATGGACATGGCCGCAACGATGGGGAGCGCGGATCTGCGCACGGTAAACCTCTCGATGGGTGTTCGGATGGAGTGCGAAAGTCTGTGTCTGCCTGTGCCTGTGCCTGTGCCTGTGCCACGGGCTGGGCGGGGCGGGGCGGGTGACCTTGGCATGGGCATGCCATGCCGCGGTCGGAGGGGTTCGGGTCAAGGGTGGGGCGGGGTGAGGTCCGGGCTCGGAAGATCGGACCGGAAGGAGCCGGACCGGAAGGGGCCGGATCCGAAGGGCAGGGTCGAACGCGCCGCCGAGACGGAGCGGTCAGGCGACCCTGGCCGCGAGGTGCGTGGGTTCCTCACGGTCCGCGAGGGGTGTGCGGTCCGCCAGGGGTGTCCGGTCCGCGAGGGCGGTGAGGCCCGGACGGTCCGTACGGTCGGTGCGGTCCGTGCGGCGGGTGTTCGCCGCCTCCGCCACGCGTTCGGCCCAGTCGCGGACCTGTGCGGAGATGTGGGGCGTGGACCGGGCGGTGGCCGCCATCCGGTTCCACAGGTCCTCGTCGGACCACTGGCCGAACCGCCGGTGGGCGTTCTGCCAGGAGACGGGGAAAGACTTCGGCAATGAGCGCCAGGACTCGCCGCTCACCAGGACGTAGAGCACTGCCGCGAAGACCGCCTCCTCGTCCGCTCGGGGAGTGCCGCCCCCCTGAGGGCGGACCGTACCGCTGGCGAGCAGGTGTCGGGCGAGCGGCCAGAGGACCGCCGGCGACAGCCAGGCGAATCGGCCGGTGGTGCGGGGAAGTGCTCCCCGTCGGGCCGGTGAGGTCACCATCGGTGCCTCGTGGACCCTCTTCCCGCCGGACCGGAGGGTCGTGTTCAGCTGTCCGCTCCGTCGAGTGTGACCGGGGCGGAGTCCCAGCGCCAGTCCGCCTGCTGCGTCACACCGGCGGAACCGGTGATCTGCGCGGCGACTCCGGTGACGGCTCCGGTGAGGAGCGCGGCGGCGGTGACGACGATGAGCGTGGCGGCCTTGAGACGGCTGATCATGACTGGATTCCCCCGAGTTTGCCTGCCGCGCTTTTCTGCGGCGTTTCCTGCTGACGTGATCAAGGTTGCCGCAGGTGAAGGGGGTGAACCAGGGTTCCGGGGTGTCCTGGACCCGACATGTCCTACACAGGACAGGGCCATCCAACAGACCGGTTCGTCAGGCCAATTCGTCGACGATCAGCAGCGGCGCCTCGGCCTTGCGCAGGGTCCATCCGGCGGCCCCGGCGATGCGCCGTGTCACGGCTCGCCAGGCCACCGCCGCCCAGAGTTCGGCGGCGTGCAGGTCGGGTGCCCGGACGTAGAGACCGAGCACCGGGGCCCCGTCCTCGCGCACGTGCCGGACGGCCAGGTCGATCGCCGGCTGGACCTCGTAGAGGACCTCCTCCACCCCGGACGGCAGGTCGCCGCCCTCCGGAGGGGGGCTGAAGTGCAGGTGGATCAGGTACATGAAAAAACCTCCCAAGCTGTGCTGTCTTCATCAAAAACGCTCCGCCGGCGGGAAGCGGGCTGAGCCCTGGCGCGAACCGGCCAACCCGCACGGTCCCATTCGTCAGATCGGCCGGATTTCTCCGTAGGATTCGACGCCCTCCGGCCTTCGCCCGGGCGGCGGATCAAGCTAGCCTGACGCTCGTACACAGGGCATGTGAGCTGCACCGATATGCCATACATGGTCTTCCAGGGGGTGGGCGACAATGTTCGGTCGACTAGAACTCGATGACGTAACCGCGACGGTCTACCGGAGCAAACTCGCCAATCCCCAGGACGGTGTCCTGGAGCTGGCCGAGCGTCTCGGGCTGCCCCCGGACGACGTACGCCGCTCACTGGCCGCGCTCAGCGAGATGGCGCTGCTGCGCGGCGGCGGGGGCGACCCCGGACAGGGCCGCGCCATCGATCCGCAGCTGGCCCTCCAGCTGCTCCAGGCCCGCCAGCAGGCCGAACTCGCCGCCCAGCAGCAGCGCATGGAGGCCACGCGCGCCGCCGTCGTCGGCCTGATGGCCGAGATCGCCGACTCCTCCTCGCAGGAGACCTCGAAGTCCGGCGTCCGCTACCTCGAGGGCATCGACGCCATCCGGGACCAGATCGAGCTGCTGTCCGCGGGGACCCGCTCCGAGGTGCTGTCCTTCGCGCCCGACTCGCAGATGTCGCAGGCGAGCATCGAGGCGGCCCGGCCGCTGAACCTTCGCAATGTCGAGCAGGGCATCGTGATGCGGACCATCTACCTCGACAGCATCCGCCACGACAACCAGGCCCGGGAGTACGCGACCTGGCTGGAGAGCATCGGGGGCCGCATCCGCACCAGCCCGGTCCTGCCCAACCGGCTCACCATCGTGGACCGGCGCAGCGCCCTGGTGGCCGTCGACGCGACCAACACCGCGGCCGCGGCCGCGCTGGTCACCAGTCCGGGCCTCATCTCCCTGCTCGTCACGCTCTTCGAGCACATCTGGGAGGCCGCGACCCCGCTCGGGCCGACGGCGGCGCCCTGCGAGCCGGAGCTCCTCACGCGGCAGCAGGCCGCGGTGCTCCAGCTCATGGCCGAGGGGCGGACGGACGAAGCCATCGCCCACAGCCTGGGCGTCTCCACGCGCACCGTGGGCCGCGTGATCACCGGACTGCTGACGCACCTGGGTGTCCGCAGCCGCTTCCAGGCAGGAATGCGCGCGGTCCAGTACGGATACCTGTCGCACTCCTCCCACTGACACAGGGCATCGCCTTCCTCGTCCTCGCCACTGCCGGTCGCCGACCATAGACTTCCGCCCCGCCCGCGGGTCAAGGAACTGTCTCGGGTGGTGGGGCGGCCGGGTAGCGAAAAGCCCTTCCGGCCTCAGCCGGAAGGGCTTCATCACGACATCACGGCGTCACTGCATCACGACATCACGGCGTTACGACATCACGACCGACCCCGCCTCAGCTGAGGCCTCTGCTGCGCTCCCCGATGCGGTCGCCCTGCGGGGTCCCGGCCCGCTTGAGTTCCGCCTTCGTGTGCGCTCCGCCCTTGACCTTGCTCCGGACCGGACCGGAGAAGCCGTGCGCGTGCTGCACGGCGCGGGGCAGGTGGGTCGCTTCCGCGGCCTTCGCGACAGCCGCCTGGAAGTCCTGCTTCTGCTCTTTGCTCATCCCGTCGTCACTCCCTAAAAAGACTCGGGGCACCCAATCGGACTACTGGGATCGTATGCACATAAAGGGCCGTACGCACCCGGACCGGACGTAAAGAATGCCCGGAGCGGAGGTAAAAGATGGTCGATCAAGGACCCGCCGGGTCCGGGCGCTCCGGCGGCCCCAGCACCTCGTAGAGCAGTTCCTCGGGACAGGGCGTACCCCGCGGGATCTGGTACTTCGCCGCGATCCGGTACTCCCCCGGCGCCGGGGCCAGCAGCTCCGTCCACTCGTCCCCGGTACCGTCCGAAGGCGCCTTGAACAGGCATCCCGCCGTGTTCGCGTAGACCTTCGGCGGGGCGACCTCGCCCTTCGGCAGGGTCACCTTCCCGGCGGCCTTCGAGGCCTCCGTCTCCTGCGGCGGCTCGACCGGCTTGCCCGCGCCGTCCACCAGGCCCAGCCACGGGGAGTGCGGGATGCGCACCTTGACCCGTCCTGCCTGTTTCACGTCGATGACCAGCTGATCGGCGCTGGCCCGGACCACCGTGGCGGGGCCGGCGACCAGGTTCGTCGGGTCCATGACCTTGAAGAGCTGCCAGTTCGCGTCGCCCCACACCTGCTGGAGGTACGGGAGCCCTTCGCGCACGAGCTTCGCCTCGTCCCGCCCGCCCTCGTCGGGTTTGTCGGCGGGCAGCACCACGTAGTGCACGGCCCAGCGGTCCAGCCACTCGCGGTAGGTGGAGGAGGTCAGGGTGTCGTCGTAGAAGAGGGGGTTCCGCTCCAGGTCGGCCTGCCGGTTCCAGCCGCGCGCCAGGTTGACGTACGCGGGGAAGGCGGAGGACTCGCGGTGGCTGCTGGCCGGGACCACCTCGACCCGGCCCCGGTCGGCGCCCGCCTTCTGCAGCTGGTCCACCAGCGGGGCCAGCTCACGGCTCCAGGAGGCCAACGGGGTGGTGCGGACGATGTCGGTGACGCTGTTGACGGTGATCCAGGCGGTCACCCCGGTCAGCGCGAGCAGCAGCCCGTACCAGCGGCGCGTGCGCGGGGCCTCGTACGGGAGCGCCGCGAGCAGCACCACCCCGCCGAACAGCATGGCCAGCCGGGTCACGTTCGACCCGACCTGGGAGTCGATCGCCCAGGTCAGCGCCACCCCGAGGGCGTAGATCGCGGAGGCGGTCCGGACCGACTTCCAGCCCTTCGGTACGAGGAACAGCGCGGCCACCGCGCACGCGAACGGCAGCGCCGCCGAGATCAGCTTCATCGGCTGGGTCCCCGAGAAGGGGAACAGCCAGGAGGACAGCCCGACCACCGCGGCCGGGGCCAGCCCCAGCGCGTACGCACCGGGGCGCCGGCCGTTCAGGAACAGCGCGGCCGCGATCACCCCGAGGAACAGGCCGGCGACCGGGCTGGAGGCGGTGGCGACCGCCGCGAGCGGGGCCGCGACGGCGGCCTTGGCCCAGCGCCGCTCGGCCCATTTGCGGGGCCAGCAGAAGACGGCGGCGACCGCCCCGAGGGCGAACATCACGCCGAGCCCGAAGGTGACGCGGCCCGACAGGGCGTTGCACAGCAGCCCGTACACCCCCGCCAGGGCGGGCCACAGCGGCTCGCGGACGGCCCCGCGGCAGCGGGTCAGGATCATCGCGAGCAGCCCGGCGGAGACCGTACCGGCGATCATCATCGTGGTGCGGACACCGAGCACGTGCATGACGTACGGCGAGACCACGCTGTACGAGACCGGGTGCATGCCGCCGTACCAGGCGAGGTTGTACGCCGAGTCGGGATGGCGGCCCACGAACTCCGCCCAGGCGTCCTGCGCGGCGAGGTCGCCCCCGCTGTTCGCGACGGCGAAGAACCAGATCAGGTGCAGCAGCCCGGCCAGCGCGGTGGCCACGGCGACCGGATGCCGGCGGGCCCACCCGAGGGCGCGGCCGACCGGCCCGGGTCCGGCCTGCGGGCCCGGGGCTGCGGGGGCCTCGGGGGCTCCGGTCGGAGCCCCGCCCCGGGTGCGGGGCTCGGCGCGGCCCCGGCCCTGGTCCTGGCCCTGGTCCTGCCGCTCAGCGGTGGTCACGCCGACGTACTCCCCACTCCGGTCCCTCGGGTCCGTCCCTCGGGTGCGTCCTTCGGGTGCGTCCCCCGGTTCGTAGACGCGGTCCGGCGCCCCCGGGTTGCCCGGGGGCGCAGGACCCGCTCCGCGCTCGTGCGCGGCGTAGGCCGGCGGCTCAGCCGACGCGCGTCAGCTTCTTGCCGATGCCGGGCGCCGTGAGGTCGCCCTGCAGCGCCACCGGCACCTTCACCTGGCTGGCGCCCTCGCCGACGGTCAGCATCCCGATCTCCGAGCCCGCCTTGGCGGTCTGGGGGAGCTGGGTGGTCCCGTCGGCCAGCTTGATGGAGATGCTGAGGCTCGGCCAGCCGACCGCCTGGACATCGGCGGTGGCCACGACCGGGACCTGGGTGCCGAGTCCGTCGTCCACGTAGCCGACGACATCGCCCTTCTTGAGGACGGGCGCGCTCGTGAGCATCTTCTGCGTGGCGAGCATGATGTTCTTGCTCGCCGCGATCGCGGTGCCGAGGATCGGCACGCCGTGCTGGCCGAGGACCGCGCCGACGATCAGCTGGTTGGTCTTGCCGACCTTCTTCTCGGCGGCGAAGAGCAGGTTGCCGCCGGCCTTGGTGGTGGAGCCGGTCTTGATGCCGAGCGAGCCGTTGAACGGAACCAGGTCGTTGTAGTTCCGCCACTTCTTGCCCGTGGGGTCGATCCACTCCGGCTTCATGGTGATGTCGATCAGCTCCGGCATCTCGACGATCTTGAGGCCGAGCTTGACCTGGTCCTCGGCGGTGCTGACCGTGGTCGCGTCCAGACCCGAGGGGTCCGTGTACGTGGTGTTGGTCATGCCGAGTTCCTTGGCGGTGTCGTTCATCTTCTTGACGAACGCCTCCTGCCCGCCGTCCCAGCGCGCGAGCAGCCGCGCGACGTTGTTCGCGGACGGGATCATGATCGCGGAGAGGGCGTCGTACTGCGAGATCTTCTCGCCCTCCTTCAGGTTGTTGACCGTGGACTCGCCCTCGGTCTCCTTCTTGCCGTCCTCGACCGCCGTCTTGTCGACGGGGATCATCTGACCCTTCTCCCCCTTCTTCATGGGGAAGTCCTTGAGGATGACGTACGCGGTCATGGCCTTGGCGACGCTGCCGATCGCCACGGGCTTCTGCTCGCCGAAGCTGCCGACGGTGCCGAGGCCGGCCGCGGCCATGTAGGCCTGGCCCTCCTTCGGCCACGGCAGGGACGGGGCCCCGCCCTGGAAGGTGTACGAGGTGTTCGCGGTGACCTTCAGCGTCGGCGTCGGCAGCGGGCGCACCAGCTGGACGACGGCGAGGATCACCGCGAGGAGCACCAGGATCGGCGCGTAGATCTTGAACCGGCGTACGGCGGTCCGGGCCGCGCTCGGCGGCGGGGGCGGGTTGTTGGTGAGGTCCGCCAGCATGTCGAGCGGCGGCTTGGGCGGCAGGGGCTGCTGCGTGGTCCGCTCCGGGGACTCCCGCGTCACCGGGGTCCGCGGCCCGGCGGGGGCCGGACCCCACGGCGGAGACGTGGCCGCGGCCGCGGCCCTCGGAGCACCGGGGGCGTCGTCGCTCCGCAGCGGTACGAAGGTGCTCGCCCTCTCCCCGCCGACGGCACCCGGGGGCACGGCCTGCGCCCCCCGCGGCCCGGCGGTGCCGGCACCCGCACCCGGGCCGGCCGTACCCGTGCCCGCACCCGGCTTGGCGGTACCGGGCTTGATGGCCCGGAACACGGCAGTCCGCTCACTGTCGACGGGCTCCCCGTCGGCGGGGGCGGTGGGACCGGCGGGAGCACCCGGACCAGCCGGACGACCCGGACCAGCCGGAGCACCCGGAGCACCCGGAGCACCCGGACCAGCCGGGGGCCTAACCGCCCGGAACACAGCCGTCCGCTCGCTGTCCTCCGCCGCACCCCCCTGCCCGGCGCCCGCCCCGCCCCCGGGCTTGACCGCCCGGAACACAGCAGTCCGCTCACTGTCGACGGGCTCCCCGACCCCCGGGACAGAGCCCCGGGTCCCCGGGGCACCCGGAGCGGCCGGAGCACCGGGAGCAGCCGGGCCACCCGGAGCGGCCGGAGCAGTCGGAGCGGCCGGGCCGCCCGTGGCAGCCGAGGGGGCCGAGGCAGCCGGAGCCGACGCGCCACCCCGAGCAGCCGGGGCATCCCCGGAACCCCGGGTTGCCGAAGAGCCCGGAGCCCTCGAAACGCCGGGCCCACCCGAGGCCGCCGGAGAGCCCGGCGCAGCCGGAGCACCGGGAGCCGCCGGGGATGCCGGGGCGCTCGAAGGAGTCCGGGCATCCGGAGAGGTCGGCGCAGGCGGGGTGTCAGTGGGGCGGCGGGTGTCGGACGGCGGCGGGGTGGGCGTCGTGCGGAACGCGGACGTGCGCTCGCTGTCGGTCGGCGCCGAAGCGGAGCGGTCTGCGTCGGCCGGCGGCGTGACCGTACGGAACACCGCGGTGCGCTCGCTCTCGACCGACCCGGCGGCACCAGCCGCGGAGTCGCCCGAAGCGGAACCCGTAGCACGATCGGTGGACGATGCCGTGCGGTCGCCCTGGAGCGACCCGGCAGCGGCAGCGGCAGCAGCAGCAGAGTCGTGCGAAGTCGAAGACGAAGACGAAGCGGAAGAAGATGTAGAAGCGGAACCCTTGGCGCGGTCGGCTGCGGTCGGCGCCGGCACGGCGCCGGAGGCGGTCGTACGGTCGCCCGCTGCGCGCGCGGCCGAGGGCTCGGGCTCGGAGGCGGGACCCGCAGGTCGGGCAGCATCCGCACCGGCCTCGGCCGCGCTCCCGTCGGCACGGGGAGCAGTCGCGGGCTCGGCATCCGAGGCGTCCGCAGGGGCCGCGGAATCACCCTGGGGCGCGTCAACCGGACGCCCGGAAGCGGAATCCGTGGAGGCGGCGGAGGCGGAGGGGGCGGCAGGCGCGGGCGTCGCCGTGCGGAACACCGCCGTGCGCTCGCCTCCGTCGCCGTCGCCGCCCGACCCCGAAGCGGAAGAGGAATCGGGATCGGAAGCCGGAGCCGCGGCGGAGGCCCGGGACGGGGCCGCCTCCGCGGGCAGGGCCTTGAAGACCTCGGTCTCCGCACCCGGTGCGGCCGGCGCGCCCGGCGCGCCCGCCTCGTCGGACTCCTCGCCCCCGGAGGGCGACGGCTCCGCCGTGGCCACCCACGCGGCCACCGCTTCGCGCAGCGGATCCCGCTCCGCGGACCCGTCATCCGAGTCCCTCGGGCGGAACAGCGACGCCCTCGGATCACGCCCCTCGGACGACTCCGTCGTCCCCGACGTTCCTTCATCAACCGACTTGTCGGGGGACTCGCCCGCCACCAGTTCCTCCTCGTTCGCCTTCACGTCCGGCTGTCCGAATGTCTAACAGTGTCCCGTCTAGGGGGCATCGCCCCCGTGCTAGACGAGAACGACATAGCTGACGGTTCCCCCACAAAGCGGCCAGGCGCTCTCGACAGATGAATGTGAGAGGCGTCACCCTGTCACTCATCCACGCGGGGAGGCATGGATGGGCAGGAGCCGCAGAACAATTCCGGAGGAGCTTCTGCTGCTCGCTTTGGACCCGGCCACGGGTACCACGGCGCAGCCGCAGTCGCTCGACCTCGGCCTGGCCGGGGCACAGCTAGTGGAGCTGGCTCTGGCAGGACGGATAGCCCCTGATGGGGATCGTATCGCCGTGGTGATGCCACGGCCGACAGGAGATCCGACTCTGGACTCCGCACTGGAACTGCTGCGCAGGCGCGGCAGCCCGGTTCGGGCCGTCCACTGGATCGGCGGACCCCGACTGGGGCTCCGTCAGATTTACCTCGCTCACCTGGAGCGCTGCGGCATGGTCCATGCCGTCGCGGGCCAGATGTGCGGGGTGCTGCCGACGACTCGCTACCAAGCGACCGACACAGCGATCAGCCGGGAGATCCGTGGCCGGCTGGACAGTGCGATCCGCACCGGCGTACCGCCGGACCCGCGGACCGCGGCGCTTGCCGCACTGGCCCACGCGGTCGGACTCGGCAAGCACCTGTACCCCGGCAACGAGGGTCGGTCGTCCAGGTCCCGGCTGCGGGACCTGATCCGGCACGACCCGATGGGCGGACTGGTGGCTCACGCCGTCATGGACGTCCAGAACGGCGTGGCCGCACAGCCGCGCCGCGACCGGGCACAGGCGCAGCCCGCACGGGCAACGGCGTCAGCCGTCCCGCTGCAGCCGCGCCGGACCGGTGCGATGGCCCGCGCGGCCGCGCACTGATCCACCAGCAGGACACGTAAGGCACGCAGGACAGCAAGGCAGCAAGGCAGCAGCAATCGCAACCGCCGACGCGCGGGGCGACGGGGCCGGTACGCCGGTCCCGCCGTCCCGCGCGTTTGCTTTTCCCGCCCGTTCCCCAGCGAGGCCGCGTGCTTCGGTGGCAGTCTGCTCACCAGCAGACACGCAGAGAGACAGCAAAGCGACAAGACACGACAGCAGCACACGACAGCAACAGAAGAAGGCGGAGGTGCCGTTCACGTGGCGTCCAATGTCAATCCCACCGTCCGACGCCGCCGACTGGGCATGGAGTTGCGCAAACTGCGCGAGGACAAAGGCATGACGGCCGAGCAGGTCGCGGAACGCCTGCTCGTCTCCCAGTCGAAGATCAGCCGGCTGGAGAACGGCCGCCGTTCCATCAGCCAGCGCGACGTCCGCGACCTGTGCGACGTCTACGAGGTCGAGGACCGCCGGCTCGTCGACTCCCTCATGCAGATGGCCAAGGATTCCCGCCAGCAGGGCTGGTGGCACGCCTTCGGCGACATCCCGTACAGCGTCTACATCGGCCTGGAGACGGACGCCGCCAGCCTGCGCACCTACGAACCCCTCGTGATCCCGGGGCTGCTCCAGACCCCGGAGTACGCCCAGTCGCTCGTCCGCGGCGCATGGCCGGAGACGGCTCCCGTCGACGTGGAGAAGCGCGTCCAGGTCCGGATGCACCGCCAGAAGCGGCTGCACGAGACCGAGAACAGCAATCCCGAGATCGGGCCGCTGCGCCTGTGGGCAGTCATCGACGAGGCCGCCCTGCGGCGGCACGTGGGCGATGCGCAGCTCATGATCCGGCAGCTGGAGTTCCTGATAGAGCAGTCGGAGAAGCCTCACGTCACGGTCCAGGTGATGCCCTTCTCGGTGGGCGCCCACCCGGGCGTCAACGGCCAGTACGCCATTCTGGAATTCCCGGACGCTTCGGACTCGACGGTCGTCTACATCGAAGGCGTGACGAGCGACTTGTACCTGGAGAAGGCCAATGACGTCCAGAAATACAGCGTGATGTACGAACATTTGCGCGCACAGGCCCACAACGTGGACCAGACGAGGCAGTTCATCGCGCAGATCATCGAGGACTTCGCGGGCAAGGGGAAATGAGCTCCGAAGAGAGGTCCGCAGAAAAGGCCGGTACGGTACACCGTCGCTCCCCGGCCGCAGAAGGCCTGAATGGAATATGCCACTCGGTCGGGTGAACGTCCTCTTCGCGCAACGGGAGCTGCCGGTAGCGTCGATCACGTCAGCCGGAGCAATGGCCGACACGACACCGGAACCACTCGCTGAACCGGAGAGAAACATGGCTATTCGTCAAGGTGCAACGGAAAACTGGACCAAGTCCTCGTACTCCGCCAATGGCGCCTGCGTCGAGGTCAAGTCCCCCGTCGTCGAGTCCATCGCCGTCCGCGACTCGAAGGTGCAGGACGGCCCGTCCCTCACCTTCGCGCCCGACTCTTGGACCTCCTTCGTCGCCGATGTGACCGAGGGTCGGCTGGGACGTCTCGTCTGAACGTCGAGGCGCCCCTCACGGCCAGAAGCACCATCACTACCAGCACCACCAGCACCACCAGCACCACCTGCACTACCTGCACCACTGACTGGAGCCCTCTCGACCGGCCCGCCGTCGCCTGCCGAGGGGGCTCGGCCATGTCCGGACCCCGGACTACCTCAGCTGATCCACGTACCGGTCCGTCCCCGGCACCGTCGGGATGAACGGCGCCACCAGCTCCACCCGCCCGAGCCCGGACTCCGCGACCTCCGCGTCCAGCCCCTGGAAGCGGTCCCAGCAGCTGCGCGGGTCGGCTTCCAGGAACCACAGCAGGGTCAGCCGGGTGTCGACCCCCTCCACCTGCTTGACGTACGTCATCCGGTCCCCGGGCAGCGGCGTCGGCCGGAAGACCGTGACCATCGCGGCCGGCGAGCCGGCCAGCCGCTTCGGCAGGGCCCGCGAGCGGAGCCACTCCAGCAGCTCGGCCCGCTGCTCGGGGCCCTCCGCGTCGATGACCTGCACCACGAGCCCGCCGTAGGGGTGGTCGAGGGCGTGGAAGTCGCGGGGGCCCGCGGCGCCGTCCCGGTAGACGGTGGCCTCGTGGTCCTGGAACGCGGTGAAGACGTGGGTGCGGTCCTGGTAGACCCGGCCGTCGCGGTTGAGGCGCTTGTTGATGCCGACGGTCCACTTCATGTGCTCGTCGTAGCGGCCCTCGGTGACCCAGTAGGTGGAGATGTAGCACCCGGCCGTGACGGGCTGGGCGACCGCCGACTTCTCCGGGTAGCGCAGCTCCTGGAGCTCGCGGGTGGCGACCCAGCGGCGGCCCGCGTACATCCAGGGCATGGCCATGGCGCCGGCGTAGTAGTGGTCGTCCTCGTACCAGCGGTTGTACGCGAACTCGTGGCCCGGGTGCGGTTCGACCATGGTGATCAGCGCGTGGCCGGGGTGGACTCCGTAGGGGCCGACCGAGGCGAGCTCGGCGTAGTCGTCGGCACGGGTGTTCCGCTCGTCTGCTGTCATGAGGGACGGTCTAGCTGATGTGACGTCAGATAGGGAGCCCCTGGGGGGCGTTCAGCATCCGATACATATGTGTCGTCTACATCTTCTTGCGGCTACGATGCCCGCACCCGCCTCCCGAAGGAGCCACCGTGCCCGCCTCAGCGCCCGCCGTTGTCACCCCACCGCCGGCCTTCGCCGCCCGGATCCGCACGACCGCGCCCTCCGCCGTGCGCGAGATCCTCGCCGTCACCGCCCAGCCCGGCATGATCTCCTTCGCCGGCGGCCTGCCCGCGCCCGAACTCTTCGACACCGAGGGCCTGCGGGCCGCGTACGACGCCGCCTTCGCGCGGTCCGCCGGCCGCGCCCTCCAGTACTCGACCACCGAGGGCGCCCCCGAACTGCGCGCGGCGGTGGCGGACCGGATCAGCCGGCGCGGACTGGCGACCACCGGGGACGAGCTGCTGATCACCACCGGATCGCAGCAGGGGCTCGGCCTGATCACGACCGCGCTGATCGAGCCGGGCGACACGGTGCTCGTCGAGAACCCCACCTACCTGGCGGCGCTCCAGGGGTTCCGGCTCGCCGGCGCCCGGGTGGTCCCCGTGCCCTGCGACGACGAGGGCATCCTCCCGGACGCGCTGGCGGAGCTCGTGGCCCGCGAACGCCCCAAGCTGCTCTACACGATCCCCACCTTCCAGAACCCCACCGGCCGCACCCTCCCCGCCGACCGGCGCGCGGAGATCGCGGCGATTGCCGCCCGGCTCGGCCTGTGGCTGCTGGAGGACGACCCGTACGGGGACCTCCGCTACGAGGGGCTCGAACTGCCCCGGCTCGCCGCGTACCCCGGGGCCGAGGACCGTACGGCGCTCCTCGGCAGCTTCTCGAAGGTCATGGCCCCCGGGCTGCGGCTCGGCTGGCTGCGGGCGCCGGCGGCGCTGCTGCGGGGGGCGGTGCTCGCGAAGCAGGCGGCGGACCTGCACACCTCGACGGTGGACCAGCTGGCGGCGGCGGAGTACCTCCGGACGGCGGACCTGGACGCGCACGTGGCGGTGGTCCGCGACGCGTACCGAATCCGGCGGGACGCGCTGCTATCAGGCCTGGCCGACGCGCTCCCTCTCGGCTCCAGCTGGAACCACCCGGAGGGCGGCATGTTCGTCTGGGCCCGCCTCCCCGAGTCCCACGACGCGACGGCCCTCTTCCACGCAGCCACCTCCCGGGGCGTCGCCTTCGTCCCCGGAGCCCCCTTCTTCGCCCACGACCCGGACCCGCGGACCCTCCGCCTCTCCTTCACAACCCACACCCCGCAGGAAATCCAGGAGGGCCTGACCCGCCTGTCCGGCTAACGCCTGGCGGGGGGCGACCCTGCGGTGCTGTCCCCGACCCGCCCTTCCCCCGTTCCCCGGACTCCGCCCGGACCCGCGCCTCAAACGCCGGCGAGGCTGGGTGTACCCCCGGGCTCCGCCCGGCCCCCGGTCCTCAAACGCCGGACGGGCTGACTGCAGGGCCCCCGGGCTGCGCCCGGCCCCCCTGGGGCTCCGCCCCAGACCCCGCGCCTCAAACGCCGGCGGGGCTGGGTGTACCCCCGGGCTCCGCCCGGACCGAAAAGGGCCCCCGGGCTCCGCCCGGACCCCGACCCCCGAGTTCCGCCCGGACCGGAAAGAGCCCCCGGGCTCTGCCCGGACCCCTCCTGGGGCTCCGCCCCAGACCCCGGTCCTCAAACGCCGGACGGCTGGATTTTCCAGCCCCTCCGGCGTTCACGTGCAGGCCGAGGCCAGCCAAATCCATCCCCTCCGGCGTTTGAGGAGCGGGTCCGGGCAGCGCCCGGAAAGGCCCGCGCAGCGGCGCCCCCCACCCCCAACCCGCACCCACGGGCCGACCCCGGCCACATCCAGCCCCTCCGGCGTTTGAGGAGCGGGTCCGGGCAGCGCCCGGGAAGGCCCGCGCAGCGGCGCCCCGCACCCCCGACCCGCACCTGCGGGCCGACCCCGGCCAAATCCAGCCCCTCCGGCGCTTGAGGCGATCTTTCAGCCCCGTCGGTGCTTGAGGCGCCGGGCACCGGGGGCCGGCCCCCGGGAACGGGGCTGTGCCGGGGGGTTCCTTCCCCGCGCGTCGCGTCGTAGCCTGACGGACCGTCAGATGTTGGCCGGGGTTCAGGAGGAGTCCGCACCATGTCGCTGCTGCTGCAAGGCAAGACCGTCATCGTCTCCGGCGTCGGCGCCGGGCTCGGGCATCAGGTGGCCGCCACCGTCGTCCGGGACGGCGGCAACGCCGTGCTCGGGGCGCGGACCGAGGCCAACCTCGCCAAGTCCGCCGCCGAGATCGACCCCGACGGCACGCACACCGCGTACCTGCCGACCGACATCTCCGACGAGCGCCAGTGCGAGGCCCTCGCCGCCCTCGCCCAGGAGCGCTTCGGCGGGGTCGACGCCGTCGTCCACGTCGCCGCCTGGGACTCGTACTTCGGCGGCCTAGAGGACGCCGACTTCGGCACCTGGCAGCAGATCCTCGACGTGAACCTGCTGGGCACGCTGAGGATGACCCGCGCCGCACTGCCCGCGCTCAAGCGGGCCGGCGGCTCCGTCGTCATCATCGGCACCCAGTCCGCCGTCGCCGCCCCCAACGAGGTGCAGCAGGCCGCCTACGCCGCCTCCAAGGGGGCACTGACCTCCGCCATGTACTCCATGGCGCGCGAGCTCGGCCCGCACCGGATCCGCGTCAACACCGTGCTCCCCGGCTGGATGTGGGGTCCCCCGGTGCAGGCCTTCGTCACCTTCACCGCGCACACCGAGGGCGTGCCGGAGGCCGAGGTGCACGCCCGGCTCACCGACCGCATGGCGCTGCCGGACCTGGCCACCGACGGGGACGTCGCCGACGCCGCCGCCTTCCTCGCATCCGACCGCGCACGGGCGATAACCGGCCAGTCCTTGCTGGTCAACGCCGGTGAGCTGATGCGATGACCCTCTCCGCGCCCGCGCGAGCGGATCGTATGCTCGGGCCATGACCACTCCGAGTGACGCTCCGACCGAGAACTCGATGCGCCGTGCGCTCCGCCGCGCCCGCGACGGCGTCGCGCTCGACGCCACCGAGGCGGCCGTGCTCCTGCAGGCGCGCGGCGAGGCCCTCAGGGACCTCGCCGCCTCCGCCGCCCGGGTACGGGACTCCGGACTCGAAGCCGCAGGCCGGCCCGGCGTCATCACGTACTCGCGCAAGGTCTTCATCCCCCTCACCCGGCTGTGCCGCGACAAGTGCCACTACTGCACCTTCGTCACCGTCCCCGGCAAGCTCCGCCGCGAGGGCCACGGCATGTACCTGTCCCCCGACGAGGTCCTCGACATAGCCCGCAAGGGCGCGGCCATGGGCTGCAAGGAAGCCCTGTTCACGCTCGGGGACCGGCCCGAGGACCGCTGGCCCGAGGCCCGCGAGTGGCTCGACGCGCACGGCTACGACGACACCCTCGCCTACGTGCGCGCCATGGCCATCCGCGTCCTGGAGGAGACCGGCCTCCTCCCCCACCTCAACCCGGGCGTGCTGTCCTGGTCCGACCTCCAGCGCCTGAAGCCGGTGGCCCCCTCGATGGGCATGATGCTGGAGACCACCGCCACCCGGCTGTGGTCCGAGCCCGGCGGCCCGCACTACGGCTCCCCCGACAAGGACCCGGCCGTCCGGCTGCGCGTCCTGGAGGACGCGGGCCGCTCCAACGTCCCCTTCACCACCGGGGTGCTGATCGGCATCGGCGAGTCCTACGAGGAGCGCGCGGACGCCTTCTTCGAGCTGCGCCGGATCCAGCGCAGCTACCACGGCATCCAGGAAGTCATCGTCCAGAACTTCCGGGCCAAGCCGGACACGGCCATGCGCGGCATGCCCGACGCGGAGCTGGAGGAGCTCGCGGCGGCCATCGCCGTGGCCCGCCACATCCTCGGCCCGAGCGCCCGCATCCAGGCCCCGCCGAACCTGGTCGACTCCGAGTACGCGCTGCTCATCGGCGCCGGCATCGACGACTGGGGCGGGGTCTCCCCGCTCACCCCCGACCACGTGAACCCCGAGCGCCCCTGGCCGCACATCGAGGAGCTGGCCGCACGCACCGCCGCCGCCGGCTTCGAGCTGCGCGAACGCCTCACCATCTACCCGGAGTTCCTGAAGCGCGGCGAACCCTGGCTGGACCCCCGCCTGCTGCCGCACGTACGGGCGCTGGCCGATGCGGAGACCGGGCTCGCCGACGAGTCCGCGACCGTGGAGGGCCGACCGTGGCAGGAGCCGGACGAGGGCTTCGCCTCCTACGGCCGCACCGACCTGCACACCACCATCGACACGCAGGGCCGTACCGGCGACCGCCGCGACGACTTCGACGAGGTCTACGGGGACTGGGAGGCCCTGCGCGAGGCCGCGGCCCCCGGCATGGTGCCGGAGCGCATCGACACCGACGTACGGGGCGCGCTGGCGCAGGCCGCCGACGACCCGACGAAGCTCACCGACGGGCAGGCGCTCGCCCTGCTCCACGCGGACGGCCCGGCGCTGGACGCGCTGTGCCGGATCGCGGACGACCTGCGCAAGTCGGTGGTGGGCGAGGACGTCACGTACATCGTGACCCGCAACATCAACTTCACCAACGTCTGTTACACCGGCTGCCGCTTCTGCGCCTTCGCGCAGCGCCGCACGGACGCGGACGCCTACACCCTCTCGCTCGACCAGGTCGCCGACCGCGCCGCCCAGGCGTGGGACGTGGGCGCGGTCGAGGTGTGCATGCAGGGCGGCATCCACCCGGACCTGCCCGGGACGGCCTACTTCGACATCGCGCGGGCGGTGAAGGAGCGCGTCCCCGGCATGCACGTGCACGCCTTCTCCCCGATGGAGGTCGTCAACGGGGCGACGCGCACGGGGATGTCGGTACGGGACTGGCTGACGGCGGCCCGGGAGGCCGGGCTCGACTCCATCCCCGGCACGGCGGCGGAGATCCTGGACGACGAGGTCCGCTGGGTCCTCACCAAGGGCAAGCTGCCGGCGGCGGACTGGATCGACGTGGTCTCCACGGCGCACGAGCTGGGCATCCGCTCCTCCTCCACGATGATGTACGGCCACGTGGACCAGCCCCGCCACTGGCTGGGCCACTTCCGCACGCTGGCCCGCATGCAGCAGGAGGCGCACGCGAAGGGGGTCGAGGGCTTCACGGAGTTCGTGACGCTGCCCTTCATCCACACCAACGCCCCCGTCTACCTCGCGGGCATCGCCCGGCCCGGCCCGACGGTCCGCGACAACCGCGCGGTGACGGCGATGGCCCGCATCCTGCTCCACCCGCACATCACCAACATCCAGACCAGCTGGGTGAAGCTGGGCTCGGAGGGCGCGGCCGAGATGCTCCGCTCGGGCGCCAACGACCTGGGCGGGACGCTGATGGAGGAGACCATCTCCCGGATGGCGGGCTCCAGCTACGGCTCGTACAAGTCCGTCCAGGACCTGATCGCCGTCGCCGAGGCGGCCGGCCGGCCCGCGAAGGCCCGTACGACCCTCTACGGGGAGGTCCCGGAGGAACGCCAGGCCGCGGCCCGCGCCTCGGACGGCCACCTGCCGGAACTGCTGCCGGTCCTGGACTGAGGGGCTGCACGCCCGACGGGCCCCGCGCACGCGTGCGCGGGGCCCGTCGGGCGTGGCCGGGGATCAGCCCACCAGCAAGTCCTTCTTCAGCTGCTTCAGCTCGCGGCCGTCGATGCCGAGGCCGTCCTCGAGGTAGGCGTCGAAGCTGCCGAACTTCGCCCGGACCTCCTCGTACCCGGCGTTGAGGTACTCGGGGCGCACGTCGAGCAGCGGCTTGTACACGGCGGCCTGGGCGGCCGGCAGGTGCGAGAGGATCGCGTCGTTGGCGGCCTTGCGGTAGTCGTTGCTGGCCAGGTAGTCGGCCATCACGGTCTCGCTCGGCACGCCCAGGGCGGTCAGCAGGGAGGCGTTCGCCCAGCCCGTACGGTCCTTGCCCGCGGTGCAGTGGAACAGGACGGAGCGGTCGCGGTCGCGCTCCATGCCCTCGAAGACCTGGGTGTAGGCCTTCTTGCCGCCCTCGCCGCTGACCATCGCCCTTTCGGCGTCGACCATGGCCTTCACGGCCTCGTCGGGGGTCCTGGGCATGACCTGGAAGGAACCGGAGCCCGCGAAGACGTCGGCGACGACGTAGTTGGCGCCGGCCGGGACCCTGTCGGCGTCCTTGGTGCGCTCGCTCTCCATGCGGAGGTCGAAGATCGTCTTGACCCGGAGGCGCTGGAGCTTGGCGAGGTCGTTGTCGGTGAGCTTGTTGAGGGCGTCGGAGCGGTAGATCTCGCCCATCTTGACCCACTGGCCGTTCGTGGTGCGGTAGCCGCCCGCGTCACGGAAGTTGGAGGTGCCGTCGAGCTTGATCAGCCGGTCGGCGAGGCGCAGGCCCTGACCGCGGTCGGGCTCGAAGTCGAACCACTGCCGGTCGGCGGAGGGCAGCCCGCTGACGAGGGCCTCGCCCCGGGCGCCGCCCTTGGCGACGACCTTGCCGTTCGCCCTGATCTCCACCCGCTTGGTGCCCTTGGCGTTCCACTTCAGGGTGTACGCCCCATCGGCCCCGGCGGTGACGGTGGCCTCGGTGAACGGAACGGCGGAGCGGCCGTGGTGGCGTCCGCCCCAGGGGAGGTCCCACCCGGAGGCGGAGGCGGCGGGGGCCGCGACGATGGCGACGGTGAGCGTGGAGGCGACGACGGTCGCGGCGAGCAGTGCCTTCTTCATGGCCCCGAGACTCTTGGCCTCCGAATAACGCAATGTGAACTCTGCATGGCCGAAATCGACCGGGCGTAAGTCCACTGACAAAACGTGCCACTCGCCTGGCCGCCAGGGAAAAGAAGACCGGCACCCGCCGATGACATCCGAGAAGAAACGTCACATCTGTACGTCGAAAGGGGAGATGTCCCCCTACGCGCCATAAGAAAGGCTTTTTCTCGCAGGTGGCTCCCGGCATCCAGCTGCTCTAGTGGAGGGAAGGAATCCACATGTTCCCAACCAAAGGCGGATCTTGTGATGTCAACGCGACGCTCCCTCCTCATCTGCACCGCTGCTGCGGGCCTGGTCATGTCCGCAGCACTCACCGCACCCGCGGCGGCGACACCCGCCGCCGAGACGCCCTGGCGGAACTGCGAGGTCGGCGAGTTCTGCGTCTACGAGCACGACAACGGATACGGCGGAGCGGCGTACTTCCGCAGCGGCACCAACAACCTGGGCGACTACCGCCTGAACGACAAGGTCTCCTCGGTATGGAACAGGACCGGCAAGACGGTCTGCACGTACGTGGACACCAACAAGCAGGGCTCCACGTGGCCGGTGGGCAACTGGAAGGGCAACACCTCCCAGTACAACCGGAATGACAACATCAGCTCCCTGTGGGTAACGGCCTGCTGAGCACCCCGCCCGGCTGGAACCGCCCGCGGGTGCAGAAGGATCGCGCCCGCGGGCTCCCCCGCGGACCGGCGGAATCCAGCCGTTCCCCGCCCCCATACCGCCCCCATGACCGACTGGTTCCGGACGCGATCGGTACTGTCCACTACAGTGCCGCCAGAGCACGCGCGGGCAGTCCGGGGGGATCGACATGGACACGGCGACGGAAACGTCCGGGGAGCGACAGGGCAGCCCCGGAGCAGCGGAACAGTCACCCGTGCCCACCGGCGGAGCCACCCGCGGAGCCACCAGCCTCGGCCCCGCCACCGGCCCCGCCGCCGGCGCCACCCTCGGCGGCCGCGCCGCCGTCACGACCGGCCTCTGGGGCCGCACCGAGCAGCAGGACTTCCGCAGCCGCGTCCGCGGCACCCTCCTCGGCTCCGCCATCGGCGACGCCCTCGGCGCCCCCGTAGCCCCCCTCTCCCTCCCCGAGCTGCTCGAGGCCCACGGCCCGGCGGGCCTGACGGAGCCGGCCCCCCGGGCCACGGTCACCGCCGCCACCCAGCTCGGCCTGTTCACCGTGGACGGCCTGATACGGGCCCACGTACGCCGGGACACCGGCGCCTGGCACCCGCCGACCGACGTGCACCAGGCGCACCTCCGCTGGTCCCTCACCCAGAGCGACTGGGGCCCCGACGAGCGCCGCGAGGACAACGGCTGGCTCGCGCAGGAGGAGTGGCTCTACGCCCGGCGCTCCCCCGAGCGCTCCTGCCTGACCGGTTTCGCCGACGGAGTCCTCGGCACGCTCGCCCAGCCGAAGAACCCGACCGCCGTGGACCCGGCCGCCGCCACCCGTTCCGCACCCTTCGGGCTGCTGGTCGGCTGGGAGCCGGCGCTCGTCCTGCAACTCGCCGTCGAGTGCGCCGTGCAGAGCCACGGGCACCCCACCGCCTACCTCTCGGCCGGCGCCCACGCCGTCATCGTGCACGGCCTGACCCGCGGCGAGTCCCTCGACGCCGCCGTCCAGCGCGCCCTGGGCCTGCTCGGCGTCCGCCCCGGCCACCAGCCCGTCACCGACGCCCTGCAGCGCGCGCTCGGCGCCGTCACCACGGGCGCGCCGTCGCCGCAGACGGTGGAGGGCCTGTCCCCCGGCTACGGCCGCTCCGCGGAAGAGGTGCTCGCCATCGCCGTGTACTGCGCGCTCGTCGCCGAGAACGTGGCGCACGGCCTGCGCCTCGCCGTGAACCACGGCGGCGACTCCGCGGCCACCGGCGCCCTGTGCGGCGCCCTGCTCGGCGCCCAGCACGGCGAGACGGCCCTCCCGGCGGCGTGGCTCGCCGGACTGGAGGGCCGCGCCACGGTCCTGGAACTCGCCGACGACTTCGCCCTGGAGATGACCCAGGGCCCCGCCCTGCACGGCCCGGCCGCCGCCTCCACCACCTGGCTGACCCGCTACCCGCGAGGGTGACACCGGCGGGCCGCAGACGGCCCGCGCACGGGCCGCGGACCGTGACCACCGCCACCACCGTGGCCGACGCACGCCCCTGCCCTCCGCACGCGCGAAGCCGTACTTTGGCCCTCCCCACACCACGGAGGTGTCAGCGCCCATGCGGATCGCCGCGACCGTCTTCCTCACCGACCGGACCATCGCCCCCGTCCCCCTGGCCCGCGCCCTGGAGGAACGCGGCTTCTCCGGCCTCTACCTCCCCGAGCACACCCACATCCCGGTCAGCCGCGTCACCCCGGCCCCCATGGGCGGCGAGCTCCCGGAGATGTACGGCCGCACCCTGGACCCCTTCGTCGCCCTCGGCCAGGCCTCCGCCGTCACCGAGCGGCTCCACCTCGGCACCGGCATCACCCTCGTCGCCCAGCACGACCCCATCGACCTCGCGAAGCAGGTCGCCACGCTGGACCACCTGTCCGGCGGCCGGGTCACCCTCGGCATCGGCTACGGCTGGAACGTCGAGGAGGCCGCCGACCACGGAGTCGACTGGCGCACCCGCCGCGAACTGGTCCGCGACCGCATGGCCCTGATGCGGACCCTGTGGTCCCCGCACCCCACGGCGTACGTCGGCCAGTTCTCCTCCGTCCAGGCCAGCTCCGCGCACCCGAAGCCGGCCCAGTCCCCGCGCGAACTCGCCCCGGGCGTCCCCCTGTACGGCCCGCGCACCCTGATCGGCGGCCAGGCCGGCCCGAAGCTCTTCGCGGCCATCGCCGACCACAGCGACGGCTGGCTCCCGATCGGCGGAGGCGGCCTGACGGAGTCGCTCCCGGCCCTCCGCCAGGTCTGGGAGGCCGCGGGCCGCGACCCCAAGTCCCTCCAGGTGGTCCCGTACGCCGTCCAGCCGACCCCCGGCAAGATGTCCCACTACGCCGACCTGGGCATCGAGGAGGTCGTCCTCCAGCTCCCCTCGGAGGAGGAGCCGGAGATCCTGCGCGTCCTCGACGACTTCGCGCAGTACCTCTGAGACATTCGCTGTATGAGTGAGCCTGTGACCGAGTCCCTGGCGGAAGTGCGCGGCCACGTGGCGGACGTCGTGGACCGCGCGCACCGCGAAGGGGTCCCCACGATCATCACGCGCGGCGGCGAGCAGGAAGCCGTCGTGATCGGCATCGAGGAGTACCGGCAGCTCCGCCGGTTCGTGGACGAGGCCGAGGACGCGTGGCTGAACGAACTGGCCGACGAGTCCGAGCGCGCGGGATCGGCGGGGTCCGCCACGCTCGACGAGATGGCCGCCGTCCTGCGTCACGAGGATTGCTGACCGATGGGACCCACCGCCTACGTCGCCCGCCTCACCCCGCACGCCCAGCGTGACCTGCTCGGAGTCCCCCGCCCCGACGCCCTGCGCATCCTGCAGCGGCTCACCGAGTTCCAGACGGCCCTCACGGCGGGGGACACGACGGCCTTCGACACCAGGCCCCTGCACGGGCACCCCGCACGCCGGTGGCTCCGCCTCCACGTCGGCGACTACCAGGCCGTCTACACGATCGAGGACGGCCGGCTCCTCATCTGGGTGCTCGCCTCCGAGCACCACCGCTCAGGGGGCCACTGAAGGCGCCCGCACCGTCAGCTCCGCCCAGACCGTCTTCCCGACCAGCCGGTCCCTGACCCCCCAGTCGGCGGCGACCGCCTCGACGATGCGCATGCCGTAGCCCGCCTCGGCCCCGTACGCGTGCGGCCGGACGGCCGGGCGACGGTCCTGGCGGGCGTCGGACACCTCGATGCGCAGCGCCCCGGGGAGCAGGCTCAGCCGGAGCTCGAAGTCCCGCCCGGGAACCCGCCCGTGGGCCACGGCATTGGCGGCGAGCTCGGCCACGAGCAGCCCGGCGTCCTCCGACAGCCCGGTCCGCTCGGGGATGCCCCAGTCGTGCAGCTCGACGAGCGCCAGCTGCCGCGCCAGGCGGGCGCCGCGCCGGGTGGAGCTGAAACGCTGAGTGAACGTGCGTGCGAGGGCCCGGTCGGCGCCCGAGGGTACGGTCATGGCACCAAACTCCCGTGTGGGCAGGGCCGTTCCCCAGCAAGCGAACCGCTACTTTTCATCTGTACGAGTTCGCGCTCTGGACAGTCGCGGTCACCGACAGTGAACATGGCGCCGGGGAGGTGACCTCCATGGCGAGTGTCGACGACAGCGGTGACGGCGGTGACCACGAGGTCGAGCCCGACGCCGACCTGCGGAACTTCGGCGAGACGGTCAAGGCCTTCAGGAAACGGGCCGGCCTGACCCAGGAGCAACTGCACCCGCTGATCCGGTACTCCGTGCAGTACATCGGGTCGGTGGAGCAGGGGCGACGGCATCCGTCCACGAGGTTCGTGGACCGGGTGGAGGAGGTGTTGGACGCCTTCGGCGTCATCCGCATCGCAGCGAAGCAGTTGACGCGGCGGCGGGGACTGGCGAAGTGGTTCCGGCGGTGGGCGGAGCTGGAGGAGGGGGCGGTGACTCTGAATACGTACGAATCGCGCTCGGTCCCGGGCCTGTTACAGCCGGAGTCCTACGCCCGTGCACTGATCGCCGCAGTACTGCCGCTACCGACGGCGGACGAAACGGAAGCCCGCATCACGGCACGGCTGAAACGGCAGAAGGTGCTGCACCGCACGCCGTACGCGATCTTCAGCTTCATCCTCGACGAGGCGGTGATCGAGCGACAGACAGGCGGCCCAGGGGTGACCGTCGAGCTGATCGACCACCTTCTCGCGTGTGCCCGACTGCCCAATGTCGATCTGCAGATCATGCCTCGGGTCAGCCCCGAACATGCGGGGCTAGGCGGAGCCTTCCAGCTCCTTGAAACGGAGGAAAACGACTGGCTCGGCTACAGCGAGGGACAGCAGATGGGTCAGGTGATCTCGAGCCCGAAAGACGTCAGCCTCCTCCACCAGCGGTATGCCAAACTTCGCATCCAGGCCCTCAATCCAGCGGACAGCGCGGGCCTGTTGATGCGATTGCGAGGTTCCCTGTGAACAGCTCCCGGCTCCGGTGGTTCAAGAGCAGCTACAGCAGCGGCGACGGCGACAGCTGCGTCGAGGTCGCCCTCTCCTGGCACAAGTCCACCTACAGCAGCGGCGACGGCGACGACTGCGTCGAGGTCGCCAGCTGCGCCGACTCCGTCCACATCCGTGACTCGAAGCTGACGACCAGCCCCGAGCTCGCCGTGTCCCCCAGGACCTGGGCCGCGTTCGTGGGCGGGGTCACCGGGCCCTGAGCTGCGGGTACTCCGTACAGTTGGATCTTCAAAGTGCGGAGCATGATGGGGAGTTCAGAGTGAAGTTCGCTGTGCGGGCGACCGTGTGTGCAGTGGCGTTGGTGGCGGCGCTGACCGGCTGCGGGGGTGACGAGGACGCCGCGAATTCGCCCGTGGGCGTTGCCCCTATCGGAGGCGGCGACGGGAAGGGCAAGAAGTCCGGTCCCCTGACCGTGGAGCAGGTCCGGGCGGCGCTGCCGACCAACGAGCAGCTGGGCGACGTCTACGTCGGCGACGACCTGGCGGCGATAGACGGAGAACCGGCGCGCCAGCAGTGCGCCAAGGACACCGGCACCCCGTGCACCGGCCTGGTGGCCGCAGGCCACAAGGAGGCTGCCGCGAGGGGGAACGCGGATGACGACGAGGTCGAGTTCACCCTCTTCTCGTTCGATTCGAAGGAGGCCGCGAGTGCCGCGATGAAGGGCATGGCGGCCAAGACGGCGAGCGGCGACCCCGCACCCGAGCCGACTCGGTTCACCACCGGCGCGGATGAAACCCAGGCGTTCTCCAACGGCAGTTCCGGCACCCGCACCGTCATGCGCGTCGGCACTGTCGTGGCGTACGTCCAGGCGAGCATCTACCACACCGAGAACAGGGACGGCATGTCCGCGCTGCAGGTCGAACTGATCAAGAAGGCCGGCTGACGGAGACGTCGGGCTTCCAGTCGCGGACCAGGAGGCCGAGCAGGACCTCGTCCAGGAACTCGCCCATCACCCACGCCGAGGAGCGCAGCAGGCCCTCGCGGGCGAAGCCGTTGCGCTCGGCGGCGCGGAGCATCGCGACGTTGTCCGCGAGCGTCTCGATCTGCAGCCGGTGCAGGCCGCGTACGACGAAGCCGTAGTGGCACAGGACCTCGACCACCTCGGTGCTGTGGCCCTTGCCCCGGGCGGCCGGCAGCAGCTCGACTCCGATGTGCGCGGACCGGTTGTGGTCGTCGATGCCCCACAGGGTCGCGGCGCCCACCAGCGCACCGCCGCCCTCCAGGTCCACGACGGAGAACTGCACCCGGTCCGGTTCCTTGTCGTCCACCACGAAGGGCAGGGCCTGCGAGCCGGCCTGGAGCGGCCGCCACGGGCGCACCGAGGCCCGCGAAGCGGTGACCACGTCGTCGTGCAGACCGGCGTGCAGGAGGGGAATGTCGTCCTCGTGCCGGGCCCTCAGCCCGATGGTGCTGCCCTTTAGCATGCGAGCTTCCTATCCGACGGCCCCGGCCGCGGCAACCCGTTTGAAATCCCCTTTCCCTCCCACCGCCCGTCCGGAACGATGGACCGCATGGTGTCCACTGACCGGCTGCTGGCGTTCGCCGCCATGTCGCTGCTGCTGATCCTCATTCCCGGGCCGAGCGTGCTCTTCGTCGTCGGGCGGGCGCTGTCCCAGGGGCGGCGGGCCGCGCTGATCACCGTGGCCGGGAACACGCTGGGCGCGTACGCGCTCGTCGTCGCCGTGGCCTTCGGGGTGGGGTCCGTCGTGGAGCGGTCCGTGCTCGTGTTCACGGCGCTCAAGCTCGCGGGTGCCGCGTACCTCGTCTACCTGGGGGTCAAGGCCTTCCGGCAACGGCGCTCGCTGCGGGCGGAGTTCGGTGCGGGCGAGGCCTCATACGGGAACTGGCGGTCGCTGTGGGAGGGCTTCGCCGTCGGGGTGGCCAATCCGAAGACGATCGTGTTCTTCGCCGCCGTCCTGCCGCAGTTCGTGGACCGCGAGCAGGGGCACGTCACCGCCCAGATGCTGCTGCTCGGGCTGGTGTTCAACCTGATCGCCGTGGTCTGCGACAGCGCCTGGGGCCTGGTGGCCGCGACCGCCCGGAACTGGTTCTCGCGCTCGCCGCGGCGGCTCTCCGCCGTGGGCGGGGCCGGCGGGCTCGCGATGATCGGCCTGGGCGTGACCGTAGCCGCTACGGGGCGCAAGGACTGATCCGGGGACGTGACCAAGGACAAGAACATGGACATGGACGCGGCCCCGGAGGGCCAGGGCCCGCTCGCTCTCCGCTTCGAGGAGCACCGCTCCCACCTCCGGGCCGTCGCCTACCGGATGCTCGGGTCGATCGGTGAGGCCGAGGACGCGGTCCAGGAGGGCTGGCTGCGGCTGAGCCGCACCGATGTCAGTGACGTGGAGAACCTCGGCGGCTGGCTGACGACGGTCGTGGCCCGGGTCTGCCTGAACGGGCTGCGGGCCCGCGAGGCCCGCCGCGAGGACTCCCTCGACGCCCGGCTGGACCCGGACTCCGCCGCTCCCCGGATGCCCGACCCCGTCCTGACCCGGGAGGGCGGCGCGGCCGACCCCGAGCAGGAAGTGCTGCTCGCCGATTCGGTCGGGCTGGCGCTGCTCGTGGTGCTCGAATCCCTCGCTCCGGCGGAGCGGCTGGCCTTCGTCCTGCACGACATGTTCTCCGTGCCCTTCGACGAGATCGCCCTGCTGCTCGACCGGACACCGACGGCCACCCGGCAGCTCGCCAGCCGTGCGCGGCGCCGCGTCCAGGGGCGGGCGCCCGTCCCGGATCCGGATCCGGGACGGCAGCGCGAGGCCGTCAGCGCGTTCTTCGCGGCCACCCGCGACGGGGACTTCGACGCGCTGCTGTCCCTGCTCCACCCGGACGTCGTCCTGCGTTCGGACGGCGGCCTGGGGCGGGCGAACCAGTCGGTGGTGCTGACCGGCGCCCGGATCGTGGGCTCGCAGGCGGCCCTCTACAGCGCGCTGGCCCCGTTCGTCCGTCCCGTGCTCGTCAACGGGGCGGCCGGAGTGGTGTGCGTGGTCGAGGGCCGGCTGATGTCGGTGATGGCCTTCACGGTCACCGGTGGCCGGATCACCGCCATCGACGTGCTCACCGATCCCGACCGGCTGGACCTCATCGACCTCGGCCCCCTCCTCTGACGGCCCGGACCCCCGCCCGTACCCTCTCCCCCATGATCGACTCACGCGCGCACGTCCGGATCGCCCGCCCCTCCCTCGATCTGGCCGCCGCCGAGCGGTTCTACGTGGGAGGGCTCGGGCTCGACGTGCAGTGGCGCTCCACGGAGCGGATCTCCGGGCACCACGACCTGCTGATGGTCGGGCCCCGCGGGGGCGGCTGGCACTTCGAGCTGACCCACGACCCGGAGAACCCGGTGGAGCCCTGCCCCACCGTCGAGGACCTCTTCGTGATCTACCTCGGCGAGACCCCCGACGAGGCCCTCGTGGCCCGGCTCGTCGAGCACGGCGGAACCCGTACCCCCGCCCACAACCCGTACTGGGACACCTACGGGGTCACCGTCACCGACCCCGACGGCTACCAGCTCGTACTGTCCTCCCGCACCTGGGGCTGACGCGACCGCCCCTCCTCCCGGGCGTCGAGCAGTTCGTCCCAGTGCTCCCGCGTCCACGCGCACGCCGTGTCCAGGGGGCCCAGCAGTCCCCGCCCGAGCGGGGTGAGGGCGTACTCGACCCGGCGCTCCGGGGTCTCGTACTCCGTGCGCGCCACGAAGCCGTCCCGCTCCAGCCCGCGCAGGGACTGGGTGAGGGACTTGGCGGTGATCCCGCGCAGCGGGACCTTGAGCTCCGAGAAGCGGCGGGGGCCGTCCTGGAGGCAGCGCAGGATCAGCGCGGCCCACTTGTCGCCGATCCGGAACGGCACCAGCGGCGAGGGGCAGACCGGGTCGAACATCTCGGGATCGAGGGGCGGGGGCGGCTGACTCATGATCCACACGGTAGGCCGGTATCCGATCGGTAACCACCCCTCCCCCTAGGGTCCGGAGCATGACGAACCAGGGGAACCAGGGGAACGGAGCGCCGCGCGAACGGCGCAGGATCATCGTCTTCGGCGCCGGCGGGCGCGTCGGCCGGGCCGTCGTCGCCGAGGCGCGGGCGCGGGGGTTCGAGGTGACCGGAGCCGGGCGCGGGGACGGGGACGTCACCTCGGCGGCGGACGTGGCGCGGCTCGCCGCCGGGCACGACGCGGCGGTGGCATCGGTCTACGACCCGGGAGCCGCCCCGGGCACCTTCTTCCCGGCGGCCGCCCGGGCGCTGGCGGCGGGGCTGGGCGGGGCCGGGGTGGGGCGGCTGGTGTCGGTCGGGCTGGCCTCGGTCCTGCCCACGCGGTCCGGGACACCGCTGATGGACACCCCGGGCTACCCGCAGGAGTGGCGGGAGTTCTACGTCGGCCACGGCGCCGGCACCGAAGCCCTGCGGGCGGCCGCCCCGGCGGCCCTGGACTGGGCGGTACTGAGCCCGTCGGGCGACTTCACGCCGGAGGAGGCCGGGACCGGGGCCGGGGCCGAGGCCGGAGCCAGAGCCAGCGCCGGAGCCGCCCCCGGCTACGCCTTCGCGCCCGCGGACGCCGATGCCCGCATCCGGTACGCGGACTTCGCCCGGGCCGTCCTGGACGAGGTGCTGGTCCCGACCGTGCACCGGACGCACGCGGGGGTGGCGGCGGCATGACCGGCACCCCGCCCGCAACGCCCGCGAGCCCCGCGCCCACGGGCCCGGCTCCCACCGACAGCCCGCACCCCTGGGTGGCGGAGCACATCCGCCGCTTCGAGGAGACCGGCGGGGTGCCACGCCCGGGGATCCGCGATCTGCTGCTGACCACCCGGGGGCGCCGCTCCGGGGTGCCGCGGCGCACGGCGCTGGCCTACGTGCCCGCGCCCGAGGGGGACGCGTACGTCCTCACGGCGTCCAACGCGGGGGCCGGGCACCACCCGGCCTGGTACCTGAACCTGAGCGCCGACCCGGCCGTCACCCTCCAGGTCGCCGCCGAGACCTTCCCGGCGCTCGCCCGCCCCGCGACCCCGGCGGAGGCGGAGCGGCTGTGGCCGCTGGTGGTGGCCGCGATGCCCTCGTACGCGGCCTACCGGGACGCGGCGGCCCGGACCGGCGGCCGCGAGGTCCCGCTGGTCCTGGTCACCCGTACGGGCCCCCGTACCGGCGGCTGAACCTCAGGCCTTCACCTTCGGCGGCTTCGGCAGCCCGGAGGAGAGCGCGTTCCCGGCTCCGCCGAGGGAGGCGTCGGCCGACTTCGACGCAGACCCGGCGGCCGAGGCCGTGATCTCCACCGCCGTCTTCGCGTCCTTCACGGCGCCCCCGGGGTGGTCGACGATCTCGCCGACGCGCTGGGTGATCGGGGGCCCCTGGATGGCGGGCTCGTCGGCGGCGTGCGCGACGGCGGGGCTGAGGGCGAGGGCCGCTCCCCCGGACAGGACGAGGGCGGCAAGGCTGCGCTTGATGACGTTCATGCCCCGCCCAACGACCCCGCCGCACCCCGGGTCACCGCTCCCGCCCACTTTGGGACGGGCTGACAACGCCCGCGGCCCCGGATCGGAGGATCGATCCGGGGCCGCGGGCGTGCATGACACAGCGGGTGGGGGTGGGGGCCGCGAGGGCCCCCGGGGTCAGTCCTGGACCACCAGGGACGGGGTGGACTTCGTCAGGACCTCGCCGCGGAAGAAGGCGGGGCTGCGGCGTTCGGTGATGAACATGACCACCAGGCCGAGGGCCAGCAGGCCGACGCCGATGACGAAGACGTTGCCGACGTCGAGGCCGGGGAGGGTGGAGCCGGAGCCGTAGGACGGGTCCCAGGCGTCGTAGAGGGTCTTGAAGAAGACCGAGGCCAGCAGCACGCCGCCCAGGATCGGGAAGACGCCCTTGAAGAACAGGTCGCGGGCGGAGTTGCGCAGGTCCTTGCGGAAGTACCAGACGCAGGCGAAGGCCGTCAGCGAGTAGTAGAAGCAGATCATCAGGCCGAGCGCGAAGATCGTGTCGGTCAGGACGTTCTCGCTGACCAGGGTCATCACCGTGTAGAAGGCACCGGTGGCGGCACCCGCCATGATCGTGGCGCGGCCGGGGGTCTTGAACTTCGGGTGGACCTTGGCGTAGGAGGGCGGCAGCGCCTCGTACGTGGACATGGCCAGGACCGTGCGGGCCACCGGGATGAAGGTGGTCTGCAGGGAGGCGGCCGCGGAGGCCAGCACCGCGATGAAGAGCAGGACGCCGAGGGCCGGGCCCATGACCGGGCCGGCGAGGGCGGCGAAGACGTTGCCGGAGGTCTCCTCGTTGGCGAGGCCGAGGCCTTCGCCGCCGGAGCCGACGGCCATCTGGGCGGCGATGCCGGTGGCCAGGTAGGAGCCGACGAGGACGACCATCGCGATGAGCGAGGCGCGGCCGGGGGTCTTCGTGGAGCCGGTGGTCTCCTCGTTGGTGGCCAGGCAGGCGTCCCAGCCCCAGTACATGAAGATCGAGAGCGAGAGTCCGGCGGTGAAGGCCGCCATGGACTCGACCGCGAAGGGGTTCATCCAGGACCAGGAGAAGTCCAGGCCGGTGTCGAAGGTGCCCGCCGAGGCCTTCTGGAAGGCCATCGCGACGAAGATGGCGAGGACCGCGAGCTGGAGGCCGACGAGCGCGTACTGGACGCCCTTGGTGGCCGTCATGCCGCGGTAGCTGATGGCGGTCGCGGCGGCGATCAGGGTGAGGCAGGTGACGATGTGGACGAGCTTGTTGTCGTCCAGGGCGGCTATGGACTCGCTGCCCGTGACCTCGCCGGCCAGCAGCCAGAAGTAGGAAGTGGCGACGCCGGCCAGGTTGGAGAGCACGATGATCGTGGCGATCACCAGGCCCCAGCCGCACATCCAGCCGATCCGCGGGCCGAAGGCCTTCACGGTCCAGGTGAAGGAGGTGCCGCAGTCCGGCATGGCCTTGTTGAGCTCGCGGTACGCGAAGGCGACCAGGAGCATCGGGAGGAAGCCCGCCAGGAAGATCGCCGGCATCTGCATGCCGACCTCGCCGGCGGTGGAGCCGAGGGTCGAGGTCAGGCAGTAGACGGGGGCAACGGTGGAGATGCCGATGACGGCGCTTCCCAGGAGGCCGACGGACCCCTTGCCGAGACCCTTGCCGCGCACATCACCCTCGGAGCCACCCAGGGGGGTGGCTCCGCTTACCGTGTCTCCGACCTGGGGCCGGGCGTCCAGCTGTGTCATACGTCAGGACGTTAGACGCTGCGTTTTCCACATCCGGAGGACTTTGGTCCGCAAGCCCACACGTCCAAGGCCCTTGGAATCTCGAGATCGAGACTCTTAACGAGGACGTAATGGAAGGTTCACAGGCCTGCCGATCATCGTTTCGGCAGGCCTGAACCAAACATTTCACTATGCGGAAACCGCAGCACTGTCCGTTTTGACCGGTTTCAAACTTTCCAGGTCAACTTTTGGTCAAGGCCATACGGTTTTCGGTCAAGCCCACACGATCGACTGCATCTCGCTGTAGGCGTGCAGGGCGTACGAGCCCACGTCCCGCCCCACCCCCGAGCGCTTGAAGCCGCCGAACGGCGCCTCCATGTTCCGCCCGATGGTGTTGACGCCGACCCCGCCCGCCCGCAGCCGCCGCGCCACCCGGAAGGCGCGCGCCGCGTCCGCGGACCACACGTAGCTGATCAGGCCGAAGTCGCTGTCGTTGGCGAGCGCCACCGCCTCGTCCTCGTCCCCGTCGAAGGGGACCACCACGACCACCGGCCCGAAGATCTCCTCCCGGACCACGCGCATGTCGTTGGTGCAGTCGACGAGCAGGGTCGGAGCCACGTAGAAGCCCTTCCCCTCCGTACCGACCACCGGGCGCTCGCCGCCGAAGGCGATCCGGGCCCCCTCCTTGCGGCCCAGCTCGACGTACGACTCCACGCGGTCCCGGTGCGCCGCCGAGATGACGGGGCCCACCACCGTGCCGCGCACCGCCGGATCCCCGACCTTCATGAAGGCCAGGTAGCCCTGCAGCTTCTCCACCAGCTGGTCGTACACCGACCGGTGGACGATCACCCGGGTCGGCGCCGTGCAGATCTGCCCGGAGTAGAAGGAGAAGGTGGTGCCGATCCCCATCACCGCCTGGTCCAGGTCGGCGTCGGCGAGCACGATCGCCGCGCCCTTGCCGCCCAGCTCCATCAGCTGCCGCTTCATCGTGCGGCCGCACACCTCGGCGATGCGCTGCCCGACCCCCGTGGAACCGGTGAAGGACACCATGTCCACGTCCGGGGAGTCCACGGCCGCCTCGCCCACCTCCACCGAGGTGCCGGAGACCACGTTCACCACGCCCGCCGGGACCCCGGCCTCGTGCAGCGCCTCCGCCATCCGGAACACCGACAGCGGGTCCTGCGGGGCCGGCTTGACCACCACCGTGTTGCCCATGGCCAGCGCCGGGGCCACCTTGCCCGCCGGATTGGCCCACGGGTTGTTGTACGAGGTGATGCAGGTGACGACCCCGACCGGCTGGCGCACCTCCAGCGCCCCGAGGATGCTCGCCGCGCCCATCGGGCCCGCGTCGGTGACCTGCGGCGGCAGCCCGCGCTCGACCGGTTCCAGGGCGCCCTTCGCGTACCGGCGGAAGCGGGACACGCCCACCCCGACCTGCATGCCGCGCGCGATCCCCGTGGGGGCGCCCGTCTCGGCCTGGGCCAGCGCCGCCCACGGCTCGTACTCGCGCTGGATGATGTCGGCGGCCCGGTCCAGGATCGCCGCCCGCTCCTCCGGCTTCGTCCGGGACCAGCCCTCGAAGGCCGCGGCCGCGGCGCGGGCCGCGTCCTCGACCTGGCCGCGCGAGGCCTCGGGGGCCAGGCCGACGACGGATTCGTCGGCCGGGTTGACCACCTCGTAGTGCCCGCCGGCCGGCTCGACCCACTCGCCGCCGATGAAGAGCTTCTGCGCACTGGTCACCTGGTGCTCACCGTCCTCGTGTCCCGGCCCGAACGGAGCACGATCCCGGGGATCGCCCCCGTGACCTCGTCGTCGCGGATGGTCTCCACGCCGTTGACGCGTACGGAGACCATGCCGATCGCCCGCGCGTCCAGCCGCGGGCTGTCCCCGGGCAGGTCGTGCACGAGCGTGGCCGGTCCCGCCTCGATCCGCTCCGGGTCGAAGAGCACCAGGTCCGCGTGGAACCCCTCCTCGATCCGGCCGCGCTCGCGCAGCCCGAACAGCTGGGCCGGGTCGTCGGTGAGCATCCGTACCGCCTGCTCCAGCGGCACCAGCTTGCGGCCGCGCAGGCAGTCCCCGAGGAACCGGGTCGTGTACGGGGCCCCGCACATCCGGTCCAGGTGGGCGCCGGCGTCGGAGCCGCCGAGCATGACGTCCTCGTGCTGCCAGGTCTCGGCGCGCAGCGCCCAGCTCGCCGGGTCGTTGTCGGTCGGCATGGGCCAGAGCACCGTACGCAGGTCGTCGTTGGCGCAGATCTCCACCAGGCACTGGAAGGCGTCCTGGCCGCGCTCGGCCGCGATGTCGTTGACCACGCGGCCGGACAGGCCCGCGTTGGCCTCGCTGTAGGTGTCGCCGATGACGTAGCGGCCGAAGTTGGCCAGCCGCCGGAAGACGCCGGCCTCCTTGCTGGCCGCGCGGCGCAGCATCTCGGCGCGCACCTCGGCGTCGCGCAGCTTCGCGATGCGCTCGGGGACGGGCAGGCCCAGGATCTCGCCCCAGCCGGGGATGAGGTTGAGGGCGCAGAAGGTGCCGAGCGACATGTTCATGGGGGTCAGGATCGGCATCGTCAGCGCGACGATGCGGCCGCCGGCCTTGCGGGCGCGCTCGCTGGGGATCAGCTGGCGCGGCACGCGCTCGGGGACGGAGGCGTCGATGGTGAGCACGTTCCAGTTCAGGGGCCGGCCGGCGGCCGCGCTCATCTCGACGAAGAGGTCGATCTCCTCGTCCGCGAACTGGTCGAGGCAGCCCGCGACGATGGCTTCGAGCTGGGTGCCCTCGTGCTCGGACACCGCGCGGGAGAGGGCGAGCAGCTCCTCCGGCTTGGCGTGCCGGGAGGCGACGGGGGCGCCGGAGCCGTCGGAGTGGGTGGAGGACTGGGTGGTCGACAGGCCCCAGGCGCCGGCGTTCATGGCGTCGTGGAACAGGTCGAGCATCGCCTGCATCTGCTCCTCGGTGGGCTGGCCTCCGACGGCGTCCTCGCCCATGACGTGCCGGCGCAGCGCGCAGTGGCCGACCATGAAGCCGGCGTTGACGGCGATGCGGCCGTCGAGGGCGTCGAGGTACTCGCCGAAGGTGGACCAGGTCCAGTCGACGCCCTCTTCGAGGGCCTTGAGCGCCATGCCCTCGACCTTGCTCATCATGCGGCGGGTGTAGTCGGCGTCTTCCGGGCGGGCCGGGTTGAGGGGGGCCAGGGTGAATCCGCAGTTGCCGCCCGCGACGGTGGTCACTCCGTGGTTCATGGAGGGGGTCGCGTAGGGGTCCCAGAAGAGCTGGGCGTCGTAGTGCGTGTGGGGGTCGATGAACCCGGGGGTGAGGACGAGACCGGTTGCGTCCTCGCTGGTGGTTGCGGGTTCGGTGATCGTCCCCGGCTCGGCGATGACGGCTATCCGCCCGTCGCGCAGGCCGACATCCGCGATGCGGGCGGGGGCGCCGGTCCCGTCCACGACGGTGGCGCCCTTGATCAGGTGGTCGAGCATGACGTCCTCTCTGCCGGTGTTCGCATTGCGCGCCGTCTCCTGGGGCTCCGCCCCAGACCCCGCTCCTCAAACGCCGGAGGGGCTGGATTTCCCAGACCCCCGGCGATCACGTGCCGGCCGGATTTTCCGGACCGCCCGCGGCCACGTATCGGCCGGATTCTCCGGACCTCCCGTGGCCACGTACCGGCAGATTCTCCGGACCTCCCGCGGCCACGTACCGACGGATTTCCCGCACCGCCCGTGGCCACGTACCGGCCGGATTTCCCGCACCGCCCGTGGCCACGTACCGGCCGGAATTTCCGGACCTCCCGCGATCACGTACCGGCCGGGTTCCCCGGACCGGCCACGATCACGTGCGGACCGGCGCCAGCCGGATCCAGCCCCTCCGGCGTTTGAGGAGCGGGGGTCCGGGGGCCGGCCCCCGGCAGCGGCGCCGCGCGTTCCGGGCCGCCGTCGGCCGAATCCAGCCCCGCCGGCGTTTGAGGCGCCGCCGGAGGCACGGGGGCCGCGCCCACGAGCGGGGCTCAGCCGGATCCAGCCCCTCCGGCGTTTGAGGAGCGGGGGTCCGGGGGCTGGTCCCCGGGAGCGGGACCGCAGGTCAGTGCCCCGGTCGGAGCCCGCCGCGGCGGCCGCGGCCACGGCATGACTCCGGCCGGGGCCGGTTCGGGGCGGCGGTCCGGGAAGACGCCGCCCCCGTTCCCCCGCGGGGCTACGCGCCTTCGCGGAAGCGCGTGGTGCGGTGCACCGGGTCCGTGTCGATGTGCGGGATGACGTGCTCGCCGATGAGCTTGATGGTGGTCATCGTGTCCTCGGGCGAGACCCCGGTCGGCAGGCCGAAGGAGAGCTGGTCGGCGCCGGCCTCCTCCCACCGCTTGCACTGCGCGCGGACCTCGGACGGGTCACCGCAGATGAGCAGCTCCTCCTCGATCAGCAGCTCGACGATCTCCGCGTTGTACTCGGGGAGGATCTCGGGCCACTCGGGGATGATCTCGGGGCGCGGGAAGGTGTCGTGGTAGCGGAAGACCAGCGACTGGAAGCGGTTCATGTTGGCGTTGACGGCGATCTCGACGGCCTTGTCGTGGGTCTCGGCGCAGATCGCGGTCGAGGTGACCATGACGTTGTCGTTGACGAAGGCGCCGATGGCCTTCGCCTCCTGGATCGCGGTCTTGTACTGGTCCAGGACCCAGGCCATGTCGGAGACCTTCTGGACGCTGAAGCCGAGGACGCCGAGGCCCTTCTTGGCCGCCATGGCGTACGAGGCCGGGGAGCCGGCGGCGTACCACATGGCCGGGTGGGCCTTGCCGTACGGCTTGGGGAAGATCTTGCGCGGCGGGAGCGACCAGTGCTTGCCCTGGAACCCCTCGTACTCCTCCTGGAGGAACATCTTGGGGAACTCGGCGATGGTCTCTTCCCAGATCTCCTTGGTGCCGTTCATGTCCTCGATGCCGGGAAGGAAGCCGAGGATCTCGTGGCTGCCGGCGCCGCGGCCGGTGCCGAACTCGAAGCGCCCCTTGGAGAGGTGGTCGAGCATGGTCACCTTCTCGGCCACCTTGACCGGGTGGTTGACCGGGGCGAGCGGGTTGAAGATGCCGGAGCCGAGGTGGATGCGCTCGGTGGCGTGAGCGAGGTACCCGAGGAACACCTCGTTCGCCGAAAGGTGCGAGTACTCCTCCAGGAAGTGGTGCTCGGAGGCCCAGGCGTACTTGAACCCGGACTTGTCCGCCTGGATGACGTACTCGGTCTCCTCGATCAGCGCCTTGTGCTCTGCCTCGGGGTCGACCTTGGACCGTGCCTCAGGCACGTATCCCTGCACAAAGAGCCCGAATTCCAAGGGGATTCACCGTCCTTCTGTTTCTGACGTTGCGTCAGATTCGATGTCACGACTGTTCCACCGCGAGGGCGGGAGCGTCAATACCTGACACTCCATCAGATACGCTCGGGCCGGGCTAGAGGACGCTGACCCCCGCCATCCAGCCGCCGTCGATCACGAACGGCTGGCCGGTGATGTACGAGGAGTCCTCGCTGGTCAGGAACAGCGCCAGCTTGGCTATCTCCTCCGGCTGGCCCACCCGGCCCATCGGCACCACGCGCTGGTACAGCTCCGCCATGGCGTCCCGGGCTTCCTGGGGCAGGTCCGCCGGGTTCGTGTTCCCCGGGGTGGCCATCGCGGTGTCCACCGCCCCCGGGCACATCGCGTTGACCCGGATGTTCTTCGCGGCCAGCTCCAGTGCCGCCACCCGGGTCAGGCCGAGGATCGCCGCCTTGGTCGCCGCGTAGGTGCCCACGTACGCCATGCCCGTCAGGCCCGTGTACGAGGAGGTGTTGACGATCGTGCCGCCGCCGGCCGCCTCGATCTCCGGGGCCACCGACTTGATGCCGAGGAAGGCACCGACCTGGTTGACCTGCACCACCTGCTGGAACTCCTCCAGCGGGGTCGCGGTCAGCTCGTTGAAGCGCAGGATGCCCGCGTTGTTGACCAGGCCGTTGATCTCCCCGAAGGACTCCTTCGCCGCCGCGATGGCGGCCGCCCAGTCCTCCTCACGGCTCACGTCCATCCGTACGTACCGGGCCCGGTCCTCGCCGATCTCCTTCGCGACCGCCGCGCCCTGCTCGTCCAGCACGTCACCCAGGAGCACCTTGGCGCCCTCCGCGGCGAAGAGCCGCGCCTCCTGCTCGCCCTGCCCGCGCGCGGCACCGGTGATGATGACCACGCGTCCGTCCAGCTTGCCCATGCCGTACCCCTAAGTCGCTAGTCGTTGAGGAGGGGGCCCACTTCGGACCCGAAAGCGGCGATCTGGTCGATGAGTTCGGCCCGGTCGCGGTTGCGGAAGCGGACCTGGATCTGGTCGATGCCGATCGCCTTGTACGCGCGCAGCGACTCGGCGAGCGCCTCCGCCTTGCCGGTCAGGGTCCTGCGGCCGGTGTCCCAGCCGGGCTCGCCGACGTACAGCGGGGCGGTGATCGCGCCGAACTCCACGGGCCCGGTGACCCCGGCCTCGGCGCGCAGCTCCTTGATCCGGGCGATCTGCGCCGGGAGCTTGTCGAGCGGGTCGCCCTGCGGCAGCCAGCCGTCGCCGCGCACGGCGGCCCGGCGGACGGCGGCGGGCGAGGAGCCGCCCACCCAGACCGGGATCCGGGGCTGGACGGGGCGGGGCAGCTGGCCGAGGTCCTTGAAGGAGAACAGCTCGCCCTCGAACTCCGGGTACTCCTCGGGGCCGAGGGCGGCGCGCAGCGCGTCGAGGGTCTCGTCGAGGACGGCCCCGCGGCGCGCGAAGTCCACGCCGAGCACCTCGAACTCCTCCTTCACGTGCCCGGCGCCGACGCCGAGGATCAGCCGGCCGCCGGAGAGGTGGTCGACGGTGGCGTACTGCTTGGCGCTGAGCAGCGGGTGGCGCAGGCCCAGGATGGCGACGTGGCTGAGCAGCCGCACGTTCTCGGTGATCCCGGCCAGGAAGGAGAGGGTGGCGATCGGGTCGTACCAGATGGTGCTCATGGGGCCGGCCATGTGCCGCGGGATGGCCACGTGGTCGCAGGTGGCGACGTAGCCGAAGCCGGCCCGGTCGGCCGCGCGGGCGACCGCGGCGAGATCGGCCGCGCCGGCCGTCGCCTCCCAGGGCTCGGCGTAGATGGTGCTCTGCGACTGGATCGGGAGCTGCATCCCGTAGACCAGCCGACCTTCTGGAAACACGCGCGCCATGGGCCGTACCCGCCTCGTCCTCGACTGCCGATTCGTCATACCGGTGCGGGGCCATCGTCGTAGCTGACGGGTCGTCAGGCAAGGGGTGGGCGGAATGCCGCGCACGGGAGCGGATTCGGGGCCGGTGGGATCCGGCGGTCCGCGCATCACGGATCGGCGAAGACGGCGCATCGCCCGGGCCTTCGTCGGATAATCGTGTGCATGTCACACAGCGAAGGCGATGCCCGGGGACCCGAAGGCCCGCCGCCGGAGCGGCCGCCGCACCCCCCTGCACACCCGCCCGCGCCGCCGGCCGCGCCGCCGCACGTGCCGGCCGCGCCGCCGCCGCAGGGCCCTCCACCGGGGTGGCGGCCCGAGGGGGGCCCGCCGTACGTTCCACCGCCGCGGCAAGGTCCGCCGCCCCCGAAGAACGCGGGCGGGCGGGGGCCGTCGCCGCGCGACGCGAAGTACTACATCACCGTGGGCGCCCTCGTGCTCTGGACGGTCCTCGCCGCCCAGTGGATGAACAACGGCTGCGACGTGGTCACCTCCTACGGCCTCGTCATCACCAACGGCACGCCGAGCGTCTGGGAAGGCTGCGGCGAGGACGCCCCCATCGACGTCACCCGCGAGTGAGGACCCGGCCGGGCCCCACCGGCGCTACCCTCCATCCCTGGCGCACGAGCGGAGGGGGACGGCGTGGATCTGTTTCTGACCCTGGTCAGCGGGGTGGCATGGACCGTCGTGTACGTCGAGGCGATCCGGGTGGGGCTGCGGGACCGGACGTACGCGATGCCGGTCGCGGCGCTCGCGCTGAACTTCGCGTGGGAATCGACCTACGCCGTACGCGAGTTCACCGTCGGGGTCTCCGCCCAGGGCATCGTCAACGTGGTGTGGGCCCTCGCCGACATCGTCATCGTGTACACGTATCTGCGGTACGGGCGGGCCGAGTTGCCCGGCTTCGTGACCCGGCCGATGTTCGCCTTCTGGAGCGTGCTGCTCTTCGTGAGCGCCTTCGCCGTGCAGTGGCTCTTCCTCGCCCACTTCGGCGCGCACGACGCGAGCCGCTACTCGGCGTTCCTGCAGAACCTGCTGATGTCCGGGCTGTTCATCGCCCTCTACGCGAGCCGGCGCGGCCCGCTCGGACAGTCCCTCGTCATCGCGGTCGCCAAATGGCTCGGCACGCTCGCGCCGACCTTCCTCTTCGGCGTCATCGAGGACAACCCGTTCATCCTCGGCCTGGGACTGCTCTGCGCCGTCTTCGACCTCGCGTACATCGCACTGCTGGCCCGGAACCCGGCGGGCGGTAAGGCGGGCGGAACGGCGGACGGCGCGGGCGCGGCCCCGCTCAGAAGCCCTGCGGGCCCATCACGATGACCGGCTTGGCCGCCGGGTCGAGGGTCTCCAGGACCTTCTGCATCGCGGCCTTCGGGATGCCCACGCAGCCCTGCGAGGGGCCGTCGTGGTCGACGTGGAGCCAGATGTTGCCGCCCTTCTCCTCGCCCTCGGGCTTCGTCGGGTCGAGCGGACTCACCCCCGCCCTGCGGTTGAAGTCGATGGCGACGACGTAGTCGAAGGAGCCGCGCAGCGACTCCCCGTTGACCCCGCGGCCCGTCGCCACGAAGGCGCTGTCCTGGTCGTACGGGAACTTCGTGCCCGGCGGCTTCGCCAGCAGCCCGCCCGCGTCGGTGAGCGCGAACACGCCCTCGGGGGAGGTCAGGTCCCCGTACTTGCGCTCCGTGGACCAGCCCTTGGCCCCGTTGCGCGCGGGCCAGCCGGCGCTCTTCACCCAGTCGGCGCCGGCCGCCGGGCGGGTGTACAGGGCCGCGGTGGACTCCGAGGAGTCCTTGGCCTTGCCGGTGACCAGGATGAGCTGGCGGGAGTCCGCGGGGATCTTCGCCCGGGTCTGCTCGCTGACCTCGGGCAGGCCCTGGAGCGGGTCCCGCTCGGCCGCCCGCGCGGCCCGCTGCCCGGCCGGCGGGCGGGCGTCGGCCACGGCCGCACCGGCGGCGGCGTTGGCCGGCGGCTCGTGGGCCACGTACGCCCAGGCGGCGCCGAAGCCGAGCAGGCCCAGGGCGGCCGCGAAGGCCACCGGGCGGGAGCCCCGGAATCCGCGACCAGAACGGTCGGCGCGGCCGGCCCGCCGGGCACCGCCGGCGCGGGAGCGCCGGGTCGGGCGGGACGTACCGGGCACGGCGGAATCGCCGGGCGTGCGGGACGGACGGCGGGTGCGGGAGCCGGCTCGGGCGTGCTTGCTCATTGACCCGACCGTACACAGCCGATCTTCATTTTGGTTGACCGGTCAAGCGCCGGGCGTTTCCCGGACGGGTGGCCCGGCCGGCTCCCCCTCCGGGAACCAGACCCGGACCATCAGCCCGCCGCCCGGCGCCGGGTTGGCCCGCGCCGTCAGCTCCGCTCCGTGCGCCCGTGCGATCGACGCGACGATCGAGAGCCCCAACCCGGCGCCCTCGCCCGCCGTGTGCTGCCGCTCCGCCCTCCGCCGGAAGGGCTCCAGCAGCCGCGGCACGTCCTGCGGGTCGATCACCGGACCGGTGTTGGAGACCGTCAGCACCCCCTCCCGGGAGGTGCTCACCTCCAGGCGGCCGCCCGCGCGGTTGTGACGTACGCCATTGGCCAGCAGGTTCCGCACGAGGTGCCCGAGGAGGGTCCGGTCGCCCGCGACGGTCATCGGCGCGAGGTCCCGTACGACCACCAGCTCCTGAGGGGCCGTCGCCCCGGCCGCCGCGAGCTCCGCCTCCGCGAGAGCCGCCAGGTCCACCGGCTCCGTCGCCTCCAGGCCTTCCTCCGAGACGGCGAGCAGGAGCAGCGACTCGACGAGGTGCTGACTGGAGTCCGCGACCTCGATGAGCTTCGACCGGATCCGGGCCACCTTCTCCGGCGCCGGATCCCCCGCCAGCCCGATCTCGGCGGCCGCCCGCTGGACGGCGAGGGGGGTGCGCAGCTCGTGGGCGGCGTTCGCGGCGAACCGGCGCTGCGCGCCGACCAGCTCCTCCATCCGGTCGAGCATCCCGTCGAAGGTGTCGGCCAGCCGCTTGAGTTCGCCGGGCGGGGCCCGCAGCCCGATCCGCTCGTGGAGGTTGGCGCCGGACAGCCGCCGGGCCGTCTCGGTGATCACCCCGACGGGGCGCAGGACCCGGCCGGCCATCCACCAGGCCAGCCAGATGGACAGGACGGAGAAGACGACGAGGGAGACGAGGGAGACGACCAGCAGTTCGTGGAGGGTGGCCTGCTCGACGGCGGTGGAGAGGTTGCGGGTGGCCTGCCACTGGGCGATCTGCTCGGGGTTGGGGGTGGGGCCGGGGCTCGGGGTGACTCCGGGAACGGGGGTGGCTCCGGTGCCGGGATCGAAGGTCTCGGCGGGTACGGGGACCCGATCGCCCGGGACCGCGGGGGGCGGAGTGCCCCTGACGGCCGGTACGACGGTGGTGACGGCCCCGCTGATGCGGCTGTAGAGGCCGTTGCGGAGCAGGATGTTGACCAGGGCGACCAGGCCGCCGCCCGCGAGGAGCAGCAGGGAGCCGTAGAGGGCGGTGAGACGGGCGCGCTCGGATTGGAGCACTGCTCTCATCGTGGATCACCGATCCGGTATCCGGCGCCCGGCACGGTCTCGATCAGGGGCGGCTCCCCCAGCTTGGCCCGCAGCTTGCTCAGGGTCACCCGTACCGCGTTGGTGCTGTACGAGGTGTCCTCCTCCCACACCTGCTCGATCAGGTCGTCGCTGCTGAGCACCGCGCCCTCCGCCCGCAGCAGCGACTCCAGGACGGCGAACTCCTTGCGGGAGAGCGCCAGCCGGCGCCCCTCGCGGGTGGCGGTGCGCCGCGCGACGTCCACGGCCACCCCCGCCCGCTCCAGCACCGGCGGCAGGGCCGGCTGGGCGCGCCGCCCCAGGGCCAGGACGCGGGCGAGCAGCTCGTCGTAGGCGAAGGGCTTGGTGAGGTAGTCGTCGGCGCCGAGGCCCAGGCCCTCCACCCGGTCCCGTACGGTCCCCGAGGCCGTCAGCATCAGGACCCGGGTCAGCAGCCGCTCGCGCACCACCTGGCGGCAGACCTCGTCGCCGTGCAGGCCGGGCAGGTCGCGGTCGAGGACGAGGACGTCGTACGCGCCCAGGCGCAGGCGGCGCAGGGCCTCCAGGCCGTCGCTCGCCTCGTCCACGGCCAGCGCGTCACCGCGCAGGCCCTCGGCGATCATCTCCCGCAGGAAATCCTCGTCCTCCACCACCAGAACTCGCATGGCGTCCTCTTTACCGGAGCGGGGCATTTCGCCGTTGTAAGCACGAGCCGTTAGAGAAGCGAAACCCGCTGTTCGCCCAGGCTCGGGCCCATGAAGCGATCCACGACCATGACCACGGCCGCGCTCCTCACCGGCCTCACCCTCTTCGTCACCGCGTGCACGGGCGGCGTCGGCGGCTCGGACAAGAAGGAGGACGGCTCCTCCCAGTCCGGCGGATCCAGCTCGGGCGGCTCGGGCGGCGGCACGGACGCCGACAACGCCCTCAAGCTGCGCAAGTGCCTGCGCGACAACGGTGTGGACGCCCCCGACCCGAAGCCCGGCGAGGACCCGCGCGGCATGACGCTGGGCGCGGGCGCGGACCAGGAGGCACTGAAGAAGGCCATGGAGAAGTGCGGGATGTCGGCCCCCGGCGGCGGCGGCGAAATACCGCAGGCCGAGAAGGACAAGGCCCTCAAGCAGGCCAAGTGCATGCGGGACAACGGCTTCGACATGCCGGACCCGGAGTTCAACGGGAACGCACGGAGCGGGTTCTCGATCCCCGACGGCGTCGACAAGGACAAGTTCATGGACCAGCTCAACAAGTGCGGCGCCGACAAGTGAGCAAGCGCGGGAAATGGGTCCTGGGGTCGCTGGTCGTCGTACTCGCCGTCACCGGCGGCGGGTACGCGGTCGTGGCCCAGCCGGGAACGGACGGCGGCGGCGCGAAGCAGGACCGCGCGGACGGGCTCCCCGGAGCCACCTCACCGGTCAAGCGCGGCGACCTGAGCTCCGGGTTCAAGGTCGACGGGACGCTCGGCTTCGCGAAGGAGCGGAAGCTCAACGCGGTGGGTGCGGAGGGGGGCGGGGGCACGGGAGGCGCCGGTGGAGCGGGAGCGGGCTCCGGGCAGGGGTCCGGGGCGGGCTCCGGCTCCGCGACCCTCACCTGGGTCGCGCCGAGCGGCTCCTCCGTGGAGCGCGACGGCAAGCTCTACGAGGTCAACGGCAAGCCGGTGCGCCTGATGTACGGCTCCACCCCCATGTACCGGTCCCTGAAGTCCGGTGACAAGGGCGAGGACGTCAAGCAGCTCAAGCAGAACCTCCAGGCCCTCGGCTTCGGCACCGGCCTGGACACCTCCGACGGAACCTTCACCGACGGCACGGCCACCGCCGTCAAGCGCTGGCAGAAGTCCCACAAGGTGAAGGAGACCGGCGAGGTCGGCAAGGCCGACATCGCCTTCGCCTCCGGACCCCAGCGGATCCAGAAGAACGACATGGCGGTCGGCGACGAGGCCGCCGCCGGCAAGCCTGTCCTCACCCTGACCGGCACCGAGCGGATGGTCCGCCTGCAGCTCGACGTGGCCAAGGCGGGCAAGGTCAAGACCGGCGACGCCGTGGTGGTGAACCTCCCCGGCGGAGGCACCGCCAGCGGGAAGGTCAGCACCGTCGGAGCCACCGCCAACGGCGACGACCCGTCCTCGGGAGGCGGGGGCGGCGGGGGCGGCGGCGACAAGAAGCCGAAGGTCGACGTGGAGATCACCCTCGACAAGCCCTCCGAGGCCACCGGCCCCGACCAGTCCCCGGTCTCGGTGAGCCTGACGGGCGAGGTCCGCACGGGGGTGCTCTCCGTACCGGTCAACTCCCTCCTCGCCCTCGCCGAGGGCGGCTTCGGAGTCCAGGTCGTCGAGAACGGCAAGGTCCGCGAGGTCAAGGTCGAGCTCGGCATGTTCGGCCAGGGGCGGGTGGAGGTGAAGGGGGACACCCTCAAGGAGGGCATGCTCGTGGGAGTCCCCAAGTCATGAACAAACACGCCCACGCGGTCGTCGAACTGACCGGAGTCACCAAGGAGTACCCCGGCGGGGTCGCGGCCCTGCGCGGAGTCGACCTCACCGTCCTGAGCGGCGAGCTCCTCGCCATCGTCGGCCCGTCGGGCTCGGGGAAGTCCACGCTCCTGCACATCGTGGGGACGTTGGACCGGCCGACGGCCGGCCGCGTCGCCATCGCCGGGTACGACATCGCGACCCTCTCCGACCGCTCCCTGTCCGCCCTGCGCTCCCGCCACGTCGGCTTCGTCTTCCAGTCCTTCCACCTGGTCCCCGGCATCAGCGCCCGCGCCAACGTCGCGGAGGGGCTGTTGTACTCCGGCCTCTCCCGCGCCGAACGCGGCCGCCGGGCGGAACGCGCCCTGGAGCGCGTCGGCCTCGGCGACCGCATGGACCACCGGCCCCACGAGCTGTCCGGCGGGCAGAAGCAGCGCGTGGCGATCGCCCGCGCGGTGGCGGGCGAACCGGACCTGCTGCTCGCCGACGAGCCGACGGGCGCCCTCGACACGGCGTCCGGCGAGTCGGTGATGGAACTGCTGCACGAGCTCAACCAGGACGGGGCCACCATCGCCGTGATCACCCACGACAACGAGATCGCATCGAGCCTGCCCCGGCAGGTCCGCATCCGCGACGGCGAGATCGTGGCGGACGTGTGGAACGCGGGCGCGCGGAACGCGGACGCCTGGAACGCGGACGCGCCGGGGGTGGGTGCGTAATGGGTGCCCGTACGAAGCCCCGCGCGGCCGGCAAGAAGACGCGCAAGCTGTCACCGCCGCGGCTCGGCCCCCGGGACGTGTTCCACGTGGGATCGGCGGGGCTGCGCTCGCGGCCCATGCGCGTGTTCCTGTCCGCACTCGGGATCGCGATCGGCATCGCGACGATGATCGCGGTCGTCGGCATCTCCTCGTCGAGCCAGGCCAAACTGCTCCAGGAACTCGACAAGCTCGGCACGAACATGCTGGTCGCGACGCCCGGCCAGTCGATGGTCTCGGGCCAGGACACCACGCTCCCCAAGGACGCCCCCGGCATGATCGCCCGGATCGACGGGGTCGAATCGGTCGGCACGACGGGTGATGTGAAGGAGTCCGTGCGCCGCAGCGAGAACATCCCCGAGGCGGAGACGAACGGCATCGCCCTGAAGGCGGCGAAGGACGACCTCCTGACGACGCTCCGCGCCCGGATGCACAGCGGCAGCTGGCTCAACGACGCGACCGGCCGCTACCCGTCCGTGGTGCTCGGACACGTCACCGCCGAGCGTCTGGGCATCACGGGGCCGGGCGGACAGGTCTTCATCGGCGGGCAGTACTTCACCGTCATCGGCATCCTGGAGCCCATCCCCCTCGCCCCGGAGATCGAACGCGCGGCACTCATCGGCTGGGACGCCGCCCAGAGCCTCCTGGGCTTCGACGGCCACCCCACGTCCGTCTACGAGCGCTCCGCAGACGACCGCGTCCAGCAGGTCAGGAACCTCATCGCCAAGACGGCCAACCCCGAGAGCCCGAGCACGGTCTCGGTCACGGACCCGTCGGCGGCCCTGCAGGCGAAGGCCGCCACCGAGGGCGCCTTCAGCACCCTCCTCCTCGGCCTGGGCGGCATCGCCCTGCTGGTGGGCGGTGTCGGGGTGGCCAACACCATGATCATCTCGGTCCTGGAACGCCGCCACGAGATCGGCCTGCGCCGCTCCCTGGGCGCCACCAAGGGCCAGATCCGCATCCAGTTCGTCACGGAGTCCCTGCTCCTGTCGGGGCTGGGCGGCCTGGCGGGCATCGCGCTCGGCTGCGCCGCCACGGCGGTGTACGCCCGAGCCGGCGACCTCCCCTGGGTGGTCCCCCTCTGGGCCATCACGGGCGGCTTCGCGTCCACCCTGGCCATCGGCACGGTGGCCGGACTCTACCCGGCGGTCCGCGCGGCCAGGCTGTCGCCGACGCTGGCGTTGCAGGCGGGGTAAGGCAGCTGGAGCTGCGGGCTGGTCCTTGGCTGCGTGAGGTTCCGGGGGGCGTCCCGGCAGTCCAGTGTCCTTTCGGGGTGGGCCGGTCCCTCAAGGGCGCTCCCTGCGGTCGCGTCGCTACGCGATGGCCTTCGGCCACCCTTGACCGACCGACCCACCCCGAAACGCCACAAGACTTCCGGGATCCCCCCGGGGAACGGCCTGGAGGGAGGAGTGGGGAGGAGCGGCCTTGTCGCAGGTGCGCAGCCCCCTCTGGTTGGGGGTCATCCACACACCGCCCCGGCAGGACAGTGACCTCAGCCGGTACGGACGCGCGGGGCGAGCACAGCATCCAGGGCCGGGGGGCTTGGACACCCCCTCCGTGACCTTTGACCGCTGACCGCCAGCTGGAGCGAGAGGGGGACGAGACCGTCCTCAGGGTCAGTGGGCGCGACAGATCGCTACACACTCCCACTCGGCTCAGCGACCGCGGACCGGCCGTGGCCGATCTGGAACGAGGCGCGGGAGGAGGGACGGCCGGGTCAGTGGTTCGGGGTCGGGGGGACCTTGGCCACGAGAACGAACTCGTTGTACGGGAAGACCTTGCCCATGGCGCGGGGGAAGGGGAAGGAGTACGTGCGCCGGACGTCCAGTCCGATCTTCGCCGCGTGAGCGCGCTGCTCCTCGAAGCCGACCCAGCGGATGTGGGTGGCGTCGGAGCGGAAGCCGATCTCCTGCGGGGTGATCATGACGACGTTGCCTCCCGGCTTCACCAGCGGGAGGTACTGCTCCAGGAGAGCGGTGGCGGTCTCCTCGTCCACGTGCTCCAGCACGTGGGCGACGAGCATGCTGTCGAAGGAGCCCGGGCCGCAGTCGGCGGCGGCGTCGAGTTGCTCGGGGGTGTAGGCGGTCAGTCCGCGCTGGCGGCAGGTCTCGACGGAGTGCGGGTTGTGGTCGACCCCGACGCTGTTGGGGCCGCAGTTCAGGAGGTTCCGCCCCAGGCCGCAACCGATGTCCAGGACCCGCCCCAGGTTGAGCCGCTGCAGGTTCCACCGGTACGGCGCCTGCGTCGGGAGCAGCCGCTTGATACCGGACTGTTCCAGGCGGGCTAGCCGCTCGGTGTAGCCGACGTCGGCAGTACTGGGTGACGCGGCCGAGTGGGGGACCTCAGGCATCGGGACCGTCTCCTGACGAGTCGTGAAGCGCAGCTCTCTCCGGTGGTGGCTCAGGCTACGCAGAGCGCCCCCCGCGCGGGAAGACTTCCCGTGATCTCCGTCGAAACGATCTACGGCCGACCCGTTCCCGCACCCCGACATCCCCTGGCTGCACCTCTTCCTACGCACCCGTCCGGATCATCGAATGGGTGCGCCGAAAAGAACTGGACAGCCCAGGTGACCTGGGTGAACATCTCCGCGATGACTCATGAACTTCTCCCCAAGCGCATCCGCTTCGTCAAGCTCAACGCCAAGGCCCTACGGGCCCTGGCCGACGGCGACCTCGCAGCCGGCAGCGCCGAAGCCGGGGTAGCGCTCGACGACTACTTCGTGTCCGACCGGGCCCGCTGGATCTTCGGCTACCGCGCCGACCAGCTCACCAAGGACCCGTCCGCCGCTCCCTGGACGACCAGAGCGGCAGTGTCGGAGCCGGACGGGACAGTCATCGGCGACGCGGGCTTCCACGGCCCGCCGAACGAAGCAGGCGTGGTCGAGATCGGCTACAGCGTCGTGTCCACCTACCGCCGCCAGGGCTACGCCCGCGCCATGCTGACCGCCCTCCTCACCAGGGCCGCCGAAGAACCCGACGTCAAAACCGTCCGCGCCACGATCCACTCCGACAACACCGCCTCCCTGGCCACCATCGCCGCCTTCGGCTTCACCTTCGTCGCCACCCAAGCAACCGAGACCGACGGAACCAACCTCGTCTTCGAACTCCCCTCCAACCCTCCGCGCCCTCCTCTTTCCCCTTCAGGATCCGAGAACTGATCACCTCTCCTCCCGCGCCTCGTTCCAGATCGGCCACGGCCGGTCCGCGGTCGCTGAGCCGAGCGGGAGTGTGTAGCGATCTGTCGCGCCCACCGGCCCTGAGGACGGTCTCGTCCCCCTCTCGCTCCAGCTGGCGGTCAGCGGTCAAAGGTCACGGAGTGGGTGTCCAAGCCCCCCGGCCCTGGATGCTCTGATCGCCCCGCGCGTCCGTACCGGCTGAGGTCACTGTCCTGCCGGGGCCGTGTCCAGATGACCCCCAACCACAGGGGGCTGCGCATCTCAGACGGGGCCGCTCCTCCCCACACTCCCCTCCAGGCCGTTCCCCGGGGGGATCCCGGAAGTCTTGTGGCGTTTCGGGGTGGGTCGGTCGGTCAAGGGTGGCCGAAGGCCATCGCGAAGCGACGCGACCGCAGGGAGCGCCCTTGAGGGACCGGCCCGCACCGAAAGGACACTGGACTGCCGGGACGCCCCCCGGACCATGTCGCAGCCAAAGCCCACCCCGCAGCACAAGCGAACGCCCCCGACCCCACCCCCCTACCCCCACCCCCGTCGTACGCTGATCTGATGCGCCCTTCACCTCCAGCTCCTCGAGCTCCCCGAACTCCCCGGCAGGCAGCCAGAATCGTCGTACTCAACCCCGCCGGATCCGTGTTCCTCTTCCGCGAGAACAACGTCGAAGTCGGCATCCACTGGCTACCGCCCGGCGGTGGCATCGATCCCGGGGAGACGCCCGAGGAGTGCGTGCGGCGGGAGTTGCGTGAAGAGACGGGCTGGACGGACCTCGAACCGCAGCGGCTGCTCTGCACCTGGGAGCACGACTTCACCCACCAGGGCATCCCCGTACGCCAGCACGAGCACATCTACGTGACCACCGGGCCGCACCGCGATCCGGTCCCGGAGTACCCCGAAGCCCAGTGGCGGTGGCTGTCGCCGCAGAACCTCGCCACCCTCGGCGAACCCCTGTGGCCGCCGCGCCTCGCCGAGCTGCTGCACGAAGTCCCCGCCGAGCCGGTGCACTTGGGCCTACTTACCTGACGGCCGGCCCACCCGCACCCGCACCCGTAGCCCGCCCGTACAGCTCCGCCGCCCAGTCGGTCAGGATCGTGCTGGTGGAGACGTCGTCCGTGTCTCCGCCGGTCAGGACGCCGATGATCTTTCCGTCGGCGGCGATCCACGCGCTGCCGCTCGTGCCGCCGGGGAAGTCCGCGCAGTCGAAGCGCTGTTCCGTGGCGCTGAGCCGTACCGCGCGGGACAGGCAGGTGCGCGGGACCTTGCGGTCCGACGGGTAGCCCGTCACCGTGACCTGCTCGTCCGTGCGGCCCGTGGTGTCCAGGACGGCGGCGCCGGTGACGTCCTCGATGTTGCGGCCGGAGGCGTCGGGGGCGAGGCGGGCGAAGGCCAGGTCGTAGTCGTCGTTCGTGCCGTCCGACCAGCGCGGGTCCTCGAAGACCTCCGCGAGCTTCCAGGTGCCGTACGGGGCGCGCCCGTCCGCGTACGCGGGTGCGAAGGAGGCGCCGCGCGCGTCGGCCCGGCCCGCGGCCAGGCAGTGGCCGGCGGTGGCGATCAGATTCCGCCCGGGGCTGTGCACGACGGTCGCCGTACAGAAGTGGTCACCGGTCACATCGCCCTCGAACAGCGCCCCGGCGAAGGCGACGGGCCCGCCCGGCGCGGGGGTCTGACCGGCGGACCCCTGAGGCTGCTCAGCCGATTGCGACTGCGATGGCGGCTGCGACGGCAACTGCGACGGCGTCCCTGACGGCGGCTGCGACCCATGCGACTGCCGAGCCACGGACGGAGCCACCGACGGCGTCACCGAAGGCCTCGACGACGGCGCCACCTGCACACCTCGCCCAGGGCCCTTCCCGTCGTCGGCCGGGACCACCTGCGTCATGGCCGCGGAAGCTCCCAGCGCGGCCACCGCGCACAGCACCGCGGTCACCACAGTCCGCTTGTCCATCGCAGACACCCCTCCCCCATTTGCTCGGGCGAAGCATGCCTTGTCCCCGGCGGCCCCCGCAAGACGGGCCCTGCCCGTCCCCCCCTCAGTCGGCCGTCCCCCGCGGCACGACCCACCGCGTCGGCTGGCCGGTGACCTTGGCGATCATGTCGTAGTCACCGTCGTAGTGCAGGACGGTGGCCTCGTGGAGCTCGGCCGTCGCGGCGATGATCAGGTCGGGAACGGACACCGCCTTCCAGGTTCCCGCGCCGATGAGCATCGCCTGGACCTCCACAGCGCGGCTCCACGCCTCGTCGTACGTGGCGAGCCAGTCGAACCCGCGCAGTTCCTCTCTGATCTCCTGGGCCTCGGCCCGCCCCCGGGCGCTGTGCAGCACCTCCAGCTCGATGGCGCCGCACAGGGCGAGCAGGCCCGCGTTGTGCAGAGGGTCCAGCACGCTGCGCACGGCCGGCTTGGGGTAGCGCGCGAGTGCGGACTTGTCGATGAGGAACCTCGTACTCATGCCGCCCTGTCCTGCACGTCCGGCGCATCCCGCACATCCTGCACATCCGGGACGACGGACTCTGCGGGCCCTGCAGGCGCCGCGGCCGCCTCCGGCTGGTCCACAGGGCCGGTCAGGTCCGGCAGCAGGCCCTCGGCGAGGCGGGTGAAGAATGCCTCCCGCTTGCGCCGGTTCACCACGTCCTGCAGGGCCGCGTTAACCGTCGCCACCTTCGTCTTCGTACCGAAGATCTCGGCGGCCTCCGCCAGCAGGGCGTCGTCCACGTCGATCACTGTTCTGGCCATCGTGAACCTCCTCAGCGGGGGGCCGCTCGCCCCCTGTCCACTTAAACGATATCAAGATCGACATCAAGGGATATCGCTTCTGCAGCCGCCTGGGGGAGAAACCTGGAAGAGGCCACACAAGAGGCCCCCGGGGGATCTCCCCCAGGGGCCACCGCCACCCTTCACACCGCCACCCCTACGCCCCCGGCCAGAGCCCCTCCGGGGTCAACCCCAGCAGATCGATCGCATTGCCGCGCACGATGCGGTCCACCACGTCCGGGGCCAGGTGGCCCATCTGGGCCTCGCCCACCTCCCGCGACTTCGGCCACGTGGAGTCGGAGTGGGGGTAGTCGGTCTCGTAGAGGACGTTGGCGACGCCGATGGAGTCCAGGTTCTTCAGGCCGAAGGCGTCGTCGAAGAAGCAGCCGAAGACGTGCTCCGCGAAGAGCTCCGACGGCGGACGCAGCACCTTGTCGGCGACGCCGCCCCAGCCGCGGTTCTCCTCCCAGACCACGTTCGCGCGCTCCAGGATGTACGGGATCCAGCCGATCTGGCCCTCCGCGTACATGATCTTGAGGTTCGGGAAGCGTTCGAACTTGCCGCTCATCAGCCAGTCCACCATCGAGAAGCAGCAGTTGGCGAAGGTGATGGTGGAGCCGACGGCCGGCGGGGCGTCGGCCGAGGTGGACGGCATGCGCGAGGAGGAGCCGATGTGCATGGCGATGACCGTGCCGGTCTCGTTGCACGCCTCCAGGAAGGGGTCCCACTCGTCCGTGTGGATGGAGGGGAGCCCGAGGTGGGGCGGGATCTCCGAGAAGGCCACGGCCCGCACCCCGCGCGCCGCGTTGCGGCGGACCTCGGCGGCGGCCAGGCGGGCGTCCCACAGGGGGATCAGGGTGAGCGGGATGAGGCGGCCGTTCGCCTCCGGGCCGCACCACTCCTCCACCATCCAGTCGTTGTACGCGCGCACGCCGAGCAGGCCGAGTTCGCGGTCCTTGGCCTCGGTGAAGGTCTGGCCGCAGAAGCGCGGGAAGGTGGGGAAGCAGAGGGCGGACTGGACGTGGTTGACGTCCATGTCGGCGAGCCGGTCGGGAACCGAGAAGGAGCCCGGGCGCATCTGCTCGTACGTGATGACTTCGAGCTTGATCTCGTCGCGGTCGTAGCCGACGGCCGTGTCGAGTCGGGTGAGGGGTCGGTGCAGGTCCTCGTACACCCACCAGTCGCCTATCGGACCGTCGTCTCCCTTGGCCCCCATCACGGGGGCGAACTTGCCTCCCAGGAAGGTCATTTCCTTCAGGGGGGCGCGGACGACGCGCGGGCCGATGTCGTGGTACTTGGACGGGAGCCGGTCCCGCCAGACGTTGGGGGGCTCAACCGTGTGGTCGTCCACCGAGATGATCTTCGGGAAGGTCTCCATGCCTTCACGGTAGCGTCAATCTGACGAACCGTCAGCTAGTTGAGCAGGGCGGGATCCCCGGATCTGCAAGGACCCGGGGCCGGATCGGGGCCGGATCGGGGCCGGATCCGTAAGGACTGGGTCCGTTACGGACTGACGTGTACGCGCAACACAGGGCAGACTGGCCCTTACACCTAGGGAAGGCAGGGGGGAGACCAGATGGACGGCACACCGGCCATCCCGCACCAGCGGAACCACCCCGAGTCCGGTGACACCGCCATCGCCACAGCTGCCGCAGCTGCCACAGCTGCCGCCGCCGCAGCCGCCGGACCCGGAGCCGACGCAGAGACCGCCGCGGAAGCCAGAGCCGACGAAGCCGTCATCGGAACCCCGCCCCCCTCCACCACCGGAGGCAACCGGTTCGCCGTCCTCGGTCCCATCCGGGCCTGGCGCGGCGACGAGGCGCTGAGCTCCGGGACCCCGCAGCAGCGGGCGCTGCTCGCCGTGCTCCTGCTCCGCGAGGGCCGCACCGCGACCGCGCCCGAGCTGATCGACGCCATCTGGGGCGAGGACCCGCCGCAGCAGGCCCTCGCGACCATCCGTACGTACGCCTCCCGCCTGCGCAAGATCCTCGAACCCGGGCTCCTCGTCAGCGAGTCCGGCGGCTACGCGATCCGCCTGCCCCACCCCGGGGCCCTCGACCTCGGCGTCGCCCGGGCCCTCGCCGCCGACGCCGAGGCCGCGCGCGCCGGGAAGCCGAAGGGCGAAGCCACCGGTACCGGCAACGGCACCGGTACCGGCACCGCCCCCGACAAGACGGCCAAGGCCGCCAACGCCGCCAACGCCCCCCACGGCGACCGCGCCCTCGCCCGTACGCTGCTGGCCCGCGCCCTGGACGTCTGGGACGGCGAACCGCTGGCCGGCGTACCGGGGCCGCACGCCGACACCGAGCGCACCCGGCTCGCCGAGTGGCGCCTCCAGCTGCTGGAGACCCGCCTCGACCTGGACCTGGAGCTCGGCCACCACGCCGAGGCCGTCTCCGAGCTCACCGCGCTCACCGCCGCCCACCCCCTGCGGGAGCGGCTGCGCGAGCTGCTGATGCTCGCCCTGTACCGCAGCGGCCGCCAGGCCGAGGCCCTCGCCGTGTACGCCGACACCCGCAGGCTGCTCGCCGACGAACTCGGCGTCGACCCGCGCCCCGAACTCTCCGAGCTCCAGCAGCGCATCCTGCGCGCCGACTCCGAGCTCGCCCGCGCCGAGGACCCGGCGCCGGCCGCCGCACCCGCACACGTGAGGCCCGCCCAATTGCCCGCCACCGTCTCGGACTTCACCGGCCGCTCCAGCTTCGTCCGGGACCTCGGCGAGATCCTCTCCGGCGCCGAGGGCCAGGTGATGGCGGTCTCCGCCCTCGCCGGCATCGGCGGCGTCGGCAAGACCACCCTCGCCGTGCACGTCGCGCACGCCGCCCGCCCGCACTTCCCCGACGGGCAGCTCTACGTCGACCTCCAGGGCACCGAGGCCCGCCCCGCCGAGCCCGAGGCCGTCCTCGGCTCCTTCCTGCGCGCCCTCGGGACCCCCGACACCTCGATCCCCGACTCCCCCGCCGAACGGGCCGCGCTCTACCGCTCCACCCTCGACGGCCGCCGCGTCCTGGTCCTCCTCGACAACGCCCGCGACGCCGCCCAGGTCCGCCCGCTGCTGCCGGGCACCGCCGGCTGCGCCGCCCTCGTCACCAGCCGGGTCCGGATGGCCGGCCTGGCCGGCGCGCACCTCGTCGACCTCGACGTGATGAGCCCCGAAGAGGCCCTCCAGCTGTTCACCCGGATCGTCGGGGCCGAGCGGGTCGGCGCCGAGCGGCAGGCCGCCCTCGACGTGGTCGGCGCCTGCGGGTTCCTGCCGCTGGCCATCCGCATCGCCGCCTCCCGGCTCGCCGCCCGCCGCACCTGGACCGTCTCCGTGCTCGCGGCGAAGCTGGCCGACGAGCGCCGCCGCCTGGACGAGCTCCAGGCCGGGGACCTCGCCGTCAAGGCCACCTTCGAGCTGGGGTACGGGCAGCTGGAGCCCGCGCAGCAGCGCGCGTTCCGCCTGCTGGGGCTGCCCGACGGGCCGGACATCTCCCTCGCGGCCGCAGCGGCCGTACTCGACCGGCCGGAGCACGACACCGAGGATCTGCTCGAAGCCTTAGTGGACTGCTCCCTCCTCGAATCGGCCGCGCCCGGCCGCTACCGCTTCCACGACCTCGTACGCCTCTACGCGCGTGCGTGCGCCGAGCGCGACGAGCAGCCGCCGAGCGAGCGCGACGCCGCCCTCGACCGCCTGCTCGACTTCTACCTGGCCACCGCCGCCGGGGTGTACGGCCTGGAGCGGCCCGGCGACCGGCTCGTGGCCCACCTCTCGGCCACCCGCTACCCCGGTCTGGTCTTCACCGAGCCGCACTCCGCGCAGGACTGGCTGTACGCCGAGGCCGACCCGCTGCTCGCGTGCGTCCGCCAGGCCGCCGCCGCGGCCGCGCCCGGCACGCCGCCCGGCCTGCTCCGGCGGGCCGTGGACCTGCTGTGGGCGGCCAAGGACCTCGCCGAGTCGGGCGCCAACTCCAAGCAGTACGAATCGGCGGCCACCGCGCTGCGGGACGCCGCGCAGGCCGCGCAGGACCCGTACGCCGAGGGCCGGGCCCGGACCACCCTCACCAACACCCACCTGGTCGCGGGCCGCTTCGTCGAGGCCGACGACGAGGCCCGCCGGGCCACCCTGCTCGCCCGCGCCGCCGGGGACGTACTGCCCAGCTGCTGGGCGCCCAACGACCGGGGCATCATCGCCATCTACGAGGGCCGCTACGACGACGGCGAGCGGTACCTCCTGGAGGCCATCACCAACTTCCGGGCCGACGCCAACTACGTCGGCGAGGCCAGCGCCCTGTGCAACCTCTCCCGCATCCACGTGGAGCAGGACCGGTTGAGCAGCGCCATAGAGCTCGCCCAGCAGGGCATCGCCATCTACGACCGGATGGGGCTCACCCTGCGCCTGGCGAACGGCCGTTACGCGCTGGGCATCGCCCTCACCCAGGCCGACCGGCTCGCCGAGGCGCACGCCCAGCTCAGCAAGGCGCTCTCACTGTTCCACGAGAACCGGCAGCCGCTGTGGGAGGGCGTGACGCACTTCCGGCTCGCCAAGGTCCACCTGGCCGCGCGCCGCCCGACCCTGGCCGCCTCGCACGCCGAACAGGCCATCGCGCTGCGCGGGATCGGCGGCGAGTGGAACCGCGCCAGGGTGCTGACCGTGCTCGGGCGGGCGCTGCGGCAGCTGGGCCAGCGGGACCGGGCCCGGGTGTGCTGGCGGGACGCCGAGGTGGTGTTCACGCAGCTCAAGTCGCCCGAACTGGCCGAGGTACAGGCCCTGCTGGCGGCGGAGATCGCGGCCTGAGCCGGGGCGCGGTGGCGCTGAACGAGGCGTTCAGCATTCGTTTATCACCATCGACCAGGATGGTGTTCATCGACTCGAAGTGTCGGGGGGCACCAAAGTCGACTGCAGGACCACCCGTTCGGCGATCCGCGGGGGAATTGCCGAACGGGTCCTACCCACCATCAGGAGACCCGATGACGACGAACGAGAACGTCCTGCCGACCGACGGCGCCACCACCACGCCGATCGACACCCACACTCCGGATGTCGACATCACGCCCATGGACAACCACGCGGCGGGCGAGCCGATCAAGCCCGTCAAGCCGCTCGACAACCACGCCGCGGGCGAGGACATCGTGACGATGGACAACCACGCCGCCGGTGGCGGCCTGTAGGTGGGGGCTTAGGCCGCACAGACTCACAGACGCGTACGGGCCGGGAACACGGGGGAAACGGGGATCCGGCCCGTACCGCAAGACGTACCACGGGGGACCGGGGGGTCACAGGGGGACCACCCGGGGGTGCACAGGGGGGGACGGCGGCCGCGGTGGCCTGGAGGGGGACCACCGCGGCCGCCGCATGCCCATGTCCGGGCGCGGCGCCCAGCCGCCTTGCTCAGCCGCCTTGCTCAGCCGCCGCGCTGGAGCAGCCGCTCCACGCCCCGCGCGGCCTGCAGCAGCGCCGGCGCGAACCGCTCCAGCTCCTCCCGCGTGGTCAGGAAGGTGAGGGCGCTGAGGCTCACCCCGCCCACCGGCACTCCCTGGCGGTCGAAGACGGGCATGCCCAGGCAGCGGACCGACGGCTCGAACTCCTCGTCGTCGACGGCGTGGCCGCGTGCCCGGACCGTCCTCAGTTCCTCGGCGAGGACCTCCCGGTCGGTGCGGGTCCGCCGGGTCACGGCCGGCATCCCGGTGGCGCGCAGGACGGCCTCGGCCTCCTCCGGCGGCAGGTGCGCGAGGACGGCCTTGCCGATCGCGGTGGCGTGCAGGGGGATGCGCAGGCCGACGCGCGAGGAGGTCCGGTAGGACTGGGTGCCCTCGATCTTGCGGACGTACGTGAGGGCGTTGCCGCTGCGCAGGGCCAGGTGGACGGCCTGGCCGGTGCACTTCTGGAGGAATTCGAGCAGCTCGACGATGCCCTCGGGCCGGTCGGTGGAGACCTCGGCGGCCAGGGTGCGCAGCCGCAGGCCGACTCCGTAGCTGCCGTCGCCGTCGGTGACGGCGTAGCCCTGCTCGACGAGGGAGGCCAGGATCCGGTAGGTGCTGGACTTGGGGACCCCGGTGGCGGCCGACAGCTCGGCGAGCCGGTGCGGGCCGCCGAACGCGGTCAGCGCCTCCGTGATCCGCAAGGTCTTCTCCAGGGCGCTGCCGGTCGTGGAGCTCCGTCCCGTGCGCTGGCCCGGCACCCCGCTCCCTATGGCGCTCGCCATGAAATCCCCAAAGGTTGGCAAAATGTGTCGATTCACTGTACGTCACGGGATGCCCGTTTTGCCCGGGGCCCAAGGACCCGAAATGCCGGAGGTCCGCGGCCGCGCTGACTACGCTGACCGTGTGTTCACCTCCCAGGGCCCGACCCTCCGCGAACTGGCCGTACAGGCCCTGTCCTCCGTCGAGCGGGGCTACGACCTCCTGGCCCCGAAGTTCGACCGGACCCCCTTCCGCACCCCCGACCGGATGCTCGACGCCGTCGAGGAGACGCTCGCCCGGCACGAGGGGCCCTTCGACGCCGGCCTCGACGTCTGCTGCGGTACGGGCGCCGGCCTCGGCATGCTGCGGCGGCTGTGCCCGGGGCGGGTGACCGGGGTGGACCTGAGCGCGGGCATGCTCGCCGAGGCCGGGCGCACGCACCCCGGGGTGGACCTCGTACGGGCCGACGCCCGCGCCCTCCCGGCCGCGCTCGGGGACGCGTACGACCTGGCCGTCAGCTTCGGCGCCTTCGGCCACTTCCTCCCGGCCGAGCGCCCCGCCGTCTTCTCGGGGGTCTACGGGGCCCTGCGCCCCGGCGGCGTCTTCGCCTTCCCGATCGGCGCCCCGATCCCGCCGAGCCGGCCGGCGTGGTGGGCCCTGAGCGGCTTCGACGCGGTGATGCGCGTGCGCAACGCCGTCTGGCGGCCGCCCTTCGTCATGTACTACCGCACCTTCCCGCTGGGCGGCGTCCGCACGGACCTGCGCGCGGCCGGCTTCACGGTGGAGACCCTCCCGCTGGACCACTTCGGCCACCGCCCGGACGGAACGCCCAGGTGGCGGCTGGTCCTGGCCCGCCGGGCGGGCTGACCCCGGGAGCCGTCACCGGGCCGCCCTAGGCCGGGCCCAGTTCCGGGTCGCGGGTTTCGTGGACCTCCCAGTCGCCCAGGCGGTCCGTGAGGGCCTCTCGGCGGCGGGACAGGAAGACGAAGGCGGCGACGGCGGTGGTCGCGGCGGCTGCGGTCACGGACAGGGCGGCGCCCCAGGACATCGGGACCAGCAGAACGTAGGTGGCGAGGGCGTAGGACAGCAGCAGGCCGCCGAGCCAGGGCCAGTGGGCGCCCGGCAGCACGGTGGTGGGGGTGGCGGCGAGGACGGTACTGCGGTTCGGGTCGGGCTGCACCGGGGTCGCGGGGGCGAGGATGCGCTCGAAGTCGGCGCGGTCCAGCTCCAGCCACGCCACCTTGCCCTCGTCGGTGACGAAGACGACCGGCTGGTCGTTCCTGATCAGGCGCCAGTTGCGGGCGCCGCACAGCCAGCCCGGCCGTTCGCCCAGGGTGGCCGCGAGCAGGGCGAGCGCGTGGGGCGGGCCGCCGCGGTGGGCCGCCAGCAGCTCGGAGCCGTCCTCCAGGACGAAGCGCAGCTTGTGGTCCGAGGTCACGCGGACGGTGCCGTCGACGTCTCCGAGCGACACGTGGTCGCCGCGCCGGGCCGAGGTGATCCGTGCGCGGACGGCGGGCAGGGCCGATCCGGCGGCCGCGTCCTCGCGGAGGGTCCGGGCGGCGGCGTCGGCCTTCGGGGCGTACCAGGTCACGCGCATCACCCAGGTGAACAGCAGGAGCCCGCCGGGAACGAAGGCGCCCACCGTGAGGTAGGGCGGAAAGGAGAAGGCGAACGGTGAGCCCGCCTTCGCGTACCGGCCGACCTGGCCGGAGTAGTCGATCACGCCGCCGAGTTCGGGTGCCGAAGGGGCGTACAGGACGATCGTGGGCCTGGGCCTGCTCCCCCTCCTGCCGCTTCCCTCCATACCGAAGTGGCCGTTGCGCACCTCGACCTGCCCGGTGACCCGCCGGCCGTCCGGGGCGAGGACGGGGACTTCGACCGTCACGTCACCGCTGAACATCGCGACCTTCGGGTCGTCCCTCGTCAGCCGGTGAGTGGCGACGACCGTGCCCTCGGCGGTTTCGGCGCCGGCCTTCTGTATCGCGGCTATGCGCCTGAGGTCGTCGCCGTCCGGCCGGATCGCCAGCTCGGTCGCCACGGCCAGGGCGGGCAGGATCACGGCCACGCCCAGCAGCCACGGTGCGATGCGGCGGATCCACTGCGGCTCGACGGGCAGGCGCGCGGGCGGCGGCGCGGGATCGGCCTGCCGGGGGGCCACGACCCGGACCGGCCGGGAACCCGACCACACCCATACGGCGCCCAGGACCAGAGCCACGGCCCCCAGGACGACCACGTCCGGCCGGTACACGGACATGCCCGCCCGCAGCAGCAGTACCCAAACCGCCAGCACTGCGAACAGCAGCGCTCCCCCACAGGAAATCCTGGTCAGCCAGGTGTTTCTCGCCATGATCGCGGACTGTACCAACGCGGTTGCGCGGGGCGGCAGATGGGACGGATCCGGTGCAGAGGGGACAGCTGGGGGGGTGGTCAGGGATGCGGCCGTTCCAGCTGGCCCCGGATGTCGGCCAGGTGGTGGTGCAGTTCGTGGACGGTGTGGAGGGCCAGCCAGCGGAGGGAGCGTTCCGCGGGTTCGGGGTAGGTGTAGATCAGGGTGCGGTGCCAGTCGGAGGGCGGCAGGCGGTCGAGGGCGCCCGCGAACAACGCGGCCGCGTCCTTGAGTTGGCGGGCCACGTCGGCGGGGTTCTGGTCGGCGTAGCCGTCGTGGTCGACGCGTTCGTCGCGCCCCATGGGCTCGGCGGTCGGGGTGTCGGTGCGGCGGGCGGCCAGAAGGCGTTCCCGCTGGACGAACAGGACGTCGCGCACGTGGCAGGCGTACTCGAGGGGCGCCCACACGTGCTCGGCCGGACGGAGGCGGAGGGCCGGCGCGTCGGTGGTGAGCAGGTGCGCGGTGTAGGAGTCCGCGAGGTCCCTGATGAGGGTGGGAGTCTTCGGGGCCAGGTCGAGGACGTAGTCGAAGTCGCATTCGGTGCAAGCCGTCACACGGGGACAGTAACAAGCGCTGCCGCGGCGGGGCACGGGCATTCCGATACCTGGAGCGGTCCCTGGAGACCCTGGAGCACGGGGCGGGGGTGCAGGCCATGGTGGCCGCGCCGGCGGCGAAGCTGCCGGCGGGGCTGCCGGCGGGGCTGCCGGCGGGGCTGCCGGCGGGGCTGCGCGACCCGGCCGGGCTGATCGCCCACCGGCTCACGGCCCGGCTGCCGCCGCCACTGATCCCGCTTCCCCGCGCCCCCGCCTTCGTACCGCCGGATCCCTTCGTCGTCTGCCCGGAGTGCGAGCGCGCCTTCCGCAGCCCGGTGCCCGGGACCTGCCGGGGATGCAGTTCCGGTCGGGTGTGAGCGGCCGGGTCAGCGCTCCAGGTTGATCGTGAAGCGGCGCTCGCCCGGGGCGATCGTGTCTGCGTGGATGGAGCCGCGGGCGCGGTCGTACTTGCCGGTGCCGCCGGTGATCGCGTTGTCGAAGGAGGGCGGCGGGCCCGCGACCAGGTGGCCGAAGACCATGCCCTGTACGGCCAGCTGGCCGCCCGGCAGGGTGTACGTCACGTTGCACGTCTCCGCGCCGCCGTTGTCGACCCGGGTGGTGGTGCAGGTGCCGCCCGTCTCGCCGACCTGCTTGCCGTCCTTGTCGAAGAGGATCGAGCGGAAGACGGTCCGGTCGCCCTGGGCGGCGGGTCCATCCGGGTTGACGGGGAAGCGGGACTGTTCGGCGAGCTTGCCGGTGAGGGTGATCAGCTGGGCGCCCTTGTCGTGGGCGCGGCCGGTGTCCGGCGACGCGGCGGACGCCACGGGGGCGCAGGCGAGCAGGGCGAGCAGGGCGGTGGCCGTGCCGAGGGAGGGGGTCCTGAGGGGACGCATGCGAGGTCCTTGGGTGAGGCGTGCGGGTGGGTGGATGGACCATTCATAAGCACGGCTCGGCCGCCGCCCGGGAGCGTCCGGTCGCGACCCACCGTCAAGTCCGACCGATCGGACCAGCCCGGCGGGGTCATACTCGTGCTGCGGCGCCGCCCCGGACGCCGCAGCGAGCGGGGGGAAGCGGCATGGCCGAAGTGATGGTGTTCCACCACGGGCAGGGGCTGACGGACGGCGTCCGCGCGTTCGCCGTGCGGCTGCGGCGGGCCGGGCACACCGTCCACGTCCCGGACCTGTTCGAGGGGCGGGTCTTCGACAGCCTCGACGAGGGCATCGCCTACGCCGAGGCCACCGGCTTCGGGACCATCCTCGCGCGCGGGACCGCCGCGGCCGACGGGCTGCCGCCGGAGCTCGTCTACGTCGGCTTCTCGCTCGGCGTGCTGCCGGCGCAGAAGCTGGCCCAGACCCGGCCCGGCGCCAGGGGCGCGCTGCTGATCGAGGCGTGCGTCCCGGTCTCGGAGTTCGGCGACGCCTGGCCCGGGGAGGTTCCGGTCCAGGTCCACGGCATGGACGCCGATCCGTTCTTCGCCGGGGAGGGGGACGTGGACGCGGCCCGCGCGCTCGTCGGTTCGGCGGCGGACGCCCGGCTGTTCCTCTACCCGGGCGACCGGCACCTCTTCGCCGACAGCAGCCTCCCGACGTACGACGAGGACGCGGCGGAGCAGGTGGCGGACCGGGTGCTCGGCTTCCTCGAACGCATCGGATAGGCCCGGGGCGCGCGTGCGGCGGCCGGCCCCGGGTTCGGGGCCGGCCACCGATGTCTTCAGCCGCGTCAGCGGGTGCGGAGCTCCCGCTTGAGGACCTTGCCGCTCGCGTTGCGCGGGAGTTCGGAGACGAACTCCACCTCGCGCGGGACCTTGTAGTTGGCCATCTCCCGGCGGGACCAGGCGATCAGGTCGTCGGCCGTGAGGACCGCGCCCGGGCGGCGGACCGCGTACGCCTTGCCGACCTCGCCCAGCCGCGGGTCCGGGATGCCGACCACCGCGATGTCGGCGATGTCCGGGTGCAGGCCGAGGAGTTGCTCGATCTCGGCGGGGTAGGCGTTGAAGCCGCCGACGATGAACATGTCCTTGATCCGGTCGGTGATGCGCAGGTTCCCGGCGGCGTCGAGGACCCCGACGTCCCCGGTGCGGAGCCAGCCCTCGGGGGTGATGGCCTCGGCGGTCTCGGCCGGGTCCTCGAAGTAGCCGCGCATGACGTTGTGGCCGCGCACCCACACCTCCCCGGCCCGGCCGGCGGGCTGGGCCGTGCCGTCCGGGTCCGCGATCCTGACCTCGGTCCCGGGGATGGCCCGGCCCGAGGTCGAGGCGATGATCTCCGCCGGGTCGCCGCGGCGGCACATGGTGACGATGCCGCTCGCCTCGGAGAGCCCGTACGCGGTGAGGACGGTGCCGATGTGCAGCTCGCCGCGGAGCCGTTCCACGAGCTGGAGGGGGACGACCGCGGCTCCGGTGACCACCAGGCGCAGGGCGGACAGGTCGTGGTGGTCGCGCTGCGGGTGGTCCAGGAGGGACTGGTGCAGGGTGGGCGGACCGGGGAGTACGGAGATCCGCTCGGCGGCGATGTTGGCGAGGACGGTGTCCACGTTGAAGACGGGCTGGGGGACCATCGTGGCGCCGCGCATCAGGCAGGCGATGACCCCGGCCTTGTAGCCGAAGGTGTGGAAGAAGGGGTTCACGATCAGGTAGCGGTCCCCCTCGCGGAGGCCCGCGAGCTCGCTCCACACCTCGTAGCAGCGCAGGGACTGGGCGTGGGTGATGACGGCGCCCTTGGGGCTGCCGGTGGTGCCGGAGGTGAAGATGATGTCCGAGGGGGCGCTGGCGGGGATCGCGTCCGTACGGGCGCGGACGGCCTCGGCGGTTACGGAGTCTCCTCCGGTCAGGAACTCCTTCCAGGTGCGGAAGGAGTCCGGGGCGTCCTCGGACAGGACGACCACCTGCTCCAGGTGGGGCAGGCCGGGCAGCGGCCCGGTGCCCTCGCCCTCGGCGGCGGCGCGGCGCAGGGAGGCCACGTAAGAGGTGCCGAGGAAGGTGCCGGTGACGAAGAGGAGCCGGGCGCGGCTGCGCTGGAGGACGTAGGCGGCCTCGGAGCCCTTGAAACGGGTGTTGAGGGGGACGAGGACGGCTCCGGCGGAGACGGCGCCGAGGGCGGAGACGATCCACTCCAGGGTGTTGGGCGCCCAGACGGCGACCCGGTCCCCCGGCTCGATGCCCGCGGCCATACAGGCGGCGGCGGCCCGCTCCACGCGTTCGCCGAGCTGGGCATAGTCGATGCGGACGCGTCCGTCGACGACTGCCTCGCGGCCGGCGTACCGGGTGGCGGCGTCCCGCACGAGGGCGCCGATGCTCTGAGCCTCTGGTGAGGCCCCCGAACCGGGAAGCGGGCCGGACCCGGAGGAGTACGCGGGGCCCGCCTCCGGTCCCGGGGCGGAGTGGGACGCGGGCACGGCGTCCCCTCGCCCCGCATCGCCGCCGGCCTCCGGCCCGGCCGATTGCCCGTCCTCGGTCGCGCGAGCGACCCCGCGCGCGCCCTCGTCCTCGTCCATCGTCCGCCCTCCCGCGATACCAGTAGCTGACTATCCGTCAGATTAGCTGTAGCCTTCGCGGCTGTCAGTACTGGTGCACCCCGGAGGTGGCGATGGCGGCAACGCTCAAGGACGCTACGGCGATAGTCGGCATCGGGCAGACCGCCTTTGCCAAACGACTGCCCGAGTCCGAAAAGGAACTGGCCTGCCGGGCCATTCTCGCGGCGCTCGACGACGCGGGCATAGACCCGTCCGAGGTCGACGCCTTCTCCTCCTACACGATGGAGGAGACCGACGAGGTCGAGGTCGCCAAGGCCATCGGCGCCGGCGACGTCACCTTCTTCTCCAAGATCGGCTACGGCGGCGGCGGTTCCTGCGCCACCGTCGGCCACCTGGCCGCAGCCGTCGCCACCGGCCAGGCGAGCGTCGGCGTGGCCTGGCGTTCACGCAAGCGCGGCTCGGGGCCCCGGCCCTGGAAGAACACCGCCGTCCAGCTCCCCACCCCCGGCCAGTGGACGCGCCCCTTCGGGCTGCTGCGCCCCGCCGACGAGATCGGCATGCTGGCCCGCCGCTACATGCACGAGTACGGCGCCACCCGCGACCACCTCTTCAACGTCGCGATGGCCTGCCGCAACCGGGCCAACGAGAACCCGGCCGCGATGATGTACGAGCGCCCGCTGACCCGCGAGATGTACATGACCGCCCGCATGATCAGCGACCCGCTCTGCCTCTTCGACAACTGCCTGGAGACCGACGGGGCCCTGGCCTGCGTCATCGTCAGCGCCGAACGCGCCCGCGACTGCCGCCAGAAGCCCGTCTACGTCCACTCCGTCGCCCAGGGCCTGCCCGCCCAGCACCACGGCATGGTCAACTACTGGAACGACGACCCGCTGTCCGGCCCCGCCTGGACCGCCGCCCGACACCTGTGGAAGCAGGCCGACTTCGGGCCGCAGGACGTGGACGTGGCCCAGATCTACGACGCCTTCACCCCGCTCATCCCGCTCTCCCTGGAGGGCTACGGCTTCTGCGGCCGCGGCGAGGGTGCCGCCTTCACCGAGGGCGGGGCCCTGGAGATGGGCGGCCGGCTCCCCATCAACACCGGCGGCGGCGGCCTCAGCGAGGCCTACGTGCACGGCTTCAACCTGATCAACGAGGGCGTCAAGCAGCTCCGCGGCATCTCCACCGCCCAGGTTCCCGACGCCGCGACCTGCCTGGTGACCGCCGGCGAGGGCGTGCCGACGTCCGCCATCCTGCTGCGAGCCTGAGGAACGGAGACCCATGACCACCGCCGAAACCCCCTCCGCCGACGAGCTCCTCCTCCCCGTACCCGACGGGGACGGGGCCCCCTTCTGGGAGTACGCGGCCCAGGGCGAACTCCGCGTCCAGGCCTGCGCGGCGCCCGACTGCGGGAAACTGCGCTTCCCGCCCCGCCCCTGCTGCCCGCACTGCCGGTCCTTCGACTCCGAATGGCGCCTGATGAGCGGCCGGGGCCGGATCTGGTCGTACGTGCAGCCGCACCCGCCGCTGCTGCCCGCCTACGCCGCCATGGCCCCGTACAACGTGATCCTCGTGGAGCTCGCCGAAGCCCCGCAGATCCGCCTCGTCGGGAACCTCGTCACTTCCGCCGACGCCCCGCTGGACTCGATGGACCCGGCGCGGCTGCGCATCGGCGCCCGCGTCCAGGCGGTGTTCACCGAGACCGGCGGGATGGCGGTGCCGCGCTGGATCCTGGAGAAGTCATGACCGTGCGCGTCGAGCGCGACAAGACCACCGGGGTCGCGGTCGTCACCCTGGACCGGGAGCGCAAGCACAACGCGATCGACCTGGAAACGGCGGCCGAACTGGCCCGGGTCTGGCGGGAGTTCCGCTACGAGGACGAGGTACGGGCGATCGTGCTGACGGGCGCCGGGCAGGCGGCCTTCTGCACCGGCATCGACCGGAACGCGGAGGTGCCGCAGCCCTCCTCGCCGTACTCGGTGGACGATCCGCTCGTCGCCATCGGGCCGAAGGCGAACGACCTGTGGAAGCCGGTGGTCGCCGCCGTCAACGGCATGGCCTGCGGCGGGGCGTTCTACCTGCTGGGCGAATCGGAGTTCATCATCTCCTCCGCCTCCGCGACGTACTTCGACCCGCACACCAGCTACGGCATGGTCAGCGCGTACGAGGCGATCTACATGGCGCAGCGCATGCCCTTCGGCGAGGCCGCCCGGATGTCCCTGATGGGCACCGCCGAACGGCTCTCCGCACGGCGGGCGTACGAGATCGGCCTCGTCTCGGAGCTGGCCGAGCCCGGGGAACTGCTCCCGGCGGCCCTGCGGGCGGCCGAGACCCTGGCCGGCTTCCCGACGGAGGCCGTGCAGGGCACCGTACGGTCCCTGTGGACGGCGAAGCAGGCCGCGCTCCAGCAGGCCCTCGCGCAGGCGCCGGGTCTGGTGGCGCTCGGGAACCTGCCGCCGGAGCGGCAGGCCGAGCTGTTCGCCGGGCGGCGCGGGGCGGCACCGGAGCCGCGGATCCGCTGAGCCGCGGGGGTCGACGGGTGCCGTCTGCCGGCCCCCGTCCCCGCTAGCGGGTCTTCTTCGTGGACCGGGGCTTCGGCGTGCTCGTGGTCTTGCCGCCCGAGCCGCCGGTGGTGGTGACGGACCCCGTGCTCCCGGAGCCGGACGTCGACGTCGGGGTGGGCGAGGACGACGAGAGGGTCTGGACCTCCCCCACCACGCAGCGCTGCACCTCGCCCGCCTTGGCGGGGCTCGTCATCGGCACGTCGATCCTCCGGGTCTCGCCCGCCTTCAGCGTGAGGTCCGCGGAGCCGGAGTCGACCCGGCCGGACGCGCCCTCGAAGACCAGCGGTACGCGGAAGGTGTACTCGGCCGAGGCCTTGGAGGTGACCTCCACCACGGCCTTCACCCCGGCCGGCCCGACGCAGTTGACGACCACGGCCTGGGCGAGCGGGCGGGTCGCGGTGGGGGTGGCGGTGGCGGTGGAACCGCTGCCGCTGTTGCCCGTGCCGCTGTAGCTCTTCTTCTTCGACTTGCTCTTCGAGCTGGAGCAGCCGCCCCCGCTGCTCTTGCTCTTGCTCTTGCCGCCGCTGCCGCCCGTAGACGAGAACCCCGTCAGCGCGAGCACCACGCCCACCAGCACCGCCGTCAGCCTGAACTGCCGCCCCGTGACCACCATGGCCCTTACCCCTCCCCGTTGGACAACCGGCGGCACGCTACCAGGAGCCCCCCGCCGGACTCCGCGTGCGGCCGTGCGGGGGCGGGCGTAGCGTCGGGAACGAGATCCAGACCCACGTCCCCGGAGGGCCGGGCATGATCCGCAACGCACTCGGCTCGCTCCTGGGTCTGATCGGAGCGACGGCCGCCGTCTGGAGCCCCTTCCGTGCCTGGTACGACGGCCGTCACGGACGCGACTACCGCATCGAGGAGCTCTTCAGCGCCGCCGGGATCACCGATGACAAGGCCGCGCTGCTGGGGTCGCTGCTGCTGCCGTTCCTCTTCGGCGGGGTGCTCGCGGTGGTCGCGGTGGTGCTGCGGTCGCGGGTGCTCATGGCTTTGTCGGGGGTCGTCGTACTCGGCTTCGCCGTGCTGTGGATGGTGCGGCAGGGGCAGGCTGCGGGGAGTCTGTCCGTCGGTGGGGACGGGGCGGGGCTCGGCGACGGGGTCGCCAGTGCTTTCGGGGCGGGGGCGGTGCTTCTTCTGGCGGCGGCCGTGATGAGTGGGCGGCCTCGTCGGCGGCGCGAGCCCGTCGGGCGGGAGCCCGTCCCGGGGCCGGCCCCGGATCCGGATCCGGATCCGGATCCGGATCCGGCTCGGCCGCCGGGGCCTTCGGTTTGGCCTCCGCCGCCGCAGGATCACTCGTAGCGGACCCTGCGGGGCTGTCCCCTACCCGCCCTTCGCCCGTTCCCCGGGCTGCGCCCGGACCCCTTCGCGCGTGCCGCGCCGTTGCCGGGGGCCAGCCCCCGGACCCCCGCTCCTCAAACGCCGGAGGGGCTGGGTTTGCCGCTGGAGGGGCCGAGTCTGCCGGACCCCTGGGGGGCGCGGGTCAGCGACCGGAGCACGAGGGCGATCACGATGGCGACGGCCGAGCACACGGCCAGCGCGAGGAAGCCGTTGCCCACGCCGGCGGTGGTCGCGTCGGCGACGGAGTCGCCGCCGTCGAGGCGGCCGTCCACCGAGGTCATGAGGATGGTGCCGATGACGGCGATGCCGAGGGCGGCGCCGGTCTCGTTGAAGGTGTTCAGCAGGCCGGATCCGACGCCCGACTCCTCCAGCTTGACGTGCGAGGTGCCGATGCCGAAGAGCGGGACGAAGCAGGCCGGCAGACCGGCGCCGATGACCGCCAGCGCCCCGACGGTCAGCGCGACGCTGTCGCTGCCGGCCGCCAGGAGGCCCGTACCGACGAGCTGCAGCGCGGCGCCGGCCACGTACATGCCGCCCAGGCCCAGCGCGTTCGCCAGGGCCGGCGCGACCATGGCGACGACGAGGGCCGCCAGGCCCATGGGGAGCAGGGAGAGGCCGGTGACGAAGGCGCTCATCTCGTGGACCCGCTGGAAGTACATGCTGGCCAGGAAGGAGCTGCTGATCATGACGCCGGCCACCAGGAGCAGGCCGACGCTGGACAGCCAGTAGGTGGGCTTGCGCAGCAGGTGGAGCGGGAGCAGCGGGTCGGCCTGTCCGATCTCCATGAAGGTCACCACGGTGAGCAGGACCACGGCGGCGCCGATGCTGCTCCAGGCGGTCGGGTCGCCGAATCCCTCGTGCAGCCGGATCAGGCCGAAGGACAGGGCCGCGAGTCCGGCGGTCGACACGATGGCGGAGGGCAGCCGCAGCTTGCGGCCGTTGCTGGTGTTGAGGGCGGGCATGGCGCGCAGGGCGCCGATCAGGGCCGCGATGCTGACCGGGATGTTGATCAGGAAGGCCCAGCGCCAGCTGATGGCGGTGACGATGAGCCCGCCCAGGACGACGCCGATGGTCGCGCCGATCACGCCGAGGCCGCTCCAGGCGGTCAGAGCGATCTTGCGCTGCTCCTCGTCCTGGTAGACCGCCAGGATGATGGAGAGGGCGGCCGCGGAGAGCAGCGCGGCTCCGGCGCCCTGGAGGGCGCGGCCCGCGACGAGCAGCTCCTGGTTGCCGGCGATGCCGCAGAGCACGGAGGCCACGGCGAAGACCGAGAGGCCGGTGACGAAGGTGCGGCGGCGGCCGAAGACGTCGGAGACGCGGCCGCCGAAGAGCAGCAGGCTGCCGAGCATCAGGACGTACGCGCTGATGGTCCACTGCAGGGCGGTCGGATCGGCGGGCAGCTGGGCCCCGATGGAGGGCAGCGCCACGTTCACGACCGTGGAGTCCAGCATGACCATCAGCTGGGCGACGCCGACCACCACGAGGGTGGTCCAGGGGGCCTTGCCGGGGGCGTGGGCGTGCGCTTCTCCGGCGTCCTGCCCGGCGGTCTGGGGTGCCAGCGTCTGCTCGGTCACCACGTCTCCTTCGCTTGGGTACCGCGGTGGGGCACCGCGGGTGAGTACGACGACATAAACGATGCATGCGAATACATCGATCTTGATCCGCACAGTACATTCATGCGCCTGCATCGACAAGAGGAGCCCGCGAACCTACGATGAGGGGCGTGACAGAAACAGCTCTGACCGATCGATGGGTGTCCGTGACCCGCGCCTGCGCGCAGATCAATCAGGCCGCGGAACGCGCACTGGCCGAGCAACACGGCCTGTGCGCAAGCGCCTTCGAGATCATGGACGTGCTGATGCACGCCGACGACTGGATCCGGGCGGGCGAGCTCAGCTCCCGCGCGGCCAGGAGCCAGCCGCAGGTCTCCCGGCTGCTGGCGCAGATGATCAGCGCCGGCTACGTCGAGAGGAAGCCGTGCTCCACCGACCGGAGGGGCTTCGACGCCCGGCTCACGCCGGCCGGCCGGGAACTCTTCTCAGAGTCCTCCTCCACCATGGAAACGATCCTGCGCGACATGGCCGAGAGCAGCGCGGACATCCGCAACGTAATGGGGCTCCCCACCCCCCCACCAGGCGAACCAGCCGAAGTAGCAGAAGCATCCGCCGACAGGGCGCGGCCCCGGACATGACGGCGGCCCCGTCCCCCCTGAGGGGGCGGGGCCGGCCAGCCGTTGCGGGCGGGGTGGGGATCAGGCCTCGACGACGCCGGACGCCGCGATCTCGACCTTGCCCTTGACGGAGCCCGAGGGGGAACCGAGCTTCTCGATCTGGTCCACGAGCTCCTGGCCCGAGACGACCTCGCCGAAGACGACGTGCTTGCCGTCGAGCCACGGGGTGAGGACGGTGGTGATGAAGAACTGCGAGCCGTTGGTGTTGCGGCCGGCGTTCGCCATCGACAGCAGGTACTTGCGGTCGTGCTTCAGGGTGAAGTTCTCGTCGGCGAACTTCTCGCCGTAGATGCTCTTGCCGCCCGTGCCGTTGTGGTTGGTGAAGTCACCGCCCTGCAGCATGAACTGCGGGATGACGCGGTGGAAGCCGGAGCCGGCGTAGCCGAAGCCGTTCTGGCCGGTGCACAGCTCGCGGAAGTTCTGGGCGGTCTTCGGGACGACCTCGTCGAAGAGGTTGAAGACGATGCGACCGGCGTCCGCGCCGTCGATCTTGATGTCGAAGAATACGTTGCTCATGGGGTCCATCCTGTCACTCCTGGTGCGGTGCGCGACCCCGAGGGGGCCGCGACCGCGCCCCCGGACGGCTCAGCCCCAGCTCAGACGGCGGACGGGCCGGGTCACCCGCCCGTACGGGTCCCCGTGCCCTTGGCGGCGTCCAGCGCGTAGACGCAGCGGTCCTTGCTGCACGCGTAGACCACGCCCGCCTCGGCCACCGGGGCTCCGGTGATCTCCCCTCCGGTGGCCAGCTTCCAGCGGAGCTGGCCGCCCACCGCGTCGAGGGTGTAGAGGCAGTGGTCGGCCGAGCCGAAGTGGACGCGGCCGTCGGCGACCGCCGGGGAACCGGTGATCTCGCCGCCCGCCGCGAACCGCCACTTCGGGGTGCCGGTGACCGCGTCGAGCGTGTACACGGCGCTGCCCGCGGCCAGGTGGACGTTGCCGGCGGCGACGAGCACCGGGTCGGCGGACTGCCGGGGCTCGGTGGCGATCCGCCAGCGGTCCTTGCCGGTGGCCGCGTCCAGGGCGTAGACGGTGCCCAGGTAGTCCGCGAGGTAGACCCCGCCGCCCGTGACGGCCGCGCCGGGGGCGAAGGCCGGGGGCGCGAGGAACACGGCGGGGGCCTCGAAGTGCCAGCGGACCCGGCCCGAGGCCCGGTCGACGGAGATCACCCGGGTGCCGGCGGCGACGTAGACGTTTCCGTCGGGGCCGGGGGCGACCCGGACGGGCACGTTCCCGCAGGAGGCGGCGTCGCCGACCGGGTACGACCAGGACTCCCGCCCGGAGCGGGCGTCCAGGGCGCGCAGCCGGGCGTCCTGCCACACGTAGACCGTGCCGTCGTGCAGGACGGGGGCCGCCTCGGCGGTCTCGAAGTCGCTCTGCGCGCCGGTCAGCTCCCACAGCTTCTGCCCGCTGGACGCCTCCCAGGCCTGTACGCCGCCCCCGCGCGTGGCGGTGACGACGGTGCCCCGGTCGGCGCGCAGCGCGTACACCCAGGCGTCGGCGGACAGCCGCCAGCGCTCGGAGCCGTCGCCCGCGTCGAGGGCGTAGAGGGAGGGGCCGTCGGAGGCGTGGATGCGGCCGTCGGAGACGGCCATGGACCAGGCGACGTCACGGGTCTTGAACTGGCGGCGGCCGCTGGCCACGTCCAGGGCGTGCACCTCGAAGGAGGTGACGTAGAGCAGGTCGCCGGCGACGGTCGGGGTGCCCCAGACCTCGTTCGACATCCGGAACCGCCAGGGCCGCCACCGGCCGCTGTCGGGGGCCGGACCGGGGCTCGGTACGACGGCCGAGGGCGTGGGGCCCGCCACCGGGGTCCCGGCGGGCGGCCGGATCCAGCCGGTCGCCGAGTCCGCGGCGGCGGCGTGGGCGGCCGGCGCCGCGGCGGAGGCCTGCGGGCCGGGCCCGATCGGCACCGGGGAGCCGCCGAGCCGCACGGGCTCGCCCGAGGGGGCCATCGGCGGGCGCTCGGGCCGCTCCGGGAGGGCCTGGCCGGTCCGCGGATCGGTCCAGGGGTCGGCCCCGCCGCGCGGGCGGCGGTGCGTGGCGGGACCGGAGGCGGGACCGGGGCCGACGCTCTCGATGGGCGCGGAGACCCCGGCGCGGGGAAGCGAGGGCTTCGGCACAGCAGCCGCAGCGGCCGCCGCGGCTGCGTTGCGGTGGCCGGCCCGCCGGGCCTCGATCATCGCGACGGCCCGCTCGGGCAGCCACGCCGAGGCGGTGCCGCTCTCGTCGCCGCCCTCGAAGAGGTGCGGGGCGAGCTGCGCCTGCAGGTCGGCCGGAGTCGGCCGCTGCGTGGCGTCCATCTGCATGCAGGAGTCGATCAGCGGGCGGAGCTCGTCGGGGAGCCCCTCCAGGTTCGGGCCCTCGCGCAGCAGCATGAAGACCGTCTCCACCGGGTTCGCCCCGTGGTACGGCGGGTGCCCGGTGGCGGCGAAGACCAGCGTGGAGCCGAGCGAGAAGACGTCGCTGGCGCCCTTGACGCTGCGCGAGTCCTTCGCCTGCTCCGGCGACATGTAGGCGGGGGTGCCGACGGCGACGTTCGTCATGGTCAGGCGGGTGTTGGAGACCCCGCTGGCGATGCCGAAGTCGATCACGCGCGGGCCGTCCTCGACGACGAGCACGTTGGAGGGCTTCAGGTCGCGGTGGACCAGGCCCGCCCCGTGGATGGACTGCAGCGCCTCGGCGATGCCGGCCGCGAGCCACCGTACGGCCTGCGCGGGCATCGGCCCGCACTCGTGGACGATCTCCTCCAGGGAGGGCGCCGGGACGTACGCGGTGGCCAGCCAGGGCACGGCCGCCCGCGGGTCGGCGTCGACGACGGCCGCGGTGTAGAAGCCGGACACGGCGCGGGCCGCCTCCACCTCACGGGTGAAGCGGACGCGGAACAGCTGGTCCTCGGCGAGCTCGGTGCGGACCGTCTTGATCGCCACCCGGCGTCCGGACGCCGACCGGGCGAGATAGACCAGCCCCATGCCGCCGGCGCCGAGCCGTCCCAGCACCTCGAAGGGGCCGATCCGTCTCGGGTCGTGCTGCGTCAGCTGCTCCACCACTCGCCTCCACACCCATCCCCGTACGGGGACCTCCGCGGACCCCGCTCTTCCAGCCATCGCCGGTGGCATCGCCGTCATCGCCGTCACGTCACCGGATGCGCGCGAGCCGCCGCGGGTCCCTGCCCCCAGCAGCGTCTCACTCCGGGGGTCGGCCCGGGTCGCGCACCCCCGATTCTGTCAGGCCCGCGCCTGGTCCGGCCCCGGCACGGCGGGCGTCCGTGCGCGGGGTGCGGGGAAACCCGTAGCGCGTCACCCGCAAGAACTCCGCCCGGCGTACAACCCATCGGGGGTGTCACGGGTCCAACCACCGTTCAGCTCGTCAAGATCCGGGGGGATCCGTGCGTCACCGTTTGACCTCAGCCGTCGTCGCCGCCACCGCACTGCTCGGGGGGATGGCCGTGTCGGGGGCGGCGCGGGCCGTGCCGGCGCAGGTCGCGCCGGAGCCGTCCGGGCCGCAGCCGTCCGCATCGGGGGCGCCCGCGACCGTGCCGGAGCAGAACGCTTCCGCCGCCTGCCCGCCGGACATGGCGGCCCGGCAGGACGGGTCGCTCGCCGTCTCCAGCGGGCGGGACGGGACGGGCGTGCCCGACGGCCTCGCCGTCCACCTGCGGGACAAGACGACGGGGCTGCGCGTCGCCTCCGTCGACTCCTTCCGCAAGGTGGCCGACCCGGACGGCATCTCCCCCGGCTTCCAGCTGGTCTCGGAGCCGCTCAAGCTGTCCGCCCTCGGGATCTACGGGCTCGAACTCGGCCCCGACTCCGATCCCGTCTCCTGCGGGGACTTCGACTACCGGCTGCGCGCGGTGGTCACCAAGGTCGACGCGGCGGACGGGGTGTCCCTCGACCACCTCACGACCACCGTGTCGGCGGACGTCACCACCCTCGACCCGCGGACCGGGGCGAGCGCTCCCCTGAAGAACACCAAGGTCCGCCTCGCCGTCGAGCGCACCGCGCAGGAGGCGACCACGGACGCGCAGGGGCACCTGTCCGCCCCGTTCACCTTCCGCGGCACCGAGAACCACACCGATGTGAGCGTCGAGGTCCTCGACACCCCGGAGATCATGGCCGGGTCGCGCGCCGAAACCGCGCGCGCCGTCCGGCAGAAGGCCGAGATCGTCCTCGACCCCGAGTCCCGGAAGATCAAGACCCGCTACGGCTCGACCGTCACCATCACGGGCCGGGCCGTCCGGATCACCCCGGATGGCACGCAGGTGCCCGTCCCCGAGGGCACGCCGGTGCGCGCCGACCTCACCGGTGAGCCGAAGACCGGGTCGGACGGCCGGTTCGCGCGGCAGGTGCGGGCGGCCCACGGCGGCAGCGTGAAGACCACGTGGGCCGGCGGCCGGTCCCCGTGGCTGCGCTACGTGAGTGTCGGCACGGACGTCGAGGTCGTCGAGGTCAGCTACTTCAGGGAGGTCGAGGCCACCGTCGACGCCGCCGGCGTGCGGTTCACCGGGGCCCTCACCCACAAGCCCCTCAGCCAGAGCCCCGCCCTGATCGAGGTGCAGCAGTCGGCCGACGGCAAGACGGACTGGAAGACGCGGACCGTGTTCACCGTGGACTTCACCACCGCCCGGTTCGACCAGACGCTGCCGGGCCAGGCGAACGGCTACTGGCGGCTCCAGTACGCCGCCGCGGCCCACATGCCGGGCTCCGTCACCGAGCCGGTCCAGCTGACCCGGACGGCGACGGCGATCACGAAGTACAACGCGTACCCGGAGCCGGTGCGCGTGGGCCAGCAGTTCACCATCAGGGGCACCCTCAGCCACGGGAACCCGGCGAAGTCCTACGCGGACCAGACCGTGCTGTTCTACTTCCAGCCCGCGGGCAGCGAGGAGTACGTCCTCAAGGGCAGCACCACGACCAACGCGCGCGGCAACTTCGCCGGCAAGTTCACCGCCGAGGCCACCGGCACCTGGATCGCCCGCTACCGCGACTCCGACGGCCGGCACCTCGACGCCGAGAGCCGCCGGGACGACCTCGCGGTGAACCCGTAGCGGGACCGGGTGAGGACGGGAGCGGCTAGCCGCCCGTCCTCGTCCGCGGCTCCGAGAGCAGGCCGAAGACCGCGCCCTGGTTGTCCGCGACCACCGCGATGCGCCCGTACGGGGTGTCGAAGGGATCGGCGGTGACCCGGCCGCCGAGGCGCTGCACCATCGCCACGGACTGGTCGCAGTCGGGGACGGCGAAGTACGCGAGGTAGTGCGCGGGCATGATCTCCGGGAAGGCGTCGGTGATCAGGCTGCGCCCGAGCACGGCGGTCTCCGAGCCCGGCGCGGTGCCGGGCGGGGACCAGACCCGGTACTCGACGCCCGACCCTTCGTCGTTCTGGTCCTCGGGGACGTAGCCGAAGACCTTGGCGTAGAAGACGTCCACGGCGTCGCGGGCCCGGGTGTACACCTCGGACCAGCAGTAGGTGTAGGGCTCGTTCTGGGCGTCGAAGCCGTGGTGGGTGCCGGGCTGCCACAGGCCGAAGACGGCCCCGCCGGGGTCGGCGGCCATCGCGGCGGTCCCGTAGGGGCCGACCGGCATCGGGTCCATCACCATCTGGCCGCCGGCGGCGCGGATGCGCTGGGCGCAGGCGTAGGCGTCGGTGGTGTAGAGGTACACGCCCCAGACGGTGGGCATGCGGCCGTCGGGCTTGGGGGCGAGGGCGGCGACGTTGCGGCCGCGGCTGTAGGCCTGCGTGTAGTGCCCGTACTCGGGTCCCGCGCCCTCGTTGAAGGTCCACCCGAAGAGCTCACCGTAGAAGCGCTTGCCGGCTTCCACGTCCGGGAGGGAGGCGTCGACCCAGCAGGGTGCGCCTTCCGCGAATGCGGCCATGGGCCCGGTTCCTTCCGTTGTGCGGGGGTGTGCAAGGGTGTGCACCCTCCGCGCACGTTCTGCCTCGCTCGCCCAGCCATGTCCTCCGGATCATGATGTGCCCGAAAACTTGTCCACAGCCTGTTGATAAGACTATTCGGGGGACAGGGCCCCGGCCGGACGGCGCGCCCGGGGCGCCCGCCCGGCCGAAATCCGTCGCCGCGGCCGGCCGGGACGGGCGTACGCCCAGGCCAGGCAGCCCGTAACCCCATTTGCAGGCGGCCGAATCGCGCGCCGATCACCCCTCGGTAAGCTGACGGCATGACAGGACAAGTACGCACCGTCGACGGCCGCGTTGCCGGCCGGCGCGGTCAGGCGACGAGGCAGAAGCTGCTCGACTGCCTCAGCGAGATGCTCAGCTCCTCGCCGTACCGCGACGTCAAAGTGATCGACGTCGCCCGCAAGGCCGGTACCTCCCCCGCGACCTTCTACCAGTACTTCCCGGACGTCGAAGGCGCCGTCCTGGAGATCGCGGAGCGCATGGCCAACGAGGGCGCGCAGCTCACCTCGCTGGTCGAGGGGCGCGCGTGGGTCGGCAAGGCGGGCTGGTCGGCGGCGGAGGAACTCGTCGACGGCTTCCTGGAGTTCTGGCGGCGCAACGACGCGATCCTGCGGGTCGTCGACCTCGGCGCGGCCGAGGGCGACAAGCGGTTCTACAAGATCCGCATGAAGATCCTGAACTCCGTCACCAACTCCCTCACGGAGTCGATGAAGGAGCTCCAGGCCAAGGGCAAGGTCGACAAGGACGTGAGCCCGGCGGCGATGGCCGGTTCGCTGGTCGCCATGCTCGCGGCGGTCGCCTCACACCAGAAGGGCTTCCAGACCTGGGGCGTCAAGCAGGCGGAACTGAAGCCGAACCTGGCACTCCTGGTCCACCTGGGCATCACGGGCAAGAAGCCGACGAAGTAGGCGGCGGACCCCCACCGGGTCCGCCGCCACCCTCACGGGACTTCCGCCCCGATCAGCGACGCTCCAGGCGGAACAACCGGATCTCGCGCTCGATGCGCGCCTGGTACGTCGCGTACGGCGGCCAGAACTTCAGCACCGCCTGCCACGCCGCCGCGCGCTCCTCACCCGCCAGCAGGCGGGCGCGTACGGCGATGTCCTGACCCTTCCAACTCACGTCGGCGTCGGGGTTCTTCAGCAGGTTCCCGGTCCACGCCGGGTGTCCGGGGCGGCCGAAGTTCGAGCCGATCAGTATCCAGCTCACCCCGTCCTGCTCCGGCATGCACGCGAGCGGGGTCGTGCGCGGTTCGCCGGTCTTGGCCCCCTTGGCGGTCAGGATCACGCCGGGGAGCATCTGGGCGCTCAGGATGACCTTGCCGCGGGTCAGCTTGTGCACCGCCTTGTCCATGGCGGGGATGAAGTGCGGTGCGATCCTGGCGAACAGCATGGTCGAGGAGACCTTCTGCATCAGCTTGACTCCGGGCGCCATCAGACGGCCACCTTCTCGTTCAGCGGGGCGGGGGCGGGGGCTGGTGCGGCTGCGGGTGATCCGGGTGCGGGGGCCGCGGGGGCGAACAGTCCGGCGGCGTCCGCGGCGTGGGCGCGCAGCCGGTGGACGGGGCCGAAGAGCAGCTCGTCGGCGGCCGCCCGCTTGAAGTAGAGGTGCGCGTCGTGCTCCCAGGTGAAGCCGATGCCGCCGTGCAGCTGGATGGCCTCGCCGGCGGTGATCCGCAGCGCCTCCAGGGCCTGGGCCAGGGCCAGGCCGCCCTGCTGCGGGTCCCAGGCGGCGTAGTAGGCGGCGGAGCGGGCCGCCTGGACCTGTACGTAGAGGTCGGCGAGGCGGTGCTTGACCGCCTGGAACGAGCCGATGGCCCGGCCGAACTGCTCGCGCTGCTGTACGTACTCCACCGTGCGGGCGAGCGCCTGCCCGGCCGCGCCGACCGCCTCGGCGGCCAGCACGGCGGCGGCGCCGCGTCCGGTGGCGGCGAGGGCTCCGGCCACATCGGCGTCCTCGGAGCCGCCCAGCAACTCGGCTTCGACGTCGCGGAGTTGGATGCGGCCCTGCGGGCGGGTCTCGTCCAGGGTGGTCTGCCGCGTCCGCACCAGGCCGGGTGCGTCCTCCCGTACGAGGAACAGCAGGGTGCGGCTGCGGGCGAAGCCTCCCGTGTGCGCGGCGACCAGCAGCAGCGAGGCGCTGTGCCCGTCGAGCACCTGGGCGACCTCCCCGTACAGCCGCCAGCCGCCGTCCACGGCGCGGGCCTGCACCCCGCCGGCCCGGCCGCCGCCGGCCCATTCGCCCGGGGCGTTGTCCCCGGTCAGCGCGAGGGCGGTGGCCAGGGCGGGGCCGGGCACGGCGAGCGCGGCGGTGAGCCCGCCCGCCGCGAGCGGCGGGAGCAGGGCGGAGCGCTGCTCCCCGGTTCCGAGCGCGGTGACCAGCGGCACGGCGAGCACGGCGGTGGCCAGCAGCGGCGAGGGCAGCAGCACCCGCCCGGTCTCCTCGCAGGCCAGGACCAGGTCGGCGGCGGCGCAGCCGACGCCCCCGTACTCCTCGGCCACGGCGATGCCGGGCAGTCCGAGCTGCCGGGCGAGCTGCAGCCACAGTTCGCGGTCGTGTCCGGCGTCGGTGCGGACGGCGGCCTTGACCTCGTCCGGGCCGCAGCGTTTGCCCAGGATCTCGCGCAGGGTACGCCGTATCTCGTCCTGCTCCGCGGTGAAGGCGGCATCCATCGTCGGGCTCCTCCCCGTATCTGACGGGCCGTCATGTTAGGCGGGGCAGCGCCAGATGCACAGGGGGCGGGAACACCCGAAAGCAGGTGGGGACCGGGCGGCGCGGGCCGGCCTCGACAGCCGGGAACGCCATGTCGACCCCGGCGACGCCCGGTCACCCCGGAAGCACCCCTAGCATCTGACGCTCCGTCAGCTGTACCGTCGCTCCATGCCTGGACCACTCTCCGCCCCCGCCACCGCCCCCGCCGGCCGTCAGGCCCGGCCCCGCCGACGGGTCGCCGTCGTCGGCGTCGCCCTCTCGGACTGCGGCCGGGTGGACGGCCCCACCCCGTACGCCCTGCACGCGCAGGCCGCCCGCCGGGCGCTGGCCGACTCCGGCCTGGACCGGTCCGTGATCGACGGCTTCGCCTCGGCCGGCCTCGGCATCCTGGCGCCCGTGGAGGTCGCCGAGTACCTGGGCCTGCGGCCCACCTGGGTCGACTCCACCTCGGTCGGCGGCTCCACCTGGGAGGTCATGGCCGCCCACGCCGCCGACGCGATCGCGGCCGGCCACGCCAACGCCGTCCTCCTCGTCTACGGATCCACCGCGCGCGCCGACATCAAGGCCCGCCGCCGCACCTCGAACCTCTCCTTCGGCGCCCGCGGACCGCTCCAGTTCGAGGTCCCGTACGGGCACACGCTGGTCTCCAAGTACGCGATGGCCGCGCGCCGCCACATGCACGAGTACGGCACGACGCTGGAGCAGCTGGCCGAAGTGGCCGTCCAGGCCCGGGCGAACGCCGCCACCAACCCGGACGCGATGTTCCGCGACCCCATCACGGTCGACGACGTCCTCTCCTCCGGGATGATCGCGGACCCCTTCACGAAGCTGAACTGCTGCATCCGCTCGGACGGCGGCTGCGCGGTCCTGCTGGCCGCGGAGGACTACGTACCGGACACCGCCAAGGAGCCCGTCTGGATCCTCGGCTCCGGCACCTCCGTCTCGCACACCACGATGTCGGAGTGGGAGGACTTCACCGTCTCCCCGGCGGCGGCCTCGGGCCGCCAGGCCTTCGCCCGCGCGGGGCTCACCCCGGCGGACGTGGACCTCGCCGAGATCTACGACGCCTTCACCTACATGACCCTGGTCACCCTGGAGGACCTCGGCTTCTGTGCCAAGGGCGAGGGCGGCGCCTTCGTGGAGAAGGGCCGCCTCCTGCGGGACGGCGAGTTCCCGGTCAACACGGACGGCGGCGGACTCTCCGCCTGCCACCCCGGCATGCGCGGCCTCTTCCTCCTCGTCGAAGCGGTACGCCAACTCCGCGGCGAGGCGGGCGAGGGGCAGGTCCGCAAACGGGGCGGGGCCCTCCCCCAGGTGGCCGTCGCCTCGGGCACGGGCGGCTGGTTCTGCTCCTCGGGAACGGTCATCCTCGGACGGAATTGATCTCTTGTCGGTCGGGCTGCGTAAGCTCCCCGAGGGGCCGGCACCTCGGTGTCCCCGGCCCCCCACGGGGAATCTCCAGCCACCACCACGGGGTCTGACTTGCTATCGAACCTGCTGCGGCGCTCGCGCTCCGCTCTCGCCATCACCGTCGCCACGGGGGCCCTCCTGACGGTCGGCGCACCGGCCGAGGCCGCCGTCTCCGGGCCGCCGACCCTGGCCGCCTCCGCCTTCCTGATGGACGGCACCACCGGGGCCACGCTCTCCAGCAAGCTCGGCGACACCAAGCGCGAAGTCGCCAGCACCACGAAGATCATGACGGCCTACGTCGTCCTCACCACGCCGGGCCTCGACCTCAACAAGCGGGTCACGGTCCGTCAGGAGCACCTGGACTACGTCTACCTGCAGGGCGGTAGTTCGGCCGGCCTGAAGGCCGGCGCCACTCCCACCGTCCGCCGCCTGCTGTACGGGATGATGCTGCCCTCGGGCTGCGACGCGGCCTACGCGCTCGCCGACACCTTCGGCTCGGGTACGACCAGGGCGGCCCGCGTCAAGGACTTCATCGCGAAGATGAATGCCAAGGCGAAGACCCTCGGCATGACCAACACCACCTACGACAGCTTCGACGGCATCTCGCCGACCGGTGCCAACCTCACCACCGCGCGCGACCTCGCGAAGCTCACCCGCGCCGCCATGAAGGGCAGCACCTTCAAGGCGATCGTGAAGACCCCCTCGTACAGCAGCGACGGCACGTCCACCATCGCCACGTGGCTCAACACCAACCTGCTGATCAAGCCCGGACACGCCTACCAGACCCCGGGCGCCATCGGCGTCAAGACGGGCAGCGGCACGGCCTCGGGCCAGTGCCTCGTCTTCTCCGTGACCCGCAACGGCAAGACGATCATCGGCGTCCTGCTGAAGTCCGACGACCGCTACCCGGACGCGATCAAGCTCACCAACTGGGCCCTCGGCGCGCCGGACGGTGCACCGGCCGGCGCGAAGCTCCAGCGCAGCTTCACCGAGCCGATCCCGGACGTCCTCGACTGATCTCCGCGTCCCCGGCACGGGCCATGTGCACAAACAGGGAGGAAGCCTCCTCCGGCACCGTCATTCCCGGACGGCACTGATCCCTTCGCCGTCGGGGCTGCGTAAGCTCCCGGAGGGGCCGGCACCTCGGTGTCCCCGGCCCCTTCGGGGATTCTCCAGCCACTACGGGAACTGACTTGATATCGAACCTGCTGCGGCGCTCGCGTGCCGCTCTCGCCGTCACCGTCGCCACGGGGGCCCTCCTGACGGTCGCCTCGCCCGCCGAGGCCGCCGCCGCGCCGCCCACCACGGCCGCCTCCTCCTTCGTGATGGACGCCTCCACGGGCTCCACGCTCAGCAGCAAGCTGGCCGACACCCGGCGTGAGGGGGCCAGCACCACGAAGATCATGACGGCCCTGGTCGTCCTCACCAGGTCGAACCTCGACCTCAACCGGAAGGTCACGATCCAGCAGGAGCACCTGAACTACGTCGCCAGGGAAGGCGCGAGCTCGGCGTACCTGAAGGTCGGCGCCACCCCCACCGTCCGCCAGCTGCTGTACGCGATGATGCTGCCCTCGGGCTGCGACGCGGCCTACGCGCTCGCCGACGCCTTCGGACAGGGCTCGACCAGGGCGGCACGCGTCCAGAGCTTCATCTCGAAGATGAACACCAAGGCGAAAGACCTTGGCATGACGAACACCCACTACGACACCTTCGACGGCATCTCGCGCGGCAGCAACTACATCACCGCGCGCGACCTCGCGAAGCTCACCCGCACCGCGATGAAGTACACCCACTTCAAGGCGATCGTGAAGACCACCGCGTACAGCAGCGGCGGCACCTCCACCATCGCCACGTGGAAGAACACCAACCTGCTGGTCCAGCCCCGTCCCACCGGCTACGGGATCCCGGGCGCCATCGGCGTCAAGACCGGCACCGGCACGGCCGCGGGCAAGTGCCTCGTCTTCGCCGCGACCCGCAACGGCAAGACCGTCATCGGCGTCCTGCTGAAGGACGAGGAGCGCTACGCGGACGCGATCAAGCTCATCGACTGGGCCGCGGGCCCGGCCGCCACGGCGTCGCTGCAGCGCAGCGCCACCGAGCCGATCCCGGACGTCCTCGACTGATCCCCGTAACACCTTGACGCCCACGGGGGCGTCCCGCCCGGCCGAACAGGCCGGCCGGGACGCCCCCGTTCCGCGTTCCCGCCCCTAGGCCGGGGGAATGCGTCCCCATCCGCGCTCGACCGACCGGCGGCACCGGCCGGGTTCGTCTCCCGCGCCGGTGAACAGTGCGGTCAGCATGGGAACGCCGTAGGTGAGCGTCTGGTGCGGCAGGGGGCCCGCGGCGACGAGCGAGGCGAGTCCATGGCCGATCGCCCAGCTCTGGGTCGCCAGTTCCAGCGGGTCGACCTCGTCACGGAAGCGGCCGCCGGCCCTGGCCCGGTCGACGGTGCGGACGAGGCGGTCCAGGGTCTCGTCCGCGGCGCCGGCGTCCTCGAGATCGAAGCCCGCGTCGAACATGGCGCGGTAGAGATCCGGGTTCTCGATGGCATTGGCCTGGTAGGCGGCACCCAGTGCGGCGAGGTCCCGTACCGGGTCCGCGGACGTCTTCACGGCCGCGAGCTTGGCGCCCAGGCGTGTGAAGCCTTCCTGGCGCAGCGCCTTCCACAGGCCGTCCATGCCGCCGAAGTAGGTGTAGACGGCCATCGTCGACATGCCGGTACCGGCGACCAGGGTGCGGAGCGTGACCGGTTGTCGCGTGCGCAGCATCTGTGCGGCCCGTTCGAGCAACAGGGAGCGGACCGCCGGATCTTTCGTCCTCGCCATGACCCCACAATACATAGCACCTCCATGCTTTGATGGGGGTGAGGATCCCGCCGTTCCCGATGCCGTTCCCGAAGCTGTTCCCGACACCAAGAGGAAGGGGCCTTCCATGCCCGTGACGCTGGTCAATCCCGAGGGGCTGCCGAAGCCCGAGGTCTACCGGCAACTGTCGATCGCCACCGGCTCGAAGCTGGTGTTCCTGGCCGGGCAGGTCGCCCGCGACGCCGACGGCCGGCCCGTGGGCGAGGGCGACTTCGCCGCCCAGGTCGAACAGTGCTACCTCAACATCGCCACCGCTCTGGCCGGGATCGGCGGCTCCTTCGACGACGTGGCGAAGCTGACCGTCTACGTCGTCGACTGGAGTCCCGAGAAGATGCCGCTGCTGGGTGAGGGCGTGGGCCGGGCCGCGGCGAAGCTCGGCATCGACCCGGTCAAGCCGATCACCCTGCTGGGCGTCGCGGCACTGGGGGAACCGGACCTCCTGGTCGAGGTCGAAGCCACTGCCGTCATCGAATAGCCCCTAGTACTGCCAGCGGGGCTGCGTGCCGTCCATGCGGCAGTAGATGATCCGCCGGTTCGCGGCATGGGTGGAGCGGCCGAGGTCGGCCTTGCGGCAGAACTGGCCGGCGTTGTAGCAGTTCCCGGCGTTGGAGACGATCTCGCAGGCCCCGCTCGGGGGCTCCTGCGGCGTCCTGCTGGCGACCGGGGGCTTCGCCGCGCTGCGGCTGGGGGTCGGAGCCGGCTTCGCGTCGGCGGGGGCCGGTGTCCGGGTCTGCGGCGGAGCCTTCGTCGGCGTGGGCGACGGGGCCGGAGCCGGCGCCGCGGAGGTGGGCGGGGGCGGGGTCGCCGGTGCGGAGGTGGCACCGGTCGTTGCCGGAGCGGGGCTCGACGGGACCGCCGGAGCCCCACCACCCCCGGACGCGGGCCCGCAGGCCACGACCACCCCGGCAACGGCGAAGGCCGCCACGGCTCTGCGTATCCGCATGAAGCCAACTCTGACGCTGCTGTCCATTCCCACGTCTCCCCACCCTCGCGGCACACGGCTCACGGCACACGTCTCACGCAAAGCACGTAAAACCCGCACATCGTAGTGACGGCCAAGCCGTTTGGTGTTCGATTGAGAAATGAAGAGCAACATGAACGGCGTGAGCGACTTCCACACCACCCTGCACTCCCTCCGCGTCTGGGACGGCCCGCTGCCCTCCTTCGACACGGCCACCGCACCGGCCGACCCGCTCGAGCTGTTCCGGGAGTGGTTCACGCACGCCGCCAAGGCGGGGCAGCCCGAGCCGCACACGATGAGCCTGGCGACGGTGGACGCGGACGGCCGGCCCGACGTACGGACGCTCATGCTGCACGACGCCGACGAGCGCGGCCTGCACTTCGCCTCGCACTCCACCAGCACCAAGGGCCGCCAGCTGGCCGGGCAGCCGGCCGCGGCCCTGGGCTTCTACTGGCCCGCGGTCGCCCGCCAGATCCGTATCCGGGGGCAGGTCACCGCCTGCGACGCGGCGGAGAGCCGGGCCGACCTGGCCGCCCGCACGCGCGGAGCGCTGGCGGCAGCACTGACGGGCCGCCAGAGCGAGCCGCTGGCCTCCCGGGAGGAACTGGCCGCCGTGGCGGCGGAGTCCTGGGAGCGGGCCGGTACGGAGCCGGACGCCCCGGCGCCGACATGGACCCGGTACGTCCTCTCCCCCACGGAGATCGAGTTCTTCCAGGGAGACCCCGCCCGCCTCCACACCCGCCTCCGCTACACCCGCACCCCCACCACCCCCTGGACCCACCACCTCCTGTGGCCCTGACCCACCCTCTCCTCAGCCGCCCGGGGTTCGCCTTTCCAGCCGTCCGGCGCTTGAGGACCGGGGTCTGGGGCGGAGCCCCAGGGTCTTTCAGCCCGTCCGGCGGTTGAGGACCGGGGTCCGGGCAGCGCCCGGGGAACGGTGGAAGGGCGGGTAGGGGACAGCCCCGCAGGGCCCACCCACCCGCCCCCGGACGGGGCCCCGCGGATCAGCCGCCCGCCGGGGCGAACACCGCCACCCAGACCCCCTCCGCCGCCTCCCGGAAGCGGACCTCCAGGTCCATGCCCACCCGCAGCTCGGGCACCTCCACGCCACCACCCACGACCTCGGTCATCATCCGCGGCCCCTCCTCCAGATCCACCACCGCCGCCACATACGGCACCCGCTCCCCGAACGGCGGCAGGTCGTTCCGGTGGATCACCGACCAGGTGTACAGCGTGGCGCGCCCGCTCGCCGTCTCCCACGTCACGCGGTCCTCCCCCGCCCAGCAGGCCGGGCAGAACTCCCGCGGGTAGTGGTGCGCCTTCCCGCACTCCCCGCAGCGGCGCAGCAACAGCCGCCCCTGCGCCGCCGCGTCCCAGTAGGGCCGCGTGAACTCGTCGATCTCCGGCAGGTCGAACCGCGCAGCCGTACCGGCTCCAGTACTCACGACACCACTCCTCCGGGGCGCAGCACCCCCATCCGACAACCTGACGTACCGTCAGTTCACCGGATCCCACCCCATCCCACAAGCCCCCACCCCCAACGCCCCACCCCGCCCCACTTCCACCCACCCCCCACCACTCCCCGTAATCGATCCGCAACCGATTCCCTCCTCGTCCGAGACCCACCGCGCCCCTGCGGCGATACGCTCACACCTCATGCCCGGAGTCCCCGCAGCACCCGACCTGTCCACCCAGCCCCGCCCGGTCTACGTGATCGGCGCCGGCCCCGGCGGCCTCGCCGTCGCCGCCGCGCTGCGGGCCCGCGGGGTCCGCGCGGTGGTCGTGGAGAAGTCGGAGTCGGTCGGCTCCTCCTGGCGGCGGCACTACGACCGCCTCCACCTGCACACCACGCGCCGGCTCTCCGCCCTCCCGGGCCTGCCCATGCCGCGCCGCTTCGGACGCTGGGTGGCCCGCGAGAACGTGGTGCGGTACCTGGAGAAGTACGCCGAGTTCCACGAGCTGGAGATCGCCACCGGCATCGAGGTGACCCGGATCGAGCCCGCCGCGGACTCCCGCCCCGACTCCCCCGACTCCCCCGGCTGGACCCTGCACGCCACCGGCGGCCGGGTCATGGCCGCCCGGGCGGTCGTGGTGGCGACCGGCTTCAACCACACGCCCCACCTCCCCGACTGGCCGGGCCGGGACGCCTATCCACACCCCCTCGCCCACGCCGCCGAGTACCGCAACGCCGCCCCCTACGCCGGCCGCGACGTCCTCGTCGTCGGCGTCGGCAACACGGGCGCCGAGATAGCCGTCGACCTCGCCGAGGGCGGAGCCGCCCGGGTCCGGCTCGCGGTGCGCACGGCCCCGCACGTCCTGCGCCGCTCCACCGCCGGCTGGCCCGCACAGCGGACCGGGATCCTGGTGCGGCGCCTGCCCGTCCGGCTGGTGGACCGGCTCGGCGCGATCGTCGGCAAGGTCTCGGTCCCGGACCTGTCCGCGTACGGACTCCCGCGCCCCACCACCGGCCTGTACAGCAGGGTCAAGCAGGGGGCGATCCCGGTCCAGGACGTCGGCCTGATCGATGCGGTCCGCACGGGCCGGGTGGAGCCCGTGGCCGCCGTCGACTCCTTCGACGGCGCCGAGGTGGTCCTCGCGGACGGCTCCCGGATCACCCCGGACGCCGTGATCGCCGCCACCGGCTACCGCCGCGCCCTGGAGGGCCTGGTCGGCGGCCTCGGCGTACTGGACGACCGGGGCCGCCCCCGTACGCACGGCGCCAGCACCCCGCCCGACGCCCCGGGCCTCTTCTTCACCGGCTTCACCAACCCCATCTCCGGCAACCTCCGCGAACTGGCCCTGGACGCCGAGAAGATCGCCAAGGCCATCGCCCGCACGCTGAAGGCGTAGCCCCCGGATCCCCAGCCCCCGGACCACGTCCTCGACAAGAGACGGGCCGTCCTGCTCCGGCTGTGCGCGCGCATCGAGGCCGAGCGGCCCTCGGACCTGGCCGCGCTGTACGCGCTGACGGGGGCGGCGACGGAGGAGTTCAACCTGCTGGAAGCGGAGTTCGAGGCCGCGGGGAGCGAGATCGAGACCGTGGCCCGCGAGGAAATAGCCGAGGACTTCGCCTTCGTGGCCTCCGCGTACGGCTTCCCGGACGCGGGCGTGGAGGAGCTCATCGCCCCCCGGGACTGGTAAGCCTCCGGGCCCGCCACGGCCTCTGACCTCGGCCGAATACTGGTCTGTACCGCCCCCCGGCGATCTGACAACGTTCCCTGAACGACTCCCTCCTGCCCTCCACCCACCGCACCCCGGCCGATCCGCACATCACCTCCACCAGCTTTCCTGTGCATCCCTGTTCCTGACGGCACGTCAGTTCAGTAATCTGACTACGCGTCAGTTATTGAGATTCGTCGAGGTTCATCGAGCAGGAGCGGGCGGAACGATGCTTGGATCTACTCACGGCACCCTCACCACCGACTTCCGCGCACGTGTCGAAGCCTGCGGGGAGACCCCCAGGACGGCCGTTCACTCCACAGCGGCCCCGTCCGCCGAGGACACGGTCGCGCTGGACGTCAGCGGTCGGCCCCTGCACGCCGACGCTCCCGACCTGGACCGGTTCTTCCGGCCCGAGTCCGTGGCGGTCATCGGCGCCTCGGACGCCGACGGCAGACCGAACACCGGCATCACCCGCCAGCTCATCGCCTGGGCGGAACGCGTCGGTGCCCGGCTGCACCCCGTGCACCCGACCCGCACGACGGTGTTCGGGCTGCCCTGCCACACCTCCGTGGCCGGCCTCCCAGAACAGGTGGACCTAGCCGTCCTCCTCGTGGCGGATCCGCTCCCGGTCGTGGAGCAACTAGCAGAAGCCAAGGTGAAATTCGCCGTCGCCTTCGCCTCGGGCTTCGCCGAGACCGGCGACGAGGGCGCCGCCGCACAGGCCCGCCTCGGCGCCGCCGTACAGCGCTCCGGCCTGCGCCTCCTCGGCCCCAACACGAATCTCAACGCCTTCGAGAAGTTCCGCGAGGACCTCGACGGCCCGGCCATCGCGCTCATCACCCAGTCCGGCCACCAGGGCCGGCCGGTCTACACCCTCCAGGAGCTGGGCATCCGCCTCTCCCACTGGGCACCCACCGGCAACGAGGCCGACCTCGAAACCTCCGACTTCATCTCCTACTTCGCCGAGCAGCCCGAGGTCGGAGCCATCGCCTGCTACGTGGAGGGTCTCAAGGACGGCCGGCAGTTCCTCCTGGCCGCCGACCGGGCCGCGCGCAACGGCGTGCCCGTCGTCGCCGTCAAGGTCGGCCGCACCGAGACCGGCGCCCGCATGGCCGCCTCGCACACCGGCAAGCTGACCGGCGCGGACACCGTCGTGGACGCCGCCATGCGGCAGTTCGGCGTCATCCGCGTCGACGGCCTCGACGAACTCCAGGACACCGCCGCCCTCCTCGCCCGAGCCCGCAAGCCGCTCGCCGACGGGGTCGTCGTCTACTCCATCTCCGGCGGCACGGGCGCCCACTTCTCCGACCTGGCGACCGAGGCGGGCCTGACCCTCCCTACCCTCTCCCAAGCCAAGCAGGACGAACTGCACCAGTGGATCCCCTCCTACCTGGGCGTCTCCAACCCCGTGGACAACGGCGGCCACCCGGTGGGCGACTGGCGCGGCCGCAAAATCATCGACGCCATCCTCGCGGACCCCTCGGTCGGCGTCCTGATCTGCCCGATCACGGGCCCCTTCCCCCCCATGAGCGACAAACTCGCCCAGGACCTGGTGGACGCGGCCGAGCAAACAGACAAACTGATCTGCGTGATCTGGGGCTCCCCGGTCGGCACGGAGGAGGCCTACCGCACCACCCTCCTCGGCTCCTCCCGCGTCGCCACCTTCCGCACCTTCGGCAACTGCATCACCGCCGTCCGCGCCTACCTCGACCACCACCGCTTCACCGCCGCCTACCGCTCCCCCTTCGAGGACGCCCCCCGCACCACCTCCCCCTCCTTCCGCAAGGCCCAGGCCCTCATGCGCCCGGGCCAGCAGCTCAGCGAGCACGCGGCGAAGCAGCTCCTGCGCGCCTACGGAATCCGGGTGCCCCGGGAACAACTGGTGACCAGCGCCGCAGCGGCCGTACGGGCGGCCGGGCTGGTCGGCTACCCGGTGGTCATGAAGGCCTCCGGCCCACAACTCGCGCACAAGACCGAGCTCGGCCTGGTGAAGATCGGCCTGACCTCGGCCAGCCAGATCCGCGACGCCTACCGCGAACTGACGGACATCGCGCGCTACGAGAACGTCCCGCTGGACGGGATCCTCGTCTGCCAGATGGTGGAGCGCGGCGTCGAAATGGTCGTCGGCGTCACCCAGGACGAACTCTTCGGCCCCACGGTGACGGTAGGCCTGGGCGGTGTCCTCGTCGAAGTCCTGCACGACGTGGCGGTCCGCGTCCCGCCCTTCGGGGAGGACCAGGCGCGGGCGATGCTCGGTGAGCTCCGCGGGCACGCGCTGCTTGAGGGGGTACGGGGCGCTCCTCCCGCCGATGTCGATGCGCTGGTGGAGGTCATCCTCCGCGTGCAGCGGATGGCGCTGGAACTGGGCGACGAGCTGTCGGAGCTGGACATCAACCCGCTGATGGTCCTCCCCCGAGGCCAGGGCGCAGTCGCCCTGGACGCCCTGGCCATCTGCCGCTGACCCCCGACGGGGAGCCCTGCGGGGCAAAGTCCCCGCCCCACCCTTCCACCGTTCCCCGGGCCGGCCCGGACCCCGGTCCTCAAACGCCGGACGGGCTGAAGGGGACCCCGGGCTCCGCCCGGCCCCCCTGGGGCTCCGCCCCAGACCCCGGTCCTCAAACGCCGGACGGCTGAAAAACCAAACCCCGCCCCCAGCCGGGGCCGGGCACGGGGGGTCGCAGGCGGCCGGGGCGGGGACGGGGGCGGGGTGGGGTGTTGGCCGGGACGTAAAGCGTGATTTGTGGCGC
>NZ_JANAVF010000018.1 GCF_024213195.1 Streptomyces sp. TBY4 | reverse complement strand
CCACCCCCCCCCCCGACCCCGGCACCGCCCCACCCGCAGCCCGCCCCACACGTGCAGCCGGACGCCAGCCACAACCCAGCCCCGCCGGCGTTTGAGGCGCAGGGGTCCGGGGGCAGCGCCCCCGGTCAGCGGCGCCGCGCCCGCCACACCAGATACACCGCCGAGGACACCGCCGCCCCCCGCGCCACCCAAGGCACCAGCTCCTGGAAGGCCCCGCCCAGCGCATCGTCCGCCAGAGCCGCCCCCCACCGGCCGTTCAACCGGCCCCACAACCAGACCACCGCCCCCACGAAGACCACCCCCGGCAGCCCGAAGACCACCCACTTCCGCTCCGCAGGCCCCAGCACCCGCGAGGCATACGCGAGCAGCCACCCCCCGGCGAGCAGCAGCCAGTACCCGGACACGGCCCCGGCGAGCAGCGCCACCGCCGCGAGCAGCAGAAAAGCGTACGGCTTCGGCCGAGGCGCCGCAGCCGCCTCCGCCTCCGCCTTCGCCCGCCGCCGGCGCCGCCGCCGCTCCCGCAGGTACCCCATGAACGTCCGCCGACCACCGGCATCACCGGAATCCCCCGCCTGCGGATCCGACTCCGAGTCGGCGTCAGCGGAGGACTCCCCCACCCGCCCAGGCGGCTTCAGCAGCTCCGGAATCTCGATCCCACCCGCGAACCCCTCCACCGACGACGAAGGCCCGACCGTCCACCAGTCGGGCTCCAGCCGCTCCCCCGCCCCCAGTTCGTCGAGCCCCGCAAGATGCGGCGGAGCAGCCCCCCGCTGCACCGGCACCACAGGAGCGGACGGCTCCGAAGAAACAGCGTCGGCCCCACCCACCCGCGCCCGCTCCTCCAGCACCTCCTCCGGCGTCCCCATCCGCTCCAGAATCCTCCGCACGGCCGCCGTGGTCTCCGGTTCGTACTTCGCCCGCCGCCGGTCGATCTCGTCCCGCAGCCCCGCCACCAGCCGCATCCGGTCCCCGGAGGACAGCTGGCTGCGCTGCGCCAAGTCCCCTACGCGGCTCAGATATTCGTAGACCAGATGGTCGCTCTCGATCCCCATGCCCCGGCTCCTCCCCGCTCCTCCCGTGCCACCCTCCAGCGAAGGTAGCGCGTGCGCCCGTGGAGCGGCCGGGGGCGCAGCGGATACCGTTGACCGGATGGGGACCGGCCGACTGACCGGCCGACGCGACCAGGAGGCGACGACCGTGCCTGACCCGAGCACCGCGGGGAACACCGCGGGAAGCGCTCCGCGCTCCCTCGCCGAAGCGCTGCGCGCCCGCGACGACGAGGGGCTCGGCGCCCTGCTGCGCGCCCGGCCGGACCTGCTGAGCCCGGTCCCCGGGGACGTGACGCAGCTGGCCACCCGGGCCGGGACGCGGGCTTCGGTGGTGCGCGCGCTGGACCGCCTGGACCGGTTCGCGCTGCAGGCCGCCGAGGCCCTCGCGGTGGGCCCGGAGCCCTGCCCGTACGCGGTGCTGGAGTCCCTGCTCAGCGGTGACACCGGCACCACCTCCGGCGCGGACAACGGCGCCCGCGCCGAACTCCCCCGGGCCCTGGCCACCCTGCGCGACCAGGCCCTGGTCTGGGGTGACGACGACAGGCTGCGCCTGGTCCGCACCGCCCGCGAACTGCTCGCCCCCTCCGCCTCCCGCCCCTCCCCCACCGGCCTCGGCCCCACCGTCGCCGAGGCGACCGCCGGCATGTCGCCGACCCGGATCCAGGAGATCGTGGCGGCCGTCGGACTGCCCGCCACCCACGACCCGGTGTCGGCGGTGACCGCCCTGACGGCCCTGTTCACCGACCCGGCCCGGATGTCGGCGCTGCTCGACGAAGCCCCGGCCGAGGCCCACCAGGTGCTGGGCAGGCTCGTGTGGGGGCCTCCGTACGGGGAGGTGACGCCCCATCCGACGCCTCCGGTGCGCTGGCTGCGCGACCGCGGCCTGCTGCTGCCGGCCACGGCGCGCACGGTGCTGCTGCCGCGCGAGGTGGCGCTGCACCTGCGCGGCGGGCTCGCGCACCGGGTGACGGAGCCGCTGGCCCCGGCCGTGCCCGTGCACCGGGAGCACCGTCCACAGCTTGTGGACGCGAACGCGGCCGGCCAGGCTCTGGCCGCGCTGTCGACGGTCGAGGAGCTGGTGAAGTCCTGGGAGCACGCCGGTCCGGCCGTGCTCCGCGCGGGCGGTCTCTCCGTACGGGACCTGAAGCGGACGGCGTCCGCGCTGGACACCGACGAGCCGTCGGCGGCGTTCTGGGTCGAACTGGCCTACGCGGCCGGCCTGCTGGCCAGCGACGGCGAGGCCGACGAGCGGTACGCGCCGACCCCCGCCTTCGACGACTGGATCGAACTCCCGCCCGCCGAGCGCTGGTCGGCGCTGGCGGCGGCCTGGCTGACCGCCACCCGGACCCCCGGCCTGGTCGGCGAACAGGATGCGAAGGGCCGCACCCTGTCGGCGCTCGGCGCCGAACTGGACCGCTCCGCCGCCCCCGAGGTCCGCCGCCGCGTCCTCGGGATGCTCGCCGACCTCCCCGAAGGCGGAGCCGCCGACCCCGCCGCGATCCTCGCCCGCCTCGCGTGGGAGCGGCCGGTGCGCGGTACGAGCGAACTGCGCTCCCGCCTGGCCCGCTGGACGCTGACGGAGGCGGAGGTCCTCGGGGTCACCGGCCGGGGCGCGCTCTCCGCACCCGGCCGGGCCCTGCTGGAGGGCCGGGACCCGGCGCCGCCGCTCGCGCCGCTGCTGCCCGAGCCCGTGGACCACGTACTGCTCCAGGCCGACCTGACGGCGGTGGCGCCGGGGCCGCTGCGGCGGGCGCTCGCCGAGGTGCTGGCTGTGCTGGCGGAGGTGGAGTCCAAGGGCGGGGCCACCGTGTACCGGTTCACGCCCGGGTCGGTGCGCCGCGCCCTGGACGCCGGCCACACCGCCGTCGACCTGCACTCCTTCCTCGCCGAGCACAGCCGCACCCCCGTTCCGCAGCCGCTGTCGTACCTCGTCGACGACGTGGCCCGGCGGCACGGGCACCTCCGGGTCGGCGCGGCCTCCTCGTACGTGCGCTGCGACGACGACGGCATGCTGAACGAGATCCTCGCCGACAAGCGGTCCGCCGGCCTCGGGCTGCGCCGCCTCGCCCCGACCGTGCTGGCCGCGCAGGCCGAACCGACGGCGCTGCTCGACGGGTTGCGGGCCATGGGGTACGCACCGGCCGCGGAATCCCGTACGGGTGACGTCCTGGTCGCCCGCGCCGACGCCCACCGCACCCCGGCCCGCGCGCTGCCCGTACCCGTCCCGGACGGCCCGCCGGTCCCGGACGCGACCCTGCTGGGGGCGGCCGTACGGGCCATCCGCGCGGGCGACCTGGCGGCGACGGCGGTCCGCAGGGAGCCGTCGTCCCCGTCCGGGTCCACCGCCCCGGGCGAACTCCCGCGCACGAGCGCGGCGGAGACCCTGGCGACGGTCCAGGCGGCCGCTCTGACGGGGTCGGCGGTGTGGATCGGCTACGTCAACGCCGACGGCGCGGCCAGCCAGCGGGTCATCGCCCCGGTCCGGGTGGAGGGCGGCTTCGTCACCGGCTACGACCACACGGCGGACGAGGTGCGCACCTTCGCGCTGCACCGGATCACGGGGGTCGCGGAACTGGCGGAGGACCACATCTAGCCGCAGGCAGCGGGGCCGGCGGCCGGCGGGGAGGGAAATTCCCTGGCCCGGACGGGGCGCGGCCCCGCACCCTGGGGTCATGTCCGAAGCAACCGCCGAAGCAGCCGCCGACCGGGTCCCCCGCCACCAGATCCGCGCCGCGTACACCGCCGACACCGTCACCGTGTACCAGGCGTACCGCCCCGGGATCGGAGTGCCGGCCGCCCGCGACGGCCGTTTCCCGCCCGAGTGGAAGCGCGAGCGGATGACCTGGGTCAAGCCGTCGTTCCTGTGGATGATGTACCGCTGCGGCTACGCCACCAAGGCCGGTCAGGAGACGGTCCTGGCCGTCGAGATCACCCGCGCCGGCTTCGACCTGGCCCTGGGCGACGCCTGCCTGTCCCACTACGTGCCCGGCGTGCACGCCGACCGCGCGGCGTGGAAGCAGGCGCTGCGCACCGCCTCCGCCCGCGTCCAGTGGGACCCGGAGCGCGACCTGCACCTCAACCCGCTGCCGTACCGCTCCCTCCAACTGGGGCTGTCCGGTGAGACCTCGCGCGCGTACGCCGACGAGTGGACGGTCTCCATCCGCGACGTCACCCCCCTGGCCCGGGAGGTCCACGGCCTGCTCCGCTCCGGCGAACCGGAGGCGGCGCGGGCCCTGCTGCCGGTGGAGACCCCCTATCCGGCGGGACCGCTGAAGCACTTGGTGGCGTAGCGTCCGCTCCGCCGGAACAGGTCGTGATCATTCCGCTATCTCCGCAGGTCAGGCGGGAGGAAGAGGCGATTTTCGCTGTTGCACGGCGGTGACATTCCGACGACGGATTGGGGATGTGGCCTGTGTGAAGATCAGTCCATCGCAGCAGCGACCGGGGGGAATGAAACCGGACCGCCGGCGAGAACCAAGCACCGAAGGACCGGCGTTCGACCGCCGTCCACCTCGCTCGGCCGCTCCACCTCTGCTCTGCCTCTCGGCCCCTCGGCCGCCGCTGCCGTCTGATCTTGAAGATTCCTGGGGGAGTCCACCATGTCCGCTCGCACCGCCGCCCTCCGCACCGCCTCCGCCTCCGTCGTCGTCGCCGCCGTCGCCGGCACGGTCCTGATGCCGATGACGGCCTCAGCCGAAGAGGGCAACCCCCGGGCGCTGAAGACCACGATGAGCGCGCCGGTCCCGAGCGGCCCGCTGACCCGCGGCGGTGCGACGGAGAGCTTCGAGCTGACGGTCACCAACCCCACGGACAAGGTCTCCTCCTACCACCCGTGGATGCTCCTCGACACGCCCGGCAGCACGATGACGCTCCAGCAGAGCGACGTGGTCTTCAAGGTCGAGGCGGTCGACGCCCCGGCGACCGAGTCCGAGATCGGCCAGCAGGACGGCGGGTGGCAGGGCCTGTTCCGCCCGGCCGACAAGAGCAAGGACGGCTTCGAGATCCCGGCCGGCGGGAAGCTGACCTGGAAGGTCACGATGGGCCTGGGCAAGAGCTACCCGACCAACACCGGTGACTTCACGCTGCGCGCCGCGTCCTACGCGGGCGAGATCGCCGAGGGCGGCGAGTCCTCCCTGACCTTCAAGACCTCTCCGGCCGTCAACCCCTGGAAGCTGGAGACCTCGTTCACCAACGTGGGCGACTGCGAGGGCAGCAAGGCTCCCGACTGCCGGGAGATGGAGCTGCACTACCGCCTCAACGGCACGAACACCTTCGACTACGGCCTCGCCACCTCGGTCGAGCTGAACTTCCCCAACGCGGTCACCCCCTACCGGGCACGCGTCAAGGTCGACGGCGCCTGGAAGGACCTGGGTGAGGTCAGCAACTTCCGCCTGCCGGTCATCCCGAAGGGCTTCGGAAACGCCTCCGGCGAGCACGTCGTCCGCCTTCAGATCGCCATCGGTTCGACGTCGCCCCAGAAGGCCGCCAAGGTCGGGGTGCACGCCTCGGTCGGCTACGCCGAAGGCAACGGGCGCCCCTTCGCCGGCACCGAGGTGACGGTCGGCCTCGCCCCGAAGACCACCACCCCGCCCACCACCCCGGCGCCCACCTCGCCCGCGCCCACCACCCCGGCGCCCACCACCCCGGCCCCGACCGGCTCCACGACCACCGCTCCGGTGACCACCGCCCCGGTGGCCACCACGAGCCCGGCCACGGGCAACACCCCCGCGCCGACCGGCTCCCTCGCGCGCACCGGCTCGGACTCCAACACCGCCCTGTACTCCGGCCTGGCCGCCGTCCTCATCGGCCTCGGCGGAGTGGTCGCCTGGTTCGCCCGCCGTCGGCGCACCGTCCGCGGCTAGTCACCCCGTACGAAGACCCGAAGGGGCCCGGCCCACGCACCACGTGGACCGGGCCCCTTCGGCGTGGCTCACCCGGCCGGGCTCACCTCGCCGCATAGGCGATGCGCTCCGCGTCGAACGGCCAGACCTCGGCGAGCCAGCGCGCGACGGTCTCGTACACCGTCTTGTCGAAGGCCGCCCGGTCGGCGCGCACCCAGGACGTGACGTGCACCCGCCCCGGGTCGTCATGCGCGGGGTAGATGTAGAGACACCCGATGACCTCCCGCTCCCCCTCCAAGATGCTGTACGTGAATCCGCGCCGCTCGGCGAAGTCCCGTGCGTGGCGCACCAGGTCGGCGAGGTTGGCCTCGGGGCTCATCCCCTCCTCCGGAGGCCAGTCGCCCAGGAAGCCGGGCGTCGCGCGCACGTGGTCGATGCTCCCGCTCCAGGCGGCGAGGTCCCCTTCGTTGTGCTCGGGCCCGAGGGGCTCCAGCCGGAAGCCGTCCCCGACGAGCCGGACGGGCACCTCGAACACCTCGGCCGGCGGTACGAAAGTCTGCTGATCACTGGTCATGCGGCGACCCTACGCAGGCGTTCCCCGGGCGCCCACGGAGTTTCGGGCCGCCGCCGCCAGCCGGAGCAGTTCGTCGACGGACCACTGGTCGTAGACGTGCTCCCCGTACTTCGCGGCCAGCACCCTCCCGTCCGGCCCGATCAGCAGGTCGGCGGGGAGCCCGAGCCGCCCGCCCGGCTGGCGCGCGGCGGGGAGCCGCTCCCGGCCGCGCGCCACCTCGACGGCCGACCGGGCGATCGCCCACAGCACCGGGCCCCAGGCGCGCGGGTCCAGCAGGGAGCGCGGGGAGGACTCGACGCCGAACTCCCGGTACAGCCGCTGCCGCGGATCGGCGATCACGGCGAAGGGGAAGTCGGCGGTGTGCGGGCGCAGTTCCTCCGCGGAGGAGTGGAAGAGCACGACCTCGCGGATCCCGGCGGCCTCGATCTCCGCGTGCCGCCGGACGACGGACCGCAGGTGGAGGTGGCAGACGGGGCAGCCGGCGAAGCGCCGGAACTGCAGATGGACGAGCCGCTCGGGATCGGGCACGGGGGCGGCCCCTCCGGCGGCGGACGTATCGGGCGTGCCGGGTGCACCGGACGCGCCGGGTACGGCGGCCGCGACCGGCGTGAGCAGGCGCGCGGGGACCACGGAACCGGGTTCGAGCATGGGAAACCCTCCCTCGACAGGCGTAAGCGTATGCCGTACGCCTACCTCCCCAGCGTAGGCGTATGGCGTACGCTGTCAACCGTCATGCCGCGCCCCCGCTCCCACACCCCGGACCAACTGGCCGCCGCCGCCCTCGCCGTCATCGACCGCGACGGGCTCCCCGGCCTCTCCATGCGCGCCGTCGCCACCGAGCTCGGCATCAGCCCCATGGCCCTGTACCGCTACGTGCCGGGCCGCGAGGAACTCGAAGCCCTCGTCGTCGAGCTCGTCCTCAGCGGCGCCGACACCACCCCGCCGCCCGCGGGTCCCTGGCAGGACCGGATCACCGTCCTGGCGCGCCGCCTGCGCGGCACCATGGGCGCCCACCCGGCGGCCCTCCCGCTCTCCCTGACGCACCGGCACCGCTCGACGAGCGGGCTGCGCTGGTCGGAGACGGTGCTCGGCGTCCTCACCGAGGCCGGGATCGAAGCCGAGGAGCGGGTCATCGCCCTGCGCGCGCTCGTCGCGTACGTGATCGGCTCCACCCAGCTGGAACACCTCGGCCCGCTGTCCGGCCCCGGCACCACCGCCATCGCCGGCCTCCCCGCGCAGGAGTTCCCGTACATGACGGCCACCGCCGGCGACGCCCGCTCGATCACCCCGGACCGGGAGTTCGAGGGCGGCCTGAAACTCCTCCTGCGCGGCCTGTCGTGATCCGCCGCTGACCAACCCCGCAGACTGCCCGGTCGTCGAGGACGCGAGCCTCCGCGGGGCCGCCCCCGAAATCCTCTCCTTCGCCGCCGGCCGGGCCAGAAGCACCCCGCCCGCGGAGTGATGCGGCAGACTGGAGGTTTGGCCGCCCGCGTCCGGGCGGTCCTCCCACGCCGAAAGGGACGTGCGTGAACGGGCCCCTCATCGTCCAGAGCGACAAGACGCTCCTCCTGGAGATCGACCACGAGCTCTCCGCGGCAGCGCGGCGCGCCATCGCGCCCTTCGCCGAGCTGGAGCGTGCTCCCGAGCACATCCACACCTACCGGATCACCCCGCTCGGGCTGTGGAACGCGCGGGCCGCCGGGCACGACGCCGAGCAGGTCGTGGACGCGCTCGTCGAGTTCTCCCGCTACCCCGTCCCGCACGCGCTGCTCGTCGACGTCGCCGAGACCATGGCCCGGTACGGCCGGCTCACCCTCTCCAAGCACCCCGTCCACGGGCTGGTCCTGACCAGCACCGACCGGCCGGTGCTGGAGGAGATCCTGCGGTCGAAGCGGATCGCCCCCCTGGTCGGCGCGCGCCTCGACGCCGACACCGTCGCCGTGCACCCCTCCGAGCGCGGGCAGATCAAGCAGACCCTGCTCAAGCTGGGCTGGCCCGCCGAGGACCTCGCCGGGTACGTGGACGGCGAGGCGCACCCGATCGACCTGGACGAGACCGGCTGGGCGCTGCGCCCCTACCAGCAGCAGGCCGTCGAGGGCTTCTGGCACGGCGGCTCCGGCGTGGTCGTGCTGCCCTGCGGCGCCGGCAAGACGCTGGTCGGGGCCGGTGCGATGGCGAAGGCCAAGGCCACCACGCTGATCCTGGTCACCAACACCGTCTCCGCCCGCCAGTGGAAGCACGAGCTGATCAAGCGGACCTCGCTGACCGAGGACGAGATCGGCGAGTACTCCGGTACGCGCAAGGAGATCCGCCCCGTCACGATCGCCACGTACCAGGTCCTGACGACGAAGCGGAAGGGCGTCTACCCGCACCTGGAGCTCTTCGACTCCCGTGACTGGGGCCTGATCCTCTACGACGAGGTCCACCTGCTGCCGGCCCCGGTGTTCAAGTTCACCGCGGACCTCCAGGCCCGCCGCCGCCTCGGCCTGACCGCGACGCTGGTGCGCGAGGACGGGCGCGAGTCCGATGTCTTCTCCCTCATCGGGCCCAAGCGGTTCGACGCCCCGTGGAAGGAGATCGAGGCGCAGGGCTACATCGCGCCCGCCGACTGCGTCGAGGTCCGCGTGAACCTCACCGAGTCGGAGCGCCTCGCCTACGCGACCGCCGAGACGGAGGAGAAGTACCGCTTCTGCGCGACCACCGCCACCAAGCGGAAGGTCACCGAGGCGCTCGTCGCCAAGCACGCGGGCGAGCAGACGCTGGTCATCGGGCAGTACATCGACCAGCTCGACGAGCTCGGCGAGCACCTCGACGCGCCCGTCATCAAGGGCGAGACCTCCAACGCGCAGCGCGAGAAGCTCTTCAACGCCTTCCGCGAGGGCGAGATCAGCGTGCTGGTCGTCTCGAAGGTCGCGAACTTCTCCATCGACCTGCCCGAGGCCACGGTCGCCATCCAGGTGTCCGGCACCTTCGGCTCCCGCCAGGAGGAGGCACAGCGCCTCGGCCGCGTCCTGCGCCCGAAGGCGGACGGCCACGAGGCGCGCTTCTACTCGGTCGTCGCGCGCGACACCATCGACCAGGACTTCGCCGCGCACCGCCAGCGCTTCCTGGCCGAACAGGGCTACGCCTACCGGATCATGGACGCCGACGAGCTGCTCGGCTCGGACTGACGGACGGGGCGGCCCGGCACTACGCTGGCCGTATGGCACACCAGGAGGTCTACGAGGTCCTCTTCACGGAGTCGGCGGGCCGCGATCGGGACCGGCTGGAACCGGCGCGGCGGGCCTCGTTCGAGAAGGCCCTCGAAATCCTGGCCCGCGATCCCTACACGGAGCTGTCCCGGCCGATAGGGGCAGGCGAGCAGGACCGCGAGATCCGGCTCACCTCACAGATCGTGGCCGAGTACCTGGTGTCGCGCGGCCGGCTGCTGCTCGTGGTGCTGCGTGTCTTCGACGACGCGGACATCCTGCTGCCCGAAGGGTGACCGGCCCGCCACCCGTGACCGGCGGCGCAGGGCGGCGGCCAGCAGGGCCGTGAGCAGCGGGACGGTCCAGACCCACAGGTGGGGCCAGTCCAGGAGGAGCGAGCGGCCGCCGGCGGGCGGGTGCCGGGACCAGAACTCGGCGGAGGCTCCCGGGAGGACCAGCAGCCCGAGCAGGCCGCTGCCCGCGAAGGCGCCCAGCGCGGTCAGCCCGGCCCCGACCCGGCCGGTCAGCAGGAGGTACGGGATCAGCAGCGCCGGGGTCAGTGTGATCCCGGCGGCCGCGCCCAGCGCGAAGCCCTTGCCGAGGGCCCGGTGCGGCCGGTGCAGGTCCCACAGGACCAGGCAGGCCAGGGCCAGGGCGACCTGCCCGGACAGCGGGGTCTGGAACAGCGGCTCCAGCCACAGCCCTGCGACGGTGGCGGCCAGCACCGCGCCCGGCCGGGCCCGCAGCCCCGCCAGCCGGCACGACAGCAGGATCAGCAGGGCGAACAGGGCGGCGCTGCCCCACACCAGGACGGCCTTCAGTACGCCGGTCGGCAGCCAGGCGGCCGGGGCGAAGAGGATGGCCGCGAAGGGCGGATACGCGGCGGGCGGGCTCCACTCGGCGGCGGAGAGGCCGGGGGCGAGCGCATCGGCCACCGGGATGCGCAGGGCGACGCAGAGCACGCCGAGCAGGAGCAGCACGCCCGCGGGCAGCACGGCGGCACGCGGCGACGGAGAGCGGCTGGGCTCGGGACTCCGGATCACGGCGCGACCCTAGTGGATCAACGCCCCGGGAGCCTCAGCGGCGTATGACGCCCGCGTCCTCGGCGTATTCACCGAGGACGACGACGCTCACGGCGGTCGCCGCGAACACCCTGGCGGCGCGCAGGACGCTGCCGGCGCTGTGCCGGGAGCGGCGGGAGTGAGAAGTGGCGGTGGCGCCGCTAGGGCGGCGACCCTGGACCGGGGTGAAGGTTGCGGTGCTCATGAATCCATGGTCCGTTTTCGACCGGCTCGTCACATCGCCCTGAGGACTGAACCTCCAGCTCCCCGGCCTCCTCCTCCCGGCTCATGCCGCCCCCTACGGGCTCTGTCCGAAGGAGGACACGGACCGAACGACCCCCGTACGGGGTCAGGGACCCGAAGGACTTCCGGCCCCTTAATCCATTCGCGCAGCGCCCCCGCGATGACTAGAATCTCCGCTCTTGCCGCCTCCCGCCGCGTCACCGGGAGCGCCGCCCGCCGCTCGGAAACCGGCGGGCCCGTCCTCCCGCATCACGCAGGTCCTCAGCAGATGGAGGCAGTTCCGTGCCCGCGCACGCCCACGTCACCGACCCCGCCCCCGACCCGGACACCACCCCCGAGGCCGACCCCGACGCAGCCGCCACCGACCCCCTGGGCCGGGAGCGGGCCCACCTCGCCGCCTCCCGCTCCGCGCTCCGCGCGATGCGCGAGGACGTCGAGAACCTCGACATCCGCGACGTCACCGCGAACTGGGTCAACGCGATCGTGCTCCAGGCCCAGATCGACGACCGGATCAAGGCGCTCGCCGACCTCGCCCACACCCCGCTCTTCTTCGGCCGCCTCAACTACCTGCACGCGCCCGGCGCGGAGCTCGCCGAGGGCGCGGAGGGCGAGCAGTTCTACATCGGCCGCCGCCACGTCCACGACGCCGGCGGCGACCCGATGGTCATCGACTGGCGCGCGCCCGTCTCCCAGCCGTTCTACCGGGCCTCGAAGAACGACCCGCAGGACATCGGGCTGCGCCGCCGCTTCGGTTACACGGGCGGCGAGCTGACGGCGTACGAGGACGAGCACCTCTCCGACCCCGCGGAGGCGGCGGCCGTCAGCAAGCTGCTCCAGCAGGAGATCGAGCGCCCGCGCGTCGGCCCCATGCGCGACATCGTGGCGACGATCCAGCCGGAGCAGGACGAGATCGTCCGCTCCGGCCTCTCCGGCTCCGTCTGCGTGCAGGGCGGCCCCGGCACCGGCAAGACGGCCGTCGGCCTGCACCGTGTCGCGTACCTCCTCTACGCGCACCGCGACCGCCTCGCCCGCACCGGCACCCTGGTCATCGGGCCGAACCGTTCCTTCCTGCACTACATCGAGCAGGTCCTGCCCGCCCTCGGCGAGCTGGAGGTCAAGCAGGCTACGGTCGACGACCTGGTCGCCCGCGCCGACCTGGAGGTACGCGGCACGGACGCCGCCGAAACCGCCGTGGTCAAGGGCGACGCCCGGATGGCGGAGGTCCTGCGCCGCGCGGTCCACTCCCACGTGTCGGAGCCCGTCGAACCGCTGATGGTGGTCCGCGGATCGCGCCGCTGGCGGGTGCCCGCGTACGAGATCGCCGAGATCGTCGCCGAGCTCCAGAACCGCGACATCCGCTACGGGGCCGCCCGCGACGCCCTTCCGCAGCGGATCGCGCACGCCGTCCTCGTACGGATGGAACAGGCGGGCGAGGCGCCCGACGACCGGGTCCAGGACGCGGTGGCGCGCAATCCCGCCGTGAAGGCCGTGGTCAAGTCGGTGTGGCCGCTGGTGGAACCGGCCAAGCTGGTGCTGCGCCTCCTCTCGGACGCGGAGTTCCTCGCGGAGCACGCCGAAGGCGTCCTGTCGCAGGAGGAACAGGAACTGCTCCTCTGGTCCAAGCCGGCGCGCAGCGTGAAGTCCGCGAAGTGGTCGGCGGCGGACCTGGTGCTGATCGACGAGACGAACGACCTGGTGGAGCGCACGCACTCGCTCGGCCACGTGGTGGTCGACGAGGCCCAGGACCTCTCCCCCATGCAGTACCGGGCGGTCGGGCGGCGCTGCACCACCGGCTCGGCGACGGTACTGGGCGACCTCGCGCAGGGCACGACACCGTGGGCGACGCGCAGCTGGGACGAGGCGCTGGCCCATCTCGGCAAGCCGGGCGCGGTCCTGGAGGAACTGACGGCGGGATTCCGCGTGCCGCGCGAGGTGATCGCCTACGCCTCGCGGCTGCTGCCGTCGATCTCGCCCGGCCTGTCCCCGGTCTCCTCGGTCCGCGAAACTCCCGGCTCGCTGATCATCTCCGCGGTCGACGCCGCCGACTCCCTGCCCTCGGCGGTGATCGACGCCTGCCGGGCCTCGCTCGTGCACGAGGGGTCGATCGGGCTGATCGCGGCGGACGCGCGGATCCCGGAACTGGCGGAGGCCCTCACGGAGGCGGGCCTCCCCTACCTCGCCCCGGGCGAGGAAACGACGGCGGAGTCCCGGCTGACCCTGGTCCCGGCCTCCCTGGCCAAGGGCCTGGAGTACGACTACGTGGTCCTCCACGAGCCGGCGGACGTGGTCTCGGGCGAGCCCGACACCCGCACCGGCCTCCGCCGCCTCTACGTCTGCCTGACCCGAGCCGTCTCAGGCCTGACCCTCCTCCACGCAGCCCCCCTCCCGGATCCCCTCACCCAGCCCTGACCCGGCCCCGGCCCGGCCCGGCCCGGCAGGCCCGCCCCCGGGCCGGGCCACGGGGCAGCGCACCCCGGCGCCGCAGGCGGGCGGGCCCTGCGGGGCGAAGTCCCCTACCCGCCCTTCCACCGTTCCCCGGGCCGCGCCCGGACCCCTTCTGGGGCTCCGCCCCAGACCCCGGTCCTCAAACGCCGGACGGCTGGATTCACAGCCCTCCGGCGTTCACGTGCGGGCCGGGAGGCCGGATTTCCAGACCTTCGGCGTTCACCTGCGGGCCGAGAGGCCGGATTTCCAGACCTTCGGCGTTCACCTGCGGGCCGGGAGGCCGGATTTCCAGACCTTCGGCGTTCACGTGCGGGCCGGGACCAGCCCCGATCCAGCCCCTCCGGCGTTTGAGGAGCGGGTCCGGGCAGCGCCCGGAAAAGCCCAGCGCAGCGGCACCCGCACGGCGTCGGGCTAGCTCAGGGAGGTCCGCCACGCGGCGACCGCGTCGGCCGACACCGGCCGGGCCCAGCCGTCCGGGCGGGCCGCGCCACCGATGTGGAAGGCGTCGATGCCCGCTTCGCGCAGGACGGGGAGGTGGGCGAGGGTGAGCCCGCCGCCCACCAGGATGCGCGGCTCGTAGCCGGGGCTACCGGCCTGCGCGGCCTCCGCCAGGAGGACCGGCAGGCCCTCGTCGACGCCGCCGGCCGCACCCGCGGTGAGGTAGGTGTCGAGCCCGGGCAGGTCCGCGACCGCCTTGCGGAGCTGGTCCCGGTCGGCCGCGCGGTCGATCGCGCGGTGGAACGTCCACCCGCAGCCGCCGAGCTCCGCCACGACCGCCTCGACGGCGGTGAGGTCGGGGCTGCCGTCGGGGTTCAGGAAGCCGAGGACGAACTCCTCCGCCCCCTCCGCGCGCAGCGCCCGCGCCTCCTCCGCCAGCCGCTCCACGTCCGCCGCGGAACCCGCCGAGAAGCCGTCCGCCTTCCGGAGCATCACGCGCAGCCGGATGTCGACCGCCGCCCGGATCGCCGCGAAGGTCTCGCGCGGCGGGGTGAGCCCGTCGGCGGCCATGTCGGTGACCAGTTCGAGTCGGTCCGCCCCACCGGCCTGGGCCGCGACCGCGTCCTCCACGTCGAGGGCGATCACCTCCAGGAGTGCACGGTTGCTCATGTAATCCCATCCTTCGTCCCACATTGGAAAATAGGTCTAGTCCAATGTCCAGGGTACGGGCCTCCGCCCACCCTCCACCAGCACAATCACGCCACCACCACAATGTGCGCATGACATCCGCCACGAGTTCCGACACGCACCGCGAACAGAACCTCCGCGACCGCTGGCACGCCACCACCGCCGCCGCCGGAGCCACGCCGGGCCTGGACCCGGCCCCCTACGCCGACCGCCTCCTCGCCGCCTGGGCGGAGCCGCAGCGCAGGTACCACACCACCGCGCACCTGGCCGACGTACTCGCACGCATCGACGTACTCGGCACCAGCGCACCAGAGGGCTCGGACCTCGCCGCCGTCGAGCTCGCCGCCTGGTTCCACGACGCCGTCTACCGGCCCGACCGCTCCGAGAACGAGGAGCGCAGCGCCGCCCTCGCCGAGCGCGCCCTGCCCGAGCTCGGCATCGACGAAGCCCGCACCGCCGAGGTGGCCCGCCTGGTCCGGCTCACCGTCACCCACGACCCCGCACCCGGCGACGCCAACGGCGAGCTGCTCTGCGACGCCGACCTGGGCGTCCTCGCCGGCACCCCGCAGGAGTACGCGGCCTACGCGGCGGCCGTGCGCGCCGAGTACGGCTTCGTCCCCGACGAGGCCTTCCGCGACGGCCGGGCCGCCGTGCTGCGCCAGCTCCTGGAGCTGCCCCGCCTCTTCCGCACCGGCTACGGGGCCGCGCACTGGGAGGCCCCGGCCCGCGCGAACCTGGCCGCGGAGCTCGCGCAGCTCAGCGGCCCGTCCGCATAGTCCGGGAATGTGATCCCGTTCGCCGGGGTTGAGGTAGTTCATGCCCTCAGAAGCCGCAGAAGCCGAACGCACCCGTATGCCCGTCGCCGTCTACGTCCTCGGCCTCTCCGTCTTCGCACTCGGCACCAGCGAGTTCATGCTCTCGGGGCTCCTGCCACCCATCGCCGAGGACATGGGCGTCACCATCCCGCAGGCGGGCCTGCTCATATCCGCCTTCGCGATCGGCATGGTCGTCGGCGCGCCCCTGCTCGCCGTCGCCACGCTGCGGCTGCCCCGGCGCACCACGCTGGTATCGCTGATCAGCCTCTTCGGCCTCGGGCAGGTCGCGGGCGCGCTGGCCCCCTCGTACGAGCTGCTCTTCGCCTCCCGCATCGTCTCCGCGCTCGCCTGCGCCGGCTTCTGGGCGGTCGGCGCCGCCGTGGCCATCGCCATGGTCGAGCAGCACCAGCGGGCCCGCGCGATGGCCGTCATGATCGGCGGCCTCTCCATCGCCAACGTCCTGGGCGTCCCGGCCGGCGCGTTCCTCGGTGAGCACCTGGGCTGGCGCTCCGCGTTCTGGGCGGTCGGCGCGGCCTCCGCCGTCGCGCTGGCCGGCATCCTCGCGCTGATCCCCCGGATCCCGCTGCCCGCCCAGAAGCCGAGGCTCTCGCGCGAGCTGCGCATCTACCGCGACCGGCAGGTGTGGCTGTCGATCGGCATCACGGCGCTCGCCGCGGGCGGCGTCTTCTGCGCCTTCAGCTACCTCTCCCCGCTGCTCACGGACGTGGCCGGGCTGGATTCGCAGTGGGTCCCGTGGATCCTCGGCCTGTTCGGCATCGGGGCGCTGGCCGGCACCACCGTCGGCGGGCGGATCGCGGACGCGCACCTGTTCGGGGTGATGCTGTGGGGCATCACCGCCTCCACCGTCTTCCTGGCGGCGCTGGCCCTGCTGGCCTCCACGGCGGCGGCCGCGATCGCCCTCTCGTTCCTGATCGGCTTCTCGGCGTTCTTCACGGCCCCGGCGCTCAACGCCCGCATGTTCAACGTCGCGGGCGCCGCCCCGACCCTGGCCGGCGCGACCACCACGGCCGCCTTCAACCTCGGCAACACCGGCGGCCCCTGGCTCGGCGGCACCGTCATCGACGCCGGCTACGGCTACTCCGCCACCGCCTGGGCGGGCGGCGCCATGACCGTCACCGCCATCGCCCTGGGCATCGCAGCCCTCCGCCTGGACCGCCGTACGCCCCCTCCGACCCGCATCGTGGCCGCGTCCAGCTCCACGCCCACCCTGACGAAAGCCCCGACCCGGTCGGTGCAGGACAGCTCGTCCGTCTGAGTCTTTTGCAGGCATTCCGGATACCTCCGGGAACTCTGAGAACTCGGGGAACTCGGGGAACTCGGGGAACTCGGGGAATTGATCGATCCGGTTCCGAGTTCGCCGCAAGCGGGTCTCTGTCGCGCTGTTCCGTCGTTAGCGGTTTGATGACATACTCCGAACCCGCCTTCCATGGAGTACGCATCCTCAGAGGAGAGTACGGACATGAGCGATCTGGTGATTGCCGTCCTGCGGCCCGCCGAATTCAATCCCCTCGATTGCTGGGGAGGCCGCGAAGCGATCGACCCCGTGCTCTCCGCCCTGGAAAAGGCAGAAGTGCGCACCGAGGAATGGGTCATCAGATCCCAGGCCGATCTCGAGCCACTCCGCAACCGGTCCGGGATCTTAGCCTTCCCCCATGCCCGCCAGTTCGCCCCGGGCCGGTCCATGGTGGAGCCACTCGTTCAATGGGGTGTCCCCTTCATAGGATCCGGCCCTGACGGCCTGGCTTCCCAGGACAAGGCCCGGGCCAAGCAGATGATGGCTGACCACGGGGTACCCACCCCCTCATGGGAGATCACCGGCGAAAACACCGATGCGGCCGCTCTGGCGGCCAGGCTGGGCCTTCCCCTCATGGTCAAGCCGACGATCGGCGCGGAAAGCATCGGGGTCACCTACTGCGGAGATCTCACGCAACTCCAGGAGGCAATTTCCACACCTGGAGTGATGGTAGAAGAGTGGCGCCGGGATCGCGAGTTCACGGTTTCCATTCTGGGAAACGGAACCTCGCGCATTGCCGCCCCGGCCGAGATAGTTCTGCCCCCGGGGGCCCTCTATCTCGATGAAGGAATCAAGAAGCACAGGATCGTTCCCACTCTGCGCCCGTCATCCGATGCGCCAGCAGGTGTTCGCGCAGCAGAAGCAGCACTTCTCGCGAGTGTCGCCCTCGGGCTGCAGGACTGGGCCCGAGTCGATGTGGTCATCGACCAGGACGGGGCGCCCTACGTCATCGACATCAACGCCATGCCGGGGCTGCGCCGGGATGCACTGCATCCCAGCTATTTCCCCCGCTGCCTGGAGATGGCTCACGGGCTCTCCTACGAGCAGGTGATTCTCCGCCTCGTGGTGACCGCCGCCCTCCGCAACAACATCGCGGTGCCGGAGGAACAGGCATCCGTGCTGCTCAGCCCTGGTGCGTGAGTCAGCCGCCGGCAACGACGTTCTCGGCGCTCCGTGCCCACAGTTGCTCGAAGTGCCGGGAGAGGGTGGCTCCCGGCTCGGCACTGGTACGGAACTCCATGTAGCCGCGCTCCTCCAGCCCGGCGGGCTGAGCCGAAGAGAGCGTACCGATGAACCCCTGCCTCACCACGCCGTCGGTCCGCGCAAAATGCGCATTGGGGGCGATGAGGTAACCGCGGTACTCGAAAAGGCCTCTCGACTGCAGGCCCCACCCTTCGACGATGCTCCTGATACGTTCCTCCGAGTCCGAGAGCTGCCTCCGCAGTACGGCCGGCTCGGCCTGAGGCCAGGGAAGCACCATGGAGGCCTGATCCAGAACGGCATCCTCCGCGCGGGACGAGAGTCCCAGTATGCGGATCCGCACTCCCCGCCTGGCCGCACGCTCCATCGACTGGAGCAGGTCGACATTGGCGAACTGAAGGTTTCGGTAGATCAGGAAATCCACTTGATGCTGGGCATCATTCACTGCCCGGTTGAGGAATGCGGGAGTGTAGTAACCGTTCGGCACCAGATTCGACTCCCCGCGAACACTCCTGCGTTCGCGGTTCAGGGAATCCAGAGCCCTGCTAATACCCTCTATCTGACCGCACACCCGAACAAGTTCCTCTGCCAGCATGCGCGCATCACTCTCGGTCCCCTGCCTCAGGAACCCCGCCGCCGACCTGAGTTGGGCGGCGAGCATCTCGGTGCCGTACAACCTGCGGAGAAGTTGCCGCTCCTCCCTCTGGGCCCGCTGCACCGATTGCACCTTGAGGAAGGTGACGAGAGTGATCAGAAAGCCTAAGACGCCAAATACGGTGTTGACTTCGTTCAGCCACTTCATCGTGAATCCCGCCTCCGGCTCAACTCGGTGACCGCAAAGCCTCGACAACACCCAGGACCGCAGTTTCCTGCATCGCACGCAGGGCTTCGACCGAGACGCCCGCAATATGCGGACTCCACAGCGTGCGGCTGCCTCCGGCTTCGACCGTTCCGTCTGCCAGCAGGTCGAAGTCGTCCACCGCGAAATGCAGGTCCGGGCGGCTCAAGGAAAGGGAACGGAGCGCATCCAGATCGACGATCTCCTTGCGCGCCGTATTGACGACCAGAGCGCCCTCCGGCAAGAGGCCGAGAAGATCTGCATCGACCAAACCGCGCGTCTGAGGCGTGAGAGGCAGATGAATGCTGACGACCTGGCTCTCTTCGAACAACTTCCGCAGCCCCACCGTCGGAAGGTCTTGATGCTGGTCGGGCCGGCGGGTCCACACGGAGACGTGGGTACCGAGCGCATGGAGGAGCGGCAGCAATGCGCGCGCCGTCGCCCCCGCCCCCAGGACGCCCACCGTCCGGCCGCGCACCTCCACGGGCGCCTCGGAGAGCCCGGCCCGGTCCCGCCCCGAAAGTACGGCGGCGTGAGAGGGCAGAACCCTCTTGGCCAGTCCGAGGATCATCATCAACGCGTGCTCGGCCACCGATACCGCATTGACGCCCGGAGTCGTCACGACCCGGACACCGCAGTCCTCGAGCGCAGCCAGATCAAGGTGGTCCGTACCGGCCCCCAGCGAGCCCAGCACCTTCAAAGACGGCAAGGAGGCAAGGAGATCCGCATCGATGCGCTCCTTCACCCCCACGATGGCCGCAACCACCTTGTCGCCCATCGCCACCAGCTCGGCCAGAGCCCGCTCCCGCGAGGTGGCCACCCGCACCTCGCCGAAGTGCCGCTCCAACAGCGCGGCGGCACGCGGGTTGGCCATCAGGTCTTCGATCGCCACGAACACAGTCCCGTTCACGGGCGCATTATCCCTCACGCCGAGGGCTGGAGGGGTCAAGTTCCCTGAAAGGGGCTCGTTTTGACGGATAGTCACATCAGCCTTACGGGTGCGACGGTGCCCTCCATGACCGATCACCGATTCATCAGGGCCGAGGTAACCGTCGACCTCGATGCAATTCGACACAATGCCGCCCTTCTTTTCGCTCATGCAGAAGGCGCCGAGATGATGGCCGTGGTCAAGGCCGACGGGTACGGCCACGGTGCCGTCGAGGTCGCCCGGGCCGCACTGGGGGCAGGGGCGACCTGGCTGGGCGCCTGCTCGGCGGAGGAGGCGCGGGCCCTGCGCAAAGCGGGGATAGACGCACCGATCCTCGCGTGGCTCGACTTACCCGACGCGGACGTCCCGTCCGACGTGGACCTCGGCGTGTCCAGCCTGGAGCAGTTGCGGGCGCTGTCCGGACGGCGCATCCACCTCAAGATCGACACGGGGCTGGCCCGCAACGGCTGCCCACCCCGGCTGTGGCCCGACCTGGTGCGCGCTGCTGCGGCATCGGACAACGAGGTGTACGCGATCTGGTCGCATCTCGCGTGCGCCGACGAGCCGGGTCAGCCGTCGGTGGACCGGCAGGCGCAGCGCTTCGCCGACGCGTTCCGCGTCGCGCGGGATGCCGGCCTCGACCCCAAGCGCCACCTCGCGAACTCGGCGGCCACGCTGAACCGCCCGGACCTGCATTTCGACATGGTCCGGGTCGGCATCGCCCTGTACGGGCTCAACCCGGTCCCCGGCACGATGGCCCTGCGTCCGGCCATGACGTTGCGTTCCTCGGTGGTCATGACCAGGCGGATCGCCGCCGGGGAGCGCGTGTCCTACGGCGGCTCGTGGACCGCCGAACGGCCCACTACGCTGGCGCTGGTACCCGTCGGGTATGCCGACGGCGTGCCGCGCGGACTGTCCAACCGCTTCGACGTACTGATCGGCGGCGTCCGCAGGCCCGTGCGGGGGCTGGTGTGCATGGATCAGATCGTCGTGGACTGCGGCGACGAGGACATCGCGGTCGGCACGGAAGTCGTGCTGTTCGGTTCCGGCAGCGGGGGCGAGCCCACGGCCCGGGAATGGGCCGACACGCTGGGCACCATCGACCAGGAGATCGTCACCGGCATGTCCAGGCCGCGCCTGCAGCGCAGATACACCGGATGAGCCCCTCAGCTCCCCCGGGACGCCGGCCCTAAGCCGCCGGCCGGCCCTTCGGGCGGCGCAGGCCCGCCGCCGTGAGTCTGCGGACCAGTTCCTTGCTGCCGATCTCCACCGCGCCCGCGTCCACCGCGTCCGCGTAGCGCTGCTCCGGGATGTCGTAGTGGTCGCGTTCGAAGGCCTTCGGGGGGCAGCCGATCGATGCCGCGAAGGCGTGCAGTTCCTCGAACGAGTCGTCGCTGACCAGGTGCGACCACATGCGGCCGTGACCCGGCCAGTCGGGCGGGTCGATGTACACCGTCACCGGCGGCTCATTCGCCGTGACCGAAGGCGGAGCCGGAGCCGAAGCCGGAGCCGCCGAGGACCGGGCCGAGGCCGCCCACCGGTGCCACCCGGACACCGGCCTCCGAGCACACCCACATCGGGTCCGGTCCCAGCTCGGGCTCCACGTCCAGGGCGTGCGGTTCGCCGTGGGTGCAGACCGGGCAGAGCGGCCAGCGTCCGTGCTTCTCCAGCAGCGCGTCCTTCACGTCCTGGGCGACGAGTCCGGCGAGGTAGTCGACGCCCTCCGGCCACTGCTCCACCCACCAGCGGCGGTGGGTGACCGCGTCCTCGACGAGGGAGACGACATAGGCCTCGGCGACCTCGCCCGCGACGAGATCGGCGAGTACCAGGGCGCGTGCGGCGTGCAGCGCCTGTTCAAGGGGGGGTGGGGGGGTCGCGTGGTCCATGGACACATTGTGGACCCGGACGGGGCGTGTGGCGAAGGTCCTCTTTCCCAGGTGACTTATGGCGTCTTGACGTTCCCACCCCTCTGAAAATAAGTTTCAAGGGTGAGCAAGAACGTGAAAGAAACCTTCAGCAGCGGCCCGGGCGACGCGGCCACCACCGCCCCCGTCCCCGCCCCCGCCGCCCTGCGGGCCCGAGTCCGCAGCCTCGGCCCCTCGATGACCCGCTCCATGCAGGCCGTCGCCGAGGCCGTCGCCGCCGACCCCGCCGGCTGCGCCGCGCTCACCGTCAGCGACCTCGCCGCCCGCACCGGCACCAGCGAGGCCACCGTCGTCCGCACCGCCCGCCTCCTCGGCTACCCCGGCTACCGCGACCTGCGCCTCGCGCTCGCCGCGCTCGCCGCCCAGCAGGAGTCCGGCGCGGCCCCCGCCGTCACCGTGGACATAGCCGTCGACGACTCCCTCGCCGACGTGGTCGCGAAGCTGGCCCAGGAGGAGGCGCAGACCCTCGCCGACACCGCCGCCGGACTCGACGTCGCCGCCCTCGGCTCGGCCGTCGCCGCCCTCGCGGCCGCCCGCCGCATCGAGATCTACGGCGTCGGCGCCTCCGGCCTCGTCGCCCAGGACCTCGCGCAGAAGCTGTCGCGCATCGGCCTGATCGCCCACGCACACAACGACCCGCACCTGGCCGTCACCAACGCCGTCCTGCTGCGCCCCGGCGACGTGGCCGTCGCCATCACGCACTCCGGCGGCACCGGCGACGTCGTCGAACCCCTGCGGATCGCCTTCGAGCGCGGCGCCACCACCCTCGCGCTCACGGCCCGCGCGGGCTCCCCCGTCGTCCACTACGCCGACCTCGTACTGGCCACCTCCGCCGCCCGCGAGACCCAGCTGCGCCCGGCTGCCATGTCGAGCCGGACCAGCCAGCTCCTCGTCGTCGACTGCCTGTTCGTGGGCGTCGCCCAGCAGACCTACGAGACGGCGGCGCCCGCGCTCGCAGCCTCGTACGAGGCGCTCGCGCCCCGCCACCACACCCCCGTACCCACCGCCCAGCGCAACAGCACCGCCCGCTAGCAGCACCCAGCAGTTCAGGAGCCCCCACTCATGACCGCGTACGCCGAACTCCGCGCCCAGCTCGCCACCTTGACCACCGAGGCCTTCCGCCCCGAACTGGCCGAGATCGACCGGCTCTCCACCCTGGAGATCGCCCGCCTGATGAACGCCGAGGACGCCACCGTCCCGGCCGCCGTCGCCGGCGAGCTGGAGACGATCGCCGCCGCCATCGACGGGATCGCCGAGCGGATGGCCCGCGGCGGACGGCTCGTCTACGCGGGCGCCGGCACCGCCGGCCGGATGGGCGTACTGGACGCCAGCGAATGCCCGCCCACCTTCAACACCGACCCCTCCGAGGTCGTCGGCCTGATCGCGGGCGGCCCCTCCGCCATGGTCAAGGCCGTCGAAGGCGCCGAGGACTCCAAGGAACTGGCCGCCGAGGACCTGACCGCGCTGGCCCTGACCGCCGACGACACCGTCATCGGGATCTCCGCCTCCGGCCGCACCCCGTACGCGATCGGCGCCGTCGAGTTCGCCCGCGCCCGCGGCGCGCTCACCGTCGGCCTGTCCTGCAACGCCGGCTCCGCGCTCGCCGCGGCCGCCGACCACGGCATCGAGGTGGTCGTCGGCCCCGAACTCCTCACCGGATCGACCCGGTTGAAGGCCGGTACCGCGCAGAAGCTCGTCCTCAACCTCATCTCGACGATCACGATGATCCGGCTCGGCAAGACGTACGGGAACCTGATGGTCGACATGCGCTCCTCCAACGAGAAGCTGCGCGCCCGCGCCCGCCGCATCGTCTCGCTGGCGACCGGCGCCCCCGACGCCGAGATCGAGGCCGCGCTCACCGCCGCCGACGGCGAGGTCAAGCAGGCCATCCTCGTCATCCTCGGCGGAGTCGACGGCCCCACGGCCGCCGACCTGCTCACCGCCTCCCGGGGCCACCTCCGGGACGCCCTCACCCGGACCCCGACCCGCTAGCTCCCCCGCTGACCCCCAACCAGCAAGGCGAACACCAACATGTCCACTGACAAGAACCGCGCCACAGCCGCCGCGATCCTTCCTCTGGTCGGCGGTCCGGACAACGTCCTCAACATCGCGCACTGCATGACCCGCCTGCGGATCACCCTGCGCGACCGCTCACTCGTCCAGGACGAGGCCCTCAAGGCCCTCCCCGCCGTGATGGGCGTCGTCGAGGACGACACGTACCAGATCGTGCTGGGACCGGGCACCGTCGCCCGCGTCACCCCCGAGTTCGAGGCCCTGGTCGCGGAAGGCCGCTCGGCGGAACCGGCTCCCGCCGCCTCCCACGCCGTGACCGCCGACGAACTCGCCGCCCAGGGCGCGGCCATCAAGAACGCCCAGAAGACGAAGAACTCCACCCCCTTCAAGCTGTTCCTGCGCCGCATCGCGAACATCTTCGTCCCGCTGATCCCCGCCCTGATCGGCTGCGGCATCATCGCCGGGCTCAACGGCTTCCTCACCAACATGGGCTGGGTGCCGGCCGTGGTCCCGGCCCTCGCCGCGATGGCGAGCGGCTTCATGTCGCTCATCGCGGTCTTCGTCGGCTACAACACCGCCAAGGAGTTCGGCGGCACCGCCGTCCTCGGCGGCGCAGTCGCCGCGATCATCGTCTTCCCCGGCGTCGCGAAGATCGACGCCTTCGGCCAGCAGCTCTCCCCCGGCCAGGGCGGCGTCCTCGGCGCGCTCGCCGCGGCGCTGCTCGCCGTCCAGGTGGAGAAGTGGTGCCGCAAGTGGGTGCCGGAGGCCCTGGACGTCCTGGTCACCCCCACCCTCACGGTGCTGATCTCCGGCCTCGTCACCATCTTCGGCCTTATGTTCGTCGCCGGTGAGGTCTCCTCCGCCATCGGCACCTTCGCCACCTGGCTCCTCGCCACCGGCGGCGCCTTCGCGGGCCTGGTCCTCGGCGGCCTCTTCCTCCCCCTCGTGATGCTGGGCCTGCACCAGGCCCTGATCCCGATCCACACCACCCTGATCGAGCAGACCGGCTACACCGTCCTGCTCCCCATCCTCGCCATGGCGGGCGCGGGCCAGGTCGGCGCGGCCATCGCCGTCTACTACAAGCTCCCCCGCAACCGCTCGATCCGCACCACCATCAAGTCCGCCCTCCCGGCCGGCTTCCTGGGCGTCGGCGAACCCCTCATCTACGGCGTCTCCCTCCCCCTCGGCCGCCCCTTCATCACCGCCTGCGTCGGCGGCGCCGCGGGCGGAGCCTTCGTAGGCCTCTTCAACCAGCTGGGGACCTCCTTCGGCTCCACCGCCATCGGCCCCTCGGGCTGGGCGCTCTTCCCCCTCCTCGACGGCAAGTCGGGCATGGGGATGACCATCGCGATCTACGCGGGCGGCCTGGCCGTCGGCTACCTGGTGGGCTTCGCCGCCACCTACTTCTTCGGCTTCACCCAGCAGATGCTGACCGAGTTCAACACCGGCCCGGACGCGGAGGCCGCGCAGGCCCCCGCCCCGGCGACCCAGGCCGGCGAGCCCGCGCCCGCCGCGGGCACGGCCCCGGTCCCGGTGGGCCGCTGACCCCGACGGCCCTCGCGAGGCCCCACGTACGAAGGCTCCCGGCCGGTGCGGTCCACCGGCCGGGAGCCTTCATGCGTGCTCCTACGCCGTCACCTCAGGCGCAGTTGGACGGGGCGGGCCGGCCCGCGAAGCGGTCCGCGATCCAGGTCAGGTACTCCGGCTCCGCGACGTGGGGGATCGTCTGGTGCGTCGCTCCGGGGTACTTCGTGTACACGACCGGCTTGCCGAAGCGGCAGGCCCGCTTCACGTACTCGTCGGTGGAGTTCGGGTTGATGACCGTGTCCGCCGTGCCCTGCATCACCAGGATCGGCGCCACCGAGGTCACCAGGCCCGCGGTGTTCTCGCGGAAGCGCTGGTGCCAGACCTCCGGCACCACGCTCAGCGGCTGGAACAGCGTGTCCAGCTGCCCCGCGTTGCCCACGTTCTCCTGGATCACGTCGGCGAGGTGCTCGATGCACATCACCCCGTCACCGCGCAGCGCCTCCAGTCCGGCCGGCTTCAGCACGTCCTCGGCCTTCAGGGCGGGGTAGGCCGCGAGGAAGCCCCGGTAGACGTTGACGCGCAGCGCCGCGTTGTGGGAGGGCGAGGTGGGGGACGTCGGGCCGGGCAGCACCAGGCCGCGGAAGTCCGGCCCCAGGTTGGCGGCGGGCGCCAGCGCCGCGATGCCGACCAGGTTGGTCTCCGGGGTGTACGCCTTGTAGTTCTGGGCGATGAACGCCGCCGCGCCGCCGCCCTGCGACCAGCCCAGGACGGCCGCCTTGTGGTTGGCGTGGGTGTCGGTGATCTGGCGGGCCGCGCGGACGGAGTCCAGGACGTTGTTCGTCTCCGTCACGGCGACCGTGTACTGGTGCACGCCCGGGGTGCCCAGGCCCTGGTAGTCCGTACCGACCACGACGTCACCCGAGTCGAGGAACTGCGTCAGCGCCGGCACGCCGACGTCGATGCCCCAGGGGCTGTCGTACGTGTAGTAGCCGACCAGGTCGGTCGCCGGATTCGGCACCGCGGACGGCGCGCACTGGCGCGGGCCGCCCACGGTCCCGTGCGCCCAGGCCACCACGTTGCGGCCGCTGCGCGGCGCGGGGGCGTCGGGCCAGGCCACGATGCCCGACACGGCGACGCGGGTACCGCTCTGCAGGGTCGAGAGGTACAGGATCCGGCAGGCGCGCGCACCGTCGGGGGCGTCGACCCGGCGGGCCCAGATCAGGTCCCCGTGCTCCCCCTCGGGCAGCGGCGACGGCGGATCGTAGAACTTCTCCCCCTCCGGCCCGACCGGCACCCCCGGCGCACACAGCCCCTTGCCGCCCTTACCGCCGTCGGGGTTGGTCCCCGCACCCCCGGTGGCGGTCGCGGTCGCGCCGCCGCCCAGCGCGAGCACCGCGGCCACACCTGCCGCGGCGATCGCGGAAAGCCGTCGTCTCATCTCATCGTCCATTCGCTCGGTACCGGGACGTGAGACTAGGAAGAAAGGGACGAACTGTCACTTACTGCGACAGGGTGTCCACCGGTTGTTACGTCCGCCGGGTCCGCCCCGCCTCCAATGGCCGCACCCGCCGAGCATCCGTACGGCCGCCCGAGCACGGACTGAGGGACCGTCACCGGCGTCAGGCGACGGGCAATCACGCCATGAAGGTCCGTCAGGCCATCGACCCTGCGATCTTCTTACCGATTTCATCTCAAAAACCTTTACATCAAGCCTGTGCACCAGCCCCCAGTTTCACCACCCCCGGACAGAGGCCTTACGCTCGCGCCGCAGCCAGAATCGAGCTGCTGAAACATCCCGTGGGGGGACTTCTTCGTGAAACGCTTTTTGGCATGGGCTGTTGCGGGCATCTCGCTCGTGGCGCTCTTCCTCATCTCACCGATCGGCAACTCGGCCGACGCCGTAGAGGCGGCGCCGCGGCCGGCATGCGCCCCGAACAGTTTCTGCATCTACACCGAGCCCGGCGGCAAGGGGAACTCGGCGTCCTACACGCCGGACGACGACCCGAAGCTGGTCTATGACCAGTGGAACGAGCAGGTCAGCACGGTGGTCAACAACACCAAGTACTGGACCTGCCTCTACGAGGAGTTCAACTACAGCGGCACCATCCAGGCCATCGCGCCCGGCAACTGGGCCGACCTGGAAAAACTCTCGACCAAGCTGGACAAAAAGGTCAGCTCTCACAAGGTGGCCAAGTCCAAGGCCGGCTGCTACACCGGCTACGAGCGCTGCCCCAACGGGAAGCTCTGCCTCTTCTCGGATGTCGCCGGCCGCGGCGAAATGCTGCCGTCGACCGCCGACTTGGGGGACTATAAAGGCATGGACAACCGAGTCGCGTCGGTCGCCAATTACAGCACCCGGCACGTCTGCTTCTTCACCGAGAAGCAATACTCGGGAACGCTGACCATCGATGGGAAGACCTACCGCAAGTACGTGGTGATCAGGTCGGACAGCACAGTGATCCCCGATCCATGGAACAAGAACCTGAGCTCCCACATGCTGGTCGACACCACAGACGACTGCACGCTGGCCAACACGCTCCCCGCCAACTGAATACCGAGGACTCCTTCGTGAAGCACGCAGTCAAACGAGGCTCCTTGGCGCTCGCCCTGGCCACCTCGGCCCTTGCCACCCCCTTCTCCGCTCCGGGTGCATCCGCCAACGAGGTGCTTCCGGCCTCGACGGTCCTGAACCTGGCCGACCTCCAAGCCGGCACACCCGACAAATCCGTGCCCGGCATCACCCGCACCGAGTACACCGGCCTCCCCTACAAGGGCCCCTGGAAGGTCAACGTGGTCGTCATCGACCCGAACCTGGCCTCGCTCAACCTCAAGGGAACCTTCGGTACAGGGCTCGGCACGTCCCAGCAGACCACCTCGATGCTGGGCGGCCTGACCTCGACGCCCGTCCGGAAGCCCTTCGTCGGCGTCAACGGCGGCTTCTTCGACGGAAACATGAAGACCCCGGGGACGCTCACGGACACCTGGGACGGAGACCTGAACGGCGTCGTCATCCAAGGCGGCAAGCTGCTCAGCGAAGCGGTCAGGGGCAAGGGCGGAAGGAAGTTCAGCACCTCGCTGGTGCTCCAGCACGGCCGGGCCTACATCACCGAGCTGAGCACGAACCTGAAGATCGCGCCGAAGGGCGGGTTGGACTCGGACGAGGAACGGCAACTCGACGGCATCAACCGGGTACCCGGCCGCTCCGCCCACTGCGAGCGGAAGGACCCGGAGGACAAGGGCGTCCCTCCCGAAATCAGGGACAACGACACGGGGGTCTGCGAGGACCTCTCCGAGATCATCTCCTTCACCAAGGAGTACGGCACGACAACGCCGACCACCGCCCTCCTCGTGACCCCCAACGACCCGGATGTCCCGGTAACGCCGGCCACGAAGCAGATCAGCAAGGACGAGGGCTTCGAAGTCGAGCTCAACTCCGCGGGCGTCGTCACCGCATGCTACGACCCGAATGAGCCGGTGGACGGGAGCAAGTGCAAGAAGGGCAACAGGGGCGGGAAGGTCATACCGAGCGGAGGCCGCATCCTCCAGGGCATCGGAGAAGGCGCCGACTGGCTGCGCGCCCGCACACGGGTGGACAGCGAGTTCGACTTCACCGAGAAGGTGGAGGACACCCGGTTCGGTACCCCTCTCGCCCTCGATCCCTCGATGTACGTCACCGCAGGCGGGGACCTGCTCCTAAGGGACGGCGAGATCCAGTACACGGATCCGGCCGAACCCGGCCGCAAGGACCCGCGCACGGCCGTCGGCACGGACCACTACGGCCGCACCGTACTGGTGACCATCGACGGCGTCGACGATCCTGACCATGTCGTCAGCATCGGCGCCACCCGGGGAGAGCTGGCCGCCTTCCTGAAGGAACTCAACGTCATCGACGCCGTCAACATGGACGGCGGCGGATCGACCACCCTGGTGTGGAAGCAGAAGCTCGCCAACACCCCCACCGACGACAATGCCAAGGAACGCCCCGTCGGCGACGCGGTGTACGCCGGCCCGGGCGGCTATCCGATGGAATAGCCCGGGAACAACCGCCGCCCCGCGCCCCGGGGCGGCGGCTCAGGCCACCGCCGCCGGGACGTGAGTCCCGGTGGCGCCCGCCGTCAGGGCCCGGTGGGCGGAGGCCAGGCGGCGGACCGCCTCCGTCAGGCGGGCGGCCGGGAGGGTGTACGGGAGGCGGACGTGGCGTTCGAAGGCGCCGCCGATGCCGAACTGCGGGCCTGCCGCGATCGTCACCCCGTGGTCCGGCGCGATCGCCGCCAGCCGGGAGCCGACCGGCTCCGGGAAGCGCGCCCAGAGCGTGACCCCGCCCGGTGCCCGCGGCGCGTGCACCTCGGGCAGGTGCTCGGCCAGGGCCTCCAGCAAAACGTCCTGCTGGGCACGCAGTTGGCGCAGCGCCTCGGGTCGCCGGGTCTGACCGGCGTCCAGGAGGGCGGCTGCGGCCAGCTGCTCCACCACCGGCGTGCCGAGGTCCGTCGCGGGGCGGGTCCGCGCGACCCGCTCCAGCAGCGCGGGCTCGGCGCGGATCCAGCCGATGCGCAGGCCGCCCCAGATGCTCTTGGACACCGAGCCGATGCTGATGGTGGAGGGGTGGTGGGCCGCGAAGGGCTCCGCCTCCCGGCCCGCGTCACCGTCCAGCCGCAGGTCCGCCAGGGTTTCGTCGATGATCACGGGGCAGGCCGGCCGCAGGCTCCGGCGGGCCTCCGCCGACATGTACAGCCCCGTCGGGTTGTGGAAGTCCGGGATCAGGTAAGCCAGTTGCGCCGAGCGCGCCCCCGCCAGGAGCTGCGGGACGTCCCAGCCGGACGGGCCCACCGCCACCGGCAGCAGCCGGGCCCGGGCGTCGGTGAACGCCCTGATCGCGTGCGGATAGGTGGGGTGGTCGAACAGCACCTTGTCCCGCGGCGACAGCAGCGTCCGCGCCAGCAGCCCGATCGCGTGCTGCGCCCCGCTGGTGATCATGACCTGGCCGGGCGAAGTCGCCAGCCCCCTGCGCCCGTACCAGCCCGCGACCGCCTCGCGCAGCTCCCCGGCGCCGTACCGGTCGTACCCGTGCCGCTCGAAGTGGAGCGGGAGCCGCTCCAGCGCCGTCGCGAAAGCGGCGTGCAGCACCTCCGGGGGCGCGGGCGGCGCCGCGAAGGAGAGGTTGATCGTCTCCGCGTCCGCACCCCCGGCCCGCCGCCGCCCGGCGGGTGCGTCCTCGTGCGGGAGCCGTACGGTCGCCCGCGCGCGCTCCCTCGTCTCCAGGTAGCCGTGCTCCACGAGCGTGCGGTACGCGGCCCCGACCGTGGTCCTGCTCGTACCGATCGCGCCGGCCAGGTCCCGTTCGCCCGGCAGCGCCGCCCCCAGGCAGAGCCGCCCGTCCAGGATCAGCAGCCGCAGCCGGTCGGAGAGCCGCCGGTGCGCCGGTCCGGGCCCTTCCTGCCAGGCCCCCACCATGCGTCCGACCGCGTGCGCGCTGATCTTCATCGAGCCAGCGTACGCAGTCTGGCTATGGAATCCGGGTCCAGATCCGACCGAGGCTTGGCCCATGGCTCCAACCGCTCCCCCTGCCCCCTCCGCCCCCTCCGCGCACCCGCCCCGCATGAACGCCGTCGCCCAGCTCCGCGCGGGCCGCACCGCGCGCCGCGTCCCCCAACTGCTCCTCGGCCTGGTGGGCTACGGCGCCGCCGTCATGGTGCTCGTCGAGTCCGGCCTCGGTACCGCGAGCTGGAGCGTGCTCACCGACGGCACGGCCAAGTCCCTCGGCATCTCCTTCGGCTGGGCCACCAACCTGATCTCGCTCCTGGTGCTCCTCGCCTGGATCCCCCTGCGCGAGCTCCCCGGGCTCGGCACCGTCCTCAACGTCGCGGTCGTCGGCTTCGCCGCCGACGCCACCGCCGCCGTACTCCCCGCCCCACAGGGCACGCCGGCCGCGCTCGCGTACCTCGCCCTCGGCCTGGTCACCCTCGGCTTCTTCGACGCGCTCTACCTCGGCGCGCAGTTCGGTTCGGGCCCGCGCGACGGCATCATGACCGGGCTGGTCCGGCTCACCCGGCTGCCCGTCGCCGCCGTCCGCACCGGCATCGAGGTGTCCGTGGCCGGCCTCGGCTGGCTGCTCGGCGGCACCCTCGGCCTCGGCACCGTGGTCGTCGCCCTGTGCACGGGCCCCCTCATCGGCTGGTTCCTCCCGCGCCTGACCGTCCGCCTCGACGGCCCCGCGTAACCCTCAGGGATGCGCCCGCTCGTGCAGTACGGCGGCCAGCCGGAGCGCGGTGTCGAGGTTGCACCGCCCCAGATCGACCAGCGGGAGCCCGTACGACCCGGCCGCCGACACCCCGTCCACCCCGAGCGAGGGGAACACGACCCCTACGTCCGTCAGCGCGGCCTTCAGCTGCCCCACGGCCTCCTCAGCCGCCAGCATCCGCTCCCTCGGCGTGAGCACCATGACATGTCACCTTTCGCTCTGAGTAATCGCGTTCGGTACTCAGCGTGGCGACGGGCTGGTTAGCCTTCAAGGGCAAAGCACCAACAGCCGCACCTGTTGTCAGGGGAGTTGCCGTGCCCGTTTCCGGAGACGTCGACCCGTTCTCCTCACCCCGCACCATGCTCGGCTCCGAACTGCGCGTGGCCCGCAAACGGGCCGGTCTGAGTCAGGAGAAACTCGGCGAGCCGCTCTTCGTCAGCGGCTCCTTCATCGGCCAACTCGAAGCGGGCACCCGCCGGATGACCCCGGAGCTGGCCCGGCAGATCGACAAGATCCTCGGCACGGGCGACTTCTTCACCCGCAACTGCGGCGCCGTGACGAAGTTCAAGTACCCCGACCACTTCACGGAGGCCGCCGAGGCCGAGTCTCTGGCGAAGGCCATCCGGGAGTACGCGCCCCTGCTGATCCCGGGGCTGCTCCAGAAGGAGGCGTATGCGCGGGCCGTCTTCCGCGCGTACCAGCCGACGGCGACGGAGGCGGCCATCGACGAACTGGCCGAAGGCCGATTGGCCCGCGCCGCCCTCCTCGCAGACCCAACAACCCCCCTGTTGTGGTGCGTACTCGACGAGGCCGTACTCCGCCGGGTCATCGGCGGCCGGGCCGTGATGGCCGAGGCACTGCGGCACGTCGCGGACCTGATCCGATCCCATCGGATCATCCTTCAGGTACTCCCGTTCAGCGCGGGCGCCCATGCAGCCTTGGGTGGCCCGCTCAAGCTGATGTCCTTCGAGGATGCAACGCCACTCGCCTACGTGACAGCCCTCGGAACGAGCCAACTGCTGGACGATCCGGCCACAGTCACCCACCACACCCTGACCTACGATCTCCTCACGGCCAGCGCGCTGTCACCACGCGAATCGCTGGCCTTGATCGAATCCGTGGCGGAGGATTACGCACATGACGAGCATGTCTGAGTACGACCTGTCGACGGCCATCTGGCACAAGTCCAGCTACAGCGCGGGCGACGGCAGCGACTGCCTGGAGATGGCCACCTGGCGCAAGTCCACCCACAGCGACGGAACCGGCGGCGATTGCCTCGAAGTCGCCGACGGCCTCCCCCACATCGTCCCCGTCCGCGACTCCAAGGTCCCCGACGGCCCCCACCTCACCTTCGGCGCCCCCGCCTGGGCCGTCTTCGTAGCCACCCTCGCCTGACATCGCCATGCCGATACGCGTTCCGTTCAACGAGGCACTGCGATCCACCCTGGGCGCCCCCACCGAGTCCAAGCTCCTGGACAGCAGTCCGCGGTCACGCGTCTGGTGGGTGCGCCTGGCCGACGGCCGGCCGGTGGTCGTCAAGCAGATGACCGACTCCGGAGACACCGGCGCCGACGCGGACGCCCGCTTCGCGCGGGAGCTCGCCGGGCTGCGGCTGGCGGGACGGGCCTCCGGGCGGGACGCCGTGGCTCCCGCGGTGCTCGGTGCGGACCCGGCCGCGCGGATGGTCGTCCTGGAGTACCTGGACGACCTCGGGGAGACGGCCGACTGGCTGCCCGCGTACGCCGAGTCGCTCGCCCGGCTGCACGCCCTGACCGGACCCGCCGACGCGGGCGCGCTCCCCGTCGCCTCGGGGCCCACGGCCGCCGACGCGGAGTCCTTCCTCGCCCTGGCCCGCGCGCTCGACGTACCCGTACCGGCTGCGGTGACCGGTGAACTGGCGGGCCTGCTGGAGCGGTTGGACCCCACCCCGCACCACGCCCTGCTGCACGGCGATCCGTGCCCCGGCAATGATCTGCGTACCGCCGAAGGCGTCCGCTTCGTCGACTTCGAGCGGGCCTCGCTCGGCAACGGCCTGGTCGAACTCGCCTATTTCCGCATCGGCTTCCCCACCTGCTGGTGCGCCCTGTCGGTCACCGCGGCCCCGCTCGCGGAGGTGGAGGACGTGTACCGGTCCACCTGGCGCGGGCTCACCGGGACGGACGTGCCGGGCGACCTCGCCGACGCCTGCGCGGGCTGGCTGATCCAGGGCGACGCGCTCGTCCAACGGGCCCACCGCGGCACGGTCGACCAACTGGCCCGCATCCCCGCCGAGGACTTCGAGTGGGGGTACGTCTCCGCCCGCGAGCGGCTCGTCCACCGGCTGGGCGTGGTCGCGGGCATGACCCGCGACCACGATCACCTGCACTCCCTCGGCCGCCTCAGCTCCGCCCTGGCCGACCGCCTGCTCGACCGCTGGCCGGCCCTGCGCCCGCTGCCGAGGCCCGACGCCCGCCCCTGGTTCTAGGAAGCAGCCGTCAGAGTCCGCCGGTGAACAGCAGCTCGTTCGGGGAGGACTTGCTGACGCTGTTCAGGACGTCCTTCGTGGACTCGTCCCGCAGGTACGCGGCGATGTCCTCCGGCGTCGCGGACGGGTGCGCCTGCTTGTAGAGGACGGCCGCGCCCGCGACGTGCGGCGCGGCCATGGAGGTGCCGTTCTGGGCGATGCTGCCGCCGCCCAGCTTCGCGGAGACGATCTGCTCGCCGGGCGCGTACAGGCTCACGCACTGGCCCCAGTTGGAGAAGCTGGTCTCCTCGTCGTACCTGTTGGCGGCCGCGACCGTCACGACCTTCCCCGCCGACGCCGGAGAGACGTTGCACGCATCCTTCGCGGAGTTGCCCGCCGCGATGACCGGCAGGACGCCCGCGTCCGTGACGGCGTCCGCCGCCGCGTTCACGGTCTCGGACCTGTCGCCGCCCAGGGAGCCGTTGAGGACGGCGGGCTGCTTGGCGTTCTTGGCCACCCAGTCCAGGCCCGCGATGATCCCGGAGTAGTCCCCCGTGCCCTCGCAGTTGAGGACCCGGACGCTGACCAGGGAGGCCTTGCGCGCCACCCCGTACGTCGCCCCGGCGACGGTGCCCGCGACGTGCGTGCCGTGGCCGTTGCAGTCCAGGCCGTCGCGGCCGTCCTTGATCGCGTCGAAGCCGAAGGTGGCCCGGCCGCCGAACTCCTCGTGCTTGTAGTCGATCCCCGAGTCGAGGATGTACGCGGTCACCCCGGCGCCGTTGCCCTGGGTGGTGAAGGTGTTGTCGAGGGGCAGTTCCTTCTGGTCGATCCGGTCCAGCCCCCAGGAGGCGGAGGGCCCGCGCAGGGCGGTGGCCCTCCCGAGCGCTCCCGACGGGGCCGAGACCCGGGCGTCCGTCTCGACCGACTTCACGCCCAGGCTGACGCGGGCGATCTCCAGCTGGAGCTTGGTCAGGGGGACGGCGAAGCCGTTCATGGCCCGGGTGTAGAGGAACTTCGGCTTGAGGCTCAGCCGCTCCGCCACCTTGGCCGGGTCGTAGCCCGGCTCCAGGGTCACGATGTACTGGCCGGGGATGGCGTTGGCCGACACCGTCAGCGGCACCGGGGTGGGCTCGGGGGCGGTGGCCGTCACTCCGGCGGCTGCCGCCGGAGTGACGCCGAGCAGGGCGACGGCGGCGGCGCCGGCGATCAGGCGCAGGGGCATCGAGGACAGCGAGGACATCGAGGGGACTCCCGAAGGGTGGAGGGCGGCATGCGGCCGCCACCTCCGCTCGACGGGGACCCGGGGCGGACCCGACGCGGACCACCTCGCGGAGTGCGGCCCTCCCCTCCATCGGCGGGCCGGCCGGGGGCCTTGACCGACCCCATCCCGCCGTCCGGCCGTGCCGCCGCCCGCCGCGGGCTGATCCTCGTACGGACTGAAGAAAGGATCCGTCCCCTGCTCCCCGCCCCGCGCAGCCGACCTCGCACGAGCCCGGCGCCGGGCGGCAGGTTCACCCGTACGGAAGGCTCCGCGCGGGCATCCGGCGAGGGGGCGCACGCGCGGCTCCGGCGGTTCACCACCGCCCGCGGCCGCCGCGCCGCGCCGCGTCGTTGACCCGGCCTGCCGTACGTGGTGGCCTCGCCCCCATGCGCACCCGTACGAGCTGGACCCTGCCGACGGCCCTGGCCGCCCTCGCCCTGGCCGCCGCGACCGCCCTGCCCGCCCACGCCGCGGGCCCGCTCCCCACGCCCCCCGCGTCCCGTACCGCTCCCGCCGAGTGGCCGACGTACATCGTCACCGTGCACCACGGCCTCGACCCGGCCGCCGTCGCGGACGCGTACGGAATCACCCCGGTGCACGTCTACCGCCACACCCTGAACGGCTTCAGCGCCCGCCTCTCCCCCGACCAGGTCGACTCCCTGCGCTCGACGGCGGTCGTCCACTCGGTCGAGCCCGACGGCCCGGTCACCGTCACCGGCCCGGCGGTGTAGCAGCGGCCCCGCTCGGCCCGCCAGCCCTTCGGTACGTCCAAGTCGCACCAGCTGCGCAGCAGGTACTCCCACGTGTGGCCGTCGGTGGTGCGGACGGGCTCGGGCATGGCTGCGGTCATCGCGGATCCCCTCTGCTGTGGCATATGACAGCAGAGGGTAGGCCGCGCTACACCCGTTCCGGCGCCTGCGCCGACGGGACCACCCCGCGGACCGGGTCCCAGCACTGGATGCCCTTCAGGTCCGGCATGCGGTCCCGGGTGAAGACCGGCTCCAGGCCCGCCCGGCGCTGGGCGAGGTAGTCGTCCAGGAGGCGGAAGGCGATGGCCGACAGCGGGATGATCGCGGCGAGGTTGATCAGGGCCATGACGCCCATGAACACGTCCGCGAGGTTCCAGACGACCGACACCGAGCCCAGCGAGCCCAGGACGACCGCCGACAGGACCAGCGCCCGGTACCCCGGCAGGACCCACCGCTTGCGGGTGATGAACTGGATGTTGGTCTCGCCGTAGTAGTAGTTCCCGATCATGCTGCTGAAGGCGAGCATGAAGACGACGACGGTGAGGAGGTGGCCCGCCCACGCGCCCAGCGTGTCGCTGAGCGCCGTCTGCGTCAGGTCCGCGCCCTGGCGGCCCGACAGCTCCGGGTTGGTGACGAGGACGATGAAGGCCGTCATCGTGCAGACGAGGAGGGTGTCGAAGAAGACGCCCAGGGACTGTACGAGGCCCTGCTTGACCGGGTGCGAGACCTCGGCGGCGGCGCCCGCGTTCGGCGCCGAGCCCAGGCCCGCCTCGTTGGAGAACATCCCGCGCCGGATGCCCTGCTGGATGGCCGCGCCGATGCCGCCGGCCGCCAGCTCGCGGAAGCCGAAGGCGCCTCCGACGATGTCCGCGACGACCCGCGGGAACTCGGTGATGTTGAGGAGGACCACGGCCGCGCCGAGGAGCAGGTAGACGATCGCCATCACCGGGACCAGGACCGTGGTGACGGACGAGATCCGCCGGACCCCGCCGAAGACCGCCAGGCCCAGCAGGGCCGCCAGCAGCACGCCGAGGGAGGGGCCGAACCAGTTCGACCCGTCGGTGTCGGCGAGCGAGCCGGCGGCGACGGCGGTGATGGTGTTGGCCTGCACGGCATTGAAGACGAAGCCGAAGGTGACGGTGATCGTCACCGCGAAGAGCACCCCGAGCCAGCGTTTACCGAGCGCCCGCTGCATGTAGTACGCGGGGCCGCCCCGGTAGGCTCCGCCGGCGTTCCGCACCTTGTAGAGCTGGGCGAGGGCCGATTCCACGAAGGCGGAGGCCGCGCCGATCAGCGCCATCATCCACATCCAGAAGACGGCGCCCGCGCCGCCCAGGGTGATGGCGGTGGCGACACCGGCGATGTTGCCGGTACCGACGCGCGCGGCGGCCGAGATCGTGAAGGCGCCGAAGGACGACACCTGCTTGCGGCCGTCGGCGCGCGGCGGGGTCTTCTCCTTCAGCACCCGGAACATCTCGGGAAGCAGGCGCAGCTGCACACCCCGGGAGCGGACCGTGAAGTACAGGCCCGCACCGACCACCAGCGGAATCAGCAGGTAGGTCCAGAGGTGATCGTTGACGTTGACGATCACCGAATCCAGAGTGTCCATGATTCGAAGTCTCCCCGGGGCGGAAGGCCCACCGACAGGGACCTACGTCCGCCGCCGAAGGGTCCGAAGACCCTCCGGGCCTGCCCTTCGCCCCTTGCAGGCCCTGGTCGCAGCCCTCATCCCCACAGGCCGTGGCGCCCCGCCCAGTCCCGTACCGCCTCCGCGACCAGCAGCGGGTGGTCCTCCGGGGTGTGGTGCCCGGCCGGCACCCCGTCGTGCCGGGAGAGTTCCAGGCCCGCGATGTTCGCCACGCACCAGTCGACGACCTCCGGTCCGGTCATCGCCCCCGGCCCCGGAGCGAAGGTCAGCAGCAGCTTGGGGACTTCGGGGCTCCCCGCGAGCCATTCCCCGTACGCCGCCACGCGGGCCACCACCTCGGCGGGTTCCCCGCCCAGCGGCATCGACCGGGCCCACTGGAGGATCGGGCGCCGGCTCTCCCGCGTCGGGTACGGGGCCCTGTACGCGTCGAGGTCCCGGGGGTCCATCGGGCGGACGACGCTCCCGGGCAGCGCCTCTATGAACCCGTTCGCGTCGAGGAGCATGGCCTCCCCCACACCCGGCGTCTTGATCGCCCGGAACAGCTCGCGGCCGCCCTCCGGGAACTCCTCCCAGCTCATCGGCTTGACGATGGTCTCGGTGAAGGCGATCCCGCGCACCCTCCCCGGATGCCGGGCGGCCCGGTCGAAGGCGAGCGCGCCTCCCCAGTCGTGCCCGACGAGCACCGCCTCCTCGAGGCCGAGCGCGTCGAACCAGGCGTCGAGGTAGCGGGCCTGGTCGTCGAAGGTGTAGCCGACGTCGGGCTTGCCCGACTCCCCCATCCCGATCAGGTCCGGCGCGAGCAGCCGGGCCGGGCCGTCGCCGAGGGCGGCGAGGACCTCCCTCCAGAGGTGGGAGGAGGTGGGGTTCCCGTGCAGGAACACCACGGGCACACCGGTCCGCGGACCGGCCTCCCGGTAGTGGATCGTCGAGTCGAGTACGGGCTGTACGGGCATGGGTGCTGCTCCTCAGGAAAGCGAGTTAGCTGGCTGACTAACTCCACGGACACGACCATAGCCCGCCGGGCGACGCCCGTCTACGCCTTAGTCAGGCAACTTACTCAGACCCCGTCGAGCCGACCCGCCCCCGGCCCGGCCCGGCTCAGGCCGCGGGCCCCGCGCCGCGGGCCGCCGCGATGAAGGCACGGATGAGGTCCGGGGACTTCACCCCGCGCTCGCTCTCCACCCCGCTGGAGACGTCCACGCCCCAGGCGCCGGTGACCGCGAGGGCCTCGGCCACGTTGTCCGGCCTCAGCCCGCCCGCCAGCAGCCAGCGGCCCTCGGGGGCGGTGAACTCCACCGAGCCCCAGTTCCACGGCTTGCCGGAGCCGGGGTCCGGGGCGTCGAGGAGCAGCAGGTCCTCGCCGTACTCCCCGCAGGCCTTCACGTGCCGCGCCGTGGCCCGCAGCAGGGTGCGGCCCTCGGCGCGCAGCGCCGCGAAGTCCTCCGGCCCCTCCTCGCCGTGCAGCTGCACGCCCCGTACGCCGCTCTCCTCGGCGAACCGTCGCACCTCCGCCACCGACTGCCCCCGGAACACCCCCACGGTGAGCACCCCGTCCGGCACGTGCCCGGCGAGCTCCCGCGCCGTCGCGGCGTCGACCGTACGCGGACTCCCGGGCGCGAACACGAACCCGACGGCATCGGCCCCGGCCGCCACGGCCACCTCGACGTCGTGCGCGGTCCGCAGCCCGCAGATCTTGATGAACACGTTGCTCGCGTCGCTCACGTCACTCATGTCGGCAGTCAATCAGTTCATGCGGGGGTGTCGGCGGACAGTCCCGCATCGCGGGCGGCGTACGTCGAGGGGTGCGTGCACAACCAACCGGGCGCTCCCGGCGTGTACGTACCGGGAGCGGGAGACGGGGACGAGGGGGACGGGGGATGGGGATGAACGACGAAGAGTTGCGGTCGCCGGGATGGGTCGCGGCCGCGGCGGGGGCGCCGGCGCTCGCCGCCGGGGTGGCGCTCGCGGCAGGCTGGGCGGGAGCGACCGGGTGGCTGGGCGGCGGATGGCTGGGGGACGCGTGGGTGGCCCTCTTCGGGCTCTTCGTACCCCTGTCCGGCCTCGCCCTCCACACCTACGCCCAGGCCGAGCGCCGGGGCTCGGCCCTCGCCGTCCTGGCCGGGCTGTCCGCGGCCGTCGGCGTGTTCATCGCCCTGATGGGCGTGGACGACCTGGTGCTGCGGGGGCGGGGAGTCGAGGTCACGTGCGTGGTCAGGGAGGTGGCCTCCCGGGTCGAGACCGATTCCAGCTACCGCCCCGAGGGCCAGTACCTCAGGCGCACCACCCAGTACGACCACCGGCTCGACTGCCCGCCGGGCGGTCCCGCCGGGCTGACCAGGGAGCAGGAGATCGCGAAGGCCGGCGAGGAACTCCGGCTGGTCTACGACCCTCGGGGCCGGGTGCAGTCGGAGAGGGCCTCGGACCTCCATGCCTGGGGGCTGCGCGCCGCGATCCTCCTCGCGGTCGGGCTCGCATCCCTGTGGGGAGTGCTCGGCGCCCTCGGCAGGCCGGCTCCGCAGCGCGGCGAGCGCGGGCGCCGGTGAACCCGGGCAACAGCGAAACCGAGCACCCGTAGAACGCCCGAGGGCGGCACCCCCTCCGTCAGGAGAGGATGCCGCCCTCGGTACGTGATGCGAACAGCCGATCTACCTTCGGGCCGGGGCCCGGGGGTGGATCAGAAGTCCATGTCGCCGCCCGGCATGCCGCCGCCGGCAGCGGCGCCGGCCTTCTCGGGCTTGTCGGCGATGACGGCCTCGGTGGTGAGGAAGAGGGCCGCGATGGACGCCGCGTTCTGCAGGGCAGAGCGGGTGACCTTCGCCGGGTCGATGATGCCCGACGCGATCATGTCCACGTACTCGCCGGTCGCGGCGTTCAGGCCCCAGCCGATCTGCAGGTTGCGGACCTTCTCCACGACGACGCCACCCTCGAGACCACCGTTGACGGCGATCTGCTTGAGCGGGGCCTCCAGCGCGAGCTTGACGGCGTTGGCGCCGGTCGCCTCGTCGCCGGTGAGCTCGAGCTTCTCGAAGACCGAGGAGGCCTGCAGCAGGGCCACGCCACCACCGGCGACGATGCCCTCTTCGACGGCCGCCTTCGCGTTGCGAACGGCGTCCTCGATGCGGTGCTTGCGCTCCTTGAGCTCGACCTCGGTCGCGGCACCGGCCTTGATGACCGCAACACCGCCGGCGAGCTTCGCCAGGCGCTCCTGCAGCTTCTCGCGGTCGTAGTCCGAGTCGGAGTTCTCGATCTCGGCGCGGATCTGGTTGACGCGACCCTGGACCTGGTCGCTGTCACCGGCACCGTCGACGATGGTCGTCTCGTCCTTGGTGATGACGACCTTGCGGGCGCGGCCGAGCAGGTCGAGACCGGCGTTCTCGAGCTTGAGGCCGACCTCCTCGGAGATGACCGTGCCGCCCGTGAGGATGGCGATGTCGCCGAGCATGGCCTTGCGGCGGTCGCCGAAGCCCGGAGCCTTGACGGCGACGGACTTGAAGGTGCCGCGGATCTTGTTGACGACGAGGGTGGAGAGCGCCTCGCCCTCGACGTCCTCGGCGATGATCAGCAGCGGCTTGCCGGACTGCATGACCTTCTCCAGGAGCGGCAGCAGGTCCTTGACCGAGCCGATCTTGGAGTTGACGATCAGGATGTACGGGTCGTCGAGGGACGACTCCATGCGCTCCATGTCGGTGGCGAAGTACGCCGAGATGTAGCCCTTGTCGAAGCGCATGCCCTCGGTGAGCTCGAGCTCCAGGCCGAAGGTCTGCGACTCCTCGACCGTGATGACGCCTTCCTTGCCGACCTTGTCCATGGCCTCGGCGATGAGCTCGCCGATCTGGGTGTCGGCGGCGGAGATGGAGGCCGTCGAAGCGATCTGCTCCTTGGTCTCGACGTCCTTGGCCTGCGCCAGCAGGGCGGCGGAGACGGCCTCGACGGCCTTCTCGATACCGCGCTTGAGGGCCATCGGGTTCGCACCGGCGGCCACGTTGCGCAGGCCCTCGCGGACGAGCGCCTGGGCGAGGACGGTGGCGGTGGTCGTACCGTCGCCGGCGACGTCGTCCGTCTTCTTGGCGACTTCCTTGACCAGCTCGGCGCCGATCTTCTCGTACGGGTCCTCGAGCTCGATCTCCTTGGCGATGGAGACACCATCGTTGGTGATCGTGGGGGCGCCCCACTTCTTCTCAAGGACGACGTTGCGACCCTTGGGGCCAAGGGTGACCTTGACGGCGTCGGCGAGCTGGTTCATCCCACGCTCGAGGCCGCGGCGGGCCTCCTCGTCGAACGCAATGATCTTGGCCATCTGAAGTGGTCCTCCCGGACAGCGGTGGATTGCTCCCGGACCGCGCCCGCGCCCGCGACGGACGGCCTGCGTGCCCGGCGGTTCCTTCCCACCGGACCCTGCGGGCCTCACCGACCCGGTCCTCGTTTAGTAGCACTCTCACCAGGAGAGTGCTAACGCCAATGATTAGCACTCGACCCCCCCGAGTGCAAGCGGCTTCGGGCAACCCGGGATGAACACCCAGGTGCCGCAAGGGCCGCGCCGGGCCCATGCACGAGGGGCCCGCATCCCGTGTCCAGGATGTGGGCCCCTCGTATGTATGCGGTGGTGCCGTCGTGCGCGGCCGCTGTGCGCGGCCCCGTACGCCTCGGTGGTCGATCGCGGTCGGACTAGCCGGCGGCGAGCTTGACCATGTCCGCCTGCGGACCCTTCTGGCCCTGCGAGATCTCGAACTCGACCCGCTGACCCTCTTCAAGGGTGCGGTACCCGTCCATCTGGATGGCGCTGTAGTGGACGAACACATCCGCACCACCGTCGACCGCGATGAAGCCGTAGCCCTTCTCCGCGTTGAACCACTTGACGGTGCCCTGAGCCATGCCTAACTCCCCTATTACTGGCCCTTGCGCAGGACCGCACTTCGCGGTCCCGGGTCAGAACTTGCGCCGGAACGCCTCGACCGGGGCTGAATGTATCCGCACCGCTGCTGTCTGCAACAGGTCATTCCGACGAGAATTCTGGACACAGCGAAAGATTGAAATAGGGTGAAAACCCGGAATATTCCAGGGCAACTCGGGCCGGACAAACCCCGCCAACGACCCATAGCGCACTTGCATGTTGACTCAATGTCAACCCTCGCGCGACCCGCTCATATGCGGCGGGCAAGAACAGCGGAGGGGACTGCCCCAACTCTACCGCGCCCAACCCAGCAGAATTGCCCCCTCCGTTTGGTAACGGAGGGGGCAATTCAGTTTCTACGAAGCGTTGCGGGGCGCGACCTGCTCAGCAGCCGCCCGCGACCGCGGGGATGATCGAGATGCCCGCGCCGTCCGGAGTGGCCGTCTGCAGCCCGCCCTCGAAGCGCACGTCGTCGTCGTTGACGTAGACGTTGACGAAGCGGCGCAGCTTGCCCTGGTCGTCCAGGACGCGCGCGGCGATGCCGGGGTGGCTCGCCTCCAGGGACTGGATGACCTCTTCGAGGGTCGCGCCCTCGGCGGGGACCTCGGCCTGGCCGCCGGTGTAGGTGCGCAGGATGGTGGGGATGCGGACGTTGACGCTCATGGCGCTACTGCCTTTCCGGGTGCAGGGGAGAGAGATCAGGCCAGGTTGGCGGCGCGGAACGCGTCCAGGCTGGGGCGGATGGTGGCGGTCTGCCCGCTGTCCGCGGCCACCGCCTCCAGGGTCTTGAGGCCGTCACCGGTGTTCAGGATCACGGTGGTCAGCGTGGGGTCGATCTGGCCGTTCTCGATGAGCTTCTTCGTCACGCCGACGGTCACGCCGCCCGCGGTCTCGGCGAAGATGCCCTCGGCCTGGGCGAGGATCTTGATGGCCTCGACGACCTGCTCGTCGTTGACGTCCTCGACGAAGCCGCCGGTGCGGCGCGCGATGTCCAGGACGTACGGGCCGTCCGCCGGGTTGCCGATGGCCAGCGACTTGGCGATGGTGTTCGGCTTCTGCGGGCGGACCACCTCGTGACCGGCCTTGAAGGCGGTGGAGACGGGCGAGCAGCCCTCGGCCTGGGCGCCGAAGATCTTGTACGGCTTGTCCTCGACGAGGCCGAGCTTGATCAGCTCCTGCAGACCCTTGTCGATCTTCGTCAGCTGGGAGCCGGACGCGATCGGGATGACGATCTGGTCGGGCAGCTGCCAGCCGAGCTGCTCGCAGATCTCGTACGCCAGGGTCTTGGAGCCCTCGCCGTAGTACGGGCGCAGGTTGACGTTGACGAAGCCCCAGCCCTCGCCCAGCGGGTCGCCGATGAGCTCGGAGCAGAAGCGGTTGACGTCGTCGTAGTTGCCCTCGATGCCGACCAGGTCGCCACCGTAGACACCGGCCATGACGACCTTGCCCTGCTCCAGGTCGTGCGGGATGAACACGCAGGAGCGGAAGCCGGCGCGGGCGGCCGCGGCGCCGACGGCGCCGGCCAGGTTGCCGGTGGAGGAGCAGGAGAGGGTGGTGAAGCCGAAGGCGCGGGCGGCCTCGACGGCGATGGCGACGACGCGGTCCTTGAAGGAGTGCGTCGGGTTGCCGGAGTCGTCCTTGACGTACAGCTTGCCGGTGACGCCCAGCTCCTTGGCCAGGTTCTGCGCGTCCACGAGCTTGGTGAAGCCGGGGTTCAGGCTCGGCTTGGAGGCCACGTCCGCGGGGACGGGCAGCAGCGGCGCGTAGCGCCAGATGTTGTCCGGGCCGGCCTCGATGGCGGCGCGCAGGGCCTCCGGGTCGCCCAGGGGCAGCTCGTAGGCGACTTCGAGCGGTCCGAAGCACTCGGCGCAGGCGAAGATCGGGCCGAGCTCGAAGCGGGTACCGCACTCACGACAGGAAAGGCCGGTGGCGGGACCGAGATCGACAGAGGCGCCGGACGCATTGGTTTCAACGGTTTCGGCAGAGGTTGCGACAGACTGTGCAGCCATGATGGCGAGGCCCTTTCTCCTCATCTTCCCCATGGCGCACTTCGCCATGAGACGGAATTGGCACCTTCCCTAGCCGGGGACCTCGCTGCGGCGCTGGTGTGCGCGATCGCGAGAACCGACTGGAGGGTTGCCGGGGCTTCAACGGGCCGTGTCCCTCTGCCCCTCTGGATGAGCGGTATGGCACCGGCACACGCGCTCTGTGGCGCGCCGGTGCGTTTGTACGCGGGCCCCCCGGCATGCGGTGGGCCATCGCGTTGTTCAAGACTGTAACCGAAGGTCCGGGTGGTTGAGACAGCCGTCCGAACCGCGAGATGGATCACATTTCGGTCCAAACCAGTGAAGAACCAGAGTGCGAGGCAGGGAGTGCTGAAGGTGCTGGAAGAGGTGGAGCGCTGGCTGGCAGACCGCTCCTGGTCCGCCGCCGACCGACCGCTCGGCCAGCTGCTTTCCGCCAAGCGGGCAGCGGGCACCACGGTGAGCGTGGTGCTGCCGGCGCTGAACGAGGAGGCGACGGTCGGCGAGATCGTCGAGGTGATCCGGCGCGATCTGATCGAGGGCCTGCCCGTGCCCCTGGTCGACGAGCTGGTCGTGATCGACTCCGGCTCCACCGACCGCACCGCGGAGGTCGCGGCCAAGGCCGGGGCCCGGGTGGTGCACCGCGACGAGGTCCTGCCGCGGATCCCGGCGGTGCCCGGCAAGGGCGAGGTGCTGTGGCGCTCACTGCTGGTCACCACCGGTGACATCGTCTGCTTCGTGGACGCCGACCTGCGCGATTTCTCGGCCTCCTTCGTCTCCGGGATCGTCGGCCCGCTGCTGACCGATCCGGACGTGCGGTTCGTCAAGGCGATGTACGACCGCCCCCTGGGGGCGGAGTTCAGCGATCCGGCCGCCCTGGCCTCCGCCCGGGCCAACGGCCAGGGCGGCCGGGTCACGGAGCTGGTGGCCCGCCCCCTGCTCAACCTCCACTGGCCCCAGCTGGCCGGCTTCGTCCAGCCGCTGGGCGGCGAGTACGCCGTCCGCCGCGAGCTGCTGGAACGGCTCCCGTTCCCGGTGGGCTACGGGGTCGAGCTGGGCCTGCTGGTGGACGCACTGCACACGGCCGGGCTGGACGCGCTGGCCCAGGTGGACGTGGGCGTACGGCTGCACCGCCACCAGGACGGGCAGGCCCTGGGCCGGATGGCCGCCGCGATCTACCGCACGGCGCAGGTCAGGCTCTCGCGCGGACACCTCGTACGCCCCGAGCTGACGCAGTTCGAGCGGGGCCCGGAGGGGTTCGTACCGCACACGTACGCCGTGGACACCGAGGAGCGGCCGCCGATGCGGGACATCGAGGAGTACGCGCACCGTCGCGTGGCGTAACGCCCGATTCATTCCCTATCGGGCTAATTTCCCTCTCATGGGGTTTACACGTTTCATACGTTTCAGGCATGCATGGGGATCCGCCGTCGCGGTGGCCGGCGGCGCGGCACTGCTCTTCGGCTCGCTGAGCGGACCGGCCGTCGCCGAGGTGGTGTCCCCCTTCGAGAAGCGCTACGACGAGGCGCTCTACGGGGACTTCGTCACGCTCGGCAACACGGTGATGGGGTGCCCCGAGGAGCCCGCCGCCGAAGCCGCCGAGTGCGCCGAGGTCCAGCGGGGCGGAGGCACGAAGAACAACAACGACTTCCTGGCCCGGCCCGTCGACGCGGCCGGCCTGGGCACGGCCACCCACACCTCCAGCACCGGCCGGGTCACCGTGCCTCCGGGCGCGGAGGTGGCGTACGCGCGGCTCTTCTGGGGCGGCAACAACGGCGCGTACAAGCTCGGCTCGAACCTCATCAAGCGCTGCGACGTCTCCGGCTCGGACGTGTTCCCCGCCCCGGGGGAGCCGCTGACCACCCGCCCGGTCCTCAAGGTCGGCTCGGGCGCCGTCCGGCCGGTGACCCTCTCGAACATGGTCGAGGACCCGGCGGAGACCGGCGGCCCGCACTACTACACGGGCGAGTCCGACGTCACCGCCGCCTTCTCCGATGTGCCCACCGGCTCCCCGGTGACCGTCGCCGTCGGCAACATCTGGGCCCCGACCGGCCGCGGCTGCGTCGCCGGCTGGTCCCTGACGGTGGTGTACAAGTACCCCGGCCCGAACGAGCACGCGCCGGAACGCCGCAACGTCTACGTCTACGGCGGCCACGTCCTCCAGCGCTCCACCAGCCCGGACACCACGATCAAGGTCGACGGCTTCTACCGCACCGGTGACGGCCCGGTCCGCGCGAGCGCCACGGCCTACGAGGGCGACTGGAACACGAAGGGCGACCAGTTCCGGGTCAACGGCGCGAACATCGCCAACCCCGGGGCCGGCGGGGCGACCGACAACTTCTTCACCAGCTCGGCCGACGGCTCGCTCGAACCGCAGCACGCCAACAACCTCAGCATCGACGCCAAGTCCTTCGACGTCCCGGCGACCGCCCTCCCGGCCGGAGCCACCTCCGCCGACCTGACGTTCCGCACCCGCGGGGACACGTACGTCATCTCGCAGTTCGCGCTGGCCGTGCCGGTGCCGGACCTCGAGGTGAAGAAGACTGCCTCGCCCGCGAAGTCGGTCGCCCCCGGCGACACCGTGACCTACACGATCACCGCGAAGAACATCAGCAGCCTGGACTACCCGAACGCGAAGCTGACGGACGACCTGACCGAGCTGCTCGACGACGCGGCCTTCGACGGGACGGCCACGGCCGACCTCGGCACGGCCGCGTACACGGCGCCGAAGCTGACCTGGACGGGCGAGGTCCCCCAGGGGAAGACGGCGACGATCACCTATAAGGTCCGCGTCAACGACCCGCTGACCGGCGACGGCAAACTGACCAACAACGTGGTCGCGGAGAGCGGCCGCACCAACTGCGAGGACGGCTCGAAGGACCCGGCGTGCACACCGGTCCCGCCGGTGATCACACCTCCGGACCCGTCGCCTTCGCCGTCGACTTCGGCGTCGCCGTCGCCGTCCCCGTCGACTTCGGCGTCCCCTTCGACCTCGGCGTCCCCGTCCCCGTCACCTTCGACCTCGGCGTCCCCGTCACCGTCGACCTCGACCTCGGCGACTCCTTCCGCCTCCCCCTCGCCCACCCTCCCCTCCCCCACCACCACACAGCAGCCGCGGCCGCTGCCGGTGGACCCGGGGGACGACTCTCCGGGCTCCCCGGGATCTCCGGGCTCCCCGGGCGGGCACCTGGCCACCACCGGGTCCGACGGCCGGCAGCTCTGGTTGATGGGCACGGCGGCCGCCACGCTCACCGCACTCGGCGGTGTGGTCTTCCTCTCGGTCCGGCGGACGCGCAGGCGCTGACGTTTGACCGGAGCTGAGGCGGGCTAGGTTCGCCGCATGGCTTCCCAGGTGCTCGTCGCCGCGAATCGCGGCCCCCTCTCCTACGCCCTCGCCGCGGACGGCACGCTCAGTGCCCGCCGCGGCGGGGGCGGCCTCGTTTCCGGCCTCTCCGCCGCCCTCGCGGAGCAGCCCGACGCGCTGTGGATCTGCGCGGCACTGTCGGACGCGGACCGCGAGGCGGTACGGCGCGGGGTCTCCGAGCCGGGTGTACGGATGCTGCCGATCGACCCGGCGGTCTACGACGACGCGTACAACGGCATCGCGAACTCGGTGCTGTGGTTCCTCCACCACCACCTGTACGAGATTCCGCGCGAGCCGGTCTTCGACGCGGAGTTCCGGCGGCGCTGGGACTCGTACGTCGCGTACAACGAGACCTTCGCGGCGGCCTGCGCCGAGGAGGCGGCCGAGGGCGCGGCCGTCCTGATCCAGGACTACCACCTGACCCTCGCCCCCGGGATGCTCCGCGAACTCCGCCCCGACCTGCGCATCGGGCACTTCACGCACACGCCGTGGGCCTCGACGGAGTTCCTGCGCATGCTCCCGGAGGACATCCGCAACCAGCTGGTGTGGGGGATGCTCGGGGCGGACCGGCTCGGGTTCCACACGTGGGAGTGGGCGTTCAATTTCATCAACGCGGCCAACTTCGACGACGCGAGCGGCATCGCACAGTCCTACTCCCCGACCGGCACCCCGGAGCGCGGGGTCTGGCACCGCAAGGCGGCCGACGTCCCGACCGGGCTCGGGGAGAACAAGTTCACCGACGTGAAGGCGTACCCCCTCGGCGTGGACGCGGACGAGCTGCGCGCGCTCGCGCACCGGCCGGAGGTGGACGACAAGCTGGCGGGGCTGCGGGCGGAGATCGGCGGCCTGAAGACGATCGTCCGCGTCGACCGCACGGAACTGTCGAAGAACATCCTGCGCGGGCTCCTCGCCTACCGGGAGCTGCTCATGGTCCACCCCGAATGGCGGGAGCGGGTGGTCCACCTGGCCTCCGCGTACCCCTCCCGGCAGGACCTGACCGTCTACCGGGAGTACACGGAGTCGGTGCGGGAGCTGGCGGCGGCGATCAACGCGGAGTTCGGCACCGCCGACTGGCAGCCGGTGCTGGTCTCCGTCGAGGACGACTTCGCGCGGTCCCTGGCGGTGTACCGGCTGGCGGACGTGGCGCTGGTCAATCCCGTGCGGGACGGCATGAACCTCGTCGCGAAGGAGATCCCGGTGGTCTCGGAGGCGGGGTGCGTGCTGGTGCTGTCCACCGGGGCGGGGGCCTACGAGGAACTGCGCTCGGACGCGCTGACGGTGAACCCGTACGACGTGACGGCCACCGCGGAGGCCCTCCACACGGCCCTCACGATGCCGGCGGCGGAACGCGCGGACCGCACGAAGCGCCTGGCTGCGGCCGCGACGGCCCTCCCCCCGACCCAGTGGCTCACAGCCCAGCTGAACCCCCTCCGCACCTGACCCTCCCGGCGCGGGGCAGAGGGGTTCCGCCCCGGACCCCGCGCCTCAAACGCCGGCGAGGCTGGATAAATCCAGCCCGCCCGGCGTTTGAGGGCACGGGCGCGCAGCGCACGTACGGGTCCGGGCGCAGCCCGGGGAACGGGCGAAGGGCGGGTAGGGGACCTCGCCCCGCAGGGCCCACCCAGCCGCACCCGCCCACCAGCCCCGCACCACGCGGCAGCGGCGCCGGCCCCGACCCGCCACCGCCGGACGGAGTCCGGCGCAGCGGTCCGAAGCCCGCGCAGCGGTGCGAGGGGCGCGTCAAGAAGGCGCCGCGGCCAGGGCCGCGGCCAGGGCGGCCAGGTAGGCCACTACCTGGGAGGGGCCGGGCAGCGTCAGGTCCGCGCGGGCGGCGAGTTCCGGGACCTCCGCCGAGCCGCTGCACAGCAGCAGCCCCGGCATCCCCCCGGCCCGCAGCTTCTCCACCGCGGAGTACGCCGCGAGGTCCCCCAGGTCGTCCCCGGCGTAGAGCACCGCCTCCGCCCCCACCTCCGCGAGGTACTCCGTGAGCGCGACGCCCTTGTCCGTCCCGGGCGGCCGCAGCTCCAGTACGGCCCGCCCCGGTTCGACCATCAGGCCGTGCCGGGCGGCGAGCCCCGCCAGGGGCTCGCGCAGGGCCGCGAAGGCCGCTTCCGGGTCGGCCGCGCGCCGGGTGTGGACCGCCAGCGCCCGGCCCTTCTCCTCGATCCACGTCCCGCGCCACGCGCCGATCGCGTCCAGGAACCCCGGCAGCTCCGCCCGGACCGCCGCCACCCCCGGATGCTCGGCCGGTGCGTGCACGCTGCCGGTGACGGCATCCCAGCGCTCGGCTCCGTAGTGCCCCAGCACCACCAGGTGTTCGAGTCCGGGGACTCCGGCGAAGCCCCCGTAGCGGACGGCGACCCCGGCCGGCCGGCCGGTGATCACGGCGACCGATCCGACCTCGGGGGCGAGGGCGGCGAGCGCGGCGACGGCTCCGGGGTGGGCCCGCGCCTGGTCGGGGTCGGGGACGATGTCGGCGAGGGTGCCGTCGAAGTCGAGGGCGACGACGCAGCGGCGCGGTGCGCGGAGGAGGGCTTCGAGTCCCTCGCGTCCGGCGGTGGTGACGGGCATCGGCAGATCGTGCGGATGGCTCCCCATGTGCTCGACCCTAACGGCCCGGCCGGGCCACGGCTACGGCGCGCACCACGGCGCGCGGCCCGCACCGCACCGCTACCGCCTGGCCCGCTGCGCCTCCCGGATGCGCCGCAGGCGGTTCACGGTGCCCGGTGCGTGCCGCAGCGCCCTGGGGTCGTCCATCAGCGCGTTGAGCAGCTGGTAGTACCGGACCGGGGGCATCCCCAGTCCTTCCCTTATGGCCCGCTCCTTGGCGCCCGGTCCGGGCCAGGTGCGGGCCTCGTAGGCCAGTACGGCCGCTTCGTCGGGGCTCAGCCCGGCCGGCGGCCTCTCGTCCGCGTCCGTCATACGGCCAGGTTATCCCCGGCCTCCGACAAGCTCAGCTCAGCGCGGCTCCGCCTTGCGCCCCGCCTCCGCGATGTCCGCGAGGATCCGCTCGGGCTGCCCGCCCGGCTGCACGGCCTTGCCGATGTTCTTCTTGACGTCCTCGCTGACGGCCGCCCATGACTTCTTGCCCACCGGGTAGAGCCGTGCGTTGGGCAGCGCGTGCAGGAAGGTCTTCAGTTCCGCCGAGGAGGCCCCCTGGGCGGCTTCCATCGCCCGGGAGCCGCTGGTGGTGACCGGGAGCAGGTCGTACTTCTCGGTGAAGGTGGTGACGTTGTTCGCCTCGTACAGGAAGTCCAGGAACTTCCCGGACTGCGTCTGGTGTCCGGCGGTCTTGAAGGCCATCACCCAGTCGGCGACGCCCATCGTCGGGTGGCTGGCCCCGTCGGCGGTCGGCATGGGGGTCATGCCGTACTTCACGCCCTTCGCGGCGGCCTGCTTGAGCAGCGTCGGGTGCCCGTTGAGCATGCCGACCTCGCCGCGCGCGAAGGAGTCGAAGGCGTCCTGGCGGTTGAGCTTGGCCGGTTCGACGGGGCCGGTCAGGCCCGCTCCGACGAGCTTGTCGCGCAGGAACTCCAGGGTGTTGACGTTGTCCGCGGAGTCGATGGAGTAGTTCTCCTCGTTGTCGGCGTAGCCTCCGCCGCCCGCGAGGAGCCACTGCATGGTCTCGGCCTGCGCCTCCTCGCGGCCCAGGGGCAGCGCGAGGGGCGTCGGGACGCCGGCCGCCTTGAGCTTCTTGGCCGCGGCCTCCAGCTCGGCCCAGCTCTTGGGCTGCCAGCGGGTCTTGCCGTCCTTGGGGATGATGCCGGCGTCGGCGAACAGCTTCTCGTTGTAGAACATCAGCCGGGTGCTGGCCACGAAGGGCAGGCCGTACTGGTTGCGCCTGACCTTGCCGGCGTCGGCGAGCGGCGCGAGGAAGTCGGCCTCGGTGTTCACGGAGAGCAGCTCGTCGGCGGAGTACAGCTTGCCCTCGGCGGCGTAGTCGGCGTAGGCGCCGATCTGCGCGATGTCGGGGGCCTCGCCGGCCTTGACCATCTCGGCGACCTTGGCATCGACCTCGGACCAGGAGTAGACATCGACCTGGACCTTGATCCCCGGGTTCCGCTTCTCGAAGGCCGTGGCGAGCTCCTTCCAGTAGGGCTTGGAGGAGTTCTCCGGTTTGTCCCCGTAGTCGGCCGCCACGACCTTGAGGGTGACCTCGTTGTCCCCGGTGAGCCCCGACACGGCCCCACAGCCGGTCAGCGTCACGGTGGTCAGGCACAGCGCGAGGCCGGCCGCGGCGAGGTTCGGCTTTCCGGTCCGGACAGTTCGGGCCTTCACAGTTCTCGTTCCACCCCAGGTTGTTCCATACGATTCGCGTAAAGGTCTACACCACTTTTCACCCCCGTCAACATCCGGCCCCAAACGTGCACACGGCCTGCACGCGTGCGCACGTACAGACCCCCGCACGCACCCCCGCACGCACCCGCGTACCGGCCCGCGCACCGCCGAAGGTCCTGAATTTGTATGGCCACTCAACAATCCCTCTCAGTGGACTAGACCTTTGCCCTCCGATCACGCGAGACTGTCACCCGTGAAACCCGTGAAACACGTCATCGCCCTCGATGTGGGCGGCACTGGGATGAAGGCCGCCCTCGTCGCCGCCGACGGCACCCTGCTCCACGAGGCGCGCCGCGCCACCGGCCGCGAGCGGGGCGCCGAAGCCGTCGTCGAGACGATCCAGGACTTCGCCGCCGAGCTCCTCGACCTCGGCCGGGAACGCTTCGGCGCCACCGCCTCCGCGGCCGGCGTGGCCGTGCCCGGCATCGTCGACGCCGAGAACGGGATCGCCGTCTACGCGGCGAACCTGGGCTGGCGCGACGTCCCCATGCGCGAACTGCTCGGCAGACGCCTCGGCGGCATCCCGGTCGCCCTCGGCCACGACGTCCGCACGGGCGGACTCGCCGAAGGCCGCATCGGCGCGGGGCGCGGCGCCGACCGCTTCCTGTTCGTCCCCCTCGGCACCGGCATCGCCGGAGCCATCGGCATCGCCGGCCGCATCGAGGCCGGCGCGCACGGGTACGCGGGCGAGATCGGCCACATCGTGGTCCGCCCCGGCGGTCCCGCCTGCGGCTGCGGCCAGCGCGGCTGCCTGGAGACGCTCGCCTCCGCCTCCGCCGTCAGCCGCGCCTGGGCGGCCGCCTCCGGCGATCCCGAGGCCGACGCCGCGGACTGCGCCAAGGCCGTGGAGTCCGGCGACGAGCGGGCCCGGGAGGTGTGGCTCGCCGCCATCGGCGCCCTCGCCGACGGGCTGGTCACCGCGATCACCCTGCTGGACCCGCGCACGCTGATCATCGGTGGCGGACTGGCCGAGGCCGGGGAAACCTTGTTCACACCACTACGGACGGCCGTGGAGGAACGCGTGACGTTCCAGCGGCTGCCCCACATCGTTCCGGCGGCCCTCGGGGACACCGCCGGATGCCTGGGTGCAGGGCTGCTCGCCTGGGATCTACTCGCCACGGAGGTACCAGCCTGATGTCCGGAAGCGCACATGTGGGCCGCAGCACCGTTCTCTCCGGCGCCGACGTGGTGCTGCCCACGGGCATCGTCAAGGGCGGACGCCTCATCGTCGACGGCGAGCGCCTCGCCGGCAGCGCCCACGAGGACTCCGCCGTCGTCGACCTGACCGGGCACTGGCTCGTCCCCGGCTTCGTCGACATGCACAACCACGGCGGCGGCGGCGCCTCCTTCACCTCCGGCACCGCCGAGGAAGTGCTCCAGGGCGTACGGACCCACCGCGAGCACGGCACCACCACCCTGGTCGCCTCCACCGTCACCGGCGACCTGGACGAGCTCGCCCGCCGCGCCGGACTGCTCGCCGAGCTGACCCAGCAGGGCGACATCGCAGGCATCCACTTCGAGGGGCCGTTCATCAACCCCTGCCGCAAGGGCGCGCACAAGGAGGACCTCCTGCGCGACCCCGACCCGGCCGAGGTCCGCAAGCTGGTCGACGCCGCGCACGGCGCCGCCCGCATGTTCACCCTCGCCACCGAGCTGCCCGGCGGACTGGACTCCGTACGGCTGCTCGCCGAGCACGGGGTCATCGCGGCGATCGGCCACACGGACTCCACGTACGAGCAGACGCTCCAGGCCATCGACGCGGGCGCGACCGTCGCCACCCACCTCTACAACGCGATGCCGGGCCTGGAACACCGCGCCCCGGGCCCGATCGCCGCGCTCCTGGAGGACGAGCGGGTCACCGTCGAGCTGATCAACGACGGCGTCCACCTGCACCCCGCCATGCTGGAGCTGGCCTTCCACCACGCGGGCGCGCACCGGGTGGCGCTGATCACCGACGCGATGGACGCGGCCGGCTTCGGCGACGGGACCTACCACCTCGGCCCGCTGGAGGTGGAGGTCAAGGAGGGCGTCGCCCGCCTCGTCGAGGGCGGCTCCATCGCGGGTTCCACCCTCACCCTGGACACCGCCTTCAAGCGGTCGGTCACCCTCGACAAGCTCCCCGTCGAGTCCGTGGTCCAGGCGATCTCCGCCAACCCGGCCCGGCTGATCGGCGTCTACGACCAGGTCGGCTCGCTGGAGCCCGGAAAGTACGCGGACCTCGTCGTCCTCGACGCCGCCTTCGACGTCAAGGGCGTCATGCGGCGCGGGGAATGGATCGTCGACCCGCGCGCGGGCAAGTAGGCACACGGACCGGAAAGCGGTCGGCCCCGGGTACTGGGCCGACCGCTCTCCCATTTGGCATGATCCCCGCACCACCAAACCCCGGGGCCCGCCATGATCCTGACCGTGACGCTCAACACCGCACTCGACGTCACCTACCGCGTGCCGCGCCTGCTCGCGCACGCCTCCCACCGCGTCACCGAGGTCACCGAACGCCCCGGCGGCAAGGGCCTCAACGTGGCCCGCGTGCTCGCCGCGATCGGCCACGAGGTCACCGCGACCGGCTTCGCGGGCGGCCCCACGGGCCACCTCGTCCGCGACCGGCTCGCCGCCTCCTCCCCCGGCGTCCGCGACGAGCTGGTCCCCTGCTCCGGCACCACCCGCCGCACCCTGGCCGTCGTCGACGAGGCCTCCGGGGACACCACGCAGTTCAACGAACCGGGCCCGCTGATCACCGCCACCGAGTGGTCCGGGTTCCTCGCCCGCTACGAGGCCCTGCTGACGGGCGGCGCCCGCGCGGTGGCCCTGTGCGGCAGCCTGCCCCCGGGCGTGCCCGTGGGGGCCTACGCGACCCTCGTACGGGCGGCCCGCACGGCCGGGGTGCCCGTCCTCCTCGACACCAGCGGCGAGGCGCTGCGCCGCGGGGTCGCGGCCCGCCCCGACGTGATCAAACCGAACGCCGCCGAGCTCGCCGAGCTGACCGGGTCCCGCGACCCGCTCCCCGCCACCCAGGGCGCCCGCCGGCGCGGGGCCCACGCCGTGGTCACCTCGCTCGGCCCGGCCGGCCTGCTGGCCGCCACCGCCCGCGGCACCTGGCGGGCGGCCCCGCCGCGCCCCCTGACGGGCAACCCCACCGGCGCCGGCGACTCCGCGGTCGCGGGCCTCCTCTCGGCCCTCACCGAAGGCCTGGACTGGCCGGACCGCCTGACCCGCGCGGTGGCCCTCTCGGCAGCCACGGTCACCTCCCCGGTGGCGGGCGAGTTCGACCCCCGCACCTACGAGGAGGTACGGGGGTCGGTGAAGGTGACGGAGGGTTAGGACCCTTCGTGTGTAAGGCGGATCAGCGCTTCTCGAGCACGAACTGGTCGATGACCGCCTCGCAGGAGTTGCCCGCCTCGCAGGAGATCTTGATGGTGTTCGTGCCCTGCTTGAGGTTCACGTACGAGTAGGTGTTGGTCCAGCCCTTGTCCCAGGCGCCCTCGGCGGCCTTCGCGAAGTTCTTCATGTTGATCGCACGGGTCTGCGGCTGGCCGTTGATCGTCAGCGTCATGCTGGCGTCCTTGCCGGGCACGCCGTAATACATCCGGAAGGTGTACTCGGCGGCCTTGGGGACCTCCATCGTCCAGGTCACGGCGGCACCCTGCTGGGTGAAGCCGCCGACGTACTGGCCGCCCGCGCTCTTGGCCCCCGGCACCGCGCTCTCCAGCGCAGCGCCACCGCTGATGACCATGCCCGCGCCGCCCGCGTCGCCCTTCGGCAGCGGGGCGTCCGCGGACGCGGAGCCGCTCGGCTGGCCCGACGGGGTGTTCTGGACGGGCGCCGACGGGCTCTGGCCCGTGTTCGCGGTGTTCTGGCCCTTGTCCTTCTCGTTGTCCTTGCCGAAGATCACCGCCGCGCTGATGCCGATCGCCACCGCGGCGACCACCGCCACGGCCGCGATGAGCATGCCCTTGCGGCTGGACCCGCCGCCGCCGTGGCCGCCGCCGGAGCCCGGCAGGGGCACGGACTGGGTGTACTGCGGGGGCTGCTGCTGCGGCGGGACGCCGTAGCCGCCCGCCTGGAGGGCTTCGGGGGCCTGGTACTGGGCCTGGTAGCCCGGGGACTGCTGCTGCGGCGGGACCTGCTGGTAGGGAGCGGGCCCGCGCTGGCCGCCGTAGGGGCGGTCGCCGACCGTGCGGACCTGGTTGTACGAGGTCCTGGGCACGCCCGGCTGCGGGCCGCCCGGCTGACCGCCGACCGTGGGTCCGGGGTAGCCGTATCCGCCGCCCTGCCCGGGCGGGGTGGCTCCGGCGGCCTGGCCGTCCGCGTAGAGATAGCCGAACGGGTCGTCGTCCTCGGGCTGGTTCGCCCCGTTGTTCGGGCCGTTGTTCGCGGGCGTCGTCATCGCAGGTCACTCCTTTCGACCCCGGGGAGCCTACCCCGAACAGGTGCGCCCACGGGCGGCCGGAGAGTTTACCCGGCCCGGCGGTGCGCCTTCGAACGGGAGCGCTTCTCGATGTACATGCGCTGGTCGGCGGAGCGCAGGACCTCGTCCGCGGACATGCCGCAGCTCGCCCAGCCGATGCCGAAACTGGCCCCCACGCGGACCGCGCGGCCGTCCACCCGGATCGGCGGGATGATGGCGTTGCGCAGCCGCACGGCAAGATCGGCGGCGTCGGCGGCGCCCAGCCCGTCGGCGAGGACGACGAACTCGTCACCACCCAGCCGGGCGACCGTGTCACCGTCCCTGACGCCCGTCGTCAGCCGCCGGGCCACCTCGATCAGGACCGCGTCGCCGGTGTGGTGCCCGAACCGGTCGTTGATCGACTTGAACCCGTCGAGGTCGCAGAAGAGCACCGCGAGCCCCTTCGTACCGTCGTCGATGTCGGTCGCCGGCGCGACCGTGTGCACGTGGTGGTCGTACGGGCCCACCGCGGCGGAGCCGCCGGCCATGCCCCCAGGGAACTCGAAGGGCTCGGGAAAGCCGTCGGGCCGGAACCCGTGCCCGCCGTGCTCCCCGTACCCGCTGTGCTCGCCGGGGATCGCGGTGCCCTCCGCCGCGGGCCGCGTCTCGAAGGCCGCGTCCAGCGCCTCCACGGCGGTGGCGCGCACCGACTGCGGGCGGCGGCAGAGCCGGGCGCCGAGCCGGGAGCGCAGCTCGGCGCTGTTGGGCAGGCCGGTCAGCGAGTCGTGGCTGGCCCGGTGGGCGAGCTGCAGCTCGTGCCGCTTGCGCTCCTCGATGTCCTCGACGTGGGTGAGCAGGAAGCGCGGCCCGTCGGCGGCGTCCGCGACCACGGAGTTGCGCAGCGAGACCCAGACGTACGTTCCGTCGCGCCGCCCGAGCCGGAGCTCGGCGCGGCCGCCCTCGGCGGAGGTGCGCAGCAGGGTGCCGATGTCCTCGGGGTGCACGAGGTCGGAGAAGGAGTAGCGGCGCAGCACGGAGGCGGGCCGGCCCAGCAGCCGGCACAGCGCGTCGTTGGTGCGCAGCAGGCGGCCGTGCTGGTCTCCGCCCATCTCGGCGATGGCCATGCCGCTCGGCGCGTACTCGAAGGCCTGGCGGAACGACTCTTCGCTGGCGCGCAGGGCCTGCTGCTCGCGCTCGAGGCGGACCAGGGCCCGCTGCATGTTCGCCCGGAGCCGGGCGTTGCTGATCGCAATCGCTGCCTGGAAGGCGTACATCTGGAGCGCTTCGCGGCCCCAGGCGCCGGGCCGGCGCCCGTTGCGCGGGCGGTCCACGGAGACCACGCCGAGCAGCTCGCCGCCGGAGGCGTACATGGGTGCGTAGAGCCGGTCCTCGGGGTGCCACTCGTCCTCGAACCGCGGGTCGGGGCCCTCGGTGTGCCACTGGGGGACGTCGTCCTCTACGAGGACCCAGCCCTCGGTGTGCGGGATGAAGCGCAGGCCGTCCCAGTTCTCACCCATCGTCAGGCGGCGTTCCCAGGAGGCGCGCGAGCCGACTCGGCCGGTGATCAGGGCTTCGGCGGCGGGGTCCCCCGCGAAGGCGGCGACGACCAGATCACCGTCGGGGCGAACGAGGTTGACGCAGGCGAGCTCGTAGCCGAGACCCAGGACGATGCCGTCCACGACGGTCTGCAGGGTGTCCGCCAGGCTCCTGGCCGTGTTGAGCTCGGCCACCACCCGGTGCAGCTGCCGCAGGGTCGCAAGACGGACGTACGGCTCCGACTCGGTCTCCATTGCTCGCTCTCCCCGAGACCTCGACAGCAACTCCAGGTTTGTCATCGGCGCTTCGTTGCGGTGTCCCGTCCACTGAATCACAGTGAGCTGTGCGGCAGGTACACAGGGTCAACAAATCTTGCTCTCTGTGACTCAAGTCACATGAGATGACTGGGGGAGACGGTACAACCATCGCCATACGGGACCAATCCAGCCCGTTCCGGACCCCGCGCCGCTTCGGGCCCCCGGTCCCGCTTCCGGTTCATTCACGGAAGCAAACGATACGCCGGAGCCGGGGCGGACCGGGCCGGACCGGGCCGACCTAGGTCAGGAGGCGGGGGCGCGGCTCGGACCTCCGCCCGATGCGCCGCGCGAGGGGTGACAGTAGCGTCCCGACCGTGCCCCTTACGACCCCTGTGACATCACTTTCCCTCCCCGCACCCCATGCTGAGGGGGTGAGCAACGACGAGTTCCGGGCCGCGATGTCCCGACTGACCGCGGGCGTGTGCCTGATCACCGCGCAGGAGCCGCCCCTGTCGGCCGGAGGCCCGCGCGGCGAGGACGTCGGCATGACGGCGACCGCCTTCATGTCCGTGTCCCTGGAACCGCCGCTGGTCCTCGTCAGCGTGCGCGAGGGCTCGCGGATGGACGACCTGCTGGCCGAGCAGCCGCTGTGGTCGGTATCGGTGCTCGCCGACCACCAGCTCCAGATCGCGAGCCGGTTCTCGATGAAGAACCGCATCAGCGACCGGCTCCTCTTCGCGGACCTGCCCTGGACCCGCGGCGGCGTCTCCGGCGCCCCGCTGCTGTCGGGGGCGCTGGCCACCCTGGAGTGCCGTACGGAGAACCGCGTGGAGGCGGGCGACCACACCCTGGTCATCGGCCACGTGCTCACCGCCACCCAGCCGGCGCCGGACTCCGCACCGCTGACCTACTTCCGGGGCCGCTACCGGCACCTGGCGCCCTGAGCCGCCCCGATTCCCCAGTCCCTCCCGGCCCTACCAGTCCCGCGCCGTGCGCCCCCGCTTGGTCTCGCCGCGGGCCTTCTTCTCGCGCAGCCGCCGCTCGTTGATCCCGCGGGGGATCTTCGTCGCCCGGCGGGCCTTCGGCGGCGGCGCCGTGGCCTCGGCCAGCAGCGCGGCCAGCCGGACCAGCGCCATCTCCCGGTTGCGGAACTGGGAGCGGTGCTCGGAGGCCCGTACCGTCACCACCCCGTCGACCAGCCGGGACGCCAGCCGCTCCAGCGCCCGCTCCTTCCACACGTCGGGCAGCGACTTCGTCGCCGCGACGTCGAAGAGGAGCTCCACGCGCGAGTCCGAGGTGTTCACGTGCTGGCCGCCCGGCCCGGAGGACCGCGAAAAGCGCCAGGCGAGCTCGCCCTCGGGGAGCACGACCGAACCGCGGATGACATAAGGACCAGGCATGCCCCTATGATCCGTGCCCGCCGGGGCCCCGTCACCCGCATTTGTGGAAGGAGGGGGCGCCCGCCCGGCCCGCGGACAATTCCGCGAATGCGGAACCTCGCGCCCCTCTCCCCGCGTTATGAAGGTCAGCGGTAACTTGGGCATCCTCACGGTCGATACGACAAGTGAGACCAAGTGAGACTAGGAAGGGACACCAGTCACCATGGCAGTAAGCCTCTCCAAGGGCGGAAACGTCTCGCTCAGCAAGGAGGCCCCGGGCCTCGCGGCGGTCACCGTCGGCCTCGGCTGGGACACCCGTACGACCACCGGTGTCGACTTCGACCTGGACGCCTCCGCCATCGCGGTCAACGCGCTCGGCAAGGTCGTCTCGGACAGCCACTTCGTCTTCTTCAACAACAAGTCCACCCCGGACCAGACCATCGTGCACACCGGTGACAACCGCACGGGCGAGGGCGCGGGCGACGACGAGGCCATCAACGTCAACCTCGCCGGCCTGCCGGCCGACGTGGACAAGATCGTCTTCCCGGTCTCCATCTACGACGCCGAGACCCGCAGCCAGAACTTCGGCCAGGTCCGCAACGCGTACATCCGCGTCGTGAACCAGGCCGGCGGCACCGAGATCGCCCGCTACGACCTCTCCGAGGACGCGGCGACCGAGACCGCCATGGTCTTCGGCGAGCTCTACCGCAACGGTGCCGAGTGGAAGTTCCGCGCCGTGGGCCAGGGTTACGCCTCCGGCCTGACCGGCATCGCCCAGGACTTCGGCGTCAACGTCTGACCCTGAGCACCCGCGTCCACGGACGCGACTCAGCTGGAGCCCCCTCCCGGCCGTCCGGGGAGGGGGCTTCGCTACCGTTCCGTACGTGATCCTCCTGCCGCTCGCTCCCGTCGAGGACGGCGCCCTACCGGGCCCGGTCCTCTCCGAAATCGCCACGCTCTACGCGACCAACCACGCGTTCTTCGAGCTCAGCGGAGACTTCCCCGACCCCGGCCGCATCACGGTCGAGCAGGTCGCCGCCGCCCTCGCCGACGAGCTCGCCCACGAGGGCGCCGAGGTCCTCCTCGCCCGCTCCGCCGGACGCCTCGTAGGCCTGGCCGCCACCCTGGCCCAACATCCGGATCCGGCGTCCGACGACCCCGACCCCTGGATCGGGCTCCTCCTCATCGACGCCACCGCGCACCGCGAGGGCTACGGCCGCGCCGTGGTCGCCATGGTCGAGGACCGCTTCCGCGCCGCCGGCCGGACGGGCGTACGGATCGCGGTGCTCGACGCCAACGAGAAGGGCCTCGCCTTCTGGCAGTCCCAGGGCTACGTCACCCTGCGCCACGCCGCCGACCGCGCGGCGGGCCGCCCCTGCACGGTCCTGCGCAAGGCGTTGTAGGCGCTGTAGGCGCTCGTGGGCGCCGTGGACCCCAGAGCGGGGCTACGGCGCCTTGGACGCCCTGGGCGCCTTCGGGCGGTCCTTCCCGTACAGCCACTCGTCCCAGACCGCGCCCAGGTCACGGCCCGTGCTCTCCTCCGCGTAGGCGGTGAAGTCGGCCGTGCTCGCGTTCCCGTGCCGGTGCTCGGCGGCCCAGCCCCGTACGAGGGCGAAGAACTTCTCGTCTCCGGCCTCCTGCCGGATCCGGTGCAGGACCATCGCCCCGCGCCCGTACACCGGGGACCCGGAGATCTCCTTCGCGCTCCTCGGCGCGGCCGGCGGGAAGGCGTCCCAGTCCGAGCCCGCCTCACCGTCGACCCGGGTGTCCCCGGCGAGGTAGGCGTCGAAGTGCTGCTGCGCGCTCGGCCCGCCGTGGTCCTCGGACCACAGCCACTCGGCGTAGGTCGCGAAGCCCTCGTTGAGCCACATGTCCTTCCAGGACTCCGGCGACACCGAGTCCCCGAACCACTGGTGCGCCAGCTCGTGCAGCACCAGTTCCTCGCTGCCGGGCGCGCCGGGGAACACCGGCCGGGTCTGCGTCTCCAGGGCGTAGCCGAGGCTGTGCGCGGGCAGCACGACGGCGCCCGTCGCCGAGAAGGGGTACGGGCCGAACCGCCCGATGCCCCACTCCACCATCTCGGGCAGCCGCGCGAGCACGTCCTTGCTCGCCGCCGCCTCCCCGGGTGAGACGGCCGTGTAGACGGGGATCCCGGAGGGGGTCCGGCCGGTCGTGACCTCGAACTTCCCGACGGCCAGGGTCGCCAGGTAGCTCGCCATCGGCTCCGCGGAGTGCCAGGCGAAGGCGGTCCGCCCGCCGGCCTCCTCCGTACGGGAGCGCAGCTCACCGTTGGACACGGCCTCGTACCCGCGCGGGACGGTCACCTTGATGTCGTACGTGGCCTTGTCGCTCGGGTGGTGGTTGCCGGGGAACCAGGCCATCGACCCGACGGGTTCGCCGACGGCGACCGCGCCCTTGCCGCCCGGGGTGACGATCCACCCCTCCTCGGACCCGTCGGGGTCGGTGATGGTCCTGGGCCGGCCGGAGTAGTCGATCTCCGTACGGAAGACCTCCCCCTCCTCCAGGTCCTCGGCGGGGCGCACCGTCAGCTCGTTCCCGCTGCGGTTGAAGCGGGCCCCGACGCCCTGCACGCTCACGCCCTCCACCTCGAGCCCGCTCAGATCGAGGTTGAAGGAGCTGAGCCCCTGCTCGGCGCGGGCGGTGAGGACGGCGGTGGCGTGCAGGAGCCCGTCGGCCGGGTCGTAGTCGAGGTCCAGGGAGTAGTGCTCGACCTGGTAGCCGCCGTTGCCGGCCTTGGGGAAGAACGGATCGCGGACCCCCGACGCACCCGGCCGCCCCTGCACGGTCTCCCCCGTGCAGCCCGTGGTGAGGGCGAGCAGGGTGGCGACCGCAGGGGCGGCTAGGCGGGAGAGAACGCGAGGATGCACGCGTTCGAGACTACGTCCCGTGACGTAGTGGTCCTCGTTACTTGGCGAGGGCGTCCACGCCGGCCTTGGCGAACTTCTCGTCCAGGTCACCGCTCGGGGCGCCGGCCACACCGACACCCGCGACCGGGGCGCCCTCGACCTGGACCGGGGTGCCGCCGCCGAGGAAGAGGGTGCCGGGGATGTCCTTCAGGTTCGGGGCCTGCGCGAGGCGGCCGGCCAGCACCGAGGTCGGGGCGTTCCAGGACACGGCGGTGTAGGCCTTGCGCTGCGCCGACTCGTAGGACTGCGGGCCGGCGCCGTCGCCGCGGAGGGTGACGATGGTGTTGCCGTTGCGGTCGACGACCGCGACGGTCACCTTCTGGTTCTCCTGCTCGGCGGCGTCCAGGGCGGCCTGCGCGGCGCGGGTGGCGGCGTCGATGGTGAGGTGCGTGGTGGTGGTGAAGTTCTTCTTGTCGCCGTCCTTCTTCGCGACGGCGGCGGCGGGGGCGGCGGCGGGGGCGGCGTTGGCGCTGACCGCACCGAAAGCTCCGGCGCCCAGGGCGACGGCGACGGCGGTACCGGTGAGAACGCGGGTGCGGGTCTTCATGTCTGCTGCTCCTGTGAACGTCGGCACGGCGGGCTGTCCTGCCGTTGCTCCAACCCTCTCCCCGCCACCCCCTCCCACCCGTCCCCGTACCGGCTCCGAACCCGCCCCCCACCGGTTGACCCCAGGGTCAACCGATCGGCTGATGCGCAACGCTTCCGACGACGGCTTACCTGAACCCTCGGGCGCGCCCGCTCAGCCGTCCGGCGTTTGAGGACCGGGGTCCGGGGCGGAGCCCCGGGGGGTCCGGGCGAAGCCCGGCACCCCCCTCCAGCCCGTCCGGCGCTGGAGGACCGGGGTCCGGGCAGAGCCCGGGACACACCCAGCCCCGCCGGCGTTTGAGGCGCGGGTCCGGGCAGCGCCCGGGGAACGGAGGAAGGGCGGGTAGGGGACTCCGCCCCGCAGGGCCCACCCACCCGCACCCCACACCAACCCGGCATCATGGACAAACGCGCCACTTCCAGGAGCACCCCGTGACCACATCGGCCCCGCCGACGACACCGCCCCCGCCGGGCCAGGCGACCACCCCACCCCCCCAGGACACCCGCGCCCTGGCCACGGTCATGCACACCGCCTTCTTCCTCCTCCTCGGCGCCTCCGTGGCCCGCTTCCTCCTCCGCCACCCCGACGAACCCCGCACCCCGTGGATCATCGCCCTCAGCATCACCCTGGCCCTGCTCTACGTCCTCGGCCCCGCCCTCGGCGCCGCCCCCACCCTGCGCCGCCTCCTCTGGCTCGGCCTGGTCGTGGCCGTCTGGGTGGTCCTCGTCGTCCTCGCGCCGAGCTTCGCCTGGTGCGCCGTACCGCTCTTCTACACGGCCCTGCGCACCCTCCCGCCCCGCGCGGCCGTCGTCCTCGTGGCCGTGCTGACCCTGTTCGTCGTAGCGGCCCAGCTCCGCCTCGCCCAGACCTCGGGCAACCAGCCCTTCGACCCCAACCTCCTCCTCGCCCCGCCCGCCGTCGCGGCCCTCGCCACCGCCGTCTTCGTCCACATGGAGCGCCAGGCGGCCGCCCAGCGCACCCTGATCGACGACCTGATCCGCACCCGCCGGGAACTGGCCGCCACCGAGCGCCGCGCGGGCACCCTCGCCGAACGCCAGCGCCTCTCGATGGAGATCCACGACACGCTGGCCCAGCACCTGTCCAGCCAGCAGATGCTCCTCCAGGCCGCCGACCGCACCTGGGACACCGACCCCGGCACCGCCCGCGCACACGTGCGGACCGCCACCGGCATCGCCGCCCGCGGCCTCGCCGAGGCCCGCCGCCTGGTGCACGACCTCGCGCCGCCCGAACTCGCCGGCGGCGCCGGCCTCCCGGACGCCCTGCGCGCGCTGGACGCGGGCCCGGACATCGAGGTCCGCTTCCACCTGGAGGGCGCGCCCGTCCCCCTGCCCGACCGCGCGGAGCAGGCGCTGCTGCGCATCGCACAGGGCGCGCTGGCGAACGTACGGGAGCACTCGGGGGCCAGTACCGCGGCCCTCACCCTGAGCTTCCTGGGCGACCAGGTCGTCCTGGACATCGCCGACGACGGCCACGGCTTCACCCAGCTCCGCGCCGCCGCCGGGGAACGCGGCCACGGCCTCCCCGCGATGCGCGCCCGCGTCCGCCAGCTCGGCGGCACCCTGACCATCGAATCCACCGCGGGCGAGGGCACGGTCCTGTCGGCGTCGATCCCCCTGTCGAACCCTCTGTCGAGCCCCCCGCCGATCCCCCTGGAGAACACCCCATGACCACGATCCTGCTCTGCGACGACCACGTCGTGGTCCGCGCCGGCCTGCTCGCCCTGCTCGGCAGCGAGCCGGACATCGAGGTGCTCGGCGAGGCGGGCAGCGGTGAGGAGGCGGTCGCGCTCGCGGCCAAACTCCGCCCCGACGTGGTCCTGATGGACCTCCAGCTCGGCGAGGGCATCGACGGCGTGGAGGCCACCCGCCGCATCACGGCCGCCTCCAAGAACCCCCCGCACGTCCTGGTCCTGACCACCTACGACACCGACGCGGACATCACCCGGGCCATCGGCGCGGGCGCCACGGGCTACCTCCTGAAGGCGGAACGCCCGGAGGAGCTCTTCGCCGCGATCCACTCCGCCGCCCAGGGCCGCACCACGCTCTCCGCCCCCGTGGCCAGCCGCGTGATGGCCCACATGCGGGGCACCCGGCCCACCCTGACCGACCGTGAGCTCGACATCCTCGGCCAGCTCGCCCGCGGCCTCGGCAACCGCGACATCGCCCGCGCCCTGTTCATCAGCGAGGCGACGGTCAAGACCCACCTGGGCCGCATCTACGACAAGCTCGGCGTCGACACCCGCGCGGGCGCGGTCTCGGTGGCCAAGGAGCAGCGCCTCCTCCCCTGACGGCATCGCCCCCGGCACGGACCGCATCGTCCATCCGTACGAGATCCCGCTCGTACGCCGCGCCGATCCCCCGGGGGCACCGGCACCGCGGCCGCCGCCGACGCGCCGAGCTCCATCCGGCGGACCCGACACCCCCCGGGGGCATCAGGAACTCTGATCCGCGCTCCGGCACCTCTGGCCGCATCCGCCCCCGGGGGTCCCGCCGCTCCGCACGTGACACCATCGGGTACGTGCTCGACATCGGCTACTCCCTCTCCCGGCGCTTCCCCGACCCCCCGCAGACCGACTACCGCTCGGCGGACGTCCACTCGCTGCGCCACGACCTGTTCTGCGGGGACGTCTACCTCGCCGACACCAACGCGGACCGGGAAGTGTCCACAGCCTGGGGATGGGTACCCGTACTGGACTTCGCCTGGGCGCTCTGCGACATCGTCGAGAAGCTCGACGAGGACCCGCGCGGCAGCCGCTCCGCCAACCGCCAGTACGCCGAACTCGACTTCACCGAGTCCTCGGACCGCATGCTCTTCGAGCGCCGCTTCGGCTGGGTCGACGTAGAGGCCGACTGGATGCCGCCGGAGGAAGCCCCCCTCACCTTCAGCCACCGCCTGCTGCGCCGCGAAGCCCGCGACTTCCTCCACGACCTGATCGCGGACCTCATCGACATGCACGACGGCCTCGCCGACAACCCGGTCATCTGGACCCTCCAGTCCCGCTTCCCCCGCGTCCCGGCGTAGCCGGACACTCCCAGCCGCCCGGCACCTTCAGCCGTCCGGCGCTTGAGGACCGGGGTCTGGGGCAGAGCCCCAGAAGCGGTCCGGGCGCAGCCCGGGGAACGGGCGAAGGGCGGGTAGGGGACAGCACCCCTTGACCTCAACCCCACTTGAGGTCGGACCCTGTCCCCATGACCACCACCACGGCGCCCACCCAGATGCGGGCCATCCGCCTCCACACCTTCGGCCCCGCCGAGAACCTCACCCCCGAGTCCGTCCCCCTCCCGGTCCCCGCCCCCGGCCAGGTCCGCATAGCCGTGGCCGCCGCAGGCGTCCACCTCCTCGACACCTCGCTCCGCCGCGGCGTCCAGGGCCCGCCCGCCCCCCTCCCGGAGCTGCCCACCATCCCCGGCCGCGAGGTCGCCGGCACGGTCGACGCGCTCGGCCCCGGCACGGACCCCGCGTGGCTCGGGCAGCCCGTCGTCGTGCACCTCGGATTCGCCCCCGGCGGCTACGCCGAGTACGCCGTCGCCGACGCGGCCCGACTGCACGCCGTCCCGCCCGGCCTCGACCCCGCCACCGCCGTCGCCATGATCGGCACGGGCCGCACCACCCTCGGCATCCTCCAGTTCGCCGAGCTCGGCCCCAGCTCCGTTGCCCTCATCCCCGCCGCCGCCGGAGGCATCGGCACGCTCCTGGTCCAGTACGCCAAGAACGCCGGAGCCACCGTCGTCGCCCTCGCCGGAGGCCCCGCCAAAACCGCCCGGGCCGCCGCCAACGGAGCCGACCTCGCCCTCGACTACACCACCCCGGACTGGTCCGACACCCTCCGCGCCCACCACCCCGACGGCGCCACCGTCCTCTTCGACTCCGTCGGCGGCGACGTCGCCCGCACCGCCCTCGCCCTGCTCCGCGACGGCGCCCGGCACCTCGTCTTCGGCTGGTCCGGCGGCCCCCTCGACCTCACCGGAGCCGAACAGGCCGCCCTGGACGCCCGCGGCATCACCACGCAGTTCGTCCTGGGCCCCGCCATGCTCCAGCGGGCCGGCGGCGAAGACCCCCTGCGCCTCCTCGAAACCCGCGCCCTCGCCGAAGCCGCCGCCGGCCGCCTGCGCCCGGCCCTCCAGCGCTACCCCCTCGCCGAAGCCGCCGCGGCCCACCACGACCTGGAGACCCGCGCCACGACCGGCAAGGTCGTCCTGGAACCCTGAGCCACGCCCGCCCTACTCGCCCCCGAGCTCCGCCAGCGCCCCCTCGGTCAGCCGGTACACCGACCACTCGTCCTGCGGCCGCGCACCCAGGGCCTCGTAGAAGGCGATCGTCGGCTCGTTCCACTTCAGGACCGACCACTCCAGCCGCTCGTACCCGCGCTCCACGCAGATCCGCGCCAACTCCCGCAGCAGCGCCTTCCCGTGGCCGCCGCCGCGCACGCCCGGACGGACGTACAGGTCCTCCAGGTAGATCCCGTGCACCCCGCGCCACGTCGAGAAGCTCAGGAACCACAGCGAGAACCCGACGGCCTCGCCCTCCTCCGTCACCGCCAGGTGCGCGAAGGCCGCCGGCCGCTCCCCGAAGAGCGCCTCCCGCAGCTGCTCCTCGGTGGCGCGCGCCTCGTGCGGCACCTTCTCGTACTCCGCGAGCTCGCGGATCATGGCGTGGATGACGGGTACGTCGCTGACGACGGCGCTACGGATCATGCCCGCACCCTACGAGCCACCGCGCGGGCCCCGCGCACCCCGCGCGTCCCGCCCCAGCAGGGTTTCCGCGATCCTCAGCTGCCTCCCCGCCGGCCGGTCCCCGTCCTCCACGTCCCACAGACAGTTCTGCAGCACCCGCCCCAGCGTCCACGCCCGGGCCCGTTCCCGGTCCGCCCCCACCGCCTCCGCGAGCGCCTCGAAGCGCCACCGCACCTCCCGCGCACGGAAGTTGTTGACGAGCGCCGGCAGCAGCTCGAACCCCGGATCGCCGGCGAGCGGCTTCGGGTCGATGGCCAGCCACGGTTCGCGCCCGCCCGCCAGGACGTTGTCGTAGTGCAGGTCCCAGTGCAGCAGCCGGTCCCCCGGCTCCCCCGCCACCTCCGCGAGCGCCGCCGCGCAGTCCGCGAGGAGCCCCCGCTCCCGGCCGTCCGCCAGCTGCGCCAGCGCACCCGGCACCGCCTCCAGCATCGCCGCCGCCACGTCCCCGAGCCGCCGCAGCCCGGCCGGCGCCGGGACCGCCGTCAGCCGGGCCAGCAGCCCGCCGAGTTGCTCCACCGCCTGCCCGGAGTCCCGTACGGCCAGCGCCGACAGCGGCCGCCCCGCGTCGAGCTGCTCCAGCAGCAGCGTGCCGGTCGGCGCGTCGTCCGCCAGCAGCCGTACGCAGCCCTCCCCGGCCCACGCGCGCAGCGCGAGCGCCTCCCCCGCGTTCTCCTCGTCCAGCGCCGGGAGCTTCAGCGCCGCCGGCGTCCCGTCGGCCCGCTCCACCGGCAGCACCAGGGCCGTCACCCCGTACATCCCGGGCCCGGTGACCCGTAGCTCCCACCGCTCCAGGAAGTCGTCCACCCGCGCGGGCAGCGCATCGGTGAACTCCCGCCCGGCCGCCCCGTTGTCCCGCACCTGCGCCCGAACGAACCCCTTGGGCACCCCCCGAAACCCACCACGCCCCGAGCCACGCCGGCCGCCCAGCCCACCCGGCGCACCCAAGCCACCCGGCCCACCCGAGGCGCCCTGGCTGCCCGAACCACCCGAGCCACCCAGCCCACCCGGCCCATCCGGCCCGCCCGGCCCACCCGCTGCCACACCGTCCATACCCCGACCCTAGGGCCTGCCCTCGGCCCCACGGCCTACCGCCGACCCCTCACGGCCTACCGCCGGCCCCACGGCCTGCCCTCGACCCCAGGGCCTGCCGCCGCCCCGGGTCCCGCCCCGGGTCCCGCCCCGGGTCCCGCCTAGGCCGCCGCCCCGATCCCGACCCCCCGCAACGCCCCCGTGAACGCGCCCGCGTCGAAGAGCGAGCCGTCCTTCGACCCCACCGGCTTCCCCTCCACCAGCACCATCGGCGTGGCCTGCGCGCCCGTCGCCTCGAAGCCCTTCTCGGCCTCCGCGACCCACCCCTTGTACTTCTCGTCCTTCACCGCCGCGTCGAAGGCCGCCCCGCGCAGCCCCGGCACCCGGTCCGCGATCTTCAGGAGCAGCTCGTCGGTGAACTTCCCCTTCGGCTGGCTGGCGAAGACCGCCGCGTGGTACTCGGCGAACTTCCCGGAATCCACCGACGCCCGCAGCGCGTTGACCGCCTTGACCGAACCGCTCGCCCCGCCCCGGTCCAGGAAGGAGGCCAGCAGGTACTCGATCCGCACCTGCCCGGCCTCCGCCAGCTTCAGCAGGGATTCCCCGCCGGCCTCCTCGAACCGCGCGCAGTAACCGCACTTGGGATCCACCAGCACCTGCGCCGTACGCGGCGCGTCCGGCTTCCCCACGACGATCTTCGGCCCGTCCACCGCCGCGGGCAGCCCCGCGAGCACGTCCGCGATCGGACTGGTCCGCACGGGCACCTCGGAGGCCACGGCCTTCCCGCCGTCCTTCCCGCCGTCCGTCCCGGAGCCGCATCCGACGACCGCCCCGCCCAGCAGGGCCACGGACGCGACCGCTGCGACCAGCCGCCCCGCCACCACCACGCGCGCCACGAGAAACCACACCTCTCACCTAAAAACCTGACAAAATCCCCTCCCCACCCTAAGAAGGACCCCCCACCGCCCACATCAGCCATTCGGCCACCCATCGGCCCCCAAAACCCGACGTCACGCCCCTGGACACCCGTCCGGAACCCCGTGTACCAACTCCCCCATGACGATCAACGGCGGAATTTCCTTCTGGCACGCGACGGACGGGACCGCCCCCGCCCAGCCACCCCGCGCCCCGCTCACCGGCAACACCACGGCCGACGTCGTCATCGTCGGCGGCGGCTACACCGGCCTGTGGACGGCGTACTACCTCAAGACCGCCGCCCCCGACCTGCGCGTCACCGTCCTGGAGCAGAAGTTCTGCGGCTACGGGGCCTCCGGCCGCAACGGCGGCTGGCTCTACAACGGCATCGCCGGCCGCGACCGCTACGCCGCCCTCCACGGCCACCAGGCCGCCCAGCGCCTCCAGCACGCCATGAACGAGACCGTCACCGAGGTCATCGACACCGCCGCCAAGGAGGGCATCGACGCCGACATCCACCGCGGCGGAGTCCTCGAAGTGGCCCGCACCCCGGCCCAGCTCTCCCGCCTCAAGGCCTTCCACACCGCCGAACTCGCCTTCGGCGAAACGGACCGCGAGCTCTACGACGCCACCGACACCCGCGCCCGCATCAACGTCGCGGACGCCGTGGGCTCCTCCTGGACCCCGCACGGAGCCCGCATCCACCCCCTGAAGCTCGTCAACGGGCTGGCGGCCGCCTGCGAACGCCTCGGCGTCGTCATCCACGAGTCCACCCCCGTCACGGAGATCGCCCCGCGCCGCGCCCTCACCCCGTACGGCACGGTCCGCGCCCCGTACGTGCTGCGCTGCACGGAGGGCTTCACCGCCGCCCTCAAGGGCCAGAAGCGCTCCTGGCTCCCGATGAACTCCTCGATGATCGCCACGGCCCCGCTCCCCCCGGAGGTCTGGTCCCAGCTCGGCTGGTCCGACGCCGCCACCCTCGGCGACATGGCCCACGCCTACATGTACGCCCAGCGCACGGCCGACGACCGCATCGCCATCGGCGGCCGCGGAGTCCCGTACCGCTACGGCTCCCGCACCGACAACGACGGCCGCACCCAGCCCGCGACGATCACCGCCCTGACCAACCTCCTGGAATCCTTCTTCCCGGCCCTCGCAGGAGTCGAGATCACCCACGCCTGGTCGGGCGTCCTGGGCGTCCCCCGCGACTGGTGCGCCACGGTCACCCTCGACGCGACCACCGGCCTCGGCTGGGCCGGCGGCTACGTGGGCTCCGGCGTGGCCACCGCCAACCTCGCGGCCCGCACCCTGCGCGACCTGGTCCTGAACGACCGCACGCCCCTCACCACCCTCCCCTGGGTCAACCACAAGGTCCGCCGCTGGGAACCGGAACCCTTCCGCTGGCTCGGCGTCCAGGCCCTCTACGCCGCCTACCGCGAGGCCGACCGCCGCGAGACCACCACCCACACCCCGACCACAACCCCCCTGGCCCGCCTGGCCGACCGCATCTCGGGCCGCGGCTGACGGACACGCGGAAGGCCCCGGGCAACCGCCCGGGGCCTTCCGCTCCTGAGCCCCCTGTCGGATTCGAACCGACGACCTACGCTTTACAAGAGCGTTGCTCTGGCCAGCTGAGCTAAGGAGGCAGTGCGAGCCTGTGCAGCGCACAGAATCGCCTTCACTCTACACATCCGCCCGATGCCGCAGCGAAGAACTTTCCGGCCCCGCTCCACCCCTCGTCCGCCAGTTCGGCACCGGCCGAGGGGGTCACACCCCCGGATACCCCGCCCGCGCCAGCCGCGTGGCCACCGCCTCCAGCGGGAGGCCCGGGTTGAGGGCGTCCACGACCGCCTGGGTGAGCGGGAGCAGCGACCAGACGTGCCGGACGGCGTCCAGGGGGAGGTCCGTCTCGTAGTAGTCCTCGGCGAAGTCGCGGTAGGCCTCCGGGGTGCCGGCCACCAGGAGCTCGAAGAGGTAGTCCGCGCCGTCCGCGTCGCGCCGCCCCTCCGGGAAGTCCACCTTGCCCGCGCGCCACTGCGTGTCGCCGGTCTCGCGCCAGAAGACGGCGGTGGCGCTCAGCACGCCGTCCTCGCAGAACGCCGGCTCCTTCAGGTACGGCCGGAAGGCCTCCGGTATGCCGTCGGTCAGGCCCGGCCATCCGTCCTCGTTGTCGGTGTCCGCCCACGGGCTCATCACCGACTCGTGGTCGAAGCCGTGCCCGAAGACCCCGTCCGGCGTGAAGAGGATCGCGTAGTCGTCCCCGGAGCCGTTGTCCATCAGCGCCACTTCCTCGCCCGGGCCCCACTGCGGGTCGTAGGCGAAGTACCCCTCGTCCTCCTCGCCGCTGATCACCAGCTCCAGCGCCGCCATCGCCCGGCAGCGGTCGCGCAGCGTCTCGATGTCGGGCAGCGCGCGGGTCACGTCGTAGATGGTCATGGCCGTGATCCAAGCAGCCGCCTCTGACAGTCGCCGCGGACTGCCGGGACGTCGTGGAAGTCACCCCCGCCCAGGTGCTGACAGGAAGCCTCCCGACGGGTAGCGTCGGGCCGAGTCCAGTCCACTGGACTAGACCTTCCACTCGGATCGTCCGGCACGTTCCTGCCGGTTGAAGGGATTCATCACCATGGCTTCTGTCACGTTCGACAAGGCGACCCGCCTGTACCCCGGCGGCGAAAAGCCCGCCGTCGACCAGCTCGAGCTGGAGATCGCGGACGGCGAGTTCCTCGTCCTCGTCGGCCCCTCCGGCTGCGGCAAGTCCACCTCGCTGCGCATGCTCGCCGGCCTGGAGGACGTCAACGGCGGCGCCATCCGCATCGGTGACCGCGACGTCACCCACCTGCCGCCCAAGGACCGGGACATCGCGATGGTGTTCCAGAACTACGCGCTCTACCCGCACATGTCCGTCGCCGACAACATGGGCTTCGCGCTCAAGATCGCCGGCGAGGACAAGGCCACCATCCGCAAGAAGGTGGAGGACGCGGCGAAGATGCTGGACCTGACCCAGTACCTCGACCGCAAGCCGAAGGCGCTCTCCGGCGGTCAGCGCCAGCGCGTCGCGATGGGCCGCGCGATCGTGCGCAAGCCGCAGGTGTTCCTCATGGACGAGCCGCTGTCGAACCTCGACGCCAAGCTCCGCGTGTCCACCCGTACGCAGATCGCGGCCCTCCAGCGCGACCTGGGCATCACCACCGTCTACGTCACCCACGACCAGGTCGAGGCCATGACCATGGGCGACCGCGTCGCGGTCCTCAAGGACGGTCTGCTCCAGCAGGTCGACACCCCGCGCAACATGTACGACCGCCCGGCGAACCTCTTCGTCGCCGGTTTCATCGGCTCCCCGGCCATGAACCTGGTCGAGGTCCCGATCACCGACGGCGGCGTGAAGTTCGGCGAGAGCGTCGTCCCGGTCTCGCGCGAGGCCCTGTCCGCCGCCGCCGCCGACGCGGGCGACCGCACGGTCACCGTGGGCGTGCGCCCGGAGCACTTCGACATCGGCGACGCGGGCGGCCTGACCATCACCGTGAACGTCGTCGAGGAGCTGGGCGCCGACGGGTACGTCTACGGTTCCACCTCGCACTCCGAGGGCTCGCAGGACATCGTGGTGCGCGTGAGCGGCCGCAACGTGCCCGAGAAGGGCTCCACGCTCCACGTGGTGCCGCGCGCCGACGAGATCCACGTCTTCTCGACCTCCTCGGGCGCCCGCCTCTCCGGCTGACCCGTCCGCGCACGTCCACCGAAGGGGCGTCCCGTCAAGGGGCGCCCCTTCGGCGTGAGTTCCCGCATCAGGTCCGGCGCGAGGTCCGGCAGATCGGGCCATTCGGCCCCAAGCGTCAACCCTTAATTCGAAAAGCCACGTCGAACCATCCCCCGACCGGGTGACTAAATGTCGCCATATCTTCACCGAGCGCTACTCTCGCCCTCGTGACCCACACTGCCCGCCGTATCGGCCGATCCCTCGCCCTGGTCCTGCCCGTCGTCCTGGTCCTGTCCGGGACCCTCGCGGTCACCATGGTCCCCTGGGCGGACAACACCCCCTCCCAGATCCTGACCGCGTCCGCCGAGGACGTCTCCGTCCCCGCGAAGCCGCGCGCCGCCCAGGACGTGCTGCGCGAAAAGCTGTTGAGCGAGATCCAGCAGGGCGAGCAGCCGGGTGACGTCCTCACCCACCTCCAGCAGGAGGTCGACCGGCGGCCGTCCCTCGCGGAGCACTGCGTGGGGATCGCGCGCGCCCTCGGGCGGGCCGCGGTGGACGCCTACGGGCCCACGAAGGCCCAGTCGTTCGCCCGGCCGGTGTGCGACACCTCGTACGCGTCCGGCGTCGCCTCCATGGGCTGACGGCCGCCGCCGCAGCACCGACAACGACATGACCGGTTCCGAGCGTTCCGACCGACCCGACGCGGCCGCGTTCCCGGCCTCCCCGACCCAGGCGATCGTCCTGGCGGGGGGCCAGGGTTCGCGGCTGCGGCCGTACACGGACGACCGCCCCAAGCCGATGGTGGAGATCCCCGGTACGGGGATCCCGATCATCGGGCACCAGCTCGCGTGGCTGGCCTCGGAGGGGGTGACGGACGCGGTGGTCTCCTGCGGGCACCTCGCCGAAGTGCTCCAGGAGTGGCTGGCCGAGGCCCCGTTGCCGCTCCGGGTGACCACCGTCGTGGAGACCGAGCCGCTGGGCCGGGGCGGCGGCCTGAAGTACGCCGCCCGGCACCTCCCGCACCCCGACCGCTCCTGGTATGCGACCAACGGCGACGTGTGGACCCGCTTCTCGCTGCGCGAGATGGCCGCCTTCCACACCGAGCGCGGCGCCACGGCCACCCTCGCGCTCGCCCGCCCGCGCATTCCGTGGGGGGTGGTGGAGATCAACGAGTACGGGCACGTACTGGACTTCATCGAGGCGCCGCAGTCCCCGTACCCGGTCAATGCCGGGGTGTACGTCTTCGGTCCCGAATTCGCCGCCCTGCTCCCCGATTTGGGGGACCACGAGCGGACGACCTTCCCGCGCCTGGCCCGCGAGCGGCGCCTCGCCGGCTTCCCGCTGCCCCAGGGGGCCTACTGGCGGGCGATCGACACGGCGAAGGACCTCACCGAGGCGGCACGGGAGTTGGCCGCGCAGAACGCCACGTAGCGCCTCACGCTGCGGGAGCAGCACAAGGAGCGGGGCCCGGTACGCGACTGCGTGCCGGGCCCCGCTCCACGTGCGTGTGGTGTGTCCGTCAGCCGAGGAGGCCGCCCACCAGTCCGGGCTGCTTCGGCTCGGTGCTCCCCGCTCCTCCGCCGGAGGAGCCGCCGCGGGTTCCCGTGGAGCTGGCCGGGGGCTTCTGCGGGCTGGACTGGCGGGGGGTGGTGCGCGGGGTCTGGCTGCCGCTGGTGGAGCCGCGGGTGGCGCTGGGCGAGCCGGAGCCCGCGGTCGGGGAGCTCGTACCGGCGGTGCCGCGCCCGGTCTTCGCGGCCGGGGAGGAGGCTCCGGCCGAGGGCTGCGCGGCCTGCTTCGAGGGGGTGGGGCGTACGGGCTGCTGCTGCTTGGGGGTGCTGGGCAGCGGCCGCCCGGGCAGGTAGTTGGTCGGGGCCTCGCCCGGTCCGGGCACGGTGACCACGGTGGTGGAGCGGACGGCGCCGCCGAGGAGCGAGCCGATCAGGAGGGTGAGCCCGCAGATGACGCTGGCCATGACGGCCCCGCGGCGCAGGACCCGGCGGCGCAGCCGCCAGACCTCGGAACGCGGGCCCAGGGTGCGCCAGGCCTCGCCGGCGAGGCGGCCGTCCAGGGAGTAGACGGGGGCGCCCGCGATGATCAGCGGGCTCCAGGCGGCGAGGTAGATGATGTCGGGCGCGTCGTAGGCGGGGACGGTCTTCCAGCTCACCGTCATCAGCAGCGCGGCGGACAGCAGCGCGCCGAAGCAGGCGGCGAACCGCTGCCACAGGCCGAAGACCGTCAGCACGCCCACGATGACCTGGAGGAACGCCACGCTGAGGCCGGCGCCCACCGGGTGGGCCAGCGCGAAGTCGCGCAGCGGTTCGGCGAGCGCCCACGGCTGCAGGGTGTGCAGCCAGGTGACCATGGAGCCGCGCTCGCCGCCGTCGAAGTAGACGGGGTCGCAGAGCTTGCCCATGCCGGCGTAGATGGAGATGAAGCCGAGGAAGACGCGCAGCGGGAGCAGCACGACGCCGAGGTTCATGCGGCGGCCGGGGTAGTACGAAGCCTGCGCGCGGGCGTCGCCCTGGGCCCGGCGGGAGTCCGCGGAGCCGCCCTCGGCGTAGGCGGCGTCGTAGGCCTCGTGGGGGTGGGAGAGGCCCCCCACCACGGGCTGCAGCCGGGTTTCCTCGGCATCCCCGTAGCTGCGCTGCCCGATGACGGTCGGGGTGGCGAGGGTGTCGTCCGCGAGGTCGTGTGCGAGGTCGATGCGCGGGATGGTCTGGGTGGCCCCGCCGTCGTACTCGTCGCGGCCGGCGTGGCCGCGCCCGTGCTCGCGCACGGCCTGGAGGAGGCCGCCCATGGCGGCGCTGGCGGCGGCGTCGCCGGGGGCGGACTTGCCGCTCCAGACGACGGGCCGGCGGCGGGCGGCTCCGGCTCCGGCGGCCGCGAGGGCCCCGCCGAGTGCCGGGGCGAGCCCGGGGGCGCCCAAGGGCCTGGGACGCGCGCTGGGGCTCGGAGCGAGCCGCACGCGGAAGCTGGCGTGGTTGACGATGACCTGTGCGGGGTCGCACGGCACCTTGACCATGCTCAGCGCGGGCTGGTCGTCGAACCCTGGCGTTCTGGTGTCCACACTCATCTAACCGAGTGATGAGTGTTTAGGACACTGCCTTGACAGCAGTGATGTGTCCGAGACCCGTCAAATCAAGCCACCCCGCCCACGGAGGGCGGGGTGGCACGCTCACGGGTCACATCCGCTGAGCCAAGTGGATCAAGCGGCGGCTCAGGCGCGGCCGCGGGTGGCGCGGCGGCGGGAGGCCTCGTAGAGCACGACGCCCGCGGCGACACCGGCGTTGAGCGACTCGGCGCCGCCCGGCATCGGGATGCGCACGAGGTAGTCGCAGTTCTCGCCGACGAGACGGCCGAGGCCCTTGCCCTCGGAGCCGACGACGATGACGACGGGGCCGCCCAGCGCCTCCAGCTCGTGCACCTCGTGGGTGCCCTCGGCGGCGAGGCCGACGACGGTGATGCCGGCCTTCTTGTAGTCCTGGATGGCGCGGGTCAGGTTGGTGACCCGGGAGACCGGCGTACGGGCCGCGGTGCCGGCGGAGGACTTCCAGGCACCGGCGGTCATGCCGGCGGCGCGGCGCTCGGGGATGACCACGCCGTGGCCGCCGAAGGCGGAGACGGAGCGGACGATCGCGCCGAGGTTGCGCGGGTCGGTGACGCCGTCGAGGGCGACGATGAGCGGGTCCTCGCCGTTGTCGTACGCGGAGGCGGTGAGGTCCTCCGGGTGCGCGTACTCGTACGGCGGGACCTGGAGGACCAGGCCCTGGTGGTTGAGCCCGTTGGTGAGGCGGTCGAGCTCGGGGCGCGGGGCTTCCATCAGGTTGATGTTGCCGCGCTCGGCCGCGAGCTGGAGGGCCTCGCGGACGCGCTCGTCGTTGTCGATGAACTGCTGGACGTACAGGGTGACGGCCGGTACGCCGTCGCGCAGCGCCTCGAAGACCGGGTTGCGGCCGACGACCATCTCGCTGGAGCCCTTGGGGCCGCCGCGGCGGGGCGCCGGGCGGCGCTTGGCCGCCTGGCGGGCCATGGCGCCCGCGATGCGGTTGGCCTTGTGCTTCTTGCGGTCCTCGGCCTTGGGCGTGGGGCCCTTGCCTTCGAGGCCCTTGCGCCGCTGGCCACCGCTGCCGACCGTCGCGCCCTTCTTGTTGGACGTGCGGCGGTTCCTGCGCTGGCTGTTCCCGGCCATGACCTCTACCTGTTTCGTTGGTGCTGCGATATGTACGTATGAAGAGTGTGCGGCTCAGGGTGCCGAGCGGCACAACGGGACTGCTCCGGTGGGATCAGCGGGGGCCGAGCGTCCATCGGGGTCCGGTGGGGCTGTCCTCGATGACCAGGCCGGACTGCTGGAGCTGGTCGCGGATGGCGTCGGCGGTGGCCCAGTCCTTGCGGGCGCGGGCGGACTCGCGCTGCTCCAGGACCAGGCGCACGAGGGTGTCCACGGCTCCGTGGAGGTCCTCGCCGCGGTCGGCCTCGCCCGCCCAGTGCGGGTCGAGGGGGTCGAGTCCGAGGACGCCCAGCATGGCCCGTACCTCCGACAGGCGCGCGATGGCCGCGTCCTTGTCGTCGGCGGCGAGCGCGCTGTTGCCCTGGCGGACGGTGGTGTGGATGATCGCGAGCGCCTGCGGGACGCCCAGGTCGTCGTCCATCGCCTCGGCGAAGGCGGGCGGGACCTCGGCGGCGGGCTCGACGGGCTTGCCGGCCTTCTCGATGACGCGCTGGATGAAGCCCTCGATGCGCGCGAAGCCGGACTCGGCCTCGCGCAGGGACTCCACGCTGTACTCGATCATCGAGCGGTAGTGCGGGGTGCCGAGGTAGTAGCGCAGCACGATCGGGCGCCAGACCTTGAGCATCTCGGAGACGAGGACGGAGTTTCCGAGCGACTTGGACATCTTCTCGCCGGAGAGGGTGACCCAGGCGTTGTGCATCCAGTACTTCGCGAACTCGTCGCCGTAGGCCTTGGCCTGGGCGATCTCGTTCTCGTGGTGCGGGAAGATCAGGTCGAGCCCGCCGCCGTGGATGTCGAAGGCGCTGCCGAGGTACTTGTGCGCCATCGCGGAGCATTCGAGGTGCCAGCCGGGACGGCCGCGGCCCCACGGGGTCTCCCAGTCGGGCTCGCCCGGCTTGGAGGCCTTCCACATGGCGAAGTCGCGCGGGTCGCGCTTGCCGGAGACGCCCTCGTCGGGCTGGCGCAGGTCGTCGATGTTCTGGTTCGACAGCTCCAGGTAGCCCGGGAAGGAGCGGACGTCGAAGTAGACGCTGCCGTCGGCCTCGTACGCGTGGCCGCGCTCGATGAGCCCGCGCATCATCTCGATCATCTCGGGCACGTGGCCGGTGGCGCGCGGCTCGTACGTGGGCGGGAGGCAGCCCAGCGCGTTGTAGCCATCGTTGAAGGCGCGCTCGTTCTCGTAGCCGATGGACCACCAGGGGCGGCCCTGCTCGCCCGACTTCCAGATGATCTTGTCGTCGATGTCGGTGACGTTGCGGATGAAGGTGACGTCGAGCCCGCGGTAGGTGAACCAGCGGCGCGCGATGTCGAAGTTCAGGTACGAGCGGACGTGCCCGATGTGCGGAGCCGCCTGCACGGTGGCGCCACAGAGGTAGATCGAGACGCAGCCCGGGACGAGCGGGGTGAAGTCACGGATCTGCCGGGCGCTGGTGTCGTACAGGCGAATAGTCACGGCATCCAGGGTAGTGCGCCTGTAGCAGTGCCCCGCGACCCTTTCGGTACGCGGGGCCCGCTTTGTTGGCGAGGAACTGCGGGAGGGGTGTGTCCGTACGGGGTACTAGGCCCGGTTCGTCCGGTACACGAGGGCCGTGGCGATGGCGGCGAGCCCTTCGGCGCGGCCCGTGAGCCCCAGTCCGTCGGTGGTGGTGCCCGATACGGAGACGGGGGCGCCCGCCGCCGCGGCGAGCGCCTTCTGTGCCTCTTCGCGCCGCTTGCCGATCTTCGGGCGTACGCCGATCACCTGGATCGCGATGTTGCCGATCTCGAAGCCCTCGGCGCGGACGATCCGGGCGGCCTCCGCCAGAAGGGTGACGCCGGCGGCGCCGGACCACTCGGGGCGGGAGGTGCCGAAGTGCGCGCCGAGGTCGCCGACGCCGGCCGCCGAGAACAGGGCGTCGCACGCGGCGTGCGCGGCGACGTCCCCGTCGGAGTGCCCGGCGAGGCCGTCCTCGCCCTCCCACAGCAGGCCGGCGCACCACAGCTCGCGGCCGGCCTCGAAGGCGTGCACGTCGGTGCCGATGCCGACCTGCGGCAGCGGGAAGGGGGCGGGGGCGGGGCTAGTAGGCATCAGTGGCCCTCCGGCGGGCGAGTACGGCCTCGGCGAGGACCAGGTCGAGCGGGCGGGTGACCTTGAAGGCCTCTTCGTGGCCGGGGACCACCACGACGGTGACGCCGAGCTGCTCCACCATCCCGGCGTCGTCCGTGGCGCCCTCACCGTCGAGCGCGACCTTCTCGTGCGCGAGCCGCAGCGTGGCGAGGTCGAAGCCCTGCGGGGTCTGCACGGCGCGCAGCCGGGCCCGTACGGGAGTGGCGACGACCGGCTCGGGCTCGCCGGGCCGGCCGGGCTCGACCTCCTTGACGGTGTCGGCCAGCGGCAGGGCGGGCACGACGGCGGGTGCGCCGTCGCGGACCGCCTCGACGATGGAGTCGACGGTGTCCACGGGGACCAGCGGGCGGGCCGCGTCGTGGATGAGGACGGCCGTGATGTCGGCCGGGAGCGCGTCCAGGCCGGCGCGTACGGATTCCTGCCGGGTCTCCCCGCCGGGGACGACCAGGATCTCCGTGCGCTCGGGCAGGGCGTGCTCGTCGAGCAGCCGGCGCACCTCGGCGGTCCCGTCGGACGGCGCCACGACGACGACGACCGCGACCGCGCGGGAGCGCGCCATGGCGCGTACGGCGTGGATGAGCATGGGCGTGCCGCCCAGGGTCCGCAGGGCCTTGGGGGCGCCGGGACCGAGCCGGACCCCGCGGCCGGCGGCCGGGATCACCGCGGCGGTGCGGTGGGGGCGCGATTCGTCAGACATCAGTAGCTCCGAGCCAGGTTTGTGACTTCGGCCGACATGGGTATGGCCTGAAGGGTGCCGGGTGCGACGCCCTCGCCCCTTCCGTGACGACCGGTCGAGTCGGCTGCCCGGACCCGGCACGCCAGTAGTGGTTCAGGCATGGGTGCAGACGCAGACATGCCGCAGCGCCCGGCAACAAGTCTCCTTGTCAGCGGGCACCGCGGCACAACTGTGTACGACAACGCGTACGAATGATCGCGTCAGGACGCGAGCACTTCGTCGAGGAGGGCCTCGGCCTTGTCCTCGTTGGTGTTCTCGGCGAGCGCGAGCTCGCTCACCAGGATCTGGCGCGCCTTTGCGAGCATGCGCTTCTCACCTGCGGAAAGCCCACGCTCACGCTCACGACGCCACAGGTCGCGGACGACCTCGGCGACCTTGATGACATCGCCAGAGGCGAGCTTTTCCAGATTTGCCTTGTAGCGCCGGGACCAGTTCGTCGGCTCTTCTGCGTACGGTGCGCGAAGCACCTCGAAGACCCGGTCCAGCCCGTCCTGGCCGACTACGTCGCGAACACCTACGAACTCCGCATTGTCCGCGGGAACGCGAACGGTCAGGTCACCCTGGGCGACCTTGAGCACCAAGTAGGTCTTGTCCACGCCTTTGATCTGGCGAGTTTCGATGGCCTCGATCAGCGCGGCCCCGTGATGGGGATAGACCACGGTGTCGCCAACCTTGAACGTCATGTGACAGGTACCCCTTCCGTGGCTATCCAGGGTAACACGAGAATCGACCGTTATGAATGGCGTTTTCGCAGGTCAGGGCACATCTCAGGGCTTGACAACAGCGACAGGAACGTGCTGCGAGAGGCTTCCGGAGGGGGGTATTCGCAGGTCGGAGGCGCTGTGCGGACCAGCCGAAACGGCTACGTTACACCTGCCCGGGAGCCGCGACGATGTGACGTACGTCCCGTTTTGACGGTTTCCGGGGCGGGAAACCGAACTACTCCGTTCGACTGGCGGCCACCCGTACGGGCCCGTTCCGGCCCAATCCCGGAATTGATCACCGGGCGGTGTTCGATGAAATCCAGAAATTGATCACCGGAGCGGCACCGGCCTTTGCGAGCGGGCCTTTAACGAATGAAAGATCACCCGGCCCCGGCGGGGCCGTGGCGGAGGCCGCGGGTACGGGCCCGGGTGCGGGTCGCGGCCCCGCGGAGGGCCCGGCCCCACACTGCGGAGGGTCGGGTGCGGGGGCGGGGCGGCGGCTCGGTAACCTAAGCGCGCTGACACATCCTTAGAGCGGCTTTACTTCGCCGCTTTGAGGCGTCCACCCTTCCGTTCCGTACGTCCAAGGAGTTGCCTCCCCCGTGAGCCGCAGCCTTCGACGCGGCGCCCTCGCCGCCACCGCCGTCGCCTTCTCGCTCGTCTCGCTGGGCGCCTGCGCCGCGGGCCACGATGCGCCGACTCTCCAGGTCAAGCCGGACAACGCCGCCACCACCAAGGGCGACATCAAGGTCCAGAACGCTCTGGTGATCACCCAGGAGAAGGACAAGAAGGGCCCGGCCGCGGTCTCCGCGACGGTGTTCAACAACGGCACCAAGGAGCAGACGCTCGACGCCATCACCCTTCCGGGCGGCAAGGGCACCGTGACGCTGAAGCCCGCGGGCAGCGGCGCCAAGGTGGTCGTCCCGGCCGGCGGCTCCGTCGTCATCGGCGGCAAGGGCAACGCCTCCGCCGTGATCGCGAACGGCGCCGACGTCGTGGACGGCAACGTCCAGAAGATCGTCTTCCAGCTGAGCACCACGGGTGACGTCGAGCTGGAGGGCTTCGTCGTCCCCGCCACCGGCATGTACGCGGCCTACGGCCCGACCGCCGCCCCGGCCGCCGGCCCCGCCCCGTCCGGCAGCCCCTCGGGTGCGGCTTCGGGTGCGCCTTCCGGCTCCCCCTCGGCGACCCCGTCCGGGTCCCCGGCGGCCTCGGCCTCGCACGCGGGCACCCCGTCCGGGTCCCCGTCGACCGGCACCGGCCACTGAGGCGCGCAGCACCGTAGACAACGGGAACGGCCCCCGTCCGCATCGAGCGGACGGGGGTCGTTCCTGTACATGCCTCGCTGTTTACGGCTCGAACTTGTAGCCGAGGCCGCGGACCGTGACCAGGTAGCGCGGGGCGCCGGGGTCCGGCTCGATTTTGGCGCGGAGGCGCTTCACGTGGACGTCCAGGGTCTTGGTGTCGCCCACGTAGTCGGCGCCCCAGACCCGGTCGATGAGCTGCATGCGGGTCAGTACGCGGCCCGCGTTGCGCAGCAGCATCTCCAGGAGGTCGAACTCCTTCAGCGGGAGGTCCACCTTGCCGCCGGCGACGGTGACCACGTGGCGGTCGACGTCCATCCGGACGGGGCCCGCCTCCAGGGCCGCCGGGGTGACCTCTTCCGGCTCGCCGCGGCGGCGCAGGACCGCGCGGATGCGGGCGACCAGCTCCCGCGAGGAGAAGGGCTTCGTGACGTAGTCGTCGGCTCCTATCTCCAGCCCGACGACCTTGTCGATCTCGCTGTCCTTGGCCGTCACCATGATCACGGGGACGTTGGAGCGGCCGCGCAGCTGCCGGCAGACCTCCGTGCCGGGCAGCCCGGGGAGCATCAGGTCGAGGAGGACGAGGTCGGCGCCGTTGCGCTCGAACTCGTCGAGCCCGTCGGGCCCGGTCGCGGCGATAGCGACCTCGAAGCCCTCCTTGCGGAGCATGTAGGACAGGGCGTCGCTGAAGGATTCCTCATCCTCGACGACGAGCACTCGGGTCACGGAAGGACCTCCGGGGCAGGGATGGCTGGTGCGGTTTGAGGTTCGAGCAGGGGTTTGGCGGGCTTGGAGGCCGAGGCGGACGCGGCCGCTTCGGGGAGGCGCAGGGTGAAGGTGGACCCCTGGCCCTCCGAGCTCCAGACCGACACCTCCCCGCCGTGCGACGCCGCTACGTGCTTCACGATCGCAAGGCCCAGGCCGGTTCCTCCCGTGGCGCGGGAGCGGGCCGGGTCCACACGGTAGAAGCGTTCGAAGATGCGCTCGCGGTCCTTTTCCGGGATGCCGATGCCCTGGTCGGTCACGGCTATCTCGATCAAGTCTCCACCCGGCGCGGTGACCCGGCGCGCGGCGATGCCGACGCGGGTGCGGGCCGGGCTGTAGTTGACGGCGTTCTCGACCAGGTTTCCGAGGGCGGCCGCGAGCTGCCCCCGGTTTCCCCATACCCGCAGGTCGGCGGTGCCGCCGGCGGCCATGGTGATCTGCTTCGCGGAGGCCGTGTGGCGGCAGCGGTCTATGGCCTCGGCCACGAGCGTGTCCACACGGACGGGTTCCGCGTCCTCCAGGGGGTCGTCGTTCTGTACCCGGGAGAGGTCGATGAGTTCTTGTACGAGGTTGATCAGGCGGGTGGCCTCGATCTGCATGCGGCCGGCGAAGCGCTCCACGGCCTCGGGGTCGTCCGAGGCGTCCATGACCGCCTCGGAGAGCAGGGAGATCGCGCCGACCGGGGTCTTGAGCTCGTGCGACACGTTCGCGACGAAGTCGCGGCGCACCGCCTCGATGCGGCGGGCCTCGGTGAGGTCCTCGACGAGGAGGAGCACCAGCCGGGAGCCGAGCGGGGCGACGCGCGCCGAGACGGCGAGCGCCTCGCCGCGGCCGGTGCCGCGCCGGGGCAGATCGAGCTCGACCTGGCGTATCTCCCCGTCGCGACGGGTGTCGCGGGCCATGTGGAGCATGGGTTCCACGGCGAGCTTGCCGCCGCGGACCAGGCCGAGGGCATAGGCCGCCGAGCTGGCCTTGACCACCGCGTCCCCCTCGTCGAGCACGACGGCGGAGGACCGGAGGACGGAGAGGACGGTGTCCACTCCGGGTGGGAGCACCGCATTGATGTCGGGGCGCATGGAGCTCCGGGTGGGGCGGGCCTGGTCGCGCTCGCTCCAGCGGAACGCCAGCATCGCGATCACACCGGTGCAAAGACCGGCGATCGCTGCAGCTGCGGCGACCGCCGCGTTCACGTCCATGACTCCAGGTTAAGCAGGTGGGGAGACACTTCCACAGCCGTTCGGGTGGCACCTCGAACAGTCGTCGCCCAGAGTTCACCCTGACGACCGTGCTGATTCACTTGTGGTGCCGGAGTCCGTCGCGTTCGGGGTTCACCGTGGCAACGTGGGGCCGATGGCCGCACACCGGCCCGCTCCGGGCAGTACTTGCAGTAGGCAGTAGTAGGTCGAGAGAGGGACACGAGACATGCGTGACGCGTACCACGAGGAACTGGACTCGATCGGTGAGGGCCTGGTCGAGATGGCCCGGCTGGTCGGCTCCGCCATCGGGCGGGCCACGACCTCGATGCTCGACGCCGACCTGAAGCTCGCGGAGAGCGTCATCGCCGCCGACCAGAAGGTGGACGATCTCCAGCACGACCTGGAGGCCCGTGCCATCGCGCTGCTCGCGCGCCAGCAGCCGGTCGCCACCGACCTGCGCATCGTGGTCACCTCGCTGCGCATGAGCGCCGACCTGGAGCGTTCCGGCGACCTGGCGCAGCACGTGGCCAAGCTCGCCCGGCTCCGCTTCCCCGACACGGCGGTCCCGCGCGACCTGCACGCGACCATCCTGGAGATGGGGCAGCTCGCGCAGCGGCTGATGGCGAAGGCGGCCGAGGTCATCATCACGAAGGACGTCGACCTGGCGCTCCAGCTGGAGCAGGACGACGACGAGATGGACCAGCTGCACCGCACCCTCTTCCAGCACCTGATGGACGACCGCTGGAAGCACGGCATCGAGACCGCGGTCGACGTGACCCTGCTGGGCCGCTACTACGAGCGCTTCGCGGACCACGCGGTGTCGGTCGCCAAGCGCGTGGTCTACCTGGTCACGGGCGAGCACGCGGACGAGCTCCAGGCACCCACGCAGGTCGAGGGCGTCTGAGCCGGACGGGCCGACCGGGACGGGATCAACAACGAGCCCCCAATGCGCCGTTGACTCGGGGGCCCGGCTGGGCATGAATGAGGCGAAGGCACAACGCCTACGAGGAGGATCCATGCCCGATTCCCCCGTCCCCATCACCCCGGAGCAGGAAGCGCAGCCCCCGGAGGGCCTGCGCCTGAGCCTGCCCCTGCTCGCGGCCTGCGGCTGCGGCTCGGGCTGCGGCTGCGGGTGCCAGTCCGGCGCCCCCTGCCAGTGCGGCGGCTGAGGCCACCCGCGCCCGGCTTCCCGTACGCGAAGGGCCCCGCCCGCGACACCGTCGGCCGGGGCCCTTCGCATCGAGCAGGACGAGCAGACGGAGGAGGGGGCCGTGCGCTACGGCCGTCCCAGCAGGGAGCAGCTGCGGCGCAACTTCGACAGCGTCCTGACGGACGTGCTGTCGGGGCGCGGCGTCCGCACCGAGACGGGGCTCGACACCCCGACCGAGAACGCCCTGTGGGCGATCGCCCGGGCCCGCCCGGACGCCCCGGACGCGCTGGTGGCCGCGGCGTACCGCGCCTTCGCCGGTCAGCTCGACGGCACCAACGCGGCCGCGTGGCGTGCGGAGACGGCCCGCAGGATCGCCGCCCGCGGGGCGCGGGACGCAGGGGTCACCGCTTCAGAGCCCGGTACCGCTTGAGGAGCGCGGTGATCTTCGCGTGGTCGGCCGCGCCGTTGAGCTCGGTGAGCAGGTCGTCCGGGCACAGCTCGTAGTGGTCGCCCCACCAGTGGCGCCCCTTGTTGTCCCAGATCCGGTAGCCGCCCGGCACTCCCCTGGCCACGTACCGCCGCCGGCTCACGCCCGTACGTCCATGTCTCCCCCTGGTCCCGCCCTCGCTCAGACCTGCCGCACCCGGAATTCTTCCCGTCTCCCGGTCCCTCGCACGACCGAAATTCCGCCGAAGTATCCGCCCGGGGCAGACGAATGCCCCCGATCCGCGCCGTGTGCGCGGGTCGGGGGCATGATCGCTTCGGGTGTTACTTCTTGCCCTGGTTCTTGACGGCCTCGATGGCGGCCGCGGCGGCGTCCGGGTCGAGGTAGGTGCCGCCCGGGTTGAGGGGCTTGAAGTCGGCGTCCAGCTCGTAGGAGAGCGGGATGCCGGTCGGGATGTTCAGGCCGGCGATGTCGGCGTCGGAGATCCCGTCGAGGTGCTTGACCAGCGCGCGCAGGGAGTTGCCGTGCGCGGCGACCAGGACGGTCTTGCCGTCGAGCAGGTCCGGGACGATCGCGTCGTACCAGTACGGGAGCATGCGGACGACGACGTCCTTCAGGCACTCCGTGCGCGGGCGCAGCTCCGGCGGGATGGAGGCGTAGCGCGGGTCCCCGGACTGCGAGAACTCCGTACCGTCCTCGAGCGCCGGCGGCGGGGTGTCGTACGAGCGGCGCCACAGCATGAACTGCTCCTCGCCGAACTCGGCGAGGGTCTGGGCCTTGTCCTTGCCCTGGAGGGCGCCGTAGTGGCGCTCGTTCAGGCGCCAGGAGCGGTGGACCGGGATCCAGTGGCGGTCGGCGGCCTCCAGCGCGAGCTGGGAGGTGCGGATCGCGCGCTTCTGGAGGGACGTGTGGACCACGTCGGGGAGAAGGTCGGCGTCCTTCAGGAGTTCGCCACCGCGGACTGCCTCCTTCTCGCCCTTCTCGTTGAGATTGACGTCCACCCAGCCGGTGAACAGGTTCTTCGCGTTCCATTCGCTCTCGCCGTGGCGGAGGAGGATCAGCTTGTACGGTGCGTCGGCCATGCGTACGAGCCTAATGGACGCGCCCGGTCCCCCGCGCGCGTTGTATACGGCGTGTGGACGGTCCCCGATTGACGGCAGCCGTCAATCCAGTGGCTCCGCGGAGCCCCGGTCCGTAGGGTCCGAACGAGTAGAGGGACGCTTACATCTCCGGGGGGATTCCATATGTCCGTTGCCAGTGTGAGACGGGCCGCCCGCGAGAGCGTGGCGGGTCTGCCCCGGGAGTTCTGGTGGCTCTGGACGAGCACGCTGGTCAACAGGCTCGGGGCCTTCGTCGCCACATTCATGACCTTGTACCTGACCCTGGAGCGGGGCTATTCGGCCTCCTTCGTGGGACTTGTGGTGGCCCTGCACGGGCTCGGCGGTGTGGTGTCCTCGCTCGTGGCCGGCGTGCTCACGGACCGGCTGGGCCGGCGGCCCACGCTGATGGTGGCGCAGGCGTCGACCGCGTTCTCGGTGGCCCTGCTCGGGTTCATGGAGCACCCGGCGGCGATCGCCGCGGTGGCGCTGCTGGTCGGCATGACCTCCAACGCCTCGCGGCCGGCGGTGCAGGCGATGATGGCCGACATCGTCCGCCCGGAGGACCGGGTACGGGCCTTCGCGCTGAACTACTGGGCCATCAACCTCGGCTTCGCCATCAGCTCGATGGTGGCGGGCTTCGTCGCGGAGTACAGCTATCTGGCCGGGTTCCTCGGCGAGGCGGCCCTGACGCTGGTGTGCGCGGTGCTCGTCTACCTCAAGCTGCCGGAGTCCCGGCCGGAGAGGACGGCGGCGGAGAAGGCGGCCGCCGAGCCGGAGCCGGGCCTCGGGACGGTGCTGCGGGACGGCCGGTTCATGGGCGTGGTCGGGCTGTCGTTCCTGATCTCGGTGATCTTCATGCAGGGCTCGTTCGGACTGCCGCTCGCGATGGGCGAAGCCGGGTTCTCCACGGCCGACTACGGGCTGGTCATCGCCGTCAACGGCGTGCTGATCGTGCTGCTGCAGATCCCGGTCACCCGGTTCATCGAGCACCGCGATCCGCAGAAGCTGCTGGTGATCTCGGCGCTGCTGGCCGGGTACGGCTTCGGGCTGACGGCCTTCGGCGGCTCGGTGTGGAGCCTGGCGCTGACCGTCTGCGTGTGGACACTGGCCGAGATCGTCAACTCGCCGACCCAGATGGGCCTGGTCGCGCAGCTCTCCCCGACGCACGGGCGCGGCCGCTACCAGGGCATGTACACGATGTCGTGGGCGGTGGCCTCGCTGATCGCACCGCTGATGGCGGGCTACACGATCGAGCAGTTCGGCGCGGCCTGGCTGTGGGGCGCGACGGCGGCCCTGGGCACGGTGGCGGCGGCGGGCTACTGGCTGCTGATGAGGGGGCTCCCGGAAGTTCCGGCCCCGCCGGCGTTCGAGGCGCGGGGGGCCGGGGGCAGCGCCCCCGGCAACGGCGCCGCACCGGCTACGCCGACGGCCGCGTCAGGCGCCTGACGGCCGCGTCAGGTGCTCGAAGGCCGCGTCAGGTGCTTGAAGGCGTCCAGGTTGCGCGTGGACTCGCCCCGCGAGACCCGCCACTCGTACTCCCGGCGGATCGCGCCCGCGAAGCCCAGCTCCAGCAGGGTGTTGAAGGCCCCGTCCGCGGCCTCCAGGACGGTGCCGAGCAGCCGGTCCAGGTCGTCGGGGGTGATCACCGACAGGGGGAGGCGGGCCGTCAGGTAGACGTCGCCGAGCGCGTCGACCGCGTAGGCCATGCCGTAGAGCTTGAGGTTGCGCTCCAGCAGCCACCGGTGGACGCCGGCCTCGTTCTCGTCCGGGTGGCGGATCACGAAGGCGTTGACCGACAGGGAGTGCTTCCCGGCCTTGAGCGAGCAGGTGGTGCTCAGCTTGCGGGTGCCGGGGAGCTGGACCACGTAGGAGCCGGGCTCGGGGCTCTCCCAGCTCAGTTCCGCGCCGGTCAGCGTCGCTTCGATGATCGCGCAGGTGGTGTCAGCGTCAGCCATGGTGGGAGCGTACGTGACGGCGGTGATCGTGCATCGCCCCCGTGTACACGTCGGCCGTGCCGCTCGCGGCGGTGTCCCAGCCGAAGAATTGCGCGTGCCGCGCGGCCGCCGCGCCCATCCGGTCCGACAGCCCCGGCTCGTCCACGAAGCGCCGTAGCTCGCGGGCGTAGTCGACGGGATCGTGGCCGGGTACGAGGATCCCCGTCACCCCGTCGTTGACGGCGACCGGCAGCCCGCCGACGGCCGCGGCCAGCACCGGCGTGCCGGTGGCCTGCGCCTCGATGGCGACCAGTCCGAAGGACTCGCTGTACGAGGGCATGACCAGCACGGACGCGGCCCGGAACCAGTCCGCGAGCGCGTCCTGCGCGACCGGCGGATGGAAGTGCACGAGGTCCGCGATGCCGAGCTTCGCGGCGAGCTTCTGCAGCCCCTCCGGCTTCGCCAGCCCGCTGCCGCTCGGCCCGCCGACGACGGGCACGAAGAGCCGGGAGCGCAGCGACGGCTCCCGGTCCACCAGCTCCGCGACGGCCCGCAGCAGGATGTCGGGGGCCTTGAGCGGCTGGATGCGGCCCGCGAAGAGGGGGATGACGGCGTCCTGCGGCAGCCCGAGGCGGGCGCGGGCGGCGGCGCGGCCGTCGGCGACGGTGAAGCGGTCCAGGTTCACGCCGGGGTGCACGACGGCGACCTTGCCGGGGTCGGCCGCGTAGTGGCGGACGAGCTCGTCGGCCTCCTCGGCGGTGTTCGCGATGAGCCGGTCGGCGGCGTCGACGATCTGCGTCTCGCCGATGACGCGGGCGGCGGGCTCGGGGGTGTCGCCCTCGGCGAGCGCCGCGTTCTTGACCTTGGCCATGGTGTGCATGGCGTGCACGAGCGGGACGCCCCAGCGTTCGGCGGCGAGCCAGCCGACGTGGCCGGAGAGCCAGTAGTGGGAGTGGACCAGGTCGTAGTAGCCGGGGCGGTGGCGGGCCCAGGCCTGCATGACACCGTGGGTGAAGGCGCACAGCTGGGCCGGCAGCTCCTCCTTGGCGAGGCCCTCGTACGGGCCCGCATCCACGTGCCGTACGAGGACTCCGGGCGCGAGCTCGACCACGGGCGGCAGGCCGCCGGTGGTGGCCCGGGTGAAGATCTCGACCTCGATGTTGATCGCGGCGAGGCGCCGGGCCAGCTCCACGATGTACACGTTCATCCCGCCGGCGTCGCCGGTGCCGGGCTGGTGCAGCGGCGAGGTGTGCACGCTGAGCATGGCGACGCGGCGCGGCTTGCGGTGGCCGCCGACGGCGGCGGGCAGGCGCAGGCGGGGCGGCTCGTGGCGGGTGCCGGAACGGGCCGCGGCGAACCGGCCGCCGATGCTGCCGCCGATGCGGGACACGTACTGGCTCAAGGGAGCAGTTCCTCTCGCTCGGACGGCATGACGCGGAGAGCGCTGTCGCGCTCTTCTAGGAGTGCAACCCGGACGGCCGTCTCCCGCATTCCGGGACGGGCGGTTTTCCTGCGGCCGTGCCGGATTTTTATCGGGCGGGAACCCTCCGCTTACTCTCTGCACATGGCCTCCCGCTCCACCCCTCCCCCTCGTCGCCCCGTCGGCACGGTGACCCGCGGGACGACGAACCCGAACCGGCTGCGCCGCATGGACCGCTGGATCGCGGCCACGCACGGGGCGGCGCTGCGGCGCGCGGACGACCCGGTCGCGGTGGACCTCGGCTACGGGGCCGCGCCCTGGACCGCGGTGGAACTGCTGGCCCGGCTGCGGGAGGCGGCCCCGCGAGTGCGCGTGGTCGGCATCGAGATCGAACCGGCCCGGGTGGCGGGCGCGAAGCCGTACGAGCGGGAGGGCCTGAGCTTCCGGCACGGCGGCTTCGAGGTGCCGCTGGAGGGCGGGGTCAGGCCGGCGCTGATCCGGGCGGCGAACGTGCTGCGCCAGTACGACGAGGAGCAGGTCGAGGCGGTGTGGGAGCGGCTGCGTGCCCGACTGGCTCCCGAGGGGCTGCTGGTGGAGGGGACCTGCGACGAGATCGGGCGGCGGCACGTCTGGGTCGCGCTCGGGCCCGAAGGGGCGCGCACGGTGACCTTCGCGACCCGGCTGGGCTCCCTGGAGCGCCCCTCCGACCTGGCGGAGCGGCTGCCGAAGGCGCTGATCCACCGCAACGTGCCGGGCGAGCCGGTGCACGCGTTCCTGCGCGACTTCGACCGGGCGTGGGCGGCGGCGGCCCCGTACGCCTCGTACGGCGCGCGGCAGCGCTGGATCCGCACGGCGCGGGCGCTGGCCGCGGACTGGCCGCTGGCGGACGGGCCGGTGCGGTGGCGTCAGGGGGAACTCACGGTGCAGTGGGAGGCGTTGAGGCCTTCGGGGTGACCCTGTCGCCGTGGCCAGGGGGGCTGGAGGGGCCACTGGGGCGATCGGGGCGCATCGGATGGATATCCACAAGGGTGTTGGAATTCACCGACTCGTGGCACCATCCCGAAGGCAATGACAAGTTACTGACGATTAGTCAATCCGGTGTCTGGGGGGACCATGAGGAAACGACGACGGGGATCGATCGCCCTCACTCTGCTGTGCGCGATGGCGCTGTTGTCCGCGCCCGGCGCACTCGCCGGCACCGCGTTCGCCGCTCCGGAGCCCCGGACGGGCAAGTCCCTGGAGCAGGTCCGCAAGGAGATCGAGGGCCTCTACCGCGAGGCCGGCACCGCCACGGACGCCTTCAACCTGGCGGAGAGCGAGGCCAGGACGCAGTCCGAAAAGATCGTGCTGATCGCCAACATGGTCCAGACCGGCCAGGACCGCATCACCGTCCTGAAGAGCCGCGCGGGCGCCGCCGCCCGCGCCCAGTACCGCTCGGGCGGCCTGCCGCCCGGCGCGCAGCTGGCCCTGAGCGACGACCCGACGCAGTTCCTGGACGGCAACGACCGGCTGCGCCAGGGCGAGAAGGCCACCTCGGACCTGCTCTCCGAACTGAACCGGACCCAGACCGACTTGCAGCAGTACGCGCAGGACGCGAGCGCGCACTGGGAGACCCTGGAGGCCAACCGGGTCAAGCAGGAGGCCGCGAAGAAGCAGGTCGAGGACAAGATCAAGGCGGCGGAGGAGCTCGAGAGCAAGCTGGAGGCCGAGCAGAAGGCCCGGCTGCTGGAGCTCGAGGCGGAAGCGCAGCGCCAGGCGCAGCGGGACTGGCTGTCCACGGGCGCGATGACCGGCAACCCGGGCGCGGCGGCCACCGACGCGGGCGGGCGGGCCGTGCAGTACGCCGTCGCCCAGATAGGGAAGCCGTACGTGTGGGGCGCGGAGGGACCCGGTTCCTTCGACTGCTCCGGGCTGACCTCGCAGGCCTGGCTCGCGGCGGGCAGGACGATCCCGCGCACCTCGCAGGAACAGCTGCGGCTGCCGAAGATCGCGGTCAAGGACATGCGGCCGGGCGACCTGATCATCTACTTCGACGACGCGAGCCACGTCGGGATGTACGTCGGGGACGGCGCGATGGTCCACGCCCCCCGCCCCGGCCGCAACGTCACCATGGCGGGCGCGGGCTCCATGCCGATCAAGGCCGTGGTCCGGCCGGACGCGTAGCGGCGGCCCGCCCACCGGGAACCACCGCCCCGGCGGAGGCACGTCTCGGTGGGCGGGATGCCGTACCCCTGCGCCGTGACGTTGGTCATTCCCCGACGCGGACTTTCCCACCCGATAACGGCATATGCCGGAGACCCGCGCCCGGCCCGCCATTCCGCTTCCCTCCTCCCGCGGCTAGGGTCGCCGGACGAGCGAACCCCCGAGGGGGCGGGAAGGAACCGGAGACGATGCCCGTACCCGTACCGCGGCAGAGGGACATCCCGGCCACCGAGAGCGGCCCGGGCGGCATGTCATCGCTCACCCTGCTGGTGATCGAGGACGACCCCGCCGGCGGCCTCACCGTCCCCGAGATCCTCGACGCCGACGGACACCGCATCCGGCTGCGCAGCGCCCGCAACCTCACGGAAGCGGCCCGGCTGCTCACCCCCGACGTGAACTGCGTCCTGCTCGACCTCGCGCTCCCGCACGGCGGCGGAGCGGCCGCCGGCGGGGACGCCGCCGACCCCTTCGGCGCCCTGCGCCAGGTCCTCCGCATCGCCCCGCGGCACGCCGTCCTCGTACTCACCTCCGAGGAGGACGCGGAGCGCGCCGCGGAGGCCGTACGCGTGGGGGCCCAGGACTTCCTGTTCCGCGACGAGCTCGACGGGCGGCTGCTCAGCCGCGCCATCCGCTACGCGGTGGAGAGAAAGCGGGCGGACATCGCCCAGTACAAGCTTGCAGAATCGAAACTTCGGGCCCAGGAGAACGCCCGCCTGGAGCGCGGACTGCTCCCGCACCCGCTCCTGGAGGGCTCCGACCTCCGCTTCGCCGCCCGCTACCGCCCCGGCCGCAGCCGCGCGCTCCTCGGCGGGGACTTCTACGACACCGTCCGCACCCCCGACGGCACCGTCCACGCGATGATCGGCGACGTCTGCGGCCACGGGCCCGACGAGGCCGCCCTCGGCGTCGAGCTGCGCATCGCCTGGCGGGCGCTCACCCTGGCCGGCCTGTGCGGCGACGACCTGCTCGCCACCCTGCAGGAGGTCCTCGAAGTCGAGCGCCCCTGCGAGGAGATCTTCGCGACGCTGTGCACGGTGGACATCGCCCCCGACGGCCGGCGCGCGGGCCTGTGCCTCGCGGGCCATCCGGCGCCGCTGATCTCCCGCCCGGGCCGCCCCGCGCGGCTGCTCCCGTACGAGAACAGCGGCCCGGCGCTCGGCCTGCTGCCCCGGGCCCGCTGGCCGCGCCGCCAGGTGGAGCTGGGCGGCACGTGGAGCCTGATGCTCTACACCGACGGCCTGATCGAGGGCCGGATCGGCCGGGGCAAGGAACGGCTCGGGCAGGACGGCATGGTCGAGATGATCAACCGCCACCTGGCCGACGGGCTGAGCGGCGAGGGCCTACTCGAAGCCTCCGTGACCGAAGCCCGCCGCCTCAACGGCGGGGAGCTGACGGACGACGTCGCCGTCGTCCTGCTCTCCCGCGCCGAGGGCTGACGGGGCCTGCGGTCACCCCAGGGCTACCGCCTACCGTCCGCCGTTGTAGGGCCCGTACGGCCCGTCGCTGCTGCTGCCGCCCCGCCGGCCACCGCCGCCCGAGACCTCCTTGAGCGCCGGGCGCACGTCCACGAAGAACACGATGCTCGCGACCAGCCCGGCGATCTGCAGGAAGAGCATCCCCAGGAAGAAGTCCACGACCACCGTGATCCCGAGGATCACCAGCCAGAAGGTCTTGGTCTGCTTGCCGGCCGCCCGGTACGCGTCCTCGCGCGCCGTCAGCGCCAGCACGAAGGCCACCACGGCGAGCCCGAGCATGGCGTACCCGAACAACGGGAGCACTCCGTTGTTGAACCCGTTCATCAACATCGCCTGACCGCCTTCTCACGCCTCACTCGACCGGATGCCGCCTGCCTCCACGCTACCGGCAGAGTCCCGTTCCCAAACCACAACGGACCGGACGCCCCACGGGTGCCCGGTCCGTCACGTCGTTCCGCGCGGACGTCAGCTCGCGTCAGCTCTCGTCGGCCGGCTCGGCGGCGGCCTTCTTGACCGCGGCCTTGCGGGCCGGAGCCTTCTTCGCCGCGGGCTCCGCAGCGGGCTCCTCCGCCACCGGCGCGGCGGCCTCCGGCTCCACGACCACGGCGATGTCGACGATCTCCTCGGAGACCTCGCCGCGCCACGCCCGCACGGTCTGCTCGCCGTGCTCGGCGACCTTGTCGTAGGCCTCCTTGGCCTTGACCGCGTACTCGGCGGCCACGCCGACCCCGCGCAGCGCCAGGTCCTGGGCGGTCTCCCCGAGCTTCTTCGCGTCGATCGCGCCGAGCACCTCGGCGACCGTGGCGGTGACCGCCTCCTGCGCCTCCTTGGCCTTCCCCCTGGCCTTCTCCTGCACGGCCTTCGGGTCGGTGTTCTTCACGGCCTCGATGCGCGCGGGGGCCTCGGCGCGCAGCTGCTCGATCAGCCCGGGCACCTTCTTGGCCTGCTGCACGGCCAGGTCGGCGGTGCCGGCGGCGAAGTAGAGGGGGGTCGGGTCGGTGAGGGTCTTCTTCAGGTCATCGGCGATGGCCATGTGGTGGTCCTCCCGGATCACGGTCTTGGTTCGTGCTCAGTTCTTACTCAGTGCGTAGGGCTCGTCCCGGCATCGCCACCGCTACCGCCGCCGTCCGCCGCGTTCTCCGCGGCGGCCTCCGCGGCGTTCTCCTTGCGGAAGGACTCGTAGACCTGGAGCAGCACCTGCTTCTGCTGCTCGCTGATGGACGGGTCGGCGAGGATCGCGGCCCTCGTCTCCACGGCGTCCCGGTCCCGCTCGTCCAGGATCCCGGCCTGTACGTACAGCGTCTCGGCGGAGATCCGCAGCGCCTTGGCGAGCTGCTGCAGGATGTCCGCGCTCGGCTTGCGCAGTCCGCGCTCGATCTGACTGAGGTACGGATTCGACACCCCCGCCGCATCGGCCAGCTGCCGCAGCGAAAGCTGCGCCTGCCGCCGCTGCTCGCGGAGGTACTCGCCGAGGTTGCCGACGTTGAGCGATGCCATGACCCGATCCTGCCGCACCTTGCTAACTATTGCAAGCAGCTGCTTGCAATAACTCCCACCCCTGTGGACCGGGACGCGGCCTACGGCGCCGTCGCGATGATCACCGTCGCGTAGTACTCCTCGGAGGTCACCGCGCGGACCGACAGGCCCGCCGAGGTCAGGGAGGAGGCCGTGAGCGGGGCCTGCCTGGCGCTCGTCTCGATCAGCAGGGTGCCGCCCGGGGCGAGCCAGGGCGGGGCGCCGGCGGCCACCCGGCGGTGGACGTTCAGGCCGTCCGCGCCGCCGTCCAGGGAGACGGGCGGTTCGTGGTCGCGGGCCTCCGGCGGGAGCAGGCCGATCTCCCCGGTGGGGACGTACGGGGCGTTGACCACCAGGACGTCCACCCGGCCCCGGAGCCCGGCGGGCAGGGCTGCGTAGAGGTCGCCCTCCCACACCCGGCCGCCGTACGGGGCCACGTTGCGCCGGGCGTAGGCGAGCGCGGCCGGGTCGATGTCCGCCGCGTGCAGTTCGGCTCCCGGCACCTGCGCGGCCACGGCGGCGCCCAGCGCGCCCACCCCGCAGCACAGGTCCACGACCACCGCGCCGGGCCGGGCCGCCGTCACCGCCTCCTGCGCGAGGAACTCGCTGCGTCGGCGCGGCACGAAGGCCCCCTCGCCGACGGCCATGCGCAGCCCGCAGAACTCCGCCCAGCCGACGACGTGTTCCAGCGGTTCGCCCGCGACCCGCCGGGCCAGCATCCCTTCCAGGTGCCCCGCGTCCTCGGCGGCGGCCGTCAGCAGCTCCGCCTCCTCCTCCGCGAAGACGCAGCCCGCCGCCCGCAGGGTCTCCACCAGTGTTGCCACGTACTGCCTCAGTCCTCGTGATGTCCGTCGGGCCCGCTCATCGTTCGCTCAGAAGATGTCCGGGCACCACGGCCTGCGCGCCGTGCGGAACACCGCGTCCGCGAGCGCGAGCGCCCCCGGGCGCTCCTCCGTGACCGCGCCGAGCGCCGCCAGCCGTACCGCCGACTCGTCGCCCAGGTACAGCGACCCCAGCGTGCCCACGTCCAGGCGCAGGTCGGCCGGCTCCTCCGTGCGTACGCAGTCCCCCGCGCCCGCGTCGAGCCGGTAGCGGCCGCCCGCCGGACCGGAGGGGTCGGTGACCTCCAGGACGAGCACCCCGGGTACGGCGTAGGTCCGCGCGCGCAGGGCCCGTACGACGTCCAGCACCCGCAGCCACAGCCAGTCCGCCGAGGTCACCAGCCGGGCGGCGCGCGGGTCGGGCAGCAGCCGGGGGACGAGGTCGTCGGGGGCGCGGTAGCCGGTGCGGACCTTCATCACCCAGTCGATGGAGCACAGGAATCCCCACAGCGCCCGCTCCACCTCCGGGGTGAGGGCGAGCAACTGCCGGACCTGCAGGGTGTTCTGCGGAATCTTCGCGTCCGTCCAGTGGTCGTCCGTGGTGTACCGGACCATGCCGGCCACCTCACCCTCCGCGGTGCGGTACACCGCGTGGAAGGACGGCGTGTAGGTGTTGTGGGACATGTGCTCCACGCCCGTGATCACCCGCCAATAGCGGGCGTCGCGGTTCACCGCGCCGGGCGTGGCCGCCCGCACCCGCTCGTGCAGGGCGGGGCCCAGCTCCCGGACCTCGGCCTCGTCGATCAGGTCGATCCGCCCCCCGTCCCCGGGGACGGGCCGGCGCGGGTCGAGTCCGGTGCGCGGTACGTCGATCTCCCACTCCGAGACGGAGGTGGCGGGCCCGTACCCGTAGCGTCCGTAGATCGGGTACTCGGCGGCGATCAGAATCGACACCACGTCACCGCGCGCGTGGGCGGCGGACAGCTCGGCGGCCATCATCCGGTTCAGCAGGCCCTGCCTGCGGTGCGTCGGCGTCACGGTCACGTTCGTGACAGCGCTCGACGGGACGAACCCGCCGCCGGGCACGGTCAGTTCCTGCGGGAAGGACCGGAAGCTCGCCACGCACCGGCCGGTGTCCGGGTCGAACCCGCCCTGGGTCCGGGCGAGGTCGACGAATCCGGCCAGCTGTTCGTGGTCCCCGGCCGTCGGATGCGCCGGGTTCAGGAAACCGGTCTGCTGGGCACGCAGCCACGCGGGAAGTTCGGATGCGGCGATCGGCCGGACGTCAGCGCTCATAGCGACCCACGCTAATCGGACCGGCCCAGCCCCGTCGCCCGGATTTCCCGCGCGCCGACGCGCGCCGATCCGCGCCGAACCGCGCCAACGCCCGCCGACCCGCTCAGGCCAGCAGGTCGTCCACCTGGGCCTCGCCCTCCCGGTACCGCCGGGTGATCTCCGCGCTGCAGTCGTCGGCCGTGCGCTGGAGCTGCTGGCGGCGCCGCGAGACCTGCTGCTCGTAGCGCACCAACCGGCCCATGCCCTCGTGGAGTTCCTCGTCCGTACGCGCTCCCAGGTCCGACAGCTCCACGTCGGAGAGCATCTCGGCGGCCAGCAGCCGGTACTCCTCCCCGTGCGGGGTGCCGAGCGTGACGTGCCGGGCGGAGGCGCTGCGGCTGGAGGGGGCATCCGCGAGGATCTCCGAGAGCCGGTCCACCACCGGCGCCTCGGGGTCGGTGCGCCGGGCGAGTTCGGCGCGCAGGATGTCGATGCGGCCCTGGAGCAGCCGGCGTACGTAGCTCAGGTCGGCCTCGTCGCGCTGCGCGTCGCGGCGCAGCCCGCGCAGCTCCGGCAGCCCGAGCGCGGTGGTCGCCGTCGGCGGAGCGTCCCCGGCCCCGGTCCGCTGCGCGGGCGGACGCGGCGCCGTGGCCTCGGCGGCCGGCGCGACGGCCGCAGAAGCGGGTGAAGCAGGTGCAGGTGCGGAGGTACCAGAAGTGTTCATGCGTTCGTGTCCGTCCCCTCGACCGGTGCTGGGGGCACCGCCTGCGTGCATGGTGCCACTCCCCGCGGCACCGACGCAGTCCCACTCCACCCGATCGGCCCCGGACGGGTGCAAGCTGGTACACAGGTGATATGCGAGCAGTGGTGCAGAGGGTGGACGGCGCGAGCGTCGTGGTGGCCGGCGAGACCGTCGGGGAGATCGTCGGAGAGGGGCTGTGCGTGCTCGTGGGGGTGACCCACGACGACACCCCGGAGAAGGCGGAGCTGCTGGCGCGCAAGCTCTGGTCGGTGCGGATCCTGGAGGCCGAGAAGTCCTGCAGCGACGTGAACGCGCCGCTGCTGGTGATCTCGCAGTTCACCCTCTACGGAGACGCCCGCAAGGGCCGCCGCCCCACGTGGAACGCGGCGGCGGGCGGCGCCTTCGCCGAGCCGCTCGTGGACGAGGTCGTGGCGCAGCTGCGGGCGCTGGGCGCGACGGTGGAGACGGGCCGGTTCGGCGCGGACATGCGGGTCTCGCTGACCAACCACGGCCCGTTCACCATCGTCATCGACATCTAGAAGGCCTTACGGGGCTACGACGACCTCCTGTGCGGCGGCCGTCTTGCCCACCAGCAGCGGGGCGTCCACCGGAACGTTCCGCTTGACCAGGGCGAGCGCGATGGGCCCCAGCTCGTGGTGGCGGACCGAGGTGGTCACGAAGCCCAGCTGGCGGCCCTCCTCCCCGTCCGCGGCCAGCCGTACGGGCGCGCCGTGCGCGGGGAGCAGCACCTCGGAGCCGTCCAGGTGCAGGAAGACCAGCCGGCGCGGGGGCTTCCCCAGGTTGTGGACGCGGGCGACCGTCTCCTGGCCGCGGTAGCAGCCCTTCTGCAGGTGCACGGCGGTGCCGATCCAGCCGAGCTCGTGCGGGATGGTGCGGTGGTCGGTCTCCAGGCCGAGCCGCGGCCGGTGCGCCTCGACGCGCAGGGCCTCGTACGCGAGCAGTCCGGCGGCCGGACCGTGGGAGCCGGCGAAGGCCTCCAGCTCCTCGCTCGGCAGGAACACGTCACGGCCGTACGGGGTCTCCCGTACGGCGAGTTCCTTGTCGACCTCGGCGATGGAGCCGGCCGGCAGGTGCACGACGGCGAACTCGGCGGTCCGGTCGGCGACTTCCACCTGGTAGAAGAACTTCATCGACTCCAGGTAGGCGATCAGCTCCTCCTGGGTGCCGGGCTCGACGTGCATCCACGTCGTCGCGCCGTCGTCCACGAGGTAGAGCGCGTGCTCGATGTGGCCGTTCGCGGAGAGGATCAGTGCCTCGGTGGCCTGGCCGGCCGGGAGCGCGGTGACGTGCTGAGTGATCAGCAGGTGCAGCCAGCTCAGCCGGTCCGGGCCGGTGACGGTGACGACCCCGCGGTGGGAGAGGTCGACGAAGCCTCGGCCGTCGGCGAGTGCGCGCTGTTCTCCGTACAGCTCTCCGTAGTGGGCGGCGACGCCCTCGTCGCGGCCTTCGGCCTGCACGGCGCCGGGGAGATGGAGCAAGGGGCTGCTGGTCATGCCACCAGCCTACGACCCTGCCCGGAGGTGTCCTAGCGCTGCTCGGCGGCGCAGGTCCGGCAGCGGCCGAAGATCGCGAAGTGCTTCATGTCGGTCTCGAAGCCGAAGGTGTCGCGGAGCTTGGAGGTGAACTCGGCGGCGATGTCCACGTCGGCCTCGATGACCTCGGTGCAGTCGCGGCAGACCAGGTGGATGTGGTGGTGCCGGTCGGCCAGGTGGTACGTGGGGGCCCCGTGCCCGAGGTGGGCGTGCGAGACCAGCTTCAGCTCCTCCAGGAGCTCCAGCGTGCGGTAGACCGTGGAGATGTTGACCCCGGAGGCGGTCTTGCGCACCTCGGCGAGGATCTCGTCCGGGGTGGCGTGCTCCAGGGAGTCCACGGCCTCCAGCACGAGCTGCCGCTGCGGGGTCAGGCGGTACCCGCGCTGGCGCAGGTCGCTCTTCCAGTCGCCGCTCTCGGCGGCGGCGGGGCTCTCGGTGCTGTCGGTGGTCACCACCCGGCCAGTGTAGGCCTCGGGTCCGCGCGGGGGGAGCGGGGAGGCGCCCCGGGAGGCGCCCCGCACGCGGGAGCCCCCGGCGGCCGGAGCCGCCGGGGGCTCCCGGGCGTAGGTGGTGCCTCACGTGCCTTACGGCCTAGCGGAAGAAGGCGATGCCGTCGTCCGGCATGTCCGGGAGGTTGCGCGCCATCTCCGCGACCTCCTCCGGGGTGACGACCTTCTTCAGCTGCGCCGACATGTACGGGCGGAGCTCCACCTCGGGGGTGGCCTTCTCGCCGACCCACATCAGGTCGCTCTTCACGTAGCCGTAGAGCCGCTTGCCACCGCTGTACGGGCCGGAGGCCGCGGTGCGGGCGACCGCGTCGGTGACCACGTCGATCTGCGGCTTCTTGTCGGCGAGCTGGCCGTACCAGACCTCGACGACGCCCTGGTCGCGGACCATGACGATCTCGACGTTGCGGTCCTTGTCGATGCGCCAGTAGCCCGACTCGGACTCCAGCGGCCGCACCTTGTTGCCCTCGGCGTCGAGCACCCAGGAGCGGGAGGTGTACTCCAGGAAGTCCCGGCCGTCGTGGCTGAAGACCACTTCCTGGCCGAAGTTGCACTTCTCCTCACCGGGGAAGTCGAAGACGCCCGCTCCCTCCCAGTTGCCGAGGAGGAAGGCGAGGGGGACGAGCCCCGGGTTCAGGTCGGACGGGATCTGGATCATGAATGGCTGCTCAGCTCAGGCGATCTGTGGGAGGGGTTCCGGTATCCGGGGCGGTCGGCGGCAGATCCGAGGGGATCAGCGCTGGCCCTGGTACAGCTTCTTCACGGCCAGGACGGAGAAGGCGAGGACGCCGACGCAGACCAGGACCAGCAGGGAGGTGAAGACTGCCTCAAGCACGGGGTGCTCCTCGGAGTGTTAAGGGTGGCGTTACGGGGCCGGTCCCCAAGCCTACTGGCCTGGGGACCGGGGCACCGTGTGAGGTAGGCCGTACGAACCCTGCGGGGGTCCGCCCCGGCTCAGCGCAGCAGCTGGTGCTGCAGGAGGGCCGTCTGGTGGAAGGGAACGACCGCCACCTCGCCCTTGCCGCTCTGCAGGACGACGGCCTGGACGTCACCGGACTGGATGCACCCGACCCGGAACCGCTCGTCGCCCGCGGGCTCGGCCTCCTGGTACAGGGACAGGTCGCTGGTGTTGCCCTGCGTGGCGTAGCCGGAGGTCCGGTTGCCCAGGTCGCTGCGCTGCGAGGCCTTGACCTTGGCCCACACCGAGTCGGCCTGCAGCACGAGGGCGTCGCGCAGGCCCATGGAGATCTTGCAGCCGCCGAAGGCGTCGGCGAAGCCGGACGAGTGGAAGCGCAGCAGGTAGATACGGGTGCGCGTGCCGTCCGGGGTGGTCCAGCCGCGGGCGACGATCTGGCGGAGCCCCTCGTCGGCCAGGTCCGTCTTCATCTTCTCGCGGAGGCTTTCCTGGTACTCCGACAGGAACGTGTCCACGGTGACCACCTCGTCCTTCTCCAGCTTCAGCGTGGAGTCGGGGGTGGATCCGGCGGGCGGCGGCAGCAGCAGCTGGGTCAGGCCGGCGTAGTGGATGCCGTCCGGGTTGTCCTTGGCGAAGGGCAGGGCGGCGCCCGCCGGCAGCTGCGGCTTGGAGAGCTCCGGGTAGACCCAGCGGCCGTCGGACTTGGTGGACAGCCCCGGGATGTCGGTGCGTTCGGGCTGGGTGATCCCGTACGCGACTCCGGAGCCGACGGCGGCGAAGACGAGCACGGCGGCGGTCCAGCGGAGCGCGGCGAACAGCTTCCGGCGGTCCTTGGGCGCGACGGGGACCTCGACGGGGACCTCGACGGGAACCTCCGGGGCCGCGAGGGGGTCGGCCACGAAGGGATCGGCGGCGGGGTGGCCTGCCACGACGGTGTCGACAGCGGGCTGCTCCGCTACGGGCGCCCCGGCCTGCGCCGGGACCGCGGCGGGGACGGAGTCCTCGGGGGTCGCCGGCGGCGCCTCGGTGGTGTTCTGCTCGGTCACGCGGACTCCCCGGGGGACTTCAGGTGGCTCATCTGGTTCTTGAAGAACCCGACGGCGTCGTTGGTGGAGAAGGGCTTGGGACCGTAGGCGCGGAAGGTGACGGCGATGTCGCCCTCGACGGCCGTGCAGTCGATCGAGTCGATCTTCTCCTTGCCCTCCTCCGTACCGATCGCCAGCAGCGCGCACTTGGCGTCGGGGAACCCGTCCACCTTGGGCGCTTCGCGCTTGTCGCCCGCGAGCTCGATGAGCTTCTTGGTGACCTCGGAGAAGCTGCCGACGGCCTTGGGGTCGGCCCGCATGATGCGGACTTCGGCGATCCAGCCGCCCATCTCCTTGGCGTACGTACGGCCCGCCAGGCCCTGCAGCTTCAGCTGGGCCAGCATCTCGTCGCGCTTCTTGCGCTCCGTGCTCGACAGGCCGCTGCGGGACTCCTTGAAGCCCTCGATCGCCTGCTCGCCGGACAGGACGAAGTCGTTGCCGTCCGACCCCATGTCCGGGCCGGGCCGGAAACCGTCCGGGATCGGCAGCAGCTTGCCCGACAGGGCGTTCGCCGGCACCGCACCCGGCTCCACGGCCTTCGGTGCGGGCTCGCCGATCGGCACCCAGTAGGCGGTGGGCGCGTCCCGGTCGGCGTCCGCGATCGCCGTGGACGCCCAGACGCCGCCGCCCACGAGGACCGCGGCGGCGACGCCGGCGGCGATCAGGGCGACCGGCCTGCGGCGGGCCGTGCGGCCGGCGTCGCCGGCGGGCTCCACGGGCGGAGCCGGGACCTCGGCCACGGTCTCGGCCAGAGCCACGGCCGGGACCTCGGCCGGAGTCACTTCGTTCTGGGGCTCGGTCACAGTCGCTCCAGCTGTCGCTTGGCCAGGTCCACGACATCGCCTTCGGCGATCTTGCCCCGGTTGTTCACAAAGTGGATGTCCAGCACGAGGTCACCACGGCGGGCCACGGCCCGGGCGCCTCGCATCGGGAGGTAGCCGGCCTTCTCCTCGGCCTTCGAGTCCACCCAGACGCGTCCGAGATCGGAGCTGATGCCGGGGATGGGCACGCCGTCGTTGGCGGCATGGTCCTTGTCGGACATGTAGCCCGACTGCTCCTGCTGGTAGTCGTCGGCCCCACCGCGGTCGGCGAACTGCAGCAGGGTGACCGTGACGAAGGTCGAGTCGCCCACGGTCCAGCTCACCGAGGCGATCCGGCGGGTCCGGGCGGAGGTGAACTCGCGCAGCGCGTTGTCCGGTTCCTTGAAGTCCAGCGCGAGGAAGTCGAGGCTGCCGTAGCCGGACTCCTGCTTCTTCGCCCCGCTCGGCGCCTCGACCAGCAGCTTCGTGAGGTCGTCGTCGGACGCGTGCCAGCGGTTGGCGTTGATCGTCCGGTGCGTGGTGGCGTCGTCGGGCGCCAGCGCCTTCGGGTACGCCAGGTCCGCCTGCGCGAGGGGCGCCAGCGGGGTCGGTTCGCGGTCGTACTGGACCGCGTAGCCGGTGACGGTGCCCGCCAGGACGCCGAGGACGGCGGCGCCCGCGATCAGGAGGACCGCACGGCCGCGGCGACGGCGCCGGGGACCGGTCTGAGCGGCGTCCGGAGTGCCCGGTTCCGGGCTGCTCTCCGCCTCTTTCCGCTGCTCAGGGATGGTCTGTTCGTGTTCCAAAGGGAGTCCCCCCACAGGACTGGAGTCGCGGAGCGATCGTCCGCGTACACACAAGACACCCTGCCGTCGGGAGATGTTGTAGTCACCCTTATTACATTTTTATCTCGGCCGGTTTCAGTCCTCGCGACGCCGCTTTCCATCCAGTTCGTCCCACCACTCGTCGGACTTCGCGTCACCCGAGGGGTCGTCCCACCAGCGGTCGTCCGGACCGCGCCGGTTCGCGACGATCGAGGCGACCGGCGGGATCACCATGGCGACGACGCACAGCGCCACGGCGGCCTCGACCGACCACAGGCGCACGAAGGACCAGGCGGAGACGAAGAGGAACAGGCATCCGCCCATGAGGAGGAAGTACAGGCGCCGGCGCCGGGCGTACATGCCTCAAGGGTAGGGCGGCCCCGCCCTCCCGGGGAGGCCCGGAAACGGCACGAAGGGCCGCACCCCGATCCGATGGCGTCCAACCCCCGGGGGTGCGGCCCTTCGGCCGGTCTTTCATGCGGTCATGCGGTCATACGGTCACACAGGTGCGGTGCTCAGACCGCGATCGCCACGTCCGTGACGCCGCCGGACTCGACGACGACCACGGCGCGGTCCGCCTGGGCGCCGGGCACGAGCGCGCGCAGCGTCCAGGAGCCCTCGGCCGCGTAGAAGCGGAACTGGCCGGTGGCCGAGGTCGGGACCTCGGCGGTGAACTCGCCGGTCGAGTCCAGCAGACGGACGTAGCCGCTGATGGGCTCGCCGTCCTTGGTGACCTGGCCCTGGATGGCCGTCTCACCGGGCTTCAGCGTCGAGAGGTCGGGCCCGCCGATCTTTGCTCCACACATGTTCTCTGTCCTGTCCTAGAGAGGTATGACTACGGGCGTCGCATGCCCGGAATGCTGGGTGCCCGGAACTACTTGTTCGGGCCGAGCTCGATCGGCACGCCGACCAGCGAGCCGTACTCGGTCCACGAGCCGTCGTAGTTCTTGACGTTCTCCTGGCCCAGGAGCTCGTGCAGCACGAACCAGGTGAGCGCGGAGCGCTCACCGATGCGGCAGTAGGCGATGGTGTCCTTCGCCAGGTCGACCTGCTCGGCCTGGTAGAGGGCGGTGAGCTCCTCGTCGGACTTGAAGGTGCCGTCGTCGTTGGCGTTCTTCGACCACGGGATGTTGCGGGCGCTCGGGATGTGACCCGGACGCTGCGACTGCTCCTGCGGGAGGTGTGCGGGGGCGAGCAGCTTGCCCGAGAACTCGTCGGGCGAGCGGACGTCGACCAGGTTCTTGGTGCCGATCGCGGCGACCGCGTCGTCACGGAAGGCGCGGATCGAGGTGTCCTGGGCCTTGGCCTTGTACTCGGTGGCCGGGCGGTTCGGGACCTCGGTGCCGTCGACCAGGTCGCGGGAGTCGAGCTCCCACTTCTTGCGGCCGCCGTCGAGCAGGCGGACGTCCTGGTGGCCGTAGAGCTTGAAGTACCAGTAGGCGTAGGACGCGAACCAGTTGTTGTTGCCGCCGTAGAGGACGACGGTGTCGTCGTTGGAGATGCCCTTGGCGGAGAGGAGCTTCTCGAAGCCCTCCTGGTCCACGAAGTCGCGGCGGACCGGGTCCTGGAGGTCGCTCTTCCAGTCGATCCGGACGGCGTTGGTGATGTGGTTCTTGTCGTACGCGGACGTGTCCTCGTCCACCTCGACGATGACGACGTTCGCGTCGTTCAGGTGGGCCTCGACCCAGTCGGCGTCTACGAGGACGTCGCTGCGGCTCATGGTGTTCTCCTCCGGGGCAGTGTGCGGCGGGGCTGTGCTGGTGGTGCGGGGTGCGTGCGTCCGGGTGCTCCCCCAGCTACCGCTGGGAGGTACCCCCGGGCGATCCTGTTGCGGGGAGGCTTCAGGAGGGCGGGGGCAGAAGTGGTCGCACGGGAAAAGCGGAAGGCCGTCGTCCGGCTATGGAGCGGGATGCGCTCACACGTCACATGGATCGACAGAGCATGGCGGCGACGCGACACAGGTCTACTGCCCGTCGCTTCGTGAGGTCCGCCTGCTGATGCTTCATAGCCATGGATCGTAGGGACGAATCGGCTGCCCTGTCACCGTCGTGTCATATTTCGAGACAGGATCGTCCGGATGGTGGGATGGGAGCGCCCCTGGCGGCTGCCGCACCGCTTCCGGGGACCCTCGTACAGCCCATCCCATCTGCGGGTCGGACCACCGCGTCTCACGATCCGGCCAGCACCACGTTCGTTCCGCCCAGAACCAGCTTCAGGCCGTCCTCCTGCGCGGTGAGCGCGGTCAGCCGGAGTCCGGACGGCAGACCGCCGCCGAGGTCACGGTCGAAGTCGGTCCGCTTGCGCACCGCCGCCTCGATCCCGGGCAGGCCCTCGCCCGGCACCTCGTCCGCATGCACCCGGACGACCTTGCCGCCGTCCTTCCCGTCCACCAGGGAGACGGTCGAGATCACGCTGCGGCTCAGCGTCCGGCCCATGAACTCCACCGCCGCGGTGACCTTCACCTTGCCCGGCGCGCCCCCGTAGGAGATGGTCACGCCGCGCTGCGCGGCCGAGGTCAGGTCGGGGTAGGAGAGCGATGCCGATCCTTCGGCGCGCTTGGCCGTACCGCCGCTGTAGTCGCCGTTCAGGCCGACCTCGTGGAAAGTGGCGCGCAGCTGCGACAGCGCCGCCTCCCGGCCCTCGGGAGTCTTCACGGTCAGGTGGTCCGCCCTGAGGTCGACCCGGTCCAGGTCGTGGCTCAGGGCCTGGGTCAGGAAGGGGAACCCGGCGATGTCCACCCGTACGCCGCCCACCCCGCCCGTCCGGGCCTCGAACCGCTCGGCCATCCGGTTCTCGGCGTAGCCGACCGCCCAGCGGTCCAAGCCGACGAACAGGCCGCCGAGCAGCACTCCGACGACCACCACCGCACGCAGGACACGCGGAACACGCACCTGTGGACACCCCCCGTCGATCGGCCGGACCCGACAAGGGTCCCGGACAGGCCCCAGTTGACCACGAACACCTGTCAAGGGGCCGTCAGCCCGGCGTCGGCCCGGGTCAGCCGACCACCCGGCCGATCAGGTAGACCGCCGGGGCCGCCGCGGCCAGCGGCAGCGCGACACCGGCCGTCATGTGGACGAACTTCGACGGGTAGTCGTACGCCGCCACGCGCAGCCCGATCAGCGCGCACACCCCGGCCGCCAGGCCGATCAGCGCACCGCCCGCGCCCACGGACGTCAGCCCGCCCACGGCGATGCCCGCACCGGCCGCGGCGGCCAGCGAGACGCCGACCGAGGGCGCGGTGGGCAGCGGGAGCGCCCGGGCGAAGACGGCCACCGCCACGGCCGCGGCGCCCACGCTCGCGGCCGCGGAGTCGGCGGCGAGGTAGCCGGCGCAGACGATGGCCAGCGCGGCCGAGGCCACCGAGGCCATCAGCCCGTACATCCGCTCGTCCGGCTCCGCGTGGCTGCGCAGCTGGAGCACCAGCGTCAGCAGCACCCAGGCCCCGAGGGTGCCGATGATCGCGCCGGGCCCGTACGGCTCGTCCACCGCGAGCACGGCCGCATCGGCGACGACCGCACCGGCGAAGGCCAGGGCGATGCCCTGACGGGCCGGCCACATCCCGTTGAGCCGGAACCAGCCCGCCGCGGTGAGCCCCTGCAGGGCGATGAGCGGCGCGAGCAGCGCGAGCTCGCCCACAGCGGCGGCGGCCGCCATGACCAGCCCGAGGGCGGCCGTCAGTATGGCCGCCTGCGGACCGGGATCGATGATCGGCGAGCGGCCTTCGGCGCGGGCCTGGGCCGGGTCCACGGCGCGCAGCGTGTTGCCGCCGAGCGTGGGCGGAGACCAGGCGGGCTCCTCCTCGGCCACCCCGTCACCGGCCACCGCGGCGGCCGCGGCACCGGCCGCCGCCTGCTGCGGGAGGTACGGGGCCTGCTCCGCGGCCCACTCCTGGCCGGGGGCCGGGGTGTAGGCCGGAGCCTCGACCTGGGCAGCCTGGGCGTCCGCCTGGAAGGGGTCGGACGGGCCGGGGTAGGGCGTCGGGTACGCGGCCTGCGGTGCCTGCTGCGCCTGTGCCTCGTCGCGGTACCAGTGGTCCGGGGCCGAGGTCTGCGGGTGCTGCGGGGCCGGCGCCGCGTAGGGATCCGCGTACGGATCGGCGTAGGAATCCGCGTACGGCTGCTGCTGACCCCACTCCTGGCCGGGGACGGGCGCCTGTGCCTGCGGCTCCTCGCGGTACCAGCCCTCGGGGGCGACCGGGTACTGCGCCGGTACGCCGTCCAGCGGGGCCTGGACCGGCTGGTACGAGGTGTCCCACGTCGGGGCCTGCCAGGTCTGGGTCCCGTACGGATCGGGCTCCTGCTGCTGGTGCTGCTGCTGCTGGTGCTGCTGTTCCTCGGGCGTGCTCATGAGGCTCCGCTCACCCGCCCGCGAACGGTGGGAGCACCTCGACGGTGCCCCCCTCGGTCAGCTCGACGGAATCGTGCGGGCGCTTGCCCACGGGCTCTTCGTTCACGAGGAAGGAGCAGCGCAGCAGGACCCGGGTCAGCTCCCCGGGGTGGCGTTCCCGCACGGCGTCGAGCGCCTCGGCCAGTGTCCGCGCCGAGTACGGCTCCTCCGCCGTCTTGGCCGCGGCCTTCGCCGCCGCCCAGTAGCGGATGGTTCCGGTTGCCACTGCACGCTCCTCTCGTCGGCGCTCTGCCGTCGGCCTCCATCATGACCCCTCGCGCCCGCGATCCCGGCGTGCCCCAGCGCGCCCCGCGTGCGCCCGGGCGGCCCGCAGCAGGTCCACCGATCCGGTGAAAACGGCTCATACGCAGGTCCCGGGGGTGGTGGGAACCACAGAAGTGGAACCCTTCGAAGCCTCGGCCCCGCCGGGGCGGGTGGGCTATTCTGCTGCCGAGAGGATCCGGGCAACGTAGCCCCCGGGTCCTTTTGTGCTTTCAGCACGTTGAACGGACCGAGAACAGTGGTGACCGTCCGGGCCTCAGGGCGCGGGGACGGACGGACGCCGGGCAAGTCGTACGAAGCAGTGCCGCGAACGTCCTCGACGGGACCGAGGAGGAACCGACGTGATGGACCAGCGAACCGTCGTGCACGTACGGGTGCGCGCAGAGGCAGCCGAGGTAGCAGGGCTGCAGGCGCACGCACCCGTGCACGCACACCACCAGGACCACCGCCCGACCCGGGCGGGTGGTCGGGCATGAGCTCACTCCTGCTCCTGACCAATGCCCTGCAGCCCTCGACCGAGGTCCTGCCGGCCCTCGGCCTGCTGCTCCACAGCGTCCGGGTGGCCCCCGCCGAGGGCCCCGCCCTCGTGGACACCCCGGGCGCCGACGTGATCCTCGTCGACGGCCGCCGCGACCTGCCGCAGGTGCGGTCGCTGTGCCAGCTGCTCCGCTCCACGGGGCCCGGCTGCCCGCTGATCCTCGTCGTCACCGAGGGCGGCCTCGCGGCCGTCACCGCCGACTGGGGCATCGACGACGTCCTCCTCGACACCGCCGGACCGGCCGAGGTGGAGGCGCGGCTGCGCCTCGCCACCGGCCGTCAGCAGCTCGGCTCGGACGACTCCCCGATGGAGATCCGCAACGGCGACCTGTCGGTCGACGAGGCCACGTACTCGGCGAAGCTGAAGGGCCGGGTCCTCGACCTCACCTTCAAGGAGTTCGAGCTCCTCAAGTACCTCGCCCAGCACCCGGGCCGGGTCTTCACCCGTGCGCAGCTCCTCCAGGAGGTGTGGGGCTACGACTACTTCGGCGGCACCCGCACCGTCGACGTGCACGTACGGCGGCTGCGCGCGAAACTCGGGCCCGAGCACGAGTCGCTGATCGGTACCGTCCGCAACGTCGGGTACCGCTTCGTCACTCCGGAGAAGGTGGAACGGGCGGCGGCGGAAGCGGCCGCGCAGGCGGCCACGAAGGCGGCGGCCGAAGCCTCCGCCCGGGCGGCCGCGGCACTCACCCGGATGGACTAGGGAGCCCGTGGGAACGACCTCCTCCGGACGCCCTGCCCAGAGGTAGGTCACCCCGCGTAGACTTCCGCGCGTGGCCAAGGTGACGCGGGATGACGTGGCACGACTTGCGGGTACTTCTACCGCCGTCGTGAGCTACGTCATCAACAACGGACCCAGGCCGGTTGCCCCGGCCACGCGCGAGCGTGTCCTCGCCGCGATCAAGGAACTGGGCTACCGCCCGGACCGGGTCGCCCAGGCGATGGCCTCACGCCGCACCGATCTCATAGGCATGATCGTCCCCGACGCCCGCCAGCCGTTCTTCGCGGAGATGGCGCACGCGGTCGAGCAGGCCGCCGCCGAGCGCGGAAAGATGGTCCTGGTCGGCAACTCCGACTACCGCACCGAGCGCGAGGTCCACTACCTGCGGGCCTTCCTCGGAATGCGGGTCTCCGGCCTGATCCTGGTCAGCCAGGGCATGAGCGAGCAGGCCGCCTCCGAGATCGAGGCCTGGGACGCCCGCGTGGTCCTCCTCCACGAACGCCCCGAGGCCATCGACGACGTCGCCGTCGTCACCGACGACATCGGGGGCGCACAGCTCGCCACCCGGCACCTGCTGGAACACGGGCACGCGTACGTCGCCTGCATCGGCGGCGTCGAGAACACCCCCTCGGTGGGCGACCCGGTGGCCGACCACGTCGAGGGCTGGCGCCGGGCCATGCAGGAGGCCGGCCGCTCGACCGAGGGCCGGATCATCGAGGCCCCGTACAACCGCTACGACGCGTACAAGGTCGCCCTGGAGCTCCTCGCCGGACCGGACCGCCCGCCGGCGATCTTCTGCGCTACGGACGACCAGGCCATCGGCGTCCTGCGCGCCGCGCGGGAGCTGCGCATCGACGTGCCCGGGGAGCTGGCCGTGGCCGGCTTCGACGACGTCAAGGAGGCGGCCCTGACGGACCCGCCCCTCACCACGGTCGCCTCCGACCGCCCCGCGATGGCCCGCGCGGCGGTGGACCTCGTCCTCGACGACGCCCTCCGGGTGGCGGGCTCCCGCCGCGAACGCCTGAAGCAGTTCCCCTCGGCCCTGGTCATCCGCCGCTCCTGCGGCTGCCGCTGACTCCTTCTCGACGCAGAGCTCGCACCGCTCAGCGCTGGCGCGCTTCCCGGGCTTCGCCCCGCTGCGCCGGACTCCGTCCGGCGGTGGCCGGTCGGCGCTGCCGCCCCTGTCGCCTGGCGCGGGTGCCGGTGGGCGGGTGCGGCTGGTTGGGCCCTGCGGGGCGAGGTCCCCTACCCGCCCTTCGCCCGTTCCCCGGGCTCCGCCCGGACCCGTACGTGCGCTGCGCGCCCGTGCCCTCAAACGCCGGGCGGGCTGGAGTTTGAGGCGCGGGGTCCGGGGCGGAGCCCCGGGGAACGGGCGAAGGGCGGGTAGGGGACCTCGCCCCGCAGGGCCCAGCCCCTCCCGGGCTTATATCGGGCATACACGGTTCTGTCGGGCTTCTCAGACGGGACTCAGGAAGCTCTCATGATCCGCGGACAGAGTCATATGCATGACCGAGAACCTCCGCCGCGAAGGCGAGTACCCCCAGGAAAACCGCCCCCAGCAGCCCGCCCCCTGGGGCGAGGACTGGCAGCGCGGTCGTGATCGGCTCGCCCAGGACGCCGCCGCCGCGTACCCGCCGCCGCCCTCCTACCCCCCGGCCACCCCCGCCGCCGCCCCCGGCTGGCACGAGGCGCACCAGCCCCCCGTCATCCTGGGCGAGACCGTCCCCCAGAGCGGCGGCGGGAACGGCGGCGGCTGGGCCGCCTGGGGCGAGGCCGCCCCGGCATCGCCGGCCCCGCAGGGGCACGCCCGGGCCAAGCGCCCGGTCGCCCTCCTCGCCGCCGTGGCCCTCGCGGCCGCCGTCGTCGGCGGCGGTACGGCCGCCGCCGTGCAGCAGATGCTGAACAAGACCAGCGGCACCGGCACCGGCGTCAACGGCAGCACCATCTCCCAGTCGAGCAACGGCACCGTCTCCGGCGTCGCCGAGAACGTCAGCCCCTCCGTCGTCCGCATCGACACCCGCACCACCTCCGGCCAGGGCACCGGCTCCGGCATCGTGATCACCGCCGACGGCGAGATCGTCACCAACAACCACGTGATCGACGGCGCGAGCCAGATCCAGGTGACGATGAGCGACGGCAAGAAGTACAACGCCAAGATCGTCGGCACCGACCCGGACAAGGACCTCGCCCTCATCAAGCTCGAAGGCGCGAGCGGCCTCAAGCCCGCCAGCCTCGGCAACTCCGACAACGTGAAGGTCGGCGACGAGGTCGTCGCCATCGGCTCCCCCGACCGCCTCACCGGCACCGTCACGAGCGGCATCGTCTCCGCCCTCAACCGCGAGGTGAACGTCCCGAAGTCCGAGAAGCGGCAGTCCCCGCAGGACGGCTTCCCGTTCTCCTACGGCGGCCAGCAGTTCAACGGCGACACCGGCTCGGACACGACCTCGTACAAGGCCATCCAGACGGACGCCTCCCTCAACCCCGGCAACTCCGGCGGCGCCCTCGTCAACCTGAACGGCGAGATCGTGGGCATGCCCTCCGCGATCTACTCCCCCTCCAGCGGCAGCGGCACCGCGGGCAGCGTCGGCCTCGGCTTCGCCATCCCGGTCAACACCATCAAGGCCGACCTTCCCTCCCTGCGCAAGGGCGGCCCCGGCGGCGCGGGCAACGGCTCCGGCAGCGGCACCGGCAGCGCCGCGAACGGTTTCGGAACCTCCTTCTAGCCCGGCTTCCGGCCCGCCCGTGCGAGCCTGTTAGGAGACCGACCACCACCTGGGGGGACCCCGTATGAGCGCCGAAGGCGACCAGCAGCGCATCCTCGTCGTCGACGACGAACCGGCCGTGCGCGAGGCCCTGCGCCGCAGCCTGGCCTTCGAGGGGTACGGAACGCAGACCGCCGTCGACGGACTCGACGCCCTCGACCAGGCGGACGCGTACGCCCCCGACCTGATCATCCTCGACATCCAGATGCCGCGGATGGACGGACTGACCGCCGCCCGCCGGCTGCGCGCCGCCGGCAGCACCACGCCGGTCCTGATGCTGACCGCCCGCGACACGGTCGGCGACCGCGTCACCGGCCTCGACGCCGGCGCCGACGACTACCTGGTGAAGCCGTTCGAGCTGGACGAGCTCTTCGCCCGGGTCCGCGCCCTGCTCCGCCGCAGCTCCTACGCCGCCCCCGCCCCCGGGGACGGCCACCCCGGGGACGCCGACGCGCTGACCTTCGGCGACCTGCGCATGGACCTCGCCACCCGCGAGGTCACCCGTGGCGGGCGCCCGGTGGAGCTGACCCGCACCGAGTTCACCCTGCTGGAGATGTTCCTCGCGCACCCGCGCCAGGTCCTGACCCGCGAGCAGATCCTCAAGACCGTATGGGGCTTCGACTTCGAGCCCAGCTCCAACTCCCTGGACGTGTACGTGATGTACCTGCGCCGCAAGACCGAGGCCGGGGGCGAGCCCCGCATCGTGCACACCGTGCGCGGGGTGGGCTACGTACTGCGGGCCGGCGAGAGCGGTCCCGAGTGAGCCCCAGCGCCAGATTCCGCGGCCTGCCGCTGCGCTCCCGCCTGGCCCTGCTGGTCACCGTCGCGGTGGCGCTCGCCGTCGCGGCCGTCGCCGCGGTGTCCTGGGTGATGGTGCGCACGCAGCTGCGCGACCAGCTGGACCAGTCCCTGATGTCCACGAACGCGTCCGCCGAGGTGGGCCGGCTCATCTTCGACAACCGGCCGTGCCCGGAGAAGGCTCCGGCCCAGAGCAGCCAGAACGCGCAGCCCGGCCAGGAGATCGCCGGCAGCCTCAACGCGTCCGTGCAGATCGTGACGGCCGACGGCAGGCACTGCTGGGTGAGCGGACCGGAGAACCTGCCGGTCACCAAGCTCGACAAGGAGATCGCCGCGGGCGTGCGGGGCGGCACCCTGCACGACGTGACGACCGCCGAAGGCGTGGACATGCGCGTCTACACCCAGCCCGCGCGGGTCTCCCAGACCTCCCCCCTCTTCGCCATCTCGGTCGCCAAGCCGCTCGCGGACATCACCGAACCCCTGTCCACCCTGGCCTGGGTGCTCGTGTTCGTCTCCGGCGTCGGAATCCTCGGCGCCGGCGTGGCCGGCCTCTGGGTGGCCCGTACGGGCCTGCGCCCGGTCGACGAGCTGACCGGAGCCGTCGAGCACATCGCCCGCACCGAGGACCTCACCGTTCGCATCCCCGACGAGGGCGACGACGAGATCGCCCGCCTGTCGCGCTCCTTCAACTCGATGACGGCGGCCCTCGCCTCCTCCCAGGAGCGCCAGGCCCAGCTGATCGCGGACGCCGGCCACGAGCTGCGCACCCCGCTCACCTCGCTGCGCACCAACATCGAACTGCTGGCGCGCAGCGAGGAGACCGGCCGGGCCATCCCGCCGGAGGACCGCAGGGAGCTGCTGGCCTCGGTCAAGGCGCAGATGACGGAACTGGCCTCGCTGATCGGCGACTTGCAGGAACTGTCCCGCCCGGACGCGGCCACCCCCGGCCCCCTCGGCGTGGTGGCCCTGCACGAGATCGCGGGCGCGGCGCTGTCCCGGGCCCGGCTGCGCGGTCCGGAGCTGGAGTTCGACTCGGACCTGGCGCCCTGGTACGTACGCGGCGAGGCGGCGGCCCTGGAGCGGGCGGTGGTCAACGTCCTCGACAACGCGGTGAAGTTCAGTCCGCCGGGCGGCGCGGTCACCGTGTCGCTGCGCGCGGGCGAGCTGACCGTGCGCGACCGCGGCCCCGGCATCCCGGCCGACGACCTCCCGCACGTCTTCGAGCGCTTCTGGCGCTCCCCGTCGGCCCGTTCCCTGCCCGGCAGCGGCCTCGGCCTGTCCATCGTGGCCCGTACGGTGCAGCGCGCGGGCGGCACGGCCGCCCTGCGGGCCCCGGCGGACGGCGGCCCGGGCACGGAGGCGGTCCTCAGCATCCCGGGCGCCCCGACGCCTCCGCCCGCGCAGGCGTCAGTTGTGCCGGATCAGTGAGGCGACCAGGCCGGAGCGGGTGTTCGGGAAGTCCATGGGGACGATGCCGAGCCCGGTCCGGCCGGTCAGTTCGGAGCCGTCGACGAAGGCGTGCACCTGCGGGTTCAGGCGGTCGGAGTTCCAGCGGGGCGGCAGGGCCGCGGCCGTGCTGGTGTAGTTCATGAAGAGCTTGCCGGGCTGCTGGACGGCCTTGCGGAAGTGGTTCTCGATCCTGCCCCGCTTGGCGAAGGGCTCGGCCATGTAGTCGTCCTGGATGTCGAAGACGTTGCCGTCGCCGTAGCGCAGGCCGCCGGGCAGGCCGCCGTTGTCGGGCAGCAGCAGGACCTTTCCGCGGACCTTGCCGAGGAGCGGGAGCGCGTTCTCGATCCGGAAGAGCGGGGCCCAGCCCCGGTTGTTCAGGTAGTCGTCGAAGACGGCGCGGAAGGCGGCGTCGCTCTCCTCGGAGTACTCCTGCTTGAGCCGCATCAGCACGGTCTCGGAGGGGTGCGCGGCGAGGAAGTTCCAGCAGGCGGCGAGGACGTCGCCGAACATCAGGTTCTGGTAGTACGCGCCGTGGTGGATCGCGAACGATCCGCCGGTCACCCGGCAGCGGACGTCGAGGAAGCGGATCCCGGAGTCGAGCTGCGCGGTGATGGAGGTGTTCTGGCAGGCGACGTAGAGCCCGCCCCGGGTGGCGCCCGAGTCGTGGGTGCCGGGGATGGTCATGCGCTGGAGCGGGGTGGAGTCGGCGAGCCCGCTCATCCAGTCCTGGGTGGAGAGCGCGCCCGCCGCGGCACCCCTGGCCCCGGTGGCGGCCGAGGCGGTGCCGGCGCCCGCGCCGAGGAGGGCCGCGCCGCCCAGGGCCGCCGCCCCCGCCAGGAAGCCGCGCCGCCGCAGCCCCGTAGCCGTGCCGCCGTCGGTGCCCTTGCCGCCGTCCGTGCCGACGCCCGTGCCCGTGCCGCCGTCCGTGCCAACGCCCGCACCCGTGCCCGTGCCCACGCCCATGCCCGCCCCTTTGCCGACCCAGTGGTGGCCCGGATTATGGCGTGCGGAGCCCGCCATTACTACCCACGGGTAGCGGTCAGCTTTCGAGCAACTCGGCCATCGCGCGCAGCCCTTGGGCGAGGGAGCGGCCGTCCGGCGCGTGCTCCGGGTCGGTCAGGCACTGCACCATGACCCCGGTGAGCAGCGCGAGGTGCACCGAACCGAGGCTCCGTACGTCCTCCTCCGCGACCTCCTCGGCCGGGACCCCGCGCAGCTGCGCGGCCACCATGCGCCGGTTGTGGCGCTGCCCCTCCGCCAGGACCGCGAGCAGTTCCGGCGAGGACTGCGCGTGCACGAAGGCCTCGACGGAGGCGGTCCAGAGCCAGCGCATCTCGCCGAAGTCCCGGATCTTGCGGTCCCAGGTGTCGGCGTAGCGCTCCCGCGCGGTGTCCCCCTGTCCGGCGAGCCGGCCCGAGCCCGCGGCCCACTCGTCCATGGCCGCGAACAGCGCCTGGTTGAGCAGGGCCTCGCGGGTGCCGAAGTGGTAGCCGATCGCGGCCATGCTCACCTGCGCCGCCGAGGCGATGTCGCGCACGGTCGTCCGGAGGTACCCCTTCTCCTCCAGGCAGCGCCGGGCTCCGGCCAGCAGGTCCTCGCGATTTCCCATGCCGGGATCGTAGCCGCGCAGGGTTTTGGGCAAGCGCCCCAGACGCACGTATTGCGCGCTTGCCCAAATCCTGCCAGGCTGGTGATCACGGCCCACCGACCAGCACACACGGGGAGAGCAACGCCATGCGCCACGAGCTGAAGATCGACGACCGCACCCTGTCCTACCTGGACTTCGGCGGACCCGGCCGCCCGCTGCTTGCCCTGCACGGCGGCATGTCCGAGGGCCTCGCCTTCGCCCCGCTCGCCGAGGCCCTCGGGGACGCCTGGCGGGTCATCGCCCCCGACCAGCGCGGCCACGGGGACTCCGACCGGGCCGCCGGCTACGGCCGCGCCGGATACGTCTCCGACGCCGTCGCCCTGCTCGACCACCTCGGGCTGGACGAGCCCGTCGCCCTCCTCGGCTACTCCCTCGGCGGGCTCAACGCCCTCCACCTGGCCGCCGCCCACCCCGACCGGATCTCCGTGCTCGTCGACGCGGAGTCCGCCGTGGAGATCGACCCCGCCGACAGCGGGTGGATGGCCTTCCTGCGGGCCATGCGGTACACCGCCGCCACCCGCGAGGAACTCCTCGAAGCGGCCGGGCCGGTGGGCTCGCAGTTCGTGGCGCAGGCCCTGCGCCCGCTGCCCGACGGGGGCTGGCGGCTCCCGTTCCACCCGCAGGACATGCTCGACTCCGTCGAAGCCTGCCGCGGCGACCACCGGGCCGCCTGGCTCGCGAGCACCTGCCCGGCGCTGCTGATCCACGGCACCCGCAGCGCCTCCCTGCCGCAGGCACAGGCCGACGCCATGGTCACCCGGCGGCCCGGGACCTCGTACGCGCCCCTGGACGGCGACCACTTCCTGCCGTTCACGCACCCCGCCGAGTTCCACGAGGCGGTGCGCTCCTTCCTGGCCGCGCACTGAGCACTCGGCCCCGGGAACGCCGAAGGGGCGGCGGGCCGACCGGCCCACCGCCCCTCCTTCCGTACAGGTGTTACTTGATGACCGTGATCCGGTCCGCCGCCGGCGGCGCCAGCGGCGCGGCCGGCGAGGAGTGCCCGGTCAGGTAGGCGTTGAAGATGTCCAGGTCGGACGCGCCGACCAGCTTGTTCTTGTGCTCCTTCAGGACGCCGAAGCCGTCACCGCCGCCCGCGAGGAACTCGTTCATCGCGACGCGGTAGGTGCGGGCCGGGTCGATGGCCTCGCCGTTCAGCTTCACCGAGTCCACGACGATGCGGTCCGCGCCCGCCTTGGTGGTGTCCAGGGTGTAGGTGAAGCCCTTGGAGACCTGCAGGATCTTCGGGCTCAGGCCGTTGACCGGGCCGGTGACCTGCTGCTGGAGCGCGGTGATCAGCTGGGCGCCGGTCAGGTCGACGACCGTCATCATGTTGGTGAAGGGCTGGACCGTGTACGACTCCCCGTACGTCACCACCCCGTCGCCCTCGGCGCCGGCGGCCTTGTAGGCCAGGTCCGAGCGGATGCCGCCCGGGTTCATGAGGGCGAGCTGGGCGCCGCCCTTGTCCGCCGGGGCCAGGGCCTCCAGCTGGGCGTCGGCGATCACGCTGCCGAGCGGCTTCTCGTACTCCGTCGAGCCGCGGCCCGCGATGTCGGCCGAGATGTAGCCCATGGGACGGTTCGCGATCGGCGCGGCCAGCGCGTTCCAGCGCTGGATCAGCTCGGTCAGGTCGGGAGCCTTGGGCTGGTCCCGGTTGACGACCTTCTGGACCACCAGCGGCGCCTTGACCGGCGTACGGACGATGTCCTTGGTGCGGCGGTCGTAGGTGAGGGTGGTGTCCGTGTACAGACGGCCGTAGGAGGCGGCCGAGGTGACCGTGCGCGAGTTGCCCGCCGGGTCGGGGATGTTGCACGCGTACGCCTGGTGCGTGTGACCGGTGACCAGGGCATCGACCTTCGGCGAGACGTTCTTCGCGATGTCGACGATGGCCCCGGAGATGCCGGCGCCGGCGCCCGGCACGTTGCAGTCGTAGTTGTACGCGCCGCTCGCGGGCAGGCCGCCCTCGTGGATCAGCGCCACGATCGACTTCACGCCCTGCCGGTTCAGCTGGTCGGCGTACTTGTTGATCGTCTCGACCTCGTCGCCGAAGGTGAGGCCCTTGACCCCGTCGGCGGTCACGATGTCGGGGGTGCCCTCCAGGGTGACGCCGATGAAGCCGATCTTCACGTCCCCCTTCTTCCAGATGTAGGTCGGGTTCAGCATCGGACGCTTGGTCCGGTCGTCCACGACGTTGGCGGCGAGGTACTTGAACTCGGCGCCGCCGAACTCCTTGCCCGGCTCGAAGCAGCCCTCGACCGGGTGGCAGCCGCCGTACTGCATGCGGCGCAGCTCGGTCTTGCCCTCGTCGAACTCGTGGTTCCCGACGCTGCTCACGTCCAGGTCGAGGTCGTTGAGCGCCTCGATGGCCGGCTCGTCGTGGAAGAGGCCCGACACCATCGGGCTGGCGCCGATCATGTCGCCGGCCGCGGCGGTCACGGAGTACCGGTGACCCTTGCGGGCCTCGCGCAGGCTGGTGGCGAGGTACTCGACACCGCCCGCCGGTATGGCCTTGGTGGTGCCGTCGGCCTGACGCTCGGTCACGTTGCCCGAGGAGCCCTGCGGGGGCTCGAGGGTGCCGTGGAGGTCGTTGAACGACAGCATCTGTACGTCGACGGTACGGCCGCGGTCGTGGTCGCGGCCGTATCCGTCACCACTCGCGGCTCCGGCCGGAAGGGCGGCGGCGAGCATCGCACCGCCCGCCGTGGCAACGGCGAGAGCGGTGAGGGCCAACCGGCGGGTTCGGCGGTGCCGTTGTGGCGTCGCTGACATTTGGTCCCCTTTGTGGACAGCGATACATCTTGGGAGGTCTGCCGAAGCCTAGAGTCAACGCGCGTAGCGCGACAGGGGGTACCGGGTATCGAGCTGGTTACACGCGGAAGAAGGACGGCCGTCGGCGGGGCATTCCGGGCCCCCGGCCGCTCCCCCAGCTGCTCCCCCGGCCGTACGCCGTCAGCGCCCCGTCCGGGCCGCACCCCGCCCGGCCCCCGCGGTGGTCGTAGGCTCGGTTCCATGACTGACGACGCAGCAGCGGTCCTGGAGCCGGGACGGCAGATCCAGACCCTCGACGAACTGACGGACGAACAGGCCGACGCCGTTCTCGCCCTGATCGAGGACGCGGCCCGCACCGACGGCACCACCGCCGTCTCCGAGCAGGGCCGGCTCCAGCTGCGCGGCGGAGCGCGCGAGGGGATCCGCCACTTCCTCCTCACCGCCGACGGACGGCTCTCCGGCTACGGGCAACTGGAGGACACCGACCCGGTGGAGGCCCCCGCCGCCGAGCTCGTCGTCCACCCCGCGCTGCGCGGGCGCGGGCACGGGCGGGCGCTGGGCACCGCCCTGCTGGCCGCCTCCGGCAAGCGGATCCGCGTATGGGCGCACGGCGGCAAGTCGGCGGCCCGCCACCTCGCGCAGGTGCTCGGGCTGACCCTGTTCCGCGAACTGCGCCAGCTCCGCCGCCCGCTCGGCGCCTCCGCCGACGCGGCCCCGCTGCCGGAGGCCGTGCTCCCGGCGGGCGTGACCGTACGCACCTTCGTGCCCGGCGCCGACGACGCCGCCTGGCTGGCCGTCAACGCGGCGGCCTTCGCCCACCACCCCGAGCAGGGCTCGCTCACGCAGCGGGACCTGAACGACCGCATCGCGCAGCCCTGGTTCGACGCCAAGGGCTTCTTCCTCGCGGAGCGCGACGGCGAACTGATCGGCTTCCACTGGACGAAGGTGCACGCCGAGCAGCAGCTCGGCGAGGTCTACGTGCTCGGCGTACGCCCCGGCGCGCAGGGCGGCGGCCTCGGCAAGGCCCTCACCGCGATCGGCCTGCGCCACCTCGCCGGGGAGGGCCTGCCCACGGCGATGCTCTACGTGGACGCCGACAACCCGGCGGCCCTGGCCGTGTACGAGGGCCTCGGCTTCTCCACCCACGAGGTCGACCTGATGTACCGCACGGAAAGCTGACCGCACCGGCGGCCCCGGGCCCCGGGGCCGCCCGGAATCCCTGCCCGGCTACTCGGCACCCACCTTGCAGGCGCTCTCCGCCGTCGCCTTGGTCACGCCGCTGACCTCGGTCAGGCCGGTCACGCACTCGCTCTGGGCCCCGGTCACCGCGATGTAGCACGCCGCGCGGACGGCCGCCGGAGCCTCGCCGCCCTTCAGCTCCCGCTCCACCTGGCTGATGCAGGCCGACACGTCCGCGGGGGCCGCCTGGACGGCGGGGACGGCCTGGGCGGCGGGGGCCGCCAGGGCCGCGCCTCCCAGGGCGAGGGTCAGCCCGGTAAGAACACCTGCGATACGGCTCGACGTGCGCATGGCACGCACCTGCTCTCCGGAACCGCCGCGCGGCCCGGCCCCGGACGCGCCGGGACCCTCGACGTACGGCCCCGGAGGCACCGGAACCCTGGACGTACGGACCCCGGAGGCACCTGAACCCGGACGCACCGGACCACGTGGAAACGACGCCGAGCACACCCGGCCGGCGTAAGGCCCCGGGCCCGGTCCCCGTACCGGACCGGCTCGGCAGGACACCCCTCCCTCCCACCGACGCTAGAACACCCCCGGGCCGCACGCACCCGCTGACGCGGGACGAGGGGCCGGCCGGTGCCGACCTGGGCCGGGGCGCAGCCAAGGCCCCCCGGCCCCCGGTCAGCACCAGCTGACCCCCTCCCGGACCCTGGAAGCCATACGCCATTAACCGGGCATTAATGCGCGCTCGCGAAGCTGACCGCATGCAGCCCCGACTCCGACTGACGGCCGACCCGTCCGACGCGCCTGTCCTCCCGCGTGCGCGGAAGAATGGAGTCATGAGCCACAAGCCCAGCGCAGCCCCCACCGAGGTCCCCAACCAGCAGCCGCCGCACAAGTTCGCGTCCCCGTCCGCGCCCTCGGCCGCCGACGTCTCCGACTCCACGGCCGCCGCCGCGGCGACGCCCGAGGCCGTCGCCGCCCGCGCGGCCACCGGCGCCCACGCCCGCCTGGGGTCCATAGCCGCCCACCGCCCGCACGTCGATCTGGAACCGGATCTCGACGCGGACCTGGACGCCTACGACGAGAAGGACACCGGTGAGCTGCCACCGGGCCGCTTCCTCGACCGGGAGCGCAGCTGGCTCGCCTTCAACGAGCGGGTCCTCGAGCTCGCCGAGGACCCCGCCACGCCCCTCCTGGAGCGCGCGAACTTCCTGGCGATCTTCGCCAGCAACCTCGACGAGTTCTTCATGGTCCGCGTCGCCGGCCTCAAGCGCCGCATCGCGACCGGCGTCGCCACCCGTTCGGCCTCGGGCCTGCAGCCCCGCGAGGTCCTCGACCTCATCTGGACCCGCTCCCGCGAGCTCATGGCCCGCCACGCCGCGTGCTTCCAGCAGGACATCGCCCCGCAGCTCGCCGAGGAGGGCGTCCACCTCATCCGGTGGCCCGACCTCACCGAGAAGGAGCAGGCGCGCCTCTTCACCCTGTTCCGCAACCAGATCTTCCCGGTGCTCACCCCGCTGGCCGTGGACCCCGCGCACCCGTTCCCGTACATCTCCGGGCTCTCCCTGAACCTGGCCGTGGTCGTACGCAATCCCGTCAGCGGCCACCGCCACTTCGCCCGCGTCAAGGTCCCGCCGCTCCTGTCCCGCTTCCTGGAGGCCTCCCCGCAGCGCTACGTCCCGCTGGAGGACGTCATCGCCGCGCACCTGGAGGAGCTGTTCCCCGGCATGGAGGTGCTCGCGCACCACATGTTCCGCGTGACCCGCAACGAGGACCTCGAGGTGGAGGAGGACGACGCGGAGAACCTCCTCCAGGCCCTGGAGAAGGAGCTCATGCGGCGCCGCTTCGGCCCGCCGGTGCGCCTGGAGGTCGAGGAGTCCATCGACCCCGGGGTCCTGGACCTGCTCGTGCAGGAGCTGAAGGTCAACCCGTCCGAGGTGTACCCGCTCCCCGGCCCCCTCGACCTCACGGCCCTCTTCGGGATCGCCTCGCTGGACCGCCCGGAGCTGAAGTTCCCGAAGTTCGTCGCCGGCACGCACCGCGACCTCGCCGAGGTCGAGTCCGCGTCCGCGCCCGACATCTTCGCCGCGCTGCGCGAGCGCGACGTGCTGCTGCACCACCCGTACGACTCCTTCTCCACCTCGGTGCAGGCCTTCCTGGAGCAGGCCGCCGCCGACCCGGACGTCCTCGCGATCAAGCAGACGCTGTACCGGACCTCCGGCGACTCCCCGATCGTGGACGCCCTGATCGACGCCGCCGAATCCGGCAAGCAGGTCCTCGTACTCGTCGAGATCAAGGCCCGCTTCGACGAGCAGGCCAACATCAAGTGGGCGCGCAAGCTGGAGGAGTCCGGCTGCCACGTGGTCTACGGGCTCGTCGGCCTCAAGACCCACTGCAAGCTGTCGCTCGTCGTCCGCCAGGAGGGCGACACGCTGCGCCGCTACTCCCACGTCGGCACCGGCAACTACCACCCCAAGACGGCACGGCTCTACGAGGACCTCGGCCTGCTCACCGCCGACCCGCAGGTCGGCGCGGACCTCTCCGACCTCTTCAACCGGCTGTCCGGCTACTCGCGCCGCGAGACCTACCGCCGGCTGCTGGTGGCCCCGCGCTCGCTGCGCGACGGCCTGATCTCCCGGATCGACAAGGAGGCCGCCCACCACAGGGCGGGCCGCCCCGCGTACGTCCGCCTCAAGATGAACTCCATCGTCGACGAGGCACTGATCGACTCGCTCTACCGGGCCTCGCAGGCGGGCGTGCCCATCGACATCTGGGTCCGCGGCATCTGCGCGATCCGCCCCGGTGTCCCCGGGCTCTCGGACAACATCCGGGTCCGCTCGATCCTCGGCCGCTTCCTGGAGCACTCCCGGGTCTTCGCCTTCGGCAACGGCGGCGAACCCGAGGTGTACATCGGCAGCGCCGACATGATGCACCGCAACCTCGACCGCCGCATCGAGGCACTGGTCAGGGTCGCCGACCCGGCCCACCGCGCGGCACTGGACCGGCTGCTGGCGACCGGGATGTCCGACGAAACCAGTTCCTGGCACCTGGGCCCGGACGGCGAATGGACCCGGCACAGCACGGACGGCGAGGGCCAGCCGCTGCGGCACGTTCAGGAGATGCTCATTGACGCCCGGAGGCGCCGGCGTGGCTCAGCCAAACCATGACCTGACCGCGACGACGGCAGGCACCGTGCTCGGTACGTACCTGCGTGCGCAGGCCACCGCTTTCCTGCGGGGCCTGCGCCTGCACGAGGAGGGCGCGGCGAGCGGCGGCGCCGAGGGCAGCGAAGCGGCGCGCAGCCTGCGGGGGGCTGCGCGCCGGATCTCCTGCTCCCTGTCCACGTTCAGGGCGGTCGCCGATTCCTCGTGGGCGGATTCGCTGCGCACCGAGCTGGTCTGGCTCTCGGCGACCCTGGCCGACGAGCACGCGTACGCGGCCCGGCTGCTGCGGCTGATGGACGCCCTGCAGCGGCTGTCGGGAAGCCCCGAGGTACCGGCGCCCCGGGGGACGGCGGGCTCGCTGACCGTGGGCTCGGCCCGCGCGGGCGCCCTGCTGGAGCGCCAGCTCACCCTGGCCCGGACCCGGGCCCACTCCGCGACCCTGCAGGCGCTGGGCTCCTCCCGCTTCCACGCGGTCGCGGACGCGGTGGCCGTACTGGCCTCCGAGGTCCCGCTGGACCCCGTAGCGGCCCGGGGACGGGTGGACGAGGTCCTGGTGCCCCTCGCCGAGGTGGCTCATTCCCGCCTGTCCGCGGCCGTGCACTCCCTCCCGGCCCCCTCACCCTCGCACCCGTACGACGCGGACCACGACAGCGCCTGGAACGAGGTGCGCCGCCTGCTGCGCGTCCACCGCTACGCCCAGGAGGCCCTGGGCGGCGACGTGGCCCGCCTGACGGTCGCGGGCGAGGCCCTGACCCGCCACCGCGACGCGGCGGAGGCCGCGGCCGCCTCGGCCACGGCGGCCCGCACCCCCCGCATCGCCCCGGCGACGGCGTACGCCCTCGGCGTCCTGCACGCCGACCAGCGGCACGAGGTCGAAGCCTCCCGCACCACCTTCCAGCACCTGTGGCAGCCGGCCGGTTCCAGCCACGCCGGAGTCTGACCTCGCGGCTCCCGAGCCCTTCGGCCCCGCCGATCCCACCCCGCCCGCCGCCGGCCGAATCCAGCCCCGCCGGCGTTTGAGGCGCAGGGGTCCGGGGGCTGGCCCCCGGCAACGGCGCCGCACCCCCGCCGCCGACGACCCCGGCCCCGGCCCCGGCCCCGGCCCCGGCCCCGGCCCTCAACGGTCACGCCGCGATAACGGCGGGATAACAGGAGATGACCTCCGCCTCCGGCGAAGCCCCATCGCACCACCCCGTCCGCCACGGTTCACCATCCGTTCACTTACCCCGGTCGGCCGCTTCACCTGATCTGCCTAACTTCGTAGACGCAGGGAGCGAGTCACCGCGAAGGCGGACGATTCCTCCGGGCAACCGACGTAGTCCTCTTCGCACGCCGCCCCGATACAGAAAGCGGCCGGCGGCTTCTGGAAGGAAACACCCGAAAGTGAAGCTTCAGCGCAAGAACATGCTTCGTGCCTCCGCCCTCGGGGCGCTCGTCGTGTCCGGCGCCCTGGTCCTCACGGCGTGCGGCTCGGACGACAACACCAAGACCGACGCCGGCGCCTCGGGCAAGCCTTCCGCCGCCGTCGGCGACATCAAGTGCGACGGTGCCAAGGGCAAGCTCCTCGCCTCGGGCTCCTCCGCGCAGAAGAACGCGGTCGACCTGTGGGTCAAGAACTACATGGCGGCCTGCTCCGGCGTCGAGGTGAACTACAAGTCCTCCTCCTCCGGTGAGGGCATCGTCGCGTTCAACCAGGGCACCGTCGGCTTCGCCGGCACGGACTCGGCGCTGAAGCCCGAGGCCATCGAGGAGTCGAAGAAGATCTGCACCGGCGGTCAGGGCATCGACCTGCCGATGGTCGGCGGCCCCATCGCCATCGGCTTCAACGTCGCCGGCGTCGACAAGCTGGTCCTCGACGCCCCCACGATCGCCAACATCTTCAACGACAAGATCAAGAAGTGGGACGACGAGGCGATCAAGAAGCTGAACCCCGGCGTCACGCTTCCCGCCACCGCGATCCAGGCGTTCCACCGCTCCGAGGACTCGGGCACCACCGAGAACCTCGGCAAGTACCTCAAGGCCGCCGCGCCCGAGGCCTGGACGTACGAGGCCGCGAAGAAGTGGCCGGCCCCGGGTGGCCAGGGCGCCTCCGGCTCCTCCGGTGTCGCCTCGCAGGTCAAGGCCGTTGACGGCGCGATCGGCTACTTCGAGCTCTCCTACGCCTCCTCGCAGAGCATCAAGACCGTGGACGTCTCCACGGGCGCCGCTGCCCCGGTCAAGGCCACGGGCGAGAACGCCTCCAAGGCCATCGCCGCCGCCAAGATCTCCGGCACCGGCGACGACCTGGCGCTGAAGCTCGACTACGCCACCAAGGCCGAGGGCGCGTACCCGATCGTCCTGGTGACCTACGAGGTCGTCTGCGACAAGGGCAACAAGCCCGAGACGCTCTCGACCGTGAAGTCCTTCCTGAACTACACCGCGTCCGACGCCGGCCAGAAGGTCCTGACCGAGAACGGCTACGCGCCGATCCCGGCCGAGATCAACGCCAAGGTCCGCGAAGTCATCGCGAAGCTCGCCTGATCGAGTCGTCGAAGTAATCGAGTAATCGACTGATCAAGACCCCCGGGCCATCCGGTCCGCTCCCCCCGTCCGGGGAGCGGACCGGCCCGGGGACCCTCCCCTCCACCCAGGGGATCCGGTGCACCGCCGCCAGGGGGCCTGCCCCCCATCCAGACCGGAAAGAACATGGCTTCCACCACACCCACCCAGATAGACACGGCTCCGCCTGTCTCCAAGAGCGGAAGGTCCACCGGCCGCGCCGGTGACAAGATCTTCGCGGGCCTCTCCCAGGGCTCCGGCATCCTGCTCCTGGTGATCATGGCGTCGATCGCCATCTTCCTCACCTACCGCGCGTCCATCGCGCTGGCCGACAACGAGGGCAACTTCCTCACCACGTTCGACTGGAACGCGTCGGCCAATCCCCCCGTCTTCGGCATCGCCGTCCTGCTCTTCGGCACCGTCGTCAGCTCGATCATCGCGATGGCCATCGCGGTTCCGATCGCTGTCGGCATCGCCCTGTTCATCTCGCACTACGCGCCGCGCAAGCTGGCCGCCCCCATCGCCTACGTGGTCGACCTGCTGGCCGCCGTGCCGTCGATCATCTACGGCATCTGGGGCGCCCTCTTCCTCGTCCCGCAGCTCGCCGGGCTGAACCTCTGGCTCGACGAGTACATGGGCTGGACCTACGTCTTCGACAAGACCCAGGTCGGCGTCGCCCGCTCGCTCTTCACCGTCGGCATCCTGCTCGCGATCATGATCCTGCCGATCGTGACCAGCGTCAGCCGCGAGGTCTTCCTCCAGGTCCCGCGCATGAACGAGGAGGCCGCACTGGCCCTCGGCGCGACCCGCTGGGAGGTCATCCGCATGTCGGTCCTGCCCTTCGGCCGCTCCGGAGTCATCTCCGCCTCGATGCTCGGCCTCGGCCGCGCGCTCGGCGAGACCATGGCCGTCGCGACCGTCCTCTCCCCGAGCTTCCTGATCTCCGGCCACCTCCTGGACCCGGGCGGCGGCACGTTCGCGCAGAACATCGCCGCGAAGTTCGACGAGGCCAACGAGTTCGGCCGCGACGCCCTGATCGCCTCCGGCCTCGTGCTCTTCCTGCTCACCCTGCTGGTCAACGGCGCCGCCCGGCTGATCATCGCCCGTCGCAAGGACTTCTCGGGGGCGAACGCCTGATGAGCCACGCACTCCAGGACCAGCGCCCCTCCCGGGCCCGCCAGTCCGTCGCCCCCAGCAGCCTGACGCAGGGCCACCTGCCCCGCTGGGCCCCGGCCGGCATCGCCGTCCTCTCGACCGCCCTCGGCTCCGGCCTCGGCGTCCTCTTCGACCTCCACAGCAAGGTCCAGTGGGGCCTGCTCGCGGCCATCCTCTTCGTGGTCATCACGTACACGGCCAGCTCGGTCGTCGAGAACCGCCGCCAGGCCAAGGACCGGGTCGCGACCTCCGTCGTCTGGGTCTGCTTCATCCTCGCCCTCGTCCCGCTGCTCTCGCTGCTGTGGACGACGATCAGCCGCGGCATCAAGGTCCTCGACGGCGGCTTCCTCAGCCACTCGATGAACGGCGTGACCTCCTTCGAGGCCGGCGGCGGCGTCTACCACGCCCTCCTCGGCACCATCGAGCAGGTCGCCCTGGCCACCGCGATCTCGGCGCCCATCGGCCTGCTGACCGCCGTCTACCTGGTCGAGTACGGCAAGGGCTCGCTCGCCAAGGCCGTCACCTTCTTCGTCGACGTCATGACCGGCATCCCCTCCATCGTCGCGGGTCTCTTCATCCTCACGACGTGGACCCTGATGCTCGGCTTCGGCCCCTCCGGCTTCGCCGGCGCCCTGGCCCTGTCGATCCTGATGATGCCCGTCGTGGTCCGCTCCACCGAGGAGATGCTCAAGCTCGTCCCCAACGAGCTGCGCGAGGCCGCCCTGGCCCTCGGCGTACCGAAGTGGCGCGTGATCCTCAAGGTCGTCGTGCCCACCGCCATCGGCGGAATCGCCACCGGCGTGATGCTGGCCGTCGCCCGTATCGCGGGCGAGACCGCGCCGATCATGCTGCTGGTCTTCGGCACCCAGCTGATCAACAACAACCCCTTCGAAGGTGCCCAGTCCTCGCTCCCCCTGTACATCTGGGAGCAGTACAAGGTCGGCAGTGAAGCCTCCTACGACCGGGCATGGGCCGCAGCGCTCGTCCTGATCGCCTTCGTCATGATCCTCAATCTGGTGGCCCGCGGCATCGCCCGCTGGAAGGCCCCCAAGACCGGTCGCTGACGCGACTCTTTGAAAGCGAAGTGACCCCTCATGGCTAAGCGAATCGACGTCAGCGGACTGTCCGCCTTCTACGGCACCCACAAGGCCATCGACGACATCTCGATGACCGTGGAGCCCCGCTCCGTGACCGCCTTCATCGGCCCCTCCGGCTGCGGCAAGTCCACCTTCCTGCGCACCCTGAACCGCATGCACGAGGTCACCCCCGGCGGCCGCGTCGAGGGCAAGGTGCTGCTGGACGACGAGAACCTGTACGGCCCCGGCGTGGACCCGGTCGCGGTCCGCCGCACGGTCGGCATGGTCTTCCAGCGCCCGAACCCCTTCCCCACCATGTCGATCTTCGACAACGTGGCGGCGGGCCTGCGCCTCAACGGCTCCTATCGGAAGTCCGAGCTCTCGGACATCGTGGAGAAGTCCCTCCAGGGCGCCAACCTCTGGAACGAGGTCAAGGACCGCCTGAACAAGCCGGGCTCCGGCCTCTCCGGCGGCCAGCAGCAGCGCCTGTGCATCGCCCGCGCCATCGCGGTCGAGCCCCAGGTCCTCCTGATGGACGAGCCCTGCTCGGCCCTCGACCCGATCTCCACCCTCGCCATCGAGGACCTGATCGGCGAGCTCAAGGAGCGCTTCACGATCGTCATCGTGACGCACAACATGCAGCAGGCGGCGCGCGTCTCCGACCGCACGGCCTTCTTCAACCTCTCCGCGGTCGGCCAGCCCGGCAAGCTGATCGAGCTCGACGACACGGACCGGATCTTCTCGAACCCGTCCGTGCAGGCGACCGAGGACTACATCTCCGGCCGCTTCGGCTAAACCGGACCAGACATCACGCGGCTCCGCCGCGTGACGCAGGCGTCCTGCGGTGCTGCATGGCGGTGCCACCGCAAGGCGAAAGAAAAAAGGGCCGGCTCCCCCTGGGTGGGGGGAGCCGGCCCACTTCTTTTCCCGGCCCCCGCACACCACCCACCCACCCACCCACCCACCCACCCACCCACCCACCCACCTGATCGTGACCTGGATCACAACAACCCTGGCGCCCGCTCGTCGGTCATACGTACGCCAGCGACAAGTCACGTACGGGAAGCGGCCGTTATCGCCGCCACCGGACTCCGGGGGGATCCTTTGCGCAGCACCACGTACCTGACGGCCGCCGCCTGCACCGCGGCCGTGCTGGCCGTCACCGGCCTGCCCCCCGCCACGGCGGCCCCGGCCGCCCCGGCCAAGCCCCTGACCAAGGACACCGCCGACTTCAACGGCGACGGCTACGCCGACCTCGCCATCGGCGCCCACACCGCCACCGTGAACGGCGTCAAGCGGGCCGGCGCCATCACCATCGCCTACGGCTCGGCCACCGGCCTGAAGCACGACACGGCCGCGGTCATCACCCAGGCCACCCCCGGCGTCCCCGGCGACCCGGCCCCGGACGGCAAGTGGCGCGAGGTCTCGGCCCACGGCGACTTCGACGGCGACGGCTACGACGACCTGTACGTCCAGTGGGTCTCGAAGAACGTGATCCTCTGGGGCTCCAAGACCGGTATCACGGGCGCCTCCACCACCCTCCCGCGGGGCACCGCCACGTCCACCGACCCCGAGCTCCTCGGTGCCGGCCTCGGTACCGGCGACATCAACGGCGACGGCACCGACGACATCGTGATCCGCTCCCACGGCGGCCGCCTCGGCTTCACGTTCTCCGTCCTGTCCGGGCCGATCAACCGGACCACGGGCAGAGCCGCGTCCACCGTCGTCCGCGACATCTGGAACCAGGACGGCATCGGCCTCCGCGGCAACGGCCTCTTCGTCGGAGACATCACGGGCGACGGGCTCGCGGACGTCACCGTCGTCGGCCACCGCGACTACAAGCCCGCGAGCACCGTCCTCAAGGGCAGCCCCACCGGCCTGGTCAAGGGCAGCGGCACGTTCAAGGAGTACGCGAACTACTCGACCCCGTACGGCTCCGCCTTCGGCGACCTCAACGGTGACGGATACCTGGACCTGGCCGTCGGCCTCGGCTACTCCCATGCCCAGACCAACGCCGTGCGGGATGCCGTCAGCGTGAACTACGGCGGCCCGAACGGCCTCAGCACCACCACTCCCGCCCTGCTCCTCTCCCAGTCCTCCCCCGGCGTCCCCGGCGTGTCCGAGATCGGCGACCGCTGGGGCAGCACCCTGGAGATCACCGACACCGACGGCGACGGCTTCGCGGACCTGCTGATCGGCGCCTCGTACGAGACCGGTGACGACGCGGCCACCACCACCGGCGCCGGCGCCGTCACCGTGCTGCGCGGCAGCAGGACCGGCATCACCACCACCGGCGCGAAGACCCTCACCCAGAACACCGCAGGCGTCCCCAGCGCCTCCGAGAACAACGACCACTTCGGCTCCGCGATCGCCGCGATCGACTCGGACAAGAACGGCAGGCCCGAGGTCTACGTCGGCGGCAACGGCGAGGACGGCTTCACCGGCCGCGTCTGGAACCTCACCACCGCGCCCGGCACCGGCCTCACGGGCACGGGCGCCACCAGCTTCGGCCTGACCGCCCTCGGCGGCACCGCCGGAGCCTCCAACTTCGGCTACCGCTTCGCGGGCTAACCCGAACCGGAGCCCCCGCCCTCACCGGAGCCCTCACCCATGCGCAAGCAGACCCTGGCGGTCGACGTCGCCGACGTCGACGGGGACGGCTACGCCGACCTGCTCATCGGGGCTCCGGGCGAGATCGGTCCGGGCCCCAAGGGCAACAGGTCCGGCGCCGTCACCGTGCTGCGCGGCAGCAAGACCGGCATCGCCACCACCGGCGCCACCAGCTTCAACCTCGCCGACCTCGGCGGCCCGAAGGGCCTCGCCTCCTTCGGCTTCCGCACCGTCGGCTGACCCACCCGCACGCCCGACATGCCAGTGCGCCCCGCCGGATCGGCCGATCCGGCGGGGCGCACTGGTTTCCGTACGGCATCGCGTACGACGCGTACGGTCACACGAAGGCGAGGTTGACCACCCAGAAGCTGAGGGCCGCGACCAGCGCCGCCGCCGGCATGGTGATGAACCAGCCCAGGATGATGTTCTTGGCGACGCCCCAGCGGACCGCGTTCACCCGCTTGGTCGCGCCCACACCCATGATCGCCGAGGTGATCACGTGGGTGGTGGAGATCGGCGCGTGGAAGAGGAACGCCGAGCCGAACATGATCGAGGCACCGGTGGTCTCCGCCGCGAAGCCCTGCGGCGGGTCCAGCTCGATGATCTTGCGGCCGAGGGTGCGCATGATGCGCCAGCCGCCCGCGTACGTACCCAGCGAGAGCATCACGGCACACGCGACCTTGACCCAGACCGGGATCGCGTCGCCCTGGTTCTGCACGTCCGCGATGACCAGGGCCATCATCACGATGCCCATGGTCTTCTGCGCGTCCTGCAGACCGTGGCCGAGCGCCATGCCGGCCGCCGAGACCGTCTGCGCGATGCGGAACCCGCGCTTGGCCTTGTGCGGGTTGGCGCGGCGGAACATCCACATGATGGCGACCATCACCAGGTAGCCGACGACGAGGCCGACCACCGGGGAGATGAACATCGGGATGACGACCTTGTCGACCACGCCCGACCAGATCACCTCGGTCCCGCCCGCCAGCGCCGCGCCCACCATGCCGCCGAACAGCGCGTGCGAGGAGGACGAGGGCAGGCCGAAGTACCAGGTGATCAGGTTCCAGACGATCGCGCCGACGAGCGCCGCGAAGAGGATCCACATGCCCCGGTTGCCGTGGGGCGTCTCGATCAGGCCCTCGCTCACCGTCTTGGCGACCCCGCTGCCGAGGAAGGCACCGGCGAGGTTCATGACCGCGGCCATCGCGAGCGCGGCGCGCGGGGTCAGCGCACGGGTCGAGACCGAGGTCGCGATCGCGTTCGCGGAGTCGTGGAAACCGTTCGTATAGGTAAAGCCGAGCGCGACACCGATGGTCACGACCAGTGCGAAGGTGTCCACGAGGTTCAGGACTCCTTGACCGCGATGGTCTCCACCGTGTTCGCGACGTGCTCGAACGCGTCGGCCGCCTCTTCGAGCACGTCGACGATCTGCTTGAGCTTCAGCACCTCGATGGCGTCGTACTTGCCGTTGAAGAGCTGGGCGAGCAGCTTGCGGTGGATCTGGTCGGCCTGGTTCTCAAGGCGGTTGACCTCGATCCAGTACTCGGTCAGGTTCTCCATCGTGCGCAGGTGGGGCATGGCCTCGGCGGTCAGCTCGGCCGCACGCGCCAGGACCTCGATCTGCTGCTCGACGCCCTTGGGGAGCTCCTCCACGTTGTAGAGGACGACCAGGTCGACCGCCTCCTCCATGAAGTCCATGATGTCGTCGAGGCAGGACGCCAGGTTGTAGATGTCCTCGCGGTCGAACGGCGTGATGAAGGAGGAGTTGAGCTGGTGGAAGATCGCGTGGGTGGCGTCGTCTCCCGCGTGCTCCGCTGCCCGCATCCGCTCCGCGATCTCGGCCCGGGCGGAGGAGTCCGCTCCGAGCAGTTCCATGAGGAGCTTGGAGCCCGTGACGATGTTGTCCGCGGATGCGGCGAACATGTCGTAGAAGCTCGTCTCCCTGGGGGTCAGACGAAATCGCACGTGAGGTCCTCGGGGTGCATTGGATTCGGTCAGGCTGATGCTAGGCGCATCCCCCGGCCACGGCTAACCGGCAGTTCCCCAGTGTCCTCCATCAGGCAGAGTGAGGACGACGGCCCCCTGCCCTCGCGGCCTGGGGCCGGTACCCTATACCCATGAGGGGTATAGGTCCCCCATTCCGGACCACGGGAGGACGCATGACTGCCATCCAGGCGGAGGGCTCCGGAGCCACGACGGCCACGGATACGGACGCGGGCGCGGACACCAGCACCGGCGCGGTGCACGGCTACCACCACCAGAAGGACGAGCACCTCAAGCGCCTGCGCCGGATCGAGGGCCAGATCCGCGGACTCCAGCGCCTCGTCGACGAGGACGTCTACTGCATCGACATACTCACCCAGGTCTCGGCGAGCACGAAGGCGCTCCAGTCCTTCGCGCTCCAGCTCCTGGAGGAGCACCTGCGCCACTGCGTCGCCGACGCCGCCCTCAAGGGCGGGGGAGAGATCGACGCCAAGGTCGAGGAAGCGACGAAGGCGATCGCCCGGCTGCTGCGCACCTGAGGCGGACCCGGGGAGCCGGGGTCGGCCGGACAGGGGTCAGCCGGACATCACGCCCATCAGCACCTCGTCGATCCGGTCCTGGCTGAGCCGCTCCTCGGCCACGGCCGACGCCGCGATGATCAACTCTCCGCACAGGTCGATCTCGGCGAGAGCCACGAGGTCCTGCACCGTCGAACCACCTGCGGGAGTCACGCGTGTCACCTCAATCTGCCGTCGTCCGGTCGCCGGCGTTCGGCTTCTCAGCGTAGGGAGCGCGCGGCGCGGCGCGCATGACACGGATGGACCATTTCCGGCCCCCCACGCCGGACCGGTGGCCCGCCGTGGGGCCCGATCGCGCCGCACCCGGGGGCGCCGGACGGCTAATCGGCGATCTTCCCGGCGTAAATGTCCCCTTCGGGCGGCAGCACGACGGCGACCGGGGTCCCGAAGCCGTAGAGCAGCGTGGTGGAGGACACATCGATCACGCCATTGTTGACGTAGGTGAAACGGTGCCGGACCTTCCGCAGCAGGCCCGCGGAGTCGAGATAGGCGTCGAACGGCACCGCGTCCTTGCTGAACCCTTTCGCCGCCGCCTCCAGCGCCCCCTTCACCGCCGGTGAGGCCTGCGCCGCCGCCCGCGCGATGTCGGTCGTGCCCCGGTAGTGCCGCACCTTGGTCCCGCCCACCTCGGTCTCGCCCACGTACGTCACCTCCTGCGCCCCGCGCAGCAGCTCGGCCGCGGCCATCGGATCGGTGGCCCCGCCGGTGACGAGGTTCCCGTCGGCGAGGGCGGTCGTGTCGACGCGCACCCACTTGTCCTCGGGGACGCCCGCGCCCCGGTTCTTCATGTAGAGCGCCCCGGGCACCAGCAGCTCGGTGATCGGCCGGTGCTCGGCCTTGCCCTTGGCGTCGTCGGGGAGCATGACCAGCAGCTGCGCCATCCGGTTCCTGAAGTCGACCCCGCCCTCGCCCCGGATCGTGACCCGGGTGCCGCCCGTCGCCATCTCCATGGCGGTACGGGCCTGCGCGCTCCCGGTCCCGGCGAGCGCGTCGGGGGCCGCGCGGACCGTCGCCAACGGGTCCCCGGCGGGCCGGGCGTCGTCGCCCGCGACGGCGTCGCCGCCGCACCCGCTCAACGCCGCCACCGTCAGGGCCAGGCCGACCGCGACCGCAGCCCGATCCGCGCGACCCCGCCTCCGCCTGTGCTGGTGCACCACCATCGCCTGCCAACCCCCAACGCGTGACAGCTGTTTTCCCGAGGCCCCCACCCGCTCCGCTTAACGAGGTCCCGGGCCTCCCGTCACGGCCGCGCCCTCCGTGCGCCGGGCCAGTGCCCCGCCAGCCCCCGGCCCGGTACCTTGGTGGAGTGGAACCGCACACCGAAGCGACCCTCGTCCCTCCGCTTGCCGCAGTGCCGCTGCCCCGAGACCCATCGGGCCCGGCGCCGACCCCGTCCACCGATCACGTCACGAGCACCTCCGAGCGGGGCTCGTTCAGCCTGGCCGCCTGTACGTGCGGCTGGCGCGGCCCCGCCCGCCGCTCCCGCGACCTGGCCCGCAAGGACGCCACCGGCCACGCCCCGCAGTAGCCCGGGATCGCCCGAACGGACGGCCCGGCTGGCCGACGCGCCCGGGAGCGGTTGCCCTTGACTCATGCCCGGACCCGCGCCACGACTCGCCGCCCTCCTCTGGGCCCTGCTGATCGCGCTCGGCCCCGCCGCCCCGGCCCGGGCAAGCCCCGTGGGCACGGCCGACGGCCCCGGGGACGTCGCCCTGGCCATCGGCGTCACCGCCACCGCGGCCACCGCGACCGGCCTGTGGCTGCGCTCCCGCTACCGGCGCTCCGAGGCGGAGGCGGACGGCACGGACCCCGGCGGCGATCCGTGACCCCGCCCCCGCGTTCCCGCCCGGCCGCGGTCCGCGTCTGTTTCGGGGCCGCGGCGCTGTGCCTGCTGGCGGCCGTGGTGCTGACCCTCTGGGACTCGTACCGCATGGGCTGACGCTCCGGGCACCGCCGGGAGCATCACCGGCTCAGGCGGCGAGGTCGCTCTCGTGCCCGCGCCCCGCCGGCTCCGTCGCCGCGAGGCCCACCGGGCGGGCCACCACCCGGTCGCCCGCCCGCACCAGCACGCCCAGGCGCGGGGAGCGGGCCACCGCCCGGACCAGCGGGGTCAGCAGCGCCATCGCGACCGGCGCGAGCAGCAGCACCACCGCGGTGCCCAGGGCGAGCCCGCCGATGACGTCGGTCGGATAGTGCCGGCCCGTGTAGACCCGCGTGAACCCCTCCAGCAGCGCCAGCCCGATCCCGATGGAACCGAGCCTGCGGTGCGCGACGAACAGCCCGACGCCGAGGGCCATCACGAGCGTCGTGTGGTCGCTGACGAACGAGAAAGCGCTCTGGCCGATCCCGGTGCCGGACTCCTGCACCTCCAGCCCGCCGTGCTGCGCCGCGGGCCGCGGCCGGCCCACGAACTCCCGCAGCGGAACGTTGAGGAGGAGCGCCGCCCCGGCGGCGAGCGGGGCCCACACGAGCGCGGTGAAGGTCTCGACGGCGGCGGACTCGTCCTGCCGGCGCGCCCCGCGCCAGCACCACAGCACCAGGAGGACGAGGGCCAGCGGGATCCCGTACTCGCCGAGGACGGCGACCGTGCGGTCCAGCCAGTCCGGGGCTCGCCGCGCCAGTCCGTTGATCTCGTACAGCAGGCTTACATCCACGTTCGGCCCACCTGTTGTGAGTCCAGCCATGGTGATGCGGCCCCTTGCCCTTGCCTTGGTACCCGTACGGCCCCACGCCTGTGTGCGGCCCTTCGCCCCCCGGTGATCAATCCGGCGCTTCCGCTCGTCCTGCCCCCAGTGACCATGGAACGCCCGTTCTGGCGGCTACGTTCCACTCTCCACCGAATGATCACCCCAACGTTATCGAAGAGTGACTCATCGTTGCAGCTCAGGGCCTTCGCTTCACGCTGTGTTGCCGACGCCCTCGCGCCGGGGCAACGCCTCCGCGCCGTCCTTCGTCACGCGCGTCGCGCCGAAGTAGTCGGGCGTGTCGATCTTGTCGAAGCGGATCACGGCTCCGGTGAACGGGGCGTTGATCATGTATCCGCCGCCCACGTAGAGCCCGACGTGCCGGATCTCCCGCGAGTTCGTCAGATCGTCGGAGAAGAACACCAGGTCACCCGGGAGCAGTTCCGCGCGCGAGGGATGCGGACCGGCGTTGTACTGGTCGTTCGCCACGCGCGGCAGATCGACCCCCACCGACTCGTACGCGGCCTTGGTCAGCCCCGAGCAGTCGAACCGCCCGCCCTGCTCGGGCGTGCCGTTCCCGCCCCACAGGTACGGGGTGCCCAGCTGCTTCTGCGCGAAGTAGATGGCCCCGGCCGCCTGCTGGGAGGGCGCCACCCGTCCGACGGGAGCCTCGAAGCTCTTGGCCAGGGTCGTGATGGTCTTCACGTACCCCTGGGTCTCCCGGTACGGCGGGACGCCCCCGTACTTCTGCACCGCGCCCGGGCCGGCGTTGTAGGCGGCCAGCATGTTCTTGACCGGGTCCCCGGCCACCTTGCCCACCTGCCGCGCCAGCACGCAGTCGTACGAAGCCGCCGACGGGATCGCGTCGTTCGGGTCCCAGATGTCACGGTCGCCGTCGCCGTCCCCGTCGATCCCCTGCGTCGCCCAGGTCCCCGGGATGAACTGCGCGATGCCCCGCGCGTCCGCCGGACTCACCGCACCCGGGTTCCAGCCGCTCTCCGAGTAGAGCTGGGCGGCGAGCACCGCCGGGGTGAGCGTCGGACAGAGGTTGCCCCACTTCTGCACGAGGGACTGGTACTTCCCCGGCACGGCCCCCTTCGCGAGCCCTCCGGCCCGGCCGCCGGCGCCGGTCGCGATGCCGGCGGCCGCCGAGTAGGTACCGACCACGAGCAGGGCGAGGAAGCACAGGCACGCCCCGAAGCTGATTCCACCGATCACCCAGAGTCTGCGCACCCGCCAACCTTCCCCCATCGAACGGCCTTTCCCGGCGCTTGTGCCACCCCGTGTCGAATCATCCCGCCGGGGAAGCGGCACAGGAACCGCCGCGGCCGCGGCACTTGGAGCACAAGCCCCGGCGGACGGATGAACTCGTACGACGATACGAAGTACTTGTCCCGCCGGTGGGCTCCTACCCCCTCGGAGCCACGAACAGGCTCTGCGCGCTCCGCCCGATCGCGCCCTTCTCGTCGTGCAGCCGCGCGTCCGCCAGCCCGATCCCCGCCGCGTCCACGCTCGTACGGGCCTCCACGCACACCCATTCGCCGACCGGATGGCGGTGCAGGTGCACGGTGAGGTCCCCGTTGACGAAGAGGTACCGCCCGAAGTCCACGGCGGCGCTGATGCCGTTGCCCGAGTCCGCCGCGACCAGCACCCGGTCCAGCGGGCGGGGCTCCTCCCCGGCTACGAGCGGCACCCTCATCCGCATCCAGCAGGTCCCGGGACCCAGTTCGACGAACGCGCCCCGCGTGAAGCGGGTCTCCACCGCCGAGTGGTAGCCCTGCTCCCACGGCACCGGGAAGAACGGCGCCGGCCCCACCTCCCCGGGCGGCGGCAGCTCCGGCCCGGACACGACGGACGGTACGGAGTCCTCAGCCACCCGGATCCGCAGAGCCCGCGCCAGCATCACGGGCGCGCCCCCGGCCGGGGCCAGAGCGGCCTCCACCACCTCGGTCCCGCGGCCGGCCCGCAGCACGGCGGTGGTCAGCTCCAGCGGGCCGATCGGCACCGGGCGCAGGATCTCGTACGTGATCCGGGCGATCCGCATGTCGGCCCGCCCGCCCGGCCGTTCCTCGATCGCCCGCCCGAGCAGCGCGGCCGGCGGTCCGGCGTGCTGGGACCCGGGATCCCACGGCCCGCGCGTGTAGCCACTGGCCAGGAACCGCCCCTCGCCGACCCGCTCGTAGAACGCCTCGACCTCGCTGACGCCACCCTCGACACCGCTCCCGACACCCATGGCCGCCACGCTACCGACTGGTAATCCGCAACCACCAGACCCACCCCGGGCCCCGGGCGCAGCCCGAGCCCTCAGCGGGCGAAGCCCAGCCCCACCCCGAGCCCCACCAGGACCGACCCGATGGCCCGGTTCAGCGCCTTCTGCGCCTTCAGCATCCGGTCGCGCAGCCGGGAGTTGGAGAAGAACAGCGCGACCGCCCCGAACCACCCCAGGTGGGCCGCCGACATGAAGAGCCCGTACCCGGCCTGCTGCCACACCGGGGTCCCCGGCCCGACCACCTGCGTGAAGGTGGACACGACGAACAGCGTGGTCTTCGGGTTGAGCACGTTGGTCAGGAAGCCGCTGCGCAGCGCCCCGAACGGCGTCAGCCCGCCCTTCTCCTCCAGGTCCACGGCCACCTCGGCCCGCGCCCGGAAGGTCCGTATCCCGATCCACACCAGGTACGCGGCGCCCGCGAGCTTGATCACCGTGAACAGTTCGGCGGAGGAGGCGATCAGCAGCCCGACCCCGAGCATCGTGTAGGAGACGTGGACCAGCACCCCGGCCGCGACCCCGGCGGCCGCGAACAGGCCGGTGGGCCGCCCGTAGAGGTAGCTGTTGCGCACGACCATGGCGAAATCCGCGCCGGGACTGATGACGGCGAGGAAGGTGATGACGGCTACTGCGATCACTTCGGTCATACGGCGATGCTCCCCGGACCCTCCCACGACGATCAAGGCCTTTCCGCGACCCGGGCCCCTCCCGCACACCCGGCGACCGCCCAACTCCCCCACGGGGAGACAATGGGGACGTGCCCAAGCCTCCGCCTGCCGCCCCCACCGGTCCCGCCGCTCCGCTCCCCCTCCTGAAGGCGGACTGCGCCAACTGCTTCGCGCTCTGCTGCGTCGCCCTCCCCTTCGCCAAGTCCACCGACTTCGCCGTGAACAAGCCCGCCGGCACCCCCTGCAAGAACCTCCGGCAGGACTTCCGCTGCGGCATCCACACCGGGCTGCGCGACAAGGGCTTCCAGGGCTGCACCGTCTTCGACTGCTTCGGCGCCGGCCAGCAGGTCTCCCAGGTCACCTTCGGCGGCCGCGACTGGCGCTCCCACCCCGCCACCGCCGGCCCGATGTTCGCGGTCTTCCCGGTGATGCGGAGCCTGCACGAACTGCTCGCCTACCTCGCCGAGGCCCGTACCCTCCCGGCCGCCCGCCCGCTCCGCACCGAGCTGGACGCCGCCCTGGCCGACACCACCCGGTGGACCGGGGCGAGCCCGCAGGACCTGGCGGAGTTCGACATCACCCCGCTGCGCGAGCGGGTGAACACCCTCCTCCTCCAGGCCAGCGAGCTCGTACGGGCCAAGGTGGCGGGCCGCAAGAAGGACCACCGCGGCGCCGACCTCATGGGCGCCCGCCTCCCCGGCGCGGACCTGCGCGGCGCCAGCCTCCGCGGCGCCTACCTGATCGCCGCCGACCTCCGCGGCGCCGACCTGCGCACGGCCGACCTGATCGGCGCGGACTTCCGGGACACCGACCTGCGCGACGCCGACCTCCGCGATGCCCTCTTCCTCACGCAGCCCCAGCTGAACGCCGCCCGCGGCAACGCCGCGACCCGCATCCCGCCCTCCCTGACCCGCCCCGCGCACTGGCTCCCGTAGAGCCGCCCCCCGGGCCTCCCCCACCACAACGGCGCACACCCGGACACCTGTGCGCCCCTCGCGCATCCACACGCCCCCCACCGGGCGTGACCCTGCGCACTCAACTCCATACGGTGAGCCACGCAACCGGAAGACGATCGTCACCAGGCGATCCCACTGGAGGTTCTCCCCGCATGCGACGACTGACCAAGACCCTCGGCACCCTCGCGGCCGCCGCCACCCTCGTCCTCGGCCTCGGCGGCTCGGCGCACGCATCGTCGGGAGAGCTGGTCATCAACGGCCACACGATCCACGAACCGTCCGGCTGCATCCTGCACAGCGGCCCCGCCGCGGTCTCCAACCACACCGACAACCCCGTCTTCATCACCAGCGGCCGCTGGTGCACCGGACTGGTCGTCGGCATCATCCACCCCGGCGACACCCGCTTCGCCCCGTTCACCTCGAACATCCTCGTCCCGTAGCCCGGACACCCCGCGGGTACCGCGCCCGGCTCGTGCCCCGGGCGCGGCACCGGCGGGGAAGCCGGCCGGGAAGCCGGCCGTCAGGGCCTGACGACCGCCTGCCAGCCGAGCGGGCACGCGAAGCCCGCCGCCGAGTAGTCGCAGAAGATCTCGGACACGTCCCCGCCGGCCGTCAGCACCTTCACGTAGGCCCGCTGACCGGTGAAGGTGATGGTCACCGCGCACGCGTCCCGCGGAAAGCCGGGATTCGCCGGCGTGGTCAGGTCCTTCCAGACGTACCCGCCGACCGTCGTCCCCACCACGGTCCGCCGCCCGATGTACGCCTTCCCCCGGCTCAGCGCGGCACCGAGCTCCTGATTGCCCTGCGCCTTCACCGAGTCCATGTCCACGCACGGCCCGGCCGGCCCCCGGTCCCCCTTGGGCCCGCGCTCCCCCTTGGGCCCCTGCGGACCACGCGGCCCCGCACACCCGCCGCCCCCACTCACGGGCGCCGACCGGTCGTCACCACCCGCCCCGGGGGACACACACGCACCGCTCCCCACGGCGGCCGCCCCCGCCACCGGGGCCGAGACCCCCGTGAGCACCAGCGCCAGCGGCACCGCGAACCCCCCGGCCCACCAGGCCGCCCTGCCGAGAGCACCCATCCGTCACCACTCCTCGCGTCCACATGCCGATCACCGCCGTCCACGTGGAGCATCACCCGCAACGGAAAGCCCTCCCCCCTCACCTGACGGAATGTCGGAAAACATCATCGGTATGGTCGAACGAACCCCCACCGGTTGAGCCAAACGGCGCGCGCCCCTCCGAACCACCAGCACACCGAAACAGCAATCGTTGCCCGGGGTCACCCCTCGTGATACACAGAGTGACCATACGTTCTTTCCCCCACACGCCGCCCGACCCCAGGTCAGGACATACGGACGGCATCCGGGGCGACAGATCGGGTAAAGAGAGCAGTCAAGTCGACATCCCAGGGCGGTTTCATCAGGGAAGATAGAGCGTGACCCCTGCCGTCCGGGCACGGGCTACCGGAACTACCCATACAGGGGCGGTGAGTTACATGATCCTGGCAGCCGAAAAGGGCGACATCACCACCATCATCGGCGGAATCGCCCCGAATTGGGGGCCGTTCGGCAGTCTCGGCAACGAAGCGAAGATCATGATCGAGGTGGTCATGGCCGTCGCGATCCTGCTCTGCCTCGGCATCGCCATCTGGGGCGCGGCCAAGCAGCGCATCGGCGCCACCGCACTGCGCGACACCTTCAGCGCGGAACAGGGCAAGGGCCTCATCGTGGCCGGCCTGACGGGCGTCTTCATCATCGGCTCACTGGGCACCCTCTTCACGATCGTCTACGGAATGGCCGTCTAGCCCGAGCCCTGATGAGGACTCACCACACCGCGCCTGCGCGGATACCAGCGCTACCGTCGTACGACGCGGAGGGGGCGAACACCGAATGAGCACCGACGAGCACTACGGTGGCGGCGAGGTCGGCGGCACCGGCCAGACCCGTACCCGCTTCCCGGAGCCCTCGGACCCGTACGCCCCACCCCGCCGCACCCCCAGAGGCCTGATCACGGTCGTAGGCGTAGTGGTCCTCCTCATCGCAGCCATCGCCTTCGCCAACCAGTCCAACACCCCCAAAGCCCCACCCACAGCGGACAAGGCCCCGGCCACCACCAACCCAACAGCAGCCACGGGCGTGGCCCCGGTCGACGGCAAGGCATCCGGCGTGCCTTCCGGGTTCCCGCAGGATCAGCAGGGTGCCCAGTCCGCAGCGTCGAACTACGCCGTCGTGCTCGGCTCCGACGGGATGTTCAACCCGGCACGCAGGCGCGCCATCGTCAATGCCGTCGCGGACGCCAGCACCAGAACCGCGCTCCAGAGCGGCTTCGATGCAGACTATTCCCCAGGTCTGCTCGCCCAGATCGGGTTGACCAAGGACGGCCTCGCACCCACGGGTTCCACGTTCGTCAGCCGGACCGTGCCGGCCGGCACCAAGGTCACGGCCTTCGCCAACGGGACCGCCTCGGTCGAGGTCTGGTGCATCGGCATGTTCGGATTGACCGGCGAGAAGTCCACCCGCCCAGTAACCAGCGGCTGGTTCACCATCTCCCTGAAACTGACGTGGAACGGGTCCGACTGGAAGGTCCTCGAGACCGCACAGAGGGACGGACCCACTCCCGTCACCGGAGACGACCCGGTGTCCACCTCCGACGAGATCGGCCGCGCCGTCACCGAGTTCGGAGGCTTCACCTATGCCCGGTAGCCACAAGCTGTCGCTCCGCGGCATCGGTGCCACGGCGGCAGCCGTTCAGGCCGCCGTCATCCTTTTCGCCGCCCGCGCGACGGCCGCGCCGTCACCGCCACCGGCCCCGTTGCCGAGCCCGAGCAACTCCTGCGGGCTGATCGCGGGCCCGGCCCGGGAGTACTGCGAACGCGGCTCCACCCTGCCCGCACCCGGTACCGGCATCGCCCCCAGCGACCCCACCGACGCCCTCAACCCCCTCTCCTCCCTCGCAAAGGGCTGCGCCGACGCCGCAGCCTGGATCGTCGGCGAACTCAGCAAAGCAGTCAACGGCACCGCCAACGTCGACTTCACCAACGGCGCCTTCCTCAAGCAGTACGCCATCGTCTTCGCCGCCTCCACCATCCTGACCCTCGTCCTCTGGCTCTTCGCCGTCGCCAAGCGAGCCATCCGCGGAGTCCCCTTCGCCACCGCCATGTCCGAAGCCATCGGCTTCCTCTGGCTCACCGTCCTCGCCTCCGCCTTCACCCCCCTCATCCTCTACACCGTCGTCTCCGCCACCGACGGCGTCACCGAGGTCATCGCCTCCGCCACCGGCAGCCAGACCGACGTCTTCTTCGGCTCCTTCGCCGAGGCCCTCAAGAAGGGCGACGACATCGGCGGCGGCCCGATCATGCTGATCGTCGTCGCCCTCGTCACCGTCCTCGCCGCGGGCATCCTCTGCCTCGAGCTGGTCATCCGCGCCGCGCTCCTCTACGTCGGCGCCCTGCTCGGCACCGTCGTCTACGCCGGCCTCGTCGACCGCAACCTCTGGGGCCACGTCCGCCGCTGGGCGGGCATCATGATCGCGGTCATCCTCGTGAAGCCGGTCATCGTCATCGTCCTCGGCCTCGCCGGAGCCCTGGCCGGCGACAAGGGCCCGAACGCCTTCTCCGCCGTCGTCTCCGGCCTCGCCATCATCCTCCTGGCGATCTTCGCCTCCGCGATGATCTACCGCTTCGTCCCCGGTTTCGGCGACGAGATCGCCTCCGCCCGCACCAACCGCAGCAAGGCCACCGACGGCGCCCAGGCCGCCGCCGTCATCAGCTCCCCCGCCTCCCTCGTCTCCCAGGGCATCAAGACCCACAGCAGCCGGGGCGGCGGCAGCGGCGCGGGCGGCGGCGCCCACCGCGCCGGCGGCGACAACCAGATCTCCGGAGGCATGGCCGCGCACAGCAGCCGAGGCTCCCGCGGAGGAGGCGGCGGGAACGGCCCCGCCGCCGCACCCCCGCCCCGTACGGGCTCCAGCACGAGGAACACAGGAGGTGACGGGCGGTGACGACCCAGTCCCACCAGCTCCACCCGGTCACGCCCCGCCGCACGTATCTGATCGGCCGGGCCCGGCCGAACGCGATCGTCGGCAAGAACCGCGAGACCGGCGAGATCGCCCTGATCATCGTCGGCGCGTTCCTCGGCATGATGAGCGGACTGCTCGTCCCCAGCCTCACCCTGCGCATCGTCTCCCTCGCCGGCTTCCCCCTGATCGCCCTCGCCGCCGTCTACGTCCCCTACCGCGGCCGCACCTTCTACCGCTGGTTCGAGATCAACCGCAGCTACAAGCGCACCCTGCGCCGAGGCACCACGTACCGCTCCGGCGCCATGGAGGCCGGCGTCCGCGCCGCCGACGCCCGCGAGGTGGAGATCGGCCCGCCCCCCGGCATCGGCCGCATCAACTGGCTCGCCGCCCCCTTCGGCCCCGACGAGATCGCCGTCCTCCTGCACGCCGACCGCAGAACCGTCACCGCCGCCATCGAGATCGAGGGCCCCGGCGTCGGCCTGCGCGACAGCGAGGACCAGGAAGCCCTCGTGGACCGCTTCGGCACCCTCCTCAAGCACGTGGCCAACGGCGACGGCTTCGTCACCCGCCTCCAGATGCTCGTACGCACCCTGCCGGCCGACCCGGAGGCCCACGACAAGGACGTGGCCGCCCGCGGCGACACCAACGCCCCCGTCTGGCTGCGCGATTCGTACGACCAGCTCCAGTCGATGGTGTCCACCTCCTCCGAGCAGCACCGCGCGTACCTCGTCGCCTGCATCCACTTCACCCGCGAACTCGCCGCCGAGGCCCACACCATCGCCCGCGCCGCCACCCCGGCCAAGGGACGCAGGGTCGACCGCGACGCCGGTCTCGCCATCGTCATGGCCCGCGAGCTCACCGACATCTGCGCCCGCCTCGCCGAGGCCGACATCCGCGTGCGCCAGCCGCTGGGCCAGGGCCGCCTCGCCTCCCTCGTGCACTCCATGTACGACCCGGACCACCCCATCGACCACATCCAGGCCATGACCAAGCGCAACGCCTGGCCGGCCGAACTGGACGCCGTCGAACCGACCTACCTCCAGGCCAAGACCCGCGAGTCCTCCACCCGCGCCCCCTGGTGCCACGCCACCGCCTGGGTCAAGGAATGGCCGATGACCCCGGTCGGCGTGAACTTCCTCGCCCCGCTCCTCGTCCACACCCCCGACGTCATCCGCACGGTCGCCGTCACCATGGACCTGGAACCCACCGAGATCGCCATCGAGCGCATGCTCACCGAGAAGACGAACGACGAGGCCGATGCCAGCCGCGCCGCCAAGATGAACCGCACCGTCGACCCCCGCGACATCGCCGCGCACGGCCGGCTCGACCAGCGCGGCGAAGACCTCGCGAGCGGCGCCGCCGGCGTCAACCTGGTCGGCTACATCACGGTCTCCTCCCGCTCCCCCGAAGCCCTCGCCCGCGACAAGCGCACCATCCGCGCCTCGGCGGGCAAGTCCTACCTGAAGCTCGAATGGTGCGACCGCGAGCACCACCGCGCCTTCGTCAACACCTTGCCGTTCGCCACCGGCATCCGACGCTAGCTGGAGGGAATGGCCGCCCATGCGAGATCCCATGACCGCCCTGACGGACGCCTTCACCAGCTTCCTGTTCGGCAAGGTCGAAACCACACGCCTGCCCGTCCGCACCTCGACCGGGCAGGCACAGGCCGTCTACCTCCCCACGGCTGCCCCCGGTCTCGGCGACTCCGGCGTCATCATCGGCCGTGAGGTCTACAGCGGCAAGGGCTACATCTACGACCCCTTCCAGCTGTACGGCCAGCAGCTGCCCGCCCCCCACTGGCTGGTCCTGGGCGAATCCGGCAACGGCAAATCAGCCCTGGAGAAGACCTACGTCCTGCGCCAACTCCGGTTCCGCGACCGCCAGGTCGTCGTCCTGGACGCCCAGGGCGAGGACGGCGTCGGCGAATGGAACCTCATCGCCCAGCAGCTGGGAATAACCCCCATCCGCCTGGACCCCATCGCCGCGAACGACGACGGGATCCGCCTCAACCCCCTCGACCCCGCGATCACCGCGACGGGTCAGCTCGCGCTGCTCCGCACCATCATCGAAGTCGCCATGGGCCACGGCCTGGACGAGCGCTCGGGCTTCGCCCTGAAGGTCGCGCACGCATACGTAGTAGAAACGATCACGGACCGCCAACCGGTCCTGATGGACATCGTGGAACAACTGCGCCACCCGGAGCCGGAATCGGCCCTCTCCATGAACGTGGCCATAGACGACGTCCGCGCCTGGGGCCTGGACGTCGCACTCGTCATCGACCGCCTCGTCGACGGCGACCTGCGCGGCATGTTCGACGGCCCGACCACGGTGGGCATCGACCTCGACGCCCCCCTGATCGTCTTCGACCTCTCCCACATCGACCGCAACTCCATCGCCATGCCCATCCTCATGGCGATCGTCGGCGTGTGGCTGGAACACACCTGGATCCGCCCGGACCGCAAGAAGCGCATCTTCCTCGTCGAGGAAGCCTGGCACATCATCAACAGCCCCTTCGTGGCCCAGCTCTTCCAGCGCCTCCTCAAGTTCGGCCGCCGCCTGGGCCTGTCCTTCGTGGCAGTGGTCCACCACCTCTCCGACGTGGTCGACGGCGCAGCGGCCCGCGAAGCAGCAGCCATCCTCAAAATGGCCTCGACCCGCACGATCTACGCCCAGAAGGCGGACGAGGCCCGTGCCACGGGCCGAGTCCTGGGCCTCCCCCGCTGGGCGGTGGAAATCATCCCGACCCTGACCCCCGGCATCGCGGTCTGGGACGTCAACGGCAACGTCCAGGTCGTCAAACACCTGATCACGGAAGCCGAACGCCCCCTGGTCTTCACCGACCGCGCCATGACCGAGTCCTCGGCCCAGCACCGCCTCCCCGACGACCTCCTGGCCGCCGAACTGGAAACAGAGGAACGGGCCCTCCTGATGGAACGCCACCGCAACGCGGGCGGCTCGGCGACCACGGTGGCCTGACATGCCCCAGCACACGGACCACCCGTCCCCCCGCCCCCAGGGCGGCATCCCGGACGGCCTCCTGGTGGCCCTCCTGGCCTTCCTCGTGGGCCTGGCCGCCCTCACCTGGACGTCCACCGGCCTGGCCGCCCTCTTCGCGAAGGGCGCCTGGCCGGCCGAGGTCACCTTCACCCGCACCCCGACCGCGGTCCGCTCCCTGATAGCTCAACCCGACAACATCCCAGCCGCCTGGCCGGCCACACCCCCCGAGGCCCTCTCCAACTGGGGCCTCTTCTGGGGCCTGTTCATCAGCCAGCTCCTGATCCTCCTGGTCCTGACCATCTTCACCGTGGGCACCATCGCCCGCACAAAATCCCGCCACCGCCAACCAAAACCCAACGCACCCCAGACAGCCCAGACAGCCCAGCCGGCCCAGACGGGCCCGATGGGCCTGCCAACCCCACCTCCCCCGACGAGCTACGGGCTCCCATCCCCCTCCACCACGCAGCCCCCTTCGTCCCCACCAACGCCGTCGGCCCCACGGGCAAACCCAACCCCGCCCGCGAACTCCGCCCCGCCGGCCAACTCAGCCCCGCAGCCCTACTCAGCCCCTCCGGCGTTTGAGGAGCGGGGGCCCGGGGGCTGGCCCCCGGCAACGGCCCCGCACCGACCCACGGTCCCCACCCCGACCAGGCCCTCTCACCCGGCAAACCCAGCCCCGCCCTCAAACTCCGCCCCGCCGGCGTTTGAGGCGCAGAGCCCCGGGGGCAGACCCCCCGGCAACGGACCCGCACCCACGGACGACGCGTACCGCTACGGCTTCGGCTACGCCCCACCCAGGGCCACCCCACCCCAAAGCCACCGCATCGCCTACGCCCCACCCGCCGCCCGCCACACCACAGCCTCAGAAGCCATCGCAGCCGCACCCGGCCCAGCCCTGGTGATCACGTCCTCCCCCACCCTCTGGTCGGAGACGAAGGACGCCCGCTCCAAGCTGGGCCCCGTCCTCCTCTACGACCCCTCCCACCTCTGCGACACCCCCGCCCGCCTCCACTGGAGCCCCACAGAAGGCTGCGCGGACCGCGCCACCGCCGCCGCCCGCGCCCTCGCGCTCCTCGCCCCGGTCCGCCCGCAGGCCCGTATGGACTCCGCCCTCGCGGACACCGCGGAAACGCTCCTGCGCTGCTGGCTGCAGGCCGCCGCCCTGGACAACCGCCCCTTCAAGCAACTGCACCGCTGGGCCCAGGGCACCAACGCCCAGGAACCGGTCCGCATCCTCCGCACGCACCCCCAGGCAGCAACCGCCGCCCCCGGCGCGGCCGGCGAACTGGAGAGCGCCCTCACCGCCCACCCGGACCGCCGCGAGCTCGCCCAACACCTCACGGCCCGCGCCCTGACGGCCCTCTCCTCGATCCACATCCGGGAATCCTGCACCCCGAACCGAACCGATTCCCTCGCCCTCGCATCGTTCGTGTCCGAAGGGGGCACCCTCTACGTGGTGGGCGAACCCCTGGAAGACCCCCGGGCCCACCCGGGTGCGATGCCCCTGCTGACCGCACTCGCCTCCAGCGTGGTCGAGCACGGCCGCCGCATGGCCGCACGGTCATCCGACGGTCGGCTCGACCCACCACTGACCCTGGTCCTGGAGGACGTCGCCGCCGTGGCCCCGATCCCCCAACTCCCGCAGCTCCTCCAGGACACAGCGCTCCCCCTCCTCGCCCTGTGCCGCAGCCGCGAACAGGCCCGCTCCCGCTGGCCGGAAGCGGACCTCCCCGTAGCCGCCCGCTAAGCAGGCCGCGGGAACACGTACTCCAGTTCCTTCGCCGACGGATCGGTCGGCATCGGCACGACCTTCCCGCTGGGCACGAACCCGAACCGCCGGTAGAACGCCCCGGCCCGCGCGTTCTCCTCGTGCACGAAGAGCCGTACGCGCGCCAGCGCCGGCTCCTCCAGCCCCCAGGCCCACTCCAGCGCGGCCCGGAACAACGCCTCGGTCAGCCCGGTCCCCCGCTGCTCCGCTCGGACGAACACACCCACAAGATGGGCCTGATCCTGCTCGATCTCCCCGTCGAAGAGGTCGACCGTGCCGACCGCCTCGACGAGCACGCTCACCGTGCCGACCCACACCCCGTCAGGCCCCTCGGCCACGAACTGCCGGACCCCAACTCCCGCAGCGCCCCCGGCAGCCCGCTCCTGCCAGAACTCGTCACTCTTCGCCTCACCCTGCTCAACGGTCTCCAGAAAGGCCACCGGCGCGGCCGGATCCCGCAGAGCCGCGATCCGCAGCTCCTTCACCTTGGCCCACTCGTCGGCCCGTACAGCGCGTATCACGTACTCGTTCATACTCCGGGATCCTAACGAGCCGGCCACCCCGCCTTCATCCGAGTTTCCCCGTAAACGCAGAAAAGCCCCGCACCGAACCCTAAACGGGTTGGTGCGGGGCTTTCCCACAATGATTGTTCGGCGGCGTCCTACTCTCCCACAGGGTCCCCCCTGCAGTACCATCGGCGCTGAAAGGCTTAGCTTCCGGGTTCGGAATGTAAACCGGGCGTTTCCCTAACGCTATGACCACCGAAACACTATGAAGTTAACCAACCGGAATTTACACAGTTCGTTACTTCAGAACTAACACAGTGGACGCGAGCAACTGAGGACAAGCCCTCGGCCTATTAGTACCAGTCAGCTCCACCCGTT
>NZ_JANAVF010000017.1 GCF_024213195.1 Streptomyces sp. TBY4 | reverse complement strand
CCAGGGCAATGAACTGCCTTCGCTTCGCTCGGCCGGGCTCTGCGCTTCGCTCCGAGCCATGGCCGGCCTTCGGCCGGGGGCCTTCGCTTCGCTCCGGAATGGCTCTGGTTCCGCTGCGCTCCACCAGAGCGGGCCTGCTCCGCAGGCTCCAGAGCTCCCACGCTCCGCGCGGGAGGTGACCCCGTTTCACGGGGCCCGGGCTTACGGCCCGTTGGGTTGGTCCGCTCCCCACCCCAGAGCCCTTCTGGCTCCGCCTCCAGGGCCCCAGGCCTGCTCCGCAGGCCCAAGCTGGCAGCAAAGACTATCCACGCCTGGGTTCCCGGACCACCTTGCCGTCCTTCACGAAGAGCCTCACCCGCTGCTCGTTAAAGTCCATCGTCACCATGCTGCCCTCAGGCACCACATGCACCGTGATCTCCGGGAACTCCGCCCCGATCTGCTCACGGGCCTCCTCCGCCGACTTCCCCACCAGCTCCGGCCACACACCCTTCGTCTCCATCAGCCCCTCCAGGGTGATGATCGCTCCAGTCCCGCCTCGACGCCACCAGGTCTACCGCTAGCCCCGTCCCGCTCCGCCCGGGAGGTGACGCCGTTTGACGGGGTACGGGCCTCCGCCTTCGCTCCCGTGCCACGATCTCGCTAGCTGACTCCCTGCGCGTTCAGACTGGCTGTCAGATACGGCATCGAATCCGGAGCACACCCGACCAGCACCACAGCATCACCGTCGCGGCACTCGGCCACCTGCCAGCCGTACTGCACCAACCGGGAATCCGTACGGCCTCTCGACCGGACCCGAACCAACTCCAACCGCGCTGCAGGAAGTGCGCTTCGGTGAAGGTCCCTGAACTCCGTCGGCGTGACATGAAGCGTAGAACCCGTAGCCCAGAGGAAAACCAACGCCTCATCCTGGCAGTACGGGCGGTCACCAAGGACGCAGGCAACGAAACCCACCTCCGCCCCTTCCCCGAAACTCCGAGCCTTCCTCCTGGCCTGGCGCTTCTCATGACCCCACGTCAGCAGACCGCCAAAAACGAGCTCCAGCAAGAAACCCATCACGCGCCACCCCCGTCGGACTCAGCCCTCCAGCTGCAATCCAAACAGGCGCAACCAAAGACCACACTCCTCCCCAAGGAGGAGCTCACAGGGTCCCGTAGGGTGTCCGCTTCGCTCCTACCCTCAGTCCTTCCGGCTCCGCCTCCAGGACAACAGCCCGCTCCGCGGGCTGGCAGCAGGGGCCGTGAGGGCTGCTGTGTGCCGATCCAGGAGCCTGACTGCCATGTCGTGGTTGTAGGAGCTCGCCAACTCTCGCGGAGTCTCACCATCAGGTGTTGCGGTGGGGTCGGCCCCGTAGGCGAGCAAGATCGCAGTGAGCGAAGAGTCGAGCGGCCCGCCGGACTGGAGTGCCCCGTCCCCTTCCACATCAATCGCGTGGAGCAGGAGGGTCATCCCGCAGCAGACCTCTTCCGGGTCCCCACCCGCGTCAAGGAGGCGGGTCAGCTCCGCATGGTCACCCGACTCCACCGCCTGATGCGCAGGAGTCCACGGGTTCTCAAGAAACTCGGTCATCACAGACTCCCGGCTCAAGGCGCGAAGTACCAGCAGTACAGGGGCTGGCCCAGATCTCCTGCGGTACGAGCCAGATCGGCCACCTCTGTGAGGATCTCAACCGCCACCTCTGCTGGCGCCCCGTCCTTCGCCTCGGCAAGCTCGACCCACTCGGCCGCAACCTCAACAAGCCGGCTCCTACTCGCCGCCGCCAGCGCCGAACACAGTCTCCCGGGGAGCTCGAACACCATGAAACCGTCATTCCTCATCGGCACCACAACACGCGGGTCCGATGCCACACCCCCGACGAGGAGAACCTCCCAGTCCTCCACCGCATCATCGGGAAAGAAATCCGCACACCCGAACGCCGGAAACCCATGACCACGACGCCTCGGCCCCACGCCAGCGACCGCCCCATCATCCGGAGCCACAAAGAACTCAACAACACGCAGCATGACCCGATCATGCCAGCCTCAAGAGTTTGATTCATTCTGAAGCCTGGATCGAGTCTGGAGAACAGGCCCCCATCCGAATCTCAGAAGCCTTCGTCGCATGTCGAAGACCGATGAATCTGCGCAGTTGAGGATCCGCAGCGCCCTGTCCGGCTGGAACGTCGCTCGCGCAGTCCGTAGTCCGGCGGCAGCCACCCCTTCTTCCTCCTCGCGATGGTCTTGCGGGTGTGGGGAGGTGGGTACGGGAAGAGCCGCATCAGGTCGGGTTCACTCATCGCCCAGGCCAGTCCGTAGTGGACGGTGCACGCCGGCCAAATGGTCTTGTGCTGCTGCTTCCGGCGCGGCGCTGTGCAGGCTCTCCGCTTACGTGGCGCAGGTCTGGGTGGTTGGGGTGGGCGGAGCTTTCGGCGAAGGTGGTCGGGAACGGCAGGCCGGTGCTGCCCAGCGGGTCGGTGAAGAGGGGACGCCTGGTGCCGGTGGCGATGTCCCAGACGCGGCGGGCCGCAAGCAGCAATGGACGGGCCCACAACTGGACCTGATGGGTCATGCAGCCTTGGCGAAGCCCGTTGTCGTGGAGCGTGATGGCGGAGGCACCCGGGCCCAGATCGTGGATGTGGACGGTGCGCAGCTGGGTGCAGGACGCAGTGGTGAACACCGCGGTCGCCACCTCAGCGGGTGTGCGGTCGCGGTGCGAGCTGGAATGGGCAAGTTCCTGTGCCGGAAGGGCTCCTTGGCGTACGGTTCGCCCATCGAGGGGAGGTACCGGCTATTTCCGTATTCGACGAACTGCACGAACTCGGGTGTTTCGGCCCCGCGTGTCTGACTCTGACAGGGACGCTGGTGCGGCAGGAAGTGCAGCGCTTTCCCGTTCTAGCTCCGCTGGCCGGCTGGCAGCAGGCCGATGAGGAGGATCTGCTGAGTGAGTTCCTGGCAGATCGCCTCCAGGCGGTCACCGCCAATCTCCTGGCTCTGGCCACCGACGATGGCAGTGTCGGACGATTGCTGCGGACGTCGATCCGGCGCTGGTTGATCGACCAGGCACGCAAGACTGCGCTCGGTTCGGTCAGGCGCTCGCTGGAAGAGGTGCTGACGGACTGCAGTGCCTTCGAGGTGGTGCCGCCTGGCGAGGCGGGGGCCGGTAGGTGGCGCTTGTCCGGCACCACGGTGCAGCCCTGGTCCGGTCCCCCCGACCTGCTCGTCGAAGCCGCGTACGCCGTGCCGAACATCAAGATTCCGAAGTGGACCAGTGAAACGCGTCGTGCCCCTCTCGCTGACAGGAAGTCGCTGGAAGCTGTGATCCGTGCGGTTTTGTCAACCGCCACCGGATCGATGGAGGTCGCGCAGTTCGTCGAGGTGTTCATCGCTCGCTTTCCTGTGGCGCTGGATCCGAGAGTCCTCCCGCTCCCCGACGATGCGGGATCGCAGATCACCGTCAGTACGCACGCCTCCCCGGAGGAGATCGTGCTTGCTCGCGACGACGAGGCCGGTGCGGCGTCTGCCGCGGCACAGATCGTGGCCATGCTCAGCCCTCAGGAGCGGGGCATGGTCACTTATCTGGAGAGCCTGAGCGAGCTCCAGGCGTTGTTGGGCTGCGGCCGGACCCAGGCCTATCAGCACAGAACACGTCTGAAGGAGAAACTGCAGCAGCTCGTCGGGAACGGAGACGGAGACCAAGTACGTTCGGTGGGGTCGGAGGTGATCCGGCTGTGCAGCGAAGCGGCGCAGGCACGATGAGTGGAGCCTGGGCCGGACGTCCTGGCCGGTATGACGTCAGTCGAGGGTGGAGGCCTGCTCAGTCGATGGATGCGGGAGGACACCATGAGTGACTCGAAAGTGCCGCAGCGGTTCCTGGACCTGGCCCAGCAGATGCGTGGGCCGCGTGCTCTGTCGGAGGCAGGGCTGAGAGAGCGCTTCGGTGATCCGGCTCAGGCGGAGATCAAGGCTGGTCAGGTGTGGCGGGCACGCTGGGACAAGGTCAGCGTGCTTGTGCTGATCCTGGATGTGCAGGCCCGTGAGGTGAACGCCGTCCCTGTCACGATCGACCCGCCCGGTGAGGATGAGACCAGCGTGGTGGTCGACGGGGCACGTACCGCGTTCGGCGTCGAGGCCACCGTGTGGGCAGGGCTGCTCTCCTGTGTCCCCATGCGCGTGCTGGAGCGCGTGGTCGATGCCTGGGACGAGGACATCGTGGGGTGTGCGGCGGCTCGGGCTCAGGGCCGGTCGGCGCCGGCCGCGGCAGGGGTACGCCAGGGACAGATGATCCGTTCCGCCCTGGAACCCGACGCCGAGACGCGAGCCGGCCTCGCTGATGATCTGGAGCATCTGCAACATGCTCCCGGTCTTCCGGTTCAGGAGAGCGGACGGCCTCCCGAGACCTTGGCGTCGCTGCTCGGCGACCGGTTGGACTTGAGGACGCTGTGCTCTGCCTTGGAGATGCCGCAGCCCGAGGTCATGAAACTGCTTCGCGGCAAGGCCCCGCTGCCTGCCGACCGGATCGGTGCCATCGCCTCGGCAACCGGGCTGAGCGCAGAGCAGATCGCCCAGACGGTCCGCCCCCTGCCCGCCGACCTCGTCCAGGCCATGGAGCACCCGCGGTGGCGCTCGGTATGGGTACGCCGCGCCCGGCAACTGGAGATCAGCGAAGCCCAGGCACGTCTTTGGGGCAGCTACGGCGCCTTCGCCCTGGCAGCTCGCGAAACAGGCGGTGGCGCGGCCGACTGGGACGCCCGTCTACAGCAGTTCCTCGGCGGCGAAGACACTACAAAGGGCGGCACATGACACGGCGCCGGTTCGACCAGGAGGCTCCGCGCCAGGCGGAGGCGATGATCTCGGCTCTTGAGCGACTGCACCCCGGCGCCATTGAAGCGCTGCGCGCTGATCCGCTGACCGAGCTGGGCCGCTGGACGGACGTCCAAGTGTCGCTGGAGGCCGCGTCGGACGACGGTGGCCGGTGCTCGGTCGCCGGCAGCTACCGGTCGCAGACCGATCCCCCCACGCTGGTGGTCGGGGCGGCCCGATCACATCGGCGCCGTGGATTCACTGGCCTGCACGAGCTGGGCCACCATCTCCAGCAGACCGACCCCGAGCTGGGGCAGCTCCTGTTCGACTGGGAGGACTCCGAAGCGTTCGAGGAAGCCGCATGTGACGCCTTCGCCGCGCGCATCCTCGTGCCGGATGCGCAGTTTGGCGCGGACGTACGCCGCCGCGGGCCCTGCGCCGACGATGTGGTCGCCATGTTCCGCGCCTCTCGGGCCTCACGCGAAGCGTGCTGTGTGCGTGCGGCGCAGTACCTGGCCGGTGGGGGCGCGGTCGTCCTGTTCGACGCCGCGGGCCATGTGCTGTTCGCTGCGGCTCACGGCATGATTCCGCCGGCCCGTGGCTCCGACCAGTCGGGTACCCCGCTCCTGGCTGCGGCCTTGGGGACCCGCGCCACGGTGGAGCGCGACAAGACGTTCGTGCTCTACCGGTCCGGCCATCAGAGCGATCTGCTGTACGGGCAGGCGGCCTGGTGTGACGAGGACTATCTGATCGCGGTGCTCGCCGAGGACAACGTGGCCTGGCGTGCCTTCACAGCGCCGCGACCACGGACCGGGAGCTCCCGGTTCGGTTCCTGGTGGGAGTGCGAGACGTGCGGGGAGTCGTTCAAGATCACCGAGCAGGGATGTGCAGAGTGCGGGGATCCTTCATGCGGGCAGGGGCACTGTGGCTGCACGGCCGCCAGGAGGCGGAGCGACCGTGCTTGCAAGGAGTGCTTCATGGTCCTGGCCCCGTCCCGGTTCGAGGGTGCGAACACGGTCTGCCGCGACTGTTCCTGATCTGATCTCAGAGAGGGAGAGGGCAGCCCGGACGATCTCGACGGTGTGACGTCAGAGGAGGGTGAGCCGCCGAGTGACGGCTCCGCCCGGGGAACGTCCCGGGCGATGTGCGGCGCTTAGCGCCCCTCACCTGAACGGACACATCTTCATGGGATACACCGAGGACATCCTCAGCGACATCCGCAGCCAGATCGATGCTCACCCTGAGCCGCTGGCGCAGGCACGTACGCGGCTGGACCTGGTCAGCGCGAGCGCGATCGGCTTCACGGGCGCCCTGCGGACCTACCGCAGTGGTTCGCTGCCCCAGCACACCTTCATCCACCCGGTCGGCGACGGTGACGGCGGAGTCGTCCTGGACCGGCGCGTGTATCCGCGGCTCGGGCCGGACGGGGGCGGCGAGACGCCGACCGCGATCACCACCGAGCTGTGCGCGCTGCTCGGCCCCGCGGTGCGCGAGGTGTACCCGAAGGCCCGCTGCGGCACCTCCAAGCGCGGCCCGAAAATCACCTTCGGGGAACCCGTCGACGGCCAGGACCCGACGGTGGACCTGGTCGTGGCCCTCACCCGGAAGGAGGGGGGTGGGCTGTGGATCCCGAACCTGGAGACCGACCGGTGGGAGGCGTCCGACCCGGAGGGGCACGTCGAGCTCTTCACCGGCGGGACGCAGTCCCAGCGCCGTACCCGCCGCAGGGTGGTGCGCCTGCTGAAGGCGTGGAACAAGCAGTACTCCCAGCCGGGCTTCTCCTCGCACAACCTGACGGTCTGGGCGTGGGAGTTCATCGAGCCGGGGATGGGCGTGGCGAAGGCGCTGAGCGCGGTGCTGAACAGGGCTGCGGCCCGGGTGGAGGCCGGGACGGCGACCAAGGACCCGCTGGGGGTGTCGCCGAACGTGAAGCTGCTGGTGGGGCGCGAGACTGCGGCCCGGCGGCTGCGCGGGGCGGCGGACGGCGTGGCTGAGGCTCTGGCGGTCGACGATGACCGCGAGGCGGTGCTGTCGGCACTGTCGGGGGTGTTCTACCGGTATGTGCAGGCCCCTGTGTCCGACAGCTTCGCGGGCAAGATCGCGGCGCTGCGGCAGTACGCCCCTGTCACGACGGTGGCGCTGGGGCTGCGCGGGCCGGCGGCCGATGTACGGCCCACCCGGGCTTACGGCGCCGGGCATCACGCGTGAGACGCCGTCCTGCCTGGCGTGCGCCGGCCTGGTTCGCCAGGCCGGCGGCCCGCATCGCCTTCCAGCGCCGCCTGGCCGCCTGCGGCCAGGCGGTCAGGGTCATCCCGCCTCCGCGCCGCTTCCGCGGTGGCTTCGCCCTGGCCGTCCAGCTGCGGGTCGCGGACGTCGTCGAGCAGACGGTCTCGATCGTTTTCGGCCCAGCGGCCCCCGACGTGCCGCACGTGTACACCGACGGGCCGTCCAAGTCGCCTCACCGCTATTCCGATGGCGCTCTGTGCATGTGGTACCCGTACGATGCGCCTGAGCAGCGCTGGATCCGCAAAGACGGGCCGGAGGCCTTGTTGGGGCATGTGGTGGCCCATCTACTGCGTGAACAATGGTGGCGCGGCACGGGCGAGTGGCCCGGCCAGGAAGCTCCCCACGGCACGTGAACGGCGTGCCCGGTATCGGCTTGGAGGTCGTCATGACGTCCGTGCAGACGGCACTTGCGCCGCCGACTCCCTCAGGATCGGCGACCGCTGCGGTGCCTTCCGCGACACCTGCGGCCCCTTCCCTGCCAGTTCCGGTGGTGTCGACGGCCACCGTGGTTCCTTCAGCTCCCCCCGCAGCCCCTGCCACGGCTGATGCCACCTCGGTGTTGCCGGCCGTGGTGTCCGGGGTGTTCCTCGCCGCCATGCTCACGGCGGCCATCAACATATGGCTGGCACGGCGAAAGAGCCGGGAGGAGGAGATCAGCAGGCTCAGGACCGCCTTCGCTGAGGCCTTCGCCGCCCACAGCGCCTACAAGGAGATGCCCTACGCAATCAGGCGGCGCCGGTTCGACGCCGCAGCCGAGGAACGCGTGCGGCTGTCGGAGACGTTGCGGGAGATCCAGGGCAACCTCTCCTACCACCTTGCGTGGACGAAGATCGAGTCCGAAGTAGTGGGCGCTGCTTACGCGGAGCTCGTCCAGGAGCTGCGTAAGACGGCCGGAGCGGCCATGCGCGCAGCGTGGGAAGTGTCTCCCATCGAGAGCGACACGGCCATGAACATCCCGCCGGCGCAGATCGACCTCAGCACGCTGCAGACGCTGGAGACCGCCTACATCGCTGCCGTCCGGGAACACCTGCGCGCGCTCAGAAGATCTTGGTGGTCCCGGTAGAAGCGCCAGAGCGCTTATCGCAAGCACTGGGAGAGAGCGATTCGGGCCGAATACGCATCCGTTCACAGAAGGCGGCGAGCACCGGACCGGGATGCGGATCACGAAACAGAACCAGGGCCAAAGACCGCTCGACCAAGCGCAGCTCACCGAGCCAGGCATGAACAGGACCCGCTGATAGGGGCCCAGTCGAGCGCCGAGCCAGGCCTTCGGATCCGGAGACCGCTGCAGCGACAACCGGGCGACACGCTGCAAGAGGAAAGGCATTATTCCAGGGCGAACACCTGGATCTTCCTGTTATCGGCATATAGGGGTTGTTGGAGTCCTCGGTCTGGGATGACGGTGTAGTGCGTGACGAGGAAGCGGAGGAGGCCCGAGAGGCAAGAGGCGGGGTGTTCTCGCCAGCCTTGGGGCGAGCCGCGGCGGTGCCGCGGTTGTTGGAGTTGGACGGGCGGGGTGAGCTGACGGCCGAGCACGTGCGTTTGGTGGCGGTGTCGGTGGGGCGCAGTGAGCGGACGGTGTGGCGGTGGCTGTCGGCGGCCCGCAGTGAGGGCCGGGCGGAGCGCAAAGCAGTGGCGCAGTTCGTGGTGACGGCGGAGGTCCGGCGTCTGCTGGCCTTCTACGGCGGGAACGCTTCGCGTCTGCACGAGGAGTTGGCGCGGCGGGCCGCGGAGGGGCAGGGTCCCGGGTCGGTTCCGTCTTTGTCGACGCTGCACCGTGCACTGCGGCGGGATCTGACCCGTGGGGAGCGTGCCGGGCTCCGGTCGGGTGAAGTGGCCAGGCGCGCCCACGACGTGTTCGGCAAGCGGCCGCCGTCCCATCGCAACGCGGCATGGGAGGGCGATCACAAGCACCTGGCCGTCGAGGTGGACCTGGAAGGAGAACTGGTCACTCCGTGGGTGACCTGGTTCATCGACTGCGCACACAATGTGATCACCGGGGCTTCCGTTACCGCGCATGCTCCCAGCAGGGACGGTGTACTCGCGGCGCTGCGTGTTGCTCTGGTCCGTGACGAGGCGGTGTTCGGCCCGGTGGGCGGACTGCCGGGGCAGGTGCGGATCGACCGGGGCAAGGAGTTCCTGTGTGAGGCGGTGACCGGTGCGCTGGGGACGTTCGCGGTGCCGGTGGTGGATCTTCCGGCCTGGACGCCGTATCTGAAGGGCAGCATCGAGGCGCTCAACGACTCTGTCGAGAAGATGTTCCTGGTCACCCTTCCCCGCTACCGGCACCGTCAGCGCCTGCCGGGTGGCCGGCTGGCAGACCCGGACGCCCCGGCGTTGCCATTCGACGCGTTCATCACCAAGCTGCTCGAGTGGGTGCACTGGTGGAACACCGCCCACCTCTCCCCCGCCCTGGGAGGCCGCACTCCCCTGCAGTCATGGCAGGCCGACCCCACCCCGATCACCGACGTACCCAGGGAAGCGCTGATCGGCTTCGGGCTGGAAGGCGACGGCCGCATCCGGATGATCTCGACCAGCGGCGTTCGGTTTCGGCGCCGCGACTACATCGCCGACTGGATGGTCGGCTGCGCGGGCGACCCGGTCACCGTGCGCCGGCTGCCGCACCACGACGAAGAGATCGAAGTGTTCGACCCGGCCAGCGGACGCCACCTGGGCAGGGCCTTCCTCGCCGATACCGCCGACGTCGAGCAGTTCGCAGCCGTCCAGTCCGCCCGCACCAGTGCGGCCCGCCGCCTTCGGGCCGATCTCAAGGCCGCCGAGAAGCTACGCCGTAAGCGGTTCGAGGCCGTCACCACCGCCAAGGTCCCCAAACAGCTGAACACGCTCACCGCCGAAGAAGCCGACGCGGAACTACGAGCCGCCGACCAGCGTGGACTGCGCGAACTGGCCCGCCCCGACTACATCCCCCACGCCCCAGTACCCGACACCTGGGCCCGCCCCGTTCCCCCGCCCCCGAGGAAAGCCGCATCAGCCAACGATCACAAGGAGACAGACCCGCCATGATCGACCTCGACTACGGTGTGCTGCCACCCGAGACCGCCGACCATTTCCTGGCCCTGCCCGACGCGCAACTCGTCGGCACCGAAGCCCTCCTGACCACCCGGGACAACATCGAGACCGTCATCGAGGCCAAAGCCATGATGTGCGTGTACGGGCCCGCCGGATCCGGGAAGACCATGTCCGTCAACTCCGCCCTACGGCTCCTGGCCCCCGACCGCACCCACCGCCTGGAACTACGGGCCGGCCCCACCCCCCGCGACATCCGCCACGGACTGTTCAACGCACTCGGCCTGCCGGGGGAACCTCCCATCCGGCCCATCGAGTTCGACAACCTCCTCAAAGACGCCCTCTCCGAGGAGTTCCGCATCCTGGTCTGCGACGAGGCGCAGTGGATGAAGAAGAACTCGTTCGAGTACTGGCGACACCTGTGGGACGACAAACGCACTGATATCGCGGTGATCTTCGCTGGCGGCGACGGCTGCTACAAAGTCCTGCGGCGCGAACCGATGCTCGCCTCCCGCATCCATGTCTGGCAGGAGTTCAGCCGCCTCTCCCGCGCCGAAGTCCTCCAGACCATCCCCGTCTTCCACCCCGTCTGGGCCACCACCACACCCGCACTGATCGAGACCGTCGACAAGCAGGCCGCCCACGGCAGCTTCCGCAACTGGGCCTGCATCACCGCCCACGTCATCAACGGAATGCGGAAGAAGAACCTGACCGAGGTCGACGAACCCCTCATCCACTGGGTCTACAGCAAAATCGGCGGCATGTAGTGCCTGGCGCCGGTCCCGCGGCCACCCCTCTACCGGCTCGGGCACCGCCCGTCACCATCGTCATCGACACCGACGACCTCCCGGCCACGACCGCCCGGGCACTGGCTTCGCACCAGCCAGCGGCCGGACGGATCACCGTGGACCCCACCCCCGCCACCACAGCGCCTGCCGCCCTGGCGCAGGACGTCCTCCACGCACTCGGTAAAACCTGCTTCGGCACCCCAGCCGGCAACGGCGCCTGGGCCGACTCCCTCACCCCCGCATGGATGGCGGTCCGCGCCTGGATCCTTGCTCTCCACATCAGCGGCCTGACCGTCACCCGCGCCCACCGGCTCACCGAACACCGCCTACGCCAACTCCTTCACCTGCGAGAACACACCGGCATCCACCTCACCCTGCTCTGGCACACCCGCCCCACCCCGACCCTCCGCCAACTTCTGGCAGGCATCGACCACCACACCACCCGCACCCTCACCACCCCGACCGGCACCGGCACCACCACCGACCGCCGACCGCCACGGATGTCCTTCCCCTGGCTCGACCCACCGCAGTCCCTGCCCGGCCTCGCCGTGCCACGGGCCAGAAGAAGCCCCTGCCAGGGTGTCGAACCACTCCCCCGCTTAGCTCGACCCGGAACACCGGCAAGCGACGGCCACGCAGAGCTCGCCGACCGCCTGCACACCCTCGCCCACCCCCTCCACGCCGCAGCCCTCACCACCACCTTGCTCACCGGAGCCGGCCCCGCCCGCCTCGCGCTGATCCGCGGCACCGACGTCCACCCCGACGGAACCCACGTCAAAGTTCACGACCCCCACACCCACCACCGGTGCCGGATCCACGCCCTGCCCGCCTGGGCCCACACCCTCATCACCGCAGCACACCACCACCATCAAGACACCAGCCGTCCCCCGACCAGCGCCCTCTATCCCCTCATCACCGCCCGCGATGCCGCCACCCTCACCGAACACGCCACCAGCATCCACATCCGCCTACCCCACTGACACCCCATACCACCGGAGCGCGCGCAGGAGACCGGTGCCGTCCAGGGCCGCCCGGCGCCAGCCTGCTCCCCGAAGGCCACAACCAACCTGCTTCCACGCTCCGAGACCCCGATTCCCCATCCGGGCCCGAGCCCCTCCCCGCCATCCGCAACGGCAGAGCAGCAACCCGAACGCCACCCGGAGGCCCAAGGGTTGAGGCCACACTTCGAAGTCCCAACACCTCAGCCACGGGCCCACGCAGACTCCGAAAGCGCAGTACCAATCTCCACCAAACTGACCAGGCAAAACGTCAAAGACGTCAGCGCGAAATCGGCACCAACTGTCAGTACCAAAAGTCACCCCACACACCCACTGACCAGCGGAAATCACCCGATGAACCACTGACATATCAACGCCGAAAAATCACTGACAGACCGATGCACATCATCAGGGCGAGGGGTGGGCTGGTTCTGGGCCCCATCTCCCAGGGGAGGATGGGCTCATGGCACACCTCATGGTCGTAGCGGTCTCCCCCGCTGACCTTGACCGGCTCGACGCCTTGGTCCAGAAGCAGCAGACCGCCGAGACCTGCTGGCAGGCCGGCGCCGAACAGGACGCGAACCTCCTCGCGCTGCGCGGGCCCGAACTCCGTGCGGCCCGCGTGCGGCTCCGCGCCGAGCGCGACCGGCTCCGCGAGACCGGCCGGCACCGCGTCAGCCGGCTCCACGCGCTTGCTCCCGCGCTCCGCACCGAACTCGAACACCGCGGCCTGCTGCGGGAGTGGGACCCGATCCCCGAAGGCGCCCAGAGGGCCGGACAGACCCTCGGAGGCATCGGACCCCACTCGGGTACCGGGCTCACCGCCCGGCTCGTCGTCAGCCTCCCAGAAGCCCTCTGGACCCCACTCCAGCGCGGGGTCTACTGGACCAACCGACCCCACGTCCAAGCCCTGGAAACCTGGAAAGACACCTGGCCCACCGGAACCACCCCACCACCCGAAGCGCACACCGAACGCACCCGGATCACAACCCACATCACCACCACCGGACACATCCTCCGCACCGCCCTCCACCACACCCTCCACGGACGCTGAAGAACGGCGCGCTGAGGGGTGTGCACGGTCGCCGTGCGCCGAACCTCGGACCCCGGCTCTGCTCTTCGCTCCGGAGGCACCAGGGGGCGTACAGCGGCTGGAACAGGGCTGCTGGGCAAGTTGCAGGCACGTACGTAGCGGCCCAGGCTGGATACAAGAGCACGTTGGGGGGACAAAGGTCGGCAGGTGCGGCCTGCTGGCCAACCAACCCACTCTGGGGGTAGCCATGGGCGATTTCGTCCGCCTGAAGTGTCGTGGTGGCGGGAACGGAAAGCGTTACCTAAGCGGTGATCCATTCAGTGGAGACAGCGGAACCGTCTCTCTGAGGAGCTCAACCGCTCCAGGCACACTATGGCTGAGACGCAGCCTCGGCGTTGCCGGCCAGTACTCGCTCACCTGCATGGAAGGGTGGGACGCGTTCGACATCCTCTTCCCATTCGTGTTTGACGAGCCGCGGTACCTCGACGGGAACATCTTCAACGGCGAGGTGAAACTCTCTACCACCACCGAGCCCCCGTTCACCGGTACAAGGTGGTTCCAGCAAGAAGAGGATGAAGCAAGATCCTTCCGCTGTCTCGGAACAGGAGAAGTCGTGGACCCAGCCCGCATGCTGGACGGCTGGGTGGACAAAGGAACCGTCCAGCTTCGACCTGACGAGGATATCTTCACAGGCCGCATGTGGACGGTGGAGGCTGAGTAGCCGACCACTCACGCCCCGCTGAGCATCCCTCAGACCCCCACCCAGCGGGAGGGGCCCGCAGGGGCCGCAGATCGTCGGGGTGTCCGGCGCCGTCCGCCCCACCCACCCCCGCCGAGCACCGGGATGCATCACCGTCGACCCCGCTCCACCCGCCCCTGAAGACCTCCCCGCCGGCGACAAGCACCCGCCCGGGAGGTGACCCCGTTTCACGGGCCCCGTACCAGCACGGTGCGCAGCGGGGGCCGCCACCGGATGGTGGCGACCCCCGCTGCTGTTCCGGCTCAGTACCGGCTAGTCGGCATCACGGCGCTGCGCATCACGCCACGCCTTCCCCGTCTCGTCCCGGTCCGCCTCGGCGGCCCGGGACTCGGCGTGCGCTTCCTCCCGCTCGGGAGTGAGCACCACCCGCCCACGGTCCGGGATCCGGAGCTCGTTGCGAAGCGCCGCCGCCTGGCAGCGCCCATTCGGGCAAAACACCGCCTTGTGTCAGCGCCACAGCCCCGAACACCACTTCCATGTCAGTCAGCGCACGGCCTCCGAACACCTACCACCCGCGGGAAGCCGCCTTAAGGCTGTCCCGTAATCATCCGCGCTACTCCCTAGAGCTCGGCGCCCTCGTGAGGCGGGAGGCTAAGGACCAGTCCGGGAAGGTTGGGGCTAGATTCTTCGCATGTCTTCGCATCTCAGTCATGGCGCTTCGGGAGCACTGCGGCGCTTCGCCGGATGGCTTGCTCGAGGGTCGGTGGGCCATCCGATGCTCGAAGGAATCGACTACTGGGAAGAGCTGCGCGAGTCGCCCTCCCAGATGGAGATCTGCGTCGCGATCTTCACCAACGTCCTCGAACTGGATGATCAGGGCGAACCGGTCAATGAGAAGTATGCGGAGCGCCGGGCTGCAGCCTGGCTCTACCGATACTGCACTGGGAAGCTGCCTAAAGGGGAGCCGGACATCGAGCCCTGGGAGTGCCAACTTCATTGACCGCTACCGTGCGATGCCATTCGAGTGAGGCCGGCCCCGCCCGTGACCCCGCTCCCCTGCATGGTGGGGCTATCCGGTGAGGGTGAGGTTGTACAGGCGGGCGATGCCGTGCATCGCGTGATGCACTCCATCGCCTCTCAGGCGGCAGTCGCGCAGGATCTTCCAGGTCTTCATCCGGGCGAAGGCGTGCTCGACGCGGGAGCGAACCTGCTTGTGGGACTTGTTGTGTGCCTGTTTCCAGTTGCACCAAGACCATCCACCTGGACGTCACCGCCGGACGGATCCCCCCGGGCATCGAGCTGCACGGGCGGTGGTGGTGGACCCGGGAGGCCGCCGAGGCCCGCGCGGTCCGGCCCGCGCAGTACAAAGGCCGCACGCCCGGCGCCACGGACCGCGCACCACGCCGCACACCCCCCGACCCCCGCGTCCCCGAGGTCGCCGCCGCGCTCACCGCCGCCCACACCGGCGACGGGCCGGCCGTCACCGCCAGCTCCCTCGCCACCCTGTACGGCATCAGCACCCGCACCGCCGAACGACTCATCGCCAAAGCCCGCACCACCGGCTGACGCCGGGCCCACCGGGAACGCGCTGGGCCCGCGCCTCCCCCGAGGGTCGGCGCGGGCCCGCACTGTCAGGTTGCTGCGATCCCGTCCCGGACGTCACCGCAGCCGTGCGCGTCAGACCTTCTCGTGCAGACGCCGGACCTCCTCGGCCACGGCCGTACCGGTCCCGACCGCCTGCGTACCCGCAGCCCCGCGACCGGACAGGCGGGCGGCGAACTTCTCGACCACCCCGCCGGCCCGGACCCGCCACACGACAACCTTCGGGGCCCAGTACGCCCCGACCAGCCTCGCCAGCGGGGGGCCAACGATCACCAGGCCGACGAACCGACGGCCACCCAGAAGAGGTTGTCCACGACCGCGTTCCAGGCGGCCTCGATGAGTTCATCACCGACGCCATCCGCACCGGCCTGCCACCCCACATCGCGCAGGTCATCGCCGGCCACGCCAACATCAACACCACCATGGGCTACAACGCGATCTACCCCACCCAGACGATCGAAGCCCACCGCGCCTTCATCACCCGCCGCCGCACCCTGCGCCCCGCCGAGGAGTACCGCACCCCCACCGACGCCGAGTGGGAGGACTTCCTCGGCCACTTCGAACGCCGCAAACTCTCCGTCGGCACCTGCGCCCCGACCCCGCTCAGCGCGGCCGGCTCGTGGAGATCCGCGACAACCTCCTCGACCGCATCGCCGAAGCCGAGCGCGAGGGCTGGCTCGGTGAAATGGAGGGTCTGCGCGTCAGCCTCGCCGGCGCCGCGTCCAAGATCGACCAGATCGACGCCGCCTCCAGAGGCATGCCAGTCAACCTCGGTATGCAACGCCAGGGCCCAGCTCAACCCGCCCAATAAAAGGGCGCAGCGCACCGCTGAGACAATGACGGGATGATCAGCAATGAGATCCGGTTCGGCTGCCATCCCCGAGGCGACGGTGGCCCGCTCGTGGTGGTCCCCCACATCGATGGAGCACCGCTCACGGAGCTGATCGACAGGTTCGAGATCTCGGCCGAAATGGAACCTGCAGGTGATGCCTACGGTGGTCTGATCCCGGAGTTCTTCCGGTTCGGCCCGATGCAGGACCACTTCCTCGGACGGTCCACCAACGCCATGGGGCCGAAGACACCCGTCCTCGGTTGCGAATGCGGCGAGTGGGGATGCTGGCCGCTCATGGCCCGCATCACCGCAACAGCCGACCTCGTGACCTGGGACGCCTTCGAGCAACCACACCGGGAGACCCGCGACTACGTGCCATTCGGCCCGTTCCGGTTCGACCGTCACCAATACGACGATGCCCTGCGGGCCCTGATCGCGGCGATCGGCTCCGACAGCGACGACCCAGGGGCATGAACACTGCCGTCAGCCCGTCCTACCGACCGCCGTGGCGTCGCATCAGCGCAGAGCGAACCTCTGACGTACCTCTGAGCGCAGCCATTTCCTTCGGCCCCCGCACAACTCGGCATGCCCCCGTGTCCTGGTCGACGAGGATGGGCCAGTTCCCTCCGACCCTGATCTGGCGACCCTGTTCGTCCTTCGCAGTGGGAGACCAGGTAAAGCCGTAGACGCCCGTTATCGCCGGGGTCGCCCACAGGTCAAGCCTGAAGGCCCACTCCTCCCAACGGTCGGTCAGGGTTCGACCGAAGTCTTCAGCCAGCCTCCGTGCTTCGCTCTCCTCCAAGAAGCCCCTCCATCACTCTTCAACACTTGAGAGAGCAGACGTTACGGGACGAAAGCCGGCCACCGAACGGGAGCTGCTGCGATGCACGTACCTCTGTACTTGGCGGTGCACGCAACGCCGTAGGAGTACGCGGACGACTGGTTCAGAGAAGTGACCAAGCCAAAGCTCACGGCCCCGCTCCATGTCGGTTTCAAGAGACCTCCGTCACCGCAGCGGACCCCTCTCCCCAGCGTCCCACCGACGAGGACGTCCGGCTCGTGTGACCGAGCGCCGTACTTGGCCTGTGTGGCCAGGTACGGCGCTCAGCCAGGTACGTCGGCGCTCCTGGCTGCGGGTCGGAGCGCGTAGTCGTCGCTGCCGGGGCGGACGCGGTGCCGGGTTAGATCTTGATGGTGACGTGGGCCGGGCTGATGCCGACGCGGGTGTAGCGCTGCTTGTCTTCTTCGCTCTCGCTGAGGGCGGCCTTGCTGCCGAACCAGTAGCCGCCGGACTTCTTGGTGCCGGCGCCGCTGATGGTCAGCTTGTAGGTGCCGGGCTTGAGACCGGCGAAGATGTGGTCGAAGCGGAACTTGCCGTTCTTGAAGTCCTGGTGTGCGAAGTCGATGACGTCTACGAGGTCGTCGCTGTCCGTCCGGAGCCACAGCTTGCCGGAGTCGATCCTCGGCACGTACATACCGCCGCCGTAGTTTTCGCGGTACCACGACCAGCCCCAGTAGTACTCGGCGGTAGCGTCCCAGCTGGCGACGAGGGCCTTGGTGCCGTCCTTCATGGTGGCGGGGGTCAGGGAGACGTGGTGCTTGACGCGGGACCACGACTGGGAGCCGTGGTCGATGACCTCCTCGCCGTGGGTGGTCTTGCCCTGGCTGGCGACGTCCTTCATGGTGGGCGGCGCGGGCGGGACGGGCGGCGCCGGCGGCACGTAGCGGTCGACACCCCGGTGGACGATCAGGAGGTGCTCGCGCTGGAGGTCGGCCGGTCCTTCGTTGAAGGCCAGCAGGGCCGGGGTGTTGCTGGAGTCGTGACCGTCCAGCCTGGCCGGCGCGCTCCACTCGTCCTTCTTGGTCCACGTCCTGTGGATCAGCTGGTCGCCCCCGTTGGACGGGTAGACGACGTGGAGCTTGCCGCCGTAGGAAGCCAGTGCCGCGTTGCGGCGCGACTGGGCGCCGAAGTCGCGGTCCCCGTGGATGAGCATGGATCCGTCGGTCCACGTGCTGCCGTCGAAGACGGCATGCCAGATGTCGGTATGGAAGTCGTCTACCTCTCCGCGGTAGGCGAGGTGGAGCTGGCCGTCGTGGGCGGCGAGGGCATGGTTGCCCGGCCAGCCGTGCCTCGCGAAGGCAGACTGTGCCGAGTAGTCCTCCACGGGGTCGGTGCTCGGGTAGGTGTCGACTACGCCGCCCTCCGGGGTGGTCGGCACCTTCCATTCACCCGCTGAAGTGCGTACGAGGTGACCGACGTGCTCACCATGGGGGGCCGCGAAGACCAGGTGGACAACGTCGTTGAACACTGCCAGAGCCGGGGCCAGCGCCAGCCCGACCGTCTCGATCGGGATGGGATCGGCCCAGACCCACTTCCCGCTCTCATACTCCAGGTGGGTCTCCCACAGCGACGACTCAGCACCGTCGCCGACGTGGGAGACCCACTCCCCTTCCTCGTCCTCCAGGTCGGTCTCCCACAGCGACGACTCAGCGCCGCCGCCGAGCTGGGTGAACACCATGCGCAGAGTGCCGTTGTCGTTGACCAGCGCCGGGGTTTCCGTGCTCCTGATCCCGTCGGCATCTTGGTCGGGCGCCCATTTACGGGCCTTCTCCAGGGCGTCGGCCGCAGCCTTCACCTTCTTCTGCCACTGCGCGGTCTGCTCGTCGGTGGCCGTCTCCGGCAACGGCTTGCTCGCCTTGTCCAGCGCCTCGACGTACGGGCGGACCGACGCCGGCGTGAACGATGTCCAGCGCACCGGAAGCTGCCGCTCGTCCCCATCGCGGGCACCTCGGTGCGCGCAGTACAAGGTCCCGTCGACCTCAGCCAGGGCGGGCGCGGCGATGCTGAGGTGGTCGGCGAACGCCACGCCAGGGGACCAGCCCCCGTCAGCGGTGTAGACGGCCCGCCACAGGTTCTGGTCGTCTTCAGACTGCGTGCTCACATGCACTCCTCGCGAGATGCCATGCCAAACCGCATGCGACTCCCGGCGTAGCACCAGGCGAGCGGTGGCGACACAGAGATAACAAACGACTACATACGGTATCGGTCGAATGTAGATGGATGACGTGTGTCGATCACCCCGGCTTGAAATCGCGGGCGATGTGTCCCGAAGGGGCCCTCACTTCAAGTGGCCCTCACCTCGGTCACAACACCTACCGCTGACCTGCGGTGCGCGCCGCCCACCCTCTCGAACCCCGCGGCGACGGCACACGCGCCGCGACCGTCACACTCCCCGCCGGTCCGGTTTCCTCGTAGGAGAGGGGGCGAGGTCGGGGGGCGGGATGTGGCCGTCGGGCATGGCCGCGTAGGCGTTCTCAATCCGGGGCCGCATCCGGGCCTCCCCGGCCAAGGCCTCGTGGTGGGCGGGGCCGATGACGGGGTGGCTCCGGTGTCCAGCGAAACGCGCTACGACGACGCTGGACCAGGGCACAGGTCACCACGCCCGTGGCCGACTGCGGGGACGGGCGGAGGCGAGGCCGCCCGGGGCGGTCCTTGGAACCGCCGACCGCGTTGTCACGGTGATCTGGCACCGTTCTGCGGCCAGAACTGGGACAAGGACGATTCCTTGAATGGCTCCGGGCTCACGGTGAGATCGCCGGCAAAGGGTCGGTCTAGGACTAGGACCAGGAGCAGGCTGAAGCCGATCAGTCCGGCGACGCTCGCGACGAAGAGGAACTGCGCCTTCCGGCTGCGCAGGCCGTAGAGGAAGGTCAGCAGGATGATGACCAGCGCGCCGCCGTAGACCAGGACCTGGAGCAGCACCGGCAGCTCGATCGTGGCCATGTTGATCCGTTCCCGCCGCATGGCGGCCGCGTCGTTGAGGCGCGTGACGGCTTCCCCGTAGAAGGCTTGGTCGCGCGCCGTCTTCGGCTCGTAGGCCTGCAGCGTGTCGTACATCTCCTCGACCTCCTTGGATGTGGCCTCGAAGCTCGGCTGGCCGGCACGCATCCTGGGCCACTGCACCTCGACCACGGCGTGAACGTAGTCGCTCACCGCCTTGTCAATCCGCGCCCGTTGCGCGGGCGGGAAGGACCGGGTGTCGCGGACGACCAGGGAGATGTCGGTGGCTTCCTGCGAGACCACGGTCCGGGTGTGGTCCAGCTGGGTCCACAGGGTGACGACCACGAAAGCGAGGATGATCCCGTAGATCGCGCCGAACATGCCCAGCACAACGCCGACCATCTCGTTGTGCTCGCCTTCGGCCAGGCGGGGAGAACGGCGGCGGGCGAGCGCGCTGCCCGTCACCGCAAGGAGCACTATCGCGCCGACCATGAGCAGCGCCAGCGCGAACGTGCTCAGGTGGTTGAGCAGCCACAGCGCCACAAGCGGCCTCCTGGGGATGAGTTACCGAACGCTGCCCGACATGGTTGGTGCAGCCGCCCCGCTCAGCCCGGCAACCTCCGAACAGGCCCGGCCTGTACGACGGGTCTTGGTTCGGCTGATCGGGCGGTGGCCTCGCGGGGGCTGCGGCGCCACAACAGAACGGCTCGTGATCGGGCGAGCATGAGGTCTGGCCGTGTCTCCTGTTCATCGTGGACGCGGTCCGGTGATGGGGCCACTCCGGGGACTTCCATCACCCTTGGCCATGCTCTCCGTTCATCGTCGGCACGGCCTGATGACGGGAGCCATACGGCCGCTGAGGCCCTCTCTCCGTGCCTTCTTCTCCTGTCTGCGAGGGCGGAACGGAGGGTGCATGGCGGTCCGGACGCACGGGGTCCAGGCGTCCGTCGAGCCGTCAGCTGAAACCGCTTCACCCGAACGCGCCGCGCCCGCAAGTGGCCGTGCGCCCAGCCCGGGCCGGAGACATCGCCCCGGAGGCTCGGTCAATCGAACGCTCCAAGTTGCACGCCTTTTCGAGCCCGTTGATGCTGGCGGAGGTCGACGAAGAACGTGAACGCGACCTGTGCTTGCTCGGGGAATCCGATCTGTTGGCAACGAACCAACGCTTTGAGGAGTCACCAATGGCGCTCCTTCAGCCCACCCTTGCCCTACCCGCGGCGCCGCCCCGGAACTGGAGCATCCCGGCCGAGGGCCATGCACGCCGAATACGCGCCCTCCGGCGCGAGGTCCACCGGATCGCCGACGAGGTGATCGACGCCGGGACGTTCCACTTCGGACCGCAAACTGCACGCCTGGAACAGCGGATCGCCGCATCCTGGGGCGGGGCGGCCGTAGCCACCACCTCCTGCACGCAGGCCTTGACGCTCGCCCTGCGCGTGGCCGGGGTGCGGCCCGGGGACGAAGTCGTACTGCCTGCCGCCACGTTCGCCGCCACGGCGTCCGCGGTCTGTGAGACCGGTGCCGTACCCGTGATCGTGGATGTGGCCGAACCTTCGCTCACCCTGTGCCCGCAGGCGCTGCGCGCTGCCATCACCCGGCGGACCCGGGCGGTGATCGCCGTCCATCTGCACGGGCACATGGCCGACATGCCCCAGATCCTGGCCATCGGCCGGGAACACGGCCTGGCCGTGGTGGAGGATTGCGCCCAGGCCGCCGGTGCCGCCCTCGACGGTCGAGCAGCAGGTACCTGGGGCAACTTCGGCTGCTTCTCGTTCTGGGTCGGCAAGTGCGTCGGAGGCCTCGCCGACGGCGGCGCCGTCGTCACGGACTCCGACGAGCGCGCCGCCCGGCTGCGCCGGCTCACCGACATGGGACGCGAACGTGGACAGCGCCACGTCCACCACGACCGGGGCGCCCGGGCCCGGCTCGGGGAACTCGACGCCGGCTTGATCGCCCTGGAACTGGAGCTCCAACCGGCTTGGCTGGCACGCCGCTCCGCCATCGCCTCGCACTACTCCGAGACCTTCGCCGACCTGCCCGTGGTGCCGCCGCAGGTGCTGCCCGGGTACCAGCACGCCTACTACAAGTTCGCGGTGGCCTGCCCGGATCCGGTCGGGCTCGGCGCCTTCCTGGCGGGTCGTGGCATCGAGACCGAGCAGGTCTACCCCTACCTGCTCCCAGACCAGCCTGCCTTCCAGCACATCGCGCACCGCAGCAGGGTCACCAGCCGGTCGGCGGGCGCCACTCGCCGGCTGTGCCTGCCGGCCTACGCGGAACTCAGCGACGCCGAGGTGGAGCGAGTCGCTCTCGCGGTCCGGGACTTCGCGACAGGAACGACGGGAAGGAAAGCTCGATGATCATGAACGCGAGGGAAGAAGGCGCTGCGGTGACGGAGACATCCGTGCCTCGCGGCGGCAGCAGGGCCCGCCGCGAGGCCGCCCGGCTCACCGCTCAGGACGTCCGCGGTGTCGCGCTGACCTTCGTCGACAACAGCGGCATCACCCGGGTCAAGGCCGTGCCCGCAGGCCGCCTCGGGCAGGCCGCAGAGCAGGGCGTCGGCATGTCCCCCGTCTTCGACGTGTTCCTGCTGGACGACTCGATCACCACCAGCACCCACATCGGCGGACCTGTCGGAGACCTCCGGCTCTTCCCCGACCTGGACCGGCTGACCGTGCTGGCCGCACAGCCAGGCTGGGCCTGGGCGCCCGCGGACCGGTACGACCAGCAGGGACTGCCGCACCCGGCCTGCCAGCGCCAGTTCACCCGCCGGATGATGGGCCGGGCCGCAGAGGCGGGCCTGGAGCTGCGGATGGGGTTCGAGACGGAGTGGGTGGCGCTGCGCGAGGGCCAACCGGCCGGCCCCGATCCGGCGTACGCGACCCAGGGACCCGCCTACGGGATGAGCCGGCTGGTCGACCTGTCCGGCTATCTGGCCGAGCTGCTCGCGGCGTTCTCCGCACAGGACGTGGAGGTGCTGCAGCTCCATCCGGAGTACGCGCCCGGCCAGTTCGAGGTGTCGGTCGCCCCGTCCGATCCGATCGGCGCCGCCGATCTGTCCGTGCTGGTACGCGAGACCGTTCGCGGGGTCTCCCTGCGCCACGGGCTCACCCCGGTCTTCGCCCCGGTGGTCGCGGCCGACGGGGTCGGAAACGGCGGCCATCTCCACCTGAGCCTGTGGGAAAGCGGCCGCAACCTGTGCCAGGGCGGTGATGCCCCCGCCGGGATGACCAGGCAGAGCTCCGCCTTCCTGGCCGGCGTACTGCGCGAGCTGCCCGCGCTGATGGCCGTCGGAGCACCCTCGGTAGCCAGCTACCTCCGGCTGCAGCCCGGCCACTGGGCCGGAGTATTCCAGTGCTGGGGCGTGGAGAACCGGGAGGCCGCGCTGCGCTTCATCCCGGGTCCGCCGAACGAGCCCCACAGCGCGAACGCCGAACTCAAGTGCTTCGACCAGGCCGCCAACCCCTATCTGGTGACCGGCTCGGTGATCGCCGCCGGGCTGGCCGGGATCCGCGACTGCCTGGAGCTTCCGGCCCCGGTGTCAGGCGATCCCGCTCTCGGCAGCGGTCAGCCGCGGCTGCCGCAGTCACTCCAGGAGTCCGTCAAGCACTTCCAGGACTCGACAGTGCTCCGCGAGGCCATGGGCGCCCCCTTGTTCGAGGCCATCGCAGCCGTTCGCCGGGCCGAAGTCGAACTCTTCGAGGACACCAGCCCAGACGCAGTCGCGGCTGCCGTCCGCGACCGCTACTGACCAGCCGGCCGGCTGGCCGGATCCCGCCAACCCCACCGTTCCACCGACCGCTCCGCTGTTCCGCTCAAGGAGGACATCTCATGTGCAGACTCTTCGCCCTGACCACCTGCGGCCCGCGCGTCCAGGCATCCCACTGGCTGCTCGACTCGCTGTCCAGCTTCCGTGAGCAGAGCCGCAAGCAGCCCGACGGAACCGGCTTCGGCTGGTTCTCGCTCGGCGACGAGCCCGTCCGGGACCGTTCCCCGATCGGCGCCTTCAAGAACGACGACTTCGCCGATGCCGCCGAGCACGTCGTGTCGCACACCGTCGTCAGCCATGTCCGCTACGGCACGAGAGGCGAGGTGGACGTACACAACTGCCACCCGTTCGACATCCACGACCGGCTCTTCGCGCACAACGGGTGCATCCGCGGTGTGGAAACCATCGACTCCTGGCTGACGGACGTGGACCGTGCACACATCGAGGGCGCGACCGACTCCGAGACGGTGTTCGCCTTCATCTCCGCGGAGATCCAGCGGCTGGGCGACACCACCGAAGGCATCATCTCGGCGGTGAAGCGGATGGCGGCCGAGATCCCCATCTTCTCCCTCAACTTCGTGCTCGCCGAGCCGCGCCGCCTGTGGGCACTGCGCTACCCGGCCAACGCCGAGCTCTGGGTACTCAACCCCGACGGCGGGGGCTTCGGAAGCCGCCACCGGGGCGCCCGCCCGGCCGGCCACCGCGCGGATGGCAGCTGGGTCGCCGACGGGGAGGAGGAGATCCCTGCCTGGGTCGTCGCGAGCGAACGGCTGGACGCCGACCCCGACTGGCGGCTCCTGGAGCCCGGCGAACTGTTGGTCATCGCCGACGGCAAGGCCGTCTCCCAGTACCCCTTCGACCCGCCCGCCCACCACCTCACCCTGGACGACCTGCGAGGCGTCGAGGTCAGCGCCGAATTCCGCGACGAAGATCTCTGACGGACACGGCCTCGGCCTCGTGCAGGCACCCTTCGCCCGCTGACCATCGGTAAGGACCGACCCATGCCAGAACACCGAACCGCCGAGCAGGACTTCGACTTCCACGGTCCCGCGCTGGACACCGCCTTCGACACCTACAGGGAGCTCCGCGAACAGTGCCCCGTGGGACGCAGCGACCAGCACGGCGGGTTCTGGTTCCTCACCCGGGCCAAGGACATCTTCGCCGCCGCGCACGACCCGCAGACCTACTCCGTCGCACCGTCGATGCTGCTCCCCGCGTTCGGCACCGATATGCCGCTGATCCCGGTCGACATCGACCCCCCGGACCACGCCGGCTACCGCAAGATCCTCCTGCCCCTGTTCACGCCCAAGGCGGTCGCGCGCCTGGACGAGGACATGCGCCGAACTGCGCGGCACCTCGCAACGGAGGTTGCCGCGCAGGAGGTGGCGGACGTCTCGCACGAGTTCGCCAGGCCGATGTCGACAACCGTCTTCAGCCATCTGGCCGGGTTCCCCGAAAAGGACTGGCCCCTGTTCGACCGATGGATCGACGACATCATCTACGAGCGCTCGGCCAACCCGCAGCGCGCCCGCGCCGCGGGCCGCGAGGTGATGGACTACTTCGACCAACTGCTCGCATCCCGGGGAGACGCTCCAGGCGGCGACGACCTGATCCACCGCCTTCTGACCGCCGAGATCGACGGCCGCAAGCTGACGCACGACGAGCTGCTGTCCTACTGCTACCTGCTGTTCCTCGCCGGTCTGGACACGACGGCCTGGGCCATTCGCTCCAGCCTGTGGTACCTCGCGCAGCACCCGAAGGCCCAGGCCCGGCTGCGGAAGCACCCCGATGAAATTCCGGCGGCGGCGGAGGAGCTCCTGCGCACGCTCTCCCCCGTACAGGCCATGGCGCGCACCTGCCGGCAGGACACCGAAGTGGCCGGCCAGAACATCAAGGCCGGTGACCGGGTCGTGCTCGTCTTCGGCGCCGGCAACCGCGACCCCGAGGCCTACGCCAACCCCGACGACATCGTCCTGGATCGCCCGGACAACCGGCACCTCGCATTCGGCGTCGGCATCCACCGGTGCGCCGCCTCCAACCTCGGGCGGCGAGAACTGGTCGTCGCCCTGCAGGAGTTCCTCGCCGCCGTGCCGGACTTCTCTGGCACCGATCCGACCGAGCCCTGGCATGGTCTGGGCCCCCTCACCCTGCGGATCGGACGGTGAGAGCGGATGTACCGGATCCGGATCGACTCCGAGCACTGCCAGGGACACGCGCGGTGTCTCACCTTTCTCCCGGAGACCGTCGACTTCGACGACGAGGGCTACGCCTACGTCCCCGACGCGAAGAGCCGCTGTCCCGAGATGACCAACGCTCTGCGGCAGGCCGTCGCGAACTGCCCCGAGCGGGCCTTCCAAGTGGTGCAGGAGTGACCTGAGGCCTGCCCCAAAAGCGGCCAGGAAGCCAACATGTGGGCAGGTCTATGTCATGACCCACTCCTACAGCTCGCCGCGGCCTGGGCATCGACTGGGCGCGCGCGGCTGCCCGCGGCGCGCGGGTGGTGCATCCGGGTGAGACGAGGGTTGTGGGCGGGGCCCGGCAATCGTCGGCGGCAGGGTGGGGCCTGGGCATGTGCCCAGGCCCCGCCGCCTGGGCACTACTTCAACGTGCCCTTGAAGACGCTTTTGTCGTCGGTGTCCTGGGCCTTGATCAGAATGCTCTTGACGGCAGGCGACCCGGAAGCGCAGACCGGGGTGATGCTGACGGTCTGCAGGGTGGGGAAGTCGAAGTCGATCGTCCCGATGCCGTTGTTGTCCGAGGACAGCGCCGCGATCCCACGCCTGACCTCGCGGAAGCTGCTCGGCACGAGGCCGTCAGTCACCTCCGCGACATAGCCGAGCTGTGCGGCCTCGGCGCCGATGGCATTGAAGGTCAGGTTCGCCGTGTAGGAGCTCGAGCCGTCCTTCAGGGTGCCGGTGTAGGTACGGCCGAGGTTGAACAAGCCCAGATAGTCCGACGGGACGGCTCCGCAGACATCCGTGGGCGCGGACGTGGACGCGGACACAGCCGTGCCCGTGTCCGTGTTGTCCGTGGCGTGAGCCGCGCTGGCGGGGACGGCCAGTGCTGCTCCTGCGGCCAGCGCTGCGGCGGCGAGGTAGGTCCGGATAGACAAGGGGGGTTCCTTTGTTCCTGGGGAGGGGGCTGGTGCCCGCCGACACCGTGACACGAGACCCAGGCTGTTGATCATGTGATCGGATCGCGTCGTCCGGAGTTGCCCCGTTCGTCGTATTGTCGGTGACCTGCATGGATGAGGCTCGCTCCTCCGCAGGACGGCCCGCGCGCGAGCCCCGCAGTGCAGGGGCGTCCCTCCAGGCATCCCGGGCGTGATCGACGTGCTCCTCGATCAGCCGGACCGTACGGAGCCCTCCAGTCTTCGCCCCCACGCGCCGAGAAGATGCGCAGAACGACGAGCGAGCCGCGACTCCCGGCGCCGACGCGGCAAGGTCGCCGCTACGACGGGGCATCGGCAAGCGCGACGACGCGGCTCCCTGCGCTCCGCATCTTCCAGCCCATGTGCACGCCGGAGTCATGCCGGCCGTCGTGCTGGTCTGCTGCGTCGCATCAACGAAGGGCTTCGGGTGCGCTGGCCTGGATGGTGGCGCCTTTGGTGACGAAGTAGAAGTCTTCGTCTTCGATGGCGGCACGGGTCTGTTCGCCGATGTACAGGTCGAGGTGTTTGGCGTCGTCGCAGCCGATGCTGCACAGGTCGTCGACGCGCCAGTGAGCGGCTTTCACACGGGTGCAGACCGTGGCGGGTACACCGGGGCCGCAGTCGGTGATGTGGATCCGGGTACCGGGTGAGAGGTGGTTGGCGGCGACGGACTGCCAGGGCACCAGGGTGTTCTCGTGGGAGCCCACAGGGGAGCGGCTGGTGGTGAAGTAGCAGTGGCGGTCGAAGTCCCAGCCGAGGTAGTTGCTGCGGGCGGTCTTGCCGAAGCCTTCCAGGCCGACGCGTTCGAGGAAGTCGGCGGGGAAGCCGTCCGGGAGGTGCTGCCCGGCACAGGCCTTACTGCGGATGCTGCGGAGGGGGCCGTGGTAGTGGGCCTGGTTGGGAGTGAAGTAGACGGTGAGGGTGTATCCCGTCTGGGGGGCGGTTTGCGTCTGCGGCATGTCGATGGTGTTCAGCCGGTGGTGCAGCCGTAGGCCGGCGTAGCAGAGGGCGGCGACGGCCAGCAGGCCGCACGCCGCGAGCACCGGGATCCTTCCGCGCGCGGCGCGTGGGCGGTGTCGGGGTGGCGTAGGCGCGGTGGGTGGGGTCGTGTCCAGGTGCGCGGCCATGGGTGGGGTCTACTCCGTGCGGGTCGCAGGGACAGGGTTCAGCACGTGCCGTGCTGGAGGAGGAGAAAGGCGCTGCTGGCGCCGAGGCAAGTCCGGCTGGGTGGCAGGGCGGCTGGGCGGCTGGGCGGCTGGGCGGCTGGGCGGCTGGGCGGCTGGGCGGCTGTCCGAACGCTCGCGATCCTCCTCGGGCTGCGAGCGGCCGTGGCCTGCCCACCGCCACCCTGGCATGATCGTTCGGGCCATCGGGCTCCGATGCGCGTCGGGGCGCCGAAGTCGCCCCGTTCGAGCGCATCCGCCGTCAGGCCGCGGGTACGCCGCTCGCTCCTATGGGGGAACGCCCGCGCGGCGTGATGAAACCCTGGAGACGATCTTCCTAGCATCCAGTGACGTGATCAACAACGTCCTCAGCCCGCCGCGCCCCGGGGCCTCGCCGCCCGTATTCGACGACCCGCGTGGCCGCCGCCGCAGGATCATGACCGCCGTGGGAATCGGCGTGTGCTTCCTGTGCCTGTGCGTGCTCGCGGTGTTCGCCAGCTTGCTGTACGCCGCACCGAACGCGCCGTCGACGAGTCCGGCCGAGGCCGCCCACACGACGCCCCGGCGATGAGGGCGATCTCGCCCCGCGGGCACTGGTGGGTCCTGGCCGCCGTCCTCACGGTCTTCCTGTCGGCCCTCTTCCTGGCGACCTCGATCCTGCGCGGCGCCGCCGCCCCGGCCACTACCCGGGCCCAGCAGCCGGACGGCCTCGTGCCGCATTCGGTGTCCGGCGGCGGCCCCGTCGTCGACGCCCGGGGCGGCCCCCCGGTCAGCCTGGACGTCCGTCCGGGCACGGTCGCGCTCACCTTCGATGACGGTCCCGACCCCGCCTGGACCCCACAGATCCTGCGACTCCTGGCGGCCAAGGAGGTACCGGCGACGTTCTTCGTCGTCGGCCAGCACGTAGCCGAGCACCCCGAACTGGTCCGGGCCGAGATCGCCGCCGGTCACGAGGTCGGTCTGCACACCTTCACCCATGCCGATCTGGCCACCGCGCCCGTGTGGCAACTGCAATTGGAGCTCGCTGCCAGCCGAGCCGCCCTGGCCGGAGCCACCGGAATCAGCACGACACTTCTGCGGCCGCCGTACTCCTCCCTGCCCGACGCGGTCGACGACCGCGACTGGCACGCCACCCTGCGCACCGGCGCCCTCGGCTACCTGACCGTCCTGTCCACCCACGACGGTCTCGACTGGGAGGCACACGATCCCGAGGACATCGTGCGCGGCGCCGCGCCACAGGACGGCCGCGGGGCCGTGGTCCTCCTCCACGACGGCGGCGGCGACCGGTCGCGGACCGTCGCGGCGCTGGGGCGGCTCATCGACGACCTCAAGGCCAACGGATACCGCTTCACCACCCTGACCGAGTCGGTCGGTCTGCCACCCCAGAGCACGCCGGTCACATCGTTCGACCGCTGGTACGGCACCGCTCTGATCGGCCTGATCCGGGCTGCCGGCGCAGTCCCGCCGGCGGCCGCCGCTCTGCTGTACGCGGTGGCGCTGCTCACCGCCGTCCGGCTGCTGCTGCTCGCCGCGGCCGCCATGGCGCACCGAAGGCGCACCGCTACCCGGCCCGTGCCCCAACCTCTGCTCCTGCCCGGGGTTTCCGTGGTGGTTCCCGCCCACAACGAGGCGGCGACCATCGTCTCCTGTGTGCGCGCTCTGCTGGAGGGGGGCTGCCCCGACATCGACGTCGTCGTGGTCGACGACGGGTCCACCGACGCCACCGCGGCGGCGGCCCGGACGGTGACGGATCCCCGAGTGCGTGTCGTGACGCAGTCCAACCAAGGCAAGCCCGCCGCCCTGAATGCGGGCGTGGCTCTCGCGGAGCACGACGTGATCCTCATGGTCGACGCGGACACGGTCCTCGCACCGGGCGCGGTGGCCCACTTGGCGGCCGCCATGGCCGATCCATCGGTCGGCGCGGTGGCCGGCAACACGAAGGTCGCCAACCGCACAGGCCTGCTGCCCCTGTGGCAACACCTCGAATACGTCATGAGCTTCGGCCTGGAACGCCGCCTGTTCGACCTCGCCGGCGCCAGCCCGACCGTTCCGGGAGCCATCGGCGCCTTTAGGCGCCGGGCCCTGGCCTCCTGCGGCGGCATCAGCGCCGACACCCTCGCCGAGGACACCGACATCGCCATGGCCCTGTGCCGGGCCGGCTGGCGCGTCGTCTACCGAAGCGACGCACACGCCCACACCCACGTCCCCACAACCATCCGAGAGCTCTGGCACCAGCGTTACCGATGGGCCTACGGCACCCTGCAGTCCATCTGGAAACACCGCCGCGCCGTCAAGGAGACCGGCACGGCCGGCCACCTCGGCCGCCGCACCCTGCCCTACCTGCTCCTGTTCCAGCTCGCCCTGCCACTCGCAGCACCCCTCATGGACGCCGCAGCCCTCTACGGCCTCATTTCCGGAACCACACCCGTCCCAGCCATCACCTGGGCCGCCTTCAGCCTCGCCCAACTCGCCCTCGCCGCCTACGCCCTGCGCAGCGACGGCGAATCCCTGCGTCACCTGTGGCTCATCCCGCTCCAGCAGACCCTCTACCGCACCGCGCTGTGTCTGGTCACCATCCACGCCCTGACTGCCGCGGCACTCGGGGCCGGACCCCGCTGGCACAACCCCTCGACCGCCCATACCGACCGACGAGCCCAACCCGCAGCCGCGTGACCCAGGACCCCTGTGGCGGTGGCGGCGCCAACGGCCGCGGCCAGCGCAGCCGCTACCAAACTTGGGTACGTGAAGAGCTTCATGCCCGGTCAAGGCCACCGGGCGCCAGGGTGACACGGCCCGGCGCCAAAGCCGCCCCCAAGGAGGTACTCCTCTGCGACGGGTGTCCGGGCCGGCGCCGCGCTACCCGGCGAGTGCGGACACGGCCTTGGTCTGTGCGAGGACGTCGTTGCGGTGGTTGTCCCATCCCCGGATCGCCAGCATGTCCGCCAGGGACGAGGAGAGGGCAAGGGCGGCCTGCGGGTCCTCGTCCAGGAGCTGCACCCACACGGCGACCGCGTTGCGGGCCGCGCGCGGTGTCGGCCTTCGGCCGGACCTTGGCGGCCTGGCGCCGCAGGACGGTGGTGATCAGGAGTTCCACCGTGCCGTGCAGGTCGGTGCGCTGAAAGAGCGTGAGCGATGCCCGGACGGTCAAGAGATTCAGGGTGTAGGGGTCGAGCGGGCCGTACTCGGCCTCAAGGGCGGTCTCCAGCGTGAGGGCGAGGACGACGGCGGTGGGCAGGTCCTCGGCCTCGTACGCAGCCCACAGCCGCGCCCACGCCTCCAGGTGCTCCTCGGGAACGGGAGCGACCGGCGGCGCTGCGGGCAGGGCCGGCACATGGGCGGCAGGCTCGGGCGCGGCCGGTTCTGCGGGAGGAGCCGTGCGCAGTTCGTGTTCGTCGGCGGGGTGTTGCGGTGGCGGGGCGGGGTGTTCGGCTACGTCGGTCACGGTCCCGTCCGGGGAAACGATCATGAGCCAGGGGGTGGGGGCGGCCGGCTCGACCGCGCGGGCGCGGATCGGTCGGCCCGCGAGGGCGGCCCGGATCCGCAGCTCCGCGAGGCCCTTCGCCCGCAGGGCGGCAATGTCCGGGTCGGCGGCGAGGGTCTGTCCGTCGATGTCCAGGGCGCGATCACCTGCGGCTGGCACAGCGGAAGCGGGACACCCAGGGCGCTCCGTCAGCCGGTCCGCCACGCATTCTGCTCCGACCGGGCCCCGCAGTGCGGACGAACCTCCGTCACCATTCAGTGCAGTGGCTGCCGGCCAGCGGTCAACGGAGCGGCCGCCTGTGTCGCGCCAACTTCCTCCGCCTCCGCCTGCAGGCGCGTCCTCAGGGCGGAGTTCTCGGCCTCCAGCCTCGCGATACGTTTGCGGGCGAAGTACAGCTCCATCACCGCGTCCTGAAATTCTGCTACCAGTTCTTCAGCAGTCAGTTCCATCGTTATCTCCGGTAGTGCGTATCGGATTAGGCAGGGGCGATGCGGGTGACCGTACCGCTGGAACCCCGCCACATCAGCGCCCCGTTCTCCGCGTACAGTGCACCGCCTCCGCGCGAGTCGACACCCACCGGTACAGAGACCGCGTTGACCACGCGCACCACTCCCTCGACCATCAGCGCGGAGTCGACGCCCGGCCGCTGCACGATATGCAACTGCGACCATGGGTTGGCGCCCACACCCATACCAACGCCGACGCGTCCACTGCCCTTGACGACAAATGCGTCGCGCCCGTTGTTGCGCAGGCAGATCAGATTGCCGGTGGTGGAGGCGCCTCCGGTCGAGGTCACGAAGATGCCCTGCGCGGCCGTTCCGACCGTCTTCAAATCGATCGACAGAGCGGAGGCGCCCGCATCAGACCCGTCCGGATAACCGACGTGTGTGATCTTCAGCGTTCCCTGGTCTTCTCTCTCATGACCCGTCAGATAGACAGCCGAGGTATCCGGGTTGTCCGAGATGATGTTCAGGGCCACTCCCCCGCCGGACGTGCCCGCCTGATAGACCGTGACGGCGTGGGCGCTGGTGGACGTCGTCTTGAAGAAGGCGGAGTTCCCCGTGGCGTTCGTGCTGAACTTCTCCGCGATCACCGGGCCGTCGAACGTGGTGGCCGTGCCCTCGGATTCCGCCGCGGCTGCCGGCGCCGCCGTGGCCGACATCGCCACGGACACTGCCCCTGCGGTGAAGCCCCCCATGAACAGCCTTCGCTTCACGGTCATATTTCTGCCCTCTTTGCTCCATGTGCACGAATGCCGATGCGGCATGCACACATAGGACTTCCGCCTGGCAGATCAGGTTGTAAGGGAGCAACGTGACACAGCTCACCTCACGGTTGCAGACAGGTCACTTCCCACGCCCTGGCCGTGGAGGCGGTCCATGGCCGCGACGATGTCGGGCCAGGCCGGGGAGGCCAGGATCGCGTCGCGGACGATCCCTTCGGGCATCGTCGCGCGGAGCTGGTCGGCCCACCGGTCGGTGCCCGCCGCCTTGATGGTCGCCGAGTTCGCCTCGACGGCCCGCTGGACGGTCGAACCAACTCCTCCGAGCTGGGGCAGGAAGACGTTCATGTCGACGCCGGCCTGCTGGAGCAGGACGAGCTGGCGGGCCATCTGCGGCCAGTCCTCCCCCTTCATCAGGTCGCCGAGCACGCCCGCGTCCAGGACCGGGCGCAGCTGTGCTTCGGCCCAGCCCGGGGCGAGCCTCGCCGTGTCCTCGCCGAGTTCGTCCTCCTTGCCCTGGCGGGCCTATTGGGCGGCGCGGCGGACCGCGTCGGTGACCGTGAAGAAGAGGCGCATCGCCACTGCCTCGGCGAGCGCTTCGGAGACCGGCTCGCCGACGGGCATGCGAGCGGGGGTGGCCATCAGCAGGAGGCTCCTCGGAGTTCGGCGGAGTGCGCGGTCACCGGGACCGGGACGAGCTCGGCCTGTCCGAACCGGGCGGCGTACGCGGTGCTACCGGGCTAACGCGCGGCGACGGTGCCGGGCCACGGCCCGGGCGGCGGGGGCGCCCGCCGCCGTCGCGGCTTCGCGCAGCAGCAGACCGGCGGCGGCCGCCGCCTTCGCCTGCGCCCGGTACTGCTTCGCCTCGTGCCACAGCCGGGCGGCCTCCACCGCTTCCACCAGGGCGCAGCGTCAGGACCACGGCCGCGCCGCCGCCGCGTGCGGTGCGCCGGGCTCGTTCCAACGCGCGCGCGGAGGCCCGCCATCCGGCCCGTGCCTGCCCGGCCAGGGAGCGCTCGCCCGGTGCGCGGCCGGCCTGCTCGCAGGCCTCCGCCGCCGCCTGCAGACGCTCCCGCACGAGGGCCGGGGCGTGGACGGCGGCGGCGACCAGGAGGTCGCCGAGCGCGGCCACTGCCGCCGCTGAACCGCCGCCGCAGCTGCCGGTCCGGGCGGCCTGGGCGCGGGACCGTAGGGGCAGCAGCCCACCACTACCGTTCTGTGAGGAGATCCCGTGCTCGAAGGCTTCGGCGAGGCGCTCGCGGACCGGGAGTACTATCTGCCGCTGCCCAGCGCCGCCGACCCCGGGCCGCGCTTCGCTCCCCGTGAGGTGCCAGCGGGCCTGCGCGGCTACGCGCAGGGCATCTGGACGGTCTGGGGTGGCCGGCGGAGCGGGCTCGGTGACCAGGGGTGGAAGATCCACGTATCGGCGCGGCTGGACCGGGCGCAGCACGTGCTCGACACGGTCGCCGGGATCTGCTTCTCCGAAGGCGTGCCGTTCAAGCACCTGAGCGCCCGGCTCTTCTTCCTGTTCCTCCATCACAAGCACGCCGCACGGGCCCAAGCCGGCAAGTTCTGTGCCGTCTACCCGCCGGACACCGAGAGCGCCCGGCGGCTGCTGGAACGCCTGCGCGACGCGCTCGACGGGGAGGAGGGGCCGTACGTCCTCACCGACCGGCGCTTCGGCGACTCGCAGACGGTCCACTACCGGTACGGCTCCTTCGACGGTGCCCGCAGCCGGCTCCGCGCCGACGGCACCCGGGAGGGGATGGTCCTGGACGGCTTCGGCCGCGAGGTCGTGGATGCGCGGCTGCCCGCCTTCCAGCTGCCCGCGGGGATCACGGACCCCTTCGTCAAGGAGGAGGAGCAGCCGCACACCGGGCCGATCCTCATCCGTGACTACGAGGTGACCCGCGCGGTGCGCCTGAGCAACGCCGGCGGTGCCTACAGGGCCCGGGACCGGCGCACCGGTCGCGCCGTCTTCCTCAAGGAGGCCCGCGCCCACAACGGGCTCGTCTTCGACGGGAGCAACGCCCGGCAGCGGCTCCGACACGAGTACGAGGTGCTGCGCGCGCTGCACGCGGCCGCCCCCGGGGTGGGGCCGGAGCCGCTGGACCACTTCACGGAGTGGGAGAACGACTTCCTCGTCACCGAGTGCGTCGAAGGGCAGCCGCTGGTGGGCTGGCTGAGCCGGTCCTCCCCGCTGGCCCGAGCCGACCGTACGGCCGGGTCCGTGGCCGCGTACTACGAGGCGTGCCGGCGGCTGCTGGCCGAGCTGGACGCCTCGCTCGGGCGGCTGCACGGCGCCGGCTACCGGTTCGGTGACCTCAGCCTGGGCAATGTCCTGGTCACCCCGTCGGGCGGGATCCGGCTGGTGGACTTCGAGGCGGCCTCGGCACTGTCCGCGGTCCCGTCCGCGGTGGGCACGCCGGGGTTCACGCCGCCGCCGGGCCTGCGCCGGGCCGACGCCGATCCGCTGCTGCACGACCGGTACGGCGCGGCGGCGGTCGCGCTCGCCTTCCTGGCCCCGTTCAACGAGATGGCCGAGCACGCACCCGCCAACCTGGCCCTGCTGCACCGTGACCTGGCGGAGGTGGCGCCCCCGCAGGACCTGTGGCAGCGGGCGACCGCCTTCCACCGGGTGGCGGACCTCGGGCGGGAGGACCGGGTCGAGCTGGACGGCGATCCGCGCGGCCGCCTCAGCCGGCTGGCCGCGGAAGTGGCCGCGGGGCTGCTGGAGACGGCCGACGCCGGCCGGCCGGAATGGGCTTTCCCGCCCTCGCCCGAGGCGTTCCGGACCAACAACGTATGCCTGGCCCACGGCACGGCCGGGGTGGCGCTCGCCCTGCTCCGCACCGGCACGGCAGTGCCGGCGGAGATCGGTGAACGGCTGCGCCGCGACGCGCTGGCGCTGCGCGGGGCACTGCCTCCCGGGCTGATGGCCGGTTCGGCCGGCGTCGCCCGGGTACTGGCCGGGCTCGGCCTGCTCGACGAGGCCGTGGAGCTGCTCCACGAAGCCGACGGGCACCCGCTCACCGCTGCCTGCGCCACGCTGGCGGGCGGGCGTGCGGGGGTCGGCTCGGGCTGGCTCGCGCTCCACCTGCTGACCGGGGACGGCAACCACCTGGAACGGGCCGCCGCGGCGGGTCAGTACCTGCTCCGCGCACCCGATCTGGCGGCCGCCCTCGGCGAGCACGACGCCCGCGGCCTGCTGCACGGCCGCTCGGGGATCGCCCTCTTCCTCCACCGGCTGGCCGGCGCCACCGGCGAGTCCCGCTTCCTGGAAGCGGGGCGCCTGCTGCTCCACCAGGAGTTGGAGCGGACCTTCCCGCTGGACGACGGCACCCTGTCCGTCTCCGACAACGCACGGCTCACCCGCGCCATGCCGTACCTGGCCACGGGCGCGGCCGGTGTCGCCACGGCTCTCACCCGGTACGTGGCCACCGCGCCCGACGAGCGCTGCGCGGCCGCGCTGCCCCGGCTGGTGGCGGGTATCCGGGTCTCCTGCGCCACGAAGGAGGCGGGCCTGTACCGGGGACTGGCCGGGCTGCTCTGGGCCCTGACCGAGTACGCCGAGCACACCGGCACGGAAGCCGCCCGCGCAGACGCCGTGCGCGCCGCCACCGGCCTGCTGAAGTACGCCGTCCCCTTCCGGCGTGGCGTCCGCTTCCTGGGGGCGGGGTCGCAGCGCTTCACCGCCGACCTGTCGCACGGCGGGGCCGGCGTCCTCCTGGCCCTGCACCGGCTCCTGTCGGGCCCGCTTCTGCCGCAGCCCCACGACACCCGTCCCCCGATCCCGGCAACCGTCTGACCGGGCACCGGACGGGATGCCCAAGAACCCCCTGGCCACGGCGGTGAACACCGCCGCGCCCAGGCGAGCAGTGACCGACCGGCACAACCGGACAACGACAAAGGAGTTCACCCATGAGCCAGATCCTCGCCCTCCAGACCCTGGACACCGAGCAGGAAGCGGACGCCTTCGTCCCCTGCTTCAGCGTCGCCTGGAGCATCAGCGACATCTTCCCCGAGCCGATGTAGCGGTCTGTCGGCCGGGCGGGCGGGCTCGCCGCGGAGGGCCGCTCAGCGGCTCGCGGCGGCGGCCTCGCGCTCTCCCTGATGCATCCAGGCAATGACGTCCAGTACACGCAGAACGCCGATGTCCTCACCGATCACGGCCGTCGTGCGGAGCATCTCCAAGTGCCGGCGGAACGCCCCGCCGTCCGCCCGGAGTACGGCCGCCAGGGAGGCCCAGAAGGTGTGGTCGATCATCGGGCGCCGGAACAAGGTCTTGACGCGGGCGTCGTAGACGGGGATCAAGTGGGGACGCTTGCGGGCCATGAGCTTGCCCGCGACGACGGAACGCACGCCATCCGGGCTCGACGGGTGGGTCCCGTCCGGGTTCACCAGCCGCTCCCAGAGCTCCCACGCAGGCCCGCCCTGCGCGACGAGCGGGTCGCTGGCAGGGTCCTCCAGCCGGGCCTCGCGGGGGATGGCGGACAGCAACCGGTGCCAGTGCCCTTCGGGATCGGTCAGGAGGTTCACCGCGCCGTGAGGGGCGACGGAGACCTTGAGCATGGTGAGGGCGACCAGATCCGCCGCCTCGAACCCGTCCGCCGCGCCCTCGCGGTCCCCGCCGCCTGCCAGTCGCTCGAAATGGGCGCCGGAGTAGGAGAGGTCGCCCTTGGAACGGCGCCCGGTGAAGTACGTCCGCAGCAGGCGGACCGACTCGTCGACGTCCCGGTAGATCTCGGGGATGTGGAGCTCCGTCACGGGCGGTCCCTTCTCGGGGGTTGCGGTGTACCGGAACACCGCAACCCCATTGTCGTCCGCGGCGGGGTCAGCGGCGGAGGCCCTGGATCGCGAGTTCCATGAGGCGTCGGGCCCGGACCGGGCCGGCCGGGGTGTCCGGGGGGCGGCACAGGCGGCTCATGAGCGACCCGCTCCGCTTACCCGGCGCGGACGTGGGTCTCGATCCGGCCGCCGTTCAGGGTCAGGTGCGAGCCGGTGAACCGGGACCGCATCCGGCGGTCGTGCGTGACGAGCACCAGTACGCCCTGGTAGTCGGTCAGCGCCTGTTCCCATCCTCGACGAGGGCGAGTGAAAGGTCGTTGGTCGGTTCGTCGAGCAGGAGCAGGTCGACCGGTTCACTGACCAGGCCTGCCAGTTCGATCCGGCGGCGCTGCCCGTAGGACAGGTCGCCCACGCGCCGGCGCAGATCGGCGGGGTGGAACAGGCCGAGGGAGAGCAGCGTCTCGGCGTGCTCGTCCGCATCGCCCGCCCGTCCCCGGCCGAACGCCTCGACGACGGTCAGGGAAGGCTCCCAAGGCGTCGCTGGCAGGTGGCCTTCACGTTCGTCCACGCCGTCGCGTACGTACACCAATACGCCTTCGCCAGCGGCTGCCACTCATCAGGGCCCTGATCTCCCTTGGACCGGTTCGTCGCCGCCGACACAGCCAACAGCTGGGGGCGGATCAGGTCGTTCGCAAACTCCTTACGCCGATCCGCCGTCCACGCCCCGGCCCCAGACCGCCAGGCATGGGCGAGCGGCACCATGTGCTCGATATCGAGCTTCCCAGCGTCAGTGATGGTGACCCCGTCGTAGACCGACACCCAGGTGCCGGAGACCGCCTTGCACTCGGCGTCGCGCTTCACGTCCCTCCCGGACCGCTCCAGGACGACCTCGCGGGTATCGCAGGCATCGCCCTGCCCGGTCCAGTGCGTGAACTTCGCCCTGCTGTACCCGGTCATCGGCTGCTGGCCCGCGACCTTGAGTCCAGCGAGCTGGGTACGGGCGACCGCCGCCGTCGGCAAGCCCGGAAGCGCCGGCGTCCCCTGCGCTCGCCGCGGGCGCCGCCCGGCGGGGTCGAGAGCGGATGCCTCAGACAGGGCCGTCACCGTGCAGCTCCTTGGCGTCGAAAGTGATGCTGATCCCCGGCAGGGAGCCGCCCCAGCGCATCGTGTCTTCCCGTTCCTGTTTGCGGGTGTCGGGCCGGTAGGCGCGTGAAGGTCGGGCTGGAGGCCGCCACCCTGCCCCAGCCGAGGGTCCGCGCCGCGTCACGAAGCAGTACGGCACGTCCCCCGGCCCGATCCGCGCCGGATGCCCCCGGCGGCCCCCGCGGGCGGGAGCTCGCGACGCCTGCGCAGCGGGGACACCAGGGTCGGTACACAGGCCAGGCAGAGCAGGGCTCCGCCTGTCCAGAGAGCCGCGCCGGGGGACCCGTAGGAACCGATGGCACCGGCCAGGGCGGCGCCGAGGGCCATGGCCCCGGTGAGGACGAAGCGGAAGGTGGCGTTCATACGGCCGAGCAGCGTGTCCGGGGTCAGGCGCTGGCGAAGGCTCACTCCGAGGACGTTGCCCGTCCCCGTCCTGACGGCGAAGAGGAACCATCCGGCACCCGCCACCCACAACCAGACACCCCGTCCCATCAGGGGTACCAGGAGTCCCGTCGGGGCGAGGCAGGCGTCCGCGAGGACCAGCGCCCGCCCATGCCCGAACCGGTCGGCGAGCCGGCGTGCGCAGCGGGCTCCGAACAGCAGGCCGGCGCCTCCGACCGCCCAGAACAGGCCCAGTGCGCCTGCGGACAGACCGAGTTCGCGGGTGAAGACGACGGGCAGCATCGTGTTCACCATGACCGTCCCGAGGTTGCCGAGCGCCCCGGTGAGCGCGAGGGCGCGCAGTTCCCCGTGGCGCAGGACGTGCCGCAGGCCCTCGGCGATCCGCGCGCGCAGGCTCGGGCCCCGGCGGGGGCCGTCGGCCATGCCCGGGATCTCAGCGGCAACGCCGCGCTCCATGCGGATCAGCCGGAGCCCGGATCCCAGGTGGCCCACCGCCCCGCACACCAGAGCGACCGGTGCGCCGAGGAGCTGGACGAGCGCGCCGCCCGCGCCCCGGCCCGCGACGTTGCCCGCGGCCATCAAGCTCACCATGGCGGAGTTGGCCGGGACCAGGGCCTCGGGGCGGACCAGCTGCGGCAGAGCGCTCTGCGCGGCCACGTCGGAGAAGACGGTCGCGACCCCGCTCAGGAATACCGCCGCGCAGAGCCCTTCGAAGGTCAGGACGTCCCACCACCAGGCCAGCGGGATCCCGGCGAGCAGGAGGCCGCGCAGCAGGTCCGCGGCGACCAGGACCGTACGGGGCCGTACGCGGTCGACCCACGCCCCCGCCGGCAGGCCGATGAGGAGGAACGCCGCCGTGCTCAGGGCGGCCAGCACCCCGACCTGCCCGGGGCCCGCGTCAAGGGCGAGTACGGCGATCAGCGGGATGGTGACGTAGGAGACGTTCGTTCCGAGAACGCCGAGGACTGATGCGGAGAAGAGCACGCGGAAGCCGCTCGATCGCCACGGGGAGTGCGCGTCGGCGGTCGCGGGGAGGTGTCTGGGCATACCCGTTACAGTGCCGTTCAACGCAGTTCAGGCCCAGTGTTTTAGTCTGTCCTAAATCTATTGCGCACGGTCGGTCGGCCTCCGTGGCCTTCCAGGGAGGAGGGCATCCGGTGCTCGAGATCGAGTTCTCGGCCGAGGACGTCGCACGGACCCGCTTCGCCATCTCGCCGCTCTGGGAGGTCGTGGCGGGGGTACGGATCCTGTCCGGCGCCGACGAGCAGGTGCTGCACCGCCGGTGGGCCGGGCAGGCACGCGACCGGATCGCGGCCGCACGGCTCGATCTGAGCCCGCTGACCGCGCTGGTGCCGGTGACGGCCACCTCCGTCCCCGGGTTCCTCTGCCCTCCGCCCAGCACGTCCGGCCCGTCGCTCGGCGTGGAGCTGGCCGCCCTGCGCGCCACCCCGCCCGAACGGCTGCGCGCCTCCGCGCCTGAGGCGCAGGCCGGCGTCGAGGCACTGCTGGCGGATCCCGGGCGCGGGCTCGGGCGCCTCACCGAGGCCATCGCCGCATTCTGGGAGCTCGCGATGGCCCCGTACTGGCCTCGCATTCAGATGCACTTGGAGGCCGACATCCACTACCGGGCCCGCCGTTTCGCCGAGGACGGCACGCACAGCCTCTTCGAGGATTTCGCACCCCAACTGGCCTGGTCGTCAGGGACTTTGAAGGTCGAGCACCGCTTCCTGCGGGGCGTGCGACGACTCGACGGACGAGGGCTGCTGCTCGTGCCGTCGGCGTTCGTGTGGCCGCGGGTCTTCGCGACGACGGACGCCGTGTACCAGCCGACGCTACGGTATCCGCCGCGCGGCATCGGCACGCTGTGGGAGGCTCCGCCGGGATCGGCCTCCGCGGCCCTGTCCCGGGTGCTCGGGCGCTCCCGGGCGCGGCTCCTCGCGGAGCTCACCGCACCCGCCGCGACGACCGAACTGGCCCGGCGCACCGGCCTCACCGCCGGCGCGGTGTCCCAGCACCTCGGAGCGCTACGCGCGGCCGGTCTGGTGTCGGCGCATCGGGCGGGGCGGGCCGTGCTCTACGCACGGACGGGTGTGGCCGAGGAACTCCTCACGGGCGCCGGCCGGTAGCGCACAGTGCGGCGCAAGGACCATGACGTGATGGCCACCGAACTGCGTCCTCACCAACGAGAATCCACCGCTCTGACCGGCATCACCGCCGCCGTCGTCGGCCTGGGCGCGGCATTCGTCGGCGTGCCAGGCATCTGATCCGCTGGCCAGTGTGCAGGTGGACGCTTCGGGCCACGTCACCGACGATCCCGTGGAAGAGGACGTCGCGGGCGCCCCAGGCTGTAGGCGCACACCGGAATGTCATTGGTCGGTGCAGCTATAAATGCACGGTCTTGAGGGGATGCCACCCGTCATGCGATGTCGGCATGGTGCCCGGTTTTATGCGGCCGGTGCCGCCAGGCGGAAGCCCACACCGATCGCTTCAAGGTCCGGTTCATAGGCACCGTGGCGGCGGGCGCACCGGGCCAGGTCCCGGTCGTGACGGAAGGCGCCGCCACGGGTGATGTGCCGGTCGAAGGCCCAATCCTCTGTGCTCGGCACCTCTGCGGGCGCGCCAGGGTAGGGAGCGTAGAGCGTAGAGGTCCACTCGTCGGCGTTACCCGCCATGTCCAGCACGCCGAAGGGGCTGGCTCCGTCGGGAAACGAGCCGACCGGCGTCGTGGCGCCGATGCCGAGGTCCACCAGATTGGCCAGGCCGGTGCGGTACTCCTCACCCCACGGGAACTCCCGGCCGTCGTCGCCCCGCGCGGCGCGCTCCCACTCGTCCTCCGTGGGCAGCCGCACATCGAGGCCGAGCCGTTCCCCAAGCCACCGGCAGTAGGCCGTTGCCGCCTCCCAGGCAACCCCGATGACCGGGTGGTCCGCCGGCCTCTGCGAGACCGGTCGGCCGGTGGCCGCCGCAAAAGGTGCCCACTGGCCGACCGTGACCGGGGTGCGGGCGATCCTGAACGTCGGGATGTGGATCTCCGCGCGCGGGGCTTCTTTCGCGTACCACTCCACCGGCACCCTGGTGTCCGCGTAGCGGCGGGCCACTGCCGCCACCTCGTCGACCGGCGTACCACGACGCAGCAACCCGGCCGGAATCTCTACCCAGTCCACTTGCCCTACCCGCATGGCTCCTCCTCGGCTCGAGCGGACAACCCTCATGATCACCTTGGCGGTCGGGGAGGGAATCGGCCGATGGACCCATCTCGACAGCGACCTTAGAACCAGGACTTCGAACTGCCGGGCAGGCCGACGGGCTGCATCCGGGCGCAGCAAGGACGGTGTGGCCGATGGGGCGGAGGCGGATCGGCGTTCTCTTCTCGATGAGACCCGACCTGCCGTGACTACCGCCTGTTACCGGCCCGCGGGTGTCAGCGGGCAAGCACAGGCGTCGGTCCTTCAGGGATGTGGTCAGCTCTCGGTCGCTTCTGCGGCACGCCGGTATTCGGCGTTGATTCGCTGGGCTTCCTCGAGTTGGTCTTCCAGGATCACGATCCGGCACGCGGATTCGATCGGTGTGCCCTGGTCCACGAGCTCCCGCGCACGCGCGGTTGACCCCTGCTTGCTGTGGTTGCCGTCGAACCCCTCGCCCCTGCTCCCCGCACACGCGGGGAGCGCCCAACCGCCACCCAGTGGATCGACGTGCAGTAAGAATCTTCTCCCCTAAGTGCACAACCATTTACGGGAGTCGCATGTCTGTTCTGTGGAGTCAGGAGACTCCACAGAACCATTGGGGCGCATGGGTGGCCTTCCAGCCCGTGCGCCTCCGTGTCCCTAGGGGAGAATAATGCGTATTCGTGCCACTGTGGCTGCCGTTTCCGGAGCCCTGGTCCTGTCCGCGCTCGCCGTGCCGTCCGCGCAGGCGGCCACGGACAGTGAAGGCGACACGAAGATCACCAAGGTGGTTGTCAACGGCGGCAAGAACGTTGCGGTCGGTACCAGCACCGCCAAGACGTTCTCCGTCTCCGTGACCGCCACGGACAACTCCGGTATCGCGGGCCTCGACGACGACCTGCTCTGGCTCCAGGGTCCGGGTTTCGGCATGCTCACCCCGACCGGCGCCTCGACCTGCACCCGCGTGAGCGCCACCACGTCGACCTGCACCGCCAACTTCACCGTGGACCCGAAGACCGACCTGGCCTACTCCAACAACATGGCCGGTACCTGGTACGTCAATGTCTGGGTGGACGCCAAGGACGGTGACTACGCCAGCGTCGACAAGGGGTACCCCTTCAAGCTCCAGCGCTCCTCCAAGCTGACGACCAACGCTTCCCCCGAGCCGGTCGTCAAGGGCAAGACCATCACGGTCACGGGCAAGCTGACCCGCGCCAACTGGGACAGCTTCACCTACACGGGCTACGGCTTCCAGCCGGTGAAGCTTCAGTTCAAGAAGGCCGGCACCAGCACGTACACCACGGTCAAGACGATCAACACGAACAGCACCGGCAACCTGTCGACCACCGTCACGGCGGCGTCCGACGGTTACTACCGCTACTCGTTCGCGGGTACGACCACCACCCCCGCGGTCTCCGCGACCGGTGACTACATCGACGTGAAGTAAGCACTGGCCCCCTCCGCCGGGGGCCGGATCCGTGATCCGGCCCCCGGCGTTGAACGGGCTCGGCTATACGCCGGCGCAGTTGGTGAAGGTGGGGCGGGTGCGTGCGCTGTAGATGCTCGCGCCGCCGTTGGCGTCGTACTTGAGGGGCACGGTGATGGTGTCGTCGGCGGTCCACGGGAAGCCCTGGGTGTCGAAGGTCCAGGTTCCGGTGGCCTTGGTCGCCAGTTCGGACAGCGTGACCCAACCGTACTGGCGTGGGGACACGCTCACCGTGAGCTTGTTGCCCATTTCCTGCTTGAGGTCAATGGTGGTTTGGCCGTTGACCTCGGCGGTGACTTCGAGTTGAAGCTTGGCAAGACCGATGTCGCCACCGACAGACAGGCTCCCTCCCATTTTGAAGCCGATGGAGTTGGTCCACCCCGTGCTGGTGTTGAGCGTGAACTCCCACGGGATCGTGGTCGATGTGTCGTTGAACCAGATGGGCGAGACGCAGGCCTCCGGCAGCGTGAACGGCGGTGTCTGGCTGGTCGTGGACCACGCGCAGGTCGAAGTGTCCTTGTTGCACCGGGCGGCCGCGTAGTCCACGGCGGTGTTCCACGCCTTCTGGTAGACATCGGTGGGTAGCGTCCACTGCTGGTACGGCGTGTTGTCGCAGCGGTAGGTGTACACGAAGTTGTCGGTGTTGGGAGGTAGCTGGACGGTCAGGCAGGAGTTGTCGCTGACCTGGCGGATCCTGAACGCCTTCTGCGCCGATCCGGAGATCGGTTGGAAGTACCACTGTTCGGACGCGCGCCCGTCACAGGGCTGTTGCCGCAGTTGGTAGCGGGCGGTGGTCAGGTCCATGCACTTGCCGGTGGTGGTGTTGACGATGGCGAATCCCGAGCCGAGGCTGCTTCCCGTGTTGATGCGCCACGTCGTGGCGGACCCCGGCGCCGGGTTGACGGAGATGAACGCGTTGTCGTCGTAGTTGCCGTTCTGGACGTCCAGCAGTTTTCCGTTGCTGACGTTCGTGAACGTCAACTGGATCAGCGCCGCGACCGACGCGCCGCCCTCCTCGCGCGCAGCGGCGGGGGACGTCGTGATCCCCACGGTCGCGCCCAGCACCGCGATGATCAGAACTGCTCTGCGCCACAAGGATCTTAGGCTTTGCGCCTTCGGCAACTTCACTGCTGAGGTCCTTTCGTCGTGCTTGGCTCTTCTTTTCTGCCGCTAGTTCCCACGGAATTTTCTCCAGATCTGCTTCCCCTTCGCGGCGACGGCCATGACGCCGAGTGCCACGGGTAGGACGCCGGCCGGGTCCTGAGACGCAGCCGGCGAGTGAATGGCCCTTGCAGTTGCCTGTCCGCCCGCCTCGGCCCTGGCCCTCGTGTCTTCGACGTTGGATTTCAGTTCAGCGGCGTTGTGACCTGCCATGTCGCTGCTCGTGTTGCCCGGGCAGGTGCAGCGTTGTGTGCTGCCGTAGCCGTATACGTCCGGCGCGTGCACGGGGCAGCCGGTGTTGTGGACCAGGACACGGTCGGCACCGGCTTGGACGTGGTAGGTGTGGATGCGGCTGATGCTGAGGTTGTAGACGGTCTGGTCCGCGACTTCGCCGCGGTCGTGCACCGAGGTGACCCGTACGACGCCGGACGAGTTGCGGAGGAGGTCACCGGTCCTGATGTCCCCGGCGTTGACCCAGCCGCGATCCTGGACATAGATGGGGTGGCCGGCGGTGGCAGTGATCGTGACCGCGTGGGGCGCCGCGAGGCCGATGTCGATGAGGTGCTTGGTGCCGTGGCCGGTGATCACCCCGGCGACGGGCTCGCCGGCGGTAGCACCGGTGGCGGGGTCCGTGGCCTGGACCTGATCGCCCTCCTGGACTTCGCTGATCGGCTTGGCGGTGCCGTCGGCCATGACCACCTGGGTGTCAGGCGTGAAGGAGTTGCACTTCTCGGCGGCCGCAGCGGCTTTCCCGACGGTCGAGGCTTCCTTGGCGGCGGATTTGGCGAGCGTGCTGGCGAGCTTGCCACCGGGGATCATGCCCAGCGCGGCCGCCGCCGCGGCCTGCTTGTTGCCCTGGGCGAGCTGCCCGGCCACGGCCACCCCGGAGGCGACCGTGCCAACCGGCCCGGGTACGAAGGACACGACCTCGGCTGCGGTGGTCGCGACAGAGGCCACCTTCTTCCAGCTGAAGGTCCCTGCGAGGTCCAGGCCGTTGACCGGGTCCGCGTTGACGTAGTCGTAGTTGTTCGCCGATCCGCCCGCGACCGGGTCGACCTGCAGGAAGCGGCCCAGGACCGGCAGGTAGACGCGTGCGCCCATCTCAATCGCCTGCTGGCCCGCCAGGTGTTCCACTGGCCGCTCGTGCTGGCCCAGCCAGCCGAAGTCCATGCCACCTGCGGCGGTTGCGGGGATCGGGATGTCGCTGAACGCGCCGGTGGCCGGATCGATGTTCTGCCCGAACGGATCGTAGAGGCGGAGACCGCCGGTGCGGGCGGCCGTCCCGTCCGCGGTGAACAGCACGTCGCCGTGGATGTTGGGGTAGGACCAGTTGGTGGTAGCGCTCGCGTCGTAGTTCTTGGTCAGCAGCACGCCGCCGGGCAGCGCCACGATGCGCTGCAGCAGGCCACCGTCCTTGTCCAGGATGAGGTCGGCGTCGTCGTGCGTGGAGCTGTAGGAATAGCGGGTGGTTCCGTTCTTCGACGCGTCGGTGGCGCCGGTGACCGTGCGCGCGGTCAGCCTGTCGTCCGGGTCCCGGGTGTAGACGATCGCGGTGCCGGACGCGGTCGTCGTTCGCATGTGCCGCTTGGTGGAGTCGTAGCCCAGGGTGTCGCCCCCGACCTTGACCGTGTCGCCGTGGCTGTCATAGGCGAACGAGAGCGCGGTGCCGCCGCTGGTCGAGGTCAGCCGATCGGCGCCGTCGTAGCAGTAGTTGGTGGTCACCGCGGCGGCGCCGTTGAAGCTGTCGGTGGACGCGGTGCGGTTGGTGTTCAGCCCGGCCGTTCGCGCCGTCCCGCACCCGTCGGTCGGGTCGAACCGGTAGGTGAGCTGGTGGTGCGGGACCGTCGCCGCGACGAGCCGGCCCACCGTGTCGTAGGTGTAGGAGTAGTTCGCGGCAGTCTTGCCGTCCTCGGTCACCACATCGTCGGTGATGCGGTTGTCGCGGGACCGGGTCACCGCGTCAACCACCGTGGACTCGGCGGTCTTCCACGTCAGCGCCGTCGGCTTGCCCGACTCGTTGCGCGCCAATGAGTCGAGGCGGGAACCGTTGCCGTAGACGACGCCGGTCAGTTCGGTGGTGGCGTCGTAGGCGGGGGCGGCGACGGTGGTCCCGTCCACCTTGACGTTGGTCAACTGGTTGGCGTCGTTCCAGGCGTACGCCACGGTGCTGGACACGCCCTTGACCACGGTCGTGTCCTTGATCAGCCGTCCGACCTGGTCGTAGGTGGCCGTGGAGGTGACGCCGTTGGCGTCGGTGTAGCCGACCTCCTGGCCGAGCAGGTCGTACCTGGTGGTGATCGACCCGTTTTCATCGCTCACCTTGGAGATCAGCGGGTCGCCTCCGACGGCGTAGTCGGTGATGACGGTGCGCGCCTTCTCGGCTCCGTAGGCAGGAGCGGTCTTCTTGACCACCCGTCCGCGGGCGTCGTAGCTGGTGCAGATCCACGCCTCGCCGTTGACGCGCTGGGCCACCACACGCCCGGCTTCGTCGTACACCGTCTCGCCGGTGAGCGCCGGACCGTCGGCCGGTTTGGCCTCGGTGGACGTCTTGGCCATGCCGCCCTGGTTGGCAGCCGGTGCCTTCGGATCGCAGGGGTTCGTCCGGGTCTCGGAGTCGCCGTAGTAGGTGGTCGTCGTGCGCCGGTCGGGGGCGGCGATGTCACCGGCGGGCATGGCCGAGGTCACCTTGCGCAGATATCCGTCGCCCGGCTGCTCGTAGCGGGTACGCGCGGTCAGGCCCAGCCCGTCGGGATCGGCCGTAGTGGCCACGGCGAGCCCGTACGCCGGGTCGATGCCCGCCGCCGGATCGGAGTAGCTGCTCGCGCTGCGCCTCGAAGGCGCCCGTTCCTTGTCGCCGCCGGAGGTGTCCTCGGTGGTGGAGCTGGTCGCCCACCCGTACCGGGGCGCGAGATGCGTCCCGGGGACCGGCGCCGGCGCCTGGGTGCCGGGCGGGGTCCAGGTGAAGTCCAGGGCCCCGGTCGTACCGGAGCGGTTGTAGTAGTCGACGCGGATGCGGTGCCAGCTGTCGGCCGTGGTGTTGGTGTACTTGCCGGTGACCGCGGTGCTGGGCTTGTCGCTCCAGCTGTCGACGGTCAGCACGTCGTCCACCCACAGCCGCACGCCGTCGACCGCGGTGAAGCCGAGGCCGTAGTCCCCGGTGGCGGGGAGCTTCATTTCGCCGATGAACCGGCCCGACCAGCCACCGGTGTTGGCCACCGGCGGGCTCGCTCCCCACGACCGTGACAGTGCTCCATCAGAGGAGCCGACCCCGGTGGTGAACGCCTTGGGCACACCCGCCAGTTCTGGGTTCTCGTAGAAGGCGGCCGACAGCCCCGCCAATCCCTCGTCGTAGTTGGTGTGGCTGTGCGGCATCTTCGCCGCACACGCGGCCGTCGGGGTCTGTCCGTTGAAGCAGGACGCCGGTGCGGGACCGTACTTGTCGACCGGGCGGTCGGCATGGTCGTACACCGTGGTGGAGCGGCGGCCGGCACTGTCGACCGCAGCGGTGGCCTGGTCCTTCGCGTTCCATTCCGCCGCGATGCTCGCCCCGGTGAGGTCGGTGGTGACCAGCGTGCGCCCGGCGTCGTCGTAGGTGACGGTGCGCGAGCGGGTGGAGTCGTACACCCCGGCCAGGGCCACGGTGGCCTGCTTGCGCTCCAAGTAGTACTGGTAGAAGTGCTCGGCGCGCAGCTCGCTGGAGCGGCCGTCCGGAGCCGGGGCCATTACCTGGACCGCGCGCAGGGCCGGCGGTTCCTGGGGCTGCTCGACCACCGAGTCGTAGCCGATCACCGTGCAGGCGGCGGCGACGTCACCGGTGTTGGTGCACCCGTTCTCCGCGGACGGAGCCTGGCGGGCCACCCAGTCGTAGGCCAGACCGCCACGGAGGGTGGTCAGCGGCCCGATGCTGTCCAAGGCCTTCTGCTTCTCCTCCTCGTTGTCACCGGCCTGGTCGTAGCGCTCCCTGGCTGAGGCCCGGCCGAGGTAGTCGAAGTCCTGCATGACCGCGCCGGGGTTCTCGATCCGGGCCAGCGTGCCCATCTGGTACCACAGGCGGGTCTCGCTACCGTCCCAGTAGCGGATCCGGCACAGCATCTGCTGCGGAGCCTGGTCCGAACCCGGCGGGCGGGGCACCCCGCCGTAGCAGCTGTTGCTGCCGTCGGTGTTGTAGAACAGCCGGTGCGACCGGCCGGAGACCGGGTCCTTGATCTGGGTCAGCCGCGGCCGCGTCCCGCTGTAGAGGTACTGCAGGGCGGCCGGCTTCTTGGCGTCCAGTACCGATTCCACCGCGGCCAGCGTGCCGTCGGGGTTGAACAACGACACGGTGTCGCCCTCGGTGACCGTGATCCGGCCCGCGGTGTCGAAGGCGAGCACCCCGTCCTCGCCCACGGGCGGCCTGTAGCCGCCCGTGGAGGCCTTGGTCCAGGTGTGCTTGCCGCCCGCGGCATCGGTGAGCACCACCGAGCCGTCCAGCATCTCAGCGCGGCTGTAGCCGCTGGACTGGACCGACAGCGTCCACCCGGCCGGCAGCGACTGCGAGTCCGCGGACATCAGCCATTCCGTCGGCACGATCCGCGGGTCGAGGTTGTGACTGCGCTGGTCGTCAGCCCCGCTGCTGCTCTTGGCCCACAACACCATGCGGGGGCGCTGGTCCGAGTGGTGGTACAGCTCTACGCGCAGCGGCACCAGCTGGCCGGCATTCAAAGCGACTTCGCTGCTCTGCTGCGGGCCGGGCAGCAGGAAGTCGTCACCGGGATCGGCGGGGTTGGGGTTGTCATAGACTAGCTTGTCGCCCACCCAGATCCGGGCGCCGTCGGTGTGCGCACCGGCGAACCGGAAGTCACCGGTGACCGAGGCCTTGAACTGGCCCTCCCAGCGCACCACGAACCAGTTCTTGTCCAGCGCGGGCGGCATCGGGTTGTCCCGCCACGGCCGGTTGTCCGGGTTGCCGCTCCACGCGATGCCCCAGTCCAGGTTGACCTGCGACTCGCCGCGCACCATCACGGGTGTCGCGTCCGGCTTGCCCTCGTGGCGCGAGTCGTTGAAGTACGAGGCGCGCACACCGCGCGGGGTGCCTTCCCGGGAGTTGTAGGCGAGGCTCACCCCGGCCGATCCCCCGACCGTCTGGAACGCCGGTCCGGCGGCCTCGACGTGCGCGTTTCCGTTGAACAGGTTCACCGTCACCGGCCCCAGATGGTCGGTCGGTGCCGGTCCCGGATCGCCCACCCGCTGGTTGACCGTGAAGTGCCCGACCCACTGCGGCGCCGTCGCCGTCGTCGCGCCGGACATCGCCGTGGCCGCCGTCCAGGTGTAGCGGCCGCCGTCGTGCAGCACGTGCTTGGGCACCGTCCACTGCGGCTGGTCGAGGCACCCGGAATCCACCACGCTGCCGGAGCGCCCGTCGAAGCCGGTGGAGATCTTGAAGCAGTACAGGACGCCGTCACCGACCGCCGCCACCTGCAGGACCGGCGTCTCCGTGGCCACCACCGCGCCGTCCACCGGGGAGACCAGACTCGTCTGCGGCGCGGGATCCGCCTCCTGTGCCGCTCTGCGCGCGTCGAAGCGGGCGTGCTCGCCTGCCGCCAAGGGCCCGAAGTCGGCCTTCGGCTGCTTCGGCTGCTTCGGCTCGGCCTGCGGCTTCTGCGTGCCCCCTGACGGAACCGACAGGATCGGCAGATCCCGCGGGACCGGCCTCGGCTTGGCCGCCGCCTGCGCCTGCGTCTGCGCCTGTGCGGACGGCAGGGCCTCCGCCTGCGCCAGTGACACCACTAACACCATGACCAGCGCGGATACGATCATCCGCGACCAGGACCGCGCGATTATCCGCGCTCTGCCGCCACGCCAGGACATGGGCCCCCGCTGTCCGCAGGAGTGGCGGCCTGGCAGGCCGCATGTCCTGCCAGTTCCACGCCCAGTCGGTTGACCAGGGCAACGACTGAGATCTTGCAGGACCGGTTGACCCGGGGGGAACAGCTTCAGTGCACCTTGGCCGGAATCCCCAAGCGGTCGGGCTCCTGCGGAACACGCACTCCGCGCACCGCCCGACACCACCCCACCGCGCTGTCAGGGACATGCTCATTAATTTCGACCGATGGGCACCTTGAAGCGGAGCCGGGGACCGGCCCAGGGGTCAGTCTCCAGTTGACCGGAACCGGGCGATGCATGCCGGGCGGTGGGTCGCACCGTGTCGCGGGGCTCGGAGACGTCAGGACATCCGCAGGGTGCTGAGGATCTCGGGCGCCTTGTCGAACAGCCTCTGCCCCATGGTCCGCAGGGTGAGCAGAACGGCCAGCACGCCGTACGCCGTGCCCAGCGGCAGCAGCAGCCACGAGGACGCGGAGCCGTCCAGCACGACCGCTCCCGCGATCACCGGGGCGATCGCCACCACGCCCGTGATCGAGCTGAGGAAGTTCGCCAGGTGGTAGCCGGCGCTCTGACCGGGCGCGCTCACGCTCCACAGGTCCTCGGGGTAGGGGTAGGGGTGGAAGACACTGATGACCATGCCCATCGCGAAGGTCACCCCGAGCAGCGCGAAGCTGACCCCGAACGCGGCGGCCAGCTGGTCGGTGCGCCCGGTGGCGAGGGCGATGCCGGTGCCGGTGGCCGTGAGCCAGGGCACGAGGAACACCAGCTGGGGGATCAGTCGGCCGAGGAGTTCGGCGCGGGCCTGCGCCACGGTGCGCAGCGTGGCGACGTTGCTCCATATCGCGGAGCCGTCGAGGGCGAACAGCAGGCCCGGGGAGGTGAGTCCGAAGACCCAGGCTCCGCCGACGACGGCGTACGGGGTCCGCATGCCGACCGCCACCATCACGACCGGGAACAGCAGCGCGTAGGCCAGCGCCGCGATCATCGTCATCCGGTGCCGTGGGGCCCGCACGAAGGCGCTGAACTGGTGGTGGGCGACGAGCAGGGTACGGCTGGAGGTGAGCAGCCGGGCCCGCAGGCCCGTCGTCCGCCCGGTCCGGACCTTGGCGGCCTGGGCCGTGGAGGCGTCCGTCGTGGTCATCAGCCGGGCCAGGGAGGCGTGCCACCACACCATCAGCAGCCCGGTCAGGGCGGCTGTCCCGGCCAGTTCGAGCACCGCGGTACCGATCCTGCCGTCGGCGGCGGCCCGGATGGCGTCGGCCGGCCAGCCGGGCGGGGTCCAGCGCAGGACCCGTACGAGGACCGGCGGCAGGGCGAGCCCCGAGCCGGCGGTGGTCAGGAGCAGGTAGGCGGTGTAGCCGCCCATCGCGGTCAGCACGCCGCCGAGGGCGGCGGCGTCCTTGCCGCGTCGGCCGGTCAGGGCCCGTGCGAACGAGGCCAGTACCGCTCGGGAGGCGACCACGCACAGCAGCAGCGTGAGCGGTACGGCGAGGAGGGTGACGAGGGTGGCGGGGAGGCCGGCGAAGGCGCCCTCGGCGGCGCCGACGACGGCTCCGATGATGAGGATGAGGGTGCACAGCGGCCCCGGGCCGACGAGCGCGGAGGCGGTGGCCCCGGCGATCAGCTGACGCGGCCGGACGGGCAGCACGGCGAGCCGGGTCGGATCGGCGCTCTCGTCGCCGCCTGCGCCGAAGGACAGCGGCACCGCCAGCCACGCGACGGCCAGCCCCGTGAAAGCGAGGACGGCGAGGTCGGGCGCATCCGCCTCGCCTTGGGCGAGGGCCAGGCCCACCGCCACGTAGCAGGCCCCGGCCACACTGATGGCCGCGCCGGCCACGAAGCCCACGGCGCGAGCGGTACTGCGGCGCAGACTGCTGCGCAGGAGGGCGAGTTTCAGCCCGACGAAGACCCCAACCATGCGAGGCTTCCTCCCTTCGCCTTCGCGGCCGGGGCGCCGACCAGTTCCATGAAGCGCTCGTTCAGGCTCCGGCCGGCCCGTACCTCGTTGAGCGTGCCGTCGGCGACCACGCGGCCCTTCGCCATGATGGCGACGTGGCTGCACAGGGCGGTCACGAGCTCCATGACGTGGCTGGAGAAGACCACCGTCGAGCCGGTCTGGGTGTACTGGCGCAGCACTTCGCGGATCGTCTCGGCCGACACGGGGTCGACGCTCTCGAAGGGCTCGTCGAGGAAGAGGACCGGCGGGTTGTGCAGCAGCGCGGCTGCCAGGCCGATCTTCTTGCGCATGCCCGTGGAGTAGTCGACGACCAGCTTGTCGCCGGCCTCGGTGAGCCCGAGCACGTCGAGCAGCTCCTCGGCGCGCGCCTCGGTGTCAGCGGCCGGCAGCTCCCGCAGCCGTCCGGTGTAGCGCAGGAGTTCCCGTCCCGACAGCCGTTCGAACAGGCGCAGTCCGTCGGGCAGGATGCCGATGCGGTGCTTGGCCTCGTAGGGGTCCTGCCAGACGTCGTACCCGGCGACCCGCACGGTGCCCGCGTCGGGCCGGAGCAGGCCCGTGATCATGGACAGGCTGGTGGTCTTGCCGGCGCCGTTGGGGCCGACCAGGCCGTAGAAGCTGCCCCGGGGGACGGTGAGGTCGACTTCGTCGACGGCGAGCTTGCCATCGAACTCCTTGCGGAGCAGCCGCACTTCCACGGCCGTCTGGGCCCAGTCGCCTTCGGAGGGTTGTTGCATGGTGGTGCCTTTTCGCCGGGAGGTAGAGGGACAGGGGCAGGGGGCGAACGGGATTCGTCTGATTCCCCGGACGTATCAGTGACGTGATGTCATGTCCGTTGCGAGACAGGGGTGCCGAGGCAGCACAGCAGGCACGGTGCTGGTGATCATGTTGTCGAGATCCATGAGAACCGAGCGAGACCGTGCCTGCCCGAACATCATCGCCTATCCCTTCCGTCATCGAACAACTGGGCTCCCGGGCTGCTTTCCGGCCGAGGGTCCGTTCGAGCCGCTTCCGTTACTGCCGGGGTAGTGCCCGAGTACCCCCTTTTCGTCCTCTTGACGATATGGACGCATCTCGTTATCGTCGCATTGACGAAATTAAGGGGGTTCGCCATGGCCGACATCACCCGGCGCTTCGGCTGGCGTCATCTGCGTTCCGCGCCCACCACTCACATCCGCCACCACAAGCGCGGCCGGCTCGTGCACGACGGGCTGGGGCTCAGTTTCTGGTACCGGTCACTCTCGGCGGCGCTGTCCGAAGTCCCGGTTGACGACCGGGAGTTGGCCATGGCGTTCCACGCCCGTACGTCCGACTTCCAGGACGTCGCCGTGCAGGCCACCGTCACCTACCGGATCAGCGACCCGGCCGAAGCCGCCGCCCGACTCGACTTCTCCGTGGACCCGGACACCGGGAGCTGGCGCGGAGCCCCTTTGGAGCAGATCGCCACTCTCCTCACCGAAACCGCGCAGCAGCACACGCTGGACGTACTGGCCCGGACGCCGCTGGCCGTCGCTCTGGTGGACGGCGTCGCCTCCGTGCGGGCGAGCGTGACGGCCGGTCTCGCCGCCGAGCCCAGACTCCCGGCCACCGGCATCGATGTGGTGGCCGTGCGGGTCGTGGCGATCCGCCCCGAGGCCGAGGTGGAGCGCGCCCTGCGCACCCCGGCCCGCGAGCAGATCCAGCAGGAGGCGGACCGGGCCACCTATGAACGGCGGGCAGTCGCCGTCGAGCGTGAGCGCGCCATCGCCGAGAACGAGCTGGCCAGTCAGATCGAACTGGCCAGGCGCGAGGAGCAGTTGATCGACCAGCGCGGCACCAACGCCCGCCGCGAGGCCGAGGAGAAGGCGGCGGCGGACGGCATCCGGACCGAGACCGAGGCGTCCCGCAAGGTCCGCCTCGCTCAAGCGGACGCCGAGGCGGAGCGCGAGACGGGCGCGGCACGCGCCGAGGTTCAGGCTGCCTGGCTGCGCGTGCACGACGAAGCCGGCCCGGGCACGCTGCAGGCGCTGGCCGCGACCAGGCTGGCGGAGAACCTGCCGCGGATCGAGAGCATCACGCTGTCTCCGGACGTCCTCACCGGGCTCCTCGCCAAGCTCGGACGCCCGGACGGCGGCGCGGGCGCGTGAGCCTGGCCCCACGGGCGGTGATCGTGCACCGCAGGACCGAGTACGAGGAACTGCTCGCCCGGTACGGCACGCACGGGCAGGCCGCGTTCTTCCTCTCCAGCCGGGGTCGGTCGATCGACGAGGTGGTCCGCCGCCACGAACGCACACGACAGGCGCTGCGGGAGGTGGCCGCGGCCGTGCCGCTCACCTGGCGCAGTTCCCGGGTGGAGCGGGCGGACCTGGACCGCTTCCTGTTCGCCCCGGAGGACGTGGTGGTCGTGGTCGGCCAGGACGGCCTGGTCGCCAATACCGCGAAGTATCTGCGCGGACAGCCGGTCGTGGGCATCGACACCGACCCGGGGCGAAACCCGGGAGTCCTGGTCCGTCACCGCTGCGCCGACACGGCTGCGCTGCTGCGTGCGGCAATCGCTGCCGGAAGCCGGGCAGAGGAGCTGACCATGGTCGAGGCCGTCGCCGACGACACCCAGCGCCTTCTCGCGCTGAACGAGATCTACCTGGGCTCGCACGGTCACCAGACGGCCCGCTACCGCCTGGGTTCCGACGGTGACAACGGTGACAACGGCCAGGGTGAGGCCCAGGCATCCTCCGGCGTGCTGGTGGGCACGGGCACGGGCGCCACCGGCTGGCTGCGTTCCCTGTGGCTGGAGCGCGGCAGCTCCGCCGAGCTGCCCTCACCCTGCGAGCAGCGGCTCCTGTGGTTCGTACGGGAGGCCTGGCCCTCTCCCGCGACCGGTACGACGAGGGTCGCCGGGGAGCTCGGGCGGGGGCAGGGGTTGCAGCTGACCGTGGAGTCGGACCGCATCGTGGTGTTCGGCGATGGGATGGAGAGCGACGCGCTGGAACTGACCTGGGGCCAGAGCGTACGGCTGGGCATCGCCGGCACATCACTGCACCTGGTGACGTGAGCGCCCGGCCACCCGCGGAGGCGCGCCCCGGGCCGGTTGCGGGAGACGAACCGGCCCCGGGGTGCTCCCCCGAGGGCTGTCAGGCGTCGATGGCCTGGTAGACGGTGGTCCAGAAGTCGTGGATGAGCCGCGCCGGAGCCGGGGTGGTCAGCCCGACCTGCGTGAGCAGGATGCCGGTCAGGCCGTTCTCCGGGTCGGCGTAGGCAGAGGTGCCGGTTCCGCCGTCCCAGCCGAACTGACCCAGCGGCGCGTAGTCGGCGCGGTAGGTGCGCACTGCCATTCCGTAGCCCCAGCCGCCCTGCTGTCCCTGGCCGAAGGACACGTGGACGGCGCCGCGGGCAAGGGCCGTCCGTGCGGCCTCCTGCTCGGTGGTGAGGCGGTTGGTGGTCATGAGCTCGACTGCGGGCCGGGAAAGGATCCGCTCGGTGCCGTGCATGCCGTGGTCGAGGAGCATCCGGAAGTAGGCGTGGTAGTCGTCGGCGGTGGAGACCAGTCCGCCGCCGCCCGCCTGGAAGGCCACCGGCGCGCTGTACTGTCCGGTCTTCGCCTCGTCCCAGACGGTGAACTCGCCGGTCGCGGGGTCGGGTGCGTAGCAGGGGGGCAGTCGGTCGATCTTTTCGGCGGGCACGTGGAAGGCGGTGTCCTTCATCCCGAGGGGATCGAGGATCCGCTCGCGCAGGAACGTCTCGAACGGGCGGCCGGTGACCCGGGACACGAGGACACCGAGGACGTCGTGGCTGAGGTGGTACTGCCAGTGCTCGCCCGGCTGGCGCATGAGCGGCAGGGTGCCGATGAGGCGCATCCATGCGTCGGGCTCGGGCAGCGGTGTGACGCCCTGGCTGAAGATTCCGCTCGCGAAGACCGCGTTCATGATCGGGGTTCCGAGTGCGGTCAGGTCGATGCCGAGCCCGAAGGTGGAGGTCATCAGGTCCCGGACGGTGATCGGACGCCGGGCGGGTTCGGTGTCCTCGACCGGGCCGTCGATCCGCTTCAGGACCTGGCGGTCGGCGAGTTCGGGAAGCCAGGGGTCCACCGGGTCGTCCAGCCGCAGGCGGCAGTCGTCGAGCAGGGCCATCGACGCCGCCATGGTGACCGGCTTGGAGGTGGAGGCCATCCGGAAGATCGTGTCCCGGGCCATCGGCGCTCCGCCCTCGTGAGCCATCGTTCCGACGGTCTCGACGTGCGTGTGGCCGTTGCGGCCGACCAGAGCGACCACGCCGGGTATCTGCCCGGAGTCGACATATCGCGTCAGCGCGTCACGCACCTTGCGCAGTCCTCCGTCGGAGAAGCCGCCGTTGCTCTCGTTCATGATGAATCCCCCGTGAATCGGTGTTCGGCGATCTCTGAACGGGTCCGAAGTTACAGCGCGTTCACGGGGCGAACAACGGAGGAGACTGTCGAACAGCGCCTCCATGCAGTTCAGTTGCAGCTCGGTTGCAACGAGTGCGGAAAGACGGCTACGGAGTGGAGTAGTAGCGTCGACAAGCACGGAGCATGCCCTCGTCCGAGAGGGTGAACACGTCGACGAAGTCCCGCTGTTGCGGTACGAGGCGGCCCATCGCGACCACGCAGTCCCCCTCGGCGACGATCCGCGTGATGTGGTGCCGGGAGCCCTCGCCCCGGGGGGCTTCGAGGCCGGGTCCGAGGCTGCCCGCGTGCAGGAGGGAGCCGTAGCCGTCGGTGTCCCCGCTGTCGAGGTAGTCGTACGCTAGGCGGACGTGGTCGACCCCGGCGTCGGTGATCACGGGGCTGGGCGGGATCCGCCTCGGGTGCCGGCTGGTCATGAGGGTCCTTTCGTACGGCCGCCTCCCCTTCGGGGGTGGCAGGTACACCGTCCTCCGGGCCCGCAACTCGGGGCTATCCCCTCCCTATCGCCGCGGTCGCACCGCACGGATCCGCGCCGGGTCGTGCTGGCCTGAACTGCACGATCCCGTTCATCGCCATGAAATCTCCACACCATGGACAACCGCAGACACGTTCGGGAAGACTGACCCCCGCTCCACCCGAATTCCCTCCCGTCTCAACCGCGTCGTGCACGCGCCGCGAGCGGGATCAGGCATGCCCCCAGCTGGGAGTCCCATGACCGCTTTACCCGGCGGGATGCCGCCGACCCCCGATTCTGTGGTGTTCCGGCTTCTCGGGCCCTTGCAGGTGACCGGACTCGACGGACCGGTACGCGTTCCCCCTGGCCGGCAGGAGGTCATCCTGGCCGCACTGCTGCTCGAGGCGAACCGCGTGGTCAGCACCGACTATCTCGTCGATCTGATCTGGGACGACGAGCCCCCGGACACGGCCCGCACCCAGGTGCAGATCTGCGTGTCGCGGCTGCGCAAGCTGTTCAGTACGGCGGCCGTCCCCGCCGCGATCACCACCCGGCCGCCGGGGTACGTCCTCAAGACGGAGGGCGACCTCGTCGACTCGGCCCTGTTCGCCCGGACCGTCGCCGAGGCTCGCGCGCTGGCCAAGCAGGGCGCGCTCGGCAGGGCCGCGGAACTGCTGCGTACAGCAGGCGAGTTGTGGCAGGGCAACTGTCTCAGCGGGGTGTCGAGCGACACCCTTCGCAGCAAGGCCCTCCAGTTGGACGAGGAGCGCCTCACGGTGACCGAGACCAGGATCGGGCTGGAGCTCGAGCTGGGCCGGCACCACCAGCTCGTCGGCGAGGTCCAGCTGCTCGTACGGGTCCACCCGCTGCGGGAGCGGCTGCGCGGGCAGTTGATGCTCGCCCTGTACCGATCGGGGCGGCAGGCCGAGGCCCTGGAGAGCTACCGGGTCGGGCGCGAGCTGCTGGTGGAGGAGCTCGGCCTGGAGCCGGGACCGGAACTGAGGGCACTGGAATCAGCCATTCTCGCCGGGGAGGTGGCCTCGCCGTCCCGGCCCGCGGACGCCGGCTACGGCGCCGAGAGCACGGAGCCCGGCACGGGTGCGGGCGCCGACGCGGGTGCGGTGACAGGTGCAGCGCCGACGACCAGCGCGGGCGCAACTCGGGCCATCGGCGCCGGTCCCGCGGCTCCACCGGCCCCCGCCGCCGCGGACGGGCTTGCCGTCGCGACCGGGGCGGGGCACTCCGCGCCGCAACCGTCCGCACTCCCGCCGGGACCGGGAGCCGTGGCGCACCGGGAGGAGATTCCACGCCAACTCCCGGCCGACACCTCAGATTTCGTCGGCGACGAGATGCAGATCGACCGGATAGAGCGGACCCTGCTCGGGGAGGGCGGCCGGGCGGTCGGGCTGGCGGTGATCGTCGGCAAGCCCGGCACCGGAAAGTCCACTCTGGCGACGCACATCGCGCACCGGCTGAGCGAAGACGCCTTTCCCGACGGCCAGTTGTACTGCGACCTGCGCGGCACCGGCACGCCCGCGACCTCCAGCGAGGTGCTCGGCAGGTTCCTGCGCGCACTCGGCATCCCCGGCGCGGTCATCCCCGAGTCGCAGGACGAGCGCGCCGAGATGTACCGCACCCTGATGGCCACGCGACGGGTGCTCGTGGTGCTCGACGACGCGGCGTCCGAGAGCCAGATCCGTCCGCTGCTGCCCGGGAGCAGGAACTGCGCCGTGCTCGTCACCAGCAGGGTCCGGCTGACCGGCCTGCCCGGTGCGCACCGCGTGGAGCTCGACGTGATGAGCACGGAGCACGCGCGGGAACTGCTCGCACGGGTGATCGGCGAGGACCGGGTGAGCCGTGAGGGCGTAGCCGCCGAGGCGCTGATCCGGACGGTGGGCGGACTGCCGCTGGCCCTGCGGATCGTCGCCGCCCGGCTGGCGGCCAGACCGCACTGGACCCTGGCCTCGATGGTCCACCGCCTCGCCAACGAGCGGCACCGCCTCGACGAACTGACCCACGGCGAGATGACGATGCGGGCGAGCCTCTCGCTCACGCACGACGGGCTGGCTCCGGCGGACCGACGGCTGCTGAGGCTGCTCAGCCTCGCGAAGGGGCCCACCCTGCCGGGCTGGCTGGCCGGGGCGCTGCTCGACGACGCCCGCCCCTTCCCCTCCGACCTCCTCGAACCGCTCGTCGACGTACAGATGCTGGACGTCGTGGGGGTGGAGTCCACCGGCGGGTTCCGGTACCGCTTCCACGAGATCATCCGGGTGTTCGCGCGGGAGCAGCTCGCCGCGCACGACGAGCCGGCCGCGCAGCGGGAGGCCCTCGGGCGCATGCTGGGTGGATGGCTGTCCCTGGCCGAGCAGGCCCACCGGCGCATCTACGGAGGCGACTTCACGGTGCTCCACGGCAGCGCACCGCGCTGGGCGCCGCCCGCTCCGTGCGTGGAGGAACTGCTCGTGGATCCGCTGGAGTGGCTCGACAGCGAGCACGCCAACCTGGTCCAGGCCGTCGAGCACGCGGCGGCGGCACAGATGGACGAGCTGTGCTGGGACCTGGCGACGACGCTGACGACCCTGTTCGAGGGCCGGGGCTACTTCGACGACTGGGAGCGCACTCACCAGCTCGCCCTCGAGACCGTCCGGGCGGCGGGCAACAAGCGCGGCACCGCGGCCCTGCTCAGCTCGCTCGGCGTGCTGTACCTCGGCCGCAGCCAGCAGGAGGAGTCCCGGAGTGCGCTGACCTCGGCGCTCGGACTGTTCCAGGAGCTGGACGACGCCCACGGGCTGGCCCTGTGCCACCGCGACCTGGCCCTGCTGGAGCGGATGCGGGGCAACGAGGACCGCGCGCTCACCCTGTACGACCGGGCGCTGCGGGATTTCGACCGGGTCGGTGACGTGGTGGGCCGGGCCATCGTCCTGACGCAGAGCGCGCAGATCTGGATGGTGCGCGGCCAGGTCTCGGCCGCGCAGGACCGGCTGGACGAGGCGCTCGGCATCTACCGTTCGGTGGGGTACACGGGCGGGCAGGCCAGAACACTGCGCAGAGCGGGCCAGTTGTCACAGGCCCGCGGCGAACACGAGCTCGCGGTGCGCACGTTCACGGAGGTGCTGGAGCTGTGCCGGGACACCGGCGACGTGATAGGTGAGGGGCACCTGCTGCGGGATCTGGGCCACGCGCACTCCGAGCTGGGCCGGGGTGAGGCCGCTCGGGGCTTCTACGCCCAGGCGCTGTCGGTCCGGGAGCAGATCATGGACCAGGGCGGGGCGGCGCTGGTGCGGCTGGATCTGGCGAGGCTGCTGGTCGCGAGCGGCGGCGCCGGTGAGCGCTCGCGGTCGCGGGAGCTGCTGGAGAGTTCGGTACGGGTCTTCCGCGACCGGCGGATGGACGCCGAACTCGGCGAAGCGATGCGGCTGCTGGGTTCTGCCGCGCTGCCGGCCCGGCCCGTCGGGGTCTGACGCCGGGGCCCTGCGGGGGACGTCAGTCCCACGGGTTGGTCTTCGTGGTGGTGCTCGGCGACGGGGTGGCCTGGGGGGCCGGGTTGCCGGCCGTGGTGGCGGGGGTGACCGGGCCGTCGGCCTGGGCGGCCTGGGCGCCGAACACGGCGGCACCGGCGATGGCGACGGTGACGAGGGCGGCGCGGAAGGCGGTGGCGAGCTTCATTTCCAGGTCCTTTCGTCGGTGCGCTCCGGTTTTCCGGGGCGCTTCCTTCGTTCTGGGACAGACATTAGGAAGGGCCGGAATCCCCGCACCGCCCCCGGCCCTATCCCCGCGCTATCACGGGCATCCCCGCGCGGTGATAGCCGTCGGCCCGTGGGGTGATAGCCGTCGGCCCGCCCGTCGGCAGCGGCGCGAGGGCGACGCCGGCTGGCCCGCACCGCGATAGGACGGCCTTCCGGAGGCGGTACGTCCGGGGATGCCGGGGCGATAGCGCCCTGCCGACGATGGGAGCCAGGAACCGGGCCGCACCACCCCAGGCCCCGTCGTTCCCCACCACCACCGCCGGGAGCGCACATGCACAGCACGGCCGTCGCCGCCGCAGTACCCCTCGCACAGGAGGCCACCCGGCTGGGTGTCCTGATCCGGGCCCACCGGCTGCGGATCGGGCTCACCCAGCAGGAGCTGGCCGACCTGTCCACCATCAGCGTCCGCGCGATCCGCGATCTGGAGCAGGGCAAGGCGAGACGGCCCCGACCCGAGACCCTGCGCCTGATGGCCGACGCACTGCGGCTGGGACCGCGGGCCCGGGCCTCGCTCGAGGCGGCCGTCCAGCGGGGACGGGCCACCGGTGCGGGCTGGGAGCAGCCGCCCGCCCCGCCCACGGCCCTGCACCCGATCGTGGGCCGGGAAGCGGAGCTGGCGGGGCTGGAGCGGGAACTCTCCTCGGGCGCGGAGCGGCTGGTCCACCTGGTGGGGCTGGCCGGCGTGGGCAAGACGCGGCTGGCGCTGGCCGTGGCCGAGCGGCTCCACTCGGCCGGGATGCCGGTGCTCTGGCACGCCTTCCCCGGTACGGCGGCCGACCACCTGGGATGCGCGGACGACGAGCCCGCGGCGCGGGTCGCGGCCGCGGTCGACGAGCTGCTCGCACCGGTGAACGGGATGCGGCACACCGGTACGGGCACCGGGACGAGCACGGGAACAAGCTCCGGGACCGGCACCGCAGCCGCCCCGGGGTCGCCGGGCGCCGTCGGGGCGCTCGCGGAACTGCTGGGGGACCAGCGCGTGCTGCTGGTGCTCGACGGCGTTCCGGCCGGCACGGCCCGCTGCGACCGGCTGATGGGCCTGCTGCGGGCCTGCCCCGGGCTGCGGCTGCTCGTGACCTCCGACCGGCCGTGGGAGGTGCCCGGTGAGCGGATCTTCCTGCTGGCACCTCTGGAGGTGCCCGCGGCCGGAGCGGTGGACACCTCGGCCCCCTCGGTGAGGCTGTTCCTCGACCACGTCCGGCGGGTCCGCCCGGAGTCCGCCCCGACGGCGGGCGACACGGAGCGGGCGGCATGGGTCTGCCGTCGGCTGGACGGGCATCCGGGAGCATTGGCCGCGGCCGCCTCCTGGCTGGTCGTGTGCGATCTGCGCGCGCTGTGCGACAGCCTCGACGAGGATCCGGTGGCCCTGCTCGACCACTTGGGCGGCCGGGCGGGGGCGGACGGGTTCCGCGGTGTGCTGCTCCACCGGCTGGACCGGCTCACGCCGGCCGCTCGGGACCTGCTGGAGGCCCTGTGCGACCGGCCCGGGGAGGAGTTCGAGCTGGCCGGGATCACCGGCCTCACCGGCGGCGGCCTGGCGGAGACCGGGCGGCTGCTGCGCGAGCTGCTCCTCAGCGGTGTGGTGCGGGCCGCGCACGAGGGCGGCCCCGCCTGCTTCCGGGTCCTCGGTCTGGTCCGGGCCGCGTGCCGGGCCTCCGCCCCGGGGCCGCGTTCCGCCACTGCCACTGCCACTGCCACTGCCACTGCCACTGCCGCCTGAACTGCTGGCCGAGTGCCGGAGCAACTGCCGCAGGGCCCGCGGGCCCGCCGGTTGTATGGCGTACGGCCGGACCGCACGGCAGAACCCGGACCGGCGTCCGGGCCCCGCTCGACCGCCCGTCACGGAGACCATGTTGAGGAGCACCGGAATGTCCCCCAAGCCCGCTGAATCGAGCAGTACCGCGCACGTGCCGGTCGCTGCGCGGCTGCCGCTGTCGGCGGCGCAACGCGACATCTGGATGGCCCACGGGCTGGACGCTTCCGGCTGCCGCTACAACATCGGGGAGTTCCGCGAGATCCTGGGAGACCTCGATCCCGGGCTCCTCGCGCGGGCCTGGTACCAGCTGGCCCGCGAGGCGGACGCGCTGCGCATCCACGGCACCGCCGCGGACGAGGACGGCGGGCTGTGGCAGCTCGTCCGCGCCGAACCGGGCGACCGGCGGCTGGAGTTGCTGGACCTGAGCGGCGAGACGGACCCCGTCGGAGCGGCCCGGCAGCTGATGGACGCGGAGCTGGCCCGGCCCTTCGACCTGGCGGACGGCTGGCTGACCCGGCACCTCCTGATCGACGCGGGAACCGCGCCCGGCGGCGAACGGCGCTGGTTCTACTTCCACGCCTTCCACCACCTGGCCGTCGACGGCCTGGGCGTCGCCCTGATGGACCAGCGGCTGGTGGAGCTGTACGAGCGGGGCGCGGCCGGCGAGTCCTGGGGGCCGAGCCCGTTCGGGACGCTGGAGGTCCTGTACGCAGAGGACGCGCAGTACCGTACGTCCCCGGAGGCGGCGGCGGACCGGGCGCACTGGGCCGGGCACCTCGCGGGGCTTCCGCAGACCCCGCGGCTCGGCGAGGGCCACAGCGGCGGACCGGCGCCGGGCGCGCTGCCCTTCGTACGGCGCACCGTGGTGCTGCCACCGGACCGGGCGGACCGGCTCCGGGAGGCGGCCCGGTCGCAGCGGGCACCGTGGACGATGCTGGTGATCGCGCTCGTGGCGGCGTACGTGCACCGGGTGAGCGGGAGCACCGAGCCGGTGCTCGGGCTTCCGGTGACGGGGCGGCGCACGGAACTGGCCCGGCGCACACCGGGGATGATGTCGAACGTGGTGCCGTTGCGGGTACCCGTGGCTCCCGACGGGACGCTCGCCGAGCTGCTGACGGCCGTGGTCAAGGAGACCCGGCAGGGCCTGGCGCACCAGCGCACCCGGTACGAGGACATGTGCCGGGACCTGGGTGTCGGCGAGTCGGAGCGGCGGATCACGGCCCCGCTGGTCAACATCATGGCCTTCACGCCGGGGATGCGGTTCTGCGGCTTCCCGACGACGCAGCACAACATGAGCAACGGTCCCGTGGAGGACCTGGCGGTCGGCGTCTACGACCTGGGGCCCGAGGGCGGGCTGCGCATCGACTTCGACGCGGCCCCGCAGGTCTGCGACCTGGCGGCGGTGGCCGGACATCAGGAGCGGTTCCTCCGGTTCGTGACGGCTGCATTGGACTCGGAGCTCGAAGTCCCGCTCTCCGAGCTGGAATTGCTGGATGCCGTCGAGCGTCGTCAGGTCGTGGAGGAGTGGACCGGACGCCGTGCCGACATCGGGGAGGCCACCCTCGTCGACCGCTTCGAGGAGCAGGCCCGCATCCGCCCAGATGCCCGCGCCCTGGTCTTCGGCGAAGAGGAGCTCACCTACGGCGAACTCGACGCCCGCTCCAACCGCCTCGCCCATCACCTCACCGAACGAGGCCTCACACGAGGCGACTTGGCCGGTGTGCTCCTCAACCGCGGCACCGACTTCGCCGTAGCCCTCCTCGCCGTCCTCAAGACCGGCGCCGGATACGCCCTCCTGGACCCCGAGTTCCCCGACGAGCGGCTGACGGGTACGGCCGCCCAGGCCGGCCTGCGTGTGCTGGTGAGTGACGGGGCGCACCACGCCCGGGTGGGCAGTGGGCCCTGGGCGACCGTGCTGGTGGACTCCGAGGCCGAGGCCATCGACGGCCGGTCGTCCGGCTCCCTCGGCATCCCCCTGACGCCCGCCGATGTGGCCTGCGTGATGTTCACCTCGGGCTCGACCGGACGCCCCAAGGGCATCCTGTCCTCCCACCGCAATCTCGTCTCCACCCTCACCGCCCAGACCTACGCGCACTTCGGACTGGAGGAAACCTTCCTCCAGTGCTCCCCCGTCTCCTGGGACGCCTTCAGCCTCGAATTCTGGGGAGCCCTCCTCCACGGCGGAACCACCGTCCTCCAACCCGGACAACGACCCGAACCCGCAGCCATCGCCGCACTGGCCCCGCGCTGGGGCGTCACGATGCTGCAGCTGTCCTCCAGCCTCTTCAACTTCCTGACCGACGAACATCCCGAGGCCTTCGCCACGACCCGGATCGTGTACACGGGTGGCGAACCCGCCTCCCCCACCCACGTCCACCGCCTCCACGCCCGCCATCCCCAGCTCACCATCACCAACGGCTACGGCCCCGCCGAATCCATGGGCTTCACCACCACCCACCCCATCCCCGTCACCGCCCGTCCGGCGCCCACCGTGTCCATCGGCCGGCCGCTCACGAACAAGCACGCCTACGTCCTCGACACCCGACTGCGCCCCACACCCCCCGGCACGATCGGCGAGCTCTACCTCACCGGCGACGGCCTCGCCCACGGATACCTCGCCCAACCCACCACCACAGCAACAAGCTTCGTCCCCAACCCCTACGGACCCCCCGGCACCCGCCTCTACCGCACCGGCGACCAAGCCCACTGGGACGGCGAAGGCAACCTCCACTACACCGGCCGCACCGACACCCAGATCAAGATCCGCGGCTTCCGCGTGGAGACGACGGAGATCGAGACCGTCCTCACCGGCCACCCCCACATCGCCCAGGCCACCCTGGTGCACACCACCCATCTCACGGCCTACGTCACCCTCGTGCCCGGCACGGAGCTGGGCCCGGCCGAGCTGAAGACGTGGCTGCGCGAGCGGCTGCCGGAGCACATGGTCCCGGCGCAGTTCGCGGTACTGGACCGGCTGCCCCTCACCGCGAACGGGAAGATCGACAAGCGGGCGCTGCCGGCCGTCGAACTGCCGCTGAACGCGGGTGGCCGCCAGCCGCGGACCGAGCTGGAGGAGATCGTCCGGACCCTTGTCAGCGAGGTGCTCGACTCCCCCGCCCCGCTCTCCATCGACGACGGCTTCTTCGACCACGGCGGCCACTCCCTGCTCGCCGCCCGGCTGGTCAACCGGATCGGCGCCACCCTCGGCGTCACCCTCACCCTGCGCGACGTTTTCCAACACCCCACCCCCGCGGCCCTGGCCCGCCAGATCACGGCCGCTTCGGGCCGGCCCGCGCTGCCGCCGCTGACCCGGGCCGCCGTGCGGCCGGGGCAGCTGCCGCTGTCCTTCGCCCAGCAGCGCCTCTGGCTGGTGTCCCAGCTCCAGGGGCAGGGGACCTCGTACAACGTGCCGATGGCGGTACGGCTGGACGGCGCCGTGGACGTGGCGGCGCTGCGGGCCGCCTTCGGCGACCTCGTCGGCCGGCACGAGCCGCTGCGCACCCGGTTCACCACCGTGGACGGCGACCCCCGGCAGATCGTCGACCCGGCGGGTCCTGCCGCCTTCGAGGTCCTCGCGGTGGCCCCGCAGGACCTGGAAGCCGAACTGCTGGCGGCGTCCGGGCACTCCTTCGACCTGGCCGCCGAGCATCCGCTGCGCGTGTCCCTGCTGCGGACCGGTGAGAGCGAGTCCACCCTGCTCGTCCTCCTGCACCACATCGCCACCGACGGCCAGTCGCTACGCCCGCTCTTCGACGATCTGTCGACCGCGTACGCGGCCCGGCGCGAGGGCCGTGCCCCGGACTGGGACCCGCTGCCCGTGGACTACGCCGACTACGCGCTGTGGCAGCGCGAGGCACAGGCGGACGGCTCGGTGCTGGACGGCCAGCTGGCGTACTGGAAGTCCGCACTGGCCGGGCTGCCGGAGGAGCTCGGGCTGGTCACCGACCGGCCCCGGCCCGCGGTGGCAGGGCAGCTAGGCGGGGCGGTGCACGTGGACTTCGGCCGCCGGCTGCACAAGCGGATCGTCGAGCTGGCGCGAGCCGAGCGGTGCACGCCGTTCATGGTGGTGCAGGCCGCGCTGGCCGCGCTGCTGACCCGGCTCGGTGCGGGGACGGACGTCCCCCTCGGCTCACCGGTCGCGGGGCGCACGGACGAGGCCCTGTCGGAGCTGGTGGGGTTCTTCGTCAACACCCTCGTGCTGCGGACCGACACCTCGGGCGATCCCGCCTTCCGGGAACTGCTCTCCCGGGTCCGGACCGCCGACCTGGACGCCTTCGCCCATCAGGACGTCCCCTTCGACAGGGTGCTGGAGGCCGTCAATCCGACGCGCTCGGCAGCCCGGCACCCGCTCTTCCAGGTGTGCCTGGCCCTGGAGTCGGGTCCGGAACTCGCTCCGGACCTCCCGGGCCTGCGGGCCGGGGCAGCGGAGCCGCTGGCGACGGGTGCGGTCAAGTTCGACCTGGAGTTCCTGCTGCGGGCGGAGCCGGACGGGCCGCTGACGGGGGCGGTGCTGTTCAGCTCCGACCTGTACGAGCGCGCCACCGTGGAGCGCATGGCGCAGATGCTGCGCCGGACTCTGGAGCACGTAGTCGACGTACCTGATGTCCTGCTGTCGGAGCTGGAGTTGCTGGGCGCGGCCGAGCGGTGTCAGGTGCTGGAGGAGTGGACCGGGCGCCGTGCCGACATCGGGGAGGCCACCCTCGTCGACCGCTTCGAGGAGCAGGCCCGCATCCGCCCCGATGCCCGCGCACTCGTCTTCGGCGAGGACGAACTCACGTACGCCGAACTCGACGCCCGTTCCAACCGGCTCGCCCATCACCTCGCCGAACGCGGCCTCCGGCGCGGCGACTTGGCCGGTGTGCTCCTCGACCGCGGCGCCGACTTCGCCGTAGCGCTCCTCGCCGTCCTCAAGACCGGCGCCGGATACGCCCTCCTCGACCCCGAGTTCCCCGACGAACGACTGGCAGGTACCGCGCGGGACGCGGGGGTGGGCGTTCTGGTCACCGACTCTCTGCACCACGCCCGGGTGCCCGGACCGTGGGACTGCGTGCTCGTGGACTCCGAGGCCGACGCCATCGGCCGGCAGCCGGCCACCGGCCCGGGTGTCACCCTGACGCCCGCCGATGTGGCCTGCGTGATGTTCACCTCGGGCTCGACCGGACGCCCCAAGGGCATCCTGTCCTCCCACCGCAACCTCGTCTCCACGATCACCGCCCAGACCTACGCGCACTTCGGCCCGGAGGAAACCTTCCTTCAGTGCTCCCCCGTCTCCTGGGACGCCTTCAGCCTCGAGTTCTGGGGAGCCCTCCTCCACGGCGGCACCACCGTCCTCCAACCCGGACAACGACCCGAACCCGCACTCATCGCCGCACTGTCGCAACGTCACGCCGTGACCATGCTCCAGCTGTCCTCCAGCCTCTTCAACTACCTCACCGACGAACACCCGGACACCTTCGCCACCACACGGATCGTCTACACCGGAGGCGAGCCCGCCTCCCCCACCCACGTCCACCGCCTCCACACCCGCCATCCCCAGCTCACCATCACCAACGGCTACGGCCCCGCCGAATCCATGGGCTTCACCACCACCCACCCCATCCCGGCCACGGACGAACCGGCGGGCACGGTCTCCATCGGCCGGCCGCTGACCAACAAGCACGCCTACGTACTGGACACCCGACTGCGGCCCACGCCCCCCGGCACGATCGGCGAGCTCTACCTCACCGGCGACGGCCTCGCCCACGGCTACCTCGCCCAACCCACCACCACAGCAACAAGCTTCGTCCCCAACCCCTACGGACCCCCCGGCACCCGCCTCTACCGCACCGGCGACCAAGCCCACTGGGACGGCGAAGGCAACCTCCACTACGCCGGCCGCACCGACACCCAGATCAAGATCCGCGGCTTCCGCGTGGAGACGACGGAGATCGAGACCGTCCTCACCAGTCACCCGGAGATCGCCCAGGCCACCCTCTCCACCCACCCCGACCACCACAACACGCCCCAGCTCGCGGCCTATCTCGTCACGACCGCGCCCGGTCTCTCCGGCCAGGACGTCCGGCTCTGGCTGCGCACGCTGCTGCCGGACCACATGGTCCCGGCGTTCGTGGTCCTGCTGGACCGGCTGCCCCTCACCCCGAACGGGAAGATCGACAAGCGGGCGCTGCCCGTCCCCGAGGCGGCCGCCGTCGTCGGCGGGCGCGCCCCGCGCACCGAGCTGGAGGCGGCGCTCCTCGCCCTCTTCGTCGATGCCCTGGGCACGGCGGCTCCGCTCTCCATCGACGACGACTTCTTCGACCACGGCGGCCACTCCCTGCTCGCCGCCCGCCTCACCCACCGGATCGGCGCCTCCCTCGACGTCCCCCTCACCCTCCGCGACGTCTTCCAGCACCCGACGCCCGCCACCCTCGCGCAGCACATCGAAAGACTGCGCGGATCCGTGCCGGCGGCGCCCCGCCGGGCTCGGCCCGCGCTGCGCCGCCGCACTCCCGACCAGGAACGGACTTCCTCATGAGCAACGACACGTACCCAGACTTCACGCCCGCGCCCGACGACGTGGTGTGGGACCTGCCGGGTGACGGCCCGCAGCGGACCTCGCTTCTGGTCCTGCCGCACGCCGGCGGAAACGCCCACGCGTACGCCGAATGGCGCCAGTACCTCCCCGCCGACGTCCGGCTGCTGATCGGCCAGTACCCGGGCCGGGGCGCCCGCTTCGCGGAGGACCTGCCCCGTACCATCGCCGACCTGGCCGGTCCCGTCGTGGCCTCGCTCCCGGCGGGAACCACCGACGACCTCGTGGTGCTCGGGCACAGCATGGGCTCGCTCGTCGCCTTCGAGGTGGTACGGGCACTGCAGGCGACGGGCCGGACCCCGCGGGCCCTGGTCGCGTCGGCCTGCCGGGCCCCCTTCCTCGCCAACCCGTGTGCCGTGCACCCGGAACGCCTTGACGACGACGAGCTGGTGGCCGCCATCAAGGAGCGAGGGGGCACCGACGACGGCATCCTCGACGAGCCGGAGCTGCGGGAGATCATCATCCCGCCCATCCGCGCCGACTTCGCGATCGACGACGTCTACCGCTGCGAGGAGTCCGAGGCCCGCGTGGACTGCCCGCTGACGGTGATCGGCGGGGACGCCGACCCGGTCGCGCCGGCCGCCTCGCTGGACCGCTGGGCCCGGATCACCGACCACTCCTTCGCCTCGTTCGTGCTGCCCGGCGGCCACTTCTACTTCCAGCAGCAGCTGCCCGAGTTCTTCGCCGTTCTCGACTCCGTCCTCGGCTCCGCCGTCGACGGCCGGGCCACGGCGGGATCGGCCGCCTGATCCGCCTGCCCTTCCCTCCTTCTCAACTCCGCACCGTTTTAAGGACTTTCCATGACCACGTTCGCAGACGCTCCCACCGAGACCGGCATCCGCCCGATCCGCGAGGCGGGCAAGCCCGTCGTCGTCCAGACCCCGGCCGGCGCCGACCTGGAGACGGCCGTCGCCTGGCTCAACGCCCACCGGGCCGACATCCAGGCCGAGTTGCACCGCTCGGGTGCGGTGCTGCTGCGCGGGCTGCCCGTCTCGGACGCGACGACCTTCGCCGCCGCCCGTGACGCCCTGATCCAGCAGCGCGCCGGCTACAAGGAGAAGGCGACCCCGCGCACCGACTTCGGCGAGGGCGTCTTCTCCTCCACCGACCTGCCGGCCGTGCAGCCGATCCGCCTCCACAACGAGAACAGCTACACCCTCGACTTCCCCGGCGTGCTGCTGTTCGGCTGCGTCATCGCCCCCGAGGAGGGCGGCGCCACCACGGTCGGCGACATGCGGGAGGCGCTGCGCCTGCTGCCGCCGGAGCTGGTGGAGCGCTTCGCCCGGGCCGGCTGGCTGCTCGTGCGCAACTACTCGGAGCTCGCGGGCCTGCCCTGGTACAAGACGTTCGCCACCGAGGACAAGTCCGTCGCGGAGGCCTACTGCGAGGAGAACACGGTCGGCTACGAGTGGGTCGAGGAGGACGACTCGATGATCACCCGGCAGCGCCGGTCGGCCATCGTCACCCACCCCGTCACCGGCGAGAAGACCTGGTTCAACCACTTCGCCTTCTGGAACAGCCGCACCCTCGACCCCGACATCCGCGAGGTGCTCGTGGAGACGTACGGCGAGGACGGGCTGCCCTTCAACACCTACCTGGGCGACGGGACGCGCCTGACCGACGCCGAGGTCGACGCGATCAACGAGGTGTACGACCGGGTCACGGTCCGCGAGACCTGGCAGCAGGGCGACCTGATGCTCGTCGACAACATCCTGTGCGCCCACGGCCGCGAGGCCTACAAGGGCGACCGCAAGATCCTGGTCGCCATGGGAGAGCCGGTCGCCCTGGCCGACTGCGCTCCCGCCACCCAGCCGTCCACCACCGTCTTCGTCGGGGAGTGACCGTCATGACCGCCGTGCTTCCCGAGCGTCCCCGTACCTTCGAGTCCCTGCCGGACGAGGCCCCCACCGCGGCGGCGGACCTGCTGGACCGGCTCGCGCTGGTCCCCGCCGCCCGGACCGCCGTCGTCGCGGCGGACGGCGAGCTGACCTTCGGCGCGCTGCGCGCGGAGGCCATGCGGATCGCCTCCCGTCTCGCGGCCCGCGGCATCGGGCCCGAGAGCGTGGTCGCCCTCGCCCTGCCGCGCGGCGCCGGTCTCGTGGCCGCGCTGATCGGCACCCTGACGGCAGGAGCCGCCTACCTCCCGGTCGACCCGAAGCTGCCCGCCGAGCGGCGCCGCTACCTGGTCGAGGACTCCGGCGCCGACCTCGTCGTGACGGCCGGCCCGGACACCGAGCACCTCGCCGCCGGTGCGGCGCACCTGTCCCTGGACGAGCTGACCGCGCCGGACGGAGCCTCCGACGCCGCGTACGCCCCGGTGGCCGTGTCCGCCGGGACGCTCGCCTACGTGATCTACACCTCCGGTTCCACGGGCCGCCCCAAGGGCGTGGAGATCGGCCGGGGCGCCGCCTCCGCGCTGCTCGCCGAGTTGGAGGGCGCGGACATCGCGGTCACCGACGGCGGCCGGGTCGGCTGGAACGCCTCGCCGTCCTTCGACGCCTCCGTGCAGCAGTGGGTGCGGATCTGCCGCGGCGACACCCTGGTGATGATCGACGAGGAGACCCGCGCCGACCCCGCGCTGCTGGCCCGCTTCATCGACGAGCAGGCCCTGACCGACCTGGACATCACCCCCTCCCACGCCGAGCCGCTCCTCGACCTGCTGAGCACGCACGGCGGGCCCCGGCCGCTGACACTCCTCATCGGCGGCGAGGCGATCGGCCCGGAGCTGTGGCGGCGCCTCGCACAGAAGGGGGCGCAGGGCGTCCTGCGCACGGTGAACCTCTACGGGCCCACCGAGTGCACGGTGGACTCCACAGCGGGCTGGATCGACGGCTCCGACGAGCCGCACATCGGCAGCGTGCTGCCCGGCCTGCGCATGCGGGTCCTCGACGAGAAGCTGAACCCGGTCGCCGAGGGCGGCAGCGGGGAGCTGTACCTGGCCGGCCCCCGCGTGGGCCGGGGCTACCGGCGACGGCCCGCCCTGACGGCGGAGCGGTTCACCGCCGACTCGGGCCGAGAGGCCTCGTACGGCGGGCGGATGTACCGCACCGGCGACCTGGTGCGTCTGCTGCCGGGCGGCCGGCTCGGGTATCTGGGCCGGGCCGACGGGCAGGTCAAGCTGCGCGGGCACCGCATCGAACTCCCGGAGATCGAGGCCGCGCTGACGGCGGTCGACGGGGTCGCGGAGGCGGCCGTCCTGCTCCTCGACGAGGTACACGGGGCGCCCGGGCTCGTGGCGTACTACCGCACCGCGTCCAGTGCGGCCGGCGCGGTCACCGAGGGCGTGCTGCGCGAGCACCTGGGGGTGAACCTGCCCGCCTACATGCTCCCGGCGGCCTTCGTCGCCCTGGACCGCTTCCCGACCACCACCAACGGCAAGCTGGACCGGGCCGCGCTGCCCGCTCCGGCCGCCGGCTCCCCGGCGCAGGCCCCGGTCACCGAGGGGCTGACCCGGTCGCAGTCCCTGATCGCGGGTGTGTGGGCGGCGGTGCTCGGCGCCCCCCGCATCGGGCCCGACGACAACTTCTTCAAGCTGGGCGGGCATTCCCTCCTCGCGATCAAGTTGGTGTCGCGGGTGCGCGCCGAGCTGGGCGTCGCCCTGCCGGTGAAGGCGGTCTACGCCAACCCCCGCCTGCGGGACCTCGCCGCCCATCTCGACACGCTCGTCACGGCGACCGCCGGGGCGGCCTCCGACGCCACCCCCGACGCGGCCTCCGCGCGCCAGGACAGTTAGGACAGCCAGGACATGACCGAGATCCCGTTGTCGTTCGCCCAGCGCAGGCTGTGGTTCCTGGGCCGCCTGCACGGTCCGTCCGCCACCTACAACGCCCCCGTGGTCGTGCACCTGGACGCGGTTCCCGACTCCGCTGCCCTCGCCGCGGCGCTGGCCGACGTAGTGGAGCGGCACGAGGTGCTGCGGACCGTGCTGCGGACCGGGGCCGACGCGGAGCCGTACCAGCAGGTGCTGGAGCCGGCCGCCGTGCCCGGGCTGACCACCGCGGACTGCCCGCCCGGTGGACTGGACGCGGCCGTAGCCGCCTTCACCCGGCAGGCGATCGACATCACCGCCGAACCGCCGCTGCGCGCCCGGCTGCTGCTCCCGGGCGACGGGACCTCGGTACTCGTCCTGCTCATCCACCACGTGGCCACCGACGGGTGGTCGCTGCGCCCGCTGCTGCGCGACCTGTCCGAGGCCTACGCGGCCCGCCTCGCGGGGCGGGCACCGGACCGGGAGCCGCTGCCGGTCCAGTACACGGACTACAGCCAGTGGCAGCACGAGCTGCTCGGCGACCCCGCCGACCCGGAGAGCCTCGCCCACGAGCAGGCGGAGCACTGGCGGGCGGTCCTGGCCGGGGCCCCGCCTGTCCTCGCTCTGCCCGCCGACCGGCCCCGCCCGGCGGAACCCTCGGGCCGGGGTGCCGTCGTAACCTCCCGGCTGGACGCGTCCGGCCACCGCGGGCTCCTCGCCCTGGCCCGCGGCCACCGGGCGAGCCTGACGATGGCGGCGCGCACCGCACTGGCGGCGGCCCTGTCGGCCACCGGGGCGGGCGACGACGTCGTGATCGGGACCCCCGTGGCAGGCCGGCCCGACGAGGACCTGTACGACCTGGTCGGATTCTTCGTCAACTCCCTCGCCCTGCGCACGGACCTGTCCGGGGACCCCTCGGTCGGCGAACTGCTGGGGCGGGTGCGGGACGCCGACCTGGCGGCCTACGAGAACCAGGAACTGCCCTTCGACCTGCTGGTGGAGCAGCTCGCACCGGAACGGGCCCTGGGCCACCACCCGGTCTTCCAGGTGATGCTGACCGTGGACTCGGGTTCCGGGGCGTCCGGGGCGTCCGGGCGGGTGGAGCTGGCCGGCGGGATCGGCGGCCGGCTGGAGGACGTCGGTCTGGACACGGCCAAGTTCGACCTCACCTGGTACTGCGCGGAGCGGCACACCGCGGACGGTGCTCCCGACGGCATCGACGTCTCCCTGCAGTACGCGACGGACCTCTTCGACGCGGACACGGCGCAACTGCTGCTGGACGTGTACGTGCGGGCCCTCGCCGCCTTCGCCGCCTCGGCACAGGACCCCGGCCGGCTGCTGGGCCGGCTGGACCTGGTGACGGCCGGGGAGTCCCGGGCGCTGGCCGCCCGGCACGCCGCGGCCGCCCCGGAAGCGGGTGCTCCGGCGCCGGCCGGGCCGGTGCGCCGCGACGTCCTGTCTCCGCGCGAGGAGATCCTGTGCGGACTGTTCGCCGAGGTGCTGGGCCGCGAAGCCCTCGACGCCGAGGCCAACTTCTTCAAATCGGGCGGGCACTCGCTGCTGGCGAGCAAGCTGGTCAACCGGATCAGGGGGGCGCTCGGCCTGGAGCTCGGCATCCGCGACCTCTTCCTCGCTCCGACCCCGACCGCGCTCCACCGCCGCCTCGCCGAACTGGACGGCGAGGTCAGGAGCAGGCCCGCCCTGACGGCCGCGGCCCGCCGGCCCGAGCGGCTCCCGCTGTCGGCGGCGCAGCGGGCGCTGTGGCTGCTGGACCGGATGGAGGGGCCGTCCGCTACCTACAACGCCCCGCTGGTGCTGCGGCTGGCGGAGGTCCCGGACCGGGCGGCCCTCGCCGCCGCGCTGGGAGACGTGGTGGGACGGCACGAGGTGCTGCGCACCGTGTACGGCTCCGAGGGCGGTGACCCGTACCAGCGGGTGCTGGGCACGGACGGGACCGTACTGGAGACGGCGGCCCTGGAGGTCGCGCCGTGCGCTCCGGAGGAGCTGGAGAGGCTGGTCGCCGGCTTCGGCCGGGAGCCCTTCGACCTGGCGCTGCGCCCGCCGCTGCGGGCCCGGCTGTTCCTGCCGGGGGACGGCACCGCGGTCCTGGTGCTGCTGGTGCACCACATCGCCACCGACGGGTGGTCGATCGCCCCGCTGCTGCGGGACCTGGGCGAGGCGTACGAGGCCCGGCGCGCGGGCCGGGCCCCGCAGTGGCGGGCGCTGCCGGTCCAGTACGCCGACTACACGCTGTGGCAGCGGGAGCTGCTGGCGGATCCGGCGGCGCTGCTCGGGTTCTGGAGGACGGCGCTGGAAGGGCTGCCCGCCCGGACCGTCCTCCCCGCGGACCGGCCCCGGCCGGCCGAACCCTCGGGGCGGGCGGTGACGGTGTCGGCCGGGCTGGACGCCGCCGCGCACCGCGGGCTGCTCTCCCTGGCCCGCGACCGCCGGGCCAGCCTGTTCATGGTGGCCCGCTCCGCACTGGCGGCGGCCCTGTCGGCGGCGGGTGCCGGGGAGGACCTGGCGATCGGCACCCCGGTGGCGGGCCGGCCCGACCAGGACCTGCACGACCTGGTGGGCTGCTTCGTCAACTCCCTGGTGCTGCGCACCGATCTGTCCGGGGACCCGGCCGTCGGAGCGTTCGTCGAGCGGGTACGCGACGCCGACCTGGCCGCCTTCGACCACCAGGACCTGCCCTTCGACGTCCTGGTGGAGCAGCTGGCCGAACCGGGGCGGGCGCTCGGCGAACACCCCTTCTTCCAGGTGATGCTGACCGTGCAGGAGGCCGCGGACGACGCGGTGCTGCTCGGCGGTGTCCGGGGCCGGGCCACAAGCACCGATCTCGGCGCCGCGAAGTTCGACCTCTCCTTCCACTGCGCGGCGCGCCGGAGCGCGGACGGCACGCCGGACGGGCTGGACGTGCACGTGCAGTACGCCGAGGACCTCTTCGACGGGGAGACGGCGCGGCTGCTGCTGGAGGTGTACGTACGGGCGCTCCGTGCGTTCGCGGGGTCCCCGCAGGCCCGGCTGGGCGCGCTGGAACTGGTGACGGCCGAGGAGGAGGCGGGCCTCGTCCGGCGGCGCGAGCAGCTCGCAGCGGCCGCCGCGGCGGCGGCCGACCGGCCCGCTGCTGCGGCGCCTACGGCGCTTTCGCCCCGGGAGGAGATCCTCTGCGGGCTGTTCGCCGAGGTGCTGGGCCTTGAGGAGATCGGCGCCGACGCCAACTTCTTCAAGTCGGGCGGGCACTCGCTGCTCGCCAGCAAGCTCGTGAACCGGATGCGAGCGGTGCTGGGGGTGGAGGCGGGCATCCGGGACCTGTTCCTGGCGCCCACGCCCGCGGGCCTGCACCGGCGGCTGGCCGCGGCGGGTCCGGCGGGCGCCCGGGCGGCCCTGGCTCCCGCGGAGCGGCGGCCCGAGCGGCTTCCCCTGTCGTCCGCGCAGCGCCGGCTGTGGTTCGTGGACCAGCTGGAGGGCCCGTCCCCGGCCTACAACATCGCCCTGGTGCGGCGCCTGGACCGGCCGCTGGACCCGGCGGCGCTCGCCGACGCCCTGGCCGACGTGGTGTCCCGGCACGAGGTACTGCGCACGGTGTACGGGGCCGAGGGCGGAGAACCGTACCAGCGCGTGCTGGAGCGGGCGCGGCCGCAGCTGGAGCTGGCGCGGCCCCAGGACGTCGGGGCCGCCGTGGACGAGGCGGCCGGGCACGTCTTCGACCTGGCCCGCGATCTGCCGCTGCGGGCCTGGCTGTTCCTGCCGGACGGGGAAGGGCCGCAGACGCTGGTCCTCCTGCTGCACCACATTGCGGCCGACGGCTGGTCCACGGGGCCGCTGCTCGCGGACCTGGCCGCGGCGTACGAGGCGCGGAGGGCCGGCCGGGCCCCGGAGTGGCCGGCGCTGCCGGTCCAGTACGCCGACTACACCCTGTGGCAGCGGGAGCTGCTCGCCGACGCCCGGCCCGAACTGGACTTCTGGCAGCGGACCTTGGCCGGCATGCCGCCGCTGATCGATCTGCCGACCGACCGGCACCGGCCGGCCGAGCCCTCCGGGCACGGCGCGCTCACCGCCTTCTCGGTGTCCGCGGACACCCACGCCCGGCTGACCCGCTTCGCGCACGGCCAGGGCGCCACGCTCTTCATGGTGGTGCAGGCGGCGCTCGCCGCGGCCCTGACCCGGCTCGGCGCGGGCACGGACCTCGCCCTGGGCACGACGGTCGCCGGGCGCGGCGACGACGCCCTGTCGGGACTGGTCGGCTTCTTCGTGAACACCCTGGTCCTGCGCACGGACACGAGCGGCGACCCCACCTTCGCGGAGCTCCTCGGGCGGGTCCGGGAGGCGGGCCTGGCGGCGTACGCGCACCAGGAACTCCCCTTCGACCTGCTGGTGGAGCACCTGAACCCGCTCCGGTCCGCGGCCCACCACCCGCTGGTGCAGGTGATGCTCCAGGTCAACCGGGCCGACGGGGGCGCGGACGCCGCCGCCGGGGGGCCGCTGGCGGGTGCGGAGCTGCCGTACGGCTCGGCGACCGCCAAGTCCGACCTGACGTTCGCCCTGACGGAACGCGCCGACGGCGGCCTGTCGGGCGTGCTGGAGTACGCCACCGACCTGTACGGGGAGGCCGGGGCCCAGCGCCTGGCCGGGCTGCTCGTAGCCGCGCTGGAGCTGTTCGGCGCCGACCCGGGCCGACGGGTCGGGGACCTCCCGGCTCCGGCGGACCGGCGGGGGGCTCGGCCCTTGGCCGGCGGCTACCGGATCGACCTGGACCACGTCGCGGCGGTGCTCGCGGAGCATCCCGCGGTGGCGGGGGCGCGGGTCCGCGTGGTGGAGGACCGGCTGGTCGCGGAGGTGCTGGACCGGGAGGATCCCGTGGCCGCGCAGCTGACGGAGGCGGCCCTGCAGGAGTGGGCGGCGGAGCGCCTGCCGGAGTACGCCGTCCCCTCCGCGGTGCACCTCCTGTCGGGGGCGGGGCCGGCGTCCTCGCCGGGACCGGTCCCTGCCCCGGATGCGGGCCCCGCGCGGCCCGCGTCCGAGTCCGGGTCCGCGGCACGGGCTTCGGCGGACCGGAACCGGGCTTCGGACCGGGACCGGGGCGCCGCCGGGCGGGCTGACGGCCCGGCACCCGCCGCGGACGGCACCGGCGGGCTGGCTCCTGCACTGCTGCGGCTGTTCGCCGAGGTGCTGGAGCGGGGGCAGCTCGGTCCGGACGACAACTTCTTCAAGTCCGGCGGGCATTCCCTGCTGGCGGTCCGCCTGGTCAACCGGATCAGGGCGGAGCTGGGCCGGGAGCTGACCCTGCGCGAGGTGTTCCGGCACCCGACCCCGGCCCGGCTGGCGGCGCTGCTCGCGTCGGCGCCCCCGGTCCCGCCGACCCCGCCGCCGGCCCTGCGCCGGCGCACCCGCGCCGGCTCCCGGGTCCACCAGCCGTAGCGAGGCGCCTGCCCCGGAACCTCCCCCGAAGGCCCTCCCCGACGCCCCGTCGGGGAGGGCCTCCGGGGCGTGCGGACCGGTCCGGGCCCCGCGCGACCACACACGGCCATGACGCCGGGCCGAACGGGCGGCCGTGAAGCTGCGCGCGGCCGACCGCGGAGCGGAGTGCGGGACGCCCCAGAGCGGCAACCGCCCCGCCGTGAAGCGGCGCGCGGGACGACCGCACTACCGGCCTGACGGCCGCGGCGCGACTCTGCCGGACGCGACGCAACCCCGGGGGCCGGGCCACGGCCCACTGGGGTGCCCCAGCCCGGGGACCGGCAGTTCGGAGCGGCAGTACGGGTGCCGGGGAGCTGCCGCGGGGACTGCCCGGCGGAGTGGGGCGGGGTGCATAGCGTGGGGCCACGGACTCCGCTCCGCACCCCATCCCCCGCCTGGAGGCTCCCGCGATGCCCTCGACCGCCCCCTCCGCCTCCGCCGTCCTGGACGGCGGCCCGGCGATCACCCCGGCGCCCCGCGTGCTCGACCGGATCGACGCCCGGGTCGCCGACGGCGCCGAGCGGCTCGCGCTGGTGCACGGCGAGCGCCGGATGACGTACGGGCAGCTCGCCCTCGCCGTGGCTTTCCGCGCCGAGGAGCTGGCCGCCGAAGGTGCCGGGCCCGGGCGCCTGGTGGCCGTGCACCGGCCGCGCGGGATCGACGCGATCGTGGGGCTGCTGGCGGCCCTGCGGACCGGCGCCGCCTACCTGCCCCTGGACCCCGGCGCCCCGGAAGCCCGTACGGCCGCGATCCTCGCGGACTGCGCCGGGCAGGAAGTGCGCGCGGCGGAGGGCGAGTTCGTCCTGCCCGGCCCCGGTGTCCCGCAGGACGCCGCATACGTGATCTACACCTCCGGGTCGACCGGAACCCCCAACGGGGTGGTGGTCGGGCAGGACGCCCTGGCCCACTTCACCGCCGGGGCGACCGTCCGCTACGGCATCACCGCCGAGGACCGGGTGCTGCAGTTCGCGCCGCTCCACTTCGACGCGAGCGTCGAGGAGGTGTTCCTGACGCTGGGGGCCGGTGCCACCCTCGTCCTGCGCGACGAGGAGATGCTGGACGTCCCCGGGCTGCTCGCGGGGTGCGCCGCGCACGGCGTGACCGTACTGGACCTGCCCACGGCCTACTGGCACGAGCTGACCCACGCACTCGCCACCGGGATCGCGGAACTCCCGGCCTCCGTGCGCACGGTGGTCATCGGCGGCGAGGCCGCGCTGCCCGAACGGGTCGCGCAGTGGTGCGGGGCCGTCGACCCGGACCGGGTGCGGCTGCTGAACACCTACGGGCCGACCGAGGCCACCGTCGTCGCCACCGTCGCCGACCTCTCCCGGCACCCGGGCGGCCCGGTGCCGATCGGGGAGCCGCTGCCGGGGGTGCGCGCGGCCGTCGTGGACGGCGAGCTGTGGCTGCTCGGCGGAGGTCTGGCCCTCGGCTACCTCGGCCGGCCCGAACTGACCGGGCGGCGCTTCGCGGCGCTGGGCACCGAGCGCGCGTACCGGACCGGTGACGTGGTGTTCGTACGGGAGGACGGGCAGCTGGGCTTCCGGGGGCGGGCCGACGACGAGGTCAAGATCAACGGCCACCGGGTGGACCCGGCGTCCGTGGAATCGGTGCTCACCGCCCACCCGGGGGTCCGCGAGGCCGCCGTGGTGCCGCAGGAGACCGCGGACGGCGTGAAGCGGCTGGCCGCCTTCGTCGTCGCCGATCCGGGGGTGGACGCCGACGCGCTGCGCGCCCGCGCCCGGGCGCAACTGCCCGCCGCCGCCGTGCCGTCGGTGGTGGCGCTGGTGGAGGCCCTGCCCCGGACCTCCTCGGGGAAGATCGACCGCAAGGTGCTGCGCTCCGCGACCGCCGGGGAACGGCTGCCCGTCGAGGCGGTGTTCGACGGGTCGGTGCTGCCCGCCGAGGACCGGATCCCGCTGTCCTTCGCGCAGCGCCGGCTGTGGTTCCTGGCCGGGCTGGAGGGCCCCTCGACGACCTACAACCTGCCGCTGGTGCTGCGGCTGGACGCCGTCCCCGACCGGGATGCGCTGACCGCGGCCCTCGCAGACCTGGTGGAGCGCCACGAGGTGCTGCGCACGGTGTACCCGGCCGTCGATTCCGAGCCGTACCAGCACGTCCTGGATCCGCTTCCGGTCCCGCTGACGGCGCATGAGTGCGGTCCCGATCAACTCGACGCGCTCGTAGCGCGGTTCACCGGCGGAACCTTCGACCTGTCCTGCGAACTCCCGATCCGCGCCCGGCTGTTCACCACGGGCGACGGCGGCGCCACCCTCGCCCTGCTGACCCACCACATCGCCACCGACGGCTGGTCGGTGGGCCCGCTCCTGGCCGACCTGGACCGGGCGTACGCGGCGAGGCTGGCCGGCGCCGGGCCCGACTGGGAGCCGCTGCCGGTGCAGTACGCGGACTACACCCTGTGGCAGCACGAGCTCCTGGAAGATCCGACCGGGCTGCTGGACCACTGGCGGGCCGCCCTGGACGGGATGCCGACCGTACTGGACCTTCCCACGGACCGGCCGCGGCCCGCCGAGCCGACCGGACGGGGCGGCGATCTCGTGGCACGGCTCGACGCCGATGCGTTCGGGCGGCTCACCGCGCTGGGCGCGGAGCGCGGTGCCAGTCTCCTGATGGTCCTGCAGCCTGCCCTTGCCCAGGCGTTGGCCGCCGTCGGCGCGGGAACGGACATCGCGATCGGCACCCCGGTCGCGGGCCGCGGCGACGAGGCCCTCGACGGCCTCGTGGGCTTCTTCGTGAACACTCTGGTGCTGCGCACCGACGTGTCGGGGGACGTCCCGTACGCGGAGCTCGTGGACCGGGCCCGGGACGCCGACCTGGCCGCCTACGCCCACCAGGAACTGCCCTTCGACCTGCTGGTGGAACACCTCGCCCCGGACCGCGCACTCGCCGTCAACCCGTTCTTCCAGGTGATGCTGACGGCCCAGGAGCAGGAGGCACAGCCCCCGGAGCCGGCCGGTGCGCTCACCGGACGCTTCGTGGAACCGGGCCTGAGCGCAGCCAAGTTCGACCTCAGTGCCGCCTGCGTCGCCGCTGCGGACGGCACCCTGGAAGTGTGGTGGCAGTACGCGGCGGACCTCTTCGACGAGGAGACGGCCCGGCTGCTGCTGGACGTGTTCGTACGGGCCCTGGCGCGCGCGGCCGCCGATCCCGACGGGCTTCCCTCCGCGAGCCCGCTGCTGGACGGGGCGGAGCTGCGGGGGCTCGCCGAACGCCGGGCCCGTGTCGCCCTCGCCCGGGCCGCCGAGGCCGAGGCCGAGGCAGTGCGGGCCGTGCAGGCCCGGCCCGCCGGGGGCTCCGCGCCGGTAGAGACGCTCTGCTCCCTGTTCGCCGAGGTCATCGGCATCGACCGGGTGGCCCCGGACGACAACTTCTTCTCGGTCGGCGGCCATTCGATGATGGGCGTGCGGCTGGTGAACCGGATCCGTGCCGTGCTCGGCCTGGAGGCCCGCATCCGCGACCTGTTCCTCGCCCCGACCCCCGGCGGGCTGGCCCTGCGCCTCACCCGGGCCGGCGCGGGCACCGGACGGGCGCCACTGCTCCCGGTCGCGGACGCCGACCGGCCGGAGCGGGTACCGCTGTCGTACGCACAGCGCCGGCTGTGGTTCGTCGACCAGCTGGAGGGCCCGAGCCGCTCCTACACCATCCCGTTCGCCCTGCGGCTGGACCGGCCGCTGGACCCGGCCGTACTGGCCGAGGCCCTCGCCGACGTGGCGGGGCGGCACGAGGTGCTGCGGACGGTGTACCCGGCGGTGGACGGGCAGCCGTACCAGCGCGTGCTGGATTCGGTGCGGCCGGTGCTGGAGCAGGTTTCGGCTCCGCCGGGCGGGCTGGAGACGGCCGTCGACGCGGCGGCCGGGCACGTCTTCGACCTGTCGGCCGAACTCCCCTTCCGGGCCGCGCTGATCGATCCCGCGGACGGAGAGGCCGACGGGGACGGGCAGGTGCTGGTGCTGCTCGTGCACCACATCGCCGCCGACGGCTGGTCGACCGGCCCGCTCCTGGCCGATCTGGCCGCCGCCTACGCGGCCCGACGGGACGGGCGCGCTCCGGGCTGGCAGCCGCTGCCCGTGCAGTACGCCGACTACACCCTGTGGGAGCGGGCCGCCCTCGACGGCGAGGCCGCCGCCGCGCACATCGCCCACTGGAAGCAGGCCCTGGCCGGCGCGCCCCCGGTCCTGGAGCTGACGGCTGCCCGCACCCGGCCCGCGGAGGCCACGCACCGGGGCGCGGCGACCCCACTCGCCCTGGACTCCGGGACGCACGCCCGGCTGGAGCGCCTCGCCCTTGAGCACGGCGCCTCGGTGTTCATGGTGGTCCAGGCGGCGCTGGCGGCGACGCTGACCCGGCACGGCGCCGGCAGCGACCTGCCGCTGGGCACGGTCGTGGCCGGGCGCGACGACGAGGCGCTGAACGACCTGGTCGGCTTCTTCGTCAACACGCTGGTACTGCGCTGCGACACCTCCGGCAACCCCTCGTTCGCGGAACTCCTCGAGCGGGTCAGGGAGACCGACCTCGCCGCGTACGCCCATCAGGACCTCCCCTTCGACCTGGTGGTGGAGCAGCTCAACCCGGCGCGCACCACCGCCCACCACCCGCTCGTGCAGGTCGTGGTCCAGGTCCATCCCGCCGAGGCGCCGAATCCGGCGGACGCGGCGCTGGCCGGGACCCCGCTGGGGACGGCCTCCGGGTTCACGAAGTTCGACCTGACCGTGTCGCTGCGCGAGACGCGCACGGCGGACGGCGCCCCGGACGGGCTGGAGGGCGTACTGGAGTACGCGACGGACCTCTTCGACGAGGGGACGGCGGCCCAGCTGGCCGCGCACCTGGCCCGCACGCTGCGGGCGGTCGCCGAGGACCCCGGGCAGCGCATCGGGGACATCTCCCTGCTCTCCGCCGAGGAGGAGTTCCGCCTGGTCACCGAGTACAACGACACGGCGACCCCGAGTGCGGCCTGCGGGCTGGTCCACGAGCGGTTCGCCGCCCAGGCCCGCCGTACCCCGGACCGGATCGCGGTCTCCTACGAGGACGAGACGCTGACCTACGCGGCCCTCGACGCACGTGCCAACGCGCTCGCGCACCGGCTGCTGGCGGCCGGCGTGGCCCGGGACGGTGCGGTCGGCGTGCTGATGGACCGTACGCCGGACCTGCTGGTGGCGGCGCTGGCCGTGCTCAAGTGCGGGGCCGCCTACGTACCGCTGGACCCGCGGCTGCCCGACGCGCGGGTGCGCATGGTCATGGAGGACGTGGCGGCGCGGGTGCTCCTGACGCAGGAGTCGCACCTGGAGCGGCCCGCCGTGCTCCAGGAGGCGGCGGCCGGGATCAGGGTGATGGCGACGGACCGGGCACCGGACGCGGACGGCAGCTCCGATCCGGGGATCGCGGTCGGCGAGGACGCCCTGATGTACGTGATGTTCACCTCCGGCTCGACCGGCCGCCCCAAGGGCGTCGGGGTGACCCACCGCAACGTGGTGGAGCTGGTCACGGACCGCTGCTGGAACCTGGCCAACCACCGGCGGATGCTGGTCCATTCGGCGATCGGCTTCGACGCCTCCACCTACGAGCTGTGGGTGCCGCTGCTGAACGGCGGGCAGCTGGTCATCGCGCCCGGCGACGGCACCGACGTCGCCGAGCTCGACCACACGGTCCGCACCTACGGCGTGAGCGCGGCCTACTTCACCATGGGCCTCTTCCACATCATGGCCGACGAGGGCCTGGACACCCTCAAACTCCTCGACGAGGTCTGGACCGGCGGGGACGTGGCCTCCCCGAGCGCCCTCCAGCGGGTCCTCGACCACTGCCCGGACACCGTGCTGGTCCACTCGTACGGCCCGACCGAGACCACCTTCGCCTCCCACCAGCAGCGGATCCCGGCGGGACGGCGCACGCTGCCCGGCGTGTTCCTGGGTGCGGCCCTGGACAACACCCGGGTGCACGTCCTCGACGAACGTCTGCGCCCGGTCCCCATCGGGGTCGCCGGCGAGATGTACATCGCCGGCACCCAGGTGGCCCGCGGATACCTCGGCCGGCCGGGGCTCACGGCCGAGCGGTTCGTCGCCGACCCGTTCGCCGCCGACGGCGGCCGCATGTACCGCACGGGGGACCTCGTGCACTGGACCCCGGAGGGCGAACTGCGGTTCGTGGGGCGGGCCGACGGCCAGATCAAGCTGCGCGGCTTCCGCATCGAGCCCGGGGAGATCGAGGCGACCCTGGCCCGGCACCCGGGGGTCGGACAGGTCGCGGTGGTCGTCTTCGAGGACGGCCCCGGCGGGAAACGGCTCGTCGCGTACGCCGTGCCGCGCGCCGGCCACGGCCTCGACGCCGAGGGGCTGCTGCGCTGGGCGGCGGACGAACTGCCCGAGCACATGGTCCCTTCGGCGGCGGTGCTGCTCGACTCCATCCCGCTCACCGTCAACGGCAAGCCGGACCGCAAGGCCCTGCCGGCGCCCGCCCCCGCCGTACGTCCCTCCGGGCGGGCCCCGCGCAACCCGCGCGAGGAGATCCTGTGCGGCCTGTTCGCCGAGGTCCTGGGCGTGGAGGGGGTGGGCATCGACGACAACTTCTTCGGCCTGGGCGGGCATTCGCTGCTCGGGGTGCGCCTGGTGAGCCGGATGCGCACCGTGCTCGGGCTGGAGCGGGGGGTCCGCGACCTGTTCCGCACCCCGACGGTCGCCGGGCTGCTGGGCGACGAACCCAGCGGCTTCGACCCGATGGGCGTGGTGCTCCCGCTGAGCACGCGCGGGAGCCGGCCACCGCTGTTCTGCATCCACCCGGGAACCGGCGTCGGCTGGCCGTACGCGGGCCTGGCCCAGCACCTGGGCCCGGACCAGCCGCTGTACGCGATCCAGGCCAGGGCCCTGAGCGAGCTGGGCCACTCCCCCGCCTCCGTGGAGGAGATGGTGGAGGACTACCTCCCGCTGATCCGCGAGGTCCAGCCGCACGGCCCGTACCGCTTCCTGGGCTGGTCCTTCGGCGGAACGGTCGCCCACGCCCTCGCCGTGCGGCTGGCCGACCTCGGGGAGCGCACCGAGCTGCTGGCGATGATGGACGTCCACCTGCTGCCCACCGAACCGGTGCGGCGGGCGATGACCCCCGCGCAGAAGCGGGACATGCTGGTCGGAGACGCCTCGGACGAGCCGGCCGACGCGCCGTTCGACGTGGACGCGCTGATCGGCCTGGTACGGCTGAAGGACCCGGTGCTCGGGGCCTTCTCGGACGGGGAGATCCGCTCCGTGATCGGAGCGTCCATCAACCACGCCGAAATCATGAACCTGTACGCCCCGCGCCCCGTCGCCACCGACATGCTGTTCCTGGCGGCCATCGAGGACGGGGAAACGGAGAACACTCTCGCGCAGCACTGGATTCCCTACGTGGAAGGCAGCGTCGAGAATCACATCATCGGGGTCCCGCACACCAGAATGGGCGAACCCGAACCGCTTGCACTCATCGGCCGTATCCTTTCCGAGAAATTGAGGAGCCTGTCATGACCAATCCTTTCGACGACACCGAGGGCACGTTCCACGTCGTGGTCAACGCCGAGGGACAGCACGCCCTGTGGCCCACATTTGCAAGCGTTCCCGCAGGCTGGGACGTGGTCTGGGGTGCCGGCCCGAGGGCGGAGGCCCTCGCCTACGTGGAGCAGAACTGGACGGACATCCGGCCCAAGAGCCTGGTCGCCCAGTACGCCTGACCCCTTTCGGAAAGCCCAGGAAAACCGTGTCCCGCACCGCGGGGCGCGGTTTTCCGTTTCCCCCGGGCACATTCCTCCGGCATTCCCACTGCCTGGCATACTGCCGGTCCAACTTCCCCTCGGCGCACCCGTCCCTTCCTATATTCGTCCGTATGCGACGACGGAATGCGAAAATCCTTCTCACGGGTACGGCTTCTGATTCCCACACATGGAACCTGGTCTATCTGCAGCTGCTCCTGGAGGAGCTCGGCCACCCGGTCCGCAATCTGGGTCCCTGTGTGACGGACGAGCTGCTGACGGCGGCCTGCGCGGCCGAGGAACCCGGCCTCGTGGTCATCAGCAGCGTCAACGGGCACGGCTACCGGGACGGGCTGAGCGCCGTGCGCGCCGTCCGCCGGACCGGCCTGACCCTCCCCGTCGTCATCGGCGGCAAGCTGGGCGTGGCCGGCGCGGCCGACCCGGAGCAGCGGGCACGGCTCCTCGACGCGGGCTGCGACGCCGTCTTCGACGACGGTGACGTCGGCGCCCTGAAGGCCTTCCTCGCCTCCCTCGGGACCCCGCGGGCCACCCGTCTGGCCGTCGTGTGAACGCCGCCACGCTCGCCGCACCGGACGTGGCCGCCTCCTCCGCTCCCTCCGTTTCCTTCGGCTCGTTCGTCGCGGGCGCCGCCGCCTCCGGACAGCTCGTCGTCCAGCCGCGGATGGGTTTCGGCGATCCGCACCGCATGCGGGGCGGCCTGGAACGCACCAAGTCCGCCGTGGCCACCACGGTCGGCACCCTCACCATCGACAGTTACACCCGGGTCGGCGACCACGCCGCGGCCCGCGACGCCCTCGCCGAGGGCACCCCGCTCAACGGCTACCCGATCACCACCCACTCCGCCGAGCTCACCCGCGGCCTGCTCGCGGGCGTGCTCGACGCCGGCTTCCCCGTCCAGGTGCGCCACGGCTCGTCCCGGCCGGAGCCGATCGTCCGGGCGCTCGCCGCCGCCGGGCTGGACGCCACCGAGGGGGGACCGGTCTCGTACTGCCTGCCCTACGGGCGCACCCCGCTCGCCGAGTCCGTGGAGAACTGGGCGCACTGCTGCGAACTGCTCGCCTCGCTCGTCCCGGCGCCGCGGGTGGCGCACGTGGAGAGCTTCGGCGGCTGCATGCTGGGCCAGCTCTGCCCGCCGGGGCTACTGGTCGCCATCAGCCTGCTGGAGGGCCTGTTCTTCGTCCGGCACGGCATCCGCAGCGTGTCCCTCAGCTACGCGCAGCAGACCGACCCCGGGCAGGACGCGGAGGCGGTCCGGGCACTGCACCGGCTCGCCGCGGAGTTCCTGCCGCCGGAGGTGGACCGGCACGTCGTCCTCTACACCTACATGGGCGTCTTCCCGCACACCGGGCGCGGGGCCACCCGGCTGCTGGAGGCCTCGGCGCGGCTGGCCGTGACCTCGGGGGCGCAGCGGCTGATCGTCAAGACGGCCGCCGAGGCGCACCGGATCCCCACCGTGCTGGAGAACGTCCGCGCCCTGGAGACGGCCGCGGCGACGGCGGCGCTGACCGGGCCGCCGCGCGAGGCGGCGGAGCCCGCGGACAGCGAGGTGTACCGGGAGGCCCGGGCCTTCGTGGAGGCCGTCCTCGACTTCGGCGACGACCTCGGGAAGGCCCTGCGGACCGCTTTCGCGCGGGGAGTCCTGGACGTCCCGTACTGCCTGCACCCCGACAACGCCGGGCGCTCACGGAGCTTCATCGACGCGGGCGGACGGCTGCGCTGGTCCGAGACCGGCTCGATGCCGGTCGCTCCCCGTCGCGCGACGGGTCGCCGTGCGCCGCGGTCCGCGGGGTCCATGACCTCGGACGGGCTGCTGGCGGCTCTGGGCCGGGTGGCATCCCAGTACGACGGCCCGCCGACGACCGGCTCCCGGGGAGCGATCGGAGCCCGGCCCGGGGCCCGGGCCGTCCGGGCCCCCGCGTGAACACCCGTACCCCACGAACACGACCACGACGCCGTCCACGAAGAGCAACAGGAACAGGAACCGACATGGACCTCTCGACCCCTCCCCCGCTGGGTGAGCACCTGCGCTCCCCACAGCTGCGGTCCGCGATGCTCGTCCAGCAGGAAGCCCTCCACGCGGCGCGGCAGTTCCTGCGCGGCGAGGGCTTCGTGGAGCTGCTGCCGCCGCTGGTGGGCCCGGTCACCGACCCGGGCGGGCGCGGCGCGAAGGCGCTGGACGTCGACTACTACGGACAGCCGTACAAGCTGATGACGAGCGCGATCCTCTACAAGCAGGCCTCCCTCAAGGGCTTTCCGCGCCTCTTCTACATCGCCCCGAACGTCAGGGTGGAACCCCCCGAGACCGCGGGCACGGGCCGCCACCTCGTGGAGTTCCACCAGATCGACGTGGAGATGGCGGGCGGCAGCCGGGCCGACGTCCAAGAGATCGCGGCCGGGCTGCTGACCAGCGTGGTCGAGCACGTGTGGACGGCGGTCCCCGAGGTGCTGCGCGAACTGGGCCGCGAAGAGCTGGACTTCGCCGAGCTGCGGTCCGGGAAGTTCGACTCCTGCACGCACGAGGAGGCGGTGGCCCGGCTCATCGGGCAGGGCCACCCGCAGAGTCCTGACGCGGAGATCGACTGGGAGGGCGAGAAGGTGCTCTCCCTGGAGGCCGACCGGCCGTTCTTCATCGAGGACTACCCCAAGGGATCGCGCGGCTTCTACGACCGCGAGGACCCCGAACGGCCGGGCGTACTGCGCAACTTCGACCTGATCGCACACGGCGGATACGGCGAGCTGGTCAGCGGCAGCGAGCGGGAGTCGGGCTACGCGGCCATCGTGACCCGGATGCGGGAGAGCGGCGAGAACCCGGCCAAGTACGCCTGGTACCTGGAGCTGGCCCGCGAGGGCATCGAGCCCAGCGCCGGCTTCGGCATGGGGCTGCAGCGACTGGTGCGCTACCTGACCGGGCTCGACGCCCTCTGGCAGGTCAGCGCCTACCCGAAGCTGCCGGGGGTGATCGCGCCGTGAGCGCACTGGGTGCTCCGGGCTTCCCGGAGCGGGCGGTACGGGCGAGAGCCCGGGCGGGCACGGCGGAGGTGTTCCCGGCGGCGGACGCCTACGGGGCAGAGCTCTTCGGGGCCGGGTATGCCGCAGGCAGCGGCGGCACGCCCGAAACGCCCGATGCCCTGGACGCGCTGCGGATCGTGCCGCCGGTGTTCATGCCGCGGCGGCTCGAGAAGCTGATCGACCTGGGCCGCGAGCCCTCGTACGAGGACGTGGCCCTGGACACGTCGATCGGCGGATTCACGGCCCGACTGCCGCTTTACCTCTCGGCGTTCGGATCCACCCGGGCCGGCAGCGGCGACCTCGGGGTGGCGGCCGGGCGGCAGGCGGCGCGGCTCGGCATCCCGATGGTGATCGGCGAGAACATGGTGCCGGTGCACGGGTACGCCCGTGGCGGCGACGGCGGGGCCACCCGCTCGGCCCTGCTGGAGCGGGTGGCCGCCTACGCGGAGTCCCTTCCGGACGGGGTCGGCGGCGTGGTCGTCCAGCAGTCCACCGAGGACGCCGACTCCGAGGTCTGGAACCTGCTCTACAGCGATCCGGGGACCCGGGCGCTGCGCGACTCGGGGCGGCTCGGCTTCGAACTGAAGGTGGGCCAGGGCGCCAAGCCCGGACTCGGCGGCATGACGGTGGTGGGCGCGGCCGAAGCCGACCGGCTGGCCGGGCAGTTCGCCGTACGGGACCTCCTGGGCGACCCCGACGGGAGGCTGCTGCGGTGCGCGACGCCCGGCACCTTCACCGAGGAGATCGTCCGCCAGCAGCTGCGGTTCATGCGGAACAACTTCCCGCTGGCCCGTACCTGGGTGAAGTTCCACCCGGGCCGGGACATCGCCCAGGCCTCTGCCACTGCGTGGGTGGCCGGCGCCGACGCGGTCACGGTGGACGGCGCCGAGGGCGGCACCGGCTGGGCGCCGCGGGTGTTCCTCGACCAGGTGGGGCTGCCGCTCGGGGAGTGCCTGCGCCGGATCGGCCGCCCGGGCGGGGACCTGCTCGCGACGGGCCGGATCTGGGAGGGCGGCCGGGCCGCGCGGGCCCTGGCCCTGGGCGCGACCGCGGTGGGCCTGGGCCGGGCGGCCCTGCTCGCGGTGGACGAGGACCCCGAGGCGGGGCTGGTCCGGCTGGTCGAGGCCCTGGCCCTGGAGCTGCGGCTGCTGGTCAGCGCCCTGGGGAAGTACAGCGTCACCGATCTGGATCCGGCGGACCTGTGGTCGCCGGACACCCCGGTGGCGGGAGCCGTAGCAGCCGTTGCGCTCGGGACCCCCTCATGAGGGCCGCAGGCCCGGACCGGCGCGCCGCCCGCGCCGTCGCCACCGTCGGTCCGGGGCCCGGGCGGCCCGCCCCGCGGTCCGGGCCGGACGGCCGGCTCACGGGCCCGCCCGGGCACCACCGGCGGGCGGCGTGCGTCCGGGGGCGGTTCCGGCTCTCGGAGGTACCGGGGGTCAGCGTGGCCCCCGTCCTTCCGGCGGGCCCGGCGGCCACCGCCGCCGCGACCATCGCCGCCTACCGGGCGCTCGGAGCGGCCGGACTCGGACACCTCGGGGGCCGCCTGGACCTGCGGACGTACGGCGGCGCCCTCCGCGGCTCCGACCTGGCGCGCGCCGCGCGCCGGGCCGTGGCCACCGCCCTCGCCGGCCCCCGCCACCGCGGTGACCGCCGGCAGTGAACGACCCCGCCCTTCCCGCCCTTCCCTCAGCTCTCCCAGTCCACACAGAGAACAGGTGCACCATGGACACCCCCGTACAGCAGACCCCGCAGCCCGGACAACCGGTCCAGTGGGGCCGGGTCGGCTCCCTCGTCGGCGGCCAGGCCGCCGTGCAGCTCGGCAGCTTCGCCCTCCTGATCGCCATGAACTGGACCGCCGTCGAGCTGGGCGGGACCGGTGCGGTCACCCTGCTGATGCTCGCCGCCACCGTGCCCCGCGCCCTGATGCTGATCTTCGGCGGGGCGGTGGCCGACACCCTCGGGCCGCGTTTCATCCTCCTGCGCACCACGGCCGCCCGCGTCGTCCTGCTCGCCGCGGGGGCCGTGGTCACCGCCACCGCGCACGAGCTGTGGCCGCTGGTGGTGATCGCGTTGATCGAGGGGGTCCTGCTGGGCCTCGCCGGACCGGCTTCCGGTGTCCTGCTGCCGATGTTCGCCCGCGGCGACCAGCTGGCCCGCGCCAACTCCCTCTACTCGATGGTGCTGCGCGTCGCGCCCATCCTCGGCGCCCCGGCCGGAGCGTTCCTGATCACCGTCGGGGAGCTGTGGCTGGCGATGCTGGTCGGAGCCGTCACCGGGGCGATCTGGCTCGGCTGCCTGCTCCACGTCACCCACGGGTTCGTCCGCCCGAAGCCGGAGCCCGGCGTCTCCCTGGTCAAGCGCTCCGGCGACGGCTTCCGCCTGCTCGCCGCCCACCCCCGGCTGCGCTGGATGTTCGTCGCCGCCCTCTGCCTCGACCTGGCGTTCAGCTGGCCTGCGGAGGTGGCGCTGCCGCTGCTGGTGTCCGAGCGCGGCTGGGGCGTGAGCGCCGTGGGCGTGGTGCTGGCGGCCTTCAGCGTGGGCGCGCTCGGCTCCAGCGCGGTGGGCGCCGCGATGGCGCACCGCATCCCGATGTTCGTGCGCCTCGTCGTCACCGGCGCCGGTCTCGCCGCCGGGATCCTCGTGATGGCCCTGATGCCGTCCGTGGTCTCGCTCACCGCCGTAGCCGCCGGGGTCGGGCTGCTGTCCGGCCTCAACGGCCCCGCGATCGTCACCCTGTACCAGGAATCGGCCCCCGAGGACCGGATGGGCGCGGCGATGTCCACCCTCGCCCTGGCCGGGATCGGCACCGCCCCCATCTCCATCGCCGTCTTCAGCTCGCTCTCCCTCGTCCTGGGCGTCCAGACCACGTGGCTGCTGTGCGGTGCGATCGCCTTCGTCTCCCCGGTGGCGGCGGTACTCGCCCTGCGCCACCCCGCGCGGGCCGAGGAGCCGGCGCCGGTGGAGCAGCTCCCCGTCCCCGCTGCCGCCTGAGGAGGCACCCATGTCCGTACTCACCCAGCAACTCCTGGTCCCGGAGAGGCTGTCGGACGCCGGTCCGGCAGAGGCCGTACTGGTGGCCGCGAGCCCGCAGCTGTGGCTCGTGGACACCACGGAGTACCGCGTGCACGCCGCGCGGCACGCGCCCGGCACGCTGGACGCCCAGGAGCTGGCCCGCGCGGCCGAGTTCGTACAGGCCGCCGACCGGGACGCGTACGTCTGCGCGCACGTCGCGCTGCGGCGGCTGCTCGGCGCGTACCTGGGCATCGTCCCGCGCGAGGTGACCGTCGAGCGGGCTCCGTGTGCACACTGCGACGAGCCGCACGGGCGTCCCGTACTCCCGGGCGGCGCCCTGCACTTCTCGCTCTCCCACTGCACCGACATCAGTCTGCTGGCCTTCGCGACCGCCCCGGTCGGGGTGGACGTGGAGGAGCTGGTGGCGCCGCGGACCATCCCGGAGCTGGCCGACGTCCTGCACCCGCGGGAGGCCGCCGAACTGGCGGCCCTCCCGCCCGGGGACCGTTCGGCGGCCTTCACCCGGGTCTGGACCCGCAAGGAGGCCTACCTCAAGGGCCTGGGCGTCGGGCTGTCGGAAAACCCGGCCGCGGACTACGTCGGCTCGGGCACCGTACCGGCCCGGCTGCCGGGGTGGAGCCTGAGCGACGTCCTGGTCCCGGCCGGCCACTGCGCGGCCCTCGCCCTGCACACACCGTGACCCGACCGGCCGGGCGGTGGATCAGAAGCTGTCGGGGTCGGTCGCGCAGGTGGCCCGGCGCCGGCCGATGACCAGGAGCGCCTCCTGCAGGGCGTCGGCGTCACCGCGGCGGATGTGGTGGATGGAGCCGTCGACGGCGGACAGCTCGGGCTCGATCGGATGGCTGAGCTCCGTACGCCGCAGGATGATCCCGGTCGGCGGGTCGAAGGCTCTGAGAGCCTGCACCAGGGACCGTCTGCCCTGGTCCCCGAGGGGACCGGGGCGGTCACGGGTGACCACGGCGATGTCGGGCAGGAGCACGCGGGCCTGCGCCAGCGCGGTGTCGGGACGCTGCGCATGTCCGATCACCCGGAAGTGCGGACTGCTCTGTACGCGCTGCCGCACGGCCAGCAGCTCGGGACCTTCCGGCAGGCCTACCAACAACACGGTCATCATTTGTATACTTTTGCTCGGTTTTTCGGAAAACGGAAGGGCGTCCCTCGGTGCACGGCGAGTACAAGGTTCCAGGCGGCAAACTCGTCGTCGTCGATCTGGAGCGGGCGCAGGAGGTACTGCGCGGCGTGCGGGTCTCGGGCGACTTCTTCCTTGAACCCGACGAGGCCCTCGACGCGGTCGACAGGGCCCTCGAAGGAGCTCCGGTCGACGCCGATGCCGCTTCCCTCGCCGCCCGGATCACCGCGGCGCTGCCGCCCGGGACTCAGATGTTCGGGGTGAGCGCGGAGGGCATCGCCATCGCGGTGCGCCGCGCGCTGGCGCAGGCCACCGAGTGGTCCGCGCACGACTGGCGGCTGATCCGCATGCCCCCGCAGGACCCCGCCCTGCACATGGCGCTGGACGAGGTCCTCACCCACGAGGTCGCCGCCGGGAACCGGCCGCCGACCCTGCGGGTGTGGGAGTGGGGTGCGCCGGCCGTGGTCATCGGCAGCTTCCAGTCCCTGCGCAACGAGGTGGACCCCGAGGGGGCCGGGCGGCACGGCATGACGGTGGTGCGCAGGATCTCCGGCGGCGGGGCCATGTTCATCGAGCCCGGCAACACCATCACGTACTCGCTCTCGGTACCGGAGTCCCTGGTCTCGGGACTGTCCTTCGCCGACTCGTACGCCTATCTCGACGACTGGGTCCTCGGCGCGCTGGGCGAGATGGGCGTGAAGGCCTGGTACCAGCCCCTGAACGACATCGCCACCGAGGCGGGGAAGATCGCGGGCGCGGCGCAGAAGCGGTTCGTGGCCGGCGGGGGCGCCGTGCTGCACCACGTGACGATGGCCTACGACATCGACGCCGACAAGATGACCGAGGTGCTCCGGATCGGCCGCGAGAAGCTCTCGGACAAGGGGACGAAGAGCGCCAAGAAGCGCGTGGACCCGCTGCGCCGGCAGACCGGTCTCTCCCGCGAGGAGGTCATCGAGCGCATGGTCGGGGTCTTCCGCGCGCGCTACGGGCTGGCGGAGGACACCGTGACGGAGCAGGAGCTGGCCCGGGCCCGCGAGCTGGCGAGGACGAAGTTCTCCACCGAGGAGTGGACCGCCCGCGTCCCGTGAGCGAGAGCGGTCCTGTCCGTGTCGGCCCGTTGCCCGGGTGAGGCAGGCGTGGATGCACGGGGCGCCGCAGGCGCCCTTGTGCAGGACGGCCTCCGCGATCGACTGCCAGTGGGGCAGCGGGGTCAGCGTGAGGTCGTCGCTGCTCCTGCTCGGGCCGGTCCGCTGTGTGCTGAGGGCGGTGTTCATGGTTCCTCCCGTTGGGGTGGGGGTCCGTCCCGTCCAGCACACCATCACGCCGTAGGGCCGGCTGTTGGGAACCTCCGGGACCGGCTCAGCCAGGCCGACTTCGGCAGCGCGCACTTCGGCCTGCGCGACGGCTCCTTCGCCTTCCACCTGACGGAGGCCAAACCGGCCGGGATCCCCTTCGACCCGAACGCCTGACACTCCTCCGCTCCCCGCGCCTACTGCGCCTGCCCCGCCTCGTTGCGCAGGACGGTGTAGGCCACCATGGCCGAGTCAAGGTAGGCCCGCACTTCCACGATGGTGTCGCCGTCGAAGCGGCACACCCAGCAGTGGCGGTTGGCGAACGGGGCGCCTTCGTTCGTGGTCGAGGTCGAGTACAGCTCGGCGACGGCGATGTCCCCGTCGACGTGTACGCGCTCCACCTCTACGGGGCATGGCCGCGGCGGACGGCAATTTCTGCCGAGTCGAGGCTCATGAACGCGGCGAGGACACGACCGGATGTCACCGAACGTGTTTATAGGCGTGCATTTCGGTAACAAGAAGTAGCGACAGGCAGTCCGAACCCGACGGAAGGCAGGAACATGACCCTCGTCACCACGCTCATCCTCGTCGCGGTCGCCGCTCTCGTCGGCCTGCTGGCCCTGGCTCCCAGCGCGCCCGCGCGGCGCAACCCCTTCCCCGGCCGACGCCGACGGGCCACGCACCGGCGTACTGCCGCACCGCGGCCGAACAACCTCCCCGGCCAGCGGGGACTCCACCACCACACCCGCTGACACCACCTCAGAGGCGCGCAGCGCACCCCCACGGGCCCTGCCCCCCTCTCAGCACTCATGGGCAGAAGAGTGTTTGAGGCAGGGAGGGCGGGACAGACGCGTGGATGCCGGAAGCGAACACCTCGCCGGTGGGCGCCTTCCGGAGCGGGCTCTGCCGCATGCCAGTCCTCCCCCCGGCGGCATGCGGCAGGCCCGCCCGCACGACGGGCTGCTGCTACCTGCGGGCGACGGAGGCCGGATGGGGGCGCTGGGGCGAAGCCGCCGGTACCGTGGCAACAGCCGGTACGAGGAGGGGACATGATCCGACGCAAGAGCGCGGCCGAGGTCTTTGACGCGCTGGGTGAGCGATACGACGACCTGTTCGGTTCCGTGCCCGAGCAGTTGAAGGCCCTGGACTGGCTCGTGGGGCGGCTGCCCGCCGGAGCTCAGGTGCTGGACGTGGGCAGCGGCACCGGCAGGCCCACGGCGGAGGTGCTCTCCCGCGCCGGGCATGCCGTGACCGGGATCGACGTTTCGGCGGCCATGGTCGAGACGGCCCGCGTCCGAGTGCCAGGGGCACGTTTCGAGCAGGCCGATGTCCGCACGTACGTCCCCCCGGTGGCCGGTTTCGACGCCGTGTGCTCCTTCTTCCCCCTCCTGGTCATGGACCAGGAGGACGTCGCGGCCGCCCTCGACCGGATGGCCTCCTGGATCGCGCCCGGCGGGCACCTCGTGCTGGCCACGGTCCCGGGGGACATCCGGGAGCTGGACATCGAGTGGATGGGCCATCCGGTGACCGTCAGCAGCCTGTCCGCGGACCAGCACCTGCGGCAGCTGACCGCGGCCGGCCTCGAAGTGCTCCACCACCACACGTCGTCCTTCGTACCCGCGGACCCCCTCGCGGGGCCCGAGGAGCACTTCTTCTGCTACGCGACACGACCCGCCTGACGGGTGGAGCCGTCGATCTCCACCCCCTTCTCCACCCCTGGGTCCAGGCGTCGTGGGCCGCCGCACAGCAGGCTTGAGGGCATGACGACGACCGAGTGGATCACCGACATCGCCCTCCTCCTGATCGTGTTCCGGCAGCTCCGGGAGGGCCGGCTCGAGCTCAGGACCTTCCTGCTCCCGCTGGGGATCGTGGCCTTCGTGGCGTACTCCTACCTGGACACCATTCCCACCGCCGGCAACGACCTGGTGCTGATCGGCGTCCTGGTTGCCGTGGGCGCCGCACTCGGCATCGCGGGCGGCGTCTACACCCGTGTCCGTACCGACGGGGAGCACATCCTGATCAAGGCCGGTGCGGTGGCGGCGGTCCTGTGGGTCGTGGGCATGGGAGCCCGGATGGGCTTCCAGCTGTGGGTCGAGCACGGCGGCGGCTCCGCCGATGTCGCCCGGTTCAGCGCCGCGCACCAGATCACCAGCGACAAGGCCTGGGTGGCTGCGTTCGTGCTGATGGCCCTCACCGAAGTGGTCACGCGGCTGGCGACGATCTTCATCCGGAGCCGCAGCCACGCGGTGGCCCGCCCCGCGCCCGTGCTCAGCCGTACGGTGTGACCTTGCAGTATGTTCGGCGCATGCCCCCGACGAAGATCCCTCCGCCTCCGGGAACGGCACCGTCCCCGGAGGCGGAGTCGCGTCCGGTTCCCGGACAGGACCCGAGGGTCCGGTGGGCACTGACCCTGGCGGTCGTCGCCGTCGGAGCCGTGACGATCCGGCCCATGGGCCTCAGCGGCCGGGGGCTCGCCGTCGCCGTCCTCTTCGTGGTCAGCGCGGCCGCCCTGCTGGCCCGCGGCCTGCCCGAGAACGCGGCGACCCAGCGGTTCGCCCCCGCCTGGCTGGCCGGCGGTGTCGTCGCCGCGGCCGCCCTGATCGGCCTCAGCAGCGGCACGGGGTACCTCTTCGCGTTCTTCCTGTCCGGTCACATCGGACACCGGCTGGAGACCAAGCGGGCCCTGGCGCTCGCGGGACTCTGCAGCGTGCTCTGCGCCGGCGCCATCTATTTCGATCTGGGGCCGGGGCACCATCAGCTGCCGTGGCTGCTCGGCCTCGCCACCGGCGCTCCCGTCCTGGTCGGCATCCTCAACCGCAGCCAGCGCCAGGCGGTGCGGGCCGTGATCGAGGCATCCGAGTCCGCCGAACGCGCCGCCCGGGCCGAGGCGCGGACGGCCGTGCTGAGCGAACGCGGGCGGATCGCCCGGGACGTGCACGACGTACTGGCGCACTCGCTGGCCGGGATCAACATGCAGCTGGAACTGGTCGACGCGCTGATCGACACCGGCGACCTGGAGAAGGTCCGGGAAGCCAATGCCAAAGCCCACGCCCTGGTCAAAGAGAGCCTGAAGCAGGCGCAGTGGACCGTACACGCGCTGCGCGAGGACGCGTTGCCGCTCGTGGAGAGCCTGACCGCGATGGTCGAATCCGCGGGACGCCACGTCGGCCTCACCGTGACCGGCACCGCCCGCGAACTCCCCACCCGGGTGACCCAGAACCTCCTGAGGATCGCCCAGGAGGCGCTCACCAACGCCGCCCGGCACGCGCCGGGGGGCTCCGTCCGCGTGGAGCTGGGATTCGCCGCCTCATCGACGACGCTGAGGATCCGCAACGGTCCCGGCACGCGCCCGGCGGACACGGGGCCCGGCAGCGGGATGGGCCTGATCGGAATGCGCGAACGCGTCGCACTACTGGATGGAACCGTCACCGCCGGCCCCGTCACCGAAGGGCCGGACCGGGGCGGATGGCACGTGGAGGCAGTGATCCCGGGATGAGCGAACCGACCGAGGAGCTCCGTAGGTTGAGGGTGATCGTCGCCGATGACCAAGCCGCGGTCCGGGAACCGCTCGCCGCGGTACTGGGCCTCGCCGAGGACATCGACGTCGTGGCGGCCGCCGCCGACGGCACGGAGGTGCTGGCGGCCGTCGCCGCCGGTCCGGTGGACGTCGTACTGATGGACTTGAGGATGCCCGTCATGGACGGGATCGAGACGACCCGCAGACTGTGCGAGCAGTACCCGCAGGTGGCGGTGGTCGTGCTCACCACCTTCGCCGACGACGACTCGATCCTGGGCGCACTGGGCGCGGGAGCCCGCGGCTACCTGACGAAGAACGCGGGGCGCAAGGACATCACCCGCGCCATCCGGGCGGCCGCCGCCGGGCAGTCCGTACTCGACCGCGAAGTACAGGACCGGCTGCTCGCCACCGTCCGGAACACGGCCCCGGCCACGCATGCGGCCGTGCCGGGATCCGCCGCCCTGCCCGAGGACCTCACGCGCCGCGAACGCGAAGTCCTCGCGCTGATCGGCCAGGGCCTGCCCAACCGGGGAATCGCCGAGAAGCTCTTCGTCAGCGAGGCCACCGTGAAGACCCACATCAACAACCTGTTCGCCAAAGCCGGCATCCCGGACCGGGCGGCCGCCGTCCGGCGGGCCATCGAAGCCGGCCTGGCCTGACCCCAGCGGCCTCCGCGTGGTGGGCGGCCACTGCCGAGCAGGGCGTTCTACTGTGACCGCATGGAACCGCGCATCACCCTGGTCACTTTGGGAGTCTCCGACCTCGCTCGTGCCAAGGGTTTCTACGAGGCCCTGGGCTGGCGCGGACAGGAGGTCGAGGAAACGGTCTTCTTCCAGGCCGGCGGGCTCGCGCTGGTGCTGTGGGATCGGGAGAAGCTCGCCCGCGACTGCGGCCTGGAGCCCGGACCGGCCGCGGGGTTCGGTGGGATCGCCCTGGCTCACAACGTCCGCTCCGAGGCCGAGGTGGACGCGCTGCTCGACGCCGTACGAGGGGCCGGCGGCAGGATCACCAAGCCCGCGGCCGTCAATGCGATCGGGTTCTACTCCAGTGCTTTCGTGGACCCGGACGGCCACGCCTGGGAGATCGCGTACAACCCGGGCTTCCCCCTCGCCTCGGACGGTTCGGTCACCCTGCCCGATTTCGGCGACTCGCAGGACTGATCCAGGGGCTCCAGCCTCTCTCCGGGGGCACCGGCGCGGGTCGGGCAGGGGTGGTGGTCGCGCCGGTCAGCGGCGGTAGAGCCGGCCGGCGACGGCGTGACCGATGACGAGGTAGGCGACCGCTGCGATGCCGTAGCCGACCACCACCTGGATCCATTCGCGGTCGAAGGTGAACAGGTCGTAGGACCAGCCGGCCAGCCAGCTCGCCGCGTCGTGGATGAAGTCCACCAGGGAGTTGGCCTGGTTGGCCTCCAGCAGGTACAGCAGGATCCACAGGCCGATGACGAAGGCCATGACGTCAGCCACGACCGCGACGACGCGGCCCGCTCGGCTGCTTCCTCTGGAATGCACTCGCGTGTGTGTGGGCATGCCGCTCGTCTTGCCGCTTCCCGGCGGGGTAAACCCGTGGATCGCCGCCCCGGGGACGACCTCGGCGAACGGTCCACGGCAACGGAATGAAGACGGGCGCGGGCAGCAATCCGTGACGTCCTCCTGGCCGCGCCGACGGCAGAGCCCTCCTCGTCGAACTCCTCGACCCACGCCAGGGACAGGAACAGGAACAGGAACAGGAACAGCTTCTCCAAGACGCCCGGATTCCAGGCTGCAGAAGAGACGTTTCGTCGACCAGCGAGACTGCGCGGCGGGGGCGCGAACGCTTTTGCTTCCTCCGACAAGTACGGGGTGAGGTCGTGACGTGCACGGCTGGTGAGAGGTGGCTTGGTGGATACGGAGACGGAGACGGACGACAGATTGTTGGGCCGCTCGGCCAAGGACGCCCGGGCGTTCGAAGTGCTGGTGGTCAGGATGTCGGGCGTGCTGCACGGCTACCTGGCGCGCCGCGCGCCGGCCGCGGCCGATGATCTGCTCGCGGAGGTGTGGCTGCAGGCGTTCAGCAGCCGCAAGAGCTTCGACCCCGAGTTGGGCACGGCCAGGACCTGGCTGTTCGGTGTGGCCCGGAACGTGCTCGCCGCCCACTGGCGCCGCATCGACCGGGAACAGCAGCTGCCCGCCTCGAACGAGCGGGCCAGCGACCCTTGGCACGCTGTCGACCGGCGGCTCGACGCTGCCGCCGTCGGACCGCTGCTGCGGCGGACGATGGCCGGGCTTCCCCATGTCGAGCGGGAACTCCTGCTGCTCGTCGCGTGGGAGCAGCTGACCCCCACCGAGGCCGCCGCTGTGGTCGGCATTCCGCCGGGCACCGCCCGGTCCCGGCTGCACCGGGCCAGGACCCGGGTGCGGGCCGTCATGCAGCAGGTTGCGTACACCCGACGTCTGACAGGAGATCCCGTATGACCGAGCACGACGTACTCGACTTCCCCGGCGCGGACGGGGTACGAGCTGCAAGGGACGTGGCTCCGCCGAGCGCACGGGCCGTGGACGCTGCGCTGGCAGCGGTACGTGCGGCCGTCGCCGCGGAGGCCGGGGAGGCCACGGAGGTGGGGAGCGTGGTGGAAGCCGCCCCGCACCGGGCCGCTGTACGCCGCCGCCGCTTCCGGCGCCTGCTCGTGTCGGCTGCCGCCGTCGCGGTCATCGCCACTGGTGTCGCCGTCTACCCGGTGGTCGGGCGCGGTCCCGCCGCGACCGCCACGGCGGCCGAGTTCCTGCGGGAAGTCGCGGCGACCGCGAACGAGCGCTCGCTGCCGCAGGCCCCCTATTGGAAGGTGCGCGCCCGGATCGAACCCTCCTCGCAGATCACGACCTCCTGGATCGGGCGCAACCGCAGCGTCCACCAAGGCAGGGAAGACGGCCCGGTGATGGAGTTCGCCCCTCCGGAGGTCTTCTCGTGGCGGGTCGGCGAGAAGGACATCACCTGGGACGACCTCCCCTCCCTGCCGACGAACGCACAGGAGCTCCGGACCCGCCTGACAGGTGGCGACGCGATCGCGCCGGACCTCTTCTTCAACGGTGCCGCAAACCTGCTGTCGCGGGCACCACTCGAACCGGCCGTACGCGGCGCGCTCTTCGAAGCACTCGCCGACACCCCGGGCATCACGCTCGTGGGACCGGTCAAGGACGCCGCCGGGCGCACCGGAACGGCCGTGGAGATGCGGAGCGACACACGGAGCTGGAGGCTCGTCCTCGACCCGGCGACCGGCGTGCTCCTGGAGTACCGGGTCAACGAACTCGGCGGGCCCGAAGGCGACCGTCTCGCGTTCAGCGACACCTACCTCTCGGCAGAACCCGCGTGGAGCATCCCCCCCACCGTTTCCATGGTCCCTCCGACCCTCACTCCACCCGTGCTCAAGTCCCCCCAACCCGTGAAACAGCCCAATCCGTCGGGACAGCAGGGTTAGCACGTGGCGACGGCTCGGAGGGTCATGAATCGGCCGCGAGGACGAAGGCGTGGCCCGCCGGGTCGCTGAACCGGCGCAGCGTCGTGCGGTGGTCCAGCTGACTGCCGTCGTCCTCGGCCGCCACCGGCCGGGCTCCGAGAGCAACGGCCTCGCGTTCGGCCTCGTCGAGGGAATCGGGTGACACCAGGATCCGCAGATGGGCCTGTTGGGAGTCCTGCGGTGCGGGCCAGCTCGGGGGTGCGTGGTTCGGGTCGCGGCGGATCCCAAGGACCGCTCCGGAGCTGCCGGTGACGAGGAACAGGTCCCCGTCCCCGGTGGCCGGGCCGGCCGTGGCTCCGAGCAGTTCGGCGTAGAACCGGGCCAGGGGCTCCGGTTCGGCGCTGTCGAGGACGAGGACGGTTGTCTTCAGTACGGTCATGGCCCTCGTGTGCCCTGGGTCCTCGTCCGTACGCGCACCGTACCGGCCGGCCGGCGCCGCTCGGGCCGCGCATGGGGATCCCGGGTGGGGGTAGCCGCGTCTGCGAATGTCCGGCGGCAGGTCCCGCACCGCGGGGTGCGGGCCGCCGATCACAGGGAAGGGGTAGGTGCACATGTCGCACGTCGAGGAGTACGTAGAGGTCAACGTCCCCGTACGGACGGCCTACAACCAGTGGACGCAGTTCGAGGAGTTCCCCGCCTTCATGGAGGGGGTCGAGCGCATCGTCCAGCGCACGGACACGCTCACCCACTGGGTGACGAACGTGAACGGAGTGCAGCGCGAGTTCGACGCGCAGATCACCGAGCAGCTCCCGGACCGCCGCGTCGCATGGATCACGGTCGACGGGGAGCCCCGCCAGGCCGGGCTCGTCACCTTCCAGCCGCTCGACGCGGGAACCACGAAGGTCGTCCTGCACATGAGCTGGGTGCCCGACGGTCTGGCCGAGGCGGCCGCGGACAAGCTCGGCTTCGTCAAGCGTCAGGTCGCGGGTGACCTGACGCGGTTCAAGCTCTTCATCGAATCGCGCGGGGTCGCCACGGGCGCCTGGCGCGGCGAGATCTGACCCGCGGTGGGAACCGGGCTCGCGCGCGAGGGCGCCCGTACCGCTTCCCGGGGCGGCCGGGGCCGGGAGGTCACGGCACGCTGCGGCCTGGTGGCGCGCGGGGTGCTGTACGTACTGATCGGGATGCTGGCCGTACGCGTCGCCCTGGGTGGCGGCGGAGCGGAGGCCGACCGGCAGGGCGCCCTCCAGGAACTCTCCGGGAAGCCCTTCGGCGGCTTCCTCGTCTGGGCCGTGGGCGTCGGGCTCGTGGGCATGGCGCTGTGGCGCCTGTCGGAAGCCGTGTTCGGGGCGGCGGGGCCCGGCGGGGACAAGCCGGTGAAGCGGCTGTCCTCGGCGGGCAGATCCGTGTTCTACGCCGTCGTGGCCTTCTCCGTGCTCCGCTTCTCGGCGGGCGGCGGACGCTCCGGGGACGAGCAGTCGCGCGATGTGACGGCCACGGCCCTGCAACTGCCCGCCGGCCAGTGGCTGGTGGGCGCCGCCGGGCTGGGGATCGCCGTGGCGGGGGTGGTCATCGCGGTGCAGGCGGCCCGGCGCACCTTCCGCAAGCACCTCGCCATGGGCGGGGCCTCGGCGCGGTGGCGGAAGACCGTCGACTTCCTCGGAGTGAGCGGCGGGCTGGCCCGGGGGACGGTGTGGACCGCGGCCGGCGGCTTCGTCGTGTACGCGGCGCTGCGCCACGACGCCTCGCAGGCGAAGGGGCTCGACGACACCCTGAGGTCGTTCACCCGTACCGGGGCGGGTCCTTGGCTGCTGGTGGCGGTCGCCGTCGGGCTGGTTCTCTTCGGGCTGTTCTCCTGGGTGATGGCCCGCCGGCGCAAGGTCTGACCCCGGCCCCGGCGACGGTCGGGGCGGGAGGGAACCGGTCTTCAAGGGGGTTCCCCGCCTAAGGGAAGCCCGAATTCCGCGGTGTCTCGGCCAACTTGCCCGCGCGCCCCCGCGCGCCCCCCGCGGTGACGTTCCATCTCCACCGTACGGGGGCAGCCGCGTGGTGCCGTTGGTTCGTCTACCGAGGAGACCACACGATGACGAAGGTCCTCGTCCTGCACAGTGTCAGCCTGGTCCGGTCGGCACTGGCCGCGCTGCTGAGATCGGAAGGCCCCTTCGAGGTCACGTCGGCGGGCTGGCGCACGGCGGTGCGCCAGGCCGAATCCTTACGACCAGACGTCACGGTCGTCGACCTCGACTGTCCGGGGACGACGGCCGCACTGGCGGACGGAGGACGCGCGGACCGTCAGGTCCTCGCGTCGTCGTCCGCGGTACTGGTCCTCGCGTCGACCGCCGCCCCCGGTTCCCTGCACCGCGCGTTCGGGGCCGAGGCCCGCGGCTACGTCGACAAGGACGGCTCTCCGGGGCGGCTCGTCCGGGCGGTCCGCAAGCTCGCGTCCGGGGAGCGGTTCATCGACGCCTCGCTGGCCTCCGCCTTCATGGAGGCCGATCCCGTGCCGCTGAGCCCGCGCGAGCTCAGTGTGCTGGCCCGGGCCGCGGAGGGCGACTCCATCGCAGAGATCGCGCGTACGCTGCACCTGGCGAGCGGAACGGTACGCAACTACATCGCCGCGGCGACCCGGAAGACCGGTGGGCGCAACCTCATCGACGCGATCCGGATATCCCAGGGGGCGGGCTGGGTGTGATCAGCGGCGGTCGCGTCGTTCGGCGTCATGCCTCCGCGGTCCCGTGCCAGCCGCCCACCAGATCTCGGTAGAGCGGCGAGAGCTCCGGGAGTTCCGCATGCGTCCCGCACACGGCTCGGGTCCCGTCGAGGACGAGGACCCGGTCGGCGCGGGCCGCGGACGAGACGCGGTGGGCCACGACGACCAGGGTGCCCGGACGCTCGGCGAGGGCGCGCTCGGCGCGCTCCTCCGTCCGCGGATCCAAGTGACAGGTGGCCTCGTCGAGCAGCAGCAGCGGAGCCGGGGAGAGGTAGGCGGCGGCGAGCGCGACGTGCTGGCACTCTCCCCGGGACAGCACCCGGGGGGACACCTCGCCGTCCAGGCCGCCCAGCCGCTCGACGAGGCCCTCGAGCCCCAGGGAGCCTACGACGCGCAGCAGTTCGGCGTCCTGGGGCACCGATCCGTCCGGGCCCGAGGACAGGTGAGTCAGGTTCTCCCGCACGGTACCGGTGAACACGTAGGCCTGCTGCGGCAGCAGGGTCCGCCGCGAGTCCGGGCCCGTGGCCCCCGGCTCCCGGAGGGCGGTGGCGCCGGCGACGAGGACCGTCCCCGCTCCGGGTGGCAGCATTCCTGCCAGCAGGGCGGTGAGCGTGGACTTGCCGATGCCGCTCGGCCCGACCACCGCGAGGTGCTCCCCCACCCGCACCTCCAGGTCTAGGCCGTCGAGCACGGGTGCCGCCGCAGGGCCGTAGGCGAAGGTGACGCCCCGGAACTCGGCCGCCGGGTCGGGCTCCCCCGGTCCTACCGGTTCCACCGGCTCCCCCGGCTCCGCGGCCCCGCCCGTGCGGCGGGCGTCGGGGGGCTCCGGCGGAGGTTCACAGAAGCGCTCGAGGACCACCAGCAGCCGGGTGCCGGCCGAACCCAGCGCGGTCATCAGGGTGTTGAGGGCGGGCAGCAGCGCCTGCACCACGTAGGTGAGGCCGCCGGCCAGCGCCCCGGTGGTGACCCCCTGCCCGAGCAGCCAGGGCGTCGCGGCGAGCAGCGCGATCACCGGTAGCCGGCCGGCCGCGCCGAGCGCCAGGGTGCGCAGGGCGGCCCAGCGCGCGAGGGTGCGCGCCAGCCGCTCCTGGGCAGCGATCAGCGGCTCCACGCGGGCTCGCGCCTCCGTTTGCCCACCGCAGGCCACGATGTCCCGCAGCCCCTCCCCCAGCGCGCCCAGCCGGTCGGCCAGCGCCTCGTCGGTGTCCAGGGACCGGCGCTGTACGGAGGCCATGGGACGGAGCGTGGCCAGGAAGGCCGCCACGCCCAGCAGCAGGGGCGGCAGCACGACGAGGAGCAGTACCGGAGCCAGGGCCGCCATGCCCGCGAAGGCGCCCACGGCGGTGAAGACGAAGGAACGGACCGTCAGTACCAGCCCGGCGAAGGAGTCCCGGGCCATTTCCGTCTGCTGGGTCAGCCGGGACACCGCGCCCGCGTCGGGTGCGCGCGCAGGGTCGGCCACCGCGCGGTCCAGCGCCTGCCGTACCGCCCGCCGCACCAGGCCGTCCCGCAGCGGTTCCACGAGGTCCGCGAGTCCGGCGAACACGCCGCGCAGCGCGAACCCGCCGATCAGTGCACCGGCTCCCGCCGCGGCCAGCCAGGCGAGGCCGGTGCCGGTGCGGCCGGCGAGGAAGCCGTCGTCGAGGGCGCGGGCCACTCCGTAGCCGCCGAGGAAGGTCTGCGCCGATTCGAGGAGGGACCATCCCGCCAGCCTCGCCAGGGCGCGCTCGTGGCTGCGCAGGAACCGGCGGCCCTCGGGCGCCACCCGGCGCCAGGTCTCCCCCTCGGTCATGTTGCGACCTCCGTCCTCGTCCTCGTCCCCGTCCCGGCGGCGAAGACGGCCCGGTAGTCGGGGTCGTGCTCCCACAGCTCCTCGTGGAGGCCTGCCGCCCGCACCCGGCCGTCCTCGAGCCATACGACGAGGTCGGCGCGGAGGGCCGAGGACAGGCGGTGCGCCACCACGATCCGGGTGCCGGGCCGGACCTCGTGCGCGAGTGCCCTCTCGACCTCGCGGGCCGTGACGGTGTCGAGGCTGGAGGTGGCGTCGTCCAGTACGAGGAGCCGGCCCGCGTGACAGAACGCCCGCGCCAGCCCCAGGCGTTGGACCTCACCACCGGACATCGGGGCATCGGCGAGGTGCGTGCCGTACCCGTGGGGCAGGCGCCGTACGAACGCATCGGCGCCCGCGGCGCGCGCCCCGGCCCGGACGGCTCCACGGCCGGGGTCGGGACCCGCTCCGAAGCCGATGGCGTCGCCGACCGTGTCCCCGAACAGCGCGGGGCGGTCGAAGGCGTGGCCCACCTCTCGGCGGAGCGCTTCGGCGGTCAGCTCCCGCAGGGGTACGCCGTCCAGCAGCACCTGGCCCGCGTCCGGGTCGGTGAGCCGGCCGGCCACGGCGGCGAGCAGCGTCTTGCCGGAGCCGGACCTGCCCACCACGGCCACCGTGGTGCCGCCGGGGATCACCAGGTCGATGTCGTGCAGGACCACCGCGCCGTCGCGCACGACCCGGACACCGCGCAGTTCCAGGGTGCCCGCGCCGCCTTCCGGCAGTTCCGCCCAGCCGTGCTCGAAGGCCGGCAGGTCCAGGAGTGCGGCGGTCCGCCGGACGGCCGCACGGCCGCGGACGACGGCCGCCAGTGCGCCGGTCACCCCGCCGACACCGGCCGCGAGTCCCGCGTACCGCATGGCGGCGAGCAGTTCGCCGACCCCGATGGCCCCGGCCGCCAGCCGGATGCCCCCGACCGCGAGGACCGCGTACAGGAGCATCGGCATGAGGGCCGCGGACCGGGCCGTCGTACTCCCGTAGGCCCGCCACATCCGCCTGCCCTCGGCGGCGAGCTCGGGCAGCCGTGCGAGGATCCGGGCGCGTTCGCGTTCCGCGGTGCCCGCGGCGGCGATCGTGCGCGCCCCGGCCAGCGCCTCCACGAGCAGGCCGGCGGTCGCGAGCTGCACCTGCTGGTAGCGGGCGACGCTGGTGAGGGTGGAGCGGGCGAAGGTCCTCAGCAGGAGCACGAGCAGCGGAACGCCCGCGAGGAAGACGAGCGCGGTCCACACGTCGATGAGGAAGAGCGCCGCCACCGCGCCGATCGGCGGCAGCAGCGAGGCGACGGCGTGGGCGACCGCGGCCGGGACCTTGCCCGCCTCGGTGGCGTGCGCGGTCAGCCGCGCGGCCGTGTCTCCAGGTGCGTGGCGGGCCGCGTGGTGCGGGGCCGTCCCCAGCAGCCGGACGGTGCCGAGCCTGCGCAGCCAGGCGGTGGAGCGGCCGTCCACCGAGCCGGTCAGGGCCGCGGCTGCGGCGTCCAGCGCCACCTCGGCGGCGATGACCGCGGCGCACAGCAGGATCCAGACGGGGCCCGAGGGGTCCCGGCGGAGCAGCAGGTCGAGGGTGTGGCCCAGGACCGCCGGTTCGGCGAGCGCCGCCGCGGCGGCCGCCACCGCGCATCCGAGGACGGCGGCGGTACGACCGGCGCTGTGCCGGGCCGCCGCCACCAGTGCCCTGTCGGCGTCGCGCACCTCGGCGGGCGCCCTGTCCGGGCCGGCCGCCGCGTCGGGTGGGCTCATCGTCGGACGCCTCCAAGAAGGTGGTGCGGGCCCGGGCGGTGCACCGCCCGGGCCCGGAGTGACCTGGTCAGTTACAGGTCGTGATGCTCAGGCTGCTGTCGCCGCAGAGCAGCAGGCTGGCCCGGCTGCCGCCACCGCCGCCGCCGTGCATCTCGGTGATCTCTTCCTTCGGGGTCTCCATCGACTGCAGGTCAAGAAGGGTCATGTCGGTTCCTCTTCTTCTCTCGGGTGGTGCGATGGGTCACGGGCCCGGACGGGACCGGCTCTGGGGCCGCCGCGCGTTCGCGGAGCGGCGGGAGGAACGGCAGGTGCGCGCGCCCGCCGGGCGCGGCGCTGCCGAGGGCGAGGAGAGCGCCGGCCGTGCCCGTGGAGAGGTCCATGGACAGGCGCATCATCTGCTCGCCGGGGAAGGCCAGATGCCCCTGGTAGGGCACGGCGTGCCGGGCCAGTGCGTCGATCTGGCGGGCGACGGCCGCGGGTCCGGTGCCCGGGCCGGGTGTGGTGGTCCGGGCCAGGTGGAGGATCATCCCGGCGGCGCCGCGCATCAGCCCGGGCTGGGCGTAGAAGGTCGCCTGGGCCGCCCGTACGATCTCACGCCGGGCCTGCTCGAAGCGCTCGTCCGGGCCGTGCTCCAGCCAGTCGTCGAGCACCATGCCGATGCCGACGCTGCCCTCGCCGAGGTACGGCATCGTGCGCCATCCCTCGTTCACCTGGAGGGTGCCGAACGCGCTGGTGACGCAGCGGTCGAGGTCGCGGTGGAGCGCCTGGGCGGCCTGGACCAGCAGTTCCTTGTCACCGGTGCGCTCGTACAGTCGTACGAGGAACAGGGCGGGGCCGGAGTTGCCGTACAGCAGTCCCGCGCGGGCCGGGCGGTGTCCGGGCCGGGCGATCAGCTCGGCGCAGCGCAGGGCCGCGGTGCGCAGTTCGCTCTCTCCGGTCGCCGCGGCGAGGGCGTCCAGGGCGAGGCCGATGCCGGCGAGGCCGCCGTGCAGGTCGGGGCCCGCGCTCTCCCAGGGCTGGTGCAGCAGCTGGTCGGCGAGGGCGAGGGCCCGGTCGTGGTGCCCGAGCCGGTGCAGGGTCCAGGCCGTGCCGGCCAGGCCGTCGTAGAAGCCGAGCGGGGTGCCGGAGAGCGGCTCCCGGGTCCGGTCGAGGAGCCATTCCTCGGCCTCGGGCCAAGGGCCGGCACCCGTCTCGGCGAGGGCGTGGAGCACGCCGGCGATCCCGTGGCCGAAGCAGGTGCCTCCACCCGGGTTGGCGAACTGGGCGATGTCGCCCGGGACGAGGCGGTCCTCGCGGTCCGGGGTCGCGCTCGCACGGATCGCCGCGCTCATCGAAGCACGGGCGGCGGGCCAGTCCCGCGGCTCGACCGGCAGGTACGGTACGGCCGGTGCGGGCCGACGGCCACCCTGTGCGCCCTGCGGAGCGCCTTGCGGAGCGTCGGAGAGGATCTCCTCGACGGCCTCGTCGAGGAACTGCCGCGGTACGGGGAACTGTTCGGCGACCACGGCGGCCAGATGTGCGGCCTTGGCCCGGTCGAGGACGAGCAGGCTGGTCAAGGGGAGGAAGAGCGCGAGCCGGAGGCAGGCGAGGGCGTAGCGGTCGACGGAGAACCCGCGCCGCTCGGCCGGGGCGACGAAGGCGGGGTTGGCCACGGTCTGCCGCAGTCCCTCGTCGACGTGCGCGGCCGCCTCGAAGTCCAGTAGGGAGACGGCGGGTTCGCCCGCCCCGTCCTCGGCCACCATGATGTTGAAGAGGTGGAGGTCGTTGAAGACCACGCCGCGGTCGTGCACGGCGTCGAGGGCCTCCGTCACCTTCCGGTGGATGGTGAGGGCCCACTCGGTGTACGCGGCGAGCTCCGCAGGCTCGGGGTCCGCCTCGATCAGCGGGTGGCGGCGGGCGAAGTACGTGTTGAGCGGTTTGCCCGCGAGGTGCTCCAGCACCAGGAAGTGGTGGTCGCCGACCGTGAACGTGCCGAGGACCGACGGGACGCAGTCCAGGCCCTCCAGCCGCTCCAGCGCAGCCCGTTCGCGGTGCAGCCGGGTCACGGCATCGGCTCCGTCGGCGGCGAGGCCCGCGTACGGCCGGGCCTCCTTGAGGACCACGGTCCCTCCGGTGCGGGTGTCCTTGCCGACGTACACACCGCCGCCGTTGGAGAAGTGCAGTGCCCGCTCCACGGTGAAGGGAACCCCGGCCAGGGTGAGCGCGGAGCGCGCTTCGAGGTGCGGCTTCAGGAATCCGGGCAGTTCGAGCCACTCGGGCGGCTGGAAGACCGGTCCGCGGCGGTCCGGTACGAGTCGCCCTTCGGGGGTCTCGATCGCCGGGACCAGCTCGCCGTGCTCGCCGTAGCAGTGGCGCAGGGTGAAGCTGCCGTAGCGCAGGTGGACCGGTCCTGCGCCCCAGCGCAGATCACTGAGGATGTACGGGCCGGCCGCCCCCTCCAGCGCGGCGTCGAGGTCCTCCGCGATGCGGCGGCACTGCCCTTCGTCCGCGGGGTACACGGTGATGAACTTCCCGCTCGCGGCGCGGTCGGCGTACTTGGCGTTGCGCAGGTGCAGCAGGTAGCGGCTCGGTACGAACTTGAAGGCGATGCGTCGTGCCGTGCAGTACTCGTACACCGTCGTCAGCAGCGACTCGGCGTTGTCGAGCGTGGCCGAGACGTGGATCTTCCAGCCCTGCGCGGGCAGTTCGGCGTCATGGGGACGCAGCGCCAGCCAGTCGCCGCTCCGGTGCGAGCTCCATCCAGGAGGGACGGGGGCGAGGGCGATCGGATAGCTCTCGCCGGCCCGCCGGTACGGTGCGTCGTAGAACCATCGGTCCGCGTCGCAGAATGCTGCGTACCCCTTGTTCACACCTGCTCCCTCGGTCGGTTGCAGGACCGACCGTGTCACGCGCGGGGCGGGCGCCGACAGTCACGGCTGTCACGGAGGGGGTGTGCAGTACTCACGCGTCACAAAGCTCCGCTTCGGGGGCGGAAGAGGGCGGGACGGGCGAGGGTGGCAGCGGGGGGCAGCTCCGGCGGGGCGGGTGCCGATGCCGCATTGCGCACCCGTGCGGGACCTCGCGGGCGCATGCGCGGGGCTCAGCCGGGCACGCGCCGGGCATGAGCGACATCACCCGCGCAGCAGTACGTCGAGGCCGTCCACGCGTCATGGCCCTCGCGGCGCGCACCCGCGCCGAGCTGCGGCGTACGGCCGTCCGCGTCTGGACCGACAACCTAGCCGACCAAGCGGCCTCCCTCACCTACTACGCCGTACTGGCACTCCTGCCCGCGCTCGTCATCGCCGTCTCCCTCGTGGGGCTGCTCGGCGAGGCGACGAGGGTACGACTGATCGGTGGGCTCACCTCCTACGCGCCCCCTCAATCGGCGCGGGTCCTGAGCGAGGCGCTCGACGGCCTGGCGGCTGAACAGTCCTCGGTGTGGGCCCTGTTGATCAGCGGTGTGCTCAGTGCCCTGTGGTCGGCGTGCGGATACCTGGCGGTGTTCCGGCGCACCCTGCACGCGATGCACGGGGTACCCGACACGCGGCCACCGCTTCGCGCGGCCCACACCCTGATCGTCAATGCCTTGGTACTGCTGGTCCTGCTCGTCGTCGGCGCCCTGGGACTGGTCGTTTCCGGACCTTTGGCCCGCCGCGCTGCCCGGGCCGCCGGTGGAGCCGGACCGGAGGGGATCGCGCTCCTGCGCTGGCCCGTGCTCCTGGTGGTGGTCGTCCTCCTGGTACTGATCCTGTTCCGCACCGGCCCGGCACAGAGCCGGGGCACCCGCCGGGGCCTGCCCGGCGGCGTACTGGCGGCCCTGCTCTGGCTGGCCGCCTCGGGGCTCTTCACCCTGTACACGGAGCTCAACACCTACGGCATGCTCTACGGTCCGCTGGCCGGCAGCGTCGTCTTCCTCGTCTGGCTCTGGTTCGCCAACCTGGCGCTGCTCACCGGCGCCCGTTTCAACGCCGAACGGGTCCGCGGTCCGGACGCCCGCACCTAGCTTCCGCGGCCCGGGGTCGCGGCCCGCGGGCCCGGCCGCCCGGCGGCCGAGCGGAAGGGCTCGACCTCCACCCAGCCGCGGTGGATTCCCGGCGGGGAGGGTTCTACCGTGAAAGGAGCACCTGGAGCGGCCATGCCCATCACCTCACCCCCGGCCTACCCGTCCTGGTCACCGCACCTTCCTCCGACGTCCCTTCGCGCACGCCTCGGAGCCGGCCGGAGCAGCGGTGGCGGCAGGCCGGGCGTGCACCGGTGAGATGACCGGGCCCGGTAGGACCCGCCGGCTGTCGCCCTTCGGGCGGCTGCGCAGTGCGGGCCGCCGCGCGCGGGCCGGACGCCGCTGGGTGCACATCCGGGGCGTAGACCTGTGGCCACGCTCCCTCGGATTCGCGGCGCTCGGATTCCTGACCCTGGTACCCCTGCTCATCGTGGTGTCCGCCGCGGACACCCGCAGCGGACAGGGGTTCGCGCAGTGGCTGGGAGACGGGCTCGGCGTATCGCCGGCCGCCAAGGCCGAGATCGAGCGGCTCTTCGCCCTTCCCGGCCAGGCCTGGCGGACCACGACGGCCTTCGGCCTCGCCCTGCTCGCCGTGCTCGGCCTGTCCTTCGGCACCATGCTGCAGAGCGGCTACGAGCAGGTCTGGGACCTGCCTCCGTCCCGCTGGTGGGCCCGGTGGCGTCACGTGCTGTGGCTCGGCGTGCTGGTCGGGGTGCTCTTCCTCTCGGCGATCGCCCTGCCGTGGCGCGAGTCCCCGGCCCGGGGCTTCGTCACGGTGGCCATCGGCACCCTCTTCTTCTGGTGGTCCCAGCGCCTGCTGCTCGGCGGCCGGGTCCCCTGGGCCGCCCTGCTCCCCGGGGCGGTGGCCACCATGTTGGGGCTGCTCGGGCTGCGGGTCTTCTCCCGGCTCGTCTTCTCGCCACTGATCGCATCCAGCGCCGTTACCTACGGCCCCTTCGGAACCGTCCTCGTCATCCAGACCTGGCTCGTCGGCATCGGAGTGGTCGTGTTCGGGGGCGCGCTCGTCGGCCGGCTCCTCCACGACGAGCTGCTGCGTCGGCCACCGCCCCGACGGCGTGCGGGCACCATCGAGTGAGGGCCGGATCACGCGGCCAGGGGCCGGGCCGTGACCCCCTGAGCCGGTTCCTGGCCGGCCCCGGTGGCCAGCACGCGCACTTCCGACCGGTCGCTGATCTCCGCCCGGATGATGCCGGTGGCGTCCTCGTAGACCGGGTGGCCTCCCGGCCCCGTCCGGTCCGTGGCGGTTACCCGCACGACGTCCCGGCCACCCTCGGCCGCGCCGGGGAACACCAACTCGTACGCTCGCCGTACCTCGGCTCCCGGCTCGTCCGCCACCGGATCCGTTCGTCCCATCCGTCCCATCACTCTCTCCCCTCTGCGCCGGTGCCGGCGCGGGACAGGCGCAATGAGTCCTTCCGTTTCATCCTCCCCCTGTAGGGCCGACGGCGCCGATCGTGGACGGGAGAGTCCGACACGGCCGCGGCCGCATCAGGCCGGGCTACGGGCTACGGGCTGCTCGGCGCGGGATGCCGCACACGGGGCTGCCGGAGTGGAGCGCCGGCGTGGTGGAGGCTGGCGAGGGTCTGCCGGTAGGAGTTGATCAGGCTGGTCTCCAGGTAGTCGACCCCGAGCTCCTGGCAGTGGCTGCGGACGATGGCCTGGGCCCTGCGCAGGTGCGGGCTGGGCATGCTCGGGAAGAGGTGGTGCTCGATCTGGTAGTTCAGGCCGCCGAGCACGATGTCGGTGAACCGGCCGCCCCGCACGTCTCGGGAGGTCAGTACCTGGCGACGCAGGAAGTCCGGACGGTCCGCGCCTCGCAGGGTCGGCATGCCCTTGTGGTTCGGGGCGAAGATGGATCCGAGATAGACCCCGAAGAGACACTGGTGGACCACCAGGAACGCGATCGCCTTCCCGGGCGGAAGCACCAGGACCAGCGCGCCGAGATAGGCCGCGATGTGCGTGAAGAGGAGGATGCCCTCCCACATCCGGTTCTTCAGGGTGCTGTCGGCCAGCGACCGGATCCCGGATACGTGCAGGTTAAAGCCTTCCAGTGTGAGCAGCGGGAAGAAGAGGAACGCCTGGGAGCGCCCCAGGAGCCGCGGTAGCCCCTTCGCGGCCCGGGCCTGGTCCTGTGTCCAGACGAGGATGTCCGGATCGAGGTCGGGGTCGAGGTCCTCGTGGTTGGGGTTGGCGTGGTGCCTGCTGTGCTTGTCCTGCCACCAGCCGTAGCCCATCCCGATGCCGAGGTTCCCGGCGAGGCGTCCGGACAGTTCACTGGACTTGCGCAGGCGGAAGACCTGCCGGTGCGCGACGTCGTGCGCCAGGAGTGCCACCTGCCCGAAGACGACGGCCAGGAATCCGGCGGCGAGCAGGGTCCACCAGCTGTCCCCGATCAGCACGAAGGCCGTGCAACCCAGGGCGTACAGGGTCGTCACGGCGGTCATGCGCAGTGCGTAGTAGCCAGGGCGCCGGCCCATCAGTCCGGCCGCCTGGATCTTCTTGGAGAGACGGGCGAAGTCGCTCCCCGCTTCGGCCCCTGCGGGCGGGGGTCGCACCTTCTCCGAAGAGTTCATGATCGGACGTCGCTTTCCGTGGCCTCCGCGTGTTTCCCCTCCACACCCAGGTCAGGTGGGTCCCGGAACTGGAGCAGGGCGGTCGGCCGGTTACCAGTCGTGGCGTGATCAGTGGTGGCGTTACCAGTAGTGGCGTCGTCCGCCGACCGCGTGCCCGACCGAGCCCAGGATCCAGAGCACCGCGCCCACCACGAGAAGAATGATCCCGATGGTCCACAGGATGGAGATCCCGGTCAGGAATCCGATGAGCAGGAGGATGAGTCCGGCGAAAATCATGGTGGCCTCGTTCTCGTGTCGGAAATTCGGCGAAACGGTTGATCCGCCGGGGTGCTAAATCGCGTGTACCCGCGAATTTCGTTATTAGCTGTCGATCGATCCTGAAATTCGATCGACCTCCAGCCCGTGACCCGAAGCCCGCAAGGTGGCGGGACGGGCCCCCACGGAGTCCCTACGAGGGGAAAGGGTCAGGCTGCCCCGTGAGGGGGTATATCGCCATCGGGAAGACGACGACGGTTCCCCGCTGCGCCTACCGGCGGCAGCCCCAACCGTCAGAGGTTTCACATGTCACCCCTGACCCGCGGCACCGCGGACCTCCTCCATACCGAGCCCTTGGCGGACTCCCTCGGCATCCCCGGGCATCTGGTCGACGTGAACACCACAAACGCCCGGACCATGTCCACCGCGCTCTTCCGGCGTCTGGGCACCCTGGAGGAGGGCACTCCCGAGTACTCGTACGTGCGCAACACCCTCGTCGAACTGAACCTCACCCTGGTGAAGTACGCCGCGCGCCGCTATCGCACGCGCCAGGAACCGCTGGAGGACATCATCCAGGTCGGCACGATCGGCCTCATCAAGGCCATCAACCGGTATGACGTGGAGCGCGGGGTCGAGTTCACCACGTTCGCGATCCCCACGATCACCGGTGAGATCAAACGGTTCTTCCGTGACACCAGCTGGTCGGTGAAGGTCCCCAGGCGCCTGCAGGAGCTCCGGCTCGACATTGCCAGGACCTACGACGCCCTCGAACAGCGGCTGGGCCGCCGGCCGTCCGAACACGAGCTGGCGCAACGCCTCGGAATCACCGACGCCGAGCTGACCGAGGGGCTCCGGGCCACCAACGGCTACACCGCCGGCTCCCTCGACGCACCGCCCGGCAAGAACACGAACGCGTCGCCGCTGACGTCTTCGCTCGGCGTCGAGGAAGCGGCGTACGACCGCATCGAATGCCTGGAAGCGCTCAAACCCCTGCTGAAGACCCTCAGTGACCGCGATCGCCAGATCCTGGCCCTGCGCTTCGGCGAGGAACTCACCCAGTCCGAGATCGGCGACCGGCTCGGCCTCTCCCAGATGCACGTCTCCCGGCTGCTGAGCCGGATCACGGCAGGGCTGAGGACGGGCCTCCTGACCGACGACGGCGTCGCTGACGACTCCGCCGCTTCCTAGGCCCGGTCCACCCGGACGGACACTGCCGCAGAGGGCCCCGGGGCACGGTGCTGCGGTCGGCGAAGCACAGCGCGCACACCTCTTTCGCAGCCCCGTCCCGCCGTTCGCGGTCCGCGCCCTGCTCGCCCCGGGGTGGAACAGCGGGTCACGGGGAGGCGCCCGGGGCGCGGAGGACCAGGCGGACGGGCGCCGTCGCCAGCGGCGCGGGCAGGCTCCGGCCCGCCGCGCCGGGTGTGAGCGAGCCGAGGACGCTCGGGTGCCGGGCGCCGGTGCAGGACGGGAGGCTCGCGGGCAGTCCGTGCACGGTGAGCCAGCCCAGGACGGCGAAGGCGTACGCCTCCTTCGCGCCGGACGGCAGTCCGAGCTCGTCCGACGTCCGCAGCGGTACGCCCCCGCCCAGTTCTTCTCGCAGCCATCGCATCAGCACCGGGTTGCGGGTGCCGCCGCCCGACGCGATCACCTCCGTCGCCCCGAAGGGCCGGACGGCGTCGGCGACCGTCCGTGCGGTGAGCCGGGTCAGGGTGGCGACGACGTCCTCGGCGGACAGCGGCCCGCAGGTGTCCAGCGCCGCGCGCAGATAGGGCAGGTGGAACAGTTCCTTGCCCGTCGTCTTCGGTGCGGGCAGGGCGTAGTACGGCTCGTCCAGCAGTTTCCGCAGGAGCCCCGGGTGCACGGTTCCGCGGGCGGCGAGCACGCCGTCCACGTCCATGGACCGCGCCCCGCCCGGGGCGGCGCCCTCCGCGAGCTCTCGTACCGCCGCGTCGATCAGTGCGTTGGCGGGTCCCGTGTCGAACGCCAGCGGTGCGCCGCCCGCCCCGTCCGCGACCACCGTCACGTTGGCGATGCCGCCCAGGTTGAGCGCCACGGGGACGCCCAGCCGCCCGCGCAGCCACATGACGTCGAAGACGCTCACCAGGGGCGCGCCCTGTCCCCCGGCGGCCACGTCCCGCGTGCGGAAGCCCGAGACGACGGGCCGGCCCGTGGCTTCGGCGATCCAGGCCGGCTCGCCGATCTGGAGCGTGCCGTACACCCGGCCGGACCCGGCCCAGTGGTAGACCGTCTGCCCGTGCGAGGCCGTCAGATCGCTCCGGCCGTCGCACAGTTCGAGGTCGGCCCGTACGGCCGCCGCGGCGAAGGCCTGGCCGATGCGCGTGTCGAGCCTGCACACCGTGGCCAGATCCGTCGCGGCGGGAGGCAACGCTCCGGCCAGCTCCGCCCGCAGACCCTTCTCGTACGCGGTACTGATCATGCCGAGCGGCGTGAGCACCAGCGTGTCCCCGTCCAGGGCGAGGTCCGCGGCGGCCGCGTCGATGGCGTCGTACGAGGTGCCCGACATCAGCCCGACCACGCGCAGGGCGCCCGCCCTGCGGACGTCCGCCGGCGGGCCGCTCACCGGAGCGTCCGCTCGTGGTCGTCGCCGCGCAGGGTCAGCAGCGCGGCGACGCTGACCGCGCAGGCGGTCGCGGCGTAGTAGGCGGGGACGTCGGAGTTCCCGGTCCACGCGACGGCCCTGGTGATGATCAGCCCCGCGCATCCCGAGAACACGGCGTTGGACAGCGCGTACGCCAGTCCCAGCCCCGTGTAGCGCACCGTGGTCGGGAACATCTCGGACAGCATCGCAGGGCCGGGTCCGGCCATCAGCCCGACGGCTGCCCCCGCGGCGAGGAGCGCGGCCCCCTTCGCGTACGCCGGCGTGCCCGGGTCCTGGACCAGGTTCAACAGCGGCAGTGCGAGCACGGCCACCAACAGCGCTCCGGCCAGCATCACCGCCCGCCGCCCGAGCCGGTCGCTGATCGCGCCGGCGGGCAGGATGGTCGCCGCGAACCCCAGGTTCGCCAGCACGGTCGCCACGAGGGCCTGCTGGAACGTCGCGTTCAGCGTGTTCTGGAGGTAGGAGGGCAGGACCACCAGGAAGGTGTACCCGGCCGCCGACCAGCCCATGACCCGCCCGGCGCCCAGCGCGACGGCCCTGACCGTCTCCCCGGCGGGCGGTCGTCGCGGGGGTCCGCCCGCCGGGGAGACGGCCGCGACGAAGGCGGGCGTCTCGTCCAGGCGCACGCGCAGCCACAGGGCGGCGAGCCCGAGCGGCAGCGTCAGCAGGAAGGGCACCCGCCAGCCCCAGGCGTTCAGCTCCGAGGGGGTCAGTACGGTCGCCAGGAGCGCCGTCGTTCCGGCGCCGGCGAGCAGGCCGAGCGCGACCGTGAACGACTGCCACGCCCCGTACCACCCCCGGCGGCCCGGCGGAGCGCTCTCCGTCATGACCGCGACCGCCCCGCCGAACTCCCCGCCCGCCGAAAGCCCTTGCACGATCCGCAGCAGGGTCAGGAGCCACGGCGCGGCCGCGCCGATGGTCGCGTACGTCGGGAGCATCCCGATGAGCGTCGTGGCTCCGGTCATCAGGCAGATGACCAGGACGAGCGTCGGCCGCCTGCCGATCCGGTCACCGAGCCGCCCGAACACCGCCGCCCCGACGGGGCGGAAGAAGAACGCGAGGGCGAAGGAGGCGTACGTCCTGACGAGCCCCTCCACCTCGCTGCCGCCCTCGGGAGTGAAGAAGTGCGCCGCGAGGACCGTGGCGAGGTAGCCGTAGACGCCGAACTCGTACCACTCGATGAAATTGCCGACGCAGCCGCCGAGCAGCGCCCGGCGGGAGCGGGCCCGCCGGGCCCCTGCCACAGGGGAGCGGACCGGTCCGGGGGCGGGTGGGAGCATGGGGCAAGCCTGCTGAGCGCGTGGCAGCTCCACAAGTTCCGTCCGCCATCTGCCGTACAGGGCGGTGGGACGGAGAGTCATACGTGACACGAACCGCCGTATCCGAGCGGGTCGGGTTGACGGCGGCCGGCACCGGCGCCGGCGTCCGGCACCCCTCCGGCGGCGGGCCGGTCCGGTACCGCCGCCACCTCGGCCGGGCACGGAACCGCCCCCGGCCTTCCTTCTTGGCCGGGTCCGGTCGGGCCTTCGCGGCGGGGGCGTGTCAGGCCCGAGGCACAACCAGCCTGGTCCGGTGGGACGCCCCGCGCCGCCGGAAGGCCGACTCGGGTCGCCGGTGGAGGGTACGGGTCCTCACGCCAGCAGGTTCACTGCCTGCTGGAACAGGCCGGGGAAGCGGGCCGCGGCTGGGGGGATCAGGGGAGCCAGTCGAGGCTGGTTGCGGGCCCACAGCAGGGACTTGGTCAGCAGCCGGTAGTTGCGGGACAGCCTGCGCCACGCGTCTTCGTAGGCCTGGGGGCGGCCTTCGCGCAAGCAGCGCACGAGTTCGGCGGCGGCCGTCAGGGCGAGGGCAAGTCCCTCGCCCGTCAGCGCGTCGACGTACCCGGCCGCGTCCCCCACGAACAGGACCCGCCCGGCCACCCGGGAGCGGGCCCGCTGGCGGAGCGGGCCCGCGCCCCGGACCGGAGTCCGGACCGCAGTACCCAGCTGGGACACCAGCAGCGGAAACCGGGCCAGCTGGGCTTCGTACGGAAGGTGTTCGGACGTGAGGACGGCGATTCCGACCTGCTGCGGGCCCAGCGGGGTGACGTAGGCCTCACAGCCGGCCGACCAGTGCACCTCCACCAGGTCGCTCCACGGCTCGACCGAGTAGTGGCGCCGCAATCCGTACCGCGGCGGCCGGCGCCCGGCTCCCGGGCGCTCGTCCAGGCCCAGCGCCCGCCGGGTCGGGGAGTGCAGCCCGTCCGCTGCCACGAGGTACCGGGCGGCCATCCCGTCCGCCGTGACGTGGTCGGTGGACTGGCTGATTTGGCGAACCCGGCGGGGCAGGATCGGGATGCCGAGCTGCACGGCCCGGTCGGTGAGGACCGCGTGGAGCAGGGTGCGGCGCGCTCCGAGGCCGTGGCCCGTCCGGAACAGGGCCTCGGCGCGCCGTTCGCCTACGGCGTCCAGGTAGCGGATGCCGCGCAGGGGATGGCCCGGCACCTTGACGCCGAGTCCGTCCAGGGCCCGGACCGCGCCCGGCATCAGGCCCTCTCCGCAGGCCTTGTCGACGGGAGCGGGACGTGGTTCGGCGACCACGACGTCGAACCCGGCGAGCGCTCCGTGGATCGCGGTGGCCAGGCCCGCGGGGCCGCCTCCCACCACCAGGAGGTCGATCACGGAGCCGCACCCAGGGCGGGCAACGGTCGTGCGAGCGCCAGTGCGTCGTCCTCGCAGCGGATGCGTACGGTCAGCAGGGCGGCGTTCAGCAGCGTGAAGCCGAGGGCGGTCATCCACGCGCTGTGCACCAGGGGAAGGGCCACGCCCTCGACGACGACGGCCAGGTAGTTGGGGTGACGCAGGTGCCGGTAGGGGCCGCGCGTGATCAGCGGAAGGCCGGGGACGATCAGCACGCGGGTGTTCCAGCGGGGGCCCAGGGCGCCGATGCACCACCACCGCAGCCCCTGGGCGGCCAGCACGAGGACGAGGGCGGGCCAGCCGAGCAGGGGCAGGAAGGGCCGGTCGGCCGCCCACGGCTCCACGAGGCAGCCGAGCAGCAGCGCCGTGTGCAGGGCGACCATCGCCGGGTAGTGCCCGGCTCCGTATTCGAGCCCGCCCCTGGCCCGGCTCCAGGCGGCGTTGCGACGCGCCACGGCGAGTTCCGCGAACCGTTCCGCGATGACCAGCAAGATCAGCAAGGTGTACGGCGTCATGGGGCCTTCACCAGGCCAGCAGGACGAGTTCGGAGGAGAAGCCCGGCCCGAAGGCGATCATCAGACCTGCCGATCCCGGCGGCGGCGCCGCGGCACGGGTGTCGCGCAGGATCTGCAGCACCGACGCGGAGGACAGGTTCCCCGTGGCGGCCAGCGCTCGGCGGGAGGAGCCCAGGGCGGAGTCCGGCAGGCCGAGCTCGTCGGCGAGCGCGTCCAGGATCTTCGGGCCGCCCGGATGGCAGATCCAGGCCGTGACGTCCCCGGGCTTGAGGTCGTGAACGGCGAGGAAGGACTCGATCTCCTCCGCCACGTGCAGCCGGACGAGCTCGGGGATCTCCCGGCCGAGAACCATGCGAAAGCCCCAGTCGCCGATGTCCCAGCCCAGCAGGTGCTCGGTCCCCGGGTACAGGCGGCTGCGCGTCGCCACGACCACCGGTCCGGACGTGCCGGCCGCGGACGCTCCCGCGGAAGCGCGCGCGTCACCGACCGCCACCAGAGCGGCGGCCCCGTCGCCGAACAGGCTTCCCGCCACCAGGTTCGCCATCGAGGTGTCCGCCGGCTGCAGGGTCAGCGAGCACAGTTCGGTGGCCAGCAAGAGCGCCGTACCGTCCGGATGGCCGGCGAGGAAGTCGTGGACCCGGGCCAGCCCCGCCGCACCGGCGGAGCAGCCGAGTCCGAACATCGGGACCCGCTTCACGTCGGGCCGCAGGCCGACTTGCGCGGCCAGCCGGGCCTCCAGGGAGGGCGCCGCGATGCCGGTCACGGTCGTCGAGACGACCAGGTCGATCTCCTCGGCGCGCACCCCCGCCTCGTCGAGTGCCCGCTCGACGGCTTCGGCGCCCAGAGCGACGGCGAGTTCGACGAAGAGGCGGTTGGTGTGGCCGAAGCCGCCGAGCTTCCCGTACACGTCCAGGGGGAGCGCGAGGTGACGCGTCTCCACCTGAGCAGCCCCGTGCAGCCGGCGCAGGAGCGCGTTGTCGGCGCCGGGCGGCAGACAGGAGGCGAGGACGTCGGTGATCTCCTGCTGCATGTAGCGATGCGGCGGGAAGGCCGTGCTCACCGCGAGGACCCGTGTCATTGGTCCAACATAGGGACAGCGGAGCGCAGGCACGCTGAACACGGCCGCCACGGGCGCGCCGGACCCATAGCGTGGTGCGGTGCCCATCATCATGACCACCGCCGACGAAGGTGCAACCGTGCCCGCGGGGGCGACGGCCCGGCGGCCCGGCCGCGGGGGCTTCCTGGGGGTCCTGAAGGCCGGCCACCCCGTGCCTGCAGCCGGCGTCACCCTCCTCACGGCGCTGCTGGCCGCGGCCGTCGGGCTCGGGCCCGTCGCCGGAACCACGGCGGTGGCCGCGGTCGCGGCAGGCCAGCTGTCGATCGGCTGGTGCAACGACCGGCTGGACATGCGGCGCGACGTGGCAGCCGCCCGCCTCGACAAGCCGCTCGCCACGGGGGAGGTACGGCCCGGAGCGGTGACCGCGGCCGCCTGTGCGGCCCTGCTCGCCTGCGTACCGCTGTCGCTGGCCTGCGGCGCCCGGGCCGGCTGGGTGCACGTCGGCTGCGTCGCCGCAGCCTGGTCGTACAACCTGTGGCTGAAGCACACCCCCGCCTCCTGGCTCCCGTACACCGTCGCCTTCGGGCTGCTACCCGCCTTCCTCACGCTGACGTCGACCTTGACCTCGCCGTCGGCCGGATGGCCCCCGGTATGGCTCACAGCGGCAGCGGCTCTGCTGGGGACCAGTGCCCACTTCGCCAACGCCCTGCCCGACATCGACGAGGACATCGCGGGCGGCGTGCTGGGGCTCCCCCAGCGGCTGGGGCGACGCGCGTCCATCGCGATGGCGGCGGCTCTCGCCTTCGCCTCCTGCACGGTGGTGACGCTCGGCCCGCCCGGCCCGGTGACACTTGCCGGCCGGCTGCTGCTGGGCGTGACGCTGGCCCTGTGCCTGGCGGCACCGGCTGCGCCGCCCGCCCTCGCCCGCGGCCGGATGCCCTTCCTGATGATCCTGGCTCTGGCCGCAGCCGACGCCGTACTGCTGGTCCTGGCCGGACACACCCTGGCCGTCGGCTGACTGCGTCCTCCGGGTGGATTCCGGGCACAGGGTCGCCCTGGAGCACTCAGTCGGACTGCGCACCGCTGGTGATCAGTCCGATCAGCGCCGGCAACCCGCCGTCGGACACGGCGCGGCGCTGGCGGTCTGCCGGGGTGCCTTCCTGCAGCAGCCGGTGCGCGAGGGCACTGACCTCCCGGAGGTCACCGGCGTCTTCCAGGGCCGGTGTGATGTGGCGGATGAGAGAGCACAGGACGTCGCCGCTGCTTCCGGGGCGGCCGTCCGGCCTCATGAGGGTGCCGTTCAATCCGTATCGGGCCGCGTGCCAGCTCGAGGCCCGGAGGAATTCCGAGTCCGCCGCAGCGGCTGGCGGGATGCCCTCCTTCTCCTCGGCGATCGCCGTGGCGACCAGGGCGCGGACGATGCCGGCGAGCATCACGGCGTCGTCCGGCCTCAGTTGTACGTCCGGGCAGCGCACCTCCACGGTCGGGTAGCGGTCGGACAGCCTCGCCTGCCAGTAGACCTGTCCCCGGTCGGCGACCACTCCGGAGGCCACCAGCGCCTGCAGCCTTCGCTCGTAGTCGGCGATCCCGTCGAAGTGCGGAGGCATACCGCTGACGGGCCAGCGACTGAAGACGATCGTCCGCCAGCTGGCGAACCCGGTGTCCCGCCCGTCCCACAGCGGCGAGTTCGCCGACATGGCCAGCAGCGTCGGCAGCCACACCCGGATGCGGTTCAGTACGGCGACGCCCGTCTCGGCATCGGGAATCCCCACATGGACGTGCATCCCGCAGATGAGCTGCTCGTCCACCAGTTGACGCGCCTCGTCCTCCATCCTCAAGTACCGGGGAGCAGGGGTGACGGGCACGAGAAGAGGCCCGCGCACGGGCGCCGCGCCGGTCGCCGCGATCCGGCAGCCGCTGGCCTCTGCTGCCGACGCCAGCGCATGGCGCAGCCGCAGGAGGTGTCCCCCGACTTCCTCGAGACTCCAGCAGACGGGAGTGGCCACCTCGATCTGCGCCTGGAGCAGCTCGTCCTGGACTTCGCCCTGTTCCGTGAGGGCTCCGAGACCGGCCCTGCGGCGCACTTCCTCCACCAGTGGAGTCGGTACGGCGGTGGCCGGGTCCAGCAGCAGATACTCTTCCTCGACTCCGAAGGTGATCACCTCCTGCGGCTACCCACGCCTCCCATGATCACCCTCACCTGCCCGGTCAGATCCCGCTACGGGCTGGGACAGGGCCTCGGCACGGCGTGGCCGGGTCCGAGCGCGGCACCGCACCGGACGCAGCGCGGCCGACGCCCCGCACGGGGCGCGCATCCGGGCGGCCGCTGGATCGGGAAGTGGATGGCAGTGTGATTTCTCCGGTTCAGGCGGGAAGGGGTCTTCTGTGACTCGTGGAGGTTGCTGTGGCTCGTGATCGCATCGGGCTGGCTGAGATACTCGCATCGGCGGAGGATGCCGCCCCGGTGCGTTCCCTCGACGTGGTGGCACGCAATCTGCGCGACCGGTTCGGTGCGCTGTCTGTGTCGTTCCTGTTCGTCGACGTCGTCGGCAGACGCCTTCTGCGGGTCCATGACACCGCGCCCGCACACGAGGACAAACGCGCCGAGCAGGTCCCGCTTTCGGGGAGCGGCGTCTACGACGAGGTCCTGCGCAGCCAGCGACTGGTGCTGGCCGCGGACGGCGCACAGGGGCAGCGGGTGCTCGCGCCGGTAACGAACCGCGGTGACGTCATCGGCGTCCTGGAGCTGTTCCTGCCCCAGATCACCCCGGACGTGCTCGAGCAGGTCGAGGGGGCCGCGCACGCACTGGCGTAGATCATCGTCACGGACCGCAGGTTCACCGACCTCTACCACTGGGGCAACCGCACCACCGTGGTCAGCCTGGCCGCGGAGATCCAGCGCCAGCTCCTGCCGTCGGCCGCCTCCTGCGAAGCAGCGGAGTTCACGCTCGCCGGCGCCCTCGTCCCCGCCTCCGACATCGCCGGAGACACCTACGACTACAGCCTCGACAACGACACCCTGCACCTGTCCATCACGGACGCCATGGGCCACGACGTCAACGCCTCCCTCACGGCCACCCTGCTGGTCAACACCTCCCGCGGCGCCCGTCGCGCCGGAAGCGACCTCGTCGAGCAAGCCCGCCGGACCCACCGAGCCCTCCTCGACCACGGCAACCGGACCTTCGCCATCGGCCAACTGCTGCGCATCGCCCTCGACGGAACGGGCGCCCAGCTCGTCAACGCGGGCCACCCCTGGCCGCTGCGGCTGCGCGACGGTGCGGTCGACGAGCTGGACCTGGCCGTGGACATGCCCTTCGGTGTCGCCCATCAGGGCCCGTACCGCGCCCAGAACCTCGACCTGCGCCCCGGTGACCGCCTCCTGCTCCACACCGACGGCATGCAAGAACGCCAGGCGGGAGTAGTCGACCTGCCCGCGCTTCTCCGCAAGACCGCCACCGAGCACCCGCGCGAGGTCGTGCGCACCCTGGTCGCCGCGGTCAGCGGCGCCTACGGCGGCGGGCCGCCGAAAGACGATGCCACCGTCCTGTGCCTGGACTGGCACGGACCCCACACCTCAGGGCGGCAAGATCTCCACGGTGCGACGGAATGGGGTAATTGAGCACGGAGGGGGCAGGTGTCATAGAGGCCCCGATGTGAAAGGAGAAGCCGTGGCCACCGCCCCCGTCCTCGATCAGCCCGTGCCACGCACCGGCAAGCCCACGACATCAGCACGCAATGCCACTCGCCGCTTCCTCCACCACGCCGCACTCGCGAGGCCCCCGACCCGGCCCGAAAGCGCCGATGCGGTGCTCCTGATCGTCGCCGAACTCGTCACCAACGCGATCCGCCACACCAGCGGGCCCTGCACCCTGCACCTGGAACTGCGCGACGACCACATCGAGATCCGCGTCACCGACACCAGCCCCCGCCCACCCCAGCCACGCCCACCCCACACCGACGGAACCGGCGGCTGGGGGTGGTTGCTCATCAACCACCTCACCACCCACACCCACACCGAACCCACCCCCGACGGCGGCAAGACGATCTACGCCGATACCCCCTGGTAGCAGCGAGGTGTGCGGGGGCCGGTGCTGCTGCAGGACCACCACCTGCGGGAGAAGATCACTCACTTCGACCACGAGCGGATTCCCGAGCGCGCGGTGCACGCCCGGGGCGCGGCCGCCCACGGGATCTCCCACCTTCGGCCAGATCCCGATCAACCGGCCGCACGCCCCCGTCAACGACATACTCCGCGACGGCATGCACCAGACCGCCGGGCCCGCCCCGTACCGAGCCGCCGGTCGCCATCCGCCGCTTGGACGGTATTTCGGCCCACCGCCGCTCGCTACGGCATGTCCGGAGAGATCTTCGCAGCGTGCATGGTGAGTCGGCCGATCCGCGTTTCATGACTGGTCGCCGTCGAGCTGTGGTCGGTGGTCGAGTCCGGCCTGGCATCAGTGAGGTACCAGGTGGTGGGCGGAGCCGCCGACCCCGCCCTGATCTCCTCGATCTTGACGTTGCACGGCTCGGCGGGATCCTCCGTGGACAGGGCCCATTCCTGCGCCCCGGGCACGTCGGTGAGGACGCAGTCGTCGAGGATGATCGTGAGCACCTGCCCGGGCAGGCCGAGGTCCCCCTGAGGACCCAGGCCCGTCACCTCACCGCAGGTGAAGCGCTCTCCTCGGACGGTGACGTAGTAGCTGCTGGACACGTTCGCAACAGATTCGTTCATGCCCACCGCCTGCCCCGCCAGCCCCCTCCCAGACACCGTGACGGCATGGCTCTGAGAGAGCCTCGGGCCACGGACTGACCTCGCAGTGGCAGGTATGCGTCCGCCCTGTTTGGCTGGAGAGGACATACCCCTCCGACATGAGGATTGATCATGAGCACCGAAAGCCAGCCGAGCGAGCGCGCCCAGCAGATGCGTGACAAGGCACAAGAACTGGAGCAGGCAGCCCAGCGCGCAACGGATCCCGCGGAGCGGCAGCGGCTGACGGACAAGGCCATGCGCATTCGCGAGAAGAGCGAGCAGGAGAACGGCCCGGGCAGCGGAACCATGGACCCCATGTAGATCGCGCCGCCATCACCGGACCGACCCGGAGACCAGCGGTGGTCACTCAGCTGTAGCGGCGCTCCGAGCCGACCGGCCTGGCCGGGGACTTCGCCTTCCCGCCCGCCGCCGGGCCCGCACTTCCTTGATCTTGGCGATGGCGAACCCCACACCCTGGCCGGCGTACGGCGTCGTGGAGATCGGCCGGCGGCAGCCGGTAGGTCTTGATCGTCATGAGGTCACCCAGCAGCATGCTCAAGCTGGTCGGAGCGCGGTCTTCTTCCGGGCCGGGAGCGGGTCAGTCCCCCTCGCCGAGCACCGCACGGATCAGTTCCCGCTGGTCGCCGGTCAGGCCCGCCTCGTCGAGGTCGACCGTCTGGCCGTCGATCGTGATCCGGTAGTGGAAGCCGTCCGCGACCGGTCGTACGGCGCGCCGCGCGAGGCTCTCCCATTCCGCGGCGTCCCGCCGGACGGAGGTGTCGATCTTCCGCATCCTGTCCACGCCGGTGAAACCCCCGGAGCGACTGACAGTGATCAGCATGGCCGTTCTCCTTCGGATGTCGAAGCTGTCGGTGGACTCGCCTGCCCCCGATCGGGCGCTGCTCCCCCGCCGGGCACGCGCTGCGGGGCCAACGGCTGGAACTGGTCGGTTTCCGGCCGACGGCCGGCGGGTGGGGCGGGAACGGGCGGTTCGGTCGGGAGCACTTCGGGGTCGGGTCCGGTGAGTTCCGGCTCCAGGCCCTCGGCCACCACGCTGCGGCGCCGTCCGGTGTCGGACCGCCAGGCCTCGAAGACCAGCGCCGTCGCGGTGACCACCCCGAGGCCCAGCAGCCAGCCGCCCACGACGTCGCTGACCCAGTGGACCCCGAGCGCGACCCGCGTGTAGCCGACGCCCGCCACGGTGACCAGCGCGACCGCCCAGGGCAGCGCACGCCAGGCCCGCGGAATCAAAGGCAGCAGGACCAGCAGCAGGACGGCGCACGTGGTGGTCGCCGTCATCGCGTGGCCGGAAGGGAAGGAGAAGCCGGGCGCGTGGGCGACGGGGTCCGGCAGGTGAGGCCGCGCCCGCTCCACCGCGCTCTTGGCCAGGAGCCCGATCAGACCGCCGGCGACCGCCGTGACGCCGGCCCAGGCCGCCAGCCGCCAGGCGCGCCGGCTGACGAGCCAGGCCACGAGCACGGCGACCAGCAGGCGCATGGTGACCGGGTCCCACACCCAGTCCGAGAGCACGCGCAGGAGGGCCACCCGGTCCGGGTGGGCGAGCGCGGCGGCATGGAGACGTTCGGCCGCGCCCCGGTCCAGGCGGTGCAGTGGCACCCACTGGGACTCCACCACGACCAGGGCGAGGGCGAAGGGTACGGCTGCCACGGCCGTCGCGGCTGCGGCGAGCAGGAGTCTCGCGCCGAAGGTGGCGTCGGGCCCGGCGTGCCGCGCCAGCAGGCGCCGTAGCGGGGCTCGCGGAGGATCCGGGCGTCCTCCCGGACGCCCCGGCCCTCGCGGATGTCGCTGAACGCCTCGAGTACCTTCCGTGCGCCGTGCCATGGTGGCGGCTCCCTCTGGTGTGCGTGCGGTGGCGGGCCTCCGGCCGCCGGTGGCCGGGGCGGTCAGACCCCGGGGTCGTTCGTGACCGGCTCCCTCACCCCCGCCCGTACGGCTTCCAGCTGGGCGGCGAAGGAGAGGCCGAGGAAGAGCGCCATCGAGGTGAGGTAGGACCAGATCAGCAGGGCCACGATGGCGCTCAGGGGCCCGTAGACACTGGTGAAGGAGCTGCTCTCGCCGATGTAGAAGCTCAGCGCCCAGGTCGCGAGGTTCCACAGCACCAGGTGGACGACGGCCCCGAAGGCCAGCCACGTGTAGCCGGGTTGGTGCCGGCGCGGGGAAAGGCGGAAGATCGCGCTGGTGGCGAGGACGGCGAGCAGGATGCCCAGCGGCCAGCGCAGGAGTTGCCAGGCCTGCACGGTGTCGGGCGAGAGCCGGTACACCTCGGCCAGCGCGCGGGTCAGGTGGGTGCCCAGCACGGTGAGGATGAAGCTGAGTCCCAGCGGAAGTCCCGCGAGGGCCGCCATCACCAGGCCCCGGCTGTACTTGGCGAGGAAGGGGCGGTCCCGCTCGTTGCCGTAGATGCGGTTCGCGCCCCGTTCGACCTGGCAGAGGGCTGTGGTGACGTTGGCCAGGGAGAAGAGCAGGCCCAGCCACAGCGCGACCCGGCCGCCGTCGCCGGCGTGGCGTCTGCTCTCGCTGAGCGCGTCGTCCACGACGGCCTGTCCCGGGCCGTCGGTGAGCCCGCGGATGGTCAGCTCGGCGACCAGGCCCACGTCCTCGGTGTGCAGCACCCCCGACAGGCCGATGGCGGCGATGGCCAGCGGGACGATCGACAGGACGGTCTGGAGGGCGAGCGCGCGGGCGTGGCTGAAGCCGTCGGCATAGCGGAAGCGCACGAAGGAGTCCCGGGCCAGGCTCCAGCCGCCGTAGCGGCGCAGGGCGGTCCACGCCTCGTCGGCGGAGAGCTCCTCGCCGCTCACGTCATGGCGTTGCGGTACGCGTTTCGCGGTGCCCATCGTGTTCCTGCCTTCCGGTGTCGTGTGGAGCCCGCGGACCTACGGGGCTTGCGTCGGCCGGTGTTGAGGGGGGCGCCGGACTTCAGGACGCTGTGCCGGGGACCCTGGCCGGAAGCTGCTCGGCGGGTGGGGCCTGCGGCGCCCCGGGCGCGCGGGGCAGGTACACCTGCAGGGCTCCCGGTTCGATCTCGGCGGTGAGGCGGACGCCGTCGCTCACGGCATCACCGTCGAGCTCCCGCGGCTGCGGTACGGCGCAGCGGACGTCGATCCGGGTGGCGCTGAAGTACTCCAGCACTCCCCCGGCCTCGCTGTCCCCCTCCGGGGCGGCCGCGCCGGGGCCTGCGGGCGGGCGCCGGCGCAGCAGGCGGGCCGTCAGGTAGCCGGCCGCGGCGAGCCATCCGGCGGGGCCGCGCGGGTCGAAGAGCACCACGTCCAGGCGTCCGCTGTCCGGCTGCGCCGCCGGCAGGAGCGGCAGGCCGCCCTGCAGGGTGCCGACGTTTCCGATGACGACCATGCGGGCCCGGCGCCGCAGCCTGCGGCCCCCGTCGACGCGGATCGTGAGGCGGACGCCGGGGTCGCGCAGGTGCCGCAGGGCCGACAGGACGTACGCGGCCCAGCCCATCCGTGACTTGAGGCGCGGGGAGGCGTCCCGGACCATCGCGGCGTCGAATCCGGCACCTGCCATGACGGTGAACCGCATCGGCTCGAGCCCGTCGCCCCGGACCCGGCCGACGTCGATGCCGAAGCTCTCGCCTGCCAGGGATGCGGCCAGGGCGGCGGCCGGATCCATCGGGAGGCCGAGGTTGCGGGCGAGGAGGTTTCCGGTGCCGCAGGGTACGACGGCCAGCGGGATGCGCGTGCCCGCCAGGATCTCGGTGCAGGCGCGCAGGGTGCCGTCGCCTCCGCAGACCACCACGAGGGTGGGGCGGAGGGTGCCGAGCTCCTTCGCCAGGGTGCCGCAGGGGAAATCGCTGGAGGTCGGGATCCACCGGAGGTCCCGGTGGCCGTGCTCGCGCAGAACAGTGGCCAGCCGGTCGGCGAGCTCGTCGGGGCAGCCGTAGGGGTGGCGCACGACGAGGACCGGACCGCCGGTGCTGCGCGGGGCGGGCACCTCCCGGTCGGGCCGCTCCGTTGCGTCGTGCTCCGCAGCGGACCGTCGCCCGCAGAGCAGTGCGAACCAGGTGATCAGCAGGGTCAACGTGCCGTTGAGCAGGCCGCCCGCCACATCGCTGGGGTAGTGCATGCCGCGGTACATCCGCGACAGGCCGACGGCCGGCGGGATCAGCAGGAGGGTGCCGGTGACCGCGTAGCGCCACGGGCCGCGCAGGCGCATCGCGGCGATGACGGCCAGCCCTCCGTAGAGTGCGAGGGAGGCCCCGACGTGCCCGGAGGGGAAACTCGACGTGGGTGGTGCGGCTTCCTGGTGAGGAACGTCGGGCCGCGGGCGGTCCACGAAGGCAGTCACCGTCACGAACACCGCTGACTGCGCGGCCACCGAGACGCCGAGAAACAGTGCCTCGCTGCGCAGTGCGACGCGTGGGAGGACGAGCAGGGCGACGATGCAGACCAGGGTCACGCCGATGACGGCCTGGGTGCCGGCGAGTACGGAGAACAACTCCGTGACTCCGGACGTGACCGGGTCCCGGCCCTCCGCCAGGTCCCTGCCGATCGAGGCCTCCGCCGACAGCGGCCAGTGTCCGGCGCCCGGTCCGGTGACCAGCCGTCCCAGCCCGCCCATCAGGGCCGCCTGCACGGGAAGGAGCAGGAGCGGTCCGACACCACGCGCGGAGGATCCGCAGCTTCGCTTCATGGATGCCTTCTGGCCCGCGTCGACCGAAAGATGCGCGCCCCCCGTCTGCCGCCGCTGCTCCGGAACCGGAAACGGCCCCGACTCGTCGGGTCGGGGCCGTTCAGACGCCGGTTCAGGCGATGGGGTCCGGCCAGACGGTCGGCGCAGACCCTGTGCTCGGCCGGGTCGAGCTTTCAGAGCTCGGCACGCGTGGCGGACTGGGCGGCCCGAACGGCCACGTTGGCCGCGTCCTCTACGAGCGGCGCCGTCCGGCCCCCGCCGTCGGTCAGGGTCCAGCCGCACAGCGCCGCCCACGCCAGCGCTGCCGAGGCCGCCTTGGCGCGCTCGGTCCGGTGGGCCAGGAAGGTACCGAAGAGCAGCGCGTCCCCCGCGTCGATGGCAACCCGGCACAGTACGACCGTACGCAGCGCGCTGCCTTCGGGGACCGCGACCATGGCCGCGCCGACGACGGCGTCGCGGACGCCGAGGGCACGGATCAGCAGGGCGGAGGAGCCCTGTTCTGCCAGGCCGCAGGGGCGGGCCAGCACCTTGGGTCGGCAGGCGACCACCACGCCGTACCCGAGGGTGGCCACACCCATCACCCGTGCCGCTGTGGTGCGCATCCGCGATCACTCCCTTTCGTTGGTTCCGGCTGGGCCGGCCGACGGCTTCGGGCCGTACGGGCGGTCCTGCTCCTCGCGGCCGATCCCCGCGCGCTGCTGCTTCGCCTCGTGTCCGTCGGCATCCGCTTCGCCGCCTCCCGCGTCGGAACGCCGGACGACGGCTTCGTCGGCCTGCCGGCGGGCCTCGCGGTCGCCGCTCTCCCCCTGGGCCTCGGACGGGGTGGTACGCGGGTGACGCCGGGAATTCTCGTGGGCCGTCATCTCGTCCTCCTTCGGTGGTGCGCTCATGCAGCGACTACCCCGTGCCGTCGCCCCCAGACGCCCCGCGCGCCCCCGCATGTGCAGGCTCTCCCCCCAGGGGCAAGACTGGATGGTGCGTCCCGAGCTGCACTGGAGGACCAATGAATGCAATTTTCTTGCACGACGCGAACCTGAGGCTCGAGGTCGACTCACCAGAATGGTCCGCATTCATCAGGGAAAACGGCATTCACGTCACCGGATATCACGGCGACATGGCTCCGCTGACCGAGCAGCTCGAGAAACACACGGCGACATTCTCCTACCTTCCCGTACTCAACGATTTCTATCTGCGCAATGACCCCGCGTACGCGCCGATCGCCAGTGCCGTATACGCGGCGGACGGCACCACGGGCATCCCGAGCGTGCTCATCGTCCTCGCGGACAGCGAGGTCACCACAGCCGGCCAACTTCGCGGCAAGAGGCTTGCCATAGCGCACCGCTTCTGCACAACGAGCTTCCTCGCACCGACACTGCTGGCTCATGACCTGGGAAGCCGTATCGATGAATTCTTCAGTGAACTCGTCATCACGCCACCCTACGAGGGGCAGGTGGAGGCGGTGGTAACAGGTGCGGCGGACGCGACATTCATTCAGGAGGACGTCTGGATGAAAGACCAGGCCAATGCCGGAACAACTCGCCCGATCGCCCGGCGGGACCACCTGCCGACCCCCCTGTTCATTGTCAGCGAAGACGCTTCACCTCAGCTGCGCTCGGCCACCCTCGATTTCCTGCTGAAATACCGACCGCAGAAGAGCGGCTCCGCACTGTTCTCCGGATTCGCCCCGTACGACGCCGCGACGGTCGAGGAGACCTTCCGGACGGCCGCAGAAGCGATCTCCAACTGAATTCCCGGACCACAGCAGGAAGAATGCCGAACAGCTGCCGGGGTCACCCGTCGGTTCGGCCCGGCGGACTCACCGGCCGCACTCTCGGCACTTCGACGAAACGGCGCACCGCATGGCCCCCGTCGCTGTGGCCGGATGACGTTTGTCCGGAACCGGGTGTACCCCGGCGCCTCTTTCACGGCTCTTGGCGCACGTAGCTGTGCTCGCCACCCTTTGAGGAGAAGCCGTGCGTTCGAGAAGGAAACTGTCGGTTCTGGCCGCTGTCTGTGTGAGTGCCCTGGCGGCCGCGGGGCTGGCACAGCCCGCACTCGCGGACGGCTCGGTCAACGGGCCCGTCGAGAACTGCAACGCCGCGGCCGCCGTGTCGCCGGGGTCCTTCGGCACCGGCGCGCTGTCGTGGTGCATCCTGGCGTCCCAGCAGAGCGGTCAGGCCAAGAAGCTGGCCCGCGAGGGGTTCGTCAAGGGTCTGCTCGACATGCTGACGAACCACACCGGCGGCAATTACAACATCATGATTTTCGACATCAAGGGCAAGAACGCGTTCGGGGACCCCTGGTTCGTCCACCCCTACACCGCGAACCTCAAAGACGTGGCGTACCAGGGCGACATCGAGTACCACGACGCAACCTCGCGCGAGGACCAGACCTACCGTATCTGGATCTTCTCCGGCGGCGGCAGCTTCACCAACCACGGCGACGGCGGATGGATCAACTGGGGCTTCTACGGCCTGTGGGACCGCAACGGCTCCACCGTCGACTTCCGCCCCACGATGGTGCCGGCCACGACCCCCGGCGTCCCCAAGGGCGAGACGCCCGGTCCCGGCGACACCCCCATCACGCCGGGCGTACCCGCCCAGCCCGGCCCCCGTCCCGGCTTCCGCGCCGACAGCGCGGCGACGACGCCCTCCCGGTCAGGCCGCCCGCCCGTCGGAGTCCCGGTGCGCCTGAAGACCGTCAACAACCTCGGGGCTGCCGCGACGAACGCCGCCTCCGGCTCGACGGTGGTCGCGGGGAAGCTCGGTGACACCAACTCCACGTGGACGTTCAAGGAGGCGGGCGGCGGCCGCTACGAGATCGCCAACGGCCTCGGTCCGGTCCTCACCGAGAACACGAGCACCTACTTCGCGTCCATCACCACCTGGAAGGGCGGCGCCGCCCAGAAGTGGGAGGTCATCCCCATCAAGGGCGACACCTACCAGATCAGGATCAGCGACCAGGACTGCCTGACCTACCACGAGGACTACAAGAAGCTCGGCGTGTGGACCTGCGACGGTTCCCAGGGCCAGCAGTGGACCATCGCCCGCTGAGCAGCACCCCCACGGGGCCCGCAGCCGGGCCGCCGGTCGGGCCGATGTTCATGAAATGGTGCCGGGGATTTCAGCCGAGCCTGCGGCCTTGACGGCGTCGACGACGCGTTCCTGGAGCGCAGCCAGACCGTCTGTCAGCCGCGCGGTGGAAGCTGGTCGTAGGTCTTGAACGTGTAGTACGCGGACAGGTTGATCGAGTTTCCGGTCGTGGCGGGGAGGCCGAGGCGGTGGTTGACGAGGCCGCCGAGGGGGCCGCAGCCCGTCGCGGCCGGGGTGGTGAAGGTGTCGTCGTACGCGTTGAACTTGATGATCGGCGGGGTCTTGGAGACCAACTGGGCGCTGCCCAAGCGCTTGAGACGGAATTCGATCGGGGCGTCGCCGCCGCCGATGACGCAGCCGTCGGGCAGGGCGGGGCTGACGGCGCGGAAGCGCAGGGTGAACAGGCCCATGTTGTTCCCGACGGAGTAGAAGTCGGAGCGCCCGCCGTACTCCGGCTGGAGTGACAACGCCATCCACGGGTTGTGCGCGCCGGCGGGTCGGCCCAGGATCCCGCCGGGCACGGTGGTCGGTCCACCGCGCAGGGCGCCCCAGACCTGGCCGTTCGAGCCATCGGGGAGGGGGCCCTCGGCGTGGGTGATGGTCATCGGGGCGAGCTCGGGGAGGGTGCGGTTGCCGAGGGTCAGCGAACCGGTGGCGGTCAGGACTTCGCACTTCCAGCGGGTCGCGTCGACGCCGTCGGGGATGGCGGGGCAGTCGCTGAAGTCGTAGGCGGGGGCGGCGGAGGGGGCGTTGGCGGCGGGCGCTTCGGCGGCCTCGGCAGCCCCGGTGGCGGTGAAGGCTGCGACGCCGAACACGGCGGCGAAGGCGATCCCGGCGCCGGTGCGGTGGAGGCCGGCCTGCGTGCGCTTGTCAGTGGTGATCTGCATGCCCTCAGCGTGCCGCCGGGCCCCCGACGCGGGCTATCGGGGCGGCCCCTTGGTGCACCCCGAGCTGACCCTGATGCCACATCAGGGTGCGTCCCCTGTAGGGAACTTGGTCCCACCCAGGCGGGTGGCAAAGAGTGCCTTCACTTCATGGGGCCCGGCCCTGCACCCGGCTCAGGTTCCGGGGAGGATGCGGCGCGTTTCGTAGGCCCACATCGCGATCTCGACCCTGTTGCGGGCGCCGAGTTTGGCCATCAGGCTGGCCAAGTGCGTTTTCACCGTGCTGAGGCTGATGTGCAGCGCGTCGGCGATCTCGGTGTTGGTCAGCCCGCGGGCGACCGCCAGGAGCACCTGCTCCTCGCGGGCGGTGACGGGGGCGATCGGCTGGGCCGCGGGCCGGCCGGCGGGCAGGTCCGCGAACGCCTGGAGCAGACGGACGGTGACGCTGGGGGCGATGAGCGCCTCGCCGTCGGACGCCGACCGTACGGCCTGCGCCAGAAGGTCCGGTCCCGTGTCTTTGAGGAGGAATCCGCGGGCGCCTGCACGCAGCGCGCCGTAGACGTACTCGTCGAGGTCGAACGTGGTGATGACGACCACGGCCAGTGGGTCGGCGACGCCCGGGCCGGCGACCAGCCGGGTGGCCTCGAGCCCGTCGATCACGGGCATGCGGATGTCGAACAGGCAGACGTCGGGGCGCAGTTCGCGGGCGAGACGTACCGATTCCTGTCCGTCGGCGGCCTCTCCGACCACCTCGATGCCGGGCTGGGCGTTCAGCATGATGCGCAGCCCGGTGCGGATGATGGTCTGGTCGTCAGCGACGAGGACGCGGATGGGCACCGGTCCGGGTCCTTCCTCTCGGGAGCTCGGCTTCGACGTGCCAGCCCTGGTCGGTACCGGGGCCGGCTCGTAGTGTGCCCCCGAGCAGGGTCGCGCGTTCGCGCAGTCCGGTAAGTCCGTATCCGTCGCGGCCCCGGCCGGTGCGTTGGCCGTTGTCGCGCACGCTCACCCGTACCGTGTGCCGTTCGGCGGCGACCCGGACGACGACCTCGGTCGCGTCGACCGCATGGCGCATCGCGTTGGTCACCGACTCCTGCACGATGCGGTAGACGGCCGCGTCCACGGCCGGGGGCAGCGCGTCCAGTTCGCCGTCGAGTGCCAGGTCCACCCTGAGGCGGCCACCCGGGGTCCGCACCAGGCGCTCCAGATCCGCGATGCCGGCAGGCGGTGCCAGCTCGGCGCCGGCCCCGCGGTTGCGCAGTGTGGCGACCATGGCGCGCATCTCCTCCAGAGTGCGCGCCCCTTCCTCCTCGATCCCCTCCAGCGCCTCGACGGCGGCGGACGGGTCGGTGGCCGCGAGCACCCGGCCCGCCTGGGCGATGATCACCATGGCCGACACGTGGTGGGCCACCGTGTCGTGCAGTTCCCGGGCGAGCTGCTCGCGCTCGCGGGAGCGTACTTGGTCCAACTGCCGCTCGCGAGCGGTCACCCGGAACCGCACGGCAGCTCCGGCCACGCCGTTCAGCAGCAGGAAGGCGAAGCCCGCAAGCTCCTCCACGACCGGCGTCTCGTCCGTGACGGTCACAAGGGCGCAGGCCGCGAGGATCACTGCGCCACCGAGCACGGTCTCCCGTCCCGATCCCCAGCGGGGCAGCGCGTACACCAGCAGGAGCACGACCGCGCCGGTGTCCAGGCCGACCGGTCCGCGCGGTGCGGCGACCAGCGAGGCCAGTTGGAGGAGGATCACCGAGCCGAACGCCAGATTGACCATCGCCAGTGGGCGGGTCCGGCGCCACAGGGGCAGCAGGCACAGCCAGACGGCGAACACCACCGCCACCGGCCGCCACACGACGTTCTCGCGCAGGGTGGCCTCCAGCACCACACCGCCCAGGGCCACGGCGAGCAGCGCCCAGTCCCGCCACACCCGGGCGGGCGCGTCGGGCGGCCGGGGTTCGGTCCACAGGGTGCGCAGGTCGTCTCGTAGCACGGTTCTCAGCGTAGGGACCGCGCCGTGCCGCGCATCGGCCGAAAGTACGGGCACTCACTCCGACTTGGGGACGAGGGATCCGCGGCCCGCGAGCCGATGCCGCCGAGGGCCGTGGCTACGAGCCTTGGCATCGGCGGCCGTACAAGGACGGCCGACGAGGTGGTTGGAGAACCCGATGCTCTCGAACGTTCTGTTGCGCCTGGGCGGGGGCGCCGCCCGCCATCCCTGGCGGGTGATCGCGGCATGGCTGATCGCCGCCACGCTTGCCGTCCTCGCCGCGATCGCCTTCGGCGGGCGGACCGCGGACTCGATGACCGCTCCGGGGCTGGACTCCCAGCGGGCCGCGGAACTGATCGAGCGGGCCGGTACCGGCCAGGAGGGGATGACCGCCCAAGTGGTCGTCACCCCTCTCGACGGCGGTGCGACGTTCTTCGGCCACAGCAGCGCCCGCACCGCTCTCACGCGGCTGCAGACCGAGGTGGAGCGGCTGCCGCACGTGCTCGGCACGAGCGACCCGGCGGGGGCGCTCGACGCGGGCGGGGACACCGCCGTGCGCGGCGGCCTTGTCTCGGCCGACGGGCGGATCGCGGTCGTCCGGGTGCAGTACCCCGACCAGAGCCGGCTGTCGGCCGAAGACCTCGGCGCCCTCGTCGATCTCGGCGACCGGCTGCGCGCCGAACTGCCCCTGCGCATCGAGATGGGCGGGAACCTCTTCTACGCCTTCTCCGAACCCAACGGCGGCGTGAGCGAGCTGATCGGCATCCTCGCCGCGGCCGCGATCCTGTTCCTGGCGTTCGGTTCGCTCGTAGCCGCCGCGCTGCCGATCGGCATGGCGGTCTTCGGGCTGACCATCGGAGTCGCCACGATGACGGTGCTGGCGGGGGTGACGGACGTCCCGACCTTCGCTCCCGTCCTGGGCAGCATGGTCGGGCTCGGAGTGGGCATCGACTACGCGCTGTTCGTGCTCGCCAGGCACCGGGAGTACCTCGCGCGCGGGCTCACTCCCCACGAGGCGGCGGGGCGAGCGGTGGCCACGGCGGGGAGGCCCGTGGTCTTCGCCGGCGGCGTCGTCGTCGTATCGATCCTCGGCCTGGCGGTCGCGAACGTGCCGTTCATGACGGTGGGCGGGATCGCCGTCTCGATCGTCGTTCTGATCATGGTGGTCGCGTCGGTGACGCTTCTGCCGGCCTTCCTCGGCGCCGCCGGCCCGCGCCTGGCCCGGGCCGGCCGGATCGGCCGGGCACTGCAGTCCGGGAAGCCGGGCCGACTCGCGCGGCGCCGGGACCCGGTGGCGGGGGCCGCTCCCGCCGCCGGCTGGCGGCGCTGGATCGGGCACGTCAGCCGGCATCCGGTGCTGTACGCGATCGGGGCGGCGGGGCTGCTGCTGGCCGCGACGCTGCCCGTGCTCGGCCTGCGCGTCGGCCTGCCCGACGACGGCTCGCAGCCCCCCAGCCGTACCGAGCGCCGCGCCTACGACCTCGTAGCCGAGGGGTTCGGCCCGGGCACCAACGGTCCCCTCGTCATCGCCGCGGACCCCGCCGGTGATCCGGGAGTGCTGGACCGGCTCGTCGGGGCGGTCTCGGCGGATCCGGGCATCACGTCCGTCGCGCCGACGCACATCGACCGGGCCACCGGCATCGCGACCCTCGTGGTGTTCCCGGCCACCAGCCCCCAGGACAAGGCCACGGCCGACACCATCGCCCGGCTGCGCACCGGCGTGCTGCCCACGGCGATCGGGGACGGCCCGGCCAGGGCCCACGTCGGCGGCGCCACCGCGAGCCTGTCCGATGTGGGCCGACGCACCAGCCAACGCCTGCCCGTGCTCGTCGCCGCCGTGCTGGCGATGTCGTTCCTGCTGCTGATGCTGGTCTTCCGCTCGGTACTCGTACCGCTCAAGGCGGTACTGCTGAACCTGCTGAGCATCGGCGCGGCCTACGGCATCATGGTCGCGGTCTTCCAGTGGGGCTGGGGAGGCGCACTCATCGGGCTGGAAGCGACGGTTCCGATCGTGTCGTTCATCCCGATGTTCCTCTTCGCCATCCTGTTCGGCCTGTCGATGGACTACGAGGTGTTCCTCCTCTCCCGCGTAAGCGAGGAGTACCTGCGCACCGGCGACAACGGCACGGCGATCGTCGAGGGCATCTCGCGCACCGCCCGGATCATCACCTCGGCCGCCCTCATCATGGTGGCGGTCTTCCTGTCCTTCGCCGTCGCCGAGGACCCCTCCACCAAGATGTTCGGGCTCGGCCTGGCCACCGCGATCTTCATCGACGCCACGGTCGTACGCATGGTGCTGGTACCGGCGACCATGACGCTCCTCGGCCGGGCCAACTGGTGGCTGCCGAGGTGGCTGGACCGGATGCTTCCCCGTGGCCCGGTCGGCACCGAGGGCGCCGACGCGGACGCGCAATCCAGGGGGTGAGTCCCCCTCGTCCACGGCTGGTTGACCGTTGACTCAGCTCCGGCCCACCCGGTCTTTCACATCCAAGACGGTGGCACCGTCTCGCAGCCGAGACCTCCGAGCCGGTCGAGGCGCCCACGAGCGCGCCGCGCTTCTGAAGCCGGCGCACCCTGGGCACGGGCTCGGACGCATACTCACACGGGGCCGCCGTCGGCCGGTCGGGGCACCGCTGGGGAATGGCCTTGAGTCTCCAGTGACTGGAGACTGCAGAGTGGGGGACATGGACGCTACGACCCTCTACTCGATCGGGGAGCTTTCCCGGCGGACCGGCTTGTCCGTGAGGACCATCCGGTTCTACTCCGATTCGGGGGTGGTGGCGCCGACCACCCGTACCCCCGCCGGCTACCGGCTCTACGACCTCGACGCACTGCTCCGTCTGGAACTCCTCCGCACCCTGCGCGAGCTGGGCATGGACCTGCCCACGATTCAGCGCGTACTGGACCGCGAGCTCTCGGTGGCGGAAGTCGCCGCAGCGCACGCCGACGCCTTGGAGCTCCAGATCCGGATGCTGCAACTGCGTCGGAGCGTTCTGCGCGTCGTGGCCGGCCGCGGGTCCAGTCCCGAGGAGACCCAGCTCATGCACAGGCTCACGCAGTTGTCCGGCGAGGAACGCCGACGCCTGATCGACGATTTCATCGACGGCACCTTCGGCACCGTGGATGCCGACCCGGCCGCAGTGGCCATGGTGCGCGCCGCCACGCCCGACCTCCCCGATGATCCGACCGACGAGCAGGTCGCCGCGTGGGTGGAACTCGCCGAGCTGGTCGGCGACGAGGACTTCCGTGCCCGGATGCACCGGACGACCCTGCGCCAGGCCGCCGGGCGCCCGCTCGACATCGAACGCGACGCCGGCGAGGAGCTGATGGAGTTCACCCGCCAGAAGGTGACCGAGGCCAGAAACTCGGGCATCGACCCGCTCAGCAACAGGGCCGCACCCGTCATCGACGACCTAGTGCACCGCTTCGCCGAGGTGTTCGCGCGCTCCCCCGACTCGGAATTCCGGCATTGGATGGCGCAACAGTTCGAAGAAGCACACGATCCCAGGGTGGACCGGTACTGGCGGCTGGTGTGGATCGTCAACGGCTGGCAGGTAGTACCGAACCTGACCCCGGTGTACCCCTGGCTTACCCAGGGCCTGCGAAATGACCGCGCCGCATAGTCACTGCATTGCGCGACTCGCGGGGACCGTCCGCTTCTCGGCCGGTTAGTCTCGGAGCATGCGGATCTCCGTTTCCTCGGACATGGACGAACCCGTGGCTCGCGCACTCCTCGGGCAACTGCGCGACCTCGGACACGACGTGGTGACGTACGGGGCACTGAGCCCCGGCGATGATCCGCAGTGGGCAGCCTGCTCCGAGGCAGCGGCCCGCGAGGTCGCCGCCGGTAACGCCGACCAGGCCGTCGTGTGCTGCTGGACCGGGACAGGCGCGTCGATCGCCGCGAACAAGGTTCCCGGCGTACGCGCGGCACTGTGCACGGACGCCTACACGGCGGACGGTGCGCGCCGCTGGAACGATGCCAACGTGCTCGCACTCAGCCTGCGTCTGACCTCCGAACCGCTACTCAAGGAGATCCTCGACGCCTGGTTCGCCGCTGAGGCGAGCACGGATCCCGATGACCAGGAGAACGTCGCGCGCGTCGAACTGCTCGACAAGAGCAGAAACCGGTAGGCCATCGCGATCGCCTGCTGGGCGCAGGCTCGTTTCTGCGGTGAATTCGGCCACCCGCGCGGGTGAGTTGTCCGCCGAGGGCCTTTCGGGGCAGGTGTCGGGCCCGCTAGATCCCAGTTCGGTTGGTCATGATGGCCGCTCGGACCTCGCCATCGTCGCCACCATCCGCTCCAGGCGGGCCACCCGGGTCTTCTCGGTGCGGGCGGTGACCAGGCTGAGGTACAGGGCGAACTGGTCGGACTTGCCGAGCGTTTCGTAGAACGCCCGCGCCGCCGGGTTCGCGTCGAGCGCCTCGACGAGATCCGGCGGGGCGGTGGCGTTCTTCTGCGAGGCGTATGCCGTCGCCCAGCGGCCGTCCGCCCGCGCCGCCTCGACCTCGGCCAGGCCGCGGGGGCGCATCCGTCCCTCGGCGATCAAGGCCTCGGCCTTGCCGACGTTCACCTGCGACCAGGGCGAGCGGGGGCGGCGGGGAGTCGCGCGCTGCAGGAAGTACGTGTCGTCGAAGCCGCGCCGCAGACCGTCGATCCAGCCGAAGCAGAGCACCGTGTCGACCATCTCTTCCCAGGTGAGCGACGGGATGCCGGAGTGCTTCTTGGCGATCTTCACCCAGAGCGCGGTCCGCTCCCCGTGATGCTCGTCGAGCCATGCCTCCAGCTCGGCCGGGCTCGCGGGGACAAGAATCTCGACGCCGTCCTCGTGTTTCTGCATGAACCACAGGCTAGAGGTCGTATAGGACAGATTCTGACCTATATGCCAGCACCAGCCCGGGGAACGGAGCCCAGCATGAGCGAGCAGACCCCCGCCACAGGCCGCAAGAATTGGGTGGGTGCGCATCTTCCAGGTGGCTAGGATTCGGGTGGCCATGCGTCGTCCAGAGGCCCAGGACACCGCACGCGGGTTCGCCCCGCAGCGGAAACCCCGGTTCGAATCCGGGCGCTGGCCGGGCACGTATCGGCTACCTGGCGGCCCCACCGGGGCGAACATCGTCGATGGTCACGTCCTGGATGGTGACCTTCTTCTTGGGTGCTCCGTCACCTTCACCGTTGGCCTCGTCCGTCCCTGCTTGCGCGACCCTCTCCAGGATGTCGAGACCAGTGGTGATCTGGCCGAAGACGGTGTAGTTCGGGGGCAGCTCGCAGTCGCCGTAGACCATGAAGAACTGGCTCCCGTTGGTGCCCGGGCCCGCGTTGGCCATGGCCAGGGTGCCCTTCGCGTATGTGGCGTACTGGCTGCCCGGGGCGGTCCTCGGCAGGTTCTCCTCGCCGAACCGGTAGGCCGGCCCGCCGCTGCCGGTGCCGGTCGGGTCACCGCACTGGAGCACCTTCAACGCCCCGGTCGTCAGGCGGTGGCAGTCGGTCTTGTCGAAGAAGTTCTTCTGCGCGAGGTAGGTGAAGGAGTCGACGGTGCAGGGTGCCTTCGCCCCGTCCAGGTCCAGCCTGATGTCACCGAGGTTGGTCTTGAGTACGGACCGCACACTGCCCGTGTACGGAGGCGCGAGCGGTGGCGTTCCCACGTTCTTCGCGCCCCGCGCCGTGTTGGGCGAGAACACGCACTCCCCGGCCTTGGGCGTGGCCGCGGGAGTCCTGGGCGGAGCGACGGCCTGGGACTGGGCGGGGGACGGGAAGCCGGTGAGGAGCCCGACGGTGAGCGCCGTTCCGGCCGCCGCACGCAAAGTGGTCGAGAGCATGGAAATCCAATCGCAGACGGGGCCCGGGGAGCTGATCCACACAGGCCAACCACCATGCTCAACGGCCGACGACCTCCTCAGTCACCACCGACCAGGACCGAGCGTCCCGGCCGGCCTAGGCTCCCCGGGCGTTGACGCTGACCTGCTGCGGTCGGCCCAGTTGCGTGCGCCCCTGGCATCGGGCTGCTTCAGGCCGGCGGGACGAGGGTGAACCAGTGCTCGAGGAGTGCGCTGTCACCGGTGACGGCCAGGCCGGTGGCGGGGAGCCGTTGCCAGAGGAACAGGGTCAGCTCCGAGGCCGTGCCCGCGGCCTCGACGTCCACCGGCCCGGTGCCGTCGGGTTCCAGCCGTACCTCGGCACCGGTGAACTCCAGCGTCCAGGACTCGGGGCCGTCGGTGCGGCGGAAGCGGTAGCGCTCCCCCGTCCCCTCCGGAGCCGGCTTCCAGCCGCGCCGGGCAGGGACCATGACCTCGAAGGTCTGGGCGACCGCGTCTGCGGCGAAGGCGGGGTCGAAGGGGGTCGGGGCGCCGGTGACGGATTCCGCGTCCCAGCGGTGGACGGCCTGTTCGATGGTCTGCACGCGCAACCAGAAGCCGCTGGTCCGCTCCGACGACCAGCTCCACACCGGTACGTCCGGCCCGAGCTCCCGCAGCGCCTGCGCCAGTTCCCGGGCGGCCGCCGCCGACCAGTCGAAGAGCTCCTGGGGGACGGGGCCGCGGTGCGGTGTCGCGTCGTGCCGGGGCCAGGCGGCCCGTACCGCCGGGTCCTCAGGGAGCGCGTAGAGGGCGAGGTCCGTGGGGTCGGGTGGCTCCGTGTGCCGTTCGCGGAGGATGTGGGTGAGGTAGCGCTGGACGCTGCCGAGGTGGCCGACGAGGTCTGCGACCGACCAGCCGGGGCAGGACGGCACCAGCGGGGCTTCGCGGCCACCGTCGGTCGCCCGCCGTACGGCGTCGTCGAAGGCCTCCGCCTCGCTCCGGAAGACGGCGAGCCTGGTGAGGTGATCCATACGGTCCACCCTGCCCCGTACGAGGGGGGTTTCGTATCAGCTTGTGCCACAAGCGAACGCCGTCAGAACCTCCAGTGGAGGCAACCTCGGATCGGTGTCCGGTTCACGCTCGCGATCATCACCGGCCGGTGATCGGAGGGGGTGCCTGGCGCCGCCGGCGCCGGGCACCCATCCTCGCTGCCTGGACCTGGCCGGAGCCCGCCTAGCCGACGCAGCCGGGAACCGGGGCCGGGCCGGCGCAGTTGTTCGGGGTGTTGTTGGTGATCGTGGACCCGATCTGGGTCACGACGTTGGCGTTGTAGATGCCGCCGCCCGTGCCACCTCCGGGTGCGGTGTTGGTGCTGATCGTGCTGCGGGTCAGGCGCAGGACGCCGGAGTCGTTGTTGATGCCGCCGCCCTGGCCTCCGGGCGCGGTGTTTCCGGACACCGTGGTGTTGGTCAGCGTCGCGACACCGGAGTTGAGCAGCAGGATCCCGCCGCCGAACTGCCCGGTGTTCCCGCTGACGGTCGCGCTGCTCGACTGGAGCGTGCCCCAGTTGACGATGCCGCCGCCGAAGCCGGCGATGCCGCCGTCGTTGACTCCGGCGAAGTTTCCGGTGACCCTCGCCCCGTTCAGCGTCAGGGTGGCGCCCGGCGCGTTGTAGATGCCGCCGCCGCCACCCGTGCCGCCCGCGGTGAAGATTGCCCGGTTGCCGGACACGACGGTGGAGTTCAGGCTCAGCGTGCCGTTGTTGAAGATGCCGCCGCCGTTGCTCGCCCGGCCGCCGGTCACGGTCAGCCGCATCAGCGACACCGAGACGCCCGGGGTGACCGTCAGCGCGGTCCCGGAGCCGGCGGCGGTCAGCGTGGTGGTCGTCGCCCCGCCCAGGGTCAGGTTCTTGTTGACGGTGAAGTTGCCGGTGCACGTCCCTGTGATCAGCAGCAGCTCCCCCGGGGCGGCGTTGTTGATCGCCGTCTGCAGACTGCTCGTGGCGCAGTTGACGATGGTCAGGGCGGCAGCCTGTGGTGCCGCCGCCAGTGAGCCCGCCGCCACCGCCCCCGCCGCCACCACGGCTGCTACTGCCTGCGCCGACCGGCGCCGGACCGTCTGCCCCGTACCCTCGAACATGCGTACTCCTGACTCTGTGCGCGGGACGCGCCCAGGGTCGTTCTCCACATCCGCCCGGGCGCCATTGCCTGGAGAACCCATGCCACGGCCGGTTGGAGGTCGGACGGGACGGCGTCCAGGCTCCCCCGAACGGCCCGGAGAATGACCACACCGGCCCATCAGGCGTCCAGCGCCGCCGCGAAAGCTTCGTAGGCACGCTCGTCGAACAGCACGAACCGCACCTCCTGCACCTCGGTCCGCGCGGACCGTACGGTCTCCATCGCGATCCGCGCCCCGTCGTCCATGGGCCATCCGTAGATGCCGGTGGAGATCGCGGGGAAGGCGACGCTACGGGCTCCCAGTTCGTCGGCGATCCGCAGCGACTCCCGGTAGCAGGAGGCCAGCAGCGCGGAGCGGTCCTCGTCCCGCGACCAGACCGGGCCGACCGTGTGGATCACGTGCCCGGCCGGAAGCCGGCCGGCCGTGGTGGCGACCGCGCGGCCCGTCGGGAGGCCCTTGCCGTAGTGCGAGCGGCGCAGATCCTCGCAGGCGGCCAGGATCTCCGGGCCGCCGCGGCGGTGGATCGCTCCGTCGACCCCGCCGCCGCCCAGCAGCGAGGAGTTCGCGGCGTTGACCACGGCGTCGGCTTCCTCCGCCGTGATGTCGCCCAGAACGAGCTTGATACGAGGCATGGGCATCCCTTCCGGTGCAGGTGGTGAGGCTATCCGCACCGTGCCGTGTTCGGCGACGCAGCCCTCGCCACGCGGGACTTGGTCCTGCTCGTGGGCGCGGGGCCCTGGACGGGTGGCCGTTCGATCACGGGAAGTACGATTCGAGCGCGCCGCGGCGGCGGGTGTCGAGCGTCGCCCAGTGGAACGAGCCCCCGAAGGGCGCGTAGTGCAGGAAGGCACACGGGACCGGTTCGAACCCCCATCGTTCGAGGGCGCGCAGCATGCCCGTGTGGTGGCGCTCCACGATCACCCGTTCCTCGTCGATCACGAGGACGTTCATGCTGAGCCACTTTCCGCACTTCGACGTGACCTTGAGGAACCGCTCGTCGATGGGGTCGGGCTCGGGCGCGATCAGTACGTCCCACGAGCTCAGGACGTCCGGCAGCCGGTCGACATCGATGTACTCGGGGTTGACCACCACCTTGCCGGGCGCGAGCGGCACGAACGTCGTGTCGATCTCGGTGAGGATGTGGCGGATGGGCTCACCGGGCTCGGGAATCCGGAAGCCGGGCTCGTTGCAGAAACCGCGCGACGACCAGTCGGGGGGCCGAACCGCTGCCTGTGGTCGACCGGGTCCGGCCGTCTGACCGTGACACCGAGCGACTGGAGGAGCGCGACGAACGCGTCGAGCTCGTGCCGGGCCGGCTCGGCCATGGCGCGGGGGTAGTTGAACCCGGCCGCGACGCCCTGGAGCCGGGCGGCCCAGGGCGGGATGTTGCAGGCCACGACGGGATGACGGGAGGGGATCGTGGCACCGCCGACGCCCCCGACGATGACCTCCTCCAGCGGGTCCCACTCGCTGTGTGAATTGACCGGCGGCATCACCCTGTCGACCCGGCCTTCGGCGGCCGTGGGGAGCTGCTGGAAGCCCCCGTGCGAAGTCTCTGCCATGGGGGCGCCTGCCCGCGCCCCGCAGGGTCATGCCTGTGTTCTGCGCCGGCCCCGACCGGAGTCCGCATCGGCCTCGCGGGCAGTCAGCTGGCCCTGGACGAAGGCATCGGTGTCCGGCGAGTACGGGCCACCGTGGTCGAAGAGCAGATCCGTGATGCGTCGCCATTCCGCGACGGTGGCGCGGGTGGCGTCGTCAGCGTTCTCCAGAGCCCCCGATGTCTCTTCGGCGGCTGCCTCCGCGGCTTCGAGTGCCGACTCGGTGTCGTGGTGGGTCAGGCCGGTGGCCTGCTTCCGCACCTCGGCACGGGCCGCGCGCTCCGCCTCGGAGGGAGCATGCGGTCCGTTCGCCGGGTCCTCGGTCATGGTGGTCCGTCCTCGCTTCCCAAGAAGATGTTCACACGCTGCTCGACAAGGAGGATCAGGTTCCTCCAAGAGGTCGAGAACGGTGCCTGACCCTGTTCGAACAGGGTCAGGCACCGTGCCCTCGAGGAGCTCCGGGCGTCACCAGTAGTGCCGGCGGCCGCCGACCGCGTGTCCGACCGAGCCCAGGATCCAGAGCACTGCCCCGATCACGACCAGGATGATTCCGATGGTCCAGAGGATGGAGATTCCTGTCAGGAATCCGATGAGCAGGAGGATGAGTCCGACGAAAAGCATGATGGCCTCGCTCTCGTATCGAGGTTCTGCGAACGGTCACTGCGCGCGGCGTCCCCTCAGCTGTCGCCGCCGAGGGCGCGCCGCAGCTGTGCCTTGTTCATCTTCGAGCGGCCCTCGATGTTGCGGTGCTTGGCTTCCTGGTAGAGCTGGTCGTACGTGCGGCCCTCGGCTCCGCTGTGCGAGCGGTGACCCCCGCGTTGGCCGGACGACATGTCCTGCAGGGAGAGGCGGCTCGCCGTCTTCGACTCGCCGTGGCGTGCGCGTTCCTTGTTGACGGTCCGGGCGGCGATCTCCTCCGCACGCTTCGTGCTCTCCCCCCGGTCGAGCGCGCTCTCCTTGATGTGCTCGTACTGGCGCTCGCGCTTGGGGCTGGATCCACGGGGCATGACGCTGCTCCTTTCGGTTCAGCGCGCGGCTACCCGAGGACGCACGTTCCAATCCTCTGCGAACGCTTCGGCGTCGCGATCAGTCCTCGACGGCGGACGGAACGGTGTCCCTCACGTCCAGGACGGTGTCGGCTCCGGTGATCGCGAACAGGTGGCGGAGCTGGTGCCGGGGAGCTGCGATGCGCAACTCGGTGATCCGGTGGACCTGGAGCAGCAGGTTCAGGAGGGAGGAGTCGCCGAAGCTGATCCCGGAGGCGTCCAGGACCACCCTGCTGTGCGACCGGGCCGCCTCGGCCAGGGCGTCGGAGAGCGGTGCGACGGTGCCCAGGTCGAATTCGCCCCGGGCGGCGATGACGCAGGTACCGGGGGTCTCGTAGGAGACGGTCACCGCCGTATGTGACGGCAGCTTCGGATCCTCGGGGGAACGGTCGTCACCGCCATCGTCCATGGGTACGAGTATGCCGCCGCGACGCGAAGCGGGCGCCGTGGAGGGCCGGAAGGGCAACGGCGCTCACTCGCGCGGGGCAGGAGAGGGGGCCGGGCGGCCCTCGGGGCCCCGAGGCCACCGGATCGGCGGGCCGTAGCCGTCGGCAGCCACGCGCGCTCACCGTCGCCGGTGCCCGAACGGTGAGCCGTAGACTCGGACGCAGGGAATCCGGCTACCGGACGTGTCGCCCGACAGGAGCCGATATGACGTCGTCTTCAGCCGAAACGCCCGCCCCGGGCCGGGCCGGGGAGCCGGACGAGCACGTTCTGGCCACGACCATCACGGAACTCTCCGGGGAGATCTCGGCCCTCCATGCCGACCGGGCGCGCCGCCGGATCCTCGATCTGGCCACGGGCGTGCTGACGGACCAGATGGGCACCTCGCCGGACGAGGCAGCCGACCATCTGGTGCGGCTTGCCGTATCCACGGGGCTCGGGGCCGCGGATCTGGCCGCCGACATCGTCAACGCCGCCGCCGGCGCGCTGGTCGTCGACGCCCCCGACGGCCGGCCGCAGGAAACCTCCCGGGCCCGACGGGCCCGGCGCAGCACCGCGGCGGTCCTCGCCACCGACAGTGCCATGGCGGCGGTCGGCACCCTGCTGGAAGGCGGCCTGCGGCAGCTCGGCGTGCGCTCGGTCTTCCTGTGGCGGCGCTCCGAGACCGACTGCCTGGAGCTGGTCGGCCACGGCGCCGTGAGCCGTCAGGAGGCCGCCCACTGGCAGTGGGTTCCGCCGGAGGGCATGACCGCTCTGCACCGGGTCGTGGCCGGCGGGGAGCCGCTCTGGCTGCCCGAAGGCACTCCGCCCGGGGAGGCCGGGCTTCCCGGGTCTTCGGATGCCGCGGCCCGCGCGCTGGTTCCCCTGCGGCGGGACGGGCGGGTCTGCGGGGTGCTGCTGGCCGCGTGGGGGGAGCCCACTGCCCTGGACCAGCCCCTGCGTACGGCGCTCACCGAGCTCAGCGGCCCGGCGGCCCTCGTGCTCGAGCCGGCCGGGGGGCCCGCACGCCGTGGCGGCGCTGCTGGACCTGGCTCCGGAGCCCGCCGCGATCATCGACGCGACGCCGGGGAGCCCCGCCGTGGTCGCGCACCTGAACGAGGCCGCCCGCAGGTCGGTCCCCCGGGTGCACGATCCCGTGGGAAGGCCGGTCTCCCAGGTCTTCCCGTACGCCCATGACGGTCTCGTGGCGCTGCTCGCGCAGGCCGCCGGGAGCCCGGGACCGCAGTACGCCGTGTGCCTGCCCGAGAGCGGGACATCGCCCGGCTCCATGGCGCACGTCCGCGTACTGGCCCTGGGCCACGGAATGTCCGCCGTGATGTGGGACGCGGTGGACAGGAGTCCCGTCCTCGGCCGTGTGCTGGAACGGCTGGAGCGGGTCGCCTCCTTCGAGGACGACCTGGTGACGGGCCGGTCCCGCTGGAGCGGTCAGGCCTACCCCATCTTCGGCCTGGGCCGGTCCGAGGAACCTGTACCGCTCCGCCGGCTGACCACCTGGCTGCACCCGGGCGATGCCGATGCCCTTCGGGAGCTGCTGGCCGCCCTGACCGAGCAGCACGAGGGCGCCCAGGCGCTGGTGCGCGTGATCCGCGCGGACGGGGGCGTGCGCCACGTCCGGATCGCAGCCGAGCCCGTCCTGACCAACGGCACGCTCAGTTCCCTCGCAGGCGTCTACCAGGACGTCTCCGCCCAGCACCGTACCGAGGTGGCCCTCAGCGCGAGCTTCGACCGGCTCAACGCCGTGCAGGCCCAGGCCGTCCTGCGCAACCGGGTCGTCCTTCAGCTCCAGCAGACGATCGTGCCCGAGGCGCCCGTGCTGGAGACCGCGTCCGGGCTCGAGATCGCGGCCCGCTACCGGCCCGCGGCCGAGGAGTACCGGGTGGGCGGTGACTGGTACGACGTCCAGTCACTGCCCGACGGGCGGGTCCTGGTGACGGTCGGGGACATCGCGGGGCACGGGATCGCCGCCGCGACCTGCATGGTCGCGTTGCGGGGCGCGCTGCACGGTTTCGGATTCACCGGCCGGCCCCCCGGCAAGCTGATGGAGTGGCTCAACGAGGTGGCCCTGCACACGGCCGGTCAGCCGACGGCCACCGTCCTGTGCGCGCTGTACGACCCCGCGGTCCGTACCCTGCGCTGGACCAGTGCCGGACACCCTCCGCCGCTTCTGGTGCGGGGCGGGCGGGCCCGGCTGCTGGAGACCAACCCCAACGTCCTGCTCGGTGCGCTGCGCGGGGCCTCGTACGAGGAGACGGTCACCCGGCTCCTCCCCGGGGACACCCTGCTCCTCTACACGGACGGGCTGGTCGAGCGGCGGCGCGTCGGGCTGGACGAGAGCCTGGCGGGGTTGCGGCGGGCGGCCGAGCGGCTGGGGCCCGGGACGCCCGACGAGCAGGCGGACCAGCTGATGGCCGTGCTCAGCGGGGACACGGACGACGACACGAGCCTGGTGGTGGTCCGCGTGGCGTGAACGGGGTCTCCGGGGCCCCGCCTTCGGCGAGCGCGGCTCCCGGAGGGATTCAGCGGTCTGCAAGGCAGGCCCGGACGACCTCGATCAGTTCGGCGACGTCCACCGGCTTGGTCACGTACTCCGTCGCTCCGGCAGCGAGCGCATCGGCCCGGTCGTCCGCCATCGCCTTGGCGGTGACGACGATGACGGGCAGGTCGGCGCGGCCGGGCATCCGGCGGATGGCCCGGGTGGCGGCGTACCCGTCGAGGCCCGCCATCATCAGGTCCATCACCACCAGGTCCACCTCCTCGCGGTCGCTGACCAGCGCGATTCCCGCCTCGCCGTTGTCTGCGGCCAGTACGTGGATGCCGGCCGCTTCCAGCATGGCGGTGAGTGCGAAGACGTTGCGGGTGTCGTCGTCGACCACCAGTACGGTGCGGCCGTCCAGATCCGCGGCCGGCGGTCGCGGCCCGTCTCCGGTCGAGCGGGTGCGGCCCGCGCCACCCGTTCGGGCGGCCGGGGCCCGGCCGTCGCGTACGGGCAAGTACAGGGTGAACCGGCTGCCCTCGCCTTCCACGCTGTCCGCGGTGATCACTCCGCCCAGCAGCCGCGCCACCTCCCTGCTGATGGACAGCCCGAGCCCGGTCCCCCCGTAGGCGCGCGCGGTCGTGGCGTCGCCCTGCTGGAAGGCGCCGAACACCGACTCCAGCCGGTCCGTGCGGATGCCGATGCCGGTGTCGGTGACCTGGAAGGCGACCACCTCTCCGCTGCCTTCCATGCCGGCCGGCAGCGCGGACTCCGTGACCCGCTCCACCCACAGGGCGACCTGTCCGGCTTCGGTGAACTTGAGTGCGTTGGAGATCAGGTTCCGCAGCACCTGGCGCAGCCGGGCTTCGTCCGTGATCAGCTCGGTGGGCACGTCCGGGGCCGCGGCGACCACGTACGCCAGCTGCCGCTCGTCGGCCACGGGCCGGAAGGTGGCGTCCACGTAGTCGAGCAGCTGGTGGAGCGAGACCGGTTCGGGATGCACGTCCATCTTCCCGGCTTCGACCTTGGACAGGTCGAGGATGTCGTTGATCAGCTGGAGCAGGTCGGATCCGGCGGAGTGGATGACGGTCGCGTAGTCGACCTGCTTGTCCGTCAGATTGCCTTCCGGATTCTGCGCGAGGAGCTGGGCGAGGATCAGCAGGCTGTTGAGCGGCGTGCGCAGTTCGTGACTCATGTTGGCCAGGAACTCGGATTTGTACATGGAGGTGCGCGAGAGCTGCTGGGCCCGGGCCTCCAGTTCCTGGCGGGCCTGCTCGATCTCCAGGTTCTTGCGCTCGATGTCGTGATTGCGCTCCGCGAGGAGGGCCGCCTGGTGCTTCAACTCGGCGTTGGATCGCTTCAGTTCCTGCTGTCCGCTCTGCAGTTCCTGGGAGCGGGAGCGCAGTTCGGCAGTCAACTGCTGGGAACGGTCGAGCAGTTCGTCGGTGCGCGCGTTCGCGATCAGGGAGCGGACGTTGACGCCGAGCATCTCGGTGAACTGGTCGAGGAAGTCGCGGTGCAGGGGCCGCAGCGGGCGCAGTGAGGCGAGCTCCACGGCGCCCAGCACCTGGTCCTCGGCCACGATCGGCAGGACCACCAGGGTGGTCGCGTCGGTGGCTCCGGTGCCGGAGGCGATGGTCGCATAGCCGGGCGGGAGGTCGTCGACGGCGATCGTACGGCGGCTGGCGGCGGCCTCGCCGACGAGGGACTGTCCGATCCTGAACCGCCGCGGCCCCGTGCCCGGTTCGTCCGGCAGCCCGTAGGAAGCCATCGCCACGAGCTCGGTGCCTTCGGGGCCTTCCTGGGCGAGGAAGAAGCTCCCGTACTGGGCGTTCACCAGCGGCGGGACTTCACGCATGATCAGGCGGGCGACGGCGGGGAGTTCGCGGATGCCCTGGATCTGCCGGGAGACACGGGCGAGGCTGGATCCCAGCCACTCCTGGTCCTCGTTGGCCCGGGTGGTGGCGCGCAGGGACTCGACCATGGCGTTGATGTTGTCCTTGAGCTCGCCGACCTCGCCGGCGGCCTCCGCAGTGATGGAGCGGGTGAGGTCGCCCTCGGCGACGGCGCTCGTCACCTCGGCGATGGCGCGTACCTGCCGGGTGAGGTTGCCGGCCAGTTCGTTGACGTTCTCGGTGAGGCGCTTCCACGTGCCGGAGACCTCGCCGACCTCGGCCTGGCCGCCGAGCCTTCCCTCGCTGCCGACCTCGCGCGCCACCCGGGTGACCTCGGCGGCGAAGGAGGAGAGCTGGTCGACCATGGTGTTGATGGTGGTCTTGAGCTCCAGGATCTCGCCGCGGGCATCGACGTCGATCTTGCGCGTCAGGTCTCCGCGGGCCACGGCCGTGGTGACCTGGGCGATGTTGCGCACCTGGTTGGTGAGGTTGGTGGCCATGGAGTTGACGTTGTCGGTGAGGTCCTTCCAGGTGCCCGAAACACCGCGGACGGTCGCCTGACCCCCGAGGTTCCCCTCGGTGCCGACCTCGAAGGCGACCCGGCTGACCTCCTCGGCGAAGGCCGAGAGCCGGTCGACCATCGTGTTGATGGTGTCCTTGAGCTCGAGGATCTCACCGCTCGCGTCCACCCGGATCTTCTGCGTGAGGTCGCCCCGGGCCACGGCCGTCGCGACCTGCGCGATGTTGCGGACCTGCGAGGTCAGGTTGTCGGCCATGCTGTTCACGCCGGTGGTCAGCTCCCGCCAGACCCCGCCCGTGCGCGGAACCCGGGCGTGGCCACCGAGCAGGCCCTGCCCGCCGACCTCCTGGGCCACCCGGGTCACCTCTGCCGTGACCAGGGACAGCTGATCGACCATTCCGTTGTAGACGGCCGCGATCTGACCGGGTAGGCCGGGCGCGTCGTCCGGGAGCCTGGTGCTCAGATCCCCGTCCCGTACCGCCGTGAGCCCGGCCAGCAGCTTTTCGAGAATCCGGTCGGAATCGTTCATGTCGAACCTCGCTGCGATCCACTGTGACAGGGCGAGGGTCATCCCGCTCCACGAGGGGTATGTACCGTTCGGGAAGACGACGACGGCCCCCACTGCGCCCTCCGGCAGCAGCCCCAGCCGTCGGAGGTCTCACATGTCACCCATCTCCCGCGACACCGCGGACCCCCTCCATACCGGGCACCCGGACCTTCTCGACGTCCCGGAGGACCCGGCCAGCGTGAGCACCACGGACGCGCGCACCCTGTCCGCCGCGCTCTTCCGGCGTCTGAACGCCCTGGAAGAGGGCACCCCGGAGTACTCGTACGTGCGCAACACCCTCGTCGAGCTCAACCTCAGCCTGGTGAAGTACGCGGCCCGCCGCTACCGCACGCGCAGGGAGCCTCTGGAAGACATCATCCAGGTCGGCACGATCGGCCTCATCAAGGCCATCAACCGGTACGACGTGGAGCGCGGGGTCGAGTTCACCACCTTCGCCATACCGACCATCATCGGCGAGATCAAACGGTTCTTCCGGGACACGAGCTGGTCGGTGAAGGTGCCCCGACGCCTGCAGGAACTCAGGCTCGACATCGCCAAGGCCTACGACGCCCTCGAACAACGGCTCGGCCGCCTGCCCAGCGAGCACGAGCTGGCACAACGCCTCGGAATCACGGACGAGGAGCTGATGGAGGGCCTCCAGGCCGCCAACGGCTACACCGCCGGCTCCCTCGACGCGCCCCTCGACAAGGATGCAGCCGTGACCCCGCTGCAGACCTCGCTCGGCACGGAGGAAGCGGCGTACGACCGCATCGAATGCCTGGAGACGCTCAAACCGCTGCTGACTACGCTCAGCGACCGGGACCGCGAGATCCTGGCCCTGCGCTTCGGGGAAGAGCTCACCCAGTCCGAGATCGGCGACCGGCTCGGCATCTCCCAGATGCACGTGTCCCGGCTGCTGAGCCGGATCACGAAGCGGCTCAGGACCGGCCTCCTGACCGACGACACCGATGACATCCACGACACCGTCGCCGCGTCGTAGGCCGGGGTCCCACCCCGAGGTGCCCCGCAGCACGAGGTGGTGCGTCCGGTCGGATGGCGGGCGCATGTCGCGCCGACGCGGCCTCGTTCTCTCGTTCCGCTCGCGCCTGCCCCGGGGTACGGGAGTCAACCCGAAACCAGGATGTCCACGCGCTCCGACATAACCCCCTGGTTCCCGGGCAGCAGCACCCGTGCACGAGGCGTATGGCACGGCACCTTCCGAGGAGTGCGGCACAGGGAAGGGATCTCGATGTCCCCCTTTGCACACCCCGCGTTCTTCTACCGGGGTGAGGACGAGTACCTGGCCACCCTGCTGCCCTTTGTCAGGGCCGGAGCGGCGGCGGGAGAACCCGTCGCCGTGGCCCTACCGACGGGAAACCTCGGGCTGATCAGGGCGGGACTCACCAGCCTGGACCCGGAGCACGCGCTTCCCGGGGTGCGCTTCGTCGACATGGCGCTGGCAGGGCTCAATCCGGGCAGGATCATCCCCCGGATCCTCCTCGCTTTCGCCGACGCCCAGCGCTCCCGGCACGTCCGCATCATCGGTGAACCCGTCTGGCCGGGGCGTACCCCGCAGGAGTACCCGGCGTGCCTCCAGCACGAAGCCTTGATCAACACCGTCTTCAGAGGCCGTGATGTGACCATCCTGTGTCCCTACGACGCCGAACACCTGCCCAGGGAGGTGCTCTCCGACGCGAGGATCGCCCACCCGGTCGTCATCGAGGAGGGCAGGGAGCGGGCGAGCGGACCCTTCTCGGTCGACCGTGCTCTCGCACGCGGCAACGAGCCGCTGACCCACCCCGACGAGGCCCGCGCCTTCGAGTTCGACGATGGGCTCCTGCACGACGCACGGACGTTCGCCATCCTGATCGCGTCGCGGCTCGGCATCGCCGACGAAGCCACGTCCGCGCTGTCGCTGACGGTCGCCGAGCTGACGACGAACAGCGTGGTGCACGGCGGTGGCAGCGGAACCCTGCGGCTCTGGGCCGAGGGGGATCAACTGGTGTGCGAAGTGCAGGACTCCGGACTGCTGTGCGATCCCGTAGCCGGCCGTGTGCCGCCCCCGGTGGACAGGCCCGGTGGCCGCGGACTGCTCCTGGTCAACGAGCTCGCCACGCTGGTCCGCATGCACGCCGGTACCACGGGAACCACGGTCAGGGTCTACCTCGACATGCAGGGCTGACCCCACGCACGGGAAACCGCGGTGGGCGGCCCGCGCCACGCTCCGGACGATCCCTCAGGCAGAGGCGGACGCGGACACCGCCGACCTCTTGCGACCGCGTCCCGCGGCACGCAGCCGCCGCCTCTCCTGCTCCGTGAGTCCGCCCCAGATGCCGAACGGCTCCTGCACCTCCAGCGCATGCTGGAGGCATTCGCGCCGGACCGGACACCGCGCGCACACCTCTTTCGCCGCCGCGTCCCGTTCCTCGCTGTCCGGGCCCCGTTCTCCGACTGGGTGGAAGAAGAGGCGCGAGCCCAGTTCCCGGCAGGCCGCATCTTCCTGCCACAACCAGTGGTGCTCCGCAGTACCTGGCAGACGCGATATGTTTCCCACCTCGGAACCTCCTTTGGAGCGGGGCCGGACGCGGCCCCGGATTCGGATGCGCGATCCCTTCGCGTCTGGCCAGGAGTACGCGGCTCAAACAGCCGGCGCGTATCCGAGGCCGAGGTCGCTATCGCGGGCCGGTGCCTTGACCCCGCCGCACGGGTTTGCCCGGCGCCCGCCGGGGCAGCCGCATCGACGGATACGAAGGCCCCCGGACGGAGGCAGGAGATGTCAACCAATTTGCTGATAGCCATCATCGTCGTGGCGGCGGTCCTCCTGATCGCGCTCATCTCGGTGCTCCGGATGCTGGCCCGGCGTCGGCACCTGCGCGAGCGGTTCGGGCCCGAGTACGAGCGCGCCGTCGCAGAGCGCGGTGACCCGCGGTCCGCCGAGCGCGACCTGCGTGCCCGTGAGGTACGGCACGACCACCTCGACATCAAGGAGCTGACCCCCGCACGGCGGAACCAGTACGCGGATGAATGGAGCGGCGTTCAGCAGCAGTTCGTGGACCGTCCGGAGCGTTGCGTGGTCCAGGCCGACGAGCTGGTGACCAGGCTGATGGGTGAGCGCGGATATCCGACCGAAGGGTACGAGGACCGGTTGCGGGACCTCTCGGTGGAGCACGGCCGCACTCTGGAGGAGTACCGGGCCGCCCACGCGGCGAAGGCGCGCAGCAGTGCGGGCGAGGCGACGACCGAGGAACTGCGCGGGGCGATGGTCCACTACCGCGCCCTGTTCGAGGAACTGCTGGCCGATTCCAGGAGCCGATGACATGCAGAACCGACACGATGACGAGAGGACCGGACGGGAGTCCGAGTCCGCCCTGACAACGGAAGACCTCACGAGTCCCGAGCCGAACGGCCGTGGCGCTCCGGCCGTCTACCCGGGCGAAGCCACTGCCGGCCGGAGCGCCGCGTCGGAGCCTCCGTCGGAGCCGCCGACCATGATGGGAAGTCCGGAGCGGGCGGGCGACGAACTGTGGCAGGAAGAGGAAGGTCAACAGGACGTCGCACCGGCGCCCCTGGCCTCCGGCGACCCCGACGAGCGGGACGAACCGCTCCTCAGGGCGACGGAAGCGGAGAGCTACCGCAGCCGGTGGAGCGAGATCCAGGGCCGTTTCGTGGACGATCCCCGGGAAGCGGTCCGCTCGGCGGACACGCTGGTGGCGGAGGTCATGCAGACGTTCGCGGCCAGGCTCTCCGAACACCGCAGCGGGCTCGAGAAGCAGTGGGACCGCGGTGAGCAGGTGCCCACGGAGGACCTGAGGCAGGCCCTGCGCGCCTACCGCTCGCTGGCCAACCGGCTGCTCGACACCTGAGTGGCGCGCCGCCCGGCCACGGGGCCGGACGGGGCGTACTCCCCTACCCCGTCGCACGCGTGGACGGCGCGCAGCGGGGTAGGCGCGATGGGTCCAAGACGCTCAGGACGGGAGGAATCATGGCTACCCCAGCGGATCGCCCGACCGGTCGAGGAGCGGCGGTGGACAGGTGATGTCCGCCGCGAACGAGGGACGCTTCACGGTCGAAGCGCAGCCCCTCCCCGGGGCCAGGGTCCTGGTCCTGGCGGGGGAACTCGACCACGACACCGCCGAGGCCTTCCTGCAGACGTTCGACGAGGCATGGCAGGACGGCGGACGGCTCCTGGTGGACTTGAGCCGCCTGGACTTCTGCGACTCGACGGGGCTGAACGTGCTGCTGCGCGGCCGGATCGAGGTCAAGGAAGCCGGCGGCAGCCTCGAACTGGTCGGTCTGCACCCACCTGTCACGCGGATGTTCCACATCACGGGAGCGGACCGCCTCTTTCCGATCCACGCCGATGTGGCAGCCGCACTGGCGGCTCCTCCCGGGGATCCGGATCAGGGACCGCCGGTGTGACGGATACGTGCCCCGGCGCAGCGGCCCACGCGAGGCCCCGGGGCTGCCCTGACCCGGTCACGGGCCGAAGTCGAGGTCGAGGTCGAGGAGGGCCTTCTCCACGAGCTCGGTGAGCGCCGGGTGGATCCAGTACGGGGACCGGGCGAGGGTGGTCGCGTCGATGCCCAGGGTCATCGCCAGGACCAGGGGCTGGATGAGGGTGGCGGCCTCCGGGCCCATGAGGTGGGCGCCGAGCAGGCGGCCTGTGCCGCGTTCGGCGAGCACCTTGCAGAAGCCCGTCGTGTCCTCCATCGCCCAGCCGTAGGCGATGTCCGCGTACCGGGCCACGCCGACCAGCGGGTCCAGGCCGCGGTCGCGGCAGTCCTGCCGGGTCATGCCGACCGATGCGATCTGGGGGCGGGTGAAGACGGCCGCGGGCACCAGGTCGTGGTCGGTGGCGAGCAGGTTCTCCGGGTGGCGCAGGTTGTGGGCCACGACCCGTGCCTCGCGGTTGGCCACGTGCTTGAGCGGTACGGGGGCGCAGACGTCGCCGAGTGCGAAGACTCCTTCCACCGTGGTGCGCTGGTGGGCGTCGACGACGATGCGGCCGTCGTCGCGGGTGTCGATTCCTGCGGCTGCGAGGTTCAGCCGGTCGCTGTTGGACACCCGGCCCGTGGCCACGAGCAGCATGTCCGCCTCGACCTTCGAAGCGTCGTCGAGGGTCAGCAGCAGGGCCCCCGGGCGGCCGCCGACGGCAGTGACCTCCCGGCCGAGTCTGAGGTCGTAGCGGCTCCGGGCCAGCTCGGTGAAGCGTTCGGAGACCGTCTCGTCCAGGGTGCCGAGCAGGCGCTCCTCCTTCTCGACGATGGCCACGGAGCTGCCGGCCGCCGCGAACACCTCCGCGAGCTCGGCCGCGATGTAGCCGCCGCCGAGGACCGCCAGACGGCGGGGCGGGGCTTCGATCCGCATGACGGTGTCGGACGTCTCGTACGGCAGGCCGGACTCCGCGACGGCCGGGGGCACCGCGGGGCGGCCGCCCACGGCGATGACGATCTGCCGGGCGCTGACGTCGACGGATCCGTCCGCCAGTTGGATGCGCAGCTCTCGCGGGCCGGTGAAGTGCGCGCTCCCCTCGTACACGGTGACGAAGTGCGACTCCCGGCGAGCCCGGCGACCCTCCTCCCGGTCGGCGTCCAGGCGCCCGAACACCCGGTCCCGCAGGTCCCGCCAGCGCACGGCGAGCAGCTCTGCGTCCACGTCGTAGGTCCCGGCCCCGTCGACCGTACGGGCCACGTGGGCGGTGTGGGCGAACATCTTGCTCGGGATACAGCCCGCGTTCAGGCAGGTTCCGCCGAACCACCGCTCCTCGACGACGGCCACGTCGAGGCCGGCGAAGGAATCGTCGATGACGGCATTGCCGGAACCCGCACCGATGACGACGAGATCGTGCTGGCGCATCGCGCCAGACTACGAGCCCGGGTCCGGCCGGGCTCGCCGGCCACGCGGACGTGGTTCCGGCGGTTCGGAGAAAGCCGGTGGATCCGAGGATGGGGATCCCGATCTCGGGCAGGCGCTCCGTGTCCCCCCACAACTGGATCCGCCTGCCGCGGACCCACTGATTCCGGAGGCTGAGGGTGTCCAGTACAGCCATGTCCCTGGGAACACTTCCCGCGCAGCTGATCACGCTGCCGGGCGTGTACCGCCCGCAGACCGACACCTTGCTCCTCGCGCAAGCCCTGTCGCGGGAGAGGATGGAGCCCGATGCCGAGGTACTGGACATCGGTACCGGAACGGGTGCCCTCGCGCTGGCCGCAGCCCGTTCCGGGGGTCGGGTCACGGCCGTCGACGTCTCATGGCCCGCGGCGATCGCCGCCCGCCTGAACGCCTTCCGGCAGGGACTGCCGCTCCGGGTCCTGCACGGGGATTTCGTGACCCGGACCCGCGGCCGGCGCTTCGACATCGTCCTCGCCAACCCGCCCTACGTGCCCTCGGCGCGAGCCCGGCCGCCGTCGCACGGGGCGGCACGAGCCTGGGACGCCGGATCCGACGGGCGCGCCGTGATCGACCGCATCTGCGCCTCGGTCCCCGCCCTGCTGCGCCCCGGCGGCGTCCTGCTCATGGTGCACTCCGGTATGTGCGGGCCAGGGGTCACCGTGACCCGCCTGGAGGCAGCCGGGCTGAGTGCCCGGGTGGCGGCGCGGGCCCGCGTCCCCTGGGGCCCGGTCCTGCGCGCCCGCAGGGACTGGCTGCAGGCCCAGGGCCTGGCGGACGGCGACGAGCACGAGGAGCTGGTGATCATCCGTGCCGAGTACATCTGACAGCGAGCGTGCTCCCCGCCGCGTGGCCGTCGATGCGCGGGGCCCGGTCCTGGTCGAGGGTCCGGTGGAGATCGTCCTTGACGACGGGACGGTCGTCCGGTCGGACCGGTTCATGGTCGCGGTGTGCGTGTGCCGCCGCAGCCGCTCGTACCCCTGGTGCGACACCAGCCATCGCACGCGCGAATGAGTCGCCGCGCTGCATCCGGGGACAGGCGCTGAGGACAGGAGCTTTCGATGACCGCGCCCAGCACGAACGCCACGGTGAGTTCTGCCGGACCGCTCCTCGTCGCGGGCCGGGGCGAGCTGTCGAACTCCGTGGAAGAGGCCCTGCGGACCGGCCGGCCGCCCACCCGTTCCACGGGGAGCGTGCTGAGGGCCGACCCCTGGGGAGAAGACCTGCAGCTCACGCTGTACCTCCTCTACGAACTCCACTACCGGGGCTTCGAGGGCGTCGACGACGAACGCGAATGGGATCCGGATCTGCTGGGGCTGAGGCAGGCGTTGGAGACCCGGTTCCTGCACGCGCTGCGCACCGCGCTCCGCGGTGCGCCCCGATCGGTGGACGAGGCCTTCGCTCCGCTCCTCGTCGAGCCGATCGATCCGACCGGCAGCGTCAGCCATCACCTGGAGACCGACGGTGAGCTCTGGCAGCTGCGCGAGTACGCGGCCCTGCGCTCCCTCTACCACCTGAAGGAGGCGGACCCGCACGCCTGGGTGATCCCGCGGTTGAGCGGCCGCGCCAAGGCCGCGATGGTGGCCATCGAGTACGACGAGTTCGGCGCCGGCCACCCCGACCGCATCCATGCCCGGCTCTTCGCGGAACTCATGACCGACCTCGGGCTGGACCACGCGTACGGCCACTACCTCGACCACGCCCCCGCCGCCCTGCTCGCGACCGTCAACCTGATGTCCCTCTTCGGCCTGCACCGGGCCTTGCGCGGCGCGCTGGTCGGTCACTTCGCCTGTGTGGAGGTGACGTCCTCGCCCGGGTCCCGCCGGCTGGCCAAGGCCATGCGCCGCTGTGGAGCGGGACCGGCCGCGGAACACTTCTACGCCGAGCACGTCGAGGCGGACGCCGTCCACGAACAGGTCGTACGGCACGAGGTCATCGGCGGGCTGCTCGCCGACGAGCCGGCGCTGGAGGCGGACATCGCCTTCGGCTGCGCGGCGACCGTCCTGCTGGAAGAGCGGCTCGCCACCCACGTCCGCGAGGCCTGGGAGGCGGGCCGCTCCGCGCTCCGCACCCCCCTGCCGACACCACAGCCTCCACACGCGAGGAGCTGACCGTGACCGGACTGGACGGCTTCACGCGGGCGCTCGACTACCCGATGTACGTCGTGACCGCGGCGGCCGACGGCGAGCGGGCCGGCTGCCTGGTGGGATTCGCGTCGCAATGCTCGATCGATCCGCCCCGTTTCATGGTGTGGATCTCCACAGCGAACCGCACGTACCGCGTCGCGTGCCGCGCCTCGCACCTGGCGGTCCACGCCCTGCGCCGTGAGCAGGTTCGGACGGCGGAGCTGTTCGGCGGGAAGTCCGGCGACGAGGTCGACAAGTTCGCGATGGTGGCTTGGCGGCCCGGAGAGGGCGCGGCGCCGGTCCTCGCGGACTGCTGCGCTTGGTTCGTCGGCCGCGTCCAAGGCCTCGTCGAAGGCGGGGACCACGTCGGCTTCCTGCTCGTGCCCGTCGCACAGAGCCCGCCCGGACCTGAGAGGCCTCCGCTCGTCCGGTTCGGTGACGTCGCGGACCTCGCACCCGGGCACCCGGCCTGAGCCGTGCGTCGGCGCATCTCCGTTTGCGGCGCTCGATCGGGGAAAGGCGCGGTGCATGGACGAAGTCGTGAGCGCGCCCCGGACCCTGATCATCACCGAGGCCGGCGCTGGTGTCGGCCGTGCTGGGAGCAGCTGTGCAACCGGGCCGGGAAGCGCGGTGTCCACCGCCGACGATCAACAAGAAGGAAATCCAACACGCCCTCGACCGCTAGGAGCCGTGATCATGGGAACCGTCCCTGTGCCTACCGATCCCGACGCCACCCCGGCCCCACTGCCCGATCTCCCGAAGCCGCCGGGCCCGCCCGAACCGGTCGAGCCCCCGACACCACGGGATCCTCCGGCTCCACCCGGCGAGCCCGCCCCGCCGACCACGCCGGGCCGTCCGGGTGGCCCCGAGCCTGCCCGCCCGGAACCCGGACAGCCCCGCCCCACAGAGCCGCCCGACTGAACACGACCAGGTCACCTTCGTCCTCCCCCGGGACGCACCCGAGGAGCCGGTCAGCGTGGTCGGGGACTTCAAGAATCTCGAGGAGGCCGTCATGGATGAACAAGGCGGTGCCGGAGGCATCCCGCACCGAGCACGGGAATCCACGCGGCGTGACGAGAAGCGCACGCCCGCAGCCGATACCGACGAGGCGAGCCGTCTCGACCGCCCGGAACCCCAACCGGACCCGGTGACGGGACGACGTCGCTGGTCCAGCCCGAAGGGCGACGAGGAGAAGCGAGGCGAGAGCGATGCGTGACACGAACATCTGGGGTTACGGACAGGACATCGGCCACCAGCCGGGGACCGACTTGATCGGCTACAAGGTCGAGGCGACGGACGGCCACATCGGAAAGATCGACAAGCACTCCGAGGACGTGGACGCCTCGTACCTCGTCGTAGACACCGGAGCCTGGATCTTCGGCAAGCACGTCCTGCTCCCCGCCGGCACCATCCGCCGCATCGACACGGTGGAGGAGAAGGTCTACGTCGATCGGACCAAGGAGCAGATCAAGAACGCACCCGAATACGACGACGCCAAACATGAGGGCGAGCCCACCTACCTTGAGCAGTTCGCCCGCTATTACGGCATGCCCCACATGTAAGGGCGCGCATTGCGGCAGCGGATCGGGGTCGTCCTGTGGGTGCTCGGCTCCGTCGGGCACGCGGTGGGAGGACGGCGGCACTATTGGTAGCGCGGACGCGCGTACCGGACGGCTCCCGGGAGACGTTTCCATGATCCAGATTTCCATACCGCTGGTCCCCTCGGATGACGGCGTCCTGCTGATCCCCGCAGATCACGTCACCGGCCTCCTGCGCCGCCTCTCGGCCGACTGGCTGGAATCGAAGCACGCCGGGGAGATGCGCGGCGACGAGCAGACCGTCCGGGACCTGGCGGACGTACTGACCGAGCTCGCCGATCAGATCGACGTCGAATGCATCGGGTTCACTTCGGCCGCTCCGCATCCGTAGGGCAGCGGCCGCACCCGGGAGCCCGGCAGGAGAGGGGCTTCGTCATGGACCTGGTGCCGCACGCACGGCATCGGCGCGTGACACGGCGGGGTGGGCGCGGAACGCAGGCGGGGCGGGACCTGAATCACCGCCCGGCGGAGGAGCACGCAATGGACCAGCGCGGATCGTCGGAGTGGACCCGGCGTCTGCTGGTGGGCGGTGCCACGGACGCCGTCGGACGGTGCCGCGCCTTCACCCGCCGAGCCCTCACCGAGTGGCAGTGGCTGCCGGAAGGCGGCATCGCGTACGGGAGCGGCGTAGGAGACGAGACCGCGAACGACGTGCTGCTCCTGGTGTCCGAAGTGGTGGCCAATGCCTGCATGCACACGGCCGGCCCGATCTCGCTGCTGTTGCGCCGCACCCCCGAGCGGCTGCGCATCGAGGTCAGGGACCCCAGTCCGGTCGTACCGGTCTACCGCGTCCCGGGCGATCCTGCCCGGCCCGGCGGCCACGGGCTGCTCATCGTGAAGCGGCTGGCCCTCGCGTGGGGAGCAGACCCCGTCGGGGGCGGGAAATGCGTGTGGGTGGAGGTCGCCACTCCACCGGCCCTGCGGAAGGCCCGGCCGGCCGCTGCCCCTTCCGGGCGGCCTCGCGGGGCTCACCGGCCGGCTTGAGCGCGCCACAGCGGGTCGGGCCAGTCGGGCAGGCCCCCGTTCCGTCTCGCGGCCCGGCCTGGCTGCCCCGCCCGGCCTGGCTGCCCTGGCATCGCTCGGGACCGGACTGCGCCCCGGGCCGTAGCGCCACGGTGCCCGGTTCGGGGCCGGCCGTGCGGTCCGGGTCTCCCTCGCCGTCCGGATCGCCCTCGTCCTCGCCCAGCATCCCGGCCCGCAGCCTGGCCATGATGCGGCTCAGCAGGCGCGAGACGTGCATCTGGGAGAGGCCGAGGCGATCGCCGATCTCGGACTGGTTCAGCTCCTGGCCGAAGCGCAGCGAGAGGATCAGCCGGTCGCGGTCACTGAGCGTGGCGAGCAGGGGTTTCAGCGTCTCCAGGCATTCGATGCGGTCGTACGCCTCCTCCTCCACTCCCAGCGGCCACTGCCGGGGGGCGCCGTCGGCCTCCGGACCCACGGGGGCGTCCAGGGATCCCGCCACGTAGCCGTGGGCCGCCCGGAGGCCCTCGTCCAGCTCCTCCGGCGTGATGCCGAGGCACTGAGCCAGCTCCTGGTCGGTCGGGCGCCGTCCCAGTCGCTGTTCCAGCGCGTCGTGCGTCTTGGCGATGTCGAGCCGGAGCTCCTGGAGACGCCGCGGGACCTTCACAGCCCAGCTGGTGTCGCGGAAGAACCGCTTCATCTCGCCGGTGATCGTGGGGATGGCGAACGTGGTGAACTCGACCCCCCGCTCGACGTCGTACCGGTTGATGGCCTTGATCAGACCCACCGTCCCGACCTGGACGATGTCCTCCATCGGCTCGGAGCGGTTGCGGAACCGGCGCGCCGCGTACTTCACGAGGCTGAGGTTGAGCTCGACCAGCGTGTTCCGTACGTACGAGTACTCCGCCGTCCCCTCGCTCAGCTCCTTCAGCCGTCGAAAGAGCGCGACGGACAGGGTCCGTGCCTCGCTGGTGCCGACGCTGAGCGGATCGTCCGGGACCTCGGGCATCCCGGTGCGGATCTCGCTGGGGAGGTCGGTACGGAGCGGATCGGTTGTGTCGCTGCAAACGGGTGACATGGGATTCCTCCGACGGATGGGTGGGCACCGGCCGCTCCTGGGCGGGGCGGCGGGAACCGTCGTGGTCGTCACGATGAGATATACCCGCACGGGGGAAGGCTGACCCCCTTCGTCTCGTGCGGACCGACTTCTTCCGGTACGCGGAGGCGCGTGCGCCACTCCCCCTCGCACACCTCCGCCGGCCCCGGCCGCGTCCGGGGTTAGGCTCGGAGCAGGCCGCGAAAGGGATGATTCGCATGTGCCGCTGGCTCGCCTACTCCGGTTCGCCCATGCTGCTCGACGCCGTGCTCTACCGTCCTGAGCATTCGCTGATCAACCAGAGCCTCCATGCCCGGATGGGCGTCGAGACGACGAACGGCGACGGCTTCGGGCTCGGCTGGTACAGCGGGGACGCCGGAAACGGGGACGGCACGCCGGCCGTCTTCCGGGACATCGCACCCGCCTGGAACAACCGCAATCTGCGCGAGCTCGCCGCGCACGTGCGCTCGCCGCTGTTCTTCGCTCACGTGCGCGCCTCGACGGGTTCGGCGGTGCAGCAGACCAACTGCCACCCGTTCCGCCACGGCCGGTGGCTGTGGATGCACAACGGGGCCATCGCGGACTTCCACCGGCTCCAGCGCGACCTCTGCCTGGCCGTGGACCCGGCGCTCTTCCCGTCCATCGAGGGGTCCACGGACTCCGAGGTGATGTTCTACCTGGCGGTGACCTTCGGGCTCGACCAGGACGTCCCGGGGGCGGTGGCCCGGATGACCGGGCTCGTGGAGCGGCTCGGCAAGGAGCACGGCGTCGCCGAACCGGTCCAGATGACCCTGGCCATCAGCGACGGGGAGCGGGTCTGGGCGTTCCGCTACTCCAGCCGGGGTGCGTCCCGGTCGCTCTTCTACAGCAGCCGCGCCGAGACCGTGCGCCACCTCCATCCCGAGGTGGAGTACCTCCAGGAGATCTCCGACGACTCGCGCATCGTGGTCTCCGAGCCGCTGGGGGACCTGCCCGGCGTCTGGAACGAGCTTCCCGAGTCCACCTACACGGTGGTCCCGTCCCCGGAGGACCAGGAGTACCTGTCCTTCGTCCCGGTGCTCGGCTGACGGCCTCGCCGGGGACGGTTCCGCGGCGGCCTCCCCCGGCGTATGCGGCGATCCGTGCTGCTGGCAAGCCCTGGCGGCCAACTCCCCCTTCGACCGGGGCCGGGACGCGGGCTACGCCAACTGGCGGGCCGTGGAGCACGCCCGCTGGCCGACCGTCGGGCCCGCCCCCGTCCGAGCACGTGCCGACGCTGGAGATCCGCGTGGCCGATGTGAACGCCCGGATCGGTACGGTCGTGCTCCTGGCCCTCCTCGTACGGGGCCTGGCCGCCACCCTGCGTGCGGAGGCGGCCGCGGGGGTTCCGGCCCCCGGACCGCATGCGGGGCGGCTCCGCGAGGCCCACCTGCTCGCGGCCGCGCACCGGCGTCACGGACGGCTCAGCCGGGTCGTCGACAGCCTCGTGGATAGCGTGGCCGCGGGCTGAGTCCCCCAGGCCCGCGCCGGAAGTTCCGCCCGGGGCGCCGGGTCAGCGCTTGGCGGTGTAGCGGATGCGCGCCCAGACGGGCAGCACGAACCAGCACAGCACGTACCAGGTGAACACTCCGCCGACGAGCCACGTCGCGAGGGCGTTGCCGGTCGCGACCCGGAGGACGAGGAGCAGGGCGGAGGTGCTCGTGGCCAGGAGCAGCACCAGGCCGGCGGAAGTCAGGCGCGCGGCCCACGTGACGGCCTCGGGCTTGATCCTGCGCCCCGAGACGAAGCGGTGGAAGGCCACGGGGCCGATCAGGGCGCCGGTCGCCAGGGAACCCAGGACCACCGTCACGACGTAGATCGCCTTCTCTGTCTGCGGGAGCCCCGCGAAGACGGGGGCGAAGGCCACCGTGAGCAGGAATCCGAACAGGATCTGGACGCCCGTCTGCGCGACCCGGATCTCCTGGACGAGCTCCTGCCACTGCCGGTCCGCGCGTTCCTCCGGGGATTCGTCGCGTCCCTGCTCATCCGTACCGTTCGACATCGAGCGCCTCCCTGCAAGGTCCCCCGGGCTTCGTCTGCCCCCGGGGCGCGGCATCATGTTCCGCGGCGGCGGGGATCCGCGGGCGCTCGGCCAGGACCCGCGACGCATTCCGAGACGGCCGTCTGGGCACTACGCTCCACGCGTGATCGATCATTCGAATGCACGTCTCGCCGACCTTCTCGACCGCCGTGCGGACGGGCACGAACCCGCGCCGGACACGGTGCTCGCCGCGCTGTTCGAGGGCGGGGTGTTCGTTCCCGTCACCGACACCGGATCGGTGATGTTCCTGCCCGACGACGAGCAGCCGCCCACGCTGCTCGGCTTCACCGACGCGGCGCTCGGCGCGCAGCTGCTGCCGACGGCCGCCGGGATGGTGCACTGCGATGCGGCGCGGCTGAAGGACATCCTGGAGAAGACCGGCGTCGCCGTGCTCGGGGTCCGCTCCGGAAACGGGCAGGCGATCTTTCCTGAGCAGGTGCTGCGGGACTGGTCGGCCTACGGGCCCGGGGCGGAAATGGAGCTCGACTGGTCCACCGACCCAGTGGCGGTCGCCCTGCGCGACGCACTGGTCCGGCGGGTTCGCGAATTCCCCGCCGTCCGCTCGGTGTGGGTGTCACAGGTCCGGTGGCCGGCCAGCGGCGAGGAACACCTGATGCTGCACGTCGCGGTGGACGAGGACCTGCCCTCGACCTCCGCCGACCGCCTGATGCAGATCCTGCTCGGCGAGGAGATGGAGCTCGGCCCGAGGCACCCGAAGGTCGGGATGCTCGCCCTGAACACCACCACCCACGCCGACACCATTGCCCACCTGGACCGTCAGGGCCTGGACACGGTGCGGCACGACGTCGAGTCGGGCCAGGTCCAGGTGATCTCCCGCGAGTACGACGACCCGTCGGCGGCCCCGGCGCATGGCACCGCGTCCCTGCCCCGGACCAGGCGCCGCTGGTTCGGCCGCTCCTGACGGGGCCCCTCCGGTCGTGGGGTTGCCTGCTTCAGAGCTCTGGTCAGCTCTCGGTTCTCGGTTGGTCTCGCGTGCGGTTCCGTTCCCTCCGCCCGCGGGGGTTCGTACGCCCCCTCGCTCACCGGCGGTCAGCCGTACCCGGCTCCGTCCTGCGGGCGGCGCGCTCGACGCGTTCCGGGTCGGACGGTGGGGACCCGGAGCCCGTACCCGTCCGCGACGGTGTTCCAGGCGGGCGTCCGTGCTCGTCGACCATGGCGCCCTGGTCGGGCAGTAGCCCGGGGCGACGACCGCTCTGGAGGGGGCCTCCCGGAGGCGGGCCGTCCTGGGGGTGGTGCCGAGGTACCTGCTCCTCGTGTCCGATGCCGGCACGCGGATGCTTTGCGGCGCTCCCGGCGGTGCTGCTCCCGGTGTCGGGTCCGTGCCCGTTCATGTCTGCCTCCTCCGTGGCGTCCGCCCCGTTCTGGGGGCCTGCCCCGTCCGACCGCGCTCCCGGGCGCCACCCCGCCGCGCGACGCCTCGTACGCCCACGGCCCCCGTCGCCCGGTTTCGGGGAAGGGGGCCGTGAAATCGACTGCCGTGCTAGTCCTTGAGGACGTCCTTGACCTTCTCCTTGGCCTGGCGGGCGTCACCCTTCATCTGGTCCGCGCGCCCCTCGGCGGTGACGCGTTCGTTGCCGACGGCGCGGCCCATCGCTTCCTTCGCCTTGCCCTTGGCCTGTTCCTTCTTGGCCTTCATCTTCTGCTCACCCGACACGGTTCTCACTCCGATCGCTGGCGATCATCTGACGTGCCGCGTCTGTCCGCGCAGCCCTCCCGTAAACCTCCCCGGCCCGCTCGTCGCCGGTTCAGCGGTCGGGGTCGTCGCCCGCCCGGGGATCCTCCGGCGAGCCTGATGCGGGCACCGGGGGTGCAGGGGGCCACGCGACGGCACGGGCGGGGTGGGACCGGAGGTGGGACACCACCGTGTTGCCCACGGCGACGAGCGGGACCGCGACGACGGCCCCGCCGATGCCCGCGATGGTGCCGCCCGTGGCGACGGCCAGGACCACGGCCAGCGGGTGCACCCGCACGGCCCTGCCGAGGATGAACGGCTGGAGCACGTGCCCTTCGATCTGCTGCACCACGAGGACGACCATCAAGGCCATCAGAGCGGTGAAGACGCCATCCGTGACGAGCGCGACCACGACCGCCAGCGCGCCGGAGACGACGGCGCCCACGAGGGGCACGAAGGAGGACAGGAAGATCACCACCCCGATCGGAACGGCGAGCGGTACGCCCAGGAAGTAGATGCCGACGCCGATGAAGACCGCGTCGATCATCGCGACGATCATGGTGCCGCGCACGTAGGCGGTGAGGGTCCGCCAGGCGCGCGGACCGGCTCCGGCGACCCCCGGGCGGGCCGCCGCGGGAACGAGCCGGAGGGTCCATTGCCAGATGCGCCTGCCGTCGTAGAGCAGGAAGAGCGTGGCGAACATGGCCAGCAGCAGTCCGGTGATGACCTCCACCAGAACGGTGGCGCCCTGGAGCCCGGTGGAGGTGATCTCACTCGTGCTCGTGCCGATGCTGTCGCTCAGACGGTCGGCGATGTCGTTGATCTGTTGCTCCGTGACGTGCAGCGGACTGTCGATCAGCCACTGCCTGAGCTCGCCGATGCCTTCCCGCACCCGGTCCGAGAGGTTGTCCAGGTTGTCGAGCACCTGCCAGACGACGAACCATCCGACCAGCCCGAGCAACACGAAGCCGCAGGTCGCGGTGAGGGCGGTCGCCGCGCCGCGGGACAGTCCGCTCCGGTGCAGCCGCGCGACCGTCGGCTGGAGCAGCGCGGTGACCAGGAGCGCGACGACGAAGGCGAGGGCGACCAGCCGTACCGCCCCGATGACCCGCATCAGCACCCAGACCGTCGCGGCGAGCACCAGGAACCGCCAGCCGGCCTCCGCGGCCACCCTCACCCCCCAGGGCACCGCGGCCGAGGGGTCCCGCGCCACGGCGCCGGGCCCGTGCGGCGGCTCCGGCGCGACCGGTTCCTCCCACTGCTCCTCGGCATCCGCCTCGCGCCGGGCATGGAGGCGGGCCCGGCGCTCGGCGAGCCCGGCCACGCGTTTCTTCGCACGCCCGAGCCATCCGCGCGTTCCGGGCAGGGGGCGGTCCACCGTGGAGTCCTCCGAGTCCTTGCAGGGAATCCCCTCCAGGCTGGACCGTGCGCGGCCGACCGGCACCCCGGCATCCCCCGGACCTCGGCCGGACGGGCCGGTCGGGCTCCCGTGTGTGGAAGGACGGAGAGCGGGTACGCGAGCGGGTGGAGGCCCGCCATGCCCACCTCGGACTGGATGCTGGCGCCTGGGGAACGCGGCAACACCGCCACCCGGCTGGAGCATCGCCGGGCGGACGGGGCGGCCTGGTCCGAGGGCAACGAGGCACGGCCGCTCGTCCACGGCGCCACGTACTTCGCGGAGCTCCTCGCGCGGGTCCGTGCGATGCGCGCAGGCGACCTGCTGCTGTTCACCGACTGGCGCGGCGATCCCGACGAACGGCTCCGCGGACCCGGGACGGAGGTCGCGGCCGTCCTGGGCGCGGCGGCCCGGCGCGGTGTCATCGTCAAGGGGCTGCTGTGGCGCTCCCACCTGGACGGCTTCCGGTTCAGTGAGAAGGAGAACCGTTCCCTCAGCGAGGACATCGAGGCGGCGGGCGGGGAGTGTCTGCTCGATCTGCGCGTACGGCCCGGTGGCTCGCACCACCAGAAGATGGTGGTGCTGCGGCACCCCGGCCACCCGGAGCGCGATGTCGCGTACGTCGGCGGCATCGACCTCTGCCACAACCGCAACGACGACGCCGACCACCGCGGCGACCGTCAATCGGTGCCCCTGGCACCCCGCTACGGTCCGCACCCACCGTGGCACGATGTCCAGCTCGCCCTGAGCGGGCCGGTCGTGGGCGACATCGAAGCCGTGTTCCGCGAGCGCTGGGAGGATCCCGCGCCGCTCAGCCGCAGCCCGCTCGTGCGCCTGCGCGAACGGCTGGCCCGGGAGGACGTCAGTGCGGACGCACTGCCGCCGCAGGAGCCCGATCCCCCACCGTGCGGCACGCACGCCGTCCAGGTGCTGCGCACCTATCCGAACCGTCTGCTGCGGGGCTATCCCTTCGCCCCCGACGGGGAGCGCAGCATCGCCCGGGGCTACCTCAAGGCGCTGCTGCGGGCTCGGACGCTGATCTACCTGGAGGACCAGTACTTGTGGTCCCCGCGCGTCGTGGACTGCTTCGCCCGTGCGCTGCGCATGAGTCCGCGGCTGCGGCTGGTCGCCGTCATCCCCACCGTTCCGGAGCAGGACGGCCTGCTCACCGGGCCCATGAACCTGATCGGACGGATCACCGCCCTGGAGGAGCTGGGCCGCGCGGGAGGAGACCGGGTCGCGGTGTACGGCCTGGAGAACCATGCCTCCACCCCCGTCTACGTGCATGCCAAGGTGTGCGTGATCGACGACGTCTGGGCCGCCGTCGGGTCCGACAACGTCAACATGCGTTCGTGGACGCACGACTCCGAGCTGAGCTGCACCGTCCTCGACCAAGCCGCCGATCGGAGGCGGCCGCTCGACCCGGGCGGTCTCGGGGACGGGGCCCGCCCGTTCGCCCGGGAGCTGCGCCTGGAGCTCATGCGCGAGCACCTCGACGCGGGTGCCGCTGTCGGGGAGGGGGCCGGGTCGCCCGGGGCGGAGGCGCTGTGCGATCCGTCCACCGCGTTCGACCGTCTCGGCGAGTCCGCCGCGGCCCTGGACGCCTGGCACGCGGCCGGGCGCCGCGGCCCGCGGCCGGCGGGCCGCTTGCGCCGCTACGTCGCTCCGCGGCTGCCGACCGTACGACGCCTGCTGGCGACCCCGCCGCACCACGCCCTGGTCGACCCCGACGGGCGTCCCCTCGGCATGCGCCTCCGCGGCGGATTCTGACCCCCGGTCGGCCTGTGCGGCTGCGGAGGTCAGGGACTTTCGGGGCGGGTGCGTCAGGTGAAGAGGGTCCGGGTGCCGGTGAGGTGGAGGAGCCTCTCGACGGGTCGGCCGGCGGCGGTGATGCGCAGGCCGCGGCCGACGCGTAGGGCGGCGTGCCGGACGGTCAGCAGGGCGTTGAGGGCGGAGCAGTCGCAGAAGGAGACCCGCTCCAGGTCGAGGAGGAGGTCGCCGCGGTGCGCGGCGAGGGCTATGAGGAGGGTGTCGCGGAGCGCGGCCGCGTTCTGGAGGTCGATCTCACCGCTCACGCAGACCCGGACGGTTCCGGGCGGCCCCGCCTCCACGCCGATCTCCAGGCCGTCGGCCGTGGAGGTGTCGAGGTCGGTTGCGTACACGATCCCGGTCATCTGTGCCTCCCCGGACGTCCTGGGGCTGCCGGCTGCTGCACACCTTCAACAGCATCGTCCGCACCGGAAGAACATACGTCAATAATTTCGCAAGAAACGGGACGTACATACGATAAAGGGGCATTCTGGAGGTATGGGTGAACCGCTTCGCCGGGCTCCGTGGACCTTCCTGACGAGTCACGCACGCGTACTCATGGCCCTCGAAAGGGACCCCGGCGTCCGCCTGAGGGACGTGGCCACGACCTGCCTGCTCACCGAGCGGACCGTCCAGGCGCTCGTCGCCGACCTCGAGGAGGGCGGATACCTCACCCGGGTACGCGACGGCCGGCGCAACCGCTACCGGATCACACCCGGAGCCAAATTCCGCCACCCCGCCGAGGCCGAACACGACATCGCCGAGCTCCTCCACCTCTTCGCCCAGCCGGGCCGGCCGGGACAGCCCGGCCCGGCCCGCGGGCTCCAAGTCGAAACCCCGGCCCTCGACACGGGCAGGGACGCCCGACGGCTGGGACTGTGAACGCCCCCAGCCGCTAGCGCGGGTGCAGGCGGCGGACGTGGTGCGACCTTGAGACGGGAGGCGATCTCGAACTCCGCCGGGCCGCCCCGTGCAGGGCGATCGCCCCCCGCGGGTGCGCCGGTCAGGGCACGTCGAAGGCCGGGGAGCCGCCGAAGGACGTGGTCTCCGTGCCCTCGTGGGCCAGGAACCATTCGCCGGGCGCGCGGGGCGGGGTGGAGGTCAGGACCGCGCCGCCCCGGCCCGTCGTCAGGTCGGCGACCCGATGCCAGATCCCCGTGCCGTACTGGGTGTAGTCCAGCCTGACCGCGAGCCCGGCGGGGGCGCCGACGTAGCCGCCGTTGTCCCAGTCGGCGAGGGTCAGCCGGCCGGGCGCGCGGCGGGGCCGATCAGTTGCGAGCCGGGGCCGATCAGCGCGGCGTCCGCCTGGTTCCGCTGGATGCCGGAGTCGTCCGCGGCTTGGACAGTGACGGTGAAGGTCTGGGACCCCTCGGGGCCGACCGCGACGGCGACGGGGGGGATCATGCCGTTCAGGATCCGCGGCGGGATGGCGCGGTCGGCCCGGGCAGCGGTGACCGGAAGGGCGAGCAGAGCGAGAACGGCGAGAACGGCGGCAGGGACAAGTGGTCTGCGCATGGCGGCCTCCTGATGTCTGGCCGCACCGTACGACCGGCTCCGGGACCGGTGAAGACGGCCGGACAGGATCGGTACGCGTTCATGACGGACGGGCCCCGGCCGTCGCCCGCATCCGTGCGCGTTGCACCCTGTGGGCGCCCGGCCTGCAGGTGCCCGATTGGAAGCGCTCTCAGATTTCGGCCCGTCCCGGCGCTAGGCTGTAGCCGATCCGGCGACGGCACAAGTCCGCACCACCGTGCGTGCCGCCGCCCCCGCCGACGAGGAGCGACCGCCTTGCCCGAGCAGTCCCCCGGGTCCCGCCCCACCCTGGAAGCCGTCGCGGCGCGTGCGGGAGTCTCCCGGGCCACTGCCTCGCGGGTTGTCAACGGGGGCGACGGGGTGCGCAAGCCGCTGGTCGACAAGGTGCTCCGGGCGGTCGACGAGCTCGGCTACGTCCCCAACCACGCGGCCCGGACGCTGGTGACGCGGCGGACGGGTGCGGTGGCCGTCGTCATCGCGGAGCCGGAGGTGCGGATCTTCTCGGACCCCTTCTTCTCCCAGCAGATCCGGGGCATCAGCAAGGAGCTGACCGCCCACGACACCCAGCTCGTGCTGCTGCTGGTGGAGGGGCCGGGGGACTTCGACCGGATCACCCGGTACCTGTCCGGCGGGCACGTGGACGGCGCTCTCGCCTTCTCCCTGCATACGGACGATCCGCTGCCCGCGATCACCCGGCGAGCGGGGATCGCGACCGTGTTCGGGGGCCGGCCCGGATGGACCGCGGACCCCGGCGAACGGGCCGTTCCGTACGTCGACGCCGACAACCGGGGCGGGGCCCGGGTCGCCGTGCAGCACCTGCTGGATCTCGGGCGGGAGCGGATCGCGCACATCTCCGGGCCGCCCGACCAGACCTCGGCGATGGACCGCCTCGACGGCTACCGCGACGTGCTGCTGGACATGGATCCGACCCTCGTCGCCGAGGGCGCCTTCACCGTGGAGAGCGGGGCCCGGGCGATGGCGGAGCTGCTGGATCGGCGGCCCGACCTGGACGCGGTGTTCGTCGCGAACGACCTGATGGCCTCGGGGGCCCTACGGGTCCTGCGGGAGCGCGGGATCGCGGTGCCCGAGCGGGTGGCGGTCGTCGGGTTCGACGACATGGATCCGGTGGCCGGGGAGACCGACCCTCCGCTGACCACCGTCCGCCAGGACATCGAGGGCCAGGGGCGGCTGATGGCACGGCTGCTGCTGCGCAACCTCGACCGTACGGGAAGCAGTGCGGCACCTGACTCCGTGATCACCCCGACCGTGCTGGTGCGGCGGGCCTCGGCCTGAGGAGCCGGAGACCCGCCGCACCGATCGCAGACGTACGCCCGTAGGCCGTACGCCCGTAGGCCCGTATTGGCTACACGTACGGGATCTTCAGCACCGCCGCGTCCGTGCCCGTCTGTACCTGGGTCGTGCCGTTGCCCAGCGCGTTCCAGATCTCCAGGCGGACGGTGCCGTTCCTGAGTTCGCCCAGGCTGCCGGTGACGGCCTGCGCGCCGACGGCCTGCGTGTACTCCTCCCAGCCCGCGACCGGGTCGGTCGCGAAGTAGCGGTAGGTTTCGGTGCGGTCGAAGGTGCCGTCACCGGTCAGGTCGTAGCTGACCCGGACCTGCGGGGCGAGCGCCACCTTGGTGCCCGCGTCCACCCGGAGGCGGAACGAGGTGGCCGCCCCGGCCGCGAGTTGGCCGCTCACCTGCTTCGCCTCGTAGACGGTCGGCTTGTAGGGGGTGCCGTCCCGGTTCACGCCGTCGGCCGAGGCCACGGTGTCCGCGCTGGCCGGGTCGGTGGTGGCGGTGGTGAGGATGCCGCCGGTCTTGAGGCGGAAGGTGTTGCCGGTGGACGGGCCCGGCTCCTCCGGGTCCGGGTCCGGGTTTCCGGCGCCGGTGCCCGTGGCCGTCGAACGGGCCGGTACGGAGAGGGTCTTGCCGTCGGAGAAGGTCACCGTGCGGGTGGTGGAGCCGTGGTTGTGCGCGGTGTAGGTGCGGGTGCCGTTCTTGGTGAAGACCGCAGAGGTGGGCAGGTCGCCGCTGACCGTCATGTCCGGTGCGCCGAGCGTGTCGAGCGTGCTGATCCAGTGATAGGTGTGCGCCTTGGACTCGCCCTGCTCCGGCGTGTAGTTGCCGTTGACGCCGTCCCACTTGACCTTCGCCCTGGCCGGATCGGCCAGGGCCTCGAACTCCCAGAGCAGGTCGCGCCACTCCTGGGCCGGACCGCCGTTCTCGCGCTCCATCTCGGCGATGTTCCGGGTGATGGCGGCCTTCTCACGGGCCAGGTGCAGTGAACCACCCGTCACCGGAAGGACGTTGATCCCGTGGATCTCCTCCGGGTTGGCGGTCCACCAGGTGGAGTACGCGGCGCCGCTGCCCCAGACCATGCCGACCGTCCCGTACTTGTACGAGGCGGGGAAGACCTGCTCGTTCGCGTCGAACCAGTACTGGGTGATCGCCTCGGATTCCGTCGTCAGCAGGTAGCTGCCGAGGTCGCGGAGCGAGGTGTCGCCGGTCGCCGCGCCCCAGAGCACGAGGCCGGCACTGAGGTTGACGGACTCCGAGGAGGACTCCTGGTTGTTGCCCGCGGCGAAGCCCTGGTGCCCGGAGGCCCAGCTGTGGCCCGCGTACACGTCGAAGCCGCGCAGGAAGGGGTACGCCGAGTCCGTGCGGCTCTGGTTGGCCGTGTCGCGGATCAGGTGCTTGATCATGGTGCCCCAGGCCGGGTCGGCGGCCCAGGCCGGGTCGTACTGGGCGATGATCGCCGCCGCGTAGACGTAGTAGCTGTAGTGGAAGTGGTGGTCGTTGAGTTCGGTGTCGCTGCCGTACGAGGCCGGGTACCCGATGAGGGTCTTCCAGTCCTTGTCGTAGCTGAACTCGCTCGCCCCGCCCGCCGTGAACCACTCCTGGAGCCGGCCCTTCATCAGGCCGAGGAGCTTGTCGCGGGTCGCGGTCTGGCCGATCTGGTCGGCCACGGGCACCAGTTGGGCGAGCCGGCCGAGCGCCTTGCCGGTCCAGTAGGTGTCGGTGGCTCCGGAGAACGGGTCGGAGGCGTTCGCGACCTCGTTCAGGTAGCCGGTCAGCCGGGCCCGGTCGACACCGCTGGAGGCCGGCAGGGCGGGCACGACCCCGTTGTTCTTCTGGCTGGTGGTGAAGGAGGCGGACTCGCGCACCTTCATGGTGCCGCGCGGTGAGACGTAGGTGTACGGGGTCAGCGCGTCGGTGGTGTGCAGCCACTGGTGGCGGTAGAGGGCCTGGAGGGTGCCGCGCTCGGTGCCCTCCTTGGCCTCGGTGGTCAGGGTGTAGGTCGCCCGGATGGCGCCGCCGGCGCTCTGCCAGGCCACCTGGGAGCCGGTGACGAAGCTGAACGCGTACTTGCGGTAGGTCGCGAGCGCGTCCGTGGAGGGCAGGACGGCGAGCGAGAAGTAGTCCTTGCCCGCGAGTCCCGCGGTGATGGTGGTGCCCGACACGTTCCAGTCGGCGCCGGTCGGGGCGAAGAGGGCGTAGTGGTGACCGGCGACCGTGATGCCGAGGACGTTGCCGTTGTCGGCGAAGACGGTGGGCGTGGAGGCCGTCGTGATGCGGGCGTCGCCGCCGGAACCCTTGGCGTACACGAACGGCATGCCGTGGCCGATGGTGGCCCGGAAGGTGCGGGAGCCGTCGGCCCAGTAGGGGGTGACCGTCCAGTCCGACCAGGCGTCGGCCTTGGTGTCGGGAGAGTTCAGGCCGGTGAGGCCGACGGTGAGGTCGGCCTTGTGGGCGTACTCGTACTGCCGGCCGTCGCCGACGATCGCGGGCGCGGTCGGGTAGCCGACCTCCAGGCCGGAGGCCTTGGCCTGGTAGGTGAGGGGGTGACCGTACATGGGTGTGGAGTACGGGTTGTCCCCGTAGCGCTGATAGGCGAGCGAGGTCCACCAGTCGTTGGTCGGAACCGGCTTGTTCCGGGCGGCCTCGGTGAGTTTCGGCGTGACGGGAGTACCGGTGTTCGTCGTAGGACCGGACCTGCCGGCAGGTCGGGTGTCGCTGTAACTTCCCGAACCCGCGGGGATGGTGGCGGCGGCCGCGGGAGAGGCGGCGGGCCCCAGGCCGACGGCGGCCAGGGCTACCGCCAGGAACGTCGCCGCTGCGGGTCTGGAGAGGGAGGCCCGGAGAGGGGCTCTGGGGGAGGTTCGGAGGGAGGCTTGCACGAAACAGCACCTCGATCACGTGGGGTGGGGGGAAGAGCGCCTTCGAGAGCGCTCTCAAGTGCCAGGAACGTAAATCTCCTGAAACATTGATGTCAAGGGACCCGGCATTAGGGGCAGTTGAAGGCAACGCCAAGCCGTTATGTGTTCGAGTCTTGACGAGGAGCAGGCGGTGGGAGACGCTCCAGTCGCACGGATTGAGAGCGCTCTCAAAGCGCTCGGTTCATCCCGAGATCAAGGGAGGCTTCCCATGTCCATCGCCCGAGCCGCCAAGAGAGCCACGACCCGCCTCGGCGCGGTCGTGCTCGCAGGGGCCCTTCTCGCCGCCTGTGGATCGAGCTCCTCGTCGGACTCCTCCGACGGCGCGGGCGGAAAGGTCACCCTCACGGTCGACCTCTTCGGATCCTTCGGTTTCAAGGAGGCCGGGCTCTACGAGGAGTACCAGAAGCTCCACCCCGAGGTGACGATCAAGCAGAGCGACACCCAGGACGAGGCGGACTACTGGAAGTCCTTCCAGACCCGCCTCGCGGGCGGCGGCGGTCTCGCGGACGTGCAGGGCGTCGAGGTGGGCCGGATCGCGTCGGTCACCCAGCAGCAGTCGGACAAGTTCGAGGACTTGAAGAAGTACGGGGCGGACAAGCTCAAGGGCCAGTTCGCCGAGGCCAAGTGGTCGGCCGCGGCCACCAAGGACGGCAAGGTCCTCGGCCTGGGCACGGACGTGGGCCCCGAGGCCATGTGCTACCGCACCGACCTCTTCCAGCAGGCCGGCCTGCCCACCGATCGCGAGGAGCTCGCGAAGAAGTGGTCCACGTGGGAGGGCTACCTGGAGCTGGGCAAGGAGTACAAGAAGAAGGCACCTGCCCAGAGCGCCTGGCTGGACAGCATCGGATCCCTCTACGGGATCATGATCGGCCAGGAGAAGGAGCGGTACTACGACGCCTCCGGCACCTTGGTCTACGCGACGAACCCGGCGGTCAGGACCGCCTGGGACACCTCCGTGAAGGCGGCCGAGGCCGGCCTGAGCGCCAAGCTCGACCAGTGGTCTCCCCAGTGGAACCAGGCCTTCGCCGCCGGTTCGTTCGCCACCATCCCCTGCCCGGCCTGGATGCTCGGCTACATCAAGGGCCAGGCCGGTGACGCGGGCAAGGGCAAGTGGGACATCGCCAAGCTGCCGGGCGGCGCGGGCAACTGGGGCGGCTCCTACCTCTCGATCCCGCGTGCGGCCAAGCACAAGGAGGAGGCGTACAAGCTGATCGAGTGGCTCACCGCGCCCGAGCAGCAGGCGAAGGTCTTCCAGAAGCAGGGCAACTTCCCCTCCTCGACGGGCGCGATCGCGAAGATCGTGGACGCCAAGGACGAGTACTTCTCGGGCGCCCCGATCGGCCGGATCTTCGGTGACGCGGCCAAGGCGTCGCCGGTCCAGGTGCTGGGCGTGCACGACCAGAACGTGATGCAGCAGCTGACGAACGCGCTGAGCGAGGTCGAGCGCAAGGGAGTCGCGTCGGACACGGCGTGGGAGACGGCCAAGAAGGGCGTGGCCAACGTGACCGGCTGACAGCCGTTGCGGGACCGGTCGCGAGGCCGGTCCCACCCCTCCCACCGCCGCTTGGCCGTCTCTTTCGGATCTTGCCGGGCCCGCGGCCTCTGGCACCGCGCCTGGCCGCACTGCCAGGGCAACCGAGTACGTCCAGTACGCGGACGCCCCGACAGCACGGCCAGG
>NZ_JANAVF010000016.1 GCF_024213195.1 Streptomyces sp. TBY4 | reverse complement strand
GACCCGTTGCCGGGTGCGGCGCCGTTGCCGGGGGCGCTGCCCCCGGACCCCCGCTCCTCAAACGCCGGAGGGGCTGGGTTTGAAACGCCGGAGGGGCTGGGTTCAGGCTGGAACGGGGTGGTGTGGGCCACAGGGGGTGGGCGCAGAATCGTGGGTATGCTCGCCGCCATGCCCACGCCCCCCTCCGCCACCGCGCGGGACGAACCCGTCATACGGGATCGCGGCGACGCCTGCCCAGGCGCGCTGCGCCTGCATGCCGCCGACGACGGGTACCTGGCGCGGATCCGGATACCGGGCGGACTGCTCACCATCCAGCAGGCCTCCGTGCTCGCCCTCGCCGCGGACCGGTTCGGGGACGGGAACCTGGAACTCACCTCGCGCGGCAACGTCCAGCTGCGCGGGCTCGCGGACGGGTGCGACGCCGCACTGGCGGGACTCCTGGACGTCGCAGGACTGCTGCCCGCACCGAGCCACGAACGCGTGCGCAACATCGTGGCCACCCCGATGTCCGGAATCCTGAGCGCGGGGCGGCCGTACGTCGTGCCCTGGGTCCTCGAACTGGACCGGCTGCTCTGCGCGAGCCCGCGGGCCGCGGCGCTGTCCGGGCGCTTCCTCTTCGCCCTCGACGACGGCCGCGGGGACGTCGCCTCCCTGGGCCCCGACGTGACCGCCCTCGGCCGGCCCGCAGACCGGGCGCTGCTCCGCCTCGGCGCGGCCGCCGACGCCGTGGAGGTGGCCGGACCGGACGTGCCCCGGGCGGCGCTGCTGGCCGCCGAGTACTTCCTCGACGCCGCCGACGCGGCGGGCACCCGTGCCTGGCGGGTGTCCGAGCTGCCCGCCGAACACGCCCTGGAATCAGCGGAGTTCATCGTACGGCTGGCTGCCGCGGGGGTGGAGGCGACCCACGTGCCCGAGGTGGAGTGGCCGTACGCGCCGCCGCCCCAGCCATGGGGGCAGAGCGTGGGCAATACGGCGCCCATGTGCGTCCTGCCCCCGCTCGGCCGGCTCACCTCCGAGCAGTGGCGGCTGCTCGTCCGGATCGCCGACCGGGGCGGCGGCACGCTGCGGATCACCCCGTGGCGCAGCATCGTCCTGACCTCGGCGAGCACCCGGCGACCGGTCAACGGCTACGCCCAACTGGCGGGCGCCGGGCTGGTGGTCACGCCCGACGGCCCCTGGGAGTCGGTCACCGCGTGCACCGGGCGACCCGGCTGCGCCAAGTCCCTCGCCGACGTACGCGCCGATGCGCGGGCGGTGGTGGACGAGGCGCGCGGGGAACGGCCCGTGCACTGGTCCGGCTGCGAGCGGCGGTGCGGGCATCCGCGCGGCACCGCGTGGGTCGACCTCGTCGCCACCCCCGAGGGATACCGGCTCGACGGACGCCCGGTGCCCCGCAACGAACTTGCCGCGGCCGTCGCCGAAGCGCGCAGCCAACCCCGAGTGTCCGAAGGCGCAGTCAAGAAATGAGCGAGTACACCGTGTTCGAGTACGAGAAGGACGGCGCCGAGATCTACCGCCAGTCCTTTGCCACGATCCGCGCCGAGGCGGACCTCTCCGGGCTGCCCGCCTCGGTCGCCCAGGTCGCGGTGCGCATGATTCACGCCTGCGGCATGACCGACCTGACCCGGGACCTGGGCTACACGCCCGAGGTCGTCCTGCGGGCCCGCGCCGCCCTGGAGGCGGGCGCCCCGATCCTGTGCGACGTGCAGATGGTCGCCAGCGGGGTCACCCGCAAGCGGCTGCCCGCCGACAACCAGGTGATCTGCACCCTCTCCGACCCGGCCGTGCCGGAGCTCGCCGCGAAGATGGGTACGACGCGCAGCGCCGCCGCCCTCGAAGTCTGGCGGGACCGGGGCCTGTTGGAGGGTTCGGTGATCGCCGTCGGGAACGCGCCGACCGCGCTCTTCCGGCTGCTGGAGATGATCGAGGAGGGCGCCCCGCGCCCCGCCGCGGTCATCGGCGTGCCCGTCGGGTTCATCGGGGCCGCCGAGTCGAAGGACGCCCTTGCCGAACACCCCTCCGGCCTCGACCACTTGATCGTCCGTGGGCGGCGCGGCGGCAGCGCCATGGCCGCGGCCGCGGTCAACGCCATTGCGAGCGTGGCCGAATGAGCGCCGGACGACTGTACGGAGTGGGGCTCGGGCCCGGCGACCCCTCGCTGATGACGCTGCGCGCCGTCGAGGTGATCGCGGAGGCCGACGTGGTCGCGTACCACTCCGCCCGCCACGGCCGCTCGATCGCCCGCTCCATCGCCGCGAAGCACCTGCGCGCGGACCATGTGGAGGAGCCGCTGGTCTATCCGGTCACCACCGAGACCACCGACCACCCCGGCGGCTACCAGGGCGCGATGGAGGAGTTCTACGAGGCCTCCGCCGCACGGCTCGCCGTCCACCTGGACGCCGGCCGCACCGTCGCCGTGCTCGCGGAGGGCGACCCGCTCTTCTACAGCTCGTACATGCACATGCACAAGCGGCTCTGCGACCGGTACGAGACCGAGGTGATCCCCGGGGTGACCTCGGTGAGCGCCGCCGCCGCGCGGCTCGGCACCCCGCTCGTGGAGGGCGAGGAGGTGCTCACCATCCTGCCCGGCACCCTGTCCGAGGAGGAACTCACCGCACGCCTCGCCGCCACCGACTCGGCGGTCGTGATGAAGCTGGGGCGCACCTTCCCGGCCATCCGCCGGGCCATGGAGAGCAGCGGCCGGCTGGCCGAGGCGCGGTACGTCGAGCGCGCGACGATGGAGGGGGAGCGGACGGGGCTGCTGGCGGACACCGACCCCGAATCGGTGCCCTACTTCGCCGTCGCCGTGGTGCCCAGCCGGATCGGGAACCCGGGCAGCGTGCCGTCCGGACCCGGCGAGGTCGCCGTCGTCGGCACCGGGCCGGCCGGGCCGCTGTGGCTCACCGCCGAGACGCGCAGGGTGCTGGCCGACGCCGAGGTGCTGGTCGGGTACACGACCTACCTGGACCGGGTCCCGGCCAAGCCGGGGCAGATCCGGCACGGCTCCGACAACAAGGTGGAGTCGGAGCGGGCCGAGTTCGCGCTGGACCTTGCGCGGCGCGGCAAGCGGGTGGCCGTGGTCTCCGGGGGTGACCCCGGGGTCTTCGCGATGGCCACCGCGGTGCTGGAGGTCGCGGGGCAGCCGGAGTACGAGGACGTGCCCGTACGGGTCCTGCCCGGGGTGACGGCCGCCAACGCGGCGGCCGCCGCGGCGGGGGCGCCGCTCGGCCACGACTACGCCACCATCTCCCTCTCCGACCGGCTCAAGCCCTGGGAGGTCATCGCCGAGCGGCTGCGGGCGGCTGCTGCGGCGGATCTCGTCCTGGCGTTGTACAACCCCGGGTCGCGCAGCCGGACCTGGCAGGTGGCGCAGGCCCGCGAGCTGCTCCTGGAGCTGCGGGCGCCGCAGACGCCGGTGGTCGTGGCGCGGGATGTCGGCGGGCCGGAGCAGTCCGTCCGGATCGTCACCCTGGCCGAACTGGAGCCGTCCGAGGTGGACATGCGGACGATCCTGCTGATCGGGTCCTCGCAGACCCAGGTCACGCAGCGGCCTGACGGCTCCCGAGTGACCTGGACCCCGCGGCGCTACGGCTGACCGCTGCGCCTCAAGCGCCGGCGGGGCTGGGTTGTGGCTGGGGTCCGGTCGTACGTGCGGGTGGGGCCGGCTGCGGGTGGGGCGGTGCAGGGGCCGGCGTCCGGCAACGCCTGCACGCTGCCCTGCTTGCCGGGCTTCGGCGCGCCGGCCTGCCGCCGGCGCCGGCCTTGACGCCGCTCAGCGGAGCGGACCGCGCGCCCGGTGTCAATCCTGTGGAACGCGAGGTGGCGTGCCAAGCGGTGTACTACCGTCTCCCACGTCGAACACCGTGACGAACGGGGATGGTTGGATGTTGGCGGAGGGGCTGGGCGTGCTGGCCGCGGCCGGAGGTACTGCGGTCGTCCAGGCGGCTGGGACCAGCGCCTGGCAGGGCTTGCAGCAGTCGATTGCGCAGTGGTTCGCCCGGGGCGACGGGGCGCGTCAGCGCGTCGAGCTGGAACGGCTCGACCGTAGTGCGGCCGCCTTGGAAACAGCACAGGACGACGAGCAGGCAGGAGTGCGCAGCGGCCAGCAAGGAGCCTGGCAGGCCCGCTTCGAGCAGGCGTTGGAGAACCTGAGCGACTCCGAGCGCGAGGAGGCCGCCGAGGTCCTGCGGGCCCTGTTGCAGACGCACGCCCCGGCGGACGGAGCGGAGGCGCCCGCCGACGGCCCGACGATCCGCGGCAACGTGGACATCCGGGCCGATCACGGTTCCGTGGCAGCGGTGCAGATGCGTGACGTCACCGTCGGATTCCCTCCGCAGCCGGGTCCGCAGCAGGGCTGAGCGGGCTCGGAGGCGGTCAGGCCCCTCACCCCACGGCGGACATGTCCGTCTCGGCCACCACGGGCGGATTCGCGGTCGGGCACGCCGACAGCATCACGTACTACGCGTCCGCGCCGGAGCCTGGCGACGGTCACCGGGCCCTGCGCACGAGCGGCCCCGATCACCGGCTCGACTCGTACCTGAGAGCCGTCCGGTCGGCAGCCGATCACCTTCCGCACCCCGGGCTGGCGCCGGAGCTCGACGCACCGTCACTGGCCGACGTCTACGTGCCGCGGCGCACCTCGGCACAGGCCGCGCGGGCTCCCGAGGCCGCCGAACACGTATTCACCGGCGAGGACCCGCTCCGGGTCCTGCTGGCCGGTCCGGGCCACGGCAAGTCGACGCTCCTGCGGCAGCACCTGCTGTCCACCTCCCTGCACCTGCTGGCGACGGAGGGGGACCCCGCCCGTCCGGCGCTCGCCTTCCCGGTGCTGATCCGGGCCGCTGACCTGGTCGGCGCACCCCTGCTGGCGCCCGCCTTGGCGCACGCGGTGACCGAGCAGTGCGGTCCCTTCGGGCTGCGCGAGGCGTTGACCGAGGACTTCTTCCGCCGCCCTCCGCGTCTCGGCGCGCGGTGGCTGGTGATGGTCGACGGCCTCGACGAGGTGCCCGACCGGACGGCCAGGCTGTCCCTCCTCGACCGCTTCGCCCGCGAAACAGGGCAGCCGGACACGCCCTACCGGTTCCTCGTCGCGACCCGCCCTCTGCCCGGCGACGAACTCGACCGGCTGCCCCGCGCCGCCGGCCTCTTCACGCTGGAGCCCTTCACGGACGACGAAGTGCGTACCTACGTGCACAAACGTCTGCATGCTCTGCCCGACACCGACCACCACGTCCGGGCGTTCCTGCGCGGTGTCCGCCGGACTCGGCTCGAGGAACTGGCCCGCATCCCGCTGATGACCGCCATGCTGTGCCATCTGTACGAGGCCGACACCGATCGCCCCCTGCCCGACGGGCGGGCCGGAGTCTTCCGTTCCTTCGTCGAACTGCTCTATGAGGAGAACGTCCACAAGGGCGTCGGTGACCTGCAGGACCGCGCCATTGACACCCTGACCGGCCGCTATCAGATCCCGGCCGACCGCCGCACCGTCGAGAAGGCCGCGGAGCGCGCCCGGGAACACCTGCCGGTCCTCATCGATCACTTGGCCCACGAAAGGATCAGCGGGAACCGGGCTCCGGCCACCGCGATCCTCACCGCGCATCCGTACGCCCGACGGCCGGACGAGGTCAAAGCACCGCTGTGGGACGCGCTGTTGGCCTCGCTGCTGCGCTCCTGCGGCCTGTTGGCCGGCCAGGGCGGCGACGTCGAGTTCCTGCACCGCACGCTCCTGGAGTACCACGCCGCACGTCACGCCACCCGCGACCCCGAGGCCCGCGCACTGCTCTTCGACCGGCTGTTCCCCGGACAGCGGCTGCGCGACAGACTGCGCCGGGCAACTGGGCGTACGTCCGGCATCGAGCCCCTGGATCCGCTGGGCCTCGAACCGTCCTATTCTCCCTGGGCTTCCTTCTCGACGCACTGCTGAATTCGGAGGGGCCCCTGGCAACGGCCACGCTGCGGGCCATGGAGAGCCTGTTCGGATCCGCTGAGATCATCGGATACCACCTGCTCAAGGCACAACTCCAGCTCGGCAGCAGCATCCCGCGGCCGAAGGCAGCACAGTGGCTGACCGCGTTCGGGAACAGCCCCGCCGTGGACGACCAGGGACGGGTGGAGGCCGCATGGGACCTCGCTGAGCTGGAGGGCCACCTCGACGACGGTGCGCGGTTGCTGGCCCGTCTCGCCGCCGACCGCGCGCTCGATCCGGACCCACGCAGTTGGGCCGCCGAGATCCTCTCCGGGCTTGAGGGCTACGCGTCGGCCGGGGCCGCGCTGCTCCTCCAGTTCATAGACGATCCGGCACCGTCCCTGGACAGCATTCTCATCGCCGTCCGGGCGCTGGCCCGGATCGAGGGCCATGGCTCTCTCGGAGTGCAGTTGCTCACCGAGTGCGCCATGGACCCGGGGACCGAGGACCACCTCCGCTGCATGGCGGCCGACTTCCTCACCGAGCTGGACGAGCACCGCGAGTCCGGTGCCGCGCTGCTGCTCGACCTCGCCCAGTACGGCTCGGTCACCGCCGCCCGGTACCTCTCCAACATGGACGAGCCAGACCGGGAGGACGGAGTGGGCCTGCTCACCGCGTTCGCGGGGGACAGCGCCACGCAACCGGATGACCGGGCATGGGCTGCCGAGGCACTGGCCCGGGCCGGCTACCAAGATCGCGCCGCCCGCCTGCTCACCGAACTGGCCCGGGAGACGCCGCCCGGAAGCCACTCCCAGCTGGCGGCCGTCGAGAGGCTGGTCGAGTTGGACGCGGAAGCCGCCGCGGAACTGATCCTGCCCGTCGTGACCGGCCGCAGCATCCACCCGTCCAACCGGCTGCGCGGGCTCCGACTCCTGGCCCGCTCGACCACCCACCAGGGCGAGGCAGCTCGACAGCTCGCCGGCATCGCGGCCGACACGACTGCGGAGGAGAGCGACCGCGTGGACGCCGCTGCGGAGCTGGCCCGGCTGGACGGGCACCGCGAGGAAGCGGTCGGCGTACTCTTCGGCATCGCCCGGGACGGCGGCGCCCCCGTATGGGACCGGATCACCGCGGCCTCCGAACTGGCCGAGCGCAGAGAAGAACGCTCGGCCGAACTCCTCTCGGCCTTCGCCGCTGATCCCACGGCTCCCCGGAACGCAAGAGCCATGGCCGCGCGCGCTCTGGCCAAGCTGGACGGCCACCGCGCCGCGGGCTTGCGGCTCCTGGCCGCGTTGGCCAACGACCCTCGGGCCGGCAAGATGGATCGGACCAACGCCGCGACCTCGCTGGCCACTCTCGACCTACAGCGGATCCGTCGATGACATGTGTCCGGCTGATCGGCAAGTAACGGGCACCGGCACCCTCGTCGAAGGGTGGGTAGGGGACTTGGCCCGCGCACCGGTGTCCGTCGCTGGGGGCCGGTCGGCGGTGCCGGGGCGCGTGGGCCGGACTCAGGCCGACAGCCAGTCCAGGACTTCGCCGACCGACGGAGTCTGGCGGACGCCCTCCGGAACCGCAGGCCGCCGGACGACCAGCACCGGGATCCCCGCCTCCCGCGCAGCCGTCAGCTTGGGGGAGGTCGCGGAGCCGCCGCTGTCCTTGGTGACCAGGAGGTCGATGCGGTGGCGGGCCAGGAGTTCGCGCTCGTCGGCGAGGGTGAACGGGCCGCGGGCCAGGAGGACTTCGAGGCGCGGCGGCACCGCCCCGGCCGGTGGGTCCACCGAACGCACCAGGAACCAGGGCTCGGTGAGGTGCGCGAAGCTGTGCAGTCCCATCCGGCCGGTGGTGAGGAAGGCGCGGGTGCCGAGACCGGGAAGGGCAGTGGCGGCGCCGGCGAGGGAGTCCGTGAAGTGCCAGTCGTCGCCGGGGCCCGGAGTCCAGCCGGGGCGGCGCAGGGCGAGCAGGCGTACGCCCGAAAGGGCTGCGGCCTGGGCCGCGTTGAAGCTCATCCGCTCCGCGAAGGGGTGCGTGGCGTCGACCAGGTGCGTGACCCGGTGCGCGGCGATCCAGGCCGCCAGGCCTTCGGGACCGCCGAACCCGCCGATCCGGGTCTCCCCGGGCGGGAGCACCGGGGAGGTGACCCGGCCTGCCAGTGAGGTGGTCACCCGGGGGGAGCCGGGCGCGGCGGTCAGCGCCTCCGCGAGGCGGCGGGCCTCCGTGGTGCCGCCGAGGATCAGGACGTGCGCCGGATCAGCAGGCATGCCGGTCGCGCTCGGCGGAGTACAGGTGGCTGTCGCGGAACTGCTCGGCGCCCAGGGTGCGGCCCACCAGGATGACGGCCGTGCGGACCAGCCCGGCCTCCTTCACCTGGGCGGCGATGTCGGCGAGCGTCCCGCGCAGGATCAGCTCGTCGGGGCGGCTGGCCATCGCGACCACTGCCGCCGGGCACTCGGCCCCGTAGTGCGGGACGAGTTCGTCCACGACGCGGTCGACGTAGCGGGTGGCCAGGTGCAGCACGAGGAGGGCCCCGCTGCGGCCCAGTGTGGCGAGGTCCTCGCCGGGGGGCATGGGCGTGGCCTGCTGGGAGATCCGGGTCAGGATCACGGTCTGGCCGACGGTGGGAACGGTCAGCTCCCGCTTCAGCGCGGCGGCCGCTGCGGCGAAGGCGGGGACGCCGGGGACGACCTCGTAGGGGATGCCGGCCGCGTCGAGCCGGCGCATCTGCTCGGCGACGGCGCTGAAGACGGACGGGTCGCCGGAGTGGAGCCGGGCGACGTCCTGGCCGGCCGCGTGCGCGCGTACGCACTCGGCGATGATCTCGTCCAGGTTCAGCTGCGCGGTGTCGACGAGGCGGGCGTCCGGCGGGCATTCGGCGAGCAGTTCGCGCGGGACCAGGCTGCCCGCGTACAGGCAGACGGGGGCAGCGGCCAGGGTCCGGGCGCCGCGCACCGTGATCAGGTCGGCGGCGCCGGGGCCCGCGCCGATGAAGTACACGGTCATATCGTCTGATCCACCATTTCATGGTCGATTTGGGCATTCGGGTGGGGCTTGGTGACCGACCACTGGGTGACGGGCATCGCCTGGCGCCAGCCCGTGAAACCGCCCACCGGTACGGCGTGCGCGACGGCCAGCTTCACCAGTTCGCCGCCGTGGCGGCGGTAGCGGTCGGTGAGGACCGCCTCCGACTCCAGGGTGACGGTGTTGACCACGAGCCGGCCGCCGGGCGTCAGTGCCTCCCAGGCCGCGTCGAGCAGGCCCGGTGCGGTCAGGCCGCCGCCGATGAACACCGCGTCGGGGGCGGGCAGTCCGGCGAGTGCGCCGGGCGCGGAGCCGGTGACCACGCGCAGGCCGGGCACGCCGAGCGCGGCCGCGTTACGGGTGATCCGCGCGGCCCGCTCGGCCACCCGCTCCACGGTCACCGCGCGGCAGGAGGGGTGCGTGCGCATCCACTCGATGCCGATGGAGCCGGAGCCGCCGCCGATGTCCCACAGCAGTTCGCCGGGGGCGGGGGCGAGGGCGCACAGGGTCGCGGCGCGGACGTGGCGCTTGGTGAGCTGGCCGTCGTGCTCGTAGGCGGCGTCGGGGAGGCCGGGGGTCGCGCCGAGCCGGGGGGTTTCGGCGCGGGGGTCGCGGCGGCAGTCGACGGCGATCACGTTGAGGGGGTCGCCGGGCGGGTGCTGCCAGCTCTGGGCGAGGCCCTCGTACGTGTCCTCGTGCTCGGAGCCGAGCTGTTCCAGGACGCGCATCCGGCTGGGGCCGAAGCCCCGCTCTCGAAGGAGAGCGGCGATCTCGTTTGCGGTCAGTGCTCCGGCGCTCAGCACCAGGACGCGGCGGCCCTCGTACAGTGCGGCCGCGAGCCGGGCCACCGGGCGGCCGACCACGGTGACCACCTCGGTGTCCTCCATCGGCCAGCCGAGGCGGGCGCAGGCGTAGGACACGGAGGAGGGGTGCGGGACGACGCGCAGGGCGTCGGGACCGAGCTCCTCGGAGAGGGCGCGGCCGATCCCGTAGAACATGGGGTCGCCGCTGGCCAGCACCGCGATGCGGCGGCCCGCGTGCTCGGCCATCAGCTTCGGCACCGCCGGGCGCAGCGGGCTGGGCCACGCCACGCGGGTGCCGCCGCACTCGCCGGGCGGCAGCAGGTCCAGCTGCCGGGGGCCGCCGATCAGCACCTCGGCCCCGGCGAGGGCGGCTCGCGCGGGGGTGGTGAGCCCGGCCCAGCCGTCTGCGCCGACGCCGACGAGCGAGACGGGGGTGGGGGGCGGTGCGGAGCTCACTGGGTGGACCTCGGGGTACGGAAGCGGGTGGACCCGCAGCCTACTGGTCCCACCCCGGCCCCCTCCCGCCCGGGCCCCGCCCCGGACCCCCGGTCCTCAAACGCCGGACGGGCTGGATTTGGGCTGGCCTCGGCCCCCGCGTGGATGCGGGAGGGGGATTGGGCTGTCCCCTACCCGCCCTTCCACCGTTCCCCGGGCTCTGCCCGGACCCGTTGCCGGGTGCGGCGCCGTTCCCGGGGGCCAGCCCCCGGACCCCCGCTCCTCAACCGCGGGAGGGGCTGGGTTTTCGCCTGGCGGGGCTGGATTGCCCGCAGGGCAATTCCAGCCCCGCCGGCGTTTGAGGCGCGGGGTCTGGGGCGGAGCCCCAGGGGGGCCGGGCGCAGCCCGGTACCCCCTCCCAGCCGGTCCGGCGTTTGAGGACCGGGGTCCGGGCGGAGCCCGGGGACACACCCCAGCCCCGCCGGCGTTTGAGGCGCGGGTCCGGGCAGCGCCCGGGGAACGGGCGAAGGGCGGGTAGGGGACGGCCCCGCGCAGCGGGAGGCCCGTGGGCCGGGCCGGGCTGTATTCCTCCGGCGGGCCGAAGTGGACCCGGGGTGACAAGTCCGGCGAACGGCTCCGGGGGCTTCCGGACAGCTCGCAGGAGTCTCGTACGCGTCTCTACCGCCTTGAATCCCCGGGAGCTAGCTTGCTACTCGCCAGTCACTTCAGGCTGTCGGGCCGCATCCCCCCGGGAGAGCCATGCGCAGATCCGTCCTGCTCGTCGTCCTCGCCGCCGTCGTCGCGGCGGTCGTCGGTGCCCTCCTCACCGCCCCCGCGGCGCAGGCCGCCAGTCGCGCGCAGCAACGTACGCCGGTCGTTCTCGTGCACGGGTTCGGGGACACCGCGGCCTCCCTCGACGGGCTGGAGGACCATCTGCACGCCCAGGGGTGGCTCTCCAGCGACCTCGCCGAGTTCGGTTACGACTGGGCCGCCACGAATGAAGCCAACGCCGCCCGGTTCGGCGCCTTTCTCGACGAACGGTTCGGCAGTCGCCCCGTCAACGTGGTCGCCCACAGCATGGGCTCGCTGCTGACGCGCAAGTATCTGAAGGACGGCGGGAGTTCACGGGTCCGTGCCTGGGTCTCGCTCGGCGGGCCCAATCACGGGGCGGGGGACGCCGCGCCCTGCGGGCCCTTCGCCACCTTCTGCGACATCCATGCCGCCTCGCTCGCGGACATGACCCCCGGCAGCCCCTTCCTGAACTCCCTCAACGCCGGCGACGAGACCCCGGGTGCCACCCGCTACACCACCTTCAGCTCCACCTGCGACCAGCAGATCCCGCCCGGTGACAGCCGGGCCCCGCGCTCCACCGAGCTGGCGGGGGCCGTCAACCACGTCCTTCCGGTGGGCGACAGCGGCTGCCCCTCGCACTACGGGCTGCTCGGCAACGACTGGGTGCGGAGCCGGATCGTCGCCGAGTTCTCCAAGGATCCGGTGAGCGAAGTGGAGCTGAAGGGCGGGCCGTTCCGGATCACCGTCGACTCGGCGCGGTTCACCTCCAGCGGCGAGAACGCCCCCGAGCTGTACGACGGGCTCACGCTGACCACCGACGGGACCGCCCGCTCCCTCTGGCGCCGGGACCGCTCCGGGGCCACCGCCTTCCCCGACCACGACCCGTGGTTCGGGCTCGACGATTCCACCCGGAGCCAGGTCTTCAGCGGCCGGGCGACCGTCACCGCCTACCTCACCGACGCCGACTACAGCGCGGGGAACAACGACGACGTGATGGCGGCCGGACGCGTCCACTGGGACCCGGCCCTCGGCTTCGGCCGGTTCACCGCCAGGATGTCCGGCGTGGACGGCGGCGAAGCCTCCGTCACCTACACCGTCACCCCGGCGCAGGGCGTACCCGCCTGCCGGATCCGGCTGGACCAGGCGGAGTTGACCTACTTCGACGACGGTACGACCCGCCCCGCGCTCTACGGGGACATCGCGGTCCGGACCGGCGACGGTGCGCGCACCGCGGTGTGGTCGCGCTCCGCTTCGGACCCGTCGACCTTCCCCAACCAGGGCAACCGCACCAACCCCGACCCGTACTTCTACCAGCGCGTCGGCTCGGGGGCCGCGTACGGACCCGGCCCGTTCGAGATCGGCGTCCTCCTCTGGGACTACGACGCCTCCTCGGCCGACGACCTGGTCGCCCGGGGCACGGTGGCCTGGGATCCGTACACCGACCGGCCGGGGACCCGTACCAGCGAGTTCCGCGGGGACGGCGCAGGGCACGTGAAGGTGACCTGGACCGTCCTCTGCCCCTGAGCGGGCGGAGGACGGCACCCCCTTCGCCGGGGCCCGGCCGGCGCGCCCCGGTATGAGCCCGTCCGCCCCCGTCGAGCCTCTGTCCGCCCCGACCCGGCCCTGACCAGGGAGCGGCTCCGGCCGTCACACTGGACGGCATGGACGACGACGCAACGGACAACCACCTACGTACCACCGGCCCGCAGGCCGATCCGCCCTTCGCAGAAGACAGCGGGGGCAGCGCCGGGGACCACGCCGTGGTCCTCGGCGCCGGCATGGCCGGGCTGCTGACCGCGCGGGTGCTCGCGATGCGGTTCTCGCGGGTCACCGTGATCGAGCGGGACGAACTGCCCGCTGGGGAGCCGGTGTTCCGGCCCGGCATACCCCAGTCCCGGCACGCGCACATCCTGTGGGCGCGGGGTGTGGAGCTGATCGAGCTGATGCTGCCGGGCATCACCGGCAAGCTGGTCGCCGCGGGGGCGGGACTCTACGACTCGCCGCGCGACTTCCTCTGGCTCAGCCCGGCCGACTGGTTCGGGCCGGTCTCCGGAGCCCGAGTACTGCTCGCGAGCCGGGAGTTGCTCGACTCGACGGTGCGGGCGGAGGTGCTGCGCAACGCACGCGTCCGGGTCCGGGCCGGTGCGACCGCCACCGGACTCGTGGCCGGGCCGGACGGCCGTACCGTGACCGGCGTGGAACTGCGCGGCGGCGAGCGGCTGGACGCGCGCCTCGTCGTCGACGCGACCGGCCGTACCTCCAAGGCCCCCGCCTGGCTGGCGGCGCTCGGCCACCCGGCCCCGGCCGTCACCCGCTACGACTCCCATCTCGGGTACAGCAGCCGCTACTTCGAGATACCGGAGGATCCCGCACGGCGCTGGCAGGGCATGTACGTCCAGGGCCGGCCCGAGCTCCCGCGCGGCGGGGTGCTGATGCCGCTGGACGGGAAGCGCTGGCTGGTGACCCTCGTCGGCAACGGCGAACACGCCCCGTCCGCACGGGAGGAGGAGTTCCTCCCCTTCGCCCGGACCCTGCGCAGTCCGGCCCTGTACGACGCCATCCGGGACGCGGTCCCGCTGTCCTCGCCCACCGCCTTCCGGAACAACATCAACGAGTGGCGCCACTTCGAGCGCCTGGAGCGCTGGCCGGCCGGGTTCCTGGTCCTCGGTGACGCCGCCTGCCGGGTCAACCCCGTCTACGGGCACGGGATGACGGTCGCGGCGCTCGCCGCGGAGGCCCTGGCCAAGGAGATCCGCACCCTGGACCCGGCGCAGATCGCCGCCGCCTCCCACCGGATCCAGCGCCGGACCGTCGCGGCGGCCGCGGTGCCCTGGCAGATCGCCACCAGCGAGGACATGCGGTACCCGGTGACGGAGGGGCCGCCGCCGGACCGGTCCACGCGGATCCTGCAGCGCTACATGTCCCGGGTGATGGCGGGAGCCAACGCCGACCAGGCGATCGCCTCCCGCTTCTTCGGCGTGCTCTCGCTGACCCGTCCGCCCGGCACCCTGCTCGACCCGGTCACGATGGTCCGCGTCCTGTCCAAGCGCCACCTGGCGACGGACCCGGACACCACCGCCTATCCGGCCCACCACGGCCCACCGGCGGACCGGGGCGCGCGCCGCGTCGTGTAGCGGCGCGAGAGGAGGGCGCAGGGGCGGTCCCCGCCACCCCTGCGCCCCCCGGCTCTCAGCTTCGGCGGGTCACTTCGACGGGCTGAGCTGCACCGTCGTCAGGGCCCCGCCCGCGGCCTCCTTCACCACCGTGAGGCGGGTCCCGGTGTCCGGGACCTTGACGCCGAGCTGCGGCAGGCCCGCGTTCCAGTACGTTCCGTGGCGGTCGTCGAAGACCGGTACGCCGCTCCGGGCCGGGATCACGGTCGGGACGCCCGCCTTGTGCAGGACGATCCGGTCGCTGCTCCCGAGGGAGAAGGGGGCGTCGAAGGTCTGCGCGCGTGCGTTGAGGAGCGTTCCGTCCGCGTGGGCCAGCGGCTGCGGGCGGGAGTCGACGGGGAGCAGCATGCCGCCGCCGGGGTGCGCCTTGGTGGTGTTGTCGCTGTACGCCGTGTCCCAGAGCCAGATCAGCACGCCCTGCTGGTACGGGTAGAACTCCACCTTGTCGCCCGTGAAGCCGAAGTTGTACGGCCCCGTCCTCAGCAGGCTGCCGTAGCCGGTGTAGCGGCGGTTCTCCACGAAGTACGCGCGCGGGTGCTGCTCGCTGCCCGTGCGGCCCTCCGTACGGGACCACTTGACCGCCGTCCAGCCGTTCGCGCCCTGCTCCGCCCCGTCGCGCAGCAGTACCCGGTCGTCGGTGCCCGCCGTGATGCGGATGTCGTCGAAGGTGACCCCCTTGCCGTGGGTGTTGCTGTCGGAGGTGACGCGCAGCCTCAACTGGACGGAGCGAGAAGTGAATTGGGTCAGCGGGACCGAGAGTTGGGTCCAGCCGGCCGAGGTGCCCGAGATTCCCTTCGCGCCGATCGGCGCGGCGTCCACCGTGCCCGGCAGCGCCGTCCAGGCGGCCCCGCCGTCCGTGGAGGCCTCCACCGTCAGGTAGTCGAAGTCCTGCTCGATGTCGTACCAGACCCGGGCGTCCAGGCGGGCCGGCGTCCCCGCCGCGGTCCCCGAGAGGTCCACCGTGCGGGTCAGCGTGTTGTCCATGAAGTCGCCGGTGCCGCTCCACCACTGGCTGCCGCCCTCGTACGGGTCGGTCAGCTCGGTGGTGGTCGTGGACGGCGGCAGGTGCACCAGCAGGGCCTGCGGGTCCTCGGTGTTGTAGCCGGACACCCCGAGCGTGGCCCGCGTGGTGCGGCCCGCGTCGGCTTCCGTGTACTGGAGCCAGCCCAGCTGCAGTTTGCTCCAGGGGTCGAGGTCGCCCGGGAACTCGCCGGTGGAATTGCGGCCCTTGCCCAGGTAGGACGCCGAGGACATCAGCGACCAGTAGTTGACGCTGTTGTCCCCGTCGGAGCTGTACAGGTCGGGCAGACCCAGATCGTGCCCGAACTCGTGCGCGAAGAGGCCCGCGCCGCTGTTCTCCCCGCCGGTCAGGTAGTCCCCGGCCCAGATGCCGGTGTCCCCGACCGGGGTGCCCCCGGCCTTGTTGCCCTCCGGGCCGGCGCTGCCGGCCTGGTTCCAGTAGGCGAACCAGCGGTGGGCCCACACGGCGTCCTTGCCCTGCGCGCCGCCGCCCCAGGTGCCGTCCTTGCCCGCGTGGACGACGACGAGGTGGTCGAGGTAGCCGTCCGGCTCGTCGAAGTTCCCGTCGTGGTCGGCGTCGTAGCGGTCCCACACGTCGTACTCGGCGAGCTGCGCCTTGATCTGCTCGGGCGTACGGCCTTGTCCGAGCTCGGACTTGTACCAGGAATCGGTGGCGTCCCGGATCATGTCCCAGTTGGTCCGGCACTGGCCGGACTCGGAGCAGTTGTCCGTGCCGTAACGGGCTTCGTTCCAGGGGAGCTTGACCCAGTCGGTCACCATGCCGTCCATGTCGTACCGGCCGGAGGACTGGAGCCGGTAGTAGGCGCGCAGGGACGCGGACCCCGGGTCGGTGGAGAAGAACTGCTTCTCGTAGAAGGACCGGTCGAAGTCCTTGCGCCACAGGGTGTGGTTGTCGTCCGCGGCCGGCCGGCCGATCGTGTTGTGCGCCGGGCCGGGAGTGCCGCCGAAGCGCGGCTTGCCCTCGAACTCGGTGGTGTTGTCCACCTGGTCGCCGAACTCGGCGAGGATCACGAAGACCTTGTCCTTGCGCTCCTGGGCCAGTTCGACGTACCGCTTGCCGATCCTGGCCTTGCGCGGCAGCGTGCCGTCGGCCTCGGCGCGCAGGCCGCCGGGGCGGCCCGCGGCCACTTCCTCGAGGGCCTGGCGGCGCAGGGCCTGGCGCTGGAGCTCCAGGGGCGCGGGCGGCGGGGCGGCCCGGTGGGCCTGCTCCTGCCCGGCGGGCGTCGGTGTCGGCGCCGACGTCGGCGGAGGGGTCGGGGGTGCGGTGGCGGCGAGCGCGGGGGCGGCGAGGAGGGCGAGTGATATCGCCGCTCCCACCGCAGCGAGTCTGCGCAACGTAGCTGACCTTTCTGGAGGTTCCGGTCGGTCGAAGGGGCCGGAGCGGGAGTAATATTTCACATGTGACAGGTGATTGATAGGTGTGTGGGGAAGGCGGACTCGACGTTCCGAGGGCTCTGCTCGCCGCGCGGCGCTATCGTGCCGAGCGGGGACGACGGTGCGAGGGGGCGGAACCGCGATGCGATTTCTGTTTGTGCACGGCACGGGGGTACGGCGCGAGCGGCACGACCTGCTCTTCGCCCTGGTCCGGGACCGGCTGACCGCCCGGTTCCCCGGGGCGGGCGTCGACTCCTGCTTCTGGGGGGACCGTTACGGCGCCACCCTCAGCGCCCAGGGGCGTTCCGTCCCCGGACTCGGCGCCCCCGGCACGGCCCCCGGCGCGGACGACGAGGAGACCGCCGAGTGGGGGCTGCTGTTCGCCGACCCGCTCTGCGAGCTGCGCGTCCTGGCGGAAGCCGGCTGGGAAGCCGGAGCCGGCGCGGACCCCTACGGCGACCCGTGCGGCGGGCCCGACGGGCAGCCCGACAGCGACCGGGACCCCTTCGCCATGCCCGGCGTCCGCTCCGCGGGCGACCGCGTCCTGGACCTTCTCACCGAACTCGCAGCCGCCGGGGTCCCCGACGGCGGCGAACAGGCCGCCCTGCTCCTCGGCGCCGGCCTCGCCCCCGGGTTCCCCGCCGCCCTGGAGGCGGTCTCCCGCTCCGCCGAGGCCGCCCGCGCCGGGAGCCGGGCCGCCGGCGAGCCGGAGGCCCGGGAGCTGGCCAAGGCCCTGGCCCGCGCCGTGACCGCCGCCGCACACGCCTCGGCCGGAGCCGAGGCCGACTGCACCGGTGCCGAACGCGACCGGCTCGTCGAGCTGATCACCGCCCGCCTCGGCGGCGACGCCCGGGTGCCCGGCGCCCGCGCCGCCGCCGTCCTCGGCCGGCTCGCGATGCGCGTCACCACCCAGCCGCTGCTCAACGCCTGGCGCGGCTCCCTCACCGTCGGGGCCACCCCCGCCCTCGGCGACATCCTGCGCTACCAGGCCCGGGGCGCCGACCTCCGCGCGTTCCTGCACGAGCGGATCACCGCCGAACCGGGGCCGACCGTCCTCATCGGCCACAGCCTCGGCGGGATCGCCCTGGTGGACCTCCTCGCCCTCGCGGCCGCCCGCGGCGAGCCGGTCCCCGGAGTCCAACTGCTCGTCACCGTCGGCTCGCAGGCACCCTTCCTCTACGAACTCGGCGCCCTGGCAGGGGTGGTGCCGGGTACCAGCCTCCCGTACGCCTTCCCGCGCTGGCTCAACGTCTACGACCGCCAGGACGTGCTCTCCTACCTCGCCGAGCCCGTCTTCCCCGGCGACCCGCGCGTCAGCGACCAGGAGATCGGCAGCCGCCAGCCCTTCCCGGCCTGCCACAGCGCCTACTGGAAACAGGACTCCCTCTACGCACGCATCGAACAGGCGGTGGCCGAAGCGGAGATCGGGTGAACCCCCTCGACTCCCTGCCCCCCGAGCTGGGACCGCGCACCTTCGCGCTCGTCGCCGGGGTCGAGCGCTACGACGTCAGCCATCACTGGAACCTGCGCGGACCGGCCGCCGACGCCCTGCGGTTCGCCCGCTGGCTCACCGGGCCGGGGGAGGTGCCACCGGGCCACGTACGGCTGCTGCTGTCCCCGCTCGACGACCCGGATTCGCTCGACTGGTCGGGCTCCGCGGGCATGGAGGCGCTGCGCGGCACGCACCGCCGTGCCACCGAGGCGAACGTGAAGTCGGTGCTGCTCGACGAACTCCCCGCGTGCGACGGCGATCTGCTCCTGATCTTCTGGGCCGGGCACGGATTCGTCGAACCGCACCGCGGCGAACTGCTGCTGCCCTGCGCGGACGCCGTCCCCAGCCAGATCCGCCACCTCAACCTCGACGCCGCACTGCGCTGGTGGCGCACCAGCCTCGTCAAGCGCGAGCTCTTCCGCTACCAGGCCGCCCTGGTGGACGCCTGCCGGGTCGACGCGCCCCGCGACACCCGGTGGAACTTCGGGACCAACCACTACGGCGGCGGAGCCACCGTCCCCGGGCGGCGCCAGTTCCGGCTGTACGCCTCCCGCGAGGGCGAGGCCGCGAAGAACGACGCCGAGCGCGGCGCCGGCCGCTTCACCGAGCAGCTCCTCGCCGACATCGGCGGGCGTACCGTGCGCGAGGCCGTGTCCGGACTCGCCGACACCGCCCGCTCCATCCACCACGCCTTCCAGGACCTGCGCGATCGCGGCGAGGGATGGCAGCTCCCGCAGTTCGTCGTGGACCGAGACTGGAACGCCTCCTCCTTCCTCGACGACGACGTGCCCGGCATGGCGCCGCCGCGCGCCGGCCGCCTCGACCAGAGCGCCTGGGACGGGCTCGGCGAGCTCTTCGAGGACCGCGACCTGCCGCGCTGCGCCTACGAGGCGTACCTGTGGGCGTTCAGGGCGGCCGGCTGCGCAGCCCCCGTCCAGGGCGGCCTGCCCGGCGACACCCTGCTGGAGGTGGCCCAGGACCTCGACGAACGCCACGGCGGGCCGGGCGGGATGCCGCTCGCGGTGCCCTTCGTACGGTTCCTCGGGGAGCAGGGCGCGTCGGGGGACGCGCGGTGGGCCGCCCGGGTGCGCGACTGGGTGCGCGCCACCCGCGAACGCCTCGGCCTGCCCGCACTGCCGCCCCCGCCCCCGCCGCCGCGCAGGGCGGCCCTGCACGTACGGCTGGAGACTCCGCCGGGAGGCGAGGACGGGTTCCTCGCCCGGATGTGGCTGCGGCGGGAGGCGACCGAGCACATCTGGGAATCGGAGGGGCAGCCGGTCGGGCTGGACGCCGTACGGGACGCACTCGTGCGGGAACTCGGCGCGATCGTGCGGACGTTGGGCGCGGAGGCGGCGGCCGGGCGGCCGTCCGGGGCGGTGGAGCGGATCGAGTTCCACGTGCCGTACGAGCTGCTCGACCTGGACTTCGACCAGTGGCCGGTCCCGCGCGGCCCGGGCGGGCGGACCCGGCCCCTGGGCGTGCTCCACCAGGTGGTGGTGCGCTGCCCGCAGGAGCGCGAGGACACCGGCGCCGAATGGCGCGGCAAATGGCGCTGGCTGTGGGCCCAGGGCGGCCGGCACCCGGAAGCGGTCCGGGTGGTGGCCGACGCGGACGCGGAGGACGGGCTCGGCATGGAACTGGGCGCGGGACCGGCGCCCGCATGCGTCCTGGCGCACACCCGGACAGGGGCCCGGACCTCGGCGGTGGTGGAGGCGGTGCTCGAAGGCGGAGTCCCGGTGGCCCTCTGGCACCGCCCCGCCCCGGGCGGGGCCGCGGGCAGTCTGCTCGATCTGCTGGCGCCCCCGGGCGAGGACGGGCGGCCGCCCGACCCCGGGGCGCTCGACGTGCTCGCGCTGCCCGCCCGCGTGCGCGCGGTGCGCCGGGAGGCGGCCGTCGCGGGCGCGGGCGCCCCCGGCGGCGAGCGCCGACAGCCTTTGGGGGGAGACCGGTTGGTCCTCCTGTGGGACGATCCCGACGACACCCTCACCCTCCGGTCCCTGGCTTGAACCCGCTCCCGATTCCGCCCCGGATTCCGCCCCCGATCCCGCTCCCCATCCCGACACCGACCCCGATGACCGCCCGCGGCGACGGTCCGCGACACCGACGAAGGAAGCAGAGGCTGTGGTGAAGGACTGGTGGCTGTACCAAGGGGCCGGCGAGGCCGCCGAGCGTCGGGCCAGGCTGGAGGCCGGACCGCCACCGCCCTGGCGCGATTTCAAGGGCGTCCCCGACCCGGGGTACACGCCCCCGGGCCGTGAGGGACCGGCCTGGGAGCGGACCTGGCGGCGCGGCGAGGGCTACGTGCCCGACGAGCTGGAGAAGGACGTGGTCAACACGGCCCTGCACCTGCGCCGGCCGCTCCTGATCACCGGCAAACCGGGTGTCGGCAAGTCCACGCTCGCCTCCAGCATCGCCGCCGACCTGGGCCTCGGCCCCGTACTGCACTGGCCGGTCACCAGCCGGACCGTCCTGCGCGACGGCCTGTACCTCTACGACGCCATCGGCCGGCTCCAGGAAGCGGGGCTGGAGCAGCTGCGCACACCCGGAGCGCCGCCGATCGCCGCGGCCGCCGGCGCCCCGGGCCCCTCCGGCGCCGCCGACGGCGGCCCGTCCATCGCCCGCTACCTGCGCCTGGGCCCCCTCGGCACGGCCCTCCTGCCCCAGGACCGCCCCCGCGTCCTGCTCGTGGACGAGATCGACAAGAGCGACATCGACCTCCCCGGAGACCTCCTCACCGTCTTCGAGGACGGAGGCTTCGTCATCCCCGAACTCGCCCGGCTCGTCAAGGAGGCCCCCACCGTCGCCATCGGCACCGACGACGAGGACACGGAGGAGGTCGTCCGGATCTCCCAAGGCCGGGTCCAGTGCCGGTACTTCCCCATCGTCGTCCTCACCAGCAACGGCGAACGCGACTTCCCGCCCGCCTTCCTGCGCCGCTGCGTCCGACTCCACCTGGACCCGCCGGGACCCGACAAGCTCGCCCGCATCGTGCGCGGCCGGCTCGGCGTCGACATCGAGAACAGCGACGAGTACCGCGACCTGGTCCGGAGCTTCCTGGAGCGCGCGGAGGACGGCGACCTCGCCACCGACCAGCTCCTCAACGCCATCCAACTGCGCCTGGCCGGGGCCTGGTCAGCCCCGGGCGACCGCGAACGCTTCCTCGCCACCGTCATGCACCACCTCACCGGGCCCTCCGCGTGATCGAGAAGCTCCTCGCCGCCCTGGCCGAGGGCGCCGGGGAAGGCGCCCCGCGCCCCGTGCTCGGGGCGGAGGAGGTCGCCGACATCCTGTGGCTCGCGACCCGCGTGGACGCCGCCGCCCGCCCCCCGGAGCCCCCCGGGCCGGACCCCGAGGACGGAGCCGAACCGGCCGGCACCGAGGCGGAGTTACCCGACGCGGAACGCGGCCGCTCCGGCGGGCCGGGAGTCCCGTACTTCCCCGCGGCCGGGCCCGCCCCCGTCCCCGACGGCCCCGCGGACCCCGCCGCCGGCCGGCCCGCGGGAGGCGCCCCCGGGGGTGCGCCCGCACCGGACGCGCGCCGGGGCACCGCGGTGCGGCTGCCGCGCGCCCCCACCCTCGACGACCCGCTCGCCCTGATGCGCGCCCTGCGCCCGATCGGCCGCCGAGGCATCGGCGGGCCGGGGGAGGAGCTGGACGAACAGCTCACCGTCGAGCGCAGCATCGAGCGGATGGTGCTCACCCCCGTCCTGCGGCCCGCCGAGAGCCGCTGGCTGGACGTGGCCCTGGTCGTCGACTCCCACCACTCGATGCTGCTCTGGTCCGACCTGGTGGAGGAGGTGCGAGGGATCCTCACCCGCAGCGGGGTCTTCCGCGACGTACGGACCTGGCGGCTCACCGGCACCGGACCCGGCGGCGCGCCCGGAGTCGCGCACCACCGCGACAGCCCGCCCCGCAACCCCCTGGAGCTCGTCGACCCGGCGGGCCGCCGGCTGATCCTGGTGCTCTCCGACACGGTGGCCGCCGGGTGGCGCGAAGCACCGCTGCGCGGCGTGCTCCGGCAGTGGTCGGCGCACAACGCCGTGGCCGTACTGAACGTCCTGCCCGAGCGGCTCTGGACCCGCGGGGCCGTCCAGCCGGTCCCCTTCGCCGTGCGCGCGGACCGGCCCGCGGCGGCCACCCGTTCCTGGCAGCGGGTCCCGATGACCCGGCGGGCCCGCGGCGGCGGAGCGCTGATCCCGGTCGTCGGCATCGCGTCCGGAAGCCTGGCCCGGCTGGTGCGCGTGGTCTCCGGCGACGGCCGCTGGCGGCGCCTCGCGTGCCTGCGCCTGGACGCGGAGCCCGGGCGCGAGGCCTCGTACGGGAACTCGTACGGGACACCGGGCGCGGACCCGAGGTTCTTCCCGGACCCGCTGGAGGCGGTGGAACGCTTCCGCGCGAGCGCCTCACCGACGGCCCAGCGCCTCGCCGACCACCTGGCCGCCGTACCGCTCACCCTGCCCGTGATGAACCTCGTGCGCCGCTCCCTGCTCCGGGAGTCCGAGCACGGCCACCTCGCCGAGGTGGCCCTGGGCGGGCTGCTCGCCCCCTGGGACGGCGAACAGTCCCCGGACGAGGTCCAGTTCGAGTTCCTGCCGGGCGTACGGGAAGCCCTGCTCGGATCGCAGCTGCGCGGCGACGTGGCACACGTGCGGGAGCTGGTGCGGTGGCGGATCGGGGAGTACATGGCCCGTACCCGCAGCACCGGCCGGGACTTCACGGCCTTCCGGCTCGGCCCCCGGGGCCGGGGACGCCGCGAACTGGCCCCGGGGGCCGTGCCGTTCGCCCTCGCCGCCGGACCGGTGTCGGGGCTGGCCGACCGGGTGGTGCGGGTCCGCTTCGAATTGCAGAGGGAGCCGGTGGCGGTGGGCGTGCTGCTCTCGCCCCGGCTGGTCCTGACGGTAGGTGACGCGGCGCAGGCTCCGCAGACGACCACCTTCGCGTGGGTCAGGACCGCAGGGCAGGAATTCCTGTGCCACCAGGTCTGGGGAGACGGGGCGGTGCCCCCGGTGCTCCTGCTCGTTTCCGACGTGGACCTCGTGGACCTCGTGGACCCGGCGGACTGGACGGAGCCGGCCTGGGCGCAGGGGTTCGCGGCCCCCGGGGAGCCCCTCGTCGTGGACGGCGCGACCGACCAGGGCGAGGCGGTGGCGCTGACCGGCGAGGCCCTCCCGTACGAGGGGGAGCGCAACGGGGAACTCGTCCGACTGTCCGCCGAACCGGGGGTCTGGGCTGACTACGAGGGCTCCCCGGTCTCCCGCGACGGCCTGCTGGTGGGCATCGTGCATACCGTGCTGCCGGAGCGGATGGTGTTCCTGACGGGGCAGGCGCTGTGGGAACAGGCGGGGTTCCGCGAGGTCGTGGCGGCGCACGCGAGCATCGGGTACTCGATCCTCGGCATCTGCATGGCGGTGCGGCCCGTCGTGGCCGTGGCAGCGCCCGGCCGCTCCGTGGAGGAGGAGATCCACGAGTTGCTCCAACTGGTTCGAAGAGAAACCGAGGTGTTCGGTTCTCTGTCCCCGTTGGAGGACGGGGTTGTGCTCCTCCCGGTGCCCGACCCCGAAGCTCTGGGGAAGGCGGGGGCGGTGCTGTCCGAGCTGTCCGTGGCCCTGACCCGGCTGCGCGGGGGCTCCGGCGAACGGGAGTTCTCGCTCGGAGTGGCGCTGGCAGCAGGGGATTTCACGATCGGTGCGGGTGGGATCCAGGGGCCGGCGGCGCGGGAGGCCTTGGGTCTGGTCCGCTCCGCGGCGCTGGGGGAGCGGCTGGAGGCGACCGGTGGGCGGGGAGGGGTCATCCCCGTGATGAGCTCATCGCTGCGTGATGAAGGCGGGCTGGAATCCCTCGCAGCCGAGCCGCTGGATCCGGGACCGGTGACGGGCCAGGCGACGCGCGGGTGGATCCTGCTCGGCGGCGCTGCCGACGTGGGGAGGGCGCTGATCGATGCCGAACTGAGCTTCGACGACCCGGTCATCGGCTGGGGTCGTTGCCACTACGGGAGCCCGGGAGATCCCGGCGGGTGCACCGGCATCCGTCTGCCCGGCGGTCTGCTCTGCCTGGCCCATGTGACGGAGTCGGACCGGACCCGTTACCTCGCGATGCTGAGTCCGGGCTCGCCGGTGGACCTGCGGGGCACCACCTTCGCCGACGGCTTGCTCGAACGGCTGCTGGCAGTGCTGCGCGATCCGGTGACGGGGCACGTCCGCATGGGGCGCGCGCGGTTCGACCGGGCGCGCTTCGGCGACGACTGGGCGGTGCCGGGATTCGAGTTCGAGGGGCGCGCTTCCTTCGACCGGGCCGTCTTCGAAGGACGGGCGGTGTTCGACGCGGTGCACTTCAAGGAGGGTGCTTCCTTCGGCCGGACCGACTTCCGCCTCGGCGCGACCTTCGACGCGGCCGTGTTCGACCGCGAAGCGCGCTTCCTCAGGGCGGACTTCGCAGGCGACGCAGGATTCGAGGAGGCCGTGTTCGCGCAGGGCCTGGACATGACCCGCGCTGAGGTGTGGGACAGGGCGCGGATGGGTCGGGTGCGGGTGCGGGGGGCCGCCGATCTCGGGCACGCGGTCTTCCGCGGCCACAGCGACTGGAAGGGGAGCACCTTCCAGGGGGCCGCCACCTTCGCGTCCACCGTCTGGGCCTCCACCGCGGTCTTCGACCAGGTCCGCTTCGAGGAACGAGCCTCCTTCGACCACGCCACCTTCGACGGACCGGCCTTCTTCAAGGGCACGTTCTTCGCGGGCCGGATGACCTTCACCGGGACCGACTTTGCGGTGCGGGGGGAGTTCGTGAACGCGACCTTCACCGATCCCGCGGAGATGCCCACCGTGTGGCGGAACCTTCTGCCGCCGTCGGGCGCCGCCACGTTCACCTGGGGCCGCCTCAACGAAGGCCCCGGAGCGCCGGCGCCCTGAGCCACCCGCCCCGCACCCGGGTCTGGGGCGGGGCGGGTGCAGGGTCAGACGCCGGTCGGCACCCGCCCCGGGCGGCCCGCGCCACGGGTCAGGCGGTAGCCGCCGATGCCCGCGAGGGCGGCGAGCACGCCTCCGGCGGCCGTCCAGAGCCAGCGGTCCGACCACCAGGTGCCCGACCAGCCGTCGGCGGGTGCGATGCCGGACGCGGTGCCGGCCGCGGGGACGAGCGGCACCTCCAGGGCTTCGTCGGCCGCGTAGGCGCCGCCGACGTCCCGGGCCTCCGCCCGCAGGCTTGCCCGTACGGGCTGCCCGAGGTCCTCCGGGGCGAGGTCGGTGACCGTGAGCCGGATGTAATAGGCGCCCGGAAGCGCGTCGTTGGCCCACTGGTCGGCGCCCGAGCGGACCGGGCGCAGGGTGCACGACAGGTCGACGGTGGCCGCGTCCTTGGCGGCCGTGGCGCTCTGCGTGCCGTACGTGCAGGGCTGGCGTCGGCGCAGTCCGTCGTACACGTCGAGCTGCCACGTGGAGGCGGAGTGCCGGCCGGCCGCGGCGGGCAGGGTGACCGAGGCCTTCACGGTGGCGCGCTGCCCCGAGTCCAGGGGGAGCACCCAGTAGAGGTAGTCGCCGGCGGAGGCCTCGGCCGTGGCCTCCTGGTCCAACTGGACCGGGGTGGCGGTGCGGAAGGCCGTGCCGGCCTCGGTCGGCGCCTGCGCGCTGCCGCTCGGGCTCGGGGACGGCGAGGCCGCCACGCCGAGCAGGCCGCCGCCCACGAGGAGGGCGGCGGTCAGCGTGCGCCGCACCCGGCTTCCCGCGCTTCGTTCACGTCTCACGGCACTCATCAGTTGGTCCTCCAGACCGTGATACGCCAGCGGGAGACCCAGCCCCACACCAGTCCGGCGAGGAGGCCGGTGAGCGCCAGGGCGCCGAGCAGCCACCAGCCGCGTCCGAGGCCGAAGGAGGCCACGTCGGAGGCCCCGTCCGGGCCGTCCACGACGTCGATGGTCAGCTCCACCGGCATGCCCGGGGTGGTCTTGACCGCGGCGGGCGCCGAGAAGGAGTTGCTGACCTGGAGGCACACCGTCTCGGCCGGCTCCTCGTCGTCCGGATCCCCGGCCTTGGGGTAGCGCAGCCCGGTCGAGATCAGGTCGGTGCGCCCGTCGCCGGCCTCCTGGCCGCGTACGATCTCCCGGCCGCTCGGGGTCGTGGCGCGCAGCAGCACGCCGTAGTCGTTGTTCACGGCGCGGTCGGCCCCGATGCTGACCGAGGCCCGCAGCTCCTTGCCGGGCGCCACGGAGACCCGGTACCAGCGGTGCTGCCCGAAGCTCTCGCGGTCGCTGTACAGCCCGGGCTTCAACTCCGGTGCGCCTCCGCACTGCTGGGCGCCTTCGGTGGCCACCGGATTGACCACGGGAGTGGCCGCCCGGCCCACCAACTGCTTCACCCTGCCCGAGAGTTCGGCGGTGTGCTGTACGGAGGTGTAGGTGCCTCCGGTCGCCTCGGCGATGCAGATCAGCTGGTCGCGGGTCTTGGTGTCGGGGACGAGCCCTAGCGTGTCGATGACCAGGTGGATGCCCTGGGCCGCGATGTCGCGGGCCACTTCGCAGGGGTCGAGCGGTGCGCAGGTGTCCTCGCCGTCCGTGATGAGCACGATCCGGCGGGTGGCGTCACCGCCCTTGAGGTCCTCGGCGGCTCCGAGCAGCGCCGGCCCGATGGGCGTCCACCCGGTGGGGGCCAGCGTGGCCACTGCCGTCTTGGCCTCGGTCCGGTCCAGGGGGCCGACCGGGTAGAGCTGCTTGGTGTCCTTGCAGCCGAGGTTCCTGTCGGGGCCGGGGTAGTTGGCGCCCAAGGTCCGTATGCCGAGCTGCACTTCGGCGGGTACCGCGTCCAGTACCTCGTTGAACGCCTGTTTCGCGGCGGACATCCGGGTCTGCCCGTCGATGTCCTGCGCGCGCATCGAGCCGCTGACGTCGAGCACCAACTCGACCTTGGGCGCTTCCTTCGCCACCGGTTCCCCGGCGGCGGCACCTGCCGGGAACAACCCGGCAGCGAGGGTGACGAACAGGCCGCACGCACTGGCCCTCACCCATCTTCTAGTGATCATCGCCGGATCGTATTGAGATTCCCCGCACCCTCCAAACCGAGCAACCGTTCCGGAGCCGACGAAGTCAGCCGACGCGCTTGCGGAAGACCCAGTACGTCCATGTCTGGTAGGCGAGGACGACCGGGGTCATGAACGCGGCGACCCAGGTCAGGATCTTCAGCGCGTACGGGCTCGCGGCCGCCCCCGCCACGGTCAGGCTCCATGCGGGGTCGGTGGAGGAGGGCATGACGTCGGGGAACAGGGAGAGGAAGAGGACGGCGACGGTGGCGGCAACGGCCGCCGCGGACAGGGCGAACGCCCGGCCGTCGCGGTGAGCCGCGCTCTGTCCGACGGTGGCGACGAGCGCCACGACGGCCACGCCCAGGACGATGAGCCCGTAGATCTGACGGCCGTTGTGGACCTGAGTCCAGAAGAGGAAGGCGCCGGCGACCGTGGTGGTGAGGTACGCGAGGGGGCGGACCTTGGCCCGGGCCCGGTCCCGTACGACTCCCTTCGTCTTCAGGGCGGCGAAGAGGGCGCCGTGCAGGGTGAAGAGGCACGGGGTCGCCAGCGCGCCGAGGAGGGCGTACGGGTGGAGGAGGTCGAGTGGGGTGCCCGTGACGTTGCCGTCCGCGCCGATGGGCACGCCCCGCACCATGTTGGCGAAGATCAGCCCCCACAGGGCGGAGCAGACCAGCGAGGTCCAGAACACGCAGCGGTCGCAGGTGCGCCGCCACCGCTCGTCCTCGCGCTTGTGCCGGTACTCCAGGGCGACGCCGCGGACGATCAGGCACACCAGGACGGCGAGCACGGGCAGGTAGAAGCCGCTGCAGAAGGTGGCGTACCAGTCCGGGAAGGCGGCGAAGGTCGCGCCCACGGCGGTCAGCATCCAGACCTCGTTGCCGTCCCAGACCGGACCGATGGTGGCGAGGAGCACGCCGCGTTCGTGGGGGGTGCGGGCGAGGAGCCCGGTGAGGATGCCTATGCCGAAGTCGAAGCCCTCCAGGAAGAAGTAGCCGGTCCAGAGGAAGGCGATGAGCACGAACCAGAGGTCGTGGAGTTGCACGGGGTGGTCCTCGTGGGTGGGGTGGGGGCGGGTCAGTAGGTGAGCGCCCGGGCGGGGTCGGATGCGGGGCCCGCCGCGGGTCCGGCTGCGGGGTCGGACGCCCCGTCGGTCTGCGGGCCGGCCTTCGCGTACCTGGCCAGGAGCCTGATTTCGACGGCCGCGAGTGCGGCGTAGAGCAGCGTGAAGACGGTCAGGGAGATGACGGCCGAGGTGGTGGAGACCCCGGGGGAGACGGCGTCCTCGGTCTTCAGTAGCCCGTAGACGGCCCACGGCTGACGGCCCATCTCGGTGAAGATCCAGCCGAAGGAGTTCGCGATCAACGGGAAGCCCATGGTCAGGGTCCCGGTCCGCCAGGCCCACCGGGTGAGCCGGGGTCCGAGCTCGCGGCGCCGGGTCAGCATCAGCCGGGGCACTTCGTCCGGAGCGGTACGCAGGTTCGGGTCGAGCCGTAGTCTCGTACGGGTCAGCCACAGGCCGGCCGCTCCGGCCGCGCAGGAAACCATGCCGAAGCCGATCATCAGCCGGAATCCCCAGAAGGTCATGAAGATGCCGGGAACGTAGTCCTCGGGCTTCCCGCCGAAGCGGGCCGCCTCCTGGCGGGCGGTGTCGTTGATGCCGGGTACGGAGCCGGTGAAGTCGTGGTGGGCGAGGAAGGACAGGACCCCGGGCACCTCGACGGCGACGTCGTTGCGGCCCCGGCTCACGTCCCCGACCGCGAAGACGGAGAAGGGGGCGGGTGCCCGGGTGTCCCACAGGGCTTCGGCGGCCGCCATCTTCATCGGCTGCTGCTCGAACATGAGTTGGCCGAGGCTGTCGCCGCTCAGCGCGGTGGCCGTGCCCGCGACGACCGCGAGGGTGAGCCCCAGGCGCAGCGACGTACGCATGACGGCGGTCCGCATGCCGGGTCCGGTCCGGTTCCGCCGGGCCCGCCACAGGTGGAAGGCGGCGATCCCGACGACGAAGGCGGCGCCGGTCAGGAAGGAGGCGGACAGGGTGTGCCAGGCCTGGACGAGCGTGGTGTGCTGGGTCAGGACCGCGAGGACGTCGGTCAGCCGCGCCCGGCCCGTCGCCTTGTCCACGGCGTAGCCGACGGGGTGCTGCATCCAGGAGTTGGCCGCGAGGATGAAGTACGAGGAGAGGACCGTGCCGATCGAGACCATCCAGATGCACGCGCAGTGGATCCTCTTCGGCAGCTTGTCCCAGCCGAAGATCCACAGGCCGATGAAGGTGGACTCCAGGAAGAAGGCGATGAGCGCCTCGAAGGCCAGCGGAGCCCCGAACACATCGCCGACGAACCGCGAGTAGTCGGACCAGTTCATGCCGAACTGGAACTCCTGGACGATGCCGGTCACCACGCCCAGCGCGATGTTGATCAGGAAGAGCTTGCCCCAGAACTTCGTGGCGTGGAGGTGCTTCTCCTTCCCGGTCCGCACCCAGGCCGTCTCCAGCCCCGCGGTGACGGCGGCCAGGCTGATCGTGAGCGGTACGAAGAGGAAGTGGTAGACGGTGGTGATGCCGAACTGCCAGCGGGCCATGATCTCCGGGGCCAGCGCGAGGTTCACGAGGCGGCCCGCACTGCGGCGAGGCGGGCGGGAGCGGCGGCGACGGCAGGGGCGCCGGGAGGGAGGAAGAGGGTGCCGCGCAGGGCGCCTCGCGCGGTGCGGAGCCCCACCACGGCCCAGGCGGCGACCAGGAGCACGTACAGGGCGACCGCGGCCCAGATGAACAGGTCGGCGCCGGTACGGGCGGCCAGCACGGTGCTCCCGGTGACGCAGGTGCCCACGGGGAAGGTGAACCCCCACCAGGTCAGGTTGAAGGGCAGTCCGCCGGAGCGGGCCGTCCGCACGGTGACGGCGGCCGCGATGGCCAGCCACAGCATGGCGAATCCCCAGGTCACCACCCCGAAGGCCAGGATCATGGTCAGCCGCAGCTGCCCGGCTCCGGAGTGGGGGATGAGGAAGGCGCCCATCGCGGCGGAGACCATGGGGGGAACCACGGGCATCAGCCAGCCGCCGAAGGCCGCGTCGGGCTCCGCCGCGCGCCGGGTGATCATCCGGTAGGGGACGGCGAAGGCCGCCAGCAGGCCGAGCACGGTGCCGGTCAGCCAGAGAGTCCAGTCGACGGCCACGGCCGCGTCCAGGCCGATGACGTCCTTGCCCAGCAGCAGGGTGCCGGCGCCGACGGTCATCAGGGCCATGGGGGGAGCGCCGTAGAACTGCGACATGACGGGGTGGGCGCCGTGGGCGCGGGCGTGGTCGCGGTGCCGCGCCCAGTGCACGGCCCAGGCGGCGCACAGCGCCAGCAGGAGCAGGGACGCGCCCGCCCACACCACCGTGGCGGCGGCACGCATCCCCGGGAACCGCAGGGGCAGGGAGGCCGCGGCATTGGCGACGATGCCGGTTCCCATGACCGAGGCGAACCAGTTCGGCCCCAGGTGCCGGAAGGCGTCGCGGGGGCGTTCGAGATCCCGCAGCAGCCGGCGCCGCGAGGGGGCGGAGGATGCGGCGGGTGTGGAAAGTGCGGTCCTGGTGCTCATGGATCCACCATCTGCCGGTGTCACGCGCCGCGGTAGCGGCACCGGATCGATGCATCCATAGGATGACTCTATGCCCATCTCTCCGCGCGTCCCCGACCTTCCCGCCCTCGACCTGCTGCTCAGCGTCATCGAGCTCGGCAGTCTGGGGCGGGCCGCCGAGGCGCACGGCATCAGCCAGCCCTCGGCCAGCTCCCGCATCCGCTACCTGGAGAAGCTCGTCGGCCTTCCCGTACTGGAACGCTCCTCGCTCGGTTCGAAGCCCACCCCGGCGGGGGCGCTGATCGCGGAGTGGGCCCGGACCGTGATCGACGCGGCGCACGAGCTGGACGCCGGCATCGGCGCCCTGCGCGAACGGCGCAGCTCCCACCTCAAGGTCGCGGCCAGCCAGACGGTCGCCGAGTACCTGGTCCCCAAGTGGCTCATCGGGCTGCGGGCGCAGCATCCCGCCACCAGCGTCGCCCTCGAATCGGGCAACTCCGCCGAGGTGGCCCGGGCGGTCCTGGACGGCCGCGCCGAGCTGGGCTTCATCGAGAGCCCCCGCGCGCCGAAGGGGCTCGAAAGCCATGCCGTGGCCAGGGACCGGCTCCTCGTCGTGGTGGCGCCGACGCACCCCTGGGCGCGGCGCACCGCCATCACCCTCGACGAACTCGCCGCCGCCTCGCTGATCCAGCGCGAGCCGGGATCGGGGACGCGCACCGCCTTCGAGCGCGCGATCACGGCCCACCTGCCCGACTGGAAGCCCTCCGCCCTGCTGGAACTGGCCTCCACCACCGCCATCAAGACCGCCGTGGCCGGCGGCGGCGGCCCCGCCGTCCTCAGCTCGCTCGCCGTCGCCGACGAACTCGCCGCCGGCACCCTGCGGTCCCCGACGGTCACCGGCCTCGAACTCGGCCGCTCGCTGCGCGCCGTCTGGCCCACCGGCCGGCGTCCGGCCGGTCCGGCCCGGGACCTGTACGCCCTCGCCCGGAGGCAGCTCGCCATGGGTGCGTAGCTTCCGGGAGGTCATAGATCTGCTCTATGGATCCATCGATCCGTTGCCGCTACCGGGCCGGAACTCCCCGCCGGAGGATGAATGCGTAAGCCTCCGATGAAGCAGGGAAACCATGTACACCATCCTCTTCCTCCTGATCTCCGTATGCGTCCTGGCGGTCCTCCGTGACTGGCCGGGCAGGAATCGGCTCCTGCTGTGGGCGGGAACCCTGAGCGTGACGCTCCTCGCGTTCCTCCCCCACCTCGACCGCGCCTTCAACCTGAGCTTCTGAGGAGGAGCAGGAATGTCCATCAACGTCACCACCAACGTCACCACCAACGTCACCGCCGGGCTCTCGCACCGCCTCGGCCTCTGGTTCGCCCATGCCTACGTCCTCGGCATGTGCGCCACCATCGGCGGCGCCTACGTCTTCCAGTTCGGGCTGTGGGAGTACCCCTGCCCCATGTGCCTCCTGCAGCGGATGTTCATGCTGCTCAGCGCCCTGGGGCCCGCCATGATCATCGCCCGCTCCCGCAAGGGAGCCGTGACCACCGGGGAGTTCGCCTCCGGCTGGGGCATCGCCATCGTCTCGGCCCTCATCGGCGGGACCGTCTCCGGCGCCCAGGTGCTGATGCACATCGCCCCCGGGGACCCCGGGTACGCAGGCGCTCTCTTCGGCCTGCACCTGTACACCTGGGCCGCCATCACCTTCTTCCTGGCCGCCCTCGCCGCCGGCGTCAACCTCGTCCTGGCCGATCGGGCCGCACCTCTGGACGCCGCAGCCGGCTCGCCCGCCCTCCGCCGCGCGGCCACCCTCACCCTGGCCGTCCTGGCCCTCTTCGCCGTCAGCAACTTCGTGGCCTGCTTCTTCCTGCAGGGCTTCCACTGGCAGATGCCCGGAGACCCCACCGGCTACCAGTTCTTCGCCGACCTCTTCTGATCCCCCCGCCCCTGTCCCCCCGCACATGCCGATTCCCCGGCCGGCCACCTGGCCCGGCAAGGGGAATCGGCGTGTGCGGACCCCGCAGGCACGGATCCGCTACGAGGCCGGGGCGAGGGCTCCCGCGAAGAGTCCGCGCAGCGTCTGGATCCCGGCCGTGAGCCGGGCCGGCACGCAACACACCTAGACCGGCGAGGGTTCGACGGAGGACCATCCCTTGGCGGTCGGGGTGAAGACGATCCCGCCCACCACCAGGAAGCCGGACGGGCCGTCGGTTCCCGCGCGGACGCCGCCCGGGACGGTGAACCGGCCGGTCTGCTTGCGGGAGGCCAGGTCGATGACCACCCCCGAGGTCCGGCAGCGCACGTACGCCAGCCCGTCGGTCACCACCACCGCGTTCGCGGCCTCCGGGCGCTCCGGGTCGGTGCACTCCTGCGCCAGCGGAACCCGCCACACGGCGCCGCCGGACTCCTGGTTGAGCTCCATGAACCCCGGTTCGCCGCCCGCCGAGGTCGCCATCAGGTACACCTCGTCCCCGGCCACGGCCGGCCCGGACAGCGTGGTGCCCGCGTACGGGAGGTCGGCGGTCCGGCGCGCCGCCGGATCGCCGCGCAGCACCCCGGCCCCGTTCTCCTTGCTGCACAGGAAGACGGTCGCCGCGTTCGGGCCCTGGGCCAGCGTCAGCCCGCGGGTCTCGCACGTCCCGGGCATCGCGAACCGGGTGCCGTCCTGGGGGGTCCCGAACGGCAGCTTCTTGCCGGTGGAGCCGTCGAGGGCCGTCACGAAGGTCTGGAACCCCATGTCGGGCTTCTGGGTGCGCCCTTGTACGTACACGCGGTCCGCGTTCACCCGCAGCGCCGGGTAGCCGTCCTCGGAGCCGGACACCGGCTGCTGCCACAGCAGCTTCCCGTACCGGGTCTCCAGGGCGGTGACCGTACCGGAGGCGCTGACCGCGAACACCCGGCTGCCGTCCGCGTCCAGGACCGCGCGCTTCAGCTTCTCCTTGGTGGGGAACTCCCAGCGGGGCGTGCCGTCCGTGAGGTCCAGCGCGGTGAACCCCTTGCTGCCGGGCACGATCACCGTGTGGGATCCGGCGACGGCCCCGGGGGCCACCAGCGGGGCCTGCCCCTCCGCGGAGTCCTCCAGCAGCTGTCCCCACAGCACCTCGCCGGTGGATGCGGCGTACCGGCTGAGCGTGTCGCCCGGAACCTCCTTGTCGTGGCGGGGGGCCGTGCACACCAGCGAGGAGTCCGCGTACACGCAGGAGGCCTGCTCCTTGATGCCGTCCCAGGCCCGCCACCCGGCGGGGCGCCGGCCGGGGCCGTCCGCGTAGGAGCGGCTGCCGGCCGGGCTGCCGCCGTCCGTGGCCACGTAGGGGAGGAGGAGGCTGTTCGGCTTCGGCGGGGCGGGCGTCCCCGCGGCGCCGCCGGGCGTCCCGGAGGGGCTGGGCGTGCCGGAGGGACCGGCGGAGGCCCCGGGAGCCTTCGCGTTGTCCCCCGCGCCGCCGGCCGGCGGGGAGAAGCGCAGGTAGATCCCGCCGCCGGCGAGCAGCGAAGCCGCCAGCGCTCCCGCGAGGAGCACGCGCCTACGGGGCCTGCGGATCCTACGGAGCCTGCGGGTCCGCCCGGGCACCAGGTCCCCGGCCGGCCCGGTCGGCGGCCCCGAGTGCCGGGTGAGCGACCCGCCGGTGTCCTCGCCGGATGCTCCGTCCAGGGTCCCCGGAGCACCCGCCCCTACGGGACCGGCCCCCTCACCACTCCACGAGCCACCACCGCCGCCGGCCCCTACGCCTGCCTCAGCCCTGACTTCCGCCTCGGCCCCGGCTCCCGTCTGGGACCAGGCTTCCGCGCCAGATCGGGCTCCAACTCCCGGCTGGGCCCACGCTCCCGCCTCGGCTTCGGCTCCAACTTCCGTCTGGGGCCAGGCTCTCGCCTCGGCTCCAGCTCCCGTCTGGGACCAGGCTCCCGCCCCGGCTTCGTATCCAGCTCCCGGCTGGGCCGACGCTCCCGCCTCGGCGCCTACTCCAACTCCTGGCTGCGCCAAGGCATCTGTCTCGGCCCAGGCCCCCGCTCCGGCCCGGACTTCGGCTCCCGCCTCGGGTCCAACTCCTGTGCCGACCTCGGCTTCAGCTCCGGTACCGGCTCCAACTCCGCTCCCGGGGGCTGCTCCTGCCCCGATTCCGACTCCGGTCCACGCTCCTGCTCCGGTCCCGGCTCCCGCTTGGGCCTCGGCGCCTGCCCCGGCCCCGGCTCCGGCCCCGCCCCCGGCCTCCGCCCGGAGCCCGGCCCCGTTCTCGCCCTCGACGGGCCTCCGCGGGTTGTCCCAGTCGGCCGCCGGGATCCGCGTCAGCGCGTCCAGCAGTTCGCCGGGTCCCGGCCGGGCGGCCGCCTCCTTGGCCAGGCAGGCCGCGGCCACGGCCCGTAGCGAATCGGTCAGTTCCGTGATGTCCGGCGCCTCCGACACCACGCGGTAGGCCGTCATGTAGTGCGACTCCGCGTCGAAGGGCCCCCGCCCGGTCGCGGCGAACACCAGCACCGACCCGAGCGAGAACACGTCCGACGAGGCCCGCACCCGGGCGGGGGCCGACAGCTGCTCCGGAGACATGTACGGCGGGGTCCCCAGGATCTGCCCGGTCGAGGTCAGCGTCTGCTGCCCCGCCGCCCGCGAGATCCCGAAGTCGATGACCCGCGGCCCGTCGTCCGTCAGCATGACGTTGTCCGGCTTGAGGTCGCGGTGGATCACCCCGGTGGTGTGCAGCTCGCGCAGCGCCTCCACCAGTCCCAGCGCGAGCACCCGCAGCGCGCTCCCGCGCAGCGGCCCGTCCGCCTTCACCCGCGCGCGCAGGGTGCGCCCGGGCACCAGCTGGGTGGCCATCCAGGGCCGCTCCGCGTCCGGGTCGGCGTCCACCACCGCGGCGGTGAAGGCCCCGCTCACCCGCCGGGCGGCCGCCACCTCCTGCCGGAACCTGGTCCGGAACTCCGGGTCGTCGGCGAACTGCTGGTGCACCAGCTTCACCGCGACGAGCCGCCCCGAAGCGGCCCGCCCCGAGTACACCGTCCCCATCCCGCCGGAACCCAGCCGGGCGATCAGGACATACCCGCCGATCGCCCGCGGATCCCCGTCCCGCAGTGTCATGTCCCGCCCCGCCCACCCGTGTCCGTCCGTCGGCGCACCCTATCCCGGACCTGCGCACTTGTACGGAGAAGGCGCCCCCCGACCCGGGCGGATCCGCCCGGATCCGCCCGGGTCACGCCGAGCGCAGCGCGTCCGTGGGGGAGGCCCGGGCGGCCCGCAGCGCGGGGTAGAGCCCGGCGAGCGCGGCCACCACCACCGAGACCGTGGGGCCGGCGACCAGGGTGTAGAGGGGGATGGCGGCCGGCCAGCCCTGGACCAGCGCGTAGCCGTACACGGTCAGTCCGCCGAGGAGCAGTCCACCCGTCCCTCCGATAAAGCCCATCAGGACGGCCTCCAGCAGGAACTGCGCCGAGATCTGGCCGCCCCGGGCCCCCAGGGCGCGGCGCAGCCCGATCTCGCCGCGGCGTTCCATCACGCCGACGACCATCGTGTTGGCGATCCCGACACCGCCCACCAGCAGGGCCACTCCGGCCAGGACGAGGACGAGCGCCGTGAGGCTGTTCTCCGTCTCGGTGCGGGCCAGGAGGAGATCGGAGGGCCGGCTCACCGCGACCATGGTCGGGCTGCCGGGATTCGCGCTGGCCGCGGCCACCGCCTGGACCTGCGGCACGCGTTCGGAGTACGACCGCAGGTAGACGGTCGCGGCGCTCCCGTCGGCTCCCAGGTGCGCGACCGCCTGCGGCCAGCCGACCAGGGCCGCGGTGCCCAGCTCGGGGGCGAGCTCGTTCGGGGCCAGGATGCCGAGGACCTCGTACCACTGCCCGCCGAGCCACACCCGCTCGCCGGGTCCGGTGACGCCGAGCCGCTCGGCCGCCCGGTCGCCGAGCACGGTCACCGGGAGGTTCTCGCTCGCGGTGTCCAGCCACTGCCCGGCGCGCAGCTCGGCGCGCAGCACCTCCAGCAGGTTGAGGCGGGCGGCCAGCACGGTGAGGCTGCCCGTCTGCTGCGCCGGTACCAGGTCGTTGCGGTACACCTGGGCCTTCGTGGCCCCGGTGGCGGTGGTCCGCTGCACGGGCGCGATGGCGGAGAGCATCTTCTCCGCGGTGAGCGGGAGCGGCACCGGCTGCTGGTCGGGCCCCTTGCCGGGGGCCACGGTGATCAGGTTGGAGCCGAGCTGGTCCAGCCGTGCCAGCAGGTGCTGCTGGTTGGAGTTCGAGATGCCGGTGACCGCGACCACGGCCGCGATGCCCAGCGCGATGCCCAGCGCGGACAGCGCGGTACGCACCTTGCGGGTCCGCGGCCCGATCATGCCCAGGCGCAGCAGGTCCATGGGGCGCAGCCGGGTGCGTGTGCGCGTACGGGCGCGCGTACGGGTCTTCATGCGTGGGCTCCAGTGGGCTCCGGGAGGCGTTCGTCGAACTCGATGCGGCCGTCCTGGATGCCGACCCGGCGGGGGAACGAGGCGGCCAGCGCCCGGTCGTGGGTGATGACCACCACCGTGGTGCCGTTCGCGTTCAGGGTGTGCAGCAGGTCGACGACGGCGGCGCCGGACACGCTGTCCAGGGCTCCGGTCGGCTCGTCGGCGAGCAGCAGCGCCGGGCGGCCGATCAGCGCGCGGGCGATCGCCACGCGCTGCTTCTCGCCGCCCGAGAGCTGGTCGGGGCGGTGCTCCAGCCGGTGCCCGAGCCCCACGGAGCGCAGTGCCTCGACGGCCCGGGCACGCCGCTCGGAGACCGGCACCCCGGCGTACAGCAACCCGGTCGCCACGTTCTCGACGGTGGTGAGTCCGGACAGCAGGAAGAACTGCTGGAACACGAAGCCGATCCGGTGCGCCCGCAGCGCGGCCAGCTCCCGGTCGGACAGACCGCCCAGATCGCGGCCCTCGAACCGCAGCAGGCCCGAGGTGGGCCGGTCGAGCGAGCCGAGCAGCGCGAGGAGGGTGGACTTGCCGGAACCGGACGGGCCTACGACGGCCAGGAGCTCACCGGCTTCGACGGTGAGGCCGATGCCGTGCAGGACGCGCAGCGGCGGTGTGCCCGGGTACTCCTTGACGATGCCGGACAGCTCCAGGACGGGGACGGGGGCTGCGGGGACCGTGGCGGGGGTGCCCCACGCCAGGGGAGAGGTCACTTCGGGATCACCACCTGCGCGCCGGGCTTCACATCGCCGGTGATCTGCGCCTTGGCGTCGGCGATCAGCCCGAGCTGGACCCGGACCAGCCGGGGCGCGGGGCCGTCGGAGACGCGTACGCCGTAGCCGCCGCCGTCCAGCGCGAGCAGGGCGGTGACGGGAACGATGAGCGCGTTCTCGGCGGTGTCGCCCACCACCGTGACGGTCACCGCGGACTGCCCCGCCCGCTGCGCCTGTTCCTGGCCGTCCAGCACGATGGTCACGGTGGTCTTGGCCCCACCGGGAGCGTCCCCGGAGCCGTCCTCCGAGCCGGAGCCCGCGCCGGAGCCCGAGCCGGAGCCGCGGATCAGGGACCGGATGCGTCCCTCGACGGCGGAACCGTCGGCCGTCCTGACCCGGACCCGTCCGTCCGGCTTGAACCGGGAGAGCTGGTTCTCGGCCGGCCGCACGGTGACCACGAGCTCCTCGCGGGTCACGGTCACGACCGGGGAGCCGCCCAGGACGGCGCCGAGCTGCGCGCCGACCTGCTGCACGCGGACGGACTCCTGCGGCAGCATGACGACTGCGCCCAGGGGGACCGCGCCGGTCTCCTGGACGCCCAGGGACTTCTGCCAGCGCTTCACGGCGGTTGCGGTGTCCGGGGTGAACTTCTGGTCGGCGGCCAGGCCGAGCCCCTTGGCGTGGCCGAGCTCGACCAGATTGTGTTCGAGCTGTTCCACGTCGGAGCCGGCGGGAACGCCGGGGCCCAGGTCGCGCCACATCGGGCGGTCCCCGGTCATCAGGACCACCGGCTGTCCGTCCACCTCGTAGAGCTTCTGTCCGGCCTTGACGACGGCGCCGACGGCCGGGAGCCCCGTGACGGTGCCCTTGCCGGCCGCGACGACCGGGGTGGGCGCGTCGTGGACGAGCGAGCCGGTGAGCTGGATGCCGCTGGACAGCGAACCCTGCTCGACCGGGGCGAGGCCGTACTGCACCTGCGACCGGTTGGCCCCGCCGGTGCCGCGCTCCCACGGGCGGGCGACGGCGACCGCCCCGGCCCCGGCCACCGCGGCGACCAGCATCAGGGGGACGAGGATCCGGCCGCGCCGGCGCTTGCGTACGGGTGCCACGGGCTCGTCGGCTTCCACGGGCGCCACGGGTCCCTCCGTACGGGTCATGCTCACTCCCCGATCCGGTAGCCGGGCAGCGGGAACTGCGCGTCGCAGGCACGCGAGGCGGCGTCCCACTTCGCCTCGTCGAACACGGTGCGCGGGACGACGACCACCCCGTCCTCGGCGCCGGGGTCGGGCATGTCCGCGTACCCGTTCTTGCGGGCGCACTCGACCCACTTGCGGGCCATCTCCACGAACTTGCCGTTGTCGGCCTTCTTCACCTGGTGGATGCCGGGCACCTTCTCGTCGCACAGCCGGGCCGCGTCCTCGTACCCGGACGGCATGCCGCTGTCCGTGCTCGCCGCCGGAAAACCGATGTTGCCCTCCTTGTCCTGCTCGACGCTCGTCTGCCCCTGCTTGTGCATGCAGTCCACCCAGGCCCGCCGGACCGCGTTGTCGTCCTGCGGCTTGGCCTTCCCCCCGCGCTCGCCCCCGGCAACCTCGGGCGCCGGGGCGTCGGCCGAGCAGCCGGCCAGGGCCAGCGCGGCCACGGCGGCGGCCGCGGCGGCCGTGGCGGGCAGGGTGCGCAGGCCCCGTACGGACCGGCGGCCTATCGCGGATGCGTTTCTCATGTCCCACACTCCCTGTGCGTCGCTGATGAACGCCCAGTTCTACGGCCGGCGCGGTGAGCCACCTGTGAACGCGCGCCTAACCACCGGCTAACCCGGCTGCGGGCAGGCTGGTCCCCGGCGCCGGCCCGGAGGGGACGGCGGCGGCACGGGCGAACGGAGCGGGACGCGATGCGGGTGCTGATTGTCGAGGACGAGCGGGAACTGGCCGTGATGCTCGCCGAAGGGCTCCGCGACGAGGGGATGGTCTGCGACCTCGCCCACGACGGCCTGGAGGCGCTCCGGCGGACCGGCGAGGCCGACTACGACGTGGTGATCCTGGACCGGGACCTGCCCGGACTCGGCGGCGACGCCGTGTGCCGCGCGCTCGCCTCGATGGGCCATCCGGCCCGGATCCTGATGCTCACCGCCGCGGACACCCTCTCCGACCTCGTCGAGGGCCTGGGCCAGGGCGCCGACGACTACATGACCAAGCCGTTCTCCTACCTGGAGCTCGTCGCCCGGCTGCGCGCGCTCGGCCGCCGCTCCGCCGCGGGCGGTGCCGGGGTGGTGCTCAGCCGGCGCGGAATCAGCCTCGACACGGTGCGCAGGGTCGCCGAACGCGACGGCCGCCCGCTGAACCTGACGCCGAAGGAACTGGGCGTCCTGGAACTGCTGCTGGCCGCGGACGGCGCCCCGGTCACCACCGAGGAACTGCGGGAGCGGCTGTGGGACACGGGGCTCGACCCGGCCACCACGGCGGTACGGGTCACCGTGCACGCCCTGCGCCGCAAGATCGGCGATCCGCCCCTGATCGTGCACGACACCGGCTACGGGTACCGGCTGTGAGCCGCCGCGGCCCCGGGCGCCTGCCGCTGCGCGCCCGGCTGACCCTGGTGACCACGGCCGTCTTCGCGGTGCTCGGCTGTGGGGTGCTGGCGCTGAACTGGCTCAGCTCCCGGCAGCTCATCGAAGCCAACCGCGACCTCCTCACGGAGGCCGCGGGAACACTGGACCCGTGGCCCTCGGACCAGGCGCCCCTCGAAGTGCCCCCGGGCACCACCGAGATGCCCCCGGGCACCGCCGAGACGCCTCCGGGCTCCACCGAAGTACCTCCCGGCGCCACCGAGATGCCCCCGGGCTCCACCGAAGCACCCCCCGGCTCCACCGACGCCGCCGTCACGACCCCGTCCCGGGCCTTCGACCACTTCCAGGACACCATCCTGGGCGACCTGCTGACCCGGTCCGTCGTGCTGCTCACCGTCTTCACCGCGCTCGCCGCGCTGCTGGCCTGGTGGGCGAGCCGCCGCTCCCTGCTCCGGCTCCACCAGGTGACCGGGGCCGCACGCCGGATCAGCACCGGCAGCAGCCTGGACGAGCGGCTCGCGCTCGACGGCCCGTACGACGAGATCCGCGAACTCGGCGACACCTTCGACGCCATGCTCGACCGCCTCGACCGCAGCTTCACGGCCCAGCGCAGCTTCACCGCGCACGCCTCGCACGAGCTGCGCACCCCGCTGACGGTGCTGCGCACCGCCCTGGAGATCCCCCTGGCCCGGGGCCGGGTCCCGGACGACCTGCGCCCCGCCGTGCTGCGCGCCCTGGACGCCAACGCGCGGATCGAGCGGCTGATCGCGGCCCTGCTGACCCTGGCCCGCGCCGAGAGCGCCGCGCTGGCGCTGCGTCCGTCGGATCTGGCGGAGGCCGCCCGGGCCGCGGCGGACGAGCTCGCCGAGGACGCCCGTACCGCCGGGGTCCGGGTCACGCTCGACGCGGCGGACGCGCCGGTGGACGGGGACCCCGCGCTGCTCCGGCAGGTCGCGCTCAACCTGCTGGCCAACGCGGTGCGCCACAACCATCCAGGCGGCACCGCCGTGCTCGCGACCGGCACCGCGGGCGGCCGGGCGTTCCTGGAGGTGTCCAACACCGGCCCGCTCCTGACGCCGGAGGAGGTGCCCGCCCTGTTCGCGCCGTTCCACCAGGGCCGGGAGCGCTCCGGCGGCTTCGGCCTCGGGCTCGCCGTGGTCCGGGCGATCACCGACACGCACCACGGCGAGATCGTGGCCACACCCCGCGCGGGCGGCGGGCTCACGGTCCGCGTCCTGCTGCCCGGCCGCGGCGGGGACGCGGCCGGTACGGGCTGAGCTCAGCCGCCGTTCCTCATGAGGTGTCTGAGGTTGATCCAGGAGGCCTTGGCCAGGACCGCGGGGCTCAGGAAGCGCACCGGGCCGATCAGGCGGGACCCGAACCGGTGCATGTGCCGCGCCATGGCGGCGTCGCGGGCCGCCGCTGAGAAGATCAGCTGCTCCGCGGGGTTGAACGGACGGGACTTGGCGAAGTCGATCGCCAGCGTCTGGTGGCCGCGCAGCTTGCGCTGGTGCTTGCGCAGGTACCGCGCGAGCGCCTTGTCGAGGTCGCCCCGGCCGGCCGCGGCCGGGGCGACGGCCTCCGCGAGCCACTGCGCGGACTCCAGGGCCCACCCGCAGCCCACGCCCCACAGGGGGTCGCCGGTCAGGGCGGCGTCCCCGATGAGCGCGAGGCCCGGTGCGGTGGGCCTGCGGTCGTGGAGCGGGTAGTCGACGGTCCCGATGATCTTCGAGACGCGCTCGGCGGAGTCGATCGCCGGCGCCTCGGGCAGGGCGCGGACGAACGCGTAGAAGCTGCCCTCCAGGTCCTCGCGGAACTCCGGGAGCCGCTTCTTGTCCGGGAGCACCGCGAGGACGGTCACCCCGTCGTCGTTCGGGAACGCGTAGGCCATGTCGGGTTCGAGGAACCAGGTGTGGCCGATCCCGTCGCGGAGCGGAAGGCCGCGGAAGTGGGCGAGGTAGCCGAAGCGGTTGTTCTGGTGCGTCCAGGTGCGCATCTCGGCGTGCTTCGCCACGGCCGAGTCCTTGCCGTCGGCGCCGACCACCAGCCGGGCCCGGATCTCGCGCTCGCCCCCGGGTGCCGAGGTGCGCACCCCCACGGTCCGGCCGGCTTCCCGGACCACCCCGGTGACCTGGTGGCCGAGGAGCAGGTCGACGCCCGGGGTCTGCGCGGCACGGGACCTGATCAAGGGGTCGAGGGTGCTGCGCCGGACGTTGTACGCGTACGGCAGCGGGGGGCCGCCCGGCGCGGGCTTCGGCTCGATCCAGCCCCAACGGGTGTGCCAGCGCGCGTCGTTGTGGACGGCCCCGGCCTTCTCCAGTTCCGGTACGAGGCCGAGCTCGTCCAGTACCGGGAGGGCGTTGGCGGTGATCGAATGGGTGCACAGCACCTTGTACGCCCCGGGGTCCGAGCGGCGTTCCAGCAGGGCGACGCGGACGCCGCGCCGGGCGAGGAGGATCGCCGCGGCACTGCCGGCGAGGCCGGCTCCGCTGATGACGACGTCGTAGGAGTTGTCATCGCTGCGGTCGTGTTCCGCGCTCTCGGGCCTGGGCATGCGCTGATCGCCCCCTTCGGGGTGTGGTGCCGCTGACGGACGGGGGAGTGGTACAGCCCCACTGGTGTCATGCCCATGAAGACTTGTCAAGATCGCGCCGACGGCGGGGGCCCCGGGCCGACGGCATCCCGGAGCCCCTCGCCGCAGGTCAGGCGGCCACCGGCCTGCGCTCCCCCTCCGCCGGTCCGGGCGACAGCCTGCCGGTGCGGTGCAGCCCGTGGAGGGCGGCCGCGCAGGCGAGGCCGAGCAGGAAGAGCGCCACCCAGGGCAGCGCGGGCACGCGGGCCTCCCGGGCCGCGTCCAGCGCCATGCCGGTCACCAGGTTGCCGACGGTGATGCCGATCCCGCAGATGGTGTTGTAGAGGCCGTAGTGCGTGGCCACGAGCCGGTTCCCGGCGAGCCGGACGATGGTGTCCATCTCGAAGGGGTAGGCGATCATCGTCCCCACCGCCAGCAGCAGTGCCGCCATGGCCGACGGCACCCCGGCCAGCAGCCACAGCCCCGCCCCGCCGTCCGGCACCGGCACCGCCGAGGCCGCCAGCAGCGGGAGGAAGGCCGTCCCCATGACCAGCAGCCCCCAGGTGAGCGCACGGGCCGGTGCCATCCGGGCCTTGCACCAGGCGGTGACCCTGGTCTGGAAGGCGATCGTGCTCAGCCCGGAGACGGCGAACAGGACCGCCACCGCGCCGGCGGCGAACGCCCCGTCACCGCCCAGCCGCCTGACCTCCAGCGGCAGGGACAGGTAGACCTGGAAGGTCATGACGTACGAGCCGATCATGGCCAGGGAGAACAGCAGGAACGGACGGTTCGCGAACATCCCCCGCCACTGCCGCAGGACGCCCTCCGGCTCCCCTTCCGCCGTGCCGGCGCGGTCCGCGCGCCGGGCGGGCAGGGCCCGGATCTGGACGATGCTCAGGACCGCGAAGACACCGGCCGCCACCAGGCAGGTGACGCTGAAGTCCACGCCGGTCAGGACCATGCCGACCAGCGGGCCGAGCAGGATGCCCGCCTGGTAGAAGACGTTGAACAGGGCGAACGCCTCGACGCGGCGCTCACCCGCGTCCGCCGCCAGGTAGGCCCGGGTCGCCGGGTTGAACAGGGCCCCCGCCAGCCCCGTGGCCGCCGACGCGGCGAGCAGGGCGGGCACCGACTCGGCCAGGCCGAGCGTCGCGAAGCCGATGACGCGCAGCACGAGTCCCGCGATGATCATCGGCTTGTAGCCGAGCCGGTCGCCCAAGGTCCCGCCGATGAGGAACATGCCCTGCTGGCTGAAGTTGCGGACCCCGAGGATCAGCCCGACGAGCCAGCCCGCCAGGCCCAGCGGCCCGGCCAGGTGGGTGGCCAGGTACGGCATCAGCATGTAGAAGCCCAGGTTGATGGTGAACTGGTTGACCATCAGGAGCTGGACGCTGCTGTCGTACGAGCGCACCTGCTTGATCGTGTCCTTCAACGGTCCTGCTCCTGCGTGTCGTCACCGGCAAGGGTGAGCGGGTCGACGACGGTGGTGCAGCGGGTCCAGCGGGTGACCTCCTTCTCGTCGAGGCGGCCGATCAGGTCCGGTTCCGGGGCGGGCGGGGCATCGAGCAGGCCGTGGGAGGCGCAGTAGGCGTCGTCGTAGACGGTGCCGAGGTAGCGCTGCGGGCCGTCCGGGAAGACGGCCGCGATCCGCGCGTCCCGGGGGAGCGTCCGGGCCAGCCAGCCGGCGACGAGCGCGACGGCTCCGACGCTCCAGCCGCCGGTGGCGTAGTGCGAGCCGGCCAGTTGGCGGCAGGTCCACACGGCTTCGGCGGGGGAGATCCAGTGCACCTCGCCGAAGTTGTCGTAGGCGACGTTGCGGGGGTAGATGCTCGATCCCAGCCCGCGCATCAGCCGCGGCCGGGCGGGCTGCCCGAAGATCGTGGAGCCGATGGTGTCCACGCCCACCAGCCTCAGGTCCGGGTAGAGCTGGCGCAGCACGCGGGAGATCCCGGCGGAGTGGCCGCCGGTGCCGACGCTGCACACCAGGACGTCGATGTGCCGCAGTTCGGTGGCCAGTTCGAGGGCGAGCGGGGTGTACGCGCTGGTGTTGTCGGGGTTGTTGTACTGGTCCGGGCACCAGGAGCCCGGGTGCTGCTCCATGAGCTGCCGCACCCGCGCGCGGCGGGCCTCCTGCCAGCCGCCGGTGGGGTGCGGCTCGCCGACCATGTCGACCCGGGCGCCGTACGCGCCGAGCAGCCGGGTCATGGAGGGCTCCAGGCCCGGATCGGTGACCAGCGTGATCGGGTGCCCGTGGACCATGCCGGCCAGGGCGAGGCCCAGGCCGAGGGTGCCGCTGGTGGATTCGATGATCCTCGCGCCGGGCTTCAGATCGCCGCGGGCGCGGGCCCGTTCGACCATGTACAGGCCGGGACGGTCCTTGATGCCGCCCGGGTTGAAGCCCTCCAGCTTCGCCCAGAAGCCGCGTCCCGCGGGGGTGAGGGGTTCGGAGATGCGCAACAGCGGTGTGTTGCCCACCAGTTCCGACAGGGCCGTGCGGCCCGTGGAGGAGGTGTCGGCGGTCGAAGAATGCATGGCTGTGCCTTCGTTCGTGCGTTCGTGGTGGCGTGGACTGCTCGTGCGGTCGGCGCGCCGTGCGGCGCTGCGGGACCCGACGAGCGGCCTAGATCTGCCACCGGCCGACGTCGGCCAGTCTGGAGCGACCGGTACGGGCTATGGACGGTCTGCCGGAGGCCGCCGCTGCGGCGGTCGCGGCCGTGGCGTGCGCCGCCGCCCCGGGCAGGGGCGGCTCCGGGGCCGCGGTCGCCTCCGCCGGGCGCTGCACCGCGGCCGAGGCCCAGGTGGACAGGCAGGGGGAAACGCAGGAGGAGCCGTGCTCGTGCCGGGGGCGGTCCGGGAGCCCGGGACCGCGCGGGGTCTCCTCGTACGCGGTGGGTCCGGCGGGTGAGACGGGTGCGGCGGGTGCGGCCGGTCCGGAAAGGGACAGGTGCTGGTGGCCGTCGTTGACGAGGTACGAGGAACAGTGGACGGCGGCCAGGAGCAGCACGCTCAGCGCGCAGGCGAGCAGGACACCGGGCCAGGACGGGACCGACCGGGCTAAGCGTGGCAGGGGGAAGCGGAGCACAGGTCCTCCGTGCGGCAGTCGCTTCTCGGGCCGACGGGCGGAGGAGCGACGCGGGCGGGTGCGCGCGGGGCCGGATGGATGGGAAGGCCGGAAGCCGAGAAGGCCGAAGATATCGCCGTCCCGGGGGCAGACCCGTGAATCCCGCACCGCGTGGGGTGTCGTCGGAGGGCTCCGACGGCTACACCTGGAGGACGGTCAGCGATCTGAGGTGGTCCGAGGAGGGGGCGGGGGGCCGCTTCGACTGTTCGGCCAGTCGCGCGGACCCGGGGGACAGGGAGATCTGCCCCCCGTCCGGGGCGCCCGCGAGGACGGGCTCGTCCACGGCACACGGCCGTGCGCCCGCAGCGCGGAGCGCGCTCTCGTGCGGTTCCGTGGAATGCCCCTCGCCCTCGGAGCAGCCCGCGGCGGACCCTGCTGCCGCGTGCGCGTCCGCATGCGCGGGCGATGCGGAGAGGGCCGGAGCCGAGGCTCCGCCGTGGTGTCCCGTCACCGAGCAGCAGGTGCCCAGCAGGGTGAGGAGGAGCAAGGACAGCCCGCCGAGCACCAGCAGACCCGTACGAGAGGGGGTCGGCCGGCCGCCGGAAGGAGACCAAGCTGTCATCACACGGTGATCGTAATCGGCGCGGGCCGGGTCCAGGGTGCCGCTCCGGGAAGAGTGGCCGAATCAACTGCCCTTTCCGGAAAGGGTTGTAGGAAGTCATGAGCGCCACGCAGGGGCGGCCGCGTCGCTGACCCGCGGGTTCTGTGCTGAGCTGGAAGTGTTCTCGGGACACGGCATTCCCGGAGGTGCGTACGCCATGCCGCGCGTCCGTCCGGCCCCGCCCGCGCCGGCCCGGCCGGGGGTCCTGCTGCCGCGCCGCGATCTGGCGCTCGGCTGGACGCTGATGGCGCTGATCGCCGTACTCGCCTGGGTCCTCACGATCGGGCAGGCCCGCCACATGGGCGGGACGGAACCGGGCACCATGGGGCTGGCGCTGCCGCTCTTCCTGCTGCTGTGGGTGGTCATGATGGCGGCGATGATGCTGCCATCGGTGGCGCCCGTCGCCCTCACCTGGGTGCGGGGGATCGGCCACCGGTCGGCGGGCCCGGCCCGCGCGGCGCACGTAGCCGAGTTCGTCGGCGGCTACCTGCTGGCCTGGACCGGCTTCGGGCTGCTCGCGTACGGGGCCTTCCTCCTCGCGGGGCTGCACCAGTTCGGCCCGCTGAAGCGGGTCTGCCTGCGGCACTGCCGCAATCCGATGTTCCAGCTGCTGCGGTATGCGCGGTTCCGGCCGTGGGCGAAGGACCTGCGGGTCGGCGCGCACCACGGGCTCTACTGCGTCGGCTGCTGCTGGGGGCTGATGATCGTCCTGATCCCGCTCGGCTTCATGAACGTGGCCGCCATGGCGGCGGTGGCCGCGGTGATCTTCCTGGAGAAGCTCTGGCGGTGGGGCCCCTGGTTCGGCCGGGCCGTCGGGATCGCCTTCCTCGTCCTGGCGGCCGTGGCGGCCTTCGCCCCCTTCCAGCCCTGGCTGCTGCCGGGCCTGGAGGACGGAGGGCCGATGGGGGACGCTCCCCCGATGGAGGAGATGAGGATGGCGGGGTGAGCTCCGGCTCCGGCTTTGACCGTCCCGGGAGCCGGGAGGAGAATGGGTGACGTGATGACCCGTGCCGCCGAGTGCCCGTGGTGGAGGCCGGCGGGGGAGTCGCCCCTGTGCTCCCCGCCCGGCACGGGGGTCATGTGGAGGCGATGAGATGTCCGAGACGACGGTGTCCGGGACGACAGTGACCGTCCCCAGGTGGCACGCGGCGGGGGACTGGTTCGACACGTGCAGGTGCAACGTTCCCTGCCCCTGCTCCTTTGCCCAGCCGCCCACCTACGGTGAATGCGACGGGGTCCTCGCCTGGCACGTCCGCGAGGGCCACTACGGCGACGTACGGCTGGACGGCCTCAACGTGCTCATGCTCGGCTCCTTCGTCGGCAACGTGTGGGCCGAGCACACCGACTCCTACGGGGCGGTGTTCCTCGACGAGCGGGCCGACGACGCGCAGCGCGAAGCACTCCAGATGATCTTCGGTGGCCAGGCGGGCAGCTGGCCCGCCGAGATGGTGGCCATGTTCGGCCCCGAGATGCGCGGGATGGACTTCGCCCCGATCGAGATCGAGGTCGACGAGGACCTCGGCGGCTGGCGCGCCACGATCCCCGGCCGCGTCGAGGCCAGTGCGGTGGCCCTCACCGGCCCGACGACACCGGAGGGCGCGCGGGTCCAGTCGACCAACCTGCCGGGTTCGGAGACCGGCCCCGGACAGGTCGCCACCTGGGGCCGCTCCACCGCGGACCGCGCCGACGCCTTCGGCTTCCACTGGAGCCGGCAGGGCCAGTCCAGCAAGCACATCACCTTCGACTGGACGGGCCCGGAGTAGGCCCTGGCCCGCGGCCGGGCCCACTCCGGGTGTTACCTGAACCGCAGATTCCTCATTCGCCTCTGGTCCAGGCCAGGAAGCGGCTGAACAGGCCGCCCTTGGGCTGCGGCGCGGCAGGGGCGGGCGTACCGGGGAGGTCGGTGCGGGCGGGCGCGGGGGCGGCTGCCTGGGGCGTCTGGCCCCCGTTCGGCCCCGCCGGCCAGGCGGTGGCGCGGGATCCGGTCGACGTGGCCGACGTGGCCGACCCGGATACCTGCGCGACGGCCTTCGGGGTGAAACGGATCGGGAGGGTGACCAGGGAGCGGCTCCACGGACTCGGCGCCCAGGTGAGCGACTTGAACGGGACGCGCAGCTCCACGTCGTGAAGCTGGTTGAGCAGCGTCTCGACGGCAGTCACAGCGATCATGAAGGCCGGGTCCTTGGCGGGGCAGGCGTGCGGGCCGGCTCCGAAGGCCAAGTGCGCCTTTGCACTGAGCTGTTCCCGGTGCTCGGTCAGCTTCGGGTCGGTATTGGCCGCGGCGAACGAGATGAGGATCGGGTCGTTCGCCCGGATCACCCTGCCGCCGAGCTCGACGTCGTGCGTCGGGTAGTGGGCCGCGTAGTTGGAGATCGGTGCGTAGTTCCAGAGGGTCTGGGAGATCGCGTCCTCGACCGGGAGTCCGAGCTGCCAGTCCTCTCCGAGGTACAGGGCGCTGCTGGTGCCGATCACCGCGGCCAGCGGCGCGGTGCCGCCGGAGAGCAGGGTGACCAGTTGGTGCAGCACCTCCTCGTCGCTCAGCTCGGCCGGGTGCTCCATCAGGCGCGTCGTCAAGTCGTCCGTCGGGCGCCGCCGCTTGAGGGCGATGAGCTCGGTGAGCGCCCCGCCGAGCACCTCGTCGGCCCCGGGGGTTCCCTCGAAGAGGCCGCTGATGCCGGCGATCACGCGGTCGCCGATCTCGGGCGGGCAGCCGAAGAGCTCGCTGAAGACCAGGAGGGGCAGCGGCTGGGCGTACTCGGCCATCAGCTCGGCATGGCCGCGGATGTCCGTACTGAACTGGCTGATCAGGTAGTTGGCGGACTGCTGCGTCTGCCGGATGAGCTGGTGCTCGTTGACCGTGGCGAGACTGTCCGTGACGGCCCGCCGCAGCCGGGCGTGTGCGGCGCCGTCGCTGAGGAGGGCGTTGGGGCGGTAGGCCATCATCGGCAGGGCCGGGCTGTCGGCCGGTACGCGGCCTTCGTTCAGCGCGTTCCAGCGGCGGGAGTCGCGTAGGAAGGAGGCGGGGTTCTGCAGGACGTACAGGGCGGCGTCGTAGCTCGTGACCAGCTCGACTTGGACGTCGGGAGCGATGTCCACGGGCGCGCTGGGACCGTGGGAACGCAGCTGTGCGTAGTGGCTGTCCGGGTCGGCCCCGAAGGCGGGGCCGTACATCTGGACGTTCCCGTGCGCGGGGCAGCCGGGGGGTATCTCGTGCGGTTCACGTGGCTGTTGCATTCCTGCGCTCCTAGCCGAGTTGGGACATGAGGTGTTTCACGAGGGTGATGAGGGCCCGCGCGGAGGAGTTCTCGTCCCGTACGTCGCACTCCACGACAGGGGTCTCGGGGCTGAGGTTCAGGGCCTCGTGCACCTCGTCGAGGGGGTAGTGCGTGGTGCCCTCGAAGTGGTTCACGGCAATGGCGTACGTCAGGCCGAAACGTTCGACGAGGTCCAGTACGGGGAAGGACTCGTGCAGTCGCTCCGGGTCGACGAGGACCAGCGCCCCCAGCGCGCCCCGCGAGAGCTCCTCCCACATCTCCTTGAAGCGCTCCTGGCCCGGTGTTCCGAAGAGGTAGAGGACGAGGGTGTCGCTCAGGGTGAGCCGGCCGAAGTCCATGGCGACGGTGGTGGTCGTCTTGTCGGGCGTGCCCGACAGGTCATCGAAACCCACGCTGGCTTCGGTGATCTCTTCCTCGGTCCGCAGGGGCTCGATCTCGGAGAGACTGCCGATACAGGTGGTCTTGCCGACCCCGAAATGCCCCACGATGAGGATCTTCACCGCATGGGAGACATCTGGATCCAGGTACACGCGTTACGCTCCGAATCGATTCTTCAGGCCTTCGAGCACTGCGCTGACCAGCTCTCTGTCGACACGTTCGGCGCGCGGTATCGGTGTCCTCGCGAGGATGAGGTTGTCCTCCTCCAACTGCGCCAGCAGGATGCGGACGACGCCCAGGGGCAGGTGCGTGTGCCCTGCCACCTCGGCCACGGAGAGGTAGCCGTTCGCGACCAGGTCCATGACCCGTCCCGCTTCGGGGGACAGCGTGCGCGCCGCGACCTGTCCGTGCTCCGCACCCGTCGCGGTCACGAGCGTCGTGTGCTCGTACTCGTGGTCCGGGGGCAGTGCGCGTCCGTTCGTGATCACGAAGAGGGGGACTAACGGAGAGGTCAGTTCCAGCTCTTCGTCCTGCTCGAACCCCTCAGACACGGGCCGTCCCCTTCCCCGGTGCCGCGGCGGCGGCGGGCACCGTCAGTCGGGGAACCAGCTCGTGCAGACGCGTGGTGAACTGCTCTATGTCGCAGTCGTGTTCGGCGGCGGCGGCCAGGAAGGCATCGGGGCCGGCGGCCATCAGGAAGATCCAGCCGTGCTGGAACTCGATGACCGTCTGGCGCCACTCCGGGTCCTCGACGGCGCCCGCGAACTGGGACGTGACCCGGCTGTAGGCGTGGATGCCCGTCATGGCCGCGGAGATCGTGTCCGCAAGGTCGCGGCTCATCCCCCGGGTCGCCCCGCGGGGGAGACCGTCCGACCCCAGCAGCACGGCGTGGCGGGCACCCTTGACCTCGGACATCACCCGGTCGAGCTCGCCCAGGACGAAGCCCGCGTCACCGGGGCCCGGCTCCCGGACGCCGCCCCCGCGGGGGCCTCCGGCGTCCTCGGAGCTCACCCGCGGCGGCGAGGTGAGGTTGTTGCCCAGCCGGGCGACGAGGCGGTGCATGCGGAAGGAGATCTGCTGCATGTCCACATCGGGCGCGGCCGCGGCGGCCAGGTAGGAACCCTGCCCCGCCCCGATCAGGAAGCTCCAGCCGTGCGAGAACTCGATGATGGTCTGGTTCCACTGCCGGTCCTCCTCGGGTCCGGCGAAGTGGGCCGTGGCCCGGCTGAGCGACTGCATCCCGGCCATGGCCGCCGAGATGGTGCGCACGTCCTTCTCGGCCAGGCCTTCGGTCGCGCCGCGCGGGAGGCCGTCGGCGGACAGCAGGACGGCGTGCCGCGCACGGGGCACGTTGTGCACGATGTCCTCGAGCATCCACGAGAGGTCTGCGGTCATGCCTCTTCGGGCCCTTCGAACGAGGTGGCGTCGAGATTGCGGCCGGAGAGCGTGCCGCGCTGGAAGGCCCCCAGGCTGCGCCCGGAGGCGCGGCCCGTTTCGCCCGAGACCCGAGGCGCCGGCGCCGTGGCGTCGGGATCGGGGACGCTCGCGATGGGAGCCTGGCGTGCGCCGCGCTTGGGCAGGCCGTGCATCGTGCGCGACGTGGCGCCCTGGACCGGGATCGGGGCAGGAGCGGCCGGGACCGGGGCCGGCCGGCTTTCGGCGGCGCGCCGGATCTCGCTGACCGGAGCCTCCTGGACGGGCGGTATCTCCTCCATGGTCCACAGCTCCTCGGGCAGGAGGACGACGGCCCTGACACCGCCGTACCGGGAGACGCCGGTGACGTCGACCTTGAAGCCGTGCTGACGCGCGATCAGGCCGATGACAGGGAAACCGAACTTGGGCTGGGTCCCGAGCTGCGACAGACGGGGGGCGACTTCACCGGAGAGCAGCGCGGTGGCCCGCTGCCGCTCCTCGTCGTTCATGCTGACGCCGGCGTCGTCGATGACGATGCACAGGTTGTTCTGGACGCGCTGGAAGGTCACTTCGATCGGTGCGTCGTGCTGCGAGAAGCTGGCGGCGTTGTCGAGCAGCTCCGCCACGGCGAGGGCGACGGGTGCGACCGCGGACGCCTTCAGAGCGAGGCTCGTCTGCTGCATGATGGCGACCCGGTGGAAGTTGCGGATCTGCCCCTGGGCGCTGCGCACCACGTCGTAGACGCTGGCGGCCCTGTTGCGGCGGCCGAGCGGCGCACCGCACATGACGGCGATGCCCTGGGCCTTGCGGGCCATCTGGGCGTTGGCGTGGTTGACGTCCAGCAGGTCGCTGAGGACGGTGTGCCCGCCGTACTTGCGCTGGATGCCGTCGAGGAGCGTCGTCTGTTCGGCGGCGAGGCTCTGCAGGAGGCTGGCGGCACCCTTGAGGACGGCCTTGGTGTTCTCCTCCGCGGCTTCCTTGGCCTCGCGGAGCGTGGCGTCCTGCTCGTGGCGGAACCTCTGCAACTCGGTGCGCGACGCGTGCAGGTGGCTGTCCGCCGCGAGCAGCTGGTTCCTCAGTTCGGCCTCGGTGTGCTCCTTCTTCGCCCCCAGCGCTCTGTTGCGGGCGACGAGTGCCACGACCGCGACAACGGCTATCGCCGTCACCGCAACCAGGCACCACACAAGTGCGTCTCGATTCATGGAAACCTTTCCCGGCGCGTGCCATGCGGACGGCTGCAGATACACCTCGCGAGGCCCCGCAACACAGCTGATCGGCACGGTTCACCTGCTGTTACGCGGAGAGCATGCCGCCGATCCAAATCAGCATCCGTGTCTAAATGAATCAAGATCACAGATGCCGGGATGCTATCACCGGATCTTCGCCTGCCCGGACGCCCGCTATGGCGCTCCATCCGCCCAACCGGAGTGGCACGGCTAGGGGTTGACATGGCCTTTCGACCCCGCGCATCGGCCGTCACCGGACCTCTCCCGACAACGATCCGTTAAGGAGTTCTTCACGGGAGGAGTGGCGATCTCTCACAACTCCCCGGAGAACGGCCAGGCAGAACCCCGGACGGGTCCCACCGGCCGCTGAGGGGCCCCCGGTTCGGCGGTGCCGGCCGCGTATGAGCCCTTGCACCCATTTGTCGGGATCTTTTGAGGATCGGATCGCGGAATCCGTGATGGAGCCGTTCTCGTGGGTGTTGCCCCGGATTGGGGGGAGTTCCAGCGGGACGCGATGAATCTGACGTGACGCATCTGACGCGACCGGCGGACGGATCGGCCGGTTGGCGCTTGCCGGGTGGCCTGTTCTCCGGGCTTCTCGCGCCTTCTCGGGTTCTGCGAGGGGGAGTTCAGTCGTGATCGACTATCAGCCCGGCGGCGCGATGTCGCTCTTTCGCCCTCCTTCGGTGAAGCGGTGCGCACCCGCGGCCACGATCTGATCCTGCTCGGATTCACCGACGGCGCCGCCCCCTTGGCCTACTTGGCGGAGACGGTCACCGAAGCCCTCCGGCGGGCGTCGGCCGAGCAGACCGGCGACGCCCCGCCGGCCCGCCGGCGGCATCGGCAGGGGAGTCCTGGCGGTCCGGTACGCCCTCACCGCGATGGAATCCCGGAGGGAGGAGCACCGAAGAAGGTCGAGCTGACCATCGGAGACATCACCGACGAGCTGGGCGACGAGGACTTCGACGCCGGCGCCACCGCCGCCGCCGACCCGGAGCGCCTGCTGATCCCCCGGGCACAGGGCCCTTGGCTGCTGGACCACCTGACGTAGTCACCGCCGGCCGTCCGGAGCAGCTGCTCGGAAGCGGAACCGACGGCGTCGGGCACCCGCGGAGTTACGGCGAGTGCAAAGCGGAGGACGGCCGTGATCGGATGTTCTCCGAATCCTTTCTGCTCCACACCTTCAAAGGCGCCGAATTGGGTCCGTGCATTTCCCCGCCGCTCTCATCGGCTCCCGATGGCCGTTTATGGGTGTCCCGGGTTGTGGCCGCGGGGTCGGAGAATTCCATGGCGCACGGACCACACCTGCGACGAGACTGCACGGGTGAGCGACTCCCCTCCCCGCCCCCACCCCTGTCCCTGCTGCGGGCACCGCGTGCTGGACCACATGCCGGGCTCCTACGAGATCTGCCCCGTCTGCTTCTGGGAGGACGACGGGATCCAGTTCCGCTGGCCGAACACGTCCACCGGCGCGAACCGGGTCTCCTTGATCGAGGCCCAGCGGAACTACCTGGACTTCGGTGCCTGCGACCAGCACGGCCGCCAGTACGTCCGCCCGCCCGCCGCGGACGAGCCCCTCGACCCCGCCTGGCGCCCCATCGACCCGACCCGCGACTCCTTCGAGGACTGGGACAGCGAGGAACGCACCCCCTGGCCCGACGACCGCACGGTGCTCCGCTGGTGGCTCCCCACCTTCTGGCGCCGCGACCACCCGGCGTCATGACCTCCCACATCGAGCGACTCGTCCAGCAGCTCGACGGCGAATCCGGCGCCTCCTACGACGCCCGCGCGGAACTGATCCACATGCGCTCCGGGGCCGTCCCCACCGTCATCGCCGGACTCCCCTCCCTCGGCGGCTTCGGGCAGCTGACGGCCATCGAGGTCTTCGAGGAGGTGGCCGACCCACGCTGCGGTCCCGCGCTCATCGGCCTGCTCGTCAGCGAGAACCCCACGGTCCGCCAGTGGGCCGCCACGGCCCTGGCGGGCCTGGAGATCGAAGGAGCGGTGGAGCCCCTGCGCCGCGCCTACCGCGCCTGCCTGGAGCGGCGTACTCCTCCCGACGAGTGCGAACCCGTCGCCCTGCGCTGGGCCCTGACCGACCTGGGCGCCCGCACCCCCGTCGTCCCCTCCCTGACCGCCGGCCTCCGCGCCGGCACCGGAGCGGACAGCCCCGGCTGGCCCACCGCCCATTTCGCGCGGATCGTCGACGACCTGGCCGATCACGACCAGCTGATCCTCCACTCCCAGTTCTGGCGCGTACGGGCCGGCACTGCGTACGGCCTCTCCGCCACCACCCCCGACTGGGAACACGACTGGACGAAGCCCTGGGAGCACCTGGTCGAGGAGGCCCGCACATGGTCGCTCCTCGAGGCCGCCGAAGCTCCCGTCGGCGACGACGTCTTCGTCACCCCCACCTGGATCGACCGCACCGACCTGCACCCGGAGAGGTGACCCCGTGCCGTTCCAGAACCCCGAGGAGACCGGCCACGTCCACGTGATCGAGAGCTACGTGACGAGGACGTACTCGGGCCTCCCGCGCTACCTCGTACTGAACAGCGGGCACTTCCTGAGCCCCCGGTGGCGGCACGCCACCCGCTTCACCCGCCACCTGATCGCCGACGCCGCCGCGATCACCGACGCGGAACTGCAAGCCCTCCTCGGCTACGAATGGCGCGCGCGCCTCACCGCCGCCTGGCTGATCGGCGTCGGCCGCCGCGACCGGTTCCGGACCCGCATCGCGGACCTGCTCCTGGCCAGCGAGGTCAGCCACTCGGGCACCGCATACTGCTTCGCCCTGGCCCGCTTCGGCACGCACGCGGACGCCGAGATCCTCACCGCCTACCTCGACCGCTACCTCCCGCGCACCGACCTCCCCTACGACCAGCCCGCAGCCCTGGGCGCGCTCCTCCGCCTGGACACCCGGCTGGGCACCCACCACGCCACCCGCTACACGGCCCCCGACGGCCTGTGGCACCCCTGGTCCCGGGCCACGGCCGACCTAGGCCACCCCACCCACACCCCCGCAGACCTCCACCACTGGACGAACCTCAACTGCGACTTCGCCAACGGCTGGTCCCCCAGGAAGAACCGGGACTGAAGAGGGCGGGTCCTACGATGCCGAAGCCCGCCGCGCCGTACCGTTCGAGCACCCGCCGACGGATGGGTCTTCCGCCGAACCGCCCCGTACCGCCGACAACCTCCGCCGGGCCCGCCAGGACTTCCAGTGCAGCCGGACGCGTTCCATGGCGAACACCGCGAAGACCATGCAACAGGCGAGCCCAGCACCACCGCACGCCGGCCCTGTGGAGCGCCGCGGACGCTGGGAAGGTGCAGCGGATCCACTCTCCCTCGCTCCGTTGAAGTCACCGCCGGTGCAATGCCCGCCTGGCGACAGCAGCCGTCAGCAACTCGTCGTCGAAGTGCGAGGCGACGGCAAGCTGCGTTGCGCCGGCGCGCGCGTTCAGCATGCCCTTCGTGATCCGCACGGTAGTCGGGTCACGACGAATGATCGGCTTCGCCCAGCGCGCGACTGCAGCGTCGAGATCATCTGCAGGCACCACCTCATGCAGGATGGACAGTTGCTCCGCCCTGGCGGCGTCGAACGGCTCGGCCGTGAGCAGGAGCCGTCGAACCCAAGCCTGCCCCGCCTCTTCGGCGAGGCGGGGAAGCACACCGCCCCAGGCGGGCGGGACGCCGAGGCCGACCTCCGGCATCCGGAACCGGCAGGTGTCTGCTCCGACGCGCAGATCGCAGAAGACCGCGAGGCCGAGGCCGGCGCCTATGACATCGCCGTGGAGGCGGGCGATGGTGACAACTCTCAGTTGTGAGAGCGTCGAGCACACTCGCTGGGCCTTGTCGGCGAGGGCCCTCAGCTCGGAGCCGGATGGATCCCTCTCCAGCAGCGTGGGGAACTCCGCGCGGTCACCCCCCTGGCAGAAATGGTCTCCCGCGCCGGACAGCACCATCACGCGGACGGTGTTGTCGTCCTCCAGGGCGCGCAGGACCACCAGCAGTTCGCTGAGCATCTGGCCGTCGACGCTGTTGCCCGTCTCGGGGCGGTTGAGCTCCACCCGGAGGATGGGCCCTTCGTCGCTCACCTGGAGGGTCTTGAAATCCGTGAACATGTGGGGCCTTGTCTCGTTTCTCGAGTGGGTGGTCAGGTGAGGGTGAGTTGCAGGGACGTCATCCGCCGGAAGGCTACGCGGGGCGCCCATCGTGGGGGCCCGCTCAGGCGCGGCCGTATCGAGCGACTGAGGAGCGAGGTGAGCAGGGTGATGGCTTCCAGCCGGGCCAGGGCGTTGCCTGCGCAGTAGTGGATTCCTGCTCCGAAGGCCAGATGGGAGGCTCCGCGGCGGAGGCTGAAACGATGGGGGTCGGGGTAGCGTGCGGGATCGTGATGGGCGGCCCCCACCATGAGCTGCAGCATGTGGCCGGCCGGTACCAGGATGTCTCCGAGCCGGGTCTCCGTCGGGGCCACACGGCTGATCATGTGGATGGGGGCGTCGTAGCGCAGGACTTCATCGACGGCGTCCGGGATGAGCCCGGGGTCACGGCGTAGTGATTCCAGTTGCTCGGGGTGTTCGAGGAGCAGACGCACCGACGCGGACAGGACATGCGAAGTCGTCTCCAGCGCCGCGAGAATCATGAAGAGCGCGAGAGCGTGAACGGCTTCGTCTGCGCGGTCCCGGTCAGGTTCGAGCGCATCCCAGGTCCGAAGCCACGCCGAAACCGGGTCGCTCCCCGGATTCTTGCGGCGCGCACGGATCAACTCGGTGAAGTACGTTCTCAGTTGCCTGGTGGCACTGTCGGAGAGGGTCAGCTGGCTCGGCGTGGGGAAGAGTTCCTGCGCGAAGACCTGGTCATGCGTCAGAGTGCGTAGGAGTCCATAGTCGGCGGCAGGTATCCCCATCCACTCGCCGATGGTGATGATGGGCAGTTCTTCGCTGACAACTGTGTGGAAATCGGCTGGCCCGTGGCGCAGTTGGTCCGTAAACTCGGCGAGCAACCGGTCGACGGCCCGCTCCACGGACGGACGCAGGGCTGCGAGCGAGCTGTGGGGGAAGAGGCTCCCCAGGGACCGTCTTTCCCTCGTGTGCTGGGGCGGGTTGAGCATCGGCAGGGACGCGGCCATCTGCTGTGAGGCGGGTGAATTCCATCGAGCCGAGTGGCTCGTCCGCCAGTCGGCGTCGGGAACATTCCAAGCCTTGTCCCGAAGGATCTGGTCACAGAGAGCGTAGGACGTGACGATGTATCCGCCCCATGGTGCCGGGATAATCTCTCCCATTTTCGCGAGTTGCCGATAGACTGGCAATGGATCCGACTGTCCCTCCTCTGTCCGAAGCCGAGAAAAAATAGCCGTCAACACCCGCCGGTCAACGCCGACAGTCGCCGTGGAGATATTCAAAACAACTCTTTCTTGCAAGATCGAACAGTGATGGCCAGCGCTGCCTACCCTCACCGCTGAACCGCCACGCAAAAAGAGAGCTTTCCCACACCGATCTGCACCACACCGCGCATTCAGCAGCCCGAAGGACCCTCGCTTTTGTGAACAGACAGCGCAAAACGCCCTGGGTTCACACGCGCTTCACAGAAGGGTCGCGGGTGGGTGCGACCCGTGCGCGATGTGAGCCGGGCCCACCAGCGGGTGTGGCAGCCGGCGGCGTAAAGCGTGATTCTCCGCGGTGGTTGCACCGTCGACGAACGGTCCGGTCCCCTGCTCCTAAAGCCAGTCGCGCTTCTTGAAGATGACGTACAGGCTGACGCAGACGACCGCCATCAGGAGGATTGCGAAAGGGTAGCCCCCTGCCCACTTCAGCTCCGGCATGTCCTCGAAGTTCATGCCGTAGATGGTGCCGACCAGGGTGGGGGCGAAGAGGATGGCGGCCCACGAGGAGATCTTCTTGAAGTCGTCGCCCTCACACCGCTGACCTGCGGAAATCGCCTGCACAGGCGGTCTGACCTGCAGCGATCGACCTTTCCGAGTCTTTCAGCCTGCTCCCCGGATATGCAGCCGATTCCCCCCAGCCGCCCCCCACGAGGCCTCATTCCCCCCAGATTCCCCCCAGCGGACACTGTCTCGCCAAGAGGAGCACCGCAGGTCGGGGGCCGCCCAACGTCGCTCACGACAGGCTACTCAGGGGAGTGGCAAGGCGGGACTGGGGGAGCTCGGCGAGTCTGCTGTTGCTCGGGGCCACCGCCGTACGCTGCCCAGAGTTCCGCCACTTCAGCCGTCGACTGGGAGCGCCCCGTGACTGAGCCGCAGCGCAAGTCTGTCTTGTACGTCATCGTGTGCGCGGCCGGGATCGCCGGCGATGTCGGCAAACTCATCACCGTCGCCCAGGAACGGGGCTGGCAGGTCGTAGTTGTGGCCACCCCACAGGGCTTCGACGTCCTCGACAGCCAGGTGATCGAGAACCAGACCGGTTGCCCGATCCGCTCTGCCTGGCGCTCACCGGGTGATGCGCGGTCGTACCCGCGGGCCGACGCCATCGCAGTCGCACCAGCCACGTTCAACACGGTTAACAAGTGGGCGGCCGGCTTCGCGGACAACCTCGCCCTCGGCATCCTCTGCGAGGCACCCGGCATGGGCATCCCCACCGTGGTGCTCCCCTACGTGAACACCGCCCTCGCTGCCCACCGCGCGTATCGGCGCAGCGTTGATGAGCTGCGTGAGATGGGCGTGATGTTCGGCAGCTACATGCCGCATCGCCCGAAATCCGGGGGCGGTGCTGACCGCTTCCGCTGGGAGGAGGCGGTTGACCTCCTTGCGTCGAACTACCCGAACTTGGCGCGTCAGCGGTGACGTCGTCATGGCCACCCTCGAGGGCAGAGCCGTCCGGTCTTGCCCCACAGGGCTGGGCTCTGTCAGGACAGGTCGGTCTCGTGCCTGGTTGGGGCGTGACCTCGGGCACAAGGATGTCGGAGATCCCCTTGACTCAGGAGGTGCTCGACTTGATGTCGATGACCCACCACGTGGAGTGCGTGGCGATCCTGGAGCGGGTCGTGAAGGACGCCTGACCTGCGGGTTTGTCGATGTGCATTATGTGCGTTGTGGGCGTTACGGGCGATATCTTGACGCTGATCTGACGCTCGTGACGCTCGTGACGCTCGTTCGACGCTCATTGGAGCCGTTTCCTGATGGGGTGTCAGCTTAAGCTGACGCAGCGTCAGTGTCGTGAGCCGCCTCCCTGGCTGGACCGTGTGTCCGGCCGGGGGGCGGCTTTCTGCGTGCCGTGGTGCCGAATGCCGGCCTTGCCGGTTCGATGCGCCTGAGCCTCTACCGGTTGCACTCCGTAGCAATTTCGGCTAGCCGCTGCCCGCGTCAGCGGTAGGGGTCAGACCCCTCAGCCTGTCTTTTGCCGTCCTGGTCGCCGTCTCTATCTCCGTGGATGGAACATCTAGCCGATGCCGGTCAAGTCGGGGTCATTTCGCCGGTTCTCGGCGCGATGCCCGCCGATGGCCGGTAGAGCGGAGGTATCTGCCGGTTGAGAGCGTGAGGTGGGCGCATGCGCCGTTGGTCCCCGTTGAACGACCGCCAACTAGCGCTCTTGCGGCGGCTGGATGCCGGCGCGGAGTTGGGCTCGGCGTCGACTGAACGGCTCTCCGCGTATGCGCTGCGCGATCGAGGGCTGCTGGCCGTTGTGCGCCGTGACGGCTCGGTGCGGGCCGAGGTCACCGCGGCCGGGAAGTTCTATCTGGAGAACGGTCGCCATCCCGAGGATCCGCTGTACACCAGGGCGGCGGAGTTGGTCGAGCGGCTCGTGGCTGAAGGGAGGGTGGTCATCCCGGAGCCCGACGAGGAGACGGGGGTCGAGTATCGGCGGGCCGTCGATTACGCGAAGCGGCACAACCTCACGCCGCCGGGGAAGCGCATCGAGAAGCTCCGTCTGTGGAACCGCGACCTTCAGATCTCTCTCGAAGACGGTCCGCATCACAACGCGAAGGGCGAGAGGCCGCAGAGTGCGCCGCCCATCCCTGTGCCCGTCCAACTGCGTTCCCTTCACCCCGTGGTGGCTGCTATCAAGGAGGACCGCTACCGGCTCGCCGTGTCCGCGGCTCTTCGGGGCAGGGCTCTTCGCCTGTTCCAGGGCTTGTGTGCGGAGGCGGTGAAGCGTGGCCACGGGGTACGGGAGAACCCGATGGATGAGAGCCACCGCAGCCGGGCCTACGGGTACGGCGGCGCATCCATCGCCTGTCGGTCCCCCCGGCGCGAGGGTGAGGTGGACCTGGTCGTCGGCGACTTCACGTACACGGTGACCATCAAGCAGGAATTTCCCCAGTCCGAGGACCCGGAGCGGGCGCAGAGTCTGATGGTCGAGCTCCCGTACAGCCGATCGGGCCGCCAAGGCAAGTGGGCCGACCGGAAGCGGTGGAGGCTGGAGGACGTCCTCGGAGCTGTCCTGCGCGAGATCGAGGTCCGTTCGAGGGAGGACGTCCAACGCCGGATCGAGGAGAAGCGGGCTGAGGAAGACCGGAAGGTCCGGTGGCAGGCGGCGATGGACTCGGCGCGGGAGCAAGCGGACCAGGCCCAGCTCGCAACTATCCTGCGTGAGCAGGCGAATGACTGGCATCAGGCGAGGGCGCTGAGCCAGTACTGCGATGCCCTGGAGCGCCGGATCGACGCATCATGTGGTTCGACAGCTCCGGAAGCAGTCTCAACCTGGCAGTGGCTGGAGTGGGCCCGCGCATACGTGAGTTCCCTGGACCCGCTGCGGGAGCTGCCCGGGATGCCTGTGCCTCGTGATCTCGAGCCCGAGGAACTCAAGCCGTACCTAAGCGGTCGAGTTCGGAAGCCCTTCGGGGGTTGACGCTGAGGAAGCTCCCGTGCCAGGTGGTGGCGTGGAACCCGGCCGAAGGGTGAGTTGACCTTCAAGTTGGATGAAGGTCAACAATCGGGTCCATAGACGGCACCACGGAACTACTGAGCATCAGCGCCTTCGTGCGGCGAGTCGGTCTCGCTCCGAGTGCCCTGCGTTTCTACGACGACTGCCGCGTTCTGCGGCCGGCGTGGGTTGACGGGACGACCGGATACCGCTTCTACAGCCCTGCTCAGGAGGCCCCTACCGCTGTCCTGCGCAGTCTGCGAGAAGCGGGACTGCTTGGCCGCCGAGGGTGCCGTGGTAAATCGTGCCCGGTCAACGCTGACAGGGCACGGTCACAAGATCTCCGGCTGTAGTACCAGCGATGTCACCGGTTCTCGAGTGGCATCAGTTCGGTCGTGAACGCTTCGAGGAAGGCGCGGCGGGACGTCACCGTGCCGGCCGGGCGCACCACGAACTTCGACAGGCCGATGTCGGTGAACTGGCGCAGGTGTTCCCGGGCGTCGTCCCAGCCCCAGCAGAGCAGGGTGCGTGGGTCGTCCACGTCGGGACGGTCCTGGCGCAGACGTGCCAGCAGGGCGTCCACGGTGTGCTCCTCGGCGTCGTCCTGGACGATCGTCACGTAGGTGCCGTAGTGGTCCTCCTCGATCGTCCGGTCCGCGCGGTCGGCGGCGCGGACGATCGAGGTGCGGCAGACTTCCGCCTCGGCCGGGGTGATGTTGCCGCCGAGCCAGCCGTCACCGAGCCGTCCGATCCGGTCCAGGGCGGCAGGCACCCGGCCGCTCAGCCACAGGTCCACGGGCTTGGCGGGCAGCGGGGCGACCGAGGCCTCGCTGAGATGGAAGAACCGGCCGTGGTGGGTGACGACCGGCATGGTCAGCAGTGCCCGCACCACGCGCAGGGCCTCCTCGAACACCTCGGCGCGGTGCTCGTTCGGCACGGGGAACACCGTCCGGTCGGCGTGCCGGGCGGGGCGGACGCCGAAGACCGGCAGGACGCGGCCCGGGGCGAGCGCTGCCAGGCTCGCGAGCTGCGCCGCGACCACCGCCGGGTTGCGCCCGGGCAGGACGATCACGCTCATGCCCAGCTTCAGCCGCTCGGTGAGACCCGCCGCGTACGCGACACCGATCAGCGGATCGACCACGCCGGGCGCCGAGACCAGGTCCGAGAACCACACGGAGTCGACCCCATGTGTCTCCAGCTCCGTCACCAGACAGGCCGGATCGGGATCGCCGCCCGGCGCCCCGCGAACGGGCACGTTCCCCATACCGATGCGGATCTTCATACCGGCCTCGGACCTCCTTCCACCTCGGTGTCGGCGCGCCGGAGCAGCCTCCCCAGAGTGGTGGCCCTCGACAGGAGGGTGTCGTCGGCGGTCCGGGTGGTCCCCCCGGCCAGCGCGATCCCCTCGGTGAGGGTCGCTTCCGTGGTGAGGCGACGCCACGCGTGGATCGGGAGGTGCCGGGTCCAGCGGACTCCGAGATCCAGGGTGATCGGCTGGACGGTGCCGACTCCTTCACTGCGGAACACGCACTCCAGCAAGAAGGCATCGAAGAGCAGCAAGTCGACAGCCGCCCCGTGGGTCGCCTCACCGATCAGGTCCGGGCGGCCCCTCACCCAGACCTCGCACCGGGGGACACCGTCACCCAGCCCGGCCGGGGTGAGCGGGTAGTCGATCGCCCGGACCTCGAGATTCTTGAAGAAGGCGACCTCGTCCTCCAGCCACGTCACCAGGGGCGCTGATGCCGGAGGTTCCGCGCCGGCGACGGTCTGGTCGGCCGGTACCAGCCGGGTATCGACCATCCAGGCGTCAGCGGTGAAGACCAGTTCGTCCCCTTGGAGCAACTCGATGCGGAGCAACTCGGTGCTCCTGCCCTTCCTGATGACTTCGACGCGGCCTTCGATGGGGCCGGGCGATGCCGCTCGCGGATAGGAGCCCTGGATGCTGCCCAGCACGAGATGCGGAGAGGTGGCCCTGGCCACCTCGCTGGCGAACGCCGCTACGCAGCCGCCGAAGACGCGCCCCGCAAACATCCATTCCTCGCCGACCGTTCCGAGGAAGCCCGAACTCGAAGGCGTGACGGCGAACGCGGTCTCAAATGACAATGGGATCTCCCTTGATCCGCAGGACAGCGGCGACCGCGATGCCCTGGGGTTCGGCCGAGGTGAGCAAGGCGAATCGTTCAGCGGCACCCGCGGCGGCGGCGTGGCTCAGGACGGCCGCCAACTGGAAGGCACCCGATGCGGAATGGACCTGCCCCAGAGTCTCCGTCAGTGGCGGAAGCAACGTCGCCTCCGGACACACCGTGACCAGGGCCTTGGACTCCGCGTCATCCGTCGTTCCCGAGCCGACAGCGGCCCAGACGCGGTCGGGTGACGTGCGGGTCAGAACCCTGTTCGCCGCTTTGACCACCGCGGAACCGATGTCGCCGTCCGTTGCCACCACTGACGTGACGGCAAGCACTTCGGCCAAGCCGTGGGGCGCACTCGGCTCCAAGCGGAGCATGGCGCAGCCTTCCGCCAGCGGGGCCGTGTCGTCACGAACCCAGGAACGCGCTTCGGTGAGCTCCTCGACGGCGCCGGTGAGAATGGTGTCCGCACGGCCCGTCAGCAGCAGCCGTCTGCAGTACCCGAGGGCCAGCAACCCGGTTGTCCTGCCGCCGGCGAGTGTGGCGTTCGGTCCCTTGAGACCGTGCCGGATGGCGATTTGCCCGGCTACGCTGTTCATGGCCGCGTTCTGGATGGCCGACGGCTGGATGTGGTACGGCTTCCCTCGGAGCAGCGAGGCCCGGTTGACCTCCAGGATGCTCTGCGCGCTGCCGTTCGTCGTGCCCAGCACCATCCCCGTCCGCGCGCGATCGTCGTCCTCGGCGAGCAGACGGGCGGCGGTCGCCACGGCGAGCGCCGTGGCGCGGCTCATGGTCCGGGTGCCCTCACGCCCGAGGAACTCCCGCGGTTCGAAGTCCGGCACCGGCCGGGGGCCGTCGGGAAGCGGAGGGCCCGACACGATGTTCTGCGCGAAGTCGCGGTCGTTCGTTCCGTACGGAGACATGGCGGACCAAGCAGTAATGATCATCGAGGTTCCTCGTAGCGGCCCAGCAGGACGATGGCGTTGTTGCCGCCGAAGGCGAAGCCGTTGTTCTGCACGATGCTCAGGTCAGCGGGAACCGACCGGTTCGGAACGCAGTCGATGTCGCATTCCGGGTCCGGCGTCCTGTGGTTGACCGTAGGTGGCACGAAGCCCTCGGTGATCGCGATCGACGAGGCGATCGCGCCGAGCGCGCTGGACGCGCCCATGGTGTGTCCGAGCATCGACTTCAGGGAGACGACAGGCGGTGGCCGGTCACCGTAGACGGACTTGATCGCGCGCACTTCCGTCACGTCGTTGGATTTGGTGCCGGTCCCGTGCGCCGAGATCAGGTCCACATCGCCGGGCCGCACACCGGCGTCGCGCAGTGCCATCTCCATGCACGCCTGGATGCTCTTCTCCTCGGGTGCGAACGCGTGGTGGGCGTCGCAGTTCAACCCGTAGCCGAGCACCTCCGCGTAGATGTGCGCTCCCCGCGCCCGTGCCGCGCTCAGGCTCTCCAGGAGCAGGATTCCCGCTCCTTCGCCGCTGAGGATGCCCCGGCGGTCGGCGTCGAACGGGCGGCACCGGTCGGGGGACATGATGCCCAGCCGGTAGAACGAGGCGAACGACCGGCGGCAGATGGCGTCGGCGCCGCCGACCAGGGCGTAGTCGGCGTCACCGAGCCGGATGGCGTCGAACCCGTCCCCGATCGCGTAGTTGCCCGCCGAGCAGGCGGTGGCGAACGTCATCGGGGCCGCGTCCTCGAGTTCGAACTCCCATGCGATGGAGGCGGATAGCCGATGGGTGCCTGCGCGCTCGACGAGCTCCGGGTCCACCGCGTCCACTCCGTGCGCCACCGTCTCGGCGGCCAGCGCGTCGATGTCCCGCGATTCGCCGTCGGCGGTACCGACGGCGATGTAGCCCGGACGGTCCCGCAGGTCCTCGCCGGCCAGTCCGGCTTCGGCCAGGGCCATGCCGGCGGCGGCCACGGCGAAGGCACTCGCCCGGCCGAGCGTCTCCACCGGGGTCCTGGTGATCCAGTCGGCGGGATCGAACCCCATGACTTCGGATCCGTTCGCGTAGGCGAAACCGGTGGTGTCGAACGCGGTGAGGGGCGCGACCTCGTTGCGACCGGCCCGCAGCCCCGCGGTGAACTCTGCCACGCCGATGCCGATGCTCGACACCAGGCCGCGGCCCGTGACGACGACCCGCTCCGACCTACCGGTCATGCCTCGGCCAGGACTTCGTAGATGGCCGCCAGGCTCACCATCCGCTTGGCCTCGCCCTGGTCGACGGTGATGTCGAGACTATCCTCGATGGCCGTCATGATCTCGATGATCGCCAGCGAGTCGACGCCGAAGTCCTCGGAGAAGACGGTCGTTTCCGTCAGCTCTCCGTCCTCGACCTCCAGAATGTCACAGACGATCTTCTTCACGATTTCCCGGACGTCGCCGGTTATCTCTGCCATGTCGATCTCCTTGTCCGTACAGCGTGACGACATTGTGTGACGAGCGATCAGGCACCGATGATGTTGACCCCGCCGTCGACGTGAACGATCTCCCCGGTGGTCGCGGGGAACCAGTCCGACAGGAGCGCCACACATGCCTTGGCCGCCGGGACGTGGTTGGAGGTGTTCCAGCCCAGCGGGGCGCGTGCGGCCCAGACGCCGGCCATGTCGTTGAACCCGGGGATTCCCTGGGCAGCCGGAGTGTCCAGTGGCCCTGTCGCCACCAGGTTGACGCGAACACCCTGAGGTCCGACGTACCTCGCCAGGTAGCGCGCGCACGACTCGAGTCCCGCCTTGGCGACGCCCATCCAGTCGTAGAGCGGCCATGCCTGGGACGCGTCGAAATCCAGGCCCACGATCGAGCCGCCCTCCTCCATCAGGGGGAGGCAGGCCACGGCCAGGGATTTCAGGGAGTACGTCGAGGCGTGTATCGCCGCTCCCACGTCCTCCCAGGGGGTGTTGAGGAAATTGCCGCCGAGTGCCGTCTGCGGAGCGGCTCCGATCGCGTGCACGACTCCGTCCAGTCCGGTCACGTGCTCACGTATCCGGTCCGGCAGCTCCTCCAGCTGCGCCGCGTTCGTCACGTCCAGTTCGATGACGGGCAACTTGGCGTCCGGGCCGGAGGGAAGACGCTTGGCGATGCGCTCGGTCAGCGAGCGGCGGGGATAGGCGGTGAGGAGGACCTGTGCCCCCTCCTCCTGCGCGATTTTCGCGACGTGGAACGCGATTGAATCCTGGGTGAGCACTCCGGTGACCAGAATGCGCTTCCCCTCAAGGATTCCCATGAACGGTTTCCTCTCTCAGAGTCCCATGGCCAGACCGCCGTCGACCGGGATGATGGCTCCGGTGACGTAACCGGAGTCCGCGCCGGCCAGGAAGCGCACGACCTTGGCGACTTCCTCGGGGGAGGCGGTGCGGCCGAGCGGTATGCGCTCCCTTGCGGCCGCCTTGATCTGATCACTGAGTCCCGCGGTCATGTCCGTGTCGACGAACCCGGGCGCGACCACGTTGGCGGTGATGTTCCGCGGGCCGAGTTCACGGGCGAGCGATCGGGCCAGTCCGACCAGTCCCGACTTCGACGCGGCGTAATTCGCCTGACCGGTCTGCCCGGAGAACGCGACGACCGAGGAGACGAAGATGAGCCTCCCGGCGCGTGCGCGGATCATGTTCCTCGTCGCGCGCTTCGCGACGCGGTACGCGCCCGTCAGATTGGTGTCGAGGACCGCGTCGAAGTCCTCTTCACGCATCATCGCAAAGAGCTTGTCCCGTGTGATCCCGGCGTTGGAAACCAGTACTTCGACGGGTCCCTGCTCGGCTTCGACCTTGGTGAAGGCGTTGTCCACGTCCTCGGTCCGCGTCACATCGCACTTCACGCCGAACAGTCCGTCCGGTGCCTCGCCCGACCGGTAGGTCACTGCCACGGCGTCGCCGGCGGCGGCCAGTTCCCGGGCGATGGCCAGGCCGATCCCCCGGTTTCCCCCGGTCACCAATACCGATCTCGTCATCATTCCCCCTGAATTTGCTGTTTACTTCCCTCCGACAGCTGCGCTGTCGCAAAGTCCGGAGCTTCCTCGGACCGGCACCGGGCCTAACTACGGGGTCCGCAGGAGCGCGACCTCGCCGAGGGCCTCGATCAGACGAGGTGGCAGGAGAGTGCTGCCCGATCCATCGACAGCCACCGCGACATAGACGATGCAGCCGGTCGCGGTGGTCTCGTCCGCGCGGCGGAAGGCGAAGTCCAGCGTGAAGCTCTTCTTCCCGATCCGTGCGGTGCTGACCAGCACCTCCGGTCGATCGGTGTGCCCGATGGCCGCCTTCCAGTCGATTTCGACGTGGGCGACGTGCACGTCGACGCCCAGTTCGGACCAGGTGGCGTACGGCAGGTCACGCGCGAGGAAGAAGCCGTCCACCGCCTCGTCGACGTGCGCCAGGTACCACATGTTGAACATGACGCCCTGGCGGTCGATCTCGTAGAAGCGAGGCACGATGGGGTGCGCGAACACCGCGTCGTCTTGTGTCATGAGGTCTCTCCGTTCGTTGGTTTCACCACGAGAACGATTTTCCGTCGAGGAGATCAACACCCAGGGCGGCTTTGCCCAGGTATTCCAGACACTCCTCCGGCTTGGCGGGCATCACCGCCCCGTACTGGAGCTCGCGCAGCAGCCGCTCGATCGGCTTGGCGCGACTGACGGCCGCCGCACCGCACAGCGAGAGGGCGATGCGGGTGAGTTCCGCGCCGAGGTCGCCCACGGCGTACTTGGCGGCGTGGACCAGGGTGTTGGCCCTGACGCCGCCCCGTTCGAGATCGACGACCTCACCCGCGCGTTCGACCAGTGCGCGGGCCGCGTGCAGGCGGGCGGCGAGCAGTCCGACGTTGCGCTGGACGACGGGCGATTGCGCCCGCTGGGGCGCGGCCGCCAGGTGGTCCACGACGGCCTGCTGCACGGCTTCGGCGATTCCCAGGTACGCGCCGGTGTAACCAGCGACCATCCAGTGCGGTTCGCGGATCACCTTCGGCAGTGACAGGCCTTCGATGCCGAGGAACAGGCGGAACCGGGGCACGGTGACGGAATCCATGATCATGTTGGTGGTGCTGGTGCCGTACATCGCCGTCAGATTGTGGATCTCCCCGAAGGTGACCCCCGGGTCGTCCTTGCTCACCAGGAAGTGCGAGATCCGTCCCGGATCATCGGAGTCCTCTGGCCGGGCAGGGACGGCGTAGTAGTCCGCGATGCCGGCCAGCGAGACGAACGACTTCTCGCCGGTGATCACGAACCCTTCGCCGTCCTCGGTCCTGCGGTAGCGGGTCCGCAGTCCGCGCAGCTTCGCTCCGCCGACGGGTTCGGACGCCGCGGACGCCAGCATCTTGCGGCCGTTGACGACCTCGTCGAAGAGCCACATACGGAACTCCTCGGCCATCGGCGGCAAGGGCGTGTCCGCCGATTCGCACAAGGGTCCGATGACGGCGTTGTGCATGTTCAACCCGAGTGCTGCCGCACCGTTGTGGAACCCGACGGCGGACAGCACCCGCCAGTAGTCGGCGAAGCCGAGTCCGGCGCCGCCCGCCCGGCGCGGTACCAGCAGCGACAGGAAGCCGGCCTCGGCGAGGATGCGGTAGGGCTCCTGGAGGTCGCCGGTCCTGGCGTCCACGCCGGCTGCCAGCGCCGCCAGTTGCTGTCCGGCCTCGTGAGCGGCCTCGAGGATCTTGTCGAAGTCGTCGGGGAGCGTCATCTCTTCTCCTTCAGCGGCGAGGACTCGGTGGTCGCCTCGGCCGCGAGAGTCAGGCGGTCGACCTTTCCGCGGGCGTTGAGGGGGAAGTCGGAGACCACGACCGCCCGGTCGGGGACCATGTACAGCGGGAGCTGCGTCCGCAGCAGCGCGAGGATCTCCCGCTCGGACACCGTGCCCTGCGCGTACGCCCAGAGCTCGCCTTCGTGCTCGGTGGTCTTGGCGACGACGACGGCCGCCCGAATCCCGGGCGAGTCGAGCAGCACGCTCTCGATCTCTCCGATGTCGATGCGGTAGCCGTGCCGCTTGATCTGGGAATCCTTCCGGCCGAACAACACGATCTCGCCGCTGCTCGTGCGCCTGCCGAGGTCTCCGGTCGGATAGGCGCGGCGGACGGTCCCGTCGCGGAATCTGACCTGCCGGGTCGGATCCTGGAGTGTGCCGTCCACCAGGTAGCCCAGGAAGACCGTCGCGCCCGCGACGTGGATCTCGCCCCTCTCGGACGTGGGTTCCCCGGTCTCGTCGAAGACGTCCACGACATCGCCGGGAACGGCCGAACCGATCGTGGGCTCCCGTGCGGCCGCCGGCGTTGCCGGGAGGCGCAGGAACGTACAGACGTTCGTCTCCGTCGGTCCGTAGAAGTTGTAGACCGACCGGCCGGCGGCGAGCCGCAGACACGTCTCCAGCGCACGCGGCGGGAAGGGTTCTCCCGCATACAGGAGCATCCGCAAGTCCGCCGGGAACGCGTCGCCGATGCCGCCCCGCTCCATCATGTTGACGTACAGGGACGGCACCGCGTACAGGACGCTGATCCTCTGTGTGGTGAGCCAGTCGACGAGGTCGGCGGGGAACGCCTTCAGCCGTTCCGGCATCAGTACCGTGCACGCGCCGCCGGCACAGGCGGCGAACAGGTCGAAGGTGCTCAGGTCGAAGGTCAGAGCGGCCTGCGACCCGATGCGGTCAGCAGGACGCAGTCCCGTTTCCGCGGCGGCCCATACCGCGAAGTGCGCGACGTTGGAGTGCGACAGCAGCACGCCCTTCGGCACACCCGTGCTGCCCGAGGTGAACAGCACGTAGCCGCCTTCACCCGCAGCCTCGGGAAGCGGCTCCGGGGACATCCGCTCCTGCGTGCGCAAGAGACTGATGGCGCCGTCGAGGGCATGGATCTCGGGAACCTCGTCGCCCTCGGCTGCCTCCCGGGCGATGTGCTCGGACGAGGCGACGGTGAGCAACAGGGTCAGGCCACCCTGACGCAGCATGCGCCGGGTGCGGACGGCTGGATTCCGGATGTCGAGCGGCGCCACGACCGCGCCGGCCCGCAGCCCCGCATGGATCGCGATGACGGCTTCGGCCGACTTGGGGATGAAGACCCCCACCCGATCGCCGGGCTTCACTCCCTGCTCGACGAGCCTTGCGGCCAGGCGGGTGACCTCCTCGTCGAGTTCCGCGTACGTCCAGGTACGGTCGCCGTCTTCGAGAGCGGGCCGGTCCGGGTACGTCCGGACCGCGCGGGTGAGCAGCCCGTCCAGCCGCTCCTCTGCGTTCATCGTCACTGGTTCACCTGGTCCGTTCATCAGGACACTTCCAAAAGCAGGTGCAGGCGACGCTCGCCGAGTGCGGAGCCCATGTCGACGGTGACCGTGCCCGGGGCCGGCACCTCGCGCTCCGCGCGGACCGTGAGGTAGAGCTGGACGAGACCGGCCAGGTTCCCGAAGGCCGACAGGTGCTCGTCGGTGACCGGGGCCACGGAGACCTCCGCGGACCGGGGCCGGGAGTCGGCACGGCGTATGAGGAACGCGACGGCGGTATCGACCTGCGCCGCGCCGACGTGCCGCTCATCCGTCAGTTGCGCGTGGGCGCTGAGCGACCTGCCGTCGACCGCCAGGTCGATGCCGACGAGCAGCACTTGGTCCATGCCGTCGTCAAGGATCGTGTCCACGAGGTCGAGGGCTTCGCCGCGCAGGTCGCCACGGAGGGCCACGCAGGTCGTCGGTCCGGTGATGCCGTAGTCGCGGGCGACCACGCCGAGGATCGTCGTCGGTACCGACTGGAAGAACAGCAAGGGGTTGGCCACCTGCCCGGACGCCAGCAGCCTGCTCCCGAGATCGGCGGTGGCCGAGTCGCCCAGGAGGGTCGCCAGCACGAGACCCGTTCGCGCGCCGTCTTCGCCGAAGGCCGCGCCTCCCGTGACATCGGCCAGGCAGCGGTCGATGACGGCTTTGACCAGAGGGCTGAAGGCCGACTCCACGAAGCCGGGCACTCGGCGTGCCTCGACGGGTTCGACCGTGGTTGCGCCGACCGTGACACCGGACGGCACGACGAGAGCCTCGGAGACCAGGAGCCGTTCGCTCCGTGTATCGGTCATGCTCGCTCCAACAGCAGCGCCGTGTTGACCCCGCCGAAGGCGGAGTTGGTCGTCATCGCACGTCGCAGGCTCGCGGGGCGGGCCCCCTCTGTCACGTAGTCCAGGTCGCACTCGGGATCGGGCGTGGTGAAGTTGGCCGTCGGCGGGATCAGTCCATGGTTGAGGGCCAGCAGAGTGATCACGGCCTCCACGGCCCCGGCGCCTTCGAGGGTGTGTCCCGTCGTGCTCTTGGTCGAACTGACGGGAAGGTGCGCGGCCCGGTCCCCGAACACCCGACGCAGAGCGCCGGTCTCGGAGGTGTCGTTGGAGGCGGTGCCCGTGCCGTGGACGTTGACGTAGTCCACCGCGTCCGGGCCGAGCCCCGCGACCTGGAGAGCGGACTCCATCGCCTGCGCGGTTCCGCGGCCTTCGGGATGGGGCCGGCTGGCGTGGTAGGCGTCGGAGGAAATGCCCCAGCCGGCGACACGGGCGAGCACGTTCGCGCCCCGCGCGGCTGCGCTCTCCTCGGACTCCAGCACCAGACACGCCACTCCGTCGCCGAGCAGCAGGCCGGTCCGGTCCTTGGAGAACGGACGGACGAAGCCGTCCTTGGCGAATGCGCGTGCCGAGTCGAACTTGGCGAACAGCTCTCTTTCGACCAGGTACGCCCCCCCCACACAGCAGCGCGTCGGCGCGTCCACGGCTGATGAGGCGACTGGCCTGAATGATGCTGTCGGCGGAGGCCACGCACGCGTTGAGGAAGGTCAGGCGCAGCGGCCCCAGCCCGAGAGCGTCCCCCAGACCGTGGGCGAGTTGGCCGGGCACGCTGTCCTTCAGGAACGTCGTGTCAGGCGTGTCCGCTCCGCCGGCCACCGAGCCCCAATAGCGGGTGATCGGCGTGTAGTCCCCTTGGCTGCCGACGAGCGCGCCGGCGATGTCCGACGGAGCGATGCCCGCCATGTCGATCGCGGCGCGCGAGCAGGCCAGCAGGACGTCATGCTGACGCGGTGGCGCGTCCCCCGAGAAGCCCACGCCGGGGATCTCCGGACCGTCGCCGTTGTAGACCGCCGCCGATGAGCACCGGAACGCCGAGGTGTCGAACCGTTCGACCCCACGGAAGGCCGGACGGCCCGAGAACGCTCCGTCGAGCAGCGCCTTCTCGCCGAAGCCGAAAGCGGTGAAGACTCCGAAGCCCGTGACGACGACGCGGTGGGATCCGGTCATCCGCCTTCTCCCGGCTTCGCGGCGCTCCCGGTGGCCAGCGCGTTGACGTAGTCCGCGATCCGGTTGATGGTCGAAAAATTCTCGATCCGGACGTCCCGAAGATCGAGTTCGACACCGAAGTCGGTTCTCAGACTGTGGTCCAGCCAGGCAAGCGAGAAGGAGTCGACCAGGATTTCCGCGTCGTCCTCGACGTGTTCCACGCCGGCAAGCGTCCTGCCTTCGACGAGGACCTTTCTGATGTCGTTCGCCGTGATCACCGAGAACCACTGTTCTCCGTGCTCGCACCGGCGGCCACTGCCGTGCGTTCCTTGACGACCTCGTCGATGAATTCCCCGAGCGTTCCGCGGAGCAGAGCTTCCAGCGTTTCGTCGGAGAATTCGATGTCGTACTCCCGCTCGAGGTGGACCGTCACCTCCAAGATGCCGATCGACTCGATCCCGATCCCCTCCGGCCCGATCGAGGTGTTCAGGTCAACGTCGTCGCCCAGTTCGATGGCTAAGGTTTCTTCCATGACGCGCGTCATTAGGGTGAGAATTTCTTGCCTTGCCGCTTCCTGGCTTTCTGCGGGCATGGCTGCCTCTCCTCTTGGTTCGATGGGTCTGGCGGGTTTTTTTCGGCAGTTCGGTCAGCAACGCGACGGGAATGCGCTCGATCGTTCCCTGCAGTGAAGTGGGCTGATCTCCCGGGGCGGCTGAGATGGGCGGACGGGCGCCGGGTTCAGCGGCGTGGTCGAGAGAACCGCGTCCCGCAGGGTCGCGGCGGAACCGCGGCCAAGACCACAGTCTGGGCGGATGCGCGTGTCGAGGCGTCAGCGCGATGCGTGCCGTTGCGCCGTTGCCTGGTCCCGTCGACCTCGGTCGCCGCTCCTTCAAGGAGGGCCGTCGCGCTCGGTCGGAAGCACCGTCCCAAGGGCGGGATGTGCGGCTCAGGGCCGAGCAGACGCACTGCTTGCGCGATATGTCCGCGGTCGGCGCGGGTGGAGTTCTGCGCGCCTCTCCGTGTCGCCGAACGGGATATTCTCGATGCCGTCACCGATGTGTGGCAGGCATGAGGACTTCGTCCATTTCTTGGCGCCCCGTAGATGAACAACCTTCGTCTTGAGACAGGCAAATTCGGCGGGGGGTAAGTTTCCCGCCAAGGTTACGGCACCAGATAGGTTGAAGATCATTTCCTGTGGATCCCTTAAGTGTGGCGCGTTTCGGTGTATCTGGAGGGTCGCTGGGTTCACCTGGAATCGTCCTCGCGTTCGAGAAGTCGATCACAGGCCCGTCTTTCCGGGCAAGTCCTGCATGTTGTGACCTGGATCACTGTGCAACTCTGGGTGCCGAGACGCTGCCAACGAAATTGCGGTGACCTTTCGGGGATCTGTCATCGGCCGTTTTGAGAAGCGGACCTTGTGTTAATAAAGAAGTGATTTTGAGGAGTGAGATGGTGAAGCCGAGGCATGGCCGGAAGTGATCGACCGTGGCGGCGATATTGCCGCAGCTGGCCTGGCACATCAGGCCGACGGCGCACTGGTCGGTGGCACACCACCGGCGGCCGGGCACGGACCGGTCTCCGGCGCCGACACTGGACCGGCACCGGCCGCAACAACACATGCTGATACCACGCACGGAGCAGTCGTGAACACATCCGCCCGACCAGCCCTCTCCCCGGCCGACACCCGACGGGGTGCGCCGTGATCAGGGGGATCCTGCCAGCCCCGGTGGCCTCCGCGGAGGCGTTCCGCGACCTGCCGCACGCGGTCCTCCTTCCCAGTGAGGAGGCCGCGATCCGAGGTGCACCGAAGTCGCGGCGCGCCGAGTTCCGGACTGTCCGCCACTGTGCCCGCACGGCCCTTGGCGAGCTGGGTCTGCCTCCCGCCCCCATCCTGCCTGGGCCGCGCTGGGAACCGCGGTGGCCGGAAGGCATCGTCGGCAGCATGACGCACTGCGCGGGCTACCGGGCCGCCGCGGTGGCCCGCGCCGGCGACGTCGCCTCCCTGGGTATCGACGCCGAGCCGCACGTGGCACTGCCCGACGGCATGTTGCCGACGGTTGCCCGGCCGGAGGAGATCGCCCGGCTCGCCCGGCTGTACGCCCGCCGCCCTGGAGTGCACTGGGACCGGCTGACGTTCAGCGCCAAGGAGTCGGTCTACAAGGCCTGGTTCCCGCTCGCCCGTCGCTGGCTCGGCTTCCATGACGCGAGCCTGACCATCCACCCCGACCGGCAGGCGTTCGACGTGTCCCTGCACGACAACGGTCTGCGCCTCGCGGGACGGTCCCTGACCGCGCTGAGCGGGCGGTGGATAGTCGAGAACGACCTGATCGCCACTTGCGTGGTGGTCGACGCGGCAGCCGCCGCGGCAGCCGCCGCGGCTTGACCACACCAGCCGCCGTGTGTCGCGGTGTGCTGCCCCGCCCACCCTCCCGCGCGCGGCCCGTGCTCGTCCCGCGGGAACACGGGTGATCGAGGATGCCGGGGGATTGGGGCAGATGAGTGAAGATGCGGGACGAAGTATCCGGTCGATTGCGCAGTCGAGAGAGAAACCGCAGGTCAGTAACTCGGCGGTGCGCGCCGGGGGCGTGGTAAATCGCGGGTGCGCGCTGGGGGTGCTTCTGTGAGCCCTGTCGGTGGCCTGCGACGGTTGGCGATTATGGTGTGGTCGTTCCGGTCGAAACTGTTCCTCTGTGAGGCTGTGCAGCTCGTAGGTCAGCATGGTGCTGGGGGCCTTCCATGGGAACCGTGGAGTGTTGTTGTGAGCACGGGCGTCAGATTCCTGCAGCCGCGATCCGAGGTGAAGATCACTGGACCGGTGGGGCGCCGCTGGTGGCAGGCGGCCTTGAGTGCGTCGGAGACCTTTCGGTCCGGAGGTGGGCGGCGGTGGCCCAGCCGACCACGCGGCGGGAGGCGATATCGATGACGGTGGCCAGGTAGAGCCAGCTTTCCTCGGTCGGGATGTAGCTGTCTCCGCACCAGCGCGTATCGAGAGCCCCGGCGTCGGGCTGGAAGTCGCGGACGACCAGGTAGGGCCGGGTGGCAGCTCGTGGATCGGGGAATGTGGTCAGGTGGCGCCGTCGGCGGTGCCGGCCCTGCAGCCCGGCTGCCCTCATCAGCCGGGCGAGCCTGCGGCGGCCGCATTCAGCGCCTTCCCGCTTGAGCACGGCATGGACGCGCGGGGCGCCGTAGGCACCGCGTGACCGTTCGTGGACGGCCGTGGTCTGCTCGGTCAGCTCGGCGTCAGGGGCCGCGCGGGTGCCCGGAGCGCTGGTGCGGCGGGTGTAGAAAGCGGTGCGGGAGACCTTGAGCAGTTCACACGCCCGTTTGGCGTTGTGACCTGCATGCTTCTCCGCCTCGATGAACGGGTGCACCGTCACCGGGTTTCCTTCGCGAAGAAGGCGGTCGCACGCTTGAGAATGTCGACGTCCTCCCGCAGGCGGCGGTTCTCCCGCCGCAGTGCGGCCAGCTTCTCGCGTTCGCTGCTGGTCAGCCCGTCTCGTTCGCCCTTTCGACCTCGGCCTGCTTGACCCAGTCGCGGACCGCGGTCTCGGTCAGGTCGAAGTCCTTGGCTATCTGGCCGACCGAGCGGTCACCGCGCCGGCACAGCTCGACGATCTCGGCCTTGAACTCCGACGTGAACGAGCGGCGAGGGCGAGGCTTCTTCTTCCCCATGCTCTCCATGACGGACATCCTCCCGGGGACGAACCCCTGATCTCGAATGTCCGTCAAAGCGGATCAAGCCCAACGGAGCGCGATGAGGCTTCTCTTAGACCTGGTCGTCGTGATCATCTGAGGTCGGAGCTGCCTGGCCGAGGCAAGCGATCTCGCGGGAGGTACGAGCGCACGCAGCTTGGCCAAACCCATAGGGGCGCCCCCGAGCAGAGCGGCAGGGTGCTACGCGGCGCAGTCCGAGCCCGCGAGCCACGAGGCGGGAAACTGGTGGAGCTCGACCGTTGAGGGGGCCGGGCCACGCACCGCGACGGCGGCGGTGTGGGTGGGGCCGACGGGGATGTCGAGTATCGTCCAGCCGTCCGGATGGCGGCTTGCGTCGGCGCCGAGGTAGTCCAGGGCGGGGGAGCGACTCAGCCCCGTCCCCAGGCCCTTCAGGAACGCTTCCTTGCGCGTCCAGATCCGGCCGAAGAGCCGGCGTCGTGCCTCTTCCCCCTCAGCCTCGACCAGCTCGGACCGCTCCCGCCGGTGCAGGGTTTGCGAACAGGCCGCCACGGTCTCCTCCCCGGCGAGCAGTTCGACATCGACGCCCAGCGGTACTGCGCCCACGCCCACCAGGGCGACCTCGCCGCTGTGGGAGAGGGAGAAGTGCAGCGGCGCGGGCCGCTGGGCAAGGGCCGGTCGGCCGTGCGCGGCGCCGCATCTTGGACAGGGCTCGCGCCGGAACCGCAATTCCTCCGGAGGTGTGGCCGTATAGCGGCCGAGCAGCCGACGCAGTGCCACGTGGGCGGTTACGTACAGCAGGGCGTCGGCCGGGTGAGTGAAGGTAGTGACCCGCAGGCGTTCGGCCGGGTCGAGCTCCTTGAGATCTGGCGCCGCGGTGTCAGACCCGGCGGGCAGAAGTACCAGCCACAGGTCGACCCGGTCGCGGGACACGGTGAATTCCTGCCTCTCGGTGGCCCGCTGGCTCACCGGCGGGACACCGAAAGGCAGGCGCGTAATGGGCGTCGTCGTTTTCATGGCTCATCCAAATTGGTGCCACTGGTACCAGTGAACATAGGGCACTGCTTTGGTTGATTGAGGGGCATTGAAAGAGATTGGAAAGGGACTCCGTCAGCGTCCGGTGGCGGTGCTAGATAGGGGGGTATGACATCGACGACTGCTCCAAACTATCCATTTCCCGCCGCAGGCCTGGAGGAAGCTGAGGAGTTTACCAGGGTCCGCCGCGAGGAGCCCGTCTGTCGGGTGGCCATGCCGTACGGCGGCGAGGCCTGGCTGGTGACCCGGATGGCCGATGTGAGGGAGGCCCTCGCCGACCCGCGGCTGAGCCGAGTCCTGCAGGCTGCCCCCGACCGGCCGCGATTCTTCCCGGAGCCGATCGTCGAGGGAATCGGCATCATGGACCCGCCCGAGCAGACCCGACTGCGCCGACTGGTAGCCAAGGCCTTCACCGCCCGTCGCGTCCAGGAGTTCGAGCCGCGGATCCAGGTGATCGTCGACGAACTGCTCGATGCGATCGAGGCCAAGGGCGGCCCCGTCGACCTCTACGCCGAGTTCTCCTGGCCGCTGCCAGGCATCTCGATCTGCGAGTTCATGGGCATCCCTTACGAGGACCGAGACCGCTTCGTCCCCTTCTTCGACTCAGTGGTCTCCACCACGGCCAAGACCCCTGACGAGATTCGCCAGGCTGTCATGGACCTCCACGCCTACTTCACCGAACTCATCGAGAAGCGCCGCGCCGACCCGAGGGACGACCTGTTCACGGCCCTGATCCGGGCGAGCGACGAGGGCGACCGGCTTTCCGAGAAGGAGCTCATCGAGATGAGCTTCGGGCTGCTGGTCGCCGGCATGGAGACCACGGCCTCCCAACTCGTGAACTTCCTCTACCTTCTGTTCCGAAACCCGGACCAGCTGGAACTCCTGAGGGCCAAGCCGGAGCTGGTCCCGAACGCGATCGAGGAGCTGCTGCGCTTCGTCCCCCTGCTCGCGGTGGACCAGCCGGCCGTCGCGCGCGAGGACCTGACGATCGGCGGCGTCCTGATCCGCGCCGGCGAGACGGTCGTACCGTCGATGAACGCCGCGAACCGCGACCCCGAGGTGTTTGCCAACCCCCAGAGCATCGACATCACGCGGGAGCACAACCCGCACCTGGCCTTCAGCCACGGCGCACACCACTGCGTGGGCGCCCAGCTGGCCCGCCTCGAAATGCAGGCGGCGCTGCGCTCCCTGGTGGCCCGCTTCCCCGGACTGCGGCAGGCTGTCCCGGACGAGGAGCTGCGTTGGAAGGCCGGCGTGGTCCTGCGCGGCGTCGAGGCCCTGCCGGTGGAGTGGTAGACCCGTGGCTGACCAGGAGGAGTGGACCGTACGGGTCGATAGCGAGGCCTGTCTGATGTCGGGCCTGTGCATGTCGCTGGCCCCGGACGTCTTCGCGGTTCGCGACTACCGCTCGGTGGCGCTGACCGACCGCAGCGCGCCCGACGACCGGCTACTGGAGGCCGCGGAGTTCTGCCCGGCCGAGGCCATCGGCATCCACCGACTGCCCGGCGGCGAGCCGGTCTTGGGCATCGGCTGACGTCGGCCCAGGGTGCGCGACAGAAATGCCGCAGGGCGGTGGACGGATTCCGACCGCCGCCCTCCGGCGTGCCCGCAGAGCTGGACGGCTCAGCCGATCGACTGTGCGAAACGGAAGAAGCCTCGGGGGTCGTAGGCCTCCTTCACGGCCACCAGTCGACGGTAGTTGACCCCGTAGTAGGCCTGGCGCCAGTCCGCCAGGTCCGGGTCGATGTAGTTCTGGTACGACTGGCCCGAGGACCACGGGTGCACCCGCCCGTAGGCGCGGTCGACCCACTCCTGGCAGGCGCGGCGCCGCGCCGACTCCAGCACCTCGCCCTCCGGCACGTCAATCCCCACCGACCACCCTCCGTAGAACAGCGCGCTGCGGTGCACGTACGCCGTTGCCGTAGCTGAGACCCGGTTATGGGCGCCGCCCAGCCCCTGAAGGTCGAGGCTGCGGTACTCGCCCGCCTTCCGGGCGTCCGCAAAGGCCGCCAGTGCGGCGTCGATTCCGGCCTCGTCGAGCGGGGCGTCGTAGAAGTTGCCGCGCGCCAGCGCGAATCCGTAACGAGCCAGCTTTGCCTGGGGGTTGTGTCCGATGCGGTGGCACCCCGCCGGATCCAGGTCGTCGCAGCCAAACCAGTGGCGCATGCCCATCCCGTAGGAGTCCGTGCGCTGCTGCGACGTCGTCGGCGAGGTGCCTGCCATTGCGGTCAGCCGTGCCAGCAGAGGGACCAGCCCGTCCGGCGAGCTCAGCCACACCCCCGAGACGGTCACGCCCGGCTCCACCGCCGGGTCGTCGCCGTACGTCGACAGGTTCAGCAGAGGAGTGAGCGCGTCGGGGGTCGACGCGGTCCACTGCTGCCAGGCACCGATCACCGCGCGCGCGGCACTCCAGGGCCAGGTGAGCGTGAAACTGGTCATGTCGGGGGCCGGTACCGGAGCGAAGTCGTATTCGGTGACGATGCCGAAGTTGCCACCCCCGCCGCCTCTCAGTGCCCAGAACAGGTCCGGGTGGCGCCGCTCGTCGCTCTCCACCACCCGCCCGTCGGCCAGCACCACCTGCGCCCGTAGCATCCGGTCGCTGGCCACCCCGTGCATCCGGGTGAGGAAGCCCAGGCCCCCACCGAGCGCGAGGCCCCCGATGGCCACTGTCGGGCACCAGCCCGTCGGCACCGCCACCCCGCGCGGGGCCAGCCCCTCCTCCACGTCGATGAGCTGGCAGCCAGGCCCCATCCGGGCGACCTCGCCGGCCATCCGCAGATGGTCCATCGGTGACACGTCGATCACCATGCCGGTGGTGGTCGAGTACCCGGCGAACGAGTGGCCACCGCTGCGCGCCACGGTCGGAATCCGATGCCGCACGGCGAACCGCACGGCTTCCGCCACGTCGCCGGCCGACTCGCAACGCACCACCGCCTGCGGCCGTATCGCGTCGAACTGCCGCAGCGCCAGGGCACGGACCGTGTCGTACCGGGGATCGTCCGGCAGGACCACTGCCCCGTCGATGCTGCGCTGAAGGGCGGCCCACGGTGTGGCTTCCGAGGCCGCTTGTGAGACTGCAGGAGGCAGGAGGAGCCCTGCCGCCGTGACTGCTCCTGTGCCGAGGAATGTGCGGCGTTTCATTCGGATCTCCATGCTGTGGCGGATGGTTGGCTGAATCGCGCCCGCTCAGAGTGGTGCCGCCCCGCCGTGCCCACAGCACAGCTGTAAGTGTTCCGAAAGGTTTAGGCCCGCCGAAGTCCCCGCCGCCGCAGGGGAGCCGCCGTCAGGGCAGGTCGGGGAGCGTGATGATGTCGTTGATCGTGCCGGCGACACGGGAGGCCTTCGGGGCCTCGCCGCCCGGTGCTGTGACGACCGCTCGGACGCACCCGTCGGGCACGGTGGAGATCCGTACCACGGGGTTGACCACTGTCCCCGCGGGCAGCACGACCGGGGCGCGCTGCATGATGCGGGTCAGGACGAGTTTGCTCTCCAACAGCGCCAGATTGCGCCCGATACAGTTGTGCTGCCCCAGCCCGAACGGGAAGTACTCGTGCTGCGCAGGCTGCGCGGTCTCCCAGCGCTCCGGCCGGAACCGCAGGGGCTCGGGGAAGACCGCGGCGTCGCGGTGCGTCACGAAGGAGCTGACGATCGCCATCGCCCCCTTCGGAACGGGCCGCCCGTTGATCTCGGCGCCCGTGTCCGCGTAGCGGACTCCGAAGCCGGCCGGCGGCATGAGCCGCACGCTCTCCTTGACCACCTGGTCCAGCACCGGCATCCGGATCAGGGCCTCCGGCCCGGGCTCCGCGTCCCCGACCACCTCCGCCACCTCGGCGCGCAGCTTTTCCCACCACTCGCGGTGCTGGTCGAGCAGCGTGAGCGTCCAGAACAGAGACGCGGCCACGCTGTCGTGGCACAGCGCGGTGTACGCCTCGCCCACCAACTCCTCGTCATCGAGCCGCTCGGTCTCCCCGTCCTCCAGCACGGTCATCCGGCTCAGCAGGTCGGGACCGGCCGTCCCGGAGCGCCGGGCGGCGATCAGCTCCCGCAGGATGGCCTCGATCTCGGCCGCGATGCGGGTCATCCGCCGGAACGGCGTGCCGGGCAGCGGCAGCTGAAGCACCGCGGTCAGCGGATTGCCGGCCGCCGCCGCCAACTCCACCATCTTGTCGTTGAGCCGACGGGCGGACTCCGGGTTCTCCAAGCCCGCCATTGTGGCCAGCGAGATACGGGTCACGAGCCGGGCGAGCTCCTCGTGCAGGTCGACCGTGGCACCCGGCTTCCACCCGTCGAGCATCTCGTCGGCGAAGCGCACGATGGTGTCCGTGTAGACCGTCACGTGGCGCGGCGAGAAGGCGTGCTGCATCGCCTGCCGGTGCTTTCGGTGCAGCGTGCCGTTCAGCCGCAGCAGCCCACTCGTCAGCAGCATCATCGGCGAGCCCGGCGGCAGCCGCAGATGCCGGAACGAGTCGGACACGAAGGCCCGGCCGGTCAGCACCTGGCGAGCCTCTTCCGGTCCGAACGCGAACACGGTGCGGGGGCGGCGCCCAGGCATGGCACACACCGGCCCCCAGGCCTCCTCCAGCTCCCGCAGGAACGGCAGCGGCCGGCGCAGCAGGCTCAACCCCGCTGACAGGCGCCGCAGGCCGAGAGGGTCGGCCGGCCCGGCGAGCCGGTCTGACGGAGCCGGCGCAACAGAACTTCGGGGCACGGTGAATCTCTCCTCACGGAAAAGCGGCAAGAGGACCCCTTGCTACCGCGATCCCTCCTGCCGATGGTCCGTCCGGACAGAAGTCAGCCAGAAGTTTCTTGCTGGATCCTTACCGAAATCCATCATGGTTCGGAAAGAAATAGACCCGCCCCGGAAATCCTGTCCTAGATTCACATCCGACGGACTCCGGGGCGAAATCCTCCCCGGTATTCAGGCGCCGAACGGTGTGTTTTGCAGGGAAGGGTGGGAACGGAAATGCAGGCGACGACGGGTCGGAAGACCGTGCTCGATGCCATGCGGGCTGTCTGTGAGGCGGACCCCGAGGCGACCGCAGCCGAGTTCCCGGCCCAGCCTGCGATCGGACTCGCGCAGGAGGTCCGCTTCACCCGCGCGGAACTGGACCGCGAGGCCAAGGCCCTCGCCGTCAAACTGCGCCAGGTCGCCCGAGGCCCCGTACTGCTCCTCATGCAGCCGGGCCCGGACTATCTCAAGGCCTTCCTGGCCACCGCCTACGCGGGACTGCCCGCCGCACCCGTCTACCCACCCAACCCGGCAGATGTGCGAAGGGACTTCGCGCGACTGGGCGCCATACTTGCCAAGCTCCCGAACGCCACATTGCTCACCGAGCCGGGGCTGCTGGAGCCCCTGCGGGAGCTGTTCGCCGAGCGACTGCCGCAGGTGCGCCCCGAGCAGTTCGTCGACACCACCGTCGAGGCGGGCGCCGAGGACGGCTGGCGGGCCCCGCGGGTCCAGCCTGAGGAACCACTGTTCATCCAGTTCACCTCCGGCTCCACCGGCTCCCCGCGCGGCGTGCTGGTCTCGCACCGAAACCTGCTGGACAACGTGGCGGCCATCACGGAGCGCTTCGAGCTCGACACGTCCAGCACCGGCGCGCTGTGGCTGCCTCCCTACCACGACATGGGACTCGTCGGCGGGGTGCTCACCCCGCTCGTCACCGGATTCCCCATCCATCTGATGTCCCCGCTGTCCTTCCTCGCCGACCCGCTGTCGTGGCTCCGGCTCGTCTCCGAGACCGGCGCCACCCACACCGGGGCGCCCAACTTCGGGTACGCGCTGGCCACTCGGCGGGCCGCGGACGCGGACGTCGCAGCCCTCGACCTGAGCGGCCTGCGGGTCGCCTTCTCCGGTGCCGAGCCCGTCGACGCAGCGACACTGCGCGCCTTCGCGGAACGGTTCGCACCGGCCGGGCTGGACCCGAACGTCTTCCTTCCCTGTTACGGCCTCGCCGAGTCCACGCTGATCGTCAGCGGCGGTCGGCCCGGTGCGGGGATACGAACGCAGCGGGTCGACGCCGCCGCCCTGGCGCTCGGCCGGGCCGAACCGCCGAGGGTCGGCGCCCCCGTCACCGAACTGGTCTCCAGCGGGCCGGCGGTAGTCGGCGCGCAGATTGCGATCGCCGACCCCGCCACCGGGGAGCCGGCCGGGCCGGGCGAGGTCGGCGAGGTGCTCGTCGCTTCCGCAAGTGTGGCCGATGGGTACTTCGAGGATCCGGAAGAGACCGCAGGGACCTTCGGTGTACGCCTGCCCGGATCGTCCCGGGCCTGGATGCGGACGGGCGACCTGGGTTTCCTCACGGAGGACGGCGAACTGGTACCTGTGGCCCGGATCAAGGACGTCATCGTCATCCGAGGCCGCAACATCCACCCGCAGGACGTGGAGCGCACGGTGCAGGAAGCAGATCTGGCCGTCCGTAAAGGCTGCGTGGCGGCTGCGGGCGTCCCGGGCCCGGACGGCGGCGAGGAGATCCTTGTGGTGGCCGAGCTCCGGCCGGAGGCCGCCGCCGATGCCGATGTGGCCGGCGGGATTGCCCGCGCGATCCGGGCCGCCGTACTCCGACAGCACTCGGCGCCGGTGGGGGCCGTCCACCTGATCCGCCCCTCCAGCCTGCCCAAGACTTCCAGCGGAAAGGTCCAGCGTGGCGCTGCCCGCGCGGCGCACCTGGAGGACTCGCTGGCCACGGTGGTCTGCGATAGCGCCATAGCGCCGTGTGCCTCCGGCGGTGACACGCTGTCCGGCGAGGCCGCCGTGGTTCGTGCCGAGGGAATCGCTGTCGGTGCGAAGGGCCCGGTCGTCGGGGAGGCACCCGGCGCCGCTGGCGTGGTGCCTGCTGAGGGGGTCGCCGCCCCCGGAAGGGACGCGGGCGGTCAGGGTGGCGGCGGGGATCTGATGGTCCGGCTCGCTGAGGCGGCTATCGCACACTTCGGAGGCGAGGACGGGACCAGCCGTGTCCTGGACTCGCTCACGGCCGTACGGCTCGCCGTGGAGACCTCCCAGGCCTTCCGCGTGGCCCTGCCCATGGCGGAGGTGCTGGCCGGGGTCGACGCCGAGTCCCTCGCCGCCCTCATCCGGTCCGCGGCCCAGGCCGGCACCGAGGCCGGATCGCCGAGCGGCGGCGCTGCGGAGGTGCACCCGGCGACCGCGCGCCAGGAAGCCCTGTGCCTGCTCCAGGAGCTCGACCCCGCCGCACCCGGACTCGTCCTCGGCATCGGCTTCGTCCTGCCCCCCGCCGTCGCCCCCCGCGACGTCGCCCGGGGACTCGTCGCCCTCGTCGCCCGCCACCCCGCCCTGCGCACGCGCCTCGTCCGCGACGGCGAGCACTGGACCCGGACCGTCGACCCCGCGAAGTCTGACTCCGAGCCTTGGAACCGCTATTGCTCCCTCACCCGGCTCGGACCCGTCGGCGCCGCGGAACTGGCCGAAGATCTCGCCGCACGCGCCCGCCGGGTACCCGATCCGGCCGTGGGCCCCCTCTTCCACGCCGACCTGGTCCTCGCCGACGGCCACCCCGTCCACCTGGTGGTCACGGTGCACCACGCCGTCGCTGACCTGTGGTCCATCGGGGTGCTCGCCGCCGAACTTGCCCAGCTGCTCGCCGCGGGTGACCCGGCAGCGGCAGCCGCCGCCCTGCCGCCGGTCACGCCGCTCGCGGTGGACCCCGACGGCAGCTCCCACCCGGCCCCAGGCAGCACCGAACGCCGCCTCGACCGGGCGTGGCGGTTCTGGCAGAAGCTGCTCGCCGACGGCGTCGACCCTCTGCAGCTGCCGCCTGCCGAAGGAGCAGCCGAGAAGTCGCCGGACGGCCGGGCCCGGCCCGCCGTCCACGCGCCGCTCACCCTCGACGCCCAACGGACGGCCATGCTCAGGGACCTCGCCAAGGAGTGCGGCGCCACCCTCTACGCGGTACTCCTTGCCGTCCAGTCCCTCGCCCTCGCCCGGCTCACCGGCGCCGACCGGATACCGGTCGCCGTCCCCCTGCACGGCCGGGGCTCCACCACCCACCGCGCGGTCGATTACCTCGTCTCCACCGTCCCGATCCCACTGGACACGGCCTCGGGAACCGTCCGCGACCTTGTCGTCCGGGCCTCCGGCGCACTGCGCGGCGCGCTGGCCCACCGCACTGTCGGCTACCCGGAACTCGTCGCGCTCTCCGCGGCCCGTGGCGGCCCCGACATCCCCGCCCCGCAGGCAGCCCTGCTGCTCCAACAGGACACCCCGGGCGCACCGCGCGGTGTGGGAGCCGGCCTGCTCGGCGGCGGAGTACGGCTCGGCGACATCGTGCTCGATGTCGCAGTGGTCCCGCCCAGCGTCGGCCCGTTCGCCCTCACCACGCTGCTCGGAGAGGACGGCGACACCCTCGCCGGACGGATCGAGGCCGACCCCGCACGCCACGCCGCATCACTGCCCGGGCAGTTCGCCGACGCGTTCCTCGCAGTCGCCGACGCCCTGGCCCAGGGCAGCCCGGACCAGCCGCTGGACGGGGTCGGCGCCATCGGACCGGAGCAGCTGCGCCAGGTCGGGGGATGGTCGCGCTCCGCCGTGCCCGAGAACAGCGCGGGCCGCCTGCACGATCTGGTCCTGGAGGCCGCGCGGCGTCACCCCGGGCGCACTGCCGTCGTTGCCGGGGACGGCGCACTGACCTACGGTGAACTCGACCGCCGCTCCGCCGCCGTGGCGGCTGCGCTGGCCGCGGCCGGGGCCGGGCCAGGCTCCTGCGTCGGCATCCTGATGCCCCGTGGCCGGGACCTGCCCGGCGTCCTGCTCGGCGTCCTCCGCTCAGGCGCCGCGTACCTGCCGCTGGACGCAGGCAGCCCGGCCAGCCGCCTCGCCGCGGTGGTGGCCGATGCCGGCTGCCGCCACGTCATCGTCGGCGACATTCCGGTAGACCGTGGGCAGTTCTTCCCCGTACGCGTCATCGAGCTGGACGTGGTGCTCGCGGCCGCCCGCCCCGATCCGGTCGCCCCGCAGCCCGACACCGGGCCCGATGACCCGGCGTACCTGCTGTTCACCTCCGGCTCCACCGGCCGCCCCAAGGGCGTCGTCATCCCCCACCGGGGAGCGGTGAACCTGGTCCGCTGGGCTGGTGCGGAGTTCGGCACCGAGGCACTCGCCCGGACCCTCGCCGTCACCCCCACGACCTTCGACCTATCGGTCTTCGAGCTGTTCACCCCGCTCGCCCACGGCGGCGAGGTGCGGATCCTGGACAGCGTCCTGGACCTCGCCGAGAGTCCCGCGCACGCCGCGGACGCCACCCTGCTGAACACCGTGCCCTCGGCGGTCGCAGCCCTCCTGGAACGCGATGCGCTGCCCCCTGGGCTCAAGGTCGTGAACGTGGCGGGCGAACCTTTCACAGCCGAACTCGTTCGGGACGTCCACCGGCAGCTCCCCGGCGTCCGCCTCGTCAACCTGTACGGGCCCAGCGAGACCACCACATACTCCACGTACGCCGATCTGCCCGCCGACACCGGTGGCCCCGTACCGATCGGCCGCCCCGTCGGCGGCACGACGCTAGTCGTCGTCGATGCCGGACTGCGTCCGGTCCCGCCGGGCGGCACCGGGGAACTCCTGATCGGCGGCGCGGGCGTGGCCCTCGGCTACGCAGGGCAGCCCGCGATGACCGCAGCCCGGTTCCTGCCCGACCCGGAGCACCCTGGCCGCAGGCTGTACCGGACGGGAGACCTCGTCCGGTGGCGTTCCGACGGGCAGCTGGATTATGTGGGCCGCACCGACCACCAGGTCAAGGTCCGTGGGTTCCGCATCGAACTCGGCGATGTGGAACGTGCCTTGCACACAGTCGCCCAGGTCAGGGAGGCCGCCGTGCTGGCCCTCGGAGAGGGTCAGAGTCGACGGCTCGCTGCCTACCTCGTCCCTAAGGAGCCGCCGGACGGCGATCCGGCCGGCTGGCTGCGCGGAGTGCGCCGCCGGCTTGGCCAGGAACTGCCCGGCTACATGGTCCCCGGAGAGCTTGCCGTGCTCGACGTGCTGCCGCGCAACAAGCACGGCAAGATCGACCGCGGTTTGCTGGCGTCGGTGGCTGCCATCCCGCTCGCCGGAGGCGTCCGGATCGCACCGCGGGGCGACGTCGAGCGGCGCGTGGCGGACTGCTGGGCGAAGGTGCTGCCGGTGCCCGCGTTCGGTGTCACGGACGAATTCCTGGAGATCGGCGGCCACTCGCTGATGCTCACCGCGATCGCCCACCTGATCGGCCGTGAGTTCTCCGTGGAGGTCCCCCTGTCGGCCCTGCGCACCCGCACCACCGTCGCCGACCAGGCCCGGTTCGTGGAGGAGCTGGTCGCCACGGCCTCGGGCCGCGGCACCGGCCCCATGGCCGTCCGCCGGCTGGACCGCAGCCGCTACACCGCCACCGGCGGCATCGCCTGATGGATGCCCGCGATGCCCGCGCAGCCGACGTCCCCAGCGACGCCCGCCCGACGAATTGCCCTGGAGTCCCCGTGAGCGACCGGATCCCACCCGACGCCTATCTCTTCCCCGCTTCCCCCGGCCAGGAGCGCCTCTGGTTCCTGGACCGGATGAACGCGACGGCCAGCAAGGCCTACAGCCTCGCAGTACGTGTCGACCTGCGCGGCGCCCTGGAGCCGACGGCCCTCCAGGCCGCCCTCGGCGCCGTCGTCGATCGCCACGAGGCGCTGCGCACCGGGATCCGCCAGATCGACGGTGTCCTCACCCAGGTGGTCGTACCCGGCATCGCTCCTGCCCTGACCCTCGTTGACCTCGGCCACGTCACGGACGCATCCGCTCTCGACCGCGAAGTGGAGCGGCTGGCCCGCCGGGAGGCGCAACGCGGCTGGAACCTTGCCCAGCCCCCGCTGCTGCGCACCCTGCTGGCCCGGGTCACCGATGAGCACCACGTCCTCTTCCTCTGCGTGCACCACGCCGTCTGCGACGGGCTGTCCCTCCAGGTGATCCTGCGTGAGCTGCTGGCGTACTACGCGGGCGATGGACCCGACGAGCTCGACCAGCCCCTGCAGTTCGCCGACTACGTGGTGTGGAGCAGCGGTGGCGAGGAGACCCCGGACCCCGAGTGGGCCGCGCGCCGCCAGGCCGCCCGAGACCACTGGAGCGAGGCCCTGCGCGGCGCTCCCCAAGTGCTCGACCTTCCGACCGATCACCGTCGGCCGGTGCTCCAGTCCTATGCCGGATCACGGGTGCCCGTACAGCTGGACGCGGAGTTCGCGGACCGGCTGCGCGACTGGTCCGCCGACCACGGGGTGACCCCCTTCACCACTCTGCTCGCCGCCTACGTCGTCGTCCTCGCCCGCAATGCCGGCAGCGACGACCTGCTCGTCGGTCTCCCGGTCGCCAACCGATCGCACGCCGACCTCGCCGGGACCGTCGGATACCTTGCCAACACCTGCACGCTCCGCGCCGACCTGCGCGCCGACCCCACCCTCCGCGAGCTCGTCAGGCAGCTCTACGACCGGCTCACCGGCGTTCTCGACCACGCGGACCTTCCTTTCGGGGAACTCGTCGAACTGTTGGCGCCGCCCCGCATGCCCGAGCGCAACCCCGTCTTCCAGGTGATGTTCGGACTCCAGCAGGACGTTCGGCGTAGCTGGGACCTCCCTGGCCTGCGTGTGGATGTCGACGACGTCGACTGCGGCGACGCCCGCGTCGACCTCTCCCTCTTCCTCTTCGAGGACGGCGCCGGGACGGTCGGAGGCTTCCTCGAGTACGCCAGCGCGCTCTTCGAGCGGAGCACCGCCGAGCGGTTCGCCGACCAGTTGCTCACGGTCCTGCGCCGGCTGCTGCACGACGCCGACGTGCCGGTCTCGCTCTGCGGCCTCACTGAGGAGGGCGAGGGAGGTGGGATGGAGGCCCGCATCGAGGGCGGCCCGCTGGAACAGCCCTGGCCGCTGGTGTGGCCGCGGATCCGCGAGCTTGCCCGGACCCGGCCCGGTGCCGAGGCCGTACGCGACGACGAGGAGTCCCTCGACTACGCGGCGCTCATGGCGCGGGTCGAGACCGCAGCCGCGCACCTGCACACCGCCGGGGCTCGGCCCGGAGATCGCGTGGTGGTGCACACCGAGCGCGGTACCGGCGCTGTGGTAGCCCTCCTCGCCTGCTGGCGGGCCGGCGTGGTGTACGTGCCCGTCGACTCCGCCGCCCCGCTCGCGCGTCGCGAACTCATCCTGGAGCAGTCCGCTCCCGCCGTCCTCGTCTGCGACGACCCCGCTGCGCTCCCCGAGGCCTACCGGAGTGGAGCGCTGCCGATCAAAGGCCTGGCGCAGGCGCCGGCCGCCCCGGCGGACCGCGTACTTTCAGGGCAGACGCGGACAGAACCGCAGACGCGGCCGCAGGATCCCGCCTACTTGATGTTCACGTCCGGCTCCACCGGCCGCCCCAAGGGCGTCGCCGTCAGCCACGCCAACCTGGCCTCCCTGCTGCACGCCCTCACGGGCCGGCTGCGGCTGGGCCCGGAGGACCGGCTCCTCGCCCTGACCACGACCGCGTTCGACATCTCGCTGCTGGAACTGCTCGGCCCGCTTGTCACCGGAGGCGCGGTCGTCGTCGCCCCGGCCTGCGCTCCACGCGACGCGGGCGAACTCGCCGCCCGGCTCGCTGCCCCCGGCCTCACCGCAGCCCAGGCCACCCCGGCCGTATGGCGCCTGGCGATGTCCGCCGGCTGGCGGCCCCGTGAAGGGTTCCGCCTGCTGTGCGGAGGCGAGGCGCTCCCGCCGGACCTCGCCGACCTGCTGGCCCGCACCCCGGCCGAGGTGCACAACCTGTACGGCCCGACGGAGACCACCATCTGGTCCTGCGCGGCCACAGTGCGCCCGGGGGAGCCCGTCACCATTGGACGCCCCCTGCCCGGCACTCGCGTCATTGTCGCCGACCGTTCCCTACGCCCAGTGCCGACCGGAGTCTGCGGGGAGCTGCTCATCGGCGGCCCCGGCGTGGCCCTTGGCTACCTCGGCGACGAGGTGCGCACCGCCGAGCGGTTCGTCCCCGACCCCTACCTGCCCGGCGAGCGCCTCTACCGCACCGGGGACGTCGTACGGATGCGCCCCGACGGCCTGCTGGAGTTCGTCGGCCGTGCCGACGAGCAGGTCAAGGTCCGCGGCCACCGCATCGAACTCGGCGAGATCGAAAGCGCGCTGCGGGGCCTGGCGGGCATCCGGGACGCCGCCGCCACCGTGCTCGATCCGCGCGGCTCTGCGCGGATCGCCGGATACCTCGTCGCCGCCCACGGCACGCTGGAGACGCCGGGCCAGGTCGTCCGGCTGCGGCAGGCCCTCGCCGAGGTGCTGCCCGCCGCGATGGTGCCGGTCGAGCTGTACGAGATCGACACCGTTCCGCTCAACCCGAACGGCAAGACCGACCGCCGGGCATTGGCGGACACCGGCCGCAGGCTGGAAGGCGGCAACGAACGAGTCGCGCCCTCCACCGACGCGGAGCGGGCCGTCGCCGCGATCTGGTGCGACTTGCTGAGCCTCCCCGAAACCGGCATCCACGATGACTTCTTCGCCATCGGAGGCCATTCGATGCTCGCTGCTGAACTGCTGCAACGCATCGAACGCGAGCTCGGAGCCCGGGTACCGGTGGCCGAGTTCTTCATGGAGCCGACCATCTTCCGGCTCGCCGGGACCGTCGGGCAGCTGCGCGGCGCCCCCCACCCGATACCGACACCACACCAAAACCCTGACGGGCGCGCGGAGCAGAGCTCCGAGCCCCTGACCGAGGACCGTACGGCGGCCGACAGCTGGGACTTCCCCGCGGTCCGGCGCCAGGATGCGGCCACCCCCGGCTCCGTCCCCGTCACCATGGAGGTTTCGCAGTGACCCGTCACGATGCCACGGAGTCGTTCACCGACGCCGTCCACCGCGTACTCGCCGAGCGCGGCGCGGAATCGGCCACCCCGCTCTCCGCCGAGCAGCGCCGACTGTGGCTCCTCAGCGGCATCGCCGGCGGATCCTGGGCGGTCGTCTCCGGCCGATACCGGCTGAAGGACGCCCCGGACACCGCTCGGCTGCGCTTGCGGCTGGCGTCCCTCGCCTCCCGCCACGAGGCACTGCGCAGCGTGTTCGTCGACGTGGCCGGGCGCCCCGTACGGTTGCTGCTCCCGTTCGCCGAGCTGCCCTTGCGCACCGTCGCGGGCCTGGAGTCCACGCACTCCTCGCGGACGGAGGACCTGGCCCGCCATTTGGTGGAGGAGGAGTTCTCCCTCGGGCAGGGACCGCTGCTGCGTGCCCTGCTGCTGACCTCCGCCGACGGCAGCAGCGCTGAACTCGTCCTGGCCGGCCACCGCCTGGTGCTCGACGAGACATCCCTGGATCTGCTGGTCACCGAGCTCCTCGGGGACACCGCCGAGGCCGCACCGGCCGCCGGACCGGGTACCGGTTCGCAAGGCCTGGAGGAGGTTCTCGACGCCGAGCGGGCCCGGCTCGCCGACCCCGGCCTCACGGCCCGGGTCGCCGACTGGGGCACGGAACTCGCCCGGCCTGCCGCCACCGAGGTCCGGCCCTTCGGGACGCGCCCGCCGATCAAGGAGAACGCCACGGCCTCCGTCGTGGTGCCCCTGCCGGCCGACCTCGTCGCGCCCGCCGCTGCGGCACCCGACTGGGAAGCCGCCGTGGCCGCCGCCTGGCTCGTGGTCCTGATGCGGTCCCAGGCGACCGGCGCCGCCGTCTGCGGTGTCCGCACGCCGCGCGGCGCCCGACCGGGCCAGGTCGCCGGTCCCCTCGACACCCTGCGCCCGATCCGGGTGGACAACGCCTCCGACTTGCCGTTGCCCGCACTCCTCACCGCCGTCTGCCGCCAGCTGCGCCGGCCCGCGGTGGATGTCCCCTTCGCACACCTCCTCGAAGCGGCCCCGCCCCGCCGAGACATCAGCCGCACCCCGTACCTCCAGACCGTCGTCCGGGCAGTGGACTCCCGCCTGCCGCTCAGCGGCGTGTCCGGCACCGGGCGGCCTGTACCCACCGGAATATCTGCCACCGAGTACGACCTCGACGTCACCGTCCGGCAGGAGCCCGGCGTCGTCACCGCCCAGATTGACTACGACATCCGCCTCTACACCGAGGACCGGGTACGCGGACTGGCCGGCCAGCTCGCCGCCGTACTCGGCACGCTCCTGTCCGGTGATTCCGCCGACGCCACCACGGCCACCGTGTCCCTGCTCGGTGACGGCGGAGCCCAGCTCGCCGTTGCGGCTGGTCGGGGCGAGCAGACCGCCACACCTGCAGCCGAAACCCCTTCGCTCGTGGACCTCGTTGCCGCGCAGGCTGCGGCCAGGCCCGACGAGGTGGCCCTGCGCCAGGGCGGGAACGAACTGACCTATGCCCAACTGTGGTCCCAGGCCCTGGGGCTGGCCGACGAGCTGGCCGCCCGCGGAGTGCGCCCCGGCGACCGTGTGGCGGTGTGGCTGCGGCGGGGCTCTTCGACCGTCATCTCGTTGCTCGGCGTCCTGGCCGCCGGCGCCGCCTTCGTTCCCGTCGACGCTGCCTACCCCGAGGAACGGGTGCGCTACCTGCTGTCCGACTCCCGCCCCTCGATGGTGATCACCGACAGCTCGGTCCACCTCTACGGCGGTCTCGGAGTCCCCACCCTCCTGCTCGACGAACTCACCGGCGTGCCGGCATCCGACGGCCCCCGCCGCCCCGAGCGAGTCCCGGCCGACGCACCCGCCTACCTCATATACACATCGGGCACCACCGGCCGCCCCAAGGGCGTGGTCGTACGCCACCGCAGCGTCGTCAACAACATCGGCTGGCGGCAGGCCAACTGGCAGCTGACCGGCGAGGACCGGGTGCTGCACAACCACAGCTTCAGTTTCGACCCGTCGGTCTGGGCCGTGTTCTGGCCTCTGGCGACCGGCGCCTCGATCGTCCTCGCCGACGAGGAGGAGATGCGCGACCCGGCCCGGATGATCGCGACCTTGCGGGACCGGCAGGTGACCCTCCTCGGCGGTGTCCCCTCGCTGATCTCCCTGCTGCTCGACCACCGCGACGCCGGCGCCTGCACCCGGATACGCCTGGTGCTCAGCGGGGCCGAACCCCTCACCGACACCCTCCTCGCCCGGATCGAGTCCACCTGGGCCGCGGACATCGCCAACCTGTACGGCCCGACCGAGGCCACCATCGACGCCACCGCGCACCAGGTGCCGCGCGGCGACCGCACGGTTCCCGTACCGATCGGCCGCGCAGTGCACAACGCCGGCGTGCACATTGTCGACGCCGACCTGCGCCCCGTGCCCGACGGTGTGCCCGGGGAGATAGTCGTCACCGGTGCCGGTGTCGCCGACGGCTACCACGACCGCCCTGCGCTCACCGCGGCCCGCTTCCTGCCCGACCCGTTCGACGGCGAGGGCGGCCGCCTCTACCGCACCGGCGACCTGGGTCGACGTCTTCCCGACGGCTCCGTCCAGTTCCTCGGCCGCGTCGACGACCAGGTCAAGATCCGCGGACACCGGGTAGAGCTCGGCGAAGTCGAAGCGGCACTGAGGACTGTGCCCGGAGTCAAGGACGCCGCCGTCGTCGCTCTGGACGCGGGCACCGAGACCGCCCGTCTCGCCGCGGCCCTCGTCCCCGCCGACGCCGCGCAGGTCCCGACCCCCGACGGGATCCGCGCCGCACTCGCCGACGAACTCCCGGACTACCTGCTGCCTGATTGGTTCACCGTCGTCGGGGAACTGCCCCGCACCCCCAACGGCAAGGCCGACCGGCGAGCCGTCGCCGCCCTCCTCGCTGAGCGCGCGGACGCGTCCGCCCCCGGCCCGGACGGCCTGACCGAACCCCGCAACGCGCTGGAACGCTCCGTCGGCGAGGCCTTCGCATCCGTCCTGCGGGTCCCGGCCGTGGACATCCACGCCGACTTCTTCGGCCTGGGTGGCACGTCTGTGCTCCTCGCCCGCCTCGCCACCCTCCTCGGCAACCGCCACGACATCGAGATCCCGCTGCACGAGTTCTTCCGTACGCCGACCGTCGCGGGCGTCGCCGAGACGATCGAGGTCTACCGCCGCGAGGGACTCGCCGGCGTCCTCGGCCGCAAGCATGCCGCGACCCTGGAGGGCGACGGCACCCTCGACCCGTCGATCAGCCCCGAAGGTCTGCCCGAAGCCGACTGGGAGAACCCTCGGCGTGTGTTCCTCACCGGAGCCACCGGCTACCTCGGTCTGCACCTCATCGAGCAGCTCCTGCGCCGAACCGACGCCGAAGTGGTCTGCCTGTGCCGTGCCCGCGACGAGGAGCACGCTCTGGAGCGCCTCAAGGAGGGCTTCGATCTCTACGAGATCGACGTGGCCGACCAGATCCACCGGGTCCGTGCCGTCGTCGGCGACCTTGCCGAACCCCGCCTGGGCCTGACCCAGGAGCAATGGGACGAGCTGGCCGCCACCACTGACGTGATTTACCACAACGGCGCGCTCGTCAACTTCGTCTACCCCTACTCGGCGCTCAAGGCCGCCAACGTCGGGGGCACCCAGCGGGTGCTCGAACTCGCCTGTACCACGCGCCTCAAGGCCGTCCACCACGTCTCCACCATCGACACCCTGCTCGCGACGCACATGCCCCGGCCCTTCCTGGAGAACGACGCACCGCTGCACTCCGCGGTGGGCGTCCCGGCCGGCTACACGGGGAGCAAGTGGGTCGCCGAGAAAGTGGTCGACGAAGCCCGGCGCCGCGGCATCCCCGTGACCGTCTTCCGCCCCGGACTCATCCTCGGCCACACGAAGAACGGGGCGACGCAGACCATCGACTACCTGCTGGTCGCGCTCCGAGGCTTCCTGCCCATGCGGGTCCTGCCCGACTACCCTCGCATCTTCGACGTTGTGCCGGTCGACTATGTGGCCTCCGCGATCGTCCACATCTCTGGCAAGCGCGAGGCGATCGACGGGTTCTACCACCTGTTCAATCCGGAGCCGGTCCCGCTGCTCACCTTCTGCGAGTGGATCAAGGGGTACGGCTACGAGTTCGACATCGTGCCCTTCGAGGAAGGCAGGCGTCGGGCACTCGGCGTCGGCCCCGGCCACCTCCTCTACCCGCTCGTCCCTCTGATCAAGGACGCAGAGGCCGAGCCGCACCGGGCCCTCGACCCCAAGCACCTTGACGAGGTCCAGCCCGCCCTCGAATGCGCCGAGACCCTCCGCATGCTGGCCGGCAGCGACATCGCCTGCCCGCCCACCACGGAGCCCGACGCCCATGCCGTCATGGACTACCTCGTCCGCACCGGGTTCATGCCGGCACCCGCTGATGTTCAGCATGACGACCCCGTCGGATCGGCGGTCGCCCGATGACGCGCTCTGCGGGCCTCCCCCCGCACCCCGAAGGCCAGCCCGACTACGTGGCCGAAGTGGCAACCGTGCCCTTCGTCCTGGGTCGCCCCGAGGAACTGCCCACCACCCCCGACGGAGTTCGCGGCGCGGTCGCCGCCCGTGCCGCCGAGGCAGCACGCGGCCTCGGCCCGGCGGCCCGGTCCGACCTCCGTGCGCTGCTGGCCGCGGCCCGTCAGACGTACGCCCTGCTGGAGCCGGCCGGCCTCGGGCCGGTCGGCGACGACCCGGCCGAGTCCGAGGCCAACCGGGACAATGACCTCGCCTTCGGGATCGTCCGCACCCGTGGCCCCGTCACCACGCTCCTCGTAGACGCGGCCCTCGCCGCGTTCATCGGCCTCCTGGAGGTCGCCGAGGAGCGCGGCTCGGATCTCGACGCCACGTCCTGGGAACGGATCCTCGGCGGATTCGACGTACTGTTCGACTGGTTCGCAGACCCGCACAGCGAGCCCATCCCCAAGGCCGTGCCGCCCGTTGGCCAGGCCGCGCCGGCCGTACCCCGCGACGCACTGCGGCGCTGGGTACGCGGACACCACGTGTTCATGGTGTTCGCCCAGGCCAGCGCTCTCGCCATGGCATGCCTGCGCGACAGCGCCGACCGCGAGGACCTACCCGCGGCCCAGGCCGCCGCGGCCGCGGCCGTCGGCCTGATGCGCGGTTGCCAGGGAGCCCTCATCTACGCCGGGGACGCCAACCGGGAGCAGTACAACGAGGAGATCCGGCCCACCCTGATGCCGCCGGTCGCCCCGCCCAAGATGAGCGGCCTGCACTGGCGCGACCACGAGGCGCTCATCGCCGAGATGGCCCGCTCCACGAGCGCGTGGCAGTGGCTCGCCGGGCATCGACCCGAGCTGTCCGCCGCGTTCCGGGCCGCACTCGACGAGGCCTACGCCTCCCACATGGGCGTCTGCGAGCACTTCGTCGGTGACGCGGCCCCGAGCCTGCTTGCCGCCCAGGGCTCGTCCCGGTCCGCCGTCGGCGTCATCGGGCAGTTCCGCAAGATCCGTCTGCGCTCGCTTCCGGAGCCCGCCGCCACCAGCCAGGGAGACCACTCGTGACCCGCGGTTCCCACCCCCTGCGCAGAAGCCTGGCCCGCTACGGGCCGGCGGCGGCCGCCGCGGCGGCCGCCGCGTACGCCGCCACCTCGCTGAAATCCCCCCGGCCGCGTACTGGGGACGCCCCCACGGAGGAGTTCTCGGCCGAACGCGCCATGCGGCACGTCCGTACCGTGGCCGCCGAGCCGCACCCGGTCGGCTCGCCGGCCGCCGACCGCGTGCGCCAGTACCTGCTCTCCGAACTGAAGGACCTGGGCTTCGAGGTCGAAGTGCAGGAAGCTGTCGCGGGCCACGACGTCGGGCCCACCCCGTACGGTCCGCGATACCTGACCGCCGGAGTTGTCCGCAACGTCATCGGGCGGCTCCCGGGCACCGTCCCGGGCCGGGCCGTGCTGCTGATGACGCACTACGATTCGGTCTCTCAGGGTCCCGGGGCCAGCGACGCGGGCGTTCCGGTCGCCGCCCTACTCGAAGCGGTCCGCGCCCTCCGGGATGCGGGACACCGGCAGGTCAACGACCTGTTGGTGGTCTTTACCGACGGGGAGGAAGCCGGACTCCTGGGCGCCCGCGCCTTCTTCGACGGCCACCCGCTCGCGGCCACCGTCGGCGTCACCCTCAACTTCGAGGCTCGCGGAACCGAGGGCCCGGTGCTGATGTTCGAGGCTGGAGTGGGCAACGGACCCATGGTGGAAGAGCTGTCCCGGGCAGGCGTCCCGGTCTTCGCCAGCTCGCTGTTCGACGCGATCTACCGCAGGATGCCCAACGCCACCGACTTCGCCGTGAGCAAGGAATACGGCCTGCCGGGGCTCAACTTCGCCCACATCGGCGGTTTCGCCGCCTACCACGGCCCTCTCGACGACATCGAGCACGTCGATCAGGCGGCCCTCCAGCACCACGGCGAACTCGCCCTCGCGCTTGCCCGCCGGCTCGGCTCCGCCGACCTCGCGGAACTCGGTGGGGAGGACGCGGTCTTCTTCCCCCTCGGCCGTGGAAGGCTCGTCCGCATCCCGGGCAAGGCCGTGCTCCCGCTGACCGCGGCGGTCGGCTTGGTCTGGGCGGGCGGTATGCGTCACGCGCTGCGCACCGGCACCTTCACGGGTCGCAGGCTCGGCGGCACCGGCGCCCTACTCGCCGCCCGGATCGCCGCAGGAGCGGCGGCCGGCACCGCCTTCACCGCCGTCATGGGCAAGCTGGCACCCGAATTCCGCAGGCACGGCGACTTTCACGGCTCGGGCGACATCTTCGCTGCAGTTGCCGGAATCGCCTGTGCCGCGGTGCTCGTGGGTCCCGGCGACCGAGGCCCCGCTTCCGCAGCCCGCACCGGCGCGGCGAGCGTCACCCTGGGAGCGGCCTCCACGGCCCTGGCCGGGGCCCTGCCCGGCGCCAGCTACCTGACACTGTGGACGTGGCTCGGGGCGGGTACCGGATTGTGGCTGCTGGGTACGGAGAACCCCGCCGGCGGCCTCCGCACCGCACGGCACGCCCTGGGCGCGGCGGCCGCCGCGGCCCCGGCCGCCGCGCTGCTCGTCCCGCTGTCGCGGCTCCTGTTCAAGGGGCTCACCCCGCGCCTGGCCGGAACCGCGGTCGTCGCGCTCCAGCTCTGCGGTGAACTGGCCGCGCCGGCTCTCGCGGAGCTGCCCCGACCCGCCCGCCGGGCGGTTGCGGCCTCCGGCCTGGCTCTGGCCGCGGGCGTCGCCGCCCGCCGCTACCTGCGGCGCGGCCGGGACACGCCCCGACCAGACACACTCAGCCACCTCCTCGACCCCGAACGGGGTGAGGCGCTGTGGATCAGCAGCGACGAATTCACCAGCGAGCGCACCGCTGCAGCCCTCGGCCCGCAGCCCGACTGCGGCCGCCTGCCGGACCACTTCCCGGGCTGGAAGCGGGATTTCCTGCACGCCCCGGCCCCCCTCCTCGACCTGCCCGCCCCCGAGGTGCGCATCGAAGAGGATGGCTCCGGTGAAGCCGGCCGGCGCCGGGTGCGCCTCCACCTGGCTTCGCCGCGCCGGGCCCGCCAGATGTCTCTCGCGGTAGTCGGCGGCGGAGTCCGCCGGTGGCGGGTCGAGGACGGACCGTGGTCCGCGCCCGACGCGGTGGCACCCGGCGAGGACGCGAGCTGGGAACTGTGGCTGCACGCCGTACCCGACTCGGGCATCCGGGTCGAAATCGAACTTCCGTCGTCCGGTACCCGGTTGAGGGTGCTCGACCGTGTCGACGGTCTGCCGCGGGACACCGCGGACCTTCCGGGTGCCGATCCCGACCACGGTAACCCGGGCCACACCCATCAGGCGGCCGCTCTGGACGTCGACACCTGGGGCAATGCCTCGCTCGTCGTGCGGACGGTCCACCTTCCGGCCCAGGACGGGCCGGTATGACAAAGAGAGGAGGCGTCGCCATGGCCACTTTCCTCGGCGAGGACGATTCCGTCCCCTGCACGGTCGTCGCGAACGACGGCGGCCAGTACTCCATCTGGCCCCAGGGCCGCGCCGTACCGGCCGGCTGGCGGGAAACCGGTTTCGCCGGTCCGCGAAGCGCCTGCCTGGAGCACATCGAGACGGTCTGGTCCGGGCCCACGCCCGCCCAGGCCGCATGACCCGAACCCGAAACCTGATCACGCATACAAGGAGAACTTCCTCATGACCGTCACTCCCGACGCCGCCACCTCCGTCCAGAGCCTCGTCGGCGCCCCGCCCACCGGCAAGGCCCCGCTCGACATGGACGGGCTGGCCTGGATCCTCTTCGGTCACGCCGCCTTCCAGTACCTCAACGCGGCCTGCGAGCTCAACCTCTTCGAGCTCATCGAGAAGAAGCCGGGTCTGACCCGCGAGGAGATCGGCGCCGAGCTGGGCCTCGCCGTCCGCGCCAACGACATCCTGCTGCTGGGCGCCACCTCGCTCGGCACGCTGACCGTCAATGACGGCCGCTACCACCTCGCCACCGTCCTCGCCGACTTGCTCAAGACGGACGACTGGCAGCGCTTCAAGGACACCGTCGCCTTCGAGCAGTACGTGGTCTACGAAGGCCAGCTCGACTTCACTGAGTCCCTGCGCACGAACAGCAACGTCGGCCTGCGGCGCGTCCGCGGCACCGGCCGAGACCTGTACCACCGGCTCAGCGAGAACCCGCACATGGAGCAGGTCTTCTACAAGTACATGCGCTCCTGGTCGGAGCTGGCGAACCAGCACCTCGTCGAGATCCTGGACCTCTCCGGCACCTCCAAGCTGCTCGACTGCGGCGGCGGCGACGCCGTCAACTCGATCGCCCTGGCCCTGGCCAACCCCCACATCGAGGCCGGCATTCTGGAGATCCCGCCGACGGCCCCGCTCACCGAGAAGAAGATCGCTGAGGCCGGCCTCAGCGACCGCATCACGGTCAAGCCGGGCGACATGCACGCCGACGAGTTCCCCGCCGGCTACGACACGGTGATGTTCGCCCACCAGCTCGTCATCTGGACGCCCGAGGAGAACACCGCCCTGCTGCGCAAGGCCTACGAGGCGCTGCCCGAGGGCGGCCGGGTCATCATCTTCAACTCGATGTCCAACGACGAGGGCGACGGCCCGGTCGTGGCCGCGCTCGACAGCGTCTACTTCGCCGCGCTGCCGGCCGAGGGCGGAATGATCTACTCGTGGGCGACCTACGAGGAGTGCCTGAAGAATGCCGGCTTCGATGCCGAGTCCTTCGAGCGGATCGCGTTCCCGGGCTGGACCCCGCACGGCGTGATCATCGCCACCAAGTAGCAGTCAACTGGCACGAACGGTGGCCCGGTCCCGCCTCGGAGGCGAGGCCGGGCCACCGTTCGTGCCCCCGCACCCCGGCGGAGGACCTCATGCCAACCATTCAGGACAAGGAAAAGGTGAAGATCGTGCGCTGGCCGCTGGAGACGGCCAAGCGGGAGGGGTGCAGGAAGCTCGGAGCTCTGCGCATCCTGCTCGTCGAGAACGGTCCGCCACCCCTGCTGGCGGACCTGCGGGAGGACTGGGTCCGGGCCCCGGTCAGCCACCAGGACCTGATGGCCCGCGTCAGGGCCCTGCAGGCCAGGGCCGCGGCCTATAGGGCTCCCGTCCTTGACCCCGACGGCGTCCTGCGCGTCGGGAGCACCTCCGTGGTGCTGGCGCCGTCGGAGGTCCCGATCGTCGCCGAGCTCGTGCGTAACTACGGGTCGCTGGTGGCCCGTGAATCACTGGCCCATCTGTTGGCCTGTGCCCGGAACACCACCCGCAACGCCCTGGATCTGCAGATGATGCGGATACGCCGGCGGATCGCGCCGCTGGGGCTCGGCATTAGCACGGCTTGGGGCCGCGGCTACCTCCTCCAGGAGTTGACATCCGACACCGCGAGGGAGCACCCGCAGACGCCCGAGGGGGTGTCCGTCGTCCGCTGACGACGGACACCCCCTCGGGCATCCTCAAGACCGCACTGGTCCCGGCGGCGCTCACACCGTCCCAGCACCCGCCGGCGTCTGCCGCAGCACGGACCGGCCCCGGTTCTCCAGCCACCGGGCCAGTTCCTCCGTCACCTTGCCGTCGATCAGCAGGACGGCCAGGCCCGTCGGGGAGTCCGCGGACTCCTCGATCCACAGGTCCTCGACGTTCACGCCGCACTTGCTCACATCGGCCAGCAGCCGGGCGAGTTCGCCCTCGCGGTCTGTGAGCGGCACCCGCAGCTTCTCGTACACGCGGCCCTGCGCACCGTACTTCTGCGGGATCAGCGACTGGCCCGAGCGGCCTTCCGCCAGGAGTCGGCGCAGCAACTCCCGGTAGGCCGCTTCCCGGCCGCTCCCGTCCTGCATGGTCCCGGCGAGGACGCCGAGCGCGCGCCGGGTGATTTCCAGGTCTCCCTGCAGGCTCTCCAAAGCCTCCAGCAGGGCGGCCGCGTTGGAGCCGATGATGTCGGTCCACAGGTCCGGATCGCCGGCCGCGATCCGGGTGAAGTCCCGCAGCCCCGAGCCGGACAGCCCGAGGGCCCGCTGGTCGTACGAGTGGAGCATGCGGGCGGTCAGGCTGGCAACCAGGTGTGGCAGATGGGAGGTCATCGCGATGGCCCGGTCGTGTGCCTCGGCGTCCATCGTGACGGCGTCGGCCCCGCACATCCCGACCATCTCGCGTGCGGCCCCGGTCGTCGCCGGCGAGGTGTCCGCGGTGGGCGTGAGGATCCATGGCTTGCCGTGGAACAGGTCGGCCCGGGCCGCGCCGGGACCGGGGTGCTCCCGGCCCGCTATCGGGTGCCCTCCCACGAAGCGGGAGGTGTCCCAGCCGGCTCCGGCTCCGCTTCCGGGCGCCGACAGCGAGGCCTTCACACTGGCCACGTCCGTGAAATGGACGGCGATCCGCTGCCGCTGGGCGTCGGCCAGGGCAGCGGTCACCCCGTGCGGTGGCACGGCGATGACCGCCAGGTCCGTCTGCCGTGCGGGAGCGAGCGCGGTGCCCGCCCCCATCGCCTCGGCGATCCGAACCGACTCCGCGTGGACGTCGCGGAGATGGACCCTGACCCCGCGCCGGGTGAGGGCGAGCCCTATGGACGTCCCGATCAGCCCGGTGCCGATCACCGTGACGGTGTCGAGCGTGCCCGTCCCGGCCGTGTGCTCACTGGCATGGATCACTGTGTCGTCCTCTTGTCGTCCTCGTGCGGTGTCGGGCTGTCCGGCCGGTCTAGTAGCGGTAGTGGTCGGCCTTGTACGGGCCTTCGACCGGGACGCCGATGTACGCGGCCTGCTCCGGGCGCAGGGTGGTGAGGCGGACGCCGAGGGCGGCGAGGTGGAGGCGGGCCACCTTCTCGTCGAGGTGCTTGGGGAGCACGTAGACGTCGGTGGGGTACTCAGCCGGCTTGGTGAAGAGCTCGATCTGGGCCAGGGTCTGGTCCGCGAAGGAGTTCGACATCACGAAGGACGGGTGACCGGTGGCGTTGCCCAGGTTCAGCAGGCGGCCCTCGGACAGGACGATGAGGACCTTGCCGTCGGGGAACTTCCAGGTGTGGACCTGGGGCTTGACCTCGTCCTTGACGATGCCCTCGATCTTCGCGAGGCCGGCCATGTCGATCTCGTTGTCGAAGTGGCCGATGTTGCCGACGATGGCCTGGTGCTTCATCTTGGCCATGTCGGCGGCCATGATGATGTCCTTGTTGCCCGTGGTGGTGATGAAGATGTCGGCCGTCGCGACGACGTCGTCCAGGGTCGCGACCTGGTAGCCGTCCATCGCCGCCTGCAGGGCGCAGATCGGGTCGATCTCGGTGACGATGACGCGCGCGCCCTGGCCGCGCAGCGACTCGGCGCAGCCCTTGCCGACGTCGCCGTAGCCGAAGACCACGGCGGTCTTGCCGCCGATGAGGACGTCGGTGGCGCGGTTGATGCCGTCGATGAGGGAGTGGCGGCAGCCGTACTTGTTGTCGAACTTCGACTTGGTGACGGCGTCGTTCACGTTGATGGCCGGGAAGAGCAGGGTGCCTTCGGACATCATCTCGTAGAGGCGGTGGACGCCGGTGGTGGTCTCCTCGGTGACGCCGCGGATCTCGGACGCGAGCTGCGTCCACTTCTGCGGGGCCTCGCCCAGGGTGCGGTTGAGGAGGGTGAGGATGTTGGCGTACTCCTCGGAGTCCGCTGTGGACGGGTCCGGGGCGGCGCCGGCCTTCTCGAACTCGACGCCCTTGTGGACGAGGAGGGTGGCGTCGCCACCGTCGTCGAGGATCATGTTGGGGCCGCCGGTGGGGGTGTTCGGCCAGGTCAGCGCCTGCTCCGTGCACCACCAGTACTCTTCCAGCGTCTCGCCCTTCCAGGCGAAGACGGGGACGCCCTGCGGGTTCTCCGCGGTGCCGTTCGGGCCGACCGCGATGGCGGCGGCCGCGTGGTCCTGGGTGGAGAAGATGTTGCAGGAGGCCCAGCGGACGTCGGCGCCGAGGGCGACGAGGGTCTCGATGAGGACGGCGGTCTGCACGGTCATGTGCAGGGAGCCGGTGACGCGAGCGCCGGCGAGCGGCTGGGTGGCCGCGTACTCCCGGCGGATCGACATCAGGCCGGGCATCTCGTGCTCGGCGAGGGTGATCTCCTTGCGTCCGAAGACGGCGAGGGAGAGGTCCGCGACCTTGAAGTCGGTGGGGGACAGATTCGTCATTACTACTCCATGGTTGACGTGCGAATGGACTTCAGGGGAGGGCTGGCGCAGAGGCGCTGACCTGTGTGAGGCCCAGGTTCTGGTGGATCTCAAGAGCCGCGTCGGAGCGGTTGAGGGTGATGTAATGCAGTCCGGGCGCACCCTCGGCTAGCAGCCGCGCAGCCATCCGCGTTGCGTAGTCGACCCCGATCAGGTGGCCGTCGGCAGGATGGTCCCGGGCCGCTTCCAGGGCTTGGGCCAGCGGGTCGGGGAAGTTTGCCTGGCTGAGCTCGGCGAACCGGCGGATCTGGCGTACGTCAGTGGCGGGCATGATCTCGGGAATGATCGGGATCGCGCATCCCGCCGCGGCCAGCCGGTCGCGCAGCCGTAGGTAATCCTCGACGTGGAAGAACATCTGCGTGATGGCGTAGTCGGCGCCCGCGCGGCACTTGGCGACGAAATGTCGAATGTCGCTCTTCCAGTCGGGCGAGCGGGGATGCCGTTCGGGGAACGCGGCCACACCCACCGTGAACTCTCCCAATTCCCTTATCAAAGAAACAAGTTCATCTGTGTGTCGCAACCCCTGGGGATGCGGGACCCAGGCGCCGCGTGGATCGCCGGGCGGATCCCCACGCAGCGCGAGTACGTCCCGGATACCGGCGTCGGCGTACCGGCCGATGATCCGGCGCAGCTCGGCGACGGAGTGGCCGACCGCGGTGAGATGGGCGACGGGGCGCAGGGTGGTCTCGGCCGCGATGCGCTGGGTGACGTCGATTGTGCGGTCGCGCGACGACCCGCCGGCTCCGTAGGTCACGGAGACGAAGGTCGGCGCGAGGGCCTCGACACGGCGGATTGCATTCCACAGGGTCTGTTCGCCCTCCGCCGTCTTCGGAGGGAAGAACTCGAACGAGTAGGAGGGCCGCCCGCGGCCGAGCAGATCGCCGAGCCCCGGTTGGCCGGGGCGTGGCAGGACGACGGTGCCTGGGGGCATGAGGGCTCCTTCCGGGAGAGGGCTCCGGTCTGCGGCAAAGCTGTCAGCGTGCGTTGAAGTACGAGGCTTCGGGGTGGTGGATGAGGATGGCGTCGGTGGACTGCTCGGGGTGGAGCTGGAACTCCTCCGAGAGGTGGACGCCGATGCGCTCCGGCTGGAGGAGGTCGGCGATCTTCGCCCGGTCCTCCAGGTCGGGGCAGGCCGGATAGCCGAGGGAGTAGCGGCAGCCCTGGTACTCCGTACGGAACATGCCGGCCATGGACTCCGGGTCGGAGCCGGCAATGCCGAGGTCCGCGCGCACGCGGGAATGCCAGTACTCGGCGAGGGCTTCGGCGAGCTGCACGGAGAGGCCGTGCAGCTCCATGTAGTCGCGGTAGGCGTCGGCGGCGAAGAGCCGGGCCGTCTCCTCACCGATGCGGTTGCCGACGGTGACCACCTGGAGGCCGACGACGTCGGTCTCACCAGATTCCTCGGGGCGGAAGAAGTCGGCGAGGCACAGGCGTCGACCGCGCTGCTGGCGCGGGAAGGTGAAGCGGGCCCGCTCCGAGCTGTCTTCGCCCAGGATGATCAGGTCGTCTCCCTTGGAGACACATGGGAAGTACCCGTGTACGACGGCTGCTTCGAGCAGCCCGTCTGTGTGCAGTTTGTCGAGGAGTCCGCGCAGACGGGGCCGGCCCTCGCTCTCGACGAGCTCTTCGTAGCTGGGACCGCCACGGGCCTGCTTGAGGCCCCACTGGCCCTTGAACAGCGCACCCTCGTCCAGCCAGGACGCGTAGTCCTTCAGCGGGATCCCCTTGACGACACGCGTGCCCCAGAAGGGGGGCGTGGGGACCGGGTTGTCGATGGCGGTGTCGGAGCGGCCCCCGGGCTGCTCCACCTCTTCGATATTGAGTGCTGGGGTGTCGCGTTTGGCTACGCGGCGTTGCTTGAGTTCGGGGAGGGTGGCTCCGGGGACGCCGCGCTTGACCGCGATGAGGGCGTCCATGAGGCGCAGGCCTTCGAAGGCGTCGCGGGCGTAGCGGACTTCGCCCTCGTAGATTTCGTGGAGGTCCTGTTCGACGTAGGCACGGGTGAGGGCGGCGCCGCCGAGGATGACGGGGTAGTCGGCTGCCAGCTTTCGCTGGTTGAGCTCCTCCAGGTTCTCCTTCATGATCACCGTGGACTTCACCAGGAGACCCGACATCCCGATGACGTCGGCCTTGTGCTCCTGCGCCGCTTCCAGTATCGCGGAGACCGGCTGCTTGATGCCGATGTTGACGACGTTGTAGCCGTTGTTCGTCAGGATGATGTCGACGAGGTTCTTGCCGATGTCGTGGACGTCACCGCGGACCGTGGCCAGCACGATCGTGCCCTTGCCGTCCGCGTCCGACTTCTCCATGTGGGGCTCGAGATACGCGACGGCGTTCTTCATGACCTCGGCGGACTGGAGGACGAAGGGGAGCTGCATCTGGCCGGAGCCGAACAGCTCGCCGACGACCTTCATGCCCTCCAGCAGGGTGTCGTTGACGATCGCCAGGGCAGGGCGCGTTTCGAGGGCCTCGTCCAGGTCGGTCTCGAGGCCGTTCTTCTCGCCGTCGATGATCCGGCGCTGCAAACGCTCCTCCAGCGGTAGCGCGAGGAGCTCCTCGGTGCGGCCGGCCTGCATCGACTTGGTGTTGACGCCCTCGAAGAGGGCCATCAGCTTCTGCAGCGGGTCGTAGCCCTCGGCACGACGGTCGTAGATCAGGTCCAGAGCGGTGTTGACCTGCTCGTCGTGGAAGCGGGCGATCGGGAGGATCTTCGATGCGTGCACGATCGCCGAGTCCAGGCCGGCCTTGACGCACTCGTCGAGGAAGACGGAGTTCAGCAGCACGCGGGCGGCCGGGTTGAGGCCGAAGGAGATGTTCGACAGACCCAGCGTCGTCTGGACGTTGGGGTGGCGGCGCTTGAGCTCGCGGATCGACTCGATCGTCGCGATGCCGTCCTTGCGGGACTCCTCCTGCCCGGTGCAGATCGTGAAGGTGAGGGTGTCGATGAGGATGTCCGACTCGAGGATCCCCCAGTTCCCGGTCAGGTCGTCGATCAGACGCTCGGCGATGGCGACCTTGTGCTCGACGGTGCGGGCCTGGCCCTCTTCGTCGATGGTCAGCGCGATCAGCGCGGCACCGTGCTCGCGGGCCAGGGTGGTGACCTTGGCGAAGCGGGACTCGGGGCCGTCACCGTCCTCGTAGTTCACCGAGTTGATGACGGCGCGGGCGCCGATCTTCTCCAGGCCCGCCTGGAGGACGGGAACCTCTGTCGAGTCGAGGACGATCGGGAGGGTGGAGGCGGTCGCGAAGCGGCCGGCGAGCTCCCGCATGTCGGCGACACCGTCGCGGCCGACGTAGTCGACGCACAGGTCGAGCATGTGCGCGCCCTCGCGGATCTGGTCGCGGACCATCTCCACGCAGTCGTCCCAGCGGGCTTCCAGCATCGCGTCCCGGAACTTCTTCGACCCGTTCGCGTTCGTCCGCTCACCGATCGCCATGAACGAGATGTCCTGCCGGAACGGCACCGTCTGATAGAGCGAGGACGCACCCGGCTCGGGCTGAGGCGTGCGCTCGGTGACAGCCGCGCCCCGCACCCGTTCCACGACCTGGCGCAGGTGCTCCGGCGTGGTGCCGCAGCAGCCGCCGACCAGCGAGAGCCCGTAGTCACGGACGAAGGTCTCCTGGGCGTCGGCGAGCTCGGACGCCGTCAGGGGGTAGTGGGCGCCGTTCTTGCCCAGCACCGGCAGGCCGGCGTTGGGCATGCAGGAGAGGGGGATACGGGAGTTCCGCGCGAGGTAGCGCAGGTGCTCGCTCATCTCGGCCGGGCCGGTCGCGCAGTTCAGACCGATCATGTCGATGCCCAACGGCTCCAACGCCGTCAGCGCCGCACCGATCTCCGAACCCAGCAGCATCGTGCCGGTGGTTTCCACGGTCACGGAGCAGATCAGCGGGACGGAGACACCGAGGGCCTCCATCGCGCGCCGGGCGCCCACGATCGCGGACTTCGTCTGGAGCAGGTCCTGCGTGGTCTCCACGAGGAGCGCGTCCGCGCCGCCGGACAGCAAGCCCTCCGCGTTGATCTGGTAGGCGTCACGGATGGTCCCGTAGCCGATGTGGCCGAGCGTCGGAAGCTTCGTACCGGGTCCCATCGAACCCAGGACCCAGCGTTGCCGGCCCGTGGAGGCCGTGAACTCGTCGGCGACCTCGCGGGCGATGCGGGCACCGGCCTCCGACAGCTCGTAGTTCCGCTCCGCGATCTCGTACTCGGCCAGCGCCGCGTAATTCGTGCCGAACGTATTCGTCTCGACGCAGTCGACCCCGGCCCCGAAGTACTCCCGGTGCACATTCGCCACGATGTCCGGGCGGGTCACGTTGAGGATCTCGTTGCAGCCCTCCAACTGCTGGAAGTCCTCCATCGACGGATCCTGCGCCTGGAGCATCGTCCCCATCGCGCCGTCCGCGACCACCACCCGTGTGGCGAGCGCCTCGCGGAGAGCGGCGATACGTGCGTTCACCGGGAGCCCCGGAGATGTGGCGAGATCGACGCGGCCGCGTCGGATCCATACGTGTCCGCGATCCGCGCCGCGAACAGCTCCGGCTGTACCTGGTACTCCTGGGTGCCCACCGACTCCAGCACGGTCGTCGCCACCGTGCACCCCAACTGGGCGGCACGCTTCTGAGACAGGCCCCAGCCGAGCCCGGCGAGGTAACCGGCCCGGAATCCGTCGCCCACGCCCGTCGGATCGGCCGTCTCCTTGGCCGGCACGGCCGGTACGACGACGGCCGCCGCGTCCCTGGCCCGGATGGTGACGCCGTTGCCACCGTGGGTGGTGATCCAGGTACCGACCCGGTCCAGGACCTGTCGTTCTGTCCAACTGGTGCGCTCCTGGAGCAGGGCTGCCTCGTACTCGTTGGTGAAGAGCAGCTGTGCGCCGTCCACGAGTCGGCGGGTCTCGTCCCCGTTCAGCCGCGCCAACTGCTGTGAGGGGTCTGCGGCCAGGGGAGCGCCGACCTCGCGGCATTCGGAGGCGTGCCGCAGCATCGCCGCGGGGTCGTCGGGAGCCACCACTACCCAGTCGAGCCGTCCGGCCCGCTGCGCGACCTTGGCGAGCGAGATCTCGCGTGCCTCGGCCATCGCCCCGGCGTAGAAGGTGGCGATCTGGTTGTGGTCCGCGTCCGTGGTGCACATGAACCGGGCAGTGTGCCGCGTCTCGCTGACCTTGACGGAGGCCGTGTCGACTCCGTGCCGGCGCAGCCAGGTGTCGTATTCCGCGAAGTCCGTTCCGGCAGCGCCGACCAGCAGGGGCGTGTACCCGAGGTTTCCGAGGCCGAAGGCGATATTTGCCGCGACCCCGCCGCGGCGTACCTCCAACTCGTCGACCAGGAACGACAGCGAGATCGTGTCGAGCCGGTCGGCGATCAGCTGCTCGGTGAAACGCCCGGGGAAGGACGTCAGATGGTCGGTGGCGATGGATCCGGTGACCGCGATACGCATCTCAGACCCCCGCGGCCTTGCGGAGGGCCTCAACCCGGTCGGTGCGCTCCCAGGTGAAGTCGGGAAGTTCCCGGCCGAAGTGGCCGTAGGCGGCGGTTTGGGCGTAGATGGGGCGCAGCAGGTCGAGGTCGCGGATGATCGCGGCCGGGCGGAGGTCGAAGACCTCGCCGATCGCGTCCTCGATCCTGCGGATGTCGACCTGCTCCGTGCCGAAGGTCTCGACGAACAGGCCGACGGGGGCGGCCTTGCCGATGGCGTAGGCAACCTGGACCTCGCACCGCGAGGCCAGCCCGGCGGCGACCACGTTCTTCGCGACCCAGCGCATCGCGTACGCGGCGCTGCGGTCGACCTTCGACGGGTCCTTGCCCGAGAACGCGCCGCCACCGTGGCGGGCCATGCCGCCGTAGGTGTCGATGATGATCTTGCGGCCGGTGAGCCCGGCGTCACCCATCGGGCCGCCGATCTCGAAACGGCCGGTCGGATTGACCAGCAGCCTGTACCCCTCGGTCTCCAGCTTGATGCCGTCCTCAGCGAGGCGGCCGAGGACGTACTCGACGACGTGCTCCTCGACATCAGGGGTGAGCAGCGAGTCGAGGTCGATGCTGGCGGCGTGCTGGGTGGAGACCACCACTGTGTCGAGGCGGACCGGGCGGCTGCCCTCGTACTCGATGGTGACCTGAGTTTTGCCGTCCGGCCGCAGGTACGGGATCGTGCCGTCCTTGCGGACCTCGGTCAGCCGCCGCGACAACCGGTGGGCCAGCTCGATGGGGAGCGGCATCAGGTTGGGCGTCTCGTCCGTCGCGTAGCCGAACATCAGGCCCTGGTCGCCTGCGCCCTGCCTGTCGAGTTCGTCCTCCTCGCCTGCGGCAACGCCCTCGACGCGCTTCTCGTAGGCGGTGTCCACTCCCTGCGCGATGTCCGGGGACTGCGCGCCGATGGATAGCGAGACTCCGCAGGAGGCTCCGTCGAAGCCCTTCGCGGACGAGTCGTAGCCGATCTCCAGGATCCTGTCGCGGACGAGCTGGGCGATCGGCGCATACGCCTTCGTTGTCACCTCGCCGGCGACGTGGACCTGGCCCGTGGTGATCAGGGTCTCCACCGCGACCCGGGATGTCGGGTCCTGGGCGAGCAGCGCGTCGAGGATGGTGTCACTGATCTGGTCGGCGATCTTGTCAGGGTGACCTTCGGTCACCGACTCCGAGGTGAAGAGAAGCCCCATGGCACTTTCCTCCGGTGGTTCAGGTAGCGGGGACGGCGTGGATGACGTTCATGCCGCTGGGAAGGGCGTCGACCTGGGTGAGCCGGAAGCCCGCCTTCTCCAGTAGGACCTCGACCTGGGCCGCCGTACGCTCCTGGCCGCCCGTCCCGCCGAACAGCGAGAGCATGTAGAGGTCCATCAACGCGGCCGTGTGTAGCCGCTCGTCGTGCTGCCCGCGGTCCGCAGCGATCAGGTCGACGACCATGAGCCTTGCCTTGTCGGACATGGCCGCACGGCAGGTCTTCAGGATCTCCACCGCCTTCTCGTCGTCCCAGTCGTGCAGGATGTGCGAGAGCAGGTAGAGGTCGCCCCCCTCGGGGACCTTCTTGAAGAAGTCGCCTGTGATCACCGAATACCGCCCGGACAGCGGGTCGGGGGCGGATTGCTTCAGCAGGCGCGATGTGGAGCTGGGCAGGTCGAAGACGATGCCGTTGATGCCGGGGGTGGTCTCCAGGACCCGACGCAGGAAGGTTCCGTCGCTGCCGCCGACGTCCACGACCGTGGAGTAAGGGGAGAAGTCCACCTCGCGCAGGATCTCGTCGAGCTCCAGCGCCAGCCCGCAGCCCTGTGAGTTGTCGAACGTGCCGCGCAGCTCCTCGTCCCGCTCCATGTGCGTGAACAGGTCGGTGCCGTGACTGCGCTCGAACGGCGACTGCCCCGTGTGGACCGTCGTGAGCAGATCCGCCCAGGCGGAGCCGAAGTCGCCGGCGACCAGCTTCGCGGAAGGCAGCGCCGAGGCCGGGTGCGCGGTGGTCAGCGCTTCGCCCAGCGGTGTCAGCGAATAGACCTGCTCGGCGCTTTCCTCGAACAGGCCGAAGACCGAGAGGCTGCGCAGGAGGCGCGCGAGCGTGGGCGCGTCCGTCCCGGTCCGCTCGGCAAGGGCGGGCAGCGCCAGCGGCTCGTCGGCCAGCAGATCCGGAATGCCCAGCTGGGCGACTACGACCAGTGCACGCGAGGGCAGTTGGGCATAGAGGATGCGGCGGACGGCAGCCCCCGCTTCCCGGTGTTCCACGCTCAGTTCATGCACGGTCGCCTCCTGATTGCTCCATGGCGTCACCGGTCCGGCAACGCCATCCGATGGTCGGTGCCGACAGCCGTTCCACCAGGCCCCGAGCCAGATCCCCAACAGATTTCCCTTCTGTCGGGGACCTGTCGCGGCCCCGCTCTGGCGACCGGCGCGAACCTAGGCTCACGTCACCATCGCCACCTGGCCCACCCGCCTTCCACGAGCTGGAGCAGATTCATGGCAGACCCAGGTCACGTCCGGACGTTCAACCGGATCGCGCCGCGCTACGACGACAAGTTCGGCAGGGACTGCGAGACCGCGCACACCGCCGTACTGCGCTGGGCCGGTGCCGCCCGGCTGGAGCCCGGGAGCATCCTCGACATCGGCTGCGGCACCGGCAAGCTCCTCGAAGCCGCCGCAGACCGCTGGCCCCACGCCCTGCTGCACGGCATCGACCCCGCGGAGCGCATGGTGGACATAGCCCGCGCCCGGGTGCCCTGTGCGCAACTGTCCACGGGCGTCGCCGAGCGGCTCCCGCAGAGCGATGCCAGTGTGGACCTGGTGGTAAGCACCACCTCCTTCGGCCACTGGACCGACCCCGAAGCCGGCCTGCGCGAGGTGTGCCGGGTGCTCAGGCCAGGCGGCTCGTTTCTGATCGCCGAGCACGCCCCTCCGGGGCTCGTCCTCACCCTGCTCCTGAAGGTGCTGGGCAGGCTGCCCCGACTCCACGACACCGAGGGCATGCGGGACCTGCTGAGGCGCACCGGGCTGACGCCCGTCCGTCTGGATATCGTTCCGGGAACCTTCGTAGTGGCGCACGCGAAGCGCCAGAGCTGACCGCAGAAACCCCCAGGGCTCCAGAATCCCGAAGGCACAAGGCCGCCCAGGGATCACGCGACCCGGGACCGAAGCCCGCCCCGCACCAAGGAGAGTTCATGTCCAGTTCCCCGTCCGTGCTCGTCGTCGGCGCGGGGCCGACCGGCCTCGCCCTGGCCGCGGAGCTCGCCACCGCTGGTATCGCCTGCCGGGTCCTGGACAAGCGGCCGAACGCCTCGCCGCACTCGCGGGCCTTCGGCCTCCTGCCCCGCACCCTGGAGCTGCTGGCTCTGCGCGGCCGGGCGGACGCCTTCGTCGCCCAGGGGCTGCCCTGGGCTCACGCCGCGCTTGGCGACGGCAAGCGCTGGCTCGACTATCGCGGGATCGACAGCGCGTTCCCCTACATGCTCGTCATCCCGCAGAGCCGAACCGAGGAACAACTAGCGTCCTGGGCACTGGAATCCGGGGCGCGCATCGAGCGTGGAACCACCGTCACCGGACTGCGCCAGGACGGGCACGGTGTGGAGCTGGAGGTAGTCGGCCCGGACGGCACCCGCATCGAGAGTGCCGACTACGTCGTCGGCTGCGACGGCGTGCACAGCACCGTACGAACCCTCGCCGGCATCCCCTTCCAGGGGTCCTCGTACGACAGCTCGCTGATCGTGGCGGACGTCCGGCTGGACTCCCCGCCCGACCCGCCGGTGCATGCCCGTACCGGTCGGCGCGGCATGGTCGTGTTCTTCCCATTCGGCGACGGCACGTACCGGCTGATCGCGCTCGACCACGAACGGATGGGCGCACCCGTCGACGAGCCAGTGACCCTCGAAGAGCTCCGGGAGAGCTGCCGGGCCATCCTCGGCACCGACTTCGGGCTCCACGACCCGCTGTGGATGTCGCGGTTCCGCAGCGACCAGCGGCTCAGCGACCGCTACCGACTGGGCCGTGTACTGCTGGCTGGCGACGCCGCCCACACTCACATCCCCTCGGGTGGGCAGGGACTGCAGACCGGCATCCAGGACGCCATGAATCTCGGCTGGAAGCTCGCCGCCCAGTTGTCGGGATGGGCCCCCGACCACCTCCTGGACTCCTACCAGCGCGAGCGGCGTCCCATCGCCCGTGCCACGCTGCGCCGCACCGATCTGGTCTACAAGTTCGAGGTGTCCAACTCCCCGGGGGCCCGGGTGCTGCGCGGCCTGACCACCCGTCTGATGGGCCTGCCGCCACTACAGAACTCCGTCATCGAGCAGCTTTCCGGGCTGACCCTCCGCTACCCGCCGCTCTCCCGGCCGGAGGGCTCCGCCCCGCACAAGCTCGTCGGACGAAGGCTGGCGGACGCCGAGCTGCGCCCACGCGACGCGGCTGCGGAGGCGGGAGGCCGCCTCTACGAGCACTTCCGGCAGGCCGGCTTCGTCCTCCTCGACCAGTCGCACGGTGGCTTCTGCGGGCAGGCGGCCTTGGACGGATGGGCCCGGCGTGTGACCGTCGTACGGGGGGCGTACGAGGGCCGCACGGAGCTGCCCGAGGCGGTCCTGCTCCGCCCGGACGGATACGTTGCATGGGCCGGCCACGCCGGGGAGACCCCCTCGCTGCGGGCGGCACTGCGCCACTGGTGCGGGGCGCCCTCCCGCGTCCCTTCACGGGTGTGATGTGATCTTCTGCCCGGACCAGCTGGCGGCCTCGCCCGCCCGGGCAGCGCGTACCAGCACCGAACGAGCGGAAATCGTATGACTGAGAGAGCGTTACCGGACGGCGGCACGGATTGGGTCCGGGTGGTCCGCGCGCGGACGCACAACCTGCGTGACGTCACCGTGGACATCCCCCGCGGCGGTATCGTCGCCTTCACCGGCGTCAGCGGCAGCGGCAAGACTTCGCTTGCCATCGACACCGTCCACGCCGAAGCGCAGTTGCGCTACCTGGAAGGGCTCTCCCCCTTCGTTCGGCAGTACATCACCCCCAAGGACCGTCCCCAGGTCGACCGGATAGAGGGCCTCGGCGCTACGCTCGCCGTTGACCAGCGTCGGCTCAACCGACACTCCCGGTCCACCGTCGCCACCATGACCGGCGTCGACGCCTACCTCGGGCTGCTGTACTCCAGGCTGGGCGCCGACGGCGGCGGAGAGGGGGCCGGTCCAGCCCTGTCGAGCGGGCATTTCAGCCGCTACAGCCCCGAGGGAGGCTGTCCGCGCTGCCACGGCGCTGGCGGCACCCCGCACGCGGACCCCGACCTCGTGGTCACGCGTCCCGAACTCCCCCTGATGGAGGGCGGCTCGCCCTGGTTCGAGAAACTCCGCTCGCCGGAGCAGGTGGCGGTGCCCTTCCTTGCCGAGCAGTACGGCGCCGACCTTGCTCTGCCCTGGCGCGAGCTCCCCGTCGCGTTCCGCGACGCCCTGCTGTACGGCACCGGGGACGTCCCCGTCAGCACCAGCGTCCGCGTCCCCAACAAGAACTCCGATGCCGAGGTCGTTTACCAGCTGAACCAACCCCTGCGCGGGGCCGTCGCGGAGGTCGAGCGGCTGTTCGCTGCGGCCGGCAGCGAGAACGCCAAGCAACGCTACGTGCCGTACATGCGCCAGGTCCCGTGCGAGGACTGCGGGGGCACAGGTTACGGGGAGGCCGCGCGAGGTGTGTCCCTAGCCGGCGCCACGTACCCCGAGCTGTCGGTCCTGCGCGTGCACCAGGTGCAGCAGTGGACCGCGAGGCTCGCGGGCGGGCTCACGGGCGTCCGCAAGGAAATCGGCGAGGCGCTGCTGCCCGAGGTCACGGGCCGGCTGCGGATGCTGGAGAGGCTCGGCCTCGCCCACCTCGAACTCGGCCGGACCGCCCCCACCCTGTCCGGCGGGGAGCTGCAGCGGGCCCGTACAGCCGCGCAGCTCAGCACCTCCCTCACCGGGATCATGTTCGTGCTCGACGAGCTTGGGTCCGGACTGCACCCCGCCGACAAAGAGCGACTGCGGCTCATCCTCGCGGACCTGCGAGACGCCGGGAACACGGTGCTGCTGGTCGAGCACGACCCAGACGTCATCGCCGAGGCGGACTGGGTGATCGACCTGGGTCCCGGCGCCGGACGTGAGGGCGGCGAGGTGATGTTTTCAGGACCCGTGCGAGAACTCGCCGCCTGCCCTGGATCTGTGACCGGCCGCTACCTCGACCCGAGCCGGCCGCGGATCACCAGGGAGGTCAGCGCCCGCGCCGGTCGACACGGCTGGATGGAGCTGAAGGACATACGGGTGCACAGCGTGCGCGTGGACGGGCTGCGGCTCCCGCTGAACGCCCTGACCTGCTTTACCGGCGTTAGCGGCAGTGGCAAGAGCAGCCTGCTCGGCCACGCCGTGGCACCGGCCCTGGCGGCCGCCGTCGCCGGCGGCTCCCACCCGACGGTCGGCGCCGTCAGCGGCATCGGGTCGGTTGCCTGGGTGGACAGCGTCGACCAGAGCCCGATCGGGCGTACCCCCCGGTCCAACCCGGCCACGTACAGCAAGGCCTTCGACGCGATCCGCAAGCTGTACGCGGGTACGGACCGGGCTCGGACGCTGAACCTCGGCGCGTCGGCGTTCTCCTTCAACGCCGCGGCGGGCCGTTGCGAGGCATGCACCGGCTACGGCCGCAAGCTTGTCGACATGCACTTCCTGCCCGACATCTGGGCGACGTGCGACGTCTGCGACGGCCGGCGGTTCACTCCGGACGTCCTCTCCGTTCAATACCGTGGGCTGGCCATCGACCAGGTGCTGCACCTGACCGTGGACGAGGCCGCCGAGCACTTCGACGAGCCCCGCCCGCTCGCCGCGGTACTGGGCGCGCTGCGCCAGGTGGGACTCGGCTATCTCCAGCTGGGGCAGAGCGCGACAGATCTGTCGGGTGGCGAGGCGCAGCGGCTGAAGCTCGCCGATGCGATTCGGCGGGGGGCGACTGGCGGGCGCGGCGGCGTCGTACTGCTCGACGAGCCCCTGACGGGCCTGCACCCGGCAGACGTCCAGCGCATGGCGGGCGCCTTCGATGCGCTGCTGGCCGCCGGGCACACAGTGCTGGTGGCCGAGCACGACCTGCACTTGGCGAACTGCGCCGACTGGCTCGTGGACATGGGGCCTGGCGCCGGAGAGCACGGCGGCCGGGTCGTCGCCGAGGGTATTCCGGAGGAGGTCCGGGCCACGGACACCGCAACGGCTGGCCATCTGCGCCGACTTGTCCGCCCCGCGCGGTAGCCGCCCCGTACGCACGCAAGGACCCCGCCCGGCCGTCACGCCGCGCGGGGTCCTTCGCGCCCTTGGATCGCTTGCCGACGCACATTGCGCCGGTCGGGGGGCTCCGCAGCCGGGATCTGCGCGGCTGCAGCCCCAGCCGACCGGCGTACCCGCAGGCGTACCACCGGGGACCGGACCGAGGTCAGACGGACTGCCCCGCTTCTTCGTCCGCGGCCAGCGGCTCGGCGGTCTTCGGCTCCTGCTTCGGAACGGCCAGCACACACACCGCGATGAGCACCGGGATGGCCAACGACCAGAGGAACCCGGCCCGGAAGCCCTCGGTCAGGGCCTCCGGAGTGTCGCCGCCGGCTCCCGCTGCGGCCGCGGCTGCCACTCCGCTCAGGATCGCCAGGAACAGTGCCGCGCCGATCTGCTGCGAAGTGCCCAGCAGCCCCGAGGCGAGCCCCTGCTCCTCGTCCGGGACCCCGGTGGTGCACAGGATCATCGACGGGGCGAAGCTCAGCGCCGCGCCGACCCCGCCGATCGCCAGACCGGGGAAGACCTGCGTCCAATACGACCCGTCGACCGTCACGAAACTCAGCAGCACGGACCCGACGGCGAACAGCACCGCCGAGACGAGTAGCAGGCCGCGCGCCCCGAACTTCGCCACGAGCGGCCCCATCTTCATCGACACGCCCAGGATCAGCACGGTGACGGGGGCGAAGCCGATACCGGCCATCATCGGGCTGAGGCCGATGACCTGCTGCATGTAGAGCGTGCTGAGGAACACCGAGACGGTGGCTCCGCCGGCGGTGAGCATGCAGATCATGTTGCCGTAGCGGACGTTGGGATTACGGAACATGGACAGCCGCACGACTGGGTTGTCGATACGGCCCTCCTGCACCACGAAGCCCACCAGCATGGCCACCCCGAGCGCACCGCTGACCAGCACCGCCGGGCTCACGCCGTGGTCGGCGGCCTGGGAGACTGCCGTCACGAGCAGCACCACACCCGCGGTGAGCAGCCCCGCGCCCGCCATGTCGATCCGCCCCGTGGCACGGTCCGGGTCCTTGCGGACCTGCCGGGCCACAGCGATGATCACGATGATCCCGATGGGCACGTTGATGAGGAAGATCGACCGCCAGCCGGCCACGTCGGCGAGGACGCCGCCCAGCAGCTGGCCCGCGATGGCGCCGCCGGAGGAGACGGCTCCCCACAGACCTAGCGCCTTGTTGCGCTCCTCGCCCTCGCCGAAGCTGGTGGTCACTAGCGTCAGAGCAGCCGGGGAGACCAGCGCCGCGCCGAAGCCCTGCAGGGCGCGCGCCGCGAACAGCACCACCTCGTTGGGTGCTAGGCCGCACAATCCGGACGCGATCGTGAAGATCGCCAAGCCTGCGAGCAGGATGCGCTTGGGACCGAACAGGTCGGCCGCGCGGCCGGCCGCTACCAGAAAGCCGCCGAAGGCGAGGCCGTACGCGGTGCTCACCCATTGGATGTTGGCTGCGGAGATGTCCAGTTGCGACTGCATCGACGGCACGGCGACCGCGACCACCGCGACGTCCAAGATGAGCATGAACTGTGCCAGGCACAGCAATGTGAGGAGGACCCTCGACGCCTTGGCGCCTGGGATACTCTGATCCGAGACCATGTGTTTCACCCCTTGGTTGGGTTCGTGTCCGGGCGATCAGGCGATGCCCTGGGCGAACGAGAAGAGCCGGTGGCGGTCGTATTTCTGCTTGACCGCGCGGAGTTTGGTGTAGTTCTCGCCGTAGTAGGCGGCCTGCCAGTCGCCGAGCGACGGGTCGATGAAGTTCTGGTAGCTCTCGCCGTTCGAGTACGGGTCGATGGCCAGGAAGCCGTTGTCTGCCCAGGCCCGGCCGGCCTGCTCGTCCTCGGGCGTGTACTTCGGGTCGTTGAGGCCCAGCGAGTAGCCGGCGTAGAACTCGGTGTCGCGGTGCACGAAGGCAGTGTCCCGGCGGCCCGGTTCCTTGGCTGCCCCGCCGAGCGCGAAGAAGCTCAGGAAGCGGAACTGGCCCGCGCGCGGGTTGGCGGTGAACGCCTCAAGCGCCTTGTCGATGCCGCCGTCCGGGATGGCCGCGGAGAACAGTCGGCTGCGGTCGATCGCGAAGTTGGTCCGGGGTACCTGGGCCTCCGGTGAGTACCCGACGGTGTGGCACTGCTCGGGCGTCAGATCGGAGCAGCCGTAGTACGACATCATCGCTCTCTGGTAGGTCTGCTCCTCCACCGAGCGGGTGGCGGGGGCGCTGCCGACGTCGGCCACCAGTGCGTCCAGGACCGCCGCGAACTTGTCCGGTGCGCCGAGCCAGCCGCCGTACACCAACAGGTCGGGCCGGCCGGTGCCGGCGTCGAGCCACTGCACGCCCATCCCGGTGCCCAGGTCGCGTGGGCCCGAGACGACCCAGCGTTGCCATGCGGCGATGACCCGTTGGGCGGCCTCCCACGGCCAGGTCAGATTGAAGTTCACGATGGACGGCACTTGGGTGGGACGCAGTTCGAAGCTGGTGACCACGCCGAAGTTGCCACCGCCGCCGCCACGCAGCGCCCAGAACAGGTCGCCGTTCTCGGTGGCGGAGGCGGTGATGCGCCGCCCGTCGGCGAGGACCACCCGCGCGGAGACCAGCCGGTCGCTGGCCATGCCGAACTTGCGGGTCTGCCAGCCCATGCCGCCGCCCTGGACGAATCCGCCCGGACAGACCCCGGGGCACAGTCCGCTGGCCACCGAGACACCACGCGGCGCCAGCTTGGTCAGGGCGTCGACCTGCTGGACGCCCGGCCCCATGACGACCGTGTTCGTCGACAGCCGGAGCGAGTTGAGGCGCGAGACGTCCAGGACGACACCGGTCGTGGTGGAATAGCCGCCGAAGCTGTGCCCGCCGCTGCGGGGTACCAGGCGCAGGGCGTTGTCCTGGGCGAAGGCGAGCGTGGTCTGGACGTCCTGCTCGGTCTCGCAGTACGCGACGGCCTGTGGCCGGATCGCGTCGAACTGGCCTATCGCCAGGCGGCTGGCCTGCTCGTATGAGGCGTCGGGAGGCAGGACGAGGTCGCCGCTGAGGTGCGAGCCGAGCCTGGACCAGTCGGGGCCGGTCGCGCCCCGGGGTGGCGTGCGCGGGGCCGCGGCCGTTGCGGTCCCCGTGATCATGCCGCCGCCTATCGCGCCGGCGGCGGCTCCCGCGCCCAGTCTCAGGGTCGTACGTCGATTGAGCATGGCTCTCCCCTTGCTGGATCCGTGGTTTGTGAGTGCAGGACGCGAGCGCGTCCTGAGTTCGTGCCGACTGACGATTGTGAATCGGCTGGACGCACAGTGGTCGGAACCTGTCGGTCCGGAGAAAGATCGAGCTCAGGTTCCGGTCTCGTCGGCAGGTTCCAGTACGTATCCGCGGCCCCAGAGGGTTCGTAGCTGCAGGCCAATCGGCTGGACGCGTCGGCGGATTCGCATGACGTGGAGGTCCAGGGCATTGCGGCTCGGCCGCGAGGTGCGGGCCAGCACGGCCAGCAGGGCCTCGCGCCCGACGGGCTGAGTGAACGATTCTGCGAACTTGGACACCAGGTCCGTCTCCGTCGGGGAGAGGACGGCGGACCGCCGCCGGAAACGCAGGACGCCGTTGTGGTCCACACTCGGGATGGAGTCGGATCCCCCCCTGACCCGCAGGCCGTTCATCCGGGCACGCAGGTCGTCCTTGCTCAGTGGTGTGCGCACCCAGTCCTCGCGGATGTCGGTACAGATCGGGGCTTCCACCCCGGCCTCCACGACCAGTAACCGCATGAGCCCTTGCTGCCGACAGAGCTCCCTACGGGCCGACTCCACCGGCCATCGGATCAGTTCCACCTTGGTATCGAGATTCGAATGCACAGGCCACCCCCACTGGTTCCATCTGCAACGAACTGGGATATCGCCAGCACGTAACCACGGTTGACCTGCCCTTGTTCCTCTCAGCGTCATTATTTCGCCAGGCCGGAATCGCTTGCTTGATGCCCTGAAGATCATGGATGCTTCCCGCCTGCTAGTTCGGTTCCAGCCAATCGCGGTTTGCCGTCCGGGTGGCTGCCCGCTTTAATAAATGAATGACCATATACTAACTGGAGAGGGTGAGGTCATGGTTGGACGTCCCCGGGGCATCGAGGACGCTGTGATCCTGCGAGCGGCGGCTGAAGTGATCGGCCGGGTGGGGCCCATGGGGTTGACGCTGGCCCTCGTGGCCCGCGAGGTGGGACTCGTACCCGGCACCCTCGCGCAACGGTTCGGATCCAAGCGAGGTTTGCTGCTGGCACTCGCCGAGCAGTCCGCGAAAGAGGCGGAGGAACTGCCTGGCAGCCTGCGGAGAGAGCGGTACGGGTCCCCGCTCGCGGCGCTGGAGGTGCTGGTCGTCGAGCCGATGGCCCAGATGGCCACGCCCGAGGCCTATGCCAACCACCTGGCATTCCTGTGTATCGATCTGACGGATCCGGAGTTTCGCCAGCATGCCCTGGCCATCCATCAGGCGCAGAGTCGGGCCATCAGTTCACTGCTCGCCGAGGCTCTGGCGGCGGGTGGGCTCCGGGTGGGGACGGACATCGCCGCCCTTACGGAATCCATCCAGGCGATCGCCGCGGGAGCGGGCCTGACTTGGGCCCTCGACCGACAGGGCACCCTTGCTCAACGCCTGAAGAGCAATCTGGGCAAGGTGTTGGTCCCCCACCTCTCGGAGGAATCATGAACAGCAACACGCCAACACGGCCGCTGGTCGGCAAAGTCGCCCTGGTCGCTGGCGGCACCAGGGGCGGCGGACGCGGCATTGCCGTCGAACTCGGCGCGGCCGGCGCGACGGTGTACGTCACCGGCCGTAGCAGCAGCGCCGGACGCTCGGACCTGGACCGCCCGGAGACGATCGAAGAGACCGCCGCCCAGATCACCGCCGTCGGCGGACTCGGCGTCCCTGTGCGCACGGACCACAGCAGCCCACCGGAAGTCCGCGCTCTTATCGACCGCATCGCGGCCGAACAAGGCGGCCGTCTCGACATCCTGGTCAACTCCGTATGGGGAGGCGACCCTCTGACGGACTGGGCACACCCCCTGTGGGAGCAGGACCTCGACACGGGCCTACGTCTGCTCCGCCGAGCAGTCGAGACCCACGTGATCACCAGTCGGTACGCGCTCCCGCTGATGGTCGCCCGACGCGGCGGCCTGGTCATCGAGGTCACCGACGGCAACACTGCTCGCTATCGAGGCTCGTTCTTCTACGACCTGGCCAAGTCGGCGGTGATCCGACTGGCAGTCGCCCAAGCCGCTGAGCTCGAGGAGTTCGATGTCGCGGCCGTGGCCCTCACCCCCGGTTTCCTGCGCACGGAGGCCTTGTTGGAGCATTTAGAGGTCACGGAATCCACCTGGCGCGACGCTGTGGAGAAGGATCCGGATTTCGGCCACTCAGAGACTCCGGCCTACCTCGGCCGCGCGGTCGTCGCCCTCGCAGCAGACTCCGCGATCATGGCCAAAACCGGCCGCGCCTTGGCGACCTGGGATCTGTCTAAGGAGTACCGCTTCACCGACACCGACGGCTCCCAGCCGGACTTCGCTGCCCACTGGGCCGCTGCACTTGAACCCTCCCTCGGCCCCCTCGGCGCCCCGCTTTAACCTCGGATGGCCCGCCTATCGGGTCGGGTGGTGTACCCGTCGGCGGGGAGTCGGCTGTAGGCGCCCGCTAGGGGTGTGCCGACTCAACGGCTGCATGGAATGGCATGATCATGACACGCGAGCCGATGAGCGGTGGTCATCGACGATAGTAGTGAGGAGCAGGCCCAAGGGAATACCCGCCGAGCACAAAGGATCGGTTTCGGCGAGTGATCTCCGGGTATAGCGTGTGCTGCCATGCGGTTGGACGACGTTGCAGTCAACGATCTTGTGGGGCTTGGCTTTTCCCGCCAGGGGGCGCGGGTCTACCTCACCTTGGTGAGGCGGGAGTCGTCCACCGCGGCGGAGGTCACGCGCGCGGACGTCCCCCGGCAGCGGGTGTACGACGCGCTGGTGCGCAGGCGCCTGGCCATCCCGCGCTCCGGACGGGTTGGCGGCATCCTTCTCCGCCGTGGCACCCGAGCTGGCCCTCACCCGGCTGATGACCCTCCAAAGGGAGTCGCTGGAGCGGCTGGACCAGGCCTCGGCCGCCCTCGCCGCGGCGCTGACCCCGGTCTGGACCGCCGGGCGGACCCACACTGACCCGCTCGACGACATCGAAGTGCTGCGCGACCCCAAGACGATCGCCGAATGGTTCGCGACCTTCCAGGAGCAGGCCACCCCCACGAGCTGATCAGCTTCTGCAAGCCGTCCTTCGTCGCGCCGCGGCCAACAGTGAGGGAGTCGAGGGGTCCACCGGCTGCGCCGCGCCGGGGGTACGGCCCGCGCCGCCTAGACCTGGCGAGCCCACACGGCTGATCACGAGGTCCGGCGCACTCCCCTGCGGGGGACCGGGCCGGACTCGTACTACGACCATCATTATCAATCGATGCCGTCGTGCCGAAGGGCAGCAGCATCTGGTCTGCGGTGATCGGCCGGGCGAGGACCTCGTGTCCGCAGATGCCCGTGCCCAACGGTGGGTCGACGGGTACGTCCAGGCCTGATCGCCCCCGAACCGCCCCGCCGCTTCCTTCAGCCGCCGGGAAACTAGCCGATGCCGATCGGGGAGGGATCATTTCACCAGTTCTCGGCCCGGTGTCGGTCGATGTTCGGTAAAGGGGAGGTATTTGCCGGTTTAGAGCGTGAGGTGGGCGTGTGCAGCGGTGGTCACGGTTGAACGACCGTCAGCGAGCGCTCTTGCGGCGGCTGGGTGCCGGCGAGGAGTTGGGCTTGGCGTCGACTGAGCGGCTCTCCGCGTATGCCCTGCGAGACCGAGGGGTGCTGGCTGTCATTCGCCGTAGTGGGGCGGTGCGGGCCGAGGTCACCGAGGCCGGGGAGTTCTATCTGGAGCACGGCCACCATCCTGAGGATCCGCGGTATGCCGCCGCGCCCCAGGAAGGCGCCAGGAAGATGCCTGTGCCGTACTCGGAACGGGCTCTGGCCGCCAGGGGCCGGCGGGCCAGGGCGGCGGAGCTGATCGAACGGCTCGTGGCTGAAGGGCGGGTGGTCATCCCGGAGCCCGACGAGGCGGCGGAAGCCGAATACCGGCGGGCCGTCGACTACGCGAAGCGGTACAACCTCACGCCGCCGGGGAAGCGCATCGAGAGGCTCCGCTTGTGGAACCGCGACCTTCAGATCTCCCTCGAAGACGGGCCGCATCGCAACGCGAAGAGCGCGAGGCCGGAGAGTGCGCCGCTCGTCCCTGTGCCCGCCCGACTGTGCTCTCTTCACCCGGTGGTGGCTGCCCTCAAGGAAGACCGGCGCCGGCTCGCCGTGTCCGCGACGCTTCGGAGCAGGGCCCTGCGCCTGCTCCAGGGCCTGTGCGCGGAAGCGGTGAAACGCGGCTATGCGGTACGCGAGCACCCGATGGACGAGAACTACCACAGCCGGGCCCATGGGTACGACGGCACATACATCCCCTCTCGTCCCTCCCAGCGTGAGGGCGGGCTGGACTTGGTCGTAGGCGACTTCAGGTACACGGTGACCATCAAGCGGAAATTTCCGCTGTCCGAGGATCCGGAGCGGGCGCAGATTCTGATGATCGAGCACCCGTACAGCCAATCGGGCCGCCAGGACAAGTGGGCCGACCGGAAGCGGTGCCTTCAGAAGCGTGTTGACGTCGATGGCATCCCGGGCTTCGGTGCGGCCGAACAGAGCCCCGCTCTTGGCCGCGGCCAGGTCGTCGAAGTGGAGGACCGGGCCGAGGTCCGATTCGACCGGTGGAGCAGGTCGCCGACCAGTTCCACCGTGGACTGCGCGCCGGAGTCGGGATCCGTGACACGTAGGCGGGCATAGACCTGTGCCTGCTGGGTCACTTGGACCAGGTACCCGGCGGTCCGGTAGGCCTCGGCGAGCCGTGCGATTGCCTGCGGCAGCTCACCTTCGGCGCGTACGATCGGGGTGAACAGGTCGACGTCGTCACTGATGGGCCTGGACGGCGTGTCCGCCCGCGAGTCGGTAGCCGAAGTCCTCGGCGAGCGCTTCCAGACCAATGTGGATCAGCCGACGGTGCAGATCTTCCACTACGGGGCCGCCGCCGACGCGCTGGCGAGCTCGGGGAAGCCAGCCTCCCACGCGGCTCTCGCCGGGCGGGGCAGGAACAGGGCGCGCCAGTGGCTCCGCAGCACGTCGGCATTGAGGTGGGCGTGCAGGTCGTCGGGCGTCTGCGCCTCGCGGATGACCCGCTCATACATCAGCAGTACGTCGGCTTCGTCGGCCAGGTCGTACTCGTAGTGCGGGCCCCAGTCCAGGTGCCGGGGCAGGAGCACAAGGCCGTCCACCGGCCCGATCAGCTCCCCGAGCGAGCTCGGCAGGGTGTACGGCCGAAGCTGTGCGTACCTGCTGCTCATGCTCACCAGCATGCCTGAAACCGTGGCCCTGCGGTGCGCATACCCGCGATGCATGCGCTCCCAGGCGCCGCGCCGGAGCAGGGCGCGTGGCACGCTTGCCACGCCGTTCCAGGCACCTGACCGGGCCGGGCCAGGGCGCTTCGCCTCCCGGAAGTACCGCCGACCAAGATCCCAACCTTGCTGGAGGGGCGCGGCAGCACACGCAGAGAGACGGAGCGAGCGTCTCGCCGAGAGTTCTGGCGCGGGCGTAGGACCGTCAGCCAGACCGGCATGGTTCTCTCCGGACACCCGCGTGGAGCCGGCGGTGCCGCCTTCGTGCCTGACCAGCTTCCTGGGTAGCTTAGGGCCCCGTTTGCCGTGACCAGAGGTGGGCAAAGAGCGTCAGCATGCTGCACATAGCGCCCACTCTGCACGTAACGCACACGGACGGCCTGTCCAATTTGCGCATCACGGGCCGCTGACCTGCGCTTTCCTTTGACCTGTTTTTGTTAGATCTTATTCCGATGACCCATCATGTCGAGTGCGTGGCGATCCTTGAATCCATCGGGAAGGGCCTCTGACCTGCAGGTTAGGGCAGTGTGCGTTATGTGCGCTGTGGGCGTTACGGGCGATATCTTGACGCAGATTCGAAGCTCGTGACGCACGTTTTGACGCACACCCGATGCGTTTTCTGATGATGCATCAGCGCCAAAAGCCGCCTTCCGCGCGAGGACGAACCTCGCATGGTAGGCGGCTTTGTCGTGGGTGCTGGACTCGGCGTGACCCTGGTTCCGACAGAGCCCTCGAACTCCTCTCCTGAACACGTACGGTGACGATCAGGAGAAGGCCCAAACTCATTCCGCGTGTCTGCTCGACCGCCGGGACACGTTCAGGCACCTGGTTCGCTACCGCAACATCTCGGGGGAACCTGGCCCTGCCTTACGGCCTGATCGCAGTTGGGCGCCAGCTCGACCTTGTGCCCGGCTTCGCCCGTGACGTGACAGGGCTCGGTCATCACGACACCGGTGCCCTGGAGTTGACGCTTCGGTCCGAGCGGGACCTGGAGCGCGAGGCGACTACTTTCGGAGAGTACGCCGTGGCGTGATGGGCCTGTGTCCGGAGCCTGATCCGGCGATTCCCCGGTTTGGCTGACCGGGGATCTGCTGGTACGTTCCGCCGCGCCCGGCGAGCGGAGCGGGTGACGCCGCCCGGTTCACGGCTCGGTCGGCGCTCACCTGCGCCCCCAGTTGGGGGCGGAACGTCACGGCTTCCCCAGGTCGCGGCGAACCGGACTCCCTCGAAGGGGTGCCCGGGGCCGGCAGCGGCAAGGTGCTCGCCGCCTACTTGGCCAGGCTGATGGGCTTGCAGTCGGGGGTGGCGCAGACGAGGTCGTTCTGGTCGTCGGGAAGCATCCGGCTCGTGATCCGCTTCGGGGCAGGGCGTGCCTCGTACTCGGCCAGGACGTTCCCGGATCCATCCACGACAGTGATCAGGGAAGGGGCGATCGTGCCGCCCGTGAGGACGAGCGTGGGCACCAGTCCCTTATAGCGGACGCTGAAGAGGCCCACGTCTTCCGTCTTCACATCGGCCGGGGCCACCACGGTCAAGCCGCTGTCGGCTTCGGGGTGGATCTCGGTGACCGGGATCGATCCCAGAGCGGGCGCTGCGGGGCCGTCGCCGGATCCGGGGATCGTGCCGAGGTCGGTGCTCTCGGGGCTGGGCGTGGCGTCGGACATGGTCTCTCCTCACAGGACGGCACGCTGCCTTCCTGGTCAGAGCGTTCCATCGGAGATCACCATGGGGCGGGCACTCCCGTGGGAACGGCTGGAACCCGACGATGGCGCGAACACTCCGCTCGTGCACCGCCGGGGCTGAACTGCACGAACCGTCCGCGCGGGCGCGGCGCCCGTGCAGGCGTGGCAGCGCGGCGGCGGCATCAGCCCGGCAGGCCGAAGCGCATGCTAACCGTCACTGGCGGAAAAACGTCCGCGTCCTGTACTTCGTCACCGCACAGCGCACCGTGTCGCGGTCGCCCACATCGAAACTTGATCAGGACGACCGCGGTCGCGTCCCGGGACGCGGACGTCCAGTCGCGTGCGGACGCTGTGGTGCGTGCCATTACCTGTCCTCGCGCGGTGAGGAGCAGGAGCAGGGCCTTGGAGTGGGCGGTTCCGAGCGCGTTGGCCACCGCTTCGGCGGACATACCGCTGTCACACAGCGGGCCGGTGGTCTCCTCGCCCACCCAGGCGGCGATCTGCTCCAGCACACCCGCGGCGCGCAACGCTTCTCCGAGGGTGCGTCCGACCTCACAGACTGCGGTCGCAGGTTCCCGTGGCGTAGCGGCCAGTGGTGGCGTGCCATTCGTGGTTTCCGCCGAGCCATGAGTGGAGTCCGGTGAGGTAGCGCCAGAGTTGTGGTGAGGGGATCGTGGCGGTGAGTTCGCGGTGTGCGGTTTCGAATTCGCGGACGAGTTCGTCGTGGTAAGCGGCGCTCAGGCGGACCGCTTCATGGGTGGTGCAGCCCTGTTCGGCGGCGATGACGTCGGGTAGTCCGCCATCGCCGATACCGGGTTCGGACTCCTTGGCCATCGAGTACAGGTCGTTGAGGATGATGCTCGTGCTGGCCGCGAGCATGGTCGCCCGGCGTACCGGCGGGTGGCTGTAGAGCGTGGCGGGCAGCTCGTATCCGCCGATCACGTCGATGAGCGTCATGCACGGCAGGAAGCTGTTGACCTGCCGTGCAGCCAAGTACTCCCACACTGCGGGGGTCGTCTTCGTGGTCCGCCAGCCGGCTTCGCCGTTCATGGCCACGAACATGGCCACGGTCTCGTGGCGGACCCTGCCCACTTGGGCGGGGGTGGCGATGCTCGCGACGTTGCCGATGTAGGAGCGCAGCGCCACCAGGACGGGATCCGAGGTGAGTGCCAGCTCGAGTTGCTCCTGGTATCCCCAGCCGCCCACCAGGTGGGCGGGGTCCAGGGCGCTCTGGGCGAGGGTGAAACGGTTTCCCACCAGCGCGGAATCCGATCCGGTGCGCTCGTCGTCGCAGTAGTAGTCGTCCACCGCGAACAGGGCCACCATGCACTGCGCGGCCAGCAGGAGCCGGTCGGGATCGTCGCAGTCGGGATGGATGAGCATGGCGTAGCGGCCTTCCGGAGTTTCGTCGGCGCCTGGCTGGTTCGATGCCGTGGTAACCCATTTAGCGGCAGGAGATTTGAACTTGGAGGGGTGCAGGGACGATCTTCGTTTTCGCAGGTTCCGACGCCCCTGTACCGGCGTCCCTGGGCCTCGGGTCTGGAAGAGGGATTGTGGTGAGTGATGTGCTGGCTCCTCCAGACGTCGTTGTGCCTTTCTGTAAGGTGGAACGGACCGGCCCGGCGTCGGTGCGCCGGACGATGATCGTGCAACCTGGGATGTGTGGGCCCCTGCAGAACCTGGTCGCGTGCGTGGGCGACTGGACGTGGCAGACCGTCAGCATGGTGTGCGGCTTGGACGTGTTCAACGCCCGCGACGCACGGGGACTACCGTCTTACCTTGCCTTCTATTACTACCGCCTCACCTCCGGTTCCCGATTCCATCCCCGTAATCTGACGTTCGGCGAACGCATCGAGGTCGACTCCCTGGTCTTCAACAGCGGTCGCCTGTCCGTGGTGACGGTGCACCGGATCCGCCGGATCACAGCAGAGGGGCAGCCGCCGCTGCCTTTCGACGCGGACGAGATGTCCAGCCGACCTCGCCCGGACTGCCTGTACGTCGAGAACCTCAACGTGTGGGTCTCGCGCAGCGATCCCCGCAGCAACGTCGCGCTCGTGCGCAGCGCACCGGTTGGTTTCACTCACGTGCATCTGCCCCACGCGGACAGCCCTCGCCACCTTTGCGCACGCGCCCGCGACCTCGGGGTCTTCCCCGACTCCGAGCGCTCCCACTGGCCCCGTTCGGCACCCGACCTCGTCCTGGAACACCCCGTCGATGTCGTCTGCGATGTCAACGGGGTCGGCCTGCTCTATTTCGCCGCGTTCTTCCCCATTGTGGAGCGTGCTCAGCTCCACCAATGGCGGGCCTCCGGTGGCACCGACCGCGCCTTCCTCGACCGCACACTCCTCGACGCCCGCATCTGCTACCTCGCCAATGCCGACCTGGATGCCACCCTCACCGTCGCGCTGCGCACCTCGTACGATCCCGACGACCCGGTCCACCAGAAGAGCGACCTCGCCATCAGCGAGGCCACCACCAGGCGCACCATCGCGGTCGCATCCTTCCGCCACCGCGCTCCCGTCGGCTGAGCCTGGCCACGGCCCTCGTCGCCCGTTTCTACGTCCCCTCTGCTGTCGGCCCCTGCCGTGGCCCCGAGCCGTCCCCGCGAGGTCATCAAGGCCGCGCGACCACCTGCACCCGGAAATTGCTGCATACGAATGAACACTTCTGTATACGCTTTAGAAATGACTTCTTCAGGGGATCGCGGGCGTGGTAGGAGTGAGGGGCGCCCTCACCGGAAACGCCGGAGAGGTAACGGAAGTGGTGGTTTTTCATGGGCTCTCAGATCGTCGAAGAATTCACTGAGGCGCGACTGAAGGATCTCCTTCAGTCGCATTTTCAGATCGATCCGACGAAACTGGACGGGTCGGTCAGGTTTTCGGATCTGGAGCTCGATTCGATTGCCGTGATGGAATTGGTCGTGGTGATCGAAGAGCAGACTGGAGTCGATGTCCAGGAAAGCCTTCTCGAGCAGATGAACCTCGACACCACGCTTTCCCAGGCGGTCGCGGCCGTGGACCAGGTCCTGCGGACGGCTGGGGCCGCTGCGAAGAACGACGCATGAACCGCCACGCCGTGGCCGTCACCGGGCTGGGAATGGTCACTCCTGCAGGAGTGGGTGTCGGCGCTACCTGGGACCGCCTTTGCGGCGGCGTCCCCACGGCGGCCCACGATCCGTCGATGGACGGGCTGCCGGTGACGATCTCCTGCAGGGTGGCGGATGCCGATCTCGAGCCAGCCCTGGCTCCCGGCCTGGCGTGGCGCACCGACCGGTTCATCCGTTTCGCTCACGCAGCGGCCAAGGAGGCCGTCGCCGACGCAGGGCTGGACTCCACGCTGTGGGACGGCAGCCGGGTGGCGGTGGTGATCGGTACCGGGGGATCGAGCCACGACACCACCATCAAGGCCTGCCAGATCCTGGAGAAGGGCCGCCTCCTGGCTCTGTCGCCCACGGTCCTGCCCCGCAGCCTGCCGAACATGGCCGCCGGCGAGGTCGGGACCATGCTCGGGGCGCTGGGCCCCACTCTGGGCGTCACCACCGCCTGTGCGTCCGGTGCCAGCGCCATCGGCATCGCGAGCATGCTGATCCGATCCGGCGCGTGCGACATCGCCGTGGCCGGCGGGTCCGACTCCGGCTGCAATCGTCTGGGCTCGGCACTCTTCTGGCGCATGGGCGCCCTGTCCACCCGCGTGCACGACCCGGCCGGAGCGTCCCGTCCCTTCGACGTCGACCGGGACGGCTTCGTCCTGTCCGAGGGCGCCGGAGTCCTCGTCCTCGAAAGGACCGAGCACGCCCGGGCCCGGCGGGCCCGGGAGTACGCCAGGCTCACCGGCTACGGCTTCTCGGGGGATGCCCACAACCCGACGGTCCCCCACCCCGCGGGCGACGGCGCGGTCCGGGCCATGCACGCGGCGCTGGACGGTGCCGGACTCGCACCGCGCGACGTGGGGCACGTCAACGCCCATGGCAGCGCCACACCGATGAACGACATCGCGGAAGCCACGGCGCTGCGCCGGGTCTTCGACACCCCGCCTCCCGTGACCGCGTCCAAGGGAGTCCTGGGGCATCTACTCGGGGGCAGCGGGGCCGTGGAAGCCGTCTGCTCGGTGCTTTCTCTGCACCATCAGCTCATCCCGCCCACCGCCAACCTCGACCGGATGGACCCGGAGATCGACCTCGACGTCGTCACCAAGGTTCCACGGCCCGCCCGGCTGGAGACGGTGCTCTCCAATTCCTTCGGTTTCGGCGGCCAGAACGCGGCTCTCGTGTTCCAGCGCCCCTGAAATCGGCCGACGCATCAGGAGCCTGCGTGATGACCCTCCCCCTCGATCACCTGGCGGAGCTGGAGCCGACCGTGGCCACGCTCTTGGACCGCCACCTGGCAAACGCAACGGAGTGGTTCCCCCACGCCTACATTCCCTGGAGCCGGGCCTCCGACTTCGACGGTCCCCTCGACGGCACCCCCTGGCAGGCCGACCAGTCCGAGCTCCCGGAGGTCGTGGCGGACGCACTGACGGTCAACCTGCTGACCGAGGACAACCTGCCGAGCTACCACTTCGAGATCGCCACCCAATTCGGCCGTGACGGCGCCTGGGGCACCTGGGTACACCGCTGGACGGCCGAGGAGGACCGCCACGCCCACGCGCTGCGCGGCTACCTGCACGCACGCCGTGCCGTGGACCCCCTGGCCCTGGAACGCCAGCGCATGCGGCACGTGTCCACCGGCTACACCAGCGGCCACACGTCCCTGCTGCACGGTCTGGCCTACGTCACCGTCCAGGAGCTGGCCACCCGTGAGGCCCACCGCAACACCGGACTGGCCTGCGCCGATCCGGTGGCCCGTCAGCTGACCGCGCGGATCGCGGCTGACGAGAACCTTCACATGATCTTCTATCGCGACGTGTACACCGCCGCGCTGGAACTGGACCCCGACGGCGCGGTTTGCGCCCTCGCCGACGTCATCTGCTCCTTCGAGTGGCCGAGTACCACCATTGCCGGCTACCGGCAGCGTGCCATGCGGATCGCCGCGTTCGGCATCTATGACCTCGACATCCACAGGCAGCGTGTGCTCCAGCCACTGCTGCGTGCCCTGGGAGTGATGACCCGCTCCGGTCTCGGCCCCGCCGGCGAGCAGGCCCGTGACCGCATCGGCCGCCATCTCGACGAGCTGCGGACCAGGGCCGAACGCTCCAGTCGCCTGTTCGACCGTATGAGGGCGGCCGCTCCTCCTGCCCTCATCCCTTGCCCGGACCCATCCACTTCGTACGACGAGAGAGGCGGCCCGTGAACACCCGGACCGGCCAACGCCCTCGCACCGGTGCCACCGCTGCGGACATCCAGGCCCACTACGACATCGGCAAGGACTTCTACGCCCTGTGGCTCGATCCGGGCCTGACGTACTCCTGCGCCCTGTGGGACGGCATCACGGGCGCGCCCGGGAACACGGACCTGCTGGCGCAGGCACAGCACGCCAAGCTCCGGTACCACCTCGACCAAGCGGGCGTCACGGCGGGCGGACGGCTGCTGGACATCGGCTGCGGCTGGGGGAGCCTGCTGCGGACGGCCGTCGAGGAGGCCGGTGTCCGGCAGGCGGTCGGTCTGACCCTCAGCGCCGACCAGGACGCGCACGTGCGCTCGCTCGGGCTGGCCGGTGTGGACGTCGAGCTCCAGGACTGGCGGGACCACGAGACGGCAGAGCGGTACGACGGCATCGTCTCGATCGGCGCGTTCGAGCACTTCGCCCATCAGGACATGTCCCGTGACGAACGGATCGGGGCCTACCGCGCCTTCTTCGCGCGCTGCGCCGGATGGCTGCCGCCGCTCGGTCGGCTCAGCCTCCAAACGATCGCGCTGACCGATCATGCGGAACACGACGAGTCGGTGCCCGACTTCTTCGCAGGGGAGGTCTTCCCCGGATCGGCGCTGCCGCGGCTGTCCGAGATCGCCACCGCGTGCGAGCCGTACTTCGCGATCACCAGACTGCGAGAGGACGGCGCGGACTACGCCCGCACCCTGCGCGGCTGGTCCTCCCGGCTGTTTCAGGCCCGGGAGGAGGCCCAGCTGCTCGTCGGTCCCGACGCCTACCTGCGGTACCGCACCTACCTGCGGGCCAGCGAGATCGTTTTCATGCGCCAGGCCTCGACGCTTTACCGCATCACGCTGCGCCGCTGGCCCGAACGGCGAACTCTCGCAGGGGCGTCAGGAGGTCAGTCGTTCTCCCAGTGACATGAGGAACTGCCGCCGGCGCGGATCGGTGTTCTCAAGGGAGAGCAGGAGGTAGAGACTGACCTCGTCGTGCTGGGAGTCGTAGGCGAACTCACTGCACACCCATGTGCCGGCAAGCAGGTATCCGCGGAGTTTGGGCGGCATCGGAAGCCCGGGTCGGTGGTCGTTCGCCGTGGGCATCCAGGGGGTGTGGGGGCGTACGTGATAGCGGTCGGGCGCGATGTGACCGCCGGCCGCCACGTGGTCCCGACAGGCTGCGGCCAGGGCGCCACCATCGAAGAGGGGGAAGGTCATGCGTCCTGAGAGCCAGGCGTGGCCGCCGCGCGTCATGTATCGGATCGTTCCCGCCCACAGCATGGCGATGACAGGACCGGTGCGGTGGTCCGGGTGAACGCACACCCGGGTGAGCTCGACGAGCGCCGGCCTCAGCGCGTGATGCGGACTCAGATCGAAGAGGGCCTCTGACGTCAGGCCGCCCGCCTGCGCGGCACCCCCGGGCGGGAGGAGGCGGTGCATGCCGACCATTTCACCGGTGTCAGCGCGGCGGACGACGAGATGATCGCAATACTGGTCAACTCCGTCCATCTCCAGGCCATGCTCCGCGTGATATCTCGATTTGAGTTCCTGATTGAATACTCGGAAGCGCAGCTGCTGGGCTTCGAGGATCGTATTTTCGTCACGAGCGACGGAAATCGTATAGTGCGGTTCTCCAGATTTTCCGCGACTGCCGGCGGCGGAGGTGTCGACCTTTGTCCTCATGCCCCTTTTCTATCGCAAGTGCGCGGATATGCCCGGCAGCGGAACGTTCCTATAGGTAAAGTCGACCCATGCTCACGGTGAAGTGGATTCGCGGCAACCCGTGGCGGGTATTGGCGTTGGTCTCGGTGCTGGGGCTGGCTCTTCTTCCGGCTGTGATCGGGTGTTCATCCCGGTTGACTCCGTCCGGGTTCACCGCCACCGGGACCGAGTCCGACCGGGCCGACCGTCTGATCGAAGAAGAATTCGACCAGCGGTCCGCCGATTTGATGTTCCTGGTCTCCGGCCGAACCTCGATGAAATACGGCGAGGCGGCTGCCCGGGGCCGTGCCCTTGCCCGCGCGGCAGCCGATCAACCGGGCGTGGCACGGGTGTGGAGCTATTGGGACACGGCACTGCCCGCTCTGCTGTCTCGTGACGAGCACGACGCCCTGATCGGTGTCGAGCTGACCGGAACCGGGGCCCAGGCAGTCAACACGGCGCAGCGCCTCGTCCCGCGCCTGGCCGGGACGCACGGGAACGTCTCCGTGGCCGTGACCGGACCCGTGTGGAGCAATGCGGAAGCAGTCCGGCTGAGCAGAGAGGACCTACGCCGTGCCGAGATGGCCGCCGCGCCCTTCGTGCTGCTCATCCTGATGGTGACCCTGCGGTCGGCCGCCCTGGCGTTGTTGCCGATGGTGATCGCGGTCGTCTCCATCGCGGCGACGCTGGCGGTGCTGAACGGACTAACGCTCGTGATGCCCGTCTCCGTTTTCGCCGTCAACGTCACAGCGGCACTCGGATTCGGCCTCTCGGTGGATTACGGCCTCCTGGTCCTGATGCGTTGTCGTGAGGAGATGGCGCGCGGAGCGGAGGTAGCCGACGCCGTCGTCCTGGCTGTCCGGTCGGCCGGGCATGCCGTGCTGTTCTCGGCCGCCACGGTCATCGCCTGCCTGGCGGCACTGCTCGTCTTTCCGGTGCCGTTTCTGCGTTCGCTGGCAGCCGGTGGCATCGCCGTGGTCGCCTTCGCCGCATTGACCGCGGTCTTTGTCTATCCGGTGCTGTTGCGGGTCAGTGTGCTTCCTGCCGCACGACTGGATCGATGGCTGTTCGGCCGGGTGCGAAGGGTGCTGCCGTTCCAGGCGGACAAGACCTTGGGCACGCCCAAGGCGATCCCGACCGTTCCCGGGTACAGCAGGCTGTGGGCGCGCCTGGGAAGCGCCGCCACCAGGCGCCCTGTGTTGTGGGGTGCTTCGGCGGCGGTGCTCTTGCTGAGCTGCGCGATGCCGTTGAACAAGGCGCAGTTCGGTGTTGCCGACGAGCGCGTACTGCCGGAGTCCACTCAGGTGCGACAGACCAGTGAGCTCGTGAGGACCGAATTTCCGGAGGTTGCCGGGACCAGACTGCCCATGGTGCTGAGCGTGGGCGATCCCCGGGCGGCGGGTGTCGCTGAGAGGGTGGACCGTTACGCTCGTGGGCTGTCGTCGATCGACGGCGTCTCCGGTGTGGACACGGTCACCGGCTCCTACCGCGACGGCAGCCGAATCGCCCCGTCGGCTCCGGCACACCACCGGTTCGCCCGCGACGGTGCTGTGCTCTTGACCGTACGCCTGCCCTCGGGTGCCCAAGCAACCGCATCCGAAGGCGTGTTGGAGCGGATTCGTGCACTGCCTGCCTTCGCCCCTCGGGTCGTCGGCGGAATCACTGCCCGTACGGCGGACACGAAGGCGGAGCTCGCCCGCCGCATTCCGCTGGCCGCCCTCTTGGCCGGGGGCAGTGCGCTGCTCGTGGTGCTGTCCTTCACGGGCGGCCTGTTCGTCTCCATCAAGACGGTTGCCCTAGCCGTACTCAGCCTGAGCGCCGGCATCGGCTGCATGGTCCCCGTCTTCCAAGAAGGACGCCTCGGCATGGGCGGCTTCACGGTTACCGGGCAGCTGGAGATCAGCATGCTCCTGCTGACGATCTGCATCGCCCTCGGCCTATCCGTGGACTACGAGGTCTTCCTGCTGTCGCGCATCAAGGAGCAGTACAGGGCGACCGGAGAGTGCCGTTCCTCGATCGTCTACGGCATGGCCTGCACCGGACGTCTCATCAGTGCCTCGTCTCTGGTGGTGGTGATCACTATGAGCGCCCTGGCCATGTCCCGCATCACCTCGCTGAAACTGCTGGGGACCGGACTGGCGGTGACCGTCCTGCTGGATGCGACCCTCGTCCGCGCGTTGCTGGTGCCGGCCGCTATGCAGCTTGCGGGGCGGGCGAACTGGTGGCTGCCGGAATGGTCGCGCCGCATCCGCCGGACCAGAGCCGAAGGCCGTGCGAGGAACGAGTGGGGTCTTCCGAAACAGCAGCGCTGACAGCGAGCCTAGGACGGGCCAGCGCGCGCTGTTTGTCGAAGGTGACGCCTCGGAATCTGTGCGCGGGCAGAGGAGAAGTGACTTCGGCGGTGTCGGAGAGGGCCCCGGCGTCCCAGTGTTCGTGTCTGCTGAACCACCGGGCGCTCGGGGCGATAGCGTGGTTGCTAGGAGCAGTCGTGGTTGCAAGCGCTGCTCGCCCGTGATCGCAGTTACAGGTCGGTTCGGTGTCCAGGACCGTGGTCGGGCGGCGCGGTGCGGGCGTGGCGGTCGCGGTATGCGGGCGTCGGCGACTGCGTACGTTGAGGAGAGCAGCATGGCTACGGGTGTCGTGAAGTGGTTCAACGCCGAGAAGGGCTTCGGTTTCATCGAGCAGGACGGCGGCGGGGCTGACGTCTTCGCGCACTACTCGAACATCGCCGCCCAGGGTTTCCGTGAGCTGCAGGAGGGTCAGAAGGTCGAGTTCGACGTCGTGCAGGGTCAGAAGGGCCCGCAGGCGGAGAACATCCAGCCGGTCTGAGCCGACCACGTAGATGCCCCGCCGGGGGCCCTCGGCCAGTGGGGCGTCGCCATGTTCAACCCGTGCCGGCTGTGGTGGCGCCTCGTTGGTCTGCAGAGCGGGAGTGACCGATGCCCTTGGCGAGCAGTTGCTCGCCAAGGGCAGTGCCAAAGTCCAGAGCTTCGCGGCTCGACGCCACCAGGAACTGATCTGCTGTCCCGGTACTGGGCCCTGACTGGCTCGGGCCGGGTACGGTGTGCGCGGCCAGTTGATTGATGGATCCTCGCGGACGTCAGGTCGCCCTGGGATCTCTGCGGCAAGAGTGAACGGTGCGGTGGAGCGGTGCTGCTCGGCTCGAACCCGGCGTGAGCAGCCGCCTGAGCGCTTTGCGCGCCGGGCGTGAAAGTGTGCCGTGTCCGTGAGGCTGAGGGGGATCCTCACACACCCCACAGCGGTGTCCGCCCATTGCCACGAGGCGGCGTATTCACACGTGTGGATGAAGATCACGCGCGCGCTCACGTGGCTCTCCCCACTGCACCTGTCTCCTCAGCACAGTTGGCGGTGTGACCCGATCCAGCTTCCGTGGCGCCGGGTTCCTGGAGCAGCGATTCCCCTGGTCGCGCAAGGCGCCGTGTCCTTGTTGTTCGTGGGCCTGTTCCCTTTTGTGTCCTCTTCATTGCCTCTGGTTGGGAGCCGCCATGACCGAACGTTCTCTACTCACTGCCTCTGTGCGCTCGGAAGTGCCGGCGCATGTCGCTCTCGTTCTCGACGGCAATCGGCGCTGGGCTGCCCAGCGTGGTCTCAGCGTGCCCGAGGGGCACCGCTACGGCATCGGGAAGATCCCTGATGTCCTGCAGTGGTGCGAGGAGGAAGGGGTCGCCATGGTGACGCAGTGGATCCTGTCCGTCAGGAACCTGCAGCGCAGCCCCCAGGAACTGGCCGGTCTCTACCAGTCGTTCATCAGCCTGTGCGGGCGTCTCGCCGAGGCGCAGCGCTGGCGGGTCCGGGTGATCGGAGCCCTTGAGTTGTTGCCCGCTTCGGTCGCGGAGGCGTTCGAGGACGTGCAGCGGCGCACCGAGCAGGTGGAGGGCGTGCAGGCCAATATCGCTGTGGCCTACGACGGCCGGCGGGAGATCGTCGCCGCGGCCCGGTCCCTGGCGGAAAAGTACCGTGACCGAGAACCGCAGGAGCCGGGCGGGGACTTGTCCTGGTGGGAGGGGGAGTTCGCGTCCCATCTGGGCACGGCGGGACTCGCGGACCCGGACCTGGTGATCCGCACCTCGGGCGAGCAGCGTCTGTCGGGGTATCTGACCTGGCAGACAGCGCAGTCGGAGCTGTACTTCTGCGAGCGGCTGTGGCCCGACTTCACCCGCGAAGACCTGCGTGAGGCACTGGACAGTTACGCCTCACGACAGCGGCGGCTGGGACTGTAGGCCCGACGATGCTGCAGAGGAAGAAGGACATGACCGCCACACCGTCCGACGGCCCCGTGCTTACGGGCACACACGAACACCCACACCAGCCGGGCGGGCAGCCCGGCCGCCCTGCGGGGGGCGAGCGGGTGGACCGCACGACGGTGGCCCGGACCGTCACGGACGTACTCCAGCCGCGCAACGTCCTGCTCGCCGGCATGCCGGGCATCGGCCTGGCCGCCGCCGGCAACTGGAGCGGCATCCCCTGGGGGCTGCTCGGCGCCCTGTGCGCCGGGATCATTCCCGCGGCCTACATCCAGTGGGAACGCAAGCGCGGCACCTGGGAAGACCGCAACATCGTCGACCGCACCAAACGGCCCCCGATCTTCTTGGTCATCCTGGCCTCCATCGGCCTCGGCTCAATCATCATGATCCTCGGCCACGCCCCCACCGGCATCCTCCTCGCGATGCTCGCCCTGTGGGCGATGACCGTCGTCCTGCTGGCCGTCAACCACGTCTGGAAGATCAGCGTCGACAGCGCGGTCGCCTCCGCGATCCCCGCGATGCTCGCCGTGACCCACTCCCCGTGGTGGCTCCTCGCCTACGGCCTGACCCTGGCCGTGTGCTGGTCCCGCGTCGCACTGACCTACCACAGCGTCGCCCAGACCGCGGCCGGTGCCGGCGTCGGAGCCACCACCGCAGCCGCATTCCTCCTGACCTGACACCAGCCCATCACCCTCGCAGTTCGCCCAGGCCGGGCACCTGGACGCCCCCGCCGCCCTCGGGCCGGTGTGGCCACGACCATGCCCGGCGCGGAACGGCGGAACGCTGCGGCCGTGCCCTCGGACGCAGGGGTCTGGCGTCGGCTACCCGAAATGGGCGCTGTGGCGGTCCAGGTGGGCGGCGGCTAGTTCCGCGAGAGCCGGCCCGCTCTCCTCGTAGGCCAGGGGGGCAAGGTCCGGGGGTGGGACGTACCCGTCGGGCATGGCCGCGTACGCGCTCTCCATGAGGACCTGGTACGACTCGGCCAGCATCCGGGGCCACGCCCCGGTCAGGGGCGGGCGCATGCGGGCCTCGGCCGCGAGCGCCGTGTGGTGAATTGCGGCCTCGGTGGCCGCCTCCTTGGCGGTGAGATCCGTGATCAGCGGGCGGGAAGGCGTGAACGCGGCGAGCGGCCCGGGCAGGGCCGCGGCGGTGCCAGTGGGGGCCAGGAGGGCGTCGGCCAGGGTGGTCGCGATGAGCGGGGAGAGGTGGAGGCCGTCGCGGTGGGTGCCGGACGCCACCCACAGGCCGTCTTTGGGGGTGGGGCCGATGACGGGGTGGCCGTCCAGGGCGATGGGCCGGTTGCCGTGATGGGTGTACGTGACGCCGGCTGTGGCCAGGTGGTGGTCGAGCTGGCCGAGCGCGGCATCGAGGAGAAAGCGCAGGGCTCCGGCCGTGGGACGGGGGACCGGGGTCAGGCTGGGGTGGGCGCTGGCGCCGATGTAGCGGGACCCGTCTGCCTGCGGGACGGCGTGCAGCCCGCAGGCGTAGGCCCGGTTGGGAGTGCGGATCACCGCGGGAAGGGGTTCCTGCCCGGTGACGGTCAGGGCGGTTCCGGCTGCGGCCAGGACCGGTACCACCGGCAGGTGCGGGTCCACGGCTTCGAGGACCGGGGTGGTCCAGGCGCCGGCCGCCACCACTACGCGCGGGGCGCGGAAGGCGCCGGCGGGGGTATCGAGGAGGTAGCCGTCGGCAGGCGGGGCGGTGAGGGTGCCGGCCGGTGTGCGGGTCACGTTCGGGAGGGCGGCCAGGGCGGCATCCAGGGTGGTCAGCCAGGCCCGGGCGTCGAGGAAGCCCTCCTTGGGGAGGTACCAGGCGCGCAGGGCACGGTCGTTGTCCAGCGGATGATGTCCGGGGATGTCCGACGGGACCGTCGCATGACACCCCAGCTCGTGCTCGGCCGCAGCCCGGCTGATTGCGGTGAAGGAGGCGTCGTCCAGAGCCGAGGAGGCTGCGTTCAGGATGACGAACGTGCCGGAGCCGTATCCGTCCCCCGGCGGGGCCCCGGTGCCCGCGCGGTCGCGTACCTGCTGCCGCCAAATCGGCCACCGTGCGGCTGCCGTGACCGCAAGTTCGGTGCGCAGCCGCCCATGCCGGGTCCGTGCAGCCAGATCGGTGACCTCGCCGAGAGTGCCGAGCATCGCGCCCGCCGCACGCGATGCTCCCGCGCCGCCGGCCGCACCGGCCAGTACGACCCGCACCGTCGGCTCCGCCGAGGCCAGTGCAAACGCGACCGAACGGCCCACCACCCCGGCCCCGACCACCAGCACGTCCACACCCCGCACCGCCACAATCACCCCATCCCGTCGCCTCGGTCCTGCGGCCGTCGTGCCGCTCCCGACCCGGGCCGACCCCGCCATCCAGCCACCGCTCCAACCCACGATCAAGACCACTCCAGGCCACCCTGCAGCGGGACATCTCAGGTCTAGTCAGCAGCCCGCACGCCACGCGGCCCGTTACCTGACACCTGGCCGCGACAGCCGGTTTCGTGGGCGGGCCTGCTGGGCCTTCCCCGGGCAGCGGTTCGCTCGGCGGACCGATCGGGGACGACCCGGTCAGTCCGGCGGGCGGACGCATCCAGATGGTCGAGGCCGGGTTTGTCCCTTCCGGGCCTGAGGGATGCATCGGCCGTGTTCTCGTTGCCCGCATCCCCGCGCTGGACATCCCTGCGCCGGCAGTTCACCGCCGACGGCTACCTCCCCCTGCCCCAACTCATCACCCCCACCGGGCTCGCCGACCTCGGAAGCGAAGCCGGCCGGCTCGAGGCCGAGGCGGTGCGGCGGGACTTCCGCATGCCGTGCATGGACGACAGCCCCCGCCACATGACCACCCTCGGCGGAGAGCACATCGCCCGCACTTCACCCCTCATCACACAGTCCTACGAGGACCAGAACCTCATGCGGTTGCTCTCCGCGCTCCTGGACGAGACGGTCGTCGCCGTGCACGACCCCGTAGAACGCCACGTCCTCAACGTCCTGCACCGCCCCGGCGACACCCACGGCGCCCACACCGACGACTACCCCCTCGCCCTGGTCATCTTCCTCGAAGCCCCACCCCACCCCGACGACGGCGGAGTCCTGGAATTCCACCCCGGTCGCAGCGACCTCGCCGCCCTCGACGCCCCCGGCGCCCGACGCGTGCACCACCGGCCGGCCGACGGCTACCTCCTGCGCAGCGACCTCACCGCCCACCGCGTCACCCCCCTCGAACGCCAGGGGGTACGGCGTACCGTCCTCAACTTCGCCTACACCACACCCGACCGCCAAGGCCCGACCACCACGTCCGCCTCCCTCCTCTACGACTGAGGCGCCGGGGCCGGGGCCGGTTGGGGCGTCTGGCACACAGGGCGTCGCTCGTTCGGGGGCGAGGGGACGTTTCCGCTGTTGGAGGCGGTACGCGGCGCGGGAGATGATCCCGGCGCCCCGCACGCCGGGGTCATCTCACTTGCTCCCCCGGAGGTGTCCGCCCGTGGCTCTTGTCATCGTCGTCGCCGTACTCGCCCTGCTCGCCGGCCTCGCCGCCAACCGCTACCTGCGCCCCCGGCTCCTCAACGAGGACGACGACACCGGCATGGCCGTCAAAGACCTCGTCGGCCCCCTCCTCACCCTGACCGTCCTGCTCCTCGCCTTCGTCCTGGTCACCGCCAACGGCTCCTACGGCAAAGCCGAAACCGCCGCGCGCGGCGAAGCCCGCGCCGTCGACCAGCTCGTCGAATCAGCCGAATACGCACCCGCAGCCCAGCGAGCCGAGGTCCAAGCGGACGCCGTCTGCTACGCCCGCGCCGTACGCGCCCAGGAATGGCCCGCCATGGCCGACGGCCACGGCTCACCGGCGCCCAGCGTATGGTCCACCGACTTCCGCCGGGTCTTCCGCGAGGTGGAGGGCAAGCCGGTCTTCGGCATGCTCATCAGCGCCGACAACAAGCGCTCCGAGGAACGGGAAGAACGCCTCACCCAGGCGACGGCCAGCATTCCCAGCGCCATCCTCTGGTTCCTCCTCGCCACCCTGGCCATCACCGTGATCGCCCTCGGCATCTGCCTGCCCCGCCGCAACAACCGCGGCCAACTCATCACCCTCATCGTCATCACAGCGCTGCTGACTACGGCGCTGTGCATCATCCGGGACGTCGACCGGCCCTTCGGCGGCATCATCGACGTGGAGCCGACGGCTATGGCGGAGGTCGAGCGCCAGGCCACCCGTGACTTCACCATGAACCACCCGGCCGCCGACCTGCCCTGCGACGACCACGGCAATCGCAAGAACGCCTGATCCCTGCTCTGCTCAATGCGACCGCTCACTCTTTCGGTTGAGTCCCGCGTGCCGTCGGTGTGCCGCTCGTCCGCTTTCGGAACGATCAACGGAACCCGGACGGGCCAACCTCCGTTCGCTCCGTAGTCAAGGAGTCATCACATGCCGACCATCGAAGACCGTGCGAAGACGGTCATTGCCGAGCAGCTCAACGTGCCCGTGGAAGAGATCACCAGCGAGAAGCGCTTCATCGAAGACCTGGGAGCGAGCAGCCCGGCCAACTCCCATGATGGGACGGACAGGATGGTGGCAATCATCATGGCTCTGGAGGAGGAATTCGAAACCGAAATTCCCGACGCGGAAGCCTCTCGGATCGTCACCCTCCAGTCAGCCATCGACTACATCAACAGCCGCAAGGCATAACTGGTGGCACCCTCGTCGGGCGATCCGGGCGATCCGGGCGGCCGACGCCGACTGCGGTGCGGGCGGCCCGGCTCGGGCTCGGAAGCGCGCCGCAGGTGGCCGGGACGGGGGCCTCGTTGGCCGCTGTGAGCCGACCGCTGCTGCCGTCCGGTGGCCGTGCCCCAGGGCGGGAGACATGACCACAGGGTGGTCAGCGGACGGCCGCGGCGATGTGGTCCTTGTAGGTGGTGATGCGGGTGTAGACGCCGGGCTTGTTGGCCCGGGCGCAGCCGTCGCCCCAGGAGCTGATGCCGGCGAGGGTGCCGTCGATGATCAGTGGTGCGCCGCCGTCTGCCTGGCAGGCGTCGACTCCGCCCTTTTCGAACCCGGCGCACAGCAACCCGCGCCCTCACCCTCCCCCGCCACTACGCCCTCCCCGAACAGAGCGCCTACCTCGCCGGCTACCTGGCCAACCTCAGGAACTGGATCAGCGGCAACAACGCCTGGAGCCGCGAAACATCCCGCTACAACAACTCCAACTGACCACGCCTGCGTCCGTCCTGCACCCCCGCCCGGACCAGAAAGTGATGGTGCTCGGCGGACAGAGTCGGCGAGTCCCGGCTATCCGTGCCCTGTCCCGCCTCCGCCTGTGCACCCTGGGGAAGGCCGCAGACGGCGGCCGCTACGGAGTTCCGGTGTAGCGGCTGGTCGCCACCATGACCGAGCTCGACAAGCTCTCCCCGTCGGGGAACTCACGGTCATGCAGTTCCAGCAGTTCGAAACCCGCCGCTGCCAACAGCAGTTCCAGCTCCTCCGGTGAGAGCATCCGGAACCGGGCGAAGTCCTCCGCCGTCGTCACCCCTGACTCGTCCCGCCAGGAGCGCCGACGATGCAGAATGCGGCTGCCCGGGTCCACCTCGTAGCGGGCCTGCGCCGTGGCGCGCAGGCCCGGGGTATCGATGGTGAACTGCGAGGGCAGGGAGAGCGGTGTGTCCGGCTGGAAGGCGAGAGCTTCCAGGAGCAGGAGCGCGCTGGTCTTCGCGTGCGCGGCCATGGAGTGGAGGGCCGCGGCGATGTCGAGGTCGCTGTGGAGGTTGGCGATGGCGTAGCCGAAGCTGATGATCGCCTCGAAAGACCGGCCCAGGTCCAGACTGCGTATGTCGGCCTCGACGAAGCGGGCGCCGGGGAACTTCGCGGCCGCACGCTCAAGCATCTGGGGCTGCAGGTCCACGCCCACCGCGTCCACGCCCTGGGCGGCAAAGTGGGCGACGTCCTCGCCGGTACCGCAGCCGACGTCCAGGAGCGTCGTCGGCATGCCGCCCAGGTACCGGTCGAAGGCCCGCTCGCACAGCTGGACATCAACGTGGTGGCTGTTGGCGTAGACCTCGTCGTAAAGCTGCGGATTGCGGTACAGGAAATTCGTTAACTGTCCCTCCACCACGAGCCCCCTCGTATAGCCCTGCCCTGACCCGCGCGCGACCGCTCGCCTCAAGTCGACTACCTCGTGCTTACCCTCCCCAGAGCCCCGACCACACTCCAGGAGCACCGAAGTCATCCCCACCCGGGAGACTCACCCCGCTGAGCAAGCTCACGGGGTCCAGGCCCGTGAGGCCGGCCAGGCGGCCGGAGCTCCCACGAGGCCCAGGTCCCCGCCGGACGCGGGAGAAATCGGCACCGAGGGCGACGCCGCGCCACGCCGGGAAGGCCGGGGCGCCCCCCTCGTCCTGGTTCTGGGGGAATCACGATTCGATCCGTGCCTCGGGCCCGGAGACCTCGTCGTCAGGCTCCGCGACGCAGTGCACCGGGCGAGCGACGAGTCCGGACGGCCAGGGGAAGTTTCCATTTCGGTGGACAGCCCGTGCCGCCCGGTGACCGCAGGAGTTGTACAGGCGACATCCCCCTGTCCATCGTCGTCATACGAAGAGGTCCACCCCGATGCCCGAACTCTCACCAGCAGACGCCCCGAACTCCGGCCGCGAAATCCCAATCATGATCGTCGGCGACTCCATCAGCCACGGCAGCAGCGGAGACTGGACCTGGCGCTACCGCCTCTGGAAGCACCTGCGCTCCCAGCACGTCGAGCTCGACCTCGTCGGCCCGAAGAACACCCTGGACAACATCCGCACCCAGGAGGTCGGCGACGGCGACCACACCTACGCCGACCCCGAGTTCGACACCGACCACGACGCCCAGTGGGGCCGCCCCTATGTGACTGAGAAGGAGGAGATCGAGGCCAAGGTCGCCGAACACAAGCCCGACTACCTGCTGGTCCTCCTCGGCATCAACGACCTCGTCTGGTACGACGTCGACCCGCCGAAGTTCGAGGCGAACCTGCGCGAGTTCATCACCAACGCCCGCCGCGGCAACCCGCGCCTCGCGGCTGCCTTCGGCACCGTCCTGGAGACCACACGTGCCGTCCAGGAACCCGAGTTCGCACTGAAGGTCGCCGGGGCCAACGACCGGCTGCGCACCGTGGTCAAGGAACTCTCCACCATGGAGTCCCCGCTGTACGTCGCGGAGACGGCCGCGGAGTTCGTGGCCGCCAAGCACACCTGGGACGGTACCCACCCCAACCCCAACGGCGAGATCCGCATCGCCGCCGCCTTCGCCGACACCATGGCCTCCGCCTTCGGCATCGGCACGCCCTACCCCCGGCCTTACCCCGACATCGCCCAGGTAGCGGCACAGGACAAGGAAATCATCGACTGACGAACACCTCGTCCCGTCCCGGGGCCCGTGCCAGAGCCCTGTTGCCCGGTCCCGGTCCTGGGACCAGGGCTCATGCTCGCGGAACGCCTGCGCTCGCCCTGGCCCTCGAGGCCCCCGTGGTCGCACGCCGACAACGACTCCAACTTCGGCGGCGGCGTCAACGCCGCGAACAACTGGAACTTCACTGCAGCCGCCGTCTGTCTCCAGGAAGTTGCCGTCGTTCCCGCCCTCGGCGACTGGGTCGGCGACCACGCCAACAACTGCTCCAACGGCAACGTCATCGACCACTCCGGCCGCTGACGGGCACCATCGCCGGGGCAGCACTTGCGCGACCCGGCCCAAGGCCGCGGAAGCCTGTGAGGAAGGCGATCACGCCCCCGGCGTCTGTCGGGGACGGCAACCGCATGGAGGTCGCTGTCTGTGATGCGCCGCAGGGTCGGCGGGCTCTGGGGGGAGCGCTGAACGGGAAGCCGGGCGGGCTCGTTGCGGCGGGCGCAAGGTGCCGATCGCCATTCGTTTCTCCCCGCATTCCCCCCAGAGCCCGCCGACGCGTAAAAATGGCTGGTCACAGGCTTGCCGAGGCAGGGCGAGGAGATCACCCGCATCTATTCCCCCCAGAAACCCCCCACGGCCGCTTCCGGGCCGATCTGTGAGCGATGCGAAAGCGAAGTGCGAAGGGTGACTGAGCGTCATGCGAGGGGCTTAGAGCCAGTCCCGCCGCTTGAAAATTACGTACAAACTGGCACAGATCACCCCCATGAGGCAGATCGAAAGGGGGTATCCGAAGGTCCAGCCCAACTCAGGCATGAACTCAAAATTCATGCCGTAGATGGTTCCGACGAGTGTGGGAGCAAACAAAATGGCAGCCCATGAGGAAACCTTCTTGAAGTCGTCACCCTCACACCGCTGACCTGCGGAAAGCGCCCGGAGAGGCCCTCTGATCTGCGGCGATCAGCCTTTCCGTCCCTTTCACGGTGCTGCCCGTTTGTACGGCCGATCCTCCCCATCCGCTCCCCAACGCGGCTTCATTCTCCCCAGATTCTCCCCAGCCCCGGCTGACTCTGAAGACGGATCGCCGCTGGTCGGGACCGCGATCCGTGGCTGGGTACGGCTGCTCGTTCACAGAGAAACAACCGCTGGCCCCGACCGCTGCGCTCCCCGACGCTCAGGCCGTGGCGCCGCTCCTGCCCACCGGCCCGCCTCTGGCCGGAAAGGGAACCGGCCCTCGGCGTCCGGACGAGACTGGCGGAAGACGATCACCAGGATGAACAGGAGGCAAGGGTCCCGATGAATCCGTACGCGTACGTGCCCGCCGACGATCCGCTCTTCGGCGCGGTCCGGATCGAACTCGACCACGAGGCCGGGACGCTGGGCGTGAGCGGGGACGGTCTGCCGCAGGTCGACATCCGGCGGGCCCCGAACACAGTGCCGGAGAGCCATGTGCCGATCGGGACGCGCGACCCCGAGCACCTCACTCTGCTCATCGACGGCGCAGAGGAGACCCTGCGGCCGTCCAAGGGATTCCTGACCCGGCGCTCGTACCGGGTCGAGGTCGTCTCAGGGGCGCGGGAGTGCAGCTACCTGCTGGTTCCGGACTCTCTCGGCACCAGCCGGCTGCTGCGGGACGAGCGGCTGCTCGGCGTCTTCACATCGAGCGGCGACGGGCGCGTGTCGGTCGACTGGGAGGCGGCGGGCGAGTCCGAGCGTGCCAGGGACCCGTACGACGCGTCCGTGGGGTACGGGCTCGCCGCGGCATTCGGCACCGGTGCCGAACCGATGTGGCAGCTCACTCTGAACGCCGCGCTCGACCTGTGGCCGTGAGAGAACCTCAGTCCTCCGCCGGGGGCAGCAGGTGGGAGCAGGTCGAGCGTGCTACGAACGCGATGCCGTCGTAGTCCTCGGCCGGGACGAGCGGGGCGGTGTTCAAGCGGTAGAGGAACCGTTGGACGTTGGCGCCGAAGCTGCGCTGCGCGTGCGGGGCGTGCAGCCAGGGCGCGGCGTCGGTGGGGGAACCCGCGGCGCGGAGGTCCGCGTAGTAGTCGCCGGGCATGGCGTGCGTGAGTCTGGCCTCCAGGGAGCGCAGGCCGGTGCCGATGCGGTGGCGGGCCGGTGGGCGCTGAAGGTCGTTGCCGCGGCGGGCCAGGAAGGAGCCCTTGCCGAAGAGGAGGGCCAGCGCGTAGTAGGCGTTGCCGTACCGTTCGCGGAGTCTGCTGCCGAGGGCCGGCACCTGGTCCCCGTACGTGCCCTTCGCGATGTGCCCGTTGTGTGCCCAGACCATGACGCGAGCCTCGGGGTCGTCGTCCACGAGCCGTGCGACGGCCTCGGCCATGTAGCGGTCACGCGCGGCGAGCACGCCGTCCTCGCCGGCCGAGGCACCGAAGGGCCGGGTCACCAGGTCGGCGGCGCGGACCAGGATCCGCGCGTGTTCCAGAGCCTCGTCGGCGTCGTCGCCGGGACCCGACCGCTCGACGTGGCCCGCGACGAGGCGGGCGATCTCCTCGGCGCGCCGCAACAGGGCCTTGTCCGGGTCCGGACGCGAGCCCGGGCGGGCCCGGGCCAGTACGTCCAGGGCGCTGACGCGCCCGGCCTGATCGGGCGCCGTCCGGCGCACAAAGGCGGCGACGGCCTCGACCGAGTCGGCGCAGAGCTGGGGGTCGGTTCCCACGAAGCGGATCCGGCGCTCTTCGGGCAGGTCGCGGTTGTGGGCGCGCAGCCACTCGACGAGGTCGACCATCTCACGGGTGCGCCAGGTCCAGAAGCCCAGCCTGGCGACGAGCCGTTCGGGGGAGCCCGTGCCGTACCGGACGTACGCGTCGAGTGCGCGGGCGGCGGACTGGCTGGCCTCCATGGCGAGGGTGGTGAACCCCTCCTCACGGACCAGGAACTCCACGATGCGGTGCTTCAGCCGGAAGAACTCGCCCGTGCCGTGGGTGGATTCCCCCAGACCGACGATCCGTGTCCCCCGCAGTGCCTCGCCCAGGGGTTTCAGGTCCTCCACCGGCGCGCCGGGGGTGAGGGTACTCAAGGGGTTGGCGTGCTCGTTCAGCCATCGGGCGATGTCGTCGGGCACCGTCTTGCCTCTCCTCACCGCGTGCGGGAGGGCGGCACGCGGTGATGCCCCGGCCTCTCGCACCCGTTCATGGGTCAGTTCGTCGCCTCCCGGCAGGCCGCGAGGATCTCCTTGAGGTCCCGTACGGCGTCCGGTCGGCCATGCTCGGAATACACTCCCGCGACGTTGACGACAACTTCGTCCACCCCCGCCCGATCGAATTCGGCCAGCTGCGCGGCGATGTTCCCGGGCGTGCCGTAGAGGAAGACTCCGGAGTCGACGAGGGCGCGGGCGCCGAGGCCCGGGCGGCTGTGGTGGACGCGCAGTCCGGCGCGGCGCAGCATGTCGCAGTAGTGCGGCCCGGCGAGGTGGACGTGGGCCGCTGCGAAGGCGAGCCGGTAGGCGTGGCGTCCCGGGCGGTCGACGGCGGCATGCACAACGGTGACCATGCGGGGCACCGGGCGGCCCGACTCGGCCGCGCCCTTCGCCATGGCGGGCAGCAGGGTGTCGCGGACGTAGCCGGGCGGGGTCATCCAGCTGATCGCCGCGTCCGCCGCCCGGCCCGCGGCCCGCGCGAGCGTCGGCCGGAGCACACCGAGCCCGGTCTCCACTCCCGGGTGCGGCAGGCCCGGCAGACCGATGGAGGCGCCGATGCCGGGTCCGGCGGCTCCGTCCTCGGTCCCGATCAGGCGCCGCACCTCGGTCAGGTATTCCACACAGGCATCGCGTGGGCTGTCGTACGGCCTTCCGTGCAGTCCGGCGACGACGTCGGGGGTCGCGGGACCGAGGCCGATGACCGTGCGGTGTCCGGTGAGGACGGACAGGGACCGGGCCTGGATCGCCGCGTCCAGCGGATGCCGCAGCGGCATGAGGGCGACACTGGTCCCGACCGGGACGCGGTAGCCCATGCCGGCCAGGTACGCGAAGACCTGCTGGGTGTCGGTGCAGAGGGACTGGCCCTGCCAGAGGCGGGCCGCGCCTCCGTCGCGGACGAGCGCGGCGAAGGGGGCGACGTGCCGGGGGTCCGTCGGCATGGCGGGATACAGGACGGATACGCGCATCACTCGGCCTTCAGGGGGACGCGGCTTCGGTCAGGTAGCCCGAAGCCTGGATACGGAAGAGCCGGGCGTAGACGCCGTCGGCCCTCAGGAGGTCTTGGTGCACGCCGTCCTCGATGACCTTGCCGTTCTCCAGGACGACGATCCGGTCGGCCATCCGGACGGTGGCGAAACGGTGGGCGATGACCAGGGAAGTGGCACCGCGGGCGACGTCCTTGAGCCGGCCGAAGATCTCCGCTTCCGCCTCCGCGTCTATGGCGGCCGTCGGCTCGTCGAGGACGACGACGGGAGCGCGGCGCATGAAAGCTCGGCTCAGGGCAATCTTCTGCCACTGGCCGCCGGACAGCTGGTGGCCGTCCTCGAAGTGGCGGCCGAGCGTCGTGTCGTAGCCACGGGGCAGCGCTTCGACGAACCCGTCGGCGCCGGCGGCCCGTGCCGCCTCGGCGACGCGCCCGGTGTCCTCGCGGGCTTCGACGCTGCCGAAGCCGATGTTGTCGCGGACGGGCAGCTCGTAGCGGATGAAGTCCTGGAAGATGACGCCGATGTGGCGTTGCAGGTCGTCGAGGTCGTACTCCTCGATCGGGATGTCGTCGACGAAGATCTGGCCGCTCGTCGGCTCGTAGAGCCGGGTGAGCAGCTTGACCAGCGTCGTCTTGCCGGAGCCGTTCTGCCCCACCAGCGCGACGCATTCGCCCGCGGGCAGGGTGAAGCTGACGCCGTCCAGGACGACGCGGCCGGTGCCGGGGTAGACGAAGCGCACGTCGCGAAACTCGATGCCTTTGCGGAGCGTGTCCGGGAACGGACGGGTGCCGCCCTTGATCTGACGCTCGGGCAGGGCGAGGAAGTCGAAGAGATTGCCGAGGAACAGGCTGTCCTTGTAGAGAGCGGCGATGCCGAGCAACATGCCGTGAGCGGAGACCTGGATCGAACCGACGGCCTGAAGATAGCCGGCGAGCTGGCCGACCTGCCCGGCGTGGGTGGTGGTGTGGATTGCCCAGAGCACGGCGCCGGAGGAGGCGGCGACGCTGAGGAGACCGAGGACGCCGCCGAGCACGGACTGCCGGCGGGCGAGACGGCGGTCGACGTCGAAGAAGGCGCGGATGAGCCGGGTGTAGAGGTCCACCAGGTGCGGGCCGAGCTGGAAGAGACGGACCTCCTTGTAGGAGTGGTCGGTGGTGGTGAGGTGCTGGTAGTAGTACACGCGTCGCCGGTCGGCGGTCCGGTCGTACTCGATCTCGTACGCCCTGTGGCTGAAGAGCATGTACGAGATGACCGACGGCATGGGCGAAAGCAGGATCACCAGGGCGATCCAGGGGCTCCAGGAAAAGAGCACCACGCTGACGGTCACCAGGGTGACCAACTCCCTCGCGACCTCCAGGAGCTGGGTGAAGACCTGGTAGACGCGGCCTCCGCTGCTCTCCTGGAAGGCGCGCTGCATCGTGTCGTAGACCTCGGCATCCTCGTACTGCTGGAGGTCGAGCATGGTGCCCTTGCGCATCACCCATTCGCCGATGCGAGCGGTGAGTTCGAGCCGCAGGAGGGTGTCGAGGTACTGCAGGCAGGTGCCCAGGACATGGCTGGCGAGGCCCACCCCGAGAAGGGCGGCGCCCGCCATGAGCGCGGCCCGTCCGGCGTCCCGGTCGCCGGTGACGGCGTCGGCCACACCCTGCACGGCGGCGGCGACCAGCCCGATCTGCGCGGCCGGTATGAGGGCGAGGAGGAGGGAGACGCCGGTGAAGGCGGATACCCGCAGCGGGCTGAGCCGCCAGAACAGCGTGCTGACGCGCAGCCAGATCATCGGCTCTCCCTCGCCTTCGCGGCCGTGCGGCCCCGGACGGCACGCCGGACATGGGCCCACAGGACGTGGCTGCGGGCCTCTCGTTGGAGGTCGATCGGGAGGAGCCGGTTGATCTGCATGTGCGCGAGGCTGGCGAGGATGGCGCCCTCGGAGCCGACCAGGAGGCCGCGGCGGGCCGCCTCGCGGACGGCTCCAGCCGTCTCGGCGACGGCGGGGGCCTGCGCGGCGAACGTCTCCTGGAGGAGCAGCCGGTGGGCCCGCCCTTCGGCGTGCGGGTCGCGCTCCCACGGGCTGAGGAGTTCGCACAGGTAGGCGCGGTGTTCGCGGAACAGCGTCCGGGTGTCCCGGACGTGGGCCTCGTCGTGGCCGCCGGTGTGGTGGGTGAGCGCGCCGCCCGGCGGCACGCCCCACTGGGCGTGGAGGGTGTCCAGAGCGGCGACGGCGAGGAACTCGGGCCTGATGTCCAGCTGTCGCGACAGCAGCAGGGCGGTGGCTTCGCTGTTGGCCGCGAAGAGCCGCTCGGCCGTGTCGAAGACCTCCGGGCCGCCGTAGCGGGCTGTCTCTGGTGCGTAGCCTGCGAGTTCGATGTCCAGGGCGAGTCCGCGGGCGACGAGATCGCGTCCCCACGCGGTGACGTGGGTGAGGGTACGGTCGGCATCGGTGCCGCGGACCCGCAGGCGCAGGTGCGGGAAGGGGTCGGCGTAGCGGATGTAGAACCAGCGGTCCAGGAGCCCTTCGTGGCCCAGTCCCGCGACGAGGTCGAGCAGCGGGCCGGAGATGATCTCGTCCTGCCGCTCGGGGGCCGCGTAGACCTTGAGGAACGTCCAAGCACCGCCGGGCAGATGACGCTCCACGGGCACCTCGCGGCCTTGCCGCGGTACGGGAGCGCGGGTGACGCGTTCCGCGTCGCGGGCGAGTACGGGCACGACGACCTCGGCGGCATAGCGCTCACCGTCGGTGTCCTGGAGCCACATGCCGTCGAAGGACGGCAGCATCTCATGGAGGACGAGGGTGCCGCGCGTGTCCAGCTCCGCCCGGATTTCGGCGCGGCAGGCGGGGTGGTCGAGGTCCAGCAGCAGCCTTTGGTCGGATTCGACGAGATAGACGTGACGGGGCACGTTCCAGCGGCGGCGCCAGCCGTCGAGGTCGTCGAGCGGGTGCGCGGACGGTGTGCCGGCCGCAGGTGCCGCGAGACCGGCCCTGCCGTGCGCGCCCGCGGTGTCCATGGTCGCGGGTCCTGCGGTGAGCCGCCACTGCGCGGGGCGCAGGACGATCTGCCCGCGGGTGACGCGCGGCAGGAAGGGGGCCGCTTCGGCGGGGCCCCAGTGGAAGCCGGAGGGCATGACGCAGCCGTCCTGGGAGGCCTCGAGCAGGAACCGGGCCACGTTCGGCGCCATCGTCGGGCTGAGCATGTGGTGCTGGGCGACCACGACCTCCCGGTCGAGTTTCCGGGACCACAGGTGGAACCGGTCCCCACTGACGCCGACGAGGATGTCGTCGAGCGGGAGGACCTGGTCCGGGCCGACGGACGGCGCGGTGTTGACGGGGATCTCGTACGGCCGGACGGCAGGGCGCAGGGTGATGTTGGCTGCACGGCCGTACGGAGGCAGGAACGCGAGCTCCGCGTAGGCGACGTCGGGGAAGAGCGCCTCCTCGGCGCGGGCATATCCTCGCAGCCGCTCGGAGGTGGGCTCGCCCAGCAGCTCGCTGAAGCGCCCGAAGGTGCGGCCACCGTAGGTGAGGCTGTCGTAGCGCAGGACGGCCCGCCAGTCCCCCCGGTCGAGGGCGGCGCTGTCGGCGGCGTGCAGCTGGAGGTAGACCTCCATGGCGGGCGGCGGGTCGGGCACCGGCCCGCGCGGGGCGAGGCGCTCCAGCCAGGCGTCGGTCAGCTCGACCTCCAGGGACCTGTCCCACCAGGCCTGCTGGGCGAACTCGACGAGCAGGGCGTCCAGCCGGGCGGTGTGCTCGGGCGTCGCCGTCGGCAGTTCGATGCTGCGCGGCGGGTTGGTGTAGGTCGGCGGGGCGTCCAGCCCGGTGTCGGGGCTGAGTAGACCTAGCACCGGGATGCGGGTGCCCTCGCCATAGCGTTCGGTGAACTCCTCGCGGTAGCGCGTGAGGTGGTTGCGCCTGCCGTGGGCGGCGCTCAGGCGCACCAGAACGCCTACGGCCTCGGCCGCGGCCTCGCCGATGGACGCGTTCAGGACGGGATCGTCCAGATGTAGCGCCATATCGGCCTGGTAGGAGCGGCCGTCGTGTCCGGGGACGAGGTCGTGCTGTGCGGCGGCGAGCCGGCGCAGGGAGGCGACGTCGTCCGCCCGGTCGGCGAGGTCGGCGATGGTGCTGAGCAGGTCGGCCGTCTCCTGCGCGGCAGGGATGCCGGTGAGCCTCTTCAGGACGTGGTGTTCGGGCCGCTCCGCGGTCTGCGGGGGCCTCAGGTCGCTGATGAGGAAGCCGAGGTCCCACATCTGCCGGACCAGGCCCTCGACGGTCTCGGCCGTGACCTCGGGGAAGGCGGCGGAGAGTTCGGCGGTGATCCGCTCGTACGGGACGGGGATGGCGGCGGTCCGCATGACGAGCTCGACGGCGGGTGTGGCCCGGATGCGCACGCTACGGGCGTCGTGCCGGCCGTACTTGTCGGCCTGCGGCAGGACCACGCGGTCGCCGGCCGTGTCCGCCATCGGGTTGAGCACGAGCCGGAGCCTGCGAAGCAGGTCGTCGGATTCCTCGAGGCGCTTGATCAGCCCGAGCAGCCAGCCCATGTCGGCGCGCACGCGCAGCCGGTGTTCCTCGGGCCGGCCGAGCCGGGCGGTGGTACCGGGGCCGAACTCGCCCATCGCCACACCAGAGAAGGCCCCGAAGGGCGTGGGCCGGGTCGCCATGCGCGTGATGTAGCGCAGCAGCCCGGAGTGCAGCCGGCGTAGGCGTTTCTCGCTGAGGTCGCCGATCCGGTCGAGACTGTCGGTCATGTCCTCGCTGGCGACGAGCAGAGCGCGCGTGACATCGGGACGGCGGGCGAGGTCGACGAGGGCCCGCGGGGTGTCGTCGGGGTCCGCGGTCACGTCGAGCCAGGTGCGGGCCGGCAGGGTCGGGGAGCGCAGGAGGAAGAAGCCGACGGGCTCGTACGGTGTCATGGCCGTCACCGGCCGAGGAAGGCGCGGAACCAGTCGGGCCGCCGGCCGCCGGTGGCGGCGAGCAGCGTGAGCGCGACGCCGGTGGCCCCGGTGAGGAGTCCCGGGTCGTCGACGGGTTTGCCGGGCTCCTCCAGGTCGGCGAAACCGAGCGGGCGGTCCGGCTCGTGGCGGTTGAGGAGGTCCCCGACCAGGTCCGGCAGCCGCTCGCGGGCGACGGCGCTCCAGGGGGCGAACTCCAGTGTCAGCATGACCAGTCCGGCGAGGCCGTGGCAGAGGGTTGGCGACAGTGGCCGGAGGCCCCCGAGGCGGGCGAGCGCGCCCTCGAAGGCGGTGACGGCTTCGGCGCGCAGTTCGTCGTCGCGGGTGGCCTCGGCAACCGTGAGGAGGGCGCCGGCGACGCCGAAGGTGCCGTAGCACCAGGCGATCCGGTCGTGCACGCATCCGGCGGAGATCTCGTGGCCGTGTTCGTCGACGGGCTTGCCGTCGCTCCACAGGGGGCCGTGCGCGTCGGTGTCCGCCTGCGCGCGGATCCAGCGGCTGAGGGCGGTGACGGCCTCGAAGTGGCCCGGGCGGCGGTTGCCTGCAGCCCAGGCGGCGGCGAGGGCCGCAGCGATGCCGGGGACGCCGTGCGAGAGACCGAGGTTGAGGTACCCGTGCGGGTACTTGGCGAGGTAGTCGCCGACGGGCGGGTAGTACGCGGGCGTGATGAGCCAGCGGTGGGGGGTGCCCTCGGTCTCGGCGGGTCCGGTGAGCCAGATGAGGTAGTCGGTGAGGACGGCGGCGGCCTCGGCGACCCGCTCAGAGGGCTCGGGGACGGAGCTCAGCTGGGCGAGGGTGCCGGCCGCGCCGGTGACGAGGTCGTAGTCGAGGTCGCTGACGGCCCGTTCGGTGCGGTGCGGGGGAGCGGCGAGGACCTGCTCGGCGAGCTGGTCCGTCAGCCGGTCGAGGCTGGGGCGGAAGCGGGGTTCGTCGCGGGTGACATCCGCGAGGGCGAGGAGGAGGCCGCTGGTGCCGGCGAACAGACCGTGGTGCTGCAGAGGTTCGGTCTGGGTGGAGAGTACCGCCTCGCGTATGTGGCCGGAGGCCGTGTCCAGGTCGCCGAGCCCGGCGCGGGCGGCGTACAGGTGGAGCAGCGCGGAACCGGCCTGGCCGTGGGTGAGACTGGGCGGAAACCAGGCGCCGGCGGTGTTGCTCTGCTCGGCCGCGCGGAGCGCGAGGTCCTCGACCTGGGCGGTGGTGGCGGTCTCCCTCAGAACCTGCCGGACGGCTGTCCGTGCGCGGCTCACGAGGTCGTCGTCGGCCACGCGGGCCCAGGTTTCGGTACCGTGGTGGGTGAGGTGCATCGTGGTCAGCCCCTGTCTGTTCGGCGTGCTTCTCTCGCTCTGCGACGACGGGTGCTGCCGTGTCTCGACCACGGCAGCACCCGTCGGGAGTTGGCCCGTGGCTACTTGCCGCCCACGCAGAAGACCGTGCACATCGCGGTGCAGACACAGGTCTTGCTGGCCTGGCAGGTCACTCGGGTGCAGACGGTGCGGGTGGCGATCCCCGAGATGGACGGCGGGGGCGCCTGCTCGCCGGCGGGGCCGGCAGGGGCGGAGATCCGGGCGTCCAGGTCGAATGCGTCAGACATGTCTTTCCTTTCGTCATTCCGCCCGGCGAATTGATTCGCCGGGGGCTCCGGAGGTTTTTCCGGCGCCATGGAAATCATGTCGAGCTCCTTGCGTCCGTTCCATTGGCCGTGGCGACAGTATTCGCCGTGGGCCCGGATTCCGAACGGATAGCGGTTCGGGACTCTTTACGGACCAATCCGGTTCCCGGCGTCCGCGCGCTCCGTGGAGAACACGTACGAAGCCAGGCAGACGGTCAGGCGTGAGGAGAGTTCGAGTTTCTCCATGACCGCGGCGACATGTGCGCGCACGGTCCGTTCGGTCACGTGCAGCCGCTGGGCCATCGTTTCGTTGGAGAGCCCTTCGGCGAGCAGGAGGAAGGTCTCCTGCTCGCGCGGGGTGAGTCGGCTGACCCGTTCCAGGGCCGGTGTCCAGTGCGGTGCGCCCGGCGCGCGGGCGCCGGCGGTTGCGTGGGGTGCGGTGGGGGTGCGGGGAGTGGTGGGGGTGCGGGGAGTGGTGGGGCTCACGGTGCTGCGACGCTCCTGTCTGGGGCGGGCCGGCCGAGCGGCCGCGTGAGGTGGTCGGTGGTCAGCCTGCGATAGAACGGGTTCTCGGCGAGCAGTTGTTCGTGCGTGCCCTCGGCGCCGACACGGCCGTCGTCGAGGACGACGATCCGGTCGGCCGCCCGGACGGTGGACATGCGGTGGGCGACGACGAGCAGGGCGCGTTCCCGGGAGATGTCCCGCAGGACGTCGGTGAGTTCCCGTTCGTTGATGGGGTCGAGTTGCGACGTGGGTTCGTCGAGGAGTACGAGTTCGGGCCGGGCAAGCAGGGCGCGGGCGATGGCAACGCGCTGGCGTTCGCCGCCGGAGAGGTTGAATCCCCGATCGCCGACTTCTGTCTCCAGTCCGTTCGCCAGACGTTCCACGAGTTCTTCGAGATTCACCATCCGGAGCACTTCCCGGATTTCTCTCTCATCCGCCCCGGGTTTCGCGTAGACGAGATTGTCCCGCAGGGTTCCGTACAGCAGGGGCGCGTGTTGCTCGACCAGGGCGATACGGGCCCGGAGGTCGCGCGGATCGACGCCCCTGACGTCGGCACCGTCGAAGAGGACGTGTCCGCCGTCCGGTTCGTGGAACTTCTCGGCGAGGGAGACGATCGTCGTCTTGCCGGCGCCGGACCGGCCCACCAAGGCGATGAGCCCGGTGCGCGGCACGGAGAACGAGACGTCGCGCAGTACAGGACGGTCGTCGTACGCGAAGGAGACCCGGCGCAGTTCGAGGAGCGGGGTCGCGGGCGACGCGGCAGGGCCAGGAAGCGGTACGGGCGTACCGTCCTCCGGGTCCTGCTCGACGGGCAGGCGCAGGACGTCCTCGATCCGGCGGAGCGAGCCGAGGCCGCGCTGGATCAGGCTGAGCGCGTTGAAGAGGCCTGCGAGCGGCATGACCAGGTAGGTGGCGAACAGCAGGAACGCGACGAGTTCGCTGACGGACATGGAGCCGTCGGAAACCCGGACCGCGCCGACGAGCAGGACGAGGAGGAACGAGCCGTTGACCGCGATCTCCATGGCGGGCCCCACGACGGACCCGAGCTTCGCGGATCGGACGCCGGCGGTGAAGGCGGCGTCGATGTCCGCGCCGATGCGCTCGGCCTCCCGCTGTTCGGCGCGGGCCGCCCGTACGGTCCTGATGCCGCCGAGGGCGCGTTCGAGGTCGGCGGTCATGGCACCGACACCGGCGAGGGCCTGTTCGGTGCTGGTCCGGATGCCGGCCATCACGCCCGCGACGAGGACGGCGGCGACCACCAGCGTCCCGGCGACCACGAGGAACATGACGGGGTCGATCCACAGCATCAGTCCGGCGGCGCCGACTCCGGTGATGGTGACGGTCACGAGCTGGACGAAGCTGCCCGCGACCATGTCCCGCAGCATGGTCGTGTCGGTGCCGACCCGGGAGAGCAGGTCGCCGGCGCGCCGGCCGTCGAGTTCTCGGAGGCGGACGAACAACAGCCGTTCGACGAGCCCGCGGCGCAGGCGCCGGACCACGCTCTCGCCGGTCACGTCCAACAGGTACTGACCGGCCGCCTCGAGGGCGGCCTGGACGAGGAAGAGAGCGGCCAGCGTCACGCCGAGCGCGGCTACGGCCCGGTCGGCGGAGACCCGGTCGATCAGACGCATGGTCAGCAGCGGCTGGAGCAGTCCGAGGGCGGTGCCGACGAAGGTCAGCGCGAGCGCGGCCCCCACGGTCCGGCCGCTGCCGCGCAGCAGGCGCAGCAGATCACGGGTGCCCGGTCGGGCGCCGTCGGCGGGGTTCTCCCCCGGGCGCGCCACGGTCCCGGGCTCGCCCTCGGTTCCCCGGCCGGTTCCGGTCGCCGCGCCGGACGGATGCGAGTGGCCGGTCATGAAGGGCTCCTCTCCTCGCTCCCGGAGCCCACGGTGATCAGCCTCCGGAAGTAGCTCTCGGGCAGTTCCTCGCCCACCAGTCGACCCTCCGCCTCGACCCAGGCGTGGGCTCCGAAAGGCGGCGCGGCCCGGACGCCGACGCACCACGTGGGCCACTCGCCGCGGGCCCGGCAGAGCAGGGCCGTGGCGACCGAGCGCGGCAGGCAGCCCTCACGGCCGGCGCAGACCGCGCTGACCGTGGTGACGGCCTGCCGGGCCCGGTAGGTCCGTTCATGGCCGGCCGGGCGGGCCCCGCGGGACACCACGCCGAGCACCCGCGCCAGCCGGGCCGGCGGTAGTAGCAGCAGGGGCCGGCCCACCGCCACGGCGAGGCGGGCTCCCGCGCGCTGAGCGAACGACGTCCCGGTGTGGGTCTCCGGGACCGGATGGAAGCTCATGGGCTGACCAGCCGGGCGTTGCGCAGGGCGGAGAGCAGGGCGGTCACGTCGGCCTGCGCCCGGTCCGCGTCGACGTCGAACTGGGCGCACAGGGCATCGGCGATGTCCTCGGCCGGGGTGCCGTCGATCAGGCCGGCCAGGACCGAGCTGCCGGTCGGATTGAGCTCCCAGTACTCACCCGTACTGCCGTCGAGCAGGACCTTGCCGTAGTCGGTGTCCACCACGGACACGTCCTCACGCAGTTGCATGGGTTCCCCTTCAGATGGTGCGGAGCCAGATCTCGCAGGCGAGAGTGGCGTCAAGGCCGCCGTGCCGGAGTTCGGGCGACGAGGGCCGCAGGGTGATGTCCAGGAGCTTGTCGGCGTCGACCAGTCCGGCCTTGGCGAGCAGCGAGTCCCGCCACAGCTCGGCGAGGCGTTCGCGGTTCTCCCGCAGCCCGTTGGCGGCGTCGGCCGAAGCCTCGCCCTTGGTGGTGCGGCGCAGCAGCGCGTCGGGCATCCGGCCGCGCATCGCATGCTTGAGCAGCGGTTTGAACTCCCAGGGTGTGGCGCGCTCCTCGGAGCGGACCGACCAGCACGCCTCGACGACACGGTCGTCGAGGAAGGGGCTCGCCAGCGGCAGCCCGCTGTGCTCCGCGACCTGGTGCAGGACGCGGGTGGCCCGCGTGCCGTGGTGCAGGGTGTGGAGCTCGTTGTGGAGGGCGCGGGTGGTACCGCGCGGCTGCGCCGTGCGGGCGGCCTCCCGCAGGCTCCGGCGTACGGAGGCGGCGGCGTCGGCGGTGGCCCAGACCGGCAGACGGGGCGGGATGTCCCAGCCGAAGACGTCCGGGCTGTGCGGGGCGGGCCGGGGGGCGGTGACGTTGTCGGCGGCGTCCGCGAGCCACCGGCCGTAGGGGCGGCTGTCGGCGAGGACGGCCAGGGTCTCGCGCAGCGACCAGCGGTTCTGGGCGCGATAGCCGCGGATGCTGCGCAGGGCCGTGAGGGGGCGGGTGGTCAGCAGGTCACGGTGGTGCGCGGGATGCCCCCACAGGACGTGGTCGCCGCCCATGCCGGTGAGATGGAGGCGCGACCCGCCGGCAAGGAGCCGGTCGTGGCCGACGAGCTGGCGCGGCTGGTCGAGGATGGTGGGGAGGGGTTCGTCGACGGGTCCGCGCACGTCCAGCAGACCGCTGTAGAAGAGTGGGATCTCGTCGATGTCGAGCAGGATGTGCTCCAGGCCGTCGATCTCGGCGGCGGCGAGTCGGGCCCAGTGCACGTCGTCGTCGCCCGGATCCCTGCTGGGCATGGTGAGCGCGGGTAACGGTGCGGTGCTCACGCCTGCGGCGAGGGCACAGACGGTGGTGGAGTTGAGGCCGCCGGAGAGGTCGGCGCTGACGCTCCCGGCGATGTCCACCCGCAGGCGTACGGCCTCGTCCAGCGCCGTGCGGAGCGCCTCAGCCCCCTCGGCGAGGGGGACTTGTACCTGCGGGGGCTGCCACCAGCGGACCGTCCGGGGGGCGGAGCGGCCGAAGCGCAGGAGTTCGCCGGGGACGACGGAGTGCACACCTCGCCACAGGGGGACGTCACCCAGCGGGTGCGGGACGGAGTCCAGCAGTCGCAGGGCGAGGACGTCCTCGTCGACGGGCGCGTCGAACAGCCGGGCCAGGACGTCGGCGCGGTTGGCGGCGACGGTGATGCCGTCCCCGGTGGCGTGGAAGAGACGTCGCATCCCCGAGGCGGTGCCGTGCACGTGGATCTCGCCGTGTGCCTCGGCGATGACGTGGAAGTCTCCGGGGAGGCGAGCGGCGACTCGGTGGACCGCGCCGGGTTCGCGCACCCCGGCGATGTGCGCGGTGAGTTCGGGTGCGCCGACGGGGGTGTGTCCGATGAGCGCCACAAAGAGTCCTTGGTCGTTTCGGGCCTGGACGGAGGTGGCCCAGCTGCCCAGCACGAACGGTCTTCCTGACGGGTGTGTGAGGGTGCGTTCCCCGCGTATCCCGAGTCGGGAGGCCACGGCGAGGGCGGCCTCACAGTCCGGAAACAGCGCGAACCATCCCTCGCCGTGGCTTGTCATCGGACTACCAGCCCAGGGGCAGACGGACCTTGGGCTCGTGCGGTCCGCGCTTCAGGAATCCGGTGTCCTTGCGGAAGTCGCCGGCCTTGGACAGCGCCGGAACCTCGTAGACCTTCTTGGCCATGGTTTTCATCCATTCTCGCGTGGGTTTCTGACGAGGCGACCCCGTTTCCCAGGATTTCGGTGGCCGCCTGGAAAGATCCTCGGCCGGTGGCCACCTGCCGCTCAAGGAGCAACCGGTGGCCGACACGGTCCGCGATCGGGGCGGCCGGGCCACCCGGCACCTCTTGTCAGGGGCCGCCACCTGGTAGAAGAGGGACCGGCGTGAGAAGGATCCGCCGGTCCGGGCGTGCGGGATCAGCCTGGTCTTCTTGGCCCGTTGGTCACTCTCCGCTTCAGCTTCCTTGGCTCCATCCCGGCCTGCGGCCGCGCACCGCCGGCAGCCCGCGCCGCGCCGCCCTCCCATTGCGGGCGGCCATCCTGGGCATCCGTTCGATGGCGGAGATGATGGCGGCGCGCGGGATACCCGAGACGTCTGCGAGGTTGACGACCCGCTGGAGTTGGTCGGAGATGTCGTCGAGGCCCACCGGGAGCGAAGTCGGCAGGACGACAGCGCCGCGCCCGCGCCCGAAGTCCACGACGCCTTCGCTGCGCAGCATCCGCAGCGCCCGGAGGATCGTGTTCTTGTTGGCGCCGTACTCCTTGCCGAGCTGGTCGGCGGGCGGAAGGTACTCCCCCTGGGGGTAGAGGCCCGACGCGATGTCCATTCTGAGTTTCGCCCGGATCTGGGCGTAGAGCGGTATCTCGGCGGCACTGCTGTGGCGTCGGATGTTCCCCGTTTCAGACGCAGTTGACATGTGCTGCTCCCCCTTCTGGCTCACGTTGTGCTCAAGCACTCGTGCCACGCCGCCGGCTCGCCGGGGCGGGGGACGGGGGCAGCCGGAGGGACGACTCCCGCGTGGTCGGTGCGGAGCCGATGGCTGCCTTCGTCGTTTCCCCCAGGTCCGGCATCGACCCATGTCGATTCTTGGGCAGACCGTTCTTTCACGTCGGTTGACGGCCGGTGCAGTTGTACCGTAGTCCGCACCTTGACGCTCTTCAACCAGTGTGGCGATAGTGGGCGTTGCACCGATTCATCTGAGTGGAAAAACAGAGCTGGCCGGACCAGGGGGGGGCGTCATGCCAGAGGAGCCGGAACACGGTTTCGCCGACAAGCTGAACCGGCTCTTCGAGACCGTCAGACCGGATCCCGACCACGAGTACAGCAACGAGCAGGTGGCCTCCGCCATCCGGGACACCGGGGTGTCGATCTCTCAGAGCTACATCTGGCAGCTGCGGAAGAGCAAGAAGACCAATCCGACGCTGCGTCATCTGCAGGCGCTGGCAGGTTTCTTCGGAGTCTCCACGGCCTATTTCGTGGACGACTCGGCCACCGCGCGCATCGAGGAGCAGCTCTCGGCCCTCGCCGCCGCGCAGGCGCGGCTGCACGAGGCGTCGCAGGGCAGCGACGTGAAGCTGATGGCCATGCGGGCGGGTCAGTTGTCGCAGAAGCACCGCGAACAGGTGATGGATCTGCTGGACGTGGTCTACCGCCTGGAGCAGGCCGAGGGCGGTCCCGGCCGAAACGATGGCCTGAATCATCCTGGATCATGATGGTCTGACGTCATTGGATGGAATTTCCAGGCCCCAGGAGATTCACCAACGGAGTTGGCCCGTGACCGAGCGTACGTTGCGCAAACGATGTCGGAGCATCCTCAGGGAACTCGGCATCACCGCTCCACTGCGGGTCCCCGAGCTGTGCCGGCTCCTCGGTGAACACCGCGGACGGCCGATCCGGCTGGTCCCGTACTCGCTGCCCGTCCCCGGCCCGTACGGTCTGTGGATCGCCGGCGCGCAGGCGGACTTCATCTTCTACCAGAAGGAGACCAGCCAGGCGCACCAGGACCACATCGTGCTCCACGAGGTCGGGCACATCCTGGCGGACCACGGGAGCGACGAGTCCGAGGACGCCGTCTGGCAGGAGGTGCTGCCGGACCTTTCGATCGAGGTGATCAACCGCGCACTCCGGCGCACCTCCTACGCCGAAGAAAGGGAGCGGGAGGCGGAACTCGTCGCCACGATCATCCTCGAGTGGGCGTCGGTCCTGGACCGGGTCACGCCCCGCGCGCCGGGTGACATCTCGGCCCGACGGGTGCACACGGCGCTCGCGGACCGGCAGGGGTGGTTGTGACCGTGCTGTCCCTGGTGCTCGCCGTTGTTCTGTACGGCTCGCTGCTCTGGACGGGGCGGCAGGTCGTACGCGATCCTTCCGACCGGCTGCTGCGCGCGGTTTTCCTTTGCATGTTCAGTGCGGGTCTCTCCTTCCCGTTCGGCCTGCCCGTAGTCATCCGCCTCGTTGACGGGCTCGCCGGGGACGGCACCGCGAAGCTGCTGCAGAACCTCTGCCTGCTCGGAGCCGTGTACTTCCTGGGGTGCTTCTTCATTCACTCGGCGTCCGACCCGGCCGCGGCCCGGACGCGGGTGCGGTGGCATGCGGTGCCGTTCGCCGCGACTGCGGTGATCGCCTCGGCAGCCATGGCCGTGACGCCGCACGCCGAGCGGGGCCACACGTACGCGACGGCCGACATGAGGGTCCCTGGTGTCGCGGTCTTCTACCTCTCGGCCGGCGCCTACCTCACGTATGCCCTGGCGGCGGCGCTGTTCTGGACGGTGCGGTACGCGCGGCTGGCGAGCCGGCCGTTGGCGACCGGGCTGCGGATGGTGGCCGCCGCGCTGGCCGGCATGGTGCTGGCCTCGGCGGTACGGGAGTGCCTGACGCTCGTGCGCCTGCTCGGCGGCGGTGTGCCCCACCCGGTGATCACCGGCGCGAAGCTCCTGCTCGACCTCGCGATCCCCCTCTTCGTAGCGGGCGTGGTCTACCCGGGGCTGGTGACGCGCTGGGCCAGTATCCGTCTGTGGTGGCACCACGGCCGCGTCTACCACAGGCTGGCCCCCCTCTGGGAGGCTCTGCACCTGGCGTTCCCGGAGGACGCACTCGAACGCACCGGGGGCGGTCGCCGCTGGGACGCGCTGAGTCCGCGGGGCGTGCACCGGCGCTACTACCGGCGTGTCATCGAGTGCCGGGACGGGCTCGTCCGGATCAGTCCCTATCTGGCGCTGGAGGCGGCCACGGCCGACGCCGAGGCACCACTCACGCCCGAGGTCGCGGCGCGCCATCTGAGGACCGCGTTGCGGGCGTACGCCTCCGGAGAGGATGCGCCCTCCCAGGCCGTCCCGGTCGCCCTGCCCGGCGAGGGCGACGGCAGTCTGGAGAGTGATGTACGGCAACTGATCCGGCTGTCCGAAACTCTGACAGCGCAATTCTGAACGAGGAGTGGCGATGGACACCCTGATCTCGGCCCGGCGCGTGGTGATCGGACCGCACGGCCAGGTCCTGGCGGACGGCGCCGTGCTGGTGCGAAACGGCGTCATCGCGGACACCGGACCGCGCCACGAGGTGGAGTCCCGTGCCCCCGCGCGCACTCTCCGTCACGACTACCCCGACGGCACGCTGTTGCCGGGGCTCGTCGACGCGCACGTCCACCTCGTTCTGGACGCGGGGCCCGATCCGGTCGCGGCGCTGCGGGAGGCGGACGATGCGACGGTGGCCAAAGGCATTGCGGAGCGGGCGCTCGGTCTGCTGAACGCCGGCGTCACCACAGTGCGGGACCTCGGCGACCGGAACGGACTGGTGACGGAGTTCCGCGACGCCGTCAGGGCGGGACGGTTGCCCGGACCCCGTGTCCTGGCGGCCGGCACTCCTGTGACGGGACCCGGCGGACACTGCTGGTTCCTGGGCGGAGAGGTGTCCGGCGAGGACGCCGCCAGGGCGCTGGTCCGCCGCAACGTGGAGCGGGGCACGGACCTCATCAAGGTGATGGCCACGGGCGGGGGCATCACCAAGGGCGGGCCGCCGATCTGGGCGCCCCAGTTCACGGCCGAGGAGCTCCGGATCATCGTGCAGGAGGCGGCGAGTGCCGGCCTCCCCGTGGCGGCGCATGCGCACGGCACCGCAGGCATCGTCGCGGCGGTGGAGGCCGGGGTGAGCACGATCGAGCACTGCACGTGGATCGACCAGGACGGCTTCCGGCTCCTCGACGACGTCGTCGACGAGATCGCCGCCCGGGGCATCGGGGTCTGTCCGGCGGCCAGCCCCGACTGGCGCGGCTTCGCCGAGCGCTTCGGACGTGAGCGCGCGGAGGAGATGTTCGGCGGGATCCGCCGAATGCGCGAGCGCGGGGTGCGGCTGCTCACCGGCACGGACGCGGGCGTGAGCCGGGCGGTCTTCGATGACTTCGTGTCCAGTCTCGAGTTCTTCGCCCATCTGGGCTGCACCTCGCAGGAGATCGTCGACCTGGCCACCTGCGAGGCGGCGGAGGCACTCGGGCTGGGCAAGGTCACGGGGCGCCTGCTCCCCGGCCTCCGCGCGGACCTCCTGGTCGTAGAGGGTGATCCCCTGACCGATCTCCAGGCGCTGCGCCGCGTTCGGCTGGTGATGGCGGATGGCCTTGTGCATGCCTGACGGGCTACCGCTGCCGGTGCCCCCCGTTGGTGCGTGAGGGATCAACTGACTCCTACAGCCAGTCGCGCTTCTTGAAGATGACGTACAGGCTTGTGCAGACCACTGCCATCAGGAGGATCGCGAAGGGGTAGCCCGCAGCCCAGTGGAGTTCCGGCATGACCTCGAAGTTCATGCCGTAGATGGTGCCGACCAGGGTGGGTGCAAAGAGGATGGCGGCCCAACTGGAGATCTTCTTGAAGTCGTCACCCTCACGCCGCTGACCTGGGGAAATAGCCGGAGACGCCCTCTGATCTGCGGCGACCCGCCTTTCTGGCTCTTTCGCCGCGTTGCCCATTTGTGCGGCCGATCCTCCCCAGCCGCTCCCCAACGCGGCCTCATTCTCCCCAGATCCTCCCCAAGACGGACCAGGAAGTGCGGAGGCGACCGAGTCAGTGAACTGGTTCGGCGCTTTTGTGCTTGCTTACCAATCGTAGTTACCCAGGTACTGGCTTCACCTGTTCGATCGCTCGGTGATCGGCTTCGGCACCCTCCGACGCCACCTCGCCGCAGCGTCCTGACGGAGTTGGCGCCCATCCGGGCGTCCGCTTCCGACGCTTGGTGGCATCACCTCAGCTCCCGGACCCGCAGCATTGACAGCACGAGTTCTCGCTCGTGCTCTTCTTCCATGGCGTCCAGCACCCACTGCGGTGTCTGCACGAGGTGGCGTCCGGCGAGTCGGCGCAGTTCCTCGTCGTTCATCCAGACCGCCGAGGGGGTGAGGGGCATGCGCCGCTCCAGCAGGTGGGCGACGACCCGGGGCCGGACGCCTGCCCTGGTCCAGGCGATGGCACCTGGGCTGTTGGCTCCCCATCTGACGGCGAATGGCAACAGCCCGAGTGCTCTGGAACAGGCCTCCGGTAGCTCCCAACGCCCGGGCAGAGGCTCGGATTCGCATGCAGTGGTGACGATCGCCCCCAGCGCTCCGGAAAGCACGCTCAGTCTGAACCCGAATCCGCGGTCGGTCAGACCGATGATCTTGGGCAGAGGCATCTTCCGCCCGCGACCACCGGTTCTCTCAATCCCCGGCCCCAGAGCGTGGCCGGCTACGGACAGCAAGTTCTCTCCACGCATCCACGAGGAGAGGGTGGCTCCCAAGGCGCGGTGTCCACGGGCCGCTTCGTCCGAATCGGAGGACCACAGTCCTTCGACCGCTGTAGACCGGAAGTCGTTGGTCAGCGGGAGAAGGCTCTCTACCGTCTCCGGTGGCACTGCTGTGAGAGCGTCGACGAGAACGCGCGCCCAGCCTTCCACCGTGTCAGGGGCACCGCGCGTGCCCAGTTCGGCGAAGAGTTGGCGGTAGAGATGTGACGCTTCTGGGAGCCCGAGCCCCGCACGGTGCGCGGCGAGGCTCACCCAGTCCGGCACCTGTTCCCGGGCTAGGAACCCCGCGCCCGTGGCTTCCAAGGCATCGGAGATCGGTTCGGCCTGGTCCGTCGCTCCGGCCCTGTGCACCGCCCACGTCCGCCGAATCACGCCCGGTGCGTCGCCGCTGCCCACGGCGAACGAGAGGAAGGAGAAGGCCGACTGCTCTTCGCCTTCCAGCGTGCCGATTTCCAGAGTGCCGCCGAGGACCTTCTCGATGAGGCTGTCGAGCCTGCTTCCGATGTCGTTTGCGGCGTCTTCCTGAGTCAGGAAGTGTGCGTCGGCCGCCCTGGCTACCTGCGCACCATTGGCGCCAGCCGCCACGTGCGCGGCCCGCCCGGGCACGACCACCGCGATCGACCGCGCGGACGTGTAGGCGCGTCCCGCTCGGCCTATGGCGTTCAGGAGCTGGGTCCGTGAGCGGCGTTCACGCTCGGTTGCTGACGCATTCTGGTCGAACCCCACCCGTGTCCCGCCGATCACCACCGCAGTGGCTGGCAGGTTCAGGCCTTGCGAGAGCGTGCCCGTTGCGAAGAGCACTCGTATGCGGTCCCGGTCGAAGGCCATCTCGCTGGCCCGTTGTTCCTCCCTCAATAGCGCGCCAGTGTGTACTCCCACACCCTTCGAGAGGGTTTCCCTCAGCTCGGACGCGATACCCAGCTCTGCGTCCGCCAGGTCCAGCAGGGCGTCGATGTCCCCGTCGGCACCGGTAGGCACCCAGCTAGGGGAACCGGGCTGCTTCACGGCTTGGGTGAAACAGTCGTGCCGGTTCTGCGGGAGGAAAGCGATGACACGGTGGTCGTTCTCTGCCAGGGCGGCTACGAGGACCGCGGTCATCGGGAGACAGACGCCGTCCGAAGCCACCCCCTTCGTGCGGTGGAGGACTCTCGGAGAGACCAGGGGGGTCCGGACCAGCGCGTAGTCCGCGGGTTCGCTGGATGCCCAGGCTCCTTGAAGTCCCACTAGCAGCGATATGGGGGCCTTGTAGTCGAGCTTCTTTCGACGGGTAGGAAGCGCAGCCAGGTCCCTCTCTGCGATGGAGCGAGCGGTTTCGTTACCTGTCCTGTCGAATCCTGCAATGGCGCGCAGTGTCCTCGTGGGACGCCACGGGTGGCTGATGGGCACGGCTTCGACCCCGGTCGCCGTGGTGAGCCACTCTGCGAGTTCGTCCGCGTTGGCAATCAGCGCTGACAGGAACAGGGTCCTGACGTGCGGAGCTCGGTGCAGCACTTCGGCGATGACCAGCTCGGTGAGAGCGCCACGTCCGTGAGGCTCCTCGATGAGGTGCGCCTCGTCGAGGACACACAGTCTGAGGTCCTCGAAGGCTTCCGGATTCTGCCGCAGGGCCAGCGAGCACTTCTCTGGTGTCATGACCAGCACCTGGCAGGAGTCGATGACGGCGAGGTCCTCGCCTCCCAGCACGGCGTACTCTGCCCCACCGAGGAACCCCCGTACCTGCACACCCGGCAGAGCACCGAACACTGAGGACAAACGGCGCTCCACTTGGCCCACCAACGCGTTCGTCGGCGCCAGGTAGAGCACCCATCCGGAGTGCAGGGTCTGTGCGATGGCGAGTTCCGCCACCGCCGACTTGCCGGCCCCGGTGGGCACGCACACCACAGCGTGAGCGTGGGGCCCTGGTAGCGCCCGCTCGGAATAGATCCTCGCCGAGGGCCACAGCAGGGGCTGTGACGTTGCCTGCTTCTTCACGTACGCGGCAAACCGTCCGTCGGTGTCCGGTGGTGGCGGCACCGAGCGCAATGCGCGTGTCTCGTCCTCCTCCAGCGCCTTGGCGAGCAGCACCGCGAGGTGGTGGATGTCGGGGTGGGTGGCCTGTCCGCTCCGGCCGTCCGGATTCGGGTGCAGCAGGGAGATCAACGTGTGGATCTCTCCGACCGCGCTTCGAGTGGCACCCGCCTGGTGGGTGAGCCACAACGTGTGCTGGCGCGCGGCGTGACCCATTCGCCGCCAGAGGGCGTCGCGGATGCGGGTTTCCAACCGTTCGTCCTCGTGCGGCACCGGTGGCGGTTCGGGGACGTCCCCGCTCACCCGCGCCGACAGCAGTTCGCGAAACGTGCGCATGGCCCACTCTGATACGGGAGACTCCAAGTCGGGCTGCGTGTCTAGTTCGCCGATCTCGTCCCCGCATCGCGCGGCGTTGGCATCGTATCCGGCGATGCGGTAGAGCAGCCCGGCTTCCAGGCGCTCGTACCTACGGGCCGATCCGAGCGGGGACGGCGACGATGACAGTGTGGCGTCTTCTGCGTCCGGTTGTTCGTTGCAGATCGACAGGGCTTCGGCAGCGACGAAGGCGCACGCCTGGGCCGTGGGTGGCGCTAGTTCCGGGACGAGGACGGCGTGGACTTCCAGAGCTGTGGCAAGTCTGCGCAATGCCGCCTGCGGAGACCTTCGGTCTCCTGGCGGAAATGGCCTTCCGCCTACATCGACTCTGGTGCTCTCGGCCGTCCGCCCGTTCTGCGCCGGTGAGAGGTCCCGCCCCTCCACGATCTCGACCCAGGCGAGCGTCAGCATGCGTCGAATCTCGGTGGCACCAAACTCGCCAATTCGCGGCAGCTCTTCGAGAAGTGTGTCTATCCCCCGGTTGAACACATCACACCACGATCTCCGCCACAGAGTTCCTCATGGCGTTGGCGACGGAATCGAAGAATCCGTGAAAGTTGGCCAGGCGGACGGCCAGGAGACGCTTCCGGTCGAGCGGCGGCACCAAGTCCCGCAAGGTGACACGCTCCTTCTGCGCGTCGAAGGGCTTTTCATGGACGATCGACGGGACGTAGCATCTTCGGTTCAGCACCGCCTTCGACACCTGCAGGGCAAGGTCGGCGGGAAGATACCCTTTCAAGGCTGTCAACTCCTGCCGCAGGTGGCGTCCGTGGTCTCCGGAGTCGAGACTCTTGAATATCTTCGAGGCCTGGGTTAGCTGGCCGCTGCCGTCCTGACGTGAGGCCTTGCTCTCCCCTATGGCGAGTGAGAGCCCGTCCCCGTTCACATACAGGGCCACGGCGTCAAAACCTTGCTGCGTCGGAATGGGATGTATTTGACGCAACGCGTGCACCCGTCCGCCGAGAAGCTCGGCCGAATCTCGGTTCTGGAGGACAAGGAGCACATGGAGCAGCCCCTCCGCGAGCCAGGCGTTTCGCTTGGTGTCACGGAAGAGGACTTCCTCAGGGGTCACGAAGGAGTTAGTGGTCCCAATCAATTCGGCAACATCGCGTGCCAGTTGTGCCCGATCGTCGATCCCGTCCGCGAGAAGTACGGACGCAAGAGCGACGTTGCACTCCACCGCCCCGACGAGCAGGCCGACGAGCACCCTGCCGAGGCTCCTGGTTACCTTCGGCGACTCGATTCCGGACACCTGAATCGCCGTGTGGGACAAGGGTCCGGGCAACCGACTGAAGCTGACGGACGCGGCGATCTCGTCCAGTGCCGTCTCAACCAACTCAAGTGGCGATCCGAGCCCCGCCGACTGTGTGTCTCCCACAGTCGCACGATACGCCCACGAGGGTGATTTCTCGCTTGAATGTACGATCAGGGGTGGGTGTGGGAGTACCGCTCTTCCAGCTGCCGGAGCTGGTCGACCCAGAACTCCTCCTTCTGCCTACGGGATGCCTTCGCGGACAACTGGCCCAGTTCCTGGGCCAGTCCGAAGAAGCCGGGGCCGGCCTCGTTGCTGTTGAGGTAGAAGACCAGGGCGGAGAGCATCAGGCCGGATTCCGGACGGTTGCGCTCGACGATCAGCCACAACAGGTGGCCCATCGCCGCCCGCTCATCGGCCCTGGAGAAGTCGAACCCGGACGTGTCGACGCGCTGGACAAGGGTCGCGTTAAGCTCTGTGTACGAGGTCGGCCTGTTCTGCCTGGCCCGCTCGAGAAGAAACTCCAGGCCGGCTTCGGTGAGCTTGGCCCACTCCTCTTCGCTGCGCCCGTACATCGAACCGCCCCCTTGCACGTATCAGTTACCCGAAGTCGAAGTATGCCGAGTTACTCCGCGGGACGGGGCGTCTGGGCGGCAACGAGGACCACGGCGTCGGTTGTCTGTCCGTGCCTCGTCGAGGAGGAGGCGCGCATTGTCCGAGGTCGCCAGCCGCTCCGGTCGGGCGATGGGTGACTCGATATCCAGCGTGATTGCCACCCTGGCGGAACTCGGCAAGTTCGCCAGTACGTCCAGCACCGTGCTCGCGCGCGGGTTCGCCCACCGCCCCGCTCTCGAATGCAGGGCGGGGGCCGAACCAACTGCGTCCCGACCTCAGGGCCGGCGTGCTGGCCTCGCTACTGGCGATGGCCGAGGCATGGGTCGGAGTGGCGAGGCGGTCGGCTTCGGCACGGTCGCTTTCGGCTGGGAGGCGGCGAGGTCGTTCAGGACTGCGTTGACCACAGGCCAGCACATGTCCAGCGTGTCGCGATCCGGGGTGTGGGCCTCGCGGATCTCTGCTCGCGGATGGACGAAGTTACGGTACTTGCGCAGCTCGTGACAGAAGCGCTCCACGTCGGCACCGATCCATCCTGCGTCGTGGCAGGTCTTGATCAAAGTGTCGAGGGTCACCCTGTCTGCAGACGTACTGCCGAGTCGTGAGGCGTCGCGTTCGCGCACCACATGGACCATGACGCCTTCCAGCAGGCTGCCGAGCATGATGATGGCGGCCACGTGAGCGCCATTGGCGTAGCAGGTGCGTGCCTCGTCCAAGCGGTGTTGGAGCAGGGCGGCCATCTTCCGGTCACTGATGAGATCGGTCATGGCTGCGCTGAGTTCGGTAGGACCCTGGCTACCCGGGTGGGCAAGGGAGGGGTCGCAGGCGACGAGACGGGGGCGGCCGCCAGGATTCTCCAGGCGTGCTCCCTCGTAGACCAGGAAGGCGTTGACCGCGGAGACAACAGCAGGGAGCTGGTCCGGCTCGTCAAGGTATTCGCGAGGGTCGGCCAGGCGAAGCAGGACCCGTTCCAGCTCGGTGGGCTCTTCTCGGCGTTCGCTGAGCCGGGCGACCGTCCATTCCATCCTGTACTCGCCGTTGTACTCCGGCACCCGCTGCCAGCCGGCGTGTTCCAGGAAGCGCGCGATCTCGAAACCCTTGCGGTAGTAGAGGTGGTCATCGCCGCAGATAACGCGCGCGAGCTCCTCCAGGGTGTTGGCGTCGAGGATGCCGAGTGGGGACTGCGCAGTCATGCCGAGCCTTCCGTGCTGTCGTCGGTTTCGTCGTCTACTTCGTTGTCTTCTGCCTTGCGGAGCGTGTTGGCCAGATCATCCGTGCCCGGGTCCTCGGGTGCCTCCGCCGTGTCGTCGGCCAGGCCCTCGTCGGAGGAGAGGTCGAAGGGGGTCCACTGCACGCTGGTGGGTGTGGCGGACGAACGGGTCCGGTCACTGGTTCCGTCGAATGTGGCCGGATGGATGCCAAGTCGTTCGAGCTCATCCCACAGGCCGGACAACGCCTCCTCGGGGTCGAATCGGAACTCGCTCTCGCGAATCCGCCAGAACGTCCAGCCGACGCGTTGGAGTTCACGGTCGCGCCGTTGGTCATGCCGGATCTGCTCGGGTGTCGAGTGATACCGGTCGCCGTCGCACTCCACGGCCAGGCGCCCACGTGCCCCTACGACGACGAGGTCGAGGCGCTTGTTCCCTGCCGGATACTGCGGGACGACGTGATAGCCCTGGGCCTTCAGGCGCAGGTAGACCTGCTGCTCGAAGAGCGACTCGAAGGGCTTCTGCGGCACATCGCCCGCTACCTCTCCGATGTCTTCGGAGCCGGCAAGTGCGGACGGCGGGTTCTCCATATAGGACAGGAGATTGAGTCGCATGTCCTCCCTCTTCAATCGGTCCGGCGGTACCGAGTAGAAGAGCCACATCTGGTCCTGTGCCCGGGAGGCGGCGACGTTGTATGCCTGCCGTTCGCTGCGGGCGCCTCCAGTGATACGCGGCGGATCGGTGACGACCATCGAGAGCAGGATGACGTGCCGTTCGTCTCCCTGGAACGAGGCGGGGCTGCCCACACGGATCTGGTGGCGCTCAAGCATTGGCGCCGGGATTCGTTCCTGGATGAGCTTTTCCAGGAGCTTGACCTGGCCGATCGACCCCTGAAGGGTGATGACGCCCATAGTCCGGTCGCGGTAGTCAGGGTCCGCTACGAGCCTGGCCAGGCAGTCGACGATGGCCTCGGCCTCCTGCGGGTTGCGAATCCTGCTGTCGCGCCCCTGTGTGACAGCCCCTTCGACGAAGTGGGTCACGAGGGGGTCGAGGCGCTCACCGCCGTACTGGCGCAGAGGCTGCAGCTTGTTGTTGTAGAAGGTCTGCGAAGACCAGCCGATGATCTCCGGCATGCAACGGAAGTGCTCCTCCAACCGGATCACCTTCGGGAAGAAGGTGGACAGGAGCTGGTAGAGGTTGGTGGAAGGTCCGTACAGCGTGCGCAGCCTCGGCGGCATGTCCGGCAGGTGCGAGACGAGCCGGTCATGGATCGCCTGGTGTCGGCCCATGCCACTGAGCGGGGGCGCGCACTGCTTGTCGTCCCCCACGACGATGACGCGGGGCGCCAGCCACAGCAGGAACAGGGCATCCATGCCTGCCTGACTGGCCTCGTCGACGATGACGACGTCGAACGCGTCCCGCCTCGGTTGCACCATCTCGGCGACCTGGGAGATGGGCATGACCCACGCGGGAACCGCTTCCTGCGCCGTCTTCATGGCGTCGTACGCCGCGGCACGGTAGCGGCCCGCACCGCGCCCTTTGCCCTTGCCGTACGAGGACATGTGGTTGCGGTAGGCCTGGAGCGCTGACCGCTGCTCTTGCGTCATGCGGTGCAGACAGTGCCACCTTCCCCAGGTGGCAGCGAGTTCACCGGTGATGTCCTCCAGATGACGTTCACACTGAGCCAGTTCGCCTTCGATCTGACGTTCGCGTCCCGGTGTGCGCTGACGGTGGACGAAGGCCGAGGCCACGGCCCAGGCCCACGCCTCCGCCAGAGAGTCCAGGCGAGCTTCCCATGCCCGGTCACCAGGGTCATGCGTCAGCTGGTCGGCGAGCAGCGGGTGGGCCCGGCGGACGCTTTCGAGTAGCACGGTGCATCGACGCCGGCGGTGTTCACGCCGATGAGCCTCCCGCAGCGCCTCAAGTTCCTTGGCGTATCGGTCGACGTCCTCCTCTAGAACGGCTTGGGCGGCGGCCACAGCCTCGGTGGTGGGGTGGGAGCCGTCCACCGGTGCGCGCAGTTGCTCCTCCCAAGCAAGCAACTGGGCCGTAGCCTCGTCCGCCGCTCGTCGGCCGGAGACCGCAGTGAGGGCGTCGGCGAAGCCCTGCCATGCAGACCTGGAAGTGAGGGCGATGTGCATCCCGTGATGCACGAGCAACTGGTCGATGCGCTCGCGGCCGGCGCCGAACGTGTCGACATGTTCCAGGCGTGCGTATGCCTCCGTCAGCGACGCCAGCCGAACTTCCAGCGGCCCTTCGGATACGGGCACCTGCACTTGACCCCACCGCTCCGCAAGCGTGGCAACGGCGGAGCGGGCGCGGAGGTGAGTAAGGGCGGCGTCGAGATCCTCCAGCGTTTCGGGTGAGTGACCGTTCACGGTGCACGTGTCGAGGAGGTCCTGCGCGGCCTTCTGCGCCCGCGAGGCACGGAAGCTGCCGCGGACTCGCAGCTTGCCGCCCGAGACGAGGTGCTCGCGCAGCGCAGAACCCGCCGTGAGCATCGCATCCCCTTGTTCCGTGGAGAGCTGCCCGGGCACGGTGACGCGCGTCATCCCCTGTTCGTTCAGCCGCTCGGAGATCGCGACGAGTTGATCGGCAAGTCCGGACACGCGACGCCAAAGGGCGAGGTTCTCACGGGAGAGTCGGTCGGTGAGGGCCTTGGTGGCCCACTTGTCCTCATCCCATTGTGTGGCCTGCGGAGACAGACCCAGGTAGTGCAGAGCCGTACGGCAGGAATCCACGAGAGAGGTCAGCTCATCGGTGACAGAGCTGTCGAGCCTGGCAAGATCGCCGCGGATGCGGACCGCTCCGGAGGATAGGCCCTCATCGGTGACGCGGCTGGCTGAGAGTGCCTGGGCCAAGGCTTCGGGGGAGGGGAGGCCGTCGGGGTCTGGCAGAGTGCCACCGGCGCGCGGCTCAGCCGCACCGTCGCGCAGCAGGCTCAGCAGTTCCACCGCTTGCGCGGGGGACAGCGGCGGGACAGACGGGGTCGGGCCGTCAGCCGGCACAAGACCGATCCAGGAGTGTCCGGCGTTTTCTTGCACACGCTGCACAATTGCGGCGAGAGTGCCGGCGTATCCCGGTGCGATCTCCGGGTGCCGGTAGACCTCGGCCTCCCGCAGCGCGATCACCCGCTCGGTGAGCGCGCTGATCCTTCCCCGTACCTCCTCCCGGCGGGTGGAGAGCCGATGGATCTCGTCCTGCAGTTGCTCGGGATCACTCGCGGCGACCTGATCGGTGAGAGCGTTGACCGTGCGTTCCAGCTCATCCGCCCCGTCCTGCCGTGCCGAGCTCAGCAGGAGAACGCACAGGTCCCGTACAGCAGGAGGAAGTTTGTCCCGCAGGACCGTCAGGGCCTGGTCGCGGGCGCTGGTCACCAAGACCCTCTGCCCCTGCGCCAGCAGCGCGGAGACCAGGTTGGCGATCGTGTGGGTCTTTCCGGTGCCAGGTGGGCCTTGGACCACCACGCCCGTGTCGTGCTCCAGCCGCCGCAGGACACTGCGTTGACGTTCGTTGGTCTTTCCTGGGAAGAGCGGGTCGTCCCCGAACAGGGGTGGAATCCCTCGACCGTCCCAGTTCACGCGCTCCTCGGAGTTCAGCGGCAGCACCAGCTGGGCGAGACCCAGAGGTGCGTGTGCCTCGGAGGACACGCTGTCTGCGATCCGGTCGTAGAAGCCCAGCAGAGCATTGCGGTCCCGTGGACGCAGTACCAGGGCGGGAGCGTACGTAAGACGCGCGCCTGCCTCGGGCTCGCGGGGCGGCTGCCACTCGGCGCTGAAGGACACAGGCCGTTGCAGCACCCGCTCCTGCCACTGGGCCAACTGCTCCAAGGCCTCCGAACCAAGCAGGTGCAGCGACTGGGCCGCGATCTCTTCGGTGAGCGCGGCGGAGCGTTCGGGCGCCCAGCCGTCATCGGTGTCGAGGAATGATTGATCCTCCAGCCGCACGGCCCCCTCAGCCATGAGCCGCACGGTGAGTTTGGCGGTCTTTCGGTCTACCAAGGTCTCCACGCGGTGGGTGAGCAGGTGACGATGGATGGCGTCACCGCGTGGATCGCTCCAAGTCAAGAGCCCTGTGGCGAGCACGAGTTCTAGCTGATCATCCTGCTGGGTCAGCTTCTGGTGCCAGCTGTAGACCTGGTTGTACAGCTCCCGAAGGGCTCGTTCCGCGCGCTCCCTCTCCGCCCACTTCCGCCAGCGCGTCAGCCAGGGACCGTAGGCTCGGAGTACCTCGTCGGAATCCTCTCGGCGGACGGTCTGCTCCGCCGCCTGTTCCCAGGACTGGCTGCCGTCCGCAGCTCGCACCAGTTCCTGCCCCGGTCCCTCAGCTTCGAGCGGAGGGTCACCGCCGTCCGCGTCCTGGCAGCGTTCCGTGGAGACCCATCCGTCCAGCAGAGCCGGGAGTGGGGGCGGCGATGTCTGCGGAACGTGGTCAAGCGTGAACAGCAGCCCGTCGAGTCGGTCGGACGGGCGTCGTACCGAGGGGGGCATGGCGACCAGCCATAACCGCTCCCTTGAGCGGCGGTCATCACGAAGTCGTTGGTTGCTGCTCTGAACGACCTCCTTGAGGAAGCCGATCAGACTGGCAGTCTGGCCGATGACGTCGGGGTTCTTCGCGTGACGTCGCGGTACGTTCACTTTTCTCCTCCCGGCTGGTGGCGAACGTTCCAGGATCGGGATGAGCAGTAGCAGGGGCAACCTGTCTCTGGGAAATGGCGGAATATGAGCTTCATGTGGGCTGAATCACCTTGATCCCTGCGAGTACCTCGTGGAGATCCGTCGACCCCAGGTACCCGTGCCCCGACGTTCTTGGTATCCATGGGGTCAATCAAGCCGGGAGCTCAGGAGAACCGGTTGCGCGAGCGAGTTCCAGGGAGCCCCGATGGTGCAGTCCATCGAGAGGGGCGCATGGGTGGGGATGCCGGGGTGTAAGGCTGCTCGGTTGACGGGAGTAGGGCCTTCTGGGCCCCTGCCAAGGGGCGGGCGGCACTCTGAGCAGTCGAGGGCTGGCAGCAGAACGCGAAACGCCGTCGGTGGCATCCCGCGCCCTTGGTGTCGCTCCCCTGAGTCCAGGAGCGACACCGGCCCTGCGGCCCTCAGGCCTGCGGCAACACCCGCATGGCGAGCACAGAGCCGTCCTGGTGGACGGATACGGGGCCGTCCCACTCCGAATCCCAGGCTAGGAGGGGCCAGCTCTTCCGCTGGGCGTGGATTTCCGTGCGGTACTGCTCGACACGGCCTTTCGCGAGGTGGCGGAAGAGGTCGTTCGCGACCCCGGAGAAGGCCTCGACCCGGGTCCTGTTGAGGCGGAACACGTGGTCGGTGCCAACGAAGTCGATGTCGAGGAGCCGTTGGTTCGCGTCCTGGACGCTGTCGGTGGCGGCGTGGGTGGGGTCGGTGAAGTGGCGCTGGCCCTGCCGTTTGGTCAGGTACTGGGCCGTAGCGGCGCCGTCGCCAGCGAAGGCCGTCAGTCCGGCCGCCGCGGTTCGGGCGAGGACCTGCCGGAACCAGGCATAGTGCTCCGGCTGTACGTGGAAGCCGAGCTGCGACTCCGGTTTCCGCTCGCCCTCGGCCGGCGGTTGGATGCCCGGGAAGATGTTCGCGTCCTCAAGACGGTGGTCAAGACGGGTGCCGGGGGCATCCATCGAGCCGGTCAGTCGGCCACCAGTTCCGCGGGCCTGCAAGGCGTGCACCGTGAGCACGCCTTCGGTGGGGAGTTCCGTACTGAACACGAGGGCCGGTGTCTCGTTCCACGGGCCGATGTGGACCGCCTCGACGTGCGCAGAAGCGGACGCGAGCTGGATGTGAGAGGCGGCGGCGTTGCTGTGGTTGCCCTTGCAGGCGATCGGAAGGACCCTCGGCGCCTCTCCGGGCTTCCATATCTCGGCGAAGAACTGTGGCCGGTAGCGGTAGCCAGATCGATGGCCCGCGTCGCGACTGGTTAAGGCCCAGCCGGCCCGCAGTGCAGTGTCCGCGGGGACGATCGAGACCGAGTGGTCCGGGTAGCGGCGGCTCAGGAGCTGCCGGGCAAGGGTCAGGGCGAAGCCGGTTCCGAGTTCCCCGGACTGGATCGCCTTGTAGTAGTCGGCCGTTTCCCGGCCCTCCGCGGAGAGCGTCATGAACGAGTTGATGCTGCCGGCCAGAGCCTGGCTGTATTTCAGGGAACCCCAGTGCTCAGCGAGTCCACGGCTGGCGCCCCGCCGTGAGAGGGCGATGCCTTGGCCGAGGGTGTGTAGCACATCCCAGGGCGTCAGCTGGACGGTCCGGTCCAGCTCCTTCGCGGGGATGGGCCTGAGTTCGGGCTTTCGCCGGAGCTGGTCGAGTTCCTTCTGCTCGCGCGCCTTGTCATCCTCGGCTGCGGCGTCGTCGACGCTGCCGACCAAGGCCGAACTGGAGTGGATCGAGATGTTCGACGGCTGGACGAGATCCTTGAGTACGTCAGCGGCTGGCTTCAACCTGTTCCCCCTACGGCTTCCACGGGTCAGACCGACGTCGCAAGTTACGTGCTGCAAGAGGGGCGCACACAGGGCGTATACAGGCACATGACGATGCAGGCACCCACCGCCGGGCGGCGGTGACGTTCAGGTCGCGAGTGGCCCCGCTGAACGCGTCGCGGAGGGTGAGGCCGGAGAGCACCCAGCCGGTCTTGGCGATCTCGCTCGAAGGAGGAGGAGATCGCCCTCAGCGCGCCAGCGCACATCGGGTTAGCCCTCGCCCCTTGGGCCGGAGCCGCCCTGACGGGCGCACTCGGCGGCCGCACACACCTGTTCACCGCGCTGGCAACCGTCTCCCTCGTGGCCGCCTTGCTGGCCGCGGCTGCTTCGTGGGAGGCCGCAGGGAACGAGCCATGGCCGACGGGTGCCCTTACTGACACGCGTCGTCTTGCCCAGACTGCTGCTCGGAGACGAGGAGGAACTGGGTGGCAGCACGCAAGAAGCCTCGGTCGGCACCACGGAAGCGTCGGGAGGCCCGGCTCAAAGCAGGTGTTTGGAGCGGCATAGCCGCATTGGCGGTGCTGCTGACGTTCTGGTCGACGATCTGGCCCTATGCAGTGGGAGTGTTGGTCCTTGGCGCGGTCGGCGGCGGCTGGTGGCTGTGGACGACGCACCGCCTGGTCCGAGGCAACGACCGGCGGTGGCGCCGCGAGGAATCCATCAGGGCGGGCCATCGGACGCTCGCCGAGGTCGACGCGATGGACGGCACGCAGTTCGAGGACTTCGTGGCTGACCTCTGTCGGCGGGACGGTTGTACGGATGTCCGCCGCGTCGGCCGCACGGGCGACGATGGCGCCGATGTAAGCGGACGGCTGCCCGACGGCCGCACGATGGTGATCCAGTGCAAGCGGTACAACCCGAAGCGGAAGATCTCCAATGGAGAGGTCCGCAACCTACTGGGCTCGCGAGTGCACTTCAAGGCCGAAGTCGCCGTCTTCGTCACCACCACGTACTTCAGCGGGCCTGCCGAACGCTGTGCCCTGCAGAACGATGTCGTGGCCATCCACCGTGATCATCTTGGACTGTGGAACAACGGTGCGGCGCTCCCGTCTCTTAACGCGGTGAATGGCGCCGGCCAGGGCGACCGGCGGCACCGCGCCCTGCGGAAGGAGACGTACGAGTAGCCCCTCCTGGTAGCCGGACTCTGAAGTCGGTCCCAACGAAGGGTGGTCGTAGGTTCACGATGTCAGCTCGGTCAGCGCTGGACACAACAGGGTCGTGTCCTCGATTGCACTGGCATGTCGGGTCGTCGAGGGTGAGGCGCTTCCGACACGGAGGGGTGGGCGGGAGACGCGGGTCAAGTACCTCGGCTTGCCCACGCCATCGTTGTGCGTGAAGACGTGAGGTGCTGCCCAGGTACCGAGGAAGCGGCTCCAGGTGTCCGATGCGAGTGCAGTCCGTACATGCGGGAAGCTAGCATCGGTGAAGAGCACGGCCACGTGTCCTCCAACCGCTGGAAGTTATGAGGCCCCAAGCCCACCAGGCGACCTTCTGCGGACTCCCAACCCAACCAGCATCCGAGGGGCCGTTGTTGGTCGTCGCCGGTGGCCAGAGAGGGCCCAGGCCTGTCCTGAACGCGGCTGGTTCGGCTTTCGACGCTTCGCACCGGAAGTCCCGCGCATCTCCGCAGTTCGGACCGTCCTTGATGTCCGCAGAGGGGCTTGCTGTCCACGAATAGGCTGGACCCGTGTGACGCCTACTCCTACTAGCCGTCTACGTGGACGCCGCAACTTCGCGTCCGGCTTGGTCACCCGTCGACGCGGAGGCGGGCGGTCAGGCCTGGCCTTCACCTCGTACGTAGTTGAACCGCTAGCAATTCCCGGGCACGATTGCACCTTCCCCGTGACCACGTCGTCCCGCCCGAAAGTAGTGGTACGTGAAAGTCCTCGGCATAGCCGTAAACTCCGGCGCACTCCACTACGGCGCTCTCCAACAGGTCCCTGGAGTCGGCCTGGTGCCTGGAGCGCCAGAGCGTCTCGGGCCGGCGGACGGATTGAACGGCTACGAACGCACGGGAGACACCTACCGGCGCATCTACCAGGACATCCACGTCCTTGCTCCGGACCTCGTCGTGCTCGTCGCCACCCGCAAGTACAACAACTGGGCCTACCGGCAGGCCGCTGACCGCGCCGCCATGGTTACCCTCGCTCAACTGGCTTGCCACGAGGACGGCATCCGCTGTGAGGAATGGACGACCGAAAAGATCGGCAAGCTGGTGGGTGTCACGGCCGCCTCGCTTGACAGCGTCCCTCTGGAACGGATCGGTGCCGCCACACGACCCAAGTACTGGAACCCGGGCCGCGGGGACGCTTTTGCCGCTGCACTCGCCGGCTTGGTCGACTCCACCCCTGGCGACAACTGGTGACCCTGGATTTCGACCGACGGAGAATGCGACTGTGAGCGAGCGCGGAAGACGGCTTGTCCTGGACTACGAGTGTCTCTACAGCATGCCAACTGGAGTCCATGAAGTACACGTATGGTGGGATTCGACCCTAAATAATTGGCTTGTTGGTAAACGTGTAGATATATCGGAATTTCAGGATGTTGGTGGTCTAATCGAACCCGGCCTCATGGAAATGATCAAACACCCCAACATCGTGGACGTGCGTGCAGTGGCCAGCGTTCTCGGCTACCCCCAGCCCATGCATGTGGTTGAGATCCTCATGCCGTTCTTCGAGAGGGGAAGCATCACTGACGCTCTGGAGCGCGGGGAGACTTTCGCACCTGTGAGCGTTCACGTTTTTCGGCTCTGGCGATGATCACGTGACGTTGTCTGTTCAGCGTGCCCTGGCGTGATCGGCTGCGTGGAGCCGCGAGGA
>NZ_JANAVF010000015.1 GCF_024213195.1 Streptomyces sp. TBY4 | reverse complement strand
GACGCACCATCCTGATTGACCGCCGAACCCCGCACCACACCCAGAACCCGATGACCCAGACGACGCGCATCCGACAACCGCTCCACCAACAGGACACCGACACCCTCAGCCCAACCCGTCCCATCCGCACCCGCACCAAACGCCTTACAACGCCCATCCGCAGACAACGCCCGCTGACGCGAGAACTCCACGAAGGGATCGGGGGTGGACATGATGGTCACGCCGCCGGCCAGCGCCAAAGAGCACTCACCCTGCCGCAGAGCCTGGGCGGCGAGGTGGAGGGTGACGAGGGAGGAGGAGCACGCCGTGTCCAGCGTGAGGGAGGGGCCTTCGAATCCAAAGGAGTACGAGACACGTCCGGAGAGCACGCTCGGGGCGCTGGAGACGAGGAGAGTGCCGTCGAGGCTCTCCGGGACCGCGCCGAGGAACTGCGTGGAGTAGTGGTCGTACATCATGCCGACGTACACACCGGTGTCGCTGCCGCGGAGGGAGTGCGGATCGATACCCGCGCCTTCCAGGGCCTCCCAAGCCACCTCCAGGAGCAGGCGGTGCTGGGGGTCGGTGGCCAGGGCGTTGCGGGGGCTCAACTGGAAGAAGGGCGCGTCGAAATCGGCGATGTCCTCCAGGAACCCGGCCCGCTGGACGTAGCTGGTGCCGGGGACGTCGGGATCGGCGTCGTAGAGCTTCTCCAGGTCCCATCCCCGGTCCGTCGGGAACGGGGTGGTGGCGTCAGTGCCCGACTTGACCAGGTCCCACAGGCCTTGGGGATCGGTCACGCCGCCGGGGTAGCGGCAGGCCATGCCGACGATGGCGATGGGTTCGGAGTTCCGGTCGACGGACTCGACGAGCTGGCGACGTGCGTCAGCCAACTCGATCGTCACACGCTTGAGATAGTCCCTGAGCTTTTCTTCGTCCGCCATCGCCGAATTCCCGCCGTATTACTGACTATTGAGATCGATTCTTCAGGATCGCGATCAGTGGGCCAGAAGCCTCCGAACACGCAGAGCACGAATTCAGCGCCCCCCTGCCCGACGAGCCTTCGGTAACATGACCACACTGAAGGAAAGCCTCCGCACTGGGACCGGCAGCGTCAAGGGCGAACGGGCCTGTCTCCGCTGGCCAGCAAGGGACGGCAACAAGTTGCCAGCAGGGGACGGTTGACCGGCCAATGGCCGTTGATTAGGTCTTACCACGTAATAGTCGAGCACCACCTCACTTCACTGAAGACAGGAAGGAGGTGTCAAGCATGAGCAAGGTCGTCTGCACCTAAGGAACGGCTCGGACTTTCGTGTCATTGCCGCGCCCGGTGGACGCACAAACGTCGTCCGGGCGCGGTCGACGAAAACCAGCGAAGGAGACATCGTGGACGCCCCGCTCACTTTCGGGCAGCTCTCGACGTGGCGGTCGATGGAGACGTTCACCCCTGAGCGGTTGATGGAGGTCAACGTCCCGGCCACCTGGGACATCCGGGGCATCGGGACCGACGCGGCGCTCGGCGCCCTGCGGAAGCTGGCGGAACGTCACGAATCGCTGAGGACGACGTACCACGTCGTGGACGGCCAGCCGGTGCAGCGCATCCTGGAAGCCGCCGAGCCCCGGATCGAGCTGGTCGAGGACGGTCCCGTGGACCCCGACCAGAACACGCGCAGCCTGCTCGGCTCGGCGTTCCCCGTGACGGACGACGTGGGCTGGCGCAGTGCGCTGGTCCTGCGCGACGGGGCACCGCAGTACCTGTCCCTCTCCTTGTCGCACATGGCCGTGGACCTGTGGTCGGTCCAGGAGCTGGAGACCCAGTTCCGCGCACTGGTCGCGGACCCGTCGACGGAGCTCGACCCCGCCCCGACCGCCCGTGAACTGGCCCTGGCCCAGCGGTCGGAGTCATGGGCGTCCCGCCGTAAGGGCTTCGAAAAGTACTGGGTGAACCTCCTGGAGAAGGGCCCCCTCCACAACCTCCCTGCCTCTCCGCCCCGCACGAGCGAACGACGCATTCAGGCGACCCTGACGTCGGGCCGGCTGGGCGCCCTGGTCGCCCAGGCGGCGGAAGTCCACAAGGTCTCGGCCCAGAGCGTGCTGGCAGCGGCGACCGCAGTGGCACTCGGCCACGCCCTGGACCGGCCGCGCGTCATGCTGAGCCTGATGTCCGCCAACCGCTTCGAGCCACGCTGGCGTCCCCTCGTCAGCACCATGAACCAACTGGCCCCACTGGTCTGCGAGCCCGACCCCGACACCCCAATCGCCACCTACCTCAAGCGCACCAACCTCCGCGCGATGATGGCCTACCGACACGGCTGCTACGACGTGGACCGCGCCTCCGAACTCACCACGGGCACCGGCTTCGCCCACGACGCCTGGTTCAACTACCTGGTCGACGCCCCTTCCTCGCCACCCCCGACCGACACCTGGTCCGACGAAGAAGCAACCCTCCGCTGGTCCCCCCCAGCCCGCCACGCCGGCCACCCCTTCTACATCCGCATCAACGCCCGCGACCGCATGGAAATCGAACTCCGCACCGACCCCGACCTCATCCCCCCCACCACAGCCACCCAAATCCTCCGCACCCTCACCCTCACCATCCACCGCTCCCTCACCACCCCCACCTCTCCCCTCTCCTCCCTCACCCCCCACCCCCCCACCGACCTCCCTCCCACCCTCTTCCCCAAAACACACCCGGAAGAGCCCCCGGCCCCCACTGGCTTGATCCATTGCTGAGCAGCGCGGCTGCGGGGTAGCCGATCTCTTCGCTCGCCGCTTCTTCAGCTGCGTCCTGCGGGGCGTGTGCACGTCGTGGCGTGGTGCAGGCCGGGTGTTCATTCAGCCTGGAGGTCGCCCGGGGCCCGGGCCAAGGATCCCGAAGGTGAAGAAGCTGCATGGGACTGGTGCCGCGGCGGGTACGAGATCAGGATCGTGGACATCCTCGCCTGGCGCCTTGCAGCCTTCGAACCGGCCCCTGTCTCCTCCCAGCTCGCCCGCCCGCTCACCGTGGCCCGGCCATGCAGGCGAACCCCAACCGCTGGTCCTGACCAAGCCCGTCCAAGTACGCGCTCTCCGGCTCATCCGGGCAGACCCCTGGATCGGGATCTCCTCGTGTCAGAGCAGGTGCGGCAGCGGTACGACCAGGACTACGGCCAGGATGCGCGGCCTCATCCGCGGGAGTGCCTGGGTCTCGAACCATCCGCCGGAGGGGAGCATGTGACGGCGAGCCGTACCGGGGGTGGGGTCGCCGAGTTCGGACGGGTCGATGCCGAGGTTGGCCAGCTCGACGATCTGGTCGGCGACGGCCTTCACTTCATCGCGCACAACTTTCGGGTAGCCCACCTCGGCCTCGGCATGGAAGGCGTACTCCCACGCCCAACGGTCGTCGGTCACCTGGCGGCCTCGCCGGCAGTACGGAGGCCGGCCTCGGCGGCGGCGTTGCGGATGCGGCTGATCTCGGCGGCGATGTCCCGGGCCTCGCCGAGATCGGTGACCTCGGCGGCGCGGGCCTCAAGCACGTGGAGTCGGTCGGCGGTCTCCGGGTGTCGGGCAATGGCCACCTCAACGGCCCACACCTCCGTGAAGGTGCGGAGGGGAATGACGGAAACTTCGGCGCGGACAGTGCTGGCCGCGCGGTCGCGGTCGAAGTCGGCGAGCAGCTGCGGGGCTACCTGGGCGAGGGCGGCGCGGATCGCCTCGGGCTGGACGGGCGGTGGCGGACAGCGGACGGCTGGGGCTCGGCGCTCATGCGGCTTCGGCCCTCTCCTCCTGGTCAAGTTCGCCCGCACGGTAGGCGTTGGCAAGGGTGGTGACGTGCTGGCGGGACCAGCCGACGCGGCGGCCTACCGCAGCTTTCTGCCCGTAGCGGTCGGCGGAGCCGATACGACCCACCGTGCGGTTGAGATGCGCCTGCGCCCGCGCGAGAGCCTGCTCGGCCCGGTGGACGGCTTTGAGGGCGCCGTCCAGGTCGGTCTTCTCGTCGTCGCTCAGGGGGTCGCTCATGCCTCCCGCCAGCTCCCGCACGCTACAGTGCGTGACCGCTGAACGGCTCCGACTTCGCGCCGCCAGGACTTGCGGTCGGCGCCTCCACCGCATATGGAAAGCCGCCCTCGGCGGCGGCGCGGGCGCCCCGACGGAGCGCCCAGCCTGATCCAGGCGACGACTCCACAGAGCTGACGGATCATCGGGAAACAGGCTGGGCGAGCGTCAGATCAGCGTCACGAGCGTCAGATCAGCGTCAAGATATCGCCCGTAACGCCCACAACGCACATAATGCGCATCGACAAACCTGCAGGTCAGGAGCTCTTAGCGACCGGTTCAAGGATCGCCACGCACTCCACGTGGTGCGTCATCGGGAAGAGGTCGAAGGCGCGCAGGGTGCGGACCTTGTAGCCCGATTCCTTGAAGTAGCCCAGGTCGCGGGCGAGGGCCGCCGGGTCGCAGGCCACGTAGGCGATGCGGCGCGGGGTGAGGGCGGCGACCTGGCGGACCGTCTGCTTGCCGGCGCCCGCGCGGGGCGGGTCCAGGACGACCAGGTCGCACTCCGTGATGCCGGTCTTCGCGAGGGTCTGCTCGACCTTGCCCTGCTCGATGCGGACGCGGGGGAAGTCGGCCAGGTTGTGCCGGGCGTCCTCGACCGCGCGCTTCGTGGACTCGATGCCGAGGACGGCGCCGGTGTCGCCGAGGCGTTCCGCGAGGGCGCCCGCGAAGATGCCGACGCCGCAGTAGAGGTCGAGGGCCATCTCGCCCTTGCGCGGCATCAGGCCCTGCATGACGGCCTTGATCAGGGTGTCGGCGGCCTGGGGGTGGACCTGCCAGAAGCCGCCCATGCCGACGCGGTACGTACGGCCGTCCGCGCGCTCGCGCACGAAGGGGCGGCCGTGGACGCGATGGACTCCGCCGTCCTTCTCCTCGACGCGCAGGACCGAGACCGGCTTGTCGAGCTCGACGAGGGGGAGACGGCCGCCGGGGCGCGGGGTGAGGACGACCTGGCGGTCGTTCGAGCCAGAGGCGGCGATCGCCTCGACGGTCTCCATCTGGGGCCAGTCCTGCTGCTCGATGCCGAGTTCCGAGACACCGGGGGCCGCGATCATGCAGTGGTCGACGGGCTGGATCTCGTGCGAGCGGTGCTTGCGCAGGCCCACGACGCCGTCCTCGTCGATCGCGAACTGCACGCGGGTGCGCCACTGCGGGACCTGCCCGGCGGGCACCTTGTCGCCCTCGGCGGGCATGACCGTACCGTCCCAGCCGGCCTGCTCCGGGGTGAGCCCGGCGAGCCGCAGCAGCTGTTCGGCGACGACCTCGCCCTTGAGCCGGCGCTGGGCGCCCGGCTTGGCGTGCTGCCAGTCGCAGCCGCCGCACTTGCCGGGGCCGGCGTACGGGCAGGGGGCCTCGACCCGGTCCTTGGAGGGGTCGAGGACGGTGGTGGCGTCGGCGCGCAGGAACCGGGAGTCGGTGTCCCCCTCCGTGACGCGGGCGATGACCTTCTCGCCGGGGAGGGTGTGCCGGACGAAGAGGACGCGGCCCTCGGCGGTCCGGGCGATGCAGTGCCCGCCGTGCGCGACGGGGCCGACCTCGACCTCGTACTCCTCCCCGACCAGTGACTGCTTCTCGTTCTGCGCGCCGCTCGTCATGGTGGGAAGACTCCAAGGAGGTAAGAAAAGGAACGGCCGGACGGCCGACCCACCAGTTTACGTGGATCTCGTCCGGCCGTTCGCCACCCCGTCGCCGGGGCAGCCGGGCTACTTCGCCGCCGGGTCCTTCGGACGCGCACGCGGGGTGTCGACCGGCCCGCGGCGCACCGCGCCCGGGGCGTTCCACTCGGCGCGCTTCTTCGCCCGCTTCTTCGCCAGCTCCGAGGACTCCAGCTGGTAGGGCACCGAGGTGACCATCACGCCGGGGGTGAAGAGCAGGCGGCCCTTGAGGCGCAGGGCGCTCTGGTTGTGCAGCAGGTGCTCGTACCAGCGTCCGACCACGTACTCGGGGATGTATACGCTGACGGCGTCGCGCGGGTTCTCGCTGCGCAGGCCCTTGACGTACTCCACGACCGGGCGGGTGATCTCGCGGTACGGGGAGTCGAGGATCTTGAGCGGGACGTTGATGCCGCGCCGCTCCCACTCCTCGCGCAGCGCCTTGGTCTCGATCGGGTCGACGCTGATGCTGAGCGCCTCCAGCCGGTCCGAGCGGGTCAGCTTGGCGAAGGCCAGGGCGCGCAGGGTGGGCTTGTGGACCTTGGAGACCAGGACGATGGAGTGGACCCGCGAGGGGCGCACGCTGTCGTCGCTGGGGCCCTCGACGGCGGCGATCTCCTCGGAGACCCGGTCGTAGTGCTTGCGGATCGCGGTCATCGTTCCGTAGAAGATGACCATGCCGAGCAGGGCGACCCAGGCGCCGTGGGTGAACTTGGTGGCCAGGACGACGACCAGCACCATGCCGGTGAAGAAGGCGCCGAAGGTGTTGATCGCCCGGGACCGGTGCATCCGGCGGCGCGCCGCCGGGTCGCGCTCGGCGCGCAGGTGGCGGTTCCAGTGCCGGACCATGCCGATCTGGCTCAGCGTGAAGGAGACGAAGACGCCGACGATGTAGAGCTGGATCAGCTTCGTCGAGTCGGCGTCGTAGATCCACACCAGCAGCATCGCGGCGCCCGCGAGCAGCACGATGCCGTTGGAGAAGGCGAGCCGGTCGCCGCGGGTGTGCAGCTGGCGCGGCAGGTAGCGGTCCTGAGCGAGGATCGAGCCGAGCAGCGGGAAGCCGTTGTACGCGGTGTTCGCGGCGAGGAACAGGACCAGCGCGGTGGCCGCGGCGAGGACGATGAACAGGAAGCTGCCGTTGCCGAAGACGGCCTCGGCGACCTGGGAGATGACCGGGTGCTGGACGTAGCCGTCGCCGACCGGGACGCCGTTCTGCAGCAGGTCGGTGGCGGGCTTCTCCGCCATCTTGACGTCGGTGGCCATGGCCAGGCCGATGATCCCGCAGAACATGGTGACGGCCAGGCCGCCCATGAGGGCGAGGGTGGTGGCCGCGTTCTTGCTCTTGGGCTTGCGGAAGGCGGGCACGCCGTTGCTGATGGCCTCGACGCCCGTGAGCGCGGCGCAGCCGGAGGAGAAGGCGCGCAGCAGCAGGAAGACCAGTGCGAAACCGGCCAGCCCCTGGTGTTCGGCCTTGATCTCCAGACCGGCCGTCGGTGCCTCCATCGTGTCGCCCATGACCAGACCGCGCCAGGCACCCCAGGCGATCATCACGAAGACGGCGGCGACGAACACATAGGTCGGGATCGCGAAGAGGCTTCCGGATTCCTTCACGCCGCGCAGATTCATCAGCGTGAGCAGAAGAATCATGAGGATCGCGGAGAGCACTTTGTGCTCGATGACGAAATCGACGGCGGAGCCGAGGTTCTCGACTCCGGAGGAGATCGACACGGCGACCGTGAGGACGTAGTCGACGAGCAGGGCGCTCGCGACGGTGAGACCGGCCTTGGGCCCGAGGTTGGTGTTGGCGACCTCGTAGTCACCGCCGCCACTGGGGTAGGCGTGGACGTTCTGCCGGTAGGAGGCGACCACGGTGAACATCAGCACGACGACCGCGAGGGCGATCCAGGGGCTGAAGTGGTACGCCGACACGCCCGCGATCGACAGGACCAGCAGGACCTCGCCAGGGGCATATGCCACCGAGGAGAGCGGGTCGGACGCGAACACGGGGAGGGCGATCCGCTTGGGAAGGAGGGTTTCCCCGAGGCGGTCGCTGCGGAGCGCCCGGCCGATCAGGATCCGTTTGGGCACGTCGGTCAGTTTGGACACGCAGAGGATCGTAAGCGTTCGAAATCGGCATGACGAACCCGCACCCCGTCACATGGCAATACGCCGCCTATACGGCAGCCATATGCCGTCCGTACGCGGCCCGTACGCCCCGCCGACTGAAGCTGAAGGGGTCACACTGGTGACCGCCCGTGTGTAGCTTGGGCCATGGTCTGAGACCCTGTTAAGCCAGAGCAGCAATGAAGGCTGGAACCCAGCGAGCCGCTGACAGCCGGAAGGACGGCCGTGCACATCGTCATTATGGGCTGCGGAAGAGTGGGCTCCGCCCTCGCGCAGACCTTGGAACAGCAGGGGCATACGGTCGCAGTCATCGACCAGGACCCCACCGCATTCCGCCGGCTGGGAGCCGGATTCGGCGGCCGCCGCGTCACCGGAGTCGGCTTCGACCAGGACACCCTGCGCGAGGCCGGCATCGAGGAGGCGGGCGCCTTCGCCGCGGTGAGCAGTGGTGACAATTCCAACATCATCGCCGCCCGGGTGGCCCGTGAGATGTTCGGCGTCGAGAACGTCGCCGCCCGCATCTACGACCCCAAGCGCGCCGAGGTCTACCAGCGCCTCGGCATCCCCACCGTCGCCACCGTGCGGTGGACCGCCGACCAGATGCTCCGCCGGCTGCTGCCCTCGGGCGCCGAGCCGCTGTGGCGCGACCCGAGCGGCGGTGTCCAGCTCGCGGAGGTGCACACCTCCACCGCCTGGATCGGCCAGAAGGTCAGCCGGCTGCAGGAGGAGACCGGCGTCCGCGTCGCCTTCCTCACCCGGCTGGGCGAGGCCATGCTGCCGACATCGGCGACCGTCCTCCAGGAGGGCGACCTCGTCCACGTGATGATGCGCACGGACGAGATCGAGAAGGTGGAGGCCGCCTTCGCCGAGGGGCCTGAGGAGGCACACGCATGAGGGTCGCGATCGCCGGAGCCGGCGCGGTGGGGCGTTCCATCGCGGGAGAGCTCCTGGAGAACGGCCACGAGGTGCTCCTCGTGGACAAGGCGCCGACCGCCATCTCGGTGGAGCGGGTCCCGCAGGCCGAGTGGCTGCTGGCCGACGCCTGCGAGATCACCTCGCTCGACGAGGCCGCGCTCCAGCGGTGCAACGTGGTCATCGCCGCGACGGGTGACGACAAGGTCAACCTGGTGGTCTCCCTCCTCGCGAAGACCGAGTACGGGGTCCCGCGGGTCGTGGCCCGCGTGAACAACCCGAAGAACGAGTGGCTCTTCAACGAGTCCTGGGGCGTGGACGTCGCGGTGTCGACCCCGCGCCTGATGTCGGCGCTGGTCGAGGAGGCCGTCAGCGTCGGCGACCTGGTCCGGCTGCTGCGCTTCAGCCACGGCGACGCCAACCTCGTCGAGCTGACCCTGCCCTCGGACTCCCAGGTCGCGGGCAAGCAGATCAGCGAGGTCAGCTGGCCCGAGGACACCTCGCTGGTCACGATCATCCGGGGCAACCGGGTGCTCACCCCGCACGGCGAGGAGACCCTGGAGCCGGGCGACGAACTCCTCTTCGTGGCCGCCCAGGCCCGCGAGGAGCAACTGGAGGACCTCCTCCAGGCCGCGGACTAGCCTGCGGCCCGCTGAACGTCCGAAGGGGCGGCCGACCACCACGGTCAGCCGCCCCTTCGTGATTTCAGCCCCGCCGGCGTTTGAGGCGCGGGGTCCGGGCGCAGCCCGGGGAGCGGTGGAAGGGCGGGTAGGGGACGGCCCCGCAGGGCACCGCCGCGCAGACCGGCCCGCCCGCGCACGCAGCAGCGTACGGTTCAGGCTCCCTGGCCCCCCGCGGCCTTCGCGGCCTTCGCCGCCTTCTCCGCGGCCTCCTCCGCCTCCCACTCCTCGATCACGTTGATCGGCGGCGGCGCCTGCGCCAGGAAGAGCCAGGTGAAGTACACCGCGAGCACCATCGGCGGCAGCTTCAGCGCGATCAGCACCCAGCCCAGCTGCGTCGCGTCGCCCCACCAGTACAGCGGGAAGAGGATCGCGTACTTCGCGAGGAAGATCAGGCCCCAGGCCAGGCTGGCCTTGACGTACGCCTTCTTGCGCCCGGGGTTGCGCGTGCGCCAGGACAGGTTCTCCTTGAAGACCGGGCCCAGGATCACGCCCAGCAGCGGGAAGCCCACCAGCGCGGAGACGGTGAAGGCCACGCCGAGGCCGGCGCCGTAGATCATGCCGGGCAGGTAGAACCCCTTCGCGCTGCCCGTGAACAGGGCGAAGGCCACGCCCACGCCCACGCCGAAGACCCCGCTGAAGGCATGCTTGACGGTGTCCTTGCGGGCCAGCCGCACGATCACCAGCAGGACCGCGACCGCTCCCGCCGCGATGGCGGACAGCTTCACGTCCTTGTTGATCGTGTAGATCATGACGAAGAGCAGGCCGGGGAGCATCGTCTCCACGGTGCCCCGGATGCCGCCGAAGGCGTCGAAGAGGGCGGCCTGCGTGACCGCCTTCTGGTCCGCGGAAGGCTCCGCGGACGGGTCCACGCCAGGGGTGGTGGGTTTGTCGAGTGACGTCACCGTCAGTGCTCCTGTCCGAGCGGTCGGAGTTCGTACTTCGGGTTGAAGAGCACCCGACGGCCGTGGCTCATCGAGATCCGCCCGGAGGCGATCATGCGACGGCCGGGTTCGATTCCCACGATCGAGCGACGTCCGAGCCAGACGACGTCCAGCGCCGCCGAACCGTCGAACAGCTCGGCCTCCAGGGCGGGGACGCCCGCGCGCGGCCGCAGGGTGACGGTCCGCAGGGTTCCGGTCACCTTCACTATCTGGCGGTCGTGGCAGTCGCAGATCCGCGTGCACCCCGCGGCTTCTGCGTCCTCCTGCAGTTCCGCCGAATGCAGCTCCTCCTGCGAGGTGGACAGCCGCTCTATCATCCGGCGGAACCGGCCCGCCGGCCTCACGGGCTTGGCGGGCTTCACGGGACGCGGTTCAGCACTCATACAGGAAGCGTACCGGCGCCCCCACTACCTCTCGAAGCGGTATCCCATGCCCGGTTCGGTGATGAAGTGCCTCGGGTGCGAGGGGTCGGTCTCCAGCTTGCGCCTCAGCTGGGCCATGTAGACCCGCAGGTAGTTGGTCTCGGTCCCGTACGAGGGCCCCCAGACCTCCTGGAGGAGCTGCTTCTGGCTGACCAGTTTGCCGCCGTTGCGCACCAGCACCTCCAGCAGGTGCCACTCGGTGGGCGTGAGGCGTACGTCGCGGCCGTCGCGCACCGCCTTCTTCGCCGCGAGGTCCACCGTGAAGGTCTCGGTCTCGACGATCACCTCGTCCTCGCCTGCCCCGGCGCCCGGTTCCGCCCGCCGGACGGCGGCGCGCAGCCGGGCGAGCAGCTCGTCCATGCCGAAGGGCTTGGTGACGTAGTCGTCGGCGCCCGCGTCGAGGGCCTCGACCTTCTCGTCGGAGCTGTGCCGGGCGGAGAGGACCAGGATCGGGACCCTGGTCCAGCCGCGCAGCCCCTTGATCACCTCGACCCCGTCCATGTCGGGCAGGCCGAGGTCGAGGACGACCACGTCGGGGTGGCGGGCGGCCGCCAGTTCCAGGGCTCCCGCCCCGTCGGCGGCCGCGTCGACCTCGTACTTGCGCGCCTTCAGGTTGATCACGAGGGCTCGGACGATCTGGGGTTCGTCGTCCACCACGAGCACCCGGGTCATTGGGGTCCTGCCTTCTGTCGTATCGAATCAAGATCAAAACCTACGGGGTGCCCCCCGGCCCCCTCGTTCACCCCGGCCCCCTCGCTCCCGACGGCCGGCGCACTGCGCCCCTCGCCGTCCACGCTCACGTGGACCTGCGGCCGTCCGGCCGTCACCGCCCGCAGGGTGAGCACCATCGTGAGCCCGCCCCCCGGGGTGTCCTCGGCCTCCAGGGTGCCGTCCATGGCCTCGGCGAAGCCGCGCGCGACGGCCAGCCCGAGCCCGACCCCGGCCCCGCGCGGCGCGTCGCCGTGCCGCTGGAAGGGGGCGAAGATCCGGTCCTTGGCCTCGTCGGGCACGCCCGGCCCGCGGTCCACGACCCGTACCTCGACCCGGTCGCCGAGGAAGCTGGCCGCCACCAGCACCTGCTCCCCGGTCGGGCTGTACTTCACGGCGTTCTCCACCACGTTGGCCACGGTCCGCTCCAGCAGCCCGGGGTCCACGGCCACCATGGGCAGGGTCTCCGGCACGTCCAGCAGCACGCTGCCCTCGGGTACGCCGCCCAGCGCCATCGGGACCACCTCGTCGAGGTCGATCTCGCGGATCAGCGGGGTGACCGTGCCGGTCTGGAGCCTGGACATGTCGAGCAGGTTGCCCACGAGGTGGTCGAGCCGGTCGGCGCCGTCCTCGATGCCCTCCAGGAGCTCGGCGCGGTCCTCCTCGGACCATTCCACGTCGTCGGAGCGCAGGGAGCTCACGGAGGCCTTGATGGAGGCCAGCGGCGTACGGAGGTCATGGCTGACGGCGGCCAGCAGCGCGGTCCGGATCCGGTTGCCCTCGGCCATCCGGCGGGCCTCCTCCGCCTCGCCGACCAGCCGCTGCCGGTCGAGCACCACGGCGGCCTGGGCGGCGAAGGCGCCGAGCACGCGGCGGTCCTCGGCGGGCAGCACCCGCCCGGACAGGGCGAGCGCCATGTGGTCGCCGATGGGCATGTCCACATCGGCGTCCTCGGGACGGGTGACCGGGTTCGGGCCGACGCTGCCGGCCGGCCGCCAGGGCTCGACGTCGCTCTCCCGCTCCAGCAGGGCGACCGATTCCATGGCGAAGGTCTCGCGGACCCGCTCCAGCAGGGCGTCCAGGGTGGTCTCGCCGCGCAGCACGCTGCCGGCGAGGAAGGAGAGGATCTCGGACTCGGCGCGCAGCCGGGCGGCCTGGTGGGTGCGGCGGGCGGCGGCGTCGACGACGGAGGCCACGGAGCCGGCGACGCCGAAGAAGACCACGATGGCGACGATGTTCTTGGGGTCCGCGATGGTGAAGCGGTGGATGGGCGGGGCGAAGTAGTAGTTCAGCAGCAGGGAGCCCACGGCGGCGGAGGCGAGCGCCGGCCAGAGCCCGCCGAGCAGGGCCGCGGCCACGGTCAGGGCGAGGAACAGCAACATCTCGTTGGCGAGACCGGGGTCGGTGTCGATGTGCGTGAGCAGCGTCGCGAGGAGCAGCGGCAGGACCACCCCGACCATCCAGCCGGCCACCACCCTGGTCCGGCCGAGCCGGACCGCCGAGCGGGCCACGGGCCGCAGGCCGCGGCCCTTGGCCACCTCCTCGTGCGTGACGATGTGGACGTCGAGGTCGGGCCCCGAGTCGCGGGCGACGGTGGCGCCGACCCCGGGGCCGAAGACGTACCGCCAGGAGCGGTGGCGGCTGGAGCCGAGCACGATCTGGGTGGCGTTGACCCCGCGGGCGAACTCGAGCAGCGCCTCGGGGACGTTGTCGCCGATCACATGGTGAAACGTTCCGCCCAGGTCCTCGACCAGCGTCCGCTGGACCGCGAGCTCCTTGGGGGAGGCGGCGGTCAGCCCGTCGCTGCGGGCGATGTACACGGCCAGGATCTCGCTGCCGGAGCCCTTGGCCGCGATCCTGGAGGCGCGCCGGATGAGGGTGCGGCCCTCCGGCCCGCCGGTGAGGCCCACGACGATGCGTTCGCGCGCCTGCCAGGTGGAGCGGATGTTGTGCTCGCCCCGGTACTGCTGGAGGTACTCGTCGGCCCGGTCGGCGACCCAGAGCAGCGCGAGCTCGCGCAGCGCGGTCAGGTTCCCGGGGCGGAAGTAGTTCGACAGGGCCGCGTCGACCTTGTCGGACTTGTAGATGTTGCCGTGGGCCATGCGGCGGCGCAGGGCCTGCGGGGACATGTCGACCAGCTCGATCTGGTCGGCGCGGCGCACCACCTCGTCCGGAACGGTCTCCCGCTGCCGCACACCGGTGATCGACTCCACCACGTCGCCCAGGGACTCCAGGTGCTGGATGTTGACGGTGGAGATCACGTCGATCCCGGCCCGCAGCAGCTCCTCCACGTCCTGCCAGCGCTTGGCGTTGCGCGAGCCCGGCACGTTGGTGTGCGCCAGTTCGTCCACCAGGGCTATGGCGGGCTTGCGTGCCAGCAGGGAGTCCACGTCCATCTCGGTGAAGGCGGCGCCCCGGTACACGAGCTGCTTGCGCTCCACCTGCTCCAGACCGTGCAGCATGACCTCGGTGCGCGGCCGGCCGTGGTGCTCGACGAAGCCCACGACGCAGTCCGCGCCGCGCTCCACCCGGCGGTGGCCCTCCGAGAGCATGGCGTACGTCTTGCCCACGCCGGGGGCCGAGCCGAGATAGATCCTGAGCTTGCCGCGTCCCATGCGGCCATTCTCCGGGACGTCCGCCCCGTTCACGCGCCGATGACCGGCCGCAGGGCCGATCTCTGACGGTTCCCTGACGCCGCCGGACCCGCGGGTGCACGGCCCCCGGACACGGCGGTGGGCCGCACCCCCGGAGGAGTGCGGCCCACGGCCGTACGGGATCGTGCCGGGGTCCGCGGACCCCGGTGATCAGTGGAGCTCGGCGATCAGCGGACCTCGGTGATCTCCGGCCCGCGCTCCAGCTGGCCCATGCCACCGCCGAAGCGGGAGCCCTCCTGGTCCGCGGCCTCCTCGGTCTGCACGCCGTCCGGCACCATCTGGGCGTCGTTCGGCAGCTTCAGGACGATCGGGTCGCGCGGGGCCATGGGGCCGTCGCCACGGACCACGACGGTGTCCAGGAAGATCCGCTCCAGCACCCCTGCCGACTCGGGACGCACCGCGCCCTGGCCGGAGATGACACCGCGCAGGAACCAGCGCGGGCCGTCCACCCCGACGAAGCGGACCAGCTGGGCGCCGGTCTGCCCGTCCGGGAGCGGTACGGGGACCTGCGCGCGCAGCTCCCAGCCCAGCGGACCCTCGACCTCGTCGATGATGCCGCCCTGCTTGGTGATGCCCTCGGCGATCTCCTCGCGGACCTCGCCCCAGATGCCCTCCTTGCGGGGGGCGGCGAAGGCCTGCAGCTGCACGGCGCTGTCGCCGAGCACCACGGTCGCGGCGACGATCGCGTCCCCGGCGACCTCGACCCGCAGCTCCATGCCCTCGACACCCGGTACGAGGATGCCGCCGAGGTCGACCCGGCCCTCCTCGGGGTTGCCGGGGACCTCGGAGATGTCCCACGGGCCGTCGGGACGCGGGGCCGGCGGCAGGTTCACCCTGCGCGGCTGGACCGCGTCGTTCTCCTCCGTGCCGTCCTGCTCATCGGCACCGACGCCGTCGACGACCTGCTCGGCCGCGCCGCCGTCCTTGACGGAGTCGTTCTTCTTGCGACGTCCGAACACGTCACTGTCCTTCCCGGTCGGATACGACCGAAGCGTAGCCATTCCCACCCTGCTGACCAGCGCCGGATCCGGCCACGGCCGCATGACCACCGGTGGAGCCGAAACCCCCCTCGGCCCGCGCCGAGTCGGGAAGCTGTGCCACCTCGCGGAAGCGCACCTGCTCGACTCGCTGGACAACCAGCTGGGCAATGCGGTCGAAACGCTCGAACCTGACGCTCTCGCGCGGGTCGAGATTGACCACGATCACCTTGATCTCCCCACGGTACCCGGCATCCACCGTCCCGGGGGCATTCACGAGTGCGAGCCCGCAGCGGGCGGCGAGGCCCGAGCGCGGGTGCACGAAGGCCGCGTACCCCTCGGGCAGCGCGATGGAGATCCCCGTGGGCAGGACCGCCCGCTCCCCCGGCTCCAGCTCCGCGGCCACCGTGGTGACCAGATCGCAGCCGGCGTCGCCGGGGTGCCCGTAGGCCGGAATCGGCACCTCCGGGTCGACGCGGCGGATGGCCACGTCCACGCCGGTGTTGTTCTCGAACATCAGGGGTTCACCTCGAAGGCGCGTGCGCGCCTGACCTGGTCCGGGTCGGCCATCGCCGCCCGGATCTCCTCGGGCCGTCCGTTGTCGATGAAGTGGTCGACCTTCACCTCGATGAAGAGGGCGTCGGCGCGCAGGGCGACCGGGCCCTCCGGTCCGCCTATTCGGCCGACCGCGCTGGAGTAGATCTTCCGGCCGGCGACGGCGGTGACCTCGGCCTCCAGGTACAGCACGGTGTCCACGGGCACGGGCCGGACGAAGTCCGTCTCCAGCCGGCCGGTGACGGCGATGACGCGCAGCAGCCAGTTCAGGGAGCCCAGGGTCTCGTCGAGCGCGGTGGCGAGGACGCCGCCGTGCGCGAGGCCGGGCGCGCCCTGGTGGGCGGCCTTGACGGTGAACTCGGCGGTGACGCGCACGCCCTCGCCCGCGCGGGCCTCCAGGTGGAGTCCGTGCGGCTGGCCTCCGCCGCAGCCGAAGCAGTGCTCGTAGTGCGCGCCGAGGAGTTCGCCGGGGGCCGGGGCATCGGGGTGCCGCACCGGCGCCGCGGCGTCGGCGGGGGGCGTCAACGCTGTGTTTCGTCCACTCACAGCCGCAGACCTTACCCGCGCGGCTACCCGCCGGTCGCCTCGTGGCAGGCTTGACCGCATGCAGCTCTCCCCCGCGCACCACGACGAACGCCTGACGGCCCCCCGCTCCTGGTGGGCCATCACCGCCCTCACCGGCCTGGCCTGCGCGCTCATGCTGCTCCCGCTGGGCACGCTGCCGATGCTGGCCGGGCTGGTCGGGGGCAGCGCGCTGACGGGGCTGCTGGTGAGTTCGTACGGTTCCCAGCGCGTGCGCGTGGTGGGCGGTGCGCTGGCTGCCGGGGAGGCCCGGATCCCGGTGGCGGCGCTCGGCGACCCGGAGGTGCTGGACGCGGAGGAGGCCCGGGCCTGGCGCACGTACAAGGCCGACACCCGCGCCTTCATGCTGATGCGCAGCTACGTGCCGACGGCGGTGCGCGTCGAGATCACCGACCCGGCCGACCCGACCCCGTACGTCTACGTCTCCACCCGCGAGCCGCAGGCCCTGGCGGCGGCCATCCGCGCGGCGAAAACCAGCCCCGCCGGCGTTTGAGGCGCGGGGTCTCGGGGCGGAGCCCCGGCAGCGGCGCTCAGCCCTTCGGCTCCGGACCGGCGCACTCGATCGCAGCCCTGGCGGCCCCGGGAAGGGGCTGAGAGGGCTGCTCCAGCGGCGGGAGCTCCGGCAGCGCGTTCCAGGGCACGGCGCGGGCCCGCAGGTCCGCACGTACCTTCTCGGCGAGTTTGCGGGTGTCGCGGCGGTTCATGACCGCTCCGACCGCGGCGCCGACCATGAAGGGCATCAGGTTGGGCAGGTTGCGGAACATCCGCTTCATGATCTGCTGGCGCAGTTCGCGCTTCATCTGGCCGCCGAGCGCCGCGTTCAGCGTGGTCGGCTTGGTCAGGTCGACCCCGCGCTCCTCCGTCCACGACGTGAGGTAGGCGACGCTGCGGTCCTTGATGCCGCCCGCCGGCCGCAGGCCGTAGACCTCGTGGAGTTCGGCGATGAGCTTCAGCTCGATCGCGGCGACCCCGGTGATCTCGGCGGCCAGCTCGGCCGGCATGGCGGGGGGCACCGGCAGCATGGCGGCCGCGCCGATCCCGGCGCCGACCGTCGAAGTGGCGTTGGCGGCGCCCGAGATCAGCTTGTCGGCCAGCTGATCGGGCCCGAGGCCCGGGAACTGCGCGCGCAGGGTCGCGAGGTCCCGAACCGGAACGCGCGGTGCGTTCTCGATGACTCGGTCGGTGAGGTAAAGGGCGGCGGCCCTGGCACTTTCGCCGCCCTTGCGCACACCGTTCTTGACGGCTTGCAGCCGACGGACCCCGGAGTGGTGGTTCCGGGACCCCTCGCCGGCCTCGGAGGCCGACGGCACCGCCTCGGCGGTGTCGGGGAGCACGGCGGGTACGCCGGGGGCTCCAGGACCCGTTTCCGGGCCCGTGGTTCCCTCCAACGTCACCGCCGGATCACCAGTTTTCCGGAAACGAAGCCTCCGGAATGGTGTCGAGCCAGTCACGGCCGACGCCTCTCAGTCGCATTCGCGGCAGATGGGCTGACCGTTCTTCTCGCGCGCCAGCTGGCTGCGGTGGTGCACCAGGAAGCAGCTCGTGCAGGTGAACTCGTCGGCCTGCTTGGGCAGGACCCGGACGGCCAGTTCCTCGTTGGAGAGGTCTGCGCCGGGCAGGTCGAGGCCCTCCGCGTTGTCGATTTCGTCCAGGTCGACGTTCGAGGACGACTTCTCGTTTCGCCGGGCCTTCAGCTCTTCGATGCTGTCGTTGTCGACGTCGTCGTCGGTCTTGCGCGGGGTGTCGTAGTCCGTTGCCATAGTTCGCTCTCCCCCTCTGGGATTTAGCGGGTGTCTCAGCGCACGTAACGCGCGAGAGGCCGGACTTGTGCCCGACCTGAGGCGGAGATTTTGCCTCACATCAAGGTCTGTTACTCAATCGACACCCAGCCGCACATTCGGAAGAGCGATTGGCTGGGATGACGACCGGGACCGTACACGGTCCGGGGGCCGTCTTGCACAAACGCCACCCCATGTATTTCCCGCCGCTAGGGGGGCCGGAAACCCGGACTTCCCGGGCTTTCCGGCCCCGCCAAGGTCACTGAGCGCATAGGGACGGACACTCGACACTGTGATCGATCGCACAGAAGTCACTGTCTTCATGACCCGAGCATTCAGCCAACAGCGAACACGGGGTGGGTGGGCTCACAAGGGCAGAGTGACACGCATCACGAGGCCACCGCCCTCGCGCGGGACCGCCTGGATCCTCCCGCCGTGCGCGCGCGCCACGGAGCGCGCGATCGAGAGGCCGAGCCCGACACCCTTGTCGCTGCCCGTGCGCTCCGTACGCAGCCGCCTGAAGGGCTCGAAGAGGTTGTCCACCTCGTACGCGGGAACCACGGGACCCGTGTTCGATACCAGCAGCACCGCCTGCCCGTGCACGGCCTCGGTGGTGACCTCCACCCAGCCGCCCTCCGGCACGTTGTACCGGACGGCGTTCTGCACCAGGTTGAGCGCGATCCGCTCCAGCAGCACCCCGTTGCCCTGGACCACGGCCAGCGCGCGCTCGCCGCGGATCTCCACGCCCTTGGCGTGCGCCTCCCCGCGCGCCTGGTCGAGGGCGCGCGAGGCCACCTCCGCCAGGTCCACGGGCTTGCGCTCGATGATCTGGTTGTCGCTGCGGGCCAGCAGCAGCAGGCCCTCGACCAGCTGCTCGCTGCGCTCGTTGGTGGCGAGCAGGGTCTTGCCCAGCTGCTGGAGCTCCACCGGAGCCCCGGGATCGGAGAGGTGCACCTCCAGCAGCGTCCGGTTGATGGCCAGCGGGGTCCGCAGCTCGTGCGAGGCGTTGGCCACGAACCGCTGCTGGGCCGTGAAGGCCCGCTCCAGCCGGTCGAGCATCTCGTCGAAGGTGTCGGCGAGCTCCTTGAGCTCGTCGTCCGGACCGTCGAGCTCGATCCGCCGGGTGAGGTCGGACCCGACCACCCGGCGGGCGGTCCGGGTGATCTTGCCCAGCGGCGAGAGCACCCGGCCGGCCATCGCGTAGCCGAAGGCGAAGGCGATGATGCTCAGGCCCATGAGGGCCATCAGGGAGCGGCTCAGCAGGTCGTCCAGCGCGTGCCGGCGCTGATCGAGGACGCACTGGGCGATCGCGACGTTGAACTGGTCGTTCGTCTGGCCCGCCCCGCCCACGCCGGGGCAGTTGCTGGTGACCTGGATGTTGGCGCCGCCCACGATCTTGAACGGGAGCGCATTGCCCTCGCGCAGCGCCTGGGCCGCCAGCAGGTAGATGATCGACAGCAGCAGGATGCCGGCGATCAGGAACATCCCGCCGTACAGCAGCGTGAGACGTATGCGGATGGTCGGCCGCAGCCAAGGGAAGGGACCCTCGGGCTGGCTGCCGGGGTCCCAGGTCGGTTTCGGTGGCGCCGCGGGTGGCGCCGGATTCGCTGCCACCCGCGTCAGATCCGGTAGCCGGAACCGGGGACGGTCACGATGACCGGCGGCTCCCCGAGCTTGCGGCGCAGGGTCATCACCGTCACGCGCACCACGTTGGTGAAGGGATCCGTGTTCTCGTCCCACGCCTTCTCCAGGAGCTGCTCGGCGGACACGACCGTGCCCTCGCTGCGCATGAGGACCTCCAGCACCGCGAACTCCTTCGGCGCCAGCTGCACCTCCTTGCCCTCGCGGAACACCTCGCGCCGGTTCGGGTCCAGCTTGATCCCCGCGCGCTCCAGCACGGGGGGCAGCGCCACCGTGGTGCGCCGGCCCAGGGCCCGTACCCGGGCGGTGAGCTCGGTGAACGCGAAGGGCTTCGGGAGGTAGTCGTCGGCCCCGATCTCCAGGCCCTCGACCCGGTCGCTCACGTCTCCGGAGGCCGTCAGCATGAGCACGCGGGTGGGCATGCCGAGCTCGACGATCTTCCGGCACACGTCGTCCCCGTGCACGAGCGGGAGGTCCCGGTCGAGCACGACCACGTCGTAGTCGTTCACTCCGACGCGCTCCAGGGCCGCGGCGCCGTCGTACACGACGTCCACGGCCATGGCCTCCCGGCGCAGTCCGGTGGCCACCGCATCGGCGAGCAGCTGCTCGTCCTCGACGACGAGTACGCGCACGTCGTTTCCTTCCTCAGAGCCCGTCAGGGCAGGGGTGTCATGTGTCGTCCATCCTGCCCCTTTCGCCGGTAAACCGGCTGTAAGACGCCGCTCGGGGGCGCCCGGGGGCGCCCTGCGGGTCACCCGGGGGACGGAAGTGAGGATTCCCTCGCCTTACGAGGTTTCTGGGTCCTGGGGGGCGGGGAGGACGACTTCACACCCCGAACACTCCCTGACGGCGGATCGCCACGTGCCGCCGCCGACCCACGAAGAGGGGGCGAACCCACCATGGACGCATTCACCGCGGGTCTCCTGCAGCGCATCAGGAGCACGCAGTCGGACCTCAGGCAGGCTCGCGAGACGGGCGACGACTTCCTCGTGGAAGTGGAACAGGCGGAGCTGGAAGACCTCCAGCGCATCGCCGCCGATCACGGCGTTCCGGTCACCGTCTCCGCCTGCTGACTCCCGTCACCGGTGGCCGGCCACCGGTACGCCCACACCCCCCCGGACCCCGGAGGCCGCCACCCGGCCGCCGGGGTTCCTTCACGTCTCCCGCGGCCCGCTCAGTCGTGCCAGGCCCCGGCCTCCTCCAGCAGCGGCCGCAGCGAGGCGAACACGGCCGGGGTCGCGGCCAGCGCGAGCTCGCCCGAGGCGGGCTCCCCGGGGCGGCCGCCCGTCACCGCGCCGGCCTCCCGCGCGATCAGCTCGCCCGCCGCCAGGTCCCAGGGGTTCAGCCCGCGCTCCCAGTACCCGTCCAGCCGTCCGGCGGCCACGTCGCACAGGTCGATCGCCGCCGAACCACCGCGCCGGACGTCCCGGACCAGCGGGATGATCCGCTGCGCGACGTCGGCCTGGTGGGCCCGCCGGCTCTGGACGTACGCGAAACCGGTGCCGATCAGCGCCTGGTCCAGGGGAGCGGCCGGCCGGCAGGCCAGGCGCACCCCGCCCAGCCAGGCCCCGCGCCCCAGCACCGCGTGGTACGTCTCCCCGCGCATCGGCGCCGCCACCACCCCGGCCACCGTCTCGCCGCGGTACTCGGCCGCGATCGACACGCCCCAGGTGGGCAGCCCGTAGAGGTAGTTCACCGTGCCGTCCAGCGGGTCGATGACCCACCGCACGCCGCTGGTGCCGGCCGATTCGGAGCCCTCCTCGCCCAGCAGCCCGTCCTCGGGCCGCCGCTCCGCGAGGATGCCGGTGATCAGCTTCTCCGCCGCGATGTCCATCTCGGTCACCACGTCGATCGGGCTCGTCTTGGTCGAGGCGACCGCCAGGTCGGCGGGCCGCCCGTCCTTCAGCAGCGCCCCCGCCCGGCCGGCCGCCTCCAGGGCCACGTCCAGCAGTTCGGTCTTCAGCTCTTCGGAGATCACGCCCGGCTCCCGTTCCTCGACTCGTACGGACTTCACTGCACCGCGCACACCGCGCGGCTACGCGTAGGGGCTGTCCACGCCCGCGGCCGCCGGCCGGGGCCCGCGGGCCGGGCAGCAGCCCACCGCGCACAGGTCCTGGCTGGCTCCGAGCAGCCCGAGCGCGCAACGCTCCACGGACTCCCCGCGTTCCGCCGCGGCCCGCTCCAGCACGAGCTCCCGTACCGCCGCCGCGAACCGGGGGTCGGCGCCGACCGTCGCGGAGCGGGCGATCGGCAGCCCCAGCTCGGCGGCCTTTGCCGTCGCCTCCGTGTCGAGGTCGTAGAGCACCTCCATGTGGTCCGAGACGAAGCCGATCGGCACCATGACCACCGCCGGGGCGCCCGCCGCGTGCAGGGCCTCCAGGTGGTCGCAGATGTCCGGCTCCAGCCACGGGATGTGCGGGGCGCCGCTGCGCGACTGGTAGACGAGCTCCCAGGGCAGCTCGGTGCCGGTCTCCGCACGGACCGCGTCGGCGATCACCTTCGCCACGTCCAGGTGCTGCTTGACGTAGGCACCGCCCTCGCCGCCCGTGGTGTGCTCCTCGACCGGTCCGGAGGCGTCCGCGGCGGCGTTCGGGATGGAGTGCGTGGTGAAGGCCAGGTGCGCCCCGGCGCGGACCTCCTCGGGCAGCCCGGCCAGCGAGGCCAGCACCCCGTCGATCATGGGCTGCACGAAGCCGGGGTGGTTGAAGTAGTGCCGCAGCTTGTCGACCTTCGGCAGGTCCGCCTCTGCCGTGCCCTCCTCGACCAGCAGGGCGAGCGCGTCGGCGAGGTTCTCGCGGTACTGCCGGCAGCCCGAGTACGAGGCGTACGCGCTGGTCGCGAGCACCGCGATGCGGCGGCGCCCGTCGGCGGCCATCTCGCGCATCACGTCGTTCAGGTACGGGCCCCAGTTGCGGTTGCCCCAGTACACCGGCAGGTCCAGCCCGTGCCCGGCGAACTCCTTGCGCAGGGCGTCCAGCAGCTCGCGGTTCTGCCCGTTGATCGGGCTGACCCCGCCGAAGCCGAAGTAGTGCTGCCCGACCTCCTTGAGCCGCTCGCGCGGGATGCCCCGCCCGCGCGTGACGTTCTCCAGGAACGGCACGACGTCGTCCGGCCCCTCGGGGCCGCCGAAGGAGAGCAGCAGGAGGGCGTCGTAGGGGGCGGCTGGGCCTTCGGCCGGGCCGGCGGCGGAGGGGGCGGCGGGGGCGGAGGCGCGGAGCTGGTCGGACATGCCTCGAATCCTGCCACCCACCGCCGCCGCGCGGAAAACAGGCCCGGCCCGCGAGACCGCCCGGCCCGGGGTACGGACCCCTCCGACCGGTGTCCGGTTCCTCCCCGCGCGGGCGGCTTGTGTGCGGCCGTAACCTGTATGGGCCAATGACGTCCCTTACGGAGGGCACCCCTTGCCCAGTCCCTACCGCGCGATCTTCGCCGCTCCCGGGAGCCGCAGCTTCAGCGCGGCCGGCCTCATCGGCCGGCTGCCGCTCTCCATGGTCGGCATCGGCATCCTGACGATGATCTCCGAGCTCACCGGCCGCTACTCGCTGGCCGGAGCGCTCACCGCCACCCTCGCGCTCTCAGCCGCCGTGATCGGTCCGCAGGTCTCCCGCCTGGTCGACCAGTACGGCCAGCGCCGCGTCCTGCGCCCGGCCAGCCTGCTCGCGGTCCTGGCCGTCTCCGGGCTTCTGCTGTGCGCGGCCAACCACACGCCCGACTGGACCCTGTTCCTCTTCACGGCGCTCGCCGGCTGCGTGCCCAGCGTGGGCGCGATGATCCGCGCCCGGTGGACGGCCATCTACCGGGACTCCCCGCGCGAACTGCACACGGCGTACTCCCTGGAATCGGTGCTGGACGAGGTCTGCTTCATCTTCGGGCCGATCGTCGCCATCGGGCTCTCCACCACCTGGTTCCCCGAGGCCGGCCCGCTGGTCGCCGCGGTCTGCCTGCTGGTGGGCGTGTGGTGGCTGACCGCGCAGCGCGCCACCGAGCCCGCCCCGCACCCGCGCGGCGAGGACTCCGACCGGACCTCGGCGCTGCGCTCCCCCGGACTCCAGGTGCTGGTGGCCACCTTCGTGGCCACCGGGGCCATCTTCGGCTCCATCGACGTGGTCACGCTCGCCTTCGCCGAGGAGCAGGGGCACAAGTCCTGGGCCAGCTTCATCCTCGCCGTCTGGGCGGTCGGCTCCTGCCTCGCCGGCATCGTCTTCGGCCTGCTCCACCTCAAGGGCCGGGCCGAACCCAGGTGGGTGCTGGGCATATGTGCGATGGCCGTGAGTATGATCCCCCTCCTACTGGCCGGGAACCTTCCGTTTCTGGCCGTGGCGCTCTTCGTCTCGGGCCTCGCCATCGCTCCCACGATGATCACCACGATGGCCCTGATAGAGACGCACGTCCCCCGCGCGAAGCTGACCGAGGGGATGACCTGGACGGGCACCGGCCTCGCGGTCGGGGTCGCGCTCGGGTCCTCCGTGGCCGGCTGGGTCATCGACGCCGCCGGCGCGAGGACCGGGTACGTCGTCTCCATCTCGGCGGGGGCCGCCGCGGCGGCGGTTGCGTTCGCGGGTTACCGCCGGCTGACGAGGCCGACGCAAGGGGAGGAGCCTTCCAACGATGGCGACGACGGGGACAGCAGGCAGCAGCGGGACACGGACCGCCGCGTGGCATAACTGGGCGGGCAACGTCAGCGCCACGCCCGCGCGCGTGATCACCCCGGCCTCGGTCGGGGAGCTCCGGGAGGCGGTCCGCCGGGCCGCCGGGGACGGGCTGAAGGTGAAGGCGGTCGGCACCGGCCACTCCTTCACCGCGGCCGCCGCGACCGACGGCGTACTGATCCGCCCGCAGGCGCTGGCCGGGATCCTGTCCATCGACCGGGAAGCCGGCACGGTCACGGTGGCGGCGGGCACGGTCCTCAAGGACCTCAACCAGACCCTCGCCAAGGAGGGCCTGTCGCTCACCAACATGGGCGACATCATGGAGCAGACGGTCTCGGGCGCCACCAGCACCGGCACCCACGGCACCGGCCGCGACTCGGCCTCCATCGCCGCGCAGATCCGCGGTCTGGAGCTGGTCACGGCGGACGGACGGCTGCTGACCTGCTCCGAGAAGGAGAATCCGGACGTCTTCGCGGCGGCCCGCCTCGGCATCGGGGCGCTCGGCGTGGTCACCTCGCTCACCTTCGCCGTGGAGCCGCTCTTCTTCCTGACCGCCCGTGAGGAGCCGATGCCCTTCGAGCGGGTGACGGCCGAGTTCGACCAGCTCCACGCGGAGAACGAGCACTTCGAGTTCTACTGGTTCCCGCACACCGGCAACTGCAACACCAAGCGCAACAACCGCAGCCAGGGTCCGGCCGCCCCGCCCGGAGCGGTCTCCGCCTGGGTCGAGGACGAGCTGCTGTCCAACGGCCTCTTCCAGGCCGTCAACTCCTTCGGCCGCGCCGTCCCGGCGGCCATCCCCTCCATCGCCCGGATCGCGAGCCGCGCCCTGTCGGCGCGCACCTACACGGACATCCCGTACAAGGTGTTCACCAGCCCGCGCCGGGTCCGGTTCGTGGAGATGGAGTACGCCCTCCCGCGCGAGCGCGTCGTCGAGGCGCTGCGGGAGCTGAAGGCCATGGTGGACCGCTCCGACCTCCGCGTCAGCTTCCCGGTGGAGGTGCGGACGGCCCCGGCGGACGACATCACCCTGTCGACGGCCTCGGGCCGCGAGAGCGCCTACATCGCGGTGCACATGTACAAGGGCACCCCGTACCAGGCCTACTTCACGGCCGCCGAGCGGATCTTCACCGAGTACGGCGGGCGGCCGCACTGGGGCAAGGTGCACACCCGGGACGCGGAGTACTTCGCCGGGGTGTACCCGCGCTTCGGGGAGTTCACGGCGCTCCGGGACCGACTGGACCCGGACCGGGTCTTCGGCAACGACTACCTGCGGCGGGTCTTGGGAGACTGAGCCTGGGCGACTGAGCCGGGCCAAGGGCTCAGGGGGCGGGCGACTCCTTCACGGAGCCGCCCCCGCCCGGGGTCGCCTTGCCGCCTCCCGGTGTCGCGCCGGGGCTGGGCGACCCGTCGGGGGACGGGCTCGGCGAGGCCTCGGGGGACGCGGACGGTGACGGCGAGGACTGCGGGGACGGGGAGTGGGAGGGCGAGGGGCTCCGGTCGGCATCGGGGCTCGGGCTCTCCTTCGGGTGCGAGGGGCTCGGCGAGTTCCCCGCGTCCGGGGTCTTCCCGCCCTTCTCGCCGGTGCCGGGGCCCTGCTCCTGACGCGGCTTGCTGTCGCTCGCGTTGCGGGCCGTACCGCCCCAGGTGGTGGTGTCCCCCGAGCTGACCGCGTTCCCGGAGATCGCCTCGTAAGTGGCGATGCCGCCGATCGACAGGGCGAAGACGGCGGCCGAGGCCACGGCCGTGCGCTTCCAGCCCCGTCCGCGGCTGCCGTGCACGGTGGGCTCGCCGAACTCCTCGTCGAGGGGCGGAGGCGGCGGGGGCGCGACCTGGCCCAGCATCATCGTCCCCTCCGGCCCCCATCCCTCCAGGGGCTCCTCCACCGGGACCTGACGGGCCTTCGGCCGGGCGGTCTCGCGGAGCTGGTCGCCGGTGCGGCGGAAGAAGTGCTGGATGACGGGGCCGCCCGCGGTGGCCACCACGCTCACCACGCCGGCGCCGAGGATGGTCCCGTAGACGCCCATCTGCGAGGCGAGCAGGGCCGCCGCCACCGTGGCGAGGGAGGAACCCGCGACCTGAGCCGCGCTCAGGTCGAGCTTCTTCTTCTCCTTCTCCCGCCCCGGCTCGATGTCCAGCAACGTCTTCTGACCCATCGCCATCCCCTGCGTGTCCTGCCCCTTGCGCTCCAACGCCTTCTCCCGTTACTGACAGATCAGCGAAACGGATAGTTCCGTTTCCGGGGATTGTGTGAAGCAAGACACCCGAAAACGGGCGCACGCGCAGGTCCGGCCGGATGTGGACCCGATCCCGGGCAGCCCAACTCCCGCCGTCCGGGACAAGTTCGGCGGCGCGGCGGTCCACCCAGGTGGCCCGAATGGAGTACTGTGGCGAGCCCTGGGGCCGTCCTTCCTTACGGATGTCCGGACTCGGGAGAGGGGGCCGGCTGATGGAAAAACGGCACTCGAGACCGGTGATGCCGCGGTATTGCACGGGATCCTGCTGCGCACAGTAATCGTTCGGTCACTGTGCGTGCCCAACAGGTAACCGTGCCATAACAGCGATCAAGGGCGCATGCCCGACACGCCGGTTTAACTCGGCAAGGTAGTGGCAGGCTGCACCCGGGCAGGCCACACTCGACTAGCGGAAGCAGCGACGCACGTGACGTCGGCAGGCACCACCCGGGAGGTCCCCATGCCCGAACTGCGTGTCGTGGCCGTCTCAAATGACGGCACACGACTGGTGCTCAAGGCTGCGGACAGCACGGAGTACACGCTTCCGATCGACGAGCGTCTCCGGGCTGCCGTGCGCAACGACCGTGCGCGCCTGAACCAGATCGAGATCGAGGTGGAGAGCCACCTCCGCCCCCGCGACATCCAGGCCCGCATACGGGCCGGTGCCTCCGCTGAGGAGGTCGCGCAGCTCGCCGGCATCCCCGTCGACCGCGTACGCCGCTTCGAGGGCCCCGTGCTCGCCGAGCGCGCGTTCATGGCGGAGCGGGCCCGCAAGACCCCCGTGCGCCGGCCCGGTGAGAACACCGGTCCCCAGCTCGGCGAGGCCGTGCAGGAGAGGCTCTCGCTCCGCGGGGCCGAGAAGGAATCCGTCCAGTGGGACTCCTGGCGCCGCGACGACGGCACCTGGGAGGTCCTGCTGGTCTACCGGGTCGCGGGCGAACCGCACTCGGCGAGCTGGACGTACGACCCGCCGCGCCGGCTGGTCGTGGCCGTCGACGACGAGGCCCGCTCGCTGATCGGGGAGTCGGACGACCTTCCGGCGACCCCGGAGCCGAGCTTCCCGTTCGTGCCGAGGATCGCCCGGCTGCCGCGCGACCGGCCGCTGGACCGGGCGCTCGACCGCCAGATGGAACGGCCCACCGCTCCCGTTCCGGCGCCGGAGCCGGAGCCCGAGGAGGAACGGGACACGCTGACGGCCCTGCTGGAGGCGGTCCCGAGCTTCCGCGGCGACATGGTGGTTCCGGAGCCGGTGACGGAGCCGGAGGTGGAGGAGCCGCCCGCCGCTTCGGCCTCGGCCGGTGCGGGCTCCGCGTACGCGGACGTGCTGATGCCGCGCACGGTCGCGGGACACCGGGACCGGCTGACGGGCACGACCGACCGGCAGGCGGAGGCCGACGGGGTCCGCCCGGGCCGCCGCGCGGCGGTGCCGAGCTGGGACGAGATCGTCTTCGGCACCCGCCGCAAGAAGCAGGAGTAGCACGGACCGGGTCCGGTCCCCGGCGGCGGAGGCCGCCGTCGGGGACCGGGCCCGGATAGAAAGCCAAGCCGGGGCCGGCCGGGGCCCTAGCCCGGCAGCTCGCCGACCGCCACCTCGCGCGACGGGTCCGCGGACCATTCCGACCAGCTGCCCGCGTACAGCGCGGCCGGGATGCCCGCCGCCGCCAGCGCCAGGACCTCGTGGGCGCCCGAGACGCCCGAGCCGCAGTAGACCCCGACCGGGGTGTCGGCGCCGGCGTGCACGCCCAGGCCCTCGAAGCGGGCCCGCAGGGCGTCGCGGTCCAGGAGCAGGCCCTCGGGTCCCGTGTTCTCCGTGGTCGGCGCCGACAGCGCTCCCGGGATGTGGCCCCCGACCGGATCGATCGGCTCGACCTCGCCCCGGTACCGCTCGCCCGCGCGTGCGTCCAGCAGCACACCCGTCCGGGCCAGCGCCGCCGCTCCGTCCGCGTCCAGCAGTCCGACGGCACCCGGATTTGGCTTGAAATCGCCCTCGCTCACAGGAGTGACCTCGGCCGACAGCGGACCGTCACCGGCCTTCCACGCGGCCAGTCCCCCGTCCAGGACCCGCACGCGCGGGTGACCCGTCCAGCGCAGCAGCCACCACGCGCGGGCCGCCGCCCAGCCCAGGCCGCCGTCGTACACGACCACCGGCGCGTCCGAGGAGACCCCGGCCCGCCGCATCACCGCCCCGAACTCCTCGGGATCCGGCAGCGGGTGCCGGCCGCCGGAGCCCGCCGGGCCTGCCAGTTCCGCGTCGAGGTCGACGTAGACCGCGTTCGGGAGGTGTCCGGCCTCGTACTCGGGCCGCAGGTTCGGGCCGCCGAGCTGCCAGCGGACGTCCAGGAGCACCGGCGGCCGCGGGCCGGCCAGCTCCTCCTTCAGATCGGCGGCGGAGACGAGCGGGAAGGGGGTCGTGTTCGCAGTCATGCGGGCCATTTTGCTCCCCGCCCCACACCCCGCGTAACACGATGTACATCGACGGGCCGCACTGTTCCGGTCATCTCGCCCGGCTCCCGGAAAACCCGGCCGGTCGGGGCGCGCCGGGCCCCCCGGAGTGGAAGCATCAGCTCCGGGAAGGGTCACGAGCGTGACGACGGAGGAGACGGCTGACATGACCGAGGCATCGGAAGCAACGCGGCGCACGCCCGGCACGCCGTGCTGGGCGAGCCTGATGGTGCACGGCCTCGGGAGCACCGAGGAGTTCTACGCCGACCTGTTCGGCTGGGAGTACGAGCCCGGCCCCGAGCAGCTGGGCCCGTACGTCCGGGCCATGCTCGGCGGGCGGGAGGTGGCCGGCATCGGCGAGATGCCGCCGGACCGCCAGCTCCCGGTGGCCTGGACCACGTACCTCGCCACCGACGACGCCGACGCGACGGCCGAATCCGTCCGCTCCTGCGGGGGCACCGTCGCGGTGGGCCCGCTCGACGCCGGGGTCGCGGGACGGGTGGCGATCTGCTCGGACCCGCTGGGCGCGATCTTCGGACTCTGGCAGGCGTCGGCCCACCTGGGCACCCCGCTCGCCGGCGGGCCCGGCACCCCGGTGTGGCACGAGCTGGTCACGCAGGACACCTCCACGGTCGGGAAGTTCTACGAGCACGTCTTCGGCCACGAGGCCCGGGCGCACGCCGGCACGGGCGATGCCGGCGACGACTTCGACTACCTCACGCTGTCCCTGCGGGGCCACCCGGTGGCGGCGGTGCACGGGGTCGGCCGCTCCCTGCCGCACGACCGGGGGCCGCACTGGATGACGTACTTCGAGGTGGAGGACACCGACGCGGCCGCCGCCCGGGTGCTGCGGCTCGGCGGCGGGATCGTCCAGCCGCCGCGCGAGGGCCTGAGCGGCCGGCTGGCGGTGGTCACCGACCCGGAGGGCGCGGTGTTCACGCTGGTGCGCGGCCGGGGCTGACCGGCCCGGGCGGGCCGCGGCCGGACCGCCTAGCGGGGCAGTCCGGCGGCCCGGCCCTCGGCGTCCCGGGGCTCCCTGGAGGTGACCATCAGGCCGCCGGTCAGGGCTGCCAGGAGCAGGGCGCCGAAGCCCCACCAGAGCGCCGTCGCGTAGCCGCCCAGCATCGTGGGGATCCAGTCCTGGGTCGCCTCGGCAGGCGAGAGGGAGGCGAGGACGAGGGAGAGCAGCACGCCGCCGACCGCTTCGCCCAGGTGCTGGGCCGTGGCGATGCCTGCCGCGGCCCCGCCGGCGTGCCGGGGCGCGACGCCGGCGGTCACGGCGGAGAACAGCGGCACGAGCGCCGTGCCGATGCCGAGGCCCGTGAGGACCAGGCTGGGCAGGGACCGCTCCAGGGAGATGTACCCGTTGTCACGCGCCAGGGCGAGCCCGATGGCCGCGAGCACCAGGCCGCCCGCGATCAGGACCCGGGGCGCGACACGGTGGGCCAGCCGGGCGGACACCTGGGTGGAGCCGATGACGATCGAGGCGATCATGAGCAGGAGGGCGATCCAGGTCGCGCCCGAGATGTAGCCGCGGAAATGCCCCAGTTCGAAGGCCAGGGACGAGAAGAGGGCGAGGGTGCCCGCGCCCGCCAGGAGCAGGGCGAGGAGGGCGCCGATCCGGTTGCGGTCCGTGAAGACGTACGGCGCGAGGAGCGGGTTCGCCGACCTCGTCTGCGACCGCAGGAAGGCCGCGAGCAGGGCGACGCCGACGGCGAGCAGGATCAGCACCAGGGCGTTGACCCCGCCGGTGGACCCGATCTTGCCGAGGCCGAAGGTGAGGGCGGCGAGTCCGCCGGAACCGAGCAGGACGCCGGGCACGTCGAGGCGCGAGCCGGCGGCGTCAGGACGGTCCTGCGGCAGGGTGAGCACGCCGATCAGGGCGAGCAGGGCGAGGGCGAGGGGGGCGTACAGGCACCAGCGCCAGCCCAGGCTTCCGAGGAGCGATGCGCCGGCGAGCAGCGCGAGCACCGAACTGCCGCCCGCGAACGTCGCGTAGACCCCGAAGGACCGGGCCCGCTCCCTGGGGTCGGTGACACCGGCGGTGACCAGGGAGAGCGCGGCCGGTGTCAGCAGGGCGGCGGAAGCGCCCTGCAGGACGCGGGCCGCGATCAGCAGGCCGGAATCGGCGGCCGTGCCTCCGAGCAGGCAGGCCGCCGCGAATCCGGCCAGGCCGATGAGCAGGGTCCGTTTGCGTCCCGCGCGGTCCGCGAGGTGCCCGCCGAGCAGCAGCAGCGCGCCGAAGGAGACCGCGTAGGCGGTGAACAGCGCGCTCAGGCCGCCGTACTCGACGTCGAGGTCCGCCTGGACGTCCGGCAGCGCCATGCCGAAGACGAGCGCGGAGAGCACCACCATCAGCTGCACCAGGGCGGCCACCGCCAGACCCCGCCGGTGTCCGCTCCGCGGGGAGGGGACGGGCGGCGGTGGGCCGAAGCCCTGCGCGGGGCCGAAGTGGGCCGGGGCCGTGGGGGCGTACGCGGGTGGCGGCGGGGGGAGGTGGGGGCGCGGGGAGGGGACCCGGGGGTCCAGCACTGCGGCGGGGGGTTCGGGCTCGGCCTGCCGCGCCGGGGCGTAGTCCAGCAATTGGGCGGCATGGCGTCCGAGTTGGGCCAGGACCGCGCCCGGCAGCCACTCCCCCGCCTCGTCGGCCGCCGTGCGTTCGGCGACCTGCGCGGGGGTGGGCCGCCGGGCCGGATCCTTGTGCAGGCAGGCGCCGACGAGGCCGGCCAGGCCCTCCGGCACGCCGGTGAGGTCCGCCTCCTCCTCGGCGACCCGGAAAAGGTGGGCATTCAGGCCGGTGTCCCCGGCTCCGAAGAGGAGCCGTCCGGTGGCGGCGTAGACGAGGACGGCCCCGAGGCAGAAGACGTCGCTGGCGGGCGTGAGTTCGAGGCCGCGGACCTGCTCCGGGGACATGAACCCGGCCGATCCGATCAGCATGCCGGTGTGGGTGAGCAGGCTGTCCCCGGCGAGGCTGTCCATCGCCCGGGCGATGCCGAAGTCGATGACGCGCGGGCCGTCGACGGTGACCAGGACGTTGGAGGGCTTGAGGTCGCGGTGGATCAGGCCCGCCTCGTGCACGGCCTGCAGGGCGAGGGCGAGCCGGTTGGCGAGGGTGCGCACGGAATGCTCGGGCAGCGGCCCGAAGTCCTTGGCGACCACGGCGTGCAGGTCGGGCCCGGGGATGTACTGGGTCGCCACCCAGGGCACGGCGGCCTCGGGGTCGGCGTCCAGGACGGCCGCGGTCCAGCTCCCGCCCACCCGCCGCGCGGCGGCGACTTCCCGGGCGAAGCGCCTGCGGAACTCCGGGTTCCCGGCGTATTCGGCCTGTACGACCTTCACGGCGACGGTGCGCCCGCCCTCGGAGCGGCCGAGGTAGACCAGGCCCATGCCGCCGGCGCCCAGCCGGGCGATCAGACGGTACGGGCCGATGCGGGTGGGGTCTTCGACGATCAGCTGATCCACGCGGAGAGGATAGTGCAGCTATCCAAGGAGTGGGGGCGCATCGGCGGAATCGACGGAACCGGCCGAACGCGTGGAACGCGCGGGCGGGTTGTCAGTCCTCGGCGCTGGGGCTGCGCTCTCCGTGCAGCCGGAGGAGGTCGGCGTCACTCCGTGGACGAGGTCGCCCTCGGTGCGGCTCTGCCGGAAGACCAGGCCGCCTCCGATGAATCCGACGCCGGTGACGACTCCCGCGAGGGCGTTGGGCGCGCCGTCGCGGGGTCAGTTGTGCGGGGCCGTTCCGCTGACCCGGTGGTCGGCGTGGCTGAGGGCTTCCAGGACGAGTCGGCGCAGATGCCCGTCGCGCAGGCTGTAGTGGATGCGCCGGCCCTCGCGGCGGGTGTCCACGAGGCCCGCCAGCCGCAGTTTCGCCAGGTGCTGGCTCACCGCGGTCCTCGACGCGTCGCACCGCTCGGCGAGCGAGCCGACGTCCGACTCCTCCCGGGCGAGCAGCCACAGGAGGTGCAGCCGGGTGACGTCGGACAGCATCGCGAAGACCTCGGTCGCCTCGATGAGGCGCGCCCTGTCGGGATCCCGTAGGTGCGCATCGGGTGCAGGTGGCTGGGGTTCGCGAGCGGGCATACCCCACAGAGTAGGTCGCTCCGGGGAGGGCCGGGACGGGGCAAGGGCGGGGCCGCGGTCCACCAGACATGTGCGCAGGTGCGCACGTGTGGATACATTGGAGCCCCGCACCCACCACCCGGCCCGGAGGGGGATCGCATGCCGAGCGTGCTGCGCGACCGCACCTACCGCCGCCTGTTCGGCGCCCAGGTCATCGCCCTGTCCGGCACCGGCCTGGCCACCGTGGCCCTAGGCCTGCTCGCGTACGACCTCGCGGGCGCGGAGGCGGGCTCGGTGCTCGGCACGGCGCTCGCGATCAAGATGGTGGCGTACGTGGTCATCGCGCCGGCGATCGCTCCGGTCGCCGACCGGCTGCCGCGCCGGGCGCTCCTGGCCGGATCCGATCTGGTCCGGGCGGGGATCGCGCTCTGCCTGCCCCTCGTGAGCCAGGTGTGGCAGGTCTACGTCCTGATCTTCCTGCTGCAGACCGCCTCGGCCGCCTTCACCCCGGCCTTCCAGGCCCTGATCCCCGAGGTCCTGCCGGAGGAGCGCGACTACACGCGGGCCCTGTCCCTGTCCCGGCTCGCCTACGACCTGGAGAGCCTCTTCAGTCCCGCGCTCGCGGCCGCGCTGCTGTCGATGGCCACCTACGACCGGCTGTTCCTCGGCACGGCGGCCGGCTTCCTCGCCTCGTCCGCGCTCGTGGTGTCCGCCGCCCTGCCCCGGCGGGCGCGGGCCTCCGCCGGGAGCGGGCCGGGCGCGTACGCCCGGGCCACCGCGGGGGCGCGGCTGTTCCTGGCCACCCCGCAGCTGCGTTCCCTGCTGGCGATGAACCTCGCGGTCGCGGCCGCCGGAGCCGTGGTCACGGTCAACTCGGTCGTGTACGTACGGGAGTTCCTGGGGCTGTCCGCCGGGTGGGTCGCCCTCGCCCTCGGCGCCTACGGGGCCGGCTCAATGGCCGTGGCGCTGGCCCTGCCGCGGATCCTGGAGAACCGCCCGGACCGGCGGGTGATGCTGACCGGAGCCCTACTGCTCCCCGCGGCGTTCGGCGCCCTCGGCGTCATCACCTCGGCGGACAGCGGCGGTTGGCGCCGGCCCGCGCTGCTGGGCACGTGGGCGGTGTTCGGGGCGGCGTGCTCGATGGTGCTCACGCCCGCCGGCCGGGTGCTGCGGCGGGCCGCGCCGGAGGGGGACCGGACGGCGGTGTTCGCCGCCCAGTTCTCCCTGTCGCACGCCGCCTGGCTGCTGACCTATCCGCTCGCGGGCTGGGCCGGGGCGAAGGCCGGGCTCGGCTGGGCCACGGCGCTCCTGGGCGCCGTCGCCCTCGCCGCCGCGGCCGTCGCCGCCCACCAGTGGCCGTCCGGGGCGGGACGCCGGCGCGGCCACCACCCCGTCGCGGAGGGACTGCACGCCGCCCGCGGCTGAGCCGGGACCGGGCGGGGGCGTACGGCCCACGACGTACGGCCGACGGGCTGAATTCGATCACCCATTGGTCAGAAGAGAGCGAATCAGCCGTCCCCTTCCTGCCTATTTGTGTGAATAGATCACCACACTGGTCCTCCTTGGGCGAGTCCTCTTCCCCGAAGGGCAGCCGATGCGACGTGTCGTGAGAAGCCGCGCCGACGGCCCGTACCGGCCCCGGCGCACGGTGGCCGCGCTCTCCGCGCTGGCGGCCTGCTGCTTCCTCTCCGCGGCGCCCTCCGCGGCATCGGCCCCGCCGGACCCCGGCGCCGCCCCGTCCGGATCCCCGGAGCCCGCGGCGTCCGCCGCTACGGTGGCTCCCGCCGCCGGTACGGGGCAGCCGCCCCCCGGAGCGGGACCCTCCGGCGACGCGGAGCAGGCGCAGGGAGCCGACGTCGGAGCCGACGCCCCCGCCCCCTCGCGGCAGCTCGGGGAGAGCGCGGATCTCGCGGTGTCGGGCACCGTGCGGCCGACGGCGGCCGCCGACCGGGAGGGCCCTGAGAGCCGGGAGAACCCCGTCGCGGCGGCAGTGGAGACCTTCGACTACGTCGTGACGGTGACCAACCGGGGACCCTCCACCGCCCGGCAGGTCCGCGTCACCGACCGGCTGCCGCTCTCCCTCGAATTCGTCTCCTCCCGCGACGGCTGCACCGCCGGCGCCGGGACGGTGGTGTGCGGACCGCTGGCCACGCTGGCGGTCGGCGCCTCGCACGCGTGGGTGATCACCGTACGGCTCGCCGCGGGCTACCGCGGGGACGGTACGGACATCGTCAACGAAGCGGTCGTCGACTCGGCGACGTCCGACCCGGACTCCCGGAACAACACCTCCTCCCTGACCGGACTGGAGATTCCGCCCAGCGCGCGGACTGCGGACCTCTCGCTCCGCAAGACGGCGCTGCTCGCGAAGGGGCGCGAACACGTCCGGCCGGGCGACAAGTTCACGTACCTGATCACGGTCCGCAACGAGGGCCCGGCCACGGCGCGGCAGGTCCGGGTCACCGACCTGCTCCCCTCCTCGCTGGCCCTGCTCTCCTCACCCGACGACTGCGCCGTCGCGAAGGACGGGGACCGGCTGGTGACCTGTCCGCCGCTGGACCGCCTGGCGGCCGGGGCGACGGCCGAGTACCGGATCACGGTGCGTGCCGTCACCGGGGACCGGGCGGCGCGGCCGCCGACCGGCCGGTGCACGCCCATCGAGAACATCGCCCGCGTCACCACGGCGAGCTTCGACCCCGACCTCTCCGACAACGCCAACCGGCCGGGGACCACGGGGCCGGGCGGCGGCCGGCTGTGTCTGGTGGACGAGGGGCGCGAGAGCCGGCCCGATGGACACGGCGGTCGAGAGGACGGCCACCACGGCCGCGACGACCATCACGGCAACCACCCCGACGGCCGGGAGCAGCACGGCGACCACGGCAACCTGGCCGACTCCGGGACCACGGTCCCGGCCTGGCTGCTGTGGACCTCCACCGGGCTGGTGGCCTGCGGGGCCGCGCTGCGGGCGGCGTTCCGGGTGCGGCGCCCGTGACCGGCGGACGGCCCCGTACGACGGCGCCCCGGGGTGCCCGGTGGTGGCGCAGGGCCGCCACCGCCCTGCTGTGCACCACGGCACTGGCCCTGCCCGGGGCCCTCGCCGCCCCCGTGACGGCCGCCCCGGCAGACGGCCCCCGTCCCCGCGCGCTCGCCTTCCCCGTCAACGAGACCTTCGACAGCTCGACCAACCTGGGCAGCACGAGCGGCCACGCGAGCTATCCGGAAGGTGGCGGCTGGCTGCGGCTGACGTCCGCGAGCTCCACCCAGGCCGGCACCTGGAAGCTGAAGGACTCCTTCCCCTCCACCCTCGGCATCATCGCCGAGTTCGGCTACGCCACGTACGGGGGAACCGCCTTCGAGGGCAAGCGGGGTGACGGGCTGTCGTTCTACCTGGTCGACGGAGCCGCGGCGGACGGTACGGGCCCTTCCGGCGGGGCCCTCGGCTACGCCTGCTCGGGCGCGGCGGACGTCTGCGCCGCCTCGGGCGTACCGGGCGCGTACCTCGGCATCGGGCTGGACGAGTTCGGCAACTTCTCCTCGAACTCGGTGGGAGTCGGCGGCCCGGGCCCCCAGCCCAACAAGATCGTGGTGCGCGGCGGAGGCAACGGCAGGACGGGATACCGCTACGCCACGGCCGCCGACGGGCCGGGCAGGACAGTGGAGACCGGCAGCCGCGCCAAGGAGCGCACGGTGCGCGTCTCCCTCCTGCCCAGCGGTACGAAGATGCTCCTCTCGGTGTCCTCGGACAGCGGCCCCGGCACGGCCATGACCGCGCTGATCACGGACTTCGACGTCACGGGCATCAGCGGCCAGCCGAAGCTGCCCGCCACCTTGAAGGTGGGGTTCTCCGGGAGCACCGGCGGCGCGACGAACGTGCACGAGATCAACCGCCTCCAGATCAACGTCCCGGCCGACCTGAGCATCACGAAGACGGGCTCCCCCGCGACCGTGCCCGCCGGCGGCGGACCGGTGACCTACACCCTGGCCGTCTCCAACAGCCAGGCCAACGAGGTGACCGGCGCCGCCGTGCGCGACACCGTGCCCGGGCTGACCGACGTGACCTGGACCTGCCGCGCCGGCACCGGCGGGACCTGCGGACGGGCCTCCGGCAGCGGGAACGCCCTGGACACCACGGCCGATTTCCTGCGGGGCGGCTCCGTCACCTACACCGTCACCGGTACGGCCCCGGCGCAGCCCGTCTCCCTGTCCAACACGGCCACCGTGACCGCCCCGGCGGACCGTACCGACACCAATCCGGCGGACAACAGCTCCACGGCGGCGCCCACGGTGGTGACGGCGCGGGCCGACGTCGCCGCGGAGAAGGAGGGGGCCGGCTCCGGACCGGTGGTCCCGGGGCAGGAGTTCGCGTACCGGATCACCGCACGGAACCTGGGACCCTCCCACACGAGCGCCGTCCAGATGTCCGACACCCTGCCGGCTCCGCTGCGGTTCGTCTCCTCCGCCGACGGGTGCACGGCCTCGGGCCAGCAGCTGTCCTGCCCGGTCCGCGAGCAGCTGAGCGCCGGTACGAGCACCTCGTGGACCGTACGCGTCCGGCTGGACCCGGCCTACCAGGGGGACGGCTCGGACCTCGGGAACGTGGCGTCGGTCCGGCACGCCGTCACCGATCCGCGGTCCGCGAACGACACCAGCGCGGCCGCCGCTCCGCCGGGCGGGGTGGCGGCCGCCCAGGCCGACCTCTCGCTGGTCAAGGCCGCCGAGAGCCGCTCCCCCGTGGCCCCCGGGGAGACCTTCGCGTACACGGTGACCGTACGCAACGCCGGGCCGTCGGTGGCCCGGAAGGTCACGGTCGCCGACCCGCTGCCGGCGGGGCTCGCGTTCGTCTCGTCGGCCGGGGGCTGCACCGCCGCCGGCCGGGACGTCACCTGCGGGACGGCGGCGACGCTGGACCCGGGCGGGGTCCGGTCGTGGACCTTCACCGTGCGCCTGGACCCGGCGTACACCGGTGACGGGACGGGCCCGCGGAACACCGCGACCGCCCGCTCGGACACGGCCGACCCGAACCCGCTCGACAACAGCGGCTCCGCCGGTGTGCCCGGCGGGCGCACCGGCCCGCCGACCGCCGACATCGAGCTCACCAAGCGCGCCGCGGCGGGCTGACGGGCCGCCGCCCCGGCCGCCCCCCCCTCTCCCGTCCTCCTCCCCCGAACTCCCGTACAGCGCCCTGTACGGTCCTCTCCCGCACGAAACGGAAACGATGCGCGATGACGACGACACCAGGCCGGCGGCCGGCGGTGCGGGCCCTGGCTCCGCTGCTCTGCGCCGCGGCCCTGTGGGCCGGTACGGTCCCCGGGGCCGCCGCCCTGCCCGGCGGAGGGCCCAGGATCGAGGTGACGGCACAGCGGGCCAAGGCCCCCGGTGACCTGATCACCTACACGCTGACCGCGCGGAACAAGGGCCCGTCGGTGGCCCGGAAGGTCACCGCCACGGACAAGCTCCCCACCGGGATCTCCTTCGTGGGCTCCTCCGACGGCTGCACCGCCGTCGGCCAGACCGTCACCTGCGGGCCCGAACCGCAGCTGTCCGCCGGGGAGACCAAGAGCTGGAGCTTCCAGGCCCGGCTGAGCCCCTCGTACCAGGGCGACGGTTCCGATCTCGGCAACAGCGCCACGGGCAGCTCCGAGGCCACCGATCCCGATCCCGCCAACAACAAGCCGGATCCGGTGCTGCCGCCCGGGCCGTTCGATCCCGTGTCGGACCTGGCCACCGTCAAGACCCCGCTGGGCGCGGGGCCGACGGTCCCGGGCCAGGAGTACGAGTACGAGGTCCGTACGACCAACAAGGGCCCCTCCGACGCGCGCAACGTCGTGGTGACCGATGCCCTGCCCACCGGGCTGGCCTTCGTCTCCTCCGCCGACCCGTGCGCGGCGTCCGGGCAGACCGTCACCTGCGGACCGCTGGCCCGGCTCGTCCCCGGCGGCGAGGTGGCGTGGACCTTCAAGGTGAAGCTGGACGCCGCCTACTCCGGTGACGGCACCGACCTGCGCAACACGGCCACCTCCGCCTCCGCGTCCAAGGATCCTGAGCCCGCCGACAACACCTCGCGCGCCGTGCTGCCGCCGGGCGGGGTCACCGCGCCGCAGGCCGACGTCTGGACGACCAAACGGCCGGCCGACAACACCCCCGTCGCCCCCGGTCAGACCTTCGAGTACGTGGTGGCCGCGACCAACGACGGCCCGTCCCGGGCGCTGGGCACCACCGTCACCGACAAGCTGCCCGCGCAGCTCGCCTTCGTCTCCTCCCCCGACGGCTGCTCGGTCACCGACGGTACGGTCAGCTGCGGCCCCGTCGCCGTACTGGAGCCCTCGGGGTCGCGGACCTGGCGGTTCACCGTCCGCCTGGACAGCGGCTACACGGGCAACGGGTCCGACATCCGCAACACGGCGACCGCCACCTCGCGGACCGCGGACCCCAAGCCGGACAACAACACGAGCAGCCCGGCCGGCCTGCCCGGCAGCACCGTCAACAAGCCGACCGCGGACCTGGAAGTGGTCAAGGAGGCCGTCGGCACCAAGCCGCCGGTGCCGGGCGAGACCTTCGACTACCGGATCCGGGTCTCCAACAACGGCCCGTCGGCCGACGCCTTCAACGTCAAGCTCACCGACGAGCTCCCCGCGGGCCTCTCGTACGTGAGGTCCTCCCCGGCCGGATGCACCGTCGCCGGACAGCTGGTGGCGTGCAAGCGCACCAGCCCGCTCAGGGTCGGCGAGACGGTCGAGTACCTGCTCACCGTCAAGGTGGATCCCGCCTACGCCGGAGACGGCAGCGACCTGAAGAACACCGCCCAGGTGACGGCCGACAACATCGACCCGGCGAGCGGCAACGACAAGAGCACCGCGACCGTCCCCGGCGGGCGCGTCACGGAACCCGCGGCCGACCTCGCGATCGCCAAGAAGCCCGTCCAGACCAGCCCGGTGGCACCGGGCGAGACCTTCGACTACGCGCTGACCGTCACCAACAACGGCCCCTCCCAGGCCGGGCAGATCACGGTCTCCGACACGCTGCCGACCGCGCTGAGCTTCGTATCGGGCGATGCCACCTGCTCCTCGGGGCGGACCGTCACCTGCGGCCCGCTGCCCCGGCTGGCGCCCGGAGCCTCGATGACCTGGGTGATCAAGGTGAAGCTGGACCCGGAGTACACCGGGAACGGCTCCGACATCCGCAACACCGCCACCGTCGACTCCCTGACCCGCGACCCCGAGCCCGCGAACAACACGAGCGCGGCCGCCGGCCCGCCCGGGGGCACGGTCAAGGACCCGACGGCCGACCTGGAGGTGGGCAAGACGACCCCCTGACCCCGCGCTCCCACGGGGGGGCCGGCCGGGCACCCCGCCCCGCCGGCCCTCCGGCGTCCGCACGGCCGCACCCGGGCCTTCCCGCAGATTCACCCGAATGGCGGCGCTCGGATGTCCCCGTCCTCCCCCGCCGCGGACCCTGGGCAGAGCGCAGGACCCTCGGCGTCCCGCCCGACGAAGGAGCCTCCCGTGGCACAGGCAACGCCCCCCAGCAGGGCCCCCAACAGCGGCTATATGAGCAACGAGAATCCGTGGGCGGCGAGCGGCGCCGTGTTCGCCGCCGTGCTGATGCTCGTGGAAGGCGTGCTCGGCATCCTGAAGGGGATCGTCGGCATCGCGAACGACGACGTCTACGCGCGCGTCGGCGACTACACCTTCAAGTTCGACGTCACCGCGTGGGGCTGGATCCACCTGCTCCTGGGCATCGTGCTCGTGGTCGTGGGCGCGGGCATCCTCAAGGGCGCGTCCTGGGCCAGGGCCACGGGTGTGGTGATCGTCGCGCTGGACATCATCCTCAACTTCCTGTGGCTGCCCTACACCCCGCTCTGGGGCCTCATCTCGATCGCCATCGGCGTCTTCATCATCTGGGCGCTCTGCACGGACAAGAGTTCCCCCCGCTCCACCGCCTCCTGAACGGGCACCGGGCGTCCTTCCCGACGGGAAGGGCGCCCGCGGCGCGTTCATACCTCTGAGTGAGGTCGGTGAAGATCGCGGGGGTCGGGGGCCGGCATCTGTCTAGGGTGGCTCCCGGCGGCGGGCAGCCGCTCCGATCGGCGCGTCGACTCATGTACGGGAGCCCGTGTGACGCAGCAGCACACGACGTCACTGCGGCTTCGTCTCCGGTACCGCTTCGACCATCTGGTCTCGGGCGGAACCACCGCGCTCATCGGCTGGCTCGCCCTCGCCTGCCTGGCCGTCGTCGTCCCGGCGAGCGCGGTCCTCGTCTGGTCCGACCGGGCCGCGCCGGCCACGCTCTCCGGCCGGCTCACCGCCGTGTGGGTCAGCGTCGGCCAGACCCTGAAGATCGGGGGCGCCGTCGGCTCCCCGCTGTACGTGCTGGCCTCCGTGTCCCTCGCCCTCGTGGCGCTGCTCTTCGTGTCGACGCTGGTCAGTCTGATCACCACGGGCATCAACCGGCGCATCATGGCGCTGCGCCTGGGCCACTCCACCGTGGTGGAGACGCGGCACACCGTCGTCCTGGGCTGGTCGGACCAGGTCTTCCCGGTGATCGGGGAGCTGGTGGCCGCGAACGCGAACCAGCGCCGGTCCGCCATCGCCGTGCTCGCCCCGCAGGACAAGGTGGGGATGGAGGAGGAGATCTCCACCCGCGTCGGCGACAGCGGCCGCACGCGGATCATCTGCCGCAACGGGAGCACCACGGATCCCGCGGAGCTGTGCCGGGTGAGTCCGCGCACCGCGAAGGCGGTGCTGGTGCTGCCTCCCACCGGGGACGGCGGTGACGCCCACGTGGTGAAGACGCTCCTCGCCCTGGACGCGGCCGTCCCCCGGTCCGGCGCGGGGGAAGCGGTGGTGGTCGCCGCCGTCCGCGACTCCCGCAACCACGTCACCGCCCGGCTCGCCGCCGGGCCGGCCGGGCACGTCCTGTGCGTCGACGACATCGTCGCCCGGCTGCTGGTCCAGACGGCCCGGCAGCCCGGACTCTCGCTCGTCTACTCGGAGTTGCTGGATTTCGCGGGGGACGAGTTCTATCCGGTCGCCGCCGGGGACCTCGCGGGGCGGGCCTTCGGCGAGGCGCTGTTCTCGTTCGCCACGTCCTCGGCGGTCGGCCTGCTGCACGCCGACGGGAGCGTCACCCTCAATCCCGGCCGGGGAGCGGTGATCGGCGCGGCCGACCGGATCATCGTCATCTCCCGGGACGACGACACGGCCGTACGGGAGGACCCGGCCCGCCTCGCCGCCCTCGTGGAGGAGGATGCGCTCGTGTCGGCCGGGCCCCGGCCCGCAGCGGTCGAACGTCTCCTCCTGCTCGGCTGGAACCGCCGGGCCCCGCTCGTCATCGAGCAGCTCGACCAGTACGTGAGCCCGGGGACGACCCTGGACGTCGTGGCGCGCGGGCCGTACGCGGCCACGTACGCCGCCCGGGCCGTCACGGCCGGGCGGACCCGCCTCGACGTCTCCCTCCACACCGGCGACATCACCGACCCGCTCACCCTGGCCAAGCTGGACGTGCCCTCGTACGACGGCGTGATCGTGATCGGTGAGCCGGAGGAGGCGGCGGGCGCGGCGGTGACGGGTTCGCGGGAAGGAACGGAGGCGGTACCCGACGCCGGGGCCGAGGCCGGGGCGGACGACAGGACGCTGGTCGCCCTGCTGCACCTGCGGGCCATCGGGGACGCCGCACGGCGGGAACTCGTCCTCACCACCGAGATGTCCGACGACCGCAACCGGCTCCTCGCGCCCGCCCGGGGCGGCGCGGACTTCATCGTGAGCGGCAGGCTGATCAGCCTGCTGATGACGCAGATCTCGGAGAGCCCCTACCTCGCCGCGGTCTTCGAGGAGTTGTTCACGGCGGAGGGGCACGAGTTCCACCTCAGGCCGGCCGCGGACTACGTCCGGGCCGGCCGTGAGGTCTCCTTCGCCACCGCCGTCGAGTCGGCGCGGCGGCGCGGGGAGTGCGCGGTCGGGTACCGGCTGCGCACGCGGAGCGCCTCGGCCCCCGACCACGGGGTGCGGATCAACCCCGACAAGCGGCAGCGGATCCGCTTCTCCGACGAGGACTGGCTGATCGTCCTCGCCGAGAGCTGACGGTCGTACGCGCCCGGGGCGGCCGCTACGCGGTGTGCACCTCCAGGGCGGTCCGTACCGCCGATTCCAGGGCCCCTTCGATCCACGCGGGCTTGATGGAGGTGTGGCAGCCGGCGAAGTGCAGGGCGCCCTCGGCCCTGCGGACGTCGGGGAAGAGCTCGGTGTGCTGGCCGGGCAGCAGGACGGAGGCCTCGCCGTACGCGTAGGGGTCGCGCATCCAGGACTGGGTGCGGCCGACTCCGGTGTAGAACACCTCGATGCGCTGGCCGAACACCTCCTGAACTCCGGCGAGGGCGCGCGGGTAGCGCTCCTCGTCGTCCAGGGAGTCCCACTTCAGGGCGTCGTCCGACCAGCTGTAGGAGGCCAGGACGACTCCGCCGGCGCTGCCCTCGACGGGGTAGGAGGGCTGGAACATGAAGCGGTTGGGGTTGTCCGTGGCCGAGCCGCCGCCGATGACCCCGGCCGCCTCGGGCTGGTCGCGGGTGACGGCGCGGCTGGCGGCGTAGTGGGCGCGCTGGGCGTCGGAGATGTGGCCGTCGGGCACGGAGGGGTGGGCGCCGAGCAGGGCCCCGTCGGCGGGGGTCTTCGCGACCTGGTAGCTCCGGTAGAGGCCGGGCTTCATCGCCTCCAGCTCGCGCTTCCAGTCGGCCTCGTCGAACTCCCACCAGCGGCGGCTGAATTCGAGCAGCACCTTGGTGGCGGCGTCGTAGTGCAGCTCGGTGATGGCGCGCCGCTTGCCGTACGAGAGCGCCGGGGTGACGGGGATGTGGCGCAGCCCCGAGAAGGGGACGGTGATGACGGCGGTGTCCGCGGTGAAGGTCTCGCGGCGCACGGGGGCGCCGCCGCGGCCCTCGGAGACGGTCTCCACGGTGACCCCGCCCTCGCCGTGGGTGATGCGGGTGGCGCGGCGGTCGAGCCGTACGAGGTCCTTGACGCGGGCGTACATGGCGTCGGCCAGGGTGGCGGTGCCGCCGGGCAGTTCGTAGAAGGCCGTGTCGGGGCTGATCAGCGAGGCGCCGATGAAGCTGTGCACGAAGGCGAGGTGCAGGCGGGAGGTGAGGTTCTCGACGGTGCCGATCAGGTCGATGGTCCGCACGTCCAGCCCGGCCTCCTCCGTCAGGAAGCGGTACATCGACATGTGGCCGTAGCGCTGGATGACGCGCGCCCAGCCCTCGACGAGCTCCTTGTCCTTCTTGCCCTCGATCTCCCCCCGCACGGGGGCGAAGGCGTCGCGGACGATCTGCGAGGCGGGCACCGACTCGTACGCCTCGGGCACCCCGAAGGAACGATTGAGCACCTGCGGGGCGCGTGCGTAGTCGGCCCGGCGGACCCGGATGCCGTTGACGTAGATCCACGTCCGGTATGCCGGGCGGCCGGCCCCGTCCACGTCGACGAGGTGGAAGCGCCGGCGCTTGAGCCCGAGACCGTCCATGAGGCCGGTGACCAGCGGGTGGCTGTCGGGGATGCGCATCGCGCCGGCCTCGGCGTACTGCTTCGGGTCGGCGAAGGGCCGCGCGGCGTTCTCGTGGCCGCCGGTGCGGAAGGTCTTGATCCGGCCGCCGACCCGGTTGCCGTTGGCCTCGATGACGGTGACCCGGTGGCCGGCTTCGCGCAGGAGGTGCGCGGCGGTGAGGCCGGCCGGCCCGGCGCCGATGATCAGCACCTTCTTCCGGGGGCGGCCCGAGCGGGGCAGGCCGTTCTTCAGGAGGATGTCGGCGTAGCGCGGTACGAGCGGCTGGTCCTCGTCGTCCCGTACGAGGATGGCCCGCGCGACCGTCAGGCAGGCTTCCCAGTCGGCGACCGCGGCGCCGGGGACGGCCTGCGAGGTCTCGGCGGAGGTGACGGCGACCGTCAGCCCGCCGGCCGCGGCGACGGCGGCCGCGCCGGCGCCCGCGATGACGGTCCGGCGGGAGGGCCGGAGCGGGGGGCGGGGGGAGGGTCCGTCGGAGGGCGCCGGTACGCGGTCGCCGGGGGTTCCGGAAGGCTCGGGGGTTCCGGAGTTGGCATCGGGATCCATGATCATGACCCCACCTTCGCCGCCCTTCCGGGCCCGGCCGCCCAGAATGCGGCCGCGCGGCCAAGGACCACCCGGACGTGCGTCGGGCGCGGCCCGGTGCTGACGAACTGGGTTTCGTACGGGCGCTCCTGGGGGTCCGCCAGCAGGGGTTCAGGAGGGGTCGGGGGCCCGCAGGACGGCCGAGAGCGTGCGGTCCAGGATGTCGGGGACCTCCTTGACCTTGAGGTGCCGCGCGTCGGCCTCGGCGCCCGCCGCGTGCAGCAGGCTGTAGAAGGTGGTGACCAGCCAGGCGAGCGGGAGATCGGTACGGAACACCCCCTCCGCCTGGCCGCGGACCAGGACCCGTTCCACGCGCGCGAGCACCCTCTCGTGGTGCGCACGGCGGCGGGCCGGGGTGATGACCCCCTCGGAGGCGGCGAGCAGGAACGCGTGCCGCTCCAGGATCCGCCAGCCGGACCGGACCAGGCGGGAGAAGGCCTCGTCCGCCGGACCCTCGTCGAGCCCCTGGGCCTGGAGGGCGGCGTCCGCCTCTCCGACGGAGTGGTCGAGCACCGCGTCGACCAGGGCCTCGCGGGAGGGGAAGTGCGCGTACAGCGTGACCCGGCTGACCCCGGCCGCACTGGCGACGGCGGTCAGGCTCACGTGGGGATCCTGCCGGAAGCAGTCGATCGCGGCGGTGACGATGGCCGCGATGCTCCGCTCCGCGTCCGCCCTGCGGCGGGGTTCCCCCCGGCCTGCTGCGGAGGTGCTGCGTGCTGAGCGGGGCGGCGTGGACATGGGTGGGAGCGTATGCCACCCCGCTCCCACCGTGCACGTCAACCAGTTCTTCTGACGGACCATCAAATTGAACAGTGCTGTACAAAATAGCGGCGGTCCGCCTACGGTAACCCTGACAGCACTGTTCAACTTAAGGAGCAAGCGGTGAATCTGGAACGCAGGTGGCTGGTCCTCGCGCTGCTGTGCACGGCACAGTTCATGCTCATCGTCGACGTCACCGTGGTGAACGTCGCCCTGCCCACCATCAGCGGCGAACTGGCACTGAGCGCGAGTGCCTCCACCTGGGTCGTCACTGCGTACACGCTCTTCTTCGGCAGCCTGCTGCTGCTGGGCGGCCGGCTCGGCGACCTGCTCGGCCGCCGCCGGATGTTCATGGTCGGCCTCGCCCTCTTCACCGCGGCCTCGCTGGCCGCCGGACTGGCCGGGAGCGCCGGCGTCCTGATCACCGCCAGGGCCGTTCAGGGCATCGGCGCGGCCGTCATGTCGCCCGCGGCCATGGCTCTGATCACGACGGTGTTCCGGGGACCCGAGCGCAACCGGGCGCTCGGGGTCTGGGCCGCGATCGGCGCCACCGGAGCGGCCTCCGGCGTCCTGCTGGGCGGGGTCCTGGTGTCCGGACCGGGCTGGGAGTCCATCTTCTTCGTCAACGTGCCCATCGGCCTCGCCGTCCTGGTGGCGGTCCCCGCCCTCGTCAAGGAGACGACGGCCGCCGGGCACGGCGCCGCCCCCGCCGGGTTCGACCTGCCGGGCGCGCTGACGATGACGGCCACCCCGGCCCTGCTCATCTACGGCCTGTCCCGGGCCCGGGAGGACGGGTTCGGCGACACCGGCGCGTGGCTCCCGCTGCTGGGCGCGCTCGTCGGAGCCGCGCTGTTCGTCGTCGCGGAACGCTCGGCCGCCGCGCCCCTGGTGCGGCTCCCGTTCCTGGCCCGGCGCTCGCTCATCGGCGGCTGCCTGCTGATGCTCGCCGCGTCCGGCGTCCTGATCTCGGCGTTCTTCCTCTGCTCGCTCTACCTCCAGCACGTCCTCGGCTTCAGTGCGCTGCGCACCGGCCTGACCTTCCTGCCGGCCGCCCTGGCCACCCTCGTCGGCGCGCACCTCGGCGCGCAGGCCGTGGCGCGGCTGGGCTGGCGGGCGACCGCCGGCGGCGGGATGGCGGCCGCGGTGGCCGGGGCGCTGCTGCTGACCGGCCTGGAGCGGGACGGCAACGCGTGGACCCAGCTCATGCCGGGCTTCGTACTGCTCTCGTTCGGGCTGGGCGTCGGCTTCGTCTGCGCCATCACCGGCTCCCTGCACGGCGTCGGGCACGAGGACGCCGGACTGGGCTCCGGCGTGGTCAACACCTGCCACGAGCTGGGCGCGTCCCTGGGCATCGCCGTGGTCGCGGCGGTGGCCGGCGGGAGCCTCGAGGCCGCCACCCCGTCGCCCGACGGCTTCGGCGGCGCCTTCGCCGCCTGTGCGGTCATCGCCGCCGCTGCGGCCGCGGCCGGCCTGGCGCTGCTGCCCGGGGGGCGGCCCGACCCCTCGGCCGGTCCGGTGTTCGCCCACTGAAGCGGCGTACGCCCACGGGAATGGCGTACGCCCGCTGGTATGGCGTACGCCCACGGGAAGGGCGTACGCCGCTCCTCAGGGGCCGGGGGCGGGGACGGGGACGGCGGCCGTCAGGACGGCGCCCTCTCCCGGCGCCGACTCGATGGTCAGGGTCCCGCCGAGCTGGCGTATGCGGGCCCGTATGGCCGGGACTCCGTGTCCGCGCAGGCCGGACGGGGTGTCGGGGAGGCCGGCGGGGTCGAACCCCCGCCCGTTGTCGGCCACATCGAGGACGACCTGGTCGTCGAGCCGGGTCAGGGTGAGCGCGGCGGCGGTGGCGCCGGAGTGCTCCCGTACGTTGGCCAGCGCGCCCTGGGCGATGCGCAGCAGCGCGGACTGCACGCGTTCGGGCAGCGGGGCGGTCCGCCCGCCCGCGTCGATGTGGACGCGCACCGCGAGTCCGGCACCGGACTCCCGCTCGGCGAGGGCGTGCAGCGCGGCATCGAGGCCGCCGCCGTGGGCGAGGTCGGCAGGGGCGAGGTCGTGCACGAAACGGCGGGCCTCGGCGAGGTTGAGCTCGGCGATGGAGGTGGCGGCGCGGACGTGGCCGCGGGCCTTGGCCGGGTCGGTGTCCCAGGTGCGGTCGGCGGCCTGGAGCAGCATCTGCTGGCTGGACAGTCCCTGGGCGAGCGTGTCGTGGATCTCCATGGACAGCCGCTGGCGTTCGGCGAGGGTGCCCGCGCGGCGCTCGGTGGCGGCCAGCTCGCGGCGGGTGCGGACGAGGTCGTCGATCAGGGCGTGCTGGCGGGCCGCCTGCCTCTGCATGTGGAGGAAGACGGCGGTGGTGAGCGCCGAGACGGCGGCCGGGCCGATCACCAGGTCGAGGTTGAAGCGGGGGGCCAGCGCCAGCTGAGCGAAGATCACGAAGAGCGTGAGGAACCCGACGAGGACGTACGCGGAAACCGGCGGCAGGGTGCGCAGCACCGAGTAGAAGAGGGGAACCGCCACCCACGCGAAGCTGGGCGCGAGGAGGACGAGGACGGCCCACACGGTGACGACCGCGCCCAGCCAGGCCAGCACGGGCGCCGGAGGCCAGGGCGCGCGGCCGCGGGCCGGGGGTGCCTTGACCGCCACGGCGGGGCCGAGCAGGTAGAGGGCGGCGAGCACCACGGCGAGGGCGATCACCCAGGGGGCGCGGGCCTCCTGGGTGTGCCGCTGGACGAAACGCAGCATCGAGGTGCCGATCAGCACGAAGAACGTGACGCGCATGACCAGCGCGAGGCGCCGGTCGTCCGGATCGGCGGCGGGGAGGCCGGTGCCGGAGTCCGGGCCTGAGGGGCCACTGGGGTCGGGCCGCATGCACACCTCTTGCCGTAGGGTCCCTGAACTGGACAAACAGTCACATTGTCGCCGAGCGGGACGACGCCGGGGTAAACCGATCGGATGACCCGCGTGTCCCCCCTCCTGCCTTCCGTACGCAGCCGGGACGACGACGGGCCGGGGCCGCCGGCGGGCCCAGGATGGATGTCAGAGCGGGCCGCCGGAACCGGACGGGCCCCCACCCCTCATCTCAACCAGGAGCTGGCACACATGAAGCAGGTCAAGAAGGTCTCCGAGCGCACCCGTACGATCACCGGCGGCGCCCTGATCGCGGCCCTCGCCCTCGGCGGCTTCGGCGCCTACGCCGCCAGCGCCGCCCCGGCCCCGGCCAACCAGGCCCCCGCCGCCCAGGCCGAGGCGAAGACGGACGCCAAGAACAAGAACACGACGCAGTCCACCCACCTGACCATCGACGCCGCCACGAAGGCCGCCCAGACGGCGCTCGACGCGGCCGCGAAGGAGAACCAGCGCGTCACCGTCGCCGTGGTGGACCGCAACGGCAACACCATCGTCACGCTGCGCGGCGACGGCGCCGGCCCGCAGTCCTACGAGGCCGCCCAGCGCAAGGCCTACACCGCCGTGTCCTGGAACGCCCCCACCTCCGTGCTGGCCGGCCGCCTCGCCCAGAACCCGACCCTGAAGGACATCCCCGGCACCCTCTTCCTCGGCGGCGGCGCCCCCGTCACCTCGAAGAACGCCCCGATCGCGGGCATCGGCGTCGCGGGTGCGCCCTCCGGCGACCTGGACGAGAAGTTCGCCCAGGCCGGCGTGGCGGCACTGAACAAGTAGACGCCGCACCGGCAACCCGCCCGGGGCGTACGGTGCGGACAGGGAACAGGACACCCCGCCCGCACCGCCCGGCCCGCGCGCGCCAGGCGCCCGACCCCCTTCCCGAGGAGCACCGCCATGCCCCGTGCCACCACGCCCCCTGCCGACCGAGCGCTGCTGGCCGCCGCCGGCGAAGGCGATGCCGATGCCGTGAGCGCGGCGCTCGCCGCCGGCGCGGACATCGAGGCGCGCGACGGGCACCTGCGCACCCCGCTCCTGCTCGCCGCCCTCGCCGACCACGTGGCGGTGGCGGAGGTGCTCGTCGCCGCCGGCGCGGACCCGGACGCCCAGGACGACCGTGACGACAGCCCCTGGCTGGTCACCGGAGTCACCGGCAGCGTCCGCATGATGCGCACCCTGCTCCCGTCCGGCCCCGATCTCACCCGGCGCAATCGCTTCGGCGGCATCGCCCTGATCCCGGCCGCCGAACGCGGTCACGTCGACTACGTACGGGCCCTGCTCCGGGAGACCGACATCGACGTCGACCACGTCAACCGGCTCGGCTGGACCGCACTGCTCGAAGCGGTCATCCTCGGCGACGGCGGCCGGGCGCACCAGGAGATCGTGGAACTGCTCATCACCGCCGGCGCCGCCCCGCACCTCCCGGACGGCGAGGGCGTGACCGCCCTCGAACACGCGGAACGCCGCGGATTCACCGACATCGCCGGCCTGCTCAGGGCCGTACGGTAGGCCCGCGCCCGCCCACGCGCCGGCTCTGCCCCCGCCGGCGCACCTCGGTCAGCGAGAGGAGCAGATCGAGCACCGGCCCGTACATCAGGTCCGGTCCGATTCCGGGCCGGCACCGCGTGGGGCCCGGCGCCATGGCCGCCTCGGCCTCGAACGCCCGCCCTCAGCAGGGCGGGCCTGCCCATTCCTGACACGCTGCCGATGCGCGCCCGCGGCCACTCTGTCCTGTGCAGGACATGTCGATTCCAGGACACCCGAGACCTCTGGAGGACCCCCCTCACCTGCGGCAATCTAGGTCGAGCAACACACGCCACCGCCCCGCCGGCCATGAACTTGCGGGCCTCATAGGCGAGTTGCTGCTTCTCACCTATTTGCCGCCGCGGCACCGCCCGCTCGGTGCCTACTTCCTGGAGCCTGCCGTGAAGAGATCTGCTGTGGCCGTCGCGATGGCCGCGGGCCTGGTGCTCGGTGCGCTGCCCGCGGGCCTGGTGCCCCTGGTCGGGGCGGCCACGGCGGCCGCCGAAGAGGTCCCCGTGGACCCGGCGCTGGAGGCCGGGACCCAGGGCGGCGGCACGGTCCGGGTGAACGTGGTGACGCAGAACCGCTCCGACGTGGCCGGGGCCGCCGCGGCGGGCGAGACGGAGGTGGCGTACGACCAGCTGCCGATGGTCACCCTCACCGTGGACCAGGCGGGGCTCACCGCGCTCCGCTCCAACCCGGACGTCGTGAGCGTGACGGAGGACGTCCCGGTTCCCCCGATGCTGGACGGCTCGACGGGCCGGATCGGCGCGGACAAGGCGTTCGCCGCCGGCGGCACCGGGGCGGGCACCGCGGTCGCGGTGATCGACACCGGTGTCGCGAAGAGCCATCCCTTCCTGAGCGGCCGGGTGACGGCCGAGGCCTGCTTCTCGGTCAACGACGAGGCGCGCGGCGCGACCAGCCTCTGCCCGAACGGCGGGGAGTTCCAGGAGGGCGCGGGCAGCGCCGACGCCGACGCCGGTGGTTGCGCGGAACTAGGCGCGGCCTGCTCGCACGGCACCCACGTGGCGGGCATAGCCGCCGGCAACGGGACCGGCCTGAGCGGCGCCCCGAAGCGCGGGGTGGCCCCGGGCGCGAACATCGTGGCGATGCAGGTGTTCTCCCGCGTCAACAACGACGCCTACTGCGGCCCGGGCAAGAGCCCTTGCGTGCTGAGCTTCACCAGCTCGCAGATCAAGGCGCTGGAGAAGGTGCACGGGCTGAAGCAGTCCGGCATGGACATCGTGGCAGCCAACATGTCGCTGGGCGCGGGCCGTTTGACCACGGCCTGCACCGGCGACCCCCGCAGCTCCGTGATCGACAGCCTGTACGCGGTGGGTGTGGCGACGGTGGTCGCCGCCGGCAACAACGGCTTCGGCGACGCGGTCAACGCCCCCGGCTGCGTCCCGTCGGCGGTGACGGTCGGCGCGACGACCAATGACGACCAGGTGGCCACCTTCAGCAACCGCGGTCCGCTGCTGGACCTGATGGCTCCCGGCGCGGCCGTGGTGTCCTCGGTCCCCGGCGGCGGCTACGGGGCGAAGAGCGGCACCTCGATGGCGGCCCCGCACGTGGCGGGCGCCCTGGCGGTGCTGCGCCAGAAGTACCCGGCGCAGAGCATCGGGAACCTGGTGGCGATGCTGGGCAGCTCCGGTACGCCGATCACGTACACCGGGGCCGTCACTCCCCGGATCGACCTCGGCAAGGCCGTCGTCGGTACGCCCGCCCCGGAGCCGGCGCCGGCCCCGCGGCCGCGTCCCTCCCTGGTCTCCGACGACACCGACCGGGCCATCCCGGACCCGGGCACCGTGGAGGCCCCGCTGACCGTCACCGGGGTTCCCGGCAACGCGCCCAAGGCGCTCCGGGTCGAGCTGGAGGGCACCCACCCCTGGCGCGGCGACCTCAAGATCGACCTGGTGGCCCCCGACGGGAAGCTGTACCGCCTGAAGTCCGCCTCCGGCACCGAAGGGGCCGGCGCGCTCGGCGGCTTCACCGTCGACGCCTCCGCCTCCCCCGCCTCCGGTACCTGGAAGCTCCAGGTCGAGGACACCTCGGCCGGCTCCGCGGGCACCCTCCTCGGCTGGTCGCTGGACTTCCCCACGCCCTTCGCCATGACCGGCAACCTCAGCATCCCGGACGGTGGCGCGGTCACCAACGCCCTCACGGTGGCCGGCATCGGCGGAAAGGCCCCGGCCGCCCTCCAGGTCGCGGTGGAACTCACCCACGAGTGGCGCGGCGACGTCCTGATCGACCTGCTCTCCCCGGACGGCCGGACCTACCCGCTGCGTTCGACCTCCACCGCCACCACCGAGGACGGCGGCGTGCTCCGCGAGACCTACGGGGTGGACGCCTCCGCCTCGCCCGCCGACGGCACCTGGACCCTGAAGGTCTCCGACCCGTCGACCGGCGCCGTCGGCACCCTCAACGCCTGGTCGATGACGTTCCCCGCGTACGAGGTGCAGACCCCGCACTCGGTCCCCGACCCGGGCACCGTCGAGGTCCCGGTCACCGTCACCGGCATCGCGGGCAACGCGCCGAAGAACCTCCAGGTGTACGTGCACGCCACCCACGCCTGGCGCGGTGACCTGGACGTCCACCTGGTCGCCCCGGACGGCAAGGTCTACATGGTCAAGGACGCCGCGGAGAACGAGGGCGAGGGCGTCATCCAGCAGGTCTACACGGTGGACGCCTCCGCCTCCCCGGCGAGCGGCGTGTGGAAGCTCCGCGTCGAGGACATCTCGGGCGGCTCCGCCGGCACCCTCGACCACTGGACCCTGAAGTTCTGACCGGCCCCTCACGTACCACTCCCGAACACGCGGCCCCCAGCATCCCCCGCTGGGGGCCGCGCCCTTTCCGCCTTCCGCGGGGGGCTACTTGTCGAGGGGGTCCGGTACCGGGTCGCCGGAGAGGCGGACCGTGCTGAGGATCCGCATGACCAGGTCCTCGCGGACGGCTCCCGGGACGCCCGAGCGGCCGTAGAAGTCCCAGGCGACGAAGTCGCCCTTGGAATTCTTGAAGCCGAAGGCGATCGCCCAGCCGTCCCCCGCGCACTTGTGGTCCTTCTTGGCGCCCTCGGTGCGGGCCTTCACGTAACTCCCCTTGACCCCGGCCTTCGTCGTGTAAGCCACGGGCTCGTCCCACTTGACGACCTCCTTGTCCGGGGATGCGAACGCGGAGTACGCCCAGGCCGTCGCCGTCTTCTCGGCGACCTCGTCGGTGGTCTTCGCGCCGTCGGCGCCCTTGGTACCGGTGGACGCGAGCGCGATGTCGTTGACGTAGCCGTCGCCGTTGGCGTCCAGGCTGCACCACTTCTTCTTGAAGAAGGCGGGCGCGGTGTGCCCGATCGCCGGCTTGTCGGGGTCCTTGTCGTCCGAGAACCCGCTGAAGATCTGCGGCTCCAGGACCTCCCAGTCCGGCGGTACGTCGAAGGCGGTGCCGTGCTTCGGATTCACCACGGCCTTCCAGCCCTTGACCGTCGGCCGCACGCTGCCCGGAGCACCCGGGGACGCGGAGCCCGACGGGGATCCGGAGGCGGGTGCGGGGGAAGCCGGCCCCCCGGCGCCGTCCGCCCTGTCGCCGTTCCGGAAGAGGACCGCGGCGGTCACCGCGACGGCCACCCCCGCGGCCACCGTCACCGATATCGCCATGACGGCCTTGCGCCGGGGCGCGGAACGCGGCACCGGTCCGGGAGGCGGAGTCGGCGCGCCGGACGGGTACGCGTACTGGTACGGGTTCGGGTACGGGGACTGCTGGTGGGTACCGGGCGCGGCGCCCTGCCAAGGCTGGCCGGATGCACCAGGCCCGTAGGGTCCGGTCCGGGCGCCCTGCTGTCCGGGAACCGGCTGCCGGTAAGGGTTCTGCCTGCTCTGGTCCCCGTCGGGCGTCTGCTGTCCTGGCCACATGGCGCGCAACGATAGGGCGGTGGCCGCCGCTCGTCACGCTTCGGGGGCGGGGAGTGCGCGGATCCGGCCACCCTTCCCGCCCGGGGTCCCGCGGCCTACTTCCCGAAGGACAGCAGGGAGTGGTCCACCTTCTTCGACTCCGGGCTGCGGACGGTCCCGTTGAGCAGGAAGATCCGCCCCTCGACCCAGGCCAGCCGGACGCTGGAGGGGTAGAAGGCGGATTCGGGCCCCTTGGCGATCTTCGGGCTCTGCAGGAACACCTCGGGCGGGCCGCCGCCCGCCGGGATGGCCGCCATCGCCGCGGACAGGCCCTTGCCCGTGTCCACGTAGACGACGACCTTCCCCTCCTCGACGGCCAGCGGGAACACGACGCGGCCGTCGGGTCCCTTCGTACGCCATTTCACCTGACCGGTGCCGAGGTCGACCGCGATCACCTCGTCCGGCTTGTCGACGTCCAGCGGGTACTTGGCGTCGGGTGTGCCGCCCGCGATGTAGAGGGTGTCCGCGTCGGCCACCGCCGCGTTGCAGGTGTGCAGGTCGCCGCTGCCGCTGCCCCAGCCGTTGCACCGCTTGCTGACCCCGAAGGCGGCATTGGTCTGCGAGCGGACCTTGCCGTCGGCGGCGAAGGCCGTGGTGTTCCAGACCTTCTCCTGCGTGTTGTAGGCGCTGACGACGAGCGGGTCCACGGACAGGATCTGGCCGAGGGTCCAGCCCTTCGCGTACTGGTGGCTCCACTTGGCAGCGCCGGTCGCCGGGTCGATCTCCTCGATCACCGACTGCCGGTCGGCCGTGTCCTGGCCGAAGCAGTCGCGTACGAGCACCAGCCGGGCGGCGCCGCCGCCGACCGTCGCGGGGGTGCAGCCGCTGCTCGGCGTACCGAAGAGCTTGTGCCCGTCGGTGACCGAGAAGCCGCTCACGACCGCGGCACGCGCCACCGCGACGGTGTCCCCCGAGATGGCCAGCCGCAACTCCTTGGCCTGGTCGAAGGCCTTCTCCTTCGGTATCTCCACCTTCCAGCCCGCCTGGCCCGTGGCGAGGTCGACCTGCTGGAGGTGGGTGCACTGGGAGGTCTCGCTGTCCTTCTCGCGGACCCCGACGACGATCTTCCCGTTCGGGGCGGGACTCTCCGGGACTCCGCACAGCGGCGTGTCGAGGGGAAGCTTCCACTTCTCCTTGCCGTCGGTCGCGGTGTAGGCGATGACCTCCTTGTACATCGCCTTGACCACGGCGTCGCCCACACGCCAGGGGCCGTGCTGCGAGGCACCGGAGCCGGCCAGTTCGGTCCGGTTCGACACCAGCCAGACCCGGCCCTCGCCCGGCTGGATCCCGGCGTTGGGATCGAAGACGAACGGCGGCCCGCCGGGGCCCTGGCCGTCTCCCTGGTCCACGGACGCGGATGCCGCGGGGGCGGCGGTGCCGCCGTCCCCGGCATCGCCGGAGCCGTCGCGCAGGAGGACGTACGAGCCGCCGCCGAGGGCGAGCAGGGCCGCGACCAGCACCGCCACCAGCACGCCGGTCCTGCCCCGCAGGCCGCGGCGGGGCGACCGCACGAAGTCCGCTGCCTGCACCGGCGGTTGCGCGTAGGGATTGCCCGGCACGGGCCCCGATCCGGGCTGTGGCATCCGGTAGACCGAGCCGTAGCCCGGCTGAACTGCCTGCGGTTGCCGATCGGGGCCCGGCAGTGCGTCGAAGTCGCGACGGGTCATGGCGTCAGTGTGGCTGGCGGGACGGCCGAACCGGGATGGTTTTCTGGCCTACTTCCCGTCACCGCGCCCTAGAGCGGCAGCGAGAGCGCCACCGCGTTGTACGGGAGGTCCGGCTCCGGGGCCTGCGGGAAGCGGGAGTTGGGCAGGTAGAGGCGGTTGCCGTGGATGGCGGCCGCGCACGGGGTCTCGAAGCGCGCGTCGGTGACCGTACGGGCCAGGCGGGCGTTGTGGCCCGTCGGGTCGAGGCGCAGGACCGCGAGGTCGTTCATACGGGGTGCGTACAGAGTGCGGCCGTGCACCAGGATGCCGTTGGTGGTGGGCAGCGTGACCCCGCCCAGGTCGGTCCTGCGGGCGACACCGGTCGCCGGATCCACCCGGAACAGGCTGCCGCCGTGCGCGTGGATGTTGACCACCAGGAGCGCGGAGCCGTCCGGGGTGGCCGCGATGCCCGTGGCGGTGAGCCCGTCCGAGGGGCCCTGGGTCCACTCGCCGCCGAGGCGCAGGGTCACCACCTCGTCGCGCGCCGGGAGCTCCCCGCGCGGGCCGAACGGCAGGGCGAACAGCTGCCCGCTGAAGGAGTCGGTGAACCAGGCGGCGCGCGGGGTGAGGACCACGTGGTCGACGAAGGTGTCGGCGTTGCCGACCTCGTACGTCTCGATGACCTTCCCGGTGATGCCGTCGAGCACGGTGATCAGCCGGCCCCAGCCGCCCGCGATGAAGACCCGCTGCCGCTCGTCCACCTGGAGCCCGACGGCGTAGTACCCCTCCCCCAGGCCGGCGTGGATCACCTTGCCCTGGCCGGTGAGCAGCGAGGCGCGGTAGACCGCCCCGCCGAGCAGGGAGCCGAAGTAGGCGTACGGCGCGGGGCCGATGCCGATGCCGGCCGGGTGGAAGCCGTTCGGCAGGTTCAGGACGTCGGGCCATGCGCCGCGCCGCCGGGGTGCGGCGGCGACCGCCGCGTGGCCGGCGCCCGCGGCGCCGAGCAGCACGGCGCCTCCCACCGCCGCCCCGGCCCCGAGGAACCTCCGTCGTGCCATTACCGTGCTGCGCATGCCGCCCCCTGTCAGTGTCGTTGTCCGCGGCAGTGTGGGTCGGCCCGCCTGAGTGGCGCTCAAGTCCGGGCGGAGGATCGCTCGGGCCGCGTTGACAAGATCCCGGAGCGGTCGTTCTAATGAGAAGCGTGGCGCATGGCGCCGGCCAAGGAGAACTGGGCCGGCCGGTGACCGGGCGACCACCCGCACATCGGGGGCATCCCGTGCGCTCTTCCACCGCAGGCCGCACCGCCTGATCCGGACGCTTCCGCGCGCCCCGCACCGCCGCCTGAGCCGGCCGTGCCAGGCCGTCGCCGCGCAGCCGCCCCGTTCGCCCGCTCCTCGCCGTACGGGCAGACGCGCGTACACGCGCGCCGCCCCTCCTTTCTTCCCCCGCCTTCCCCCTTCCCCTTTCTTGCCTACCGTCACGGCCATGCCGCTTCCGAGGGAGTTTGCCGCTTATGTCCTTCAATCAGTCCGTCATCGACGAGTTCCGCGCCAACCAGGGAAAGGTCGGCGGCTACTTCGAGGGCAGCGATCTTCTGCTGCTCACCACCACCGGCGCCAAGTCGGGCGCGGAGCGCACCGCGCCGCTCGGCTACGTGCGCAACGGCGACCAGCTGCTGATCATCGGCTCCAACCTGGGCGGCCCCAAGCACCCCGACTGGTACCACAACGTGCTCGCGCACCCGTTGGTCCAGGTGGAGATCGGCGCCGACTCCTTCGAGGCGGTCGCGGTGCCGGCCGAGGGCGCGCGCCGCGACCGGCTGTTCGCGCACGTGGTGGCCTCCGAGCCCGGCTACGGCGAGTACCAGGAGAACACCACCCGGATCCTGCCCGTGGTGGTCCTGGAGCGCAGCGATCCCGCGCCGGGCGAGGGGCCGGCCGAGGTGCGGAGCCTGGCCGACAAGCTGGTCGAGGTGCACGTGTGGCTGCGCGGGCAGCTGCGGCACGTCGGCGCCGAGGTCGACGCGTACTTCGAGGCGTTGGCCGGGTACGAGGGCGGGGACCGCGAGGGGGCCGCGCCGGCGCCGGGGCTCGGGCTCCAGATCCGCCAGCACTGCCTCGCCTTCTGCCAGACGCTGGAGATCCACCACACCGGCGAGGACGCGCACATGTTCCCCGCGATGGAGGCCCAGAACCCGCACCTGAAGGACGCCTTCGAGCGGCTGCGGGCCGAGCACGTCACGGTGGCCCGGCTCCAGCAGGAGCTCAGCGCGCTGCTCGCCGACATCTCCGCCGCGGACCCGGAGCTGTTCCGCAAGGAGCTGGCCCGGATGTCCTCGGAGCTGAACGCCCACCTCGACTACGAGGAGGAGGCGCTGCTGCCGCTGCTCTCGGAGATCCCCTTCCCGCCCGGCCCGCCGGCCGGTGCCTGAACCGCCGCCGCCCCCGGTCGGCCCGTCGAGGGCCGGCCGGGGGCGGATTCGTTCCGCTGGAGCCGCTAGGCCGTCGGTCCGCCGGCGAGGGCCTGGGCCGCGTAGGCGCTCGCGTTGGGCCCTAGCTGGAGGACCACGTGACCGGCGGCCGAGTGGACGTCCCGCCACAGGCGCTGGAGCGGTGCGTCCTCGCTGTGACCTGCCGTGCCGGAGGCGCGGAACAGCCGGTCCACGGCCCCGACGAGCTGGTCGGCGACCAGCGCGCAGTCCCGCTGGGCCTGCGCCGTCTCCAGGGCGGTGATCTCCCGGCCGGAGTCGGCCACCGCCGCGACGCGCTCCAGCAGCAGGCGGGCGGCGTCGATCGCGCCCGCGGCCCGGGCCAGGGTCTCCTCGTAGAAGGCGCGGCCGGGCCCCGGCGCCCCGGGCCGCTCGTTGCGGATCTGGTTCTCGGCGTACGCGGACCAGTGCGCGAGGGCGCCCTCGGCCGCACCGAGCATCGGCAGGCAGAAGAACAGCCCGTTCACGGCGGCGAGGGGGACGGCCGGGCCGCCGTCGGGGGCGCGGCCGGCCATCAGGTCGTCCGCCGGGAAGGACAGCTCCCCGGGCACGTAGACGTCGTCGACGGCGAGGGTGTGGCTGCCGGTGGCCCGCATGCCGATGTCCGACCAGGTCCGCTCCACGGTGTAGGCGGAGCGCGGCAGGGCGAAGATCCGCCGTTCGGCGGGCCGGTCCGGCACCTTGGCCAGGCCGAGCACCAGCGCCCAGTCGGAGTGCTCGACGGCGCTGACGTACGACCAGGTTCCGGTCAGCTGCCAGCCGCCGTCCGTCGGGTGGGCCCGGCCGCGGGGCGAGACCGAGCCGACGACGAAGGTGTCCGGGCCGTCCTGCCAGAGCCGCTTGCGGCCCTCCTCGGGGAGGAAGCCGGCCATCCGGGACAGGCTGAGGGCGATGGAGGCGCACCAGGCCGTGGCCGGACAGGCGGCCGCGATCGTGGGGACCGACCCGGTGAGAGCGGCGAAGCCGCCGGCCCGGCCGCCGTGGGCGGTGGGCACGAAGTGGCGGGCGAAGCCCGCTTCGCGCAGCGCCCGTACGACGTCCGGGTCCAGCGTGCGCGCGGCTTCGGCGGCGGTGGCCCGGCCGGCCGCGAGCACGCTCACGTCCTGCGCGGTGGGGGCCGGTCCTGGCCCTGAGTGGATCTGCTGGGTCATCGGGCGGCTCTCCTCGGGGTCGGGACGAACCGCCACCGTGGGCCGGGCCGATCGGGAGCCGCTACACCCGCGCTACAGGGCCACTTGAGCCGTCGTGGAGCCGTGGGACATATGTCACAGCGGGACTTGACGGATTTCCCTCCGACCTGATCGGCCGCCTTCCGCCGGGCCTGCAGACCGATCAGTATGGCCTGCGGAGGCGGCCCATTCACCGCCCCCGCACGCACTATCACAGAGAGGCAGTCCGCGTGAATCGGGCACCGGAAATGACTGCCCGAGAAGCCCCCGGAGCGGTCGCGCTTTACTTGATGTTGGGTTGATGGAGTCGTAACCTTTGCTGGACGTCGGACCGATTGACCACTCATGGGCCGATCTTTTCCATCGGGGGTTTACAGATGTCACATGGCTCTTCTCGATTTCCCGAGTCACTGCCGTTCGCGGAAATAGGTGTTCTCGGACCACTGACCGTAAAAGTAAATGGACAATCCATCGTGCCCACGGCGGGGAAGCCGAGGCAGCTGCTCGCCATCCTCGCCCTGCGCTGCGGACGCGTCGTCCAGGTGCCCACCCTGATGGAGGAGGTCTGGGGCGAGGACATCCCCCGCAGCGGGATGACCACCCTCCAGACCTACGTCCTCCACCTGCGCAGACTGATCACCGACGCGCTGCCGGAGGGAGCAGAGCGCGCGCCGAAGGAACTCCTGGCCACCCGCTTCAACGGCTACCAGCTGACCGTCAGGCCGAAGCCGTTCGACCTCGTCGAATTCGAGTTGCTGGCCGGCTCAGGAGACAACGCGCTGGAACGCGGCGACGCCGCTGCCGCGTCGAATTACCTGCATCAGGCCCTGGAATTGTGGCGCGGCCCGGCATTGATGGACGTACCCGTGGGCCGGGTTCTTTCCATGGAACTGACCGGCCTCAACGAAGTACGCATGCGCGTCCTTGAGCAGCGCATTCTCGCGGACCTTTGGCTCGGAAAGAGCGGAACCCTCATTCCGGAACTCAGCAAACTGGTCGAGCAGCACCCGCTGCACGAGAAGCTGGCCGCGTGCCTGATGATCGCCTACCAGCGGTCGGGCTCGGGCTGGCGCGCGCTGGAGGTCTTCCGCGGCCTGCGAAAGGCGCTGAACAGAGAACTGGGCGTCGAGCCGTCCGGCCGTCTCCAGAGCCTCCACCGCGAGCTGCTGTCGAACGCCACCGAACTGTCGCTGCGCGACTACGTGCTGACGTGAGCACGGGCACGGGCAGGGGTGCGGGCATGAGCACGGGTGCGGGAATGAGCAGGGGTGCAGGAATGAGCAGGGGTACGGGCATGGGCGCGGAGCGGAGCACGGACCGGAGCGGGGTGCTGAGCGAGGTCGCGGACGGGGTGTACGCCTACGTCCAGCCGGACGGCAGCTGGTGCGTGAACAACGCCGGGTTGATCGTCTCCGAGGGCAGGGCCGTCCTGGTCGACACCGCGGCCACCGAGGCGCGCGCCCGCCGGCTGCGCGCCGCGGTCGTGGCGCAGGGCCGCCCGGTCCCGTACGCGGTGGTCAACACGCACTCGCACGGGGACCACACCTTCGGCAACTTCGTGTTCCCCGAGGCGGTGGTGCACGCGCACCACGAGACGCGGCGCGAGATGGCCGCGGCCGGACTCCACCTGACCGAGGTGTGGCCGGACGTGGAGTGGGGGGCCGTCGAGGTAGTGCTGCCGCAGGTCACCTACCAGGACGACCTGACCCTTCACGTCGGTGAACTGACGGCCCGGCTGATCCACCTGGAGGTGGCCCACAGCACCAACGACACCGCCGTGTGGGTGCCCGAACGGCGGGTGCTCTTCACCGGGGACGTGGTCATGTCCGGGGTCACCCCGTTCCTGCCGATGGGTTCCGTCGCCGGCTCGCTGCGGGCCATCGAGCGGATGCGGGCCCTCGGCCCAGACGTCGTCGTCTCCGGGCACGGCGTGGTCGGCGGCACCGAGGTGCTCGACACCACCGAGGCGTACCTGCGGTGGCTGCAGGGACTCGCCCGGGAGGGGGTGGCCGCCGGGCTCACCCCGGTGGACGTGGCACGCGACGCGGACCTCGGGCCCTTCGCCGGCCTGCTGGACGCCGAGCGGATCGTGCCCAACCTCTACCGGGCCTTCGCCGAGGAGCGGGGCCGGACGCACGGCGGGGCCCTGGACATGTCGGCCGTCATCCTGGAGATGGGCACCGTCTTCCGGGAGATGGCCGCCTACCTCGGGGCGCCGCCCGCCTGCCACGCCTGACCGACCAACCTGCAAGGTGACTGACTGACTGACCAATTGATTGACCCGCGACATGCGGGACTGGACGGGATTTCGAGCGGGTCTTGAGGACCGCCTCCCAGGATCGGCGCTCGCGGGCGCCCCGGTGCACCTCGTGCACCGGGGCGCCCGCTCCGCCGTATCCGAGCCCGTCTGGAGTATCCGATGACGTCCGCCGGCAGTACCTTCGCCGACCTCTACGCCGCGGTGGGGCAGCACTACGCCCGCCAGGTCCAGTTCCTCGACAGCGGGAAGTTCGAGGAGTATGCCGCCACCTTCACCGAGGACGGCGAGTTCCAGCACACCCCCTCGGTGCCCCCGGCCCGCACCCGGGCCGGGATCGTCGCCGAACTCCACTCCTTCAACGAGCGGTTCGCCGACGACCCGGTGCAGCGCAGGCACTGGTTCAACATGATCGACCTCTCCCCGCGCGAGGACGGCGCCTTCGACGCCGTCTTCTACGCACTGGTGCTCACCGTCCGGCCCGGGGTCAAGGAACCGCAGGTCGGCCCCAGCTGCCTGGTGCGCGACGTGCTGGTGATCGGGGACGGCGGCACGGTGCACAACCGCTCCCGCCGCGTCGAGCACGACCAGCACCTGCCCAGTTGAGCCGCGACACCGGCACCCGCCCCGTTGAGCCGCGCCGCACCCCGCCGGCGCCCGCCGAAGGGAGAACCCCCGCCATGCCCCGCAAGCCCGTCGCCCTGGTGACCGGATCCTCGTCCGGGATCGGCGCCGCCGTCGCCCGCAGACTCTCCGCCGAGGGAATGGCGGTGGTGGTCAACGCGGCGAGGAGCGTCGACGCGGGCCGCCGGCTCGCCGATTCGCTGCCCGACGCGCGGTTCGTCCAGGCGGACATCTCCGACGAGGGCCAGGTCCGGCGGCTGCTGGACGAGGTCGCCGCGGAGTACGGCGTGCTCGACCTGCTCGTCAACAACGCCGGTATCACCCGGGCCATCCCCCACAAGGACCTCGACGCGGCGACCGGGGAGGTGTGGCGGGACATCCTCGGCGTCAACGTCGTCGGCACCTGGCAGACCTCCGTCGCCGCCATGCCGCTGCTGCGCGAGTCCGGCGCCGGACACATCGTCAACATCTCCTCCATCGCCGGGGTCCGGCCGGCCGGCAGCTCCATCCCGTACGCGGCCAGCAAGGCCGCCGTCAACCACATGACCCGGCTGCTGGCCGCCGCGGTGGGCCCCGAGGTGCGGGTGAACGCCATCGCGCCCGGGCTGATCGACACCCCGTGGACCGAGACGTTCACCGAGATCCGCGAGCGGGTGCGGGAGGCCGTGCCGCTGCGCCGCACCGGCACGCCCGAGGACATCGCGGGGCTCGTGGTGAGCCTCCACCGGGCGGCCTACACCACCGGCGAGGTGGTGCTCGCCGACGGCGGCGCCCACCTGCTGATCTGAGGAAAGGGACAAGATCGTGAAGCTTGGAGTCAACCTGAGCTACCAGGGCGCCGCGGAGCTGGCCGTCGCGGCCGAACGGCTGGGCTACGACGTGGCGCTGGCCCCCGAGGGCTACCGCTCGGACGCCGCCAGCGTGCTCGGTCTGGTGGCCGCACGGACCGAACGGATCGCCCTGGGCTCGGCCGTGATGCAGATCCCCGCCCGCAGCCCGGCGCTGACCGCGCTGACGGCGGCGACCCTGCAGTCGCTCTCCGGCGGCCGGTTCCGGCTGGGACTCGGAGTGTCCAACCCCGATGTCTCCGAGGGCTGGTACGGAGTCCCCTTCGCGGAGCCGCTGTCCCGGACGCGGGAGTACGTGGAGATCGTACGGCGGGCGCTGACGGGTGAGCCGGTGCGCTACGAGGGCCGGCACTACCGGCTGCCGTCCTCCGGCTCCGGCGCGGCCCCCCTCCACGTGATCACCGAGCCGGCGGGGACGCCCGTACCCATCCACCTCGGTGCGGTCGGCCCGCGCAACCTCGCCCTGGCGGGGGAGATCGCCGACGGATGGATCGGGGTGTTCGCCGCGCCCGAGCAGGTCGCCGAATCGGTGGCGCACATCGCGGCGGGCCGCGCCCGGGCCGGCCGGCCGCTGCCGGGCTTCGAGGTGATGCCCTGCCTGGCAACCGCCATCGGCGAGGACACCGAGGACTGCGTGGACCGGCTACGGGCCCACTACGCCTACCTGATGGGCATCGGGGCACCCGAGCGGAACTTCTACGTCGGGCTCGCCACGCGAATGGGCTTCGGCGCCGGGGCCGCCGAGGTGAGCCGGCTGGCGGGCAAGGGCGACCGGGCGGCGGCCGCGCGGGCGGTGCCGGCCGGTTTCGTGGAGCGGACCGCGCTGACCGGGCCGGTGGACCAGGTCGCGGAGCGGATGCGGCAGTACGCGGAGGCGGGCGTCACCACGCTCGGCATCATGATCTCCGCGCTGGCCGGGGGGCTCGACGAGCGGATCGCGACCCTGGAGCGGGCGATGGCGGCGCTGGAACGGTCCGGCGTCCGCGACTGAGCGGGCTCCCGGCCGGGAGCGACACCGAGCGGGCGGGGCACCTGGGAAAGGTGCCCCGCCCGCTCGGTGTTTCTGTACTTCCGTGTTTCCGTACTTCCTTACGACGGCCCGTCAGGCAGTCGCGGCAGCGGCGGTGATCCGGTCGATCAGCGCGGCCGGGGACGGCTGCCCGGCCATCTCGCGGCGGACCTCCCCGGCCGCACGCCGGAACGACTCCTCGGTGAGCAGCCGTACGGCGGCCGCGGCGATCTGGGCGGCGTCCGCGGTCTCCGGAGCCACGGCCAGGCCCACCCCGCGGTCCACGACCCGGCGGGCGCACAGCTCGTTGTCCGCGCCGCTGGGGACCAGCAGCTGCGGAACGCCGTAGTGGAGGGCGGCCGCGGTGGTGCCCGATCCGCCGTGATGGACGACCAGGGCGCAGTCGCGCAGGATGCCGGAGAGCGGTACGAAGCCGGCCGGGATCAGGTTCGCCGGCAGCGGGCCGAGGGCGCCGAGGTCGGTCTCGTCGTCGGCGAGCACCACCTCCGCGTCCAGGGCGGCGAGGGCCTCGATCAGCAGCCGCAGGGCGTCGGTGCCGCCGGGCAGCAGCGGGGCGACGGTGCCCAGGGTGAGGCAGATGCGGGGCCGGCCGGGCCGGCGCAGCGCCCACTCGGGCAGGACGGCGCCGCCATTGTACGGCACGTAGCGCATCGGCAGCCAGGGGACGGCGTCGTGCAGATCGGGCTCCTCGCCCGCCAGGCCGCCGAGGCTGGGGGCGCGCGGGTCGACGCGGCCGAGGAGGTGGGGTTCGCGGTCGCCGAGGCCGAGTTCCGCGCGCAGGCGCTGGACGACGGGGCTGTCATCGGGGATGACGCCGAAGCGGGCGTTGCTGCGTGCGGCCTCGCGCACGCCCGGGTCGCGCAGGGACCAGGACACCCGGTTGCCGACCTCCAGGGCGGGCACGCCGAGGGCCACGGCGGCGAGCCGGCCCGCCTGGTGGTCGGAGCAGTAGACGACGAGGTCGGCCCCGAAGTCGCGGCCGGCGGCGACCGTGCCGGGGGTCATGGCCAGGGTGAACAGGTCGAACGGGCGCATGGCGCGGGCGAGTTCCCAGTACCCCTCGGGCAGGTCGGGATCACCGGCGGCCCCGGCCTCCGGCTCCGCCGGGCCGGCGACCAGGTCCTCTCCGACGTCCCGGTGGGGGAACACGTCGACGACCGGAGCGCCGGACCAGGCGGCCGCCTTCGCCATGTGGGCGGTGGTGGCGACGAGGATCTCGTGTCCCGCCGCCCGCGCCGCCCATACGAGCGGTACGAGCGGCAGCATCAATCCGTATCCGGGTGCGGCAGGGAACAGGATCCGCATGGACGACTCCTTTGTGTGGGGGTGCGGTTTACAGAATTCGGTCGACGCTGCGGAATACCGCCTCCACCAGCCGGCGGATTCGGCCGTCCATACTGCCCATGACCGCGGATCCCATATTCGGGACGTAGCCGAATGCCAGCTCCCGTTCCGGGTCGGCGAATGTGAAAACGCCGTTCGCGCCGCTGAGTCCGAAGGAATTCTTCAGTCCGGCGTCGGCGGGGAAGACCGCGCTGTCCGCCAGCTGCACGCCCAGCCCCCAGGTGAGCGGGGTGAACATGACCTCACAGGTGCCGCTGGAGTGCGGACGGGCCATTTCGGCGGTGCGTGCGGGGCTGATCACCCGGGTGCCGTCGACCTCGCCGACCAGGGCGGCGAAGAGCCTGGCCAGGGCGTGGGCGCTGGCGAGCCCGCCGTACGAGGGGTCCTCGACGGCCGGGTCGGCGGGGTCCTGGGACATGCTGCCGATGGTCGCCCGGTAGGTGAGCGTGGTGGGGTCGCGCAGCTCTTCGACCTCGCCGGGGTCGGCGCCGGCCATGAGGGCCTCGGCCTTCGACTCCAGCATCGTGGCCAGGTGCGCGCCCGAGTCGGCGGGCAGCCCGATGTGGGCGTCCAGACCGAGCGGTCCCGCGAGGTGGCGGGCGAAGTACCGGCCCACCGTCAGCCCGGTGCGGCGCCGGATGAGCTCGCTCAGCAGGTGGCCGTAGGTGGTGGCGTGGTAGCCGTGCGCCGTGTCCGGCTCCCACTCGGGACGGGCCGCGGCGAGCGCCTCCGCCACCGGGGTGTGGGCGCGCAGCGCGTCGAGCGACAGCGGTGCGTGGTCGAGGCAGACGACCCCGGAGCGGTGGGCGAGGATCATGCGGGGGGTGATGCCGGCCTTGCCGTGCGCGGCGAACTCGGGCCAGTCGGCCGCCACGGGCCGGTCCAGGTCCAGGCCCTGCTGCTCCGCCAGGTGCAGGAAGGCGGCGGTGACCAGCGCCTTGGTCGGCGAGGCGAGCACCCCGACGGTGTCCGCACGCCACGGGTCGGTGCGGCCGGGGTCGGCCCAGCCGGCCCACAGGTCCACCACCGGACGCCCGCGGTGGTAGACGCAGACGGCCGCGCCCATCTCCTCGCCCGCGGCGAAGTTCTCCTCGAAGGCACGGGCGACCTCGGCGAACGCGTCCTCGGCGAACGCGTCCTCGGCCGGCCCTGCCTGGGGGTATTGCTGCACTTGTCATCCGTCCTTCACGCGGGGAGAGCCGCCGCCCTCGTGGTTGGCTTCGACCTGTGATGATGCGGCCCCGACTCGGGGACCGCTCGAATACCGGTCATGTTCCACTCGTAACGAAATACAGCTCCTTGGCCGGGGTGCCCGCCCCGTGAATCGTCTGGCAGGATCGGCGCCATGCGATTCCGCACAGATGCCGTTCTCCTCGGAAAGCCAGAATTCCCGCAGGGGAATGGGAGGGGATTTTCCGCACGGAAGGTGGCCACTTGTTCTCCGACATAGCCGAATTCCACGACTGGTACGCCGGGCGCTGCCGGGCCCACCGGTACCGGGTGGACCGGATCCCGCTCGACGAGCTCGACGGCTGGCACACCGACCCCGACACCGGCAACCTCGTCCACCACACCGGCCGGTTCTTCACCGTCGAGGGCCTGGACGTCTCCGACTCCGGCCGGGAGGTGGACGCCTGGCAGCAGCCGATCATCGTCCAGCCCGAACAGGGCGTCCTCGGCATCCTGGTCAAGGAGTTCGCGGGCGTCCCGCACTTCCTGCTCCAGGTCAAGATGGAGCCGGGCAACGTCAACGGCCTGCAGCTCTCCCCGACCGTGCAGGCCACGCGGAGCAACTTCACCGGGGCGCACGGCGGCCGGGCGGTGCCGTACCTGGAGTACTTCACCGCGCCCCGCTCCGGCCAGGTCCTGTCCGACGTGCTCCAGTCCGAGCAGGCGTCCTGGTTCCTGGCCAAGCGCAACCGCAACATGATCGTCCAGGTGGACGGGGACGTCCCGCTGCTGGAGGACTTCTGCTGGCTGGACTTCGAGCAGATCGCCCTGCTGCTGCGCGAGCCCAACCTGGTCAACATGGACACCCGTACGGTGCTGGCCGGCGCCGCCTCCTGGCGGGACCGCAGCGCCGACCTGGTCGCGGACACCTTCCGGGGCGCGCTGGCCCGCTCCTGGGCGCCCGGCGACGTCGCCCTGCACGACACCACCCACCTGCTCAGCTGGTTCACCGAGGCCAAGAACCGCTGCACGCTGTCCCGCAGCCGGATCCCGCTGACGAAGGTGGACGGCTGGAGCCACCGCGACGGAACCCTCGTGCACGACCGGGACGTGCACTTCGCGGTCATCGGGGTGTCCGTCGAGACGGACAGCCGGGAGGTCGCCCGCTGGCACCAGCCCATGCTGGAGCCGCGCAGCCAGGGCGTCATCGCGTTCCTGCTGCGCCGCATCGGAGGCGTGCTGCACGTCCTGATGCACGCCCGGACCGAGACGGGCGCCTTCGACAACGTGGAGATGGCCCCCACCGTGCAGTGCCAGCCGGACAGTTACCGCGGCCTGCCCGAGGAGCGCCGGCCCCGGTTCCTGTCCGAGGTGCTGGACGCACCGCCGGAGCGGATCCGCTTCGACCGGGTCCACTCGGAGGAGGGCGGCCGCTTCTACCACGCGCAGAACCGCTACCTGCTGGTCGAGGCGGAAGACGGCTTCCCGCTACGGGTCCCCGATGACTTCGCCTGGATCACCCTGAGCCAGCTCACCGACTTCGTGCGCTACGGCAACCACTTGAACGTCGAGGCCAGGAGCCTGCTGACGTTCGCCGGCTTCTACAAGGAGGACGACGAGTGACCACCCATGTCTGGGACTACCTTTCGGAGTACGAGGCGGAACGGGAGGACATCCTCGACGCCGTGCAGCAGGTCTTCGCCAGCGGCCGGCTGGTGCTGGGCGAGAGCGTGCGCGGCTTCGAGGACGAGTTCGCCGCCCGCCACGGCCTGCCGCACTGCGTCGGCGTGGACAACGGCACCAACGCGGTGCAGCTGGCCCTGGAGTCCCTCGGCGTGGGCCGCGGGGACGAGGTGATCACCGTGTCCAACACGGCAGCCCCGACCGTCGTGGCCATCGACGCGGCCGGCGCCGTCCCGGTGTTCGTGGACGTGCGCGCCGAGGACTACCTGATGGACACCGACCAGGTGGCGGCGGCGATCACGCCGCGCACCAAGGTGCTCCTGCCGGTGCACCTGTACGGCCAGTGCGTCGACATGGAACCGTTGCGGCGTCTCGCGGACCAGCACGGACTGGCGATCGTGGAGGACTGCGCGCAGGCCCACGGCGCCCGCCACCACGGCCGGCCCGCCGGCACCATGGGCGACGCCGCGGCCTTCTCCTTCTACCCGACCAAGGTCCTCGGGGCGTACGGCGACGGCGGGGCCGTCCTGACCGGCTCCGCCGACACCGACCGCGCGCTGCGCCGGCTGCGCTACTACGGCATGGAGGAGGTCTACTACGTCGAGCAGACCCCCGGCCACAACAGCCGGCTCGACGAGGTCCAGGCCGAGATCCTGCGCCGCAAGCTGACCCGGCTCGACGCGTACGTCGCGGGCCGCCGCCGGGTCGCCCGGCGCTACGAGGAAGGGCTCGCGGACCTGTGCGGGCCGGGCGCGCTGACCCTGCCGGCCACCGCGCCGGGCAACGAGCACGTGTACTACGTGTACGTCGTCCGCCACCCGCGCCGCGACGAGATCATCCGCGCCCTCAAGGAGCGCTACGACATCGCGCTCAACATCAGCTACCCGTGGCCCGTGCACACGATGCGCGGCTTCGCCCATCTCGGCATGGAGGCGGGCTCCCTGCCGGTCACCGAGAAGCTGGCCGGGGAGATCTTCTCGCTGCCCATGTACCCGTCGCTGCCGGAGGCCGTGCAGGACAAGGTCATCGACGCGCTCCACGAGGTCCTGCGGACCCTCTAGCCGTCCGCTCCGCACGGCCCCACCGCTCACCCTCGCCCACCGCCCACCACTCCCACCGAGAGGCCCACGCATGACCGGCAGCACCACGGACACCCTCATCTACCACCGCGCCGACGTCTACCACGACTTCTACCGGGGCCGCGGCAAGGACTACCGGGCCGAGGCGGCCCTCGTGCGCGAGCTCGTCGAGCTGCGCGCCGCGGTGGCCCCGGCCGCCGGATCGCTGCTGGACGTCGCCTGCGGCACGGGTTCCCACCTGGCCGAGCTCACCGGCCTCTTCGGCGAGGCGGCCGGGGTGGACCTGTCCGCCGAGATGCTCGCCATAGCCGCCCGCACCAACCCCGGGATTCCCCTGACCCAGGGCGACATGCGCGACTTCCGGCTCGGCCGTTCCTTCACCGCCGTCACCTGCATGTTCAGTTCGGTCGGATACCTGGAGAGCGCCGAGGACCTGAACAGCGCGGTGCGCAACCTCGCGGACCACCTGGCGCCCGGCGGCGTCCTCGTCGTCGAGCCCTGGTGGTTCCCGCAGAACTTCCTGCCCGGCTGGGTCGGCGCCGACGTGGTCCGCACCGACGGCCGGACCATCGCGCGGGTCTCCCACACCGTCCGCGCGGGCCGGGCCAGCCGGATGGAGGTGCACTACACCGTCGCGGACTCCGGCACGGGCGTCGAGCACTTCACCGACACGCACGTCATGACCCTGTTCGAGCAGTCGGAGTACGAGGAGGCCTTCCGCCGGGCCGGCCTGGAGAGCGAGTACCTGCGCCACGAGCTGTACGGTCCCGGCCTGTTCGTCGCCACCCGGCCCGGCGGTGGCGCGTGAAGGTCCGCCCGCTCGCCGTCGAGGGCGCGTACGTCTTCGAGCCGGAGGTCTTCCACGACGAGCGCGGCTCGTTCCGCTCCCCGCACCAGGAGGCCGCGTTCGGGGCGGCGTTGGGCGGGCCGCTGTTCCCGGTGGCCCAGGTCAGCACGAGCCGGTCGCGGCGCGGGGTGGTGCGCGGGGTGCACTTCACGGCCACGCCTGATTCCATGGCCAAGTACGTGCTGTGCACGGGCGGCCGGGCCCTCGACCTCGTGGTCGACGTCCGGGTCGGCTCGCCCACCTTCGGGCGCAGCGAGCGGGTGGAGCTCTCCCCCGAGGCGGGTACCGCTCTGTACCTGCCGCCGGGCGTGGGGCACCTGTTCGCCGCGCAGGAGGAGGACACCGTGATGGTGTACCTGCTGTCCGCGGCCTACCGGGCGGACAAGGAGCGGGCCGTCCACCCGCTCGACCCCGAACTGGGCCTGGAGCTGCCCGCGGGATCCGGCCGGCTGCTCTCCGAGCGCGACCGGTCGGCGCCCACCCTGGCCGCGGCCCGCGCCGAGGGGCTGCTCCCGCGGTACGAGGACTGCGTGGCGGCCGCGCCCGGCGGGGGCGGCCGGTGAGCGCGCCGCAGCGGGTCGTCGTCCTCGGCGCCTCCGGCTTCCTGGGCTCCGCCGTGGTACGGGCGCTGGCCGCCGACCCCGGTGTGCGGGTGCGGGCGGTGTCCCGGCGGCCGGTCGAACTCCCCGGGGACCTGGCCGGCCGGGTGGAGGTGGTGGCCGCCGACCTCGCGCGCGGGGACGCCCTGGCCCGGGCGGTGGCCGGCGCGGACGCCGTGCTGCCCTTCGCGGCGCGGATCCGCGGCGCCTCCGGGTGGCGGCTGTCGCCGGACGACACGGAGGCGGAGCGCGTCAACGTCGGCCTGGTCCGGGATCTCGTGGCGCTGCTCGCCGAGCGGGCCCCGGGCGGCGCGGGCCGCCCGCCCGCGATCGTCTTCCCCGGCAGCAACACCCAGGTGGGGCGGGTCGCCGCGGAGCGGATCGACGGCTCCGAGCCGGACCGTCCCGAGGGGACGTACGACCGGCAGAAGCACGCCGCCGAGACCCTGTTGAAGGAGGCCGCCGCGGCGGGCCTGGCGCGGGCGGTGAGCCTGCGGCTGCCGCCCGTGTACGGACCGCCCTCCCCCACCGCCGAGGACCGGGGCGTGGTGTCCACCATGATCCGGCGGGCGCTGGCCGGGGAGCCGCTGACGATGTGGCACGACGGTACGGTCCGCCGCGACTTGCTGTACGTGGAGGACGCCGCCCGGGCGTTCACCACGGCCCTGGCCCACGCGGACCGGCTCACCGGCCGGCACTTCCTGGTCGGGACCGGGCGGGCGCGGCCGCTCGGCGAGGTGTTCGGGGCGGTGGCGCGCGCCGTCTCCCGGCGCACGGGTGCCGCTGCGGTGCCGGTGGTGTCGGTGGAACCGCCGGCGAACGCCGACGCGACGGACTTCCGCAGCCTGGAGGTGGATCCGTCGGCGTTCACGTCCGCGACCGGCTGGCGGGCGCGGATCGCGCTGGACGAGGCGCTGGACCGTACGGTGGCCGCCGTGGCGGCGACCACCGCGCCGCGGTCCTGAGCAGAGCGGGGCCCCGCCCGACCCGGGCGGGGCCCCGCTGCCGTCGCCGCCGACGTCGCCGGCCGGGCGCGGGCGGCGCGGGACTCCCCACGCTCGCGCCACCCGCCCGGGGTCAGGAGCGTGCCAGCGACTCGAGTACGCGCACCATCCGGTCCGGTCCGGGCTGCGCCGCGATCTCCGCGGCGATCTCCCGGGCCCGTGCCCGGAAGCCCGGTCCGGCCAGCAGCTCGGCGGCGGCCGCCGCGACGCGGGCGGCGGACTGTTCGCCCGGCGGCAGCACCAGGGCCGCGCCGCGGGCCTCGATGCGGTGGCAGGGCTCCAGCATCTTCGGGATCGTCGGCACCAGCAGCTGCGGCACGCCCGCGTGCAGGGCGGTCATCGCGGTCTGGCCGCCGCCGTGGTGGACGATGAGGTCGCAGGTGGCCAGCAGGGTGTCCAGCGCGAACCAGCCCGCCCGCACCCCGGGCACCACCGCGGCCAGCCCGTCGGCCACCTCCTGCGGAGCGGCGACCACCAGCTCCCCGTCCAGCCCCTCGACGGTCCGGGCGAGTTCGGCCAGTTCGGCCACCTCCTCCTGTCCGGAGACCCGGCTGCCCGCGGTGACGCACACCCGGGGCCGGTCCGGCCGGCGCAGCATCCACGGCTCCAGCGGCCGGCGCAGGTTGGCGGGGACGAACCGCATCGGCCGGCGCGGGCCGGGGGCCGGATCGGGGGCGCTCAGGCCCGGCGGGCAGATGTCCACCCACAGCGCGGGCACGGGCAGTGCGTCCAGCCCCACCCCCGCGAGCTCGGCCGCCAGCTCGGCGGCGGCCCCGGCGTCCATCCCGGGCGGCTCGCCGAGGTCCCAGGTGTGCCGCACCCACGGCACCCCCAGCTCGTGGGCGAGCAGCGGCGCCGCGTAGCAGAGCGTCCCGCCGACGACCAGGTCCGGACCCCAGTCGGCGGCCAGGGCGCGCAGCCGGGGAAGGGTTGCGGCGGCGAGCCGGCCGAAGCCCTCCCCGTTGAAGCGGATCCGCTCCCGCGGGTCCGCGGGGATGGACAGCGCCCGCCCTTCCCGGTCCTCGAGCATGAATTGGCGCATGGTGCCCTCGGTGACGGGCAGGACGGGCAGTCCGGTGGAGGTCACGTACGAGGTCATGTCCTCGGGGGAGGCGACGAGGACCTGGTGGCCGGCGAGTCGGGCCGCCGTGGCGAGCGGGACGAGCGCGAAGACGGTTGCCGGGCTCGCGCCGGTGACAAAGAGGATCTTCATCGCACGGACGGTGCACCCCTGTGCTAGAGAACCGCTGGATTCCCCCTGAGTGCGCGTCGAGCGCCTCTTGAGCGGTGGTTGACCGATGCCGCCTACGAAGGGACCCGGCCGGAGATCTTCCGATCCCCGGCCTTGACGAGTCACCTCTTCGGGAAGGAAACCGATTCGATGTCCCGTCGTGTCGTGATAACCGGTATGGGGGTGCGCGCACCGGGAGGAAGCGGCACGGAGGAGTTCTGGTCCCTGCTGGCCGCGGGTCGTACCGCGACCCGCCGGATCACCTTCTTCGATCCCACCCCCTTCCGCTCCCAGCTCGCGGGCGAGTGCGATTTCGACGCGGGGGCCGAAGGGCTCACCCCGCGCGAGGTCCGCCGCATGGACCGGGCGACGCAGTTCGCCGTGGTCTGCACCCGGGACGCGGTGTCGGACAGCCGCCTCGACTTCGGGTCGCTCGACCCGTCCCGGATCGGCGTGAGCCTGGGCAGCGCGGTCGCCTCCGCGACCAGCCTGGAGAACGAGTACCTCGTGCTGTCCGATGCCGGACGGCAGTGGGAAGTCGATCCCCGCTACCTGTCGCCCCACATGTACGACTACCTCACCCCGGGCGTGATGGCCGCCGAAGTGGCCTGGGCGGTGGGCGCGGAGGGCCCGGTCGCCCTGGTGTCCGACGGCTGCACCTCGGGGCTGGACGCCGTCGGCAACGCCGTCCAGCTGATCGCCGACGGCACCGTCGACGTGATGCTCGCCGGTGCCTCCGACACTCCGATCACCCCGATCGTGGTGTCGAGCTTCGACGCCATCAAGGCCACCACCAACCGCAACGACGACCCCGCGCACGCCTCCCGCCCCTTCGACGCCTCCCGCAACGGCTTCGTGCTGGCCGAGGGCGCGGCCGTGTTCGTCCTGGAGGAGCTGGAGCAGGCGCGGGCCCGTGGCGCCACCATCTACGCCGAGGTCAGCGGCTACGCCACGCGCTGCAACGCGTACCACATGACCGGTCTGAAGACCGACGGCCGGGAGATGGCCGAGGCCATCCGGGTGGTGCTGGACCAGTCCCGGCTGAACGCCGACGCGATCGACTACGTCAACGCGCACGGCTCGGGCACCGTCCAGAACGACCGGCACGAGACGGCCGCGTTCAAACGCGCCCTGGGCGACCACGCGTACCGGACGCCGATCAGCTCGATCAAGTCCATGGTGGGCCACTCCCTGGGGGCCATCGGCTCCGTGGAGATCGCCGCCTGCGTGCTCGCCATGAAGCACAACGTGGTGCCGCCCACCGCCAACCTGCACCGGGCCGACCCCGAGTGCGACCTCGACTACGTGCCGCTGACCGCCCGCGAGCAGCGGGTGGACCGCGTACTGACCGTGGGCAGCGGATTCGGCGGCTTCCAGAGCGCGATGCTGCTGCGGCGGCCGGAAGGAGCATCATGACGATGACCACGACGAGCACGGTGTTCACCGGGCTGGGGGTCGTCGCCCCCAACGGCCTGGGCACCGAGGAGTTCTGGTCCGCGACCCTGGAGGGCCGCAGCGGCATCGCGGACATCACCGGTTTCGACGCCTCCGGCTACCCGGCCGGGAAGGCCGGCGAGGTCCGGGACTTCGACCCGGCCGCGCACCTGCCGAAGCGGCTGCTGCCGCAGACCGACCGCTCCACCCGGTTCGCGCTGACCGCCGCGGAGATGGCCCTGGCCGACGCCGGCGTGGACCCGGACACGCTGCCCGACTACGACATGGGCGTGATGACCGCCAATGCCTTCGGCGGCTTCGAGTTCACCCACCGCGAGTTCGCCAAACTGTGGTCGAAGGGCCCGCAGTTCGTCAGCGTGTACGAGTCCTTCGCCTGGTTCTACGCCGTCAACACCGGCCAGATCTCCATCCGCCACCAGCTGCGCGGACCGGGCAAGGCCCTGGTCGCCGAGCAGGCGGGCGGGCTCGACGTCATCGGCCACGCCCGGCGCGCGGTGCGCCGTGGCGAGGCGAAGCTCGTCGTCACCGGCGGCGCGGACTCGGCGCTGGACCCGTGGGGCTGGGCCGCGCAGTGGTCCAGCGGCCGGGTGAGCACCGGGGAGTACCGGCCGTTCGACCGGACGGCGAGCGGGCACGTGCCCGGCGAGGGCGCCGCGATCCTGGTCCTGGAGGACGCCGCTGCGGCCCGCCGGCGCGGCGCGCCCCGGGTGTACGGCGAACTCGCGGGACAGGCCTCCACCTTCGACCCGCCGCCCGGCTCACCGCGGCCGCCGGCGCTGCGCCGCGCCATCGAGCTGGCACTGGCCGAGGCCGGCATCGTGCCGGCCGAGGTCGACGTGGTCTTCGCGGACTCGGCGGGCCTGCCCGCCCTGGACCGGCGGGAGGCCGAGGCGCTGCGCGAGGTCTTCGGCGCGCACGGCGTCCCGGTGACCGCCCCCAAGGCGCTCACCGGGCGGCTCCAGTCCGCGGCCGGGCCGCTCGACGTGGCGGCCGCACTGCTGTCGCTGCGCGACGGGGTGATCCCGCCGACCGCCAACACCGACGAGATGCCGGAGGAGTACGGCATCGACCTGGTCCGCAAGTCCCCGCGCGAGGCACGGCTGGGCACGGCCCTCGTCCTGGCGCGGGGCGCGTCGGGCTTCAACTCGGCCGCCGTCGTGCGGTCGTACCACCACTGAACACCCCAACTCCGAGACAAGACCCACCGAGAGAAGAAGGCGAAGCACAGATGAGCGACACGAGCACCACCACTGAGATGACCCTGGACGACCTGCGCCGGATCCTGTCCGAGTCGGCCGGCTGCGAGGACAGCCAGCTCGACGGGGACATCCTCGACACCGGCTTCGCGGAGCTGGGCTACGACTCCCTGGCACTGCTGGAGACCGCGGCTGTCATCCAGCGCGACTACGGGGTGGAGATCCCTGCCCAGTTCGCCACCCCGCGCGAGCTGCTGGACTCCGTCAACGGCGCTCTCCCGACGGCGGGCTGAGGCATGCGTCGGCACACCCGGCACTCCCTGATCTCCACGGCCCCGCCGCAGGCCCTGTACGACCTCGCCGCCGACGTCGGCCGGTGGCCGTCCGTGTTCGCGCCGAGCGTCGCCGCGCACCACCTGGAGCGCGGTGAGCTCTCCGAGCGGTTCCGGCTGTGGGCCTCGGTGGGCGGGGAGGTGAAGACGTGGGTCTCGCGCCGCGCGCTGGACCCGTTCAACCTGCGGATCCGCTTCGATCAGGAGGTGAGCGCGCCGCCCATCGCCTCGATGGGCGGCGAGTGGATCTTCGAGTCGCTGCCGGGGGGCGGGACCGAGATCGTCCTGCTGCACGACTTCACGGCGGTCGACGACGACCCCGCGGCCACGGACTGGATCAACGCCGCGCTGGACCGCAACAGCCCGGTGGAACTGGCCGCGCTGGCCCGGATCGCCGAGCTGGCGGCCGGGCTCGGCGCGGACGTCGGCGACCTGGTGTTCTCCTTCAGCGACACCGTCGACCTGGAGTGCAGCCCCGAGGAGGCGTACGCCTTCGTGCACCGTGCGGACCTGTGGCCCGAGCGGCTGCCGCACGTACGGCGCGTGGAGCTGACCGAGGACGCGGCGGGTGTGCAGGAGATGGAGATGGACACCGTCACCGCGGACGGCTCGGCGCACACCACCCGCTCGGTACGGATCTGCGTACCGGGCGAGCGGATCGCGTACAAGCAGCTGGTCCCGCCGCGGCTGCTGCTCGGGCACAGCGGTGTGTGGCGGTTCGGCGGCTCCGGGGCGGGGGCGGGGGCGCGCGTGACCGCCGAGCACACGGTGGCGATCGACCCGGCCGCCGTACGGGAGGTGCTGGGCGAGCAGGCCACCCTGGCCGACGCGCGCCGGTACCTGCGCGAGGTGCTCGGCGCGAACAGCCGTACCACGCTGGCGACGGCAGGCCGGGCGGCGGCCTCGGCCGGCTGACCGCCGTCTCCACCACCACATGACTTCGGCCTCCAGGATCCCGAGCGGATCCTGGAGGCCGAAGTCGTTGGTGGCGGGCGGTCGGCTCAGGCGGAGCGGCGCCAGAAGACGCTGTAGTCGTCGATGGCCTCGACCTCGTCCGTGATGCCGTGCTTCTCCCGGAACTCGTCCACGGCCTTGCGGCAGGCCGGGATGAAGTAGTCGTCGATGACGACGAAGCCGCCGGTGGAGAGCTTCGGGTAGAGGTTGTCGAGCGCGTCGAGGGTGGACTCGTACAGGTCGCCGTCGAGCCGGAGGACCGCGAGCTGCTCGACGGGGGCGGTCGGCAGGGTGTCCTTGAACCAGCCCGGCAGGAAGCGGACCTGGTCGTCCAGGAGCCCGTAGCGGCCGAAGTTCTCCCGCACGGTGTCGGCGGAGACGCCGAGCACGTCGTTGGAGCGGTGCAGGGCCATCTCCTGGTCCATGGGGTGGCTCTCGTCGCCGGTGACCGGGATGCCCTCGAAGGAGTCGGCGAGCCAGACGGTCCGGTCGGTGATCCCGTGGGCCTTGAAGTAGCCGCGGGCGAAGATGCACAGGCCACCGCGCCACACGCCGGTCTCGATGAAGTCACCGGGCACCCCGTCGGCGACGACCTGGTCGAGGAGGGTACGGATGTTGCGGATGCGCTTGAGGCCGACCATGGTGTGCGCGACGCTGGGCCAGTCGGTGCCGGTCTCGCGGTTCTCGGGGCGGAAGTCCTGCTCGGGGAACCACTCGTTGGGGATCGGAGCGTCCTCGTAGACCACGTTGGTGACGACCTTCTCCAGAAGGTCCAGGTACAGCTCGGCCGTGTTCTGCGTGCCGTTCATGCGGGATGTGTTTCCTTTCCGGTGTGGAGTGGGGTTCTGTTCGGTCAGTAGTTGCCGAGGCCGCCGCAGACGTTGAGGGCCTGCGCGGTCACGGAGGCGGCGCCCGGGCCGACGAGGTAGTCGACCATCGCGCCGACCTCCTCGGGCAGCACGTAGCGGCCGACCGGCACGCGGTCGCTGACGCGGGCATGGGCCTCGTCGACGCTGACGTCCCACAGGCCGGCGTACGTCTCGCGCACGCGTGCGGCCATCGGGGTCTCGACGAAGCCGGGGCAGACCGCGTTGACGGTGACGCCGGTCCTGGCCAGCTCCAGGCCGAGGGACTTGGAGAAGCCGACGACGCCGTGCTTGGAGGCCGAGTAGGGCGCGCCGTGCAGGACGCCCTGCTTGCCGCCGGTGGAGGCGATGTTGATGATCCGGCCCCAGCCCTGTTCCAGCATGCCGCCCTGGTTGAGGACGTCCTTGGTCATCAGGAACACGCTGTTCAGGTTGGTGTTGATGACGTCGAGCCAGAGCTCGTCGGGGACCTCGCGGGTCACGCCGCCGCCGGAGCGGCCGGCGTTGTTGACGAGGATGCCGGCCGGTCCGAACCGCTCGGTCGCGGCCCGTACGAACGCGGTGATGTCCTCGCGGGAGGTCACGTCCAGGCTCCGGCCGTCCGCTTCGAGGCCCTCGGCGCGCAGGGCGGCGACGGTCTCGGCCACCCGGTCGGCGGTGCGTGCACCCAGGAAGACGCGGTGGCCTGCCCGGGCCAGGCGGGTGGCGATCTCCAGGCCGATGCCGCTGGTGGCTCCGGTGACGAGGGCGGTGCGCACATCGGTAGGGGGGTTGGCCATGTATTCCTCCGTGAAATGCCGGCTAGGAGGCGCCAAGCTCGCAGCACACGCTCAAAGCGCCCTCCAGATGCCCTGGAAGACCGCTAGAGCGGGACGCCGACCGCCTTGACGGAGCGGTGCACGGCCTCTACGAGGCGGTGCGCACGGTCGTTCATGCGGCCGATGGTGCGGGAGCCGGCGTTCTGGACGTACGCGAAGGCCAGTTCGCGGTCCGGATCGGCGAAGACGAAGGTGCCGTTGGCGCCGTCGAAGCCGAAGGCACGGGCGCCGAGCCCTGCGGAGGCCGGAAAGACCGGGCTGTCGGGGAGCATGAAGCCGAGCCCCCAGGTGCTGGGCAGCAGCACTACCCGGCAGGTGCCGCGGGAGAGGGGCCGGGCGAGTTCTTCCGTACGGTCGGGGCTGATCAGCCGGATGCCGTCGACCTCGCCGACGAGGGCGGCGAAGAGCCTGGCCAGCGCGGCGGCACTGGCCAGGCCGCCGTACGAGGGGTCCTCGACGGCCGGGTCGAGGGCGTCGTGCAGGCGCATGCTCCCGATCATGGCCCGGTGGGTGAGCGATCCGGGGTCGCCGAGGGCGCGGAGCATGTCGAGTTCGGTGCCGGGGTCGGCGCCGTCCATGAGGGCCTCGGCCTTCGACTCCAGCATCGTGGCCAGGTGCGCGCCCGAGTCGGCGGGCAGCCCGATGTGGGCGTCCAGGCCGAGGGGTCCGGCGAGGTGGCGGGCGAAGTACCGGCCCGCGGTCAGGCCGGTGCGGCGCCGGATGAGCTCGCTCAGCAGGTGGCCGTAGGTGGTGGCGTGGTAGCCGTGCGCCGTGTCCGGCTCCCACTCGGGGCGGGCCGCGGCGAGCGCCTCGGCCACCGGGGTGTGGGCGCGCAGCGCGTACGGGGTGAGGGGTGCGTGGTCGAGGCAGACGACCCCGGAGCGCTGCGTGAGGATCATGCGGGGGGTGATGGCGGCCTTGCCGTGCGCGGCGAACTCGGGCCAGTCGGCCGCCACGGGCCGGTCCAGGTCCAGGCCCTGCTGCCCGGCCAGGTGCAGGAAGGCAGCGGTGACCAGCGCCTTGGTCGGCGAGGCGAGCACCGCGAGGGTGTCCGCGCGCCACGGGTCGGTGCGGCCGGGGTCGGCCCAGCCGCCCCACAGGTCCACCACCGGACGCCCGCGATGGTAGACGCAGACGGCCGCGCCCACCTCCTCGCCTGCGGCGAAGTTCTCCTCGAAGACGCCGGCGACCTCGGCGAACGCGTCCTCGGTCAGCCCTGCCTGGGGGTATAGCTGCACTGTGTTCCGTCCTTCACACGGGGAGAGCGGCCTTCCTTCCTGGCGGCCGACTGCCGCCTCTCTATGGACCCCCGGTGGACCGCCGCTCGGGCCCGGCTAGAGCGGAGCCGAACCGGCAGGGCGGTCGGCCGGCATTTCCTGTGTGACCGGAGTGCTGCTGTGGGCGGGGATGCCGTCAGGCGTGGTTGACCGGGAGGACGTCCGGGGAGAGGGCACCCGCGTGGGCCGCCGCCGAGGTCATCCGCTTGCGGTGGTGGCGGCGGCACAGGACCTCGTAGCCGATCTCCCCCGCCGGGCGGTTCACGTCGCCGACCACCACCTGGGCGCCTTCCACCACCATCTCGCCGCCCACCGTACGGGCGTTGTGGGTGGCCCGGGCCCCGCACCAGCACAGGGCCTCCACCTGGAGCTGCTCCAGGCGGTCCGCCAGCTCGATCAGGCGCTGCGAGCCGGGGAAGAGCTTGGTGCGGAAGTCCGTGGTGATTCCGAAGGCGAACACGTCCATGCCGAGGTCGTCCACGATCCGCGCCAGCTGGTCGATCTGCTCGGGCGCGAGGAACTGGGCCTCGTCCACGATCACGTAGTCCGCCTTGCCGCCCTGGGAGAGCTGCGCGACCAGGTACGCATACAGGTCCATGCCCTCCGGCGCCTCCACCGCCTCCGTCACCAGGCCCAGACGCGAGGACAGCTTGCCCTCCCCCGCACGGTCGTCCCGCGTGAAGATCACGCCCTGCAGGCCCCGCGCATCGCGGTTGTGGGCGATCTGGAGAGCCAGCGTGCTCTTTCCGCAGTCCATCGTTCCGGAGAAGAACACCAGCTCGGGCATGGGGAGTACAGGGCCTTTCGAAGGGAGGGGGCAGGGGGACGGCCTCGGGGGTCCGGGGCGCGGGAGCGCCGGGACCCGGGAGCGTCAGGAGCGGATTTCGAGCAGCGGGACGAGCTGTTCGGCCGGGGTCATGGAGCCGTGCATGCCCGCGAGGGCCGACTCGTTGGGTTCGGCCCGTGAGGCCGTGATCGCCACGTCGGCCTGGGCGGCGGCGATCACGTCGCCGATGCGGCCGAGGACCCGCTCGTCGCATTCGCCCGGCGCCCCGAACCAGCCCAGGTCCAGGGCTTCCGCGCGGCTGGCGACCCAGAAGCGGTCGCCGAGCACCTCGCGCCAGACGGTGAGGACGTCGGCCTCGGCGCCCGGTACGGCGTACACGTGCCGGGCCCGGCCCTCGCCGCCGAGCAGGGCCACGCCCGCGCCGAGTTCCCAGTCGTCGTCGTAGTCGATGCGGGAGTCCTCGTCGAAGGGGACGTCCACCATGCCGTGGTCGGCGGTCACGTACAGCGCGGTGCGCGGCGGCAGTTGCTCGGCGAGGCGCTGGACGAGGCGGTCCACGTACATCAGCTGGCCGCGCCAGGCGTCGGAGTCGACGCCGTGCCGGTGACCGGCCCCGTCGAGCTCGCTGTAGTACGTGTAGACCAGGGAGCGGTCGCCGGCCGCGAGCCGCTCGGCCGCGAGGTCCATGCGCTCCTCGCCGGTCATCCGGCCGAGGAAGGTGCCGCCGCTCAGCGCGACCTTGGTGAGCGGGGTCGTCTGGAAGGCGGGCGAGGACACCTGCGCCGTGGCCACCCCGGCCGCGTCCGCCTGCTGGAAGACCGTCGGGTACGGCTGCCAGGGCTTGGGCGGGGTCCACGGGTGCCAGCGGAGCTGGTTCATCAGTTCGCCGGTGGCCGGATTGCGCACGGTGTAGCCGGGCAGCCCGTGCCGCGCGGGCGGCAGGCCGGTGCCGACGGAGGCCAGCGAGGTGGCGGTGGTCGCCGGGAAGCCCGCGGTGATCGGGCGGCCGGTGCCGCCGCGCGAGCTGCCGAGCAGGGAGGTGAGGTACGGGGCCTCGTCCGGGTGGGCCTTGATCTGCTCCCAGCCCATGCCGTCGACCAGGAACACGCAGTTGCGGTCGGCCGGGGTCAGCTCGGCGATCGAGGCCTCGAAGCCGGGTACGCCCTGGCCTGCGACGAGGGTGGGCAGCAGGTCGGCGAGCGAGCCGGTGCCGTAGTGCGGCACGGGGGCGCCCGCCAGGTCCAGCAGCTCCGGCTCGTCCTGCCAGTTCTGCGCGGCGGAGTACGCCATCAGCGGGCGGGGGTGGAGGTGGCCGCGGTCGCTTCGCTGAGCGCCTGCGCGAAGACCAGGGTCTGGCGGACCGCCTCGGGGCCGTCGCCGGCCTCGCTGACGCGCAGGCTGAGGTCGTCGGCGGTGGAGTTGCCGGTGTAACCGTGGTCGGCGTCGCAGTTCTGGTCGCCGCAGGCGGCGGGCTCCAGGTCGATGCGCGAGACGGCGCCCCAGCCGATGGTCAGGACGACCTCGCGGGGCAGGGTGCCGGGGGTGTAGGACTCCGGGTTGGCGACGACGCGGCTGAGCACCACCGAGGAGATGCTGGCCAGCTTGACCGACTCGGTGGAGGTGGTCGCGTACGGCGAGGGGGATCCGGCGTCGGCGGCCTGCTCGTCGGTGTGGCTGACGATGAACCGGTTTCCGGTCAGGACCAGCACGGTGACGTGCCGGCGCACCTCGTTGGAGTCGAAGGTCGTCTCCTGGTGGACCAGGTACGACGAAATCGGCTCGCCGCCCACCGCGGCCTCCACGGCCTCGGCCACGAGGGCCGGGTAGTAGCCGCTGCGCTCGATCGCCGTGCGCAGCCCCTGGGTCGTCGTACCGGATTTCGCCATGAGGTCCATCCTAAGGCCCGTACGGGGCGCCCCGGCCGCCCTGGGGCCCGCCGGACCTCAGTAGCTGGGCAGGGTCCGCGGGCCGAGGTCGCCGCGGGCGGGCGGGTGGGCGATACGGACGGTCGCGCTGAGCACGGACAGCCCCTCGGTGGCGACGACGACGGGCTCCAGGGCGACCCCGACCACCTCGGGGTGGTCGTCGACGAGGCGGGAGAGGCGCAGGAGCAGCTCCTCCAGGGCGGGGGTGTCCACGGGGTCGCTGCCGCGCCAGCCGAAGAGCAGCGGGGCGGTGCGGATCGAGCGGATCAGGCCCGCCGCGTCCTTGTCCGTGGCGGGAACCAGCCGGTGGGCGGTGTCGCCGAGCAGTTCGGAGGCGACCCCGGACAGCCCGAAGGACAGCACGGCTCCGGCGGCGGGGTCGATGACGGAGCGGATGACGGTGTCGACGCCCCGGGGGACCATCGACTGCACCACGGGGAGCAGCTCCTGCGGCTTGCCCAGGGCGTGGGTGAGCTCCTCGTACGAGCGGCGCAGCTCGGCCTCGGTGGTGAGGTCGAGGCGGACGCCGCCGAGGTCGGCGCGGTGGCGCAGGTGCGGGGCGGTGGTCTTGAGCGCGACCGGGTAGCCGAGGACCGCGGCGGCCCGGACCGCGGCGTCGGCGCTGGGGGCCGGGAGCGTGGAGAGCACCCGGATCCCGTAGCGGGCGAGCAGCTCGCGGCCGTCCGGGTCGTCCAGGGTGACCGCCTGCTCCTCCCCTACGCCGGCCAGCAGGCGGGAGAGCTGACCGGCGGCCCCGCTCTCGTCGATGTCCTCGAACTCGGGCACCTGTCCTACCTCGGCGATGCCCCGGCGCCACTGCCCGTACCGGACGGCTTCGGCGACGGCCTTCACGGCCCGCTCGGCCGCGGGATAGCTGGGGATCCGGGCGGCTCCGGGTACGGGCGCGGCCGCGCTCCCCGCGCCGCCGGAGGCCGGCTCCGGCCGGAAGGGCGCTGCGAGGGCGGAAGGGGAGGAGGGCGCGGAGGCGGTGTCCACCACGGTGTCCACCACGGCCTCCGCCCCCGAGGCCACGGCCGCCAGGGCCGTCGCGGGCGTCGGCAGGGCCTCGGGCGGCGAGGCGTCGGCGGGGGCCTTCGCCGCGGCCGGCGCCGTGGCGGCCGAGAGCGCCTCCGCGAGGGCGCCGAGCTCCACGTGGACCACGGCCACCGGCTTGCCGGGGTGTGCGGCGGCCGCTGCCCGCAGGGCCTCAGCCAGCTCGTCGGCGAGGGCGTGCTCGCTCACCCACGGGATCGCGGTGACGACCACGGCGTCGGTGTCCGGCGAGGCCAGCGCCGCGGCGACGGCCGTGCGGAAGTCCTCCGGCGAGGCCGCGGTGGTCAGGTCGAGCGGCGGCAGCGGCCGCAGCCCCTCCGTCAGGCAGGCGTCGTAGGTGAGGACCCCGAGCGATTCGGAGTTGCCGAGGATGGCCACTCGCGGCCCGGCCGGTACGGGCTGCGAGGCCAGCAGCAGGCCGACGTCCACCAGGTCGGTCACCGTGTCGACCCGGATGACGCCGGCCTGCCTCAGCAGCTCCGAGACCGTCGCCTCGGGCAGCCGGGTGCCGGGGACCACATGTCCGGCGGGGGTGTGGCGGCCGCCCTTGGCCACGACCACCGGCTTGACGGCGGCCGTGCGCCGGGCGAGCCGGGTGAACTTCCTCGGATTGCCCAGGGTCTCCAGGTACATGAGCGCGACGTCGGTGGCCTCGTCGTCGTACCAGTACTGGAGGATGTCGTTGCCGGAGACGTCTGCCCGGTTCCCGGCGGAGACGAAGGAGGACAGCCCCTCCCCGCGCCGCAGCAGTCCGGAGAGCAGCGCGATGCCGATCGCCCCGGACTGGGTGAAGAGGCCGACCCGGCCCCGGGCGGGCGCCGGAGCGGGGGCCAGGGAGGCGTTCAGCTCCACCTCGGGGGCGGTGTTGATCACCCCGAAGGCGTTCGGCCCGATCAGCCGCATCCCGTACGAGCGCACCTGCCGCACCAGTTCGCGCTGGCGGGCCAGGCCCTCGGCCCCGCTCTCCCCGTATCCGGCGGAGAGGACGACCAGCCCCTGCACCCCGTGCTCGCCGCAGGCCGCCACCGCGTCCGGGACCCGGTCGGCCGGGACGGCGATGACGGCGAGGTCGACCGGGGCGCCGATGGCGCCGAGCGTGGGGTAGGCCCGTACGCCGTCGAGCAGATCGCGGGTGGCCGCCTCGTTGACGGCGTAGAGGTGGCCGTGGAAGCCGCTGTCGCGCAGGTTGCGCAGGGCGGCCGCGCCCACGCCCGCGAGGGAGCGGCTGACGCCGATCACCGCCACCGAGCCGGGGGACAGCAGCCGCTGGACGGAGCGGGCCTCGGCGCGCTGTTCGCGGGCGCGCTGGACGGCGAGGGACTCGGCGGTCGGTTCGAGGTCGAGGGTGAGGTGGACGGAGCCGTCCTCGAAGCTGCGCTTCTGCTGGTAGCCGGCGTCGGTGAACACCTTGATCATCTTGGTGTTGGCGGGCAGCACCTCGGCCGCGAAGCGGCGGATCCCCCGCTCGCGGGCCACCGCGCCGATGTGTTCGAGCAGGGCGGAGGCGACCCCGCGTCCCTGGTGGGCGTCCTGCACGAGGAAGGCGACCTCGGCCTCGTCGGAGGGCCCGGTGGCCGAGCGGCCGTCGGCGCCGATCCGGTCGTAGCGGACGGTGGCGATGAACTCGCCGCCGATCGTCGCGGCGAGCCCGACCCGGTCCACGTAGTCGTGGTGCGTGAAGCGGTGGACGTCGCGGTCGGAGAGGCGGGGGTAGGGAGCGAAGAAGCGGTAGTACTTGGACTCGTCCGAGACCTGCTCGTAGAAGCTGACCAGCCGGCCCGCGTCGTCGGTGGTGATGGGCCGGATCCGGGCGGTGCCGCCGTCCCGAAGGACGACATCGGCTTCCCAGTGGTCCGGGTACGAGGGGTCGGACTCGGTCGTCATGGGGTCACCTTAAGGCTCGGACGGTTCAGGTGGCCTGGGCGCGGCGCATCGGGCAAGCTGGCTCGAATCAGGGCAAGCTGGGGTAGGTCGAACGGCGGGAAACTCGGGCCGAAGGTCGGTCCGACCATTCCGGGCGTCGTGAGAGACTGGTCTAGACAACCGTAAGAACCTGAAGGGCATCACCATGGCAGAGCGCCGCGTCAACGTCGGCTGGGCCGAGGGCCTGCACGCTCGTCCCGCCTCGATCTTCGTCCGCGCGACGACCGCTTCCGGCGTCCCGGTGACCATCGCGAAGGCCGGCGGCGACCCCGTCAACGCCGCCTCCATGCTGGCGGTCCTGGGCCTGGGCGCCCAGGGCGGCGAGGAGATCGTCCTGTCGTCCGAGGCCGACGGCGCCGAGGCCGCGCTGGACCGCCTCGCGAAGCTGGTCGCCGAGGGTCTCGAGGAGCTCCCCGAGACCGTCTGACCCTTCGGGTTCGGCTCGCAGGACCGCAGGACTTGCACGGAGAAGCCGTTGCCCCCCGACCACCACGGTCGAGGGCAACGGCTTCGCTGCTTTCCGAGGGCTCGATCCCGGCGGCCGGAGCCCGGAGAACGAATTCGGGCCGCCGGATCCCGGCAGCCGAATTCCGGCGGGAAAACGGCACGCGGAATTCAAGGCGTACGGTGCGCGGGACGCGGCCGTGAATTATCGGGGCCGCGAAATACCGGACCGGCCCGGATATCCCACCTTTGTATACGGCGTTTGTTAATGCGGAACGCCTGCCGTGTTTACGGCAGGTTGCAAAGTCCTCACGCGCATCCGGTGGGCCCCCGCCGCCCGCTCCACGTGGGCCGCGGTCAGCGCCCGGGCCCGCTCGGCGTCCCCCCGGGCCACCGCGTCCACGATCGCGCCGTGCTCCGCCCAGGACTCCACGGGCCGCACCGGTGCCTCCACCACGTACATCCAGGCCACCTTGTGGCGCATCTGGGTGAGCAGTGCGATCAGCCCGGGGCTGCCCGAGGCCTGGGAGAGCGTCTCGTGGAACCAGCCGCCCAGGGAGCGCAGATCCTCCCCCTGCCCCCTCCTGGCCCGCTCCTGGCCCAGCCTGACCAGGCCGCGCAGCACCTTGAGGTGGCCATCGCTGCGCCGCCGGGCCGCCCGGGCCGCCGCGAGGGGCTCCAGGAGCATCCGCAGCTCCAGCAGGTCGGCCGCCTCCTGCTCGGTCGGCTCGGCCACGCAGGCACCGGCGTGCCGGCGGGTGGTCACGAACCCCTCGGACTCCAGCGTGCGCAGCGCCTCGCGCACCGGGACGCGCGAGACCCCGTACCTGCGGGCGAGCACCTCCTCGGTCAGCCGGGCTCCGGGCCCGAACACTCCGGAGACGATGTCGTCGCGGATCGCTGTGCATACCGTGTGCGCGGGAATACGCAAGACCGGACCTCCGCCTTTTTCGTATGGCTGTGCGCGTTGCGACTCTATTGCAACACACGATAATTTCCGAGAGCGGCCGGGAATGCGAAACATTCACACATCACGAAGCGGGAAGCGGGAAACACGAAGGCCCCGGCTCGGAGAGAGCCGGGGCCTTCGCGGAAGTCGTGCGCTGGGGCGAGCGGGTCAGATCGTGACGCCGTGCGACCGCAGGTACGTGACCGGGTTGATGTCCGAGCCGTAGTCGGCGCCGGTGCGGGCCTCGAAGTGCAGGTGCGGGCCGCTGGAGTTGCCGGTGGAGCCCGACAGGCCGATCTTCTGGCCCGGGACGACCTGCTGGCCGACGGAGACGTTCAGCGAGGACAGGTGGCCGTACTGGGTGTACGTGCCGTCGTTGTGCTTGATGACGACGTTGATGCCGTACGCACCGCCGTAGCCCGCCTCGACCACGGTGCCGAGGCCCACGGCGAACACCTGGGTGCCGGAGGCGGCGCGGAAGTCGATGCCGGTGTGGCTGCCGGAGGACCACATGCCGCCACCCGCGTGGTACTGGGTGCTGATGGAGCTGCTGGCGAGCGGGGACACGAAGGTGTTGAGGCGCTTGCGCTCCTCTTCGCGCGCGGCGCGCTCGGCGGCCTCACGCTCGGCCTTGGCCTGCGCCTCGGCCTGCGCCTTGGCTTCGGCGGCCCGCTGCTTGGCGTCGGCCTCGGCCTGCGCCTTGGCGGCGGCGGCCTCGGCGGCCCGCTGCTGGGAGTGGGCCTGGGCCTCGACGTCACCGGCGAGCTCGTCGGCCACCACGATGGTGTTCAGGGCGCCGGTGTCCTCCACGGAGGGGGACTTGTCCGCGGCGAACGCGGGGCCGGCCAGGGAGCCCACGACGCCGGTGGCGGCGAGGGCGGCTATGCCGGCGTAGCCAGCGGTCTTGCGGCTCAGACGGCTCGAGCCACGGTGCTTGCCGGCGGCACTACTGCCAAACGCCATGAAGGGGCTGATCCTTTCCTTCCCTCTCGCCTACCGGGTTAGCTGACGGGTTCGGAGCAGGAAGGTCTCCTACGGGCCCCCTCTTGCGAGGCGGTCCGATTCACCCCAGGGACACAAGTGGGTCCCCGGCTCCCCAGGCTCGCGCCTGACGGGGACTCGGCGATCGCTGTCCGGTGCCGCGGGCGCGGCGGTTACAACTGACGGACAGCACGGCCGACGCTAGGCGGATCATCAGTCAATCGCCAAACAGACACGCCCTTTTGTTGCGTACGCCACACCACATACGAGCAACCACACCACGAAAGGGACAACTCAGACAAAAAGGGCCCCGACGGACAAGCCGCCGGGGCCCCTTGAGCGGCGGGCCAGTTGACGGCCCGTCGAAATCGCCGCTGACGGTCAGTTGGTGACCACGGTCACTTCGCCGATCCCGAGGGCCCGCACCGGCTCCTCGATCTGCGAGGCGTCGCCGACCAGGACCGTGACCAGACGGTCCACCGGGAAGGCGCTGACGACCGCCGAAGTGGCCTCCACCGTCCCGGTCTCGGCGAGCCGTGCGTACAACTGCGCCTGGTAGTCGTCCGGAAGCTCCTGCTCGACCTGGTCGGCGAGGGTGCCCGCGACGGAGGCGGCCGTCTCGAACTTCAGCGGGGCCACCCCCACCAAGTTCTGCACGGCCACGTCCCGTTCGGCGTCGGTCAGGCCGCCCTCCGCGAGGGTGCGCAGCACCGTCCAGAGGTCGTCCAGGGCCGGGCCGGTGTTCGGGGTGTCCACCGAGCCGCTGATGGCGAGCATCGAGGCGCCCTTGCCGTCGGCGGTGGAGCGCAGCACCTGGCCGAAGGCGCGCACGCCGTACGTGTACCCCTTCTCCTCGCGCAGCACCTTGTCCAGCCGGGAGGTGAGCGTGCCGCCCAGGCAGTACGTGCCGAGCACCTGGGGCGCCCAGACCCGGTCGTGCCGGTCCGCACCGATGCGGCCGATCAGCAACTGCGTCTGGACCGCGCCGGGCCGGTCCACGATGACCACGCGGCCCGTGTCGTCGGCGGTGATCGGCGGAACGGCGCGCGGGGCGGTGGTGTCACCGGTCCACGCGCCCAGGGTGTCGGCCAGGACGGCGTCGAGGTCGATGCCGGTCAGGTCGCCGACGACCACCGCGGTGGCGGTCGCGGGGCGCACGTGGGCCTCGTAGAAGGCCCGTACGGCCGCCGAGTCGATGCGGGCGACCGTCTCCTCGGTTCCCTGGCGCGGGCGGGACATCCGCAGGGAGGCCGGGAAGAGCTCCTTGGAGAGCTGCTTGGCGGCGCGGCGCTGCGGGTTGGCGCTCTCGTGCGGGATCTCGTCGAGCCGGTTGCGCACCAGGCGGTCGACCTCGGCGTCGGCGAAGGCCGGGGTGCGCAGCGCCTCGGCGACCAGCCCCAGCGCCTTGTGCAGGCGGGAGGCCGGAACCTCCAGGGAGACCCGCAGGCCGGGGTGGTCGGCGTGCGCGTCGAGGGTGGCGCCGCAGCGCTCCAGCTCGGCGGCGAACTCCTCGGCGGAACGCTTGTCGGTGCCCTCGGACAGGGCGCGGACCATGATGGTGGCCACGCCGTCGAGGCCCTCGGGCTCCGCGTCGAGCGGGGCGGCGAGGTTGATCTCGACCGCGACCACCTGCTGGCCCGGGCGGTGGCAGCGCAGCAGGGTCAGGCCGTTGGCCAGTACCCCGCGCTCGGGGGCCGGGAAGGCCCACGGCTGCGGCTCGCCGGCCTCGGGGCGCGGGTGGAAGGTCATCGTGACGGCTGCGGTGTCGCTCATCGCTCCGCCCCCTCGTTCTCGTCGCTCGCGTCGGTCTCTTCGTTGTCGTCCGCGGCGATCGGCTCGTAGACGAGCACCGCGCGGTTGTCGGGGCGCAGCCGGGCCGCGGCCACGGCCTGGACCTCCTCGGCGGTGATGTCGAGGACGCGCTGGACGGCGGTCAGGGCGAGCTGCGGGTCGCCGAACAGCACCGCGAAGCGGCACAGTTCGTCGGCGCGGCCGGCCACCGTGCTCAGCCGGTCCAGCCACTCGCGCTCCAGCTGGGCCTGCGCGCGCTCCATCTCCTCGGCCGTCGGGCCCTCGGCGGCGAACCGCGCGAGCTCCTCGTCCACGGCCGCCTCGATGGCGGGCACCTCGACCCCGCTGGAGGTCTTGACGTCCAGCCAGCCCAGCGAGGGCGCGCCGGCGAGGCGCAGCATGCCGAAGCCGGCCGCGACGGCGGTCTGGTCGCGGCGCACCAGGCGGTTGTGCAGCCGGGAGGACTCTCCGCTGCCCAGGACGGTCAGCGCCACGTCGGCGGCGTCGCATTCGCGGGTGCCGTCGTGCGGGAGCCGGTAGGCCGCCATCAGCGCGCGGGCCGGGACCTCCTCGACGACCTCCTCGCGGAGCTGCTCCCCCATGATCTCGGGCAGCGAGCCGTCGCGCGGCGGCTGCTTGCCGTCGTGGCCGGGGATGGTGCCGAAGTACTTCTCGACCCAGGCGAGCGTCTTCTCGGGGTCGATGTCGCCGACGACCGAGAGCACCGCGTTGTTGGGCGCGTAGTACGTACGGAAGAACGCGCGCGCGTCCTCCAGGGACGCGGCGTCCAGATCGGCCATGGAACCGATCGGGGTGTGGTGGTACGGGTGGCCCTCCGGGTAGGCCAGGGCCGTCAGCTTCTCGAAGGCCGTGCCGTACGGGACGTTGTCGTACCGCTGGCGGCGCTCGTTCTTGACGACGTCGCGCTGGTTCTCCATGGACTCGTCGTCCAGGGCGGCCAGCAGCGAGCCCATCCGGTCCGCCTCCAGCCACAGCGCGAGCTCCAGCTGGTGGGTCGGCATCGTCTCGAAGTAGTTGGTCCGCTCGAAGCTGGTGGTGCCGTTGAGGGAACCGCCGGCTCCCTGGACCAGTTCGAAGTGGCCGTTGCCGGAGACGTTCGCCGAGCCCTGGAACATCAGGTGCTCGAAGAGGTGAGCCAGGCCCGTACGTCCCTTGACTTCGTGGCGCGAGCCGACGTCGTACCAGAGGCAGACCGCGGCGACCGGGGTCAGGTGGTCCTCGGACAGCACCACGCGCAGGCCGTTGGCCAGCCGGTGCTCGGTCGCTGTGAGGCCGCCGGAGCCTGCGTGAGCTGTGGCCGTGTGACCCATGGGCATGTGGTCCCTTCGATCGCGATGCAGAGATTCCTGTCAGACCTGCCACTGTATGCAAGCGTGTCGGGCGGCGGAGAAGTTCCCGGCCCAGTCCTGGGTCGGAGTCGGCGTTGTCGGTGCCTCGGGCCACAATGGTCCGCGTCACCCCTGTCCGAAACCGGTCCGCCCCCGTACCGGCCCCGTCCCAGCAGCACCCCCAGCCCCACCCCACCGCCCCACCCCGTGAGAGCTCAGCTCATCCCGATTCTTGGTTAAGGAGCCGCGCAGCGATGGCCCGCCGCAGCACGAAGACCCCGCCGCCGGAGGATTTCGAGGAGAAGATCCTCGACATCGACGTCGTCGACGAAATGCAGGGCTCCTTCCTCGAGTACGCGTACTCGGTGATCTACTCCCGCGCCCTGCCCGACGCCCGCGACGGCATGAAGCCGGTGCACCGGCGCATCGTCTACCAGATGAACGAGATGGGCCTGCGCCCCGACCGCGGCTACGTGAAGTGCGCCCGCGTCGTCGGCGAGGTGATGGGCAAGCTGCACCCGCACGGCGACGCGTCGATCTACGACGCCCTCGTGCGCATGGCGCAGCCCTTCTCCATGCGGCTCCCGCTGGTCGACGGCCACGGCAACTTCGGCTCGCTCGGCAACGACGACCCGCCGGCCGCGATGCGTTACACCGAGTCGAAGATGGCCGACGCCGCCTCGCTGATGACGGACGGGATCGACGAGAACACCGTCGACTTCGCCGCGAACTACGACGGCCAGGAGCGCGAACCGGTCGTCCTGCCGGCGGCGTACCCGAACCTGCTGGTCAACGGCGCGTCCGGGATCGCGGTGGGCATGGCCACCAACATGGCCCCGCACAACCTCGGCGAGGTCATCGCGGCCGCCCGCCACCTGATCCGCTACCCCGAGGCGGACCTGGAAGCGCTGATGCGCTTCGTCCCGGGTCCCGACCTGCCCACCGGAGGCCGGATCGTGGGCCTCTCGGGCATCAAGGACGCCTACGAGAACGGCCGCGGCACCTTCCGGATCCGCGCCACGGTGGCCCTGGAGGACGTGACCCCGCGCCGCAAGGGGCTGGTCGTCACGGAACTGCCCTTCACGGTCGGCCCCGAGAAGGTCATCGCGAAGATCAAGGACCTGGTCGGCTCGAAGAAGCTCCAGGGCATCGCGGACGTCAAGGACCTCACGGACCGCTCGCACGGCCTGCGCCTGGTCATCGAGATCAAGAACGGCTTCCACCCCGAGGCCGTCCTGGAGCAGCTGTACAAGCTGACGCCGATGGAGGAGACCTTCGGCATCAACAACGTCGCGCTGGTCGACGGGCAGCCGCTGACGCTGGGCCTCAAGGAGCTGCTGGAGGTCTACCTCGACCACCGCTTCGAGGTCGTGCGCCGCCGCAGCGAGTTCCGCCGGGGCAAGCGGCGCGACCGCCTGCACCTCGTCGAGGGCCTGCTCGTGGCGCTGCTCGACATCGACGAGGTCATCCGGATCATCCGGGACAGCGACAACTCCGCGCAGGCCAAGGAGCGCCTGATGGAGCGCTTCTCGCTGAGCGAGATCCAGACCCAGTACATCCTGGACACCCCGCTGCGCCGGCTCACCCGGTTCGACCGCATCGAGCTGGAGTCCGAGCGCGACCGGCTGACCGGCGAGATCGACGAGCTGACCGGGATCCTGGACTCCGACGGCGAGCTGCGCAAGCTGGTCTCGGCGGAACTGGCCGCGGTGTCGAAGAAGTTCGGCACGGAGCGCCGTACGGTCCTGCTGGAGTCGGCGGGCACGCCGGTCGCGGCGGTCCCGCTGGAGGTCGAGGACACCCCGTGCCGGGTGCTGCTGTCCTCCACCGGCCTGCTCGCCCGCACGGCCAACGCGGAGCCGCTCCCCGAGGAGGAGGGCGGTGCCCGCGCGAAGCACGACCTGATCGTCTCGCAGGTCGCGGCGACCGCGCGGGCCGACCTCGGCGTGGTCACCTCGTACGGGCGGCTCCTGCGGTTGTCGGTGATCGACCTGCCGCAGCTGCCGGACACCCACGCCGCGCCGAACCTGGCGGGCGGCGCCCCGGTCTCGGAGTTCCTGTCCGGGCTGGAGGCGGACGAGCAGGTCGTCTGCCTGACCTCGCTGGACGAGTCGGGGCAGGGCCTGGCGCTCGGCACCGAGCAGGGCGTGGTCAAGCGGGTCGTGCCGGACTACCCGGCCAACAAGGACGAGCTGGAGGTCATCACCCTCAAGGAGGGCGACCGGATCGTCGGCGCGGTCGAGCTGCGCACCGGCGAGGAGGACCTCGTCTTCATCACCGACGACGCCCAGCTGCTGCGCTACCCGGCGGGCCAGGTCCGCCCGCAGGGCCGCCCGGCCGGCGGCATGGCCGGCATCAAGCTCTCGGACGGCGCCAAGGTGATCCACTTCTCGGCGGTGGACCCGGCGCGCGACGCCGTGGTGTTCACGGTGGCGGGCTCGCACGGGACGCTGGACGACTCGATGCAGTCCGGGAAGCTGACCCCGTTCGACCAGTACCCGCGCAAGGGCCGGGCCACCGGCGGCGTGCGCTGCCAGCGGTTCCTGAAGGGCGAGGACGTCCTGCTGCTGGCCTGGGCGGGCGGCGCCCCGGCCCGCGCGGCGGCGGCCAACGGCACTCCGGCCCTGCTGCCGGCCGCGGACCCGCGGCGGGACGGCTCGGGCACGGCGCTCCCGGCCGTGGTCGCGGCGCTGGCGGGGTCGGCGCTGTAGGGGTTCCGGATCATTCGGGTGGTACGTCCGAGGGACGTACCACCCGAATGGCGACTAGTGTTTTCCCTCTTGGCACTGTCGGTGGGGCGGGGAGACACAAAACTGATGAGTCGTCGGTCGGACGGATCGATCAGGGACTGGGCCGAAGCCCAGCGCCGGACGCAGCAGATGCAGCTGGTCCGCCAACGCGAGGCGGAACACCCCCCGCGGCCCTACGAAGGCGGTGGGGTCCGGGGGCAACGACAGCAGCAAGCAGCCGACCGGCAGCACCACGACGCCGAGGCGCGGCGGCGTTCCGCGCAGCTGGACGCCGAGGTCCAGGCCTTGCAGGTCCTGTTGGCCACGGGATGCGGGGCACCGGCCTTCCGAACGGCAGCCATGGTCCGGCCGGAGCAGGTGGAACCGTTCGCCCCGGGACACCTCGCGCACCCGGTGGCGCTGCCGCGCATCGAGCAGTTCCAGCAGCAGAGCAGCGGCTGGACCCTCGGCTCGGGCCAGCGGGCGCAAGCGGAGCGCGACGCGCACGCGCGCTACACGGCCGCCTGGCAGGCCGCCCAGGCGGCCGAGACGGAGCGCCAGCACCAGCTGGCCGCGTACCGCCAGCAGTACGACGCCTGGGCGGCGGAGCAGCTCGCCGGGATCCGTGCGCACAACGGGGGGCTCGCCGAGCTGACCGCCGCCCTGCGTGCCGGCGACCCCGAGGCGGTAGTGGAGTACTTCTCGGCCGCCCTGTACGTCTCGTCGGCCTGGCCCGAGGTGTTGCCGAGACAGGTAGCGGCCGCCTACGACCCGGCTGCACGTCAGCTCGTGCTGGATTGGGAGCTTCCCGGGTACGCGGTGGTGCCGGAGGCCAGGTCGGTCCAGTACCTGCCGAGCACGGGTCAGTACAGAGTGAAGCCCCGCCCGGTGACGGAGCGGCGGGCTCTCTACCGGGACCTCCTGGCGCAATGCGTGCTCTTGGTGCTGCGCGAGCTGTACGCGGCCGACGAGTTCGGGGTGCTGGATTCGGTCCTGGTGAACGGCTTCGTGGACCGCCCCGATCCCGTAACGGGACAAGAAGCTCAGTTCGTCCTCGCCACGGTGACCGCGGCGCGCACCACGTTCGGGGGACTGCGCCTGGAGCAGGTCAGCGCGGTGGACTGCCTCGTGGAGGGCCTGCGCGGGCAACTATCCGCGAAGCCCGACCAACTGACCACGGTGCGTCCCGGACGTCGCCCCGACGAGGTCGGCACGGTCATCGGCCACGGCGGACGCGCGGACAGCGGCGAGGAGGAGCCGGACCTCTTCGCGATGGATCCCATCGCCTTCGAGAACCTAGTGGCCGAGCTGTTCCGGGCGATGGGCATGGAGGCGGTGACCACGCAGCGTTCGGGCGACGGCGGTGTGGACGTAGAAGCGCTGGACCCGACCCCGATCCGGGGCGGGCGGATCGTGGTGCAGGTCAAGCGCTACCGGAACACGGTGCCGCCGACGGCCGTACGGGATCTGTACGGCACGGTCCAGGACCGGGGGGCGAACAAGGGGGTGCTGGTCACCACGGCGACCTTCGGTCCCGGGTCGTACACCTTCGCCAACGGCAAGCCCCTGGAGTTGGTTCCCGGTGCCGAACTGGTGGACCTGCTGCACCGGCACGGGTTGCGCGGACGCCTCGGCGGGGGCTCGCCCGACGCAGCCCCGACCCCGACACCTGCCGTGCGGACGGCGGAAGAGCCGCCTCCTACCGATCACAACGTGCTCGGTATGTCCTGGACCGGCGCTGTCGCACTCGACGTGTGCGCGCTGGTCTGTGAGGGGGGCCGGGTACTGAGCGAAGAACACTTCGTGTTCTTCAACAACCCCCGCACCCCGGACGGTTCGGTACGGACCCACGCGCACTCGGCGCCCGACAAGGCCGCGCTGCTGGTCGCCTTCGACTCTCTGCCGCAAGCCGCCGACCGGCTGGTCCTCGTCGCCGCAATCGACCCGGAGGCCGATCCGGACGCCGACCTCGCGGGCTTCACGGACGCCCGGATCCGGCTACTGGACACCGAAGGCGAGGAACTGGGCCAGTTGGAGGTCTCCGACGGGCGTGCCGGGGAAACCGCCCTGGTCCTCGGCTCCTTCCGGCGCCGGCCGAGCGGCGACTGGGACTTCGTCCTCGGCGGCAAGGGCTACCCGGGCGGCTTGGAACCCCTCCTCGGCGACTTCGGCATCGAGGTCATCTGAGTCCATGCGGGGCGGACCCTAGAAGTCTTCGGGATCGGGATGACCCGCATCCGGATCCTGGTCCGGATCGGGTCCCGGTGCCGGTCCCTCCGGGCGGTCCACGTAGCGCAGGACGCCCCACATGGATTCCGGTCCGGCTCGCCACGGCTCCGGTGCGCGGCAGCCCTCCAGCTCGCGGAGCAGGGCGGGGCCGTCGGTGCCCGAGCCGATCAGGACGAGCTGCGTCAGGCGCGGCTCGCCCCGGCCCCAGGCGTGCGGGGCGAAGCGGAGGAAACGGCCGACCGCGTGGACCTCGTAGCGCTCCTCGTGGCCGGGGACGCCGAAGTGGACGGAGCCCTTGATCCGGTAGAGCCCGGCGGGGCGGCGGTCGAGGAACGCCATGAACCGGCGCGGGTCGAGGGCCTGCTCGGAGACGAACTCGGTGCTCTCGTAGGCCGCGTGGACGTGCCGCGCGTGATCCGTCTCGTGATCGTGGTCGTGCGCCTGGGCCAGGAGGTCCTCGAAGGACAGCTGCCCGCGCGTCTCGGTCCACGGGCGGCGGTCGAAGAGCAGCTCCGGGTCGATCCGCCCGTGGTCCGCGCCCACGACGGGGATGCCCGGCGCGCAGAGCCCGGCGAGCACGGTCTCGATCCGGGCCCGCTCCCCCGCCCCGACCCGGTCGGTCTTGTTGAGCACCACCAGGTCGGCGACGGCCAGGTGCCGGTCGGTCTCCGGGTGCTTGTCCCGGGTCGCGTCGAACTCCGCCGCGTCGACGACGTGCACCATGCCGCCGTAGCGGACGGCCGGATTCTCGTTGGCGACGAGCATCCGGACCATCTCCTGCGGCTCCGCCAGCCCGCTCGCCTCGATGACGATCACGTCGATGCGGTGGACGGGGTCGGCGAGCTTCTCCAGGTACGCGTCCAGCTCGCTGCCGTCCACCGCACAGCACAGGCAGCCGCCGCCGAGGGAGACCATCGAGTCGCCGACCTGGCCGGCCACCGACATGGCGTCGACCTCGATGGAGCCGAAGTCGTTGACGACGACCCCGATCCGGGTGCCGCCCCGGTTGCCGAGGAGGTGGTTGAGGACGGTCGTCTTGCCGGATCCGAGGAATCCGGTGAGGACGATGACGGGGATGCTGTTCACCCGGTCGATCGTAGCCAGCGTCAGCCGAGGGCGGGGACCGGCGGCCGGGGCGGGGACGGCCGCCCTTCCCGGCAGCCGTGGCCCCGGCAGTACCACGGGCCCCGCCCGCCACAGCCGTTGCCGTGACGGGCGGGGGGGGAGGGAGGGCGTGGTCGCCCCCGGGATGGTTCCGGCGGTCCGGCTGCGGCGTCAGGTCCGCAGCCAGACCGCCGTGTCCTGCTCCAGCAGCCCGTCCGCGTCCAACGGGGAGCTGCTGAGCAGGAGGCTCGTGTGGGCCGGCAGCGGCACCGGCTCCGGTGACAGGTTGGCCACGCAGACCAGCCCGTCGGGGCGGCCGAAGGCGAGCACCCCGGGCGGCGCGGGCAGCCACTCCAGCGATCCGCCGCCGAAGCCGGCCGCGGCCCGGCGCAGCCCGAGGGCCGTGCGGTAGAGGGTGAGCATCGAGTCCGGGTCCCCGGCCTGGCGGTCCGCGGCGTAGGCGGGCCAGTCCGCGGGCTGCGGCAGCCAGGGCTCGTTCCACGGCTCGGCGGTCCACGGCAGCGGCACCCTGCACCCGTCCCGGCCGGGGTCGGTGCCGCCGGAGCGGAAGTGCATGGGGTCCTGGATCCGGCCGAGCGGGATGTCGGCCTCGGGGAGTCCCAGCTCCTCGCCCTGGTAGACGTAGACGGCGCCGGGCAGGGCGAGGCTGAGCAGTGCGGCGGCGCGGGCCCGCCGGGTGCCGAGGGCCAGGTCGGCGGGGGTGCCGAAGGCCTTGGTGGCGAAGTCGAAGCCGGTGTCGGCGCGCCCGTAGCGGGTGACCGTACGGGTCACGTCGTGGTTGCAGAGCACCCAGGTGGCCGGGGCTCCGACGGGGGCGTGCTCGGCGAGGGTCTCCTCGATGGAGGTGCGCAGCCGGCCCGGGTCCCAGGGGCAGCTGAGGAAGGAGAAGTTGAAGGCGGTGTGCAGCTCGTCGGGGCGCAGGTAGCGGGCGAACCGCTCGGAGTCCGGCAGCCAGACCTCGCCGACGAAGATGGCGTCGTACTCGTCGGCGATGGCCCGCCACGAGCGGTAGATGCCGTGCAGGTCGTCGCGGTCGATGTACGGGTGGACCTGGCCGGGCCAGGGCTCGGGAGAGCGGCCGGCGAGGTCGGGCAGGGCCGGGTCCTTGGCGAGCAGGGCCGCGGAGTCGATCCGTACGCCGGACACCCCGCGCTCGAACCAGAACCGCAGGACCTCCTCGTGCTCCCGGCGGACGGCGGGGTGGTCCCAGTTGAGGTCGGGCTGCTCGGGGGTGAAGAGGTGCAGGTACCACTCCCCGTCCGGTACGCGTGTCCAGGTGGCCGCTCCGTTGAACTGCGAGGGCCAGTCCCCCGGCGGCAGCTCTCCGTGCTCCCCGCGGCCCGGGCGGAAGTGGAAGAGCTCCCTTTCGGGGCTGCCGGGGCCGGCGGCGAGGGCCGCCTTGAACCAGGCGTGCTGGTCGGACACGTGGTTCGGGACGATGTCGACGATGGTGCGGATGCCCAGCTCACGGGCCTCGGCGATGAGCTTCTCGGCTTCGGCGAGGGTGCCGAAGGCGGGGTCGATGGTGCGGTAGTCGGCGACGTCGTAGCCGCCGTCGGCGAGCGGGGAGAGGTACCAGGGGGTGAACCACAGGGCGTCGACGCCCAGTTCGGAGAGGTAGGGGAGGCGGGCCCGGACGCCCGCGAGGTCACCGGTGCCGTCCCCGTCGCCGTCGGCGAAGCTCCGTACGTACACCTGGTAGATGGCGGCCGAGCGCCACCAGTCGGCGGCGTTTTCGGGCAGGGGAAAGTCAGCCACGGAGGGGTCCTTTCAGGGGGGCGACCGGGCACGGCGGCGGTGCGGGGTGGTGCTCACCCCTTGAGGGAGCCTGCCGTCAGGCCGCTCATGATGTTGCGCTGGAAGATCAGGAAGATGATGAGCGTGGGCGCCGAGGCCATCGCGAGCGCGGCGACGAGGTGGTTCTCGGGGACTCCCCGGGCGAGTGAGTAGATGCCGACGTTGAGCGTCTGCAGGGCCGGGTCGGGGAGGGTGAGCATGGGCCAGAGGAAGTCTTTCCAGACCCCGACGATGGCGAAGATCGACACGACGCCGAGCACGGGCCGGGACATCGGCAGGACCACGGAGCGCAGGGTGCGCAGGGCGGAGGCTCCGTCGATGGAGGCGGCATCGAGGATCTCGCCGGGGATGGAGTCGAAGAATCGTTTCAGAAGGAAGATGTTGAAGGCGTTCGTCACCGAGGGCAGCCAGATCACCCAGGGCGTGTTGAGCAGGTTCCGCTCGATCAGCGGCATGTCCAGCACCGTGAGGTACTGCGGTACGACGAGGACGGTGGCCGGGATCATCAGCGTGGCCAGCATCATGCCGAGGACGGCCTTGCCGAAGACGGGCCGGAGCTTGGACAGCGAATAGGCGGCGGCCACGTCGAGGACGAGCTGGAAGGCCAGGGCGCCGAAGGCGTAGTAGAGGGTGTTGAACAGCAGCTTGGCGAGGTCCATGACCTTCCAGGCCGCCGAGTAGTTCGCGGCGTGCAGGGAGTCCGGAACCACGGTCGGCGGGACCTGGGTGAACTCCGCGGTGCTCTTGAGGCCGTTGGCGACCATCCAGTAGAGGGGCCCGAGGAAGACGACCGTGAAGCCGGTCACGACCACGGCCAGGACGGTCCAGTAGGCGATCTTGCCCCGGGTGCGGCCGAGTTGGGCCGGCGATATGAGCGTGCGCTCCGACATGTGGGTGCTCCCGTCAGTTCTCGTTGTCGCGGCTCAGCCGGACGTACACGGCGGAGAAGCCTGCGAGCAGGACGAGCAGGCACAGGCCCAGGGCCGCGGCGCCGCCGTACTGGTTGAAACTGAAGGCGTACTGGTAGATGAGGACGACAACGGTGGTGGTCGAGCCTTCGGGGCCGGCGCCGCCGGTGAGCATGAACGGTTCGACGAACACCTGCATCGTCGCGATGACCTGCATGAGCAGCATCAGCGAGAGGATGAGCTTGGTCTGCGGGATCGTGACGTGCCAGATCTTGCGCAGCACCCCGGCTCCGTCGAGCTCCGCCGCTTCGTAGAGCTCTCCGGGGATGCCCTGGAGGGCGGCCAGGTAGATCAGGGTCGCGCCGCCCATGTTCATCCAGGTGGAAGCGATGACGACGGAGAGCATCGCGGTATCGGTGGATTGCAGCCAGTCTTGCGCCGGCAGGTGCAGGAATTCCAGAATCCTGTTGAAGACCCCGTAACCGGGGTCGTAGAAGTACTTGAAGAGCAGGATCGAGGCCACCGGCGGCATCATCACCGGGAGGTAGACCAGCAGGCGCAGGTAGCCCTGTGCGTGCCGGAATTCGTTGAGCACGATCGAGACCACGAACGGGACGGCGAAGCCGAGTACCAGCGCGAGTCCGCTGAAGAGCAGGGTGTTGCGCCAGGCCTGCCAGAACGCCGGGTCGTTGAAGACGTAGCGGAAATTGTCCCAGCCGACCCAGTGGACGGTGCCGCCCTCGGTCTTCTGGAAGGCCAGCAGGAACTCCCGGACCATCGGGTACCAGGAGAAGAAGGAGAAGCAGAGGACGGCGCCGATCAGAAAGCCGTGGGCCGAGAGGTTCCGCTTGAACGCCCGGGCGAATTCCTCGCGCGAGGTACCGGGCAGGGTGGGAGCCGACATCGCCGCTCGCTCCTTGGTGGGTCGTCGCCATCGATTTGCTGGGTACGGGGCCTGCGGGCGGGTCCGGGCCGGGGAGGCCGCCCGGACCTCCCCCGGCTAGGGCGTGTCTTTCGGATCGGGCCGGATCAGCCCGCGTCGTCCGGTGCCGTGCATCGCAAGGCGGAGGAGGGAGTCGACGCGGAGCGTCGGCGAGTGACGACAACGCCGCGAGGCGCGGCACCGGACGACGCGGGCCCGGCCCGATCCGAAAGACACGCCCTAGGACCGCTACTGGTTGGCCAGCACCTGGTTGACGGCCTTCTCGGCCTCCGCGAGGAGCTGCGCCGCGTCGGCGTCCTTGTTGGTCAGGACCCCCGACATCACCTTGTCGAGGACCTTGTAGACCTCCTGGGCCTTCGCCGGCTCGGCCTTGCCGGCCACCGGGTTGTCCAGGAAGGGCTTGAAGTTGACGACCGGCATGGTGGCGCTGGCGGCCTTCAGCTCGTCGTCCTTGGCCTTGCTGGCGCCGGTGAAGAAGGCGGGCTGCGGAAGCCCGACCGGCAGGCCGTCGGCCTTGGAGCGGTCGTACTTGAACTGCCCCTGGCCGACCGCGAGCGTCTTGAAGTTCAGCCAGGCGACGGCGGCCTTGATCTTGTCCGGCGAGCTGCCCTTCTTGATCATGTAGCCGTTGCCGCCGGCCAGCGTCGCGGCGCCGCCGGGGATGGGGCCCATGCCGAAGTTCTCGTACTTGGCTCCGAGCTGCTGGACCATGTAGGTGATGTCGTCGGGCGCGGCGAGGAACATGCCGAGCTTGTCCGAGGCCATCTGCTTCTGCAGGTCACCCCACTTGAGCAGCTGGGTCTTGCCCATGCTGTCGTCCGCCCAGCGCATTGCGTGGAGGTTGTCCACGATCTGCTTGCCGGTGGGGTTGTTGAAGGCCGCCTTGCCGTCGGAGCCGACGACGTCGCCGCCCATGCCGTACATGGCGGCAGTGAAGTGCCAGCCGCCGGTGTTCTCGACGCTGTACTCGCCGAAGCCGGCCGTGCCGTTGCCGAGCGCCGCGATCTTCTTGGCGGCGGCGCGGACCTCGTCCCAGGTGCGCGGGGGCTGGTCGGGGTTGAGGCCCGCCTGCTGGAAGAGCTTGCGGTTGACCAGCAGGCCCATCGTGTAGTTGCTGGTGGGCAGCCCGTAGAGCTTGCCGTCCTGCTTGAGGGTGTTGACGACGTTCTTGTCGATGTCGCCGAAGCCCGGGACCGACTGGGCCGTGACGTAGGAGGAGATGTCCTCGGCGCCGTCGTTGTCCAGCACCTGCTTGAGGTCGGTGAAGTAGGCGTAGAAGATGTCCGGCTGTGACTTGGCCTTGAGCATCGCCGTGAACCGCGGGGGCTCCAGGCACTGGCCGGGGGTGGAACGGCCGTCGATCGTGACGTTCGGGTAGGTCTTGTTGAACTCCGCCACGTCCTCCTTCCACTGCTTGAGCTCGGCGGCCTTCGCGGCCGGCGGCATGCAGTCGATGGAGATGGTGACCTTGGTCTTCGGGTCGAGCGGCGCGGAGGCGTCCGTGGAACCGCCGGACGGCTGGTTCTTGGTGTCGTCCCCGCTGCTGCTCGTGCCGCAGGCCGCGAGGGCGGTGACGGCGAGCGCCGAGACGAGGGCGGTCGCGGTGGTGCGGCGGATGTTGGTTCTCATCGGTGGTCCCCTTCGAGCATCGAGCAGGAGGCGTGGGGCCTGTAAGGAGGCGAGCGCGGCACACTCAACCACCACCGACAGATGAACGCAATATCTCGCGCAGATTTCGCAAGAGATTGGCAGCCTGACGCCGGACAGCTCGGACAGGGAACGCAAAACAGGGCCCCGAAACGTCAGCGGGACGTTTCGGGGCCCTGTGGCCGCTCTGCGGTCGAAGGCCCGGCTCCGCGGAGCCGGGTGGTCTTTACGCCGGGCGGGGGCGCGGGACCTGCGCGGTGGAGCCCCGCACGACGAGCTCGGGCTCGAAGAGCAGCTCCCCGGGCTGTACGGCGGCTCCCTGGATCTGCGCGGTGAGCAGCTCCACGGCCGCCCGGCCCATGGCCTCGATGGGCTGCCGGACGGTGGTCAGCGGGGGTTCGGTGCAGTTCATGAAGGCCGAGTCGTCGTACCCGACGACCGAGACCTCCCCGGGCACGTCGAGCCCGCGCCGCCGGGCCGCTCTGATGGCCCCCAGGGCCAGCGGGTCGCTCGCGCAGATGATGCCGGTCACCCCGCGGTCCAGCAGCCTCGAGGTGGCCGCGTGGCCGCCCTCCAGGGAGAACAGCGCCCGCTCCACGTGCGCGGCGGGCAGCTCGGCGCCGGCCGCCGCGGCGACGGCCTGGGCGGCCGTCAGCTTGCGCAGGGAGGGGATGTGGTCGGGCGGGCCCAGCACCAGCCCGATCCGCTCGTGGCCGAGTGAGGCCAGGTGGCGCCAGGCCTGTTCGACCGCGACGGCGTCGTCGCAGGAGACGCACGGGAAGCCGAGGTCCTCTATCGAGGCGTTGACGAGCACCACCGGGACCTTGCGGTCGTGGAGCAGCCGGTAGTGCTCGTGCGGGGCGTCGGCCTGCGCGAAGAGCCCGCCGGCGAAGACGACGCCGGACACCTGCTGCTGGAGCAGGAGCTCGACGTAGTCGGCCTCGGAGACCCCGCCGGTGGTCTGCGTGCAGAGCACCGGGGTCAGCCCCTGCTGGGCCAGGGCGCCGCCGATCACCTCGGCGAAGGCGGGGAAGATCGGGTTCTGGAGTTCCGGCAGGACCAGGCCGACCAGCCGGGCCCGTTCGCCGCGCAGCTGGGTGGGGCGCTCGTAGCCGAGGACGTCCAGGGCGGTGAGCACGGACTGGCGGGTCGCCTCCGAGACGCCCGGCTTGCCGTTGAGCACCCGGCTGACCGTTGCCTCGCTGACCCCCACCTTCTTCGCCACTTGAGCAAGTCGTCGCGTCATGAGCGCAAGAGTAGCGCAAACAATGCAAGTTCCTTGCAGTTCGATTACGGCCAGTTTGGCCCATCGGAAACCGGCGTGGAACCCCCCGCGCCCCACCGAGCGGCGGGGCACCCCGAAGGGATGCCCCGCCGCCCTCGATCCGTTGCGCCGGCCGCCCGCTACGGCAGCTGGTTGATCCTGAACGTCGAGGTCGTGTTGCGCACGTCCACGGCGTTGTCGCTCATCTTCAGGTTGTGGAAGGTGACCTCACCCACCGCCGGCCCCTGTCCCGCCTCGGGCATCTCGTTCGCCCAGAGGCCGAACCCGGACTTGGCGTCGAAGGCGTCACCGCTCTTCTTCGCCCCCGTGATGGTGATGTCCCTCAGGATGGTGTCCTTGATGGGATTGACGGGCTGGCCGCCGACGTACTGCGTCTGGAACATGATTCCGCTGTAGGTCGGATCGACGATGTCCACGTTGTTGATGCGGATTCCCTGGAACACCTTGGAAGCCGAGAAGATCCAGATTCCGGGGAAGGTCTGCGCCCCCCAGAAATGGCCTCCGGCCCGGACGATCGAGATGTTCTCGAAGAGCGTCGGGTCGGTCCCGAATCCGTTCATCGGATACCCGAAGTCCAGCGAGCTGATGGTGATGCCCGAGTAGACGAGGATGTCGGCGATGTAGATGTTGCGGAAGGTGTTGTTGAAGCCGCCGTAGACGGCGACACCGGCCGCGCGCCAGGTCAGGATGGCGCTCAGGTTCTCGTAGACGTTGTTCTTCATGTCCGCGCCGCCCGCGTCGATGGCGGAGAACAGCGCGAAGCTGTCGTCACCCGTGGACCGCGCCTCGATGTTGGCCACGAGGTTGTCCGTGCTGCCGTTGGTCATGTTGATGCCGTCGGCGAAGGTGTTGCGGATCCGCGAGTTCTTGATCGTGATCCGGTCGGTGTTGGCGCCCCAGTACAGGCACACCTGGTGCTCGTTCCAGACGTTGTCGATGGTCATGTCGGTCACGTTGGAGAAGTCGAAGACCTTGCCCGGACCGTCGATGCGCGAGGTGTAGTTGCCGAAGTAGGCGAACCCCGTGAAGGAGGAGCCCTTCGCGGTGCCCTCCGCGCGCCAGCCGTTGTCGGTGTTGTCCTGCGAGGACGGGGCGTGGAAGCGGGTGAACCACGGTCCGGCGCCGACGACCTGCACGGCCTTCCCGTAGACCTGGAACTTGCTCGCCGTCTGGTAGTCGCCCGGCGGCAGGTAGACGCCCACGAGCTTGCCCGTGGTGTCCATGCGGACCTTGTCCAGGGCGTTCTGCACGTCCTGGTGGGTGAGGCCGGCGGGCACCGTGTAGCTCGCCGGATCGGGGTTGGGGACGACCGTGGCCTGTTCCAGGCTCACGAAGTCGATCGCGTAGGTGGTGGTGTTCGCCGCGTCCTTCTGCAGGCGGATCTTGCTGCCCTGCGGGACGGTCTCGCCGAGGAGGATGTTCGCCTCGTCGTAGATGTGCCGCGGGGCCCCAGCGCCGGGCGAGTTGCCCGGGCCGGCCTCGGCCCCGTAGAGCCAGGCGTACTTCGAGGTCAGCGGCAGGGCCTTCTTGAGGACGCCATTGACGTAGACGTTGATGGTGGAGTCGATGCCGCCGCCGCCCGGGGCGTCCGGGATGGAGAAGCGGGTGACCAGGGTGTTGGTCGCCGCCCGGGTGGTGAACTCGACGTACTCGCCCGTCGCGTCCAGGTTCACGGCCTTGCGGCCGGAGGCCTCGCCCGCGATGTCGCCGACGGTCCGGTTGGGGCCGACGACATTGGCGCCGCCGCCGACCACGCCGTCCTCGGCCTCGTAGGTGTCGTAGGGCATGTTCGCCCCGCGGCCGACGAAGAAGGGCTTGGTGGAGGTGTTGTTGGCGCGCTTGACCGGCAGTTCGTTGGCGTCGTCGGCGAGGACCACCTTGACGGTGTACTTGCCGTTGGCCGCGGTCCAGTTGCCGAGCGCGATCGGCGCGGAGGAGGCACCGGGCGCGAGCGCGCCGCTGAAGGATCCGGTCAGCGTACGGACGGTCGCGCCGCCCGCGTCCAGCAGGGTGAGGGTGACGTTGTGGGTGCCGGAGGCCGCCGCGACGGTGCCCTGGTTCTGCACCGTGACGGAGAAGCCCACCGACTGGCCGGCGGAGGGGGCGCCCGGCGACCACCCGACGGACGAGGCCACCAGGTCGGAGCTGTCGACCGGGCGGACCACCAGCGGGGAGCCCGTGAGGCTGTTGTTGGTGTCGTTCTGCTCGATGACCGTGTTCGCCTCGTCCACGACCGCGCTCAGCGGGTAGCTGCCCGCGTCGCGCGGGCCGATGCCGGCCGTGACGGTGGCCGTGGCGCCGGAGGCCAGCGCGGGCACGTTGGCGGTGGCGATCTTCGAGCCGCCGAGCTGGAAGGAGACGGCGGTCGCCGGCGCCGGGGCCGGGCCGCTGTTCCTGACGGTGGCGGACAGCGTGACGGAGTCCGACTCGACGGGAGCGGCCGGGCTGGCGCTGACCGCGGTGACCTGGAGGTCCGGGTTGGGGGCGGCGACCCCGATGACCTGGAACTCGGCGATCTGGCCGTTGGAGGACCCGGTGTTGGAGGTGAAGCGCAGCTGCACGTCCGCGACCCGCGCGTTCACCGGGATGGTGACGGTGTTGGAGCCGGAGGCCGGGTTGAAGACGTAGTCCTTGGCGGCCACCAGGCCGGTGACGCCCGAGGCGCTCTGCTCGCGGCCGAGCACCTGGATGTTCTGGGTGCGGGCGCCCCAGCTGCTGTCCGGGTTGAGCTTGAGGACCAGGCGGTCGACGTCGGCGTTGGCGCCGAGCTTGACGGTCAGGGTGCTCGGGTAGGCGCCGCCGGCCCCCTCCCAGTAGGTGGAGGTGCTGTTGTCGTTGGCGTTCTCCGCGACGAAGGTGTGGATCACGGAGGAGCCCTCGATGGGCTTGCCGACGGCCAGGTTGGAACCGCCGCCGCCGCTGCCGTTGCGCGTCACGGAGTTGCTGTCGCCGGAGCGGTTGCCCGCAGCGTCCTTGGCCCGGACGAAGTAGCTCACGGTGGCGGTGGCGGGCTGGGTGTCGGTGTAGGTGGTGACGTTGCCCGCGACCGTGGTGAGCAGCACGTTGTTGGCGAACACCTCGTAGCCGGTGACGCCGGTGTTGTCGGTGGAAGCCTGCCAGGCCAGCCGGATCTGCCCGGCGGCCGGCTCGGTGAAGGTCAGCGCCCCCGGGACGGTCGGGGCCTGGGTGTCACCGGTGTCGCCGGCGCGGGTCACGCTGTTGCTGTTCGCCGACTGGTTGCCGGCCGCGTCCTTGGCCCGGACGAAGTACGTCACGCTCGCGGAGGCCGGCTGGGTGTCGGTGTAGGTGGTGACGTTGCCCGCGACGCTGGTGCGCAGCTGGTTGTTGGCGTAGACCTCGTACCCGGTGACCCCCGTGTTGTCGGTGGCGGCGTTCCAAGTGAGCTTGATCTGGCCGGTCGCGGGCTCGGTGTAGGCGAGCGCCGTCGGGGCGGTCGGGGCCTGGGTGTCGCCGGTGGTCGGGCCGTAGATCTCCAGCTCGGAGAGCTGGCCGCCCGGCTGTACGGAGTTGGCCGCTATCCACACCCGGACGTAGCGGGTGGTGGTGGCGTCGAAGGCGATGCTCACCGTGTTGGAGCCGGCGGCGTTGAACGCGTACTCCTTGGACGCCGTCAGGTCGGTCCAGTCCGTGCCGTTGGCGCCTCCCTGGATCTTGAGGGTCTGGGTGCGGGCTCCCCAGTTCTCGGGGAGTTTGAGGACCACGCGGTCCACGCGGACGGAGGAGCCCAGGTCGGCCTGGAGCCACTGGGGCATGGCGTTGTTGACGCTCTCCCAGTAGCTGGCGGTGTTGCCGTCGTTGGCGTTGCCCGGCACGTAGACCTGGGTGCTGCTGCTCGCGGTCAGCGTCTTGCCGAGGGCCAGGTTGGTCCCGGACTCACCGGGGGCGCGGACCTCCAGCTCGGAGAGCTGGGCGGCCTGCCAGCCGGTGTTGGCGGTGATGTCGATCCGCACGTACCGGGCCTGGGTGGCCGGGAAGCCGATGGTGACCACGTTCCCGGCGCCCTGGCCGAAGGTGTAGGACGCCGAGCTCACCAGGGTGCTGAAGCTGGTGCCGTCGGCGCTGCCCTGGACGGACAGGGTCTGGTTGCGGCTCTCCCAGGAGGCGGGGAGCTTGAGCACCACCTGGTCGACGCGGGTGGTGGCGCCGAGGTCGGTCTGCACCCATTGCGGGAAGGTGCTGCCGGCGCTCTCCCAGTACGAGGACTGGTTGCCGTCGGTGACGTTGGCGGCGGCGTAGGCGCCGTTGGTACTGCTCGCGGTGGCGGGCCTGCCCGCCGAGACGCTCGGTCCGCCGGCGGCCACGGCGGTCAGAGCGGGCCAGCCCAGCATCAGCAGGGCCGTACTGATCAAGGCGGCCAGGGCCCGCCATCTCCAGTTGAGCCTTCTCATATGTCCTCGTCCCTCGACATGAACTTTCTGAACCATGGGAGATAGAAATTTGCGGTGTGCGGTGCGAGAGTTGCAGAGCTTTGCCGAGTCGTCTACATCTCTGACCGCACTTTCATGCCGTCATCTCTTGCGCAAGCTGGGCGCAAATAGCGCAAGAGATTTGCGTGACAGGGCCACATTCCACTTACGCCCGAACCGTCCTACCGTTCGTACTCATGCAGTCCCCGCGGTTCCTCCACATGAGCGCTCGGCGCCTCGGGCTCCCCAGACGGGCCGCCTCCCAGATCCTGCTGACCCAGCTGGCCATCGCCGCCGGGGTCCTCACTCTGGCCACCGGCCTCTTCCTGGCCCCGCTGAGCGCGCAGCTCGACGACCAGGCCATGCGGCGCGCCCTGGCCATCGCGCAGAGCACCGCCGCCGACCCCGCCGTGGCCGCCGGTCTCCTCGGCTCGGCCCCCTCGCCCGACAGCCCGGTCCAGGCCTCCGCGGAGCGGATCCGCTCGGCCACCGGCGCCGAGTACGTGGTGGTCCTCGACCTGGACGGCATCCGCCGCTCGCACCCGAGCCCCGACCGCATCGGGCGGCCCGTCTCCACCGACCCCGCGGACGTCCTGGCGGGGCGCGAGGTCATGGAGATCGACGAGGGCACCCTGGGCCGCTCCGCGCGCGGCAAGGTCCCCCTGCTCGCCGCCGACGGCGAGATCGTCGGCGCCGTATCGGTCGGCATCGCCTACGACAGCGTCCAGGGCCGCCTGCTGGGCGCCATCCCGGGGCTGCTCGCGTACGCGGGCGGCGCCCTGGCCGCGGGGGCCCTGGCCGCCTACCTGCTCTCGCGCAGGATCCACCGGCAGACCCGCGACCTGGCCTTCTCCGATATCGCGGGCCTGCTCGCCGAACGCGAGGCGATGCTGCACTCCATCCGCGAAGGCGTGATCGCCCTCGACCGGACCGGCCGGATCCGGCTGGTCAACGACGAGGCGGCCCGGCTGCTGGGCCTGGCGCCCGAGGAGGCCCGTGCCCTCGCGGGGAGCGCCCTCGACGAGGTGCTCGGCGCGGGCCGCACCGCCGACGTGCTCACCGGCCGGGTCACCGGCCGCGACCTGCTCACCGTCCAGGGCACCCGGGTCCTGCTCGCCAACCGGATGCCCACCGAGGACGGCGGAGCCGTGGCCACCCTGCGCGACCGCACCGAGCTGGAGCACCTGGGCCGCGAGCTCGACTCCACCAAGGGCCTGATCGACGCCCTGCGCGCCCAGGACCACGAGCACGCCAACCGGCTGCACACCCTCCTGGGCCTCCTGGAACTGGGCCTGTACGAGGAAGCCGTGGAGTTCGTCACGGAGGTGGTCGGCGTGCACCGCAGCACCGCCGAGCAGGTCACCGAGAAGGTGCACGACCCCCTGCTCGCCGCCCTGCTGATGGGCAAGGCCACGGTCGCGGCGGAGCGCGGGGTCCCCCTGCGGCTGGCCGACTCCGCTCTGCTGCCCGACCGCCTCGTCGATCCGGGAGGCCTGGTCACCATCCTCGGCAACCTGGTCGACAACGCGCTGGACGCCGCGGTCGGCTCGGCCGCACCGCTGGTCGAGGTCGACGTCCGGGCGGAGGGCCGCACCGCGGTGCTGCTGGTCCGCGACAGCGGCCCCGGCGTCCCGGTGGCACGCCGCGAGGAGATCTTCACGGAGGGCTGGTCGACCAAGCAGCCCCCGGCCGGCGCCCACCGCGGACGCGGCCTCGGTCTCGCCCTGGTGCGGCGCCTCGCCGAACGGCAGGGCGGCACGGTCCGGGCGGGCGAGGCGGCGGACGGCGGGGCGGAGTTCTCCGTCGTGCTCCCGGAGGCCCTGCGATGAGGGACTTCAGCGAGTTCGAGGTACTGGTCGTCGACGACGACCCGCGCGTGGCCAGGATCAACGAGGCCTACGTGGACAGGGTGCCCGGCTTCCGCACGACGGCCCGGGCCCACTGCGCCGCGGAGGCGCTGGAGCTCCTGGAGTCCCACCCGGTGGACCTGATCCTCCTCGACCACTACCTCCCGGACGGGAACGGCCTCGACCTGGTCCGGCGCCTGCGCGAGCACGGCCGGGGGACCGACGTGATCATGGTGACGGCCGCCCGCGACCTGGCCACCGTCCAGGCCGCGATGCGCCTCGGCGCCCTCCAGTACCTGGTGAAGCCCTTCACCTTCGCGGGCCTGCGCACCCGTCTGGAGGCCTACGGGGCCCTGCGGCGCACCCTGGACACGGGCGGCGAGGCCGAACAGGCGGAGGTGGACCGGATCTTCGGCGCCCTCGCCGCGGCCGGCGCCGACGCCCCGAGCGACCTCCCCAAGGGCCACTCCCCCACCACCGCCGACCTGGTGCGCGGGATCCTGCGCGCAGCCGAGGGCCCGCTCTCCACCCAGCAGATCGCCGACCGCGCGGGCATCAGCCGCCAGACCGCACAGCGTTACCTCAAGCTCCTCGACCGCGCCGGCCGCGTCGTCCTCGCCCTCCGGTACGGCGAGACGGGCCGCCCGGAACACCGCTACGCCTGGCGCCCGCCCACCCCGGGGTGACCTGGGGTGACGTGGCGCCCTAAACCGCCCCGGCCCCCGTCAGCGAGCGGACCTCGGTCTCGGCGTGCCGCCGCTCGTCCGGCTCCTCCGCCGAGGTCACGGTGCCCAGCCAGCCCGCCAGGAAGCCCAGCGGAATGGACACGAGGCCCGGGTTCTGGAGCGGGAAGAGCTGGAAGTCCACGCCCGGGAACAGCGATTCGGGGCTGCCGGAGACCACCGGGGACAAGGCCACCAGCACCACGGCCGGGAGCAGCCCCCCGTACACCGACCAGACCGCGCCCCGCGTGGTGAAACCGCGCCAGAACAGCGAGTACAGGAGCACCGGCAGGTTCGCCGAGGCCGCCACCGCGAAGGCCAGGCCCACCAGGAAGGCCACGTTCAGGTCCTGTGCGAGCAGACCCAGCGCGATCGCCACCGCCCCGATCCCGACGGCCGCCACCCTGGCCACCGCCACCTCGCTGCGCTGCCGGGCGTGGCGGCGCTTGAGCGAGGCGTACAGGTCGTGCGCGACGGAGGCCGAGGAGGCGAGGGTGATCCCCGCGACCACCGCGAGGATGGTCGCGAAGGCGATGGCCGCCACGAAGGCGAACAGCACCGCGCCGCCGGTCGAATCGGCCCCGCCGCCGAGGAAGGCCGCGAGCAGCGGAACCGCCGTGTTCCCCGAGGCATTGGAGCTCCTGACCTGATCCGGCCCGAGCAGTGCCGCCGCGCCGAAGCCGAGCACGATGGTCATCAGGTAGAAGCCGCCGATGAGGCCGATCGCCCACACCACTGACCGGCGGGCCGCCCGCGCCGTGGGCACGGTGTAGAAGCGGGACAGGATGTGCGGCAGCCCGGCCGTCCCCAGAACCAGGGCGAGCCCGAGGCTGATGAAGTCGAAGCGGGCCGTCCAGTCCCCGCCGTACTTGAGCCCGGGGCCCAGGAAGCGGTCGCCGTGCCCGCTGCGCTCGGCGGCGGTGCTGAGCAGCTGGTCGAAGTTCCCGTGGAAGCGCAGCAGGACGAGCACCGTCAGGGTGATCGCCCCGCCCATCAGCAGCACGGCCTTGACGATCTGGATCCAGGTGGTGGCCCGCATGCCGCCGAAGGACACGTAGATCACCATGAGGGCGCCGACCCCGATGACGGTCAGCGTCCGCGCGGTCCGGCCCGAATCGGCGAGCAGCAGGCCCACGAGGCTGCCCGCGCCGACCATCTGCGCGACGAGGTACAGCACGGAGACGACCACCGACGAGGTGCCGGCGGCGATCCGCACCGGCCGCTCGCTCATCCGCGCGGCGACCACGTCGGCGAGGGTGAACCGGCCGCAGTTGCGGACGAGTTCGGCGACGAGGAACAGGACGACCAGCCAGGCCACGAGGAAGCCCACCGAGTACAGCAGGCCGTCGTAGCCGAAGAGGGCGATGAGGCCGGAGATGCCGAGGAAGGAGGCGGCGGACATGTAGTCGCCGGCGATGGCGAAACCGTTCTCCATCGGGGAGAACAGCCGGCCGCCCGCGTAGAACTCCTCGGCCGAGCCGTGCCGGTTGCGGCTCACCCAGGTGGTGATGCCCAGGGTGACGGCGATGAAGACGCTGAACAGGAGCAGCGCCAGGGTCTGGTGCTCGGTGGTCACCGGCCGGCCCCCCGTGCGCGGGTGCGCTCCCCCGCGTCCGCCCGGCGGACCTGCTCCTGCTCGAAGACCGTCCAGCGCAGGTCCAGCGCCGCGCGGTCCCGTCGCAGCCGGGCGTGGCGGGCGTAGGCCCAGGTCAGCAGGAAGGTGCTGAGGAACTGGCCGAGGCCCGCCAGCAGGGCCACGTTGACGGATCCGAACACCGGCCGGGCCATCATGCCGGGCGCCGTGGTGGCGGCGATCACGTAGGCGACGTACCAGAGGAAGAAGGCGACCGTCGCCGGGACGACGAACCTGCGGTAGCGGCTGCGCACCTCCTGGAAGGCGGCGCTGCGCTGCACTTCGAGGTAGATGTCGGACGCCGCGCGCGGGGGCGTGCCGCCCGGGGAGGAGTTCGGCGGTGACGTTTCCGCGCCGCCCGCCGAGCCGCCGGGCGCCTCGCCCGTGCCGCCGCCCTCGCCCCAGCCGACGGCCAGCGCGTCGTACCAGGGGTCGTCCAGCCGGATCGTTCCGGCATCACGACCTTCGTGCTTGTCCACCGAACTCTCCTTGTCCGCCGCCGCAGTGGCCGCGTGCCCACAAGGATGTGCGGGAGGGACGGTTTCCGGACTGGTGTCCCGGTGCTCTTCACTCCATCAGGTGATGGAGCGGAGAGCACCGGTGTGCCAGTGCCGCGGAAGTGCCACCGGAGGTCCCGAGGTGGCTTCCGGCGGCCCCGGTGAGGTCAGGCGTCGATCCGCGAGCGGTCCAGCGTGGCAGCGGAGCTGGTGATGAACTCCTTGCGCGGAGCCACCTCGTTGCCCATGAGCAGGTCGAAGACCGACTCGGCCGAGTCCAGGTCGCCGATGTTGATCCGGCGCAGGGTGCGGAAGCGGGGATCCATGGTGGTCTCCGCCAGCTGGTCGGCATCCATCTCGCCGAGGCCCTTGTAGCGCTGGATCGAGTCCTTGTACCGGATGTTCTTGCGCTGGTACTCCAGCAGGGTCTGGCGCAGCTCGTTGTCCGAGTACGTGTAGACGTACTTGTCCTGGCCCTTCTTGGGCTGGACCAGCTCGATCCGGTGCAGCGGCGGAACGGCCGCGAAGACCCGGCCCGCCTCGACCATCGGGCGCATGTAGCGCTGGAAGAGCGTGAGCAGCAGGCAGCGGATGTGCGCGCCGTCCACATCGGCGTCCACGAGCAGGACGATCTTCCCGTACCGGGCGGCGTCGATGTCGAAGGTCCGGCCCGAGCCGGCTCCTATGACCTGGATGATCGCCCCGCACTCGGCGTTCTTGAGCATGTCCGAGACCGAGGACTTCTGGACGTTGAGGATCTTGCCCCGGATGGGCAGCAGCGCCTGGAACTCGGAGTTCCGGGCGAGCTTGGCCGTACCGAGCGCCGAGTCCCCCTCGACGATGAAGAGCTCGCTGCGCTCCACGTCGTCGCTGCGGCAGTCGGCCAGCTTGGCGGGCAGCGAGGAGGACTCCAGCGCGGTCTTGCGGCGCTGCGCCTCCTTGTGCTGACGGGCCGCGATGCGGGTCCGGGCGGCCGCGACGATCTTCTCCATCACCGAGCGGGCCTGCTGCTTGTCGTCCCGCTTGGTGGAGGTCAGGAAGGCCTTGAGCTCCTTGGCGACGACGGCCGCGACGATCCGGGTGGCCGCCGAGGTGCCGAGCACCTCCTTGGTCTGGCCCTCGAACTGCGGCTCGGCGAGGCGGACGGTGACGACCGCCGTCATGCCCTCCATCGCGTCGTCCTTGACCACGTCGTCCTCGGCCACGCGCAGCAGCTTCGCGGAGCGCAGCACCTCGTTCACGGTCTTGGTGACCGAGCGCTCGAAGCCGGAGATGTGGGTGCCGCCCTTGGGGGTGGCGATGATGTTCACGAACGACTTGACGTTCGTCTCGTACCCCGTGCCCCAGCGCAGGGCGATGTCCACGCCGAGCTCGCGGGTGACCTCGGTGGGGGTCATGTGGCCGCGGTCGTCGAGGACCGGGACGGTCTCCTTGAAGGTCCCGGTGCCGGTCAGGCGCAGGACGTCGCAGGCCGCCTTGTCCTGGGCGAGGTACTCGCAGAACTCGCTGATGCCCCCGTCGAAGCGGAAGGTCTCCTCGGTCTTGCCGGCCCCTTCCAGGGCCCGCTCGTCGCGGACCACGATGGTCAGGCCGGGCACGAGGAAGGCCGTCTGGCGGGCGCGCTGGTAGAGCGTGTCCAGAGTGAGCTTGGCGTCCTTGAGGAAGATCTGCCGGTCGGCCCAGTACCGGATGCGGGTGCCGGTCTTGCCCTTGGCGATCCGCTTGACCTTGCGCAGGCCGTTGGCCGGGTCGAAGGGGCTGTCGGGGCCCTGCTCCGTGAACATGCCGGGGACGCCGCGCCGGAAGCTGATCGCGTGCGTGGAGCTGCCCCGGTCGACCTCGACGTCGAGACGGGCGGAGAGGGCGTTGACCACGGAGGCGCCCACGCCGTGCAGGCCGCCGGAGGCCGCGTACGACCCGCCGCCGAACTTGCCGCCGGCGTGCAGCTTGGTCATGACGACCTCGACGCCGGAGAGGCCGGTCTTGGGCTCGACGTCCACGGGGATACCGCGGCCGTTGTCGCGGACCTCCACGGAGGCGTCCTCGTGGAGGATCACCTCGATGTGGTCGCAGTAGCCGCCCAGGGCCTCATCGACGGAATTGTCGATGATCTCCCAGAGGCAGTGCATGAGGCCCCGGCTGTCGGTGGAGCCGATATACATGCCGGGGCGCTTGCGGACGGCCTCGAGGCCTTCGAGGACGAGCAGGTGCCGCGCGGTGTAGTTGGAGCCGTCCCGGTCTGCTCCGGTCAGCAGTGCGCTGGAAGGCACGGACGTGTCGGCGGTCACGCAGTTCGCTCCTCGCTGAATTCTTTTTCTGGCCCGGTCGGGCGCAGTGGTGGCTCGGTTGCCGCTGGAAGGGTACCGAGGCCTGGTAGAGCCGATGCAACGCCACCCCAGCCCCTTCCTCAGCCTAGTGCAGGTCCGTACGCATGTTCGATCCCCCGTGGGAGTGAAGCAAACATCACGTTCCCTTCCGCGCATGAACCATTTAGTGTTCGGGCACGTCCTCATGAACAACCGGCACTCAGCCGGAGAGGGCAGAACTGCGACAAGCGAACGACCTGACAACGCGAAACCGTAAAGCAACGCAATACGGCTCCTTCGCCGCCAACCGGCAACGGCCGGCCAGCTTCGGAAGGAAGTTTCGAGGAAAAGCCGCGAGCGGGAACGTTTTCGGCCTGGTTGGATGTTGACCCTGGTACGACAGCTCGTCGAGCTAGAGAAGAGGCGACGTGACTACTGTTCTGACACCCGCGACCCCGCTGACGGCCGCTGACCGATGCGACCGTTGCGGCGCCCAGGCATATCTGCGCGTCGTCCTGCTGAGCGGCGGTGAACTGCTCTTCTGCGCCCACCACGGGCGCAAGTTCGAGCCGGAACTCAAGAAGATCGCCGCGGAAATACAGGATGAGACCGAGCGGCTTACGTCCGCTCCGGCGGCCAGTGCCGCCGAACCCGAGGACCGCTGACACAGGCCTACACCTCGCATCCGACGAGCCAGGACCGGCGAAGCCGGTCGACGGGCGGTACCTCTGCGACCCAGAGGGACCGCCCGTCCTCATGTCCGGACACGGTTCGGCGGACGGGCTCGGCGGACGGGCTCAGCGCTTCGGCGCGGGCCGGTCCCCCTCCGCGAGGCCCCTCCCGGGCCCCTGGGCGGGGCGTACGCCGATCCCCAGCATCCCCCGGGCACCAGGACGGCCCAGCTCCCCCCGGGCCGCCTCCGGGCCGCTGACGGGGTCGGTGACGAAGCCGATCAGCGGTGCGACGCGCGTGTACACCCCCGGGCTGTCGGCGCGCCCGCAGCCGCGCCCCCAGGACACCAGCCCGATCAGCCGGCCCTGGGCCACGAGGGGGCCGCCGCTGTCCCCCTGGCAGGCGTCCTTGCCGCCCTCGCGGTCCCCCGCGCACACCATGGAGTCGGCCCGGTACTGACCGTCGGCGTCTCCGGGGTAGGCCCGCCCGCACACCTCGTCCGCCAGCACCGTCACCCTGGCGGCCCGCAGCGCGTAGGCGTAGTCACCGAAGCCGCTGGTGTCGCCCCAGCCGTACACGGCGGCCTCGGTGCCCGCCCCGTAGGCCGGATGCCCGGGATCGGCCATCGGCAGCACGCTCTGCGCGGCCACGGCCTCGGCCAGCTCCAGGACGGCCAGGTCGCCGGCATTGCTGCCCGGGTCGTACGCCGGGTTCACCCGGGCGGAACGCACCGCGATCTCCCGGCCCTCGCTCGCGCGCAGCTCCGTACGGCCGGTGATCACCTGGAAGTCGCGGACGGAGTCGACCGGGCCGCCCAGCACCTGACGCCCCAGGCAGTGGGCCGCGGTCACCACTTTGGTCGGGGTGACGAGCACGCCCCCGCAGAACTGGCCGCCGCGCGTACCCCCGAACCGGTCACGGCTCGCGAGGGCCACGACCCAGGGGGCGTCGGCCACCTTCACGGGCTTCCCGCCGATCACCACGCTGTCCGCGGCCGCTCGCGGCGCCTGGAAGAGCGGCGCCGCCGCCGCTCCCGCCGCCAGGGTCAGCGCTCCCGCCAGGACACGGGCAAAGGGACGACGCATGAGGCCTCCTGACTCCGAGTGTGCATGACTCCACTCAGAGTGGGACGCCCGGTGGCCGTGCGCACCCGCGCGGCCACCGGCGACGACCTGCGGCGACCCCCGCGCCGCGCCCGGTCCGGCCCTTCCGGTCCTGGTCCGTGTCAGTCGAGGTAGTCCCGCAGCACCTGGGACCGCGACGGGTGGCGGAGCTTCGACATGGTCTTCGACTCGATCTGGCGGATGCGCTCACGGGTGACCCCGTAGACCTTGCCGATCTCGTCGAGGGTCTTCGGCTGGCCGTCCGTGAGGCCGAAGCGCATGGAGACCACGCCCGCCTCGCGCTCGCTCAGCGTGTCGAGGACCGAGTGCAGCTGCTCCTGCAGGAGCGTGAAGCTCACGGCATCGGCCGGTACGACCGCCTCGGAGTCCTCGATGAGGTCACCGAACTCGCTGTCGCCGTCCTCGCCGAGCGGGGTGTGCAGGGAGATCGGCTCGCGGCCGTACTTCTGGACCTCGATGACCTTCTCGGGGGTCATGTCGAGTTCCTTGGCCAGCTCCTCCGGGGTGGGCTCGCGGCCCAGGTCCTGGAGCATCTGGCGCTGGACCCGGGCCAGCTTGTTGATGACCTCGACCATGTGCACCGGGATGCGGATGGTGCGGGCCTGGTCGGCCATGGCGCGGGTGATCGCCTGCCGGATCCACCAGGTGGCGTACGTGGAGAACTTGTAGCCCTTGGTGTAGTCGAACTTCTCCACGGCGCGGATCAGGCCCAGGTTGCCCTCCTGGATCAGGTCCAGGAAGAGCATGCCGCGGCCGGTGTAGCGCTTGGCGAGGGAGACCACGAGGCGGAGGTTGGCCTCCAGCAGGTGGTTCTTGGCCCGGCGGCCGTCCTCGGCGATGATCTCCAGCTCGCGCTTGAGCTTGGGCGCCAGCTTGTCGGAGTTGGCGAGCTTGTCCTCGCCGAAGAGCCCGGCCTCGATGCGCTTGGCGAGCTCGACCTCCTGCTCGGCGTTGAGGAGGGGGACCTTGCCGATCTGCTTGAGGTAGTCCTTGACGGGGTCGGCGGTGGCGCCGGCCACGGCGACCTGCTGGGCCGGGGCGTCGTCCTCGTCGTCCGAGATGACGAAGCCCTTGCTCTCGGCGCCTTCCTCCTCGTCCTCGGACTCGGCCTTGGCGGCTCCGGGACCCTCTTCCCCGGCCTCTTCCTCGCCCGCTTCGTCCGCGTCCTTCTTGGCGGCGGTCTTCTTCGCCGCCGTCTTCTTCGCCGTGGTCTTCTTGGCGGGCGCGGCCTTCTTCGCCGCCGTCTTCTTCGCCGCCGTCTTCTTGGCGGCGGGCTCGGTCGCGGTCCCCTCCGCGAGTCCGGCGTCGATGTCGACGGGCGCCGGTTCCGCCACCTCGGCCACCGCGTCCGGTGCGGCGGGCACGGCCGCCGCTGCCGCCTTCTTGGCGACGGGCTCGGTGGCCGTCCGCTTGACGGGGCTCTTCGCTGCGACGCTCTTGCGGGTGGTGCGCTTGGGCGACTCCGCGGCACTGACCATCAGCGTCACACCCTCTTCCTCGAGGATCTGGTTGAGGCTGCGCAGAACATTCTTCCACTGGGTCGCAGGAATCTGGTCAGCCTCGAAGGCCCGACGCACGTCATCGCCGGCGATCTGCCCCTCGGCCTTGCCCCGCTCGATGAGCGCCATCACAGACTCGGAATCGGCGATCTCCGGCGGGAGCGTACGGGATGTGCTGGCCGACACGAACAACCTCTCGGAACGATGGAAACGGCTTCCGACCCCGGCCTGGTGGTGCTGGACCGGAGCCGACGACCACCGACTGGGGATGGGCCGGGGGCGCGGGCAGGGGCCGGGGAGCTGCACAGCACCCCCAAGGGCTGCTGTCTTCCCTCCGTCGGCCATCACCTCTTAGGTCATCGCGTGACCTCGCGGAGCGTTACGCCCAATCTTCGTGGCCCGAGTCACACCCCGTTCGATGCCATGCCGGTCATACCGTTATTTCTGCACGCCCGGTGTGTCCGAACACGCCCCGCTTCGCGGGCCGGACGACTCCCCCGGCTCCGGCCGGGGGTGCCGCCCGGGAGCGGCGCCCCACCGGCAGGTCCGCGCCCTCACCCGTGCCCGCGCGCCGCCGCCCGTCAGTGCTCGCGCGGGGCGGGGACCACGCGCTCGACCTCCGGATGCACCGTCAGGAGCTGGCGCATGGCGTTCTCCGCGCCCATCGCGTCACCGGTGGCGAGGGCCTCGACCATGCGCGCGTGGTGCGCGACGCAGGTCTCGCTGGGGCGGTCGCAGGCGGTGACGGGAGCGCCGGACACCTGCAGGGCGGCGGAGACGATGCCGGAGAGGTGTTCCAGCATGCGGTTGGCCGCGACCTGGATGAGCAGGGCGTGGAACTCGTTGTCCGCACGCGCGAAGGTGATCGAGTCTCCCTGCCCGAGCGCGTGTCCCATGATCTCGACCATGTCGGCGAGGCGCTGCTGGACCTCCGGGCGGCCGTGGCCGGCGGCGAGGCGGGCGGCCAGCGGTTCGATGGTCCAGCGGAGCTCGCCGAGCTCGCGGCGCTGGTCGTCGCGCTGCGGGCCGAAGGCGCGCCACTCGATGATGTCGGGGTCGAGCAGGTTCCAGTCGGCGACCGGACGGACCCGGGTACCGACGTTGGGGCGGGCGCTGACGAGGCCCTTGGCCTCCAGGACCCGCAGCGATTCGCGGACGACGGTGCGGGAGACCTCGAAACGCTGCCCGATCTCCTCGGGGACCAGCGGGCGGTCCGCGCCGAGGTCGCCGGAGACGATCATCTGGCCGAGCTGCTGGACGAGTTGGCCGTGCAGTCCGCGGCCGCGGCTGCCGGCGGCGCGGCGGCCGACCCGGCTCAACTCGACGTCGGATCCGTCCCAGTGGGGCACTCCCACCCGGTCGGCCCCCGAGGCCTCCGGGTAGGGGTAGCGGTCGAGTTCGCCCGCGCCGGCGAGGCCGGAATCGGCATGGCGGGCGGCGGTCATCATGGTGTGCGCAAGGGTACTCACGAATCCTTTGTCGGCCGTGTCTCCGCGACCCTTGAGGTCTTTGGTGAAAAGCACACGAAAGGGTGATCGGTGCCACCTACGCAATTGACGACTTATCGTAAAGAACCGGGCCTTTTGCGGGGAGTTGCGGTCCGTCGGACCTGATGTGGACCACAACGGTCCCGTTGGGTCCGGACCGGCGCCGGAACGATCACCAACGATCCCTCACAAACGGACGCGGCCGCGCAGTCCTGTGAACCCATAGGCGCACAACAGGACCATCAGCGACAACACCAGGGCGGTTCCCACCGGTTGGGCCATCACCCGGATCGCCCCGAGCACCACCCGGTCCGCCTCCGGCGGCCACTGCGCCCAGGCCAGCCCGCGCAGCCGCTCCGCGAGTCCGGTGACCGGGTACGCGGACGGCCCGTCCAGCGCCTTGCGCACCAGCGGTACGACCATCACCGGTACGGCGAGCACCGCGGCCAGGCCCGCGGAGGCGGACCGGAAGACGCCGGAGGCCAGGACCCCCGCCCAGGCGCAGCCGATCAGCAGACCCGCCCAACTGGCGCCCGGGGAGAGCCACTCTGCGGGGGTACGGAGCGGCGCGCTGCCGAACACCAGCGTCAGGGCGGCGGCGTCGGCGGTCACCGCGAGGGCGCCGAGCAGCAGCGCCAGGGCCGCGCTGACGCCGAGTTTGGCCGTGAGCAGCCCGAGCCGGCGCGGGACGGTGCCGCGGTCGGCTGCGAGCGCGGGATAGCGGTACTCCTCGCCGAAGGCCAGGGCCCCGAGCAGTCCGGCGCCGAGCGCCGCGGGCGGCAACGGGAGCAACTCCGGCCAGGCAGCGAGCAACCTGTTCTGCGGGGTGTGGCCGGCCCGGGCCAGCACCAGCGCCGTGACGACGGAGACGGCGACGACGAAGGCGGCGGTGAGCGCGGGGGTGGCGGTGCCGAAGATCCGGTGCAGCTCGTAGCGCAGGGGCCGCAGCGGGCCACCGAGCCGGCGCACGGCCGAGGCGGGCCGAGGCGGCCGGGCGGAGCGCGACCGCTCGCCACCACCCGCGCCGGACGCGCCGGACGCGGCGGACGCGGCGGACGCGGCGGACGCGGCGGACGCGGCGGACGCGGCGGACGCGGCGGACGCGGCGGACGCGGTGGACGCGGTGGACGCGGTGGACGCGGTGGACGCAGTGCCCTCGCCGGGCGCGGCCGGGTCCGGGGCCCCGGCGTGGTCCCGGGCGCGCGGCAGCGACGGCCGCGCTCCCGCGTCGCCGGTCTCGTCGGCGAGCTGGTGGACGAGCACGCCGTGCCGGAAGGCGGCCTCGCCGACCTCGGCACAGTTGCTGCCGTAGACGGACAGCCTGATGCCGCTCTCCTCCACGATCTCCACGGTGCGCCGGGCCGCCCGCGCCTCCCGGCCCAGTACGTCGGCCAGCCGGGCGGCGTGCGGGGTGCGCACGGCGACCCGAGGACGCAGCCGGGTCCGGGCGAACTCCGCGGCGTCCTGGTCGGCGACGAGCCGGCCCGCCTCGATGCTCACGACCCGGTCCGCGCTGCGGGCGGCCTCCTTCGCGTCGTCGGTGGTGAAGAGCACCGCGCCACCCAGGGAGGCGTGGCCGCGCAGCAGCCCGTGCAGCCAGCTCCGTTCACGGGGCGAGAGCCCGGCCGCGGGCTCGTCGAGGAGGAGCGTGCAGGGGTCGGCGAGCAGTGCGGCGGCCAGCGCGACCCTGCGCTCCATGCCGAGCGAGAGGGATCCGAGCCGCTCGTCGCGCAGTCCCGCGACCCCGACGACCTCCAGCATGGCGTCGGCCCGCGCGGCCGGCACGCCGGCGGCGGCGCAGAGCATCCGCAGCTGACCGCGCACGGTGCGCGAGGGATTGCCGGGGAGATCTCCGAGGAGCACGCCCACCTCGCGGCCCGGCTGCGGGATCCGGTGCAGGGGGCGCCCGCGGAAGTAGGTGACCCCGCGGCCCGGTTCGAGTTCGAGCATGAGCCGCAGTGCGGTGGTCTTGCCCGAGCCCGGCTCGCCGAGCAGTGCGGTCACGCTCCCGGGGCGGGCCTCGAAGGTGAGGTCGTCCACGAGGGGCGGGAGGTTGCGGCGGGGGGTGCTGGTGAGTCCGATGGCCTGGAGCATCGCTTCTCTCGCGGGGGGTGAGACCGCTCTGCGGCAGGATGAATACCGCTAACAAGATAACGCGATATGTCCGATTTAAGCCGTAACCCCATCCGGCGTGTATCGGCGCCGCAGGGGCCACGGCCGCCTCGGGCCTCCGGTCCTCAGACCTCGGGACGCAGCATCGGCGGGTTGAGCAGGGTGGCCCCGCCGGCCCGGAACAGCTGGGCGGGGCGGCCGCCCTGACGCGTCGTCGTTCCCCCGGCCGGCACCAGGAAACCGGGGGTGCCGGTGACCTTGCGGTGGAAGTTGCGGGGGTCGAGGGCGACTCCCCAGACCGCCTCGTAGACCCGGCGCAGCTCGCCGACGGTGAATTCGGGCGGGCAGAAGGCGGTGGCCAGCGAGGAGTACTCGATCTTCGAGCGGGCGCGCTCGACCCCGTCGGCGAGGATCCGCTCGTGGTCGAAGGCGAGTCCGGCTCCGGTCTGGGCGTCCATCTGGAGGAGCTCGTCGACGGGGGCCCAGCGCGCGCTGTTGGCATCGCCCCCGGCCCGCGGGGCGGGCAGGTCCGGAGCCAGCACCAGATGCGCGACGCTGACCACGCGCATGCGCGGATCCCGCTTCGGATCACCGTAGGTCGCCAGCTGTTCGAGGTGCGCCCCGTTGCCCACGTCCGGAGCAGCCGGGTCGTGGGCGCAGAGGCCGGTCTCCTCGGAGAGTTCGCGGGCCGCGGCCGCCGACAGGTCCTCGTCCCCGCGCACGAAGCCGCCGGGCAGCGCCCAGCGTCCCTGGAACGGCTGCTCACCCCGTCGGACGACCAGCGCGCAGAGCGCGTGGCGCCGTACGGTGAGCACGACCAGGTCGACGGTGACGGCGAAGGGCGGAAAGGCCGACGGGTCGTAGGGCGACATGCGGCGATCATAGTCGTCTGCCTGACGATAAACAGAGCTTTGGGGATCTTCCGAGCCGGGAACCGGAAGCCCCGGCCCGATCCGGCCCGATCCGCGGGGCGCCGCCTAGTGCTGTGGCCGGAAAGGTTTGCCGGGTCGCGGCGTCCGGTGCGGTGCATCGCAAGGCGGAGGACCGCGGCTCGTACTGGACGTACCGCCGCGGTCCGACAACGCGGCGAGGTGCCGTGCCGGGCGTCGCGACCCGGTGAACCTTTCCGGTCACAGCACTAGCCACCCAGTTGCAGCGCATCCGCGGCCTCCTCCACCATGCCCAGGCCCAGCCGGCTGATCCGGACGGCGAAGGGTTCCCCCGAAACCCGAAGCCCCGAGAGGCGGAGCCCGCCGAGCGGAGCGCCGGGGAGCGGTACGAGGGCGACCGTTCCGGCGGGGGCGTCCGGGCGGATCCCGGCCAGCGCGGTCAGGACGTGGATCCCCGCGGCCGCCGCGACCGCGGCCGGGCGGCAGGCCGCCGGATGCGGAAGCGGAGCGCTGCCCGCGGTGCGCTGCTCGGCGGCATACATCTCCGGGAGGCGGTACCCGAAGCGATCCGCCGCATCCAGCAGGCCCCGCAGCAGCCCCGTGGCCTCCTTCTCGAAGCCCGCCTGGGCCAGGCCGGCCACGGCGACCGCGCTCTCGTACGGCCGTACCGCGCCCGAGCGGTACCCGAACGGGTTGTGCCCCGGCTCCCGGACCGCCATGCTCCGCAGCCCCCACCCGCAATCCATGGCGGGGGCTCCGAGGAGCCGGGCCAGCTGCTCGGTACGGACCCCGTCGAGCAGCCCGCGCGCGAGCCTGCCGCCGCCGAGCAGCCCGGTGTCCAGCAGGTGGGCGGCGGCCCCCGTCAGCCGGGGCAGGGGCCGCCCGTCGGGATGCAGGGCCGCCGCGGGCCGGCCCCCGTCGGGGCCGTCGACCCAGAAGCGGGCTGCGAACCGCTCCCGCAGCGCGGCGGCCCGGTCCCGCCACTCGGCGGCTCCGGGGCGCCCGCACCCGGCGAGCAGGTCGGCTCCCAGGAGCGCGGCGCGATGGGCGTGGGCCTGGGTTTCACAGCGCCGGGGTCCCGGATCGGGATCGGCCAGGAAGCCGTCCTCCCCGAAGGCGCCCCGGAGCCAGTCCAGGCACCGCTCGGCGGCGGGGAGCAGCTGGGCCAGCTCCGCCTCGGGCATCCCCCAGAGCCGGGCTTCGGCGAGCACCGCGGGGAAGGCGAGCGTCGCCTCGGTCCCGGTGCACCCCGGGGGCAGCTGCGGCCCCGCCCCCCGCAGCGGCCCCGGGATCCTCCCCGCGTCCCCGCCCCGCCCCCCGGTCTGGGTCCGGGCCAGGATCCGCAGGGTCGCGGCGGCCAGTCCGGTGCCGAGCGGGAGCGCCATGCGGGCCGCCCACAGGGACTCCGCCGGGGCCAGTCCGAGCCTCCACGGCACTCCGGCCGCCGCGTAGCTGTCGGCCGGCTCCTTCGGGTCCCTGAGCAGCAGCGCGCCCAGGTCCTGCACGCTGGTGCGCAGCCAGTCCTCGGCCCGCGGATCGTCCCCCTCGGCGCGGGCGTCGCCGGACAGCGGATTGGCCACCTGCCCGGCGGCGGCCCGGCCCCCTCGGTCCCGGGTGGTCCGCAGCTCGATGGTGCGGGATTCCCCGGGGCGCAGGTCGAGCTGCCAGCGCAGCAGCCCGGCCGAGGCCAGGGCGTCGTCGGGGGGCGGCTCGACCGCAGTGACGGCCTGGGCCCCGCCCTTGGTCCAGCGGAGCCCGGCGGCGTGCACCCCGGCGGGCAGCTCCGGACCGGCCCGGCCGGCGGCCACATCGGCCAGCTCCGCGAGGTCGGTGCCGAGCGAGATCTCCACGGGGATCCGCAGGGCCCGGCCGGTGAAGCTGCGCAGGGTGATCCGCTCGGTGCCGTCGGCGTGCCGGATCCGCTCGACTCCGACGTCGGGATCGGGCCCGGGCTCGGCTCCGGTGCGGACGGTCGCGGTGAAGGAGGCCCGGTCGGCGCCGAGGCTGCGGCCCTGGACCGCGACCGGGTCCCGGCCGGCGACGCGCAGCACGCAGCGGGACAGCAGCCGCAGCCCGGACCGGTAGATCCCGTCGGCCCCCCGCCCGGTGAGCTGGCCGTGCTCGGGCGAGACGACCAGGCACGGCGCGGAGACGCAGATGACGGCGCCGTGCACGGGCGGCAGGTCGGCCCTGCGGGCGGGAGCCGTCCGGGCGGGAGCCGTGCGGGCGGGGGGTACGGGGTGGGACATGGGTCGCCTTGTCTGCGCTCCGGGTGGATCGGCTGGGCGGCGGCGCGGCCGGGTCCCCACCACCCCCCAGCGCAACGCCCCCGCCCCCGCCCGGGTCACGGGCCCCGGTGGGGGCTGCGCCCGGCGGAGCACCCGGCTCCGCGGGGGCCGCCACCACAGGACCGCCCGCACCCCTCCCCGCAGCCACCCGTGGAGCACGTCCCCGCAGACCCGGCCCGGGCCGCGCCCACCACCGCCGGCCCGACCCAGGACCAGGCCCGCCGCCCGGCCCCGTCCGCGCCTCACTGCTCGCTCCCCGCCGTGCTGCCGGACTCTCGGCTGCCGGACTCGTGGCGGCCGAGAGTCCGGCCCGGGCGGCCGGGCGGCCTGGTGGCCGCGCCCGCCCGGCGGGGTGGTGCGGGCCGGCGCCCCCGGCGCGGCTCCCGGCGGCGGCGCTCCTCCCGCAGGCACTCCCGCAGTCCCTCCGGGTCGATCCCCTCGTTGCAGGCGTGGTGGAGCAGCTGCGCGAAGCGGTAGCCGTCGTCCGCCCGCAGGGCCAGCCCCAGGGCGATCCTGGCCGTCGGCTCGTCCCCGGTGGACCAGGAGACCCAGCCCGCCAGGGTGAGGGGAGCCGCCGCGTGTTCCCCGTAGGCCCCGACGCAGCGCCGGGCCAGGGCCCGCCAGAGCCGCAGGGCGGGGGCCGCCTCCTCGCCCTCCATCCACTCGGCGGCGATGTCGCGGATCTCCCGGTCCTGGAGCCCGAGGATCAGGGAGGCGGCCTCGTCGTGGCCGAGCAGTCCGTCGTCCCGGGCGTCGGCTCCCCGTCCGCCGCCTTCGGCCGGCGGGGCCAGGGTCATGCGCTGGATCAGCGCGCGGGCGAGCAGGACGGTCTCCGCCCCGACCTCCTCCCGGGTGGCCCCGTCGAGGATCTTCGGCACCAGCGCGACGGCCGCCCGGTCCAGGGCCGCCTCCATTTCCTCGGCCACCGCCCCGCGCAGCGGTGCCAGCCGGTGCTCGATCTCCCGGAGGGAGCCGCGTACCCGGAGTCCGGCGAAGGTGGCCGCCGCGGCCATCACCGAGGTCCCGGGGGCGGCCAGGGCGGTGCCCTCGGCGGGGCAGCACCGCTCGTCCGGGCAGCAGTAGGACCAGTACCGCTCGGCGGAGAGGCACAGGGCCTCCAGTACCGGGACGTCAAGGGCCCCGCAGGCCAGCCGGATCCGCTGGGCGAGCGGGCGCAGCCTGGTCATCACCCGTTGCGCGCTGTCGCCGCGGCGCGGGTCCTGGCAGAGGAAGACGATGATGCCGTCGGGCCTGGCCCCGCGCCGTACGCTGCCGCGGATTAGGCAGTCGGCGACCTGCCGGGCGGTGTCCTCCCATTCCTCGGGTGCGGCGGGGATGCCCACCCGGAGCCGGCCGCCGAAGCGGCCGGCCTCCCCGTGGACGGCGACCATGACCAGGGAGTCGCTCGGGTGGAAGCCGAGCATGTAGGGCAGCGCGTCGGCCAGTTCGGCCGGGCTGCGCAGGGTGATCCGGGATGCGTCGACGCCTCCGGACGAACCGGTGGACGAGGGAGACGAGGAGGACGAGGGAGACGACGAGGAGGACGACGGGGACGAGGAGGACGGGTGGGACGAGGACGGGTGGGACGAGGAGGACGAGGGATCGGACGGGTTGCGTGCCGCTTCGTGGCTGTTGTTCGTCATGTCCCGAAGGTCCCGTGTCCGGCCGGATCCGGAAACCCCTGTGGATAACCCGCGGCAGCGGTGAGCCGGTGAGCCGGCGGCGCGCCGCGGGACACCGCGGGACGCCACGGAACCCCGCCGGCAACCTGCCCGCTACCTCGGCTCGTAGGCCCGCTTGCGCCCGAACAGCCCCGCCAGCCGGTACGGGCCGGTGGTCTCCCTCGGTGCGGGGTGGTCCCCGCCGGCGACCGGGAAGGCCCGCTGGCGGCGCTCCCGGCAGTCGGCGTAGCCGATCTCCCGGCGCCGGGAGATGGCCTCGCGGTGCTGCTCGGACCGCAGGTGCGACCGGTAGCCCGGGACGGGGACGCCGGCGAAGAACTCGGCGACGCTGCCCGACCCGTAGCTGAGCAGGCCGATGGCCCGGCCGGTCAGATCATCGGCCTGGTCGAGCAGCGCGGCCAGGCCGAGGTACACCGATGCGGTGTAGCTGTTGCCGATGTCCTCGTTGTAGGTCGTCGTCAGCCCGATGGCGCGGCTGACCTCGGCCTCGTCGATCTCCTTGCCGCAGCTCTCGAGCAGGGCCCGGTGCGCCTTGTGGGCCATCTTCGTGAAGGGCTGGTGGTAGCAGAAGGCGGCGAACTCCTCGAGCTCGCGGCCGCCTTGTTCGGCGTAGTCCTTCCAGGCGCCGTTCATCGCCTGCAGGTACGCGGAGACGGACTCCTTGCCGTCGACCAGGGCGGTGGTGAGGTAGTTCGGCCGCCAGAAGTCCATGATGTCGGCAGGCCTGCTTGAGCTCGACGACCCGGGTGGCGGAGGGCATCGACAGCAGCGAGTGCACGTGGATGCCGGCCGCCTTCGCCTGGTCCACGGCCGATGCCCACGTGGTACTTGCCCAGCTCGGTGCCGTTGTGGGCGGCCAGCGTCTCCTGCGTCAGGACGAGCTGGCCCGTGGCGAAGGAAAGGTCGTGGATTCCGACCGCAAGATCCCCGGGCATGTCTACCGTCCGATCTTCGTGGTCGTCGCGGCGGCGCCGGCCGTAGCCGTAGCCGTGACCTCAGCCGTGGCCGTGGTCGCGCTCCTGCGCTCCAACGCGACGTGCGCCCGCATCAGTTCGCCGGGGTTGGTCTGCGCCGCCATGAGGGAGAGCTCGCCGCACAGCACCGTCGAGGCCACCATGACCGCGAGCCGCCGTGCGTTCTCGCCGGGCTCGCGCTCCTCGCGGCAGCCCAGGCGCGCCAGGTTCTCCTCGACGAAGTCGAGTCCCTTTCCGTTGCCGACCGTTCCGACGATCAGGTTCGGCAGGGTGCAGGAGAAGTACAGGTCGCCGTCCCGGTCCTCGGCCACGGTCACGCCCTGCGAGCCCTGGACGATGTTGGCCGCGTCCTGGCCCGTCGCCAGGTAGAAGCCGAGCAGCATGTTCGCGTAGTGGGCGTTGGCCGAGCGGATGCCGCCGGCGAGCAGGGTGCCGATCAGGTTCTTGCGCACGTTCAGCTCGGCCATCTTCGCGGCCGTCGTGTGCAGGCGGTCGCGGACGATGTCCCGCGGTACGAGCAGCTCGGTGACCACGTTCTTGCCGCGGCCGAGGATGCCGTTGATCGCGGTCGCCTTCTTGTCGGTGCAGGAGTTCGCGGAGATCGAGCCGTACGAGATCCCCGGAATGGCGCCGAGGATGTGCGTCAGGAGCGCGTCCGCGGCCAGCGTCGCCGTGTTGTGCCCGGAGGCGTCGCCGGTGCTGAACTCGAAGCGCAGGAACAGCAGGTTCGCCGTCCACCAGTGCGTTCGCGTGCAGGGCGCCGAGGCCGAGGACGGAGATGCCGGGGTTGTCGCCCGCGAGGCCGTCGACCGTTTCGAGGACGCTGCGCCTGAGGTGGGTGTCACCCACGTCCAGCGCCAGGCGGACCAGGAAGGCGGCGGCGGCCAGATCCTCGATGTACAGGCTCCGCTGCGTCGGCAGATGGCCGTACTTGTCGGAGAACAGCTCGACCGCGGCCCGCGGGCCCTCCCGTTTCACCGCGATGCGCACCTCCGTCCAGGCGTACTGCGGCGAGTAGAGAACCGCCTGGTCCGTCTCGAACTCCCCCTGCACCCGCCTCAGGTACTCGGTCGCCGCGGGCAGGTTCCCCTTGTAGAGGTGGATGGTGCTGAGCACCGAGCAGGCGAGGGGCCGCAGCAGGGGAACCGCGTCCCGGCCGGCCGTCGCGATCGCCGGTTCCGCCTGCCGGCGGGCCTCCCCGAACCGTCCGGCCTGGAGGAACAGCCGGGCCCGTACCGCCGCGGGCGCGGCGTCCCAGACGCGTGTGCCCCGTTCGCGCAGGCCGGCTTCCGCTTCGCCGATCAGCGACTCGGCCTTGTCGAACTCCCGCAGGTTCGCGAGCTTCCCGGCCAGTACCAGCCGGAAATGGAGGCGCCACACGGGATCCGCGTCCTCGCCGTACCGCACCGCGGCGCGCCCCAGGCTGAGGCCCTCGCCCAGCTCCCCCGCGCGCCAGCGGGCATGGGAGAGCGCCGTGAGCGCCATCAGCGCGGCGACGTCGCCCGGCCCGGCTCCCCGGTCCCGCAGGATCCTCGCGGAGCGCTTCTCCGCTTCCTCCGTGCCGAGGAGGGAGTACCCGAGGATCACGGACGCTTCCGCGTCGAGCCGTGCGGAAGCCGGACTCGTGGAGGCGGCGAGAACGCGCTCCGCCGTCCGGATTCCCGCCGTCGCCCTTCCGTCCATGATCAGGCCGTGGGACTTCGAGTGGACCTCTCCGGATCCGGCCGCGGCCCCTTCGGACGGGCCGGCCGGACGATCGGCCGTCCACAGCGGGTGACCGGTCACCCAGAACTGCCGGTCCGCCGGCTCCGCGCGCCTGCCGGAGCGGCCCATCGCCTCGCGCCGCAACGCGCCCCGCGCGGGAGCGGGGATCGATTCGATGGCTCCCGCCAGAAGGAAATCGTTCTGGAATACCAGCTGGTGTTCCGCGGCGACGACGAAACCGGAGGATATCGCCTCGTCCAGCGGGGAAAGCAGGCTGGCCGCGGATTCGTCCAGCATCCTCGAAACATCCTCCAGCATGAAGGAACGGCCCAGGACGGCCCCCACTTTGAGGAAGCGCTGGCAGTCCGTACTGAGATCGCCGAGAAGACGCTTCACGAAGGCCACCACACGGCCCGGGACCCGCGGCTCCGTCAGTCCGACCGTTCCGCCGTACTCCTTTACCAGCCCTTCCTCCACGAGCCCGGTCGCGCATTCGGCGAGCAGCCGGGAATTCCCGCCGGCCTCGGCCGTGACGTCGATCAGCCCCTGGTCCGGTTCGCCCCCGAGGACGTCCCGCAGGATCTGCTCGACGGTGGCCTCGGGGCCATGACCCTCCATGAGCAATTTCGTTGCCATGAGCCCGGCCTACCCCCGTATTCAGTCCGCCGCGCCACGACTTCGGCGCAGAAGGCTCGACCTCCTGCGGGGATCCTACGAAGCCGGGCCCGGTCTTGACTTGGCGGACAACCGGCCCCGACTTGGCGAAGAGTTGCCGCCGACTCCCGCTTCGAGGGGCCTACGAGTGCTGCGTGCGCCGGGGCGCTCTCAGCCCGCCAGCGCGAGCGTCAGCGGGAGCACCTGGTCCGCCCCGCTCTGCCTCAGGAGGCGCGCTCCCACGGCCAGGGTCCAGCCGGAGTCGGCGTAGTCGTCGACGAGCAGGACCGGCCCGGGGGCGGCGGCCAGGGCGGCGGCGAGTTCGGCGGGGACGGCGAACGAGGCGGCCAGGGAGCGCAGCCGCTGGGCGGAGTTGCTGCGGTGGGCGCCGTACTCGCCGGCCTCCGGGGTGTAGGCGAGGCTGCCCAGCAGCGGGAGCCGGCCGACCCGGGCCAGGCCCTCGGCGAGCGATCCCACCAGCTGCGGGCGGGAGCGGGAGGGCATGGCCACGATCCCCACGGGCCGGGCCGCCGGGCCGCCGGCCCACCCGCCCGGCGAACGGGCCCAGTCGGCCACCACCGTCACCACGGCCGCCAGCACGTCGTCCGGGACCGGGCCGTCCGCGGCCTGCTCCGCCAGGAGCGGGCGCAGGCGGTTGCCCCAGCCGATGTCCGACAGCCTTCCCAGGGCGCGCCCGGTGGCCGCCTGCTGGCCCGCGGGGATGCGTCCCTTGAGGTCGACGCCGACAGCGGGCATGCCCGAGGGCCACATGCGGCGCGGTTCGAGCTCGACCCCCGGGCGGTCCAGCTCGCCGGTGGCCGCCGCGAGGGCGCCGGGGGAGACCGCGGGATCGAGCCAGGGTCCGGCGCAGGAGTCGCAGCGGCCGCACGGGGCCGCCTTCTCGTCGTCGAGCTGCCGCTGCAGGAACTCCATCCGGCACCCCGCGGTCGCCACGTAGTCCCGCATGGCCTGCTGCTCGGCCTGCCGCTGCCGGGCGACCCACTCGTAGCGCTGGGCGTCGTACTCCCACGGCCGGCCGGTGGAGGTCCAGCCGCCCTTCACCCGCTTGACCGCTCCGTCCACGTCCAGGACCTTGAGCATCGTCTCCAGCCGCGAACGCCGCAGGTCCACCAGCGGCTCCAGGGCCGGCAGGGACAGGGGGCGGCCCGCCTGCTCCAGTACGTCCAGGGTCCGCCGGACCTGCTCCTCCGGCGGGAACCCCACCGAGGCGAAGTAGGCCCAGATCGCCTCGTCCTCCCGGCCCGGCAGCAGCAGCACGTCCGCGTGGTCGACGCCGCGCCCCGCACGCCCCACCTGCTGGTAGTAGGCGATCGGGGACGAGGGGGAGCCCAGGTGCACCACGAACCCCAGGTCCGGCTTGTCGAAGCCCATGCCCAGCGCGGAGGTCGCCACCAGCGCCTTCACCCGGTTGGCGAGGAGGTCCTCCTCGGCCTGCAGCCGGTCGGCGTTCTCCGTCTTGCCCGTGTAGGAGGCCACCGGGTACCCGCGCTGCCGCAGGAACGCCGCGACCTCCTCGGCGGCGGCCACCGTCAGCGTGTAGATGATCCCCGACCCCGGCAGGTCCCCCAGCCGCTCACCCAGCCACGCCAGCCGGTGCGCCGCGTTCGGCAGGTCCAGTACGCCGAGGCGCAGGCTCTCCCGGTCGAGCGGTCCGCGCAGGACCAGGGCGCCCCCGCCTCCCGTGCCCAGCTGCTCGGCCACGTCCGCGGTGACCCGGGCGTTGGCCGTCGCGGTGGTGGCGAGCACGGGCACGCCGGGGGCGAGCTCGGCGAGCATGGTGCGCAGCCGGCGGTAGTCGGGGCGGAAGTCGTGGCCCCAGTCGGAGATGCAGTGGGCCTCGTCGACCACGAGGAGGCCGGTCGTGGCCGCGAGCTTGGGCAGCACCTGCTCCCGGAAGTCCACGGAGTTCAGCCGCTCCGGGCTCACGAGGAGGACGTCGGTCTCGCCGCGCTCGACCTCCCCGTAGATCGTCTCCCACTCCTCCGGGTTCGCCGAGTTGATCGTCCGTGCCTGGATCCCGGCCCGGGCCGCCGCGTCGACCTGGTTGCGCATCAGGGCGAGGAGGGGCGAGATGATCACCGTCGGGCCGGCTCCGCGACGGCGCAGCAGGGCCGTCGCCACGAAGTAGACCGCCGACTTGCCCCACCCCGTGCGCTGCACGACCAGCGCCCTCCGGCGCTCCTCCACCAGGGCCGACACCGCCTGCCACTGGTCCTCCCGCAGCCGCGCCGACCCCCCTGGGGCGCCGACCAGCTCAGCGAGGACGGCATCGGCTTCAGCGCGGAGCTCCAGGTTGTCCATGCCCCCATGCAACCCGATGCCTAGGACAATCGGCCAATTCACCCAGCGTGTCGTCCGGCCCGCGAACGGTCCCCGCTTGACCGGATGAGTCGTCTTCGGCGTGGCGGGGCAAGGATATGAACGGCATACCGGCGAATTCCGGTCGGCGGCTCCAATTGCTCGTTGCCGCATGCTCACGGGCCACGCGAGAATTGTCCTGCCCCCGCTCGGCTCGCCGGCGCCCTCCCGGGCCGGGCCGCGGCGCGCCCGCATCCCAGCTGTGCCCGTTCGCGGGCGTGTACCCGAAGGGAGGACCGTGACCTTCGGATTCGCCCCGCCCTCGACCACGTCCCTGACCACGGCCACCGGCGGCGCCAGCCGGCACGGCAGACTGCTGGAACCCTCCCAGTGGACGGCGTCGGGCGTCCCGCTGCTGCGCAATCCGCGCGAGGTCGTCAGCGGACTGCACTCGCGGCACAGCCCCGTCCCGTCCACGGCGGTGATCGCGGTGCTCGGGCCCGAGGAGCGGCTCGTGGCCAGCGCCTCCTTCGTTCAGCGCGCCACGACGGCCGACGGCTGGGAGTACCGCAACGCCCTGCTCTCGCGGCTGCGCCGGGTCATCCCGCACGACCTGCGCAGACGCACCCCGGTACGGACCGCCGTGCTGATGTTCTGCCGCGACGGGGACGAGCGGTGGACCGAGGAGGACGGGGCCTGGATGTGGGGGCTGCGGGACGCCTGCACCCTGCACGGACTGCGCTGCGGGGCGTACATCACGCTGACCCGGGGCGGCTGGCAGGTGCTGGGCGAAGGCCGCGGCGGCCGGAGCCCCAGCTCCGACTCCCGGCCTGAGCGCCTCGGCGACACGCCGTCCGAGTTCGCCCCGCTCGCCCTGCGCGGCGGCGGAGCCGCGGAGGCACTGCGCCGCACGGCGGCGCGCTGATCCCGTACGCCACCGACGCGTACGCCACCGAGGCACGCCGAGCGTGCAGGGCCCCGTACCCCGGGAACGACCAATGGCCGTACACCCGGAACGGGCGTACGGCTGGTCAGGCCTCGGACTTCGGCAGGGCCGGCCACCGACCCGCCCCACCCCTCGACCGTACGGGGGTACGGGGCGTCAGACGCCCGCGCCCAGCACGGAGTTGATCTGCTGCGGCTCGCCGCACACGATCAGCAGCGCACCGGCTCGGGCGCGCGCGACCTGCAGGGCGGCGGCGTCGGCCGGTCCGCCGTTGGCCGCGAAGACCACGACGGGACGGCCGGCGGCGCGCTGGACCTGCGCCGCGTCCGCGTAGAAGACGTCGTCCCCGGCATCGTGCAGGGCCCAGTACGCGGCCTCGCCGAAGGACAGCTCGTGCGCGGCCCACGGGTGCGGGTCGCCGGTGGTGAGCACCAGGATGTCACCGGGCGCGCGCCCGGTGTCGAGCAGCAGGTCCACGGCCTCTTCGGCCGCGTCCAGCGCACCCTCGGCGGATGCCGGGATCAGCTGGACCTGCGGTACGGATGCCGAGACCGAGGGTGCGGTGGCGGCTGCGGGTACACGGGCGGCCTGCGGTTTCCGCGGCGCGGGCGGAGCGGGCCTGGGGGCGGGACGGGGACCGGGTACGGGGCGGGGGGTCTGCGCGCTGCGGCTGGCGGCCGGCGTGACGCGGGGACCCTGGGCACTCTCGTGAATCTGAGGCTCCTCGGGGCGGGGGTGAGAGGCGTGAGCTGACAACTATCAAACACCGGTGCGAAACGTACCGGTTGGTGGCACCTGTGTGCGATCAGAAATCGAAGCCGAGTTGGCCTCCGTTTTCCAGCTCCATCGATTCCTCGCTGCGCCGGACCTTCTTGAGGTGGCTCCAGCGGGGCAGTGCGTCGAGGTAGGACCAGGAGAGCCGGTGGTACGCGGTCGGACCGCGCTCCTCCAGGGCCGCCCGGTGCACCGGCGAGGGATATCCGGCGTTGGCGGCGAAAGCGAAGTCCTCGATTCCGCCGCCCTGTTCACCGATCTCGGCCATCATCCGGTCGCGCCGGACCTTGGCGATCACCGAGGCCGCGGCGACGGCGACGCAGGACTGGTCGCCCTTGATCACCGTCCGGACCTGCCAGGGCGCACCGAGGTAGTCGTGCTTGCCGTCGAGTATCACCGCGTCGGGCCGCACGGGCAGCGCCTCCAGGGCGCGCACCGCGGCGAGGCGCAGGGCGGCGGTCATCCCGAGCTCGTCGATCTCCTCGGGGGACGAGTGGCCCAGGGCGTAGGCCGTGACCCAGTCCTCCAGGACGCCGACGAGCACGTCGCGGCGCTTGGGGGTGAGCAGTTTGGAGTCGGTGAGTCCGGCGGGCGGCCGGCGCAGACCGGTGACCGCCGCGCAGACGGTGACGGGACCGGCCCAGGCCCCTCGTCCGACTTCGTCGACCCCGGCGATGACCTTGGCGCCGGTGGTCGCCCGGAGGGAGCGTTCGACGGTGTGAGTGGGTGCTTCGTACGGCATGGCGCCAGCAAGGTTACGCCGCCCCGGGCCGCCTGCACACCCCGCCCCCTCGCGGCCGCTCCGGCGCCCCTCCCCCGGCCGTGCCGTCGCCGCTTCCCGGCCGTGCCGCCGTCCCCTCACGGCCGCTCCCCGGCCACCTCCGCGCCCTGCGGACCGCCCCGCGGACCGCCCGCCCCGTCTCACGCCCTGAGCAGCGGCACCATCACCCCGTCGATCATCTCGGCGATCTCCGCGTCCGGCCATTCGCTCCCGCACACCTTCGCGCGGTACATCAGCAGCGCCGGGATGACCTGGACGAGAAGCGGACCGGTCGCGTCCGGCCGGACGTCGCCCCGCTCGATTCCGCGGTGCACCAGTTCACCGATCCGTACGTGCGCCGGTTCGTACAGCCCGGCCCGGACCAGGTCGCGGAACCGCTCCGCGTGGGTGTGATCGCACTCGTGAAGCACCCTCCGCAGCGCCTGCCCGGCCCGCGACCGCATCACGTCCCGCATCCGCACGCACAGCGCGTACAGGTCCTCGCGCACCGATCCCAGGTCCGCGATCTCACCGAGCGGCGGCAGCCGCGTCCGCAGCGCCTCGGCCACCAGGTCCGCCTTGGAGGGCCAGCGCCGGTACAGGGCGGCCTTGCCCGTCTGCGCCCCCGAGGCCACGCCCTCCATGGTGAGGGCGTTCCAGCCCGTGGTGCTCAACTGCTCCAACGCGGCATCGAGAATCGCCCGTTCGAGTTCGGGTCCGCGTCTGCGGCCCGGGGCCGGATCCGGCCCGCGTGAGCCCACCACTCCCATGACCTCCGACCGGCTCATGCGTCCGTCGCACACATTTTCAGCCTTAGTGAACGGTTGCGTTCACTAAGGCGGGCTCCCTACCGTGGAATCGCCGTGAACGATTGCGTTCACTATTTCACTTGGGGGGACCCACAGTGACAACTCCTCAGCTCTCCACACCCCGGATACCGGCCGCGGCCCGCCGAGGGGGGCGCCCCGGAGTGGCGCTCACCGTCATCGCCGCCTGCCAGCTCATGGTCGTCCTCGACGCGACGATCGTGAACATCGCGCTCCCGCACATCCAGAACGACCTGGCGATCTCCACCACCGACCTGTCCTGGGTGATCAGCGCCTACACGCTCGCCTTCGGCGGTCTGCTGCTGCTCGGCGGCCGGGCCGGCGACATCCTGGGCCGGCGCCGCGTCTTCCTGACCGGCATCCTGCTCTTCACCCTGGCCTCCCTGCTCGGCGGATTCGCCGAGGAATCCTGGCAGTTGCTCGCCGCCCGCGCCCTGCAGGGCGTCGGCGGCGCCATCGCCTCACCTACCTCGCTCGCCCTGATCACCACGACCTTCGCCGAGGGCCCCGAGCGCAACCGGGCCTTCGGCGTGTTCGCCGCCGTCTCCGCGGGCGGCGGCGCCATCGGCCTGCTGGCCGGCGGCATGCTCACCGAATGGCTCGACTGGCGCTGGGTCTTCTTCGTCAACGTGCCGATCGGGCTGCTGATCGCGTTCCTGACCCCGCTCTACATCAGCGAGTCCCAGCGCCACCCGGGCCGCTTCGACATCGCCGGAGCCCTCACCTCCACCGGAGGCATGACCGCGCTCGTCTACGGCTTCATCCGCGCATCCCAGGACGGCTGGCGCGACGGCATGACCATCGGCTCCTTCGGCGTCGCCGTCCTCCTGCTCGCGGCCTTCGTGCTCGTCGAGTCCCGGGCCGCCGATCCGATCATCCCGCTGCGCATGTTCGCCGCGCGCAACCGCACCGGCACCTACGTGATCATGCTCAGCCTGGCCGCCGCGATGTTCGGCATGTTCTTCTTCATCGTCCAGTTCGTGCAGAACGTGCTGGGCTTCTCCCCGATCCGCTCCGGCATCGGCTTCCTGCCCATCACCGCCGCCATCGTCATCGCCGCCGGACTCTCGCAGCGCCTGCTGCCGCGCCTCGGCCCCAAACCGTTCATGGTGACCGGATCCGCCCTCACCGGCGCCGGCCTGGCCTGGCTGTCCTTCATCGACACCGACAGCTCCTACCTGTCCGGGGTGCTGGGCCCGATGCTGCTCTTCGGCTTCGGCATGGGCCTCAACTTCGTCACCCTCACCCTCATCGCCGTCTCCGGAGTGGCCCCGCAGGAGGCGGGCGCGGCCTCCGGACTGCTCAACGCGAGCCAGCAGGTCGGCGGCTCGCTCGGACTGTCCATCCTGGTCACCGTCTTCGGCACGGCCGGCCGCGGCGAAGCCGCCCGGCAGGTCCCGGACTTCCGGGCCCGCGCCGACCAGGGACAACTGGAGGCGTTCCTGCGGACCGGCCGGCTGCCCGACCCCTGGGGGGACCTCGTCCTCACCCGCGGCATCGCCGCCGCCTTCGTCGCCGCCGTGGCCATGGCGGCGATCTCGCTCCTCACCGCCCTGCTGGTGATCCGGGTGCGCGCGAGCGACCTGGAGGCCCTGAACGGAACCGCCGCCAAAGCCGGTCCGGCCGCCTGAGCAGGCGGTCCCGTACGAGGGGTCCGGGCGGGCGCCTTCGGCTCAGTACTCGATCCGGGTCCCGAAGGCGCCCAGGCTCCTGCACTGCTCGTACGAGGCGCTCACCGGGCGTTCGCCCAGGATCTCCCGGGCCCGGCGCTCCCCCAGGCTCGTCGCGTACCAGGGCGCCGGGTCCGCCGCCGCCAGCTCCCTGGCGATCCCGCGCAGCGCGCAGGATCGCTGGGGCTCGGGCAGCCGGTCCAGGGCGGGCACCGCGTCCGCCGACAGCGACTGGAAGTAGGCCAGGTCGATCTTGCCGTCCCGCTCGTACCGCGTGACGTTGCCCTCCGCGATCACCCCGTCGGGGGAGATCAGCCCGAAGGCCAGTACGGCCGCCACGGCGCTCCCCGCGACCGCCCGGGGCAGCCAGCGCGCGCCGAACAGCCCTCCGACCATGATCAGTACGATGACCAGCCCGAGCCACAGCTCCATGCCGGCCACCGACAGGCGGAGCCTGGTCAGCCCGTACGCATCCACGTACAGGTCCATGCGGCGCAGCGCCGAGGCGACGACGACGAGGGTCAGCGCGCAGAGCGTGCCGAGCACGACCCGCACCAGCCGCCGGTCGCCGGCCCCGGCGCGCGGGGCCCAGCGCAGGGCCAGCGCGATGACGGCGAGGGTGAGCAGGGTGGCCCAGAGCAGCTGCCAGAAACCCTGCCGCGCGTAGGCGGCGTAGGTGAGGCCGGTGGACTCCAGGACCTTGCGGTAGCCGCCGAAGAGGACGGCGAGCTGGACGGCGTTGAAGGCGGCGAACAGCAGGTTCAGCACGATGAGCGGAAGGGCCCACTCCACCCGGGAGCGCGCCTTCCCCGGCCGCACCTCGATCCGGTCCCAGCGGGAGGGGGCGGCGGCCGTGCGGGCCACGGTGATCGCGACGAGCAGACCCAGCGCGAAGAGCAGGAAGCGGACGGGGCCGCCCATGCCGCTGACGTCGGGGGTCAGCCCGCTCAGCAGATCCGCGAACGCCGCGTCGGCGGAGGCGAACAGGGTGCCGAAGAGCGCCAGCAGGACCACCGCCACCAGGGCCGCCTTCGCCACGGGCAGCCAGCGCTCCCGGCGCCCCTCGCCGCGCGAGCGCAGGCCCTGCCAGACCCAGCGCACCCCGAGGACGGCGGAGTCCAGGAGGCCGACGGGGCCGAGCAGGATGCCGGGCCAGCGGCGGCTGCCGTGCAGGGCCAGTGCGCCCGTCAGGAGGGCCGCGAACAGGGCCGCGACGGCCGGCCAGGCTGAGGCGCGCAGGGCGGGCACGGCGAGCAGCGCAAGACAGCCGAGCGCCCAGAGCGCGGTCCACGGGCGCAGCGTGCGGCCGGCCGCGCGGGCGGCCGCCCAGGCGGCGACGAGCGCGGGCACCACCGCGAGGAGCAGTCCGGGGCCGAGCCCCTCGCCGAGGAGCAGGGAGGCGGCGACGCCGGAGGCGAGTACGGCGCCCAGCACGAGGACCGGCACCGGCCCGACGGCGGCCGGGCGCGCGGCCTCGGCCCAGGCGAGCGGGGCCATCGACCAGGCACCGGAGGCTGCGCGCTCCTTGCGCAGCTGGTGGGCCTGCCAGGCCTTGGGATCCCAGCCGGGCGGCGCGAGTGGCACGGGGACGCCCGGCACGGGCCCCGCGGAAGCGGGCTCCGCCGGCGTGGCGTCCGCCGTCCCGGCGTTGTCCGCACCGGCGTTCTCCGCACCGGGACCGGCGTTCTCCGCACCGCTGTTCCCCGCGGTGTTCCCTGCTGACATCGGGTTCCCCTCCCCTGCCGGCCTCCCACCGCCGTCGGGCAGGGGGAGGCGAAGCCGACAGAGTAGGCAGCTGACCCACACTTTTGAACAGGATCAAAAGATGCCTGTGGCAGGACCGTGACAAATGGAGGGACCTACCCCGCCGCCTCCGGCAGCCAGGCCGGCAGCGCTTCGGTCCGGGCCAGCCAGGCCGGCGGCAGCACCGCGTCCCCGCGCGCACCCAGCACTCCGCCGACGATCGCGCAGGTCGTGTCCACGTCTCCGCCGACCTGGGCGGTGGTCCAGAAGGCGCGCTCGTAGTCGTCCAGGCCCCGCGCCGCCGACCACAGGGCGAACGGCACGGTGTCGTGGGCGCTGGTGCGCCGCCCGCAGCCCAGTACGGCGGCGACGGTGGTCGCGTCGCCGTAGTCGAGCATGTCCCGAGCCCGCCGCACCCCGGCGCCCACCGCGCTCCGCGGGACGAGTGCGGTCACCCCGTCCAGCAGGTCGGCGGCCTTCGGCGGCCCGGCCGGATCGGCCGCCAGCGCGGCCGCGGCGGCCACCGCCATCGCGCCGCACACCGCTTCGCGGTGCTGGTGGGTGGTGTAGGCGGAGATCTCCGCCTGGTGCGTGGCCTGCTCGGGGTCGTCGGCGTACCAGGCGCCCAGCGGGGCGACCCGCATGGCCGCGCCGTTGCCCCAGGAGCCCTGGCCGTTGAACAGTTCCGCGGCGAGCGTGCGCCAGTCCGCGCCCTCGCGGATCAGGCGCAGCATCCGGTTCACGGCGGGCCCGTAGCCGCGGTCGAAGTCGTGGTGGCCGGCGAAGGAGGCGGCCAGCGCGTCCTGGTCCACCCGGCCGTGCCCGGCGAGCACGGCCACCACCGAGCAGGCCATCTCGGTGTCGTCGGTCCACTGCCACGGATCGCTGCCCGCGGGCAGCTCGCGCCGCTTGAGCAGCGGGTAGTTCACGGGGACGAAGTACTGGGAACCCAGTGCGTCACCCAGGGCCAGCCCGCGGAGGCTGGCCATGGCGCGTGCGTAGCGCCCTTCGGGAGAGGAGTCAGCGGTCATCGCGCGTCACTCTAGCCGTCCAGGTCATAAGGCTCGGGTGTGGTCCACCGCTCAAACGGGCGGTCCATCCGGTACCGGCCGTCGGAACCGAGCATGAGCACCCGGTACTCGCCGTTCCCCGGGTTGGAGAGGGCCTCGAACTCGGCCACGGACCAGTGGAACCAGCGCATGCAGAACAGCCGCATCGTCAGACCGTGCGTCACGAGCAGCACGTTCTCCGGGTGGTCCGGGGCCTCGAAGCTGCGGTAGAGGCTCTCCAGGAAGGCCCCGACCCGGTCGTACACGTCCGCGCCCGACTCCCCCTGCGCGAATCGGTAGAAGAAGTGCCCGTACGCGTCCCGGTACGCCTTCTGCAGCCGTACGTCCTCCCGCTCCTGCCAGTTGCCCCAGTCCTGCTCGCGCAGCCTCGGTTCCTCGCGCATCCGCACGCGCGTCGGGTCCAGGCGCAGCTCGCGGAAGGTCTGCAGGGTCCGGCGGTAGGGGGAGACGTACGCGCTGACGTGCTCGTCGCCGAAGAGCTCGCGCAGGCGCACGCCGGCCTCCGCCGCCTGCTCGCGGCCGGTGCGGGTCAGCCGGAGGGCGTGGTCGGGCTCCCGCTCGTACACCGTGTCATCGGCATTGCCCTCCGATTCCCCGTGCCGGACAAGGACGATGCGCCGTGGTCGAACCATCCCACGACCCTATTCGGCCACCGCCGGGCTCACCCACCGGGGCACGCCGGTCAGGGGCGATGACCGTACGGTCATCTCGTCCGACCGGCTCCGGACCGGCCCCCGGCCGGACCGCGACCGGCCCCCGGCCGGACCCGTCACACCGTCCAGGAGGGTTCGAGGTCCACGACGTCCCCGGTGAGGGCCTCCACGTCGGCCTGGATCTGGGCGCGCAGCGACAGCCGTTCGACGCGCTCCTGCCGGTACTTGCCGTGCTCGGCCGCCGCGTGCCACATCGAGAGCACCAGGAACTCGCGGCCGGGAGCCTCGCCGAAGAGCCCCCGGACCATGCCGGGCGAGCCCGCCATGGCCGGATTCCAGACCTTCTCCTGCATCAGCGCGAAATGGTCCACCCGGCCCTCCCGCACCCGGGTGTGGGCGACCCGGACGACGTCGGCGTCGGTGAATCGGGGCTCGAAGCCGGTCTTCACGTCGAAGCGGTGGTCGAAGAGCGTGACCCGGGCGTCGGTGTAGGTGCCGTTCTGCGCGGCGGCCAGCCGGTCGTGGGAGCGGGCCATGAAGGAGTCGTAGAAGGAACGGCTCTCCCAGAAGGTGAAGACGTGCGCCACCCCCTGCCGGCCCCGGCTCCAGCCGCCGCCCTGCCCCCGGAATCCCGGTTCGCCGGGCAGCCCCGCCCATTTGCGCTGCCCGCGCTCGAACCCGCGTCGGTCCGTCACCGTGCAGCGAATCCACTTGACCAGCACTGCGCCATCGTACGGGCCCGGCGGGGCCCGGGTCAGTCCTCGGCGCGGTACATCCGAAGGAGTTCGGCCGCATCCCGCTCGGGCAGCCGAAGCCCGAACTCCCGTCCGAGCAGGGCGAGGAGCTCCCCGGCCGGCACCTCCCGCCGCTCGGTCCGCCCGTCGGGGAGCAGCCGCGAGAGCTCCCGCCCTACGAGGGCCAGGCGCTCGGAGTCGCCCTGCCGCTGGACCACCACCCGGCCGACGAAGGCGGAGCGCGGGTGCGAGGAGCTGTAGTGGTTGAGCACCACGTAGTCCACGGGGTGGTAGGGCTGCGGGGTGAAGGCGTACAGGTCCCGCCAGACTCCCTCGCGCGGAACGCACAGCACGAGGACCCCGTCCGCCTCCTCCCGGACGCGGAACACCCATGCCCCCTGCTGCAGTTCGGCGCCGGGGCGCGCCAGCGGCACGGGCTCGCGCGGCCCCTGCCAGCCGAACCCGGCGTCGCAGAGCCAGGGTTCCCCTTCGACGGTGACGACGAGGACGGCGTGCGTCACCGCGGTCAGAGCTCCTCCCCGGGAGCGGTTGCGGGCACCGCGTCCGGAGACCTCGAAGCCGATCCGCTCCAGGGCGGCGGCCAGCAGGGTGTTCTGCTCGTAGCAGTACCCGCCGCGGCGGCCGTGCACGAGCTTGTCCTCGACCTCCTTGACGTCCAGCCCGACGGGGCGGCCGAACAGCACGTCCAGGCTCTCGAAGGTGATCGCACCGGTGTGCGCCCGGTGCACTGCCTTCAACGTCTCGAGATCCGCCCGGAGTTCCCCGCCCTCCCAGCCGATCCGCTCCAGATAGGCGTCGAGGTCCAGCTCGTCGCCGCCCCACACCGCGCCCCTGCTTCCCATGGCTCCCCCGTTCTCCGCACCGCGATATTCGGGGGCGGCCGTCGGGCCACCCCCGCACAATGATCGCCACGCCCGCCCTCCACACCAACCCCGCTGTTCATCCCCCGAGGAGGACATGACCAGCGTGTCCAAGGGAACGCGGAAGCGGGGACCGGCCCTGGGCCGGTCCCCGCTTCTTCAGCTACTCAGCGGCAGCGTGCGTACTCGTCAGCTGCAGCCGCTGGTGGAGCCGCAGCCCTCGCAGATGTAGCAGGAGCCGGCGCGCTGCATCTTCGTACCGCAGGAGAAGCAGAGCGGGGCGTCGGCGGAGACGCCGAGCTGCATCTCGACCAGTTCGGCGTTGGAGTGCGCCGTCTTGGTGGCCGGGGCCGGGACGACCGCGACCGGCTTGGGGGCCGGAACGGCCTGGACCGCGGCGAGCGGGGCCGCCTGGGTCAGGGACTCCGTGTCGAGCTCCTCGTCGAGGGGCTCGTAGGAACCGGTGTCCAGGTGGCGCTGGCGCTCCTCGGCGGAGTGGATGCCGAGGGCCGAGCGGGTCTCGAAGGGCAGGAAGTCGAGCGCCACGCGGCGGAAGATGTAGTCGACGATCGACTGCGCCATCCGCACGTCCGGGTCGTCCGTCATGCCGGCCGGCTCGAAGCGCATGTTCGTGAACTTCGCGACGTACGTCTCCAGCGGGACGCCGTACTGCAGACCGACCGAGACGGCGATCGAGAAGGCGTCCATCATGCCCGCGAGGGTCGAACCCTGCTTGGACATCTTCAGGAAGACCTCGCCGAGACCGTCGTCCGGGTAGGAGTTCGCGGTCATGTAGCCCTCGGCGCCACCGACCGTGAAGGAGGTGGTGATCCCCGGGCGGCCCTTCGGGAGGCGCTTGCGGACCGGGCGGTACTCGATGACCTTCTCGACGGCCGTCCGGATGGTGTCCTCCGCCTTGGCGGTGACCTCCTCCTTCTCCTCTTCCTTCTTCTTCGCGGAGAGGGGCTGGCCGACCTTGCAGTTGTCGCGGTAGATCGCGAGCGCCTTGACGCCCAGCTTCCACGCCTCGAAGTAGATCTCCTCGATCTCCTCGACGGTCGCCGTCTCCGGCATGTTGACCGTCTTCGAGATCGCGCCGGAGATCCAGGGCTGGATCGCGGCCATCATGCGGACGTGGCCCATCGCGGAGATGGAGCGCTCGCCCATCGCGCAGTCGAAGACCGAGTAGTGCTCGGGCTTGAGGCCCGGGGCGTCGACGACCACGCCGTGCTCGGCGATGTGGGCGACGATCGCCTCGATCTGCTCTTCCTGGTAGCCCATGCGGCGCAGGGCCTGCGGCACCGTGCCGTTGACGATCTGCATCGAGCCGCCGCCGACGAGCTTCTTGAACTTGACCAGGGCCAGGTCCGGCTCGACACCGGTGGTGTCGCAGGACATCGCGAGACCGATGGTGCCGGTGGGCGCGAGGACGGAGGCCTGCGAGTTGCGGAAGCCGTTCTTCTCGCCGAGGCGGATCACGTCCTGCCAGGCCTCGGTGGCCGCGGCCCAGATGACGTTGTCCAGGTCCTCGGTGCGCGGCGCGACGGCGTTGGCGTCGGCGTGCTGCTTCATGACGCGCTTGTGCGACTCGGCGTTGCGGGCGTAGCCGTCGTACGGGCCGACGATCGCGGCCAGCTCGGCGGAGCGCTTGTAGGCGGTACCGGTCATCAGCGAGGTGATCGACGCGGCGAGGGTGCGGCCGCCGTCGGAGTCGTACGCGTGGCCGGTGGCCATCAGCAGGGCGCCGAGGTTGGCGTAGCCGATGCCCAGCTGGCGGAAGGCGCGGGTGTTCTCGCCGATCTTCTGCGTCGGGAAGTCCGCGAAGCAGATGGAGATGTCCATCGCGGTGATGACCAGCTCGACGACCTTGGCGAAGCGCTCGGCGTCGAAGGACTGGTTGCCCTTGCTGTCGTCGTCGAGGAACTTCATCAGGTTCAGCGAGGCGAGGTTGCAGGACGTGTTGTCCAGGTGCATGTACTCGCTGCAGGGGTTGGACGCGGTGATGCGGCCGGACTCGGGGCAGGTGTGCCAGTTGTTGATCACACCGTCGTACTGGATGCCCGGGTCGGCACAGGCCCACGCGGCCTCGGCGAGCTTGCGGAAGAGCGACTTGGCGTCGACCGTCTCGATGACCTCGCCGGTCATGCGGGCGCGCAGGCCGAACTCGGTGCCGTTCTCGACGGCCGTCATGAACTCGTCGTTCACGCGGACGGAGTTGTTGGCGTTCTGGTACTGGACGGACGTGATGTCGTCGCCGCCCAGGTCCATGTCGAAGCCCGCGTCGCGCAGGGCGCGGATCTTCTCCTCTTCCTTCACCTTGGTCGCGATGAAGTCCTCGACGTCCGGGTGGTCCACGTCCAGGACGACCATCTTGGCCGCGCGGCGGGTGGCGCCGCCCGACTTGATCGTTCCGGCGGACGCGTCGGCGCCGCGCATGAAGGAGACCGGGCCGGAGGCGTTGCCGCCGGAGGAGAGGAGCTCCTTGGAGGAGCGGATGCGGGAGAGGTTCAGGCCGGCGCCGGAGCCGCCCTTGAAGATCATGCCCTCTTCCTTGTACCAGTCGAGGATCGACTCCATGGAGTCGTCGACGGCCAGGATGAAGCAGGCGGAGACCTGCTGCGGCTGGGGCGTGCCGACGTTGAACCACACCGGGGAGTTGAAGCTGAAGATCTGGTGGAGGAGCGCGTAGGTCAGCTCGTGCTCGAAGATCTCCGCGTCGGCGGGCGACGTGAAGTAGTCGAAGTCCTCGCCGGCCTTCGTGTAGGTCTTCACGATCCGGTCGATGAGCTGCTTCAGACCGGTCTCGCGCTGCGGGCTGCCGACCGCGCCGCGGAAGTACTTGCTGGTGACGATGTTGACCGCGTTCACCGACCAGAAGTCGGGGAACTCGACGCCGTACTGCTCGAAGTTGACCGAGCCGTCGCGCCAGTTGGTCATGACGACGTCGCGGCGCGCCCAGGTCACCTCGTCGTACGGGTGCACGCCCGGGGTGGTGTGGATGCGCTCGATACGCAGGCCGCTCTTGGCAGTCTTGGTGCCCTTGGCGCGGGAACCTCGTGCCGAGCTGCTCGCCGTCTCTGTCATGCCGTTCCTCCCAATGCGGGCAAAACGCCCTAAAGTGCCAGCGCTATTCCGCGGCACGGTGCTGTGTGTCTTGTATCTACGTCTTCTTCGCCAGACCCACCGGCCGTTCCACGACGCACGCACGGCGCGGAACGGGCCGTCCGGTCAGTCGGCGGCGGAGGCGGGCACGGGGACCGGAACGGTCCCACCGGGCTCGCACTCTTCGGGGTGAGACCGCGGCACGCGGAGTTCCGCGATGGCGGTCTCGAAGTCTTCGAGTGTGTCGAACGCCTTGTAAACGGACGCGAACCGGAGGTACGCGACCAGATCGAGGTCCTGCAGGGGGCCGAGGATGGCCAGACCCACGTCGTGGGTGGTCAGCTCGGCGCTCCCGGTGGCGCGCAACGCCTCCTCGACCCGCTGGCCGAGTTTGGCGAGGGCGTCCTCGGTGACCGGACGTCCCTGGCACGCCTTGCGCACGCCGGAGATGACCTTGGTGCGGCTGAAGGGTTCGGTCACCCCGCTGCGCTTGATCACCATCAGCGAGGCCGTCTCCACCGTCGTGAAGCGACGGGAGCAGTCGGGGCACTGGCGGCGCCTGCGGATCGACGTGCCGTCGTCGGTGGTGCGACTGTCGACGACACGGCTGTCGGGGTGCCTGCAGAAGGGGCAGTGCATGGTTCCCTCACCCTCCTCTTGGCACGACTGAATCACCCCGGGAGCCCCTGGGCGACAGGGCGGAAGCTCTGTCGGAGGCTCTCGAAGCAGCCACAAGCATATGCGATGCCGGGGGCCCCGGCAGACCGAGGACCACAACTTCTGGGTGGCAGCGCTCATCCAACCACTAGATCTTGGGTTGTGGTGGATTTACACCGCTCCGCGTGTCGCGGTGTCCGATGGCCGGATCACAGGCCTTGCGGTGCCAGACTGGGCACAGACCCGGACGGCGCCGACCCGACCCGGAAGGGTACCGTAAGCAGTGGCTCCGCAGCCGAACCCCCGTTCGGTCCGGACGGCCCGCCAGCGGCATATACACCTCACGAAGTGAACACGGTGGGTGATCTCCGATTTTTCACTCGAACGTGTGTTTGGCGCAACCTTTCGAAAGCAACTACCGTTGTCCAGCTAGGGAGAACATTTCGAGAGGGGCCGACGTGACCACCACCGCAGACAGTGCCACCATCACTGCCCAGAACCGCTCCCAGAGCCGACTCGAGCCGGTGCATGCCATGAATGACGCAAGCCTGAACCCGGAGGCGGAGCCCGTACGCCCCGCACGCTCGCTGCCAGGGCGACCTCCAGGCATCCGCGCCGACAGCTCGGGGCTCACGGACCGGCAGCGGAGGGTCATCGAGGTCATTCGCGACTCGGTGCAGCGGCGCGGCTACCCGCCGTCGATGCGGGAGATCGGCCAGGCGGTCGGCCTGTCCAGCACCTCGTCGGTCGCGCACCAGCTGATGGCCCTGGAGCGCAAGGGCTTCCTGCGCCGCGACCCCCACCGCCCCCGGGCGTACGAGGTCCGCGGCTCCGACCAGCCCAGCTCGCAGCCCACGGACACCACGGGCAAGCCCGCGGCCTCGTACGTGCCCCTGGTGGGCCGGATCGCGGCCGGTGGCCCGATCCTCGCCGAGGAGTCGGTGGAGGACGTGTTCCCCCTCCCCCGCCAGCTCGTGGGCGACGGAGAGCTGTTCTGCCTCAAGGTCGTCGGCGACTCGATGATCGAGGCCGCCATCTGTGACGGCGACTGGGTCACCGTCCGCCGCCAGCCCGTCGCGGAGAACGGCGACATCGTCGCCGCCATGCTGGACGGCGAGGCCACGGTCAAGCGATTCAAGCGCGAGGACGGCCACGTCTGGCTGCTCCCGCACAACGCCGCCTACCAGCCGATCCCCGGTGACGAGGCCACCATCCTCGGCAAGGTCGTGGCGGTACTGCGCCGGGTCTGACTCCCCGCGCCCTCATCCAGCTCCGGGACCTACTGCGCCGGTCCCGGAGCTGCTTTGTATGTACGGGGCCCTCGCCCTACCTGGCCCTACTTGTCCTCGGCCTGCGCCGCCGCGTCGATCGCGGCCAGCGAGCGGCGGACCTGGTTGCGGTCCGTGGTGTACCAGAAGTCCGGCAGCGTGGCCCGCAGGAAGCTCCCGTACCGGGCCGTGGCCAGCCGGGGGTCCAGTACCGCCACGACGCCCTTGTCCCCGGTGGCCCGTACGAGCCGGCCCGCGCCCTGGGCCATGAGCAGGGCCGCGTGCGTCGCCGCGACGGACATGAAGCCGTTCCCGCCGCGCTCCTCGACCGCCTTCTGGCGGGCGCTCATCAGCGGGTCGTCGGGACGCGGGAAGGGGATCCTGTCCATGATCACCAGCTGGCAGCTGGGCCCGGGAACGTCCACGCCCTGCCACAGCGACAGGGTCCCGAACAGGCAGGTCTTCGGATCGGCCGCGAAGGCCTTGATCAGCTCGCCGAGCGTCTCCTCGCCCTGGAGCAGGATCGGGTTGTCGAGCCGGCCGCGCAGCTCCTCGGCGGCGGCCTTCGCCCCGCGCATGGAGGAGAACAGTCCGAGGGTGCGGCCGCCCGCCGCCTCGATCAGTTCCGCGAGCTCGTCCATCATGTCGCCGCGGGTGCCCTCGCGGCCCGGGGTGGCCAGGTGCTTGGCGACGTAGAGGATGCCCTGCTTGGGGTAGTCGAAGGGCGAGCCGACGTCGAGGCCCTTCCACTGCGGCACGTCCTCGCCCTCGACGCCCTCCGGGGACAGTCCCATCGAAGCCGCGACCCCGTTGAAGTCGCCGCCGAGCTTGAGGGTCGCGGAGGTCAGGACCACCGAGCGCTCCGCGAACAGCTTCTCGCGCAGCAGGCCGGACACCGACAGCGGAGCCACGCGGAGGGTGGCGCCGAAGCGGTCGTGCCGTTCGTACCAGACCACGTCGTACTCGGAGCCGGCCATGATCCGCTCCGCCACCCCGTGCACGCTCTCCACGGCGGCGAGCGCCTGCTTGCGCACGGCGTCCTCGTCGTGGACGGACTTGTCCCGCGTGTTGCCGATCGCCGAGATCACGGTGCGCGAGGCGTCCCGCAGGGCCATCAGCGCGTAGCCGAGGTCCTCGGGGATCTGCTCCAGCCGGCCGGGGAGGGCCAGCTCCATGACCCGCTCGAAGGTCTCGGACGCGGTCTGCAGGGAGTCGGCGGTCTTCTCGTCGACCAGCTTCGCCGCCCGCTTCACGGCGCGGTTGACCTGACCCGGGGTGAGCTCTCCCGTGGCGACCCCGGTCACCCGGGACACCAGCTCGTGGGCCTCGTCGACGATCAGCACCTCGTGCTGCGGGAGGACCGGGGCCCCCTCGATGGCGTCGATGGCGAGGAGCGCGTGGTTGGTGACGACCACGTCCGCGAGCTTGGCCCGCTCTCGGGCTGCCTCAGCGAAGCACTCGGCTCCGTACGCGCACTTCGTCGCGCCCAGGCATTCGCGGGAGGAGACGGAGATCTGCGCCCAGGCCTTGTCCGAGACGCCGGGAGTGAGGTCGTCGCGGTCGCCCGTCTCGGTCTCGTCCGCCCAGTCGCGCAGCCGCAGCAGGTCCTGGCCCAGCTTGCTGGTCGGGGCGGCCGCCTCGAACTGGTCGAAGAGGCCCTCCTCCTCGTCCTGCGGGGCGCCTTCGTGCAGGCGGTGCAGGCACAGGTAGTTGGAGCGGCCCTTGAGCATGGCGAACTGCGGGCGGCGGCGGAGCTGCGGATGCAGCGCCTCCACCGTCCGGGGCAGGTCGCGCTCGACGAGCTGGCGCTGCAGGGCCAGCGTCGCGGTGGCCACGACCACGCGCTCGCCGTGGGCGAGGGCCGGCACCAGGTAGCCCAGGGACTTACCGGTGCCGGTACCGGCCTGGATGAGCCGGTGGGAGTTGTCGTCGATCGCTTCGGCGACGGCTTCGGCCATGGCCACCTGGCCGGGCCGCTCCGTGCCGCCGACGGCGGAGACGGCGGCGTGCAGCAGGTCGGGGAGGGAGGGCTTCGTCATAGCAGTGCCAACCCTACGGGGCTCCGCCGACAGTGGCCGCACCGGCGAGCGCTCATGACCGGCGAAGGGGGTTCGGCACGGTGCCGTGGCGCACGGCGTGCGGGCGGTCGGGCCGGTCGCGGTAGCCGTCCTCATAGAGGCGGTTCCTGTTCAGGCAGAGCCTCACGATGCGTTCACCGAGGAGCTCGAAGAGTTCGTAGCGCTCCTTGAGCTCCGGGAAGCGGGCCTGGTGGCGCAGGATCTCCGCCCTTACGAGGGACCAGAACGTCTCCTCCGGAACCCCGAGCTGGTCCTCGCAGAGCGCGGAGAGGTAGCGGAAGACGCCGACGAAGAGCCCCGAGTGGATGAACTGGGGCAGGAAGTCCGCCGGCTCGGTGAGCAGGACCGCGCGGACCTCCTCGGGCATGGCCGCCAGCTCGGGCAGCGGCTGCGCGCAGATGTTGACGTCGTCGACGAAGTCCTTGACCGCGAGCCGGACCGGGACGTCGTGCTCGTCGAAGATCACGACGGTGTTCTCGCCGTGCGGGGAGAAGACGGTGCCGTAGCGGTAAAGGAAGCGGAGCAGCGGGGGCAGCAGTGCGGCGAAGAGGCGCTGGAGCCAGACCGTGGGGGTCAGACCGGAGCGGGCGACGAGCTCGGCGGTGAAGGACCGGCCTCGGGGATCGGTGTGCAGGAGCGAGGAGAGGGTGCGGGCGCGCTCGCCGGGGGCGAGGTGTCCGGCCAGCGGCTCGCGCCAGATCGCGCCGAGGAGTTCCTTGTATTGGTACGGGACTTCGGGGAGCGCGTCGTAGACGGGGTGGCGGACCGTGACGGAGGCGACCTCGCCGAGCAGGATCACTCCGCATTCCTCGCGGAGGAAGGGGTCGCCGTCGCGCAGGGAGTGGATCCAGGCGGTGACGGCGGGCGCCGCGAGGGCCAGGTCCGAGGGCAGGCCGCGCCAGACCATGGTGTTGAGGACGGAGAGCGGCAGTTTGACGCTGTGGCGGTCGGGGCGGGTGAGGTTGAGGAAGGTGCGGATCGACTGCTGGGGAAGTCGGAGGTCCGGGTCGGCGGGGAGCGGGACCAGGGTGCCGGCGGCGAGGGCCGGGGCGAAGAGGGGGAGGACGACCTCGTCCCACTGCCAGGGGTGGACGGGGAGGTAGAGGTAGCCGAGCGGGTCGAGGCCGCGGTCGCGCAGGGTCCGGTCGAAGCGGGCGCGGGTGACGGGGTCGAGCTCGGCGGAGTAGAGGCGGGCGGGGTCTTCCAGACCGGCGGTGCCCCGGTAGTGCGCGAGGGAGGTGTGGGCGGCGAGCCAGGGCAGCCGCTGGGCGGTGCGCGCCTCGGGGGCCCAGGCGGCGGTGTCGGAGGCGGAGAGTCCGATCCGCCCCTTGTTGAGGACGAGCCAGGGGTGACCGGTCTGGTGGCCTTCGAGGGCCGCGTAGTCGAGGTCGGCGAGGACGTCCGCGGTGAGCGCGGTGTGGTCGAGGCGGGCGTCGGCCGCGAGCGTGGCGCTGAGCTCGCGGACGAGGTGGCCGAGGGTGGCGCCGTCGAGGCCGAGGAGCGTGCGGGCGCGGATGAGGAAGGCGTACGGGTCACCGAAGGCGGTGGGTGACCCGGGGGCGGTCGGTGACCCGGGGGCGGCGGGTATCGGGGTGAGGGTGATCGTGTCGGGGGTGACGTGCCAGCTGCCGTACGCGCGACGGCGGGCCCGGAAGCCGAGGCTGCTGCCGTCGTCGAGGGTCAGCGTCCAGGCGTCGCCGGAGGCGGCCGGGGCGGGGACCGGGGTGATGATCTCCTCGTACGCGAACTCGCCGAGCATCTTGGCGAGCAGGCGACGGGAGGCGGCGTCCCAGGTCGGACGGTTCAGTTCGGGCGGTGTGCACGGGTGCTGGGGCGACGGGGGCACGGTGTCCGGGAAGTGGGGGCCTGGGGAGTCGGGGGCTGCGGAGAAATTCTGCACGGGACTCCTCGAGGTCGGGGGTTTTGCTGCGTGACGCAGTGTTTCAGGTGTGAGAGGTACGGGAAATGAAGGAATGTACGGAAAGGACGGGGCGGGACAGAGGGAGGCGGGGGCAGGGGAAAGCGGGGCGGCGCTCAGAGGAGATTGCGCAGCGCCCGCTCGCGGATCATCAGGGCGGCTCTCTTGCCGGGCAGTTCGATCTCGGTGGGGCAGCGGAAGCCGGAGTTCAGGAAGGCTGATACGGAGGGGGTGTTGCGGATGTCCGGTTCGGCGACGACGCGCATGCAGCGGGGGCGGTTGTCGAGCACCAGGTCGGCGACGGCACGCAGGAGCGCGGTGCCCAGACCTCGGCCGCGATTCGTACCGTCTCCGATGAGCAGGTGGATACCCGTGTCGTGGGGACGCGCCGGGTAGTACCCGGAGAGCGGGTCGAGGTCGGCCCGGTAGATCTCCCAGTAGCTCATCGGCGTGCCGTCGAGGAGGCCGAGGCACGGGATGCTGCGGCTGTCCCCGTCCAGCTGGGCCCAGACGTGGGCGGCGGTCAGGGCGGCCGGGCCGGCGAGTTCCCAGTAGGCGTCCACCTGCGGGTCGTTCATCCAGCCGGTGAGCAGTTCCAGGTCGCGGTCGAGCCGTACGGGTTCGAGGCGGAAGACCCCGTACTGCGTCGTGACGGCGCCCCAGGCCGCCGGAGAGTCGAGCAGATCGGCTTCGGCGAGCCGGGGCAGCGACTCGGCGCTGAGGCGCGGCTTGACGGTGAGGAACCCCTCGGTGCCCAGCACATCGGTGGGGAGCACATCGGCGAGGAGCAGGCCGGTGTGGAAGTCGGTGGAGGGCATCGGGAGCTCTTCTCCGTTTCGGTGCTGACGCGTCAATCGTGAAGGGGGTTGGCGATGGTGACGTAGACGGACTGGGTGTCGACGGGGCCGACGAGCTCGTCCAGGCCTCCGAGGCGGGTGAGCAGATTCGCCTTGCAGCGCAAGGTGGGCGAGTGGAGCAGCCTCTCGGGGAGCGGGCCGAGGTCCCTGGCCTTGCCGAGGAAACGGCGGAAGGCGGCCAGCAGGACGCGCTCGTCGGCGAGCCGCTGGGATCCGAAGGCCCCGATGAGACCGAGCACGTTGTTGATGCCGAGGTAGTAGGCGAAGCGTTCGTCGGTGACGGCGTCGGAGACGAAGGTGTCGCTGGTGGCGCCGATTCCGGGGAGCCGGCGCTCCAGTTCTGCGCGGCGGGAGGCGCGGAAGTAGTAGCCCTGGTTGTCGCGGTAGCGGCCGCCGACCGGCCAGCCGGCCGGGTCGAGGAGGACCAGCGTGTTCTGCTGGTGCGCTTCGAGGGCGATGCCGGCGAGCGCGTCGAAGGCGAGGACCGGCAGGACCACGTGTTCGAGGTAGCGCAGGAACCACTCGGCGGCGACGGCGGAGGTCGTCCGCCCGGTGGTGGCGGCGAGGTGCGAGACGGTCTCCGCGAGCCGGGAACTCATGGTGGTCCGCCCGGGCCACGGGCGGGGTGCGGTGAGCGCGGCGACACAGAGGGCGTCGTCGCCCGGCTGGAAGGGGTTGTGCCGGAGCAGGACGTCGAGCCCGGGGACGGGTGCGCCGTCCGGGGTGTCGACGGCGACCCACGCGGGATCGCGGACGATGTCGAAGCCGGGGTGATCGGCCTGCCAGCGCTCGGCGAGTCCGGTACGGAGCAGCCGGTGCACCTCGATGCCGCGGTGCAGTTCCTTGCGGAGGTTCTCGCGGCGGGAGTTGGTGATGCGCAGGCCCAGGGAGAGCTTGAGCATCGCGGGGGCGCCGGGCTGGTGGACGGTGCGAATGGAGGAGGTCGGGTACCAGGGGGCGCCGTACGGGCCCAGGTCGTGGAGGAGTCCCGCGTCGCGGAGGGCGGCGACCGCGGGGCGTTGGAGCAGGTCGGCGGCCTGCCAGGGGTGAAGGGGAAGGGGGATGGCACCGTCGGGCACCGGGAGCCCGGGGGCGAGGCGGCCCAGGAGCCGGGGGGCGGAGACCGGACGGCCGCGTTCGGTCCAGGCGGAGTCGGTGGCGAGCACGGCGGGTGCGACCGCCACCCAGTGCAGGGGGAAGGAGCCGTGCAGTTCGGGTGAATAGCGGCGGACTTCGGCTTCGGAGAGCCCCTCACGGCTCTTCGGGGTCGGGTGCAGCGGGTGGCCGAGCAGGAGGGACTGTTCGGCGGTGAGGAACCGGTCCGCGGCGATGGGGGCGGGTGCGGCCGGGTGCCTGCGGCGGTCGGTGATGAACTCGGCGGTCCGGCGCACCGAGTCGGCGACCCGGCCGACGAGCTCGGCGCCGCCGGGGGCGCAGTCGCTGGGGGCGGCGCTGCCCGGGCCGGAGCTTCCCGGGGTGGGGTCGCCTTCGCGGGAGATCAGCGCCGCGAGGGTGACAGCGTCCACGGCGGGGGCGTCGGCGGGGACGCCTTCGATGCGGGCCGGGCCGAAGCGGTGCCAGCCTGCCGCGGACCAGTAGCGGACGGCGACGAGCAGGGCGGCGCCCGATGCGGGGAAGGGGATGCGCAGGACGGAGCCGGCGGGCTGGTCGAGTCCGGTCTCGCGGACCCAGCAGCGCAGCAGGTTCTCCACCGAGGCGGCCTCGGCAGCGACCCCGGGGTCGGGGTGGTCCAGCGGGTCGGCCGCTCCAGCGCGGGGGCGGACGGAGCCGTCCTTCTGGCGCGGCACCGCGGCGGGTGGCTGCGACTCGGCCGCCGGCCAGGGCATGCCCGCGGCCGGCATGCCGGGGAACGCACCGGCCGAACCGGCGAAGCCGTCGCCCGGCGGCGCCGACGCCACGGCCGGCTCCCCCGCCACCGAGTCCTGGGCGGCGCAGGGCGTACCGGTGGCCTCCGGTGCCGCCGACGTAGGCCCCTGGGACACGGCATGGCCCTGTCCCCCCGAGGACGGCTCGTCCGAACGCCCCGCGCCGGACGGCGCCGGTTCGCCCGTCGAGCCGGACACGGCCGCAGCTCCCCGGACCTCCACCGCGGGCCACCCCTGTGCCGGGCCTGCCGTACCGGCACCGGAAGCGGGCAGCGCTGCCACGCCCGACGGCGCACTGCCCCAGGTTCCACCCAGCACGGGCGGTTCGGCCGCGGCCTGGTGGCGGCCGGCGGCCGGCGCGAGCAGTGGCGGCCACGCGGTGGGCGGGAGGGACGGTTCAGGCCGGGGAGAACGTTCCGCCGGTGCGGGGGTTGCGGGACCGCCGTCCGCAGGCGGTTCGGGCTCGGCGCCGGGGGTCGGGGCCGACGGCAGGGCCGTAGCGGATGTGCCGCCGTGGGAGGGCGCCGGAGGGCAATCGGCAACGGGCCGGGCGCCGGCGGCGGGGGCCTGCGGTTGTGGAAGCCCGGTGGGGATGGGCGGAAGCGGCGCGAGCCGGTGCTCGGCCGCAGCATTCGCATCGGGGGCGAACCGTGAGGGTGCCGTGGGCGGGAGGGCGGATGCCACCGAGAAGGGTTCGGCCTCCTTCGGGGCCGGCTGCGGTGAGGGGTCGACGGGGAGGGGCCTCGGGGGCATGTGCCCGTACCGGAGGACAGGAGGAGAGGCCGGTGCTTCCGGACCGCCCCCTGCGCTGGGCGGCGTACCCAGCGCCGATACCGACATCGCCGCGGGAGCGGCGGGCGCTGGCGCCGGCTGCGGCGGTTGAGCATGCGCCGACAGCTGGGCCCCGGGGTCGGGCGAAGAGTCCGGCGGCAGCGGCGAATCGGTTGCCACCTGCGACGGGGGAACGGGCTCACCCGGAGCGAACAGGGAACGTGGCGCGTCGTCAGACGCCGGGGCGATCGGCACCGAGCCGGTCGGAGGGAGCGGGGAAGCCGGCAGCACAGGTACGGAGGCCTCCGGGGAGCCCGGTGACGCCAGCGGCTCGGCGTCCATCGGCATCGGCGGAGCGGGCTCAGCCGGAGCGAGCGGGTGCCCTGGCGCAGCGGCGGGCGGCGACGACGGGGCCGACTCGGCCGGGGGGTGTGGGGGCCCCAGCGCAGTGGCGAGGGTCGGGGACGGAGTGGCAGCGGTCGGAGTCTGCGACGAGTGTGCGGGGCCGGCCGGTGGCCGCGCGGAAAGGGGCGGGTTGAGGGTGGGCACCCAGGGGTTGAGCGGGGCCTCGGTCTGTGCCGGGGACTCCGTCCGAGTGCCCGGGGGAACGTCAGAGCCCGAAGCTGCGGACGGCGGCACTGCCGAAGTGGGCGTGGGGATTGCAGTGGTGCCCAACCCGCCGAGAGGCGGCGCCGCCGGGGCGGCCGACGGGAAGGCGGAGCCCGGCCCTTCGGACCGCGACGCCGCGGGATTGGCCCGGGTGATTGTGGGGCCCGAGCCTGCCGGCGGCGGCACCGCGGGGGCGGCCGACGACAAGGGGGAGCCCGACCCTTCGGACGGCGACATCACAGGGATGCCCGACGGCAAAGCGAGGCCCGACCCTGCTGGCGACAGTGTCGTCGCGGTGGCCGACGCGACGGCCTGGCCCGCCGCTGCGGACGACGGGGTCGCCGAGATGGCCGACCCATCGGACGGCGGCACCGGCGGGACGGTCAACGGGAGGACGGCGCCCGGCCCTGCGGCGGGCGGGGTCGGCGCGGTGCCCGTCAGGACGGTCACGCCCGGCCCTGCGGACCGCGGCACCGCCGGGGCCTTCGAAGAGAAGGCGGAGCCCGACTCTGACGGTGGCGGTGTCGTGGGAGCGGTCGGGGGGACCACAGCGTCCGCACCTTCGGACGGCGGCACCGGCGGGGCGGCCGGCAGGAAAGCGGGGATCGGCGCTGCCTGCAGGGGTGCTGACGGGAGGCCGGGGCCCTGCCCCGCGGGCAGCGCGGCCGACGGGGAGGCGGGGCCCGGCGCTGCGCGGGATGGCGTCGCAGGAGGGGCAGGGTCCGGCCTTGTGGGGGATGGCGTCGCGGGGGCTGCGGCTGCCGGGGGTGGGGTCGGGGGGGACGGGGTGGGTTGTGGAGGGGTGGAGGGAAGGGGCGCGGGGTGGAGGGGGTCGGGCATGGGGGTCCTTAGCGGCGGGTGGCGGCGGGGATGGCGTCGGCGAGGCGGTCGAGGACGGCCGCGGCCTGTTCGTCGGTCAGGGTGAGGGGCGGGAGGAGGCGGACGACGCTGGAGTGGCGGCCGCCGAGCTCGACGATGAGGCCGCGGTCCAGGCAGGCCCGACGGACCGCCACGGCGAGGTCGGGCGAGGCTTCCCCGGTGTCGGGGTCGGCCAGTTCGACGCCGATCATCAGCCCGCGGCCCCGTACGTCCGCCACGCACGGGTGGGCCGGGATCAGGCCGCGCAGGGCGGTGAGCATGCGCGCGCCCAGCAGCTGGGCACGCTCCGCGAGGCCGTTCTCCCTGACGTAGGCCAGCGTCGCGGTGCCCGCCGCCATGGCGAGCTGGTTGCCGCGGAAGGTGCCGGCGTGGGCGCCGGGGGCCCACTGGTCCAGCTCCGCCCGGTACACGATCACCGCGAGCGGCAGGCTGCCCCCGATGGCTTTGGAGAGCACCATCACGTCGGGGACGACCCCCGCGTGGTCGACCCCCCAGAAGGCCCCGGTGCGCCCGACCCCGGTCTGGACCTCGTCGGCGATCAGCGGGATCCCCCGCTCCGCCGTGATCTCCCGCATCCTGCGCAGCCAGGCGTCGGGGGCGGGGTGCACCCCGCCCTCTCCCTGGACGGGTTCGACGATCATCCCGGCGGGCACGGGCACCCCGCTCTTGGGGTCGTCCAGCAGGCTCCGCGTCCAGCGGACCGACAGTTCCGCCCCCTCGGCCCCGCCGACCCCGAACGGGCAGCGGTGGTCCTGCGGATACGGCAGCCGGGTCACCCGTACGTCCGCGGCCCCGCCGGAGGCGGCCAGCGCCCCCGCGGTCATGCCGTGGTAGGCCCCGGTGAAGGCGAGCAGCCCCGACCGGCCGGTCGCGGTGCGGACGAGGGTGAGCGCGGCCTCCACCGCGTCCGTCCCGGCCGGGCCGCAGAACTGGATGCGGGCGTCCGCGGCCAGCTCCGCCGGCAGGTTGGCGAACAGTTCGGTGGTGAAGGCGTCCTTGACCGGGGTCGCGAGGTCCAGGACGTGCAGCGGGGCCCCCGAGTCGAGGACCCCGCGGACGGCTTCGAGCACCACCGGGTGGTTGTGGCCGAGGGCCAGGGTTCCGGCGCCGGAGAGGCAGTCGAGGTAGCGGCGTCCGTCCGCCCCCTCGATGGTCAAACCCCGTGCGCGCACGGGCACGATGGGCAGGGAGCGCGCGTACGTCCGCGCCGCGGACTCGCGTTGCGCCTGCCTGCGCAGGATCCCCTCCCCGAACTGCCCTTCCTCCGGAACCCCGTTCGCCCGCACCGGGACCTGCGCCCCGACCGCGGCCTCCTCGCCCGTCCACGCCGTCAAAGGCACGAGTGTCGCTCCTCCCGCACGGTTGCTCTTCCGGGGTGCGCTTCGAACACCCACGCTGCTCCCCCATCCCCCGTACGTACCAACGACGATGGAGGCGACGGATCACGGGCGGACCCAAGATCCTTGTCCGGCCCGGGATCCTCGTCCGGGGTCAAGATCCTTACCGGGCCCGGATCCTCGTCCGGCCCGGATCCTCGTCCGGCCCCCGGGGAACCAGTGCCCCGGGCTGTGCCGTCCCCCACGGCAGCGGCATAGTGGGGTGCTGCAACCCAGGCGCCCGCCAACCCAGGCACCGTCCCGAACCAAGAACCATCCAGGGGGATTCACGACATGCGACCGATCCGACCGGTCACCGCGATCCTGTGCTCGGCCGCGCTCGCGCTGACCGCCGCGGCGTGCGGGCCCGGCGACGGTGAGACCGACGCCAAGCCGACCGTGGCGGTGAGCCTTCCCACCAGCCTGGACGGGGTGAAGATCCCCGACGGGCTGAAGGACAAGCTCAAGGAGCACGGCATCGACCTGGAGAAGTGGAAGGGGGGTGAGTGGAAGAACTGGAAGAAGGAGGACTGGCTCCGCGAGGCGGGCGACTACATCAACCCGATCATCGAGGACCTCTGGAACCCGGACCGGATGCGCGACGCGGCCAAGACTCCGCAGCCCCCCGCCGTCGACCCCGATGCGGGCAAGGACCAGGGCGTCACCGACCCGACCCCGGCTCCGGTGGCCGCCAAGGCCGCGGCCACGCCCTACCACGACAGCGTCCCCGCCTCCGGCAAGGTCTTCTTCGACGGCCCCGAGGGTTCGATGGTCTGCTCGGCGACCGTGGTCAAGGACCCGGCGCACCCCGGCAAGTCCAACATGGTCTGGACGGCCGGCCACTGCGTGCACGCGGGCAAGTCCGGCGGCTGGTACCGCAACATCGCCTTCGTCCCGTCGTACAACAACAAGGGCAAGTCCGCGGCCGCGCTCAAGGGTGCGCCGCGCGAGGAAGTGGCCCCGTACGGCGTGTGGTGGAGCGACTGGGCACAGACCTCCGACCAGTGGATCGCGACCGGCGGCCCGACCGGCGGCGCGGGTGCCCCGTACGACTTCGCGGTGCTGCACGTGACCCCGGAGAAGGGCGGCGGCAAGTCGCTGGAGGAGACGGTCGGTACGGCGCTCCCCGTGGAGTTCAACGCCCCGGCGGCGCCCAAGATCGAGAAGATGACGGCCACCGGCTACCCGGCGGCGGCTCCGTTCGACGGGCAGAAGACCTTCCAGTGCGCCGACAAGCCGGGCCGGCTGTCGCTGAACACGACCGACCCCACGATGTACCGCATCGGCTGCACGATGACCGGCGGTTCCTCGGGCGGCGGCTGGGTCGCGGCGGGTGCCGACGGCAAGCCCGCACTGGTGTCGAACACCTCCATCGGCCCCGCCAAGGCGGGCTGGCTGGCCGGTCCCCGGCTGGGTCCGGAGGCGAAGGGCGTCTTTGACGCCGTGAGCGGCAAGTTCAAGTAGCCACGAGCACCGCACGCACCGCATGACTGAGGGCCCCCGCGAAAGCGGGGGCCCTCAGTCATTCAGCCACTCGTCAGTGCTTCGCGAGCACGTACGGAGCCAGCTCCGACGCCAGTTCCGCGTGCACCCGCGCCTTGAGCAGGGTGCCCTCCGCCGTGTGCTCCTCGGAGATCACCTCGCCCTCGGCGTGCGCCCGGGCGACGAGCCCGCCGCGCGTGTAGGGCACCACGGCCTCGATCTCGATCGCCGGCCGCGGCAGCTCGGAGTCGATGAGCGCGAGGAGTTCCTCGATGCCCTGACCCGTGCGCGCCGAGACGGCGATGGAGCGCTTCTCGATCCGCAGCAGGCGCTGGAGCACCAGCGGATCGGCCGCGTCCGCCTTGTTGATCACCACGATCTCGGGCACCTTGACGGCGCCGACCTCGCGGATGACCTCGCGGACCGCCGCCAGCTGCTCCTCCGGCGCCGGGTGCGAGCCGTCCACGATGTGCAGGATGAGGTCGGAGTCACCGACCTCCTCCATCGTGGAGCGGAACGCCTCGACCAAGTGGTGGGGCAGGTGCCGGACGAAGCCGACCGTGTCGGCCAGGGTGTAGATCCGGCCGGACGGGGTCTCGGCCCGGCGCACGGTCGGGTCGAGGGTGGCGAACAGGGCGTTCTCCACCAGGACGCCCGCGCCCGTGAGGCGGTTGAGCAGCGAGGACTTGCCTGCGTTGGTGTACCCGGCGATGGCGACCGAGGGCACCTTGTTGCGGCGCCGTTCCTGCCGCTTGATGTCGCGGCCGGTCTTCATCTCCGCGATCTCCCGGCGCATCTTCGCCATCTTCTCGCGGATCCGGCGCCGGTCGGTCTCGATCTTGGTCTCACCGGGACCGCGCGTGGCCATGCCGCCACCGCCGCCGCCACCCATCTGCCGGGACAGCGAGGCACCCCAGCCGCGCAGTCGCGGCAGCATGTACTGCATCTGCGCGAGCGCGACCTGCGCCTTGCCCTCCCGGGACTTGGCGTGCTGGGCGAAGATGTCGAGGATGAGGGCGGTCCGGTCGACCACCTTCACCTTGACGACGTCTTCGAGGGCGATGAGCTGGCCGGGGCTGAGCTCACCGTCGCAGACGACGGTGTCGGCGCCGCTCTCCATCACGATGTCGCGCAGTTCGCGCGCCTTGCCGGAACCGATGAAGGTGGCCGGGTCGGGCTTGTCGCGGCGCTGGATCACGCCGTCGAGTACGAGTGCGCCCGCCGTCTCGGCGAGGGCGGCGAGCTCCGCGAGGGAGTTGTCCGCGTCCTGCACCGTGCCGGAGGTCCACACGCCGACGAGGACGACCCGCTCCAGGCGGAGCTGGCGGTACTCGACCTCGGTGACGTCCTCGAGCTCGGTGGAGAGGCCGGCCACACGGCGCAGGGCCGCGCGCTCGGAGCGCTCGTACTGCTCGCCGTCCCGGTCTCCGTCGATCTCGTGGCTCCAGGCGACGTCCTCTTCCATCAGGGCGTCGGCCCGAAGGCTCTCGGTGAAGCTCTGCGGGTCCGGCGCACCCTGTGCGTCGTCCCGCGCGTCCTGGGAAGGGGAAGAAGAGGAGGTCATTGGATCCTTACGTCGATTTCGAATGCGTCCGCGACAGGCGAAGCGGAGCCAAGGCCAAAGCTACTCCCGCGCGTGACATAACACTGTCACGTCCAACGTGTGACACTCCCCCGAGATTCCCCGGACTGCGGAGATTCCCCGGCGGCGCCCCGCCGGTTGCCCGGTCGCCGAACGGCCTCGTCGATGGTGGCATGCCCCTTCCGTACGCGTCACACGCTTTTCGCAGCGCTCCACTCCGGGTGGCCCGGCATGGCCGGGGTCTTCTTCCCGTACAGCCAGGGCTCCAGGAACGCCCGCAGGTCCCGGCCCGCCTCCTCGGAGGCCAGCCGGACGAAGTCCTCCGTACCCGCGACCGCGTCCCGGTGCTCGGAGACCCAGCGCCGCTCCACCCGGTCGAAGGCCTTGGCCCCGATCTCCTGCCGCAGCGCGTACAGGATCAGCGCGGCGCCGTCGTAGACCGCCGGCCGGAACAGCCCGATCTTCTCGCCCGGGGGCGCCGGCTTGGGCGCGGCCGGGGGGCCGCCGGCCGCCCGCCACTGGTCGGAGCGCTGGTAGGCCTCGCGCATCCGCCGCTCCAGGGAGTACTTGCCGAGGCCGTCCGCGTACAGGGCCTCGTACCAGGTGGCGTGGCCCTCGTTGAGCCACAGGTCGGACCAGGTGCGCGGGCTCACGCTGTCGCCGAACCACTGGTGGGCCAGCTCGTGGACCATCACGGACTCCACGTACCACTCGGGGTAGCCGCCGCTGCCCGCGAACAGCGCGCTCTCGAAGAGCGACAGGGTCTGCGTCTCCAGCTCGAAGCCGGTACGGGCCTTCGCGATCAGCACCCCGTAGTTCTCGAAGGGGTAGCGGCCGACCCGCGCCTCCATCCACGCGACGTGCCCGGCGGTCTTCTTCAGCCACGGCTCCAGCCGTTCCCGGTCCGCCGCGGGGACCACGTCGCGCAGCGGCAGTCCGTGCGGCCCGGTGCGGTGGACCACGGCCGAGTCTCCGATCGAGACCTGGGCGAGCTCGGTGGCCATCGGGTGCAGGGTCCGGTACGTCCACGTGGTCCCGGCGCCCGCCCGGCGGGCCGGGAGCGCGCCCGGCACCCCGTTGGCCACGGCCGTCGTCCCGGTCGGGGCAGTCACCCGGAAGGTGAAGTAGGCCTTGTCGGCGGGGTGGTCGTTGCAGGGGAAGACCCGGTGGGCGGCGTCGGCCTGGTTCGCCATGGCCAGCCCGTCGTCGGTGACCACCCAGCCGCCGTCTCCGCGGCCGCGCGGGTCGCTCGTGTGCCGGACGGTGATGTGGAGGGGCAGGTCCGGCTCCACCGGCCGGGCGGGGGTCAGGACGAGGTCCTCGCCGATGCTCGCGAAGCCGGCGGGTTCCCCGTTGACCTCGGCGGAGGCCACCTTCCCGTGGGTGAAGTCGAGGTTGACGGTTTCGAGCCGGGTGAGGCTGCGCGCGTCGATGACGGTGACCGCGTCGAGGGGGGTGCGGTTGTCCTTGTACGCGAAGGACAGGTCGTACGAGAGCACGTCGTAGCCGGGGTTCCCCAGCTCGGGGAAGAGCACGTCGCCGATGCCGAGCGCCCTGGGCGGGGGCACGACGGCGGCGACGAGGGTGAGGGAGGCCGCGGCCAGCAGGGCGGCGCGCAGGCGCGGGGAGGTGAGCTGCATCCCCCACCGCTTATCAGCGCCCGCCCGGCGCCCGCGAACGGCGCGCGACGGATCCACCCGAAAGGGGTCGGGCGGGCCGCCCGCTCACGCCCGGCTGACGTCGTAGACCCCGGGCACGTCCCGCATGGCCCGCATCAGCGCCGGGAGGCCCGTCGCGTCGGGCAGTTGCAGCGTGTAGCTGTGCCGGACCCGCTGTTCGACCGGGGGCTCCACGGTCGCGGAGACCACTTCGACCCCCTCGCGGGCGATGGCCTCGGTCAGATCGGCCAGCAGATGCGGGCGGCCGAACGATTCGGCGAGCAGGGTGACCCGGCAGTCCGCGGTCGCCCGCCAGTGCACGGCGACGGGGGTACGCCCCACCGCCCGCATCTGGGCCACGGTGGCGCAGTGGACCCGGTGCACGGTGACGGCCCCGCCGCGTACGACGAACCCCTCGACGGCGTCCGGCGGCACCGGGGTGCAGCACCCGGCGAGCCGCACGGTGGCGTCCGGCAGGTCGGCGACGGCGTTGCCCCCGCCGCTGCGCAGGCCGATCACCGAGAGCGGCGGCCTGGGGGCGGCGTCGGCGGGCCGGGCCCCGTCGGGGTGGGCCTCCAGCCAGCTGCTGACGGCGATCCGGGCGGCCGGGGTCTTCGCGTGGTCCAGCCAGTCGGCGGTGGGCCCCGAGGAGGCGTCGTGCGCGAGCAGGAGCTGGACGGTGTCCCCGTCGGAGAGCCGGGAGGACAGGGAGGTCAGGCGCCCGTTGACCCGGGCGCCGATACAGCCGTGGGCCGCCTCGCCGTACTGCGCGTAGGCGGCGTCGATACAGCTGGCGCCGGCCGGCAGGCCCAGAGTGCCGCCGTCGGCCCGGAACACGGTGATCTCCCGGTCCTGGGCCAGCTCCGAGCGCAGGACGTCCCAGAAGGTGTCGGGGTCGGGCGCCGACTGCTGCCAGTCGAGCAGCCGCGACAGCCAGCCGGGCCGGGTCGGGTCCACCCGCTCCTCTTCGCAGTCGGCCGCGGCGGTCTGCTCGGCGGACGGCAGGGCTGTGTACGGATTCCCCAGCGCCACCACGCCCGCCTCCGCGACCCGGTGCATCTGCCGGGTCCGTACGATCACCTCGGCCACGGACCCCTCGGGGGTGGCGAAGGCGGTGTGCAGGGACTGGTAGAGGTTGAACTTCGGGGTGGCGATGAAGTCCTTGAACTCGGAGATGACCGGGGTGAAGCAGGTGTGCAGCTCCCCCAGCACGGCGTAGCAGTCCGCGTTCTCCCCCACGAGGACCAGCAGGCGGCCGAAGTCGGAGCCGCGCAGCTCCCCGCGCTTGAGGGAGATCCGGTGCACGGAGACGAAGTGCCGGGGCCGCACCACGACCTCGGCGGCGATGCCCGCGTCGCGCAGGACGGCCCGTACCGAGTCGGCGATGGCGGGGAGCGGGTCGCGTTCGCCCGCGTGGGCCGCGATGAGAGCGCGGGTGTGCTCGTACTCCTCGGGGTGCAGGATCGCGAAGACGAGGTCCTCCAGCTCCGTCTTCAGGGCCTGCACGCCCAGCCGTTCGGCGAGCGGGATGAGCACGTCGCGGGTGACCTTGGCGATGCGTGCCTGTTTCTCGGGCCGCATGACCCCGAGGGTGCGCATGTTGTGCAGCCGGTCGGCGAGTTTGATGGACATCACGCGGACGTCGTTGCCGGTGGCGACGAGCATCTTGCGGAAGGTTTCGGGCTCGGCGGCGGCGCCGTAGTCGATCTTCTCGACCTTGGTGACCCCGTCGACGATGAAGCAGACCTCGTCGCCGAACTCCGTGCGGACCTGATCGAGGGTCACGTCGGTGTCCTCGACGGTGTCGTGGAGGAGCGAGGCCGTCAGGGTGGTGGTTTCGGCGCCCAGTTCGGCCAGGATGAGTGTGACGGCGAGCGGATGTGTGATGTACGGCTCACCGCTCTTGCGCATCTGGCCGCGGTGCGAGGTCTCCGCGAGCAGGTACGCACGGCGCAGGATCGACAGGTCCGCGTCGGGGTGGTGGGCGCGGTGCGCTTCGGCGACGTGGCCGATGGCGTCCGGCAGCCGGTCCCTGGGCGTGGGTCCGAGCAGCGCGGCGCGTCCGAGTCGTCGCAGGTCAAGCCTGGTCCGGCCACGTCTGCGAAGTTCAGGGAGCGCTTCGGGACGTGCTTCGGGGTTCGTGGCCTCTGCACTCATGGGCACCTCCGACGGCTTCGGCCGGCGGTGGTGGGCATGGGGTGAGCCCTCAGGGCCGGTGCCTGATGCTACCGACCCCACCACGTGGCGCAGTCCACCTCTCGCTCAGCGTGAAATGGATCACCCATTAGAGGGAAGCTTCAGACGAATGCCGTTTCGGTGAGCCAGGCGGGGTCGAACTCGCCCTCGGCCACGATCACGGCCGGTCCGGTCATCTCGATCCGCCCGTCGGGGTGCTCGGTGATGACCAGGGTGCCGCCGGGCAGATCGACGGTGTACGTGGCGGGCGCGCCGGTGAGCGCCGGGTCGGCGCCGTCGCGGCGGATGGCCGCCACGGCGACCGCGCAGGCGCCGGTGCCGCAGGAGCGGGTCTCGCCGGAGCCGCGCTCGTGCACGCGCATGGCGACGTGCCGGGGGCCGCGGTCGACGACGAACTCGACGTTGACGCCCGTCGGGTAGGCGGAGGCCGGGCTGTACGGGGGCGGGTCCAGCAGCTTCCCGGCGTCGTCCAGGCTGTCGACGAAGGCCACCGCGTGCGGGTTGCCCATGTTGACGTTGCGCGCGGGCCAGGAGCGCTCGCCGACGGAGACCGTGACCTCGCCCTCGGGCAGCTCGGCGCGGCCCATGGAGACGGTCACGTCACCGGTCTTGTCGAGGTGCACGCGCTTGACCCCGCCGCGGGTGGCGACGGCCAGGTCGCCCGGCTCCACGTGTCCGGCGTGCTGGAGGTAGCGGGCGAAGACGCGGACGCCGTTGCCGCACATCTCGGCGATGGAGCCGTCGCTGTTGCGGTAGTCCATGAACCATTCGGCCTCGTCGGCCAGGTGCGCCGCCTCGGGGTGCGCGGCCGAGCGCACGACGTGCAGCACGCCGTCCGCGCCGATCCCGGCCCGCCGGTCGCACAGCCGCGCCACGGCGGAGGCCGGCAGGTCGATGGCGTTGTCCGGGTCCGGGACGATCACGAAGTCGTTCTCGGTGCCGTGGCCCTTGAGGAAGGAGAGGCTGGTCTGCGTCACCCGCCCATGGTACCGAGCCCGTGTCCGGCGCAGCCGGGCCGTCCGCCCACCGGGCCGGGCCGTGCCGCTACCGGAGCCGGGCCACCCGGTACACCGCGAGCGCTACGACCCCCAGCGCGACCAGCGCGTACAGCAGGGCGAGCCGCCAGTCGGGCCGCCGGCCGGAGCCGCGGGCGGGGAGCCCCGGCAGGGCGTAGCCCACGCGGCGCGCGGCCATCAGGCCCCAGCCGCCGGCGCAGCAGCTGATGAGGAATCCGAGCATCGCGACGACCGCTCCGCCGTCGCCGAACTCGAAGGCGAGCGGGAAGGCGAACATCAGGGATCCGGCCGCGCCCAGCATGACGATGGGGGCGATCTGCCAGAGCCTCAGCCTGCGCTGCGGGCGCAGTTCCACCTCGAACGCGGGGGCGGCGGCGGCCTCCGCCTCGGCGGTGTCGGGCGCGTCCGGGCCGTCGGGGGTCAGCCGCGCGGGATCCGCGGGCAGTCCCAGTCCCAGGCCGCCGTCGGCGTCCGCGGGCAGGGCGAGCCCGTCAGTGTCCGCCCGCGCCGCATCGGGCGGGCCGTCGCCGTCGGCGGGGGCGCCGCGCAGCATCGGGTCCGATTCCCGTCGGGTGTCGTCCCGACCGGTGTCACGAGGGCCGGCCTCCATCGCCACGCGCCCTCCCCACTTGGACTTCGTACGCCGTCGCTCACCGCCGGTGACGGCACCGGTGGTGAGTTTGATGATGGCACGCCGTCAGGCCCCGGACGGGCGTGCGGGGCGTCCCGATGCCATCACGTGATCAGGCTGTGACCGCTCGTTCGACCAACGACTGCGCGAGTCCGGCGAGTTCCCCCCGGTCCTCGGCGGCCCCGCTGAGCCAGTGCACCCTCGGGTCGCGGCGGAACCACGAGTCCTGGCGGCGGGCGAACCGCTTGGTGGCGCGGACCGTTTCGGTGCGCGCCTCCTCCTCCGTGCACTCCCCGGCGAGGGCGGACAGCACCTGCTGGTAGCCGAGCGCCCTGGAGGCGGTGACTCCGCCGCGCAGGCCCGCGGCCTCCAGCGTGCGGACCTCGTCCACCAGCCCGTCCTCCCACATCCGGTCCACGCGCAGCGCGATGCGCTCGTCGAGCTCGGGCCGGGCCACGTCCACGCCGATCTGGACCGTCTCGTAGACGGACTCGTGGCCGGGCAGGTTGGCGGTGAACGGCCGGCCGGTGATCTCGATGACCTCCAGCGCGCGCACGATGCGGCGGCCGTTGCTCGGCAGGATGGCCTGCGCGGCGGCCGGGTCGGCGACGGCGAGGCGGGCGTGCAGGGCTCCGGGGCCGCGCAGGGTGACCTCGGCCTCCAGCCGGGCCCGGACCTCGGGGTCGGTGCCGGGGAACTCCATGGCGTCGAGCGCGCCGCGCACGTAGAGGCCCGAACCGCCGACGAGGACCGGCGTGCGGCCCTGGGCGAGCAGCTTGTCGATCTCGGCGCGGGCGAGGCGCTGGTACTCGGCGACGCTGGCCGTCTCGGTGACGTCCCAGATGTCGAGGAGGTGGTGCGGGACCCCTCCGCGCTCCTCGGTCGTCAGTTTGGCGGTACCGATGTCCATCCCCCGGTACAGCTGCATCGAGTCGGCGTTGACGACTTCGCCGTCGAAATGACGGGCCAGGGCTACGCCCAGATCGGACTTTCCGGCCGCGGTGGGTCCTACGACGGCGATGACCCGCGGGGCGGGGGCTGCATTCCTCACCGCACCAGTCTCGCAGCCCCGCGTCAAGGCATCGCCATGTACCCGATCGAGCTACGTGACGGGACGTGACCGGGGTCGTTGCCTTGGCGGGGTTCCGGCCGGGCGCACGCCCGCCGTACGGCGGCCCGCCCACGGCGGAACTTCACTCACACGAGTAACGTTATAGGAGTAGACATGGGCATTTTGGACCGGCTTCTCGGCCGCAAGACCCAGGCGACGACCGAAGAGGCCGTTTCCGCGGATCTGACGGTGGAGTCCGCGACGGCCGACGAGGCCGGGACCGAGCAGGCTGTGGCGGAGGAGAGCCCGGCGGCGGAAGCCGTCGAGATCCCGAAGCAGCAGACGGCTGAGGTCAGCGCGGACAGCGAGGCCGCAGAAGGTGCCCGCACGTAGCCTCGCTATTGGAAGGTGACCCATGGGCCTGCTGGACAATCTGAAGGCCAAGCTCGCGCCCGCCAAGGACAAGGTCGGCGACCTCGCGCAGCAGCACGAGGGCAAGATCGCCCAGAATCTGGACAAGGTGGCGAAGGCCGTCGACTCCAAGACCAAGGGCAAGTACAGCGGCCAGATCTCTAGCGGCGCGGACAAGGCGAAGGACGCCCTGGGCAAGATCGCGCACAAGGACTCTCCCGGCGGGCCGACACCGCCGGCCGCTTCCTGACGCGCGGTCCCGGAATCCCCGAAGGGGCGCGGCACCACTCGGTGCCGCGCCCCTTCTCCGTGCGTTCCGCCTTCGCTACGACCAGGCGGCGACGAAGTACCCGACCCCGTACGGGGCGTCCTCGTAGAGCAGCCGCCCCTCGAGCCCGGCGCCCTCGGCGGCGCCCGCGAGCACCTGCCAGGGGGCCCGGCCGGCGGCCTGGAGCTCCGCGGCGAGTCCCGCATCGAGGGCGGCGAGGGCGGGCAGGTCGGCGGCGCCGAGGGCGCGGGCGGCCTCGGCGTCGAAGGCGGCGGCGCGCTCGTCGAGGTAGCCGGGGGCCTTCAGCGACCGGCAGGCGCTGCCGTCACCCATGACGAGCAGGGCGACCCGCTCCTCGCGGGCGGCGAGCTCCCGGCCGGCCTCCAGGCAGCGTGCGGTGTCCAGCGGCCCGGCGACCCCGAACCCCTCCAGGGGCGCGGCCCCCCAGCCCGCCCGGCCGAGCAGCCAGGCGCCCACCGCGAGCGGGGCCGGCAGCAGCCGCGGACCCTCCTCGCCCTCGCCCAGCCGTACGTCGGCCCCGGCGCCGGCGCCGAATCCGCGGAAGGTGCCGCGGGCTCCCTGCGGATAGGCACCGTGGTGATCGGGGTCGCAGGCTCCGACCACGACCAGCAGATCGGGCCGGGAGGCGGCGAGCACGGACAGCGCGTCGGAACACGCGGTCCGGGCATCGCCGAGTTCGGCGGCGGCGCCCGTGGCGAGCTCCGGCAGGAGCATCGGCGGGGCGGGGCAGACGGCGGCGGCTACGAGCATGATCCGCAGCGTAGCCGCCCGTGCTCCGGCGCGGGCTCACACCCTCCGAGCGGTGCGCGGTGCTCGGTCCGCGTCAGGAGGAGGCGGGCGCCGCGCAGCCGGACGTCGTCACCGGGAGGGGCGCCGGGACGCCCAGGGTCGGGATGCCGAGGAGGACGCCCTTCGGCTGGGCCGGAGCCGCGTTGCGCTTCTCCCAGGCGTCGCCCGCGCGGGTGCGGCGTACCGCCCCCGTCGGGCCCTCCGCGAGGAGGTGGTGCGGAGCCGCGTAGGTGATCTCCACGGTCACGACGTCACCGGGGCGGACGTCCTCGTCGGGCTTCGTGAAGTGCACCAGGCGGTTGTCGGGGGCCCGCCCGGACAGCCGGTGGGTGGCGCCGTCCTTGCGGCCCTCGCCCTCGGCGACCATGACCTCCAGGGTGCGACCGACCTGCTTCTTGTTCTCGTCCCAGGAGATCTCCTCCTGGAGGGCGACCAGGCGCATGTACCGCTCCTGGACGACCTCCTTGGGGATCTGTCCCTCCATGTCGGCGGCCGGGGTCCCGGGGCGCTTGGAGTACTGGAAGGTGAAGGCGTTCGCGAAGCGGGCCTCGCGGACCGCATGCATGGTCTGCTGGAAGTCCTCCTCCGTCTCACCGGGGAAGCCCACGATGATGTCGGTGGAGATCGCGGCGTGCGGGATGGCGGCGCGGACCTTCTCGATGATGCCGAGGAAGCGCTCCTGGCGGTACGAGCGGCGCATGGCCTTCAGGATCGCGTCCGATCCGGACTGCATCGGCATGTGCAGCTGCGGCATGACGTTGGGGGTCTCGGCCATCGCAGCGATCACGTCGTCGGTGAAGTCGCGCGGGTGCGGGGAGGTGAAGCGGACCCGCTCCAGGCCCTCGATGGCGCCGCAGGCGCGCAGCAGCTTGGAGAAGGCCTCGCGGTCGCCCAGGTCGGAGCCGTAGGCGTTGACGTTCTGGCCGAGCAGGGTGATCTCGGAGACGCCCTCGGCGACGAGCGCCTCGATCTCGGCGAGGATGTCGCCGGGGCGGCGGTCCTCCTCCTTGCCGCGCAGCGCCGGGACGATGCAGAAGGTGCAGGTGTTGTTGCAGCCGACGGAGATCGAGACCCAGGCGGCGTACGCGGACTCGCGCCGGGTCGGGAGCGTGGAGGGGAAGGCCTCCAGCGATTCGGCGATCTCGATCTGCGCCTCTTCCTGGATGCGCGCGCGCTCCAGCAGGACGGGCAGCTTGCCGATGTTGTGCGTGCCGAAGACCACGTCGACCCAGGGGGCGCGGTCCACGATCGTGTCGCGGTCCTTCTGCGCGAGGCAGCCGCCGACGGCGATCTGCATGCCGGGGCGCTTGGTCTTCATCGGCGCGAGCCGGCCGAGGTTGCCGTACAGCTTGTTGTCGGCGTTCTCGCGCACGGCGCAGGTGTTGAACACGACGACGTCGGCGTCGCCGTCGGAGCCCTGGGGCGCGCGGACGTACCCGGCGTCCTCCAGCAGGCCGGACAGCCGCTCGGAGTCGTGCACGTTCATCTGACAGCCGTACGTCCGGACCTCGTACGTTTTCACAACAGTCGCCTCGCCGCTCTCGGTACTCACTCAGCAAGGGTAAGGGGCGGGCGTGGCGTCCGGGGCCGGGCCGGGCAGGCGGACCGAACGGGCGGGCGAGCGAGCAGGCGGGCCGTGACAGGACGGCGGGTCGGTGGCAGGATCGCGGCCATGCCTCTCGTACCGCCCCGGATCAGCAGGCGCCGTGCCCTGCGGGCCCTGGTGGCCGTACTGGCGGTGCTCTGCGCCCTCGTCTGGTGGCTGCGGCCCTTCGGCCGGCCGGAGGTCACGGGCGGGATCACCCTCAGCACCGGCGTCCAGTCCGGGGTCTACCACCTCTACGGCCAGCTGCTGGAGAAGGCGCTCGCCGAGGACGTGCCCGGGGTGCGGGTCCGCCTGCAGACCAGCGAGGGCTCGCAGCAGAACCTGCAGCGGGTGGCCGCGGGCGAGGCCGACTTCACGGTGGCGACGGCCGACGCGGTGGCCAAGTACCAGGTCGACCGGAAGCCCGGAGCGGACCGGCTGCGCGGGCTGGCCCGCCTCTACGACGACTACGTCCAGCTCGTGGTGCCCGCCGGATCCCCCGTCCAGTCCGCCCGGGACCTGCGGGGCAAGAGGATCGCCGTCGGCCAGGAGGGCTCGGGGGTGCGGCTGATCTCCGAGCGGATGCTGACGGCCGCGGGGCTGGACCCGGTGCGCGACGTCACCCCGGTGGCCATCGGCATCGACACGGTGCCGGCGGAGCTGGAGGCCGGCCGGATCGACGCCTTCTTCTGGTCGGGCGGGCTGCCCACCAACGCCGTGGAGAAACTCTCGGAGCGGTTCGAGATCCGGCTCGTGCAGCTCGGCGACCTGGTGGAGGCGCTCCAGGCCAGCGGCAGCCCCGCGCGGTACTACCGGGCGGCGGTGATGCCCCAGGACGCCTACGACCGCGCCCGCAACACCTCGGCGGTGTCCACCGTCGCGGTGCCGAACCTGCTGGTGACCCGGGAGGACACGGGCACCGAGCTGACGGAGCAGTTCACGCGCACGGTGATCGACAGCCGGGACAAGATCGGGAGCAAGGTGCACGCGGCCCAGCTCGTGGACCTGCGGACGGCCATCTACACGGATCCCCTGCAGCTGCACGAGGGCGCGGCCCGCTACTACCGCTCGGTCAAGCCGTAGGGCGTACCTGCCTGCCCCGGCCGGCCGCCGTCACGACGGCAGCAGCATCGTCGCCGCAGCGGCGGCCCCGATCAGGCCCGCGTGGGTGCCCAGCGTCGCCGGGACGACCTGGAGGTCCTTGACGAAGGACAGGGTCGCGTACGAGGCCAGGTGCTCCCGGACCGGCCCGAAGAGGATGTCCCCACTGGCGGCGACGCCTCCCCCGATGACGGCGATGTCGGTCTCGACGAGGGTGGCGGTCGCCGCGATAGCGGCGGCCAGCGCCCGGCCCGCTCGGTCGAAGGCGGCCAGGGCAACGGGATCGCCCGCGGCAGCAGCGGCGGCCACCCCGGCCGCGGTGGCGTCCCCGGCCGGGACCCATCCCCGGGCCAGGGCCCAGGCCGCGATGGCGGTGCCGGAGGCGAGGGACTCCACGCAGCCGCGGCCTCCGCACGCGCAGGGCTCGCCGTCGAAGGCGACGCTCATGTGGCCGATGTGACCGGCGTTCCCGGTGGGGCCCGGGTGCAGCTGGTTGTTCAGGACGAGTCCGCCGCCGACCCCGGTGGAGACCACCATGCACAGGGCGTTGGCGTGCCCGCGGGCGGCGCCCAGCCAGTGCTCGGCGGCCGTCATCGCCACCCCGTCGCCGGCCAGCACCGTCGGGATCCGCAGCCCGTGCCGGGCGAGCTCGGCCTCCACCCGGGCCTGGACGGGGAAGCCCCGCCAGGCGCCGATGTTGACCGGGCTGACGGTGCCGAGCGCGGAGTCCACCGGGCCCGCGCTGCCGATCCCGCACCGGACGGCCGAGGCCCACAGCGGGGAGCGCGCGAGTTCCGCGACCACCTCCGCGACGGCGGCGAACACGGTGTCCCCGTCGGCGCCGCGCGGGGTGGGCCGGCGCGTGGTGGCCGTCATGGCGCCGTCGCGGTCCACCAGGGCTCCGGCGATCTTCGTACCGCCGATGTCGATCGCGACCGTCGGCCCGGAGTCGGCCGGCGCACCGGCGCGGGGGGCGGGGAATGCGGAGGTGGGGGTGGGCACAGGGGTCACGGTGGCGCTCCAGGAAGGGGTCGGTTTCAGTATGCGGCCGACGGCGGGGCCGTCCTCATGCGCCGGGCGGCGCGGCCGTCATGCACCCGGCGGCGGCGCCGTGCTCTCGCGGGGCTCCAGCCTGGGCAGCTCGCTCTCCCGGGACCTCGGCGGCCCGCCCGCGAGGACGGCGAGGAGCTCCTCGGCGGCGAGCCGGCCGAAGCCCGCGGTGTCGCGGACCAGGGCGGTGAGCCGGGGGCGGGTGACCCGGCAGAGCGCGGAGTCGTCCCAGGCCACGACGGAGAGCCCGCCCGGGACCGGGATGCCCAGCTCGGAGGCGACGGCCACGCCGGCCACCGCCATGACGTCGTTGTCGTAGACGATCGCGGTCGGCGGCCGCGGCTCGGCGAGGATCCGCCGGGTGGCCTGCGCCCCCTCGGCGTCGGAGTAGTCGGTGGTGACCGAGCGCACCTCCCCCGGTCCCAGGCCCAGCCGCCCGGCCTCGGCGCGCAGCGAGGCGATCCGGCGCTCGGTGTGGGCGAGTCCGGGCAGTCCCGCGACGTGCGCGATCCGGCGGTGGCCGAGCCCGTACAGGTGGTCGAGCACCTGCGCCATGGCTCCGGCGTCGTCGGCCCGGACGGCGGACAGGACCGCGGGGCCGGATTCCGGCCCCGCCTCCCCCACCGTGACGGCCGGCAGGCCGAGCTGGTCGAGCAGGGCGGGGCGCGGGTCGTCGGTCCTCGGGTCCACGACGACGACCCCGTCCACGCGCCGCTCGGCCCACCAGCGGCGGTAGACGGCGCATTCGGCGTCGAGGTCCTCGACCACCTGGAAGAGCAGGGCGATCCGGCCGGCGGCCAGGACCTCCTGGATGCCGGAGACCAGCTGGAGGAAGAAGGACTCGACCTCGAGGGTGTGCGCGGGCCGGGCGAGGACCAGGCCGACGGCGCCGGACTGCTCCCCGGAGAGGGCGCGGGCGGCGCTGTTGGGCTGCCAGCCGAGCTCCTCGGCGACCCGCCGGATGCGGGCGCGGGTGTCCTGGGAGACCCCGGGCCGGTTGTTGAGCGCGAAGGAGACGGCGCTCTCCGACACCCCGGCCTGGCGGGCGATGTCCTTGATGGTGGGTCTGCGGGCCATGGCCTGTCTCATCCCTCGCTGACGTGGACGGCAATGGCCGGACCGTACGCGATCCTGCCCTCGCAGACCGCCTTGACCACGATCCAGTACTCCCCGGCGGGGGTGGTGAGCGGCGGTCGCACCTCGAACACGGCCTGCGTCTCTCCGTCCGCCGGGACCTCCACGGGCCGCACGGCGGGGGCCGTCATGTCCCAGGTGCCGAACGGGGAGACGGCGTACGCCTGCCCCGTCAGGGCGGTGCGGATGCCGGTGGAGCCGATCCGGGCCCGTACGGCGGCCCGCCCGCCGGGGGCGACGGTCACGACGGGCTCCGGCGCGGCCACCCACAGCCCGGCGGGCACCCCGGCCGGGCCGCCGGGGACGGTGACGGTGAGGACGTCCTCGAAGGTGCCCGCGGGGGTGGTGGCGAGGATCCGGACCAGGTGCTCGCCGGGCCGCGCCCCGGCGGCGGGTTCCACGGTGAGCGGGCGGGAGACGTGGCCGCCGGCCGGGAGTTCGGTCCGCCACCCGGTCCAGGAGGTGGTCCAGCCCTCCGGGGCCCGGACCTCCAGACCGACCGGGCCGCCGTCCGCCTGCCCGTGGGCGGCGAGGGTGACCGTGGCCCCGGAGGGGATTCCGTCGCAGGTCACCGTGTACGGGGCGGCGCCGAGCGGGGCCGTCCCGGTGTTGTGCAGCCAGTACCGGCTGAACACCGGCTGGTGCGGCTCCCGTTCGCCCTCCCGCAGCGGCATGCCGGACTCCGTGAGCATCAGGAGCGTGGTGGTCGCGGCGCCCTGGACCTGCCCCTCGAAGAACCCGGTGGGGCGGTCCAGCAGGTCTGCCCCGGCCGCCGGATCGGTGGGCCACAGGGTCTGCGCCATCGCCGGGCGGCCGTGCGTCTCGCGCAGCCGGACGGCGAGGTCGCCCCGGCCCCGGTCGCCGGAGCCGCCGGCCCGCTTCACCGTCTCGATCAGCACCCGGTCGGCCGGCTCCACGCCGAGCAGCGAGCGCGCGGACGGTCGGGGTCCCGTACCGGGGGCGGCCGTGACGGCGGTGAGCGGCTTGTTGAACTCCCGTCCGCGGCGCGCCAGATCGACCGCCCGCCAGTCCCCGGCGCCCGCGACCAGCGCGTGCTCGAAGACGTGGGTCCAGTGCTGGAGCTGGAAGGAGCTGCCGTCGGGGGCGGTGCGCCGCGGAGGGTCCATCCACTCACCGCTCGGGCGGCCGGTGCAGGACCGCATCAGGGTGCTGTGCAGCCGCCCGGCGGTGTCGACGGCGAAGCTGGGCGTGCCGCGCACCAGGACCCCGACCGTGCGGCCGGCGTACGGCTCCTCGTGCGGGTACGCCGCCCCGTGCGCGCCCGCTGCGTCCGCCTCCGGGGCCGGGGCCGGGGCCGGGGCGTCGATGCGGCCCGACGCGGCGACCGCCCGGGCGAGCTGCTCCGGGGGCCCGGCGTGGACCAGGACCGGCAGGTCCCGGAGCCCGGTCAGGTCGCAGCCGGGGCTCCAGAGCGAGCGGAGCCCCGCGCGGGCCGCAATCCAGACCTGCCCGTGTTCCCGTAGGGCTTCGCGCAGTGCCTTCTCGTGGGCGGGACCGGCCGATTCCAGCAGGGCCGCCGTGAAGGGGTTCTCCCCGGGGCCGCCGAGTGCGATGCGGAAGTCGGGCAGGCTGCTGTCCACCGCCAGGTCTCCCCAGCGCGGCCCGGCCGCCCGGGTCGGGGTCGCGGTGACCCCGTGCCGGCCGAGGGCGGTGACCAGCTCGCGCAGGCCTTCCGGAGCCCCGGCGTCCGGGAGGACGATCTCCGCCGCGCCCAGGGCACGGCCGCCCGGTCCGGTCATCGGCGCCGAGAGCGCGAACCAGTTCAGGCAGGGGCTGTCCAGGGTCCACGGGGCCCTGGTGCGGTCGGCCCCGGTGTCCGCCTCGGGGAAGGCGAACCCGCGCCCCACCGCCGACGCCGCGGTCTCGGCGACGGGCAGGGCCCCGGGCACGTCCGCCGGGATCCGCAGCCGCAGCAGCTGGTCGGAGCCCTCGAACGCGTGCACCGTCGTGGTGAGTTCCGCCCGGTCCAGGCCGTCCCACAGGGTGGTGGTCCGGGTCCAGCGCACGGGCCCGGTCCGCCCGGTGGCCACGAGGCGCGCACCGAGCGGCCCGCGCTCCGCACGGCAGGACTCGGCGGGCCCGGCGCCGGAACCGGTGCCCGGGCCCTTGGGCAGCAGGTGCCAGGGGCCCTCCTCGAAGTAGGGGTGCTTGTCGTACTCCTCCTGCACGACGAGCTCGTCCACCTCGCCGCGGGTGAGGAGCTCCTGTCCGGTGCGCCGGTCCAGCAGCCGGGCGAGGCCCCCGCCGCGCGCGGGATCGGCCTCGGCGCGCAGGAACTCGTTCTCCGCGGTGTGGCCGGGCGCCGGCTCCCAGCCGCCGGAGACCGGCAGTTCCGAGGCGGCGAGCCACCAGGTGCGGTGGCCGAGCGAGGGCACGTCCTCGGCGAGGAAGGCCAGTTCGGCGGTGCCGCCGGCCACGGCCTCGACGTGGACGGGCGCCGCGCGGCCCGCCTCGTCCAGGACGGTGATGCGGGCGGCGTCGCGGTCCTCGGCGAGGCCGAGCGCCGGCAGTTCGACGCGGGTGCGGACCAGGTCGGTACGGGTCCACGAGACCGGGTTGTGCACGGTGACGGCGAGCGGTCCGGGGCCCCGGGTGTCGGCCTCGGAGGTGAGCGCGGCGAGCGCCTCCTCCCGTACTCCGGCGGCCAGTTCCCGGGCTTCGCGCCAGGTGGGGAGCAGGTCGAGGTACACCTGGTCGGAGAAGGTCCCGGTGACGGCGTCGTGGTGGGCGGCGTGCAGCAGGTGGCGCCAGGCCTTGTCCAGGGTCTGCGCGGGGTAGTCGGTGAGCCCTTCGGCGCAGGCGAGCGCGGCGAAGGTCTCGGCCTGTTCGAGGAGGTTCTCGGCGGCCCGGTGCGCCTGCTTCACATCGGCGTAGGTGACGTCCTTGCCGGTGTAGACGGGGCCCATCTCCCGGGTGACCGGGAGCGGTTGCTCCCCGCGCGCCGCGAGTTCGGCGCGGACGGCGTCGAAGTGGGCGCGCGGGCCGCTGTGTTCCATGCGGGGCCAGCAGTAGCGGCGGTTCCAGGCGTGCTGCACGTCCAGACCCCAGCGGTGCGGCCAGGAGAAGTCGGTGCCCATCGGGATCAGGACGTTCTTCGTGGCGGCGGCGGTCCGCAGCAGTTCGTAGAGCTCCAGCAGCTGTTCGGCGGCGGCCCCGGCGTCCGGGGCCTGGTGGGAGAACCAGCCGGCGGAGTAGTGCGCGGGCAGGTAGTGCAGGAGCAGGCCCTCCCCGCTCGGGGCGATCCACTCGTACTCGGCGGGCAGCTGCATGGCGGCGGGGGCGCGCAGCGGGTCGCCCCAGGTGTCCATCATCGGGCCCCACTGGTGGTGGGGGCCGCGGGCGAGGACGGCGGAGTCGAGTCCGGCGCCGGCCATCAGGGCGGGGAAGGAGGGGTCGTGGCCGAAGACGTCGAGCTGCCAGGCGGTGCGCGGATCGGCGCCGAGGGTGCCGCGGTGCAGGTCGAGGCCGTGCACGGCGGAGCGGATGGTGGTCTCGGCGGAGGTGAGGTTGGTGGAGGGCTCGTTGTAGGTGCCGCCGACGATCTCCACGCGGCCCTCGGCGATCAGCGCGCGCAGCTCGGCGCGTTCGGCGGGGTGGGTGTCCCAGTAGGGCTTGAGGTAGTCGACCTCGGAGAGCACGAAGCGGTACGCCGGGTCCTCGCGCGCCTGCTGGAGGTGGAGGGGGATCAGCGTGAAGGCCGGGACGCCGGTGTACTCCCAGCCGCGCTCGCCCTCGCCGGGCTTCAGGGGTGCGTCCCAGAGGGCGGTGTAGGCGGCCTGGGTGTTCCACCACATGGGGTCGTAGTGGAAATGCGGGACGAGCCGGACGGTCCAGCCGGGCTCGGCGACGACCAGGCCGAAGGGCAGCTCGGCGAGCGGCCGCCCGTCGGGGGTGGTGACGCGGACGACGGCGGGGAGGACCGTGCCGGGGGCGGCGTCCGGGGTGCGGACGGCGACCTCGACGGTGGACTCGGGGACGGGACGGGAGCCGGAGCCGGGACCGGGACCCCCGTCGCTGGCCAGATCGGCGCGGGCGTCGGTGCCCGCGTAGGCCTCGGCGGTGTCGGCGCGCACGATGCGGGGGTGCGGGGTGGTGATGCCGTCGCCCTGCACGGCCACGTGCAGCGGGCCGGCCGGGCGCGTCCTGCGGATGCGCACGCGGACGATCTGCGCGGGGTCGTCGGGCGGTCCGCCGAAGAGGGCCGGGGTGGTGACCGACGTGACGGTGATTCCGCTGTCCATTTCCGCGCACTTCCTTGCATGAAGGAACTAAACCGCATTAGCTGTCTCAGCTTCGAGCGGCTCGATCTCTTCCGTCAACTGCACAGGAGCGCATGAGTACCTGTGTCCCCGGATTCAGGACTTCCAGCCCGCCGGGACGGGACTTTCGGAGCGCGGGTCGGTGCGCGGCACGGCCACCGTCACGCGCAGCCCGTGCGGCGGGTTCTTCCCGTAGGAGAGGGAGCCGCCGCCCGCGCCGAGCAGGATGCTGGCGATGGAGAGGCCGAGCCCGGAGCCCTTGACGTTCTGGTGCCGTCCGCTGCGCCAGAACCGGTCGCCGATCCGGAGCAGCTCCTCCTCGGTGAGCCCGGGGCCGCGGTCGGCGACCACGATCAGCACCCGGTCGCCCTCCACGGAGAGCGACACCTCGACGGCCTCACCCTGCGGAGTGAACTTGAGGGCGTTGTCGATGACGGCGTCGAGCGCGCTGGACAGCGCGATCGGGTCCGCCCAGCCGGTGGCGGCGCTGCGCCCCGTCCCGGTGAGCCGGACGCCCTTCTCCTCGGCGAACGGGCGCCAGGCGGTCACCCGCTCGGCGGCCAGACCCGCGATGTCCGTCAGGCTGATCTCCGCGGTGGCGTGCTCGGCCAGCGCCAGGTCGAGCAGGTCGTCCAGGACCTGGGTCAGGCGCTTCCCCTCGGTCCGTACGGAGGCGATCTCCTCGTTTCCCTCGGGCAGTTCGAGGGCGAGCAGCTCGATCCGCAGGAGCAGCGCGGCGAGGGGGTTGCGCAGCTGGTGGGAGGCGTCGGCGACGAAGGCCCGCTGCTGTTCCAGCACCTCTTCGACGTTGTCGGCCATCTCGTTGAACGAGCGGGCCAGCCGCCTGAGTTCCGGGGGCCCGCCGCCCGCCGCGACCCGGGAGTTCATCCGCCCGGTGGCGATGCCGTGCGCGGCGGCGTCCAGGGTCTGCACGGGCTTGAGCACCCAGCTGGTCAGCCGCAGGGCGGCGCCGAAGGCCACGAGCATGGCCGCGCCGAGCCCGGCGGCGATGAGCAGCCAGCCCCGCAGGATCCGGGCGCGCATCTGGTCGGTGGGCGACTCGGTGGCGACCACGGCGACCACGTCCCCGTCGAGGACGACCGGGGAGGCGACGATGAGCCTGCCGTGGCTCTGCCAGGGCCACACCTGGCCGGGGTCGTGGCTGCGCCGTCCCGCGAGCGCCTGCTTGAAGGCCTCGCGCCCCTCCCCCTTCTGCGGCAGCTCCCACCAACTGGGGGACCGGGCGATGGCGTTGTCGTCCCGGCGGAAGATGCCGACGCGGATCCCGTACAGCTCCTGGTAGCGGGCCAGTTCGTGCTGGAGGGTCTCGCGGCGCTCGTCGGCTCCGCTGGACATCGAGCTCTCGGCGTCGATGACGAACTGGGCGAGCGCCGCGAAGCGGGCCCCGTCGTCGATCCTGTCGACGACCACCCGCTGCTGCTGCCCCGCGGCCAGGGCCACCGCGAGCGGGAAGCCGAGGGCGAGCAGGACGCCCGCCATCAGGACGACGAGCAGCGGGAGCAGACGGGCGCGCACGACGGGTGGCCGCTAGACGGCGGGCGGGGCGGAGGCGGCGGGCGGGCCGGGGGCCGCCGCCGCGGGCGGTACGACGAGCCGGTACCCCACGCCGCGGACGGTCTCGATGAGCGCCGGCATGCGCAGCTTGGACCGCAGCGAGGCCACGTGCACCTCCAGGGTCCGGCCGGTCCCTTCCCAACTGGTGCGCCAGACCTCGCTGATGATCTGCTCGCGACGGAAGACCACGCCGGGCCGCTGCGCGAGCAGGGCCAGCAGGTCGAACTCCTTGCGGGTGAGCGCCACGTCGACACCGTCCACGCTGACCCGGCGGGTGGACAGCTCGATGCCGACGGCCCCGAGGCTGACCACGCCGGGCGTGCCCGCGGGTCCGGCGGCGGCGCTCTCCTCGGAGACGCCGGTGCGCCGGGCCACGGCGTGGATGCGGGCGAGGAGTTCGCCGGTGTCGTAGGGCTTGGTGACGTAGTCGTCGGCGCCCATGTTGAGCCCGTGGATGCGGGAGCGCACGTCGGCCCGCGCGGTGACCATGATGACGGGCGTGCTGGTGCGCTTGCGGATCTTGCCGCACACCTCGTACCCGTCCTGGTCGGGCAGGCCGAGGTCGAGCAGGATCACCCCGTACGGAGAGGCCACGGGCGGGGAGCCCGCCGACAGCAGGGCCTGCAGGGCCTCCTCGCCGCTGCGGGCATGGGTGACCTTGAAGCCGTGCCGGGCGAGGATCGCGGACAGGGCGGCGGCGACGTGGTCGTCGTCCTCGACGAGCAGCAGTCTCATGTCGTCCCCCTCTCCATCTCTTGATCTCTCGGCGTTCGCCCGGTGGTCATCATGGGCCACCAAGCATCCACGCCGATCCGGAGTCCCACGTCAAGACGGTTCCGGTCCGTCGCCGGTTCCGTTATGCACCCGGTACGGCCACTGCGGGTGCCGGGCACCCGCGGGTACGGAGCGTATCGGTGCGAGGCCGGATCGTTATGCTCAATTCTCCCTCAGATGTACTGACGCTGTGCGCGCCACGTCACTACTGTCCTCCCAACCGAGGAGGACGGAGCCACAAGCCGATGAGCGGAGTATCAGTGACCAAGGACGTGCGGGACGCGGCCGGTGCCGCGGACGACCTGGTCGTGCTGAGCAACGTCAACAAGCACTTCGGCGCGCTGCACGTGCTTCAGGACATCGATCTGAGCATTGCCCGCGGTGAGGTCGTCGTGGTGATCGGCCCTTCGGGGTCGGGCAAGTCCACGCTGTGCCGGACCATCAACCGCCTGGAGACGATCGATTCGGGCAGCATCACGGTCGACGGCAAGCAACTGCCGTCGGAGGGCGCGGCGCTGGCGAGGCTGCGTGCCGATGTGGGCATGGTCTTCCAGTCGTTCAACCTCTTCGCCCACAAGACGGTGCTGCAGAACGTGATGCTGGGCCAGCTGAAGGTCCGCAGGACGGACCAGGCGGCGGCCCTGGAGAAGGCGAAGTCCCTCCTCGACCGGGTGGGCGTCGGCTCGCAGGCCGACAAGTACCCGGCGCAGCTCTCGGGCGGCCAGCAGCAGCGCGTGGCGATCGCCCGCGCCCTGGCGATGGACCCGAAGGTGATGCTCTTCGACGAGCCCACCTCGGCCCTCGACCCGGAGATGATCAACGAGGTGCTGGAGGTCATGCAGCAGCTCGCCCGGGAGGGGATGACCATGGTCGTCGTCACGCACGAGATGGGCTTCGCCCGCTCCGCCGCCAACCGGGTCGTCTTCATGGCCGACGGAAAGATCGTCGAAGAGGCCACGCCCGAGCAGTTCTTCAGCAACCCGCGGAGCGACCGCGCCAAGGACTTCCTCTCGAAGATCCTGCACCACTGAGCTTCGCATCTGGTAGTGATCCGGTGACGGATCGTCGTCCAGCACGTCGCACGTCCCGCTTCACGCCTGTCTCACGTATCACGTCTCACTTCGAGGGAAGTTCACCATGAAGCTCTCCAAGGTCGGCGCGGCCGCCGCCGTCGCCGTTGCTCTCGCCCTGACCGCGACCGCCTGTGGCGGCGACAGCACCAAGCCCGGCGGCAGCGCCGGCGCATCGGGCGGGGCCAAGGACGACAAGATCGTCATCGGCATCAAGTTCGACCAGCCCGGTGTGGGCCTCAAGACCCCCGAGGGCAAGTTCACGGGCTTCGACGTGGACGTGGCCACGTACGTGGCCAAGGAGCTCGGCTACGCGCCGGACAAGATCGAGTTCAAGCAGGCCGTCAGCGCCGAGCGCGAGAACCTCATCTCCAACGGTGACGTGAAGCTGGTCGTCGCGAGCTACACGATCAACGACAAGCGCAAGGAGCGGGTCGACTTCGCGGGCCCGTACTTCCTCGCGCACCAGGACCTGCTGGTCCGCGCCGACGACACCTCGATCACCAAGGCCGAGGACCTCAACAAGAAGAAGCTCTGCTCGGTCACCGGCTCCACGTCGGCGCAGAACGTCAAGACCAAGCTGGCCCCCGAGGCCGACCTGCAGCAGGTCGGCGGCTACTCCGAGTGCCTGACCGGCCTGGAGAGCAAGGCCCTCGACGCCCTGACCACGGACAACGTGATCCTGGCCGGCTACGCCGCGCAGGACAAGAACAAGGGCAAGTTCAAGCTGGTCGGGCTGAGCCTGAGCAACGAGAACTACGGCATCGGTCTGAAGAAGGGCGACAAGGAGCTCCAGACCAAGGTCAACGCCGCCATCAAGAAGATGCAGGCGGACGGCGCCTGGGCCGCGGCCGTCGAGAAGAACTTCGGTTCGGCCGGCTACAAGGCGGAGCCGGCCCCCGCGGTCACCGAAGGCAGCTGACCCGGCGGCCGGTCCGCCGGCCGATCCATCGGTGAGGAACGGCGCCGCCCGCCTGTTGCGGGCGGCGCCGTGTCCCACCGGCCAACCTGGCCATCCTGGGGAGAGCGCAGGCCATCGTGTTCGATTTTCTTGATTCCGGGCATTACGACGTGCTCGGAGCCTTCTGGGTGACGGTTCAGCTCACCCTCTACTCGGCCGTCGGGTCCCTGATCTGGGGCACCGTACTGGCCGGGATGCGGGTCAGCCCGGTCCCGCTGATGCGGGGCTTCGCCACCGCGTACGTCAACCTCGTGCGCAACACCCCGCTGACCGTGCTGATCATCGGCTGTTCGCAGGGCCTCGCCCTGACCCTCGGCGTCACCCTGGGCGGCGGCACGTTCAAGGAGATCGGTTTCCGTCTCGCGGTCCTCGGGTTCATCGCCTACACCGGCACCTTCGTCTGCGAGGCCATCCGCTCGGGCATCAACACGGTCCCGGTCGGCCAGGCCGAGGCCTCCCGCGCCCTGGGCATGAGCTTCCTCCAGACGCTCACCCTGATCGTGCTCCCGCAGGCCTTCCGCGCGGTCGTCGCACCGCTCGCCAACGTGCTGATCGCCCTCACCAAGAACACCACGGTGGCCGCGGCGATCGGCGTGGCCGAAGCCGCGCTGCTGATGAAGGAGATGGTCGAGAACGAGCCGCAGGACCTGTTCGCCGTCTTCGGCGTCTTCGCCCTCGGATTCGTCCTCCTGACCCTGCCCACCGGCCTGCTCCTGGGCTGGGTTGCCAAGCGAGTGGCGGTGAAGCGATGACCTCGGTGCTGTACGACGCCCCGGGCCCCAAGGCCAAGGTGCGCAACTGGATCTACAGCGGCATCTTCCTCGTGGTGGCCGCCGCCGTCACGTGGTGGGTGCTGTCCTCCCTGGCGGACAAGGGCCAGCTCGACGCCGACAAGTGGAAGCCCTTCACCGAGGGCCAGGTGTGGACGACGTTCCTGCTCCCGGGACTCGGCGAGACCCTGCGGGCCGGCGCCATCGCCATGGTGATCGCGCTGCCGCTCGGCGCCCTGCTCGGCATCGGCCGCCTCTCCGACCACTCGTGGGTACGCAGCACCGTCGGGGCCTGGGTCGAGTTCTTCCGGGCCATCCCGGTGCTGATGCTGATGCTCTTCGGCTCCGCCTTCTACGTGCAGTACACCGGCGTGGACTCCGCGGTGCGACCGCTGTACGCGGTGATCACCGGGCTGGTCCTCTACAACTCCGCGGTCATCGCCGAGATCGTCCGGGCCGGCGTCGAGTCGCTCCCGAGGGGCCAGACCGACGCCGCGAAGGCGATCGGCATGCGCAAGGGCCAGGTCATGACCTACGTCCTGATCCCGCAGGCGGTGACCGCGATGCTGCCCGCGCTGGTCAGCCAGCTCGTGGTGATCCTCAAGGACACCGCGATCGGCGGCGCCGTGCTGGGCTACGCCGAACTGCTCTCCACGTACCGGCAGATCTCGGCGAACTACAGCAACATCATCCCGACCCTGATCGTGATCGCGGTGATCTTCATCGCGGTGAACTTCGCCCTCACCTCCTTCGCCTCCTGGCTGGAGGGCCGGCTGCGCAAGTCGAAGCGGAGCACCGGCGCGATGGTCCCCGCCGGCCAGTTCGACGCGGGCGACAACGCGGGCGGCGGCGCCGGCGCCATCTGACCGGACCCCCGGCACGGCATCGGACATCTGCCCGAACCCGCGTCCGGCACCCGGCCTGACAGCCGGTCAGTACACTGGCGGGACACGTGTGGTGCGGCGGAACTCATCCGCCGCACCACACAGCCTTGTCCGGCCCGGCGTCACTTGACGCAGGCACCTCCAGTGGGTTGCATACGTTCTGTGATCACATACCGGACACCGGGAGCCACATCATGGACCCGGTGATCGTCGTCGGCGCGGGGCCCGTCGGGCTGTCCCTGTCCCTCGCCCTGGCCGGCCAGGGCGTGCCCTGCGTCGTGCTCGACGAGGGATCCGGCAAGGACGAGACCCGCCCCGCCCGCACCGTCGCCCTGCACGCGGACACCGCCGCCATGGTGCACCGGCTGGGCTGTACGACCCTGCGCGACGAGGGCGCCTACTTCACCGCCTGGCGGACCATGCGGCGCGGCCGCGAGTCCCAGCGGATCACCTTCGAGGACGGCCCGGCCCCGATCCACCTGCCCCAGCACGCCCTGACCCGCGGCCTGCGCGACGCCGCCGCGGCGCACCCGCTGGTCCAGCTGGTCACCGAGAGCAAACTGGACGCCCTGGAGCAGGACGGCCGCGGGGTCACCGCCCACACCCGGGGCGCCGAGACCACGTGGTGGCGCGGGAGCCACCTGGTCGGCTGCGACGGGGCCCGCTCCACCGTGCGCAAGCTGCTGGGCATCCGCTTCCCCGGCCGGACCGCCGTCGAACGGCACGCGGTGGCCGCGCTGCGCACCGAACTGCCCTGGCCGGGCGAAGCGTTGCTGCACCGCGGTCAGGTGAAGGGGGTCGACGAGGTCACCGCCCGGCCGCTGGCCGACGGGGCGTACCGGCTCGACTGGCTGCTCCCGGCGCGCGGGGACCTCGTCACCCCCGATGCGCTGGTGACCCTCATCCGCGACACCCTCGCCCTGTGGTGCGGCGGCACGACGCCCCCGTACGAGCTCCTCGACACCGGGGTCCACACCCTGCACCACCGGCTCGCCCGGCGCTGGCGCGACGGCCGGTGCTTCCTCGCCGGGGACGCGGCGCACCTGCTCGGCGCGCTCGGCACCCAGGGGGTCGAGGAGGGGCTCCGGGACGCCGAGAACCTCGCCTGGAAGCTCTCCCTCGACTGGCACCAGGGGGCTTCCGAAGCCCTCCTCGACAGTTACGAGGCCGAGCGCCGTCGGGCGGTGGCCGCCCGGCTGCGCGCCGCCGACCAGGCCATGCCCGCGCTGCGCGCCGGGGGCGGACTGCGCACCTACCTCCCGGGGGCCTCGCGCGCCGCCGAACTGCTCCTGACCGACGGCCACTTGGGGCGCGGGCCGCTGGGCGCGGCGCCCGTGTACGCCCCGCCCGTCGCGGTCCACGACGTGCCCACCGCCACCGAGCCGGGCGGGCCCGTCGAGAACGTCCCGGTGACCGCGCCCGACGGCTCCACGGTGCCGCTGCGCGACCAGCTGGGGCGGGGCCGGCTGCTCGTGGTCCTCGTCGCCCCGGGCACCGGGGTCTGGGACCGGCGGCACTGGCTGGGCGCCGGCCTGATGCCCCGCCTCGCGGCGGCGGTCTCCGCGCTGCCGGTGCGGGCTGAGCTCCTCGTGGCGGACGGCTACCCGGGGGCGGCGGCGCACACCGTGCTCCTCGTACGACCGGACGGCCATCTCGCGGCCACCTTCGCCGGGGTCCACCCGGCCGAGCTGTACGAGGCCGCGGACGCGGTCCGGCACGGGTCGCCGACCCCGGCGCCGGCCTCCTCATCGGCCTCCGCGCCGCCCCCCTCGCCGGCGGCCACCGGCCTGCCCGCCGTGTCCACCGCACCCGTGATCGATTGACCCTCCGGCCGAGTCGTGCTTCACTCGCGGACATGACCGGCAACGACGTACGCCTGTGGCGGAGGGTCCATATGGACCTGCTCCGCTACGCGGGCTGCGTGTGTCGCCCTTCCTGCTGATTCGCCCTTCCCTCTTGCGCGCCCCCCATGCGGGTGTGCCGCGCGCTCTCGCGAACCCTCAGGACGGTCATCCCCCATGTCTGCACTCACGCACGCCCCTGCCCCGGCGACGGCTCCGGCTGTCACCCGGGCCGTCTCGGAGGCGGATCTCCTCGCCTTCACCCTGCGCATCGCCTCCGACCCCGAGCTGATCGCCTCCCTCCCCCTCGACCCCGAGGGCCGGACGTGGATCCGGCTCGACGGCCCGGGCGGCAGCGAGGCCTGGCTGATCGGCTGGCCGCCCGGCACCGGCACCGGCTGGCACGACCACGCCGAGTCCCGGGGCGCCTTCACCACCGCGCGCGGCCGCCTCACGGAGAACTCCCTGGCGGTCCGCCTCCCTTCGGAGGGCTGGCAGTCCCTCTCCCTGGCCCCCGACGTGGACCGCACGCGCGCACTGGGCGCGGGCACCGGGCGGGCCTTCGGCGAGCACCACGTGCACGAGGTGCTCAACGAGTCGGAGACCGAGCACGCGATCTCCGTCCACGCGTACTACCCGCCGCTGCCCCTGATCCGCCGCTACAGCCGCACCGGCCCGGTGCTCACGCTGGAGCACGTCGAGCGTCCGGCGGACTGGCAGTGAGCGGCATCGACGCCCTGGTCGACCGGCTGCGGACCACGTACACCCGCGTGGACCCGGCCCAGGCGCACGCGGAGTCCCTGACCGGGGCCCTGCTGGTCGACATCCGCTACCAGGCCCTGCGCGAGCGGGACGGGCTGATCCCGGGCGCGCTGGTGGTCGAGCGCAACGAACTGGAATGGCGCCTCGACCCCGAGGGCTCCCACCGCCTCCCGGAGGCGGTGGACCACGACATCCGCGTGATCGTGATCTGCAACGAGGGCTACGCCTCCACCCTCGCCGCGGCCTCCCTCCACGCCCTGTCCCTCCCCCGCGCGACGGACCTCGCGGGCGGCTTCCAGGCCTGGAAGGCCGCGGGGCTGCCCACGACTCCCTGACGCGGCCCCCGGAGCGGTGCGTACGTGCGTGCCTGCGGCTACTTCCCGGCCCAGGACGCCGTGCGCACCGCTCCCTCCGCGAAGTCCCGGCGGGGCAGACGCAGGCCCAGGGACTCCTCCAGGGCGTGGAAGTACAGCTCGTAGGTGCTGGTCAGTTCGGGGTGGTCCAACTCGGCGCGGCGCAGGGCCCGGTTGAGGAAGTCCAGCTCGCCACCCCTCGTGTAGGGAATGCGACCGCGCTCGTACGCGAGCAGCTCCAGCACGTCCCGGCCGTCGTCGACGCGGTGGCCGTCGCGCAGGTAGTCGAAGGTGTAGATGGACTGCACGGAGTTGGCGGACAGCGACACGCTCTCCTTGATCCCGAGCGCCGCGTACGCCTCCTGGTCGGCGAAGGACCCCGGCAGGGTGTCGTGGTACAGCAGGAACGTCCACTCGCCCGTCCGCCCGAAGCAGCAGGTCTCCCCGCCGCGGTCCCAGAGGGTCCGGCCGCTGTCCACGGCCCACAGGTCCTTCAGCCTCGTACCGGCCGCGACCTGCGCCGGATCGGCCCCGTACAGGAGGGCCAGCCGCTCGGGGTCCACGGTCCGTCCCGGCTCCGCGCGGTAGAAGGCGAGCGTCGTGTACGGGACCTGCTTCGTCCAGGGCACGGCCAGCCAGCCGAGCCCCTCCAGCGGGTCGCGCCCGCACGCCGCAACCGTCCCTGTGACGTCCAGGCCGCCGCCGCGGAACCGCCTGCCCCACGCCGGATCGATCCCGTCCAGCGCGTCGGCCGCCTCCTGCGGGCTGCCGCCGGGCCCGTAGATCGCGGCCTCGGCGATCAGGTACAGCACCTGGTCGAGGTCGCCGGTGGCGAAGGCCTCCCAGTAGGGGTCGTGATGGCCGCGCACCGTGCCGTCCTCGTCCAGCAGCAGGTGCAAGGCGTCGCCCTCCGTCCACGCGGGCGAGTCCTCCAGCTCGTCGGCCGAGTGCGCCACGGGCGGGAGCCCGACCGTCTGGAGCCGGGCGTGCCCTGCCGCCTTCTGCCACCATGCCTCCGCGAGGATCCGCTCGGTGATCTTCATGGCGCCAATGTAGAAGGGGCCACTGACAGCACCCCGGCCCGGCCGGCGGATACCCGCCGACCGGGCCGAAGCCTGGGCTGTTCAGCCCTTCGCCTAGCCCTCGCCTAGGCCTTGGCCGCCGCGAGGTCCACCGGGCGGGGCCGCATCGCGACCCGGCCGGCGAAGCCCGTGGCGCACAGCGCCACCAGCCCGGCCCCTCCCACGACCATCCCGTACACCAGCGGGAGCACCACCGCGGCCGCCGAGCCCGTCATGCCCACGCTGAACGCGGTGAGGACCGCCAGCGAGATCCCCGACCCCAGCACCACCCCCATCAGGAGCACCGCCAGCGCCTCCGCGCGCAGCATCCCCCGCACCTGCCTGCGCGTCGCCCCCGCGAGCCTCAGCATCGCGAACTCCCGCAGCCGCTCCCCCGTGGACATCGCCAGGGTGTTGGCCACCGCGATCGCGGTGAAGGCCAGCACGAGCCCCATCGCCAGCAGGTTGATCTCCGCCCCGGCCGCCTGCCGGTCCGCCCGCGCACCGTCCGCCTCGGCCGCCGACAGCACGGCCACGCCCGGGTACTCCCGTACCGCCGAGGCGAGTGCCTCCCGGGCCGCGGGCCCCGCCACCAGCACGGTCGAAGCCAGCGGATCGTCCACGTGTGCGGCCACCAGACCGTGCGGCAGCGTCACGTCACCGAAGCCGAGCCCGCGTGCGTACACCGCGGAGACCGTCAGGGTGACCGGGGTTCCGTCGCCCAGCGTCAGCGAGAGCGGGCTGCCCGGCTTCAGGGCCAGCTGGTCGGCGGCCAGTTCGCTCACCGCGACGCTCTTCTCGCCGAAGCCCGTCAGGCTCCCGGCCGTGACCCCCGGGTCCCAGGTGCGGTCCAGCCCGGCCGGGGTCACGCCCTGAGCCGCGTACTTCGTCAGCCCCACCCGGATCGAGGTGTGCACGATCTCGGTGGCCGCGAGGACCCCGGGCGTCCGGCGGATCCGCTCGGCGGCGGCGCCGGGAACCCCCGGCCCCCGGCCCTGGAGCACCCACTCGGCCCGTACGCCCTCGCGGGCCTGCGCCCGGGCGGCGTCACCGAGCGTCGGGGTGACGAAGAGCACCGTGCAGGCCATCCCGATCAGCAGGGTGAGCGGGGTGACGGCGGAGGCCATCCGGGTCGCGTTGCCGCGCAGGTTCGCGGTGGCCAGCCGGCCGCCCGGGCCGGCCAGCCGCAGCGGTCCGGCGAGCAGCGCAGCGGCTGCCTTGACGATCAGCGGGCCCAGCAGGGAGACGGCTCCGGCGAGCACCACGACGGCGAGGAAGGTGACCGGGGTCGAAGCCGGCTCGGTGCGCAGCGTACTGAGGACGGCGACCAGGACCGCCCCGGCCGCCAGCAGCAGCACCCCGGCGACGAGCCGCGCCCACCGGGGCCGGCTCCGCTCGACGGCGGCCTCGGCCAGGGCTTCGGCGGGACGGACCCGGGCCACCCGCCGGGCGGTGATCCGGGCCGCGGCCCATGCTCCGAGCAGGCTCGCACCCACGGCGGCGATCATCGGGAAGATCCCGGCGGTGCGCTCCAGGGTCACGGGCACGACCCCCGCCTCGACGAACCGGCCGTGCAGCCAGGCGGCCAGCGGGAGCCCGGCGAGGGCTCCGGCGATTCCGGCGGCCAGCCCGACGAGCAGCGCCTCGCGGCCGATCATGCGCCGGAGCTGGCCGGGGGTGGCGGCGATGGCACGGAGCAGGGCCAGCTCGCGGTGGCGCTGCTGGATCGACAGGGAGAAGGTGCCGACGACCACGAGGACCGCCACGAGGAGCGAGGTGCCGCCCATCGCACCGCCCATGGAGACCAGCTTGATCCGGGCTCCGGCCGCGTCGAGGAACTCCACGGGGCCCCGCTCGTCGCCGGTGGCCACCTGGGCGGTGGTGCCCTGGAGCGCCTGCCGGATCCGCCCGGCCAGCTCGCCGGGGTCGGTCCCGGGCGCGGGCAGCACCCCGATGGCGCTGACCCGGCCTTCGCGGGCGGCGAGCCGCTGCGCTTCGGCGTCGCCGAAGAACAGGGCGCTCTGGTGCGCGGGGCTCCCGCCGGCCGTGGCCGCGATCCCGCTGACCGTGTAGGTCTTGGGCGCGCCGGTGGACTGCACGGTGAGCTCGGAGCCGGGCTTCAGGGCCGCGCGGGCGGCGAGTCCGCGGTCGACGACGACCTCGTCACCGCCCTGGGGGGCGCGGCCTTCGGCGAGGGTGAAGGGGGTGAGCACGGCCGAGCTCCAGGCGTGCCCGTACGAGGGCTTCGCGCCGTCTGCGCCCGGTCCGCCGGGGCCGCCCTGGGTGAGCGGTACGGCCTGGAAGGTGAGCTCGGGAACGGCCCGCCCGACTCCGGGCACCGCGCGGACGGTGTCCACGGTGGCGGCCGGCAGCCAGGCCCGTTCGGCGACGGGCTTGGCCTTGTGCTTCGTTTTCGTCTTGCCCTTCTTCTCCTTGACCGTCGTCGCGTGGACGTTCTGGTCGGCGGAGACGACCACCGGGGCGCCCGCGTAGCGCTCGGTGGCGATCGTGCCGCGCAGGCCCGTCTCCAGGAGGGTTCCGCAGGCGGTCACGAGGGCCGCCGCGCACAACAGGGCGAGGAAGGCGCCGAGGAAACCGGCTTTGCGGTCCCGGACGGTCTGGAGTGCGTAGCGCAGCATCATGGGGAAAACTCTGCCGCCGGGGCCGCCCCGGGACATTGGAGCACCCCGGCGTCCTCCACCGGGGGCTAGCCCCACCCCGCACCGGCCCGCTCCCCGTAGGGCCGTGGGGCCCGTGGGGTCACCCCATCAGATCGTCGGCGTCTGCGTCTTCGCCCTCCGCCTCCAGCGCGCGGCGGACCACCCGCAGGGCCATGCCCTCCGGGTACCCCTTGCGGGCGAGCATCCCGGCGAGGCGCCGGATCCGCTTGTCCCGCTCCAGGCCCCGGGTCGCGCGGAGCTTGCGCTCCACGAGCTCCCGGGCGGTCTCCTCCTCCTGGTCGGAGTCCAGCTGTTCCAGGGCCTCCTGTACGAGGGTGGGTGCCACCCCCTTGGTACGGAGCTCCTGTGCGAGCGCCCGGCGGGCCAGCCCCCGGCCCCGGTGCCGGGACTCGACCCAGGCCCCGGCGAAGGCGGCGTCGTCGATCAGGCCCACCTCCTCGAACCGGGAGAGGACCTGCTCCGACACCTCCTCGGGGATGTCCCGCTTGGCCAGGGCGTCCGCGAGCTGGCGCCGGGTGCGCGGCATCCCGGTGAGCAGGCGCAGACAGATCGCCCGCGCCTGCTCCTCGGGACTCTGGGGCGGCAGCTCCTGGCGGTCCTCCCGGCCCGCACGGCCTTCGCGGCCGGGCAGGCCGTCACGGCCCTCCGCACGGCGGCCTCCCCGGCCGCCGCTCGCGCGGCGGCCCCGGCGACTGCCCTCGCGGCGGTCCTCGGCGCCGTCAGCGCCCTCCGGGCCGTCCGCGCCGCCCCTTTCCTGCTCCCACACGGGTCAGCTCTTGGCGACGGCGGCCTTGACCGCGGTCTTGGCCTTCGAGGCGGGAGCGGGCACGGCCGCAGCCTCGGCGGCGTCGGCACCGGCCTCTGCCGTGGCGGCCGCGGCGTCGTCCTTGCGGACGCCGACGCCCAGCTTCTCCTTGATCTTCCGCTCGATCTCGTCGGACAGGGCGGGGTTGTCGCAGAGGAACTTCCGCGCGTTCTCCTTGCCCTGGCCGAGCTGGTCGCCCTCGTACGTGTACCAGGCGCCGGCCTTGCGGACGAAGCCGTGCTCCACGCCCATGTCGATCAGGCCGCCCTCGCGGCTGATGCCGTGGCCGTAGAGGATGTCGAACTCGGCCTGCTTGAAGGGCGGCGCGACCTTGTTCTTGACGACCTTGACGCGGGTGCGGTTGCCGACCGCGTCCGTGCCGTCCTTGAGGGTCTCGATGCGGCGGATGTCGAGGCGCACGGAGGCGTAGAACTTCAGCGCGCGGCCACCGGTGGTGGTCTCGGGCGAGCCGAACATCACACCGATCTTCTCGCGGAGCTGGTTGATGAAGATCGCGGTGGTCTTGGACTGGTTGAGCGCACCGGTGATCTTGCGGAGGGCCTGGCTCATCAGACGGGCCTGGAGACCCACGTGCGAGTCGCCCATCTCGCCCTCGATCTCCGCGCGGGGCACGAGGGCCGCGACGGAGTCGATGACGATGAGGTCCAGCGCGCCGGAGCGGACCAGCATGTCCACGATCTCGAGCGCCTGCTCACCGGTGTCCGGCTGGGACAGGATGAGGTTGTCGGTGTCGACACCGAGGGCCTTGGCGTACTCGGGGTCGAGCGCGTGCTCGGCGTCCACGAAGGCCACGGTGCCGCCGGCCTTCTGCGCGTTGGCCACGGCGTGCAGGGTCAGGGTCGTCTTACCGGAGGACTCCGGGCCGTACACCTCGATCACACGGCCGCGCGGCAGCCCGCCGACGCCGAGCGCGATGTCCAGCGCGGTCGATCCGGTGGGGATGACCTCGATGGGGTCGTTCGGCTTGTCGCCGAGACGCATCACGGCACCCTTGCCGAACTGCCGTTCAATCTGAGCGAGCGCGGCTTCGAGAGCCTTCTCGCGGTCGTTGCCTGCCATGGGTTCCACCCGATTTGCTTGAGTCGATCGCTTCACGCCATTGACGCTAACGCCTGCCACTGACAACGCGGCCCCACGTCCAGTTTGGCTGTGGATAACCCATAAGAATGCGTGTTCGATTTCCCTGTCAAGCGCGCCACGCCGGACCCGCAGCACCACCGCCGCCGGGCACGCGGCGGCACGGTCCGCTCAGTGCCTGATCTCCTTGGCCTCGTACCCTTCGAGCCCTGCCGTGACGAGGGCGGGGACCAGGGCGTGCAGGTACCAGGCGAGGTCGGTGAACTCCGGCGCCGCCGGGATGCGCCGCCGGTCGATGGCGGGCGAGAACGACACTTCGGTCCGGCCGGGCAGGAACATGAGCATCCCGCCGGTCCCCGCCTCCGGGTGGTAGACGTCGACGGCCACGGTGTACGGCAGGTTCCCGGGCGCGTCCAGCCGCGCCAGCACCTCGTCGATGCCGTCGGGGGAGCTGCTGTACCACTCGTACATGTCGTCCGCGTCGTTGATCATGTAGGCGACGCTCCCGACGGGGACCTCCACGGACCAGCCCGCCCCGGTGACGGCATCCAGCACCGCGCGCACGGTGGTCGGGCGCGTGAAGGTGAAGTCGATGTCGGCGTCTCTGGATCCCACAGAACCTCCGGGCGGCGCGGTGCGGCCCCGCATGCCCGCCCGTGGAGCGGCGCGAGGCCGTCGGTCCATTCTCCACGGCGATGCCCGGCCGGGCGGGTCAGCGCAGTGCGCCGACCGCGTAGACGGCCCCGAGCGCGGCGGCCAGGGCGCCGAGCAGGAGGCGGAGCAGGGTTTCCGGCAGGTGCGGCTGGAGGCGGGCTCCGAGGTAGCCGCCGATGAGGCCCCCGGCGCCGCAGCTGAGGCCGAGGAACCAGTCGGGGGCGATGCTGCCGCTGTGGGCCGTGGACAGCAGGGCGTAGGTGCCGGCTCCGACCAGGGAGGTGGCGAAGGTGGAGGCGAGCGCGGCCGGGGCCACCCTGGCCACGGGGACGCCGCGACCGACCAGCACGGGACCGAGGATCGAGCCGCCGCCGATGCCGTAGATGCCGCCCACGACCCCGACGGCGAGCGCCAGGCCGGTCACCGTGCGGGGGGCGGGTTCCGGCCGCCGGTCCTCCGGAGTTCCGGGGCGCAGGGTGCGGGCGATGAGCCAGAGCCCGAGCGGCAGCATCAGGGCGGCGACCAGGAGCCGGAAGACGTGGGGGCCGGGGAGGGCGAAGACGCGGATGACGGCTCCGGCGACCACGCCGGGCAGCGTGCCGAGGACCAGCCGGCGTACGAGCGGTCCCCGCAGGGCGCCGTCACGGCGGTAGCGCAGGAGGGCGCCGGGTCCCGCGACGACGTTGTAGAGCAGGTTCGTGGGCGTGACGGCGGGGTTGGGCACGGCGAAGACGCTGAGCTGCACCGGGAGGAGGAACACCGCGCCGGAGACGCCGACCGGAGCGGTCACCACCGCGATCAGCATCCCGGCCGCCAGGCCGGCCGCCCCCAGTTCCCACCCTATCCGGTGCCCCCGCCGCAGCTCGCCCGATCAAGCCCCCACAGCGTAGATCCACCGCCCGCCCGGCCCGCAGGACGGGCTGGCATGATCCGTTGACATGACGGACACCCCGGAGGCCGCCCCCCGCCCGTTCCCCGCCGGCCGCACCGCGCTCATCGTGCGGATACCCGAGGCGGAGCCCGCCGTCCGGGGCTGGCGGGAGCGGATCGACCCCGCCGCCCGGGCCGGGGCCGGGGTGCCGGCGCACGTGAGCGTGCTCTACCCGTTCCTCCCGGAGGGCCTGATCGACGCCTCGGTCCACGCCGGGATCGCCGCGGCCCTGCATCCGCACCCCGCCTTCGACCTGCGTTTCGAGCGGACCGGCCGGTTCCCGGGGATGCTCTGGCTCGCCCCGGAGCCGGACGCCCCGCTGCGCCGGCTGACCCGCGCGATCACCGAACGCTGGCCGGATGTGCGGCCCTACGGCGGCCGCTATCCGGACCCGGTCCCGCACCTCACCGTGGCCCAGCGCGCCCCGGAGGCGGACCTGGACGCCGCCCAGGCGGACCTGAACGGCCGGCTCCCCCTCACCACCCGCGTCCGCGCCGTCGACCTGGTGGCCTACGACGGGACGGCCTGGCACGAGCGCGCGAGCTTCCCCCTGCGGGACCGGCCACGGGACCGAAACTGACAACCCGGGGTTGACGCTCCCCCGACTGTCAACCTAGGGTTGCCTCCATGACGAACCCTTCGGTGGAACCCGTTCGCATGACCAATCCCGTACGCCTCGACGACCTCATCGAGGCCATCAAGAAGGTCCACACCGACACCCTGGAGCAGCTCAGCGGCGCGGTCGTCGCCGCCGAGGCCCTCGGGGACGTCGCGGACCACCTCATCGGCCACTTCGTCGACCAGGCCCGCCGCTCCGGCGCCTCCTGGACCGACATCGGCCGCAGCATGGGCGTCACCCGACAGGCCGCCCAGAAGCGCTTCGTCCCCAAGGCCGACAAGGCCGGGGAGGGCGCCGACGTCGACGCCGCGCAGGGCTTCGGCCGGTTCACGCCCCGCGCCCGCAACGTCGTCGTCACCGCCCAGAACGAGGCCCGCGCGGCCGGCAACACCGAGATCGCCACCGCCCACCTGGTGCTCGGACTGCTCGCCGATCCCGAGTCCCTCGCCTCGCACGTCCTGCGCGCGCAGGGGCCCGCCCCGGAGGACGTGCGCGCCGCCGCGACCGCGGTCCTGCCCGCGCCCGCCGCCGAGGTCCCCGAGCTCGTGCCCTTCGACGCCGCCGCGAAGAAGGCGCTCGAGCTCACCTTCCGCGAATCCCTGCGCCTGGGCCACGGCTACGTGGGGACCGAGCACATCCTGCTCGCGCTCCTCGAACTCGAGGACGGCGAAGGCGTGCTCTCCTCCCTCGGCATCGGCAAGGCCGCCACCGAGGCGGCCGTCACCGAAGCCCTGGAATCCGTACTCGGCGGCGCCGGGGAGCAGTAGCGCTCCCGCCGGGAGCGTCGTCCTCCCCGGTCACCGCGTACCGCCTCACGTACGCGCCGAGGAAGGCCTGCATCGTGGCGACGGCCGGGATCGCGATGAGCGCCCCGACCGCGCCCAGCAGGGCGGTGCCCGCGATGACCGATCCGAAGGCCACCGCCGGGTGGATGTCCACCGTCTTCGAGGTGAGCTTCGGCTGGAGCACGTAGTTCTCGAACTGCTGGTACACCACCACGAATCCGAGGACGTACAGCGCGTACCAGGGGTTGACCGTGAAGGCGATCAGCATCGGCAGCGCGCCCGCCAGGTAGGTGCCGATGGTGGGGATGAACTGCGACACCAGCCCCACCCACACCGCGAGCGCGGGCGCGTAGGGCACGCCGAGCACCGCGAAGAGGATGTAGTGCGCGATCCCGGAGATCAGCGCCATCAGCCCGCGGGAGTAGAGGTATCCGCCCGTCTTGGTGACGGCGATCTCCCAAGCCCTCAGCACCTCCGCCTGCTTGGCGGGCGGCAGTACGGAGCACAGGGCGCGGCGCAGTCGCGGCCCGTCGGCGGCGAAGTAGAAGGAGAACAGACCGATCGTCAGCAGCTTGAACAGTCCGCCGAGCACGGTGGCGGACACGTCGAGCACTCCGGTCGCGCTGTTCTGCACGTACTTCTGCAGCCAGTCCGAGCGCAGCAGGCTGTCCTGGATCTCCAGCCGGGACAGGTCCGTGTGGAAGGTGTCGTTGATGGAGTCGATCAGCGAGTCGAGATAGCTGGGGAAGCCCTCCACCAGGTCGACGATCTGCCCGGCGAGGACCGAGCCGAGCAGGACGACGAAGCCGAGGGACGCGACGAACACCCCGAGGAACACCAGGAAGGTGGCGAGCCCGCGGCGCATGCCGCGGGCCGCCATCCTGGCCACGGCCGGTTCGATCGCGAGCGCCAGGAAGAAGGCGATCAGGATGTTGACGAGCAGCCCGATGAGCTGGTGGAAGGCCCAGCTGCCGAGCTGAAAACAGGCCACCAGGGCCAGCACGAGCACCACCGCCCGCGGCAACCACCGCGGCATCCGCGCATCCGCCGCCCGGTCGGGTCCCCCCAACGCAGACCGCCCTACGCCAGCCCCGGACACCGCCGGATCTCCCGCGCCCGGCCCCTCAGCTCCCGCAGCTCCCGCCGCCGGGGCTCCCGCTGCCGGGTCTCCCGCTCCCGCAGCTCCCGCTGCCGGGGCTCCCGCGCCCGTGTCTCCTGCTCCCCGGGCTCCAGCTCCCGGGTCCCCTGCCGCCGAAGCCCCAGCTCCCGCGTCCCCCTCCACGGGATCTCCCGCCCCGGGATCCCGCGCTACGGGCCCTGCGGCCGAGGGATCGCCCGGTGCCGCCGGGCCGGGAGGCGGCGGCGCGCCCCGGGGGGCCGGGTTCTGGTCGGTCGTCTCATCGCTGGCTGCCACGCCGCCCAGTCTGGCCCACCGGCCCCGCGTACCGCGAAGCGGTCGCCCGAGGCCCCACCCCGGGCATCGAACCGACCCCCGTCCCGGCCGGCCGTCGCACAGGCCCCGCGCACCGCGAAGCGGTCACCCGGAACCCCGCCCCGGACGCCGAACCGGCCCCGTCCCGACCGGCACTCCGGCCCCGCGCACCGCGAAGCGGTCACCCGGAACCCCGCCCCGGGCGTTCGGCCCGCGCTCCGGCGCCGCGTGCCCCGCCGCGGCCCCGCGGCCCCGCTAGCGCAGCGACGCCGGCACGTCGACCGCCGAACACACCGCGCGCCACACGTCCTTGGTCTCCCAGCCCGCGTCCAGCGCCTCGTGCACCGTACGTCCCCCGAGCTCCGTCATGACGTGGTCCCGCGCGAAGGAGTCCGCATAGCCCGCGCCGAAGTGCTCGGCCATCCGCTCCCAGAAAATCGTCAACCGCATGCCTCCAGTATCCCGCCCCGGAGAGTGCACCCTCCCCGTTCCGGCCACCCCGGCCCAGCGCGGGCCCCTACGGTTCCTGGCATGCCTGGAGACGAAGCCCGCGCCCCGGCGGCGACGAGCGCGACGACCTCGAAGACCCCGACGGCGACAACGACAACGGCGGCGACGACCACCGCGCTGGCCCGCGCCGAGCAGTTCATCTGGCTCACGGCCCGCGTGCTGGAGCAGCGGCGGTTCGCGTTCCACTTCCTCGGCGGGGACGCCGACCCGGTCGACACCGCCCTCGGCGCCTACCTCGGCGGCGACGGCGGCTACGGCCACGCCCTCGACCCGGATCTGCGCGGCCCGCTGAGCCACCCGCTGCACACCGCCCACGCCCTGCGCGTCCTGGACGGCCTCGGCCGCTGCGCCGGGCAGCGCGTCGAGCGGCTCTGCGCCCACCTGACCCGGGTCTCCACCCCGGACGGTGCGCTCCCGGCGACCGCCCCGGCCTCCGGCGGCTATCCGGCGGCCCCGTACCACCCGCTGCACGACGATCCGCCGGGCGACCTGCTGGCCACCGGCCCCGTCGTCGGGATCCTGCACCGCAACCGGGTGTGGCACGCGTGGCTGTTCCGGGCCACGGACTTCTGCTGGGACCGGGTGGAGAACCTGCGCCACTGGCACCCGTACGAGGTCCAGAGCGCGGTGGCCTTCCTCGACGGGGTCCCCGACCGGGCCCGGGCCGCCGCGGCCGCCGACCGGCTGGGGCGCCTCGTCCGCGAGCGGGGGCTCGTCGTACTGGACCCCGCGCCGCAGGACGCGTACCCGCCGGTCCCCGGCCTCGCGCCGGGCGAGCACCTGTACCCGTACGACCTCGCCCGCCGCCCGGAGTCCCTCGCCCGCGGCTGGTTCACGGACGCGGAGCTCTACGGCTCGCTCCGCTTCCTGGCCGGACTGCAGCAGCCGGACGGCGGCTGGCCGGTGCACCGGGGGGCGTGGGCGCCGGGCAGCTCGCTGGAGCGGCGCCCGATCGCCACGCTGGAGGCGCTGCTGACCCTGCGCGCGTACGGGCGGCTGCCCGCCGCGGCTAACCTCCCAGGGCCCGCAGCCCCGCGGTGACGGCGACGGCCGCCGCGACCACCACGAGGAACGGGGCCCGCAGCAGCAGCGCGACCCCCGCGGCCGCGAGCCCGGCGGCGCGGGCGTCGAGCACGAGCTCCTGCCCGGTGGCGAAGGTCTGCTGCGCGGTGAGCGCGGCGAGCAGCGCGACCGGCAGGAGGGCCGCGAGCTTGCGCACCGCGGGCCGTTCCAGGACTCCGGCGGGGACGAGCAGTCCGGCGAGCTTGACGGCGTAGCAGCCGACGACGGTGAGCCCGATGGCGATCCAGACGTTCACGGGCGGCGTCCCTTCATCCACAGCACGATCGGCGCGGCCAGCGCCGCGATCAGTACGGGCACCCCGGCGGGCAGTACGGGCAGCAGGCCCAGCCCGAGCACGAGGGCGAGCGCGGCGACGGCCCGCTCGGTGCCGCTCTTCAGCATCGGCGCGAGCAGCGCCAGGAACACCGCCGGCCCGGCGGCGTCCAGCCCCCACGCCCTGGTGTCCCCGAGGGCCTCGGCGCCGAGCGCGCCGAGCAGGGTGGTGAGGTTCCACAGGACGTAGAGGGACAGCCCGGTGACGGTGAAGCCGAGCCGGGCCGACTTCCGGTCGGGCTGGGCCAGGGCCACGGCGGTGGTCTCGTCGATCACCCAGTGCGCGGCGAACGGCCGTACGCTCCTGGGCAGCGCGAGCAGCTGGGACAGCCGCAGCCCGTAGAAGGCGTTGCGGGTCCCGAGGAAGAAGGCCCCGGCGGCGGCCGTGAAGGGGTTCCCGCCCGCGGCCAGTGCCCCGACCAGCGCGAACTGCGAAGCTCCGGTGAACACCAGCAGGCTCAGCACGCACGCCTGCAGGGTGCTCACCCCGGCCCCGGCGGCGGTCACCCCGAAGGCGAAGCCGGACAGCCCGACCGCCACTCCGACGCCGAGCGCGTCCCGCATCACGGCGGCCCGCGGCTTGTCCGCCGCGGCCGCCCCGGCGGGGACCTCCCGCCCGGATCCTTCTCGTACGACCATCCTCTGTTCTCCCACGCCCCGAACTTACGGTGGCCGCTCCCGCCCGGTCTTGTACGTTCTTGCACCATGCACGAAGTGATCAAGGAAATGGCTCAGCGGCTGGCCGAGGTGCTCGGTGTGCGCGGAGTCATGCTCGGCGGCAGCCGGGCCCGCGGCGAGCGCCGCCCCGAATCTGGTCCCCGTGCTACCCGGGCGAGGTGGCCCTGGGCCAGGTACTCGCGGACCCGTCCGGCGAGCTGACCGCCCTGCGCACTTCGCTCTCGTCCTACCCGGAACCCCTCCGCGACGCCCTGATCGCCGGTGCCTGGGAGGCGGAGTTCCTCGCCGCGGGCGCCGCGAAGGGCGCGGCCCGCGCGGACGCCCTCTACGTCTCCCTCTGCCTGTCCCGCGCCTTCGGCATCCTCGTCCAGGCCCTCTACGCGGCGGACCGCCGCTGGTGCCTCAACGAAAAGGGCGCCCTGTCCGCGGCGGAACTCCTCCCCTCCGCACCCCCCGCCTTCGGCAAGCGCGTCCGCACCCTGCTGGGCACCCCGGGCACCACCCCCGAGTCCCTGAAGGCAACGGTGACCGAGGCCAGGGCCCTGATCGAGGAGACCCGCGCGGCGCTGGCCCAGGCCCGGCGCCTCACCGGCTCACCGACTCACGGAGCATCGCGGTGATGGCCGGCTCCGACCGATCCATGATCGGGACCCCGCCCGCCCGTCCGCCCCCGCCGGTACGCCCCCGGCGGCACCCCCACGATGCGCGTGAAGTGCCGGTTCAGGTGCGGCTGGTCGGTGAAGCCGACGGTGACGGCCGCCTGGGCCGGTGGGATCCCCGCGTCGAGGAGCCGGCGCGCCCGCCGGACCCGGGCGTCGGTCAGCCAGGTGTGCGGGGGCATGCCGTAGCGGTCCCGGAAGGCCCGCAGCAGGGCGAAGGGGCTCGTGCCCAGCTCCGCCGCGAGCTGCTCCAGCGACGGGGGCTCCCCCATCCGCTCCTCCAGGAGGGCCCGGGCCCGTTCCGCGTCGGCGGCTCCCGCCCGGGCGGCCGTACGGGCGGGCAGCGGCCCGGCGTGCCGGGTCAGCATCCTGGCCACGACCCCGCGCAGCAGGGTGTCCGCGGCCAGCGCGTTGCCGGCCTCGGCGGCCCGGTGGACCTCGGCGATGGCCTGCGAGGCCTGCGGGTCGGCGACCAGGCCGGCGGTGAAGCCGGGGGTCCCGCGCAGGGTGCCGATCTCGGCGGCGACCTCGGTGATCAGGGCCCGGGAGGGGTACAGGGTGGCGTAGGCCCAGCCCTCGGGGACCCCGGCGCGGGCGGTGTGCGGGACCTCGGGGTTGATCAGGACCACGCTGCCGAGCCCGGCGCGCAGGGTGTCTCCGGGCAGGCCGATCTCCTCGATGCCGCCGGTGACGGCCGCGATGACGTACCCGTCGTGGGCGTGGCGCGGGAAGGTGTGGCGTACGTAGTGGGCGCGCAGCAGGTCCAGCCCCGGCAGTTCCGCGTACTGCCAGTGCCGCGCCCACTCCCGGCGGCCGTCGTCCGGCACCCGGCGGCCCTCGTCCGCTGCCCGGCGGCCCTCGCCCGCTCCGGTCCCCGTGCCCATCCCCCCATTCTGCGCCCCGCATTCCGCGCCCCGCCCGGCCGGGGTGTTTCCACAGGTCCGGCCCGTTGTCAGTGGGCGGGTGCACGATGGGGGCATGTCCGGTACCGCGCTCGACTCGTTCTCCCCCGCGACCCGTTCCTGGTTCACGGGGGCCTTCGTCTCGCCCACCTCCGCCCAGGAGGGCGCCTGGCGGGCCATCGGGGCGGGCTCGGACGTGCTGGTGGTGGCCCCCACCGGCTCCGGCAAGACCCTGGCCGCCTTCCTCGCCGCCCTCGACCGGCTCGCCTCCGCCCCGCCGCCGGCCGATCCGAAGAAGCGCTGCCGCGTGCTGTACGTATCGCCCCTGAAGGCCCTGGCGGTGGACGTGGAGCGCAATCTCCGCAGCCCGCTGACGGGCATCCGGCAGGAATCGGTGCGCCTGGGCCTGCCCGAGCCCGAGATCAAGGTCGGGATCCGCTCCGGCGACACCCCGCCGGCCGAGCGGCGCGCGCTGGTGACCCGGCCGCCGGACATCCTGATCACCACGCCCGAGTCGCTGTTCCTGATGCTGACCTCGGCGGCCCGCGAGGCCCTGGCCGGGGTCGAGACGGTGATCCTGGACGAGGTGCACGCGGTCGCCGGGACCAAGCGCGGAGCCCATCTCGCGCTGTCCTTGGAGCGGTTGGACGAGCTGCTGCCCCGCCCCGCGCGCCGGATCGGGCTGTCGGCGACGGTCCGCCCGGTGGACGAGGTGGCCCGGTACCTCGCTCCGCGCGGCAAGGTGGAGATCGTCCAGCCGCCCTCCACCAAGGAGTTCGACCTGTCGGTGGTCGTCCCGGTCGAGGACATGGGCGAGTTGGGCGGCTCCCCCGCCACCGAGGGCAAGGAGGGCGGCGACAAGCCCTCCATCTGGCCGCAGGTGGAGGAGCGGATCGCCGATCTGGTCCAGGCCCACCGCTCCACCATCGTCTTCGCCAACTCCCGCCGCCTCGCCGAGCGGCTGTGCAACCGGCTCAACGAGATCGCGTACGAGCGCGCCACCGGCGGCCCGCTGCCCGAGGGGGCGCCCCCGGCCGAGATCATGGCCCAGTCGGGCGCCGCCCACGGCGCCCCTCCGCTGCTGGCCCGCGCCCACCACGGCTCGGTCTCCAAGGAGCAGCGGGCGCTGGTGGAGGAGGACTTGAAGGCGGGCCGGCTGCCGGCCGTGGTCGCCACCTCCAGCCTGGAGCTCGGCATCGACATGGGCGCGGTCGATCTCGTCGTCCAGGTGGAGTCCCCGCCCTCGGTGGCCTCCGGGCTCCAGCGGGTGGGCCGGGCCGGTCACCAGGTGGGCGCGGTCTCCACCGGAGTGGTCTTCCCCAAGTACCGGGGCGACCTCGTCCAGGCGGCCGTGGTCACCGAGCGGATGCGCACGGGCTCGATCGAGTCCCTGCGGATCCCCTCCAACCCGCTGGACGTCCTCGCCCAGCAGCTCGTCGCGATGACCGCGATGGACACCTGGCAGGTGGACGACCTGCTCGCCCTGGTGCGGCGGGCCGCCCCCTTCGCGGCGCTGCCCGATTCGGCCTTCACGGCGGTACTGGACATGCTGGCCGGCCGCTATCCCTCGGACGCCTTCGCCGAGCTCAGACCCCGGGTCGTCTGGGACCGCGTCGCCGGTACGGTCACCGGCCGCCCCGGCGCCCAGCGGCTCGCGGTCACCTCCGGCGGGACCATCCCGGACCGCGGGCTCTTCGGCGTCTTCCTCGCCGGGTCGGACCCGAAGAAGGGCGGCGGCCGGGTCGGCGAGCTCGACGAGGAGATGGTCTACGAGTCCCGCGTCGGCGACGTCTTCACCCTCGGCACCACCTCCTGGCGGATCGTGGACATCACCCGCGACCGCGTCCTGGTCACCCCCGCCCCCGGGGTGCCGGGCCGCCTCCCGTTCTGGAAGGGCGACCAGCTGGGCCGCCCGCTGGAGCTGGGCCGCGCGGTCGGCGCCTTCCTGCGCGAGCTCGGCGGCCTGACCGACGAGGACGCCCGCCTGCGCCTGCTGGCGGCGGGCCTGGACGCCTGGGCCGCCCAGAACGTCCTGTCCTACCTCGCCGAACAGCGCGAGGCCTGCGGCCACGTGCCGGACGACCGGACCATCGTCGTCGAGCGGTTCCGCGACGAGCTCGGCGACTGGCGGGTCGTCGTCCACTCCCCCTTCGGCGCCCAGGTGCACGCCCCCTGGGCGCTGGCGCTCGGCGCCCGCCTCTCCGAGCGGTACGGGATGGACGCGCAGGTCATGCACGCCGACGACGGCATCGTGCTCCGCCTCCCGGACGCGGACCTGCTGAACATGGACCTGGACCTACTGGACCACGACCCGGCGCGGGGGCCCTCCTCGGCCTCCTTCGACTTCGACGACGACAAACCCCCGCTGGGCGCGGCGGACGTCGCCTTCGACCACGGGGACATCCAGCAGATCGTCACCGACCAGGTGGGCGGCTCGGCCCTGTTCGCCTCCCGCTTCCGCGAGTGCGCGGCCCGCGCCCTGCTGCTTCCGCGCCGCAACCCCGGCAAGCGCACCCCCCTGTGGCAGCAGCGCCAGCGCGCATCGCAGCTGCTCCAGGTGGCCTCCGAGTTCGGTTCGTTCCCGATCGTGCTGGAAGCCGTACGGGAATGCCTGCAGGACGTCTTCGACGTGCCGGGCCTCACCGAGCTGATGGGGGACATCGAGGCGCGCCGGGTCCGCCTCGTCGAGGTCACGACGCCCGAGCCCTCCCCCTTCGCCCGCTCCCTCCTCTTCGGGTACGTCGCCCAGTTCCTCTACGAGGGCGACTCGCCCCTCGCCGAGCGCAGGGCGGCCGCGCTGTCGCTGGACTCCCGGCTGCTGGCCGAGCTGCTCGGCCAGGCGGAGCTCCGCGAGCTGCTCGACGCGGATGTGCTGACGGAGCTGGAGCGGGAGCTCCAATGGCTGACCGAGGACCGCAGGGCCAAGGACGCCGAATCGGTGGCAGACCTGCTGCGCCTGCTGGGCCCGCTCACTGCGTCCGAGCTGGCCGAGCGCGGCGCTGAGGCGGAGTGGGCCCCGGCCCTCGCCGCCTCCCGCAGGGCGATCCGGGTCCGGATCGGCGGCGAGGACCACTGGGCGGCCGTCGAGGACGCCGGCCGGCTGCGCGACGCCCTGGGCACGGCGCTGCCGGTGGGCGTCCCGGAGGCGTTCACCGAGCCGGTGAAGGACCCGCTGGGCGACCTCCTGGCCCGGTACGCCCGGACCCACGGCCCCTTCACCACGGTCACCGCCGCCGCCCGCTTCGGCCTGGGCACGGCCGTGACGGACGGCGCGCTGCACCGGCTCGCGGCGGCCGGGCGCGTGGTCCAGGGCGAGTTCCACCCGGCGGGCATCGGCCAGGAATGGTGCGACGCCACCGTCCTGCGACGGCTGCGGCGCCGCTCCCTCGCCGCCCTGCGCCAGGAGCTGGAGCCGGTCCCGCCCGCCTCCCTGGCCACCTTCCTCCCCCAGTGGCAGCACGTCGGCAAGGCCCTGCGCGGCATCGACGGCTTGGCCCGCGCGATCGAGCAGCTCCAGGGCGCCGCGGTTCCCGCCTCCGCCCTGGAACGCCTGATCCTCCCCTCCCGCGTGGCGGACTACTCCCCCACCCTGCTGGACGAGCTCACCACCACCGGCGAGGTCGTCTGGGCCGGCGCGGGTGCCCTGCCGGGCAAGGACGGCTGGATCTCCCTCTACCTGGCGGAGGCGGCCCCCCTCCTCCTGCCTCCCGCCCACCCCCTGGAGCTCTCCCCGCTCCACGAGGCGGTCCTCACCGCCCTCTCCGGCGGCTACGGCCTGTTCTTCCGCCAGCTCGCGGACCGCGTCCGCACCATCCACCCGGAGGCCACCGACAGCGACCTCTCCTCCGCCGTCTGGGACCTGGCGTGGTCGGGCCGCCTGACCAATGACACCCTGGCCCCCCTGCGCTCCCTCCTCGGCTCCGGCCGCACCGCGGGCGCCACCGCCCACCGGGCCCGCCGTACGATCCCCCGCGGCCGCTACGGCACCCTCACCGGCCCCGCCTCCCGTACGGGTCCGCCCACGGTGTCGGGCCGCTGGTCCCTGCTCCCGGCCCACGCCCCGGACCCGACCCACCGCGCCCACGCCCTGGCCCGCACCCTGCTCGACCGCCACGGGGTGGTGACCCGGGGAGCGGTGGCCGCCGAAGGCGTGGAAGGCGGCTTCAGCGCGGTCTACCGCATCCTCTCCGCCTTCGAGGACAGCGGCCAGGCCCGCCGGGGGTACGTGGTCGAAGGCCTGGGCGCGGCCCAGTTCGCCATGGACGGCGCCGTCGACCGCCTCCGCGCGGCGGAGCGCACCCCGCCCCCACTGGCCTCCGTCGTCCTCGCCGCCGCCGACCCGGCGAACGCCTACGGAGCCGCCCTCCCCTGGCCGGAGCCCCCGACCGGCGCCACCCACAAGCCGGGCCGCAAAGCGGGCTCCCTGGTAGTCCTGGTAGACGGCGAACTCACCCTCTACCTGGAACGCGGCGGCAAAACCCTCCTGGCGTGGCCCGCCCCGGAGGACCCCCGCCTCACAGCAGCCCTGACTGCCCTCACCACAGCCTCCCGCAACGGCACCCTCCCCACCCTCACGGTGGAACGCATCAACGCCACCCCCTCCCTCACCTCCCCCTACGCCCCACCCACAGAAGCCACAGGCTTCCACGCCACCCCCCAGGGCCTCCGCCTCCGCCACTGACGCCACCGGCGGCCCGGGCGGCAGGGCGCAGCCCGGGGAACCGAGTCCGGGGCGCAGCCCGGGGGGCAGGGCGCAGCCCGGGGGGCAGGGCGCAGCCCGGGGGGCAGGGCGCAGCCCGCAGGACGAGGCGCAGCCCGGACACGGGTCCGGGACGGGGTCCGGGGCGCAGCCCCGGGGAACGGAGGAAGGGCGGGGCGGGGAGCAACCACCACGCAGCGGAGCCCGCACCAGCACCCGAGCCCCCGCAGGAGCGCTCCCGGAACCGCCCACCGGGATCCGGGCCGAGCGGCCCACCCGTCAACGGGTCCGGGGCGCAGCCCCGGGGAACGGAGGAAGGGCGGGGCGGGGAGTAGGCCCCGCGCAGCGGAGCCCCGGCCGCGCCCCATGGCCCAGCTCCGCAGGAAGCCGCACCCCACCACCCCGGCTCCGCAGGAGAATGAAGCCATGCCCGAAGGCGACACCGTCCACCGCACCGCGGCCCGACTCCGCACAGCCCTCGCGGGCAAGGAACTCACCCGCTCAGACTTCCGCGTCCCCCGCTTCGCCACCACCGACCTCACCGGCTTCACCACCCTCGACGTAGTCCCCCGGGGCAAACACCTCCTCATCCGCTTCGGCCCCCCACCACCCGACCCCGAAGCGGGCGGCTCCGGCCCCCACCCCTTCCTCACCCTCCACACCCACCTCCGCATGGACGGAACCTGGCGCATCCTCCCCACCCCCACCGACGGAGCCACCGCCGGAGCCACCGGCAGAGCCACAGGCGGAGCCCCACCCGGCCCCGCCCACCAGATCCGCGTCATCCTCGCCACCGCCGACCACACCGCCGTCGGCTACCGGCTCCCCGTCGTGGAACTGCTCCGCACCGCCGACGAACACCGCGCCGTCGGCCACCTCGGCCCCGACCTCCTCGGTCCCGACTGGGACGAGGCGACCGCCGCCGCGAACCTCCTCGCCACCCCCGCCCGCCCCCTCGGCGAGGCCCTCCTCGACCAGCACAACCTGGCCGGCATCGGCAACATCTACAAGGCCGAGCTCTGCTTCCTCGCCCAGGTCACCCCCTGGACCCCGGTCGGCGACCTGCCACCCCGCACGCTCCCCCGCATCGCCGCCGCCGCGCACCGGCTCCTGGACGCGAACAAGGACCGCCGCCGCCGCAACACCACCGGCAGCCGCCGCCCCGGCCAGGAGCTCTTCGTCTACGGCCGCGTCCACCGCCCCTGCCTGCGCTGCGGCACCCCCGTCCGCGAGGCCCCGCAGGACGACCGGCCCACCTACTGGTGCCCCCGTTGCCAATCCGGCCCGACACCTTAGTTGACGCCCCGTCAGATCCAGTCGTACCGTCCCCGCATGCCTACACCCAGGACACCCAGGACACCCCGCACACCCAAGACACCCACCGCGTACGACCTCACCGGCCGCACCGCCCTGATCACCGGCGCCGCCAGCGGCATAGGCCGGGCCACCGCCGCACTCCTCGCCGAGGCCGGCGCCACCGTCCATTGCGCGGACCGCGACGCCCAGGGCCTCCAGGAGACCGCCGAACTGATCGCCAAGGCCGGCGGCCGGGCCACCGCCCACCCCCTCGACGTGACCGACCGTGCCGCAATCAAGGCGGCGATCGCCCAGGCCGGCCCGCTCGACATCACCGCCGCGATCGCCGGGATCATGCACAGCAGCAGCGTCCTGGAGACCTCCGACGAGGACCTCGACCGGGTCCTGGACATCAATTTCAAGGGGGTGCTGCGCACCTGCCAGGAGGCGGCCCGCGCCATGATCGCGGCCGGCCGGCCCGGTTCGATCATCACCATGGCCTCGGGCGCCGTGGACGCCGCCCAGCCCGGCCTGCTCTGCTACAGCGCCGCCAAGGCGGCCGTCGTCCAGCTGACCAAGACCCTCGCCACCGAGGCCGGCCCGCACGGCATCCGCGTCAACGCCGTCGCGCCCGGCTGGATCCGCACTCCGATGACCGGCCGGCACAGCCCCGAGGTCCAGGAGCAGACCGAGGCGATGATGACGCGCATGTCCCCGCTGCGCCGTGTGGGCGAGCCCGAGGACATAGCCCAGGCAGTGCTCTACCTCGCCTCGGACGCCTCGTCCTTCATGACGGGCCAGATCCTTCGCCCGAACGGTGGAGTCTCCATGCCCTGGTAGCAGCCCACTCCCCGCCATCGCCCGCGACGCCACCCCCGGCGACGCCACCACCCCCGGCCCCGGCAGGGCCACCGGGCCCACCGTCTCCGCCTGCCCCGCCCCCGTCCCCCCGTACGCCCGCCGCCGCCCCACGGCGGCGAAGGCCCCGCGCGGGCCCCGGCACGCAGTGCACGGGAAGCAGCCCCAGCCCCCACCCCCCGACGGCGACCGCGCCCTCCACCGGCCCAGCCTCCGCAGGCGCCAGCAGGAGCCGCAGCACGGCCCACCACCACAGGACGCCCACCGACAGCGCGAGGGCCGGACCCACGGGTATACCCAGCAACCGCCGCACGGCCACCTCCAGGGGCCGGAGACCCGAACGGGCCCATCCTCCCGCACCCCGCCCCCACCCGCACCCCCTCGGCGCCCGCACCACCCCCGGAACGGCCCGGAGCCCCCGGCCGGTGCCTCAGGCACCGGCCGGGGGCTCCGGCCACACTCACACGCTCAGCGCTCACACACTCAGCAGACGCACGCACGCGGACGCGCACACGCATCGCATCACGCGGCTACGACATTCACCGCTTCCACGGGCGCCTTGATGGTCACCCGTTCCGGGCCACCCGTGACCGAGGCCACGGATACCGAATTGAGCATCGGACGGACCGGTGCGGGCACCGGTTCGCTCGCCGCGGCGGACTGGGCCAGCTCGGCGAGCGAAAGCTCGTCGCTGACTTCCCGCATCAGCTCTGACATCCGTACGTCAAGCGCGTCGCAGATCGCGGAGAGCAGCTCGGAAGATGCCTCCTTCTGCCCCCGCTCCACCTCGGAGAGATAGCCGAGCGAAACTCGGGCGGACGAGGAGACTTCGCGCAGAGTACGGCCCTGGCGCTGGCGCTGCCGACGCAGCACGTCACCCAGCAGGCGACGGAGCAGAATCATCGGTGGCTCCCTCCTCTGACCGTGTAGCCGTAACCTTCACGCCCCACCGTACCGCCTCGCGCGGCGGCCGTGCGGGGAGCGATGTCGTGTTCACTCAGGGCTGCAAACATCAAATCCCCCCGTCCTGTTCCGTATCCTGCCCCCGCAGATTCTCGCGGAGTTCGCTCGCGAGCAGCTCGAGCACTGTCCGTGCACTCTCCCTACGGATTTCCTCCCGGGAGCCTTTCAACCTCAGCCGGGCCGTTTTCCTGCCCGCGGGACCCGCCACGGCGATGAAAACGGTGCCCACCGGCTGCCCGTCCTGCGGCTCGGGACCGGCCACCCCGGTGGTCGCGATGCCCCAGGAAGCGCCGAGCACGTGCCGCACTCCGGCCGCCATCCCCTCCGCGACCTGCGGGTTCACCGCGCCCTCGGCCTCCAGCAGCCCGGCGTCCACGCCCAGCACCCGGTGCTTCAGCTCGGTCGCGTACGCCGTCACGGACCCGCGGAAGGACTTGGAGGCTCCCGGGACCGCCGTGAGCTCGGCGGCCACCATGCCGCCGGTCAGCGACTCCGCGACCGCAACCGTACCGTTACTCTCCGCAAGGAGTCGCAGGACATCGGCCGCAACCGCCCCGGTGTCCCCGGCAGCCCCTCGGGCATTCCGCGCCGCTTCGTCCGCCACCGAAGAACCGCCCGTCTCTTGCAGCACCGCGCCATCCCCCGGCAGATTCACGGTCGCGGCGTCCCCCGGCAGGTTCACCGCGCGGCACGCTCCGCGGCGAGCCCCTTGCGCCGGAGCACGACGGCTTGCCGGATGTAGTCCAGCCCGGTCACGACGGTCAGGACGACGGCGACCGCCATCACCCAGAACCGCAGCGTCGCCAGCGGCCCGGTCAGCGCGAGCACGTACATGCCCACGGCCGTGCCCTGGGCCAGGGTCTTCAGCTTCCCGCCCCGGCTCGCCGGAATCACTCCGTACCTGATGACCCAGAAACGCATGAGCGTGATCCCGAGTTCCCGGCCGAGGATCACCCCGGTCACCCACCAGGGCAGGTCGCCGAGCCACGACAGACACACCAATGCCGACCCCATGATCGCCTTGTCGGCGATGGGGTCGGCGATCTTCCCGAAGTCGGTGACCAGGTTGTACGTACGGGCCAGATGCCCGTCGAAGATGTCGGTGATCATGGCGACGGCGAACGCCGCCCACGCCAGCGCCCGCCAGACGGGGTCGTAGCCCCCGTCGGCGAGCAGCAGCATCACGAATCCCGGCACCAGGACCAGCCGGATCATCGTCAGGATGTTGGCGATGTTCCACAGGCTGGCCTGATTGACCGCCGCGGCGCCCAGCTTCGCGCCGGGCGCGGGCCGGCGGCCGGTCCCGCCCGCCGCAGATGCCGGGACTCCGGTCATCCGGCCGCCTCCTCAAGATCCACGCCCAGGGGCTCCGCCACGAGGTCCACACCCAGGGTGCCGACCACCTTCGCGGTGACGATACGCCCCGGGACCAGGCCCGCGCCGTCCGTGAAGACGACCTGGCCGTCGGTCTCGGGCGCCTGGTGGGCGGCGCGCCCGTAGGCTCCCTCGCCCTCCTCCGCCTCGTCGATCGGGACGACCGTCTCGACGAGTACCTCCAGGGTCTCCCCGATCCGCTCCTCCGCGCGCTGCGAGGTGAGCTCCTCGGCGAGGCGCTGCATGTGGGCGAGGCGCTCGGCGATGGTGTCCTCGTCGAGCTTGTTCTCGTACGTGACGGCCTCGGTGCCGTCCTCGTCGGAGTAGCCGAAGACGCCGATGGCGTCGAGCCGCGCGCTGGTGAGGAAGCGCTCCAGCTCGGCGAAGTCCGATTCCTTCTCGCCAGGGAAGCCGACGATGAAGTTGGACCGGACGCCGGCCGTCGGGGCCTTGGAGCGGATGGTGTCCAGCAGCTCCAGGAAGCGGTCGGTGTCACCGAAGCGGCGCATGGCGCGGAGCACGTCGGGGGCCGAGTGCTGGAAGGACAGGTCGAAGTACGGGACGACCTTGGGGGTCGAGGTGAGTACGTCGATCAGGCCGGGCCGCATCTCGGCGGGCTGGAGGTAGCTGACGCGGACGCGCTCGATGCCGTCCACCCCGGCCAGCTCGGGCAGCAGGGTCTCCAGCAGGCGGATGTCGCCCAGGTCCTTGCCGTACGAGGTGTTGTTCTCGGAGACCAGCATGATCTCCTTGACGCCCTGCTCCGCGAGCCAGCGCGTCTCGCCGAGCACGTCGCTGGGACGGCGGGAGATGAAGGAGCCGCGGAAGGACGGGATGGCGCAGAAGGAGCAGCGCCGGTCGCAGCCGGAGGCGAGCTTGACCGAGGCGACCGGGCTCTTGTCCAGGCGGCGGCGCAGCGGGGCACGCGGACCGGAGGCGGGCGCGAGGCCCTCGGGGAGGTCGGCGGGAGCGGCTTCGGGCTCCTGGGCGTGGCCCGGCAGGGCCACCTCGGCCTCCTGGCGCGCCGCCGGGCTGATCGGCAGCAGCTTGCGCCGGTCGCGCGGGGTGTGGGAGGCGTGGATGCCGCCGTTGAGGATGGTCTGGAGGCGGTCGGAGATGTCGGCGTAGTCGTCGAAGCCGAGCACGCCGTCGGCCTCGGGGAGCGCTTCGGCGAGTTCCTTGCCGTAGCGCTCGGCCATACAGCCGACGGCTACGACGGCCTGGGTCTTGCCATGATCCTTGAGATCGTTGGCTTCCAGCAGGGCGTCTACGGAGTCCTTCTTGGCGGCTTCGACGAAGCCGCAGGTGTTGACGACGGCTACGTCCGCATCGGCGGCGTCCTCGACGAGCTCCCAGCCATCCGCCGCCAAGCGGCCTGCGAGCTCCTCCGAGTCCACCTCGTTACGGGCGCAGCCAAGAGTGACAAGGGCGACGGTACGGCGTTCGGGCATGGGCTCAAGACTACTTCGTCCCGGCACCGGCCCCCGCCTCCCGTCCCGGACGGCAAGATCCCCGGGATGCGGCGCGGCACCCCGGGGATCCGGAACGTTCTATTCCCTGCTGGTCAGGCCCCGCCGGTCAGCCCGCCTGGGCCTGACCCTCACGCGGGTCGTCCTTGGTGTATGTGAGACGTTCCACCTGTCCGGGCTGGAACTCGTCCTTGATCTCCTTGCCGTTCACGAAGAGCTTCACGACCCCGGCATCGCCGAGCACCAGGTCGATGGACTCCTTGTCCGTGAACGTCTTCGACTGACCCTGTTCGAGGGTGCCGTCGAAGAGGAGCCGGCCGCTGTGGTCCTTGGCCGAGATCCAGCTCTCGCCGTCGTTGGCCGTCAGGACGACCGTGACGAGGTCCTTGGGCGCGGCGGCGATGGCACTGTCCGAAGGCTCCGGCTTGGGAGCCGTGGGCGCCGGCGGCGCCTGGACCGACGGCTTGGACGCGTTCGGGGTGGGTGCGGGCTTCGGCGCGGCGGAACCTTCCGCCACCGGCCGCTTGGTCTTCTCGTCGGCGCCGCCGAAGGCCGTGAAGCCGACGAAGCCGATCACGGCGACGATGGCGGCGACCATGGCCGCGGTCCAGTTGGGCCGCTGCCGTTCGGGGCGGATCCGCTCGGCTTCGAACATCGGCGCGGCGGGGGTGGGTGCCGGCCGGCCGCCGTGGGCCGCGTCGTAGCTCTCGACCAGGGGTTCCGGATCGAGTCGTACGGCACGGGCGAGCGTACGGATGTGGCCGCGGGCATAGACGTCGCCGCCGCAGCGCGTGAAATCGTCGGATTCGATCGCGTGCACGATCGGAATGCGCACGCGGGTGGTGGAACTGACCTCGTCGACAGTCAGCCCGGCGGCGATCCGGGCCTTCTTGAGGGCCGTCCCGATCGACGGCTCTTCGACGGAACGTTCGACGAGGCGGTCCTCGGACCGGTCGTCGGTCGAAGGCCGTTCATCTTCGGGGGAGTTGGCGTTGCCGATGGACACGAGGGCGCCTTTCGAGCGTGTAGCCACCTGCTGGAAGTCCAGTCTAGGGGGGTGACGAAAGGGTGAGGCAACCGGAGAGGGGACTCCGTACGCCATACGAATGGCCAAAGAGCTCCCACCCGGTGCGGCGACCCGGAACGGGCCGCCACCTCCCTCAACTAGACACGCGACCCGGGGAAACGGTTGCCCCCGATCCTTTGCCCGTTACTCGGGGGGAGTCTCCCCCCGGATCACCGCGAGCACGCCGTCGAGCTCGTCGGCCTTCAGCAGCACGTCGCGCGCCTTCGACCCCTCGCTCGGTCCGACGATCCCCCGCGACTCCATCAGGTCCATCAGCCGCCCGGCCTTCGCGAACCCGACCCGCAGCTTGCGCTGGAGCATCGAGGTGGACCCGAACTGCGTGGAGACGACCAGCTCGGCCGCCTGGCACAGCAGGTCCAGGTCGTCGCCGATCTCCTCGTCGATCTCCTTCGTCTGCTTCTGCCCGACGGTGACGTCGTTGCGGAAGACGGGCGCCATCTGGTCCTTGCAGTGCTGCACGATCCCGGCGATCTCGTCCTCGGTGACGAAGGCTCCCTGGAGCCGCACCGGCTTGTTCGCCCCCATCGGCAGGAACAGTCCGTCGCCCTTGCCGATGAGCTTCTCGGCGCCCGGCTGGTCGAGGATGACCCGGCTGTCGGCGAGCGAGGAGGTGGCGAAGGCCAGGCGCGAGGGCACGTTCGCCTTGATCAGACCGGTCACCACGTCCACCGAGGGCCGCTGGGTCGCGAGCACCAGGTGGATGCCGGCCGCGCGGGCCAGCTGGGTGATGCGGACGATCGAGTCCTCCACGTCGCGCGGGGCCACCATCATCAGGTCGGCGAGCTCGTCGACGATCACCAGCAGGTACGGGTACGGGCTGAGCTCCCGCTCGCTGCCCGGCGGCAGCTTGATCTTGCCGTCGCGGATCGCCTGGTTGAAGTCGTCGATGTGCCGGTACCCGAAGGCCGCCAGGTCGTCGTAGCGCAGGTCCATCTCGCGCACGACCCACTGGAGCGCCTCGGCGGCCCGCTTGGGGTTGGTGATGATCGGCGTGATCAGGTGCGGGATGCCCTCGTACGCCGTCAGCTCCACCCGCTTGGGGTCCACGAGCACCATCCGGACGTCCTCCGGGGTGGCCCGCACCATCACCGAGGTGATCAGGCAGTTGATGCAGGAGGACTTGCCGGAACCGGTGGCGCCGGCCACCAGCACGTGCGGCATCTTGGCGAGGTTGGCCATGACGTACCCGCCCTCGACGTCCTTGCCCAGCGCCACCAGCATCGGGTGGTCGTCCTCGGCGGCGTCCGCCAGCCGGAGCACGTCCCCGAGGTTGACCATCTCCCGGTCGGTGTTCGGGATCTCGATGCCGACCGCCGACTTGCCCGGGATCGGGCTGATGATGCGCACGTCGGGCGAGGCCACCGCGTAGGCGATGTTCTTCGCCAGCGCCGTGATCCGCTCGACCTTCACGGCCGGGCCGAGCTCCACCTCGTAGCGGGTCACCGTCGGGCCCCGGGTGAAGCCGGTGACCTTCGCGTCGACCTTGAACTCCATGAACACGTTCGTCAGCGAGGCCACGACCGCGTCGTTCGCGGCGCTGCGGGTCTTGCCCGGCCCGCCCTTCTCCAGCAGGTCCAGCGAGGGCAGGGAGTACGTGATGTCCCCGCGCAGCTGGAGCTGCTCGGCGCGGGGCGGCAGCGCCTGGGTCTGGGGCGGGGCCTTGGTCAGGTCGGGCACGGACAGCGTCCCCGACGCCGCAGCGGTGGTGTCGTGCGGCGGGGCCGCGGCCTCGGCGGCCTCCTCGCCCCGCGCGACCTTCTCCTCCCGGGCCGCCGGGACCGGAGCGGTGACCTCTGAACCTTCGCGACCTTCGCGCTCCGCCGAGATGCCCTGCGTGAGGTCGGCGACCAGCGGGGACGGCGGCATGCCGCCGTACACCACCCCGTCCAGCGCGGCGGCGGCCGCCGCGGCCACGTCGACGGCGTCCATCCCGCGCTCCATGGCGGGCCTGCCCGCGCTCCTACGGGGACGCCGCCGCCGGGCGAGCGCCTCCTCCTCGGCGGCCTCCGCCGGGTCTCCCGGCCCGGCGGCCCCGGAACGGGCCCGCCACTGCTCGGCGTCATGCCGGTCCGCGCCGGCGGCGTCCCCGTGCTCCGCGTACTCGGCGTCGTACTCGTTCGGAGCGATGACCCCGAGGCGGATCCCGGCGCTGCGCAGCCGCTGCGGGATCGCGTTGACGGGGGTGGCGGTGACCACGAGCAGCCCGAAGACGGTGAGCAGCACCAGCATCGGTACGGCCAGCGGCGCGCCCATCGTGAAGATCAGCGGCTTCGAGGCGCCCCAGCCGATCAGCCCGCCTGCGTTCTGCATGGCGGTGGTGCCCTCGTCGCGCCCGGGGGCTCCGCAGGCGATGTGCACGAGCCCCAGGACTCCGACGACCAGCGCCGAGAGCCCGATGCCGATGCGGCCGTTGGCGTCGGCCTGTTCGGGATGGCGGATGAAACGTACCGCCATGACGCCGAGCAGGACCGGCACGAGCAGGTCGAGCCGCCCGAAGGCGCCGGTGACCAGCATGGTCACCAGATCCCCGACGGGCCCGCTCAGGTTGGACCAGGTCCCGGCGGCGACGATCAGCGCGAGCGCGAGGAGCAGCAGGGCGAGGCCGTCCTTGCGGTGGGCCGGGTCGAGGTTCTTCGCGCCCTGGCCGATGCCGCGGAAGATGGCGCCGACCGCGTGCGCGATGCCGAGCCAGAAGGCGCGCACCAGCCGCAGCACTCCCCCGGTGGGGGACGGCGCGGGCTTCGGCGCGACCTTCTTGACGGGGCCGCGCCTGGCGGCGGGCGACGCCGTCTTCTTGGCGGGCGGCTTGCGCGCTGGGGCAGCCTTCTTCGCCGGCGCCGTCGTACGGCCGGTGCGGCCCTTCGCGGTGCCCGCCGTGCTCTGGGAACCCTTACCGGACGTACTTGAGGCCATGCGCCCGAGGTTACCCGTGCGGGCGCCGGTGGACACGCGTGCCCACCCCTTCACCCGTTCGTGTCGTTCCGGCTCCCGCGTGGGAGACGCACGCACTCTCGGCCCGTACCGGCAGCCCGCCCTGACGCTCCGCCAGTCCTGACGGCCCGCCAGTCCGGCCGCCAGGAACGGCCCGAGGGGCCTCCGCGGAGCTCAGCCCTGCGCGGGCAGTACGGGAGCCCCGCCGCCGGTCCCCGGCTCCAGCGCGTCGAGCGCCCGCCGCAGTCCGGTGAGCTTGCGCTCCAGGTGGGCCGCGGTGGCCACCACCGAGGGATCGGCCGCCTCTTCGCCGAGCTGCTTGGTCAGCGCCTCCGCCTGCTCCTCCACCGCGGCCAGCCGCGCGGAGAGCTCGGCCAGCAGGCCGGCCGTCTCCTTGGAGCCGTCCACCGCGCCGTTGGAGCTGCCGCCCTCCAGCTGGAGCCTCAGCAGCGCCGCCTGCTCGCGCAGTTGGCAGTTCTTCGTATACAGCTCGACGAACACCGAGACCTTGGCCCGCAGCACCCACGGGTCGAAGGGCTTGGAGATGTAGTCCACCGCGCCCGCCGCGTACCCGCGGAAGGTGTGGTGCGGACCGTGGTTGATCGCCGTGAGGAAGATGATCGGGATGTCCCGGGTCCGCTCCCGCCGCTTGATGTGCGCGGCCGTCTCGAACCCGTCCATGCCCGGCATCTGCACGTCGAGCAGGATGACCGCGAAGTCGTCCGTCAGCAGCGCCTTGAGCGCTTCCTCCCCCGACGACGCCCGGACCAGTGTCTGATCGAGCGCGGAGAGGATGGCCTCCAGCGCCAGCAGATTCTCCGGCCGGTCGTCGACCAGGAGGATCTTGGCCTTCTGCACCATGCCCTGTCCTCCTCGCCCCGGCATGGGGCCTCCCCGGCTCCTGGCTCCGGCCTGTGCGCCGGGCCCCGCCCCAGAGGACGGCATCCTTGCGCCGTCCGTCCTTGTGCCGGTCATCGTAGCCCCAGTCCCGAGATCGCCACACCCTGTCACCAAGATGTCACAGCGCACGAAGCGGAAACGTGGAGGAAGGGCAGAAGGTTCCCCCGTGGGTTCCCCCCTGCCCGCCCGGTCACGCCCCGGCCCCGCGCATGTGCCCTTCCATGACCGACAGTAGGTAGTCGGGCTCGACCGGCTTGGTCACGTAGTCCGAGGCACCGGACTCGATCGCCTTCTCCCGGTCCCCCTTCATCGCCTTCGCCGTCAGCGCGATGATCGGCAGCCCCTCGAACTGGGGCATCCGCCGGATCGCCGAGGTCGTCGCGTACCCGTCCATCTCCGGCATCATGATGTCCATCAGCACGAGCGCCACGTCGTCGTGCTGCTCCAGGACCTCGATGCCCTCCCGGCCGTTCTCCGCGTACAGCACCGCCAGCCCGTGCTGTTCCAGCACGCTGGTCAGCGCGAACACGTTGCGCACGTCGTCGTCCACGATCAGCACCCGCTCGCCGTGGAAGTCGTACGTCCGCGGCGCCGTCGGCAGCGGCTCCTCCACGGCCCACGCGTCCGCGTCGCCCTGTCCCGGCACCTCCGCCCGCAGCGGCGGCTCGGCCATCGCCTTGCGGCGCCGCCGGAACAGCGCCGACGACCCCTGCCCGGCCGGTTCCCCGGCCCGCGGCAGCGCCATCGGTCCGACGGACGGTACGGGGCCCTGCGCCACCGGCGCCGCCGGCAGCTCGGGCCGCACCTCCTCGGCGACCGGGCGGCGGTACAGCTCCCCGCGCGCCCCGCCCGGCGTCGGCGGCGCGTACCCCTGCGGGGGCAGCTCGCTCGGGTGCAGCGGCAGGTACAGCGTGAAGGTGGACCCGCGGCCGGGCTCGCTCGCCGCGTGGATCTCCCCGCCCAGCAGCCGGGCGATCTCCCGGCTGATGGACAGTCCGAGGCCGGTGCCGCCGTACTTGCGGCTGGTGGTCCCGTCGGCCTGCTTGAACGCCTCGAAGATCACCAGCATCTTGCTCGCGGCGATCCCGATCCCGGTGTCGGTCACCGAGAAGGCGATCAGGTCGGCATCGGCCTCCCGCAGCGAACCGGCCTCCAGCAGCTGCTCGCGGATGGCGACGGGCACATCGGCCCCGGCGGGCCGGATCACCAGCTCCACCGCCCCGGTGTCGGTGAACTTCACCGCGTTCGACAGCAGGTTGCGCAGCACCTGGAGCAGCCGCTGCTCGTCGGTGTGCAGGGTGGCCGGGAGCTCCGGGGAGACCCGTACCGAGAAGTCGAGCCCCTTCTCCGCGGTGAGCGGCCGGAAGGTGGCCTCCACGTAGTCGACGAGCTGCACGAGCGCGATCCGCGTCGGCGAGACGTCCATCTTCCCGGCCTCGACCTTCGACAGGTCCAGGATGTCGTTGATCAGCTGGAGCAGGTCGGAGCCGGCCCCGTGGATGGTCTCGGCGAACTCCACCTGCTTCGGCGAGAGGTTCTCGTCCGCGTTGTCGGCGAGCAGCTTGGCCAGGATCAGCAGGGAGTTGAGCGGGGTCCGCAGCTCGTGCGACATGTTCGCCAGGAACTCGCTCTTGTAGCGCATCGAGACCGCGAGCTGCTCGGCGCGCTCCTCCAGGACCTGCCGGGCCTCCTCGATCTCGGTGTTCTTCACCTCGATGTCCCGGTTCTGCTGGGCCAGCAGCTCGGCCTTCTCCTCCAGCTCGGCGTTGGCGGCCTGGAGGGCCTTCTGCCGGTTCTCCAGCTCGTCGGAGCGCTCGCGCAGCTGCTCGGTCATCTCCTGCGACTGCTTGAGCAGCATCTCCGTCTTGGAGTTGACGGAGATCGTGTTGACGCTCGTACCGATCATCTCGGCGATCTGGCTGAGGAAGTCCTTCTGGATCTGCGTGAAGGGCTGGAAGGAGGCCAGCTCGATGACGCCGAGCACCTTCCCCTCGAAGAGCACCGGCAGCACGATCACGTGCGCGGGCGGGGCCTCGCCGAGCCCGGAGGAGATCTTCAGGTAGCCGGGCGGGGTGTTCTCGATGAGCACCATCCGCTTCTCCTCGGCGACCATGCCGATCAGCCCCTCCCCCGGCCGGAAGGAGATGGGCATCTGGCCGCCCGCGTACGCGTAACTCCCGCGCATCCGCAGCTCGTACGAGCCCTCCGCGCCCCCGTCGGTCCCGATCTCGGTGGTACCGCCGGCCGGCAGCGCCAGGAAGAACGCGCCGTGCTGCGCGGAGACCACCGGGGTCAGCTCGCTCATGATCAGCGAGGCCACGTCGTCCAGCTCACGGCGGCCCTGCATCAGGGCGGAGATGCGGGCGAGGTTGCCCTTGAGCCAGTCCTGCTCCTTGTTGGCCAGGGTGGTGTCGCGCAGGTTGGCGATCATCGTGTTGAGGTTGTCCTGGAGGACCTGGATCTCGCCGGCCGCGTCCACGTCGATCTTCAGGTTGAGATCGCCCCGCGTCACCGCCGTGGCGACGGCCGCGATGGCGCGCACCTGCCGGGTGAGGTTCCCGGCCATCTCGTTCACGGACTCGGTCAGGTCGCGCCAGGTGCCGTCCACGTCCCGCACCCGCGCCTGGCCGCCGAGGATGCCCTCGGTACCCACCTCACGGGCCACCCGGGTCACCTGGTCGGCGAAGGAGGACAGCTGGTCGACCATCGTGTTGATGGTGGTCTTGAGCTCCAGGATCTCGCCGCGGGCGTCGATGTCGATCTTCTTGGTCATGTCGCCCTTGGCGATGGCGGTCGTGACCATGGCGATCTGCCGCACCTGGCCGGTGAGGTTGGAGGCCATGAAGTTCACCGAGTCGGTGAGGTCCTTCCACGTCCCCGAGACCCCGGGCACGTGCGCCTGGCCGCCCAGGCGGCCCTCCGTACCCACCTCGCGTGCCACGCGCGTGACCTCGTCGGCGAAGGAGGACAGGGTCTTCACCATCGTGTTCACGGTGTCGGCGAGCTGCGCGACCTCGCCGCGCGCCTCGACGGTGACCTTCTTCGTCAGGTCGCCGTTGGCGACCGCCGAGGAGACCTGCGAGATGTTGCGCACCTGCGAAGTGAGGTTGTTGGCCATCAGGTTGACGTTGTCGGTCAGGTCCTTCCAGATGCCGGTCACCCCGCGCACCCGGGCCTGACCTCCGAGGATGCCCTCCGAACCCACCTCGCGGGCCACCCGGGTCACCTGCTCCGCGAAGGAGGACAGCTGGTCCACCATCGTGTTCACGGTGGTGACGAGCTCCAGGATCTCGCCCTTGGCATCGACGGTGATCTTCTTGGAAAGGTCGCCCGTGGCGACCGCCGTGGTCACCTCCGCGATGTTGCGCACCTGGGAGGTCAGGTTGTTCGCCATGAAGTTGACGGACTGGGTGAGGTCCTTCCAGGTGCCGGAGACGCCCTTCACCTCGGCCTGGCCGCCCAGAATGCCCTCGGTGCCCACCTCGCGGGCCACCCGGGTCACCTGCTCCGCGAAGTTCGAGAGCTGGTCCACCATCGTGTTGAGGGTGTTCTTCAGCTCCAGGATCTCGCCGCGCGCATCCACGTCGATCTTCTGCGACAGGTCGCCGCGCGCCACCGCGGTGGCGACCTGTGCGATGTTGCGCACCTGCGAGGTCAGGTTCCCGGCCATGCCGTTCACCGAGTCCGTCAGATCGCGCCATACGCCGGCCACCCCGGGCACCTGCGCCTGACCGCCGAGCCGGCCCTCCGTACCCACGTCCCGGGCCACCCGGGTCACCTGCTCCGCGAAGGCCGAGAGCTGGTCCACCATCGTGTTGATGGTGTTCTTCAGCTCCAGGATCTCGCCGCGGGCGTCCACGTCGATCTTCTGCGACAGGTCGCCGCGTGCGACCGCCGTGGTCACCTGCGCGATCTGCCGCACCTGCGAGGTCAGGTTGCCGGCCATGAAGTTGACGGAGTCGGTGAGCTCCTTCCAGGTCCCGGACACCCCCTCGACCCGCGCCTGACCGCCGAGGCGGCCCTCGGTGCCCACGTCCCGCGCCATCCGCGTGACCTGGTCGGCGAAGGAGGACAGCTGGTCCACCATCGTGTTCACGGTGTTCTTCAGCTGGAGCATCTCGCCGGAGACGTCCACCGTGACCTTCTGCGACAGGTCGCCGTTGGCCACCGCCGTCGTCACCTGGGCGATGTTGCGGACCTGCCCGGTGAGGTTGCGGAAGGCGGTGTTCACCGAGTCGGTGAGGTCCTTCCAGGTCCCCGCCGCGCCCGGCACCTGCGCCTGGCCGCCCAGTTCACCCTCGACGCCGACCTCACGGGCCACGCGCGTCACTTCGGCACCGAAGGACTGGAGCTGGTCCACCATCGTGTTGACGGTGTTCTTCAGCTCCAGCATCTCGCCGGCGACATTGACGGTGACCTTCTGCGAGAGGTCGCCGTTGGCCACCGCGGTCGTCACCGTCGCGATGTCCCGCACCTGCGTGGTCAGGTTGCGGAAGACCGTGTTCACCGAATCGGTGAGGTCCTTCCACGTGCCCGCCGCCCCCGGCACCTGCGCCTGGCCGCCGAGCGTTCCCTTGGCCCCGACCTCGCTGGCCACGCGCGTGACCTCGTCCGCGAAGGTCCGTAGCGTCTCGGTCATCTGATTGATCGTTTCGGCCAGCTGCGCGACCTCGCCGCGCGCGCTGACCCGGACCTTCTGCGACAGGTCACCGTTGGCGACGGCCGTGGTGACCTGCGCGATCCCGCGCACCTGGGCCGTCAGGTTGCCCGCCATCGTGTTGACGGAGTCGGTCAGGTCCTTCCACACGCCCGCGACCCCGGGCACCTTCGCCTGGCCGCCGAGCTCGCCCTCCGTACCCACCTCGCGGGCCACGCGGGTCACCTCGGAGGAGAACGAGGAGAGCTGGTCCACCATCGTGTTGACGGTGTTCTTCAGCTGCAGCATCTCGCCGGCCACGTGCACCGTGACCTTGCGCGAGAGATCGCCCTTCGCCACCGCCGTCGTCACGAGAGCAATGTCACGCACCTGAGCGGTGAGCCGGTACGCCATCGTGTTGACGGAGTCGGTCAGATCCTTCCAGGATCCGGACATTCCACGCACTTGAGCCTGGCCGCCGAGCTTGCCCTCGGTGCCCACCTCCAGCGCCACCCGCGTCACCTCGTCGGTGAACGCGGAGAGCTGGTCGACCAGGTTGTTGACCGTCCGGCCGACCTTCAGGAACTCCCCGCGCAGCGGGTGCCCGGCCCCTTCGGCCGCTTGCGTCCGCAAGTCCATCCGCTGGTCGAGATCACCCTCGGCGACCGCCGACAGCACCCGGCCCACCTCGGACACCGGCCGGGCCAGGTCGTCCACCAGCTGGTTCGAGGCGTCGATCGCGGCCGCCCAGGAGCCCTCGCAGGCACCGGTTTCCAGCCGTTCGCTGAGCTTGCCCTCGCGCCCCACCATGCGGCGCACACGGGACAGCTCCCCGGTCAGGTGGAGATTGCGGTCGGCGACCTCGTTGTAGACGGCGGCGATCTCCGCCATCACCCCGTCGCCGGACACCGTCAGGCGCTTGCGGAAGTTGCCGTCCCGCATCGACACCAGGGCCGTGAGCAGCCTGTTCAGGGCCGCGGTATCGACTTCCGTCGTCTCGCCCCGCCGGGAGCGGCCTCCCTTCGGGCGCGTTCCCGTCCGCCGCACCGCTGCGCCAGCCTCCACCGTGTCCCTCCCGAAAGGGTCGACCGCTGTTCCACCGGGCATCTTGTTCACCGGACTGTGCCCACTGACGCTGTGCCCATCAACCTGTGCCCATCAACGCTGTGCCGGCCATCAACTGCACGACTCCAAGCCTGCCCAGTGTTTCACCCCGGCCGAACCCGGCCATAACACTCCGGCACCATCGCACACCGGCCACACCCTGCGGGTGGATTCCCCGACGACGGCACCATGGCGACCGCGAAGGTAAGTAACCTGGCATCCGTTGTCCACCGCGTCGAAGGAGACTTGTGATCACGGCACGGGCGGCTGCCAGTTTCGATCCACAAGGGCGCTCGGTCGCCGCTGCCCGCGCATTCGTCCGCGACACCCTCCAGGGCTGGGGGTTCTCGGACATCGCCGACGACGCGGTGGTCCTCACCAGCGAGCTCGTCACCAATGCGGTGGTCCACGCCGGCACCCGCGCCGAGGTCCTGTGCCTGCGCACCGAGGACGGCGTACGGGTCGAGGTCGCCGACCGCTACCCGGAGCGCGAGCTCCCGCTCCAGCACCCCGGCGAGCGCCCCTACGCCGACCCCGACCGCGAGAACGGCCGCGGGCTGATGCTCTGCGCCGCCCTCGCCACCCGCTGGGGAGTCGAGTACACGACCACGCACAAGCACGTGTGGTTCCGGCTCGACATGCCGGACCGTCCGGTCGGTACCCGCTCGGCGGGCCCCGTCGTCCCCGACCAGCTCCTCCCCCTGGCCGACAGCCGGGTCCGCGTCGCCGTCCTCCAGATCGACTCCGCCGGCACCGTCTCCGCCTGGAACGAGGACGCCGAGATCATCTTCGGCCACCTCGCCGCGAAGGCGGTGGGCCGCCCGCTCGCCGAGCTCGCCGCCTGGCCGCAGACCCCCGGCACCGGCACCGGAATCGCCGAGGCCCTGCGCCTGTCCCGCTGGGAGGGCAGCTACGGCATCCGCGGCGCCGACGGCCGCGTCATCCCGGTCTACGCCTCCCACCTGCGGGTCCGCGATGCCCACGGCGAGCCCTCCATCGTCTGCCTGCTCGTGCACGACGACGAGCGCGCCCTGCTGCAGAGCCCCGTACGGATCCCCGTGGACGGCCTCACCGAGCCCCGCCCCACGGACCCCTTCGAGATCTTCATCGGCTCCCCCGCCCCCGAGGACCTCGACGGCCTCCTCCAGCGCACCGTGGAACGCGCCCGCGACCTCCTCGACGCCGACTCCGCCTTCCTCCTCCTCGCCACCGACGACGAGACCGAGCTCGAGGTCCGCGCCACCACCGGCCTGCCCTCCACCCGCCAGCGCTTCGCCCGCGTCCCCGTCGAAGCCGGCACCAACCGGTACGGCAGCGCCCGCATGCCCGCCGTCCACGAGGACCTCGTCGTCGTCCCCGGCGCGGTACCCCTCCTGGAAGCCACCGGCATGCGCTCGGCCATCACCGTCCCCCTCAAGGTCGAAGGCCGCCTCACCGGCTCCCTCGGCGTCGCCGCCGAGATCCCCGGCCGCTACTCCAACGACGACGCCCTGCGCCTCCAGTTCGCCGCGGACCGGATCGCCCTCGCCGTGGAATCGGCCCGCCTCGGCGAGCTCGAACGACTGCGCCGCGGCTCCCTCTCCTTCCTCGTCGAGGCCTCCGACCTGCTCGCCGGCACCCTCGACCGGGACCAGACCCTGGCCCTCATGGCCCAGATGACCGTCCCCACCCTCGCCACCTGGTGCGCCGTCTACACCATCGCCGACCAGGCCTCCGACCCGTTCCTCTCCTACGTCCTGCACGAGGACGAGGAACGCATCGACGGCCTCAAGGCCCTGCTCTCCCAGGTCAGCCCGCCCGAGCCGGTCCGCGAGGCCGGCGCCCGCCCCTGGCCGGCCACGACGATCGCGGTCGGCGGCGAGACCGTGGTCCTCCCGCTCCTCGCCCGCAACCGCGTCATCGGCATGCTGACCCTCGGCAAGCCCTCCGAGGAGCACTTCCGGCAGGAGATCCTCGAACTGGCCGAGGACCTCTCCCGCCGCGCCGCCCTCGCCCTGGACAACGCCCGCCTGTACTCCGAGCGCACCGCCATCAGCCGCTCGCTCCAGCGCAGCCTGCTGCCGCCCGGCTCCCCCACCATCCCCGGCATCGAGGTCGAGGTCATCTACCGCGCCGCGGGCGAGGGCAACGAGGTGGGCGGCGACTTCTACGACGTCTTCCCGATCCGCCCCGGCGTCTACGGCTTCGCCATCGGCGACGTCTGCGGTACGGGCCCCGAGGCGGCCGCCGTCACCGGCCTGGCCCGCCACGCCCTGCGCCTCCTGGCCCGCGAGGGCCTCGGCGGCCCGGCCGTACTGGAACGCCTCAACGCGGCCATCCTCGACGAGGGCGACCGCAGCCGCTTCCTCACCCTCCTCTACGGCGAGCTGCACCCCCGCCCCGACGGCGGCGCCCTCATGAAGGTCGTCTGCGCGGGCCACCCGCTGCCGCTGCGCCTGCGCCCGAACGGCGAGGTCACCTCCGCCGCCGAACCGCAGCCCCTCCTCGGCGTCCTCGACGACCTGGAGCTCTACGAGCAGACCCTCACCCTGGACCCGGGCGACGTCCTCCTCTGCGTCACCGACGGCGTCACCGAACGCCGCGAGGGCACCCGCATGCTCGGCGACGACGGCCTCGCCGAGGTCCTCACCACCTGTACGGGCCTCACGGCCGGCGCGGTCGCCTCCCGCGTCCTGCGCGCGGTGGAACGCTTCGCCGCCGATCCGGCCTCCGACGACATGGCCATCCTCGCCTTCCGCATCCCCCGGCAGCGCGACGGCGACTGACCGCCGCCGCGCGCCGCTCCGCCTACCGGCGGGGCCCCGCCACGAGGATCATGAAGGAGGGGGCCGCCATCTCCCCGGTCCAGGGCGTACTGCCGTCCCTGCCACCGGCCGCGTCGCGGACGGTGGCGGACCGGGAAGAGGGAACGGCCGGGGACGGGGAGGCGGCGCCGTCGGCAGCCGCGGCCGTCCTGAACGTGCGGACGAGGTGTCGGATCCGTTCGGTACTCATGAGCGTTCCTCCCGGGATCGAGGGTCTGGGAACTCCTGACTGATCCCATTGCGCCCCGCACCCGGCCCCGGGTCACGGCCCGAAAACTCGGGGCTTGACGAAGACCCCGACCCGCTACCCGCGCCCTACTCCGTCCCTCAGATCTCGTCCCGACGCGTCAGCCCGATCCCGAGCACGTCCTGCACGTACAGCTCGAGGAACTCGGGCAGCCAGGGATCACCGGCCAGCCGGTCGAAGACCTTCACCAGCCGCTCGTCCGGGTCATCGGTCAGCAGCAGGATCCGCCAGGTGTTGAGCGGCCGCTCGTCCGTACCCGCGACCCCGTGCTGTACGTGGAACAGCGGCTGCCGGCCGTCCGCGCGCAGCGGACCGCCCCGCTCGTCGGAGAAGGCCTCCCGGCCGAGGAAGGTGACCACCTGCCGGTCGTGGTTCAGGTGCACCTCTTCGAGCACGAGCCCGTACGCGTCCGGCTCGAGCCACAGCCTCTGCCGCGACTGCCTGACGAACTCGTCCCCCAGCTCCGCGCCCTTCCCGCCCGGCACCCAGGCGGCGGCAGAGCCCTCCTCGATGACGTTCGGAATGAAGGCTCCGGGATTGCCGGCCTTCCGGACCTCCATGTCCCAGACCGCCGCCCGGTCCAGCGCCACCGGCTCCCGGGTGGCGTACCGCTCCCCCAGGATCCGGTTCACGTCCACGGCCGGCAGAACCGCCCGGGTATACCTCTCGTCGGCCCAGGCCAGTTCGAACTCGGCCTCGGCCGGAGTCTGATCCGACATCACTCGTTCCTCCCCGTAAAACCAATCCTCAAGATCAATCAGAAGAATACCCACGGAAACGCAAAAAGGCCCCCGCCAATGGCGGGGGCCTTCTCGTATTGGAGCCCTTTAACGGAATCGAACCGTTGACCTTCTCCTTACCATGGAGACGCTCTACCGACTGAGCTAAAAGGGCGGGTTGTTCGGCGGCGTCCTACTCTCCCACAGGGTCCCCCCTGCAGTACCATCGGCGCTGAAAGGCTTAGCTTCCGGGTT
>NZ_JANAVF010000014.1 GCF_024213195.1 Streptomyces sp. TBY4 | reverse complement strand
GGGAGAGCCAACTTCGATCTCCTCAGGCTCCGAATACTCCTGACACCCTGACCCGTCACGTGATCATCGCCAGAGCCGAAAAACGTGAACGCTCACACCAGCCGCTCTGGCCTACTGCGGGGCCGTACTGGCCCCGCAGCTGGCCGGGGCGGACCGGTTGGTGCTCGGCGATCCGTTCTCCGGCCTGATCCAGCAGCTGCTGCCGCTGGCCAGGTCGGCGAGGGATGTCGTCCTGGTGGATGACGGCACGGCCACGCTGGAACTCGCCACTCAGCTACTCGCCGGCCGACCCCTGGTGCGCTGGCACCGCACGGGGCCGCCGCCGGCCGCCGCCTATCGCACCACGCGCCTGCTCACCCCGGGCCGCGGCCAGCGTCTGGAGGTCTACACCTCCCTTGCGAAGGATCTGCTCCTGCCGCCAGGAGGCATGGTCACCGTGAACGCGTACTCCTGGACCCGCGGCCGATTCGGGCCGCCCGACGTCCTGCCCGGTGTCGACCTGGTCGGTACGTCGTTGGCGGAGACGGGACTTGTGGACCCGGGCCGGTACGTGACCGAGGTCGTCGCGCTGGCCAGGGCGCTGGGCTGCAGCCGCTATCTGGCCCACCGCCGCGAGGATCCCGGCAAGCTGGAGCGGATCTCCCGGGCGACTGGCGCCGAGATCGTCATACCGGAGCTGCCGCTGGAACTGGCGCTGCGTACAGGCCCCGTGGGGCGGACTGTGGTCAGCTTCGCGTCAACGATGGTGCACACCCTGCCCGCAGTCCTGGCGGGCACAGGCGTCGACGTGGTGGTCCACGACGGGGCCGTCGACTGGCTGAAACGGGACGCCCCCGACCGCGTCCGGGCCTTCCTGGAGGAGGTGATCACCACAGCCCGCAACCGGCACCGCCTGCGGATCGTGCACCGCTGACCGGTTCCCGGGTGGACCGGCCCAGGCCCCACTGAGTCCGACCAGCTCGCGGCATCGGGCGGAGGTGTACTCAGGTACCACCCGGCCGTCGAAAGGTCACCCACGGTGCCATCCCCGAGCCGTTTCCGCCTTCTAGCGTGGAAGGCATGCGCTCGGGGATGGCCCGGCCGCCGAGTGGAAGGTGCACGGGTGATCGAGGTACGCGAGCTGACGAAACGCTACGGGGTCAAGACCGCCGTCGACCGTCTGGAATTCACCGTCAAACCCGGCGCTGTCACCGGCTTCCTCGGCCCGAACGGCGCCGGCAAGTCCACCACGATGCGGATGATCGTCGGCTTGGACGCGCCCACCGCGGGAACGGCCACGGTCAACGGAAAACGGTACGCGGAGCATGCCGCGCCCCTGCAGGAGATCGGCTCGCTCCTGGAGGCCAAGTCGATCCACCCGGGCCGGACGGCCGAGGGCCATCTGAAGGCGCTGGCCTACACCCACGGAATCTCACGGGCCCGGGTGGCCGAGGTCATCGAACTGGTCGGTCTGACGAGTGTGGCCCGCAAGCGCGCCGGGGCCTTCTCGCTGGGCATGGGCCAGCGGCTGGGCATCGCCGCGGCGCTGCTGGGTGATCCCGCCGTCGTGATGCTGGACGAACCGGTCAACGGCCTCGACCCCGAGGGTGTCCTGTGGGTGCGAAATCTGCTGACCGGCCTGGCGGCCGAGGGGCGCACCGTCCTGGTGTCCTCCCATCTCATGAGTGAGATGGCGCTCACCGCTGAGTACCTGGTGATCATCGGGCGGGGGCGGCTGCTGGCCGACACCACGGTGGCGGACTTCGTGCGTGAAGCCGACGGCAGTGGAGTGAAGGTGGTTACTGCCGAGCCTGCCCGTCTGCGGGAACTGCTGGCCGGGCCGGGTGTGGAGATCACTGGTTCGCCAGGGACGGAGGAACTGCATGTGAGTGGGCTGGAGGCCCGCCAAATCGGAACGGTGGCCGCCGAGCACGGCGTGCCGATCTTCGAACTCACACCGCGTGAAGTCTCTCTGGAAGAGGCGTTCATGGACCTGACCCGTGACGCCGTCGAGTACACCAGTGCCAGTCACGACGATTCCAAGAAGGCGGCATGAGCAGCGTTTCCACCAAGATCCGGGAGGTTCCCGGCTCCGTCCGGCCTCAGTACCGGGTGACCGCACTCCGGGTGCTCCGTTCGGAGTGGGCGAAATTCTGGTCGCTGCGCTCCAGCTGGATCACCCTGGGTGTGGCCGCGCTGATTCTTGTGGCCTTCGGGTTCATCGCCTCAGTCTCGTTCGACCCCTCGGGTACCGCAGCGCAACGCCCCGTCGGACCCACCCCCGCTACCGACGCCGTCGGTCTGGCCCTGACCGGCACCCAGCTCGCCCAGCTGGCCATCGGTGTCCTCGGGGTCCTGGTGGCCGCCGGCGAGTACAGCACCGGCATGATCCGGTCCACGCTGACCGCCGTACCCCAGCGCCTGCCGGTCTTGTGGTCGAAGGCCCTCACCTTCGCAGCCGTCGCTCTGGCCGCCTGCACCGTGGCCGTGCTGGCCGCCTTCCTGGTGGGCAGCACCCAAGTGAGTGGCACGTCCGCGGAACTGTCCCTGTCCGACGACGGTGTACTGCGCAGTCTGGCGGGCGCGGCCCTGTACCTCGCCATGGCGGGAGTCCTCGGCGTTGCCCTGGGAGCCCTGCTGCGCTCGGTGGCCGGAGGCATCGCCGTGCTCGTGGCGTCTTTGATGGTCATTCCCGGCCTGACGTCACTGCTGCCCGATTCCTGGGCCGACACCGTGGGCCCCTACCTGCCGAGCAACGCCGGCGGCGCGATGATGAGCCTTCACCAGGCATCGGGCGCCCTCAGCCCGGGGGCGGGCCTGGCCGTCCTCGCCGGCTGGGTCGCCCTGGTACTGGGCGCCGCCGCCCTGCGCCTCGTACGTACGGACGTATGAGCACCGGAATCCATTACGGGGGCCGTTTATCGGAGACCTGACCAGGCAGGTCAGCCATCCGTAGCAATGAGGTGACAGTGTGTGCGTAAGCCCGGTCTCCAGGCCATGGCGGGCACCTCGATCCGGATAACGCTTCGAGCGGCATTCCCTACTCAATCAGAGACGCTCGGGTTCGCACGATGGCTGACGAGAACAGGTATCCACCGCGGCCCGGCAGAGGCGCGGGCCCCGGCGCCCGCGCGGCGCTCTCCGTGAATTCGGAGAGAACGGGCGGCCACCCCTTCCTGGACCGGCTGCTCGGATGGCAGCAACGGCTCCAGCGCGTCGATCACCGGCGGCCGTGGATACTCGACACCAGTGTGGTGGTCTTCGTGTTCCTGCTGGGCCTTCCAGCCCTTCTCGGGGGACACACCGGACCGCCCATGTCGGCGCACCGGGCGAGTGAACCGCCGACTGCCGTCCTGCTGCTGCTGCTGCACGCAGGCCTCGCCCTGCCGCTGTGGTGGCGGCGCCGGACGCCGACCCTCGCCTTCAGCGTGGTCGCGGTCACCTGCCTGGCGCAGTGGATCAGCTCCATCTGGCTGCCCAGCGGCATCAGCCTGCTCCTGGTCCTGTACAGCCTCGCTCTGTACGGGGCAATCAAGGTGCTTCCCTGGGCGGCGGCCGTGACCGTTGCGGGACTGGGAGTGGCCGCCTTCCGGTCCGGCACGGACCAGCCTTGGCTCGCCGTGTTCTTCCTGGTCGGGACGGCGACCGCCGCTTTGGCTCTGGGCCTCGTCTTCCGGATCAGACGGGCCTACCTTGCGGCGCTGGAGGACCGCGCCGCCCGGCTGCAGACCGAGCAGGAACAACGAGCACGGCTGACAGTTGCGGCCGAACGCTCCCGGGTGGCCCGCGAGATGCACGACATCGTCGGTCATAATCTCGCCGTCATCGTCGGCCTCGCCGATGGCGCTGCGTCTCTCGCCGCCAGCCGCCCCGAGCGCAGCGCCGAGGCACTGCGCATCATCTCCGGCACGGGACGCCAGGCGCTCAAAGAGCTGCGGCGCGTCCTCGGCGTCCTGCGGGACGCGTCCGAGGAAGCGGAGCTCACCCCTCAGCCGGTACTGGCTGACATGGAGGCCCTGATCGAGCGCGTTCGGGCGGCGGGTACCCACGTCACCTACCGGACCAGCGGCAGTCTCAGCGAGCTGAGCGGCGGCGTTCAGCTGACCGTGTACCGCATTGTCCAGGAAGCTCTGACCAACACGCTCAAGCACGTCGGCTACCGCTCGTCCGTACGCATCTCCGTCGAGTTCCACGACGGCCGAGTCCGGGTGACGATCACCGACACCGGAGCGCCGTCCGAGTCGGCGGAACCGCCCCCGGCAGTCCCGGACCGGCATCAGGCCGGCCATGGGATCATCGGTATGAGAGAACGGGCCGCGATGTACGGCGGTACCCTCACCGCAGGCCCCCGGACAGGAGGCGGCTGGAGCGTCGACGCAGCCTTCGACGTCGAGCCCGACGGCACCCACGAGCGGGAAGTCCACGGACCGCAGCCCGAGCCCGGTCCAGGGCCAGGACCTAGCGGCCGGAGAACACCTTGACCACTGTGCTGATCGCGGATGATCAGCCGCTCCAGCGGCTGGGTTTCGTCATGCTCATGGAAACCAGAGACGACATCGAGGTGGTCGGTGAAGCCTCCCACGGCGCCGAGGCTGTCCGCCTCACCGCCTCGCTCCGCCCCGACGTGGTGCTCATGGACGTGCGGATGCCCGGAATGGACGGCATCGAGGCAACCCGGCGCATCGTCGCGGCCGGCGGCCGGTCCCGCGTTCTCATCCTCACCACTTTCGACCTCGACGAGTACGCCTACGCTGCCCTGCGCGCAGGCGCCAGCGGCTTCCTCCTCAAAGACGCCATGCCCGACGAGCTCCTAGCCGCCATTCGGTCCATCTCGGCCGGGGACGCCGTGGTGTCCCCCAGACTGACCCGCCGCCTCCTCGACGCCCACGCACGTGACCTGCGCCCGCCCGAGCAGCGACCCAGCCGAACTGATCCCCGGCTGAGCCTGCTCAGCGAGCGCGAACGGGAGGTCCTCATCGCGATCGGCCAGGGGTGGACGAACACCGAGATCGCCGAGCGTCTGAGCCTGTCCGAATCGACAGTGAAGAAACACGTGGGGCGTGTTCTCGCGAAGCTGGAAGCCCGGGACCGGGTACAGGCAGTGATCATCGCCTACGACACGGGCCTGGCACACACCACTCCCTGACACACCTGAGTCCGCCGCAGTCCCGACACGTCAGTCTTCGGCGGCGCACCGACTCGCTTGGATGCAACTTGGAGGCGACTCTCAGGGTGCTCTGACCGTGGTCCCAGGCTGCGCACAGTTGTGATTCGTAGCGTCGCGGGCATGCTTGGATCCGGAACTCGTCGCCACCCGCGCCCTCGTCGCCGCCCCCTTCGTCTCCTTGTCATGGTGACGGGTACGGCTGCTCTGCTGGGTTGCATCGTGGCCGGTGCGGCGAACTTGCGCCACGGGTCAGTGGGTACTGCTGCCGTCGCGGCGGTGTCCTCTTCGGAGCCCGGCCTCAGCCCCGAAACCGAGGCCGCCGCGTCACCCGAAGCTGATCTCGACGCGCTGCTGGCGGGTGAACTTGCGCGGGTAGCCCCGGACGGCGACGTGCAACTATCGGTGGCGGTGATGGATCTGGAATCGGGTGACCGCGCCGTGTTCGAGAGTGGCCGGTACGACACGGCGAGCATCGTCAAGGTCGACATCCTGGCCGCACTGCTGCTCCAGGCCCAGGATGCGGGGCGAGCGTTGACATCACGCGAGCGCACCCAGGCGACGAGCATGATCCGCAGCAGCGACAACACCGCGACCAACGCACTGTGGGACACCATCGGCGGGGCACCGGGGCTGGACTCCGCCAACGAACGCCTCGGCCTGACCGCCACCTCCGCCGGCCACAACGGCAACTGGGGCCTCACCCAGACGACAGCCGAAGACCAACTGATTCTGCTCGACTCGATATTCGGGTTGGAATCACCGCTGTCCCAGGCCGACAGGGACTTCATCGAGGACCTGATGGAGAGTGTCGCGCCAGATCAGGACTGGGGTGTGTCCGTCGCCGATTCGAGTGCGGCGCTCAAGAACGGCTGGCTCCCACGCACCGCGACCGGACTGTGGGACATCAACAGCATCGGACGCGTGGACATCGAAGGCCGCGACTGCCTCATCGCGGTCCTCTCCGACGGAAACCTCACCCAGGCCGACGGCATAGCACTCGTCGAGGATGCCACCCAGGCCGCCGTCTCAGTCATCAGTACGGCCGGAAGAGCCTCTTGACCATCACCGCCCTGGTCAGCTGGTCGGCTGGTATGTGCGGATCGTTCTGGCGCGACGTGAAGGTTGTTCTCAGCTGGCTTTGAGGTTGGTGCGATACGGATGAAGCCATGACTGATTCCGCACCGGCCGCGACCACCGTTCTCGTCGTCGACGATGAGCCGAACATCCGTGATCTTCTCTCCCAGACGTTGCGTTTGGTCGGCTTCGACGTCGTCGCGGCGGCGACCGGCTTCGAAGCCCTGACGGCCGCGGAGGATACGCGGCCGGGTCTCATCGTGCTGGATGTGATGCTTCCCGATCTCGACGGTTTCGAGGTTGCGGCCAGGCTGCGGGCGGCCGGGCGCGATGTTCCGGTTCTGTTCCTGACGGCCCGGGACTCGATGGGCGACCGTATCCGCGGGCTGACGGCCGGTGGGGACGACTACGTGACGAAGCCGTTCAGCTTGGAGGAGGTGGTCCTGCGGATCCGTGCGATTCTGCGCCGGACCGGGGCCGCCACAGGAGCGCACCCCCAGGATGTACCTGATGCGGTGCTGCGCTACGCGGACCTGGAGCTCGATGAGGACCGGCACGAGGTACGCAGGGCCGGCCGGCGCATCGAGCTGTCCCCGACCGAGTTCAACCTGCTGCGCTTCCTGCTGGAGCACCCGGGCCGGGTCATCGGCAAGGCCCAGATCCTGGACCGGGTGTGGTCCTACGACTTCGGCGGGGACAGCCGGATAGTTGAGTCCTACGTCTACTACCTGCGCAAGAAGCTCGACACCACCGGTCCCCGGCTCATCCACACCGTCCGCGGTGTCGGGTACACGCTGCGGCTGCCCCACGGGGAACGCTGATGCCCCGCCTTCGGCGGTGGCGCCACTGGACGCTGCGCTCGCGCCTCGTCGTGGTCAGCGCCGCCCTGACGGCTCTAGCCCTCATCGGCGCCAACACGGCAGGGGTGATCCTGCTGCGCTCCTATCTCATCGACCGTGTCGACCGGCAGCTGGCGATACCCGGAATGGGGGGACAGCAGCAGCGGCTGGTGCGCAGCCTCGGCGATCGCCCGGCGGAGGAGCAGTCCGCGAGGGTTCCGGGTGACTCGTTCCTGTCCGGGGTCTTCGGAGACGATTCACGGATCTACGTGTATGGGCAGAGCGGCGTGCGCGCCGTGTACCCCGAGGAGGCGCGTGAACCCGGCCCTGCCCTGCCGGCGGCCGCTGAACTGGCCGAGTATTCGGGTGCCCCGTTCACGGTCCCGGGCAAGGGAGGCGGTTCCGGCTGGCGGGTCGTAGTCAAGGTGGTGGAGCCCACCCCCGGCCTTGATGACGGCGGGTTCATCGTCACGGCCGTCTCGCTGGCCCAGGTGGAGGAGACCACGGACCGGCTGTTGCTGATCGACGCGGCCGTCGTGGCGGGCGCGCTCGCGCTGCTGGGCGTCGGGGCCACGTTCCTGGTCCGTGTGGGACTGCGCCCGCTGACCCGGATGGAGGCCACCGCCGGGTTCATCGCGGCGGGGGACCTGTCGCAGCGCGTGGCAGACACGGATCCGCATACCGAGCCGGGCCGGCTGGGCGGGGCGATGAACGCGATGCTCGGCCGTGTGGAGCACGAGATGGGCGCCCGCGCGGCGTCCGAGCTGAAACTGCGCCGCTTCCTCGCGGACGCCTCCCACGAACTGCGCACCCCGCTGACCTCGATCCGCGGCTTCGCCGAGCTCTATCGACGCGGCGGAGACCCTGTGGACGCGATGCGGCGCATCGAGGCCGAAGCCGCCCGGATGGGAGTGCTGGTGGAGGACCTGCTCATGCTTGCCCGGCTCGACGAGCAGCGCGTCCCGCAGCAGCTCCCCGTCGACCTCCTGGAACTCACCGTGGACGTGGCACGCGCTCTGCACGCCCGCTCCACCAGCCGGGTCGTGCGGATCGTGGACCTTGACGAGTCGGGGGGCCTGATCGAACCCATGGTCGTCATCGGTGATCCACTGCAACTGCGCCAGGTGCTCGGCAACCTGCTGGCCAACGCCGACCGCCACACGCCACCCAGCGCAGTGATCACGATCCGCCTCGGACCGCGGCGGCCCAACGCTCTCGGACCCGCCGTAGCAGCCTCGGGCACCCTGCTGCCCGCCGACCGGCCTGCCGCGGTCATCGAGGTCGCCGACACAGGTCCGGGCGTCCCGCCCCGTGATGCCCCGTACGTGTTCGAGCGCCTCTACCGCGCCGATCCAGCACGCTCCGGGGGCGGCGCGGGCCTGGGCCTGTCCATCGCCGCCGCCATCGTCGCAGCCCATGGCGGCCGTCTCGATCTAGCCGCGCAGCGCCCGGGGACGGGTGCGACGTTCCGCGTGGGGCTCCCTCTGTTGTGAATCGTTCGGGATTCCCAGGTGGCTTTGAGGTTGGGCCCAGGGTCCGCTGATCCTGTGCTGCCAGCATCGCCCTTTGTACGGACCGCAGACCACGTGGTGGTCAGCGGCATTCGGATTCAAGGGAGTGGTGAGGATGCGAGGAGCACTCAGGGTGCGGGCGCTGGCGCTACCGGCCGCCGGGCTCGTGGCGGCCGGCTTGTTGACGGGTTGCGGCGGCTCCGACAGCGGCAGCTCGAAGGTGGCCTCCGTCAGCGGTGAGGGCGCTGCCGCGGGTGGAGGCGGCTCGGCGAAGAGCGAGGCCGAGCAGTCGCAGGCGTTCGTCGGCTGCATGCGCGAGAACGGCGTCGACATGGAGGACCCCGACCCGGAGACGGGCAAGCTGAACCTGCAGTCCGTCATGGGCGGAGGTGCCAACAGCGACGCCCTGCGCAAGGCGATGGAGGCGTGCCGTGACAAGGCACCGCAGGCGATGAAGGACCGCGGCGCCAACCAGGGTGCCCCGGACGCCGCGCAGCTGGAGAACATGAAGAAGTTCGCCGCCTGCATGCGCGAGAACGGCGTCGACATGGACGACCCCGGCCCCGAGGGCCTCGACCGGGAGTCCATGAACATGAGTGATCCCAACTTCCAGGACGCCATGGGTGAGTGCCGCGAGTTCCTCGGCGGCATGATGGGGGGCCAGCAGTGACCCTGCACCAAAGCACCGAGAACATGGCGGCCGCGGCTGCCGAAGACACGCACGGCGGCCAGACACCGAACGCCGGTCGTCGCAGGAAGCGCCCGCTGCGTACCTCGCTGATCGCTATCGGCGTGGCGGTCATCGCCGCGACCGGCGTCGCCGCCGCGACCGGAGCCTTGGGCGGTGACAGCGAGACGAGCACCTCCGCGGCACCGGCCGGTCCGCCCAAGACGGCCAAGGTCGAGACCACCTCGCTGACCCGTACCGAGACCGTGAACGGAAACCTCGGCTACGGCGACGCCACCGCGGTACAGGCCCCGCCTTCCGGGAGTTCCTCCTCGGGTGGCTCCGCGTCTTCCAGCACGGCGCAGGGCGGCCAGAGCACGGCCGGCAGCGGTTCGGGCGTGCTCACCTGGCTGCCGGCGGAGGGCGAAACGATCAAACGCGGCGCAGCCGTGTACAGCATCGACGAACGGAAGGTGCCGCTGCTGTACGGCTCGACACCTCTGTACCGCACGATCCAGTCGGGCAGCGAGGGCAAGGACGTGAAGCTGCTGGAGGAGAACCTCTCCGCCCTCGGCTACACGGGCTTCACCGTGGACGACGAGTACACCGATGCCACCGCCACCGCCGTCAAGGCGTGGCAAGAGGACCTCGGCCGCGAAGAGAGCGGCACCGTCGCTCCGGGTGACGCGGTCGTGGCCACCGGGGAACGGCGCGTGGCCGACGTCAAGGCCACTAGCGGTGGCTCGCCCACCGGGGACATCCTCACCTGGTCCGGCACGGAGCGCATCGTCACCGTCGACCTCGAAGTGAAGTTCGAGGACCTGGTGGACGACGGCACCAAGACCACGATCAAGCTCCCCGACGGCACCAAGGTCGACGCCACGGTCAAGGACGTCGGCACGGCGGCCACCGCTGCGCCGGCCGCCGGCAGTACAGGCGGCGCCGGGACATCCAGTACCAGTTCCGCCGACGCCACGCTGCCCGTGAAGCTTGAGATCAAGGACCAGACGAAGCTCGGCCGCTATCAGGCCGCGCCGGTGGACGTCACCTTCGAGGCCGAGACTCGCAAGGACGTCCTGACGGTTCCCATCAACGCCCTCGTGGCGCTGCGCGAGGGCGGCTATGCACTGGAGACCGTCGGCACCAAGGGCATCGAATACCTGCCGGTCGAGCTCGGCATGTTCGCCGGCGGGCTGGTCGAGGTGTCCGGTCAGGGAGTCATCGCTGGCCTGGTCGTAGGGGTTCCCAAGTGAGCGCCGCCCCGCCGGTCATTGAGCTGAGGGGCGTCACCAAGACGTACGGGGAGGTCGCGGCCCTCGCGGGAGCCGACCTGGTCGTACAGCGGGGTGAACTCCTGGCCGTCGTCGGCCCTTCCGGCTCGGGCAAGTCCACGATGCTCAACATCATCGGAACACTCAGCCTGCCGACCACCGGAACCGTGGCCATCGACGGCCACGACATCACCGACCTCAGCGACCGCGAACTTTCCGCACTGCGCGCCGCCACCATCGGGTTCGTGTTCCAGCAGTTCCACCTCGCCCCCGGCGTCCCCGCATTGGACAGTGTCGCCGACGGGCTCCTCTACAGCGGCAAGCCAAGGGGCGAGCGGCGCAGGCTCGCCGAGCAGACTCTTCGCCGGGTGGGCCTGGGCCACCGCCTGTTCAACGAACCACACCAGCTGTCCGGTGGCGAGAAGCAGCGGGTCGCCATCGCCCGCGCAGTCCTCGGTGATCCACCCCTCCTGCTCGCCGACGAGCCGACGGGCGCACTCGACTCCACCTCCGGTGCGGTCGTCATGGAACTCCTCCACGAACTGCACGACTCCGGCACCACCGTCGTGATCATCACCCACGACCGCGACATCGCCGCCTCCCTGCCACGCGAGGTCCGCATCAAGGACGGCCGTATCGAACACGACTCCGCCCTGCCGGACCACGCCTACGAGAGGGCAGGGACATGACCACAGCAGCACCGCCCAGGCCCCGCCCGAAAGCGGCCCGCCTCAGCCCCTCCGACGTCCTGCGCGTCGGCGGATCCGGCCTGCGCTCGCGCCCCATGCGGGTGTTCCTCTCCGCGCTCGGCATCGCCATCGGCATCGCCGCGATGATCGGCGTCGTCGGGATCTCCACGTCCTCCAGCGAAGAGCTGAACCGCAAACTGGACGCACTGGGCACCAACCTGCTCACCGTCTCCCCGGGCCAGTCCTTCGGCGGAGGCGACGCGCACCTGTCCGCCGATGCCGTCGACATGGTTGCCAGGATCGGAGCCGTGGAGTCGGTGTCGGCTATCGGCAAGACGGATGCCAAGGTCTACCGCAACGACCGCATACCCAAGCAGGAGACCGGCGGCATCGGCGTCTACGCGGCCCGCACCGACCTCCCCGCCACCGTGGGCTCACACGTCGCCACCGGACAGTGGCTCAACGACGCCAACGGCAAGTACCCGGCCGTTGTCCTGGGCCCCAAGGCCGCCGAACAGTTGGCGGTCTCCAAGGCGGACCCCGACACCCAGGTGTGGCTGGGAGGCGAGTGGTTCACTGTCGTCGGGATCCTCGAACCCAACGAACTCGCCGCCGAGCTGGACTCCGGAGCGTTCGTAGGCTGGGAAGCCGCCCAGAAGAACCTCGACTTCGACGGCTACCCGACCACCGTCTACACCCGCGCGCAGGGCCAGGCCGTCACCGACGTACAAGCCGTCCTCGGAGCGACCGCGAACCCCGAAGACCCCAGCTCCGTCGAGGTATCCCGGCCCTCCGACGCGCTCGCCGCCAAAGAAGCAACCGACGACACCCTCAGCGGGCTGCTGCTGGGGCTCGGCGCCGTCGCCCTGCTCGTCGGCGGAGTCGGCGTGGCCAACACCATGGTCATCTCTGTACTCGAGCGCCGCGCGGAGATCGGCCTGCGCCGGTCCCTGGGCGCCACCCGCGGCCAGATCCGCACCCAGTTCCTATGCGAATCCCTGCTGCTGTCCGCCCTCGGCGGGGCCGGCGGCGTACTCCTCGGCATCGGCGTCACCGCCGGCTACGCCACCTACCAGGGCTGGCCCACCGTGGTGCCTGCCTGGGCCATGGCCGGCGGAGTCGGCGCCACCCTCCTCATCGGCGGCCTCGCCGGCTTCTACCCAGCCGTCCGAGCCGCCCGCCTGCCACCCACCGAGGCACTCGCCGCCTCCTGAACGACGGTGCCCCTGCCCATCCCCCCGAGGACAGGGGCACCGCGTACGCGGCGCTCGGCTGGCGGGCGATCACCGGAGCCCACCTCGTCCCCCTGGTCCGCGCAGGTGCAAGGTTCAAGAGCGGCGAGCTCGTCAAACGCGATGTCGTCTATGCGGCATGACCCCGGAACGCCGGTGCGTGATCCGGTGGAACCGATCTGGCAGCATGGCGGCCATGGAGCGTGTCGTGATCCTCGGCCGTGGCGGCTCAGGGAAGTCAACACTGGCAGCCACCCTGGGCAAGGTCACCGGACTTCCCGTCATCGAGCTCGACAAGCACTTCTGGAGACCGGGGCTTGAAGCGACTCCCCCCGAGCAGTGGGCCACCGTCCAAGGCGAACTCTCCAAAGCGGACCAGTGGATCATGGACGGCGACCTCGGCCCCTACGACGTCCTCGACGTCCGCCTCCGGCGAGCAGACACCATCGTCCTGCTCGACTTCTCCTTCTGGCGCTGCGCCTGGAGAGCGATGCGCCGCTCCCGGGAGCGGTTCGACTTCTGGCTCTGGCTATGGTCATGGCGGCGTCGGAGCCGGCCACTCCTCCTGAAAGCGGTCACGGATCAGGCCGGTGACGCGACACTGCACGTGCTCCGGAACCCGCGCGCAACGGCCTCCTTCGTAGCGCAGGTGAAGGCGAACCAGAAGCCGGGCCGGCCATGACGATCCACAGGTATTGAGAATTGCTCCGGCCGACCGACGTGCAGTCGCACGGCGGTAGGGGATGATTTTCCACCCGATGCCCTCGCCATGTGAATTGGCCAGCAGAGTCGTGATCGTGGACACCCTGATCATTGGATCGTGAGGATCCATAGGACAGGAGTTCCCGTTGGGACGCCGAAGTACTCGCCTGAGTTCAAGGCCGATGCTGTCGCGCTGTACCACGCCAACCTGGGTGGCACGTATGCGTCGGTGGCCAAGGACGTGGGTCTAGGTTGCCTTGGTGCGGTGGCCGACGTATCGCGCCCAGACGTGTGTGCCCTGGGAACGCGCTTCGTAGGCGCCTGCCGGGCGGAACGAGGAGTGCAGGCCGGCACGGATGCGGTAGGCGAGGTTCGCCGCCCGGCTGGTCGAGTCGCGTGCGTCCACGTGTGCCCACTCGCCGTGGCGGCTTCGCAGCGACTTCGCGGCGGTGTCGGCGTCCGAGTTCCGGGAGGGCATGGGCTCGAAGCGGGCGTGCATCAGCGGGTGACTCCGTTCACGTAGGGCGCCTCGGCGAGCTGGCGAATGCGGGCGGCCGTAGCCCACTGGCCGTCGGAGAGGTCCTCGCACAGCCGGTTGGCGAGCGCGGCGATCTCCGAGAGGGCCTGCTCCACGGCGGGGGCAAGGACAGGGGCCGGCCGGGTGCGGATGGGGCCTCGGGGGGCCGCAGAGGTGTTGGGCATCAGGCTGTCCCTCAGCGGTTGTTGCAGCGGCAGGTGTTGGTGATGATGTTGAACCAGCTGTCGCAGGAGTTGCACCAGGTCGAGCCGGGGGCCGGGGCGGAATCGGGGTCGTGGTCCATGGGTGCTCTTCCTGGTCAGAATGTGTCGGGGAGGGTGGCGCGCGGGCCGTTGGGCGCCAGAGTGGTGACGATGAGCGCGAGGTCGCGTGGTCGCCACAGGGCGGCTTCGAAGCCGCAGGCCGCCAGGTGTGTCAGCCACTCGCGTTGAGCGGGGCGAACCTTGCCGGTGTCGGTCTTCAGCTCGACGAACAGGGTGCGGCGGGTCAGTGGGTGCCCGTACACCTCGTCGGGCCAACCGGCGTCGCTTCGCTGCGAGTTGTGCGTGTGGTAGGCGAGGGTCCAGCCGCGGAGCTGAGCCAGCTCCCTCACGTGGCGGCGGAATTGCTCTTCGGTCACAGCGTGCTCGGGGTGGGCCGGTAGGTCCAGTTCGATATCGCTGCCTCGAGGACGGCGCAGTGCTCGGCGGCCTTCGGGTCCGGCTGCGGCGTGTAGACGGGTGCCGGCGGCCGGGGGTTAGACCGGCGGTGCCGGTCCTTGAGGACGTCTTCGACGGTGTACCGCTCGCTGACGAGTTCTGCGAGGGGGTGCCCGTACTGCTCCATGGCCTGTGCCTCTTCGAGGTCGTCGTAGGTCGTGGTCGTAGGCATCTGCTTCTCCGTGGGTGTGGCCGGGACCCGCAGTGGGGGCGGGTCCCGGCCGGAGGGGGTGGCTCGTATCTGACGAGCCGGTCCGGGCGGGCTGGGCGCGGGGTGTCGCTGCCCGTCCGGAGGTGGGTGGGTATCGGGCCGTGCCTGTGGCCTGATGTGCAGGACCGTAACACGATTTTGTGTAGTGGCCTATTTTCCGTGTGTCAGTCCACTTCGATCACGTCGTCCAGGTCGTAGAACTGCGGCTTGCTCAGGCCGCTCCAGGTGACGGCTACCAGGCGCTAGCCGGTGAAGGGATCCGTGGCGTGACCGGAGACCTCGCCGAGCAGGTGGGTGAGGCCGTTGGGCCCGGTACGGGCCGGGGTGACGACGGTGCCGACTTCGTACTCCACGTGATTCAGCCCTTCTGGTCGCGGGTCTTGGCGATGAGGTCCAGGCTGCGGCCCCATTCGGCGGTGACAGGCTCTTGGAAGGAGAAGCCGCCCCCCTGTCCTTCGAGGTCGGTGGCGGTCCAGTCGCCGGGGCCGCCGGCGCCGGGCCGTTCGAAGTGCTGGACATCGCCCGAGCCGAGGGTGATGGCCAGGCGCAGGCCCCCGGATCCGGTCGGTATGACGCCGAATCGGCTGCCGGTGGTGAGGGCTTCCTGGGTGAGGGTGTCGCCGAGGTTCACGGAAATCTCCTGAATGAGTAGTGGCCTATTTTGTGGTCAGTAGAGGGCGCCGAAGCCGTCGCAGAGGCTGCACGTGTCGTCGGTGGCGGGGTTCACGCCGTCGTCGCATGCCGGGCAGTCGAGGCGGCGCCCGATGCCGTGGCACTCGGCGCACTCGCGGTCGACCTCGTGAGGTCCGTGCAGGTAGGTCTCCGTGCCGGCCCCTTCGCAGCTGTCGCACTCGGGTGCGTCCCTGTCGTAGATGTCGGCGCAGCTGATCGGGGTGTACGTGGGCATGGGAGGCTCCTCTCTGCGGCGAGGCGATTACCGCCTCCCTGATATCTATATTCTACTATCTATCTGGGAGGTGTCCACCTCTGCCACCGCCCAAGCTGCTTACCGGCGCACGTACTTCAGCAGTGCCGAGCCCACGCCGTCGACCCGCTCGCTCGTCCACTGCGATCCGGACAGGCTCAGGCGAACAACCTGCCTGTCCGCCTCCAGCAGCCGTACCGCAGCTGAACCTGCCGCCGAGCAGATCAACCTCCAAGTCCCCTCTGCGACGGGCTGCTGCAGCCGGTCACCATCCACCTGGGCGGGCTGCTCGTCCACCTGTCCCGGTACCTGGTGACTGATCACGTTGAGCAGCTGCGCATCGTGACGGCATCCTCCGGAGTAGACCATCAGGCACGCCCGGGTGCTGCCGGCGAGCATTGCGTGCCGGACTCGGTCCCCACGGCCCGGCTGCGGATCTCCACGTGAGGGGCTGGAACGTAGCTACTGCGCTCCATCCAGAACCCCTCTCCCACCTCATCGCGGTGTCGGCGTCCGAGCTCCCAGCCCTCCAGGCGTGAGAGCTCCGGCCACGTCCATAGCTGTCCGACCTGCCGGTAGTCGGCGGAGTGGGGCCGGTCGGTCATCCACAGCTGTGTAACTGGCCCGGCCCTCAAGGCTGCACCGTCGCTGTATGAGGTCTCGATGCGTACGAGCACTCGGTTCGCAGAGAAGCTGACCGACCGCCTCGGGGGATGGGTGAGGACCGGGCACTCGCCACACAGTCCTTCAGGGCGTGCGCAGGTACCGAAGCCTCCCCCGCGCGCCCGTCTGGTGTCGAGGCTCTCGAACAAGGTGGCGTACGACCGGGGGAGTAGCGCGCACTGGGATTCACCCGGCCACATGTGCGCGTTGAGGCTCAGCCGGTTGAAGCCCTTGCCGTCCGCGGGCCGCACCGGCATGGGCGCGGGCAGAAAGATCGGCATCAGAACAGTTCCTCCTGTCCGTCGGTCTCCCCTGGATTCGGCCGGGTCGGCCGTGCTGCTCTCCTCGGGGGCTCCTCGCCGAACAGGGCCTGTGTCCCGTGCCGGTCCGGCGTCGCGTAGATGCGCCCGGGCCCGGTGCCCACCGGCAACGTGATGGGGGCCCCGGCGTCGAAGTCGCCATGGTTCATGGCGGTCCAGTCCTGGCCTGCGGCCGGCTGCGTGGTCAAGGCGGTCTCTCCTTCACTCCCTCGGCGGCGCCTGCCGCCGAGGCGGACGGTGGGCTACGAGGTCTTCGGGCGGTGGGTGAAGGGCTGGAGGCCCGAAGCGACGGTGAGTACGGCGCACACGTACTCCTCGCGCCGGTGGAACAGGGCGGCGATCGGTGCGGGAGACCAGCCCTCTGCGGCGAGGCTGAGGATCATCCCGGATGCGGCGCGCGAGGACATGACCGGAGGTCGGTGGCAGGCGTTCGTGTCGACCTGTGCGAGGCGGCTGACCAGCTGCGGGCTCCAGCCCCGTCGGGTCAGGTGTTCCAGCATGGCGGCGGCTCCGGCCGGCTGCGGGTGAGGCGGGATCATCGTCTTGTCTCCCAAGGGGGTCGGTGGTGCGAGGTACGGGTGCTGATCCGCTGGGGGAGGCGGGGCGGGGCCCGCAGGCCCCGCCCCTGCTCGCCATCAGGCGGCGGCCGTCTCGGGCTCGCCGGTCTCCGTGGCCTCGGGGTTGATCGCGATCAGCTCAGCGGCCTCGGCGTGCGCCTTGGCCTGCTTGAGCTGCCAGCGGGCCTTCGTCAGGGAGTCGGCCACCCGGTCGAGCTGGTCCAGGCGGGCGCCGACCTGGCCCTCAAGGGCCTGCGCCAGCTTGATCGGGTCGGTCTTGGCGATCTCGTCGAGCATCGCGCGGACCTGCTCGATCTTGTCGAGCGTGCCCTTGGTCTTCTTCTGGGTGGCGGCGCGCTGCTCGCGCTGCTCGTCGGTCAGGTCCTCCGTGATCATCAGGACGGCCTGGTCCTGCTGCTGCTTCATGGCGAAGGCGAAGTGCACGATCTCGTTGTCTGCCTTGAACTCCCCGCGAGTGAACTTGCCGAGGAGTGCTCCCTGGTTGGCGAGGCTGAGCGCGGCGATCTGTACGGCGGCTGCCGTGCCGATCGCGCCGTCCTGTACGAGCTTCTGGAACTCGATGCGCAGGTCCAGCAGTGCGAGGCGGAGCTTGACGTAGGCGGTGGTCTTGCCGAAGTCGGCGGCCACCGTGGCGATGGTGGCGCCGTCTTCCTCGTCCAGGATTCGCTGGTAGCCGTTGGCCTCCTCGAAGGGGGTCATGTCCTCGCGGTTGACGTTCTCCGACATGGACCGCTTGAAGCGGCGCAGCTCGTTCTTCTCCGAGATGATGCTGACCTTGACGGTGGACTTGCCGAGCGAGGTCAGGGCGCGGAAGCGGCGCTCGCCCGAGATGATCTGGTAGCCGCCCTTCTCGTTGTCGGGGGCGACCTCGATCGGGGAGATCTGGCCGTAGGCCTCGATGGAGGTGGCGAGCTCGCGGATGGCCTCCTCGTTGAAGTACTCGCGGGGCTGGTTCGGGTTGGGGCGGACCTGGGTCATCTTCACGGTGCGGTAGGTCATTTCGGGCTCCAAGAGGTGTTTGGCTTTGGGCTTCCCTGCCCTTGCTTATATCTGAATTCTACTATGCTTGAGGGAGGTGTCCAGCCCCCGAGGGTCAGGGTGGAGTGACCTAGGCCACATCAGAGGGGGCTTGTGAGCTGGGAAAACACCGAGGGGCGCCGGATCTCTCCGGCGCCCCTCGGTCCCCCTCCTCATGCCGCGAGCGCGCGACCCCCGTCCACGCGCTCACGCCACTGCCGCACCTCAGGCGGCGCACCCGCCATCAGTGCGGAGGCGCACTGGACGTGCAGGGGGCAGGCGGAGCGCAGGGCCTTCGCGGCCCGGCCGGCTCCCGCCCTGCGCCCCGCGTCACGGCAGGCAGCTTCACTCCAGGCGATCGGCATCGCCAGGAGGTCGTCCTCGTAGTCGAGATGGCCCAGCAGGCGCAGCGCGTCCGAGGCGTTGCCCAGTGGGCCGTCGGCCCCGCCCGGTCGCGGCTGCTGCGACAGCGCGATGATGCGCTGTACGTCGATCACGAGTCCCCCAAAGTCGTTCGAGGCGCGCGAGGTTTCGCCCCGGCCGCCCCGTGCCCCAGCGCGCCATGTCCCCGGCGTGCCGTTGATCGTGTGCTGCCCGCAGTCCGGCGGGATCTGCCGCCGGCCAGCAGGCGAATGCGCGTTCCGGCCCGCCTGTGCGGACTGCTTGTGGCGGCCGCGGTGCACAGGTGTGGGCAGGAGTCGAAGAAGAAGTTGCGTCGCGAGGCCCCGGAGGCACGGGGCCGCGGACGCTGCCTTTGGCCTCAGCCCCGTAAAGCGGCGTCGGGCGTTGGTTCCTGCACGTTCTCTCCGGGGTCGAGTCCAGGACTGAGGCCCGGACGAGTGCGGTGTCACCCCTGGTCAGTGGAGCGGCGCACGGTGGAGCGTACGAAGCGGAAGCCCCTGGGCGAGGTCGTCAGAACATACGCAGCCCACTCCCAGGCGTGTCAAATCAACGAGATATGAGCGGGGGGTGGGCTGGTCGGATGCGTAAAGCGGACGAGATAGGATCTCGGTTTCCGGTAAGCGACAGCCCCGAGGGGCGAGGAGTAGTGATAGAAGCCATGGGCGACCGCGCTCACATTGGCGAAGGCTTCATGGCCCGGAGGCTCGCTCACCTGATCGCGGAGCTGCACCCAGCCGGGCGGGGCCCGTATACGCCCCGGGAGATCGAGGAACTCATCAAGAAGGCGGCCGGGCCGGGCGATCCGACGGTGACGCACGCCACCATCGCGAACATCCGCACCGGCAAGGTCACCAACCCAAGCCTCGACTCGATGAGGGCGCTCGCGAAGTTCTTCGGCGTCTCGACCAGCTACTTCGTGGACGAAGAGGTGGCGGAGGCCACCGACCGCCGGATGCGCGAGATCAAGGAAGGCGTCGAGCTCGCGAAGGCCAGCGACGACCTCGCCGAGGTTCTGGAAGACGGCCACGTCCGGGCCATCGCATTCCGCCTGCGAGGCCTGTCAGCCAAGACCCTCAAGGGAATTCAGGGGATGGTCGAGGGCGCCCGCGATCTTGAAGGACTCCCCGTTGTCGACGAGAAGCCCGGCCGCAGACGCAAAAAGTGATCTTGCCCGAAGGGCTCGCCGTCTCACCATCTATTTCACCCAGTGAAATACGTTCAGTGGTCCAGTCCAATGGCGATACCCTTGCGCACGACGCCGAGGAAATTCCCGGCTCTGTCAGCAGGCGCCCGGGGAGGTCCGGCCAGTGCAGGCCGGAAAGCGGGGACGCGAACCATGTGGTGGAAGCGGCTGGAGAGCACGACGGGTGACCCGCTCAAGAAGCTCGTCGCCCGCCTGAGCATCCCCACCCCTTTCGACCTCGAAGCGTTCTGCGAGGCCGTCGCCGAAGACCGCGGCCGACCCCTGTTCCTCCAGCAACTCGACGACTCGAACCCCGACCTGCCATGCGGCCTGTGGATGAGCCTCGACGCCTTCGACCTGGTCTTCTACCAGCCTGCGGCCAGCGCCATCCTTCGCCGGCAGATCGTCCTCCACGAGATTTCGCACATGCTGCTCGGCCACGTCGGCCCGCACTTCGACACCCTGAGCGGCCCCGAGGGCGACGGCGAGCTGCCCGCAGGATTCCCCGCGAACCCGTTCGCCGCGCACACCGAGAAGTTCGGACGCAGCGAACCCGACCTGCCGGTCTCCGAGTTCATGCGCGCCCACGCTGCCCGCGTACGCGCCCAGCTCGCCAAGACGACCGCAGAGGACGAGGAATTGGGGATTTCCCCCAGCGCAATGGCCGCCCTCCTCGGCCGAACGAAATACTCCGGGCCGCAGGAATCAGATGCGGAGACCTTGGCCACTCTCATTCACGAGAAGGCCAGCCGCACCGAGGCGCGGTCACGGACGACCGAAGGCGCAGACGTTCTCGAACGTCTCAGCGACGCCTTCGGACACCCCACCCAGTAAGAAAGTCTGACCCATCAAAACCGCAGTTGTCCTAGCCCTTTGGCTTGTTGCCGCCTGGCGCCTCGCCGCCATCCGAGTCCAGCGACAGCGGCCCCTGTGGGCCGCGTTCACGTCCGTCGCGGTCGCCTGCACCATCGCCCGCCCCGCGGTGAAGCGGATCGTCATAGAACCCCTCGGGATCACCAACCTGGCCACGCTGCTGCAACACGCAGTCGGCATAGCCGGGTCGACGTTCGTCCTCATCTTCGTCATCGCGATGGCCAGACCAGCCGCTCTGGCCCGAGGCCGGTGGCCCCTGTACGGGATCGCCGCCGCGAGCATCGTGCTGCTCGCCACCCTCTTCACCCTCACCCCGAGGCCGGAAGAGGTCCACAACTTCTTCGAGGCCAACCTCGGACAACCCACCGGAACCGCCTACTGCATGGTCTTCCTCGGCTATCTGGCCGTCGCGATGTCCATCTCCAGCTGGCTCTTCTGGTCCTACAGCCGCCACGCAGCCGGCGCACCCCTGCGCACGGGCCTGCGCCTCCTGGGCGCCGGTACCGCCTTCGGAGCCCTCTACACGCTGTGGCGCATCGCGCACATGGCCACGCGGCTCGCCGGCACCGAGTTCGTCACGGACGACGACACCACGCAAACGATCGCGGATCTCGTCGAGTACCTCGCGATCCTGCTGATCGTCCTCGGCAACTCCGTCCCCGCTGCCGGAGTCCTGTGGAGGACCGTCACCTACCGCCGGGCCCTGCGCCAGGTCGAGCCGCTGTGGACAGCCCTTACCGAGGTCGTCCCCGATGTTGTCCTCAACGACCCCGTCGGCCGAAGCCCTCGCCTGCGCCTTCACCGCCGACTCATCGAGATCTGGGACGTGGTCCTGGTCCTGCGCGCCTACGTACCAGCACAGACCCTCGACGCCGCACAGACGGCGACGGCCGGCGTCCCCACCTCGAAGCGGGATGCCTACGCCGACGGCCTGTGGGTGCGAGCAGCGTGGGAGGCGAAGCTCCGCGGCGCCAGCCCCGTCTGCGAGTCGGTCCCCAAGGTGAACCACATGGACGACGAAGACACCGACTTCGACGCCGAGGTCCGCTCGATGCTCGTCATGGCCGCCGCGTACCGCAGCCCCGCAGCTGCGGAGTTCGCCCGCAACCACCAGGAGATCCCAGCATGACCACCACCACCGCACCCGGCGCGGAGACTTCATTCGCGAAGCAGGTCACCGACGTCCTGGAACCGCGCACCTGGATTCTGGCCGTCACCCTCCTGATGGGCTGGTACGCCGACCGGTTCGCCGGAATCGGCTGGGGCCTGGTCGCGGGCTTCTTCTGCGGAGTTGTCCCCATCCTGTGGATCAAGTGGGGGGAGCGGCGCGGCCACTGGGGCGACCGGCATGTCCGGCGCCGGCAGGACCGCCTCGTCGTCATCCCCGGGATCATCGTCTCGGTGATCGTCTGCATCTCCGGGATGCTCGTCCTGGACGCTCCGGAGGAGATGACCGCCCTCATCTTCGCGATGCTCGCCACGCTCGTGGCCATCCTCGCCATCACGACCGTGTGGAAGATCAGCGTGCACACGGCCGTATCCAGCGGGGCCGTCGTCATGCTGGCACTGGCCTACGGTCCGTGGACGCTGTCCGCGTTCGCCCTGGTGGTTCTCGTCGGCTGGTCGCGCGTCCGCCTCCGCGATCACACCCTCGCCCAAGTGCTCGCCGGCGCGGCCCTGGGCGCCGCTGTCGCCGGGCCGGTCTTCGCGGCTATGAGCTGACGCAGTGCGCGTAGAGGGGCCCCGACCAACCCAGGTCGGGGCCCCTCTACGTGTAGTGGCCGCAGTCAGCTGGTGGACGTCCGCCAGTCGATCCGGATGCGGCTGTGCGGGTCGTGGTTGCGGCCGCCACCGGAAGCCAGCACGTGGACCTTCGTCACCGACAGCATCACCAGACCGCGCTGCGAACCGCGCGGCGCCGAATTCCACCAGGACACGATGTCGTTCACGTCGGAGAGCGGAACCTTGGTGAGCTGCCCAAGGAACCGAACGCGAACCAGGCAGGCCTTGAGGTCGTCCTTCGTAGCCTGCGCCGCGGCCTTGTACGCCTGGGGGACCATGGACTTCCGCATGGACTTGAGGGCGGCAAAGCGATCCTCGGCTCCGTCGATGTGCTCGCGGAGGCGTGACAGTTCCTCGCGGGCATCTTCCTGGAGGCGCAGCAGCTTCGCGTGGACTCCTGGCCGCAGGAGGTCCGCCAAGACCTGCTCAGCCACGGCGGGCTCGAGGCGGTCCGCGTTCATGCGGACCTTGCCGCATGAGTGACGGGTCTCGGTGGGGGGCAGGCAGCGGTATCCCGGTCCTGCGTCGGCGCTGACCCGCGCCCCGGAGATGTCGTAGCCGCATTCACCGCAGTCCGAGAGCCCCTGGGTGAGCAAGTACTCGTAGGAGTCCCGGCGCGGTGCCGGCTGGGCCTGCCGCTCCTTGAAGCGCGCCATGAGGCGGTGGTACTCGCCCTGGGCCAGGACGGTTTCCCCGAAGCCTTCGATGGGGTTACCGTCCGCGTCCAGCCCTGCCATCTTCGGGTTGGACAGCGTGCGGACGAGGGTCTCGCCGCGCCACAGCCCGCCCGTGGCGGTGCGCCCTCCCTGGTCGTTGACCCAGGTGGCGATGGAGTTCTGCGACATCTGCGGGTCGGTCGGGAAGAACCGGGAGACCGCCTGCCGCAGGTACGCCGCTTCGTCGGAGTTGAGCCCCCCGCCGCTGGCGTAGCCGGACAGCCGTCCCATATGTCTCAATCCCTCGCGTGATGATCGCGTGCAGATGAGTAGCCGCTCACCTGTCTAATAGGCCAATGTACGTGTTGCTCAACGTTCGAACAGTCCACTGTCGGGCCTGTTCATGGGCGGTACACGAAAGCCACAGGTAGAAGAGTCGAAAGGTTGCCCCATTGTGGCGCACCTCACAATGTTTCATCAGTGTGAACGTACAGCAGGCGAATTATTCGAACACGCAGGTCAGCGCACGGACACCGCGAAGCCCGCCACCTCGACACGAGGGGCGGGCTTCAAGAGAAATAGGTCAACGCACAGAGGTCAGTGGCGAACGCCAAGCAGCTCCCACAGCGAGGCGGTCGCCACCTTCGAAGTCGACCCCAGCGCGATGACCTGAACAGGGAACTCCCCGGACTTGATCAGCTTGTACGCCGTGTCCTTGCCGATCGACAGGGCGCGGGCCGCAGTGGTCACGTTCACCATCGGCGGCAGCTCCAGCAGCTCCGCCATGGTCATCGCCCCGCGCCGCTCCCGGCCCCCCGGAAGCTCCTGCGCGACAGATGCAGATGAGGACATAGGTGGTCACATCCCTCTTCCCCGCGCCACCTGACCGGAAGCATACGGTGCCCAAGGAGGCGTCCCCTTCGGTACAGAAAGATCAGGACACGTAAGGACAGCCCAGCTCAGAGGGGGACACGTGTTCAAGGGGAGCACCTACAAGCGGTGCAAGTGCACCGAGCCCAAGCTCGACGCCGCCGGCGAGCCGATGTTCAAGGCGAACGGCGAACCCGCCACACGCGAGATGGGATCCGACTGCCCCGACCTCAAGAAGAAGGACCACGGCTCCTGGTACTACTACGTCAACCTCTCCGAGTTCCCCGGCACCGGTAACCGCCGACCGCGCAAGGGCGGCTACCTCACCAGCAAGGCCGCCGCGAAGGACGCCCAGAAGCTGTGGGACGAGGCCAGCGACGGCATCGACATCGAATCCAAGGAGACTGCGCAGCAGTTCCTGCTCCGCTGGCACGAGACCCGGGTCGACCTCAAGGCGAGCACCCGGGACGACCACTACGACTTCATCCACCGCCTCTACATCCCCGCCTTCGGTGACGTGCCCATGCGCGACCTGCGCACCAAACACATCCAGGCGATGTTCAAGGACATCTGGGCCTTCAACGAGGTCAAGGCAGCCAACCGCGTGGCCGTCATCCTGGCGAAGGCCGAGGTCGACGAAGCACACCAGGCCTGGAAACAGGCCCCCAAGCCTCGACCGCCCCACCTGCGTGAGCGGTGGGATGCCGCCCGTACCGCCCTCAAGGAGGCGTACGCGAAGCCCCGTCAGGACACCGGGCCCGGTCGGCAGGAGAAGTTCCTCCAGTGCCTCTCCGGTGCGATGGCGTCCGCCGTCCGCGAGAAGCTGATCACGGAGAACTGGTGTGACGCGGTCATCATCCCCACGTACGAGAAGCCCGACCCGCTCGTGTGGACACCCGAGCGCGTCGCCCGCTGGAAGGAAACCGGCGAAGTCCCCGGCCCCGTCATGGTCTGGACGCCGGAGCTGACCGGCGAATTCCTCGACCTGGCCGTCGACCACTCCATGTACGTCATGTGGCACTGGATGACGTTCCGAGGCCCCCGCCGCGGCGAAGCCACCGGCCTGCCCTGGACGGAGGTGGACCTCGACCAGGGCTACGCCAACCTGGTCGAAACGCTGGCCGTTCGTTCCTCGTACGAGACCTACGCCGAGACCCCCAAGAGCCGAGCCAGCCGCCGTACGGTCACCTTCGACTCCATCACCCTGACGCTCCTCGCCGCCTGGCGGGAAGTACAAAAGGGCCAGCGCGAGCGATGGGAGCTCAAGCGCGCGCAGTGGAAGGCCGACAACCCCGACAAGCCCCAGAAGTACGGCCCGTTCTTCGACTCAGGGAAGGTCTTCACCATGGAGGATGGCCGGCCCTGGAACCCCAAGCACGTGAGCCAGACCTTCGAGCGGTTCCTTGAGCGCCACGACCTGCCCCCCATCCGACTGCACGACCTTCGGCACTGCGCCGCGTCCCTCTCCCTGATCGCAGGCCTGAGTATGAAGGCGATCCAGCTGCTCCTGGGGCACGCCAGCTTCAGCCTCACCGCGGACACGTACACCTCGCTCATGCCGCAATTCGACAAGGCGAACGCCGACGCCACGGTGGCCGTCGTCCCGCGTGCCCAGGCCTCAGCTGCGGCGAACCCCGGCGGGGGACAGCCCCAGCCCGAGACCCCACCCCAGGAAGAGCCGACCGCCGACCCGGCGCCCCACCTGGTGCTCATCAGCAACTCATCGGACGTAGAGGGTCAGGAGATCGCCGCCTAGCGCGCTGTCCCCCATCTGTCCCCCGGGAAGGCCGAAGGGCCCTTGGATTCAAGATCCAAGGGCCCTTCTCGGCACTCAAGCGCCTGTGACCAGGCGTTTCTCTGTGCCCTCGGCAGGATTCGAACCTGCGACACCCGCTTTAGGAGAGCGGTGCTCTATCCCCTGAGCTACGAAGGCGGGCCCCGCGTGAAGCGTGGCTGAATACTCTGCGTGAGAGTCCGGCTCGCCTCGGCAAGGTCCTGGGCTGCCGCGCGGGCAGCCCAGGGACAGGGTAGCGGATCAGAGCGGGGCTCCGCGGCTCAGTTTTCGGGGGATCGGGTGCGGTCCTCCACCGAGGCTCCGACCGCAAGGCAGGCGGCAACGACCGCAAGTGAGGCCAAGGCCGCGAAGAGGTGGGGGTAACCGCCGAGTGGGCCCGCGAGGGCGGCGCCGGCCCACGGCGCCAGTGCTCCCGCGATGTGGGCCGGGGCGCCGAGGAGGGCCGAGAGGCGGCCGTAGTGGGTGGTGCCCCAGCGGTCGGTGACTGCGGTGGCCTGCAGGAGGGTGAGGTTGCCGCGGACGACTCCGGCGAGGATCGCGAGGGCGGTCAGGAGGGGTATCGGGCCCGGGGCGAAGGCCAGTGCTGCCGTCGTTGCGGCGCCGAGGGCGATGAGGGTGGCGGTGCGGGTGGTGACGGATGTGCGGGCCGCGAGGGATGCGTAGAGGGTGCGGCCCAGCGTCTGGCCCGCTCCGCCGAGTCCGAGTGCCCAGGCGGCTTGGGTTGGGGTGGCGCCGCGTTCGGTGAGGAGGGGGATCAGACCCATGACGACGGCGTACATCGCGAAGCCCGAGAGGGTGAAGGCCACGGCCAGCAGGATGAACGGGCGGCTGCGCGGGATGGGCGTGGCGCCGTCCGTGGTGGCCGGCTGCGGTGGGGCGGCCGGCCAGGGGGCGCGCAGGGCCAGGGCGTGAGCCGGAATCGTGATGGCGGCGAGGGCCAGCGCGAGGACGGCGTACGTGGCACGCCAGCTCAGGTGCTCCGCGAGGACCGCGGTGAGCGGTGCGAAGACGGTGGAGGCGAGGCCACCGGCGAGCGTGACGATGGTCAGGGCGCGGATGCGGTCCGGGCCCCACCAGCGGGTGAGGGCGGCGAAGGCGGGCGGGTAGAAGGTGGCAGCCATGGTCAGGCCTGCCAGGACCCATCCCAGGGTGAAGACGGTCAGGTTGGGGGCTGCCGCGATCACGAGGAGCGCGAGGGTGCCGAGGGCGGAGCCCGCGGTCATGACCGCGCGCGGTCCCCGGCGGTCGAGGATGCGGCCGATGGGGATGCCGGCGATCGCCGAGACGAGGAGCGCCAGGGAGAAGGCGGCCGTGGCGGCGTGGGTGGACCAGCCGGTGTCTGCCGTCAGGCGCGGGAGCAGGACGGGGAAGGCGTAGTAGACGATGCCCCAGCTGGTGATCTGTGTGGCGCACAGGGCGGGCAGGGCGGCGCGCGGCCGCGACCGGACCCCCGTCCCGGTCGCGGCCGCGTCGGCCTGGGTGGGTTGCACCGTGGTCAGCAGCCGCCGGAGGAGACGGGGGCACCGATGGTGAGGGTGGCCGGGGCTGCGCAGCAGCCTCCGCCGCTGGTCTCCTCGGCCGCCTGGGGCTGGTCGAAGAGGCCGGCTCCGCCGCAGACTCCCGTTTCGGGGAGGGTGAGTTCGACGCGTTCGGCGGCCTCGTGGTCGCCCGCGAGGTGGGCGGCGATGGAGCGGACCTGCTCGTAGCCGGTCATGGCCAGGAAGGTCGGGGCGCGGCCGTAGGACTTCATGCCGACGAGGTAGACGTCCTTCTCCGGGTGGGAGAGCTCCTTGACGCCGTGGGGGTAGACCGTGCCGCAGGAGTGCTGGTTCGGGTCGATCAGCGGAGCGAGGTCGACGGGGGCCTGGAGGCGCTCGTCGAGGGCGAGACGCAGCTCGTTCACGAACGTGAGGTCGGGGCGCAGGCCGGTGAGGACGATGAGCTCGTCGACAGGGTCGAGGCGGCGGCCGTCCTCGGCCACCAGGACCAGCTGATCGCCGTGGCGCTCGACGGCGTCGGTACGGAAGCCCGTGACCGCGTCGGCGTGGCCGTTGTCGACGGCGGCCTTGGCGGCGAGGCCGAGGGCGCCGCGCGCGGGGAGCTGGTCGGCGCTGCCGCCGCCGAAGGTGGAGCCGCTGATGCCGCGCCGCAGGATCCACACGGAGTGGGTGCCGGACTCCTCCTCGGAGAGCTCGGCAAGGTAGGCGAGGGCGGTGAAGGCGGAGGCTCCGGAGCCGATGACGGCGGTGCGCTTGCCCGCGTACCGGGCGCGGACGGCCGGGTCCTTCAGGTCGGGGACGCGGTACGAGATCCGGTCGGCGGCGGCCTTCTCGCCGAGCGCGGGCAGGCCGTCGCCGCCGATGGGGCTGGGCGTGGACCACGTACCGGAGGCGTCGATGACGGCGCGGGCGGTGAGACGCTCCTCGGTGCCATCGGCGTTCTGGATGCTGATGGTGAAGGGCTGGGCCTCGCGGTCGGCGTCGACGATGCGGTCACGGCCGAGGCGGGAGACGCCGGTGACCCGGGCGCCGTAGCGGACCTTGGTGCCGAGGGCATCGGCGAGGGGCTGGAGGTACTGCTCGGCCCAGTCGGCGCCGGAGGGGTAGGTCGCACGGTCGGGAGCGGTCCAGCCGGTGGGGGCGAGGAGCTTCTCCGCGGCCGGGTCGACGAGCTCGGACCAGGTGGAGAAGAGCCGCACGTGGCCCCACTCGCGGACCGCGCTGCCGGCGGCGGGTCCGGCTTCCAGGACCAGGGGCTCGATATCGCGTTCGACCAGGTGGGAAGCAGCAGCGAGGCCGGCAGGGCCTGCGCCGATGACGACGACGGGCAGGGCTTCGGTGGGTGTGCTCACGGCAGGCTCCCGGTTTGATTCGATGAACGTCGATGTCTTTCTGGGATCAGCATCCCACCGTGTATCGACGTACGTCAACATAGACATCCGTCGAATTTGGGGGGAGGATTGCCTCATGTCCTCCACGAAGCTGCTGCCGATGCTCGAAGACGAAGCCGCGGCACCCTGCTGCCCGCCGCTGACCGAGCGCCCGCTGACGGCCGAAGAGGCCGAGCGGACCGCGCTGATGTTCAAGGCCCTCGGTGACCCGGTGCGCCTGCGGCTCTTCTCCGCGATCGCCTCGCACGAGGGCGGTGAGGCGTGCGTCTGCGACATCTCCGACGTGGGCGTCTCGCAGCCGACCGTGTCCCACCACCTGAAGAAGCTCAAGGAGGCGGGCCTGCTGTCCTCGGAGCGGCGCGGGACGTGGGTCTACTACCGCGTGGAGCCTTCCGTCGTCGCGGCGATGAGCCAGATGCTGGGCCGCTCCGCCTGAAGTGCTCGCCTGCGCCTGCGCCTGCATCTGTGGGCGGGCCTTCCGGTCGTCCCATTCATCGACTATCGTCGATCATCGATGAACGAGACAATGGAACCCGGTCAAGGGCTGAGCCCCGAGGACGCGCAGACGTACTCCGGGTGGTTCAGGGCCCTGGCGGACCCCATGCGCGTACGACTCCTGAACCTGCTGGCGGAGGAGCAGCGCCCCTTGGCGGTCGGGGAGATCACCGAGCGGCTGCCCATCGGCCAGTCGACCGTGTCCCACCACCTCAAGGTGCTGGCCGAGGTGCGCTTCGTGCTGCCCGAGCGGCAGGGCACCTCCGTCCGCTACGAGGTCAACGCCGCGTGCCTGGAGTGCTTCCCGGCGGCAGTGTCGGCGATCCTGGGGCGGCGGCCGTGAACATCGTCCCCATGACGCGCGATCACGCGGACGGGGTCCTGGCGATCTACCGGGCCGGGATCGACGAGGGCAACGCCACCTTCGAGACCGAGGCCCCCACCTGGGAGGTTTTCGACGCGGGGAGACTGCCCGAACACCGCTTCGTCGCGCTCGGCCCGGACGGGAAGGTGCTCGGCTGGGTGGCCGCGTCCAAGGTCTCGGACCGGTGCGCGTACGCGGGTGTGGTCGAGCACTCCGTCTACGTCCACCCCGGCGCCCGGGGTCGCGGCGTCGCCCGCGCCCTGCTCGACGCGCTGATTGCCTCGACCGAGGCGGCGGGCATCTGGACGATCCAGTCGGGGATCTTCCCCGAGAACACCGCGAGCCTGGCCCTGCACCAGCGGGCCGGCTTCCGCGTCATCGGCACCCGTGCGCGCATCGGCCGCCACCACGGCGTGTGGCGCGACGTCGTCCTGCTGGAGCGCCGCAGCCCGCGGATCGACTGAGGGCTGCGGGCCGCATCGACCGGTGGTGACGGCGCGGGTGTGCCGCGCCGGGCGGTGATCGACGTTCGTGAGTGCCGTGGGGCCTGACGTCCTTCTGCTCCATGTGCCCCCTTACTGGGCCATTCGGCCCCAATGTCAGCCAAGAATGGCATCAGGGGCGACTGATGTGAGAGTGTCAGTGCAGGCTGACATCAGCGAATGCTGATGCAACGGGCTCTCGCCCGCCCCGGACGTCTGCGGGGGTGCCCCGTCAGCTGAGGTCGCGTCGACGGCGCATTGCGTGGCGGGGCGCGACGCCTCTCCATCCCGAAAGCGAGTCCCCTCATGACCACGACCGAACCCGGCCCGGCCGCGCGGCCGCCGGGCGCCGCGAGCCCCTCCCTCGCCGCCGAGCTGTCCACCCTGGACCGCTTCCTGGCCGTGTGGATCCTGCTGGCCATGGGCGTCGGCCTCGGGCTCGGCCGGTTGATCCCGGGCCTGAACGACGTGCTGGCGAAGGTGGAGGTGGGCGGGATCTCCCTGCCCATCGGGATCGGCCTGCTGGTCATGATGTACCCGGTGCTGGCCAAGGTCCGCTACGACAGGCTCGACGCGGTCACCGGCGACCGGAAGCTGATGGTCTCCTCGCTGGTCATCAACTGGGTCGTCGGCCCGGCGCTGATGTTCGCGCTGGCCTGGATCTTCCTGCCGGACCTGCCCGAGTACCGCACCGGCCTGATCATCGTCGGCCTGGCCCGCTGCATCGCCATGGTCATCATCTGGAACGACCTCGCCTGTGGCGACCGCGAGGCCGCCGCCGTCCTGGTCGCCCTGAACTCCGTCTTCCAGGTCATCGCCTTCGGCGCGCTGGGCTGGTTCTACCTCGACCTGCTGCCCCGCCGGCTCGGGCTCGGCGACGGCCAGGGCCTGGACGTCCCGGTCTGGCACATCGCGCTCAACGTGCTCGTGTTCCTGGGCGTCCCGCTCCTCGCGGGCTTCCTCACCCGCCGCATCGGCGAGAAGAGGCTCGGACGCGCCGCCTACGAGGCGGAGTTCCTGCCGAAGATCGGCCCCTGGGCCCTGTACGGCCTGCTGTTCACGATCGTCATCCTCTTCGCCCTGCAAGGGAAGACCATCACCTCGCAGCCCCTGGACGTGGCCCGCATCGCGCTCCCGCTCCTCGTCTACTTCGCGGTGATGTGGTTCGGCACCTTCGCCCTCGGCAAGGCGATGGGTCTCGCCTACGACCGCACCGCCACCCTCGCCTTCACGGCCGCGGGCAACAACTTCGAGCTGGCCATCGCCGTCGCCATCGCCACCTTCGGCGTCACCAGCGGCCAGGCCCTCTCCGGTGTCGTCGGGCCGCTGATCGAGGTCCCGGTCCTGATCGGCCTGGTCTACGTATCCCTCGCCTGGCGCAAGAGGTTCGCGGCGGGCCGGGTGGCGACCCCTGGGGAGACGCGCTGATGCACTGCCTCGACTGCCACGCCCGAGGGGCCGCGACTCCGGCCGTCGGCATCTGCCGCGCCTGCGGCGCCGCCGTCTGCGCCGACCACGCGCGCGTCGTCACGCACGAGGTCCACAGGCGCCCCTTCCTCGCACCGCCCGTCGAGACGCCGGCCCGGAGCGTGCGCTGCTTCCCGTGCGCGGGAGCCGGCAGCCGCTGACGGGCCGTAGGGCACGGGCGCACCGGGTCGAACGTCCCCAGTTGTCACCACCCACCCCTATCAACAGCGTTTGTTGTTGATAGGGGTGGGTGGTGGTGTTAGCGTCGAAGCATGACGACGACTCTTCCGGTCGCGGTGACCACCCCGGCGGCCCTGCTCTCCGAAGGCAACCGGGCCCGGCTCCTGGCCCCCAAGCTCCGCGCCCTGGGAGACGAGACGCGCCTGACGCTGATGCTTCTGATCGCCGAGCGCCCCCGCACCGTCAAGGAGCTCCAGGAAGCCACCGGGCTGAGCCAGACCCTGGTCAGCCACCACCTGGCCCCCCTGCGCGAGCAGGAGCTGATCAGCTCCGAGCCGCGCGGTCGCAGCAACGTCTACTCCCTGTGCTGCGCCGAGCTCGGCGGCCCGGTCCAGCTGCTCGCCAGCCTCGCCGCGCAGGCGCCCGAGGGCGCCGCGTCCTGTCAGTGATCTGAGCAGGGCCCGCATCGACCCGTACTCCCAACACCCCCACACATAACTGAGCCCGCCCCCTCACCTACGGCTGTGTCTGCGAGCCGGTGGGTCGGCACAGTGCTGCCGCAAGCTCTGAGGTACACCCAAATGAACCAGGTCCCCGAGGTCGTCAAGACCTTCGCGATGATCGCCGGAGAGCTCACCGTGCTCTTCATCGCGGTCACGTTCCTCGTCACCCTGCTGATGCGCAGGATCGGCCCGGACAAGCTCGCGCAGTGGCTCGGAGGCAGCCACTTCAAGGGGATGACGAAGGGCGCCGCATTCGGCGCGCTGACCCCCTTCTGTTCCTGTTCGACCATCCCCGTGCTGGCCGGGATCCTCCGCGCCGGTGTGCCGTTCTCCACCGCCGTGGCGTTCCTGATCGCCTCTCCGATCATGGATCCGTTCGTGTTCGTGGCCGTCGGCGCCCTCTTCGGCTGGGGCATGGCAACCAGCTTCACCGCGGTCGCCGCCGTCGGTACCTTCCTCATCGCCCACGGCATGCACCGCGCCGGCTTCGCCAACCAGGTCAAGCGCGTCCGCGTACAAGGCGGCAAGGAGGAGGAGTACGTGCCCTGGCGCGGCCTGCGCGCCGAGCTTCCCGGTGCGTGGCGGGCCGCCATCGACGAGCTCAAGCCCATGGTCAAGCCGATGCTGATCGGCGTCACGGTCGGCGCCCTGATCTACGGGGCCGTCCCCACCGACCTGATGGCCGCCGTCGCCGGCGACGGCAAGTGGTACGCCATCCCGATCGCCGCGCTGATCGCCATCCCCCTCTACATGCGGGCCGAGACCGCCCTGCCCATCGGCTTCGCCCTGATGGAACGCGGCATGAACCTCGGCGCCGTCTTCGCCTTCGTCATCGCGGCGGCAGCCATCAGCCCGCCCGAGATCACCCTGCTGACCAAGCTGTTCAAGCCCAAGCTCCTCAGCACCTTCGTGCTCTCGATCTTCGGCCTGGCCATGGCCGGCGGATTCCTCGTCCCGCTGGTCGCCTGACCGGCCCGGCCGAGCCCACAGCCCCCGCCCCGCATTTCAACTCGTCAAGGAGACACACCCATGAGCACCAAGGCCAGCCTCTTCGCCAGGCTCTTCGGCACGTCCGACACCGCGCCCGCCTCCGACTGCTGCGACGTCCAGATCGTCGAGGAGGCGGAGGAGGACGTGGTCAACCCCCAGCCGCAGTCCACCGCACCGCGCTGCGGCTCCGCCAGCTGATCAGCGGCCCAGCAGGTCGGCGATCTCGCGGGCCGCGTCGCGGGCCGGGCGCCCGACGCCGATGAGGGTGGCGGAGGCCGGGCCCGTCCAGTCGCCGTAGCCGAGCAGGTGCAGCCGCGGCTCGTCTGCGGCGCGCGTACCGACGGTGGCGATGTGGCCGTCGGTGCCCCGCAGGCGCATCGACGCGAAGTGGGCGAGTGCGGGGCGGAAGCCGGTGCACCAGATGACCGCGTCCGCTTCGGTGAAGGTTCCGTCGGCCCACTCGGCGCCGCTGGGAGTGAGTCGGGTGAACATCGGCTTCGCCGGGAGCAGCCCGGCGTCGCGGGCCGCGCGTACGGGCGGCACGGCGACGATGTCGCCGAGGGAGGCGACCCCGCCGGTGTCGGTGCTGCCCGCGTCGAGCGCCTTGCGGCGGGCGGTGGCGGCGTCGAAGAGGGCCCGGCCGTCGATGTCGTCGGGCAGGTAGCGGGGCGGGCGCTGGGTGACCCAGGTCAGGTCGGTGCCGGCGTGGGCGAGGTCGGCGGCGATCTGGGCTCCGGAGTTGCCGCCGCCCACCACGATGACCCGCTGTCCGGCGAACTCGGCCGGGCTGCCGTACTGCACGGTGTGGAGCCGGCGGCCCTGGAACTCGCGCCGCCCGGGGGCTGCGGGCAGGAACGGGCGGGTCCAGGTCCCGGTCGCGCTGACGACCGCGCGGGCCCGCCAGTCGCCGGAGTCGGTCTCCACGCGCAGGTGGTCGCCGTCGCGGTGGACGGCCGAGACCCGTACGCCCCGCTGGACGGGAAGCGCGTAGCGCTTCTCGTAGTCGGCGAGGTACGCGACCACGTGCGCGGCATCGGGGTACACCTCGCCCTCCTGGGCGGGCATGAAGCGGCCCGGCAGCGAGGAGTACGCGGCGGGCGAGAAGAGCCGCAGCGAATCCCACGTGTGCTGCCAGGCTCCGCCCGCGCCCGCCTGGGCGTCGAGGATGACGTGCTCGATGCCCAGGCGGCGCAGGTGGTAGCCGGCGGCGAGCCCGGACTGGCCGCCGCCGATCACCAGCACATCCGTGCGCTGCGTCATGCGGCGGGCGTCCCGCTGTCCGTCCTGCCGCGCATGAAGATGACCGCGACCAGGGCCAGGCCCACCACCGCACCGACCAACTGAACGCCGACGAAAGCCGGGACGGAGGCGGGGGCGATGCCCGCGAAGGTGTCGGTGAAGGCGCGGCCGATGGTGACGGCCGGGTTGGCGAAGGAGGTGGAGGAGGTGAACCAGTACGCGGCGCCGATGTACGAGGCCACGGCGACGGGCGCGAACCGCAGGCGGTCCGTCCGCGCCAGGCCGAAGATCAGCAGGATCAGGCCGGCGGTGGCGACGACCTCGCCGAGGAGGAGGTTCCCGTGGGAGCGGTCGTGGGTGGACCACTTCACCAGCGGCTCGCCGAACATCGCATCCGCGAGGATCGCCCCCGCGATGGCGCCGGCGATCTGCGAGGGGACGTAGACGGCCAGCTCGCGGGCGGTGACGCCGCCGCCGGTGCGGCGGGTGCTCCACCACTCGGCGAGGCTGACCACCGGGTTGAAGTGGGCCCCGGAGACCGGGCCGAGGAGGGCGATCAGGACGCCGAGGCCGAAGACCGTGGCGGTGGAGTTGGCCAGGAGCTGGAGCGCCACGTCCTGGGTCAGCTGCGTCGCCTGGATTCCGGACCCGACGACGATCGCGACCAGGGCGGCGGAGCCCACCAGCTCGGCTGCGGCGCGGGCCACCAGCGGAGTGGCGGGCGGGGTCGCGCCGGGTGCGGGCCGGGGCGCGTCGGCGGGTATCGCGGTGACCGCTGCGGGGGCGGTGCCGACGGGCTCGGTGACGGACAACGGTTCTCCTCGGGCAGGTGAGGGGGAAACCAAGCGGGCTATGGGCAGGACCGCTTGATGTTCGCTTCGGAAGTGGCGCGCGCGGTCCGAGCGAGGTCGGCGAACTGACCGGCGATGGCCTCGATGACTTCCGGGCGGAGCTTGTAGTAGATGAAGCGGCCGCACGGTTCGGTCTCCACGACCCCGGCCTCTCTGAGCACCTTCAGGTGGTTGGAGAGGTTGGTCTGCTTGGCACCGGTCTCTTCCACGAGGTGCGTGGTGCACAGCGTCTCGCGGGAGAGCAGGGTCACGATCTGAAGCCTGAGGGGGTCTGCCAGGACTCGGATCAGTTCAGTGTCGACTGACGTCATCATGTGCTGATACTGTCACATCAGTAGGGGCTGACACCAGCCCGAGCTGACCTTACTGGCTCCTCGGAACAGGATCGCCATGCCCACGCCTTCCTCGCCCCTCCTGCCGGACGAACGCCTGGCCGCGGGGGCCGAGCGGCTGGAAGCCCTCGCCCACACCCAGGGGCTGACGGAGGGGCTCGTCGAGGCCGCCGACATCGTGATCACGATGGGCTGCGCCCCCTGAGCGTCCCCGGCCCCGTCCCTCTCCACCGCAGCAGATCCCACCCCAAGGAAGAACAGATGTCCTCCGCTCCTGCCGCCTCTGTCCTGTTCGTCTGCATCCACAACGCGGGCCGCTCCCAGATGGCGGCCGGGTTCCTCCGCCACCTCGCGGGCGACCGCGTCGAGGTCCGCTCCGCGGGATCCGTTCCCGGAGACCGGATCAACCCCTCGGCCGTCGCCGCCATGGCGGAGCTGGGCATCGACATCTCCGACCAGAAGCCGAAGGTCCTCACCCCCGAGGCCGCGCAGGCGTCCGACTACATCATCACCATGGGCTGCGGCGACGCCTGCCCGTACTTCCCCGGCAAGACCTACCTCGACTGGGCGCTGGAAGACCCGGCCGGCCAGGGCGTGGAGGCCGTCCGCCCCATCCGTGACGAGATCAAGGGCCTCATCGAAGGCCTGATCGCCGAGATCGACGCCAAGGCCGCGAAGAAGCAGGAGAACTGACCGCATCATGACGACGAACACCGACGCCGCCGCTGACGCCGCCACCGACGAGGTGCGCGAGGTCATCATCATCGGCTCCGGCCCGGCCGGTTACACCGCGGCCCTGTACACGGCCCGCGCACAGCTGAAGCCCCTGCTGTTCGGCAGCTCCATATTCGTCGGCGGCTCGCTGACCACGACCACCGAGGTCGAGAACTTCCCCGGCTTCCCCAGCGGCATCGACGGCCCCGACCTCATGGACAACATGCGGGCGCAGGCGGAGAAGTTCGGTGCCGAGATGATCGACGACGACATCGTCTCCGTCGACCTGACCGGTGAGATCAAGCTGCTGACGGACTCCGAGGGGACCGTCCACCGCGCGAAGGCCGTGATCATCGCGACCGGCTCCGGCTACCGCAAGCTCGGCCTCCCGAACGAGGACGCGCTCTCCGGCCGCGGGGTCTCCTGGTGCGCCACCTGCGACGGCTTCTTCTTCCGCGACCGCGACATCGTCGTGGTCGGTGGCGGTGACACCGCCATGGAAGAAGCCACCTTCCTCACCCGCTTCGCCCGCTCGGTCACCATCGTCCACCGCCGCTCCACCCTGCGCGCCTCCAAGGCCATGCAGGACCGGGCGTTCGCCGACGACAAGATCTCCTTCGCCTTCGACAGCGAGGTCGCCGAGATCAAGGAGACCGGCGGGATGCTCTCCGGCCTCGTCCTGCGCGACGTCCTCACCGGCAAGACGCGCGACCTGGACGTGACGGGCCTGTTCGTCGCCATCGGCCACGACCCCCGTACGGAACTCTTCGCCGACCAGCTCGAATTGGACGCCGAGGGCTACCTCAAGACCCAGGCCCCCACGACCCGTACGAACATCCCGGGCGTTTTCGGCGCGGGCGACGTGGTGGACCACATATACCGCCAGGCCATCACCGCGGCGGGCTCCGGCTGCTCGGCGGCCTTGGACGCGGAGCGGTACCTGGCCGCGCTGGCCGACGTACGGGTGGAAGCCCTCGTGCCGGTCGCGTAACGGGGCGGGGCGACGGCGTGGCCGTCGCCCCGGTCACGCACTCCGGGCCCGGCCCGTCGTGATGTCGACACGACGGACCGGGCCCGGTTCTCATTGCTTGCATGCGTTGTGCGGTGTGCGCTGTGCTCAGGCGGCTGCCGCCGGCGAGCACGTCAGGGTTTCCGGCAGCTCCAGCCGGACCGTGCGGTCGCAGAGCCGCTCCACCTGCGCCGGATCGTGCGAGACGAGCAGGACCGTGCGGTTGCCGCGCAGGGCGGCCACCGACTCCTCGACCGTGTCCCGGCTCCGCTCGTCGAGCGCGCTGGTGGGCTCGTCGAGCAGGAGGGCCGCCGGTTCCAGGGCCAGGGCGCGGGCCAGGCACAGGCGCTGGCGCTGCCCGTTGGAGAGTGACTGGGCGGGCGAGTCGAGCCGGTTGCAGACCTCGTTCCACAGCCCCGCTTCCTTCAGGGCCTGCTCCACCCGGTCGTGCAGGTCGGAGCGGGAAGCGCGTACCAAGTGCCGTAGCCCGAAGAGGGCGTTGTCCAGGATGCTCCCGCCGAAGACCACGGGCGTCTGCGGCACCAGGACGACCGTGCTCCGCAGGCCGGAGTCGCCCTTGCGGTGGCGGAAGGAGCGTCCCAGAACCTCCAAGTGGCCCTCGCGGGTGAGGCCGTGGGGCAGCAGGTCGACCAGGGCGCGCAGCACCGTCGACTTGCCGGCGCCGGAGGGGCCGCACAGGCCCGTGGTGGAGCCCTGGGTCAGGTCGAAGGTGACGGGGCCGACCAGGGTCTTCTTGCCGTCGAGGACCCGCAGGTCGCGGACGGATATCACGTGGTCCATCGTCGTGCTCCTTCGAAGCGGTTGCGCAGGGCCACCGCCAGGCTGAGAAGTGCTGCGGTGATCAGCACCAGGACCAGGGCGCTGCCCCACGCCTGGGTGATCGCCTCCGGGGCACCCGAGTCCTGGGACAGGGTGAAGATGTGCGTCGGCAGCGCCTGCACCGGGGAGTTGACGATCCCCGCCGGTACGGCGGGCGCTCCGAAGAACACCGTGGCGGTGAAGATCAGCGGTGCCGTCTCGCCGGCCGCGCGGGCCAGGCCGAGCAGCAGACCGGTGAGCGTGGCCGGCCAGGTGTACGGGATGACCACGGAGCGGATGTACTGGGCGCGGGTCAGGCCGAGGGCCAGGGCGCTCTCGGTGATCTCGGGCGGCATGCTCCGGATGCGCCCTGCCGTGGTGAGGGCGACGACCGGTACGACCACGGGCACCAGGACGATGGCTCCTGCCAGCCAGGACCGGCCCCAGCCCATGGCGGAGCAGAACAGGACGTAGCCGGCAAGGCCCAGCAGGATGGTGGGAGTTCCGCCGATGGCGACCGTGAGGGTTTCCAGTACACGTGTGGTCTTCCCGGTCGCCCGGGTGCCGAGCAGGACGCCTGCCGCGTAGCCGAGGGGCAGGGCGATCAGGGCGGTGGTCCCCAGGAGCAGGAGCGTGCCGAGGATCTGGTCGCGCACTCCGCCGCCGGCGGCGCCCGTGGACGGGGAGAACCAGAAGGCCGGGCTGAGTGCGGAGCTGCCCCGGGTCAGGAGGATGGCGAGCATGCCCAGGAGGAGGGCTCCAGGCAGCGCCAGGGCGCCCATCCGCAGCAGGGTCGTGAACCGGTCGCGCGGAATGCGCAGGCGGGTGGCGGCCTTGTGGCCGCGCAGGCCGCGCTTGGCGGGACGGTTCGAGGACTTCCGGGTGCCCCAGACGGTCGCTGCGGCCACCAGGAGGAGCAGGATGACGCCCAGGGCGCACAGCGCCGCGAAGTAGGGGCCGGACGTACCGGCGAGCATCGGTTCCGGGCCGGCCAGCTTGGTGGTCAGGGTCTGGCCGGGGCGGACCAGGGAGTCGAAGAAGTCTCCGGGGGACGCCGGGAGCCTTCCGTCGGCGCGGCCGATGACCATGAAGACCGCGATGGCCTCGCCGAGTCCCCGGGCCAGGCCGAGCAGGACGCCGGCGCGCATGCCCGCCCGGGCCTGCGGCAGTACGGCAGCGCGCACGACCTCGCGGCGGGTCAGGCCGAGGGAGTACGCGGCCTCCCGGTAGCGGGCCGGGACGGCCGACAGGGCGTCCACGCTGACGGCCACGATGGTCGGCATGATCATCACGGCGAGGACGATGCCGGCGGCGAGCAGGCTGTCGCCGCCCGGTACTCCGCCCAGCATCGAGACGAACGGCCGGATCACCATGATGCCGATGAGGCCGTAGACGATGGAGGGGACCGCCGCCAGCAGCTCCACGCTCAGCCGCAGGGGCCGGGCGAAGCGCGGCGGCAGGTACTCCGACAGGGCGATGGCCGCGGACCAGCCGACCGGCACGGCCAGCAGCAGGGCCAGGACGCACACGACGGCCGAGCCGTAGATCATGGACAGGGCGCCGAAGGCCCCGTTGACCGGGCTCCAGGACGGGTCGGAGACCAGGTTGAGCCAGTCGACGTCACCGCTCGCGATGCCGATGGCGAGATACCCGACGAGCACGGCCATGACGAGGACCACCGAGAACATCCCGGTGTACACCCATCCCCACACCCATCTCGCCCGCCGCGGGCGGCCGCCCTGGGCGGGCGGCCGCGACGCTGTGGGTCCGGGCGCCTGGACCTCGGCCGGGCGCTCCAGAGTGACGCTCACGGTCAGAGACCCATCTGCTGACGGGTCAGGTAGCCGTGCACCGGAAGGAGCTTCTGGCCCTCGGCCGAGAGCAGGTAGTCGATGTACTCCTTGACGGCGCCCTTCGGCTGCCCGTCAGTGATCATGAACAGCGGCCGGGTCATCGGGTACTTGGAGGACGCGACGTTTTCGAGGGTGGGGGCGACGCCGTCCAGGGGCACGGCCACCAGACCGTCACGGCCCTCGATGAAGCCGGTCGACAGGGGCGCGATGGCGCCGCGGGTGGACTCCAGCTTGTTGCGGGTCTCCAGGTTGCCGCCGACGACGGCGTAGTTGGCGGACTGCGGCGGCAGCGGGGGCTTCCCCTTGCCGTAGACGAACTTGTCGAGCACCTCGCGGGTACCGCGACCGGGCTCCTTGTCGTAGACGAAGACGTTCAGGTCCGGGCCGCCGACCTCCTTCCAGTTGGTGATCGTCCCCTCGAAGAGGCCCTTCACCTGCTCCTTGGTGAGGCTCTTGACGCCTCCGTCGGAGACCTCCTTGGTGATGATGATGCCGACCGCGTCGGCGCCGATCTGCGTCGTGACGAAGTCGGTGTTGGGGTGGGACTTCTTGTCCTCGTCGGACAGGGGCTTGGAGCTCAGCGCCACCTGGATCTGTTTGGCGCCGAGCTGGGAGATGCCGCCGGCCGAACCACCCTGGGTGGCCACCGTGATCTTCAGGCCGCGGCCCTTGAGGGCCTCGGCGGCGTCAGAGGCGACCGGGGCGACGGTCGTGGATCCGCTGGCCTGCAGCGCGGAGGAATCGGCCTGGGCGGAACCCGCGCAGCCCGTGAGCACGGTGGCGAGGAGCAGGGCCGCGGACGAGGCGAAACCGGCCTGCTTCTGCTTTCTGGTGAGGAGCGACGGAGTGTGGTCGGGCGTGGTGGTGATGGCAGACATGGCGGTGCCTTTGCTGGTGAACGATGGGTGGATTACCGGCGGGTGGAGGTCGGGCCACCCTGGTGATCGGGAGTCTGGTCGGTGGGAGGGTGCCGGAGAAGAGGTTCCGTATGGCATGAACCGCGTGCGGCACCCACCTGCCGGGAGGGGGCCGGAGGGTGGTCGGGATCCGGCTTAATTACCGGCCAACAATGAGTGAACAGAACGATCTTCGACTTGGGCGTTCAGCCCTTGGACGTAGGCTGACCTGTATGTCCGTAGAACAGGTGACCGGGCAGCCCCCTCGGCTCCTGGCCTTCATCGAAGAGGACCCGACCTGCGGGCCGCCCCTCGAAGTGGATCCGCTGCCCCGGGAGCGGGCGGAGGTCCTCGCGCGGACCCTGAAGGGCCTGTCCGATCCGACGCGCCTGCAGATCCTCAGCGTCCTGCTGGCGGCCCCGGACGGCGAGGCGTGCGTCTGTGACCTGACGCCGCTCCTGGGCCTGGCCCAGTCGACGGTCAGTCAGCACATGAAGGTCCTCTCGGACGCCGGCCTGGTCACGCGCCGGAAGCGCGGGACCTGGGCCTGGTACGCGGTCGCGCCCGACCGGCGCGACGTGCTCAACGCCCTCATCTGGGGCGACGCGGAGCAGCAGGCTTAGCGCAGCAGCAGCCCCGGACGTCAGGCCGCGACGACCGCACGGGCGGCCACTTCGGCCGCGAACGCCTTGATCAGCGGGTGGACGTTGCCGGGGCCGGAGACCAGCTCCGGCTGGAACAGCGTGCCGATGAAGAACGGGTGGCCGGGGACCTCGGCTGCCCGCGGTGCGCCTTCGGTGTCCCAGCCGCTGAACAGCACGCCCGCGTCGGCCAGGCGCTCGACGAAGTCGGAGTTCAGGCCGTACTTGCAGTGGTACGTCTCGGTGGTCAGCTCGGCGTCGTCGTAGACGGCGGCGAGCCGGCTGCCGGCCGTGAGCAGGAGCGGGGCCTGCTCGCCCGCCAGGCAGCAGGTGAGCGGCACGATCAGCGGGGTCGGTGCCTCGGGGTCGTACTGCACGTCGTCCGCGTCCGTGAGGCCGACGACGGTACGGGCGTACTCGATCAGCGCGTGCTGGAAGCCCCCGCAGGTTCCCAGGTAGGGGATGCCGTTCTCGCGGGCGTGCCGGACGGCGGACAGCACGCCGTCCTTGTTCTCGTACGGGGACCCGGGCACGACCCAGATCCCGTGGAAGCCCTCCAGGGACTCGGGCCCGGTGATGGTCTCGCTGGGCACCCACTCGGTGTCCACGGCCAGTTCGGCGCGGAAGGTGTCGAGCCGGGCGTGGGCGGGGGACTTGCCGTGGTCGCCGATCAGCGCGATGCGCGGTCGGGAGCCGGTGGCGGTGGTCATGCGGGCTGCTCCTGTGTCGTGTGGTTGGGCTTGCCGTCGTGCGTGATCCGCCCGAGCCGGACGTGCCCGTGGGGGGCGAGGCGGGCGACGAGCCGGCCGTCGTGCTCGTCGGTGGTGGAGGCTCCGCCGAGGAAGAACAGCGGGTCGTCGCCGGCCGGGAGCAGTCCTTCGGGGAACAGCTCCTGGTCCTGGTCGGTGCCGTTGCGGACGGTCAGGACGTGCACCCGGCCCTGAGGGTCGCTCGCGACGTACGCCTCCAGGGCGGGGCTGCCCGCGTCCACGGCGCGTACGGCCGCGTCGGCTGCGAAGGCGGGGGCGAAGACGGACCCGTCCGGGATCGAGGGGGCGAGGGGGCTGATCGCGGTTGTGGTCACAGCAGACTCCGGCCGGTCATGGCGGGGCCGTTCGGGCGGCCCAGCAGGTGGAGGACGGTGGGTGCGATGTCGGCGAGGCTGCCGCCGTCGGCGAGGCGCTCGCCGGTGATGTGTCCGGGCGCGGGGACGACGACCGCCGGTACGGGATTGGTCGTGTGGCCGCCGTACGGGAGCGGGGCGCCGTCGGGGCCGGGCTTGGACATGCGCTCGGCGTTGCCGTGGTCGCCGACGAGCAGCACCCAGCGCCCGGTGGCCGCGGCGGCGGTCAGGATCGTCGCGACCTCGCGGTCGGTGTGCTCGGCGGCCTTGACGGTGGCGTCGTGGTCGCCGGTGTGCCCGACGACGTCGATGTTGGCGAGGTTGGCGATGACCAGGGCCACGTCGTCACGCCGGGCGGCGGCGGTGATGGCCTCGGTGACCCGGGCGAGGTTCATCTCGGGCCGGGAGATGTAGTCGGGGGCGGTGTCCGCGGTGATGCGGACGTGCTCCTCGACCTCGCGGACGCGGTCGTCGCGGCCGTTGACGTAGTAGGTGACGTGCTCGAACTTCTCCTGCTCCGCGATGCGTACGGAGCGCAGCCCGTGCGATTCGAGTACGTCGGCCAGGCCGCCGGAGGCGTCCGCCCGTCCGACGAGGGCGGGGATGTCCGCCCGGGTGTCGTACTGGGTCAGGGACAGCACGGCGACGTCCGCGTCGGTCAGGATCTGGACCAGGTCGTCGGCGAGCTGCTGGATGCGGTCGCTGCGGAAGTTGGTGAACAGGACGGTGTCCCCGTCGCGGACGGTGGCGAGCGGCTCGCCGTCGGCGTCGGTGAGGACGGTGGGAGTGATCCACACGTCCCCGTTCTCGGCGCCGGCCAGCACCTGCCCGTAGTCGCGGGCAGTGGCGCCCTTGCCGTCGGCGACGGCCGCGCTGACCTTGGCGGTCAGCTCCAGGTCACCGCTCTTGTCGAGGCCGTAGCCGCGGCCGGAGACGGTGGCCAGGGCCCCGATGCCCGTCGTGGCGAAGAACTCCTCGACGCGGGCCAGGTAGTGACCGGCGGTGCGGTCGGCGACGTCGCGGCCGTCGGTGATGGCGTGCACCCAGACGCGCTGCACACCGCGGGACGCCGCGATGGTCAGGAGCGCGTGGAGGTGGTCGACGTGGGAGTGGATCATCCCGTCGGAGACCTGGCCGACCAGGTGGAGGGCTCCGCCGGTGGACGCCAGCCGGTCGAGGGCTTCGGTCAGGCGCGGGTTGTCGCCCAGTTCGCCGTTGTCGATCTGCCGCTGGACCAGGACGCTGTCGTAGTCGAGCGGACGGCCGGCGCCGATGACCATGTGGCCGATCTCGGAGTTCCCGACGGTGCCGGGCAGGAGGCCGACGTGCTCGCCGGAGGCTTCCACGACGGTGGAGGGGTGCTTGGCGGCGATGGCGTCGAGGACGGGGGTGTGGGCGTTCGTGAGCGCGTTGCCGGGTCCGGGGGCGGCGTGGCCCCAGCCGTCGAGGACGAGCAGGATCCCGTTGGTGGCAGTGCCGGTGCTCATCGCAGGGTGTCCAGGGTGTTCCAGAAGGCCGGGAAGGACTTGGCGACGCAGCCGGGGTCGTTGATGACGACGCCGGGGGTGCGCAGGCCGATGATCGCGAAGGTCATGGCGATGCGGTGGTCGTCGTAGGTGTCGATGACCGCGCCGTGCGGGGTGCCGCCGTGGATGGTCATGGCGTCGTCGTACTCGTCGACGGTGATGCCCATCTTGCGGAGCTCGGTGGTGACGGCCGCGATCCGGTCGCACTCCTTGACGCGCAGGCTGGCGATGTTGGTGATGTGGGTCTTGCCCTGGGCGAAGGCAGCGACCGCCGCGAGGGACGGGACGACGTCGGGCATGGCGTCCATGTCGACCTCGATGCCGTGCAGTTCGCCGCCCTTGACGGTGATGGAGTTCTCCGTGATCTCCACGTGGGCGCCCATCCGGCCCAGGACCTCGGCGAGACCGACATCGCCCTGGTGGGAGGTGGAGCCGATGCCGGGGATGGTGACCCGGCCGCCGAGGATCGCGGCGGCGGCGATGAAGTACGACAGGCCGGAGGCGTCGGGCTCGACGACGGCGTGGCCGCCCTTGAAGGACTGGCCGGCCGGGACCTTGAAGCTGCGGTAGCCGTCGCGCTCGACGGTGATGCCGTGCTCGGCGAGGGTGGCCAGCGTCATCTCGACGTACGGCTTGGAGACCAGCTCGTCGACGATCTCGATCTCGGTGTCCTGCTGGGCGAGGACCGAGCTGATCAGGATCGAGGAGGTGTACTGCGAGGAAATGGCGCCGGAGATCTTGGTCTTGCCGCCGACGAAGTTGCCGCCGGTGACCTGGATCGGCGGGGAGCCGTTGCCGCGCACCGCGACCGCCTCGACGCCGAGGGCCGGAAGGGCCGCGAGCAGGTCGCCGAAGGGGCGCTCCTGCATACGGGTGTTGCCGGTGACGGTGGTGATGCCCTCGGCGAGGCCCGCCATCGAGATCAGGAAGCGCAGCGGGGTGCCCGCGCCGCCGACGAAGATGTCGTCCTCGGGGGCCACCATCGGCTTGCCGGTGGGCGTGAGGGTGAAGCGGTAGTTGTCGTGGTCGATCTCGACGCTGACGTGCCCGAAGGAGGCGACGGCGTTGGCGAAGTAGATGGTGTCGTCGGAGACGAGGGCGCCGTCGATCACGCCGGTCTTGCCGTCGAGGGCAGCCAGGGCCGCGATGGCGATCTGGCGGTTGGTGTAGCTCTTCGATCCGAGGACCCGTACCTCGTGGTCGATCGAGTCGATGGTCTCGACGGCGAGCTGTTCGGCCTTCAGGCGGGGGTCGTTGAGAGCGCTCATGGGGTGGGACTCCTGATGCTGGGGTGTGATCTGGGTCACGCGAGTACGGCGCCCGAGCCGGGCATGGCGTCGGGAAGTTGGGGGGTGACGGCAATTCGCCATTGCGCCAAGGTGGGGCTGGAATTCAGTGCGCGGCGGCAAATCTCGGCCGCTGCGGACAATGCGCCGTCGAGGGTGCTGGTGCGGTGGAAGAACGTCAGCTCGATGCGTCCGGAAGTCGTCTTCGCGTGGACGTGTTCGAGGTCGTCCGCCGGCACTGCCGCGGCCCAGACGATGTCCGTGACCACGGCCGATTCCAGCTTCGCGGCCTCGTTCTCGCGGGCCGCGACGAGCGTGGCGGTGGCCATGAACATGGGCCCTCCCGGTCGGGCGGTAAGTCCTGGTACGGACCACACGTGCTGGTCGGCCTCGGCCTGGGTGACGGCGCTGTAGAGCTCCGTGTGGCGGCACTTGGGGCCGCAGCCGTGTCCGCCGGCGGGGGAGAAGCCCAGCATGACCGCGGCCGCTCTGTTCATCAGGCGCAGGGCTTTTCGCGCAGCGGGCATGGCTGTCCTCCGTGTGTGGGGGGTGATGGATCGGCTTGGGGCAGGGGGCGTTCTCGACGCGCTGCGGATTCCGTTTCTCGGGACTTCCGCTGCCCTGTGATCACCAGTTTGCTGAGCATTCCGAGGGGGCGGAAGGCTTACCCGCTGGCATGAAGTGCGACCGGCAGGCACCTGCCTGAAAGCGGCCCGGATATCGGCCGTCGGCGCCTCTGGCGGTGCGCGCAAGGGTGCTCATCCTGCGGACGTCTCTTGTCGGCCAGATCCCTGACCTGTCAAGATCGGCCTCCGCCGATGGAGTTGAGGAATTGTCTCGACATATGAGACGTCAAGCGGGGGGTCGCTGTGCTGGCAAGTTTGGGACTGGATACCGAAGCAGAGTCGATCTACCGACTGATGCTGACCCAGCAGGACTGGGGAGTTGCGGAAATCGCAGTCCACTTGAGCTGCCCGGAGGAGGCCGTACGCGGCGCCCTGGACCGGCTGGCCGAACTGAACCTGCTGAGACGCTCCATCCAGGCACCCGGCGGACTCAGACCCGTCAGCCCGGACCTCGGCTTCCAGTTGCTGCTCCAACGCCAGCAGGCCAATCTGCTGGCGCAGCAGCAGCAGTTCGCCGAAAGCCAGGTAGCCATCAGCAAGCTCCTGGGCGAGTACTCGGAGCTGCGAACCGGTGAGCGGCACGGTGTCGAGTACCTCCAGGGCATCGACGCCATCCAGGCCCGCCTCGAAGAACTCGCCCACCGCTCCACGAGCGAGTGCCTGTCCTTCATGCCCGGCGGTGCGCAGTCCGTGGCCAGCCTGGACGCCAGCCGGCCGCTGGACGAGGACCTGATGCGGCGCGGAGTGCGGGTGCTGACCGTCTATCTGGACAGCGTCCGCAACGACACCCCCACGATCGAGTACGCCCAGTGGCTCCACGGCAACGGCGGCGAGGTCCGCACCGTGCCGGCGCTGCCGCTGCGCATGGTCCTCTTCGACCGCGAGGTGGCCCTGCTGCCGGTGGACCCGAGCAACACCAAGAAGGGTGCGGTCCAGCTGACCGGCCCCGGCGTGCTGACTGCGCTGGCCTCGCTCTTCGAGCAGGTCTGGGCCGCCGCCGCCCCCATCGGCAGCACTCGGGACCGCGATGAGGCAGGCCTGACCGCGCAGGAGCGCGAACTGCTGCGCCAGCTCACGCAGGGCGCCACCGACGAGATCGCCGCCAAGAAGCTGGGCATCGGCCTGCGCACCGCCCGCCGCATGATGTCGGAGATGATGGCCCGCCTCGGCGCCCGCAGCCGCTTCGAGGCCGGCGTCCTTGCGTCGAAGGCCGGCTGGACGGACTGAGCCCGCGCCGCCTACGGCCCCAGGTGCGACATCAGCAGGTCCGGGCCGGTCGTGCGGAGCCGCGGGTGGATCAGCCCCAGGTGCTTCGGGATGCGATCCGGCGGTGCAGCCGGGGCCAGTTGCTGCGGGCCGTGCCCTTGGTCATCCACCACTCGAACCCTCTGCTTCGCTCCACCGCGCCCCCCAGAGCTCGCCCCCTCGGACTGTCAGCCCTGGCAGTGCGAAGGTCCCGGCGGGCCGGATTCGGTGAGCTGCGATGCCTCAGGGCCCGCACAGCCGGCAGGCCCGGCGCGCGCATCGCGCACCGGGCCTGCTCAGGGGGTGTGGATATGTGGATGAAGGTCAGCCGCAGCAGCCGCCCTCCGGCTGGAGGGGCTGGATCGGCTCGTAGGCGGAGCCGCCGAGCAGCTTGGCCTTCAGGCGGCCGATCGCCGTGGTCGGCTCGTCCTCCGTGGTCGCGCCGAGCGCCTCGCGGCGGGCCGCACCGAAGACGGCGTGCAGCTTGGCGACCTCGGGACGCAGGGCCGCGTCGGTGACCAGGATCGCCGAGCGGATCTGGCGGGGCTTGAAGCCGCGCAGCCGCTTGGCCTCGTCGGCGCCCGGACCGGCCTCGATGGAGGTGACGCCTTCGGCGTACGCGTCGCGCAGCGGACGGTCCAGGACGATCTCGAAGTAGATACCGCTGCGCTCGCCGAGCGCCTCGTAGTCGAAGCCGGCCCACTTCACGAACAGGCGCTTGCCCTGGCGGACGGTCACCGAGACGGCGGCGACCTCGTCGTCCTTGTAGGCGAGGTACGCGCGGACGTCCGCCTCGCCCTCGACGAGCGCGCTGAGCAGCGCGCCGATGTGCGCCTCGTCCTCGCCGCCGCCGTACTTCTGCCGGTTCTGGGTGATCAGCTCGGAGATCCGGCCGACCAGCGGCCGCAGCTCCTCGCGGTCCTTGCGCTCGATGCGGGTGCCCGAGTTCGCCGCGCGGTCGCGGTCCTCCTTCACGCGGCGCCGCTTGCGGGCCGGGAGGGAGGCGAGGTAGGCGTCGTAGCTGTCGTGCTGGAGGTCGAGGAGGTTGTTCTCGCCGTGGAAGGCGATGTCGCCGCCGTACGCCTGGAGGGCGAGCGCGAGGACCTCGCTGTACGGGCCGTCGTGCAGCCAGGGTGCGACGATCGACCGTACGCCGGCCTCGGCGGCGGCCGGGACGATGCGGTCGACGAGGTCCGCGACCAGCAGCGGGTCCTCGACCGAGGCGGAGGCCTCGGAGCGGTAGCCGAGCGGGGAGCCGAGGAGCAGCGCCGGGAAGAAGGCCTCGGTGCCGAGCGCCTCGACGGTGTCGTTGGTGGTGTCGCAGCAGGACGTGGCCGAGCAGCAGGCGACCGCACCGTTCTTGGGCTGCCAGCCCAGGTAGGTGCGCGGGTCGACGTCCACGATCGGGTCGGCGTCGAAGAGGAAGCCGGGAAGGAAGGCGAGCTCGCCCTCGCCGCGGTCGGCCACGGTGTACCAGGGCTTGGAGCCTTCGAGGCTGGCCTCGGTGGCCCTGAGCCAGTGCGGAAGCACGTACGGCGCGGGGTCGGTGGCCTGCGGAACGCTGCCGCCCAGGGCGGCGACGGCGTCGTCGAGCGTAAGGCCGGTCCGCACGTCGGCCGGGTCCTCCTGCTCGGTGGAGCCGCAGCAGGAGACGGGCTCGGGCTCGGCGGGACCGCAGCAGCCGGTGGCCTCGGCGGGCTCCGGCTCGGGGGCCGGGCCGCAGCAGCCGGAGGGCTCCTCCTGCTTGGGGGCTTCGGTGGCCTCGGGGGCGGAGCAGCAGCCGGTGGCCGGCTCTTCCAGCACCACGAGCGCCGGGACCGGCTCCTCAGTGGTGGCGCTGCAGCAAGTGGTGCTCATCTTTCTTCTCCTCGGGTGGGGGCGGCTCTGGGGTGTGGGCCGGGTCAACGGGGTGGGGTGCGGGTACGGGTGCGGGCCGGGGATCAGTCCCAGCCGGCGCCGTTGGTGGAGGGGTCGATGGGGGCGGAGTCCCAGCCGGCGCCGGTCGCCGTCACCGGGGCGGAGTCCCAGCCGGCACCGGCCAGGGTGACGGGGGCGGAGTCCCAGCCGGCGCCGTTCGGGGCGGTGTCCCAGCCGGCGCCGGCCAGGGAGCCGATCGCCGAAGAGCTGAGTACGGAGGCGGAACCAAGTCCGATCACGGACACCAGGACGGCGGCGGCGAGGCTCATCGAGGTACGCGAAACAGACATGGCTATCCCCTTGGAATGACAGTGGCTTTTTGGTGACCGGCGGCCTGCTGGCCGGTTCCGGTGGTCTCCGGGGGGCTCGTCGCCCTCCCGGTGTCATGAGTCTGTCCGAGGTCACCCAGGGTGTGGAAGGGATCACTGCTGGCAGGAAGCGCGCGCGGCACCCTCATGCCAAATCATGCCGACGGGCCAGTCGCCTGCGCCGTGGCGCGAAGGCAACTGGCCCGTGGCTGGAACGAGTTGGGTCAGGCGGGGAGGACCTCCGGGGAGGGGTCCAGCGCCTGGCACAGCACGGTCATGCTGCCCGGCGCGATCCGGTAGTACGTCTGGCGTCCGCGGCGCTCCCGCTCCAGGAAGCCCGCTTCGAAGAGCACCTTGAGGTGGTGCGTGACCGTCGGCTGGGTCAGCCCCAGCGGCTCGGTGAGGTCGCAGGTGCACGCCTCGCCGCCCGGCTGGGTGCGGATCAGCCCGAGCAGGCGGAGCCGGGTGGAGTCCGCGACGACCTTCAGTGCGGCCGCGAGGTCGTCGGCGGCCTCGGGGGTGAGGGGGCCGGCGAGCACGGGGGAGCAGCAGAGCTCCGAGATGGGCGTAGGCATACCCGATTCAACGACGGCCATCTATGGATTGTTCCCCAAACTCATTGACAGTCATCTATGTATCCGACAGAGTTCAACCCATCGACAGCCGTCTATGAGTTGAGTTGGAGCTCTCCGTGTTCGACACCGTCCTTGACGTCCTGGGCAAGACAGCCTCGGACGTCGGCCACACCCTCGCGGCGAACTGGCCCTTCCTGCTGATCAGCGTGATCGTGGCCTCGGCCATCCCGGTGTACGTCGGCGCGGAGCGGCTCTCCTCCTGGCTGCGCCGCAAGACGCTCTGGGCGGTCATCGGGGCCGTGGTCCTCGCGACGCTCACCCCGTTCTGCTCCTGCGGCACCACCGCGGTCGTCCTGGGCGCCCTCGCCTCCAGCGTCCCCTGGGCCCCGGTCGTCACCTTCATGGTCGCCTCGCCGCTGACCAGCCCGGAGGAACTCGTCTACTCCATAGGTCTGTTCGGCCCGGACTTCGCCGTGACCTTCTTCGTGGCCGCGATCGTCCTCGGCTTCTTCGCCGGCGCCATCACCTGGCTCATCGAAAAGACCGGCTGGCTCGACGGCCAGGCCCGCCTGACCTCCACCGAGGCCGAGAAGAAGGCCGAGGAGAGCTGCTGCACCAGCGATGGCGCCGAGGACGACGTGACCGGTGGCGGCGGCGTGAGCGTCCCGGCCGGATCCGGTGGTGGCGGCGGCCTGGCCCGTACGGCCCTGCTGAACCGGCCCATCGCCCCGGCGCCGGCCCCCGCGCCGGTCGAGACCAGCCTGGTCAAGCGCTGGAAGCTCGACGAGTTCGGCAACGAGCTCATGATCACCAGCAAGCGCCTCGCGCTCTACTTCCTGGGCTTCGCGACGCTCGGCTTCCTGATCATCAACTCGATCCCGACCCGCTACCTGACCGAGTACCTCGGCGGCGGCAACTGGTACTCCGTCCCGCTCGCCGCGCTCATCGGCATCCCGGTCTACCTGAACTCCGACGGCTCGCTGCCGCTCATCGCCTCCCTGATGAAGGGCGGTATGGGCCCCGGCCCGGCGATCGCCTTCCTGATGACCGGTGCGGGCACCAGCGTCGGCGCCATCAGCGGCATGCTCCTCATCGCCCGCTGGCGCGTGGTGGCCCTGGTCGTCGGCATCCTCTTCACCGGTGCGTGCGTCCTCGGCTACACCGCCCCGATGTGGCTCTGATCAACCCGGCCTGAGCGCCAACGCAACAGACGGCAACGGCCCGCCCCCTGCTCCGGGGCGGGCTGCAGCCATGTCCGGGGGGTTTCCCCGTCGGGTCAGGCGGGGAGCGCGCAGGATTCCTGCCCGGCCCCGGCCATCGGCTTCATCGCGGAGAGCTGGCCTATGAGGGCGTCCAGGCGGTCGGAACGCACCTGGTAGTACACCTCGTTCGCCCGCCGCTCGGAGGACAGTACGCCCGCCTCCCGCAGCTTCTTCAGGTGGTGACTGACCGTCGGCCCCGAGACGGAGAACGACGCGGCGATCTCGCCCATGCAGACCTCGCCGGCCGGGCAGCAGGCCACGATGCTGGCGATCCGCAGCCGCACCGGATCGGCCAGCGCCTTGAACGCGGCTGCCAGGTCCACGGCTTCGGCGGCAGTCATGGGCTCAGGGCGGCAGGGCGTGGACATCCCGGCGGGTGCAGGCTCGATCATGCGCCCAATCTGGCCGATGGAAGCCTCCTGCGTCCAGATCTGCCCGGGAGGCGGGACGCGACGCCAAAACCATTGACGAACATCTATGAGTCCTGCCATCCTCAACCCATAGACGCTCATCTATGAATCGAGGATGTCATGTCGTCCATTCGCCGCTCCATCCGCAAGTTCCGCCGGGCCCGCAGCGATGCCTTCGTCGCCACCGTCCGCTTCTGCGACGGCTGCGCCGAAGTCAGCGACTCCGTGCGCCGCTCGGCCGAACTCCGCCGCGCCCAGGACTCCGTGGTCGCCTCCTACGGCGTACGCATCTGAACCCCGTCGCACCCGTACCGAATCCCACCCCGAGGAACCTCGTGAGCACTGAGACGTCCACCCCCGAAGCGACCGGCCCCATCCGCCTGGCCCGGCGAGCCGCGCAGGTACCGCCCTCCGCGACCGCCGCCCTGGACGCCCAGGCGAAGGCGCTGATCGCCCGGGGGGTCGACGTCATCAACCTCACGAGCGGAGAACCGGCCTTCCCGACTGTAGAACCGGCGGCCCACGCCGCCCTCGAGGCCATCGCCACCGACTTCACCCGCTACACCCCGGCCGCAGGCATCCCCGAACTCCGGGCGGCCGCCGCCGACTTCGTCAACCGCCACGGAACGGCGTACGAGCCCGGCCAGGTGGTCATCACGGCCGGCGCCAAGCAAGCCCTCCACTACGCCTTCACCACCCTGATCGAACCGGGCGACGAGATCCTCATCCCGGCCCCCTACTGGGTCAGCTACCCCCACCTCGCAGCCCTGGCAGGAGGCACCCTCGTCCCCGTCCAGCCCGCCCCCGACGCCGGTCTGAAGGTGACCGCCGACCAACTGCGCGCGGCGGTCACCGACCGCACGAGGGTCCTGCTCCTCAACAACCCGGCCAACCCCTCCGGCGTCGTCCACGACAGGACCGAACTGGCCGCACTCGTCCAGGTGGCGATCGACCACGACCTGGCGATCATCAGCGACGAGATCTGCGACCACTGGGTCTTCGGCGAGACCGCACACGTCTCCGTCGCGGCACTCGGCCCGGAAGCCGCCGAACGCACCCTCACCATCGGCGGCGTCTCCAAGACGTTCGCCATGACGGGCTGGCGCATCGGCTGGGTCGCGGCTCCCACTCCCGTGGCGGCGGCCATCACGGCGATCCAGAGCCACACGGCCTCGGCCCCGTCCTCGATCTCCCAGCAGGCGGCACTCGGCGCCCTGACGGCAGACCTCACCACCGAGCTGGAGCGCCGCCGACACGAACTGAACGACCGCCGCCTGACCACCATCAAGGCCCTGGCGGACATCCCGGGCATCAAGGTCGACGGAGACCCCACCGGCACCTTCTTCCTCCTCGCCGACGTCTCCGGCACCTACGGCCGCACCCTGGCCGGCCGCACCATCACCTCAGCGGCAGACTTTGCGGAACTCCTCCTCACGGAGGCCAACGTCGCAGTGGTCCCCGGCGCCGACTTCGCCGCCCCCCACCACGTCCGCATCTCCTACACGGTCCCGCCGGACCGCCTGGAGGAGGCGCTGACCCGCATTGCGGGATGCGTCGAGGACTTTGACCCCGCGGCGGAGCGCGTCCTGGGGCAGGTCCGGGGAGTTTGCGAGACCTCGCCTTGACGGATCGAGTCCATCAAGGCCCACGCGGCGGCCGGCTCGTGCACGGCTGCCAGTCCGTGCCGGACCAGTGGCGGGAACTGCTCTGACGCCGTCGGCTGCCTGGTGTACTGCCCGCATGACAGATCAGAAGCAGTGCACGGTCGTGCGGACCGGCACCTATGACGGCATCCAGGGCGGCACCTTCGGGGCGGGGATCAGTGCCCAGTCCGCGGGCGCGGAGCGGTTGTGTCTGCACCGGCTGGTCATGCCCGCGGGGACGCGGGGGCGCCCTCACCTGCACGAGGGGCACGAGTCGGCCATTTTCATCCAGTCCGGGCAGGTCGAGGTCTGGCACGGGGAGGACCTGGCCGAACACGCCCTGCTGCGCGCCGGCGACTACATCCACATCCCTGCGGACACGCCCCACATGCCTGTCAACACCGGAGCCGAGGACATGGTGTGCCTGGTCGCACGCACCGACCCCGAAGAACAAGAAGGCGTCCGGCTGCTGGATCTTCCGTCCTGGCTGGAGGAGCGGGTCGGCCTGCTCCCGGTCGGGGCCGGCTGAGCCTCGCGGCGTCGCGCGTTCAGTGACTGCTGCGGCGTCGGACGCCGCGCGACGCCTTCCCCGGGGGACGTCAGCCGTACAGGAGCCGGAAGATCTGGTTCACTGCCCGCGGCCGCCGGGCCCCAGCCCGAACCGTTCGTCGAACCCGTCACCGCACCGGCGGCGGCACCGGCAAGACTTACTTCGACTGGCAGTCGGAGGACCCGGGCCGGGCACTCGCAGATGGAATCCGACGCCCTGGAGTCGATAACGGGCCATGCGTCATTGCAACTGGTCCTGAGGCCGGGTCGCTTGCTCTTTCCGCGGTTTAGGGTGGCCGTGATCGCAGGGTGTTCCGGGAGGTCTGCTGTGCCCATTCGACGGGCTTCATCCGTAGTTGCCCCCTTGCCGTGTTCGGCGGTTCTCCCGCCGTCGGGCTGCGCGGATGCGGATTCGTCTACGGCTGCTGCCGGGCAGGGTCCCAGATGACGGACGAGGCGCGGGACCGCCCCGGGGCCGAACTCGTGCTGGCTGCGAAGAAGTCGGAGCAGGTCGAGCAGCGGGAGCTGGTCGAGCAGGTCGAGCAGGTCGAGCGGGCCCCGGAGGTCGAAGGTGCAGACGCCTCAGCCGGGTTGGCCCGGCGGCGCAGGTGGGTGGCGGTCGTGGCGGTGGGGGCCGTGCTGCTCTCCGCCGCCGGTGTCGGTGCCTCGCTGGTGATCAAGTCGCCGGCGCAGGCCGCGGCCGAGGCGGGCCCGCCGCCCCTGGACGTACTCGTGGCGCGGGTCGAGAAGCGCGTGCTGCGCGACACCCTCATCGTGCGCGGCACGGTCACCTCCGCCCAGGCGGTCCCGGTCACCCCGGCGGTCGCGGGCGGGGAGGGGGCCGGCCCCGCGGTGGTCACCAAGGTGGCCGTGCGCCAGGGGGACCCCGTCGAGGCGGGCAAGGTGCTCCTGGAGGTCTCCGGACGCCCTGTCTTCGCGCTGCCCGGCGCGCTGCCGGTGTACCGGGACCTGAAGCCGGGTGCCACCGGCGAGGACGTGAAGCAGCTCCAGAAGGCCCTCGCCGGGCTCGGGCACGGCGCGGGATCCGACAAGGCGGGCACCTTCGGGGCCGGGACCAAGGCCGCGCTGGGCGCGTTCTACAAGTCGATCGGCTACGACCCGCTGCCCGCGGTGGCCGACGGGGGCGAGGCCGTCACGAACGCCGAGGACGCGGTGACTTCGGCCGAACGCTCCCTGGAGGACGTCAAGGCGGCGGCGAGGGAAGGTAGTTCGGGTAGCGCGACTGGTCCTGGTGCGAGCGCCGCGCCCGGCGGCAAGGGCGGCCGCCAGGAGGCCGCCCGGGCCGTGGCCCGCGCCCAGGAGGACCTGGCCAAGGCCCGCGAGCGGCTCGCCGGGGCCCGCGCGGCGGCCGGACCCATGGTCCCGGCGGGCGAGGTCGTCTTCCTGGAGTCCTTCCCCGCCCGCGTCGACTCCGTCGGCGTCCGCCCCGGCTCCCCGGTCAGCGGCGCCGCGATGACGCTGTCCGCGGGTGCGCTCGTCGTACGCGGGCAGCTCGCCGAACACCAGAAGGGCCTGGTCCGTGCGGGCCAGAAGGTCGAGATCCTCTCCGAGGTCAGCGGGGTCACCGTGGCGGCCGAGGTGCTGTCGGTCGCGGACACCGCGTCGGCGGCGCCCGCGCCGAACGGCGGCGGGCCGGGGGAGGGGCCGGGCCAGCAGGCTCCCGCCCCCTCCGGGCCGAGCGGGTACGAGATGCTCGTACGCCCCCTCGCCGCGCTGGACGCCAAACTCGCCGGTCAGGACGTACGGCTGACCGTCGAGGCCGCCGCGACCGACGGCAACGCGCTCGTCGTCCCGGTCACCGCCGTCTCCGCCGGAACCGACGGCCGCACCAGCGTCACGGTCGTGGACGGTACGGGGGCCCAGCGCCGGGTCGAGGTCCGGCCCGGCACGACCGGCGACGGCTACGTGGAGATCCGGCCCGCCGGGGACGGCGTGATCGCGGACGGCGACTCGGTGGTCATCGGAGTCGACCCGGGCGCAGCGGAGAAGCGGAGCGGCGGCAAGGGCGCCGGGGGCAAGGCCGACACCGGCAAGACCGGCGGCGGTTCATGACCGGGAGCACCACCGGGGCCGAGGCCGGGGCCGGTACCGCCGGGGCCGATGCCGCCGGGGCCGGCACCACCGGGGCGGGCAGCGCCGAGGCCGGCACCACCCGGACAGGCACCGCCGGGGCAGGCGCCGCCGAGGCCGACGCCACCGAGCCCGCCGTGCCGCCCGTCATCGAGTTCCGGCAGGTCGGCCTCACTTACCCCGGGCCGCCGCCGGTGGCCGCCTTCAAACCGTGTGATCTCACCATTCGCCGCGGGGAGTTCGTCACCGTCGTCGGCCCCTCGGGCTCCGGCAAGTCGACCTTCCTCAACATCGCGGGCCTGCTCGACGCACCCACCACGGGCCGCTACCTCCTCGACGGCATCGACACCGGCGCGCTCGGCGACAGCGGCAGGACCGCCCTGCGCGGCCGGCGCATCGGGTTCGTCTTCCAGTCCTTCCACCTGCTGCCGCACCGTTCGGCCCTGGAGAACGTCGCCCTCGCCATGCTCTACAACGGCGTGCCCCGCAAGGAGCGTCCCGCCCGCGCCCGCGAGGCACTCACCCGGGTCGGGCTCGCCCACCGTCTCGCCGCCCTGCCCTCCCGGCTGTCGGGCGGGGAGCGCCAGCGGGTGGCCGTCGCGCGGGCCCTGGTCGCCCGGCCCTCGCTGCTGCTGTGCGACGAACCCACCGGCAACCTCGACTCCGCCAACGCCGACACCGTGCTGGCCCTCCTGGACGAGCTGCACGCCGACGGGATGACGGTCCTCGTCATCACCCACGACCAGGAAGTCGCCGCGCACGGCGGCCGGACCGTGGCGATCCGCGACGGCGTACTGCGCGAACGGGCCCCCGCATGAACCTGCCCCGGATCAGCCGCACCGGCCGCCCCGGCAGGCGCCCGCGTACCGCACGCCGCGTGGAGCCCTCCCGCTTCGCGGCCCGCGACAACCTCTCGGAGGCCTTCGCCGGGATCCTGCAGCGCCCGGCCCGCTCCGCGCTGACCGCGCTCGGGACCGTCCTCGGCGTCGGCACCTTCGTCGCCGTGCTCGGGCTGACCGCCACCACCTCGTCCCAGATCGACAGCCGCTTCAACCTGCTCACCGCCACCGAGGTGACCGTCGAGGACGTGGCCCAGCAGGCGAACGCCTTCGCCGGGCCCGGATTCCCGGCGGATGCCGACCAGCGCGTCGAGCGGCTGGGCGGGGTCCAGCACGCGGGCGTCTTCCACCCGGTCCGTCTCGACGCCGCGTCCGGCGGCGTCCGCTCGGCCCCGGTCGGCGGAGCCGCGGGCGGTGGCGCCGCCACCGAAGTGGTCGCCGCCTCACCCGGTGCCCTGCGGGCCGCCGTCCCCGAGCTCGCCCAGGGCCGCCTCTACGACGCCTACCACTCCGGGAGCCGGCAGCGCGTGGCGGTCCTCGGCTCGGCCGTCGCCGCCCGGCTCGGCATCACCACGCTGGAGACCCGGCCGGCTGTCTTCATCGGCTCCGAGCCCTTCGCCGTGATCGGGATCATCAAGGACGTGCAGCGCAAGCCGGACCTCCTCCTCTCGGTCACGGTCCCGCGCACCACAGCGGAGGAGATCTGGGGCCCGCCCCAGTCCACCGGGACCACCATGCTGATCGCCACCGACATCGGTGCCGCCCAGCAGGTCGCCCGGCTCGCCCCCACCGCGCTGCGGCCCGACCATCCCGAGTACCTGAAGGCCGTACCGCCGCCCGACCCGCGGACGCTGCGCAGCGGGGTCACCTCCGACCTGGAACAGCTCTTCCTGATCCTGGCCGGGATCTGCCTGGTGATCGGCGCCGTCGGCATCGCCAACACCACCCTGGTCGCGGTCCTGGAACGCACCGGGGAGATCGGCCTGCGGCGCGCGCTCGGAGCCCGGGGCCGCCACATCACCACGCAGTTCCTCGCCGAATCGGGGGCGTTGGGCGCCCTCGGCGGGCTCGTCGGCACCTCCCTCGGCACCCTCACCGTGGTGGGCGTCGCCGTCCTGCGCGACTGGACGCCCGTCGTCCACCCCGGCACCGTCGCCCTCGCTCCGCTCCTCGGGCTGCTGACCGGAGTCCTGGCCGGCCTCTACCCCGCCTGGCGCGCCGCCCGCATCGAGCCGGCCGAGGCGCTGCGGCGCTGAGGAGTCGGGGCGCCGGGGGCCCTACGCCGCTGCGCGGCAGGCGGAGCGCACCGGACGGGTGGTCACTTCGGCGGTGAAGATGGGGCCGCCGTTCTGCCGCAGTTCGACCAGGGTGTCCCTGGTCCCCTCCGGCGTCCCTGGGGCCGGCAGGACCGGTGTGGCGCTGACCAGGCACGGAGTGTCGAACTCCGCGTAGCGGGTGAAGGCCGTCTTCATCGCGACCACGGTGGCCGGTCGCGGGGACAGGGCCAGGGCGGCCTGGCGGGCCGCCTCCAGGAGGAGCATCCCGGGGGCGTGGTCGACGGGGTGGTCGAAGAGCCCCGGGTGTCCGAGGTCGGACCGCAGGTGCCACTGGCCGGGGGTTCCCGCCGGGGACAGGACGACGTCCTCGGTGTGCTCGCGGCCGACGAGGCGGGGCGGTACCGGGGTACCGGGCGGCAGGGCGCGGGCGTGGGCCGCGGCCATGTCCGCGTAGGGGCCGCGCAGTCGCTGGTAGACCGCCGGGGACTGGTTCGAGAACCGGGTCCGTACGCGGGCGGTGGTGACCCCGCCCAGGGAGGCCCGGACGGTCATGGTCATGCCCGCCAGCCGGGTGCCGCGGCGTACGACGTCGGTGCAGACGACGTCCAGCTCGGTCGAGAACGGGTCGGCCACGGCGCTGAGCGCCGAGGCGTCGCACTGGAAGTACAGGTCCTCCCAGGCCTGCCGGAAGCCGAACGGCACGTCGTAGGCGGCGTGGCAGAGCAGCGGGATCGCCTGGCGCACGCACTCGATGAGCAGCAGCGGGTCGCGGGAGCCGTACGCGCCACCGTAGAAGCGGTGGTGCGAGGGCCACCGGGCGGCGATGGCGAAGCGGTCGGCGCCGAGGGGGCGCCAGCTGGTGAGGAGCCGTTCGTTCGCGTCGGTCTTGTGGACTTCGGCGGCCGAGACCGGCCGGCTCTGCGGATGCGATGCGCCTCTTGTCGGCAGTGTGCTCGTGAGCATGCTGTCCCCCCGGGACGTCAGAAACGAAGTCGATCCGGACAGGGGGGGGTCTGTGGATCCGCTGGCCCCCGCCCGTTCCATGTTCAACATAACGAGTGTTCTCTTTTGTTTAAAGCCAAGCTTTAGTAAAGTCCCAGGTCCATGGGGTGGGCGGGTGGGGCCCTCCCTGCTACAAGGGGGCCCTGCAGTATTTGGGGGGCATATGGGGCTTGCTGGTGACCCGTGCTCGCTGGTTAACATAAGGACCGTTCCGTTTTTTTGAGGAGGGGGGAGACCGTGGCTGGTCCCAGGCAGGAGCGGGCGGTCCAGACGCGGGACGCGATCCTCCGCGCGGCGGCCGAGACCTTCGACGAGCTCGGCTACGCCGGGGCCGGCGTCAACCTGATCCTGAAGCGGGCCGGGCTCACCACGGGCGCCCTGTACTTCCACTTCGACTCCAAGGAGGGCCTGGCGCGCGCGGTGATGAACGCACAGCCCGAGACCATCGTCCCCAGACTCCAGTCCGAAGGCCTCCAGCGCCTGGTGGACATCACCCTGTTCTGGTCGCACCTGCTCCAGGTCGACCCGCTCCTGCGCGCCGGAGTCCGGCTGACCGGGGAGCAGGCCTCCTGGGGAGGCTCCGACGTGACGCCCTACCAGTCCTGGGCCGGGATCATGGCCGACTGCCTGCGCGAGGCGCGGGGCAGGGGGGAGCTGCGGGCGGGCGTATCGCCGGAGGAGCTGGGCGAGTTCGTCACCGAGGCGTGTACGGGCATGCAGATGTTCTCCAGTGTGGCCAGCGGCAGGCAGGACCTGAGCGAGCGCACCATCCGGATGTGGGGCCTGCTGCTGCCCGGCATCGCCGTACCTGCGGTCGCTTCCCGCACCGAGGTCAGCCACGAACGGCTGAAGGTCCTCATCGGCTGACGCACCGCCGAACCACCGCGCACCGCACCGCTGTTCCGTCGTACGACCACGTCCACGCACGCTTCCGCGCGTCCCTGGGAGGACCCATGCCCCACCGCCTCGGCCGACTCCGGCTCGCCGCCCTCAACATCGACGGTGTCCTGCTCAACGACACCTTCAGCCCCGTGATCCACGCCTTCGTCACCGGCCGGGGAGGCGCCTACACCGCCGACACCGAGCGGGCGGTGTTCTCGCAGCCCCAGCACATCGCCGGCCGCAACATGGCCGCCGCCGTACCGCAGGAGCTCAGCGGGGAGGAGGCCCTCGCGGCCTACTTCGAGGAGCGCGAGGCCCGCCTCGCCGAGCACCCGGTCGCCGTCCTGGACGGCGCGATCGACCTCGTGCGCAGGCTGAGGGGCCTCGGTCTGCGGACGGTCTGTTACGGAGGGCTCCCCGCACCGCACTTCGACCGGTTCCTCGGGGAATGGGCCGAGCTGTTCGACGGCCCGCGCTACGTGTGCACCAACGACTTCCGCCCCGGCATCCACGAGATCACCACCGGGATCTTCGGCCTGGAGCACGGGGAGGCGCTGTTCGTCGACGACGTGGCCAAGGTGGCCGAGACCGCCAGGGCCCTGGACGTGCCCTTCATCGGCCACCCGAGCGAGTTCGAGCACAGCTTCCAGCGGCAGTTGATGCACGAGGCCGGTGTGCGGTACGTCGTGGACTCCCTGGAGGCGATCGACGAGCCGCTGGTCCGCGCCATCGACGCCGAGGCCCTGCGCGGCACGGTGTGGAGCGGGGTCCCGGCCGGTACGAGCCTGCGAGCGACGGCGTGAGCGGGGGCGCGGGCGGGGCCGCGGGCGAGAGCATGAGCGACCGGCGTCCGATGTCCGGCCGGGTGGCCATGATCACCGGAGCGTCCAGCGGGATCGGTGCGGCGGCCGCCCGCGCGTTCGCCGCGCAGGGCGCGGCCGTGGTCCTGGTGGCGCGGCGCGGCGAGCGGCTGCGCGCGCTGGCCCGGACGATCGGGGAATCCGGCGGGCGCGCCCTCGCGGTCGAGGGCGACGTCGTCGATTCCGGCCGGATGCGCGAGGCCGTAGAGGCGGCCGTGGAGACGTACGGCCGCCTCGACTACGCCTTGAACAACGCCGGTTACGCCACCGCGGGCGCGCCGCTGCACGAGATCGGCGACGCGGTCTTCCGGCAGACCATGGACGTGAACGTGCTCGGCGTGTGGAACTGCATGCGCCATCAGATCCCCGTGATGCTGGGCCAGGGTTCCGGGGGCTCGGTCGTCAACACGGCCAGCGTGGCCGCCACCCGGGCCACGGGAGCCTCCGCCGCCTACGTGGCCGCCAAGCACGCGGTCCTCGGCATGACCCGGGCCGCGGCGGCCGACTACGGCGCAGCGAACATCCGGGTCAACGCCCTGGTCGTGGGCGCCACGCGCACGGAGATGATGGAAGCGGTGCTGGGGCAGCACGCCGAGCTCGAACAGCGCTTCGCGGATGCCTCCGTGCAGAAGCGCATGGCCTCGCCCTCCGAAGTGGCCGAGGCGGCGCTGTGGCTGTGCAGCGACCGGGCCTCGTTCGTGACGGGCGCGGCGATGCCGGTGGACGGCGGCGCCACCGCGATCTGAGGGCCCCGGGCGGCCTCCGCCAAACCCGTCGCGACTTGCGGCAGTCGGCGACGACAGCCGCCACGGGCGCTGGTGTGCTGACCGGCAGAGACGCCGTGATGGACGGTCGGCACGGGAGCACGGAGGATTCACGATGCACGGAACCGCGACCGGAGCGGGTCCCGGGGCAGGGCCGGTAGAAGGGCCCGCGCAAGGCCCACCGCCCGGCGGCAGGCCCGCTCTCGCCGTTCTCGGGCTGAGCGCGTTCGTCGTGGGGACCGCCGAGTTCGCCGTGATCGGCGTCCTCGACCGGATGGCCGGGAGCCTGCACGTCAGCGCCGCCACGGCCGGGCTGCTGGTCACCGCGTACGCCGTCGGGGTGTGCCTGGGCGGGCCGCTGCTGAGCGCGCTGACGCTCCGGCTGCCCCGCCGGCTCGTGCTGGTCGGCGCGCTCGGCGGCTACGCCCTGGCCAACGCCGTCGCCGCCCTCTGGGCGGACTTCGCCGTGGTCCTCGGCGTACGCGTGCTCGCGGGCGCCGCGCACGGACTGTTCGTCGGCGCCGCCTCCGCGGCGGCCGCCGGCCTGGTCCCGGCGGAGCGCAGGGGCCGGGCCGTGGCCGTGGTGTTCGGCGGGATCGCCGCGGCCAACCTGCTGGGCGTGCCCCTGGCGACCTTCGCCGGGCAGGTCCTGCCGTGGCAGTACGCCTTCGCCGGCATCGCGGTCCTCGCCTGCGCGGCGCTGCTGCTGACCCGGGCGGTAGTGCCGCTCTCCGTCCCCGGCGGACAGCAGGCGCTGCGCGCACAGTTCCGGCACGTCGCGAAGGCGCCGGTGGTGGCGCTGCTGGCGATCGCCGTCCTGGTGTTCTGCGGCCAGTTCACCGCCTTCACCCAGCTGAGCGGGTACCTCCAGGAGGTCGTCGGGGTCCGGGGCGGCGCCGTCGGCCTGTACCTGCTCGTCTTCGGAGCCGCCGGCACCGCCGGCACCGTGCTCGGCGGCCGCCTCGCCGACCGGGCCGCCGGGGCCACCGTGGTCGGGGCGACGGCGGTGCTCGTGGTGGTCCTCGCCGCGCTCTTCCTGTTCGGCGACGGCCGGCCCGTGGCCGTGGCCGTGTGCGTCGCGGTCTGGGGCCTCGCCGGCTTCGGCCTCGCCCCCGCCCTCCAGCTCCGTACGATCCGCCGCGCCGGCCCCGGCGGAGACCTCGCGGCCACGCTCGGCGCCTCGGCGGGGAACGCCGGCATCGCGGTCGGAGCGGCCGTGGCGAGCGGGATCACGGGGGCGTACGGGTTCGCCGTACTGCCGCTCGCGGCGGCGGCGGTCTGCGCCGTGACGCTGCCGCTGACCTGGGCCTGCCGGTCCGGGGACGCGGACGCCCCGTAGCGGCCGCCCCGCAGGGGACCACGCCCCGGGCCCGTGCCGGCGTACGGCACGGGCCCGGGGCGTGTCCCTCTACGGCGGCCGTCAGACGCAGTCCTCCTCGCGGTACGAGGCTGCGCCGTCGCCCCGCTCCGCCGCCGCGCGCAGTTCCACCCGGCGGATCTTCCCGGAGATGGTCTTGGGCAGCGCGGCGAACTCGATGCGCCGCACCCGCTTGTACGGGGGCAGCGCCGTCCGGGAGTGGGCGAAGAGCAGCTTCGCCGTCTCCGCGGTCGGCTCCCAGCCCTCCGCCAGAACCACGTACGCCTTCGGCACCGACAGGCGCAGGGCGTCAGGAGCGGGCACCACCCCGGCCTCCGCGACGGCCTCGTGCGAGAGCAGTGCGCTCTCCAGCTCGAAGGGGGAGATCTTGTAGTCGGAGGACTTGAACACGTCGTCCCCGCGGCCGAGGTAGGTGAGCCGCCCGTCGGGGCCGCGTACGGCGAGGTCGCCCGTGCGGTAGTAGCCGTCCGCCATCGCCTCCGCCGTGCGCTCCGGATCCCCCTCGTAGCCCGCCATCACCCCGGTGGGGGCGGCGGACAGGTCCACGCTGATCTCGCCCTCCTCGGCCGGGCGGCCCGTCGCGGGGTCGAGCAGGGCGATGGCGAAGCCGGGGCTCGGGCGGCCCATCGAGCCGGGAGTGACCTCCGTACCGGGGGTGTTCGCGATCTGGACGGTGGTCTCGGTCTGCCCGAAGCCGTCCCGCACGGTCACCCCCCAGGAGCGCCGTACCGCCTCGATCACCTCGGGGTTGAGGGGCTCACCGGCCGCCACGGCCTCCCGCGGCGGGGTGCGCAGCCGGCCCAGGTCGGCCTGGATCAGCATGCGCCACACGGTGGGCGGCGCGCAGAAGGTGGTCACGCCCGCGCGGTCCATCTCCGCCATCAGCCGGCCCGCGTCGAAGCGCGTGTAGTTCTGCACGAAGACGGTGGCCTCCGCGTTCCACGGGGCGAAGAGGCTGGACCAGGCGTGCTTGGCCCAGCCGGGCGAGGAGATGTTCAGGTGGACGTCGCCGGGGCGGAGCCCGATCCAGTACATGGTGGACAGGTGCCCCACCGGGTACGAGACGTGCGTGTGCTGGACCAGCTTCGGCAGGGAGGTCGTGCCGGAGGTGAAGTAGAGCAGGAGCGGGTCCTCGGCGAGGGTCGGGCCGTCGGGCACGAACTGCGCGGGAGCCGTCAGCGAGTCCGCGTAGTCCAGCCAGCCCGGGAGGGCGGCGCCGGCCGGGCGGCCGACCGCGATGCGGGTGAGGCCGCCGGGCACCGCGTCGAACCGGGCGTGGTCCTGCGCCCGGGCGACGAGGTGGCGGACCGCACCGCGGTCGATGCGGTCCGCCAGCTCCGCCGCGTTCAGGAGCGTGGTCGCGGGCACGACCACGGCGCGCAGCTTCATCGCGGCGAGCGCCGTCTCCCACAGCTCCTTCTGGTTGCCGAGCATGACCAGGACGCGGTCGCCGGCGCGTACGCCGCTCGCGCGGAGCCAGTTGGCGAGCTGGTCCGAGCGGTGGGCGAGCTCCGCGAAGGAGTAACGGCTGTGGGAGCCGTCCTCCTCCGCGATCCACAGGGCGGTGCGGTCGTTGCCGCGGGCGATCGCGTCGAACCAGTCCAGGGCCCAGTTGAACCGCTCCGGACGGGGCCAGCGGAAGCCCGCGTACGCCGTGTCGTAGTCCTCCCGGTGGGCGAGCAGGAAGTCCCGTGCGGCCCGGAACTCCTCGGTGGGGTCGGTGGTGGTCATGCGGTGCTCCTTCGTGGTCGGCGCGGGCGGGATCAGCCGGCGTCGCCGACCGGGACCAGTGCGACGACGGGGATGGTCCGGTCGGTCTTGGAGCGGAAGGTCGCGAAGTTCGGGTCCTGCTCCGTCTGCAGGCGCCACAGCTCCTCGTGCTCCGACTCCGCCACCGGCTCGGGCCGAACGGCGAAGCGCCGCGAGCCGACCTCCACCACGCCCTCGCCGGCCGCCACGAGGTTGCGGTACCAGCCGGGTGCCACGGCGGCTCCGCCGTTCGCGGCGAAGACGATCCAGCGGCCGTCGCGGGCCAGATGGACCAGGGGAGTGGTCCGGGTCAGACCGCTGACCCGGCCCGTGGTGCTGAGCAGCAGGAGCGGGACGGAGCCGAAGTCCTTCACCCACCCGCCGTTGGCCCGGAATTCCTCGATGACGCCCCGGTTGAAGGAATTGCTGTTGACGGTCTCGTCGACGGCCGGGCCTGCCGTCCCCTGCGGGTTCTCCATCAGTTCCACTCGCCTTCCGGGAGGAAGAGACGGGTGTTCGTGGTCTCCTCGAACGGCATTCCGGCCGGCATGTTGATGAGTTCCATGGAAAGGCCCCACGGAGTGGTGAAGTACACCCAGCGGTCCCCGGCGATGGGCCCGTCCACGATGGTCTCCGGCTCCCCGAGGACGGTCACCCCGGGCTGCTCGCGCAGGTAGGCGGTGGCCTTGTCCACGTCGTCCACGTGGATCGCGAAGTGGTGCCCGCCCCAGTCGCTGTTGCGCGGCCGGCTGCGGTCCTGGTCGGGCGAGGTGTACTCGAAGAGTTCGAGGTTGGTCACCGGGCCGAGGCGGAGCATGGCGATGTTCGCCGAGGCGCGGGGGTGCACGGCGAGCTTCTCGGTCATCCAGGTGCCCTCGGGGTCCTCCACCGGGCCCAGGCGGTAGGCCAGTTCGGCGCCGATGACCTCGGTGAAGAACTCCACGGCCTGGTCGAGGTCGGGCACGGTGTAGGCGATGTGGTGCACCGCGCGCGCTCCGGGGATCTTGCTCAACATCACTCCGTCCGCCGGGGGTCCCGCCTCCGGCGGTGGCCCCGTGCCGCTGCCCGGACGGACGCCCGGGCAGGCCCGACGATGCGGCCGCGCGGCCCGCCGATCAAGGCGTAGTTCCCAAAGTGCGCCGACATGCCGAAGTTGATTCCAGAGGTTGGCCGGGGGGCGCTCCTTCCTGCTGGGATGGCATTCATCGCCCCCGCTTCTGCATTCACGGGATGGATTTCCTTCCGATGAACTCGAAGACCAGGAAACGACGAAGATGACGAATGAAATAAAGCGCCGACGGTTCATGGGTGCGGGTTCGGGAATAGCCCTGGCCGCCGCCGCCGCCGGCGGACTGGCGCAGGCCCCGGCCGCCCGTGCCGAGGGCGCGGCCGGCCCGGCCGCCGCCCAGGCGACCGGTGTCACGGTGGCCCCGGCCGATTCCCGGTACCCCGATCTCACCTCGGGCATGAACCAGCGCTGGCAGGCCCGCCCCGACAAGATCGTGCTGCCGAGGACGACGGCCGAGGTCGTCGCCGCGGTCCGCGAGGCGGTCTCCACCTCCAAGCGGCTGTCGGTGTGCAGCGGCGGGCACTGTTTCGAGGACTTCGTCTTCAACGCCGACATCAAGATCAACATCAAGCTGTCGCTGATGAACCAGGTCACCTTCGACACGGCGATGAACGCATTCTGCGTCGGCGGCGGCGCCACCCTGATGGACGTGTACGAGGCCCTCTACGAGGGCTGGGGCGTGACCATACCCGGCGGCATCTGCCACAGCGTCGGCGTCGGCGGCCACATCACCGGAGGCGGCTTCGGCAACCTCTCCCGCCAGCACGGTCTGACCGTCGACCACCTGCACGCCGTGGAGGTGGTGGTGGTCGCCGCGGACGGTTCGGTCCGCAGCGTGATCGCCGCACGGGACTCCGCCGACGCCCGCCTGCGCGACCTGTTCTGGGCGCACACCGGCGGTGGCGGCGGCAGCTTCGGCATCGTCACCCGGTTCTGGTTCCGCACCCCGGGCGCCACCGGGGGACCGGAGTCGCTGCTGCCCAAGGCGCCGTCGGAGATCTACCTGACCCTGGCCAACTGGCCCTGGGAGAAGGTCACGCAGGACGGCTTCAGCCGCCTGGTCACGTACTGGGGCACCTGGCTGGAGCGCAACAACACGGCGGGCACCACGGCCGGTTCGCTCTACTCCTGGCTGCTGCTCAACCACCGCGACAGCGGTTCCCTGGGCGCCGTCGTCCAGCTGGACGCCTCGCTCCCCGACGCCGCCGCCGTGCTCTCGGACTTCCTCGCCGGCATGGACCTCGCGCTGGGCCTCAGCTCCGCGACCCGGCGCTCGTCGGGCGTGCTCGACTCGGCGTACACCACGACGAGGCTGCACCCCTGGCTGCGCGGCACCCGCTACATCGGATCCATCTCCGCCACCCAGCTCGACCCGACCACCCGCGGCATCCACAAGTCCTCCCACCTGCGCACGGCCACGCCCCAGCGGCAGATCGACGCCATGTACCGCAGCCTCACGGCCACCACGAGCCCGAGCGCCTTCGCCGGGATCGTGCTCTCCGCCTCGGGCGGCAGGATCGCGTCCGTGTCGCCGACCGCCACGGCGGTGGCCCAGCGCGACGCGATCATGAAGACCAACTTCGAGAGCCTCTGGTACGACACCAAGGACGACGCCAAGAACATCGCCTGGGTCCGCGAGGCCTTCAGCGAGGTCTACGCCGACACCGGCGGCGTCCCGGTCCCCAACGGGGTCACCGACGGCTGCTACATCAACTACCCCGACGCCGACCTCTCGGACCCGGCCTTCAACCGGTCCGCCGTGCCGTGGCACGACCTGTACTGGAAGGGCAACTACGCCCGGCTCCAGCAGGTCAAGCGCGCCTGGGACCCGGGGAACGTCTTCCAGCACCGGCAGTCGGTCCGGCTCTGATCGCCCTCTGATCCCCCCACACCCCTTCCACCCCCTTCAAGGAGAGAGAACCTCCATGCGAACCACCACCCTCGGCACCGGCGGTCCCGTAGTAGGCCGCATCGGCCTCGGCACCATGGGCATGTCCTTCGGCTACGACCCGCACGGCTGGGACGACGACTCCTCCGTCGCCGTGATCCACCGCGCCCTCGACCTCGGCGTCAACCTGATCGACACGGCCGACGTCTACGGCCCGTTCACCAACGAGGACCTGGTCGGGCGGGCCATCAAGGGCCGCCGCGACGAGGTGGTCCTGTCCACCAAGGGCGGCCTCGTCGTCGACGAGAACGGCATCGGCCTCAACGGCCGCCCCGAGCACCTCGCCGCGGCCGTCGAGGCCAGCCTCGGCCGCCTCGGCACCGACCACATCGACCTCTACTTCCTGCACCGCGCGGACCCGCAGGTCCCGCTGGAGGAGAGCTGGGGCGCCCTCGCCGAGCTCGTCCGCCAGGGCAAGATCCGCTCGCTCGGCCTCTCCGCCGTGAGCCTGGAGCAGGTGCGCGCCGCGCAGGCCGTGCACGCGGTGGCCGCCGTCGAGTCCGAGGCCTCCCTCTTCACCCGGGACGCCTTCGCCGACGTCCTCCCGTACACCGTCGAGCACGGCATCGCCTTCCTGCCGTTCTCGCCGCTGGGCCGCGGTCTGCTCACCGGCGCCTTCACGAACCCGGCCGACCTGCCCAAGGACGACTGGCGCAGCACCCAGCCGCGCTTCACCGAGGAGGCGTTCGCGCACAACAAGGCGATCGTCGACGCGGTGCGCGCCGTGGCCGACCGGCACGAGGCCGCTCCGGCGCAGGTGGCGCTGGCCTGGCTGCTGGCCAAGGGCGAGCACGTGGTCCCGATCCCCGGCACCAAGACCGAGCGCTACCTCGTCCAGAACGCCGGCGCCGCCGCACTGGACCTCACCGACCGGGACGTCGCCGAACTGGACGCCTTGCCCGCACCCATGGGCGCCCCCGAGGCGTGATCGCGCCCCCTCCTCCGGCCGGGTGACCCCCGCCGGAACCCGCCGCGTCCCCGCCGGTCCCGGAGATCCCCGGACCGGCGGGGCCCGACCTCCAGACGGAGTACTTCCACGATGTCCGAGATCACCACGGCCCGTCCGGGCAGCAGCCTCACCTCAGCCTTCGACATCCCCCGCCCGCCGGGCCTGACGTGGTTCGTCCAGTCCCAGATGCCGGTGGGCTACGAGGTCTCCCTCACCCGCGGGCTCCTCAACCCCGCCAACCCCGTCCTCGCCCGCTCGGTCGGCGCCGACGGCCGCACCGCCGTCCGCGCGCTGATCGTCGTGGACCAGGCCGTCGACGAGCTCTACGGTCCGGGCCTGCGCGGCTACTTCGACGCCTGGCAGGTCGAGGCGTTCTGGAAGGTCATGCCCGGAGACGAGGAGACCAAGAACCTCGACCAGGTCGTCGAGGTGACCCGGGCCATGACCGAGATGGGCATCCTGCGCCGCACCGAGCGCGTGGTCGTGGTCGGCGGCGGCGTCCTGATGGACGTCGTCGGCATGGCCGCGAGCCTCTACCGCCGCGGAGCCCCCTACGTACGGGTCCCCACGACCCTCGTCGGACAGGTCGACGCGGGCGTCGGCGTGAAGACCGGGGTCAACCACGGCACCCACAAGAACCGCCTCGGTACGTACTTCGCCCCCGAAGTCACCCTCATCGACCCCGAGTTCCTGCGCACGGTGGAGCCACGGCACATCGCCAACGGGCTCGCCGAGATCATCAAGATGGCCCTCATCAAGGACGGCGCGCTCTTCGACCTGCTGGAGGAGAACGTCAGCCGGATCACCAGCGACTCCCTCGCCGACTGCGGCGCGGCGATGAGCGAGGTCGTCTCCCGGGCGATCGCCGGCATGCTGGACGAGCTGGAGCCGAACCTCTGGGAAGGCGTCCTGGAGCGCTCGGTCGACTACGGGCACACCTTCAGCCCCTCCCTGGAACTGCGGGCCGACCCGCCGCTGCTGCACGGCGAGGCCGTCGGCGTCGACATGGCCGTCTGCCTCGCGCTGGCCGCCGGGCGCGGACACCTGTCCGAGGGCGACGCCCACCGCGCGCTCGCCCTCATCGCCGGCTGCGGACTCCCCCTGACCCACCCGGTGTTCACCCCCGAGCTGCTGGAGGTCGGCCTCGCCGACGCCGTCAAGCACCGGGACGGCGCGCAGCGCCTGCCGCTGACCGACGGAATCGGCTCCTGCGTCTTCGTCAACGACATCACGGCCGGTGAGCTCGCCCGCGCCCTGGAGTTCGTACGGGCCTACGCGGACGGTCCGGCCCAGTGAGCGCGCCGGGCCCGATCACCGTCCTCGACGTGGGCGGCACCCATGTGCGCAGCGCCGCCTGGTCGCCCGGCGACGGACTCGGCGACACCCTGAACCAGCCCTCGCCGAGCCGCCTGCGGCATCCCGGCACCCCGGTGGAGGAGCTGCGCGAACGCCTCCTCGCCACCCTCTGCGCGGCGGTGCCCCGCACCCCCGGCGGCTCCGTGGCCGGCGTCTCCTTCGGCGCGGCCCTCGACCACCGCAGCGGCACCGTGTACGGCTCCGCACCGCTGTTCGGCGACGAGACCACCCCGCTCGACCTGCGGGGCGAGCTGCGCACCCGGCGCCCCGACGTCCGGTGGCACATCGTCAACGACGTCACCGCCGCCCTGCTCCACTTCGTCTCCGCACCGCACCGCAGCGGCCACCGCAAGGTGCTGCTGATGACCGTCAGCTCCGGCATCGCCTGCCGCACCGTGGACCTGCGCAGCGGCACCATCGCCACCGACGGCTGCGGACTGCAGGGCGAGGTCGGGCACCTGCCGGCCCGGGCCCGGCTGGCCGGCGCACCCGTGGAGCTGCTCTGCGACTGCGGCCGGCCCGGGCACGTGTCCTCGTACGCCTCCGGACCCGGCCTGCGCCGGATGGCCGACGTGCTGCGGGAGCGGGCACCCGGCCGCTGGGAGCGTTCGCACCTGGGGCGCGCGACGGCCGGGGGCACCGCCTTCGAACCGGCGCTCCGGGCCGCCCTGGACGCGGGCGACGAGCTCGCCTCCGAACTGCTCGACGCGTCCACCGCGCCCGTCGCCGACGTGCTGCGCACCGCGCTCTGCCTCGATCCGGAACTGGACGAACTCGCCCTCAGCGGCGGGGTCGCCACCGGTCTGGGCGCGCACTACCGGGCCTCGGTCCTCGGCCACCTCCGCCGGGAGGGGCTGTACCTCACCGGGGAACGCGCACCGCAGTGGACGGCGGACCGCATCACCGTGTGCGCCCCCGGCGAGGCCAACGGCCTCATCGGCGCCGGCATCGCGGCCCTGGACGCGGAACGGCGTACGAGCCCCGGCCCGGAAGCGGCCGGAACCGGTACCGGCGCCGAGCACCCCGCCGTCGTACGGGAGGGCGACGCGACGCGGCTGCGCCCGCGGCCCACGCCCGCGCCCGGCCCCGGCGAGCTCAGCGTCGCCCCCCTCGTCGCCGGTGTGTGCGGCACCGACCTGCAGATCCTGCGGGGGCTGCGCGAGGACGGCGCCCCCGTGCTGGGCCACGAAGGGGTGGCCCGGATCGTCGCGGCGGGACCGGGGGTGGCCGATCCGCGGCTGGTGCCGGGCGCCCGGGTCGTGGTCAACCCCACGCATCCGGACGACCCGTCGTTCCTCCTCGGGCACAACGTGGACGGGATGCTCCAGGCGCGGATGCTGGTACCGGAGAGCGCCGTCCGGGGCGGGCTCGTCGTCCCCCTGGAGCAGGTGCCCGAGGGCAACCTGCCCGCGCTGATCGAGCCGCTGGCGGTCGTACGGTACGCCCTGCTCGCGCTGCGCCGGCACGCACCCGACACCCTGCTCGTGATCGGCGACGGCACGGTCGGCCACCTCGCCGTGCGCGCCGCCCGGCGGTGGCTCGGCCGCCCGGTCCGGACCGTCCACGTGCACCACACCCAGGCCGGCCTGGAGTGGAGCGGGCGGGCGCCGCACCGGGCCGACCACCGGGTCCTGCCGGACGGCCTGCGGGACGGCCTCCCGGCGGGCACGCCCGCCGGGACCCTGGACCGGGGACGGGTTGCGGTCCTGATCGCCACCCCGGCCCCGGCCACCCTCCCCAGCCTCGACCTGGCCCTGGCGGCGACGCGGGGCGCCGAGGTGGCCGTGGACCTGGTCGGCGGACTGCGCAGGCCCGCCTTCAGCGACTGGTTCCCGGGCACCGACCTGTCCGCGGTCCGGGCCGCCAACTGCGGCGGCACGCCCGAACCGCCCGCCGTCGCACGGCTCACCACGGCCGACGGCCGCACGGTGTCGGTCCTGGGCCACCGGGGCGTGGCCAACGCGCACCTGGAGTACGCGGCGGCCGAACTGTGCCGCGACCCGGAGCACTACCGCGACCTGGTCACGCACGAGACGGACCTCGCCGGCGCGGCCGCGATCCTGACCGCGCTCGCCCGCGACGAGGGCCGGACCGTGGACGGGCGACGGCTGGTGAAGCTCGCCGTGCGCGCGCAGGAGGCCCCGTCATGAGCTTCCCGCTGACCGGCCTCGTCGACTGGCGGCTTCCCGTACGCGGCGAAGCCGCCGTGGACCTGGCCTTCCAACACCGCGTCGACGGGCTCCAGTTCGACCTCGGAGGGCCCGGGCGCGGTCCCTGGCTGGACAAGCCGGGCACGGCCGGGGGAGCGGTCGGGCGGCTGCGCCGCACCGCCGCGTCCGCCGGCGTGGTCCCGCTCGGCGTGGCGGCCAACGTGCTCAACGACATCGGCCTCACCGCCCCGGCGGGCACCCTGGCCGCCGCACGGGTCCGTGCCGTGATCGACCGGCTGCTCGACGTGGGGTGGGAGCTCGGCGTCCCGCTGGTGTTCCTGCCGAGCTTCCGGCGCAGCGCCATCGACAGCGAGGCGGCGCTGATGCGCACCGCCGAGGTGCTGCGCTGGGCGGCCGCCCAGGCGCGGGCCCACGGCCTCCTCCTGGCCAACGAGAACGTACTGCCCGCGCACCTGGCCCTGCGGCTGGTCGAGGAGGTCGGCTCGCCGGCCTTCCGGCTGCTGCTGGACAGCTACAACCCGGTCGGCGCCGGCCTCGACGTACCCGGCCTGGTGGAGGCGACGGCCCCGCACCTCGCCGACCAGATCCACCTGAAGGACGGCCGCTCCGGCACCGCCGTCGGCGCTGCTTGCGGCACCACCGCCGCCACCCCGCTCCTGGGCGACGGCGACGGCCGCGTCGGGGCGACCGTGGACGCCGTGGCACGCCACCGGCCGGACGTGCACGCGGTCGTGCTGGAGAACGACCACCGCGACGGGGACGGGAACCGGCTCCGCGCGGACCTCGAACGGGCCCGGGCGTTCGCCCGCAGGCTGGACCGACGAAGAATGGAGGCGGCACAGCCATGCCCCTCGTACTGACCGCTCACGCCCTGCTGTTCGACATGGACGGCACGCTCGTGGACTCCACCGCCGCCGTGGAACGCACCTGGCACCGCTTCGCCGACCGGCACGGCCTCGACGCCGCCGCGATCCTGGCCTCCGCACACGGACAGCGCACGGCGGAGACCGTCGCCGCGCACGCCCCGCCCGGCACCGACGTGGAGGCGGAGACGGCCTGGCTCGTCGCCCAGGACATGGCCGACACCAGCGGCACCGTCGCCGTCCCGGGCGCCGCCGCACTGCTCGCGGCGCTGCCGCCGCACCGCTGGGCGCTCGTCACGTCGGCCGGCCGGGAACTGGCCGTACGGCGCATGGCCGCCGCCGGACTTCCGCTCCCGGAGGTCCTGGTCAGCGCCGACGACGTCCGCGAGGGCAAGCCCTCGCCCGAGGGCTTCGCGGCCGCCGCCGGCCTGCTCGGCGTCGGCCCCACGGCCGCCATCGCCTTCGAGGACGCCGAACTGGGCCTGCTGGCCGCCCGCGCCGCCGGATGCTTCCCCGTGGTCGTCGGCCCGCACGGCGGCGCCGCCGCCGAGGGCCGACCCCGCATCGCCGACTTCACCGGGGTCACCTGCGCCGCCTCCGACGAGGACGGCCTGCGCCTGGTCCTGCCGACGACCGCACCGGCGCGCGTACGGGTCCCCGCGCGGAGCTGACCCGCCCGCCCCCTTTCCCTCCTTCCCCACCTCCCCTCCGATCGGAGCGCCTTCGCCATGCCCATCGACCAGAAAACGCTGATCCACGGCCACGTGGCCCCCGGATTCGAGGCCGTCCGCGAGGAGTTCGCCCGCAACTTCGCCGAGCGGGACGAGCAGGGAGCGGCCGTCGCCGTGACCCTCGACGGCAAGCTCGTCGTCGACCTCTGGGGCGGCGCCGCCGACCCGACCCGCGGCATCGAGTGGGGCGGCGACACCCGCCAGCTGATCTTCTCCGGCAGCAAGGGCGTCCTCGCCACCGCGCTGCTCCTCCTCGTCGACCGAGGTGTCGTCGACCTGGACCTGCCGGTCGCCCACTACTGGCCCGAGTTCGCCGCCCGGGGCAAGGGGGAGGTGACCCTGCGCGAGGTGGTGACCTTCACGGCGCGGATGCCGGCCGTCGCGGCCGGGCTGACCCAGGACGACCTGGCGGACGCCGAGGCGATGGCGAAGCTGCTGGCCGACCAGCCGCAGGAGAGCGACCCGCGCGCGGAGGGCATCCTGTACGGCCCGTACGCGACGGGCTGGATCGTCGCCGAGGTGATCCGCCGCGCCGACGGGCGCCGGCTGGACCGGTTCTTCGCGGAGGAGATCGCCGGCCCGCTCCGGCTCGACATCTCCTTCGGGATCCCGCCGGAGCTGGAGCACACGGTGGCGCGCACCGAGTACGGGACGGGCTTCCGCGAGCAGTTCAGCGGCTACTTCACCAGCGAGGACCCGCTCACCCAGAAGATCTGGCAGAACCCGATCCCGTTCCCGGAGGACGAGGAGATCTGGAACCGCCCGGACCGCCGCCTCGGCCTGATCCCCGCCGCCAACGCCATCGGCTCCGCACGCGCCTTCGCGACGCTCTACAGCATCCTCGCCGCCGACGCGGCCCGCCCGTACGAGGAGCCGCCGGTGCTGCTCTCCCGCCGGCTCCTGGACGAGGCCAGGGCCCCGCGCGTCAGCAAGGTGGACCAGCTCATCAACGTCCCCATGGTCTACGGCGGGGGCGGCTACCGGCTGCGGACCAACCCGCGCCCGGGCGTCGACGGCGACTCCTTCGGCCACGACGGCGCCGGCGGATCGGCCAACCAGGCCTGGCCGCGCGCCCGCGCGGGCGTCTCGTACGTCATGAACCGGCTGATCGCCCTCGGCCCCGACGACAAGCGGGCCTCCTCCCTCGTCAAGGCCGTCGCGGAGTCCATGGCCGGCCTGGGCATCGGGAGCGGGGCGTGACCGGCGACGCCGGCGCCGGCACCACCGCCGACGGCGTACGGCTCCTCGCGCCGGACGGCACCCGGGTCGCCCACCCCGAGTACGCGATCGACCCGTCCCCGGCCGAACTGCGCTCCCTCTACCGCGACATGGTGCTGGCGCGCCGGTTCGACACGGAGGGGGTGACCCTCCAGCGGCAGGGCGAGCTGGGCCTGTGGCCCTCGCTGCTCGGGCAGGAGGCCGCCCAGGTCGGTTCGGTACGGGCCCTCGCCGAGGACGACCACGTCTTCCCCAGCTACCGGGAGCACGCCGTGGCGCTGGGCCGGGGCATGGACCCGCTCGCGATCCCGCGGCTCTTCCGCGGAGTCGACCACGGCGACTGGGACCCGCAGGAGCACCACTTCCACCTGTACACCCTGGTCATCGGCTCGCAGACGCTGCACGCGACCGGGTACGCCCTGGGCCTGGCCAAGGACGGTTCCGCCTCGGCCGTCGTCGCCTACTTCGGGGACGGGGCCACCGCCCAGGGCGATGTGTCCGAGGCCTTCAACTTCGCGGCCGTGTACGGCGCTCCGGTGGTGTTCTTCTGCCAGAACAACCAGTGGGCGATCTCGGAGTCCAACGAGAAGCAGACCCGGGTGCCGCTGCACCAGCGCGCCCAGGGCTTCGGCTTCCCCGGGGTCCGCGTCGACGGCAACGACGTCCTCGCGTGCCTCGCCGTGACCCGGTGGGCGCTGGAACGGGCCCGCCGCGGCGAGGGGCCGACGCTGATCGAGGCGTACACCTACCGCATGGGAGCCCACACCACCTCCGACGACCCGACCCGCTACCGGGACGCGGCCGAGGTGGACGGCTGGCGGGCGAAGGACCCGCTGCTGCGGCTCGAACGGCTGCTGCGGGCCGAGGGCGCCGCGGACGAGGCCTTCTTCGCCGAGACCGAGGCGGCCGGAGAGGCGCTGGCGGCCGAGGTCCGCGAGGGCGTCCGGTCCATGACCACGCCCGACGAGCGCCACCTCTTCGATCACGTCTACGCCGAACCGCACGCGCTGGTGGACGAGGAACGCGAAGCGTTCGAGGCCTACCGGGCGGCCTTCGCCCAGGAGGGATGAGATGACGACGACCACCACCACGCCGGCCGGCGCCGGCGAGCGGATGACCCTGGTGGCGGCGCTCAACGCCTCCCTGCGCGCCGTCCTCGCCGAGGACCCCAAGACCCTCCTCATGGGGGAGGACATCGGCCGGCTCGGCGGGGTGTTCCGGGTGACCGACGGCCTGCAGAAGGACTTCGGCGAGCACCGGGTCATGGACACCCCGCTGGCCGAGTCGGGCATCGTCGGCACCGCCATCGGGCTGGCGCTGAGCGGGTACCGGCCGGTCGTGGAGATCCAGTTCGACGGGTTCGTCTTCCCGGCGTACGACCAGATCGTCACGCAGCTCGCCAAGATGCACGCCCGCTCGCGCGGGAAGGTCCGGCTGCCGGTCGTGATCCGCATCCCGTACGGCGGCGGGATCGGCGCCGTGGAGCACCACTCGGAGTCGCCGGAGGCGCTGTTCGCCCACGTCCCCGGCCTGCGCGTGATGTCACCGGCCACCCCGTCCGACGCCTACTGGATGCTCCAGGAGGCCGTGCGCAGCGAGGACCCGGTCGTCTTCCTCGAACCCAAGCGCCGCTACTACGAGAAGGGCGAGGTCGACACCCGGCCCGCCGCCCGGCCCGGACCCGCCACCGCGCGCGTGGTGCGCGAGGGCACGGACCTCACGCTCGTGGCCTACGGGCCGATGGTCGCGACCTGCCTGAACGCGGCGGCGGTGGCGGCCGGGGAGGGCCACGAGCTGGAAGTGGTCGACCTCCGGTCCATCTCTCCGATCGACTTCGACACCGTCGCCCGCTCGGTCCGCCGGACCGGCCGGCTGGTGGTGGCGCACGAGGCACCGGTCTTCTTCGGCGCCGGCGCGGAGATCGCCGCCCGGATCCAGGAGCGCTGCTTCTACCACCTGGAAGCCCCCGTCCTGCGGGTCGGCGGCTACCACACTCCCTATCCGCCGTCCCGGCTGGAGGACGAGTACCTCCCGGGACTGGACCGCGTACTGGACGCGGTCGACCGCGCACTAGCCGCCTGAAGGGGCTGTTCACGATGACGGACACCACGGTCCGCAACCAGGAGTTCCGCCTGCCCGACGTGGGCGAGGGGCTCCTGGACGCGGAGATAGCCAGCTGGCACGTCGCCGTGGGTGACACGGTGACGGACGGCCAGGTGGTCTGCGAGATCGAAACGGCCAAGGCCATGGTCGAACTGCCCGTCCCCTTCGCGGGAGTGGTGCACGAACTCCACTTCCCGGAGGGAACGACGGTGAACGTCGGCGAGGTCATCATCACCGTGACCCCGCACGGGGCCGCGGGGGCCACCGGGGCGCCGCCCGCGCGGCAGCCCGTCCTGGTCGGCTACGGGGCGGCCGCCGCCCCGACCTCCCGCCGCCCCCGCCGCCCGGCCGGGGCCCTGTCCGCCCCCGGTTCTGCCCCGACCGCTCCCGGCTCCGCCCCGACCGCTCCGGGCCCCGCCCCGGCGGCCCCCGTCGACCGGCCGCGGGCGAAGCCCCCCGTACGCAAGCTCGCCCGCGAGCTGGGGGTGGACCTCGGCCGGGTGCGCCCCAGCGGCCCGCACGGGGACATCACCCGTGAGGACGTGCGTACGGCCGCCGCCACGGAGACACCGGCGGCGGCGGTCGCCCGCGGCGACGAGACGCGGATCCCCGCCGATTCCGTGCGCAGGGCGACGGCCCGGGCCATGACCGAGAGCGCCTTCGGAGCCCCGCACGTCACGGAGTTCGTCACGGTCGACGTCACCCGCACCATGAAGCTCGTCGAACGCCTGAGGAAGGATCCGGAGTTCGCCGGAGTCCGGGTGAGCCCGCTCCTCCTCGCCGTACGCGCCCTGCTCTTCGCCGTCCGCCGACACCCGGAGATCAACGCCTCGTGGGACGGGGAACGCCAGGAGATCGTCCTCAAGCACCGCGTCAACCTCGGCATCGCCGCGGCGACCCCGCGCGGGCTGCTCGTGCCCAACATCAAGGACGCGCACACCCTCCCCCTGCCACGGCTCGCGGCCGCCCTGGACGGCCTGGTGACCACCGCACGCGCGGGCCGCACCACTCCGGCCGACCTCGGCGGCGGCACCCTCACCGTGACCAACATCGGCGTCTTCGGCATCGATACGGGAACCCCGATCCTCAACCCCGGCGAGGCGGCGATCCTCGCCCTCGGCGCGATCGGCCCCCGCCCCTGGGTCCACCGGGGCAAGGTCGTGCCCCGCCAGGTCACCACGCTGGCCCTGTCCTTCGACCACCGGCTCGTCGACGGGGAGCTCGGCTCCCGGGTCCTCGCGGACGTGGCCGCCGTACTCCACGACCCGCGGCGGCTGGCCACCCATGGCTGAGGGCGCCGCACACCATCCACACGACACCCCCTGGGAGGGACCGTGAACGTGAGCACCGTCCGGGGGCGACCCGCCGCCGGGACCGCCGTGGCCGCAGCACGCCGGGTGTACGACGCCCACCAGGCCGTAGCCCTGCCGGCGAACGCCGCCGGCGTCGCCGCGATGGAGGGCCCGCTCGGCAGGGGCCTCCCCGTCCACCTGGCCACCTGCTTCTCCGCCCGGCGCTACGAACAGGCCGCGGCCGCCTACCTGGAGGCGCTGACCCGGGCCCGCGCCGACGGCCGCGACCTGGCCCCCCTGGCCTCCACGGTGGCGTTCGGGCTGCGCCCCCTGGACATCCGGATCGACGCGCTCCTGGACCGGGCCGGCGGCGAGGAGGCGAAGGCACTGCGGGGAACCGCGGCCCTGCTCGCGGCCCGGCTGGCCCGGCGGGCGAGCGCCCGGATCTTCGACCCCGCCGCCTCACCGGCCTGGCAGGCCCTCGCGGCCGCCGGAGCCCGCCCGCTGCGCCTGGTCTGGACGCAGCTGGGCGATCGCGCGCCCGCCGACGGCACCCGGCCCGACTACGCCGCCGAACTGGCCCGCACGGACACCGGACCGGCGCGCTCCGACCGGGGACTGGCCGCGCAGGCCCAGCACCTGGAGGCGTGCCTGCGCTGGTTCGGCATCCGTCCGGAGGAGGTCGTACGGGACCTGGAGGACGGGCCGTACGGCGGGCCGTACGGCGGACCGCAGTCCGCCGGGGGCGTGTCATGAAGCTGCAGGACTACGCCCGGGCCATCGGCCCGTCCCTCGCACCCCGCTCACCGACTCCCGCCGTACGCCCGCCGTCGCAGACTTCGCACCCACCCCGCCGGCCAGAGGCTCCGCGGCCCCCGCGACTGGGCGCGGCCACCGCCGTCGTCGCCCTCGGCGGGCTGCTGTTCGGCTTCGACACCGGGGTGATCTCCGGTGCGCTGCTCTTCCTGAAGGAGGACTTCGCCCTCACCTCCTTCCAGGAGGGGACGGTCATCTCGGCGCTGCTGCTCGGCGCGGCCGTCGGAGCCCTGCTCAGCGGGCGGCCCGCCGACCGGTTCGGCCGCAAGCGCGTCCTGATCGCCGTGGCGGCGACCTTCACGCTGGGGCTGGCCGCCGCCGTCACGGCCCGCGACTTCGCGAGCATGGTCGCGGCCCGCACGATCCTCGGCCTGGCCGTGGGCAGCGCCTCCACCGTGGTCCCGCTCTACCTCGCCGAGATCGCCCCGCCCCGCCTGCGGGGCCGCCTGGTGACCGCCAATCAGGTCCTGCTCACCGTGGGCATCCTGGTGTCGTACCTGGTGAACCTGGCCTTCGCCGGGAGTGCCGACTGGCGTGCGATGTTCGCGGTGGGGCTGATCCCCTCCGTGGCCATGCTGCTGGGCACCCTCTTCATCCCGGAGAGCCCGGAGTGGCTGCGCCGGCCCCCGGCCGCGGTCCCCGGAACGGCCACCGCCGCCGCGGGGACGAAGGCCCCGGCCCACCCCGCGGTGCGCCGCGCGCTGCTGATCGGGCTCACCCTGGCGGCAGTTCAGCAGTTCGGCGGGATCAACAGCGTCATCTACTACGCGCCGAGCATCATGGCCCGGGCCGGCCTGCCGGCGACCCACTCCATCCAGTACGCGGTCTTCATCGGTGTGGTCAACGTCGTGATGACGGTGGCCGCCGTCCCGCTGATCGACCGCGCCGGCCGACGGCCCCTGCTGCTGTGGTCGCTCGCGGGCATGGCCGTCTCGCTCGTCACCCTGGGCGCGGCGATGGGCGTCCCGCCCGGCCCGGTGGCCCATGTGATCGCCCTGATCTGCATGATCACGTACGTCGGCAGCTTCGCGATCGGGCTCGGACCGGTGTTCTGGATCCTGGCCGCCGAGCTGTTCCCGCCCGGTGCGCGGGCGCGCGGCGGAGCCCTGTGCGCGCTGGTCAACTGGGCCGCCAACCTCGTCGTCGGTCAGCTCTTCCTGCCGGTCGCCGACGCCGTGGGCGTGTCCTGGGTCTTCTGGGCCTTCGCCGCGGTGTCGGCGGGCGGGCTCGTCTTCGTACTGCGCCAGGTGCCCGAGACGAAGAACCGGTCCTTCGCCGAAGTCCAGGGGGCCTTGACCGCACGCTGACGCACGGCGGCGGCGCCGCGGAGGGGGCTTCCCTCCGCGGCGCCGCCTTCCGCCGTCAGGCCCCCGCTCCCGCTCCCGCCCCCGGCGGGGCGATCGCGGTCAGCAGCAGGTCCCACACCTGCTCGGCCGACGCCGCGTGCGGGCAGCAGTCCGTACGCGTCCCCGCGGGGCGGCGGCAGGTGGAGAGCTCGGTGCCCTCGACGAGCCGGACGATGAGCGCCTCGGCCACTCCGGGCGCCACGTCCGCCCGCAGGCTGCCCGTCGCGTGGGCGCGGGCGAGCAGCACCTTCAGGGCCGGCGCCCAGGTGTGCGCCTCGCTCCGGCCGCCGCCCCCGGAAGCGAGCCGCTCGCGCCGCAGCCGGGCCGCGGCGCGGGCCTCCACGCTGGTCTCCAGGCGCCGCATCAGTGTCGTGACGAGGGATCCCAGGGCCACCATCGGCGGATCGGGGCTGGTCAGCGCCTCGGTCACATGGCGGGCCGTGCTCGCCCGGCAGGCCGAGCCGACGGAGTCGGCCAGGGCCCTCTTCGTACGGAAGTGGAAGGTCAGCCCGCCGATCGAGGTGAGGGCGGTCTCGCTGATCCGCGAGAGCGACGCCCCTTCGTACCCCCGGTGCTCGAACTCCAGGGCCGCGGCCTGGATCAATGCGCTGCGTGTGCGGGCGGCGCGCTCCTGCATCTTCTGGATCTTTCTCTGCGGGCATGCGGGGACACCCCCCGGAGCATCCTGGCGGCGCGGGGCGCCCGCCGGGGGGCCGACTCCAGGAAGTAGGACCGGTACCGAGAAATAAAAGAGAACGTTCTCTATGCTTTTGCTGCCGGGAGTCGGCGTGGAGGACGAAGGGGGTATCGGCAATGGCCGTGACAGGAGCGACCGGTCGTGGACCGGCGGGCGACCGCACATCGGTCTCGGCGTTCAGCCAGGAGTTGTTCGCGCAGCTGCCGCGCACGGACCAGATGAAGTGGGCCGAGGTCTACCTGCGGGGACTGCTCGCGACGCGCGGGCGGAAATCGGTGCGCCGGATGGCCGAGACGGTCACCACGTCCGCCACCGCCTCGCAGTCCCTCCAGCAGTTCGTGAACACCAGCCCCTGGGACTGGAACGCGACCCGGCAGGAGCTCGCCCGCTGGATCGACGGCCGCTTCACCCCGCAGGCGTGGACGGTCGTACCGGCCGTGCTGCCCAAGCGGGGGAGCCACTCGGTCGGCGTGCACCGGCGGTTCGTCCCCGAACTCGACCGCACCATCAACTGCCAGCTCAGCGTAGGCCTGTTCCTGTCCGGAGGCCGTGAGCACCTGCCCGTCGGGTGGCGGCTGCACCTGCCGGAGCGGTGGACGAAGGACCCGGAGGCGCGGCGGAGGGCGCGGGTGCCGGACTCGGTCCCCTTCCGGCCGCACTGGGCCCACACGGTGGGCCTGGTGGACGCGCTGTCGGCGCATTCCTCGGTCGTGCCCGCCCCGGTCGTCGCCGACGTGGGCTCCACCCCCGACGCCCGCCCGGTCGTGGAACGGCTGAACGGCAGCGGGCACGGCTTCGTCCTCGCCGTCGCCGACGACCTGCAGCTGCTGCCCGACCCCTCACCCGTCCGCCCTGCCGGCACGGGCACGGGCGGCGGGCGGCCGGCCGCGGAGAGCGCCCGGCAGAAGCTGCTGCACAGCGGAGTCCGGCATCCCCACATCACGACCGTCGTCGGCCAGGACGGCCGCCCGCGGCGCGCCCAGGTGGTGTCGGTCCCGGTCCGGACCCCCGTCCTGCGACCCGACGGGACCCGCACGGTCGCCGCGGGCCTGCTCTTCGCGGAATGGGAGCCCGCCCGCCGCCGCCCCGGCCGCATCTGGCTCACCAACCTGGTCCACCGCCGCATGGAAGAGCTGCTGGCCCTGACGCAACTCCTCCAGGGCGCCGTCGACACGGTCGCCGCCATGGGCGAACACCACGGCATCCAGGACTTCGAGGGCCGCTCCTTCCCCGGCTGGCACCGCCACATGACCCTGGTCTCGGCCGCCTACGCCTACCAACGCCTGTCCGGCCCCCTGCCCGTGCCCGCCAGGGCCGCCTGAGGCGGGCGGTCGGTGGCCCGCGGCCGACCGCCGCCTTCCGTCACACCGTCAGGAACCGGGCCCGCAGGCGCGCCGTCGTGTCCGGGGTGATGCCGACCTCGTTCGTCAGGTAGGCGTCGACCGAGCCGTAGCGGGTGGTGAGGTCGGTCAGGGTCAGGCGCAGGATCTCGGCGGGCGCACGGCCGTACGAGGGCCAGCGCATGGTGCGGCCCGGGTGGGCGGCGTGCCAGTCGGCCGTCAGCCGGGCGGTGGCCAGCTCGGTCAGGGCGAAGTCCTCGAGGATCTGCTCCTCGTCCACGCCGAGGAGGGTCAGGAGGAGCGCGGCGATCAGCCCGGTGCGGTCCTTGCCCGAGGTGCAGTGGAAGACGGCCGGGCCCGGCCCCTCGGCCAGCAGCTCGATCGCGGCGCGGATCTCCGCGACCCCGTCCTCGGCGACCTCGGCGAACCGGTCCGCGAGGAACCGCCACGGGTCGGTGTCCGGGTCGATCTCGGCCTGGTCGTACGGCCGGTGCTCGATGCTGAGGTTGGCGTAGGTGAACCGACCGGGCTCCGGGATCCGGCCCTTCGCCTCGGCCTCCCAGGGGTAGCGCAGGTCGACGACCGTGCGCACGCCGAGCTCCAGGAACCGGTCCCAGTCGGCCCCCGCGAGCTTGCCGAGCGAGTCCGCCCGGTAGAGGGCGCCCCACACGACGGTGGAGCCGTCCCGCGTGCGGTAGCCCCCCAGATCGCGGAAGTTGTGCAGCCGTTCGAACTCGATGTGCCGGGTCATGCGCGGATCCCCCTGGATGCCGGTCGGACTGGGCCGTCTCTTCCGGATCCTGCCCGACCCGCGCCGCCCGGCACCACACCCCGGCGCGCCGAGACGGCCAGGGCTCAGCCCATCCGCAGGGCCGCGGCGAAGTCCATCTTGTCCTCCAGCCGGCTCAGGTTGCGTCCCGTCAGCGCCTCGATGCGGCTGATCCGGTAGCGCAGCGAGTTCACGTGCAGGTGCAGTGCCTCTCCGCAGCGCGCCCAGGAGCCGTCGTGCTCCAGGAAGGACCGCAGGGTCGGCACCAGGTCGGAGCGGTAGCGCCGGTCGTAGTCGGTCAGCGGGGCCAGCAGCCGGCGGCTGAACTCCCGCCGAACCTCGGCCGGGATCAGCGGCAGCAGCGCCATGACGTGCGCGGCGAGGTCGTCCGGCCCGCAGGCGGCGACCGGTTCCGAAGGGGCCGCGACCCGACGGGCGTTACGGGCCTGCGCGAGCGCGTGCCGCAGCTCCGCGGCCCCGCCCACCGGATCGCTGATGCCGAAGGCCAGCCGCTCCCCGGCCCGCAGCGCGCGCGGCAGCGGGCCGCCGGCGACCCGCGCGACCGCGTCGGGGGTCAGGGGCGCGTCCGCCGGGACCAGCACGAAGGCGACGGCCTCGGCCCCGCCCCCGCCCCCTTCCCCGGCCGTCGCGGCCATCCGCGCTCCGGCGTCCGGCCCCAGACAGCGCGGATGCAGCAGGATCTCCTCCAGCAGATCGCGTACGCCCGCCGCCCCGGGCAGCCCGTGCCCGCCCCGCGCCTCCAGCCCGGCCGACACGGCCTGCCAGAGCAGCCGGCCCTCCGAGGCCCCCGCCCCCGAGCCGCCGGCCCCCGCGCCGCCCGCCCCCGCCGTGAGCCGGGCCGCCGCCTCCTCTTCCTCGAGGAGCGCCCGCCCGTCCTCCCCGGCGGCGGCCGAACCGACCAGCGCCAGCAGCCGTTCGGCGGCCCGCCTGCGCACCGTGCGGTCGGTGTCGCGGCCCCCGCGCTCCACCGCGACCAGCCGCGCGAGCTGGTCCAGCAGGCCGAGGCGCTCGGAGCTCCAGTCGGCGCTGTCGGCCTCGACGGCGATCACCCAGTCGGTCAGTGCCGCACGGGGAGCGGACTCCTCTTCCTCCGCCCCGGAGCGGACCGGGAACAGCGAGAAGGCCGTCCCGCGCGCGACCGTACGGTGCGGAGCCGACTCGCCCGCCCGCCCGGCGGCCAGGAATCGCCCGGCCAGCGCCGAGGCCGTCTTCTCCGGCAGCGGCCGCGCGCCCGCGATCTGACGGCCGGTCGGGGAGAGGATGTGCGCGCGCAGGTCCAGCTCGGCCAGCAGCAGTTCGAGGAGGGCTTCGGAGCCCGCCCCCGCCTGCCGGTCGGTGCTGAAGCGCCGGTGCCGGTCCACGAGCGCGGCGAGGCCGCCGATCCGCTCCCCGGCCCGGCCGCGCGCCACGTGCTCGGTGACCGAGGTGAAGGCCACCTCCACGCCCACCGCGAGCAGCGGCAGCCCGTGCCGGGCGCAGGCCTCCACCAGATCGTCGGGAACGTGCCCGAACCGGGCCTCGCCCGCCCCCAGCGCCACGGCGCCCGCCTCCACGAGGACCCGGACGAACGCGTCGGACGGGTCGGACGCGTCGGACGCCTCGGACCCGTCGGACGGATCGGCCCCCGCGTCCCGGCGGTGCCAGGCCAGCCCCGACAGCACCAGGTCCCCGGGGGACACGAAGCGCCCGGGGTCGGGCAGGTCGATGGTCACGGTCCCGAGGACGGTCCGGTCGAGGTCCCGCTCGCCGCCGGGGAGGCGCAGCAGGCGCAGCAGACGGAGGTCCTCAGGCGCCTGGGCCTCATCGGACGACAGCAGATCACGCAGCCTCATGACCCCCACCCTGCCATGTGCCGCCGCGTTCCCGATCGCGACGTCTCCCCACTGAACCGCAGGTCAGGCCTTTACGTTGGGCTAATTCAACGGAAATCGGGGTGAGTTCGCGGGCCCTGTTTCATGGGATCGGTGGGTTCGCCGGGTACCGGGGCCGGAGTACGGCCGCCCCTAGAGCCCCATCGGGACGTGCAGTTCGACGACGAGCTCGACCTCGACGGGGGCGTCCAGCGGCAGCACGCTCACGCCGACCGCGCTGCGGGCGTGGATGCCCGCGTCGCCGAAGGCGGTGCCCAGCAGCTCGCTCGCGCCGTTGAGGACCCCGGGCTGTCCCGTGAAGTGCGGGTCGCTGGCCACGAAGCCGACCACCTTGACCACGCGCTTCACGGCGGACAGGTCCCCGGCGACGGAGGTGACGGCGGCCAGCGCGTTCAGCGCGCACTGCTGCGCCAGCTCCTTGGCCTGCTCCGCGGTCACCTCGGCGCCGACCTTCCCGGTGAGGGGGAGGGCCCCGTCGACCATCGGGAGCTGGCCCGAGGTGTACACGTAGTGCCCGCTCTGCACGGCCGGGACGTAGACGGCGACCGGCTCTGGGGTCGGCGGGAGCTTCAGCCCGGCGGCGGCGAGGCGCTCTTCGGGGGTGCTGGTCATGATCGGATCTCCTGGGGGGCGGGGAGGGCTACTGAGCAGCGGAGGCGTCGGATACGGAGGCGGCCGCGTCGGGGGACCCCGGCCGCGGGAAGAGGATGACCGGCTTGATCATGCCCGGCTCCTTGGCCGCGAGCCGCCCGAAGGCCTCCCCGACACGGTGGAACGGAAACTCGTGCGTGGTGATCACCGTCGGGTCCACCAGCCCGTCCCCGATCAGGTGCAGCGCCCGCGCGAGCCGCGCCCCGCTGCTCTGCGGCGGCCGGCACCGGGCGTACGTGAGCCTCCCGCCCCGGGAGAGCCCCCCGCGGGCGGCCCGCGCGGCGGCCGGCTCGGCCGTCGCCATGATCGCGCGGTCGGCGCCGGCGCCGCCGGTCAGTTCGAGGATCCGCTCGGCGGTGTCCTCGTAGGCCGGGTCGATCACCACGTCGGCCCCGAACCGCAGGGCGAGGCGCTGGCGCTTCATCTCCGGCTCCACGGCGATGACGCGGGCCCCGCGCAGCCGGCCGGCCGCGATGGTGGCGCTGAGTCCGACCGCGCCCTGGCCGAAGACGACGACGCTCCCGCCCGGGGGCGGCCCCGACTCCTCGGCGGCGGCGAAGCCGGTGGGGAGCGCGCCCGCCGCGTAGAGGGCCTGGTGGTCGGTGATGGCATCGGGGAGCGCGACCAGTCCGGCCCCGGCGGCCGGGGCGCGGAAGAACTCGGCGAGCCGCCCGTGGCCCTCGACGCCGACGCGCCGGCCGACGTAGGACGGGCAGACCCCGGGGCCGACCTCCTCCACGACGCCGACGGCCTCGTGGCCGAGCCCGCCGGGCGCGGGGCCGGCGGTGTGCCCGTCCCAGGCGCAGATGAGCGCGGCCGTGGTGCGTACGAGGACCTCGCCCGGCCCCGGTTCGGGGACGGGCCGGTCCAGTACGGCGGGCGGCTCGCCGGTACGGCGCAGCGCGAAGGCCTTCACGCGTCTCCTTACTACGTCGTCACACGGTCAGGTTTCCAACCATGCGGGTACGGATCCGGCCCGGCGGGGGGCCGTAGGTCGGGACCTGGCGGGCCGACGGTCGGCACTTCCTTCTGCCGCTGGGCCCGTCCCGGGCGTCCAGTCCGGGTCCGTGCCGGTCCCGGCGCGGGCGGGCGCGGGTCGAGGGCAGGACCCGGGCCGGCCCGGCCCGTATGCCGTCCCCGTCCCGTTCCACCTGCGGAGCTCAGGGCCGGGTGACCCGGACCTGGTAGCTGCCGTTGCGCAGTTCGCCCACGACCGAGACCGAGATGCCCGACTTCTCGTCGGTGAAGGTCTCGCCCGGCCGGAACGGCGCGTCGGAGAGCTCGGCGTGCACGTTGGAGCGCCGGGTGCATCCGCCGCTGGCGTCGGAGCTGTCGGAGACGGTGACGGGCCCGCGGCCGGTGTCCACCTCGGAGTCCACCTTGTAGATGAGCACGCCGGGTTTGCAGACGGCCTCGTCGTTCCCGGCGCGGGTGCGCACCTCCACCGCGTACCCGGCGCTCTCCGAGATGGGGATGAAGGCCAGTTTGGTGCCGCCCTCCACGGCCAGCGGGCTCAGCACGTGGTCGCTGACCCCGGACTTCCCGGCGCAGCTGATCTGGTTGCTGTCGAGCCAGCCCAGCTTCCACTTGTGCCAGCCCAGCAGGTCGTTGTTGGCGCCCCAGTCCTCGCTCATGATGTCCCAGTGCCCCACCGTGCCGCCGCCGTCGGCGGTGTAGAGGTCGGGCAGGCCGAAGACGTGCCCGTTCTCGTGGGGGAGCACGCGGTAGCCGGTCTCCCGGTAGGAGCCGGAGCCGTCGTCCTGGCGGCTGTAGACGAAGGACGTGTTGGAGAGCGGGACTCCGTCGGCCATCGGGGCCTCGCCGTTGCCGGAGAAGGTGACGGAGAGGACGGTGTCGAGGGCGGAGGGCCCGGCGTTCGGGGTGACCAGGATGTTGATCAGGTCGTACCGGGAGAAATCGACCTCGGCGTCGGAGGCCTTGATGATGTGCTCGACCAGCTGGCGGTAGCCGGGCTCGTACGCGGAACCCCGCTCTATCCCGTACGCGGCGAACGGCATCGGCATCCGCAGCCAGTTCTTCAGCGGCGCCTCGGCCCGGTAGGTCAGCCGCCCGTAGGAGCTGATCCGGAACCAGTCGGAGGTCTGGGGGAAGAACTCCGCCATCCGGTCGGAGGCCGTCCCCTCGCCCTTGGCGTCGGGGAAGTCGATCATCAGGTTCAGTGCCCGGACCTCGCCGGTCGAGCGCGAGTACCCCGGTGCGGTCGGCAGCCCCTCGGACATCTGCACGCCCATCGCGCCGGCGATCCGGCAGGGGGCGAGCATCGATTCGGCGCTGGTCGCGCCCACCGGCCCGGCCGCCGAATGGCTGCGGCTGGATATGCCGGCGCTCGCCGTGGCCGTGATGCCGAGGGCCAGCGCGGTCATGCCGATGTAGACGCTGGTGCGGCTTGGCTTGCGTATCCGGTGGCGCGTCTGCGGCATGGAGATCGGCCTTCGGGTCCGCGGCAGCCGGCCGGGTCCGGACTGCGCTCTGTGGGCTCACCCTCCGACGGCTGGGGCGGGCTCGCGCGCCGGAAGAGGCCATACGGGAACAAACCGGACCAAAAGACACTCTCTGGTGTGACCCAGGTCACACGGAAGAGTGAAATAAGCGGGGACCCTCTCCCCGTTTGAACCAGAGTCCCCGTGAACCGGGGAGCTGCTCCCCGTTTCGAGAGGAACGCACGAGCGGCCCACCCGCATCGCGCGCCACGTGCCAGGGAGCCGTCCATGAAGAGCCCCACCACCACCGATCCGGCGGCCCTGCCCGTACCGGACCCGGAGGCCGGCCTCGACCTCGCGGCTCCGGCCGCGGGCACGGGCGCGGGCACCGAGGGTGCCGCGGGGACGTGCGTGGGGTCGGCCGTGGCCGCGGCCATGGGTACGGCCGTGGCGGCAGCGGTGGGCGCCGCCGCGGGCAAGGTCAAGGCGGCGGGCAAGCGCGCCAAGCGCGCCGGGACCGGCTCCGGGACCGGCTCTGCCACCGGCTCCGACGCGGTCCCGCGTCCGCGCGCCGACGCCGTCCGCAACCGGGAGCGCATCCTGGCCGCCGCCCGCGACGTGCTCGTGGAGTTCGGCCCCGCCGCCCCCCTCGACGAGATCGCCCGCCGGGCCGGGGTCGGCAACGCCACCCTCTACCGGCACTTCCCCGACCGCCCGGCCCTGATCCACCACGTCGTGCTCTTCGGCATGGACCGGGTCACCGCCCTGGCCGTCGACTCGCTCGCCGAGGAGCCGGACGCCTTCGCCGCCCTGCGCCGTTTCACGCACGCGGCGGCGGACGAGCGGATCGGAGCCCTGTGCCCCGTGCTCTCCAGCGACTTCGACCACGACCACCCCGAACTGGTGGCCTCCCGCGAGGCCCTGGAGGAGGCGATCGAGGCCCTGCTGGCCGCCGGCCGCGCCTCCGGACTGCTGCGCACGGACATCGGCGTCGGCGACCTGATGATCGCGCTGTCGCAGCTCAGCCGCCCCCTCCCGGGCACCGGCTGCTTCGACGCGGACCTGTTCGTCCACCGTCATCTGCAGCTGTTCCTCGACGGGTTGGCGGCCCCGGCCCGCTCCGAGCTGCCGGGCTCGGCGACCACGCTGGCGGACCTGAGGCGGAAAACCATGTGACGACCCCGGGTCGCGCCCTCTAGCGTCGTAAAACCGCCCTAATTATCCGTTTTCAGTCATCTCGCACCATGAAGTGGGTACCCCCATGTCAAAAACAGCCGCGAACCCGCAGCTGGCCGGCCCTGACCCCAGTCGCTGGAAGGCCCTGGTCTTCATCGCGCTGGCGCAGCTGATGGTCGTCCTCGACGCCACCATCGTGAACATCGCCCTGCCGTCCGCCCAGACCGACCTCGGCATATCCGACGGCAACCGCCAGTGGGTCATCACCGCGTACGCGCTGGCCTTCGGCGGACTGCTGCTCTTCGGTGGCCGCATCGCCGACAAGTGGGGCCGCAAGAACGCCTTCATCGTCGGCCTGATCGGCTTCGCCCTGGCCTCCGCGCTGGGCGGCGCCGCCCAGGGCGAGGCCATGATGCTGGGCGCCCGCGCCCTCCAGGGCGCCTTCGGCGCACTGCTCGCACCGGCGGCCCTGTCGCTGCTCGCCGTCATGTTCACCGACGCCAAGGAGCGCGCCAAGGCCTTCGGCATCTACGGTGCGATCGCCGGTGGCGGTGGCGCCGTGGGCCTGATCCTCGGCGGAGTCCTCACCGAATACCTGAACTGGCGCTGGACGTTCTTCGTCAACATCCCGTTCGCGGTCGTCGCCGCCGTCGGCGCCTGGATGATCATCCGCGAGCCGGCCGGCGGCCGTAACCGCGCCCCGCTCGACATCCCCGGCGTCGTGCTGTCCACGACCGGTCTCGTCGCCCTCGTCTACGGATTCACCCGCGCCGAGTCGGCCGGCTGGTCGGACGGCCTCACCGTGGGCATGTTCATCGCCTCCGTCGTGCTGCTCTCCGCGTTCGTCTTCGTCGAGGCCCGTACGAAGCACCCGCTGCTGCCGCTGCGCGTCCTGCTGGAGCGCAACCGCGGCGGTGTCTACCTCTCGCTGGGCCTGGCCGTCATCTCGATGTTCGGCCTGTTCCTCTTCCTCACCTACTACCTGCAGGTCGTCAAGGGCTTCTCGCCCGTCACGACCGGCTTCGCCTTCCTCCCGATGATCGTGGGCATGATCACCGGCTCCACGCAGATCGGCGCCCGCCTCATGACGCGGGTCCCGCCGCGCCTGCTGATGGGCCCCGGCTTCATGGTCGCCGCCACCGGCATGCTGCTGCTGACGCAGCTGGAGGTCGGCTCCTCCTACCCGGCGCTGATCCTCCCGGCGCAGCTGCTGCTGGGCCTCGGCATGGGTACGGCGTTCATGCCCGCCATGTCCCTGGCCACGTACGGGGTGAACCCGGCCGACGCCGGTGTCGCCTCCGCGATGGTCAACACCTCGCAGCAGGTGGGCGGCGCGATCGGCACCGCCCTGCTGAACACGATCGCCGCCTCCGCGACGACCGCGTACCTGACCGACCACGCGGCCGAGGCCGCGGCGGGCGGCCCGGCGGCGCAGCTGATCCAGGCCCAGGCCATGGTGGAGGGCTACTCCTCCGCGATCTGGTGGGCGGTCGGCATCCTGGTCGCCAGCTCGGTCATCGCCCTGACCCTCATCACCACGGGCAAGCCGGGCGCGGGCGGCCCGGTCGCCGAGGGCGCGGACGCCGATGTGAAGGTCCCGGTGATCGCCCACTGACCCGCTCGGGCCCCGCTCCGGGGTGGGTACGGGAATGACTGATGACCCCGCATCGTTCAAATTTGAACGATGCGGGGTTAGTCTTTCTGTGGCGGCCCGCCGTGACGATTCCTGGAGCTCCTGATGCCGACGCCCGAAGCCCTCGCCCCCGTCCGGATGCCGGCCCTGTACCTGAGCCACGGAGCCCCGCCCCTCGCGGACGACCCGGTCTGGCCCGGCGAACTGGCCGCTTGGTCGGCGGACCTGCCCCGACCCCGCGCGATCCTGATGGTCTCCGCCCACTGGGAAGAGGCCCCGCTCGCCCTCGGCGCCACCGAACCGGCCCCGCTCGTCTACGACTTCTGGGGCTTCCCCGAGCACTACTACCAGGTCCGCTACGAGGCCCCGGGCGCCCCCGAGCTGGCCGCGGCGGTCCGCAAACTCCTCAAGGCCCCCGGCACCCCCGTCCAGGACATCCCCGACCGCGGCCTGGACCACGGCGCGTACGTCCCGCTCGTGGAGATGTTCCCCGCCGCCGACATACCGGTGCTCCAGATATCCATGCCGACCCTCGATCCGCGCCGCCTGATGGAGATCGGCCGCAAGCTGGCCCCCCTGCGCGACGAAGGCGTCCTCATCGTGGGCAGTGGCTTCTTCACCCACAACCTGGCCGCCCTGCGCCACACCGGCCCCGGCGTCCCCGCGTGGTCCGCCGAATTCGACGCCTGGGGCCACGAGGCCCTGGCCGCTGCCGACATCGACGCCCTGCTCGACTTCGAAGCCAAGTCCCCGGCGGGCCGCCTGGCCCACCCCCGTACGGAACACTTCGCCCCGCTCTTCGTCACCCTGGGCGCCGCGGAGTCCGACCTCGCCACCCCCACCACCCCGGTCTCGGGCTTCTGGATGGGCCTCTCGAAGCGCTCCCTGCAATTTGGCTAGCCGGCAGCTCTGGTGCCCCAGCGGCTCGGCGTACGCGCCGGAGTCGCTGGTCCTCGCCGTCCGCGAAGGCCTCGATGGCCCCCCGGCCTACCTCCCCGCCCCGCGCCCGGCGGCCGAAGCCCTGGCCGAGCTCGCCGACGGGGTGGAACCGCGCCGCCTGCTGCGCCTGGCCTCCCACTGCGTCCCGCACTGCCTCAACCGCACCGCCGACACCTGCACCCTGGCCACCCGCCTGACCTCGCCCCCGGCCGCCCCGGCCCCGCTCCCGCCCTGCCACCTCCGCCCGGCCTGCAAGTGGTGGACCCAGTCGGGCCCACCGGCCTGCCACGCCTGCCCGGACGTCGCTACGCGCCACCCCGGGCCGGACCGGTGATGTCCTCCCCGATGGTGAACCCCTTGGCTGGGCCGGTCGGGATCGCGACCGGGGTCCCGTATGCCGTCCGCGACTCGTCCTCGTAGACGGCCTTCCCGGGGTTGGGGGAGGTCAGCACGGTGACGGTGCCGCCGTCGTCGAAGTCGTCGATCAGGACGTACATGGGAACGGCCGCCCGGGCGTAGTCGCGCCGCTTGCGCGTCCGGTCGCGCGTGATGTTGTCGCTTCCGGGGGAGACGACTTCGACGATCAACGCTACGGCGGAGGCGTCGACCCCGAGACCGTCTTCGGTGACGTGCCCCTCGGTGTCGTCCAGCGCGACGAACAGATCGGGGATCCACACCTTGCGTCGGTGGATGACGTTCATGTCCTGGCGAGCGGCGAACTCGCTGCCGGCGAGGAACACGACGAGCTGATCCCTCAGGCGATTGACGATCCGGCCGTGTGAGTAGCGACCCGTGGGTGACACCTCGATGAACCCCTCGACGATCTCGGCGTGGTAGCCCTCGGGGAGTTCCATGGCCTTCCATGCCCGCCACAGGACGTCGTCAAGGTCCGACGGGGGAGTCGCGACCTTCGGCATAACGGCCTCCAGCGTCTCGTGGGCGAGAGCGGTCATGTGCAGCACCTCCTCTGAGTGTGGGCGCCGCCGGCCGGACGGCACAAGCGACTCTCCGATGCTCGGGGACCCGCCGCCCATGCCGCAGGAATATGCCGCTCCTTCACTCGGACGGTGAGCTCCTCACCGGCCGAGGCAACCAGAAGCCGCCGGGGATCGTCTCCTGGGGTGAGAGTGCAGCCTGGGACGGCGCTGTCCCAGGGGCGAAAGCGGCCGTGTCAAGTGTGACGGTGGTCTCACGGAGCGCCGATCGCACCGGCCCGCCAGTCCATCGCGGCGGCCGTCGATCCCCGCCCTGACCTGCACCTCTTCGAGCCCGAAGGCCTCGCGGATCCGACCGGATCGGGGGACGGCGGGGCAGGATACTGCAAGATCTCGAAAAAGAGGGAGCGACGTGGGAATTCTGTCCCGATTCCAGTCGTTGTTTCCTTCGGAAGCGGGCACTCGGGAGAGTGTCCAGGCAGCCGCACCACCGCGACCGAACTCATCGCAAGGGAGCACGCATGGCAACCCGCGCCGTCGCCCGTCGTCAGTCCACGAGCAGCGCTCGCGCTGTGGGCGGGGAGATCGCAGACCGCGACCTGGTCGGCATGTACCTGGACGAGATCGCGCGCACCCCGCTGCTCGACGCGGCCAAGGAAGTGGAGCTCTCGCAGATCATCGAGGCGGGCGTGTACGCCCAGCAGATCCTCGACGGTGCGATAGAGCGCAAGGGCAAGGAGCCCTCCCAGGAGGAGCTCGAAGCCCTGGCGGCCGAGGGTGAGCGCGCCAAGGAAGTCTTCATCCGCTCCAACCTCCGCCTGGTCGTCGCCGTGGCCCGCCGCTACCCGCGCAGCGGACTGCCGCTCCTCGACCTCATCCAGGAGGGCAACGCCGGCCTGGTCCGCGCCGTGGAGAAGTTCGACTACGCCAAGGGCTTCAAGTTCTCCACGTACGCCACGTGGTGGATCCGCCAGGCCATCACCCGCTCCATCGCCGACCAGTCCCGCACCATCCGCCTGCCCGTCCACCTGGTGGAGGAGCTCGGCCGGATCCGCCGGGTCCAGCGCGAGTTCAACCGCGAGAACGGCCGCGACCCGGAGCACGCGGAGATCGCCGCCGAGCTGGACACGACGGAGAAGCGCGTCGGCGACGTCCTGGACTGGGCGCGCGACCCGGTCAGCCTGAACATGGGTGTGGACGAGGACGGCGACACCCAGTTCGGCGACCTCCTCGAGGACACCTCGGCCATCTCCCCGGAGCAGTCCGTCCTCTCCCTCCTCCGCAGCGAGGAGCTGGAGGACCTGCTCGGCAAGCTGGACCAGCGCACCGCGTCGATCATCAAGATGCGCTACGGCATCGAGGACGGCCGGGAGCGTACGCTGACAGAGGTGGGCAAGCAGCACGGCCTGACCCGCGAGCGAATCCGCCAGATCGAGAAGCACGCCCTCCTCGAACTGAAGAAGATGGCCCGCGACACCGGCTTCGACGCGGTGGCCTGACCGGCCCCAGCCGAAGCCCCACAGACGAGCCCCCGGCGCCTATCCCCCCCAGGCGCCGGGGGCTCCCTTGCACCCCGAGGGCCGTTTTGGTCCGAGGCCCGAGGCTTTGCAGCCGTCCGGGGTTTGTCTTTTCAGCCGTCCGGCGTTTGAGGACCGGGGTCTGGGGCGGAGCCCCAGGATCCTTCAGCCCGTCCGGCGTTTGAGGACCGGGTCCGGGCAGCACCCGGGGCCCTTTCAGCCCGTCCGGCGCTTGAGGACCGGGTCCGGGCGGAGCCCGGGGAACGGTGGAAGGGCGGGTAGGGGACAGCCCCGCAGGGCCCCGGCTACGGCTGGGCCGCCATCAGCCGCGCCCCCAGCACCCGCGCCGCCTCCACCAGCGCCTCCGGCCCGTGCACGGTGAACGGCACCCCCACCAGCCCCAACCGCGCCACCAGCCAATCCGGCGAGTCGGCAGACTCGAACCGCACCCGCACCGCGCCCGACTCCGCCACCCCGGAACCCGGCTCCGCCACCACCCGCTCCCGCAGCCACCCCGGTAGCACATCCCCACCACCCGCCCCCGCGAAGGTGACATCCACCAGGTAGGTCCCCCCGCCCCGCAACCCCCTCCGCACGAACTCCTCCGCATCCATCGGCAGCTCCCGCTTCGCGAACCGCACCCCCGTCGCGAACGGCTCGCTCACCCGGTCGACCCGGAAGGTCCGCCAGTCCTCGCGCTCCATGTCGTAGGCCACGAGGTACCACCGGCTCCCGGTGCTGACCAGCCGGTACGGCTCCACCAGCCGCCGCGAGGCCACCCCGTCCCGCGCCCGGTAGGCGAACCGCAGCCGCTCCGGCCCCGCCACCGCCGAGGCGATCGCGGTCAGAGTCCGCGGATCCACGCTCGCCCCGTCCCCCCGGGCCACCGCGACCGTCGCGGACTGCAGCGCGCCCACCCGCCGCCGCAGCCGCCCCGGCAGGACCTGTTCCAGCTTCGCGAGGGCCCGTACGGAGGCCTCCTCCACGCCCTCGATCGCATGCCCGGCCCCCGCCCGCAGTCCCACCGCGATCGCGACGGCCTCCTCGTCGTCCAGGACGAGCGGGGGCATCGCCGCCCCCGCCACCAGCCGGTAGCCGCCCTCCGCGCCGAGCGTGGCCTCCACCGGATACCCCAGCTCCCGCAGCCGGTCGATGTCGCGCCGGATCGTACGGGCGCTCACCCGCAGCCGCTCGGCGAGCTCGCTGCCGGGCCACTCGCGCGGGGTCTGGAGCAGGGAGAGGAGGGAGAGGAGGCGGGCCGGGGTATCGGTCATGCTTCAAAGGTGCCAGCCAAATAGGACACCAACTGACCTACATGCCGTCTAGGTTTCTCTTCATGAGCACCGAGACGACCCAGTCATCGCCCGAAGGAAAGAACGGGCCCGTACAAGAAGAGCGGACCGACCCTCCCGCAGAGACCACCCCGATCACCAAGGCCGGCGACGCCGGCGAGAGCGTCATTCCCGGCGAGGGAGGCGAGCCCGAGGCCCCCGCCGACCGCCGCCGCTGGATCGCGCTCGCCATCGTGATGACCGCCGCCTTCATGGACCTGGTCGACGTCACGATCGTCAACATCGCGATACCCCGGATGCGCGAGGACCTCGGCGCCTCCACCAGCGCCATCCAGTGGATCACCGCGGGTTACGCACTCGCCTTCGCCGCAGGCCTGATCACGGGCGGCCGTCTCGGTGACATCTACGGCCGCAAGCGCCTCTTCCTCATCGGCATCTCGGGCTTCACCGCGGCCTCGCTGCTCTGCGGTCTGGCCCCCAGCCCCGACGTGCTCGTCGCCGCCCGCATCCTCCAGGGCGGCATGGCGGCGATGATGGTCCCGCAGGTGCTCGCGATCATCCACGTCACCTTCCCGCCGCACGAGCGCGGCAAGGTCTTCGGCCTGTTCGGCGCGATCATCGGCCTCGGTGCCGTCTCCGGCCCGATGCTCGGCGCCCTGCTCACCGAGTGGAACATCGCCGGTCTCGAATGGCGTCCGATCTTCCTGATCAACCTGCCCGTCGGCATCGCCGGCGTGATCCTGGGCCGCAAGTTCATCTCCGAGTCCAAGGCCCCCAAGGCGCTCCGCCTGGACCTGGTGGGCGTGGTGCTCGCCACCCTGGCCCTGGTCATGCTGATCTTCCCGCTGACCCACGGCCGTGAGAACGACTGGCCGGTGTGGGGCTTCGTCTGCATGATCGCCTCGCCGGCGGTCTTCGGCGTCTTCATCGCCTACGAGAAGTACAAGATCCAGAAGGACGGCTCCCCGCTCGTCGAGCTCTCCCTCTTCAAGGTCAAGAGCTTCGCGGGCGGCATCGCCGTCCAGCTGACCTTCGGCATCGCGACCGGCATCTTCTTCCTGGTCTGGACGCTCTACATGCAGATGGGCCTCGGCTGGGGCGCCCTGAAGGCCGGTTCCACCGGCATCCCGTTCTCGATCGCCGTCTCGGCCGCCGCGGGCATGTCCGTACAGAAGCTCGTCCCGCGCTTCGGCCGCAAGGTGCTCCAGGCCGGCGCGCTGGTCATGGCCGCGGGCGTGCTCCTCTACATCTGGGAGTCGGACCGCTACGGCATGGCCATCACCTCCTGGCAGATGGCCGCCCCGCTGATCGTCATGGGCGCCGGCATGGGCCTGATCATCGCCCCGCTGACCGACACCGTGCTCTCGGAGGTGCCGCGCGAGCACGCCGGCTCGGCGTCCGGGCTGATCAACACCACCGGCCAGATGGGCAACGCGCTGGGCCTCGGCCTGACCTCCGTCGTCTACTTCGGGTTCATCGAGGACGACCGGGTCTTCGGCCCGCCCTACGTGGACGCGTTCCACAACGCCATGTGGTGGGTCGTGGCCGTCCTGGTCGTGATCTTCTCCGTGATGTTCATGCTGCCGCGCAAGGCCGTCCCCATGGCCGAGCGCGAGGGCGGCACGGAGTACGCCGGCTAGCACCGACGCCTCACCCCACTTACGGGCATGTCCGCTTCTGTTGGCGGACATGCCCGTTTGTTTTGTTTTCAGACGCAAACGGGCGTACTCTACGAAGGAATCCACAGAGTCGGGCATCGAACGGATCTGAAACCACATGTACGCACCGGAGCGCCAGCAGGAGATCCTCCGCCTCGCCCGCGAGGCGGGCCGGGTGGACGTCCTCTCCCTGGCCGAGCAGTTCCAGGTCACGGCGGAGACCGTGCGCCGCGACCTCAAGGCCCTGGACCGGGCCGGGCTCGTGCGCCGGGTGCACGGCGGTGCCATACCGGCCGGCCGCCTCGACTTCGAGCCGGACCTCACCGAGCGCGAGGCCACCGCCGCCGACGAGAAGGACCGCATCGCGGCCGCCGCCCTCGCCGAACTCCCCGAGACCGGCAGCGTCATCCTCGACGCGGGAAGCACGGTGGCCCGCCTCGCCGCAGCCATCCCCGTCGACACCGCGCTCACCGTGGTCACCCACGCGCTGCCCGTCGCCGCCCGGCTCGCCGACCACACCGGCATCGACCTCCACCTCGTCGGAGGCCGGGTCCGCCACCGTACCCGCGCCGCGGTCGACGCCTGGGCGCTGCGCGCCTACGCCGAGATCCGCGCGGACGTCCTCTTCCTCGCGACGAACGGCTTCACCGCCGAGGGCGGCCTGACCACCCCCGATCTCGCCGAGGCCGCCGTCAAGCGGGCAGCGATGGCGGCCGCCCGCCGCGTCGTCCTCCTCGCCGACTCCGCGAAGGCGGGCCAGGAGCACTTCGCGTGCTTCGGCACCTTCGCCGACGTCGACCTCCTCATCACGGACCAGGGGCTCAGCCCCGCCCACAAGGCGGCGATCGAGGCCGCCGGTACGGAAGTTGTGCTCGTATGATCCTCACCGTCACCCCGAACCCCTCCCTCGACCGGACCTACGAAGTCCCCGCGCTGGACCGCGGCGAGGTGCTCCGCGCGAGCGGCGACCGGGTCGACCCCGGGGGCAAGGGGGTCAACGTCTCCCGCGCGGTGGCCGCCGCGGGCGTCCGTACGACGGCGGTCATGCCGCTCGGCGGTGCGCCGGGCACGATGATCGCCGAACTCCTCGGCGCCCAGGGCGTGGACGTCACGGCGGTCTCCATCACCGGGCAGACCCGCTCCAACATCTCCCTCGCCGAACCGGACGGCACCCTCACCAAGATCAACGCGGCCGGCCCGGCGCTGACCGCCGAGGAATCCGCGCTCCTCCTGGAAACCGTCCGGACCTGCTCGGGCGGCGCCGCCTGGATCGCCTGCTGCGGCAGCCTCCCGCGCGGCCTCGGCCCCGAGTGGTACGCCGAGATCGTGACCCGGGCCCACGCCGCGGGCGCCCGCATCGCCCTGGACACCTCCGGCCCGGCGCTGCTCGCGGCGCTGCCGGCCCGCCCGGACGTGATCAAGCCGAACGCCTCGGAGCTCGCGGCCGCGGTGGGGCGGCCCCTGGCCACCCTCGGCGACGTGCTCAAGGCCGCGGAGGAACTGCGCGCACGCGGCGCCGCCGCGGTCCTGGCCTCCCTCGGCGCGGACGGCCAGCTCCTGGTCTCCGAGGAGGGCGCCTACTACGGCACGGCGGCCGTCTCCTCGGTCCGCAGCAACGTCGGCGCGGGCGACGCGTCCCTCGCCGGCTTCCTGATCGCGGGCGGTACGGGCCCTGCGGCCCTGGCCTCCGCCCTGGCCCACGGCGCGGCCGCGGTCCAGCTCCCCGGCAGCGCCATGCCGGCCCCATCCGACCTGCGCCCCGACGCGGTCCACATCACCCAGGACCTGCCCCTGGACCTCCCTCTGTCCGAAATGAGCGACGAGCGATGAGCGAGATGATCACCTTCGAACTGGTCGACCTCGACCTGTCCGCCGAGTCCAAGGAGGGGGCGGCACGTGCCCTCGCCGAACGGATGGTGGCGCTGGGCCGGGTCACCGACCTGGACGGCTTCCTGGCCGACGTGGCGGCGCGCGAGGCCCAGATGCCGACCGGCCTGGAGGGCGGCATAGGCATCCCCCACTGCCGGTCCGCCCACGTCACGACCCCCACCCTGGCCTTCGGCCGCTCCCCCTCCGGCATCGACTTCGGCGCCCCGGACGGCCCGGCGGACCTGATCTTCCTGATAGCCGCCCCGGCAGGTGCCGACGACGCCCACCTCTCCATCCTCTCCACCCTGGCCCGCCGCCTGATGCGCCCGGACTTCGTCGCAGCCCTCCGCGCGGCGGCCACCCCGGAGGAAGCCGCGGCCCTCGTGGCGGGCGAGCCGAATCCAGCCCCTCCGGCCACCAACCCAGCCCCTCCGGCGCCCAATCCAGCCCCTCCGGCGTTTGAGGAGCGGGGGTCCGGGGGCGGAGCCCCGGTTTCGGGAAGGGGCGGGGTGGGGGAGAGCCCCGCAGGGCAGCCGTTCCGCATCGTGGCCGTCACGTCCTGTCCCACCGGGATCGCGCACACCTACATGGCCGCCGAGGCCCTCACCCAGGCCGCGCAAGCGGCGGGCATCGAGCTCACGGTCGAAACCCAGGGCTCGGCCGGCTTCACCAAGCTCACCCCGGAGACCATCGCCGCCGCCGACGCGGCAGTCTTCGCCCACGACGTCCCGGTCAGGGAAAGGGCCCGCTTCGCCGGCAAGCCCACCGTCGACGTCGGCGTCAAGGCCGGCATCAACCGCCCGGCCGAACTCCTCCAGGAGGCCCGCGCCAAGGCGGAACGCGGCGAGACCGCCCCCACCACCCCGACCCCGGTCGAAGAGGCCGGCGACCCCCAGGACGGCTACGGCGCGAAGCTCCGCACCTGGCTGATGTCCGGCGTCAGCTACATGGTCCCCTTCGTCGCCGCCGGCGGCCTCCTCATCGCCCTCGCCTTCGCCATCGGCGGGTACGAGATCAACAACGCCCCCTCCGTGGCCGAGCACTTCGTCTGGACCGAGGCCGCCAGCTGGGCCGCGCTGCTCTTCCAGACCGGCGGCCTCGCCTTCGGCTTCCTGGTCCCCGTACTCGCCGGCTACATCGCCTACGGCATGGCCGACCGGCCCGGTCTCGTCCCCGGCTTCGTCGGCGGCGCCGTGGCCCTGACCATCGACGCCGGCTTCCTCGGCGGCCTGATCGCCGGCCTCATCGCGGGCGGCACCGTCCTCGCCGTCCAGCGGCTGAGGATCCCCACCGCCCTGCGCGGGATCATGCCGGTGGTGGTCCTGCCGCTCATCGGCTCCGCCGTCACCGCGTTCCTGATGTTCCTGGTCGTCGGCAAGCCCGTCGCCTCGCTCCAGCGGGCCCTCACCGACTGGCTGTCGGGCCTCTCCGGCGCCAACGCGATCATCCTCGGCGTCATCCTCGGCCTGATGATGTGCTTCGACCTCGGCGGCCCGCTCAACAAGGTGGCCTACGCCTTCGCCATCGGCGGCCTCGCCACCCCCAACGAGGGCAGCCTCAAGGTCATGGCGGCCGTGATGGCCGCCGGCATGGTGCCGCCGCTGGCGATGGCCCTGGCCACCACGGTCCGCGGCCGGCTCTTCTCCCAGTCCGAGCGGGAGAACGGCAAGGCCGCCTGGTTCCTCGGCGCCTCCTTCATCAGCGAGGGCGCCATCCCGTTCGCCGCGGCCGACCCGCTGCGCGTGATCCCGGCCTCCATGATGGGCGGAGCCGTCACCGGAGCGCTCTCGATGGCCTTCGAGTGCACCCTGCGGGCCCCGCACGGCGGCATCTTCGTGATCCCGCTGATCGGCAACCCGCTGCTCTACCTGATCGCGATCGCCGCCGGTACGGCCACCACCGCCGGCCTGGTCATCCTCCTGAAGGGGATGCGCAAGCAGGCCGGGGCCGCCGCAGCGGCGCCCCTGCCGGCTCCCGCCCCGGAACCGGCGAAGGTCACCATCGCAGCCTGACGGCCGCCCCCGTCACCGCACCCGCGCGCGGAGCTCCATGGCTCCGCGCGCGGCCGTTTCGGTCTCGTAGACCTCGCACATGTGCCGCCCGTCCGGGGTCACCGTGTGCTCGACCTCCCACAGGCTGAACTCCGTCCCGTCCAGGAGGACGAAGGAGTGCTCGTAGAGGCTGAAGCCGGCGTCCCGCCCGTCCGCGAGGCACTGCCGGGTGCCGAAGACCTGCGTGATCTGGTGCGCGTAGGCCGACCGCAGCAGCAGGGCCACCCGGTCGCCCGGCCGGTCCGGGTTCTCCGCGCGGCGCAGCACCCGCCGGGCGTGGTCCGCGGACTCCTCCACCGCGTACTCGCGGTGCCGCTGGGCGGGGGTCGGGTTGGTGAACAGCGCGCTCAGCACGGCGATGTCGCTCTCCGGCTCCTCCTCGACCGTCACCTCCACGAGCTCCCGCGCCACCTGCGAGGGGACCTCGCCGAAGAGCCGGGCCGCCGCGAGGCAGGTCTCCGCCTTGCTCGCGAAGACCTCGTACCGTATCGAGAGGTCGGCATCCTGACGGTGGGCCAGCTCCCACAGGACCACGGAGTCGCCGTCGGACAGCAGGTAGGCGTGCCGGTGTATCTCCCGCCACGGTCCCGCCGCGGCACTGCGGCGGGTGGTGTGCAGGGTGGACCTGTGGGCGAGCGCGGTGCCCAGTTGCTCGACCAATTCGTCAGGCAGGTCGAAGGAGTTGAGGGCGCGGCCCAGGAGTCGCTCGAGGTGCGCCTCGGTTGTCTCGTGCGGATCGCTCAAGGTGGGTCTCCAGGCCGTCGCAGCTCGTCACTTCGCGGAAGCTCAACGTAGCCCCTGGGTCTGACATCACGTCCGGGGTTCGGTAAAACGTCCGGGAAGCGCCAGGGGTTCCAGCCACCCCTTCAGGTCAACCTCCATGCCGATGAGCATGGTTGGGCCGGATAACGGGCACAAGGGCGGGAGCATGACCGTATGGCAACAAATACCGTGGGCGTCCCCCGCCAGCAGGGCAGGCCCCACACCCCCAAGGATGCGGAACCGATCGCAGCCCCCCGCGCGCTGGCCTGGCTGCTCCTGATCACCGGGGCCGCCGGAGTGCTGGCCGCCTGGGTCATCACCCTGGACAAGTTCCTGCTGCTGGAGAACCCGGACTTCAAGCCCGCCTGCAGCCTCAACCCGGTGGTCTCCTGCGGCAGCGTGATGAAGAGCGAGCAGGCGGCGGCCTTCGGCTTCCCCAACCCGATGCTGGGGCTGGTCGCCTACGGGGCGGTCGTGTGCGTCGGCGCCGGCCTGCTGGCCGGGGCCCGCCACCGCGGCTGGTTCTGGCTCGGACTGAACGCCGGAATGCTCTTCGGCGTCGGATTCTGCTCCTGGCTCATGGTCCAGTCGCTCTACGAGATCAACGCGCTCTGCCTGTGGTGCTGCCTGACCTGGGTGTCCACCCTGGTGATGTTCTGGGCGGTCACCGCGCACACCGTCCGCACGGGCATCCTCCCCGCGCCCGCCCCGGTGCGGTCCTTCTTCGCCGACTTCGGCTGGGCCCCGCCCGTTCTGCACACCGGCGTGATCGGGATGCTGATCCTGACCCGGTGGTGGGAGTTCTGGACCGGCTGATCCCGCGGACCGGCAGACGGCATGCGAGGGCCCCGGCAGCTGGACGCTGCCGGGGCCCTCGTCACTTCAGCACTGCGCGGACCGCGGGCCGGGAGCGGAGATCAGCTGCCGGCGGAGGCGTTGCCCGAGAGGACCGGGATGTTGCTGAGGATGTGCGAGAGCGGCTCGTCGCCCTTGGCCTGGGTGGAGTTCTCGGTGCACTGCTGGTTCTGCGGGTTGGACAGGACGTTGATGTCCTGGACACCGATGTTGAGCAGCGCCACCAGGGACTGGGCGTTGACCTTGGCCGGCAGGCCGATGCAGGGCTTGTTCAGGGTGCCCTGGACGACGCCGAGCTGCGGGCTCATGTCACCGTGGGTCTTCTGGTTGCCGTAGGCCTGCACGGCACCGTTCCCGTTGACGGTGTTGATCCCGTTGTCGTTGCCGATCGCCATGGCGGGGGCGGCAGCAGCAGCGCCCGCGCCGACGGCGGCGGCGGTGACCGCGGCAGCAGTCATGATCTTCTTGAGCATCTTGATCCTTTTGTCGCACGAGTGCCCGCTAGTGGAGCGCCCTGATCAACTGCCCAGTCAGAGGGTTGGTTCCGCTGCTTCACTCAAACGGCCTGTGGAGGGGCAGGTTTTCCCCGGGTGGGGTGAGCCGCCCCCGGACGCGTGCGCGAAGCCCGTACGCACCCCGCAGCGGGGTACGGGGCCCCGCGCTCGTGTTGCGCTCCGTAGAACGCGTTCGCACGGTGGGTAAGGAAGCGGATCGCTCGGGTCCGCTTCTGAGCGACGACCACCAGAAGGAACACCCATGCACCGCACCAAGGCCTCCCGCATCCGCATCCTCGTCCCCTCGGCCCTGGCGGTCGTCATACTCACCGGTGCGGCAGCCCCCGCGGGCGCCGCGGAGGGTGCCGGTGCCGCCGCGAACAGGGTGGCGGCCGCCCAGGAGGAGATCAACGAGAGGGTGGCGGCGGCGGGTCCCGTCGAGGACGCCCTCGCCGCGGTCTCCAAGATCCTGGCGGACCTGACCAAGAGCCTGGGCACCCTGCTCTCGGGGATCCAGATCCCCGAGATCAAACTGCCCACGCTCCCGTCCCTGCCGCAGATCCCCGCGATCCCGGCGCTGCCCGCCATCCCCGGGATTCCCGAACTGCCGGTCCCGGCGCTGCCGGAGATCCCCGACGTCCCGGTCCCGGACGTCCCGATCCCGGAGGTCCCCGGCGTCCCGGCGCTCCCGGTCTCCAACCCCGCGGCCCCGCCCGCGGCTGCGGTGCCGGCGGTACCCGGGACACCCGCGGGTCTCGTCCCGGCGATGCCGTCGATCCCGTCGTGGGCCGAGTTCCTTCCGTAGGGACCCGGATCCGTACGCGGTCCCGCACGCGGTTACGACTATTGGGCTGAACAGGTCTGATCGCGTGCGGAACCGTGTCGTCGGGGAAGGTGGACCGTTTCGCTCGATGTGAGCCCCGGAATCGGGGCAGAACGTCGAAGAGAAGGTGCACTTCCCATGAACACTGCCAAGAAGGCCGCCCTGGTCCTGGCCACCGCTGGTCTCGCTGCGGCCGGTGCCGCCGGCTCCGCAATGGCCGACTCCAAGGCCGAGGGCGCGGCCGTGGGTTCCCCCGGTGTCCTCTCGGGCAACCTGGGACAGGTCCCGGTCCACGTTCCGGTCAACGTCTGCGGCAACTCCGTGAACGTCATCGGCGCGCTGAACCCGGCGTTCGGCAACGTCTGCGTCAACGACTGACGTTCGACGCGAAACCTGACTGTGGGCGCCACCGGCGAGGCCGGGGGCGCCCACAGTCGTGTCGGCGGCAGAACGGGGCGGGCCCGTCAGTGCTTGGCGCCGCCGTTGAGCTTCACTCCGCCGAGCAGCGGGGAGGCCTGGGTGGCCCCGTTGGCCAGGTTCATCACCTCGGCCGGAGCGTCGTTGCGGACCTTGTTGACCTCCTGGACGGTGGTCACGACCTTCTGGACGCTCTCGCCCTGCTCGGCCAGTCCGTTGCCCACGGTCTGGGGCAGCGCCGCCGACACCGGGTTCACCGAGTCGGTGACCGCCGTCAGCCCGCTCGTCAGGCTCATCGGGACGGGCTGCGCCTCGGCGGCGAAGGCGGGGGAGGTGGCGCCGAGGGCGGCGACGGAGCCGGCGACGACTGCAGCGACCTTCGAGAGCTTCATTATCAGAATCCTTTTCTAGGGGTGCCCAGGGGTGACCAGTGGCGACCGTCGCGCCACTTTCGACCTGGTTAACGATTCCCCGCCGCCACGGAAACGCGGAACCGAACACGGCAACGGCCGGAGAATCCGACAAGGGATTCTCCGGCCGATATTTCTTCCGATTACCGGTATTGCCGTCAGGCGGCGCTACGGGACCTGCGGTACAGAATGGCGCCGCCCAGGATCAGGGCGGAGGCCAGGGCCGCCGCGGCGGCGGGCTGTCCGGCACCGGTCGCGGCCAGCTCCTGCCGCGCGGGGGCGACGGGGGGCGTCACGACGGGACCGGCCTCCGGCGCGGGCGCGGGGGCGGGAGCCGGGGCCGGGGCCGGGGCGGGTACCGGGGCGGGCAGTGGTGCCGGGGGGAGCGGGGCGGGCAGGTCACCGGCGGGGGCCGCCGGCGGCTGGTCGGCCGGGGGCACTACGGGCGCCGGGTGCTCCACGACCTGGCTGCCGTGCGGGGGCGCGGGCGCCGGAGCCTGCTCCGCCGCGGGGGGCGCGGGCGCCGGAGCGGGGAGCGTGTGCGGAGCCTCCTCCACTACGGGCGCGGGCGCGGGGGCCGGCGCCGGAAGCGGCTGCGGGGCCTCCTCGACCGGTGCCGGTACGGGCTCGGGGGCCGGTGCGGGAGCCGGTACGGGCTCGGGCTGCGGCGCGGGCGCCTGCTCCACCGGTGCGGGGGCAGGAGCGGGGGCGGGAGCCGGTGCCGGCTGCTCGGCCTCAGGGGCGGGCGCGGGCTGCGGCTGCGGCGCGGGGGGCGCGTGCTGCGGGGCCGGTGCCGGGGGCTGCTCGGCCTGCGGGGGCGGCTGGTGCTGCGGCCGGGGCTCGGGCTTCTCCGGGGCGGGGTGGTCGTCGCACTCCTCCTCGGGGGAGTCCCCGTAGCCACCCTGGTGCTCGGGCCCGTGGTCCCCGTAGCCGCCCTGGTGCTCCGGTCCGCGGTCTCCGTAGCCGCCCTGGTCGTGCCGGTCCCGGTGCTCGTCGCGCCGGGCCTCCTGGGCGACGTACTGCCGGACCTGCCGCGCCTGCTCGGGGCTGAGGTAGCGCTCGTAGTCGTGGCCGGCGTCGGAGCCGGTGGTGGTGGCGCAGTTGTTGCCCATGGAGGGGTTGAGGCCCGCTCCGGCGTCCGCGGTGTTGCCGCACACGTTCGGCGAGAAGGTGATCGGTACCGAGACGCTGTTGCCGGCCAGCACGCCCGGTGAGTGGGAGGCCTCGGCCATCGCTCCGGGTTGTGCGTAGGCCGCGCCGGTCGCGATCGACAGCAGACTCGACGCAGCGGCCGCGGTGAGCACCCCCTTGCCCAGTACCTGTCGGCTCAGTACCTGTCGCATGGGTCCTTCCCTGTCTACCGGCCCTGCGGCCGGTGCTGAATCGAAGGTGGCCCCGGAGTGCACCGCCGTGCACTCCGAGGCCACCCCGAGGAGGTCTGCCCTTGCGGGCACAGGCGCTTCGTCAGGCGTTGACGCAGGTGTTGCCGAACGACGGGTTCAGCAGCGCGATCACGTTGACGGTGTTGCCGCAGACGTTCACCGGGACGTGGACCGGGACCTGGAGCACGTTGCCGGACAGGACGCCGGGGGAGCCGACGGCCGCGCCGTCCGCTGCCGCGTCGGCCATGGCGGGGGAGGCGGCACCGGCTGCCATGAGAACGCCGGCGGCCAGCACCACTGCCTTCTTGTACGTCATTTGTTTTCGTTTCCTTCCCGCAGAGGTCTATCCGCTGCAGAATTAACAACGAGTGGATCCCGGAAAAGAAACCGGGGATTTTCGTGTGTCTCGGACCAATTCACTCAGATGCCTGTGCGGCCTGAATTGTGGCCGGATTTTTCCCGCGCCCCTATTCGGTTCCCGACATGCGGCGGGGCCGCCGCGACCCGAAGGTGCGACGGCCCCACTGGCGCGGTGCTGTGTCAGCCTGCGCGGTCCGTCAGCTGCCGTTGGAGACGTTGCCGGACAGGACCGGGATGTTGCTGAGGATGTGCGAGAGGGCCTCGTCGCCCTTGGCCTGGGTGGAGTTCTCGGTGCACTGCTGGTTCTGCGGGCTGGACAGGACCGGGATGTCCTGGACGCCGACGTTGACCAGGGCCAGGACGGACTGGACGTTGGCCTTGGCGGGCAGGGCGATGCAGGGCTTGTTGAACGAGCCCTGGATGAGCGCCATCTGCGGGCTCATGTTGCCGTACGTGGCCTGGTTGCCGTAGATCTGCGAGGCGCCGTTGCCGTTCACGGTGTTGATGCCGTGGTCGTTGCCGATCGCCATGGCGGGGGCGGCCATGGCGGTGCCCAGTCCGACGAACGAGGCGGCAACCGCTGCGCCGGCCGCAAACTTCTTGATCATGATGGTCCCTTTTTTGCAGGATTGCCCGGTACTCAAGCACCCCGATCAACGGGCCAACCGCGTTTCGGGTTGCGTCTCTTCACTCGGATGCCGAAGTTTCGGGCGGCACGGTTGACGTCAGGCGTTGACGCAGGTGTTGCCGAACGAGGGGTTCAGCAGGGCGATCAGGTTCGCCGTGTTGCCGCAGACGTTCACCGGGACGTCGACGGGGACCTGGAGCAGGTTCCCGCTCAGGACGCCGGGGGACTCACCGGTGAAGCCGTTCGCCGTCGCGCCGTCGCCGCCGTGCGCGGAGGCGAGGCCCGCGCCGCCCATCAGCAGCGCGGTGCTCGCGACCGCCAGGGTGGTGCCGCGCACCAGCCTCTTCTTCATCTCGGTTTTTCCTTTCTGTTCGAACAATGGTGCAAGCCATAACGACCCGCCCGTCCCCAGGGTGCGTGTTATCGCCCAAAAGGCCGTATGCGCGAGTCCGGCGTGATTTCCCTCCTGACTTCTGACAAAGTTCACTCCTGTTTTGTCCCCTTGATCGAAAATGGAGACAGGGTCATGGGTTCCTCCCGCAGAATCCTCGGCACGCTCGGTCTGCTGTCCTGCCTCGCACTTTCGGTGAACGTCCCCGCCGCCGGTGCCGTCGCCGGCGCCCCCGCCGCCCCGCCGGGTGCGCGGAGTCCGCTGGTCAAGGAGGCGCCCCGGGTGCCCTTCACCCAGCGTTACCAGGCGGTGCAGCACGGGGGGCTGGTCCGGGCCTCGAACTCGTCCATCGGCTGCCGCGCGGTGGAGGCCGAGCAGGCCGAGCCGTGCGCCGAGGTCAACAAGGGCGCGGCCGGGACCAACGGCGACTACGAGATGTTCTACGACGAGGTCGACAAGGACCCGGACACCTACAACTCCACCCGGGCCGAGCTCAAGGTCCCGGCGGGCGCGAAGGTCTCGTACGCCCGGCTGTACTGGGGCGGGAACCTGCGGGTGGGCGAGCAGAAGCCGCCGGAGGACAACGGCCGGGTGCTCGTCGCCGAGCCGGGCGGCGCGTACAAGGAGGTGCTGGCCGACACGGTGATCGGGCACCGCACCGACGCGGCCGGGGATGCCTACCAGGCCTCCGCCGATGTGACCCCGCTGGTCCGCAAGGGCGGCGCCGGGATGTGGACGGTGGCCCAGCTGAACATCGCCATGGGGCACTCGGATGCGGGTGCCTGGGGCGGCTGGACCCTGGTGGTGGCCTACGAGCACCCGCAGGAGCCGGTGCGCAGGGTCTCGGTCTGGGACGGCTTCGAGGGGCTGGCTGCGGGGGCCGGCGAGGCGGCGGGCGGGACGGTGGAGCTCACCGGTCTGGACGCGGCGCCTGGGGCGCGGGGGCGGGTCGGGGTGGTCGCGTACGACGGGGACCGCGGAACGCTCGGGGACTCACTCACGGTGACCGCCGACAGCGGGCGCCGGGTCAGCCTCAGTGATGAAGAAAATCCTTTTAATGATGTTATGAATTCCACGATCACGGAATTCGGAGATCACTCGTTCGTGCGACAGCCCGAACATATGAATAACCTCGGATATGACGCGGACGTGTTCGACCTGAGTCCCGCCCTGTCCGGTGGCGCCCGCAGCCTGACCTTCGGATTCACGGGCGAAAAGCAGGGTCATTTCCTCGGTGTGCTCTTCGTTCAGACAGACGCGCGCCGCTGAACGCAGGAGACCACTCCACGTGCCGACACAGCCTTCCTCCCCCTCGCCCTCCCCTTCCCCTTCCCCCTCGCGGCCTCCGGTCGTCCTCCACCTCGTGCAGCCGGTCGAGGGCGGGGTCGCCCGCGTCGTCGTCGACCTCGTGCGCGCCCAGTCCGCCGCCGGCCTGCGGACCTACGTCGGCTGCCCGCGCGGCGGACAGCTCGCCGACGCCGCCCGCGAGGCCGGGGCCGAGGTGCTCACCTGGCGCGCCGGGCGGGCCCCCGGACCGGGGCTGGCCGCCGAGGTGCTCGGCGCGCGCCGCCTGATCCGACAGGTCCGGCCCGACGTCCTGCACGCCCACAGCGCCAAGGCCGGGCTGGCCGGGCGGCTCGCCGTGCGCGGGGCCGTCCCGACCGTGTTCCAGCCGCACGCCTGGTCCTTCGACGCCGTGGGCGGGGCCACCGCCGCGCTCGCGCTGCGCTGGGAGCGGTTCGGGGCCCGCTGGGCCGACCGGGTGCTCTGCGTCAGCGAGGCCGAACGCCGCACCGGCGAGTCCGAGGGGATCGCCGCCCACTGGTCGGTGATCCGCAACGGCGTCGACCTCGGCCACTTCCGCCCCGGCGGCCCGGACCCGGTCCAGGACAAGGCCCGGGCCCGCGCCGAACTCCCGCTGCCCGCCGCCTTCCAGGGCGACGGGCCGCTCGCCGTCTGCGTCGGCCGACTCTGCCAGCAGAAGGGCCAGGACGTCCTGCTCCGCGCCTGGCCGGAGCTGCTCGGAGCCGTTCCCGGGGCCCGGCTCGTGCTCGTCGGGGACGGCCCCGACATGGAACGGCTGCGCCGCGGGGCGCCTCCCTCGGTCCACTTCGCGGGGGCCGCCTTCGACATCCGGCCGTGGCTTCGGGCCGCCGATCTCGTTGTACTGCCGTCGCGGTGGGAAGGCATGGCGCTCGCCCCGCTCGAAGCCATGGCCTGTGGCCGACCGGTCCTGGTCTCCGACGTCAGCGGTGCCAGGGAGAGCCTCCCGCCCGGCCAGGGCCGGCTGTGCCTGGTGGAACCGGAGGACCCGACGGCGCTGGCCAAGGCCCTGGGCGGGCTGCTCGCCGAGCCGCGGCTGCTCGCCGTACTCGGGGAGCAGGCCGAGCGGCACGCGCGGATGGAATTCGACGTGCGGCGCACCACGGACGCGGTCACCGGTCTGTATCACGAACTGCTGGGCAGGCCCCGGCCCTTGAACCAGGAGCGCATCACCCGATGACGATGGACAGCGCACCCGCCCGGCACACCGGGCAGGGCGGTACGGGGCCCGGCGGAGGCATCACCGGAATGACCGGCATCACCAGCGGGGCCGGCGCGACCAGCACGAGCAGCACGAGCATCACCACCGGCGGCGCCGGTACGGCCTCCGGCGCCGCCGTGCGCCGTTCCGTGACCGCCATCCACCCCCCGCGCGGCCCCAGGGCCGACCGCGCCCGGGCCGCCGTCCGGCCGAGCCGGGTGCGCCGCCGGGACGGGGTCGCACCGCTGCTGGCCGCCGACGCGGTCGCCGCCGCGGCGGCCGTGGCGGCGCTGCCCGGTGCCGAGCTGCCCCTCGTGGCGGCCGCTCCCCTCGGGCTGGCCCTGGTCGCGCTGCACGCGCAGGCCGGGCTGTACCGGCCGCGGCTCGCCCCCTCCGCGCTCCGCGAACTGCCCGCGCTCGCCGGGCGGGCCGCCGCGCTGTGGTGCGGGGCCGCCGCCGTGCTGGCCGCCACCGCCCCGGGCGATGTCCTCGGCTGGAGCGCGCTGCTCGGCGCGGTCTGCGCCCAGGTCGTACTGGCCTGCGCGGGGCGCGGACTCGTCAACCAGCTCCGCCGCCGCAACCGGACCCGCCGCCCCGCCTCCGCGCTGGTCGTCGGCCCCGGCGCCGGGGCGAGCGCGGTCGCCGCCGCCCTGCACGGGCGCCCCGAGTACGGACTGCGCCCCGTGGGGCTCGCGGACACCGGGCCCGCCGGCGAGGGGGCCGCGGGAGTACCCGTACTCGCCACGCACGAGGACATCCGGCGGGCCGTCATCCAGAACTCCGTCCGGCACGCCGTCTTCACCCGCCCGCCCGAGGCGGACGAGCGCACCGCCTCCCTGGTCCGGCTCTTCCACGACCACGGGTGCCGGCTCTGGCTCGCCGACCCGGCGGGCACCGCCAAGATGACCGGGATGCGCGTCGCCGAGCCCGCCGACCAGCTCTGGGGGTACGCCGTCCAGCCGCTGCTGCCGCGTCCGGCCCGGCCCGTCGAGCGGTACGCGAAGCGGCTCATCGACTCCTCGCTCGCCGCGATCGCGCTGCTCGCCGCCGCCCCCGTGATGGGGGCCTGCGCGCTGGCCGTACGGATCTCCGACGGGCCCGGGGTGATCTTCCGGCAGGAGCGGGTCGGCCTGTACGGACGCCCCTTCACCCTGCTGAAGTTCCGCACCCTGCGCGCCGACGCGCACGAGTCCGCCACCCGCTGGACGGTGGCCGGCGACTGCCGGATGAGCCCGATCGGCTCCTTCCTGCGCAAGTCGTCGCTGGACGAGCTGCCGCAGCTGTGGAACGTGGTCCGGGGTGACATGAGCCTGGTCGGTCCGCGCCCCGAACGGCCCTTCTTCGTAGCCAAGTTCAGCAGTGTGCACCCCGGCTACGAGGCCCGGCACCGGATGCCGGTCGGCATCACCGGCCTCGCCCAGATCAACGGGCTGCGCGGGGACACCTCCATCGAGGACCGGGCCCGCTTCGACAACCACTACATCGACACCTGGTCGCTGTGGCAGGACCTGTGGATCCTGGCCCGCACCGCGGCCTCCTTCTTCCGCTTCCGGCTGGGGGGCAGCTAAAGCATGAGCCTTGCCGCACCGACGTCACCGAGGTCATGGTCCTGCCCGGACCCAGCCGATCTGCTGCGCCGGCACTGGCCGCTGCTGCCGCTCGCCGCGACCGTACTGGCCCTGCTGATCCCCGTACCGGCGGGTGACGCCACCACCTCGGGGAAGGTCGGTCCGGCCGACGCCGCCTCGCTGCTGCTCGTGTTCGTCTGCGGGATCCAGGCCCTGCGGGGCCGGGTCCGGACGCTGAGCCCGCTGGGGGTGCTCGTCCTCGGCCTGCCGGCCGTCGGGCTCGCCGTAGCGACGGTGACCGCGGGGGACCCGTACGCGGCCCTGCCCGGCTTCGTGCGCTACCTCCAGGTGTTCGTGCTGGTCCCGGCGGCGATCGTGCTGCTGGTGCGCAGCGCCTCGGAGTTCCGGCTGGCCGCGGGGTGCTTCGTGGTGCTGGCGCTGGTCCAGGGAGCGGTGGGCGTGGTGCAGTTCGCCACCCGCACCGGGGCCTCGTACCAGGGCGAGGACATCCGGGCCGTGGGCACCTTCGGACCCGGTGACGTCATGGGCATGGCCACGGTGGTGGCCTACGGCCTGGTCGTCGCGACGGCCGGGGCGCTCGCGCCGGGGCTGCCCGCGCGGGTCCGGCGGGCCTCGGGTGCGGCGGCCCTGGTCCTGGTGCTCCCGCTGGTGCTTTCCTTCAGCCGGGGCGCCTGGATCGCGACCTTCGCGGCGGCCGGGCTGGTGATGGCCCTGGCCGGGATCCGGCGGGCCCTGAAGGTGCTCCTCGCGCTGGCCGCCGCCGGGGTGGTGCTCGTGGGCGGCTTCGGCGTCGGCTCCGCGATGGTCGCGGAACGGCTCACCTCGATCACGCAGGTCTCCGACGCCCCCGACCAGTCGGTGACCGACCGCTACACGATGTGGGCCGCGGCCGGGTCGATGTGGAGCGAGCGGCCCGCGGTGGGGGTGGGGCTGAAGGGGTTCCCGGCCAACCGGGACTCGCACTCCGGTCTGGCCCTGTCCTCCGGCAGCGACACCGCCGGCGCGGGCCAGGGGTACATCCGCCAGCCGCTGCTGTCCCCGCACAACATGTACCTGCTGGTGCTGAGCGAGCAGGGGCTGATCGGGCTGATCGTCCTCGCGGGCGGCTGGCTGGCCCTCCTGGTGGCGGGCCTGCGGCGGTGCCTGGCAGGGCCCTCCAAGGTCCGGGACTGCGGACTGGTCGCGATCGGCCTGCTCGTCTGGCAGCTCACCGACTTCCTCTACGCGGACATCGGGGGCCCGTCGACCGTCCTGACCGGAGTGATCATCGGCCTGGCGGCCTGGTGGGCGCTCCCCTCCGGGGGCGCCGCGGGCGAACCCGCCTCCGGGCGCGGTCCGGGTGCGCCTGCCCGGGCCGCGGTCCCTGAGGGTGCGGCCGGCCGGTGACCGATACGACGCCCTGGCGGCGGCCCGCAGCCGCGGCGACCGAGGTCGCCGCGGCTGCGGGCCGTCCGCCGCACCCGCCCGTCCCGCCCCCGGCCCCCGGCTCCGCCGGTGCGCCGGCGGGCCCTGCCGAAGCCACGGCCGTCCGCCGCGGGCCGCGGCGCGGGCCGCGCCGCGCCGGGCTCGCCGCCGCGCAGGGGCCGGGGCCCGCCGGGCCCGGGTCCGTGGGCACCGTGCCGCCGGGCGGGGAGCCGGACGCCGCCGAGCCCGTGCGCGGGGCCGTACTGGGCGCCGCCGCCGCCGGGTCCGTACGGACCGGGACGGGCCGGAGCCCGGGTGGCGCCGCCGTGCGGGAGGCCGTACGGGACGGCGGCCCCGCATCGGCCGTGCGCGGGCGCGGAGGCGCCGAACCGGCGGCCCCCGCCGACGGGATCCGCTCGTCGGGTGGTGGCGCGCTCGCCAAGGCCGCCGCCGTGACCGCCGGGCTCACCGCCGCGGGCGCGGTCTTCGGGCTGTTCCGCGACCAGACCATCGCGCACCTCTTCGGAGCCGGGCACGACAGCGACGCCTTCCTCATCGCCTGGACCGTCCCCGAGATGGCCTCGACGCTGCTCATCGAGGACGCCATGGCCCTGCTGATGGTGCCCGCCTTCAGCCACGCCCTGGCCCGCCGGGCCGCCAGCAGGGCCGGGCTCACCCGGCAGGAGGCCCGCGCCCAGGACCCCGTACGGCTCCTCGTGGGAGCCACGCTGCCGCGGCTGCTGGTGCTCCTCGCCGCCGTGGCCTCCGTGCTCATCGTCGCCGCGCCGCTCGTCGTGGGCGTGCTCGCACCCGGGCTGCCCGACCCCGGGCTCGCCGTCGAATGCACCCGGCTGACCGCCCTGACCGTCCTGTCCTTCGGGGTCGCCGGCTACTTCAGCGCCGCCCTCAGGGCGCACCGCTCCTTCGTGCCGCCCGCCGCCATCTACGTCTCGTACAACGTCGGCATCATCGGGACCATGGTCACCCTGCACGCCCTGTGGGGGGTGCGCGCCGCCGCCGCCGGGGTCGCCGCCGGCGGAGTCCTGATGGTCCTGGTCCAGCTCCCCGCCTTCATCCGCAACGTGGGCTTCGGGCCGCCCCGCGCCAAGGGCGCGCCGCGCAGTCAGCGTGACCGGGACCGGCCCACCCTGATCGCCTTCGGGGTGATCGCCCCCGTCATCTTCTTCGCCGTCTTCCGCCAGTCCCAGGTCCTCGTCGAGCGGTTCCTCGCCGCCTCGCTGCCGCCCGGCGCCATCTCGCACCTCAACTACGCCCAAAAAGTCGCGCAGATGCCGATGGTGCTCTCCCTCATGATCTGCACCGTCACCTTCCCCGTGGTCGCGCAGGCCATGGCCGGAGGGGAGCGGGAGAAGGCCCGCAGGCGGGTCGAGCAGGACCTCGCCCTCGCCTCGCTCGCCGTCCTGATGGGCACCGCGCTCGTCATCGGCTACGCCCCCCAGATCATCGAAGTGCTCTTCGAACGAGGGGCGTTCACCCCCGCCGACACCGAGGCGACCTCCTCCGTCATGCGGGTCTACGGCCTCGGCCTGCTCGGCCACTGCCTCGTCGGGGCGCTCTCGCGGCCCTTCTTCTCCACCGCCCGGCCCATCTGGTTCCCGGCCCTCGCCATGGGCGCCGGACTCCTCGTCAACATCGTCGCCGGAGCCTTCGCCGCCGGCTGGTGGGGCGTCTACGGGATCGCCGCCGCCAACGCCGCCGGCATCACCACCACCGCCGTCCTGCTGCTCACAGGTCTCGGCTCGCGGATCATCGCCATCCAGGTCCGCCGGGTCGCCATCAGCATCGGCCGGCTGTCCGTCGCGGCCCTCGCCGCCTGCGCCACCGGCTGGATCGCAGGTCCGATGATTCCCGACCCCCTGGTCAGCGCGGCCCTCGGCTGCCTGCTGGTCCCGGCCATGTTCGGGGCCACCGGCATGGCCATACGGGCCCTGGAGGTCACCGCCCTGCCGGGCCAGCTCGCCCAGCTCACCGCTCACCTCACCGACCGGCTCACCCAGCTCACGCAGAGGTTCCGCAATGTCCGCTGACACCGAAACGGCGCCCCCCGGCGCGGCGGCACCCGCCCGCCGCACCGGCGCGCCGTGGGTCCTGATGTACCACTCCGTCGCCGAGTTCACCGATCCCGCCGAGGACCCGTACGGCATCACCGTCACCCCGCACGCGCTGGAGGCCCAGCTGCTGTGGCTGCGCTCCCGGGGGCTGCGCGGGGTCTCCGTCGGCGAACTGCTGCGGGCCCGCGCCGCCGGGCGGGGTGCCGGGCTGGTGGGGCTGACCTTCGACGACGGCTACACCGACTTCCTGACCCGCGCACTGCCGCTGCTGCTCCGCCACGACTGCACCGCCACCCTCTTCGTGCTGCCCGGACGGCTCGGCGTGGACAACGTCTGGGACCCGCTGGGCCCCCGCAAGCCCCTCCTCACCGCCGAGGGCATCCGCGAAGTCGCCGCCGCCGGACAGGAGATCGGCTCCCACGGGCTGCTCCACCAGGACCTCACCGCGGCCCCCGACGACGTACTGCAGCAGGAGCTGCGCGGCAGCCGCGAGCTGATCCGGGAGCTGACCGGGACCCTGCCCGCCGGATTCTGCTACCCCTACGGACACCTCGACGCCCGGGTCGTCGCCGCGACCCGGGCCGTCGGCTACGGGTACGCCTGCGCCATCGACCCCGGCCGCCTCGCCGGACCCCACGCGATGCCCCGTACGCACATCAGCCAGGCCGACGGCGGCCCCCGGCTGCGCGTTAAGCAGGCCCGCCACCAGGTGCGCGAGCTGCGCCGCCGGGCGGTGCACCGGTGAACCCCGGGAAGGTGCTGCACATCATCACCGGACTCGGCGTCGGCGGCGCCGAGCAGCAACTGCGGCTGCTGCTGCGGCACATGCCGATGCGCTGCGACGTCCTGACGCTGACCAACCCCGGGCCGGTCGCGGAGGGCCTGCGGGCCGACGGGGTCCGGGTCGTCCACCTCGGGATGCGCGGAAACCGGGACCTGGGGGCGATGCCGAAGCTGGTGAAGTTCATCCGGCGGGGCCGCTACGACCTGGTCCACACGCACCTGTACCGGGCCTGCGTGTACGGGCGCCTCGCGGCCCGGCTCGCGGGCGTACGGGTGAGCGTGGCGACCGAACACTCCCTGGGCGCCGGCGAGATCGAGGGCCGGCCGCTGTCGGGCGGGGTACGGGCCCTGTACCTGGCGAGCGAGCGGCTGGGAGCCGCGACCGTGGCCGTGTCCGACACGGTCGCGGCCCGCCTGGAGGCCTGGGGGGTGCCGGCCGGGCGGGTGCACGTGGTCCCGAACGGGATCGAAGCCGTGCGGTTCCGCTTCGAGGAGGGCGTACGGCGGGCCACCCGGGCCCGGACCGGCCTGCCCGAGCGGGCCTTCGTGGTCGGCGGCGTCGGCCGGCTGGTGCCGGGGAAGCGGTTCGACGTCCTGGTGCGGGCGGTGGCGGCGCTGCCCGGCGCGCACCTGCTGCTCGCCGGGGACGGGCCGGAGCGGGCCGCGCTGCGCCGGCTCGCCGCCGAGCTGGGGGCGCAGAGCCGGATCCACCTGCTGGGGGAGCGGGATCCGCTGGGCGACAGCACGGACGGGCGGACCCCGGGGATCCCGGCGCTGCTCGCCGCGATGGACGTGTTCGTGTCCCCGTCGCGGGAGGAGGCCTTCGGGCTGGCGGTGATCGAGGCGCTGGCGGCGGGGCTGCCCGTGCTGCACGTCACCTGCCCGGCCATCGACGACCTGCCCGCGGCGCAGGCGCCGGGGGCGCGGCGGATCGGCACCGGCACGGAGGAGCTCGTCGCGGCGCTGCGGGGGCACATGGAGGCCGGTGCGCAGCGGCTGCCGCCGCCGGGGGTGGTGCGGCGCTACGACATCGCGCGGAGCGCGGAGCAGCTGCGGCACGTGTACGACCTCGCGATGGCCGGCTCGCCGGCCGGGTCCCGGGGGGTGGTCGCGCTGCCCGGTCCCGGCCGGGGCCCTCGGGGCGCCGACCGGGCGGGTCCGGGTGCCGCGCCGTTGCCGGGGACCAGTCCCCGGACCCCTGCTCCTCAAACGCCGGAGGGGCTGAGTTTGCCCGCTGAGCCGGGCCCGTAGGGCCCGTACCGGGGCCCGAAGCAAGCATCCGTCCACCAGGAAAGAGGTACGCACATGGCGGACACCGCCGACCAGAAGAAGTCCACCCACCGGCGCCGGGTACGGCTGCTGGCGCCGCCCGCGTGGTGGCCGCTGCCCGCCGCCGCGCTGCTGGGGCTCGCCGCGGGCGGGGCGTACGGGGTGCTCAAGGCGCCCGAGTACGCCGCCACCAGCTATGTCGTGGCGGTCCCCGACGACACCACCGAGCCGGCCACCGCCCTCGGCTTCGCCCAGGCCTACGCCCGCATCGCCACCAGCAGTTCGACCCTCGCGTACGCCCAGCCCCGCGCGGGCATCGGCGTGCAGAAGCTGCGGACCCAGGTCCGTGCCGAGACCTCCCCCGAGTCCCCGATGATCGCCATCACCGGGACCTCGAAGAACGCCGGCGAGGCCGCCGACATCGCCAACGCCGTGGCCGACGCCCTCTCGCTGAGCAGCAACCAGGCCGCCAAGAACACCGGTGTGCAGCTGCTCCTCTTCAACCAGGCCGTCGCGCCCAGCGACCCCGCCTCGGCCTCCGCCGCCCTCAGCGGGGCGGTCGGGCTGTGCGCCGGCGGGCTGCTGGGCGGGCTGTGGCTGCTGGCCCGGCCCACCGCCTCCCGGCGGCGTGCTGACGAGACCGGGCCGGAGGCCCCCGTGGAGACGGCTGGGGAGAGCGCCGCCGAGTACGCCTCGCTGCCCGCGCAGGGTGAGCCGGCCGCCGCCAAGGAGAAGGAGTCCGTGCGATGACGTCCGGCTCCGCCGGGGCGCTGTCGGTGACGCTGTGCCGCGATCCCCGGCAGTTCGCCGCGCTGGAGGAGCCGTGGAACCGGCTCGTCCGCGGCTGTCCCACCGCCACCCCCTTCCAGAGCCACGCCTGGCTGCACTCCTGGTGGCTGTCCTACGGCAAGGACGGCCGGCTCCGGGTCGTGCTCGTGCGGCGCGGGGAGGAACTGGTCGGCGCGGCCGCGCTGATGCTCGTACACCGGCCGCTGCCGCTGCTCGTACCGCTCGGCGGGGGCATCACCGACTACTTCGACGTGCTCGTGGCAGCGGACCACGCCGACCAGGTGGTCCCGGCCCTGGCCAACGGTCTGCACCGGGCCGCCCGGGGCGCGGTCGTCGACCTGCGCGAGGTGCGGCCCGGGGCCGCCGCCGAGGCCGTGTACGCGGCCTGGCCCGGGGTCGCCAGCAAGCTCACCGACTCCACCTGCATGGAGCTGCCGGCCATGCCCTTCGACGAGCTGGTCAAGCGGATGCCGGCCTCCGGCGCCCAGCGGGTGCGGGCCAAGCTCCGCAAGACCGACGCGGCGGGGATCGAGGAGCACGAGGTCACCGAGCAGGAAGTGCCGCGCGCCGTACGGACCTTGCTGCGGCTGCACGAGAAGCAGTGGCGCGGCCGCGGGGTGACCCCCGAACACCTCAAGCCCCGCTTCGCCGAGCACCTGACCCGGGCCACCCGGCGGATGGTGCGCGCCGGGGAGGGGCGGCTGGCCGAGTTCCGGCTCGACGGAAAGGTGGTCGCCGCCAACCTCACCCTGCTCTCGGGCGCGCTCAGCGGCGGCTACCTCTACGGCGCCGATCCCGGTCTGCGGGACCGGAAGGTGGACGTGGCCACGCTGCTGCTGCGCTACGAGGCCACCCGCGCGCTGGCCGAAGGCCGGCCGGTGGTCAGCTTCCTGCGCGGCAACGAGCCGTACAAGAACCACTGGCGGCCGCAGACGGTGGTCAACCAGCGCTTCCTGCTGGCCACGGCGGCGCTCGCGCCCCTACTGCGACTGCACGAGTCGCAGGTGACGGGGCGCGAGCGGGCGGTGGACGTACTGCGGGAGGCGTTGCCGGCCGCCAGGGACTGGCGGGCGCGGCTCAACGAACTGCGGGTCCGATGATCCGAACGCCCCTTCTAGAAGGGCCAGAAGCCGCTGTCGCGGCCCCAGTCGACCTTGACGCAGACCGACTGCTTGCCGACCAGCTTGGAGAGCCACTCGCCGAAGTTGATCGGCACGCACCACTCCGTGCTGTTGACGGGCGGCGTGGGCGGTACGGGCGGGGTCGGCGGCTTGGGCGACGGGGACGGGAAGGGGGACGGGGACGGCACCACGGGATCGGGCTTCGGCACGACCGGGCTGGGGCTCGGGCTCGGGACCTCCGGGACGACCGGGCTGACCTCGGGGTCCGGGACCAGCGGGCTGGGCTCGACCGGGCTGGGGACCGCGGGGCTGGGCACGGCCGGGCTCGGCTCGACCGGGACCTCCGGGCTCGGAACCACGGGCGGGGGCGTCGGCAGGACCGGGCTCGGCTCGACCGGGCTGGGCTCGACGGGGCTCGGGGCGACCGGGCTGGGCTCGACGGGGAGCGGGCTGGGCTCGGCCGGGGTGGGTGCGACCGGGCTCGGGACCTCCGGGCTCGGGACCTCCGGGCTGGGGAGCACGACCGGCGGGGTGACCACCGGCGGGGTGACCACCGGCGTCGGGATCTCCGGCGTGGGGATCTGCGGGGTCGGGACGACCGGCGTGGGCACCACGGGGGTCGGGACGACCGGGGTCGGCACCACGGGCGTCGGGACGACCGGGGTCGGGATCACCGGGTCCGGCCGCTGCGGGGTGAGTGCCTCGCGGAAGACCTTCGTCGAGGCCGGGTTCTGCTTGCACTGCCAGACGCCGTGCGGGCAGTAGTCGGTGATGGTGTGGTAGAGCGGCTTCTGCTTCTCGATCCACTGCAGCATGCGCCGCATGTACTCCGGGTTGTCCCCGTTGCGGAACAGCCCCCACTCCGGGTACGAGATCTCTTTGCCGTGTGCGCGCGCGAAGTCCACGTGCTGCTGGAGCCCGTACGGCTGGCTGATCTGCTCGTCGAAGTTCCGGCCGGGACCCTGGTCGTACGAATCCATCCCGACGATGTCGACCACGTCGTCGCCCGGGTAGCACTTGGTCCAGCCGATCGCGTCCGTGCCGCGGTTCGGGGTGAAATCGAACTTGAACTTCTGGCCGGGCACGGAGCGCATCGTGTTGACGATCCGCTTCCAGTACGCCTTCCAGTTCACCGGGTCGGGTCCGCAGCGGTGGGTGTAGGTGAGCCCGTTCATCTCCCAGCCGAGCACGATCACCGTGTCCGGGACGCCGAGCGCCACCAGCCGCTCGGCGAGCTTCTTGAAGTGCCGGTCGTACTGGCCGTCCGCGCCCGCCCGGATCAGCTGGGCCACCTGGTAGTCGGGGACCCGCTCCTCGTTCCGTTCCTGCATGGGCACGTTGAGGACGAACATCCGGTCGTCGCGCTGGAGCCGCCACCGCGCCCAGTCGTCCAGGAAGCTGACGTTGCCCTCGATGCCGGCCCACTGGTCGCCGGGCAGATACGTGTGCCCGACCCGGATCTCCTTGCCGCCCAGCCAGTTCGACAGGAACGGGATGCGGGCCACTCCGGGCGGCCCGTAGTCGAGGTAGGCACCCATGGCGATGTCGGAACCCGTGCTCTGCTCCTCGGGGGCCGCGAGGGCGGCCCCGGTGGCGAGCAGTCCGGCCGTCACCGTTCCGATGCAGGTGCTCGCCAGTCGGCGGCGTGGTCTGGGCATGGCGTCTCCCGAGCTTTCCTGAATCGGTGTGCTTACCAAAGACGTTAGGCATCACATCTGACGAATGGCCTGTCCGGTGACCTCTTCCTAGGCCATTCGCACGTGCGCACCCTCCCCGCTTGGTCCGACTAGGTGAAAGACACCGTTCCCATGCACGCGCATCCCAGCCAAGTGCCCGCAGTTCTGCTCAGACTCGATCGGAATCCGTTCCACCACGGAACCCTCGGCGCCGTCAGATCCCTCGGGCGCACGGGTGTGGAGGTCCATGCCGTCGTCGAGGCCGGGGGAGGTCCCGTGGGGCGTTCGCGCTACCTGCGCGCCGTGCATCCCGGACCCGTCGGCGGGCTCGACCCCGAGGCGCCCGAGGCGTTGCTGGAGTGCCTGACCGGGGTCTCCGAACAGATCGGCCGCCCGGCGGTGCTCATCGCCATGGACGACCTCAGCGCGATCGCGGTGTCACGGGTCGCGCCGATGCTGGGGAGCCGCTTCCGGATCCCCCATCAGCCCGACGACCTGCCCGCGCGGGTGGCGGACAAGGCCGAGCTGTCGCGGCTCTGCGCCCGGTGGGACGTACCGCACCCGGAGACCGTGATCCCGCAGGGCGGGGCCGAGGCGGCGGAGGCCGCGTGGCGGCTGGGGCTCCCGGTGATCGCCAAGTGGAGCCGGCCGTGGCTGCTGCCCCCGGGCACGGGCCTGCGCAGCACCACCCTGCTCCGCACGGCCGCCGAGGCGCGCCGGCTGTACGAGCGCTCGGCGGAGGCGGGCAGCCCGCTGCTGCTCCAGCGGTTCCTGCCGGCCGGGCCGGACACCGACTGGTTCTTCCACGGCGCGTTCGCCCGGGGCGGCCGTCCGCTGATCGCCGGGTCGGGGCGCAAGGAGATGTCCTGGCCGGTGCGGACGGGGCTGACGGCGGTCGGACGGTGGCTGCCGGATCCGGCGGTGGAGGAGGCGGGGCTGCGGCTCGCCGAACGGCTCGGCTACCAGGGGATCCTGGACCTGGACTTCCGCCGGGACGAGCGGGGCGTCTTCCGCCTGGTGGACTTCAACCCGCGTCCGGGGGCGCAGTTCCGGCTCTTCACGGACACGGGCGGCCTGGACGTGGTCCAGGCGATGTACCTGGACCTGACGGGCCAGCGGGTTCCGGAGCCGTCCGGCGGGCCGGGCCGGGTCTTCGTGGCGGAGAACTACGCCCTGCTCGCGGCGGTGCGCGGCCGCTCCCTCCCGCGCCGCCCGCCCGCTCCGCCCGCCGGGGCGGCCCCCGCGCGCCGGGGCCGGGAGCGGGGGCAGGTGGAGGCGGCGTGGTTCGCGGCCGACGACCCGATGCCCTTCCTGGCGATGCTCGCCGCCCTCCTGGGGCGGGGCGCGGTCAAGGGCATGCGGGTGCTGCGCGGAGTCCCCGCGCAGGGTCGCCGGACGGCCCGGGCGGTGGTCCGGGCCCCGCGGCAGCGGGGCCGGGAGCTGACCCCGCCCGACGCGGCCGGCGGCTCCGGCGGGCCCGGCCCCCGGTCCGCCCCGCCGGAGGCGCCGGCGGAACCGGACGAACTGGTGACACGGTGACCTCGTAGGGGCATAAGGGACGTACGGGCGTTGGGCGGCTGGGCGTTGGGTGCCGGGGCGGCCGGCGCCCGGGTGGCGCTCGCCGGGGCGGCGAGCGGTCGGGGCGCAGGAGGCAGGGGGCTGACCATGAGGCTGGAGGGACTGCGGTGACACGGATGGACGACCTCGTGGTGGTCGGAGCGGGGCCCTACGGGCTGTCGATCGCGGCCCACGCGGCCGGTGCGGGGCTCGGGGTGCGGATCCTCGGGCGGCCCATGGCCTCCTGGCGGGACCACATGCCCGAGGGCATGTACCTCAAGTCGGAGCCGTGGTCCTCCAACCTCTCGGCGCCGGGCGGGCGTTACACGCTGGCCGAGTACTGCGCGGGGCAGGGGATCGCCGTCGAGCACGGAACTCCGCTGCCCATCGGGACGTTCAGCGCGTACGGGCTCTGGTTCGCCCGGCACGCCGCACCCCCGGTGGAGGAGGCGACCGTCACCGAAGTCACCCCGCAGGGCGGGGGGTTCCTGATCCGCACCGCCGAGGGGCCGCCGCTGCTCGCCCGGACCGTCGCGCTGGCCGTGGGCGTGATGCCCTTCGTCCGGTACCCCGAGGCGCTGCGGGAGCTGCCCGCGGCGCACTACTCGCACAGCAGCGGCCACCGCGACCTGACCCGCTTCGCCGGCCGCGAGGTCGCCGTGCTCGGCGCCGGGCAGGCGGCCCTGGAGACCGCGGCCCTGCTCGCGGAGAACGGGGCCCGGCCCTGCCTCGTGGCCCGGCGCTCCCGGCTCAACTGGAACGCCGTCCCGCAGCCGCTGCGGCGGCCCGCGCTGCGCGCCCTGCGCGACCCGCACAGCGGGCTGGGCACCGGCTGGCGCAGCTGGGCCTGGTCGGAGCTGCCCTGGGCGGTGCGCAGGCTGCCCGCGCCCACCCGGGAGCGGATCGCGGCCACCGCGCTGGGCCCGGCCGGGGCCTGGTGGCTGCGCGAGCGGTTCGAGCGGCGGGTCCCGGTGCTGCTCGGACACCGGTTGCTGCGGGCCGTCCCCGCGGGCGGGCGGACCCGGCTCGGGCTGGCCGGCGCCGCCGGGGAGTCCGTGGTCCTGGACACCGCGCACGTGATCGCGGCGACCGGCTTCACCCCGGCCCTGGACCGGCTGGAGCTGCTCGACGCGGGGCTGCGGGCCGCGCTGGTCACCGTAGGGGGGAGCGGGACGCCGGAGCTGAGTCCGCGGTTCGAGTCCTCGTGGCCGGGGCTGTTCTTCGCAGGGCTGCTGACCGCTCCCTCATTCGGCCCTTCCATGCGATTCGTGCACGGCGCCGGCTTCACGGCGGGGAGACTGGTGTCGGGAGTCCGCAGGCGTCTGGGAGCCCGGGGCCCGCTGACGGGTTCCACCGGTGCGCCCCGGACCGACCGGACCCCCGCTGCCGGGCACAGAGCGTGAGAGCCAGTCACACGACGTGAGAGGTGTCGCGATGAGCGATGAGCGCGCACAGGGCCGGGGCTGGGTGAGGATTCCGGCCAGCCGTGCGGAGCAGCCCGGAACGAGGAGGGCGGCGCCCCCGCAGCCGTACGCGCAGTCGCCCGCCGTGCAGTCTCCCGCCGTCCAGTCGCCGTACGCACAGTCGCCGTACGCGCAGGACCCGTATCCGCATGCTCCGTATCCGGCGGCCCAGTATCCGCAGGCCGCGTACGACCCCTCGATGATCTACCTCTCCCTCGTCAAGCGCTGGCAGGAGGCCGGACGCACCCTTCCGGGGCATCCTGACGAGGAGTGGGAGCGGCTCATTTCCCAGCCGTGCTGGCCCGGCCGTTAGGTGGTGTGAGTCTCGTGGCAGCGGCGGAGCGACGCGACAAGAGGCCGGAGGGCCCCGGGACCGCCGGGGACTCCGGGAGTGCCGGGAACTCCGGGGATGCCGGGCGCCCCCGCCCCCTCGTCGGACCGGGCGAGCGGCTCGCGCTCAACGGCATGGGCAGCTTCGAGTGGGACCTCGGCGCGGGGACCCTCGACATGGACGAGGCCGGGATGGCGGTCTTCGACCTGGAGGGGGAGGAGTTCGACCGCACCCCCGAGAGCCTGGGGCTGCGGATCCCGGTCGACGATGCCGCGCGGCTCCGGGACACCGTCCAGGGCGTCCTGGACGGCGGGGAGGAGACGTACGGCCAGTACTTCACGGTGCAGCGGCGCGACGGCCGCGACCAGTGGACGCACACCCAGGGCAGGGTCCTGCGGGACGCGGAGGGGCGCCCGGCGCGGATCGTCGGCATCGTCCGGGACGCGACGGCCGAGCTGGCCCACCTCACGGTGCTGCGCAAGCTGGAGTCGGCGCGCGCCCAGCAGGCGGCCATCGTGCAGCGGACCACCGAGGCCCTGTCGCGGGCGGTGACGGTCGATGACGTGACGGCCACGCTGACGGGAGCGGGGGCGCTGGAACGGCTCGGCGCCGAGGGGCTGGCGCTGGGACTGGTCGAGGGCGGCCACATCAAGATCATCGCGCTCAGCGGGGAGTCCCTGGAGATCCTCAGCGAGCGCAAGTTCACCCGGCTGGACGGCTCGCTGCCGCTGTCGCAGGCGGTGCTCAGCAGGAAGGCACGTTTCGTCACCTCGCTGACGGAGCTGGCGCAGGAGTTCCCGCTGCTCTCCGACTACCTGAACCGCATCCAGTACGACGCGGCCGCCTACCTCCCGCTCATCGCGCAGGCCGAGGCCATCGGCGGGCTGGTGCTCTTCTACCGGCGCCGCACCGACTTCAGCCCCGAGGAGCGCAACCTCTGCCTGGGCCTGGCGGGCATCGTCGCCCAGTCGCTCCAGCGGGCGCTCCTCTTCGACCAGGAGCGCGAGTTCGCCACCCTGCTGCAGGCCGCCATGCTGCCGCGGCGGATCCCCGAGATCACCGGCGGCGAGATCGCCGTGCGCTACCACTCGGCCTGGAGCGGGCGCGAGGTCGGCGGGGACTGGTACGACGTGATCGCGCTGCCCCGCGACCGCGTCGGCATCGTCGTCGGCGACGTCCAGGGCCACGACACGCACGCCGCCGCCATCATGGGCCAGCTCCGCATCGCCCTGCGGGCCTACGCCGGTGAGGGCCATCCGCCCTCCACCGTGCTGGCGCGCGCCTCCCGCTTCCTGGCCGAGCTGGACACCGAGCGGTTCGCCACCTGCATGTACGCGCAGGTGGACCTGGAGACCGGAGGCGTACGGGCGGTCCGCGCGGGCCACCTCGGACCGCTGATCCGGCACACGGACGGGCGAACGGGCTGGCCCAACGTGCGCGGCGGCCTGCCGCTCGGGCTGGCCACCGTCTTCGAGCAGGAGGAGTTCCCCGAGACCCGGCTCGACCTGGTCCCCGGCGAGACCCTCGTGCTGTGCACCGACGGGCTCGTGGAGGAACCCGGCACCGCCATCACCCAGGGCATGGAGGCCCTCGCCCACGCGGTCCGCAGCGGCCCGCAGGAGGCCGGCGCGCTCGCGGACCACCTCTCGGACCGGCTGTGGGAGCGCTGGGGCTCCGGCGACGACGTGGCCCTGCTGGTGCTGCGCCGCGCCCCGGACCCGGGCACGCACCGGGCACCGCGCATCCACCAGTACGTCCACCAGGCGGACCCGGAGGGGCTCTCGGAGGCCCGCTACGCCCTGCGCCAGGCGCTGCGCGACTGGGGCATGCCGGAGCTCGCCGACGACGTGGAACTGGCGGCGGGAGAGCTGCTGGTCAACGCCCTGCTGCACACCGACGGCGGAGCGGTGCTGACGATGGAGGTGCTGCCGGAGCCGGTCCGGCGGATCCGGCTGTGGGTCAAGGACCGCTCCAGCGTCTGGCCGCGGCGGCGCACGCCGGGGGAGTCGGCGACCACGGGGCGCGGGCTGCTGCTGGTGGACGCGCTGGCCACGCACTGGGGGGTGGAGTCCCGGGGCGACGGCAAGGCGGTGTGGTGCGAGTTCTCCGCGGCGGGCAGCGCGGCCCGGAGCGCGCCGTGAGCGGGCGGGGCGTGGGCGGGCGGGGTGTGACGGCGCGCTCACGTCGAGTTGTGGGGTGGTGGGGGCGGGGTGATGATGCCGCCATGGAACGGTTTCTGTGGAACCTGCCGTGCGCCGGCTGAGCAAGCGCGCGGTGACGGGAGTCCTGGCGCTGCTGCTGTGCGCGGCCGGGGCGGCGACGGCGGTGGACTGGTCGACCGGGCGTCCGGACACGGACCCGGGGTGTCAGACGGTGGCCTTCATGTCGATGACGGGCGAGGCGCCCGCGTGCCGTTGACGGAGCCCCGGCCCCGGTAGCGGCGGCTACCGGAGGGGCGTACGCGTGCGCACCGGGGCGGCGGCTACCGGTGGTCGACCACCCGGACCGGGCGGGCGTCCTGCGCGACCGTGTCGATCGACCGGGGCAGCAGTCCGCCGCCGAACCGGATCTGCTGGAGCTCGGCCCTGGCCAGCGCCTCGCCCGCGTGCACGGTCGGGGTGAGGCGGAGGGTGCCGTGCGCCGACCAGTCGTGCACCTCGCCGTCGCACTGGGCGTCGCCGCCGCCGATGCTGAGGCGGACGTCCTCCTGCTCGATGGTCGCCTTGATCTGAACCGCTCCCGAGGGTGACGGGGCGGCGCAGTGGTACTCACCGAAAAGGTGGATGGTGCCGTCGGGGGCGATGTGCGCTTCCGAAGATACGTAAATGTCACTGCCGTAAACGTCGCTGCCGAAGGGAGCGGCATTCGCCGGGGCGGTGAATACCGCCGTGGCGCCCAGTGCGGCGAGTGCGGCCAAAGCCATGCGGGGGCCGGTCGCGGCCATCGTTCCTCCTGTTGGACGAGGGATTCAAAGGGGTGCGGAATTCCGCCGGAACGCATTGTGCTGGCATATGGAGGCCGATGTGTTCCGCGTGATCGTGTCGGTGTGTGCAATTGCCCGCTCGGGCGCGTGAGACTGACCGGAATACATCCCCGAAGATCCCCGAAGGGATCCCGCATGCGTCAGCCCGCTCTTGCCACCGCCGCCCTCCTCCCGCTCCTGCTGTTCGGCGCCACGGCCTGCTCCGGCGCCCCCGAAGGGGCCGCGCTCGCCCCGGCCGCTGCCCCCGCGCTGCCGGTCGACGACGGGGCGCCCGGTGTCGGCGACGATCCCGCGGCGGAGCGGGACGGGGTGACGCGGGCCGCCACGAAGGACGCCCATGTGGGTGACTCCGTACGGGTCAGGGGCCGGGAAGTCGGCCGTCACCTCCAGGTGGTGCTGGGCGCCTACGTCGATCCGGCGGTCAGCGTCGAGAAGAACTTCGCCCCGGCGGCGGGCAAGCGCTGGGTGGCCGCCTCGATGTCCTTCGTCAACGTGGGCGGGGCCTCGTACGGGGCTCTCGGGCGCATGTGGGCGCTCGACGGCGCGGGGCAGCGCCATCCGGTGGTGCCCACCGGGGAGCTCACCACCGGCAAACCGCTTGTCTTCGATTCGCTCGCTGTCGGTGAGCGGGCCGAAGGGTGGGTGGTGTTCGAAATTCCGGAAAACGCGCGCATCGTGCGGCTCCAGTACCAGGACGCGAACATGCTGGCGAATTCCGGAGGTGGATTCTGGGCGGTCTAGCCCGCCCGGGTGAAACGGCGTCAAAGGGCCGGGCCGGCGACCACTAAGGTGCGGCGCATGACTTCTACCCAGGCCGAACTCGACCGTTCCAAGCTCGGCACCCTTTCGGTGCTCGCGTGGATCGGCGACCCCGAAGAGGCCCACGACATTCCCTATCTCCTCGCCTACATCCTCGGGGACGGTCCCGACGGCCCCGAGGCGAGCGAGGCGGCCGCCCGCGGGCTGCTGGAGGAGATCGGCCTGCCCATCGGCGACGTGGTGATGGACGGGGTCCGCAACCCGGCCTCCTTCCCGGTGCAGATCCTCCTGGAGGGCAACCAGATCGCGCTGACCCTGCCGGGCATGAACGCGAAGTGCACCGCCCCGCCGGAGTGGGTCAAGGCGGCGGCCGACAGCGGGCAGGCGTACTTCCTCTTCGCCACCCGCGCCTGGCCCGAGGCGGTTCCCGGACAGCCGGTCGAGCCCGAGACGCTGCAGGCCTTCGCGGGGGACACCGAGGTGCTCAACCACAGCGCCCACGCCGTCCTCGCGGTGCGGCGCCTGCAGCGCTAGGCATCCGCGCGGGCCGCGGGCCCTGCTCCGGCCGCCGGGCTCCCAGCCTGCTCGGTGGCCGGTCCGCATTCCGGGCCCACGGGGGCGGCCCAAGGCTGGTCGAAGGCGAAGCGCAGCGAGCGGACCCGGTTGTCGAAGCTGGAGCCGGCCAGATCCGGCAGGCCGACCGCGCGCAGTCCCACCGGGCGGGTCAGCAGCTCGCGGAAGAGCGCCTTCATCTCCACCCGGGCCAGGTGCGCGCCCAGGCAGAAGTGCGGGCCGCCGCCGCCGAACCCCAGGTGGGGGTTGGGGGAGCGGGTGATGTCGAAGGCGTCCGGGTCGGGGAAGACGTCCTCGTCGCGGTTGGCGGAGGCGTAGTACAGCACCACCTTGTCGCCGGGTGCGAACGTGTGGCCGCGCAGGGTGTGTTCGGCGACGACCGTCCGGCGGAACTGGATGATCGGCGTGGAGTGGCGGATCATCTCGTCCACCGCGCCGTCCGCGTACGCCTCGAAGTCCCCGGTCAACAGGTCGCGTTGGTCCGGGTGGTCGGTCAGCAGGGTCAGGCCGTGGGTGATGGCGTTGCGGGTGGTCTCCACCCCGGCCACCATCAACAAGGAGAAGAAGGCCCCGAGTTGGCGGGCGCCGAGGGCCTCGCCGTCCACGTTCGCGCAGACCAGGGCCGAGATCAGGTCGTCGGTCGGGTGCTCGCGCCGCTCCCGCCCGATCCCCGCCACCATGCGCTGCATCCGGGCCAGGGCCCGCAGCCCGCGTCCCGGCATCCGGAGCCGGGCCGTAAGGCCCCGTTCGACGCCGATGTTCTCGGAGGCGTGGTTGACGCGGTCGGCGATCTCGGCGCGGTACCGCTCCGGGATGCCCATCATGTTGCAGATGACCTCCAGGGGCAGCTTCGAGGCCACCGCCTCGACGAACTCGTCCGGCCGCCGGTCCAGTACCTCGTCCACGATGCGCGCCGCCACCGCGTGGATGTCCTCCTCCGCGGCCGCCAGCAGCCGGGGGGTGAAGGCCCGCTGCACGATCTTGCGCAGCTGCGCGTGCTCGGCTCCGTCCAGGTTGACCATCGAGTCCCCGAACAGCGCCCGCACCCAGCGGGCCGGCTCGGGCGTGGTCACCCCGGGGGCGCTGGCGAACACCTTGGGCAGCCGGCTCGCCTCCTGCACGTCGGCGTGGCGTACGAGGGCCCAGTGCCCGGTCCCTTCGGGGACGAACACGGGGGAGTCCAGCGCCCGCAGGCGGGCGAAGGCGGCCAGGCGGTGGGCGGGGGGTGCCTGCCAGAAGGCGGGGTCGGCCAATTCCCTGCCGGGGGCTTGGCCGGGGCGTTGTGCTGGGAGTGTCATGGCCTGAGAACGGGGCCGGGGGCGCGGGGGTGACGGGTCGGGCGCGGCGCCGTTGCCGGGGGGCTCCGCCCCCGGACCCCCGCGCCTCAAACGCCGGCGGGGCTGGAGGATGCCGGCGAGGCTGGAGGACGCCGGCGGGGCTGGAGGCTGCCTGCGGGGCTGGGGGGCGGCCTCAGCCGGCGGGGCTGGACGGGGCGTGGTTGGACAGGGTCAGGCCGACTGCCACCGTGGCCGCCGTGACCAGGCCCGCGTAGAGGACGGCGTACGGGCCCGTCCAGGTGCAGGCCAGTACCGCGAGGGCGGAGACCGGCAGGGTCAGCTGCTGGGCGGGGCCCCGCTTGAAGTGGCGGGAGTGGAGGAGCCAGACCATCAGCAGGAAGAGCGCGGTCGGGACCGTGACGGCGGCGTTCGCGGAGAGCTGCGAGACGTGCGCCTTGCCGACCGCGTGCTCGACCGCCACCTCGATGCCCGCGCCGATCGCCGCGCCCGAGGCGAAGATCAGCAGGTGCCCGTACCCCCACGGGATCGCCTCCCGGTTGGAGGTCAGGTGCTCGTGCATCGGCACGGCGAAGTAGATCCACCAGGCGGCGAAGACGATGAGCAGCCCGCCGGCCGCGATCGGCAGCAGTTCGCCCAGCGCCTCGTGCTCGTCGAGCGCCGATTTCACCGCCACCGTGCTCGCCGCGATCGTCTCGCCGAGCACGATGATCGTGAAGAGGCCGTAGCGCTCCACGATGTGGTGGGCGTGCCACGGAGTCTGATGGTCGCGCTCGGCCCACACCGGGACCAGCAGTTCCGCGGCGACCAGGACCAGGAACAGCCAGCGCTTGGACCCGTCCGGGGCGAACAGCAGCGCCACCCAGCCGGCCTGGCAGACGACCAGCCCGGCCGCGTACTTCAGGGCCGCCGTGCGGGCCCCGCCGCTCTCGCCGGAGGCGGCGCGCAGCCACTGGGCGGTGAGCGCGACGCGCATGATCAGGTAGCCGATGACGGCCACCGTCCAGTCGTTCTGGTCGAACGCCCGGCTCACGCCCGCCGCGTAGACGAGCACGCCGCAGATCTGGACGAGCGTCGCGATCCGGTACGGCACGTCGTCGCAGTCGTAGGCGGAGGCGAACCACGTGAAGTTCATCCACGCCCACCACACGCCGAAGAAGACGAAGGAATAGCTGATCACGCCGGTGCCGGGATGGCCCTCCGCCAGCGCGTGCACGAGCTGGGCGCCCGCCTGCGCGATGGCGACGACGAAGCACAGGTCGAAGAAGAGCTCCAGCGGGGTCGCGGCGCGGTGGCCCTCGTCCCGGCTGCGGGCGGTCATGGGTACGTAAGCCAGAGGCATACCGCCCAGGACAGCAGCCTTGCGCGGCTCAGCAGGCGAGGCGCGCGGCCCTCAGCGCCCGTGTGCCCCGGGCGGACTCGTACCGGCCGAGGACGAGCCGGGCCAGCCGCGGGTGGTCGGCCAGCGGCTCCGAGACCGTCCAGGCGGCCGAGGCGTTCAGCGCGCGCGTGAAGCGGCCCGGGGCCAGCAGGTGCGTCGCCACCGCGACCCGGCGGTACCCGGCGGTATGGAAGGCGGCCAGCGCCTCGGGGACGGTCGGCCCGGCGGAGGTGAGGTAGGCCGGGACGGCGGGGACCGGGGCGGCCCCGTCGTCGTACTCCAGCAGGGCGGCCAGCTGGGCCGCGCAGGCCTCCGTGCCGGCGTTGCCGCCGGGGCGGGAGGAGCCGGCGCCGGCCACCACCACCGCGTCGGCCCGGGTGTACGGGCCGCGGCGGCGCTCTGCCTCGCGCAGCCGGCCGTGCAGGGCGCGGGCGACGTCGCGCTCGCCGCTGAGGCCCTCGGTGAGCACGCAGCCGGTGCCCTCCAGGACGGCGGGTATGTCGACGCGGCGGTGGAAACCGTCGCCGAGCAGCAGGGGGACCACCACCGCGCGCGGGTGCACCCGTACGACCTCGGCGAGCGAGGGACGCTGCACGTCGAGGTGGCCGACCAGCGCGCGCACCCCGCTGATGGCCTCGACGGCGTCGACCAGCCGGTCGATGGTCGCGGCGGCCTCGGGGGCCGCGCTGCCGTGGACGGCGATGACGAGCATGTGGTCTGCCTCCCTGATCCGGGCCGGGGGTCCCCCTCCCACGCTAGGCGCGGGGCGGGCTCGGGGGAGCCTGGCCAAGGGCCCGCGCGACGGGCCGGAGGTCCTGTGCGGAACGGGTCGTTTCCCCGTCCCCAGGGGTCCTTTTCGGGCGTGCGGGTCCGCGCCGCGGACCTACCGTCGAAGAGTCGGAACGTATGCGCGCATGACGTCTTGGCCCGGCCGCCCTGGCCGCCCCGGGACCGTGCGGCACAGGGACACACGGAGTGAGATCCATGGGGCAGACGCTGGTTGTCATCGGGCACGGCATGGTGGGGCACCGCCTGCTGGAGGCGCTCGCCGAGCGTGACGCGCTCGCCGACCCGGTCCGCCCCGAGCGCGGTGGCTGGCAGGTCACCGTCCTCGCGGAGGAGGAGCGCCCGGCCTACGACCGCGTGCACCTCTCGGCGGCCTTCACCGGCTCCACCGGCGAGGAGCTCTCCCTGGTCGAGCCCGGCTTCCTGGAGAAGTACGGCATCGACCTGCGCCTCGGCGACCCGGCGGAACTCATCGACACCGCGGCCCGCAAGGTCACCGCCCGCTCCGGCGAGGTGTTCGGCTACGACGCGCTGGTGCTGGCGACCGGCTCCTACCCCTTCGTCCCGCCGATCGACGGCGCCGACGCGGAGGGCTGCTTCACCTACCGCACGCTCGAGGACGTCGAGGCGCTGACCGCCTACGCCGCGGGCCCCGAGGTCCGTACCGGTGTCGTCATCGGCGGCGGCCTCCTCGGCCTGGAGGCGGCGGGCGCGCTGCGCACGCTCGGACTGGCCACGCACGTCGTGGAGTTCGCGCCCCGGCTGATGCCGCTGCAGGTGGACGACGGCGGCGCGGCCGCCCTGCGGGCCACCATCGAGTCCATGGGCGTCGCCGTGCACACGGGCGTCGGCGCGGCCGGCGTGCAGATCCACCCCGACGGGCGGGCGCAGGCGCTCCGGCTGACCAGCGGCGAGGAGATCAGCTCCGACGTCGTGGTCTTCTCGGCCGGTGTGCGGCCCCGCGACCGCCTCGCCCGCGAATGCGGCCTGGCCGTGGGCGACCGCGGCGGGGTCGTCGTGGACGGGCACTGCCGCACCAGCGACCCGTACGTCTATGCGATCGGCGAGTGCGCCCAGACCGTGGACGGCAAGGTGTACGGCCTGGTCGCGCCCGGCTACCAGATGGCCGAGACCGTCGCGGAGGCCCTGGCGGGCGCCGGCGAGCTGACCTTCACCGGGGCCGACACCTCCACCAAGCTCAAGCTGATGGGCGCCGACGTGGCCTCCTTCGGCGACCCCTTCGCCCCCGAGGGCCGTGACGGGGCCGTCTCCGTGGTCTTCTCCGACGCCCGCGAGGGCGTCTACAAGAAGCTGCTGCTGGGCCCCGACGGCGCCCTGCTCGGCGGGATCCTGGTCGGCGACGCGGAGGCCTACGGTTCGCTGAAGCCGCACGCCGGCCGGCAGCTCCCGGCCCCGCCGGAGGCCTTCATCCTGCCGTCGACCGAGGGCGCGGCGCTGCCCGGCGCGGACGCGCTGCCCGATGACGCGGTGGTGTGCAGCTGCCACAACATCACCAAGGGCCGGGTGCGCGAGGCGGTGGTCGCGGAATCCCTCACCGACATCGGCGGCATCAAGAAGTGCACCAAGGCGGGAACCGGCTGCGGCGGCTGCATCGGCACCCTGCAGGCGGTCCTGGACGCCGAGCTGGCCGCGGCGGGCATCGAGAAGCCGCGCGGACTGTGCGAGCACTTCACCCTGACCCGGGCGGAGATCTACGAGAAGATCCGCACCGAGCGGATCCGCAGCTTCAGCGAGCTGCTGGAGTCCTACGGCGAGGGCGGCGAGGGCTGCGCCGTCTGCAAGCCGGTCGTCGCGAACGTCCTCGGCACCCTCGCCCCCGATCTCGGTATCGGCCACATCCTGGCGGGCGAGCAGGCCGCCCTGCAGGACTCCAACGACCTCTTCCTGGCCAACCTCCAGAAGGACGGCACCTACTCGGTCATCCCGCGCGTCGCCGGCGGCGAGATCTCGGCCGAGCAGGTCATCGCGCTGGGCGAGGTGGCCAGGGACTACGGCCTCTACACGAAGATCACCGGAGCCCAGCGCATCGGCCTCTTCGGCGTCCGCAAGGAACAGCTGCCCGACATCTGGCGGCGCCTGGGCGGCGCCGGATTCGAGTCCGGGCAGGCGTACGGGAAGTCCCTGCGCGCGGTGAAGTCGTGCGTAGGCGCCCGCTTCTGCCGCTTCGGGCAGGGCGACTCCATCCAGCTCGCCATCGACCTGGAGCTGCGCTACCGGGGTCTGCGCACCCCGCACAAGTTCAAGGGCGGCGTCTCGGGCTGCCTGCGCGAGTGCGCGGAGGCGCGGGGCAAGGACATCGGCGTCATCGCCACCGCCAACGGCTGGAACCTGTACGTCAGCGGCAACGGCGGCGCGACCCCGCGCCACGCCGACCTGCTGGCCTCGGACCTGAACACCGCCGAACTCTTCGCGCTGATCGACCGGTTCCTCATGTACTACATCCGCACGGGCGAGCGCCTGGAGCGGACGGCGGCCTGGCTGGAGCGGCTCGGCGGCAGCGGCGCGGGCATGGACCACCTGAAGGAGGTCCTGATCGAGGACTCGCTCGGCATCTGCGCGGAGCTGGAGGCGCAGATGGAGCGCCACGTGTCGGCGTACGAGGACGAGTGGTCCGCGGTCCTGGAGGACCCGGCGGCGCTGGAGCGCTTCGGGACCGTGGACTTCGGGGCGGCCGCGGACCCCCAGGACGCCGTGCAGGCGCTGGAGCCGGGCCGCGGGCGGACCGCGGTGCTGCCGGACGGCACCGAGGCCGCGGTGTTCAAGGACCGCGCGGGCGAGGTCTACGCGGTCGGCAACCGGGACCCCTTCTCGGGGGCCGACGTCATCGCCAACGGCATCATGGGCTCGCGCGACGGGGTGCCCGTCGTGGCCTCGCCGATGCACAAGCAGGTCTTCGACCTGCGGACCGGCGTCTGCCTGGACGACCCCGAGGTGTCCCTGCCGCTGGTGGAGCTCAAGCCGTAGGGCTCTGCGGGCGCCGTACCAACGCACTGTGGGCGATGGGACCTTGTCCTGTCGCCCACACGACGTTCTCCCCTGACGGGAAGCCCACCTGTAGGCGGACCCTAAGAAGGTCAGGGCTTTCAGCTTCATTTTTCTCAACCCCTCCGAACGTTCAGACCCCTTCAAACCCTCAGGCCCCTCCAAACCTTCAGGACATGTCATGAGTTCCGCCAAGCAGGACGCGCGCGCGGCGACCGCCAGAGTGCAGGCGCCCGATCCGGCGCAGTACCGCCCCGGTCGCACGATCACGGAGTGGACGCCGGAGGATCCGTCCTTCTGGCAGACCACCGGCAAGAAGGTGGCCACCCGCAACCTCTGGATCGCGGTGCCGGCCCTGCTGGTGGCCTTCGTGGTCTGGCAGGTCTGGAGCATCACGGCGACCAACCTCAAGGACGTCGGCTTCGGGTTCTCCCAGTCCCAGCTGTTCTGGCTGACCGCCGTTCCCGGCATCACGGGCGGCACCGCCCGCATCTTCTACACCTTCATCGGCCCGATGATCGGCCAGCGGCGCTTCACGGCGATCTCCACCGTCGTGCTGATCGTGCCGCTGCTGTGGCTGGGCTTCGCGGTGCAGGACCCCACCACCTCCTACACCACCCTGGTCGCCATCGCCGCGCTCTGCGGCATCGGCGGCGCCAACTTCTCCTCCTCCCTGGCCAACATCGGCTTCTTCTACCCGAAGCAGGAGAAGGGCAACGCGACCGGCATCAACGGCGGCCTGGGCAACCTGGGCGTCTCCGTGGTCCAGCTGCTCACCCCGATCCTCATCACCACCTCGGTCCTGGCGATCGGCTCGGGCCAGAAGAAGGCGGACGGCTCGGAGATCTACCTCCAGAACGCCGCGTTCGTCTGGGTGCCGGTCCTGATCGTCCTGGCGGCCGTCGCCTGGTTCGGCCAGAACGACCTGAAGGTGGCCTCCACCCCCTTCAGCCAGCAGAAGATCATCTTCAAGCGCAAGCACAACTGGCTGATGACCTGGCTCTACGTCGGCACCTTCGGCTCCTTCATCGGCTTCGCGGCGGCGCTTCCGCTGCTGATCAAGACCACCTTCCCGGCGTACTCCGTGGCCACCTACGCCTGGATGGGCCCGGCGCTCGGCGCGCTGGCCCGCTGGGCCGGCGGCTGGATCGCCGACAAGCTCGGCGGCGCGCGGGTGACGATCCTGTCCTTCGTGGGCATGGGCGCGTCGATCATCGGCGTGATCACCTTCCTGCCGGCGGGTTCCGACTCCGGCTCCTTCTACGGTTTCTTCTTCTGCTTCCTGGCGGCGTTCTTCTTCTCGGGCATCGGCAACGGCTCCACCTTCCGCCAGATCCCGGTGATCTTCCGCGGCCAGCACCTGGCCGGTCTGAAGGAGGGCACCCCGGAGTACGCGAAGGGTCTGAAGCAGGCCGAGATCGAGTCGGGCGCGGTGACCGGATTCACCGCGGCCATCGCCGCCTACGGCTTCTTCTTCATCCCGGCGATGTTCGCCAACTTCGCCGTGACCAGCGCGATGTGGGGCTTCGTCGGCTTCTACGCCAGCTGCGTCGTCGTGGCCTGGTGGTTCTACGCCCGCCCCGGCGCGGAGGCGCCCAGCTAACCGGTTGCTCCGGCTGGTCAGCCCGGGTGCGGGGTCGCTGCGCGAGCGGCGCCCGGCTGCGCCCGGGCTTCCTGGGGCTCCGCCCCAGACCCCGCTCCTCAAACGCCGGAGGGGCTGGATTTGGCTGCGCCCGTGCTCGACCGCGGCGCCGTCGCCGGGGGCCAGCCCCCGGACCCCCGCTCCTCAAACGCCGGAGGGGCTGGATTCATCGAAAGGTCACGCCCGTGTTCGGCATGTTTCTGCAACTCGCCGTCATGGTGGCGGCCATCGCCCTCGGGTCCCGTAAGGGCGGGGTGGCCATGGGGCTCTGGGGGGCCGTCGGGGTGTTCGTGCTCGCGACGTTCTTCGGGGTCGCCCCCGCCGATACCTCCGGGATCGTCGACGTCATGCTGATCATCCTCGCGGTGATCATGGCCGCCGCGGCGATGGAGGCGGCCGGCGGCATCGACTACCTCGTCGGACTCGCCGAGCGGGCGATCCGCCGCAACCCCAGCCGCGTGGTCTACGTGGCTCCCCTCGTGTCATGGGCCTTCACCCTGGGCGCCGGCACCGCCCACGTCTTCTATCCCCTGCTCCCCGTGATCCACGACGTGGCCCGAGAGGGCGGCGTCCGGCCGGAGCGGCCCATCGCGGTCTCCTCCATCGCGGCCACCTTCGGTATCACCGCGTCCCCCGTCTCCGCCGCCATGGCCGCCATGATCGTGATGTTCGACGGGGACGGCTGGAACCTCCCGCGGATCATGGCCGTCGCCGTGCCGTCCACGCTGCTGGGCGTGCTCGTCGCGGCCACCGTGCAGGCCCGGGTGGGCAAGGAGCTCGGCCAGGACGCCGAGTACCTGCGTCGGCTGGCCGCCGGGGAGATCGAGGCCCCGGCTCCGGCCGAAGCCGCCCCGGCGCTGCGGCCGCGGGCGCGCTGGTCCGCGTACCTCTTCCTCGGCGGGACGGTCGCAGTCGTCCTCAGCGGTCTCTTCCCGGGGCTCCGCCCCGGGACGGCCAAGGGGCCGCTCTCGATGCCCGCCACCATCGAGATCCTGATGATGGCCGTGGCCGCGCTGATCCTGCTGCTGTGCAAGGTCGATGCCAAGCGGATACCCGGTACGGACGTGGCGAAGTCGGGGCTCGTCGCCGTCATCGGGGTCTTCGGCCTGTCGTGGCTGGGGCTGTCCTTCATCGGCGCCAACGAGTCCCGGATCACCGGCGCGCTGGGCGGGGTCGCACAGGACCACCCCTGGTTCTTCGCGATCATGCTGCTGCTCCTCTCCGCGCTGCTGTTCAGCCAGGCCACGACCACCAAGGCGCTGATGCCCCTCGGGCTCGCCCTCGGTATCCCGGCCCCCCTCCTCATCGCGATGTGGCCCGCCGTGAACGGCTACTTCCTCCTCCCCACCTACGGCACCTTCATCGCGGCGATCAACTTCGACAGGACCGGCACCACCCGGGTCGGCCGCTTCGTCGTCAACCACTCCTTCATGCTGCCCGGCCTGATCACGACGTGCGTCGCGGTATCCACAGGCTTCGCTCTGGTTCAGATTGTCTGACCGGCCCGCCCGGCCGCCGGAATCTTGTGAAAGTTTTCACAAGCGCACTAGGGACTTTTGACCTGCTCAAAGTGCCAGGTCAGCCCTGATGGGAGACCCTTGGGGTCGGGGATGAGGGGACTTTCGGGCCCCAGCTCAGGACCAACGCGGCGCCAAATGATCGATCAAAAGGCGTGCAATGGATACAAGCAATGAGGCGACTCGGAAGGTGCGGGCGATGACTGCCACCCCTGCGGAAACCACGAAGAACGGCGAGGCCTGGAACGGCTTCAAGGGCGGTCTGTGGCGCGACGCCATCGACGTCCGGGACTTCATCCAGCAGAACTACACGCCGTACGAGGGTGACGACACCTTCCTGGCCGGCCCCACCGAGCGCACCACCGCCGTGTGGAAGTCGATCACGGACAAGTTCCCGGAGGAGCGCGAGAAGGGCGTCTACGACGTCGCGTACGACATCCCGTCGTCGATCACCGCGCACGCGCCCGGTTACATCGACCGCGACAAGGACCTGATCGTCGGCCTCCAGACGGACGCCCCGCTCAAGCGCGCGATCATGCCCTACGGCGGCTGGCGCATGGTCGCCGGCGCCCTGGAGACCTACGGCTACCCGGTCTCCGACGACCTGGAGAAGGTCTTCACGGAGTACCGCAAGACCCACAACGCCGGTGTCTTCGACGCGTACACCCCCGACATCCGCGCCGCCCGCAAGGCCGGCATCGTGACCGGCCTGCCGGACGCGTACGGCCGCGGCCGCATCATCGGCGACTACCGCCGCGTGTCGCTCTACGGTGTCGACCGCCTCATCGCCGTCAAGAAGGAGGAGAAGGAGGAGATCAACTCCCTCCCCGCGGGCAACCGCTCGCTGGAGGAGACGATCCGCCTGCGCGAGGAGCTCTCCGAGCAGATCCGCGCCCTCGCCGAGCTCAAGGCGATGGCCGCCTCCTACGGGTACGACATCTCCGGCCCGGCCACCACCGGCCGCGAGGCCATCCAGTGGCTGTACTTCGCGTACCTGGCCGCCGTGAAGGAGCAGAACGGCGCGGCCATGTCGCTCGGCCGCACCTCCACCTTCATCGACGTCTACCTCCAGCGCGACATCGAGGCCGGCATCCTCACCGAGGAGCAGGCCCAGGAGCTGGTCGACGACTTCATCATCAAGCTCCGCATCGTCCGCTTCCTGCGCACCCCGGAGTACGACGAGCTCTTCTCCGGCGACCCCACCTGGGTCACCGAGTCGATCGCCGGCATGGGCGAGGACGGCCGTCCGCTGGTCACCAAGACCTCGTTCCGCTACCTCCACACCCTCTACAACCTGGGCCCGGCCCCCGAGCCGAACATGACCGTCTTCTGGTCGCCCCAGCTGCCGCAGGGCTTCAAGGAGTTCTGCGCCAGGGTCTCGATCGACACCTCCTCGGTGCAGTACGAGTCCGACGAGCTGATGCGCCCGCGCTTCGGCGACGACACGGCCATCGCCTGCTGCGTATCTGCCATGCCGGTCGGCAAGCAGATGCAGTTCTTCGGCGCCCGCGTGAACCTCGCCAAGACCCTGCTCTACGCGATCAACGGCGGCCGCGACGAGAAGTCCGGAGCCCAGGTCGGCCCGTCCACCGGCGCCCTGACCTCCGAGGTGCTGGACTACGACCAGGTCATGGTCAAGTTCGACGAGCAGATGGAGTGGCTCGCCGACACCTACGTCCACGCCCTGAACGTCATCCACTACATGCACGACAGGTACGCCTACGAGCGCATCGAGATGGCGCTCCACGACCGCGACGTGCGCCGCACCATGGCCTGCGGCATCGCCGGCCTCTCGGTCGCCGCCGACTCGCTGGCCGCCATCAAGTACGCCAAGGTCACCGCCGTGCGCGACGAGACCGGCCTCGCCACCGACTACACCATCGAGGGCGACTACCCGGCCTACGGCAACAACGACGACCGCGTCGACTCGATCGCCGTCTGGCTGGTCGAGGAGTTCATGAAGAAGGTGCGCAAGCACCCGACGTACCGTGACGCCGAGCACACCCAGTCGGTGCTGACCATCACCTCGAACGTGGTCTACGGCAAGAAGACCGGCAACACGCCGGACGGACGCCGCGCCGGCGAGCCGTTCTCCCCGGGCGCCAACCCGATGAACGGCCGCGACACCCACGGCTACGTCACCTCGGCGCTGTCGGTCGCGAAGCTCCCCTATGAGGACGCCGAGGACGGCATCTCGCTGACCAACACCGTCACCCCCGACGGCCTGGGCCGCACCCCCGAGGAGCGGATCAAGAACCTGGCGGGCGTCCTCGACGGCTACATGGCGGTCGACGGCTTCCACATGAACGTGAACGTGCTCAACCGCGACACGCTCATGGACGCCATGGAGCACCCGGAGAACTACCCGCAGCTGACCATCCGCGTCAGCGGGTACGCGGTGAACTTCGTCCGCCTCACGCGCGCTCAGCAGCTCGACGTGCTGAACCGCACCTTCCACGGCTCTCTCTGATCCCTCAGGGAGACCCAAGAGCACGCGCGGCCCGGGGCCGGCCCTCGCCCGGCCCCGGGACCGCGCGTCACCAGATCAGTCCACGGAATCTGGAAGCTGGAGCACCTGCCATGACCGTCCTCTTCGGTACGAGCCTTCCCGTCGGCCACGCCAACGAGATCAGCGTGGGCCCCGGCCAGGTCAGCGCCGGCCAGACGCCCGCCGCCGCCGCGACGCAGCGGCCGAGCGAGGGCACGGTGCACTCCTGGGACCTGTCCACCGGGGTCGACGGCCCCGGGACCCGGTTCGTGACCTTCCTGTCCGGCTGCCCGCTGACCTGCCTGTACTGCCACAACCCCGACACCATGCGGATGCGCAACGGCAAGCGCACCTCGGCCGACGACGTCATCGCCGAGGCCCGCAAGTACACCAAGTTCATCTCCGCCTCCGGGGGCGGCGCCACCATCTCCGGCGGCGAGCCGCTGCTCCAGCCCGTCTTCGCGGGCGAACTGCTGCACCGGATGAAGAACGACCTCGGGCTGCACACCGCGCTGGACACCTCCGGCTTCCTCGGGGCCCGCGCCACCGACGCGCTGCTGCGCGATGTGGACCTGGTGCTGCTCGACATCAAGTCCTGGGACCGCGAGACGTACAAGAAGGTGACCGGCCGCCCGCTGGAGCCGACCCTGGAGTTCGCCCGCCGCCTCGCCGACCTCGGCAAGGAGGTGCACCTGCGGTTCGTGCTGGTGCCGGGCCTGACCGACGCCCGGGAGAACATCGAGGGCGTCGCCGCCTTCGCCGGCGGCCTCGACAACATCTCGCGGGTCGACGTCCTGCCCTTCCACAAGCTCGGCGAGAGCAAGTGGGAGGCGCTCGACATGAAGTTCACCCTCCACGACACCCCCTCGCCGACCGCCGCGCAGGTCGCCGAGGCGAAGGCCGTCTTCGCCGCGCAGGGGCTGAACGCGGTCTGAGAGGCCGGGCTTGTTCAGGCCATCACCCGAATGGCGGACCTGTAAGCTCTACATAACGGGCTGAATCGGTACAGACCACCTAGCGTGGTGCTGTGTCCGAGCCCTCAGATGTCATCGATGCCGCGCCGCCCCCACCGGCGCCCGAGACCCCGCCGCCGGCCGGGCGGTCCGTCACCGCACGAGCCACCCTGGCCGGCACCGTCGTCTCGCTCCTCCTCATCCTCGCGATCGTGCTCGGCAGCAGGCTGCTGCGGGACTTCGACTCCGCCCTCCTGCCCTACGCCGTCGCCACCGTCTTCCTGGCGTTCGGCGTGGCCTACCGGTACACGGTGTGGGTCTCGGCCCCCGGCGCGCGCCGCCTGTTCAAGAAGGGCTTCGGCAGCTTCTTCTCGGCCGAGAACTTCCGCAAGGCACCCACCGCCCTGCCGAAGATGATCGCCACCTACCTCGGCTTCCAGAAGTTCCTCGGCGCGCGCTCCCGCTCCCGCTGGATCGCCCACCAGCTGATGTTCTGGGGCTGCCTCCTGGCCGCGGCCATCACCTTCCCGCTGACCTGGGGCTGGTTCACCTTCACCGCGGACAGCGGCGCGGGCCCCGGCTACGACATGCGGGTCTGGGGCTTCAAGGTGCTCGGCTTCGACGCCCTCAGCGTCCTGGGCTGGCTGATGTTCCACGGCCTGGACATCGCCGCCGTCCTCGTCATCCCCGGCGCCTCGTACTTCCTGTACCGGCGGATGAAGGACCGCGGCGCGATGACCGGCCAGCGCTTCGCCTACGACCTGCTCCCGCTGATCTGCCTGATCGTGATCTCGGTGACCGGCCTGCTGCTGACCTTCTCCTCGATCTTCCTGCACGGCGGCGGGTACGAGTTCCTCGCGATCCTGCACATGGTGTCGGTGGTGTTCACCCTCATCTACATCCCGTTCGGGAAGTTCTTCCACATCGTCCAGCGCCCGGCCGCCGTCGGCATGCAGCTCTTCAAGTACACGGCCCGCCAGGACGAACAGGTCTTCGCCTGCAAGCGCTGCGGGGAGCCCATCGACACCACGCCCTACGTGGAGAACCTGCGCGGCACCATGCAGGACCTGAAGCTCGACTTCAACGCCTTCGTCGAGTACTGCCCGCGCTGCAAGCGGGTCCTGCGCGGCAACGCCTACCTGACCCACGTCAAGAAGGGCTTCAAGTGACCGCGACCGACCCCGCCAAGGCCGCGTCCCGGCCCGTACGCGTCTCCATCGACCCCTCCATCGCACCGCCCGGCACCCGCAACTTCCGCGACGCCGGAGGCATCCCCGCCGACCAGTGGCACGCCGACCAGAACGGCGAGACCCTGGTCCCCACGCACTGCTGCTTCTGCGGTGTGCAGTGCGGGATGTACCTGCGCGTGGACAAGGGCGGCAAGGTCTTCGGCGTCGAGCCCCGCAACCACGACATCAACCGGATGCGGCTCTGCCCCAAGGGCATCAACGCCTACCAACAGGTCAACCACCCCGACCGGCTGACCGCCCCGCTCATGCGCCGCTCCCGGGACGAGGAGTTCAGGGAGTGCTCCTGGGAGGAGGCCCTCGACTTCACCGTCTCCGAGGTCCGGCGCATCCAGGAGGCCCACGGCAACGACGCCTTCGGGCTGCTCGGCGGAGCCAGCCTGTTCTCCGAGAAGACCTATCTGGTCGGCAAGTTCGCCCGCGTCGCCCTGAAGACCAAGCACGTGGACTACAACGGCCGCCTGTGCATGGTCAGCGCCGCCGGGGCCAACAAGCTGGCCTTCGGCATCGACCGGGCCGGCAACCCCTTCTCCGACATCCTCCTCACCGACTGCCTGCTCATCGCCGGGTCGAACGTGGGGGAGTGCTTCCCCGTGATGACCCAGTACCTGTGGGGCGCCCGGGACCGCGGCGCCTCCCTGATCGTGATCGACCCGCGCGAGACGGCCATCGCCCGCACCGCCGACATCCACGTCGCGATCAAGCCCGGCACCGACTCCGCCTTCTTCAACGCCGTCCTGAACGTGGTCATCGCCGAGGGCCTCACCGACGAGGCCTACATCGCCGCGAACACCACCGGCTGGGAGGAGGTCAAGAAGACCGTCGCCGAGTACCCGCCGTCCCGGTCCGCGGAGATCTGCGGGGTGCCGGCCTCGCAGATCGTCCAGGTGGCCCGCGTCTTCGCCGGCGCGGACAAGGCCATGGCCTGGCACGCCCGCGGCATCGAGCACCACTCCCAGGGCGTCGAGAACTGCCTGTCCGTCATCAACCTCTGCGTGGCCACCGGACACATCGGCAAGCCCGGAGCCGGCTACGGCACCATCACCGGGCAGGGCAACGGCCAGGGCGGCCGCGAGCACGGCCAGAAGTCCGACCTGCTGCCCGGCGGCCGCTCCATCAGCAACCCGGAGCACCGCAAGCAGATCTGCCAGATCTGGGGCATCGAGGAGTCCGAACTCCCCGGCGCCGGCACCTCCATGATGGAGATGGTCTGGCAGATGCAGCGGAAGGAGATCCGCGGGCTCATCGGCATCTGCAACAACCCCTTCGTCTCCCTCCCCAACTACGCGGTGGTCAAGGACGGCTACGACACCGCCGAGTTCCACGCCCAGTTCGACTTCTTCCTCTCCGAGACCGCGGCCAACGCCCACGTGGTCTTCCCCGTCACCACCTGGGCCGAGGACGAGGGCGTGATGGCCAACGCCGAGGCCCGCGTGGTCAAGCACAACAAGGCCCAGGAACCCCCCGCCGGGGTGCGCACCGACACCTGGGTCATCTGTGAGCTCGCCCGACGGCTCGGCGCCGGGAAGCACTTCGACTTCCCCGGCTCCCGCGAGGTGTTCGAGGAGCTGCGCGTCGCCTCCGCCGGCACGGTCAACGACTACTACGGCATCACCTACGACCGCCTCGACGAGACGGGCGGGATCGCCTGGCCCTGCCCCTCCACCGAGCACCCGGGCACCCCCCGGCTGTTCGAGGACGGCCGGACCTACCACCCCGACGGCAAGATCCACATGCAGGTCGTGGAATGGCATCCGCCCATGGACCCCTACACCGAGGAGTACCCGCTCTCCCTCACCACGGGCCGTACCGTCGCGCACTTCCTCTCCGGCAACCAGACCCGCCGCCTGGGCGCCCTCGTCGAGCAGACCCCCCGCCCCTGGGTGGAGGTCCACCCCTCGCTCGGCTTCCGCAACGGAGACCCGGTGCGGGTGGTCACCCGGCGCGGCAGCGAGGTGTTCCCGGCCCTGGTCACCGAGGCGATCCGGCCCGACACCGTCTTCATCCCGTACCACTGGCCCGTCCCGACGGCCGCGAACGCCCTGACCATCGACGCCCTCGACCCCCGCTCGAAGATCCCCGAGTACAAGGTCTGCGCCGCCCGGATCGAGGCCGCCGAGAAGGTCGACGAGGTGCCGGCGCCTCCCACCCCGCCGGGCCGCGAGGCCTATCCGGAGACCCAGGTCTCGCGCACCGACCCCCTGCCCCCCACGTCCCCGCAGGGCCGTGGCACGGCGGAGAGGAGCTGACCCGCCATGATGGGCCGCACCATCTTCATCGACCCGGGTCGCTGCATCGGCTGCCAGGCGTGCGTCTCGGCCTGCCGCGAGTGCGATTCGCACCGGGGCAAATCGATGATCCACCTGGACTACACCGAACCCGGCATGTCCGTCGCCTCCCTTCCGAGCGTCTGCATGCACTGCGAGGACCCGGTCGCGCCCTGCGCCGAGGTCTGTCCCGCCGACGCGATCCTGGTGACCGCCGACGGGGTGGTCCAGCAGGCCGACACCACCCGCTGCATCGGCTGCTCCAACTGCGTCAACGCCTGCCCCTTCGGCATCCCGAAGATCGACCTCCAGGCCAAGCTGCAGATGAAGTGCAACCTCTGCTACGACCGCACCGCCTACGGCCTCGCCCCCATGTGCGCGACCGTCTGCCCGACGGGCGCCCTCTTCTACGGAACCCTCGAAGAGCTCCAGGCGGAGCGCCCCGGGGTCCAGGTGGCCGACTCCTTCGTCTTCGGCGACGTCGTCGTCCAGACCGGCGTGGCCATGGTCGTCCCCGCCGACAAGGTCCAGTGGCCCGTCCCCGGCGGTCTGCCCGTCGTCGAGATCAACGGAAGGGACGTGCGATGAGCGTCACCGAACAGCCCCCTCCACACCCGGGCCCGGGACCGGACGACGGCGGAGCGGCCGCCGACGCGGCCGTCGCGCAGCTGCGCGACCGGATCAGCGCCGACTCCCTCACCACCCGCCGCGACTACCTGCGGATCGTCGCCACCGTCTCCGGGGGACTCGCCATCGGTGGTGTGGGCGTCGCCGCGGGCATCCTGCACCGGCACGGGGACAACGAGGGCCTGCCCGACCCGAAGAAGGTGGCCGACCTGCTGCCGCCCGGCCAGTCCGTGGCCTTCCGCTTCCCCGGCGAGGACGACCGGGCCCTGGCCGTGCGCCTCGGGGACGGCTCCCTCGTGGGCTACTCCGCCGTCTGCACCCACCTGGCCTGCGGGGTGCTGTGGCGCGAGGACCGGGGCCCCGACGGGGAGCTGTACTGCCCGTGCCACGAGGGTGTCTTCGACGCCCGCACCGGCGAGGTGACGGCCGGTCCGCCGCCGCGACCGCTGCCGAGGATCTACCTGACCGAGCAGGCCGACGGCAGCGTCTGGGCCGTCGCCACCGCCCGGTCGGGAGAGCCCGCCAAGGACGCGCTGTGCCGGCAGTTCGGCGACTCCCACCCGGTGGAGTCCGCCCGTCTGGGCTGCCCGGGCGCGGCCCGGGCGGGCACCACCGAGAGGAGGCCCACATGAGCGAGACACCGCTGCCGCCCCGACCGGAGTACCACCCGGGCAGTGCCGAGCCGCGGCTCAACCGCCCGGTGCGCGAACGGTACCCGCAGATCCGCTCCACCAGCGGGTACGGGGACCCCCGGATCCGGCACACGGGCCCCGGTCCGGGAGCCGGCACCGAGCAGGAGCCCGAGCGCTCCTCACGCCTGAACGCGCGCCTGGCCCTGGCCCTCACGGTCGTGATCGGCCAGCTCTGGGCGCTCACCGTGACCGTCAACGAGTGGATGAAGGGAAACACCGGCACGGCCTGGTGGGGCGCGGGATTCCTGATCCTGTCCTTCCTCGTCGTGATCGGACTGTGGCTCCTCGACCCGAAGGACCGATGACCATGTCGATTCCCACGCCGACTCCGCCGGCGCCCCGCAGCCACCGCGCCGAGAGCTACAAGCCCGGGGCCACCATCGCCGACTGGCGGCCCGAGGACGAGGGCTTCTGGCAGTCCACCGGCCACCGGGTCGCCCAGCGCAACCTGTGGGTCTCGATCCCGGCCCTGATGCTCGGCTTCGTGGTCTGGCAGGTCTGGTCGGTGACCGTGGTCAGGCTGAACGACGTCGGCTTCGGCTTCTCGAAGTCGCAGCTGTTCTGGCTGACCGCCATCCCCGGCATCACCGGCGGCACGTTCCGCATCCTCTACACCTTCATCGGGCCGATGTTCGGGGAGCGGAAGTTCACCGCCTTCAGCACGATCATCCTGATCGCACCGATGCTGTGGCTGGGCTTCGCCCTCCAGGACACCGGCACTCCCTACTGGGAGCTGGCGCTGATCGCGGCCGTCTGCGGCATCGGCGGCGCCAACTTCGCCTCCTCGATGGCGAACATCGGCTTCTTCTTCCCGAAGCGGGAGAAGGGCAGTGCCAACGGCCTCAACGGCGGCCTCGGCAACCTCGGCGTGAGCGTGGTCCAGCTGGTCGCCCCGCTGGTGGTCACCGCGGCCGTCCTGGGCGCCCCGGCGGGCGGACCGCAACACGACGCGAAGAAGAACACCGACGTCTGGCTGCAGAACGGCGCCTTCCTGTGGGTGCCGCTGCTGGTCATCATGGCGCTCGCCGCCTGGTTCCTGATGAACGACCTCAAGGTGGCCGCGGCCCCCTTCAGCCAGCAGAAGATCATCTTCAAGCGCAAGCACAACTGGCTGATGACCTGGCTCTACGTCGGCACCTTCGGCTCCTTCATCGGCTTCGCGGCCGCCCTGCCGCTGCTGATCAAGAACAACTTCGAGGGGCAGGGCTACCAGGCCACCACCTACGCCTGGATCGGCCCGTTCATCGGGGCCCTCACGCGCTGGGGCGGCGGCTGGCTCTCGGACAAGATCGGCGGAGCCAGGGTCACCATCCTGTCCTTCATCGGCATGGCGGCGGCGCTGGTCGTGGTGATCTTCGCGCTGCCGCACGGAAGCCAGGAGGGCAACTTCTGGCCCTTCTACATCGGCTTCCTGGTGGCCTTCGCCTTCTCCGGCCTGGGCAACGGCTCGACCTTCCGGCAGATCCCGGTGATCTTCCGGGACCACCACATGAAGGAGGCCGAGGGCAAGGGACCGGAGGCGCAGGCCGCGGCGCTGAAGCAGTCCGAGATGGAGTCGGGAGCCGTCACCGGCTTCTCCTCGGCCATCGCCGCCTACGGCTTCTTCTTCATCCCCGCGATGTTCGCGGCCATGGCCGTCACCAACGCACTGTGGATCTTCATCGGCTTCTACGCCACGTGCCTGGTGGTGTGCTACTGGTTCTACGCCCGCAAGGGCGCCGAGGCTCCCAGCTGAGCGGGGCCGGTGGCGGGGGCGGCCGTACCCTGGAGGCATGAGCGACGCCCCCGCCACCGACCCGCAGGCCCCGAAGCCCCAGCCGAAGTCCCAGTCGGCCCAGCCCGAGCCGAAGCCCCGGCCGAAGCCGCGGCTGGACTTCGGCGACCCGCTCGACCAGCAGTCCTCGGACGACACCGACCGGGGCTGGGGCGAGCGGCCCCCCGCCGGCGGAAGCGCGGCCGATCTGGCCCGCTTCCTCGACGAGAAGCCCCCGCACCACGTCTGACCGCGGGACCCGCCTAGAGCCGGGGGCCCGGAGCGCCGGAGTGGGCGTTCCCGCCACCCGCGCCGCGCTGGGCGATCAGCTCGTCGCGGATCTCCTTGAGGACCACCAGCTCGGTGATCTCCATGGTCTCCTGGACGCCTTCCTTCGCCTTGCGGCGCTGCTCCACCTTGGCGAGGTACTTCGCCATCGGCAGGACCATCAGGAAGTAGACGACCGCGGCGGTGATCAGGAAGCTGAGCGCCGCGTTCAGCACCGAGCCCCACATGATGTTGACGCCGGTCGGCTCGCCGTTCGCGCCGATGCCGCAAGGGTCCTTCAGGCACGAGGAGTAGACGTCCAGGTTCTTCGTCCCGATGGCACCCACCAGCGGGCCGATGATGCCCTTCACCACGGAGTTCACGATGTTCGTGAACGCGGCACCGATGACCACGGCGACCGCCAGGTCCACCACGTTGCCGCGCATCAGGAAGGCCTTGAAGCCCGCCAGGATGCTCTCCTTCTTCTTCTCGCTCACCAGTGAGCCTTTCTTCGTATCTGCCGAACATGGAGCCAACGGTTCCGAAAGCTACGGCAGTTTGGGCCCGGGGTGTCCAATCGACTCCCCCCTCAAGGCGACTTGATCGCTCGTTCGTGCGATTCAACACAATGTCACCGCCAGTCGGGACACGGTTCCCGCGCCCACGAGGGCCCGCGCGGTGTCCCGGGGAACGGACAGCACCACCAGGGCCCCGCCGTCCCCGACTCCCTGCTCCGCAGGGGGCACTTGGGTGACCCGGGCCCCCGCCGCCACCACCCGGGGCGGCCCGCCGCGCTCCGCGGCGACCACGTCCACCCGGTCCCCGGGCCGCAGTAGCCGCACCGTCGCCGCGTCCGCGATGCGCACCGGGGCCGACACCAGCCGTACCGCCGCCGGAGGGGGCTGCGCCGCGGGCGGTGCGGAACCCCGCGAGGCCCGCGCCTCGGTGCCGCCCACCGCCAGCACGGCCGCCACGACGGCCAGCCCGGCCGCGGCCCCGCGTCGCCGGCGCCGTACGGCCCTGCGCAGCCGGTCCCCGGCCCGGCCCACACGGAGCGGGGCGAAGGGCGGAACCGGGCGCGCGGGGGGACACGTAGCGGAAGAAGGGGGCCGGGGGACGGGGGAGGCGGGCACGGGGGAGTGCACGTGGGGCGAGGAGGAAGAGGAGGAGGAAGGGACGCGGGACTGCGCGGTCATGACGGCCACCACCAGACGGAGCGAGATCCGATGCCCGGACCCACCGCCCGGACACCCCACACGATCCGCCGCCCCACCGGATCCCGCTCGAGCCTGTGCACGATCCCCAGCCTGTGGACATCCCCGCCACCCGCACGGGCTACGGGCAGAAGCCGTGCACCCGTCGGGCCCGTGATCCGGGCTCAGCGCCCCGACGGGATCTCGCAGGACTCCTTGAAGCCCTGGCTGGTCAGGCCGAAGGCGCTGTTGACGCGCGAGCGCATGTTCTCCAGGGCGATCATGGCGGTGAGTTCGACGAAGGCGGGCTCGCCGAGGCGGGAGATCAGGGCGGCGGCGAGCTCGTCCGTGACGGCCGGCTCTGTCTCGGTCATGGCCTCGGCGTACTCCATGACCAGCAGTTCCAGCTCGGTGAAGGCCTCCCGGGCCTCGCGCCACACCGGCACCTTCCCGGCCTTCTCCGGGGCGATGCCCTTCTCCTGGCCCTCCCAGTAGCCGAAGTCCATGCACCACGAGCAGTTCATGCGCGCGGCGGCGGCCATCACCGCGAGGTGCTTCAGGCCCTCGTCCAGGGCGTTCCACTTCGCCGCCCGCTGTTCGAGGCGCACGTAGGTGAACAGCACGCGCGCGTTGTGCCCGTAGGCCAGGCCCGGGTCCAGCACCTGGCCGTAGGTGCGGCGCGAGTACCAGGCGCCGAAGCGGTTGAGGAGGGTGCGGGGCGGGGTGAGCGAGATGCGTGCCATGGCGGTTGCCTCCTGGGCCGGGTCCGGCCGGGCGCCCTTCGCCCGGCCTTCACCAGCTGAGACCAGCGGGCCCCGCGAAACGTGACACCGCCGCGGAAATTTCTTCTACGGCAGCTCGATGCCCAGGTCCCAGCCGTCGTGGGCGTGGGTGCACAGGCAGGCGCGGGATTCGGTCGGGGGCAGGGCGGCCACCGCGTCGAAGAGGACCTCGCGCAGGCGGCCGACGTTCTCGCCGAAGACCTTGAGGACCTCGGTGTGGGAGACCCCTTCACCCGTCTCCGCGCCCGCATCCAGGTCCGTGACCAGCGCCATCGAGGTGTAGCAGAGCCCCAGCTCGCGCGCGAGGACGGCCTCGGGGTGGCCCGTCATGCCGACCACCGACCAGCCGGCCGCGGCGTGCCAGCGGGACTCGGCGCGCGTGGAGAAGCGCGGCCCCTCGATGACGACCATGGTGCCGCCGTCCACCGGCTCCCACTCCCGCCCGCGCGCCGCCGCCAGCGCCACCGAGCGGCCCACCGGGCAGTACGGGTCGGCGAAGGTGGTGTGCACGACGTTCGGGACCGATCCGTCGGGCAGCGGCTCCCCGTCGAAGAAGGTCTGGGCGCGGGACTTCGTACGGTCGACCAGCTGGTCGGGGACGAGCAGGGTGCCCGGGCCGTACTCGGGGCGCAGGCCGCCGACCGCGCAGGGGCCCAGCACCTGGCGGACGCCCACGGAGCGCAGGGCCCACAGGTTGGCCCGGTAGTTGATCTTGTGCGGGGGCACGGTGTGGCTGCGGCCGTGCCGGGGCAGGAAGGCCACGGTCCGGCCGGCGAGCTCGCCGAGGTAGAGGGAGTCGCTGGGGGGCCCGTAAGGCGTCTCCACCTGGATCTCGGAGACGTCCTCCAGGAAGGAGTAGAAGCCCGATCCGCCGATGACACCGATCTCTGCATTCGCCATGCAGCCACCCTAACGGGGCACGCCGAAGGCCCCGCCGTCCCGCGGGGGACGGCAGGGCCTCGGGCCGAGCGTATGGAGCTGATGGCGCCTTGGAGCGCGTCAGGCGGCCGACGAGCTCGACGACGACGAGGAGGTCGAGGTCGAGGACGAAGCCGTCGAGGACGAGGACGAGGACGCAGCCGGGGTGGCGGCGGCCGGCGTCGACGACGCGGGCTTCGAGGCAGGGGTGCTGCTCGACGAAGCGCCGCGGCTGTCGTTCCGGTAGAAACCGGAGCCCTTGAAGACGATGCCGACCGCGGAGAACACCTTCTTCAGGCGTCCGTCACAGCTCGGGCACACGGTCAGCGCGTCATCGGTGAACTTCTGCACGGCCTCAAGGCCCTCACCGCACTCGGTGCACTGGTACTGGTAGGTCGGCACGAATTTCCTCCTGGCACTCTCACTCAATGAGTGCTAACGACGCTCCATGGTGACGTATTCCGGCGGATCAGTCCACCGTCACCGGCACGCGGTGACCCAGACCACGCTCGTTCACACCCGCGGCGGGTGCCTTCGAGGCGGCAGGGGCGGCGGCCTGGGCGGCAGCCGGCTTGGACGAGCTGACGATCCGGCTCGGGGCCTTCGGGGCCAGCTTCGCACGCAGCACCAGCAGGATGGCCAGAGCGAGGGCGGTGGCCACCATCGGCACGAGGAACCCGTACGAGGACCCGTGTGCGTCCGTCAGACGGCCGGCCAGGGTCACGGCGCCGGCCTGACCGAAGGCCACGCCTCCGGTGAGCCAGGTGAAGGCCTCGGTCCGCGAGGCGGCCGGGACCAGCTGCTCGATCATGGTGTAGCCGGTGATCAGCGCCGGGGCGATGCACAGACCGACGACCAGGCCGAGCGCACCGAGCAGGATCATCGAGTTCGCGGCCCACAGGACCGAGGCGGCCGCGGTGAGGCCGATGTAGCCGAGGATCAGGCGGCGGCGCGGGCCGATCTTCCAGGCGATCGCGCCGCAGGCGATGCCGGCGATCATGTTGCCCGCGGCGAAGACGCCGTAGAGCAGACCGTTGGCGCCCGGGTTGCCGATCTCCTCGGAGAAGGCGGCCAGCGAGACCTGCATGCCGCCGAAGACGGCGCCGATGCCGATGAAGGCGACGATCAGGACGCGCAGGCCGTGGAAGGACAGGGCCGGGGCGTGCTTCTCACCGTGCGCCGGACGGGCGACGGGCTTCGGCTGCGTGGCGCGCTGGGCGGCGAAGAGCAGTCCGCCGATCAGGGTCAGCGCGGCCTCGGTGATCAGACCGGCGGCCGGGTTGATGCCGGTGCACAGCGCGGTGGCGAGCACCGGGCCGACGACGAAGGTGAACTCGTCGGTGACGGACTCGAACGCGGCGGCCGTGGGCAGCAGCGGGGAGCCCTCGAGCTTGGCCGCCCAGCGGGACCGGACCATGGGTCCGACCTGCGGGACGGATGCACCGGCGGGGACGGCCGCCAGTGCGAGCGCCCAGACGGGCGCACCCAGCAGCGCGAACGCCACCAGGGAGCTGACGGCGGTGGCGTGGATGAGGGCCACCGGGACCAGGACGGCGCTCTGGCCGCGACGGTCGATGAGCTTGCCCATGACGGGAGCGAACACGGCCATGGAGATACCGGTGACGGCGGCGACGATGCCGGCGCTGCCGTAGGAACCGGTGGTGTGCTGGACGAGCAGCAGGATGCTGATCGTCAGCATGCCGAAGGGGAGTCGCGCGGCGAATCCCGGGAGAACGAAGCCGAGGGCGCCGGGCGTGCGCAGGAGCTGCCCGTAGCCGGGTCGGGTGGACGTGGCGGACTTGTCGGTCGTGACCGCGGATGTCACGGCCTGGCCTTTCCGCTGCCTGGTAGAACTCCCCGTCTGCGGACGATGCGGCGCCTTGTGGGCGAGCGCACCCGTACATGTGGGAGCCCCGAGAGCTGTCCTCTTGCGCAAAACCGAGTGATACCTGGGCGCCCACTGCGGGAGGGTGCCACGGCCGCTTTGCGGTCGCGCCAGCTCTGCGTCAGACAGAGTTGGTTCGATGTGTTGTTCCTTAATCATACAGGCAGATCGGCCGGTACGCCCTGTGATTACGGCTACAGGGCGTGTCTTCACCTGCGATTAACTGGAACTTCGCATTCGAGCCCCGCTCAAACGGGGGTGAATGTGGACAACCGCCATCGAAAATGCTGAATTAGAGCGCCGCTCTAACCCTTCCTGGGGCGCTTTGCAGGGCCCCCCTCGTCCCCGCCGGTCCCCAGCCAGCCCGCCAGCTTGCCGCCCCGGGCCACCGCCCGCAGCCGCGCCTCCGCCGCGTCCCGTACCGGGTCCGTGGCGACCACCAGCAGCTCGTCCCCGCGCCGCAGCACGGTCGACGGCGCCGGTACGAAGCTGCGCGCGTCCCGTACGACCAGCGTCACGGAGGCCCCCGGCGGCAGCCGCAGCTCGCTCACCTCGACGCCGTGCATCCGCGAGGCGGGCGGGATCGCGAAGGACAGCAGGTGCCCGCGCAGCTTCTCCAGCGGTGCCGACTCGATCCCCAGGTCGGAGGCGGCCTCGTCGCTGTTGCCCAGCTTCAGCTTGCGCGCGAGCCAGGGCAGGGTCGGGCCCTGGACCAGGGTGTAGACGACGACCAGGACGAAGACGATGTTGAATACCCGCTCGCTGCCCTCGATCCCGGACACCATGGGGATGGTCGCCAGGATGATGGGCACGGCCCCGCGCAGGCCGGCCCAGGACATGAGGGCCTGCTCCTGCCAGGGCAGCCGGAAGGGCAGCAGCGAGACGAAGACCTCCAGCGGCCGGGCCACCATCGTCAGCACCAGCCCGATGATCACCGCCGGCCAGAAGTCGTTGACCAGCTCGTGCGGGGTGACCAGCAGGCCGAGCAGGACGAACATGCCGATCTGCGCGATCCAGCCGAGCCCGTCCGCGAATCCCCGGGTGGCGGGCCAGTGGGGGAGCTTCGCGTTCCCGAGGACCATCGCCGCCAGGTACACCGCGAGGAAGCCGGAGCCGTGCGCCATCGCGCCGGCCGCGTAGGCGGTGATCGCGATCGCCATCACCGCGATCGGGTAGAGGCCCGAGGCGGGCAGCGCCACGTGCCGCAGCCCGTAGGAGCCCAGGAAGCCGACGGCCAGGCCGATCGCGACGCCGATCGCCAGTTCCAGCGCGATCTTGCCTATGAGCACGTACCACTGGTCGACCGGCCCGACGGTCGCGAAGGCCACGACCAGGATGACGACGGGGGCGTCGTTGAAGCCGGACTCGGCCTCCAGTACGCCCGTCACCCGGGCGGGGAGCGGCACCTTGCGCAGGACCGAGAAGACGGCCGCCGCGTCGGTCGAGGAGACGACCGCACCGATCAGCAGGGCCTGCCGCCATTCGAGTCCGACCAGGTAGTGCGCGCCGGCCGCGGTCACGCTCACGCTGACGGCGACGCCGACCAGCGACAGCACGATCGCGGCCGGCAGGGCCGGCTTGATCTCTTTCCACTTCGTGCCCAGACCACCCTCGGCGAGGATCACCACGAGTGCGGCGTAGCCGATCACCTGGGTCAGCTCGGCGTTGTCGAAGACGACGTTGCCGATGCCGTCCTGGCCTATCGCGACGCCTATGCCGAGGTAGATGAGCAGGCTGGGGAGTCCGCTGCGCGAGGAGACGCGCACCGCCGCCACGGCGACGAGCAGCACGAGCGAGCAGACCAGCATGAGCTCATTGAGCGTGTGGACAGTCAGCGGGCGGCCCTTTCTTGATGTGCCTGGCGGTGACGGAACGACACATGTCGGGCTGACGGATCGCTCCGGTGCGGGCACGGGACGGTGGGTACTTCGTTACCTTACCTAATCTTTGACGCGTCCTTTACTCGTTAGCCACATTGTGAAACGGCTTCGTGACCCTGTCCTCATGACCTGTCGTCACCTGCCGGACCACGAGCCCGACCCCTGGCGGATCAACGGGGCCGGTCCTGCGCCTATGGTTGCTCCCAGCACTCCCAGGACCACCCTGCCCCTCTAAGGACAGCGATGCCCGCCAACGAAACCGCCCCTTCCGTCAAGAAGAAGGGACGACGCGCCCGTCTGATCGTGCTCGTCCTGGTCCTGGCGCTCTTCGCTGGCCTCGGGTACGGGGCGTACTGGAGCGTGGACAGCGTGCGGGCCTCGTTCCCGCAGACCACCGGCTCCCTCAAGGTGCCCGGCCTGACCGGGACCGTCGACGTCAAGCGCGACGCCAACGGAATCCCCCAGCTGTACGCCGACTCCGACGCCGACCTCTTCCGCGCGCAGGGCTTCGTGCACGCGCAGGACCGGTTCTGGGAGATGGACGTACGCCGCCACATGACCTCCGGGCGGCTCTCCGAGATGTTCGGCGCCGGCCAGGTCGAGACGGACGCCTTCCTGCGCACCCTCGGCTGGCGTCAGGTCGCGCAGCAGGAGTACGACTCCAAGCTGTCGCCGGAAACGAAGAAGAACCTGCAGGCCTACGCCGACGGGGTCAACGCGTACCTGAAGGGGAAGTCCGGCAAGGACCTCTCCGTCGAGCACGCCGCCCTCAAGCTCAGCGACGGCTACAAGCCCGAGGAGTGGAGCCCGGTCGACTCGGTGGCCTGGCTCAAGGCGATGGCCTGGGACCTGCGCGGCAACATGCAGGACGAGATCGACCGCGCGCTGATGACGGGCAAGCTCTCGCAGGCGCAGATCGACGACCTCTACCCGCCGTACCCCTTCGACCGGAACCGTCCGATCGTCGAGGGCGGCACCGTCAAGGGCGGGAAGTACACCCCCGCGGCCGGCTCCGGCAGCGGCAGCCCGGTGGGTTCCGGCGGCCAGGGCGGCATCACCGGCCAGGGCGGCATCACCGGCACCACCGTCCAGGGCGGCACCACCGGCCAGGGCGGCGTCACCGGCCTGGCCGGGAACGCCACCGCCCAGGGCGCGACCGTGGGCCTGCGCACGCAGATGGGCGCGCTGGCCGACACCCTCGACCAGATCCCCGCGATCCTCGGCCCCGCCGGCAGCGGCATCGGCTCGAACTCCTGGGTGGTCTCCGGCCAGTACACGACCACCGGCAAGCCCCTGCTCGCGAACGACCCGCACCTCTCCCCGCAGCTGCCCTCGGTCTGGTACCAGATGGGCCTGCACTGCCGGGCGGTCTCGGCCTCGTGCCAGTACGACGTGGCCGGCTACACCTTCTCCGGCATGCCGGGCGTGGTCATCGGCCACAACGCCGACATCGCCTGGGGCATGACCAACCTCGGCGCCGACGTCACCGACCTCTACCTGGAGCAGGTCAGGCCCGAGGGGTACGTCTACGACAACAAGGTGCTCCCCTTCGCCACCCGCGAAGAGGTCATCAAGATCGCTGGCGGCGGTGAGAAGAAGATCACGGTCCGGTCCACCAACAACGGCCCGCTGATCTCGGACCGCAGCGACGAGATCGCCACGGTCGGCGCCCGCGCCCCCGTGAGCAGCGCCGCCCCCGACCGCGGCAACGGCTACGGGGTCTCGCTGCGCTGGACCGCCCTGGACCCGGGCAAGTCCATGGACGCCGTGTTCAAGATCAACAAGGCCAAGAACTTCGCCGACTTCCGCCTGGCGGCCCGCGACTTCGAGGTCCCGTCCCAGAACCTGATCTACGCCGACACCAAGGGCAACATCGGCTACCAGGCCCCCGGCCGCATCCCGGTCCGGGGCGGCGGCGCCGACGGCAAGATGCCGACCCCCGGCTGGGACTCGAAGTACGCCTGGAAGGGCGGCAAGGACGGCACCGCCGGATACGTCCCGCAGGACGAGATGCCCTGGGAGCTCAACCCGTCCCGCGGCTTCATCGTGACCGCGAACCAGGCCGTCGTCGAGAGCGGCGCAGGCAAGTACCCGTACCTGCTGACCACCGACTGGGGCTACGGCGCCCGCAGTCAGCGGATCAACGACCTCATCGAGGCGAAGATCAAGGACAGCGGGAAGATCTCCACCGACGACATGCGCACCATGCAGATGGACAACAGCAGCGAGATCGCCGCGCTGCTGACCCCGATGCTGGCCAAGATCGACGTCTCGGACCCGGACGTCCGCGCGGCGCAGAAGCTGCTGGAGGGCTGGAACTACACCCAGGAGCCCGACTCGGCGGCCGCCGCGTACTTCAACGCGGTCTGGCGCAACATCCTCAAGCTGGCCTTCGGCGACAAGATGCCCAAGGAGCTGCGGGTCGAGGGCAGCTGCATGAACGTTCCCGAGCAGACCACCGGCCCGGCCGACGACCTCGCCAAGATGGTCCGCGAATGCGGTGAGCGCGGCTCCGACTCGGCGCAGCCGGACGGCGGGGACCGCTGGTTCGAGGTGGTCCGCCGCCTGGTCAAGGACGAGAACTCGGCGTGGTGGCAGTCGCCGGCCGTCGGCCGCACCGTCGCCGCCACCACCACCCGCGACCAGCTCTTCGCGCGGGCCATGAAGGACGCCCGCTGGGAGCTGACCGCCAAGCTCGGCAAGGACCAGTCGACCTGGAGCTGGGGCCGCCTGCACCAGCTGATGCTGAAGAACCAGACGATCGGCACCGAGGGCCCCGGCTACCTCCAGTGGCTCCTCAACCGCGGCCCCTGGAACCTGGGCGGCGGCGAGGCCACCGTCAACGCGACCGGCTGGAACGCCTCCAGCGGGTACGGGGTCACCTGGGTGCCGTCGATGCGGATGGTCGTGAACCTCGCCGACTTCGACAAGTCCCGCTGGATCAACCTCACGGGCGCCTCGGGGCACGCGTACCACGACCACTACACGGACCAGACGACGCTGTGGGCCAAGGGCGAACTGCTGGACTGGCCCTTCGGGAAGGAAGCCGTGGACAAGGCCGCGGCCGACACCCTGACCCTCCAGCCCGAGGGTTCGTGACAGCAGTTCCTACACGCTGAAGCGGAGCACCCCCGACGGGGTGGCCACCGCGTGCACGGGGTGGTCGTGCGGTTCCTCCGGGACCCGCGCGACCACCTCGTCGTCGTAGAGCAGCACGACCAGCGCGGGATGCACCCCGGCGCGCTCCAGCCGCTCCAGGACCCGGTCGTACGAGCCTCCGCCCCGCCCGAGCCGCATCCCCCGCCGGTCCACGGCCAGTCCGGGCAGCAGGACGGCGTCGGCGCCCGTCACCGCGTCCGGGCCGAGGCGGGGACCGGCGGGCTCCAGGAGCCGCATCTTCCCCGGGTGCGCGGCCTCGGCCAGGCTCTCCGGTCCTTCGTACGCCGCCCAGTCGAGGTCGTTGTCGGGCAGCAGGACGGGCAGCAGCACCCGGGTCCCGGATGCCCGCAGGGCGTCGAGCAGCTCGTGGGTGCCCGGTTCCGAGCCGATGGAGACGTAGGCGGCCACGGTGCGGGCGGAGCTGAGTTCGGGCAGCCGCAGGGCGGAGCGGGAGAGGGCGCCGGCCGCCGTGCTCAGGGTCTCGGCGGACAAGGCGCGGCGGGCCGCGAGCAGTTGCCGGCGCAGCTCCGCCTTGGCCCTCGAAGGCTGGTTCTCGGTCACGGTTGGCCCGTATCCCTTTCTATGGTGGTAAACCCGATCATGTTCATCTGAAGCACACATGGCCCACAGCGCGAGCGACTATCGTTCGGCTCATGACTCAGTTGCACCCCGTGATCAAAAAAGCGGTCATCCCGGCCGCGGGCCTCGGCACCCGGTTCCTTCCCGCGACCAAGGCGACACCCAAGGAAATGCTCCCTGTGGTGGACAAGCCCGCCATTCAGTACGTCGTCGAGGAGGCCGTGTCGGCCGGCCTGGACGACATCCTCATGATCACGGGTCGTAATAAGCGTGCGCTCGAAGACCACTTCGACCGCAACTACGAGCTGGAGTCCGCGCTCATCGCCAAGGGCGACGACGACCGGCTCAAGAAGGTCCAGGAATCCAGCGACCTGGCCACCATGCACTACGTCCGCCAGGGCGACCCCCGCGGCCTGGGTCATGCCGTGCTGTGCGCCGAGCCGCACGTCGGCAACGAACCCTTCGCCGTCCTCCTCGGCGACGACCTGATCGACCCCCGCGATCCGCTGCTGCGCCGCATGGCGGAGGTCCAGCAGAGCGCCGGCGGCACCGTCGTCGCGCTGATGGAGGTGGACCCCGCCCAGGTGCACCTCTACGGCTGCGCCGCGGTCGAGTCCACCGACGAGGCGGACGTCGTGCGCATCACCGGTCTGGTGGAGAAGCCGGACGCGGCGGACGCGCCCAGCAATTACGCGGTCATCGGACGATACGTACTCGACCCGGCGATCTTCGGCATACTGCGGGAGACCGAGCCGGGCCGCGGTGGAGAGATCCAGCTGACCGACGCCCTGCAGAAGCTGGCCGCGGACGAGACCGTCGGCGGCCCGGTGCACGGCGTGGTCTTCCGGGGCCGCCGCTACGACACCGGGGACCGCGGGGACTACCTGCGGGCCATCGTCCGACTCGCGTGCGAGCGTGAGGACCTGGGCCCGGAGTTCCGCACCTGGCTTCACCAGTACGTCACGGAGGAGATGTAGGACCTTGAGCGAGACCGACGCACCGCAGCATCCTCGGCCGGCCGGCGACTCCCAGCGCCTCTGGTCGGTGGACGAGCACCTGGCGGACGTCCTCGGTACGGTCCGGCCGCTGGAGCCCATCGAGCTCCAGCTGCTGGACGCCCAGGGATGTGTCCTCGTCGAGGACGTCACCGTGCCCGTCGCCCTGCCGCCCTTCGACAACAGCTCGATGGACGGGTACGCCGTCCGGACCGCCGACGTCCAGGGTGCCAGCGAGGAGTTCCCCGCGGTGCTGACGGTCATCGGGGACGTGGCGGCCGGCAGCGGCGAGCTGCCGACCGTCGGCCCCGGCCAGGCCGCCCGCATCATGACCGGCGCCCCGCTGCCCCCCGGCGCGGAAGCCGTCGTACCGGTCGAGTGGACCGACGGCGGCACGGGCGGCGGCGCCGCCTCCGGGATGACCCCCGCCAGTGAGGCGCCCGAGGGCGCCGCCGGCGAGGTGCGGGTCCACCGCGCCGCCGAGGCGCGGGCGCACGTCCGCTCGCGCGGCAGCGACGTACAGGCCGGGGACCTCGCGCTCGCCGCGGGCACGGTCCTCGGGCCGCCGCAGATCGCCCTGCTGGCCGCCATCGGGCGGGGCACCGTACGGGTGCGCCCGCGCCCGCGCGTGGTCGTCCTGTCCACCGGCAGCGAACTGGTCCAGCCCGGCGAGGCCCTCGCGGCCGGCACGATCTACGACTCCAACAGCTTCGCCCTGGCCGCCGCCGCGCGGGACGCCGGAGCCATCGCCTACCGGGTCGGAGCCGTCGCCGACGACGCCGACACCCTGCGCTCCACCATCGAGGACCAGCTCATCCGGGCCGACCTGCTCGTCACCACGGGCGGGGTCAGCGTCGGCGCCTACGACGTGGTCAAGGAAGCCCTGACGTCCGTCGCCACCGGGGGCGGGGCCGACGGCGACGGTGACGACATCGACGGCGCGGGCATCGACTTCCGCAAGCTCGCCATGCAGCCCGGCAAGCCCCAGGGATTCGGCACCATCGGCCCCGACCACACCCCGTTGCTGGCCCTGCCCGGCAACCCGGTCTCCTCCTACGTCTCCTTCGAGCTGTTCGTGCGCCCCGCGATCCGGGCCCTCATGGGCCTGCCCGCCTCCGAGGTGAGCCGGCCGAGCGTGCGCGCGGTGCTCGCGGCCGACAAGGCCATCGGCTCCCCGGCGGGCCGCCGGCAGTTCCTGCGCGGCAAGTACGACGCGGAGTCCGGCACGGTCAGCCCGGTCGGCGGAGCGGGCTCGCACCTGATCGCCGCGCTGGCGCACGCCGACTCGCTGATCGTCGTACCGGAGGACGTGACCTCGGTGGAGCCGGGGGCCGAGCTGGAAGTGGTCCTGCTCGGCTGAGGTCCGGCGGATGCGGGTAGCGTGTTGCACCACACAGGCCCTTGCGGGGCCCGGACGGGAGCGGCACGCACATATGAGTACGCAGAGCAGCGCCGGCGGCGCCGCCGGCACCAGGCTGACGCACATCGACGAGGCCGGCGCGGCCCGGATGGTCGACGTCTCGGCGAAGGACGTCACCACGCGGACGGCGCGGGCCAGCGGGCGCGTGCTCGTCTCTCCCCGGGTGATCGAACTGCTGCGGGGCGAGGGCGTGCCCAAGGGCGACGCCCTCGCCACCGCGCGGATCGCCGGGATCATGGGGGCGAAGAAGACCCCCGACCTGATCCCGCTGTGCCACCCGCTGGCCGTCTCCGGGGTGAAGGTGGACCTCAAGGTCACCGACGATGCCGTCGAGATCCTGGCCACCGTCAAGACCGCCGACCGTACGGGCGTCGAGATGGAGGCGCTGACCGCCGTCGCGGTCGCCGGGCTCACCGTCATCGACATGGTCAAGGCCGTCGACAAGGGCGCGGTCATCACCGACGTCCGGGTCGAGGAGAAGACGGGCGGCAAGTCCGGCGACTGGGCGCGCTCGTGAACGCCCCGCGCGGCGGCGAGGTCCACAGCCACGCGCACGCCCCCGAGGCGGCGGCAGCGGCCCCGGTGACGCCGCAGGCGCCCGCGCTGCGCGCGCTGGTGGTCACGGCCTCGAACCGGGCCTCCCAGGGCGTGTACGCGGACAAGGGCGGGCCGGTGCTCGCGGAAGGGCTGAGCGCGCTCGGCTTCGCGGTGGACGGCCCGCGCGTGGTCCCCGACGGGGACCCCGTGGAGGCGGCCCTGCGCGAAGGCGTGGCCGCCGGGTACGACGTCATCCTGACCACCGGCGGCACCGGCATCTCGCCGACCGACCGGACCCCCGACGCCACCGCCCGGGTCCTGGACTACGAGATCCCGGGCATCCCGCAGGCGATCCGCGCCGAGTCCCTGGAGAAGGTGCCCACCGCGGCCCTGTCCCGGGGCCTGGCGGGCGTGGCCGGGCACACCCTGATCGTGAACCTGCCCGGTTCCACGGGCGGGGTCCGCGACGGGATCGCGGTCCTGTCCCGCGTGCTGCTGCACGCCGTCGACCAGATCCGGGGCGGCGACCATCCCCGCCCCGCGGGCAGACCACCGGGGAGCGCGAGCTGAACGGCCCCTCCTGGCCGGTGGTGCTGGCGGACGGCGATGTCTCGCTCCGGCCGATAAAGCTGCGGGACCAGGCCGCCTGGCGCGAGGTCAACCGCCGCAACCGCGACTGGCTGCGGCCGTGGGAGGCGACGATCCCGCCGCCCGCGCCCTGGGGGCCGGTGATCCAGCGGCCGACGTACCGCCAGATGGTGCGCCACCTGCGGGCGGAGGCGAACGCGGGGCGCATGCTGCCGTTCGTCATCGAGTACCAGGGGCGCCTGGTGGGCCAGTTGACGGTCGCCGGGATCACCTGGGGCTCGATGTGCGCGGGCCACGTGGGCTACTGGGTGGACCGGGAGGTCGCGGGCCGCGGGGTGATGCCGACGGCGGTCGCGCTGGCGGTGGACCACTGCTTCAGCAAGGTCGGGCTGCACCGGATCGAGGTGTGCATCCGCCCGGAGAACGGCCCGAGCCGGCGGGTGGTGGAGAAGCTCGGCTTCCGCGAGGAGGGACTGCGCCCGCGCTACCTGCACATCGACGGGGCCTGGCGCGATCACCTCGTCTACGCGCTGACGGCGGAGGAGGTGCGGGAGGGACTGCTGCGCCGCTGGCACCGCGAACGGCATCCGCAGGGCCCGGCCGCACCGCCCGGACAATAGAAATCCGATATCTGTTCGAATTCTTTCACTCAATGACCGATTCGCCCATAACCTGATCCGAAGAATCACAAAAAAAGTCCGTGATATCAGCGAGATCGTGCGACACGCCGTCCCAATTGGCGGATCCCCCCGGCCGCGCCCCTCTACGGTGTGGGGTGTGAGCAGCAGCGGCCTCATCTACGCAGTCATTGTCGGGGCCTGGGCCGCCTACTTGGTGCCCATGTGGCTCCGGAGGCAGGACGAGCTGAACGAAGCCCGTCCGACGGAACGCTTCTCCACCGCCATCCGGCTGCTTTCCGGCCGGGCGGGAATGGAGCGCCGTTACGCCAAGGGACTGCGTGAGCGCGGTGACGAGGAGGCGCAGCCCCAGCCCCCCGCGGACCCGGACGCCGCGACGGAAACGGTGAAACCCGTGGACGCCGCCGACGCCCGGGCCGTCGTCGTGCCCCCGCCGACCCGCCCCGAACCGAGATCGGCCGCCGCCGAGCGGGCCGACCGCGCGGAGCGGGCCCGCCGCGAGCAGCGCCTCGTCGTCCTGGCACGCCGCCGGCGCACCACCGCGCTGCTCTTCCTGATCTTCACCCTCGGCGCGGTCGCCGCCGCCGTCGGCGGACTCCAGTACCTGTGGGCCCCGGCCGTGCCCGCCCTGCTGCTGAGCACGTACATCGTGCACCTGCGGGTCCAGGAGCGACGCCGCTACGAGTTCACCATGGACCGGCGCCGCGCCGAGGCGGCCGCCCGCCACCTGCGCGAGAACCGCCCGCGCCGCCGCGAGTCCGAGGCGGCCGCCGGCTCCGACCCGGACCCCGCGCCACCCGTCTCCCCGCAGGAGGCCGGCCGGCGCGCCCTGGTCGAGCAGACCGACCACGCCGAGTGGGTGGACCAGCAGCGCGAACGCGAGCGCGGACCCGCCCGCGGTGACAGCTGGGAGCCCGTCCCGGTACCGCTGCCGACGTACGTGACGGCCCCGGTCGCCCCGCGCGCCACCGGCCCGGCGACCCCGGACCCCTGGAGCGCGACCCGCTCCAGCACGGCCGAGCCGACGGAACCCCGCCTGCGCGCCCAGCCGTCCACCCCGTCGCCCCGCCCCCGCCCGCGCGACGCGGCCCGTACGCCCCTCTTCGACCAGTACGAGGGCGACGAGCGCCCGCGCGCCGCGAACGAGTGATCGATGACCTGCGCGGACGCTCCCCGATACCGGTTTTGGAGCACCCGCGAGGGGATGCTAATGTTTCACACGTCGCAAGGGCCTGTGGCGCAGTCTGGTAGCGCACCTCGTTCGCATCGAGGGGGTCTGGGGTTCAAATCCCCACAGGTCCACAAACGACAGTTCACGGGTTGCTCCCGAGAACGTCATGAGATCCCGTCCGGTCGCAAGACCGGGCGGGATCTTCTGCGTTCGGGGGCGACGCCGGATCGGAGTCGGATCGAAGCCGGGCGCGGGCCCGGGGCCGCGCCCGACTCGGCGCCGGTCAGGACGGGTTCAGGGGCTTGGTCATGCAGCGGCTGGAGTCGTGGAAGCGGTAGTGGCCGAACTTGGCGTTCGTGAGGGTGTAGCCCTCTGAGAGGTAGAGGGCGATGGCCTCCGGCTGCTGGTCGCCGGTCTCCAGGGTCATGCGCACGCGGCCGGCCGCGCGGGCGTCCGCTTCGAGGGCGGCGAGCATGCGGCGGGCCAGGCCCAGGCCGCGGGCCTCGGGGATCACGTACATGCGCTTCAGCTCGGCGTCGCCGTCTGCGTAGCCCTCGTCGTTGGCCTCGTGGCTGCGCCAGCCGCCGCTGGCGATCGGGGCGTCCGAGGCGTCGTAGGCGAGGAGGTAGAGGCCGCTCGGCGGGGCGAACATCTCCGGGTCGAGGAACGTGACGTCGCCCTCACCCTGGTAGCGCTCCTGGTATTCGATCTGCACTTGGTCGTTGAGCTTGACCGCGTCCGGGTGGTCGTACGACACGGCGCGGAGCTGGATCTCCTGAGACATCCGAACAGCCTACGGAACGCTCCGGCTATCGTGCAGGGATGTTCTCTGTGACCTCCGTGAATGTGAATGGGATCCGCGCTGCCGCCAAGAAGGGGTTCTCCCCGTGGCTGGCCGGGTCGGACGCCGACGTCGTCTGCCTGCAGGAAGTGCGGGCCGAGGAGGGCCAGATTCCGGACGAGGTGCGCGAGCCCGAGGGCTGGCACACCGTGTTCGCGCCGGCCGCAGCCAAGGGGCGGGCCGGGGTCGCGGTCTACACGCGGCGGGAGCCGGAGCGGGTGCAGGTCGGATTCGGGAGCGAGGAGTTCGACAGCAGCGGGCGGTACCTGGAGATCGACCTGCCGGGTGTGACCGTCGCCAGCCTCTACCTGCCCTCCGGGGAGGCCGGGACCGAGAAGCAGGACGAGAAGTACCGGTTCATGGAGGAGTTCCTCGGCTATCTGAAGGAGCTCAAGGCGCGGGCTGCCGCGGACGGGCGCGAGGTCGTCGTCTGCGGGGACTGGAACATCTGTCACCGCGAGGCCGACCTGAGGAACTGGAAGACCAACCGGAAGAACGCCGGCTTCCTGCCCGAGGAGCGCGAGTGGCTCGGGGAGGTCTACGACACCGCCGGGTACGTGGACGTGGTGCGCAGCCTGCACCCGGACACCGAGGGGCCCTACTCCTGGTGGTCCTACCGCGGGCGGGCCTTCGACAACGACGCCGGCTGGCGGATCGACCTGCAGGTGGCGACGCCGGGGCTGGCGGCCAAGGCCGTCAAGGCGTTCGTGGAGCGGGCCGAGACGCACCCCGAGCGGTGGTCCGACCACGCGCCCGTGACCGTGGTCTACGAGCTCGGCGGCTGAGGTTCCTGGGGCGCCTGGGGCGGCTGGGCCGCCGCGGGCGGGCGGAGGCGGTCCATCGCCATGGTGAGTTCCGCGTCGACCACGCTCTTGGCCAGGGGCCGCAGGCGCGGGACGGCCTCCTCCGAGATGTGGGTGGAGATGAGCTCCTCGAACAGGGCCGCCATCGCGTCCGCGTGCTCGCGGACCCGGCGGCCCGCCTCCAGGACGGCCGAGAGCGGTACGCCCTCGCGGACCAGGGCCGAGGAGACGTCCAGGAGCCGGCGGCTGACGTGGACGATCTCCTCGCCGTCGGTGGCGAGGTAGCCGAGGTCGAGCGAGGCCGCCAGGTTCTCCGGGGTGACCTCCCCCTCGAAGTAGTCGGCGAGGGCCTCGGGCGTGAGCCGGACCGGGGTCTCCTCCGACCAGCCGATGCCGAGCAGCTCGCCCAGCTGGCCGACGTCGCGGCCGTTCTCGAAGGCGACGGTCAGCTCGGCGATCCCGCCGAGGGTGTGGCCGCGCTCCAGCAGGGCGGCGATGGTGCGCAGCCGGGCCAGGTGGTGGTCGTCGTACCAGGCGATGCGGCCCTCGCGGCGGGGCGGCGGCAGGAGCTTGCGCTCGCGGTAGAAGCGCAGGGTGCGTACGGGTATGCCGGCGGCCTCGGCCAGCTCTTCCGTGCGGTATTCGCGCACTGTGGTCCCTGCTCCCGTGGTTCGCGCCGCGTTGTCGGGCATGTGCGCAGCCTAGGGCGTACTCCGGGTAACTTTCCCGGCGCGACCCCTACCCATGAGTACGGGGCTGCTCTACTCTCCCGATTGTGCCAGTGATTGCTGGCAGCATCTGAATGGGCGTTGGCATCGGCATCCGAAGGTGGCTGGCATGGGCGGTGGCATGGACGGGCGCGAGCACGTACGCGTGGCGGTGATCGGGTCCGGGTTCGGCGGGCTGGGCGCCGCGGTGCGGCTGCGGCGCGAGGGGATCACGGACTTCGTCGTCCTGGAGCGCGCCGGCTCCGTCGGCGGCACCTGGCGGGACAACAACTACCTCGGGTGCGCCTGCGACGTGCCCTCCCATCTGTACTCCTTCTCCTTCGCCCCCAATCCGGACTGGCCCCGCACCTTCTCCGGGCAGCCCGCGATCCGGGAGTACCTGGAGCACGTGGCCGACACCTTCGGGCTGCGCCGCCACATCCGGCTGAACCACGAGGTCCGGATGATGCGGTGGGACGCGGAGGGGATGCGGTGGGAGATCGAGACCGCGGGCGGGGACTTCACCGCCGATGTGGTCGTCTCCGCCACCGGGCCGCTGTCCGACCCGAAGATGCCGGAGATCCCCGGGCTCGCCGGCTTCCCCGGCAAGGTCTTCCACTCGGCCCGCTGGGACCACGACTACGACCTGCGCGGCAAGCGCGTCGCCATGATCGGTACGGGCGCCTCCGCCATCCAGATCGTGCCCGCCATCGCCCCCGAGGTGGAGCGGCTCACGCTCTTCCAGCGCACCCCGCCGTGGGTGATGCCGCGCACCGACCGGGCGATCACCTCCGTGGAGCGCTGGCTGCACCGCCAGCTCCCCTTCACCCGGGCGGCGCGGCGGGGGCTGCTGTGGGGGATCAGGGAACTGCAGGTCAGCGCCTTCACCAAGCGGCCGAACCAGCTCGGGCTGATCGAGTCGCTCGCGAAGGCGAACATGGCGCGCTCGATCAAGGACCCGGAGCTGCGGGCCAAGCTGACGCCCTCGTACCGCATCGGCTGCAAGCGGATCCTGCTGTCGAGCGAGTACTACCCGGCGCTGGCCCGGCCCAACGTGGACCTCGTCGCCTCCGGGCTGAAGGAGATCCGCGGCTCGGTGCTGGTGGCTGCCGACGGGACCGAGACCGAGGTGGACGCGATCGTCTTCGGCACCGGCTTCCACGTCACGGACATGCCGATCGCCGACCGCGTGGTGGGCGCGGAGGGCAAGACCCTCGCGGAGGTGTGGAAGGACGGGATGCAGTCGCTGCGCGGGGCGACGGCTGCGGGGTTTCCGAACTGGATGACGATCATCGGGCCGAACACCGGGCTGGGGAACAGCTCGATGATCCTGATGATCGAGTCGCAGCTGAACTACATGGCGGACTACATGCGGCAGCTGGGGGTGCTGGGCGGGAAGGTCGCGCTGGCCGCGCGGCCGTCCGCGGTCAACGCGTGGAACCGGCGGGTGCAGACCCGGATGGAGCGGACCGTGTGGAACACGGGGGGCTGCACCAGCTGGTACCTGGACGCGCAGGGGCGCAACACCACGGTGTGGCCGGGGACGACGGGGGAGTTCCGCAAGGAGACGCTGGGCGTTGATTTGGGGGAGTACGAGGTCGTACGCCCCCAGGAGCGTGAGCGGGTGGCTGGAGTTGCCTCCGGCGGCGCCTCAAACGCCGGCGAGGCTGGGGTTGGCGGGGCTGGGTCCGTCGCGCAGGAGGGGGCCGCGTGAGTCGGCTGACGCATGTGACCGGGGGGCCGTATGCGCCGCCCGTTGCTCGGCGGGAGGTGGTTGCCGTCTCTGCCGACGGGGCGCGGCTGCACGTCGAGGTGCACGGGGAGGACGGGGCGCCGGCCGTGGTGCTCGCGCACGGGTGGACCTGTTCCACCGCCTTCTGGGCCGCGCAGATACGGGCCCTGGCCAGTGGGCACCGGGTCATCGCCTATGACCAGCGCGGACACGGTCGCAGCCCCGCCGGGACCGGCTACGGCACCGGGGCCCTCGCCGACGACCTGGTCGCGGTCCTGGGGGCCACCCTCGCCCCCGGCGAGCAGGCCGTCGTCGCAGGCCACTCCATGGGCGGGATGACGGTCATGGCCGCCGCCGGCCGGCCGGAGTTCGCCGAGCACGTCGCCGCAGCGCTGCTGTGCAGCACCGGCAGCGGCCGGCTGGTCGAGGAGGCGCAGGTCCTGCCGTGGCGCGCCGGCCGCGCGAGGACCCGTATCACCGGGGCGGTCCTGGGATCGCGGGCCCCGCTCGGGCCCGTCACCCCCGTCGCCCGCAAGGTGCTGAAGTACGCCACGATGGGGCCCGGTTCCGCGCCCGACAAGGTCGAGGCCTGTGCGCGGATCGTGCACGCCTGCCCCACCCGGGTGCGGCACGCCTGGTCCGCGGTGCTGGCCTCCCTTGATCTCGACGCGCAGCTCGCCGCGCTCACCGTGCCCACCGCCGTCATCGGCGGCAAGAGCGACCGGCTGACGCCGATCGTGCACGCCAGGGGGCTGGCGGCCGCGCTGCCGAACTGCGTGGGCCTCACCGAGCTGACGGGGGTGGGTCATATGAGCCCCATCGAGGCGCCCGAGGCCGTCACTGCTGCTGTGCGCGAGCTCGCCGAGGTGTACGTCAGTTCTTCCGATGTCAGCCGTCCCGCTAAGGAGAAGACGCCGTGAGTGACAGCAGGAATCTGGAAGGCCAGGTCGCCGTCGTCACCGGGGCCGCGCGCGGGGTCGGCGAACTGCTCGCCCGCAAGCTGTCCGCGCGCGGTGCGAAGGTGGCCCTGGTGGGCCTGGAGCCGGAGGCCCTCAAGGAGGTCTCCGAGCGGCTGCACACCGACAGCGACCACTGGTACGCCGATGTCACCGACCACGAGGCCATGGCCCGGGTCGCGCAGGAGGTCAAGCAGCGCTTCGGGAAGGTGGACATCGTCGTCGCCAACGCCGGCGTCGCCTCCGGCGGGCCCTTCGCCGATTCCGACCCCGACGCCTGGCGCCGGGTCATCGAGGTGAACCTCATCGGCGGGGCCGTCACCGCCCGGGCCTTCCTGCCCGTGCTGATGGAGAGCCGCGGGTACTTCCTGCAGATCGCCTCCCTCGCGGCGATCACCCCGGCGCCCATGATGACCGCCTACTGCGCCTCCAAGTCCGGGGTCGAGGCCTTCGCGCACTGCCTGCGCTCCGAGGTCGGCTACAAGGGGGTCAAGGTGGGTGTCGGCTACCTGTCCTGGACCGACACCGACATGGTGCGCGGTGCCGACCAGGACGAGGTCATGCGCGAACTGCGCCAGCGGCTGCCGTGGCCGTCGAACCGGACCTACCCGCTGGGGCCGGCCGTCGACCGGATCGTGGCGGGCATCGAGCGGCGCTCCGCGCACGTGTACGCGCAGTGGTGGCTGCGGGGCATGCAGGGGGTCCGCGGGTACCTGCCCGGGATCATCTCGGCAGTCGGACAGCGCGAGATGAAGCGGTTCGAGCCGCGACTGGCCAGTGTTTCCAAGGGGCTTGTGGGGGCCGGCGGGGCCGCGGACGAGCAGGAGCGCAGTCCGAGCCGCTGACCGGAATGCGAGGATTGTCCTCCTGAGTGAGACTGGTCGGGTTCCCCTTACCGAACACCGTTGCAGGAGTGAGGACACATGGGTATCAAGGACCAGTTCCAGGACAAGGCCAAGGAACTCGCGGAGAGGGCGAAGGCCTCGGGCAAGCAGGACGAGGTCTCCGAGCGCGCCTCGCAGGCCGTCGACCAGGCCAAGGACAAGGCCCGCGACACCTTCGACGAGAAGTTCAGCAAGTAGCGGTACGGAGCAATACGTGAGGGGTGCGACCCGCCGTCCCGGGTCGCACCCCTCACGCATGCCCTACGGTCACCCCCGCGGCGGCAGCTTCGGCCGGCGCCGGTCCGGTACGTCCGTGTAGCCGGGCGGTACCGCGGCCGGGTCCTGCTCCAGCAGCTCCAGCGCCAGGTTCACGGCGTCGTCCAGCTGGGCGTGCCGTCCCTCCGCCCAGTCGAGGGGGGTCCGCAGGATCGGCAGGTCGGGCTCCACGCCCTGGTTCTCCACGGACCAGCCGTACTCGGGGAACCAGGCCGCGTTCATCGGCACCGTGATCACCGTGCCGTCGCCGAGGGTGTGCCGGCCGGTCATGCCGACCACCCCGCCCCAGGTGCGCTGGCCGACGACCGGGCCGAGTCCCAGCAGCTTGAAGGCCGCCGTGATCATGTCCCCGTCGGAGGAGGTCGCCTCGTCGGCCAGGGCGACGATCGGGCCCCGGGGCGCGTTGGAGGCGTAGGAGACGGGCTGCGCGTTGCGGGTCAGGTCCCAGCCGAGGATGGAGCGGGTCAGCTTCTCCACCACCAGCTCGCTGATGTGCCCGCCCGCGTTGCCGCGTACGTCCACGATCAGTGCCGGCTTCGACATCTCGGCGCGCAGGTCGCGGTTGAACTGCGCCCAGCCCGAGCCGCCCATGTCGGGGATGTGCAGGTAGCCGCACTTGCCGCCGCTGACCTCCCGGACCACCTCGCGGCGCTTGGCCACCCAGTCCTGGTACCGCAGCGGCCGGTCGTCGACCAGCGGGACGACCGCGACCCGGCGGGCGCGGCCCTGGCCCTCCGCGGGCTCGAAGGTGAGCTCCACGGTGGTGCCGCCGGCCGCCGACATCAGCGGGTACGGGCCGGTGACCGGGTCCACCGGGCGGCCGTCCACGTGGGTGAGGACCGCGCCCTCGCGGATGCCGGTGCCCGCGAGCGGGGAGCGGGCCTTGGAGTCGGAGGACTCGCCGGGCAGGATCCGGCCGACGACCCAGGCCCCGTCGCGGGGGAAGAGGTTGGCGCCGAGCAGGCCGATGGCCCGCTGGTAGTGCGGGGGCCCCTCGTTGCGGCGGGCCGGGGAGACGTAGGCGTGCGAGGTGCCGAGCTCGCCGAGGACCTCGCGCATCAGGTCGGCGAACTCGTCGGGGGAGGCGACCCGTTCGACCAGGGAGCGGTACTGGCGCAGCACCCCGTCCCAGTCGATGCCGCACATCCCCGGCTCCCAGAAGTAGGCGCGGATCAGGCGGCCGGCCTCCTCGAAGGCCTGGCGCCACTCGGCGGCCGGGTCCACCTCGTGCAGGATGCGCCGCAGGTCCAGGTAGACGGTGGAGTCGCTGTCGCCCGATTCGGTCGCGGGGACCGCGCGCAGGTCCCCGTCCTCGTTGACCACGAGCCGGGTGCCGTCGCCGCTGACCGCGAACCAGTCCAGTCCGGAGGCCAGTTCCGTCTTGCGGGCCTTGGTCAGGTCGAAGTACTCCAGCGTGGGCTTGCCGCTGACGTCGGCCGGGTTGGCGAAGGTCTCGCCGAGCGCGCCCGAGATCGGCCAGCGCAGCCACACCAGCCCGCCGCCGCTCACCGGGTACAGGGCCGAGTACTTGGATGCCGACACCGGGAAGGGCGTCACCCGGCTCTCCAGCCCCTCGACCTCCACGGTGACCGCGCCGTCGCCGGACTCCGAGTCCCCCTCGACCGGGTCGAGTCCGCCCGCCGCCGGGCGCCCGTCGGGGGAGAAGGCGAAGGGGGAGGGGGTGGCCGAGGACAGCGGCACCAGGTAGGGGCGGCAGCCCAGGGGGAAGGACAGGTCGCCGGTGTGGACGTCGTAGACGGGGTCGAAACCGCGCCAGGAGAGGAAGGCGAGGTAGCGGCCGTCCCGGGTGAAGACCGGATTCTCGTCCTCGAAGCGGCCGTTGGTGACGTCCACGATCGTGGGGGCGCCGGGTCCGGCGATCTTGGCCATCTTGATCTGGCGCAGCGAGCGGCCGATGCCCGGGTGCGACCAGGTCAGCCAGCAGCCGTCGGGGGAGAAGGCGAGGTCGGTGACGGGTCCGTTGTCGGACCGGATCAGCTCGCTGGCCTCCCCGTTGGACTCCTCGGTGGCGTCGATGAGGAGCAGTCGCCCGTCGTTGGAGGCGATCGCGAGGCGTTCCCCGTCCGGATCGGAGAGCAGCTCCAGTACGCGGCCCAGTGCGCCCGAGGCGAGCCGGCGGGGCTCGCGGTCGCCCGAGGCGCGGGGGAGGTAGGCGATCTCGATCGCGTCCTCGCCCTCCGCGTCGGTCACGTACGCCACCTGCCCGCCGCTGCCGAGCATCTCGGGCAGCCGGACCCGTACGCCCGGGGTGTCGGCGATGGTGCGGGCGGGGCCGTCGCGGTGCGTGAGCCAGTACAGGCTGCCGCGCACGACGACGGCGCTGGCCCGCCCGGTGGTGTCCACGGAGAGGGAGTCGACGTGGCTGGCGGCCGGGACCTGGTAGGTGCGGCGGCCCGCGCGGGGGCCGCCGAGGCGGACCTCCAGCTTGCGCGGGGAGGCGCCGGGGGCCAGGGACTCCACGATCCAGAGGTCCCCGGCGCACTGGTAGACGATGCGGGAGCCGTCGCTGGAGGCGTGCCGGGCGTAGAACTCCTCGTGGTCGGTGTGCCGGCGCAGGTCGGTGCCGTCGGGCAGGCAGGAGTAGACGTTGCCGATGCCCTCGTGGTCGGAGAGGAAGGCGATCCGGCCGTCCACGAACATCGGCGAGTCCAGGTGGCCTTCGATGCCCTCCAGCAGCCGCTCTCCGTGCAGCCACAGCCGGCCGGTGGCGCCGCCGCGGTAGCGCTTCCACGCGGCGGGCTCGTGCGGGGGCTTGCCGGTCAGCAGCAGGGTGCGCCGCTCGCCCGGCTCCTCGCCCTCGCGGGCCTCCTCGTGGACGGCGATGTCGGAGACGGGTCCCCAGGGGAGCCGGCCGCCGGGGCTGCCGTCGGTGGGGAGGGTGTACGCCCAGGCGAAGTAGGAGAAGGGCTGGCCGTGCGAGGAGACGGCCAGGATGTCGCTGCGGCCGTCCTTGTCGGGCGGGGTCCAGCCGCAGACCCGGGTGTCGGTGGAGCCCCAGTAGCTGAGCCGGCGCGCCGGGCCGCCCGAGACGGGGGCGAGGTGGATCTCGGGGTCGAGGCTGCGCCAGGTGGTGAAGGCGATGTGCTTGCCGTCGGGGGAGAACCGGGGGTGGCCCACCCGGGTCCGGTCGACGGTGATCCGCCAGGCCCGGCCGGCGGGCTCTCCGGGCGGAACCAGGGGCGCCACCCAGAGGTCGTCCTCGGTGGCGAAGCACAGCAGATCGTCGTGGAGATGGGGGAACCGGAGGTACGCCGCGTCGTGACTCACCCCCCAATGCTTTCCGCGCGGAGGGGGGCTGGCAACTCGTACAGGTGATCCATGCGGCCTCCCGTGCGGAGTGCCGCGGGCGGCCGGGGCGTGACCGACACCACTGCCCAAGCGAAACGGAACGGTTTCGTTTCGCTTGGGCCCGAGGTATGGTCGATCCGTACGAAACGGTTTCGTTCGGTTGGGCAAGGTCGGGAGGAGGCACCGCAATGGTCGAAGAGGTCATGGCGCGCCGCAGCCGGATCACCCCCGAACGGGAAGCCGAACTGCACGGTGCGGTCCTCGACCTCCTGCGGGAGGTCGGCTACGAGGCGCTGACCATGGACGCGGTCGCCGCCCGTACGAAGTCCAGCAAGGCCACCCTCTACCGCCAGTGGGGGAGCAAGCCCGAGCTGGTCGCGAAGGCCCTGCGCTGCACCCAGCCGGTCTCCCTCCGGGAGATCGACACGGGCAGCATCCGCGGGGACTTCGGGGTCATGATCGAGAACTCCGACGACGCCCAGATGGCGAAGGACACCGCGCTGATGCGGGGCCTGACCCACGCGGTGCACGAGAGCCCGGAGCTCCACAAGGCGCTGCGGGACCTGCTCGTCGATCCGGAGATCAACGGTCTGCAGGTGATGCTGCAAAGAGCGGTGGACCGGGGCGAGATCGCCCCGGACTGTCCGGCCCTGGCCTTCGTACCGCACATGCTCATCGGGGCGTTCATCGCGCTGCCGCTCATCGAGGACCGGTCCGTCGACCGGGCCTTCCTCGGTGACTTCATCGACGCCGTGGTCTTCCCCGCCCTCGGCGTCTGAACCTGCCCGGCTGCCCACCCACGCAGCCGCCCGCCCGCGCTGTCCCCGCGCTCGATTTCCTGCCTGCTCCTGACACGCCGCTCTCGTCGTCGGAACGGCATTTCATGCCCTGATCCATCCCACGACCCGAACGGGAGAACCACCGACGTGGCCACCTTCCTCTACCGACTCGGCAGGGGCGCCTTCCGGCGCCGCCGATTCGTCGCCCTCGTGTGGGTGGCGCTGCTGTTCGTCGCCGGCTTCGGCGCGGCATCGGCGTCCGCACCCACCTCAGGCTCGTTCTCCATACCCGGCACGGAGGCCCAGCGGGCCTTCGACCTGCTGGACCAGCGCTTCCCGGGGATGGCCGCCGACGGCGCCACCGCCCGCATCGTGATCAAGGCCCCGGCAGGCGAGAAGGTCGACTCGGAGGCCGTCAAGCCCCAGGTCGAGAAGATCGTCAGCGAGCTGAAGGGCGGTCCGGGCAAGGACCAGATCTCCTCGGTCACCAGCCCGTACGAGGCCCAGGCGATCAGCGAGGACGGCTCCACCGCCTACGTGAGCGTCAAGTACAAGGTCAGCGGCATGGAGCTGACGGACGCCACCCGCGAGGCCCTCACGGAGTCCACCACGGCCGCCAAGGCCGACGGCCTCAACGTCCAGATCGGCGGCGACGCCCTGCAGGCCGCCCCCGAGACGGGCTCCGGCGAGATCATCGGCATCATGGTCGCCGCGATCGTCCTCGTCATCACCTTCGGCTCGCTCATCGCGGCGGGCCTGCCGCTGCTGACCGCGCTGATCGGCGTGGGCATCGGCATCTCCTCCATCACCGCGCTCGCCAACGTGCTGGACCTCGGCTCCACCACCTCCACGCTCGCGATGATGATCGGCCTCGCCGTCGGCATCGACTACGCCCTCTTCATCGTCTCCCGCTACCGCGCGGAGCTCGCCGACGGCCGTGAGCGCGACGAGGCCGCCGGCCGGGCCGTCGGCACCGCCGGTTCCGCCGTCGTCTTCGCCGGTCTGACCGTGGTCATCGCCCTCGTGGGCCTGGCCGTCGTCAACATCCCCATGCTCAGCAAGATGGGCTTCGCCGCCGCCGGCACCGTGGTCATCGCCGTCCTCGTCGCCCTGACGCTGGTCCCGGCCATGCTCGGATTCGCCGGCAAGAAGGTGCTGCCCGCGGGCACCAAGAGCAAGCTGTTCGGAAAGGGCAAGGGCACGGCCGACCCGGCCGCCGAGGGCGCCGACGCCAAGCCCAACGGCGGCACCCGCTGGGCCCGCTTCATCCTGCGCCGCCCCGTCATGGTGCTGCTCGCGGGCGTGATCGGCCTCGGCATCGTCGCCATCCCGGCGAGCAAGCTGGAGATGGGCCTGCCGGACGACGGCGCCCAGCCGGTGTCCACCACCCAGCGCCAGGCGTACGACCTGCTCTCCGAGGGCTTCGGCCCCGGCTTCAACGGCCCGCTGATGATCGTCGTGGACGGGGACAAGGCGCTCGCCGACGCGACCGCCGAGCGGATCAAGGGCCTGGACGGTGTGGCCGCGGTCATGCCGGCCATGCAGAACGAGGCCAAGGACGCCGCCGTCATCAACGTCGTCCCGAAGGACCGCCCGTCCTCCGAGGCGACCGAGGAGCTGGTCCGCGAGATCCGCGAGGGCAGCGACAGCGGCAAGGTGTTCGTCACCGGCGCGACCGCGATGAACATCGACTTCTCGCAGAAGATGAACGATGCGCTGCTGCCCTACCTGGCACTCGTCGTCGGCCTCGCCTTCCTGCTGCTGATGCTCGTCTTCCGCTCGATCCTGGTCCCGCTCAAGGCGGCCCTCGGCTTCCTGCTCTCGGTGGTCGCCGCCCTCGGCGCCGTCGTGGCGGTCTTCCAGTGGGGCTGGCTGGGCTCGGTCTTCGGGGTGGAGCAGACCGGCCCGATCATGTCGATGATGCCGATTTTCATGGTCGGCGTGGTCTTCGGCCTGGCCATGGACTACGAGGTCTTCCTGGTCACCCGCATGCGTGAGGCGTACGTCCACGGGGAGCGGCCGGGCCAGGCCGTCGTCACCGGGTTCCAGTACAGCGCCCGGGTGGTCGTGGCCGCGGCCGTCATCATGATCGCGGTGTTCTCCGGCTTCCTGGGCGCCAGTGACCAGATGGTGAAGATGATCGGCTTCGCGCTGGCCATCGCGGTCTTCTTCGACGCCTTCGTCGTCCGGATGACCATCGTCCCGGCCGTCCTCGCGCTGCTCGGCCACAAGGCCTGGTGGCTGCCGAAGTGGCTCGACCGGATCCTGCCGAACGTGGACGTGGAGGGCGAGAGCCTGCGCAAGCACCTCGGCGACTCCTCGGACGGCTCCGGGCCCGACAAGGACCGCGAGCTGGCAGGCGTCTGACCGGCTGACCCGTAGTACGCAGAACGGCCCCGCACCTTCCCGGTGCGGGGCCGTTCTGCGTGTCCGGGGCAATGAGACCGGGCGGGTCCGGCTGGGCCTAACGGGTGGCCGCGGGCGCGGGGGCGTACGTACGGCGCAGGAAACGGCGCAGGGCGGCGATGTCGAACTGGACCACCGCGACGCCCTCCGGGGAATGGAACTCGACGACGGCCTGGACGCGCCCGCAGGGCCAGACGCGTACGTCCCCGGTCCCGGTCGGGGCCTGGAGGCCGGCTTCGAGGAGGGCGCGGGGGAAGACCCACTCGTTCTCGGTGCCCTCGGGGGAGAGGCCGGCGGGGAAGACGATCCGTACGGCCAGCGGCTCGTCGGGGACGAAGCGCAGGGCGACCGGGATGGCCCGGTAGAGCGGGTCGTCGGTGATCACTCGGGCGCGCACCCGCTCCTCGACGAGGGGGGCCGTGGCGGTCGCAGCCCGTGTGGCGGTGGCACTTGCGGATGGATTCTCGGCGGCGGCTGACATCGACAAGACTCCTCGAATCGGAACATTTACGTCCGTATTTCCCCCAGCCTCGCACATTCCCACGAATCCGCACGGGGCTATTTGTGACGCCACCGCTCTTGCCAACGATTCGCAACTGGGCACTATTCTTGAACGGCTAAAGATTTTGTCAGTTCAACGGATCGACCCACAGTTCAACGGGCCGCTCGCCGGACCGCAGGAAGCGGAGCAGAACCATGCATGTGCCCGACGGCTTCATCGATGCCCCCGTCTCCATTGCCGCAGGTGTCGCCGCCGCCGGGGCCGTGGCGGTCAGTCTCCGGGGCGCCCGCCGCGAGCTCGACGAGCGCACCGCGCCGCTCGCCGGCCTCGTCGCCGCCTTCATCTTCGCCGTGCAGATGCTCAACTTCCCCGTCGCCGCCGGAACAAGCGGACACCTGCTGGGAGGCGCGCTCGCCGCGATCCTCGTCGGCCCCTATACGGGTGTGCTGTGCGTGTCCGTGGTCCTGCTCATGCAGGGCCTCCTCTTCGCCGACGGCGGCCTGACCGCCCTCGGCGTCAACATCGTCACCATGGGCGTCGTCACCGTGGTCGTCGCCTACGCCCTCTTCCGCGGGCTGGTCAAGGTGCTGCCCGACAGCCGCCGGTCCGTCACCGTCGCCGCCTTCGCCGGAGCCCTGCTCTCCGTGCCCGCCTCGGCCGCCTTCTTCACCCTCCTCTTCGCCCTCGGCGGCACCACCGACGTCCCGCTGGGCAAGGTGTTCGCCGCCATGGTCGGAGTCCACGTCCTCATCGGCATCGGCGAGGCCCTCATCACCGCCGCCACCGTCGGCGCCGTGATCGCCGTCCGCCCCGACCTGGTCCACGGCGCCCGCGGCCTGTCCGCCCCGCTGAAGCTGCGCGTCGGCGGCGAGCTGGTCGACGCCCCCGCCGCCGCCCCGGCCGCCGCGCCGGCCGGCGCCCGCTCCACCAAGCCCGTGTGGATCACCGGCCTGGTCACCGCGCTGGCCCTGGCCGGCATCGTCTCCTTCTACGCCTCCTCCAGCCCGGACGGACTGGAGAAGGTCGCCGCCGACAACGGCATCGACCAGAAGGTCACCGAGCACGCGGCCGCCGGTTCCCCGCTCGCCGACTACGGGGTCAAGGACGTCTCCGACGCCCGCCTCTCCGGCGGCCTCGCCGGAGTCATCGGCGTCGGCGCGACCGTCCTCGTCGGCACCGGCGTCTTCTGGACCGTGCGCCGCCGCCGCGCCGCCGACGTGACGGCCACCTCCACGGCCGTACCGGCCGCCTGACATGGGTGCGGGCCACGCCCACAAGCTCTACCGGGCCGGGAACTCCCCGGTCCACCAGCTGCCGCCGCACTGCAAGCTCGCCGCGACCTTCGGTTTCGTGGTGGTCGTCGTGTCCACACCGCGCGAGGCGGTGTGGGCCTTCGGCCTGTACGCCGTCCTCATCGCGGCGGCCGCGGCCGTGGCCCGGATCCCGGCGGGCTTCCTGCTGCGCCGGCTCCTGATCGAGGTGCCCTTCGTCGCCTTCGCGGTCCTGATGCCCTTCGTGGCCCAGGGCGAGCGGGTCGAGTTCGCCGGGATGTCCCTCAGCGTCTCCGGCCTCTGGGGCGCCTGGAACGTCCTGGCCAAGGGCACCCTGGGCGTGGCCGCGTCCGTGCTGCTGGCCTCCACCACCGAACTGCGGGCCCTGCTGCTCGGCCTCCAGCGGCTCAAGCTGCCGCCGCTGCTCGTCCAGATCGCCTCCTTCATGATCCGGTACGGGGACGTCATCAGCGACGAGCTGCGCCGGATGTCCATCGCCCGGCGCTCCCGCGGATTCGAGGCGCGCGGGATCCGGCACTGGGGGGTCCTCGCGAAGACCGCCGGAGCCCTCTTCATCCGCTCCTACGAGCGCGGCGAGCGGGTCTACCTCGCGATGGTCAGCCGCGGCTACGCCGGCTCCATGCCGGTGATCGACGAGGTGTCGGCCACCCGCACCCAGTGGGCGTACGCGGCCGCGCTCCCGGTGACGGCGCTCGCCGTCTGTCTGATGGGATGGACGTTGTGAACGCTGCGAACCCCGTGAACCCCGTGAACGCACCCGCCCCGCCCTCGCTGGATGTCTCCGGCCTCGCCTACGCCTACCCCGACGGGCACCAGGCCCTCTTCGGGGTCGAGCTCACCGTCGGGCGCGGGGAGCGGGTGGCGCTGCTCGGTCCCAACGGCGCCGGCAAGACCACCCTGGTGCTGCACCTCAACGGCATCCTGACCGGCGGGGTCGGCTCCGTGAGCGTGGCCGGGCTGCCCGTGGAGAAGCGCAACCTCGCCGAGATCCGCCGCCGGGTGGGCATCGTCTTCCAGGACCCCGACGACCAGCTGTTCATGCCGACCGTCCGGGAGGACGTGGCCTTCGGCCCGGCCGCCGCCGGACTGCGCGGCGCCGAGCTGGAGGAACGGGTGCGCGGCGCCCTGGAGCAGGTCGGGATGGCCGCCTTCGCGGACCGGCCCCCGCACCACCTCTCCTTCGGGCAGCGCCGGCGGGTCGCGGTGGCGACCGTACTGGCCATGCGGCCCGAGATCCTGGTGCTCGACGAGCCGTCCTCCAACCTGGACCCGGCCTCGCGCCGCGAGCTCGCGGACATCCTGCGCTCGCTGGACGTCACCGTGCTGATGGTGACCCACGACCTGCCCTACGCGCTGGAGCTCTGCCCGCGCGCGGTGATCCTCAGCGAGGGCACCATCGTGGCGGACGGCAGGACCCAGGAGGTGCTGTGCGACGAGGCGCTGATGCGGGCGCACCGGCTGGAGCTGCCCTTCGGATTCGACCCCCGGTCGGTCGTCGTCGGCTGACCCCGCAGGTGGCATAACCGCCGGTCGGAGGTTGTTGCACTGCCCGTGGACATCAAGGGTGTGGTGGCGGAGGGCTTCGAGCCCGTCAGGGATGCGTTCGTACGCAACTTCGAGGTGCTCGGCGACCGGGGCGCGGCGGTCGCCGTCTACCGCGACGGGCACAAGGTCGTGGACCTCTGGGCCGGCACCAGGGACGCCGACGGCACCGAACCCTGGGCCGAGGACACCGCGCAGCTCGTCCGCTCCGCCACCAAGGGCGTGGCCGCCGCCGTACCGCTGCTGCTCCAGCAGCGCGGGCTGCTCGACCTGGACGCGCCCGTGGGCTCGTACTGGCCGGAGTTCAAGGCGGGCGGCAAGGAGCGGACCCGGGTCCGCGACCTGCTCGCGCACCGCGCCGGGGTCCCGGCCCTGGACCGCGGGCTGACCGCGGCCGAGGCCGCCGACGGGATCACCGGCCCGCGCGCGGTCGCCGCCCAGCAGGCGTTCTGGGAGCCCGGCACCGCACACGGCTACCACGCGCAGACCTTCAGCTGGCTGCTGTCCGAGCTGGTGCTGCGGGCCACCGGCCGCTCGCTGGGGAGCATCCTGGCCGAGGAGATCGCCGAGCCCCTGGGCATCGACTTCTGGATAGGCCTGCCGGAGAACGAGGCCCACCGGGTGGGCCGGGTGGCGCCGGTCGATCCGCCGGAGGGCGCCGGCCTGCTCAAGACCCGGCCGCGGCGCAACGTCTCCGAGGCCTACGCCGACCCGGACTCCCTCACCCGCCGCGCCTTCGCGGCCATCGACCCGCTGCCCGACGAGAACGACCCCGCCTACCGGGCGGCCGAACTGCCGGCCTCCGCGGGCATCGGCACGGCCCGCGCCCTGGCCCGCTTCTACGCGGCGACCATCGGCGTGGTGGAGGACGGGGCCCGGATCTTCACCCCGGCCACCACCGCCCTCGCGGGCAAGGAGCTCTCCTCGGGACCGGACCGCGTCCTGGTGGTGAACACCCGCTTCGGCCCGGGCTACATGCTGCACGGCCCGGCCTCCCCGCTGCTGTCCCCGGCCTCCTTCGGGCACCCCGGCCGCGGCGGCTCGCTGGCCTTCGCCGACCCGGAGGCGGGGATCGGCTTCGGCTACGTCACCAATGCCCTCGCCAAGTCGGTCACCGCCGACCCGAGGGCCCAGGCCCTGGTCAGGGCCGTCCGCTCGGCGCTGTAGGGGCCCGCGAAAGGGCGTCGCGCGGCCGGGGCGGGGAGCGCTAGCGTGCCGTCATGACGACCACCGCGCACCCCCTCTTCGCCGAAGCCCTCACCGCACTGGGGCTGGAGCCCGACGTACGCCGCTTCCCCGACGGGACCCGGACAGCCGCCGACGCGGCCGCCGCGATCGGCTGCGAGCTCAGCCAGATCGTGAAGTCGCTGATCTTCGCCGCCGACGGGGTTCCCGTGCTGGTCCTGATGGACGGGGCCTCCCGGGTGGACGTGGAGGCGGTGCGCCGCGAGCTCGGCGCCGGCGCCGTCACCCGGGCGGACGCGGCCCTGGTCCGGGAGACCACGGGCTACGCCATCGGAGGGGTGCCGCCCTTCGGGCACCGCACCCGCACCCGAGTCCTCGCGGACCGCTCCCTGCTGGCCCACGAGGTGGTCTGGGCGGCCGCAGGCACCCCGCACACGGTGTTCCCGATGGACCCGCGCGAGCTGATCCGGCACGCGGGAGCCGCGCTGGCCGACGTAAGGGAGAGCTGACCCGGGGCAGCCCCCGGTCTGCCCCCTCAGCCCGCGTTCAGGACGGCCGCCACGATCGGGCCCGCCGCGTCGCCGCCGTGGCCGCCGCCCTCGACCATCGCGGCGGCCGCCACGTCGCCGCTGAAGCCGGTGAACCAGCTGTCCGGGTTCTGCGCCCCGTCCACCTCCGCCGAGCCGGTCTTCGCTCCCTTGTCGGAGCCCTTGACCGCGGACATCGCGCCCTGGGCGGTGCCCGAGGTGGCCGTCAGCCTCATCATCCGCACCAGCTGCGCCGCCACCGCGGGCTTCATCTTCCGGGGGGCCTTCGCGATCTCGCGTCCGTCCAGCGAGGCCTTGACCACGACCGGCTGGCGGAACACCCCGGTCCGGGCGGTCGCCGTGACCGAGGCCATCGTCAGCGGGTTCATCTGGATCTGGCCCTGGCCGATGTACGCGGCGGCCGCGGCCGGACCGGTCGCGTCCGGGACCTTCCCGTCGACGGTGGGCACGCCGACCTTCCACTCGACGCCCTCGCCGATGCCGAAGACCTCACGGGCCTCCTTCGGGAGCGCGGAGTCGTCGTCGACCGGCTTGATCTGCTTGATGAAGGCGGTGTTGCAGGACTGGGCGAAGCTCGTCGCGAAGGTCTCGCCGTCGAGCTTGAAGCCCTTCAGGTTCGTGAAGGTCTTGCCGCCCCAGCTCACCTCCGCCGGGCACTCGGCGACCTTGTCGGCCGTCACCAGACCCCGGTCCATCAGCATCGCGCCGGTCACGATCTTCATCGTGGAGCCGGGCGCGCGGGCCCCGCTGATGGATGCGGGGAAGCCGTCCCCGCGGTGGTCGGCGATGGCCAGGACGTTGCCGGTGCTCGGCTGGACGGCCACCACCGAGGCCTGCGGGAACTTCAGGACCGCCTGCTCGGCCGCCGCCTGCACGTCCGCGTCCAGGACGGTCTCGATCTCGCCCGGCTTCCCCTCGACCAGCGTCAGCAGGGTCCGCCGGGGTGCCTCCTGGGCCACCGGCTCGATCCACAGCTCGGCGCCGCTCTTCCCGCCCTGCCGCTCCCCGTAGGTCTTGCGCAGGCTGTCGAGCACCGGGCGCAGCGAGGGGTACTTCTCGGCCGTCAGCTCCCTGCCCTTGCGGTCGACGGCCTTGACGGGCGGGCTGGCCGGGGCGCCGCCGCGCAGCTTCTCGCCCTTCTGGAGCTCGGGGTGGAGCACCGAGGGCTGCCAGTCGACGAGCGGCAGCCCGGTGGTGTTGCCGCGGACCACGGTCAGCCTGGACTCGTAGGCGAGGGGCTTGGTGACCCCCTCGTAGGTGACCTCCGCCGCGACGGAGTACGCCACCGTGGTCCCGGTCTGGGCGCCGGGGGTGATCGCGACCTTGGACACGTAGGCCTTGGCCGTGTAGTCGGCGAGGGCGCCCTGCGCCTCCGCCGGGTTGTTCGTCAGATCGGCGCCGGCCCGGTAGTCCCCGGCCGCCCACGCGGTGAAGAAGGCCCGGGCGGTCGCCGCGGCGTCCTTGTCGCTGACCGGCCCGGTGCCCTTGGCGGGCACCGCCGGGCCGGTCGCGCTCGTACTCTTCGCGTCACCGCCGCCGTCGTCCCCCACCAGGGCGTACACCCCGTAGACGGCCCCGCCCAGCATGGCGAGGAAGGTCCCGCCGACGACGGCTCCCTTTGCAGCCCCGTTCATTCCCGCTCCCCGTTCCCGTGTGCCCCGCCCCACGGCCCCTGGACACTGAACGTGTTCAAGGAGCCCTTGGAGTAGACCTTACGTCGAACAGACAGACGGTCGAGGGGTTTGTTTGCCCCGGCGTCAGACCCAGGTGTCCAGCCACATCCGGTTCTGCCAGGAATCCATCGGGATGGTCTGGCCCGTGTAGATGGGCCAGAAATAGATGGAGTTCCGTGGCCCATGGCGGACATCGCCCCGACCTGCGCGTATCCCGTCGATCGGGGCCGCCCAGGGGCTACTGGGCCGTCTCTGGGCCGTGATCATGGTCCGGAGGGGTCCCGAAGAGCCCGTCCACGGCCTTCCTCGTCCGGCCCTCGCTGCTGGGCATCAGGTGGGTGTACGTCCGGAGGGTGAAGCCCGGATCGGCGTGGCCAAGGTACTGGCTCAAGGCGCGGATGTTCTCGCCGGAGTCCAGCAGGACGGACGCGTAGAAGTGCCGCAGGGCGTGCATCCCGTGCTGGGGCGCCGACGCGTACCGCTCGCCTTCCTCGGCCGGCGGGATGATGCCCGCGACCGCGAGGGCGGGCTTCCACATGAAGTCGTTGAAGTTGCTGACCCGAACGAAGCTGCCGGATCCCCCCGAGAAGAAGAGCGACTTCGTCACCGGCTGCCCGCTCGGGGTCCGCCAGGGGAGGGTCACCTTGACCGGCGGGTGCGCCTTGGAGTGAGCCAGCAGGGCCGCTGCTACGGACTTGGGGAGGGGAACCGAGCGGGTCTTCCCGCCCTTGGGGAGGGCGAAGACGTACTTCCCGCGGATCCGCTTCAACTGGTGATGCACGTGGAGCCAGCCGCCTTCGTAGTCCAGCTCGGCCTCATCCAGCCCGAACACCTCGCCCTGCCGCAGGCCGCAGCCGGCGGCGATGTCTACGGCCGTACGCAGGTGCTTGGGCAGAGCGGCACGGACCGCCAGAACCTGCGTCGCCTTCCAGGGGGTCACGCGGGGCTGAGCGGGCTTGGGGATCTGGACGGACCGGGCGCGGCAGGGGTTCTTGGCGATCAGCCCGTCGTCCACCGCAGCGGAGAACGCGCCCGAGACCGTGCCGAAGATGATCCGGCGGTGCGAGGACGCGGGTACGTGCTCCTCCAACTCGCCCAGCCACGTCCGGATGTGGCCCGGCTGGAAGGAGGGCAGAGGGCGGGTCCCGATGTACGGGTACGCGTGCAGCCGCAGGCGTCGCTCCGCTGCCTCACGGCTGTTGATCTCCGTGGTGTGGGTGGCCACCCACTTCTCGGCGAACTGCTGGAAGGTGATCCGGCCGGCGCGCGGGTCGAGGTACTGCCCGCGCGACATATCGGCGGCCGTCTCGTTCAGCCACTGCTCGGCGAGGCGCTTCTGCTTGTCGGGGAAGGACTTGGACTTCTCGGTGCCGTCGGGGCCGATGTAACGGGCCCGGTAGCGCATGCCGGTGCCGTGCCGATCGCTCTTGACTCGGGCGGACTTGCCGTCGGCCGTCGACTCGGTCTTGTACCAGCGGTCTTGGATGTGGCCTGCCACGTGGTGTGCCTTTCAGGGCGTACGGAGCGAGGGCGGGCCCGGGTGGGCCCGCCCTCGGCGGTTGGGGTGGTGGTGTGGGATCAGGCGGCGTTGCTGATGTCCGCCTGCATCTGCTCGGCGATCCAGCTGTGCACGGCGGTGGGGTCGTAGCGGACGTGCTTGCCGACGCGGAACCCGGGCGGGCCGGTGCGCTTCTTGCGCCACTGGTAGACGGTCTCCAGCGGGACGTCGAAGAGTTCGGCGATGTCGTCGGGGGTGAGGTAGCGGTCGGGGAGCCCGCGCCGGAGGGTGGCGCGAGGATCAGAGACGGCGGGCATGCACTCTCCTCGTGGTCCAGCCTTCTGGGGGATCCGCAACAGCCGCCACACCGCAACGTTGCTGGTCAGCGGCTTGCGTTTGTGGCGGATCGGGATTCTGTGGCGGATAGGTGCCGCCACACGCGGGGCGTGGCGGCACCGGGTGGTCGCGGGAGCTATCCGGCGACGGAGAAGAGCGGTGTGGCGGTTTCCGCGTGCGTGTGGCGGATGGCTGTGGCGGTATCCGCCACAGATTCACCCCCGCTGACCTGCGGTGTGGCGGCTGTGGCGGCTGTTGCGGACTTCTGGAGGTGCGGGGGGCAGTAGCGGGCCCAGGCATCGGCCAGGTCTTCGGCGTAGTAGCCCTTGGGGGTCGCGGAGCCGACTCGGATCCCGCGGGGCTTGATGGGCTTGTTGGCCGAGGTGACGTACTGGCCGAGCATCTGGGACAGGGCTCGGGAGGTGAGGGGCTTGCCGTCCATGTCGGCCCAGGGGGCGTCGTCCATGCGGAGGAGGCATTCGAGGATGGCTGCGGTCGGCACCCGCTCCTGGCCGTGGAAGACGTGGTCGCGCAGGTCGATCAGCAGGCGGATGCCGAGGGAGGAGGCGTCGTTCTCCTTGGCGGCGGCGACCAGTTCGAGGCATGCGGCGCGGGTTCGGCTCGGCCAGTCGCCTCCGGCTGCTTCGGCGACGGAGAGGAGGGGTTCCCAGACGTCGGCCGGCCGGTCGCTGACTCCGTCGGGCATGGTGGGCCAGGACCCGGTGACCTGCTCACGGATGGATTCGGTCCAGGCTGCGAGGCGGTCGCGCAGGGCGTTGCCCTGCTTCTTGTGGATGCGTTCCCGCCAGGGCTCGCACTTCTCGTTGGGGGCCTTCTTGCGCATCCGGATGATGACGGAGCGGGTGAAGACGGTGTCGGGCAGGGAGCCGAGTCCCGCGAGAGCGACGGCGCAGTAGGCGGGGAAGCCTTCCACCGTCTGGTTTGTGCCCTCCCCGACGCACCGGTACATCTTCCGACCCCGGGTGTGACCGGCGTTGAGGAACTTGCGCAGGTTCTCATCGCCAGCGGCCTTGGGGCCGAAGATGGTGTCGATCTCGTCGAAGAGGATCGTGGGCCGTTCCCCTTCGACTCCGGCGACGGACCGGAACAGCGCGGACTGCGAGGCGTCCACCGCGGCCATGGAGTTGGGCACGAGGGTCTCGATCACGTCCAGGGCACGGCTCTTGCCGGAACCGGGCTCCGGGGAGAGGAACGCGATCCGCGGGGTGGCGTCGAAGGCGTCGAGCAGGTGCGCGTGCGCGTCCCACAACGTCACGGCGACGTAGGCGGCCTCGCGCGGGAAGATGTTGAACCGGCGGTGGAAGGCTTCCACCTCGTCGAGCAGGGCGGCCCCGTCGATGGGCGCGACCGTGGGCTTGTGGTCGCTCATCAGGCGGCCTTCCCTTCCTGGGATACGAGCTGGGGGCAGGCGGTGCGGTGGCGCACGTGGTCGTCGATCAGCGCGAGCGCGCGGGTCTGGCCGGCGGCGAAGAGGTCCCGTCCGCACGAGCACCACGAGCGGGCGGAGGGTGTGACTCCTCGTCCGGGTGCGGTGATGTGGAGCCAGGCGACGGGCCGACGCCCGTCGTCGAAGCACGGGTTCAGGCGAACGGATGAAAGGACGCCTTCGGCGACGACCTTCGGCGCGCTATTGCCGTCCGTGGCCGGGGCCGGTTCGGCGGACTTGATCCCGGTGGGGGTGGGGGCAGGGCTGTTAGCCGGGGGGTGTTCGCGGGCGCTCATGCCGTCCGCCGGGTGCCGGGGTTGTTGCTGATGGACCAGTTGAGGGCGCTGGTGATCGCGGAGCGGTACTCGTACGGCTTGAGTCCGGCCGCGAACGCCCCCCTGCTAAGAGCCTCCTCAACCTCCCCGCGGTCGAGGTCGCCGGACGCGATCAGCCGCCCCAGAGCGCGGGCGGCCCGCACGAGCACCTTGTTCCGGTGCCCCTCAGGTGCGTCGGCAACGGCCTCCTCCTCGTTCCGCAGAGCTGCCATCACGTAGGAGGCCCGACGGCCACCGCTCGGGAGCCGGGCGGCGGTGACGGCCGGGCGGGCGATGATCCGGGGCGGCTCGGCGAGCTTCACTTGGAGCCAGGCCGGAAGCGGCGCCAGGGGCTGGTCGTCGGTGACGGTGTACGTGCCGGCGGGGGTGGTGCTGCCGGGGGCAACGACGTAGCCGCCCCAGGCCCGGGTGTCGATGTGCCTGCCGAGGATGTCCTGCGTGCTGCGCATCGTCGCCCCGGCCGGGGCGGTGAAGTACAGGTGGATCCCGCCGGACGGCGTGGCCACCGTGTACGTGCCCGGCACCTGCTCGCCGGTCGCTTGGCAGAGCGCGTCAAGGATCTGCGCGCCGCTCTGGGTGCCGGGCGGATCGGTCGGCTTGGGCGGGTCGAGGTCGATGACGACGAGGCCGGCCGGGCCCGTGGCCAGGCCCACGTTGTACGGGCCTTCGGCCCATGCGGTACGGATCCGGTCGGGGTCGGTGGTCGCACGCTGCTCGGGCTTGGCGTGCCTCTCGGCGCAGGCGCCGGTACGCGGGCACTTCGTCTCTCCGTGAAGGGCGGGGACCTTCGAGCTGGGCCGGAGTGGGAACACCGGCCAGCCTCGCTCAGCCGCTGCCAGCGCAGCCTTCAGCAGGTCGTTCATGCGGCGCTCCTGACGTCGAGTCCCGCGGTGGTGGGGGCGTTGAGGAGTTGGGCGTAGGCGTGGTGGGCCTGTTGGGGGATGACGCCGTTGCCGAGGATCTTGAGCTGTTCCTTGCGGGGCAGGTCGGGTACGGCGGTGACCCAGCCGGCGGGAAGGCCCATCAGCCATTCGGTAAACGCCGGGGCCAAGCGGCGGTTGCCGCGGGTCCCGGATTCCGTCGGGCAGGGCGCGGTGCGTCCGGTGATGTCCTGCCAGCGCCGGATGGCCGGGCCGTAGTCAGTGCCGTCGCCCGCGATCCACTGTCCGACGTCGACCGGGCCGCGGCCGAGGAGGTTGACGACGGTCTCGTTGAGGGGGCGGGCGTTGCGGCCCAGGAGGTTGGAGGCTCCGGACTTCCAGTCCCGGGCCGCCGGGGTGGGCAGCAGCCTCAGGCTTCCGGCGGGGCCGGGAGTCGGGTGACTGCGGTCCGCAGGTTCATCCCGCCCCGGCGTTTGGGGCTGGTGCCAGGGCCGCCAGTGCCGTCCGAGGAGGTGGGGGTCGGCATCAGCGGGATGGGCAACTGCGAACCAGCGGTCCCGGGGGTGCGGGGCGCCGACCTCGGCCTCACCAGCTCGTAGACATGTCCACCGGACGTCATACCCGAGCGCGGCCAGGTCCGCGGCGACGACGTCCAGCCCCCGGGACCGGAGCGCCGCCACGTTTTCCAGGAAGACGTGGCGCGGTCGAATGACGCCCACAGCCTGAGCGACGTTTTTCCAGACCTTCGACCACTGGCCATTGATGCCATCCCTTCGTCCGGCGTTGGAAATGTTCCGGCAGGGAAACCCCGCCCCGATCAGGTCCGGCCCGTACAGGTCGCGGACCTTCTGCCAGTCGATGGCCGTGATGTCGCCGAGGTTCGGCACACCGGTGTGGTGGGCGGCGAACACGCGGGCGGCGTGGGGGTCGTTCTCGGCGTAGGCGACGACTTGGCCGCCGAGCCCGGCGGTCAGGGCCATCTCCAGACCGCCGTAGCCGGCGCACAACGCCAGCATGCGAGGTGGGGAGCCGAGGGCTCGCCCGATGTCGGTGGGTTGGGTCATGCTGGGTGTCTCCAGTTCTTGTGAGGGCTGGGAGACGAGAGCGGCCCGGACTTTGGCGAGACGGGGCCGCTCTCGGCGTTTCAGTGGCGGGTGTGGTCGGTGGCCACGTCGATGAGGTGCTTGGCCTCGTCGGGGGTGACGTGGCGGTACCGGATGTGGATGCGGCAGCCGGGGTGCGGGCAGCGGATGGTGCGCTTGCCGTTGAGGAGGGCGAGCGCGTCGGAGATGGCTTCCGAGAGCGGCGGCGGGGCCTGGTTCATGGGGTGGCCTTTCAGTGTTGGTTGAGGGTTCCGGTGGCGCGGCCGAACATCCCGGACGCGCTGATGTTCTGGGTGACGTGCTGCACGGGCGCCGCACCCCGGCCGGTGGCTCCGCGTCCCGCGCGGAGGAGCATCGGGGCGATGACGCCGGCGGCGATGAGGGCGATGGCGGCCCAGAGGGCTTCGGTCATGGCGATCAGTCCCGGGGCGGCGTAGGAGATTCCGAACCCGGCCGCGGCGATCCCGCCGCCGACGGTCGGGGCGAGCAGGGCGGTGGTCTTGGCCCACGCGGGGACCGGCGTCGCGGCCGGGGCGGGCGCGCGGGTCTGGGGGTGGGTGTAGACGAGGGTCCGGTAGCCGTTCGGCAGGGTGACCATCTCGACACCGGCCGGGAGTTCGGTGGGCAGCATCAGGGGGTGCTGGACCGTGGTCGGGTAGACGATGGGGTCCCCGTAGCGGGTGGCCGGGGTGGCGCTCTGGGCCGTGTGCTCATAGGGCATTGCAGGCTCCTGGACGCGGTGCGGGCGGCCCCGGGATGGTGGGGCCGCCCGCTGTGGGTGGTCGCTCTGCGTGGTTCTAGTGGGGTGTGGCTACTGGGTAGTGGGTAGTGGGGTCCCCAGTAGAAAGGGCCTGTTGGGGGCCCGTGGGGGTGCTAGTGGGGTGTTCTACTGGGTAGTGGGGCGTGCCCCACTACCCAGTACCCGGTAGCTGTCCGTGCACGGTTCAGGCGTGGTCGGGGTGGACGTAGACCGAGTGCGGTCCGTTGTCGCGGTAAACCAGCTCGCCCCGTTCAGCGGCGGCCCTGAGGGCGGCGCGGACGGTCTTGCGGTCCTTGCCGACGAGGTCCGCGACGGCCGCGGGCTTCATGCCCTCGGCTCCAGCGGCGTAGATCGCGGTGACCGCTTCCGGCAGCCAGCCCGGACCGGCATCCCGCCCGCTCTCGCTCCGATGCGCGGACAGGTTCAGCCCCGGCCGCCGCGGCGCCTCCTCCTCCGGCTCCGGCTGGGGCGCGGTGGTGAACTCGACGGACATGAGCCGCTCGAACTCGGCGTCCACCCCGTCCGTCTCGGTGACGGCCGGCGCCTGGTCTCGGTGGGCGGAGAGGTTCAGGCCTCCGACGGTCCGATCCGCCGGCGCCGGGCCACTGGTGTCGGGCGGGGTCAGGCTGTGTTCGTGGTTGCTGATCCAGGTAGTGCGCCCGTGGTCCCACCGGCGGGCGTAGTCGGCCCCAGCCGCCTTGGCGGAGACGGCGTCCAGGCGGGGGTGTCGGTCCGAGGTGGCGTGGACGATGTCGCGGATCTGGGTGGGCAGGATCCGCCACGTCCCGAAAAGACCAGCCGGGGATTCGGGGGTGCCCATGAACCCGGTGCCCTTGTGGGGCGCCTGCTCAATCCGCAAACCGCGACCACCGGGGAACAGCTTGGACAGGTCCATGCCCTCGGTCGCCCCGCCGGTCAGGACCACCCGCGTTTTGGCCTCCCGGCGGATCATGACGTTGCCCAGGACGGCGCCGGTCGCGCCGAGCGCGGTCAGGACGGTGCGGATGCCCATTGCGCGGAGCATCCGGATCACTTCCAGGATCTTCTTCGCGAGCTTCCGCTTCTCGGGCTCGTTGCTGACGAGGATCTCCGCGCCCTCGTCGATGACCAGCATGATCTGCGGAATCTCGTGACTGACGGGCAGGAGGTCGGTGTTGGCCTTGGCCATGAGGTCCTGGTATGCCCGCTTGCGGTAGAGCCCGATCCGCAGCGCGGCATCCAGCATCAGGTCGGCCTCCTCGTGGGATGCGGCCAGCCAATCGATCCCCGGCCGCACCGCCTGCCCCTGCCCCGACCCGTCCATGGCGGGGCGGACCCAGGGCAGGCCGGCGGATCCGGCGTTGAGGTCGATGACCCAGGTCAGGATGTCGGTGGCACGGGCGAATCCGGCCAGGATGACGTGGACCATGTTGGTCTTACCGGAGCCGGTCGGGCCGACGACGAGGGCGCACTGCTCACGCAGGTAGGTGAGGATCGCGTCCGCGTTCGTCCGGTACCCCCACGGGATCCCCGTGTGGACCGACAGAGGGCTGTAGTCGGTCGGGTAGGCGACCTCGGCGGCCAGCACGTTGACGGTGGTGACGTCGATGAGGACGCGGCCCTGGTCGATCCCCGGGGAGGCTGCGGCGGTGCACCCGTGCGGGAGCCGGGCGTCCGCGCTGAGGCGGGCGTTCTCTTTGGCGATGCGGTCGTAGGTGGTACCGCCGGCGGGGAGTTCGGCGTCGATGGTGAAACCGGTGTTCGTCGGCCACATCTCGACCGCCACGACCCGCAGGGTGATCCCGCAGACCCGCTGAACCCGGTCCACCCACTCGGCGGCGATGGCCCGCCGGTCGGCGGACAGTTCACGGGCCACCTGCCGCTCGGCGAGGGCGATGGCTTCGAGTTCGCGGGCTTCCTCGTAGAAGCCGACGGAGCGGGCCGCGGCTCCCATCCCGACGCCGATCACGGCGAGGGAGCCGAGGGCGGTCCAGTTCAGGGGGCCGGTGGCCAGGGCCCATGTGGTCCAGCCGGACCCGAGCAGCCAGGAGGCGGCGCGGGCGCCGATCGTGCGGGCAGCGAGCTTCTGCCGCAGCCCCGACGCGGTGTGCCCGATCGCACCGACCGTCCCGACGGCCAACGCCCAGCTCGGGGGCATGTGGGCGAGGGTGCCGACGGTGGCGACCGCGTACGCGCCGGTGGTGGCGGAGAGGGCGCCGGTGATGGGGCCGTGGCCTGCGGCCCAATCCAGGGCCAGGCCCTCGTGCTTGATGGCGGAAGTGGTGGTCATCAGACGTTCCAGCCCTTCTCGGCCTCGGGCCCGTTGCGGGGGTCCTCGTGGCGGGCGATGTCGGCCTCGTGGGCCTTGCGGAAGGCCGGTCCGAGGTCTTCGGCGACGGCGGTCGCGGAGTTGAGGGCGCCGTAGATGTCGGCGAATCCGTCGGCGACTTCCTTCTCCAGCGGGAACTCGGTGTCGGAGCGCTCCGCGAGGATCTGCATGACGTTCGCGATCGAGGCGAGGGCTTCGGGGAGGCCTTCGATCATCGCGAGGATCTCCATCGCGTTCTCCGGCTCGTAGGCCTGGGCCGCGGCTTCCATCTCGGCGGCGAGCTCTTCGAACCTGAACCCGGATGCGTTGCTCACAGCTACTCCTTGGCTGGCGGGAGGTGCGGGAACGTGCGTGGTGGGACGGGCCGCCGTGTCGCCGAGCAGGTCGCCCTCGGCGTCCTGGGCGCGCTCGGTCTGGGCCTGTTCTTCGGCGGCCTGCTCGTCGTCTTCGAGCTGGGCGCGGATCTCCTCGTCCCGCTCTTCGCGCTCGGCGCGGGCCCGGCCGACGAGGAACTGGTAGAGGCGCCGGCCGGGGAACATCAGCCAGTTCCAGCGGAGCCTGCGGCCGAGGGGGGTGGTCACCATGCCGAGGACGCCGAGCGCCGCGCCGAGCACGGCCGCGGCGGCCCGGCGGGCCAGAAAGCGGGCGGCGGACCGGCGCAGCGCCTGCCGCGCGGCCCTCTGGGCGGGGGCCTGCAGGGCGGCGACCCGCCTGCGGTGCGCCGCCTCCTGCACACCGGCCCGACCGGCGACGACAGCTCGGCCCGCGCTGCGGTCCCGTATCGAGCGTGCGGCGCCGACGGCCCGGTCGCGGACGGCAGCGGCCCCGCCCATGGCCCTGGCCAGAGTGCGGGCCGCCGGGCCGCGGCCGGTGGCCCGCACTCCTGCTGCACGCTCGGTGGCCCGTACGGCCCGCCGGGTGTCGGCGACCTGACGGCGGGCCTGCACGGCAGCCGTGCGGGCGGCGGACCGGGTCGGGGCCTGCGTCCTGGCCTGCGAGCGCAGAGCCTGAACCTGTCCGGCCCGGCCACCGGCCAGACGGCCAGCCGCCTGCACGGCACGCTGCCGGGCCGACGGCCTACCCGCCTTACCGAAGGCGGCACCGGCCCGGCCGCCGGCCGGATTGCCCGCACGGTGCCGGGCCTTCCCGGCGCTCTTGCGGGATCCGGCCCCGCCACCGCCACTGCTGCCGGTTCGTGGGCTGGTGCGGGGCTGCATCGGGATCCGCCCCAAGCCGCCACTGCCCGCGCGGCCGCCGGAGGCCCGGGTACTGGCCGGGGTCGAGGTCGCCTTCGAGGTGAGCTTCCTCTTCCCGGCCTTGCTGCGCTGGTGGGCGGCGGCGGTGCCGAGAACGGCGGCGCCGGTCATGGCGATCGCGGCGGCGATCGGGCCGCCGGTCAGCGCGGCCGTGGCCAGCAGTCCGGCCGCGGTGTTCGTCCCGGACAGGGACAGCGGCACCACGGGGTAGCCCCCGGCGGTGTGCTCCACCTCCTTCGCGGGGGTGGACGCGCTTGTCTCGGCCAGGGCAGGGGCGCTGGTGGCTTCTTGGGGTGGAGCCTGCGGTTCGACGGTCGTCTCGGTCATGCTGAACGTGCTCCTTCAGGGGAGAAGAGGGCCCGGCCGACGCTGTAGGAGGCTGGCGGCCGGGCCCTGCTGAGTGGTTCAGGCGGCGTGCTGGTCTTCGGGGTACGCGCAGGGGACGCACATGCCGAGCGAGGCCGGGATCACGTACCCGGCATCGCGACGGCAGTGCGGGCAGGTACGGCGGGCCGTGTTGGCCTTCGCCAGAGCTGCGGCCTTGGCCGGGGTCATGGGGCGGACCGGGCGGGCCAGCTCTATCCGGTAGAGGAAGGCGATCAGCGGCCCGCGCCGGTAGCGGGGCCGTTCCACCTGGGCGACGACGTCCTGTCCGCCGGGGCGGAGGCCGGCCGCGCGGAGCTGGCGGCGGGTGGCCAGGCCGTCGGGGGCCAGGCGCCAGGTGTAGACGGGCAGGGTGGACATCAGCTCACCCCTGCGGGGAGGGCGGCGCGGTCCTCGTTGAGGCGTTGGTAGAGCTTGTGGACGTAGGAGGTGGACCGGGTGGAAAGCCGGGCCGCCTCCGGGAGGCTCTTGCCCTGCACCCAGCACGCGCGGATCACGTTCGCGGCTTCATCGGCGGACAAGCGGGCAGGTTCCCGTTCCACCCGGTGGACCGAGGTGGACGCGAGAGGGAAGGCCGGGTGGAACACCAGCCCGCCACCACAGATGACCAGCGGCTTCGCGTGGCCCCGTACGGGCGCCGGGACGGACGTAGTGGCTGAGGGTGTGGGTGCTGGGGGCGGAGTGGATGCCTGGTGGACAGGGGTCGCGTCCACCTCGTTCGCTCCGGCGTCCACCTGGGCTTGGAGCTGGGCGATTTTCGCGAGGATCGCGTGCCGGTAGTGGCTGATCGCTTCGGCGAGAACGATCAGGAGGACCGGGGGGATGGAGTGGAGGACGAGCCCGGCCGGGTCGACCGCGCGGGGGATGCCGAACGCGGTCCCGGTCGGCCACAGCGAGCTCCAGCAGTTCATCACCCAGGTGCCCAGCCCGGCGAACCAGCGCAGCACGGCGGCCCAGCCAGAGGAGGTGAGCCCGTACTCGGAGAGACGGCCGTCGAAGATGAGGACCGCGCCGAGCGCGACGGCGACCATCGGGTCGAGCATCCACGCGATCCACGGCGACACGTGGTGGTCGATCGCGAACATCGTCACGTTCGACGCGGTGAACACCAGCGCCACGAACGCGACCGTCACCAGCACCTTCGTCAGTTTGGACAGCAGCCCGTTCAACGCCTCCACCTGAGCGAGGAGCGCTCCCTGTGAACCAGTCGTCCGGACGCTGGAGTTCACGACGTACCTCCGTCGTCTTCGGTGAAGACGAACGGGGCGTAGGTGACGGGCTCCTCGGCGGTCCGCCGGCGGATGATGCTCGCGTTCTCCCACGGGTCCCCACCGCGCGAGAGCAGCACCGCGAGAGTGACCCGCAGGTCGCTCGTACGGTGCGCCAGCAGCCGGTGGTAAGCGCGCTCGTCGGCGTCAGCGAGGGACGGCAGCGGGACGTCGAGGGCTTCCACGATCGCCCTGAGCAAGTCGGTGACGGCAGCGTTCTCGGTGCGCTGATTCATGCGGCACCGCCAGGCATGCTCGCCGCGGCGGCCCGGTTCGTCAGCGTCCGGTGGGCGTTCAGCACCTTGCGGCGGGCCCGGCGGATCCGGCGCTCGTCCAGCTCGGAGGGCGCCCGGTCCAGCACGGCGATCTCCGCGTCGAGCAGTTCGACGTCCGCCTCGATGAGCGGCATCTCCCACTCGATCGCGTCCAGCTCCGCGTCCGACGGCTCCAAGCCGTCGGACCACGGGGTAACGAGGTTCTGAAGTGCGACGATGTGCTTCATGAGTCGTGTTCTCCCTAGCAGGTGGACGGCTCGAAGCGGCCCCGGTGTTAGAGCACCGGGGCCGCACGTCGTTGGGGGTGGAAGGTCAGGCCGGGCGCGGGTAGTGGCTGGCGCTCGGCTGGGTGTGGAACGGCTGTTCCTGGCAGTCCTCGGACCAGCTCTGGTGGGTCCAGCAGGTCTTGCGGTCGTCGCCGTGCATGCCGGCGTCCTCCAGGTCGTTGTCACGCTGGATGGCCGCGGCGAGCTTCTTGTCCATCTCGAACCCCTTCCGGGGCCGGTCTCTCCGGCTCCCCTCAACCCCGCACGTAGAGCGCCGAAGCGCCGGACGCGCGGAGGAGGCAGCCGCCCTGAGTGGCGAGGCACCGGCTATCCCGGTGTGTCTTCGCGGCGGCTCAGGGGATGACGCGAAGGGCGTTCCCGACGCGCCGGTCCAGCGCGGTCGGGGCCCGAAGTCTTAAGCGGATCACGATGTCCTCCTACGTCTTCAACTCGGATGCAGCACTGCAAGGGGGACCAAGTCCCCACCCTCCGGCCGTTGCTCGCGGTCACCGGGCCACCTCGCCAGTCGGGCGCCAACCACTCGCCCTGTCCCCTGGCCTTTAGCGGGATTGCAGCGTCCCCGCCCTCAGCTGTTCATGCTCGTCGCAGGCATCCATGCAGGTCAGCGCGAGGTAGCCGCATTCACTGCATGGGATACATGCTTGAACATGTATCCCACATTGGCGGTTCTGGTTGAGGCTGTCAAGCTCTTCGCCTCAGCCGGTCCGTCCTGTGGTGTGACATCAGAGTGCCGCCGAAGGGTGGGACGAAGTCACCACGTCCCTGGACGACTTGGGACGTCCTCGATAGCGTTCTGCGGGGCGGCTGCGTCCCTAGACGTCCCTGGGGGTTGGATGGCGAACGAGCGGTTACGGTCCGCGATGCTGACGCAAGGCGTCGCCGTGGATGCCCTGGCGGAGCACCTTGGGGTCGACCCCAAGACGGTGGAACGCTGGATCACCAAAGGGCGGGCGCCATACCGGCGCCACCGCCTTGCCATCTCGGCCTTCCTTCGGGAGGACGAGGGCTACCTGTGGCCCGATGGCCTGCCGGACGGGCAGCGTAAGGACGCTGCGGATGCCGAGGTGTTGAAGGTCTACCCGCATCGGTCCTACGTGCCGGCGGACCTATGGCTCCAGCTATTCGGCCGGGCGGAACGGGAGATCGGCGTGCTGGTGCACGCGGGTGTCTTCCTCGCCGAAAATCCGCGCTGGCCACAGCTACTCAGGTTGAAAGCGGCGGGCGGTGTCCGGGCCCGCATCCTGCTCGGCGACCCGGAAAGCCCAGAGATCCGGCGCCGAGGGGATGAGGAGGAAATCGGCGAAGGCGTGGCCTACAAGGTTCGCGAGGTGCTGAAGCTCTATCGCCCCCTGTACTCCGTTTCGGGGATCGAATTCCGTCTCCACCGGTCGACTCTGCACAACTCGCTCTATCGCTCGGACGACGAGTGGTTGGTGAACACACAGGTGTACGGGGTGAGTGCGCCCCTGACGCCGGTCCTCCACCTGCGTAAGGTCGCCGGTGCTGAGCTGGTCTCCACATATCAGCAGAGCTTCGAGAAGGTCTGGTCCGAAGCTGTCCCCATTGAAGGGTGAGCATGAGTCGCCGTACGGACTACTTCAACGATCCCAATGCGCCGAAGGCCAACAGCATCGTGCCTGCGGTGACGGCATTCGTCGTCAACGATGCGGGTGATGTGCTGCTGGAGCGCCGATCGGACAACGGTCGGTGGGGAATGCCAGGGGGAGTCCAGGAGATCGGAGAGAACATCGCGGGAACGGTCGTCCGTGAGGTTCTGGAGGAAACCGGGATCCAGGTTGAGGTGGTCGGCCTGGTAGGCATCTTCACTGACCCCGGCCACGTCATCGCGTTCGCGGACGGCGAGGTTCGTCAGGAGTTCTCGCTCTGCTTCCGGGCCCGACCGCTCAGCGGCGAGATCAAGGTGAGTTCGGAATCCCTGGAAGTGCGGTGGATTCCGCGCGCGGACGTGGACTCCCTTGACGTGTCGCCCACTACTCGCCGGCGGCTGGACGAAGGCTTCCGCGACTTGTCCGTTCCCCGGATTAGCTGAGCTTGGACTGCTCCGTCTCGAAGGCGCGCTGACGTACGCGGGTGACGCGGGCCAGCAGCTCGGGCCGAGCCGCGGATACGGCCCGGAACACCACGTGCTCCGGGCCGTACCGGTCGAGAACTTCGGTCAGCCGCTCCGCCGGATCCACGAGCGCGCCCACGGGGCTGCTGGTCAGGTCGCAGTAGGTGATTGCGTCCACCAGTACGGGCTCTGCGGGGCCGAACTCTGCCAGCCTCTCGCTCAGCCCCAGCTCGGAAGCCTCCCACGGCGACGAAGTATGGAAGGCCACGATGCTGCACAGCCGTGGGTCGGCACCCACCACGTCGCGCAGATAGCGCGCCCCATCAATCATGTGTTGACCCGTGTCCACGGCTGCTCGGGCGTACCCGACGTCGTGCGCAATGGCCGCTGCGGCCAGTAGTTCTGCGTCCTCGCCAAGTACCGGGGCCAGTGTCAGGGCCTGCGAGTAGACGCGCTGGGAATGGGCCCACCGGGTCGGCAGGCTTTCGGCGAGCAGGGACTCAGCGAGATCGTGAGCCCACTTGGCCAGCTGCATACGAGTTCCCCCAAGCTGTCGAGAATCAGGTTGCCGGGCCCACGAACCGCCCGACTCCGTGCTGAGCGTGAATGTGCCCTGCGCCTTCGAGTTCGTGCACGGCGCGGCGGACGGTGCCCCGCGCGACCCCGTAGGACTCGGATAGCTCGGCCTCGCTCGGAAGCCGAGCGCCGGCAGGCAGCTCGCCCGTCCGAATGCGGTCCAGAAGGTCCGTCATGATCCGGCGGTACGGCGCCACCTGTGACCGGCCGCCTACCTGCCGACCGACCCCGGCGACGGTGGTTACGTCACCGGCCTCCTCCAGCGCACGAAGCGCGCGGCGGACGGTCGTGCGGGCCACGCCGAACTCCCGCCCGATCTCCGCTTCGGACGGAAGGCCGTCGGGGTAGGTCCCCTCGGCGATCCTTGCCCGCAGGGCTTCAGCGATCGTCAAGTACGTCCCGCGCGGGCTGGGGTTCGTCACGCGCTCCTCCTTCTTCCGCCGCGTGTGCGGTGGTGCCTGTCGACGTCCGTGCGGTCCAGCTTCGCAGAGGGTGAAGGCCTGGCGTCTGGTGCCTTAGACGGACAGGATGCCCACCATGGGAAGAAAGGCTGCCGACGGCAGCTCAATACTTATGCACAAGATCAAGCTTGGGTGCGCGGGCATGGTCGTCGCGGCGTTTGCTGCCCTCCTAGTGGTCGGTGCGATCTTCGATGAGGACGACCCGGAGCCACTCAAAGCCAAGGTGGGGACGTGCATGGCGACGAGTGGATCCACTCCGAGCCTCGTGCCGTGTGAATCTGCTGCGGCAGACGCGAAGATCCTTCGCGTCTTTGAAGGTCGTACCAGCCTCGATCTGTGCCGACAGGTTGTGGGCGCCACAGGCGCCGTCGAGCTCATAGGTACTTGGCGTGTTGGTGGTGAGCAAGGGATCGACGTCGCAGAAACCGGAGACAAGAGCATCGTGTGCACCGGGCCCAAGTAGAAGTCTGGGCCGTCCGTGGGCCGTCAGGTGACGGCCCACAACGCCTGACAAGGCCCAACGACAACCAAGAAGGGCCCGGCGCGCTCCGCGCCGGGCCCTCGTCTTTCACCTGCTAAACCCAGGTGTCCAGCCACATCCGGTTCTGCCAGGAGTCCATCGGGATGGTCTGGCCCGTGTAGATGGGCCAGAAATAGATGAAGTTCCAGACGATCAGGAGGACCAGGACGCCCGCCCCCACCGCCCCCAGGGCGCGGCGGCGTTCCGAGGAGCCGGCCGGGCCCAGCAGGGCGCCGATCATCATGGCCACCGCCAGGCACAGGTACGGGACGAAGACCACCGCGTAGAAGAAGAAGATGGTCCGCTCCTGGTAGTTGAACCAGGGCAGCAGGCCCGCGCCCAGCGCGCACGCGATCGCGCCCGCCCGCCAGTCGCGGCGGAAGAACCAGCGCCACAGCACGTACAGCAGCGCGAAGCAGCCCGTCCACCACAGCAGCGGCGTGCCGAGCGCCAGCACCTCGCGCGCGCACTTGGCGGTCTCCGTCGCCGGGCAGCCGTCGGTGCCGGGCGCGGGGGACTCGTAGAAGTAGGAGACGGGACGGCCCAGGACCAGCCAGCTCCACGGGTTCGACTCGTAGGTGTGGCCCGAGGTCAGGCCCACGTGGAACTTGTAGACCTCGGTCTCGTAGTGCCACAGGCTGCGCAGCCACTCCGGCAGGAAGGACCACGAGCTGTGCTGGTCGTTCTTGGCGGCCCAGTCGCGGAAGTAGCCGCCCTTGCCGTTGTCGGGGGAGAGGATCCAGCCGAGCCAGGAGGCCACGTAGACGGAGATCGCCACGGGGACGGTGGAGAGGAAGCCGGGCAGTGCGTCGCGGCGCATCATCGCCGCGTACGGGGCGCCCGCGCCCGCCGTGCGGCGCGCGGCCGCGTCCCACAGGACCATCATCACGCCGAAGAAGGCCAGCACGATCAGGCCGTTCCACTTCGTCCCGAAGGCAAGGCCCAGGCAGACGCCGGCCAGGAGCCGGTACGGGCGCCAGCCCAGCTTCAGCGTCTCCGCGATCCGGGCGTCCGGCCGGGTCCGCCCCTCCTCGTCCACCGGGAGCGCCGCCGCGAGCCGGGCCCGCACCTTGTCCCGGTCGATCACCAGCGCCCCGAAGGCCGCCAGCACGAAGAACATCAGCACCAGGTCGAGCAGGGCGGTGCGGCTCATCACCAGGTGCAGGCCGTCCACCGCCAGCAGGAGACCGGCCAGGCAGCCCAGGAAGGTGGAGCGGAACAGCCGCCGCCCGATGCGGCACAGCATCAGTACGGACAGGGTGCCGAGCAGCGCGGTCATGAACCGCCAGCCGAACGGGTCGAAGCCGAACATCCACTCGCCCAGCCCGATCACCCATTTGCCGACCGGCGGGTGCACGACGTAGCCCGGGTCCAGCGGGAGGGAGACCCCGTCGGGGTTGGCGAGGATCGACTTGTCGATGTCCTTGGGCCAGCTCGCCTCGTAGCCCTGCCGGACCGTGGCCCAGGCGTCCTTGGCGTAGTACGTCTCGTCGAATATCACCGCCTTCGGGGTGCCCAGGTGGACGAACCGCAGCACCCCCGCGACCAGCGCCACCAGCAGCGGCCCGGCCCACGCCAGCACCCGCTCCCAGCGCACCGCCGCGGCCGGCCCGATCCCGATCTGGGCCCACAGCTGTGCGGACGGCCGGGCGTACGGGGGCACCAGGCGGGTGCGCACGTCCGACTGCCGCTTCGCCCCGGCGGGCTGCACGTAGCCGAAGGCGCGCAGCCGGCGCAGCCAGGCGGACGGCTGGTCGACGGGGTCGGGGCCGGACCCGGCCTCGGTGGCGGGCGGGGCCCCCGCAGGGCTGGGCGGCGGCGTCGCGGTACTGGTCACCGGCACATCGTAGGGAACGACCCTGTGCCGGACCCAGGGGGACGGGAGTGTGGGGCGCGGCGGTTGGGGCGGCTGAGAGGATGGGGCGGTGACCACTGACCAGCCCCGCGCCGCCGAAGCCCCCTCCCCGGAGTCCTCGCAGGCTCCTTCCCGCGCGTCCTCCCCGGCACCCTCCGACGCACTCGCGGGAGGCGTCCTCGTCCTCGCCGGCACCCCCATCGGCGACCTCGCCGACGCGCCGCCGCGGCTCGCCTCCGAGCTGGAGCGGGCCGATGTGATCGCCGCCGAGGACACCCGGCGGCTGCGCAGGCTGACCCAGGGACTCGGTGTCTACACCACCGGCCGCGTGCTCTCCTACTTCGAGGGCAATGAGTCCGCGCGCACCCCCGAACTGGTCGAGGCCCTGGAGGCCGGCAAGCGCGTCCTGCTGGTGACGGACGCCGGCATGCCCTCCGTCTCCGACCCCGGCTACCGGCTCGTCGCCGCCGCCGTGGAGAAGGACATCAAGGTCACGGCCGTCCCCGGGCCCTCCGCCGTCCTCACCGCGCTCGCCCTCTCCGGGCTGCCCGTCGACCGCTTCTGCTTCGAGGGCTTCCTGCCGCGCAAGGCCGGCGAGCGCCTCGGCAAGCTCCGCGAGGTCGCCGCGGAGCGCCGCACCCTCGTCTACTTCGAGGCCCCGCACCGGCTCGACGACACCCTGGCCGCCATGGCCGAGGTCTTCGGCGCCGACCGGCGCGCCGCCGTCTGCCGCGAGCTGACCAAGACCTACGAGGAGGTCAAGCGCGGCGGGCTCGGAGAGCTGGCCGCCTGGGCCGCCGAAGGCGTGCGCGGGGAGATCACCGTGGTCGTCGAGGGCGCCCCCGCCGCGGCCCCCGGCGACGTGGACGCCGAGGAGCTGGTGAACCGGGTACGGGTGCGCGAGGAGGCGGGGGAGCGGCGCAAGGAGGCCATCGCGGCAGTCGCCGCCGAGGCCGGGGTACCCAAGCGCGAGGTGTTCGACGCGGTGGTGGCGGCAAAGAACGCGGCACAAAAGTCGCCGTGAGTCGGTAAAGGGCTAACCTGAAAAGCAAAGCTCGCACCGCGCGCAGACCGCGCACAGGGCGCTTTGGGCATGACTGGCCCAAGGCCTGTCCAACACTGGACAGGGCCTGATGCGCTCCCGCCGGAAGAGGCGTCCACTGGCAATGGCAGCAGTGGAACAAGAGGAGCTGGCATGAGTGAGATCGCCGAACCCCAACCGGTCGCCGGACCCGTCGCTTCGACCGTCGCCGCGCCGGCCGCCCCGGCCGTGCCCGCGACGGACTCCGCCCCCGCCTCCGTGCCGACCGTGCACGAGGCGTACTCCTTCGCCTGCATGAAGTGCGGCTACGGCTGGGAGCAGGGGTACGAGATAGAGCACCACACCGACGCCAGGGGCCTGCCCTTCATCGTCTACACGGCGGACGGCGAACGGGTCCCCTCCCCCCTCTCCAACCCCACCTGCATGAACTGCGGCGGCCACGTCGTGCGGATCATGCGGGAGGGCCAGGTCAAGTCGGTCATCGGCATGCTCGACCAGCTCTACCACCACCGCGCGGCCCCCGGGATCGCCGGCCCGGTGCCCGCCGGGTACACGGTGAAGCCCCCGAAGCCCCGCAGGGCCACCCTGCACGAGGCCCCCGGACCGGTCCCCGTCGAACAGCCCGGGCTGATGGCCCGGCTGCTCAGGTTCTTCCGCCGGTCATAAGATCGGCCGCATGAGCCGTAGCACGCCGAACGATGCGCCGCCCCCGCTGCCCGAACCGCTCCGGGTGGCGGTCGCCGACTCCCACACCCACCTGGACATGCAGTCCGGCACCGTCGAGGAGGGCCTCGCCAAGGCCGCCTCCGTCGGGGTGACCACCGTCGTCCAGGTGGGCTGCGACGTGAAGGGCTCCCGCTGGGCCGCAGAGACCGCCGCCGCGTACGAGAACGTCCACGCGGCCGTGGCCCTGCACCCCAACGAAGCCCCCCGGATCGTGCACGGGGACCCCGACGGCTGGTCCCGGCAGGGCGCCCGGACGGGCGGCGGCGAGGCCGCGCTCGACGACGCGCTCGCCGAGATCGAGGCCCTGGCGGCCCTCGCGCACGTGAAGGCGGTCGGCGAGACCGGACTCGACTACTTCCGGACCGGCCCGGAGGGCATGGCCGCGCAGGAGCGTTCCTTCCGCGCGCACATCGAGATCGCCAAGCGGCAGGGCAAGGCCCTGGTCATCCACGACCGCGAGGCCCACGCGGACGTACTGCGCGTCCTGCGCGAGGAGGGCGCCCCAGAGCGGACCGTCTTCCACTGCTACTCGGGCGACGCGGACATGGCCCGCGAGTGCGCCGCCGCCGGCTACTACATGTCCTTCGCCGGAACCGTCACCTTCAAGAACGCGGCGCCGCTGCGGGAGGCCCTGGCGGTGGCCCCGCTGGAGCTGGTGCTCGTGGAGACCGACGCCCCGTACCTCACCCCGGCCCCGTACCGCGGGCGGCCCAACGCCCCGTACCTCATTCCGCTGACCGTACGGGCCATGGCCGCCGTCCGCGGCATCGACGAGGACGCGATGGCGACGGCCCTGGCGGCCAACACGGCCCGCGCCTTCGCCTACTGACCCCACGGTCGGCCCCCCTCATCCGCCCTCGTCCTGCCTCACCCGTTCGCCACGTTCCGTAGCCGCCCGGCTTTGTAGCGTGACGACCGCTCCGCTAGGGTGCCGTGCCCGAAGCAGCCGGACGGACCAGTGGAGCGAGCGCGATGAGCGATGTGGCCTGGCCGGCCGGTGGACGCGACCCCTGGGCCGTGGCCCCGGACCCTCGCCCGGACCTGCCCCTGGACCCGTACGCGGGCCCGCCGGCCCCGGACCTGGACCCGTACGCGGCCCCCGAGGCGCCGACCCCGGACCGCGACGCCGGTCCGGGGACGTTCCGGGACCTGGACCCGTACGCGGGGATGGCGGCGGGCCCGGCCGCTGACCTGTACCCGGGGCGGGGCCGGGACACCGGCCCGTACGAGGGGGCGGGCCAGGCCGCCGACCCGTACTCGGGGCCGGGCGCGGACACCGACCCGTACTCGGGGCCGGGCACGGACACCGACCCGTACCCGGCGGCGGGCCCGGAGAGGGATCTGATCCCGGGGTTGGCCCCGGACCCGCATCCGGAGCCCGCGGTGCCGGCGCCCCGGGGCGGCGGGCGGCGGCGGACGGCGGCCGAGCCGGGGGCGGGCCGCCGGGCTCGCGGCCGGGCCCCCGCCCCGGCCGGTCCCGCGCCGGGCCCCGAGCCGGAGCCACCCGCCACCGGCCGCCGGCGCCGCGCCGCACCGGCGGCGGTCCTGGACACCGCCCCCGCCCCGGCCGGACCGGTTCCCGCGGGGACCGGACGCCGCAGGGGCGGGGGCGCGGGCGGGACCGGACTCGGCACGGTGCCCGCACCGGCGGGCCCGGGCCCCCGCCCCGCCCCCGGTCCGAGGCGGCGCCGCAGCGCCGCCCCCGCTCCCCGCGACACCTGGCGCCGCATCGTGCCGCAGGCCCTGGTCGTCGCCTTCCTGGCGGGCGGCACCACCGCCTTCGTCGCCGCCGACAAGGCCGTACGCCTCACCGTCGACGGAGTCCCCCGGACCCTGCACACCTTCGCCGACGACGTGGACGAGCTGCTCGCCGCCGAAGGACTCGGCGTCGGCCCCCACGACCTCGTCGCCCCGGCCGGGGCGGTGGCCCTCGACGACGGGGACGAGATCGTCCTGCGCTACGGCCGCCCGCTGAGCCTGACCCTCGACGGACAGCGGCGCGAGGTGTGGACCACCGCCCGCACCGTGGACGGCGCGCTGCGCCAGTTCGGCATCCGCGCCGAGGGCGCCTACCTCTCCGCACCCCGCACCGCCCCCGTCCCCCGCAGCGGCCTGGCCCTCGCCGTCCGTACCGAACGCAGCATCACCTTCATGGCCGACGGCCGCGAACGGGTGATCCGCACCAACGCGGCCACCGTGCAGGAGGCCCTCGGCGAAGCCGGGATCACCCTCCACGGCCAGGACACCACCTCGGTGCCCGCCGGCTCCTTCCCGCGCGACGGCCAGACCGTCACCGTGCTCCGCATCACCGGCACCCGCGAGATCCGCGAGGAACGCGTCCCCTACACGACCGAGCGGGTCAAGGACCCCTCCCTCTTCGCCGGCACCGAAGTCGTCGAGCGCGCCGGGCGGCCCGGGGCGCGCAGGGTCACGTACAGCCTGCGCACCGTCAACGGCGTCAAGCAGAAGCCCCGCAGGATCGCCGAGGAGACCGTCCGCGAGCCCGTCAGCCAGCTCGTCAAGGTCGGCACCAAGCCGCTGCCGACCTCCGTCCAGGGTGCCGACGGCCTCGACTGGGCCGCGCTGGCCCGCTGCGAGTCGGGCGGACGGCCCGGAGCCACCGACCCCTCGGGCACGTACGGGGGGCTCTACCAGTTCGACGTGCAGACCTGGCAGTCCCTCGGCGGCAGCGGCCGCCCGCAGGACGCCCCGGGCCCGGAACAGACGTACCGGGCGAAGAAGCTGTACGTCCAGCGGGGGGCGAGTCCCTGGCCACACTGCGGCCGTACCCTTTATCGGTGAGCACAGCAGAGCAGCAGCCCGAAAACACCGCGCCGGAGACCTCCGAGCCGCAGACCTCCGCGCCGGAAGCCTCCGCGCCCGAGACGTCCGCACCGGAGACCTCCGCCCTCCTCGGCGCGGCCGACATCCGGGAGCTGGCCGCCGTACTCGGCGTACGGCCGACGAAGCAGAAGGGCCAGAACTTTGTCATCGACGCCAACACGGTGCGCCGCATCGTGCGCACCGCCGAAGTCCGGCCGGACGACGTGGTCGTCGAGGTCGGTCCGGGGCTGGGCTCGCTGACGCTCGCACTGCTGGAGGCCGCCGACCGGGTCGTCGCCGTCGAGATCGACGACATCCTGGCCGCCGCGCTGCCCGCAACCATCGAGGCGCGGATGCCCGAGCGCAAGGACCGCTTCGCGCTGGTCCACTCCGACGCGATGCTGGTCAAGGAGCTCCCCGGACCGCCGCCGACCGCGCTCGTCGCGAACCTCCCCTACAACGTGGCCGTGCCCGTCCTGCTCACCATGCTCGACCGCTTCCCCAGCATCGAGCGGACCCTCGTCATGGTGCAGGCCGAGGTCGCCGACCGGCTGGCCGCCGAGCCCGGCAACAAGGTGTACGGGGTCCCCTCCGTCAAGGCCAACTGGTACGCGGACGTCAAGCGGGCCGGCGCCATCGGCCGCAAGGTCTTCTGGCCCGCTCCGAACGTCGACTCCGGACTCGTCTCCCTGGTCCGCCGGGCCGAACCGGTCAAGACCACCGCCTCCAAGGCCGAGGTCTTCGCGGTCGTCGACGCGGCCTTCGCACAGCGCCGCAAGACGCTGCGCGCGGCCCTGTCCGGCTGGGCCGGATCTGCCGCGGGCGCGGAAGCGGCACTGGTCGCCGCCGGCGTCTCCCCGCAGGCCCGCGGCGAATCCCTCACCGTCGAGGAGTTCGCGGCGATCGCCGAGCACAAGCCCGCCGCCGAGAGGCCCGCGCTGTGAGCGGGTCGGTCACCGTACGGGTCCCCGCGAAGGTCAACGTCCAGCTGGCGGTGGGCGCGGCCCGGCCGGACGGCTTCCACGACCTGGCCAACGTCTTCCTCGCGGTCTCCCTCCACGACGAGGTCACCGCGACCGCCGCGGCCCCCGGCGAGCTCACCGTGACCTGCGCCGGCCCCGACGCCGACAAGGTGCCGCTCGACCGCACCAACCTCGCGGCCCGCGCGGCGGAGATCCTGGCGGAGCGGGCAGGCATCGCACCCGACGTGCACCTCCACATCGAGAAGCGGATCCCGGTGGCGGGCGGCATGGCCGGCGGCAGCGCCGACGGGGCGGCCGCCCTGCTCGCCTGCGACGCCCTGTGGGATCTGAAGACCCCGGAGGAGGAACTCCTCGCCCTCTGCGCGGAGCTGGGCAGCGACGTGCCGTTCAGCCTGGTCGGCGGGGCGGCGCTGGGCACCGGGCGCGGGGAGATCCTGACGCCGGTCCCGGCCGGCACCTTCCACTGGGTGTTCGCGGTGGCCGACGGCGGGCTCTCTACCCCGGCGGTGTTCCGCGAGTTCGACCGGCTCACCGCCGGCACCGAGGTCCCCGTCCCGCAGGCCTCCCCGGCCCTCCTTGCGGCGCTGGCCTCGGGAGACCCGGACGAGCTGGCCGCCACCCTGGCCAACGGGCTCCAGCCCGCGGCCCTCTCCCTGCGCCCCTCCCTCGCGGACACCCTCGCGGCGGGCACCGGTGCCGGGGCGCTGGCCGCCCTGGTCTCCGGCTCCGGCCCCACGACGGCCTTCCTGGCCCGCGACGCCGAGTCGGCACTCAAGGTCGCCGCCGCCCTGAACGCCTCCGGCACCTGCCGCAGCACCCACCTGGCCTCCGGCCCGACCCCGGGCGCGACCGTCCTCTGACACGACCGCCCCGCGCAGCTGCCCGGGGTGCCGGGCCCGGGTACCTAGGGGGAGTGAGTATCCGCGCCCTGTTGCCCGGCGGGGCCGCGCGGGAGCGTAGGGCTCATGGGAGCCAGCGCAAGCGACATCGCCGCCGCCACCCCCGCCACGCGGGACCGCTACGTCGACCTGCTCCGGGTCGCCTCGCTCGGGACCGTCATCGCCGGGCACTGGCTGATGGCCGCCGTCACCGCCGACGGCGCCATCGGGAACCTGCTCGCCGTCGTGCCGCCGCTCCAGGTGCTCACCTGGGCCCTGCAGGTCATGCCGGTGTTCTTCTTCGTCGGGGGGTTCTCGCACGCCCTCTCGTACTGCTCCCTCGCACGGCGCGCCGACGGCCCGGTCTACGCGGCCTTCCTGCGGGCCCGGCTCCGGCGCCTCCTGCGGCCCACCCTCGTGTTCGTGGCCGTCTGGACCGCCGCCGCACTCACCGCGCAGCTCCTCGGCGCGGGCGGCGGCCGGCTGACGGGGGCGGCGTTCCGGCTGGTCACGCAGCCGCTGTGGTTCATCGGGATCTACCTCGCGATGGTGGCCCTGACCCCGCCGCTGCTGAGACTGCACGAACGCTGCGGGTGGGCCGCCTTCGGGGCGCTGGCAGCCGCCGCAGCCGCCGTCGACCTGCTGCGGTTCGCGGGCGGTGTCCCGTACGCCGAGTTCCTGAACTTCGCCTTCGTCTGGCTCGCCGTGCACCAGCTCGGCTTCCTGCGCGCCGACGGGCGCATCCGCCGCCCGGCCGCCCTCGGCCTCGCCGCCGCGGGGCTCGCCGGGGCCGTCCTGCTCGTGGCGTACGGGCCGTACCCGCTCTCGATGGTCGGGATGCCCGGGGAGAAGGTCTCCAACATGGCCCCGCCCACCCTGGCCCTGCTCGCGCACGGGGTCTGGCTGGTGGGCGCCGTGGAACTGCTCAGGGCCCCTGCCGCCCGGTGGCTGGCCCGGCCCGCGGTCTGGCGCGGGGTGGTCGCGGCCAACGGGGTCGCCATGACGGCCTTCCTCTGGCACCTCACCGCGATGCTCGCCGTCTACGCCGGCCAGCTCGGCCTCGGCATCGCCCTGCCCGAGCCCGCCGGGGCGGCCTGGTGGGCGCAGGTCCCGGTCCGGTTCCTCGCCGCGGCCGCGCTGACCTGCGGACTCGTCGCGGTCTTCCGGCGCTTCGAAGCACCCGCCGCCGGGCGCGGCGACGGCTCCGGCGCCCGCTCCGGCGAAGGCTCCGCCGCCCGGCCCGAAGCCCGCCCCGGCCCCGGATCCGGCCCCCGCGCCGCCCTTGGGACGACGCTCTGCCTGCTCGGTGTCCTGGGCCTGTCCGCGACCGGCCTGGGCGGGCTCCTGGAGGGCCACAGCGCCACCCTGATCGCCCTCCCGGTCACCGCGCCCGCCGCGATCGGCATGGCGCTGGGCGGCTGGCTGCTGGTGGAACGGTCCGGCACTTCGCGGAGGGTTAGGCTGAGGGGCTGATCCACACCCCTTCCCTGGAGCGCTCCTGATGGCCGTCAACCTGGTCAATGTCGAGGCAGTCAGCAAGGTGTACGGCACCCGTACCCTGCTCGACGGCATCTCCCTCGGCGTATCCGAGGGGGACCGGATCGGTGTCGTAGGCCGCAACGGCGACGGCAAGACCACCCTCATCCGCATGCTCGCCAAGCTGGAGGAACCCGACACCGGCCGGGTCACCCAGTCCGGCGGACTGCGCATGGGCGTGCTCACCCAGCACGACTCGCTCGACCCCTCGGCCACCGTCCGGCACGAGATCATCGGGGACATGGCCGACCACGAGTGGGCCGGCAACGCCAAGATCCGCGACGTGCTGACCGGCCTCTTCGGCGGACTCGACCTGCCCGGCTTCGGCCAGGGCCTCGACACGGTCATCGGCCCGCTCTCCGGCGGCGAGCGCCGACGCATCGCGCTGGCCAAGCTGCTCATCGCCGACCAGGACCTCCTCGTACTCGACGAGCCCACCAACCACCTCGACGTCGAGGGCATCTCCTGGCTGGCCAAGCACCTCCAGGAACGCCGCTCCGCGCTCGTCTGCGTCACCCACGACCGGTGGTTCCTCGACCAGGTCTGCACCCGCATGTGGGACGTGCAGCGCGGTGACGTCCACGAGTACGAGGGCGGCTACAGCGACTACGTCTTCGCCCGCGCCGAGCGCGACCGCATCGCCGCGACCGAGGAGTCCAAGCGGCAGAACCTGATGCGCAAGGAGCTCGCCTGGCTGCGCCGCGGCGCCCCCGCCCGGACCTCCAAGCCGCGCTACCGCATCGAGGCCGCCAACGAGCTGATCGCCGACGTGCCGCCGCCGCGCGACAAGTCCGAGCTGATGAAGTTCGCCAACGCCCGCCTCGGCAAGACGGTGTTCGACCTGGAGAACGTCACCGTCCAGGCCGGCCCCAAGACCCTGCTCAAGCACCTCACCTGGCACCTGGGCCCCGGCGACCGCGTCGGTCTCGTCGGCGTCAACGGCGCCGGCAAGACCTCCCTGCTGCGCGCGCTGGCCGAGGCCGCCCGCACCCAGGGCGAGGTCCAGCCGGCCGCCGGGTCCGTGACCGTCGGCAAGACCGTCAAGCTGGCCTACCTCTCCCAGGAGGTCGGCGAACTCGACCCGTCCCTGCGGGTCCTGGAGGCCGTGCAGCGCGTGCGCGACCGGGTCGACCTCGGCAAGGGCCGCGAGATGACGGCCGGCCAGCTGTGCGAGCAGTTCGGCTTCACCAAGGAGAAGCAGTGGACGCCCGTCGGCGACCTCTCCGGCGGTGAGCGGCGCCGGCTGCAGATCCTGCGCCTGCTGATGGACGAGCCCAACGTCCTCTTCCTCGACGAGCCCACCAACGACCTCGACATCGAGACCCTGACCCAGCTGGAGGACCTCCTCGACGGCTGGCCCGGATCGATGATCGTGATCTCGCACGACCGGTTCTTCATCGAGCGCACCACCGACACGGTCATGGCCCTGCTGGGCGAGCCGAGCCTGCGGATGCTGCCGCGCGGACTCGACGAGTACCTGGAGCGCCGCCAGAAGATGATCGACGCGGCCGCTCCGGCGCCCGCCCCGGCCGCCGCCGGGAAGTCCTCCTCCTCCGGCGACGCGCGCGCCGCCAAGAAGGAGCTGCAGAAGATCGAGCGGCAGCTCAACAAGATGACGGACCGCGAGGGCAGCCTGCACGCCCAGATCGCCGAGCACTCCACCGACTTCGACAAGGTCGCCAAGCTCGACGCCGAGCTGCGGGAACTCATCTCGGACCGGGACGAGTTGGAGATGCGCTGGCTGGAGCTGGCCGAGGAGGCGTAGCGCCTGCCCCGCCTCCGGGGCCCGTGGGTCCCAACTGGCCGATAACGGCGGCATCACGGGCCGGTCCTCCCTTGGGTACAGGGGTCGGACCGGCCCGGTCTTCTTCCGGCCGTCAGTGATAGAAAGGGCTTCCTCCCACACCCGAAGCCGAAGGTATGCGCTGATGACCGAGCCGCCCCAGCCGCCGAACCAGCCGCCGAACCCTTCCGGTTACGGACACCTGCCGGGCCCCCCGCAGCCCGGCTACGGCTTCCCGCCGCAGGGCGAGAACCCCTACGCGCAGCAGTCCCAGCCGCAGGGCCCGTACGGCCAGCAGCCGCAGGGCCCGTACGGACACCAGCCGCAGGGGGGCTACGGCTTCCCCCCGCAGCCCCCGCACATGCCCCCCGGCGCCCCCGGCATGCCGCCGGCCCCCTCCGGCGGGCCGAAGAAGAAGGCCGTCGTGCTGATCGCGGCCGCCGTCGCGGGCGTGCTCGTCCTGGGCGGCGGTGGCTGGTTCCTGCTCGCCGACGGCAAGGACAAGGGCGGCGACAAGGCCGTCGGGCAGGACTCCACGCCGCCCGCCGACGACAAGGCCTCGCCCTCCGCCTCCGTGGACAAGGGCGACGGCAGCGGCAACGGCGGTGAGGAGCAGGAGGACCTCAACGCCGGCCGCAAGCAGGGCGAGGGCAAGGTCCTCTGGCTGAAGTCCAGCACGATCGACGGCCCCGGTGGGGGCGTCGACTCCAAGGGCCAGTGGATCGTCGGGGACACCGTCGCCAAGACCGTCTGGAAGTCGGTCACCGGCTACGGGGTCAAGGACGGCAAGGAGAAGTGGAACTTCACCCTCCCCGCCATGATCTGCGGGGTCACCGACATGACCGCCGACGGCAAGACCGTCGTCCTGTACAAGAACGGCGAGTCCGACACCGCCGACTGCAACCAGATGCGGATGATCGACCTCAAGGCCGGCAAGGAGGGATGGTCGAAGGAGATTCCGAAGGAAGGGCTCTTCGACATCTTCAGCAGCCCTGACCTCGCCCTCACCGGCGACACCCTCGTCATCAACCGGATGGGCACCACCAGCGCCTTCAAGGTCAGCACCGGGGACAAGCTCTTCGACAGCAAGCGGGAAGAGGGCTGCCAGCCCAATGACTTCGTCGCCATGAACGGCAAGGCGCTCGCCGTCGCGACCTGCCAGGACACCGACAAGACCGTCCAGGTCATGGACGCCGACCCGGTCACCGGCAAGAGCACCTGGATCTACAAGCTCCCCAAGGGCTTCCAGGTCAAGAACGTCTACTCGCTGGACCCGATCGTCCTCGACCTCGCCAACGAGGCCAAGGAGCGCTCCATCGTGGTCCTCGGCCCCGACGGCAAGCAGCGCGCCACCGTCTCCGGCGAAGGCAGCTTCCCGGTCGGCTGCGGCGGGGTCTTCAACCGCTCGCTCCAGAGCTGCGGTTCCTCCTACGTGGACGCGAACACCCTCTACCTGCCGACCAAGGCCGACATCGGCAAGGCGAACGAGATCGTCGCCTTCGACCTCGGCACCGGCAAGGAGAAGTGGCGCACCCCGGCCGGCGAGGGACGCACCCTCACCCCGCTGAAGGCGGCGGGCGGCCAGATCGTCGTCTACCGCGAGGCGGAGAGCGAGAAGGGCGGCGAGGTCCTCACCATCCCGGCCGCCGGGGGCACGCCCACCGCGGTCCTGCGCAACCCGTCGGGCCCCGCCGCCCCGGTGGAGAGCTCCTTCTTCTCCCCGTACGTGGACTACGTGGACGGCAGGCTGTTCGTCTCCGCCTCCCGTCTGGACGCGAAGAACAAGAGCGAGAAGTTCCTGATGGTCTTCGGCAAGTGAGAGCCCGCCCCGCGGACGAGCCGTCCGCCGAGCCGTCCGCAGTGCAGTCCACCGAGAGGCAGTAGCACCGATGAGTACCCCGCCGCCCCCCAGCCAGCCGCCGTCCGGCGGGTTCGGCGCGCCGCAGGACCCGCCGCCGGTCGGTTTCGGCAAGCCCGAGGACCAGCCGCCCGGCGGCTTCGGCGGACCCCCGGCGGTGCCCCCGGCCATGCCGGCCGGCCCTCCGCCGCCGCCCCCGTCCCAGCCGCCGACGGTCCCGTCCGCACCGCCGGCGGCACCGCCGGCCGGGCCGCCTTCGGGGCAGCCCGCGTACGGTTACCCGCCGCAGCAGCCGCAGCAACAGCCCTACGGCTACCCGCAGCAGCCGCAGCCCGTCACCACGCCCATGTACGCGGCCCAGAGCCCGGCGGTCCCCGCCGGCGGCGGTGGCGGCGGCAACGAGGTCCGCACCCAGCTCATGATCGTCGGCGCGGCCCTGCTGGCCATCGTCCTCATCGTCGGCGGCGGCCTCTGGTACGTCTCCGGCGAGGACGAGGGCTCCGCCGAGCAGCCGGTGGCCGAGGGCAGCGCGAGCCCCGGCACCGGCGGCGACAAGGCCCCGGGCGGCGGCGGCACCGAGAAGGTGCCGGCCAAGACCAAGTCGAAGACCCTGGTCAACCTCCCGATGCCGGAGTCGGCCGAGATCGTCCAGATCCCCGGCTCCTGGCTCACCGACACCACCTACGCCAAGTCCGACATGGGCAAGGTCGTCGGCTACAACCTCACCGACGGCTCCAAGAAGTGGGAGGTCCCGCTCGGCGCCAACGTCTGCGGGGCCAGCCGCTGGGTCTCGGACAACAAGACCGCGATCCTCTTCGACGAGGCCCTGCCGACGCCCGAGAAGAAGTACCAGCCGTGCAACCAGGTCGGCGTCATCGACCTGGAGGCCGGCAAGCTCCTGTGGAAGGCCAACGCCAAGTCCCAGACCGGCGGCGACAAGCCCATCCAGCTCTCCGAGGTCACCGTCAGCGGCCAGACCGTCGCGGCGGGCAGCCTGAGCGGCGGCGCCGCCTGGAACCTCGCCGACGGCAAGGTCCTGTGGTCCGCCAAGACCGACGCGGACCGCTGCGAGGACCTCGGCTACGCCGGCGGCCCGGCCCTCGCCGTGATCCGCCGCTGCGGTGCGTCCCCGAACTACTCGCTGTCCGCCCAGAGCCTCGACCCGGTCACCGGCGCGCAGAAGTCCTCGTACAAGCTCCCCGCGGGCCTGGAGTTCGCCCAGATCGTCTCCAGCAAGCCGCTGGTCGTCGCGGTGGACGTCAACAACACCTCCAAGAACGCCACCGGCGTCAGCGACCTCTTCGTCCTCGACGACGGGGGCCAGCTCAAGACGCGCATCCCGCTCACCTCGGGCAACTACAACCCCGAGTGCGGGGCCACCGAGGTCGAGGACTGCACCCACATGGTCGTCGGCAACGGCAAGCTCTACCTGCCGACCGTGGAGCACAAGGGCACGAGCGAGTCCGGCCGCACCAACGAGATCGTCTCCTTCGACCTGGAGACCGGCAAGCTGACCGCCGACCGCGCCGACGCCGGCGAGCGCACCACGGTGTTCCCGATGCGCATGGACGGCTCCAACCTCATCGCCTACAAGGTCCCGCCCTACGACGGCGGCGGCCAGGTCGTCTCCATCGACGGCAAGACGATGAAGCAGACCGTGCTCATGCAGAACCCCGCGACCAAGGAGTCGCAGCGGGCCGAGACCCAGTACGTGCCGAACGCCGCCGAGTACCGCTACGGCAACGGGAGGCTCTTCATCGCCCGCAACGCCGTGCACAGCAAGTCCTCCGTGAACACCGACCCGTACTACACCTTCGTCTCCTTCACGACGGGCTGACCGGCGGCGACACCCGCGCAGCCCCCGGGGAAAGCCCCGAAAGCCCCGCAAGGCCCCGAAGCCCCCGGAAGGTCCGTCCTTCCGGGGGCTTCTGTGCGGTAACCCCACCGCGCCGTCGAACAAGCGTGTAGCTTGCCGGGGCAGAAGGGCGGGGGTGGGTGTCTCAATGGGCGTACGGGTCATGGTGGTCGACGAGCACCGGCTGCTTGCCGAGGCGCTCGCCTCGGCCCTGAAGCTGCGCGGCCACCGGGTGCTGGCGGCCGCGGCCCCTGCCGCGGGCGCCGCCGAGCTCGTGATCAGCCGCGCTCCGGAGGTCTGCCTGCTGGGCACGGCCACGCCCGCCGAGCCCGGGGTCTTCGAGCCGATCGTCCGCATCAAGCGGGAGCGTCCGCAGATCGCCGTGGTCGTGCTGGGGCCGGTGCCGAGCCCGCGCGGGATCGCGGCCGCCTTCGCGGCCGGCGCCTCGGGGTACGTGCGCCACGACGAGCGGATCGAGGGCGTGGAGCGGGCCCTGGCCAAGGCCCGGGCGGGGGAAGTGGCCATCGCGCCGCAGCTGTTGCAGGGCGCCTTCGCGGAGCTGCTCAACCCCGCCGCCCAGCCCGACGACGAGGGCAGCCGGCTGCTGCGGCTCCTCACCCCGCGCGAGGTGGAGGTGCTGGTCCGGGTCGCGGAGGGCGAGGACACCCGGCTCATCGCCGCCGGCATGGCCATCGCGCCGAGCACCGCGCGCACGCACGTCCAGCGGGTCCTGATGAAGCTGGGCGTGGGCTCACGGCTGGAGGCGGCCGCGCTGGCCGCCCGTACCGGCCTGCTGGACCGGGCCGGACTGCCGCCGTCCGGGGGCCCGAACCCCTGATCCGTACCGCCCGGGATTTCCCCGACGGCGCGGATTCCGGTAAGCCGGTGGGGAGCACGCGTACGGTGCGTGCGTTCCCCGGCGAGAGGCAGTAGGCACGTGAGCGAGACCGCGTCTTCCAAATACCTGGTCACCGGCGGAGCCGGATACGTCGGCGGGGTGGTGGCGGCCCACCTCCTGGAGGCGGGCCACGAGGTCACCGTCCTCGACGACCTCTCCACCGGCTTCCGTTCGGGGGTGCCGGCCGGCGCCGCGTTCATCGAGGGCCGCATCCAGGACGCCGCCGAGTACCTGGACCCCTCCTACGACGGGGTCCTGCACTTCGCCGCCTCCTCGCAGGTCGGCGAGTCGGTCGTGAACCCCGGCAAGTACTGGGAGAACAACGTCGGCGGCACCCTGGCCCTGCTGGCCGCGATGCGCGGGGCGGGCGTGCGCCGGCTGGTGTTCTCCTCCACCGCGGCCACCTACGGGGAGCCCGCGGGCGGACCGCTGACCGAGTCCTCGCCGACCGCCCCCACCAACCCGTACGGGGCGACCAAGCTGGCCGTCGACCACATGATCGCGGGGGAGTGCGCGGCCCACGGCCTCGCGGCGGTCTCGCTGCGCTACTTCAACGTGGCCGGGGCCTACGGCCGGTTCGGCGAACTGCACGACCCCGAGACCCACCTGATCCCGCTGGTGCTGCAAGTGGCCCTCGGGGAGCGGGAGTCGATCTCGGTGTTCGGCGAGGACTACCCGACCCCGGACGGCACCTGCGTCCGGGACTACATCCACGTCGCCGACCTGGCCGAGGCGCACCTGTCCGCGCTGCGGGTCGCCGCCGCGGGGGAGCACCTGGTGTGCAACCTCGGCAACGGCAGCGGGTTCTCGGTCCGCGAGGTCATCGAGACGGTCCGGAAGGTCACCGGAAAGGAGATCCCGGAAGTGGTGGCACCCCGCCGGGCCGGCGACCCGGCCTTCCTCGTCGCCTCCGCGCAGACGGCCCACGAGCGCCTCGGCTGGACCCCGACCCGCTCGGACCTCACGGGCATCGTGACGGACGCCTGGAACTTCACCCGCGCCCGGCGCGGCTGAGCCCACCGGCACCCGCGGCACCCCCTGACCCCTTCGTGTCAGGCTCACGCCCCCGCCCCGACCGGGGCGGGGGCGTGCGTGCGTTCGGGGCGCGCCCTGGCCGGGCGCTGCGCGCGGGCGCCCGGCGTGCGCACGCCGAGTGAAATACCCCCCGTGCAACTGCCCGCGGCACGCCACCGGAAGGAAGAGCGTTCCCCGGGGAAGCGGGCCGTCGATTTCAAGCCACCCCGGAGCGCCTCCGGAACCGCCCCGCCGGAAAATCGCTCGAAAAACTTCTGCAATTCGGCCAACCGCGAGCCGACCCCGGCCCTACGCTGATGCGTGACACCGGTGGGGGCCGGTGTTGATTCAGGGGTCGAGACAAGTCGGGTACGACGTCCGGTCCGGGGTAGTGCAGAGATGTCACGGCGGCGGCCGCGGCGCCTGCGGATCACCCGGTCCGGGCGTCGTACCCGCCGTCGTCCGTTCCCCGACCCTTGGGGGTTTTGTGGTCCGTATCCGGGTACTCGTGGTCGACGATCACCGCATCTTCGCCGAATCTCTCGCCGCCGCGCTCGCGGCCGAACCGGACGTGGACGTGTCCGCGGCCGGCAGCGGCCCCGCCGCGCTGCGCTGCCTCGAACGCGCGGTGGCCGAGGGCCGCCGCTTCGACGTCCTGCTGGTCGACTCCGACCTGGCCGCCGTCCCCGCGGGCGTCCCCGCCCAGCGGGAGTCCGGCTCCGCCCCGCCCGCGGCCGACGGGATCGCGCTGGTGGCGGGCGTACGGGTGTCCCATCCGGCCGTCCGCACGGTCGTGCTCGCCGAGCGCGACGACGCGCGCCGGGCCGCCCTCGCCCTCCAGGCGGGAGCCTCGGGCTGGGTGGCCAAGGACTGCTCGCTCTCGCGGCTCCTGGCCGTCATCCGCGGAGTCCTGCGCGAGGAGACACACCTCCCGCCCGCACTGCTCACCGGGGTGCTCCGCGAACTGACCGCGGCGCGCAAGCACCGTACCGACAGCGAACGGCTGGTGGAGTCCCTCACGCCGAGGGAACACGAGGTGCTGCGCTGCATGGTGGCGGGGCTGGGCCGCAAGGACGTGGCCGCGCGGCTGTTCCTCTCCCCGCACACCGTCCGCACCCACATGCAGAACGTGCTGGGCAAGCTGGGCGTGCACTCCACGCTCGCGGCGGTCGCCCTGGCCCGGCGGGCCGGCGTACGGCCGGCCGACCTGCCCGGACTGCCGGGGCAGGGGCTAGCCGGGGATGTTGTCGAACGGAGCGGTCAACTGGCGTAGCAGGCCGGCGAGATCGGCGCGCTGCGTCCGTGAGAGCTGGGCCAGGATCGCCCGTTCCTGGGCCAGCAGCCCGGCGAGCGCCTGGTCGGCGCGGTCGCGGCCCTCGGGGCTGAGGCGCACCAGGACCCCGCGGCGGTCGTTGGGGTCCGGAAGCCGTTCGACGAGGCCCTTCTTGGCGAGCCGGTCGATGCGGTTGGTCATGGTCCCGGAGGTCACCAGGGTCTGCGTCAGCAGCTGGCCGGGGGAGAGCTGGTAGGGCGCGCCGGCCCGCCGCAGCGAGGTCAGGACGTCGAACTCCCAGGGCTCCAGGCCGTGCTCGGAAAAGGCCAGCCGGCGGGCGCGGTCGAGGTGCCGCGCGAGCCTGCTGACGCGGCTGAGTACCTCAAGTGGTTCCACGTCGAGGTCAGGGCGCTCCCGCCGCCATGCCGCGACCAGTCGGTCGACCTCGTCCTCCATGCCGATCAGTGTAAAGGGTCTGTCGATGTGAAGTCTCTTTAAATCGAGCATCTCGATCCCAAATATCTTGACGTCGAGATATATTTTCCGCCACCATGGGGCATGGAGGGGGCCGGAGAAGCTTCCGATTCCAACCGCACCGCCAGCAGGGAGGCTCGAACATGCATTCCGATACCGACGCGCCCACCGCCCCCACCGCCACGCCGACCGCCCCCACCTGGGACCCCCAGCAGTACCTCCGGCACGCCGGCCACCGGGCCAGGCCCTTCCTCGACCTCCTGGCCCGCATACCCGAGCTCCCCTCCCGCACCGCCCGCATCGCCGACCTCGGCTGCGGCCCCGGCAACGTCACCGCGCTCATCGCGGACCGCTGGCCCGCCGCCCGCATCACCGGCTACGACCTCTCCCCGGAGATGCTCCACCGCGCCGACGCCGAGTACGCCGGCCCCACCGGCGGCGGCGGACGGCTCGACTTCCGCCACGCCGACCTCGCCGACTGGCTCCCCGAAGAGCCCTACGACCTGATCGTCTCCAACGCCGCCTTCCAGTGGGTCCCCGGCCACGCCGGATCCTTCGCCCCCTGGATCAACGGACTGCGCCGCGGCGGCACCTTCGCCTTCCAGATCCCCGGCAACTTCACCGCCCCCAGCCACCGGATCCTCGCCGACCTCTGCGACACCCCGCGCTGGCGGACCCGGCTCGCCGGACACGGAGCCCGCTACATCCACATCCTCGAACCCGCCGGATACCTGGAGCGGTTCACCGAACTCGGCTGCGCCGCCGACGTCTGGGAGACCACGTACCACCAGCTGCTCGAAGGCCCCGACCCGGTACTGGACTGGGTCAAGGGCACCGCACTGCGGCCCGTCCTCACCGCCCTCGCCGACGACGAGGAGGCCGCCCTCGCCTTCCTCGCCGAGTACCGCACCCTGCTCCGCGCCGCCTACCCCACCGGCCCCCGCGGCACCGTCTTCCCGTTCCGCCGGATCTTCGCCGTCGCCCGCAAGGAGGCCTGACCATGCTCGCCGGAGTCGACCACGTCCAGCTCGCCGCCCCACCCGGCTCGGAAGACCGGCTGCGCGCCTACTACACCGAGGTCCTCGGCATGACCGAGATCCCCAAACCGCCGGTGCTCGCGGCACGCGGCGGCTGCTGGTTCGCCGCCGGGCCCGTCCAGCTCCACCTCGGCGTGGAGGAGGACTTCCACCCCGCGCGCAAGGCCCACCCGGGACTCAGGGTCGAGGGCATCGAGGCCTACGCGCACAGACTGCAGACGCGCGGCGCCACGGTCGTCTGGGACGACAACCTGCCGGGGCACCGGCGCTTCTACTCCGAGGACCCGGTCGGCAACCGGATCGAGTTCTTGGAGAAGCACAGCCCGGAAAACGACTGACGCACCACGCGACGGCGCCCCGCCACCGGAACTCCGGTGACGGGGCGCCGTCGTATGTACGTCCCCACGCGGTACGGGGCTCACTTCTTGCGGTGACCCACCAGCCGCGGCTTCGCCTCCAGGTTCTCCAGCCCGTGCCAGGACAGGTTCACCAGGTGCGCCGCCACCTCGGCCTTCTTCGGCTGGCGCGTCTCCAGCCACCACTGCCCCGTCAGCGCGACCATCCCGACCAGCGCCTGCGCGTACAGCGGGGCCAGCTTCGGGTCGAACCCGCGCGCCTTGAACTCCAGACCCAGGATGTCCTCGACCTGCGTGGCGATATCGCTGATCAGCGAGGCGAAGGTGCCCGTCGACTGCGCCACGGGGGAGTCGCGGACCAGGATCCGGAAACCGTCCGTGTAGCTCTCGATGTAGTCCAGCAGCGCGAACGCCGCCTGCTCCAGCAGCTCCCGCGGATGCCCCGCCGTCAGCGCGCCCGTCACCCCGTCCAGCAGCTGGCGCATCTCACGGTCCACGACGACCGCGTAGAGGCCCTCCTTGCCGCCGAAGTGCTCGTAGACCACCGGCTTGGACACCCCGGCCTTCGCCGCGATCTCCTCCACCGACGTGCCCTCGAACCCCTTCTCGGCGAACAGGGTGCGACCGATGTCCAGCAGTTGCTGACGCCGCTCGGCGCCCGTCATCCGGACCCGGCGGCTGCGCCTGGGCTTCTCGCTGCTGGAACTGCTGCCGTCGTTTCCCACGCCCCCCATCATGCCGCGTTCGACGCTTCTTCCTTGCGTCGGGCGTCGATGCGGGCCTCCGACGGCCAGCGGACGTCCGACGCCCACCCCAGCTGTTCGAACCAGCGGATCAGCCGCGCACTGGAATCGACCTGGCCGCGCAGCACACCGTGCCGGGCCGAGGTCGGGTCGGCGTGGTGCAGGTTGTGCCAGGACTCCCCGCAGGACAGCACCGCCAGCCACCACACGTTGCCCGAGCGGTCACGCGACTTGAAGGGACGCTTGCCCACCGCGTGGCAGATCGAGTTGATCGACCACGTCACGTGGTGCAGCAGCGCGACCCGGACCAGCGACCCCCAGAAGAACGCCGTGAACGCCCCCCACCACGACATCGTCACCAGACCGCCCACCAGCGGCGGCAGCGCCAGCGAGAACATCGTCCAGAAGATGAAGTCCCGCGAGATGCGGCGGATCGCCGGGTCCTTGATCAGGTCCGGGGCGTACTTCTGCTGGTCGGTCTGCTCCTCGTCGAAGAGCCACCCGATGTGCGCCCACCACAGGCCCTTCATCAGCGCCGGCACCGTCTCGCCGAAACGCCACGGCGAATGCGGGTCGCCCTCGTGGTCCGAGTACTTGTGGTGCTTGCGGTGATCGGCCACCCAGCGCACCAGGGGCCCCTCGACCGCCATCGAACCCATGATCGCCAGCGCGATCCGCAGCGGCCGCTTCGCCTTGAAGGAACCGTGCGTGAAGTAACGGTGGAAGCCGATGGTGATGCCGTGGCAGGTCAGGAAGTACATGAAGACCATCAGGCCCACGTCCAGCCAGCTCACCCCCCAGCCCCAGGCGAGCGGAACGGCCACCAGCAGTGCGAGGAAGGGGACGGTGATGAACAGCAGCAGCGCGATCTGCTCGACGGACCGCTTGTTCTCACCGCCGAGGGTCGCGGACGGCGCGGACGCGGCGGAAGGCGCCGGGGCGTCCTCGATCACGTCGGGACTGATGGTCATAGGTGTGTCCCCTGGGGGGTGAGGGAGTCGGCAGGCGCGCCGCCCGGCCACCCATCCCTACGGACGCGTAACCTACGGCAACGTAAGTATGGCAAAGGTCCCCCACGGGGCAAGAGGAGCGCGCCCGCAGCCGGGCCGGGCGGCCCGGGCCGCAGGACCTCCGTCCCGCCTGGTGACACAGGGGCCTGGTCACCGGTACGGGCCACCTATCCTGGTGTCGTCGGACAGCGCGGTCCGCACGGGCAGCCCGAGCTGCGCATCAGGAGCGGTGGCACCGCCGGACCCACGTCCGGACCGGCACCACCGCGCGCACCCGGGGCCCACCTCCCAGTAGCGCTCGAAACACTGCAAGGAGCCGCACCTGTGAGCAGTGCCGACCAGGCCCACTCGACCACCGCCCCGGCAACCACCCCCGCCGGCGCGGCCAACGCCGAGCTGCGCGCGGACATCCGCCGCCTCGGCGACCTCCTCGGCGAGACCCTCGTACGCCAGGAGGGCCAGGAACTCCTCGACCTCGTCGAAAAGGTGCGCGCCCTCACCCGCACGGACGGCGAAGCCGCCGCCGAGCTGCTCGGCGACACCGACCTGGAGACCGCCGCCAAGCTGGTGCGCGCCTTCTCCACCTACTTCCACCTCGCCAACGTCACCGAACAGGTGCACCGCGGCAAGGAACTGCGCGCCCACCGCGCCGCCGAAGGCGGCCTCCTCGCCCGCACCGCCGACATGCTCAAGGACGCGGACCCCGAGCACCTGCGCGAGACGGTCAAGAACCTCAACGTCCGCCCCGTCTTCACCGCGCACCCCACCGAAGCCGCCCGCCGCAGCGTCCTCAACAAGCTGCGCCGCATCGCGGCCCTCCTCGAAGAGCCCGTCTCCGGCGCCGGCGAACGCCGCCGCCACGACCTGCGCCTCGCCGAGAACATCGACCTCGTCTGGCAGACCGACGAACTGCGCGTCGTCCGCCCCGAGCCCGCCGACGAGGCCCGCAACGCCATCTACTACCTCGACGAACTGCACGCCGGCGCCGTCGGCGACGTCCTCGAGGACCTCGCCGCGGAGCTCCAGCGCGTCGGCATCGAGATCCCCGCCGGCACCCGCCCCCTCACCTTCGGCACCTGGATCGGCGGCGACCGCGACGGCAACCCCAACGTCACCCCCGACGTCACCCGCGACGTCCTGATCCTCCAGCACGAGCACGGCATCACCGACGCCCTGGAACTCATCGACTTCCTGCGCGGACTCCTGTCGAACTCCATCCGCTACACCGGCGCCACCGAGGAGCTCCTCAGCTCCCTCCAGGCCGACCTGGAACGCCTCCCGGAGATCAGCCCGCGCTACAAGCGGCTCAACGCCGAAGAGCCGTACCGTCTCAAGGCCACCTGCATCCGGCAGAAGCTCCTCAACACCCGCGAACGCCTCGCCAAGGGCATCCCGCACGAGGAAGGCCGCGACTACCTCGGCACCGCCGAGCTGCTCACCGACCTCACCCTCATCCAGACCTCCCTGCGCGAGCACCGCGGCGCCCTCTTCGCCGACGGCCGCATGGACCGCACCATCCGCACCCTGGCCGCCTTCGGCCTCCAGCTCGCCACCATGGACGTACGCGAGCACGCCGACGCCCACCACCACGCGCTCGGCCAGCTCTTCGACCGCCTCGGCGAGGAGTCCTGGCGCTACGCCGACATGCCCCGCGACTACCGCGGCCGGCTCCTGGCCAAGGAACTGCGCTCGCGCCGCCCGCTCGCGCCCACCCCGGCCCCGCTCGACGCGGCCGGCCAGAAGACCCTCGGCGTGTTCGGCGCCATCAAGGACGCCTTCGAGAAGTTCGGCCCCGAGGTCATCGAGTCCTACATCATCTCGATGTGCCAGGGCGCCGACGACGTCTTCGCCGCCGCCGTCCTCGCCCGCGAAGCCGGTCTCCTCGACCTGCACGGCGGCTGGGCCAAGATCGGCATCGTCCCGCTCCTGGAGACCACCGACGAGCTCAAGGCCGCCGACGTCATCCTCGACGAGATGCTCGCCGACCCCTCCTACCGGCGCCTGGTCTCCCTGCGCGGCGACGTCCAGGAGGTCATGCTCGGCTACTCCGACTCCTCCAAGTTCGGCGGCATCACCACCAGCCAGTGGGAGATCCACCGCGCCCAGCGCCGACTGCGCGACGTGGCCCACCGCTACGGCGTCCGCCTGCGCCTCTTCCACGGCCGCGGCGGCACCGTCGGCCGCGGCGGCGGCCCCTCGCACGACGCGATCCTCGCGCAGCCCTGGGGCACCCTGGAAGGCGAGATCAAGGTCACCGAGCAAGGCGAGGTCATCTCCGACAAGTACCTCGTACCGTCCCTGGCCCGCGAGAACCTGGAACTGACCGTCGCGGCCACCCTCCAGGCCTCCGCCCTGCACACCGCCCCGCGCCAGTCCGACGAGGACCTGGCCCGCTGGGACGCGGCCATGGACACCGTCTCCGACGCCGCGCACGGCGCGTACCGCGAACTCGTCGAGGACCCGGACCTGCCGGCGTACTTCTTCGCCGCCACCCCCGTCGACCAGCTCGCCGACCTCCACCTCGGCTCGCGCCCCTCCCGCCGCCCCGACTCCGGCGCCGGCCTCGACGGCCTGCGCGCCATCCCGTGGGTGTTCGGCTGGACCCAGTCCCGCCAGATCGTCCCCGGCTGGTACGGCGTCGGCTCGGGCCTCAAGGCCCTGCGCGAGGCCGGCCAGGGCGATGCGCTGGCCGAAATGGGCGAGCGCTGGCACTTCTTCCGCAACTTCCTGTCCAACGTCGAGATGACCCTGGCCAAGACGGACCTGCGGATCGCCCGCCACTACGTCGACACCCTCGTCCCCGACGAGCTCAAGCACGTCTTCGCCCGCATCGAGGCCGAGCACGAGCTCACCGTCCGCGAGGTCCTGCGGATCACCGGCGGCGAGAAGCTCCTCGACTCCAACCCGGTCCTCCAGCAGACCTTCGCGGTCCGCGACGCCTACCTCGACCCGATCTCCTACCTCCAGGTCTCCCTGCTGGCCCGCCAGCGCGCGGCCGCCGAGCGCGGCGAGGAGGCGGACCCGATCCTGTCCCGGGCCCTGCTCCTCACCGTCAACGGCGTCGCTGCCGGCCTGCGCAACACCGGCTGAGACCCCGCACCACACAGCAGCGGGCCCGCACACCTCGAAGGTGTGCGGGCCCGCTGCCGTATCAGTCTCAGCTGTTATACGTGGACTGCGCCCGCTCCAGACCCTCCTGGATCAGGCACTCCACCGCATCCGCCGAACGGTCGACGAACCAGTCCAGCTCCTTGCGCTCCGTCGAGGAGAAGTCCTTCAGCACGAAGTCGGCGACCTGCATCCGGCCCGGCGGCCGGCCGATGCCGCAGCGCACCCGGTGGTAGTCCGGGCCCATCGCCTTGGTCATCGACTTCAGCCCGTTGTGGCCGTTGTCCCCGCCGCCCAGCTTCAGCCGCAGCGTCGGGTAGTCGATGTCCAGCTCGTCGTGGACTGCGACGATCCGGTCCAGCGGCACCTTGTAGAAGTCCCGCAGCGCCGTCACCGGGCCGCCGGACAGGTTCATGAACGACATGGGCTTGGCCAGCACCACGCGCCGGTTCAGGGGTCCCGGCGGGCCCATGCGGCCTTCGACCACCTGGGCGCGGGCCTTGTGCGCCTTGAACTTGCCGCGCATCCGCTCCGCCAGCAGGTCGGCCACCATGAAACCGATGTTGTGGCGGTTGCCCGCGTACTCCGCACCCGGGTTCCCGAGGCCCACGATCAGCCAGGGCGCCGCGTCGTCCGACATCAAAAGCTCCTTATACGAAGACGACCGCCGTCCCGCTCCAGTGGAGCCGGACGGCGGTCGTTCAGCAAGTGCTGAGAGGGAGGGGCGAGGCTCAGGCCTCGGTGCCCGCCTCCGCGGCCGGCTCCTCGGCCGACGCGCCGATGACCTGCAGGACGGCGATGTCGCCGTCGACGGCCAGGGTGGTGCCGGCCGGCAGGACCAGGTCGGAGGCGGTGATGGTGGTACCGGCCTCCAGGCCCGCGATCGAGACGGTGACCTCGGTCGGGATGTGCGTGGCCTCGGCCTCGACGGAGATGGTGTTCTGGAGGGTCTCCAGCATGTTGCCGCCCGGGGCCAGCTCGCCCTCGGTGACGATCGCGACGTCGACGGTGACCTTCTCGCCCTTCTTGACGATCAGGAAGTCGACGTGGGAGATCGAACGCTTCAGCGGGTGCTTCTGAACGGCCTTCGGGATGACCAGCTCGGTGCCGGCGCCCGCGATGTCCAGGGAGATCAGGACGTTCGGGGTGCGCAGCGCCAGCTGGAGCGCGTGGGCGTCCACGTTGACGTGCTTCGGGTCGGTGCCGTGGCCGTAGATGACCGCGGGGGTCAGGGCGTCACGACGCGCCTGACGGGCGGAACCCTTGCCGAAGTTCTCGCGGACCTTCGCGGAAAGCTTGATCTCGGACATGCTCACTCCTCGTGGGGTGACGGAAATGGACGACAGTCACCCGGCCGAATCACGGCCTGCTACGAAGAGCGCGTCGATAACGGAGCACCGGAAACCTGTTCGGAAACAGGTACGGCCTCCCTCGCCGAGCAACTCAAGGAGTGTACCCGGCGGGGAGGCCGTACCCAAAAAGGATCTACTGCTGGATCTACTGCTGCTCTTCGAACAGGCTGGTGACCGAGCCGTCCTCGAAGACCTCGCGCACCGCGCGGGCGATCATCGGGGCGATGGACAGCACCGTGATCTTGTCGAGCTCCAGGTCGGACGGGTCCGGCAGGGTGTTCGTGAACACGAACTCACTGACCTTGGAGTTCTTCAGGCGGTCGGCCGCGGGGCCCGACAGGATGCCGTGCGTGGCCGTCACGATGACGTCCTCCGCGCCGTGCGCGAAGAGCGCGTCGGCAGCGGCGCAGATGGTGCCACCGGTGTCGATCATGTCGTCGACCAGGACGCAGACGCGGCCCTTGACCTCACCGACGACCTCGTGGACGGTCACCTGGTTGGCGACGTCCTTGTCGCGGCGCTTGTGCACGATCGCCAGCGGCGCGTCCAGACGGTCGCACCAGCGGTCGGCGACCCGTACGCGGCCGGCGTCCGGGGAGACGATCGTCAGCTTCGAGCGGTCGACCTTCGCACCGACGTAGTCCGCGAGGACCGACAGGGCCGAAAGGTGGTCGACCGGGCCGTCGAAGAAGCCCTGGATCTGGTCCGTGTGCAGATCGACCGTGAGGATGCGGTCAGCACCCGCGGTCTTCAGCAGGTCCGCGACCAGACGCGCCGAGATCGGCTCGCGGCCCTTGTGCTTCTTGTCCTGGCGGGCGTACCCGTAGGACGGGACGATCACGGTGATGGAGCGTGCCGACGCGCGCTTGAGCGCGTCGATCATGATCAGCTGCTCCATGATCCACTTGTTGATCGGAGCCGTGTGGCTCTGGATCAGGAAGCAGTCCGCGCCACGCGCCGACTCCTGGAAGCGGACGTAGATCTCACCGTTCGCGAAGTCGAAAGCCTTGGTCGGCACGAGGCCGACACCGAGCTGGTGCGCGACCTCCTCGGCCAGCTCGGGGTGGGCGCGGCCGGAGAAGAGCATCAGCTTCTTCTCGCCGGTCGTCTTGATCCCGGTCACAGCACTGTCTCCTCAGACGTGGGAAAGCTGCTCGCCCCCATGTGCGTCCGTCCCGCACACGGTGAGCCAGCCGAATTGCGTGCACCTATCACGGTACGCCGTCTCCGGCGTAGCCGTTTCCGGTCAGTTCACCTCAGCGTTCGCCGGAGGCCTCGTCTGCCGCCGACTGGGCCGCCGTGGCGGCGGCACTTCCCGGACGCTTGCGGGCCACCCAGCCCTCGATATTCCGCTGCTGGCCCCGGGCCACGGCCAGTGCGCCGGCCGGCACGTCCTTCGTGATCACCGAGCCGGCGGCCGTGTAGGCGCCGTCCCCGATGGTGACGGGTGCCACAAACATGTTGTCCGAACCCGTCTTGCAGTGTGAGCCGACGGTGGTGTGGTGCTTGTGCTCACCGTCGTAGTTCACGAACACGCTGGCCGCGCCGATGTTCGTGTACTCGCCGATCGTCGCGTCGCCGACGTAGGACAGGTGCGGGACCTTGGTGCCCTCGCCGATCGTGGCGTTCTTCATCTCCACGTACGTACCGGCCTTGGCCTTCGCGCCCAGGTTCGTGCCCGGACGCAGGTACGCGAAGGGGCCGACGCTCGCCGAGGCGCCGACGACGGCGGTGTCCGCCACGGTGTTGTCCACCCGGGCGCCCGCACCGACGTGCGTGTCCTTCAGGCGGGTGTTGGGGCCCACCTCCGCCCGCTCCGCCACGTGCGTGGTGCCGAGCAGCTGGGTGCCGGGGTGCACGATCGCGTCCTGGCCGAAAGTCACCGCCACGTCGACGAGCGTGCTCGCCGGGTCCACGATCGTCACGCCCGCGAGCATGGCGCGCTCCAGCAGGCGGGCGTTCAGCAGCGCACGGGCCTCGGCGAGCTGCACCCGGTTGTTGATCCCGAGGATCTGCCGGTGGTCCGCGCCCACGGCCGCGCCGACGCGGTGGCCGGCCTCGCGCAGGATGCCGAGCACGTCGGTGAGGTACTCCTCGCCCTGGCTGTTGTCGGTGCGGACCTTGCCGAGGGCGTCCACGAGGAGGGCGCCGTCGAAGGCGAAGACCCCGGAGTTGATCTCGCGGATGGCGCGCTGGGCGTCGGTGGCGTCCTTGTGCTCCACGATCGCGGTGACCGCGCCGGTCGCTTCGTCGCGGACGATGCGGCCGTAGCCGGTGGAGTCCGGCACCTCGGCGGTCAGCACGGTGACGGCGTTGCCGTCGGCCTCGTGCGTGGCCGTCAGCACGGCCAGGGTCTCGCCCGTCAGCAGCGGGGTGTCGCCGCAGACGACGACCACGGTGCCGGCCGGGCGGTCGCCGCCCAGCTCCTCGAGGGCCATCCGGACGGCGTGCCCGGTGCCGTTCTGCTCGTACTGGACCGCGGTGCGGACGTCGGCGTCGATCTCGGCGAGGTGCGCGGTGACCTGCTCGCGGGCGTGCCCGACGACGACGACGAGGTGGTTCGGGTCCAGCTCGCGGGAGGCGGCGACGACGTGACCGACGAGCGAGCGCCCGCTGATCTCGTGCAGAACCTTGGGTGTGGCCGACTTCATGCGGGTGCCTTCACCCGCTGCGAGTACGACGACGGCTGCCGGGCGGTTGGCGCTCACGGGTGTGCCCTTCGGCTTCGGGTGGTGGACCCGTGAAGGATACCGGTGGGTCATGACCCGGAAACGAAGCCGGGTCCCGACTGGGGCAGTCAGGACCCGAACCTGCAAGGCTCCCCTGTCAGGACTCGAACCCGAACATAAGGCACCAAAAGCCTCAGTGCTGCCAATTACACCACAGGGGATTATTTTTTCAACCAAATCGGACATTCCGCCCTCATGGTTGGTTCGACGGCTCCTACTATGCCGCACCGGACGCCCTCAATGCGACGGTACAAATCGGAGCCCTCGAGGACGCGCATCCCGAGGCAACCCCGGTGCGTGTCGCCCGCGTTCCTGCGTACGGAATGCGGGATGCCGGTCCTGATCCGTGGGCGATTCGGTCGGACGTGCGATTGCTGGCGGTTTCGGGATTTTCGGTCGGCGCCGTGCAGCGGTGGCTGCGTACGCTGGTCGGCATGACCAGTACGGGGGAAGAGCGGGACGGGGCCGGTCGGGACGGGCCCCTGTGGTGGGAGCGGCGCAGGTCGGCCGTGTTGGACGTGGGGCTCGGCGCGGTGTCCGCCGTCGAGTGCGGGGTGGAGGGCGTCGGGTTCGCCCGGGAGGCGGGGATCCCGGTGTTCGCCGGGGTGCTGTTCGGAGTCGTGGTCGGGGCCGTGCTCGTGCTGCGGCGGCGGTGGCCGATCGTCGTGGTGCTGGTCGGCATCGCGGTGTCGCCGGCGGCCATGGGGTTCCTGCTCGGGGTGGTCGGGCTGTACACGCTGGCCGCCTCCGAGGTGCCCCGGCGGATCACCGCGACGCTGGCGTCGATGTCGCTGGCCGCGATCTTCGTGGTGATGTACATGCGGACACCGGTGTCCGGCGAGGTCAGCCGCACCCTCGTCATCACCCTGTCCGTGTTCGTGGCGGTGGCGCTGACCGTGCCGCCGGTGCTGTTCGGGCTGTACACGGCGGCCCGCAGGCGGCTGATGGAGAGCCTGCAGGAGCGGGCGGACTCGCTGGAGCGGGAGCTGTCGCTGCTCGCGGACCGGGCGGAGGAGCGGGCCGAGTGGGCCCGTACGGAGGAGCGGACCAGGATCGCGCGGGAGATGCACGACGTGGTGGCGCACCGGGTGTCGCTCATGGTGGTGCACGCGGCGGCGCTCCAGGCGATCGCGGCCAAGGACCCGGTGAAGGCGGCGAAGAACGCCGCGCTGGTCGGGGACATGGGGCGGCAGGCGCTGACGGAGCTGCGCGAGATGCTCGGCGTGCTGCGGGCGGAGGCGCCGAAGCCGGCGGCCGTGGCGGTGCCGGTGGCGCTGGTCGGGAGCTTCGAGGACGGGCCTTCGCTGGGCGAGCTGGAGGCGCTGGTCGGGCAGTCGCGGGCGGCCGGGATGGTGGTGGAGCTGGATGTGCGCGGGGAGTGCTGCGGGTACGCGGCGGAGGTGGAGCAGACGGCGTACCGGGTGGTGCAGGAGGCGCTGACCAACTGCCACAAGCACGCTCCGGGGGCGCGGGTCGTCGTACGGCTGGCTCACCGGGAGGGTGAGGTGGCCATGCAGGTGGAGAACGGGCCGTGCGACGGGAAGGCGGCCGAGCCGGGGCTGCCGAGCGGCGGGAACGGTCTGGTCGGGATGCGGGAGCGGGTGCTCGCGCTGGGCGGGGTGTTCGTGTCCGGGCCGACGGACGAGGGCGGTTTCAAGGTCTCGGCGGTCCTGCCGAGCGAACGGGGGTAGCGGGGATGGCCTGGGATCCGGTCGGGGAACTGACGGACGACGAGCGCAGCAGTTTCGAGAGGGGCGGGGAGCGCCCGGAGCGGCTGTGGCTGAACGTGCCGGGGCCGTTCTGGACGGGGATGACGGACAACTGCTGGACCGGGCGGATGGAAGCTCCGGACAACGTGCTGTACACGGCGGACAGCCTGTACTGCACGGAGTACGTGTTCCGGCAGCCGAGGAATCCGGCGGAGGTGCGGGCGCTGTCGGGGGCGGCGTGGGCCGATCCCTTCGGGGAGTACTTCTGCGATGGGGACCTGCGGTGGACCCCGGCGGAGGTGCGGGAGTGGTGGGCGGGCCGGGGGCGGGTCGCCGAGCACCTGGCCGAGTCGCTGGCGGATTTCGGGCCGGGCGGCTCCGTCGATGACGAGGAGGTCGCCGCCGGAGTGCGGGAGTTCCAGGGGTATCTGGACGACGGCCTCGCCGTCGATCTGCGGGCGTATCTTTTCCGGCTGGAGGAAGGCCGGTATCCGGAGGCCGGGGAGCGGCTGCCGCAGCTGTGAGGCGCGGTGGACTGGGCAGGGGGAGAGCGGGATATGACGGTGGGCTGGGATCCGGTGGCGGAGCTGACGGACGAGGACCGGAAGCTGTTCCAGGGGCGGTGGGAGAAGCGGCTGTGGCTGAACGTGCCGGGGCCCTTCTACACGGGTGAGACCGACATGTGCTGGACCGGTCGGCTGAACGCGCCGGACAACGTGATGTACGCGGCGAGCTGCGAGGGCAATCTCGAGTACGTCTTCCGGCAGCCGCGGAGCCCGGGCCAGGTGCGCGAGGTGGTGAACGCGGCGGACGAGGAGCCCTTCCAGGAGTATGCGTACGACGGGGACCGCTGGTGGACCCCGGAGGCGGTGCGCCTGTGGTGGGCCGGGCGGGGCCGGGTCGAGGAGCACGTGGCGCTGACGCTGGCGGAGTACGCGAAGAGCGTCCACCCCGCCGATCTGGACGCGGCGGCGGGGGCCCTGGAATTCCGGGCGTACTTGAAGGGTGGGCTCGCCGCGGATCTGCGGGCGTACCTGTTCCGGCTGGAGGAGGGCCGCTACCCGGGGGACGGGGAGCGGCTTCCGGAGCTGGGCTAGGCGGCCGGTGGGTCGGTGGGCCGGCCGGGTGGGTCGGCCCGTCCGTACGCCGGCCCGTGGGTCAGCCCGTCGTCAGGCGGGTCGGCTGGAGGCCGGTGAGGAGGAGGGTGAGGGCCTCGTCGAGGCTCGCGCCGAGGTACCAGTCGCCGGTGTGGTCCACGCAGTAGACGCGGCCCTCGCGGTCGAGGGCGAGGTGTGCGCCGCCTCCGGTCTGGTGGGTGTCGGCCTCGACGCCGAGCGGGCAGAGCTGGGTGGACAGGGCGCGGCCGAGGTCCGCGAAGGTGCGGGCGAGGTGGAGGCCCGTGAGGGGGTCGAGGCGTATCGCGGTGGGCGCGATCTGCCGGCCGGGGCCCGGGGCGGTGACGGTGAGGTTCCCGAACTCGGCCCAGGCTTCGACGGCGGCCGGGAAGACGGTGTGCCGGTGCCCGGCGGGGGTGGTGTGGTCGCGCAGGGCGTCGGCCCAGTACTCGGCCTGCTTGATGTCCCAGCGGCCCGGCTCCCAGCCGGCGGTGCGCAGGGCGGAGTCCACGGCGACGGGGAAGCGGGTGGCCGAGGAGCGGGCGTAGGAAGCGGAGGTGGTGGTCATGGCGGCTACTCGGGGTGGGAGAGGTCGACGGGGCGTACGCCGAAGTGGGCGAGGAGGGCCTCGCAGGAGCGGCAGGGCGGTGCGTAGCTGCCGTGGAGCGGGTCGCCGTCCTCGCGGATGCGGCGGGCGGTGATCTTGGAGTGTTTCAGCGAGCGGCGGGCTTCGCTGGGGGTGAGGGGTTTGCGCGAGGCGCGCTTGCTGCGGGAGCCCTCGACGGTGGTGAGGTGGCGGGAGAGCAGGATCGCCTCCGGGCACCGGCCGGTGAAACGTTCGCGCTGGCCGCTGGTGAGGGTGTCGAGGAAGTCCTGTACGAGGGCGTGCAGGACGGGGGGCTGGTCGGCCTTGCCGGCGGTTCCGGTGAGGGTTTCGCCGCGTACGGACAGGGCGGCGGCCACGGTGGGCAGGATGCCGTCGCGGCGGAAGCGGAGGGTGGGTACGGCGGGGCGGCCGTCCCCGCCGCCGCCCCAGCGCAGGCGGGGGTCGCCGGGGCCGGCGCTCTGCTCGGCCGCGGCGCGGGGCTGCTCCGGGACGGCGGCGGGGCCGCCGGTTCCCGCGGGGCCTGCGGTTCCTGCCGGGTCCGCGGATCCGCGGGCTCCCGCGCCTCCTGAGTGGGCGTCGGCCGCCCCTGTACGTGTTGCCGTGTGCTGCATGGTTGCGCTTTCCCTCCCGTGGCCGCGGTGCTGACCGCTGTCGCGCACGCCCCCGTGCTGTGGGGACAGCCTGTCAAATGTCCCCTGGCATGTGGAAGCGGGGTCGAATATTCGTATCAATTCGGAACTTCCCGCCCGTCCCGGGGGGTCCCTGTGCACGCGCGGGTGACGGCCTTGCCGGAGCACATAGGCTGTGGTGAACCAGCCAGATCCAGCAGGGGGCTACCGCCATGACGACAGGTCGGCTCGGGCATCAGGCCGCGCCACCCAACGCCGCTTATTCGGGGCAGGTCGTGCATTTCCCGGATCCCGTCCGGGCCGCGCGCCATCCCCACGGAGTCCGCATCGACGCGAACGGACATCCCGACTTCGCGCTGTACGCGCGCGCGGCCGTCGAGATCGCCGAGCCCCCGGAGGGCTTCGGCGTGGACGAGCTGCGCCTGACGGACTGCGTGTCCGCGAACGCGGCGATGCGGGCGACGGGCCACGAACTGTGGGACACGGTCGGCCCGGTGTCGACCCCGCACGGCTGGACCTGGCACCACGTGTCCGGTACGCGCCGGATGGAGCTGATTCCGGTCGAGGTGAAGTCCCTGCTGCGGCACCACGCCGGTCTGGCGACCGCGGCGGTGGACCACGGCAAGCGCGGGACGCGGCCGTTGCAGGAGGTGCGCCCGGTGCACCTGGGACTGCCCAAGACGGTGGTCTCGGTGTCCGAGCAGCAGGTCCAGGGAGTCGAGGAGGACCTCGGCTACCGGCTTCCGGAGGCGTACCGCGCCTTCCTGAAGGCGGCGGGCGGCTGCGCGCCGGTGGGCACGGGGCTCGACGTGGAGCTCGGACTCCTCGTGGACCAGCCGTTCTTCACGGTGCGCGAGGAAGCGGCGGTCAACGACCTCGTCTACGTCAACAAGTGCCTGCGGGACCACCTGACGAAGGACTACCTGTGCGTGGCCTTCGCGCAGGGCGGGCTCCTCGCGGTGAAGGTGCGCGGGGAGGGGATCGGCTCGGTCTGGTTCTCCCCGTTCGACGATGCGCGCGACCAGGACGGCTGGTCGGTGCAGGAACGCGTGGAGCGGCTGCTGCTGCCGTGCGGTTCGGATTTCGACGCCTTCCTGGAACGGCTGGCGGGCAATCCGCCGGAACTGGAAACGGTGGCCGGTCTGATGGTGGACGGCGGATTCGCGCGCTCGGTTCCCGTGACGGGCCGGGGTCCGGGCGCGGGTCCGGCGGAGCGTTCGGTTCCGGGTGCCGGGCCGGCAGCGGCACCGATGGAGGGGTGACGGCGCGATGGTGACGTTTGCGCAGGCGCAGGAGCGCGCCGAGGAGTGGATCAACGGGGACGTGCCCGCGTACCAGCACCGCGAGGTGCGCGTACGGGAGTTCGGACTCGGTTTCGTGGTGTGGGCGGAGGACCGCGCGGCCGGTCCGGTGTCCGGTGGCGGCCGGCAGCGGCTGGTCATCGCGCGGGACAGCGGGGAGGTGACGCTCTGGCCCGGCCTGCCGGTGGGTGAGGTGATCCGCCGCTACGAGGAGGAGTACGGGGCGTCGGCCGCGCAGGCCGAGGCTTCGGTGCCGGTGCCGCGCATCGACTCGGAGCAGACCTCGTTCATGCTGAGTCCGCCGGAGTGGCTCCAGGAGGCGGCGGACCGGGCGGGGATCCCGGCGGCTCCGGTCGCTCCGGCTGTTCCGGAGGTTCTGGTCGCTTCGGCTGGTTCGGCTGGTTCGGCTGTTCCGGCTGGTTCGGATGCTGTGGGAACCCCGGTGGCGCCCTCGGGTCCGGAGGCTTCCGGGGCGGGCTCGCCCGAGCCGGTGCCGCTGCGGCGCGGGGGAGAGGTCCCCTACGAGCCGACCGCCAACGACGGGGTGCCCGCCGCCGTGCCGACCGGGGCCACGCCCTGGGCCGGGACCGACGTGAACCCCGGTGCGGACTCCGTGTCCGTACCGCTGCCGGCGACGGTGTTCGCCCCGCCGCTGTCCGGGTCGGATCTGGACGACGCGCCGTCGTCGGGGCCGGGCCCGGAGGCGCGCACGACCTTGATGCCCAGGGGCAGTGAGCTGCCGAAGACCGCCGTCGTGCCGGCGCTGGACCCGGAGTCCGGGCCGGCGGGACCCGCCGGTGGTGGGGACATCGCCGACGCGCCGACGAGCAAGGCCCGGGTCAACCGGCCGGCGGCGCCGGGGACCGTGACTCCGCCGGGGCCGCCCGGTGCGCCGGGTGCTTCCGGTGCGTCCGGTGGGGGTGCGGAGTCGCCCTCGTACGCCGCCACCATGCTGGCCGGTCCGGGTGGGCCGCAGCCTCCCGGTCCGCCCGGTGTGCCGGGTGCCGGGCAGCCGATCGCGCCTCCTGGTCCGCCCGGTGTGCCCGGGGGTGGGCTGGATCATGCTGCGACGATGCTGGCGGGGCCGCCCGTGGGTGGGCAGCCGATCGCGCCTCCCGGTCCGCCGGGGGCTCCCGGGTCGTCGGGTGGGCGTGGTGAGGCGTACGCCGCGACGATGCTGGCCGGTCCGGGTGGGCCGCAGCCTCCCGGTCCGCCCGGTGTGCCGGGTGCCGGGCAGCCGATCGCGCCTCCTGGTCCGCCCGGTGTGCCCGGGGGTGGGCTGGATCATGCTGCGACGATGCTGGCGGGGCCGCCCGTGGGTGGGCAGCCGATCGCGCCTCCCGGTCCGCCGGGGGCTCCCGGGTCGTCGGGTGGGCGTGGTGAGGCGTACGCCGCCACGATGCTGGCGGGCCCCGGCGGTCCGCAGCAGCCCGGCCCGCCCGGGCCTCCCGGGCCCGCGCCGCAGTCCCCCGTACCGGCGCCGCAGGCATCCGCTCCCGGGGTGCCCACGGTCGGTCCCGGTTACCAGGCCGTGCTGCGGTACCGGGCGCCCGACGGTTCCGAGCAGCAGCTCATCCGCCGTTCCGCGCCCGGCACCCCGCACCCGGAGTGGCAGATCCTGTACGAGCTGCGGGCGATGAACGTGCCTCCGCAGCAGGTGCTGGAGCTGCACACCGAGCTGGCCTCGTGCGAGCTGCCCGGCGGCTACTGCGCGCGCATGATCCGGGAAACCTGGCCGCAGGTCCGGATCACGAACGTGGCCCCGTACGGGACCGACCACGCGGGCCGCCAGCAGGGCATGCGGCACCTGCTGACCCACCAGGGCGAACTGCACCAGGTGGCGGACGGGCCGGCGCGCCCCGCGCCGGTGCGCGCACCGCTGCCGCAGCTGCCGCTGCAGCCGGCGATCCCGCTGGACGCGATCGCGCAGGAGCTGGCGGGGGCGTTCGGGCCGCAGGGGGTGTTCCGCTTCGAGCAGCGCGCGGTGTCCCGGCAGGGTGTGCCGGAGATCGTGGCGCAGACCCTCATGTGGGCGGGTCTGCCGGTGGACTTCGGGCCGTTCTTCTGGGCCCAGGCCGTACCGGGTGCCCCGCTGCCGACGCTGGCCGAGCTGGCGGCGCAGCGGCAGGTGCAGCCGGCCTCGGACGCGGGCTCGTACCTGGTGGTGGGCAGCGACTTCGGCAAGGCGCTGTGCGTGCAGTACGGCACTGCGCACATCGTGGCGGTGCCGGTGGAGGCGGGTCCGGGGGGCGCTCCGGTGCCCCCGCAGTTCGTGAACTCCTCGCTGCCGCAGTTCGTGCGGTCGCTGGCGATGCTGGGTCACATGTGGCGGCTGCGCCAGCATCTGACGCCGGAGCAGGCCGGCCGCTGGACCGTCGATTTCCAGGCGAATCTGGTGGGGCTGGACAGTGCGGCGCTCGCGTCGCCGGAGAACTGGTGGTCGGTGCTGCTGGAGCAGATGTGGGACGGGCTGCTCTGATCGGTTTGCGCTGAGCTTGCGTGGTTCCCGCCTGCTTGCAGAGGTGAGCCGGATGGCCGGGTCGTGACCCCCCAACGGGGTATCGGCCCGGCCATTCGGGCTTCCGGGAGCAAATGACGCATCCTTGGCAGGAACCCCCGCGAGAGAGGCGCTTCCAGGATGAGTGCACCCTTTACGACCGTGCGTGGCCGTGGCTACCGGGCCGAAGAGGTGGACCGGTACCTCGCCCGGCTGTCGGGGAGCCGGGACGAGGCCTGGGAGCGGGTGGCCCGGCTGACCGTACTGGTCCGGCAGATGGAGGCCGAGGCGGAGCGGCTGCGCGTGGAGGTCTCCGGACTGGCCCCGCAGACGTACGAGGAGCTCGGCGAGCGGGCGCGCCGGATCCTGCTGCTGGCCGAGGAGGAGGCCGAGACCGTACGGGGCGATGCGCGGGCGGACGCGGTGGCGGCTGCGGGCGCGGCGGAGGCGCACGCGGACCGGGTGTCGGAGCTGGCGCGGGGCGACGCGGAGGCGGTGCGGGAGCAGACGGAGGTCCGGGCCCGGCAGGCGCTGCTGCGGGCGGGGCGCGAGGCGGACGACGCGCGGACGGAGGCGCGGGAGGACGCGGCGGCGTGGCGGGCGGAGGCGCAGGCGGGGCTGGCGGATGCGGGGCGCCGGGCGGACGCGATGCTCGCGGAGCGCGAGCAGGAGCATGCGGAGCGGTGGGACGCGGCGGAGCGGGAGCTGGGGGCGCGGGCGGCGGAGCTGGAGTCGCGGCACGCGGAGCTGGAGCGGTACGCGGAGTCGCGGCTGGCGGAGGCGAAGCGGGGGTTCGCGGCGGCGCAGGAGGCTGCGCGGCACGGGCAGGAGGATGCGGAGGCTCGGGCGGGGGAGTTGATTGCGGAGGCGCGGGTGCGGGAGGAGCGGGTGGGGAGGGAGACGGAGCGGATCCTGCGGGAGCACGGGGAGTCGCAGGAGGAGATGCGGGCCCACATGAACCACGTCCGCTCCAGCCTGGCCGCCCTGACGGGCCGCGCTCCGGCGGAGGGTTGACCGGCCGGCGTCCGGTTGTGTGGGTGGGGTTGGCTGCGGGTGGGGCGGTGCCGGGGGCGGGGGGGGGGGGGGGGTGG
>NZ_JANAVF010000013.1 GCF_024213195.1 Streptomyces sp. TBY4 | reverse complement strand
TTTTTGGCACGCTGTTGAGTTCTCAAGGAACGGACGCTTCCTTTGTACTCACCCTCTCGGGCTTTCCTCCGGGCTTTTCGTTCTGTTCTTGCGTTTCAGACTCTATCAGAGTCTGTCTCGCTTGTTTTCCGCCTTCCAGGTCATCCGCTTTCGCGTTTTCCCTTTCCGGCGATTCCAACTCTACCAGATCATTTCCGCGTCGTTTCCGACTTGGATTTGAATTGGACGGCCATTGGAGAGCCATTCCCTTTCGGGCGAGCCAGACTTTATCAGGTTTCCCTGCTCTGGAATCCCACCCGCCCGCATCGACGTGGCCGGGCACACGTGTGTGCCGGGGGGTCGTGCGAGGTGGAGACGTAAACGTACTGGAGCGGGGCCCCCGGATGCAAATCCGGTTGCCCCGCTCCGGTGTGGTCGCCTACGGCGAGGGTCAGACCTCGACGACGACCGGGAGGATCATCGGGCGGCGGCGGTAGCCGTCGGAGACCCACTTGCCCATCGTGCGGCGGATGAGCTGCTGGATCTGGTGCGGCTCTGCCACACCGTCCGCGGCGGCGCGGGCGATGGCTTCCTCGATCTTCGGCAGGACGGAGGTGAACGCCGAGTCCTCGATACCGGAGCCGCGGGCCTGGATGTTCGGGCCGCTGACGATCTTGCCGGTGGTGCTGTCCACCACGACGTAGACCGAGATGATGCCCTCGTCGCCGAGGATCTTGCGGTCCTTGAGGTGGGCTTCGGTGACGTCGCCGACCGAGAGGCCGTCCACGTAGACGTAGCCGGCCTGGACCTTGCCGGAGATGCGGGCCTTGCCGTCGATGAGGTCGACGACCACGCCGTCCTCGGCGATGACGATGCGGTCCTTCGGTACGCCCGTCAGGGCGCCGAGCTCGGCATTGGCGCGCAGGTGACGCCATTCGCCGTGGACCGGCATCAGGTTCCGCGGCTTGCAGATGTTGTAGAAGTACAGCAGCTCGCCGGCGGAGGCGTGGCCCGAGACGTGCACCTTGGCGTTGCCCTTGTGCACGACGTTGGCGCCCCAGCGGGTCAGGCCGTTGATCACGCGGTAGACCGCGTTCTCGTTGCCCGGGATGAGCGACGAGGCCAGGATGACCGTGTCGCCCGGGACGATCCGGATCTGGTGGTCGCGGTTCGCCATGCGGGACAGGGCCGCCATCGGCTCGCCCTGCGAACCCGTGCAGACCAGGACGACCTCGTGGGGCGGCAGGTCGTCGAGGGTCTTGACGTCCACGACCAGGCCGGCCGGAACCTTCAGGTAGCCCAGGTCACGGGCGATGCCCATGTTGCGGACCATCGAGCGGCCGACGAAGGCGACCCTGCGGCCGTACTCGTGGGCGGCGTCGAGGATCTGCTGGATGCGGTGCACGTGGCTGGCGAAGCTGGCCACGATGATCCGGTTGTTGGCGCTCGCGAAAACGTTGCGCAGGACGTTGGAAATCTCGCGCTCGGGCGGGACGAAGCCCGGGACCTCGGCGTTCGTCGAGTCCGAGAGGAGGAGGTCGATGCCCTCCTCGCTCAGACGCGCGAAGGCGTGCAGGTCGGTGAGGCGGCCGTCCAGCGGCAGCTGGTCCATCTTGAAGTCGCCGGTGGCCACGACCATGCCGGCGCCGGTGCGGATGGCCACGGCCAGGGCGTCCGGGATGGAGTGGTTGACCGCGATGAACTCGCAGTCGAAGGGGCCGAGGTTCTCGCGCTCCCCCTCCTTCACCTCGAGGGTGTAGGGGCGGATGCGGTGCTCCTGGAGCTTGGCCTCGATGAGCGCCAGCGTCAGCTTGGAGCCGATCAGCGGGATGTCCGGCTTCTCCCGGAGGAGGTAGGGGACGGCGCCGATGTGGTCTTCGTGGCCGTGCGTGAGGACGATGCCCTCGATGTCGTCGAGGCGATCCCGGATGGACGAGAAGTCCGGCAGGATCAGGTCGATGCCCGGCTGCTCCTCTTCGGGGAAGAGGACGCCGCAGTCGACGATGAGCAGGCGGCCGTCGAACTCGAAGACGGTCATGTTGCGGCCGATCTCACCGAGGCCGCCCAGGGGGGTGACCCGAAGGCCTCCCTTGGGGAGCTTCGGCGGCGGACCGAGTTCAGGATGCGGATGGCTCAAAAGGTTCTCCTTCACCACGCGCGGCCACGTACCCGTCGAGGCACGTGGCGCGCATGTCATTCGTGCACTTGCTGTTGTCTTGTGTGGTTCCGCTTATTCAGTTGTGAAGTCTGGTGTCAGAGCTGTACCCCGCCGGCGGCAAGATCGATCTTGAGCTGCGCCGTCTCTTCGGCGGTCAGCTCGACCAGCGGGAGCCTCAGCGGGCCCGCGGGCAGGCCCTGCAGGTTCAGCGCGCCCTTGGTGGTGATCACACCCTGGGTGCGGAACATGCCGGTGAAGACGGGGAGCAGCTTCTGGTGGATCTCGGTGGCCTTCTGGACGTCGCCGCCCAAGTGGGCCGCGAGCATCTCGCGGAGCTCGGGGGTGACCACGTGGCCGACCACGGAGACGAAGCCGACCGCGCCGACCGACAGGAGCGGCAGGTTCAGCATGTCGTCACCGGAGTACCAGGCCAGGCCGCTCTGCGCGATGGCCCAGCTGGCGCGTCCGAGGTCGCCCTTGGCGTCCTTGTTGGCCACGATACGGGGGTGCTCGGCCAGCCGGACGAGTGTTTCGGTATTGATCGGGACACCGCTGCGGCCCGGGATGTCGTAGAGCATGACCGGGAGCTCGGTGGCGTCGGCGATCGCCGTGAAGTGCCGGAAGAGGCCCTCCTGCGGCGGCTTGCTGTAGTACGGGGTGACCGCGAGCAGGCCGTGGGCGCCGGTGCGCTCGGCCTGGCGGGCCAGTTCGAGGGTGTGACGGGTGTCATTGGTGCCGATGCCTGCGACCACGTGGGCCCGGTCTCCGACCGCTTCGAGTACGGCTCGTACGAGGTCGTTTTTCTCCGCGTCAGTGGTGGTCGGCGACTCACCGGTGGTGCCGTTGATGATCAGGCCGTCGTTGCCTGCGTCCACCAAGTGGACGGCGAGACGCTGCGCGCCGTCGAGGTCAAGTGCGCCATCCGCCGTAAACGGCGTGATCATGGCGGTGAGGACCCGCCCGAAGGGGGTCTGCGGAGTCGAGATCGGAGCCATGGGTAACACGCTACTCGCTGCCATGCTCGCGGTGTCCCCTCGGGGGACGTGATGAGGGTGTTGGAGCCCGGCACTGCCTGCTCGGGGGTTCAAGCAGTGCCGGGTCCGTTTGATCAGCCTAGATGAACTTTACGAAACGTGGCAATACGGACACTTCAGACTTGCTTCGTACATCAGTACGGAAGTGGGCGAACAGGCCGTACGGGGCACCCCCGGCGGAGCTGACGCAGCGCCATAAAGTTTGATTAATGTCCCGGAAAACGGCACCGATCGGGCCTTTCGTACGTCCTACTCCGTAGAACGTCCGCCCATCCTGCCCCCTCGTTCACCGGGGCCCCGACCGTGAGGAGAGTCGTTCCCCATGTTCCGCCGGCGCGAACCCGTCCCGTTCGCCTTCGTCGCCGAGGCCGACCGATTCCGCAGCAACGTCACTCCGCCGCCGCGCGAGAGCCTGAGCAAGACCCAGATCGCCGCACGTAGTCTGGTCGGACTGACCGTCGTCGCCGGGCTCGTCGGATCGCTCCTCTTCGGCATCCCCGCACTGCAGCCGAGCCACGCACCGGCGAAGTCGCAGCAGTCGGAGGCCTCCGAGGGGCGGTAGCCTCACGGCACAGCCCAACCGAACGTGCATGTGAGTGAGGTCCTGCCGTGCCCCTGCCCTTCCTGACGGCCGACGGCGCATTCGACGCGCACGACAACGGGGAGACGCTCCCCTACGAAGACCCCGACCGGTGGCGCCGTCCCTACCGCCCGGGTCCCTGGCGGGTGGCCATCGCCTCGCTGCTGCTCCTGCTCGGCTCGTTCATGCTGTTCGCCACGGTGATCATCGTGGCCGCCGGCACCTGGACCGGCGCCCTGGGCGGTCTGCTGGCCTCGCTGGCCGTGGTCGGCTCCGCCCTGCGGCTGCTGCGCACGGGCGTCTGGGTGAGCCCCAAGGGGCTGCGCGTGGCCGGGTTCTTCACCACCCGCTCGATCCCCTGGAACCAGGTCGGCGAGGTCCGCACGGTGCAGCAGCCCGTGCGCTGGCTCGGGCTGCCGAGGACCGTGCAGGGCCAGGCCCTGACGGTGGCGGCGCGCGGCGGAGCCGAGCTGCCGGTCCTGCTGACCGACCACAGCGCCGATTTCCTGTCGCGGACCGAGGCCTTCGACCGGGCCGCCGACTCGGTGGGGGCCTGGGCCGACGAGTACCGGGCCGTACCGGCCTGAGGTCGGACGGCCCGCCGCCCCCGTAAGGGCGGCACCCGCACGGGAAGCCCGTACCGGCTCAGGCCTGTACGGGCTTTCCGTCGTGCAGGGAGATGGCCCGCTGCATGGCCTTGCGGGCCCGCGGGGTGTCGCGGGCGTCGTGGTAGGCGACGGCGAGGCGGAACCAGCTGCGCCAGTCCCCCGGCGCGTCCTCCGTCTCGGCCCTGCGGCGCGCGAAGACCTCGTCGGCCGAGTCCCGCAGGATCCGGCCGTACTGGTCCCGCTCCAGCTCGTCCACGGGCAGTCCGCCCTCGGCCTCCAGCTCGGCTCCGAGCTGGTTGGCCCTGGTGACGAACTGGGTGTTCTTCCAGAGGAACCAGACCCCGATCACCGGCAGGATCAGCACGGCCACCCCGAAGGTGACGGTGAGCCAGGTCCCGTGCCGGATCAGCATCAGGCCCCGGCTGCCGACCAGGACGAAGTACACGACCAGGACCGCGGCCGTGATGAAGTAGAGGATCTTCGCGCGCATGGGTGCCGCCGCCTGCTCGTCAGCCGAGTTCGAGGAAGTTTTCCAGGCCGAAGGTGAGGCCCGGGGTCTGCGTCACGCGGCGCGCGCCGAGCAGGATGCCCGGCATGAAGCTGCTGTGGTGCAGGGAGTCGTGACGGATGGTCAGGGTCTCGCCCTCGCCGCCGAGGAGCACCTCCTGGTGGGCCAGCAGCCCGCGGAGGCGGATCGCGTGCACCGGGACGCCGTCGACGTCCGCGCCGCGCGCGCCGTCGAGGGCGGTGGCGGTGGCGTCGGGCTGCGTGCCGAGGCCGGCCTCGGCACGGGCGGCCGCGATGAGCTGCGCCGTACGGGTCGCCGTGCCGGAGGGGGCGTCGACCTTGTTCGGGTGGTGCAGTTCGACGACCTCGACGGACTCGAAGTACCGGGCGGCCTGAGCGGCGAACTTCATCGTCAGGACGGCGCCGATGGAGAAGTTCGGGGCGATGAGCACACCGGTCGCCGGGGAGGCGGCGAGCCAGGTGTTCAGCTGGGCGAGGCGGTCCTCGGTCCAGCCGGTGGTGCCGACCACTCCGTGGATGCCGTGGCGGACGAGGAACTCGAGGTTCTCCATCACCGAGGCGGGGGTGGTCAGCTCGACCGCGACCTGGGCGCCGGCCTCGGCCAGCGTCTCCAGCTTGTCTCCGCGGCCGAGGGCGGCCACCAGTTCCATGTCCTCGGCGGCCTCGACGGCCTTGACCGCCTCGGAGCCGATGCGGCCCTGGGCGCCGAGAACTGCCACGCGCAGCTTGCTCATGTTGCTTGCTTCCTTACGTGCGTACGGGGACTAGGCGACCGCTTCGTCGAGACGGGCCGCCTGCTTCTCCTTCAGCGGGCCGATCACGGCGAGCGAGGGCCGCTGGGCCAGTACATCCTGTGCGACCGAGCGGACCTCGTCCGGGGTGACGGCCGCGATCCGGGCCAGCATGTCGTCGACCGACATCTGGTCGCCCCAGCACAGCTCGCTCTTGCCGATGCGGTTCATGATCGCGCCGGTGTCCTCCAGGCCGAGGACGGTGGAGCCGGACAGCTGGCCGACGGCCCGCCGGATCTCCTCGTCGGTGAGCCCGTCGGCGGCCACCTTGTCCAGCTCGTCCCGGCAGATCCGCAGTACGTCGTGGACCTGGTTGGGGCGGCAGCCGGCGTAGACGCCGAAGAGGCCGGTGTCGGCGAAGCCCGAGGTGTACGAGTACACGCTGTAGGCGAGGCCGCGCTTCTCCCGGACCTCCTGGAAGAGGCGGGAGGACATGCCGCCGCCGAGCGCGGTGTTCAGTACGCCGAGCGCCCAGCGGCGCTCGTCGGTGCGGGCCAGGGCCGGCATGCCGAGGACCACGTGGGCCTGCTCGGTCTTGCGGTTGACCAGCTCGACGCGGCCCGAGGTGCGGATCCGCTTGGTGCCGGAGCGCGGGCCGACCGGTGCGGCGTCGGTACGGGTGAGGGCGCCGGCCTTCTCGAAGGCCGCGCGGACCTGGCGTACGACCTTGTTGTGGTCGACGTTGCCCGCGGCCGCCACGACCAGGTGGGTGGGGTCGTAGTGCTTCTTGTAGAAGCGGCGGATCCGGTCGGCGGTGAGCGCGTTGATCGTGTCGACGGTGCCGAGGACGGGGCGCCCGAGCGGGGTGTCCCCGTACATGGTCTGGGCGAACAGGTCGTGGACCATGTCGCCCGGGTCGTCCTCGGTCATCGCGATCTCTTCGAGGATGACTCCGCGCTCGGCGTCGACATCGGATTCGAGGATGAGCGAGCCGGTGAGCATGTCGCACACGACGTCGATGGCCAGCGGCAGATCGGTGTCGAGCACCCGCGCGTAATAGCAGGTGTACTCCTTCGCCGTGAAGGCGTTCATCTCTCCGCCGACCGCGTCGATCGCGGAGGAGATGTCGAGGGCGCTGCGCTTCTCGGTGCCCTTGAAGAGGAGGTGCTCCAGATAGTGCGTGGCGCCGTTCAGCGAGGGCGTCTCGTCCCGGGAGCCGACGTGCGCCCAGATCCCGAAGGTGGCGGAGCGGACGGACGGCAGGGTCTCGGTGACCACGCGCAGTCCGCCGGGGAGGACCGTGCGCCGGACGGTGCCGATGCCGTTCGCGCCCTTGAGCAGTGTTTGGGTACGGGCGACGGCCCGCCCCTCCGAAGAGGGGCGGGCCGTCACACGGGAACTACGCGACGTCACTTGTCGGAGTCGTCCTTGTCAGCGTCGTCGCCGGCGGCCTCGCCGTCGATCACGGGGATCAGGGAGAGCTTGCCGCGGGAGTCGATCTCGGCGATCTCGACCTGGACCTTGGTACCGACCGCGACCACGTCCTCGACGTTCTCCACGCGCTTGCCACCGGCGAGCTTGCGGATCTGCGAGATGTGCAGCAGGCCGTCCTTGCCGGGCATGAGGGAGACGAAGGCACCGAAGGTGGTGGTCTTGACGACCGTACCCAGGTAGCGCTCGCCGACCTCCGGCATGGTCGGGTTGGCGATCTGGTTGATCGTGGCGCGGGCGGCCTCGGCGGCCGGGCCGTCGGCGGCACCGATGTAGATGGTGCCGTCGTCCTCGATCGTGATCTCGGCGCCGGTGTCCTCCTGGATCTGGTTGATCATCTTGCCCTTGGGGCCGATGACCTCACCGATCTTGTCCACCGGGATCTTGACGGTGATGATCCGGGGGGCGAACGGGGACATGGCGTCCGGCGTGTCGATCGCTTCCATCATCACGTCGAGGATGTGGAGGCGGGCGTCGCGGGCCTGCTTGAGGGCGGCGGCCAGGACGGAGGCCGGGATGCCGTCGAGCTTGGTGTCCAGCTGGAGCGCGGTGACGAACTCCTTGGTGCCGGCGACCTTGAAGTCCATGTCGCCGAAGGCGTCCTCCGCACCGAGGATGTCGGTGAGGGCGACGTAGTGGGTCTTGCCGTCGATCTCCTGCGAGATCAGGCCCATGGCGATACCGGCGACGGGGGCCTTGAGGGGCACACCGGCGTTCAGCAGCGACATGGTGGAGGCGCAGACCGAGCCCATGGACGTCGAGCCGTTGGAGCCGAGGGCCTCGGACACCTGACGGATCGCGTAGGGGAACTCCTCGCGCGTCGGGAGGACCGGCACGATCGCGCGCTCGGCGAGCGCGCCGTGGCCGATCTCGCGGCGCTTCGGCGAACCGACGCGGCCGGTCTCGCCGACCGAGTACGGCGGGAAGTTGTAGTTGTGCATGTAGCGCTTGCGGGTCACCGGGGAGAGGGTGTCCAGCTGCTGCTCCATGCGGAGCATGTTGAGGGTGGTGACGCCCAGGATCTGGGTCTCGCCACGCTCGAACAGCGCCGAGCCGTGCACGCGCGGGATGGCCTCGACCTCGGCGGCGAGGGTACGGATGTCCGTGATCCCGCGGCCGTCGATGCGGACCTTGTCCTTGATCACGCGCTCGCGGACCAGGGCCTTGGTGAGGCTGCGGTACGCGGCGGAGATCTCCTTCTCGCGGCCTTCGAAGGCCGGGAGGAGCTTCTCGGCGGCGATCTCCTTGACGCGGTCCAGCTCGGCCTCGCGGTCCTGCTTGCCCGCGATGGTCAGCGCCTGGGAGAGCTCGCCCTTGACGGCGGCCGCGAGGGCCTCGTACACGTCGTCCTGGTAGTCCAGGAAGACCGGGAACTCGCCCTCGGGCTTGGCGGCCTTGGCGGCCAGGTCCGACTGGGCCTTGCAGAGGACCTTGATGAAGGGCTTCGAGGCGTCGAGGCCGGCGGCCACGACCTCCTCGGTCGGCGCCTCGGCGCCGCCCTTGACCAGGGCGATGGTCTTCTCGGTGGCCTCGGCCTCGACCATCATGATCGCGACGTCGCCGTCCTCGAGCACGCGGCCCGCGACGACCATGTCGAAGACGGCGTCCTCGAGCTCGGTGTGCGTCGGGAACGCGACCCACTGGCCGCGGATCAGTGCGACGCGGACGCCGCCGATCGGGCCGGAGAAGGGCAGGCCGGCCAGCTGGGTGGACGCGGAGGCGGCGTTGATCGCCACGACGTCGTACAGGTGGTCGGGGTTGAGGGCCATGATCGTCGCGACGACCTGGATCTCGTTGCGCAGGCCCTTCTTGAAGGACGGGCGCAGCGGGCGGTCGATCAGGCGACAGGTGAGGATCGCGTCCTCGGAGGGGCGGCCCTCGCGGCGGAAGAAGGAGCCGGGGATCTTGCCGGCCGCGTACTGGCGCTCCTCGACGTCCACCGTCAGGGGGAAGAAGTCGAGCTGGTCCTTGGGCTTCTTCGACGCGGTGGTGGCGGAAAGCACCATCGTGTCGTCGTCCAGGTAGGCAACGGCGGAGCCGGCGGCCTGGCGGGCCAGACGGCCCGTCTCGAAGCGGATGGTGCGGGTGCCGAAGGAACCGTTGTCAATGACGGCCTCGGCGTAGTGGGTCTCGTTCTCCACTAGCGTTTTCTCCATTTTCGTCGTCTCCGTCCGCCACCCGTGTGGTGGTGGACGGTTGCGGAGAAGCGCTCCTTGCGTGCGGGCCGGTCTTCGATCGAAGCAGCCGGGCGAAGCCGCGTACGGGCTTTCCGGATGCCACTACCGAGGACCGGCGGCGTAGGGAGGGCGCTCCTCCTCTTCAGTTGTGCGCGTCTCGCGACGCGGACGCTTCCAGACTACAAAGCGTCCGGTACGTCGCGCACGTACAGCAAAGGGAGCGGCCCACTCAATGTGGGGACCGCTCCCTTCACAGCGTCTTTACTTGGCGCCGGCCGCACCGCGGCGGATGCCGAGGCGCTCGACCAGCGTACGGAAGCGCTGGATGTCCTTCTTGGCCAGGTACTGCAGCAGGCGGCGACGCTGGCCGACCAGGATCAGCAGACCACGACGGGAGTGGTGGTCGTGCTTGTGCGACTTCAGGTGCTCGGTCAGGTCCGAGATGCGGCGGGACAGCATCGCGACCTGGACCTCGGGGGAGCCGGTGTCGCCCTCCTTGGCACCAAACTCTGCGATGATCTGCTTCTTGACTGCGGCGTCGAGCGGCACGCGTACTCCTCGTAATAGGTCTTCATAGCCACCGAGTGCCCCAGGTCGAATTCTCTGGGGATCTTCCGTAACTCGGGAGGCGGGGTCCGTCGAGCGCTGCCTCCGGATGGTTCCGGGGGCGCGTACACAGACGGCCGTCACACAGCGTACCAGGCTGCCGCAGCCCCTCGTCTCAGCTGGTGAGAGCGCGGGCCCGGGCGTAGACGTCGAGCACGGCCAGGGCCAGCGGGACCAGGCTGAGCAGGACCGCCGCCTCGGTGAGGTCGAGCAGCCGCCCCCAGAAGGGTGACAGACCCTTGCGGGGAATGACCAATGCAATTCCGGCGAAGAGGGCCGCGCCGGCGGCCACCGCCGCGGAGAGCCAGAGCGTACGGATCTCCAGGCCGCTGTGGTCCCCGTACAGGACGAGCTCCCGGAGCAGGGCGGCCGGCGGGTGCATGGCGAGGCCCAGGACGAGCAGGCCGAGGGCGGCGAACCCGGCCACGAGGGTGCAGGCGACCTGGGAGGTGTAGCGGAAGAGGCGGGCGCGCAGGAGCATGGCGAGGCCGGTGGCCAGGGCCAGGAGCCGGGCCCAGGTGTTGTCCGAGAAGCCGAGGACGGCGGCGGAGCCGACGGCGACGGCCGCGCAGCCGCCGACGAGGCCGAGGAGCATCTCGTGGCCGCGGCGGGCCTGGGCGGCGATGGCCTCGGCGTCGAGCGGGGCTCCGGAGTCGTGGCCGTCGGTGGCGGAGCGGTCACCGTACTCGTTGTAGGGGTCGCTCTCGTAGCGGTCCGGGCTCTCGTACTCGGCCGTGGCGCTGCGCGGGGCGGCGTAGCCGATGGGGAGCCGGGCGAAGCGGGCGGAGAGGCCGGGGAGGAAGGCGACGAGGCCGATGGCGGCGGGGGCGCAGACGGCCGCGGCGGAGGTCGCGGAGGCGTCGGCGGCGATGGCGGTGAAGGTGGCCAGGGTCCCGGTGGCGGCGAGGAAGGTGGTCGCGACGAAGGGGGCGTCGCCGTCCGGGGTGAGGGCGACGAGGGCGACGGAGGCGACGAGCACGCAGACGCAGCCGAGGAGGAACTGGAGACGGCCGGGTCCCTGGCCCGCGGCGGGGGCGATCAGGCCGGAGCCGGCGATCAGCAGGTGCGGGACGGCGGCGAGGCCGAGGGCGACGGCGGAGCCGCGGTCGCGGTAGACCCGGGCGCGGACGCCCGCGGCGGCGGTGAGGAGCACGCCGACGGAGCCGGCGATGATGCCGGGCAGTCCGTGCATGTCGTGCAGGACGGGGTCGGCGTACCAGAGGACGAAGCCGAGGAGGACGAAGAGGACGGCCGCGCCGGTCAGGCCCGCGCCGCGCAGCATGTCGTCGCTCCAGCGGTGGCGGTCGCGCACCACGGCTGCGGCGACGGCGTCGGAGACGTCGTCGAAGACGGCGGGCGGCAGGGATTCCGCGAAGGGGCGCAGGCTCAGCACTTCGCCGTCCAGGACCTGCTGGGCGGCCAGGGTGCGGGCGCCGTCGAGGACGGTGCCGGAGCGCAGGACCAGGTGGAAGCCGGTGGGTGCGCCGACGGGCTGGGTCTGGCCGGTGAGGCGCAGCAGCTCGGGGTAGATGTCGGCGACGGCGATGTCCTCGGGGAGGGCGACGTCTATGCGGCTGTCGGGAGCCACGACGGTGACCCTGCGGAAGCCGGTCGCCTCGGCGGTGTTCACCTGATGCCCCCCGGTGGGTGTGTGCGCTGGTGTGCGTGCGTGGGTGCGGTCGCGCCGGTGGCGGTGGTCCGCCCGGCGGTGCGCGGCCGATTCGCGGATGCGCATGCCGCGCGCGCCACCCTACCGGGAGGGCCGGTGACTGTCGGCAAGTAGGATCACCTCTCTGCGGAGGAGACCCCCTTCGCGCCCGGGACTTGAGGGCGCCGGTTGCGACGTCCCGTCTGTTTTCGAGGGATTGATGCTCCGGTGAGCCAGATCGTCGTCAAACGTCCGCCCCGGTCGCTGCCGCCCGAAGTGCCTTCGGACGAACTGAGGCTGGAGGCGCCGCCGGAACTTCCCCGGGGGCAGCAGGAGGGCGTGCTGATGCAGCTCCTCCCGATGCTCGGGATGGGTTCGTCGGCCGTCTTCTTCTTCATGCCGGGTGCCGCGCCGTTCATGCGCATCATGGGCGTGCTGATGATGGTGTCGACGGTGGGCATGCTGGTGGCCCAGCTGATGCGGCACCGGCGCGGTACACAGGGGCAAATGGCCGATGTCCGGCGGGACTACCTCAAGTACCTGGCTCAAACCCGCCGTCAGGTACGCAGGACCGCGCGGGCCCAGCGCGACGCGCAGCTGTACCTGCACCCGGCTCCGGAGCAGTTGTGGTCGGTGGTGGCCGAGGGTTCGCGGCTGTGGGAGCGGCGGGTCGGCGACCCGGACTTCGGGCAGGCCCGGCTGGGGCTGGGCGCGCAGCGCCTGGCGACCCCGCTGGTGGCTCCGGACACGGCGCCGGTGGACGAGCTGGAGCCGCTGACGGCGGGTGCCATGCAGCGTTTCCTGAGGGTGCACTCCTCGCTGGACGGGCTGCCGATGGCGGTGTCGCTGCGGGCGTTCTACCACGTGACGGTCTCCGGGGAGCCGGAGTCGGCGCGGGGCACCGCGCGGGCGCTGGTGGCGCAACTGGCCACGCTGCACTCCCCCGAGGACCTGATGGTGGCCGTGGTGGCGGCGCCGGGCGCGGTGGCGGAGTGGGACTGGGTGAAGTGGCTGCCGCACACCCAGGTGCCGGGCCAGATCGACGGGGCGGGCACGAAGCGGCTGTTCGGCGACGACATCGGTGAGCTGGAGGGGCTGCTCGCCCCGCGGCTGGAGGGGCGGCCCCGGTTCAGCCGGGAGGGCTCCCCGGTGCTGGACCAGCCGCACGTGGTCCTCGTACTGGACTCCGGTTCCCGTGGCGGTCTGGTGCCGCCGGACTCGGTGTTCGCGGCGGCCGAGGGGCTGCAGGGGGTCACCGTCGTCGAGGTGGTGGCGGGCGAGCTGGACGAGGCGCGCGGCGGGCTGTCGGTCGTGGTGCGGCCGGGGCGGCTGCGGCTGGAGTCGGGGGCGGGCTTCGCCTACGAGGGTCTGCCGGACACCCTGTCGCTGCCGGCGGCGGAGGCGCTGGCCCGGCAGCTGGCGCCGCTGCGGACGGGCGGCGGGGACGAGGACGAGCCGCTGCTGGCCAACCTGGACTTCACCGACCTGCTGAACCTGGGCGACGCGGCCGCCGTGGACGTGGCCCGGACCTGGCGGCCGCGCTCCGCCGGTGAGCGGCTGCGCGTGCCGATCGGGGTCGGCGAGGACGGCTCCCCGGTGATGCTGGACCTGAAGGAGGCCGCGCAGGAGGGCATGGGCCCGCACGGGCTGTGCGTGGGCGCGACCGGTTCGGGCAAGTCGGAGCTGCTGCGCACGCTGGTGCTGGGGCTGGCCGTCACGCACACCTCGGAGACGCTGAACTTCGTACTCGCGGACTTCAAGGGCGGTGCGACCTTCACCGGGATGGGGCAGATGCCGCACGTCGCGGCGGTCATCACCAACCTGGCGGACGACCTCACGCTCGTGGACCGGATGGGCGACTCGATCCGCGGCGAGCTGCAGCGCCGCCAGGAGCTGCTGCGTTCGGCGGGCAACTACGCGAACATCCACGACTACGAGAAGGCCCGCGCGGCGGGTGCTCCGCTGGAGCCGCTGGCCTCGCTGGTGCTGGTCATCGACGAGTTCTCCGAGCTGCTGACGGCGAAGCCGGACTTCATCGACATGTTCATCCAGATCGGCCGCATCGGCCGGTCGCTGGGCGTGCACCTGCTGCTGGCCTCGCAGCGGCTGGAGGAGGGAAAGCTGCGCGGGCTGGACACGTACCTGTCGTACCGGATCGGTCTGCGGACCTTCTCGGCGGCGGAGTCGCGGACCGCGATCGGCGTGCCGGACGCCTACCACCTGCCGTCGGTGCCCGGTTCGGGGTACCTGAAGTTCGGTACGGACGAGATGACGCGCTTCAAGGCGGCGTACGTCTCGGGCACCTACCGCTCGGGCGGGCCGGACCTGTCGGTGGGGCTGTTCCCGGTGGAGCGTCGGCCGGTGCTGTTCACGGCGGCGCCGGTGCCCGTGGTGTACGCGGCTCCGGACCCGGCGTACCTGTCGGCGCGGGCGGAGCAGGAGGCGCGGGCCGCGCAGGGCGACGACGCGCTGGCGGACACGGTGCTGGACGTGATCGTGGGCCGGCTGGAGGGGCAGGGGGTGCCGGCGCACCAGGTGTGGCTGCCGCCGCTGGACCAGGCTCCGCCGTTGGACCAGCTGCTGCCGGCGCTGGCGCCGAGCGCGGAGCGCGGGCTGCACGCCGAGGGGTACACGCGGCCGGGCGGGCTGGTCGTACCGCTCGGGCTCATCGACAAGCCGTTCGAGCAGCGGCGCGAGGTGCTGTACCGGGACTTCTCGGGTGCGGCGGGCCACATGATGGTGGTCGGCGGTCCGCAGTCGGGCAAGTCCACGCTGATGCGGACGCTGATCTCCTCCTTCGCGCTGACGCACACCCCGCGCGAGGTGCAGTTCTACGGGCTGGACTTCGGCGGCGGCGGGCTGTCCTCGCTCGCCGAGCTGCCGCACGTGGGCGGGATCGCCTCCCGGCTGGACCCGGAGCGGGTGCGGCGCACGGTCGCGGAGGTGGCCGGGGTGCTGCGCCGGCGCGAGGAGTTCTTCCGCGCGAACGGCATCGACTCGATCGGCACCTACCGGCGCCGGCGGGCCGCGGGCGAGCTGCCCGGGGAGGCCTGGGGCGACGTGTTCCTGGTCGTCGACGGCTGGGGCGGCTTCCGGGGCGAGTACGAGGCCCTGGAGCAGGTCGTCACGGACATCGCGTCCCGCGGACTGGGATACGGCATCCACGTGGTGATCACGGTCGCCCGGTACATGGAGGTCCGGGCCGCGCTGAAGGACCAGATCCTCAGCCGGCTGGAGCTGCGCCTCGGCGATGTCATGGACTCCGAGTTCGACCGCAAGGTGGCGGCGAACGTCCCGGCGGGGATGCCGGGCCGCGGCCAGGTCGCGGAGAAGCTGCACTTCCTGGGCGCGCTGCCGCGGGTGGACGGCTCGCACGCGGCGGAGGACCTGTCGGAGGCGACGGCCGCCTTCGTGGACGCCGTGAAGCAGGGCTGGACGGGCCAGGCGGCCCCCGGCGTACGGCTGCTGCCGCGGCTGCTCCACGCGGACCAGCTCCCCAAGGGCGGGGAGTACCCGGAGCGCGGGATCGCGATCGGCATCGACGAGACCGAGCTGGAGCCGGTGTTCGTCGACTTCGAGACCGACCCCTTCCTCCTCGTGTTCGGCGAGAGCGAGTCGGGCAAGACGAACCTGCTGCGGCTCATCGCGCAGCGGATCTCGGAGCGGTACGGCCCGGACCGGGCACGGCTGGTGGTCGGCGACTACCGGCGCGGCCTGCTCGGTGCACTGCCGGAGGAGCACCTGCTGGAGTACGCGCCGATGGCGAGCTCCCTGCAGATGCACATGGAGGCGCTGGCCGGGGTGTTCGCCCGGCGCCAGCCCCCGCAGGACGTCACCCCGCAGCAGCTGCGCGACCGCAGCTGGTGGACGGGCCCGGACGTGTTCATCATCATCGACGACTTCGACCTGGTGGCCACGAGTCAGGGCAATCCGCTGGCGCAGCTGGTGGAGTTCCTGCCGTTCGCCCGGGACACGGGGGTGCGCTTCATCATCGCGCGCAGCTCGGCCGGGGCCTCGCGGGCGCTGTACGAGCCGTTCATGCAGCGGATCAAGGAGCTGGGCGCGCAGGGCGTGGTGCTGTCGGGCGATCCGTCCGAGGGGGATCTGGTCGGCAGCGTGCGGCCGCGTCCCATGCCGCCGGGCCGGGCCTCCTTCGTCTCGCGCAAGCGCGGGACCTCGCTGATCCAGATCGGGCGGATGCCGGGGCTGTAGCGCGGGACGCCGGCCGGGGTGCGGGGCCGGGCGTCCGGGAGGGTTCCGGAAAGCCTCCCGCGCGCGGCTGGTCAGCGTCGATAATCGGCAGGGACCGCACCACCGAGGGAGAGGCCGCGCATGGGCACCCAGCAGGAGAAGGACGAGCTGTACGGGCTCGACATCAGCGGCGTCGAGTGGGAGGGCCCGCCCGGCACCTCTCCCGACGAGGAGCGGGTCGAGATCGCCCGGCTGCCCGAGGGAGCGGTGGCGATGCGGTCCTCGCTGGACCGTGACACGGTGCTGCGCTACACCGCGGCCGAGTGGGAGGCGTTCGTACTCGGGGCCAGGGACGGGGAGTTCGATCTCGACCGGGATCCGCGCTAGGCCCCGTACACGCGAAGGAGGGGCGCGCCCGGTGCGGGCGCGCCCCTCCTTGCTTCGCGGTACCGCGGGCCTAGTAGGCCTCGGTGAACAGGCGCGAGGCCTTCACGTCGGTGGCGCGGTAGTCGTTCTTGCCGCGCTCGATCAGGTCCGCGACCTGGCGCAGCGTGGCGCGCATGTGGTCGGCCTTGGCGTTGTACTTGCGCTGCAGCTCGACGTACTGGAGGTGCGCCTCGCCGTCCCAGGTGTCGGTGACGACCGTCAGGGCCGCGCCCATCTCGTCGAGGTCCTTCTTGATGTTGTCCGAGACGATGCGGATGCGGTCCGCCATCACCTGGACGCTCTCGTACTGGACCTTGGTGTGCCCGTTGTTCGCGGTCATGCTCTTCTCCTTCGCACGGGGCTGATGGGCAGGTGGGTGGGGAAGCGGGTCAGATCCCGTTCAGGGCGGAGGTGTTGCCGCCGCCGCTGGCGGCCTTGACCGTCTGGAACGCCGCGACCACGTCGTCGTCCTGTGCGTTGCTCAGGTTCTTGGTCTGCGCGACCGCGTTGTGCAGGACACCGAGCAGCCGGCGGATCTCGTCGTGGTCCTCGTTGACGACGGTCTGCGCGGAGGTGAACCCCGACGCGCCCACACCGGTCCAGCCGGCGCTGACGGTGGCGAGGATGTCCGCCAGCTCGCGGGACTGCCGGGTGACGCTGTCGGCGGTCTCCGAGATCTTGTTCAGTGCCTGCTTTACCGGGTCATCAGCGAGTCCGAAATTGTTGGTCATCCGAAGCTCCTCATCTTTCAATTCGCCAGACAGAACCGGCGGATCGCGTGGCGGAGCGGTACTTCGAGAGGGCGGTTTTCAGCCACACGCCCCCGGTTCCCCCTCCGCTCCACGCACCATCCCCGATCACAGTCGTGAAGCCTCCGATCACTGTAGTCAGTTGATCGGCCTTACCCAACACAGCCCTTTGGGATCTGTTGATGAACCGTGACCGTTCACTGCAAACGGCGCCTTCTCCTCCGGGCGTCCCGCACCACCGTCGCGGTCCCGGCGATCACGGCGATGAGCACGCCGCCGATCCCCAGCGCGTAGGTGCCGAGCCGCTCGTCGCGTTCGCGGGGCGATTCGCCCGTCCGCATCACGGCCGGTTCCGGTGCCGCCGCGCGGGGCGGCCCCGGGTCCGGTACGGGGGCCTTGGGGGGTTCCGCCCCCTCGGCGGACTGGGTGAGTGCGCGGACCGGGTCCACCACGCCCCAGCCGACGTAGTCGTCGTGGCCGTTGACGGAGCGCTCGGCGGTGTTCTGGAGCTGCCAGACCACTTCCTGCGCGGTCCACTGCGGGTGCTTGGCGCGCAGCAGGGCGGCGACCCCGGCGACGTAGGGGGCGGAGAAGCTGGTGCCGTTGTCCACGCACTGGCCGAAGCCGGGCACGGTGGAGACCATGTCCACCCCGGGGGCCGCGATCCCGATGAAGGAGCCGGGCTGGGAGAAGGCGGCGCGCTCGTTGTTGCGGTCCGAGGAGCCCACGGCCAGGACCCCGGGGAAGGCCGCCGGGTAGGTGGGGCGCTTCTTCCCGCTCAGGCCGTCGTTGCCCGCCGAGGCGACGACGACCACATTGGCCTCCACCGCCTTCTTGACGGCCTGGCCGAGCTTGGAGTCCTGGGTCATCGCCACCTCGGTGTCCTGCGAGATGTTGATGACCTGGGCGCCCTTGGACACCGCGTGGGTGATGGCCTCGCTCAGGGTCTCGGCGTTGCCGTTGCCCTGTCCGTCGTTCTGCCGGATCGGGATGATCGTGGCCTCGGGGGCGAGCCCGACGAAGCCGGTACCCGCCTTCGGGCGGGCCGCGATCAGCCCGGCGACCTTGGTGCCGTGCCCGACGGTGTCCCCGGTGCCGTCGCCCTTGGCGTCGAGGAAGTCCCGGCCCGCCCCGATGTCGAGGGCGTCCGCGAGCTGCGGGTTGACCCGGTCCACGCCGGTGTCGATGACGGCCACCCGGACGCTGTTCCCGTCCTTGGAGCGGCCCTTGGTGTCCGCCCACAGCTCGTCGAGCAGCAGGCGCTGGAGCGCCCAGGGCCGGTCCTCTATCTGCTTCTTCATCGGGAAGGTGCACTCGCCGGCGCCCGCGAGGCGCAGGGGGTACGGGGTCTCGCGGGCGCTCCCGTACGAGGGCTGCGGCGCGGCCCCCAGGGTGAGGGCGGCCGCCGCCAGCAGCGCGGCGAGGGCGGGCTTCGCTGTGCTCCGCATCACGAGCCCTGGGGCTGACGGGCGGAGTTGCTGTCGAGGCGGGGCCCCTTGGAGAGGAACTCCGACCACGCGATGGGCACCGTCACCGGGACCACGTTCGCGTATCCGAGCCGGGCCTGGGCCTGGCTCGGCACGGGGCGGCCGTCGGTGCCGGCGGGCCCGCCCTGGCCGGGGCCCGGGCTCGCCCCCGGTCCGGGTGAGGGCTGGTCCGCGTCGCTGTCGCCGTTGGCCTGGACGGCGTACCGCAGTCCGGTGTCGGTGACCAGGAAGAGCGCGCCGCCCGCGGTGGTCTGGCGGCCCTGCGCCTGGGTGTAGAGCAGGCCGGTGCCCGGGGTGACGTAGGCGCTCGTGCCGCTGGCGGTGATGTCGACGGGGAATCCGGTGCCGGCCCAGGTGCTCAGCGTCTGTCCGCCCTGGGCGTCGACCGAGCGGAGCACGCTGCAGACGGTGTCGCGGACGCCGTCCGCGCCGGTGGATCCGGCGGCCGGGGCGCCGGACGCGCGGACCTCGTTGATCCGCTCGGTCTTCTTCTGCGGCCATTTCGCGTCGCCCCGGAAGGGCGTGCGGTCCGGGTTGATGGACTGGAGGTCCACCTCGTGGGCCTTGCCGTGCATGTCGAGCCGGTCGGTCGCGGGCGAGGAGATCATCAGCCAGGCGGTGAAGTCGGAGACGGGGACGACCTTGCCGGGCAGCACCAGGTAGTGCTGCGCGCCCGAACCGGTCACGGCCTTCAGGACCATGCCGACCTTGTCGTCCTTGCTGGCCAGCCCCTTGACCCCGGCGGCCGTCCCGGCCTTGGCGCCCGGCAGTTCGGGGAAGGCGAGGTCGTCGCCGGAGCCGAGGGTGGCCAGCCACTCCTCGGTGACCTGCTGCGGGACGGCGCTGCCGCCGACGAGGGCGTTGGTCATCGTGCGCGCGTCCGCGGTGCCTTCGGGGAACTTGTACTTCATGCCCGCCGCGTCGACGAGGTAGCGGGCCCTGCCCTGGCCGGTGCTCTGGACGTAGAGGGCCTGCTCCTCGGAGAGCCGGCGCCCGTCGTCCATCAGCTTCGCCTCGCGGTCGGCCAGGACGAAGGCGGCCGTCTGCACGCCCTTGCCGTTGCCGCCGGGCCGCTGGCAGACGGCCCAGCGCTTGGCCTTGCCCGCCTCCGCCGGGGCCGGCAGCCGGTCGGGGGCGTACGGGATGCCGATGATGGGGCCGCGCGGGAGCTTGCCCGCGTCCAGCACCTTGTCCTCGACCTGGACGACCTTGGCCTTGTTCGGGTCGAGCAGCAGCCGGGCGGAGGCGAGGTTGAGCACCGGGTGCAGCCGGGTCTGGTCCTTGCCGTCCACCTTGGTGGTCAGGACCACGTAACGGGTCGTCGAATCCTTGCCGACGATGACGTGGTCGCCGGGGGTGTCCCAGCCCTTGGGCGCCGTCGGCTTGAACATGCCCCAGGCCCCGAAGGCCGCGAGGACGAGCGCCGCGGTGATCACACCGGGCAGGACGGCGCGCAGCGGTCGCGGAGCGCCCTCCTCCGATCCGCTCGCCGAAGGCTGAAGGAACGCGGCCACCGTGCGTCGCTTCGCAAAGGTGTACGCGTTGAGCTCGTCACGTCGTGAGGCCATGGCCGCCTGATTCTCCCCGCACGGCCCGGGCGATGGGTACGGTCGCCGGGCCTCTGTTGTCCGACCGGCCACCTACTATGCCTCTTGACGGAGGGCGGGTGGGTGCCGGGTAGGGTGAGGCAGCCGCTCCACGCCTTCCGGGCCGGGGGAAACAGGGGTGTTGGGGCGGGTTGGGGAGATTCCGTGGGCGTGCGGCCGGCTGACGCGCGTGCCGCCGGGGCTCACCGGGGCTCAGGGGTACGAACCCCGGAAAGATGAGGTGCGCGAGTGATGGCCACTGCCGTGAGGCCGCGGACCGGGGCGCCCGCACCCGCGCGCGCCGGAGTGACGCCGCATCCGAAGTCCGGCCCGGGGCGGTTCGGCCCGTTCCGATTGCAACAGCTCGTACTCCTCCAGGTCGCCGCGGCCGCGCTGCTGACGGCCTGGGTCGTGGAGCCCCTGCTACTGGCGCCGGCCGGTGTGCTCGCCCTGGCCCTCGTCCTGCTCGCGGTCGTACGCAGGCACCGGCGCTCGCTGCCCGAGTGGATCGGCGGAGCGCTGGCGCTGCGCGCACGCCGCCGCCGGGCCGCCGCCACCGCGGTACCGGCCGGCACGGAGCCCGGGCTGGCGCCGCTCGTCGAGGCCGAACCGGCTTTGCGGACGCTCACGTTCAGCGAGCGGGACCGCGAGCGGGAGCGGGGCCGTGACCGGCGGCCCGTCGGGATGGTCGGCGACGGCACCTTCCTCACCGCGGTGGTCCAGGTCGACATGGACGCCACCGCGCTGCGCCCCGACCGGACGGCGCGGCCGCTGCCGCTGGCCCTCGTACGGGACGTCCTCGAAGTGGACGGCATCCGGCTGGAGTCGGCGCAGCTCGTCCAGCACACCCAGCCGGCGCCCGCCCCGCACCTGCCGGCCCAATCGATGGCCACGCGCAACTACGCCCCGCTGCAGGCCCAGACCGGAAGCCCGGCGGTGCGCCTCACGTGGATCGCGCTCAAGCTGGACCCCGAGCTGTGCCCCGACGCGGTCACCGCGCGCGGCGGCGGACTGCCGGGCGCGCAGCGGTGTCTGGTGCGGGTCGCGGACCAGCTGGCGAGCAGGCTCGCGGGGGCCGGGTTCCGCGCGACGGTGCTCACGGAACAGGAACTGACGGGCGCGCTGGCCACCTCCTCGTGCGCGAACCCGATGGCGATCACCCAGGCCGGGCGGTCGGCGGCCACCGGCCGGCGGACCGAGGAGACCCCGCGGACCTGGCGCTGCGACGACCGGCGGCACACCACGTACTGGATCAGCCGCTGGCCCCAGCTGGGCGGGAGCGGGGCCGGACTCCCGCAGTTCGTCGCCCTGCTGACCTCGCTGCCGGCGCTGGCGACGAACTTCAGCCTGACGATGACCCCGGCCGCGCGGCACGAGGTCACGCTGACCGGGCACGTACGGGTCACCGGGCGCAGCGACGAGGAACTGGTCGCGGCACGGCGCGGACTGGAACAGACGGCCCGGGGCGTCAAGGCCGGGCTGGTGCGGCTGGACCGGGAGCAGGTGCCGGGACTGCTGGCGTCGCTGCCGCTGGGAGGGGCACGATGAGGGGCTCTCGGGCGCGTACGGGGACTGGTTCGGAGCCCGGCGCTCGCTCGGTGCGGGGCGGGTTCGGTCTCGTCGGCCCGCGCCGGGAGCGGCACGTGGTCCAGGCGTCGGAGCTCGATGCGCTCGCGCTGCCGGTCGGGGACGACGGGGTCGTCATCGGCGTGGACTCGGGGGGCCGCCCGGCGGTCCTCGGCGTCAACCGGCCGACACCGTACGAGATCACGCTGATCGGCGGCCTGTGGACGGCGCAGGTCCTCGCCCTGCGGGCGGCCGCCACGGGCGCGCGGGTCACGGTGGAGACCGGACGCGGCCCGGTGTGGTCCGGGCTGGCGCAGGCCGCGGGCGGGGGCCAGCAGTGCGTGACCCTGCACGACGTGGGCCGGGTGCCGCCGCAGGGCGCGTCGGCGGGCAGCCCGGTCCTGGTCATCCGCGACTGCGGCATGCGCCCGCCGCGGGGCCGGGTGGCGGCGGGACCCTGGCAGTCCGTCCTGACCCTGCTCCCGTACCTGAGCCCGGCCGCCCCCCGCCTGGTGCGCAACGCCTCCCTGGTCGGCATCCAGCGGGTCTCCCCGGACGAGGCAGAGCAACTCGGCAGCCTGATGCGGCTGCCCGCGGCGGCGGTGGAGTCCCTGCCGACGCTGGGCGACGGGGTCACGCTGTGGTGCACCGACCGGGACCGGCAGTTCGTGATGACACAGCCGACGGACGGGGAGACGGGGCTGCTGGGGGCGGCGCGGCGCATCGACTGAATGGGGCGGGGACCGGCGGGGGCGGGGGCGCGAGGTTCAGCCTCACGGGGGACACCGGGTCGCGGAGTGGACACTCCGGAGGTACCGGTTCGGGGGTTCCGGGTGGCGGGACTGCATGTGCGGGGCGCTCGGGGCGGAGTTCGGGGACCGGCAGGCCGGGAACAGTAGGCAAGCGTTGTGCCGCTCTGCGGGAACCGTCCGGTGGAGTGGTGTGCCGGGGCCGGCTGGGCGTGCTCGGACGGGCCGCCCCCACCGACGGCTTGCGCCGGTCGCCTGGTGCGGGTGGGTTGGCCCTGCGGGGCAAGGCCCCCGACCCGCCCTTCCACCGTTCCCCGGGCGCCGCCCGGACCCGCGCCTCAAACACCGGCGGGGCTGGGTGTCTCCCCCAGCTACGCCCGGACCCCGGTCCTCGAACTCCGGTGGAGCTGGGTAGCTCCCCGGGCGCTGCCCGGACCCCGGCCCTCAAACACCGGCCGGACTGGGTGGCTCCCCGGGCTACGCCCAGACCCCGGCCCTCAAACACCGGCCGGACTGGATGTCTCCCCGGGCTACGCCCAGAACCCCGCGCCTCAAACACCGGACGGACTGGGTGGCACCCCGGGGCTGCGCCCGGACCCCGGCCTTCGAACGCCGGACCGGCTGGGAAGGGGTGCCGGGCTGCGCCGGGGCGCCTTCTGGGGCTCCGCCCCGGACACCGCGCCTCAAGCGCCGGCGCGGCTGGATGTGGCCGGCGTCGGCCTGTCAGTGCGCGCAGCGCGCCCTCGCGGGCCGGGACGGCCCACAGGGCCGTCCCGGCCCCTCCGGCACCCTCAGCCCCTCCGGCGTTTGAGGAGCGGGGGTCCGGGGCGGAGCACCGGGGAACGGGCGAAGGGCGGGTAGGGGACCTCGCCCCGCAGGGCCAACCCACCCGCACCGGACGAGCGACGGCTCCGAGGCCCGGGCCCAAGCACCGGCAGGCCGAGCCGAGCCGAACCGACTCGAACGGGCAGCGCCGGGACGGGTCCGACCCGGGAGGCGCGCGCAGATTCGGGGCCCGCAGGGCGGGAACGGGCAGGTCGGGACCGGGTACGCACGCGCGGTGCGGGGACGGGGTGACCCGGCAGGTCGGGGAAGGGGAATTGGCCGGGGCACGGCCGTATGGGCAGGATGGAGGCGGCCCGCGCCCCGGGCCCGACCCCGGGTACGGGCGGACGGGGGCGGATACCGGCTGCGGGGCACGATTAGGCTGGGCGCCGGCGTGGCGCGGTGGGACGCCGGACCAGTGTTCGACAGATCAGGAGGACCAGTGAGCGGCGATCGGAACGAGAGGCGCGGCGGGACGTGGGACGTCCCGACGGACGATCAGTCCGACGCGGAGCCCGAGCTGACGGGCGAGTTCACCATCGACTACACCCCGCCGGCCTGGTACACGCAGGGCTCGGCTCCGGCAGCCGCCGCGATCCCGGGCCTGCCCGAAGGCAGCGGCTTCGAGCCCCACCGGCCGGCGGCGGACCACCTGGAAACCCCGCCGACGATGCGCATCGCGCCGCCGGCTCCGCGCGCGGCGTCGAACACACCCGCACCGGCACCGGCACCAGCCGTGCCGTACCCGGGCACCCCCGACACTCCCACGGCCCTGACCGCGGACTCGGCGGCCGCACCGCCGTACCCGCCGACGCCGGGCACCGGACTGCCGTCGTACCCGACGGCTTCGAACGCCCCCGTCCCGCCCTACACCCCGGCCCCGGACGCGGCCCGGCCGCCGTACCCGTCGCCCTCGGACAGCACCCCCTCGCACGCCCCGGCCCCCAGCACCGCACTGCCGACGCAGCCGCCGACCTGGGACAGCCACACCCCGGGGGCGGACTCCGCCGGGACGCCGTTCCCGGCTCCCTCGGACACCGCCGTCCCGACCCACACCCCGGCCCCGGACACGGCCCGGCCGCCGCACCCGCCGACCGTGGACGACGCCGTACCTCCCCACACCCCGGCCCCCGCACTGCCCACGCAGCCGCCGACCTGGGACAGCCCCACCCCGGCCCACACCCCGGGGGCGGACTCCGCCGGGACGCCGTTCCCGCCGGCCTCGGACGCCGCTGTCCCGGCCGACGCTCCGGCCCCGGACACCGCACTGCCGTCCACGCCGTCCGGCCCGGCCGCTGCGGAGGCCGTCGTCCCGGAGCCGGGCACCGGGGTGCCGTCGTACCCGTCCCCTTCGGACGCTGCCCTGCCGTTGGATCCGCCGGCCTCCTCCGCCCCGGCGTACGCGTCCGCGCCGACCGGCGCCGAAGGCACGGGGGGTGACTCGGCGGTGGCTCGTCCGGGTGAGGGGCTGCCCGTCGGAAGCCCGGCCGATCGGGGTTCCTTGAGCGACCCGTACGCGGCCGCGCCGGTCGAAGGCGCGCCGCCCGCTGTCGTGCGTACGCCCACTCCCCCGGCGGGGAACGTCATTCCGGCGCCGCCCGCGGCGAACACGTTCGAGGGATCCGGCGGGGCCGACTCCGCGCCCGGCGGCGAACTTCCGCAGTGGCCCTCGGAGTTGACCGCGCCTGCGGACCCCCGGGGCGGGTACGACATCCAGCCCCCCGTCCAGCAGCAGCCGCAGCAGCCGCAGCCCCAGTCGCCCGACGCCGGGTACGGATTCCCGCCCGCGCAGCCCCAGCCGCAGCAACAGCCGCCGCAGTACGCCGATCCCCGCGGCGGCCAGTGGCCGCAGGGACCACAGGGACCACAGGGCCCTCAGGGGCCCCACGGCCACGACCCCCGCTACGGCGCCCCCCAGCCCTCCGGCGGCGCCCCCCTCGGCTACACCGCCGCCGTCGAGCTGTCCTCCGACCGCCTGCTCCGCGGCCGGCAGAAGGCGAAGAGCGGCAACAACGCCTCCGGTGGCGGCGGCCTGTTCCGCTTCGGCGGGAAGGCGGCCGAGGCGGAGCGGCGGCGCAAGCTGGAGCTGATCCGCACGCCGGTCATGTCCTGCTACCGCATCGCCGTGATCAGCCTCAAGGGCGGCGTCGGCAAGACCACGACGACCACCGCCCTCGGCGCCACGCTCGCCACCGAGCGCCAGGACAAGATCCTGGCCATCGACGCGAACCCCGACGCCGGCACCCTCGGCCGCCGCGTGCGCCGTGAGACCGGGGCCACGATCCGGGACCTGGTCCAGGCGATCCCGTACCTCAACTCGTACATGGACATCCGCCGGTTCACCTCCCAGGCGCCCTCCGGTCTGGAGATCATCGCCAACGACGTGGACCCGGCCGTCTCGACGGCCTTCAACGACGAGGACTACCGGCGGGTCATCGAGACGCTGGGCCGCCAGTACCCGATCATCCTCACCGACTCGGGCACCGGTCTCCTCTACTCCGCGATGCGCGGGGTCCTGGACCTGGCCGATCAGCTGATCATCATCTCGACGCCCTCCGTGGACGGCGCGAGCAGCGCCAGCACCACCCTCGACTGGCTCACCGCCAACGGGTACGCCGATCTCGTCTCGCGCTCCCTCACCGTGATCTCCGGGGTCCGCGAGACCGCCAAGATGATCAAGGTCGAGGACATCGTGCGGCACTTCGAGACCCGCTGCCGCGGCGTCGTCGTGGTCCCGTTCGACGACCACCTCGCGGCCGGCGCCGAGGTCGATCTCGACATGCTCCGGCCCAAGACGCGCGAGGCCTACTTCAACCTCTCCGCCCTGGTCGCCGAGGACTTCATCCGCGCCCAGCAGCAGGCACCCCAGAACCACTGGGGCCAGCCGCAGCCGCCTCAGCAGCCCTACCCGCAGCAGCCTCAGTCTCAGCCGCGCCCGTCCCAGCAGCCGCAGCAGCCGCCGCAGGCCCCGTACGGGCAGCAGCCCTACCCCACCCCCGGCCAGCCCTGGCCCCAGCAGCCCGGCCAGCCCGGTCACGGCCAGCCCGGCGGGCCCCCGCGCGACCCCCGCCTGGGCTGACCGGCGCAGCCGGCACACGCACGAGGGCCCGTACCGCCCCCGGAATCCCCGGGACGGTACAGGCCCTCACCCGTAAGCCAGTAAGCCGGCGGGCCGGCGGGCCCGTCAGTGCTCCGCGTCGTACGAGTCCGTCAGCACCCGCGCACGCTTCACGTCGTCCGCGATGGCCTCCAGCAGCCCGTCCAGCGACTCGAACCGCGCCATCCCGCGCACGTAGGCGAGGAAGTCGACGGCCACGTGCATGCCGTACAGGTCCAGGCCGACCCGGTCGATCGCGTACGCCTCCACGGTCCGCTCGGTGGCGTCGAACTGCACGTTCGTGCCGACCGAGATCGCCGCCGGCATCCGCTCGCCGTCCGCCGTCAGCCAGCCCGCGTACACCCCGTCGGCCGGGATCGCGGTGTGCGGCTGCGTCTCCACGTTCGCCGTCGGGTAGCCGAGCTCGCGCCCGCGCTGCGCACCGCGCACCACGACGCCCTCGACCCGGTGCGGGCGCCCCAGGATCTCGGCCGCGCCGTCCATGTCGCCCTGGGCCACCAGCTTGCGCGCGAGCGTGGAGGAGAACGGCACGCCGTCGCCCGCGTCGCCGCGCTCCACCAGGTCCACGACCTCGACCTCGTAGTCGTAGGTGGAGCCGAGCTGCCGCAGGAACTCGACGTTCCCGGCGGCCTTGTGGCCGAAGCGGAAGTTCGGCCCCTCGATGACGGCCAGCGCGTGCAGCTTGTCGACGAGCACCTTCACGATGAAGTCGGCCGGGGACAGCTGCGAGAACTCCGCCGTGAAGGGCAGGATCAGCAGCGCGTCCACGCCCAGCTCGGCCATCAGCTCGGCGCGCCGGTCGTAGGGGGCCAGGATCGGCGGGTGGCTGCCGGGGCGGACGACCTCGCTCGGGTGCGGGCTGAAGGTGACGACGACCGAGGGGACTCCGAGCTCGCGCGCCTTGGCGACGGCCCGTCCGATGATCAGCTGATGACCCCGGTGGACGCCGTCGTAGGAGCCGATGGTGACGACGCCGCGTCCCCAGTCCTGGGGGATGTCCTCCAAGCCACGCCAGCGCTGCACTGTGACCGCTCCTCGCCCGAACCCTGTGGGCCCACGTCCTGATTGCCGATTGCAGGTCTAAGACTGCCATGCCGGTGCCCGCGGCCCATCATCGGCGTCGTCCGGCGGGGAGGCGCTGTGTGCGAGGGTCCCGACGGTCCGGCGCGCACCCGGCCCCAGCAGCGCCGCCGCCTCCTGCGGCTCCCACTCCAGCCAGGAGGCCACGAGTGCGCCGAAGGCCGGTTCGGAGCGCGCCAGCTCGACCGTGCGCCGCTCGAAGACCGCCGGACCGCCCGGTGCCCGCAGCAGTTGGCGCCCGGTGCGCCGCAGCAGATCGCGGGTGCGGTCCGGCGCTCCGGTGGCCGCGCCCGCGGCCAGTGCGCCGAGGAAGGCATCGAGCACCGAAGGGTCGAGCTCCGCGCCCAGCAGCTCCTCGGCCAGCTCGCCGCGCAGGGTGTACGAGGCCTCCGTGCCCGGGGCGGCCAGTACGCCGGCCAGCGCGGCCCGTACCGGGGGCGGGCCGGAGCCCAGCAGCTCCCGTACGAGCGGGCGGAGCACGGGGGCGGCGGCCAGCCCCTGTTCGAGCCGCCGCTCCACGAACCCGGCGGCGTGCGCGGCGTCCTGCGGGTGCCGCGCGAGGTGGTCCCGTACGAGGTCGGCCGCGCGGCGTGCCAGGCCCGGCGTCGTCAGCGCGGCCAGTGCGCGCACCACCTCGCCGTCGGCCCGCTCCCGCAGGACGGCGAACACCGCGTCCGGGTCGGGCAGCACGGGGAGGGCGGCGACCAGCGCGGCGGCGGGCAGCCGGCGGCCGCGCGCGGGGTCGCGGAAGCAGGCGAGGGCCTCGGGGAGGTAGCGGGCCCGGACCTGGGGATCGCGGAGCAGCATCCCGAGGGCGCTGCCGTGCAGGGAGACGTCCCCGGGGCGGGCGAGGAGGGTCTGCGCGGCGTAGCGCAGCAGTTCGCGGTCGGCGGGGGTCCGCACGTGCGGGGCGGTGAGCGGCCCGTACGCGGCGGCCGCGACCCGGCGGCCGGGCCGCTCGTCGTGGGCCCAGCGGTCCACGGCCCGGCTCAGGGCGGAGGGCTCGTCCTCGGCGAGTACGGCGAGCAGCTCGTCGGCGCGGGGGTGCGCGGCGGTGACCAGCGCCTCCGCGAGGTCGTCTACGGCAAGGCCGCGGTGGGTGTGCAGCAGCGCCTGCGCGGCGGTGGCGACGGTGGCCCCGGGCCGCCCGAGCAGCCGCCGTTCGTCGCGGAACCAGCCGCACAGCAGCGGCTGCACCGTCAGCGGTGCCCGGACCAGCCGCCGGGCGGCGGCGTCGAGGAGCCGGTGGTCACGGGGCACCAGCCGCCGCAGCAGCTCGAACCGGTCCTCCTCGGCGATCCGCACCCGGGTCCAGAACCACGCCCCGAACTCCCCCTCGTCCCCCTCGTCCGGGTCCCCGGAGGCGGCGTCCGGCCGGCCGGCCGCGGTGGGCCCGCCCGCGGGGGTGCCCGGCGGGCACGGGTTCCCCAGGGCACCCGCGTACGCCGCGGATCCGGCCGGCGGGGAGGGAACCGGTCCGTGCTCCCCGGACGGCGCGGGCCCGGCCGGGTGCCCGGCGAGGGCGTGCAGGACCGGGAGGTACGGGGTGGCGTCGGGGGCGCGCAGCAGGGTCTCGGCGAGGAGGCGGGCGGCCCACCAGCGGGGCTCGGGGCCGACGGCCCCGTCGAGCGGGGCCACGAGCCGCTCCAGTGCGGCCGCCCGCTCCCCGGGCGGAAGCAGGCACAGGGCTTCCAGCACGGGACCGATGCGGTGGCGGGGGACGTCCCGGCCCAGGGTGTCCAGGGCCGCGGGCAGGTCCAGGTGCGCGGCCTGCACCCAGTCGGCGAGCTCCTCGTGGGCGAAGCGGTACCCCTCGCCGGCGGGCACGAGCAGCCCCTCGGTGAGCACCGCGGAGGCCCACCCCGACCGCCAGGGGAACAGTTCCTCGAAGGAGGCCCGGTCCAACTGCCCCTGGCCCGGCCCCAGACAGCGCCGGGCGGCTTCGTGCACCCGCCCGGCCACCCGTACGGCCAGCCGGCCCGCGCCGGGCCCGTACACCCCGGCCGTGTCGGTCCCGTCGGGTCTACGGGGCTGCGGGAGCGCGGCCGACACCCGTACGGCCACGCGGAGGCACAGCAGGTCCAGGTGCGCGGCGAACACCTCGTCACGCGACGGACTGCCCGCGGTGACCCCGGCCGCGCGGATCTCCGCGAGCAGCCGCAGCGTGAGCGGGTGGCGGGCGTCGGCTCCCGCGACGGCCTCGGCCGGGATCCCCAGCCGGGCCCGGAGCTGCGCCGCCTCCTCCGGGGCGAGATCGCCGACCGGCACCGCGGGCGGCAGCCGCCGGGCCGGCCTGGCGGGGAGGTGGAGCATCCGCTGCGGGTAGAGCCGCCCGGCCGACTCCCAGTACTCGGGCCGGGCCGCCACGGCCAGCCGGGCCCCGGTCGCCTCCAGCCAGGCGGCGGTGGCGGCGGTCCACGGCCCGGCCCGCCCGGCGAGCCGCGGCGGCATCTCCTCGGGCCCGTCCAGCACGACAAGCAGCCCCCGCCCGGCCAACCCCCCAACCGAAGCCGGCCCCACCACCACTTCGCCCCCGTGCACCACCCCGCACCCGAAGCCAGAACCGGGGCCGGAGCCGGACCCGGGGCCGGAGGCCGCCCCGGAACCGAAAGCGGAGCCAGAGCCGAAACCGGAGACAGCCCCGGAGGCGCAGACAGAGCCGGAGGTCCATCCGGGCCCGGAGTCGTATCCGGAGGCCGGGGCAGAGTCGGAGGCGGGCCCGGCGGGACACCCCGCAGCCGGGCCGTTTCCGGTCGGCGGCGCTCCCCCTGCTGCCGGGGCCGACCCCGCCCCCGGGCCCAGGTCCGGTACCTCCAGGATCCGCGCCGCCTCCGCCAGCGCACGCGCCACCGCGTCGGCCAGTGAGGTGTCCTCGGCGCGCAGGTCGGCGCCGCGGAGCCAGAGGGTCGGGGCCGGGCGCGGGCCGCGGGCGCGGCGGGCCGCCAGGGCGGCGAGGGCGGTCGTGCGGCCGGTGCCGGGGCGGCCGACCAGGGCGAGGACCGGGCGGTCCCCGGCGGTGAAGGCGTCCAGTTCGGCGGCGATCGCCGGGCGGTCCACCGGCTCCGGGCCCCCGGTGGCGAGGGCCGCGCCCAGGGTGGTCCCGGTGAGCTGCAGGGCTCCGGCGAGGTTCAGGTCGGGGCCGTAGCCCGGCACGGTGGCGGCATTGCGCTCCAGCAGCGCGGCGAGGGGCCCGCCCGGATCGGCGGCGGCCGCGGCGGCCAGCGGCACGGCGAGAGCCCCGGATCGGTGCTCCGTCTGCGGAGCGGTGCACAGGACCGCGAGCACCGCTCCGGTCCGGGCGTCCAGGACCGGACCCCCGCAGGGCTCGCCGCCGAGCCTCAGCGCGTCGCGGCCGTCGGTCCCGATGGCCAGGTCCACCAGGGCCGGGAGCGCGCCGGCTGCCCCGGCCGGGCCCAGCACCCGCGCCTGGCGCCAGCCCCGCGCGGACAGCCGTACGTAGGTCCCGGGAGCGATCACCCCCCGCGGCGCGACCGGCAGCGGCCGCACCCCGAGCCCGTCGCTCCGTACGAGCGCCAGCCCCAGCCCGGGCAGGGCGGTCACGTCCGAGGCCCCCGCGAGCCAGGTCCGCTCCCCCGGCGCCGGCCCGTGCAGGACCAGCCGGGCCAGTCCGTCCACCGCCTCGTGGCTGGTGAGCACCGTCCCGCGGTCGTCCGCGACGAACCCGCTCCCCCGCGGCCGCCCGGCGAGATCGCAGATCCTGATCAGTTCCGCCGTCACCGCACCACTCCCCGCCGCGCGTGCCCCGTAGGCACGACCGTAGGCCGGTGAAGATCAGCGGGAACAGCACGCGAGGCGAAAGCGCCCCCTTTCGCTCCCTCCATTCACTCCGAGCGCCTGCTCGGACGGGTGAATAAGGGGGGCCGGGTGGATAGAGACCTACCCGAGGGGGGTCGTGGAGCGGTGAGCAGCAGTCCTTGTGCGCTCACCGCTCCACGTCAAACAGAGCTCCACATCGAACAGAGCTCCACGTCAAACAGAGCCGACGCCTCAGGCGAAGACCGCCAGCGACTTCGCCTTGCCGCCCTTGCTCTCGACGAGCCCGAGCAGCTGCCCGTCCGGCCCGTAGACCGCGACCGCCTTGCCGGGCTCGTACTCGTCCGGCATGTCGATCCGCACGCCGTTCGCCAGCAGGGACGCCCGCCGGGCGTCGAGCTGCCAGCGCGGGAACGCGGCGGCGGCCGCGTCGCCGATCGGCATGACGGTCAGCTCCTCCTGGAGCTGGTCGAGCGTGCGCGCCCGGTCGATCTTGTACGGGCCCACCCGCGTGCGCCGCAGCGCCGTGAGGTGTCCGCCGACGCCGAGATCGGCGCCCAGGTCCCGGGCGAGCGCGCGGATGTACGTACCGCTGGAGCAGACCACGGAGACGACCAGGTCGACGACCTTGGTGCCGTCCTCGGCCTCCGCCTCGCGCATGTCGTACACCTGGAACGAGGAGACGGTCACCGGGCGGGCCGGGATCTCGAAGTCCTCGCCGTCGCGGGCGCGCTTGTAGGAGCGCACGCCCTTGATCTTGATGGCGCTGACCTTGGACGGGACCTGCATGATCTCGCCGGACAGCTTGGCGATGCCCGCGTCCACGCCCTCCCGGGTGACCCCGGTGGCGTCCGTGGACGAGGTGATCTCGCCCTCGGCGTCGTCCGTCAGGGTGTTCTGGCCCAGCCGGATGGTGCCGAGGTACTCCTTCTCCGTGAGCGCGAGGTGGCCGAGGAGCTTGGTGGCCTTCTCGACGCCCAGGACCAGCACGCCCGTCGCCATCGGGTCGAGCGTGCCGGCGTGGCCGACGCGGCGGGTCTTCGCGATCCCGCGCATCTTGGCGACCACGTCGTGCGAAGTGAATCCGGACGGCTTGTCGACGATGACCAGGCCGTCCGGAGTCTTCCCTGCGTTGGTGCTCATTCCGCGGCTGCGTCCTCGTCCTCGTCGCCCGGCTTCTTGTACGGGTCGGCGTCACCGGCGTACTGGGCGCCGGAGGACACCTCGCGCACCTGGGCGTCGGAGGTCCGCGCCTTCTCGAGGAGGTCCTCGATGGTCTTGGCGTTCTCCGGGAGGGCGTCCGCCACGAAGGTCAGGGTGGGCGTGAACTTGGTTCCCGCCGCCCGGCCGACCGCGGAGCGCAGAACGCCCTTGGCGCTCTCCAGGCCCGCTGCCGCACTGGCCCGGTCCTCGTCGTCGCCGTAGACCGTGTAGAAGACCGTGGCCTCCCGCAGGTCGCCGGTGACCCTGGTGTCCGTGATGGTCACGTGCGTACCGAGGCGGGGGTCCTTGACGCCGCGCTGCAGCTTCTCGGCCACCACCTCCCGGATGAGGTCCGCCAGCTTCTTCGCCCGCGCATTGTCGGCCACTGGTCCGTCTCCTTCTTCGTCTTGCGGTCAGTCTTCATCACCGTGGAGCCGCCGTCGTACCGACAGCAGCTCCACTTCCGGACGTGCCGCGACCAGCCGCTCGCAGCGGTCCAGTACATCCGAGAGGAACCCCGTGTCCCCACTCACCAGAGCGACCCCTATACGGGCCCTGCGGTGCAGGTCCTGGTCGCCCACTTCGGCCGCGCTCACAGAGAACTTGCGCTGGAGCTCGGCCACGATGGGCCGGACGACGGAGCGTTTCTCCTTCAGCGAGTGAACGTCGCCGAGGAGCAGATCGAAGGACAGAGTCCCCACGTACATGCAGTTCCGGATATCCCGCCGGTGCGGGTTCGGTGGCCTGCCGGCCGTCGCGCGGCAGGGTCATCAGAACCGTACACGCAACGGCCGGGGCCGATCGACGGATATTCCGCCGACCGGCCCCGGTGTTACAGCTGCCTACGACACGGTGCGAACCGCCTCGCGCTTACGCGCGGGGCTTCTCGCGCATCTCGTACGTCGCGATGACGTCGTCGATCTTGATGTCGTTGAAGGAACCGAGGTTGATACCACCCTCGAAGCCCTCGCGGATCTCGGTGACGTCGTCCTTGAAGCGGCGCAGACCGGAGATGGTGAGGTTCTCGGCGATGACCTTGCCATCGCGCAGGAGCCGCGCCTTGGTGTTGCGCTTGACCTCGCCGGAGCGGATGAGAACACCCGCGATGTTGCCCAGCTTGGACGAGCGGAAGATCTCGCGGACCTCCGCCGTACCGAGCTCGACCTCTTCGTACTCCGGCTTGAGCAGACCCTTGAGGGCCGCCTCGATCTCCTCGATGGCCTGGTAGATCACCGAGTAGTAGCGGACGTCGACACCCTCGCGGTCCGCCATCTGCGCGGCACGGCCGGCCGCACGGACGTTGTAACCGATGACGATGGCGTCGGAGCCCATCGCCAGCGAGATGTCGGACTCGGTGACCGCACCCACACCGCGGTGCAGGACGCGGATGTCGACCTCTTCGCCGACGTCGAGCTGGAGCAGCGAGGACTCGAGGGCCTCGACCGCACCGGACGCGTCGCCCTTGATGATGAGGTTGAGTTCCTGGACCAGACCGGCCTTGAGCACCGAGTCGAGGTCCTCGAGGGACACACGACGGACGCGCTTGGCGAAGTTGGCGTTGCGCTCACGCGCAGCACGCTTCTCGGCGATCTGACGAGCCGTACGGTCCTCGTCGACGACGAGGAAGTTGTCGCCGGCGCCGGGGACGTTGGTGAGACCCAGGACCAGGACGGGGGTCGACGGACCCGCTTCCTCGACGTTGTTGCCCTTGTCGTCGAGCATGGCGCGCACTCGGCCGTAGGCGTCGCCCACGACCATCGTGTCGCCGACGCGGAGGGTACCGCGCTGGACGAGGACGGTGGCGACGGCACCGCGGCCGCGGTCGAGGTGGGACTCGATCGCAATACCCTGAGCGTCCTGCTCCGGGTTGGCGCGCAGGTCGAGCGAGGCGTCGGCGGTGAGGACGACGGCCTCGAGCAGGGAGTCGATGTGCAGACCCTGCTTGGCGGAGATGTCGACGAACATCGTGTCGCCGCCGTACTCCTCGGCGACCAGACCGAACTCGGTGAGCTGACCGCGCACCTTGACCGGGTCGGCACCCTCGACGTCGATCTTGTTGACCGCGACGACGATCGGGACGCCGGCGGCCTTGGCGTGGTTGAGCGCCTCGATCGTCTGCGGCATGACGCCGTCGTTGGCCGCGACCACGAGGATCGCGATGTCGGTCGACTTGGCACCACGGGCACGCATGGCGGTGAACGCCTCGTGACCCGGGGTGTCGATGAAGGTGATCTTGCGCTCTTCATCGTTGACCGTGGCGCTGACCTGGTACGCACCGATGTGCTGCGTGATGCCGCCGGCCTCGCCCGCAACGACGTTCGTCTTGCGGATGGCGTCGAGGAGGCGGGTCTTACCGTGGTCGACGTGACCCATGACGGTGACGACCGGCGGACGCGGCAGGAGGAACTCCTCGCCGCCCTCGTCCTCGCCGAACTCGATGTCGAAGCCCTCGAGGAGCTCGCGGTCCTCTTCCTCCGGGCTGACGATCTGAACGACGTAGTTCATCTCGCCGGCCAGCATTTCGAGGGTCTCGTCGGAGACGGACTGCGTGGCCGTGACCATCTCGCCGAGGTTCATCATCACGGCGACGAGCGACGCCGGGTTGGCGTTGATCTTCTCCGCGAAGTCGGTGAGGGACGCACCGCGCGACAGGCGAACGGTCTCGCCGTGGCCGCGGGGCAGCATCACGCCGCCGACCGACGGGGCCTGCATGGCCTCGTACTCCTGGCGACGCTGGCGCTTGGACTTGCGACCACGACGCGCGGGACCACCGGGACGGCCGAAGGCACCCTGCGTGCCACCACGGGCACCGGGACCACCGGGACGCCCGCCGAAGCCGGGACGACCGCCGCCACCGGCACCCGCCGGACCGCCGCCGAAGCCGCCACCACCGGGACGGGGACCGCCGAAGCCGCCACCGCCGCCGGGACGCGAGCCCGGACCGGCCGGACGACCGGCGAAGCCGCCGCCCGCGGGACGACCGGCGCCACCGGCGCCGCCGGGACGGGGACCGCCCGCACCGGGACCACGGCCACCGGGGCCGCCACCGGGACGGGGACCGGGACCACCGGCAGCGGGACGCTGCGGCATCATGCCCGGGTTCGGACGGTTACCACCGGGAGCACCACCCGGACGCGGGGCGCCGCCCTGCGGACGGGGCATGCCGCCCGGGGTCGGACGACCCGCACCGGCACCCTGCGGACGCGGAGCGCCGCCGGGGCCGCCCTGCGGGCGGGGAGCACCCTGGCCGCCGCCGGCGCCGGGGGCACCGGGACGGGGGGCGCCGGCCGGACGGGGCGCCTGCGGGCGCGCCATGCCGGTGGAGCCACCAGAGGTGAAGGGGTTGTTGCCCGGACGGGGACCGGCCGGACGGGCGCCCTGCGGACGCGGAGCCTGGGCTCCGGGACCGGCGGGACGCTCGGTGCGCGCCGGAGCGGCACCGGCCGGACGCGGGGCGCCGGGACGGGCGCCGGGCTGGCCGCCCTGACCCTGGGCCGGACGCTGCTGCGCCGGACGGGGGCCGGGAGCCGCGGCGGCGGGACGCTCGGTGCGCGCCGGGGCGGCCGGAGCCGCCGGGGGCGCGGAGAACTCGGTCGCCACGGGAGCCGCCGGAGCGGGCTTCGGGGCGGCCGGAGCCTTGGGACCGGGACGCGGACCGCCGGGGGCGGCCGGGGTCACCGGGGCGGGCGCCGCGGCGGCCGGAGCCTCTGCGACGACCGGCTTGGGGGCCGGTGCGCCGGGCTTCGGCGCAGCGGGACGTGCGGGACCCGGGGTCGGTGCCCCGGGCTTGGCGGGCGCCGCGCTGCGGGGCGCGCCAGGCTTCGCAGGGGCCTTGCCGGCGCTGCCGCCGGGACCCTGCAATGCGTCGGTCAACTTGCGTACGACCGGCGCCTCGATCGTCGAGGACGCCGAACGGACGAACTCACCGAGTTCCTGGAGCTTGGCCATGACGACCTTGCTCTCAACTCCGAACTCCTTGGCGAGTTCGTATACCCGGACCTTAGCCACTTCGCTCCTTTTAGGTCCGGGTTACGCCGGACCGTCTCTACTTCATGCTCGTACTCATCGCGTACTCATCGAGGGGTGCTCATCGCAATCTCGACCTACTTCCAACTCGCGAGGTACCTGACCGCACGGTGATCCGTGCCGTACTACGTGCTTACGGTGTCGCCTCGGCCTCATCGGCCACGGCATGGTGCAATTCCGCCGTGTCGAGCGGTCCTGCGGACTTGAAGGCCCGGGGGAACGCCCTGCGGCGGACAGCCTGGTCGAGGCAGACCACGGCGGGGTGCACGTAGGCACCCCGGCCGGGCAGCGTACCGCGAGGATCGGAGACACATTTGTCACCGACCGCCACGATGCGCAGCAGATCGCTCTTGGCCGCTCGCTCCCGACACCCCACACAGGTGCGTTCGGGGCATGCGCGGGCTTGCGTCCGGCCAGACACGCTTAAGTCTACCTCCCCGTACCGACCTCACCCCTTCGGGCGAAAAATCGAACGGATGTTGTCGTGATCACCAGTGCCGGGTCCCGCCGCCGAAACCTCGGTGGCGGACAGCCGTGCACGTCGGACGTTCTTGTGTACCGCCCGGACAGCTCCGGGCGGTAGCGGTTTTATTCCCCGCGGCGGTCGTCGCGGCGCTCGCCGCGCTCGGCCCGGTCGCGGTCCTCGCCGTCCGAGGGCTGCTCGGTGTCGGGTCGGATGTCGATGCGCCAGCCGGTCAGGCGGGCGGCGAGGCGGGCGTTCTGGCCCTCCTTGCCGATGGCCAGCGACAGCTGGTAGTCGGGCACGGTCACCCGGGCGGACCGGGTGTCCCAGTCCACGACCTCGACCTTGCTCACCCGGGCGGGTGACAGGGCGTTGGCGACCATCTCCGCCGGGTCGTCCGACCAGTCGACGATGTCGATCTTCTCGCCGTGCAGCTCGGCCATCACGTTGCGCACGCGGCTGCCCATCGGGCCGATGCAGGCGCCCTTCGGGTTGAGGCCGGAGCGGTTGGCGCGGACGGCGATCTTGGTGCGGTGACCGGCCTCACGGGCGATCGCGCAGATCTCGACGCTGCCGTCGGCGATCTCCGGGACCTCCAGCGCGAACAGCTTCTTCACCAGGTTCGGGTGGGTGCGCGACAGGGTCACGGACGGACCGCGGACACCCTTCGCCACCCGCACGACGTACGACTTCAGGCGCAGTCCGTGCGTGTACTCCTCGCCGGGGACCTGCTCCTGCACCGGCAGCATGGCCTCCATCTTGCCGATGTCGACGAGGACGTTCTTCGGGTCCTTGCCCTGCTGCACCACGCCGGTGATGACATCACCCTCGCGGCCCAGGAACTCGCCGAAGGTCAGGTCGTCCTCGGCGTCGCGCAGACGCTGGAGGATCACCTGCTTGGCGGTCGTCGCGGCGATGCGGCCGAAGTCCGACGGGGTGTCGTCGAACTCCTTGGCCTCCTGGCCCTCTTCCAGGTCCCTCGGGTCCTCGGTCGCCCACACGATCACGTGACCGTTGGTGCGGTCGAGCACGACGCGTGCGCGCCGGAAGCTTCCCTCGGTGCGGTGGTACGCGATGAGGAGGGCCGACTCGATCGCCTCGACGAGCAGGTCGAAGGAAATCTCCTTCTCCCGGACCAGACCCCGCAGGGCACTCATGTCGATGTCCACGACTACGCCTCCTCTTCCTTCTTGTCCTTGCGGTTGAACTCGATCTCGACACGCGCCTTGGCGATGTCGGTGAACACGATGCGGCGGGCGGTCGCCTTGCGGCCCTTCACGCCCGGGACCTCCAGGTCCATGCCCTCGTCGTCTACGTCGAGGATGCGGGCGATCACTTCCCCGCCGTCCGACGTCTGGAACTTCACGAGGCGGCCGATCGCCCGGATGTAGTGACGGTGCTCGGTCAGCGGGCGGTCCGCGCCCGGCGAGCTCACTTCGAGGACGTACTCGTCGTCACCCATCACGTCGGTCTCGTCCAGCAGGTCCGAGACCTCGCGGCTCAGCTCGGCGCACGCGTCCAGCTCCACGCCGTCGTCGGAGTCCACGATGATGCGCAGCATCCGGCGCTTGCCCGCCTTCGAGGTCTCGATGTCCTCGAGGTCCAGGCCCTTGGCGGCGGCGAGCGGCTCCAGCAATGCGCGCAGCCTGTCGCTCTGGGTGGTGCTCATCCGGGTGACTCCTCGGCCGCGTGTGCTGTTGTGGTTTCCGTCGTGCGTCAGGTCAAAGGGTATCCGGTCGCGGAGGGTGTTGCCGTCCGCGCCGTGGCGGGGGCCCCGGGTACCGTGATCACAGCCTGCCCGCCATCACCCCTGCCAGCCCCGGAGGACGTCCCCGTGCCCTCGATCCTGCCGTCGCGAAGAGCCCTGCTCGCCGGTGCCGCGGGCGTCGCCGGAGCCGCGCTGCTCAGCGGTTGCTCCGACGGCGCGCCTCCCGCTGCGGACCCCGAGGTTCCACTCGAACGGCGGATGCGCGAGACGGCCGTTCGTGAGAGCGAGCGACTGCTGGAACGTTACGACGCCACGACCGCGGCCCATCCGGCCCTCGCGCAGCGCCTCGCACCGCTGCGCGCCTCGGTCGCCGCGCACGCTGCGGCCCTCGCGGACGGGGGCTCCACGACTTCCCGGCCCTCCCGCTCCGCCTCCTCCCCCGCGCCCTCCCCGGTCCCGTCCGGCGCCGCGGCCGCCGCTCCCCCCGTTCCCCCGGCCGCGCCGGTGCCCCCCGCGCCCGCCGAGGCGCTGACCGCGCTCGCGGACGCCGAGCGCAGCACGGCCGAGGCCCGGACGATCGCCCTGGGCGGTGCCCCCGGGGAGCTGGCCCGGGTGCTCGCCTCGGTGGCGGCGTGCGGCCACGTGCACGCGTACCTTCTGACCTCGACCCCGGGAGCCTCCTCGTGACCCCCGCCCCCTCCCCCGCCGCCCAGGTCCTGGAGGCGGCGCAGGCCGCGCTCGCCGCCGAGCACGCAGCGGCGTACGGCTACGGCGTGATCGGTGCCCGGACCGCGGCCGCCCGCTCCGCCGAGGCCCGCGAGGCCTACGGGGACCACCTCGCGCGCCGCGACGCGCTCGCCCGCACCGTGCGTGAGCTGGGAGGTTCCCCCCGCCCCTCGGAGGCCGCGTACACGCTGCCCTTCACCGTGCGCACGCCCGCCGACGCCCAGCGGCTGGCCGCCGGGATCGAGGACCGGGTGGCGGGCGCGTACTCCGATCTGGTGCGTGCCGCCGAGGGTCCGCTGCGCCGCGAGGCGGCCGACGCGCTGAGCGCCTCGGCCCTGCGGGCGGCACGCTGGCGCGGTGTCGGCGTAGCCTTCCCTGGGCTCACGGAACGCGCGGACACACCGCCGGCCTAGCGCGCAACGATGCGCGACGAGCCCGGGCACAGCTGAAAGGGACCACTCACGCATGGCTTTCGAACCGCCGCAGCGGCTCGTACGGGCGCTCGGCGAGCTGCCGGAATCGGCGCACCTCGCGCAGTGGCTGGGACAGCTCCCCGGGCTGGCGGAGGGCGCGCTGGCCCGGCGCGCGGTCCTGGCGCAGCGGGTGCAGGCCCCCGGCGGCCGCAGCAGCCTGGTCGTCCTCGTCCGGTACGCCGACGGGACCCCGGCCGCGCTGAAGCTGGCCCCGCCGGCGCTCCGGCCCGACCGGGAGCTGGCCGCGCTGGCGCACTGGGGCGGCTTCGGGGCGGTACGGGTCCTCGACACGCGCCACCACGAGGAGGACGGGGCGCTGCTGCTGGAGCGGCTGCACCCCGAGGTCTCGCTGCGCTCCCTCCCGGAGGCGAAGGCGCTGCTGGAGGCCTGCGGCACGCTGCGCAGGCTGTGGGTGGCCCCGGCGCCGGGGCACGGCTGGGAGACCGTCGCCGAGCGGACCGCCGAGCAGGCCGAGGTGCTCCGCAAGGCTCCCCCTGAGGCGGCGGAGCTGGCCTCGGCTGCGCTGTCTGCCCGTGAGGAGCTGCTGGCGGCGCCGGCCGAGGAGCTGCTGCTGCACGGGAACTTCCGGCAGGGCAAGGTCCTTTCCGGCGAGCGCGCTCCGTGGCTGGCGGTGGGCCCGGACCCTATGGTCGGCGAGCGCGCCTACGACCTGGCGCGGCTGGTACGGGACCGGCTGGAGGACCAGATGGCCTCCTCGGCGGGGGCCTCGGGCGCCCGGCGGCGGGTGAACAAGCTCGCGGACGCGCTGGAGGTGGACCGGGACCGGCTGCGGGGCTGGACGCTCTTCCGCGCGGTCGAATCGGGCAACCGGGCCCTGGCCGCGGGGCGGCGGCGGGACGCGGAGCTGCTGCTGGAGTTCGCGGGCTGGTTGTAGGGCATAACCCCTGTGGGGGGAGTGCCGACCGGCCCGGGCAGGAGGCCGCCATGGTCGAGGAACTGCTCACAGCGGGCGCCGTCGCGGGCGTCGGGATCGTGGCCTACCTGGGCGCCGCCGCCCGGGTGGTGAAGCAGTACGAGCGCGGCGTGGTCTTCCGGCTCGGCCGGCTGCGGGACGGCATCCGGGGGCCCGGCTTCACCTTCGTGGTCCCGGGCCTCGACCGGCTGCGCAAGGTCAACATGCAGATCGTGACGATGCCGGTGCCCGCGCAGGAGGGGATCACGCGGGACAACGTCACGGTGCGGGTCGACGCGGTCGTGTACTTCAAGGTGGTGGACGCGGCCAACGCGATCATCGAGGTCGAGGACTACCGCTTCGCCGTCTCCCAGATGGCGCAGACCTCGCTGCGGTCCATCATCGGCAAGTCCGACCTGGACGACCTGCTGTCCAACCGGGAGCAGCTCAACCAGGGCCTGGAGCTGATGATCGACAGTCCGGCGGTGGGCTGGGGCGTCCAGATCGACCGGGTGGAGATCAAGGACGTGTCGCTCCCCGAGACGATGAAGCGGTCGATGGCGCGGCAGGCGGAGGCCGACCGGGAGCGGCGGGCGCGGATCATCAACGCGGACGCGGAGCTCCAGGCGTCGAAGAAGCTGGCCGAGGCGGCGGAGGTCATGTCCGAGCAGCCGGCGGCGCTGCAGCTGCGTCTGCTCCAGACGGTCGTCGCCGTGGCGGCGGAGAAGAACTCCACCCTGGTCCTCCCCTTCCCGGTGGAACTCCTCCGCTTCCTGGAACGCGCAGCCCCTCCGCCCGCGGCGCCGCCGCCCCCGGCTCCCGCGGCCCCTCCGCCGGCGGCGGAGCCTGACGGCCGCCCGGGGTAGCCGCTGCGCGGGGCGAGGTCCCCTACCCGCCCTTCGCCCGTTCCCCGGGGCTCCGCCCCGGACCCCGCGCCTCAAACGCCGGCGGGGCTGGATTTATCCAGCCCGGGTCCGGGCAGCGCCCGGGGAACGGTGGAAGGGTGGGTAGGGGACCAGACCCGCAGGGCTACGGGGTCGCGGTCAGGCGGGACAGGGCTTCCGGCAGGGGGAGTTCCTCTCGGGTGCCGGAGCGGCGGTCCTGGAGCTCTACCACCGACTCCGCGGAGCGGCGTCCCGCGACCAGGATCCACGGGACACCGATCAGCTCCGCGTCCGTGAGCTTCACTCCCGGGGACAGCCCGGGCCGGTCGTCCAGGAGGACGCGGAGACCGGCCGCGGCCAGGGACTCCGCCGCCGACTCCGCGAGAGCGAGCGGCACCGCCTTCCCCGCCGCCACCACGTGCACATCGGCCGGAGCCACCGCCGCGGGCCAGCACAGCCCCCGCTCGTCCGCCGTCTGCTCGGCCAGCGCCGCCACCGCACGGGAGACGCCGATCCCGTAGGAGCCCATCGTGACCCGGACCGGCTTGCCCTGCGCCCCGAGGACGTCGAGCCCGAACGCGTCCGCGTACTTGCGGCCGAGCTGGAAGATGTGGCCGATCTCGATCGCCCGGTCCAGCCGCAGCCCCGCGCCGCAGGACGGGCAGGGGTCGCCCTCCTCGACGACGACCACGTCGAGGTACTGGTCCACCTCGAAGTCCCGGCCGCAGACCACGTTCCGGGCGTGGGTGTCGGGCCGGTTGGCCCCGGTCACCCAGGAGGTGCCCGGCGCGACGCGCGGGTCGGCGAGGTAGCGGACCTTCTCCAGGCCCTGCGGGCCCACGTAGCCACGTACGAGGTCGGGCCGGCCGGTGAAGTCCTCGGCCGTCACCAGTTCCACGACCGCCGGGGCCAGGTGCTCGCCGAGCTTGCCCAGGTCGACCTCCCGGTCCCCCGGTACTCCGACGGCGGTGATCTCGCCGTCGACCTTGACCAGGAGGTTCTTCAGGGTCGCGGAGGCCGGGACGCCGAGGTGCGCCGCCAGGGTCTCGATGGTGGGGGTGTCGGGGGTCGGGATCTCCTCCAGCGGGCCGTGGTCCCCCTGGACCGGGGTCAGGGCGAAGGTGACCGCCTCCGTGTTGGCCGCGTAGCCGCAGGAGGGGCAGTCCGCGAAGGTGTCCTCGCCGGCCGGGGCCGGTGCCAGGAACTCTTCCGACGCCGAGCCGCCCATCGCGCCGGACACCGCCGACACCACCCGGTGGTCGAGGCCGAGCCGCTCGAAGATGCGTACGTAGGCCTCGCGGTGGAGCCGGTAGGACTCGGCCAGGCCCTCGTCGGACACGTCGAAGGAGTACGAGTCCTTCATCTGGAACTCGCGGCCGCGCAGGACGCCCGAGCGGGGCCTCGCCTCGTCGCGGTACTTGGTCTGGATCTGGTACAGCATCACCGGCAGGTCCTTGTAGGACGTGCACTGGTCCTTGACCACCAGGGTGAAGATCTCCTCGTGGGTGGGGCCGAGGAGGTAGTCCGCGCCCTTGCGGTCCTTGAGCCGGAAGAGCAGGTCCCCGTACTCCGACCAGCGCCCGCTGACCTCGTACGGCTCCTTCGGCAGCAGCGCCGGGAGCAGCACCTCCTGCGCCCCGATCCCGTCCATCTCCTCGCGGACGATGCGCGAGACGTTGTCCAGGACCCGCTTGCCGAGCGGCAGCCAGCTCCACACGCCGGCCGAGCTGCGCCGGACGTAGCCGGCCCGGACCAGCAGGCGGTGGCTGAGGGTTTCCGCGTCGGCGGGGTCCTCGCGGAGGGTCTTGGCCATGAGGCGGGACATGCGCTGTACGTGTTGCGTCGACATGCCGGGAGGCTACCGGGGGCTCCGGGGGCCGCGGAAACCGTTTCACGGCCCCGCGGGGTCCGCCTCGGGGTCAGGGCCTGCGCAGCGGCAGCGGGGCGCCCATCACGGCGTACGGGAGGCTCGCGCTCGGGAAGAGGACCTGGCGGGCGAGGTCCGTGTAGCCGAGGGAGCGGTAGAGGCCGCGGGCGGGGCTTTCGGTGTCGATCGCGGAGAGGATCGAGCGCTCCTCGGCGGCGGTGTCGGTGATGAGGGTGATGAGGGCGCGGCCTACGCCCTTGCCCTGGAAGCCGGGGTGGACGTGGAGCTCGGTGATCACGAAGGAACCGTCGAGCCAGCTCTCGTGGCCGCCGGTCCGCAGGTAGGGCTCGACGACTCCGGACCACCAGTGCGCGCGGTCGTTGGGCATGCCGTAGACGAACCCGGCGAGCACCCCGTCCTCGGTGAACGCGCCGAGCGCGCGGGCGCCGCGGCAGGTCATGTGGCGCTGGACGATGTAGCGCCGGATGCCGACCTCCTCCTCGCTCAGCCCGAAGGCCATGGCCTGCACGCGCAGGGCCTCGTCGACCCGGGCGGCCAGGTCGAGGGGCCCGATGCGCAGTCCGGCGGGCCGGCCGGGGTCTTCTCCCGCGGGGGTTGGCATCATGCCGCGACCTTACTGGCCGACCGCGGGGTCGAACAGGAAGATCGGAAGGACGCTCGGAACGGGGTGCCCGGAACAGGACGCTCGGAACGGCGCGCTCAGAACAGCACGCTCATGAACGCGCCGACCTCGCGGAATCCGACCCGGTGGTAGGAGGCGCGGGCGGCGGTGTTGAAGTCGTTGACGTACAGGCTGACCACGGGGGCCACGTCCCGGAGCGCGTAGGCGACGACGGCGGCCATCCCGGTCTCGGAGTGCCCGCGGCCGCGGAACTCGGGGGCCACCCAGACGCCCTGGATCTGGCAGGCGCGGGCGGTCGCGGCGCCGATCTCGGCCTTGAAGACGACCTTGCCGTCCTCGACGCGGGCGAAGGAGCGCCCGCCGGCGACCAGCTCGGCGACCCGGGCCTGGTAGAGCAGGCCGCCGTCGCCGGTCATCGGGGAGATGCCGACCTCCTCGGTGAACATGGCCACGCAGGCGGGCATGATCAGGTCCATCTCGTCCTTGCGGATCCGGCGGACCCGGGGATCGGCGGCCACCGTGGTGGACTGCTGCTCCATGACCATGAGCGGCTGCCGGGAGCGGACGTCGCGGGCCGGGCCCCAGCTGGGCTCCAGGAGCTGCCAGAGCAGGCCCGTGGCCTCGGCGGGGCCCACGATGGAGGAGCAGCGGCGGCCGGTGCGCCGGGCGCGGTCCGCGAAGGCCCGTACCGCGTCGGGACCGGCGCCGACGGGCACCAGGTTGGCGCCGGCGTAGCAGAGGGAGCGGAGCTCGCCGTCGGCGTAGTAGCCCCACATCTCGCCGCCCAGGCGCCACGGATCGAGTCCGGCGACCTGGACCCGGGAGGTGACGAAGGCGTTCTCGACCGGCTCGCGGCCGAGGACGTCGAGCGCGGCGTCAAGATCACTGGGCTCAAGGACCCGGGTGGTGGTCTGCGTCAACACTGGGGCCTCACCATGCAAGTCTGCTGATCTCCGCACTGTACCCGGACCTGCTCCGAGATGCCCCCGAGGCCCCTCGGGCCCCTCCCGGACCGGGCCCGACCCGGGAGGCCGGGACCCGCATGCCGACGGGCCCGGGACCGCACCTGCGGTCCCGGGCCCGTCGCCGTTCACTCTGCTCCAGCGGGCTACTACACGCCGATCGCGACGGTCGGCTCGCCCGACATCACGCCGTCCTTCTCCATCTGCTCGGCGATCTTCATCGCCTCTTCGATGAGGGTCTCGACGATCTTCGACTCGGGAACGGTCTTGATGACCTCGCCCTTGACGAAGATCTGCCCCTTGCCGTTGCCGGAGGCGACGCCCAGGTCGGCCTCACGGGCCTCGCCGGGGCCGTTGACGACGCAGCCCATGACCGCGACGCGCAGCGGGACCTCCATGCCCTCCAGGCCCGCCGTGACCTCCTCGGCCAGCTTGTAGACGTCCACCTGCGCACGCCCGCAGGACGGGCAGGAGACGATCTCCAGACGGCGGGGCTTGAGGTTCAGCGACTCCAGGATCTGGATGCCGACCTTGATCTCCTCCACCGGCGGGGCCGACAGGGAGACGCGGATCGTGTCGCCGATGCCCTCGGAGAGCAGTGCGCCGAAGGCGACGGCGGACTTGATCGTGCCCTGGAACGCCGGGCCGGCCTCGGTGACGCCGAGGTGCAGCGGGTAGGTGCACTGGGCGGCCAGCTGCCGGTAGGCGTTGACCATGACCACGGGGTCGTTGTGCTTGACCGAGATCTTGATGTCGCTGAAGCCGTGCTCCTCGAAGAGGGAGGCCTCCCACAGCGCGGACTCGACCAGCGCCTCGGGGGTGGCCTTGCCGTACTTCTTCAGCAGTCGCGCGTCGAGCGAGCCGGCGTTGACGCCGATCCGGATCGGGGTGCCGGCGTCCTTGGCGGCCCGCGCGATCTCCTTGACCTTGTCGTCGAACTGCTTGATGTTGCCCGGGTTGACGCGGACGGCGGCGCAGCCCGCGTCGATCGCGGCGAACACGTACTTCGGCTGGAAGTGGATGTCGGCGATGACCGGGATGTTCGACTTCTTCGCGATCACGGCGAGCGCGTCGGCGTCGTCCTGCGTCGGGCAGGCCACACGGACGATGTCACAGCCGGACGCGGTCAGCTCCGCGATCTGCTGGAGCGTGGCCCCGATGTCGGAGGTCCTGGTGGTGGTCATCGACTGCACGGAGATCTGGGCGTCCCCGCCGACGGCGACCGAGCCGACCTGGATCTTGCGACTGAACCTGCGCTCGGCCAGCTTCGTCGGCACGGCGGGCATTCCGAGAGAGATGGCAGTCATCTGCTGTGCAACCCCAAGGTGTGGATATAGGTGCCGGGATCGGCGGGCTCCGACCTCCGAGATTACGCCAACCGGCACGCCTCCCGTGCATCACAGGTCGCGTGCCACTCGAACGTACGGAGCCGGGCACGATGCGTGCCCGGCTCCGGCGTGCGTGCTGTAGGGACGGCCCGCGGGAGGTCCCGCGGGTCTTCCGGCTCGGCCGATTCAGGTGATCTTGATGGGGTTGACCACGTCCGCGGCCAGCACCAGCAGGGTGAAGCAGAGGAAGACTCCGGCCACCACGTACGCGGCGGGCATCAGCTTCGCCACGTCGAAGGGGCCCGGGTCGGCGCGCCGGAAGACCCGGGCGAAGGCCCGCCGCACCGACTCCCACAGGGCGCCCGCGATGTGCCCGCCGTCCAGCGGCAGCAGGGGCAGCATGTTGAACAGGAAGAGGGAGAGGTTGAACATGCCCAGGACGTTCAGCATGATCGACATCCGCTGCTCGCTCGGGATGTCCAGGGTCGCGATCTCCCCGTTGATCCGGGCCGCGCCGACGATGCCCATCGGGGAGTCGGGCTCGCGCTCGGCTCCGTTGAAGACCGCGTTCCACAGGGCCGGGATCTTGCTCGGGAGCTGGGCCAGGCCCTGCACGCTGGCCTCGACGACCTCGCCGACCCGGTCCGCGGACTGGGCGAAGGTGAGCGGGGCGATCACGGACTTCGGGCCGACGCCGAGGTAGCCGGCCGAGACGTACTCGCCCTTGACGTAGCCGCCGTGGCCATCGGTCTTGCCCACCCGGTTCTCCACGAGGTCCGCGTGGAGGGTCAGCTTCTGCCCGTCGCGCAGGACGGTGAGGGTGGCCGGTCCGATGGTGCCCCGGATGTTCTTCTGGAGGGTGCCCCAGTCCTCGACCGGCTTGCCCTGGAAGGCCACGATCTTGTCGCCGACCTGCAGGCCGGCGGCCTTGCCGGGGGCCGCCGGGTCGCCGGCCCGGCACTCGTCGCGGTTCTCGCTCTGCTTGATGACGCAGTCGGTGACGGTCTGGACCTGCGTGGTCGTCTGCTGCACCCCGAAGGTCATCCACACACCGAAGAAGATCGCCATCGCCAGGACCAGGTTCATGAACGGTCCGGCGAACATCACGATCACGCGCTTCCACGGCTTGCGCGTGTAGAAGAGCCGCGATTCGTCGCCCGGCTGCAGTTCCTCGTACGCCGCCGAGCGCGCGTCCTCGATCATCGAGCGGAACGGCGACGTGGAGCGGGCGGTGACCTTGCCGTCCTCACCCGGCGGGAACATCCCGATCATGCGGATGTATCCGCCCATGGGGATGGCCTTGAGCCCGTACTCCGTGTCGCCCTTCTTGCGCGACCAGATGGTCCGGCCGAAGCCGACCATGTACTGGGGCACGCGGATGCCGAAGAGCTTGGCCGTGGAGAGGTGGCCGAGCTCGTGCCAGGCGATCGAGAAGAGCAGCCCTACGACGAAGACGAGCACGCCGATCAGGGTCAGCAGTACGGTCATGCGCGCGCCTCCAGGGCGGCCCGTGCCGCCATCTCCTGTGCCCGGGCCCTGGCCCAGGTCTCCGCTTCAAGGACGTCCGTGACCGTGAGGGAAGTTCCCCGGGCCGGGGTCCCGTGCTCGTCGACCACGGCTGCGACCGTATCCATGATTGCTGTGAACGGGAGCCGACCGGCCAGGAACGCCTCTACGCACTCCTCGTTCGCCGCATTGAACACGGCGGGCGCGGTCCCGCCGAGCGCGCCGACGTGCCGGGCCAGGCCCACCGCCGGGAAGGCCTCGGTGTCCAGCGGGAAGAACTCCCAGGTGGACGCCTTGGTCCAGTCGAAGGCGGTGGACGCGTCCGGGACCCGCTGGGGCCAGCCGAGGCCGATGGCGATCGGTCCGCGCATGTCCGGCGGGGTCGCCTGGGCCAGCGTGGAGCCGTCCGTGAACTCCACCATGGAGTGCACGTAGGACTGCGGGTGGACCACGACCTCGATCCGCTCGAAGGGGATGTCGTAGAGCAGGTGCGCCTCGATGACCTCCAGGCCCTTGTTGACCAGGGTCGCCGAGTTGACGGTGATCACCGGGCCCATCGCCCAGGTCGGGTGGGCCAGGGCGTCCTGCACGGTGACCGAGGCCAGCTCGGCGCGGGTGCGGCCGCGGAAGGGCCCGCCGGAGGCGGTGACCACGAGCTTGCGCACCTCCGCGCGGGTGCCCGCGGCGAGGGCCTGGAAGAGGGCCGCGTGCTCGGAGTCGACCGGGATGATCTGGCCCGGCTCCGCCAGGGCCTTCACCAGCGGGCCGCCCACGATCAGCGACTCCTTGTTCGCGAGGGCCAGGGTCCGCCCGGCCCGCAGCGCGGCGAGGGTGGGCGCCAGGCCGATGGAACCGGTGATGCCGTTGAGCACGGTGTGGCACTCGGAGGCGGCAAGCTCGGCCGCCGCGTCCGGTCCGGCGAGGATCTCGGGCAGCGGCTCGCCTGCGCCGTACTCGGCCTGCAGCGCCTCCTTGAGGGCCGGTGCGACGTCTTCGCGCGCGACGGCCACGGTCTTCACGCGCAGCAGCCTGGCCTGCTCGGCCAGCAGCGCGACCCGGCCGCCGGCGGCGGACAGGGCCGTGACCCGGAAGCGGTCCGGGTGGCGCAGGGCGAGGTCGATGGCCTGCGTCCCGATGGACCCGGTGGAGCCGAGGATGACGATGTCCCGACGGCCGGCCGCGGGGTCGAAGAGGAGGTGCGGATCGGCGAGGGGGGATGGGCGGTCGCTCATGGACCCATTGTTGCCGCAACTCAGGGGCGTTTGGACACGGAGTCCCCCTGAATCACCACGGCGAGCAGCTCGGGCAGCGTCCCGGCGAACGCGGGCAGGGCGCAGGCGGCGCGCCACCAGGCTTCGGCGTCGGCGCCGAGGGCCGCCGCGAACAGCCGGTCCGCCTCGGCGGCGGCCGCCAGCACCGGGCCGGGCAGGTTGTTGCGGTCGGGGTGCTCGATGCGGCCGAGCCACTGGTCCGGATCCAGGGCCCAGGAGGCGGGCACCTTGTGGCGGAGCACGTCGGTGCCGGTGAGCAGCCCCTCGGCCAGGCCGTGGCGGACGGCACTGATGTCGTCGCCGAGGTCGGGCAGCGGGAGCGAGAGCCCGGCCAGGGCCAGCTCGCGGTCGATGCTGCCCGGGGGTTCGGCCGCTCCCGCCGCGAGCGACTCCACGGCCTCGGTGAGCCCGTGCACCCCGGGTATTCCGGGGAACCCCCGCGGCCCGGCGGCCTCGGTCATCACAGCCGCGGCCGGCGCCGGTACGGTGCCCGCGGCCACGGCGCGCGCCAGCTCGGGCAGGGTGCCGGGGAACCCCGGTGCGTGCCGCAGGAGCTCGGCCCACAGCCGCGGGTCGTCCCCGAGTACGGGGCGCAGCACGCGGGTGACGGCCGATCGCAGCTCGGTGCGCTCCTGGAGGCACCAGCGCAGCGCGTCGCGGTCCTGGCGGCCGGTGAGCAGCAGGGTGCGGTGGGCCGGGGCGACGTGGGCGACGAGTTCGTCCATGGTGGCCAGGCCCATCCGGACGGCCCGTACCGCCGGGCGCCCCCACCAGCGCCCGTACGAGACCGCGGCCCGGGTGTCGAGCAGGGCCAGGCAGACGCCGAGCGGCAGCCCGCCGGTCAGCAGCAGCGCCTCGACGGAGCCGGGCGGCAGCGGGGCGCGGGCGTGCTCGCGCAGCAGGACCGCGTGTTCGAGGGTGTGCGGGAGGCTCAGCACGTCGAGCGGGACCCGCGGGCGGTGGCTTCCGTAGAGGCGCAGCAGTCCGATGAGCTCCTCGCTGGTCAGGGGCGGTCCCAGGGGGCGGCCGAGTTCCTTGGCGAGGGTGTCGAGCAGTCCCGGCGTGGGGGTGCGCCCGGCGGCGTAGATGCGGGCTCCGGGCAGGCCCGGGAGCGGGCGGCCGAGGACCTCCGGGTTGCGGGCGATGGTGCGGCGGTCCTCGTCGGTGCCGTGGCGCAGCAGCAGGGTGACGGCGGAGGCGGTCAGGTCATGGTCGCGGCACAGGAAGCGCCGGGTGGGCGCGTCGAGGCGCGCGAGGAGGCTGGAGGCGACGTCGTCCGGTGCGTGGCGCAGCAGCAGCGCCACGCACCAGGCGAGCCGCCTGCTCTCCCTGTCCGCCTGCTCCATATGCATCCGATTCCCCGTCTCAGCGCGCGTACGCCTCTCCGGCGTACGCGCGATGATCTCAACTCACCGCAGGGGCCGGTGCACGTTTTTTCGCGTGGAGGGGCCGGGGGTGGCGTCGGCGATCCACGGGCCGTCGCCGGAGGGGTCGAGGACGCCCTCCTCCAGCCAGGTGTAGGTGCCGGACAGGACCCCGGCCACGACCTTGCGGTCCAGGTCGTCGGTGTTGTCCCAGAGCCGCCCGAAGAGCTCCTCCACGCGGAGCCGGGACTGCCGGCAGAAGGCGTCGGCCAGCTGGTAGGCCTCGCGGCCGTGCTCGCCGGAGGCCCGCAGGTGCTCGGCGCGCACGCAGGCCGCGCTCATCGCGAAGAGCTCGGCGCCGATGTCGACGATCCGGCCGAGGAAGCCCTGCTTGGTCTCCATCCGGCCCTGCCAGCGGGACATGGCGTAGAACGTCGACCGGGCGAGTTTGCGCGAGCCTCGCTCGACATAGCGCAGATGGGTGGCGAGGTCGGGGTGGCCGGCCGGGTGGAAGGCCCGGTAGGTGCCGGGGACCTGGCCGGCGCCGGTGGCGAGCTGGGGCAGCCAGCGGGCGTAGAACCCGGCGGCGCGGGCGCCCGCCTTCGCCTTGTCGCCCAGGGCCTTCTCCGGGTCGATGAGGTCGCCGGCCACCGACAGGTGGGCGTCCACGGCCTCGCGGGCGATCAGCAGGTGCATGATCTCGGTGGATCCCTCGAAGATCCGGTTGATGCGCAGGTCGCGCAGCATCTGTTCGGCCGGGACGGCCCGCTCGCCACGGGCGGCCAGCGATTCGGCGGTCTCGAAGCCGCGCCCGCCGCGGATCTGGACCAGTTCGTCGGCCATCAGGCAGGCCATCTCGGAGCCGTAGAGCTTGGCGAGGGCGGCCTCGATGCGGATGTCGTTGCGGTCCTCGTCGGCCATCTGGGAGGCCAGGTCGACCACGGCCTCCAGGGCGAAGGTGGTGGCCGCGATGAAGGAGATCTTGGCGCCGACGGCCTCGTGCAGCGCGACCGGCCTCCCCCACTGCTCCCGTACGCCCGACCACTCGCGGGCGATCTTCAGGCACCACTTGCCCGCGCCCACGCACATGGCGGGCAGCGACAGCCGGCCGGTGTTCAGCGTGGTCAGCGCGATCTTCAGGCCGGCTCCCTCGGCGCCGATGCGCTGGGCGGCCGGGACCCGTACCTGGTGGAAGCGGGTGACGCCGTTCTCCAGGCCGCGCAGGCCCATGAAGGCGTTGCGGTGCTCGACGGTGATGCCCGGCGAGTCGGCCTCGACGACGAAGGCGGTGATCCCGCCGCGGTGGTTCTCGCTCCTGGGGACCCGGGCCATGACGACGAGCAGGTCGGCGACGACCCCGTTGGTGGTCCAGAGCTTCACCCCGTCCAGGACGTACGCGTCCTCCCCGTCCGGGACCGCCGTGGTGGCGAGCCGTGCCGGGTCGGAGCCGACGTCGGGCTCGGTGAGGAGGAAGGCGCTGATGGCGGTGGTCGCGCAGCGCGGCAGGTAGGCGTCCTTCTGCTCCTGCGTGCCGAACATCTTCAGCGGCTGGGGCACGCCGATCGACTGGTGGGCGGAGAGCAGGGCGCCGATGGCCGGACTGACGGAGCCGACGAGGGCGAGCGCCTTGTTGTAGTACACCTGGGTGAGGCCGAGGCCCCCGTACTTCGGGTCGATCTTCATGCCGAGCGCGCCGAGCTCCTTGAGCCCGCGCACGGTCTCGTCGGGGATCTTCGCCTCGCGCTCGATGCGCGCCCCGTCGATGGACGTCTCGCAGAACTCCCGCAGCCGGGCCAGGAAGGCCTCGCCGCGCCGGACGTCCTCCTCGGCGGGGAGCGGGTGGGGGTGGATCAGGTCCAGCCGGAACCGCCCGAGGAACAGCTCCTTGGCGAAGCTCGGCCGCTGCCAGTTCTGTTCCCGGGCCGCTTCCGCGACCTGCCGTGCCTCGCGCTCGGTCACCTTGGGCTGTGCGGGCTGTGCGGGCGGAACGGGCTGTGCGGGCTGTGTTGCGGACATGAGCGGGCTCACCTCGCCGCCGAGAGAGGGGGTGCTTACCGGTGGGTGCTACCGGTTAGTCGTACCCGTTTCGGGCGGCGCGGAAGCGGCGGTAAAAGGGGGATCCGCCGTCAGGCGCCGTGCCGGGCCACGGCCAGCCGGGCGACCCGCTCCGCGTGCGGGACGAGGTAGAAGTGGCCGCCCTCGAATACGTGGGCCGCGAAGGCGCCCGTGGTGACCGCGGCCCATCCCTCTACGTCCCGGGGGGTGACGCGGGGATCGCGGTCCCCGGTGAAGGCCGTGACCTCGGCGCGCAGCAGCGGGGCGTCCCGGCGGCGGCGGTAGTTGTCGATCAGCAGGAAGTCGTTGCGCACGATCGGCAGGAACAGGCCGCGCAGGTCCGGGTCCTCCCAGATCTGCACGTGGGGCCCGCCCAGCGCCGTGACGGCCGCGATCACCTCCTCGTCCGTCCGGGTCCGTATCCCGGCGACGGCCGCGGGCGGGGTGGGGCCGCGGCCCGAGACGCACAGGCGCGTGAAGTGGTCCGCGCCGGCGGCTTCGAGGCGCAGCAGGCTCTCGTACGCCACGGCCGCGCCCATGCTGTGGCCGAGGAGCACCGTGGGCACGGGTGCTTCGGCCAACAGTTCCGCGGTGATCTGCGGGGACAGCTCGTCCATGGTCGGGATCAGGGGCTCGGCGTGGCGGGTCTCGCGCCCCGGGTACCGCACGGACACGACCTCGACCGAGGGGTCCAGGTGGCGGGGCCAGTCGCGGAAGAAGGCCGCGCCGCCTCCGGCGTGGGGGAAGCACACGAGGCGCAGCGCGGGGGCGGCCACGGGACGGTGGCGGACCAGGTAGGACACGTGCGACTCGATTCTCCGGCCGGGGGTCGTCCCGCCCGGCGTCGCCGGGCCGCGGAACTGGGCCTCACGAGCCTGCCACACGGCGGCCGCGGCCTCCGGCTCCGGGGTGGCCGCGACCGGGTGCCGGACCGCGCCCGGAAGAGATCACGGGCCGGTCCGGAAGAGATCACGGGCCGGCCCGGCAGTGGTCGCGGGCCGGCCCGGAAAAGGGGGACGGCCGGAGCCCCCGCACAGTAGGCTCCGGCCGTCGGCTTGGTGGGCCGTACGAGTTCGGTCCGAGACTCAGATGTCGAGGCCGCTGAGGACCAGGACCCGCTCGTAGGTGTAGTCGTCCATCGCGTAGCGCACGCCCTCGCGGCCCACACCGGACTGCTTGACGCCGCCGTACGGCATCTGGTCGGCGCGGTAGGACGGGACGTCGCCGACGATCACGCCGCCGACCTCCAGCTCGCGGTGGGCACGGAACGCGGTCTGGATGTTCCGCGTGAAGACGCCGGCCTGCAGACCGAACTTCGAGTCGTTGACGGCGGCGAAGGCCTCGTCGGTGTTCTCGACCCGGCGCAGGGTGAGGACCGGTCCGAAGACCTCCTCGGTGGCGAGGGTGACGCCCTCGGGCACCTCCGCGACGACGGTGGGCTCGTACGAGGCACCCTCGCGCTTGCCGCCCGTGAGCAGCTTGGCTCCGGCGGCCACAGCCTCGTCGACCCAGGACTCGACCCGCTTGGCGGCGTCCTCGGAGACGAGGGGGCCGACGTCGGTGGCGGAGTCGTTCGGGTCACCGGTGACCTGCGCCTGCACCTTGGCGACGACCTTCTCGACCAGGCGGTCGTAGACGGCGGCGTCGGCGATCACGCGCTGGACGCCGATGCAGGACTGGCCGGCCTGGTAGTTCGAGAAGGTCGCGATGCGGTTCGCGGCCCAGTCGAGGTCGGCCTCGGAGGACCAGTCCTCCAGGACCACGGCCGCGGCGTTGCCGCCGAGCTCCAGGGTGCAGTGCTTGTGGGGCACGGCCTGCTGGATCGCGTAGCCGACCTTGTCCGAACCGGTGAAGGAGATGACGGGCAGGCGCTCGTCCTTGACCAGCTCCGGCATCTTGTCGTTGGCGACGGGGAGCACGGACCAGGAACCGGCCGGCAGGTCCGTCTCGGCGAGCAGCTCGCCGAGGAGCAGACCCGAGAGCGGGGTGGCCGGGGCCGGCTTCAGGATGATCGGCGCGCCGACGGCGATGGCGGGGGCCACCTTGTGGGCGCACAGGTTCAGCGGGAAGTTGAAGGGCGCGATGCCCAGGACCGGACCCTTGACGAAGCGGCGGGTCAGGGCCAGGCGGCCGACGCCGCCGGCGTCGGTGTCCAGGCGCTGGGCCTCTCCGCCGTTGAAGCGGCGGGCCTCTTCGGAGGCGAAGCGGAACACGGACACCGCACGGCCGACCTCACCGCGGGCCCACTTGATCGGCTTGCCGTTCTCGGCGGAGATCAGCAGCGCGATCTCCTCGGTGCGCTCGGCGAGCCGGCGGGCGACGTGGGCCAGGGCCTCGGCGCGTACGTGGGCCGGGGTGGCGGAGAACTCCGCGGTCACGGCGTACGCGGCGGCCACGGCCTCTTCGACCTGGGCGTCGGTCGGGATGCTCACGGTACCGACGGTGCGGCCGTCCCACGGGGAGTGGACGTCGAAGCTGTCGTCGCCCGTGGCCTGGCGGCCGGCGAGCCAGAAGGCGTGGGTGGAAGTCATGCTGATCCCGGCCCTTCGGAGTGTGTGCGGTGGGTCCTTGTCCCCTCCACCGTAGGACTCCGCCGGGGTTTCGGCGTTTGTCCGGGGTGGAGTACGCGCGTGGCGCGGCGCGCCGCTTTGTCAGTGTCGGGGGCGCGGGCACCCATGCGGGTCCCCTGCGGGGTGCCGTACGGGGCCCTGCGCGGCCCCGGCTGCGCCGCGCGGGGTGCCCGCTGCGACCGCTGCCGCTGCGCGGGCGGAACTCCCCTACCCGCCCTTCCACCGTTCCCCGGGGCTCCGCCCCGGACCCCGCGCCTCAAACGCCGGCGGGGCTGGATAAATCCAGCCCGCCCGGCGTTTGAGGGCACGGGCGCGAAGCGCACGTACGGGTCCGGGCGCAGCCCGGGGAACGGGCGAAGGGCGGGTAGGGGACCTCGCCCCGCAGGGCCAACCCACCCGCACCGGCCCACCGGGCCCCACGCCGGGACGGTGGTGGCGGGCACCCCGCCCAGCCACTGGCGGACGGAATCCGGCGCGTCAGGAAGGCGCCGTGGCCTTCAGGGCGAGCCAGAGCTCCATGCGGACGTCCGGGTCGTCCAGGGAGCGGCCGAGGATCTCCTCCACGCGGCGCATGCGGTAGCGCAGCGTGTGGCGGTGCACGCCCAGATCGGCCGCTGCCGCGTCCCACTGCCCGTGCCGGGAGAGCCACGCCTGGAGGGAGGCCACCAGGTCGCCCCGGCCCTTCTCGTCGTGCTCGCGCAGCGCCCGCAGCGTGCCGTCCGCGAAGGCCCGTACCGCTTCGTCGGCGAGGAGGGGGAGGACCGAGCCCGCGGCGAGGTCCTCGTGTTCCACCAGCGGGCGGCCGCGCCGCCGGGCCACGGCCAGGGCCTGGTCGGCCTGTTTGAAGGCCGCCGCCACGCCGGAGGCCATCGCGGGCGCCGACAGCCCGAGGACCAGCTCGTCCGGCTCCGGTTCCCCCGCCGCCTCCCGGCCGCGGCGCGATTCCAGGGCCTCCGCGTGGGCCACGCACGCCTGCACCGCCGAGCCCCCGTCGGCCGCGAGGACCACCAGCCGGCCGGGCTCCGGCACCGTCAGCAGGGTCTCCCCCGTGCGCGCCGCCGCCGATTCCACGGCGTCGGCGAGCAGCGCGAGTCCCTCCGGCTGGGCCGTGCCCGCCAGGGCCGGTTCCGCCACGAGGATCCGGAAGGGTGCGTCGAGCAGGGCCCCGTACAGGTCCCCGGCCACGGCCTGGGCGTGCTCCGCCTGGCCGGCGAGGAGCATGCGCAGCACGGCGGCGCCGAGCCGGGACTCCGCGTCGTGCAGGGAGCGGGAGCGTTCGGTGGTGAGGGTCAGCAGGGCCACCGCAGAGTGGACGGCGTACCGCTCCGCCGTGCCGAGCGGGGCCCCGGTGCCGACCGCGAGGGCTCCGCGGGCCCGCCTCCCGGTGCCCAGCGACTGGAGTTCCACCCGGTCCTCGGAGCCGCCGACCACGGCGCTGGCCGGCGCCGGCCGCTCGCGCAGCCGTTCCACGTCGGGGGTGAGCCGGGCGGCCCGGCGCGCCGCCCAGTCGGGCGCGGCCGCGACGACGGCGCCCGAGGTGTCGTACAGGGCGGCCCAGCCGTGCACGTGCGCCGCCAGCTTCGTCAGCAGTTCGGCGGGCCCGTCGGCGGAGAGCGCGGCCCGGGTCAGCTCGCGCTGTGCCTCGAAGCCGGCGGTCACGGCCCGGTACTGGTCGGCGGCGAGGGCCGCGGAGACGGCCTTGCTGATGGCGAGGAACGGGGTGCGCCGGGGCACTTCCAGCAGCGGCATGTCCTCGGCGGTGGCGGCCTCCACGAGCGCCTCGGGCACGGCCTCGTAGTTCACCCCGATGGCGAAGCCGATCCCGACGACCCCGGCCGCGGAGAGCCTGCGCACGTAGCGCCGCATCTCCTCGGGGTCCTCCGCGTCCAGCTTCATCGCGGTGATGAGGAGGAGCTCCCCGCCCTCCATGTAGGGGACGGGGTCGGCGAGCTCACTGACGTGGGCCCAGCGCACGGGGGTGTCGAGGCGGCCCTCCCCGGCCCGGACGCTGAGCTTGAGCGCCGAGTGCTGGACGAGCGAGGCGAGGGTGAGCGGCATGGGTACCGGGGCGCCTTAGGGAGAGGAGGGAGTTCGGCGGCGGGGTGCCGACGGAGGATTCTCGCCGTGGACCACCCCCGCGGTTTTCGCCGTGTCGTACGAACGACTCCCCTCGATTCTGCCACCCCGTACGGGTCCGCTCAGTCCGGACCCACATCCCGCCCCGCATCCCGCCTCACGCCCGGTCCCCGAGCCGCACCAGCAGCGGAGCGGCCCGCTCACCGCGGACGGAGGTCAGCGAGAGCACGGCGTGGCCGGGGGGCACGGTGTTGGCGAGGGCCGAGGCCGACCACCGCTCGCGCTCCACCTTCCGCACGGTGACCGCGTCCGTGGTGACCGCCTTGCCGGTGATCACCTTGCGTACCGCGTGTACGGCCCGGGTGAAGGGCTGGTCGGCGTAGACCGTGCGGCTCGTGACGTCACGCGTCTCGACCAGCTCGGTTCCCCAGGCGTCCGCGAACCACTTGCCGTCCCACGTGGTGACCCCGGAGAGGGCGATCCGGCAGCCGACCGAACCGAGGAGGGGGGTGCGCAGCCCTTCCGGTACGTCTTCCAGGGTGCGCAGTGCCAGCAGGACCCCCGCGTTGGCCGAGCGGAGACCCTGCATGCTGCGCACGGCCTCGGCCGTGACGGTGTGCGAAGCGTCGTCGAGGGCCAGGAAGGCGAACAGGGAGCGGTCGGCACGGGCCGCGGCCGCCGCGTTGAACTGCGCGAGCAGCAGCCGGGCCAGCAGCCGGGAAGCATCCGGATGGCCCCGCTCCGGGAGGTCCACACGCACCCGGACGGGATGCTCCAGGGTGCGGAGGGAGAAGGGCCGTCCGCCGCCGGTGGTGTCGAAGAAGCCGTGGAACGCCGGCCGGTCGAGCAGGGCCGCCCTGTCCGCTAGAGCCGGTCCCGGGTCGCCGTGGACGGCGTGCTGCCGCGCCCTGGCATCGAGCTCGCGCAGCATGGGCTGCTGCCCGGAACCCTCCAGCTCCTGGCGCAGTGCCCCCAGCGCCGCGGGCAGCTGCTCCAGCAGCGCACGCAGCTCGGGCACGGTCGGGAAACGGCCGTACGCGGCATGGAACGGGCCGAGGACCTGGGCGAGCGCGGTTGCCGACCGGCGTACGTCGACGCCCGGGAGGTCGCCTGCGAATGCTTCGGCGAGGAAGGAGGCCGCCTCGTCGGGGTCGCCGGTCCCGCCGTAGAGGTCGAGGTCGTGGACGGACGCGGAGTCGCCCAGGCGCACCACGATGTCGTAGGCCTCGTCAGGACCCAGCCGGGATCCTGCGGCGCCCACCGCGATGACGGCCGCCTGTCCGGCCAGTGCCTGGAGGGCCAGCGACTCCACGACCGGCCTGACCAGCCCGGTCGTCTTGCCCGAACCCGAGGGGCCGACGACGAGGACCGAAGTACCCAGCACGCCGGGATCGAGGGCCAGACCGGTCCCGCGGCGCTCCTGGGGGTTCGGCTGGGCGCCGGTGACCCGGCCGAGCCGGACCTGCCCGACGGTCAGGTCGTGGGAGGCGGTGCGGGCAGGCAGGTCGCGGGCGCCCGACGGGTGGCAGCAGGCGGCCGCACCCTTGGCCCGTACGGCTTCCACGAAGGCGGGGCGCCTCGAGGGGTCGGCCCTCACGGACTCCCAGGCCCGCTGGATCCGTGCGTGGTCGACGTCGTTCATCCGCCCCTGCCGGGCTTCTGCCGCCAGCCGGTCCGCGGTCTCCGGCAGCCCGGCGGCACGCAAGTGCGGCCAGCCGGCCGGCGAGTCCGGGCCGTCCGGGGGCACTGCCTGCGGGGCATCGGCGGGATGGGCGGAGGAGCGGAGGCCGGTCAGCAGGGCGGTCCAGCCGCCGAGGCGGGCGAAGAAGAAGACGACGGGTGCATAGATCAGTACGTAGAGAACGTTCGTGACCACCGCACCGCCCGTTTCGCCGAGCTCCGCATACGGAAGGTGCCCGAAGGCCAGTGGATAGACCTTGAGGATCGGCGTCGGGTTCTGGATCACCAGCACGACGGCGAGGGCTCCTGCTGCGGCGCCCAGCGCGCGGTACCAGGGGCCCCGAGCCGCGATCAACCGGTCGAAGGCCGTCCGCCAGCCTCCCAGCTTGGCGAAGCCGAGGAACAGGCCCACGGTGACCAGCAGCTCGTAGAACTCAGTGGCCGCCATGCCCCGGTGGTCGACCGGCTGCTTGACCAGATTGCCCGTCCACCAGCTGTCGGGTGTGAAGTAGTGGAGCGGGGCTCCTTCGATGTCGAGGGGGAGGTTCTGATCGAGGAAGGCCTGCCAGCACACGAAGAAGACGAGGAAGGAGATCACGACCCGCGTGATCAGCACCCGGCCGTTGGTGTCGGACTTCGGTGCGGCCGGGGTGTAGGCGTAGCGCCAGATGCCGGGCTTGGCCTCCGGTCGCGGGACGCTCAGCCACGCGGTGAAGGGCGTCGCTGCGGGAGCCGTGGTCGCGCCCGCGACGGGGCTCCCCGGCGCGTACGCGGGCGGCGGCGGGGGCGCGGCCGGTCGTGGCGGCACGGGCGGCGGGCCGGATGGCCGGGGGATGTGGGGACCGCCGGCCCCCACATCGTGCGAGCCGCCGTAACTGCCGCGCTCCCCGCCGTGCGTGCCGTCGGTGTCCATGAAACCTCTGCCCCCTGCCCGTTACCGCTCCGCCGTGCTGCACCGCACCGCGCGCTCAATCTAGTGGCCGTCGCCGCCCCGCGGCCCGTACCCGGTCATGATCCACAAGACAGGCGCGGATTCCTTCCTATGGCCGTCACGGACAAGGACACGCGGGCACCACTCCCGAACGGAGCATGCAGGACCCCGCCTCCCGGGCCTAGCCTGCGGACAAAGACACAAGTGCGTCCGAAAACACCCCCACCCTCCAGGAGCCCCCTATGACCGCTGTCCCGCAGGAGCGCCGCATCGTCACCGCGATCCCCGGCCCCAAGTCGCAGGAGCTGCAGGCCCGCCGTCTGTCGACGGTGGCCGGTGGCGTGGGGTCCGTGCTTCCCGTCTTCACGGCCCGCGCGGGCGGCGGCATCATCGAGGACGTCGACGGCAACCGCATGATCGACTTCGGTTCCGGCATCGCCGTGACCTCGGTCGGCGCCTCCGCCGAGGCCGTCGTGCGCCGCGCCGCGGCGCAGCTCGCCGACTTCACCCACACCTGTTTCATGGTGACCCCCTACGAGGGCTACGTGGAGGTCTGCGAGGCCCTCGCCGAGCTCACCCCGGGTGACCACGAGAAGAAGTCGGCGCTGTTCAACTCCGGCGCCGAGGCCGTCGAGAACGCCGTCAAGATCGCCCGTTCGTACACCAAGCGCCAGGCCGTCGTCGTCTTCGACCACGGCTACCACGGCCGTACGAACCTCACGATGGCGCTGACCTCGAAGAACATGCCGTACAAGCAGGGCTTCGGCCCGTTCGCCCCCGAGGTCTACCGCGTCCCGGTCGCCTACGGCTACCGCTGGCCGACCGGCGCCGAGAACTGCGGCCCCGAGGCCGCCGCCCAGGCGATCGACAACATCGTGAAGCAGATCGGCGCCGAGAACGTCGCCGCGATCATCATCGAGCCGGTCCTCGGCGAGGGCGGCTTCATCGAGCCGGCCAAGGGCTTCCTCCCGGCGATCGTGAAGTTCGCCAACGACAACGGCATCGTCTTCGTCGCCGACGAGATCCAGTCCGGCTTCTGCCGCACCGGCCAGTGGTTCGCGTGCGAGGACGAGGGCATCGTCCCCGACCTGATCACGACCGCCAAGGGCATCGCGGGCGGTCTGCCGCTCGCCGCCGTGACCGGCCGCGCCGAGATCATGGACTCCGTGCACGGCGGCGGCCTGGGCGGCACCTACGGCGGCAACCCGGTGGCCTGCGCCGGTGCGCTCGGCTCCATCGAGACCATGAAGGAGCTCGACCTCAACGCCGCGGCGAAGAAGATCGAGTCCATCATGAAGGCCCGCCTGACGGCCATCCAGGAGAAGTACGACATCGTCGGCGACATCCGCGGCCGCGGCGCCATGATCGCGATCGAGCTGGTGAAGGACCCTGCGTCCAAGACCCCGAACCCGGAGGCGGCCGGCGCGCTCGCCAAGGCCTGCCACGCCGAGGGCGTGCTCGTCCTCACCTGCGGCACCTACGGCAACGTGCTCCGCTTCCTGCCCCCGCTGGTCATCGGCGAGGACCTGCTGAACGAGGGCCTGGACGTCATCGAGGCCGCGTTCGCGACCCTCTGATCGAACGTCTGATGCCGGCGGTAGAACGCGGAGCCGCGATCCTCGATCACCGAGCGATCACTACCGCAGGTAACCGTCGGGCACTGTGAAGAAGGTGTGGGGGGCCGATGGCGGGAGCGTTTTCCCGCTGTCGGTCCCCCTTCCGCTGCCGTACGGTTTCTGCAGATGAGTGAGACACCCCGCTCCCGGGAAACCGGTGGCGACACCAGTACCGGGCTTCCCCAGCGCCGCACTGGGCATGCGTTCGCGCACACTCCTCACCGATCGGACCGCCGCACGCCCCAAACCCCCCGGGGCGCCCGGCAGGCCGATCCGGGCGGCCGCCCCGGAACCACCCCCCCTGTTCCGGGGCGGCCGGCCACTCTCCGCTACGCCCGGGCCTACGGGCTCCACGCGCTCTGCGCGCTCTGCGCCGTGCTCTTCGCCCTGATCACCTGGCAGGTCCTCGTGTCCGGGCCGCTGCTGGCACCGGACGCCGCCCTCAGCCGGGTGCTCGTGCGCACCGTCCCCGACGGCGTCACCCAGCGCCTCTCCGACCTCGGCAACATCCCGGTCGCCGTCCCGGTGCTGCTCCTCGCCGCCGTCTACGCCGCCCGGCGCGGCAACCGCCGGGGCGCGGCCGCCGCGGCCCTGGCCATGGTGCTGGTGCCGGCGCTGGTCGTCCCGCTGAAGGAGTGGACCGGCCGGCCGGGCCCCCTGGAGCCCTGGGCCTCCGGCTACTACCCCTCGGGCCACACGGCCACCGCGTACGTGGCGTACGTGGGCGCGGCCCTGCTGGTGCGCCCGTACGTCCGGGGCCGCTGGCCCCTCCCCCTCGCGGCCGCCCTCACCGCCCTGACGGCGGCCGGGCTGATCCTGCGCGGCTACCACTGGCCCCTGGACGTCCTGGCCAGCCTGCTGATGTGCACGCCCCTGCTGCTCGGGGTGCGCGCGGCGGGGCCGGGGCGCGCCCGCCCCGGCCCCGCCGCATCCGTACCGCCCGGTCAGCCGCCGAAGTAGGCGTCGAAGTTCTTCGAGAACTCCCAGCTGCCGAAGCGGTCCCAGTTGATCGACCAGGTCATCAGGCCGCGCAGGGCCGGCCAGGTGCCGTGGGTCTGGTACGAGCCGCAGCTGACCTTCTTCGTCAGGCAGTCCAGGGCCTTGTTGACCTCCGCCGGGGAGGTGTGGCCGTTGCCCGCGTTGGTGGTGGCCGGCAGGCCGATGGCGACCTGGTCGGCGCGCAGCGCGGGGAAGACGCGGGAGGTGTTGCCGGCCACGGGGAAGCCGGTGAGCAGCATGTCCGTCATGGCGATGTGGAAGTCGGCTCCGCCCATGGAGTGGTACTGGTTGTCGAGGCCCATGATCGAGCCCGAGTTGTAGTCCTGGACGTGGAGCAGGGTGAGGTCGTCGCGCAGGGCGTGGATGACCGGGAGGTAGGCGCCGGCGCGCGGGTCCTGGCCGCCCCAGGGGCCGGATCCGTAGTACTGGTAGCCGAGCTGGACGAAGAAGGTCTCGGGGGCCATCGTCAGGATGAAGTCCGGGCCGTACTTGGCCTTCAGGGTCTTCACGGCGGAGATCAGGTTGACGATCACCGGGGTGGTGGGGGCGCGGAAGTCGGTGTCGCCGGTGGCCAGGGAGAGGGAGTGGCCCTCGAAGTCGATGTCGAGGCCGTTGAGCCCGTACTCGTCGATGATCTTGCTGACGGAGGAGACGAAGGTGTCGCGGGCTGCCGTGGTGCCCAGCTGGACCTGGCCGTTCTGGCCGCCGATCGAGATCAGGACCTTCTTGCCGGCTGCCTGCTTGGCCTTGATGGCCGCCTTGAACTCGGCGGCCGATTCGACGGTCGGGCACTCGCTGACCGGGCACAGCTGGAAGCGGATGTCGCCCGAGGTCACCGAGGTGGGCTCGCCGAAGGCCAGGTTGATGACGTCCCAGGAGGCGGGTACGTCGGCCATCCGGACGTAGCCGGAGCCGTTGGCGAAGCTGGCGTGCAGGTAGCCGACCAGGGCGTGCGCCGGGAGGCCCGGGTTGCCGGGGTTTCCGCCGCCGCTCTGCGTGGTCACGGGGACCGCCGCGCTCCTGGGGGATTCGCCGGCCGCGTTGACCGCGCTGACCTGGAAGGAGTAGGTCGTGGAGGCGGTGAGGCCGGTGACCGTCGCCGAAGTGCCGCTGACGGTGGTCGGGTTCGCGCCGTCCCGGTAGACCTTGTACGAGGTGGCCCCGGTCGCGGCCGCCCAGGAGAGGCCGACGGTGGTGGCGGAGGAGGCGGAGCCGGTGAGCCCCGCGGGGGCGGCCGGGATCTGGGGGTCGCCGGGTCCGGAGCCGCCGGGGTCGGGGCCGATCAGGGTCACGTCGTCGGTGAACTGCGGCGGCTGGCCGTACCAGCCCTGGGTGTAGACCGTCACCGAGGTGGTGTTCGCGCCGGTACGGAAGCTCGTGCTCAGCTGCTTCCAGGCACCCGGGGTCTGGGTCCAGGTCTGCGGGTCCGTGGTCCCGGTGCCGGTCGCGCCGAGGTAGACGTACGCGCCCTGCACCCAGGCGCTCAGCGTGTACGCGGAGTCGGGCTTGACGGTGACGGTCTGGGAGCAGCGGGCGTTGTCCTGCCCGGCCGGGGTTCCCTTGAGGGCGGAAGTGCCGCCGTGCACGGGCGTGCTGACGGCGGCTCCGCTGCCGGCCGAGCAGCTCCAGCCGGTGAGGCCGGCTTCGAAGCCGCCGTTGCGGATGAGGTCGGCGTCGGCCGCGGCGGCCGGCTGACCTGTGGCGAGCAGGCCGGCCGCCGCGAGGGCGGCGGCGGTAAGGAGGGACAGCGCGGAGCGCATGAGGGTGGGTCTGGCGGGGCGGACAGGGCGGATGGGGCGCACAACTGCCTCCGGTGCATCGGGGGATGGAGCCGGGCCGCGCGCGGGCGTGCCGTGGGGGAAGGCGCAGCGGCGCCCAAGATGGTCCAGACCAATGTTCTTGTCAAGACTTCCCACCCGTCCGCCCCACGACGCGCGCCGCCGCCTCGTGCATCGCGAGCTCCAGCACCGCCGGATCGGTGAGCGTGCCCCGCCCGTCCGGGACCACCAGCCAGCGGACCCCGCCCGTGGCCCGACCGGGGTACGGGACCACGATCCAGGTCCCGCGCCCGGCTCCCCGTACGCCCGTCCCGACCCAGCGGGAGGCCGTGCCCGGAGGCACGAAGAAGCCCAGCCGCGAGTCGCCGAAATCGGCGAGCACCGGGCCGGGCCGGTCCAGCAGCACTTCCAGTACGTCGAGGGTGGTGTGTCCCAGCTCCCCCGGCAGGATCAGCACGTCCCACCGGCGGCCGGCGGGGAGCAGGGCGACCCCGAGGGGGTTGCGCTCCCACTCCCACCGGCAGGCGTCCGGATCGGGCGCCGCCGAGACCAGCCATTCCACTGCCGTCTTGTGCCCCGGGATCGTCATCGCCCGGCCTCCGCTCTCTGTGGGTGAGGTGAAGCGTTCTCACCAGGGAGAGAGCGGGGCCGGGCGCAGGTATGACGCGGGTTTCACTACTCCGCGGTAGTGAAGCAGGTCACACCGCCAAGGGTGGTGTGCGCCCGGGGCGTGCGGAGGTCGTTTGTCCGCTACCCGATCAGCTGTCGAAGCCGAGGCCGAAGCGGTCCAGGGTCTTCAGCCACAGGTTGCGGTGGCCGCCCATCCGGTCCGCCCGGGCCAGCGACCACTTCGTCATGGTGATGCCGGTCCAGGCGAAGGGCTCCGGCGGGAAGGGCATCGGCTTGGAGCGGACCATCTCCAGCTCCGTGCGCTCGGTCTTCTCCCCCGCCAGGAGGTCCAGCATCACGTCGGCGCCGAAGCGGGTGGCTCCGACGCCCAGGCCGGTGTAGCCGGCCGCGTAGGCCACCTTGCCCGCGTGCGCGGTGCCGAAGAAGGCGGAGAAGCGCGAGCAGGTGTCGATCGCCCCGCCCCAGGCGTGGCTGAACTTCACCCCTTCCAGCTGCGGGAAGCAGGTGAAGAAGTGCTCGGCGAGTTTGAGGTAGGTCTCGGGCCGGTGGTCGTGCTCGGCGTCGAGCTTGCCGCCGTACGGGTAGATCGCGTCGTAGCCGCCCCACAGGATCCGCCGGTCGGGGGTGATCCGGAAGTAGTGGAACTGGTTGGCGCTGTCGCCCAGTCCCTGCCGGTTCTTCCAGCCGATCGAGGCGAGCTGCTCCTCGGTGAGCCGCTCGGTCATCAGGGCGTAGTCGTAGACCGGGACGGTCAGCGGGCGCACCCGCTTGACCAGCGACGGGAAGATGTTGGTGCCCAGCGCGACCCGGCGGGCGAAGATCCGGCCGTACGGGGTCCGCACGGCCATCCCGGCTCCCGAGCCGGCCAGGTCCAGCCCGCGCGTGTTCTCGTAGATCCGTACGCCCAGCTCCAGGCAGGCCCGCTTCAGCCCCCAGGCGAGCTTCGCCGGATTGAGCATGGCGACGCCGTCGCGGTCCCAGATCCCGCCGAGGAAGGTCGGGGAGTCGACCTCGGCCCGCACGGCGTCCGCATCCAGCCATTCCGAGCGGCCTGCGAGGCCGAGCCGCTCGGCCTCGGCGTGGAACTCGCGGAGCTCCGCGACCTGGTGCGGCTCGGTGGCCACGTCGATCTCGCCGCTGCGCTCGAAGTCGCAGTCGATGCCGTAGCGGGCGACCGCCTCCTCGATGGCGTCGAGGTTGCGGGCGCCGAGCTCCTCCAGCTTGGCGAGCTCGTCCGGCCAGCGGGCCATCCCGTTCGCCAGGCCGTGGGTGAGGGAGGCGGCGCAGAAGCCGCCGTTGCGGCCCGAGGCGGCCCAGCCCGCCTCGTGGCCCTCGATGAGGACGACGTCCCGGGCGGGGTCCCGCTCCTTGGCGATGAGCGCGGTCCACAGGCCGCTGTAGCCGCCGCCGACGACGAGCAGGTCGCAGTGCTCGTCCCCGGTGAGGGCGGGCTCGGCGGCGGGCTTGCCGGGGTCGTCCAGCCAGTACGAGACCGGCTTGGCTTCGGAAAGAGATCGTGCAGCGGTGCGCATGGCGTCTGGGGCCATGTCTTCCAACTCCCTACAGGTGTTACTTGGGCTGTGCTTTCTTGCGGCGGTTGGCGACCATCTGGCCGCCCAGCACCACCAGGACCGCGATGACGAACATCGCCGTTCCGATGACGTTGATCTGTACAGGCGTACCGCGCTGGGCCGATCCCCACACGAACATGGGGAAGGTGACGGTGTTGCCCGAGTTGAAGTTGGTGATGATGAAGTCGTCGAAGGAGAGCGCGAAGGAGAGCAGCGCGCCCGCGGCGATACCGGGGGCCGCGATCGGCAGGGTGACGCGCAGGAAGGTCTGCACGGGGCCGGCGTAGAGATCGCGGGCCGCTTCCTCCAGGCGGGGGTCCATGGAGAGCACCCGGGCCTTGACGGCGGCGACGACGAAGCTGAGGCAGAACATGACGTGGGCGATCAGGATCGTCCAGAAGCCGAGCTGGATGCCCATGTTGAGGAAGAGGGCGAGCAGCGAGGCCGCCATCACGATCTCGGGCATGGCCATCGGCAGGAAGATCAGCGAGTTGACCGCGCCGCGCCCGCGGAACCGGTAGCGGACCATCGCGAAGGCGATCGCGGTGCCCAGCACGGTCGCTCCGAGGGTGGCCCACAGGGCGATCTGGAGCGACAGGGACAGGGACCCGCACATGTCGGCGACCCCGCAGGGGTCCTTCCACGCGTCGAGGGAGAACTCCTGCCAGGCGTAGTTGAACCGCCCGGTGGGGTTGTTGAAGGAGAAGACCGTGACGACGACGTTCGGCAGGATCATGTAGGCGAGCGTGCCGAGCCCCGCGATCACGACGAGATTGCGGCGCAGCCAGGTGGTGGCGCTCTTCATCAGACCAGGTCCTCCGTCCCCGCTCGGCGGATGTAGATGGTGACCATGACGAGCACGATGGCCATGAGGATGAAGGACAGCGCGGCCGCCGTCGGATAGTCGAGAATGCGCAGGTACTGCGACTGGATGACGTTTCCGATCATGCGGGTGTCGGTCGAGCCGAGCAGTTCGGCGTTGACGTAGTCGCCGCTCGCCGGGATGAAGGTGAGCAGGGTCCCGGAGACCACGCCCGGCATGGAGAGCGGGAAGGTCACCTTGCGGAAGACCGTGGCGGGGCGGGCGTACAGGTCCCCGGCCGCCTCGTGGAGGCGGGTGTCGATGCGCTCCAGCGAGGTGTAGAGCGGCAGGATCATGAAGGGGAGGAAGTTGTACGTCAGACCGCAGACGACCGCGAGCGGCGTGGCGAGGACGCGGTCGCCCTCGGTCATGCCGAGCCAGCTGGTGACGTCCAGGAAGCCGATCGTGTTGAGGACGCCGACCACCGGGCCGCCGTCGGCCAGGATCGTCTTCCAGGCGAGGGTGCGGATCAGGAAGCTGGTGAAGAACGGGGCGATGACCAGCACCAGGAGCAGGTTGCGCCAGCGGCCCGCCTTGAAGGCGATCAGGTAGGCCAGCGGATAGCCCAGCAGCAGGCACAGCGCGGTCGCGGTGCCGGCGTAGAGCAGCGAGCGCAGGAACTGCGGGTAGTACTCGGTGAAGGCGTCCCAGTAGGTCTGGAAGTGCCAGGTGACCTTGAAGCCCTCTTCGAGGGAGCCGGTCTGCACCGAGGTCGAGGCCTGGTAGACCATCGGCAGCACGAAGAACACGAACAGCCACAGGATGCCCGGGAGCAGCAGCCAGTACGGGACCAGGCGCTTCTTCAGCGACGGCTTGTGGACCGGGGGCTCGGCCGGGGCGGGCGCCTGGGGCGGCGCGAGTGTGGTGGTCACGCGGACTCCCCGACCGTCTCGATGCCCGCGTCGATGTCCTGGGCGGCATCCAGCCCGAAGGTGTGGTCCGGGTTCCAGTGCAGTATCACGTCGGCGCCGGGGACGAGGCGGCCGTCGCGCTCGATGTTCTGCACGTACACCTCCAGCTCCGGGCAGACCGGGCTGTCGACGACGAACTGGGTGGAGACTCCGATGAAGGAGGAGGCGACGATCTTGCCGGCGACCTTGTTGCGGCCGGCCCCGACGGTGTCCTCTGCGTCCGCGTGGACCAGGGAGATCTTCTCCGGGCGCACCCCGACCAGCAGCTTGCCGCCGGCGCGCGGGGTGGTCGAACATCGCTCCGCCGGGACGCGCAGCTTCGTACCGGCCGAGGAGACGACGACGTCGGACGCGCCGGCCTCCAGGACCTCGGCCTCGATGAGGTTGGAGGTGCCGAGGAAGTTCGCCACGAAGGTCGTCTTCGGGTTCTCGTAGAGCTCGGCGGGGGCGCCGAGCTGCTCGACGCGGCCGCCGTTCATCACGGCGACCGTGTCGGCCATGGTCATGGCCTCCTCCTGGTCGTGCGTGACGTGCACGAAGGTGATGCCGACCTCGGTCTGGATCCGCTTCAGCTCCAGCTGCATCTGGCGGCGCAGCTTGAGGTCGAGGGCGCCGAGCGGCTCGTCGAGGAGCAGCACCTGCGGGTGGTTGATCAGCGCGCGGGCGACGGCCACGCGCTGCTGCTGGCCGCCGGAGAGCTGGTGCGGCTTGCGCCGGGCGAACTGGCCGAGCTGGACCAGCTCCAGCATGTCGTCAACCTGCTTCTTGACCGACTTGATGCCGCGGCGGCGCAGGCCGAAGGCGATGTTCTCGGTGATGTCGAGGTGCGGGAAGAGCGCGTAGCTCTGGAAGACCGTGTTGACCGGGCGCTTGTAGGGCGGCAGGTGCGTGACCTCGCGGTCGCCGAGGCTGACGGTGCCGGTGGAGGGCTCCTCCAGGCCGGCGATCATGCGCAGGGTGGTGGTCTTCCCGCAGCCCGAGGCGCCGAGCAGGGCGAAGAAGGAGCCCTGGGGGATGGTGAGGTCCAGCGGGTGCACGGCGGTGAAGGAGCCGTAGTGCTTGCTGATCCCGGCGAGGCGGACGTCGCCGCCTTCGGTCTTGTCAGTCATGGGCCTGGGCCTTCGGTGGTGTGTCGTGGAAGGGGCAGGTGCCGGTACGGGTGTCCGTGCCGCGGGGACTGCGGCGGGACCCGTCAGGCTCCGATGAGCTTGGCGAACTTCTCCTCGTACGCCGTCTCTTCCTCGCTGCTGAGGGAGCGGAAGGCGTGCGCCTTGGCGGCCATCGCCTTGTCGGGGACGATCAGGACGTTGTCCGCGAGCGCCGGGTCGATCTTGGCCAGCTCGTCCTTGACGCCCTCGACGGGGCAGACGTAGCTGATGTAGGCGGCCAGCTGGGCGGCTACCGGGGGCTCGTAGTAGTAGTCGATGAGCCGCTCCGCGTTGGCCTTGTGCCGGGCCTTCACGGGGACCAGCAGGTTGTCGCTGGAGGTGATGTAGCCGGGCGCCGGAATCGCGTACTGGATGTCCGGGTTGCCGGCCTGGAGCTGGATGACGTCGCCCGCCCAGGCCAGGCAGGCCGCGAGGTCGCCCTTGTCGAGGTCCGCCGTGTAGTCGTTGCCGGTGAAGCGGCGGATCTGCTTCTTGTCCACGCCCTTCTGGAGCCGGCCGATCGCCTCGTCGAAGTCGGCGTCGGTGAAGTTCGCCGGGTCCTTGCCCTGGTCGAGCAGGGTCATGCCGACGCTGTCGCGCATCTCGGTGAGGAAGCCGACGCGGCCCTTGAGGGAGGGGTCGTCGAGCATCTGGGTGACGGAGTCGACCTTCTTTCCGCCGGTCGCCTTGGTGTTGTAGGCGATGACGGTGTCGATGCCGGTCCAGGGGTAGCTGTACGAGCGGCCCGGGTCCCAGTCGGGGCTGCGGAACTGCGGGATCAGGTTGGCGTACGCGTGCGGCAGGTGGGCGGGGTCCAGCTTCTGGGCCCAGCCGAGGCGGATGATGCGCGACGCGAGCCAGTCGGTGACCACGATCAGGTCGCGTCCGGTGTCCTGGCCGGCCGCGAGCTGGGGCTTGATCTTGCCGAAGAACTCGACGTTGTCGTTGATGTCCTCGGTGTACTTGACCTTGATGCCGGTCCGCTTGGTGAACTCCTCCAGCGTGGGACGGGACTTCTCGTCCTCGCTGGTGTCCATGTATTCGGTCCAGTTGGAGAAGTTGATCTCCTTCTCCTGCTCCGAGTGGTCGTCGGAGGCCTGGGCGGGGCCCTCCGCGCGTTTGGCCGGCGGGATGCCGCAGCCGGCGAGCGCGGAGAGTCCGCCGAGGGTGAGCGCTCCGACTCCGGAGGCGCGCAGCACGGAGCGGCGGGTGAGGGCGCCGCGTCCGGTGGTGAGGCTGCGCCGCATGGCGGCGAGTTGCGCCGCCGAGAGGCGGTCGGGCTCGAACTGCTCCATGGGAGGTGCCCTTTCGGGATGGGTGCGGGCCGCTGGTCGGGCGGCTACTGGTTATCTGTCCCCGAAGATCGTGCGGTGCCAGTCCTTCGCCGCCACCGCGGTGTTGTCGAACATCACGTGCTTGACCTGCGTGTACTCCTCGAAGGAGTAGCTGCTCATGTCCTTTCCGAAGCCACTGGCCTTGTAGCCCCCGTGCGGCATCTCGCTGATGATCGGGATGTGGTCGTTGACCCAGACGCAGCCCGCCTGGATCTCCCGGGTGGCGCGGTTCGCCCGGTACACGTCACGGCTCCAGGCGGAGGCCGCGAGACCGTACGGGGTGTCGTTGGCCAGCGCGATGCCCTCGTCGTCGGTGTCGAAGGGAAGGACCACGAGGACCGGCCCGAAGATCTCCGACTGGACCACCTCGCTGTCCTGGGCGGCGCCGGAGATGAGGGTGGGCCGGTAGTACGCGCCCTCCGCCAGCTCCCCTCCGGGGATCTCGCCGCCGGTGACGACGGTGGCGTACGCGCGGGCCCGCTCGACGAACCCGGCGACCCGGTCGCGCTGGGCGTGCGAGACCAGCGGGCCGAGGTCGGTGGCCGGGTCGAAGGGGTCCCCGACGCGGACGGTCTCCATCAGCTCGGCGACCCGGGCGACGAAGGCGTCGTGGAGGGGGCGCTGGACGTAGGCACGGGTGGCGGCCGTGCAGTCCTGGCCGGTGTTGATCAGGGAGGCGGCGACGGCCCCGTTGGCGGCGGCCTCCAGGTCGGCGTCGTCGAAGACGAGGAAGGGGGCCTTGCCGCCGAGCTCCAGGTGGAGCCGCTTGACGGTGGCGGTGGCGATCTCGGCGACCCGCTTGCCGATCGCGGTGGACCCGGTGAAGGAGGTCATCACCACGTCCGGGTGGCCCACCAGGTGCTCGCCCGCGTCCCGGCCGGCGCCGGTGACGATGTTGACCACGCCGTCGGGCAGGCCCGCCTCCTTGGCCGCCTGGGCGAACATCAGGGAGGTCAGCGGGGTGAGCTCGGCCGGCTTGAGGACGATGGTGTTGCCCGCGGCGATCGCCGGGAGGATCTTCCAGGCGGCCATCTGCAGCGGGTAGTTCCACGGCGCGATGGAGCCCACGACCCCGATCGCCTCGCGGCGCACGTACGAGGTGTGGTCCCCGGAGTACTCGCCGGCGGCCTGCCCCTGGAGGTGGCGCGCGGCGCCCGCGAAGAAGGCGGTGTTGTCGATGGTCCCGGGGACGTCGAACTCCGTCGACAGCTTGACCGGCTTGCCGCACTGGAGGGACTCGGCCTGGGCGAACTCCTCGGCCCGCTCGGCCAGTACGCCGGCCAGCCGGTGCAGCGCGTCCGAGCGCTCACCGGGGGTGGCACCCGACCAGCCGGGGAAGGCCCGCTTGGCGGCGGCGACGGCCGCGTCCACGTCGTCGGTGGAGGCCAGCTCGTAGGTGAGCACCTCCTCGCCGGTGGCGGGGTCGACCACGGTGTGTGACCGGCCCGAGGTGCCGGGCCGCAGCTGCCCGTCGATGTACTGCGCGCCTGCGGCGAATCGGTCCTTGACCTGGACCTTGACCTGGAAGCGGTTGCCCATCACGCTCTCACGCTCTCCGTAGCTACAGTTCGAGCTACAGCTCGAATTGAGTGCCGATCCTGGCAGAGGTACACCCCTCGGCCAAGTGATTCCGTTGTTGCCTTTTGATTACGCGACGGAATCGGTCGACCATGTGTCAAGGCGCGCCCGAAATCCCGTACGAAGTGTCCGGTGCTCCTGCGAGACTCGCGTGCATGGAGAAGATCGAGGAACTGATCGGGCAGGTCAGCCGGGGTGAGCGAATGAAGTTCCTGCCGTTCTGGGGACACCGTCCCCGGCCCGACGGAACGCTCGGACCGAGCTGCCTCAGCCAGTGGTGGCCGTCCGAGTTCACCGTGGGTGACGTGCGGTACGCCACCGCCGAGCACTGGATGATGGCCGGAAAGGCACGCCTGTTCGGGGACGCCGAAGCGGAGCGGGCGGCCCTGGAGGCGAAGAGCCCGGCGCAGGCGAAGAAGGCCGGGCGGCTGGTGCGCGGCTTCACCGACACGGTGTGGGAGCGGGAGCGGTTCGCGCTGGTGGTGGAGGGCAGCGTGCACAAGTTCGGCTCCGATCCGGCGCTGACCTCGTACCTGCTCTCGACCGGGGAGCGGGTCCTGGTAGAGGCCAGCCCGATGGACCGGATCTGGGGCATCGGCCTGGCCGCCGACGACGAGCGCGCCCTGGACCCGGCGCGCTGGCGCGGCCTGAACCTGCTGGGCTTCGCGCTCATGGAGGCGCGCGAGCGGCTGCGGGCGGAGCTTTAATCGCTCGCGGCGGCCGGGGGTGCGCGTCTAGCGTGATCCTTGTCCAGGTGCGCAGGTGAGACCTACTTCCACTGTTAATGGGGCGGCCGCGGGTTCGAGTCCCGTCATCGGCTTCGGGCCGGTGTAGCTCAGTCGGTAGAGCACCACGTGGTTTCACCGAGCTCGATCTCTGGACACCTTTCACGCACCTCCCGGTGCGCGGGCAGCGGCTCCTTCTTTTGCAAAGAACCCAAGGCCGCCGCCACCTTGATCTCGGGAGGCACACGTACGGGAAGCCCGGTGCGCAGGCAACGGTTACTTCTCCGGATCAGCGGGTCGCGGGTTCGAGTCCCGCCCGGCTCCGGCCGGTAGCTCAGATGGTTGGAGCAGCTGACACAAGTCCGTCGCCGACTTCCGATCTCGGGCCTCCCGTACGTCACGCCTCCCCCTGCTTTCGCCGAATTCGGGGGGATTCACATGGCACGCTTCAACCTGCTCCGCTCCAAGGCGGCGCCCGCCGCACCCACCTCACCGGTCCGCTCGACCGGCCGCCGCGCCGCCAACGCGCACGGCAGCCCCGGTTTCGTCCGCGATCCGCGCTCCGAGCTGTTCCTGCTCGCCGTCGCCAACTTCGTGACGCAGCGGACCGCTTACGAGTCCGGCGAGGCCCGCGACGACCGCTTCGGCGCGCTCGTGCGCACCCTCGCCGTGGAGGATCCCGAGTGGACGGCCGGGCTGCTCGGCTGGCTGCGCCGCGACGGCAGCATGCGGACGGCCTCGCTCGTCGGAGCGGCCGAGTACGTCAAGGCGCGGCTCGACGCCGGAGCCACCGGGGGGCCCTCCAACCGGCAGGTCGTGGACTCCGTACTGCTGCGCGCGGACGAGCCCGGCGAGCTGCTCGCGTACTGGACGGCCACGTACGGGCGGAGCGTGCCCAAGCCCGTCAAGCGCGGGATCGCCGACGCCGTGCGCCGCCTCTACTCCGGCACCTCGCTGCTGAAGTACGACACCGCCTCCCGGGGGTACCGCTTCGGCGACGTCCTCAACCTCGTGCACCCCTCCCCCGACCCGGCCAAGCCCTGGCAGGGCGAGCTGTTCCGGTACGCCCTCGACCGCCGGCACAACCCCGAGACCGCCGAGGTCCCCGCGGGCAACCGCACCCTGCTCGCGCACCGGGCCCTGATGGAGCTTCCCGTCGAGGAGCGCCGGGCCGTGGTCACCGCGGCGGACGGCGCCGAGCGGCTCGCCGCGGCGGGCATGACCTGGGAGGCGCTGGCGGGCTGGCTCCAGGGACCGATGGACGCGGCCGCCTGGGAGGCGGTCATCCCGTCCATGGGCGCGATGGCGCTGCTGCGCAACCTGCGCAACTTCGACGAGGCCGGGGTCTCGGACGAGGTCGCCGAGCGGGTGGCGGCGAAGATCTCCGACCCGGAGACCGTCGCCCGGGCCCGGCAGTTCCCCTTCCGCTACCTGGCCGCCCACCAGCACGCCCCCTCGCTGCGCTGGGCGTACCCGCTGGAGCGGGCACTGGGCCACTCCCTGGCCCACGTACCGGCCCTGCCCGGGCGGACGCTGGTCCTGGTGGACCGGTCGGGGTCGATGTGGTCCCCGCTGTCGGACCGCTCGCGGCTGGGCCGCGCGGACGCGGCGGCCGTGTTCGGGACGGCGCTGGCACTGCGCGCCGAGGACGCGGACCTGGTGCAGTTCGGCTCCACCAGCAAGGCGGTGGACTTCGGGCGCGGCGAGTCGGTGCTGAAGGTGCTGGAGCGGTTCGAGGACCTCGGCGGCACCCTCACGGCGGAGGCGGTGCGCGCGCACTACGCGGGGCACGACCGGGTCCTGATCGTCACCGACGAGCAGGCCACGTACGCCTACGGCGGCGATCCGACGGCCCTGGTGCCGGACACGGTCCCGGTCTACACCTGGAACCTCGCCGGACACCGGGTCGGCCACGCGCCCTCCGGGGCCGCGAACCGGCACACCTTCGGCGGGCTCACCGACGCGGCCTTCCGCATGGTGTCCCTGATCGAGGACGGCCGGGACGCCAGATGGCCGTGGGAGACGGGCCGGGCCGACACGGCCGGCTGACGGAACGGCCGGCTGACGGAACGGCGGAAGGGCCGGGCAGGGAGCGTACGCGCCCCCGCCCGGCCCTTCCGCCGCTCCCGACCGTGCGGCTCAATTCCTGTGGAGGACCTGCGTGTTCTCCACCTGAGTCGAGTAGTCCGAGTCCCAGTCGGAGCCCGAGCCGGAGTCCCCGAGCATGAATCCGAAGATCATGAGGGCGATGAACACGCAGCTGATCAGGATGCCGACCGCGCCGGTGATGATGCCGGCCAGCGCCATGCCCTCGTTGTCCGCCTCGCCGCGCTTGGCCTTTCCGCGGCCCAGGACACCGAAGATGACGGCCGGGATGCCGAACAGCAGGCCCAGGTAGCAGGTGACCACGGCGAGGATCCCGAGCACGAGCGCGGTGATGCCGAAGCCGTTGCTCTTGGGCGGGTACGGCGCGTATCCGGGGTACCCCTGGTATCCCGGATGCGCCGGGTATCCGGGCTGGACCGGCTGGGCGCCGTACGCGGACTGCTGCCCGGGGTAACCGCCGTACGGGTCCTGCGGCGCGCCCGGCTGGGACGGGTAGCCGTACCCGGCCGGATCCGGCTGCGCCGGGTAGCCGTAGGCGGGCGTGCCCCCGGGCGCCTGCCCGGGCTGGGGTGCGGGCGCGGGTGCCGGCGCGGCCTGGGGTATGCCCCCGCCGGCGCCCGGCATCCCGGTGACGGTCTGCTGGTCGTGCACGCCCGGCGTCCCGGGTGTCCCGGCCCCGCCCTGCTGCTTGCCCAGTTCGACCGCGGGCTGCTCCGGCGGCGCCCAGGGGTCTCGCGACTCGGGGCTCTGATCGGTCATACGGCGCCCCCCTCTCGTACGGCCATGCTAAGCGCTCCCTCCGACAAGCCCCTTCGGCGGTGCTGGTCCTGCCTACGATGAAGCCCGTTCCATCCGCACCGCGTCCTTCGGAGGCACCTTCATGTCCGACCTGCACCCCTTCATCGCGGGGCTGCCCAAGGCCGAACTGCACGTCCACCACGTCGGCTCGGCCTCCCCCCGCATCGTGGCCGAACTCGCCTCCCGGCACCCCGACTCCAAGGTCCCCACGGACCCCGAGGCCATCGCCGACTACTTCACCTTCACCGACTTCGCGCACTTCATCGAGGTCTACCTCTCCGTCGTCGACCTGGTCCGCACCCCCGACGACGTGCGCCACCTCACCTTCGAGGTGGCCCGCGACATGGCCCGGCAGAACATCCGGTACGCCGAGCTCACCATCACCCCGTACTCCTCCACCCGCCGCGGGATCGACGAGAAGGCCTTCATGGAGGCCATCGAGGACGCCCGCAAGGCCGCCGAGACCGAGCTCGGCGTGATCCTGCGCTGGTGCTTCGACATCCCGGGCGAGGCCGGCCTCGAAGCCGCCGCCGAGACCGCCCGCCTCGCCGTCGAACTGCGCCCCGAGGGCCTGGTCTCCTTCGGCCTGGGCGGCCCGGAGGTCGGGGTGCCGCGCCCGCAGTTCAAGCCGTACTTCGACGCCGCCCGCGCCGCCGGCCTGCACAGCGTGCCGCACGCCGGTGAGACCACGGGCCCCGAGACCGTCTGGGACGCGATCCGCGAGCTGGGCGCCGAGCGCATCGGCCACGGCACCAGCTCCACCCGGGACCCGGAGCTGCTCGCGTACCTCGCCGAGCACCGCATCGCGCTGGAGGTCTGCCCCACCTCGAACATCGCCACCCGCGCCGTCGCCACCCTGGACGAGCACCCGGTCAAGGAGATGGTGGCGGCCGGCGTGCTCGTCACGATCAACAGCGACGACCCGCCGATGTTCGGCTCCGACCTCAACAACGAGTACGCGGTGGCGGCCCGTCTGCTGGACCTCGACGAGCGCGGCCTCGCCCAGCTCGCGAAGAACGCCGTCGAGGCCTCCTTCCTCGACCCGGCCGGCAAGGCGAAGCTCACCGCCGAGATCGACACGTACACCTCCGCCTGGCTGGCTTCCTGACGCCCCAGCAGAATGGGTGCATGCGCACCCTGACTGCCGTAGGACACCGCGGGGATCCCTACCGCGTCCGCGAGAACACCCTGCCCTCGATCCGGTCCGCCTTCGAGCGGGGGGCGGACGCGGTGGAGATCGACGTACGGATGACCCGCGACGGGGTCCCCGTACTGCTCCACGACGAGGACCTCCAGCGGCTGTGGGGCCATGACGTGCGCCTGGAGGACGTCACGGCCCCGCAGTTGCGGGAGCTGACGGACGGCGGGGTCCCGACGCTGCGCGAGGCCCTGGCGGCCGCCGGTGCGGGCCGGGTCATGGTCGATCTGCCGGGTGCGACGGCCGACACCGTACGGACCGTCGTCGGCCAGGTCCGCGAGTGCGGAGCCCGTGACCGTACGTACTACTGCGCGGGTGCCGGCACCATGCTGGCGGTGCGCGCCGCCGATCCGGGCGCCGAGATCGCGCTGACCTGGACCACCCTGTCTCCCCCGCGCCGGGTGCTGATCGAGGCGGTGGCCCCGAGCTGGCTCAACTACCGGTTCGGGCTGGTCAGCCCGGAGCTGGTGGAGGCCCTGCACCGGGACGGCCTGCTGGTGTCGGCCTGGACCCCGGACACCAAGCGCTCGATGCGCGCACTGGTCAGGGCCGGGGTGGACTCCATCACGACGAACCGGGTGGACGTGCTGGGAGCCGTACGGGCCGAGCTCGGCCGGTGACAGGGGCTCGGGGGGTGACAGGGGCCCGGTGGACGGCCGGGGCCCAGCGGGTCGCAGGGGTCTGGGGCGGGCTCGGCGCGCGGATCCGGCGGGCCGGTCCGCGCAGGCAGGACCTGGGGCTGGCGCTGCTGGTGCAACTGGCCGTCACGATGCCGTTCGTGGTGCCCCGGTCGGCCGAACTGCCGCCCGCGGACTGGGCCTCGTACGGGATGACCACGCTCGGCGTGCTGCCGCTGATCTGGCGGCGGCGGGCCCCGATCGTGGTGCTGATCGCGATCCTGGCGGCCGGCGGCGCCTACAACCTGGCGGGCGACGGCCCGGGGCAGCCGCTGCCCTACGCGGGGCTGCTCGCCTTCTACACGGTCGCCCTGCAGTGCACGTCCCGGGTGCGGCTGACGGTGGGCGGGCTCACGGTCCTCACGGTCGCCCTGTCGGTGTACTGGAACACCGGGACCGCCCGCGAGCTGCTCTTCACGCTCTTCGTCTCCGGCGCCGCCTACGCGCTGGGGCGGCTGCAGCACACCCGGCAGGCGTACACGGCGGCCCTCCTGGACCGGGCGGCCCAGCTGGAGCGGGCCAACCGGATCGAGGCGGAGCAGGCGGCCGCCCGCGAACGGGCCCGGATCGCACGGGAGATGCACGACGTCCTCTCGCACGCGGTCAGCATCATGATCGTGCAGGCGGAGGCCGGTCCGGTGGCCGTACGCAGGGCCCCCGAGCGGGCCGAGGCGGCGTTCGAGGCCATCGCGGAGACGGGCCGGGACGCGATGGCCCAGCTGCGCACGATGCTGGGGGTGCTGCGCACGGACGAGGCCGCACCGCGCTCCCCGCAGCCCGGCATCGGGGAACTGGCGGGGCTGCTGGAACGGGTTCGGGCCGGCGGACCGCAGGTGTCCTACGAGCGCACCGGCTCGGTGCGCCCCCTGCCGGGGGCTCTGGAGGCGACCGTGCACCGGGTGGTGCAGGAGGCGCTGACCAATGTGCTGAAGCACTCCGGGGCTTCGGAGGTGGCCGTGCGCCTGGAGTACGGGGAGCGGGAGCTCACGGTGACGGTCACGGACGACGGGCGGGGGCCGGGCACGGCCGCGGTCCCGCGGGCGCGGGACGGAGGGCACGGCGGGCACGGCGGGCACGGCCTGATCGGGATCCGCGAGCGGGCGGCCGCCCACGGAGGGACCGCGCGGTCGGGTCCGGGACCGGACGGCACCGGCTTCGAGGTGCGGGTGGTGCTTGTAACGTCGGGCGCGGAGGTGGGGAAGTGACGATCCGTGTGGTGGTGGCCGACGACCAGGAGCTGGTGCGCAGCGGCTTCGCGATGATCCTGGACGCCCAGGAGGACATCGAGGTGGTGGCGGAGGCCGGCGACGGGGCGGCGGCGGTCGCGGCGGTACGGTCCCTCGCGCCCGACGTGGCGCTGCTGGACGTCCGGATGCCGGTGCTGGACGGGATCGGGGCGTGCCGGGAGATCTCGGCGGCGGGTTCCTGCCGGACGGTGATGCTGACGACCTTCGACTCGGACGAGTACGTCTACGAGGCCCTGCACGCGGGGGCCGCCGGGTTCCTGCTCAAGGACGTGCGGCGGGACGATCTGGTGCACGCCGTACGGGTGGTGGCGGCGGGCGAATCCCTGCTGGCCCCTTCGGTGGCGCGGAGGCTGATCGCGGAGTACACGGCGGCGACGGCCCGGCCGGCGGCCGCGGTGGCGTTGTCCGCGCAGCGGCTGGAGGTGCTGACGGCCCGGGAGCGGGAGACCCTGCTGCACCTGGGGCGGGGCCTGTCGAACGCGGAGCTCGCGGCGGAGCTGACGGTGAGCGAGCACACGGTCAAATCGCATGTGGGCAACGTGCTGTCGAAGCTGGGGCTGCGGGACCGGATCCAGGCGGTGATCTGCGCGTACGAGACGGGTCTGATCGCGGCCGGCTCTCAGGTATCTCCCTCTGGGGAGTGAGACGGCAGGGAGCTCCTGGCTCTCGGGAGCGAGTTGTCGTACCGGCAAAGACCCCTCTTGATGGTGATCCGCAACTACCCCTGTGACCAGCAGCATTGAGGTCATCGGGGCGGAAGTCGCCCGGAGAGCCGACAGGGGGATCCCACCATGAACCGAGCCACTCGCACACTGATCGCCACCGCCCTGCTCCTGGGCATCACGGCCGGTCCGGCCGCCGCGCAGGCCGCCGGGACCGGCCCGGCGGGAGTCGCGGCAGCGTCGGCTGCGGCCGCCGGGCAGCGGCCGGCGCCGCTGGTCCCGACCCCGCCGAACGCCGCGGCGCTGGAGAAGTCGATCGCGGGGCTCGGCGCGGCGCACGGGGACGCGAATGCCGCTTTGGTTCGACTCGGCGGCGCGAGCGGGAGCTGGCGGGGCGCCTCCGGGGTCTCGGACATCCGCACCGGACGCGGGCCGATCGAGGAGGGGCGCTTCCGGGCCGGTTCGGTGACCAAGGTCTTCACTGCGGCGGTGGTGCTCCAGCTCGCCGCCGAGGGCGCGCTGGACCTCGACCGCCCGGTCCGCCAGTACCTGCCCCGGAGCATCCCCGAGGCGTACCGCACGGTCACCGTCCGGCAGTTGCTCAACCACACCAGCGGGATTCCCGGGGCCGACGGTCCGGGCAACGCCTTCGAGGCACAGTGGGAGCACCGCTTCGACGTGATCGACCCGCACGACCAGATCGCCAACGCGACGGGCAAGGAGCGCGAGTTCGTCCCGGGCACGGCCCAGCACTACCTGAACATCAACTACACGGTGCTGGGCGTCCTGATCGAGAAGGTCACGGGCACGACGTACGAGAAGGCGGTCGAGGCGCGGGTACTGAAGCCGCTGGCACTGCGGGGCACCTCTTTCCCGGGTCGTTTCCAGACCCGCATACCGGGTCCGCACCACCACGGGTACCAGGCGGTGGCCCGGGAGGACGGGTCGACCGAACTGCGGGACGTGACCGAGTGGAACTCCTCGGACCGGTGGGCGGCGGGCGACATCATCTCCACCACGGCCGATCTCGAACGGTTCACCGTGGCCCTGTTCAGCGGCCGAGTCGTGCCACGGGCGCAGCTGAAGGAGATGTTCACGGTTCCGGAGGCTACGAAGGACTTCGTCTCGGGCGCCGACGCGACCCTGACGGCCGGGATGCAGCGGATCGACCTTCCCGGTGGCATCGTCGCCTGGGGCAAGACGGGCGGCCGGTACGGCTACACCACGGGGATGGGCGCAACCCGCGACCTGTCCCGCACCCTGGTGTACTCCGTCAACTCGACCGACGCCAAGGCCCAGGGGATGAACCCGGTGGCCCTCGGCATCGTGATGGCGGCCTTCGCGAAGTAGCGCGTCCTCACACGGGGACCGCGGCCGGGGCCGGGGCCCGGACGGTGTCCGCCGGCATGGCCTCCAGCCGCTTGATCATGCGCCGCAGGATCAGCAGCGGGACCACTCCGAAGACGCCGAACGACATGTCGATCACCGACCACCAGACCGGGATGCCCCGGATGGGCCCGCAGATCAGGGCCAGCGGAATGATGCCGGCGCAGGCGATCATGCCGGCCTCGACGATCCAGATGTTGCGGACCGGGTCGCGGTGGACCCCATAGAAGAACACCGCGATCACCAGGTGGGCGAAGGCCAGCCAGTCCGTTCCGTAGAGGAGGAAGGGGTATTCGGAGTCCGCCCGGTCCAAGCCGTCGCCGACCCGGCGGAGCCACTCGTTGTCCACCAGGGCGTTGGCCCAGCGGAGTTCGCTCACCAGGGGGAAGGCGGTGAGTCCGCTCAGCACGAGGCAGACGAGGAACAGGGCAAGCCAGGCACGGATCCGCCGCTGAAGGGCGCTTCTCTCGCTCATGGAAGGAAGCCTACCCATGTTTCTGAACATGTTCAGCAAAATTCCTGAACATGTTCAGTTCCGTCATCGCCAGGGCGGGACCGGGGACCCGGCCCTCAGAGGCCGACGATGCCGTTCCAGCGCTTGGCGAAGGACGAGCGCTCCGCCGAGGAGATGTCGCGGGCGACCACGAGCCGCTTGCGCATGTCCTCGTCGGGGAAGATCAGCGGGTTCTCGGCGAGTTCGGCGGTCTCCTGGTCCTCGGAGGCGGCCAGCACCTCGCGGGCGGCCGGGACCGGGCAGACGTAGTTGACGGAGGCGGCGAGCAGCGCGGCCACCTCCGGGTCGTAGTAGAAGTCGATCAGGGCTTCCGCATTGGCCTTGTGCCGGGCGAGGTTGGGGACGAGCAGGCTCTCCGCCCAGAGCTCGGCGCCCTCCTCGGGAACCACGAACTCGATGTCGGGGTTGTCGGCCTGCAGCTGGATGACGTCTCCGGAGTAGGCCTGGCAGGCCAGCACATCGCCCTTGCCGAGGTCGGAGGTGTAGTCGTTGCCGGTGAAGCGGCGGATGTGCTTCTTCTTCACCAGGCTCTCGACGTGGTCGCACATCCGGTGGAAGTCGGACTCGGTCCACCGGGTGACATCGACGCCGTTGCCCTGCATCAGCAGGGAGAAGGACTCGTCGAGGCCGGAGAAGAGGGTGACCTTGCCCGCCAGGTCCGGGTGCCACAGGTCCTTGACCGACTTGATCTCCCGGCCGAGCGCCTTGCGGTTGTAGGCGATGCCGGTGATCCCCGACTGCCAGGGGACGGTGTGCAGCCGGCCCTCGTCGAAGGCCGGGGTGCGCAGCTGCGGGTCCAGGTGCCTGGCCACGTTCGCCTGCGCCGAGCGGTCCATCTTCTGGGCCCAGCCCAGGCGGACGAAGCGGGCGGCCATCCAGTCGCTGACCACGACCAGGTCGTGCCCGGTCTGCTGGCGGTTCATCAGCGACGGGCTGATCTTGCCGAAGAACTCGTCGTTGTCGTTGATCTCCTCGGTGTACCGGACCTCGATGCCGGTCTTCTCCGTGAAGGCGTCCAGCGTCGGACGGCTGCTCTCGTCCTCTTCGTCGGTGTCGATGTAGAGGGGCCAGTTGGAGAAGGAGACGCTCCGGTCGCTCCCGGAGAGGTCCTGGCCCTCCCGCCGGCTCTCGGGGACGTAAGCGGCGGGGACACCGCAGCCGGAAAGGGCGGCCAGCACCCCCGCGGCACCGAAGCCGCGCAGCGCCGCGCGACGGGAAAAGGCGAGTTCAGGCATGGGAAGAGCCTGGTGGAACGCCGGAGGGCGGGCAATAGACATGTTGTCTACTGCCCGCCCTCTCAAAGCTGTGACCTGATCGCTGTCCCGGCCCTCGGTCAGCCGTCGAGCGAGGTCATGACGTGCTTGATGCGCGTGTAGTCCTCGAAGCCGTAGGCGGAGAGGTCCTTGCCGTAGCCGGACTTCTTGTACCCGCCGTGGGGCATCTCGGCGACGAGCGGGATGTGGGTGTTGATCCACACGCAGCCGAAGTCGAGGTTCTTGGACATCCGCATCGCGCGGCCGTGGTCCTTGGTCCACACGGAGGAGGCGAGGGCGAACTCGACGTCGTTCGCGTACGCCAGGGCCTGGTCCTCGTCCGAGAAGGACTGGACCGTGATGACGGGACCGAAGACCTCGTTCTGGATGATCTCGTCGTCCTGCTTGAGGCCGGAGACCACGGTCGGGGCGTAGAAGTAGCCCTTCTCGCCGACCTGGTGGCCGCCCGCCTCGACCTTGGCGTGGGCGGGGAGGCGCTCGATGAAGCCCGCGACCTGCTTCAGCTGGTTCGGGTTGTTCAGCGGGCCGTAGAGCACGTCCTCGTCGTCCGGCTGCCCGGTCTTGGTGTCGGCCGCGTTCTTGGCCAGCGCCGCGACGAACTCGTCGTGGATCGACTCGTGGACCAGTACGCGACAGGCCGCGGTGCAGTCCTGACCGGCGTTGAAGAAGCCCGCGACCGCGATGTCCTCGGCGGCCTTCGCGATGTCGGCGTCCTCGAAGACCACGACCGGGGCCTTGCCGCCGAGCTCCAGGTGGACGCGCTTGACGTCCTTGGAGGCGCTCTCGGCGACCTGCATGCCCGCGCGCACCGAGCCGGTGATGGAGGCCATCGCCGGGGTGGAGTGCTCGACCATGGCGCGGCCGGTGTCGCGGTCGCCGCAGACGACGTTGAAGACGCCCTTGGGCAGGATCTCGCCGATGATCTCCGCCATCAGGATGGTGGAGGCCGGGGTGGTGTCCGAGGGCTTGAGGACCACGGTGTTGCCCGCGGCCAGGGCCGGGGCGAACTTCCAGACGGCCATCATCATCGGGTAGTTCCACGGCGCGACCTGGGCGCAGACACCGACCGGCTCACGGCGGACGATCGAGGTCATGCCCTCCATGTACTCGCCGGCCGAACGGCCCTCGAGCAGGCGCGCGGCGCCCGCGAAGAAGCGGATCTGGTCCACCATCGGCGGCAGCTCCTCGCTGGCCGTGAGGCCGAGCGGCTTGCCGGTGTTCTCCGACTCGGTGGCGACCAGCTCCTCCGCGCGGGCCTCGAAGGCGTCCGCGATCTTCAGCAGCGCCTTCTGGCGCTCGGAGGGGGTCGCGTCGCGCCACGCCGGGAAGGCGGCCGCGGCGGCGGCCATGGCCTCGTCGACATCGGCCTGGCCGGAGAGGGGAGCGGTCGCGTACGCCTCGCCCGTGGCGGGGTTGACCACCTCGGTGGTCCGCCCGTCGGCGGCGTCCTTGAACTCCCCGCCGATGTAGTTGCGCAGACGACGCAGTTCGGTGGTCACTACAGCCACACTCCTGTGATCACATGTCCAGTGGTTGAGACAGCTCCCCAGCCTAGCCCCTCAGGCACCGTTTTCGACAGGCCCACACACGACGAACTACGGAATCGGTGAGATCCGACCACCGAAACAACGAATTACATCGTTCTCGCCTTGCGGAACAGACGACTCCTCGTGCACAGTGAGGTCGTGGTCAGTCGAAGCGCAGATTCCAGGAACAGACAACCGTCCCCTTCGGTCGATGCTGTGTCCCTGGCGATCATCGAGCAACTGCAGGAGGACGGCCGGCGTCCCTACGCGACGATCGGCAAGGCCGTGGGCCTGTCCGAAGCCGCGGTGCGCCAGCGGGTCCAGAAGCTGCTCGACCAGGGCGTCATGCAGATCGTCGCCGTCACCGACCCGCTCACCGTGGGGCTCCGGCGCCAGGCGATGGTCGGGATCAACGTCGAGGGAGACCTCGACCCCGTGGCCGACGCACTGACCGCCATGGCCGAGTGCGAGTACGTGGTGATGACCGCGGGCTCGTTCGACCTGATGGTGGAGATCGTCTGCGAGGACGACGACCACCTGCTCGACACGATCAACAAGAAGATCCGCACGCTCCCCGGCGTGCGATCAACCGAAAGCTTCGTTTACCTGAAGCTGAAGAAGCAGACCTACATGTGGGGAACGAGATAGCCCGTGAGCCAGGACCTCTCCAAGACCGCGTACGACCACCTGTGGATGCACTTCACCCGCATGTCGTCCTACGAGAACTCGCCCGTCCCCACCATCGTGCGGGGTGAGGGCACCTACATCTTCGACGACAAGGGCAAGCGCTACCTGGACGGTCTCGCCGGACTGTTCGTGGTCAACGCCGGTCACGGCCGCAAGGAACTGGCCGAGGTCGCCTACAAGCAGGCCCAGGAACTCGCGTTCTTCCCCATCTGGTCGTACGCGCACCCCAAGGCCGTCGAGCTCGCCGAGCGCCTCGCGCACTACGCCCCGGGCGACCTGAACAAGGTCTTCTTCACCACCGGTGGCGGCGAGGCCGTCGAGACCGCCTGGAAGCTCGCCAAGCAGTACTTCAAGCTCCAGGGCAAGCACACCAAGTACAAGGTCATCTCCCGCGCGGTCGCCTATCACGGCACCCCGCAGGGCGCCCTGTCCATCACCGGTCTGCCGGCCCTCAAGGCCCCCTTCGAGCCGCTGGTTCCCGGCGCGCACAAGGTGCCGAACACCAACATCTACCGCGCCCCGATCTACGGCGACGACCCCGAGGCCTTCGGCCGCTGGTGCGCCGACCAGATCGAGCAGGAGATCCTGTTCGAGGGCGCCGACACCGTCGCCGCCGTCTTCCTGGAGCCGGTGCAGAACGCCGGTGGCTGCTTCCCGCCGCCGCCCGGGTACTTCCAGCGGGTCCGCGAGATCTGCGACGAGTACGACGTGCTGCTCGTCTCCGACGAGACGATCTGCGCCTTCGGCCGTCTGGGCACGATGTTCGCCTGTGACAAGTTCGGCTACGTGCCGGACATGATCACCTGCGCCAAGGGCATGACCTCGGGCTACTCCCCGATCGGTGCCTGCATCATCTCGGACAAGCTCGCCGAGCCGTTCTACAAGGGTGACAACACCTTCCTGCACGGCTACACCTTCGGCGGACACCCGGTGTCCTCCGCGGTGGCGCTCGCCAACCTCGACATCTTCGACAAGGAAGGCCTCAACCAGCACGTGCTGGACAACGAGGACGCCTTCCGCTCGACGCTGGAGAAGCTGCACGACCTGCCGATCGTCGGCGACGTCCGCGGCAACGGCTACTTCTACGGCATCGAGCTCGTCAAGGACAAGGTCACCAAGGAGTCCTTCACGGACGAGGAGACCGAGCGCGTGCTCTACGGCTTCCTCTCCAAGGCGCTCTTCGAGAACGGCCTGTACTGCCGCGCCGACGACCGTGGCGACCCGGTCATCCAGCTGGCCCCGCCGCTGACCGCCGACCAGGGCACCTTCGACGAGATCGAGGGCATCCTGCGCCGCGTGCTCACCGAGGCCTGGACCAAGCTCTAACCCAGCCGGTCCTCCCACCGTCCCGCAGGCGGCAAACTGCCGGACCACACGGCCCGGATCCCCCGTTCGAGTGAGAACGCGGGGGTCCGGGCCGTGTGCTGTCACCATTCAAGACGTTCATCTCTTTACATCTCATTGCGGTGCCAGTGACCAAGCGGGCTCCGCTTCGTTCCCCCGGACGGAGGTGTACGCCATGGTGGCTCCACGGGACAACGCTCCGCCGGACAGTGCCCTGCCGCAGGACGATCTGCTCTGGGCACGGTCCCTTCACTACTCCCACAGCGGCTCACCCGGGCTCATCGGAGTCTCGGTCGGCGTCCGCGCGGGAGAGGTCCTCGCCGTGACCGGGCCCCGGGGCAGCGGCAAGACCACGCTGCTGCGCTGCCTGTCCGGACAGCTGCGGCCCGAGCAGGGCGAGGTCTGGTTCAACAGCGTCCCCGTGCACACCATGGGAGCCCTGGCCCGCGAGCGGCTGCGCCGCGACCGCTTCGGCTGGATCGGCCCCGAGCCGGGGCTGCTGCCCGAGCTCCGGGTCTGGGAGAACGCCGCCCTGCCGCTGCTGATCTCGGGGGCGAGCCACCGCACCGCCAAACGGGCTGCCTGCGAATGGCTGGACCGCCTCGACATCGGCGCCTTCGCCCGCAAGCACCCCGGCGCCCTCAACCGGGCCGAGTCCCAGCGCGTCGCCCTCGCCCGCGCCCTCGCCCACCTGCCCGCCGTGGTCTTCGCCGACGAGCCCACGGCCCCGCTGCACCGCGCCGAGCGCGCCCTGCTCCTGCGCACCCTCACCACGGCCGCCCGCTCCCACGGCATCACCGTGCTGCTGGCCACCCACGAGGAGGAGACGGCGGCCGTCGCCGACCGGCGGTTCGCCCTGCTCGACGGACGCCCCGCCGCCGCGGCCGCCTCTGCCGGGCTCTCTCCCGCCTCCTTCCCCCAGCCCCCGGAGGACCAGGCCGCGTGCTCGCTCTCCGCCTAGCCCGCGGCTCCCGGCCGCTGGTCCAGCTGCGCCGGCTGCTCGTCGCCGCCGCCTCCGCCGGCAGCGGCTTCCTGTTGCTGTACGTGCTCGCGCAGGCCACGGCCAAGCCCGCCGGATCGTTCCCTCAGCTGCTGTGGGCCCTGGTCCCCCTCGCCGTCACCGTCCAGTTCGCCGTCGCCGTGGCCCGTACCGACCCCGCGGCCCGGCCCCTGGAGGGGATGGACGCCGCCGGGCTGGGACCCGTACGGCTCACCCTGGTCGCGACGATCTCCACCGCCGTGGCCTGCGCCCTCGGCAGCGCCGTGGCCCTGGCCGTCTTCCTCCACCTGCGCGGGGACGTGACCGGCCTGCCCTTCGACGGAGCCGGGGCCGGGCTGCTCCACGCCGAACAGCCCCTGCCCGTGGCGGCCGCCCTCACCCTGCTGGCCCTGCTCCCGCTGGCCGCCTCGCTCGCCACCGCGCTCGCCCTGCGCCCGCACACCCGGCCCGCGCCGCAGACCGCGCTGCCCTGGGGCATCGCCCTCACCGCCTGCGGACTCGCCGCGCTGGCCTACTCCCGCCCCGGCGGGATCGGCATGCCGACGGGCTGGGCGCTGACCGCCCTCGGACTCGCCCTCGCCGGCCCGGGCCTGGCCTACGCCTGCGGGGCGCTGGTCCAGGCCGTCCGCCCGGGCGCGCTCCGGCTGCTGGCCGGACGGGCCCTCCAGGAGGAGGCCCCCCGCCTGGGCGCACCCCTCGGGGTCCTGTGCGCCGTCGGGGCGGGCGCCCTCAGCGCCGTGGCCCTGCGCGACCACGGCGGGCTCCAGGTCCCGCTCGGCCCGCTGACCACGCCCGCCGCCGCCCTGGTGGCGCTGTGCGCGGCTGCGACCCTGCTCACCTCCGCGGTCGAGGTCCACCAGGCCCGGACCGCCGCCCGCGAGACCCTGACCGGCCTGGGGGCCCCGGGCAGGGTCCTCCGTACGGCCGCGACCGTACGGGCCACCGCGCTGGTGGCGGTGTGCCTGCCGCTCAGCTGGGGTGTGTCACAGCTGACGTCACTGGCATTGACCCGCTGAGGCGGGCAGCCCTTAGGGTGGGCCGGATGGTCAACCGATACCCCGACTCCAACGACATCGAGATCGAGACCCTCGCCGAATTCGACCGGGTCGTGGCACGCGGCTCGCTCAGCGGCTACCGGATCCAGTCGGTCAACCTGCTGGAGCGGACCTTCGCCCTGCTGTCCGCCGACACCTCGGCCGCCGTGTTCCTGGGCTGCGCGATGGAACCGGACGCCTCGGTCAAGGTGCGCGCGGACGGCGCCCTGGTCTTCCCGCCCGTGCCCGACCTGCCGTTCAACCCCTACCGCGGCCTGCTCTACACCGCCGAGGAGCTCTTCACCGGGCTGTCCGCCGGCTACGAGGCCACCCCTGACGCCGAGGCGTACGCCTGGTTCCAGGAGACCAAGGCCGACGGCGACATCTACTCCTCGATGCTGCGGTCCATCCACGACGACGCCATCTCCGACGCCCTCGACGAACACCTCGCCGGCGCCCGCGTCGTCGGGGTCATGGGCGGCCACGCGATGGCCCGCGGCGGGGACGCCTACCGGGGCGCCGCCGAGCTCGGCCGGACGCTGACCCGCTCCGGGCTGACCGTGGCCACCGGCGGCGGCCCGGGCGCGATGGAGGCGGCCAACCTCGGCGCGTACCTCGCCCCGGCCCCCGACGAGGCCCTGCCCGAAGCCCTGCGGATGCTGGCCAAGGCCCCCTCCTTCACCCCCTCCGTCTCCGACTGGGCGCTCGCGGCCTTCGCCGTACGGGAACGCTGGCCGGCGGTCACCGGCGGCGACTCGGTGGGCATCCCGACCTGGTTCTACGGACACGAGCCGCCGAACCCCTTCGCCGGGCACATCGCCAAGTACTTCGCGAACGCCACCCGCGAGGACGGACTGCTCGCCCGGTCCAACGCGGGCGTGGTCTTCCTGCCCGGCGCGGCGGGCACGGTCCAGGAGATATTCGACAACGCGACGCCCAACCACTACGAGTCCCGGGGCGAGCCGACCCCGATGGTCCTGGTCGACCGCGCCCACTGGACCGAACGGCTGCCCGCCTGGCCGCTGCTCCAGGCCCTGGCGCGGGGCCGGGCGATGGAGTCCCGGATCGCCCTGGTCGACTCGGTGACCGAGGTCCCGGCGGCCCTCGCCGCAATGAGCTGACCCGGCCAGGCAACTTCAGACCCGTTTCACACGTCTGGAAGAGGTACGCACTACGTAAAACCTGCCAGACGTGAACGGAGCCCTCGGGTGCTCATAGGCCTGCTGACCGCTATCGCGGCGTCCATCTGCTACGGCACGGGATCCGTCCTCCAAGCCGTGGGCTCCCGGCGGGCGGCCCGGATGTCGCCCGCCGCCGCCGGGGTCACCCAGCACGGCGGCCCGAACCTCACCTCCACGGCGAAGGCCGCGATGACCTGGGAGTTCATCGTCGGCACGATCCTGGACTTCGTGGGCTTCGGCCTGGGCGCCCTGGCCGCGCGGCTCCTGCCGCTGTTCCTCTCTCAAACCGTCATCAGCGCCAACCTGGTGATCACCGCCGTGCTCAGCGTGAAGATGCTCGGCATCCGGCTGACCCGCAAGGAATGGACCTCCATCGGGGTCGTCTGCGCGGCCCTGGTCCTGCTGGCGACGGCGGCGGGCCACGAAGGCGGCCACTACGCGCCGGCGGCCACGCACTGGTGGCTGCTGGGGGTGACCGCGCTGATCATCGTGGGCGGCACGGTGGCCGTACGGTTCCTCGGCGCGCGGGCCGCGATCCTGGCGGGCCTGCTGTCGGGTCTGGCGTTCGGCGCGCTGGGCGTCGGGGTCCGCATCCTGAACGGCGTCGAGCCGTTCTCGTTCACCGCCCTCCTCTCCGACCCGGCCCTCTACGCCATCGTCCTGGCGGGGGTCGGCGGCATGTACCTCCACACGGTGGCACTCCAGATCGGCTCGGTGAACGGCGCCACCGCGGCCCTGGTGGTCGGCGAAACCGTACTCCCGGGCGCCATCGGCGTCCTCTGGCTCGGCGACGCCTCCCGCCCCGGCCTGGCCTGGCTGGCGGTCCTGGGCTTCGTCCTGGCGGTAACGGGCGCCGTCGCAGTCGCCTGGTACGGCAACCACGAGGGCGCAGAAGCGGACACCCCCGCCGAACCGGTCCCGGTCGCCTAACCCTGCGGGGCTGTCCCCTACCCGCCCCGCGCGCAGCCCGGGGAACGGGCGAAGGGCGGGTAGGGGACTCCGCCCCAGGCAGCGGCCCTACTCCCCCGGCAGCACGACCACCTCGCCCGGGGCGAAGGCCACCGAGACCCGGTCCCCGACCGCCGGCGCCCCCTCCAACCCGCACTCCGCCTCCAGCACGGGCCCGACCCCCGGCCGCAACGACAGCGCGACATGCGTCCCCCGGAAGGTCCGCGACACCACCTCGCACCCCAGCCCCTCGGGCACCAGCACAACCCCGGCCGGCCGGATCAGCACCCGCCGCTCCCCCTCCGCCGCCCCGGCCGGAACCGGGACCTCCCCCCACGGAGTCACCGCCACCCCACCCGAAAGCACCGCCGGCACCACGTTCTCGAAGCCCAGGAACCGCGCCACGAACTCCGACGCCGGCCGCTGCCATACCTCCAGCGGAGTCCCCGCCTGCGCGATCCGCCCGTCCCGCATCACCACGACCCGGTCGGCCAGCGCGAACGCCTCGCCCTGGTCGTGCGTGACGGCCAGCACGGTCGTGCCCAGCCGCGAGAACAGCCCCCGCAGCTCCACCACCAGCCGCTCCCGCAGCCCGCGGTCGAGCTGCCCGAGCGGCTCGTCCAGCATCAGCAGCCGCGGCGACGGCGCCAGCGCCCGCGCCAGCGCGACCCGCTGCTGCTCGCCGCCGGACAGCGAGGCCACCGCCCGGCCCTCCGCCCCGGGGAGCCCGACCAGCTCCAGGAGCTCGGTGATCCGGGCCTCGGAGGACTGCTTCGGCGCCCCCCGCATCCGCAGGCCGAAGGCGACGTTCCCGCCCACGTCCCGGTGCGGGAACAGCTGGTGGTCCTGGAACATCAGGCCCACCCCCCGCCGGTGCACGGGCACCGCCGCCTGGTCCGCGCCGCCCAGCAGCACCCGCCCGCCGGCGACGGGCTGGAGCCCGGCCACCACCCGGAGCAGAGTGGACTTGCCGCTCCCGCTCGGCCCCAGCACGCACACGGTCTCGTGCTCGGCGACCGCCAGGTCCACGGCGTCCACGACCGCGCGCTCACCGAAGCGGACCGACACCCCTTCCAGCTGAAGCAGGGTCATCAGAACTCTCCGGAGGTCTTGTCGGGTCGCAGCCGCTCCAGCAGGAGCAGGGACACCGCGCACGTCAGCATCAGGATCGTGCTCAGGGCCATCGCCTGGCCGTAGTTCATCTCCCCGGCCCGCCCCAGCAGCCGCGCCACGGCGACCGGCAGCGTCGGATGGTCGGGCCGCGCGATGAACACGGTCGCCCCGAACTCCCCGAGGGACACGGCGAAGGCGAAGCCCGCCGCGATCAGCAGGGCCCGCCGCACCATCGGCAGGTCCACCTCCCGCCAGGCCCGCAGCGGTGAGGCGCCGAGCACGGCGGCGGCCTCCCGGAGCCGTCCGTCGACCGCGCGGAGCACCGGCAGCATGGTCCGTACGACGAAGGGAACGCCCACCAGCGCCTGGGCCAGCGGCACCAGGATCCACGAGGTCCGCAGGTCCAGCGGCGGCTCGTCGAGGGTGATGAGGAAGCCGAAGCCGACGGTCACCGCCGACACCCCCAGCGGGAGCATCAGCAGCGCGTCGAAGCCCCGTACGAAACGGCCCGCGCGGCGGGTCAGCGCCGCGGCCGCGAGCCCGCCGACGACCAGCGCGATGGCGGTGGCGGCGAGCGCGTACTGCAGGGAGTTCCAGATCGCCTCCAGCGGCGGCACCAGGAACGTTCCGCCGCCGGCGCCCACCTCCTGGAGCGCCCGGTAGAAGCCGAACCCGTAGCCGCCCGGGGCGTCGAGGGAGCGTTCCACGAGCACCCCGAGCGGGAGGACGATCAGCAGCGCCACCGTCAGCAGCACCCCGCCGAGCAGGGTGCGCTGGGCCCAGCCCCGCGGCCGGTGCGTGGTCCTGCCCGGGTCGACGAGCCGCAGCGCGGTCTCCCGCTTGCGCACGGTCCAGGCGTGCACGCCGAGGATCCCGCCGATGGCGGCGAACTGCACCATCGTCAGCACGGCGGCCGTCGGCAGGTCCAGGAGCTGCGCGGTCTGCCGGTAGACCTCCACCTCCAGGGTGGAGTACGCGGGCCCGCCCAGGATCTGCACGACGCCGAAGGAGGAGAAGGTGAAGAGGAACACCATCAGCGAGGCGGCGGCCACCGCCGGGACCAGCGCGGGCAGCGTCACCCGCCGCCAGGCGGCGAACCGCCCGGCGCCCAGCACCCGGGCGGCCTCCTCCTGGCGCGGATCGAGCTGCGCCCACAGGCCGCCGACCGTGCGGATGACCACGGCGTAGTTGAAGAAGACGTGCGCGAGGAGGATCGCCCAGACGGTCGTGTCGAGGCGGATCCCCCACACCTCGTCCAGCAGACCGTTCCGCCCTACGAGCGCCAGGAACGCGGTGCCGACCACGACGGTCGGCAGCACGAACGGCACCGTGACGAGCGCCCGGAGCAGCTGCTTGCCGGGGAACTCGAAGCGCGCGAAGACGTACGCGCCGGGGAGTGCGATCAGGAGCGTGAGCGCCGTGGACGCGAGCGCCTGCCAGGTGGTGAACCAGAGCACGTCGCCGATGTCGGGCCGGGCCAGCACCTCGCCGATCCGGCCGAACTGCCAGCCGGCGTCGGTCTTGAGCCCGCGCCCGACGATCGCGGCGACGGGGTACGCGAAGAACAGCCCGAAGAAGACGAGCGGCACGGCCATCAGACCGAGCCTGACGGCCGTGGCCCGCCCGCTCTCCTTCGCAGCCTTGCTCACCCGTCCTACTTCACGACGAGGGTGGACCAGGTCTTGACCCACTGGTCGCGGTTCTTGGCGATGGCCTCCGGGGCGACCGTCTCGGGCTTCTCGATGACCACGCCGTGCTTGGTGAACAGCTCGGGCAGCACCGCGTCCTTGGTCACCGGGTTCACGAACATCTGGAGCGGCATGTCCTCCTGGAACTTCTTGGAGATCAGGAAGTCCAGGAGCGCCTTGCCGCCCTCCTCGTTCTTCGCGCCCTTGAGCAGGCCCGCGAACTCGGTCTGCCGGAAGCACGTGCCCGTCGCGACGCCCGTCGGGGCCTCGGCCGGCTGCGGGTCGGCGTAGAGGACCTCGACCGGCGGGCTGGAGGCGTAGGAGACGACCAGCGGGCGGTCGCCCTTGGCCTTCTTGCCGCCCGCCGAGCCGGAGAAGCGCTCGTTGTAGGCCTGCTCCCAGCCGTCGACGACCTCGACGCCGTTGGCCTTCAGCTTGGTCCAGTAGTCCTTCCAGCCCTCGTCGCCGTACTTGCCGACGGTGGCGAGGAGGAAGCCGAGACCGGGCGAGGAGGTCGAAGCGTTCTCGGCGACGAGGAGGTTCTTGTACTCCGGCTTGATCAGGTCGTCCAGCGTCTGCGGCGGGGCGATCTTCTTGTCGGCGAAGTAGGCCTTGTCGTAGTTCACGCAGATGTCGCCGGAGTCCACGGGGGTGACCCGGTGCTCCTTGTCGAGCACGAACTCGGGCTTCACCCCGGCCAGCCCCTTGGCCTCGTACGGCGTGAAGATGCCGTTCTCCAGGGCCCGGGAGAGGAGCGTGTTGTCCACGCCGAAGAAGACGTCGCCGCGCGGGGAGCCCTTGGTGAGGATCTCCTGGTTCAGCGCCGCGCCCGCGTCGCCGGACTTCAGGACCTTGACGGTGTAGCCGCTCTGCTGCTCGAACTCCTTGAGGACCGTGTCGGTCACGTTGAAGGAGTCGTGCGAGACGAGGGTGATCGTCTTGCTCTTGGGGGCGTCGGTCGCCCCGGCGGACTTGTCCTTGGCTTCGCCGCCGCAGGCGCTGAGCGTGGTGACGCCGAGCGCGGCCGCGAGCGCGACGCCCGCCATCTTCTTGGTGGTGCTCACTGGTGAATTCCTCCTGGGATGTCCAGGAGAAGACGCGGCCCCGCCCGGCGCTCTGTGGAGCGGACGCCGGGCAGGGCGCAACAGCTTGAGTGATGACCGAACTTCCTACCCCGAATGACCGGGGCGAGGTTCAGAGGGTCTGCGGTGACGGTTACCGCACTCTCAGCGCTGTGGCGCTCCCCTGTCGGAATATGAAATTTGGTTCGGCCACAGGGTACCCCGTGGCCGAAAGCAAACCTTAACTGGCGGAAATCGCGAGGATCAGCGCTCCGAGGCGGCGAGCTGGCCGCACGCGCCGTCGATCTCCTGGCCACGGGTGTCGCGCACGGTCACCGGGACCCCGTGGCGGGCGATGGCCTCGACGAAGGCCTTCTCGTCCTCGGGCCGCGAGGCGGTCCACTTCGAGCCCGGCGTCGGGTTCAGCGGGATCAGGTTGACGTGCACGCGCTTGCCCTTGAGCAGCCTGCCGAGCAGGTCTCCGCGCCAGGCCTGGTCGTTGATGTCGCGGATCAGGGCGTACTCGATGGAGATCCGGCGGCCGGACTTCTCCGCGTACTCCCAGGCCGCGCCGAGCACCTCGCGGACGTTCCAGCGGGTGTTCACGGGGACCAGGGTGTCGCGCAGCTCGTCGTCCGGGGCGTGCAGGGAGACGGCGAGGCGGCACTTGAAGCCCTCGTCGGCGAAGCGGAGCATCGCCGGGACCAGGCCCACGGTGGAGACGGTGATCCCGCGCTGGGACAGGCCCAGGCCGTCGGGCTCCGGGTCGGTGAGGCGGCGGATGGCGCCGACCACGCGGTTGTAGTTGGCGAGCGGCTCGCCCATGCCCATGAAGACGATGTTCGACAGCCGGGCCGGCCCGCCGGGGACCTCGCCGTCGCGCAGGGCGCGCATGCCGTCGACGATCTGGTGGACGATCTCCGCCGTCGACAGGTTGCGGTCGAGACCGGCCTGGCCGGTGGCGCAGAACGGGCAGTTCATGCCGCAGCCGGCCTGCGAGGAGATGCACATGGTGACCCGGTCCGGGTAGCGCATCAGTACGGACTCGACGAGCGTGCCGTCGTGCAGCTTCCACAGGGTCTTGCGGGTGGTGTCGTCATCGCAGGAGATGTGGCGGATGACGTTCATCAGGTCCGGCAGCAGCTCCTGCTGGAGCTTCTCGCGGGAGGCGGCCGGGATGTCGGTCCACTCGGCCGGGTCGTGCGCGTACCGGGCGAAGTAGTGCTGGGAGAGCTGCTTGGCCCGGAAGGGCTTCTCACCGATCGCGGCGACCGCCTCCCGGCGCTCCTCGGGGGTGAGGTCGGCGAGGTGCCGGGGCGGCTTCTTCGCTCCCTTGGGGGCGACGAAAGTGAGCTCTCCCGGAACAGGGCGGGCCATGGCAGGTACTCCTTGTAAGACGAAAGGCGCGCCGCAGAAGCAGCGCGCCTTCCAAGAGTAACCGCCCCGCCTGTACGGGCGTCTTTTCGCAGGTCAGCCGGTACCGACGAACAGGGCGAGCAGCAGCCACACCACCGGGGCCGTCGGCAGCAGCGAGTCCAGCCGGTCCATGATGCCGCCGTGGCCCGGCAGCAGGGTGCCCATGTCCTTGATCCCGAGATCCCGCTTGATCATGGATTCCCCGAGGTCACCGAGGGTGGCGCTGACGGCGACGGCGAAGCCGAGCACCAGGCCCTGCCACCAGACGCCCCCGTCGATCAGGAACTCCATGCACAGCGCGCCGACCCCCATCGCGAAGGCCACCGCTCCGAAGAGCCCCTCGCGGGTCTTTCCGGGGCTGATGCGCGGGGCGAGCTTGGTCTTGCCGAAGCGCCAGCCGACCGCGTAGGCCCCGGTGTCGCTGACCACCGTCAGGAGCAGGAAGGTGATCACCCGCTGCGGCCCGTCGTCGGCGGTGAGCAGCATCGCGACGAACGTGGCCAGGAAGGGCACGTAGAACGCCGCGAAGGCACCCGCCGTGACGTCCTTGAGGTAGTCCTCGGGCGGCTCGGTCATCCGCCAGACGAGGACCGCCAGGACCGTCAGCGCCATGGCCACCCAGGCGCCCTCGGCCCCGCGGACGTATCCGGCGATGACCATGGCCGCGCCGCCGATGGCGAGCGGGACCAGCGGGGCCTTGATGCCCTTCTTCTCCTGGAGCCGGGAGGTGAGCTCCCACAGGCCGACGACGACCGCCACGACGACGACGCCGACGAAGACGGCCTTGACGATCAGCAGCGAGGCGAAGATCACCGCGCCGAGGCCCACTCCGACCCCTATGGCGGCACGCAGGTCCCGCCCGGCACGCTTCTTCTGAGGCGGTGGCGAGGCGTCCTGCGGTGCCGGCGAAGGCGGCGTCGGCGGGGGGCTGGGCATGGGCTCCTGCGGCGGCGTATCGGCGCGGAAGAGGGAGCCGCCGTCAGCGGCGGCCCCCCGATCGCGTGCTTCCCGGTCGTCGAAGTCACGGCCGGCGGCATCGGGCACGATGGGCATGGGCCGAGTGTGCGGGCCCACCAGCGCATCGTAGGCGGGACCCGCCGGAACCGGCTCCGGCTGCCAGGAAGTGTCGTTCATCAGACTTCGAGGAGCTCGGCTTCCTTGTGCTTCAGGAGCTCGTCCACCTGCGCGACGTACTTCGCGGTGGTGTCGTCGAGCTCCTTCTCGGCGCGGCGCACCTCGTCCTCGCCGGCTTCCTTGTCCTTGACGAGCTTGTCGAGGGCGTCCTTCGCCTTGCGGCGGACGGCGCGGATCGAGACCTTGGAGTCCTCGGCCTTGGTGCGCGCGACCTTGATGTACTCCTTGCGGCGGTCCTGCGTCAGCTCGGGGAAGGTCACCCGGATGATGCTGCCGTCGTTGCTGGGGTTGACGCCCAGGTCGGAGTCGCGGATGGCCGTCTCGATGTTGCGCAGGGCGCTCTTGTCGAACGGGGTCACGATCGCCATGCGCGGCTCGGGGACCGAGAAGGAGGCGAGCTGGTTGATGGGCGTGATGGCGCCGTAGTACTCCGCCACGATCTTGTTGAACATCGCCGGGTGCGCACGACCGGTGCGAATCGCGGCGAAGTCTTCCTTGGCGACGACGACGGCCTTTTCCATCTTCTCCTCGGCCTCGAGGAGGATCTCTTCGGTCACCACGTGCTCCTGCATGTCAGAAAATGGATGGTTCAGGCGGACGGGGGCCTGCTCAGGCCCGGGTGCCCTGGTCGCTCACGAGCGTGCCGATCTTCTCACCCTTGACGGCGCGCGCGATATTGCCCTCGGCCAGCAGCTCGAAGACCAGGATCGGCAGCTTGTTGTCGCGGCACAGCGTGATGGCGGTGGCATCGGCGACCTTGAGGTCGCGCGACAGCACCTCGCTGTACTCCAGCGCGTCGAACTTCACCGCGTCCGGGTTCTTCTTCGGGTCGGAGTCGTAGACCCCGTCGACGCCGTTCTTGCCCATGAGCAGGGCTTCCGCGTCGATTTCCAGGGCGCGCTGGGCGGCCGTGGTGTCGGTGGAGAAGTAGGGCATGCCCATGCCGGCGCCGAAGATGACGACGCGGCCCTTCTCCAGGTGGCGCACGGCGCGCAGCGGGATGTACGGCTCGGCGACCTGGCCCATGGTGATGGCCGTCTGGACGCGGGAGTCGATGCCTTCCTTCTCCAGGAAGTCCTGGAGGGCGAGGCAGTTCATGACCGTGCCGAGCATGCCCATGTAGTCGGACCGGGCCCGGTCCATGCCGCGCTGCTGGAGTTCGGCGCCGCGGAAGAAGTTTCCGCCGCCGATCACCACGGCGATCTCCGCGCCGTCGCGGACCACCGCGGCGATCTCGCGGGCGATGGCGTGGACTACGTCGGGGTCGACGCCCAGTCCTCCGCCACCGGAGAAGGCCTCGCCCGACAGCTTCAGCATGAAGCGGCGGCCCTTCTTGTCCTGGTCGCTCTTGTCGTCGGAAGCGGTGTGGGTGTCCACGCCCTGATTCATGGAGATCTCCTCGTGCACATACGAAGAAGGCCATTGCCGGTGGGTCCTCGCGGTTCCCTCTACGGCAATGGCCTCCTCGTCAGATCTGCGGTCGCCCTGCGCGAACGCGGGCGACTGCTTCAGACCCTACCGGGGTCCGGTGTCCGTCGCGTACGGACGGACTCAGATGCCGACCTTGATGCGCGAGAAGCGCACCAGGGTGACACCGGCCTCGTCCAGAACCTTCTGGACGGACTTCTTGGCGTCCAGGGCGTACGCCTGGCCGAGCAGCGTGTTGTCGCGGAAGAAGCCGTTGACACGACCCTCGACGATCTTCGGCAGCGCGGCTTCCGGCTTGCCCTCGGCGCGGGTGACCTCTTCGGCCACGCGACGCTCGGACTCGACGACCTCGGCCGGAACGTCCTCGGCGGACAGCCACTTCGGCGCGAACGCGGCGATGTGCTGCGCGACGCCGCGGGCGACCTCGGCGTTCTCCTTGTCGAGCTCGACCAGGACGCCGATCTGGAACGGCAGGTCGGGCATCGTGCGGTGCATGTACGCCGAGACGTAGCCGCCGGTGAACTGCGCGAAGCGGTCCAGGACGATCTTCTCGCCGAGGTTGGCGTTGGCCTCGTCGACGAACGCCTGCACGGTCTTGCCGGGGGCGATCTCGGACGCGAGCAGCGCCTCGATGTCGGCCGGGGAGGTCGCTGCGACGTGCGCGGCGAGCTCCTCGGTGACGGCCAGGAACTTGTCGCCCTTGGCGACGAAGTCCGTCTCGCACTTCAGCTCGACGAGGACACCGGAGGTGTTGTCGTCGGAGATGAGGGAGACGACGGCACCGTTCTCGGCAGAGCGGCCCTCGCGCTTGGCGACGCCCTTCTGGCCCTTGATACGGAGCGCCTCGACGGCCTTGTCGACGTCGCCGTCGGCCTCGACCAGAGCGTTCTTGCAGTCAAGCATGCCGACGCCGGTGAGCTCGCGGAGCTTCTTGACGTCAGCGGCGGTGTAGTTCGCCATGAGTCTGTGATTCTCTCTCGAAGTCGTAGATCTACGGGTGAACGGCGGAGGAGGCACGCTTGTGGCGTGCGGCTCCCCCGCCGTCATCGTCCGTGCTGCGAGTGCCCGGCGCGTGAACGCCGGGCGCTCTCAGTGGGTCAGGCCTGCTCGGCGTCGGCGGCCGGAGCCTCGGCGACAACCTCGGCGGCCGGAGCGGCCTCGGCCTCGACGGCCGGGGTCTCGACAGCGGCCTCGGCCGGAGCGGCCTCGGCGTCGTCGGCCTTCTTCTCGCCCTCGAGGAGGTCGCGCTCCCACTCGGCGAGCGGCTCGGCGGCGGCCTTCTCGCCCGGCTTCGAGTCACCGGTCGCGGCACCGGAACGGGCGATGAGGCCCTCGGCGACGGCGTCGGCGATCACGCGGGTGAGCAGGGTGACGGAGCGGATCGCGTCGTCGTTGCCCGGGATCTTGTAGTCGACCTCGTCGGGGTCGCAGTTGGTGTCGAGGATCGCGACGACCGGGATGTGGAGCTTGCGCGCCTCACCGACGGCGATGTGCTCCTTCTTGGTGTCGACGATCCAGACGGCGCTGGGGACCTTCGACATCTCGCGGATACCACCGAGGGTCTTCTCCAGCTTGATCTTCTCGCGGGAGAGGACCAGGAGCTCCTTCTTGGTGAGACCCGAGGCGGCGACGTCCTCGAAGTCGATCGCCTCAAGCTCCTTCAGACGCTGAAGGCGCTTGTAGACGGTGGAGAAGTTGGTGAGCATGCCACCCAGCCACCGCTGGTTGACGTAGGGCATACCAACGCGCGTCGCCTGCTCGGCGATGGCCTCCTGGGCCTGCTTCTTGGTACCGACGAACATGATGGAACCGCCGTGGGCGACGGTCTCCTTCACGAACTCGTAGGCGCGGTCGATGTACGACAGCGACTGCAGCAGGTCGATGATGTAGATGCCGTTGCGCTCCGTGAAGATGAAGCGCTTCATCTTCGGGTTCCAGCGGCGGGTCTGGTGACCGAAGTGGACGCCGCTTTCCAGCAGCTCCCGCATCGTTACGACGGCCATGGCCATCTCCTTGTTTTCTCGGTTTGGTTCCTGACGCCCCTGTCGCGCCCTGCCCCCGAAGAGGGGACCGAGAGACGCTGTCACCTGGCCTGAGAGACCGGTGCTGGGGCGTGCGAAGTCGACCCGGTGACCCGGATCGCCACAAGAAGTGTACGGGACCCGGTGGTATGCCGGATGACGCGGTTGTCCACAGCGCCCCGCCCGTCCACAGGCCCGGGCGGGACCGGCCCCGCGGGCGGAATCCTGAGGCCCATGACAAAGCTGCTGCTCACCCTGGCCCTGACACTGACCCTGGCTCTTCCCGCGGGCCCCGCACCGGGGCCGTCTCCGGCCGCCCCCGGCCCGCCCCCGTCTCCGGCCGCCCCGGCGCCGCCGCGGCCGCCGGGCACCGCGGGGGACGCAGGCGGGCGCCCGCTCCCCGCCCCGCTCACGGTGGTCCGCTGGTGGGATCCGCCCCCGACCCCGTACGCGGCGGGACACCGCGGGGTGGACCTGGCGGCCCCGGTGGGCACGGAGGTACGCGCGGTGGGCCCGGGCCGGGTCCACTACGCCGGCCAGGTGGCGGGCCGCGGAGTCCTCTCCCTGACCCTCCCGAACGGCCTGCGCACGACCTACGAGCCGGTCCGCCCCCTGGTGGCGGAGGGCGCCGAGGTCACGACGGGACAGGTGGTGGCCCTCCTCACGGAAGGCCGGCACTGCCCCCGCTCCTGCCTCCACTGGGGGCTCCTCCGCGCGGAGGCCTACCTCAACCCCCTGGCGCTCCTCCCCCGCCCGGCCCCCCGCCTGCTCCCTCTGGCGGGGATCCGCGGCCCGGGTCCCGAGCGGGACCCGGATCCCGGGGCGGAGCCCGAGCCGGGGCGGATCAGCCCAGGACGCCCCGCAGGGCCATCGCCACCGCCGCGTCCGTGACCACGACGGGCTCCTCCCCCGCGCCCGCCTCGATCCGCCGGACGGCGGCGTCCACCACGCCCTGGAGCAGCATCGCGGCCAGCCTCGGCTCCGCCTGCCCGAGCGCGGCCAGCGCCTCCACGATCATCGCGATCAGGCTGCCGTGCGCCGCGCGGATCTTCTCCCGCGCCCCGGCGTCCAGCTCGCTCGCCGAGATCGCCACCACCGCCCGGTGCCTCTTGTCCCCCACCAGCCCCAGTTGGCTGCGCACATACGCCTCGATCTTGGCCTCCGGCGTCTCCGCCTCGGACATCGCCGCCTCGATCTCGGCCGCCCACACGGGGAAGTCCACCGCGCACAGCTCTTCGACGACGGCCGCGCGGGACCGGAAGTACTCGTACACGGAGGACCGGGCGAGGCCGGTCCGCTCGGCGAGGGCGGGGAAGGTCAGCGCTTCCGTCCCGCCTTCGGACAGCAGGGAACGCGCGGCGTCCAACAGGGCGCCGCGCTGCATCGACCGGTGCTCGGCCACGGAGGCCGCTCGAATCCTGGGCACGCGTCCACTCTACGGATGTACCGCAAGGCCGTCGCACGGTCTCGGCCCCGCCCCCGACCCGGTGTCCGGGTTCAGCGCCCGACGTCCGCCAGCTTCGCCCGCAGCTGCAGGACCGACTTGGTGTGGATCTGGCTGACGCGGCTCTCGGTGACCCCGAGGACGTTGCCGATCTCGGCGAGCGTGAGGCCCTCGTAGTAGTAGAGGGTCACCACCGTCTTCTCCCGCTCGGGCAGCGTGTTGATGGCCCGTGCCAGCAGCCGGCGCAGCTCCCGGTCCTCCGCGACCTCCACCGGGTTGTCCGCGGCGGTGTCCTCCAGGGTGTCCATCAGGGAGAGGCGGTCGCCCTCGCCGCCCACGTGCAGCAGCTCTTCCAGGGCGACCACGTTGGCCAGCGACAACTGGCTGAAAACGGCGTGGAGATCCTCCACCCCGATGCCCATCTCCCCGGCGACCTCGTGCTCGGTCGGGGTGCGCCGCAGCTGGGCCTCCAGCGTGGCGTAGGCCCGTTCCACCGCGCGCGCCTTCTGCCGCACCGAGCGGGGGATCCAGTCCAGCGCCCGCAGCTCGTCGATCATCGCGCCGCGGATGCGGGTGATCGCGTACGTCTCGAACTTGATGGACCGTTCGATGTCGAACTTCTCGATGGCGTCGATCAGTCCGAAGACTCCGGAGGAGACGAAGTCCGCCTGTTCCACATTGGGCGGCAGGCCGACGCTGACCCGGCCCGCCACGTACTTCACGAGGGGCGAGTAGTGCAGGATCAGCTGCTCCCGCAGCCGCTCGTCACCCGAGTCCTTGTACGAGCGCCACAGCACCTCCAGGGACGAGGGCGCGGTGGACCGCTCGCTGCCGCGCGCAGCGGGGGGCACCGCAGCGCGGTCGGACCCTGAGGTGTGCTGGGGCATGCTTCGCCTTTGCCGGAGCCGGATTCCTTGGGAGCGTAGCGTGACGGAAGTGTCGCGGTGCGCGAAGAGTACGGGATCGCGCGGGCCCGCAAGGGCGCCCCGACTCGCGCGGGCGACCCGGGACCGGCGCCTGGCGCACGGTCCCGGCGGGTGCCACCGGGAAGACCGCGTCTCTCATCGGCTTCACTCTTTCACCGGAACGCCCCAGGTCAACGACCGCCTCGCCGGGTGGCTCCGCTTTATGCGCCTCCTCCCGGCCGCTTCGGGGTCAACTGCCAGCCGTCGCCCTGCCGTTCGACGAACCCCAGAGAGTGAAGTTCGTACAGTCTGCCGATGACTTCATCGGTGCCGGTGCCCGCCGCGAGGGCCACCTCCTCCGGATCGGCGCGGCGCCCCGCCGGAAGGGCGTCGAGCACCCGGACCACCTCGGGACCCAGCAGGTCCCGGGCGACCACCGGGCCCCGCCGCTCGGGGGCCAGCTCCCCCATCCCTCCGACCAGCTCGATGACCTCCGCCGCGTCCGTGACCAGCGAGGCCTCCCCGCGCAGCAGTTCGTGCACCCCGGCCGACAGTCCGCTGGTGGCCGGACCGGGGATGCCCATGGTGATCCTCCCCAGCGCCTGGGCCCGCCGGGCGGTGACCAGGGACCCGCTGCGGTGGGCCGCCTCCACGACGACCGTGCCCCGGGTCAGGGCCGCGATGACGCGGTTGCGCAGGACGAAACGGCTCGGCGTGGGATGGCTGCCCGGCGGCAGCTCTCCGAGCAGCAGTCCCTGGGCGGCGATCCGGCCGAGCAGTCCGGCGTGCCCGCGCGGGTAGGGCACGTCCACCCCGCAGGCCAGCACCCCTGCCGTGGCCCCGCCGGCGGCGAGGGCGCCGCGGTGGGCGGCGCCGTCGATCCCGTAGGCGGCGCCCGAGACGACCACCCAGCCGCGCTCGGCGAGTTCACCGGCGAGGGTCTGGGCCATGTGTGCCCCGTACGGGGTGCACGCGCGGGCTCCCACGACCGCCACGGAGCGCAGGGCCCAGGCCCGCAGGCCCGGCCTGCCCCGCACCCACAGCCCGACGGGCCGGGCGTCGCCGAGGTCGTCCAGCTGACTCGGCCACTCCGCCGACCCGGGGCAGAGGAACCGTCCCCCGGCCCCGGCGGCGACCGCCAGGTCCCGCCGGGGATCGGCGGCGGCGGCCCGGCGGCGGTATCCGGCGAGCCGCTCGGCGCCGACCCCGGTCAGCACCCCGGGCTCCGGTACGGGCCCGGTCAGCAGCCGTATCAGCCCGACGGCCCCGTACGTCCGCAGCCAGCGCCCGCCGTGCTCCTCGCCGGGTTCCAGGACCCGGGTCAGCGCGGCCCGCGCGAGCAGTTCGTCCGCGGGCTCCGCCTCCGGCACCGGGCCGGTTCCCGGGGCCGGCGTCGCGGCGGTCATGAGGCGGCGTCCAGGTGCGCGGCGGCTCCGCGGGCGATCCCGGTGCGCAGTTCGAGGGCGACCGCCACGTCCAGGGCGTCGGGGCGGTCCCGGCTCCTCAGGTCGGCCACCGTCCAGGCGACCCGGAGCACCCGGTCGAGCCCCCGTGCGGTCAGCAGGCCCCGCTCCAGGTCCCGCTCGGCCTGGGCCAGTGCTCCCGGCTCGGCGGGCCAGCGGGTCCGCAGTTCGTGGCCCGGGACCTCCGCGTTGAGCCGCCAGGGGGTGCCGTCGAGCCGGACGGCCGCCCGGTCGCGGGCCTCCCGGACCCGGGCCGCGACCAGCGCCGTGGCTTCGCCGCGGCCGCCGCGCCCCAGCAGATCGGAGCGGGTGACCGGCTCGACCTCCACCCGCAGGTCCACCCGGTCCAGCAGCGGCCCCGACAGCCGGGCCTGGTAGCGGCGGACCACCGAGGCCGGGCAGTCGCATCCGGTCCCGTGCAGGGTGTGCCGCCCGCAGGGACAGGGGTTGGCGGCCAGCACCATCAGGAACCGGGCCGGCAGGCGCACCACCCCGGCCGCCCGGGCGATGACCACGTGTCCCGCTTCGAGGGGCTGCCTCAGGGCGTCCAGGGCCTTGCTGCTGAACTCGGCGGCCTCGTCGAGGAACAGCACCCCCCGGTGTGCCAGTGACACCGCCCCGGGCCTGGCCACCCCGGCCCCGCCCCCGACGAGGGACTGCATGGTCGCCGAGTGGTGCGGGGCGCAGTACGGGGGCCGGGCGACGAGCGGTTCGCCCGGGGGGAGGATTCCCGCGACCGAGTGGACGGCCGTGACCTCCAGGGAGTCCTGCCGGGTGAGCGGGGGCAGGATCCAGGGGATCCGCTCGGCCAGCATCGTCTTGCCCGCGCCCGGCGGTCCGCTCAGGAAGAGGTGGTGCCCCCCGGCGGCCGCCACTTCCAGGGCCCGGCGCGCCGCGTGCTGTCCGGCGACGTCGGCGAGATCCGGGACGTCCCGCCCGTCGCCGTCGCGGGCCACCCCGGTGCCGAGTCCGGCGCCCAGGACGACCAGCCCGGCGAGCATCGGGTCCGGCCGCCCGGGCGGATCCGGCGGATCCTCCTCGGGGACCTCCCCTTCGGTGAGCACCGCGATCAGCTGCCGCAGGCTGCGCACCCCGAGCACCGAGACGTCCGGGACGAGCATGGCCTCGGCCGCGCACTGCTGCGGGACCACGACCTGCCGGTATCCGGCCTCGGCGGCGGCGAGGACCGCCGGCAGGATCCCGCGGACGGGACGCACGCGACCGTCCAGCCCCAGCTCCCCGATGAGGACGAGGTCGGCGATCGTCTTCGGGTCGACCACTTCGGCGGCGCCCAGCACGGCTGCCGCCACGGCCAGATCGAAGCCCGCGCCGCTCTTCGGGACCGACGCCGGGCTGAGGCCGACGGTGAGCTTCTTCTGCGGCCAGGCGGCGCCCGAGTTGACCACGGCCGCCCTGACCCGGTCCCGGCTCTCGACCAGGGTCTTGTCGGGCAGTCCCACCAGGGCGAAGGTGGCGACCCCGGGCTCCAGGTCGGCCTGCACCTCCACCACCACGCCGTCGACGCCCACGAGGGCCACCGAGCAGGCCCGTGCGAACCCCATCAGGCCGCCCCCCTGACGTGCTCCACCACGGGCGCGCCGCGCCGCGGCAGGAGGACCCCGACGAGGTCGATGCGCACCCCGCCCGGGGGCGGTCCCCCGTGGTCGGCCAGCCAGCGGCCGGCGAGCCTGCGCAAGCGCTCGGCCTTGGCGGGCCGCAGCGCGGCCATGGGATGCTCGAACTCCCCCGCCCGCCGGGTCTTGACCTCGCAGACGACGAGGGCGTCCCCGTCCCGGGCCACGATGTCGATCTCCCCGCCGCGGCACCGCCAGTTCCGCGCGATCACGGTCATGCCGGCCTCGGCCAGCCTCCGCGTCGCGAGGTCCTCGCCGTACCGCCCCAATGCCTGCTGTGCCACGCCCTTCGCGTTCATCCGGCACCACCTCCGGCACCGACGATCCCGCGTCCCCGCCCACCCAGTGGATCTTGGTGGACGGCCGGGGCGATGTGGACAACCGCATCACCCCGGCGAGGGAATCAGGCGGTGGAACCAGGCGAGGGACTCAGCTGCCCGGAAGTTCGAGATCGCTCTTGTTGAGCTCCTCGATGTTCACGTCCTTGAAGGTCAGCACCCGCACCTGCTTGACGAACCGGGCCGGTCTGTACATGTCCCAGACCCACGCGTCGGCCATCGAGACCTCGAAAAAGACCTCCCCCTGAACCGAGTGCACCTGCATCTCGTAATCGTTGGTGAGGTAGAAACGGCGTTCGGTCTCGATCACATACTTGAACAGCCCGACGACGTCGCGGTACTCGCGATAGAGCTTCAGCTCCATCTCGGTCTCGTACTTCTCGAGGTCCTCGGCACTCATGGCATGTTCCCCTTCAGCCGTGCGTCCCCCTATTGTGCGCCAGGCCCGTGCGCCCCTAAACGATTTCCGGGGCCAGGTTCACGGGCGCACCCGGGGGACCGTCGTCGAGCAGCGTGCGGAGCAGCTCTGCGAGTCTGGTCGGGTACACCGTCTCATGGGCCGACAGAAGTTCCTCGGAGGTCCACCACCTGGTCCCCGAGACGCTTCGGCGCTCCAGTTCGGTGAGGCCGCCCAGCACCGTCGCCGTCTGGCTGGTCCGGGCCAGGAAGTACCACTCGTCCTGCTCCCAGCGGCGCCCGTCGAAGGGGAACGAGCAGTAGCGGTGCCACAGCACCGGCCCCAGCTCCACGTCGGTGATCCCGGTCTCCTCCGCCAGCTCGCGCAGCGCGGCCTGTTCCCGGGTCTCGGCCCCCTCCAGCCCCCCTCCGGGGGTGAACCACCAGTCGTCCGCCGGGTTCCCCGGCTCGAAGCCGTGCAGCAGCAGGATCCGGTCCTCGGGGTCCAGCAGGACCACCCGGGCCACCTTCCGCGGCCCTGCCTTCGCCTCAGCCGACATCGGCCCGCTCCCGCCTCCGCCCGCGCCCGAGAACCCGTACGACCGGCCCGTACGCGGCTCCGAGCACCACCAGGGCGGCTCCCACCACCACCGCGGCCACCTGGAGCGGCAGCGGCCCCGCCGCAGAGATCCCGCCGGGCAGGGCGGCGTAGGCCTTGGGCCGTTCCACCATCGACATGGAGGGCCACGCGAGGGCATCGACGCGTCCCGTCACCGCCGAGCGGGCCACCGTCCCCTGTCCGGCCTCCGTCAGGTGGGCCCGGGAGTCCAGCGAGGCTCCGCGCCGGTCGCCGAGCAGGAAGAGGTTGCCCTCCGGCACCGTCACCTCGAACGACGTCCCGGAGGCGGGGACCTCCGGAGCACCCTCCAAGTCGAGCTTCGCCACCTCGATGTACGGCTCGTCCAGTTCCTTGCCGTTCAGGACGAGCCGGCCACCCGCACCGCAGCACTTGACCGTGTCCCCGCCGATGCCGACGACCCGCTTGACCATCGGCGAATCGCTCCACTGCTCGTCCTTGAAGATCACCACGTCCCCGCGGCGGACCTCGCCCCCGTCGATGCGCTGCGCCAGCACCCGGTCCCCGGGCTGCACCGTCGGCACCATCGAGTCGGTCGGCACCGTGTACGGCTGGTACACGACGGCCCCCCACACGAACCCGCCGAGGAAGAGCACAAAGCCGATGGCCACGGCGATTCCCGACAGCATGCTGCCGAGAGCACCGCGGCCATCGCCGTCACCTGCTCGTATTGCTTGTGCTTCGCCCATTTCAAGCGCCCCCACACTCGGAGATCGTCGACCTGGGCGGCACCCTACCTGCCGGTACGCCCCGCGGTCAGCCTCCGCCTGCGCCAGAGCACGACCGGCACCGCGCCGGCGAACCCGAGCGCTACCGGGCCGAGCCCGACCGGCGCCAGTCCGGCGGCGCCCAGGCCGAGGGCGGTGGCCTTGGTCTGCGTACCGATGCCCGGCTGGTCGTAGGTGTCCGGGATCGGCAGGGTGGACCAGCGGGTGACCGGCCACGCGACCACGACGGCCCGTCCGACGACATCGCTGACGGGTACGAAGCCCTGGGTGGCGTCCTGCTGGTGGTAGCGGGAGTCCTGCGAGTTCTGCCGGTGGTCGCCCATCACCCAGATCTTGCCCTTGGGCACGGTGAGCGGACCGAAGGGGAAGTCGTCGCACGGGGTGTTGCCCGGGAAGATGTACGGCTCGTCGAGCTCCTTGCCGTTGACGACGACCGGTCCCCCCTTCTTGCACTCGACCGTGTCACCGCCGATGGCGATCGTCCGCTTGATCAGGTCCTTCTCCTCGGCGGACGGCATGAGGCCGATCCAGCTGAGGGCCTTCTGGGCGATGTTGGGGTCCGGGGTGGGCTCCCCGCTCAGCCAGTTCGCCGGGTCGTGGAAGACCACGACCTCGCCGCGCTCGGGCTCCGATCCGAACCACGGCGTCAGCTTGTCCACGAGCACCCGGTCGCCGCGCTGCAGGGTGTTCTGCATCGAGTCGGAGGGGATGGAGAACGCCTGCACCAGGAAGGTCTTGATCAGCAGAGCGAGCAGCAGGGCGATGCCGATCAGGAGCGGCAGCTCCTTCCAGAACGAACGGTGCGGGCGTGCCGCGGCGCCGTCCTGCGCGTCGCCGTCGTTCTCGACGGCATCGGATCCGGAGGAGCTGTTCGGCTCCTCGCCGCCCTCGTCGCGTCCGGACCGTGCACCAACCGCCACGTCCCCCACATCCACTCCTCGTTCGGAAATCCACGCCCGGACCTGATGAGGCACGGGCCCTCCCCTCCCCTAACGAGCGGGAGTTCCCTAAGGCGCGGGAGACCAAGGACACACTATGCGAACGAGGAGCTGCCCCGGCGCCTACGGGGCGCGCGGCGACCGCCGCGCGCCTGGTCCGGAACCATGCGGAAGGTGGCGGGCTGTTCCAGCCGCTGCCAGTGCCCGAAGGGCCAGGCGATCACCACGGCCTGGCCGACCACGTCCTTCACGTCGATCGTGCCGTGGAGGGCCTCGTCGAGGTGGTAGCGGGAGTCGGCGGAATTCGCCCGGTGGTCACCCATGACGAAGATCCGCCCGGCGGGCACCTGCACCTCGAAGCGGATCTCCGAGGGAGCGTTGCCCGGGTTCACGTAGGGCTCGTCGAGGGGCGAACCGTTGACGCTGACCCGGCCCCGGGAGTCGCAGCACTTCACGCTGTCCCCGCCGACGCCGATGACCCGCTTGATCAGGTCCTGTTCGTTCGCCGAGGGCAGCAGGCCGATGAAGGTGAGGGCCTGCTTGATCTGCTTGACGCCCACCGGGTCCTCGGCGGGCGGGAGGCTGTCGGCACCCAGCCAGCCCCCCGGGTCCTTGAACACGACCACGTCCCCGCGCTCGACCTCGGAGCCGAACCACGGGGTGAGCTTGTCCACCAGGACCCGGTCGCCGATCCGGATCGTCTGCTCCATGGAGCCCGACGGGATGAAGAAGGCCTGGACGAGGAAGGTCTTGAGGATCAGGGCGATGCAGAGCGCGACCACCACCAGCAGGGGCAGCTCCCCCGCCCGGCGGGTACGCCGTCTGCGCCGGACCCGGCGGGCGAGACGGCGCCGTTCGGCCCGGCCGCCGGGCTCCGCGGGCGCGGCGGCCCCGTCGGGCTCGGGCTCGGGCTCCGGGGCCAGGTAGGGGTCCGCGCCAAAGTCCGCGTCCGCGTGCTCGTCCTCGTACCGGTCGCCGCCCCTCGGCCGCCCGCGGCTACCCATGGCCGCCGCCCGTGGAGCCCGCGCCACCCCAGCGGGACACCGGCCAGCCGATCCAGTCGGCCCGCCCGATCACCTTCTCCACCGGCACCATCCCCCCGCCCGGCTCACCGAGGTGGTCCCGGGAGTCCCGGGACTGGGAACGATGATCACCCATGACCCACAGGTGCCCAAGGGGCACGACGACGCGGAACGGCACTTTCGATCCCGAGTCACCGGGGAAGAGGTACGGCTCGTCCAGCGGCACCCCGTTGACCTTGATCCGGCCCTTCCCGTCGCACACCACGTCGTCGCCGCCGACGCCCACGACCCGCTTCACGAAATCGGTGTCGGCGGGCTCGGCGAGTCCGAGCGCCGAGGCCGCCCCGTGCAGGGCGTCGGCGAGGGGACTCCCGTCCGGGTCCTCCCGTACGAAGGAGCCGGTGCCGTCGAAGACCACGACGTCCCCGCGCTGCGGCAGGCCGCCGAAACGGTACGCCAGCTTGTTGACCAGCACCCGGTCCCCGACGGCGAGCGTGGGCTCCATCGAGCGGCTCGGGATCAGGAAGGGCTGGACCACGAAATTGCTGAACAGCAGCAGGAAGACGGTGCAGGCCGCGCCGATCAGCCCGGCGCGCCGCCAGGTCAGCCAGCCGGCCTTGCCGGGGTCCGCCTCCGCGGCCGGGTCCGTCTCGACGCCCGGGTCCGTCCCGACACCCGGGTCCGTCCCGACGTCCGGGACCGTCCCGGCGACCGGATCAGGGCCGGCATCAGGTGCGGGACCGGCTCCGGAAAGCACGAAACGCGACCGCCCCTCCCCCTCGCCGGGGGAAGAGTGGCCGCGCTGCGTGTGAGGTGCTTCGGTGTCCATCGGGGGCGAGCCTATCCGGCCTTCCCCTGAACTCCGGGAGCAGATCAGCGGTCGCGCTTCTCCTTGATCTTCGCGGCCTTGCCGCGGAGCTCACGGAGGAAGTACAGCTTGGCGCGACGCACGTCACCGCGGGTGACGAGCTCGATCTTCTCGAAGATCGGGGAGTGGACCGGGAAGGTACGCTCCACGCCGACGCTGAAGGAGACCTTGCGGACCGTGAAGGTCTCGGAGACGCCCGAGCCCTGGCGGCGGATGACGACACCCTTGAACTGCTGGATACGGGAGCGGCTGCCCTCGATCACGCGGACGTGCACGTTGACGGTGTCACCCGGGCGGAAGGCCGGGAGGTCCGAACGCAGGGTGGCGGCGTTGACGCCATCGAGCAGGTGAGACATGTGATTCGTCTGCTTTCTTCGCATGACGCCACAGGTCGCCGATGCGGGGTTTCCGGAGAGAATTCGGTTGCCGCGGGACTCGGCGTACGACGGTCCCCCTGTGGCAGGGGCGTACGCGAGCACACAGCAGCCGCCTATTCTTCCACGGTCTGCGGCCTGCGCCAAAATCGTCCGTCGGGGGACGGCTTCCAGCCGAGGATGCTCAGCAGCTCGCGGTCCTTCTTGTCGAAGGCGGAGGCCTCGCAGCGCTCGATCAGATCCGGGCGGTTGGCGGCCGTGCGGCGGAAGGCCTCGTCGCGGCGCCACCGGGCGATCTTGCCGTGGTGGCCGCTGACCAGCACGTCCGGGATCCCGTGGCCGCGCCACTCCGGGGGCTTGGTGTAGACGGGCCCCTCCAGCAGGTTGGCCATGTCCCCCGGCGCGAAGGAGTCGTCGCGGTGCGATTCGGCGTTGCCGAGCACCCCCGGCAGCAGCCGGGCCACGGCCTCGGTGACGACCAGGACGGCCGCCTCGCCGCCGGCCAGGACGTAGTCGCCGATGGACACCTCGTAGACCGGCAGGCGCGTGGCGTACTCGTCCATGACCCGGCGGTCGATGCCCTCGTACCGGGCCGGGGTGAAGATCAGCCAGGGGCGTTCGGAGAGCTCGACGGCCAGTTCCTGGGTGAACGGCCGGCCGCTGGGGGTGGGGACGACGATGACGGGCCCGTGCGCGCCCGCCTCGTAGCCGTCGGCCAGCGCCGCGTCCAGGGCCTCGCCCCACGGCTCGGTCTTCATGACCATGCCGGGGCCGCCGCCGTACGGGGTGTCGTCCACCGTGTTGTGCCGGTCGTACGTCCAGTCCCGCAGGTCGTGGACGTGTACGTCGAGCTGGCCGCGCGAGCGCGCCTTGCCGACCAGGGAGACGTTGAGCGGTTCGAGGTACTCGGGGAAGATCGTGACGACGTCGAGACGCATCAGGCTTCGTCCCCGGAGTCCTTGGCGGCCTCGGTGTTCGCGGAGTTCTCGGCGTCCGCAGAGTCCTTGGCGTCCTCGCCCTCCTCGTCGCGGGTCGAGGCGACGACCGCGTCGCGCTCGTCGAGCAGGCCGGGGGGCGGGGTGATGACGCAGCGCTGCTCGTCCAGGTCGATCTCGGCGACGATCTCCTCGACGAAGGGGACCATCACCTCGGTGCCGTCCGGCCGCTCGACGATGAAGAGGTCCTGCGAGGGCAGGTGGGAGATCTCGGTGATCCGGCCGATCACGGTGCCGTCCTCCAGCACCACGTCCAGGTCCATCAGCTGGTGGTCGTAGTACTCGTCCTCCTCCTCCGGGAGCTCGGACGGGTCGACTTCCGCGATCAGCAGGGTGTTGCGCAGCGCCTCGGCCGCGGTGCGGTCGCCGACGCCCGCGAAGCGGAGCAGGAGGCGGCCGCTGTGCACCCGGCCGGCCTCGATGGTCAGCGGACCCGTCGATGCCGGTTCGGTGCGGAGCACGGCGCCGGGCGAGAGCCGGAGCTCCGGCTCGTCGGTCCGCACCTCGACGGTGACCTCACCCTTGATCCCGTGGGCGCGGCCGATCCGCGCGACTACCAGCTCCACTGTCTCTTCTCCTGTTCAGACGACGACGGGCCGGGGCGGGCGCAATCGCCCTCCCCGGCCCGTGCCGGTGATTCAACTCTTCAGCGGACCTGGTCCACGTCGACGAGGTCGACGCGGATCCCCCGGCCGCCGATGGCGCCCACGACGGTACGCAGGGCACGTGCGGTGCGGCCGTTGCGGCCGATCACCTTGCCGAGGTCGTCGGGGTGGACCCGGACCTCCAGCACCTGCCCGCGGCGCAGGTTGCGCGAGGCGACCTGCACTTCGTCGGGGTTGTCCACGATGCCCTTCACGAGGTGCTCAAGAGCCTCCTCGAGCATGCTCAGGCCTCGGTCGACTCGGCGGTCTCGGCCTCAGCCTCGTCCGCCTTCTTGTCGGCCTTCTTCGCCTTCTGGGTAATGGCTTCGCCCTTGCCCTCGCCGATGCCCTCGAGGGCCTTGGCGAACTCGTCGAAGGAGCGACGCTTGTTCTCCTTCGTCGCCGGCTGCAGCAGCGGCGCGGGGGCCGGGAGGCCCTTGTGCGCCTGCCAGTCACCGGTGAGCTTCAGGATGGCGAGCACAGCCTCGGTGGGCTGGGCGCCGACCGACAGCCAGTACTGCGCACGCTCGGCGTTGACCTCGATGCGCGACGGGTTGTACGTCGGGTGGTAGATACCGATCTCTTCGATCGCGCGACCGTCCCGACGGGTACGGGCGTCCGCGACGACGATGCGGTAGTGCGGCTGGCGAATCTTGCCGAGGCGCTTGAGCTTGATCTTGACTGCCACTGGAGTGGTGTCTCCTGAACTTGACGTGGTTGGGCACATGAGATGCCACGTGGGGTTGCGGTACTCGGGTGCCCGATGGACGCGTCAGCCGGAGGAGAGAGGGGTCCTATGCGACTGTCGAGTACAGCTGTCCATTGTGCCACACGCCCGCGGCGCGCTCGGCCGGGAGGTCGCGGAGCGCGCCCGCCGGGTCAGGAGGCCACCGCGATGGCCACGTCCGGGATGCGGAAGGGCTTCATGCAGCCTCCGCACACGATCGGGGCCTGGGCCAGCACGGAGGGGACCACGCGCACGTTGCGCCCGCAGTCGCAGACCGCCTTCACGCGGACTCCGCCGCCCGATGACCCGTGCCGGGCGGCCGGACCGCGGAAGCTCCGCTTGGTGTCGGCGGCCGTGGCGGCCGTGTGGGCCTTCAGCGCGCGCTGGAGGCGCTCCATGGTGGGGCGGTAGCGCTTCTTCGCCTCGGGATTGAGCGTGACCAGGGAGAAGCCGCTGCTCGCGTGCGGCTCGTCGGTGTGGTCCAGCCCCATCTCCTCGGCGATCGCGAGGAACCTGCGGTTGTGGTAGCGGCCGGCCCGCGAAGTGTCACGCACTCCGCGGGCTGCGGCGATGCCGTGGACTGCCTCGTGCAGCAGTCGCTCGAAGGAGAGCTCGGCGCCGCAGGCGGACGAGGACTCTCCGATCAGGGACTCGGGCGCGGCAAGGTCAGGCAGCTCGGGGTGGTACCGCTGAATATCGGCCCACGCCTGCGCCAGCTCTGCGGCGAGAACAGGTGGTGTCGTGCTCACGTCGTGACAACGAGCCGGGGTGCCCCGGTGTTCCGATTCCGGGCCATTCCAAATTTTTTGCACGTACCAGTCAGTTCAGTCTCATGCGTCCCGACGAGGACGGGTGCGCATATCTCCGGAGGAGTCGGTACGTAACGCGGCCCACCGACCGGGGACCGCCCCACCGACGGGGCACCGCCCCGGCGCGCGGCGAGTGCCGCGCGCCGGGGCGTGGGAGCCGTCAGGAGGGTCGGCTAGTACGAGCGCGCGACGATCGCGAGGTTGCCGGGGGCGTCGTCCGCCTGCGGCACCGACCCGTCCTCGGCGATCAGGCAGCGTACGGAGACGGCCTGCTCGGCGAGCTTCGCCTCGCCCTCGGGGCCGAGGTCGGCCCACGGGATCCGCGCCCAGCCGCCGGCGATGGCGGCCTCGGCGGCCTCCTCGATGGTCGAGACGTCGGACGTACGGGAGATGCGGCGCTCGCGGGACTCGCGCAGCAGCTGCTCCTGGTCCTCCTCCAGGACCTTGGGCAGCAGGGCGGCGAGGTCGGCGATCTGCACGGCCTCCTTGCCGCCCGGGATGCGGCGGGCCAGCATCGCGGTGCCGGCCTCCAGGTCGCGGGGGCCGATCTCGACGCGGACCGGTACGCCCTTGAGCTCCCAGTCCACGGCGCGGCGGCCGAAGGGGGTGTCGACGCGGTCGTCGACGAACACCCGCAGGCCCGCGGCCTTGAGCTGGGCGCCCAGCTCGCGGACCTTCGCCACGGCCTCGTCGCCCTTGATCGCCATGACGACGACCTGGACGTGCGCGAGGCGCGGCGGGACCCGCAGGCCGTTGTCGTCGCCGTGCGACATGATCAGGCCGCCGACCATGCGGGTGGAGACTCCCCACGAGGTCTGCCAGACGAGCTCCTGCTTGCCTTCCTTCGACAGGTACTGCGTGTTGAAGGCCTTGGCGAAGTTGGTGCCGAGCTCGTGGCTGGTGCCGAGCTGCAGGGCCTTGCCGTCGCCCATCATGCCCTCGAGGGTGAGGGTGTTGATGGCGCCGGCGAAGCGCTCCTTGGCGGTCTTGCGGCCGAGGACGACGTCGATGCCGAGCACGTTGGTCATGAAGTCGCCGTAGACGTCCGTGTGGATGCGCGAGGCGTAGTCGCGGGCGTCCTCGTAGGAGACGTGGGCCGTGTGGCCCTCCTGCCAGAGGAACTCGCTCGTACGGAGGAACACGCGCGGGCGCATCTCCCAGCGGACCACGTTCGCCCACTGGTTGATCAGCAGGGGCAGGTCGCGGTAGCTCTGGACCCACTTGGAGAAGTAGTCGTTGATGATCGTCTCGGAGGTGGGCCGGACGACGACCGGCTCCTCGAGCTCCTTGCCGCCGCCGTGCGTGACGACCGCGAGCTCGGGGGCGAAGCCCTCGACGTGCTCCGCTTCCTTCGTCAGGTACGACTGCGGGATGAACAGCGGGAAGTACGCGTTCTGGGCGCCCGCGTCCTTGATGCGCGCGTCCATCTCCTGCTGCATCCGCTCCCACAGCCCGTAGCCGTACGGTCGGATGACCATGGTGCCGCGTACCGGACCGTTGTCGGCCAGCTCGGCCTTGTTGATCAGATCCTGGTACCAGCGGGGGAAATCCTCCGCTTGGGGGGTGAGAACGGGTGCCTTTGCCATGGCGCGAATGGTACGGCGCCCGGAGGGCCGAACGTGAATCGGGTGCGAATCGGGTGGCGCGCTCCTCTGGACGCGGGGGCGAATCGGGAGTTCTCTGGCAACGGGGGCAAGGGGGCGACACGGAATCAGGAGCGCTCTTTCGATGACACCGACGCCGACGGCGACGCTTGTCGCCCGGGACTGGGCGGAAATCCAGGAACGGATGCTGGTACCGCTGTACGAGGCGGTCTACGACCGGCTGGAGGTCGGGCCGGGCGACCGGCTGCTGGGCCTCGACTGCGGGGCCGGACTGGCCCTGCTGCTGGCCTCGGGCCGGGGAGCCCTGGCCACGGGTGTGGAGACGGATCCGGCACGCCGGACGCTGGCCAGGGAACGCCTCCTGGAGGTCTTGGCGGCCCCGCCCGCGCCCGCGGTTCCCTACGACGTGCTGCTGGCCTTCTCGCCCGCCCCGGGCGCCCTGGCCGCGGCCCTGCCGGCGCTGCGGCCCGGCGGCGCGGTGGTGCTGGCGGACTGGGGTCCGGCGGAGCGGTGCACGGTGCCCTCCGTCCTGGGCGGCGGGCCGGCGGCGCGGGACCTGGACGCGATGGCGGCGGCGGCCGGGCTGGCGCCGGACGGATCGGGGCGGGTGTTCTGCCCCTTCGGGTACGCCGACGTGGACAGCGCGGTGCGCGGGCTGCTGTCGACCGGGCTGTACGAGTGCTCGGACCCGGTGCAGGTGGAGAAGGAGCTGGCGGAGGCGCTTCACCCGTACGAGCGGGCCGACGGGGCCGTCTGGCTGCCGAACATCTTCCGGTACGTCATCGCCCGGACGGCCTAACAGGCGCGCCCGGCACGACCGCCGCCGTGCGGGGCCGCGGACCGGCCCCGCACGGCGGTCACCCGTGCGGCGCTCCCTTGTGGAGGCGGGGGATGCCCGCGGCGGCGTACGCGGCCGCTTCGTCCAGAGTTTCGCTCGCCATCAGGGCGTCCGCGAGGGCGTCCAGCTTGTCGCGGTTCTCGCGCAGCAGGCGGCAGGCCGCCTCGTAGCACTCGTCGACGATGCGGCGCATCTCATGGTCCACCGCGTCGAGGGTGGCGGGGGCCGCGGAGAGCCCGTAGGGGCTCTGTCCGTCCGAGGGGATGGCGGTGAGGCGGCCGATGCGCTCGCTCATGCCCCAGCGGCCGACCATGCCGCGGGCGATGTTGGTGACCTGTTCGAGGTCGTTCTCCGCGCCGGTGGTGATGACCTCGTAGACCACCTGCTCGGCGGCCATGCCGCCGAGCGCCCCGATGATGCGGCCGCGCAGGTACTCCTCGGTGTAGGCGTACCGGTCCGCCTCCGGGGTGGAGAGGGTGACGCCGAGCGCCCGCCCGCGCGGGACGATGGTGATCTTGCGGACCGGGTCGGCGCCGGGCTGGAGCATGCCCAGCAGGGCGTGTCCGCTCTCGTGGTACGCGGTGCGGCGGCGCTCCTCGTCCGGCATGACCAGCGGCCGTTCCGCGCCGAGCTGGACCTTCTCCAGCGCGTCGGAGAGGTCCGACTGGGTGACCTCCTTCTGCTGGCGCTTCACGGCCAGCAGGGCGGCCTCGTTGGCGAGGTTGGCCAGTTCGGCTCCCGTCATGCCCGGGGTCGTACGGGCCATCTGCGCGAGGTCGACCCCGGCGGCCAGCGGGATGTCCCGGGTGTGGATGCGCAGGATGGCTTCCCGGCCGGCCCGGTCGGGCGGGGAGACCATGACGGTGCGGTCGAAGCGGCCCGGCCGGGTCAGCGCCGGGTCCAGGACGTCGGCCCGGTTGGTCGCGGCGAGGACGACCACGCCCTCGGAGCCGGAGAAGCCGTCCATCTCGGTGAGGATCTGGTTCAGGGTCTGCTCGCGCTCGTCGTGTCCGCCCATGGCCGCGCCGCCGCCGCGGGCCCGCCCGATGGTGTCGATCTCGTCGATGAAGATGATGGCGGGGGCCACCTTGCGGGCCTCGGAGAAGAGCTCGCGCACCCGGGAGGCGCCGACACCGACGATCATCTCGATGAACTCGGAGGCGGAGGCGGAGAAGAAGGGCACCCCGGCCTCGCCGGCCACCGCGCGGGCCAGCAGGGTCTTTCCGGTGCCGGGCGGGCCCGCGAGGAGCACGCCGCCGGGCATCCGGGCGCCCATCTTCCGGTACTCGTCCGGGTTCTTGAGGAAGTCCACGACGTCGTTGAGCTCGCCCTCGACCTCGTCGATGCCGGCCACGTCCTCGAAGGTCGTGCGCTTGGCGCCCTCCAGCTCGACCGGCTTGGGCGGCGTCTTGCGCCCGAGTCCGCCCATGCCCCCGCCCATCGCCGATCCCATCCGGCGGGCGATGACCACCCACAGGAGGACCAGCAGCAGCATCGGGGCCAGGGAGATCAGCAGATTGGCCAGGAAGCTGCGCTGTACGACGACCGGGGAGGCGGTGACGACGACGTTCTGCTTGGTGAGGTCGGCCCACAGGTCGTCGTCGGCGAAGGCGGGCCGCTGGGAGACGAACTTGGTGTAGTCGCCCTTGCCCCCGTCCGGCATGGGCTGCTTGGCCTTCAGCTGGCCCTGGATGGCGTCGCCCTTGGAGTAGATCTTCGAGACGTTGCCGTTCGCGACCTGCTTGCTGAACTCGGTGTACGAGATGGTCGGCTCTTCGCCCTCGTTGAAGAAGGAGAGCACCAGGTTGGTGATCAGGTAGACGATCAGGGCGGTGAGGATCAGGCCGCGCCAGCCGCCCGGCATCCGCTTCTTCGGCGGCGGGGCGGGGGGTGCGCCTTCGGAGCGCCAGGGCGTATCGGCCCGGTCGCGGGGCGGTACGGGGGTGGGGCTGGGCACGTGGCCTCCTTCTGCCGTCCTCCCGGCCGACCATAAGCGACAAACCAGACCATCGCCCCTGGCGGCGGGCCACACGGCGAAGCCCCGGCCGGAGTGGTCCGGTCGGGGCTCGCGTGGCTCCGTACTGCTACTTCACGAACTTCTACTTCATGAACTTCTTGAACTCGTCCGGCAGGTCGAAGTCCTGACCCGGCTGGGCACCCCCGGCCGGAAGGCCGAACGGGTTGCCCCCGGCGGCGGGCTCGATCGCCTGCGGGCCGGCCTCGCGGCGCGCGGCGGCCGCGGCCTCTTCTTCCTTGCGCTTCATCGGGTTGCCGCTCTTGCGCTTGCCCTTGGCCTGCTTGACCTGCTTCTTCTGCCGGCCGGGGCCGCCGCCCATCCCGGGGATGCCGGGCATGCCCGGCATGCCGCCGCCCTGGGCCATGCGGGACATCATCTTGCGGGCCTCGAAGAACCGCTCGACCAGCGACTTGACGGCGCTGACCTCGGTGCCGGAGCCCTTGGCGATGCGGGCGCGGCGCGAGCCGTTGATGAGGTGCGGGTCCTGGCGCTCGGCCGGGGTCATCGACTTGATGATCGCGGCGGTGCGGTCCACGTCGCGCTCGTCGATGTTGTTGATCTGGTCCTTGATCTGCCCCATGCCCGGGAGCATGCCGAGCAGCTTGGAGATGGAGCCCATCTTGCGGACCTGCTCCATCTGGGCCAGGAAGTCGTCGAGCGTGAACTCCTTGGGCCCCTTCTGCAGCTTGGCCGCCATCTTCTCGGCCTCGGCCTGCGAGAAGGTCTTCTCGGCCTGCTCGATCAGGGTGAGCATGTCACCCATGTCGAGGATCCGGCCCGCCATGCGGTCCGGGTGGAACGCGTCGAACTCGTCGAGCTTCTCGCCGTTCGAGGCGAACATGATCTGCTTGCCGGTGACGTGCGCGATGGACAGCGCGGCACCACCGCGGGCGTCGCCGTCGAGCTTGGAGAGCACGACGCCGTCGAAGCCGACGCCGTCGCGGAAGGCCTCGGCGGTGTTGACCGCGTCCTGGCCGATCATGGCGTCGACGACGAAGAGGATCTCGTCCGGGCTGACGGCGTCGCGGATGTCCGCGGCCTGCTGCATCAGCTCCTGGTCGATGCCGAGGCGGCCGGCGGTGTCGACGATCACGATGTCGTACTGCTTGGTCCGCGCGTACTCGATGGAGTCCTTGGCGACCTGGACCGGGTCACCGACGCCGTTGCCCGGAGCGGGGGCATAGACGGCCACGCCCGCGCGCTCGGCCACGACCGAGAGCTGGTTGACGGCGTTGGGGCGCTGGAGGTCGCAGGCGACGAGGAGCGGGGCGTGGCCCTGCCCCTTCAGCCACAGGCCGAGCTTTCCGGCGAGGGTGGTCTTACCGGCACCCTGGAGGCCGGCGAGCATGATCACCGTGGGCGCGGTCTTGGCGAAGCGCAGCCGCCGGGTCTCGCCGCCGAGGATGGAGACCAGCTCGTCGTTGACGATCTTGAGGACCTGCTGGCCCGGGTTCAGGGCCTTGGAGACCTCTTCGCCGCGGGCGCGCTCCTTGACGTTCGCGATGAAGGAGCGGACGACGGGAAGTGCGACGTCGGCCTCGAGGAGGGCGATACGGATTTCCCGCGCCGCAGCATCGATGTCCTGCTCGGAGAGGCGGCCTTTGCCCCGGAGGGACTTGAAGGTCGCGCTGAGGCGGTCGGAAAGCGTATCGAACACGGTGGTCGCGATTCCTCGGGTCGGGGGCGTGTGGTCGTCCCCCAGGGTATCGGGCCGCGCCACCCCTCCGGCCCTGCGGGCGGCTTTCCCCCTCCGGGAGCCCGGCCGGAGCGGGAGCCGCTGCGCGGGGCGGAGTCCCCTACCCGCCCTTCCACCGTTCCCCGGGGCTCCGCCCCGGACCCCGCGCCTCACGGGCGCGGAGCGCACGTACGGGTCCGGGCAGCGCCCGGGGAACGGGCGAAGGGCGGGTAGGGGACAGCCCCGCAGGGCCGCCCCCGCTACGCCAGGGCCGTCTGGACCGAGCCCGCCAGGGCGACCGCGTCCGCCGGGTCCAGCGGCTTGCCGTCCGCCGTGGTCACGTACAAGGTGTCCACCGCATTGGCGCCGAGCGTCGAGACGTGCGCGCTGCGGACCCGCACCCCGGAGGACTCCAGCGCGCGTCCGATCCGGTGCAGCAGCCCGACCGCGTCGGGCGCCCGCACCTCCAGGACCGTGGCCAGGGAGGAGACCTCGGGGACCACCGTGACCCGGGGCGGCGGAGGGACCACCCCGCGCCGCCGCGGGTACGCCGCCTCGCGGTCCGCCAGCTTCGCCGGGACGTCCAGCGAGCCGTCCAGGGCCCGCACCAGATCGGTGCGCAGCCGCGCGGCCTCCGGCAGGGAGCCGTACTCCGCGGCCACCCGCCAGCGCAGGACCAGTACCTCGCCCAGCTGATCCGGGAGCTCCATCGAGCGCAGGTCGGCCGCCCGTACGGTGAGCCGGTGCAGGGCCAGTACGCCGGCCACCGCGGGCAGCACCCCCGGCTGGTCGGGGACGGCCACGACCAGTTCCACCCCGACCGCGTCCTCCTCCTGGCGGGCGTGCAGGGCCAGTACGGGTTCCCCGGTGCGCAGCGCCTCCACCGCCAGGCGCTCCTGCTCCGTGGTCGGGATCTCCAGCTCCGTCACCGCCGGGGGCGCCCCGCGCAGCACGGCGGCGACCCGTGCGACCAGGTCGGCCACGAGCGAGCCGCGCCACGCGCTCCACGCCGCCGGGCCGGTGGCCAGCGCGTCGGCCTCCGTCAGGGCGTGCAGGATCTCCAGCCTGCCGGGCGAGCCGACCGCCTCCGCGACGGCCCTGACCGTCGCCGGGTCGTCCAGGTCCCGCCGCGTGGCGGTGTCGATCAGGAGCAGGTGGTGGCGTACGAGCACGCCCAGTACGGCGACGTCCTCCGTATCGAACCCCACCCGCAGCGCCATGTCGCGGGCGATCGTCTCGCCGGCCACCGAGTGGTCTCCGGGCCAGCCCTTGCCGATGTCGTGCAGCAGCGCGGCCATCAGGAGGAGGTCGGGGCGGCCCACCCGGCGGGTCAGCTCGGAGGCCCGTACGGCCGTCTCGACGAGGTGGCGGTCCACGGTCCAGGTGTGCACGGGGTTGCGCTGCGGCCGGCAGCGCACCCGCTCCCAGTCGGGCAGCAGCTTCGTGATGATCCCCTCGGCCTCCAGGGCCTCCCACACGGCCACCGTCGGCTCCCCCGCGCCCAGCAGGGTCAGCAGCTGCTCCCGGGCCTCGGCCGGCCAGGGCACCGGCAGCGGCTTCGCCTGCGCCGCGAGCCTGCGTACGGCGTGCAGCGAGACGGGCAGTCCCGCCTGGGCGGCGGCAGCGCCGAAGCGCAGGGGCAGCACCGGGTCCCGGTCGGGCCGCGCGGCCAGGGCCAGTACGGCCTCGCCGTCGGACTCGACGACGCCTTCGGCGAGCGGCGCCCGCTCCGGTACGGAGCTGCGGGTGCCGAGCAGCCCGCGGAGCCGGGGGCGGGCGGACCGGGCCCGGAGCACGCGCCCGACCTCGCGCCAGGTCACGTCACCGGCGTACGAGACCACCCGCGCGGCCTCGTACACCTCCCGGAGCAGGGCGTCGGCGTCGAGCAGACCGAGCTGCGCCGCGACCGGGCCCTGTTCCTGGAGGGAGAGCCGTTCGGTGGCGCGGCCGGTCACCAGGTGCAGCGCGTCCCGGGCGTCGAGCAGCCGGCGCCGGGCTTCGGCGAGGCCCTCGCGGGGGGCGTCGGCCAGCCAGGACGCGGCGACGGCCCGCAGCGCGGTGACGTCGCGCAGCCCTCCGCGGGCCTCCTTGAGGTCGGGTTCCAGCAGGAAGCGGAGCTCCCCCGCACGCTCGGCCCGCTCGCGGCACAGGGAGTGCAGCTGGGGCAGCCGTTTGGCGGCGTGGTTGCGCCAGTCCGCCAGGACGGAGGTGCGCAGTCCCGCGAGGAGCCCGGCGTCGCCCGCGACGGGCCGGGCGTCGAGCAGTCCGAGGTGCACCTTGAGGTCTTCGGCGGCGGCCTTGCGGGCTTCGCCGGGGGTGCGCACCGAGTGGTCGAGGGCGAGGCCGAGGTCCCAGACGGGGTACCAGAGCCGGTCGGCCAGGGCGGCCAGGGCGCGGGCTTCGGCCTTGCCGTCGTGGAGCAGGACCAGGTCGAGGTCGCTGCGGGGGGAGAGTTCGGCGCGGCCGTAGCCGCCGACGGCGACGAGCGCGGCGCCCCGCACGCCCGTCTCCCGTACGGCGCCGGCGAACAGCGCCTTCAGCCAGTCGTCGGTCAGGGAGGCCAGGGCGGAACGCCGGGAAGGCCCGGTCCGCGACTCCTCCTGGAGGAGTCGCAGCCGGGCCGCGGCGTACCCGCTGGGCCCCTGGTCGGCGGTGTTGCCGTCCGTGGTCTCTTCGACACTGGTCACCCAGGGATTCCCATCGCCTAAAGCGCGTCAGCGCCGCGTTCGCCGGTGCGGACCCGGATGACCGAGTCCACGGGGATGCTCCACACCTTGCCGTCGCCGATCTTGCCGGTCTGGGCTGCGTCGACGACGATCCGCATCACGTCCTCCGCGTCGCCGTCCTCGACGAGTACCTCTATGCGGATCTTCGGGACGAGGTCCACGGTGTACTCGGCGCCCCGGTAGACCTCGGTGTGGCCGCGCTGGCGGCCGTAGCCGCTGGCTTCGGAGACGGTGAGTCCCTGGACTCCGAAGCGGTGCAGGGCTTCCTTGATCTCGTCCAGCCGGTGCGGCTTCACGATCGCGGTGATGAGCTTCATGCGTCAACCTTCTTGCTCGCGGCGGCAACGGGGGCGGGGACGGCGGTGCTCCGGGAGGAGGAGCCGCCGCCGGCTCCGCTGAAGTCGTAGGCGGTCTCGGCGTGTTCGACCTGGTCGATGCCGGAGACCTCGTCGTCCTCGGTGACCCGCATCCCCATCGTCCTGTCGAGGAGGAAGGCGAGCACCGCGGATGCCACGAGAGAGTAGGCCAGGACGGAGAAGACTCCGACCGCCTGCTTGCCGAGCTGCCCCAGACCGCCGCCGTAGAAGAGGCCGGCCACGTCGGACTGGACCCCGCCGGTGGCGAAGAGGCCGACGAGGAGGGAGCCGAGGACACCGCCGACGAGGTGGACTCCGATGACGTCGAGGGAGTCGTCGTAGCCGAACTTGTACTTCAGGCCGACGGCCATGGCACACACGACACCGGCGATGACGCCGATGGCGATCGCGCCGAGCGGGGAGACGGCGCCGCCGGAGGGGGTGATGGCGACGAGGCCCGCGACCGCGCCGGAGGCGGCGCCGAGGGTGGTGAAGGAGCCGTGGCGCAGCTTCTCGTAGCCGAGCCAGGCGAGCATGGCGGCGGCGGTGGCGACCTGGGTGTTGACGAACATGACCGCGCCGACGCCGTCGTCGTTGCCGAGCCAGGAGCCCGCGTTGAAGCCGAACCAGCCGAACCACAGCAGGCCGGCGCCCAGCATCACGAGGGGGAGGCTGTGCGGGCGCATCGGGTCCTTCTTGAAGCCCACGCGCTTGCCGATGACCAGGATCACGCCGAGGGCCGCGGCGCCCGCGTTGATGTGGACGGCGGTGCCGCCGGCGAAGTCGATGACCCCGAGCTCGAAGAGCCAGCCGCCGGCGCCCCACACCCAGTGGGCGACGGGGAAGTAGACGATCGTGACCCAGAGGGTGATGAAGAGCGCCCACGCGCTGAACTTGACGCGGTCGGCGAGCGCACCGCTTATCAGCGCCGGGGTGATGATCGCGAACATCAGCTGGAAGACGGCGAAGACGTAGACGGGGATGGTGTAGCCGTCCCACAGCTCGGTGATGCCGATGCCGCTGAGGCCCACGTAGTCGGAGGACCAGCCGATGAGCGAGCCGGAGTCGGTGCCGAAGGCGAGGCTGAATCCGTAGAGGACCCAGAGGATCGTGACGATCCCGAGGCTGATGAAGCTCATCATCAGCATGTTGAGGCTGCTCTTGACGCGGACCATGCCTCCGTAGAAGAAGGCGAGTCCCGGGGTCATCAGCATGACCAGGGCGGAGCAGATGAGCATGAACCCGGTGTTCGCGGAAGACAGCGTGGGGGCGTCTGCCGCGAGGGTCGTGATGGCTGATGCCATCGGCGTCTCCTCGTCGTCGGTACGTTCGCGTGCGGGCGATCGTGAAAACCTGAGCGGCGCTGGTTCGTGAATCAGGCCTGAGGGGGTGCCGGCCGGGGGGCTGGCCGGTTATTGGCCCTGAGATTCGCGCAGGCCGGTTTCCGGCGGCGCCGCTGGGTGTTTCGCGTCGATGACGAAGAGCTCCGGCGTGTTACGCCTCCATGAACGAGTGGTTCATGCGGGTGCCGGGGGAAAGCCCGGCCGCGGCGATGACCCGGGGAACCTGGCTGGGGGAGCCTGATCGGGCTTCACGGGGTGACTGCCGCGGCCGGGGGCCTGGGGGACGGCCGGGTGGCCGTCAGACGGCCTCCGCCGCTTCGGGGAGGCGGGAGGCGAGCTGATCGGTGAGCCGCACGACGTCGGCGACGTCGCCGTACTCACGCGCGGCGGTGTCGACGGTCTTGCGCAGCCGGGTGTTGACCCGTTCGGACCGCACCTTTCCCGCCACGTCGAGGGCGCGGCCGACGAGGACGGTGGCCTGCTCGGGCTCGCGCTGGAGCAGGTGGACGGTGGCCATGCCGATGAGGTTGAGGGCGTAGGAGCGCTGGTGCTCGTCGTCCTTCTCGAAGAGGGAGACGGCGCGCTGCATGACCGGTTCGGCGAGGGAGGCGTACATGGGGCTGCGGCCCGCCACGTAGGCCAGGTCCCGGTAGGAGTGGGAGTTCTCGCCGTTGAGTTCGGCCTCGGAGAAGAAGCGGATCCAGTCGGGCTCGGGCTCGGAGTCGAAGCCGACGTCGGAGAAGGTGTCCTCGGCCATCCGCACGGCCCGCTTGCAGCGGCTGGGCTGGCCCATGTTGGCGTAGGCGCGGGCCTCCATCGCATACAGCATGGCCTGGGTGCGGGGTCCCGCGCAGTCGCGGCTGCCGTACTGGGCCAGGTGGATGAGCTCCAGGGCGTCCTCGGGGCGGCCCAGGTGGATCATCTGGCGGCTCATGCTGGAGAGGATGTACGAGCCGAGCGGCTTGTCGCCGCCCTCCTTGGCGGCGTGCAGCGCGAGGACGAAGTACTTCTGCGCGGTGGGGTGCAGGCCGATGTCGTAGCTCATCCAGCCGGCGAGTTCGGCGAGTTCGGCGGCGACCTTGAAGAGCCGCTTCATGACCGGGGCCGGGTGGTTCTCCTGGAGCAGGTCGGTGACCTCGTGGAGCTGGCCCACGACGGCCTTGCGGCGCAGTCCGCCGCCGCACTGGGCGTCCCACTGGCGGAACATCACGGTGGTGGCTTCGAGGAGGTCCACCTCGGGTTCGGAGAGCCGGGGCGGCCGGTGACCGCTGAGGGCGCCCGCCGGCCCCGCCTCCCGGGGTCCCGGGTCGGCGGCCGGAACCGGTACGAGCCAGCGCTGCATGGGCTCGATGAGGGCGGGGCCGGCGGACAGGGCGAGCGAGGTCCCGAGGAAGCCGCGGCGGGCCAGCATCAGGTCGCTGCGGGAGAACTCGCCGAGCAGCTCGATGGTCTGCGGGCCGGCCCAGGGCAGGTCGACGCCGGAGACGGAGGGGGTCTGGTGGGCGGTGCGCAGGCCGAGGTGCTCGATGGCGACGACGGAGCCGAAGCGTTCGGAGAAGAGCTCGGAAAGGATCCGCGGGACGGGTTCGCGGGGCTGTTCGCCGTCGAGCCAGCGGCGGACCCGCGAGGTGTCGGTGCTGATGTGGTGGGCGCCCATCTGGCGGGCGCGCCGGTTGACCTGGCGGGCGAGCTCCCCCTTGGACCAGCCGCTGCGGACGAACCACGACGTCAGCTGCTCGTTGCGGACGGTGGCGCCCTGGGAGGAATCCACGGAGGCGTCCGCGAGGGCCTGTCCGGAACCCCGCGCGGAGTCCCCGTCCGGCACGGCGGCGTACGACACGTCGGACTCCGCACTCGTTCCGCTTGCGCCGTTGCCGCTCACTGGAACGCCCCCATCCGTCAGCTTCTTCTGCACGAAACCCTGCCGGGAAACGGTCTTCACAGGTCCTTCACGCCATGCCTCCGGCATACCCGCGAGCCCGCCGCCTCTTCGCGTCTCGTGCACCGAAAGTAATCCTACGATCACCCCTTCGGCGAGGTCGATCCCGGAAACGCCACCATTCGCCACCCCTTCGAATGAACTCGCCACCCGCCAGGCGCGATTCACTTGACACGTAGGCGGAACCGATCGGTTGGACAGGAGTGCGCCGGGGCGCGCGCGGCGAGGAGTGCGCCGGGCGTCCGGGCCTCCAACGCAACCGGCCGAGGTCGTAACCACCGGCACGTCCGACCCGTTGGAGGGGGCATGGGCATGGGCTTCACGATCGGCGGCAGCCGCGGCACCAAGGAGTTCCGTTCCGGCGCTCGGCGCCGCGGCCGGATGTCGGAGTGCACGGCGGTGGCGGAGTACACCGGACTGTGGGGCTGGGACGTGGTCCCCGGCGCCCGGGCCGCGGGACCCGCCCGCGACTGTTCCTGCGGTCATACGAGTTGTGGTGCGCCGGGGGCGCATCCGCTGGCCCTCGCTCCGACCGTCCCGGCCGGCGCCACCCTCGACGAGGTCACCGAGACCTGGACCGGGTACCCGGGGGCCGCGGTGCTGCTCCCCGCCGGCCGCTCCTTCGACATCATCGAGGTCTCCGAGGAGGCCGGGCGGCGGGCGCTGGTCCGGCTGGAGCGGATGGGGCTGCCGCTCGGCCCGGTGACCGCGACCCCGGACGGCCGGGCCCAGTTCTTCGTCGCCCCGGGGGCGGCGGCCGGACTGCCGCAGCTGCTGTACCGGATGGGCTGGGACGACGCCGGTCTCGACCTGCGCGCGCTGGGCCAGGGCTCCTACGTCACCGCCCCGCCCTCGGACTTCGCGGGCCTCGGCCCGGTGAGCTGGCTGCGCCCGCCGGCCCTGGACTCGGCCGGGGACCCCCCGCAGGCCCGCCTCCTGCTGGGCACCCTCGCCTACCTGTGCCACCGGCTGCGGCGGTCCTAGGGCGTCCGGACACGGCAGTGCCCCCGGGTCCTGGGGACCTCGGGGGCACTTGGCCGGCGTAGGAGCGTCGGGAGCGTTCAGTCGCCGATCAGGGCGTCGACGAAGGCCTCCGGCTCGAAGGGCGCCAGGTCGTCCGCGCCCTCACCGAGACCGATGAGCTTGACCGGGACGCCGAGCTCGCGCTGGACGGCGATGACGATGCCGCCCTTGGCGGTGCCGTCGAGCTTGGTGAGCACGATGCCGGTGATGTCCACGACCTCGGCGAAGACGCGGGCCTGGGTCAGGCCGTTCTGGCCGGTGGTGGCGTCCAGGACCAGCAGGATCTCGTCGAGCGGGCCGTGCTTCTCCACGACGCGCTTGACCTTGCCGAGCTCGTCCATCAGGCCGGTCTTGGTGTGCAGCCGGCCCGCCGTATCGATGAGGACCACGTCGGCGCCCTCGGCGATGCCCTCCTTGACCGCGTCGTAGGCGATCGAGGCCGGGTCCCCGCCCTCGGGTCCGCGCACGGTGCGCGCCCCGACCCGGTCGCCCCAGGTCTGGAGCTGGTCGGCGGCGGCGGCGCGGAAGGTGTCCGCCGCACCGAGCACGACGCTGCGGCCGTCGGCGACGAGCACGCGGGCGAGCTTGCCGGTGGTGGTGGTCTTACCGGTGCCGTTCACGCCGACGACCATGATCACGGCGGGGGTGTCCTCGCCGCTCTCGGTGTTCACCGCGCGGTCGAAGTCGGTGCCGAGGAGCGTGACCAGCTCCTCCTTCAGCAGCGCGCGCAGATCGGCGGGGGTGCGGGTGCCGAGCACCTTGACCCGCTCGCGGAGCCGGTCCACCAGCTCCTGGGTCGGCGCGACACCGACGTCGGCGATGAGGAGGGTCTCCTCGATCTCCTCCCAGGTGTCCTCGTCGAGGTGCTCGCGGGAGAGCAGCGTGAGCAGCCCCTTGCCGAGCGTGTTCTGGGACCGGGCGAGGCGGGCGCGCAGCCGGACCAGGCGGCCGGCGGTGGGCTCGGGCACCTCGATCGCGGGCGCGGCCGGCGCCTCGGCGACGGGGGCTTCGGGCTCCGCGACCGGGGCCGGGGCCTCGGCCTCGGGCAGCACGACCTCTTCGATCGTGCGGCGCGGCTCTTCCGCCGTCGGTGCGGCGTCCTCCCCCACCTGCGGTTCGGCGGGCGGGGCAGTGATGGTCGGCGTGCTGGGCGGGGCCGTGGGGGGCAGCTGCTTCTTCTTGCGGCTGCTGACCACGAGCCCGCTGATCGCACCGACCGCGACCAGGGCGATGACTACGGCAAGGATCAGGATTTCCATAACGCTCCCCAGTATCGGCCACGCGCACCCCGAGCCGGGGAACCTGGAGGTTCATACCAGGACGTAAGCCTCTGTTTGTACTTTTTGCGGCAAATCTACGATGATGAGCAACCTCCCACGCCCCGCCTCCCCCACGGAGTACACCTATGTCTGCCGAGACCGCCGTAGAGTCGCGCGGCCTGGAGCCCGTCCCGGACTCCGAGCGCCGCGGCCGGGTCCGCGAGCTCGTCCCGACCTGGGTCGCCGCCAACATCAGCGTGCTGCTGCTGACCATGGGTGCCGGTCTCGTCATCTTCAACAAGCTGAACATCTGGCAGGTGCTCGTCGTCGCGATCGCCGCCCCCGTGGTCTCCTACGGCATCGTCGGACTCATATCCATCGCGGGCAAGCGCGGCGGCGCCCCCGGCATGGCGCTCTCCCGGGCCGTCTTCGGCCAGCGCGGCAACCTCTTCCCCGGCGCCCTGATCTGGGTCGCCCGCTGGGGCTGGGAGACCATCAACGCGGTCAGCGGCGCCTACGCCGTCCTGACCGTCCTCGACCTGGTCTTCGGCGTGAAGAAGAACACCGCGCTGATCATCGTCACCCTGCTGTTCTTCGTCGGGTGCACCTTCCTCGTCTCCGGTCTCGGCATCAACGCACTGCGGGTCTGCTCCAAGTGGTCCACGTACCTCTTCGGCGCCTTCAGCGTGCTCGTGCTGGGCTACCTGATCGCCGAGACCGACTGGTCCGCCGTCTTCGACAAGCCCGCCGGGTCCACCGCGATGATGATCGCGGGCATCGGCACCATCGCGGCCGGCGGCATCAGCTGGGTCCCGTCCGGCCCGGACTTCACCCGCTACCTGCCCCGTACCGCCTCCGCCAAGGGCATGGTCGGCGCGACCATCGGCGGCGCGGCCGTCGTCGTGATCCCGATGGTGCTGATGGGCGCGGTGATGGCGGTCGCCACCCCCGACCTCGCCACCGCGCAGGACCCGGTCTCCTTCATCGGCGAGCTGCTGCCGATGTGGATCTCGGTCCCGTACCTGCTGATCGCGCTCGTCGGCATGCTGCTCATCAACTCGATGTCCATGTACTCGGCCGGCTTCACCGCCCAGACCCTCGGCATCAAGGTCCCGCGCGCGGCGGCGGTCAGCGTCAACGCCGTCATCAGCCTGGTCTTCGGCTTCCTGCTGATGGTGGTCGCGACCAGCTTCTTCGGTTCGTTCATCTCCTTCCTGACCCTGCTGGCCGTGGCCTTCTCCGCGTGGATCGGCGTCTTCGGCGTGGACATGCTGCGCCGCACCTCCTACGACGGCGACGCGCTGCTGGACACCACGCGGACCAGCGCCTACTGGTACCGGGGCGGATTCGCCTGGCAGGCCATGACCGCCTGGGGCCTGGCCCTGGTGGTGGGCCTGCTGTTCACGAAGGTCGACTGGTTCAGCGGCCCGCTGGCCACCACCTGGATCGGGCAGAACGGCCTGGGCTGGGCGGCGGGCATCGTCATCTCGGCCGTCCTGTACGCGGTCCTGCCGCGCACGCCGGCGGCCGCTCCGGTGGGCCCGCAGGCCCCGGCCGACGAGCGGGTCCCCGCAGGATCCCTGTCCAACTGACGCCACGTCAGCTAACGTCCCCCTTCGCCCGCCCACCCACCCTCCGGCGAAGGGGGACTTCTCCATGCCCATCACCGTGGCCCGGTTCAACCTCATCGACCCGCACGGCACCCCGGAAACCCTCTCCGCCCGCTACAAGGCCGCGCTGGAGATGGCGAAGTACGCGGACGACCGCGGGATCGACACCATCCAGACCGAGGAGCACCACGGCACCGAGAACAACTGGCTGCCCTCCCCCTTCGCCTTCGCGGGCGCGGTCTTCGGCGCCACCCGCCGGATCGCCGTCACCGTCTCGGCGATCATCGGCCCGCTGTACGACCCGCTGAAGGTGGCCGAGGACATCGCCGTACTGGACCTGCTCAGCGGCGGCCGGCTCGTCACGGTGGCGGGCATCGGCTACCGGCCCGAGGAGTACGAGCAGCACGGCGTGGAGTGGGGCCGGCGCGGCAAGCTCCAGGACGAGCTGCTGGAGACCCTGCTGAAGGCCTGGACCGGCGAGCCGTTCGAGTTCCGCGGCCGTACCGTACGGGTCACCCCGCGGCCGTTCACCCAGCCGCACCCGCTGCTCCTGGTCGGCGGCAGTTCCGAGGCGGCGGCCCGCCGGGCGGCCCGCCTGGGGCTGCCCTTCTTCCCGAGCGCGCATCTGCCCGAGCTGGAGGCGTACTACAACGCGAAGCTCGCGGAGTACGGCACGGAGGGCTTCTGCATGATGCCGGCGGCCGAGACCCCGCTGCTGCACATCGCCGAGGACCCGGACCGGGCCTGGGACCAGTACGGCGAGCGGTTCCTCCACGAGGCCGGGATGTACGCCTCCTGGCAGTCCAAGGACATCCGCAGCGCCGTCCGGTCGGGCGCGCACACCGTGGCGGAGCTGCGCGCCGAGGGCGTGTACCGCATCCTCACCCCGGACGAGGCGGTCGCGTACGCCCGCGGCGCCGGCGAGGCGGGGAACCTGGTGCTGCACCCGCTGTGCGGCGGGATGCCCGTGGACGAGGGGTGGCGGAGCCTGCAGCTGCTGTGCGAACAGGTGCTGCCCCGGCTCAAGGACTGAGCCGGGGCGACCGGTCAGCCCATCTCCTCCAGCGCCTTGCCCTTGGTCTCCGGCACCCACTTGAGGATGAAGGGGATCGAGAGCACGGCGAAGACCGTGTAGATGACGTAGGCGCCGGACAGGTTCCAGTCCGACAGGGTCGGGAACGACACCGTGATGACCCAGTTGGCGATCCACTGGGCGGCCGCGGCCACGCCGAGCGCGGCGGCCCGGATCCGGCCGGGGAACATCTCCCCGAGCAGCACCCAGACGACCACGCCCCAGGAGAGCGCGAAGAAGAGGACGAAGAAGTTCGCCGCGACCAGGGCCACGATGCCCTGGGCGTGCGGCAGCGCGATGTCGTCCCCCGCACCGGACTTGTACGAGAAGGCCCAGGCGGCCAGGCCCAGCGAGATCGCCATGCCGACGGAGCCGATGAGGGCGAGCGGCTTGCGGCCGATCCGGTCCACGAAGATCATCGCGATCACCGTGCCGACGATGTTCACGACCGAGGTCTCGAAGGAGTACAGGAACGAGGCGCTCGGGTCGATGCCGACCGACTGCCACAGCGAGGAGCTGTAGTAGAAGATCACGTTGATGCCGACGAGCTGCTGGAAGACCGACAGGCCGATGCCGATCCAGACGATGGGCAGGAAGCCGGCCCGCCCGCCCAGCAGGTCCTTGAAGGTGGACTTGTGCTCGGAGCGCATGGCGTGCTCGATGTCCGCGACCCGCCCGTCGAGGTCGACTCCCGACCCCTCGACCTCGGCGAGCACCTTCCGGGCCTCGGCGTTGCGGCCCACCGAGATCAGGAAGCGCGGGGATTCCGGGATCACGAAGGACATCAGCCCGTAGAGCACGGCCGGGACCACCATGACGCCGAGCATCCACTGCCAGGCCTCCAGGCCGCCGATCCTGCCGCGCTGGTCGCCGCCCGCGAGGTTGAGGATCCCCCAGTTGACGAGCTGGGAGACGGCGATGCCGATGACGATCGCGGCCTGCTGGAAGGAGGCGAGCCGGCCGCGGTAGGCGGGCGGGGAGACCTCGGCGATGTAGGCCGGGCCGATGACCGAGGCCATGCCGATGCCGAAGCCGCCGATGACCCGCCACACCGCCAGGTCCCAGAGCGCGAAGGGCAGGGCCGAGCCGATGGCGCTGGCCGTGAAGAGGACGGCGGCGATCTGCATGCAGCGGATGCGGCCGATCCGGTCGGCGATCCGGCCGGCCGTGGCGGCACCGAAGGCGCAGCCGATCAGCGCGGCGGCGATCACCTGGGCGAGGGTGGCGGGCCCGACGTCGAAGCGGTCCCGGATCGCGACGACGGCCCCGTTGATGACCGAGCTGTCGTAGCCGAAGAGGAATCCGCCCATGGCGGCGGCCGCGGTGATGAAGATGACGTGCCCGAGGTGGTCGGGCTGCGATGCCGGGCCGGCGCCCGGGGCGGGGGGCCGCGTCGTGCTGCTGCTCAAGGTGCGCTCCTGCGTGCCGGCTGCGGTGACGGGCTGTGGGTGTGGTCCCTCCCAGTGGCCCACGGAGCGGCCCCGGTCACCACCCGGATGGGCCGATCGGGGGACGCCGGTCCCTGCACCGCGTCCGGCGCGGTCAGCGCAGCCGCTGGCTGATCACCTTCGACACGCCGTCGCCCTGCATCGAGACGCCGTAGAGCGCGTCGGCGACCTCCATGGTCCGCTTCTGGTGCGTGATCACGATCAGCTGCGAGCTCTCCTGCAGCTCCTCCATGATCCGGATCAGCCGCTGCAGGTTGGTGTCGTCGAGCGCGGCCTCGACCTCGTCCATCACGTAGAACGGGCTGGGCCGCGCCTTGAAGATGGAGACCAGCAGCGCCACGGCCGTCAGCGAGCGCTCGCCGCCCGAGAGCAGCGACAGCCGCTTGACCTTCTTGCCCGGCGGCCGGGCCTCGACGTCGATGCCCGTGGTGAGCATGTTGTCCGGATCGGTCAGGATCAGCCGGCCCTCGCCGCCGGGGAACAGCCGCGAGAACACCCCCTCGAACTGGCGGGCCGTGTCCCGGTAGGCCTCCGTGAAGACCTGCTCGACCCGCTCGTCGACCTCCTTCACCACCTGGAGCAGGTCGGCCCTGGTCTTCCGCAGGTCCTCCAGCTGCTCGCTGAGGAACTTGTGCCGCTCCTCCAGCGCCGCGAACTCCTCCAGCGCCAGCGGATTGATCTTGCCGAGCTGCTGGTAGGCCCGCTCGGCCGCCTTCAGCCGCTTCTCCTGCCGGGCCCGTACGAAGGGCTCCGGCCCGGCGTCCGGACCGGGGACCTCCCCGTCCGCGGACGGGCTCGGCGGCACCGGCTGGTCGGGCCCGTACTCGGCGACGAGGCCCTCGGCCGCCATCCCGAACTCCTCCAGCGCGCGGCTCTCCACCTGCTCGATCCGCAGCCGCTTCTCGGCGCCGAGCACCTCTCCGCGGTGCACCGAGTCCGTGAGCTTGTCGAGCTCGCCCTTCAGGCCGCGGCCCAGACCCCGGGCCTCGTCGAGCTCGCGCTCCCGCACTCCCTTCGCGTACTCGGCGGACGTCCGCTCCCCCACCGCGCGGGTCAGCGACACCTCGATGTGCGCCAGCAGCTGGCGGGCTCCGCCGGCCACGGCCGCGGCCACCCCGGCCTCGTGGCGCAGCCGTTCCCGACGGCGCTCGGCCCGGGCGCGGGCCTCCCGCTCGGCCCTGGCCCCGCGGTCGAGGGAATCGGCCCGGCCGGCGAGCCCCTTCACCCGCTCCTCGTGGGTCCGCAGCTGGAGCCGGGCCTCCATCTCGGTCTGCCGCGCGTTCGCCCCGTCGGCCGCGAGCCGGTCCCGCCGCGAGGTGTCCGGCTCCTCCTCCGCAGGCATCTCCTCGGCGACGGCGAGCCGTTCCGCACACTCCTCTACGTCGGCCAGCGCCTGCTCCAGCGCATCCCGCGCCGTGGCTGCGGCCGCGGCGGCCCGCTCGGCTTCGCCCAGCGCCCCCTTCGCCTGCCCGGCGAGCCGCCCGAGCTGCTGCGCGGCCCCGGCCCGGGCCCGCTCGGCGGCCCGCCGGAGCTCCGCGAGCTCCTCGACCCGGGCCCCGGCCGCCACCCGGCGCGCCTGCGCGGCCTCCTTCTCCCCCGCCAGCACCCCGCACCGGTCGTCGAGCCGGGCCAGCTCCGCCCCGGCCTCGTCCACGGCCGCCCGCACCTCGATCAGACTCGGCACCCCGGCCGACCCGCCGTGCGCAAGGTGCGCCCCGAGCACATCGCCCTCGACGGTCACGGCCACCAGCTCGGGCCGCGCCGCAACCACCACCTCGGCCTCATCAAGCCCGGGAACCACCACGAAGTCCCGCAACACCCACGCCACGGCCCGCACGACCTCGGCATCCCCCGCCACCACCGAGGCAGCGGCCACCACACCCCCGGCACCTTCCACGGCCACCGCCGAGGTCACCTCCACCCCCACCGGCGTCCGGGACATATCCAGCCCCGCCGGCGTTTGAGGCGCGGGGTCCGGGGCGGAGCCCCGGTTTCGGGAAGGGGCGGGGTGGGGCAGAACTGCTCCCGCCCCGGCCCCGCCGACCGAACCGGCCCCGGAAACCGGGTCCCGATCCTGGGCCTGGGCCTGGCCCGGCACCCCGGACACCCCCGGAGCGATCAGGAACGTGGCCCTCCCCGCATCCCCCTCCCGCAGATACCGGATCGCCCCGGCGGCCGCAGCCGCCGAAGTGACGGCCACCGCGTCCGCCACCGCACCCAGCGCCGCCGCCACCGCGACCTCGCACCCCGGGGTCACGGACAGCCGCTGCGCCGCCGGCCCCAGCAGCCCTTCCAGCCGCGCAGCGAGCAGTTCCGCCGTACCGTCCTTGCGGCGCAGCCCCATCGCCAGGGCGTCCCGGCGCGCCGACACCGCCGCCCGCGACCGCTCGACCGCAGCCAACGCCTCCCGGGTCTCCCCGAGTCCGGCCTCCGCCGCCGCCAGCTCGGCCCGAGCCTCCTCGTACTCCCCCGCCCCGGACTCGGAGTCGGACTCGGCGCCCGGGGCCGGGGACTCCTCCCCGACCTCCTCCGCCAGCGCCTCGTACTCCTCGCGCGCCGCCTCCGCCCGCGCCCGCGCCCCGTCGCTCGCCAGCACCAGCCGGTCGATCTCCGCCTGGGCGGCGCCCGCCCGGGAGCGGGCCGCGCCGAGCCGGCCGGTCAGCCGCGCCAGCGCCTCGCGCCGGTCGGCGATGGCCCGCGCCACGTCCCGTAGCCGCCGTTCCTCGTCGGCGAGCGCGCGCTCCAGCTCGGCCCGGTGGGCGACGGTGTCCTCCAGCGCCCGCGCGGCCGCCTCCAGCGCGGCCGTCAGCTCCGCCTCCTGCTCGCGGATCCGCGCGGCCTCCTTCTCCATCTCCTCCGGATCCCGGCCCCGCCGCTCGTCCTCGGCCGGCGCCGAGGCCGAGGTGACCCGGGCGTCCGCCAGCGACACGGTCCCGCGCACCCGCTCGGCGAGCTGCGACAGCTCGTACCAGGTCTGCTGGGCCCGCTGGAGCCGCGGCGCGAGTTCCCGTACGGCCTCCTCCAGCTCGGATTCCCGCCGCACGGCCGCCGCGAGCTGCGCCTCGGCCGCCTCCTTGCGCTCCTTCAGCGCCGCCTCGTCCGCGAGCTCCGCGTCGAGCGCGCCCTTGAGCGTGACGAGGTCGTCGGCGAGCAGCCGCAGCCGGGCGTCCCGCAGGTCGGCCTGGATCACGGCCGCCCGCCGGGCCACCGCCGCCTGCCGCCCCAGGGGCTTCAGCTGCCGCTGCAGCTCGTTGCCCAGGTCCTGCACGCGCGCGAGATTGGCCTGCATCGCGTCCAGCTTCCGCAGCGCCTTCTCCTTGCGCTTGCGGTGCTTGAGCACCCCGGCCGCCTCCTCGATGAAGGCGCGGCGGCCCATCGGGTCGGCGTGCAGTACGGAGTCCAGCTGGCCCTGACCGACGATGACGTGCATCTCGCGGCCGATGCCGGAGTCGGAGAGCAGTTCCTGGATGTCGAGGAGGCGGCAGGTGTCGCCGTTGATCTGGTACTCGCTGCTGCCGCCGCGGAACATGATCCGCGTGATGGTGACCTCGGCGTACTCGATGGGCAGCGCGCCGTCGGAGTTGTCGATGGTGAGCGAGACCTCGGCGCGGCCGAGGGGCGGACGGCCGGTCGTGCCGGCGAAGATGACGTCCTCCATCTTCCCGCCGCGCAGGGACTTGGCCCCTTGTTCGCCCATGACCCAGGAGAGCGCGTCCACCACATTGGACTTGCCGGAACCGTTGGGGCCCACGACACAGGTGATGCCCGGCTCGAAGCGCAGGGTGGTTGCGGAGGCGAAGGATTTGAAGCCACGCAGGGTCAGGGACTTGAGGTGCACGCCGCCGGACTCTACCTTTCACGTTCGGTTTCGCCCATGAAGGTGCAGGGCACATCAGACGTTAAAGGAATGGCCCCCCACCTGGCGCAACGCCGCCCGGAGGAAAGAAAGAAGGGACGCCGAAGCGTCCCTTGCAGATCATGCGGTTCTGTTGATCTATTGATCGAGCGACGAGGGAGCGCGGATCAGGTGAGCGCAGGCTCCGCCTGGGGTACGTCGAGGTCGATGCTGTCAAGCAGCGAGTCTCCGTGCTGTGCGGCGGCCGCGTTCAGAGCGTCGTTCTCGGACTGGATTCGTCCGAGCTCGGACTCGAGGTCCTGGACGCGCTGCTGAAGCCGTCGCATCTCGGCGAGGAGTCGCGGGTCGGAACCGCCGACGTAACCGAGAAGCGCCTTTGCCATGATGGATGGTCCTCCACACTGAGTGACCGACCGAAGCGGTGTGGGTCGTGAGGGAATCGCACCCGCGGATGTCCGGCAGCGACTGTCAGTCACTGCATCGATCTTTGGCTGACACTGTGTACTGCCAGCACTGCCAAACAGCTCAGGTGCGCGGGGCTTCCAGCGTCTCACCAAAAAGTTTGACGGTCAACACGATCACGCCCCGTATCGGCGGGCATCCCGGCCCCCGCAAGGGGAGTGGAGATCATCCTCGTCTCCGAGCCTTCCACGAATCCGCCGCGTCGGCAACGCGTCGGCGGTGAATGCGCAGTTCCGACCGTATGCGGACCATCCAGCGATGTGTTCAGTACATGATCAGTCGATCACTCACCGGATCGCGAACCCGTCGTAGCCGCCGCGCGGTGTGCCCCAGATCTCCGTCACCCCGTCCACGTTCCCGGGCGTGTCGGCGCCGTGCAGCCACGCGAGGAGCCGGTGGCAATTCTCACGTTGACCTTCGGCCACCACCTGTACTCGCCCGTCGTCCAGGTTGAGCGCAAAGCCGGTCAGTCCGCCGATCTCCATGGCGTTGGCCCTGGTGAACCAGCGGAAGCCCACTCCCTGTACACGGCCGCGCACCCAGGCGGTCATCCGCACATCTTCGTTCATGCCTGAACGCTAACCGGGCAAACAAATCCGGGTCACCTCACCCCCTCCCGCCATGGCGTACAGTCGCGCAGCAATGAGCTCACCCATTTGGGTGAGTAAAGGTTGATCTTGAACCGCTGATCCCGAACCCCAGGAAGGTGAGCCGCGATGGGACGCCACCGACTCCAAGCCGCGCCGCGCCCCGGCGGCAGGCGCCGCGCCGCCCTTCGGGGCAGTCTGCTGGGCGCGTCCGTGGCCGTGGTCCTCGGCACGGCGGCCGTCACCACGGGCTTCGTCCCGATCGGCGCCTCCTTCCCCTACGTGGGGGTCAAGACCGCGGGCTCCGACGCGAAGACCGCCGACGCCAAGGCCCAGGCCTCGCCGAGCCCCGGGGGCTCGCTGCAGCAGCAGGGCGGACTCGCCAACCTCTCCGGCCGGGCCCCTTCGGGAGCGGGCACCCCTTCCACCTCGCCCACCCCCTCCCCCTCGCCGACCCCGTCGGCCACCCCTTCGCCTTCCGCTTCCCCGTCCCCCTCCACCTCCGCGGAGCCTGCGAAGACCCCGAAGGCGAGCCCCACCCCGGTCCCGGTGAAGCCGAAGCCTTCCACGGCGAAGCCCTCCGCGCCCGCGGCGGCGGCCGCCTCGGCCGGCCACTCCGCGGAGGAGGCCGCCGTACTCACCCTGGTGAACCAGGAGCGCGCACAGGCCGGCTGCGTTCCGGTCCGGGCGAACCCGCCCCTGGCGGCGCTGGCCGGGGCCTTCAGCAAGGACATGGCCGTCCGGGGCTTCTTCGACCACACGGACCCCGACGGCAACACCCCGTGGGACCGCGCCACCAAGGCCGGCATATCGGGGATGGGCGGCGAGAACATCGCCCGCGGCCAGGGGGACGCGGCGGCCGTGATGAAGGCCTGGATGAACAGCCCGGGCCACAAGGCCAACATCCTCAACTGCGAGTTCCGCACCCTGGGCGTCGGCATGTACAACGCCGCCGGCGGCCCCTGGTGGACCCAGGACTTCGGGTACTAACAACGGCAAACGGGCGCCTGTAGGTCGGAGCGCCGAAGGCGATCGCGTCGGACGCGGTCGGGAGCTCCCACTGCGTGTCGCCTTCGAGGTGACCGCTAACTTTTCAAAAGCGCAATCTGATGGCTGGCGCAGCGCAGTAGTAGGCTCAAACCATGCAGACTCCAGGGTGTGGCGAGGCCGGGGACGAGGGCGCGCCCGCACAGGCCTCCGACGGATTCGACGTGTTCGCTCGCGCGTGCCCGTCCCGCGAAACGCTCGAGAACGTCACGGGGCGCTGGGGCAGCCTGACGGTCGGTGCCCTGTCCACGGGGCCGTGCCGGTTCAACGAGCTGCGCCGCCGCGTGGACGGCATCAGCGAGAAGATGCTCTCCCAGACCCTGCACGCGCTGGAGCGCGACGGCATCGTCAACCGGGAGGCGCAGCCGACCAACCCGCCCCGGGTCGACTACGAACTGACCGCGTTCGGGGTGGCGGTCGCGGAGCGCGTGGACGCGCTCATCGGGCTGCTGGAGGGCAGCATGCCCGCGGTGCTCTCTTCCAGGTCCGCCTACGACGCCGCGCGCGAGGGCCGCTGACAGCGCGGGCAGAAGTAGCTCGACCTGTTCATCCAGGGCCGGCGCCGCATCGGCGTACCGCAGCGGCGGCAGGGCTCGTCCTCCCGCCCGTAGGCGTCGAGGGAGCGGTCGAAGTAGCCGGACTCGCCGTTGACGTTGACGTAGAGGCTGTCGAAGCTGGTGCCGCCGACGGCGAGGGCCTCGTTCATGACGTCCCGGACGTGGCCGAGGAGCTCCGCGCTGCGGGGGCGCGTGAGCGTGGCCGTGGGGCGCTCGTAGTGCAGCTTGGCGCGCCAGAGCGATTCGTCGGCGTAGATGTTGCCGACCCCGCTGATCAGCGACTGGTCGAGCAGGGCCCGCTTCACCGTGGTGCGCTTGGCGCGCAGTGCCAGGTGGTAGGCCGTCTCGTCGAAGAGCGGGTCCAGGGGGTCCCGCGCGATGTGCGCGATGACGTCGGGCAGCCCGTCGGCGCTGCCGGGGACGCAGGAGTGCAGCGACAGCCCGCCGAAGGTCCGCTGGTCGACGAAGCGCAGCTCCGTCCCGGCGCCGTCCCCGAAGCGCACCCGGATGCGCAGGTGCTTCTCGTCGGGCGCCCCCTCGGGCTGCACGAGGAGCTGCCCGCTCATGCCGAGGTGCCCGAGGACGGAGTGCTCCCGCTCCTCCAGCGGCAGCCACAGGTACTTGCCGCGCCGCTGCGGAACCCCGAAGGTCTCCCCCGTGAGCCGCGCCGCGAAATCGGCGCCGCCGCCCTCGTGCCGGCGTACGGCGCGCGGGTGCAGGACCTCGACGGCCGTGACGGTCCGCCCGGCCACCCAGCGTTCCAGCCCGCGCCGCACCACTTCGACTTCGGGCAGCTCGGGCACGGGGTCCTCCGGAGGGAGTGCGGATCGGGGCGCTGCCGCCGAGCCTACCGGGCCTTCCCGGCCCGCTCCGAGGGGGCCCGTACCCGGAAACGGGTCCGCCCCGCCACCCGCTGGAGCGGGGGACGGGGCGGGGAGTTCCCGGAAGAACGGGTCAGGCGTCCGGCGCCGGGTCGGCGGGAGTCGGCGTCCCGTCGGCCTTGGCCGGGGCGGCCGCGCCCCCGGCTGCTGCCGCGATGCGCTCGTCCGCCGCGGTACGAATACCGCGCCAGGCGGACTCGGCCGCCTGCTGTTCCGCTTCCTTCTTGCTGCGCCCGACACCGGTGCCGTAGGAGACACCACCGACGCGCGCGGCGGCGGTGAAGGTCTTCTCGTGGTCCGGGCCGGTCTCGGTGACCAGGTATTCCGGCACGCCAAGACCTTCGGCCGCCGTGAGCTCCTGGAGGCTGGTCTTCCAGTCCAGGCCGGCGCCGAGGTTCGAGGACTTCTCGATGAGCGGGTCGAAGAGCCGGTGAACCAGCTCCGAGGCCGCTTCGAGGCCCTGATCGAGGTAGACCGCGCCGATCACCGCTTCAAGGGTGTCGGCGAGGATGGAGGCCTTGTCCCGGCCACCCGTGCCCTCTTCGCCCCGGCCGAGCCGGATGAAGAGGCCGAGTTCGAGCCCGCGGCTGACTTCGGCAAGTGCACGCGAGTTGACTACCGCGGCCCGCAGTTTGGCCAGTTGGCCTTCCGGCAGATCGGGGTGGGTCGTGTACAGCGTGTCCGTGACCACCAGGCCCAGCACGGAGTCCCCGAGGAACTCCAGGCGTTCGTTGGTGGGCAGACCGCCGTTCTCGTACGCGTACGAGCGGTGGGTCAGCGCACGCACCAGAAGGGCGGACTCGAGTCGATACCCGAGCCGCCCTTCCAGAAGCACGTGGGACGAGGCCGCGTTCTTACTGTCTGCCTGCTTCTCAGCGTTGGACAGCTCAGACATTGCGCCTCTCACCAGCCGCTCAGACCTCGAGGACCTGGCGCTTGTTGTAGGTGCCGCAGCTCGGGCACGCAATGTGCTGGAGCTTCGGCTCCTGGCAACGCTCACACGAAACCAGGGTGGGGACCGCAGCCTTCCACTGCGACCGGCGGTGGCGCGTGTTGCTGCGCGACATCTTCCGCTTCGGAACAGCCACGGCTACTTCTCCTGCTTCTCGGCGGCGCCCTGAACTCCGTCGGAGGCAGTGCCGCTCATATTGTCCTTCTCGACGCCCTGATCGGTGACGAGTCCTTGCAATGCCGCCCAACGGATGTCGACGGCGTCATGGTGGTGGTCCGGGTCCTCGTTCAGGCTGAGCCCGCAATCGGGGCACAGTCCGAGACAGTCCTCCCGGCACACCGGCTGCAGCGGCAGTGCGAGCACCACCACATCACGCAGCACGGGTTCGAGGTCGAACAAGCCGTCCTCGATAAAGAGCGTGTCCTCGTCGTCCTCGGCGTCGTCGGCCGGCTCCGCCTTCGAGCGGTTCCGGTCGTCGGCGTCAGGGTACGAGAACATCTCCTGGAAGTCCGCCTTGAGCTCACGCTCGACGGCCTCCAGACACCTTACGCATTCTCCCACGGCCGAGCCACGGGCGGTGCCTGTGACAAGCACCCCTTCCATGACCGACTCCAGGCGGAGCTTGAGGTTCAGCCGACTGCCTTCCGGCACAGCGATGACACCGGCGAGACCGAGGTCCGCCGGCGCCGTGATCTCACGGGACAGCCGCAGCATGGCACCAGGACGCCGACCCAGCTCGTGCGTGTCGAACACGAGAGGGTTGCGGTGGTCGAGGTGGGTGTTCAGGGCTGTTCCCGCTTTCACAAAATCACTGGAGACTGCTGAAGATCAAGATTTCCGCCACTCGGGGGCAGCATGGATCGCGGTGCATACGCGCGACCGAAGAGCCAGGATACCCGCCGCTTCGCTCTGAGCCCAATCCGAGTCCCGGGCGGGCTCAGCGGCCCTGCTCGTACTGGCGCAGCTGGTCCAGATTGATCATGCTCGTGTCGAAGAAGCTGGTCTCGTCGAGCGCCGCCTGCTGGTCCTGCACGGGCTGCTGCTGGTAGCCGCCGTAGGGGTCGGGCTGCTGCTCGTAGGAGACCGCGTACGGGTCGGGCTGCTGCTGGACCTGCTGGTAGCCGGAGTACGGGTCCTGGTACGCGTAGGCGTCCTGCTGGACGGGCTGCTGGTAGGCGTAGGCGTCGTACGCCGGCTCCGGCTGCGCCTGTGCCTGCGCGGGGATCAGCGGGGCCTGCGGCTCGGCCAGGCCCGCCAGGAAGTCCGCATCGCTGGCGGAGCGCGACTGCGGGAGGCCCGCCGCGTCCTGGGCGGCCATGTGCGCGCCGAGTTCGTCGGTGGCCACGCGGCCGAGGAGCTTCTGGCGGCCCCGGCCGACGGCCTCCAGGGTCTTGGAGAGCACCGCCTCGAAGGTCGCCAGCTTGGTGTCCACGTAGTCGTCCGCCTGCCGGCGCTGCGTCTCCGGGTCGTGGCTGCGCTCGGGCGCCTCGGCGTCCGGGTAGCCCTGGTCGTCCAGGCCGGGACCGCGGCCGAGCAGCTTCTCGCGGCCCCGGTCCACGGAGCCGATGGTCTTGGTGAGCACGACCTCGAAGTTGGCGAGCTTGCTGTCGACGTAGTCGTCGGCCTCGGCCTTGACCTCGTCCGCCTCCCGGCGGGCCTCCGCCAGGATCCGGTCCGCCTCGTCCTGGGAGCGCCGCGCGACCTCGGTGTCGGAGATCAGCGAACCGCGCTGCGCGTGCGCCGACTCGATGATCCGGTCGGCCTCGCGGCGGGCCTCCTCGACCATCTGCTCCCGGCCGCCGATGAGCTCCTGGGCCTGCGCGAGGGAGCCCGGCAGAGCCTGGCGTACCTCTTCCAGCTGTGCGAGCAGCTCGGCGCGGTTGATCACGCAGGAGGCCGACATGGGCATGGACCGGGCGCTGCCGACGGCCGCGACGATCTCGTCGAGCTTCTTCTGCACGTCCATGGGTGCTCGCACTCTCTCGGCCCCGGGCGGTTCCCGGAACGGACGGGACGACTGTAAGGCCACCGGCCCGGGGGCCGACACCGACTGACGCCCGGTCAGGAGGTGCCGGCGGCCGGGGTCAGCGCCGGGGCAGCCGCTCCAGCAGCGCGGCGTGCACGTGTGCGGGCAGCAGGTGGGCGACGTCGCCGCCCCAGGCCGCCACTTCCTTGACCAGGGAGGAGGACAGGAAGCTGTAGGTGGGGTTGGTCGGGACGAAGAGCGTCTCGACGCCCGACAGCCCCATGTTCATCTGGGCCATCTGGAGCTCGTAGTCGAAGTCGCTGACGGCGCGCAGGCCCTTGACGATGGCCGGGATCTCCCGCTGCTTGCAGAAGTCGACGAGGAGCCCGTGGAAGGACTCGACCACGATGTTCCCGTAGCCGGCGGTCGCCTCGCGGATCAGCTCGATCCGCTCCTCGACGGTGAAGAGCCCCTGCTTGGACTGGTTGATCATCACGGCGACGTGGACCACGTCGTAGAGCCGGGAGGCCCTGCCGATGATGTCGAGGTGTCCGTTGGTGATGGGGTCGAACGACCCCGGACAGACGGCGCGGCGCAACTGCATTCCCTCGTTCCCGGGTGCGGGCTTCATGACTCTTCGCTGACGGAGGCGGCGCGGCCGTACCAGAGGGTGCCCTCGCCGTACTTCCTGGAGCGCAGCGGCTCGAAGCCGTCCGGCCACGGGAAGGCCCCGCTGCGGGTCCTGCGCTCCACGGTGACGAGCGCGTCCTCGGTGAGCCAGCCATTGGAGCGGAGTGTGAGGAGGATCTCGCACAGTTCCGCGTGCTCCACCTCGTACGGCGGGTCCAGGAAGACCACGTCGTACGGGTTCCCGTGCGCGGCGCCGGCGGCGATCTGCTCGGCCTTGCCGGACCGGAATTCGGCGCCGGGCAGGCCGACCGACTTGATGTTGTCCTTGATCGCCTTGGCGGCCTTGGCGTCGGGCTCGACGAGCAGCGCGTGGTCCGCGCCGCGGGAGAGCGCCTCCAGGCCGACGGCGCCGGAACCGGCGTACAGGTCGAGGACGCGGGCCCCCTCGACTCCGTGCAGCGACTCCCAGGTGGAGAAGAGGCCTTCGCGCATCCGGTCCGAGGTCGGGCGGGTGCCGGTGCCGGGCGGTACGACGAGGCGTCGCCCGCCGGCGCTTCCGGCGATCACGCGGGTCATCTGGGGTCCTTCGGTGAGCGGGGCGGGTGGTGGTGCAGGCCTTCAACGATAGGTCGTGCCCGTCACCCCTTCTCCAGGTACTGCTCCCGCTCGGTGTCCAGCAGGGCGTCCAGGGCGGTCCGCAGGCCCGGCAGCCCGGCGAGTTCGGGGTCGGCGGCGACCACGCGGGTGGCCTCCTCCCGGGCCTGGGTGATGACCTCCTCGTCCTCGATGACGGCCAGCATCCGCAGGCTGGAGCGGACGCCGGACTGGGCCTGGCCGAGCACGTCGCCCTCGCGGCGCTGCTCCAGGTCGATGCGGGAGAGCTCGAAGCCGTCCAGGGTGGCGGCGACGGCCGCGAGCCGGGCGCGGGCCGGGCTGGCCTCGTGCATCTCGCTGACCAGCAGGCACAGCCCGGGGGCGGAGCCGCGGCCGACGCGGCCGCGGAGCTGGTGGAGCTGGGAGACGCCGAAGCGGTCCGCGTCCATGATGACCATGACGGTGGAGTTCGGGACGTTCACGCCGACTTCGATCACGGTGGTGGCGACCAGCACCTTGACCTCGCCCGCGGTGAAGCGGCGCATGACGTCGTCCTTGTCGGCGGGGTCCATCCGCCCGTGCAGCACCTCGACGGACAGGCCCGCGAGCGGGCCCCGGGTGAGCTGCTCTGCGATCTCCAGCACAGCGAGCGGGGGCCGCCGGTCGCCGTCCTCCTCGGCCGCCTTCTTCTTGGCGGCCTTGCCGTTCTTCGGGTCGTCCTCCCCGTCGCCGATGCGCGGGCAGACCACGTACGCCTGGTGGCCGTTCTCCACTTCCTCGCGGACCCGCTCCCAGGCCCGGGCCAGGAAGTGCGGCTTGTCCTTGGCGGGCACCACGTGGGTGGCGATCGGGGAGCGGCCGGCGGGGAGCTGGTCCAGTACGGAGGTCTCCAGATCGCCGAAGACGGTCATGGCGACCGTGCGCGGGATCGGGGTGGCGGTCATGACGAGCAGGTGCGGAGGCTGCTTGCCCTTGGAGCGCAGGGCGTCGCGCTGTTCCACGCCGAAGCGGTGCTGCTCGTCGACGACGACCAGGCCGAGGTCGTGGAACTGCACCTTGTCCTCGATCAGGGCGTGCGTGCCGATCACGAGGCCGGCCTCGCCGGTGATCAGGTCGAGCAGCGCCTGACGCCGGGCGGGCACCCCCATCGAGCCGGTGAGCAGGACCACTTTGGTCCCCCGGTCGGAGCCGCCGAGCATGCCTCCCTCGGCGAGCTCGCCCATCATCTCGGTGATGGACCGGTGGTGCTGCTGGGCGAGCACCTCGGTGGGGGCGAGCATGGCGGCCTGCCCGCCGGAGTCGACGACGGCGAGCATGGCCCGCAGGGCGACCATGGTCTTTCCGCTGCCGACCTCGCCCTGGAGGAGGCGGTGCATGGGGTGGTCGGTGGCCAGGTCGTCGAAGATCTCCTTGGAGACGCCTCGCTGGCCTTCGGTGAGGGTGAAGGGGAGCTTGGCGTCGAAGGATTCGAGGAGGCCGCCGGCGGTGGGGCGGCGGGGTACGGCCGGGAGCTGGGAGTCGGCGTGCCGGCGGCGGGCCAGGGCGACCTGGAGGACGAAGGCCTCGTCCCATTTGAGGCGGCCGCGAGCGTCCTCGATGTCGGCCTTGGTGACCGGGCGGTGGATCTTCAGCAGGGCCTCGGTGAGCGGCACCAGTCCGCGGTCCCCGCGCAGGGCGGGCGGCAGCGGGTCGACGACCTCCTGGGCCCTGGGGAGCACCGCGTCCACGCATTTGGCGATCTTCCAGGACTCCAGCTTGGCGCAGGCCGGATAGATCGGGATGAGCTGGCTCGCGAAGGCGGCGGCCGCGTCCCGGTCGGAGGCGTCCGCGCCGAGGGGCTCGTAGGCGGGGTGGGCGAGCTGGAGCTTGTGGTTGAACATGCCGACCTTGCCCGCGAACATCGCGCGGCTGCCGGGCAGCAGTTCCTTGTGCGGCTTGTGGACGCCGGACCCGAAGAAGACGAGCTGGAGCCGTCCGCTGCCGTCGGTGATGGTGACTTCGAGGCGCTTTCCGCCGCCCCGGCTGCCCTGGTACGTCAGCAGGCGCGCATCGGCGACCTGTGCGACCACCGTGACGTGTTCGTCGATCTGGTCGGCGAGTTCGGCCAGCGAGGTCAGCTCCCCGCGCTCCGCGTACCGCCGGGGGTAGTGGTGGAGCAGGTCCAGGGCCGTGTGCAGGCCGAGCTGCTCGGCCAGCACCTTCGCGGTGGCGGGGCCGAGGGTCTTCTTGAGGTCTTCGTCGAGCGCGGGCACGTGTTCCATTGCACACCATCGCGCCGACAACCCGGCTATTCCACCCCGATGAGCAGCGGCGCGGACCAGCGGCCGCCCTGGTAGGTGACGGTGTCCACGGCGAGGTGGCCGTGCTGGACGTACGCCTCCAGCCGGCCGGACAGTTCCTCCGGCACGTCGGGTCCCAGGACCAGGGTGACCAGTTCGCCGCCGGATCCGAGCATGCGGGCGAGGACGGCCTCGGCGGTCTCGGCCAGGCCCGTGCCGATGACGGCCACGTCCCCGTCGATGAGCCCGAGCACGTCGCCGGCCTGGCAGATGCCGGCCGAGGTGAAGGACTGCCGTTCGGCGACGGCGAGTTCGCCGTAGCGGGTGGCTCCGGCGGCCGCGGTCATGGCGACCACGTCCTCGTCGAAGCTGCCGTCCGGGTCGTGCACGGCGAGCGCGGCCAGGCCCTGCACCTCGGAGCGGGTGGGGATCACCGCGACCCGTACGCCTTCGGCGCGCGCCTGCTGGGCGGCGGCCGCGGCGACGGCGCGCAGTTCGGCGCCGTTCGGGAGCAGGACGACCTCGCGGGCGTGCGCCTCGCGGATGGCGTCGGCCAGTTCGGCCACGGCCGGCGGTTCCCCGGGCCGGGCCAGCAGGGTGGTGGCGCCCGCCTCTCCGCACAGTCCGGCCAGCCCCTCGCCCTGGACCACGGCGACGACCGCGCGCTGGGAGCGCTCGCCGCGGGCCCGGCGGCGTTCGTCGCCGAAGTGCGTGATGCGGATCCGGTACGGCCGCCCGGCGACCACCGCGGCCTCCACGGCGGCGCCGGGGTCGTCGACGTGGACGTGGACGTTCCACAGGCCGTCGCCGCCGACCACCACGAGGGAGTCCCCCAGGGCGTCGAGCCGGGTGCGCAGCCGGTCGACCTCGGTCTCGGCGGCCTCCAGCAGGTAGATCACCTCGTAGGCGGGGCCGCCGTGCTCCTCGGCGCAGGGCTCCTGCGGCCGCGGTACGGGCACGGCCCGGCCGCGTACCGGCTCGGGGGCCGGCTCCCGCCCGGACAGCGCCTGCCACAGGGCCCCGAGTACGGCGACCAGCCCGCAGCCCCCGGCGTCGACCACCCCGGCCCGCCCCAGCGCGGCCAGCTGCCCCGGGGTTTCGGCGAGGGCCGCGCGGGCTCCGTCGTAGGCGGCTCCGGCCACGTCGGCGGCGGTCCCGGCTGCGGCGGCGACGGCCTCGGCGGCCCGGGCGGCGGCGGTGGCGACGGTGAGCATGGTGCCCTCCACCGGGTGCGCCACAGCCCGGTACGCCTCCTCGGCGGCCCGGGTCAGGGCCTGCGCGAGGAGCCGCGCGGGGTCGCGCACCTCGGACCCGGCGGGCCCGCCGGGTCCGTCGGGCTCCTCCCCGAGTACGTCGGCCACTCCGCGCAGCAGCTGCGCGAGGATCGTCCCGGAGTTGCCCCGGGCGCCTATCAGGGCGCCGTGCGCGAAGGCCCGTACGGCCTCGGGGAGGGAGGCTCCGGCTGTGCCGTCCGTCACTCCGGCGAGGAGGTCCCCGAGCTCGCGGTCGGCGGATTCGGCGGTGAGGTAGAGGTTGGTGCCGGTGTCCGCGTCGGCGACGGGATAGACGTTGATCGCGTCGATGTCCTCGCGGGCCCGGCCCAGCGCTGCCAGGGACAGCGAGCTCCAGGTGCGTACCGCTTCGGCGTTCAGGGGGTACGGCTGAGGCTGGTGCGCCACCGGGCGTTCCTCCTTGTGCGGGCCAGGGTTCACCGCAGGGTAACGAAGGACTGCCGGGCCGGCTGGACCCCGGGGCGGGGGCGGCCGGGGACATGGTAGTTTTCTTGGACCGAGGCAGTCGTTGTATGCTGCTCCGGTTGCCCGATGAGAGTCGGGCCATTCCCCCCGGCAAACCACTTCAGATCCCTGATACCGGTGCGCCGGGATTCACTGTAAGTGCATCTGAAGTCTTTGGAGTGACCTGTGGCTGCCAACTGCGACGTTTGCGCCAAGGGGCCGAGCTTCGGCAACAGCATTTCCCACTCGCACCGCCGCACCTCGCGTCGCTGGAACCCGAACATCCAGCGTGTCCGTGCCGTGGTCAATGGGACGCCGAAGCGCCTCAACGCCTGCACCTCGTGCATCAAGGCCGGCAAGGTCTCGCGCTGACGCCTTCCGTCGTAGCGCAGCCCTTTCTGGTTGCCAAAGAGGCCGGTCCACCTGTGGACCGGCCTCTTGCATTCTGCATCCTGTAAGCGACAGAGCCCCCGGGAATCCGTTCCCGGGGGCTCTGTCGTGTGTCGGCGCCGTGTCTCAGCGCCACCGCCAGGCGTGGTCCACCGGTCCGATGCCCCCGCCCAGGGCGAATCCGGCGGCGATGGCGCCGGTGACGTACTCCTTGGCCTCGGTGACGGCCTCCGGGACGGTCCGGCCCTTGGCCAGGCCCGCCGCGATCGCGCTGGCGAGCGTGCAGCCGGTGCCGTGCGTGTGCCGGTTGCCGTGGCGCGGGGCCCGCAGCCAGCGCTCCTCGGCGCCGTCCGTCAGGAAGTCCACGGCCTCGTTCCCGTGGGCGGCGAGGTGGCCGCCCTTGATCAGCGCCCAGGCGGGCCCGTACGCGAGGACCGCGTCGGCGGCCCGGCGCATGTCGTCCTCGGTCTCCACGACGACCCCGGTGAGCTGGGTCACTTCGTCCAGGTTCGGCGTGGCGACGGTGGCCCGGGGCAGGAGCTGCGTCCGTACGGCGTCCAGCGCACTGGCGGCGAGGAGCGCGTCCCCGTGCTTCGAGACGCCGACCGGGTCCACGACGGCGGGGGCGGCGGTCGCGGCGAGCAGCTCGGCCACGGTCTCCACGAGGGCGGCGGAGGACAGCATTCCCGTCTTCACGGCCTGCACGCCGATATCGTCCGCCACGGCCCTGTACTGGCCCTTCACGGCCTCCGCGGGCAGTTCCCAGACCCCTTTGACGCCCAGCGAGTTCTGCGCGGTCACAGCGGTCACCACGCTCATCCCGTGGACCCCGAGCGCCAGCATGGCCTTGAGGTCGGCCTGGATGCCCGCGCCGCCGCCGGAGTCGGATCCGGCGACGGTCAGGCACAGCGGCGGGTGGGGGCGGGCTATGAGGGGACCGCTCATCGCGGGGTGTCCTCCGCGGCCGTGTCGCCGCCGAAGTGGTCCCAGCCGCCGGTGGAGGCCCAGGGGGCTCCGTCCACGGTCACCTGGGGCAGCGCGGAGCGGTTCTGGACCTCGCCGATGACCTTCCAGCGGGCCGGGAGCTTCACGTCCGGCGGGAAGGTGGCGACGATCGCGTGGTCCTCTCCCCCGGTGAGCACCCACTGGAGCGGGTCCACGCCGACGGCCTGCCCGATGTCGTGCATCTGCGTCGGGATGTCGACGGCCGCCGAGCGCAGGTCGATCCGTACCTTGCTGGCCTCGGCGATGTGCCCGAGGTCGGCGATCAGGCCGTCGCTGACGTCGGTCATGGCGGTGGCGCCGAGTCCGGCGGCCGCGGGCCCCGCGTGGTACGGCGGCTCGGGGCGCCGGTGGGCCTCGACGAAGGCCCGCGGCGAGCGGAAGCCCCGCGAGAGCACGGCGAAACCGGCCGCGGACCAGCCGAGCCAGCCGGTCACGGCCACCACGTCGCCGGGCTGGGCGCCGGAGCGCAGGACGGGCTCGTGGTTGCGCAGGTCCCCCAGCGCGGTGATGGCCACGGTGATGAGGTCGCCGCGCACGACGTCGCCGCCGACCACGGCCGCACCGGCGACCTGGCATTCGTCGCGGATGCCGTCCATCAGCTCGGTGGGCCAGGTGGCCGGCAGCTCGGCCGGGACCACGAGGCCGAGCAGCAGCGCGGTCGGCACCGCGCCCATGGCGGCGATGTCGGCGAGGTTCTGCGCAGCGGCCTTGCGGCCGACGTCGTAGGCCGTGGACCAGTCGCGCCGGAAGTGCCTGCCCTCCAGCAGGATGTCCGTGCTCGCCACGACCCGCCGGTCGGGGGCCGACACCACCGCGGCGTCGTCGCCCGGGCCGACCCGGACCGCCGGGGTGGTGGTGAGCCGTGAGGTGAGCTCCCGAATGAGCCCGAACTCCCCCAGCTCGCCCACAGTGCCCTTCATCGCTGTGCCCCTTCTTGCCCAGTCCGCTTGCGGTCGCGAGCCGTCACAGCTCTGGGTACCGTCAACAGATACGTCAACTTCTGCTCTCCGTACGCCCCGCTCTGTGCGCCTCCGGACCCGCGGGTCTCCCCGCGGCGCTCGGCGACGCGGTACCGTGGCGTCCCTTCTTCCCCGGGCCCACCCGTGATCCCCGGGCCCACCCGAAGGGTAGGGGAAATGATCCTCGTGGCCGCCCTGGAGGTTCCGTGGTACAGGCGTACATCCTCATCCAGACCGAGGTGGGCAAGGCGTCGTTCGTCGCCGAGTCCATCGCCCAGATCGCGGGGGTGATCCAGGCGGAGGACGTGACCGGCCCGTACGACGTGATCGTGCGCGCCCAGGCCGACACCGTGGACGAGCTCGGCCGCATGGTCGTGGCCAAGGTCCAGCAGGTGGAGGGGATCACCCGCACCTTGACCTGCCCGGTCGTCCATCTGTAGCCCCCGTCTACTCTTGGCCGGTGATGTCCCGACACCGCCGGCCCTTCTCTCTGCTCGCCGCACTGACCGCGCTGGCCGCTCCGGCGGCCCTCGCGGGCTGTTCCCCGGGTGGTTCCGAGGCCCAAGTGGAGCCGCCGTCCGCTCCGCCCGCCGATGTGGCGGTCCTCTGTGCGGCGCTGCACAAAGAGCTCCCCGGGACGGTGGCCGAGCTGGACCGGTCCCGGACCGTGCCGGAGTCCGACCTGACCGCCGCGTGGGGCGGCTCGGCGATCGTACTGCGGTGCGGTGTCGGCAAGCCCGTGAAGATGCTGGATCCGAAGCAGGACGGCATCGAGGTGAACGGTGTCGGCTGGCTCGTGGAGCGGCTTGACGACGGCGGGGTCCGCTTCACCACCGGGCTGCGGCTGGCGTACACGGAGGTCACGGTCGACAAGGAGCATGCCACGGATGCGGGGATGCTGGTGGGCCTGTCCGCCGCCGTGGCCAAGACCGTTCCGGTGGGCATCTCCAATTCCTGACCCGCCGGCCCCGCGGACAGAGGACCGCCCGCCGCCCTCCTCGTGCGAGGGGCGGCGGGCGGTCCTCGTCCGCGTACGGGGCTTCGCGCCCGGCGGCTAGCGCAGTCCGGTGGAGCGGCGCAGGGCGGCCTGGATCAGGCGGTCCACCAGCTCCGGGTACTCGATGCCCGACTCCTGCCACATGCGCGGGTACATGGAGATCGGGGTGAAGCCCGGCATCGTGTTGATCTCGTTGATGACGAACTCGCCGTCCTCGGTGAGGAAGAAGTCGGCGCGCACCAGGCCCTCGCAGGACGCGGCGTCGAAGGCCTCGATCGCGAGCTTCTGGACCTCGGCGGTCTGCTCCGGGGTGAGCGGGGCGGGCACGAGTCCGGAGGCGGAGTCGATGTACTTGGCCTCGAAGTCGTAGAACTCGTGGCTGGAGACCGGCGGGATCTCGGCGGGCACGCTCGCGCGCGGACCGTCCTCGAACTCCAGGACCCCGACCTCGATCTCGCGGCCGCGCAGCAGCGCCTCCACGATGATCTTCGGGTCGTGGCGGCGGGCCTCGCGGATCGCGGCGTCCAGTCCGGCGGGCTCGTCGACCTTGGTGATGCCGATCGAGGATCCGGCGCGGGCGGGCTTGATGAACAGCGGCCAGCCGTGCTCGCCGGCGAAGTCGGCGATCCGCGCGAGGGCGCCCTCGCGGTCGTTCTCCCACTCGCGGGGGCGGATGGTCACGTACGGGCCGACGCGCAGCCCGAAGGACGTGAAGACCCGCTTCATGTAGTCCTTGTCCTGGCCGACGGCCGAGGCGAGGACGCCCGAGCCGACGTACGGGATCCCGGAGAGCTCCAGGAGGCCCTGGAGGGTGCCGTCCTCGCCGTACGGGCCGTGCAGGACGGGGAAGACCACGTCGACCTCGCCCAGCGCCTTGGGCACGGCGCCCGGCTCGGTGTAGACGACCTCGCGGCTGGCCGGGTCGACGGAGAGCACGACGGCGCCGTCCTCGGATTCGGCGAGCTGGCCCACGTTGGGGAGCTCGCCGCCGGCGATGGCCATCCGGGCGGGCTCGTCGGCGGTCAGCGCCCACCGGCCGTCCGTGGTGATGCCGATGGGCAGCACCTCGTACTTGGAGCGGTCGATGGAGCGCAGGACGGCGCCCGCGGTGACGACCGAGATGGCGTGTTCCGAGCTGCGGCCGCCGAACACGACGGCCACACGGGGCTTGCGGCCCTGCTGCTCAGGGGTCTGGGGGAGGTTCTCGCTGCTCATATCGCCACGAGGGTACCCGCTCAAGCGTCCGGAAAGCAGTCAGCGCCGTTCCGGTTTGGCGCTGCGCCCCATGAGTTCCTTGAGCGCGACCAGGGTGGGCTTGCCGTGGTGGACGATGTCGACGACGGTGTCGGTGATCGGCATGTCCACCCCGTGGCGGCGGGCCAGATCGGCCACGGACTGGCAGGACTTGACGCCCTCGGCGGTCTGCTTGGTGACCGCGATGGTCTCCTCCAGGGTCATCCCGCGGCCGAGGTTGGTGCCGAAGGTGTGGTTCCGGGAGAGCGGCGAGGAGCAGGTGGCGACGAGGTCGCCGAGGCCCGCGAGGCCGGAGAAGGTGAGCGGATCGGCGCCCATCGCCAGGCCCAGGCGGGTGGCTTCGGCGAGGCCGCGGGTGATCAGCGAGCCCTTGGTGTTGTCGCCGAGGCCCATGCCGTCGGCGATGCCGACGGCGAGGCCGATGACGTTCTTGACGGCGCCGCCGAGCTCGCAGCCGATCACGTCGGTGCTCGTGTACGGGCGGAAGTACGGGGTGTGGCAGGCGGCCTGGAGGCGCTGCGCGACGGCTTCGTCCACGCAGGCGACCACGGAGGCGGCGGGCTGCCGGGCGGCGATCTCGGGGGCCAGGTTGGGGCCGGTGACGACCGCGATGCGCTCGGCCGGGACCTTGGCCACTTCCTCGATGACCTCGCTCATCCGCTTGGCGGTGCCGAGTTCCACGCCCTTCATCAGGGAGACGAGCACGGCCTCGGGGGCCAGCAGCGGCACCCAGGCGGCGAGGTTGCCGCGCAGGGTCTGCGAGGGGACGGCGAGGACCGTGAAGTCGGCGCCGGCCGCGGCCTCGGCCGGGTCGGTGGTGGCGCGGATGTTCGCGGGGAGTTCGATGTCGGGGAAGTAGTCCGGGTTGGTCCGGCCGCCGTTGATGGCGTCGACGAGCTCCTGGCGGCGGCCCCACAGGACCACCTCGCAGCCGGCGTCGGCGAGGACCATGGCGAAGGCCGTGCCCCAGGAGCCGGTTCCGAATACGGCTGCCTTCACGGGACGTGTCACTTGTTGCCCTCCCCTGCGGCCTTGCGCCGCTGCTGCGCCCTGGCATTGCGATGGTCGTACGGCTGCGGGGGCGCACTCTCGCCCCGCAGTTCCTCCAGCAGCCCGGTGATGGCCGCCATGATGACTTCGGTGGCCTCCCTGAGCACGTCCGGGGTGGGTTCCCGGTCGTAGTACGCGGAGAGGTCCACGGGCGGCCCGGCGAGGACCTGGAGGGTCTTGCGCGGGAACAGGCGGACCTTGTTCTCCTTGGCGTAGGGCGGCATCGCGAGATTCGCGCCCCACTGGGCCACCGGAATGACGGGGGCCCTGGTCATCAGCGCCACGCGCGCCGCGCCGGTCTTGCCGGCCATCGGCCACATGTCGGGGTCCCGGGTGAGGGTGCCTTCCGGGTAAAAGGCCACGCATTCGCCGTGCTCGATCGCCTCCACGGCGGCCCGGAATGCGTCCAGGGCGTTGGTGGACTCCCGGTAGACCGGGATCTGACCGGAGCCGCGCAGGATCGCTCCGACAATGGGGACGTCGAAGAGGGCCGCCTTGCCGAGCAATCGGGGCACCCGGCCGGTGTTGTACTGGAAGTGCGCGTAGGACAGCGGGTCCAGATACGAGTTGTGATTGACGGCGGTGATAAATCCGCCCTCGGCCGGAATGTGTTCCATTCCCCGCCAGTCCCGCTTGAAGAGCACTGTCAGCGGCGGTTTCGCGATGGCCGCCGCAAGGCGGTACCAGAAGCCGATTCTGCGGCGGGACACTCGGACACCTTCCTCTAGGACCGGTGCGCGGCTGGGGCACCTCGGGGCCGGACAAGTGTGGCCCCGGGTCCGGTCTCTGTCGAGAACACCGTACGCCCCGGACACCCGCACGAGGCCCCGGGTCGCCCGGCATGAGGTGACAATGGGGCTCCGCATGACCTGGTCATGACCTGTACATGGTCTGAGCGGCGCGCGAGCGTGCCGGAGGGAAGGGGTCCGTCACGAACGCCGTCTGGAGTCTGGTGGTCCCGCTGAAGCCGCTCGCGGTGGCCAAGAGCCGCCTCGCGGCGGCCGTCGGGGCGTCCCGGCCGGGGCTCGCCCTGGCGTTCGCGCTGGACACCGTCGCGGGGGCGCTGGCCTGCGCGGCCGTCGCGGATGTGGTGGTCGTCACGGACGACCGGGCGGCCGGTGCGGAACTGGCGCGGCTGGGGGCCCGGATCCTGCCGGACTCCCCCGCGGCCGGGCTCAACGCGGCGCTGGCCCACGGGGCGCGGGAGATACGGGCGGGCCGGCCGGGGGCCCCGTTGGCCGCGATGAACGCGGATCTGCCGGCGCTGCGGCCGCCCGAATTGCTACGCGTGCTCGAAACGGCCTCGGCATTTCCCCGGGCATTTCTGGCGGATGCGGCGGGAATCGGGACGACCTTGCTTTCCGCTGCTCCGGACGTGGAATTGGCGCCCTCGTTCGGCGGCCCCTCGCGGGCCCGGCATTCGGCCTCGGGCGCGGTGGAAATGGCCCTCGCCGGCGTCGAGAGCATCCGCCGGGACGTGGACACGGGGGCCGATCTGCGGACGGCCCTGGCCCTCGGCGTGGGGCGCCATACGGCCCGATACAGTGCCCGTATGCAGGCGACCGCGTACACGTACGACTCCCAGACCCGCAGCGGCAGTGTGCTGCTGGACGACGGCACCCCGGTGCCCTTCGAGGCCCCGGCCTTCGACGCGGGCGGCCTGCGGCTGCTTCGTCCCGGGCAGCGGGTGCGGATCGAGACGGACGGCGAGGGCGCGGGCCTGCGGATCACCCTGGTCACGCTGCAGACCTTCTGACCGCGGACCTTCTGACCGCAGACTTTCCGGCGGCCGGCCGCCCTGCGGCGTTCCGACCGGCGTTCCGACGCACCGCGGGCCGGTTTCCCCACTGCGGGGAAACCGGCCCGGCGCGTGTGACTCGTTGCCCTACTTGGTCTTGCGGGCGGTGGTCTTCTTCGCGGTGGCCTTGCGCGTCGCCGTCTTCTTGGCGGGCGCCTTCGTCGCCGCGGTGGCCTTCTTGGCCGCCGGGGCGGTCTTCTTCGCGGTGGCGGTGGTCTTCTTCGCCGCCGCAGCGGTCTTCTTGACCGTCGCCTTCTTGGCCGCGGGGGCGGCCTTCTTCGCCACGGCGGTCTTGGCGACCGTCTTCTTGGCGGTGGCGGTCACCTTCTTGGCCGTGGTCTTCTTCGCGACCGTGGTCTTGGCCGCTGCAGCCGCCTTCTTGGCGGGTGCGGCCTTCTTCGCGGCGGCCTTCTTGACCGTCGCCGAAGCGCCACCGGTGAGGCTGCCCTTGGGCGCCTTCTTCACCGACACCTCGCCGCCCTTGGGCAGCTTCTTGGTGCCGCTGACCAGGTCCTTGAAGCCCTGGCCCGCGCGGAAGCGGGGAACCGAGGTCTTCTTGACCCGGACGCGCTCACCCGTCTGGGGGTTGCGGGCGTAGCGGGCCGGGCGGTCGACCTTCTCGAACGAGCCGAAGCCCGTGACCGAGACCCGGTCGCCCGCGACGGTCGCACGGACGATGGCGTCCAGGACCGCGTCGACGGCGTCCGCGGCCTGCTGACGGCCGCCCAGCTTGTCGGCAATCGCTTCTACGAGCTGCGCCTTGTTCAACGTCTTCCCCTTCGGAGACTTCGCCAGAACGAATGTGTTCAAGCTTATTTCGCACGTTAGGCGGATATATACCGCAAATCAAACACGAAACGGGCTTATCACCCTAGTGCCGCAACGTTGTAGGCCGTTACGGAGTTCCTTCGCATCCGTCGCCTTCAGGGAATCGACCCTCGTCGAGGTCCTTCATCAACCTGTCCAGGCGCACTGCCGCATCGGCGAGATCATGCTTCGCCGCGGCCGTGACGACCAACAGCTTCCGGGTCAGCGCCATCCTTACGCCCTCCGGGACTTGCAGTGTGCGCACCCTTGTGTGTGCTTCTTTCAATCGGTCGGCGACAAGTCCGTAGAGCTCAAGTTGACTGTCGCGTTCCATGCACAGATTGTGCCATCTGGGGCGAGTTGTCGCCTCACGGGGCCTCAACACACGACTGTGCCCCCTGCCGGACGGCAGGGGGCACAGTGTTGCCTATGTGATCACCCTAAGGCGAATAAGCGCTGATCAGGCTGGAATCACGCCTGAATCGTGCGCGGCTTGAAGGCCGGCCGGACGCTTTCGTAGGTGGCGATGTCCGCTTCGTTCTGAAGGGTGAGCGAGATGTCGTCCAGCCCCTCCAGCAGCCGCCAGCGGGCGTTGTCGTCGAGCTCGAACTCCGCTACGACGCCTTCGGCTCGGACCTGGCGGTCGACCAGGTCGACCGTGATCTCGGCGGTGGGGTCGGCCTCGGTCAGCTTCCACAGCTGCTCGACGGTCTCCTGCGGCAGGACCACGGTCAGCAGACCGTTCTTCAGCGAGTTGCCGCGGAAGATGTCGGCGAACCGGGAGGAGATGACCGTCTTGAAGCCGAAGTTCTGCAGGGCCCAGACGGCGTGCTCGCGCGAGGAACCGGTGCCGAAGTCGGGACCGGCGACCAGGACGGTCGCGCCCGCGCGCTCGGGGCGGTTGGTGACGAACTCCGGGTCCTTGCGCCAGGCCTCGAAGAGCCCGTCCTCGAACCCGTCGCGGGTGATCTTCTTCAGCCAGTGGGCCGGGATGATCTGGTCGGTGTCGACGTTGCTGCGGCGCAGCGGGACGGCCCGGCCGGTGTGGGTGGTGAAGGCTTCCATCGTTCTCAGACTCCGGCGGTCGCGGGGGCGTCGGACAGGTCGGCGGGCGAGGCCAGGTGGCCCAGCACCGCGGTGGCGGCGGCCACCTGCGGGGACACCAGGTGGGTGCGCCCGCCCTTGCCCTGCCGGCCCTCGAAGTTGCGGTTGGAGGTGGACGCGGAGCGCTCACCGGGGGCCAGTTGGTCGGGGTTCATGCCCAGACACATCGAGCAGCCCGCGTGCCGCCATTCGGCGCCGGCCTCCTTGAAGACCTTGTCCAGGCCCTCCTCCACGGCCTGGAGCGCGACGCGCACCGAGCCCGGGACGACCAGCATCCGTACGCCGTCGGCGACTTTGCGGCCCCCGATGATCCCGGCCACGGCACGCAGGTCCTCGATGCGGCCGTTGGTGCAGGAACCTACGAAGACGGTGTCGACCTTGATGTCCCGCAGCGGCTGGCCGGCGGTCAACCCCATGTACTCCAGGGCCTTTTCGGCGGCGTTGCGCTCCGAAGCGTCCTCGTACGAAGCCGGGTCGGGGACGTTGGCCGACAGGGGCGCGCCCTGGCCGGGGTTGGTGCCCCAGGTGACGAACGGCGACAGCGTGGTGCCGTCGATGACCACCTCGGCGTCGAAGACGGCGTCGTCGTCGGTGCGCAGGGTCTTCCAGTACGCGACCGCCGCGTCCCAGTCCTCGCCCGCGGGGGCGTGGTCGCGGCCCTCGAGGTAGTCGAAGGTGGTCTGGTCGGGGGCGATCATGCCCGCGCGGGCGCCGGCCTCGATCGACATGTTGCAGATGGTCATGCGGGCTTCCATCGAGAGCTGCTCGACGGCCTCGCCGCGGTACTCCAGGATGTAGCCCTGGCCGCCGCCGGTGCCGATCTTGGCGATGATCGCCAGGATCAGGTCCTTGGCGGTGACGCCCTCGGCCAGCGCGCCGGTGACGGTGATCGCCATCGTCTTGGGGCGGGCCAGCGGCAGCGTCTGGGTCGCCAGCACGTGCTCGACCTGGCTGGTGCCGATGCCGAACGCCAGCGCGCCGAAGGCGCCGTGCGTGGAGGTGTGCGAGTCACCGCAGACCACCGTGGTGCCCGGCTGGGTCAGGCCCAGCTGCGGTCCCACGACATGGACGACACCCTGCTCGACGTCGCCCAGCGAGTGCAGGCGCACACCGAACTCGGCGCAGTTCGCCCGCAGCGTCTCCAGCTGGGCCCGGGAGACCGGGTCCGCGATCGGCTTGTCGATGTCGATGGTGGGGGTGTTGTGGTCCTCGGTCGCGATGGTGAGGTCGAGGCGCCGGACCTTGCGGCCGGCCTGGCGCAGCCCCTCGAAGGCCTGCGGGCTGGTCACCTCGTGCAGCAGGTGCAGATCGATGAAGAGGAGATCGGGCTCGCCTTCGGCGCGCCGGACGACATGGTCGTCCCAGACCTTCTCCGCGAGTGTCCTACCCATCGCTTTCCCTCCGGCCGGCCGGTTGTGCCGGCGCTTGATAGAGATCTCGTGCGCCTGATCGCCCGTACCCCACGTCCCGGACGACGGCTCGGACCCAGTGGTTCGTGGACCCGCACATACAGACTCGCTGGTTCTTGGAAAAATTGAACTTGCGTTTCACAGTGTGAGACGCGAATATCGTTTCATGGACAACTCTAGCGGCGTCGGCGTTCTCGACAAGGCAGCTCTGGTACTGAGCGCACTGGAGTCCGGTCCGGCCACCCTCGCCGGGCTGGTCGCGGCGACAGGGCTCGCACGACCCACGGCACATCGCCTTGCCGTGGCACTGGAACACCACCGGATGGTGGCGAGGGACATGCAGGGCCGGTTCATCCTCGGACCGCGGCTGGCGGAGCTCGCCGCCGCGGCCGGCGAGGACCGCCTGCTGGCCACGGCCGGACCGGTGCTCACCCACCTCCGGGACGTGACGGGAGAGAGCGCGCAGCTCTACCGGCGTCAGGGCGACATGCGCATCTGCGTGGCGGCCGCCGAGCGGCTGTCGGGCCTGCGGGACACCGTCCCGGTGGGCTCCACGCTCCCGATGAAGGCTGGCTCGGCCGCGCAGATCCTGATGGCCTGGGAGGAGCCCGAGCGGCTCCACCGCGGCCTGCAGGGCGCGCGTTTCACGGCGACGGCGCTCTCGGGCGTACGGCGTCGCGGCTGGGCACAGTCGATCGGCGAGCGGGAGCCCGGCGTGGCATCGGTCTCGGCGCCCGTACGCGGGCCGTCGAACCGCGTGGTGGCCTCCGTATCGGTCTCCGGGCCGATCGAGCGCCTGACCCGCCACCCGGGGCGCATGCACGCCCAGGCCGTCATCGACGCGGCCGCCCGGCTGACCGAGGCCCTGCGCCGCTCCAGCTGAGCACCTCCCGGTCGCAGACCTTCCCACCCTTCCCCCCGGGCCCGGGGGCGCGTGAGACGCCGCACACGTCCGCACACGCGCCGCCGGGCCCGTACTTCTTGCCCCGGCGTCCGCCCTGTCCGGAAACAGCGAAGAGGCCCTCCGCGATGAACGCGGAGGGCCTCTTCTGTGCGTACCCCCGACCGGATTCGAACCGGCGCTACCGCCTTGAGAGGGCGGCGTGCTAGGCCGCTACACAACGGGGGCTAGCTGTTACTGCGGTACTGCGCTGGGCTACCAGGACTCGAACCTAGAATAAGAGAACCAGAAACTCTCGTGTTGCCAATTACACTATAGCCCAAAGGTCTAGACCAGCTAGACACCGTACCCCCGACCGGATTCGAACCGGCGCTACCGCCTTGAGAGGGCGGCGTGCTAGGCCGCTACACAACGGGGGCCCTAGCGATCCTGCATCAAAACATCCGGGTGCGACCCTGAACATCTCACGGGAAGGATCTGTACCCCCGACCGGATTCGAACCGGCGCTACCGCCTTGAGAGGGCGGCGTGCTAGGCCGCTACACAACGGGGGCAAGCACTGCGTTACTACGGAACTGCGCTGGGCTACCAGGACTCGAACCTAGAATAAGGGAACCAGAAACCCTCGTGTTGCCAATTACACTATAGCCCACCAAAACTCAAGACCCTGAGGGACTTTCGTTCGGTTAGCGCCTCCGGCCCGGCCTTTCGGCCCGCTCGGGCGGCGCAGAAAGAACATTACCGGATGCCTGACCGTGCTCCAAAACGGGTATCCCCGGCCAGCACCTGCGGGAGCCGGTCGAGTCCGGCGATCCGGTGCACGCCCTCGGGTCCCGGCCCGCGGCCGCCGTCCCGGTCCAGCCACACGGCCGTCAGGCCGGCGTCACGGGCGCCGCGCGCGTCGATCTCCGGCTGGTCCCCCACGTAGACCACTTCCCCCGGCTCCAGCCCCATCTCGGCGCACGCGGCGAGGAAGGCCCCGGCCTCCGGTTTGCTGACGCCCAGCTCGACGGCGCACACGAGGACCTCGAAGCGGTCGCGCAGGCCGAGCCGGCGCAGCTTGGGGTCCTGGTTGGCGAGGGAGGAGTTGGTGAGGACCCCGTGCCGGTAGCCGCCCGCGAGGGCGTCCAGTACGGGCACCACGTCCGGGAACAGCTCCCAGGCGGCCGTGTAGTGCTCCACGTACCGCCCGAACCAGTCGTCGGCCTGCGCGTCCGTCAGGGCGGGCTCCCCGAGGAACTCCCGCACCCGGTCCCTGCGCTGCCCCTGGAAGGTGCCCTCACCGCCCGCGTAGCGCTCCCAGTGCCGGTCGGTGATCCGCCGCCACAGGGCGAGCGCCTCGGCCGGAGCCCCGTACCGCTCCGCGAGCCCCTCGGCGGCCAGGTGCGCGGCCAGCCCGGCCCGGTCGGCCCGGGTGTAGTCGAACAGGGTGTCGTCGATGTCCCAGAGCACCGCACGGATCGCCATGTGGCCGACCCTACGCGGAACGCCTCAGGGGCGGCGGCCGATCGCTGAAGTAGCGATCGGCCGCCGCCCCTGAGGGACGTACGGGGTACTGCTGACGCGGTGGCGCGCTACGCGGCGGTGAGCTTGGCCAGGGTGGCGTCGATGCGGGACAGGGAGCGGTCCTTGCCCAGGATTTCGAGGGACTCGAAGAGGGGGAGGCCGACCGTGCGGCCGGTGACGGCCACGCGGACCGGGGCCTGGGCCTTGCCGAGCTTGAGGCCGTGGGTCTCGCCGGCGGTGAGGACCGCCTGCTTGAGGGACTCCGGGTCCGACCAGTCGGCCGCGGCCAGGTTCTCGCGGGCCGTGGTGAGGAGGGCCGCCGGGTCGCCCTTCATCGCCTTGTCCCACGACGCCTGGTCCTCCACCGGCTCCTTCAGGAAGAGGAAGTCGACGTTGGCCGTGATGTCCGAGAGGACCGTGACGCGGGTCTGGGCGTACGGCGCGATGCGCTCCCAGGCGGCGGTGTCGAAGTCCTCGGGTGCCCAGTTGGCGTGCGGGGCCTGCAGCCACGGGGCGCAGCGGTCCGCGAAGACCTTCGGGTCCAGGAGGCGGATGTGGTCGGCGTTGATCGACTCGGCCTTCTTGAGGTCGAAGCGCGCCGGGTTGGCGTTGACGTCCGGGATGTCGAACTTCGCCACCATCTCCTCGATCGAGAAGATGTCCTGGTCCTTGGAGAAGGACCAGCCCAGGAGGGACAGGTAGTTCAGCAGGCCCTCGGGGAGGAAGCCACGCTCGCGGTAGAGGTTGAGCGAGGCCTCGGGGTCGCGCTTGGAGAGCTTCTTGTTGCCCTCGCCCATCACGTACGGCAGGTGGCCGAAGGCGGGCACCGCCTTGGCGACGCCGAGCTCGATCAGGGCCCCGTAGAGCGCGATCTGGCGCGGGGTGGAGGACAGCAGGTCCTCGCCGCGCAGGACGTGGGTGATCTCCATCAGCGCGTCGTCGACCGGGTTGACGAGCGTGTAGAGCGGGGCGCCGTTGGCCCGGACGATGCCGAAGTCCGGCACGTTGTCGGGGGTGAAGGTCAGCTCGCCGCGGACCAGGTCCGTGAAGGTGATGGGCTCGTCGGGCATCCGGAAGCGGACGATCGAGGAGCGGCCCTCGGCCTCGTACGCGGCCTTCTGCTCCGCGGAGAGCTCGCGGCAGGTGCCGTCGTAGCCGGAGGGCTTGCCGGCGGCGCGGGCCGCGTCGCGGCGGGCGTCCAGCTCCTCGGTGGTGCAGTAGCAGGAGTAGGCGTAGCCGCCGTCCTGGAGCTTCTGCGCGACGTCCTTGTAGATGTCCATGCGCTCGGACTGGCGGTACGGGGCGTGCGGGCCGCCGACCTCGGGGCCCTCGTCCCAGGTGAAGCCGAGCCAGCGCAGCGAGTCGAGCAGCTGGACGTACGACTCCTCGGAGTCGCGCGCCGCGTCGGTGTCCTCGATGCGGAAGACGAACGTACCGCCGTGGTGGCGGGCGAACGCCCAGTTGAAGAGGGCCGTGCGGACCAGACCCACGTGGGGGTTGCCGGTCGGGGACGGACAGAAACGTACGCGGGGGGTCGCGTTAGCCACGCTTGATCACCTTGTTGGTGAGAGTGCCGATGCCTTCGATGGTGACGGCGACCTCGTCGCCGACGTTCAGGGGGCCGACTCCGGCCGGGGTCCCCGTGAGGATGACGTCGCCCGGGAGCAGCGTCATGGCCTCGGTGATGTGCACGATCAGGTCCTCGATGGAGCGGACCATGTCGCTGGTGCGGCCGAGCTGGCGCTGTTCGCCGTTGACGGTGCACTGGATGGTCAGGTCGCTCGGGTCGAGGTCGGTCTCGATCCACGGGCCGAGGGGGCAGGAGCTGTCGAAGCCCTTGGCGCGGGCCCACTGCTTCTCGCGCTGCTGGACGTCGCGCGCGGTGACGTCGTTGGCGCAGGTGTAGCCGAGGATGACGTCCTTGACGCGCTCGCGCGGGACCTCGCGGCACATGCGGCCGATGACCACGGCGAGCTCCGCCTCGTGGTGGAGGTCCTGGGAGAAGGAGGGGTAGGCGATCGGGTCGCCGGGGCCGACCACCGAGGTGGAGGGCTTGAAGAAGGTGATCGGGACGTCCGGGACCTCGTTGCCCAGCTCCGCCGCGTGCTCCCGGTAGTTGCGGCCGATGGCCACGACCTTGTTCGGGAGCACGGGCGGCAGCAGCCGGACCTTGCTCAGCGGGACCTTCGTGCCGGAGAGCTCGAAGTCCGCGAACGGGATGCCCTTGATGATGTCGAGGACGAGCTCACCTTCGGCGCCGAGGGCAGTGCTGCCCTCGACCGCGCCGAACGCGACATTGCCGTCGATCGAGAACCTGGCGATGCGCACGTGTTGCGTCTGCCCCTCTGTATTTCCGCTGGCTGGAGTCTGCGGACTCCAGGCTAACGCGGTGGGGGCCGACGCTTCGCGCGGCTTTCGCCGGACACCCTTCTTTACTGCGCGGCGGCGACCGGCGCGTTCATGAGGGTGGTGCGGCGCGGGTTCGCGGTCTGGGCCGGCAGCTCGACGGTGTGCTCCGGGACCGGCACGGCCTGCAGCTCCTCGGCGTCCTTGAGGTGCGCGAGGGTGGTGCGGCGCGGGTTGGCTATGTTGCGGAACATCATCGTCGTCTTCATCGGAGTGCGAAGCCCTCGGCTCACTAGGTCGGATGGTGGCGGCGGGCGCCGCCGGATTGCCTTCGGAGTGCCGCTTGTCGCTCGCGGCAAGCCTGTAAAGCTCAAGGCTAAACATCTGAATCCCCCGCCGAACCGGGAAGTAATGGCCACGGCTATGTGAGTTTGCTCACCAGCGACCAGGCATTACGGACATAAGGGTCAGTCAATTCCACCCCATAAAGCGGACATTGCGCCACTGAATGCGCCATTCCGCTCCCGATCATCGCGACTGGGACAGCTTGCCAGAGGCGAGGTTTGGGCGGCGTAAGTCCGATTCCGTATGAATTGGCACGCACGTCGGGTAGCACATGCGTCACCCGACGTGACCGACTCCCCGGCCCAGGACTCGCACCTTGTTGGAGATCCGCCTCTGTGCTGGAATTCGCGGGACCGCCGCGGGAATCAGCCGGCGCGCAGGTGGCGCGAGACAGCGCCGAGCGCGGCGGCAACGGAGAGGGAGACGCGCCGGTCACCGACGACCACCATGGGGCGCATTGCCCCACGACTCGACACCGTCCCACCGGTCGCCCGGCGGGACGCCTGGTCCAGAGGTTGCGACGCTAGTGCAGGGACGATTCAAGAGGGATGACAAGGGGTCTCCCCAGGCCCGTCAGGGCCGTGGGGACGCCGCGCCGGAGCAGGACCCGCGCGGCGGGACCGACCGTGGCTCCTCGCCCCAGCACGCCCAGAACCGCGGGCCGGCTGTCGAGAGCGGGAGCCCCGCGGGCCCTGTCGGCTCCGCCGCGGTCAAGGCCAAGGGGCGCGCCAAGCCCAAGGGCGGCTCGAAGGCCGACGACGAGTCGGGCGGCCGCGACGTCGCGATACCCCAGGCCCCCCGTGGCACCGGTTCCCGTCTGGCCATGCAGAACTGGCGCATCAGCACGCGACTGGTGTCGCTGCTGACCCTGCCGGTCGTCGCCGCCACCACCCTCGGTGGCCTCCGCATCAACGACTCGCTCAACGACATCGCGCAGCTGGAGCACATGCAGCTGCTGACGACGATGACGCGTCAGGCCACCAACCTGGCCGCCATGCTCCAGGCCGAGCGCGACAACTCCGCCGGTCCGCTGTCCGTGGACAAGTCGGGCAAGCCCAGCACCCTGGTCCAGGGCGTCCGCGACTCGACCGACTCCGCCGTCCGGGCCTTCGCCGCCGCGACCGACAAGGTCGACGTCGCCGAGGGCAACGACGAGACGCTCCGGTCGATCCGCAACAACATCCTGCAGATCGCGCACGGGCTCAACAACCTCGAAGAGATCCGCAAGTACGCGTACCAGAACGGCGCCCAGCAGACCGTCACCGAGTACAACGCGCTGGTCGTCTCGCTGCTCTCGCTCTCGCAGGACATGGCCCAGGCCACCTCGAACCCCGAGATGATCAAGCGCACCCGCGCGCTGGCCGCGTTCTCCTCCGCCAAGGAGTACGCCTCGATCCAGCGCGCGATCATCGCGGCCGCGCTCCCCGCGGACCCCTCGCTGCCGGGCAACCTCACCGAGAACGACCGCCTGTACGCCCGCTCCGCCCAGAACAGCGAGGAGCAGGCGCGCAAGACCTTCGAGCTCGTCTACCAGGGCAAGCCCGAGGAGCTCCTCGCGGCGCTCGGCGACGGCAACCAGGAAATCGCCACCGCGGACCACTACGCCCGCCGCGTCCTGGGCAACAAGGACCAGTTCGCCAAGGAGAAGAACCGGTCCTGGATGGACTGGTACGACGCGGACGACACCAAGCTGCAGGCCATGAAGGTCATCGAGCTCACCCTGCTCGAGGACATGGAGCAGAAGGCCCGCGAGCTCAAGAACGAGTCGCAGCGCGACGCCCTCATCAACGGTGCGCTGATCCTCATCGTCCTCGGTGTCTCCCTCGTCGGCGCCTTCGTCATGGCCCGCTCGATGATCCGCTCCCTGCGCCGCCTGCAGGACACCGCGACCCGCGTCGCCCAGGACCGGCTGCCCGAGCTCGTCAAGCAGCTGTCCGAGTCCGACCCGCAGGACGTGGACACGACGGTGGAGTCCGTCGGCCTGCACACCCGCGACGAGATCGGCCAGGTGGCCGCGGCCTTCGACGACGTGCACCGCGAGGCCGTCCGCCTCGCCGCCGAGCAGGCCCTCCTGCGAGGCAACGTCAACGCGATGTTCACCAACCTCTCGCGCCGTTCGCAGGGCCTCATCCAGCGCCAGCTCTCGCTCATCTCCGAGCTGGAGTCGCGCGAGGCCGACCCGGACCAGCTGTCCTCGCTCTTCAAGCTCGACCACCTCGCGACCCGCATGCGCCGTAACGGCGAAAACCTCCTCGTCCTCGCGGGCGAGGAGCCGGGCCGCCGGTGGACCCGCCCCGTCCCGCTCGTCGACGTGCTCCGCGCCGCCGCGTCCGAGGTGGAGCAGTACGAGCGCATCGAACTCTCCTCGGTGCCCGGCACCGACGTCGCCGGCCGCGTGGTCAACGACCTCGTGCACCTGCTCGCCGAGCTGCTGGAGAACGCCACCTCGTTCTCCTCCCCGCAGACCAAGGTCAAGGTCACCGGTCACGCGCTGCCCGACGGCCGCGTGCTCGTCGAGATCCACGACACCGGCATCGGCCTCTCCCCCGAGGACCTCGCCGCGATCAACGAGCGGCTCGCCTCGCCGCCCACCGTGGACGTCTCCGTCTCCCGCCGCATGGGTCTGTTCGTGGTCGGCCGCCTGTCCCTGCGACACGGCATCCGCATCCAGCTGCGCCCCTCCGACTCGGGCGGTACGACGGCCCTCGTCATGCTCCCGGTGGACGTCGCCCAGGGCGGCAAGAAGCCGGCCCCGATGCCCGGTCAGGGCGGTCAGGGTGCGCCCGGCGCCCCGGGCCAGGGTGGTCCCGGCGCCCAGGCGCAGGGCTCGATCCCCGCTCCCGGCGGACGTCCCCCCGTGGGCGCGGCCCCGCAGCGCGGCCAGGTTTCCGCCGCCGGCCAGCGCGCGGCCCTGCCGGGCCGCGACGGCGGCCCCGGCGGTCAGCCCCAGGGCCCCGGCCCGCAGGGCGGACGGCCCCCGCAGCAGCAGGGCCCCGGCGGCCAGACCCAGAGCGCCTTCGGTTCGGGTGCTCCGCTCCCGGGCCGCGGTCCGGTCCCGTCTCCCGGCGGCCCGGGCGGCTTCGGCGGTCCGCAGGCCCGTCCGGTCGGCGCCCCCACGGCGTCCGGTCCCGGCGGGTTCCCGCAGGGCAACGGCTTCGAGCGCCCGCAGCCTCCGCAGCAGCAGGGCCAGCAGCCCCCGCAGCCTCACCAGTCCCAGCCCCAGCAGCAGGCCCCGCAGCAGCAGGGTCAGCAGCAGGCCGGCGGCCCCGGTGCGCGCGGTCCCCGGCCGCAGCTGCCGCCGCGCGGTGGCGCGCCCCGCCCGGAGCTCCCGGGCGCCGGCGGCGGACCTGCCGCGATGCCCCAGACCACCACGTGGGGCGCGGCCCAGGGCGGTCACGACGTACCGCGCGGCCACGACGAGCTGTCGGGCCCCGGTTCCACCTCCGAGTTCCCCCGGCCCGACTTCAACGCCCCGGCCCCGCAGGCCGGCGGCACGGGCGGCTACGACAACGGCACCACGGGCCAGTTCGCCCGCCCCGAGTTCGGCGACCCGGCCTCCACCGGCCAGTTCGCCCGCCAGGACTTCGGCGACCCGGCCGCCACGGGGCAGTTCGCCCGCCAGGACTTCCAGGCCCAGCGGCCCGGCGGCCCCGGCGTCGGCGGCTACGCCCAGCCCGGCCAGGCCCCGCAGCCCCAGGGCGACTACGCCCCCGTACCGCCGCCGCGCGCCGAGGCTCCGCGGCTGCCGCAGGCGCCCCGTCCGGAGGCGCTGCCCCCGGCCGGTTCGGGTTCCGGCGAGGGTCGCAGCCCGATCTTCGACACGCTGGAGTCGAACTGGTTCCGCCAGGAGGCGGGCCAGGCCCCGGCCCAGGTGCCGGCGGTGCCGCAGCAGGCTCAGCAGCCCGCCCCGGCGGCTCCGGCCGCCCCGCAGCGCCCGCAGCAGCACCAGCTGCCGCAGCGCGGCCAGGAGCAGGCTCCGGCCGAGTCCGCGCAGACGGCCACGGGCGCGGTGCCGACCGTGAGCTGGCGCTCCTCGCCGAACGACGAGCTGATGCGGCAGGCCGAGCGCGTGCGCCAGCCCGCCGCCGGCGGCATCACGACGTCGGGGCTGCCCCGCCGGGTCCCGCGGGCGAACCTCGTGGCCGGCACCGCGCAGCAGCAGGCCGAAGCACAGGCCGGCCCCCAGGTTTCGCGGTCCCCGGACGATGTCCGTGGCCGTCTCACCAACCTCCGACGCGGTATCCAGCAGGGACGGCAGGCCGGCACCACCGGCCCGGCCACCGGCAGTTACCACATCGACCCCACTTACCAGCAGGAGCGATAGTTGAGTTCGATGAGCCAGGCGGCACAGAACCTGAACTGGTTGATCACCAACTTCGTGGACAACACCCCCGGGGTGTCCCACACCGTGGTGGTCTCCGCCGACGGCCTCCTTCTGGCCATGTCCGAAGGATTCCCCCGCGACCGGGCCGACCAGCTCGCCGCGGTGGCCTCCGGGCTGACCTCCCTCACCGCGGGCGCGTCCCGCATCTTCGAGGGCGGCGCCGTCAACCAGACGGTGGTGGAGATGGACCGCGGGTTCCTCTTCCTGATGTCCGTGTCCGACGGATCCTCGCTGGCCGTACTGGCGCACCCCGAGTGCGACATCGGCCTCGTGGGTTACGAGATGGCCCTCCTCGTGGACCGCGCCGGCAGTGTCCTCACCCCGGACCTGCGCGCGGAGCTGCAGGGAAGCCTGCTCATCTGACTGCCGCTCTCCCGGCCGGACGGTACTGCCGGCCGGGGGACCGGGGCCGCGGCCCCGGAACCCAGTACCACCGCCAGGCCGTCATACCGTCCCCCCACCGGCCGCCCCGTCAGACGGCACGCTGACCATTGCTGTCCAGCCCGGAGGATCAATGACCCCGCCCCCCGCCTATTCCGATCAGTACGGAGACTCGTACTCGGAAGGCGACCAGCCGCTGGTTCGTCCGTACGCGATGACCGGTGGCCGGACCCGACCGCGCTACCAGCTCGCCATCGAGGCCCTGGTCAGCACCACGGCCGATCCGATGCACCTGTCCGGGCTGCTCCCGGAACACCAGCGCATCTGCACCCTCTGCCGTGAGGTCAAGTCGGTCGCGGAGGTCTCCGCGCTGCTGAACATGCCGCTCGGTGTCGCACGCATCCTCGTCGCCGACCTGGCGGAGGCCGGCATGGTGGCCATCCACCAGCCGGGCAATGGAGAGGCCGGCGGAACGCCGGATGTAACGCTGCTCGAGAGGGTTCTCAGTGGACTTCGCAAGCTCTAACGGTGGGGCGGCTCCCGCTCGCTCCACCACCTCCGCGAAGATCGTGGTGGCGGGTGGCTTCGGCGTGGGCAAGACCACGTTCGTCGGCGCCGTCTCCGAGATCAACCCGCTGCGCACCGAGGCCGTGATGACGTCCGCGAGCGCGGGCATCGACGACCTGACCCACACCGGGGACAAGACGACCACCACGGTCGCCATGGACTTCGGCCGCATCACCCTGGACCAGGACCTGATCCTGTACCTCTTCGGTACCCCCGGACAGGACCGCTTCTGGTTCATGTGGGACGACCTCGTGCGCGGCGCGATCGGTGCGATCGTCCTGGTCGACACGCGGCGCCTGGCGGACTGCTTCCCGGCCGTGGACTACTTCGAGAACAGCGGGCTGCCGTTCGTCGTGGCGCTCAACGGCTTCGAGGGACACCAGCCCTACACGCCGGAGGAAGTCCGCGAGGCCCTGCAGATCGGCCCGGACGCCCCCATCATCACCACCGACGCCCGCCACCGCGCGGACGCCAAGAGCGCGCTCATCACGCTCGTCGAGCACGCCCTGATGGCGCGGCTCAAGTAGAAGCACGCGCAACGATGGCCTCATCGGCCGGTTTTGGGGGGCGGGCTGTGTCATGCGACACGGCCCGCCCCCTTCGTTCATAACGTTTCGACAGAGAATTGCCGGTAGTTGGCCACAGGGTGCGTTCGCCCGGTGTCACTGCGCTCACAACTGGCCCCATTTTTGCCGCAGGACGCTCTTTATGTCCGGTTTATGTGGGGCATAAGGCTCTAGGAATGGCCGATTTCAACTGTTTGGAACACGGCCGTTAACCGTGCTGGAATTCAACGAACTAGCTAGTAGCACCGCCGAGAGGTTGTTGGTCGAGTGAGGCGAAGCAACTCGAGCCCCGCGGATGAACCCGCGCGCGGCAACTTCACCCCGCCGCCGCGCGCGGCCGCGTCTCCCCTTGACGTACCCGTGGAACCATCCGTGAGCGGCGGAAGCACCAGCAGGTTCTCGCCCCGCAACTGGCGCGTGCCGACCCGTCTGAACGCCATCCTGCTCGTCCCGGTCCTCGTCGGACTGGTCATGGGCGGCTTCCAGGTGAAGGGCTCGATCGACACCTGGGACGAGGCCAAGGACGCGGAGAAGACCGCCGCCATCGTCCAGGCCGCCGCCGAGTACGGCCAGGCGCTGCTGAACGAGCGCGACCTGACGGCCGATCCCCTGCTCAAGGGCCAGCGCGAGTCCGAGGCCGTCCTGAAGGCGTACTCCGCCACCGACGCGGCCAAGGCGAAGTTCGCCGAGTCCGTGAAGGACCTGCCCGAGGGCCAGGGCCTGGAACGCCGCCTGGAGCTCTTCCGCCAGGAGGAGCCGAAGCTGGAGCAGGTCCGCAAGACGGCCTACCAGGCGGCGCTCGAGACGCCGAAGAAGGCCCTCCCCAAGGCCATGGGACCGATCCCGACCGAAGAGGGGTACGTGCTGGTCCAGCACTACCTCATGCAGTTCTCCAACGAGCTCGGTCTCGGCACCGGCAACGTGACCTCGTACGGCCGCATGGTCTACGCCCTCGAACTCTCCAAGGCCGCGAACTCGCTGCAGCGCTCCGTGGGCACGCACCTGCTGGTGCGCCCGAGCGCGAACGAGGAGATCCGCAAGGCCCAGCTCGTCGCCTTCTCCTCGTACGCGTACCTCGAGGAGATCGCCATCGGCGAGTACGTCGCCGCCGGCACCGACGAGGACGTCGCACGCCTGCGCGAGATCATGGGCAAGAAGTCCGAGGAGGGCGCCGCCCGGCTCGCCGCCGCCAAGCAGGCGGCCGAGCAGGCCGGCACCCCCTTCCACGCCCCGCCCGTGGTCAACGACTCCGCGCTCACCGGTATGACCGAGGCGATAGCCAGCGGCGAGAAGCCCGCCAAGCTCGCGCTGGACGGCACCACCCCGCAGGCGTGGCAGGCCGCCGCCACCGCCAAGTTCGACGGTTACGCCGAGCTGGAGAAGGAACTCCTCGCCAAGGCCCTCAAGGACTCGGGCGCCGTCTCCGACGAGGCCCGCAGCGACGCCATCCTGACCGGCGCCATCGTGGTCGTGGCCCTGCTCGCCGCCTTCATCCTGGCCGGCATGATGGCCCGCCAGATGGGCAAGGCCATGCGCCGTCTGCGCGGCGCCGCCTTCGACATCGCCGAGCAGCGCCTGCCGATGCTCGTCGACCAGCTCTCGCGCACCGACCCGGGCAAGGTCGACACCCGGGTGCTGCCGATCCCGATCGACTCCCAGGACGAGATCGGCGAGGTCGCCCGCGCCTTCGACCAGGTCCACCGGGAGGCCGTCCGGCTCGCCGCCGAGCAGGCCCTCCTCCGGGGCAACGTCAACGCGATCTTCACGAACCTCTCCATGCGCAACCAGTCGCTGATCGAGGGCCAGCTGAGCCTGATCACCGAGCTGGAGAACAACGAGGCCGACCCGGACCAGCTGGAGAACCTCTTCCGCCTGGACCACCTGGCCACCCGCATGCGCCGCAACGGCGAGAACCTCCTCATCCTCGCGGGCGAGGAGCCGGGCCGCCGCTGGGACCAGCCGGTCCCCCTCGTCGACGTCCTGCGCGCCGCCTCCTCCGAGGTGGAGCAGTACGAGCGCGTGGAGCTGTCGGGCGTCTCCGAGGCCGAGATCCACGGCCAGGCCGTGACCGACCTCGTGCACCTGCTCGCCGAGCTGCTGGAGAACGCCACCACCTTCTCCTCCCCGCAGACCAAGGTCCGCGTCAACGCGACCCGTCTGCCCGACGGCCGCGTGATGGTCGAGATCCACGACAAGGGAATCGGCCTCACCGCCGAGGACTTCGCGGACATCAACCACAAGCTGGCCAACCCGCCGACCGTGGACGCCGCGATCTCGCAGCGCATGGGTCTGTTCGTGGTCGGCCGGCTGGCCGACCGGCACGGCATCCGCGTCCAGCTGCGCCCCTCGGGCGAGGCGGCCGGCACCACCTCGCTGGTCATGCTCCCCGACGCCATCACCCACGGTGGCGGTGGCGAGGAGATCCCGGCGGACGACTTCACGGTCTCCCAGATGATCCCGCGCCAGCAGGCCCAGCAGCCGGCCGCGCTGCGCACGGCCGCCGAGCTCGGCTTCGACGACTCCCGCTACGAGGTCCACCGGGCCGACCAGCCCCAGCCGGGCTACGACGAGCCCGTCGCCGACCCGGTCGGCCGGTCCCTGGGCCGCGAGGAGCGCCGGGCGGCGCTGGAGGCGCAGGTCGGCTACCCGCAGGCGCAGGCCCCGTACGGCGAGGCCCCGTACGAGGAGCCGGCGGCCGACTATCCGGAACCCCAGCCGGAGCACGCGTACCAGCCGTACCAGGGCTACGAGCAGCAGCCCGCGCAGGGCTACGACCTCGGTTACGAATCCGCTCAGGCCGGGCAGGGATACGACGCGTACACCCAGCAGGAGTACGGCTATCCGGAACCCGGGTACACGGATCAGCGACAGGAGATCCCGGCCTACGACGGCGGGTACGACTCCAGCTCCACGGCGGCGGAGTGGCCCCAGCAGAACACCTACTCGGGCTCCTACCAGCAGGATTACGGGACCGAATCGGAATCACCGGCCGCTCCCGAACCGGCCCCGGAACGCGTAGGCTTCGACCGTCCGGGCGCCACCGCCGACGCCGGCCACCAGGTGACCGGGGCGGGCCTGCCGCGACGCGGCAGCCAGCCGCAGCAGCGGCCGGGACAGCAGGAAACGGAGTCCTCCGGTTACCTCTTCGAGCAGCGGCCGCAGCGTCAGCAGCAGCCCGCGGCTCCGGAGAAGGCCACCGAGGGAACGGACGGAACCGCCGACTGGCGCTCGAACAACGACGAGCGCTGGCAGCAGGCCGCCAAGCTCCGCGAGCCGAAGGCCGGCGGGGTCACCCCCTCCGGTCTCCCCCGGCGGGTGCCCAAGGCCAACCTGGTCGAGGGCGCTGCGGAGACGACGCCGCAGGGAGGCCCCGAGGTCTCCCGTGCCCCGGAGGACATCCGTGGCAGGTTGAGCAACCTGCGACGCGGCGTCCAGCAGGGCCGCAATGCGGGATCCGAGCAGTCAAGTAACAGCTATGACCAGGAGCGTTAGTGTGAGCGCGATGAGCCAGGCGGCGCAGAACCTGAACTGGTTGATCACCAACTTCGTGGACAACACCCCCGGGGTGTCCCACACGGTGGTGGTCTCCGCCGACGGCCTCCTTCTGGCCATGTCGGACGGATTCCCGCGGGACCGCGCCGACCAGCTGGCGGCCGTGGCCTCCGGGCTGACGTCGCTGACCGCCGGTGCCTCCCGCATCTTCGAGGGCGGCGCCGTCAACCAGACCGTGGTGGAGATGGACCGCGGGTTCCTCTTCCTCATGTCCGTCTCCGACGGATCCTCGCTCGCGGTGCTCGCGCACCCCGAGTGCGACATCGGCCTCGTGGGCTACGAGATGGCCCTTCTGGTGGACCGCGCCGGCAGTGTCCTCACTCCGGATCTGCGCGCCGAACTGCAGGGCAGCCTTCTCAACTAGCAGACAGGCAGTGCGTTTCGCGTCACTGCACCATAGGGTGCGGTGGCGCGGTTCCACAGGGAGTACTGCGTACTTGGAGTCGGAGGAGGAAACGTGACAACACCCGGAGGACATCCCTATGGCGGCGCGCAGCAGCCGCAGGGTGGGCACGACCAGAACCGCTTCAACTTCCCTTCCGCTCCCAGCAACCGGCCCGCGCCGGAGCACGACCCCGCCGCGGGGCAGCCGTACCAGCGGCAGCCCTACCAGCAGCAGCCGTACGGCCGGCCGCAGCAGCCCGGGCAGTCCTACCGGCCCCCGCAGCAGCCTCCGCGCGGCGGGCGCCCGCAGGCTCCGCAGGCGCACAACCCGCTGGTGCGCCCGTACGCGATGACCGGTGGCCGGACCCGTCCGCGCTACCAGCTCGCCATCGAGGCACTGGTCAGCACCACGGCCGATCCCGCGCGCCTGCAAGGGCAGCTGCCCGAGCACCAGCGCATCTGCCTCCTGTGCCAGGAGATCAAATCCGTCGCGGAGATCTCGGCACTCCTCTCCATTCCTCTTGGCGTGGCCCGGATCCTCGTCGCCGACCTGGCCGAGGCCGGCCTCGTGGCCATCCACCAGCCCGGCGGCGACGAGTCCGCCGGCGGCCAGCCAGACGTGACACTGCTCGAAAGGGTGCTCAGTGGACTTCGCAAGCTCTAACGGCGGAGCGGCTCCTGCTCGCTCCACCACCTCCGCGAAGATCGTGGTGGCGGGTGGCTTCGGCGTGGGCAAGACCACGTTCGTCGGCGCCGTCTCCGAGATCAACCCCCTGCGCACCGAGGCCGTCATGACGAGCGCCTCCGCCGGCATCGACGACCTCACGCACACCGGGGACAAGACGACCACCACGGTCGCCATGGACTTCGGCCGCATCACCCTGGACCAGGACCTGATCCTGTACCTCTTCGGTACCCCCGGACAGGACCGCTTCTGGTTCATGTGGGACGACCTCGTGCGCGGCGCCATCGGCGCCGTCGTCCTCGTCGACACCCGCCGTCTCGCCGACTGCTTCCCGGCCGTCGACTACTTCGAGAACAGCGGCCTGCCCTTCGTCATCGCCCTTAACGGCTTCGACGGGCACCAGCCGTACACCCCGGAGGAAGTCCGCGAGGCCCTGCAGATCGGCCCGGACGCCCCCATCATCACCACCGACGCCCGCCACCGCGCGGACGCCAAGAGCGCACTCATCACCCTGGTCGAGCACGCCCTCATGGCCCGCCTGCGGTAGCCGTCCCGGTCGTACGCGAAAGCCCCCCGCACTCGAAGGAGTGCGGGGGGCTTTTCACGTGGTGCCTGCGGGGCTTCGCGTACTAGCCCTGCCAGCTGCGCGGGCCGCGGAAGCCGGGGGTGCGCTCCAGGCGGCGCCAGCCGGCCTGGGAGGGGACGGCGGAACCGGAGGCGTCCTCGGGGGTGGCCGCGGCGCGGGCGAGCAGGATCGCGGTGATCGCGGCCAGCTCCTCGGGCTCGGCGTGGCCCTTCTCGACCTTCAGCAGGGTGCCGGTGGCGTTGCTCATCGGTGGCAGTTCTCCTTCGACGTCTACTGCGGCGGGTTGCCGTGCTTGCGCGACGGCAGATCGGCGTGCTTGTTGCGGAGCATGGCGAGGGCGGCGACGAGGACCTCGCGGGTTTCCGCGGGGTCGATCACGTCGTCGACGAGGCCTCGCTCGGCGGCGTAGTAAGGGTGCATCAGCTCCGCCTTGTACTCCTTGACCATGCGCGCACGCATTGCCTCGGGGTCTTCGGCGTCCGCGATCTGCTTGCGGAAGATGACGTTGGCGGCGCCCTCGGCGCCCATCACGGCGATCTCGTTGGTCGGCCAGGCGTAGGTGAGGTCGGCGCCGATGGACTGGGAGTCCATGACGATGTAGGCGCCGCCGTAGGCCTTGCGCAGGATCAGCGAGATCCGCGGCACGGTCGCGTTGCAGTACGCGTACAGCAGCTTCGCGCCGTGGCGGATGATGCCGCCGTGCTCTTGGTCGACGCCCGGCAGGAAGCCGGGGACGTCCAGGAGGGTGATGATCGGGATGTTGAAGGCGTCGCAGAGCTGGACGAAGCGCGCCGCCTTCTCGGAGGCGTGGATGTCCAGGACGCCGGCGAGGTGGCCGGGCTGGTTGGCGACGATGCCGACGACCTGGCCGTCCATCCGCGCCAGGGCGCAGATGATGTTGCGGGCCCAGCGCTCGTGGATCTCCAGGACGTCGCCCTCGTCGACGAGCTCCTCGATGACCTTGAGCATGTCGTACGGGCGGTTGCCGTCGGCCGGTACGAGGTCCAGCAGGACGTCGGAGCGGCGGTCGGCCGGGTCGGTGGTCTCGTGGACCGGGGGGTTCTCGCGGTTGTTGGAGGGCAGCATCGTGATGAGGTAGCGGACCTCGGAGATGCAGGTCTCCTCGTCGTCGTACGCGAAGTGCGCCACGCCCGAGGTCTCGGCGTGCACGTCCGCGCCGCCGAGGCCGTTCTGGGTGATCTCCTCGCCGGTCACCGCGCGGACCACGTCCGGGCCGGTGATGAACATCTGCGAGGTGTCCCGGACCATGAACACGAAGTCCGTCAGCGCCGGGGAGTAGGCCGCGCCGCCGGCGCAGGGGCCCAGCATCACCGAGATCTGCGGGATGACGCCCGAGGCCTTGGTGTTGCGCTGGAAGATGCCGCCGTACCCGGCGAGCGCGGAGACGCCCTCCTGGATTCGGGCGCCGGCGCCGTCGTTGAGGGAGACCAGCGGGGCACCGGCCGCGATGGCCATGTCCATGATCTTGTGGATCTTCGTGGCGTGGGCCTCGCCCAGGGCGCCGCCGAAGATGCGGAAGTCGTGTGCGTAGACGAAGACCGTGCGGCCCTCGACCGTGCCCCAGCCGGTGATGACACCGTCGGTGTAGGGCTTCTTGGCTTCCAGGCCGAAGCCCGTCGCGCGGTGGCGGCGGAGCTGCTCGACCTCCTTGAAGGAACCTTCGTCGAGCAGCAGAGCGATGCGCTCGCGGGCGGTGAGCTTGCCCTTGGCGTGCTGCGCTTCGGTCGCCCGGTCGCTCGGTCCGCGCCGCGCCTGCTCGCGCAGGTCGTGCAGTTCGGCCACGCGGCCGCGGGCGTCCGTCGGCTCGCTCGGAATCTGGTCCACAACGGTCATGTAATGACCTTACGAAGCCGGACCGGAAAAACCCTCCGTCGAGTCCGCACAGTGTCAGGTGTCTTCCGCTGTCCGGGCCGGACAGAACCGGTGGGGGCACCGCGGGGCCCACCAGGCAGGACGTTGGTCCTTTGTGGGTTCCCCACAAAGGACCGGCCTCGATGACGCCAAGCCGCCCCCAAGGTGTCATCAGGACACCCAAGCCCCCTACAAGAACTTCAGAGGTTGAAATTTGAACGGAATGGGTCTAGCGTCCTTCTTGTTGAAAGTTCAACGAGTGCCGGACACATCGAGCGGCACCCCTACCAAGGAGAAGCAATGGGTCTCTTCACCCGCCGCGCCCAGGACACCGCCACCACCGCCGTCGCCACCCTCGACGTGGACCCGGCCCTCGCCGCGCTCACCGGTGACTACGTCATCGACGCCGCGCACAGCAGCATCGGGTTCACCGTCCGCCACGCGATGGTCACCAACGTCCGCGGCACCTTCGCCGACCACGAGGGCACCCTGCACCTGGACGGCTCCGACCCGTCCCGCTCCACCGCCTCCATCGACGTGAAGATCGCCTCCATCGACACGGGCATCGGCGACCGCGACGGCCACCTGCGTTCCGGCGACTTCTTCGACGCCGAGACCTTCCCGCTGATGACCTTCCGCTCCACGCAGGCGCATCAGCTCGGCGGCGACGCCTACCGCATCACCGGCGAGCTGACCATCAAGGACGTCACCCGCCCGCTCTCCATCGACCTGGAGTTCGGCGGCTCGGCCACCGACGTCTACGGCAACGAGCGCGTCGGGTTCGAGGGCTCGGCCGAGATCCTGCGCTCCGACTGGGGTCTGACCTGGAACGCGGCCCTGGAGACCGGCGGCGTGATGGTCAGCGACAAGGTGAAGCTGACCTTCGACATCTCGGCGATCAAGCAGGCCTGAGCGAGCCCCGTTCCACACCGCGGGTCCGGGGGCGGCTAGAAGTCGCCCCCGCCGAACCCGCCGCCGTCGAAGCCGCCTCCGCCGCCGAAGTCCCCGCCTCCGAAGTCGGACGGGTTGAAGTCGGCTCCGGAGACGTCGCCGCCGTCGAAACCGCCGCCTCCTCCGTCGAAGCCGTTGCCGCCGCCGAAGTCCGAGGCGTAGGCCGGGCTCGACATCATCGAGCCGAGCATCGTGCCCATGAGCAGGCCGGGCAGGATGCCGCCGCCGAAGTAACCGCCCGCCCAGGGGCCGTACGCCGGGCCCGCGTCGTAGTAGGGGCGCGGACCGTGCTCGGTGGCCACGGTGCGGACCGCCGGGTCCTGGCCGTCGCGCAGCCGGACCGCGTCCGCCGTGCAGACCGGGACCGTACGGGCGGCCCCGCCCGCCGGGGCCCAGGCGGCGTCCTCGGTGCTCGGGCCGTGGCGCGGGTCGAAGAAGCAGGGGGCGCGGCGCTCGGGCAGCGGCCTGCCCTGCCGGCGGGAGTCGAGGCAGGCCAGGGCGTACCGGCCGTCCTCCAGCGCCTGGGTGACCCCCTTGACCTCCTCCGGGTGCTGCACGGAGGCCATGATCTGCTTGGCCTTCTCGTACGAGTCGAGGCCCTGCTCGTAGTCCGCGCGCATCGCATCGTCGGCGCCGGGCTCACCGGGGTGGAAGTCGAGTCGCTCCAGCTCCTCGCCGAAGGCCGTGATGTCCTCGTCGACGACCACGCCCAGCCGGGCGATGGACTCGCGCCGGAGCTCTTCCTTCTTCTTGCGGTTGCGCTTGACCAGCGCGTACGCCCCGCCGCCGCCGACGGCGGCCACCACGCCGAGTCCGATCAGCGCGCCCACCGGGGCCCCGCCGTCCGTGCTCGCGGTGCCCCAGGAGGCCGGCGCGCTGCCCTTGGCCTGGGCCAGGGCCTGGTCCACGAAGTTGTTGAGCTCGGTGTTCGCGTCGACGGCTCCCCCGGCCTTGACGGCGTCGACCAGGTTGCGGACCGCGTTGTTCGGCATGACGGCCCGGTCGGCTCCGGCGTTGAAGCCGTCCCCGAGCCGGATCGCGTAGAGGCCGGTGATGCCGGTCTCGGTGCGGACCGTCTTGAGCACGCTGTCGGCGGGGAACTCGGCGGTGGCCGGCAGCACGGCGACGAACACCGGCTTCCCGGCGTCCTTGATCTTCTTCGCGAGCGCCTCGGCCTGCGCGGGGGGCAGCTGCGCCTCGGCACGGGGGTCCACGTAGACCGGGCCCTTCTTGAGGGCCTCCGCCACGGTGGTGGTCCCGTCGGCGGCCGAGGCCGACGGGGCGACCAGCAGGGCGGTCGCGGACAGCGCCAGCAGCAGAGCGGCCAGCAGCGATCCAAATCGTACGGATATAAGCCTGGTCCTCATATCCACGACGCTACCCGAACGGGTGCAATCCTGTGTGAGCAGGACATAAGGACCATCGGCCCGGCCCTCATGTCCCGCCCTGCTGGACTGCTGCTCCGCTACTCCGCCGGCTCGACGCCCGCGTGCAGGAGGCCGTAGGTGAAGGCGTCCTCCAGGGCCTGCCAGGAGGCCGCGATGACGTTCGGGGCGACGCCGACCGTGTTCCATTCGCGGGCGCCGTCGGTCGTGGTGACCAGGACCCGGGTGGTGGACGCCGTGCCGTGGGCGCCCTCCAGGATGCGGACCTTGTAGTCGATCAGCTCGAACTTCGCGAGCTGGGGGTAGAAGCGTTCGAGGGCGACGCGCAGCGCGCGGTCCAGTGCGTTGACCGGGCCGTTGCCCTCCGCCGTCGCCACGATCCGCTCGCCCTTGGCCCACAGCTTCACCGTGGCCTCGTTGGCGTGCGTGCCGTCGGGGCGGTCCTCGACGATGGCCCGCCAGGACTCGATGCGGAAGTACTTGCGCGCCCGGCCCTCGGCCTCGGCGCGCAGCAGCAGCTCGAAGGAGGCGTCGGCGGCCTCGTACGTGTAGCCCTGGAGCTCCCGCTCCTTGACCCGCTCCACCACCCGCGAGACCAGCGCGCGGTCCCCGCCGAGGTCGACGCCGAGCTCCTTGCCCTTGAGCTCGATGGAGGCCCGGCCGGCCATGTCGGAGACGAGCATCCGCATGGTGTTGCCGACGCGCGCGGGGTCGATGTGCTGGTACAGGTCCGGGTCGACCTTGATGGCCGAGGCGTGCAGGCCCGCCTTGTGCGCGAAGGCGGAGACGCCGACGTAGGGCTGGTGCGTGGAGGGGGTGAGGTTGACGACCTCGGCGATGGCGTGCGAGATCCGGGTCATCTCGGCCAGGGCGCCCGCCGGGAGCACCCTGCGGCCGTACTTGATCTCCAGCGCGGCGACGACAGGGAAGAGGTTGGCGTTGCCGACCCGCTCGCCGTAGCCGTTCGCGGTGCACTGCACGTGGGTGGCGCCGGCGTCCACGGCGGCCAGCGTGTTGGCGACGGCGCAGCCGGTGTCGTCCTGGGCGTGGATGCCCAGGCGGGCGCCGGTGTCGGCGATCACGGTCGCCACGGTGGCGGCGATCTGCGCGGGCAGCATGCCGCCGTTGGTGTCGCAGAGGACCACGACGTCGGCGCCGGCCTCGTGGGCGGCGCGCACGACGGACTTCGCGTACTCGGGGTTGGCCCGGTAGCCGTCGAAGAAGTGCTCGCAGTCGACGAAGACCCGGCGGCCCTCGGAGACCAGGTGGGCGACGGTGTCGCGGACCATCTCCAGGTTCTCGTCGAGGGTGGTGCGCAGCGCGAGCTCGACGTGCCGGTCGTGGGACTTGGCGACCAGGGTGATCACCGGGGCGCCGGATTCCAGCAGGGCGCGGACCTGCGGGTCGGTGGCGGCCGAGCCGCCCGCCCGGCGGGTCGCGCCGAAGGCGACGAGCTGGGCGTGCTTGAAGTCGATCTCCGCGCGGGCACGCGAGAAGAACTCCGTGTCGCGCGGGTTGGCGCCGGGCCAGCCGCCCTCGATGAAGCCCACCCCGAAGTCGTCCAGGTGCCGGGCGATCGTCAGCTTGTCCGCGACCGTGAGGTTGATGCCCTCACGCTGGGCACCGTCGCGCAGGGTCGTGTCGAAGACGTGGAACCCGTCATCGGTGCCGGGGCCCGAAGCCGGCGCAGTCGGCTCGGTCGCCTCTGTCGTCGTCATGCTGATCTGACTCCTGTCGGATGGGTGGTTCCGGATGCCCGCCCTCGGGCAGGCCGACGCCACTGCCCCCATCATCGCGCGCTGCCCGATTCCGGCGTGTTCGGGCCGGAAAACGAAAAAACCTCTCGCGGGTGCGAGAGGTCTGCGCGCGGGTCTGAGGCACGGTGGCCGCCTCCGCGAAGTTCTTCCGCGGCTCAGCGGCCACTGGGGACCGGCGCGCTGCTGTCCATAATCATGAGCTGAGCAGGCACGTCGGCAGTCTGCCATACCGCATGCCGCGGATGGACGGGGATCTCAGCATGCGGGCACGCCCCCGTCCGGCCTGGTGCGGCTCCGTTGCCGGGGCTCCGCCCCGGACCCCGCGCCTCAAACGCCGGCGGGGCTGGAATCACCCTGCAGGGTCAACGCCTCGGTGAGGAACTCGCTGACGTGGTCGAGGATGTCGCCGCGCCCTATCCCGGGCAGGCCGACGGCGACCTGGATGCTGAACCCGTCGAGCAGGGCCCGCAGCCGGGCCGCGAAGCGGTCCGGGTCGACCCGGCGGAACTCCCCGCGCGAGATGCCCTCGGCGAGCAGGGCCACCAGGTCGCGGTGCCAGGCGCCCTCGATGGCCCCCTGGCGTTCCCGCTCCCCCGGCCCGGCGTTCTGCGAGCGGTTCCAGACCTCCAGCCAGAGCGTCCAGTGCGGATCCCGGGCGCCCTCGGGCACGTACAGGTCCACGTACGCCTGCAGGCGCTCGCGCGCCGGGCCGCGGCGGGACAGCAGGGCGCGGCGGCGGGTGCCGAGCGCCGCCTCGCTCCACTCCAGGGTCTGCAGCAGCAGCTCGTCCTTGGTGCGGAAGTAGTAGAGGAGGTGGCCGCTGCTCATGCCGACCTGGCGGCCGAGGCCCGCCATGGTCAGACCGTCCAGGCCGCGTTCGGCGATGGTGGCCATGGCGGCGACCAGTACGTCCTCGCGCGGCGGCGCGTTCTTGCGCGCGGCACGTACCTCACCCGCCACCATGGCCCACTCCTCGTCCCGGCCGCCCGCTCGGGGTCAGGCCTTCGGCTGCTGCTGGGTGATGCAGTGGATACCGCCACCCCCGGCGAAAATCGTACGTGCGTCGACGAGCGTCACGGTCCGCTCGGGGAACAGACCGCGGAAGATCTCCGCCGCCTCTTCGTCGCGGGGGTCGTCGAAGGCGCACAGGACCACGCCGCCGTTGCACAGGTAGTGGTTGATGTAGGAGTAGTCCACCCACTCCCCGTCCTCTTCCAGCACGGTCGGCGCCGGGATCTCCACGACCTCCAGCTGCCGCCCCTGCGCGTCGGTGGAGGCGCGCAGGAGGGCGGCGATGGTCTTGCCGCGCTCGTGGTCCGGGTGGGCCGGGTCGGGCTGGCTGTGGACCATGACCACGCCGGGGCGGGCGAAGGCGGCGACGATGTCCACGTGGCCCTGGGTGCCGTAGGTGCCGTAGTCGCCGGCCAGGCCGTACGGGAGCCAGATCGCCTTGGTGGTGCCCAGGTGGGCGTGGATCTCGGCCTCGACCTGCTCGCGGGTCCAGTCGGGGTTGCGGCCCTTGCCGAGCTGCACGGTGTCGGTGAGGAGCACGGTGCCCTCGCCGTCCACATGGATGGCGCCGCCCTCGTTGACCAGCGCGGTGCTGTAGGTGCGGGTCCCGACGAGGCCGGAGATCTCCCGGGCGATCTTCGAGTCGTGGTCCCAGCGGGCCCACTCCTGGGCGCCCCAGCCGTTGAAGGTCCAGTCGACGGCGGCCAGCTCGCCCGCGTCGTTGGTGACGAAGGTCGGGCCGATGTCGCGCATCCAGGCGTCGTCGAGCTGCCGCTCGACCAGCTCGACGTCGTCGCCGACGATCGCGCGGGCGCCCTCGGCGTCTCCCGGGGAGACCACCAGGGTCACGGGCTCGTACGTGCGCACGGCGCGGGCGACGGCGCCCCAGGCCTCGCGGGCCGCGGCGAGCTCGGCCTCGTCGGTGAAGGTCGGGTTGGGGCTGGGCCAGGCCATCCAGGTGCGCTCGTGGGGCGTCCACTCGGCGGGCATCCGGAATCCGGCGTTCACGGGCGTGGTGTCGGTCATGGCAGGGAGGTCCTTAAGGGGCTGTGCTGGATTGCAGACTGGGCCGGCTTACGGGTTGGGCCGGCTTACAAGAAGTAGAGGCGGTTGAGGGAGACCGAATCGGCCGCCTCGGAGCGCAGCGGTTCTCCGTCGAGGGAGACCAGTCCGCTGCGCGCGTCCACATCGACCGCGCCCACCCGGGAGTTGAGGAGCAGGTTCGCGGGGCCGATGCCCCGGGTGCCGCGGACGGCGACCCGGCGTCTGCGGGTCGGCATCCCGTCGCTGCCGAGGGCCGCCGCGGCGGCCGAGACGAAGGCGACGGAGATATCGGCCGCGGTGGCCCCGTACGAGCCGAACTGCGGTCCGAGGACCAGCGGTTCGCAGGTGTCGGTGGCGGCGTTGGGGTCGCCGGTGACCCCGTAGGCCGGGAAGCCGGACTTGAGGACCAGCTGCGGCTTGGCGCCGAAGAACTGGGGGCGCCACAGCACGATGTCGGCGAGCTTGCCGACCTCGATGGAGCCGATCTCGTGGGCCAGGCCGTGGGCGATGGCGGGGTTGATGGTCAGCTTGGCCATGTAGCGCAGCACGCGGGCGTTGTCGTCGCCCTCGCCGTCGCCCTCCAGGGGCCCCAGCTCGCCCTTCATCTTGGCGGCCATGGCGAAGGTGCGCCGGATGGTCTCGCCGGCGCGGCCCATGCCCTGGGCGTCGGAGGAGGTGATGCCGATCGCGCCCAGGTCGTGCAGGACGTCCTCGGCCCCCATCGTGCCCGCGCGGATCCGGTCGCGGGCCATCGCGGCGTCACCGGGGAGGTCCGGCTTGAGGTCGTGGACGGAGACGATCATCCCGTAGTGCTCGGCGACCGCGTCCCGGCCGAAGGGCAGGGTGGGGTTGGTGGAGGAGCCGATGACGTTCTCGACGCCGGCCATCTTCAGGACGTTGGGGACGTGGCCGCCGCCGCAGCCCTCGATGTGGAAGGCGTGGATGGTCCGGCCGTCGAGCACCCGCAGGGTGTCCTCGACCGAGAGGCATTCGTTGAGGCCGTCGCTGTGCAGGGCGACCTGGACGTCGTACTCCTCGGCCACGCGCAGGGCGGTGTCCAGGGCGCGGGTGTGGGCGCCCATGTCCTCGTGGACCTTGAAGCCGCAGGCCCCTCCCTCGGCGAGCGCCTCGACCAGAGGGGCCGGGTCCGAGGAGGAACCGCGGGCCAGGAAGCCGATATTGACGGGCCAGGCGTCGAAGGCGTTGAAGGCGTGCTTCAGCGCCCACGGGGAGTTGACGCCGACGCCCCAGACGGGGCCGAACTCCTGGCCGATGATCGTGGTGACGCCCGCGGCGAGCGAGGCCTCCATGATGCGCGGGGAGAGCAGGTGCACATGGGTGTCGACGGCGCCGGCGGTGGCGATCATGCCCTCGCCGGAGACGATGCTCGTGCCCGTGCCGACGACCACGTCCACCCCGTCGAGGGTGTCGGGGTTGCCGGCCCGGCCGATCGCGTGGATGCGGCCCTCGCGGATGCCGATGGAGACCTTGCGGATGCCGAGGACGGCGTCGATGACCAGCACGTTGCTGATCACCACGTCGCAGGTGTCGCGTACGGCGGCGGCCTTCAGGTGCAGTCCGTCGCGGGCCGTCTTGCCGAAGCCGGCCAGGAACTCGTCCCCGGGCTTCTGGGAATCCGACTCCACCCGGACGGTCAGCCCGGAGTCGCCGAGCCGGACCCGGTCCCCGGCGCGGGGGCCGAAGACGGAGGCGTACTCGTGCGGGTCGATGTGCCGGCTGCCGGGGGCGCAGTGCGCGCTGTGGTCCGTGTGGGGCGTCTGCCGGCTCATGCCGTGGTCCCTTCCGGGCGGTCACTGGAGCCGGGAGCGGCGGCTCCGCCGCGCGGGGCGGGCCCGGAGCCCGGGGCCGGGGCGGCGCCCGGCGGGCCCGCCGAGGCCGCCGAGGCCGCGCCGAGATAGCCGCAGGCCTCGGCGCGGGTCAGCGCCTGCTCCTTGGCTCCGGGAGCGTCCAGCGGGCCGTCCACCAGGCCGGCGAAGCCGATGGCGATGCGGGCGCCGCCGATCGGGACCAGGCCGACCTCGGCCTCGCCGCCGGGGTCGAAGCGGACCGAGGAGCCCGCGGGCACGCACAGCCGCATGCCGTACGCGGCCGCGCGGTCGAAGTCGAGGCGCGGGTTGGCCTCGAAGAAGTGGAAGTGGGAGGTGACGCTCACCGGCACCGGGGCGGTGTTGCGTACGCGCAGGTGGACCGCGGGCTCCGGCTGGGGGGCGCCGGGGCCGGGGACGACCGCGCCCGGGGCGTGCTCGCCGAGGCCGGTGGCGCCGCGGATCGGGGAGGAGACCACCGCGAGGCGGGAACCATCGTCGAAGACGGCCTCCACGTGCACCTCGGTGACCACGTCGCTGACACCCGGCAGGACGTCGGCGGGGCCCAGCACGGAGCGGGCCTCCTCGATGGCCTCGGCGAGCCGCTTTCCGTCGCGCGCGGCCTCGCAGACCGTGTCCGCGATGAGCGCGGTGGCCTCCGGGACGTTGAGCTTGAGTCCGCGGGCCCGCCGGGCCCTGGCCAGTTCCGCAGCACCGCGGAGCAGCAGCCGGTCGCGCTCCGTAGGGGTCAGCCGCACGCCGATCCACCACCCTTCGAGTCGATGGGTTAGAGCATCACTCTAACTCTTCATTTCCCGGCAATGAAGCATTGACCTGAGACCAAGGCTTAGGTCACATTGAGTGTCGCTCAAACATTGCATTGCCACCCCCCGCCCTGCCAAGGGAGTCCCCCCATGCCCATCGAACAGCGCGGAGTCGACACCATCCCGGAGGAGGAACGGACGAGCGGTCCCCGTGACCTGATCTCGATCCTCCTCGGCTCCAATCTCTGCCTCGGTGTGATCGTCTTCGGCTGGCTGCCCCCGTCCTTCGGGCTGGGTCTGTGGCCCTCGGTCACCGCCATCGTGACCGGCACCCTCGTCGGCATCGCCTTCACCGCGCCGCTGGCGCTCGTCTCCCTGCGCACGGGGACCAACCTCTCCACCTCCAGCGGCGCCCAGTTCGGCGTACGCGGCCGGCTCGTCGGCTCGGTGGTCGGCCTGCTGCTCTCCCTCGGCTACACCGCGCTGACCCTGTGGATAGGCGGCGACGTGATGGTCGGCGCCCTGTCCCGGCTCACCGGGCTGCCCGACACCGGCCTCTCCCGGGCCGTGATGTACGGGGTGCTCGCCGCGGCCACCGTCGTCGCGGCCGTCTTCGGCTACCGGCTGCTGCTGCGCATGAGCAAGGTGCTCTCCATCGGCATGGTGCTGCTGCTGGCCGCCGGCGTGTTCGCCTACGCCCCCGACTTCACCGCCGCCGCCCCGCCGGACACCGCGTACCTGCTCGGCTCCTTCTGGCCGACCTGGCTGCTCGCCGCCGTCGCCGCCGGGCTCAGCGGGCCCGTCGCCTTCATCACCCTGCTCGGCGACTACACCCGCTACATCTCCCCGCACCGGCACAGCCCCCGCAAGGTGCTCCGGTCCACCGGGCTCGGCCTGCTCGTCGGACTGCTGGTCCCGCAGCTCTTCGGCACCTACACCGCGCTCGCCGCCCGCGCCGGGGCCGACTACGCCGGTCCGCTGGTCGAGGCCGCGCCGTTCTGGTACCTGCTTCCGCTGCTGGTCGCCGCGGCCGCCGGATCGGTCGGCAACGCCGGCCTGATGCTCTACTCCATGGGCCTCGACCTCGACGCCATCGTCCCCCGGGCCACCCGCACCACCGCCACCGTGATCGCCGCGGCCGTGGCCACCGCCTTCGTCTTCGTCGGCTCCTTCGAGTGGGACGTCCAGGCCGCGATGACCTCCTTCGTGCTGGTGCTGACCGCGCTCGGCACCCCGTGGGCCGTGATCACCCTCATCGGCTACGTCCGCTGCCGCGGGCACTACGACGCCGATGCCCTCCAGGTCTTCAACCGCCGCGCCAAGGGCGGGATCTACTGGTTCCGCGGCGGCTGGAACGTCCCTGCCGCCCTCTCCTGGGCCATCGGCGCGGGCGTCGGCCTGCTCGCCGTGACCACCCCGTTCTACGAGGGCCCGCTGCTGGCCCTGACCGGCGGCGTCGACTGCTCCTTCGTCCTCTCCGGACTGACCGGCGGCCTGATCTACGCGGCCCTGACCGCCCGCACGGCCCCCGCCCCGGCACCGGCCGAAGCCGCCGAGGAGCCGGTGGCCGCCTGAGTCACCCCGTACGCGGGTCCCCGTACCTGCTGCGGCGCTCAACCAACCGGCCCGCGGCGGCGTCTCCCTCTGCAGCGGCGGCCGAACAGGAAAAGGGCCGCCCCGAACGGCACGGGGAGGCGTCGTGGAAGAACTCGCATACGTGGCGGGAAAGATCGTCAAGGGAGTCGCGGGTCTGGCCTACGCCTTCGGCGACACCCTGGTGGGCCTCGGTCCGGAGGGAAAGGACCAGGAGCGCGGGAAGAAGCCCGGGGACGAGAAGAAGTCCGAGGGCACGAAGGAGTACGAAGGCGAGGGCGAGGCGGACGGGAAGCGCTGACCACGCCCCCTGCCCCCTCACACACCGAAGGCCCCCCGTGCACTGCGCGGGGGGCCTTCGGGCGGTTCGGGGCGGGGCCGACTAGCCGAGCTGGTGCATCCAGCCGTGGGTGTCGGCGGTGTGGCCGGTCTGGAGCTCCAGGAGGGCCTTGCGGAGCTTCATGGTGACCTCGCCGGGCTCGCCGTTGCCCTGGGTCCAGTTCGCGCGCTCCGACTTGACGGAGCCGACCGGGGTGATCACGGCGGCCGTACCGCAGGCGAAGACCTCGGTCAGGGTGCCGTTCTCGTTGTCGCGCTTCCAGTCCTCGGTGGTGATGCGGCCCTCCTCGGCGGTGTAGCCGAGGTCGCGGGCGATGGTGAGGAGGGAGTCGCGGGTGATGCCGGGGAGGAGCGAGCCGGTGAGCTCGGGGGTGACGATGCGGTCGCCGTACACGAAGTACAGGTTCATCCCGCCCATCTCCTCGATCCAGCGGTGCTCGACGGCGTCGAGCCAGACCACCTGGTCGCAGCCGTGCTCGGCGGCCTGGGCCTGCGCGACGAGCGAAGCCGCGTAGTTGCCGCCGGTCTTGGCGGCGCCGGTGCCGCCCTTGGCGGCGCGGACGTACTCCTCGGAGAGCCAGACGGAGACGGGCTTGACGCCGCCGGGGAAGTACGCGCCGGCCGGGGAGGCGATGACGATGAAGAGGAACTCGTTGGCCGGGCGGACGCCGAGGCCGACCTCGGTGGCGAACATGAAGGGCCGCAGGTAGAGCGAGGCCTCGCCGGAGTCCGGCACCCAGGCGCGGTCCTGCTTGATCAGCGCGTCGCAGGCGTCGATGAACAGCTCGGTCGGCAGCTCCGGCATCGCCATGCGGCGGGCGGAGGCCTGGAAGCGCTCGGCGTTGGCCTGCGGGCGGAAGGTGGCGACGGTGCCGTCGGGCTGCTTGTAGGCCTTGAGCCCCTCGAAGATCGTCTGCGCGTAGTGCAGGGTCATGTTCGCCGGGTCCATCGACAGCGGCGCGTACGGGACCAGCTCGGCGTCGTGCCAGCCGCGGCCCTCGGTCCACTTGACCGTGACCATGTGGTCGGTGAAGTGGCGGCCGAAGCCGGGGCTCGCCAGGATCGCCTCGCGCTCCGCGGCGGACAGGGGGGTCGAGGAGGGCTTCAGCTCGATCGTGGGCGTCGTCGTCATGAGTGCTTGTCCTTCACCGGTTGTGTATGGCGGACCGCGCTCACGGCGTACTAGGACGTCCGAGCTTCCCCGTAGTCCGCGGCCTCGCGTTCGATTATCGCGCGGGAGGAGGCTTCGGTGAAACGGGGTGTGTGCGGCCCAGAGGAGATGGTGGCACCCGGGGCCGCACAGGAAAAGCCGCCGGGTGCGATGGTCGCGACCCGGCGGCTTCCTGGAGGTGGGGCTACCGGGTCAGCCGGCTACTCGAGCGGCGAGGGCGTCGCCGATCGCGTCGGTGGAGCGGAAGGTGCCGTCGCGCTCGGCCAGGTCGGCGGAGACCGCCTCCTCGATGCGGGCGGCCTGCTCCTCGTAGCCGAGGTGGCGCAGCAGGAGGGCGACCGAGAGGATCGTCGCGGTCGGGTCGGCCTTGCCGGTGCCGGCGATGTCCGGGGCGGAGCCGTGGACGGGCTCGAACATGGACGGGAAGGCGCCGGTCGGGTTGATGTTGCCCGAGGCGGCCAGGCCGATTCCACCGGTCACGGCGGCGGCCAGGTCGGTGAGGATGTCACCGAAGAGGTTGTCCGTGACGATGACGTCGAAGCGCTCCGGCTGGGTGACGAAGAAGATCGTCGCGGCGTCGACGTGCAGGTAGTCGGTGGTGACCTCGGGGTACTCCTGGCCGACCTTGTCGAAGATGTTCTTCCACAGGTGACCGGCGTAGACGAGGACGTTGTTCTTGTGGACCAGCGTCAGCTTCTTGCGCGGGCGGCCGTTGGCGCGCTCGTACGCGTCACGGACCACGCGCTCGACGCCGTAGGCCGTGTTGAGGCTGACCTCGGTGGCCACCTCGGCCGGGGTGCCGGTGCGCAGGCTGCCGCCGTTGCCGGTGTACGGGCCTTCGGTGCCCTCGCGGACCACGACGAAGTCGATCTCCGGGCGGCCGGCGAGCGGGGTGGCCGTGTTGGGGAAGAGCTTCGAGGGGCGCAGGTTGATGAAGTGGTCGAAGGCGAAGCGGAGCTTCAGCAGCAGACCGCGCTCCAGGACGCCCGACGGGACCGAGGGGTCGCCGATGGCGCCCAGCAGGATCGCGTCGTGGTGCTTGAGGGCTTCGAGCTCCGCGTCCGGGAGGGTTTCACCGGTGCGGTGCCAGCGCTGGGCGCCGAGGTCGTATTCCTTGGTCTCCAGCTTCACATCCTGGGGCAGGACCGCGGTAAGGACCTTGAGGCCCTGAGCCACGACTTCCTGGCCGATGCCATCACCGGGGATCACTGCGAGATTGATGCTGGTCGACATGGTGGAACCGTACTCCTTGTCCCATCCCTCAGACATATTGCGTCCACCATGTGGACGCAATATGTCTCGGGCCGGGGAACGCTCAGCGGCAGGTCAGAGGCCGGCCAGTCGTCGGCCGGCGGCCGGTCAGTGGCCGGTCGAGCCGCCGTTGTCGCGGCGGTCCAGCGCGCGCTGCAGGGCGGCGGCGGCGTTCTTGCGGTCCGTGTCGGCGGACGCGGAGCGGCGGACGCGGCGGGCGGGGGCGGAGGGGGAGGTGTGCGTCATGGTGATCGACTCCTTGAGATCACGGCGCGGCGGGGCCGCGGATGAGGGGTTCCTTCAAGGCGCCGGAAGAGGCGGGGAGCGGTGCGCGGCAGGGGTTGCCTGCCATGGGGCGCGCGCTCTCGACCGCCATTCGCCGGATCGGCGAGACGTTCGGCTTCTACAACGTAGGCCAGCTCCCGCTGTATGTCTCCGCAATTACTCGGACTTCCTACTATCTGAGACGCGAAACCCCCGGAAAGGTCGCTCAGCGGGCTCCGTTTTCAGCCCGCCCGGGAGCGAAGTTCCCTGATCAGAGCCCTGACGGCGAGGGTGCCCGCAGATTCCGGTGTGGTGACGTACCCCACGTGCCTCACCGGCCCCTCGGGGCCCAGACCGGTGACGTCCACGGCCGCGGTCGCCTCCCGGAGGGACAGCTCGGGCATGATCGCCATGCCGAGCCCGCGGCCGACCATGGTCAGCACCATCGCGTCGTCCTCGGCCTTGACGGTCGCCCGGGGGATCCAGTCCTGCGCCCGCCACCAGGCACGCGTGTAGGAGCCGCAGTTCTCGTCCCAGTCCATCAGGGGCAGCGCCTTGGGGTCGGGATGCCCGGCCGGGTGCACCAGGGAGTACGCCTCCTCCACGAGCACCCCGGTCAGCAGGCCGGGCGGTACGTCCTGCGCGGCGCCCAGGGTGGCGATGCCGAGGTCCGCGCGCCCGGCGGCGACCTCCCCGGCCGTGCCGGCGCCGATCTCGCGGACCACCCGGACCTCGGGGCGGATGCCGGGGTGGCGGGCGGTGAGCCGTTCGAGGGCGGGCGGCAGCAGGTGCAGGGCCGCGCTGCGGAAGGCGGCGATGCGGAGCACGCCGTCCAGCGGGTCCGCTCCCTGGGCCGCCCGGCCCGCGCCGCGCACCTCCGCGCCCATCACCTCGTACAGCCGCAGGATCCGGCGGGCGTGGCCGACGGCCCGCTCCCCCGCCGGGGTGGGCGAGGCGCCGCCGCGGCCGCGCTCGAAGAGGACCGCACCGAGCTTGGCCTCGCTGCCGCGCACCGAGTGCGATACGGCCGACTGGGTGAGGCCGAGCGCCCCGGCCGCGGCGGAGAAGCCGCCGGTCTCGGCGACCGCCACCAGGACCCGCAGTTCCTGCGGCATCAGCTCGGCCATACCCGCTCCCACCTGGTCGTATGAGCGCCGTTCATGGAACGGCGGCATCCATGAACGCTACCCCCTGCCCGGGCCCGGGATTGCCTCCTAGCGTCGGCGCCATGACCACGAACACCGCGAGCACTGCAAGCACCGCGAACACCGCATACGCCGTCCACCAGATCGCCCGCCCCGCCGGCTTCCCCGACGCCTCCGACTTCGCCCTCGTGCGGACGCCTCTTCCCGAGCCGGGGCCCGGCACCGCCCTCGTGGAGAACCTGCTGCTCTCCGTGGACCCGTACCACCGCGGAATGATGGACGGCGGCGAGGGCGGCTTCGAGCTGAACACCCCGCTGGAGGGCCGCTCGGTCGGCCGGGTGCTCGCCTCCCGCGATCCGGGGCTGCGCGAGGGCGACCTGGTCTTCCACCGCGAGGGCTGGCGTACGCACGCCCTCGTCACCCTCGGCGCGGACGGCGCCCGCAAGCTGCGCGGGTACCCGGGCGTCCCGCTGGAGGCCCACCTCTCCATCCTGGGCGGCACCGGCCTCACCGCGTACGCCGCCCTGACCCGGACGGCCGCGCTGCGCGCGGGCGAGGACCTCTTCGTGTCGGCCGCGGCCGGCGGGGTCGGCACCGCGACCGGCCACATCGCCCGGCTGCTCGGCGCCCGCCGGATCATCGGCAGCGCCGGATCGGCGGCGAAGGTCCGCCACCTCACGGAGCGGCTCGGATTCGACGCCGCCTTCGACTACCACGACGGGCCGGTCGGCGAGCAGCTCGCGAAGGCCGCCCCCGAGGGCATCGACGTGTACGTGGACAACGTGGGCGGGGACCACCTGGAGGGCGCGCTCGGGAGTCTGCGCGAGTACGGGCGGATCGCCTGGGTCGGCGCGATCTCGACGTACAACGGGGACCGCTCGCCGGCCGCACCCCGCAACCTCTTCGAGGTCGTACACAAATCGCTGCGCCTGGAAGGGGTATTGGTTCGGAATCACACCAATCTGCAGGAGGAGTTGGAGGAGTTCCTGGTCCCCCATCTGCGCAGTGGCCGCGTGGGCACCGACACCACGGTTGTGCAGGGGATCGACCGCACGGTGGAGGCCTTCCTGGGCATGCTGCGCGGGGAGAATCTGGGCAAAATGCTCGTCCGCCTCGGGGACTGATTCCGGCCACCCGGATGTTCACCGACTTCTTACCGCACGGATGTAGACCTTTGGCGCGGCTGCCGCCACTCTTGCCGTCAATGTGCCAGCGGGGCACTTGAGTTGGAGGCGAGCAGCCAGTGACACCTATCAGCCGCAGAGGATTCGTGGGGATCGGCGCCGGGCTGATGGCAGGGGCGGCCCTGCCCGCGATCGCGCCGACCTCGGCGGCCGCGGCCGCCGCGTCGGGCACGATCACCGACGTGAAGCACGTGGTGATCCTGATGCAGGAGAACCGCAGCTTCGACCACTACTTCGGCAAGCTGAAGGGCGTCCGCGGCTTCGGAGACCGCGCGGCCGGCAACATCCCGGGCGGCTGGGGCATGTTCAACCAGCCCAACTGGGGCGGCCGCCAGTACCCGTGGAAGCTCAGCTCCACCCCGCCGGCGGGCGGCGTCGACGGCGAGACCCTCGCCCAGTGCAACGGCGATCTCCCGCACAGCTGGACCTCGCAGCACGCGGCCTGGAACAAGGGCCGCATGGACAACTTCGTCACCGGCGTCGGCAACACCCGCACCCTGGGCTACCTCGACCGCAGCGACATACCGTTCCACTACGGCCTCGCCGACAACTACACGGTCTGCGACGCCTACTTCTGCTCCGCCCTGAGCGCGACCGGCCCCAACCGCACCTTCCTGTGGAGCGGCAAGATCGACGCCTCCAGCAAGGACGGCGGCGACGAGTCCGGGCTGACCTGGGAGACGTACGCGGAGGCCCTCCAGCGCGCCGGCATGACCTGGAAGGTCTACCAGAACGCCCAGGACAACTACGGGGACAACGGGCTCGCCTACTTCAAGAAATTCACGGACGCCGCCCCCGGCAACCCCCTGTGGGACCGCGGCATGGGTTCCGTCCCCAAGGTCACCGGTTCCACCCCCGACGACATCGCGGCCGCGATCCGCGCGGACGTCGTCGCCGGCACCCTCCCCCAGGTCTCCTGGGTCGTGGCGAACGAGGCCTTCTCCGAACACCCGTACGCCCCGCCCGGTGACGGCGCGCACTTCGTGGACCTCGTCTACCGCGCGCTCTCGGCCGACCCGGAGGTCTTCGACTCCACCGTCCTCTTCCTCAACTACGACGAGAACGACGGCTTCTTCGACCACGTCCCGCCGCCGGTCGCCCCGCCCGGCACCCCCGGCGAGTACCTCGACGGCGTCCCGATCGGACTCGGCTTCCGCGTCCCGATGATCGTGATGTCCCCGTGGACCCGCGGCGGCTGGGTGAGCTCCGAGGTCTTCGACCACACCTCGGTCCTGCGCTTCATGGAGAAGTGGACGGCCGCGCTCGGCACCCCCGCCACCTGTCCGAACATCAGCGCGTGGCGCCGCAAGGTCACGGGCGACCTGACGGGCGTCTTCGACTTCGCGCACCCGGTCTACGGGGTTCCCGCCGGCCTGCCCTCCACGGCCAAGGTCATCGGCCAGGCGACCTGCGGCCCGCTCCCCAACCCGGTGCCGCAGGACAACGCGCAGCCGGTCCAGGAGGCCGGGACGCGGCCCGCGCGCGCCCTTCCGTACCAGGTCAACGGGAACCTGGACCGCTTCGAGTTCGGTTCGGGCGGCAAGATCCTGGCCTGGTTCTCGATGACGAACGCGGGCACCGAGGCGAAGCAGGCGGCGCACTTCTCGATCCACCCGCACCAGTACCGGGACACGGCCGCCTGGCAGTACACGGTGGACGCCGGCGCCACCTCCACGGACTACTTCAACATCGGCACGGGCAGCGGCTCCGGCAAGTACGACATCTCGATGTACGGGCCGAACCGCTTCCTGCGGCGGTTCATCGGCGACGCCTCGAAGGCCGGGAAGTCCATCGAGGCCGCGGCCCGCTTCGCGGTGGAGCCGGGCACCGGCAAGACGGCGCTCTACTTCAAGCTGACCAACTCCTCCGCCTCGCCGGTCACCTTCACGATCCGCTCGAACGCCTACCGCGCGGACGGCCCGTGGACCTACACGGTCCCGGCGAACTCCTCGCGCGAGGACTTCTTCAACGCCGTGGCCTACAACAACGGCTGGTACGACTTCACGGTCCTGGCGGACTCCGACGGCACCTGGTCGCGCCGCTACACGGGCCACATCGAGACGGGCGCCCCGAGCATCAGCGGCAGCTAGAGGACGTCGCCTTCGCGCCAGTCGAAGTCGAGCCGCCCGGCGGGGTCCAGCCTGACCCCGCCGGGCGGCGTCCACACGTACGTCGACCCCTCCTCCTCGGGCAGCCGCTCCGGCCCGCCGGGCCCGAGCACCCCGATCTCCCCGCCCCACGCCGACCAGCCGCGGGCCCGGTAGAGCCCGGCCCCCGCCTCCGAGGCGGACAGCGCGCCCAGCACGTAGGCCCGCGCGACGACCTCCTCCAGCCGGGCCATGACCAGCCCGCCGAGCCCGCGGCGCCGCCGGTCGCCCCGTACGGCCACGGCCTCCACGTACCCGGTGCGCAGCGCCCGGCCCGCGTGCAGCACGCGGCGCTGCACGACGCTCCCGTGCGCGACGAGCTCCCCGTCCTCGTACACCAGCGCGTGCATCCCGCCGAGCGCGTGCTCGAAGTCCTCGTCCCCGAAGTCCCCCTCGAAGGCGGCGTCGAGCAGGCTCCGTACCGCGCGCAGTTCGCCCGCGGTGAGTTCCGACGTGTGCGCGGTGCGCACACCACTGTCCCTGGCACCGGTCATCCCGGGACCGTACCAAGCTCCGGCGGTCGGGCATTCCGATATCCGGACATGAAATATCGCCCACCGGCCGAATGGGGCCGACACGACTCTGGCGGTCTGGACCATTGCCTCGGCAGACTCGCCCCATGTCTCCCGATACCCAGCAGTGGACCCCGATCCACGGCCAGCCGTACCGCCCCGCCCCCTACCGCCCCGAGCGGATGCCGGAGCAGGAGTCCCTCGCACGCGCCGCCGAACTCCGCACGCGGATGGACGGCCGCAGGACCGTACGCCACTTCTCCCCCGACCCGGTGCCCGAGCAGGTGGTCAGGGACGCCATCGCGTGCGCGGCGACCGCCCCCTCCGGCGCCCACCAGCAGCCGTGGACCTTCGTCCTCGTCAAGGACCCGGCCGTGCGGGAGCAGATCCGCGCGGCCGCCGAGCAGGAGGAACAGCTCTCCTACGACGGCCGCCTCGGCGACGAGTGGCTGGCGGCCCTGCGCCCCATCGGCACGGACGCCGTGAAGACCCACCTCACCGACGCCCCGGCCCTGATCGTGGTCTTCCAGCAGCGCTACTGGCTCGGCGAGGACGGCACGAAGCACAAGCACTACTACGTCGACGAGTCGGTCGGCATCGCGGTCGGCATGCTCCTGTCGGCCCTCCACCTCTCGGGCCTGGCCGCCCTGATCCACACCCCGAGCCCGATGCGCTTCCTCTCCCACGTCCTGGACCGCCCGGAGAACGAGAAGGCCTTCGCGGTCATCCCGGTCGGCTACCCCTCCCCCGACTGCGAGGTCCCGGACCTGACCCGCAAGTCCCTGGACCAGGTCCTGGTCGAGGTCTAGACCGGCCTCGGGGAAATGGAAACCGCCCCCGCTCCGGACTTGGGGGTACCGGAACGGGGGCGGGGTTCAGTGGGGCTGGTCAGCCCATGTGGGGGTAGCCGTACTCGGTCGGCGGGACCAGGGTCTCCTTGATGGAGCGGGTCGAGGTCCAGCGCGTCAGGTTCGAGGCGGCGCCGGCCTTGTCGTTGGTGCCCGAGGCGCGGCCGCCGCCGAAGGGCTGCTGGCCGACGACGGCGCCGGTCGACTTGTCGTTGATGTAGAAGTTGCCCGCGGCGAAGCGGAGCTTCTCCATCGCGTCGGCCGCCGCGTAGCGGTCCTGCGCGATGACGGCGCCGGTCAGGGCGTAGGCCGAGACGGACTCCATCTGCGCGAGCATCGCGTCGAAGTCGGCGTCCTCGTAGACGTGGATCGCCAGGATCGGGCCGAAGTACTCCGTCGTGAAGACCTCGTTGGACGGGTCCGTGCACGCGATGACGGTCGGGCGGACGAAGTAGCCCTCCGAGTCGTCGTAGGTGCCGCCGGCGACGATCTCGCAGGTCGGGTCGGCCTTCGCCCGGTCGATCGCGGCCTTGTTCTTCGCGAAGGAGCGCTCGTCGATGACGGCGCCGATGAAGTTGGTCAGGTCGCGGACGTCGCCCATGGTGATGCCGTCGACCTCGGCGGCGAAGGCCTCCTTGAAGCCGTCGTTCCAGATCGAGGCCGGGACGTAGGCGCGCGAGGACGCCGAGCACTTCTGGCCCTGGTACTCGAAGGAGCCGCGGGTCAGGGCGGTCTTCAGGATCGCGCGGTCCGCGGACGGGTGCGCGACGACGAAGTCCTTGCCGCCGGTCTCGCCGACCAGGCGCGGGTAGGACTTGTACGTCTCGATGTTGTTGCCGACCGTCTTCCACAGGTACTGGAAGGTCTTGGTCGAGCCGGTGAAGTGGATGCCCGCGAGCTCGGGGTGGGTCAGCGCCACGTCGGAGACGGCGATGCCGTCGCCGGTCACCAGGTTGATGACGCCCTTGGGCAGGCCGGCCTCCTCCAGGAGCTCCATGAGGAGGACCGCGGAGTGGGTCTGCGTCGGGGACGGCTTCCACACGACCACGTTGCCCATCAGGGCGGGGGCGGTCGGCAGGTTGCCCGCGATGGCCGTGAAGTTGAAGGGGGTGATCGCGTAGACGAAGCCCTCGAGCGGGCGGTGGTCGCTGCGGTTCCACACGCCGGCGGAGTTCGCGACGGGCTGCTCGGCCAGGATCTGGCGGGCGAAGTGGACGTTGAAGCGCCAGAAGTCGACGAGCTCGCACGGGGTGTCGATCTCGGCCTGCTGCGCGGTCTTCGACTGGCCCAGCATGGTGGACGCGGCCAGCTTCTCGCGCCACGGGCCGGAGAGCAGCTCGGCGGCGCGCAGGATGATCGCGGCGCGGTCGTCGAAGGACATCGCGCGCCAGGCCGGGGCGGCGGCGAGGGCGGCGTCGACGGCCTCCTGGGCGTCGGCCTGCGTGGCGTTCGCGTAGGTGCCGATGACCGACTTGTGGTCGTGCGGCTGCACGACGTCGAAGCGCTCGCCGCCACCCATCCGCTTGACGCCGTTGATCGTCATCGGGAGGTCGATCGGGTTCTCGGACAGCTGCTTCAGCTGCGTCTCGAGACGCGCGCGCTCCGGGGTGCCGGGGGCGTACGAGTGGACCGGCTCGTTGACCGGCACGGGGACCTGGGTTACAGCGTCCATGATGCGGAGTGCTCCTTGAGCTAGTGGGAGGGCTAGTTCTTGGTGATCATCGAGCGGAGGAAGAAGAGCAGGTTGGCCGGCTTCTCCGCGAGGCGGCGCATGAAGTAGCCGTACCAGTCGGTCCCGTACGCCGTGTAGACGCGCATGCGGTGGCCCTCGGCGGCCAGGCGCAGGTGCTCCTCGCTGCGGATGCCGTACAGCATCTGGAACTCGTACTCGTCGAGCTTGCGGCCCGCCTTGCGGGCGAGCTCCTGGCCGATGGCGATCAGGCGCGGGTCGTGGGACCCGATCATCGGGTAGCCCGCGCCGTCCATCAGGATCTTCAGGATGCGGACGTACGCCTTGTCGATCTCGGCCTTGTCCTGGTAGGCGACCTCGGCGGGCTCCTTGTAGGCGCCCTTCACGATGCGTACGCGGCTGCCGGCCGCGGCCAGGCGGCGGGCGTCGGCCTCGGTGCGGAACAGGTACGCCTGGATCACGCAGCCGGTCTGCGGGAAGTCCCGGCGCAGCTCCTCGTGGATGGCGAACATCGAGTCGAGGGTGGTGTGGTCCTCGGCGTCCAGGGTCACGGTGGTGCCGATGGCGGCGGCGGCCTCGACGACCGGGCGGACGTTGGCGAGGGCCAGCTCGTGGCCGCCTTCCAGCGCCTGGCCGAACATGGACAGCTTCACGGACATCTCGGCGGTCTCGCCGAGGCCCAGGTGGGCGAGCTGCTCGATGAGCTGGAGGTACGCGTCGCGCGCGGCGTGGGACTGCTCCACGGTGGTGATGTCCTCGCCGACGACGTCGAGGGTCACCTCCAGGCCCTTGGCGGTGAGGTCCTCGACGATCGGGATGACCTGGTCGACCGTCTCACCGGGGATGAACCGGTTCACCACGGGCTTGGTCACCGGGGCGGCAGAGACGATTCGGCGCATCTTGTCGCTGCGCGAGGCGGCGAGGATCGCGGGACCCAGCACGGGTACCTCCAACGGGTGGCGGGCAGAAGCCGACAATAGCCCCACGCCGGGACGACGGAGGCCATAAGGAAAACGCAAGTAAAACCACCGTGAAACCTAGGGATCTCCCCGATCCTCTGCCATCGACAGCTGTCACGCATCCGTGGCCCGGATCTCATACACCTGTCTGAAGGGCGGCCGCGGGGGTGGGAGAATGTGCGGGTGAAGGGCGATTACCAGGACCTGGTGGACGAGATTTCGGCGCTGCTCGGCGCTCCGGCGACGCTGGAGAACCGCGACTTCCGCCTCATCGCCTTCGGCGCGCACGACAGCGATGACGACCTCGCCATGGACCCGGTACGGACCCGCTCGATCCTGACCCGCCAGTCGACGGCGGCCGTCCGGTCCTGGTTCGAGGGCTTCGGCATCGCCCGCGCCACCGGACCGGTCAGGATCCCGGCCGCCCCGGACGCCGGGGTCTTCCGGGGGCGGATCTGCCTGCCGGTGCGCTACCGCGGGATCGTCCAGGGCTACGTGTGGCTCCTCGACCAGGAGCCCGGCCCCGGCACGGAGGCGCTGGCCGATGCCATGGAGGTGGCCCAGCGGATCGGGCTGCTCCTCGCGGAGGAGGCCCGGGCGGGGGCCGACCTGTCCCGGGAGTTCCTCGCGGTGCTCACCGCCGGGCGCGGATGGCAGCAGGACATGGCGGTGGCCGCGCTACGGGTGGCACTCGGCCCGGGCGGCGAGGGACCGCACGCCGCGGTCTGCGTGAGCCCCTGGCGGGGCGAGGCCCCGGCTTCGGTCCCGGGAGCCGCGGCCGTGTGCGTGGTCCCCTGGCGGGGCGCAGCCGAGGAGGAGCCCCGCACCGGCGGAGGCCGCCCGGCGGGGCAGTGCCTGGCGGTCCTGGTCCGGCTGCGCGGCGCGGACCCGCTGGCTCCGGCCCTGACGGCGGTCTCCCGCCTGATGCCCCGCGCGGCCGCCGGGGCGGGCGGGGCGGGCTCCGGAGCCGGCCCCAGCCCCGCCTCGCCGAAGGCGGGCGGCAAGGCCACCGCCCCCGGATCGGCCGCCCGATCGGCCGCCGGGGTGACCACCGGACCGCCGGCCGGAGCCGCCACCGGAGTGACCGCCGGCGTGTCCGACCCCGTGCGGGCGCTCACCGGGCTGCCCGCCGCCTGGCAGCAGGCCACCGCCGCCGCCCGGGCCGCCGCCGCGGGGCCGCGGCTGGGGCCGGTCGCGCAGTGGTCCTCGATCGGGCCCTACCGCATGCTGGCCTCCGTCGCCGAGGAGGCCCTGGACGACCCGGTGACCCGCACCTTGCGCGGCCCTGCCAACCCCGAACTGGCCCGCACCGCCGAGGTGTTCCTGGACTGCGCGGGCCAAGCGGGCCGCGCGGCCGCGGCCTTGGGGATCCACCGCCAGACCCTGTACTACCGCCTGTCCCGGGTCGAGCAGCTGACCGGCCTGGACCTGGACGAGGGCGAGGACCGCCTCCTCCTCCACATGGCCCTCAAGGCGGCCCGCCTGCACGGCTAGGCCGTCTCCCTCGAACCATCCCGGTCCCGCCCGCCTGCCAGTACCGTGGGGGCGTGCCGGAGCATCAGCCCACCGTTCTCGTTCTGGTCTCAACCGCCTCTGAACACAACGCCGTTCGCACGCACCTCGAACAGTTGCGGGAACTCGTCCACCCCGACGGGATCCGGGTCGAGAAGGGCCTGCTGCCCGGCACCCCCTGGCAGGTCGTCATCGGCGACCCGGAGCCGGGCGCCGGGCGGGCGGATGCCGTGAGCGCCCTGCTCGTCGACTGGCTGCGGCCCGAGGCCGTCTTCTCCGTGGGTGTCGCCGGCGGCCTGAGCGACGAGGTCGCGATCGGGGACGTCGTCGTCGCCACAGGGACGTACGACCTGAGCGGCGCCATGAAGGCGCAGTCGTCCGAAGGGGTCCAGGTCCGGCCGGAGGTCGTCCCGGGCTCGCACTTGCTCGAACGGGCGGCCCGTTCGGCCGTGCAGGACATGCGGGGCGTACGAGCCCACTTCGGGCCGATCGTCAGGGACGACAGCCCTCTGATCGACCCCGGACCCGGACTCGCCCTGGTCCTCAGCTACTTGCGCGACGCTCTCGCGATCGACCTGCAGGGCTTCTGGCCCGCCCGCGCGGCCACCCCGAGCCGACGGCCCGAGGTCCTGGCGATCCGGGGCATCGACGATCACATCGACGCCCTCAAGGACGACGCCCTCGGCGCGTACCACGCCGCCGAGCGGGCCGCCTCGGTGCTGGCGGCGGTGCTGCGCAGGTACCGGCCGAAGGCCGAGGGCGTTCCGGGGCGCCGCTACGCGATCCTCGTGGGGGTCTCGCAGTACGCGGCGCCCTCCATGAACCTGCCCGGGGTCACGGACGCCGTTGAGCGCCTCTACGAAGCCCTCGCCCCGATGGGGTACGAGCGGGTCCTGACCGAGGTGTCATCCGATCCGACCTCGGCCCAGCTGCGCGGCGGCCTGCAACGCTGGGCGAGGACGACCCGGCTGGGTCCGGACGACATCGTGTTCGCGTACTTCGCCGGGCACGGGGCCCAGCACGGCGGTCGGCAGTACCTGCTCGGCTCGGACGACGACGCGGAAGGCTTCCCGTACTCCGCCATCAGCAGCGACGATTTCTCCTCCCTGGCGACGGACCGACTGTCCGGGCATTCCGTCGTCGTCTTCGACATCTGCCAGAGCGACCCCGTCTCGGGGGACGCGACCGTACCGGACTTGGCGGCGGCGAGTACCCGCCCGTCGGAAGGCAGGACCTGGGTCCTCACCTCCTCCCACGGCAGCCGCGCGGAGAGCGGCGTGTTCACGCGCGCGCTGCGGGAGGTGCTCGACGAACTGCTGGCCGACCGCCGGCAGCGTTTCCTCAGCGTCCCGTCGGTGACCGAGGGCGTGCGGGAGCGGCTCCGTGCGCACGGCACGTCCGGGCTGCTGCGGACGGCCGGCACGGCGACGGACGGGGAGGACCCCTTCTTCCCCAACCCGGCCTATGTACCCGGTCTTCCGCCCGATGAGCTCGACCTCGCCGGCGCCGCCCGGATCCGCCGGGAGCACGGCGAGCACTTCGCGGCGCTCGGCCGCGGCGTGCCGCACGCGTCCGTCGCGGGGGACCTCTTCGTCGGGCGCGTGACGGCGTTGACCGCGCTCACCGAATGGCTCTCCTCACCGGACGCCGACAACGAGTCGCTCGCCGTGACGGGCGCCGCGGGCAGCGGCAAATCCGCGCTGCTCGGCCGCCTCGTCTCCCTCATGAACCCGGACAGCGCGGCCAGGCTGAGCCTGCCGCCCTCGGTGTCACCGCCGAACACGGCCCTCATCGCCCTGAGCTGCCGTACGGCCACTCCCACGGACATCGTCTCCAGGCTCGCGGCGGCACTCGGCCTGCCCGCCGCCTCCGACCGCTACGACGTGTTCGCGGCGCTCGGCGCACGTACCAACCCGCTCGTGATCCTCCTCGACGGACTCGACGAGGCGCAGGACCCCCGCCGGATCGCCGCCGACGTGATCCGGCCCCTGAGTTCCGTCCCGGGGGCACGGCTGGTCATCGGCACACGCCGGGACGAGCTCACCTCGCTCGGCCCGGCTCTCAAGGTCATCGACCTCGACGAGCCGCCCTACCGCGACGACGACGACCTGCGCGTCTACGCCCGCCACCTGCTCGACCAGGCGAACCTGCCGGCCCCGAGGCGTTCAGCCCGCTACGCCGGCGACCCGGCCCGAGCCGCGGCCGAAGCCGATGACATCGCCCGGCAGGCGCGGGGATCCTTCCTCTTCGCACAGCTGGCGGCGCTCACCCTGCTGAACGGCGGGACGACGGACACGGCACCGGCCCGCTTCCCGGCCGTCGAGGAGGTGTACGAGAGCCTCTTCAGGCAGCACGTTCACGACGAGGGCCGCGCATCCCCCTCCACCCGCCTCCTGTTGCCCCTCGCCTACGCCCAGGGGGCCGGACTGCCGGCCGAGCTCTGGGCTCCGCTGGCCGCGGCCCTCACGGACGAACCCTGCACGGAGATGGGCGTGCAGGCGCTCCTCGCCCAGCGCAACGGGATCGTCACCGAGGACCGGGAGCACGACACCACCGTCTACCGGCTGTTCCACCAAACCTTCGCGGAGCACCTGCGGACCGCCGGCCAGGACCGGGAGCGGCACCGCCTCATCGCCCTGGCCCTCGTCCAGCAGGTACCGGTCACCCCGTCCGGCGAGCGGGACTGGGGGGCGGCGCACCCCTACATCCGCGAGCACCTCGTCACCCACGCGGCGGCGGGCCACGTGCTGGACGGCCTGCTGACGGACGCCGCCTTCCTGCGCCATGCCGCGCCGGGCCCGCTGCTGCGGGCGCTCCAGGACCGCGCCGACACCGGCTCCGCCCCCTCCCCGTCCGGCCCTGAAGCGTCCGGCCCCGACCCGTCCGGCCCCTCGCCCGCCGGCGATGACGGGACGGCCGAGGACATCGCCTCGCGCCTGCTCGCCGAGCGGCCCGTCGTCCTCGTCGTCGCCACCGAGTGGTTCTCCGCGCACGGCGGCCTGAGCAGCTTCAACCGGCACCTCTGCACGGCACTCGCTGCCGCGGGGGCCCAGGTCTTCTGCACCGTGCTCGAACTGACCGATGCCGAGTCCCTCGACGCGGAGGCCAAGCACGTCACCCTCCTGCGCCACCCGGGTGCGCCCGGCGCCCCCGAATACGGCAGGCTCACCCGCCGGCCCCTCATCCCGGTGACGCCCCACCTCGTCATCGGCCACGGGCGGATCACCGGACCCGCCGCCGTGCACCTGCAGGAGGACTACTTCCAGAACGCCCGGAGACTGCACATCATCCACATGGCACCCGACGAGATCGAGTGGCACAAGCTCGACGCTGCCACGGACCGTGCCCAACTCGCCGAGGACCGTACGGAGATCGAGCGGAAGCTGGGCACCACCGCCCACCGCGCCTTCGCCGTCGGCCCGCGCCTGCACGGACGGTTCGCCAACGAGCTCCACGAAGCCGCCCTACCGCCGACGCAGCTCGACCCGGGATTCGACGTGCAGTCGGGCACCAGACCCGCCCCGCGCACCCCGCCGCCCGGGCTCCCGCTCAAGGTGCTGCTGGCCGGCCGGACCGACGAGGCCGTGCTCAAGGGCGTCGACCTGGCGGCCCTCGCCCTGGGCCGGGTGCACGAGCTGCGGGCCAAGGCTTCCATCGATCCGGTCGAACTCCTGGTGCGCGGAGCCCCCTTGGGCAAGGGCGACGCACAACGGGACCAGATCATCGACTGGTCGGGGGTGCCCGCGCTGGAGGTGACCGTACGCGGCTTCTCGCCGGACCCCGGCCGCCTCGACCAGGACATGGGCTGCGCCAGCCTGGTGATCATGCCCTCCCGCTCCGAGGGGTTCGGGATGATCGGGGTCGAGGCCATCATCCGCGGCGTCCCGGTCCTCGTCAGCGGCAACAGCGGGCTGGCTCAACTCCTGCGCGAGGAGTTGCGCGGTGACGCCGACGACCTCATCGTGCCGGTCACGAGGAACCTGGACGAGGACGCCGTCGTGTGGGCCGAGCGGATCAATCGGTGCCTCACCCACCGGGACGCAGCCTTCGAACGGATCGCCAAGCTCCGCAACCGCCTCGCCGCCCGCGTGACCTGGGAGGCGGCGGCCTCGCTCATCCTGGCCGAGGCGCCGCCGCGCCCGTGAGCCGGCCACGGGCCGCGAGCCGCCCGGCGCTCCCCCGGCCTCAGGACGCGGATCCCCCCACCGCGCCCGTCCTCGCCATCGCCTCCACCGCCCGCCGCATCCCCTCGGTCAGCTCCGCCGGGGTCGCGGCCGACGCGGGGTCGAAGAGCCACTGGAGCATGAAGCCGTTGAGCAGGGCCTGGTAGAAGGCTCCGCTCGTGCGGACGTCCTCCTCCGTGACCTCCGCCTCCGGCGTGCCGGTGAACATGGCGATCAGCCCCTTGCGCCCCTCCCCCTGCGAGGCCCCGATCAGCTCGCGCAGTTCCGGGAGGCGTTCGCCCGCCAGGGCGACCTCCATGCTGGCGGCCCAGATGGGACCGGACTCCTCGTGCCCGGCGTGCACCCCGTCCCACACCTCGCGGAAGCGTTCGAGCGAGCCGCCCTCGGCACCGAGGTCAGCCGTGAAGCTCTCGCCCCATTCCTCGATCAGACCGATGAACGCCTGCGTGAGGAGCGCGTCCTTCGAGCCGTAGTGATAGCCGATCGACGCCAGATTCGCGCCGGAGGCACTGACGATGTCGCGTGCGGTCGTGCGCACGAAACCCTTCTCGACCAGGCACTTCTTCGCGCCTTCGAGCAGATCTTCACGGTGTCCCATGCCCTCACCGTAGCAAGACAACCGTCCAAGACAGAAGTCCCATACATCCGTCCTAGACAAGTGTTTATGACGCTTGTACATTACTGCTCATGACGAACCCCGCAGCACGTCTCGCCGGTCGCCGGGAATGGACCGCCTTCACCGTTCTCCTGCTCCCCCTGCTCCTGGTCTCGATGGACGTCTCCGTCCTCTACTTCGCCATCCCGGCCATCACCCGGGAGCTGGACCCCAGCGCCACGCAGCAGCTCTGGATCTTCGACAGCTACGCCTTCGCCCTCGCCGGCCTGCTGATCACGATGGGCTCGCTCGGTGACCGGATCGGCCGCCGCAAGCTGCTGCTGTTCGGCGCCGCCGCCTTCGGAATCGCCTCCGTCGGCGCCGCCTACGCCACCAGCGCCGACATGCTCATCGCCGCCCGCGTCCTGCTCGGCATCGGCGGTGCGACCCTGATGCCGTCCACGCTCGCCCTCATACGCAACCTCTTCCAGGACGACAAGCAACGCGGCAAGGCCATCGCGATCTGGTCCGGTGCCATGACCGGCGGCATCGCCCTGGGCTCGGTGCTCAGCGGGGTGATGCTGAACCACTTCTGGTGGGGCTCCGTCTTCCTGATCAACGTGCCCGCGATGCTGCTCCTGCTGGTCCTGGTCCCCGTGCTGGTCCCCGAGTTCACGGACCCGGCGCCCGGCCGCTTCGACCTGCTGAGCGTGCCGCTGTCGATGGCCGCCGTGCTGCCGGTGGTCTACGGGCTCAAGGAGATCGCCGCCGAGGGCCTCACCCCGCTGTACGCCGGCTGCCTCGCCGCCGGCCTGGCCTTCGGATGGCTCTTCGTGCGCCGGCAGCGCACCCGTGACGACGCCATGGTCTCCCGGGCCCTCTTCAGGGGGCGCGGCTTCGGCGCCGGCATCGGCCTGAACACCGTCGCCGCCTTCGCGATGATGGGCTCGGCCTACTTCAACACCCAGTACCTGCAGTCGGTCCTCGGCATGGGCACCCTGGAAGCCGCCCTCTGGAGCCTCGCCCCCTCGGTCCTCATCGGCGCCGCCGCCCCCGTCAGCGCCGCCCTCGCCCAGAAGACCGACCGGGCCTACGTCATCTCGGGCGGCTTCGCCCTCGCCGCCGCCGGGTTCGCCCTGACCAGCCTGGTGGGCACGGACTCGCTGTGGCTGCTGCTGGCCGGAGCCGGGGTCCTCGCCTGCGGCATCGTCACCGTGATGTCCCTGGTCTCGGACATGGCGCTCGGCTCCGCCCCCGCCGAGAAGGCCGGCTCGGCCGCCTCCCTGCTGGAGACCGGCCAGGAGTTCGGCGGAGCCCTCGGGATGGCCGTCCTGGGCAGCCTGGGGACCGCCGTCTACCGCTCCGACCTGGCGGGCTCCGAACCCGCCGTGCGGGAGACCCTGGGCGGGGCCGTGGCCACCGCCCAGGCACTCGGGGGCACGGCCGGCGGGCAGGTCCTGGCCGCCGCCCGGGAGGCCTTCGTCCACGGCATGCAGTACGCAGCCTGGGGCGGTACGGTCCTGCTCCTCGCGGCGGCGGTGCTCGCCGCGGCCCTGCTCCGGGGCCGCGGAGCACAGGCCCCGGCTCCGGCGGAGCCGGCCCCGGCCGGCGAAGCGCTCGCGCACTGAGCGACGTAGGAAAGGCGCGGGACACGCGAAAGGGCCCGGGGTCTCCCCCGGGCCCTTCGCTGCGTCAGCTGCCGCAGCGTCAGCCGAGGCTGACCGTACGGGCCGAGACGGCGCCGATCTCGGTGGCGATGTCCGCGAGGACGTTCACCGGGGCCTCGGCGTCGACGGTGAGGACCGCGAGGGCCTCGCCGCCCTCTTCGGCGCGGGCGACCTGCATGCCCGCGATGTTGAGGCCGGCCTCGCCGAGGATGCGGCCGACGGTGCCGACCACGCCCGGGCGGTCGGCGTAGCGCAGGACGACCATGTGGTCGGCGAGCGCCAGGTCCACGTCGTAGTCGCCGATGCCGACGATCTTCTGCAGGTGCTTCGGGCCCACCAGCGTGCCGGAGACCGCGACCTCCTGGCCGTCCGACAGGGTGCCGCGCACGGTCACCACGTTGCGGTGGTCCGGGGACTCCGAGGAGGTGGTCAGGCGGACCTCGACCCCGCGCTCCTGCGCGAAGAGCGGGGCGTTGACGTAGGAGACCGTCTCATCGACGACGTCCTCGAAGACGCCCTTGAGCGCGGAGAGTTCGAGCACCTTGACGTCGTGCTGGGTGATCTCGCCGCAGACCTCTACGTCGAGGCGGACCGCGACCTCGCCCGCCAGCGCGGTGAAGATGCGGCCGAGCTTCTCGGCGAGCGGCAGGCCCGGACGGACGTCCTCGGCGATGACGCCGCCCTGGACGTTGACCGCGTCGGGCACGAGCTCACCGGCGAGCGCGAGGCGCACCGACTTGGCGACCGAGACACCGGCCTTCTCCTGGGCCTCGTCCGTGGACGCGCCGAGGTGCGGGGTGCAGACGACCTGGTCGAGCTCGAACAGCGGGGAGTCCGTGCAGGGCTCCTTCGCGTACACGTCGAGGCCGGCGCCGGCGACGCGGCCCTCCTTGATGGCCGAGTACAGCGCGGCCTCGTCCACGATCCCGCCGCGGGCGGCGTTGACGATGCGGACGGACGGCTTGACCTTGTGCAGGGCCTCGTCCCCGATGAGACCGAGGGTCTCGGGGGTCTTGGGAAGGTGCACGGTGATGAAGTCGGCGACCTCGAGCAGCTCGTCGAGGGCCAGCATCTTGACGCCCATCTGGGCGGCGCGCGCGGGCTGCACGTAGGGGTCGTACGCGACGATCTTCATGCCGAAGGCCGACATGCGCTGGGCGACCAGGACGCCGATGCGGCCGAGGCCGACGACACCGAGGGTCTTCTCGCTGAGCTCGACGCCCGTGTACTTGTTCCGCTTCCACTCGCCGTTCTTCAGGGCGGTGTTGGCCTGCGGAATGTTGCGGGCCGTCGCGACGAGCAGGCCGCAGGCCAGCTCGGCGGCGGTGACGATGTTGGACGTCGGAGCGTTCACGACCATCACGCCGGCCTTGGTGGCGGACGAGACGTCGACGTTGTCCAGACCGACGCCCGCGCGGGCGACGACCTTCAGCTTCTTGGCGGCGGCGATGGCCTCGGCGTCGACCTTGGTCGCGGAGCGGACCAGGATCGCGTCGACGTCCACGATCGCGGGGAGCAGCTCCGCGCGGTCGGCACCGTTGCAGTGCCGGATCTCGAAGTCCGGGCCGAGCGCCTCGACAGTGGCGGGCGACAGCTCTTCGGCAATGAGTACGACAGGTTTCGAGCTCACGTGGGTCCTCACAAGTCCAGTGCGGACGGCCGTCCCGACGGCCGCAGGCGGTGGAGGGGGTAGCCGCGTGGAAGACGCACGACACTGTGGGCCTGACGCGTTGTGTTGAGCAGTGTAGTGGCGGATCCGGAAGGGAAATCCGCCTGTACGGAAGGATCACCCGCACGAGATTGGCCGGGGTGGACAAGCGGGCCTCCGCGAGGCCCGTCGTACGGGTACCCGAACCGGTGTGCCGCGGGGCCGGGACGGCGTGTCCCGGCCCCGCGGCGACGCGGATCAGCTCTCGTCGTTGTCGACCCAGCTCATCAGCTTGCGGAGCTTCTTGCCGGTGGTCTCCAGCAGGTGCGCCTCGTCGGCGCTCTTGTACTCGTTGTACTTCGGCAGACCGGCCTTGTACTCGGCCATCCAGGTGTTGGCGAACTCGCCGCTCTGGATCTCCGCGAGGACCTTCTTCATCTCGGCCTTGGTGGCGTCGGTGATGATGCGGGGACCGGTGATGTAGTCGCCCCACTCGGCGGTCTCGGAGACCGACCAGCGCATCTTCTCCAGGCCGCCCTCGTACATGAGGTCGACGATGAGCTTCAGCTCGTGCAGGCACTCGAAGTACGCGATCTCCGGCTGGTAGCCGGCCTCGGTCAGCGTCTCGAAACCGGCCTTCACCAGCGCGGAGGCGCCACCGCAGAGGACGGCCTGCTCGCCGAAGAGGTCGGTCTCGGTCTCCTCGGTGAAGGTGGTCTTGATGACGCCGGCGCGCGTGCCGCCGATGCCGGCCGCGTACGACAGCGCGAGCTGGAAGGCGGAACCGGTGAAGTCCTGCTCGACGGCGGCGATGCAGGGCACGCCGCGGCCTTCCTCGTACTGGCGGCGGACCAGGTGACCCGGACCCTTGGGCGCGACCAGGGCCACGTCCACGTTGGTCGGGGGCTTGATGAAGCCGTAGCGGACGTTGAAGCCGTGGCCGAAGAAGAGCGCGTCGCCCTCTTCCAGGTGCGACTCGATCGACGCGGCGTAGATCTCGGCCTGGAGCGGGTCCGGGGTCAGGATCATGATGACGTTCGCCCAGGCCGCGGCTTCGGCGACGGGGAGGACCTTCAGGCCCTGCTCCTCGGCCTTGGCCTTGGACTTCGAGCCCTCGTGCAGGCCGACGACGACGTCGACGCCGGAGTCACGGAGCGACAGCGCGTGGGCGTGGCCCTGGCTGCCGTAACCGATGACCGCGACCTTGCGGCCCTGGATGATGGACAGGTCGGCGTCGTTCTCGTAGAACAGCTCGGCCACTGGGATATCTCCTTGGTGCGCTGGTGTTGCTCCCACCGTACGGCGGGGAACGGAATACGTGGTTCTCGGTCTCGCCATACGAGCGAGCGAGAAACGAACGGGCGGGGCACGACCGGGCCGGTGGTGTCACCGGCCCGGCCGGGCTCAGGCGCTGCGGTCGAGCGCGCGCAGGCTGCGGTCCGTGATGGACCGGCCGCCGCGCCCTATGGCGATCGTGCCGGACTGGACGAGCTCCTTGATGCCGAAGGGCTCCAGCATCTTGAGCATGGCGCCCAGCTTGTCGGTGCCGCCGGTGGCCTCGATGGTGACGGCCTCCGGGGAGACGTCGACGGTCTTGGCGCGGAACAGCTGGACGATCTCGACGATCTGCGAGCGCGTCTCGTTGTCGGCGCGGACCTTCACCAGAACGAGTTCGCGCTCGATGGCGTTGGTGTGCTCCAGCTCGACGATCTTGAGCACGTTGACCAGCTTGTTGAGCTGCTTGGTCACCTGCTCCAGCGGGAGGTCCTCGACGTTCACGACGATGGTGATGCGCGAGATGTCGGGGTGCTCGGTGACACCGACCGCGAGGGAGTCGATGTTGAACCCGCGGCGGGAGAACAGTGCGGCGATCCGGGCGAGGATGCCGGGCGTGTTCTCGACCAGGACGGAGAGCGTGTGCTTGGACATGTGAGTCGTTCTCTCTCTCGGGCTCTCTCGGCTCAGTCGTCTTCGTTGTCGCCGAAGTCGGGGCGGACGCCCCGGGCGGCCATGACCTCGTCGTTCGAGGTGCCGGCGGCGACCATCGGCCACACCATGGCGTCCTCGTGGACGATGAAGTCGACGACGACCGGGCGGTCGTTGATCGCGTTGGCCTCGGCGATGACCTTGTCCAGGTCGGCCGGGTCCTCGCAGCGCAGCGCCACGCAGCCCATGGCCTCGGACAGCTTGACGAAGTCCGGGACGCGGGTGCCCATGCGGGGGGCGGCGGACTCGCCGAGCTGGGAGCCGACGGCCGTGTCGGTGCCCGTCTCGTCCCCGTGCAGGACGGTGTTCGAGTACCGCTGGTTGTAGAACAGGGTCTGCCACTGGCGGACCATGCCCAGCGCGCCGTTGTTGATGATCGCGACCTTGATCGGGATGTTGTTCAGCGCGCAGGTGGCCAGTTCCTGATTGGTCATCTGGAAGCAGCCGTCGCCGTCGATCGCCCAGACGGTGCGCTCCGGCATGCCGACCTTGGCGCCCATCGCGGCGGGGACCGCGTAGCCCATGGTTCCGGCGCCGCCGGAGTTCAGCCAGGTGCGGGGCTCCTCGTAGTTGACGAAGTGCGAGGCCCACATCTGGTGCTGGCCGACACCGGCCGCGTAGATGGTGCCCTTCGGCGCCAGCTGGCCGATCCGCTCGATGACCTGCTGGGGGGAGAGCGAGCCGTCCTCGGGCAGGTCGTAGCCCAGGGGGTACGTGTCGCGCCAGCGGTTGAGGTCCTTCCACCAGGCGGTGTAGTCGCCGGCGTTGCCGTCGTTCGCCTCGGCCTGGACGGCCTGGATCAGGTCGGCGATGACCTCGCGCGCGTCGCCGACGATCGGAACGTCCACGGCGCGGTTCTTGCCGATCTCCGCCGGGTCGATGTCCGCGTGGATGATCTTGGCGAAGGGGGCGAAGCTGTCCAGCTTGCCGGTGACGCGGTCGTCGAAGCGGGTCCCGAGCGCGACCAGCAGGTCCGACTTCTGGAGCGCGGTCACGGCGGTGACGGCACCGTGCATGCCGGGCATGCCGACGTTCTGCGGGTGGCTGTCCGGGATGGAGCCCAGGGCCATCAGGGTGGTGACGACCGGGAGGCCGGTGAGCTCGGCGAGGACCTTCAGCTCGGCGGTCGCGCCGGACTTCATGACGCCGCCGCCGACGTAGAGGACCGGCCGCTTGGCGGCGGCGATCATCTTGGCGGCCTCGCGGATCTGCTTGGCGTGCGGCTTGGTGACCGGCCGGTAGCCGGGGAGGTCCTGGGTGGGCGGCCACGAGAACGTGGTCTTCGCCTGCAGGGCGTCCTTGGCGATGTCGACCAGGACCGGGCCGGGACGGCCGGTGGAGGCGATGTGGAAGGCCTCGGCGATGGTCTTCGCGATGTCCTCGGCCTTGGTGACCAGGAAGTTGTGCTTGGTGATCGGCATGGTGATGCCGACGATGTCCGCCTCCTGGAAGGCGTCGGTGCCGATCGCCTTGGAGGAGACCTGGCCGGTGATCGCGACGAGCGGCACGGAGTCCATGTGCGCGTCGGCGATCGGCGTCACCAGGTTCGTGGCCCCCGGTCCGGAGGTGGCCATACAGACGCCGACCTTGCCCGTGGCCTGCGCGTAGCCGGTCGCGGCGTGGCCGGCGCCCTGCTCGTGGCGGACCAGGATGTGACGGACCTTCTTGGAGTCCATCAGCGGGTCGTACGCGGGGAGGATGCAGCCGCCCGGAATGCCGAAGACGGTGTCGCACCCCACCTCTTCGAGAGAGCGGATGAGGGACTGCGCACCCGTGACGTGCTCAACTGCGGCGGTCTGGTGTCCGCCGGTACGGGCCCGCGGCTGCGGATGGTGGGCCCCGGTGGCCTGCTCGGTCATCGGCATTCTCTTCTCGAAGCTGAGGGTTTTACGAGGAGGGTTTTACGAGATTCGACGTTGCCAGTGCAACAAAAAACCCCTCGTGCCGGGAGGCAAGCGAGGGGAGCGCGTCGGGTGCGTTGAGCGGGGACATGCTGGCCCCAGCTTCAGCCGACGCGCTTTCCAAGTACGAGAATTCGGGTGCGCATGGCATTGACCCTCCCTCCGGCGGGAGGGTGATGTCAAGTGGGTGGGACGGGCGTCTCATTATGTGAGCCTCTGCGGATGGCCATCGAGCCCCCTGGGGAACCACCGGCCAACGCAGGTTGGGCCGCGCCGCCCGGTACTGGGAACGTACCGCGCACGAGCGCCCGGCGCAGCCTGTACTCGTCCAGAGGGCCGGAGAAGGCCATTCCCTGCCCGTGGGTGCAGCCCATCGCACGCAGTGCCATGACCTGCTCCGGGAGGTCCACGCCCTCTGCCACCGACTGCATCCCGAGGTCGTTTGCGATCCGCAACAAACCTGCGGTGATCTTGTGCAGCCGGGGGGATTCCACGACCCCCTCGACCAGGCCGCGGTCGAGCTTGAGCATGTCCACGGGGAGCCTGCGGAGCGCGCTGATGGCCGCGTAACCGCTGCCGAAGCCGTCCAGGGCGATCAGGACCCCGAGCCGGCGCAACGCCGCCAGACGGCGCTCCAGGTCGTCGAAGGGCACCCTGGGATCGGAGACGGCGAGCTCCAGGACGAGCGCGCCCGACGGCAGCCCGTTGCGGGTCAGCAGGGCTTCCACCGAGCCCAGCGGCATCGACCGGTCCAGCAGCCGCTGCGCCGTCATCCGTACGGCCACGGGGACGGAGTGCCCGGCCCGGTGCCGCTCGGCGGCCTGCCCGACGGCCTGCTCCAGCAGCCAGCGCCCCAGCTCGGCGGTGCGCGAGGCGTCCGGCACGGCCGGGTGCGCTCCCTCGCCGGCACGTCCGTCGCCGGCACCCCCCTCGCCGGCACCTCTCTCGCTGGCACCTCTCTCGCTGTACATGGCGACCCGCAGGAACTCGGCGGGGGTGAACAGGATCCCCTGGGCGGAGCGCCACCGGGCCTGCGCCACCACGGCCGAGATCTCCCCCGAGGCCAGGGAGACCACCGGCTGGTGCAGCAGGGCGAACTCGCCGTCGTGCAGCGCGGTGCGCAGCCGGCCCGCCAGCTCCGCCTTGCGGACGACCTCGGCCTGCATCTGGGGCGCGTACATCTCGACCCGGTCCTTGCCGCCCGCCTTGGCGCGGTACATCGCGAGATCCGCGTTGCGCATGAGGTCCGAAGGGGTGATGCCGGGGTCCGCGAAGGCCACGCCGATGCTGGCGGCGACCCGGACCTCGCTCCCGGCGATCCGGTAGGGCTGGGAGAGGGTGGTGCGCAGCCGGTCGGCGATCTCGTGGACCTGGTACTCGCGGGCGCTGCGGTCGCGGCTGCCGTCGCCCAGGATCAGGGCGGCGAACTCGTCGCCGCCGAGGCGGGCCGCGGTGTCCCCGGCCCGGACCGAGTCCTGGAGGCGTCGGGCGGCCTCGATGAGCAGCTCGTCGCCCGCCTGGTGGCCGATGGTGTCGTTGACCGCCTTGAACCCGTCGAGGTCGATGAAGAGCACGGCGGTGCTGTGGTCCCCGGCCCGCCGTCCGGTGAGGGCCTGGCGGACCCGGCGGGTGAAGAGCGCCCGGTTGGGGAGGTCGGTGAGCGGATCATGCTCGGCGCTGTGCTGGAGCTGTGCCTGGAGCCGGACCCGCTCGGTGACGTCGCGGCTGTTCAGGATGAGGCCGCCCTGGTGGCGGTTGACGGTGGACTCCACATTGAGCCACTCGCCGCCGCCCGATCTGAACCGGCACTCGATGCGGGTGGTCGGCTCCTCGGCGGGCGGCGCGGCCAGGAAGCGGCGCACCTCGTGGACCACGCGGCCGAGGTCCTCCGGGTGGATCAGGGTGGCCAGCTCGGTGCCGACCAGCTCTTCCGCCTCGCGGCCGTAGACCCCGGCGGCGGCGGGGCTGACGTAGCGCAGGGTCCCGGTGGGTGCGGCGATCATGATGACGTCGCTGGAGCCCTGGACCAGGGAGCGGAAGTGGTTCTCCTTCTGGGCCAGTTCCTGGGTCAGCGCGATGTTGTCGAGCAGCATGATGCCCTGGCGGATGACCAGGGCGAGCACGACCGTGCAGCCGGTGAAGACGACGACCCGGTCGACCTTCCGCCCGTCCACCACGTTGTAGAGGATGCCCAGCGTGCAGACGGCGGCCGCGAGGTACGGGGTGAGCGCGGGCAGGGAGCCGGTGATGGGGCGGCTGTGCGGCCGCTCGGCGCGCGCGTGGGCGACGGGGTCGGGGTGCAGCCGGCGGGCGCCCCAGGGGGCGTAGGCGAGGAGGAGCGAGCCGGCGAACCAGCCGGCGTCGAGGAGCTGGCCGGACTGGTACTCGGCGCTGAGCAGCGGCGAGGTGAACAGCGCGTCGCTCAGCACGGTCAGGGCGAGGGCCGCGATGGCGGTGTTCACGGCGGAGCGGTTGGTCTCGGAGCGGCGGAAGTGCAGCACCAGCACCATCGAGACGAGCGCGATGTCCAGGAGCGGGTAGGCCAGCGAGAGGGCGGCGCGCGGGACGCTGCCGGGGGCGCCGGACTGGGCGGTGCGCGCGGCGTGCGCGAGGGCCAGGCTCCAGGAGAGGGTGAGCAGGGAGCCTCCGATGAGCCAGGAGTCGAGGCCGAGGCAGACCCAGCCGGCCCGGGTGACCGGGCGCTTCGCGAGGACGAGCAGGCCCACGATGGCGGGCGGCGCGAAGCAGAGGAAGGCGAAGTCGGCGAGGGAGGGCTTCGGCACGGCCTCGCCGAGGACCACCTCGTACCAGCCCCAGACGGCGTTGCCGAAGCTGCCCATGAGCGAGGAGAACGCGAACAGCAGCCAGGCCGGGCGCTCCCGGCTGTCAATGGCCCGGGCGTAGGTGAAGCAGGAGACGGCGGCGAGCAGACCGGCGGCGCTGAGCCCGAAGTCGCCCATGATCTCGGCGAGTTCCTCGGAGCCCCAGCCGAGGGCCGCGCCCACCGCGTACCCGCTGCTGACCACCGCGAGGAGGAGCTGCATCGCCAGCCCCTTCGAGCCGCTGCCACCGCTCCCGCTTCCGGCGAGGGGCCGGCGGGTCAGCAGCGCCGCCCCCGGGGTGCTCACCGGTCCCCCTCGCTGGCTGGTTCCGGCGCGGTCCAGTCCCGGCACCGTCGCCTCCGGCGGCTTCGCCGCATCGGATCCTTCGTCCATTGGCCGTGCATCGCCCGTCGCCCCCCAAAGTGTCCGATCACTCCCCAGCGCCAGACGTTCGTGGCGCAGCCCCTTGTTCCGGACGATACACCACTTTCGTCACTCAGGGACATAGTTTCTCTACGCTCCGTCACCAACAAGGGAGTTGTGCCCACCGAGCGCATCCGGACGAACGCGGAGCGTGTGCATCACGCGTCAATCCGTGATCAGCACCGTGTTCTCCACGGGCTCCCCGGCGGCGAAGCTGCGGAGCTGACGGGCCACCAGACGCTTGGCCCGCGGCTCGAACGCGGAGCTGCTGCCGCCCACATGGGGCGTGATCAGGACACCCGGAGCATGCCAGAGCGGATGGCCTGAAGGCAGCGGTTCCGGATCGGTGACGTCCAGCGCGGCGCGCAGCCGGCCCGACTCCACTTCCGCCAGCAGGGACTTGGTGTCGACGACGGGTCCGCGGGCCACGTTCACGAGCAGCGCGCCGTCCTTCATCCGGCCGAGGAACTCCGCGCCCGCGAGCCCCCTCGTCTCCTCGGTGAGCGGCGTGGAGAGGATCACCACGTCGGCTGCGGGCAGGAGTTGGGGCAGCTCGGCGAGGGCGTGCACCGGCCCGCGCGCCGTGGTGCGCGCCGTCCGCGCGACCCGGACGATCCGCTCGCACTCGAAGGGCGCGAGCCGGTCCTCGATGGCCGCGCCGACCGCCCCGTAGCCGACGATCAGTACGGACTTGTCCGCCAGGGCCTCGTAGAACCCGAAGCGCCACTCCTCGCGGTCCTGGCCGCGGACCATGCCGGGGATCCCGCGCAGGGAGGCCAGGGTCAGCGTGAGCGCGAGCTCGGCGGTGCTGGCGTCGTGGACGCCCTTGGCGTTGCACAGCCGCACCCCGGGAGGCAGGTCGCCGAGGCCGCCCAGGACGTGGTCGACGCCGGCGGTCAGGGTCTGGACGACGCGCAGCCGGGGCATCGCGGGCAGCGGGCGCAGGGTGACGGCCGGGGACTTCATGTACGGGGTGACGTAGAAGACGCAGGCGGCGGGATCGCCGGGGAAGGCTTCCTCGCCGTCCCAGTGGCGGTAGCGGAAGGAATCGGGCAGGCCCTCGATCTCCCCGGCGGGGAAGGGGAGCCATACCTCGGGGGTTTCGGGGGTCTCGGGAATCTCTGCAGTCATGATCAGGAGGCTATGCCAGGGGATCCGGATCGAGCCGTTAGTTTGTGTGCCGGACCGAGAGGGCCGAGCAGGGACCAGGGGGAACGCACGGTGGAGCGCAGGTCGATCGGGGCGGGGGCGCTCACGGTGGGTGCCGTCGGCCTCGGCTGCATGCCGATGAGCGGGGCGTACGGGTCTTCGCGCAGGCGGGGCGAGGACTCGGTGCGGACCGTGCACACGGCCCTCGACCTGGGGGCGAACCTGCTCGACACCGCCGATCTGTACGGCCCCTACACCAATGAGCTGCTGCTCGGCCGGGTGCTGCGCGAGCGCCGGACCGACGCCTTCGTCTCCGCGAAGGCGGGGCTGCGCGCCGACGGGGTGCACGTGGTGGCCGACGGCCGTCCGGGGTACCTGCGGCGGGCCTGCGACGCCTCGCTGCGGCGGCTGCGCACGGACGTCATAGACCTGTACCAGCTGCACCGGGTGGACCCGGAGGTGCCGGTCGAGGAGTCCTGGGGCGCGATGGCGGAGCTGGTGGGCGCGGGGAAGGTGCGGGCGCTGGGCTTCTGCGCGCTGGGGGCGGGCGCCGGGCCGGGTGCGGGGCGGCGCGGGGACCGGGCGTACGAGGAGACCGTGCGGCACCTGGAGCGGGCGCAGCAGGTGTTCCCGGTGAGCGCGGTGCAGGCGGAGCTGTCGGTGTGGTCGCCGCAGGCGGCGTGGCGGCTGCTGCCGTGGTGCGCGGCGCGGGGGGTGGGGTTCCTGGCGGCGATGCCGCTGGGGAGCGGTTTCCTGACCGGGACGCTGGTCCCGGGCGAGGGGTTCGAGCCCGAGGACGTACGGGCCAGGCATCCGCGGTTCACGGCGTACGCGATGGCGGCGAACCAGGTGCTCGTGGCGGGGCTGCGGCGGGTCGCCCGGCGGCACGGGGCGGAGGTCACGGCGGCGCAGGTGGCGCTGGCGTGGGTGCTGGCGCAGGGTCCGCAGGTGGTTCCGGTGCCGGGGGCCGGGCAGGCGCGGTGGGCGGCGGAGAACGCGCGGGCGGCGGAGGTGCGGCTGACCGCCGGGGACCTGGCGGAGCTGTCGGAGCTGCCGGTGCCGGTGGGGGCCTGAACCACTCGATCGAGTGTACGAGTGGAGGAACTTGGGGCATGGTCGGCGCTGTTGAGTCGTGTGAGGGCACGATCGGAGGACCGGAGGGGAGTACGGCGATGCGATACGGACACGAGCGGGGACACGAGCAGGGGTCGGCCGCGGGGCCGGGGCAGGACCGGGGGGCGGCGCAGGCACAGGGGGCAGCGCAGGCCCAGGGGGCAGCGCAGGCCCGGGGGGCGGGTCAGGGCCGGGTGTGGAGTCGGGCGGGAGTGCCGACGGGGGTCTACGGGGGCCCCCGCGGGCGGGCCCGGGGGGTGCTGGCGGTGTTCGCGCTGGTGGGATGTGGGGCGCTGCTGGCGGCGGGGTGTTCCCCGCCGCCCGGTACCGGGGCCCGGCCGAGCGAGGCTCCACCGGGGACGACGGCGGGCTCGGCGCCGCCGGGGGCCTCCGCCTCCCCCTCCCCCTCCGCCTCGCCCTCGGGGCCGGCGGCCAAGGGCCGGGTGACGGTGAGCGGCGTGGCCGCCCAGGGGCTGGAGTCCCCGTGGGGCGTGGCTCCGCTGCCCGACGGGAACCTGCTGGTCGCCTCGCGGGACAAGGGCACCATCAGCCGGGTCGATGTGGGCACGGGCGCCGTCACCCCGGTCGGCAAGGTGCCCGGGGTGGCCCCGGGGGGCGAGGGCGGCCTGCTCGGGCTGGCCGTGTCCCCGTCCTTCGCCTCGGACCTCATGGTGTACGCCTACTTCACCACCGAGTCCGACAACCGCATCGCCCGGCTCCGCTACGACGAGAAGAGACCGGCGGGCGAGCAGCTGGGCGCGCCCGACACCGTCTTCAGGGGCATCCCCAAGGGGCTCATCCACAACGGCGGGCGGATCGCCTTCGGCCCGGACAAGATGCTCTACGCCGGGACGGGCGAGACCGGGGAGACCGGGCTGGCCCAGGACAAGAAGTCGCTGGGCGGGAAGATCCTGCGGATGACCCCGGACGGGGAGCCGGTGCACGGCAACCCCGAGGCGGACTCGGTCGTCTACTCCTACGGGCACCGCAATGTGCAGGGGCTCGCCTGGGACAAGGACAAGCGGCTGTGGGCGGCCGAGTTCGGCCAGAACACCTGGGACGAGCTGAATCTGATCGAGCCCGGCGCGAACTACGGCTGGCCGGAGGCCGAGGGCAAGGCCGGCAAGCCGGGGATGCGCGATCCGGTGGCGGTGTGGAAGACGGACGAGGCCTCGCCGAGCGGGATCGCCTGGGCGCAGGGCTCCGTCTGGATGGCCGGGCTGCGGGGTCAGCGGCTCTGGCGGATCCCGCTGGCCGGGGCGACCCCGGTGGCGGAGCCCGAGGCGTTCCTGTCGGGCGAGTACGGCCGGCTCCGCACCGTGGTGGCCCTCGGTGGGGACAGATTGCTGCTGGTCACGAGCGAGACGGACGGGCGCGGGTCGCCGGAAGCCGGCGACGACAGGATCCTGACTCTGACGGTGGAATGACCGGCGGGCCCCGACGGTGGGCCGGAAGGCGCGGTGGACGCGGTGTTCAACATGATCGAGGAGCTGTTCAGTCCGGGCCGCAAGCACACGGACGAGGAGAAGAAGCGGCTGGAGCTCTCCCGGATCGACGTGAACGACGGCGATCCGGGAAAGGGCCCGATAGACCTGGACTCCGGCAAGGTGCTCATACGTCCGAAGGAACACCCGGCGGCCTAGGCCGGGGCGGCCGGGAGGCCTCCCTCAGCCGCCCGGCCTCCCTCAGCCGGTCCCGGCCGGCTGCTGGGAGACGGGGCCGAAGAGCCGCAGCCGGTGGGCCAGGGCGGCGGCCTCGCCACGGCTCGCGACGCCGAGCTTCGCCAGGATGTTCGAGACGTGCACGCTGGCCGTCTTCGGGGAGATGAAGAGCTCCTCGGCGATCTGGCGGTTGGTGTGGCCCACCGCGACCAGGCGCAGCACGTCCCGTTCGCGGCTGGTCAGACCCAGCGCCTCGACCGGGTCGGTGTCCGGGGCGAGCAGGGCCCTGGCGGCGGCGTCCACGGGGGTGAGCGGGAGCCTGGCGCGCTGGGCGAGCAGGGCCAGGTCCTCCCGGAGCCTGCGGGCGCCGAGCCGCTCGGAGGTGGCGTACGCCTCCTGGAGGAGTCCGACGGCGGCCTCGCGGTCCCCGCCGGCGGCCAGCAGGGCCTCCACGAGCCGGTACTGGGCCCTGGCGAGCAGGTAGGGGCGCTCCAGGGGACGGATGGCCGCTTCCACGGCCGTCCAGTCCTCCACGGTGTCCCGGGCCTCGGCGCGCAGCAGCTCGGCCCTGAGGTACTCGGAGTGGGCGCTCCACAGCGGGACCGGGGTGGCCAGGCCCCGGGCCGCGGAGCGCAGCATGCCCAGTGCCTCCTCGCGGCCCGCCTCGGCGGCGGGCAGGCCCCGGGCCTCGGCTTCGGCCGAGGCGGCGGCGAGCAGCAGCGGCCAGGCGTAGCGGTGGTTGCCGAGGGGGAAGCCGAGGTGGACGGCGGCGGCGGCCTCGGCGCGGACGTCGGCGATCCGGCCCTCCCCCGCGGCCACCCCGATGGCGAGCCGGGACAGCGGGATCTGGTGCTGGGGCTGGCCGTCGTGGGATCCGAAGTGGGCGCGGGCGGCGGTGAGCTGGGCGGCGGCCTCGGCGAGTTCGCCGCGGGCCAGGGCCAGGTAGGCCAGCCGTCCGGTCGCGGCGGCGCGCGGGGCGGCTCCACCGCTGACGATGCCCATGGTGCGCCGGGCCTCCGCCTCGGCCTCGTCCCAGCGGCCGAGGCTGTACAGGCTCTCCGCCAGGTTCCCGCGGACCCAGGCCTCGGAGTCCATCAGCTGGGACTTCTTGACCAGCTCGACGCCCTGTTCGGCCAGTTCCACGGCTTCGGGGGACCGGCCCAGGGCTTCCAGGTGGGAGGTGAGGTTGATGTGGGCGCGTCCCACCAGAGCCCCGAGTCCGAGTTCGGCGGCCCGGTCCTTGACCGCGTACATCTCGGCGAGTCCGCGCTCGGGGTCGCCCGTGTCGACGAGCAGGCTGCCGACGGTGATCCGGGCGTTGAGTTCGGTGTCCTCGGCGCCGATCATCCGCGCGTACTCCACGGCGCGTTCGGCGGCGACCAGGTTGTCGGGTCCCGGTGTGTGGAGCATGCCCCAGCTCGCGGCCCGGACCAGCACGTCGGCATGCACCTGGGACGGGGGCAGCCCGCGGACGAGGTCCTGTGCCCGGGCGAGCTCCTCCCAGCCGTCGCCGCGGCCGAGGCCGGTGATCAGACGGGAGCGTTCGGTCCAGAACCAGGCGGCGCGCAGCGGGTCGTGGCCGTCGTCCAGCGCGCGCAGGGCCGTCTTGGTGAGCTTCAGGGCCCGCTCGCGTTCGCCGCCGAAGCGGGCCGCGACGGTGGCTTCGGCCAGCAGGTCGAGGCGCTGCAGCGGAGTGGTCTCCGGGTCGCAGCCGCAGGGCGGGTACACCTCGGTGTAGTCCGCCGGGCGCAGTGCGCCGCGCACCTCCTCCGGTACGGCCTCCCACAGTTCCATGGCCCGCTCCAGCAGCCGCAGCTGCTCGGAGTAGGCGTGCCGGCGCCGGGCGGCCACCGAGGCGGCGAGCACGGCGGGCAGGGCCTTGGCCGCGTCGTTGGCGTAGTACCAGTAGGTGGCGAGCCGGATGACCCGCTCCTCCGCGCGGATCAGCGAGTCGTCCTCTTCGAGCTCCTCCGCGTAGCGGCGGTTGACGCGGGCGCGTTCGCCGGGGAGCAGGTCGTCGGAGACGGCCTCGCGGACCAGGGAGTGGCGGAAGCGGTAGCCGTCGCCGTCGGAGGTGGCGAGGAGGATGTTGGCGCCGACCGCGGAGCGCAGGGCCTCGATCAGTTCGTCCTCGGTGAGCCGGGTGACGGCGCGCAGGAGGGGGTACTCGACCGTGGAGCCGCCCTCGGCGACGATGCGCACGACGCGCTGCGCGGCGTCGGGGAGGACTTCGACGCGGACGAGGAGCAGGTCGCGCAGGGATTCGGTGAGGCCGGTGCGGCAGCCGCTGGCGCGGGAGGCGACGAGTTCCTCGACGAAGAAGGCGTTTCCGTCGGAGCGGTCGAAGACCGATTCGACGAACTCCTCGTCGGGCTGCGAGGCGAGGATTCCGGCGAGCTGACGGCGCACTTCGGCCCGGTTGAAGCGGGAGAGCTCGATGCGCTGGACGGTGCGCAGCCGGTCGAGTTCCGCGAGGAGCGGGCGCAGCGGGTGGCGGCGGTGGACGTCGTCGGCGCGGTAGGTGGCGACCACGACGAGCCGGCCGCTGCCGAGCGCGCGGAAGAGGTAGGAGAGGAGGTGCCGGGTGGAGGTGTCCGCCCAGTGCAGGTCCTCCAGGACGAGGACGACGGTGCGGTCGGCGGCGAGCCGTTCCAGCATCCGGGCCGTCAGCTCGAAGAGCCGGGCCGTGCTCTCCTCGTCGTGCGGGCCGCGCGGGGTCTCGCCCAGTTCGGGGAGGATGCGCGCGAGTTCGTCCTCCTGGCCGACGGCGGCCGCGGCCAGTTCGTCGGGGAGCAGCCGGTGCAGGGTGCGCAGGGCCGTCGAAAACGGGGCGAAGGGAAGGCCCTCCGCCCCGATCTCCACACAGCCTCCGACGGCGACGACCGCGCCGCGGCGGTCGGCCTCGCAGAGGAACTCCTCGGTGAGCCGGGTCTTGCCGACCCCGGCCTCGCCGCCGATGAGCAGTGCCTGGGGCTCCTGGCCCTCGGCGCGCGTCAGGGCGTCGGTGAGTATGGCCAGTTCGTCGGCTCGGCCGACGAACACCGGGCTGACAGATCGGGTCTCCACGCCGCCGAGCATCGCACAGAGGCCCTGCTCATCGGCACTGGATATCGGTGCGCTTCTCATCACGTGCCGGTTCGCACAGTTTCGCGGCGCGGGTTACGCGGCGCGGGTGAACCGGCCGCGCTGTCCTCTCACCGACCCCTCCGGTTCCTGGCTGCGGGAGAAGGGGCGGCGGGCCTTCTTCGCTTCCCGGACCAGACGGTAGGCGTCGGCCTCGCGGATGAGGTCGTCGCGGCGGGCGGTGGCGATCTCGTACTCGAACATCTCGTGCTCCCTGGTTCGCGTTTCTCGGACACCTCGTTCGGTGTGATCCAAGATTCACGCCCCAGGGGGTGCCGGCACATCGGGAGCATGCCGCATCTGCACGGGCCGGGGTGCCTTAGGCCGGGACCCGGGGTCCCTGAGGTGGCCTAAGGCAGTACCTAGGCGGGCCGCGGAACAGCGGCGGACGGCCTGGGCGGACCGCTTGCGGGCGGCCCGGACGGCCTAGGCGCCGGGGGCCGTCGGCAGGGCGAGGAGGTACATGAACACGAAGGCGATGATGCCGACGACGGCGAGGACCACGGCGGCCCAGGACACGGAGCGGACCCATGCCGGGAGGGTGCGGCCGGGGGCGCCGAAGGCCGGGCGGGCCAGCACGAACACGGCGAGGAGCAGCGCGATCGTCGACAGGACGCCGTTGACCAGGGCGGTCATGTGCCAGGCGTTGCCGTACAGCGCCTCGATCTTGTCCGCGGTGGAGGTGGCGTCGGCCGCGCTGATCTGGCCCTTGAGGGTCTCCCGCTCGGCTATGACGCGGGAGGTCCAGCTGCCGCTGAGGGCGATCAGGCCGAGGCCGGCGGCGACGATCGCGGAGGCTCCGGAGGCGACACCACTGTCCTGCACATCGTCGGCGGCGGCCTCGAGCTCGTCGAGCTCGTCGAGGTCCCCGAGCTCGTCGGCCTCGGCGGGGGCCTGCTCGGTGGCGGCGGTGTCCGCGGCGGCCGGGGCGGTCGTCTCGTCGGTGGCGGCCTTCTTCAGGTCGGCCGGGGAGTCCGCCTCGGGAGCGGTCGGGGCGGGGGTCTTGGTGGTGTCCATGCGGGGCACCGTAGGCGGCTTTTCTGAGAGGTTCCTGAGAATCCGTCCGGCCGGCGGCCGGCGCCCCGCCCCGGCCCGGCGGGAGAGCGGGGACGGGGCGGCGGCGGCCGGGCACGGAAGGTGGCCCGGAAGGTGGTGCGGGGATGGTGCGGAGGGCCGTCCGGAGGCGGTCCGAGGCCGGTCCGGAGCCGGTCCAAGGCCGACCCAGAGGCGGTCCAAGGCCGATCCGGAGGCGGTCCAAGGCCGATCCGGAGGCGGTGCGAAGGCGGGCCCGGAGGCGGTCCGAAGGCGGGCCCGGAGGCGGTCCGGAGGCGGTCCGGAGGCGGTCCGGAGGTGGTCCGAGGGCGGCTACGCCGGGCGGGCGGCGGCCCATTCGTCGGCGAGCAGCGCCCAGACCTCGGTGTCCTGACGGACGCCCCGGTGCAGGTGGTTCTGGCGCAGGACGCCTTCGCGGGTCATGCCGAGGCGCTCGGCCACGGCGAGGCTCTTCTTGTTGCCGGAGGCGGCGTGCCATTCGACGCGGTGCATGCCTCGCTCGCCGAAGGCATAGTCGATCAGGACCCGGCAGGCCTTGGTCACCAGGCCGCGGCCGGCCGCGGCGGGCTCCAGCCAGCAGCCGATCTCACAGTTGCCCGTCCCCGCGTCGAACGCCGGGAAGAGCACCCCGCCCACGAGGGTGCCGTCCAGCCGGATCCCGAAGAACCGCGCGCCGTCCTCCCCCGCCGTGAGCGCGTACTTGGCCAGCAGGGCCCGGGCCGACTCCAGGTCGGAGGACCGGTCGGGGAAGCCGACGTACTGGCCGATGAACTCCCGTCCGCGTTCGATGTGGGCGAAGAACTCCTCCGCGTGCCGGGCCTCCAGCGGGAACAGCTGGGCGTCGTCGGCGAGGTCTATCGAGAACATGCGCGTTCTTCCTTGGGTATCGGGCGGCGGGTGGCCGGATCACCGGGAGCTGGGCACCGGCTCGGTCCGGTCCCCGCTCGTGACGGGGTCCGCGCCGGGCCGCTGCTGGGGAAGTTTCGCATGCGGGCGGCGCTCCGGGGGCTCGATGCTGATCCTCGGGAGCCGGCGGTCCAGCCAGGCCGGCAGCCACCAGTTGGCTCCGCCGAGCAGGTGCATCAGGGCCGGGACGAGGAGGGTGCGCAGCACGAAGGCGTCGAGGGCGACGGCCACGGCGAGCGCGATGCCGAACATGGCGATGAGCCGGTCGCCGCTGAGTACGAAGGCCAGGAAGACGGAGATCATGATGACGGCCGCCGAATTGATCACCCGGCTGGTCTCGGCGAGGCCGACGCGCACCGCCCGCCGGTTGTCCCCCGTCTCCAGCCACTCCTCGTACATCCGGCTGACGAGGAAGACCTGGTAGTCCATGGAGAGCCCGAAGAGCACGGAGACCATGATCACGGGGAGGAAGGGCTCGATCGGCCCCGCGCTGCCCAGCCCGAGCGGTTCGCTGCCCCAGCCCCACTGGAAGATCGCGACGACGACTCCGAAGGAGGAGGCGACGGCGGCGACGTTCATGGCGGCCGCCTTGACCGGGATGCCTATGGAGCGGAAGGCCAGCAGCAGGAGCACGCAGCCGAGTGCGACGACCACCCCGACGAAGAGCGGCAGCTTCCCGACGATGACCTCGGCGAAGTCGTCGTACCCGGCGGTCACGCCGCCCACGTGGGCCTGCAGGGAGGTGTCCTGGCCGGCGCGCGGGATGACGTCCTCGCGCAGCCGGTCGACCAGTTCGCTCGTGGCCCTGGACTGCGGGGAGGAGTCCGGTACGACGGTGACCACGGCGGTGTCGCCGCCCTGGTTGAAGACCGCCGGTCCGGCAGAGGCCACGCCCCTGGTCGTACGGATCGACTCGGTCAGCGCCTCCACGGCGGCGCGGTCGCCGGGCCGCTCGCCGAGGCGGGCGACCACGGTCAGCGGGCCGTTCATCCCCGGGCCGAAGCCCTCCGCGAGCAGGTCGTAGGCCTTGCGGGTGGTGGAAGTCGCCGGGTTGTTGCCCTGGTCGGAGGTGCCGAGGTGGAGGGAGAGCGTGGGCAGCGCCAGCACCACCATGACCGCCGTGGCGACCAGCCCGAGCAGCTTCGGGTGGCGCTCGACGAAGGCCGACCAGCGGGCGGCGAAGCCGGTGACCGCTTCGGGCCGCGGGCCCTCGGCGGCCAGCCTGCGGCGCTCGCGGCGGGAGAGCGCGCGCATGCCGATGTACGAGAGCAGCGCGGGCAGCAGGGTCACCGAGGCGGCGACGGTCAGGACCACGGTGAGGGAGGCCGCGATCGCGACCCCGTTGAGGAAGTTCAGCCGGAGCACCAGCATGCCGAGCAGCGCGATGCAGACGGTGGCCCCGGCGAAGACCACGGCCCGGCCGGTGGTGGCGACGGCGTTCTCGGCGGCCTCCGCGACCGGGAGTCCGCGCTGGAGGCCCTTGCGGTGGCGGGTGACGATGAACAGCGCGTAGTCGATGCCCACTCCGAGGCCGACGAGGGTGCCGAGCATCGGGGCGAAGTCGGCGACCGGCATCGCGTGGCCGAGCAGGGTGATGCCGAAGTAGGCGGTGCCCACACTGACCAGGGCGGTCGCGATGGGCAGCAGGCTGGCGGCGAGCGATCCGAAGGCCAGGAACAGCACCAGGGCGGCGATGGCCACGCCGATGACCTCGGCGAGGTGGGCGGAGGGGGCTTCGGTGAGGCCGACGGCGCGCCCGCCGAGCTCGACCTGGAGCCCGTCCGCCCGGGTCTGCGGGTTCCGCGCGGCGTCGACGACGGCCTTGGCCTGGGCCTTGGGCACCGCGTCGGCCTGCCGGTCGAAGGTGACCACCGCGTAGGCGGTCCGGCCGTCGGGGCTGATCCGTGCCGCGCTGTCGGGCCCGGGGCCGTAGGGGCCGGCGACCGATCCGACACCGGGCAGCCCGGCTATGGAGTCGAGCGCCCGCGTCATGCGCTCCTGCACCGCCGGCGTCCGCGCGCTCTGCCCGTCCGGGGTCCGCCACACGATGGTGTCGGTGTCGCCGCCCTGCCCCTGGAAGCCTTCCCGCAGCAGGGCGTGCGCCTTGGCGGACTCGGTGCCGGGGACCTCGTAGTCGTTGGAGAATGCCGTCCCGGCGCCCATCGCGGCGGCGGCGGTCCCGCCGAAGGCGAGGAGCCAGATCAGGACGGCGACGAGTCGGTGCCGCATGCACCAGCGTGCGAGGGCTGACAACGGACGGGCTCCCTGGTGGTTCGGATCCTTACCGGGGAGCGGCCGGGAACGGCCCGTCGGAAAGAACGCGTGAACACGTGAACACGGAAAACTGGACGGAAACTGGGTTGGTCTACACCTCCACGATCGCAGCGTCGCATGATCGTTGGCGGCCATCGTGGGCAGCGTCACAGCCGTTCGGGCAGGTGCGGGACCATGGTCACACGGGGTTCGGAGCGGAGGTCCGGGCGGACTGGTCTCCGGTGCCTTCGGCGGGGGTCTCGGCGGGCTTCTCGGCGGGGGTCTCGGCGGGGGTCTCGGCGGGGTCCTCGGAGGGCTCTTCGCCCGGCTCCTCGTCCGGCTCCTCGTCCGGCTCCTCGTCGGCGCGGTAGCCCGGCAGCGAGGGCCAGCGCACGGTGAGCACCACCGCGTCCTCCTCCGCGTACCAGGAGTGGTCGACTCCGCGTCCCCAGACGACGTAGTCCCCCTGTTCGGCCAGGACCACGCTCCGGCCCGGGAACTCCAGCCGGAACCGGCCGCTGATCAGCACCTGCAGGGCCGTACGGGACTCCCCGCGGACCCAGCTCGCCCGCTCCTCGCCCTTGGGGTGGACGCCCCACTTGATCTCCACGTCCTCGCTGTGGCGGGGATCTCCGGGCTCCTTGAAGTGCCCCAGCAGCCAGCCCCGGTCGACGGCGGCGTCGGGACCGGCCTTGCCGGTGTAGACGGTGGGGTGGGTGGGGTGGGTGGGGTGGGTGGGGTCGCTCACGGGGTGAGGTTAATGCAGTTGTCGGACCCCTCGGCGGCTGGTGAGCTGGCCCGATGACGATGGATGCAGAGGACCTGCTGAAGGTGCGCGCCGAGTTCGACTCCGTGATGCGGCGGGAGGCCCGGCCCGATACCAGCGACGCGCGGGTGGAACGGGCGGGCGCGGTCGTACGGCAGATCGTGCCCGGCCCCGGAGGGAACACGGTGCTCTGGTCGGACCTCGACGAGCACACGGCGGACGCGGTGATCGCGGAACAGGTGGCGTACTTCACGGAGCTGGCCGGCCGGGGCGAGATCGCGTCGGCGGAGTTCGAGTGGAAGCTGTACGGCCACGACCGCCCCGCGGACCTCGGGGACCGGCTGCGCGCGGCCGGTTTCGTCGCGGAGCCCGCGGAGACCCTGCTGGTGGCGCGGGTGCCGGAGCTCGCCGGGCTGTCCGTGGAGCCGCCGGAGGGCATCACGCTCCGCGTGGTGACCGACGAGGCGGGCGTGGACCTGATGATGGAGGCCCACCGCCGGGCCTTCGGCGCGGACCGCCCGCGCATCAAGGACCTGATGCTGAACCTGCTGCGGGACGAGCCGGACACGATCGAAGCCGTCGTCGCGATGGCGGGCGACACCCCGGTGAGCGCGGCCCGGATGGAGATGCGCCCGGGGAGCCCCTTCGCGGGCCTGTGGGGCGGCGGCACGGTCCCGGAATGGCGGGGCCACGGCATCTACCGGCTCCTGGTGGCCCACCGCGCCCGCGTGGCGGCGGCCCGCGGCATCCGCTACCTCCAGGTCGACGCCTCCGAGGACAGCCGCCCGATCCTGGAACGGCTGGGGTTCGGGGTGCTGGGCGTGACCGTGCCGTGGGTTTGGGAGGGATAGGGGTAGGGGTGAGGGCTTTGGCTGCGTGAGGTTCCGGGGGGCGTCCCGGCAGTCCAGTGTCCTTTCGGGGTGGGCCGGTCCCTCAAGGGCGCTCCCTGCGGTCGCGTCGCTACGCGATGGCCTTCGGCCACCCTTGACCGACCGACCCACCCCGAAACGCCACAAGACTTCCGGGATCCCCCCGGGGAACGGCCTGGAGGGAGGAGTGGGGAGGAGCGGCCCCGTCTGAGATGCGCAGCCCCCTGTGGTTGGGGGGCATCTGGACACGGCCCCGGCAGGACCGTGACCTCGGCCGGTACGGACGCGCGGGGCGATCAGAGCATCCAGGGCCGGGGGGCCGGGGACCCGGTCCGTGATCTTTGACCGCCAGCTGGAGCGGGAGGGGGACGAGACCGTGGCCGCCGCTTGACCGCCACCCTCCCGTCCCGGGAAGCTGAGGCCCACTCAACTCACCGGCGCTGGGGGGAAATTGACCAGCCAGAATCTGCACATCGGGCCGGACGCGGCAGCGGACCGTTACCGCTTGCTCCGGTCCATCGGACGCGGCGGGGAGGCCGTGCTCTATCTCGCGGAGATCGAGCTCGCGGGGGGTTCCGAGCCCGTCGTCGTGAAGGTGCTCGACTCCAAGACCACGATCACCCCGGACGTCTTCGACCGGATCAGCCAGAAGTGGAACGAGCAGGCCGAGCTGCTGCGCTTCGTCCACCGGCCCGGTGTGGTCGGCGTACGGGAGCATTTCGAGGGGCCGCCCATCCACCGGCCCGGGGAGTCCTCGACCCTGACCGGGCGGGCGCTGGTCCTGGTCATGAACCATGTCGACGGACTCGACCTGCGCGACTGGCGGGCCGAGCGGACCCTCGCCACGGCCGCCGAGCGGCGCGAGGTGATGCGCACGCTGGAGCAGCTGGCCGACGTACTGGACTGGCTGCACTCGGGGAAGGCCACTCCCTCCGGGCGCCAGGTGATCCACGGTGACCTGTCACCCGGCAATGTCATGGTCGACGCGCACGGGCAGGCCACCCTGGTGGACTTCGGCCTCAGCAAGCTGACCGCCGACCACCAGACGGCGGAGGTGTGGTTCACCCAGGGCTACGCCGCGCCGGAGGTCTTCGAGGGGAAGCGGACCCCGGGCGCGGACCGGTACGCCTTCGGGGCCATCGCGTACTTCCTGCTGAGCGGGGAGTCCCCGCCCTCGACGCCCGAACTGCTCGCGCATGCCCTCTTACGGCTGCCGCAGTTCGCGGTGCTGGACGCCGAGCAGCGGGCGCGGATCGCGTCCATCTACGCCGCCGACCCGCTGAAGCGTCCGGTCAACCTGGCCGGCTGGATGAAGGACATCCGCCGAGCTGTGGTGTCCACGACCTCGTCCACCTCGCAGCAGGTGGTCCAGGACGCACCGCCGGTACCGGCCCTTCCGGCGGCGCCGCCGGCCGTCCCCCCGGCCCCGGCGGCGGCCCCGCCGAAGCCGGTGGCCCCGCCCCAGCAGCCCTCGCAGCCGCCGGCGACTCCCCCGGCCCAGCCGGTGTACGCGCCACCGCCGACCGAGCCCGCGCCCACCCCGCCGCCGGTCCAGGCGAGCGTGCCGCAGGGCTACGGTCCAGCGCCCGCGGCCGAGTCCCGTACGGAACCGGCGCCCGCGCCGCCGCGCAAGAAGCGGCGGCGGGGGCTGGTACTCGGGGCAGTGCTCACCGTGCTGGTCCTGGCCGCGGCCGCGCTGGCCGGCGTAGAACTGCTCAAGGACAGGGGCAAGGACGCTTCGAACCGAGCCGGCGGAGACAAGCCGACCTCGTCCGCCTCGGGTTCCGTAAGCCCGACGCCCACGCCGACCCCGACGCCCACCCCCAGTGCGACACCGAGCCCGAGCCCGAGCGCGGCCCCGACGGACGCGGTCTCGCCGACCCCGCCGGGGCCGAACAGCAAGGAGGCCAGCCTCCTGGCCCTGGAGCCCTTGCGGGGCGGCTTCACCGCGGAGACCGCCAAGATGGACACCAAGCGCTACAACTCCGCCTTCAACGTCGGGTGCGGCGAGGCCGAGTACGACATCAACAAGGATTGGAGCTCGCTCGAATTCTCCGCCGGGATGGACGACGGATCTCCCTTGAAGAGCGGTCAGATCATCATCTACGGGGACGACGTCGAGCTGTTCAGTGAGTCCGTGGAACGGGTCAAACCCGTCACCAGGACGGTGAACGTCACTGGTGTCCTGATCCTGCGCGTCGAGATGCGTTCCGGATGCAGCGAACGCAACGCCGTGGTCATGGCCTCCCCCACCCTGCGGCGCTGACGGCCACCGCGCACGGCCCGCACGCACGGCGGCCCCGCACCGGAGATCCGGTGCGGGGCCGCCGTGTACGTACCGTGTGACTACTCGGAGACGCCCAGGCGCTCCAGGATGAGCTCCTTGACGCGCGCCGCGTCCGCCTGGCCGCGGGTGGTCTTCATGACCGCTCCGACCAGTGCGCCGACGGCGGCGATCTTGCCGCCGCGGATCTTGTCGGCGATGCCCGCGTTGCCCGCGATGGCCTCGTCGACGGCCGCGCCGAGCGCGCCCTCGTCCGAGACGACCTTCAGGCCGCGCTTCTCGACGACCTCGTCCGGGGTGCCCTCGCCGGCGAGGACGCCTTCGAGGACCTGGCGGGCCAGCTTGTCGTTGAGCTCGCCGGCCGCCACCAGGGCCGCGACGCGCGCGACCTGGACGGGGGTGATGGGCAGCTCGTCGACGACGACGCCCTGCTCGTTGGCGTTGCGGGCCAGCTCGCCCATCCACCACTTGCGGGCGGCCGTCGAGTCGGCGCCGGCCTCGATGGTGGCGACGATGGAGTCCACCGCGCCCGCGTTGAGGATCGACTGCATGTCGTGCTCGTTGATCCCCCACTCCTGGAGGAGGCGGTTGCGGCGCACGCGCGGCATCTCCGGCAGACCGGAGCGCAGCTCCTCGACCCAGGTGCGGGCCGGGGCGATCGGGACCAGGTCGGGCTCCGGGAAGTACCTGTAGTCCTCGGCGTTGTCCTTGATGCGGCCGGCCGTGGTGGAGCCGTCCTCCTCGTGGAAGTGCCGGGTCTCCTGCACGATCGAGCCGCCGGAGGAGAGCACCGCCGCGTGGCGCTGGATCTCGAAGCGGGCGGCGCGCTCGACGGAGCGCAGCGAGTTGACGTTCTTCGTCTCGCTGCGGGTGCCGAACTCGGACTCGGGGGTGGGGCGCAGCGACAGGTTGACGTCGCAGCGCATCTGGCCCTTGTCCATGCGGGCCTCGGAGACGCCGAGCGCCTTGATGACCTCGCGCAGCTCGGCGACGTACGCCTTGGCGACCTCGGGGGCCCGTACGCCCGCGCCCTCGATCGGCTTGGTGACGATCTCGATGAGGGGGATGCCGGCGCGGTTGTAGTCCAGCAGGGAGTGGGACGCGCCGTGGATGCGGCCGGTGGCGCCGCCGACGTGCAGCGACTTGCCGGTGTCCTCCTCCATGTGGGCGCGCTCGATCTCCACGCGGAAGATCTCGCCGTCCTCCAGCTGCACGTCGAGGAAGCCGTTGAAGGCGATCGGCTCGTCGTACTGGGAGGTCTGGAAGTTCTTCGGCATGTCCGGGTAGAAGTAGTTCTTCCGGGCGAAGCGGCACCACTCGGCGATCTCGCAGTTCAGCGCGAGACCGATCTTGATGGCGGACTCGATGCCGATCTCGTTGACGACCGGCAGCGCGCCGGGCAGGCCGAGGCAGACCGGGCAGGTCTGGGAGTTCGGCTCGGCGCCCAGCTCGGTGGAGCAGCCGCAGAACATCTTGGTCTTCGTGCCGAGCTCGACATGGACCTCCAGGCCCATGACGGGGTCGTACGACGCGAGGGCGTCCTCGTACGACAGCAGTTCGGTGACAGTCACAGTGGAAATTCCCTCTCAGCCCAGCAGGACGTCGTCGTCGCCGAGACGCTTCAGCTCGCGGTACAGGATCGCGAGGCCGGTGACGATGGCGGCGGCGGACACGACGGCGTCGATCAGCTTCAGCGTGTCGTGCTCGGAACGGGCCTTCTTGGCCTGCTTGACCACGCTGAAGGCACCGAAAGCGGTGGTGCCGATCGACAGGTACGTACCGGACTTGGACTTCTTGAAGCCCTTGGCCTTGGACAGCGCACTCGTACTCGAACTCACAGCGACGGAGCCTCCTCAAGCAGCGGGTGACCCCAGCGCTCGACGAAGGCGGCCTCGACTGCGGCACCCACCTTGTACAGGCGGTCGTCCTTCATCGCCGGGGCGATGATCTGGAGCCCGACCGGCAGACCGTCCTCCGGAGCCAGGCCGCAGGGCAGCGACATGGCGGAGTTGCCGGCCAGGTTGGTCGGGATGGTGCACAGGTCCGCGAGGTACATCGCGAGCGGGTCGTCGGTGCGCTCGCCGATCGCGAAGGCGGTGGTGGGCGTGGTCGGGGAGACGATCACGTCGACCTGCTCGAAGGCCTTCTCGAAGTCGCGCGAGATGAGCGTGCGGACCTTCTGGGCGGAGCCGTAGTACGCGTCGTAGTAGCCGGAGCTGAGCGCGTACGTACCGAGGATGATGCGGCGCTTGACCTCGTCGCCGAAGCCGGCTTCGCGGGTCAGGGCGGTGACGTCCTCGGCGGACTTGGTGCCGTCGTCGCCGACGCGCAGGCCGTAGCGCATGGCGTCGAAGCGGGCCAGGTTCGAGGAGCACTCGGACGGCGCGATCAGGTAGTACGCGGCCATCGCGAGGTCGAAGGACGGGCAGTCCAGCTCCACGATCTCGGCGCCGAGCTCCTTGAGCAGGGCGACGGACTCGTTGAACCGCTGCACGACGCCGGCCTGGTAGCCCTCGCCGGCGAACTGCTTGACGACACCGACGCGCATGCCGGCGACGGAGCCGTTGCGGGCCGCCTCGACGACCGGCGGGACCGGGGCGTCGATGGAGGTGGAGTCCATCGGGTCGTGACCGGCGATGACCTCGTGCAGGAGGGCCGCGTCCAGGACCGTACGGGCGCACGGGCCGCCCTGGTCGAGGGAGGAGGAGAAGGCCACCATGCCGTAGCGGGAGACGCCGCCGTAGGTGGGCTTCACGCCGACGGTGCCGGTGAGCGCGGCGGGCTGGCGGATGGAACCGCCGGTGTCCGTGCCGATGGCCAGCGGCGCCTGGAAGGCGGCCAGCGCGGCCGCGGAGCCGCCGCCGGAGCCGCCGGGGACCCGGGTGAGGTCCCAGGGGTTGCCGGTGGCCCCGTAGGCGCTGTTCTCGGTGCTGGACCCCATGGCGAACTCGTCCATGTTGGTCTTGCCGAGGATGACGACGTCGGCTTCCTTCAGCTTGCGCGTCAGGGTGGCGTCGTACGGCGGGATCCAGCCCTCGAGGATCTTCGAACCGACGGTGGTCGGGATCCCGACGGTCGTGAAGATGTCCTTCAGCGCGAGCGGTACGCCGGCCAGCGGGCCGAGCTCCTCGCCGCGCTCCCGCTTGGCGTCGACGGCGGCGGCCTGGGCGAGCGCGCCCTCGCGGTCGACGTGCAGGAAGGCGTTGACCTTCTCGTCCGTCGCCCCGATGCGGGCCAGGTGGGCCTCGGTGACCTCGACGGCCGTGAGCTCGCCGGAGGCGATCTTCTCGGCGGTCTGGGCGGCCGTCAGCTTGATGATCTCGATGGTGCTGTTGATGTCAGCCATGGTGATTAGTCCTCCCCCAGGATCTGCGGCACCTTGAAACGCTGCTGCTCCTGGGCGGGAGCGCCGGAAAGCGCCTGCTCGGGGGTGAGCGACGGACGGACCTCGTCCGCGCGCATGACGTTCGTCAGCGGCAGCGGGTGGGAGGTCGGCGGGACGTCTTGGTCGGCGACCTCGGAAACGCGGGCGACCGCGCCGATGATGTCGTCGAGCTGTCCAGCGAAGTGGTCGAGCTCTTCGCTCTTCAGCTCCAGACGTGCCAGCCGAGCGAGGTGGGCGACCTCCTCGCGCGTGATGCCAGGCATGCAGCGATCCTCTGGGGGTTCGAGTGTGTAGGTTTCGGCCCCAATCCTATGGGGCCCGGCCCCCACCCGGCGCAACGGTTTCCCCCCGGGGCGGTACGAAGCCCCCACACGGGCCGATTTCCGCTGCGCGGGGCGGGGCCGCCTGCGGCGGCTTATACGTCACCCGGAGCCCGCCCCCGGCCGCAGACAGGCCGCTGCGCGGGGCGGAGTTCCCCTACCCGCCCTTCCACCGTTCCCCGGGCGCTGCCCGGACCCCGGTCCTCAAACGCCGGACCGGCTGAAAGCAGGGTCCCGGGCTGCGCCCGGACCCCCTGGGGCTCCGCCCCAGACCCCGCGCCTCAAACGCCGGCGAGGCTGGATTTCCCAGCCCCTCCGGCGTTTGAGGAGCGGGGGTCCGGGGGCTGGCCCCCGTGAAGGGCTCCGGGCGTAGCCCGGGGAACGGTGGAAGGGCGGGTAGGGGACTTGCCCCGCAGGGCCGACCCAGCCGCACCACCGACCCACCCGCCAAGGAAGGAAGAGGCCATGTCACCAGTGCAGGCGGCCCCCGCCCCCGCATCCCTCCGGCTGAGGGGGTCCCTCGGGCACCCGGGCAGCGGCAAAGCCGTGCTCGACGCCGTCGAGCTCGATGTCCGGGCGGGCGAGGTGCTGACCGTCGTCGGACCGTCCGGCTGCGGGAAGTCCACCCTGCTGCGGACGCTCGCCGGGCTGCTCCCGCCCCTGCCCGGCGGCAGCGTGGAGCAGGACGGCCACCCGATCACCCGCCCCGACGCCACCCGCGCGCTCGTGTTCCAGGACGACGCCCTCCTCCCCTGGCGCACCGTCCGCGCCAACGTCGAACTCCCCCTGGCCATCGCCGGCACCCCCCGCGCGGCCCGCCGCCTCGCCGCCACCGACTGGCTGGCCCGCGTCGGCCTCGCCGACCACGCGCACAAGCACCCGCACCGGCTCAGCGGCGGCCAGCGCCAGCGCGTCCAGTTGGCGCGCGCCCTCGCCGCCGCCCCGCGTGCCGTGCTGATGGACGAGCCCTTCGGCGCGCTCGACGCCCAGACCCGCGCCGAGATGCAGGACCTGCTCGTCACCGTCCTGGCCGGTACCGGCGCGACCGTCGTCTTCGTCACCCACGACGTGGACGAGGCCCTCTTCCTGGGCGACCGCGTCGCACTGCTCGCCACGGGCGAGCTGATCGACGTACCGCATCCCCGTGCACGTACGGCGGACCGTTCCGCCCTCCGCCGCCGCATCCTCGACTCCCTCTGATCACTCCGATCCCTCTGCCCCCTCTGCCCCCTCTGGAAGGCCGCCCCATGGACATCCCCGCGATCGCCGACGCCGAGGAACTGACCTGCGACGTCCTCGTCATCGGCGGCGGTACCGCCGGCACGATGGCGGCGCTGACCGCCGCCGAGGCGGGCGCGCGGGTGCTGCTCCTGGAGAAGGCGCACGTGCGGCATTCCGGCGCCCTCGCCATGGGCATGGACGGGGTGAACAACGCCGTCGTCCCGGGCCGCGCCGAGCCCGACGACTACGTCGCCGAGATCACCCGCGCCAACGACGGCATCGTCGACCAGTCCACGGTCCGCCAGACGGCGACCCGCGGATTCGCGATGGTGCGGCGCCTGGAGTCGTACGGGGTGAAGTTCGAGAAGGACGAGCACGGCGAGTACGCCGTCCGCCAGGTGCACCGCTCCGGCTCGTACGTGCTGCCCATGCCGGAGGGCAAGGACGTCAAGAAGGTGCTGTACCGGCAGCTCCGCCGCCGCGAGATGCGCGAGCTGATCCGGATCGAGAACCGGGTGATGCCGGTCCGCGTGCTGACCTCCCCCGAGGACGGCCGGGCGATCGGCGCGGCCGCCTTCAACACCCGTACCGGCGCCTTCGTGACCGTCCGCGCGGGGGCCGTCATCCTGGCGACGGGCCCGTGCGGACGGCTCGGACTCCCGGCCTCCGGATACCTCTACGGGACGTACGAGAACCCCACCAACGCCGGTGACGGCTACGCGATGGCGTACCACGCGGGCGCCGCGCTCACCGGCATCGAGTGCTTCCAGATCAACCCGCTGATCAAGGACTACAACGGCCCGGCGTGCGCCTACGTCGCCAACCCCTTCGGCGGCTACCAGGTCAACCGGCACGGCGAGCGGTTCGTCGACTCCGACTACTGGTCGGGCCAGATGATGTCCGAGTTCGCCGCCGAACTCGCCTCCGACCGGGGCCCGGTGTACCTCAAGCTCAGCCACCTCCCCGAAGAGACGGTCTCGGCCGTCGAATCGATCCTGCACACCACCGAACGCCCCACCCGCGGCACTTTCCACGCCAACCGGGGCCACGACTACCGCACCCACGACATCGAGATGCACATCTCGGAGATCGGCCTGTGCGGCGGCCACTCGGCCTCCGGCGTACGCGTCGACGACCACGCCCGCACCACCGTGCCCCGGCTGTACGCCGCGGGCGACCTGGCCTCGGTCCCGCACAACTACATGATCGGCGCGTTCGTCTTCGGCGATCTGGCGGGCGCCGACGCCGCCCAGTACGAGCCGTACGAGGGGGACTTGCCCGCGGACCAGCTCACCGCCGCCCACGACCTGATCTACCGCCCCCTCCTCCACCCGGACGGCCCGCCGCAGCCGCAGGTCGAGTACAAGCTGCGCCGCTTCGTCAACGACTACGTGGCCCCGCCCAAGACGGGCGCGAAGCTGTCGCTCGCCGTGGAGGCCTTCACCCGGATGGCGGGCGAGATCGGCGGGATGGGAGCCACGACCCCGCACGAGCTGATGCGCTGCGCGGAGGTCTCCTTCATCCGGGACTGCGCGGAGATGGCGGCGCGGGCCTCGCTCGCCCGTACGGAATCCCGCTGGGGGCTTTACCACGAGCGCCTCGACCACCCCGAGCGCGACGACGCGGGCTGGCTGCACCACCTGGACCTGCGCAAGTCCCCTTCGGGGGCGATGGAGTTCACGGCGCGCCCGGTCGATCCCTACCTCGTCCCGGTCCCGGAGTTCACCCCGACGGGCGGCCCCTCCCGGCACCTGGGCGAGGTGGAACTGGTCGGCGTGGCCCTGGCGGGCGGCGCGGGCCGGGCCGCGGCCCCCACCCCCTCCGGCACCGGATCCGCACCGGGATCGCCCCGCATCCTGGAACTCCTCTCCCTGGCGGAGGAATCCCCGGACCTGCCCTCCCTCCTCCCCTACCTCGACGACCCCGACCCGGCGGTCCGCGCCACGGCGGTGGCGGTGCTCGGCGAAACCGTCCCGGCGGGCGCCGGCCCCGCCCTCGGGGAGCGGCTGGCCGACCCCGACCCGGCGGTCCGCGCCGCCGCGGCGGCCGCGCTGCGCGAACTGCTGGAGGTCCTCGCACCCGACCCCGCACTGGGAGCGGCCCTGCGGGCGGGCCTCGCGGTGGCCGACCCGGCCGTCCGGTCGGCGGCGCTCGAAGCCCTACGGGTCCTGCGGCTCGGGGAGCCCGGCCTGTACGAGCGGTCCCTGCGGGACGCCGACGTGGACGTCCGCATCCAGGCGGTACGCGCACTGGTCTCGGTGGACGCCCTCGCCCCACTGGCTACGGCCACCGCCGACCCCTCCCGCGAGGTCCGCGTGGCCGTGGCCAAGGCCCTGGGCACCCTCCGCGCGAGCTCCGCCCTGACCCCGCTCCTCTCCGACACGGACCCGCTGGTCCGGGCAGCGGCCCTGGGCTCCCTCGCCACCACCGGAGGCCACACCGACCGAGCCGTCTCCGCCCTCTCCGACCCGGCATGGCAGGTCCGCGCGGGGGCTGCCACCGGCCTGTCCTCGGCGCCCGCCGCAGCGGCGGTGGCCCCGCTCGCCCTGGCCCTCTCCGACCCGAACGCGGACGTCCGCAAAGCCGCGGTGCTCTCCCTCCGCGCCCACCGCCCCGACCCGGCGGCGACTTCGGCCCTGGCCACGGCCGCCACCGACCCCGACGCGGACGTCCGCGCGTACGCCGTTCGTCCGTGACCTCAGACGTGGAGCTCCGGCGGGAAGCCGGTCCAGCGGAGCTCGGCGGGGAGGTGACCGGTGTCGTTGAACAGGAGCACCGCCGGGGGCCGGCCCGGTGCGTAACGGATGACGGTCAGGGCCGCGTTGGCGTGGTTGATGCCCATCCAGCGCCACTTCGGGGCGTCGAGGGCGGCCCGGACGAGCCAGCCGACGAGGAAGTTGTGGGTGACGAGGAGTTCGTGGCGCGGCTCGTCGCCGGGGACGGGGCCGGTGAACTCCGCGAACGCCTCCGCCGCGAGCCTGGGTCCGTCCTCGCGCTCCCGCGCCGGTATCCCATCCAGGAACCCGAGCATGGCATCAGCCGTCTCGGGCGGCAGCTCCTCCCGTGCCGGCAGGTAGGGGACGTAGTCCCCGGCCGCAGCGGAGGGCTGCACGCGAACCCCGTCGAGCCGTTCGCCGACGAGCCGGGCGGTCTGCTCGGCACGGGCGAGCGGCCCGTGGTGGACAGCCGCCAGCGGCACCCCGCGCAGCCGCTCCCCCAGCAGGGCGGCCTGCTGCCGGCCCGCGTCCGTCAGCTCGCTCTCGTCCGGGGATGCCTCGCCATGGCGGGTGAGATACAGATAACGGGCGGCCATACCGTTCACGGGGAACCCTCCAACGAAGTCGATCTTGCGCCCTGGAGGGACGCCCCCCCTCCCGCCCCGGTTCCACGAGGGGGCCGCCCCCCTCCAGCCCCGGCACATCCGGAACCCGGTCCCGCTGCCCCGCCTGCCGCTGCGCGGTGCCAGTCCCCTACCCACCCTTCCACCGTTCCCCGGGCGCTGCCCGGACCCCGGTCCTCAAACGCCGGACCGGCTGGGAGGGGGCCCCGGGCTGCGCCCGGACCCCCTGGGGCTCCGCCCCAGACCCCGGTCCTCAAACGCCGGACGGCTGAAAAGACCAACCCCGGCCCGACCGAAAGCGGCTCGGGCCTAGGTCCGAGGCCAAGGCCGGGGCCGGGGCCGGGCCGGGGCCTGTCCCCAACCCGGCCCGGGGCCGGACGCGGGGGGCGCAGGCGGCCGGGGCGGGGACGGGGGCGGGGTGGGGTGTTGGCCGGGACGTAAAGCGTGATTTGTGGC
>NZ_JANAVF010000012.1 GCF_024213195.1 Streptomyces sp. TBY4 | reverse complement strand
CGCACTTAGAGCGGGACAGTCATGTCGGAATAAGACCGACCGTCCACTGCGTCCTCGCTGTGTAATTGCCTGCAAGCATCACCCGAAGGCGACCTCACAGGTCTTTTTCAAAGGAACCTCATCCACCGAAGTGGACGGGGTATCAACTTCTGGCGTTGATTTTTGGCACGCTGTTGAGTTCTCAAGGAACGGACGCTTCCTTTGTACTCACCCTCTCGGGCTTTCCTCCGGGCTTTCGTTCTGTTCTTGCGTTTCAGACTCTATCAGAGTCCGTCTCGCTTGTTTTCCGCCTTCCAGGTCATCCGCTTTCGCGTTTTCCCTTTCCGGCGAGTTCGACTCTATCAGATCCTTTCGGGCCTGACTCCCAGTCAACGGGGTTTGTCGTTCGGGCTGTTGGGCCCTTGCGACGAGTGAGACAGTAGCGGATTCCTTGCCCCCGAACCTAATCGGCGGCCGCGTCCGTGGACGCGGATTCCTCATTCGCAAATACGCATGAAAACGGGACGACAAAGTGAGTCGCTCGTTCGAATGTGTAGTGCGGGATGGCTGTCCGGGGACCGACCGGGGTCGGCGCTCACTTCGGACAACTCGAAGAACCTTACGGATCCGGCACTAGTGTGTCAACTCCAGGCTGACCCGCCCCGCGGAGGGGGCAAACCTGATGCCCCCTTCATCCCCCAGGGTCTAGCCTCTCCCCCATGACTACGCGTGCGCTCACGCTCGACCTTCGCTGGTGGGCCGCCTGACGGCGGCCGACCATCCACGCGAGCACGCACGCGCTCGACGGCCGCCGATCTCGGCGGCCGTTTCTGTTTCTCCCCTCCCGGGAGCGGCTCGGTCGCCCGACGCGGTGGCCTCGACGCCCACACCGAGACGAGCAGGGAACAGGGAGCAAGGACATGATGAGGATCTTCAGCGGGGTCAAGCCGACGGGGCATCTGACGCTGGGGAACTACCTGGGGGCCGTACGGCAGTGGGTCGCCGCCGAGCAGGCACCCGACGAGGCGCTGTTCTGCGTGGTCGATCTGCACGCCCTGACCGTCGAGCACGATCCGGCCCGGGTGCGGCGGCTCAGCCGGCAGGCGGCGACGCTGCTGCTCGCCGCCGGGCTGACCCCCGAGAAGTGCACGCTGTTCGTGCAGAGCCACGTGGACGAGCACGCCCGGCTCTCGTACCTGCTGGAGTGCACGGCTTCGGACGGGGAGCTGCGGCGGATGGTGCAGTACAAGGAGAAGGCGGCGAAGGCGCAGGGCTCGGGGGACGGCGTACGGCTGTCGCTGCTCACCTATCCCGTGCTGATGGCCGCCGATATTTTGGCGTACCGGACGAGCGAGGTGCCCGTAGGGGAGGACCAGCGGCAGCACGTCGAGCTGACCCGGGACCTGGCGGCGCGGTTCAACCAGCGGTACGGGTACACCTTCACCGTGCCCAGGGCCACGCATCCGGTGGTTGCGGCGCGGGTCATGGACCTGCAGGAGCCGACTTCGAAGATGGGGAAGTCCGGGGAGACCGGGCCCGGGGTGGTGTTCATCCTCGACGAGCCGGAGACGGTGCGGAAGAAGGTGATGCGGGCCGTCACCGACAGCGGGGACGGCGGAGTGGTCTACGACCGGGCGGAGCGGCCCGGGGTCGCGAACCTGCTGGACGTCCTCGCCGCCTGCACCGGGGGCGAGCCGGAGAAGCTCGCCGACGGGTACAGCGGGTACGGGGCGCTCAAGCGGGATGTCGCCGACGCCGTCGTGGAGCTGCTGCGGCCGGTCCGCGTACGGCACGCGGAGCTGGCGGCCGATCCGGGGACGGTGGAGGCGGTGCTGCGCGCGGGGGCCGGGCGGGCGCGGGCGATCGCGCGGCCCGTGGTCGACTCGGCGTACCGGGCGATCGGGCTGCTGGAGCCCTGAGGGGTGGGGCCGACGCCGCTACGGGGCTGCGGGCGCAGCCCCGTAGCGGCCTGCGGGTGTCAGCTGTTGCCGGAGGCGAGTTCGCGGCTGCGGTCGCGGGCGGCTTCCAGGGCGGCGATCAGGGCGGCTCGTACGCCGTGCTTCTCCAGCTCGACGATCGCGTTGATGGTGGTGCCGGCCGGGGAGGTGACGGCCTCGCGGAGCTTGACCGGGTGCTCGCCGCTGTCGCGGAGCATGACGGCGGCGCCGACGGCGGCCTGGACGATGAGGTCGTGGGCCTGGGCGCGGGGCAGTCCGAGGAGGATGCCGGCGTCGGTCATGGCCTCGACGAGGTAGTAGAAGTAGGCGGGGCCGGAGCCGGAGAGGGCGGTGGCCGCGTCCTGCTGGGACTCCGGGACGCGCAGGGTCTTGCCGACGCCGCCGAAGATCTCCTCCGTGTGCGCGAGGTGCGCGGCGGTGGCGTGGCTGCCGGCCGAGATGACGGACATGGCCTCGTCGACGAGGGCGGGGGTGTTCGTCATGACGCGGACGACGGGCGTGCCCTGGGCGAGGCGCTCCTCGAAGAAGGAGGTCGGGATGCCGGCCGCGCCGCTGATGACGAGGCGGTCCGCGGGGACGTGCGGGGCGAGCTCTTCGAGGAGCTTGCCCATGTCCTGCGGCTTCACGGTGAGGATGAGGGTGTCGGCGCGCTTGGCGGCCTCGGCGTTGGTGACGGCCTCGACGCCGTAGCGGGTGCGCAGCTCCTCGGCGCGTTCCGCGCGGCGGGCGGTGACGAGGAGCTTGGAGGCGGGCCAGCCGCCGCGGATCATCCCGCTGAGCAGGGCCTCACCGATCTTGCCGGTACCGAGGACTGCGACTGTCTGGGTCATGCCCGATTCACCTCGCCGAACTGTTGGTGCGTGTACGTCGTCTGCGTGGCCATCCTTGCACCCGGGCGGGGAGCGGCGGTGTCCTGTCCGCAGTGCGGTCAGGGCGTACCGGTCAGGGCGTGCGGCGGCGGAGGGTGGCGGCGCCGAGGGTGAGGACCAGGACGGCGCATCCGGCGACGACGACGGCGTCGCGGACGAAGTCGGCGGTCATGTCGGTGTGGGTGAGGACCTGGTTCATGCCGTCGACGGCGTAGGACATGGGCAGGACGTCGGAGATCGCCTCCAGGACGGGCTGCATGGTGTCGCGGGCGGCGAAGAGGCCGCACAGGAGGAGCTGGGGGAAGATCACGGCCGGCATGAACTGGACGGCCTGGAACTCGGACGCCGCGAAGGCGGAGACGAAGAGGCCGAGCGCGGTGCCGAGCAGGGCGTCGAGGAGGGCGACGAGCAGGAGCAGCCACGGGGAGCCGACGACGTCGAGGCCCAGGACCCAGAGGGCGACGCCGGTGGCGAGCAGGGACTGGACGACCGCCATGGCGCCGAAGGCGAGGGCGTAGCCGGCGATGAGGTCGCCCTTGCCGAGCGGCATGGCGAGGAGGCGTTCGAGGGTGCCCGAGGTGCGTTCGCGCAGGGTCGCGATGGAGGTGATCAGGAACATCGTGATGAGGGGGAAGATCCCGAGGAGCGAGGCGCCGATGCTGTTGAAGGTCCGCGGGCTGCCGTCGAAGACGTAGCGGAGCAGGACGAGCATCAGTACGGGGACCAGCAGCATCAGCGCGATGGAGCGCGGGTCGTGGCGGAGCTGGCGCAGGACGCGGGCGGCGGTGGCGAGGGTGCGGGCGGTGCTCATCGGGTGCTCCCGTGGGGGGCCGGGGTGGTGGTGCCTGCTTCGGCGTTCGCGGCGTCGACGAGGTGGAGGAAGCCCTCTTCGACGGTGTCGGTGCGGGTACGGGTGCGCAGTGCCTCGGGGGTGTCCTGTGCGAGGAGGCGGCCCTCGCGCATGAGGAGGAGGTCGTGGCAGCGCTCGGCTTCGTCCATGACGTGGGAGGAGACGAGGAGGGTGGCGCCGCGGGTGGCGGCCAGGTCGTGGAAGAGGTTCCACAGGTCGCGGCGCAGGACCGGGTCGAGGCCGACGGTCGGCTCGTCGAGGACGAGGAGCTCGGGGCTGCCGAGGAGGGCGACCGCGAGGGAGACCCTGCTGCGCTGGCCGCCGGAGAGGTTTCCGGCGAGGGCGGTGGTGTGGGAGGTGAGGTCGACGTCGGCGATGGCCCGGGTGACGGTCTCGCGGCGGCGCTCGGCGGCGGCGCGGCCGGGGTCGAGGATCGCGGCGAAGTAGTCGAGGTTCTGCCGGACGGTGAGGTCGTCGTAGACGGAGGGCGCCTGGGTGACGTAGCCGATGCGGGAGCGGAGTCCGGGGTGGCCGGCGGGGTGGCCGAGGACGTCGAGGGTGCCGGTGACGTGGGCCTGGGTGCCGACGACGGACCGCATCAGGGTGGACTTTCCGCAGCCGGAGGGGCCGAGGAGGCCGGTGATGCGGCCGCGGGGGACGGAGAAGGAGAGGCCGTCGAGGACGGTGCGGGGGTTGCGGCCGGTGCCGCGGCGGACGGTGAGGTCCTCGGCGTGGACGGCGGCGGCCGCTTGGTTATTCATCATGTGATGAATAATGCTCCTGGCTGTGCCCCGGCGCAAGGCTGGGGGCACGGCTGAGGGGCACGGCTGAGGGGCACGGCTGAGGGGCTTCGCTTCCGGCCGGGGCTGCTCCTTCCGGCCGGGGCTGCTCCTTCCTGCCCGGGCTACTTCTTGCGCTTCGGGCGGCGGGCGGCCGGGTTGCCGGTGCGGGAGCTGCGCCGGCGGGTGAATTCGGCCGCGGCGCGCTCGTACTCGGTGCGGCGGAGCTTCTCGCCGGGGGCCTCGACGAAGCAGCGCAGGAAGTACGCGATGAGGCTGCCGATGAAACCGATCGCCTTCAGGCCCTTGAGGGCCGTCTCGTCGGAGGACGGGGGCTGGCGGCGGCTGAAGGACTCCCACGTCTTGACGAAGGCGATGGAGCTGGCGATCGCGAAGAGGATGACGACCGAGATGCTGAGGAAGGGCCCGACGTTCCCGATCTCCAGACCCTCGTAGGAGAAGCGGAGCAGGAAGGCGCTGATGACGGCGAGGACCAGCGCGACGGCGGCCGCGCCGACGCGGCGCGCGCCGTAGCCGCCGTCGTGGTTCACCCAGGTGGTGCCGAAGAACCGGATCGGCTCGGGCTCGGGGCCGGCGGGCTGCGCGGGGGCCGCGGGCTCGGCCGGGGCCGGGGCCGCCTCGGCGGGGGTCTGGTCTCGCTGGTCGTCGCTCACACCAGCGATTATCCCCCGCCGGGCGGGAGCGGCCCGGGGTGTCTCACGGGGCGGGCCGGGGGTTGGACCGGATGGACCTCAGGCGCAGCGGGTGGCGACGTAGCCGTCGCTGCCGGTCTTCACGTAGGCGTCGGCGACGAACTCGCCGTTGCCGATGCAGTCCCAGATGTTCGAGGTGCCGTACGGGCCCGAGACCTTCGTTCCCTCGCACTGGCATTGGATCGAGACGTACGCTCCGAGCGGCAGGACCCGAACGACCCCGTAGTTGGTACCGGGACCTCTGCGGACGTTCACCCGGTAGCCGGGCGCGACCGGGAACGTCGGGAAACCCGACCCTCCTCCGGCAGCGGCTGCCTCGCTCGCCCCCGCGAGCATGAGCGCGGGAACCGCGGCGATCACGGAGCTGCCCAGGCCGAGCAGGCGACGCCTGCTGATCATCTTCTTCCCCACCTCTGTGTCGTCAGCCGCAGCGGCTGGTGATGTAGCCGTCGCTTCCGGTCTTCACATAGGCGTCGGAGATGAACTCGCCGTTGCCGATGTTGTCCCAGATGGACGTGGTTCCGTACGGGCCGGTGACGGTCGTTCCCTCGCACTGGCAGCGAATGCCGACGGAGGCTCCGAGCGGCAGGACCCGCAGGACCGTGTAACTGGTGCCGGGACCTCTGCGGACGTTCACGCGGTAGCCGGGCGCGACCGGAAACGTCGGGAATCCCGACCCCGAGGTCAGGCTCTCGACTTGGCTTGAATCGCTCTCAACGGACATATGAAAACTCCCCCCTTGGATGCTGCTGTGCGCAACCCGCGCAGGGTAGCAAGACCTTGGGGATTCGCACGGGCCATCGACTAGGCTCCGGCGGGGGTGATGAGCGGTGCGTTCAGCGCGGACGGACTACGCGGGTTTTCCGGAGTACGCCGGGCAGTACCGGCTTGAGTCCGTGCTCGGTTCGGGCGGCATGGGCGTCGTCCACCTGGCCACCTCCGGGTCGGGGCTGAAACTCGCCGTCAAGATCGTGCATCCGCAGCACGCCGTGGACCCGGAGTTCCGGGCCCGGTTCCGGCAGGAGGTCGCGGCCGCGCGGCGGGTGAGCGGAGCGTTCACCGCGCCTGTGGTGGATGCGGACCCCGATGCCGAACGGCCGTGGATGGCCACGCTGTTCATCGACTCCCCGACACTCTCCGAGCGGGTACGGGAACAGGTGCTGGAGCCCCAGGAGCTGGCGCGGCTCGCCGCCGGGCTGGCGGAGGCGCTGCGGGACATCCACCGGGCCGGGGTCGTGCACCGGGATCTGAAGCCCAGCAACGTGCTGATGGCCCCGGACGGGGTGCGGGTCATCGACTTCGGTATCTCGCGGCCGGCGGACAGTGATCTGCGCACCGAGACGGGGAAGCTGATCGGGACCCCGCCGTTCATGGCGCCGGAGCAGTTCCAGCGGCCGCGGGAGGTGGGGACCGCTGCCGATGTGTTCGCCCTGGGGGCGGTGCTCGTCTACGCGGCGACCGGGCGGGGGCCCTTCGACTCCGACAGCCATTACCTCGTCGCCTACCAGGTGGTGCACAGCGAGCCCGATCTGACCGGTCTGCCGGAGCGGCTCGTGCCGCTGGTCGCGCAGTGCCTGGCCAAGGATCCCGCGGAGCGGCCGAGTGCGGATGCGCTGATCGTGGCGCTGCGGGCGGTGGCGTACCCGACGGATCAGGACACTCAGGCCTTCATCCCGCGGCCGAGGCAGCCCGTGCCCGACGAGGAGGTCACGCACCGGCGGGAGCGGGTCGCCACCCCGCCCCCTGGGCGCGGTCGGCGGACCCGGGTCGCCATCGCCGCGGGGATCGGGGTGCTACTAGCGGGTGGGGCCGTGGGCGGCTACCTGTGGTCCGGACCCGGTGAGAAGCCCCCGAAGCCGCTCACAGCCCCAAGGGAGGCGGAGCCGCAACAGCCCTTGTCCTGGTCAGTGGCACTGGGAGAGCGCGGCTCGGCATGTTCCTGGCAGGCAGCGGCCCTGTACTGCTCGGGGCCAGGATCGACGGTGGCCCGGCTCGACCCCGCAAACGGGTCCGCACTGTGGACCGTACGCACGACCGCACCGGATACCCGGCCTGCGAACGACGAGGCCCCGCTCTTCGGGGGTGGGCTCATGTTCGTGGTGACTCAGGGCGACGAACTGCTCCAGGCACGGGACGTCTCGACCGGTGCCGAGCGCTGGAAGCGAAACCTCCCGGAAGGTTCGGACGTCGTGACCGTCGGGGCAAACGTACTGATCGCCGGGACGAACGGAACCGTCACGGGACTGGACGCGACAACGGGTACCGCACGCTGGACCAAGTCCCTCGGCGGGCCGGGTTCCGTCTGGTCGGGCGGACCCGAGAGGCCCGGTGGACCGCTGCTGTACGGGGCCGCACCGACAGCCGACGGCAAGTCGACACAGCTTTCGGCTGTGGACCCGGAGCGCGGGACAGTGCAGTGGCAGACGCGGACCACAGGGCTCTTGCAGCCCGTCGGAGTGGTGGGCAGCGGGATGTACCTGCTGGACAGCGATGTCGAGGGCAGCACCAGGGCGGTCGTACGGGTGGACCTGGGCACCCGCGCGGTGACGCGGGTACGGCTGATGACGCCGCTCTACCAAGCGCAAGGGACGGTGGGGCCGGACGGAGTCGTCTACGTCTTCGGAGCCCCCGGCGCGCTGGCAGCGGTCGGCGCGACCAAGGAGGAGTGGCGCATGGAGACGGGCTTGGCGGGCGCATCCCGCCCGGTGTTCGCCGACGGGCACGTCTTCCTGACCGCTCCCGACGGGCGGCTGCTGGCGTTCGACGCGGCCGGAGGAAAGCCCGTAGGGCAGACCAAGCCGCGGATGGGCACAGGCAATAACACCTTCGCGGCGAGTCTGCCCGCGCCCGTGGTCGGGGACGGGCGGGTGTACGCCTCGGCGCCCGACGGGAGCGTGCTCGCCGTGGCGGCGGGGGATCCCGCCGGGTGGTGAGACGGCGACGGCCCCGCCCGAGGGTGTCGGGCAGGGCCGGAACCGGCTGGTGCGGGGTCAGCGCTCCAGGAGGCTGACGTCGCGGACCGCGCCCTTGTCGGCGCTCGTCGCCATCGCGGCGTAGGCGCGCAGGGCCGCGGAGACCTTGCGCTCGCGGTTCTTCGGGGCGTAGACGCCGCCCAGGGCCTCGTGGCGGGCGGCCAGCGTGGCCTCGTCGACCAGGAGCTCGATGGAGCGGTTCGGGATGTCGATGCGGATGCGGTCGCCGTCCTCCACGACCGCGATGGAGCCGCCCGCGGCCGCCTCCGGGGAGGCGTGGCCGATGGAGAGGCCCGAGGTGCCGCCGGAGAAGCGGCCGTCCGTGACCAGGGCGCAGAGCTTGCCGAGGCCGCGGCCCTTGAGGAAGGACGTCGGGTAGAGCATCTCCTGCATGCCGGGACCGCCGCGCGGGCCCTCGTAGCGGATGACGACCACGTCGCCGGCCTTGATCTCCTTGCGGAGGATCTTGTCGACGGCCTCGTCCTGCGATTCGCAGACCACGGCCGGGCCCTCGAAGGTCCAGATCGACTCGTCGACGCCGGCGGTCTTCACGACGCAGCCGTCGAGCGCGATGTTGCCGCGCAGGACCGCGAGGCCGCCGTCCTTGGAGTACGCGTGCTGGACGGAGCGGATGCAGCCGCCCTCGGCGTCGAGGTCGAGGGTGTCCCAGCGCTCGGACTGGGAGAAGGCGGAGGCGGAGCGCTGGCAGCCGGGGGCGGCGTGCCACAGCTCCATGACCTCTTCGGGGGCCGTGCCGGAGCGGACGTCCCACTTCGCGAGCCACTCCTCCAGGTTGGCGGAGTGGACCGTGGTGACGTCCTTGTTGAGGAGTCCGCCGCGGTGCAGTTCGCCGAGGAGGGCGGGGATGCCGCCGGCCCGGTGGATGTCCTCCATGTAGTACGTGCCGCCGGGCGCCACGTTCGGCGCGACCTTGGCGAGGCACGGGACCCGGCGGGAGATCTCGTCGATGTCCGTGAGGTCGTAGTCCAGGCCGGCTTCCTGCGCGGCGGCGAGGAGGTGGAGGATCGTGTTGGTGGAGCCGCCCATGGCGATGTCGAGGGCCATGGCGTTCTCGAAGGCCTGGCGGGTCGCGATGTTGCGGGGCAGGACCGACTCGTCGTCCTGCTCGTAGTAGCGCTTGGTGATCTCGACGATGGTGCGGCCGGCGTCCTCGTACAGGGCGCGGCGGGCGGTGTGCGTCGCCAGGACCGAGCCGTTGCCGGGGAGGGCCAGGCCGATGGCCTCGGCAAGGCAGTTCATCGAGTTGGCGGTGAACATGCCGGAACAGCTGCCGCAGGTGGGACAGGCATTCTCCTCGATGCGCAGGACGTCCTCGTCGGAGACGCTGTCGTTCGAGGCGTCGACCATGGCGTCGATCAGGTCGAGCTTGCGCACGGTGCCGTCGACGAGGGTGGCCTGACCGGCCTCCATCGGGCCGCCGGAGACGAAGACGACCGGGATGTTGAGGCGCATGGCGGCCATCAGCATGCCGGGGGTGATCTTGTCGCAGTTGGAGATGCAGATCAGGGCGTCGGCGCAGTGCGCCTCGACCATGTACTCGACCGAGTCCGCGATCAGGTCGCGGGAGGGCAGGGAGTACAGCATGCCGCCGTGGCCCATGGCGATGCCGTCGTCGACCGCGATGGTGTTGAACTCGCGGGGGACGGCGCCGGCGGCGAGGATCGCGTCGGAGACGATGCGGCCGACCGGGGCCAGGTGGGTGTGGCCGGGGACGAACTCCGTGAAGGAGTTGGCGACCGCGATGATCGGCTTCCCGATGTCCGCGCTCGCTACGCCCGAGGCGCGCATCAGGGCACGTGCGCCTGCCATGTTGCGGCCGTGGGTGACGGTGCGGGACCTCAGCTCGGGCATCGGGTTCTCTCCCCATGTGTGCGGTGGCGCCGGGCGCCGGCCGCGACTGTGGATATGGCTCGGTTACGAGGCTACGCCCCCCGCCCGGGATCCGGACAGGCTGTCCGGATCCCGGGACGGGCGGCTCGGCTATTGGGCACGGGTCCGGAGATTACGGGGCTGCGTGCGCGGGCGTCGTCATTCCTCGGTGAGGTAGCGCTGGAGGGTGGGGGCCACCAGCTCGACGATGGTCTCCGGGTCCGCCGATGCGAGGGGCTCGACCTGGACGACGTAGCGCAGGATCGCGATGCCGACCATGTGGGAGGCGGCGAGCTCGGCGCGGAAGGTCGGGTCGGGGACGTTGAGGTCGGCCGCGATCCGCTCCAGCAGCCGGTGCAGGATCAGTCGGCGGAGCACCTTCGCGGCGGCCTCGTGGGTGAGGGCCGAGCGGATCACGGCGAGCAGCGGGGTCCGGGTGACCGGGTTCTCCCAGACCCCGAGGAAGTAGCGGGCCAGGCGCTCGCCGATGCCGTCGGGGCCCGCGCCGATGATGGCGGGGAGGACGAGGGCGGGCTCCATGCTGAGCTCGATCGCGGCGGCGAAGAGGTCGTCCTTGCTGCCGAAGTAGTGGTGCACCAGGGCCGGGTCCACTCCGGCGGCCTTCGCGATGCCGCGGACGGAGGTCTTGTCGTAGCCGCGCGCGGCGAACTCGGCGCGGGCCGCGAGGCGGATGCGCTCCTGGGTGCCGGGGCCGTCCTCGGCCTCGTCCTGACGGGGGCGGCCGGGGCCGCGGCGGCGCTTCGCGGGGGCGGGGGGCTGCGGCGCGGGTGCCTGCGGCGCGGGGGGCTGCGGGTCGGATGCCTGCGGCGCGGGGGCCGGGAGCGGGTCGGTCATCGGTGCGGGGTCCTGGGGGCCGGGCCGGGGGCGGTCGCGAGGTGGAGGCGGGTGAAGGCCAGGGCCTCGGCGAGATCGGCCTCGCGCTCGGCGGAGGACATCGCGCGGCGGGTGTTGACCTCGATGACGACGTGCCCGTCGAAGGAGGTGGCGGCGAGCCGCTCCAGCAGTTCGGCGCAGGGCTGGCTGCCGCGCCCGGGGACGAGGTGCTCGTCCTTCGCGGAACCGTTTCCGTCGGCGAGGTGGATGTGGGCGAGGCGGTCGCCCATCCGGTCGATCATCGCGGTCGCGTCGGTGCGGGCGGTCGCGGTGTGCGAGAGGTCGATCGTGAAGTGGCGGTAGTCGTCCTTGGTGACGTCCCACTCGGGTGCGTAGGCGAGCATCTCGCGGTCGCGGTAGCGCCAGGGGTACATGTTCTCGACGGCGAACCGGACGTCGGTCTCGTCCGCCATCCGCCAGATGCCGGTCACGAAGTCGCGGGAGTACTGGCGCTGCCAGCGGAACGGCGGATGCACGACGACCGTGCTCGCCCCGAGCTTCTCGGCCGCCGCCTGGGCCCGCTGGAGCTTGGTCCAGGGGTCGGTGGACCACACGCGCTGCGTGATGAGCAGGCAGGGGGCGTGGACGGCCAGGATCGGCACCTGGTGGTGGTCGGAGAGGCGGCGCAGGGCCTCGATGTCCTGGCTGACGGGGTCCGTCCAGACCATGACCTCGACGCCGTCGTAGCCGAGGCGCGCGGCGATCTCGAAGGCGGTCGCCGTTGACTCCGGGTAGACGGAGGCGGTGGAGAGGGCGACTTTCGCGGTCGGGATCCGGACTGGTTCTGCCACGGGGACAGGGTATCGGGGTCCCCGCGGCGCCGGGCCGCCCTCTGGGAGCCCGGCCGGAGTGGGCGGCGGCGCCGCCTGGGTGGGGGCGCGTGGGGGTGGCCCCGGCCTGGCGGGCGTGGCCCGGGCCCGGCCCGACTGGCCGCGGGCGCCTGCCGCCCTGCCCCAGGGAACGGGCCGTCCTACGGAGCCTTGGTCCGACGGACCAGGTCCCGGGGCGCTGCCCCGGGGGCGGGCCGCTGCGCGGGGCGAAGTCCCCTACCCGCCCTTCCACCGTTCCCCGGGCGCCGCCCGGACCCGCGCCTCAAACGCCGGCGGGGCTGGGGTGTCCCCGGGCGCTGCCCGGGCCCCGGTCCTCAAGCGCCGGACGGCTGGAGTACCAGACCCCTGCCCGGGCTCACGGTTCGACGGGGCCGGAGGTGCCGAGGTGGTCCAGGCGGCGGAGGATGACGCCTTCTCGCAGGGCCCAGGGGCAGATTTCCAGGGAGTCGACGCCCAGGAGGTCCATCGCGCCTTCGGCGACCAGCGCCCCGGCCAGGAGCTGGTTGGAGCGGCCCTCGGAGACGCCCGGGAGGGCGGAGCGCTGGGCGGTGGTCATCGCGGCCAGTCGCGGGACCCATTCCTCCAGGGACTTCCGGGTCAGGTCCCGCTGGATGTAGAGGCCTTCCGCGGAGCGGGCCGCGCCCGCGATCCGGGCCAGCTGCTTGAAGGTCTTGGAGGTGGCCACCACCCGGTCCGGCTGGCCGAAGCGGCTGAACTCGCCGACCGTCCGGGCGATCTGGGCCCGTACATGGCGGCGCAGGGCCCTGACGTCCGCCGGGTCCGCCGGGTCGCCCGGGAGCCAGCCCGCCGTCAGGCGTCCGGCGCCCAGCGGGAGGGAGACGGCCGCGTCGGGGTCCTCGTCGATGCCGTACGCGATCTCCAGCGAGCCCCCGCCGATGTCCAGGAGCAGCAGCTTGCCCGCCGACCAGCCGAACCAGCGGCGCGCCGCGAGGAAGGTCAGGCGGGCTTCGTCGTCGCCGCTGAGGACGGGGAGGTCCACGCCGGTCTCGGCCTTGACCCGGGCCAGGACCTCGTCGGCGTTGGTGGCTTCCCGTACCGCGCTCGTCGCGAAGGGGAGCACGTCCTCGCACCCCTTGTCCTCGGCGGCCTGCACCGCGCCCCCGATGACGGAAACCAGCCGCTCGACGCCCTCGGGCGTCACCGCGCCGTATTCGTCGAGGAGCTCCGCCAGGCGCAGTTCCACCTTGTGCGAGTGCGCCGGCAGGGGACGCGCACCGGGGTGTGCGTCCACCACCAGCAGATGGATCGTGTTCGAACCCACATCAAGGACACCGAGTCTCATGAGGGGAAACGCTACTGGTCCAAAGGCGTAGGGGTGGAGTAAGGGGCGCTTAGGCTGGGGTTTGTGCCAAATACGAAGAAGGCCAACAAGTCCAAGAACAAGGCCGCAGGCAAGGACGGGAAGCCCGGCAAGGCCGGCAAGGCCGCCGAGCCGGACGAGAAGGGGCTCGACTTTCCGCGGGCCTGGGTGGAGTTCCCCGATCCGGCCGACGAGGAGCAGGTCTTCCGCTGCGACCTGACCTGGCTCACGTCCCGCTGGACCTGCATCTTCGGCAGCGGCTGCCAGGGCATTCAGGCCGGCCGCGCGGACGACGGCTGCTGCACGCTCGGCGCGCACTTCTCCGACGAGGACGACGAGAAGCGGGTGGCCGAAAACGTCGCGCGGCTGACGCCGGAGCTGTGGCAGTTCCACGACGTCGGCAGCGAGACCGGGTGGACGCAGCACGACGACGACGGGGAGAAGCAGACCCGCCGCTGGGACGGTGCCTGCATCTTCCTGAACCGGCCCGGTTTCCCGGCGGGGGCCGGCTGTTCGCTGCACATCCTGGCGGTGCGCGGCGGCCAGGAGCCGCTGGAGACCAAGCCGGACGTGTGCTGGCAGCTGCCGATCCGGCGGACCTACGAGTGGATCGACCGGCCCGACGACACCCGCGTGCTGCAGGTGTCGATCGGCGAGTACGACCGGCGCGGCTGGGGGCCGGGCGGCCACGACCTGCACTGGTGGTGCACCTCGGCCACCTCCGCGCACGGCGCCGGCAAGCCGGTCTACGTGTCGTACCGCGCCGAGCTGACGGAACTGATGGGCAAGGAGGGGTACGAGGAGCTCGTACGGCTCTGCGAGGCGCGGCTCTCCTCGCTGCTGCCGATGGCCCCGCACCCGGCCGATCCGGCAACGACCTAGGACGCCGGGCTCGGAGCCGGTGCCGATGTGGCCCCCTCCGAGGGGCTCGGCGTCGGGGTCGGCTCCGGGGTGGGCGTGGGCTCCGGGGTCGGTGTGGGCGTCGGAGTCGGGGTGGGTGACGGCGTGGCGGTCGGCGTCGGAGTCGGCTGCGGGTCCGACGGGGTGGGCTCCGGGCCGGGCGGGGTGGGGGCCGGGCGGCCCCGGCCCCGGATGGAGATCACCGCGCCGCCCGGGTCCACTCCGACCCGGGCGCTCCAGGCCCCTATGGGCTGGGCTTCCGAGTCCACGGTGATCCGTAGGGTGACCGATTCTCCTGGTGCCAGCCGGCCCGAGGTCGTACTGGCGCGCAGCCACGGGGCGTCGGACCACAGCCGCCAGTCCACCGGGGCTCCGCCCGACGCGGTGAGGGTGAGCAGGGTGGTCGCTCCGTGGGTGGAGGCGGCCGCGGTGAGCCGGCCCGGGGTGCCGGGGGCGGTGCTCGGCGCGCCGCTGCTGATGACCTCCACGGAGACGTCGGGGGCCGCCCCGGGCGGGGCGAAGTCGGGGCCGTCGGCGATGACGGCGGCATTGCCGGCGTTCTCGTAGGCCGTCAGCGGGCGCCCGTCGGTACGGGCCAGCGGGAGTTCCGCCTCGCTCGCCGAGATGCGCGTGGAGCCGTTGCCCACGGGCTCCCCGGTGCTCGGGGCGCCCCGGTACGCCGCCCACAGGGCCAGCACCGGGGCCGCGACGACGGTGGCGACGACCGTGGTGGTGACGGCGCGGGCGCGCAGCCGGTCGCGGCGGGCCGCGCGGTCCTTGGGGTCCATCGGGAAGCCGGTGCGGTCGAAGCGCGGGCCGGTCCCGGCGCCCCGGCGCCTGCCGGAGCGGAGCATCGCGGCGTGGACGGCGGTGCGCGGGGCCGGGACCAGCGGCAGGGCGGCGGTGTTGATGCTGCCGGAGCCGGGCCATGGGGCTCCGGCGCCCACGCGTTCGGCGACGCGGCGGCAGCGCGGGCAGTCGTCGACGTGGCGGACGAGCTCGGCGCGCAGGGAGGAGGAGAGGAGCAGGTTCCCGTCTCCCCCGCCGTCGGCGCCGTCCCCGTCTCCGGTGAGCCGGGACACGGTCGGGCAGTTGCCCGTCTCCACGACGGCGAGGGCGGCGCGGGTGCGCTCCACCTCGCAGGCGGCGCCGGAGAGCAGCTCGCGGGCGGCGGCCGGGGGCGTGCCGAGGACGGCGGCGAGTTCGGGGACGCCGAGGCGGTGGCGGACGGCGAGTTCGAGTGCCTCGCGCTGCTCGGGGGTGGTCCCGGCGGCCTCCGGCCAGGCGAGACGGGCGAGCTCGGTGCGGCGGTAGGCGTACACGTCGAGACCGCCGGGGCCGGTGTGATCGCCGTGGCCGCCCTGACCCGCCGCCGCGTTCGCCGCCGCGTTCCGGTCGGCGCTCACCGTCGCGGGCTCCGGGGCACGGCCGGCGTCCGCGTGCTCCGGTGCACGCCGGGCGGAATGCGCTCCCCCGTACCCATAGCGCGTGCGCCGCCGCTCGGCCAGCTTGCGCAGGCAGGCCCAGCGCGCGAGGGCGTACAGCCAGGCCCGCCGGTCCCCCTCGTCGGGGCAGCGGCCGGGGTGCCGGTCGGCGACGGCGAGGACGTCGCCGAGCACGTCGGTGGCGCTGTCGTGGTCGCACAGGACCGAGAGGCAGTACGTGAACAGCCCGTCCAGGTAGGGCTCGTACCGGAACGGCGGCGGCTGCTCCGCCCTGGTCCCCTCGGGGGGCGTGCGCCCGTGCGCCCGGTGTGCGCCGGTGCGCGGTGCGGGGTGTCCCTGGTTGCTGCTGGTCACTCGGCGACCGTAGGCGGCGCGCCGGTGGCGCTCCGGAAGCCTTCACCAGTTTTAGCCCTTACGGGTGAACAGATCGGCATCGGGCTGACGGCACCCCTGACGGTGCACGCCACGGCGTGCGCGCGGGGACCGCGGCGGGCCGCCGCGGAGGGGGCTGTCGGTGGCGGCGGCTACGGTGGGCCGCATGGCTGCCCGTACATCTCGTTCATCCGCCAAGGACCGGCCGTCCTACCGTTGTACCGAGTGCGGGTACTCCACCGCCAAGTGGCTCGGCCGGTGCCCCGAGTGCCAGGCCTGGGGCACCGTCGAGGAGCTCGGCGGCGCCCCCGCCGTGCGCACCACCGCGGCCGGCCGGGTCACCACGGCCGCCGTGCCGATCGGTCAGGTCGACGTCCGCACCGCGACCGCGCGCAGCACCGGCGTGGACGAGCTGGACCGGGTGCTGGGCGGCGGGCTGATCCCCGGGGCGGTCGTCCTGCTCGCGGGCGAGCCGGGCGTGGGCAAGTCGACGCTGCTGCTCGACGTCGCGGCGAAGGCGGCCTCCGACGAGCACCGCACCCTGTACGTCACCGGCGAGGAGTCGGCGAGCCAGGTGCGGCTGCGGGCCGAGCGGATCGGCGCGCTCAGCGACCACCTCTACCTCGCCGCCGAGACCGACCTGTCGGCCGTGCTCGGGCACCTGGACGCCGTGAAGCCCTCCCTGCTGATCATGGACTCCGTGCAGACGGTCGCCTCCCCCGAGATCGACGGCGCGCCCGGCGGCATGGCGCAGGTCCGCGAGGTGGCCGGGGCGCTGATCCGGGCATCCAAGGAACGCGGGATGTCCACGCTGCTGGTCGGCCACGTCACCAAGGACGGCGCGATCGCCGGTCCCCGCCTGCTGGAACACCTCGTCGACGTGGTCCTGAGCTTCGAGGGCGACCGGCACGCGCGGCTGCGCCTGGTGCGCGGGGTGAAGAACCGGTACGGCGCCACGGACGAGGTCGGCTGCTTCGAACTGCACGACGAGGGCATCACCGGCCTCGCCGACCCGAGCGGGCTGTTCCTGACCCGCCGCACCGAGGCCGTCCCCGGCACCTGCCTGACGGTGACCCTGGAGGGCAAGCGGCCGCTGGTCGCGGAGGTGCAGGCGCTCACCGTGGACTCGCAGATCCCCTCGCCGCGCCGCACGACCTCCGGTCTGGAGACCTCGCGCGTCTCGATGATGCTGGCGGTGCTGGAGCAGCGCGGGCGGATCACGGCGCTCGGCAAGCGGGACATCTACACCGCGACCGTGGGCGGGGTGAAGCTGACCGAGCCCGCCGCCGACCTGGCCGTCGCGCTGGCGCTGGCCTCGGCCGCCAGCGACGTACCGCTCCCGAAGAACCTGGTCGCCATCGGGGAGGTCGGGCTCGCGGGCGAGGTCCGGCGCGTGACGGGCGTGCAGCGGCGGCTGGCGGAGGCGTTCCGGCTGGGCTTCACGCACGCGCTGGTGCCGGTGGACCCGGGGAAGGTGCCGCCGGGCATGAAGGTGACCGAGGTCGCCGACATGGGCGACGCGCTACGGGCCCTGCCGCGCGGGCGGTCGCGTACGCCGGCGAAGGAGCGGGCTGCCGAGTAACCGCAGGTCAGCGGGGTCGTACGGCATGCTTCCCGGCCCGGCCGGGTTAAGGCACGGCGGGCGCCGGGGCCGCGCCGGTAGACTTCGGGATGGTCCGCCCGGCCGTACGCAGGCGGTACATCCCGCGACCGGAGGAGTGCAGTGGCAGCCAAGGACGGGGCAGCAGCATCCGGAAAGTCGGGCGCGAGCTCCAAGCAGGAGGCCATGATGCGCGCCTCGCTGAGCGCGGTCGCACCTGGTCAGCCCCTGCGTGACGGGCTCGAACGGATCGTTCGCGGCAACACCGGAGGGCTCATCGTCCTCGGCATGGACAAGTCCGTCGAGGCCATGTGCACGGGCGGCTTCGTCCTGGACGTGGAGTTCACCGCGACCCGGCTGCGCGAGCTGTGCAAGCTCGACGGCGCGCTGATCCTGGACAAGGACATCACCAAGATCCTGCGGGCGGGCGTCCAGCTGGTGCCCGACGCCTCGATCCACACGGAGGAGACGGGCACCCGGCACCGGACCGCGGACCGGGTCTCGAAGCAGTGCGGTTTCCCGGTGGTGTCGGTCTCGCAGTCGATGCGGCTGATCGCGCTGTACGTGGACGGCGAGCGGCGCGTGCTGGAGGAGTCCGGGGCGATCCTGTCGCGGGCGAACCAGGCGCTGGCCACGCTGGAGCGGTACAAGCTCCGCCTGGACGAGGTCGCCGGGACGCTGTCCGCGCTGGAGATCGAGGACCTGGTGACGGTCCGCGACGTCACGGCGGTGGCGCAGCGGCTGGAGATGGTGCGGCGCATCGCGACGGAGATCGCGGAGTACGTGGTGGAGCTCGGCACGGACGGCCGGCTGCTCTCCCTCCAGCTCGACGAGCTGACGGTCGGGATCGAGCAGGAGCGGGAGCTCGTCATCCGGGACTACGTGCCGGAGCCGACGGCGAAGCGTTCCCGCACGGTGGACGAGGCGCTGCCGGCGCTGGACGCGCTGACCCATCCGGAGCTGCTGGAACTGGCGATCGTGGCGAAGGCCCTGGGGTACACGGGCTCGCCCGAGACCCTGGACTCCGCGGTGTCCCCGCGCGGGTACCGGCTGCTGGCGAAGGTGCCGAGGCTGCCGGGGGCGATCATCGAGCGGCTGGTGGAGCACTTCGGCGGCCTGCAGAAGCTGCTGGCCGCCTCGGTGGACGACCTCCAGACCGTAGACGGCGTCGGCGAGGCGCGTGCGCGCAGCGTCCGCGAGGGCCTGTCCCGCCTGGCGGAGTCCTCCATCCTGGAGCGGTACGTCTAGCCTGCGACGCCCGGCCGAGCGGGGCTCCCCGGGGCTCCGCCCCGGACCCCGCTCCTCAAACGCCGGAGGGGCTGGAATTACCCGGTGGGCTACTCCGGCTTCAGGACGAACGAGGTTCGGGCCACCGGCATGCCGGGGGACTTGACCTCGACCACGTAGGTGTCCGCCGCCGCCGAGCCCGCCGGAGGCGACTGGCACTGGGTCGGCTCGCTGAAGCGGCGGTCCCATTCCAGGGCTTGCCTGGTCTCGCCCTGCGAGGGGACCCGGTAGAAGACGTTGCCCGCGCCCGCCGGGCAGTCCGCCGAGGACCAGACCGGCTTGGCGTTGCTCGCCTGAGTGATCGTCAGTACCGCCTGCTTCGGGCCGAGATCGACCTTGCAGGTGGTGCCGGAGACGTTGCGCGCGACGAGTTCGAGGCGCGGCTTCTCGCTCGTCTCGTACTCGTTCTTCACGCTCTTGACCTCCCACTGCAGCGCACTGGGCGCGCACGTGGGCACCGGCGAGTCCGCGGGGACGACCTGGCCGGCGGAGGAGCCGGCCGTACCGCCCTGGTCGGCGGAGCCGGGCTCTGCGCCCGGTTCGCCGTTCTTGCCCGCGCCGGGGCTCGCGCCGGGGTCGGAGCCCGTGCCGGTGCCGGCGCTGCCGCCGGATCCACCGGAGCCCGACTCGCCGCGGCCGCCCGGGGCCTGACTGATCGCCGGGCCGGATCCCGAGGGACCCGGGGTGATTTGGGTGACGGGACCGGAGCCGCCCTGGCCCTTGCCGTTGGTACTCGACTTGCCCGCACCGGAACTGACGGTCCATACGGCGAGCATCGCGAGGAGCGCGGCGACGGACGCCAGCACGGCCCTCCGTCGCCAGTAGATGGAGGAGGGGAGCGGCCCGACCGGATTGCGCAGAGATCCCACGAACGGAACCTTACGAGAGTTCGCGGCGCGATCAGTGCCCCACATGCCGATCTGATGAGGACGTTATTCCGATTTAGGTACCTTCAGTCACCATGGACAGCTCCGGCCTCTACCTCGACGTCACCGATTTCGCCCACTCGACCCCCGCCTGGGTGCAATCGGCGTTCGAGTTCTGGACCGAGTACGGGCTGCTGGTCTTCGGCGCCCTCTTCATAGCCGTGTGGTGGCGTGCGCGCGGCGCCCGCGACCCCCGCACGGTGGCGCTCGCGGTCCTCGCCCCCTTCGTCACCGCCCTGGCCTACGTCGCCTCCGAGCTGGTGAAGTCCACCGTGGACGAGGAGCGCCCGTGCCGGGCCGTGGCCGGGGCGGCGGCCTCGCTGATCAAGTGCCCGGCCACCGGTGACTGGTCCTTCCCGAGCAACCACTCCGCCATCGCGGGCGCCGCGGCGGTCGCCTTGGCGCTGGCGGTGCGCAGGCTCGTACTGCTGACCGTCCCGCTGGCCCTGCTGATGGCCTTCTCCCGGGTCTTCGTCGGCGTCCACTACCCGCACGACGTGGCCATGGGCCTGGTGCTGGGCGCGAGCCTCGCCGCGCTCGCCGTCCTCGCGCTCGCGGGCCCGGCGACCAGGGTCCTCGCGGCCGTGCGGACGAGCGGCGGCCGCACGGCCGTCCTGATCGCGGGCCCCGGCCCGGCCCGCTAGCCGCCGCCCCGCCGCCGCGTCGCCGCGGGTGGGGACCGACCCGCCTGCCCCCGGGCCCGAAACGTGCCAGGATGCCGTCTGCCATGACTGCAACCATTCCCACCACCGCGCTGCACTCCCCCGTCATCGCGTGGTTCGAAGCACACGCCCGCGACCTGCCCTGGCGCCGCCCCGAGGCCGGCCCCTGGGGGGTGATGGTCAGCGAGTTCATGCTCCAGCAGACCCCCGTCAACCGGGTCCTGCCCGTCTACGAGCAGTGGCTCGCCCGCTGGCCCCGGCCCGCCGACCTCGCCGCGGAGGCCCCCGGTGAGGCCGTACGCGCCTGGGGCCGTCTCGGTTACCCGCGCCGGGCCCTGCGCCTGCACGGCGCGGCCGTCGCCATAACGGAGCGGCACGGGGGCGACGTACCGCGCGAGCACGCGCAGTTGCTGGCCCTGCCCGGGATCGGCGAGTACACGGCGGCCGCCGTGGCCTCCTTCGCCTACGGGCAGCGGCACGCGGTGCTCGACACCAACGTGCGCCGGGTCTTCGCGCGCACCGCGACCGGGGTCGAGTACCCGCCGAACGCCACCACCGCCGCCGAGCGCCGCCTGGCGCGGGCCCTGCTGCCCGAGGACGAGGACACCGCGGCCCGCTGGGCGGCGGCCTCCATGGAGCTCGGGGCGCTGGTGTGCACGGCCAAGAGCCCGGACTGCGGGAGCTGCCCGGTGTCGGGGCTGTGCGCGTGGCGGCTGGCCGGGAAGCCCGCGCACGAGGGACCGCCGCGGCGCGGGCAGACGTACGCCGGGACGGACCGGCAGGTGCGCGGCAAACTCCTCGCGGTGCTGCGCGAGGCGGTCGGCGCCGTGCCGCAGTCCGTCCTCGATACCGTCTGGGAGGAGCCCGTACAGCGGGCCCGGGCGCTGGACGGGCTGGTCTCGGACGGGCTCGTGGAGCCGCTGCCCGGCCTCATGTACCGGCTTCCGGCGGGCCCCGCGAAGGTCGGTCCCGAGGCCGCTCCCGAAGCCCCCCGAGGCTGACTCGGGGATTCCGCTTGTCCGGAGAAACCGCAGCTCACGGGCGCTGTTACATAACCTATGGGTGTCCGTGCGCCCACCGAAGGCTGACCCGCACAGTGCCGTGACAACGCCTCCGTACCGTCGAATCCGTAAGGCAGCGGATGAGCGGTTGGTCGGAACGGAGGCGGTCTGAGATGGCGCACGGCGAGGTACTCGAATTCGAAGAGTACGTACGCACCCGGCAGGACGCGCTGCTGCGCAGTGCCCGTCGCCTGGTTCCGGACCCGACCGACGCACAGGACCTCCTGCAGACCGCGCTCGTGCGCACCTACGGCCGCTGGGACGGCATCGCCGACAAGTCCCTCGCCGACGCCTACCTGCGCCGTGTCATGATCAACACCCGTACCGAATGGTGGCGGGCCCGCAAGCTCGAAGAGGTTCCCACCGAGCAGCTCCCCGACGCCTCCGTCGAGGACGGTTCGGACCAGCGCGCCGACCGCGCCCTGCTCATGGACATCCTCAAGGTGCTCGCGCCCAAGCAGCGCAGCGTGGTGGTGCTGCGACACTGGGAGCAGATGAGCACCGAGGAGACGGCCGCGGCGCTCGGCATGTCGGCGGGAACCGTGAAGAGCACTCTGCACCGCGCACTGGCCCGCCTCCGGCAGGAACTGGAGAGCCGGGATCTGGACATGCGCGCGCTGGAGCGCGGTGACCACACCATCCTGTACGAGGGGCGTGAGCGGTGCGCGGCCTGATTGGCCCAAGACTGAGCGGCAAGAGCTCGGTGGTACTGATGTCGGCGGGGACGGTCGTCCTCGTCGGCACCGTGCTGTTCGCGGTCGGCTGCTCGACCGGGGGCACGGGGCTGCGGGACGGCGGCCCGGCCCGTACCGAGCAGGTGGCCAAGACCGGAGCCCCCTCCGCGGCCCCCTCCCCGCAGGACGCGGACAGCACCGCCCCCCTCACCTCCCAGGCCTCCGGCAGGCCCGCCGCCAAGGTGGACCCGATCGCGCTGGTCAAGGCGGACCCCAAGATCAGCGCCGAGATGAAGCGGGAACTGAAGCCCTGCTCGGGCAAGGAGTACCCGGTCGACGTCAGCTACGGGAAGGTCACCGGCGGCCCCGAGGTCGACATCGTGGTCAACATCCTGTCCTGCGCCGACGCGCTGGGCATCGGCTCCTTCGTGTACCGCGCGGACGGGGCTTCGTACCAGAATGTCTTCTCGGACGAGCAGGCGCCCGTCTACGCCGAGATCGACCGGGGCGACCTGATCGTCACCAAGCCGGTCTACGGGAAGAGCGACGCGTTCTCCTACCCCTCGGGCGAGGACCTGATCACGTACCGCTGGAACGGGGAACGGTTCACCGAGCAGGACCGGGTGCACACCGACTACAGCAACGTGGTCGACGGCGGGACGCTCCCCGCGCCGGCCGTCAGCCCGAAGAGCTGAGCACCACCGGAACCACCAGAGCGACCGCACGGCCCGGGGAACCGGGCGACCGAAGAACCGAGAAGAACCGAGCGGCCCGGAGATCCGGGCGACGAGTACCGAGGCGAGGCGAGGCTCCCGATGGCCGAGACCCATGTGCTGTTCGTGGAGGACGACGACGTCATCCGTGAGGCCACGACCCTGGCGCTGGAACGCGACGGGTTCGTGGTCACGGCCATGCCCGACGGGCTGTCCGGCCTGGACTCCTTCCGCTCGAACCGGCCCGACATCGCGCTGCTCGACGTGATGGTGCCCGGTATGGACGGCGTGAGCCTGTGCCGCCGCATCCGCGACGAGTCCACCGTCCCGGTCATCATGCTGTCGGCGCGCGCCGACTCCATCGACGTGGTCCTCGGCCTGGAGGCGGGCGCCGACGACTACGTCACCAAGCCCTTCGACGGGTCCGTCCTCGTCGCCCGCATCCGCGCGGTCCTGCGCCGCTTCGGCCACGCCGGCGGCCCGCAGGGCGGCGGTCCCGAGGAGGACGCCTCCGGCGAGCGCGGGGTGCTCCTCTTCGGCGACCTGGAGGTCGACACGGAGGGCATGGAGGTGCGCAAGGCCGGTGCCTCGGTGGCGCTGACCCCCACCGAGATGCGGCTGCTGCTGGAGTTCTCCACCTCCCCCGGCACCGTGCTCTCGCGCGACCGGCTGCTGGAGCGGGTCTGGGACTACGACTGGGGCGGCGACACCCGCGTCGTGGACGTCCACGTGCAGCGGCTGCGCACCAAGATCGGACAGGACCGGATCGAAACCGTCCGCGGATTCGGATACAAGCTCAAGGCCTGATGCCTTGAGAGGAACGAGCACGGGGGACGAACGCGGGAATGAACGCGGCAATGAACGCGGGGACGACGACTGCATGAAGCGGTTCACCCTGCGGACCGGGATCCGCTGGAAGATCACGCTCGCCATCGCGGCCGTGGGCGCGCTGACCGCCGTCGCCCTGAGCCTGGTGGTGCACAGCGCTGCCCGCGTCTCGATGCTGGAGAGCGCCCGCGAGGTGCAGCTGGACCGCGTGCAGTTCATCTCCCGCACCGCCGAGGGAGGCCGCAAGCCCCAGATGGGCGCCAAGCTCAACGACCCGGAGCTGCCCCGGGAGCTGCGCGAGAAGGCCCAGTCCGGGAGGCGCGGCACCTACATCCAGGACAACCCGCGCGGGCTCCCCGAGGTATGGGCCGCCCTGCCGCTCGGCAACGGGCAGGTGCTCTCGCTGCACACCCCCTTCCGGGAGAGCGCCAACATGCTGCGCGACCTGGACCGGGCGCTGATCGTCGGCTCCCTGGCCGTGGTGGTCGGCGGGTCGGCGCTCGGCGTGCTGATCGGCGGCCAGATCTCGCGCCGGCTGCGCAAGGCCGCGGCCGCCGCGCAGCGGGTGGCGCACGGGGATCCCGAGGTACGGGTGCGGGACGCGGTCGGGGGCGTCGTACGCGACGAGACCGACGACCTCGCGCGGGCGGTCGACGCGATGGCGGACGCGCTCCAGCAGCGGCTGGAGGCGGAGCGGCGGGTGACCGCCGACATCGCGCACGAGCTGCGCACCCCGGTGACGGGCCTGCTCACGGCGGCGGAACTGCTGCCGCCCGGCCGACCGACCGAGCTGGTGCGGGACCGCGCGCAGGCGCTGCGGGCGCTGGTCGAGGATGTGCTGGAGGTGGCCCGGCTGGACAGCGCGTCCGAGCGGGCGGAGCTCCAGGAGGTGGCGCTCGGCGAGTTCGTGCAGCGCCGGGTCAACTCGCTGATGCCGGAGGCGCGCGTACGGATCGTCGCGGACGAGATCGTCAGCACCGATCCGCGCCGCCTGGAGCGGATCCTCGGCAACCTCCTCGCCAATGCCGCGCGGTACGGGCGGGCGCCGGTCCAGGTCGATGTCGAAGGCCGGGTCGTACGGGTCCGGGACCACGGGCCGGGCTTCCCCGAGGCCCTGCTCCGGGAGGGGCCGAGCCGGTTCCGGACCGGGTCCACGGACCGGGCCGGGGTGGGGCACGGGCTGGGGCTGACCATCGCGGAGGGGCAGGCGCGGGTGCTGGGCGCCCGGCTGACGTTCCGCAACGTGGCGGCCCCCGGCGGCTTCGTCCAGGGCGGCGCGGCGGCGGGGGCGGTGGCGGTGCTGTGGCTGCCGGAGCACGCGCCGACGGCGACGGGGAGCTTCCCGGTCGTCCGCCGGGAGGGCTGAGCGGGCGGGGCCGCTGCCGGTGCCGGGGCGGCCCGGCGGGATCGGTGTCGTATCGCGACCATCGGCTGTTCGATTGCGGACGCCGATGTCTTAGCATCCGAACCATGACTGACGGTACGGATCGCCCGCACAGCCCCCAGCCCGAGCCCGCTCCGGAGGGCGGCGGCTACGGGTTCCCGCCGGGAGTCCCGGCGCCGGGCGGCTACGGGTTCCCGCCCGCCCGGCCCGAACCGTACGACCGGCCCGCGTCCGGCGGCGGCCACGGCTACGGGTTCCCGCCCGGCCAGGACGGCCCGTCCGACCGCCCCGCGTCGGGCGAGGGCGGTTACGGCTACCCGCAGGGCGGCGGCTACGGCTACCCGCCCGGCCCGCCGGTGTCCGGCACCTTCGGCCCGCCCATGCCGTTCCCCGAGGACTCCGACCAGGGCGGCCCGGCCGGGCCCGGCGCCCCGGCCGGCCCGCAGGCCGCATCCTTCGGCGAGCAGCCCGACTGGGAGGCGATGGCCGACCGGTCGGCCGCCGAGCGGCGCCGCAAGCGGCTGTGGAAGGTGGGCGGGGCGGTCACCGTGCTCGCGCTGCTCGCCGGCGGCGGAGCGTTCGTCCTGCTGAAGACCGACCTGGTGGGCGGGGGCGGGGGCGGCAAGGACGACGCCAAGGGCCCCTCCCCTTCGGCTTCGGCCTCGGTGTCCGGGTCCCCCGACCCCGGCAAGTCCCCGTCGAAGGCCTACTCCCCCACCGTCGCGAGCGACCCCGCCCTCCTCAAGGACGGCGCCGGCAAGGTCGGCATCCGGATGGGGCCGGAAGCCACGGTCCCCAAGGACGGCTCGCACTACGAGTTCACCCTCAAGGGCAACCCCAACTCGTACGGCCAGTCCACCGCCTCGGCCGTGGACACGACCAAGAGCTTCTCCCTCTCGGTCCGCGTCAAGAACAACTCCGACGCGAAGGGCCCGCACGTCGTCATGAGCCAGGGCACCTCGGAGTCGTTCTCCTTCGAGCTGGGCTCCGACGAGGTGAACGGCAAGCAGGCCTGGGTGTTCCGCGTGCGGACCCCCGAGAAGGGCGCCACGCCCACGGTGGTGACCGTCGCCGCAGAGGGGCTGAACACGGTCAAGACCTGGTCGATCCTGACGGCCGTCCACGACGCCGAGAAGAAGAAGATCTCCCTCTACGTGGAGGGCAAGAAGGCCGCCGAGGCCCCGGTCGCGGGGATCTGGCCGAACTCGGGCCCCTTGCAGCTCGGCCGGGCCCGCCACCAGAACGCGTGGGCCGGCGCCTTCAAGGGCGAGATGAACTTCATGCGGATCTACGCGTCGGCGTTCTCGGACGAGCAGGCCGCCGCCTACCGCCAGGGCGACCTGGACGCTGCGGCGCGCGGCACCCTGACCCACTCATGGGTGACCGGCTGACCGGCTGATCAGACCGTGACGCCGACGCCGCGCAGGAAGGCCACCGGGTTCACGGCCGAGCCGTAGTTCGGCGTGGTCCGGATCTCGAAGTGCAGGTGCGGGCCGCTGGAGTTGCCGGTGTTGCCGGAGAGGGCGATCTGCTCGCCCTTGGTGACCTTCTCGCCGATCTTGACCTGGATCTTCGAGAGGTGCGCGTACTGCGAGTACGTGTTGTTCGCGTGCTTGATCACGATGGCGTTGCCGTAGGCCGGGCCGTCGCCGCCGCCGTTGGGGCCGGCCTTGACCACGGTGCCCGCGGAGACGGCGTCCACCGGGGTGCCGACCGGGACGGCGAAGTCCTGGCCGGAGTGCTTGTGCGACCACATGCTGCCGCCCTTGCCGAAGGTCGCGGAGAGCACGTACTTCGACACCGGCTTCTCCCACAGGGCGGCCGGCTTCGCCGCGAGGGCGGCCTGGGCGGCGGCCTGCTCGGCGACCAGCTGGACGGTGCCCGTCAGCTCGGTCTGGGGCACCTCGTCGGCGAACGCGGCGGTCGTCCCGGCCCCGAGTGCCAGGGCCGCGCCGAGGGCGGTGGCGCCGATGGCGATACGGGTACGACGGGTGGTGACGCGCTTCGCGGACATGAAGGAGACCTCCGGGCCGGGGACGGGGACGGTGCTGCGGGTACTGCGGGTGCTGCACTGCGAGTGCTGCGAGTGCTGCGAGTGCTGCGGGCAAGAAAGGACCCGGCACGCTGAGCGGGGTGCCGGGCTTGCTTGCTCATCTTTGGTAACCCGGGCACCCCGGCTTCCCCAAACCTCCCCGCTACTACCCCGCCTCGTAGATGCTCGGGGGGTCGGCAGCCCTGTTGACCGCCTCCCCACTGGCCCGGCGGTGGGGCAAATCGGACGTCGATCTCTACGAATGCTCCTAGTAGGTCCGATTTGCCCTGTGCGGCTTGTCACCGGGGCGGGACCTCCGCCGGTCCCGGCCGGGACCAAAGCCCTGCGACCGGCGTCACACCGGAGCTACGCTCCGGCTCGTGGACGCATCCGTGGTGGGGATCCGGCTGGCCTCGGGGGTCGTGACCCCCCTCGTGAAGAAGCTCTTCCGCGGGGAGGGGGCGGGCGCCGGACTGGTCGACCGGCCCGTGCGGATCACCTCGTACGTCTCCCTGCGCGAGCAGCGCGTGCTGTCCCGGGAGGACCTGAGCCGGCTCGCCGACAAGCTGGTCGAGGAGGCCTTACGGGCCCCCGGCGAGCGGCCGCTGCCGCCGGGCGAGGAGACGGGCGTCGCAGCCGCACTGGCCGTCACCCTGCACTCCCTCGGGGACCTGGCCCTGGAGGACGCCCAGGCCGTCGAGATGGGACCGCACGCCTTCGCCTCCGCCCTGCGCAAAGCAGCTCCGCCCACGGGCCTGGGCCGGGACGCGGAGCTCTTCCACGACCGGCTCCTGCTCACCACCTGCCTGCACGTCCTGCAGTTCTTCACGACCCGCTCCACCTACATCCCGGCGGCCCTGGTCGAGAACGCCCGCCGGCAGGCCGAGGCCATCTCCAAGATCGACGTCCTTCTCGCCCGGATCCCCCGCCAGGACGGCCGGGACACGGAGTTCGAGGCCCGGTACCGGGAGTACCTGGTCAAACGGCACAGCACCCTGACGATCTTCGGGATCGACCTGCCGCCGGACTCCAGCCGCTGGCCGCTGGACGCGGCGTACGTGAGCCTGGAGGCGACCCCCCGCCACCGACGCGCCGGCGGCAAGGACAGTGCCGTGGTCCCGGCCCAGGCGGGCCCGGCCACCGTACTCGGCGCCGACGCCCTGCCGGGCTTCGATCCCCGGGTTCTGCTGCGCGGCGAGGCCGGATCCGGCAAGACCACCCTGATCCAGTGGCTGGCCGTCTCCACCGCCCGGGACGAGCCCGAGGGCGGCCTCGTTCCCTTCGTGCTGCCCCTGCGGAACCTGACCCGCTACGGGGAGCGGCTGCCCGCCCCCGAGGACTTCCTCCTCGCCACCGCACTGAAGGGCCGCGCCCCCGAGGGGTGGGAGAGCCGGGTCCTGGGCGCGGGACGGGGCCTGGTGCTGGTGGACGGCATCGACGAGATCCCGGAGGGCGAGCGGGAGCGGGCCCGCGACTGGCTCACCGATCTGCTCACCGCCTACCCCGGCAACCGCTGGCTGGTCACCTCCCGCCCCTCGGCGGTCCGGCAGGACTGGCTCGTCTCCGAGCAGTTCTCCGAGCTGACGCTCGCCCCCATGAACCGCACCACCGTGGCCTCCTTCGTCGCCCGCTGGCACACGGCGGCCGAAGCCGGCGAGGAGCTGCGCGACCAGCTGCTGGAGTCCCTGGCCGCCAAACCGGAGCTGGCCCGGCTCGCGACCAACCCGCTGCTGTGCGGGCTGATCTGCGCCCTGCACCGCGAACGCCGCGGCTTCCTCCCCTCAGGGCGCAAGGAGCTCTACACGGCCGCCCTGTCGATGCTCCTGCACCGGCGCGACCGCGAGCGGGAGCTGCGCCTGCCGGAGATCGCCGAGGAACCGCAGCTCCAGCTCCTGCAACGGCTCGCGTACTGGCTCATCCGCAACGGCCGCACGCAGATCTCCCGGAAGCGGGCCGAGGATCTCATCGCTGCCGCGCTGCCCGCCGTACCGGCCGCCCAGGTGCTCGGTGAGGCCCCGGCCGTCCTACGGCACTTCCTGGAGCGGACCGGGCTCCTGCGGGCGCCCACGGAGGACACCCTGGAGTTCGTCCACCGCACCTTCCAGGACTTCCTGGGGGCCCGGGCCGCCCTGGACGAGGGCGGCCTCGGCGAGCTGACCCGGCACGCGGACGACGACCAGTGGGAGGACGTCATCCGCATGGCGGTCGCCCAGGGCCGCCCGAACGACCGCGCGGCGATCATCGGCGACCTCCTGGTCCGCGACTCCGACCGCTCGGTGCTGCTGGCCCTCGCGGCCCTGGAGTACGCGACCGAGCTGGATCCGGAGGTACGGAAGCACGTCCGGACGGCCGCCCGCAGGCTCATGCCGCCCCGGGACGAGACCGCGGCGCGCACGCTCGGCCGGATCGGCCCGCTGGTCCTGGACCTGCTGCCGCGCGCCGCGGTGGCCACCCGGCGCGAAGGCCGCCTCGCCGTGATCGCGGCGGCGGAGACCGGTTCCGAGGCGGCCGTCGGCTACCTCGCCGGCTACTGCGGCCACTCCGACGAGCAGATCCGCAGGGCGCTGAACGAAGCCTGGGACCGGTTCGACACCGAGCAGTACGCGACCGAGGTGCTCGCGCGCATGGTCCCGCCGCCCGACTACCTCGCCATCACCTCGGACGCCTCGCTCGCGGCGCTGAAGAGCTTCACCGGCCCGCCCGGCCTCTACGTCCCCCACCTCGTGTCCCGGGACGCCCTGGCCCGCTTCCTGGCCCGGCAGCCGGTGGCGGGTCTGGACCTGGGGAACTTCGAGGGCGGGACGGACGCGGAGTTCCTGCGCGGCCACACCTCGCTGCGGAGGCTCGGCATCTATCACTGGCCCGCGCTGCGGGACCTGACCGCACTGCACGGGCTGCCCCTGGAGGAGGTCACCCTCGACCTCGGCAGCGACGTCCCCCTCGGCCCGGTCCTGGCGACTTGGCCCCGGCTGAGCAGGCTAAGACTGGAGTCGAGGCACTACGGGTGGTCCTTCACCGACTTCGCCCCGGAAGCCCGCCCGGAGGATATCGAGGTGACCGAGGCGGACCCGGACCTGGTGGGCCTCGGACGGCTCACGAGCCTGTGGCGGCTCTGCCTCGGCTACGACTGGAGCCCCGGCGCGCGGAGCGCGTGGACGGAGCTCTCGGCGCTGAAGGACCTGCAGGAGCTCGCCATGCCCCACGAGGCGATGGACGGCCTCGCCTCGTACGCGGAGCTGCCCTCGCTCAGGAGCCTCCTCATCTACGACCACGAGACGTGGGACCCGACCCTCCGGGCCCGGGTGGCCCACCGCTTCCCGGAGGCACAGCTGGGCACGGTGCAGGCGGTCTACTAAATCTGAGCGGCGGCACAGCACGGCGCACGGAAAAGGGGCGGCCCCGGAACCTCTCGGTCCCGGGGCCGCCCCTTCGTACCGCTGTGAGCGGCTAGCGCTTACGCACCCTTGGTGAGGTCCGGGCCGGAGCCCGTCGCCTCGATGGGGGGAAGGTCCGAGATCGGAGTCTTCTCCTCACCGCGGAAGGTGAACTTGGCCTCTTCGCCCTCACCCTCCTTGCCGACGACCACGATGTGACCGGGGCGCAGCTCGCCGAAGAGGATCTTCTCCGAGAGCACGTCCTCGATCTCGCGCTGGATCGTGCGGCGGAGCGGGCGGGCACCCATGATCGGGTCGTAGCCCTTCTTGGCCAGCAGTGCCTTCGCGTCCGCGCTGAGCTCGATGCCCATGTCGCGGTCCTTCAGGCGGTCGTCGACCTTGGCGATCATCAGGTCGACGATCTGGACGATGTCCTCTTCCGACAGCTGGTGGAAGACGACCGTGTCGTCGACGCGGTTGAGGAACTCGGGCCGGAAGTGCTGCTTGAGCTCTTCGTTGACCTTCGCCTTCATCCGGTCGTATCCGGTCTTGACGTCGCCCTGGGCCGCGAAGCCCAGGTTGAAGCCCTTGGAGATGTCCCGCGTACCCAGGTTGGTCGTCATGATGATGACCGTGTTCTTGAAGTCCACGACCCGGCCCTGGGAGTCGGTCAGACGACCGTCCTCCAGGATCTGGAGAAGGGAATTGAAGATATCCGGGTGCGCCTTCTCGACCTCGTCGAAGAGGACGACGGAGAACGGCTTCCGGCGGACCTTCTCGGTCAGCTGGCCGCCCTCTTCGTAGCCCACGTAGCCGGGGGGCGAACCGAAGAGGCGGGAAACCGTGTGCTTCTCGCTGAACTCCGACATGTCGAGGGAGATCAGTGCGTCCTCGTCGCCGAAGAGGAATTCGGCGAGCGTCTTGGAGAGCTCGGTCTTACCGACACCGGACGGGCCGGCGAAGATGAACGAGCCACCCGGGCGCTTCGGGTCCTTCAGACCCGCACGGGTACGGCGGATCGCCTGGGAGAGCGCCTTGATGGCGTCCTTCTGGCCGATGACGCGCTTGTGGAGCTCGTCTTCCATGCGGAGCAGTCGCGAGGACTCCTCCTCGGTGAGCTTGAAGACGGGAATGCCGGTCGCGGTCGCGAGGACTTCGGCGATGAGCTCGCCGTCGACCTCGGCGACGACGTCCATGTCGCCGGCCTTCCATTCCTTCTCGCGCTTGGCCTTCGCCGCCAGCAGCTGCTTCTCCGAATCACGGAGGGAAGCCGCCTTCTCGAAGTCCTGGGAGTCGATGGCCGACTCCTTGTCGCGACGCACGTTCGCGATCTTCTCGTCGAACTCGCGGAGGTCCGGCGGCGCGGTCATCCGGCGGATGCGCATCCGGGAGCCGGCCTCGTCGATCAGGTCGATCGCCTTGTCCGGGAGGAAGCGGTCCGAGATGTACCGGTCGGCCAGGGTGGCCGCCTGCACGAGGGCCTCGTCCGTGATGGAGACGCGGTGGTGGGCCTCGTAGCGGTCGCGCAGGCCCTTGAGGATCTCGATGGTGTGCTGGAGGGAAGGCTCCGCCACCTGGATCGGCTGGAAGCGGCGCTCGAGAGCGGCGTCCTTCTCAAGGTGCTTGCGGTACTCGTCCAGCGTCGTGGCACCGATGGTCTGGAGCTCACCACGGGCCAGCATGGGCTTCAGGATGCTGGCGGCGTCGATCGCGCCCTCGGCGGCACCCGCACCCACGAGGGTGTGGAGCTCGTCGATGAACAGGATGATGTCGCCGCGGGTGCGGATCTCCTTGAGCACCTTCTTGAGGCGCTCTTCGAAGTCACCGCGGTAGCGGGAACCGGCGACCAGGGCACCCAGGTCAAGCGTGTAGAGGTGCTTGTCCTTGAGGGTCTCGGGGACCTCGCCCTTGACGATCGCCTGGGCCAGGCCCTCGACGACGGCGGTCTTGCCGACGCCGGGCTCGCCGATGAGGACCGGGTTGTTCTTGGTCCGGCGGGACAGCACCTGCATGACCCGCTCGATCTCCTTCTCGCGCCCGATGACCGGGTCGAGCTTGGATTCGCGGGCCGCCTGGGTGAGGTTGCGGCCGAACTGGTCCAGGACGAGCGAGGTCGAGGGCGTGCCCTCGGCCGGGCCGCCGGCCGTGGCCGACTCCTTGCCTCCGCCGGAGTAGCCGGAGAGCAGCTGGATGACCTGCTGCCTGACTCGGTTGAGATCGGCGCCCAGCTTCACCAGGACCTGGGCGGCGACGCCCTCGCCCTCGCGAATGAGGCCGAGCAGGATGTGCTCGGTGCCGATGTAGTTGTGGCCGAGCTGGAGGGCCTCTCGGAGCGAAAGCTCCAGGACCTTCTTCGCCCGCGGAGTGAAGGGGATGTGGCCGGAAGGGGCCTGCTGCCCCTGTCCGATGATCTCCTCAACCTGCTGGCGAACAGCCTCGAGCGAAATCCCGAGGCTCTCCAAGGCCTTAGCGGCGACACCCTCACCCTCGTGGATCAAGCCCAGGAGGATGTGCTCAGTGCCGATGTAGTTGTGGTTGAGCATCCGGGCTTCTTCCTGAGCCAGGACGACAACCCGCCGCGCGCGGTCGGTGAACCTCTCGAACATCGTTTATCGCTCCTCAGAGCGGTCGGGCAGTTCGGGGTCGGTCCCCGCCCTGTCCTTCCGCATGCTAGTCCCGCGGGGCGGGACAGCTCATTCCAACTGCCGACATCCGTCCGCGGCTCACCCTCACGTCCGTGGGAAAACCCGGCTGTAAGTGCCGACAACTGCTCCAACCCGATGGTGCGAGACGATGTTCCCGCAGGCCAGGCAGATACCCGTCACACGTGTACGCCGATGGCGAACGGAAGGCGGTCTCGGACCCTGCAAAACAGCGTGTCGCCCCGATCCACTAGGAATGTCTTACCCGTAAGAGCGGACAGTTCACGCTGGTGGACGACTCTTCCCTCCGCTACGGGCGAACAAGCTTCCGTCCTGAATGTGAGACTCCGGCCGCTCGGACGTTTACGTTCCGCAATGGAGCATGTGCCCTGCGTCACATCACGCGTCCTCCCGCGTCCCCTCCCCCGTAACCCCGAAGCGTTTCCGCAGTTGCTCCGGGCATGGCCCTCACCGCGCCTCCCGCCACCGTCCCGCTCCCCCGCGCTCCCGGCGCGGCCGAGGCGCCGGCGCACTGGTACGAGCGCGTCCTCGGCTGGCCCGTGGCCGGCGGTCCGCCCGCGCAGCTCGTGACCGGGGTGCGGTTCGACGTACTGGAGCTGCCGGCCGATGCCGGCGCCGCGGTGCTGCGCGGACCCTGCGGCGACGCCACGGGTCCCGTGGCCCTCATGGGGCGCAGGATGCGGTTCCTGGTGGCCCCGGGGAGCGCCGACGAGCTGGAGGGGCTGCTCGACTGGCTGGAGTGGGGCGGGGTGGCCCTGGATCTCGCCGCCCTGGGTGCGGGTGGCCGGATCACCGCTCCGACGCCGCCGGGACACCTGGTGGAGCCCGGGGAAAACCCTCGGGGGGCCGCCGTGTGGCTGCGGCCCCCCGAGCAGGGGTGTGAGGCACTGCTGCCCGCCCTGCCCGCCGCGGGGCAGGGCTCCGGGCCCGGTCGTGGCGCGGACGCCACCGGGCCCGGTCTCGTACGCCTGGTCGCGGCGGCGGCGACGGAATGCCACCGGGCGCGGCTGCGGCGGCGTACGGCCTCCGCGCATAGCGTTGCCGCCGCGGGGCCTGCCGGAGATCAGCCCCGGTTCTCGTAGGCCTCGCGGATCTCCTGCGGAACGCGGCCGCGGTCGTTGACGCTCATGCCCTGGGCCTTGGCCCACGCGCGGATCTCGGCCGTGTCCGGGTTGCCGGACGTCGCGGCGGTGCGGCCGCCCTTCGTACGGCCCGCCGCGGCACGGCCGCCGGTGCGGCGACCGCCCTTGGTGAACGGGTCGAGGAGGCCGCGGAGCTTTTCAGCGTTGGCGGTGGTGAGGTCGATCTCGTAGGTCTTGCCATCCAGAGCGAACGTCACCGTCTCGTCCGCCTCGCCGCCGTCGAGGTCGTCGACAAGAAGGACCTGAACCTTCTGTGCCACCGGGATTTCCTTTCATCGAAAAGCAGTACGCGGAAAGGAAACCGCTTTTGCCTGGAAAACACAAACCCCCCGTCACGGGTTCGGGTCCGCAACGGGTCGGGAAACATGCGCGATTCGGACATAGGGCACGGAGCCGGGGGCTCCCGTGAAATCGGCCTGATCGATCAGAGGTGCAGAAGCATCCGGCTGTTGCCCAAGGTGTTCGGCTTCACTCGTTCGAGACCGAGGAACTCGGCGACACCCTCGTCATAGGAACGCAGGAGCTCCATGTACACATCGGTCTCGACCGGGGTCTCGCCGATCTCGGTGAACCCGTGCTTGGCGAAGAAGTCCACTTCGAAGGTCAGGCAGAAAACCCGGCTGACACCGAGCCTGCGGGCGGTCTCCAGCAACTTGTCGAGCACCAGATGGCCGACTCCCACGCCCTTCAAGTCGCGGTCGACGGCAAGAGTGCGGACTTCGGCCAGGTCTTCCCACATCACGTGGAGCGCACCGCAGCCGACCACCTGGCCATCGGCCTCGCGTTCCGCGACCCAGAACTCCTGGATGTCCTCATAAAGGACGACCGGCGCTTTGTCCAGCAGGATCCGCTGCTGTACGTACTGGTCGAGCAGGCGGCGCAGCGCGGGAACATCACCGGTGCGCGCTCGGCGGATCGTCACTGTTTTTGCATGTGCAGCGGAAAACTCACCCATGCCCGGACGTTATCGCCCCGGCCCGGTGCCCGGGGCCGCGGAGTCGCCTTCGGTGGCGGGTGGCGGGGGCGGGGCGTCCGGGGACTCCGCAGAGGCTTCGGGTTCAGCGGGCTGCACGATGCGTACGGCGTCCCGGAGTGCCTCGCGCTGTTCCGCCGACATCATGCCGAAGAAGGCCACGAGGGCGGCGGCGGGGTTGTCGCTCGTCGACCAGGCTTCGTTCATCAGTGCGGCCGAGTAAGCGGCCCGCGTGGAGACCGCCGTATATCGATAGGCCCGGCCTTCCGCTTCGCGGCGGACCCAGCCCTTCTGATGAAGATTGTCCATAACGGTCATGACCGTGGTGTACGCGATGGACCGTTCCTGCTGGAGGTCTTCCAGGACTTCGCGAACGGTGACCGGGCGGTTCCACTGCCACACCCGCGTCATGACTGCGTCTTCGAGTTCTCCCAAGGGGCGAGGCACAGCAGCACGATAGTGCGGGTTGTGGTGAATTGCGCGGCTATCCGGGCGGCAAGGCGCGACAAAATCCGGGGGCCCCGCAACGCAGTGAAGGGCGTACGGCAGGGAAGCCGTACGCCCGTCCCCCTCGGGGGGGGCCTACTTCTGGGGCTGGGCCTGGGCCTGGGCCTGCTGGGTGGCCTCGGCGCGGGCGAGCACGGCGTCGACGGCCGCGTCCTCCTTGGCCTTGTTGGCACCGCCCTGGCTCTTCACGATCACCACGATGAGCGCGATGAAGAACGCGGCCATCGCGAAGGGGGGCACGAGCGCGGAAACGTAGTCCATGCCCCCACCCTAGCTACCCGGCCGCGCGCCCGGCCTCCGGGGGCGGGCTGGGCTTGCGGCGCGGCGGGAAGACCTCGCCCGGGGTCGGGATGGGACGTCCCGGGCGGTCGTCCGGGCGCGGTTCGGGCTTCGGGCGCGCGGGGTCGTTCTCCTTGTCGGTGCCGCCCGCGAGGGTCAGCAGCCGGGTGCGCGGGGCGGGTGCCGTGGAGAGCCTGCGGCGTACGGAGCGCTCCGCGACGGTCTGGGCCCGCTCCAGGAGCGCGGCGGCGACCGGGTTGGCGCGCAGCGCCCGCAGGGCGGCGAGGTCGTCCGGCACCGGTTCGTAGCCGGCGGCCAGGGCGTCCTGCAGCAGCTCCAGGTAGCCGGAGAGGCTGCCGGGGAGCGCGGCTCTGTAGCGCGCCAGGTCGGCGAGAAGGAACGCTCTGAGTCTCCCCGCCTCCTGGACCGCGTCGTCCACCGACGCCGCGAGGCGCAGGCAGTCCTGGACCTCGACGGCCGTCAGGGGGGCCGTCGAGGACTGAAGGGCGTGAGCGAGCGAACGCCTGAGCACGTGAAGCTCATCGGCGCCGAACGCCATGCCGCCGCGGGATCCGTAGGGCGTGGGCATGGGCCGAAGATACGCGCTAATCGGACAAAATCCCTTGAGTGGACACGTACAGGGCGCGTGTCCTCGCCGGAAAGGCCCGGAAAGGCCCCGGAGGACCCGGGAGGGCTCAGTCCTCCTGCTTGACCACCCGCAGGAAATCGGTCCAGGCGGCCTGGGTGGTGGCGAGGACCAGGTGGGCCGGGTCGGCGCGGTCCGCCACGCGGACCAGGGTGCCGGGGGCCGCGCTGACGTACACGCAGTTGTCCCCCTCGCCGCAGAACGAGGACTTCTGCCAGGCGGGCCGAGCGGTCATGGCGTCTCCTCCGGTCACAGGCGCTGTGGCGCCGGGGACGGGCTCCCGGAACTTCTCGTGGGGCACGTTATCCCCGCGGTGGCCGTGGCTCGGCCATTTCCGGGGAAATTGCCATGTCGGGCGTACGGACGCGGTAAGGGCGGGGGCCCGCCGGACGGAAGCGGCCCCCGGCCTCCCGGGCGGGAGGGCAGGGGCCGCAGGGCCACGGGGGTCGGTCCGGTCAGCCGAAGGCGGGGGCGTTGCGCTCGTAGACCAGGCGGAGGCCGATCAGGGTGAGCCAGGGCTCGTGGTCGTCGATGGCCGCGGCCTCGCCGAGGACGATCGGGGCCAGGCCGCCCGTGGCGATGACGCGGACGTCGTCCGGAACGCCGTTCGGGCCGGCCAGCTCCTTGGCCATGCGGTTCACGATCCCGTCGACCTGGCCCGCGAACCCGTAGACCACGCCCGACTGCATCGCCTCGACCGTGGACTTGCCGATGACGTTGCGCGGCCGGGCCAGCTCGATCTTGCGGAGCTGGGCGCCCCGTACGCCGAGGGCCTCCATGGAGATCTCGATGCCCGGGGAGATGACCCCGCCGACGTACTCACCCTTGGCGGAGACCGCGTCGAAGGTGGTCGCCGTACCGAAGTCGACGACGATCGCGGGGCCGCCGTAGAGCTCGGCGGCGGCGACCGCGTTGACGATGCGGTCGGCGCCGACCTCCTTCGGGTTGTCCATCAGGATCGGTACGCCCGTCTTGGTGCCGGGTTCCACGATCACCGCCGGAACGTCGCCGTAGTAGCGGCGGGTCACCTCGCGGAGCTCGTGCAGCACCGCCGGCACCGTCGAGCAGATCGCGATGCCGTGGATGCCGTCGCCCAGTTCGCTCCCGAGCATCGGGTGCATGCCCATCAGGCCCTGCATGAGCACGGCCATCTCGTCGGCCGTGCGGCGCGGGTCGGTGGAGACGCGCCAGTGCTCGACGATCTCGTCACCGTCGAACAGGCCAAGGACCGTATGGGAGTTGCCCACGTCGATGGTGAGGAGCATCGGCTACACCGCCTCGCGCAGATCGAGGCCGATGTCCAGGATCGGGGAGGAGTGGGTGAGCCCGCCGACGGCGAGGTAGTCGACGCCCGTCTCGGCGTAGGCGCGGGCGTTGTGCATGGTGAGGCGGCCCGAGGACTCCAGGACGGCGCGGCCGCGGACCAGCGCCACGGCTTCCGCGGTTTCGATCGGCTCGAAGTTGTCGAGCAGGATCAGGTCCGCGCCCGCGTCCAGGGCCTCGCGGACCTGCTGGAGGGTGTCCACCTCGACCTCGATGGGCAGGTCGGGGAACTGCTCGCGTACGGCCTTGAACGCCTCCCGGACACCGCCCGCCGCGATGACGTGGTTGTCCTTCACCAGCGCCGCGTCGGACAGCGACATGCGGTGGTTGACGCCGCCGCCGCAGCGGACCGCGTACTTCTCCAGGCAGCGCAGGCCGGGGGTGGTCTTGCGGGTGTCGCGGACCTTGGCCTTGGTGCCCTCCAGCTCGTCGGCCCAGGCGCGGGTGGCCGTGGCGATGCCCGACATCAGGCAGAGCAGGTTCAGCGCGCTGCGCTCGCCGGTGAGCAGGTCCCGGGTGCGGGCCCGTACGGACAGCAGCACCTGGCCGGCCTCGACCCGCTCGCCGTCCTCGACGTGCCGCTCCACCTCGAAGGTGTCGGTGCAGACGACGGAGAGCACGGCCTCGGCGACCCGCAGGCCGGCGACCGTGCCGGCCTCGCGGGCGGTGAAGTCGGCCGTGGCGACGGCGTCCTCGGGGACGGTGGCGACGGTGGTGACGTCGACCCCGCCGTCGAGGTCCTCGGAGATCGCCATGTGCGCGATGTCCTCGACCTCGATGGGGTCCAGGCCCGCGTCCACCAGGAGCTGGGCGAGCGCCGGGTCCAGGCCCGTCTCCTCGCCCTCGCCGCAGGCGCAGTCGTCGCCGCAGCCGCCGCCCTCGCTCTGGTCGAGGATCGGGAGCTCTTCGTGCGGGTGGGTGTGGTCGTGCTCGTGCGTGCTCACGGTTACCGCTCCAGGCTGTCGGTGCTGCGGGTGGTGTCGGGGGTGTCTGTGCTCAAGGGGGTCCGTACGGACGGGAAGTCCGCCGAGTCCGTGGGGACGACGACCAGGGCCCGCCGCTCGGTCTCCGACAGGCGGACGACCAGGTGGCGCCGCCAGTCCGCGTCGTCCCGGTCGGGGTGGTCCTCGCGCCAGTGGCAGCCGCGGGTCTCCGCGCGCCGCTGGGCGGCGGCGACCAGGACCCGGGCCACGCACAGGAGGTTGGTGGCCTCCCAGGTCTCGGTGCCGGGCACGGCCGTCTTGCCCCGGGCCTCCAGCTCCGTCAGCGCCGTCGCGTACAGGCCTTCGAGCGCGGCGGCGGCCCGGCGCAGGGACTCGGCGGAGCGGAGCACGCCCGCGCCGTCGGTCATGATGCGCTGGATCTCGTAGCGCGCCTCGGCGGGCTGGAGGGGGCCGGTGGCCGGGACGGGGATGCCCGGGCCGTTGCCCGTGGGCGGGTTCGCGATGATGTCGTCGGCGATGCGCTCCGCGAAGACCAGGCCCTCCAGCAGGGAGTTGGAGGCGAGGCGGTTCGCGCCGTGCACGCCCGTGCAGGCGACCTCGCCGCACGCGTACAGGCCGGGGACGGTGGTGCGGCCGTGCAGGTCGGTCCGTACGCCGCCGGAGGCGTAGTGCGCGGCCGGGGCGACCGGGATCGGCTCGGTGACCGGGTCGATGCCGTGCGAGCGGCAGGCGGCGAGGATGGTGGGGAAGCGCTGCTCCCACATCTCGGCGCCGAAGTGCCGGGCGTCCAGGTACATGTGCTGGGTGCCCTGCTCCTGCATGCGGCGCATGATGCCCTTCGCGACGATGTCGCGGGGGGCGAGCTCGGCCAGCTCGTGCTGCCCCTGCATGAAGCGGACCCCGTCGGCGTCGACGAGGTACGCACCTTCGCCGCGGACGGCCTCCGACACCAGGGGCTGCTGGCCCTCGGCGTCGGCGCCCAGGAAGAGCACGGTGGGGTGGAACTGCACGAACTCGAGGTCGGAGACCTCGGCTCCGGCGCGCAGCGCGAGGGCCACGCCGTCGCCCGTGGAGACCGACGGGTTGGTGGTCGCCGAGAAGACCTGGCCCATGCCGCCGGTCGCGAGGATCACGGCGGGCGCGTGGACGGCGCCGACCCCGTCGTGCTGGCCCTCGCCCATGACGTGCAGGGTGACGCCCGCGGTACGGCCCTCGGCGTCCTGGAGCAGATCCAGGACGAGGGCGTTCTCCACGGTCTCGATGCCGGCCGCCTGGACGGCCTCGACGAGGGCCCGGGAGATCTCGGCGCCGGTCGCGTCCCCGCCCGCGTGCGCGATGCGGCGGCGGTGGTGGCCGCCCTCGCGGGTCAGCTCGATCTCGCCGGTCTCGGCGGAGGTGTCGAAGACGGCGCCGGCGGCGATCAGCCGGCGCACGGCGTCGGGGCCCTCGGTGACCAGGAGCCGGACGGCGGCCTCGTCGCACAGGCCCGCGCCCGCGACGAGGGTGTCGCCCTGGTGCTGCTCCGGGGTGTCCCCGTCGCCGAGGGCGGCGGCGATGCCGCCCTGGGCCCAGCGGGTGGAGCCGTCGTCGAGCCGGGCCTTGGTGACCACGACGGTACGGCGGCCCGCGGCGGCGCAGCGCAGTGCGGCGGTCAGTCCGGCGACTCCGGACCCGACGACCACGACATCGGCGTCCACGGACCAGCCGGGCGCCGGGGCGTGGAGCCGTATGCCGGTGCTGGTGCCCGCTGCTGCGGGGCCTCTGCCTGGGGTGCTCACGGTTGTGCTCCGAACTCCAATGGGATGTTGTCGATCAGCCGGGTCGCGCCCACCTTCGCGGCGACGGCCAGCACGGCCTGACCGGTGAAGCCGTGGCCGGCCTTGGTGAAGTCCTGGGGGTCCACCAGCGCCAGGTAGTCCAGGACGAGCGGCGGATCGTGACGGCCCGCCTCCTCCAGGACGTGCCGCGCGGCGGCCCGTACGGCCTCCGGCAGCCCGGCGCCCGCCGCGGCGACGGCGTGCGCGTCGGCGGAGGCGCGGATCTCGCCGAGCCGGGCCAGGCCGGTGGCCCGCTCGTCGCCGGCCGGCGGGGCCTGGGCCTCGGCGCGGGCGCGCAGCGCGGACTGCGCGGCGAGCCGGTCGCGGCCGGCGAACAGGGCGCGGGACAGCGCGAGGGCGGTGCCGCGCTCCTTGGCGGAGAGGTAGCGGTTGCGGGAGGACAGCGCGAGCCCGTCCGCCTCGCGGACGGTCGGTACGCCGACCACCTCCACGGGGAAGTTCAGGTCGGTCACCATCCGCCGGATCAGGGCCAGTTGCTGCGCGTCCTTCTGGCCGAAGAAGGCCAGGTCGGGGCGGGTGAGGTGGAGCAGCTTGGCGACGACGGTCAGCATCCCGTCGAAGTGGCCGGGGCGGGTGGCGCCCTCGAGGCGGCCGCCCATCGGGCCGGCGGTGATCCGGACCTGGGGGTCGCCGCCCGGGTAGACCTCGTCGACGGCCGGGGCGAACACGGCGTCGGCGCCGGCGGCTTCGGCGATCTCCAGGTCGTCGTCGAGGGTGCGGGGGTAGCGGTCGAGGTCCTCGTTCGCCCCGAACTGGAGGGGGTTGACGAAGACCGTGACCACGACCTGGCCGGCGGGGCCCACCTGCTCGCGGGCGGTGCGGACCAGGGTGGCGTGGCCCTCGTGGAGGGCGCCCATGGTCATGACGACGGCGCGGCGGGCGGCGGGGCCGCCGGTACGGGCCAGCCGGTGCAGTGCGTCGGCGGTGTCGAGGAGGATCACAGGTCGCCGCCTTCGCGTCCTTCGGGGCCGGGGCCGGGCTCGATGCCGGTCGTGCCGCCGTCGGCCAGTACGCCGAGGAGGTCCTCGGCCAGTTCGGGCTTGAGCAGACCGTGCGCGAGGGCGCGGTCGGCGGTCGTACGGGCCATCGCGAGGTATCCGGCGACCGTGCCCGGGGCGTGCTTGCGCAGCTCCGAGACGTGCGCGGCGACGGTACCGGCGTCACCGCGGGCCACCGGGCCGGTCAGGGCGGCGTCGCCGGAGCGCAGGGCGTTGTCCAGGGCCGCGCCGAGGAGCGGGCCGAGCATCCGGTTCGGGTGTTCGACGCCCGCCTTGGCCAGCAGCTCCATCGACTGTGCGACCAGGGTGACCAGGTGGTTCGCGCCGAGGGCCAGGGCCGCGTGGTACAGCGGGCGGTTCACCTCGGCGATCCACTCGGGCTCCCCGCCCATCTCGATGACCAGCGCCTCGGCGGCGAGCCGCAGCTCGTCGGGGGCGGTCACGCCGAAGGAGCAGCCCGCGAGGCGCTGCACGTCCACCTCGGTGCCGGTGAACGTCATCGCCGGGTGCAGGGCCAGCGGGAGCGCGCCCGCGCGGCGCGCGGGGTCCAGCACGGAGACCCCGTACCGCCCGGAGGTGTGCACGAGGAGCTGCCCGGGACGGACCGCGCCGGTCTCGGCGAGCCCCTCCACCAGGGACGGCAGCGCGTCGTCGGGGACGGTCAGCAGCACGAGGTCGGAGGCCTCCAGCACCTGCGCGGGAGAGACGACGGGCACACCGGGCAGCATCCGCTCGGCCCGGCGCCGGGAGGCGTCGGAGACGCCCGACACGGCGACGGGACGGTGCCCGGTCTGCTGCAGGGCGCAGGCCAGCGCGGGACCGACCCGGCCGGCTCCGACGACACCGACGGAGAGCCGGGCGGGGCGCTCCGCCTGGGGGGCTGTGTTCACGCGGGGGAGGCCTTCCGTTCCGTTCCGGTCCGCGGGGGGTACCGGACGATACGTCGCCATGCTAGCCCCTGGTGTGCGGGCCGGTCGGCGATGATCGGGGGATGAACCAGGACACGGAGCGGACGGTGGCCACGGGGCGGGCGGCGGCGGACGGCCCGGCCGCGGAGCCGGAGCCGGGCCCGGGCCCGGACAGGCACCGGATCGCGGAGCCGGACGCGGCGGCGGACCGGGCGGCGGGCACGGAGCCGGTCCAGGCCGGGGCGCAGACGGCCGGCCGGGTGACGGAAACGGGCGACGCGGAACGAGATCGCGACTCGGCGGAGCAGGACGGCGACGGACTGGCCGCCCGGATGGTGGTCGCGGGCCGGGCGGCCCGGCGGAAGCTCTCGCGCAGCCTGCGGGAGGCGACGGTCGGCGAGCTCACGGCAGAACTGACCGGACTGGTCACGGACCCCGACGAGCCGGGTGACATCTACGGCAACGCCAGCGTCGAGCGGCTGGAGCGGCGGGTCGCGGAGCTGCTCGGCACCGAGGACGCCGCCTTCTTCCCGACCGGGACCATGGCCCAGCAGATCGCGCTGCGCTGCTGGGCCGGCCGGACCGGGAACCCGGTGGTCGCCCTGCACCCGATGAGCCATCCGGAGCTGTGGGAGGGCGGCGCGCTGTCCGTCGTCTCGGGGCTGCGTACGGTCCACCCGACGGGCGAGCCGCGCCAGCCGACGGCGTCCGAGCTCGCCGAGCTGGCGGAGCCGTTCGGGACGCTGATGCTGGAACTCCCCCTCCGCGAGGCGGGCTTCCTCCTCCCCACCTGGGAGGAGCTGTCGGCCCTGGTGGACACCGCCCGGGAACGGGACGCGGTGGTCCACTTCGACGGGGCCCGGCTGTGGGAGTCGACGGTCCACTTCGGCCGGCCGCTCCCGGAGATCGCGGCGCTCGCGGACTCCGTGTACGTCTCCTTCTACAAGTCCCTCGGCGGCCTCAGCGGGGCCGCCCTCGCCGGACCGGCGTCGCTCGTCGCGGAGTCGAAGGTCTGGCGGCACCGGTACGGGGGCCAGATCTTCCGCCAGTTCCCGGCCGCCCTGTCCGCCCTGGCCGGGCTGGAGCGGGAGCTTCCGGAGCTGCCCTCCTACGTGGCCAAGGCGCGGACGGTGGCATCCGCGATCTCCTCGGCGTTCGCCGCGGCCCCGGAGGTGCCCTGGTTCCGGGTCCACCCGGAGGTCCCGCACACCCATCAGTTCCAGGTGTGGCTCCCCTACGACGCGGACCGCCTCACGGAGGCGGGGGTCCGGCTGGCGGAGGAGACGGGCACGGTCCTGTTCCGCCGCTGGTCCCCCGACGGCCCGCCGGGGCTGTCGGTGACGGAGGTCGAGGTCACCCGCCCGGGCCTGTCCTGGACGGACGCCGAAGTCACCGCGGCGGTGGCCGGCTTCGTGGCCCGCCTGTAGCCCCCGCTCCGGGCTCAGACGGGGAGCCGACGGGCCAGCCGCCTGCGGAGGGCGGAGCGCCACGGCCGGCGGCCCGGGTCTCCGTCGAGGACGGCCCGGAACTGCTCGTACGTACGGGCCTCCCGCAGGACGGCGACGTCGTCGCGGCCCGGGGGCGGGGGCATCGGGGCGCCCTGCTGTGAAGCCCGATAGGTATCGACGAGGTACTGCTCGATCGCGGTCATGCCTCCACCCTGAACCCGCCCTCGGCGTCTCCGCACGCCGATTGACCGACGTCGTCAATCGCCCCCCGAGGCGCCGGCTTCGCCGCCTGGACCCGGCCACAGCCAGGCCCCTGCGCGGGGCAGATTTCCCCTACCCGCCCTTCCACCGTTCCCCGGGCTTTGCCCGGACCCCAGTCCTCAAACGCCGGACGGGCTGAAAGACCCTGGGGCTCCGCCCCAGACCCCGGTCCTCAAACGCCGGACGGCTGAAAAGACAAACCCCGCCCCCAGCCGGGGCCGGATGCGGGGGTCGCAGGCGGCCGGGGCGGGGACGGGGGCGGGGTGGGGTGTTGGCCGGGACGTAAAGCGTGATTTGTGGCGCACAAGGAAGCCACAACTGTCGAACGTTGCGGACAGGGCGCCTAAATCATGCAGTCCCGGCCAACACCCCACCCCGACCCCGGCACCGCCCCACCGCAGCCAGCCCCACCCGCAAACGGACCCCAGCCAACACCCAGCCCCGCCGGCGTTTGAGGCGCAGGGGTCCGGGGCCGGCGCCCCCGGCGACTGCGCCGCACGGGGGCACCGGCGCGTGGCCTGGCAGGTGCCCGGGACACAGCGCGGCAGAATGATCCGATGAGCGTCACCATCGACATCACCGGGCTCCCCGCGGAGCGGATCGGCTTCGCGCCATCCCCCCTCGCGGAACTCTGCATGGCGTTGCACGCGCTCTCCCAACCCGGCCACCACCCCGGGCTCGCCTCCTGGACCTCCACCACCGCCGCCGCCCTGGATCCGGACCTCGCGGACCGGCTGCTGGAGGGCGACTTCATGTGGCGCAGTTCCTTCGCCGACATCTTCATGGCCTTCGCCGGGATTCCCGGCGGCTCCGGCCTGCCCGGTGCGACGCTCGCCGCCGAGCTCGACGTACTCGACCGGCTGGACGACGAGCGGTTCGCGACGGCCGCCCTGGAGCACTGCCGGCTGGGCCTGTACGGCGAGAGCGGCGGGCCGTCACCGCTCGCGGATCCGCTGGCCCGGGCCAAGGCCCTGGAGACGGCCTCCGCGCGCGGCCCGCAGCAGCTGGCCTTCGCCGTGCGGGTGCTCGACGACACCGCCGGTGTCCGGGTCTGGCTGCGCCGCCTGATGGAGGACTGCGACGAGGCGTTCTTCGCCGAGACCTGGCGCCGCGTCGAGCCCCGGCAGACCGCGGACGCCCGGCACAAGACGGAGGTGCTGCGCCGCAAGGGGCTGCCGGCCGTGCTGAAGGAGGTCTCCTCCGCGCTGAGCGTCGACGAGGGGCTGACCACGGTCTCGGTGGACAAGATGGTCCACGGGTCCACGACGGCGACCGATCCCCGAATAGGCGACGGCCTGCTGTTCGTGCCCACGAACTTCGGCTGGCCCCACCTGCTGGTGCTGCACGCCCCCGGCTGGCGTCCGGTGATCCACTACCCGCTCGGCTCTCCCGAACTGGCCTCCTCCCCGGGGTCGGTGGAGCTGCTGCAGCGGCGCATGGAGGCGCTGGCCCATCCGATGCGGATGATGCTGTGCCGCAATCTGGCGCGCGCCCCGTACACGACCGGCGAGTTGGCGGCCGCGCACGGGATCACCGCTCCGGAGGTGTCCCGCCATCTGGCGGTGCTGAAGAAGGCCGGGCTGATCCAGACCCGCCGCCAAGGGCGTTATGTCCAGCACCAGCTGGACCTGGCGACGGTCGCGCGGATCGGCTCCGACTTCATCGAGGGCATCCTGCGCTAGGGGCTGCCCCGCCACTGCCCCCACCACTGCCCCACCAGGTGCGCACAGCGGGCACTGGCCTGTTTTCGACGGCTCAGATACTCCGATATACGGATTTCACAAACCGGAATCAGTGAAAAGTCTGGCCATGGCCGCCACTTGGTGTCTAACGTGCGTCCACCGCTCCCCCACACGGCGCGAACGCACCTGACCTGCGTCGGCATCCGTGTCCCCACACCCCTGCACGTCCGCACTCCTGCACGCCATAGCCCATACGCCTCAAGACGTACGCATGCGCTCGCGCATCTGCTGTGGAAGGACTTTCATGCCCTCACGCCGTATAGCCGCAGCCACCGCCGCCCTGGCGGCCGCGGCTCTCGTCTCCCCGCTGCTCCTGGCCGGACCGGCCGGTGCCACCGGCAGCCCGCAGAGTGACGCCGCCCGGGCCGACGCGCTGGCCCGAAAGCTGGTCAAGGACTCCACCGGCAAGGGTGCCAACAACCACCTGAAGGTCTTCCAGGCCATTGCCGACTACAACAAGGGCAACCGGGTGGCGGGTTCGAAGGGCCACCAGCAGTCGGCCCAGTACGTCGAGCTCGTCATGCGCGCGGCCGGATACAAGGTCACCAAGAACGAGTTCGACTTCGTGTACGTCGAGACGATCGCCGAGACCCTGAAGGTCAACGGCCCGGCCGGCCGCGACGTCCCGATCAAGCTGATGACGTACACCGCCAGCGGCCCGGCGAACGGCGTGACGGCGCAGATCGCCGTCGCCCCGGTCGACGCCGACGGCACCAACGGCTGCGAGCCCGCCGACTTCGCCGCGGGCGCCTTCACCGGCAAGGTCGCGCTGATCAAGCGCGGCGGCTGCGCCTTCGCGGTCAAGCAGCAGAACGCCGCGACGGCCGGCGCGGTCGGCGCGGTGATCTACAACAACACCGCGGGCGCCCTGAACGGCACCATAGGTGCGGCGGACGCCGGCAAGATCCCGACCGGCGGCACCACGCAGGCCGAGGGCGAGCGGCTCGCCGCCGAGGCCGCCGCGGGACCGGTCGAGGTCACCCTCGACATCCGCGAGCTCCGCGAGGACCGCAAGACGTACAACGTCATCGCGGAGACGCGGGGCGGCGACGAGAACAACACCGTCTTCCTCGGCGCGCACCTCGACTCCGTCGCGGCGGGCCCGGGCATCAACGACAACGGCTCCGGCTCGGCCGGCATCCTGCAGGTCGCGCAGAAGCTCGCGCCCAGCCAGTGGAAGATCAAGAACAAGGTCAAGTTCGCCTGGTGGTCGGCCGAGGAGTTCGGCCTGCTCGGCTCCGAGGCGTACGTCGACGGGCTGACGGAGGAGCAGAAGAAGCAGATCAAGCTCTACCTGAACTTCGACATGATCGCCTCGCCGAACGCCGCGTACTTCGTCTACGACGGCGACGACTCGGACAAGGTCGGCGCGGGCCCCGGCCCGGAGGGCTCCGCGCAGCTGGAGAAGGGGATCAACGACTTCCTCGACTCCAAGAGCATCCCGCGCGAGGGCACCGACTTCTCGGGCCGCTCGGACTACGGCCCGTTCATCGCGGTCGGCATCCCCTCGGGCGGTACGTTCACGGGTGCCGAGGGCATCAAGACGCCGGAGCAGGCGGCGAAGTTCGGTGGGCAGGCCGGGGTCGCGTACGACGTGAACTACCACGGCAAGGGCGACACCATCGCGAACATCGACCAGAAGGCGCTCGACATCAACGTCGACGTCATCGCTGACGCGGTCGGGCACTACGCGTTCGATCTGGCGCCGCTGGGTCGGCCGGTCGTGTCGGAGCCGAGCAGCGGGACCGGTAGCGGGGGTGGCCTCCACGAGGGCCACGGCCCCGAAGACTCGGAGTAGTCCGCCAGGAGGGCGGGTGGGGGGCAGCCGCTGCGCGGCGCGAAGTCCCCTACCCGCCCTTCGCCCGTTCCCCGGGGGCCAGCCCCCGGACCCCCGGTCCTCAAACGGGGTCTGGGGCGGAGCCCCAGGGGGTGACCCCGACCGGCTGGATCAGCCAGCCGAAGTCGCCCAGGCCGCCGCGGGCGGTGAGTTCCGCGGCTTCGCCCGCCGTGGACAGGGCCCGGACGTACGCCGCCGGGTCGGTGGAGGCCAGGGAGAGCGGGGGCCGGGCCCCCGAGACGCCGAGGGCGGCCAGGGCGTCCCGCTGGGTCAGCAGCACCGCCCCCGGCCCCGCGCACGCGTCGAGCGCGACGTGCGCGGTGACGTCGCAGCTGCCGTCCGGCACCGGCGCGGTCTCCCGCCCCGCGCGGAATCCGGTCAGCGTTCCGAAGGGCGGGCGGGCTGCAAGGGTGTGGGCGTAGTCCACCGCCACCGCGAGCCCGCTCTCCACGGTCCCGACGGCCGCCGCCCAGGCCTCGTCGCGCGGCCGCCCGATCTCCGCCCGGCCGGCGCCGGCCCGCGTGCCCGCCTGCGGCCACCAGCGCTCCAGCCAGGCCAGGTCCGGACCGTCCAGGGGGCCGCCCGGACTCTCCGTACCGTCCCGCGCGACCTCCACGTAGCGCCCGTCCTCGGCGAGGTCCAGCGGTACGTTGTCGAGCCATTCGTTGGCGAAGAGCAGCCCCCGGGTCCCCCGGGGAGCCTCGCCCACCCACCGGATCCGCCCGTCGAGCCCGGCGGGCCGGCCCGCGCGTTCCACCCCGTACGGCCGCACCCGCGCGGCCGTCTCCGGCGGCAGCGCCTCCAGCACCCCGGTCAGCAGTTCCCCGCGTCCGGCCCCTACGTCGACCAGGTCCAGCTCCTCCGGGCGGCCGAGCTCCCCGTCCACCCACAGCAGGAGCCGGGCCACCGCCCCCGCGTAGAGCGGCGAGGCGTGCACGGAGGTGCGGAAATGCCCGGCGGGGCCGGGTCCGCCGGGGCGTACGTAGAAGCCGTCGGGGCCGTACAGCGCCCGCTCCATCGCCGTCCGCCAGCGCACCGGACCCGCCTGTGCCGTGCCTTCACCCTGAGTGCTCATCGCAGAAAGGTTATGGTCGCGTCCACCTCCGGTAGTACTCGCGTCCCGGACGGATCGCCCCTCTGGTTGACTCCAGCACCTATCGGCTTTCCCTACTCTGGGTTACGTGCAGCGTCTCTACGATTTCCTCCGCAGACACCCGACGGGCGTCGACAGCTTCTGGGCTGTCCTCTTCTTCGGGTTCTCGATGGCTGTCGTCGCCTCGATGCACCAGGGCACCACCGCCGCGCTCCTCGCCACCCCCTGCGTGGTGGCACTGAGCGCCGCCGTGGCGCTGCGCCGCAAGTGGACCGTCCCGGTGTTCTGGCTCACCGTCGCCACGGGGATCTACCAGCTGGTCATCGGCGCGGAGGCGAACTTCTACGACGTCGCGATGCTCCTCGTGCTCTTCACGGTCGCGGCCTCCGACGTGCCGCGCTGGGTCTCGCGCACGGCCCTCGGCTGGGGGCTGCTCGCGTCGTCGCTGTACTTCCTGCGCAACGGCGTGGACAAGTCGAACTCCGCCACCGACAACCTGCTCTTCGTCGTGTTCATGATGGTCCCGTTCGCCCTCGCCTGGGTGATGGGCGACTCCCTGCGCACCCGCCGGGCCTATTACGCCCAGCTCGTGGAGCGCAACCAGCGGCTGGAGAAGGAGCGCGCGGCCCAGGCCCAGGTGGCCGTCGCCGCCGAGCGCGCCCGGATCGCCCGCGAGCTGCACGACGTCGTCGCGCACAACGTCTCGGTGATGGTGGTCCAGGCCGACGGCGCCGCCTACGTGATGGACGCGGCCCCCGAGCAGGCCAAGGAGGCGCTGCAGACCATCTCCGGCACCGGGCGCCTGGCCCTCGCGGAGATGCGCCGGCTGCTGGGCGTCCTGCGCACCGGCGAGCCGCAGGAGTCCGAGGACTACGTGCCGCAGCCCGACGTGGAGCAGATCGAGGTGCTGGTCGAGCAGGTACGGGCGGCCGGGCTCACGGTGGACTTCGAGGTCGAGGGCGCCCCGCGCAAGCTGCCCAGCGGCCTGGAGCTGACGGCGTACCGGATCGTCCAGGAGGCACTGACGAACACCCGCAAGCACGGCGGCCCCGACGCGAAGGCCAGCGTGCGGCTCGTCTACTTCGACGACGGGCTCGGCCTGCTCGTCGAGGACGACGGCCGGGGCGCGGCCCGCGAGCTGTACACGGACGGCGGCGCGGACGGCGCCGGACACGGGCTGATCGGCATGCGCGAACGCATCGGTATGGTCGGAGGCACCCTCGACGCGGGCCCCCGGCCCGGTGGCGGCTTCCGGATCAGCGCCCTGCTCCCCCTGAAGAAAAGGTGACCATGTCCTTCCCCACCGGCTCCTCCCACGGCCCCTCCATCCGCGTGATGCTGGTCGACGACCAAGTACTGCTGCGGACCGGTTTCCGGATGGTGCTCGCCGCACAGCCCGACATGGAGGTCGTGGCCGAGGCCGGCGACGGCCTGGAGGCGCTGGAGGTGCTGCGGGCCACCAAGGTGGACGTGGTGCTGATGGACGTCCGCATGCCCCGCCTCGACGGGGTGGAGGCGACGCGCCGCATCTGCGAGCCCGAGGAGCACCCCAAGGTCATCATCCTGACCACCTTCGACCTCGACGAGTACGCCTTCTCGGGGCTGAAGGCGGGCGCCAGCGGGTTCATGCTCAAGGACGTCCCGCCGGGCGAACTGCTGGCCGCGATCCGCTCGGTGCACAGCGGCGATGCGGTCGTCGCCCCCTCCACGACGCGCCGGCTGCTGGACCGGTTCGCGCCGATGCTGCCGTCCACCTCGGCGGAACCGCAGAACAAGGACGTCGAGCGGCTCACGGAGCGCGAGCGCGAGGTCATGCTGCTGGTCGCCCAGGGCCTGTCGAACGGCGAGATCGCCGGCCGGCTCGTCCTGTCGGAGGCCACGGTCAAGACCCACGTGGGCCGCATCCTGACCAAGCTGGGCCTGCGCGACCGGGTGCAGGTCGTGGTCCTGGCGTACGAGACCGGCCTGGTCCGCGCGGGCGGCGGGGCGGCGTAGCTTTCCGGCCCCCGCGATGATCATGCGACCCTCTCCCGGGGGCAGCCGACAGCGGGCCGCCGCCCGGGGGGAGGGAACAGCAGCATGCGAAGCACGGGATCCGTCAGGCGCGCGGCAGCGGCCGTGGCCGCGGCTCTGGCACTGGCCGCCGTCCTCACCTCGGGGGGAGCGGCGCCGCCGGGGGCGGCCGGGACCACGGTCACCCGGACGTACACGGTGTGGCACTGGAACGTGTCCGGACACAAGCTCAACAAGGGCCGGGTCGACACCGGAATGGTCACCGCGGCCCTCGACTCGATCAAGGACCCGGAGCAGAGCCCGGACTTCGTCTCGTTCAACGAGCTCTGCCACTCCCAGTACGAGGAGATCCGCGACAGGCTGAAGGACACCCCGAACGCCTGGACCGGAGCGACCGGCTACGCCCTCTGGTCGCAGACCCATCCGGCGGGCACCGGCATCTGCCAGGGCGAGGCCTTCGGCAACGCACTGTTCAGCAGGGCGGAACTGCGCGGCGGGGAGAACCACCTCCTGCCCGCCGACTACACCCGGGCCGAGGTGGACGGCGGCGCCTACCACGAGGACCGCAGCCTGCTCTGCGCACCGCTCGCCGGCCGGACGAGGATGAAGTTCTGCACGACGCACATCACCACCTCGAACAGGCGCCTGCCCGATGTGAACTCGGCGAAGATCAACACCCAGCAGCTCGGCGCCGTCCGGGACATCCTCAGGGGATTCGCGGCCGCCGGTGAGACGTACCTGGTGGCGGGCGACTTCAACGCCGAGCCCGACATGTCCCGGATGGGCTCCCTGATGACGACGCACACGGAGCTCGACAGCACCGACGAGCGCTGCCCGGACTACGGCGAGTGGACCGCGGTCGACAACCCGGAGATCAACGACCCCGACACCAGACCGGCTCCGTGCGCCGCCAACGAGGGCAATCCGAAGATCGACCTGATCCTCGCGCCGACCGACCGGCTCACCGGCCCCGCCGCCGGTCCGGGTCCCGGCTTCACCGCCGGCACGAAGCCGATCCCGACGACCTGTTCGCTCGACGGCGGTACGACGCACCAGCCGTGCTCCGACCACCGCATCCTGATCGGCACCGCCACCCTGGAGGTGGACCTCCCCGTCACGCCGCCCGCCGGCACCTGACGGCGGAGCCCGCCCGGGCCTCAGGTCATCCAGCGGTCCGGGCGGGCCCCGGCGCGGGAGGTGCGGGAGCGGGCCGCCTGGGCGTGGAGCAGCTCGGCGGCCTCCGCCGCCCCGCGCAGGCGGGCCGTGACCGTACCGTTCGCGCCGGTGTCCACGCGGACGTCGGCCACGCCGCGGGCGCGCTCCCAGGGGCCCTGGGACAGGCGCACGCTCTGCACCTTGGCGTGCGGGACGATCTCCGTACGCCGGCACAGGCGGCCGTGGCGGGCCGCGAACACGTCCGCGGAGACGGCCAGGCCGTACCCCTTCCACCACACCGGCACCACCCAGGGCGATCCGCTCCGGGGCGAGGGCTCGAAGACGAGGCCCCCCAGGTCGACGCCGGGCAGCACCCGCCCGACGACGGCGTGCGCGGCGGCCCGGGTGGCCACCGGGACCAGGACGTTGTTCTTCGAGCCCGCCACCGCCAGCTCCACCCGGACCCAGCCGCGCCGGCGCCACAGCAGCGGCTCGACGATCCGTACCGTCTGCACGCGCCCCGGCGGCACCGTCTCGTGGGCGCGGTCGAGCATGCCGTGGTCGATCCGGAGCCCGTCCGGGGACTCGGCGACCCGCCAGTCGTACTCGGTGAGGAACCGGCCCGCGGTGGCCGCCCACACCGCGCCCAGGATCGGGAGCAGGCTCACGAGGGCGAACCACGGGCTGGCGCCGAGCCACCACACCACCAGGGGGCCGGCGAGCCCGCCGGCGAGGGCCGCCCAGCTGGTCAGGGTGAGCAGCAGGGACACCACCAGATCGCGCGGCGCCACCCGCAGCAGCTCCCGGTCGGGGGCCTCGCCCAGGAGCGGGGCCTCGGCCGGGGCGAAACCGGCCGCGCGGGCCAGCAGTTCGGCACGGAGCGAGACGGCTTCCTTCTCGGAGAGGAAGGCCAGCTCGTCCTTGGCCTCGGTGCCGATGACGTCGAGCCGCAGCTTGGCCACGCCCGCGATGCGGGCCAGCAGCGGGCGCGTGACGTCGACCGCCTGGATCCGGTCCAGGCGGATGTGCGCGGTGCGGCGGAAGAGCAGCCCGCTGCGGATGCGCAGCTCGGTGTCGGTGACCGCGTAGTGCGTGAACCACCAGCTGAGGAACCCGTACACGCCGAAGACAAGGACCAGCGCGGCCAGCGCGAGGACCCGCAGGGCGACGGACACGGCCGTCACCCACTCGGCGACGTTCTCGCCCTGCTGCGCGACGATCCCGATGGTCGCCGCGATCGGCACCCAGGCCCGGCGGAGCGGCGTGAGGATGTGCAGCCGCCGCTCGACCCCGTCCCCGGCTGCCCCGGCGGACCCGGCAGCCTCGGCGGACGCGGGGTCCGGCCCCGCCGTCGGGTTCACAGGCCCGCCGACCTTGCCTCGCCGAGCTCCGTCAGGCGGTCGCGCAGCCGTTCCGCCTCCTCGGGGGCGAGGCCGGGGATCCTGGCGTCGGTCGCCGCCGCGGCCGTGTGGAGCTGTACGGAGGCCAGCCCGAAGCGGCGTTCCAGCGGGCCCGAGGTCACCTCCACCAGCTGCATCCGCCCGTACGGGACCACGGTCTCCTCCCGCCACAGCACGCCCCGGCTGATCAGCAGGTCGTCCGCCCGTTCCGCGTACCGCCAGGACCGCCAGTTCCGTGCGAGCATCCCCCAGCCCCAGGCCAGCACCAGCAGCCAGAACCCGCCGAGCGCCGCCCACCCCGGCCCGGCGGTCAGCCCCAGCACGAGGGCCGTCACCACCGCGAAGAGGGACATCCACAGCACCAGCAGCAGCCTGCGCACCGTCAGCAGCCCGCCCGGCAGCCCCACCCACGCGGGCCCGGCCCGTCCCGTCCCACCCTCAGTCCCCGTGTCCATTCCCCCACCCTAGGCGGGTGACCCGCCTCCCGGACCGGGCCCGGCGCGCCCGCCGCCCGCCGCGCCCCGATCCGGAATCCGGACCGCGCCGCGCCCCGCCCCCGCCGGCTGAGACAATGCCGCCATGACGGAGACCACGGTCGGCATCGGCGGCGCGGCGGAGAGCACCGACATGGTGCTCAACATCGGACCCCAGCACCCTTCCACGCACGGCGTGCTGCGCCTGCGCCTCGTCCTGGACGGCGAGCGCATCGTGAGCGCCGAGCCGGTGGTCGGCTACATGCACCGCGGCGCCGAGAAGCTCTTCGAGGCCCGCGACTACCGCCAGATCGTGATGCTCGCGAACCGCCACGACTGGCTGTCCGCCTTCTCCAACGAGCTGGGCGTTGTCATGGCCGTCGAGCGGATGCTCGGCATGGAGGTGCCCGAGCGGGCCGTGTGGATGCGGACCCTGCTCGCCGAGCTGAACCGGGTCCTGAACCACCTGATGTTCCTCGGCTCGTACCCCCTGGAGCTGGGCGGCATCACCCCGATCTTCCACGCGTTCCGCGAGCGCGAGGAGCTCCAGGCCGTCATGGAGGAGATCTCCGGCGGCCGCATGCACTACATGTTCAACCGCGTCGGCGGCCTCAAGGAGGACCTCCCGGCCGGCTGGCTGGGCCGGGCCCGCGCCGCCATCGCCGACGTCAACACCCGCATGCACGTCTACGACGACCTCGTGCGCGGCAACGAGATCTTCCGCGCCCGCACCCGCGGCGTCGGCGTCCTGTCCGCCGAGGCCGTCCACGCGTACGGGGTCTCCGGCCCGATCGCCCGCGCCTCCGGCGTCGACTTCGACCTGCGCCGCGACGAGCCGTACCTCGCCTACGGCGAGCTCCAGGACGTCCTGAAGGTCGTCACCCGCACCGAGGGCGACTGCCTGGCCCGCTTCGAGGTCCTGCTGGAGCAGACCCACAACGCGCTGGACCTCGCGGTCGCCTGCCTGGACCGGATGGCGGAGCTGGCGCCCGGACCGATCAACCAGCGGCTGCCGAAGGTGCTGAAGGCGCCCGAGGGCGAGACGTACGCGTGGACCGAGAACCCCCTCGGCATCAACGGCTACTACCTGGTCTCCAAGGGCGAGAAGACCCCGTACCGGCTCAAGCTGCGCTCGGCGTCCTACAACAACATCCAGGCGCTCGCGGTCCTGCTCCCCGGCCAGCTGGTCGCCGACATGGTCTCGATCCTCGGCTCGCTCTTCTTCGTCGTCGGCGACATCGACAAGTGACCCGGGGCATATACGCCGCCTACCTGCGGCGACTGGGCATCGAGGAGCCCGGCGCACCCTCCGTCGAGGGGCTGTTCGCCCTGCAGCGGGCGCATCTGGAGCGCGTCCCGTACGAGAACGTCGACATCCAGCTCGGCCGCTCCCCCGGCATCGACCCCGGGCTGTCGGCGCGCCGCTTCGCCGCCGGACGCGGCGGCTACTGCTTCCACCTCAACGGCGGCCTCGCAGCCCTCCTCGACCACCTCGGCTACGAGGTCACCCGCCACGTGGGCGGCGTGTACAAGGAATCCCAGTCCGAGGAGGCCCTCCGGGGCGTCAGCGGCGACCACCTGGCGCTCACCGTCGGCGTGCCGGGCACCGGGACCCGGTTCTACGTGGACGCCGGGCTCGGGGACGGCCCGCACGAGCCGCTGCCGCTGCGCGAAGGCGCGTACCGCCAGGGGGCCTTCGCCTACTCGCTGGAGCGACTGCCCGCAGCGCGCTGGCTCTACCGCCACCCCGGCAGCTCCGCCCCCCTCGTGAACTTCCGCGCGGAGCCCGCCGGGGCGGCCGGGGCGGCCGCCTTCGAGGCCGAGCACGTCCGGCTGTCGACCTCTGCGGACTCCGGTTTCGTACGGACCTTCGCGGCCCTGCGCCGCGACGCGGACGGCATCGACACCCTGCGGGGACGGGTGCTGAGCCGGATCGACCCGGTGCGCGGGAACACGGAGCGGGTGCTCGACGGCCCGGAGGAGTTCTACGCCGCGCTGGAGGGCGTCTTCGGCCGCGCGCTCGACGACCTGACCCCGACCGACCGCACGGCCCTGTGGACCCGGGTGAGCCGGGCCCACGAGGCCTGGCTGGCGGCCCGGGAGTCCTGACCCCGCAACGGGCCGATGTCCCTGCGGCAGGGCAGACTTGGGGGATGTCCCTCTCACCCCGCCGGGCCTGCCCCTCCTGCGGCCGCGACTGCGCCGTCACCGCCGGCCGGATCGCCCGCCACGACCCGCCCGCCGGGCGCGGCCGCGGGGAGCTCGTCTCCTGCCCCGGCTCCCGCGCCCGCGTCACCCTCGGCGCCGCGGCCCCCACCCTGGACGGCTTCGCCCTCTCGCCGCTGCCGGGACAGCTCCCGCTGTTCTAGCCCGCTAGGAGATGGCGGTGCGGAGCTGGACCACGTCGATGGGCTCGGTCTCGTCGTGGGCGGTCAGGTCGATGACCTGACCCACGGCGCGGTGTTCGGCGGTGGCCGCCTTGAACTCCGCCTCCGGGCCGCCCTGGGCGGACTCGGCCTTGTGGACGGCGAGGGCCTCCGCGCCGACGACATCGGCGAGGTCCTCGTTCTGGACGGACTCGATGACCGCGCGGGCCTGCGCCGCGGTCTTCGTACCGAAGAAGTCGAAGCCGCCCTCGACGCGCGAGGCGGGCCGGCGCTGCGCGGCGTACGGGGCCACGGCGGCCGCGAGGCGACGCGCGGGGACGGCGGACGCCGGGCCCGCGGGCGCCGGGCCGGCGAGCGCGGGGCGGGCGTGCGCAGCCTCCAGCGCGGCCGGCTTCGCCGGGGCGGCGGGAGCGGCGACGGGAGCGGGAGCGGCGGCCTCGGCCGCCTTCTCGGCCCGGGCGGCCTTGTCGGCCAGGGCCGACAGCGCGGCGTGGGCGCGGGCGAAGCCCACCGAGGTGGCCGCTCCGGCGCTGGTGCGCTCCTCGGAGACGGCGGGAAGTTCCTTCGGACCCTCGGCGGAGGCTGCCGGGGCCGCGGCCTCGATGGCCAGCAGCCGGCGGCCCTCCAGGGCGCTCGCCCGCTCCGTCTCGGCGGTGGCGTACCGGCGCAGCAGCGAGGCGTGTTCGCCGCGCAGGCCGGCGAGTTCGACCCGCTTGGCGCGCAGTTTGGCATCGAGCTTGCCCCGCAGCACCCGGGCCTCTTCGAGGTCGGATTCGAGCTCGGCTATCCGCTCGTCGGTGCGCCACTCGTCCTTGACCCGCTCGCGTCCGAGCTCGCTGACCCGGCGGCCGGCCGCCAGGTCCCAGGAGCGCATGACGACGGCGCCGGCCAGCCCGGCGGCCGCGGTGAGGGCCACGAGCAGGCGCAGCGGCATCGGTTCCGCGAGCAGCCAGGCCGCTCCGGCGGAGACGACGGACACACCGGCGATCGCCGTCGGCGTGAGCAGCCGGTGAAGGGGTTCGGGATTGCGGTGGCGTCCACGGGGCATGGCCTGAAATTTACAGGGAGTGGACGCGGTGTGGGGTAACCGCCCGGCAATCTGTTCCCGAGCGGTTACCGCACTTGGCGCACGAAAGGCGCAACTCCTACTTCTTCAGCAGGCCCTTGGACGCAAGATAGGCCTTCGCGACATCCGCGGGCTTGGCGCGTTCGGCGTCGACCTTGCGGTTCAGCTCGACGAGGTCGGCCGTGGTGAGCGCCTTGGTGACCTTGTCGAGGGCGGCCGCGATCTCGGGGGCGCCGGCGTCCTTGGCGTTGACCACCGGGAGCACGTTGTCGGCGTTCTGGAGCTTCTTGTCGTCCTCCAGCAGGACCAGGCCGAAGCTGTCGAGGGTGGCGTCCGTGGTGGTGGTCAGGACGAGCTGGTCCGCGCCGTCCTTGACCGCCTGCTTGGCCTGCGGGGTTCCGACGCCCTTGGGGTCAATACCGGAAACGTCGATTCCGTATGCGCTCTTCAATCCGGGTGCGCAGAAGGGCCGCACGGCGCATTCGTCACCGGCCGCGATCTTCACCTTCAGACCGGACTTGCCCAGATCGGAAAGGGTCTTGAGATTGTTCTTCGCGGCGAATTCCTTGCTCACCGCGAAGGCGTTCTGGTCCACCGCCGAGCCCGCGGGCAGCGCCTTCAGCCCCAGCGGGCCCGCCAGCTTCTCCAGGGCCGCCACGGTCGCCGTCACGTCGCTCGACGCGACCGGCTTCTCCGCCGGCGCCTTGGAGCCGTTGACCTTGGCGTTGAGGAACTCCGCGAGGGTCGCCGCGTACTCGGGGACGACGTCGATCTCGCCCTTCTCCAGCGAGGGTTCGTACAGCTCGCGGTTGCTGACCGTGGTGATCGAGGTGCTGTAGCCGGCGTCCGCGAGGATCTGCGCGTACAGCTCGGCCAGCACGTTGGACTCGGTGAAGCCGGCGGCGCCGATCACCAGCTTGCCGCCCTTGCCGCCCTCGGAGGCCCCGGGGGCGGCGGCCGAGGAGCCCCCGTCCTTGGTCTTCTCCAGGCTGTCGCCGCCGCACGCGGCGAGCGATGCGGTCAGGGCGACGGCGCCCAGGGCCGCGCCGAGGGCGCGCGTGGACTTGCTCATCTGAATCTCCTTAGAGGGGTGGGCGAAAGACGTGTCGGGGCCGGCTCAGCGGGCTGCCGCGCCCGGCAGCAGCCGGTCGGCCGCCACGAGCACGCCCTCCACGAGCAGGGCCAGCGCGGCGACCAGCAGGGCGCCCGCGACGACCTGCGGGGTGTTGTACGTGTTGAAGCCGGCGGTGATGATCCGGCCGAGGCCGCCCTGCCCGACCATGGCGGCGATGGTGGCCGTGGCGATGACCTGCACGGCCCCCGAGCGCAGTCCCGTCATCACCAGACCGCGCGCGAGCGGCAGTTCCACCCGCCAGAAGAGCTGGCGGCCGGACATGCCCATGCCCCGGGCGGCCTCCACCACCGAGCGGTCGACCTCGCGCATGCCCACGTAGGCGTTGGTCAGGAGCGGCGGGATCGCGAAGAGGACGAGCGCCGCGATGGTGGGGACGTACCCGGCGTTGCGCAGCGGGGAGACCATGAACAGCGCCAGCACGGCGAAGACCGGGACGGCCCGGCCGATGTTGGAGACGTTGACGGCGAGGCCGCCGCCCTTGCCGAGGTGGCCCAGCCACAGGCCGACCGGGAGGGCCACCGCACAGGCCAGGGCCAGCGCGACCCCGCTGACGTAGGCGTGCTCGCCGAGCCGGTGCCAGATCCCGCTCTCCCCCGACCAGTTGGCCCCGTCGGCCAGCCAGTCCCAGGCCTGTCCCAGTACGCCCATCAGGCGCTCCCGCCGGACTCGGCGGCGCGGGCGATCCGGCTCCAGGGGGTGAGCACCCGCTGGAGGCCGAGCAGCGCCAGGTCCGCGACGAGCGCGAGGAGCACGCACAGCACGGAGGCGGTGAGCACCTGGGCCTTGAAGGAGCTGTTCACGGCGGGTGCGATCAGGTTGCCCAGGCCGCCCTTGCCGACGATGGAGCCCACGGTGGTCAGAGCGACCGTCGAGACGGTCGCGATCCGTACGCCGGCCAGCAGGGCGGGCAGCGCGAGCGGCAGCTCGACCTGCCACAGCAGCCGGCCCGGGCCGTACCCCATCCCGCGCGCGGCTTCCCGCACCTCCTCGGGCACGGCTTCGATCCCGGCCAGCACGTTGCGCACGAGGATGGTCAGCGAATACAGCACCAGGCCGGTCACCACCAGCGCCGCCGAAAGTCCGAACACCGGCAGCAGCAGGGAGAACATGGCGAGCGAGGGGACCGTGTAGAGCAGGGTGGTGAGGCCCAGGACGGGGGCCGCCCAGTGCCGGCCGCGGCGGGCCAGCAGGGCGAGCGGGACGGACACGGCGATGCCGATCAGCACCGACACGCCCGTGATCCACACGTGTTCGAGGGTGGCGTCGGTGAGTTCCTGGGAGCGGGACGTCACGTACTCCCAGCAGATCCAGTCGTTCGCCACCAGGCAGCTCTGCCCGGCCATCGCTCCTCACCCCCCGTCACCGACCGTACGTAGGAGCGACCATAACCCCCGGCACGGACAATGGCCGGAATCCTTCGCACGCGGGCAACACGCCCTTCACAAACGGACCCCGCGGGTAGGGAAAGATGGCCGGGTGATCCGATTCGAGCAAGTGACCAAGCGCTACCCCGACGGGACGACCGCCGTCGCGGACCTGTCCTTCGAGGTCGCCGAGGGCGAACTGGTCACCCTGGTGGGCCCGTCCGGCTGCGGCAAGACGACCACCATGAAGATGGTCAACCGGCTCACCGAGCCCACCTCCGGCCGGATCCTGCTGAACGGTGAGGACATCGCCGCCGCCGACCCGGTCGAACTGCGGCGGCGCATCGGGTACGTCATCCAGCAGGTCGGGCTGTTCCCGCACAAGACGGTGCTGGAGAACACGGCCACCGTGCCGCAGCTCATCGGCACCCCGAAGGCCAAGGCCCGCGCACGGGCCGCGGAGCTCCTCGAACTGGTCGGGCTCGACCCGTCCGTCTACGGCGGCCGCTACCCGGAGCAGCTCTCCGGCGGGCAGCGCCAGCGCGTCGGCGTGGCCCGGGCGCTCGCCGCGGACCCGCCGGTGCTGCTGATGGACGAGCCGTTCGGCGCGGTGGACCCGGTGGTGCGCGAACGGCTGCAGAACGAGTTCCTGGCGCTCCAGCAGACCGTCCGCAAGACGATCCTGCTGGTCACGCACGACCTGGAGGAGGCGGTCCGGCTCGGGGACCGCATCGCCGTCTACGGAGCGGGCACCATCGAGCAGTTCGCCCGCCCGGCGGAGGTCCTCGGCGCCCCGGCGACCGACTACGTGGCCGGCTTCGTCGGCTCCGACCGCGGGCTGAAGCGGCTCGCGGTGACCGCCGTCGCCCAGGCCGACCTGGCCTCCGCCGACGGAAAGGCCCCCACCGCCGCGGTGGCGCTGGGGGCCAGTCTGCGCGAGGCGCTCGCGCTGCTGCTCCAGGAGGACTCGGGCCGGATCGGGGTCACGGATCCCGGCACCGGCGAGCTGATCGGCGTACTCACCCCGGAAGGGGTGCACCGGGCGCTGCGCCGGGCCGGTCTCCAGGACGCCTGAGCGGCGGGGCTTACGCCTGGATCCGGCCGCTCATCCACACCAGCATCGGCGGGATCTCCCGGCGCCAGGTGTTGAAGTTGTGACCGCCGCTGTCGAGGATGATCGAGGAGACCCGGTCCGGGCCCTTGACCAGCTTGATGAACTTCTTCGTGTCGGCGAGGTTCGGCTCGCCCTTCTCGCTGCTGGTGACCAGGAACGACGTACCGACCGGCTGCTTGGCCTTGATGGCCTCCAGCAGGTTCGCGCGGGCCTTCAGCTTCGCGTCCCCGCGGAAGAGGTCACCGGTCGTCGGGTCGTCCGCGGCCTCGTAGTACGCGGACAGCCCCGCGGCCGCGCCGAAGGTCTGCGGGTAGTGCGCGGTCATCTTCAGGGCGCAGTACCCGCCCGTGGAGTTGCCGATGTAGCCCATGTTCCCCGGCTTCTTGCCGACCCGGAAGGTGCTCTGGATGGCCTGCGGGAGGTCCTGGCCGTAGAAGGTCTCGGTCTGCGGGCCACCGGGTATGTCCACGCACTCGGTGTCGCGCGCACCCGGGACCGGGCGCATCATGACCAGGATCATCGGCTTCATCTTGCCCGCCTTGGACAGGCTGAAGGCCTTCATCGGGTAGTCGAGCCCTTTGATCAGGTTCTCCGCCATGCCCGGGTACCCGGTGAGGACGATGGAGGCGGGGAAGTTCTGGTCCTTGTGCTGCGGCTGGAAGTACTCCGGCGGCAGCCACACGTACCCGGGGCTCGTTATGTTCGACTTCTGGCCCGTTATGGACACCTTCAGGATCTGTCCGGCGACCGCCGGCTTGGCACCGCCGGGCACGTCGAGGTGCTGCTTGTCGACCACCTTGATGGAGTCGCTGCTCATCGAGTGGTCGACGACCTTGCCGACCGAGGTCTCCTGGCCGAAGAGGTCGGCCCAGGACCCGTAGAAGAGGAACGACTTGTTCGCGGCGAGCCCGATCGCGGCGAACATCGCCAGCTGCGTCGCCAGCAGGAGGCCGATCCGGCCCACGACCGAACGCCAGGAGCGGCCCGAGAGCTTCGGCCAGAACCACACCGTCGCCGCGAACAGCAGCACACCGGCAAGGATGGCCAGCGCCAGAACCGTATTACTGGTGAGACCCATGAGCAGTCAGTCGACTTTCTATGGCAGGACTAGTTTTTTCTCGACGGAAGAGTGAACCCGCTCCCCCTCGATGTCGTCCTAGGGGACGCACCACTCAGCGGAGGCCCAGCGGCCTTCGGCCACATGATCTCTCGCGGAGCAACGGGAAGCGATGTCTAGCAGGATAGATGGCGATAAGTCGGGACAGGTTCCGAAGCCTGTCAGCCGAATCCTCCGAGGCCCACGACCGGAGTCCGTCCCCGGCGTCGTGGGCACCGCCGTCACGGTCGTCGGCCTGCTGGACATCGCCGCGGGAGTCTTCCCGCGCTTCCGGCACAGCCGCATCCACGCGGTCACCGAGGTGCTGCCCGGCTCCGTCGGCCCCTTCGCCGCCGCCCTGGCCATCAGCGCCGGCGTGCTGCTCCTGCTGCTCGCCCACGGGCTCAAGCGCCGCAAGCGCCGCGCCTGGCGGGCCGCCGTGGTGCTGCTGCCGGCCGGCGCCGTCGCGCAGTTCACGTACCGCCACTCGATCCTCGGCGTGGTCATCGCGGCCCTGCTCCTGGCGCTCCTGCTGCGCCACCAGAGTGAATTCAAGGCGCTGCCCGACCCCCGCAGCCGCTGGAAGGCGCTCGCCAACTTCGTGCTGATGAGCGCGGGCTCCATCGGCCTCGGTCTGGTCATCGTCAACTCTCACCCCGGCCGCGTCGTAGGCAATCCGGGTGTTTATGAGCAGATCAGCCACGTCGTCTACGGGCTCTTCGGCTTCGAGGGTCCCGTCGACTACGCCGGCCGGGTGTCCTGGACCGTCGGCTACTCGCTCGGCGCCCTCGGCATGCTGACCGCCGTCACCACCATCTACCTGGCCTTCCGCCCCGAGCACCCGGCCGCCCGGCTCACCGCCGACGACGAGGTGAAGCTGCGCGAGCTGCTCGCCAGGCACGGCGGCCGCGACTCGCTGGGCCACTTCGCGCTCCGCCGCGACAAGGCCGTCGTCTTCTCCCCCAGCGGCAAGGCCGCCGTCACCTACCGCGTCGTCTCCGGCGTGATGCTCGCCTCCGGCGACCCCGTCGGCGACGTCGAGGCCTGGCCCGGCGCCATCGAACGGTTCATGGAGGAGGCCAAGACCCACTCCTGGACCCCCGCCGTCATGGGCTGCAGCGAGACCGGCGGCGAGGTCTGGACCCGCGAGACCGGCCTCGACGCCCTGGAGCTCGGCGACGAGGCGATCGTCGACGTCAAAGACTTCTCCCTCTCCGGCCGCGCGATGCGCAACGTCCGGCAGATGGTCAAGCGCATCGAGCGCAACGGCTACACCACCAAGGTCCGCCGGGTCAGCGAGCTGACCGAGGCCGAGCTGGAGCAGGTGCGCGGCGCCGCCGACGCCTGGCGCGGCACCGACACCGAACGCGGCTTCTCCATGGCCCTGGGCCGCGTCGGCGACCCCGGCGACGGCGACTGCTACATCGCCACCGCGCACCGCGTCGAGGAGGGCGACACCTCCCCCTTCGGCGACCTCAAGGCCGTCCTGCACTTCGTGCCCTGGGGCAAGGACGGCATGTCGCTGGAGCTGATGCGCCGCGACCGCGCCGCCGACCCCGGCATGAACGAGCTCCTGATCGTCGCCTCCCTGGAGGCCGCCCCGGCGCTCGGCATCGAGAAGGTCTCCCTGAACTTCGCGATGTTCCGCTCGGCCCTGGCCCGCGGCGAGAAGATCGGCGCCGGCCCGGTCCTGCGGATGTGGCGCAGCCTGCTGGTGTTCCTCTCGCGCTGGTTCCAGATCGAGTCCCTGTACAAGTTCAACGCGAAGTTCCGCCCCCGCTGGGAGCCCCGCTTCGTGGTCTTCCGCACCACCCGCGACCTGCCCCGCATCGGCTTCGCCGCGATGCAGGCCGAAGGCTTCGTCACGCTGGCCCTGCCCCGCCTGTTCGCCGGCCGCCGGCGCCCCAAGCCGGTCCGCACCTGCGCCCACCGCCACGTGCAGGCCCCGGCGGTCGTCCCGACCCAGGCGACGGAACGCGAGGTACGGGCCGCCTAGCCGGATCCGGCCCCGCACCCGCCGGCCAGGGCGGGGCCGAGGACACGGGCCCTACCCTGGGAGACATGAACATGAACAGCGGCCCCGCCCCCAGGGGCCTGGTGACAGGCCTCCCCGACTGGGACCGCTGCGCGGTCATGGGCGTCGTCAACGTCACCCCCGACTCCTTCTCCGACGGCGGCCGCTGGTTCGACACCACCGCGGCCGTCAAGCGGGGCCTCGACCTCGTCGCCCAGGGAGCCGACCTCGTGGACGTCGGCGGTGAGTCCACCCGCCCCGGCGCCTCCCGCGTCGACGAGGAGGAGGAGCTGCGCCGGGTCGTCCCCGTCGTCCGCGGCCTCGCCTCCGAAGGGGTCGTCGTCTCCGTCGACACCATGCGCGCCTCCGTGGCCGCGCAGGCCGTCGCGGCCGGCGCCACCCTGGTCAACGACGTCAGCGGCGGCCTCGCCGACCCCGGCATGATCCCGGCCGTCGCCGCCGCCGAGGTGCCCTTCGTCGTCATGCACTGGCGCGGCTTCAGCGACGGCATGAACAGCCTCGCCGTCTACGGTGACGTCCTCGCCGAGGTCACGGCCGAACTCCGCACCCGCATCGACGCCGTCGTCACCGGCGGCATCGCCCCCGAGCGGCTCCTCGTCGACCCGGGTCTGGGCTTCGCCAAGAACGCCGAGCACGACCTCGCCCTGGTCGCCCACCTCGCCGAGCTGCGCGCGCTGGGCTTCCCGCTGCTGGTGGCCGCCTCGAGGAAGCGTTTCCTCGGCCGGGTGCTGGCCGGCGCCGACGACGCCTCCCCGCCGCCCGCCCGCGAGCGCGACGCCGCCACCGCCGCCGTCACCGCCATCGCGGCTTCCCGGGGCGCCTGGGCCGTACGGGTCCACGAGGTACGGGCGAGCGCCGACGCGGTTCGGGTGGCCCGCGCCGTGGAAGGGGCACTGCACACCACTCGTAGCCACGGGGAAGGGGCACGGTGAGCCGTACCGACACCGAATCAGTCGAAGAGATCAATACGGCCTTCTACGAGGCCATGGAGCAGGGGGACTTCGACACGCTGTCGGCGCTCTGGCTCGAGGACGAGATCTCCTGCGTGCACCCGGGCTGGCCGGTGCTGTCGGGGCGCGGCGAAGTGCTGCGCTCCTACGCGCTGATCATGTCGCACACCGAGTACATCCAGTTCTTCCTCACCGACACCAAGGTCACCGTGATGGGCGACACCGCCCTGGTCACCTGCACCGAGAACATCCTCAGCGGCGGACCCGCCGAGGACGGCGGAGAGCTGGGCCCGCTCGTCGGCCAGCTCGTCGTCGCCACCAATGTGTTCCGACGCACACCGGAGGGCTGGCGGCTGTGGTCGCACCACGGATCTCCCGTGCTCACGGACTCCGACGAGGACGACGAGGAGGAGCCTTCGTAGGCCTTCGGCCGGGGTGCTGTCGGGGTCCTGAGTAATTCGCGAGTAAATTCGCAGGTAAATTCGAAGATGGACGACGCCGACCGCACTCGGCGTAGGCCATGGATCCGGGGAGTCCCGGACCGGAAGCACCTACGAAAAGCAGGAGTGATTCGCGTGGATCGTGTCGCACTGCGCGGCCTCAAGGCTCGCGGGCACCACGGCGTCTTCCCCCGGGAACGCGAGGAAGGCCAGACCTTCATCGTCGACCTGGTGCTCCACCTCGACACCCGTCCCGCGGCGGCCGGCGACGACCTGGCTAAGACCGTGCACTACGGGGTAGTCGCGGAGGAGGTCGTCGATGTGGTCCAGGGCGAGCCCGTGGACCTGATCGAGACCCTCGCCGAGCGGATCGCCCAGCAGTGCCTCAAGCACGAGGCGGTCGCCCAGGTGGAGGTCGTCGTCCACAAACCGGACGCCCCGATCACCGTCCCCTTCGACGACGTGACCATCACGATCACACGGAGCCGCGCGTGAACAACGGAATGAACGCCCAGAGCGACCCCACCGTCCAGCCGGTACCCGCCTCCGTGGTCGAAGCCGTCGACGCGGCGGACGTCACCCTGTCCAACCCCAAGTGGGCCGTCGTCGCGCTCGGCGCGAACCTGGGCAACCGGCTGGAGACCCTCCAGGGCGCCATCGACGCCCTCGGCGACACCCCGGGCCTGCGGGTCAAGGCCGTCTCCCCCGTCTACGAGACGGAGCCCTGGGGCGTGGACCCGGGCTCGCAGCCCTCGTACCTCAACGCCGTCATCTCGGTGAAGACCACCCTGCCCCCCAGCTCCCTGCTGGAACGCGGCCACGCCATCGAGGAGGCCTTCGACCGCGTCCGCGAGGAGCGCTGGGGCCCCCGCACGATCGACGTCGACATCATCGCCTACGCCGACGTGGTCTCCGCCGACCCCGTCCTCACCCTCCCGCACCCGCGCGCCCACCAGCGCGCCTTCGTGCTGGCCCCCTGGCACGACATCGACCCCGAAGCGCAGATCCCGGGCCACGGGCCCGTCGCCGCGCTCCTGTCGGCCGTCGGCCTCACCGGGCTCACCCAGCGCACCGACCTGGAACTGCGCCTCCCCGAGTGAGCCGCGCCCGCGGGGCGGGGACTCCGAACACTTAGGATCACCGGGTACGCACGCACGGAGAGCGGGAGAGGCGCGCACGTGAAGCAACTGAGGCCGGCGGTCCTGGCGGGCATTTTCGCGATCGCCGCGGTGCTGTCCTGGGCCGGAGCCCGGCTGTGGAACGCCTACGGCAGCCTCCCCGGCGTCCCGCTCGCCGCCCCCATCGTGCTCGGCGCCATCGCGGTGGTCCTGCTGGCGACGACCCTGTCGCTGCGCTCCCGCCTGAAGGCCCAGCGCGAGCGCGTACCCGGCGCCAAGGGCGTGGAGCCGCTGATGGCGGCCCGCGCGGTGGTCTTCGGCCAGGCCAGCGCCCTGGTGGCGGCCCTGGTCGCGGGCGCCTACGGCGGCGTAGGAGTCTTCCTCCTCACCACCGCCCTGGACGTCCCCGCCCGCCGCGACCAGACCTGGTACGCCGCCTTCTCGGTCCTGGCGGGCGCAGCCGTCGTCGCAGCAGCCCTCTTCCTGGAACACGTCCTCAAACTCCCGGACGACGAGGACCCGGGCAAGGCCACCGCCGCCGCCTAGACCTCCCAAGGCATCCGGACAAGATGCCCGTTCACCAGGAAGTCCGGGTGCGGAGCCACCCGGAACCCGTACAGCGTGGAGGGCTTGGTGCTCGGCTCCCGGGGCGTGACCGCGCTGACGTCCACCCAGCCCGACTCATCGAGCTCAATGTCGTGCTCTTCCGTCCGGAACGTGCCGCGTGCCGGCCAGCTGTCCGCGACCACGAGGTGCGATGACAAGCCATCGGTGCGCGGCGTGAACCGCGCCCCGATGATCTCCGCGATGTCGGCTAGGAACGGAACGTTCGAGCTGACGAGGACTCTCGCAGGCCACCGAGTGATCCTGTACCCGTCGCCGTCCGCGTAGCCGTCGAGGAATCCGCGGAAGGTCTCCTCGTCTCGGAGCACCACCCGCGGGAACCGCTGGCGCATGTGGTGGGCGTCGCCGCCCGTGTACTGGCGCAGGAGGTCGGCGAGGTACGAGGAGACCACACGGACCCGGAAGCCGGGTAGATCACGCCCGAGGTACCCGGAAGGCCTTGTCACGGCTTCCAGCCGTGCGGGAAGACCCGTTGCACCGGTCAGGGACCGCGCGTACCTCTCGGCGAACCCCTCGTCGTTGACCACCAGGGACACGTAGTTCTTGCCCACCGTGCCGTCGGAGCACGTCGCCCCGATCAGATAGCCGAGCTGGTACCCGGGCCGGATCGAAAGGCGCTCTCGGCGCAGCTTGCGCGCGTGGGCCCAAGCCACCACGGTCCCGACGGCATCACGTGCGTGCGTCCAGCCATCGGGCGTCCGGAGAAGCTGGTCCGGAGTGACGGCGAAGGTCGCGTGGTCCGTGCTCACGTCGACGAGGGTGCGCGTGCGGGCCACGACCACGTCGACGACCTCGGTCTGCTCGGTGCGTCCGTCCCGGAGCGTCCAGAGCCGGGTTCCCGGTCGGACATCGCAGGCGCGAAGTCGTCCACCCACCGCATTGACCGTCTGCCTGCTCGGTAGACCCCAAAGCATCGGTCCCCCTCCGCGAAGTCGTGGAGGGGGACCGTAGCGTGCAGCACTGACAATCCGGCTAGCGCGCCAGGATGAGGCTCATCGCCTCGGCCCGGGTGGCCGTGGCGCGGAGCTGGCCGCGGACCGCGGACGTGGTGGTCTTGGCGCCCGGCTTGCGGATGCCGCGGACCGACATGCACATGTGCTCCGCTTCGATCACCACGATGGCGCCGCGAGCGTCGAGGATCTCCATGAGGGAGTCGGCTATCTGCGTCGTGAGACGTTCCTGCACCTGCGGGCGGCGGGCGAAGACGTCCACGAGGCGCGCCAGCTTCGACAGGCCGGTGATCTTGCCGTTCTCCGCCGGGATGTAGCCCACGTGGGCGACACCGTGGAAGGGCAGGAGGTGGTGTTCACACAGGGAAACGATCTCGATGTCCTTCACCAGGACCATCTCGTCGTGGCCGAGGTCGAACACCGTCGTCAGGACGTCCTCCGGCTTCTGCCACAGGCCGCCCAGGATCTCCCGGTACGCCCGTGCCACACGCGCCGGCGTCTCCCGCAGCCCCTCGCGGTCCGGGTCCTCGCCGACCGCGATCAGGAGCTCGCGGACCGCCGCCTCGGCGCGCTTCTCGTCGAACTCGCCGATCGTGCCCTCGCCACCGGTCAGGGTCACTGGGTCGGTCATCTCTTCCTCGTTCCTGTGTGCGCGGTCGCCGGCACGTGAAAGTGCCGCGCCCCCCAGGCTAGAACCTGGGGGGCGCGGCATCCATTCCGGGAGGTACTAGGCCTCCGGACGCTCCTCCAGGGAGGGCTCCGGGGCCTTCTCCACCGACACGGCGGTCGAGGACGCCGCCGACGTGCCGTTCGCCGCGTTCGTCAGCTGGAGCTCCTTGGGAGAGAGCACCGGCGGACGGGTGGACGGCGTGCGGTGCGAGGAGCCGGTCCACGCCGGGCGGGCCGGGCGCTTCACGATCGTCGAGAAGATCTCGGCGATCTGCTCCTTGTTGAGCGTCTCCTTCTCCAGGAGGGCGAGGACCAGGTTGTCGAGGACGTCGCGGTTCTCGACCAGGATCTCCCAGGCCTCGTTGTGCGCGGTCTCGATGAGCTTCTTGACCTCTTCGTCGACCAGCGCGGCGACTTCTTCCGAGTAGTCACGCGGGTGCGACATCTCGCGCCCGAGGAACGGCTCGGTGTTGTCCCCGCCGAACTTGATCGCGCCGAGGCGCTCGGTCATGCCGTACTGCGTGACCATCGCGCGGGCCGTTGCCGTGGCCTTCTCGATGTCGTTCGCAGCGCCTGTGGTCGGGTCGTGGAAGACCAGTTCCTCGGCCGCGCGCCCGCCCAGCATGTACGCGAGCTGGTCGAGCATCTCGTTGCGCGTGGTCGAGTACTTGTCCTCGTCGGGCAGGACCATGGTGTAACCCAGGGCCCGGCCGCGGGAGAGGATCGTGATCTTGTGGACCGGGTCGGAGTTCGGGGAGGCCGCCGCGACCAGGGCGTGTCCGCCCTCGTGGTACGCGGTGATCTTCTTTTCCCTGTCCGACATGATCCGGGTCCGCTTCTGCGGACCCGCCACGACGCGGTCGATCGCCTCGTCCAGCGCGTGGTTGTCGATCAGCTTCTGGTCCGAGCGGGCCGTGAGCAGCGCGGCCTCGTTCAGGACGTTGGCGAGATCGGCACCCGTGAAGCCGGGGGTGCGGCGGGCGACGGCGCCCAGGTCCACGTCCGGGGCGACCGGCTTGCCCTTCTGGTGGACCTTGAGGATCTCCAGACGGCCCTGCATGTCCGGACGGTCGACCGCGATCTGGCGGTCGAAGCGGCCGGGGCGCAGGAGGGCCGGGTCGAGGATGTCGGGACGGTTCGTGGCGGCGATCAGGATGACCCCGCCCTTCACGTCGAAGCCGTCCATCTCGACGAGCAGCTGGTTGAGGGTCTGCTCGCGCTCGTCGTGACCGCCGCCGAGGCCCGCACCGCGGTGCCGGCCGACGGCGTCGATCTCGTCGACGAAGACGATCGCCGGGGCGTTGGCCTTGGCCTGTTCGAACAGGTCTCGGACACGCGAGGCACCGACACCGACGAACATCTCGACGAAGTCGGAACCGGAGATCGAGTAGAAGGGGACACCGGCCTCGCCCGCGACGGCACGCGCGAGCAGGGTCTTACCGGTGCCGGGCGGGCCGTAGAGCAGCACGCCCTTGGGGATCTTGGCGCCGACGGCCTGGAACTTCGCCGGCTCCTGGAGGAACTCCTTGATCTCGTGGAGCTCCTCGACGGCCTCGTCGGAGCCCGCGACATCGGCGAACGTCGTCTTCGGGGTGTCCTTGGTGATGAGCTTGGCCTTGGACTTCCCGAAGTTCATGACTCGGGAGCCGCCGCCCTGCATCTGGTTCATCAGGAACAGGAAGACCACGACGATGAGGACGAACGGCAGCAGCGAGAGCAGCACGCTCAGGAACGGGCTGGTCTTGTCCGGAGTGACGGAGTAGCCGTCCGGGATCTGACCGGCTTCGAACTTGGTCTGGAGGTTCTGGGCGAGCTGTACGCCCTGGTCCCCGATGTAGTTGGCCTGGAACTTGGTGCCGTCGTTGTCGCCGAGCTTCTGGTCCTTCTTCAGCTCGATCTTGATCATCTGGCTGTCACCGGTGGTGAGCTTGGCGCTGTCCACCTGGCCACTGTTGATCGCCTTGATGACCTCGCTGGTCTCCACCGACTTGTAGCCGCCGCCGGAGCCGACGACGTTCATCAACACGACCACGGCGAGGACGGCCAGCACGATCCACATAACCGGCCCACGGAAGTATCGCTTCACGTCCATCCATACGGGGCGCCAGGCACCCCGTCCCTCCTGCCCGTAGGTAAATGCTGCTGTGAGTAAAGACTGTTCTTCGGAATGTACCCCTGCATTGTCACCCGTGGCCTCATGGGACGGCTGACAGACCCGCCTTTCCATGCTCCAACGGCGGGAAACGCTCCAGGGTTCCCCTGTCGGGCGCTGGATCAGCCGCCGTAGACGTGGGGCGCGAGGGTGCCGACGAACGGCAGGTTGCGGTACTTCTCCGCGTAGTCGAGGCCGTAGCCGACGACGAACTCGTTCGGGATGTCGAAGCCGACCCACTTCACGTCGATCGCGACCTTGGCGGCGTCGGGCTTGCGCAGCAGCGTGACGACCTCCAGGGAGGCCGGCTGGCGGGAGCCGAGGTTCGACAGCAGCCAGGACAGGGTCAGGCCCGAGTCGATGATGTCCTCGACGATCAGGACGTGCTTGTCCTTGATGTCGGTGTCCAGGTCCTTGAGGATCCGGACCACGCCCGAGGACTGGGTCCCGGCGCCGTACGAGGACACCGCCATCCAGTCCATGGTGAGCGGGGTGGACAAGGCGCGCGCCAGGTCCGCCATCACCATCACAGCGCCCTTGAGGACGCCGACGATGAGCAGGTCCTTGCCCGCGTACTCCGTGTCGATCTTCGCGGCCAGCTCGGCCAGCTTCGCGTCGATCTCTTCCTTGGTGATGAGCACCGACTGGAGGTCGCTGCCCATGTCCTTCTCGTCCACCCGCATCACTTTCGTTGTCGGCTGGGGCTCCGGGGGGTGACCCCGGAGGTCTCAGCCGTGTCTCAGCACCAATCAGCCCTGCCGGATGACCAGTCTGCCACCCTGCCGCTGGGCCTCGACCCGGCCGGGCAGGTTGATGGCTCCCTGACCGCGCCATCCGGTGATGAGCCGGTCGACTTCCTCGATGTGGCGGGCGAAGAGGGAGCCTGCGGGGGAACCGGCGGCGACGACGGCCCGGCGCAGGACGCGGCGGCGCACCGCGGGGGGCAGGGCGTACAGCTTGGCGCACTCCAGGCGGCCGTCCTCGTCGCGTACGCCGCTCTCGGCCTCGGCGGCCCAGGCGTCCAGGGCGTCGGCGTCGTCCCGGGAGAGCTGGGCGGTGCGGGCGAGCGCCTCCACGACCCCCTTGCCGAGCGCCTTCTCCAGGGCGGGCAGTCCCTCGTGGCGCAGCCGGGAGCGGGTGTAGGCGGGGTCGATGTTGTGCGGGTCGTCCCAGACGGCGAGGGACTGGACCATGCAGGCCTTGCGGGCGGTCTGCCGGTCGACCTGGAGGAACGGCCGGCGGTAGCGGTGGCCGCGGACCCGCGAGCCGGGGGCCCCGGGGCCTCCGGAGACCTCGGCCATGCCCGAGAGCGAGCGGATGCCGGAGCCGCGGGCGAGGCCCAGCAGGACGGTTTCGGCTTGGTCGTCGCGGGTGTGGCCGAGCAGCACGGCGACGGCGCCGAGCCGGTCGGCGGCCTCGTCCAGGGCCGCGTAGCGGGCGTCGCGGGCGGCGGCTTCGGGGCCGCCGTCGCGGCCGACGCGCACGGCGACGGACTCGACGGGGTCGAGGTGCAGCGCGGTCATGCGGGCGACGACCTCGGCGGCGCGCAGGGCGGAGCCGTCCTGGAGGCCGTGGTCGACGGTGATGCCGCCGGCCCGGATTCCGAGTTTGGGGGCCTCGAAGGCGAGGGCGGAGGCGAGCGCCATGGAGTCCGCGCCGCCGGAGCAGGCGACGAGGACGAGCGGGGCGGTGTCGGGGAGGGGGTCGTGGGGGGCTGCGCCGGCCGAGGAGCCGACGGTGCGGCCGGGGCGGCCGACCCGGGGTGCGGGGGTGGGAGCGGGCCGGCTGGTCTGTTCGGTGAGGTCGGTGAGGACGTCGTGGAGTACGCGGCGGACCGCCAGGCGTATCGCCGCGACCGCAGGATGGGGACCCATGTCCGGTGCCCTTCGTGGAGTTCGGATGCCTCGGAGGCGCTGGGGAGGCGAGGGGAGGGGTGGTGTGCCGGGTGCTGCCGGCTCCCCCGCGGACGGGGGCTGTCACTCAGAGTGCGTCGATGGTGACAGAACCGAGCCGTTCCCCGAGCATCGCACGCCCTTCCACGCCCCACGGTCCCTCGGACGGGTGACGCTGCTTCCCCCAGAGGGACATCTTCACGCCTCTGTGGTCACACCTCTTCGCTCGCCTCGCTCTGCTCGCTCCCCTTGCGGTGGACGCGGGCCACCCAGTCCGCGGGACGGGCGATCTCGGACTTGGTCGGCAGTGTGTTCGGGGAGGTCCAGACCCGGTTGAAGCCCTCCATGCCGACCTGGCCGACGACGGCGCGCACGAAGCGTTCCCCGTCGCGGTACTGGCGCAGCTTGGCGTCGAGGCCCAGGAGCTTGCGCAGGGCGGCGTCGAGCCGGCCGGCTCCGCTGGCCCTGCGCTGCTGGAACTTCTCGCGGATCTCGGCGACCGAGGGCACGACCTCGGGGCCGACCCCGTCCATGACGAAGTCGGCGTGGCCCTCCAGGAGGGACATGACGGCGGTGAGCCGGGCCAGCACCTCGCGCTGCTCGGGGGTCTGGACGAGTTCGACGAGGGAGCGGCCCTCGTCCCCGCGTTCGGCATCGGGGCGGGCGCCGGCGAAGGACTGGGCGGCCTCGCGCAGCCGCTCCAGCACGGTCATCGGATCCACCTCGGTGGCGCCCAGGAACGTCTGGATTTCGCCCTCGAGGTGCTCGCGGAGCCACGGGACGGCCGTGAACTGGGTACGGTGCGTCTCCTCGTGCAGGCAGACCCAGAGCCGGAAGTCGTGCGGGTCCACCTCCAGCTCCCGCTCGACGTGGACGATGTTCGGGGCGACGAGCAGCAGCCGGCCGCCCGTGGCGGAGCCCGGCAGGTCCAGGCCCGCGGGCGCGAAGGTCTCGTACTGGCCGAGCACGCGGGAGGCCAGGAAGCTGAGCAGCATGCCCAGCTCCACGCCGGTGACCTTGCCGCCGACCGCGCCGAGCACGGCGCCGCCGGGGGTGCCGGCGCGGCGGTCCTGCATCTTGCCGAGGAGGGGGGACAGGAGCTCGCGGAAGCCCGCCACGTTGGCCTTGACCCAGCCGGCCCGGTCCACGACGAGGACGGGCGTGTCGGCGGGGGTCATGCCCTCGGGCATCATCCGCGTGAACTCGCGCACGTGCCGTTCGGAGGTCTTGGCGTGCCTGCGCAGCTCCGCCACGACGGCCCGCGCCTCGTCCCGGCTCACCTCCGGGCCGGGCCGCACGAGCCTGGTCGCGGTCGCCACCGCGAGGTTCCAGTCGACCATCTCCGCACCACCGAAGCTCGTCATGCGTCAACCGTACGTGGACCTGCGCGCGGGCGGGATCCCCAGGAGGCCCCTGGTAGTGCTACGAAGCGTTCGCCACGGCCGCGGCGAGTTTGTCGAGGCCCTTCTCGGCGTTGCCCGCGTCCGGGGTGTTCGCGGTCAGGAACGCGAAGGCGAGCAGCCGGCCCGCGGGGTCGACGACGGTGCCGGCGAGGCAGTTCACGCCGTTCAGGGTGCCCGTCTTGGCGCGCAGCAGGCCGGCCGCCGGCGAGGTGCCGGAGTTGCGGGTGCGCAGGGTGCCGGTGAATCCGGCGACGGGCAGTCCGGTGAGGACGGGCCGCAGTTCGGGCCGCTGCGGGTCGGCGGCCTTGGCGAGCAGGGCGGTGAGCAGGCCTGCGCTGACCTTGTCGGCGCGGTTGAGGCCGCTGCCGTCGGCGAAGCGGGATCCGGCGGTGTCGACGCCGAGGGCGGCGAGCCGGGCGCCGACGGCCTGGGCGACGCCGTCGAAGCTGGCGGGCGCCCCGGAGGCGAGGGCGGTCTGGCGGGCCAGGGCTTCGGCGATGTCGTTGTCGCTGTAGGTCAGCATCCGCTCGACGAGCCCGGCGAGCGGCGGCGAGAGGGTGGCGGCGAGCGGGACGGCCCCGGTGGCGGCCTTGGCCCTGGCGGGCTCGCCGGTGACCTTGATGCCGCGTTCCTTGAGGAGGGCGGCGAAGGCCCGGGCGGTGTCCCGGGAGGGGTCCTCGCTGCGCTTGACGGGGCCGGAGAAGGAGTCGTCGGGGCGGCCTTCGTCGGCGGTCAGGGCCGTGACGGGCGCGAGGTTGACGTTGGCGCCGATCGGGTGAAGGGCCGGGCCGGTGTAGAGCGAGTCGTCGTAGCCGAGGGCCACGGAGTCGGTGCCGGCGGCCTTGAGGGCCTGGGCGGTGTCCGCGGCGAGGGCGACGAGGCTGCCGCCGGCCCCGGCCGGGGCCTTCTTCTTGGCGGTGAGCGAGGGGTCGCCGCCGCCGACCAGGATGATCTGGCCGGGCCCGGCGCCGGGGGTGACGGTGGTGCGGATCCGGTGGTCGGGACCGAGGGCCGCGAGGGAGGCCGCCGCGGTGGCGATCTTGACGGTGGAGGCGGGGGTCATGACCTCCCGGGCCCCGGCCTCGAAGAGGACCTTGCCGGTGGCGGTGTCGATCACGGAGGCTCCGCGGACGGTGCCGAGGGCGGGGTCGGCGAGCAGCGGCCGCAGGGCGGCGGCGAGGGCGCCGGAGTCCACGGCCCCCGCCTGGTCGCCGGATCCGGAGCCCGTGCCGGTGCCGGCTCCGCCCGGGCGGACGCCGGCGAGCACTCCGGGCGCGCTCGGGGCGGCCTTCGGGGCCGCTCCGGCGGGGTCCGCACCGTGATCTGCGCCACCCGTACGGCCCCAGGAGGCGGCCATGTCCCGCTCGGCCTTACGCTGGCCGGAGTCCCAGGGACCCGCGGCGGCCACCGTCGCGGCCGACAGGGCGAGGCCGGCGACGGCCGACACCGCGATGAGCTGCCAGGTCTTGACCAATGGCACCTCGGACCAGCCCCTTTCGCGATCACACATATGCGTGAGGGACACTTAACCATTGCGTCTTGCCGCGAGCATGGCACCCCACCCGGCAGGGCCGGGACGGCCACGCGCGCAGGTGAGCCGCCGAAGTCCCGAAGCAGGCAGCCGAGCTGCTGAAGCTGAAGCTGATCATGGAGGAGCAGGACGTGGAGTTCGACGTCACCATCGAGATCCCCAAGGGTTCGCGGAACAAGTACGAGGTGGACCACGAGACCGGCCGGATCCGTCTGGACCGTCGTCTCTTCACCTCGACCAGCTACCCGGCCGACTACGGCTTCGTCGAGAACACCCTCGGCGAGGACGGCGACCCGCTGGACGCGCTGGTCATCCTTGACGAGCCGACCTTCCCGGGCTGCCTGATCAAGTGCCGCGCGATCGGCATGTTCAACATGACGGACGAGGCGGGCGGCGACGCCAAGCTGCTGTGCGTGCCGGCCTCCGACCCGCGTGTGGAGCACCTGCGCGACATCCACCACGTGTCCGAGTTCGACCGCCTGGAGATCCAGCACTTCTTCGAGGTCTACAAGGACCTGGAGCCGGGCAAGTCGGTCGAGGGCGCGAACTGGGTCGGCCGCACCGAGGCCGAGGCCGAGATCGAGGCCTCGTTCAAGCGCCTCGAGGCCCAGGGCGGCCACCACTGAGCTCCGCTCGGTTAGGCGCGGCGGGATGTCCCGTCGGCCCCTGTGACACCGCGGGCGGTATCCCTTCGGGGGTGCCGCCCGTTGTCGTGCCCGGGTCCGCTGCACGGGGGCCGGCCCCGTGGCCGGATTGCGACGGGGCCGGATCTGCCTTCGCGACGGATCAAGGCGTTCCGCATACTGATACCGGCCGGGCCAGGGACTGGAGGACGTGTGGCGGAGGGCGAAGCATCCGGGGCAGAGGACCGGAAGCCGAAGTCGGACGAAGCGCGCAGCGCGTTCGCCGTGCCGCCCGGGGTCGGGGTGGAGCCCGAGGCGGCCGAGGAGGACCAGCCGACCTCGGAGTTCGCCGTCCCCGACGGGCTCGCCGCGCAGCCCGTGGACCCCGATGGCCCAGCGTCGGCCTTCGCCACCCCGCACACCTACAGCGCCGCGCACTCCCCGCCCGCGTACACGGGCGCCCCGGGGTTCCCCGTCACCCGGATGAAGGAGTCCCCCTGGCAGGACCGCATGCGTACGGTGCTGCGCATGCCGGTCGACGTCCGGCCGGTCCCCGAGCCCGCCCAGAAGCAGGCCGCCGAGACCGGCCCGGCGGTGGGGCGCGTGCTCGACCTGACGCTGCGCATCGGGGAGCTGCTGCTCGCGGGCGGCGAGGGCGCCGAGGACGTGGAGGCCGCGATGTTCGCGGTGGCCCGCAGCTACGGGATGGACCGCTGTGAGCCGACCGTCACCTTCACCATGCTGTCCATCACCTACCAGCCCTCGCTGGTGGACGACCCGATCTCGGCGAACCGCACCGTCCGGCGCCGGGGCACCGACTACAACCGGCTCGCGGCCGTCTTCCGCCTCGTCAACGACATCAGCGCGCCCGAGGTGGACATCTCGCTGGAGGACGCGTACCGCCGGCTCGCCGAGATCCGCCGCAACCGGCACCCGTACCCCGGCTGGATGCTCACCGCCGCCGCCGGTCTGCTCGCCGGCGCGGCCTCCACGCTGGTCGGCGGTGGCGTGCTGGTGTTCTTCGCAGCCGCACTAGGTGCGGTGCTCGGCGACCGGCTGGCCTGGTTCTGCGCCGGGCGCGGGCTGCCGGAGTTCTACCAGTTCGTGGTGGCGGCGATGCCGCCGGCCGCGATGGGCGTGGCCCTGAAGCTGACCGAGCTGGACGTGCGCTCCTCGGCCATCATCACCGGCGGACTGTTCGCCCTGCTGCCGGGGCGGGCCCTGGTCGCAGCCGTGCAGGACGGTCTGACCGGCTACTACATCACCGCCTCGGCCCGGCTGCTGGAGGTGATGTACCTGTTCATCGGCATCATCATGGGCGTGCTGGTGGTGCTCTACATCGGCCTCCAGTTCGGCTCCAATCCGCAGCCCGAGGACGTCCTGCAGATCGCCCAGCGGCCGGTGCTCCAGATCGCCGCCTCGATGGTGCTGGTGTTCACGTTCGCGATCCTGCTTCAGCAGGAACGTTCCACCGTGCTCTTCGTGACCCTGAACGGCGGAGTCGCCTGGGTGATCTACGGGGCCCTGCACTACGCGGCCAAGGTGCCGCCGGTGCCGTCCACCGCGATCGCCGCCGGGCTGGTCGGCCTCTTCGGACAGCTCCTCGCCCGGCACCGCGTCTCCTCGGCGCTGCCCTTCGTCACGGCCGCCATCGGCCCGCTGCTGCCCGGCTCGGCCACGTACTACGGGCTGCTGCTGATCGCCGAGAACCGGCTGAACGAGGGGCTGGCCTCGCTGACCAACGCAGCGGCCATCGCGCTGGCCATCGCGATCGGCGTCAACCTCGGCTCGGAGATGTCCCGCCTGTTCATGCGCATCCCCGGCGCGACCAGCGCCGCCAAGCGCGGGGCGGCCAAGCGCACCCGCGGGTTCTAGAGCCGCCCCGATGCCGCCGCCGCGGGCCCGGACGCGCCGATGCCCCGCGGACCGGGGATCCGGTCGCGCGGGGCATCGCAGGGAGCTTCGTACGGGGCTTCGGGCAGCCGCTACCGCTTCGCGTGGCGGCCGCTGCGCTGGCTCGTGCCCTGCGGGTCCTCGCCGGCGCCGGGCTGCGTGCCGCCGGCCTGCGCCGCCGCCTTCTTCTGCTTGCGGGACTTCAGGACCTCGAAGATCACCGGGATGACCGAGATCAGGACGATGCCGATGAAGATCGGCTCGACGTTGTTCTTGATGATCTCGAACTGGCCGAGCTGGTAGCCCAGGATCGTCACGCCCGCGCCCCACAGGACGCCGCCGATGATGTTGAAGGTCAGGAAGGTGCGGTACTTCATCGCGGTCGCGCCCGCGACCATCGGCGCGAAGGTGCGGATGATCGGCACGAAGCGCGCGAGCACGATGGCCTTCGGGCCGTGCTTCTCCATGAACTCGTGCGCCGCGTCGAGGTTCTCGCGCTTGAAGAGCTTGGAGTTCGGCTTGTTGAAGATCTTCGGGCCGAAGACCTTGCCGATCATGTAGCCGACCTGGTCACCGATGATCGCGGCGATCACGATCAGGGTGCACACCAGCCACAGCGGCTGCGTCACGGTGCCGCTCGCGACGAACAGGCCCATCGTGAACAGCAGGGAGTCGCCGGGCAGGAAGGCGAAGAGACCGGATTCCGCGAAGACGATGATCAGGGTGCCGACCAGGCCGAATTCGCCGATCAAGTATTCCGGGGAGATCCACTCAGGACCGAGCGCAAGCGTGTTCACGGGTTCCGGGCTCTCCAGGATCAGGTGGGGGTGTCCGTCCAATTATGAACGCACACCACCCCCGCCCGGTTCCAGGGAACGGCGGCTAGACCTTGCGCAGGGCGTTGGCCAGGATCGCGTCCCGCACGAACACCGCGAGCCCGGGCCGCACGGCCTCGTAGTACGCCGTGAACCGCTCGTCCGCGACGTACATCTCACCGAGGCCGGTGTGGATCTCGTACGTGCAGAAGTAGTAGCTGCTGTTGATCCAGCCGCGGTGCTCCTCGGCCAGGTCCATGGCCTCCTCGGACTCCGCGGACGTCCCGGCGTCCAGCAGGGCGGCGAACCGGCGGTTGATGCCCTCGGCCACGGCCTGGATCCGCAGCCAGTCCTCCTTGGTGTACGAGGCGGTCCGGCGGGCGGACTCCCGGTAGGTGTCGCCCCAGCGGCGCTCCGCCTCCTCGGCGTGCTCCTCCGGGTCGAACTCCCCGAACACCTCGAACTTCTCCTCGGGGGTGAGGTTGATGCCCATCTTCTTCGCCTCCATGGCGTGCTCGACGGCCGCGGCCATCTGCTGGAGCCGGGCGATCCGGTCCGTGAGGAGCGCGTGCTGCCGGCGCAGGTGCTCCCCAGGGTCCGATTCCGGGTCGTCCAGCAGGACCGCGACCTCTTCGAGCGGAAAGCCGAGCTCCCGGTAGAACAGGACCCGCTGCAGCCGGTCGAGGTCGGCGTCGTCGTACCGCCGGTGTCCCGCCGCGCTGCGGCCGCTCGGGGAGAGCAGCCCGATCTCGTCGTAGTGGTGCAGCGTGCGCACCGTCACTCCGGCGAATCCCGCGACCTGGCCCACGGACCAGCCCATCTTTCCGCTCCTCTTCTCGGGTACGCGTCCAGCCTGGTCCCTCACGTCGCGTGAGGTGCAAGCCCGGGGCCCCGGGCCCGGACGCCGGACCCGCCCGGTCCAACGCCCCGGACCGGAACCGAGGCCCGGAGCACTAGCGGCTCAGGTCCCTGAACCGCTTCACCGCCAGCGGGAAGAAGACCGCGATCAGGGCCACCGGCCAGGCCACCGCGAGCAGTTCCGCATGGGTGGCGGCCCACGAGTCGCCTGCGGCGCCCGGGTTGCCGAACAGGCCGCGTACCGCGGTGGCCGTCGCCGACATCGGGTTCCACTCCACGATCGTGCCCAGCCAGGACGGCATCGATTCGGGCGAGGCGATGGCGTTGGAGAGGAAGCTGACCGGCCAGACCAGGATCTGCACCGCCTGCACCAGCTCCGGCTTGCCCGCGACCATCGCCAGGTGGATCCCGATCCACAGCATCGCGAAGCGCAGCAGCAACAGCAGCCCCACCGCTCCCATGAAGGAGGCGAATCCCTCGTGCCAGCGCCAGCCGATCGCGTAGCCGACCGCGAGCATCACCGTCAGGCCGACCACCGACTGCAGCATGTCCGCGACGCTCCGGCCGACCAGCACCGCCCCGGAGTGCATGGGCATCGAGCGGAACCGGTCGATGACCCCCTTGCCGAGGTCCTGGGTGACCGCGAGCATCGTCCCCTCCAGGCCGAAGGCCATGGTCATGGTGAGCATGCCGGGGACGAGGTAGTCCGTGAAGTCTCCCTGAACCCCCGCTCCACCGCCGATCAGGTAGCCGAACATCAGCAGCATCATCACGGGGAAGACCAGCCCGACCACCACCTGCACGGGCTGGCGTCTCCAGTGCGCCAGTTCGCGGCGGGTCATCGTCCACGAGTCGGCGAGCGCCCAGCTCAGCTTCGAGCCGGTGCCGTTCGCCGTGTCCACGGGGAGCGTCGTGTCCACGGGGTGCGTCACGCTCATGCGGCGTCCTCCTTCGTCAGGTGCATGAAGACTTCGTCGAGGGTGGGCCGGCGCACCGCGATGTCCTCGGCCTCGATCCCGGCCGCCTCCAGCGCCCGTACGGTCGCGGTCAGGGCGGTCATCCGGTTGCTCACCGCGGCACTGACCATCCGCCGGTCCTCGTCCACCGTCACCTCGCCGGGCAGCAGGGAGGCCGCGCGCGTCAGCTGGGCCGCGTCGTGCAGGACCACGTCGATGCGGTCGCCGCCCGACCTGGTCTTCAGCTCGTCGGCCGTGCCTTCCGCGATGACCTTCCCGTGGTCGATCACCGCGATCCGGTCGGCCAGCTGGTCGGCCTCCTCGAGATACTGCGTGGTCAGCAGAACGGTCGTGCCGCGGCCGACCAGGGAGCGCACCGCGTTCCACACCTCGGTGCGGCCGCGGGGGTCGAGACCGGTCGTGGGCTCGTCCAGGAAGAGGACCTGCGGCCGGCAGATGAGGGAGGCCGCGAGGTCGAGCCGCCGCCGCATGCCACCGCTGTACTGCTTGACGGCCTTCGTTCCGGTGTCCTCGAGCCCGAACTGGTGCAGGAGCTCATCGGCACGGATCCCCGCCCGGCGGGCGCCGAGGTGGTGGAGGCGGCCGAACATCTCCAGGTTCTGGCGGCCGCCGAGCTCCTCGTCGACGGCGGCGTTCTGGCCGAGCAGTCCGATCCGCGAGCGCACCTCGCCGGCCCGGGTCCGCGCGTCGATGCCCGCCACCTCCACGCGTCCCTCGTCGGGGCGCAGCAGCGTGGACATGATGCGGACGGCCGTGGTCTTGCCGGCGCCGTTCGGGCCGAGGATCGCCTGGACGGTTCCGGCCCGGACGGTGAGGTCGAGGCCGTCGAGAGCCTGCTTGTCCCGGTACCTCTTCCGCAGTCCTTCGACGACGATCGCCGGATCGTGGTCAGACAAAACGCTCTCCTCGCTTCACTGATCAAACTTGACTAGAGCGCCCAAAGGTAGACCCCACGCGCTGGTTAGTCAAACTTGATTAGAGATAGGGTAGTCAAAATAAACTAGGAGGGAGAAACCCGTGTCAGCGATCCGGCTGCTGGTCCTGGGCGCGGTCCGCATGCACGGACGGGCGCACGGCTACCAGGTACGCAACGACCTGGAATTCTGGGGTGCCCACGAGTGGTCCAACGCCAAGCCCGGTTCGATCTACCACGCGCTCAAGCAGATGGCGAAGCAGGGACTGCTCGTCGCGCACGAGGTCGCGCCGAGTGCGGTCGGCGGCCCGCCGCGCGTCGAGTACGAGATCACCGACCAGGGCACCGCGGAATACCTCACACTGCTGCGCCAGGCCCTGACCTCGTACGACCAGAAGATGGACATGCTCTCGGCAGCCATCGGATTCATCGTCGACCTGCCGCGGGCCGAGGCCGTCGCACTCCTCAAGGAGCGCATCAGCGGTCTCGAGCAGTGGCGGGCCGGGGTCACCGCGTACTACACCCCGGAGGAGGGGCCCGAACAGCTCGGGCACATCGGCGAGATCATGAACATGTGGGTGCACTCGGCCGACAGCGAGGCCGCGTGGACACACGGCCTGATCGGGCGGATCGAAGGCGGCGCGTACACCTTCGCGGGCGAGGGCGAACCCTTCGTGGGAGTCCTCGCGGACGATGAGCCGAACCCGTACGCGACGGGCCCGCATCCCGGGGACCTCCGCTAGCCGCGCACCCCGGCGGCGGCACCGGTGCCGGTGCCGCCGAGTACGCCCCCACGGGCCGCTGCTAGCCCATGGCGCGGGTGCCGTCGATGGTTTCGCGGATGATGTCCGCGTGGCCCGCGTGCCGGGCGAACTCCTCCACCAGGTGCAGGAGCACCCAGCGCATCGAGACCTTGGCGTCCTGCGGGAACCACGGGGCCGGGGGCAGCGGGAAGCTGTCGTCGAGGCTGGGGACCGAGGCGATGAACGCCTCCGTCTCCTGCCGGATCCCGTCCCAGTAGGCCAGTACCGAGGGCATGGTCTCGTCCCCGACCAGCCGGAAGCCGTCGGCCCAGTCGCCACCCGGGTACTCGGTCTCGCCCTGCGCCATCCGCAGCCAGCCCAGCTCGCAGTTGGCCGCGTGCTTGAGCAACCCGGACAGCGAGAGCTCGCTGGCGCTGGGCTTGCTCGCCGCCTGCTCCTCGGTCAGCCCCTGCGCGGCCTCGCGCAGCGCCGTGCGCTGGGCCTCGACGAAGGCGAGGAGCGTGCCGCGCTCGTCACCGGGGACCTCCATGGAAATCTGAGCCATGACCTGACCGCCTTCTGTGGGTCTCTCCTGCTGACAAGAACCACGGTACGAAGCCTTGCGGTCAGCTTCCGTCCGCAATCGCGGAAATCCGCGGAATCACTGGTTTTCCTGCCGGACCGGCGGCAGTTCCGCCTGCGGCTTGGGGAGCAGTGCCTTCTTCAGGTCCTGGTTTCCCTTCTCGTCGAGGCCGTACATCGCCTCGTAGATCTTGCGGACGGCCGGGCCCGAGGCTCCGGAGCCGGTGCCGCCCTGGGAGATGGTCATCACGATCGCGTAGTCCTCGGTGTAGGAGGCGAACCACGAGGTGGTCTGCTTGCCCTGGACCTCGGCCGTACCGGTCTTCGCGTGCATCGGGATCTGCTTCTGCGGCCAGCCGCCGAACCGCCAGGCCGCGCTGCCGGTGGTGGCCACGTCGGCGAGGGCGCCGTCGATGTCGTTGCGGAGCTTGGCGTTCATGGGGAGCTTGCCCTGCTCCTTGGGGGCGATCTCCTGGACGGAGCTGCCGTCGGCGCTGACCACGGCCTTGCCGATGCTGGGCTGGTGCAGGGTGCCGCCGTTGGCGATGGCGGCGTAGACCGAGGCCATCTGGATCGGGGTGACGAGGGTGTCGCCCTGGCCGATGGAGTAGTTGATCGCGTCGCCCTCGCGGAGCTGGTTGCCCTGGCGGCAGTTCTCGTAGGCGATCTTCTCGGCGTACGAGCCGTCCTTCTTGCCGTCGCGGCACCAGGCGGCCTTGTTCGCCTCGAAGAACTCCTTCTTCCACTGGCGGTCGGGGACCCGGCCCGGGACCTCGCTGGGCAGGTCGATGCCGGTGCGCTTGCCGAGGCCGAACTCGTGCGCGGTCCTGAAGAACCAGTCGCTGGGCTTGGCCTTGGGCTTGATGCCGCCGTCCTTCTTCCACTCCTTGTCGGCGATGGCGTAGTAGACGGTGTCGCAGGAGACTTCCAGGGCCTTGCCGATGGTGATGTCGCCGTAGCCCTGGGACTCGAAGTTGGTGAAGACCTGGCTGCCGACCGAGTACGAGCTCGGGCAGCCGTAGAGCTTGTTGAAGGGGTAGCCGGCGTTGACCGCGGCCGTCGAGGAGACCACCTTGAAGACCGAGCCGGGGGCCGCCTGGCCCTGGATGGCGCGGTTCAGCAGCGGGTAGTTCGACTCCTTGTCGGTGAGGGAGGCGTAGTCCTTCGCGGAGATGCCGCCGACCCAGGCGTTCGGGTCGTAGGTCGGGTTGGACGCCATCGCGACGACCCGGCCGGTCTTGGCCTCCATGACCACGACGGCGCCCGAGTCGGCCTCGTAGTGGCGGCCGGTGTTGTTCTTGTCGATGGTCCTGCGGGCCTCGATCATCGCGTTGTTCAGCTCGCGCTCGGCCACGGCCTGTACGCGCGAGTCGATGGAGGTCACGATGTTCGCGCCGGCCTGCGGCTTGTCGTGCGTGCCCTCGCCGATGATCCGGCCGAGGTTGTCCACCTCGTAGCGGGTGATGCCGGCCTTGCCGCGGAGCTCCTTGTCGTAGGTGCGCTCCAGGCCGCTGCGGCCCACCTGGTCGGAGCGCAGGTACGGGGAGTCGGAGCCCTTCGCCTTGGTGATCTCCTCGTCGGTCACCGGGGAGAGGTAGCCGAGCACCTGGGAGGTGTTGGCGCCGTCGGGGCCGGAGTAGCGGCGCAGGGCGGTGGGCTCGGCGGTGATGCCGGGGAACTGCTCGGCGTGCTCCCTTATCTCCAGGACCTGGTCGGTCGTCGCCTCGTCCGTGATGGGGATCGGCTGGTACGGAGAGCCGTTCCAGCAGGGCTTGGGCGTCTTGGCGTCGCACAGCCGGACGCCGTTGACCACGTCCTCGGGGTCGAGTCCGAGGACCCCTGCGAGGTGGGTCAGGACGCCCTTGCCGCGGTCCTTCATCTTGGTGAGCTCGGTGCGGCTGGCGGAGACCACCATGCGGGTCTCGTTGTCGGCGAGCGGGATCCCGCGGGCGTCGAGGATCGAGCCGCGCACGGCGGGCTGGACCACCTGCTGGGTGTTGTTGTTCTTCGCCTCGTCCGTGTACTCCTGGCCGTTGCGGATCTGGAGGTACCACAGACGCCCGCCGAGGGTCAGCAGCAGCGAGAACACCACGATCTGGATCATGACGAGCCGGTTCTGGACCCGGGGTGTGCGCCCGGTCTCCGGTATGTTGCTCAACTCGGCTCTCCCCCGGACTGGTCCTCGCCTGACCCGCCCGAGTCTAGATCCCCCGGTGCACTAGAACGGGAACTGCGTCCGGCCGTGCTGGACCGAGATCCATTTCTGGGTGGTGAAGGCCTCGACCGTGGCCTCGCCGTTGAGGCGGCCCATCCCGGAGGCCTTCTCGCCGCCGAAGGCCGCGAGCGGCTCGTCGCCGATGGTGGAGTCGTTGACGTGGATCATGCCGGTCTCGATGCGCCGGGCGAAGCGGACCCCGCGCTCCACGTCCCGCGTGTGCACGGCGCCGCTGAGCCCGTACGGGGTGGCGTTGGTGAGGCGGACCGCTTCGTCCTCGCCGTCGAAGACGACGAGGAGGGCGACCGGGCCGAAGATCTCCTGGCCGAGCAGCGGGGAGTCCTCGGGGAGCCCAGCGAGCACGGTCGGCTCGACCAGGTTGCCGCGCGTGGAGCCCCGTACGAGCGCCTGCGCGCCGGATTCCACAGCGCGGTCGACGAGCGCGGTGAGGGCGTCGGCCTGGAAGGAGTTGATCAGCGGGCCGATGTGGGTGTCGGCCTCGTGCGGGTCGCCCGTCTTCAGGGCGCGCACGCGGGCGGTGAACCGCTTGGTGAACTCCTCGGCGACCGAGGCGTCGACCAGGATCCGGTTGGCGGCCATGCAGACCTGGCCCTGGTAGACGAAGCGGCTGAAGACGGCGGCGTCCACCGCGTAGTCGAGGTCGGCGTCGTCGAGGACGACGAGCGCGCTGTTCCCGCTGAGCTCCAGCACGGTCCGCTTGAAGTGGCGGGCGGCGACCGCGCCGACGTGCCGGCCGACCCGGTCGGAGCCGGCGAAGGAGATGACCTTGGGGACGGGGTGGGTCAGGAGCGCGTCGCCTATCTCGGCGATGTCGGTGACGAGGACGTTGAGCAGTCCGGCCGGGAGCCCGGCCTCCTCGAAGATCTTGGCGATGACCCCGCCGCCGACGACGGGCGCGTTCTGGTTCGGCTTGACCACGACGGCGTTGCCGAGGGCCAGGGCCGGGGCGACCGACTTCAGGGTGACCAGGAAGGGGAAGTTGAAGGGGCTGATCACGGCGACCACCCCGACGGGCAGGCGCTGGACCCGGTTCTCCTTGCCCTCGACGGGCGAGGGCAGGATGCGGCCCTCGGGCCGGACGGCCAGCTGCATGGCCTCGCGGATGAACTCCTTGGCGAGGTGGACCTCGTACTCGGCCTTGGGACGGGTCCCGCCGAGCTCGTCGATCATCGCCTCGACGATCTCCTTCTCGCGCTCCTCGGTGATCCGCAGGGCGCGTTCCAGGACGGCTCGTCTGGTGTACGGGCTGGTGGCGGCCCATTCCTTCTGGGCCCGCTCGGCGGCCCGGTACGCCCGGTCGACCTGCTCGACGGTGGCCACGGTGATGGCCGCGAGCTTCTCCCCGTTGTACGGGTTGACGTCGATGATGTCCCACGACCCGGTTCCGGCCAGCCATTCGCCGTCGATGTACTGGTGAGCCAGGTCCTCGAATATGGACATGCCATCCCTTACGTCGAACGCGCTTCCTTGCGCTGCACCGGGGCCCCAGAGGTCGTCTGGGTCATCGTCATGCTCTGATCAGGCGTCATAGTACGTGCGAATCAAGACAGTTGAAGAAGACCGCGCAAGATGTCCCGGGTCTGCGAGGGGTCGGGGCAGTCGCTCTGGAGACGCTGCATCGCCCGCTCGTACTGACCCACTTCCTCGTCTTTGTCGAGGTAGAGGGCGCTGGTGAGCTGTTCCAGATAGACGACGTCCTGGAGGTCGGACTCGGGGAAGCGCAGCAGGGTGAACGCGCCGCTCTCGCCGGCGTGCCCGCCGAAGGAGAAGGGCATGACCTGCAGGTGCACGTTCGGCCGCTGCGAGATCTCGATGAGGTGGTCCAGCTGGCCGCGCATCACGTCCCGGTCGCCGTACGGGCGGCGCAGCGCGGCCTCGTCGAGGACGGCGTGGAAGACGGGGGCGTTCTCGGAGACCAGGACCTTCTGGCGCTCCAGGCGCAGCGCGACCCGGCGGTCGATCTCGGCGCGGCCGGCGCCGGGCATGCCGCGGCTGACCACGGCCTGGGCGTAGGCCTCGGTCTGCAACAGGCCGTGCACGAACTGCACTTCGTAGATCCGGATGAGGGAGGCGGCGCCTTCCAGGCCGACGTACGTCTGGAACCAGCCCGGCAGGACATCGCCGTAGCTGTGCCACCAGCCGGCCACGTTGGCCTCGCGGACCAGCCCCAGGAGGGACTCCCGCTCGGTGCCGTCCGTGACCCCGTAGAGCGTGAGGAGGTCCTCGACGTCTCTGGCCTTGAAGCTCACCCTTCCCAACTCCAAGCGGCTGATCTTCGATTCGGATGCGCGGATCGAGTAACCGGCCGCCTCACGGGTGATGCCGCGGGATTCTCGGAGTCGCCTGAGCTGGGAGCCCAGGAGGATGCGGCGCACCACAGAACCACTGGCTTCTGCGGTCACGAGTCCTGCCCCTCCCCATGCGGTGGATGGATACGTACGGACACACGCGTGTGGCTGCGTCCGGCTGCGTCGCAGGGGCCCCCGTGCCCCTCAAGGCCCGCAGTCTGCCACCAAAACGCATCTGCCCGTACTCGTTCTGTAACGGATTTGGCCTGGCCGTAAAAGAAGTCCGTAAGTATGCGTAGGAAGAAATGAGCAAGAACCGTCACGGGACCGGACAGGTCCGGCGCGTGCACGTGCATCTGCCCTTGCATCCGGCTCCGGCATTCGGAACCATGGTCCCGCGCACCTGCGTGCCCCGCAGTTCTTTCGAATCCCGGGAGTGCCTCGCATGGGGACGAATGGATCGACCATGCTCGAGCCGTTACGGCAGGGGCTTCCCCCGGTCGACCCCACGGCTGTCTCCGGGTCCGCGTCCTGCGCCCTGCCCGCCCGCTTCGAAGCGGTGCGCGGCGCACGCACCTTCACGCGTTCCACCCTGGCCCAGTGGGGCCTCGACGACCGCTTCGACGACGTGGCACTGGTCGTCTCCGAACTCGTCACCAACGCGCTGCGCCACGCCCTCCCGGACGACTCCCGGCCGGCCGCGGGCGAGAGCGACCCGCCGGTGCGCCTGCACCTGATGCGGTGGAGCACCCGGCTGGTGTGCGCGGTGCGGGACCCCAGCGAGGACCGGCCCGGCGGGAACTTCGCGCCGGAGGCGACGGACCGCAACTGCGACCTGGAGTCGGGGCGCGGGCTCTTCCTCGTCGACTCCTACAGCGACAGCTGGGGCTGGCACCCGCTCGCGGGGCGGCTGACCGGCAAGGTGGTCTGGGCGCTGTTCACGCTCCAGGACTGAAGCAGCGCCGCACCACTGCTGGAACACCACATATGCGGCAAGCGGCCGGGATTGATCATGGCGATCAATCCCGGCCGCTGCACGTGCATGGCTGATCTTCGGCTGGTGTTCAGCCGATCAGATGGTCGAACTCGCCGTCCTTGACACCCAGCAGCAGCGCTTCTATCTCGGCCGGCGTGTACACGAGTGCCGGTCCGTCCGGAAACCGCGAGTTGCGCATGGCAACGTCGCCTCCGGGCAGTTTCGCGAACTCCACACAGGAACCTTGCGAGTTGCTGTGTCTGCTCTTCTGCCAGGTCACCCCGTCAAGCTCTGCAGCTGCCATCCCGTTGTACGCGTGGTCCACAGGAAGCCCCCGATAGTGCAGATGTCAACTGCACCGGATCATAGCTGTGTTCATGAACGCCTGCATGGGCAGATGCACGTGCACGAACGGAGCGCACGGCACCACTAAGGGTGACGAACGCCCCCGGACCCGGGGCGCGGCGGGACGCGCAGGGCCTCGGAGACCTCCTCCAGCGAGTCCAGCAGCTGCCGCGCCGCCCCGCGCAGCACGCCCTGGTCAGGGGTGTCCCCCTCGGCCAGGGCCCTGCGGACCCCCTCCCAGTCGGGCACCCGGCGCTCCCGTACCGCCTTCGCGCCCGCCTCCGTCGCCTCGCGCAGCGCCCGGGCCAGCTCGGCCGCGCCGGGGACGGGAGGCCGGGACCGGTCCGGGAAGTGCGCCTCCAGCAGCATCGCGTGACGGCCCATCGCGGCCAGCGCCCGGCCCGCCTCCTCGGCGGCCTCCCCGGAGATCCCGCGGTGGCGCACCGGCTCCCCGGCGGCCCGGTCCACCGCCTCCTGCCAGGCCACCCGGGCGTCGCGCACCGCCAGCAGGGCTTCGCGCACGTCCTCCCGCCGGGCCCCGGCCGGGTCGGCGTACTGCCCGAGCACGGCCGCCGCGTACCGGCCGCCGGCGGCCACCCAGTCGGCCAGCCTCGTCCGCAGCCGCGGGGTCTCCCAGGCCGGGTAGACGGCGTAGGAGACCATCGCGAGGATCCCGCCCACCAGGGTGAGGCTGACCCGGTCGGGCACGGTCTGGTCCCAGCGCAGGCCGCCCATGCCGAGCAGGAAGACGACGTACGCGGAGACGAACACCATCGAGACGGCGTACCCGGTGCGCATGAAGGTGTACATCAGGCCCGCGCTGATGACGGCGAGCAGCCCCGACACGTACATCCCGGGGTGGGCGAGCTGGACCACGGCCGTCGCGAGGGCGACCCCGACCAGGGTGCCGCCGAAGCGGGCGACGGCCCGGGTGTAGGTCTGCGTGAAATCGGGCCGCATGACCATGACGGAGGCCATCGGGGCCCAGTAGCCGTGGCCGAACGGCAGCACGTGCCCGATGCCGTACCCGGCGCACGCGACGGCGGTCACCCGTACGGCGTGCCGCAGGATCGGCGAACCGGGCCGCAGCTCGGCCCGTACGGCGGCCAGCACCATCGGCGCGAGCGCCGGCAGGGTGGGCCGCAGCATCGACTCCTCCGGATCGGCCGTGCGCCCGGAGCCCGGCGCGGCCGTGTCCAGTACGTCGTCCAGCAGGGCGGAGAGCCGGCGCGCGGCGCGCAGCGCGGCGCCCTGGAGCAGCTCGGCGGTGTCGGGTGCCTTGAGCACCGCGAGGGCCGGCCCGGGCGCCCGTACCGCCTCCCCGTGCCGGATCGCGGACGCGGCGGCGTCCAGCACCGACCCGGCCGCGGCGAGCAGTTCCCGGGCCCTGTCCCGCGCCGGGCCCTCGGCCGGGGCCCCGACCGCCGGATCCGCCAGCAGGGCCAGCACCGGCCGGATCCGCTCCGCGAGCCCCCGCGCGCCGTGCAGCTCGGCGGGACGGCGGCGGGCCTGGCGCACCGTCACGGTCGCGGCGTCCCGCGCCCGCATCAGCGGCTGCGGGTCGAAGGAGGCGACCGGGTCCTGGCGCAGGCGGCGCGCGTAGTCGGCCTCCGCGGCCAGGGCGTCGGCCAGGGCGTCGCGCTGGGCGCCCCACCGGCGGATGGGGAACAGGACGATCAGCAGCGCCTGGACCACCCCGCCGGCGGCGATCATCGCGGCGTGCCCGGCGGCCTGCGGCACGGAGGTGGGCAGGGTGACGGTGACCAGCATGATCGCGACGTTGCCGGAGGCGATGATCCCGGCGGTGGGGCCGGCCGCCCACATCAGGCCCGCCGCGAAGGACCAGACGGCGAGCAGCAGCATGAAGGCGAGGGTGTGCGAGGACCCGACGAGGTAGCCGATGAAGGTGGACACGGCCAGGGTCAGCCCGGCGGCGAGCGCGAGGACGGGGCGGGGGCGCCAGCTCTTCTGGAAGGTGGCCACGGCCGCCATGTAGGCGCCGAAGGCGGAGCTGGCGGCGGAACCGGGGCCGAGGAGGGCGAGGCTGACGCCGATGACGATCGCGAGGCCGGCGGCTGCGCGGAGCGCGAGGAGGGGTTGCAGCCGGGTCCGCTCGACCGTCAGTCCGGCCCGGGCGGTGTCCTTCAGCGCCCGGACCCAGCTCATGCCTTTGAGCGTAGCCCCGCCAGGCCCGGAACCCGGGAGCCCGACTCCGGAGACGCCCACGCGTCGGGGCCGCCCCCGGGAGCGTGCCGCTGCGCGGGGCGAAGTCCCCTACCCGCCCTTCGCCCGTTCCCCGGGGCTCCGCCCCGGACCCCGCGCCTCAAACGCCGGCGGGGCTGGATAGATCCAGCCCGCCCGGGCCCGGGCGGAGCCCGGGGAACGGTGGAAGGGCGGGTAGGGGACGGCCCCGCAGGGCAGCCGGGGCGCGGGCCACGGCTTTCAGGTGTTCTTCAGGCTTGGCGTGATCCATGGCGCCGGCGGCCCCGAGCACCGATGATCGGGTGCGCGGACCGGTCCCGGCGCCGCCCGGCAGGCTGCCGGCACTCGCCCCGGAAGGCGGACACACCCATGCTCAGGAACGGCCTGGAACCGTGGCACGTCGCCATCGTCGCGCTCGTCTGCCTGATGCTGTTCGGCTCGAAGAAGCTCCCCGAGATGGCCCGCGGACTCGGCAGGTCCGCCCGCATCCTGAAGGCCGAGGCCCGCGCCCTGCGCGAGGAGCCCCCCACCGAACGCTGACGGAGCTCCCGGGCTCAGCCCCGCAGGGAGCGCCGGCTCGCGTCCGCCATGTGCGCCCGGTCGGCCGCGGCCGTACCGTCCTCCCACCCCGCGAGGTCGGTCGCTCCGCGCAGCCGCGTCGTCGTGGTCCGGGGGAACATCTCCTCCGCCCGCGAGGTGACAGCCACGTCCCGGGCGACCAGCGCCGGGAGGTTGTCGGGGGCCTCGGCCACGGTGTCGGCCACCGTGTGCTCCGCCGTCTCGGCGAGCCGCTGGCCGAGCCGGCTCGCGTAGGCCAGCAGGAAGGACTGCCGGAAGGTCTTGGTCCGCTTGCGCCCGCCCGCCCGCTGCCCCGCCTCCGCGCGGGTCATCGCGGCGGTGCCCTGGACGAGCAGGGAGGTGTACAGCAGCTCCACCGCCTCCAGGTCGCTCTCGAAGCCGACGACGGTGGAGAACTCGTAGGCGCTGTTCCACACGGACCGGCACCGGTTCGCGCCCGCCACCGCGTCGAGCAGCACCGCCTTGGCCTCCTCGTACGGGGCCTCGACGCCGATCCGGCAGGCCCCGGGTATCTGCGTCGTGCCGGACTTCACCGCGAGCAGGGCCGCGTCCACGGTGTGCCGGGCCATGAGCTCCTGCGCCTTGGCGCTGAGCGCCTCCGCCTCCTCCGGGAAGGTGGTGGCCTCGGCCTTGGCGAGCAGGGCCCGGATCCGCCCGAGCATGCGGGGCTCGATGTGCGCGTGTTCGAGCAGGTCGCCCGCCGGGTCTCCCGGCACGGGCCCGACCGGCTCGATGGACGGCAGCCGGATCAGCAGCCGGAACACCTCCAGGACGGCCCCGGCCAGGCTGAAGCGGTCGGTGCGCTCCCGCTCGGCCAGCCGCTCCCCGTACCGGGTGTCGTCCCCCCACCACACCTCGGCGTCGGTCCACCGCTCGGGCAGCCGCGCGTAGCGCCGGGCCTCGGCGGCGATCAGGTCCCCGGCGATCCGCAGGTGCGCCTGCTCCAGGTCCCGGCGTACGAGCCGCAGCACGTCGGCCGGCCGCCATCCGCGCTCCCAGGCCTGGCGCACGTACTCCTCACCGCGCGCGAGCAGCGCCTGCCCGACCCCGTCCCAGCGGTCCCCCTCGGCGACGAGCACCGACGCCCCGGCGTCCAGCCCGGCGTCGTCCTGGTTGTACAGCGCGGCCTCGCAGGCCCGGTCGACTATGTCTCTCACCGCTCCAGCTTGGCACGCCCGAGCCCGACCGAATCCAGCCCGCCGGGCGTTTGAGGACCGGGGTCCGGGGCGGAGCCCCGGGGAACGGGCGAAGGGCGGGTAGGGGACGGCCGCCCGCAGGGCCCGCCCGGCTCCGCGCGGCCGCACCGGCACTGTCAGACCCCGGTGGGACACTCGCACCCATGACCGAGCAAACCCCCCGGTGGGCCCTCGCCGAGGACGGCGACGGCCGGTGGCACGCCACACCCCTGGACGGGCCCGTGGGCGAAGCCCGCGTCACGACCACCGACCCCGCGGACGCGATCCGCGCCGCCCCCGCCGCCACCCGCTGGGTCTGGCGTTCCACCCAGGCGGTCTACCCCCGGCTCCTCGCCGCCGGCATCCGCGTCGAGCGCTGCCACGACATCGAGGACGCCGAGCTGCTCCTGCTCGCCCATGAGGGCCGCCTCGGCGAACCGCGCTCGGCGGCCGCCGCCTGGGCCCGGCTGACGAACGCGCCCGTGCCGCCCGATCCCCCGCAGCGCGCCGCGGAGCCCGGCAGCCAGCACTCGCTCTTCGACCCCCAGCCCGCCCCCGTCCCGCTCGACGCCCTCGTCGCCGTCCACGCCGACCAGGCGAAACGGCTCGATGCCACCGCGCACCCCGAGCGGATGCGGCTGCTCGTGGCCTCCGAGTCGGCGGCCTTCCTCGTAGCGGCCGAGATGAACCGGGCGGGGCTGCCCTGGCGGGCCGACGTCCACCGGGCCCTGCTCACCGAGCTGCTCGGGGAGCGGTACGCGGGGCGGGGCCAGCCCCGCCGTCTCGCGGAGCTGGCCGACGAGGTCTCGGCGGCCTTCGGGCGGCGCGTACGGCCCGACCTGGCCGCCGACGTCATCAAGGCCTTCGCGGAGGCCGGGATCAAACTCAAGTCCACCCGCCGCTGGGAGATCCAGGACCTGGAGCACCCCGCCGTGGAGGCGCTGATCGCGTTCAAGAAGCTGTACCGGATCTACACCGCCCACGGCTGGTCCTGGCTCGCGGACTGGGTCCACGACGGCCGCTTCCGCCCCGAGTTCATCCCCGGCGGCACCCACACCGGCCGCTGGGTCACCAACGGCGGCGGGGCCCTGCAGATCCCCAAGGTGATCCGCCGGGCGGTCGTCGCCGACCCCGGCTGGCGGCTCGTGGTGGCCGACGCCGACCAGATGGAGCCCCGGGTGCTCGCCGCGATCTCCCGCGACCCCGCCTTCATGGAGGTCGCCGGCCGCCCCGAGGACCTGTACACCTCCATCTCCCGCCAGGGCTTCTCCGGCGACCGCGACATGGCGAAGATCGCCGTGCTCGGCGCGGTGTACGGCCAGACCTCCGGGGACGGCCTGAAGAACCTGGCCGCGCTGCGCCGCCGCTTCCCCCGGGCCGTGGCCTACGTGGACGACGCCGCGAAGGCGGGCGAGGAGGGGCGGCTCGTACGGACCTGGCTGGGCCGGACCTGCCCGCCGGCGGCCGATCCGGAGGAGGCCGAGGAGGCCCCCGACGGCTGGGTCCCGAGCTACGCCTCGACCGACGCCCGGGCGCGCGGCCGCTTCACCCGCAACTTCGTCGTGCAGGGCAGCGCCGCGGACTGGGCGCTGCTCCTGCTCGCCGCCCTGCGCCGGTCCCTCGCGCAGGCGGGGATGCGGGCCGAGCTGGTCTTCTTCCAGCACGACGAGGTCATCGTGCACTGCCCCGAGGAGGAGGCCCCGGCCGTGGCCGCCGCGATCCGCGAGGCGGGCGAGCTGGCCGGGCGCATCACCTTCGGGGAGACCCCGGTCCGCTTCCCGTTCACCACGGCGATCGTGGAGTGCTACGCGGACGCGAAGTAGGGGCCGGCCCTCCTGCCGCTCCCGCTATTGCCCGTACTCCGAGGCCCACTTCGGGCTCGTCGCGAGCTCCTTCAGCCGCTCCACGCCCAGCACCGGCTCCTTGCGGGTCACCGCCGACCCCTCGGTCTCGCCGTTGACCGCGGACAGGATCAGCCGGGTCCCGTTCGGCCGAAGCACCTCGGCGCTCCACCGGAGCATGCCGGGCACGTCCTTGTCCCCGTCCCCCTTCCTGGTCAGGACCTTCGCTCCGTCCGGCAGCGTCTCGGCATCCTTGAACTGGTCCGCCCAGACCCCCGGCTCCTCCGCGTTGTCCACCTGGATCTCGAGGCTGACCAGCGACTTGCCCTTGCCGTCGTCGAGCACCAGGTAGCCCAGATCGGCGTGGCTCTCGTCCCGGCTCACGATCGGGATCCCGTCCGTGCGCAGCAGCTCCTCCAGGATGGTCACCGCCTTCACCCCCTGACGGGGGGCCTGGCGTGCACCCTCCTGACCGGCGGCCGGCAGGTCGTTCAGGGCCGGGTGCCACAGCGGGGAGGTCACGAGCGCCTGGAGCTGCGCGAGCGAGAGGGGCGGCGTCGGGCGGGTGGGGGGCGAGTCCTTCTCGGTCGCCGCGTTCTCCTCCGAGGCGTCCACGATGAACCCCTGAGGGGTCACCACGATGGCACGCCAGGACTTGACGTTCGCCCGGTGGTCGGGGAACACGTAGCCCTTGTAGAGGAACAGCTGCGAACCGTCCGCGAGCTTCTCCGAGGTACAACTGTCGTGCTTCGTCGTGGCCTTGGAGGGGCACTTGAGCATGTCGGCGGCCATCTCGCCCTTCGGGTCGATCCGGTTGAGGGTAAAGCCGATGCGGCTCTTGCCCTCGCCGTCGTCGAAGACAGCGGTCACCGCCGGGCCGATCTCGTGGCCCGTCCCCCGCGCCTCGACATCGCTGAGCGTGCCCTGCGGCAGGAGCTGCTTGAGCACCCCGGTCAGCTGCTCGGCGGAGACGGCCCCGGTTCCGACCCGGTTGGTGTTCCGGCTGCTGCCCCGTACCAACGGCCCGAGCGCGGGCGGCTCCTGCGAGGACGCCACGTTCCCGCCGCCCCCGCCCCCGCCGGGTCCGAGCAGCCCGTTCACGTAGGCCCCGGCGGTACCGATCAGGGCCAGGGTGAGCGCCGAGCCGCCTGCCAGGGCGGCCCTGCGGCGGGCCACCATCCGCCGCCCGCGCCGCTCCCCGGCGTCCGCGAGGCCGCGGCCTTCGGCCGTGAAGCCGTCCCCCGTACGACGGAGGGCTTCACCGAGCTCATCTTCAAAGGGCATGCGGAATCAGACCTTCCGTCCATAGGGATCGCGGGATGAGAAGAATCGAAATGACGTGACACGCGCGAGGGCGAGGGGCTCAGCGGCCCGCGAACTCCGCCAGCGAGCCGCCCAGTTGCTCCCGCAGCCGGGTCAGCGCGCGCGAACTGCGGGTCCGTACGGCCGCCGAGCTGACGTTCATCGCGTCGGCGGTCTCCTCGACGCTGCGGTCCTCCCAGTACCGCAGCACCAGGACCGCCCGGTCCTTCGGCGCGAGGCGCCCCAGCGCCTCCAGGAGCGTCAGCCGGAGCACGGGATCGCCGCCGGCCGGAGCACCCGTGTCGGGGAATTCCCCGACCGGGCGTTCCCCCGCCGACCGGCGGCGCTGGTGCGTAAGGAAGGTGCGCACCAGGACGGTCTGCGCGTACGCCGCCGGATTGTCTATCCGGGAGACGCGCGCCCAGAGCAGGTACATCCGCCCGAGGGTCTCCTGTACGAGATCCTCCGCGAGGTGGGTGTCACCGCTCGTCAGCAGACAGGCCGACCGGTACAAGTGCCCCGATCTGCCCGTCGCGAACTCACGGAACCCATCTCTGCGTCCGTACCCCATCCGCTCCCCCTCGCGTCCGTCCCACACCAATGACGCGACGGGAGCCGGGAATGTTTCAGTCGATCTCAAACCGTTTCGGAAGCGAGGTCGTGGAAGTACATGTGGAACTCCTCGCGGACGAATCCCTCCGCCTCGTAGAGCCCCTGCGCGACCAGGTTGTCGTACGCCGTCTCCAGCTGCACGCCCGAGACCCCGGCCTCCCGCGCCCGCCGCAGCACCTCGCGCAGCAGCGCGCGGCCGGCGCCCGTACGACGGCCGGCGGGGGCCACGTACAGGTCGCCCAGCAGCCACACGGGCTTCATGGCCAGCGAGGAGAACATCGGGTAGACCTGCGTGAATCCGACCGTGCCCGCGCCGGGGACCTCTGCGAGCAGGACGAAGGAGTCCCCGCCCGCCAGCCGCTCCGCCAGGAAGGCGCGCGGGCGCTCCGGGTCCTCGACCTCCACCTCGTAGAACTCCAGGTAGCCGCGGAAGAGCTCGGCGGCGGTGTCCAGATCCGCCTCGCCCGCCTCGCGCAGGACCACCTTGTGCCCGCCTTCGGCGGCTTCCTCGATCCGGGCCCCGTCGTGCGTCGTCCGACCGTTCATATCGCTCTCCCTCGTGCCGTTCCTGTCGCGCACCCCAATTCTGCAACCGCGCCCGGGTGCCGGATCGCGGCGGAGCGACGAACCGCCCATACTGCGTGAAACGGCCTGGGCAGGAGACGGAATGCGGTGGAAGACCCGGGTGGAGGGCCTGCGTTCCGGTGCGGAGCTGCGCTTCCCCTTCCTCTCCGAGCTCACGAACCGGATGCTGTCCGCCAACCTCCTGGATTCCGGGACCCGCCTCGCGGCGCAGGCCTTCCTGGCGGCAGTGCCCCTCCTCTTCGCCTTCTCGGCCTTCGCCCCGCTGAGCGTGCGCGACCAGCTCCGCGATTCCCTGCGCGCCGTGTTCGGGCTCAGCGGAGCGCCCGACCAGGAGCTGCAACAGGTCCTGTACGGCGGCGCGGCCGGCGACGGCCTGCGGGAGACGACCGGCATCGTCGGGGTGCTGGTCACGCTGGTGTCGGCCACCAGCTTCAGCCGGGCGATGGCCCGGGTCTGCGAGCGTGCCTGGCTGCTGCCCAAGGCCGGGACCCGGATCGCGGCCTGGCGCTGGGTGGTCTGGCTCCTGGTGATGGTGCTGGTGCTCGTGCTGCAGGGCCCGATCCGCGAGGGCTTCGGCGCCGGCCTCCTCGTCGGTACGCCGCTCTTCTTCCTGGTGAGCACGGGCGTCTGGCTGTGGACGCAGCACCTCCTGCTCGCCAAGCGCGTCACCTGGTCGGCCCTGATGCCCGGCGCCCTGCTGGCGGGGGCCGCCACCAGCGTGCTCGGGCTGACGGCCCGCGTCTACATGCCGCCGGCGCTCGACCGGGCCGTGGGCGAGTACGGGTCCCTCGGCCTCGTGCTCGTCATGCTGTCGTGGCTGATCGTCGTGTGCGCCTCGGTCACCTTCGCGGTGACGATCGGCGCGGTCCTGGCGGAGGAGCCGCCCCTGAACAGGTACGTGAGAACGCCCAGGGGCGGGGAGTCCTCCCGTCCCGCGGCGGGGACGGGGACGGGGACGAGCACGCGGCAGAGCTGAGGACGCCGCCCGCGACCCCGGTCAGTCGCCCTCCGGCGCGGCGCCGGGGGCGCCAGGGGCTCCGGCGGCGCTCCGCTCGCGCGCCCACTCCCGGCCGTCGGCCAGTGCCTCTTCGAGCGGCACGAACAGGGCCTCCTCCCGGGCGGGGACGACGCCGCCCGGTCCCAGGTCCCGGTCGAGGCCCGTGGCCCGCAGGACGCCGGCCAGCTCCGGCCCCACACCCGCCAGGATGAGGCGGCAGCCGCTGCGGTCGAGCTCCCGGACGTAGCGGCGCAGCGTCTTGACGACGGTCGACGAGGGCACGTCCGGAGCGCCGCGCAGGACGAGGACGAGGACCGCGCCCGCCGCGCCGTCGGACCGGGGAAGCGAGGCCTCGATGCGGGGCAGCTCGGCGAAGAGGCTGACGCCGTCGTAGTACAGGACCGTGACCTCGCCCGGGGAGAGCCGCTCCGGCGGCTCCGCCACGTTCCAGCGGCCCGAGCCGTCCGGTACGAGGAGGATCAGGCGGGCGCGGCGCGCGGCCTGGGCGCAGTACAGCAGCAGGGAGAGCACCGCTCCGAGGACGATCGCCTGCTGGAGGGGGATCTGGGTGGTGGCGAGGAAGGTCAGGACCATCGCCGCGGCCGACAGCTTCGACGTGCGCAGGACGAGCATCACGTCCTGGCGCTTGCCCCATAGCAGTTCCCCGCCGACGACCAGGATCAGGCCGCCGATGACCGGCATGGGGATGCGTTCCGCGAGCGGGGCGCAGAGCAGCACCACCCCGGCCAGGAGGACGCCCGACAGCACCCCCGCCCAGCGGGTGCGCGCGCCGGCCGCGACGGCCACGCCCGTACGGGACAGCGAGCCGCCCGAGGGCAGTGCCTGGAACAGCCCGCCGGCCACGTTGGCCAGTCCCTGCGCGGCGAAGTCGCCGTTGACGGAGGCGCGGGACCCGTCCGGGTTGGGCACCGAGGAGCCGATGCTCGCGGCCTGCGCCAGGGCCACCAGCGCGACGGCGCAGGCGCCCGGGGCCAGGTGCGGTACGGCCGACAGGTCGGGGGCGGAGAAGGAGGGGAGGGAGGAGGGGATGCGGGCGATGTCGCGGACGAGTTCCACGTCCGTCCCCAGCAGCGCGACCCCGACCGAGGTGAGGACCATGGCGATCAGCAGGGCCACCGGCTGCAGCCGCCGTACGCGCCGGGACAGGGCCCAGAGGCAGATGGTGACGAGGGCTACGAGCGTGGCGGCGAGCTGCCAGTCGGCGAGGTGCGCCAGCCAGTCGCCCAGCTTGTAGAGGCGGTTGTCGCCCTGGGGGTCGTAGCCGGTCGCGTCGCCCAGCACGCCGGTGATGATCTGGAGGCCGATGCCGACCGAGAAGCCCGTCATCACGGCGTTGGAGACGAAGCTCATCAGCACGCCGAGCCGCAGGGCACCCATCAGGAGCATGACCGTTCCGGCCAGCAGGGCCAGGGTCGCGATGTTGCCCGGGTCCTGGGCGTCGAGTCCGGCCTGCTGGAGCACGCTCTGCGAGGTGAGGGCGATGGCGCTGGTCAGCGTGGTGACCATGAGGACGGTCCGGGCGGTGAGGGAACCCACGATCGCGGGCACCACACCGGCATAGAGGCCGGCGACCGGGTTGAACCCGGCGATGGCCGCGTACGCCATCCCTTCCGGGATCGAGAACAGACCGGTCACCAGACCGGCCCCCACGTCCCCGGGACGCGGCTTGCCCATGCGGGGCAGCAGTGATCGCCGTTCTACGCCGCCCAAGGCACACCTCACCCACCCCTGTCGGCCCCGGGCGGGCCGATCGCACCAGTAGACGCCCTGTCAGGACCTGGCGCATGTCGGGAGAACCGCTGGTCCGCGTACGAAACGGAAGGAGGCGTCACGTCCCCCGAACGGGTCAGCCCCGCTGGCGCGAACGGGTCCGCGCACATCGACTGGGATCCACCGCGATCGCCTGATCGGCGCGGACGAGGAGGCACGGTGTCGGACGACGGATCGGGCGCGCGGGACGGTGAGCGGCCGGAACTCCCGGGGAACCAGGACCTCCAGGAGCTCCGAGAACTCCGCAGCCGTGTCGCGACGCTCGAAGCGGAACGGACGGCGCAGACGCAGCAGCCGCCCCGGCACCGCGCGAAGTCCTTCCTGTCCGCCCTGCTGATCGTCCTCGGCTGCGTGCTCGCGCCCCTCGGCGTCGTCGCCTCCTGGGCGGCGGACGAGGTCGGCGACACCGACCGCTACGTGGCGACCGTCGCCCCGCTCGCTTCGGACCCGGCCGTCCAGGACGCCGTGGCCAACCGGGTCACCGACGCCCTCATGACCCGCATCGACCTGCCCGCGCTGCTGTCCGACGCGGCGCCGGAGGACCGGCCGCTCCTGGAGAAGGGGCTGGGCAAGCTGGGCGGCTCCCTCGAAGGGGCGGTGCGCAGCTTCGTCCACGACAAGGCGCAGGCGGTCGCCGGCTCGGACGCCTTCGCCACCATCTGGACCGAGGCCAACCGCAAGATCCACGCCTCCGTGGACAAGGCGCTCACGGGGAGCGGCGGCGGTGCGGTGCGCCTGGAGGACGACACGGTCACCCTCGACCTCGCTCCCGTCGTCGACCTGGTGAAACAGCGTCTCGTGGACGAGGGCATGCAGGCCGCCGGGCGGATCCCGGAGATCCACACCGACTTCACGCTCGTCCGCTCGGACGAGATCGGCAAGGTCAAGACGTACGTCCGGCTCCTCCAGCTGACCGGCAACTGGCTACCCGTCCTCGCCGCCCTCCTGGTGGCCGGCGGCGTCCTGCTCGCGCCGCGGCGGCGCCGGGCCCTGGTCGCGGGGGCCCTGGGCGTGGCCGTCGCCACCGCGCTGCTCGGCATCGGGCTCCGCGTCTTCCGCGCGGTCTACCTCGACGCGCTGCCCGCCGGGGTCTCCCCGGAAGCCGCCGGAGCCGTCTACGACACCCTGACCCACCTGCTCCACACCGTGATCAGGATGGTCGTCGCCCTGGGCCTGGTCCTCGCCCTGTCCGCCTGGCTCACCGGCCCCGGCCGCCGCGCCGGCCTCGTCAGGAGCGTGTGGACCTCGGGCATCGGCGCGGCCCGGGCCACGGCCGACCGCGCCGGCCTGCGCACGGGCCCGGTGGGGCCGTTCGTCCGCCGCCACCGCTCCTGGATCGTCTGGGCCCTGACCGCGGCGGCGCTCGCCACCTACGTCCTCTGGTCCTACCCCACCGGCTGGGTGGTCGTCGGCCTGGCCCTGGCCCTGCTCCTCGCCCTCGCGGTGGTGGAGTTCCTGGGCGCTGAATCCTCCGAGGCGACGCCGCTGCCGCCACCGGAGAAGGCCGCCCCCGCCGCCTGACGGGCCCTCGCGCCGATTGCCTGCTGCGCGGGGGGTCACAAAGGACGGCCGCCGCCCTACGCTACGGCCGGGCCGGCAGGGGACCGGCCCCGCTACGGGGGGCCGCACATGACACCGCTCGGCATGTTCGTCATCGTCTGCGCCGTGATCGTCCTACTGGTTCCGGTCTGGCTGATCACCACCTACAACGGACTCGTCCGGCGCCGCAACCAGGTCGACAACGCCTGGGCCCAGGTCGACGTCCAGCTCAAGCGCCGCTACGACCTGATCCCGAACCTCGTCGAGACCGTCAGGGCCTACGCCGCCCACGAGCGCGGCACCTTCGAGGCCGTGGTCCGGGCCCGCGAGGCGGCCGTCGCCGCGAGCGGTCCCGCCGACAAGGAGCGCGCCGAGGCCGTCCTGCACACCGGACTGACCGGGCTGCTCGCCCTGGCCGAGGCCTATCCGGCCCTGCGCGCGAGCGGCAACTTCGACTCCCTGCAGCGGGAGTTGGCGACCACCGAGGACCGCGCCGCGTACGCCCGGCAGTACTACAACGACGCCGTGCTGGCCTACAACACCTCCGTCGCCTCCTTCCCGACCCTGGTGGCCGCCGGGCCGCTGGGCTTCCGGGCCCGGGAGTTCTTCCGCGCCGGCGAAGGCGAAACCGGCCCGGTCCAGGTCCGGTTCTGAGTGACCTGGACCTGGTCCGTCGCGGCGGCCCTCCTCCTCACCCTCCTGCTCTGGCTGGCCGCCGCCGGCTGGGCGGTGGTCGCGCACCGGCCCGTGCCCGTGGCCGCCGACGGGCCCACCATGGAGCTGCGGGGCGAACCGCCCGCGCTGGTGGAGTTCCTGACCGGCGGCTGGGAGTCCGGCCGCGGCGCCCCGCGCGCCACGCTCCTGGACCTGGCCGCGCGCGGGTTCCTCGCCCTGGAGCAGACCGGCCCCGATCCCCGCGACACCCTCGTCCGCATCCGGCCGCCGCGGAAGGGCCCTTCCGGGGAGCCGCTCCCCCTGCTCCCCTACGAGGACCTCGTGCTGGCCCGGGTCACCGCCCTGGCCTCCGGCGGGGTGCTGCCCGCCGGCGCCCTGGCCCGGGGCACCGAGGAGGAGGACCGGGGCTGGTGGCGGGAGTTCCGCCGGGCCGTGGCCGCCGACGCCCGGTCCCGCGGACTGGCCCGGGACCGCTACCCGGCACGCCTGAAGGCCGCGCTGACCCTGGGGGCGGTGGCTCCCGCGGTCCTGGCGGCCGTCCTGTTCGTGTCCCTGACCGGGCCCGGCGGCTGGTTCATGTCCCTGGCCGTGGGCCTGGGCGCGTGGGCCTGCGGCTCGGTCCTGGTCGCCCGGCTCACCGGGGAGCGCGAGACGCCTGAGGGGACCGCAGCCTGCGCGCACTGGCTCGGCGTACGGGAATGGCTGGCCCGCGACGAGTCCTTTCCCGGGCTGCCCCCGGCGGCGGTGGCCCTGTGGGACCGCTACCTCGCCTACGCCGCCGCCACCGGTGTGGCCCGTTCCGCGCTCGCCGTGCTCCCGCTCGGCCCGCGCGACGAGCGCCGCGCCTGGTCCACGTACGGCGGCGGCTGGCACGAGGTCCGGCTGCGCTACGCCCCCGCCCCGGCCCGCACCCTGCGCCCGCCGCGGGACAGCGTGCGGCTCGCCCTGCGGCGGATCGGCTCGGCCTCGATCGTGCTGCTGCTGGTGGCCTGGTGGCACGCGCTTCAGCCGGCCGAGATCCGGCTCCCCGTCGCGAGCCTTCCGCTGCTGGTCGCCCAAGTGGTCCTGGTGACCGGCCTGCTCATGGGGTCCCGCTGGCTGTGGACCGGCCGGCGGCCCGTGATCCCGCTCGCGGCGTACGTGTACGGCGGCCTCCTCGGGTTCGTCGCCTTCACCGGGGGGCTCCAGGTCTCCGGGCAGTGGGCGGTGCCCCCGCAGGTGGCGTGGGCGCAGCTCCCTCCGGTGCTGGTCGCGGCTCCCGCGCTGCTCGGGTACCTCTTCCTCCTCGCCGCCGCCCTGCTGGACCTGTCCCGGCGGGCCTGGACCGAGGGCGAGGTGGTGCGGCTGCGCACCGGCAGGAAGGAGCTCCGCCACCTGGCGCTCGACCCGGGCGGCCGGACCGCGGTCACGGCCTGGCCCGTACGGCCCGAGCTGTACGGGGCGCTGCGCGAAGGGGCCGTCGTACGGGTGCTGCGGGGACCGGTGCTCGGGCACGTCTACGAGGTCGTGACGGTGACGCCCTCCCCGCAGGGCGAACTGTTCCCGGCGGCGGAACCGGCGGAACCTGCGGAGTCCGCCGACACGGAGGCTTCCGAGTCCTGGGAGGCCCCCGGCCTGCCCGGCCTGACCGTCCCCGCCGCCCTCTCCGCACTCCTGCGGCGGGCCGATCCGGCCGGGTTCCTCCCGGTCGCCGAGGCCGCGCGGATCCTGGACGTGCGGCTACAGGCGTCGGACACGCCGCCGGGACTCGGCATCGTCACGTACGTCGCCCCGGACGGCCGCACCGCCCTGCTGCTGCAGACCGCTTCGGGGGCCCTCGGCCGGCGGCTGCTCGCCACCCACAAGCGGGGCGCCGCCCCGGTCGACGCGGCCGGGGCCGACGCCGCGTACGCACGGGGGCGGCGGCTGGTGCTGCGGTGCGGCGATCACGTGCTGATGCTCGAACTCCCGCACGGCGCCGACCCGTCGGTGCTGCAGGCGCTCGCCGCGGCGGCGGCCCGCCGGATGGTCAGCCCTTCCCCGTGACGGGCTGGGCCGGGAGGGTGTAGACGTGCTGGGGGGTCACGATCTCGGTGATGGCCCGGCCGAACAGCGTGCTCGGCTCCTCGCCCTCGGCGGAGATGTCGGTGTTGAGCAGCACCACCAGGGTGGCCTGCGACCGCGCGTCGTAGACGGTCAGCGACTGGTAGCCGGGCAGCGAGCCGTTGTGCCCGATCCAGCCCTGGACGTTGAAGATGCCCAGCCCGTATCCGGTGCCCGGCAGGGCCGGTACGACGTCGAGGCGCTCGGCCTGGGTGGCGGGGGTGAGCAGCTCACCGGTGGCCAGCACCTTGGCCCACCGCCGCAGGTCCGTGAGGTCGGAGATCATCGCTCCGGCGGCCCAGCCCCAGGAGGGGTTCCAGTCGGCCGCGTCCTCGGTCTTCCCCGAGGCCGTCTGGTCCGTGTAGCCCTGGGCGTGCGGGGACGGGAACTCGGCGCCGGTCGGGAAGAGGGTGTTCTTCAGTCCGGCGGGCCGGATGACCTCGTCGGTGATGTAGTCGGCGAGCGTCCGCCCGCTGATCTTCTCTACGACGAGCCCGATCAGGATCAGGTTGGTGTTGCAGTAGTAGAACTTCGCGTCCGGCTCGAAGAGCACCGGGTGCTTGAAGGAGTAGGCGAGCAGTTCCTGCGGGGTGAAGGGCCGCCGGGGATCGCTGGTCAGCGCCTTGAAGAAGTCTTCGTCGGCGGAGTAGTTGAACAGTCCGCTGCGCATGCCGGCCAGCTCCCGCAGGGTGATGCGGTCGCCGTTCGGCACGCCGTCGACGTACTTGCCTATGGGGTCGTCCAGCCCGATCTTCTTCTCGTCGACCAGCTTCAGCATCGCGGTCACGGTGAAGGTCTTGGTCTCGCTGCCGATCCGCATGTTGAGGCGGTCGGTCATGGGCGCGCCGGTGGCCTTGTCGGCCACGCCGAAGGCCCGTAGGTACGTTCCCTTGCCCGGCGCCGACAGGGCCACCTGGACCCCGGGGATCTTGGCCTCCTCCATCACCTTCCGGACGGCCGCGTCCAACTGCCGTGCCACGGCGGGGGTGAGCTGCGGAAACTCGTCGGAGACGGCCGGACTGCTCGCCGCCGGGGGTGTCGGCACGTCCACGGCGTACCCGGCACCGGCCCCCAAGGGCACCATCAGGAGCCCCGCTGCGGCCGCTCCCACAGCCGCCCTGCGCAACCGTGTCGTGCTCACCCTTCCAACGTAGCCCCGGGGTGGGGGCCGGGCGACCGGTACGCCCGGAGGAAGGCGGCGACCCCGCCCGAGATCAGGCGGTCGGTCCGCTCCTGGGGGAGGGGCACGACCCCGTGGTAGGAGAGCTGCGCGATGGCGTGCGAGGTCAGCGCCATGAAGTGGGCGCCGGCCAGCATGGCGTCCCCGTGGACGTCGATCAGCCCGGCGGCGTCGAGGCCCGCCATCGCGTCCCCGAGCGCGCGGGACACCGGTCCCGGGCCGGCGTTCACCCAGGCCTCCAGCACCTCCGGCGGCACGTGCTCGGCCTCGGCGCGGATGTGGCGGATGAGCGCGAAGTGGTCGGCGTAGTCGGCCATGAGCCCGATGACCCGGTGGGAGAAGGCGATCAGGTCCCGCTCCAGGTCCTCGGGGCGGGGCGGGCGTTCGGGGTCCAGGGCGGCTTCGATCAGGGCGGTCTGGGCGTCGCGCACCTGTCCGGAGGTCCAGGTGACGACGGTGGCGAAGAGCATCGCCTTGCCGCCCGGGAAGTGGTTGTAGAGCGTGCGCGTCGAAACGCCGGCCGCGGCGGCGAGTTCGTCGACCGTGGCCCGGGTGTAGCCCTCGCGGCCGAAGACCCCGCAGGACGCGCTGGCGATGGCGGTCTGCTTCTCCAGCTTCCTGGCACTGGTACGCGCACTGGTACCGGCATCGCTACGGGCACTGCTTCCGGTGCTCACTTCGCCTCCACACTCACTCCCCAGAACTACAACGGCCGTTGCACTTTCTACAACGCTCGTTGTAGTTTACCGGAGGGACGGCCGCACCGAGCGGCCGCACCGCCGACGAGGGGACCCTGCCATGACCGCCGACACCACCGCTCCCGCTTCCGCTCCCGCTTCCGCTCCCGCTTCCGGTCCCGCTTCCGCTGCCCTCCGTGAGGACGCGCCGCTGCGCGTCGCCGTGATCATCGGCAGCGTCCGCGAAGGCCGCCAGGGCCGGGCCGTCGCCGAATGGTTCCTCGGCGCCGCCGGGGCCGTCGGCGGCCTGGAGCTCGACTGCATCGACCTCGCCGACGTCGACCTGCCGCTGGTCATGCCCGGCTGGGGCGGCTCCCCGGACCCGGCTGCGGCCGCCGCCCTCGCCCGGGTCAGCCCGCGGCTGGCCGCCGCCGAGGCCTTCGTCGTCATCACCCCCGAGTACAACCACAGCTTCCCGGCCTCGCTGAAGAACCTCATCGACTGGCACGGCGACGAGTGGCGCGCCAAGCCCGCCGGCTTCGTCTCCTACGGCGGCATCGGCGGCGGCCTGCGCGCCGTCGAGCAGCTCCGGCAGGTCTTCGCCGAGCTGCACGGCATGACCGTGCGCGACTCCGTCAGCCTGCACGGGCCCTGGTCCGGCCTCGGCCCGGACGGCCTTCCGCGCGACACCGCCGTCGCCGAGGGCGCGCTCAAGGGCATGCTCGGCCAGCTGTCCTGGTGGGGCCGCGCCCTGCGCGCCGCCCGCGCGAGCAGCCCGTACCAGGGCTGAGGGGCGGCAGGAGGATGCGTACGACCCAGGAACCGGCCAACGGGGGCGCCACCGCGACCGCCTCCCCCTCCCCGGCGGCTCCGCTCCGGCGCACCGCGGGCGTAGTCATCGTCGGCTCGGTCATGTCGGTGCTCGACATGACGATCGTCAACGTCGCCCTGCACCGCCTCTCCGAGGCCTTCCAGGCCCCCCTGGCCACCATCCAGTGGGCCGCCAGCGCCTACACGCTCGCCCTCGCCGCCGTCATCCCGGCCTCTGCCTGGGCGATGGGCCGCTTCGGCGCCAAACGCACCTACCTGGGCGCCCTCACCCTCTTCTCGCTCGGATCGCTGCTCGCCGCGTGCGCCTGGAGCGCCGGGAGCCTGATCGCCTTCCGCGCGGTGCAGGGCCTCGGCGGCGGGCTGCTCATGCCCGTCGGCATGGCCATGGTGATGCGCGCGGCGGACCCGGCCCGGCTCGGGCGGATGATGGCCCTGCTCGGGCTGCCCATCATCGTCGGCCCGGTGGCCGGTCCGGTGCTGGGCGGCTGGCTCGTCGACTCGGCGTCCTGGCAGTGGATCTTCCTGGTCAACCTGCCCGTCGGGGCGGTGGCGCTGGTCCTCGCCGCGAAGCTCCTCCGCTCCGACGCGCCGGGCGGAGCCGGTGATCCGGTCGCTCCCCGACTGGACGTACCCGGCCTGCTGATGCTCTCCCCCGGCCTGGCCCTGCTCCTCTACGGCCTGGCCCGCGGCGGCGAAGGCGGCACCTTCACCGCCCCCGCCGCCCTGCTCCCCACTCTTTCCGGCGCCGCACTCGTGGCCGCCTTCACCCGGCGGGCCCTGACGACCCGTGAGCCACTGCTCGACCTGAGCCTGCTGCGCGACCGCACCTTCCGCTCGGGAATCCTCACGCTCACCTTCTTCACCTGCGGCTACTTCGGCTCCATGCTGCTCGCACCGATGTACTGGCAGCAGGGCCGCGGCATGAGCGCCACCGCCGCCGGGCTGCTGGGCGCGCCGGCCGGCCTCACCGTGGGGCTGGTCATGCAGATCGCCTCGCGCCGCGTCGACAAGGTCTCCCCGCGCCGGCTGATCCGGACCGGAATCGCGGTGGGCGCACTGGGCATGGCCCTGACCGCCCTCCAGGCCGGCTCCCCGGAGGCGGCCCCCTGGCGCTTCGTCGCCGCATCGATCGTCATGGGCACCGGCGCCGGAATGGTCCTGATGCCCACGATGACCACCGCGAGCCGAGCCCTCCCGAAAGCCCGCCTGACGGCGGCAAGCACCCTCCTCAGCATCAACTCCCAAATAGCCGCCTCAGCAGGCACGGCCCTCCTCTCGGTCACCCTCACCAGCGCAGGCACAACCCCCACGGGCTTCCGCACCACCTACGCAATAGCAGCCACCCTCCTAGCCCTGGCCACCCTCCCCGCAACCCTCCTCCCCACCCGCCACCCCTAGGCGCGGCCACCACTCCGGCCCCTCAGCCGGTGGCAACCAGCACGGCCGCACCACCAACGAGCACCGCCGAGGATGCCGGCGACGGCCAACCAACCCCACGGGAAGGCCCGACGTCGTCACCGCCGAACTGACAGCGCCCACAAATCAGTTACGGGTAGTCAGCATGCCAATCAGCTGATCACTCTTCGTAGTGGACTGCCCTGCAGGGCAGAACTCCGACCCGACGGCAGGCGTTCCCTTCCGACAGACGCACTCCGCCTGAAGGGACACCCATGGGCAAGTTCTTAGCGGCCCGGATCACCGCCGCTCTCGCCGCCACGATCGGACTGGCCGTCCTGCCTCCCACCGAGGCCCACGCCGGCGCCATCGGCTCGACACCCGTCACCGGCTTCGACTACCAAGTCGGCGGTGTCACCATGAAGGTGCCGACGGGCTGCATGTTCACTCACATCATCCGCGGCGAAGGCAAGAAGATCACGTACCAGAACGCCGGCGTCGACTGCGGTTTCGTAGGGGCCCTGAACTCGGGCTTCTGCAACTGGCGCATCGACTTCACCTACGCGGACACCGACAACAAGACCTACCGCACGTCCCGGGGCACGACGCACACCGAGTGCGAGATCCACCCCATGCGCGACAACGCACCCCAGACACTGCCCCGCTACGGCAAGGCGTGCGCCCACATCAACGTCAACGGTGTGCGCCGGGTCAGTCAGTGCCACCACATCACGAAGTGAGCCGCACATGACCCCCAGCCCAACCCCCGCAGACCCCACCTGGGAAGCCAAACGCCACCGCGCCGGCCTGGCAGCCTTCCTCGCGGCGACGGCACTGTCCTTCGCGTTCTTCGCCTTCTGGCCGGGTCTCCCCCACGTCATCGACTGGGGCGCAATCATCACCTCGCTCGCCGCAGGCGCCCTGACCCGCTGGGCATGGCAGTCCCACCTGTCCCGAGCCCGCGCCGCCGCCCAGACCGCCCGCGGACATGAAAAAGCCCCAGGTCACGGCGAGTGAGTCCTGGGGCTAATCCGAGCCGCCTTCGGGATTCGAACCCGAGACCTACGCATTACGAGGGCACGCAAGACCATCCCATCCGATGCCGGGGATTCCCGGTTCCCCAGACCAGAGGCGCGCGATCATGATCGCCGTGGTGCGGAGCACACCACAGTGCCGCCCAATCTGCTCACGCACGCCGGCCCAGCCCCGAAGCTGCTGTCTGATGTGGCAATGCCCGAGGCCGTCGGCATCCCAGCAGGCGGATTCCGGTGCGACAGGGCTTGGCCCCATGGTGGAATCGACACGACAGCCGTACTCCGGCGGCTAGAGGCCACGGACTCGACCGTCGTCGGGACCGAGGCACCATCGTGAGGCTCGAGTGTGAAGCACCGGATCGCGCGGCTCTCCGTATCGCGTGGGCGGTGGAGCAGCGGAGAGTTCGGCGGGGACAGGGGAGGGATCGTTGAGCGGGCTGAGTTTCGTCGACGTCTGTTCGGGGGCAGGTGGACTCGCCCTGGGGCTGGAACGAGCCGGTTTCACGCCTCGGCTCCTCCTGGACAACGAAGCGACTGCCTGCGACACCCTCAAAGCCAACCGGCCGCATTGGAACGTGCTGAAAGCAGACCTTCTCGACTTCGACCCCGTGGACCACCCCGAGGTGCACGACGTCGATCTGCTGGCAGCCGGCCTCCCCAGGGTGAGGTCGAGCGCGACGGTGACCCGTCGATCGGACGTCGAGTTGCGCCTCATCGAGGCGACTGCCTACCTGGTCCACGCCGTCCAGCCACGCGCATTGATCATCGAGAACGTGCCCACCCTGGTCGAGGAGGACTCCCTGGCACCGATTCGGGACTTCCTCCGCGAAGAGCTGGAGCACCTCGGCTACGCACTGACCTGGTTCATCCTGAACGCTTCCGACTTCGGAGTGCCCCAGCACCGTCTGCAAGGCATCGTCGTGGCCGTCAAGCAGCAGTGGGCCGGCGGCTTCCGACCACCCCGACCCAGCGTCCACCAGCACGTGTCGGTCGGGGCGGCCCTCGCGCCGTCGATGCGTTCCCGCGGCTGGCCTGGCGCCGATCGATGGGCAGCCCAGGCGACGGACGTCGCACCTACCCTGGTAGGTGGATCCAAGACGCACGGCGGCCCCGACTTCGGACCGACCGGCACGAAGGCCAAGTGGCGACGGATGGGGGTCTACACGAAGTCGTTCGGAAACGAACCGCCCGGCCCCGACTTCGCATGGGATCCGTCACTCGGTGACGACGGGCTGGTACGGATCACGGTGGACCAGACTGCCCTGCTCCAAGCCTTCCCCGAGGCATGGCGGATCTCCGGACTCAAGACCGCCCGATACCGACAGATCGGGCATGCAACCCCGCCGCCGGTCGGAGAGGCGCTGGGACGGGCCGTCGCCGAAGCACTGAGCGGGGATCCGCGAGGGCCCGCGGCCGGCTAAACTTCCGCCACATGACCAGCTCGGCGCACCAGCACCCCATCCTCGACAAACCCTTTGTCCTGGACCTCTTCGCAGGCCCCGGAGGGCTGGATGTCGCTGCGCAGTCGCTCGGCCTCCCGAGTCTCGGCATCGAGTGGGACAAAAGTGCGTGCCTCACGCGATATGCGGCCGGGCTGGACACCCTTCACGCCGACGTGAGCGCGGCACGCAGGGATTCCTTCGAGTCCCTGCCGCCGGAGATCAACGTGCTGGCAGGCGGCCCTCCGTGCCAGACGTACTCGGTGGCCGGACACGGGGCCGGACGCCAGGCCCTGGAAGAGGTCAAGAAGTACATCGAGCGGCTGATGGCGGGCGAGTCCGACCATCGGATCGACGAGGACCTGAAATCCCTCCCCGATCCGCGCACCGCCTTGGTCCTCGAACCTCTCCGATACGCGATTCAGGCGACCAGGAGCCCCAACCGGGGGCACCGCCCCTACGACGTCATCGTCCTGGAGCAGGTCCCTGCGGTGGAGGCGCTCTGGAGGCACTACGCCATGGTTCTGCAGGGGATGGGACTCCCCGACGGGACCAAGTACAAGGTCGTCGTCGGCACCCTCGCGACCGAGACCTACGGAGTGCCTCAGACACGATCCCGCGCGGTGCTGATCGCTCGGCGCGAAGGGCTCGGCAAGCCCTCGCTCCCCGGTCCGACCCACTATTCCTATGAAGCGAAGGAATGGAATCGGAGGAACGGGACGAGCGCACCCGACCCGGCTGCGGATCAGGTCCATCAGCCGACTCTCGACGACGACGTCGTCGCCGCATCGAAGGGAGACGACGAGCCAGATCCCTGGAGGTCGATGCGGGATGCCATCGGGAACCCGGTGGGTTCGCATCCGGGACGTCCAAAGCCCTTCCTGGTCCGCTCGAACTACGGCAGTTCCGGGAATCCGGGACGGCGTGGCGTGCGGACCGACCAGCAGCCCGCCGCCACCGTCACCGGCCGCATCTCCCGCTTCGTAGTATTCGAGCACCTCGACGAGAAGATCGTCTACGAGGGCCCGCGGTTCAGCATGAACGAGGCCGGGATGCTTCAGACCTTCCCGCCGGACTATCCGTGGTCCGGCACGGCGCAGGCCCAGCAGGTGGGCAACGCGGTACCACCGCTGTTCGGTGCACACCTGCTGAGCGCCGCCCTGGATCTCCCCAAGCCGGACCTGGAGGCGTTGCGGAAGCCGTGGCAGCCGGCCACCGAGGAGCAGCGGGCCAAACTGCGGAGCAGCGGCTGCGGGGCCGCCGATGCCTGCACCGACAGGTGCCCGCCCCCCGAGGAGCAGGTGCCGCCTCCGTCCACCGTCCGCCCTCGTAAGGGCAAGAAGAAGGCGTCGGCGGAGTAGTCCCGAGCCCGCCCCGGGTCATTCCCCGCTCTTCCTGCCCCTGACCGGCGCGGTCTCGAACAGCTCCGCGAAGTAGCCGGTGAGCGCCGCCACGGATGCCTCCGGGGCAGGGTCCTCGTCGGGCCCGCTCGGGAGTTCGTACCGCTCGACCGGTGGCGCCGATTCCGCCTCCGCGATCCAGTCCCGCAGCCGGGCGGGGTCACGGGGGCAGTCCGGCGCGAGGATGTCGTAGATCAAGGTCGCTCCCGCCGCGTTGATCGCGACGCTGAGACCGTTCACCGCTCGCCCGCCGGAGATCTGGCCGTTCTTCAGAAGACGGACCAGGGCCTGAGCGGTGGGACGGTGATCGATCAGCTCGGTCCGGAGCACGGTGTGGATGAGGTCCTGATTTCCGCAGGCCACCTCGACCGGCTCGTAGTCCGACCCGTTCCTGAAGAGCTCGGCCGCCCACCACAGGCGCGAGAAGCACTGACGATCCGCAGGACCACGGAAGCGCTCGGCGGCGATGCGCTTCTCCGGCCTGTTCGCCGTCGGCTCCGACAAGTGCCGCCAGACCGCATAGTCCGGGGCCACCGCCAGGGCGAGGTGGTTCCACAGACGCTTGTCCGCCGCTTCTCGCCGGGTCAGGCGCAGCGTGGCATGGAGCCGTGGAGCGAGCCAGGCATCCGCACGGGTGCGATCCTCCCGGAACTCGAACATGGCGTCCTCCACCAGGCTCCGGATCGGTTCGACCCGCCACCTGGCATCGTCCTCGGGGAGCGGCTCGACGACCTTGGCAAGATCGATTCCGCCGTGAACCTGTTCGCCTTTGAGCAGCTCTTCGGTGAGGAACGGATCGACGGCAGAGGTGGTGAGCAGCCCCAGGCGCTCCGGTACGTGGTTCGGTTGGGTGATCACGTCTCACTCTCGCGGTTCATCTGTTCCAGACTGCGGATGACAAGGGCAAGCGCCTTGGCGGCATCGGCGCGGCGGACCGCCGCGTAATGGATACGCGTCTGCAGCTCCACCCAGCCCGATTCGCCCGTGCGCCGGCGGTGGACCTGCCGCAGGGCCTCCTCGACATGGACGCCTGGAATCACGTCCGGGAGCATCTCCCGCAACACCTCTCCCTGCCAGTCGACGGGGAAGACCGGCCCGCCACCGGGTTCCACCTCCAGGTCGCCGATGGCACCGTGAAACACCGCGGTCCAGACGTCGGTGGACATCTGGGCGACCAGGAGGTCGCGTACCTTGCTGTCCACACCCGAGCCATTGCTGTCCAACAGATCGATGACACCTTCGACATCGGTGTTCACGAACACGGTGGGGACTCTGGCCGAGGCGTCCACGACCCAGGGCGCATCGGCGTACGCCTGGAGCCAAGCCCGGGAGCTCCGCTTGAACGAAGCCTTCTGAACGTCGAGCTGGAGCCCTCGGACCGGCTCGTCGGAAACCGTGTCGACGATCCAGCTCCGGTCGGTCTCGGCGATCGACCGTCCACGTACTTCCTCCACCGTCCCGACGGCGTACACGGCGACGGAAGCCCGCCCCATGTGATCGTCACGGAACACCTCCAGCGAGCCGGACCAGTCCCGACCGTCCTCCGCATCGAGCGTGAGATCCACAGAGGTACGGACGTTGGTCTCGCCGTCCGTGAGCACGGCCAGGACACACAGATCCGACCAGGGCGCATCCGGCGCGTTCGCACCGGGCGGCAGCGTCGCCGATACGCCGATCCTGGCACTCACCCATTCCGTATGACCTGCGATGCCGAGCGCGACGGCCTGCTGTTGGTTCGAGTAGGACGTGGTCTCCAACTGGTCGCGTGTGCCGTCGGAGAGCTTGAGGGAAACGGAGGTCACTCTGAGCGTGATCGGCCGGTTGAGTCGCTTGTATGGGTAGAACTTCACGTGTCACTCCCCCTTTCCGGCACGAAGTTCGACAACGAGACGGGTGAGGGTGGTCCTCACCGGGTGGCTGGTGGCGTCGGTGGTTCCTCGGAACTTCGCATGCCTCGCACCAGGCGTGAAGCACAGCATCCCGTCCACCACTTCGCATCCCTCGATACCCACCAGTTCCGACCAGTCCAGCCTGGGGCGGCTCCCCGAGCGCACGTCCAGCTGGGCCACCGGCACCATCGGGGCGATCTCGTCGCCACGCGGGATGCTCACTTCGCCGGAGATCTGCCACTCCCCGGCGCCCCCGACCGTCGCGTCGAGCCCGTCCAGGACGGGAACCACGGGACCGGCGGGTGTCTTGGCCTTGGGCCTCGTCCGCACCGTCAATGCCTTGCGCAGGGCCTCACTGCCTTCGCCGCCGCTGCGCTTCGGACGTGCGACGAGTTCTCGCACCGCGTTGTTGGCCTCGGCGGCCAGCGCGTTGATCCGCCGGTACGCGGATGGCGACCACCGCAGGGTCAGCTCTTCCGTCTGCCCCCACCGGTCGTGCTCGGGAGGTTCCGCCGCACGCAGGAAGTCATCGGCCTCCTTCGAGAAGGGGGCCGTCTCTCCGGCCGCCTCCCCGACCAGCAGAACGGCCTGGAAAGGGTTGGTGCTGTTCGGAAGCCTCGGAACCACGGTCTTCTTGACGGTCATGCGATTGCCGCGCAGCGAATGCATCCGGTTCTTCGCCCCGTCCCCGTCCCCCTCGGCCTCCGTGACGAGCAGTACCGCTTGGTGGGTACCCAATGTCCCGTGGGCACCTCCGGACAACGGCAGCTTCAACGGGATGCTCCGCGCCGCCACCTGCCCGGCCTCGGTGAGACGGTCCACCGTGGTGCCCTCGTAGTGCGCCCTCAGGGCACGGGTCCGCGCGGGCTCCTCGACAGAGGGGTCCACCTGCTGCTCCGCCACGACCTCCTTGCCGTTGCGCAGGGCTCGAACAGAGACCTCCAGGAGGGGGAGCCTGCTGCCCCCGCCGGTCATCGCGGCCCAGAAGTCACGCCCCAGCGCTTCGACCAGTCGGGCGTGCATGGTGCTGATGTCACGTGTGTCCTCATCGATCTCCTCGTCGCCGATGAATCCGTCGTCGGTCTCGGAGGAGTTCGCCACGAGGCCGGCCACATCGTGCGCACCGACGATGAGGAAGGACGTGCCGGGTTCGTCGCTCTCCCGGGCCAGATACAGGTTCGCCACGGTCTCCTCGTCCGCCCACCAGGAACGGGCGACCATGGCCCCGGGCGATTCGGGATCAGGGCGCCCAAACCAGGCGGGGCCCGCGTACGACTCGCCGTCGACCTCGCGCCAGGGCAGTTCGAGGCGGCCGATGACCCGTCGTTCGGTACGTCCCTCGTGAGGCACGGAGAGAGTGGAGTTGATCAGCACGAGTCCGAGGGAGCTGGTGGCCCACAGCGTCGCCTTGCCCAGGCCGTACGATCCACCGGCGCCGGGACCGGACTTGAGGCTTTCCAGTTGGCGTCTGACGACGGCGGCGAACTTGCCGTCCGCGTAATCGTCGCCGATCAGCCCGGAAGCGTTGTAGTCGTCGACGCGCAGCAGGATCAGGCGACCCTTTTCGTACATGTCGCGCACGCCGGCATCTACGACCCGACCGACCTTCTGGTTACCGGCGATCTCCGAGACGGCGGCGTAATGCGGAAAGAGATCGTTCCAGAGGATCGCCTCACGGAATGCGTCCAGGGCATCACCGGTGAGCTCGTGCAGGGTGTATCGGACCTTGACGGGGCGACCGTTCTCCGTCAACCGTTCGTCCAGACTGTTCTGGCACGTCTCTCGCGCGAGGACCTGCACGTCGGCGTCGAAAGCGAAGGCCGCCGCGTTGCCCAGGTCCCGACCACCATCGGGATAGCCGGGTCGGTGGTACCAGGTGACCGGGAGGCCTGCCTGGGTGTCAGTGGTGCGGGTGTGCACGGTACCCACATCCGTGCCGAGCGCCCTGGCGATCTCCGTCATGACGGTCGGACGAGGAGTCGACCTGCCGGTGATCCACGCGGACACCGCGGCCCGGGTCAGGTTGAGCTCATCGGCCAAGTCGGCCTGCGTCTTCCCCGCAAGCTTGAGCTGTCGGGCCAGCCAGGGCCCGAACTCCTCACCTGTCTCCATGCACCGCCTGCTCTCTCCCGGGAGTCCCATGCCGATCGCATGGTGTGGATCCCGAGGGTAATTTGACAAGGCCGCGAGCGTCAACTGACAGTTGATCGGGGTCGATCGATCCGACGGCTTGAACTCAGTGCCCGACTTGCCCCAAATGGGAAGTATTCCCGTCTTTCACACCGCGCCCACAAGGGGACTGGCCAACTCCCCTTATCCGGACGGCAGTTCGGGTTGCGCAACCGACCGAATGCCCGATACGGTAATTGACGATGGGGATCCCATCTCGCTCGCAAACCCGAAATCAGGGAAGTCGGGCGGCCGGGGGAGAAGTGTATCCAAATTTCGACCCCGCGGCCGGAATGCACCTGTAGAGACGCGCAGAAAAAATCATTACCGATGAGGACTGGCTGCGTGAGACCTTCATCCCCTAGCTTCATGGGGGATGAAGTCGACCCGATATTTCATCTCACTTCACGGGGGACGTGTATCCAAATGCACCCCTCTGTAGCTGCAGGATACAATCAAAAAGGGGTGGATCGAATGGATGAGCAGGACAGTGATTCCCTGGACTCGCTTCGGGAGTCGAGCGCATTCGAGATGAGCGTCAAGACGGCTCGGAGCAAGGCCGAGGTTCTCGGAATCCTCCGTGCCTACGACCTCTCCGAGGACGACTTCACCGAGCGGTTCCCCGTGCTCGCGAAGGCGACCCAGGGCCTGCCGGACGTCCCGGGCGAGGCCGTCCCTCCGACCTGATTTCAGCACGTCAAGGGACTTTGAAGTATCGGTCTCGCAACAAACGCAGCCTTCACGGCGAACCCTTCGCTTTACGGAGGCACTGTGGAGAGCAACGCCCAGCGCCACGGCGAACGACGGGCCGGCCCGTCGTTCGCCTTTTCCTCCAGACATTCGACACCCGGGAGCGCAGAAGCAGTGCCGTCATCGTCCTCTTCGGTCGTTCAAACCGTCCTCGAACAGTCCTCGCGTGTCCTGCAGACTTACGCCGTGGACCCCGGCCTCGTGGCCGAGCATGCCAATGGCGAGCGCCGTATCACCCAGGGCGGATACGGTGATCGTCAGCTTTTCGAGCTCGTCCAGAACGCGGCAGACGAAATGGCCGACGAGTGGGGTGGGCAAGTTGGCGTCATTCTCACGGAAACCCACTTGTATTGCGCGAACGAAGGCAACCCGGTCACCCCGGAAGGCGCGGAGACAATTCTTCGAATGAGCATGTCGAAGAAGCGCGGCGGCCAGATCGGGCGTTTCGGAGTGGGCATCAAATCGGTTCTTGTGGTGACCGACGCACCGGAATTCTTCAGCAGCACCGGGAGTTTCGGATTCGACCGTGCCTGGTCGTACGAGCAGATCAGTGCCGTGCACGGAGTGACGGCGCGTTACGGCCCCAGGTTCGACGCGCCCGTGCTGCGCATGGCCCGCCCCCTGGACATGCAGACCGAACGCGCCTCCGACGTCGTCCTGAACGAGCTGCTGGGCTGGGCCACCACCGTCGTCCGTCTGCCCCTGCTCCCAAAAGCGGACGATCGACTGGGCCGGGACATGCACGGCGGACGCGGCAAGGACCACGGCGAGCCCCGCGAGGAGTTCCCGGTCGGCTTCCAGCTCTTCTCGCCGCACGTCGCAAAGGTCGTGCTGGAGGACCGCCGGCCGCGCCCCGTGGCGCGTCGGACGCTGACCGCCCAGCGGACCGGCGATCTGCACACCCTGGTCGAGGAGCGCACCGGCAAGTCCGTCGCCACGGACCGGTGGCGCGTGTTCTCCACGACCCACGAACCCGGTCCCAGTGCCCGCGCGGACGCCGGCGAACTGCACGACCGGCTCTCGCTCGGCCTCGCCTGGGGTGTCCCCGCTCTGGAGAAGGACCCGGAGAGCGGTCTGTACGTCAGCCCGCGATCACGTGGGCGCGGCAAGTTCTGGTCCTTCTTCCCTACCAAGTACGAGATGTCGCTGAGCGGCATCCTGAACGGCGCCTGGAAGACGAACGAGGATCGCCAGAATCTGCTCGATTCCTCCCCGTTCAACCAGGAAATGATCCAAATGTCGGCGAAGCTGGTCGTCGACTCCCTCCCTGCTCTTGCACCCGCCGAGGACCCCGCCGCCTATCTCCCCCTGCTGCCCGGTCGGACCAAGGAGGCGATCAGCTGGGCCGACGAATTCCTGACACGGGAGATCTGGACCTACACCACAAACCGTCCGTCGTTGCCCGACCAGGACGGCGTGCTGCGCATCCCGACGACACTGAAGATCCACCCGCGCCTCGACAAAGACCTGAAGAAACTGTCCAAGTGGCTGCGGATGTGGCACGAGTGCCCCGGGCGCCCCTCGAACTGGCTTCACCCGAGTGTCGAGGCGGACGCCCTGCGCTCAGGAAAGGTCGAGCACATCATCGGTACGGCCGGACACGGGCGGACCGATGTCCGGGAATGGCTGGAGGCTCTGGTCGGGAGCGGGACCCCCGATGCGTCGGCCGTGGCCGTTCGCATCGTCGCGGACATGATCGAGAACCGCTCTCCCGATGCCGCAGAGGCCCGTAGGGCCCGGATCGTACTCACCGAGGAGCACGGTCTCGTCGCGCCCGTGCACGGCAAGGTGTTCCGTCGTGCCACCCAGGGCGGCCTGCGCGAGACCCTGGTGTACGTGGTCGACGAGCTCGCCCAGGACCCGTCGCTGGCTCACGTGCTCAACGTTCTGGGCATCCGGGAGGCCGATGTCGAGGGCCGGTTCGTCAGCGTCCTCGATCAGGGCTTCGACCACTACGGCGACTCGGAGTGGGCGCGGTTCTGGGAGCTGTTCCGTGAGGCGGGTGTGCGTCGGCTGGCCCACGTGGTCCTGGAGAAGGTGCCCGCTGCGCGGTCGGTGCTCCGGGTACGCACCGCCGACGGTCGATTCCGGCCGGTCGAGGACTGCATGCTGCCGGGGGTCGTGGTCGATGCGAAGCGCGACCCAGGCATCGCTGTGGACATGGCATTCCACTCCGACGACACCCCCTTCTTCTCGCAGGTCGGCCTGCGGGAACGGCCGTCCGGTGGGGTCCGTCCCCAGGAGGACGAGGCGTGGTTCGTGGAGTACCGCGAAGCCCTCCACGCCGCCTACCTCCGCGGCCTGGACAGTCACGCCCCGCGCCCCGCGCTGAGTCGGATGAAGGTCGAGGGCGCCGCGATCGGCGGCCCGCTCCACCTCTTCCGCGCCCTGTCCGAGGAATCCCGCGCCGCCTTCCTCAAGGTGCTGCCCGACGACGCCGTGGTGGACAACTGGACGCGCCAGTTCGGCGCGCAGACCAGCACGCGACAGGCCGTACCCTCGCCGATCCGGTGGATGCTGAGGAAGTTCGGCACGATCGCCACCTCCCAGGGGATCAAGCCGGTCAAGGAGGCCGTCGGACCGCAGCTCGCCGGCTACCGGGATGTGCTGCCGGTCGCCGACATCTCCCCCGAGAAGGCCCGCAGGCTGCGGCTCCCCACCACCGTTGACGAGGTCCCCGCAGACCGCTGGGACGCGCTCCTCGAAGAGGTGGCCCGCAGCGCGGACGACTCGTTCGTCGGCGCCACCTACGTGATGCTGACCCGATTCGGCGCAGACTTCCCCGAGGACTCCCTGACCAGGTGCCGGATCGGTGACGTCTGGGAAACCCGGCCCGACGACGAGATCACCGTCGCCGTCGGGACCGCTCAGTACCAGGCGCTGCGCGCCGAGCAACTCCCGGCACTGCTCGTACCGACCTCCGACGATGCCGAGCTGATGATCGAGAAGTGGGGCATGCTCCGCTATGCCGACGTGATCAGTCTGGAGACCCGTGAAGTACCGGTGGGCGACCCCGTGCCGCTGGTCGAGCTGTTCCCCGCCCTGAGGCAGCGTCTGAACAGCGGGAACCGGAACAGCATGGTGCAACAGTGCAGCGAACTGGAAGAGGTCACCCGTACCCCCAGGGGCACCCGCGCCTCCCCCCTGGACGCCGTGCGCCAGGACAGCACCGTCAAGCTCCGAGTCCCTCTGGCTCCGGAGCCGATGCTGCGCCTGATCGACCGCGAGCTCGGTCTGGGCCTCGGCGCTGCCGGCTGCCGCGCGGTGCTCGACCACCAGGACCGTATGGAGCGGGACGGCGAGTTGAAGGCGGCGCAGAAGGCGGTGCGCGAGACCACTGACGTGGTGACCAAGATCGAGCTGCTGATCGGCGCCGACTCGCTGCGCACCGGTCTCCCCGAGGGATTGATGGAGGCCGAACTCCAGTCGACCGACGGCGTGGAGCCGACCGGGCGTCGGATCGCGCAGATGGCGTTCAACGCGCACGGTGACGGTGTGCTCCAGCAGCATGCCAAGGACATCCAGGGGCGCTTCCCCACCGCCCCGGTCGCGTACGGAGGTTCGTCTGCGGCCATCGCGTTCGTCTCGGAGCTACGACTGCCGATCGCGTTCGCCGGCTCGAAGACTCCGTCCCTACCGCCGTTCGAAACCGTGGAGGGCCCTCGCGACTTCCCGGGTCTCCACGAGTACCAGGAGGACCTGGTCCGGAACATCTCCACCATGCTCGATCGACTGGCGCCTCAGCGCGGCATGCTGTCGCTGCCGACTGGCGCCGGCAAGACGCGTGTCACCGCCGAGGCCGTGATCCGCTGGGTGAAGCGAGTCGGCGACCTCAAAGGTCCATTGCTGTGGATCGCGCAGACCGAGGAGTTGTGCGAGCAGGCCGTCCAGAGCTGGAAGTTCGTCTGGAACAAGGTCGGCGCCGAACGTCCGCTCACCATCAGTCGTCTGTGGAGCACCAACGAGGTGGGTGACGTCGTCGACCACCCGCATCTGGTGGTCGCCACCGACGCCAAGTTGGAACGGTGCCTGGGCACCGATCAGTACGCCTGGCTGCGCCAGGCCGCACTGGTGATCGTGGACGAGGCCCACACCGCCATCTCCAAGCGATACACCGAGATCCTGGCCCAACTGGGACTCACCCAGTACGAGACGGGCCGGCACCTGATCGGCCTCACGGCCACCCCGTTCCGGAACACCAATGAGGAGGAGACCCGCCGCCTGGTGGGACGGTTCGGCAACCGGCGACTCGACGAAGGCGTCTTCCCGTCGGGCGACCCGTATCGCGATCTCCAGGACTGGGGCATGCTCGCCCAAGTCGAACACCGCACCCTCGAGGGCGGCCGTATCGAACTCACACAGGACGAGAAGACACACGCCGACCGCATGGCAATGCTCTCGCGCTCCGCCGAGCAGCGACTCGCCGACGACCACATGCGCAGTCGGCGCATCGTCGACTGCGTGGCCGGTCTACCGGACGATTGGCCCACGTTGCTCTTCGCCACCTCCGTCGATCACGCCAAGTACCTGGCGGCCATGCTCAACGACCTGGATGTCCCGTCGGCTGCGGTGGACTCGACGACCAGTACGCACGACCGTCGCGCGCGCATCGAGAACTTCCGGAGCGGCCGTATCCGGGTTCTCACCAACTACGGCGTACTCACTCAGGGTTTCGATGCACCTGCCACTCGTGCCGTGGTCGTGGCCCGGCCGGTCTACAGCACCAACGTGTACCAGCAGATGATCGGTCGCGGACTGCGCGGACCACGGAACGGCGGCAAGGAGAGCTGCCTGGTCCTCAACGTCAGCGACAACATTGCCAACTTCGACACCAACCTCGCCTTCACCCAGTTCGAGCACCTCTGGAGCCGGAAGTGACCGACGTCTACCAGGACAGCCCTCCGCTCACCACCGAGCAGCTGGCCGTGGTCCAGCAGCCCTGGGATGCCCGTGTACTGGTCACGGCCGGCGCCGGCGCCGGAAAGACCCACACCCTGGTTCGCCGGCTCGACGCGCTGTGCGGTGACCAAGACCCCGAGCAGGCACTGGAAGCCGCCGAGATCCTGGTCCTCACCTTCTCCCGAGCGGCGGCTCGGGAGCTGCGCGAACGGATTACCCGGCACGGGGAGCGGGCTCACCGGGTGCGTGCCCGTACCTTCGACGCGTGGGCCTATGAGGTGCTCCTTCAGGCACACCCGGACGGCGAGTGGGGTGCGGTCGGCTTCGACGCGCGGATCGCCGCCGCGACCCGCGCGATCGAGAAGGGCGCGCTGGAGGCCGGCGACGCGGTACCACCGGCCCATGTCGTGATCGACGAGGTGCAGGACCTGCTGGGCGGGCGCCGCGAGCTGGTGGAAACGCTCCTCGACCGGTACCAGGACAGCTGCGGGTTCACCGTCGTCGGAGACGCCGCCCAGTCCGTGTACGGCTTCCAGATCGAGGACCCGGGTGAACGCGCCGACGAGACCGGCCGGTTCTTCGACTGGCTGCGCTGCTCCTACCCCGATGACCTGGTGGAGCTGCGTCTCACAAGGAACTTCCGGGCCACCACGGTCGAGGCCGGGATCGCGTTGGCGCACGGCCCTCTTCTCCAGCAGGTGACCGAGCCTGACGAGGCGGAGCGGCTCTACGACGAATTGCGCGATCTCCTGATGGACCCGGCGAACGGCATGGGTGAGATCGGTGACGAGTTCACCCTGCAAGGCCTGCGGGACCTCTCCGACACCTGCGCCGTCCTCACTCGAGACAACCGGCAGGCCCTCGTCGTCTCCGCGCTGCTGCATGCCCACGGCATCGACCACCGGATACGGCGCCCTCTGGAGGAGCGCCCAGTGCCCTACTGGGTGGCCGAGCTGCTGCGTCGCACGGAGGCCACCGGCATCACCGAGGACCGCTTCCGCACGCTCCTCTCGGACATCCCTCTTCCCTACGAACCCGACTCCACAGCCCTGTGGACCGTGCTGCGCAGAGTCGCGCGCGGAGCGGGGCGCGGGGTTCTCGATCTGGACCGGCTGCGCCGTGCGGTCGCCGACGGCAGGTTTCCGGACGAAGCGGCTGATCCGGAGACCGCCCGCATCGTCGTCTCGACCGTGCACCGCGCGAAGGGCCTGGAGTTCGACCGGGTGATCGTCCTGACGCCACCGGCCCCCGCCGAGCTCCACAAGCAGCACCAGGACGAGTTGGACCTTCCCGCTGAAACCCGCGCCTTGTACGTGGCCATGACGCGCGCTCGCCAGGATCTCTATCACGTGGCCCCTCCCGAACTGCCTCACTTCAAGCGAGCGGGGAGCCGGGGCAACGGCCGCCGCTACCTGGGGTCGTGGCGGTCCTATGACAGGTACGGGATCGTCGCCGAGGCGGGCGACGTCTGCCGCAACGACCCGCCCGGCCACCGGACCGATGCCGTCGCCGCTCAGGCGTATCTCCTCGAGCAGGTGCGGCCGGGCCAGGAGGTCCTGCTGCGCAAGCGTCACGACCTGCCGATGGGCGAGTTCGAGAGCCCGCCGTATGCCCTGGTGCACGAAGGCATGGAGATCGGGGAGGCCTCTCAGGGGTTCCGTGAGGCTCTCTTCCAGGTACAGAAGGTCAATCGCACCTGGCAGCCCTGGTGGCCGGACGAGATCCACGACCTGCGGATCGACACCCTGGAGACCGTGACGGGCAGCACCGCCGCCGGGACGAACGCCGGACTGGGTGGGCGCGGTGTGTGGATCGCCCCGCGGATCACCGGCATCGGCCGGTACCGAAAAGCCGACGACTACGAGGAGCAGCGCTCATGACGCAGGTGGCAGGTCCCCACGCCGAGCACTACCGGGTCCGGGACGAGGAGCTGCTGACGGGACTACGCCGTGAGCTCCTCGGCCCCGCCCAGGAGGCCGTGCCGGACGATCGGGACGAGGTACTCACCCAGGACGCGCCGATCGACCGTTATCTGGCCGGTGTGCTCTATCCCCGGGCGGCGGACAAGGCCGCGAAGGAACGGAAGGGCGAGGACGCCGCCGAGCAGGACGGCGTGGACGCCGCCCCTCTCCTCGGCCGGGAAGAGACCGAGGAGTCCGGCACCGCACAGGAGATGGGCGCCTCAGCGGACAGGCGTCCTTCCTCGATGGGTCTCACTTTCGCGGTCCGCCCGACGATAAGCCCAGCGATCGTGGTCTCCGCGCGCGCGGCTGCCTACGTACCCACCGACGCCCACGGCACGCCCGTCCCGGCCCGCCGCGCCGAGGCCCGTACCACCGCCGACCAGCGGGAGCAGTGGCAGCGCAGGGAACTGGTCTTCCCCGACCAGCACATTGACGTGACCCGATCGAATCCGAAACAGACGATCGAGCTCACTCCGGAGGCATTGCTGCATGTCAACATCCGGCCCATCGATCCGGTCCACAACACGGTCACGGTCACGGTCACACTGATCAATCGTCAGACAGTCGGCGAGCGGGATCTTCAGGACGCCTTCTCCCTGTTCCAGTGTGGTCTGACGGTCCGGGCGGCCGACGGATCCAGCGCCTTCGTCGAGCGTCCGGCCCCGGCCGCCGCCCACGATCCCGATATCGCCACGAGTCGGTTGTTGCACCGCCACGCCCCGACGTTCGCGGTCGGTCACGGATGCTCCGCCGAGTGGGACTGGACCCCTCAACCGATCGGTATGACCGAGGCTGTCACGCCCGCTGTCTTCGAGGTGCGGAGCCAGTTCGTACCCAGCGTGGAGGTGCTGCTCACCGACTCCAACCCGGAGATCGACAGTTCGGCGCTGTCCATGCTCGGGCTGGCCGGGCAGTCCGACGTCGAGGTCCTGGCCGCTCTGGAAGGTCTCGCCACGGGTTACGAGCACTGGATCGACAGCAAGTCCGCCGAGGCGGACGCGATGACGGGCGGCCCTCACGAAGGGTCCGCGTGCGACCAGGTGGAGGCTTGCGGCGAAGCTCTCCTTCGGATCCGTGAGGGGATCGATCTCCTGCGGACCAAGCCCGATCTCATGCACGCGTTCCGTCTCGCGAACCGTGCCATGGCAGACCAGCGTGCCCGCAGCAAGTGGGTGAAGGACGGCCGGGACGGGACCCCTGATCCGGCCGCCGGCCACTGGCGTCCGTTCCAGATCGCGTTCGTGCTCCTCTGTCTTGCTGGCATCGACGACCACGAGCACGACGACCGACAGATCTCCGACCTGTTGTGGTTCCCCACGGGTGGTGGCAAGACGGAGGCCTACCTCGGGCTGATCGCCTTCACGTCGTTCCTGCGTCGGATCCGCAAAGGAGTGGACGGTGGCGGTGTCACCGTCCTCATGCGCTACACGCTGCGGTTGCTCACCCTCCAGCAGTTCGAGCGCGCCGCGATTCTGCTCTGTGCCATGGAGCGCATGCGGCGCAGCACGCCCGAACTGGGCCATGAGGAGTTCTCTGTCGGCATGTGGGTGGGACGTTCTGCCACCCCCAACACACTTGCCGTGGCGGGCCAGAAGATCGACGAGCTGCAAAGGAATCTCGACAAGCGACTCGCCACCGAGAATCCGGTTCAGTTGCACGCCTGCCCCTGGTGCGGGACCCGTCTCGACGCGCGGAACTACGAAGTGGATGAAGACGCCAAACGGATGCATGTCCGATGCCCTGGTGCGGACTGCGACTTCACAGACGGTCTGCCCGTCCACCTGATCGACGAGGCGGTGTACGCCGCACGCCCGACTCTGGTGATCGCCACCGTCGACAAGTTCGCGTCAATGCCATGGCGTCCGGAGACCTCCGCACTCTTCAACCGCGACGACGACCCCGAGGGCGGCACTCCTCCCCCGGAGCTGATCGTCCAGGACGAACTCCACCTGATCTCCGGACCGCTGGGTACGCTCACGGGTCTCTACGAGACCGCCGTGGACGCACTTGCCGACCGGCCCAAGGTGATCGCTTCCACGGCGACCATCCGTCGTGCAGCCGATCAGGGCCGCCACCTCTTCGCCCGCGACGTGCGACAGTTCCCGCCGGCCGGGCTGGACGCCCGCGACTCGTGGTTCGCCGTGGAGACCCCACGGGAGGCCAAGGCGAGTCGTCGCTATGTCGGTCTTCTGGCCCCCGGCACCAGTCAGTCCACCCTCCTGATCCGTACGTACGCCACTCTGCTGCACCGGGCCAAGCAGGCGAAGACGGAAGACGAGGTGCGCGACGCGTACTGGAGTCTCGTCGGCTATTTCAACAGCCTCCGGCTGCTGTCCGCAGCCGAACTCCAGGTCCACGACGACGTGGTGGCCTATCTGGAGCTGCTCGCCGAGCGCGAGGGGGTGGACGTCCGCTCGATCACCAACTACTCGGAGCTGACGAGTCGCATCGACGCCAGTGAGATCCCCAGCCGGCTCAAGGGCATCGAGAGGAAACTGCCCGGCGAGGACACCGTGGACGTGCTCCTCGCCACCAACATGATCGCAGTCGGCGTGGACGTGGACCGCCTCGGTCTCATGGCCGTGATGGGCCAGCCGCAGACGACAGCCGAGTACATCCAGGCCACCAGCAGGGTCGGCCGTGCGCACCCCGGTCTCGTCGCGGTCATGTTCAACTCGACCCGTTCCCGGGATCGCTCCCACTACGAGAGCTTCCAGCATTTCCACTCGGCCCTGTACCGCGAAGTCGAATCCACCTCCGTCACCCCGTTCTCCGCTCGGGCCCGCGACAGGGGTCTGCACGCGGTGATCGTCGCTCTCGCCCGCATCTTGATCGAGGAAGCTCGGCCCAATGAGGGTGCCGGCCGGGTCGAGTCGTACGAACACGTGCTCCGGGGTCCCATCAAGTCGATCCTCCTGGACCGCGTGGAGGCAGTTGCCGAGGAGGAGGCCGGCACCGTGTCACAGGCCTTCGACGAGTTCGTCGACTGGTGGTGCACCGAGGCCGACATCCACAGCGGCCTACTGTTCGAGCCTCGGAGGGGCAGGCGTACCCCGTCCCTCCTGAAGGCGTACGACGACGAGTCACAGGACGCCGAGGCATGGCCCACGCTGTGGAGCCTGCGCGACGTGGACGCCGAGACCGCACTGTTCCTGGAGGCAACCCGATGACCCCACCCCCCGCCCGGCGCCAACGGAACAGCGCGTACGGTGCCGCACCCGCCCACAACCTTCCGCGGCGTGGTGCGATCCGCCGGGCTCAAATGATCACCACGTACGGCGTCGGGTCGCTCATCGCGGTCGACCACGAGTCCTTCATCGTCTCGGGACTCGACGAGGCCGAGCGGAGCTGGAGTCGCGACGAGTCCCCGAAGATCTACGAACGACGCCTCGCCCGTGTCCTCGATGTAGATTTCTTCCGGCTGCCGCCCGCCTCCGACGACACCAGCAAGGACGGTCTCCGGGTCCGGCGATTCCCCTTGATGCACTCCTGCCCCGAGTGCAACGACCTTCAACGGCACCGCGACTTCAACCCGCCTGCCGGGCGAAGCGTCTGCGGCACGTGCGTGGTCGATCTGGTCCCCTCCCGATTCGTCGTCGCCTGCGAGGCCGGCCACCTCGGCGAGTTCCCGTACTGGCAGTGGTTGCACCGCTCCACGGACCGTGGCGCCGAGAAGGCGACACGGTGCGGGGGCAGGCTCAAGATGCGCACGTCGGGGCGCACATCCTCGCTCCGCTCCATTCTCGTTTCCTGCACCTGTGGGCAGGTTCCCGAGGTATCGATGGAGGGCTCCTTCCGCAGGAACGCGCTCAAGGACCTGGGCCTACGGTGCCAAGGAACGCGTCCGTGGCTCGGCGCGTCCGTCCCTGCTCCGGGGTGCGGACTCGATCTGCGCACACTTCAGCGAGGTTCGTCGGCCTTGTGGCAGCCGGTGCTGAAGTCGGCTCTCTCCATCCCGCCGTGGAGCGACGGCCGGTCGGATCCGCTCGCCGAACACTGGGCAGCGCTCCGCGAGTACGACACACGCGAGCAGGTCGAGATCTATCTCAAGGGTGCATTCAAGGGAAACTGCCCGGTGCCGCTGGACGAGGTGATGACGCTCCTCGACGCGGAGCGCGAGGAGGACCCCGACAGCGAGTCGCCCCCTACCCTCGACCACCGCTACCTCGCGCTGCGCAACAAGGAGTACGAGCGACTGCGCGCGGGCAACGAGGAGAGCGACCACTCACACGACGAGCAGTTCATCTGTGAGGCCCCGCTGGGCGACCGGAGCGTACTCGACCCGCTCGGTGTCACCGGACCGATGCTGGTCAAGAAGCTTCGCGAGGTGCGCGCCCTGAAGTCGTTCACCCGGCTCGTCGACGCCGAGTCGACGACCGACTCCGCTGAGATGCCTCTGTCGGAACGTCCCCTGCGATGGCTCCCGGCCATGGAGGTGCGAGGTGAGGGGGTCTTCCTCCGCTTGGACGAGGGTCGACTCGGCGCCTGGGAGAAGAGCCTGGCGGTCGCAGCCAGGGCCGACCGGATGCGTACCGCCCACCAGCGGGTGCTCGAACAACGGGCCGATGACCCGAGCAGGGTCGCGCCCTCCCCCGCAACCCCTCGCATGATCCTCCTGCACACGTTGGCCCACGTCCTGATCAACGAGTGGAGCCTGGAGGCCGGCTACCCGGCCGCGGCCCTGCGCGAGCGCCTGTACGCCGCCGACGACATGGCCGGGGTGCTCATCTACACGGCGACGAGCGACTCTGCGGGCAGCCTCGGCGGTCTGGTCGCCCAAGGCGAACCGGGGACTCTCGGTCGTACGGTGCGTTCGGCCGTCCATCGTGCCGAGTGGTGTTCGTCGGACCCGCTCTGCATGGAGACCGAGGCATCCGGCACCGGCGGAATCAATCTGGCGGCCTGCCACGCCTGCGTGATGCTGCCGGAGACGAGTTGCGAGCACAACAACGTCCTGCTCGACCGCGCCCTCCTCATCGGTACTCCCGATGATCCTCGACTCGGCTACTTCGAGGGCGTCCTGGGGCAGTGACGTCGATTCATCCGCAACGGCGTCGACGGTGAGGGCACTCCGACGAATGCCCCTCTCCCGGTTTCGGAGCCGGAGAAGCTGCCGCAGGCTCCGGAACTCGGGAGGGCACACGCCCGGGCGTCGAATCGCTCAATTCGCCGTACGCTCTGGGTCCGCCCCGAAGCACAACGGGTACGGCGCAGGAGTGCCCCGGACCGTGTGAGTGATCACGTCGGAAACGAGTTCGTCGACACGGGGCTGAGCCACCCACCATGCGGCCTCCCCCGCAGGCATCGGCGATGTCTGTGACCAGTCACCATCACACGTAGATGAACCCGATCAGGCCGCGATGGTTCAGCCTGCCGAAGCGCCGGATGAGCGGGGCACTCATGCCTGGTCCCGATCCCGTGTCTGAGACCGAGAACACTCGGGCGGCCCGAGCACGGCGGCAGCGCAAGATCCGGTAAAAAGCAAAACCCCCAGGTCACGGCGAGTGAGTCCTGGGGGTTCTACAGAGCCGCCTTCGGGATTCGAACCCGAGACCTACGCATTACGAGGCCCCACAAGATCATCCCAGCTGATGCCGGGCCGTGCCACAGAATCCTGTTTCCCCAGGTCAACAAGGTGCGGCCGACCCCGGCGTGCTACCCAATCCGCCCTGCGCCACCCCGTCCGCTCACGCACCGCTCACGCATGACACCGGCATCCGAGGGCGGTGACTACGGGTGGTCAGCAAGCCATCCATTGATCACTCTTCGTAGTGGGCCGCCGTTCGGAGCAGCACCCCGATCCGACGAGCAGGAGTTCCGATCTGCAGACACACTCCTCCAGAATCAGGACGCAAGCCCTCCTCCTATTTGCGCGCCTGTCCCGCCGCCGCCCGAGACACGATCAGATTCGCCAAGTCCATGAAGTTAGTGATCGATGGCGCCTCGACGGCGATGAGCCACCCTCGGGAGCTGGCGTCCGCGAACCCGCAGCCACTCTCTCGCACTGAGGAGGTGAGCCAGTGAACCGTTGTGCGCTCTGCGGCAAAGAAGACGACGGGGTGATCGGACCATGCGTGCTCGGTGAGATGCCCTCGACAGCTTGCTGCTGTGATGCAACCTACGGACGTAAGGGCGTAGGACAGGCCGGCGACACCGATGTCCAAGCTGCCCAGGACTGGTTCCGCGCTGTGACCGTCTCCAACGATGCTGATGATCTCGCTGTGCGCATGCTTGCTTGTGAATCCAGGAGGAAGGCACGCAGGGTCGTTGGATTCGATGGCGCCTGCGATGGCCTCGAATTCAGCGTGAGTTGGAGCCGTCAGATCGACATGGGTGGCGAGTTGCCGCTCCTCGCCAATCATGGCGACGGCGTCGTCGTGGCTCACGTCGCCGATGAGCCAGGTGCCCCGGAATAGACCGAACCCCTCCTCGGAGACGTCCTCTTCGGCGGGCATCCCGAATGCCGCATTGGTCGGAAAACTCGGATCAACTTCCATATCAATGCACGGGATCACGATCGACTCCTGATGCTTCCCGACGACCCTGGGACGTCACCGTACCGGCCTTCTGGCCTCTTGGCGGCCGCTTCAGTCCAGCTGACTGAATCACCGGCCGGTGTCTTGAAGGGGCAGGCCTAACTGCGCCCACCGTGCACCCCTCTCCGTGGTTGCCGAGGGTAGCGACGCTCAAGCGTTGCCCCTCGGGGCCGAGTCTCATCAACAGGTTGGCGGGTTCGCCTTCCCGCCCTCCACGGTCCTCGGACTCAAGACATCTCCGGATGTCGCAACTACCATTGCCCGAGGGTGGGGCGTTCATGTTTGTAGCAAGACGGGGTGGAGGGGTCCGCTAGACCCCCTCTTCACAGTCTGTGGAACCTCGGGCGGCCGCACATCGGAACTGTTGGCCGGGAGACGTGGCACGGAGCATGAACGTGAAGTTCGAGGACTACGACATCGCAGCACCGGACCCGGCGGGCTTGGTCGCCTCGTTGAGCTCGCTCGGGTACTCGCTGGAGGCGGCAGTTGCCGATCTCGTAGACAACAGCATTTCCGCCACTGCGCGGCACATCGACATTGCCTTCACCTGGGCTGGCAAGGACTCATGGATCGCTGTTGTAGACGACGGCGACGGCATGTCCGAGGAGGAGCTCGTAACTGCCATGACGGTGGCGGCACGTGGCCCAGCCACCGCACGTACGAACACCGACTTGGGCAGGTTCGGAGTGGGGCTTAAGTCAGCGTCCTTCTCGCAAGCCCGGCAGCTTACGGTCGCTAGCTCCGCTGGCGGTGAATGGTGCACTCGTACATGGGACTTGGACGTTGTCGAAGCGACTGGTAGGTGGCTGTTGCGACGCCGCGCAGACCCAGAGACGATCTCTGCTATCGACCGCCTTCGCGGTGGCGCAAGTAAGGGAACCGTGGTGCTCTGGCGACGCCTCAAGGGATACAACGCCAGCGGCATCCGCGAGGACGACGAGAAGGTGCAACAGCAGTTCTACTCGGAGGCCACACGTGCCAGGTCCCACCTCGGGATGGTTTTCGGTCGGTTCCTGACGGGAGCTGGCCGTCGGAACATCAGTGTCGCCGAGACGGCCGTCGAGCCATGGGATCCATTTATGGGCACGCACCCCTCCGTGCAGCGGCTGCCAGTCGAGCATCTGCCGCTCGCCAATGACCGCGTACGGGTGGAGGCGTTCGTGCTGCCGAGCGCACAGCGGCTCTCCGCGGACGTGTACGACCGCGGAGCTGGTCCTGGCGGCTGGCTTGGGCAGCAGGGGTTTTACGTGTACCGCCGGAACCGTCTCATCCTCGCCGGGGACTGGCTGGGGCTTCCGGGCATGCGCAGGGAGGAGAGGTACAACCTGGCTCGCATCGCGGTCGACATCCCTGCCGAGACAGATGTGGAGTGGGGTGTCGACGTACGGAAGGCCAGCGTTGTGCCCCCCCTTGCCGTACGCCGGCATCTTCGCCGGATCGCCACACAGGCCCGGACCCGGGCGTCCGAAGTCCTCCGCCACCGGGGGCGGGTATCTGCTCGCACCCACGGCGACCCTCTCCTCTACGCCTGGACAGTCAAACGTGACAACGGTCAGGTCAGCTGCACGATCAATCGGAGCCACCCACTGGTAAGGGAGTTGCTTCGCCCCGGGCGCGACTCGACACCGGAGGCACGGGCGCTGATCCGCCTTCTGGAGGAGACCGTCCCCGTAACGGCCTTGCGTGCCATGCACGAGACGGACACGGAGGACGACCCGGTGCCATTCGGGGGTGCCATCACAGCTCCGCCCGAGGCTGTGGAGGTCGCCGAGCAGGTCTTCAAGTCTCTTGTGACACAGGGACGTTCCCCCAGCGCTGCTCGGGACAGGATTCGGGTCATGCCGCCCTTCGACCAGATGACGGGGTTCTGGACCGACTGACACTCCCGTTGTCAGTGCGCACCTCTACTCTTCGCCCTACCAGTCCCACCCCTCGGAGGCCGTTCGTGAGTACCACCCCCGACGACAGCTTCGCCGTGGCGCGTCGAGTCGCTCTGGCCATGCTGCCCGTGGACCGTCAAGCGTCCCCGGACGAGGTGACCGTGGCGGTCAATGCCGTAATGGGCATGATGGCTGCCCAGGGCAAGCTCCTTGATCGTGACCAGTTCACCAAGGACCTCCAAGAGATGGTGACCACATACCAGGAGACCGCCTCGGGGTTGCATGACGACGCCGGTCACGAAGCATGGCTGCCCGACGCGAAGAACGACCGCACATGGGACTTCTGGGACCGCTATCGCCTCTACTTGGAAGACGGGCGCAACATGCCCCGCCGAGTCGTGTGGCGTCTCGACCAGAGCACGGACGAGGTCCTCGGAGAGTTGGAAGACCCACGTCGCGAAGGCCGTTGGCGTCGCTACGGCCTCGTAGTCGGCCAAGTCCAGTCCGGCAAGACTGGTCACTACATCGGCCTCGCATCCAAGGCGGTCGATGCGGGCTACAGGCTGATCGTCATCCTGGCGGGGATCCACAACGACCTGAGAAGTCAGACCCAACTCCGTGTCGACGAGGGCCTTCTCGGGTTTGATACGCAGCACCTCACACGCTCCGACGAGGCAGGAGCCAATGGCCGGCGGATGGGCGCTGGGGCTATGTCTTACGCCAAGCAGCTCCCCAGCGCCTCCCTGACCAGCAGCGCTGAGAAGGGTGACTTCGACCGCAGGACCGCAGCGAAGGCCAACCTGCCCATAGGCAGCTTTCCGGTGGTGCTGGTGATCAAGAAACACCGGAAGATCATCGACAACCTCCGCGAGTGGGTTACAAGCACCCATGGTCACCCCGACGCCGAGGCTCGCCGGGACATCGTGCGTAACGTGCCTCTATTCGTCATCGACGACGAGGCAGACAACGCCTCGATCAACACTTCCAAGGACGCCGACACCGACCCCTCAAAGATCAACGCGGCGATCAGAGAGCTCGTGAATAGTTTCGACAAGGCGTCGTACGTCGGCTACACCGCGACGCCCTACGCAAACATCTACATCGACCCGGACGCTGAGCACGACAGCTACGGAACTGACCTGTTCCCCGCGAGCTTCATCCGCACGCTGCGTGCACCGTCGAACTACCTGGGTCCAGAGAGAGTCTTCGGCCTCCAGGTGGACGACCAGGAGGAGGAAGACGTCGATCCCCTTCCCCTCGTCCGAGAGGTAAAGGACGTCGACGGCTGGATGCCGGCCAAGCACAAGTCTGCGCACGTGCCGACCGACGTCCTACCGACCTCCCTGAGGCAGGCGATCCAATCGTTCGTCCTCTCGTGTGCAGGACGTCGCGCGCGCGGCCAGACAACCGAACACAACTCGATGCTGGTGCACGTGACCCGGTTCACTGCGGTCCAGGGTCTCGTCAGGGACCAGATTGACGAACACCTCAGACTCATCAAGGACAGTCTCCGCGACCGCCACGGCAACGCAGCAGCGGCGCGAATGGAGGAGTTCCGGACACTCTGGGACCGAGATTACGTGCCCACCACTCAGTACTTCACAGCGGACGAAGCAACTCGCCTGAGTTGGGACGAGGTCGCCCCGGAGATCCTGCCTGCACTTCGGAAAATTGAGGTGAAGGCGGTGAACGGTGCGGCTCGTGACGCGCTGGAGTATTACGAGAACCGCAAGGCGGGCCTTTCCGTCATCGCGGTAGGCGGCGAGAAGCTCTCCCGGGGACTGACCCTCGAAGGGCTCACAGTCAGCTACTACCTACGGGCTTCGAAGACCTACGACACCTTGCTTCAAATGGGCCGGTGGTTCGGTTACCGGCCAGGCCACGAGGATCTGTGTCGCCTCTACACCACGGCAACCTTGAAGCGGGCGTACGTGGAGATCACTGCTGCCACCGACGAACTGCGGCGGGAGGTGGAAGAGATGGCGGTGCTCAGGCTGACTCCACGCGAGTTCGGCCTCAAGGTCAAGGCGTCATCCTTGGGACTTGGGGTCACTGCCGCCAACAAGATGAGGAACGGCACAAAGGTCCTGCTCAGCTATTCGGCCGAGGGCCCCGAGACAGTCCTCTTCAACCTCTCCAAGAATGCCGTTCAACAGAACTTCGAAACCTTGGAGGCGTTCGTCAGCCGGTTGGACCGCGTCTCCAGTCCGATGCAGGAGGCTCCTGGTACCAGTGTGGTCTGGAAGGACGTTTCTCCCCAAGACATCGTTTCCGGGTTCTTCAGCGCCTACCAGCCCGACCGTGCGGCGCAGCGCGTACGGCCGGCGTTCATCGCCGAGTACATCCGCAAGTGCGCAGAAGCGGGTGAGCTAGGTAGCTGGACTGTGCGGCTGGTGGGTAGGGCCCCTGCCGACCACCCCGTGGACGTTTCAGGCCACACCGTCGGCATGATTACACGTAAGCCGCTGAATGACTTCACCAGCGACGGGCGGTACACGATCCGCCGCGTGCTCAGCCCGCCCGACGAAAGCAAGGACCTGGACGAGGTTCAGTACAAGGCCGCTCTGGCAGCAACCAAGAAGGCGGCTGAGGGGAAGACGAACCGTAAGGGGGAACCGCAGGACCCACAGACGCCCGCCGGACCTCAAGTCCGGAACCAAAGGCGTCCTGATCAACCTTTGCTGCTGATCTACCCTGTCAAGCCGCCAGCCTTCGGTGACCTCGATGCCGGAACACCGTTGATCGGCTTCGCCGTCAGTTTCCCCCGATCCAGGAATCAAAGTAGGACCGAGTACGTGGTCAACGACATTTGGATCAAGGAGGACATTGAGACAGATGATGAGGGGGACGACGAGTGACCATTACGGAGAGTGACTGGCTTGAGCTGGAGGACGCCCCGGGGCCTGGGACGGGCCGCTCCACACGTCGCATCCATTCCCGGTCACCCCACGACATGTTCCTGTCCGTCTCCCACCCCGGCCGTCGGCGGATGCTGGTGTTACGGGCGGATGCCAATGCGGCTGAGGGCGTGGTGCGTTCCCTGGGACGTCTCCCGAAGACCGCCGGCCTGGAGCTGTCCCTCACGTCTTTGTCGCGGCACGACTACGAACTCCACGTGATCCTCACCGCGGACGACCTGCGGGAGGTTTTCACCCCACTCGTCACGGATATCGCAGCAACCGCCAAGGATAAGCCGACCACCCTTGAGGCACTCACTGCGGCAGTCAGCCGATTCGGCCATTGGCAGAGCCTGCTGCGTTCCGTTGGCCGCGACGGACTCGGAGCGGAGGCCCGCCGCGGCCTGTACGGGGAGGTCCTCGTGCTCAGGGAGCAGTTGCTGACTTCGATATCTGCGGCGGAAGCCATCGCCGCTTGGACCGGCCCTACGGGTGCGAACCAGGACTTCCAGCGCCCAGAGGTTGCCATCGAGGTCAAGACGACCAGCGCAAGGGGTTCGGGAACAGTACGCATCGCGAGCGAGCGGCAACTCGACGACACAGGAGCCTCCTCTCTGCTGCTAGCACTCGTCACTCTCGACGAAAGGCGCGGAGGACTGGGGCAGAGTCTCAACGCACTCGTAGACCAGGTTCGGGGCCAGATCGCAGCCCCGAGCGCCAAGGCACAGTTCGACGGCCTGCTGATTCAAGCTGGCTACCTGCCGACTCAGCGAGAGCTGTACGGCGAGCCGCGGTACACGCTGCGCGACCTGCGCCTGTGGACGGTACGCGACGGCTTTCCGAGGATCGTCGAGTCGGCCCTACCTCCCGGTGTGAGCGATTGCGCGTACAACGTGAGCGTCGAAGGGCTCGACGACTACCGCCTCACCGACGCCGAGGCTGCCACGCTGATCAGGGGGAAAGATGAATGATCTCGAGCAGGGTGCGTACGCCCGCCAGCTTGTGGGCGACGCCTTGGCCACTGCTGAAGCCGAACGGACCACGAGCCCAGAGGCGTTCACGCGCCGAGTCCTCGAAGAACTTGAGCAGGCGGGAGTTGTCTCCAACACCTACACCGCCTACCACAGGTCCCACGGTCTTGAGGTTCACGGTTACGGAACGGGAGAGACCCCGGGAGGACTCGACCTCTTCGTCACCGAGTTCCGACAGTCGCCGCTTGAGGATCGGCTTACCAAGGCGCAGGCAGAGTCACGCTTCAAGCGATTGCTGGCTTTCCTGCGTCGCTGCCAGAACGGGCTGCGTCAGCACATCGACGAGTCCTCAGACGTCTACGACATGTGTGACGCGGTGGAAAAGGCGCTCACCGAGGCGCCGCAGATCCGTCTTTTCCTGCTCAGCAATTGTGTCAGCACGTCGGCTGCACCGCCTCCAGTCGATTTCGATGGCATCCCTGTCATTCACGAAATCTGGGACTTGCCCAGGCTCCACCGGCAGGAGACGTCCGGAACCCTGAGCGAGCCCATCGCCGTCACTTTCGACCCGCCCCTTCCGTGTCTCTCCCCGCCGAGTACCGAGGCCGACCATTCCGTGGCACTCACCGTGCTGCCCGGAGACACGCTCGCCGATCTGTACACGAAGCACGGTACGCGCCTGCTCGAACTTAACGTCCGGTCCTTCCTCCAGACGCGTGGGTCGGTTAATCGCGGCATTCGCGAATCACTGCTGGACTCACCCGGCCGGTTCCTCGCTTACAACAACGGAATCACCGCAACGGCCTCCCAGGTCGAGTTCGTCGAGGGGACCGATGGCCAGCACCTGGGAATCTCGAAGATCCACGGGCTGCAGATCGTGAACGGCGGCCAGACCACCGCCTCCCTGCACCATGCCAAGAAGAGAGATCGCGCCGACCTGTCACACGTCAGGGTGCAGATGAAGCTCACTGTCGTACCCCCAGAGCGTCTCATGGAGATCGTCCCGAAGATCTCTGAGTACTCGAACACACAAAACAAGGTGACGCTGGTCGACTTCAGCTCCAACCACGAGTTCCACGTTGACGTCCAACGGATCACTCGTTCCCTCTGGGCGCCGGCCGCGGACGGAAGCGGTCAGGAAACACACTGGTTCTATGAGCGAGCGCGCGGCCAATACGCCGACGAGCTGGCTCAGCTGACCGCTGCGGGACAGAAGCGCTTCCGTACCCTCTGGCTCACGAGGCAGAAGTTCACGAAGGCGGATCTGGCCAAGTACGCCCTCTCCTGGGACCAGCTACCCCACCTCGTCAGCCGTGGCGCCCAAAAGAACTTTGCCGAATTCATGATCCGTCTGCGGGAGCACCCCGTGCGGGTGGATACCCTTTACTGTCAGCGGGTCATCGCGAAAGCAATCCTCTTCAAGACCGCAGACCAGGTCGCTCGCGCCCACGGAGCCGGCAGCTACAAAAGTGCGGTTACGACGTACATGGTGGCGCGCCTTTCCCTTGCCGTGGGCAAGCGGCTCGACCTAGGCGAGATCTGGCGTCGGCAACAGGTGTCCGACGCTCTCGCGGCAGCTCTTGACGATCTGTGTCCAAGGGTCATGGCGTCTGTAACCCACCCGCTCAGGGGCAGCCACATCGGAGAGTGGGCTAAGCAGTCAGCATGCTGGGAGGCCGTCTCGCGCGTGCAGTGGTCATTGGACGCGGAACTCGAGGCCGAGCTGTTGGACGCTCCCGTTGAGGACACTCTCCTCAACGAGGACGAAGGTGCCGACGTCGACGGCACGACAGCCATGGAAGATGTAGAGGGGGTATCGGAGGCGGAGTGGGCCGCCATAGAGGAGTGGTCGAAGGTGACGCGCAGCCTGCTCCCGTCACAACGTCAACTGGTCCAGGTCGTGGGATGGCGGCTGCGCGCAGGCGAACCGATCTCTGAGACGCAGGCGATGCGGGTACTGCATGTGCGCAGCGAGGCAATGCGTCTTGGATTCACCATGCGGGAATGATCCGGCCGCGATTATCTGAACGACTACGTCAGACGTGACAGCACGTAGTGCGCTGGACCGCCTCGTGCCTCTATTTCTGGTTACCACGCGTCACGTACGTGCACACCCTGTCGGTAGACGGGCTACGGAGCAACAAAGCTCCGTAGCCCGAACACACATGCCAACCCGCGTTCCACTGCAGCACTCAGCTTCAGAAGAGCGTAGGTGTCTCGTCCCGACGAGGGCAGAAGTTGGCCAGCGGGCAGTCAGAACAGACTGTCTGCTTCTCCCGGCACAGATCGTTGCCGATCAGGCGAAGTGCCGCCATACGCAGAGGAGCCTGCTCGCCCGCGCCGACGAGCTTCACGAGGTTGACCCGGCCGTCAGTGAGACGGTTCACGTGATCCGTCTCGACACCATTCATCCGAGCGGCAACACGGATAGTTCCCTGTCCAACCAGCATTAGGTCCTCGCCAATGAGTAGCCGATACAGCGACTCCTCGGACGGCTTCAGAGCCAGCTTGGCTGGCACATCGAACCTGTTGCTCCAATTCCAGGCAGCCGGGTCATCCACCAACGGTGCCAGTCGGTCGACTCGAGCGCGAACAGAGGCGGTGGGAGCTGCCGCCAACAGCTTCCTAAAGCCAGCAGAAGTCAGTCGCTTCGACCTTCGAACCGTGGCCATCATGCTGGCTAGCTCTGCGGGCTTCTTCCTCGCTCCAGAAAGCACAGCAGCCACAGCAGCGTGCAGCGGCACGGGCTCTGCACCGGGCAGGTCGTACCACTCGTCTACCTCCTGCCGCTCAAGTGCCCATGCCGTCAACGCCTCACGAACCTGTTGCCAGCGGGGATTGAGGCCCCCCGCCGGAGACTCAGCAGCCGGGACGGGCTTCAGCACCTCTGCCGCTGCTTGGCCCAGCATGGGCGGCACTGCGTTCCCGATTTGCCGGAAAGCGTCGCTACGTGTGCCCGCGAACCGGAAGCGGTCCGGGAATGTCTGTACACGTGCCGCCTCACGCACAGTGAGCGTCCGGGCCTGCTCAGGATGGATGTACCAGTAGCCGTCCTTGGCGATATGGGCGGTGATCGTCCGGCTGAGATCACCCCAGGCCAGCTTCTTGTACTTGTCTGTGAAGTGGTCTGCCTTGTATCGCTGGAACTGTTTCTCTTCCGGACCTAGCTTCTTGTGCAGGTCCGAGTAGAGCGTCGTTGAGTCCATAACGGAGAAGATTCGGTGATCGTCCTCTCGGACTCTCCGCGTCATGTGATCCCATACCAGGCGGTCCGGCGCGCCATCCCGCATTTCCTTGGCGAAGGTCGACAACCTGCCGGGCTCGCTGTACTCGACCTCACGCTCCCCGATCCGCTCCAGAGGCACGACGTCGATCTCAGGGAGATCACCAATGGCATCCCTGAGCGTCGTTCGATCGCTCTGAGGTGCACGCCACTCGAACCGTTCCACGTCGTTCCTGGCAAGCAGTATCAGCCGCTTGCGGTGCTGAGGGACCCCGTAGTTCCAAGCGTCTACAAGGCGAACCTGGGTGGCATAACCCATTTCCTCTAGTTCATCCTCAATCGTGCGGATCACGAAGAAATCGTCCCCGAGACCCATGTCCGGGACGTTCTCCATGAGCACGACTCTGGGCCTGATCTCTTTGACCACATCCAGATAGGCCCGCCACAGCTCTTTACGAAGGTCTCGTGGATCCCGATTATGATTGGCCACGAGATCCCGGATCTTGCTCCGGCCGGCCCGACTGAAAGGCTGACAGGGCGGCCCTCCAGCAACCATGTCGATCTTCGCTGGTCCGAGCAGCTTCAGGAGCTTCTTACGCTCGGCCGGGTCACCAAGATCCATGCATAGGCTCAGCCCAGGGAAGTTCGCCTCGTGGGTTTGCCTTGCACGTTCGTCGAAGTCGACTGCAGCAGCAACCGTCCATCCCGCCTTCTCGATGCCGAAGCTCAAGCCGCCCGCACCCGAGAACAGATCAACAGCAAGCCTGGTGCCCTTGCCGAGGGTCTTCAGCCACTTCCCGAAACCCTCCGGGGTGCAGCTGTTCTCGTGCGGATCAAGCTTCAGGTAGTCGCTCCGCTCGAGAGGCACACCGTAGTGGCCACCCACTGTCAGACCTCCATAGCAACGAGATGAACGAGCACCAGGAGATCACAGAACAGCTGGCCAGAGCAAGGCACCGAGGTGGTTCAACTCGATGTTCCGGCTGGTCCAGAAGACACTGCCGACACTCGTACGAACTGTGGAGGTGCTCCGAGCCTCCTGACCGCGTGCGAAGCGGTCAGGTGCACTCTGAGATGGCCAATGATAAGGGACAGCGCTGACGGGAGGCTTCGGACGCCATAACCCCATCCCTGTGGAGATGGGGCAACACCCGCCAGAACACCTTCGCCTCGGATCCCACTCATCGGCAGCTATTTCGCACGGGGCGAAGCCCGGATCTAGGCGGCGAGGGTGTCGCCAACGCGCTCCCCTCGGCCGCGGAGGGCAACTGTTGGTCGGCGGGGTCGTTGAAGCAAGGTGTGGTCAGGTCCCTGTTTCCGGCGACTGCCCGTGTTCCAGGTAGGCGGTCAGGCCGTTCGTTCGGGCCTGGATGCCTGCGGCGATTCGGCGCGCGAGGCGGGGGATGGTGAGGTCTGGCACCTGTTCGGCGCGGTGGAAGTCGTAGCCGCGGAGCTCGTCCGCTTGCAGCGCGATCTGTTGGCGGTGATCTGCGTCGAGGAGGCCGCCGTCGAAGAGGTAGAGGACCTTGTCGCCCTCTCCTGGGTTCGGCGCCCAGTCGACGACGAGCAGGCGGCCGATGGGGGGCTTGATGCCCAGTTCCTCGTGGACTTCGCGCACGCAGGCCTGTCGGGGCGACTCGCCCTGTTCGACGTATCCCCCGGGCAGGTCTCGGTAGTCCTTGTACGACGGCTCGACGAGGAGGACTCGATCAGCTTCGTCGAAGAAGAGAGCGCCGGCCGCCATGCGGGGGTGGGCCATCTTCGCTTCATGCTCGTTCTCGCTCACGGATTCGACTCTAGCCGCCAGCGACGATGCGGAGCCTGCGCGCCAGGTCGGCCACGGGATGGGAGGGCCGGCCTCGGGTACCGCGTATCCAGCCGATGACCAGCTCTCGGCTCATGTAGTGGTGCCGGACCTGTTCGGGGGCGGCCTGTTCGGCTTCCAGGAGGACGGCCAAGGCTTCGTCGGTGCGGTTCCAGGCACTCAGCGCCCTGGCAACTTCGAGGCTGTGCCGCACACGCCGTTCCACTGGCATTCCGCTGGTGTCGATGCGTGCGCCGAGGTCCGCGGCGATCTGGATGTCGCCGAGTTCGCCAGCGGTGGCCACGCAGTGGATCGCGACGTTCGTCGGACCGAAGGCTGTCCACATGTGGTTGGCATCGGTGCCGAGTCGCTGCGCGGTCTCGTCGGCCTCTCGGAGGAAGGTCTGCGTAGCTGCACGGTCCTCTGCTCGTGCGGCGGCCATCGCGCCGGTGAGGAACAGCGTGCCGTACACCGAGAGGTACTCGTCGTCTGCGGTGCCCAGTTCCGGCTGCATGACGGCTGCCGCGTCGTTCACGAGCTGAACCGCTGCCGTGAAGCGTCCGGTGGCCAGGAGACAGTGCGTGACCGCGCGGAAAAGCGAACCTGTGACCGCGCTTCGGCCGCTGTGCTGCGCGGCTGCCAGACCGCGGTCGGCGGCGATCCATGCCAGTTCGGGCTCTCCGACCTTCCCCAGCACCATGGCTGCTCCGTGGTAGGCGAGGGCGAGCAGAGCATGGGCCTCCTCCCCCTCGTACCCCGAGTAGGCGCGGGATGCGGCGAGCGCGTCGGCCAGGACGAGGGGAAGACGTCGGGTGGCGAAGCCGTAGCGGGATGCCTGGTAGGCGTCGAGGACGTCGCCCACGTTGGCTCGAAGGTCCTGTAGGGCAGGTGGTTCGTCATCGGGTGCAGGGCCCAGCAGGGGCGTGAGCTGCTTGTAGTCCATCAGCGCTTCGCGTAGCGCGGGGACTGTGCGGTGTCCGCTGTCGGCCGACCACTCCATGAGCGTCGGCTCCGCGAGTAGGTCTCCGAGGGAGACGTCGAGGGCGTCGGCGAGCGAGGTGATCACCGAGAGGCGATCAAGCTCGATCCGGTTGTTCTCCGCCTTGCTCAGCCAGTCCGTGGTACGGCCGACAAGGCCGGCCAGGACCTCTTGGGAGAGGCCGCGCCGCCGCCGGTACCAGGCAACGCGCTCCCCGATGGTCAGGTTCTCTGTCATCCCTCGCATGTCCTGATCATCACCTCGTGGCCGAAGTGGACCCCGGAAGGATTTTCCGGGGTGTCGCGGGGCGTCCTGGCTACTGTCGCAACAGACCGAGAACGCCGCTGGGAAATGCGGGCAACTCAACCTGCATCAACCGGCTTTGGCTAATGACGCTCACCGTCCCACCCGTCTTCTTCAGACAGAGAGATCGGAGTTTGTCATGCGCAAAACCATCACGACTGAGGGCGGTTTCCTGTCCATCGAGACGGGCAGCACCAAGCCCGACGCGACGACCATCGTGGAGCGGAAGGGACTCGGCCACCCCGACACCCTGGCCGACCACCTCGCCGAGCGGCTGTCCCGCGCTTACAGCCACTACACGGTCCAGCGCTTCGGCGCCGTGCTGCACCACAACTTCGACAAGCTCGCCCTCCTCGGCGGGGCCAGCGAGGTCCGCTACGGCGCTGGTGGGATGACGGCCCCGGTCCGTGTCTTGGTCAACGGGCGGGCCGCGCCCATGTGCGGAGGCGAGACGATCCCCGTTGAGGAGATCGTCGAGGCCGAGGTCAGGGCGTTCTTCGCCGAGCGGCTCCCCGAGGTGTCGGACCACCTCGACATCACGTTCAACATCACCAGCAACTCCAGCCCCGGCGCGGTCCTCACGGGCGACGCGGTGCCGGACCGTACCCGCTGGTTCAACCCGCGGTCCATCGACGACCTCCGCGAGCGGCGGGTGCGGCTCTCGAACGACACCTCCCTCGGCACCGGCTGGGCCCCGGAGAACGCCTTCGAGTCGTTTGTCCGCGAGCTGGTGAATCACTTCTCCGGCGAGAGCGACTTCACCCTCTCCCACGCCTGGTGCGGTTCCGACGTCAAGCTCATGGGCTACTGGGACGGGGACCAGGCCGACGTCGTCCTGTGCGTCCCGCAGAAGTCGCGCCATGTCGGCAGCCGCGCCGAGTACGTCCGCAACGCCGAGAGCGTCCTCGCCGAGTGCCACCGCATGGCCGGCCTTCGACTCCCCGGTGCACAGGCCCGCTTCCGGCTCAACGCCCGCGACGTCCCGGAGAAGGACGAGCTGTACCTGACGTACACCGGCAGCTCGATCGAGTCCGGCGACGAGGGTGTCGTCGGCCGCGGCAACCGGGTCAACGGGCTGATCACGCCACTGCGGCCGATGAACCTGGAGGGCGCCAACGGCAAGAACCCCGTCTACCACGTCGGCAAGCTCTACAACATCGCCGCCCAGCGCCTGGCCGAGCGGCTGCACGAGGCCACCGACGGACACGCGGAGGTACACCTGGTCAGCACCACCGGCCAGCGTCTCGACCAGCCGTGGCGGATCCTGGTCCGGCTGTCCTCCCCGGACGTCGAGACCGACAAGGTGCAGGCACTCGTGGCCGAGGCGCTGGAGGGCTTCCCTGCCCTCACGGACGAGCTGGTCTCCGACGGGATCGTGCTGAGCTGATGTCAACGCAGACGCTCGGAGATGTGCCCTCGGGGTGTCGGGAGCGGCTGCTCGCGCACTACGGCCCGTCGGCCCAGGAGTGGCTGGAGGCCGCCCCGGGCCTCCTCGCCGAGGCGGCGCAGCGGTGGGACCTCTCACTGAGGGGCTACCACGATGCCGGACACGCCTCGGCGGTCGCGCTCGCCGTGGCACCCGACGGGAGCCGGCTGGTTCTGAAGGCATGGGTCGACCCCGTCCGCTACCGCCACGAGATCACCGCGTTACGGGTATGGGCTGGCGGCCCGACTGCGAACGTAGCCGAAGCGGCGGATGACCTCTCGGTGGCGGCCCTGGAGCTGGTCGGCGGACGGCCCGGGGGCGCCGATCGCCCCGCACGGGAGACGCAATCGGTGGCCGCCGCGATCCACAGGCTCCATACCCTTGGCCGCCGAAGGCCCGGGCCGGGCGTGCCCAAGCTGACCGACTTCCTGCACGAGGTCGTTCTGCCTCGCATCCACCAACGAGCGCAGGCGCTCGACCTCGGCACCCATGAAGGACTCGTACAGGAGGCGTGCCACGGGCTCGCCGGCCTGAGCCAGGCCCCCACCCGGACGACGGTCCTGCACGCTGACCTGTACGCGGAGAACGTCATCTTCGACGCGCGGCGGCACCCGCGCCTGATCGATCCCCACCCAGTGGAGGGTGACGCAGTCTTCGACTGGGCTTTCTGGAGCGTCTATTACGACCTCGAACGGGGGATGGCCGATCGGTTGGCCACCGCCGCTCGGATCTCCCGCATCCCCGTACCGGAGATCCTGCCGTGGTGCAGGGCCCTCGCTGTCGATGGCCTCCTCTACTACAGGGAGATCCACGACTCCGCGGAACCGAAGATCGCCGCGGTGCTGTCCGATCTGCTGGCTACCGGAGCAGGGAGCGACCGATGACGACGTACGTCCTCCGTCACGGCCAGACGAACTACAGCAAGCGGTACCTGGTCAACGGCGACCCGACCAAGCACATCCACCTCAACGAGGAAGGCCGGCACTCCCTGCGCCGCGCCTGGACCACGCTCCCCCTGCACTCGGTGGCCACCTGGCTGACCAGCGAATTCCCGCGGGCTCGCCAGACGACCTCGCTGCTGATGGGTGTCCCGTCCGCCGGACTCGTGGTCGACGCCCGGCTGAACGAACTGGACTACGGGGAATTCGAGAGCAGCCCCTTCCTCGAATACGCCGTCTGGCTCGACACGCACGGCTCCGGCGAGCGCCCACCCGGCGCTTCCGAGTCCCAGCGCGAGGGCATCCGCCGGATGCTCGCCGGAGCGCTTGGGGCTCTGGAACGCCCTGGGCCCCGGGTCCTCGTCGGCCACGGCCTGCTGGTCTCGGTCCTCCTCTGGTACCGCGACCGCTCCGCGGGAGAAGCCATGCCGCTGTTCTTCCCCGAGGCCCCGTACGTCGAGCCGGTCGCCATCCCCGATGACGAGCTTCCCATTCTGATCACCACACTCCTGGACGATCTTGATTCGAGTGCGGGCAAGGAGATCACCGGCGCCAGTGACGCGGCGATATTGCGGATCAGTGAGGGGTCGACGGTTGCTAACGTCGATGGGGTATCCCCATCCCACTCGCTGGATAAAAAGGATCTTCCTCATGCATGACGCCCGCGCCCTGATTGAAATGGGTGCCGAAGCAGTTCGTCGGCTCGCTCGTCGCGGTTACTCCTTGGACCTGTCCCGGCTGGAAGACCTCCAGTCCCGGCGCAACCAGAGCATCCGCTCAGCCGACGAGCTGCGGGCGGAGGCCAAGCGGGTGGCGAGCGAGGTCCAGCAGACGGCGAGGCAGGGCGGCGACATCGCCAAGCTGAAGGAGCGGGCCCGCGAGCTGAAGGACCAGATCCGGGAAATCGAGACCGAGCAGGAGCAGGTACAGGAGGAGCTGAGCGCGCTCCTCCTGACCATCCCGAACCTGCCCGACGACGCGGCCCCGGACGGCGACTCGGAGGAGTTCGCGGTCGAGGTCCGGCGTGTGGGCACCCCTCCGGCCTTCTCCTTCGAGCCGAAGGACCACGTCGACCTGGGCGAGGGCACCGGCATCCTCGACTTCGCCCGTGCCACGAAGCTGTCGGGCCCCCGCTTCGCGGTCTCCCGCGGCGCCGGCGCCGCGCTGGAGCGCGCCCTGGCGACGCTCTTCCTCGACATTCACACCCGTCGCCACGGGTACGTCGAGCACGCGGTCCCCTACCTGGTCACCCGCAAGACGATGACCGGCACCGGGCAGCTGCCGAAGTTCGAGGAGGACCTGTTCAAGACCGGCGTAGCCGACCGTGAGCTGTTCCTCATCCCGACGGCCGAGGTACCGCTGACCAACCTCTACGCCGACGAGATCATCCCGCCGGCCGACCTGCCGCTGGCCCTGACCGCGCACACGCCGTGCTTCCGGTCCGAGGCAGGCTCGTACGGTCGTGACACTCGGGGCCTGATCCGCCAGCACCAGTTCGCCAAGGTCGAGATCGTCCAGATGGTCGACCCGGCGGACGCGGACGCGACGCTGGAGACGATGGTCGGCCACGCCGAGGCGTGCCTGAAGGAGCTCGGCCTCGCCTACCGCGTCGTCAAGCTGGCCGCCGGTGACACGGGCTTCTCCGCCCAGCTCACGTACGACATCGAGGTCTGGATCCCCAGCCAGAACACGTACCGGGAGATCTCCTCGATCTCGAACTTCGGCACCTTCCAGGCCCGTCGCGCGAACATCCGCACCCGAGGCGAGGACGGCAAGCCCAAGCTCGTCGCCACCCTCAACGGATCCGGCCTGCCCATCGGCCGCACCCTGGCCGCGCTCCTCGAACAGTGCCAGCAGCAGGACGGCTCCCTCGTCCTTCCCGAATCTCTCTTCCCGTACCTCGGCTTCCGCCGTATCTCGGCGGACGGAACACCGGAGGCATAAGTGCTCGTCGGCGTCTGCGACTTCCCTGGTAGCTACGCCTTTCCACCCGCCGGATACGGCGGGATCGAACGATGGCTGTGGGCGGTCGCCGTAGGCGCCCGGGCCGCAGGCGCCGACGTACACCTCCTCGGGCAGGGCTGGCTCACGGACCTGGAACACGACTGGGTCCGCAAGCCGGTCCGCCTAGAGGACATCACCGCCGGTTCGCTCGCCGAACGCGAGCTCCGCGACACCGGGTACGACCTCCTGGTCGTGGGGCACGAGTACCCCTCGCTGCCGGCCTGGACCCGCACCTGGAACGCTCTGGACTGCGACGTCGCCACGTTCCAGCACTCACCGGTCTTCCAGCACACCACCACCGCCTTCGACGGCAAGCGGTCCCGCCTCTACTGCTACTCGCCCGAGATGATCGAGCGGTACGCCGACCACCAGCCGATCCCCGAGCTGGCCGTGCACCTCGGCCTCAACGAGGAGGAGCCTCCGGCTGTCGCGGGACGGGATCTCGTCTGGCTGGGCCGCATCGACGCCGAGAAGGCGCCGCACCTGGCCGTACGCGCCGCCCAGATCCTGGGTCGGAAGATCCGCATCGTCGGCCCAGTCTTCAATCACGACTACGTGCAGAGCCACGTCCGCCTCTTCAGCGCGGACCACGTCGAGTGGGTCGGCGAACTCGGTGGCCCCGCCAAGACGGCCGCCATCCGTGATGCCTCGGTCTTCGTGTACACGTACGCCCGTACCTACGTGGAGGCCGGCGCCGCGATCTTCGGCGAGTCCCTCCGTGCAGGCACACCCATGGCCGCCCTCACCTGGCGCACCGGAACCTGCGCCGAAGCCGCCCTCTGCGACCAGACCGGCGCCATCACCGTGGCCAACCCCAACGAGGACGACGAGGCGGCGGCCCGTCGGCTGGCACACGCCATCGAGCAGGCCGAGGACCTCGGCCACAATCAGGTCCAAGAGATCGGCCTGCGCCGCTTCGACCCCGCGCGGCACTTCTCGGCAATGGCAGCCCGATCGTGCTGACTGCGGCCAGCAGTGCGGCCGGCGACGTCCTGGCCTTGCGAATACCCACCGTGCTCCGCACGGCATTAGGCCCCCACTGGGAGTTCACCGTCGATGGCCCCCGCGTCGAGATCCAGCACCCGCACCGGGGCACCCCCTACCGCCCGCCACGCCGGTCGCCTTCGTGGAGGGAACTCCTCCACAGCCTGCAGACCGCCTTCGCCGACATCGGCGCTCCACGCGACGACTGCCTCCCGCTCCGCTGGGGGCGCGACACAGAGCTCACCATCTCAGCAGTCCAGGCACTCGACCCGCTCCTCAAGGACGGCAAGCGCCAGACGTACCGACGCGGCTTCCTCCCCCAGCCCGTCGTCCGCTTCACCGGTGAACGCGACGTCTCGGGCGCCCTACACGACGGCTTCCTGACCTCCTTCGTCAACGTCTCCCGGGTACAGCCCATAGAACGACTCGACGAGTACGGCGCCATCCTCGACGGCTGGCTCTCCGTCCTCTCCCAACTTGGTTTCCACGCACGCCATGTGAGCGTCCACGGGAGCCTCACCCCCTGGCGCCGGCGCGAGGTCGCAGGCATCACCCTGCACTGCCGCCACCTCGGCCTCGGTATTGGCGACATCGTCCTCCTGTGGAACGTCGAGGACCCGACCTGCATGGCCGTAGACCTGGGAACCGGCCTGGAACGGCTCGCCTGGGCGCGCACCCAGCAACACTGGCAGTACCTGATCCACGGGTGCTTCGCTGACGTGGCACCTCCAACGACGCTAGATGCCCTTCGCACCGCCACGCTCCTCCTTGGTCACGGGATCAATCCCGCGCCCCGCGGGGCTGGGGGCGTCACGCGGCGGGTCATAGGCACGATTGACCCTGATGTTGCACACCTCGGCGTCAGCGCCATCGTCCGCGAGGCGTTCGGCTACTGGTCTCTCTTCGGCGTCCTGCCTGTCCCGTGGCCGACAATCGCGTGCCTCATCGAGGAAGAGCTGCGCCGGTAGACCCCGGCGCCGATACCCGTGCCAGAAGCGCAAACACGACCGGCGGCTGGGATGACGCCCCAGCCGCCGTGCCCGTGGCGGTTCGCCGTCAGGGGCCGTGCAACAACGACGGGAGTGGTCGCGCAAGCTCCGCAGGAGTGTCCCGAAAAGGAACGCGCTAGCGCGGCGGTCACAGATCGCCTGCCTGTTGCATGTGCCTCTGGGGCCAACGCCGTTCCTTGGCGTTGGCCCCAGAGGTGTTCACGGGTCAGGCCTGGGTGGTCAGCCCCTGGATGAGGGTGTGGGCTTCTGGGCTGAGGCCTTCAAGAATTTCTCGCGTGTAGGGGGTGTCCGGGCGGGCTGTGACGTTCTGGATGGCGGTCCAGTTCGCGCTGATCTGCTCGATGGCCTGCTGTGTGCGCTGGATATTCTCCTGCCGCTGGGTGTGGTGCTGTTCGGCGAGCTGGTGTGCTTGCTGCCAGGTGATCTGTCCCTGCTCGGCGAGGTGGGTGTGGGCAGGTGTGGTGTCGCCGTCGGCATGCCGGACGGCGTCGATTTCCTTCACACGCTGGCGGAGGCGTTCTTCATCGAGTCGCCAGCCGAGCTTGGTGGTTGCCTCGTCGAGGGTGAGGAGCTCTTCGGCGACCTGTGCGGCGAGGTCGGGTGCGTGCATCAGCAGGTTGTCGTACTGGTCGGTCATCGCAGCGGCTTGGGCTTTGCGGCGGCAGACTTCGTCGTAGGCGGCGTCGAGCCGTAGTGCACCGATGCGGACCTGTTCGGCGAGGCCGGGGCCGTGTTCGAGTACGACGTTGGCGCGGGAGAGCACGCTGAGACTGATCGTGTGGAGCTTGGCCTGGGTGCGCAGGGAGTGTCCCGAGAGTGAACGCGCCATCACAGTGATCATGGCCTGCTGACCCTTGCTGATGTGCCGGCGGTACAGGTTGGCGCTGAGGATCAGGGCTTGGGGGCTGTCGCCTTCATAGCGGGTGAAGCGGGGTTCGACGCCAGCGAGTTCGCAGGCGGCGAGGCGGTTGCGGCCGTCGAGAAGGACGCCGTCGCGGTCGAGGACGATCTCCTTGATCTGGCCTTCGGTCTTGATGGACTCCGCGAGGTCGTGCAGTTCGTCCTCGGGGAGCATGGGGAAGATGGCGGCGATGGGGTGGATTTTCAGGGTGGTCTCCTTGTCGGGTGGGATGTGAGGGTCAGCGCGTACGGCGCGGTTGAGCGGGCAGCACGGCCGAAGCTGGTGTGGGAGCGGGATGGCCTGTGGCCGGGTGCGGGTCCAGGTCGGCGAGCCGGTGCAGTCGCCATACGAGGACGTCGCTGAGGGAACCTGCGGTGTCCAGTTCCCGGTGGCCCATGGCCTGGACGAGCAGGGCGGCCGGGTCGTGTCCGGCGGTTTTCGCGTTGTTGAGGGTGACGGCGAGGGCCGGCCAGCCAGGCTCGGCCATGATCTGGTCGGCCAGCTTGGGCAGGACCTGACGGACGAGCGTGGCCTGCTTCTGTTGCAGGGGGAGGGTCAGGGCGAGTCCCCGCTGGTAGATCACGGTGATGGGTTCGGTGGCGGCGGCCTGGTAGGCGGCACGCAGGTGCGCGGCGCTCCGGTGGGCGGCTTCGGCTTGCTGATCGTGGTGGCGAGTGTGGTGCCAGTGCCGACTGGCGATGACGGCGAGGAGCACTGCGTCGAGGAGGATGGCGAGGAGGGCTCCGTCCTTAGGTGCGGGTTCACGCAGGATCGCCTTGACGGCGGATCGGGTGGCTTGGGCTTGCTGGTGCCTGGCCCGGATGTGGGAGCGGCTGGCGCGTTCAAAGGCGGCTGCTGCCTGGCGGAGTTGGGGCCGCAGGTGGGCGGGTGCGATCAGGGGGAGTGCGTCGAGGGTTTCGGCGAGGACGGTGATGTGGGCCTGGCCGGTCGCCTCGTCACTGTTGTCGAGAATCTCCGGGATGCGGCCGGTGGCCTCGGTGACCCGCTTCCACGCATTGCGCCTGCCCGTGGACTGCCTGCCTGCCGGCACCGGGCTGGTGGCGGTGAGACGTTCGGCGATCTTCGGGTAGGAGAGGTCTGGGGCGAGAGTGGAGCCGGAAAACCACACCGGCTCCCCTTGGGCGTTCCTGTCGCCATCGAGCGCGATCTTGTAGCCGCGGATGTCACCGGAAGGGAAGTACTGGATCTCCACGAGGGCGCCGGCGCCTTCGAGGAGGGTGAAGAACTCCTCGGTGCTGGTGGCGACGGTCACGGCAGTCCGGGCGATGGTTCGCAGGCGTTCACGCGGCGTGGCGGAATAGCCGGAGCGCTGGGCTTTCTCCTTCTCTGCTCGGGTCGGGCGCTTGGCTGCGGTGCGGTCGCCGCGCAGGACTTGCCGCAGGCCGTATTCCTTCTCGATGACGGCGAGTTCCTGGTCGGCGCGTAGGTAGTCGTTCCAGTTCCGGGGCGGGGTGAGGTCGCCGCGGACTTTGGTGGCGACGATGTGGATGTGGTCCTCCGCATGGCGCACGGCGGCCCACCGGCAGGCGTCGGGGTCGCCGGCGGGGGCGATGCCGGTGGCGTTCAGGACGCGGCGGGCGATCGTGGCCCACTCGTCGTCGGACAGGGTTCGGTCTTCGGGTGCGGCCCGGACCGAGCAGTGCCACACGTGCTTGTCGGGCGCGCGGTTGCCTGCCTGTACGACGCGCAGGTCCAGGACTGCCGTGAGCTGGGCGAGGGTGGCGGTCTCATCTCGTCCGGGGTCAGGGGCGAAGCCGTCGAAGGAGGCGACGAGGTGGGGGTCGGTGTGCTCGTTAGCGCGTCCGGGTCCGTAGAGGTAATGCAGGACACCTCGGGTGTTGGCGCCGGGCCTGCCGATCTTCGCGATCAATCAGGCCGCCTGCTTCGCTACGGCCGTCTGGAACGCGGCGGTGTCGATCGCCTCGGCTGCGGTACGGGCGAGGGCGAGGAGACGTTCGGCCTGGGCCAGGACGGCACTGTCCACAGGATGGGGATGGCCGCCGGAGTTGAGTTTGAAGGCGATCTGGTTGACGTTCTTGCCGATCGGGGAGATCTCCGCGCGAAGGGCGGCGAGCTCGTCGATCAGGTCGTCGAAGGAGGTGCGCTGGCCGGGGATCTCGAAGTGGCCGTGGAGGTAAGCCATGACGATCGCGCCGACGAGATGCGCGGCGGCCAGGGCCAGGCGTTGGGCTTCGGCGAGGATCGACTGCTTCTCGGTGACGCTGTAGCGGACGTCGACGCGCTGGGTGCGCTGGACTTCTTCGCGGGCGCGGCGGCGGGCGACGCGGTACAGCGCTGCTTCATCAGCGGCACGCACGACGTCGGGAACGCCGAAGGGTTCGCTCGCCCCTCCCTGCTCCGGTGCGCCCTCGCGCCGGAGCTCCTCCGCCACCCCCGGGGCGGAGGCTGCGTTGGACCGGCCCTTGGACGGTCCAACGCCATACCTTGCTGCCTGGTCTGGGGCTGGGGTGGAGGGTATGTGTCCGGAGCGTGTGGGGAGTTGGTTCGGGTTGTCGTGCATGGGGAGGCTCCTGGGCGGGTCTGGGGTGAGGTGGTGGGGTCACGGCGATGGAGACCGTGAACGAGGGGCCGCCCCCGTGTCGGGTCTGTGCGGGGGCGGCCGTCGAGGGAAGGACGGAGCGGTCAGGCCGGGTCGTCGGCCGTGATGCCCGTTTCGGCGTGGATGATCTTCATCGCCTTGACCACGCGGTCCTTGGCGACGGGATGGCCTGCGCCTCGGACCGTGGCCTCGAACTTGGTGCGCTGGATCAGTCCGTCTGGCCCTCGTGGGACCGTGCGTCCGATCGCGACGAGCTGGTCCACGCTGGCGCTGGGGCGCCGGCCCTTCGGCTTGGCCGCCGGGGTCGGGGTCGGGATGTCCGCGACAGCGGGAGGGCTTTCCGCCACATCGGTACCGCCGGCCTGGGGCATGGGTAGTTCCGCCAGTGGCTCTTCCGCCTGGCGGGCGGAGGGTTCGTGCTGGGCTTGGTGGTGGCGGGTGAGGAGGTAGAAGTGGACGGCTCCGGCCAGCGCGAGGGGCGCGATGGCGGAAAGTGCGCCGACGGTCACGTCGTCCAGGTGGATCCCTTCATGGCGGATCTGCTGGTTGAGGCGGATCGCGTGCAGGGCGTTGGCCCACACGCTGGTGAGGGTTGCGACGCCGACCAGCGACCACACGTACAGGCGGGCTCGCCAGGGTGCGGTGCGCATGAGGAGGAGGGCGCCGGTGCCGATGGCGATGAACCCGTCGATCAGGATGGGGAAGGCGTAGGTGAGCGGGCCGGGGGTGTTAGTGGCGACGGCCATCTGGCGCAGGGCTGCGTAGGAGAGGGCGAAGCCGGTGACGCCGATGACGGCGATGCCCACGCGGATCGCGATGAGGCCCCCGCTGCTGGGGGTGGTGATGGCGGGTGCGGACAAGCGGAGGTACTCCAAAGGCGCAAGGGATGGGGCGGCCACGCCGGGCATGCCGGAGCTCGGCGTGGCCGCCTATGGGGGTGGGGAGTCGTTGCGACTCGTCGCGGGCCTGGTCAGGGCAGGTACGGGTCGGGTGTTGATGTCGAGTCGACTCGTTGCGGGCCGATGACTCGTAACCGGTCTGACCTGCGGCGCGACGGGTCGCGACGGGTGGTGCCAGGTCAGGCGCCGGTGGCAGGTTCCGGCTGGGGCACGGGGCAGTAGCGTGCCCAGGCGTCGGTGAACTGCAGGCGGGTGAAGCCCTTGGCCTGGACGTCGCCGTGGAAGCGGCGGTTGGCGGAGCTGATGCCGTAGTCCTTCAGCAGGATCTGCAGACCGCGTGGGGTCAGGCCGTTGGCCGTGTAGTCCGGCCAGGGCGTCTCCTCGTCCTTGTTCAGGATGTCCAGGAGGCGGCTGGTGCGGATCACCGGCGGATTTCCCTCAGCGGCGAAGGCGCGGCGAATGTCGGCCAGCAGCCGGATGCCCATGCCGCTGCTGTCCTGGTCCTGTTCCGCCTCGTGCTTCGTCATCGCCTGGCAGGCGGCGCGGGCGCGCTCGGACCAGCCGCCTCCGGCGAGGTCGGCGACAGCGACCAGCGGCTCCCACGTATCAGCGGCTCGGTCCTCCACCGGCATGGCGGGGGTCAGCTCCACCGCCTCGGCGTGGAGGGGGCCCAGCCAGCGCACGAGGCGGTCGCGGAGGGCGTTGAGTGCGGGGATGTCGCGGGCGCTGCGGAATTCCGCCACCTTCTCGCCGGGCCTGCGGCGGCGCATCCGGATCACGACCGACCGGTCCATGATCGTGTCGGGCAGGTCGCCGATGCCGGCGAGGGCGGCATGGCGAAGGTGGGGAACTTCGACACCTCGTGGTTGGGGCCGGAGACCCGCAGGGTGGGCCGGTTGCGCTGGTGGCCCGCGTTCAGCAGGCCGCGCATCTCCTCGTTCTTCTCCGCCACCTTCGCCGAGCCGAACAGGGTGTCCGCCTCGTCGACCAGCAGGGTCGGCGGCGTCTCCGTGATCGACCGGAAGATCGCGGCGGCCGAGGCGTTCACCGTGACCAGCGGGTCGTGCACGGTCTCGGTGATCACGTCCAGGAGGCGGGACTTGCCGCAGCGTTTCGCCGGACCGACCACCGCCAACCGCGGGGCGTGCTGCCAGGCGGTCTGTAGATGCGTAGCCGCTACCCACAAGACCACCGCTGTCAGCGCCTCATCACTGGGCAGGATGACGTAGCGCCTGATCTGCGCGGCCAGGTCATCCAGGGCCTGTTCCCCTTCAGGACGGGGCCCGAAGGGGAGGGCACCTTGCTCGGCCAGTGAGGCATCGGGGACGGCGTCCGACTGCTCCACCGAGGCGAGATGGGCTCCTGGCTGGCCGGGGATCGCGGTCACCGGCCAGTCCGTCTTGGCGGGTGCGGCAGGGGGCGTGGATGTCGTAGGTTTCAAGAGGCAGCTCCTTCTCTTGTGGCCGCGTGTGTGCAGGCCACTCGGGTCGACCGTGTGATCGCGTGTGTGGGTATTGCCAGGGCCTCCGACGTTGGCGCGTCGGGGGCTCACCCATTTCCCAGGGGGCACTTGGCCGCGCCGGGGGAACACGAACAGTACGTACGACCCCCGGCACAGTCCAGCGCTTCTGTGTCAGCTCAGCGCAGAACCCTCTGATACCTTCCCTCCCCCTCAAGCGGCCAGACCCAGCAGATTCAGCAGGTCCGCCGTAACCACGCGGTACCCGTTGCCCACCCGGAGCACCTTGCACGGGTACTGGTTGCGCTTCGCTAGCTCATAGCCCTTGCTCCGCCCGATCCCCAGAGCACGGTTGCCTGTCTCCAGGTCAACGGATACCGGAAGGGCCAGCAGCTGATCCCGGCTCATCCCATTCGGCCCGGTTCCAGTCGGGTTATCGCGCACTCGGCGCCCCTCTCGTCACAGCCCACGGCGAACACGTCATCGCATCCGGCTCCAGGCGTATGAGTTCCATGATGAAAAAGCTATTGTGTCTGCATGACACAACGCCGTTTCGATGATGAAGACGAGGACGACTTCCCGGAATGGGTCGACCGGATCAAGCAAAACGTCGCCGGCGAGGTCCGGCGACGGAGGAAGGAGATGCGCTGGAGCGCACAGCGCCTGGCCGATCGCTGCGAAGAGCTCGGCCACCCCATCCCGCGCAACGTGATCGCCAACCTGGAATCAGGCCGCAGGGCCAACCTGCCCCTGATCGACGTCATGATCCTGGCCGCCGCCCTGTACACATCCCCGATCTGCCTGATCTTCCCCGTCGGCTACGTCGAGGAGACCCAGGAACTTCCCTTCCACGAGCTCATCCCGACCTGGGAGGCCATGCGGAAGTTCACCGCCGAGGAGCCCAGCCACGACGCCCTCGACTCCGGACTGATCCCCGACTTCAACCGGCACGCCAGCCTGGTCCGCACCGTCGAGGCTGCCCTAAACGAGGTGGAGCGGGCTGAGTTCGCGGTGAAGACGGCGACCACACCCACCCAGCGCGAGGAAGCCGAACGCAGGAAGGACGACTACGCCAAGCGTGCTGACCAGGCCAAGTGGAGCCTCCTTGGTCTCCGCGAGGACATCCGCGAAGAGGGCGCCACCCCGCCAGAGCTGCCACCAGCACTCACCGGCATCGACCTACCCGACACCGACGACGACGAGGACGACATTTGAAGGGCTCCACCTACCGCCGCTGCTCCTGCCGCGACCCCAAGACCGGCAAGGAACTCGGCACTTCCTGCCCCAAGCGCAACAGCAGGAACCACTGCACCTACTCCATACGCCAGGAGCTGCCGCCCCACGAGGACGGCAGTCGGCGATCCTTCGCCCGTGGCGGGTACAGCAGCCTCAAGGCGGCCCAGGCCGACCTCGACCACGTACGAGCCCTCCTGGGACTCGTAGACGCCGACGACCCCGAAGGCATACAGCTGGTCGCCGAGATGCTCGCCGAAGTCAGCGGCGAGAAACTGCCCCTGCCCGAGGTGGAGGAGACCCGGCGGCGGCTCAAGGCCGGCCAAGACCTCGTCGGCAGCCTGACCGTCGCCGAGTGGCTGGACCGCTGGCTGGCGGGCAAGCGGATCCGGAAGTCGGGCATCAGCCGGTACGAGACCGACATCCGCGTGCACCTCAAGCCGCGCATCGGGCACCGGCGCCTCGACCGGCTGAGGGTCAGCCACCTGAGCGAGATGTTCACGGCCATCGCCGACGGCAACGCCGAGGTCCTGGAACAGAACGCCCAGCGGCGTGCTGCCGTGGAGGAGTTGGCGACGATCCCGTGGAAGGGCGGCGAGAACCGTGCTCGCCGGAAGGCGCTGAAGGCTGCGCTCGACGCGATGCCGGCCTTCCGCCGGGTGACAGGTCCGGCGACGCGCCAGCACGTGAAGGCGACGCTCCGCGCGTCCCTGAACGATGCGATCGGGCAGCAGATCATCACGTTCAACCCGGCGGCCCACGTCGAGATCGATCCGGTGCGCAAGCCGAAGGCGCTGGTGTGGACGGACGAGCGGGTCGCCAAGTGGGAGCAGACCGGCGAGAAGCCCTCCCCGGTGATGGTCTGGACGCCGGAACAGACAGGCGCCTTCCTCGACTTCGTCGCCGACGACCGGCTGTACGCGATGTGGCACCTGATCGCGTTCCGCGGCCTGCGGCGAGGTGAGGCGTGCGGACAGCCGTGGTCGGAGACCAATCTCGACCGGCACTCCCTCACAGTGACGGGGCAGCTCGTCCAGGACGGCTGGGAGGTCGAGGCGTCCGAGCCGAAGACGGACAGCGGGTGCCGCGTGGTCGCGCTCGATGACGACACCGTCGGCGTCCTGGAGCGGCACCGCAAGCAACAGGGGGCCGACCGCGCGGAGTGGGGGTCTGCTTGGGTGAACACGGGGCTCGTCTTCACGCAGGAGGACGGCTCCTGGCTCCACCCGGGCAAGGTGACCGATCTCTTCGAGCGGCTCGTGACGGCCTCCGGGCTGCCGCCGATCCGGCTGCACGACCTCCGGCACGGAGCGGCCACACTCATGCTGGCCGCCGACATCGACATCAAGATCGTGTCTGACACCCTCGGGCACAGCGACACCCGGATCACGCGCGACATCTATCAGAGCGTGCTCCCCCACGTCGGCAAGAGCGCCGCCGAGGCCACCGCCAAGCTGGTCCCCCTCCAACGCAAGGCGGAGCAGGAGGAGCAGGCCCGCAAGGCCGCCAAGAAGGCCAAGCAAGCCGAGAAGGCGAAGGCCAAGGGGAAGAAGCAGGGCAAGGCCAAGAAGGCCGCGAAGAAGGGCTGACGCCCCCTCCGCTCACGCATCGCTCACGCACGGGGTTTCGGGCCCCAGGCGACGCACGCGCCGTCTGACCCCGGAAATAGCAAAACCCCCAGGTCACGGCGAGTGAGTCCTGGGGGTTCTACAGAGCCGCCTTCGGGATTCGAACCCGAGACCTACGCATTACGAGTGCGTTGCTCTGGCCAGCTGAGCTAAGGCGGCACCGCTGGGAAGACAAGAATTTCCCTGGTGGGAGGCTCTCATCAGCAGCGGCGCCAAGTCTACAGGGTTAAACGGGGTGCCCCGAACAGGGGCCCGGAACGGCCCCGTCGCCGCCGGGTCAGCACTTCTTTCGGTCCTCCGGAGCCTTGCCTTCGAGGAGGTAGCGGTTGATCGCCGAGTCGATGCAGGTGCTGCCGCGGCCGTACGCCGTGTGGCCGTCCCCGTCGTAGGTCAGCAGGACGCCCGAGTCGAGCTGGCCCGCCAGGGCCTCGGCCCACTTGTAGGGGGTCGCCGGGTCGCGGGTGGTGCCGACCACCACGATCGGCGGGGCCCCCTTCGCGTGCAGGGCCTCCGCCGTGCCGGTGGCCTTGGCCGGCCAGTACGCGCAGTTCAGCGAGGCCCAGGCCAGGCCCGCGCCGAAGACCGGAGATGCCTTCTCGAAGGAGGGCAGGGCCTTCTCGACCGCCTCGGGACCGGCGAAGGCCGGGGGCTGGTCGAGGCAGTTGACGGCCGCGTTCGCCGACATGAGGTTGGCGTACTTGCCGTCCTGCCCGCGCTCGTAGTAGCTGTCGGCGAGCGTCAGCAGCCCGTTGCCGTCGTCATCGTTGATCGCGGCCCCGAGCGCCTCGCGCAGCTGCGGCCAGGCGTTCTCGTCGTACAGGGCGGCGATCACCCCGGTCGTCGCCAGCGATTCGCCGAGCGCCGGCCGCGCCGTGTCGGTGGTCGGGACCGGCTGGGCGTCGACCTTGCGGAAGAACTCCTTCAGGCGTTCCGCGATCTGCTCCGGGCTGCCCTGGCCGAGCGGGCAGTCGGTCTGCTTCGCGCAGTCCGCCGCGAAGGCCCGGAAGGCGGTCTCGAAGCCCTCGGTCTGGTCCCGGTTCAGGTCGATCGCCGGCCGGGAGGGGTCCATCGCCCCGTCCAGGACCAGCCGGCCGGTCCGCCCCGGGAAGAGGTCGGCGTACGTCGCCCCGAGGAAGGTGCCGTACGAGGCTCCGACGTAGTTCAGTTTCTCGTCGCCCAGCGCCGCACGCAGGACGTCCATGTCGCGGGCGGCGTCGACCGTGGACACGTGCGGCAGGATCCGCTGCGAGTGCGTCCGGCAGGCGCCCGCGAACTCCTTGAAGGCGGCCACCAGCAGGGCCTGCTCCGCCGGCGTGTCCGGCGTCTGGTCCACCTGCGTGTACTTGTCCATGGCCGGGCCGTTCAGGCATTCCACGGGGCTGCTGCGGTCCACCCCGCGCGGGTCGAAGGAGACCATGTCGTACGCGGCACGCACCGGGGCCGGGTATCCGATGCCCGCGTACGCCTGGAGGTAGCCGATGCCGGAGCCGCCCGGGCCGCCCGGGTTCACCACCAGCGAGCCGAGCCGCTTGGCGGGGTCGGTGGCCTTGCGGCGGGCCACCGCGATGTCGATGTCCCCGGCCCCGGGGTTCCCGTAGTCCAGCGGGACCTTCAGGGTGGTGCAGTCGAAGCCGGGCACACCGCACTCGCGCCAGCTCAGCTTCTGGTCGTAGTACGGGCGCAGCGCGGCCGGAACGGCGCCCGGCTCGGCGGACTGCGCCTCGGAGGCCCCGCCGGACGAAGCGGAGGCGCGGGGCGTTCCCGAACCGCCCGAGGTGCACCCGGAGAGCAGCAGCCCCGCAGCGGCGATCACGGTTCCGGTGGTGCGCAGCAGGCGACTGGTGTCCATTCCCGGAGCCTACGGCCTGCGGCCGTGCCCGGGGCGGTGGCACCCGCGCCGGGCGGCGGGCACCCGCACGGGCACGGGGCGCCGCCCCGCAGGGACCGGCGGCGTCCGCAGCCCGCCGCGCGGACCCCTCGAACGGGTGAGGCCGTCAACCGGAGTCGCCTGCGCGGAACGATCCGCGGAGCCGCCCGCGTCAGCCCGCGCGCAGCGACATCGTCATCGCCTCGACGGCCAGCAGCGGGGCGACGTTGCGGTCCAGCGCCTGCCGGCACGCGATGATCGCCTCGATGCGTCGCAGCGTGCGCTCCGGGCCCGACTCCCGGGCGATCCGGTCCAGGTCCTGCCTTATCTCCTCGTTCGCAAGGGCCAGCGAGGAGCCGAGCTGGAGCGCCAGCACGTCCCGGTAGAAGCCGGTGAGGTCGGTCAGGGCCAGGTCGAGGCTGTCGCGCTGCGTACGCGTGCGCCGGCGCTTCTGCCGGTCCTCCAGCTCCTTCATCACGCCCGCCGTACCGCGCGGCATCCGCCCGCCCGTGCCCGCTCCCGCGCCGAGCGCGGCCCGCAGCTCCTCGGTCTCCTTCGTGTCGACCTCTTCCGCGACCTGCTTGGCGTCCTCCGCCGCGGCGTCCACCAGCTCCTGCGCCGCCTTCAGGCAGTCGCCCACGTCGGCCACCCGCATCGGCAGCCGCAGTACGGTGGCCCGCCGCGAGCGGGCCGCCTCGTCGGTGGCGAGCCGGCGGGCCCGGCCGATGTGCCCCTGGGTCGCACGGGCCGCGGCCTGCGCCACGACCGGCTCGATGCCGTCGCGCCGCACGAGCACCTCGGCGACGGCTGCCACCGGCGGGGTGCGCAGCGAAAGGTGCCGGCAGCGGGAACGGATGGTCGGCAGCACGTCCTCCAGCGAGGGCGCGCACAGCAGCCACACGGTCCGCGGGGCGGGCTCCTCCACGGCCTTGAGCAGCACGTTTCCGGCGCCCTCCGTCAGCCGGTCGGCGTCCTCCAGGACGATGACCTGCCAGCGTCCGACGGCCGGGGAGAGCTGCGCCCGGCGCACCAGCGCCCGGGTCTCCTTCACACCGATGGAGAGCAGGTCGGTACGGACGATCTCCACATCGGCGTGCGTACCGATCACGGTGGTGTGGCAGCCGTCGCAGAACCCGCAGCCCGGTTCCCCGCCGAGGGCGCGGTCCGGACTCGTGCACTGGAGCGCGGCCGCGAAGGCGCGGGCGGCGGTGGCCCGCCCCGAACCGGGCGGTCCGGTGAACAGCCAGGCGTGCGTCATCTTGGAGGCGGCCGGCGGCGGGGTCCCCGCCTCGATGGCGGTGACCAGGGCGTCGGCGTCGACGGCGGCGGCGGCCAGCTGCGCCTGGACCCGCTCCTGTCCCACCAGGTCGTCCCATACGGGCATCCCGCCCACCACCTTTCCCCTCGCGAACCGCCCGAACCGTCCGAAGTCCGAACCGTCCGTACCGACCGTGCCGTCTGCTCACCCAGTGTGGCGGCTCCCACCGACAATCCCCGTCAGCGGCGGCGCGGCCCCCGGCCCCGGTCGTCCTCGTCGTCCCCGCGCGGTCCGAGCAGCTCGTCCGCCAGCGTCGGCAGATCGTCCAGCGGGGTCTCCTCCGCCCAGTCCGAGCGGGGCCGGCGCGGCCGGCCGTCCTCGGCGAGCTGCGGCAGTTCGCGGGTCGCGTCGTTGCCCGAGTCGCGGAAGATGCCCGGCGGGACCCGGTCGGCCGGGTTCTCCTCGGGGCGCTGCGCCGTCGGCCGCGTAGCGGAGTACGGGGCCCTGGGCGCGGCCGGCCGCGCGGCCGCAGCCTCACCCGCGGCCGTGGGCCGTACGGGCGGCAGGACCGCGGTCTCGTCCGCCGGCCCCGTCGCGCGGACGGGCGGCAGAACCGCCGTCTCGTCCGCCGGACCCGTCGCCGGACCGGCCTTCGGGACCGGGACCGTCTGGGTGACGTCGTCGGGCCGCACGACCCGCTTGACGACCGGGGTCTCGATCGTCACGTCCTCGTCCTCGCGCGGCTCCTTGCGCAGGTCGGCCTTGGGCGCAGAAGCCGCCGGAGCAGCGGAAGGCGCCGGAGCCACGGAAGGCGCCGGAGCCACGGGAGCCGCCGAAGCAGCCGCGACCGAAGCCGCCGCGGCAGCCGCAGCCGCCGCGGACTTCGCCGCCGCCTCCGCCGCCGAGGCCTCGGCCAGCCGCCGCGCCTCCTCTGCCTTCAGCAGGGCCTCCTCGGCCCGCCGCTGCTTCTCCAGCCGGCGCTCCTCGGCCTCGGCGTGCAGCCGGGCCTCCTCCTCCGCCTGCTTGCGCAGCCGCTCCTGCTCCACCGCGCGGGCCTTCTCCTCGGCCTCCAGCCGCAGCCGCTCGGCCTCGGCCCGGGCGCGGGCCTCCTCCTCGGCGCGCAGCCGCTCCTCGCGCTCCTTGCGGGCGGCCTCGGCCTCGGCCGCGATCCGGGCCTCCTCCGCCTCGCGGGCCTTGCGGGCCTCTTCCTCGGCGCGCAGCCGGGCTTCCTCGGCCTTGCGCGCGGCCTCTTCCTCCGCCTTGCGCTCGGCCTCCTCGATGGCGAGCCGGTGTGCCTCCGCCTGCGCGGCCACCTCGGCCTCCGACAGCGGGAGCATCCGGTCCAGGCGGTGCCGCACGACGGTGCTGACCGACTCCGGGTCCTGGCCCGCGTCGACCACCAGGTAGCGTCCGGGGTCGGCCGCGGCCAGGGTCAGGAATCCGGCGCGCACCCGCTGGTGGAACTCCGCCGGCTCCGATTCCAGCCGGTCCGGCGCCTCCGTGAACCGCTCGCGGGCCGTCTCCGGCGACACGTCGAGCAGCACGGTCAGGTTCGGTACGAGGCCGCCCGTGGCCCAGCGCGAGATGCGGGCGATCTCGGTCGGGGACAGGTCCCGGCCGGCGCCCTGGTAGGCCACCGAGGAGTCGATGTAGCGGTCGGTGATGACCACCGCGCCGCGCTCCAGGGCGGGCCGTACGACGGTGTCCACGTGCTCGGCGCGGTCGGCCGCGTAGAGCAGGGCCTCGGCGCGGTTCGAGAGTCCGGCGGAGGACACGTCGAGCAGGATCGAGCGCAGCCGCTTGCCGACCGGGGTGGCCCCGGGCTCGCGCGTCACGACGACCTCGTGGCCCTTGGCCCGTATCCAGTCGGCCATCGCCTCCACCTGGGTGGACTTGCCGGCGCCGTCGCCGCCCTCCAGGGCGATGAAGAATCCGGCGTCGGACGCGGCCTGGACCGGCTCCCCGCCGCGCAGCGCCTCGCGCAGGTCGCGGCGCAGCGGTACGCCGCTGCGGTCGTCGGCCTTGGCCAGGACGATGACGGCGACCGGCAGCAGCAGGGCGCCCACCAGCATCAGCGTGAAGCCCGCGCCGCCGTGGGCGAGCTCGACCTCGCTGGCGGTCAGCCGGTGCGGTCCGATCAGGGCGGCCAGCAGCGGCGCCGCCACGGCCCCGACGGCCACGGCGACCCGGACGACGGCCTGCAGGTGCTCGGTGACCCGGGCCCTGCGGAACTCCTCGGTCTCCTGGTCGAGCAGCGTGTGCCCGGTGTTCGCGGCGACGCCCGCGGCGCTGCCGGCGAGCAGCGAGAGGAACACCACCGTCGAGGTGTCCGGAACCAGCCCGGTCAGCAGCAGCGCCAGCCCGGCCACCCCCACGGCCAGCGCCAGCAGGCGGCGCCGGGACAGGGCGGGGAGGACCTTGCCGGCCTGGGTGGCGCGGATGCCGAGGGCGGTTCCGCCGAGCAGGGCCAGTACGAACAGCGAGAACGCGGCCGCTCCGCCGCCCAGGTCGGTGGCGTGCAGGACGGCCACCGCGGCGGCGGAGGCCACGGCCCCCGCGACGGCGGCGCAGACGAGGACGAGCAGCGGGATGGCCCCGGTGCGGCCCTTCTCCGGCCGGTCCCCCGCCTTGGGGGCGCGCAGCCCCTCCAGCGGGGAGCGGGGGCGCGGGGTCTTCGTCGCGGGCAGCACCAGCGGGAGCAGCAGCGACACGGAGGCCGCGAACAGGCCGGAGGCCACGTACGAGCCCAGCGCCGCCTGGTTCTCGGCGAACCAGCCGATGCCGAGGCCGAGCGCCTTGCCGATCAGCGTCGCGGCGAGCAGTGCGGCCGCGGCGATCGGCATGGCCGCGAAGGCGGTGCGCAGGTTCAGCCGGCGCAGGGCGTCGAGATGGTCGGGCAGCGGCCGTACGGTCGCCCCCTCCGGCGGCGGCGCCGGCAGCAGGGCGGGCGCGGCGCTGTCCTTGGCCAGCCCCCACAGCCGCTCGGCGGCGCCGGAGACGAAGACGGTGGCGAGCAGGGCGGTCAGCGCGTTCGGGCCGATCCAGTCGAGCCACAGCGGGGCCACGACGAAGAGCGCGAGCCGGATCCCGTCGGCGCCGATCATCGTCCAGCGGCGGTCCAGCTTGCTGCCGGGGGCGGTGAGCTTGGCCAGGGGGCCGAGGAGGACCGCGCCGAACAGGACGGTGGACACCACGCGGACGCCGAAGACGGCGGCCACGGCGAGGGCCCAGCCGGTGTATCCGCCACCGAAGGACCCCTGGTCCACCGCGGCCTGGAAGACCAGCAGCACCAGGACCAGCAGGGCGAGGGCATCGCCGATGCCGCTCACCAGCTGCGCGCTCCACAGACGGCGCAGCCCGGGGGTGCGCAGCAGGGCGCGCACCGCGCGCTCGCGGGAGTCCGCGGCGAGGGCTTCGTCGTAGGTGGGGGCGGTGTCGGTGGTGGCGGTCACGACCGTTGGCTGCTCGGCTCGCGTCATCCGCCCAGCCTATCCGCTGCGCTGGGCGGGTGCGGAGGGCTGTGGACAAGGTCCGGTGTGACCCCCGACCCACCTCCCCGGGGCTCCGCCCGCGGGGTCCGTGCCGCCGCTGCGCGGGGCTGGTCCCCTACCCCCCTTCCACCGTTCCCCGGGCTCCGCCCGGACCCGGGAAGATCCTGGGGCTCCGCCCCAGACCCCGGTCCTCAAGCGCCGGACGGCTGAAACAGCAAGGGCCCGTGCGCATTGCACGGGCCCTGCCGGTGACTACTCGTCCGCCGCGGCGGCCGCCGTCTTCTTCGCAGCGGTCTTCTTCGCGGTGGCGGTGGTCTTCTTCGCCGCCGTCGCCTTCTTGGCCGTCGTCGTCTTCTTGGCGGCGGCGGTCTTCGTCGCCGTCGCCTTCTTCGCGGGAGCCTTCTTCGCCGCCTTCTTGGCCGTCTTCTTCGCCGGGCCCTTGGCGCGCTTCTCCGCGAGCAGCTCGTAGCCCCGCTCCGGCGTGATCGTCTCGACGTCGTCGTCCCGCCGCAGCGTCGCGTTCGTCTCGCCGTCCGTCACGTACGGCCCGAACCGGCCGTCCTTGACGACCACCGGCTTCTCGCTGACCGGGTCCGTCCCGAGCTCCTTCAGCGGCGGCTTCGCCGCCGCGCGCCCCCGCTGCTTCGGCTGCGCGTAGATCGCGAGCGCCTGCTCCAGGGTGATGGCGAAGAGCTGGTCCTCGGTCTCCAGCGACCGCGAGTCCGTGCCCTTCTTCAGGTACGGGCCGTAGCGGCCGTTCTGCGCGGTGATCTCCGCGCCCTCCGCGTCCACGCCCACGACCCGCGGGAGGGACATCAGGCGCAGCGCGTCCTCGAGCGTGACCGTGTCCAGGCTCATCGACTGGAACAGCGAGGCCGTCCGCGGCTTCACCGCGTTCTTGCCCGTCTTCGGCGTGCCCTCGGGCAGGATCTCCGTCACGTACGGCCCGTAGCGGCCGTCCTTCGCGACGATCTCGTTCCCGCTGATCGGGTCCTTGCCGAGCGCGAACTCGCCGCTCGGCTTCGCGAAGAGCTCCTCCGCGTACTCGACCGTGAGCTCGTCGGGGGCCAGCTCCTCCGGGACGTCCGCCCGCTGGTGGCCCTCGGCGTCCTTCTCGCCGCGCTCCACGTACGGCCCGTAGCGGCCCACGCGCAGCACGATGTTGTCGCCGACGGGGAAGGAGGAGATCTCCCGGGCGTCGATCGCGCCCAGGTCGGTCACCAGCTCCTTCAGGCCGCCGAGCGCGTCGCCGTCGGCCGGCACGACCTCGGTCGCGTCCTCCGCGCCGAAGTAGAAGCGCTTCAGCCACGGCACGGACTGGGCCTCGCCCCGCGCGATGCGGTCGAGGTCGTCCTCCATCTTGGCGGTGAAGTCGTAGTCGACGAGCCGGCCGAAGTGCGTCTCCAGCAGGTTGACCACGGCGAACGACAGGAAGGACGGCACGAGCGCCGTGCCCTTCTTGAAGACGTACCCGCGGTCCAGGATCGTGCCGATGATCGACGCGTACGTCGACGGGCGGCCGATCTCCCGCTCTTCCAGCTCCTTGACCAGCGAGGCCTCGGTGTAGCGGGCCGGCGGCTTGGTCGAGTGGCCGTCGACCGTGATCTCCTCGGCCGACAGCGCGTCGCCCTCGGCGACCTGCGGGAGGCGCTTCTCGCGGTCGTCGAGCTCGGCGTTCGGGTCGTCCGCGCCCTCGACGTAGGCCTTCATGAAGCCGTGGAAGGTGATCGTCTTGCCGGAGGCCGAGAACTCGGCGTCACGTCCGTCGCTCGACCGTCCGCCGATCTTCACGGTCACCGAGTTGCCGACCGCGTCCTTCATCTGCGAGGCGACGGTCCGCTTCCAGATGAGCTCGTACAGGCGGAACTGGTCGCCGGTCAGACCGGTCTCGGCCGGAGTGCGGAAACGATCACCCGAAGGCCGGATCGCCTCGTGCGCCTCCTGCGCGTTCTTGACCTTGCCCGCGTAGGTGCGCGGCTTCTCCGGCAGGTACTCGGCCCCGTAGAGCTGCGTGACCTGCGCCCGCGCCGCCGACACCGCGGTGTCGGAGAGGGTCGTGGAGTCGGTACGCATGTAGGTGATGAAGCCGTTCTCGTACAGCTTCTGCGCCACCTGCATCGTCGCCTTCGCACCGAAGCCGAGCTTGCGCGAGGCCTCCTGCTGGAGCGTCGTCGTACGGAACGGGGCGTACGGGGAGCGGCGGTACGGCTTGGACTCGACCGAGCGGACGGCGAAGGAGGTCTCCGCCAGCGCGGCGGCCAGCGCCCGCGCGTTCGCCTCGTCGAGGTGCAGCACCTCGCTCTTGAGCTGCCCGGTCGAACCGAAGTCGCGGCCCTGGGCGATCCGCTTGCCGTCCACCGTGTTCAGGCGGGCGACCAGCGTGGAGGGGTCGGAGGCGTCACCGGCGCGGCCGGTGGCGAAGGTGCCGGTCAGGTCCCAGTACTCGGCCGAGCGGAAGGCGATGCGCTCGCGCTCCTTCTCGACCACCATGCGGGTGGCCACCGACTGGACGCGGCCCGCCGACAGCTTCGGCATGACCTTCTTCCACAGGACCGGCGAGACCTCGTAGCCGTAGAGGCGGTCGAGGATGCGGCGGGTCTCCTGGGCGTCGACCATGCGCTGGTTCAGCTCGCGCGGGTTGGCGACGGCGTCGCGGATCGCGTCCTTGGTGATCTCGTGGAAGACCATCCGGTGGACGGGGACCTTGGGCTTGAGGACTTCCTGCAGGTGCCACGCGATGGCTTCGCCCTCGCGGTCCTCATCGGTGGCGAGGAAGAGTTCGTCGGACTCGGCCAGCAGCTCCTTGAGCTTCCTGACCTGGGCCTTCTTATCGGCGTTGACCACGTAGATCGGCGCGAAGTCGTGCTCGACGTCCACGCCGAGCCGGCGGACCTCACCGGTGTACTTGTCGGGAACCTCGGCCGCGCCGCTGGGGAGGTCGCGGATGTGCCCGACGCTCGCCTCGACGACGTATCCCGGGCCGAGATAGCCCTTGATCGTCTTCGCCTTGGCAGGGGACTCGACGATGACGAGTCGGCGGCCGCCCTTTGCGGTCTCGCTAGTCGGGGACAACTTGGCTCTTCTCTCCGGTCGGCACTCGGTCGCAGTACGGCGACGCTGCGGAGTGTGACGGTACAACCCGCCCCCGTGTCAAACGGCAGAAGCCCGCAACGGCCACTCGAACGGTAACCCGACAAGTGCCATTTCTGCCGCCCGGATGCCGCGCCGGGCCCTGCGCGCTCACCGGGCAGAGTGGCCGAGGGGCCGTCTGGCCCCGCCCCAGGACCCCGCCCCACATCGTGCTTTACGATCCTGCGCGCATTCCGGACGAGCGGAGGAAACCCGGCGCCCCGCGCCGGACGTGAGCGACATCCGGCCGATTCCGCGCCCCCGATCCCCGGCCCCGCCCCGCCGGCCCGAAGCACCCACCCCCACAAGCGACCACCACCCCGGCCACCGGGGCGACACCACCCCGGCCCCGTGAGCTTCGCCTCAGGCGGCCGCCGCCCTCACAGCCGTCCGAGGCACCAGGCCCCGAGGGCCAGCGAGACCGCGCCGGCGAGCAGTGCCAGCGGTACGGCCATGAGGGGGCGCACGCCCTCGGCCACCGGCGCGCCGCGTGCGGCGCGCGCCCCCGTCCAGACCAGCAGAGCGGCCCCGAACAGCAGGAACACGGCCGCTGCGAAGATCGCCGGACCGTGCTCCATGCCATTCCCCTCATCCCCCGGGCCGCTCCCGGGATCCCCCCGGATCCCGCTGCCGGGAGGATTTCAGCCGGGGGGAGACAGCGGGCGAACCTGGGGTTACATCCCGGCTCCGACTGCCGGCCGGCCCGACGGCCGGACCGCCCTACTCCTCCGCGGCTCCCGCTTCCGCCCCGGTCACCGGCTCCAGGAACCCCTGCTCCACCAGCATCCGGATCGCCTCGGGCGTCCGGTCCCGCAGGACCACCGGGTCCTCCTCCACCAACTGGGCGATCGCGTCCAGAATCCGCCCCGCGCTCAGTGATCCGTCACACACCCCGGCGAAACCGGCCCCGACCGTGTCCACCTTGGTGGCGCGCCGCATGCCCCGGTTCTGCCGGAGCACCACGTGTTCCGGATCCTCCGCCCCGGGCGCGCCGACCTGCTCCTGCACGACCTCCCCGGTCAGCCGGAAGTAGCCCGCGAGCAGGGCCGCGTCATCGTGGTCGCGCAGGTAGTCCTGGCGCGCGAAGTGCTCGACGACGGCCTCCCCGAGCGGCTGCTCCACCGAGTGCGGCCACTCCTCGACCACGATCGACGGCTCTGCCGCGTCGCTGCGCCGCAGCGTGATCCAGCCGAAGCCGACGGCCTTGGTCTTGCGCGCCTCGAACTCGTCCAGCCAGTCCTCGTACCGCTGTTCGTACTCGGCGGGGTCGGTGCGGTGGTCGCCCGCGTCGCGCAGCCACAGCTCCGCGTACTGCGTCACGTCCTGCACGTCGCGCTGCACGATCCAGGCGTCGCAGCCGCGCGGCACCCAGGCCCGCACCCGGTCGTGCCAGTCCTCGCCGTCCACGTGCTGCCAGTTGCCCAGGAACTGCGCGAATCCGCCCGGGTTGAGCCGGGCCCCGGCCTCCTGGACCAGGGTCCGGCACAGGTCGTCGCCGCCCATCCCGCCGTCCCGGTACGTCAGCCGGGCTCCGGGGGAGATCACGAAGGGCGGATTCGACACGATCAGGTCGTACGTGGCCGCGCCGACCGGCTCGAACAGCGACCCGGCGAGCAGTTCCGCTTCGGGGGCCCCCGACAGCGCCAGCGTCAACCGGGTGAATTCCAGGGCCCGCGGGTTGACATCGGTCGCCGTCACCCGGGTCGCGTGCTGGGCGGCGTGCAGGGCCTGGATCCCGGATCCGGTGCCGACGTCGAGGGCCGAGCCGACCGGCGTGCGGACGGTGATCCCGGCCAGGGTCGTGGAGGCGCCGCCGACCCCGAGGACCACCCCCTCCTCGCGGCTGCCGATGCCGCCGGCCCCGCCGACGGCGCAGCCGAGGTCGGAGACGATGAACCAGTCCTCGCCGTCCGGACCGCCGTACGGGCGCACGTCCACGGTGGCGTGCACCTCGTCGCCCTCGCGCCGCAGCCAGCCGTCGGCCAGCGCCGCCTCGACGGGCAGGGCGGCCGCGGCGTGCACGTGCGGCACCGGCTGGCGCAGCAGGAACAGCCGGGTCAGGCTCGCGAGCGGCCCGTCGCCGCGGCTCCGCGTGGCGCGCAGGGCGGGGACCGTCTCGCTGCGGGCCAGGGCGGCGTACGCCGGGGCGCCGAGCAGGTCGAGGAGCCCGTCGGCGGTGAAGCCCGCGGCGAGGAACGCGGCGCGCAGCTCGGCCGCGCGGGCCGGCGAGGGGAGGCGGGTGGGCAGACCGGAAGGAAGGCTGGTGGTACTCACCCGCCCATTGTGGCCGCTGCCGCCGCCATTGCCCGCGCCACACGGCCTGCGGCGCGGGCGCCCGTCGCCGCCGCGAGCCGCCGCCCGGGCGCGGCACCCCGGGACGGGCCCCGGCCGGGCGCAGTCCCGTACGACTCACAGCGCGCTCGCGGGCGGCCCGAACGGGCGGAGACGCGCCGGGGCGGCCGGGTCCTGAAGGATCCCGGCCGCCCCGGTGTGTGCGGCGCCGCCCCTCAAGGCGGCGGTGCGAGCTAGGACTTCGCCGGCGACGGAGTCGTCACCTGGCAGCCCTTCTGACCGTTCATCGCCTTGTCGAGCCCGCCCGCCTTGAGCTGGTCGAGGGCTTCCTTGCCGCCCTTGGTCGCCTCCTCCAGACCGCCGGCGACCTCCTTGAGGCCCTCCGCGAACTTGCCCTGGTCCTTGGGGTCGAGGGCGTCCATCTTCGTCTTCAGGGCGGTGTAGCCCGCCGACGTCGACTCGAAGCCCATCACCGCCGCGGCCTGGGTCTTCTCCCCGTCCTTGACGGGCGGAACTCCCGCGTTGCCGAGGGCCGTTCCCATCGCCTTGTACGACTCGGACATGGTCCCGAAGGCCGCCGAGTCGGTCGACTGGACCTCCTCGGGCTTGCTGCTCTCGGTCGCCACCCGCTTGATGTCGGCGTTCGCCTTCTCGATCTTCTCGAGCTCGGGCTGCCAGCTGTCGCAGACCTTCTTGGCCCAGGCGTCGGTCTTCTTGTCGCCGTCGTCCCCGCCGCAGCCGGACAGGACGAGCATCAGCACCGCAGCGCCCGATACCGCGGCCGCAAGCTTCTTGTTCACCGGATTGGTCCCTTCGAAGGCTCTCGGCCCGGAAGATACACGTCCACCATCCGGGAAACGCAAAGGCGGACGGACGGCGCGTCAGTACGCGCCCCCCGTCCGCCATTCGGGCGCACGGCCGAGTCGGGCCGAAGAGAGCCGGGCCGAGCCGGATCGAGTGAAGCCGCAGCGGGCCGGTTCAGGCCCGCGACCGCTGCCGTCTCAGGAGGAGACCGCCGCCGCCGGGTCGGCCTGCTGGCCCACCCGCTCCGCCGTCGAGCCCTCGCCCTCGGCGTCGTCGCCGACGGCGATGCCGCGGCGCTTGGAGACGTACACCGCGCCGACGATGATGCCGATCGAGAGGATCGCGACGATCGCCCGCACGGTCGGGCTGGTGTCCGCGCCGTAGCTGAACTGCACGATCGCGGGGGCGATCAGCAGTGCCACCAGGTTCATCACCTTGAGCAGCGGGTTGATGGCGGGGCCGGCGGTGTCCTTGAACGGGTCGCCGACGGTGTCGCCGATGACGACCGCCTCGTGGGCCGCGCTGCCCTTGCCGCCGTGGTGCCCGTCCTCGACGAGCTTCTTCGCGTTGTCCCACGCGCCACCGGAGTTGGCGAGGAAGACCGCCATCAGGGTGCCGGTGCCGATCGCGCCGGCGAGGAAGGAACCGAGCGCTCCGACGCCGAGCGTGAACCCGACCGCGATCGGGGTGAGGACGGCGAGCAGCCCGGGCGTGGCGAGTTCGCGCAGCGCGTCCTTGGTGCAGATGTCCACGACGCGCCCGTACTCGGGCTTCTCGGTGTAGTCCATGATCCCGGGGTGCTCCCGGAACTGGCGGCGCACCTCGTAGACGACCGCGCCGGCCGAACGGGACACCGCGTTGATGGCGAGGCCCGAGAACAGGAACACGACGGCCGCACCCAGGATCAGCCCGACCAGGTTGTTGGGCTGGGCGATGTCCAGGCTGAGGTTCATCTCCCCGGCCGTCTTGGCACCGACCTCCTTCACCGCGTTCGCGATGGCGTCGTTGTACGAGCCGAAGAGCGCGGCCGCGGCGAGCACGGCCGTGGCGATGGCAATGCCCTTGGTGATGGCCTTGGTGGTGTTGCCCACCGCGTCCAGGTCGGTCAGGACCTGCGCTCCGGCGCCCTCGACGTCCCCGGACATCTCCGCGATGCCCTGGGCGTTGTCGGAGACCGGGCCGAAGGTGTCCATGGCGACGATGACGCCGACCGTGGTGAGCAGGCCGGTGCCGGCCAGCGCCACGGCGAAGAGCGCCAGCATGATCGAGGTGCCGCCGAGCAGGAACGCCCCGTACACGCCGAGGCCGATGAGCAGCGCCGTGTAGACGGCGGACTCCAGGCCGACCGAGATGCCGGCGAGCACGACCGTGGCGGCGCCCGTCAGGGAGGACTTGCCGATGTCCCGGACGGGACGGCGGTTGGTCTCGGTGAAGTAGCCGGTGAGCTGCTGGATCAGGGCCGCGAGCACGATGCCGATGGCGACGGCGACCAGCGCCAGGATCCGCGGGTCGCCGGAGTGCCCGGAGATCGCGGCGTCGTCGACGCCGACGAGCTCCTTGTAGGTGCCCGGCAGGTAGGCGTAGACGGCGATGGCGACGAGGACCAGCGAGATCGCGGCGGAGATGAAGAAGCCGCGGTTGATGGCGGTCATTCCACTGCGGTCGGTGCGCCGCGGGGAGACCGCGAAGATGCCGATCATGGCGGTGACGACCCCGATGGCGGGGACGATCAGCGGGAAGGCCAGGCCCAGGTCGCCGAAGGCGGCCTTGCCGAGGATGAGGGCCGCCACGAGAGTGACGGCGTACGACTCGAAGAGGTCGGCGGCCATTCCCGCGCAGTCTCCGACGTTGTCGCCCACATTGTCGGCGATGGTCGCGGCATTGCGCGGGTCGTCCTCCGGAATGCCCTGCTCGACCTTGCCGACCAGGTCGGCGCCGACGTCGGCGGCCTTGGTGAAGATGCCGCCTCCGACACGCATGAACATCGCGATGAGCGCGGCGCCGAGGCCGAAGCCCTCCAGGACCTTGGGCGCGTCGGCGGCGTAGACGAGCACGACGCAGGACGCGCCGAGCAGGCCGAGGCCGACGGTGAACATGCCCACCACGCCGCCGGTGCGGAAGGCGATCCGCATGGCCTTGTGGGAGACCTCGGTCAGGTCCTTGGCGGGCTCGCCCTCGGCGGGGGTGGCCTCGCGCGCGGCGGCGGCGACGCGGACGTTGGCACGCACCGCGAGGCGCATGCCGATGTAGCCGGTGGCCGCCGAGAAGATGGCGCCGACGAGGAAGAAGGCGGAACGTCCCGCCCGCTGCGTCCAGTCGTCGGCGGGGAGCAGGAACAGCAGGAAGAACACGACGACAGCGAAGATGCCGAGGGTGCGCAGCTGCCGGCCGAGGTAGGCGTTGGCGCCTTCCTGGACGGCGGCGGCGATCTCCTTCATCTTGTCGGTTCCCTCGTCGGCGGCGAGCACCTGGCGGACCAGGATCTGCGCGACGACGAGCGCGGCGATGGCCACGGCCGCAATGATGATCACGATGAGCCGATTGTCATCCGTGAGTACTGCGGATGCCAGGTCCGTGGTGCGACCCGGCGCGATAGGGGTGAAGAGCCCCGTCATTCGTCCTCCTTGACGTGATGAGCTCAAGATGTGGACGGATTGTAGGGAGCGCGACCCGATCAAAACAGTACGCGGGAAACGGAATTGGCCCGCACTTGCTCCTCACCAATAGATCTGGTCACTCCATTACCCTCGAAAGCGGTAACGGGGCAAAAGCATTGACGCTTGATCAGCGATCAGGAAATCCGGCGGAGAGCGATCGGAGAACGGCCGGAGAACGATCACGGAATTGATCTACGGGCACCCGAAAGGCCCTGCTCGGCACACCATTGAATAAGATCGGAAGATACGTCGGCACGCGCGGCGGAACATCATCGGCGCCCCCGTGATCGGCGCTTCCCACGCCTTACCGGCACCCGCCCGGTCCCCCGCCGCCAGACGACCGGCCTCCGGCAACGCCCCGCGGCCACCCCCACCGGGACAGGAACGGGACAGGAAACCGACGGGAACCCACCAAACCCGCCGGGCAGGACGAGAACCCGCCAGCCCCCTCCACCACCCGCCACGAAGGCCCCCCGGGCAGCGCACGGGCTTCCCGGGCAGCACAAAGGCCCGCCGGGCGGCACGAGGGGCCGCCCGGCGGGCACGAAGCGATGGCGCAGCCGAGCCGAGGCCCGGCCGGGGTCTGCTGAGCGGGGTCTGCTGAGCGGGGTCTACTAAGCCAGTTCGGAGGTACCCGAGACGGGCCAGCTCATCCGGATGGTCCCGCCGGCCTCGCCGCTGATGACGTCGACGTCGTCGACCAGGCCGCTGATCACGGCGAGGCCCATCTCGTCCTCGCCCTCGGCGTCGGGGTCCAGCACGGCGTCGATCCCGGGCACGGCGGCATCCGGGCCGCCGGCCGGTCCGGGCACTTCGTCGCTGACCGCGATGGAGAACACCTTCTCCTCCTCGGTCAGCACCACCCGGACGGGCGCGGTCAGCCCGTTGGTGCGGTGCAGTCCGACGGCACGCGAACAGGCCTCGCCCACGGCGAGGCGGACCTCGTCGAGGACGGCTTCCTCCACACCGGCCCGGCGCGCCACGGCGGCCGCGACCAGGCGGGCCGTCCGGACGTGTTCGGGCTGGGCGCTGAAGCGCAGTTCAACGGTGGCCATGCGCGTCCCCCTCGGACTACGGGCGTGCCTTACAGGGGCCCGGACCGCTCGTGGCCCGGTACCCCCCGCTCCATCATCGGCCGTTTCGCCGCCGAGCGCCCTCAGTCGGTGGCGTTGACGGCGTCTTCCACCGAGTTGTGGATCGGAAACACCTTGGTCAGACCGGTGATTCGGAAGATCTTCAGGATGCGCTCCTGGTTGCACACCAGACGCAGCGAGCCCTCGTGCGCGCGGACGCGCTTGAGGCCTCCCACGAGCACACCAAGTCCGGTGGAGTCGAGGAAGTCCACTCGCTCCATGTCGACAACCAGGTGGTAGCTGCCGTCGTTCACCAACTCGACCAACTGCTCGCGCAGCTTGGGCGCGGTATACACATCAATCTCGCCACCGACCTCCACGACCGTACGGTCGCCGACAGTGCGAGTCGACAGGGACAGGTCCACGGATCCTCCAGCACCTTGCTATCGAGCGGCGCCCCCCAGGGGCCTCCCCACCCGGGGGTGGGAGAGGGATTGGCTGCCGCGATGGCATTCAATCACTTACCGGCAGGCGCGCACGACGCCTTCTGACCATTGTCCCGCACGCCGGTGACACACTCGGTTCCAATGGCCAACACTCACCGTCCCGGTCCGCCCACGGCACACGAGGACATCAGACCCACCCCCGGCACGGTCCTGGACCGGCTGTCACGGGGGCCTTCCCGGGCTGCGCGCATCACCCATACGGAGCACTTGCCCCCTCGGGAGGGCCGTCATGCGGTCTGGCCCGATCGCATCCGAACTGATGTCGTAGCCGCGATTGCGGCCGCCGGAATCGACCATCCGTGGGAACACCAGGCCGCGGCGGCCGAGCACGCCCTCGACGGGGAGTCCGTGATCGTCGCCACCGGCACCGCCTCGGGCAAGTCGCTGGCCTACCTCGCGCCCGTGCTCTCCGCCCTCGCCGACGGGGCCGAGGCACCCAACGGGCGCGGCGCCACCGCCCTGTACCTGGCCCCGACCAAGGCCCTGGCCGCCGACCAGCGCCGCGCCGTGCGGGAACTGGCCGGCCCCCTCGGCAACGCCGTCCGGCCCGCGGTCTACGACGGGGACACCCCCTTCGAGGAGCGCGAGTGGGTGCGCCAGTACGCCAATTACGTCCTCACCAATCCCGACATGCTGCACCGCGGGATCCTCCCGGCCCACCCGCGCTGGTCCTCCTTCCTGCGGGCCCTGCGCTACGTGGTCATCGACGAGTGCCACACCTACCGGGGCGTCTTCGGCTCCCACGTCGCCCAGGTCCTGCGGCGGCTGCGCCGGCTGTGTGCCCGCTACGGCTCCGATCCCGTGTTCCTGCTGGCCTCCGCCACCGCGAGCGACCCGGCGACCGCCGCGTCCCGGCTGACCGGCCTGCCGGTGGTGGAGGTCTCCGACGACGCCTCCCCGCGCGGTGAGGTCCTCTTCGCCCTGTGGGAGCCGCCCCTGACCGAGCTCAAGGGCGAGCGGGGCGCACCCGTACGCCGTACGGCCACCGCCGAGACCGCCGATCTCCTCACCGACCTGGTCGTCCAGGGCGTCCGTACGGTCGCCTTCGTCCGCTCACGGCGCGGCGCCGAGCTGATCGCGGTGATCGCCCAGGAGAAGCTCGCCGCCGTGGACCGCTCGCTGCCCCGGCGGGTCGCGGCCTACCGCGGCGGCTACCTGCCCGAGGAGCGCCGGGCCCTGGAGCGGGCCCTGCACTCGGGCGACCTGCTCGGCCTGGCCGCGACGACCGCCCTGGAGCTGGGCGTGGACGTCTCCGGCCTCGACGCCGTCCTGATCACCGGCTACCCCGGCACCCGCGCCTCCCTGTGGCAGCAGGCCGGCCGGGCCGGACGCTCGGGCCACGGCGCGCTGGCCGTCCTGATCGCCCGCGACGACCCGCTGGACACCTACCTGGTCCACCACCCCGAGGCCCTCTTCCAGCAGCCGGTGGAGGCCACGGTCCTGGACCCCGACAACCCGTACGTCCTGGCCCCCCACCTGTGCGCGGCGGCGGAGGAGCTGCCGCTGACCGAGCCCGACCTCGACCTCTTCGGCCCGGCGGCGCGCGAGCTCCTCCCCCAGCTCGAAGCGGCGAAACTGCTGCGGCGGCGGGCCACGGCCTGGCACTGGACCCGCCGGGAACGGGCCTCGGACCTCACCGACATCCGGGGCGGCGGCGGGCGCCCGGTCCAGATCGTGGAGGCCGCCACGGGCCGGCTGCTGGGCACGGTCGACGAGGAGGCCTCCCACACCGCCGTCCACGACGGGGCGGTCCACCTCCACCAGGGCCGCACGTACCTCGTGAAGCACCTGGACCTGGAGGACTCGGTCGCGCTGGTCGAGGAGGCGAACCCGCCCTTCTCCACCACGGCCCGGGACACGACCGCCATCTCGGTCCTGGAGACCGAGACGGAGATCGCCTGGGGCCGGGGCCGGCTCTGCTTCGGCTCCGTGGAGGTCACCCACCAGGTCGTCTCCTACCTGCGCCGCAAGCTGATCACCGGCGAGGTGCTCGGCGAGGCCAAGCTGGACCTGCCGCCCCGCACCCTGCGCACCCGGGCCGTGTGGTGGACGGTCACCGAGGACCAGCTCGACGAGGCCCGGATCAACCCGGAGATCCTCGGCGGCGCTCTGCACGCCGCCGAGCACGCCTCCATCGGCCTGCTGCCGCTCTTCGCCACCTGCGACCGCTGGGACATCGGCGGGGTCTCCGTCCCGCTGCATCCCGACACCCTCCTTCCGACGGTCTTCGTCTACGACGGCCACCCGGGCGGAGCCGGCTTCGCCGAGCGCGCCTTCCACACGGCCCGCGCCTGGCTGACGGCCACCCGCGACGCGATCGCCGCCTGCGAGTGCGAGGCCGGCTGCCCCTCCTGCATCCAGTCCCCGAAGTGCGGCAACGGCAACGACCCCCTGCACAAGCGCGGCGCCGTCCGCCTCCTCACCCACCTCCTCTCGGAACCCCCACCACCAGCCCCCTGAGCGCTTCCGCACCCCTGGGCGGGTCCTGAGCGGGTCCCGGGGCAGGTCCCGGGGCAGTTCCCAGGGCAGGTCCCGGCGCGGGCCCTGGGCGGGTCCCGGGCGGGTCCTGGGCGGGTCCCGGGGCGGGTCCTGGGCCGGTCCCGGGCGGGTCCCGGGCGGGTCCCGGGGCAGGTCCCGGGGCGGGTCCTGGGCGGGTCCTGGGCGGGTCCTGGGCGGGTCCTGGGCGGGTCCCAGGGCGGGTCCCGGGCGGGTCCCGGGGCAGGTCCCGGGGCAGGTCCCAGGGCAGGTCCCAGGGCAGGTCCCGGGCGGGTCCAGGGGCAGGTCGTCCCCAGCCCCGATCCCGGTCCCGGGGGGTCCGGGCCGCACCGCACCGCCCGGGCGGTCCGCGCGGGCCTCGCGGGCCGGCGGCCGATTGGCTGGATATCGCCCCTCCCCTCCGCCCGCACCACACCGCCGCCCGGCCCGGGCCCGCAGAAGTGCCCCCATCGGGGTGGCCCGGCCCCGTGAAAGCGCCCTCACCAAGGAGATGGCCTCACCGGGGCGGCGCGGCCCCGCGGAGAGCCCTCGCCCGGCCGGCCCGAACTCGTGGAGGCACCCTCATCGAGCAGTGCGGGCGGCGGCGGGCCCGCGCGGGAGCGCAGCTCCGGGCCGAAGGGGCCCGTCGGGGCGCGGGCGGTGACCTCCGCGACCTCACCCGTCACCACGCACCCGGTGACCTGCGCGCCCTGCGCCCCCGCCACCCGTGCCGCCGTGGCACAGGCCGCCGCCGGGCCGTGGGCCCAGCTCACCGCCGCGGCGAGGGCGGCCAGGTCGGCGGCGGCCCCGGCACGGTGCCGGGAGACCACCGCCTGCCCGAGCAGGAGCACCCCGCCGAACACCGCCACCAGCACGGTCGCCACCACGACACCCCACACCGTCGCCGACCCCCGGTCCCGCGCCTCCGCACGCGCCCCGGTCACGGCGGCGGCCCCACGGTGTCCTCGGCCAGGGCGGCGGCCACGGCGGTGAGGCGGACCGGCAGCGCGGCCGGTCCCGGGGCGGGAGCCGAGACGCGGACCCGCCACAGGTCACCCGTCCGCGAGAGCTCCACCCGCGCCCCGGGCGGGGCCGCGGCCACCGCGGCCGCCACCGCCGCGCCCGCCGGTTCCGACCGGGCCGCCGCCCGGGCGCCGGCCCGAGCGGCGTCGACACACCGGATCTGCGCGGCGGCCGCCATCAGCGCCCACACCAGCAGCGCCGCGAAGAGCACCAGCGCCGGAATGACCAATGCCGCCTCCGCCGTCACGAAACCCCGGTCAGAACGGCGCATCGAGCGCCTTCCCGATGGTCGACTGAAGTGCCGTCGAGACCAGTTCACTTGTCACCACCTTGTACAGAACGGCCGCGAACGCACACGCCGCGATCGTGCCCATGGCGTATTCCGAAGTGGACATTCCCGCATCGCCCGCACGGCGCCTCCACCCCGCCAGTCCCTTCAGTCCCGTCCGCACGCGAAACCAGATGATCGACATGACAACCTCCCGCTGATTCAGCTTTTTGACGTGATCTCAGATGGTCATTTCAGTTGGCCAATTCGGCCGGTCATTCAGCTGGTCATTCGTGCGCCCCTTCGGCGGGCCTCGCGGACGTGTCTCCGGATGGCCTCCAGATCGACTCCCAGATCGACTTCCTGATCGACTTCGGACCCCTCTCAACTGCCGGACAGGAGGCCGGAGGCCATGCCGATCACCACCGGCGCCACTCCCAGCGCAAGGAAGGCGGGGAGGAAGCACAGGCCCACCGGCGCGGTGACGAGGACCGCCGCCCGCTGCGCCCGGGCCCCCGCCCGGTGCGCGCGCTCCGCGCGGAGCGTCGAAGCGAGCCGGGAGACCGGTTCCGCCGCGGGCGCCCCCGTACGGGCGGCGCGCTCCAGGCAGTCGGCCAGGGCGCGGGCTCCCGGTATCTCCGCCAACCTCCCCCACGCGGCGCCCGGTTCACCGCCGAGCCGCAGCTCCGCCCCGGCCATCGCCAGCCGCTCGCCCACAGGGCCGCCCAGCGACTCCCCCACCGCCTCGGCGGCGTCCACCGGCCCGGCCCCCGCCGCCAGGCAGGCGGCCAGCAGGTCGGCTGCGAAGGGGAGCTGGCGTTCGGCCTCCCCGGTGTCCACCCCCGCGGCCGGCCGTTGCCGGGCGAGCCACGCGCGGACCGCGAAGCCCGCCGCGCAGCCGGCCGCCGCGCCCGCGAGCCCGCCGATCAGGACCCAGGTCACCACCAGCGCTCCGGCGGGCCCGGCCCAGGCCGCCGGCGCCGCCCGGAGCCGTGGACCGGGCAGCGGCCGCCTGCGCGCCGCCCCCGCCCCGAGCAGGCGGGTGAGCCGGCGCCGGGCCGCCCGCTCCCGGACGCGCCCCGCCACCACCGACGCCGCGCACAGCGCCGCCGTCGCGAGACACAGGGCCATCCCCAGCCTGTGGATCGCGAAGCCGCCCATCACCGCTCCCCCGCCCGGACGATCCGCCGGCACCACAGCAGCCCCAGCGCCTCCAGCACCGCACCGGCCAGCAGGCAGGCCCACCCCACCGGCGTGTGCAGGAGCACCCGCAGCGGATCGGCCCCCAGCCCGGTGCCGATCAGCAGGCCGACCCCCGGGAGCAGGGCCAGGACCGCCGTCGTCGATCTCGCTCCCGCCAGCTGGGCGCGCAGTGATTCCGCCCGGTCCCGCTCGGCCCGCAGGGCCCCTTCCAGCCGGTCCAGTCCGGCGGCCAGCCCGGCGCCGCCGTCCACCGAGACCCGCCAGCAGGCCGCCATCGCCGCGAGCCCCTCCGCGCCGGGCTCCCGCGCCGCCTGCCGCAGTGCCGCGGCGACGTCCCCGCCGAAGGCGGCGGCAGCCAGCACCCCGGCCTCCGCAGCTCCCGGCCCGCCGGGGCCCGACACCGTGCGGCGCATCGCCTCGGTCAGGGCCCGGCCCGGCTGCGCCCCGGCGCGCAGTTCGCCGACCACCGCGCCGCACAGGGCCACCACTTCGGCGGCCCGCGCCGTCCGGGCCCGCGCCCGGTGCCCGGCCCGCAGCCACCGGCGCACCAGCGGCACGGCGGCCGCCCCCGCGAGCAGCGGGAGCACCGACCCGCCCAGCAGCGCGAGCGCCAGCCCGGCCCCGAGGCAGGCCCACTCCCGTCCGTGCGCCGCCCGGACCCGGACTCCGGCCCACAGCCGCTCCCAGGGCGCGGGCCCCACCGGTGCGGGCGGGCCCGTCCCGGCCAGCACCGCCCTGGCCCGGCGGGAGACCCCGTCGGCCCCTGCCAGCGCCCAGGCGGCCGCCGCTGCGCACAGCACCCCGGCGGACACCGGCAGCGCCGCCACCGCCCCGGCGTTCACCGGGCACCCGCGAGCAGCGGGCGCAGCCGCTCCCAGCCCCGGTCCCGTACGAACCCCCGGGCGCCCCAGCGCAGCGCCGGCACGGTGACCACGAGCCCGGCGGGGTCCCGCTCCAGGACGTGCACCTCGGCGACCCGGCGCCGGCCCGCCCGGTCCCGTACGAGGTGCACCACCAGGGTCAGGGCCGCCGCCAACTGGCTGTGCAGGGCGGCCCGGTCGAGCCCGGCGGCCGTCCCGAGGGCCTCCAGCCGGGCCGGAACATGGGCGGCGGCATTGGCGTGGACCGTGCCGCACCCGCCTTCGTGCCCCGTGTTGAGGGCGGCCAGCAGGTCCGCCACCTCGGCGCCCCGGACTTCGCCGACGACAAGGCGGTCCGGCCTCATCCGCAGCGCCTGGCGGACCAGGTCGGCGAGGGTGACCTGACCGGCGCCCTCCTGGTTGGCCGGCCGGGTCTCCAGCCGCACCACGTGCGGATGGTCGGGCCGCAGCTCGGCCGAGTCCTCGGCGAGCACGATCCGCTCCCCCGGACCGACCAGCCCGAGCAGTGCGCTGAGCAGGGTGGTCTTGCCGGTGCCGGTTCCCCCCGAGACCAGGAAGGACAGCCGGGCCCGCACCATGTCCCGCAGCAGCCGCTGCCCGCCGGGCGGCAGCGTCCCGGCCGCGACCAGCTCCTCCAGGGTGAAGGCGCGCGGCCGCACCACCCGCAGGGACAGGCACGCCGATCCGACGGCGACCGGAGGCAGGACGGCGTGCAGCCGGGTGCCGTCGGGCATCCGGGCGTCCACCCAGGGCCGGGCGTCGTCGAGGCGGCGCCCGGCGACGGCGGCGAGCCGCTGCGCGAGCCTGCGCACGGCGGCGGCGTCGGCGAAGGTCACCCCGGTCAGCTCCAGCCCGCCGCCGCGGTCCACCCACACCCGGTCGGGAGCGGCCACCAGGACGTCGGTGACCTCGGGGTCGGCGAGCAGTGCCTCCAGCGGGCCCGCGCCGACCAGTTCGGACCTGAGCTCGGCGGCGACGCCCAGCACCTCCGCGTCGCCCAGCAGCCGGCCCTGGGCCCGCAGGGCCGCCGCCACCCGCGCCGGGGTGGGCTCCGCCCCGCTCTCGGCGAGCCGCTGGCGCACCGCGTCCAGGAGTACGGCGCTCATGCCGACACCCCCTGGGCGGAGCCGAGCGCGCGCTGCCAGAAGCCGTCGCAGAAGCGGGCCAGGGCGCCCCGGCCGTGCGCTCCCGGGGGTTCGCCCTCGGCCACCCGGCCCGGGAGCCCCACTTCGACCGGCACCTCGCCGGCCAGCGGCACCCCCAGCAGTCCGGCGACGGCCTCGGCGTCGAGTCCGCCGGGCGCGGGGCCCCGTACGACCACGCGGACGTCGCGGGCCACCATCCGGACTCCGGCGGCCACCCGGCCGGCCGCGGCCACCGCCCGCAGCTCACCCCGTACCACCATCAGCACCAGGTCCAGCTGCGCGAGCACCTCGGCGACGGCTTCGTCGACCCGGCGCGGCAGGTCGACCACGACGACCCCGCCCCGGCGCCGCGCGGCGGACACCACCGAGCGCATCGCCGCGGGCGGCACCACCACGCGGTCCCCGCGGTCCCAGCTGAGCACCCGCAGGGCGTGCAGTTCGGGCAGGGATTCCGCCAGGGCTCCGGCCCCGACGCGGCCGCGCGAGGCGGCGAAGTCGGGCCAGCGCAGTCCTTCGGCGGCTTCGCCTCCGAGCAGGACGTCCATGCCGCCGCCGAGGGGGTCGCCGTCGATGAGGATGGTCCGCTCCCCGGCCCGGGCGGCCCGCAGGGCCAGGGCGCAGGCGAGGGTGGACGCTCCGGCTCCGCCGCTGCCCCCGATCACCCCGACCGTGAGGGCGGGCCGCCCGGCCCCCTCCACCACATCGGCGATCCGGTCCACGAGCCGGCTCTCCGCGTCGGGGAGGGTCAGCACCTCCTCGGCGCCGATCTCCACCGCCCGCTGCCATACGTGGGGGTCGTCCAGATCCCGGCCGACGAGGAAGACCCCGTCCCTCCGGGGCGCGCCGCGCACCCGCCGGGCGGCATCGTCGCCGACCAGGACGAGCGGCGCCGACTCCCAGCCGACACCCGCGACCCCTGGGGCGCCCACGGCCTCCGAGCCCTCCGGGGGACCGTCTCCGCTCCCGCCGCCACTCCCGCCGCCACTCCCGCCGCCACTCCCGTCGCCACGCCCCCGCCCGGCTCCGCTTTGCTCGGGCACCGCGTGGTGCACATGCGGCTCGGCCCCCGCGGCGGCGCACAGCCGCAGCAGGTCGTCGAGCAGCAGGGGGTCCTCGGTGATGATCAGCGGCCGTCCGCCGGCGGGCACATGGCCCCCGGCCCCGGGATTCGGCCCGGCCCCGCCCGTCACCGCGAGATCCCGGACTTCACACGACTTCGATCCAGCCACGATCTCCGCCTCCTTCTCACCGCAAATCCAGCGCCGCGGACTTCGCGGCCGGAATCACCGTGACGGGATCGGGAAAAAGAAGTGGATCTTGCTCTAAAACCGTGGACGGGCACCCCATTGTGAATAACTCGCTCACCCCAACAGGTGAGTTCCGGAGCGCGCCGGAACGACTACGCACAGTGACGAGTTCGGGAGGGTGAGGGCCTTCGACGCGCAGGCCCCCCGAAGACGAGGAGGGCCTAGGAATGATCACTTGGGGTCGAAAGCAGGGACGCGAACCGCGTCCGGACATGCGACGACCCCCGCCGGGGGGGAGAGCGGGGGTCGTCCCCACGGTCCGACTCGGGGGGGGAGGAGCCAGACCGGGTTAGCACGGTCGCGAACGATCCGTGACTTCCATGGTGTACCCGAGAGGCTTCTCAGGCAAACCCACGCGCCGCACTTTACGCCGAATGGTGGGCGCATATGCTCGGGGCGTGGAAAATCAGCCCTTGCCGCACTCCTTGCCTCGCACCGCAGCCTTCTTCGACCTGGACAAGACGGTCATTGCGAAGTCGAGCACTCTGACGTTCAGCAAGTCCTTCTACCAGGGCGGCCTGATCAACCGAAGGGCCGTGCTGCGCACCGCCTACACCCAGTTCATCTATCTGGCCGGCGGCGCCGACCACGACCAGATGGAACGGATGCGGGAGTACCTGTCCGCCCTCTGCAAGGGGTGGAACGTGCAGCAGGTCCGGGAGATCGTCGCCGAGACCCTGCACGACCTCATCGACCCCCTGATCTACGACGAGGCCGCCTCCCTCATCGAGGCCCACCACACCGCGGGACGCGACGTGGTGATCGTGTCCACCTCCGGAGCCGAGGTCGTCGAGCCGATCGGCGAGATGCTGGGCGCCGACCGCGTCGTCGCCACGCGGATGGTCGTGGGCGAGGACGGCTGCTTCACCGGCGAGATCGAGTACTACGCCTACGGCCCCACCAAGGCGGAGGCCGTACGGGAACTCGCGGAGTCCGAGGGGTACGACCTCGCGCGCTGCTATGCGTACAGCGACTCGGTGACCGACATCCCGATGCTCGAGGCGGTCGGGCACCCGCACGCGGTCAACCCCGACCGGGCGCTGCGCCGGGAGGCGGTGGCGCGCGAGTGGCCGGTACTGGTCTTCAACCGGCCGGTCCGGCTGAAGCAGCGGCTGCCGGGACTGTCGATGCCCGCACGGCCGGCCCTGGTCGCCGCCGCCGCGGTGGGCGCGGCGGCGGCCACCGCCGGACTGGTCTGGTACGCGAGCCGACGGCGCGCGCTGGCGGCTGCCGTACCCCGCTGACCTGCGCGAACACCGAGTGTCCGATACCTCCCGGATCGCACCGGAAAGCAAAGAAATGCGGCCAGGGGTTTCGCTCCCCTCCGAAGCGGAGTACAAAGGAGTCAAGGCCCGCGAGACCAAAGAACATCCGAGAGGATCATCTTTAAAACGCAGTATGGCCCACGGACCGAAGCAAGATCGCATGAACGCCGAGCACCCACGCGACGTCGACCCGTCGATTACGGGCCAGCCGCACCAGGTAACGGGCAAAGATCCCGACCTGATGGGCAAACATCGAGGACGCTTGGTAACTGGGCGTAAATGCCAGCGGCGACACCAGAGCAGTACGGTGTCGCCGCAACCCATGTCCGGGGCCTTTCGGGCCAGACCCCCCGCTCGAAACCCCTCCCGTCAGGCCGCGCCGCGCTGGAGCGCCTCGCAGACCGCCGTCGACTCCCGCACCCCGAGCTCGATCGCCCGTCCGCAGTGCGCGATCCAGGCCGACATCCCCTCCGCGGTACCGGAGACGTAGCCCTCGAAGGCCTCCACGTAGGCCTCCCGGCCCTGTTCCGCGTGACCCACCTCCGCCGGGCAGATCGCCTTCGGGTCCAGACCGCTGTTGATCAGCACGATCCGCTCCGCCGTCCGCGCCACCAGGCCGTTGTACGAGCCGAACGGACGCAGCGCGAGCAGCTCGCCGTGCACCACCGCCGCCGTGATCAGCGCCGGAGCGGAGCCGCCCGCGATGATCAGGCCGGAGAGCCCCTCCAGCCGTCCCGCCACCTCCTGCGCGTCGGGCAGGGGCAGGTCGATCAGCGGCTCGTCCACCGGTTCGCCGGCCAGCCGGGGCCGGCCGACCACGTCGCCGTCGGCCGTGGAACCCGAGGCCACCAGGTGGAGCCGCGCCAGGACCCGTAGCGGCGACTGGCGCCAGATGCTCAGCAGCTGGCCCGCCTCCGCCGTCAGGCGCAGGGCTGCGCCCACCGTGCGCGCCTCCGACTCCGAGCCGAAGTCGCTCCGTCGGCGGACCTCTTCCAGTGCCCAGTCGGCACCCGACAGCGCCGCGCTCCCGCGCGCTCCGCGCAGCGCGGCCTCCGAGGCGACCGCCACGGCGCGGCGGCGCATGACGCGGTGGCCGTAGACCCGGTCCACGGCCTTGCGTACGGATTCCACGGACTCGGCGACGCCCGGCAGGCCGGCCAGCGGGGCGAGCGGGTCGGCGGGCGTGGGGGCGGCGGCGGAAGCAGAGGCGCTACTCATAAGTAAGGAGCCTACGCACTGCTCCCCCATAGCACCGACCCCTCCTTGGAGTGGTCTTCTTCACTCAGGCACACAACACAAAGCCACCGACCCACTACCCTTCGTGAACATGAAGATCGCTTTCGTGGGGAAGGGCGGCAGCGGCAAGACCACGCTGTCCTCCCTTTTCATCCGCCACCTCGCCTCCAATGAAGCCCGTGTCGTCGCGGTGGACGCCGACATCAATCAGCACCTGGGCACCGCGCTCGGACTCAGCGAGGCCGACGCGGCCGCACTGCCCGCGCTGGGCGCGCACCTGCCCCTCATCAAGGAGTACCTGCGGGGCTCCAACCCGCGCATCGCCTCCGCCGACACGATGATCAAGACCACTCCGCCCGGCACCGGCTCCCGGCTGCTGCGGGTCGACGAGGACAACCCCGTCTACGACGCCTGCGCGCGCACCCTGACGCTCGACGGAGAGCCCGTACGGCTGATGGCGACGGGCCCCTTCACCGAGTCCGACCTGGGCGTGGCCTGCTACCACTCCAAGGTCGGCGCGGTCGAGCTCTGCCTCAACCACCTCGCCGACGGCCCGGACGAGTACGTCGTGGTCGACATGACGGCCGGTTCGGACTCCTTCGCCTCCGGCATGTTCACCCGCTTCGACGTGACCTTCCTGGTCGCCGAACCGACCCGCAAGGGCGTCTCCGTCTACCGCCAGTACAAGGAGTACGCGCGGGACTTCGGGATCACGCTCAAGGTCGTCGGCAACAAGGTGCAGGGACCGGAGGACATCGAGTTCCTCCAGGACGAGGCCGGGGAGGACCTACTGGTCACCGTCGGGCAGTCGGACTGGGTACGGGCGATGGAGAAGGGCCGCCCGGCCGCCTTCGAGCTGCTGGAGGCCACCAACCGGCTCGCCCTGCAGGCGCTGCAGGACGCCGCGGACGACTCCTACGCGCACCGCGACTGGGAGCGGTACACCGAGCAGATGGTCCACTTCCACCTGCGCAACGCCGAGAGCTGGGGCAACGCGAAGACCGGGATCGACCTGGCGGAGCAGATCGACCCCGGTTTCGTCCTACGGGAACTGCTCACTCCTCGTTCTGACTCGCTCCGTCCGGCTCCGCAGCCGGCTTGACCCCGGCGGGGGCGGCCGGCTTGGCCGGCGGCCCCGCCGTCAGGAAGGTGTTCCAGCCCGCCTTCGGCGCCTCGCCGACGTCGAGGGTGCGCATCCACTCCACGACCTTCGGGTCCTGGGCGTCCAGCCAGTCCACCAGCTCGCGGAAGGGCACGCAGCGGACCTCCTTCTGCGTGCACATGGTCTTGATGGAGTCCTCGACGGCACGCATGTAGGTGCCGCCGTTCCAGGATTCGAAGTGGTTGCCGATGATCAGCGGCGCGCGGTTGCCCCGGTAGGTCCGCTCGAAGGCCTCGACCAGGCCGTCGCGCATCTGCTCACCCCAGTAGGCGTGCTGGGAGGGGTCGCCCTGCGTGGTCGTACCGGACTGGTTGACCAGGTAGTTGTAGTCCATGCTGAGCGTTTCGAAGGCGCGGCCCGGCATGGGGACCAGCTGCAGCGGGATGTCCCAGAGGCCGTCGGTCTTCTTCGGCCAGATCTGCTTGCTGATGCCGCTGGAGTCGTAGCGGAAGCCGCCCATCTCCTTGGCCGCGAGCATGAAGTTCTTCTGGCCTTCGAGGCAGGGGGTGCGGGCCCCGATCATCTCCTTGTCGTAGTCGAACGGGAACGCCTCCATCCCCTTGAGGGCCGGTGAGTTCGTCTTCCAGTTCTTGACGAACGACTTCGCCTGGTTGATCTCGCTCTTCCACTCCTCCACGGACCAGGTGCCGACGCCGCCCTCGGGTCCGCAGAAGTGGCCGTTGAAGTGGGTGCCGATCTCGTTGCCCTCGAGCCAGGCGGCGCGCACCTGGGTGGCGGTGTCCTTGATGCCCTGCGGATCACCGAAGCCGATGTCGGAGCGGCCCGGGGAATGCTGGGGCGCGGTGTAGAGGGAACGCTTCTCCTCAGGGAGCATGTACACGCCGCTGAGGAAGTACGTCATACGGGCGTTGTACTTCTTGCCCACCTCGCGGAAATGCGAGAAGAGCTTCTGGCTGTCCTCTCCCGCCCCGTCCCACGAATAGACGACGAACTGCGGCGGCTTTTCGCCGGGCTTCAGCTTCTCCGCCTTCTGTACGTTCGGCTGCAGGCCCGTGTACGAGGTCGAGCCGTCCCCGATGAGCCGCTTGACGCTGCCCGGCGCCGGGCCCTCCGGCGCGGCCGCGCCCTTCTTCACCGCCTGGCCTCCGGGGGCCGGACGGCCGGCGGGCTCCGAGGTGCTGCACCCGGCCACACCCAGGACCAGCGCCGTGGCGACCAGGCCGCCGGCGATCCTCTTGGTGGCGCCCTTCTTCGTGGTGGCAGTCATCCGCCGCACCTCTTCCCTCGCAGTTCCGTCGCAGGACTTCCGCGCCGCAACGTCCCATGCGGTCCGTTTTTAGGAAGGTGTGACAAGCCGGACTAAATGCCTAATCACTCGTGAGCGCTAATTCCTAGGCCGTTTGCCCGTATTACCCACCACTGGGCTTTACTCTCCATTACCGTTCATTTACCGAGTGTTGAGAATCCCGCCGCTTCACCCCTCCCCCGAGAGGAGACGGGACCTATGACAGCAACCCCCGCATCCGCTTCCCCGGCCGGGCTCCCCGCCGACCTCTCCGCCTCCGTCGCCGTGTTCCTGATCTCGCTACCGCTCTCCCTCGGCATCGCCCTGGCCACTGGAGCCCCGCTCCAGGCAGGGCTCGTCGCCGCGGCGGTCGGCGGGATCGTGGCTGCGCGGCTCGGCGGCGCACCGCTCCTGGTGAGCGGCCCGGCGACCGGACTCACCGTCGTCACGGCCGGGTTGATCCAGCACTACGGATGGCGCACCACCTGTGCCATCACCGTGCTCGCCGGTCTGTGCCAGCTGGCCCTGGCAGCACTGCGGACCGCCCGGTCCGCGCTGGTGGTCAGCCCGGCCATCGTGCACGGAATGCTCGCCGGCATCGGCGTAACCATCGCGCTGGCGCAGCTGCACATCGTGCTCGGCGGCACCCCGCAGAGCTCGGCCCTGGCCAACGTCCGCGAGCTGCCGAGCCAGTTGGCGGATCTGCACCCCGCCGCCCTCGCCGTCAGCGCGCTCACCCTGGGCGTCCTGCTCTGCTGGCCCCGGCTGCCGGGGCGGGCCGGGGTGGCCCTGCGCAAGGTACCGGCTGCCCTGGCCGCCGTCGCCGCAGCCACGGCCTTCGCCTCCCTCGCCGGGCTCGCCCTGCCCCGCGTGGACCTGCCCTCCTGGCGCAGCCACGCGCTGCCCGAACTGCCCGAGGGGCCGGTCCTCGGCATCATCGCCGCCGTACTGACCGTCACCCTGGTCGGCAGCGTGGAGTCGCTGCTGTCCTCCGTGGCCACCGACAAGCTGATCGCCGCCCGGCGCGGCAGCGGCAGTCGCCCGGCGCGGGCCGACCTCAACCGCGAGCTGCGCGGCCAGGGCGCGGCGAACGTCATCTCCGGCGCCCTGGGCGGACTGCCCATCGCGGGCGGCGCCATCCGCAGCACGGCGAACGTCAAGGCCGGTGCCGTCAGCCGTCGTTCGGTCATGCTGCACGGGCTGTGGATCGTGCTCGCCGCGGCCCTGCTCGTCCCCGCACTCGAACTGATCCCGCTGGCCGCGCTGGCCGCGCTGGTGATGGCCGTGGGCGTGCAGATGGTGAGCGCCACGCACCTGCGCACCGTCACCCGGCACCGGGAGATCCTCGTCTACGCCACGACCATCGTGGCCGTGGTGGTCGGCGGGGTCCTGGAGGGCGTGGCCGTCGGCATCGCGATGGCCGTTGCGCTGGCGCTGCACCGCCTCGCCCGGACCCGGATCACGCTGGAGCGGCTCGACAGCGGGGTCCACCGGGTGTGGGCGCGCGGGCAGTTGACCTTCCTCGCGGTACCGCGGCTGAGCCGGGTGCTGAACCAGATCCCGCACCACGGGCACGCCGTCATCGAGCTGGACGGCTCCTTCATGGACCACGCCGCCTACGAGACCCTCCAGGACTGGCAGGACTCCCACCTGGCCCACGGGGGCTCGCTGGAGGTCACCGGCCGGTCGGGGGCCAGGATCGCCGAAGCCGAGCAGGCGCAGCGGACCGAGCGCGCCGAGCGGGGTGCGCAGCGCGGGGACCACCAGTGCTGCCGGCCCTGGACGCCGTGGCAGAACCATTGCGACCACCGCGGCACGGTGGCCCGTACGGACCCCGAGGCGGCCGGGAGCCCGGACGCCTCACCCGCACCGGCCCCCGCCCCGGCGGCCGGCCCCCGCGGGCGCGGCGCCGGTCAACTGGCCAACGGGATCAGCGCCTTCCAGCGGGACACCGCCCCGCACGTGCGCGAGGAGCTGGCCCGGCTGGCCCGGGAGGGACAGCGGCCCTCGCAGCTCTTCCTCACCTGTGCGGACTCCCGCCTGGTGACCAGCATGATCACGGCCAGCGGCCCCGGGGACCTGTTCACGGTCCGCAACGTGGGCAACCTCGTGCCGCTCCCGGGGGCGGAGTCCACGGACGATTCCGTCGCGGCGGCCATCGAGTACGCCGTCGACGTCCTGCAGGTGGACAGCATCACGGTGTGCGGGCATTCGGGGTGCGGGGCCATGCAGGCACTGCTCAACTCCGCGCCCGGGCTGCCCATGACCCCGCTGCGGCGGTGGCTGCGGCACGGGCTGCCGAGCCTGGAGCGGATGGCGAGCCGCCACCACGCCTGGGCCCGGATCTCCGGAAGGCTGCCGGCGGACGCCGTGGAGCAGCTGTGCCTGACCAATGTGGTGCAGCAGCTGGAGCACCTGAAGGCCCACGAATCGGTGGCCCGCCGGCTCGCCGACGGCACGCTGGAACTGCACGGGATGTACTTCCACGTCGGCGAGGCGCAGGCCTATCTGCTGTCGGAGGGGAAGGACTTCTTCGACTGCCGGGTCTTCGACACCGTCGGCGCGGGCTCGCTGCGCGGCTGACCGGGCCGGTCCCGGCGGGTAGGTGACCTAAACGGTCGCGCTCCCGGGCCCGGGGCCCTTCGAACCGATACCCTCCGATATCCGTGCCACTGAGTGGCCCCTTCCCGTGCTCCGCGGCGGGAGGGGGCCACTCGCGCGTGGGCCGGGTCGAGTAATAGGTCTACACCAATTCCCGGCAACCTCTTGTCACCCGGCCCATTGACTGATGAGCTATGCCCGGGGACACAACCGGGGACACAACGGACACCCTGGGAAAGGGAGATGCGTCGTGAGCAATGAAAGCCTGGCCAATCTGCTCAAGGAGGAGCGGCGGTTCGCACCGCCTGCCGATCTGGCCGCCGCCGCCAATGTGACCAAGGCTGCGTACGCACAGGCCGACGCGGACCGGCTGGGCTTCTGGGCCGAGCAGGCGCGGCGGCTGAGCTGGGACACCGAGCCGACCGAGACGCTCGACTGGACCAACCCGCCCTTCGCCAAGTGGTTCGCGGACGGCAAGCTGAACGTCGCGTACAACTGCGTGGACCGCCACGTCGAGGCCGGCAACGGCGACCGCGTGGCCATCCACTTCGAGGGCGAGCCCGGCGACAGCCGCTCGATCACCTACGCCGAGCTCAAGGACGAGGTCTCCAAGGCCGCCAACGCCCTGACCGAGCTCGGCGTCCAGGCCGGCGACCGGGTCGCCGTCTACCTGCCGATGATCCCCGAGGCGGTCGTCGCGATGCTCGCGTGCGCCCGGGTCGGCGCCGCGCACTCCGTGGTCTTCGGCGGCTTCTCCGCCGACGCCGTGGCCTCCCGCATCCAGGACGCCGACGCGAAGCTGGTCATCACCTCCGACGGCGGCTACCGCCGGGGCAAGCCCTCCGCCCTGAAGCCCGCCATCGACGAGGCCGTCGCCAAGTGCCCGCAGGTCGAGCACGTCCTCGTGGTGCGCCGCACCGGCCAGGACACCGCCTTCACCGAGGGCCGCGACGTCTGGTGGCACGAGATCGTCGAGCGGCAGAGCGCCGAGCACGCGCCGCAGGCCTTCGACGCCGAGCACCCGCTCTTCATCCTGTACACCTCGGGGACCACGGGTAAGCCCAAGGGCATCCTGCACACCTCCGGCGGCTACCTCACGCAGGCCTCGTACACCCACCACGCGGTGTTCGACCTGAAGCCGGAGAGCGACGTCTACTGGTGCACCGCCGACATCGGCTGGGTGACCGGGCACTCCTACATCGTCTACGGGCCGCTCGCCAACGGCGCCACCCAGGTGATGTACGAGGGCACCCCGGACACCCCGCACCAGGGCCGGTTCTGGGAGGTCGTGCAGAAGTACGGCGTCACCATCCTCTACACCGCGCCGACGGCGATCCGTACGTTCATGAAGTGGGGCGACGACATCCCCGCGAAGTTCGACCTGTCGAGCCTGCGCGTGCTGGGCTCGGTCGGCGAGCCGATCAACCCCGAGGCCTGGGTCTGGTACCGCAAGCACATCGGCGGCGACCGCTGCCCGATCGTGGACACGTGGTGGCAGACCGAGACCGGCGCGATGATGATCTCCCCGCTGCCCGGGGTCACCGAGACCAAGCCCGGTTCGGCGCAGCGCGCGCTGCCCGGCATCGCCGCCACCGTGGTGGACGACGAGGCGAACGAGGTCCCGAACGGCGGAGGCGGCTACCTGGTCCTCACCGAGCCGTGGCCCTCGATGCTGCGCACCATCTGGGGCGACGACCAGCGGTACGTCGACACGTACTGGTCCCGCTTCGAGGGCAAGTACTTCGCGGGCGACGGTGCGAAGAAGGACGAGGACGGCGACATCTGGCTGCTCGGCCGGGTGGACGACGTGATGCTGGTCTCCGGCCACAACATCTCGACCACCGAGGTGGAGTCGGCGCTCGTCTCGCACCCCTCGGTCGCCGAGGCGGCGGTGGTCGGTGCGGCCGACGAGACCACCGGCCAGGCCATCGTGGCCTTCGTCATCCTGCGCGGCAGCGCCTCCGAGACGGACACGCTGGTCGGCGAGCTGCGCAACCACGTGGGTGCCACGCTCGGCCCGATCGCCAAGCCGAAGCGGATCCTGCCGGTTCAGGAGCTGCCGAAGACCCGCTCGGGCAAGATCATGCGCCGCCTGCTGCGCGACGTGGCGGAGAACCGCGCGGTCGGTGACGTCACCACCCTCGCGGACTCCTCGGTCATGGACCTGATCCAGACGAGGCTGCCGGCCGCCGGCAGCGAGGACTGAGGTCCCGGAACACGAGAAGGGGCATCCGGCGCAACGCGCGCCGGATGCCCCTTTCACACTTAAAGTGACGATCACCGGATACGCCCATGCGTACACCCTGTAAAGTGTTAAGAGCGTAAAGAATTACTCCACAGGGTGCGCCGGGAAGTCTGGTCGGCAACGTGCTTCGCCATGCCGTCCAACCCACCCCGGAGGTGCCCCCCGTGGCCGCGCCCAGCCCCACCGACCACCAGAGCCGCAAGCTCCTCGGCCGCCTCTCGCTGCCCGAGCGCCGCTTCGTGGCCGACGCCCTGCGCGCCGAGACGGTCGGCGGCATCCTCCTCCTCGTGGCCGCGATCGCCGCCCTCGTCTGGGCGAACGTGCCCGCCATCTCGGCGGGCTACGACAGCGTCCGGTCCTTCCACATCGGCCCCGCCTCCCTCGGCCTGGACCTCTCGCTCCAGCACTGGGCGGCCGACGGCCTGCTCGCCATCTTCTTCTTCGTCGCCGGCATCGAGCTCAAGCGCGAGCTCGTCGCGGGCGACCTGCGCGACGCCAAGGCGGCCGCGCTCCCGGTCATCGCCGCGATCTGCGGCATGGCCGTACCCGCGCTGGTCTACGTACTGACCAACGTGCTCGGCAACGGCTCGACGGACGGCTGGGCGGTCCCGACCGCCACCGACATCGCCTTCGCGCTGGCCGTCCTCGCCGTCATCGGCACCTCGCTGCCGTCCGCCCTGCGCGCGTTCCTGCTGACCCTGGCCGTCGTCGACGACCTGTTCGCCATCATGATCATCGCGGTGTTCTTCACCAGCGAGCTCAACTTCCTGGCGCTCGGCGGAGCCGTCGCGGGCCTGGTCCTCTTCTGGTTCCTGCTCCGCGTGAACGTGCGCGGCTGGTACATCTACGTCCCGCTCGCCCTGGTCATCTGGGGCCTGATGTACAACAGCGGCGTCCACGCCACCATCGCCGGCGTCGCCATGGGCCTGATGCTGCGCTGCCACCGCAAGGAGGGCGAGGAGCACTCCCCCGGCGAGCACATCGAGCACCTGGTCCGGCCCGTCTCGGCCGGTCTGGCCGTCCCGCTCTTCGCCCTGTTCTCGGCCGGCGTCTCGCTCTCCGACGAGTCGATCGGCCAGGTCTTCACCCGGCCCGAGACCCTCGGCGTGGTGCTCGGCCTCGTCGTCGGCAAGACGCTCGGCATCTTCGGCGGCACCTGGCTCGCGGCCCGCTTCACCAAGGCCGAGCTGAACGAGGACCTCGCCTGGCCGGACGTCTTCGCCGTCGCCTCGCTCGCCGGCATCGGCTTCACCGTCTCGCTCCTGATCGGCGAGCTCGCCTTCACCGACGATCCCGTCCTCACCGACGAGATCAAGGCCGCCGTCCTGATCGGCTCGCTCATCGCCGCGATCGTGGCGTGCGTCCTGCTCAAGATGCGCAACCGCAAGTACCGGGCGCTCACCGAGGACGAGGAGCGCGACGAGGACCTCGACGGCATCCCCGACATCTACGAGCAGGACAAGCCGGACTACCACCTGCGGATGGCGAAGATCTACGAGGCCAAGGCCGCCGAGCACCGGCGCCGGGCCGAGGAGGCCGGGGCCGCCCTGCGGGAGGCGACGGCCGAAGCGGTGGACTGAGCGGCGGACGAAGCGGCGGCCGGGTCCAGCGCCGACGGCGGCCGTCCGGCATGATCTGACCTGACGACAGGACAGCCGTCGCAGTCGGACGACAGAGGGAGAGAGCGATGAGCGCAGTGGACCAAGGGGCCCCAGGAGCCGAGCGCACACTCGGCCAGCTGGTCGCCTCGGCCACCGCCGAGATGTCCGCCCTGGTGCACGACGAGATCGCCCTCGCCAAGGTGGAGATCAAGCAGGACGTCAAGCGTGCGGGCATCGGCAGCGGCGCCGCCATCGCCGCGGGCGTGCTCCTCCTCTTCTCGCTGCCGGTGCTGAGCTTCGCGGCGGCGTACGGGATCCACAACCTCGGGCTCGGGCTGGCCTGGTCCTTCCTGATCGTCGGTGTGGCGTTCTGGCTGCTCGCGGCCGTGATCGGGCTGATCGCCATGGCGAAGTTCAAGAAGATCAAGCCGCCGGTGAAGACCATCGCCTCGGTGAAGGAGACGGCGGCCCTGGTCGGCACCGTCAAGCCCCACGCCCGGTCGGTCAGTGACAACGCCGTGGGTGTGGCACGCTCGTCCTCATGACAGCCCCCTCGTCCGATTCCGGGAACCCCGGCACGCCCCCCACCGCCGCCACGGCGGTCCGGATCGACATCCCCGGCGGGCGGGAAGTGACCCACCGGGACGTCGCGGCGAACGGGGCGCGGTTCCACGTCGCCGAGCTGGGTGACGGGCCGCTGGTGCTGCTCCTGCACGGGTTCCCGCAGTTCTGGTGGACGTGGCGGGACCAGATGACCGCCCTGGCCGACGCGGGCTACCGGGCGGTCGCGATGGACCTGCGCGGGGTGGGCGGCAGCGACCGCACCCCCCGCGGCTACGACCCGGCCAACCTGGCGCTCGACATCACCGGGGTCGTACGGTCCCTCGGCGAGCCCGACGCCGCCCTCGTCGGGCACGACCTGGGCGGCTACCTCGCCTGGACAGCGGCGGTGATGCGGCCGAAGCTGGTGCGCCGGCTGGTGGTGTCCTCGATGCCGCACCCGCGCCGCTGGCGCTCCGCGATGCTGTCCGACTTCGGGCAGACCCGCGCCAGCTCGCACATCTGGGGCTTCCAGCGGCCGTTCCTGCCCGAGCGGCAGCTCGTCGCCGACGGCGGGGCGCTCGTCGGCGAACTGATCCGGGACTGGTCGGGCCCGCGCCTCCCCGAGGAGGAGGACCTCGCGGTGTACCAGCGCGCGATGTGCATCCCCTCCACGGCGCACTGCTCGGTCGAGCCGTACCGCTGGATGATGCGGTCCATGGCCCGGCCCGACGGCCTGCAGTTCAACCGGCGCATGAAGCGGCCGGTGCGGGTGCCGACCCTGCACCTGCACGGCTCGCTCGATCCGGTGATGCGGACGCGGAGTGCGGCGGGGTCCGGGCAGTACGTCGAAGCCCCGTACCGCTGGCGGCTCTTCGACGGGCTCGGGCACTTCCCGCACGAGGAGGACCCGGTGGCGTTCTCGGCCGAGCTGGTCAACTGGCTGAAGGATCCCGAGCCGGACCGCTGAGCCGGACCCCTGAGCCGGCAGGCCAGCTGGCGGCTCAGCTGGCGGCTACTCATATGACAAGCATTCAATTGCCTGGCGCATAGGCCAATTGGCCGCCCGGAACGCGATTACCGACCTTGGGCCCCGGGCACAGCTCGGAGTATGGGTTGGACGCACGACCACGGTGACACCGCACACGAACGCCGCTCGACGGTCACGCCGGGCACGCACAGGGGGCAGGGCCGCGAAGGCCACGACGACCCCCGACTCGGAATTCCGCGCATCCTGCGCCGGCGGGCCCGCTGGGTCTCCGCCCGGCTCAGGCACCAGCGCACGTAGAGCGGGCGCCCGGCAGGGCCCCGTAGGGCTCCCGCAGGGCTCAGAGGGCGCAGCCCTGGCTGCCGACCCGGCGGTTCGCCGTCGCCCCGGCCCGGATGTCGTCGCGGATCTCGTCCGTGGTCAGGGCGTATCCGGTGTTGGGGTCGTCGAGGGACTTCGCGAAGACGACCCCGTACACCTTGCCCTCGGGCGTGAGCAGCGGGCCGCCGGAGTTGCCCTGGCGGACCGTCGCGTACAGGGAGTAGACGTCCCGTCGCACGGTTCCGCGGTGGTAGATGTCCGGGCCCTTGGCGTTGATCCGGCCGCGGACGCGCGCCGCGCGGACGTCGTACGCGCCGTTCTCGGGGAAGCCCGCGACGATGGCGTCGCTGCCGCTCGGTGCCCCCTTGTCGGTGAACTCCAGCGCCGGCGCATTCAGCTTGGGCACGTCCAGGACGGCGATGTCGCGCTCCCAGTCGTAGAGCACGACCGTGCCGTCGTAGAGCTTGCCCTCGCCGCCGACCTGCACGGTCGGTTCGCCGACCCCGCCGACGACGTGCGCGTTGGTCATCACCTTGCCCGGTGCGAAGACGAAGCCGGTGCCCTCCAGCACCTTGCTGCACGCGGGCGCGGTGCCGACCACCTTCACGATCGACTGCTTGGCGTACTCGGCCACGGGGCTGCGCGCGAGCATCGGGTCCGGCGGCTTCACCTCGGTGATCGGCTCGTTGGAGAACGGGCTGAACACCTGCGGGAAGCCGTTGCGGGCCAGGGTGGAGCTGAAGTCCGAGAACCAGGTGTTCGCCTGCGCCGGGAGCACCCGGGAGACTCCGAGGAGCACCTTGGAGTTGCGGACTTCCTTGCCCAGCGTGGGAAGTGATGTACCGGCGAGCGCGGACCCGATCAGCCAGGCCACCAGCAGCATCGCGACCACGTTCACCAGGGCGCCGCCCGTGGCGTCGAGGGCGCGCGCCGGGGACCATGTGATGTGGCGCCGGAGCTTGTTGCCCAGGTGGGTGGTCAGCGCCTGGCCGATCGAGGCACAGATGATGATCACGACCACGGCGATGACGACGACCGTGGTGGACACCTGGGTGCCGTTGTCGGTGACCCGGTCCCAGATCAGGGGCAGCAGGGACACGGCGACGAGGCCACCGCCGAGGAAGCCGATCACCGACAGGATGCCGACGACGAACCCCTGGCGGTAGCCGACGACCGCGAACCACACGGCGGCGAGCAGCAACAGGATGTCCAGCACGTTCACAGGGGCCACCGTCTCATGCGCGCCAGTCGAGCGGGACTTCCCGGGACCGGTCCCAGGGCCGCTCCCACCCGGCGAAATGCAGGATCCGGTCGATCACTCCGGCGGTAAAACCCCAGACCAGAGCCGATTCCACGGTGAAGGCCGGGCCGTGGTGGCCGCTGGGGTGGACGACGGTGACACGGTGCTCGGGGTCCGTGAGATCGGCCACGGGCACCGTGAAGACCCGGGCGGTCTCGGCCGGGTCGACCACGCCGACCGGGCTCGGGTCCCGCCACCAGCCGAGCACCGGGGTCACGACGAACTCGCTGACCGGGATGTAGAGCCGGGGCAGCACCCCGAAGAGCTGGACCCCGGCCGGATCCAGGCCCGTCTCCTCCTCGGCCTCGCGCAGGGCGGCGCGCAGCGGGCCGGTGGTGCGCGGGTCGCCGTCCTCGGGGTCGAGGGCGCCGCCGGGGAAGGAGGGCTGGCCGGGGTGCGAGCGCAGGGTGCCGGCGCGCTCCATCAGCAGCAGCTCGGGGCCGCGGGGGCCCTCGCCGAAGAGGATCAGTACGGCTGACTGGCGGCCCCGGCCGTCCTCGGGCGGCAGGAACCGGCTGAGCTGGGTCGGCCGGACCGTCCGGGCCGCCTCGACGACGGGGTCCAGCCAGCCGGGCAGGCCGTGACCGTCCAGCACGGTGCTGCCGCGCCCGCCGTCGTACGAGGTCCCGCGCCCGGTGGCTGCGTCCGCCCGGCGGTTCTGCGTGGCCTCACTCATAGGCACCCCTGTCCGTGTTCCCCACACGGCCAAACGCGGTGCGGGTAGCGATTCGTTCCTTGCGGGTGCGCCGCCGCCGGCGGGCTCAGGCGCGGGCGGGCGCCGGCAGGCCCGGGTAGTCCGGGGGCGGGCTCAGGCGCTGGCCGGGCTGGCCGCCCTTCTCGTACTTCAGGAGCTTCGCGGCCTTCTCCGGGTCGGTCTCGCCCTCCCCGTAGGCCGGGCAGAGCGGTGCGATCGGGCAGGCCCCGCAGGCGGGCTTGCGGGAGTGGCAGATCCGGCGGCCGTGGAAGACGACGCGGTGCGAGAGCATCGTCCACTCGCTCTTCGGGAAGATCGCGCAGATCTCCGCCTCGACCTTCTCCGGATCCTCCTGCTCCGTCCACTTCCAGCGCCGCACCAGCCGGCCGAAGTGGGTGTCGACGGTGATCCCGGGGACGCCGAAGGCATTGCCGAGGACCACGTTCGCCGTCTTGCGGCCCACCCCGGGCAGGGTCACCAGATCCTCGATCCGGCCCGGCACCTCGCCGCCGAAGTTGTCGCGCAGCGCCTGCGAGAGCCCGAGCAGGGACTTGGCCTTGGCCCGGAAGAACCCGGTCGGCCGGATGATCTCCTCCAGCGCCTCCGGATCGGCCCCGGCCATGTCCTCGGGGGTCGGGTACGCGGCGAAGAGGGCCGGGGTCGTCTGGTTCACGCGCAGATCGGTGGTCTGCGCGGACAGGACGGTGGCGACCAGCAGCTCGAAGGGGTTGCGGAAGTCGAGCTCGGGGTGCGCGTACGGATAGACCTCCGCCAGCTCGCGGTTGATCCTGCGCGCCCGCCGCACCATCGCCAGATGGCTCTCCGGCTTCGTCCCGGCCTTCTTGACCTTGCTCTCTGCCATCCCCGAAGGCTACGCCGCACAGCCCTCCGCCCGTGGCCGGACGTGACCACCGCCCGGAGGGGGTTTCTTGGCCGAAGTTTTGCCCTGAAGTGGGGGTGACTGCTCCGGGAGGACCCCCGCCCGGTCGTGTTCGCCCACGGCTGAATTTACTGTGGCCGTCACTCCCCCGGACCCCTTGGCCTGTGCTCTCACCGGCCTGTTGGACACCCGGCCGGTCCGGGACACGGCGGTGACAGCCGCCCCGGACCTCAGGTAACACCACCCCGATCGGCCTCTCGCCGCACAGCACACCCGTACGTCCGGCATCCTTGTGATGAACGTGATTGATCGCACTGTTTGAGCCGTCCGGCAAAATGGGGGAGCGATCCCCTGGCTGGTCGACATAGGAGAGAGACTCGTGGACGACGTACTGCGGCGTGCCCCGCTCTTCGCGGCGCTCGATGACGAGCAGGCCGCGGAGCTCCGCGCCTCCATGGGCGAGGTGACCCTCGCACGTGGCGACGCCCTGTTCCACGAGGGCGACCCCGGTGACCGGCTCTACGTCGTCACCGAGGGCAAGGTGAAGCTGCACCGCACCTCCCCCGACGGCCGCGAGAACATGCTGGCCGTCCTCGGCCCCGGCGAGCTGATCGGCGAGCTGTCGCTGTTCGACCCGGGCCCGCGCACCGCCACCGCCACCGCGCTGACCGAGGTCAAGCTGCTGGGCCTGGGTCACGGAGACCTCCAGCCCTGGCTGAACGCCCGGCCCGAGGTGGCGACCGCGCTGCTGCGCGCCGTCGCGCGGCGCCTGCGCAAGACCAACGACCAGATGTCCGACCTGGTCTTCTCCGACGTTCCGGGCCGCGTGGCCCGTGCGCTCCTCGACCTGTCGCGCCGCTTCGGCGTGCAGTCGGAGGAGGGCATCCACGTCGTGCACGACCTCACGCAGGAGGAGCTGGCCCAGCTCGTCGGCGCGTCGCGCGAGACCGTGAACAAGGCGCTGGCCGACTTCGCGGGACGCGGGTGGCTCCGCCTGGAGGCGCGTGCGGTGATTCTTCTGGACGTGGAGCGGCTGGCGAAGCGGTCGCGCTGACGCTCGTAGCTCCGTTGAGGGGTCCTGCCCGGTCGGGCGGGGCCCCTTTTCGTGTTCCCGCGGCGCCGTTCCGGGGGCTCTGCCCCCGCACCCCCGCGCCTCAAACGCCGGCGGGGCTGAATTTGCCCCTGCTGCGGGCGTTTACGAGACCGGGCGCGGCCGTGAAAGCGGCACAGTGGACCCATGGAGCACAGAGGCCTCGACGCGTACGGGTACTTCGAGCGCGAAGGCTCGCTCGGGCAGGTGCAGGCCGGGTTCCGGGGGCTCGTCGCCGCCGCGCGGGAGCGGATCGGGCAGGCGTACGGGCGACGGCTGCACAGCGCCTACCTCTACGGGTCCGTGCCGCGCGGGACGGCCCGGCCCGGGCGGTCCGACCTCGACCTGCTGATCGCCCTGCACCACGCGCCCGGCGAGGAGGACCGCGACACCACCGAGGCACTGGCGCGCGGCCTCGACGAGGAGTTCGCGGAGATCGACGGGGTCGGCATCCTGCTGTACGGCAAGGACCGGCTGCTGAGCGAGCAGGAACGTTACGACCTGGGCTGGTTCCTCGCCTGCCTGTGCACCCCGCTGCTCGGCGCGGACCTGGCCGAGCACCTGCCCCGCTACCGCCCCGACGGCCTGCTCGCCCGCGAGACCAACGGCGACCTGGCCGCGCTGCTGCCCGAGGTCCGCGAGCGGATCCGGGAGGCGGCCACGCCCGAGGAGTACCGCACGCTGTGCCGGGGCGTCTCGCGGCACCTCGTACGGACCGGGTTCACCCTCGTCATGCCGCGGTGGGGCGGCTGGACCAGCGACCTCACCGAGTCGGCGGAGGTCTTCGGGCAGTACTACCCCGAGCGCGCCGACCAGATGCGCGCCGCGGCGGCCGCCGCGCTGGACCCGGTCGCGGACCCGGCCGTGCTGCGCGCCTACGTCGAGGACCTCGGGCCGTGGCTCGCGGACGAGTACACGGCCCGGCACGGGACGAAGACGCCCCGCCCGCCGGGCTAGCGCGCCGGCGGCCCGCTCACTCAGGGTTTCCGGGGATCAGCCCGTGCTCCATCAGGTACTCCAGCTGCGCGCGTACGGACCACTCCGCGGCCGGCCACAGCGACCGGTCCACGTCCGCGTAGACGTGGGCGACGACCGCCTCGGGGGTGGTCAGGCCGTTCTCGACCGCCGTCTCGATCTGCGCGAGGCGGTGGGCCCGGTGGGCGAGGTAGAACTCCACCGCGCCCTGCGCGTCGTCCAGGACCGGCCCGTGCCCGGGGAGGACCGTGTGGACCCCGTCGTCGACGGTCAGCGAGCGCAGCCGGCGCAGGGAGTCCAGGTAGTCGCCGAGCCGCCCGTCGGGATGCGCGACGACGGTGGTGCCGCGCCCCAGGATCGTGTCGCCGGTCAGGACCGCCCGGTCGGCCGGCAGGTGGAAGCAGAGCGAGTCCGCGGTGTGGCCGGGCGTCGGCACCACGCGCAGTTCCAGACCGCCCGTGCGGATGACATCCCCGGCCCCCAGGCCCTCGTCGCCCAGGCGCAGGTCCGGGTCCAGGGCGCGGACCTTGGTCCGGGTCAGCTCGGCGAACCGGGCCGCGCCCTCCGCGTGGTCGGGATGCCCGTGGGTGAGGAGGGTGAGCGCGACCCGCTTGCCCTCCTTCTCGGCGGCGGCGATGACCGCGCGCAGGTGTCCGTCGTCCAGCGGGCCGGGGTCGATCACCACGGCCAGCTCGGAGCCGGGCTCGGAGACGAGCCAGGTGTTGGTGCCGTCCAGGGTCATCGCGGAGGCGTTCGGGGCCAGGACGTTCACCGCGCGGGCGGTGGCGGGACCGGAGACGACCATGCCGCGGGGCTGGCCGGGCAGGGCGGCGGCATCGGTCATGCGGGGGCTCCTCCCGGGTTCGCGGGGCCGGGGGCCGCGGGGCCCCGGTCCGCCAGGCGGACGCGCTTGGTGAACTCGTCGTGCCCGGGCCAGCTGAGCACGAGCTCCCCGTCCGTGAGGGTGGCCTGCGCGAGGACCGGGGTCAGGTCCTGGCTCCCGGCCGCGGCGAGGGCCTCGGCGGGGCTCCCGTACGGCTCCAGGGAGCGCAGGGTGGTGATGGTGGGCGGCATCATCAGCAGCTCGCCCTTGTCGTACCCGGCGGCGGCGTCGGCGGGCCGGACCCAGACCGTGCGGTCGGCCTCGGTGGAGGCGTTGCGGGTGCGCTGGCCTTCGGGGAGGGCCGCGACGAAGAACCAGGTGTCGTACCGGCGCGGCTCGAACTCCGGGGTGATCCAGCGGGCCCACGCGCCGAGCAGGTCGGAGCGCAGGACGAGGCCCCGGCGGTCCAGGAACTCGGCGAAGGACAGCTCACGGGCGACCAGGGCCGCACGGGCGGCCTCCCAGTCCTCGCCGGTGGTGTCGCCCACGACGGTGTCCGCGGACTCGCCCGCGAGCAGGACGCCGGCCTCCTCGAAGGTCTCGCGGACGGCTCCGCAGACGATCGCCTGGGCGGTGGCGGGGTCGGTGCCCATCCGCTCCGCCCACTCGGCGCGGTCCGGGCCGGCCCAGCCGATGAGGTGGTCCTCGTCCCGGGGGTCCACACCGCCGCCGGGATACGCGTAGGCGCCTCCGGCGAAGGCCATCTCGGCGCGGCGGCGCAGCATGTGCACGGCAGGGCCGTCGGGGGTGTCGCGCAGCAGCATCACGGTGGCGGCGCGCCTGGGTTCCGTGGGGGTGAGGGCGCCGGCCGCGAGCGCGCGGATCCGGTCGGGCCACTCCGGCGGGTACCACTGGCCTCCGGAGGAGGTCTCCTGCTGACCGTACTGACCATTCGGCATGGCGGGATGCTACGGGCATCCGGGCCGATGTTCGAGGGGCGGCCCCGCGGACCCGCTGCGCGGGGCGGAGTCCCCTACCCGCCCTTCGCCCGTTCCCCGGGCTGCGCCCGGACCCCTTCGGGGCTCCGCCCCGGACCCCGCTCCTCAAACGCCGGAGGGGCTGACATTGCCCTGCGGGCAATCCAGCCCCTCCGGGGACTCTCCGGGGACGGTGAGGTCAGGCTCCCGGGACCAGCTCGACCTGGATCTCGACCTCGACCGGGGCGTCCAGCGGGAGGACCGCCACGCCGACCGCGCTGCGGGCGTGGACGCCCTTGTCGCCGAGGACCGAGCCCAGCAGCTCGCTCGCGCCGTTCAACACGCCCGGCTGGGCGGTGAAGTCGGGGGCGGAGGCGATGAAGCCCACCACCTTCACGACGCGCGCGATCTTGTCGAGGTCGCCGACGACGGACTTCACCGCGGCGAGCGCGTTCAGCGCGCAGGTCGCGGCCAGTTCCTTGGCCTGCTCCGCCGAGACCTCGGCGCCGACCTTGCCGGTGACCGGCAGGTTGCCCTTGACCATCGGGAGCTGGCCCGCGGTGTACACGTAGGCACCCGATCGGACGGCCGGCTGGTACGTGGCCAGCGGCGGGACGACCTCGGGGAGGGTCAGGCCGAGCTCGGCCAGCCGCGCCTCGACGACTCCGCTCATGCCGCCTTCTCCCGCTTCAGGTAGGCCACGAGCTGCTCGGGGTTGTTCGGGCCGGGGACGACCTGGACGAGCTCCCAGCCGTCCTCGCCCCAGGTGTCCAGGATCTGCTTGGTGGCGTGGACCAGCAGCGGGACGGTCGCGTATTCGAACTTCTTGGTCATGGGAGCGAGGGTAGTGCCTGCCGTACCGGGCCCCGGCACCCCCGCCGCCGCCCGGGAGGAATTAGGCTCGGGCGCTGTGAGCAGGCTCCAGGTGGTCAGCGGCAAGGGCGGCACCGGCAAGACCACGGTCGCCGCGGCACTCGCGCTCGCCCTCGCACGCGAGGGCAGGCGGACACTTCTGGTGGAGGTCGAGGGCAGGCAGGGCCTCGCCCAGGTCTTCGGGGCGGAGGCGCTCCCCTACGAGGACCGGAAGATCGCCGTCGCCTCGGGCGGCGGGGAGGTCTACGCGCTCGCCATCGACGCGGAGCGCGCGCTCCTCGACTACCTCCAGATGTTCTACAAGCTCGGCTCGGCCGGCCGGGCCCTCAAGAAGCTCGGCGCCATCGACTTCGCGACGACCATCGCCCCGGGCGTGCGGGACGTGCTCCTGACGGGCAAGGCCTGCGAGGCCGTCCGGCGCAAGGACAAGGCCGGCCGGTTCGTCTACGACCACGTGATCATGGACGCTCCGCCGACCGGGCGGATCACCCGCTTCCTGAACGTCAACGACGAGGTGGCGGGCCTGGCCCGGTTCGGGCCGATCCACAACCAGGCGCAGGCCGTCATGAAGGTGCTCAAGTCCCCCGAGACGGCCGTGCACCTGGTCACCCTGCTGGAGGAGATGCCCGTGCAGGAGACCGCGGACGGGATCGCGGAACTGCGGCGGGCGGGCCTGCCGGTAGGGCGGGTCATCGTCAACATGGTCCGGCCGCACCACCTCGACGAGGACACCCTGCGCGCCGCCGCCGGCGAACGGCGCGCCGAGATCACCGGCGCGCTGGCCCGGGCCGGTCTCGGCGGCGCCGGGCGCGGCGGGCCGGCCGAACGGCTGGTGGAGCCGCTGCTCGCGCAGGCCGCCGAGCACACGACCCGGGTGGAGCTGGAGCGCGCCCAGCGCACCGTACTGGCGGGGCTGGACGTGCCCACGTACGAACTTCCCGTGCTCGGCGCGGGGGTGGACCTGGCCGGGCTCTACGGGCTCGCCGCGGAGCTGCGGAAGCAGGTGGGCGAGGAATGAGCGAGGCCGGGACGGTGGAGGCGAGCATGGAGGCGACGATGGACGCTCCCCCGCGGCTGGACGTCGACCGGCTGCTGGACGATCCGCAGACCCGGATCATCGTGTGCTGCGGGGCGGGCGGGGTCGGCAAGACCACCACCGCCGCGGCGCTCGGGGTACGGGCGGCCGAGCGCGGGCGCAAGGTGGTCGTCCTGACGATCGACCCGGCGCGCAGGCTGGCCCAGTCGATGGGGATCGACTCGCTCGACAACACCCCGCGCAGGGTGCCGGGGATACGGGCCGCGGACGGTGGCGACGGCTCCGGCGAACTGCACGCCATGATGCTCGACATGAAGCGGACCTTCGACGAGATCGTCGAGGGCCACTCGGACCCCGAGCGGGCGCAGGCCATCCTCGCCAACCCCTTCTACCAGTCCCTGTCGGCCGGCTTCGCGGGCACGCAGGAGTACATGGCGATGGAGAAGCTGGGGCAGCTGCGGGCCCGGGACGACTGGGACCTGATCGTGGTGGACACCCCGCCGAGCCGCTCCGCGTTGGACTTCCTGGACGCGCCGGGGCGCCTGGGGTCCTTCCTGGACGGGAAGTTCATCCGCGTGCTGATGGCTCCGGCGAAGGTGGGCGGCCGGGCGGGGATGAAGTTCCTCAATGTCGGCATGTCGATGATGACGGGCACGCTGAGCAAGCTGATGGGCGCCTCGCTGCTGAAGGACGTACAGACCTTCGTGGCCGCCATGGACACCATGTTCGGCGGCTTCCGCACGCGGGCGGACGCGACCTTCCAGCTCCTCCAGGCTCCCGGTACGGCCTTCCTCGTGGTCTCCGCGCCCGAAGCGGACGCGCTGCGCGAGGCGGCGTACTTCGTGGAGCGGCTGGCCGCGGAGCGGATGCCGCTGGCCGGGCTCGTACTGAACCGGGTGCACGGCAGCGACGCCGGACAGCTCTCCGCGGAGCGGGCGTTGGCCGCCGCTGAGAATCTCGAAGCGGAGAATCTTGAAGACGGCGGCATTGTGGATCAGGAGTCCGGGAAAGCTGGACTTCGTGACTCCACGGATACCGATCCCGACCCCCGCACGGACGCCGACGTGATCACGGCAGGACTGCTGCGCCTGCACGCGGAGCGCATGCAGGTCATCGCGCGCGAACAGCGCACGCGTGACCGCTTCACCTCGCTGCACCCCGAGGTGGCGGTGGCCGAAGTGGCCGCCCTGCCCGGCGACGTGCACGACCTCGCCGGGCTGCGGGCCATCGGAGAGCGACTCGCGGCCGGGGTTCCGGCCGGAGCGTAGGCGTTCCTACGACGTGGTGCCCGGATGGTCTACCCGGCTGCCGCGTACGTTTCGTACGGAACGCCGATCTCGTCATCGGCATCCATGGTGAGGATGCCCGTACTGCGCTCGTACTCCGTGCGTGCGGTTTCGAGCAGGCGCCGCCACGAGGTGACGGTGGGACGCCGGCGCAGCAGCGCACGTCGTTCCCGCTCGGTCATTCCGCCCCACACGCCGAACTCGACACGATTGTCGAGCGCGTCGGCCAGGCACTCGGTCCGCACCGGACATCCGGTGCACACCGCCTTGGCCCTGTTCTGTGCCGCTCCTTGAACGAACAGTTCATCCGGATCGGTAGTGCGGCAGGCTGCCTGCGCACTCCAGTCGGTAACCCAGCCCATCCCGGCGCCGTCCTCTCCCGAATCGAGGCTCCCCCACGGCGGCAGCGGCATATTCACCGCTGCCAGTTGAGGACGTTACGGAAGGCGGGCACAGTGCAACACCCCCGACGGGCCCAATCTTGAATGGTCCGAACGGACTATGGGTAAGCGGCAGATCACCCGACGGAGTGATCGTGCGACATGCCCGACCATTCCGGCGATTCGGGTGAAATCGACGGGGCATGCTGATCACAGGAGGCAAGATTCGGACATGCGTCCACCCCATTCGGGAAGGGTGAAAAACAAGCCGAGGGGTTGATGTCCCGACGCACTGCTGTGACAGTTGGGGACAGCTTAGGCCAAGGCATTCGCGTGTGTCCGGCGAATGAGAACGTAGGCTGCCCTCTATGGGAAAGAAGCGCTCGGGCGGCGGGCTCACGGGGCCACAGCAGGCCGCCAAGTTCCTCGGTGTGTCCGTTCTCTCCGGAGTTGTGCTCGCCGGCATCGCGATCCCGGGCGCAGGCGCCCTGGGGCTCGCGGCCAAGGGCACGGTCGAGGGGTTCGATGAGATCCCGGCCAATCTGAAGACACCTCCGCTGAGCCAGCGCACCACGATTCTCGACTCAGAGGGTGGCTTGATCGCCACGGTCTATTCGCGTGACCGGCAGGTGGTCCCCATCACGGCCATCTCCCCGTACATGCAGAAGGCCATCGTCGCGATCGAGGACTCCCGCTTCTACGAGCACGGGGCGATCGACCTCAAGGGCATCCTGCGCGCGGTCAACCGCAATGCCCAGGAGGGCGGCGCGGCGCAGGGCGCGTCGACGCTGACGCAGCAGTACGTGAAGAACGTCTTCGTCGAGGAAGCCGGCGACGACGAGACGAAGGTGCGCGAGGCCCAGGAGAAGAGCCTCGGGCGCAAGATCCGCGAGCTGAAGTACTCGATCCAGGTCGAGGAGGAGCTCGGGAAGCACAAGATCCTCGAGAACTACCTCAACATCACGTACTTCGGGCAGCAGGCGTACGGAATCGAATCCGCCGCCCAGCGCTACTTCAGCAAGCCCGCCAAGGACCTGACCCTGGAAGAAGCAGCTCTGCTGGCGGGCGTGGTCCAGTCGCCGAGCCGGTACGACCCGATGAACGACACGCAGGAGGCGATGAAGCGCCGCAACATCGTCCTCCAGCGAATGGCCGACACAAAGGACATCTCGCAGGCCGAGGCCGACGCGGCGAAGGCCAAGCCGGTCCAGCTGAAGGTGACCAAGCCGAAGAACGGCTGCATCACCGCGGTCAAGGGCGCCGGCTTCTTCTGCGACTTCGTCCGCAACACCTTCCTCGACGACACCGCCTTCGGGAAGACCCGCGAGGAGCGGGCGAAGGTCTGGAACCAGGGCGGCCTGACGGTCCGTACGACCCTGGACCCGCAGTCGCAGGACTCCGTCAACGAGTCCATCAAGGACCACGTGGACCAGGACGACAAGGTCGCCACGGCCGTCACCCTCGTCCAGCCCGGCACCGGGCGGGTCCTCGCCATGGGCCAGTCGAAGCCGTACGGCTTCGGCAAGAACGAGACCCAGATCAACTTCTCGGTGGACAAGAAGATGGGCGGCTCGAACTTCGGCTTCCCGACCGGCTCCACCTTCAAGGCCTTCGTCGCCGCCGCCGCCCTGGAGGGCGGGCTCTCGCCGACGAAGATGTACCAGTCCCCGTACGACATGGACTACCCGAGCCCGGTGAAGACCTGCGGCGACAAGCCCTGGGTCAACAACGACCGCCCGGCCGCGCGGGTGGAGAACGAGACCGAGTCCGAGGTCGGCCCGTACGGGATGAAGGAGGCGATGGCCAAGTCGGTCAACACCTACTTCGTGGAGATGATCTCCGAGATCGGCCTGTGCCCCGTCACCGAGATGACCACCAAGCTCGGCGTGGTCCCGGCCAACGGCTCCAAGCTCCCCGAGGTCCCCGCCATCGCCCTCGGCAGTGAGGGCATGTCCCCGCTGACCATGGCCAACGCGTACGCCACCTTCGCCAACCGCGGCGTGTACTGCACCCCGGTCACCATCGAGTCGATCACCGACGCGCACGGCAAGGCGCTGACCGTCCCGAAGTCCAAGTGCGGCCGTGCGATGAGCGAGAGCACCGCCGACACCATCAACACCCTGCTGCTCGGCGTGGTCGACTCCGGTACGGGCCAGAAGGCGGGTCTGACCGACCGGCAGAGCGCGGGCAAGACGGGTACCACCGACAGCCGTTACAACGCCTGGTTCGTCGGCTACACCCCGAACATGTCCGGCGCGACCTGGGTCGGCTCCGGCGGCGCCAAGCAGGTGTCGATGGAGAACATCACCATCGGCGGCCAGCACTACGACAAGGTCTTCGGCGGCGGCCTGCCCGGCCCGATCTGGAAGCAGGCCGTCTCCGGCGCCCTCTCCGGCCGCGAGGCCCCCGGCTTCACCACGGTGAACATCCCCGACACCCCGAGCCCCTCCCCCGGCGGCAAGCCCAACAAGCCCGGAAAGCCCGGCAAGCCGGGCCGCGGGGACGGCAAGCCAGGCGACGGGCGGCCCGGCGGCAACACGGGCGGGACCGGCGGGACCGACCCGCTGGGCGGGATCACCCTCCCGCCGGGCGTCATCGGCGGCCGGGACTAGGGCGCCCAGGGCCCGCAGGCCCCGCAGGCTCCGTAGCTCAAAGCGAAGGAGGGCCCCCACCAGATCCGCATCCGGATCCGGTGGGGGCCCTCCTCGTTCGGCGCTTGCTAGGACAGGTGCTTCTTGACGGCGGCCGCGACGCGCCCGCCCTCCGCCAGACCCGCGACCTTCGGGTTCACGATCTTCATCACGGCGCCCATGGCCCGCGGCCCCTCGGCGCCCGCCGCCCTGGCCTCCTCGACGGCCTGGGCCACGATCGCGTCGAGCTCGGCCTCGCCGAGCTGCTTCGGGAGGTAGGTGTCGAGGAACTCGCCCTCGGCGGTCTCCCGCGCGGCCTGCTCGGGACGGCCACCCTGCGCGAACGCCTCCGCGGCCTCCCGGCGCTTCTTCGCCTCCTTGGCGATCACCTTGAGGACTTCCTCGTCGGAGAGCACCCGGGCTTCCTTGCCCGCGACTTCCTGGTTGGTGATGGCGGAGAGGGTCAGGCGCAGCGTGGACGAGGCGAGCTCGTTGCGCGCGCGGATCGCAGTGGTGAGGTCTTCCTGGAGCTTGGCCTTGAGCGTGGTCATGTCCCGAGTCTGCCAGGTAGGGGGGCTTCCGCGCCCGCCGGTTTCCCGGCGCGCTTGCCGGGTCTGCGAACATGAGGACATGCGTGCGCGTTACGGAGTACCTCTGAAGGTCACCGCCGGGATCGCCGCGGCGGGGGCCGCCGGTCTGGCCTATGCCGCCGGTTTCGAAGCCCGTTCCTTCCGCCTGCGCCGGGTCACGGTTCCCGTGCTCCCGCAGGGGATGCGCCCGTTGCGCGTCCTGCAGGTCTCGGACATCCACATGGTCGGCGGACAGCGCAAGAAGCGCGCCTGGCTCCAGTCGCTCGCCGGGCTGCGCCCCGACCTCGTGGTGAACACGGGAGACAACCTCTCCGACACGGAGGGCGTGCCGGAGGTGCTCGACGCGCTCGGCCCCCTGATGGACTTCCCCGGCGTGTACGTCTTCGGGTCGAACGACTACTACGGGCCCCGGCTGCGCAATCCCGGCCGCTACCTGCTGGAGAAGACGCAGGGCCGGCACGGCCTGAACGGCAACGCACCGGTCGTCGGTGCCGTCCACAACCCGTGGGAGGGGATGCGGGACGCCTTCGACGCCGCCGGCTGGCTGAACCTCACCAACACCCGGGGCCGGCTCAAGCTCGACGGGATGGAGCTGGCCTTCACCGGCCTCGACGACCCGCACATCAAGCGCGACCGGTACGCGAAGGTCGCGGGCGGGCCGGAGGCGGACGCGGACTTCTCGATGGCCGTCGTCCACGCCCCGTACCTGCGCGTCCTCGAAGCCTTCACCGCCGACCGCTACCCGCTGATCCTGGCCGGCCACACGCACGGCGGGCAGCTGTGCATCCCCTTCTACGGGGCGCTCGTCACCAACTGCGACCTGGACACCAAGCGGGTAAAGGGCCTCTCGACGCACGAGACCGAGGGGCAGCGCGCGTACCTCCACGTATCGGCCGGCTGCGGGACGAACCGCTTCACCCCGGTGCGCTTCGCGTGCCCGCCCGAGGCGACACTGCTGACACTGACCCCGAAGGCCTAACGCGAGCCGTTCGGCCGAGTACGTTGACGGGATGATCACACCAGCCGCCCTCCGCCCCACGACCGTCGCCTTCCGTGCGCTGATCGCGGCTGCGGCCGTCACCGGCCTGGTCATCGAGTGCGTATACGGCAGCGTGCCCGTCGTCCTGAGCTTCTTCACGATCTGGACGAACATCCTGGTCGCGGTGACCTTCGGGCTCTCGGCCTACCGCCTCCACCGGCGCGAGCCGGACGTGGACCCCTTCTGGCGGGGCGGGGTCCTCCTCTTCATCCTGATCACCGGCCTGGTCTTCCACCTGGTCCTGGCCAACCCGTCGAGCCCCTTCAACGTCCTCGAGGCCCTCGACAAGCTCTCCGGGCCGAAGGCCGTCTCCAACCAGCTCCTCCACACGGTCACCCCCATCGGCGCCGCCCTGGACTTCCTCTTCCTGACCGCCCCCCGCACCCTGCGCCCGCGCTACGCCGCCCAGTGGCTGGCGTACCCCCTCCTCTACGTGGCCTTTGCCCTCACCCGAGGCGCCCTGCTCTCCCCCGGCACCCCGAGCCGGTACACATACCCCTTCATCGACGCCGCCCAGTACGGCTACGCCCGGGTCGCCCTGAACGCCGTGGTCCTGGGCCTCGCCTTCTACGCCCTCGGCCTCGCCCTGGTCACGGCGGACCGCTACCGCCCGCCCCGCGAAAACCGGATTTCGTCTCCGGCCGAGGGTCCGCTAAAGTAATCGATGTCGCCAGGGCAGCAAGCGCTGCAAGGGTGGACATCGGGGTGTAGCGCAGCTTGGCAGCGCGCTTCGTTCGGGACGAAGAGGTCGTGGGTTCAAATCCCGCCACCCCGACTTCGTAAGACCAGGTGAGAGCCGGTGCAGAGCAATCTGCACCGGCTCTTCCTGCGTCTGGGGGACTAACTGAGCGGCTACGGGTTCCGAGCGGCCCCGAAGATGTCGCCCATGGCGATGGCTCCCGTCTGGATCACCGGACGGATCTGTTTCCGATGCACCGCCTCGGTGACGGCCGTCCCGGAATGGCCGACGCTCCCCCTTTGGGAAGACGTGGCCCCCGGCGAGCACCCGCATCGCGTGAGTCCGCGCAGCAGTGAGCCTGCCCGAGTGCCGGACAGTTCTTCTGTCGGCTCAGAGTGCAAGATCCGAAAACGGCTACTGGGGTCCGGGCGCCCGCAGGCCGGGCTATGTTGATCACATGACGCGCAGTCACATCGCCTTAACCCCAGTCCTGCTGGCCTGCCTCACACTTTCCGCCTGCTCGGCGAACGAGGCGCCGACGGGGGCACCGGCAGCGCCCGCCGGGGGGCCCTCTGTGCGCGGCACCGGCGAGGTGGAGCCGTTCAAGGACGACACCGACGTGCCACTGACCAAGCAGCTCAGCCAGAGCCAGATCACGCAGGCGATTCCCGACGCCGAGGACGTGGTCCCCGACTACTATCCCGGCAGCCTGCACAAGAGAAGTCCGGGGGATCCCGACGATTGCTCTCCCCGGAACGGCCCGGCACCGGCCGGTTGGCAGCGGTCGGGCAGGGGTAAATACGACTACCAAGGATCGACCGTCTCCCGAGAGATCGATCTGCACGTCTGCCAGTTCGACAACGCCGAGCATGCGAGGACGGCGTACGACCAGTGGCAGGAGAAGGAAGAGACGACGCCCGTCACGGTGCCCCGGCCCGTCGGAGAGGAATCGCTCTTCATCACGTACGCCGGATCGAGCGGCACGGTCTACGGCTACAGCCGGTCCGGCACGGTCATCGTTCGAGTTCGCGTCCAGGACGCGGGCGAGGATCCCACAGACGCCCATGACGTGCTGGCCGCAACGATCACTCGGCTCCAGCAAGTCCAGGCCGGCCGACGGGCCACGACGACGGCGTCCGATATCGCCGCCGCCGAACGGGCCCGGCGATAGCTCAGAGGACGAGGGCGACCGGACGGAGAGGTCGTGGGTTCTGGTACCACCAGCCTGGCTTCGTAAGACCAGGTCAAGGGCTTGATCCGCATTGCGGGTCAGGCCCCTTCTGTATTTTCGGGTACCTGGTGGATCCCTGGGGTCAGGTCGGAGGGTGTTGGGTCCAGGGGTCCGGGGTGGGGGTGGTGCCTTCGGCGTCCTGGGTGAGGCGGTCGATGTAGTGCTGCCAGAGTTCTGCGTGGGCCTCGCAGGCTTCTGAGGTGGGCAGGCCGGTGTGGATCAGGTGGAGGACCGTGCCGCCCCCGGGGGTGGGGTCGAGGGTGATCTGGACCGTTGTGGAGCCCGACGGGATGGGTGTGGCCGGGCCTTCCCAGCCCCAGGTGAAGGTGAGGCTGCTGGGTGGGGCGATCTTCAGGAAGCGGCCTGATGCCACGTTCTGGCCGGTGATCCGGGTGCGGTACTCGCCGCCGGGTTCGAAGGAGAACGTGCCGTCCGTGCCCATCCAGGACAGCCATTTGTCGCGGTCCGTGAGGAAGGTGAAGACCGTTTCGGGGCGGGCCCCCGCGATGCGGCGCTCCAGTGTGACCGTGTCCATGGGGGTGGGGGGAGTGGGTGAGGTGGGTGGGGTGGGGGGTGTCATGGGGGCATTTTTGCTTGGTGGGGCTGGGGTGCGGGTGAGGCCCGCTGGGGGCAGCGGGCCTCGGGGTGGGGTGGGTGGGGGTCAGGCTGTGATTTCGATCTTTTCCGTGGGGGAAGTGGGCTGCTGGTGGGTGGTGAGGCCCTTCAGGAGGTGGGCCATGTCCACGCCTGTGGTGGAGGAGAGGAGTTCCATGCCCTGGGCCACGTTTTCCGTGACCGTGCGGGAGAGCTTGCTCGCGCCGTCGGTGGAGATGACGGTCATCTTGTCGATGGCGGAGAGGGGTTCGGCGGCCTTGGCCACGACCTGGGGCAGGGCCTCGACCATCATCTGGATCATCGCCGCGTCGCCGTACGTCTCGAAGGCCTCCGCCTTCTTCTGCATCGCCTCCGCCTCGGCCGAACCCCTGGCCAGGATGGCCGCGGCCTCCGCGTCTCCCTCCAGGCGGACCGCTTCCGCGATCGCCGCGCGGCGGGCGCGTTCCGCCTCACCGCGCTTGGCGCCCTCGATGGCCTCGGCCTCGGCCAGGGCCGAGCGGCGCTGCTTCTCGCCCTCGCCCGTGAGGCGGGCGCGTTCCGCCTCGCCCTGGGCGGCGGCGATCGCCGCGAGGCGCTCGGCCTCGGCCTGCTTGACGCGGGCCACCCGCTTGGCCTCCGCCTCCTGCTCCGCCTCGTAGCGGCGGGCGTCGGCGGGCTTGCGGACCTGGGTGTCGAGCTGGCGGTCGGTCAGCGCCGCCTGACGCTCCGCCACCTTCTCCTGCTCGCCGAGGATCTGCTGCTGGCGGTCGGCCTCGGCCAGCGGGCCGGCGGCGTTGGCCTGGGCGGCGGCCGCGTCCGTCTCGGCCTTGATCTCCGCCTGGCGGAGGTAGAGGGTGCGCTCGGCGACCGCGATCTCCTCCTCCGCCTTCAGGCGGGCCTGCTCGGCCGCCCTGCGGGAGTTGGCCTCGGCGATGTCGGCCTCCTGCTTGGCCCGGGCGGCTTCGGGACGGCCGAGGTCCTCGAGGTAGGAGCCCTCGGTGGTGATGTCCTGGATCTGGAAGGCGTCCAGGACCAGGCCCTGCCCGGACAGGCTGGCCTCCGCCTCCTCGGCGACCTGCCCGGCGAAGGCGGCCCGGTCGCGGATGATGTCCTCCACCGACATGCGGCCCACGATGGCGCGCAGGGCGCCGGAGAGGACCTCCTGCGTGAAGCCGACGATGCCCTCCTGCTGCTGGAGGAAACGCTGGGCGGCGGCCCGGATGGCGTCCTCGTTGCCGCCGACCTTGACGATCGCGACCCCTTCGAGATTGGCCTTGATGCCGCGCAGGGTGACCGCGCCGCGGACGGCGATGGGGATGTGCCGGCTGGACAGGTCGAGGGAGTAGCGCTGCTGCACGAAGGGGACGACGAAGACCCCGCCGCCGACCACGACCTTCTGGCCGGTGGTGTCGGTGGATATCCGGCCGGTCTCCGGGTCGGTGGACCTCTTGCCCCGCCGGCCGGTGATGATGAACGCCTCGCTGGGCCCGGCGACCTTGTAGCGCGTGACGACGACCAGGGCGAGAAGGACGAGGAGTACGAAGACTCCCACGACCGCGGTGACGACGACTGGGCTCATGGCGGATCCCTCCTGCGTCCCGTGGGAGCAGATCGGTACGGGTTTTGGTGGTCTTGTGGGTGTGTCAGTGGTCTATCGGGCGGACGCCCACCGAAGTGGGTGACGGGGTCTCCGCCACCCACACCTGCGCGCCGCGGGGCAGCGGGGCTTCGGCGGTCGCCGCGTACTTCACGGGCTGGCCGGCCAGGCTCAGCAGGACTTCGCCGTAGCCGGAGGCGGGGATCGCGGTGACCACGGTGCCGGTCGAGCCGACGAGGGAGTCGTGGCGCGGGGCGGCCCCGCCGCCGTCGCGCATCAGGGCGCGGCTCAGGCGGTACGTGGCCCAGCCCGTGCCGGCCCCCGCGAGAGCGCCCGCGGCGGTCGCCGGGCCCGGTCCGAGGCCCGTGGTCCCGAGGACGATCGCCCCGGTGAACCCGAGCATCGACACGAAGCCCGCGAGGACGGGGAGGGACAGCCAGCCGTCGAACAGTCCGCCGAGGAGCCCCTCGGGCGTACCGGCGAAGAGGCCCTCCAGGACTCCGTCCAGGAGCAGCGAGAGGGCCAGCAGCACGAGCCCCGCCGTGCCGAGACCGAGAAACAGAACCATGACCACACCTCCCGCCCGCGCGACGTTCCCGCCGGACACGGGCAGCGTGTCACCGGAGGCGTGCCGCGCACATTGCCCGGGGTCGGCAATCTTGACGCGTACTCGGCGCAGGGTCCCGCGTCATGCTTCGCCGTCCGGCCAGCCGAGCAGGCGGGCTCCGATCACCGCGGTCTGGAGCGTGTAGCGGTTCAGCGGGTCGGCCGGGTCGGCGCGGGTGAGGGTGCGGACGCGGCCCAGCCGGTACGTGAGCGCGCGCACGCTGAGCGAGAGGCGCCGGGCGGCCTCGGTGGAGACGCAGCCGCTGTCGAAGTACGCGGTGAGCGTGTCGAGGAGCGGGCGGGCGCCGCCGCGGGATGCACGGAGGGGGCCCAGGGTGCTCTCGACCAGATCGGCCATGGCCTGCCGGTCGCGGGTCAGCACCGGGAAGACGAGCAGGTCGGCCGCGTGCAGCACCGGTCCGTCCAGGTCCATCCGGCGGGCGAGGTCGAGGACGCCCAGGGCCTCCTCGTAGGAGTGGACCACCCCGCCCAGGCCCGGGTGCGAGCGGCCGATCCCGATCCGGCCGCCGTCGGTGGCCTCGTGCGCCCGCTGCGCGAAGTACGCCAGGACCTCGGGCTGGTCCCCCGGGGCCACGCAGATCAGCAGGCCGTCCTTGGTCGTCAGCAGGACCTGGCGGCCCGGGAACCGGGCGAGGACGGCCGCTTCGATCCCGCGCGCCACGGGGTAGCCGTCACCGTACGGTTCGGGCCCGGCGGCGACGGCCACGCCGTGCGACTGCGAGAGGCGCAGCCCGAAGCGCTCGGCGCGCTCCGCCAGCCGGCCGAGGTCGCTGCCGCCGTAGAGCAGGTCGTCGATGAACTCCCGGCGGGCCGCCTCCTCCTGGCGGACCGCCTGCAGCTGTGCGCGTTCGTAGCCCTCGACGAAGGCGTCCACCGCCTGCTCTACGGCCTTCAGGAGCGGGCCGGGGGCGGGGAGGGGCCGTACGAGCTGCGCCGCGGCCAAGTGATCGCGTATCAGGGCCCGGAGCGGCAGTCCGGCTTCCGCCGCCCGCTCCCCCTCCGCGCGGCGCGACTCCAGCTCGGGGCGGGTCATGCGGCGGCCCGTGGCGCAGGCGGCGGTGAGCAGGTCGGCGTACCCGGAGAGGTGGTTCTCCGGTGGTTGTGGTGCTTGCGGTGCTTGCGGTTCCGCCACGTTCCAGTCCCCCCGCTCCTGCCGCGCCCGTATCGCGGGTTTGTCCAGGAACAAGGGTCACACGGTCGTGAGGGTGGCCGCGCCGAAGGAGACGTCGAAGCGGTCGCACCAGATGGTGACGCTGCCGTAGTCGGAGAGGTTGACCCCGGCGGGGACCTCGTAGTTCTGGTCCCCCTTGTTGCCCTTGAGTTTGCCCAGGCTGACGTACTTGCCGTCGTCGAAGACGCGCCAGCCCGCCGTGCCCTCCTTGACCGGCGCGTCCGTCAGCCAGACCCGCAGGTCCGGGCCGTTGCTGGTGTCGAGGTTCTCCAGGCGCAGGGTGTGGGAGCCGTCCGGGAGGCGGATGAGCTTCGCTGTGCCGGTGGTGGTGTGCTCGTGGCTGATCAGCGCGCCCTGGGCGAGGGTCCGCGGGGCGGCCGGGGCGGTGGGCGCGGTCGCCGTCTCCGTCGGCGCCGACGGGAGGGACTCGTGGACCGTGGCGTCCTGCCAGAGCTTCCACGGCTGGAACCAGTACAGGCCGAGGCCCAGGAGCAGGGCCGCCGGGAGGGCGAGGAGGGCCAGGGGGCGGCGTACGCCCCGCCTCCTGGCCGGCGGCTGCGGCTGGTTCGGCGTCGGGTGCTGCGTCACTCGTGGTGCCCTTCCTCGCGTGCGGCCGTAGGGGCGGCCGTATGGGCATTCAACGCGCGGGCGGGGGCGGGGGCCATGCCCGGGCCGATGACGAAAGGCTTACGTCACCAGGGCGGGATGGCTGTGCCCGTCGGGTCGGGGCCCGCGGCTGCCCCAACCGAGGCCGGAGGCCAGCCGGACCGGGGCCCCGCGGCTGCCCCAACCGAGACCGGAGGGCGGTCGGGGGTGGGGCCCCGTGGTTGTCGCGGCTGGGGGCGGAGGGTGGTGGGGGTGGGGTGGCTGTGGCAGGTCTTGGGTTGCTGGAACTTTGGGGGGGTTGTGGACGACCAACTGGGCGCGGAGGTTGGGTTGGTGACGGTGGAGGGGTTGGGGATGGGCGGGCTGGATGTGCGGATGGAGGGGGTGGGGTGTCGGCATGGGCGGGTTGAGGCTGTGGTGGGGGTCGATCTGGAGGTTGGTGCCGGGGAGCGGGTTGCGCTGACCGGGACCAACGGGTCCGGGAAGACCACCCTGCTGCGCGCCGTGCTCGGGCTGCACCCGCGGGTCAGCGGGAAGATCCTGGTCGGCGGCCGCTCGGGCGATCCCGCCTGGCGGCGGCGGGCGTGTGCGTGGATCCCGCAGAAGCCCGCCGCGGGGCGCTTCCCGCTGCTCGGGGGCGAGCTCCTCGCCAGCAGCGGGGACCCCCGCGCCGCCGCCGATGCCGCCGACCGGCTGGGGGTGGGGCCGCTGGTCCGGCGGCCCCTGCACACCCTGTCGGGCGGGCAGTTGCAGCGGATGTACCTGGCCCGGGCGATCGGCTGCGTGGCCGCGGGGGCCGGCGTACTGCTCGCCGACGAGCCGACCGCCGCCCTGGACTTCGCCGGGCAGGACGAGGCCGCCGACGTACTGACGGCCCTGCCCGTGACGCTGGTCGTGGTCACGCACGACCGGGCGCTCGCGGAACGCTGCGACCGGGTGCTGGAGATGGCCGCCGGACGGTTGCGGGAGGTCTCGTGAGCACCACTGCCACCCTCGCGGCCGCCGACCTCGGGACCCTGCTGCAACTGGCCCCCGTGCAGCGGGCGGGCTTCGCCCTGCTGCTGGCCGCCGTCGGGCTGCCCGTGATCGGTGTGGTCATCGTCGGGCTGGACATCATGCCGGTGCGCTTCGCGATGATGCACGTCGCCCTGCTGGGCATCGCCGTCGGACTGCTCACCGGGCTGGACCCCATGCTGTGCGCGCTGGTGGCCTGCGCGCTGGCCGGGGCCGGGGTCGCGCCGCTGGCCCGGACCCCGGACGGGCTGTCCGGGGCGATGGGGCTGCTGATGAGCCTGGCGATCGCCGCCGCGCTCCTGCTCCTGGCCGTGTCGGGGGTGAACGCCTCGGGCGCGTTCGCGCTGCTCTGGGGCTCGATCCTGTCCGTCGGCGGCGCCGACCTCGTGGTGCTCGGCATCCTGGCCGTCCTCGTGCCCGGCCTGTTCTGGTGGCGGCGGCGCGAGCTCGCGCTGCTCCTGTACGACCGCGAGCTCGCGCAGTGTTCGGGCGTGCCGGTGCGGGCGCTGACCACCGTCCTGCTCGTGCTCGTCGCGGTCGCGGTCGCCGGGGCCATCAAGCTCACCGGCGCCCTTCTGGTGGACGCGCTGACCCTGCTGCCCGCCCTGGCCGCGCGCCGGCTGGGCACCTCGCTGAAATCGATCACCGGGTGGGCGGTGGGGATCGGCGTCTTCGTGAACCTGACCGGCTTCCTCGTCGCCCTCCGGCTGGACTGGCCCCCCGGGCCCGTCCTCGTCCTGACCGCGGGGGCGCTCGTCCTCGCGGTGCACCTCGTACCCGAACGGAGAATCCGCTCATGGCGCCGCGTACCCGCGTCCGCAGCACTTCCCCCGCTTCCCTCCTCGCACTGAGCACGGCAGTGGGCCTGGCACTGGCCCTGGTGACCGGCTGCGGCGACGGCAGCAGCACCGACGGCACCAAGCCCGGTGGTGCCGCCCCCGAGGGCAAGGCCCCGGTCGTCGTCGTGACGACCACCTGGGAGGGCGCCTTCGCCAAGGCCGCGGGCGCGCAGGAGGTCAAGGTGATCGTGCCGCAGTCCGTGCACCACGCTCCGGACTACGACCCCAAGCCCTCCGACCTGGCCGCCGTCGCCGGGGCCGACTTCGTGCTCTACGCGCCGTTCGAGCCGTACGCGGCGAAGATCAAGGAGGCCGCCGGGTCGAAGGCGAAGCTGGTGGAGGTCGGCCTCGACAACGACGCCGACAAGGTGAAGGCCGAAGTCACGCGGCTGGGCGCGCTGTTCGGCACCCAGGCCGCCGCCGCGAAGTGGACGGCGGAGTTCGACACCGAGTACGGGCGGGTCTCCAAGGACGTCCAGGCCGCCTGGCCGGACGGGAAGAGCCCCTCGGTGGTGAGCCAGGTGTTCACCGCCTGGTCGGCGAAGCTGGCGGGCGCCACCACGGTGGGCACCTACGGCCCGGAGGCGGTGACCCCGGGACAGCTGGCGGAGCTGTCGGCGAAGAAGCCGGCGCTGGTACTGGACAACGCGCACATGTCGACCGGGACGGTCCTGCCCGACTCCGGCGCGCGACAGGTGCAGATCGTCAACTACCCCGGGAACGACCTGGACCTGCTGCCGGTCTACCGCAACGCGGGGGCCGAGCTGAAGAAGGCCATGGGCAAGGCGGGCGGCTCCGCCGGATAGCGCGGGACGGGTGGGGCGGGGCGGGGCGGTCCACCGGGGCCGCCCCGCCCCCGTCGTCTACGCGCCCACCCCGGCGGGTGCCGCAGCGGCCGGGGCGCCGGCGCCGGTCCCGGCCCGGGCCCGGGTGGCCGACTCGGTACGGGCACTGCCGGCGGGCTCGGGCGAGGTCGGGGCAGCCTCCGAGCCGGACGTTCCCTCCGCGAGGCGTGCGCGCAGCATCGCTCGGTCGGGTTTGCCGGCCGGGGTGAGCGGGAGCTCCGCCAGCAGCAGCAGGCGCTCGGGGTGCTTGCGGCGGTCGAGGCCGCGGAGCGCGAGGTGTCCGGCCAGGGAGTCGAGGGTGGGGGTCCGGTCGCCGCGGGGGACGACGCAGGCGGCGAGGCGTTCGCCCATCACCGCGTCCGGGACTCCGACGCAGACGACGTCGCGGACGAGCGGGTGGGAGGAGAGCTCCCGTTCCACCTCGGCGGGGCTGATGTTGGATCCGCCCCGGATGACGATGTCCTTGAGGCGGCCGACGACGTGGAGCACCCCGTCCTCGTCGATGTAGCCGAGGTCGCCGGTACGGACCCAGCCCTCGGGCGTGCGGTACCGGGCGTCCAGGTCCGGGGAGGCGACGTAGCACATGGGGGTCATGGGGCCGCAGGCGATGATCTCCCCGATGGCGCCGTCGGGGAGCCGCTCGTGGGTCTCGGTGTCGGCGATCCGGATCTCGGCGACCCGGGGGTCGGGGCGGCCGGCGGCGATGCCCGTGGCCTCGGGATCGGGGGCGGCCGCGCCCAGTCCGGTGTGGCAGTTGACCCCGTCGGCGGAGCCGTAGAGGTTGACGACCGGGCAGCCGAAGGCGCGGCTCGCGTTCTCGGCGGTGGTTTCGTCGAGGGGGGCGCCGCCGAGGATCAGGGCGGTGGGGGCGGGGAGCGGCTGCGCTTGCCCCGCGGCTGCCTCCGTCTCCAGTCGGTCGAGCATCATGCGGATCATCGTGGGCACACCGAGGACGTGCGTGGGCCGGTGCTCGCGCACCGCCGCGAGGGCCGCCCCGGGGGTGAAGTGGTCGAGGACGATCAGGGTTCCGCCGTGCCGGGCGAGGGTGACCGCGGTCCCGCTGGAGCCGAAGGCGGACGCGAGCGGGACGAGGAAGAGGCAGCGGGGCGGGGTCCCGTCGGGCATCAGGGAGGCGAGGAAGTTGCCGCGGCCCCCGGCGAGGGCGTTGTGGGAGTAGGCGATCATCTTCGGCTCCGCTTCCGAGCCCGAGGAGACCAGGATGCGCGCGGCGCTGTCGGGGTGGGGCCGGGCGGGGACGAAGGCGGCCGGGTCGGAGCGCAGCAACGTAGCGAGCCGAATCGTTCCTTCAGGCTCCGTGCCCGCCCGTCCCCCCGCGGCGACGACATGGCGCAGCGCGGGCAGTTCGGGGGCCAGGGCCAGCAGGTCGGCCGCGTGGTGGTGGCCCCGGTGCTCCACGGACGCGATCACCGCCACGGCCTCGGCACGGCGCAGCAGGCAGCGGGCCTCCTGGCCGCCCCGGCCCACCGGGAAGGGCAGGGCCACCGCTCCGAGGGCGGCCAGGGCCAGGTCCGCGATGACCGCGTCGCGGCCGTTGGGGAGCTGGACGCCGACCACGTCGCCGGGCCGTACGCCGAGCTCGGCGAGACCGGTGGCCAGACATCGCACCTTGCGGTCGAGCGCGGTGTAGCAGAGCGAGCCCTTGGCGTCGATGACCGCGGTGTGGTGCAGGTCGGCGATCTGGCGGGCCCGGAAGAGGCTGTAGAGGTCGAGGTCGGGACAGGTTCCGTCGACCGCCCACGAGCGGCGCAGGCCCACGGGCAGCAGATCGTGCAGTGCGACGGTCATACGAAGCTCCAGGGGTCGGGAACGGCGGGGGCACCGTGCGCGTCGCGGCTGATCGAACCGGCGAAGCGCGGGTCGTGGCGCAGATCGGCGAGGTCGGTGGTGACGGCGGTCGCGGCGAGGCCGCGCTCCCGCAGCGTGCGGAGGGCGTCCTCGGTGGGCAGCCCCGCGAGCGCGTCGGCGAAGGCCGCCGCCGCGCGGGCGTCCGCGTCCGCCGGGGCGATCCAGCCGTCGGCCGTGCGCAGCGGCGTACGGAAGCCCGCGGGTCGGCGGCCGGGCTCCCCGCGCCGGGCGCGGAGCAGGGCCGGGGCGGTGAGCAGGTCGGCGGCGCCGAGCAGAGAGGAGTCCACGCGGACCCCGCGCCCGGTGCGCTCCCGCAGCAGCAGCCCCGCGAGGACGGCCTCGGCGCCGAGCAGCCCGCCCAGCACGTCGAGCAGGGTCATCAGGGAGGGCGCGGGCGGCTCGCCCTGGGGTCGGGCGGCCTCGCCGACGCCGGTGCGGGCCTGGACCATGAAGTCCGTGCCCATCGGCGGGTCGGCGATCCGGCCCGTGCCCCAGCCACCGGTGTACGCGTACACGAGCGCCGGGTTCGCGAGCGCGAGGTCGACGGAGTCCAGGCCCAGCTCGGCGGCCTTCCCCGGGGCCCAGTTGTGCAGGAACACATCGGCTCCGGCCGCCAGTTCGGCCAGCCGCAGCCGGTCGCCCGGCGACTTGATGTCGATCTCCACGGCACGCTTGCCCCGGTTCAGGGCCAGCCAGCGGGCGGAGATCCCCGAGCAGGCGGGCGGCATGCCGCGCAGCGGATCACCGCCCGGCGGCTCGATCCGCACCACCTCGGCGCCGAGCAGCCCCAGCAGATGGGCGGCGAGCGGCGCCTGCACGCGACGGCCCGCCTCGAGGACGGTCATGCCGGCGAGCGGGCCGGGGCCGGGGCCGGGGCCGGGGCCGGGGTGCGCCTTCGGGACACGGCCGCCGGGGCCGTACGGGGTCAGGGTCCAGGGGGCGGCTCCGTCGTCCTCGGCGGCCCGCTCGGCCAGGCTCCGCAGCCGGCAGACCTCGGCCCCCGAGGCGGATGCCGCCCGGCGGATCCGGTGCCAGCCGTGGGCCCGGGCGGTGGCGTGCAGTGCTTCGGGGAAGGGCGCGCACGCAGTCGCGTACCGGAACTGGAAGGGCCGCCAGCCGGCCCGTACCGCGTCGGCGGGGGCCTCCAGGGCCCGCCAGAACGCCGCCCAGGCACCCGGATCCAGCGTCTCCAGCTCGAAGAGCGTGCCGTCGGCCGCGGTGAAGGGCGGCCCCCCGGGCGCGAGTTCGGCGGCTTCGCCCTCGTCGGCGCCGCTCGCGGCGAGGTACTGGGACACGACGAGCAGCCCGGCCCGGTCCACATAGGTGTGCGGCTGCGCGGCGGCGTTCCCGCACCCCCTGGCCCGGGCCAGCAGGGCGGCGAGCAGCCCCTGCGTGGTGAGGACGGCCGTCGCGGCGGTGGCGTAGTCGACGGCGAGCCCCCGCGGCAGACCGTCGCGGCGGCCGTGCACGGCCATGATCCCGGTCGCGGCCTGCGCGGTCGCCTCGTCGGTGACGGCCCCGGGGGCCGCACCGGGCGAAGCCCAGGCGATGGTTGCGGTCGCCCGGGCGGGGAGGCCCGGCGCGGGCCCGGAGGCGTTCCCGAAGCCGGCGTCCGCCAGGGTGACGTACGCCGTGTCGGCGCCGCCCCCCGCGGACGGCCCGGCGTCCCCGGCCCCCCCGGCCACGGCTCCGAGCAGCCTCAGGTGCCCGGCCACCGGTCCGGTGAGCGCGGGCGGTCCCGAGGTGGTGAAACGCAGCCCGTCGAGCGGCCGAGCGGTCTGGGTGACGGCGGGTGACGCCATGCCTCTCCTCTTCTCCCGGCCCGGCGATCGGCCGGCGCCGCAGGTGATCCCGTACGCGGGAACCGAGCGGGAACCAAGGGGCGTACCCGCCCGACCAGTTCCACGGGCAGGCAGTCGCACGGCCGTTCCCCCGGGTTCCCGGCGGGCTGGAGGAAAGTGGTGGAGAACCAGATGGAGAACGACGGCCGGAGCGCGACGCACGCCCCCGAACAGCCGTACTCCGAAGCGGAGTTGTTGACTCAGGTGACGGAATTCGTCCGCCGGCGGGTGATGCCCCGCGAGCCCGTCCTCGACGCGGGCGGCCCCGCCGCCGCCGAGGCCCTGCGCGAGCTCCAGGACGGGGCGAAGCAGGCCGGACTGTGGGCCCTGCCCCTCCCCCGGGAAATGGGCGGCCAGGGCCTGGACCTGGCGGGCTACGCCCGGATCGCCGAGGCCGAGGGGGCGAGCGACCACGGACCGGCGGCCCTGGGATCGGCGCCGCTGCTCGACGTGACGATGCTGTGGCGGCACGGCGGCGACCGGATCCGCGCGCTGTACCCGCGCCGGCTGACGGCCGGCGAACTGCGCGCCTGCTACGCCATGACCGAACCGGAAACCCCGGGCAGCGACCCGTACCTTACCTCGACGTGCGCGACCGAACAGGCCGACGGGAGCTGGATCCTGAGCGGCCGCAAGTGGTTCACCTCGCACGCCGCCGAAGCCGATCTGGTGACCGTCCTGGCCCGTACCGACGGCCGTCCGGGCGACCGTACGGGGCTCTCCCTGCTCGTCGTCCCCACCTCGGCGCCGGGCTTCCGGGTGGTGCGCGAGCTACCGGTGCTGGGCGCGGCCGGCCAGTGGGAGATCGAGTTCGACCGGGTGCACGTGGACGCCGACCACCTCCTCGGCGCACGCGGCCGGGCCCTCTCCATCGCCGCGGAACGGCTCCAGCTGGGCCGCACCCTGCGCTGCCTGCGCTGGCTCGGCCAGGCGCAGCGCGCCTTCGACCTCATGTGCGCCCGCGTGAACTCCCGTACCGGCTCCCGCGGCCCGCTCGGCGGCCACCAGCTGGTGCAGGGCCACGTCTTCGAATCGCTCCTGGCGCTGCGCACGACCCGGCCGCTCGTCCACGAGGCCGTGGCCGCGCTCGGCGCCGGACGGGACGCCCACGTGGAGGTGGGCCTCGCCAAGGTGGCAGCCGCCCGCACCCTCCAGCAGGTGACCGACGCGGCCATCCAGATCCACGGCGCGGCCGGCCTGGGGCCCGACACCCCCCTGCCCGCCCTCTACCGGTCGGGCCGCACGGCCCGGATCCTGGACGGCCCGGACGAACTGCACATCACGGGGGTGGCCCGGAGGGTGCTGGACGGATACAAGAGCCGACCCTGCGACCCTCCGGTGCTCACATGAAGGGGGCCACCACCATGAGCACGCCCAGGGCGAGGATCCCGAGCGAGATGATCCAGCCGAAGAAATACATCAGCAGCAGCTCGGGCAGCGGGCGCCGGGGGGCGCTGGTACCGGGGCTGCGGGGGTCGTAGACGATCTGGAGGCTCTCCGACGAGCGGCCGAAGGTGGGTTGGTGGGTGTGCTCGCCGCCGTCGGTGTCGGTGAACACGTAGGAGCCGCGCTGCCTGCCGTTCGGGTGGTAGGTCATGGCGCCGAGGACGGTGATGCCGCGCCGGGCGAGGGCCACCCGGTCCACGGTCTTGAGCAGGATGAAGAGGGTGAGGGGCAGGCCCACGCCGAGCGGGAACACCGCGAAGAGCACGAGGGGCCAGGTCTCCGGGTCCGGAGCGGAGTGCCCCACCCAGACGACGTAGCCCATGTACCCGCAGGCGAAGAGCAGGATCCCCACCCACACCTGCCAGGCCTTGATCGAGGAGGGCTCCCTCTCCGTGACGACCAGGGAACTGCCCGCCGGGTTCCGCTCCGCGGGCAGGGCCTCGTCGAGGGCGACGCGGAACGCTTCGGTGGCCGTGGCGTTGCCGCCGTCGAGCCGGTGCACGGCTCCATCGGTCAGCACCACCCGGAGGGCCGTACCGCCGTCGGCGCGGACTTCCGATACGGCTTCGAGGGGGATCTCCTTGCGCTGCCGGCCCTGCTTGACGATCAGGCGGTCGGGACCGAGGGTCGCGGAGGAGTTCCCCTTGCTGAGGACTTGGGAAGAGGACATGCCCCATTCGACCCCGGCGCCGGTCCTCGGGTTGCACACGGAATGATCACAAAAGGATCTCCGTTGCCGTCAGACTCCGCGCAGGTCGGCCAGGCCGGCCGGACCGGCCAGCCCCAGCGCCAAGAAGAAGTCTCCCCAGACCAGTTGATGGCGCACGGCAAGCCCCGCGCCCGCGTCGTAGCACCCGTCCACCAGGCGGCCCCGGGACAGGTGACGGTCCACGAGGTGCTCCAGGATCTGCCCCGCACGGCGCGCGTACGCCTCGGCCCGGGGCCCGGGGAGCAGTGACAGTTTCAGGAGCGCGACGGCCGTGATGGCGGCGGCCGAGGTGTCCACGGGCCCGTCCGGCCGGGCCGCGTCCGCAGCCGGTACGAGGGGTGCGTCCGGCCCCGTCCACGCGTCGGCGAGCCGCTCCGCCAGCGCCCGCGGATCCCCCGGCAGGCACGCCGCGACCGCGGGCCGGTGCAGTACGTCGGCCAGCGCGAGCAGCAGCCAGGCCGGTCCCCGGCTCCAGCCCGGCGCCGGCTCGGCGCACGCCCGCCAGCCCGTCCCCGCTTCATGGGCCCAGGCCGGTACGAGGTCACGGGCGCGGCAGACTTCCGGCCCGGAGCCGGGCCCGGCTGCGGCTCCGGTTCCGACTCCGACTCCGGCCCCGGCTCCGGCCCCGGCCCCGGCTGCGGCTCCGGCTCCGACTCCGACTCCGGCTGCGGCCCCAGCTCCGGCTCCGGCTCCGGCTCCGACTCCGACTGCGGCTCCGACTCCGGCCCCGGTCCCGACTCCAGCTCCGGCTGCGGGAAGGCACAGGGTCAGGTGGCTGCGAAGATGCGAAGCCGCGGCCGCCGGGTCCACCTCGGCGAGCAGTTGCACCGTGCCCGGCAGCCCGTCCACCCGGGCCAGCGACCGGGGCCCGCCGAACGCCGACCCCCAGGGCAGCAGCCCGAGTTCCCCGTCCACCGCCGCCCCGCAGGCCCGCGCCGCCCGCGCCCGCAGCTCCCGCGCTTCCGCGTCCCCGCCGGCCAGGGCGGTCCCGTACCAGAGGATCAGCCCGCGCGTCGCGGTGTCGGCCTCCACCCAGCCGCCCAGCCGGGCCGTGCACGCCGAGGCGGCGGCCCGGTCGGCCTCCGCCCCCGTGTGCCGCGCCCGCAGCCACAGCAGCCCCGCCCAGAACCCACCGGCCCAGGAACCCCGGCCGGTGGTCGTCCACTCCCCCGTCTCCGGATCCGCGTACAGCGGGAACCGCCCCTCACCGACCTCGGCCGCCGTCCGGGCCACCTGGTCGAGGACCTCGACCAGCGCCTTTCCCGCCCACCCGTCCACCACGCGCACCCCCGTCAACTCACCGACACGTCAACGCCGTCGCTCCCGCAGCACCCAGGTCAGACCCACCACGCAGGCCGCACCGAACTCGGCCGCCACCAGCAGCCACCCCGTCCCGTAGCGGCCGGCGTTCGCGAGGGGGCCGAAGAGGAGGGGGCCGACGGCGAAGCCGGTGAAGAAGCCGGCGGCCACGAGCGCGGAGTCCTGCCCGGCCCGCCCCGGGGCGGAGCGCTGCATCACCAGGACCATCGAGACGGCATTGGCGGCCACCGCGAACACCCCCACGGCCACCGCGGCCACCCACACCAGCGGACCCGCGCCCGGCGCCGCGACCAGCAGGACGGCCGCCCCCACCGCGCCGGCCGCGAGGGCTCCCGGCAGCCACTCGGCCCGCCCCGGCCGGGCCGCCTTCGACCAGCCGACCCGCCCGGCGATGCCCGCGACTCCGAGCACCGCGACCAGCGAGCCCGCCGCGGTGGGACCCATGCCGAGCCGCTGCGCCCCGAAGAGGGCCACGTACGTGTTGACCGAGGCGATCCCGCAGCCCAGGAACAGGGAGAACACCGCCAGCCAGGCGATGGCGCCCCGCGGCACGAGCGGGGCCCGGGGCCCGACGGGGCCCGTCCGCGGGTCCGCCGGCAGGGCGCGCCGCGCCCACAGCGCCGCCAGCGCGGCGGTGGCTGCGGCCGTCCACACCGCCCCGCGCCAGCCGATCCCGCCGGCCAGTGCCGTGAGCGGGAGCCCGGCGGCGAAGGCGCCCAGCTGGACGCCCGACTGCTTCATGCCGGTCACCGGCCCGCGACGGCCGGGGGGCACGGCGGCGAGGATCGCCTTGTTGGTGGCCGGGTTGGCCAGGGCCTGGGGCAGTCCCCCGAGCGCGACGGCGGCGAGCAGCAGCCCGGTCCCGGGCGCGGCCCCGATCAGCGCGAGCGCCGCCGCGGACACCGACAGCAGGAGTACGAGGGAACGGCGCGGCCCGATCCGGTCCACCAGCCTCCCGCCGAGCGGCGACAGCACGGCCGCGGTACCGAACCCGACGGTGGTGGTCCAGCCGAGCACGGCGGGCGACACCCCCAACTCCCCCACCAGGCGCGGACCGAGCGCGCCGAGGAGGAACAGCTGGAGCATCGAGAAGGCCATGGCTCCGGTGAGCAGAGCCGTCAGCCCCGGCGCTCCGGACGCCTCCACGGGCCCGCTCCGGTCCGCCACAGCTCCCCCACCCCGTCCCTGCCGCTCACCGCACGCCGCTCGGCGCTCACCGTCGGCCTTCGCTCGGGACAGGAGTCGGACCGGCGAACGCCCGGGTTCCCAGGGCCTGTTGTGGCGTGCACCACATCACACGGGGGGGGCGGTTTCCGGCGAGGGGAAAACCTGATGCCCTCTGTCGCCCTCCGCCCGGCCGGTGCAACGATGGCACCGCCATGACACCCGGTCGATGTTGCCGAGCCGTACGGGCCGCGATGTTCGCGGCCACCTGCGTGCTGCTCTCGTCGCTCGGGCACATCCTCATGTCGGGCACCTCCGTGCCCTGGTGGGGGATGGCCGCGGCGTTCGCCGCAACCTCGGCGACCGGCTGGTTACTCGCCGGGCGGGAGCGCGGGCTCACGGCCGTCGTCTCCGCCACCGTCGGCGTCCAGGCCGCCCTGCACGGCGGGTTCTCGCTCGCCCAGGCCGCGGTGGCGCGGTCGCAGGAACCGGGCGCCTCCTTAGCCTCGCTGGGCCGCCGCTGGGTCCAGTACCTGCTCTGCGCCCCCTCCGGAACCGGGGGCACCGCCCAGGACGTCGTCCAGGACATCCACGGACTGGCCGGCGCGCACAGCGCACACGGGCTGCACGGCACGGCCGACAACGCCGCCTCCCTCGTATCGACCCTGCCCCTGCCCATGCCGATGCCGGGCGCCGCGCACGCCATGGGCTCCATGTCCCCCGCGGGCATGCTCGCGGGCCACCTCCTGGCCGCCCTGCTCTGCGGGCTCTGGCTCGCGCACGGCGAACGCGGCGCCTTCCGCGTCCTGCGCGCCGTCGCCGCCCGGCTCCTCGTACCGCTGGGCCTGTTCCTCCGCCTCCCCGCGCCCGCGCACCGCCCCCGCGTCCGGCTCCCCCGGAACCACCGGGTCCGTACGCCCCGCGGACTGCTGCTCGCCGACGCCCTCACCTCACGGGGTCCACCTCACGGGATCGCTGTCGTCTGACAGCCGGCTCCCCGACGCGCCGCCCACGGCGCCTCGGGCATCGGCCATGCCGTCCGGCAGGCCGTACCACCCGTTCACCGGCCCCTCGATGCGCGCACTCCGGGCCCTCCCGGCTCTCCGGACCCTCCGGGCGCACCCCGGTCACTTCGGTCACTTCGGTCACTTCGGTCGCCCGGGGCACAGCCCTGCCCCGCTGCTGCCGCCGCATCGCATCCGGCCGGTTTCCCAGAAGGACACCTGGCGATGACCACTGCACTGCTCACCCGCCCGACCACCGCTCCCGCCCCCGTTTCCGCCGGCTCCCCCACCCGCCGCACCGCCGGCCCCGACGAGGCCGTCACCCTCCTCGCCCTGGCCGCCCGTGACGGCGACCCCGTCGCGGTGGACCAGTTCGTGCGCGCCCTGCACCACGACGTGCGCCGCTACGTCGCCTACCTCAGCGCGGACCCGCAGTCCGCCGAGGACCTGACCCAGGAGACCTTCCTGCGCGCCCTCGGCAGCCTCCACCGCTTCGAGGGCCGCTCCTCCGCCCGCACCTGGCTGCTCTCCATCGCGCGGCGCACCGTGGTGGACAGCCTGCGCCACAAGGCGGCCCGCCCCCGGATCGCCGACAGAGACGACTGGCAGACCGCGGCCGAGCAGAGCCAGCCGCGCGGCGTACCCGGCTTCGAGGACGGCGTCGCGCTCGCGGAGCTCCTGGCGGCGATCCCCGCCGAGCGCCGCGAGGTCTTCGTCCTCACCCAGCTCATGGGCCTCCCGTACGCGGAGGCGGCGCTCATGCTCGGCTGCCCGATAGGCACCGTCCGCTCCCGCGTGGCCCGGGCCCGCTCGTCCCTGATCGACCTCCTGGAGGCCACGGACCCCGCGGCGGCCTGACCGCCACCACCCGGCCACCCGGCCACCCGGCCCGGAACGCCCGGACGGGGGCCCGGCCGCGCTCTCGCGGTCGGGCCCCCGTTCCACGGGCAAGGGGGTACGTCCCTCAGGCCAGGAGCTTCTCCTTGGCCTTGTCGAACTCCTCCTGGGTCAGGTGGCCCTGCTCCTTGAGGGAGGACAGCTTCGCGAGTTCCTCCGCCGGACTGCTGCGGGGGCCCGCGGCCTTCTGGACGTAGTCCTGGAAGGCCTTCTCGTTCTCCTTCGCCTGCTTCACGTCGCGCAGGCTCATGCCCTTGCCGCGGACGATCAGGTAGATGAGGACGCCGAGGTACGGCAGCAGGAGGACCAGGATCAGCCAGCCCGCCTTGCCCCAGCCGTGCAGCTCGTGGTCCCTGAAGATGTCAGTGATCACCTTGAACAGCAGGAAGAACCACATGACCCACAGGAAGAGCCACAGCATGGTCCAGAACAGGTTGAGCAGTGGATAGTCGTCCACGCGTCACTCCGATCACATAAGGGACAGATCAATTCATACCGTCCGATTGAGCGATCCGCACGCGGAGTAGCCGGTCCACCTCCACAGCGGGACCATGACCCCATGGAGGAGCGCCCCCTCACCGGGATCAGCCCCCCGGGCCGGATCGCCGCCCCCGGGGAGGGCATCGGCCTCGACGAGCTGGCCCTCGCCGCCCGCAACCACGGACTCCCGCTGGAGGCCATGCGGTACGAGGTCACGCCGGCCGGGCTGCACTACGTCCTCGTGCACTACGACATCCCGGACACGGACAGCAGCACCTGGCGGCTCACCGTCCGCGGCCGCCTCCGCACCCCCCTGGAGCTCGGGCTGCACGAACTCCGGGCCCTGCCCTCCGTCACCCGCCGGGTCACGATGGAGTGCGCCGGCAACGGGCGGGCCCGGCTGTCCCCGCGGCCGGTCAGCCAGCCCTGGCTGGTGGAAGCGGTGGGGACGGCCGACTGGACGGGGGTGCCGCTGCGCGCGGTCCTCGCGGAGGCCGGGGTGGCCCCGGAGGCCGTGGAGGCGGTGTTCACGGGCGCCGACCACGGGGTGGAGCGGGGCGTCGAGCAGCACTACCGGCGCAGCCTGCCGCTGCCCGTCGGCGAGGACGTACTGCTCGCCCACACGATGAACGGCGGACCCCTGCCGCCGCAGCACGGGCATCCGCTGCGGCTGGTCGTCCCGGGCTGGTACGGCATGGCCCACGTGAAGTGGCTGTGCGACATCGAACTCGTCGACGCACCCTTCGCCGGCTACCAGCAGGCCACGGCCTACCGGTACAGGCGGCACACCGCAGACCCCGCCGAGCCCGAGGATCCCGGCGAGCCCGTCACCCTGATCGCCCCGCGCGCCCTGCTGATCCCTCCGGGATTCCCGGACTTCATGTCCCGCACCCGGGTCCTGCGCCCCGGCCCCGTACGGCTCGCCGGGCGCGCCTGGTCGGGCCACGGGCCGGTCGTGCGCGTGGAGTTGAGCACCGACGGGGGCGGGAGCTGGGCCGACGCCGAGGTGCGGCCGCCGGGCGGGCACCCGTACGCCTGGCAGGGCTGGCACCTCGACTGGACGGCGGCCCCGGGCAGCCACACCCTGCTGGTCCGCGCCACCGACGCCTCGGGGCGCACGCAGCCGCTCCGGCAGCCGTGGAACCGCGGGGGCTTCGGCAACAACCAGGTCCAGGCCCAGGCCGTCTCCGTCATCCCCCGCTGAGCCCTCTCCTCGGCCAACCCCTTGCCACAGCCCTCCCCTTCCCTCGAAACTGACACATCGTCAGATCATCGCGAGGGAACGAGGGAAGGAACCGAGGATGCAGACCATCTGGCTCGGCGGACCCGAATGGGTCGCCGTTCTGCGGATCGGGCTCGGGCTGTGGTGGCTGGAGAGCTGGCGGCACAAGGACAAGAAGGACTGGTTCGGCGGAGGCGGCATCCGCTGGGCGGCCGGCGTGGCCGAGAAGCACCGCTGGGGGTTCGTCACGCGCGGCTTCGACATCGTCGTGAAGCCCTACCCGCGCTTCATGGCCTACCTCGTCGCCTACGCCGAACTGGCCCTGGGCCTCGGCCTCATCGTCGGGTTCCTGACCCCGATAGCCCTGCTCGCCGGACTGCTGCTCAACCTGGTCTACCTGATCCTGATGATCCACGACTGGGGCGAGCAGGGGCAGAACCTGATGATGGCCCTGATCTCCGGGGTCGCCTTCTTCGCAATGGGCTGGCAGGTCTGGTCCCTGGACAACATGCTGGGGCTCTTCTAGATCGACCGGATCGACGGCCTAGCCCCGCCGGTCGAGCGGGTTCGCCGCGATGCGCTCCTTCGCGCCGCTCGCCACGTAGGCCGCCGCCGCGCACTGCGGCTTGCGCGCGGCTTGGTCGCCGACCAGCGCGAAGAAGGCGTCGCCGAAGCCGAGGCGCGGGTACTCCGTGAGCAGCGCGGCAGTGAAGACGGGGTCGGCGTCGCCGACGCCGACCCCGGAGACGTCCGCGGTGGTACCGATCTGGAGCAGGTGGCTCTCCACGTCCTCGGCGGCCGTGACGTCCTCGCGCATGTGCCGCACGATGATCTCCGCGGCCCGCGCCCGCCGCGCCCGGGGCCAGCCCAGCCCCGCCGTCAGCACCCGCGCGACGTGGCCGCCGGCCTCCTCGAAGGGCAGCGTGTGGCTGTCGAAGGGCACGGTCAGCCCGAGGTCGTGCAGGAGCGCGCTGACGTAGAAGAGCTCGCGGTCGTACGAGAGCCCGTGCCGGTCCGCGTACTCGGCGCCGAAGGCGTACGACCGGACGGAGTGGTTCAGCAGCGCCGCGTCCGTGTACTCGGTGGCGATCTCCAGTGCGGCCCGGCCGGACGGAGTGTCAAGAGTCCATGTCACAAAGGTCATGGCAGGTCAGCGTAGGCGGGGCCGGAAGTCCACCTCCGAGGGGCCCTCCTCCCCCGGCCAGGCCAGCAGGCGGGGCGGAGCCGCCGGGGTCTCGGCGAGGACGGTGCCGCGCGAGACCACGTAGCGGGGGCGGACCTGGCGGCGGACGGCCTCGGTGGGCGATTCGGCCGGCAGCAGCACGAAGGAGGCCCAATTGCCCTGGCGGACCCCGTACTCCGAGGGCGAGAGCCCGAGGACGCGCGCCGCGCGCTCGGTCACCATCTCGAAGGCCACCGGGATCTCGTCCGCTCCGGTGAGCTGGGCGGCGTAGATCCCGACGAGGGCGGTCTGCAGCGGGTTGCCGGTGCCGAGCGCGTTCCAGGGGTCCATCACGTCGTCGTGGCCGAAGGCCACGTTGACCCCGGCCGCCAGCATCTCCTTGACCTGGGTGAGGCCGCGGCGCTTGGGGTAGGCGTCGAAGCGGCCCTGGAGGTTGAGGTTGGCGAAGGGGTTCGAGACGAGGTTGATCCCGGAACGCGACAGCAGGCGCTGGAGTTTGAAGCTGTAGGCGCCGCCGTAGGAGCCCATCGCCGTCGTGTGCGAGGCCGTGACGTGCCCGCGCAGCCCCGAGCGCAGGGCGTGCGCGGCCAGCACCTCCACGAAACGGGACTGCTCGTCGTCGATCTCGTCGCAGTGCGCGTCCACGCGCAGCCCCTGCTCCTCGGCCAGCCGGAAGGCGACGGCCAGCGAGGCCACCCCGTCCTCGCGGGTGTCCTCGAAGTGCGGGATCGCCCCGACCACGTCGGCCCCGCGCCGGACCGCCTCGCGCAGCAGCTTCTCGCCGCCGGGGAAGGAGACGATGCCCTCCTGCGGGAAGGCGACGATCTGCAGGGTCATGACCTCCCTGACCCGGTCGCGCACCTCCAGCAGCGCGTCGAGAGCGGTCAGCTCCGGGTCGGTGACGTCGCAGTGGGTGCGCACGTGCAGCACGCCCTGCGCGGCCTGCCAGCGGAGCACCTCGGTGGCCCGCGCGATCACGTCCTCGCGGGTCAGGGTCTTCTTGCGCTCGCTCCAGCAGGCGATGCCCTCCCAGAGGGTCCCGGAGACGTTGGGTCGCGGGTCTCCGGCCGTCAGGGCCGTGTCGAGGTGGATGTGCGGCTCGACGAAGGGTGCGCTGAGCAGCCCGCCGTGCGCCTCGATCAGCACCCCCGTCGCCGGGGGCTCCTTCTGGTCGTCGTACGGGAGCACGCGCGCGATCCGCCCGTCCTCCGCGACCTCGACGTCGTGCAGGCCTTCGCTGTGCAGCAGCCGGGCGCCCCGGACGATCATCCGCATGGCGCCAGCCTACGGCTCAACCCCGCTTGGCCTGGGCCTTCTGCTGCATGCCCCGGGTCTTCGCCGCGACCGACTGCACATCGCGGACGGCGGCCTTGGCGCGCGCCTCGGCCGCGGTGTTCTTCGCCATCGCACGCTCCGAATCGTGGTGTTCCGGCTTGCCGGTACGCGCCTTCTTCGCCATGACCGCCACTCCTTCTGCACGTCCTCGTACGCGGGACCGCGTACGCACACCACCCTGCGCCCGTTCGGCCCCGTCGGCATCTCGGGGGACGGGCCGCGGCCGATCCGGTTACATGGGGTGCATGACTGACGCCACCGCCGACACGACCCGCATCGACGACGCCCCCGTGCCCGACTGGGAGAAGCGCTTCCGGGCCCCGCGCGTGGGACTGCCCGACTGGGCCGAGGACGCGCCCGACCGCTCGCTCTTCGTCTCCAACGCCACCGGGACCTACGAGCTGTACGCCTGGGACCGGGCCACCGGCGCCCAGCGGCAGGCCACGGACCGGCCCAACGGGACCACCGACGGCACCCTCTCCCCCGACGGCGAGTGGCTCTGGTGGTTCTCCGACACCGACGGCGACGAGTTCGGCACCTGGGTCCGCCAGCCCTTCGCGGGCGGCCCCGACGAGCCGGCCACCCCCGGGCTGGAGGCCTCGTACCCCGCCGGGCTGGCCATCGGGCGGGACGGGACGGCCGTCGTGGGGCGCTCCACCGACGAGGACGGGACCACCATCCACGTGGTCCGGCCCGACGGGACGGAGCCGGTCGTCGTCTACCGGCACCGCGAGTCGGCGGGCGTCGGCGACCTGTCCCGGGACGGGACCCTGCTCGCCGTCGAGCACACCGAGCACGGCGACGCGATGCACTCGGCCCTGCGCGTGATCACCCTGGACGGCGCCACCGTCGCCGAGCTGGACGACTCCGCGGGCGGCACCGAGGAGCTGGGCCTCATGGTGCTCGGCTTCGCGCCCGTCGCGGGGGACACCCGGCTGCTCGTCGGCCACCAGCGGCGCGGCCGGTGGGAGCCGATGGTGTGGGACGTGGCCTCGGGCACCGAGGAGGGGCTGGCCGTCGACCTGCCGGGCGACGTCGGCGCCGAGTGGTACCCCGACGGGTCCGCGCTGCTGATCGAGCACGGCTACGAGGCGCGCAGCGAGCTCTTCCGCTACGACCTGGCCGCACGGGAGCTCGTACGGCTGGACACCCCGCCGGGGACCGTGTCGGGTGCGACGGCCCGGCCCGACGGGTCGGTGGAGTACCAGTGGTCCTCCGCGGCCGAGCCCTCCGTCATCAGGTCGACCTCGGGCGGGGTCGTGCTCGACCCGCCCGGTTTCCGGCCGCCGGGCTCCGTACCGGTGGAGGACGTGTGGGTCGAGGGCCCCGGCGGGCGGATCCACGCCCTCGCGCAGCGTCCCGCCGGCCACGGCGAGGGCCCCTTCCCCACCGTCTTCGAGATCCACGGCGGGCCCACCTGGCACGACAGCGACGCCTTCGCCGCGACCCCGGCGGCCTGGCTCGACCACGGTTTCGCGGTGGTCCGGGTCAACTACCGCGGTTCGACCGGCTACGGACGCGAGTGGACCGACGCCCTCAAGCACCGGGTCGGCCTGATCGAGCTGGAGGACATCGACGCCGTACGGGACTGGGCGGTGGCCTCCGGGCTCGCGGACCCGGCGCGCCTGGTGCTGTCCGGCGGCTCCTGGGGCGGCTACCTGACCCTGCTGGGCCTCGGCATGAACCCGGACGCCTGGGCGGTGGGACTGGCCGCCGTACCGGTCGCCGACTACGTGACGGCATACCACGACGAGATGGAGGCGCTGAAGTCCCTGGACCGCACCCTCTTCGGCGGTACCCCGGAGGAGGTCCCGGAGCGCTTCGAGGCCTCCTCGCCGCTGACGTACGTGGACGCGGTGAAGGCGCCGGTCCACATCGCGGCGGGCCTCAACGACCCGCGCTGCCCCATCAAGCAGATCGAGAACTACGTGGACCGGCTGGCGGCGCGCGGCGCGGAGCACGAGGTGTACCGCTACGACGCCGGGCACGGCTCGCTCGTGGTGGAGGAGCGGATCAAGCAGGTCCGGATGGAGATCGACTTCGCGCTGAAGCACCTGCCGCGGTAGGCCGTCGCCCGGGCCCTCGCGGGGCCCCGCCACCGGCGAACCGGTGCACCCCCCGTACGGTGGTGGGGTGCACCGGTTTCTCCTGACCCCGCGCTGGTGGGGGATCAACGTCTTCGTCGCGCTCGGCGTTCCCTTCTGCCTGTTCATGGGGACCTGGCAGCTCGGCCGGTTCGAGGACCGCGTCGACACCCACAAGGAGGCGACCAGCGCACGCCCCGCCGAACAGGCGGCCACGCCGCTGGAATCGCTGCTCCCGGTGGACAAGCAGACCTCCGGACGGCTCGCCTCGGCCTCCGGGGAGTACGCCGACCAGCTCCTCGTCCCCGAGCGGCGGCTCGACGGGAAGGACGGGTTCTACGTCCTGACCCTGCTCCGGACCGACAGCGGCAAGGCCGTACCCGTGGTCCGGGGCTGGCTGCCCGGCACCGCCGACGCGCGCCGGGCCCCGGCCCCGCCGACCGGGCGGGTCGAGGTGACGGGCGCGCTCCAGGCCTCCGAGAACTCCACCAGCAAGGGCGTGCACTCCGCGGGCGGGCTGCCGGCCGGGCAGCTCGGCGTCATCGGCGCCGCCTCGCTCGTCAACATCGTGCCGTACGGCCTGTACGACGCCTGGCTGACCGTGCAGACCCCCGCCGACGGGATGGTTCCCGTACCGGCGCAGGCTCCGGCCAACACCGGGCTCGACCTGAAGGCCTTCCAGAACCTCGGCTACACCGGCGAGTGGTTCGTCTTCGCCGCGTTCGTGCTCTTCATGTGGTTCCGGCTGTACCGGCGCGAGGTGGAGACCCTGCGCGACGCGGAGGCGGGCCTCCTCGCCGATGCCGCCGACGCCCCGGCGGAGCCGGAGCCGGCCGGGGCCGGCTCCGCCCAGTCCGCGCAGTCCGCGCAGTTGTAGGGATCGCCTACCTGAGCGGGATGACGCCCGTCCGGTAGACCGTTCCGCCGCACGCCTCCGGGATGGTCAGCTGCGTCGTCGGGCCGTCGGGGCCGTCCGGGTTCGGCGTGTGGGCGACCACCGCGCCGAGCGGCGGGACCTCCGCCTGGACCTGGCCCGTGCCCGTCCCGGCGTCCGGGGTGCCCGCGGTGCCCTCCTCCGGCGTTCCGCCCCCGGTACCGCTCGCGGCGGGACAGCCGCCCTCCGGCGGCACCCACGCGAAGCGGACCTCGTACTGTCCGTTCGGCGCGACCACGAACCGCAGGGACTCCACCGACGGGTCGGGCAGCAGCCCGGTCGCCGGATCGCCCGTGACGTGGCTGACGACGGTCACCGGGGCGCCGCCCTGGTAGGCCGGGCCGGCCGCCAGGGCCTCCGGGCCGCGGACCGTACAGCCGCGCGAGGACACGTTGGTGACCTTGAAGCTGCCGTAGATCTTGCCGTCGGCCGACGGGGCGCGGGTGCTGCCCGACACTCCGAGCTGGTTCAGGGCGCAGTTGGGCACGATCGAGGACGCGGGCGGGGGCAGCAGACCGCCGCCGACGGAGCCGGTGGTGCCGGGGACGGGAGAGGGGGCGCGGGGCGGGGTGATGTTCGGCCCGCCGACGCTCGGGAGGACGCTGCCCGGGGGGACCGGCGCGGCGCTGGCGCCGTTCTCCGCGTCCTCCTTGTCCTTGTCCTTGTCTTTGTCCTTGTCCTTGTCGGAGGACCTCTTGGGCTTCGGACGTGAGGAGCCGTTCTGGTGCAGGCCGGAGCCGCCGTTCTCGTTTCCGGCCGTCTGTCCGTGGCCCGCCATGGTGGAACGGTCGGAGTTCGCGCCCGTCCCGGAGGTCAGGTACAGGCCCACCGGGACCGAGCCGCCCAGCACCACCACGGCCGCCGCCGCGGCGACGAGGATCCGCCGGTTGCGGACCCGGCGCGCGGGGACCGCGTACCGCAGCCGCTCCAGCGCGTCGCCGGAGGGTTCGATCCCGCCGACGGCCCCGCGCAGCAGGTCGCGCAGCGCGTCCTCGTCACCCGCGGGCTCGGAGCCGGATCCGCCGGACAGGCCGGTCAGACCGGTCAGCCGCCGGAACTCGGCGTCGTTCGTCTTGCGGTCCCCACTCATGATTGCGCAGCCTCCATCGCCACCCGCAGCGCGGCAATGCCCCGCGATCCGTACGCCTTGACCGAACCGAGCGACAGGCCGAGGGTGTCGGCCACCTGGACTTCCGTCATGTCCGCGAAGTACCGCAGCACCAGCACCTCGCGCTGGCGTCGCTGGAGCCCTCGCATCGCCTTGATGAGATCGTCCCGTTCCAGCAGGTCGTACGCCCCCTCCTCGGCGCTCGCCATGTCCGGCATCGGCTTCGACAGGAGCTTCAGGCCGAGGATGCGGCGGCGCAGGGTGGAGCGCGAAAGGTTGACGACGGTCTGGCGCAGGTAGGCCAGGGTCTTGTCCCGGTCCCGGACCTTGTTGCGGGCCGAGTGGACACGGATGAACGCCTCCTGGACGACGTCCTCGCAGGAGGCGGTGTCGTCGAGGAGCAGCGCGGCGAGGCCCAGGAGCGAGCGGTAGTGGGCCTGGTAGGTCTCCGTGAGGTGGTCGACGGTGGTTCCCGCGATCACCTCGGCCGGCTTGGCCTCCTCGGCCGGCTCGGCCGCCGCGTCGGCGGGCTCGGCGGGCTCGGCGGGCTCGGCCGTCTTCGTGCTCCCGGTGTCCTCCGCGCTGTCGCGCGGCCCGGGCACCAGGCCCTCCGTGGCCGGTCCGGACGCACCGGTGCCGGGCGCGGCGGGCACCCCGGGCAGCAGGGGAGCTCCCGACGCCGTCGCGGCGGGCGGAACGGGAACGATCACCGGGAGCCCACCGGGCGCACGGGACCGCGGGCGCGACGGGACCGGAAGGGTCCCGGTGCGCGCCCGGACGACGGGGAGTTCGAGCAATGCTTCTGCCACGCCAGTTGGACGCGCGTCCCGCCGACAAGGTTGTACGCGCACGGCAGATTCATCGGCGGGGTTCTCATCGTCTTCTTGCGTAGCCGCTCACCCGGGCGCGCGTCGTCACTACGACGGCAGCCGTCGGGCCATCACCTCGATCAAGGTCTTAACGATGATCCTACAAACTGAAGGAGCCAAAATCAGCTGCGATCAGCTCCGCAGTTTGTGTGGCATTGAGCGCAGCGCCCTGACGGAGGTTGTCCGCGCAGACGAAGAACTCCAGTGAGCGCGGGTCGTCGAGCGAGCGCCGCAGCCGTCCCACCCAGGCCGGATCCGTCCCCGCGGCGTCCGACGGAGTCGGGAACTCCCCCGCCGCGGGGTCGTCCACCAGGACCACCCCGGGCGCCGATTCCAGGATCTCCCGGGCGTGCGCCGCCTCGACGGTGCCCTCGAACCGGGCCCGTACGGTCAGCGAGTGCCCGGTCAGTACGGGTACCTGTACGCAGGTCACGGAGACCGGCAGCTCCGCCAGGTCCAGGATCCGGCGCACCTGCGCCCGTACGGCCAGCTCGTGCGAGGACCAGCCGTCCTCGCGGAGCTCACCGGACCACGGCACCACGTTGAGCACGAGCGGACCGGCGAAGGGCCCGGTGTCCTCGCCCACGGCCCGGCGCACGTCCCCGGGATGCTCCCCCAGGGAACTGCCGGCGACCAGGGACAGCTGGCGGCGCAGCGCCTCCGCTCCGGCCCGGCCGGCGGCGCTCGCGGCCTGGTACGAGGAGACGGCCAGCTCGGCCAGTGCGTACTCGGCGTGCAGCGCGCCCAGCGCCGCGATCATCGCCGCGGCCACGCAGTCGGGACCGGCGACGATCCCGCGCGGCCGGATACGGACCGCGTGCCCGTTCACCTCGGGCACCACGAGCGGCACCTCGGGGTCCTCGCGGAAGGCCGCGGACTGGTCCACCACGACGGCTCCGCGCGCGGTGACCACGGGAGCCCACCGGGCCGAGACCTCGGCCGGTGTCAGGAAGAGCGCGATGTCGCCCGCACCGAGGCCGTCGAAGGCGTCTTCGGTGAGGGCGAGCACCTCGGTCTCCGTCCCGCGCACGGTCAGCCGGCGACCGGCCGAGCGCGAGGAGGCGATCAGGCGTACGTCGCCCCAGACGTCGGCCCGCTGGGACAGCATCTGGAGCAGCACGGAGCCGACGGCTCCGGTCGCCCCGACCACGGCGAGCGCCGGGGCCGGGGCGGACCGGGCCGCGGCTTCGCTCAACGTCCCGTGCCTCCGTAGACGACGGCTTCGTCGCTGTCGGAGTCGAGCCCGAAGGCCGAGTGCACGGCGCGGACGGCCTCGTTGACGTCGTCCTGGCGGGTCACGACCGAGATGCGGATCTCCGAGGTGGAGATCAGCTCGATGTTGACGCCCGCGTCGGACAGCGCCTGGAAGAACGAGGCGGTGACGCCCGGGTTGGTCTTCATGCCCGCGCCGACCAGGGAGATCTTGCCGATCTGGTCGTCGTAGCGCAGGGACTCGAAGCCGATGGTGGCCTTCGCCTTCTCCAGGGCGTCGATGGCCTTGTGGCCCTCGGCCTTGGGGAGGGTGAAGGAGATGTCCGTGAGGCCCGTGGAGGCCGCGGACACGTTCTGCACGATCATGTCGATGTTGATCTCGGCGTCCGCGATGGCGCGGAAGATGGCCGCGGCCTCGCCCGGCTTGTCCGGTACGCCGACGACCGTGATCTTGGCTTCGGAGACGTCATGAGCGACTCCGGAGATGATGGCGTGCTCCACCGGCTCGTCCCCTTGCGGATTCTCGTTGCTGACCCAGGTGCCCGGCAGTCCCGAGAAGGACGAGCGGACGTGGATCGGGATGTTGTAGCGGCGCGCGTACTCGACGCAGCGGTGCAGCAGCACCTTGGAGCCGGAGGCCGCGAGCTCCAGCATGTCCTCGGAGTTGATCCAGTCGATCTTCTTGGCCTTCTTCACGACGCGGGGGTCCGCGGTGAAGACGCCGTCGACATCGGTGTAGATCTCGCAGACCTCGGCGTCCAGCGCCGCGGCGAGCGCGACGGCGGTCGTGTCCGAGCCACCGCGCCCGAGGGTGGTGATGTCCTTGCTGTCGGCCGACACACCCTGGAAGCCGGCGACGATGGCGATGTTGCCCTCGTCCAGCGCGGTGCGGATGCGGCCCGGCGTGACATCGATGATGCGCGCTTTGTTGTGGACCGAGTCGGTGATGACGCCTGCCTGGCTGCCGGTGAACGACTGGGCCTCGTGGCCCAGGTTTTTGATCGCCATGGCCAGCAGGGCCATGGAGATCCGCTCTCCGGCGGTCAGCAGCATGTCGAATTCGCGTCCGGCAGGCATCGGAGACACCTGCTCGGCGAGATCGATCAGCTCGTCCGTCGTGTCGCCCATCGCGGAAACCACGACGACCACCTGGTGGCCGTTCTTCTTGGCATCCACGATCCGCTTGGCAACACGCTTGATGCCTTCGGCATCGGCTACGGAGGAGCCTCCGTACTTCTGCACGACAAGGCCCACGTGCGCTCCTCGCTCAGTCCGTCTCATTGCTGGTGCAGTCTAACGAGCGGCCGCAATACGACCGCCTCGTACCACATCATGAGACGAAAAGATCAGCAGACCGGTTGCCCCGCCGATGGGTTCCGTTTCTGGAAACTCACCGCCGGAACCTCACCGCCGGCCGAGCTGGCCGAGCTCCTCGGCCATGACCTGGCCCGCCTGCTCCGCCAGCTCGTCCTCCGCGAGGTCCTCGTCCGTGTCCAGCCCGTCCAGGGCGGCCAGCGGCTGGTCGAGGCGGACGTGCGCGATCAGCGACTGGAGGGCGCGCAGCGTGGCCGAGGCCGTCGGACCCCAGTTGGTGAAGTAGGAGAACTGCCACCACCACAGCGCCTCGGTGATCCGGCCCGCCTGGTGGTGGATGAGCCCGTGCCGCAGGTCGGCGACCACGTCGGCCAGGTCGTCGGAGATCCGGTGCGGGACCGGGGCCTTGCGCGGCTCGTAGGGGTCGAAGACCTCCGAGTAGACGTCGACCGGCTCCAGCATCACCGCGAACCGCTCGCGCAGGTCGTCCACGTCCGGCTCCGGGCCGAGGTCCGGCTCGTAGCGCTCTTCGGGCAGCACGTCCTGGTACGCGCCCAGCCGGCCGCCCGCCAGCAGCAGCTGGGACACCTCCAGGAGGAGGAAGGGCACGGCGCTGTCCGGGTCCTCGCCCTTGGCCACCTCGGTGACCGCGACGATGAAGGACTCGATCTGGTCCGCGATCGAAGCCGCGAAATCGTCCGGATCCAGTCCCAGGGCGTGCAGCGTTGCGTCAGACATCGAGAAGTCGCCTTCCTTCAAAGGCCCGCCCGAGCGTGACCTCGTCCGCGTACTCCAGATCTCCCCCGACGGGGAGCCCGCTGGCCAGGCGGGTGACCTTGAGGCCCATGGGCTTCATCATGCGGGCGAGGTAGGTGGCGGTCGCCTCGCCCTCCAGGTTCGGGTCGGTCGCGATGATCAGCTCGGTGACCGAGCCGTCCGCGAGCCGCGCCAGCAGCTCCCGGATCCGCAGATCGTCCGGGCCGACGCCCTCGATCGGGCTGATCGCGCCGCCGAGGACGTGGTACCGGCCCCGGAACTCGCGCGTCCGCTCGATCGCGACGACGTCCTTCGACTCCTCGACCACGCAGATGACCGACAGGTCGCGGCGCGGATCGCGGCAGATGTTGCACCGCTCCTCCTGCGCCACGTTCCCGCACACCGAGCAGAACCGGACCTTGTCCTTGACCTCCAGCAGCGCGTGCGCGAGGCGGCGGACGTCGGTGGGCTCGGCCTGCAGGATGTGGAAGGCGATCCGCTGCGCGCTCTTGGGCCCGACGCCGGGCAGCCTGCCCAGTTCGTCGATCAGGTCCTGGACCACGCCTTCGTACAACGGACTGCCTTCTTTCGGGACGGGGGAACGCCCGGGCCGGGGAGGCCCGGGAGGGAACTGCTAGAACGGAAGGCCGGGGATGCCGCTGCCGCCGCCCAGGCCCTGCGCGAGCGGGCCCAGCTTCTGCTGCTGGAGCGCCTGCGCATTCTCGTTGGCCGCCTGGACCGCCGCGACCACCAGGTCCGCGAGCGTCTCGGTGTCCTCGGGGTCCACGGCCTTCGGGTCGATCACCAGCGCGCGCAGCTCACCGGAACCGGTGACGGTCGCCTTCACCAGGCCGCCGCCCGCCTGGCCCTCGACCTCGGTGCGTGCCAGCTCGTCCTGGGCCACGGCGAGGTCCTGCTGCATCTTCTGGGCCTGCTGGAGCAGCTGCTGCATGTCGGGCATGCCACCACCGGGAATCACAGGTCACTCACTCCGTAGCGTCGGGCCAAGCGCCGGCGGCGTTGGTCAATCCGAGCCTACGTGCTCCCCGGGCGCCGCGCCCTACGCCGTGAGGACCAACTCTTTCGAGTGAGAGACGAGGCGTGCGCGTACCTGATGACGCCCCCCTTGCGGGCGGAAATCCCGGGAATCGTCGCCCACCGCGTCTCATTCGAAGGTAGGAAGAGCATGCGCACCATTGCGCACACGCGCACCACCACACGTTCAGCGCAGGCAGAGGGAGTGCCCGGGTGAGTCAGCCGGAGATGCAGCCCGAGGGGCCACCCCGGGATCCCGCTGAGGACGGCGACCTTACCGGCCGGCCGTTCCCTCTCGGGGACTGGGGCGAGCCCGCCGAGCGGCTCGACGAGCTCTACCGACGGGTCGAGGCCGATGCGCTGCGCACCGCCGAGTGGTACCTGTCGGACCGGGCCTGGAAGCGCCGCGGAGCCCGGATCCTGCGGATCGGGGCCGCCGTCGGCGCGGTCACGGGCGCCGCGATGCCCCTGCTGGAACTGACCGGCTCGGTGCCCGGGGCGGCCTCGTACGGGTATCTCGCGCTGCTCCTGGGGGCCGCCTGCCTGGGCTGCGACCGGTTCTTCGGCCTGACCTCGGGCTGGATGCGGGACGTGGCGACGGCGCAGGCCGTGCAGCGGCGGCTGCAGACCCTGCAGTTCGACTGGGCCACGGAGAACGTGCGCGAGATCCTGGGCCCGACCGAGGGCACCGCCAGCGAGGCCGCCGAGCGGTGTCTGACCGTACTGCGCCGCTTCTCGGAGGACGTGACCGAGCTCGTGCGCTCCGAGACCGCGGAGTGGATGGTCGAGTTCAGCTCCGGCCCCGCCCCGCTGGTCATGCAGTCCCTGGGCGCGGGCGGATCGCGCTCGGAGGCGTACGTGCCGCCGGCCCGCTTCCCGCTCCCCCCGGGCACCCGCCCGAACATGCCCCGCCAGAGACCGCCGGAGCAGCCGCGCTGACGGGGCGGGGCCGGCTCCGCGCGGCGGATCCGGCCCCGTCCCGTACTCCCGCGCCCCGTACCTCGTACGGGAAGCGTCAGCTGAAGATGATCATCGAGCCCTGGCCGAGGCTCCGGGTCGCCGCCGCGTGCAGGCCCAGCCATACGTGCCGCTCCCGCGCGAAGGGGCTGTCGTCGTACGGGATCGGCCCGGCGGGCTCCTCCAGCGACGTCGGCCGCCCCGGCGGGGCCGGCGCCAGCGGGGGGTTGAGGGGGTCTATCCCGATCGCGGGAGCCACCAGCGCGAGCTCGCGCAGCAGCCCCTGCGCCGACCCCAGCGGCCCGCCCCCGGCCAGCAGCTCCTCGTTGGCCAGCGGGTACGCGAAGTCCACGGGGACGTAGGCCCCCGCGTGGTCGTAGTGCCACACCAGGTGCGACTGCTGGGCCGTGGGCTCGAACATCTCCAGCAGTTGCTCGTAGTCCCCGCCCAGCTCGTCCACCGGAGTCACCGGCAGCCCGCAGATCTGGAGCAGGTACGCCCGCCGCAGGAAGTGCAGGGCGTCGTAGTCGAAACCGGCCACCGGGGCGACGTCCCCGGACAGCCCCGGCATGTACGCGAACACCGGCACGGACGGCAGTCCGGCCTCGCCCAGCGCCTTGTCGTACGAGGCGATCTCTTCCGCGAAGGGGTTGTCGGGGCTGTGGCACAGCACGTCGACAAGGGGGACCAGCCACAGGTCACAGGCCACTCGGCCTCCGATCAGTCGTTGCCGCCGATCGGGCCAGCGTAGTGCGCCGGACACGCTCAGCGAAGGGGTGAGCAGAACCTTGGGCAGAACTACGGCTCCCCCGGGCCCACCCTCCAGACCCATACGTCGCGCACCTGCTCCGGCTCGCGGCCCAGCAGCCCCGTGAGCAGGTCCCGCAGCTCCGTGTCCCGGTCCTGGAAGGGCAGGACGACCGCGCCGGCCTTCCAGTACTCCAGGTCCTGGCGGGCCTGCAGCCGCCAGGAGGCGGTGATCTCAGGCGGCTGCCCGCCGTAGCGGACGTCGCGCAGGAGGTTCGAGAGGTGCCGCGGGGTGGCCCCGTAGATGCCGATCCGGTCGGGTCCCCACGGGCCGTTGAAGTAGCCGCCGGCCAGCCGGAAGCCGAAGTCCGCCTCCACCTGCCAGTGCAGTGCGTCCGCCTGGCCCGGGTCCGGCAGCGGTACCGGAACGAGTGCCTCCCCGTCCTTGACGTAGCGCTTCCAGTCCCCGGAGGTGATGAAGGCGGGCACCGGCGCGCGGTCCCGTACGGTCAGCGGCAGCGGCAGGACCGGGATCAGCGCCGCCGCCACCCCCAGCAGGCCCAGCGTGCGCAGCTCCCGCGCGCGCAGCCGGAGGATCCGGTCGAGCGCGAGGGCGAGCAGGATGCCCAGGATCGGCGCGCACACCATCGCCAGGCGCCCCTCGATCACCGACTCGAAGAGCGGCAGCTTGATCATCAGCCGCCAGGGGCCCGGCAGCACGATCTCCGTGCGGGGTACGGGCACCCACGGCCCGAGGGACAGCAGGAGCGTGGCGAAGCCGGTGATCGCGAGGGCCCGTACCGCCCTGCTGCGCCACAGCCACACGCACACGGCGACGCCGAAGGCGAGCAGGGGCCAGCCGTAGAAGGCGTTCTGCTCGGTGGTGTTCAGGGAGAGTCTGCCGGCCGTCTCGGGGTCGCCGAAGAGGGAGCGGGAGGCGAACTCGATCAGGGCGCGCGGGCTGTTGCCGGCGTTGTCCCCGTGCAGGACCGAGTGGTAGCTCTGCGGGCCGAAGAACTGCCAGTACAGCGGTACGGCCACCAGCGGCAGGCACACCGCGAGCGCGATGGCCAGACCGGAGCCCAGCGGCTTCGCGGCCGCGAGGGCGCGGCGGGGGCCGACGAGGAGGTACGCGAGGCAGAACACCAGCATGCCGAGCGCGGCGATGAGCAGCGGCTCCTCGCCGATGAAGATCTGGTACGTCGCGAAGAGCCCGAGGAGCACCCCGTCACGCGTGACGTTGCGCCCCTCGCACAGGCGCAGGGTCCGGTCGACGATCAGCGGGAGCATGAAGAGGACGACGAAGTTCGGATGGCCGTTGGCGTGCGAGACCATCGGCGGCGCGAAGGCGGCGAGCGCCCCGCCCGCGGCGGCCGCCCAGCGGCTGCGCACGAACCGGCGCCGGATCAGCCAGTACCAGGTCCAGGCGCTGGCGGCCATGCCGAGCGTGAGGACCAGCGCGAAGGTGACGGTCTCGCCGAAGAGCAGCGTCAGCGGGATCAGCGGGACGTTCAGGCCGAGCATCGTGGCGTTGGCCATCAGGTTCACGCCGTCGGGCATGCCCTGGGAGAGGGTGAAGAGCGGGTTGCGCAGGTGCGTGATGTTGTCGGTGGTGACGCCGACGAACCACTCCCACTGGTTCTGGTCCTGGAGCGCGTCCGCGAGGTAGGCGCCCTTGAGGTCCGTCCACAGGCCCTGGAAGACGTAGAGGGAGAGCAGGAGGAAGACGCCGGCCACGGCGAGGCCGCCGGCGTTGAGGCGGAACAGGTCGCCGAGGGCCCGGCGGCGGTCGGGGCGCGGGGCGTCCGGGACGTTCCGGGTGCGGCCGCGGTGTGCGGGGAGCTCGACCTCCGCCACGTGCCAGCCCTGACGGCGGATCCAGCGCAGGACCTCGGCGTCGACGGCCGGTCCGTCGAGGGTGGAGGCGCCGAAGGCGGCACGGGCGCGGTCGCCGTCGAAGAGGGCGAAGGCGCAGGTGTCGGCGCGGAATCCCGGTATGCCGGGGATGCCGAGGGTACGGACCAGGCGGCCGCGGGACCGGCCGAGGACGACGGCGCCGTCGCCGTCGCCGTCGCCGTCGCCGGACTCCTCGGCCAGGACCTCTTCGAGGCGGACCAGCTCTTCGAGCGGGGTGCTGAGGGCGGCGTCGGTGAGGAGCACGCGGTCGCCGGCGGAGGCGAGGACCCCGGCGCGGAGGGCGGCGCCCTTGCCGGGGGCATCCGCCTCGGTCCGGCGGATCCGGGGGTCGTCGGGGATGCCGGTGGCTTCGGTGGCGTCACCGACGACGATCAGTTCCCAGGCGCCCGGGCCCGTACCGCAGTGGGCGTCGAGGTGGTCGCGCAGGGCGGCGAAGGTCTGCTCGGGGACGGGGGCGGGGATGACGACCGAGAGCCCGACGGCGCCGAGCCAGCGCGTACCGGACGGGGTCGGGGTCGGAGTCTCCTGGCCGGCGCTCACGGCGCTCTCCCCGCTCACGCGCCCGCCGCCTTCAGGCCCGCGGCCCAGTCGAGACCGTGCTGGTTGTACGCGTGCACGAGGCGTCGTACCTCCTCGGCGTCCGCGCGGGTCACCGCGTCGATCAGTTCGTTGTGGCCGGACCACAGGTCGGCGCGCAGGTGCGGGTCCGCCTTCAGGTAGGGCACGGCGAACACCCAGCACTGCACCCGGATCCGGTGCAGGAACTCGGAGATGTAGATGTTGCCGACCAGCCCGCTCAGCTCCCTCCAGAAGCGCAGGTCGTAGCCGATCAGCACTTCGAGCGAGCCGTTCAGCGCCGCCCGCCGCGCCTCTTCCGCCCGGCGGCGCACCGAGACGAGCCGTTCCCCGGAGCCGGGGGCGGTGCCGCGTTCCACGAGCCTGCGGAAGATGCCTTCCACGATCAACGTACGAGCCTCGATCATGCCCCGGAAATCATCCACGGAGAAGACTCGGACGCGGAAGCCGCGGTGCTGGACGGAGTCGAGCAGGCCCTGCGCGGAGAGATCGACGAGGGCCTCGCGGACGGGGGTCGCGGAGACCCCGTACTGCTCGGCGATCTGCTTGACGGTGAACTCCCGCCCTGCCGCCAGGCGCCCCGCGAGCACCTCGTCACGCAGCGCGTCCGCGATCTGCTGGCGAAGTGTGTTGCGGGTGACAGCGCCGCTGCCTGGCATAGGGGTCCGTCTCCATCTGTGGGCTTCGGACACCTTAGGCCAGGCAGCGCGGCCGAAACCGATCGGTTTGTGGCCGCTATGTGGATTTACCGCCCGTTATCCGGACGGGCCACCCCTCTCTTCTTGATCATTTGGCTCTGCGCGGCGCCCGCCGCGGGCACCCGCGCGGGGTCGTCTTCGCTGCTCGGAGCCCGTTTCGCGGTCCGACCGCGCCCCGGCCGGACCTCATCCCGCCCACGGCCCCCGAGGCGCCGGCCGGACCCGGTGAGGTCCGGCCGGGCGTCCGCGGAACCTCCGTCAGGCCGAAACGTGCCGGTCGGCGACGGTCAGCGCGTCGTCCAGCAGGGCCAGGCCCTCCTTCGCCTCCGCCTCCGTGATGTTGCACGGGGGGACGACGTGGGTGCGGTTCATGTTGACGAACGGCCACAGCCCGGACGCCTTGCAGGTCGCGGCGAACTCGGCCATCGGCGCGTTGTCGGCCCCGGCGGCGTTGTACGGGACGAGCGGCTCGCGCGTCTCCTTGTTCCGTACGAGCTCCAGGGCCCAGAACGTGCCCAGACCCCGCACCTCCCCGACCGAGGGGTGGCGCTCCGCCAGCTCGGCGAGGGCCGGGCCGATCACGTTCTCGCCGAGGTGGGCGGAGTGCTCGACGATGCCCTCCTCCTCCATCGCGTTCATCGTCGCGACCGCGGCGGCGCAGGCGAGGGGGTGACCGGAGTAGGTCAGCCCGCCCGGGTAGGGGCGCGTGGCGAAGGTCTCGGCGATCGCGCCGGAGATCGCGACGCCGCCGAGCGGGACGTAGCCGCTGTTGACGCCCTTGGCGAAGGTGATCAGGTCGGGGGTGACGCCGTAGTGCTCGGCGGCGAACCACTTGCCGGTCCGGCCGAAGCCCGACATGACCTCGTCCAGGATGAAGACGATGCCGTAGCGGTCGCAGAGCTCGCGCACGCCGGCCAGGTAGCCGGGGGGCGGGGTCATGATTCCGGCCGTGCCGGGGACCGACTCCAGGATGATCGCGGCGATCGTCGCCGGGCCCTCGAAGGCGATGGTGTCGGCGAGGTGGGTGAGGGCGCGCTCGCACTCCTCGGCCTCGGTGGTGGCGTGGAACGCCGAACGGTAGAGGTACGGCCCCCAGAAGTGCACGACGCCCGCGGCGGCCGTGTCGGAGGGCCAGCGGCGCGGGTCGCCGGTCAGGTTGATCGCGGCCGCGGTGGCGCCGTGGTACGAGCGGTAGGTGGACATCACCTTCTGCCGGCCCGTGTGCAGACGGGCCATGCGGACGGCGTTCTCCACGGCCTCGGCGCCGCCGTTGGTGAAGAAGATCTTGTCGAGGTCGCCGGGGGTCCGCTGCGCGATGAGGCGTGCGGCCTCGGAGCGGGCGTCGACGGCGAAACCGGGGGCCAGGGTGCAGAGCGTGGCCGCCTGCTCCTGGATGGCGGCGACGACCTTGGGGTGCTGGTGACCGATGTTGGTGTTGACCAGCTGGGAGGCGAAGTCGAGGTAGCGCTTGCCGTCGTAGTCCCAGAAGTACGACCCCTCGGCTTTGGCCACGGCCAGCGGATCGATCAGGGCCTGGGCGGACCAGGAGTGGAAGACGTGGGCGCGGTCGGCAGCCTTGACGGAGGCGCCCGAGGTGACGTGAGGGGTCATGCCCGCAACCGTAGAAGTGCGCAGGTGGGGAGGGATATCGGCGGTCTGTATGCGGTGGGGGGGCGGGTCTCGGCAGTCTGTCTGTCCGACTGTCCGTCCGGCCGTCCGCCCCGGAAGCCATTGACAGCAAGCTGTCATAATGTCAGCATGCTGTCATAGAGAACGCGACGACGGCGACACCGGAGGCGAACACGATGAGCGAGACCCGGACGAAGACGCAGGCGGGCACGGGGACGGGCACGGGGACGGCGCCCCTCCGCACGGTCCACGTGGCGGTGTACGACACCTACGCCGACTGGGAGACGGGCCACACCACCGCGCACCTGACCCAGCACGGCTACGAGGTCCGCACGGTCGGCGTCACCGCCGGAAAGCCGGTCACCACGATGGGCGGCCTCCGCATCCAGCCCGACCTGTCCCTGGACGACCTGCGCCCGGACCAGTCCGCGCTCCTGATCCTGACCGGCGCCGGGCTGTGGGACGCGGGCGACGAGCTGGCTCCCTTCGCGGCGAAGGCCGGGGAGTTCCTCGCGGCGGGCGTCCCGGTGGCGGCGATCTGCGGAGCCACGGCCGGACTGGCCCGCGCCGGAGTCCTGGACGGACGTACGCACACCAGCGCGGCCCCCTTCTACCTCGGCGGCCAGCCGGGCTACGGCGGCGCCGGGCGCTACGTCGAGGCCGACGCGGTCACCGACGGCGACCTGATCACGGCGGGCCCGACGGAACCGGTGGCCTTCGCCCGCGAGGTCTTCGCCCGCCTCGGGGTGTACGAGCCGCAGGTGCTCGACGCCTGGTACCGCCTCTTCCACGACTCGGACGCGAGCGCGTACCCGGTCCTGATGGCGGCGGAGGCGGCGGCAGCGACCGAGGGAACGGACCCGAGCGATGCGTAACGACCCCCCGCCGGCCCGGCCGCCCGCCGCGCAGGAGCTCCTCAGCCGCACCGCCCTCGGTGTCTTCCGGCTCAACGGCCAGTTCCTCTCCGTATCGGAGGAGCTGGCCCGCCCGGCGGGGCTGACCGCGGCCTCGTGGCAGGTGATCGGGGCCGTCCTGCGCGAGCCGCTTCCCGTCGCCGGCATCGCGCGGGCCATGGGCATCACCCGCCAGAGCGTGCAGCGCATCGCCGATCTGCTGGCCGTCAAGGGCCTCGCCGAGTACGTCCCGAACCCGGCCCACCGGCGGGCGAAGCTCCTGCGCCCCACGGAGGCCGGCCGCGCCGCCGTCGCAAGGATCGGCCCGGGCCACGCGGCCCTGGCCACCCGCCTCGCGGAAACCCTCGGCGAGGACGCCTTCGCCGAAACGGTCCGCGCCCTGGAACACCTGTCGGCCGCCCTGGACACCCTGCGGCCCACGACCGACCCCCCGGCCGACTCCCCGACCGGCTAGGCCGTCTCTTTCGGATCTTGTCGGCCGAGCCCGCGGCGTCTGGCGCCGTGCCTGGCCGTGCTGTCGGGGCGT
>NZ_JANAVF010000011.1 GCF_024213195.1 Streptomyces sp. TBY4 | reverse complement strand
GCACACCGAGAGCACGCGCCAGACGCCGCGGGGCCGCCCTGCGGGCGGCCGGCGGGACTTTGCGGACACCCCCTAGCCGTTCAGCTGCCCCAGGAACTTCGCGGGGGCCAGCTCGAGGAACTTCGACGTCCCGGCGTCCAGCCGGGCCGCCTCGGGGCTGTCGGGCGGGGCCGCCAGGCTGCGGAACGTCAGCTCCAGCACCCGGTCGCCGTCGCGCACCAGGAGCGTGGTGATCCGGGCCTGCTGCTCGGGCGGGCCGGCGAGCATCGTGCGCATCAGCGCCTCGTCGCCGAACCGCTGCTCCACCTGGAGCGGCTTGACCGGGTCATCGGCCGGGTCCACCACCTGGACGGCGATCTCGTCCTCGCCGATGCTGATCGTCCAGGCGGCGCACTCCTCGAACACCTGCCGCATGTCGGCCATCCAGCCGGCGGCTGCTCCCGCCACCCGCTCCGAGACCCCCTCGTCGACGATGATCGCGGCGTCCTCGGTGGCGAACGAGGTCCTGACCTCGTGCGCGGGCTTGTCGTTGAAGGCCCGGTTCAGCAGAGCCGTGCCCTCCGGGCTCGGGCCGGTCATCGGCGGGGGGTCCTCGTCGGACGAAGGCGATGCCAGCTCGGTGAAATCGTCCAGGCCCGCCCCGGACAGATCCGCGGCCCCCACCAGCAGTCGCCCCAGCTCCTCCGACCGGTCGGCCGAGTCCGACTGCGAGCTCTCGGTTGCGCTCACCGGTCCCCCTTCCCCTCACGCGATGGATGCGTCACGTCACCGGAGAGCCGGCTCGGTGAACAACGAAGTGATCATGACACCGGGGCGGGTGCGGACGCGCGCCCTCCGCCGCGTCACCGTCAACTGCGGCCCCGGCACGATCCGGAGGCCAGGCCTAGCCCGGCTGTACGGAGACCTCCTGGAGCAGGCCGTACGTGAACTCCGCGACGCAGGACCGTCCCGACGCGGTGAACGCCAGCCGCCACCGCGTCGGCGCGGTCCCCTCCATGGGGCGGACGGGGGCGAAGGCCCGCGCCACCTCGTCGACCGTCGCCGACCAGGGCTGCAGGTCCTCCGGGGCCTCCAGTGCGGGACCGGGCGCGCCCGGGGCCCGGACCAGCCACTCGTTCCAGACGGCCCCGTCCGGCGCGGCGAGCACCTCGAAGCGGAGGTCGGGCCAGAGCGGCACCGGCCACAGCAGGGCCTCGCAGGTCAGATCGCCGATCGTGCGGGAGGAGACGGCCTCGGGCGGGCCGAGCACCGAGCGGTAGCGGGCCAGGGCGCCCCGCGAGCGCGGCGACCGCACCATCGCCTGCCAGCGCTTGTTGGCCTCCCGCTGCTCGGCGAGGGAGGCGCCGAGCAGCCGGCGGGCCTCCTCGGCCAGCCCCGGCTGGAAGTCCGCCATCCGGCGCAGCAGCACCAGTTGGAAGCCGGCGGGGCCGAAGGGGCCCGGCGTGCGGGGCTGTGTCCCCGGCGTCCTGGTCATGGGGCAAACCCTTCCACACAGGATCCTCACGATCCCGGTATACGGCCGTTGCGGGCGAACGCGTAACCTGCGGGGCGCCATGGACTATTGCATCGCCTGCCGCAGGTACCTCAACGGCGCGCTGGCGTGCGCCGGATGCGGGACCCCGGCCGAGAACCTGATATCGGCCGCGCCCGCCGCGCCCGCCCCCGGCTCCGCCGCCGCTTTCGGAAGCGACCCGGCCGGGCTCGCCGACGTGTACGCGGACTCCCTCGTCGTGCTGTCCGGGGAACCGGAGCACGGCCGCGGCCGGGCCCGGGGCCGCGCCGCGGACCGCCGCCGGGCCGGGCACCGCCGGCGCCGCCGGACCGCGCTCACCGCGGGCCTCGGGCTGGCGCTCGCCGCCGGAGCCACCCTGGGCCTCGCCCGGCTGACGGCCGAGGGGGAGCGCACCGACCGGGCGGCGACGGTGGTGCTGACCGACGACGCGGGTCCCGCGGAGCCCGCTCCGCTGCCGGGCCTGACGGGTGAGCCGGCCGCGCCCTCGGGCACGGCTTCCGCGAAGGGGCCGGCCGCCGGCTCCGGGAAGGGCACGGCCGCGGGCACGAAGCCGGGCGGCGCGGGCCGCAGTACGCAGGCCTCCGCCGCCGGGCCGTCGGGCTCCGCCTCCGGGTCGGTGGAGCCGTCGCGGAGCGCTTCCCGGACCCCCACGTCCGCCGCCCCGAGCCCGTCGGGGTCCAGCGGCTCCGCGACCCCCGGCAAGCCTCCGGGGAAGGGTCCCAAGCCGAAGCCCAACCCGAAGCCGTCCCCGTCCCCGGAGCCCACCCAGTGCCACAACTGGTGGAACCCGCTGTGCTGGTGAGCGGGAGCCTCAGCCCAGCATCCGCCTGAGCAGGTCCCGCAGGACCGCGCGCTCGGCCGGGGAGAGCCCGGCCAGGGGCTCCCGGGCGAAGTCCAGGGACTCGCGGAGCCGGTCGGCGGTCTGCAGGCCGTCCTCGGTGGGGGCGGCCAGCTTCACCCGGCGGTCGGCCGGGTCGGGGCGGCGCTCGACCAGCCCGCGGGTCTCCAGGCGGTCCACGATGCCGGTGATGTTCGACGGCTCGCACCGCAGCTTCTGCGCGATCTTGCGCATCGGCATGGGTTCCAGGGAGAGCAGGTTCAGCACGCGGGCCTGGGCGCCGGTGAGCTGGTGGCTGGAGGCCGCGTGCTCGTACTCCTGGTGGTAGCGGGTCACGACGTCGCCGATGAGCTCGACGACCTCGAGGGTCAGGGGGTCTGCGCGACGACTGGGCATGGAACCAGCGTACCCATTTACTTGACAACATGAAATATCAAGGCGCATGGTTGTTTCAGTTCCTGAAGCATTTGGCCGTTCTTCCCCCATCCAGGAGTGACGCATGTCCGAGATCCCCGCCGTCAGCCGTGAGTGGCACCTCGTCCGCCGCCCGCAGGGCTGGCCCGTCGCCGAGGACTTCGCCCTGCGCGAGGTCCCGGTGAACGCCGAGCCCGCCGCCGGCCGGATTCTGGTGCGCAACCTCCACATGTCCGTGGACCCGTACATGCGCGGCCGGATGAACGACGTGAAGTCGTACATCCCGCCCTTCCAGCTCGACAAGCCCATGGACGGCGGCGCGGTCGGCGAGGTCGTGGCCTCGGCCGACGAGCGCTTCGCGGTCGGCGACCACGTCCTGCACGGCCTGGGCTGGCGCGAGTACGCGGAACTGGACGCCAAGCACGCCACCAAGGTGGACGCCGGGCTCGCCCCGCTCTCCGCCTACCTCGGCGTCCTCGGCATGCCGGGCCTGACCGCCTACGCCGGACTCTTCGAGGTCGCCTCCTTCAAGGAGGGCGACTCCGTCTTCGTCTCCGGCGCCGCCGGGGCGGTCGGCAGCCTCGTCGGCCAGTTCGCGAAGATCAAGGGCGCCTCCCGGGTGATCGGCTCCGCCGGCTCCGACGAAAAGGTGACGCTCCTCACGGAGAAGTACGGTTTCGACGCCGCCTTCAACTACAAGAACGGCCCCGTCGCCCAGCAGCTGAAGGAGGCCGCGCCCGAGGGCATCGACGTCTACTTCGACAACGTCGGCGGGGACCACCTGGAGGCCGCCATCTCCTCCCTGAACGTCCACGGCCGGGCCACCCTGTGCGGGGCGATCGCCCAGTACAACGCCACCGAGCCCGTGCCCGGCCCGAGCAACCTCGCCCTGGTCATCGGCAAGCGGCTGCGCCTGCAGGGCGTGCTGGTCGGAGACCACGCGGGACTGCAGCCGCAGTTCGTCCAGGACGTGGCCGGCTGGCTGCGCTCCGGGGAGCTCGTCGCCGACGAGACGGTCGTGCGGGGAGTGGAGAACGCGGCCGACGCCTTCCTCGGAATGCTGCGCGGTGACAACACCGGAAAGATGATCGTTTCTTTCACCGGTTAGGCTCACTCCACACCGCCGTGACGCGTGGGCGCGAGTCCCGGCGATTTACCAGGAGGATTTCCTTACATGTCCATCCAGCAGTCCGACGTCGCGTACACCGCTGTTGCCACCGCCGAGAACGGCCGTGACGGTCGCGTCGCCACCAACGACGGTCGCCTCGACGTCGTCGTGAACCCGCCGAAGGAGCTCGGTGGCAGCGGCGAGGGCACCAACCCCGAGCAGCTGTTCGCCGCCGGCTACAGCGCCTGCTTCCAGGGTGCGCTCGGCGTCGTCGCCCGCAACGAGAACGCCGACATCACCGGCTCCACGGTCACCGCCGAGGTCGGCATCGGCAAGAACGACGACGGCTTCGGCATCATCGTCAAGATCTCGGCCTCCATCCCGAACGTGGACGCCGCCACCGCCAAGGACCTCATCGAGAAGGCCCACCAGGTCTGCCCGTACTCCAAGGCGACCCGCGGCAACATCACGGTCGAGCTCGCGGTCTGATCTCCGACCCGCCCGACCGGTTCGCCCGGTCAGCCGAAGGCCGCACCCAGGCACCGGGGTGCGGCCTTCGTCGTGCCCGGGCTGCCCGGCCTGCCCGGCGTCCCCCCGCCCGGAGGCCCGTCCTAGACTGGGACCATGCGTGATCTTGCGGGGGGATTCGGCTATCTGCTGGCCGGACAGCGATGGGTACTGCGCCACGGACGGTGGCTGGGCTTCGGGCTGCTGCCCGGGCTCGTCTCCCTCGTGCTGTACGCCGGCGCGCTCATCGGCCTCGGCTACGGCGCCGACGACCTGACCGCCTGGGCGACCCCCTTCGCCGACGGCTGGTCCTCCCCGTGGCTCGGGCTCTTCCGCGGCTTCCTGACCGCCCTGGTCTTCTGCCTCGGACTCTTCCTCGCGGTGATCACCTTCACCGCCGTGACCCTGCTCGTGGGCCAGCCCTTCTACGAGTCCCTCTCGGAGCAGGTCGACCGCACCGAGGGCGGCGAGGTCCCGGAGTCGGGCCTCACGCTCGCCCAGGAGCTGTGGATCTCCGCCCGCGACAGCCTGCGGATCCTCGGCCGGGTGCTGCTCTTCGGGATCCTGCTCTTCGCACTCGGCTTCGTCCCGGTGGTCGGGCAGACCGTGGTCCCGGTCCTCGGCTTCTGCGTCTCCGGCTTCTTCCTCGCCCAGGAGCTCACCTCCGTCGCCCTGATGCGCCGCCGGGTGCAGCTCACCGAGCAGCTCGCGCTGCTGCGCGGGCGGCGGATGCTGGCGCTGGGCTTCGGCGTGCCGCTCGTGCTGTCCTTCCTGGTGCCGCTCGTCGCCGTGTTCCTGATGCCCGGCGCGGTGGCCGGGGCGACCCTCATGGTCCGGGACCTGGTGGGCGAGGACGCGGAGCAGGACCGGGAGCAGGAGCAGGGACCGGGCCAGGTGCAGAACCATGCGCAGAGCCAGAGCCACGCGCAGGGCCCGGGCCAGTTGCAGGGCCAGGGCCAGGCGCAGGGCAAGCGGCTCAGCGCTTCCTGAGCAGGGTGATCGCCCCGGTGGTGTCCTCGCCGGAGTGGGCCGCAGGATCGCCCGCCAGCCGCTCCCGCATCAGGTCCAGGTAGGGACTGATCAGCTCGGGGCTGACCCCCTGCTCCGCGGCGGTGCGCAGATAGGTGGCGCTCGCCGTGACCTGCATGGCCAGGTTCGATTCCACGCCCGTGGTGAAGTCCCCCGAGACCAGCCGCTCGGCGGCGGCGCCCGCGAAGAAGCCCATCGCCCCCAGCCACTCGGTCAGCAGCGGAGCCAGGTCCTTCGGGGAGATGTCCTCGCCCTCGATCAGCGCGAAGGCGTGCGAGATCCCGGCGAAGAGCCCGGTCATCGCGCTCAGCAGGGCCACGTCGTGCAGGGCCGCGTGGCCGGGGTCGGAGCCGACGAAGCGGGCGCCGGCCGGGACCTCCAGTGTGCTGCGGTGCTCCTCGAACAGGCCGGGCGAGCCGCTGTAGAAGGTGTAGGCGCCGGCCGCGGGGGCGCCGATCATCGACGGAGTGCCCATGATCCCGCCGTCGAGGAACCGGGCCCCGCGCTCCTGGGCCCACGCGGCCCGGGCGCGGCCGTCGGCGGGCGTGCCGGTGGTCAGGTCGACCAGGTCCTTGCCGGAGAGGTCCAGGCCCTCCAGGGCCTCGCCGACGCTGGCGTGGTCGAGCAGGCAGACCACGATCAGGCCGTTCGCCGCCACCGCCTCAGCGGGGCTCGCGGCGACGACGGCGCCCTCGGCCGCGAGGGCGGCGGCCTTGGCGTGGGTGCGGTTCCAGACGGTGAGGGGGTGCCCGGCGGCGAGCCAGGTGCGGGCGAGGGCGGTGCCCATCGAGCCGAGCCCGAGGAGGGTGAGCGGGGTCTTCGCGGAGGTCTCGGCAGTGGTGTCCGGGCTGGTCTTCGGGCTGGTCTTCGTGCTGGTGTCGGTCATGCCGTTTAGCCTGGTGGAGGGCCGTCAGGTGCTCAAGTACGCACTTCGGAGTGGGTGGTTACCCCGAGGTGAGCGAACAGGTGGGGAGGGGTGCGCGATGGCGTTGACACAGCGGCCGGGCGCGGATCACTGCGGGATCGCCGCGGCGATGTCCGTGATCGACGGCAAGTGGAAGGTGTCGGTCCTGTGGGAGCTGGAGCAGTGCCCGCGACGCTTCGGCGAACTGCGGCGCCTGGTCCCGGGGGTCTCCGAGAAGGTGCTCGCCGCCCAGCTGCGCGAGCTGGAGACGGACGGGATCGTCCACCGCGAGGTCTACGAGGAGGTCCCGCCCCGCGTGGAGTACTCGCTGACCCCGCTCGGGCAGGAGCTGAACGAGGCCCTGGAGGCCCTCGGTGCGTGGGGCGCGAAGCACATGCTGCCCGACGCCGCCCAGTCCCAGGCGGCGCAGACCCTGGCGGCGCAGGCCCCGTAGCGGCGCAGGCCCGTAGGCCCGGGGCCGTGACCCCGGGCCCCGCGGGCCCCGGCCCTCACTCCGGGCGGCGGAACAGCGCCGTCCAGAGGAAGGCCTCGCCGAAGGAAGCGGAGGACGCGGGCTCGTCGTTCATCCGGCGCAGCTCCACCTCGGTGAGCTCCCCGAAGATCCGGCGCAGCGCCTCCGGGGTGTACGCGAGCCCACCCTCGAGGCGCGCCCGGCCGTAGAACTCGGCGTCGGGCAGCTCGGAGCCCATCGCGCCCGAGGCGAAGCAGGTCAGGGCGAAGCGGCCGCCCGGGGCCAGCAGCCGCTCCAGCAGGGCGAGGTAGCTGATCCGCCGGTGCGGTGGCAGGTGGTGGAAGCAGCCCGAGTCGTAGATCAGGTCGTACGGGCCCACGAGCCCGGCGCCGGCCGCGCCGAAGGCGTCCCCGTGGTGGAAGCGGACCGGCGCCCCCGCCTCGCGGGCCCGCTCCCCGGCCCAGGCCAGGGCCGTCGGGGAGAGGTCGACGGCGTCCACCTCGAAGCCCCGGGAGGCCAGGTGCAGGGCGTTGCGGCCGGGCCCGCAGCCGAGGTCCAGGGCGCGGCCGCCCGCGGGGATCAGGCCTCGGTCGAGGCAGGAGACGAGGTTCTCGTCGGGCTTCGCCACGAAGAAGGGAACCGGCCGCTCGCGGTCCGCGTAGAAGCCGTCCCACCAGGAGGATCCGGCCTCCGTCCAGCGGTCCGCCTCTGGTGCGAAGAGCCCGTCCAGGAGGGCGAGCACATCGTCGACACTGCGTATGTTCCGGTCCATCCGAACCCCCTTCAGCTGTCCCCGATTTTATCGGCTGACACGATGAAAGCCCAGGTCAGGCGGGGTGTGGAGGGCGGCTGGCGGGCGCTGTGACGCCCTGCGGCCGGGCGGCCGGGGCCCGCCCCCGCGGGTGGGGACGCGGGGTGGTCCAAGGGCCCGCACAGCGCCCCCAGGAGCCCTTTCCCGGCGCGGCCGGCGCCTGTTTCCGTACGGGTTCCGCAGCCGTGTGCGCCCGTACGCGAACCCCGCCCGGCGGGTGCGTCCCGGACGCCCCGTCAGGCCGGGGCGGGCGTCGTACGCGAGCCCGAGCCGTCCGCCCGGCCCCCCGCCGGCACCTCCGCCGGCACCTCCGCCACGACCACCGAGGGCGTGTGCGCGTCCGCCTCGGCCAGCAGGGCCCCGCCCGGCGCCCATACGGCCGCGCCCCCGCAGCCCGTCCACGCTCCGGCGGGTCCCACGTGGTTGGCGAGGGCCACGTACATCCCGAAGTCCCGGGCGATCCCGGTGTGGACCGCCGCCCGCTCGGCGATCCCGTCGCCCGTTCCGTAGAGCGAGCTCGCCAGGTGGACCCGGCAGCCGGCCGCGGCGCCCGCACCGGGCACGTCCGCGAAGTGGTTGTCGAAGCAGATCCCCAGGGAGAAGCGGATCCCGCCGAGTTCGAAGCGGCCGGGCACGGTCCCCGCGGCGAAGACCTCCCGCTCCTGCCGGAACAGGTGCTGCTTGGCGTACGTGGTCACGTGCGCGCCATCCGCGTCGTGGACCAGGGTCGCGATGACGGGCCGGGGGCCGTCCGTGCGCAGCGCGACGTTGACGGCGGTGGCAATCCCGGCCGAGCGGACGGGGTCCAGCCGGGGGTCCTCGGCGTCGGCCAGCCACAGGCCGGGGTCGGCGCCGAGCGGGGCCAACTCGTAGCCGGTCAGGGTGAGCTCGGGGAACACCACCAGCCCGGCGCCCTCCTCCCGGGCCCGTACGGCGAGCGCGGCCGCCCGTACGGCGTTGGCGGACACGTCGGCGGGGACGCAGCTCAGCTGCGCGGCAGCGATCTTCACCCGCCCCAGCATGCCAGCCCGGCGGCCGGGCCCCGGACGGTCCGGACCGGCCCCGGATCAGGTCGCCTCGGTCCCCTGGATCAGGTCCAGGAAGGCGCGGAAGGTGCCGGGCATGTCCACGGTCTCCGGGTCGAGCAGCCACTGGTACTGGAGGCCGTCCATCACGGCGGCCAGCAGCGGGGCCGCCTGGTCGGGGGTGAGGCCCGAGGGGAGCCGCTCGCCGAACTCCGCGCGCAGGACGTCCGCCATCGCGGCGCGCACCTGCGCGTACCGCTCGGCGAAGAACTCCCGGGCCGGGTGGCCGTCGGTGACGCTCTCGCCGAGCAGCGCCGAGAAGGTCTGCACGATGCCGGGGCGCATGGCGTTGTACTCCACCAGGGAGGCCAGCAGGTCCGGACGCCAGGTGTCGGCCATCGCGCGGGCGCCGCCGCCGGTGTCCCAGCGGTCGCGCTCCTCCAGGACGGCGACCAGCAGCGCCTCCTTGGTCGGGAAGTAGTGCAGCAGCCCCTGCTGGGTCAGGCCCACGCGCTCGGCGACCGTGCCCAGGGCGGCGCCCCGGTAGCCGCGCTCGGCGATCACCTCGACGGCCGCGCGGACGATCTCCGCGCGCCGTTCCTCAGTCCTGGCCCTGACCATCGCCCCGCACCCCTTCCGTTCCACACCTGCCAGCAGGACCGTACGGCATCCAACTATCACGAACAGATTACGAACCCTACCGCTCTACAGGGAACGGGTCCACCATGGGGTCACCGCGCCGCACCGCGCACCCGCACCCAACGAGGAGGCATGGCCGTGACCGATGCCGATCAGGTCCGCAACGACGCCGTAGAGGCGGCGCTGGGCAAGCTGGATCTCGACACCAAGGCCCGGCTGCTGGCCGGCCAGGACATGTGGTCCCTGCCCGCCCTCCCCGAGATCGGGCTGAAGTCCCTGGTCTTCTCCGACGGCCCCATCGGGGTGCGCGGCGTGCGCTGGACCGCCGACGACCCGTCGATCGCGCTGCCCTCCCCGACCGCGCTCGCCGCCGCCTGGGACCCCGCCCTCGCCCGCCGGGCCGGCCGCCTCCTCGCCCAGGAGGCCCGCCGCAAGGGCGTCCACGTCCTCCTCGCGCCCACCGTCAACTTGCACCGCTCCCCGCTCGGCGGCCGGCACTTCGAGTGCTACTCCGAGGACCCGTACCTCACCGGCGAGATCGGCAGCGGCTACGTCAGCGGCGTCCAGGACGGCGGCGTGGGCACCACCGTCAAGCACTTCGTCGGCAACGACGCCGAGTCCGAGCGGTTCACCGTCGACAGCGTCATCGCCCCGCGCCCGCTGCGCGAGCTCTACCTGGCCCCCTTCGAGGCGATCGTCGCGAACGCCCACCCGTGGGGCATCATGACCGCCTACAACCGGGTCAACGGCGTGTTCATGAGCGAGAACAGCCACCTCGTCAACGAGGTCCTGCGCGCCGAGTGGGGCTTCGACGGCGCCAACGTCTCCGACTGGATGGCCGCCCGCTCCACCACGGGCGACATCCTGGGCGGCCTCGACGTGGTCATGCCCGGCCCGGTCGGCGTCTACGGCGCCCCGCTCGCCGACGCCGTCCGCTCGGGCGAGGTCCCCGAGTCCGCCGTCGACGAGGCCGTCCGCAACGTCCTGCGCCTCGCCGCCCGCGTCGGCATCCTGGAGGGTGCCCCCGCCGTGGTCGGCGAGGCTCCGGCCCCCGTCGACGGCCAGGCGCTGGCCCGCGAGCTGGCGGCCCGCGGCTTCGTCCTCGTACGCAACGAGGCCGCCGCCGACGGAAAGCCCGTGCTCCCGCTCGATTCCTCCGCCGGCCGCACCGTCGCCCTCGTCGGCGCCGCCGCCCGCGACGCCCGCGTCCTCGGCGGCGGCTCGGCCACCGTCTTCCCCGAGCGGATCGTCTCCCCGCTGGACGGTCTGACCGCCGCCCTCCCCGACAGTGCGCTCACCTTCTCCGTCGGCGCCGACCCCAGCGAGGAACTGACCCCCGCCGGCAAGGGCTTCGAGCTCCGCGCCATCTGCCGCGACGCCTCCGGCGCCGTCCTCGGCACGGGCTCCCTGCCCACCGGCCAGGTCCAGTGGATCGGCGACGACCTGCCCGAGGGCGCCGCGTACGAGACGATGGCGAGCATCGAGGTCACCGGTACGTTCGTCCCGCGCGAGAGCGGCGAGCACGCCTTCGGCACCCGCGGACTCGGCGCCTTCACCCTCGCCGTCGGCGGGGAGGTCCGCTGGGAGGGCGTCCAGCGGATGGGCAACGAGGCCGACCCCTTCGAGGCCTTCTTCGGGGCCCCCAACGAGCGGGCCCGCATCACCCTCACCGAGGGCGAGGCCGTCGAGGTCTCCCTGACCTACCAGGTCCCCGACGTGAGCGCCCTGCCGCTCAAGGCGATCATGTTCTCCTTCCTCCACCTCGGCCCGCAGCGCTCCGCCGACGAGCTCATCGCCGAGGCCGTGGAGGCCGCCCGGCACGCCGACACCGCCGTCGTGGTGGTCGCCACCACCGAGCGGGTGGAGTCCGAGGGCTTCGACCGCACGGACCTCTCCCTCCCGGGCCGCCAGGACGACCTGGTCCGGGCCGTCGCCGCCGTCAACCCGAACACCGTGGTCGTCGTGAACGCGGGCTCCCCGGTGGCGCTCCCGTGGCGCGAGGACGTGGCCGCGGTGCTGCTGACCTGGTTCCCCGGGCAGGAGGGCGGGGCCGCGCTGGCCGACGTACTCCTCGGCGAGGCCGAGCCGGGCGGGCGGCTGCCCACCACCTGGCCCGCGGAGTTCGCCGACGCACCGGTCACCGAGGTCGTTCCCACCGACGGGCGCCTGGAGTACCACGAGGGTCTCTTCATCGGCTACCGGGCCTACGAGAAGCACGGGACCGCCCCGGCCTTCCCCTTCGGGCACGGCCTCGGCTACACCGACTGGGCCTACGAGTCCCTGGAGGTCACCCCCGCGCGGGCGACGGTCCGCGTCACCAACACCGGCGGCCGGGCCGGCCGCGAGACCGTACAGGTCTACCTGGCACCCGTCGAGGACTCCGTCGAACGCCCGGCGAGCTGGCTGGCGGGCTTCGCGAGCGTGACCGCCGGGGCCGGCGAGAGCGTCGAGGTGGAGATCCCGCTGCCGGAGCGCGCCTTCGAGATCTGGGACGAGCCCTCCGGCTCCTGGCAGCGGATCGGCGGCGGCTACGAGGTCCGCGCGAGCCGTTCGCACGGCGACACGCGGCTGACGGCGACCCTCGATCTGTAATGGCCGGAAATCACCCGTGCTGAGCTGACCGGCGAGCCGTGGTGATCACACGAACTGGACCGGGGGCGGGCCCTGACACCCGCCCCCGGTCCGATCCGTTCCCAGCGCGTCAACGCGGAGGCTCGGCGGAGGTCACCTGTCGGTGCGCCAGTTCCGCGAGCCGCGCCTGCCCGCCCTTGCCCGGATGGAACCAGTCCCAGCGGCTCAACTGCTCCGCCGAGAAGGGGTACTGGAACACCGCGCCGCCGTCGTAGCGGCACAGCTCGTCCTTCGCGCAGACCTCGCGCAGCACCTCGTTGTACTCGACCACGCGCGCCCGCACCTGCTCCCGCCGGGCCGTCGCGCCGGCGGCCGCGGAGGTCGGATCGGCGAGCATCGACTGGCAGATGCCCAGCTTCCACACCTGGCGCACCATCGGGTCGTCCTTGCCCTGTTCCCACAGCCGCTGGAGGTCCGGGACGCTGGAGACGTACACCTGCGAATCCGGCGAGGCCGCCCGCAGACCGGCCAGCGCCTTCTCGAAACCGGTGCGGAAGGCGGCCACCGGAGTCATCGACGAAGGCGAGGGCCGGCAGGCGTCGTTCGAGCCCACCATCACCGTGACCAGGCCCGGCCTGTGCTCGGCCGCCGAGGCCAGCTGACCCGGCAGGTCCGCCATCCGGGAGCCGGTCACCGCGTAGTTCCAGCTGCGCGCGGGCACCGCGGCCTCCCCGAGCAGCCGGGCCGCCAGCGAACGCACCTCGGGGTCGTCACCGGTGGCCCAGGAGGCCTCCGGACAGTCGGCCAGCACCGAACAGGCGTCGAAACCGCGCGTGATGGAGTCGCCCACGGCGGCGACCGAGGCCGGCGCGGTGTTCCAGCGCGGGGCCGCCTGCGCCCCGCGTTCGCCGCCGGCCTTCGGAGCGTCCGCCGAACACCCGGTCAGCGCGGCCGCCGCCAGGGCCAGCAGGGCGGCCGCCGTACCCGCACCAGCGCCCGCGGAGGTCCGACGCGCGCGGCGGCGTGGGGCGGTGGTGCGCATGCGGGCGGTCCCTCCTCGTCGCCCCCGCGTCATTCGGGGGCGTCCTGCTGAGTGAATGCTCTGTGTTTGCGGGCCTCGGAGCGACCGTACGTCACACCATGACCCCCGGCGCACGGTAGCTTTTTCCCGTGGCGTTTCGGCCGCAAGTCCCGCAACGCAATGTCAAATAATTTCCGTTACATTACATCACGTCACATACTGTCCGTTTTCTGGAGTTTATTCCCGACCTCGTCCCACACTGGAGGTCCCGGTGACGACACGTGGAGTCCTGTACGTGCACTCCGCACCGCGCGCGCTCTGCCCGCACGTGGAATGGGCTGTTGCGGGGGTGCTCGGGGTGCGGGTGAACCTCGACTGGATCCGTCAGCCCGCCTCCCCGGGCACCTGGAGAGCCGAGTTCTCCTGGCAGGCCGAGGCGGGCACCGCATCGAAACTCGCCTCCGCGCTGCGCGGCTGGCACCTGCTGCGCTTCGAAGTGACCGCGGAACCCTGTCCGACCGCCGAGGGCGAGCGCTACAGCTCCACCCCGCACCTGGGCATCTTCCACGCCGTCACCGGCATGCACGGCGACATCCTGATCCCCGAGGACCGGCTGCGCGCCGCCCTCGCCCGGTCCGCGCACGGCGAGACGGACCTGGAGGAGGAGATCGCCAAACTGCTCGGCAAACCCTGGGACGACGAGCTCGAACCCTTCCGCTACGCGGGCGAGGGCGCCCCGGTCCGCTGGCTCCACCAGGTGGTCTGAGGCCCGACACGCCGAAGGCCCACCCGGATCATCCGGGTGGGCCTTCGGTTTAGGCGCAAAGGGGGGGGGCTCAGACGGTGCGGAACGCCAGCGAGACGTTGTGGCCGCCGAAACCGAAGGAGTTGTTGATCGCGGAGATCGGGCCTTCGGCCGGGAGCTTGCGGGGCTCGTCGCGCACGATGTCCGCGTCGATGTCCTCGTCGATGTCGTCGAGGTTGATCGTCGGCGGCGCGAGGCGGTGGTACAGCGCCAGCACCGTCGCGACCGTCTCGATGCCGCCCGCGCCACCCAGGAGGTGGCCGGTCATCGACTTCGTGGCCGAGATCGCGATGTGGTCGAGGTCGTCGCCCAGCACCTTGCGCAGGGCCTTCAGCTCGGCCGTGTCACCCTGCGGGGTGGACGTGGCGTGCGCGTTCACGTGGACCAGCTCGGCCGGGTCCAGACCCGTGTTGTCGAGCAGGTTCTGCAGGGCGGCCGACACACCGCGGCCGGTCGGCTCCGGCTGCGCGATGTGGTGGCTGTCCGCGGACAGGCCCTGGCCCAGCACCTCGCAGTAGACCCGGGCGCCGCGCGCGGCGGCGTGCTCGGCGGACTCCAGGACCACGACGCCCGCACCCTCGCCGAGGACGAAGCCGTCACGGGCCTTGTCGTACGGACGGGAGGCCGTGGTCGGGTTCTCGTTGTTCTTGGACATCGCCATCATGTTGGCGAAGGCCGCGATCGGCAGCGGGTGGATCGCCGCCTCGGTACCGCCGGCGACGACCACGTCGGCACGGCCGGTACGGATCATCTCGACGGCGTAGCCGATGGCCTCGGCGCCGGACGCGCAGGCGCTGACCGGAGTGTGCACGCCCGCGCGGGCGTTGACCTCCAGGCCGACGTTGGCCGACGGGCCGTTGGGCATGAGCATGGGGACGGTGTGCGGGGAGACCCGGCGCACACCCTTTTCCTTCAGTACGTCGTACTGGTCGAGCAGGGTGGTCACGCCGCCGATGCCGGAGGCGATGACCGTGCCCAGGCGCTCGGGCGCGATGGACGCGTCCTCGCCCGCCGGGGCGGTGTAACCGGCGTCGGCCCACGCCTCGCGGGCCGCGATGATCGCGAACTGGGCCGAGCGGTCCAGCTTGCGGGCCAGCGGCCGGGGGAGGACCTCGCTCGGGTCCACTGCGACGGTGGCGGCGATGCGGACCGGGAGTTCGGCGAAGCGCTCACCTTCGAGAGGCTTTACGCCGGAACGGCCGGCGAGCAGACCTTCCCAGGTCGAAGCGCTGTCGCCACCCAGCGGAGTGGTTGCGCCGATACCGGTGACGACCACGGTGCGATTGGTCGGGCTCACAGGAATTCTTTCTCCACGTTTCAGGGGGTGAATTGTCACGGCGCCACCGCGGGGTGGCGACAAACGCTCGTCAGGCTCAGGCCTGGTGCTTGGCGATGTAGCTCGCGGCGTCGCCGACGGTCTTGAGACCCTTGACGTCCTCGTCCGGGATCTTCACCTCGAAGCGCTCTTCGGCGGCGACGACGACCTCGACCATGGACAGCGAGTCGACGTCCAGGTCGTCGGTGAAGGACTTCTCGAGCTGGACGTCCTCGACCGGAATGCCGGCGATCTCGTTGACGATCTCCGCGAGACCTTCGACGATTTCTTCCTGGGTGAAGGCCATGTTGGCGCTCCTTCTATAGCTAGCTGGGGGTCAAACGGAACCCGGGATGTGGATCCCGGGTCCTAGGGGAGGGTAACGACCGTGGCGGCGTAGACGAGTCCCGCCCCGAAGCCGATGACGAGCGCGGTGTCGCCGCTCTTCGCCGCTCCGGTCGCCAGGAGCCGCTCCATTGCGAGCGGGATCGAGGCGGCCGAGGTGTTGCCGGTGGTTTCGACGTCACGGGCGACCGTGACGTGCTCCGGCAGTTTCAGAGTCTTCACCATCGAGTCGATGATCCGCATGTTCGCCTGGTGCGGGATGAAGACGTCCAGGTCATCGGCGGTGATCCCGGCTGCGTCGAGCGCCTGCTGGGCCACCTTGGCCATCTCGAAGACGGCCCAGCGGAAGACCGCCTGACCCTCCTGCGTGATGGCGGGAAACTTTTCGCCGCCGTCCTTGCCGAGGTACTCGTCCCACGGCACGGTCTGCTTGATGGTCTCCGACTTGTCGCCCTCCGAGCCCCACACCGTGGGGCCGATGGCCGGCTCGTCCGAGGGGCCGACGACCACGGCGCCCGCTCCGTCACCGAAGAGGAAGGCCGTCGCGCGGTCCTCCAGGTCGGTCAGGTCCGAGAGCCGCTCCACGCCGATGACGAGGACGTACTCGGCGGAACCTTCCACCACGAGGCCCTTGGCCAGGGTCAGGCCGTAGCCGAACCCGGCGCAGCCCGCGGAGATGTCGAAGGCGGCGGGCTTGCCCGCACCGATGCGGTGCGCGATCTCGGTCGCCACGGCCGGGGTCTGCTTGAAGTGCGACACCGTCGAGACGATCACGGCGCCGATCTTCTCCGGGGTGATCCCGGCGTCGGCCAGGGCCTTGCCGGAGGCCTCCACCGACATCGCGGCGACGGTCTCCTGCGGAGAGGCCCAGTGCCGCGTCGCGATACCGGAACGGGAGCGGATCCACTCGTCGGAGGAGTCGATGGTTTCGAGGATGACCTCGTTCGGCACCACGCGGGTCGGGCGGTAGCCGCCGACACCGAGGATGCGGGCGTACGGGGAGCCCTTGGCAGGCTTGATCTTCGACATGCTGAGTGGGCTCCTTCTCTCAGACCGCGTGCTCGGCGACGAGCGCCGCGGCCTTGTCGAGATCGTCCGGGGTCTTCAGCGCCACGCCCGGTACGCCCTTCAGCGCGCGCTTGGCCAGACCCGTCAGGGTGCCACCGGGGGACAGCTCGACGATCCCGGTGACGCCCAGAGAGGCGAACGTCTCCATGCACAGGTCCCAGCGGACCGGGTTGGCCACCTGGCCCACCAGCCGGGCGACGACATCGGCGCCCGTGGTCACGACCTGACCATCCTTGTTCGATACGTACGTCAGCGCCGGGTCGGCCGGGGAGAGGGCCTTCGCGGCCTCCTCCAGACCGGCGACGGCCGGAGCCATGTGGTGCGTGTGGAAGGCGCCCGCGACCTTGAGGGCGACGACCTTCATGGAACCCTCGGGCTTCTCGGCCTCCAGGGCCGCGATCTGCTCCACGGTTCCCGCGGCCACGATCTGGCCCGCGCCGTTGACGTTCGCCGGGGTCAGACCCAGCTTCTCCAGGTGCGCCACGACCACGTCGGGGTCCCCGCCGAGGACGGCGGCCATGCCCGTCGCGGTGATCGCCGCGGCCTCGGCCATGGCGAGTCCGCGGGTGCGGACGAAGGACAGCGCGTCCCCGTCGGACAGGACGCCGGCGTACGCGGCGGCGGTGATCTCGCCGACGCTGTGGCCGGCCGTGGCGCCGAAGGCACCCGGGCCGGTCCGGGCGGTCAGTTCGGCCGCGGCGAGCAGGCCGGCGGCCACCAGCAGGGGCTGTGCGACGGCCGTGTCGCGGATCTCGTCCGCGTCGGCCTTCGTGCCGTAGTGGGCAAGGTCGAGCCCGATGGCGTCCGACCAGCCGGCGACGCGGTCAGCGGCGCCGGGCAGTTCGAGCCAGGGAGTCAGGAAGCCGGGCGTCTGTGCGCCTTGGCCGGGAGCGACGAGTACGAGCACCCTCACACTCTCTCTTGTGTTCGGTCCGCGCCGCCCGTGGGGACAGGGACGAAGAACCATCGGGGTAATTGTTGATGTCCGACAAAAGCTTAGGACTGCGGATCGCCGTCGGCCAGACGCCCGAGGATCAGGGCGATTCGCAGCGTGAACGCAGAACGGACATCCGAGGGCGACCAGCCGGTGACGTCTGTCACACGTCGGAGCCGGTAGCGCACGGTGTTCGGGTGTACGAACAGCATCCGGGCGGCTCCTTCGAGGCTGCTCGCCTGCTCCAGGTAGACACTCAGCGTTTCCAGCAGGGCCGAGCCGGCCTCTTCGAGCGGTCTGTAGATCTCCTCCACCAGCTGCTCGCGGGCCGCAGGGTCGGAGGCGATCGCGCGTTCGGGCAGGAGATCGTCCGCGAGCACCGGCCTCGGCGCGTCCTGCCACGCCGTGCAGGCCTTGAGCCCGGCCGCGGCGGCCTGCGCCGACTTCGTCGCGTTCAGCAGGTCCGGGACCACCGGGCCGGCGACCACCGCACCCGCCGCGAACGGCCCGATCAGCGACTTCGCCACCTGCATCGGATTGTCGCTGCCGCCCGCGATGACCACGAGCCGGTCGCCCAGCACACCCGTGAGCACCTGCAGCTTGTGGTGCCGGGCCGCCCGCCGGATCGCCTCGACCGTCAGCTCGCTGTCGCCCTCCGGAGCGGTGCCCAGCACCACGCACACGTGCTCGGGGGAGTTCCAGCCCAGGGCCGCGGCCCGGGACAGCGCGCCCTCGTCGGCCTCCCCGGACAGCACCGCGTTGACCACCAGGGACTCCAGCCGGGCGTCCCACGCACCGCGCGCCTCGGCGGCCTGGGCGTACACCTGGGCGGTCGCGAAGGCGATCTCCCGGGCGTAGACGAGCAGGGCCTCGCGCAGGATCGACTCGTCGCCGGGCGCCGCGACCTCGTCGATCGCGGTCTCCATGACCTCGATCGTGGTGCGCACCATCTCGACGGTCTGACGCAGGGTGATCGCCCGGGTCAGCTCGCGCGGAGCCGTCCCGAAGACATCGGTGGAGATCGCCTGCGGGGTCTCCGGGTGCCGGAACCACTCGGTGAACGCGGCGATGCCGGCCTGGGCGACCAGGCCGATCCAGGACCGGTTCTCCGGCGGCATCGCCCGGTACCACGACAGCGTCTCGTCCATGCGCGCGATGGCGTTCGCGGCGAGCCGGCCGGAGGACTTCTCCAGCCGGCGCAGCGTCGCCGAGTGCGGATGGGGCGGAGCCGGATGCGCGGAGTGGACCGCGGGTGAATGCTCACGTTCGGGTTGGGGCACGTGACAAGACTGCCTTATCGGGACGGCTGCGCGGAGTCGGGTCTCGTCCCGGGCCGCGCCCCGGGGGCTACCGTGGCCCCCATGATTGATGTACGCCGAGGCGCCGACCGGTACGAGGGCGGGGACGCCGACGCAGCGGAGGGCGCCGCCACCGGGATCACCACCCGGCACGCCTTCTCCTTCGGCCCGCACTACGACCCGGACAACCTGCGGTTCGGCCCGGTCCTGGCGTGCAACGAGGAGATCCTCGCCCCCGGCGCCGGTTTCGACGAGCATCCCCACAGCCACACCGAGATCGTGACCTGGGTGGCCGAGGGCGAGCTCACCCACCGGGACGCCACCGGCGCCGCCACCCTGGTGCGGCCGGGGGACGTGCAGCACCTCGCCGCGGCGTCCGGGACCCGGCACGTGGAACGCAACGACGGCCCCGGCCCGCTGCGCTTCGTCCAGATGTGGCTGGCCCCGGCCGGTCCGGCCGGGGAGCCCTCGTACACCCTGGTCCGGGGGATCGCCGACAGCACGCCCTACGCCGTGCCCGCGGCCGGGGCCGTGCTCCACGTACGCCGTCCGGGCGCGGGCGAGCGGATCTCCGTACCGGCCGCCGGGCAGGCGTACCTGCACGTCGTACGGGGGGACCTGCGGCTGGACGGGACGGCCGCCGGGGAGGACGAGGAGCTGAGCCCCGGGGACTCGGCGCGGATCAGTGGCGAGCCTGAGCTCGAACTGGTCGCCGGATCGCCCTCCGAGGTGCTGATCTGGGAGTTCCCGTAGCCGGTGGCCCCGGGGGCCTCAGCGGGTCCGGAGCTCGGCGAGGACCGCGTCGGTGAACGGCGGCCAGGCCTCGACCGCCCACGGCCCGAAGGCGCGGTCGGTCAGCGCCACGCAGGCGGCGCGGGCGTCGGGATCCACCCACAGGAAGGTCCCGGACTGCCCGAAGTGCCCGAAGGTTCGCGGCGAGGAGCCGGCGCCGGTCCAGTGCGGGGCCTTCCCGTCGCGGATCTCCATGCCGAGCCCCCAGTCGTTGGGGGACTGGTGGCCGTAGCCGGGCAGGACGCCCTTGAGCCCGGGGTGCACCACGGAGGTGGCCTCCGCGACGGTGCGCACGTCCAGCAGGCGGGGCTGCTGGAGCTCGGCGGCGAAGCGCAGCAGGTCGGAGACGGTGGAGACGCCGTCCTTCGCGGGAGAGCCCTCCAGGCTGCTCGACGCCATGCCCAGCGGCTCGAAGACGGCCTCGGCGAGGTACGCGGCGAAGGGGATCCCGGTGGCCTTGGCGATGTGGTCGCCGAGCACCTCGAAACCGGCGTTCGAGTACAGCCTGCGCTCCCCGGGCGGGGCCGTCACGCGGTGCTCGTCGAAGGCCAGGCCGCTGGTGTGGGCGAGCAGGTGGCGGATCGTGGACCCGTCGGGCCCGGCCGCCTCGTCCAGCTCGATCGCGCCCTCCTCGTAGGCGACGAGGGCGGCGTAGGCGGTGAGCGGCTTGGTCACGGAGGCCAGCGGGAAGCGGTGGTCCACCGGGCCGTGCGTGCCGAGCACGGTCCCGTCGGCGCGGACGACGGCCGCGGCGGCGGTCGGAACCGGCCAGTTCTCGATGATGCGCAGACTCTGCAAGCTCTCCATGCGGCCGAGCGTACTTGCTTGGAGTGCACTCCAGGGATTTAGCGTGGGGCCATGAGCCCGACCCAGACGCCCCTGCAGACGCGGACCCGGTACACGATCAGCGAGGTCGAGGCGCGGACCGGTCTGACCCAGCACACCTTGCGCTGGTACGAGCGGATCGGCCTCATGCCGCACGTGGACCGCTCGCACTCGGGGCAGCGGCGGTTCACCGACAAGGACCTCGAATGGCTGGGCTTCGTCGGCAAGTTGCGGGCCACCGGAATGTCGGTGGCGGACATGGTCCGGTACGCGGAACTCGTCCGCGAGGGCCCGCACACGGCCGCCGACCGGCGCGCCCTGCTGGAGCGCACGCGGGACGAGGTGCGGACGCGGATCGCCGAACTGACGGACGCGCTCGCCGTACTGGACTACAAGATCGACACGTATGCGATGTGCATCGACGTCGCGGGAGAGGAGGACCGGACATGACCGGGAACACGGCGGGGATCGAGCAGGTCGAACTGGGCGGGGGAGGCCCGCTGGTGGGAGTCCAGGGCCTCGGCTGCATGGGCATGAGCGAGTTCTACGGGGACACGGACGAGGCGGCCGCCCGGCAGACCCTGGACGCGGCGCTGGACGCCGGGGTCACCCTCTTCGACACCGCCGACGTCTACGGGCGGGGCGCCAACGAGGAGTTCCTCGCGCCGTTCGTGGCCGCGCACCGGGACCGGATCACCCTCGCCACGAAGTTCGCCATCGAGCGGACGGACGATCCGCTCTACCGGGGGGTCCGCAACGACCGCGCGTACGTGCGGCGGTCGGTGGAGGACAGCCTGCGGCGGCTGGGCACGGACGTGATCGACCTCTACTACATGCACCGGCGCGATCCGGAGGTTCCGCTCGCCGAGTCGGTGGGCGCGATGGCGGAGCTGGTGCGGGAGGGCAAGGTGCGCCACCTCGGGCTCAGCGAGGTGACCGGCGCCGAGCTGCGCGAGGCGCACGCGGTGCACCCGATCGCGGCGCTCCAGTCGGAGTGGTCGCTGTTCAGCCGGGACGTGGAGCACAGCGCGGTGGGCGCGGCGGCGGAGCTGGGCGTGGCCTTCGTGCCGTACTCCCCGCTCGGGCGCGGCTTCCTGACCGGGGCCTTCGCCGACGCGTCGGCGGAGCTGACGGCCGATGACTTCCGGCAGTACCAGCCCCGGTTCACCGGGGACAACGCGAAGAAGAACGGGGCGCTGCTGGCCCCGGTACGGGAGATCGCGGCGGCGCGCGGGGCCACCCCGGCGCAGATCGCCCTGGCGTGGGTGCAGCAGCGGGCGGCCGTGCACGGCCTGGCGGTCGTCCCGATCCCGGGCACCCGCAAGCCGTCCCGCCTCGCGGAGAACACGGCGGCGACCCGCATCACCCTGACGGACGCGGAACTGTCCCTCCTGGAGCCGATCGCGGCGGCGGTGGCGGGCGACCGCTACCCGGACATGAGCCTGACCTCGGCGGCGCGCGAGTAGATCAGCCCCGCCGGCGTTCGAGGCGCGGGGTCCGGGGCGGAGCCCCGGGGAACGGCGGAAGGGTGAGTAGGGGGCGGCCCCGCAGGGGTCAGGCCCCGGCCGTGAAGCGGTCCCGCAGGGCCCGGTACTCGGCGTCCGTGAGGAGCCCGGCATCGTGCAGCTCGGCGAGGTGCTGGATCCGCTCCCAGGACCGCTGCGGGGGCACGGAGGCGACGGGGCTGCGTGCCCGCAGGGCAGCGAGCACGGCCGCCGCGAACGGCAGTGACTCGTGCACGGCCCCGTGCCCCACGCCGAAGACCGCGGAGGCCAGGTCGTGGTCGGGCCGGGGATCGCCGGCCCCCTCGCGGGGCAGCAGCCGCAGGTGCCCGCCGGACCGTTCGGGGGAGTGCCAGACCAGCCCGGCGAGGGCCGCCAGCGGGTACCGCTGGTCACCCGCCTTCCACTTGGTGCCGGTGGCCCCGGTGCGCGACCAGTGGAAGGTGACGGCGCCGCCGTCGAGGACGAGCCGGGCGTCGTACGCCTTCAGGGTGGCCGGCGGCTCCGCGGCGGAGACGAGGAACCGCCCGGCGGGCCCGGCGGGGCCCAGCCGTTCGCGCAGGGCCCCGGCGAAGGCCTCGGCCCGCCCGCGCCCGGCGCCGCCCCCGGGAACCACCAGCCGGTACGGATCGCAGGCTTCCCGCAGCTGCCCGGCCGCGGCCTCCATCAGCGGATCCGCGCCGGCGCGCACGCGGGCGCGCAGCACCAGGGTGTCCCGCCGTCCCGCGGCCAGGTCCACCCCGGACAACGCTTCCAGGGGAATCCGCCGTTCGCCCAGGGCGTGCCAGAGTCTGGGCGTTCGGATCCCCCGTGCGAAGCGGATGATGAGCGAGTTCGTGGTGCGGTCGAACTCCCAGACGGCATGGTTTCCGGCCAGAGCGTCACCCATGCGGCACATCGTAAAGGGACGCACCCCCGTGCGTCCCCCTGCTGTGAGGTCCGATTTCGGGTCGGCGGGGCGGGTCAGGGACCGTCCGGCCCGGATGTTCCGCGCCGGCAGGTGTCGTCCCCGGTGGCGCACACCGTGGAACCGAACGCACCGGTTCCGATTTCGGCGAAGTTGTCCAGGGATTCGGTCCCTGGCTCGAAGTAGCCGGTGTGGCCCTTGGCTCCGGCCGCCGACAGGACCCGCGCGCCGAACTCCGAGGAGACCGGATCCGCGCCGTGGCCGAGGCCCCCGAACTCCAGGTGCGGCACGTCGGCGATCCAGTCGCCGGCGTCCCGCATCGCCCACACCCGCGCGGAGGTGCCCAGTTCGGCCGCGTTCCCGGCGCGCATGCCGGGGCTGCCCGCCACCACGATGTCCGTGACCCGGGACGGCAGTTCGTGCGCCGCCACCCCGCACACCACCGAACCGTAGCTGTGGCAGAACAGCGCCACGCTCGCCCGCCCGGGCAGCCCGGAGGTCAGCGAGCGCAGCCGGGCGGCGCCGTCCACGGCCAGCCGTCCGGTGGCCGCGTCCATGCCGACCCCGGTCGGGGCGGTGTAGCCGGCCCAGGCGATGACCGCGGTCCGGCCGGCCGGGGCGGCCGCGCGCTCGGCCTCGTACAGGGACTGCGCCATGCCGGCGGGGGCGGTCAGCCGGCGCACCGTGCGCTCGAAGGTGATCGCGTCGGTGTCGACGCCGGGGACGACCACCGAGATCCGGCGGGCCTCGCCGAGGTTGCCGAAGACCTCGGCGACGAGGCCGCCGCCGGTGGGGTCGAAGACGAGGATCTGCCGGCCGGGCTCGGCGAGGGACGCGAAGCGGTGGGCGCGGCGGGCGGCGGTGGCGCGGTCGGAGGGGGCCAGCGTGATGTCGTGCGCGCGGGCGTCCTCGACCCGGGTCGCCTGCTGGAGGGCCATCCGGTTGGCCCGGTAGCGGACGCCGGGCGGCACGCCGTCGAGATTGCCGACCACCAGCGGGTGTCCCTCGGCGAGCCGGGCGCGCTGGGCGCCGTCGAGGCTCGCGAAGAAGCGTTCCACCACGGGTGCCGGGGCGTCCGCGGCGGGCAGGGCCCGGCCGTCGAAGCGCGAAGACGCCCAGGACGCGAGCGCGGCCTGGCGCGGGGACGGCTCGTCCGCCGGCCGGTACACGGCCGTCCAGCCCGTGGTCGCGAGCATCAGGAAGACCACCGTCAGCGCGAGCAGGGCGCGCAGGGCGGCCGGGCGCGCGGGGGCGTCGGCGGAGTGGGCGGGGGCGGGGCCGGACAGGTTCACTGCGCTCAGCGTAGGAGACCTTCGGGGGAGCCTGCGCGCCGGGTGACGGGAGTCACCGCCGGCGCCAGTCGGCGGCCAGTGCCGGGCCGATCTGGTCGAGGTAGGCCTCGGTCATGCGCCGGATGGTGTCGACGCCGGTGTCCTCGCCCTGTCCCCACAGCCGGCCGGTGACGCGCATCACGCCGGTGAACGCGGCGACGGCCACCCGCGGGCGCGGGTCGGCGTCCACGTCCAGGCCCTCGCGCTCGGCGAGCAGCCGGGCGATCCGCTCCTCCAGCTCGGTCGAGCGGCGCAGGTGCACGGCGAGCAGGGCCGGGGTGGACTCGATCAGCCGGTAGCTGCGCATGTAGAGGTCGATGGGCACCAGGTCCGAGATGGCCTCTTCGACGGTGTCCCAGGCGGCGAGGACGGCCGAGCGCATCGCCTCGAAGGGGCCCTCGGCGGGCGGGCGGGCCTGGAGCGCCGCGAAGAAGTGCGATTCGACCAGGTCCTGGACGGCGAAGGCGACCTCTTCCTTGTTGGCGAAGTACCGGAAGAAGGTGCGCTGGGAGACGTCCACGGCGTCGGTGATCTCGTCGACGGTGGTCTCTTCGTACCCCTGGGCGATGAAGAGGAGGAGGGCCGCGCGCAGCAGGGCGTCGCGCGTGCGCCGCTTCTTGCGCTCGCGCAGTCCGGCCGGCGGTGCGGACGCGGGGCGCTGATCGGTCATCACGGCGGTCAGGGTACCTGTGACCGACCTGACAGAGGCTGTCTGACGAACCGGTCTGTGAAGTGTCAGTCGCTGTCACTAATCTGTCCGCATGACTAGTCAGATCACCGTCGACGGCGGGGACACGCCCTCGCTCACCAAGGAAACGGGCCCCGCACCGGTTCGCACGGGCCTCCGGGGCCACCCGTGGCTCACCCTGTTCGCCGTCGCGATCGGCGTCATGATGGTCACCCTCGACGGCACGATCGTCGCCGTCGCCAACCCGGCCATCCAGAAGGACCTCGGCGCCTCGCTCGCCGAGGTCCAGTGGATCACCAACGGCTACCTGCTCGCCCTCGCCGTCTCCCTCATCACCGCGGGCAAGCTCGGCGACCGCTTCGGCCACCGCCAGACCTTCCTCATCGGCATCGCCGGCTTCGCCGTCTCCTCGGCGGCCATCGGCCTCTCCACCGGAGTCGAGCTCGTCATCGCCTTCCGCGTCGCGCAGGGCGTCTTCGGGGCGCTGCTGATGCCCGCCGCGCTGGGCCTGCTGCGCGCGACCTTCCCGGCCGAGAAGCTCAACATGGCCATCGGCATCTGGGGCATGGTCATCGGTGCCTCGACCGCCGCCGGGCCGATCGTCGGCGGCCTGCTCGTCGAGAACGTGAGCTGGCAGTCCGTCTTCTTCATCAACGTTCCGGTCGGCGTCCTCGCGCTCGCCTTCGGCCTGTTCATCCTGGTCGACCACCGGGCCGAGAACGCCCCGCGCTCCTTCGACGTCCCCGGCATCCTGCTCCTGTCGGCCGGTATGTTCTCGCTGATCTGGGCGCTGATCAAGGCCTCGGAATGGGGCTGGGGGGACACCAGGACCCTCGCCTTCCTCGGCGGGTCCGTGCTGTGCTTCGTGGCCTTCGCCCTCTGGGAGAACCGCGTCTCCGAGCCGCTGATCCCGCTCGGGATGTTCCGCTCGCTGCCGCTGTCCGCGGGCACGGTGCTGATGGTCCTGATGGCCTTCGCCTTCATGGGCGGGCTGTTCTTCGTCACCTTCTACCTGCAGAACGTCCACGGCATGAGCCCCGTCGACAGCGGACTGCACCTGCTGCCGCTGACCGGCATGATGATCGTCGGATCGCCCCTGGCGGGCATCGCCATCACCAAGGTCGGCCCGCGGCTGCCGCTCGTCGCCGGCATGGTCGCCACGGCCGTCGCCTGCTTCGGGATGGCCCGGCTGACCCCGGACACCGCCACCCTCACCATGTCGCTCTGGTTCGCCCTGATGGGCCTCGGGCTCGCCCCCGTCATGGTCGGAGCCACCGAGGTCATCGTCGGCAACGCCCCGCTGGAGCTCTCGGGCGTGGCCGGCGGTCTCCAGCAGGCCGCCATGCAGGTCGGCGGCAGCCTGGGCACCGCCGTGCTCGGCGCCGTCATGGCGAGCAAGGTCGGCAGCGTCTTCGGGGACAACTGGGCCGGGGCCGGACTGCCGCCGCTCACCCCGGAGCAGGCGGACCTCGCGGAGAAGGGCATCCAGGTCGGCATCTCCCCGGTCCCGCCGGGCGCGCCGGAGCAGCTCGCGCAGACCATCACGGGGGTCGCGCACGACACGTTCGTGTCAGGGATGAGCACGGCCTTCACCGTCGCGGGCGTGGTCGCGGTGCTCGCCGCGGTCGTGGCCGGCTTCACGAAGCGCGGCGAGAACGCGGCGGCGGGCGCGGGCGCGGCCCACATCTAGCCCCGCGCAGCCCGCACACGGCCCCGCCCCGGCGGCCGGACGCGCACAGGGTCCCGCTGGCTCTGTGCCGCCGGCCGCGCGGCCGGCGGCGGCCCCGGAGGCGTCAACTCCGGGGCCCAGGCAGCCCCGCCGGACGGTTCCGGCGGGGCTGTCGCCTATCAGGGTGGACCCGCCCCCGGCCCCTTCCGCCGGGACGTCCGCGCAGGTCAGCGTGGTGCCGACGGAGCTTCGGAAACGGTCCGGGGCCCGTACGTCCACCAGGAGTTGACCCGTCATGCGTACGTGGAACACCACTTTCTCCGGTCGCACCGCCGCCGCCGCCACCGTCCTCGCCGCCACCCTGTTGATCCCGGGCACTGCCGAATCGGCCCACGCGGCGGGCCCTGCCCAGGCCCGTACGGCCGCCGTGCAGGCGCCGTCCCAGGCCGAGGCACGGGCCCGGGCCGACGCACCCGTTCCCGCACGGGGATCCGCACGGGGATCCGGGCGGACGAAGGGGCGGGCGGCCGGGCCGCCGACGCTCGGGGCCTGCGCCACGGGGCAGCTGTGCTTCTGGGCGAAGCCCGAGTTCAAGGGCGCGCGCACGACCCACGAGCTGAGCACCCTCGACATCAACAGCTGCACCGCCCTGCCCGCAGGGACCACCGCCCAGTCCCTCACCAACAGGACCGGCCGCCCCGTCACCACCTACCAGTCGGCGGAGTGCGCCGAGACCGGCGAGTTCCAGACCTACCCGGGCGACGGGGTGTGGCTGCCCCAGTCGCCCTACCAGGTCAGGGCGTTCAAGGTGTGGGAGCGCTGACGGCGCCGCCCGCCGGGGCGGCCGGGGCGGGAACGCCCGCGCCCACCGCCCCGGCGGGAGCCGCCCCGCCGAGCCGGGCGACCTCGGCACGCAGCGCCCGTACCTCCTGCGTCAGTTCGGAGATCGCCGCCGTCTGGGCGCGCTCCACCAGGTCGTCGCGTTCGAAGCGGGAGATGAACCAGGCCGCGATGTTGGCGGTCACCACACCCAGCAGCGCGATCCCGGACAGCATCAGCCCCACCGCCAGGAGCCGTCCGAGTCCGGTGGTGGGGGAGTGGTCCCCGTAGCCGACCGTCGTCATCGTGGTCACCGACCACCACAGGGCGTCCCCGAGGTTCCTGATGTTGCCGTCGGGGGCGTCCCGCTCCACGCTCAGCACCGCCAGCGAGCCGAACATCAGCAGCCCGACCACCGAGCCCGCCACGTACGTGGTGAGCCGGATCTGCGGGGCCATCCGGGCCCGCCGGCCCATCAGCATCAGGGTGGCGACCACCCGCAGCAGCCGCAGCGGCTGGATCATCGGCAGCACCACCGCCGCCAGGTCCAGCCAGTGGGTCCGTACGAAGGCCCGCTTCGAGTCCGCCAGGCCGAGCCGCACCAGGTAGTCGGCGGCGAAGGTGGCCCACACCACCCACTCGGCGTGCCTGCAGGCGTCGTGCACCGCCGGGCTCGCGTCGGGCAGGACGATGGGCACCGCGTAGGCCACGGCGAAGCCCAGGGCGAGCACCAGCAGCGGCGTCTGCGTCCGGCGCTCCCACCGGGCCTGGGGAGAGGGTTCCTTCATGCGCAGCATCGTAAAGAACGCGTAAGGGGCTCCGGGACAGGAGTCCCGGAGCCCCTTGCGGAAGGGTGACCGCTACGCGTCGCCGCCGGCCGCGCCCGGGTCGGCCGCCCGGACGTCCAGCAGCTGGTACCGGTCGATCGCCTGCTTCAGCGCCGAACGGTCGATCTTGCCCTCCTTGGCCAGCTCGGTCAGCACCGAGAGGACCACCGACTGCGCGTCGATGTGGAAGAAGCGCCGGGCCGCGCCCCGCGTGTCCGCGAAGCCGAAGCCGTCCGCGCCCAGCGAGGTGTACGTGCCGGGCACCCAGCGCGAGATCTGGTCCGGGACCGCCCGCATCCAGTCGGAGACCGCCACGAACGGGCCCTCGGCACCGGACAGCTTGCTCGTCACGTACGGGACGCGCTGCTCCTCCTCCGGGTGGAGCAGGTTGTGCTCCTCCACGGCGACGGCCTCGCGGCGCAGCTCGTTCCAGGAGGTCGCCGACCAGACGTCCGCCTTCACGTTCCACTCGGCGGCCAGGATCCGCTGCGCCTCCAGCGCCCACGGCACCGCCACGCCCGAGGCCATGATCTGCGCCCCGATGCTGCCGGCCGTGCCCTCCGAGACCCGGTGGATGCCCTTCAGGATCCCGTCCACGTCCACACCGGCCGGCTCGGCCGGGTGCTGGATCGGCTCGTTGTAGACCGTCAGGTAGTAGAAGACGTCCTCGGCGTCGGGCCCGTACATCCGGCGCAGACCGTCCTTGACGATGTGCGCGATCTCGTACCCGTACGCCGGGTCGTACGCCACACAGCCCGGGTTGGTCGAGGCCAGCAGCTGGGAGTGACCGTCGGCGTGCTGGAGGCCCTCACCCGTCAGGGTGGTCCGTCCGGCGGTCGCTCCGAGGACGAAACCGCGCGCCAGCTGGTCCGCCATCTGCCAGAACTGGTCACCCGTGCGCTGGAAACCGAACATCGAGTAGAAGACGTAGACCGGGATCAGCGGCTCGCCGTGCGTCGCGTACGCCGAACCCGCGGCGATCAGCGAGGCCGTGCAGCCCGCCTCCGAGATGCCGTCGTGCAGCATCTGGCCGGTCGGGGACTCCTTGTACGCGAGCAGCAGGTCGCGGTCGACCGCCTCGTACTGCTGGCCCAGCGGGTTGTAGATCTTGGCGCTCGGGAAGAACGCGTCCATGCCGAAGGTGCGGTACTCGTCGGGGGCGATCAGCACGAAGCGCTTGCCGATCTCCTTGTCCCGCATCAGGTCCTTCAGAATGCGGACGAAGGCCATGGTGGTGGCGATCGACTGCTGGCCGGAGCCCTTCTTGGCGGCCGCGTACGTGGCGTCGCCCGGCAGCTGCAGCGGCTTCGCGCGCACCACGCGGGTCGGCACGTAGCCGCCCAGCGCGCTGCGGCGGTCGTGCATGTACTGGATCTCGGGGGAGTTGCGGCCCGGGTGGTAGTACGGCGGCGCGCCGTCCTCCAGCTGGGCGTCCGTGATCGGGATGTGCAGGCGGTCGCGGAAGCGCTTGAGGTCGTCGGCCGTCAGCTTCTTCATCTGGTGGGTCGCGTTGCGGCCCTCGAAGTTCGGGCCCAGGGTCCAGCCCTTGACCGTCTGCGCCAGGATGACCGTCGGCTGGCCCTTGTGGGCCTTGGCCGCCGCGTACGCCGCGTAGACCTTCTTGTGGTCGTGGCCGCCGCGGCCCAGGTGCTGGATCTGCTGGTCGGACATGTTCTCGACCATCGCGCGCAGCCGGTGGTCGCCGCCGAAGAAGTGCTCGCGGATGTACGCGCCCGTCTCGGTGGCGTACGTCTGGAACTGGCCGTCCGGGGTGGTGTTCAGCTTGTTGACCAGGATGCCGTCGCGGTCCTGGGCCAGCAGCGGGTCCCAGGAGCGGTCCCAGATCAGCTTGATGACGTTCCAGCCGGCGCCGCGGAACTGCGACTCCAGCTCCTGCATGATCTTGCCGTTGCCGCGGACCGGGCCGTCGAGGCGCTGCAGGTTGCAGTTGACGACGAAGGTCAGGTTGTCGAGGTGCTCGCGGGCCGCGATGGAGAGCTGGCCGAGGGACTCGGGCTCGTCCATCTCGCCGTCACCGAGATACGCCCAAACGTGTGACTTGGAGGTGTCCGCGATCCCGCGGGCCTCCATGTACCGGTTCATCCGGGCCTGGTAGATCGCACCGAGCGGGCCGAGGCCCATCGAGACGGTCGGGAACTCCCAGAAGTCCGGCATGAGCCGCGGGTGCGGGTAGCTGGACAGGCCGTACGGGGCCTTCGACTTCTCCTGGCGGAACGCGTCGAGCTGCTGCTCGGAGAGCCGGTCCAGGAGGTAGGCGCGGGCGTAGATGCCGGGCGAGGCGTGGCCCTGGAAGAAGATCTGGTCGCCGCCGTCGCCCTCGTCCTTGCCCCGGAAGAAGTGGTTGAAGCCCACGTCGTAGAGGGAGGCGGAGGAGGCGAAGGTGGCGATGTGGCCGCCGACGCCGATCCCCGGGCGCTGGGCGCGCGAGACCATCACGGCGGCGTTCCAGCGGGTGGCGTTGAGGACCTTGCGCTCGATCTCCTCGTTGCCGGGGAAGAACGGCTCGTCCTTGGTGGCGATCGTGTTGACGTAGTCCGTGGAGCGCATCTCGGGCACGGCCACGCGCTTCTCACGGGCGCGCTCCATCAGCCGCAGCATCAGGTAGCGGGCACGCTCGCGGCCCCGCTCGTCGACGGCCGCGTCCAGGGAGTCGAGCCACTCCTGCGTCTCTTCCGGATCGAAGTCCGGTACCTGACTCGGCAGGCCACCAATGATGATCGGATTGCGATCGGATGCGGAAGCCACGCTGTTCCTTCGCTGTCGGGGGAGTCGTGCCTTGGGGTTCGCCGCCTCCCATGGTCTTACGCTCGGCAGAAATCGTCATCTTTACCGCTGGGTAATCCCTGGAGTGTGGAGGGATTGCGTCAGCTGTGGCGACGACAGCGCCCAAACCGCAACCTTACGCCCATGTCGATCAACCCCTTCGCAAGGCCGTTCGTCCCTCAAACAGGTGCGAAAGTCCCGAGGGCGTGCCGAATGAGGTGGAATGGTGTGGGATGAATCACCAGGGGTACATGCGGAAGGGCTGAAAGTTGCGGCGAGACGGCCGCAATCGTCACCGTTTCGACGGTCCCGGCGGCCGGGTACTTGCGCGATCCGCCGCGCCCGTGTGGACTACGCCCAATGCTGCGCGTACGCGCGCCGCCGAAGAACATTCACCGAACATGAGCAGGAGGCACCCCGTGAGCGCGACCGCGGACCACGCGGAGAACCTGGCCGCCAGGCTGGGTTTCCAGTCCGAACAGGTGGTCCAGGAGATCGGCTACGACGACGACGTCGATCAGGAATTCCGTGATGCCGTAGAGGGTCACGTCAGCGAACTCGTCGATGAGGACTTCGACGACGTCGCGGACGCGGTTCTGCTGTGGTTCCGGGAGGACGACGGCGACCTGACGGACGCCCTGGTCGATGCGACCGAGCTGGTCGAGGACGGCGCACTGATCCTGCTGGTGACCCCCAAGACCGGCAAGGACGGTTTCGTCGAGGCCAGCGACATCAGCGAGGCCGCCGAGACGGCCGGCCTTTCGCTGGCGAAGGGTCTCCCCGTCGGCAAGGAGTGGACCGCCACCAAGCTGGCGACTCCGAAGACGGCCAAGTCCAAGCGCTGAGCCGCGCCCCGCAGCCATGCGGACACACGCACCCCGCCCGCCGGAAGCTTCCCGGTGGGCGGGGTGTGTGCGTTTCGCGGGCCGACCGGGGCCGGACGCGCGCAGGACCCATAAGCTGAGATCACCCGAACAGCCCAACGACGGGATGCGGGACGAAGGGATGCGACAGATGGCGATCGAGGTCGGCAGCAAGGCCCCGGACTTCGAGCTCAAGGACAACCACGGCAGGGTCGTGCGGCTCTCCGACTTCCGGGGGGAGAAGGCCGTCGTCCTGCTCTTCTACCCCTTCGCCTTCACCGGCGTCTGCACTGGCGAGCTCTGCGAGCTGCGCGACCAGCTGCCGCGCTTCCAGAACGACGACGTGCAGCTCCTCGCGGTCTCCAACGACTCCGTGCCGACCCTGCGCGTCTTCGCCGAGCAGGAGGGGCTGGAGTACCCGCTGCTCTCGGACTTCTGGCCGCACGGGGAGACCTCCCGGGCCTACGGGGTCTTCGACGAGGAGAAGGGCTGCGCGGTGCGCGGCACCTTCGTCATCGACCGGGACGGCGTCGTGCGCTGGAGCGTCGTCAACGGGCTGCCCGACGCGCGTGACCTGAACGAGTACATCAAGGCGCTCGACAGCCTCTGAAGGCCCTGAGTTCCGACTGAGTCCCACCGAGTTCAACAGTGTTCGACTCGAATAAGCCCGTACAGGCGGGAACCCGTCACTAGGATCGAAACGTTGATCCGGTAGCAACCGCACGACGGGGCCCCGCCCCACACAAAAACCTTATGGAGGACCCGTGGGAGTCAGCCTCAGCAAGGGCGGCAACGTCTCGCTGTCCAAGGCAGCGCCGAACCTGACGGCGGTCATCGTCGGTCTGGGCTGGGACGCTCGCACCACCACCGGTGTCGACTTCGACCTGGACGCCAGCGCGATCCTGACCAACGACCAGGGCAAGGTCGCCAGCGACGCGAACTTCGTCTTCTTCAACAACCTGAAGAGCCCCGACGGCTCGGTCGAGCACACCGGTGACAACACCACCGGTGAGGGAGAGGGCGACGACGAGGCGATCAAGGTCAACCTCGCCGGCGTGCCCGCCGACGTGGCGAAGATCGTCTTCCCGGTCTCGATCTACGAGGCCGAGAGCCGCCAGCAGAGCTTCGGCCAGGTCCGCAACGCCTACATCCGCGTCGTGAACCAGGCCGACAACGCCGAGCTCGCCCGCTACGACCTGTCGGAGGACGCCTCGACGGAGACCGCCATGGTCTTCGGCGAGCTCTACCGCAACGGCGCCGAGTGGAAGTTCCGCGCCATCGGCCAGGGCTACGCCTCGGGCCTGCGCGGCATCGCGCAGGACTTCGGCGTCAACGTCTGAGCCTGCCCCCGGGGCAGTCGTTCAGAGCAGTCGTTCCATCCGTCCGGCGCCGTGCACTCGTGTGTACGGCGCCGGACCGGCTTTACGGGCCGCACCGCCACACACCGCATCGCCACCGCCATCGCCACACCGCCACCGTCGTTCGGGGAGGACCACAACATGGGCGTCACACTCGCCAAGGGGGGCAATGTCTCCCTCTCCAAAGCCGCACCGAACCTCACCCGGGTTCTGGTAGGCCTCGGATGGGACGCGCGCTCGACCACGGGCGCCGACTTCGACCTCGACGCCAGCGCGCTGCTGTGCAGCAACGGCAGGGTGCTCGGGGACGAGTACTTCGTCTTCTACAACAACCTCAAGAGTCCCGAGGGCTCCGTCGAACACACGGGGGACAACCTCACCGGCGAGGGTGACGGCGACGACGAGTCGCTCATCATCGACCTCACCAAGGTCCCGGCCGGCGTGGACAAGATCGTCTTCCCCGTCTCGATCCACGAGGCCGAGGCCCGCCGGCAGAGCTTCGGGCAGGTCAGCAATGCCTTCATCCGGGTGGTGAACGAGGCGGACGGCCAGGAGCTGGCCCGCTACGACCTCTCCGAGGACGCCTCCAGCGAGACCGCGATGATCTTCGGCGAGGTCTACCGGTACGGGGGCGAATGGAAGTTCCGCGCGGTGGGGCAGGGGTACGCGTCGGGGCTGCGCGGCATCGCTCTAGACTTCGGGGTCAACGTTTCGTAAAGCCGTACAACACGATGGGATGCCAGTGGTTCTGAAAACCTTCGGCTGGTCGTTCGCAGTCACTGCGCTCGGGCTGGCCGCAGCGGTGCTTTACGGGGGGTGGGAGGCCTTCGGGATCGTTGCGATCCTGTGCATCCTGGAGATCTCTCTGTCCTTCGACAACGCGGTGGTCAACGCCGGAATCCTGAAGAAGATGAATGCCTTCTGGCAGAAGATCTTCCTCACCATCGGTGTTCTCATCGCCGTGTTCGGTATGCGCCTGGTCTTCCCGATCGTGATCGTCGCGGTCAGCGCCAAGATCGGACCGATCGAAGCCGTCGAACTCGCGCTGCGCGACCAGGACATGTACAAGCAGCTCGTCACGGACGCCCACCCGTCCATCGCCGCCTTCGGTGGCATGTTCCTGCTGATGATCTTCCTCGATTTCGTCTTCGAGGACCGCGAGATCAAGTGGCTCGCCTGGCTGGAACGCCCGCTCGCCAAGCTCGGCAAGATCGACATGCTGTCCGCGTGCATCGCGCTGATCGTCCTGGTCATCACCTCGATGACCTTCGCCGTCAACGCCCACCAGCACGGCGGCACGCACGTGGACAAGGCGCAGACGGTCCTGATCTCCGGCATCCTCGGCCTGATCACCTACATGATCGTCGGCGGCCTCTCCGGCTACTTCGAGAACAAGCTGGAGGAAGAGGAGGAGCACGAGCACGAGCTCGAGGAGGAGGCGAAGAAGAGCGGCAAGCCCGTCTCGGCCGTCGCCATGGCCGGCAAGGCCGCCTTCTTCATGTTCCTCTACCTCGAAGTCCTCGACGCCTCCTTCTCCTTCGACGGGGTCATCGGCGCCTTCGCCATCACCAGTGACATCGTGATCATGGCCATCGGCCTCGGTGTCGGTGCCATGTACGTCCGGTCGCTGACGGTCTACCTGGTCCGCCAGGGCACCCTCGACGACTACGTCTACCTGGAGCACGGCGCGCACTACGCCATCGGCGCGCTCGCCGTCATCCTGCTCGTCACCATCCAGTACGAGATCAACGAGGTCATCACCGGCCTCGTCGGCGTCGTGCTCATCGGATGGTCCTTCTGGTCCTCCGTGCGCCGCAACAAGCGCCTGGAGCTGGAGGGTTCAGCCGCCGAGGCATGATCACGGCGGTAATGCGGAACGCTCAAGTGCGGGGCGGTCCGGCGGGTCCACGGACCTGCCGGGCCGCCCCGTTCGCCATGCCGGCCGTCATCGGCCGGCAGCAGGGGACCAAGGGCCACAGGGGATCAGGGGGGTTGTGGGGATGGGATTCTTCGACGGCATCAGGGGCAGCCGCGGCATGCAGTTCCAGTCGGGCAGCGCCTCGTCGAACGCGATCGAGCTGACCAAACGGCATCCGACGGTGTCGCTCACCAAACAGGGGGCGGTGCACGGCAATCTGCGCGTGAACCTCTCCTGGCGGATGCGCACCTCGGACATAGGCGGCCGCAGCGCCGGCCAGAGCGGGCAGCTCTTCCGGCATCCGTTCAAACTGTTCAAGCCGGACATGGTGCAGGCGCACACCCAGGGCATGGTCAATGTCGACCTCGACATCGGCTGCCTCTACGAGCTGACCGACGGCACCCGGGGGGTCGTCCAGCCCCTGGGGAACCTGCACGGGGACATCAACAGCCCGCCGTACGTGAAGCTCAGCGGGGACGACCGGTTCGGGGCGCCCTCCGGCGAGACGATCTTCGTCAATCTCGACCACGCCGAGGAGATCAAGCGGCTGCTGGTCTTCGTGTACATCTACGACCAGACCCCGGCCTTCGACCGGACGCACGCCCTGGTCACCCTCTACCCGATCACCGGGCCGCGCATCGAGATCCCCCTGGAGGAGCGCCACCCGCACGCCCGCTCCTGCGCGGTCGTCTCCCTGGAGAACATCAAGGGAGAGCTGATCGTGCGGCGCGAGGTCACCTTCGTGTACGGGTTCCAGGCCGAGCTGGACCGGCTGTACGGGTGGGGCCTCCAGTGGGGCCGGGGCTACAAGACCAAGACCTGACGGGGCCGGGTGCCGCTCATCGGCTCATCGGCTCAGCGGCGGATGAACTGCGGACCCTGCGCCGGCAGCCGGAAGGACGGGTCCCCGGCCGGGGACGGCACCGGGGGCTGGGAGACCGGCTGCGGATAGCCGTAGGCGGGCTGGGCGGCCGGCGGGGCCTGGGTGGGCGGCGCCGGGGTCGCGGACGGGGCCGGGCCCTGCTGCTGGCCCCGGCCCTGGCCCTGACCCTGTTCGTGGGCCTCGGGGGCGTTCTCGTCCACCGAGATCCCGTGGTCCGTGGCCAGGCCGACGAGCCCGTTCGAGTACCCCTCGCCCAGCGCGCGGAACTTCCACGCGTCGGCCCGCCGGTACAGCTCGCCGCAGATCAGCGCCGTCTCGGCACCCGTCTCCGGCCGTACGTCGAAGTAGGCCAGCGGTTCGGAGCCGCCCGTCGCGGTGGCGTCGTAGAGCAGGATCCGCAGGTCGCGGACCCGTTCGAAGGGGACGTCCTCGGCGGAGGCCACGACCAGGATCCGGTCCACGGCCGGGGTGACGGCCCGCAGGTCCGCCTGCACGGCGTCGGTGATCCCGTCGCCGAGCTGCTTCTTCCCGAGCCGCCAGACGGCTCCCGAGGGGTGCCGGGGCTGGTTGTAGAAGACGAAGTCCTCGTCCGAGCGCACGCGCCCGTCCGCCCCCACGAGCAGCGCGGAGGCGTCCACGTCGGGTACGTCGGGCCCCCCGGTCCAGCGCAGCACCGCGCGGACCGCCACGGCGGCCACGGGGATGTTGGAGCCCTTCTGCATCGCGTGCGTCATGGCGGTCATCCTGCCCTCCCGGGCGGGACCGGGACAATGCGGCCCCCCGTAGACCTTGTCCGGATCGCGAGACCTGGGCATGGTGCAAGAGGGTTACCTGGATTTCATGTGCTTGAGGAATTTTTGACTCACGTTCGTACGTACTATTACCGGCCACGCCAGATCGGCCGCCGAGCCTGTACGGGGGAAGCACATGCGTCACTTCGGGCATATTTCGCCCACCGTCCGCAAGGACCTCTTCCACCAGGAGCCGGCAGAGTTCACCGCCGCCTCCCCCTCGGCCACGCTCGCGGCCGCGCTGGGGGCCACGCTCTACAGCCCGGCCACCCGGCCCCAGCTCGCCCGTGACATCCGCAAGCAGGCCGGCCTCGGAGTCGTCTCCATGGTCCTCTGCCTGGAGGATTCCATCAGCGACGCGGACGTCGTGGGGGGCGAGGAGAACCTCGTCCGGCAGTTCGCCGCCCTCCACGAGGACCCGGCGGAGCTCCCCCTGCTCTTCATCCGCGTCCGCGAGCCCGAGCAGATCCCCGACCTCGTGCACCGGCTCGGCGGCTCGGCGGCGCGACTGGCCGGATTCGTGCTTCCCAAGTTCAGCGAGAGCCGGGGGGTCGGCTTCCTCGACGCCGTCGCGCAGGCCGAAGCGGAGAGCGGACTGCCCCGGCTGTACGCGATGCCGGTCCTGGAGACCCCCGAGCTGCTCCACCTGGAGACCCGGGTCGAGACCCTCGCCGGGATCTCCCGTACGGTCAACAAGTACCGGGAGCGGGTCCTCGCGCTCCGCCTCGGCGTGACCGACTTCTGCTCCGCGTACGGGCTGCGCCGCACCCCGGACATGACCGCGTACGACGTCCAGATCGTCGCCGGGGTGATCGCCGACGTGGTCAACGTGCTCAGCCGCGCCGACGGCACCGGTTTCACGGTCACCGGCCCGGTGTGGGAGTACTTCCGCAGCCAGCAGCGCCTCTTCAAGCCGCAGCTGCGCCGCAGCCCCTTCCTGGAGGAGGGCGTCGAGGAGCTGCGCACCGCGCTGATCGAGCACGACCTGGACGGGCTGCTGCGCGAGATCGAGCTCGACCGGGCCAACGGGCTGCTGGGCAAGACCTGCATCCACCCCGCCCACGTCACCCCGGTCCACGCGCTCTCGGTGGTGTCGCACGAGGAGTTCAGCGATGCTCAAGACATCCTGCGCCCCGAGCGCGGGGGCGGCGGAGTGATGCGTTCCGCCTACACGAACAAGATGAACGAGGTGAAGCCCCACCGGGCCTGGGCCGAGCGCACCATGCTGCGCGCCGAGGTCTTCGGTGTGGCGAAGGAGGAGGTCGGCTTCGTCGATCTCCTCACGGCCGGGCTCCAGGTGTGAGCGGGCCGTTGACTGCGAAGAAGGGCAAGACGATCGAAGCGGTGTGGTCGGGAACGTGGGTCGCGGACCGGCTGGGCGTGAGCCTGGAGGACGGCACGGGCGACGGGACCGGCGGGCCGGCGCTCCAGGACCTCCTGGGGCTGGCCCTGCGGCGCAACCCCAAGCGGGCCCACCTGCTGGTGTCCCGGGTGCTGGGCAAGCACGTCCCGCAGTCCCCGGCGGCCGTGTACGCCGCCGGGTACGGGCTCGGCGAGCGGGTCCGGGAGCTGCTCGGCGAGGCGGAGGCCGCCTCTGTGGTGGTCCTGGGGTACGCGGAGACCGCGACCGGGCTGGGCCACTGCGTGGCCGACGGCCTGGGCGGCGCCCCCTACCTGCACTCCACCCGCCGCCCCGTGCCCGGCGTGGAGGCCGCGGGCGGCTTCGAGGAGGCGCATTCGCACGCCACCTCGCACCTGCTGCTGCCCGAGGACCCGAAGCTGCTGGCGGGCCCGGGGCCGCTGGTCCTCGTCGACGACGAGTTCTCCACCGGCAACACCGTCCTGAACACCATCGCCGACCTCCACGCCCGCCACCCGCGCGGCCACTACGTGGTCGTCGCCCTGGTCGACATGCGCTCGGAGTCCGACCGCGACCGCCTGTCCGCCTTCGCGGCGGAGCTGGGGGCCCGCGTGGACCTCATATCCCTGGCCTCAGGCACGGTCTCCCTCCCGGAGGGGGTCCTGGCGAAGGGGCAGGCCCTGGTCGAGCAGTACGAGGCGGAGGCCGCCGCTTCCGCTTCCGCTGCGGCTCCCTCCGCTGCCGGATCCCAGCCCGCGGCCGGCGAATCGCAGCCCGGGGGTGGGCAAAATCAGCCCCTGCGGCGTTTGAGCAGCGGGGTCCGGGGCAGCGCCCCGGGAGACGGCCCGCACCCGACCATCCGCGTGGAACTGGGCTGGCCGGCCGGGATACCCGACGGCGGACGCCACGGCTTCACCCCCGCGCACCGCGCAGTACTGGAGGCCGCCCTGCCGGGCATGGCTGACCGGCTCACGGCCGCGCTCGGCGGGACCCCCGAGAGGGTCCTCGTACTCGGCAACGAGGAGCTGATGTACGCCCCGCTGCGCCTCGCGCAGGCCCTGGAGGCGTCCGGCGCCGCGGCCGAGGTCCGCTTCTCCACCACCACCCGCTCGCCGGTGCTCGCCGTGGACGACCCCGGCTACGCCATCCGCACCCGCCTCGTCTTCCCCGCCCACGACGCCCCGGCCGACGGCCCCGGCGACCGGTACGCGTACAACGTCGCCGGCGCCCGCTTCGACGCCGTGATCGCCGTCGTGGACTCGGCCGGGGACACCGCGGAGCTCCGTACCGGCCTGCTCGCGGCCCTCGCCCCGCACACCGGCCGGGTCCTGCTGGCCGTCATACCCTCGTACGTCCCCGACCGGCAGGAGCCGATCATGACCGCCGAGCCCTTGCGGGGCCCCGACTTCTCCTCGTACGCCCCGGAGGACGTCGGCTGGCTGCTCCAGGACCTCTCCGGCGTCGAGCTGGAGGCCCCGACCGAGGAGCGCGAGGAGGCCATCCAGGCGGGCGATGCGCACTACGCCGAGTCCCTCCCGGTGGAGTACCAGCCGTCCCCGGAGTACCAGCAGCTCTACCAGAGCGCGCTGACCGCCTCCGCCGCCCGCATGGCCCGCGCCGTCGGCACCGTCACCGAGACCGTCCTCGCCGAACGCTCCCCCTCCCCGGTCCTCGTCTCGCTCGCCCGCGCCGGCACCCCCGTGGGCGTGCTCATGCGGCGCTGGGCCCGGGCCCGGCACGGCCTGGACCTGCCGCACTACGCCGTCTCCATCGTGCGCGGCCGCGGCATCGACGCCAACGCGCTGCGCTGGCTCGCGGCCCACCACGACCCGGCCGACGTGGTCTTCGTCGACGGCTGGACCGGCAAGGGCGCCATCACCCGCGAACTGCGCGAGGCCCTGGGAGAGTTCGAGGGCTTCAACCCGGAGATCGTGGTCCTCGCCGACCCCGGTTCGTGCGTGGAGACGTACGGCACGCGCGAGGACTTCCTGATCCCCTCCGCCTGTCTCAATTCCACCGTTTCCGGGCTGGTCTCGCGTACGGTGCTAAGGTCCGACCTGGTCGGGCCCGCCGATTTCCACGGCGCGAAGTTCTACCGCGAGCTGGCCGGGGCCGATGTCTCCGTCGCGTTCGTCGACACCGTCTCCGCGCACTTCGAGGAGGTGGCCGAGGCCGTGGACGCCGAGGTCAAGGAGCTCCTCGCCGCCGACCGCACACCGACCTGGGTGGGCTGGCGGGCGGTGGAGCGGATCAGCGAGGAGTACGGCATCCACGACGTGAACCTGGTGAAGCCCGGCGTCGGCGAGACCACGCGGGTGCTGCTGCGCCGGGTGCCGTGGAAGATCCTCGCGCAGCGCGGAGCCGGGGCCGACCTGGACCACGTACGCCTCCTCGCGGAGCAGCGGGGGGTGCCGGTCGAAGAGGTCGACGGCCTGCCGTACAGCTGCGTAGGACTCATCCATCCCCGCTTCACGCGCGGCGCCACGGGCGCCGACGGAAAGGCTGTGGCCGCCAAGTGACCGTCCTCGTAGCCAGTGACCTCGACCGTACGCTCATCTACTCGACGGCCGCCCTCGGCCTGACCATGCCCGACCCGGTGGCCCCGCGGCTGCTGTGCGTCGAGGTGCACGAGAGCAAGCCGCTGTCGTACATGACGGAGACGGCGGCGGGCCTGCTGGCGGAGCTGTCCGCCGACCCGGGCGCGGTGTTCGTGCCGACCACCACCCGGACCCGCAAGCAGTACCAGCGCATCCGCTTCCCCGGACGGCCGGCGAAGTACGCGATCTGCGCCAACGGCGGCCAGCTCCTGGTGGACGGGGTCCCGGACCGGGACTGGCGCCGTCAGGTCGCGGCGCGGCTCGCCGCGGAGTCCGTACCGCTGGAGGAGATGAACGCGCACCTGACGTCCGTGGCCGACCCGGCGTGGCTGCGCAAGGCGCGGGTGGCCGAGGACCTGTTCGCGTACCTGGTCGTGGAGCGGGCGCTGGTGCCCGAGGAGTGGATCAAGGCGCTGACGGAATGGTCCGAGGCGCGCGGCTGGACCATCTCGCTCCAGGGCCGGAAGATCTACGCCGTCCCGCGGCCGCTGACCAAGAGCGCGGCGATGCGCGAGGTGGCAGAGCGCACGGGGGCCACGAGCACGCTGGCCGCCGGGGACTCCCTCCTCGACGCCGACCTGCTGCTCGCCGCGGACACGGCCTGGCGGCCGGGCCACGGGGAACTGGCCGACGCCGGCTGGACGGCGCCGCACGTGACGGCGCTGGCGCAGGCGGGAGTGCTGGCCGGGGAGGAGATCGTGCGGGCCTTCACGCGCGAAGTCGCGAGACGGGGCGCCCCCGCAGCCTGATCATGGGCACACTGGGCCCATGACCAAGGGCAACAGCACGAAGATCACAGACGAGCTCTACCAGTACATGCTCGCGCACAACCCCCCGCTGGACGAGGTCCAGCGGGGGCTGGTGGCGACGACGTACGAGGTGTTCCCGGAGTCCGCGGGAATGCAGTCGGCGGAGGAGCAGGGGCCGCTCCTGGCCTTCCTGGTCCGGCTGACCGGCGCGCGGCACATCGTGGAGATCGGCACCTTCACCGGCTTCTCCTCGCTGTCGATGGCCCAGGCCATGCCGGCCGACGGCCGCCTCATCGCCTGCGACATCTCGGAGGAGTGGACGGCGTACGCCCGCGAGGCCTGGGCCAAGGCCGGGGTGGCCGACCGCATCGACCTGCGCATCGCGCCCGCGCTGGAGACGCTGCGCGCGATGCCGGCCGAGCCGCACATCGACATGGCGTACATGGACGCGGACAAGCAGAGCCAGATCGCCTACTGGGAGGAGCTCGTGCCGCGCCTGCGCCCGGGCGGCCTCCTGGTCACGGACAACACGCTGTACCACGGCCAGGTGCTGGACCCGGCGGCGACCGGCGGGGCGGCGGGGGTCCAGGCCTACAACGACCACGTCGTGGCGGACCCCCGCATGGAATCGGTGCTGCTGGGGATCTCCGACGGCATCACCCTGTCCCGCAAGCGCTAGCCGCAGCCGCCCCCGCCGCAGCAGCCGCCACCCATGGGCGCGGCGGGGGCGGGGGCCGCGCTGGTCCCGCCCACGGCCACGGCGGACAGCAGCCTGACGGTGTCGGAGTGCCCCGCGGGGCAGTCGGCGGGCGCGGAGGACTCGGCCATGGGCCGGCTGACCTCGAAGGTGTCTTCGCAGGTCCGGCAGCGGAATTCGTAACGGGGCATGCGGTACAGGCTACGCAGTACCGCCCGGCCTCCGGAATCCCCGCGCGCCGGCCCTGCGGGCTGGAGAAATCCAGCCCCGCCGGCGTGTGAGGCGCGGGGTCCGGGGCGGAGCCCCGGGGAACGGTGGAAGGGCGGGGCGGGGACAGCCCCGCAGGGCCCCGGGAACCGGCGGAGCCGGGCCGCACCCCCGTGTCGGCCAGGCCCCGCCGGGGCTCAGCGGACCACCGTGCCCGCCGGGGCGGACAGCAGCCCGAGTTCCGCGCGGGTCGGCGCGCCCTCCCAGTCGCCCCGCGAGGCCACCGCGAAGGCGCCCGTGGTGACCGCCCGGTCCAGACGGGCCTCCGCCGAGACCCCGTCGAGCAGCGCCGAGAGGTACCCCGCCACGAAGGCGTCGCCCGCGCCGACCGTGTCGACCGCGCGGACGGCCCGCGCCGGGGCGTGGAGCACCGAGCCGTCGTCCGTGTGGGCCGTCGCGCCGGCCGCGCCGAGTTTGACGACCACCTCGCCGACCCCGAGGGCGAGGAGCTCCTTCGCCTGGACGGCCGGGTCGCCCGGGGCCCCCTCCGGGAGGCACAGCGGGAGCTCGTCGTCGGAGGCGATGAGGACGTCCACCGAAGGGGCCCACGCGCGCAGCACCTCCGCAGCCTCCCCGGAGGACCACAGCCGGGACCGGAAGTTCACGTCCAGGCAGACCAGCGCCGAGTGCTCGGAGGCGAGGCGCAGCGCGAGGGTGCAGGCCGAGCGGGCCGAGCGGGAGAGTGCCGGGGTGATCCCCGTCAGGTGCAGGATCCTCGGCGGGGCCGCCGTGAAGGCCCGCTCCACCGAGCAGGCCTTGAGCCGCGATCCCGCGGAGCCCGCGCGGTAGTAGTGCACGCGCGTGACCTCCGGCAGCCTGGGCTCCGCGAGCATCAGCCCGGTCGGGGCCCCGCCGTCGTCGAGGGAGGCTCCGCGGACGTCGACGCCCTCGGCGCGCAGGGTGCGTAGGACCAGCTCACCGGCTTCGTCCTTGCCGACCGCGCCCGCCCACCGGACGGCGTGCCCGAGCCGGGCGAGGCCGATCGCGACGTTCGACTCGGCGCCGGCGACGGAGACCTCCATGCTCCCGCCGAGGCGCAGCGGACCGCTGCCGCGCAGGGCGAGCATGGTCTCCCCGAAGGTGAGGACCTCGGGGGCGGCGGCGTCGGGCCGGCTCACGCGCAGACCGCCTTGAACTCCGCCGCCCGCCGCCGCAGCGCGAGCAGGTCGCCGCCGTCGGCCGCGTCCCCGATCAGTGGGGATCCGACGCCGACGGCCACCGCGCCGGAAGACAGGTACTCGGCCGCGGCGGCCGCGTCCACCCCGCCGACCGGTACGAAGGGCAGGTCGGGGAAGGGGGCGCGCAGGGCCCGCAGGTACGCCGGTCCGCCGATCGAGCCGGGGAACAGCTTGAGCGCGCAGGCCCCCGCCGCGTCGGCCGCGATGACCTCGGTCGGGGTGATGACCCCGGCCAGTACCGGCAGCCCCTGCCGGACGGATTCGTCCACGCCGGCGCCGAGGCCCGGGGTGACCATCAGGTTGGCCCCGGCGCCGGCGGCCCGCTGGGCGTCCTCGGCGGTGAGGACCGTACCGGCGCCGAGCCAGGCCTCGTCGCCGAGCTCCTTGCGGGCCCGGCCGATGACGTCCAGCGCGTCGGTCCCGCTGAGGGAGACCTCGATGAGCGGGACGCCCTCCTCGACGAGGGTCATGACCGTGCGGAAGGACGCTTCGGGGTCCCTTCCGCGGACGATGGCGACGAGCCGCTCCTGTCGCAGCGCTGCGCCGAACTCCATGGGAATGCCTGCCTTCTGATGTGTGGGGGGTGGTGGGGGTGGGGGATGCTGCCGGGTGGTGGTGGGGGCTCACCACTCGGCGAAGGAGCCGTCCTCGTGGCGCCACACCGGGTTGCGCCAGGCGTGGCCCTTCTCGTCGGCGGCGCGGACGGCCGCCTCGTCGACCTCTACGCCGAGGCCCGGCCGCTCCGTGCGGAGCAGGGAGCCCGCGTGGAAGCGGAACGGCTCGGGGTCGGCGACGTAGTCGAGGAGCTCGGCGCCCTGGTTGTAGTGGATGCCGATGGACTGTTCCTGGATGAGGAAGTTCGGGGTGGTGAAGGCGACTTGGAGGCTGGCCGCCAGGGCGACCGGCCCCAGTGGGCAGTGCGGCGCGATCTGGGCCCCGTAGATCTCGGCGAGGGAGGCGATGCGGCGCAGTTCCGAAATGCCGCCGGCGTGCGAGATGTCGGGCTGCAGGATCGCCACGCCGGCCTCGAGCGGGGCGAGGAACTCCCGCCGCGAGAAGAGCCGTTCGCCGAGGGCGATCGGGATGTTGGAGGCGTTCACCAGGTCGGGGACGGCCCGCATGTGCTCGGAGAGGACCGGCTCCTCGACGAACATCGGGTCGTACGGGGCCAGCAGGGGCAGGATCCGGCGGGCGTTGGCGGGCGAGACCCGGCCGTGGAAGTCGAGCCCGAAGTCGCGGTCGGCGCCGAGGACTTCGCGGGCGGTCTCGGCCCGCCGGAGGCAGTCGCGGACCTCGGAGCGGGTCGCGAGGGGGCTCATGCGGCCGCAGCCGTTCATCTTGACGGCCGTGAAGCCCGCCTCGATCTGCTGGAGCAGCGCGTCCTCGATCTCGTGCGGCTCGTCGCCGCCGACCCAGGCGTAGGCGCGGATCCGGTCGCGGACCGGCCCGCCGAGGAGCTGGTGCACGGGCTTGCCGTACGCCTTGCCCTTGATGTCCCAGAGCGCCTGGTCGAGCCCGGCGACGGCGGAGGACAGCACGGGGCCGCCGCGGTAGAAGCCGCCCTTGGTCATGACCTGCCAGTGGTCCTCGATCCGCATCGGGTCCTGGCCGGTCAGGTACTCGGACAGCACCTCCACGGCCGCGCGCACCGGCTCGGCGCGCCCTTCGACCACGGGTTCGCCCCAGCCGACGACGCCCTCGTCGGTCTCGACGCGCACGAACATCCAGCGCGGTGGGGCCATGAACGTCTCGATGCGGGTGATCTTCACGGCTGCGGGTTCCTCTCCTTGTGGGGTGGCAGGAGGGGATCTGATCTGCGGGTGTTGCAGGGTCTGCGGGTCTGCGGGTCTGCGGGTCTGCGGGTCTACGGGTTCTACGGGTCTGCGGGTTCCACGGGGCCTAAGGGTGGTCGCGCTGCGCCATGTCGAGGAGGTCGAGCACGGCCCGGTGCGCCCCGTCCGGGTCCCCGGCCCGGACGCGGTCGACCACGGCCCGGTGGACCGCGTGCGGGTGCTCGAAGTCCCCCTTGTGCACCGTGCGGTCGCGTTCCACGAGGGCCGGAATGATCACCCGGTACATCTGCGCGAAGAACAGGTTGTGCGACGCGGTCAGCAGTGCCAGGTGGAACGAGGCGTCCGCCCGTACGTGCAGCACGGGGTCGGAGTCGCTCGCCGCCATCGCGGTCAGCGCCGCGTCCAGTGCGGCGAGGTCCTGCGCGGTGGCCCGTACGGCGGCCAGCGCGGCGGCGGCCGGCTCGATCGAGCGGCGCAGTTCGAGCAGGTCCGAGAAGAAGCATTCGGGCGCGCCGGCCGCGAGCTTCCAGCGCAGCACGTCGGCGTCGAAGAGGTTCCAGTCGGTGCGCGGGCGCACGAAGGTGCCGCGCTTCTGGCGGGCGTCGAGCAGCCCCTTGGCCATGAGCACCTTGATGGCTTCGCGGAGCACCGTCTGGCTGACGTCGAGCTCCTCCATCAGGAGGGGGAGGTCGAGCGTGGCCCCCTCGTCGTACGTGCCCTCGAAGATCCGGCGGGCCAGCTCCTCCACCGCGGCCTTGTGGACCCCGCGGCCGGCGTAGGCGGCCTCGCTGCTGCTGCTCATTCCGGTTTCCCCTCTCCCTGTCGGGGCTTTGGTCCCTACTTGCTCCCCTGACTGGGCAAAGACTTGCACAAGTAATCGTTAATTAGCAATTATCGAGTCGCGCCACCGGAACGACTGATTCCGGCAGCTCTGCGCTCCTCACACGTCCCCCGGGAGACACCGATGTCCCTCAGCCACGACCCGGCCGCCGCGACCACGCGGCCGGGCACCGGCACCGGCCCGTCCGACCCGTCCGGCCTGCCGAAGCGCCGGATCGGCAAGTACCGCTTCGCGATCCTCGCCGTGCTCTTCGTCAGTACCGCCATCAACTACCTGGACCGCAGCGTCCTGTCGATCGTGGCGCCGGACGTGTCCAGGGACCTCGGCATCTCGCCCGAGATGATGGGCTGGCTCTTCTCCGGCTTCGCCTGGACCTACGCCCTCGCCCAGATCCCCGGCGGCCGCCTCGTCGACCGGTTCGGCCCGCGCATCGTCTACGCCTGGGCGCTGATCGGCTGGTCGGTCATGACCGCCCTCGGCTCGCTCGCCAAGGGCTTCGGCTTCCTCTTCGCCAGCCGCATGGGCCTCGGCCTCTTCGAAGCCCCCGCCTTCCCCTGCAACGGCCGCGTCGCCGCCTCGTGGTTCCCGCGCGCGGAACGCGGCCGGGCGGTCGCCGTCTACACCTCGGGGCAGTTCATCGGCCTCGGCGTGGCCTTTCCGCTGATCGCCTGGATGGCCGCCGCCCTCGGCTGGCGCCACGTGTTCTGGATCCTCGGCGGCATGGGCATCGCCTGGGCGCTGGTGTGGGTGAAGGTCATCCGCAACCGCCCCGAACAGCACCCCAAGGTCGGTGCGTACGAGCTCGTCCACATCACCGAGGACGAGGCCGCGGCCGACAGCTCCGCCCAGGCCCGGGAGAAGGGCGCCTTCCGCCGGGACATGGGCTTCCTGCTCCGTCAGCGGCGCATCTGGGGCGTCTTCCTCGGCCAGTTCGCCATCGCCTCGACGCTGTACTTCTTCCTGACCTGGTTCCCGACCTACCTCACCAACGAGCGCGGCCTGAGCCTCGACAAGGGCGGCCTGACCGGAGCCCTGCCCTTCGTCGCCGCCCTCGTGGGCGTGCTGTGCGGCGGCAGCTGGTCCGACTGGATGGTCAAGCGCGGGATGTCGGCCTCCTTCGCCCGCAAGACCCCGATCGTGACGGGCCTGGCCCTGGCGGGCGTCATCGTCGCCGCCAACTACGTCACCTCGAACGCCGCGATGATCGCCATCATGTGCGTGGCCTTCTTCGCCAACGGCCTCGCGTCGTTCTCCTGGGTGCTGGTCACCGAGATCGCCCCCGAGCGGATGCTCGGCGTGGCCGGCGGGGTCTTCAACGTCTTCGGCAACCTCGCCGGCATCGTCGTCCCGATCGTCATCGGCTACATGATCGGCGGCGGCGACGGCTCCTTCGCCCTCCCGCTGATGCTGATCGGCGGCATCACGGTCGGCGGGGCCCTGTCCTTCCTCTTCCTGGTGGACAAGGTCGAACGCATCGAGGCGTAGGGCCTTGCGCGGCCGATCCGGCCTTACGCAGGCCTGCCGACGGGCGGCCTCCCCCTCGTGCCCGTACGTGCCCGCTGCTCCCGAGCCGCCTGCTCGGGGTGGCGGGCACGCCAGTACGGGTTGTCGTGCGGCAGGGCGCTGCCCACCCGCCCGTACATCCCGAACCACATCAGCATCACGCCCACCACGAAGCTGAACAGCACGTTGGGGATGCGGAAGGCCAGGAAGTTCATCGCCGTGTCGAGCAGCGCGAGGTTCACGAACCCGCTCGCGATGAACAGCAGACCCAGCACGATGTTGAGCGTCGAGGCGAAGCTGCCGCCGATGACCATCCCGGCGAACAGCAGCAGCCCGATGCAGATAGACAGCACGCTCAGCGCGCCGTTGGTGTTCAGCGCGAGCACCCTGTCGCCGCCGGTGTCGAAGAACCCGATCCGGTCGATGAGCCCGAGGATCCCGAAGACCACCAGCAGCAGTCCGGTCAGGCCGGCGCCGACCCGGTAGACCTGGCTGAGCCGGTGATCGCTGGGCAGGTGCTCGTCGAGGCTCGCGTTGACGGGACGCATCATGCGGTGCAGGAGCCCGGGGGAGCTCCGGGGCGGGGCCGCCGTCGGGTACGGCTCGTGGGCCACGTAGGGCGCGTAGTGCTCATGTGGCTCGTGGCACCCGTAGAGCGCGTGGGGCGCGTACGACTCGTGCGGCGTGTGCTCTGCGGGGGAAGCGTGGGCGGCCATGGCGCCCTCCTCTGCTCCGGTCTGGCCCCTCCAGCATCCGCCGATGCCCCCACCCGGACAAGTCCGGTCCGGGGGGCTCCCCGGGGACGGCCCTCAGCCGTGGCCGCGCTCGGTCCGGATGTCCGTCACCACCCGCTGCACGGAGGACCGTACGGCCTCCATCTCCTGGAGGAAGGCCCAGTAGTCGGGGTGGCGGTCCTCCAGCGCGGCCAGCGCCCGGGTCACCCGGGCCACCGCCTCGTCCAGCGGGCGCGCGTGCCGGTCCTCGGGGACCGTACGGCCCTCCATCACCAGGCGCTGCGCGTCCCGGATCGCGAACCGGGTCCGCTGTACCTCCGCCTGCGGATCCCGGGCCACCGCCTCCAGCCGCGTCAGCCGGTCCTGCGCCGCCGACACCGCCTCGTCGGTGGCGTCCAGCGCAGCCCGTACCGCCTCGACCAGGGCCGCTACGACGGCCCACTGCTGCTGGTCGCGCGCCCGGCCGGCCTCCGCGAGCCGCTCCTCCGCCTGCGCGACGTCCCGTACCGCCTGCTCCGGTACCTGCTGGAGGTCCTGCCAGCAGGCCGCGCTGAAACGCCGGCGCAGCTCGCTGAGCACCGGATCCACCCGGTCCGCCCGGTTGCGCAGCGCCTGTGCCCGGGTGCGCAGGCTCACCAGCCGCCGGTCGAACTCCGCCGCCCGCTCCGGGAGCCGCGCCGCCTCGGCCCGTATCGCCTCGGCGTCGCGCAGGATCCGGTCGGCGCGCTGCACCGTCTCCTGCACCCCGTGCTGCGCGGCGCCCTGGTTCAGCTTCGTCAGCTCCGGCCCGAGCGCGGCCAGCCGCGCCGCCAGGTCGTCGGCCCGGATCCCCTTGCCGCGCACCTCGTCCAGCGCCGTGCTCGCCGCGAGCAGTGCGGCCCGGGCCCGCTCCCGGGCCGGCGCCACCCGGGCCAGCTGCGTCTCGGCCCGGTCCAGCAGCGGCTGCAGCCCCTGCGCGAACCGGTCGAGCTCGCCCTTGACCCGGACCAGCTCCTCCTTGGCCCGCGTCAGCTCGTCCCGGGCGCGCGTCGCCGCGGACGCCTCCAGCTCCACCCGGTCGAGATCGTGCGCGTCCACGGCATTGATGTACACGTGGCTGACGTCGTCGATCCGCCGCCCGAGCGCGACGAACCCCTCACCGACCCGGCGAGCCTCCGGCGAGCCGTCCGCGGCCGCGATCGTCTCGATCGAGATCCGCAGGTCCCGCTGCGCGGTGTCCAGCTCGTAGAACGCCGCCGCGGCGGCGTCCTTCGCCGCCTGCGCATCCGCCCGCCGACTCTCGTCCCGCCCGCCGCCGAACCACCGCCGGGGTGCTGTCGTCACAGTCGCCTCTCCCGTACCCGGTCCGCATGTCCCCTGCCCCGGCCCATTCTCCCCCACGTGAACGGGTTTGCGTGGGGGGTGCGCCCTGCATGTAGGCTGTCCACTCATCCACGGGTGCGTAGCTCAGGGGTAGAGCGCTGCTCTTACAAAGCAGATGTCGGCGGTTCGAAACCGTCCGCGCCCACTAGGGAATTGAGGCGAAGGCCCTGCCCGGACAAGACATTGTCCGGGCAGGGCCTTCGGCGTTCACGGGTGTTCGGGTGGGTTCGCGTGGGCTCGGTGGGAGAGCTCATCTCCTAAAAATCACCCAAATGATCAAGGTCATCCCGGCAGGTCCGGGGCACAATATGCGAGTGGGCTCCCCGGCCGCATCATGGCCGGGGAGCCCACTTCGTGCCGGACCCGCTCGGGGGGTCACCAGGTGCAGATGCCGGCACGTCTTTACGAGGGCGCGCCCGGCTTCGACGGGCGCGCCTCTGCGGACAGGTCAGGGGTGACCCTGACGGAGCGGTTAGCCCCAGCCGATGTCCTTTGTGCTCGCCGTCGGGCTGGGGCTCGGCTGAGGTGCTGCCGGAGGGGCGCCCCAACCGATGTCGTCCGCCGACGCCGTGGGCGCCGTCGAGGCGTCGCTCGTGGTGGCGTTCGCGAAGGAGGGCGTGGCGATCAGCACCCCCGCGGCGAGTGCCACGCCAGCTGCGGCCCGTGCCATGCGGATTCGGATCATGTCGACCCCCTGGGTCCTCGACGAAGCCAAATCGAATAGACCTTCGATCGGCTGTTCCTGAAAGAAACCTTGCCACGGGCATGTGACTCAGTCCAGAGTTGAAGCACTGCGAAATCACGCACAGCTATTCTGTGCACACGGGCAGCTGGGGGGCGGCCATGAGTAACGAGCGACCCGCATCACTTTTGCCACTCACCGCGGCAGACGAGGCCATGTACAAGGCAGTCGCCGATGGTGCGGAGGTGGCTGACGGCGACATCCAGCGACTAGCCGGACTGGGCCTGGTAGTTGAGAGCCCCTACATCTCGGGCCAGTGGGTGGCGCTCGACCCGCGCGACGCCCTGCAGCGGCTCCTGGAGGCGCAACAGGACGCGTTGGCAAAGACTGTGGGGCAGCTCGCCCTGCTGCCCGCACTGGAGGGTCTCCGAGTCCACTTCGACCCGCAGCGAATGTATGGGGGGCATGCCAGCGAGTTTCTGCCCACCGTGGCTCAGATGGACAACCGACTCGGTGAGACGTCATCGCGAGCACGGGTGGAAGTGCTCTCGGCTCAGCCGTACGCGCCTTCCCGTAGGGATTCCGGGTCCCGAAAGCTCGGCAGTGACCGAAGCATCGCTCTCCTCGGGCGCGGTGTTCACGTGCGCCTGCTCTACGGAGGCGCCGCCGTCGCCGATGACGCGACGAAGGAGTACGTCGCCGCGTTCACCCACGCCGGCGGCGATGTTCGCGTACACCGGGCTGCTTTCCCCCGGGTTGTCATCGTGGATGATCGAGACGCCTTCGTGGACGACCACGTAACGCGAAAGGGCGGATCGGTGAGCGGCTGGCACATCAGCGACCGGTGCGCCGTCAGCTGGGCCCGGGTCACCTTCGATCACCTCTGGGCGGCTTCGTGCACCTGGGAGCGGGCGCTCGGCTGGACGGCCAGTGGGCTTTCGGAGAGGCAGCTCGAACTGCTCCGCTTTATGGACGCTGGGCACGATCAGCCCACCGTGGCGAAAAAGGCGGGCGTCAGCCTGCGGCTGCTGGCGAAGGAATTGGCTGCCGCCCGGGGCCAGCTGGGCCTTGCAACTACGAATCAGCTCATGGGCTGGTACGGGCGGTGGGCGGCCAGCAACGAAGCCTAAGGCACGGGCTCCCCCCGCGGCATCATCGCAGGGGGAGCCCGTGAGTCTCTCAAGATCACATAATGTGTCGTGCACGATACATACATCAGTCCATGATCACGACAGCTTGGACGGGTGTCCCGCCCTGCAACTCCCGATCACGTACTCGTCCGCCGACGACGCATCGGCGACCAGATCCGGGCGGCTCGCCAGCAGCAGAACTTGACTCAAGAGCAGGTGGCCCTGCGCGTGGGCATGGAGCGAGCGAACTACGTCAAGATCGAGCAGGGTCAGGCCTCACCGCTCCTCGACACCCTGCTCCTCATTGCCGACGCCATCGGCGTCCCCCTTGCGCACCTCGTACGCGAGGGGTAGCCCCGGCCGGCGGGGGGACTGCTGGCCGGGGCGGTCCTCGGTGTCAGCGTGCGAAGACGAAGCCCCGCTCGGGCTGCCGCCGCCGCGCGCTTGCTGCCTCGGCGAGGACGTAGGCCGTGATGTCCCGACCAGCCCCGTCGACCACGAGGTAGGCGCCCGCAAGATCCAACGGGTCCTTCGCTTTCACGATCCCGGGAATCCCGAACTGCCTCATCGCGGCGTGCAGCTCGTAGGCCTCACCTGCGGTCATGTCCTCACCCTTTCGTTGGCGTGCGGCGAGGCTACTCGCCGCCACCGTGCGTCGCGCAGTTCCCGGGATTGATCGGGCCGCAGCCGCCCGGCATGGGCGTGTGGTTGCAGTTCGCGGCCACGGTCACGAGCGACCGGCCCGGGCCCACCCACAGCTCGGCGTCCGGCGTGTATCCGGCCTGCTCGATCAGGGCGACGGTGCGGGTGAGAACGTCGTCGTCGTGCCGGGACTGGTCGGGGCGCTCGGGGTAGTGGTGGACGGTCCGGCCCAGGCGGCTGCACAGGGTCGCGTACAGGTGGGTGTGGAGGATGAGTGCGTGCCAGGCCTCGTCAACCTCGCGGGTCGGGGAAATCCGAACCGTGGGGAACAGGGCGGCGGCCGACATGAACTTGAGGGCCTCCACCAGGAGGCGCCCGGCCATCTCGGGCTCCATGCCAGGGTTGTTGTCGAGGACGGTGGCACGGACGTCGTTGAACTGGGCGTCGGTGAGGAGCCCGCGCGGCGTGGCTGCGGGGGTCGGGGTCTCACCCTTGCCGGCGCTGCACGGGGGCGGGGTCGGGTACGGACTGGACATAGCGTCTCCCTAGGTTGTGTGCAGGAAGGTGCGGTCTAGCGGGTGCCGACGACGATTGCGGCGAAGATGCCGACGACGATCAGCACGTAGAGGAATTGGCGGGTCAGTTCATTCACTGGCGCTGCTCGCTGAGCGTCGAGGCCATGGCCCGGATGATGCGGGCGAGGCCGCGGGCGTGATTCCAGTTCGCGTGATCGCCGTTGCCCAGTGGGCCCGAGTCGACAAAGTAGGCCCACTCGGTCAAGGCAGCGCCCGCGCGCTCGGTGCGCTGGGGCGCCGGGATCTGGTCCACCTGAGCGTGGAGCTCGTTCCCGGCGGTGATCAGGTCGTCGACCAGGTGCGCCACGCCCTCGGCGTCCGGCCGCTGCTCGTAGGACGCCAGGGCACGCGCCGCGAGCTCCTCGATCGTCTGCGTCTCGCCGGGGTTCATGCCGGTGCTCCCTACCGTCGTCAGCGGGTGGTGAGACGAGCCTAGGGATCCGGCCATTGGGTACGAACTGACCCGGAGTACGGGTAGTTTGAGACCGCATGCTGACAGAGGAGGCGCGATGAGCGGCGACGGTCAGACCACCCTGACCCACAGTCAGGGAACCTCCCAGCGCGGTCGCAGCGGCATAGTGTCCGGCTACGTCTTCCGCGTCATCCGAGAGCAGCTCGGCCACACGCAGGAGACCCTGGCCGAGGCATTCCTCGTGTCCACCGATACGGTCGCCGGATGGGAATCAGGACGACGGCCGCTGACGTCCCTGGCCGTCGGCCAGATGCTCGCCCACCGGCACCGACTCTTGCGGATGGGCATCAGCCCGGCCTTGCTCGTCGCCCTGGACAAGGCCCTGGAGGCTGACGTCCTCCTGGCGAGCGTGCTCTATGACGACGGGCCCACGGGCGACAGCCCCCTGGGCGCTTGGGTCATGCAGCGCGACCTGATCGAGGTCCTCGCGTGGCCCCTCAACGGCGTAACACCCGAGCCGATGCGTGCCCTCCACGCGCCGGCCCGCCCACGCCGAGGACCAGTGCCCTCCGGGCCGGAACTCTCCACAGGCAACCGACGCCGGTTCTTCCGCCGGATGCGGCGCACGGCGGAGGAAGCGCGCGGGGGCCCATTCCTGCTCCGCCGCCAAGCCCTCTACCTTGCCGGGTACGACGATGCGGCCGACACCTCTGACTGGCTCACCCAACAGCAGCGGGCCGAGCGCCCCGACGACTGGCTAACCCAGTGGCTCAACGCCCGCTCCGTGGCCGCCGTTGCTGCCCGGCAGGGAGACCGCGACCGCATGAACCACTTCATCACATCCACCCTGGAAGATGACGACGCGGGCGAGGCCGCGAACCTGAACTACTGGGCCTACTGGATCGGTGAATCAGCGCACCTCCAGCTCTCCGACGACTTCATCGCCGACCCCACCGCGCCGGCCTGGCAGGGCCACAAGCTCCTCCGGCACCTCGTGGCAGGCCTCTCGCCCGAGCAGGGCTTCTTCGACCTGAACGTCCACACCCTCTGGGCGCTCCTCGCGGCCCGGCCCAACCTCCTCCGTGCAACGTCCGTGCCAGGAAGTGCGCTCCGAGACCGGCTCCCGGTGCTGTTGGATATCACCGAGCCCTCGACGCGCGCGCGTCGAGAGCTGGAGGGAATCCGGTACGCGATCCGCCTCGCCGAGGCGTGAGAAGGAGAACAGACGTGGCTGACGACCTGTCCGCGGTGGCGCGCTTCCTCTACGAGGCGGGCACCCTGAAGAACACGGCCCGCTCGGGCTGGTGGATGGCCGGCGTCAAGCTGCCCGAGAGCGTCGCCGAGCACTCTTGGCGCACCTCGCTGATCGCCTCGATCATCGCGAAGCTGGAGGGGGCCGACCCGGCGCGAGCTGCATTCCTCGCTGTCTGGCACGACACCCAGGAGACCCGTACCGGGGACGTCAACCACCTCGGGAAGAAGTACTCGACTGCTGCTGACCCGGTGGCGGTAACCGCTGACCAGACGGCGGGGATGCCCGAGCTCCTGGCCAAGGCCCTTCAGGAGCTGGTCACCGAGTATGAAGAGAAGGACTCGCCCGAGGCTGTATGTGCGCGCGATGCCGACAAGCTGGAGTGCATGCTCCAGGGCATCGAGTACAAGGCCCAGGGGTACGAGGCCGCCCAGCGGTGGATCGACAACAGCCAGGCCCGGCTGACGACCGAAACGGGTCAGCGGCTTGCCGAGGAGCTGCTCGGGCAGGGCACGCTCGACTGGCTCCGGGCGGCTATCGGCGAGAAGGCCTGACCCTGGACGCGCGAAAGCGCCCCCTCCCGGCCCGAAGGGGCCAAGAGGGGGCGCTGTGCTGTGCGGTGGTCAGGCGGGTGCGGGGTCGAGGTTGGTGAACGTCATCCGCTACGGGTATCCGGAGTGCCTCCTACTTTGCGACGAGCTGGTACATGCCGAGGCCGAGTGAGCCCAGCGCGACGACCGCGGCGAGCGAGGGAAGTGGCCATCGGGCCCGCTCCAGGGCCTCGACGCGCTGCTCCAGGGCGTCGATGTCGGCCTCGGCCTGGTCGGTGCGCTGGAGGGCCAGTCCGAGCTGACCTCGGATCTCGGCGAAACCCGTTCTGATCTCGCCCCTCATCTCCGCCAGTTCGACCGCGACCCTCGTGGTGTCCTCGGGGGTCACTCCTCAGTCCGAGGCAGCCAGCCCGCCGAGCCCGGGTCGCCGACGAGGGGGCCGAGGACGCCCTTGAGTACGGACAGGGCCGCCGGGAGCGCGGCGATCGCGGCCGCCTTCAGGGCGCCCACGCTGGTGAGGTCGAAGCCGTCGGCCAGGAGCAGGGCGAGGAACGTCGTGGCGTACGCGGCGAGGGTGCGCTCGGCGATGTCGATGAAGAGGCGAGGCATGGTGATCTCCGATCGGGTTGGGCGGTTAGGTGTTGGGGACCTGGAGCTTGTTCCAGGTCGTCGGCCCGGGCGGCCACGTCGCGGCGTCGCCGCTGTAGCCGAGGGAGCGCTGGTAGGCCTCGTAGGCGTTGACGTCGGCACGGCCGAGCTTGGGGCCGGCGCCGACGGAGTAGTAGCGGCCGAAGCCGCGGGCGATGAGCCGGTTGCCCATCTGCGTGAAGATCGGCGAGACCTTGCCGAGCGCGGCCTTGCTGCCGGCCATGAAGAAGGCGCGGCCCGGGTACGGCTCGTAGCGGGAGGCCGGCGGCGGCGTCGGGGTCGTCGGCGGCCTGGTCGGCGTGGAGCCCAGCCGGACGCCGATCCGGTCCCGCATCGAGGCCATGGTGAAGCCCTTGGGGTCCGACTTGTCGTCGCTCCACTCGAGATGGCCGATCGTCGACTTCGGGCCCCAGCCGTGCGCGCGGCACAGTGCGGCCGAGACCCGCTCGATCGCGTCGAGCTGGGGGGCCGGCCAGGGGTCCTGGCCGTCGCCGAGGTTCTCGCACTCGAAGCCGTAGAAGCGCGCGTTGCCGTCGATGCCGTCGGAGTTGCCGACGTCGGGCGCCGGCGGCCGGGCCCCGTACTCCTCGGCGACGACCGCGGCCAGGGTGTCCGGGTCGCCGCCGCCCGCGTGGTTGGCGCGGCCCCAGCCGATGAGGTGGACGATGCCGTCCTTGGTGATGACGCCCTGGCACAGGGGGCCCGGGAGGCTGGTGTAGCCGGTGCGGCAGAGCTCGACGGTGTAGGCGGAGCCGCGGGTGACGGTGTGGTGGATCATCACGCCGTGGACGGGCCCCCAGGGGCCCTTGTGGTTGCGGTTGTGGGTGCGCCAGCCGGGATGCTCCTGGACACGCACGCCCTCAGCGAGGAGCGCGGCCAGGAACCGGTCGGCGGACAGCGGGTCTGCCATTGAGGGCCTCCAGGGCATGGGAAACGCCCCGGCCATCAGGCTCGGGGCGTACGGGGGTGGGAGGGGTCAGGCGACGCGGGTGAGCATGAGCCACGACCCGGCGCGCATGATCGACGCCGTGGCGTTGCTGGTCTGTTGGGCCCAGTTGAGTTGGAGCGTTCCGGCCGTCGTGCTGGTGACAAGGCGCCCCCAGAGCGGGGCTGTCATAAAGGTGCTGTTTTCCGCGCCGAACCCGCCGAGGGGGAAGGCGGAGTTGCCGATGACCTGTCGGTCGACGACCACACCGTTTGAGGCGACGCCACCGGTAGCGGTGGTCTGGGCGTGGATGATCCATTCGAATGTGGCGTCCGACGGCCCGGTCCAGCCCATCCTGATATCCGCCGAGGAATGCGCCGAGTACAGGAGCATTCCGTTGACGATGTACTTCGCATTGGCCTCTACGGGCACCAGCAGCGCATTGTCGTTGACGTTGACGGTCGATGACGTAATCGACTGGTCCGCCGACTTTTCGACGTACAGGGGCTGCATTGCGTTGAGCTGGGAAGCTGGTATCCACCTGCCTGCGGCCGCGCTGGGATAGACCATGTGCCCTCCTTTCAGAGTGCGGTGATGGCAGGTTGCGCGAGGCGGAGTTTCGCCCCGGCCGAGTGTGCTTTGACGATGCCGTTGGTGCTGCGGGTCACGGTCATTCGCTGCGGTGACGGCACCTGAAAATCGCCCCACGCCACCGCCACCGGCAGTGTGTTGGTATTGGTGATCGACAGGATGGAGCGGGTGCCTATCTGCCCGTCCGCAGTCAGGTCGGTGTCCGTGGCGGTCAGGTGCCACGCGTACGGTTCCTCGTCGCCGTCCGGCCAGACCCGAGCCCGCAGCGTCGTGCCCGCCACTTCGAAGCGGCACCAGAAGCGGCGGCCGGGCGCGTGCGTGTATCCGGTGGTGTGCGTGCCCGCGAGGCTCGTCTCCGTACCGGCCACCCGTTTCCGAAGGGTGAGGAGAACGGTTTGGGCGGCGCTGAATTCGATTCTCGCGAGGTACATGTTGCTGGCGTCGGTCCACCGGGCTGCGAGGGCGCAGAACTGGCCGCCGCCGGCGGCGAGTTTGTCGGTTGCGACGGTCGCCAGGAGGTCGACGTTGGCGCCGGGTGAGTCGATCGTGGTGTACCGGGAGACGTTGATGCTGGTGAGGGACACCATTCCGTATCCGATGACCGCATTCTGTACGGCAGTGGCGTACCGGTAGAAGGCCTCGGTTCGCTGGCCGGAATCGCGCATGGCCCGGGAGAGATCGCCGTTGGGAAAGAAGTCCGCCCTTTGCTGCCTGGACAATTCCAGCTGCACTCCGGCCAAGCGGAGATTCTTGTTGCAGATGTTGTCCGGGTTGTCGCCCGCGATCTCTGAAGGGGCGTTCGTCACCTCGAAGCCGGCGGCCCGCAGGCCGTAGGCGACTCGGGCTCCGAGCTCCTCGTCGAGTCCACCGAGCGCCGTGGTTGCGAACCCGCTCACCCCTGTGTAGCCGTGGAAGCTGAGGGTGCGGCTGCTGGCGGCCACGAGCGCGACGGCATTGGGCTCGTCGAAATGCGTTGACGTGAGGTGCAGGTCCTGATTGCCGCTGGTCTTCAGGCCCTTGAAGTCGAAGAGCGCCATGGTCGTGCCGCCGCCGGACACCTCGTAGGCCAGCTCGGAGCTGCCGGCCTCGATGCCGCCGCCGTGGATCGCGATCGCCGCGTAGGTCGCCCCTGTCGGGATGATGGAGGTCCGGGTGAAGTCGACGCCTTCGGTCTCGGCGGCGGACAGTTCGGCCCAGTTGTCGTACAGGTCACCCATCGCTCATGCCCCTTGCACGCTGAAGTCGGCGGCGGCGCCGCCCGATGTCGTCCACGTCTGGCCGGAGTCGGTGGTGCCCCAGCCGGAGGTGACCAGGCGCTGGTATCGGTCCTGTCGGCTGCCGTTGATCATCGTTACGGTCATCACCTCACCGCCGACCAGCACGTCGAGAGGGGTGTCGAGGATGTCGGTGGTCCAGAGCGGACCCACCGGAGTCGTGATCGATACGACGGTGTCGTCTGCGTCCAGGCCGGCGTCGAGGGTCGTGCCGTCCGACTCCGCGCGGCTGAGGTCTGGATCGTCGAGCACGGCCACGGTCCACGGGCCGGCCGGGCTGCAGTTCAGGACGATGTCCCAGCTGCTCGTGCGGCCGAAGGTCTCGGTGTACCCCTCGACGATGAGGTCGATCGGGCCGGGCGGCAGCCAGTGCGGGGGGTTGATGATCTGGATCCGGTCGCCGATGTCGAGCGCCAGGACGGACGGGATCAGGGACGCGGCCGCGGGCGCGGCCAGGTCGATGTGGACGGTCGGGTACCTGCCCTCGTCCCACGTGCCCAGGTGGAGGCGCCAGCTGGCGATGCCGGCCAGCTGTCCGTCGGTCGCGACGGAGAGGGTCGGTGCGTGTTCGTAGACGCCGATCCCGTCCGGCGGAGGGAGCACGGACAGCGGGCTCGTCTCGTCGATGGCCGGCGCCGAGCTCCCGCCGGTCCGGCTCACGGTGATCGCGTTTCGTGATCCCTGGTCGTCGTCGGTCGGCTCCAGCGGCGGGGCGACGTGGCCCTCGGCGTTGTAGTCCAGGACGAGGCCGACAGGCCGGTTGTAGAAGGACTCCCGCGACCGGTAGTGCAGGCCCAGCCTGTCGCGGCTCTCGAAGAGGACGCCTCCGTCGGCTGCCTCGCACTCGCCGAGGAGGGTGAGCAGCCGGTCCGGCCGCTGTGGGCCCATCGCGGTCGGCGCCAGGTCTGTGGTGAGGGGCACGCCCTCCTCGGTGCTGAGCCGCAGGAGCCGGCTGCTGGCGTTCTCGCCGAGCCACCCGTCGTCGGCGCGCTCGTACACAGCTGTACTGGAGCTGGCGAAGACGCCGAGGTGGCCGAGTCGGACGTCGGCCGCGAGGGGCCCGCAGGTGGTGGCGATGCCCGTGATCGTGCCGGCCGAGGCGGCCACGGTGGTGGTGGCCCCCCAGCCGTTGCCGCTTACGTCGATCCAGCCCAGCCGGTAGGTGACGGTGCCGCCGCTGGTTTCGGCGGTGAGTTCCAGCCGGTTCCAGGACGCGTGGAACTCGATCGTGACGGAGGGGATGCTGAACAGGACGGCGCCCGTCGAGGTGTACCCCTCGAGGAGGACGCTGCCGTTGTCGACGTTGAGGATGATCGTTTGCGCCGTGCCGGAGGTGTTGAACGTCAGCAGGCGCGTCGAGGACGCGGGGGCGGCCGGCCAGTAGAAGACGCAGCCCAGCATCCACTGGCCGGTCGACGCGTGGGCGGGCACGGTGCCGAGCATGGTGGCTGTGGCGGTGAGGCGGGGCAGCGATGCGGACCCGCCCAGGGAGTCATCGGCCGCGAACTCGAGTCCGGACACGGTGAGAGGAGCAACTCCCGCGAGAGGGGAGTAGGCCTGCCGCGCATCCCTGCCGTCCTCCATCGGCCAGTACGCCTTGGGGGCCCCGACGGTGGGGATGCGGCGGCGCAGCGGTGAGGCCAGGGCCTTGGCGCCCTGGCCGAGGCGTCGCAGGATGCCGGCGCCCTCGGCCGGCACGTAGACGTTCTTGCCGGAGGCGTCCCAGCGCGGGTTCCAGGACGACACCTCGGCGTGCAGCCGGTACTCGCGATCGGTGACGGCAGCGGCACCGGCGACGGTCCACGTGCGGCCGGCCGAGTCCGCCCACGACGTGGTGCCTGGGGTGAGGGCCCGGACATCGGGGCTGGCGACGACGGTTCCGCTGATGCCTGCGCGGACTTCCGCCCGGTGCAGTTTGCCGCGCCAGGGCGGCCGGTTCCCCGCGGTGATGATCTGGGTGGGCGCGATCTCCAGCGGCGCCGTGCCGCTGTAGATGCTCGTCGTGCCCGTGCCCTCCTGGGTGCCGACGAGGTGCCACGGTCCGGCGAGGGTCTCCGCCCAGTACAGGGTGACGGTCCAGCCGCCCGACCCGTTGTTCACGTCGAGGGTGAAGCGCAGGGCCGCCCGGTGGGGCAGCTGCGGCAGCTCGATGGACGCAGTGATCGCCGCTGCCGACAGGCCGGTCGGCGACCATGCGAGGACGCCGAGCCCGTTGACGAGCCGGCAGATCCACGACCGGTTGCCGTCGGCCGTGGACCACTTGCCGATCAGCGTCTGGTGGTTGATCCCGTGCCAGCCCGCGGTCAGCTCGACCGCGACGTCGAGGTCGCCGGTGACGTCGAGGCTGCTGTGGTCCGGGGTCGCGACGATGTCTCCGGAGACCCCGGTCATCGCGAGGTAGGGCTCGGCCACCGGGACGCTGAAACGGATCGGGGTGTTCTTGCCGATCAGCCCGTAGAGGTCGCTGCGCGGGTTGCGGGGGCTGTAGCGGCCGTCCCGGTTGTCCAGCTGCAGCCTCACCTTGCTGGGACCTACGACGGCGTCCTCGTCGCGGCGGCCGCGCTCGATGACGACGGGCGAGCGGGCGAGAACACTCGTGGGGATGGGGGTCCACACCCCTGCGATCTGGAGCTCGGTCAAGAGGTTGTGGGCCACGGTGTGCTCCTTACTGTCGGGGGCGGAAGTAGTCGCCGGCGTCGCCGCGGCCGTCGATACGGACGGAGCGTTTGATGGCGGTGGCGAACATGCTGTCGACGGCGGCGTCGATGACGAGTCGGGCGACGAGTTCCTGGCCGCCGCCGCGGGCGGCCGCTCCGACGCCGACGTTGACGTTGCCGGGGATGTCGGAGGTGACGCCCTGCAGGGTGCGGCGCAGGGCGGGCAGGCGGTCCTCGACTCCGTCCATGAGGCCGCTCATGAGGGCCTCGCCGGAGGGGGTTAGCAGCCGCATGTCCAGGGACATGGGGCCCTTCCAGTCGGGGATCATGTTGGTGATCGACGAGAAGCGGTTGCGCAGGCTGCCGATCATGCCGGTGACGCCGTCGATCAGGCCCTGGATGATGCTGCGGCCGGCGCCGACCAGGAGGCCGCCGAGGTCGCCCACGGCGGATTGCACGCTGCGGGGGATGCCGCGGACCCAGTCGACGAGGGCGGTCCCCTTCTCTCTGGCCGAGGTGACCATTCCCCCGAAGTAGGCCGAGACCCGGCCGGGCAGGGCCGACAGCCAGCCGATCGCAGCCGAGACGCCGCGCGACCCGGCCTCGACCTTGCTCGTCACCCAGTCCGTCGCCGTGCCGACGGCGTTCTTGATGGTGTCCCAGTGCTTGATGATCAGCCCGGGGCCGGTGAAGTTCAGGAACAGTTCCGTGAGCCGGGCCCAGCCGGCCTGAAGGCGGGTCCACAGCCAGTCCCAGGCGGCGCTGACCATCTCGGTCATGAACTTCCACGCGGTCTGGAACCACGTGGTCTTCGTCGCGATCAGGACGATCACGGCGATCAGCGCGACCACGGCGAGGATGATCCACGTGATCGGGTTGGCGAGCATCGCGGCGTTCATGACCCACTGGGCGGCAGCCGCGATGGCCATGGCGACGGCGAAGATGCCGAGCGCGACCGCTATGGCCTTGAAGGCGTCGGGGTGGTCCTTCGCGAACTCGGCGACCTTCTGCAGGGCGGGGCCCAGGAACTCGCCGAGGGAGGTGGACAGAGAGCGGACGATCGATTCGTAGGCGTGCATGGGCGAGGCGGCGAGTGCTTCCTCGGCGCGTTTGGCGGCGCCCTCGACGTTGTCCATGCCGCCGGCGGCGACCGCGGTAGCCGGGTCCATCGCCCACAGCGCCTTACCCGATTCGCCGGCCATGTCGCCGAAGAGCTCGACCGCGAGCTTGGCCTGCTTGGCCGGGTCCTTGATCTTCTCCAGCGCGTCGAGGGACGTCTTGAGGGCCTTTTGTGCGTCGGGCCCGCCCTTGCCGATGGCCGCAAGCATTTGCTTGCTGTCCAGGCCCAGGCCCTTGAACGCCTCGGCCGCGCGGTCGGTCTCCTCGGAGGTGATGCGCGCGAACTCGTGGAGCACGTCCGCTGCTTGGTCGATGTCGCGGCCGCCTGCCTTGACGTACTGGCTCATCATCCCGAACGAGGTCTGTGCGTCCAGGCCGATCCGCTTGAAGTGGGTTCCATACTCGGTGACGATCGCGGGCAGGTCGGCGACCATGCTTTTGGGCAGGGTCTGAGCCGCAGCCGTGAGGACGTCGAAGGCCTCCTTGCCGTCCTTGACAAGGCCCTGGTTGATGAGCTGGCCGGCGGCCGTCGCGGCGTCGGCCACGTCGAGCTCGAAGGTCTCGGCCAGAACGAGGGCGGACGTCGTCATGGACTGCAGCTCGTCGTCGCTCAGCTTGCCGAGACCGCCCATGGCGGAGCCCACCCCGGCGATCGCCTCGTTGACCCCGTCGATGCTCTCGCCGAACCCGGCGGAGAACACGTCGCCGGCGACGCTGCCCGCGCGCTCCGCCTCCGCCTCGGTCAGGCCGAGCTGCGCGGTCAGCTTGGCATTCGCAGCGCCGGCGTCCATGGCGTTGGTCAGGCCGACGGCGAACATGGCGCCGACGGCCGCGCCGGCGGCGACGCCGCCGATCCCGAGCAGGGAGTTGTTGACCTGGTCGGCGGCGCCCTGCGCGCCCTGGGTCAGTTCATCGCTGTTGATGCCGAGCTCGACCAGGAGCTCGGCCAGGGTCTGCGACATCGGGCGGGCCCTCCTTGGTGAGGTCTCGGCCGCCCAGTGAGCGGTTCATGGTCTTGACGGCGGCGAGCATCTCGGTCCAGTCCATGTGCCGGCGCCCGCCGCGGTCCCACTTGGGCAGGAAGTCGGTGACCCGCGCCTTGCGGCCCTTGCTGCGGGCGGCGTTGCTGACGGTGGCGGCGAGTACGGCCATGAGCAGGTCGTCGCGGGCCTGCCCGATCGTCCCGGTCACCTGCTCGTAGGCGATCCACTCGGTGAGCTCGGCCGAGGAGTGCGTGGCCAGGAGCTCGGCGACCGAGACTCCCTTGGCCAGGGCTAGGCGGAAGTAGAAGGCCCGCTCGGGGCGGGCTCGGAGTTTCCCGCGGCGTCCTCGGCGGCGTCCTTGCCGAGCCCGGAGATCTTCTGTGCCTTGGCGTACAGGCGCTTGATGACCTTGCCGTTGCGGGCGCCGAGGGCCTGGACTTCCTTGTCGGTGTAGAGCCGCTGGAAGTCCTCGTCGACGATGCACCGGGCGAGGAGCCGGGCGGAGGCGTCGAGGAGGTTGACGCCGGAGACCTTGCCGGTGGTGCCGACACGGACCATGGAGGCCTCGTAGGCGTCGCGTTCGGTGCCGGACAGGCCGAGGAGGCGCACTTCCCCTCCCCACTCCGGAACGGGGACGTCCTCCCATGTGCGGTCGTCTGCGGCGTCGATCTGTACTCGGGTCAGCAGGGCCACGGCCGCGCCTCTCTGTAGGTGGGTTGGTGGGGACGGGTCAGGAGATCGTGGGCTTGCCGGACACCTTGAACGTGAGGGTCGCGGACAGCTTGTCGTCGTAGGGGGCCTCGGGTTCGAACCCGGTCATCACGGCCTTGAACGCCCACACGGTGGTGTCCGGGTCGGGGAAAACGATCTGGTAGTTGCGGGGGGCGTCGTCGTCGAAGTCCTCGATCAGCGCGTCGTGGTTGGCGGGGTCGTAGTTGATGTCGATCGACACCTCACCGCCGTCCTTCAGACCGCCGATGAACTCCATCCACGCGTCCGGGCTGCCGTGCGAGGTGACGTCGATGGTTTCCCGTGACAGGCCGGGGCCTGAGACGTTGGTGACGTCGGCCAGTGGCGTGAACACCTCGGGGACGACGCCGTCGCCGCGCCTGAACTGGGTGCCGAATCCGTCGAGTCCAGCCATGGGTCTACTCCTGTTCGGTGATGATGCGGAACCGCATCGGGATGTGCCGGATGTCCCCGGGCGGTTCCGGGTCGGTGAGGGTCTGCGAGAACTCGAACCGGGTCGCGACGTGGTGCAGCCCGGCGATGGTGAGCGCCTGGTGGTCGAGGAGCTCGACGATGCGGGCCGCGATGCGCTGGCCGCGCGCGTGCCCGCGGTACTTCGTCCAGACGTGCAGGGTCAGGGTGGTCTGCCGGCCGAATCCGCCGTGCCGGTTGTCGGGGATCTCGGTGGCCTCGCCGATCGTCACGTAGTCGAAGGCGACCGCCTCGGGCACGTAGTCGAACACGCCGGTGATCAGCGCCATCAGCGCCGGATCACCGGTCAGCCGCCCGTACACGGCCTGCTGCACGGGGGCCAGGGCGGCGGGCGCGGTCACCGGGTGGCCCGCTGGACCTCGTCGGTGATCCGGGTGACGATGCGGGCCCGCTCCGCCTCGAGGGCGGGGCCGAGTGCCGGGTTCGCGGTGATCGCCCGGGTGCCGTGCTCGTGCAGGGTGGCGTAGGCCGCGGTGTCCGCGTCGCTCCAACCGACGTGTGCGGTCAGCCCGGAGTCGGAGTAGGTGATGTCGACCTTCTCGCGCAGGTTCGTCGTGTCGACCCGCACCGCCTCCTGCGTGTCCTTCTTGACCGCCTCGGCCGACTCCTTGACAGCTCGCCGCAGCGCCTCCTTGATCTCCTCGGGCAGCTCGTCGAGCCGTTTGGCGAGCTCCTCCAGGCCCCTCACGCGGACCGTCATGGCCACGGCTACCTCCTCTTGCGCAGATCGCGGCGGATCGTGCCGAGCTCGCGGGCGATCGCGATCAGCGCACAGGCGATCGCCGGGCGGGCGTCCTGACGGGTCTGCAGGTGGTCCTCGGCTCGGGCAAGGGCATCGTCTGAGTCCGCCGGCGGGACGGGCGCGGTCACCGGCCGAGCTCGAACGCGCCGACCTTGACCGCGGTTACCGCGCTGTAGGTGATCGCGGCCCGACCGTCGGCCCCGCGCGAGAGGCCGGTCAGGGGCACGCAGGCAGTCTTGCCCGCGGCCACGGTGACGGTGACGTTGGCGATCGCGACCCCGGACACCGTGCCGGGAGAGGCGATGGTGACGGTCTTGGACGTGGCGTCGCCGTTGAAGACGTACAAGAATCGGCCGGGGCCGATGGGTGCGGTGTCGCCGAGGGCGGTCGCCGAGACGGCGGTGGTGTCGAGGGTGGCACCGCCGGCGACGGGCACGAGGGTGAGTGCGAGGGCGGCCATGTCAGGTTCCTTCTCTCTGGATCAGCTGGCAGGGGGCTTTGCGGTAGACGGGGGTGGAGGGGGAGACGACGGCCAGGACGCGCAGCACCTGCGCGGTGCCGAGCCGGTCGGTGCCGCGCAGCTCGTCGCCGCGGCGCACGTCCGCAGTCGGGGCGAGGAACACGGTGTGGGTGTGCTCGGACTGGGCTTGCGCGGCGAGCAGCCGGTCGGCGTTGGAAGGCTCGTCGACCTTGGCTCGGACGGTGCCCTGCAGGGCGAGGACGGTGTCCTGCCCGCCGGCTCCGTCGTCGGTGGTGCCCGGCCGCCACACCTGCAGGACGCGGTTGAGCTGCCGGCCTACGGCCCTCACCGGGACTGCACCAGGGACACGCCGCCGCCGAAGCGGGCGGCGAGGCGTTCGGCCCAGTGCTGCGGGAGTTCCATCTCGGTGATCCGGCCGTCGGCCGCGTAGGTGACCGCCCAGTCGCCGAGCCGCTCGGAGGTGAGGACTTTGTCCGCGGCCAGGCCGGTGCCGCCCTCCTCGGAGCGGTAGGCGATGAGCGCGGCCGCGGTCATCCGGCACACGAGATCGACGATGTCGGCCGGGACGTCGGGCAGCCCGTGCGCGTACACGGCCTCGACCTCGGAGGGGCCGTCGTAGCCGGTCCAGCCGGCGGCCCGCCACAGCATGCCGGAGCGCAGCCGCCAGTCCGTGATCGCGACGCCGTCGAGCTTGACGGAGGTGACCGCGGTGACGGGCAGGCCGGGCAGGCGCAGCCACTGGCCGGCCTCGCCCTCGACGGTGACGGTGGACGTCGTCGCGCTGATCGGGGTGCCGGCCGCCTCGCGTACGGCGGCCGACGCCACGGCCAGGTAGACGTCGACGATGCCCGACTCGGACGGGTCGACCTCGAGGCCGCGCGCGGACAGGTCCTCGATGCTGGCCAGGGAGGTCAGTGCCACGGCGGCCTCCTGGCGGTCAGCTGACCATGTCGATCAGGTCGGACTTGGTGTAGTTCGCCGCGTCCTCGGCGGAGTGCAGACCCTGCGCGACGACGTAGGCGATCCACTCGGACTTGGCCGCGTTGATGCCCGGCCGCTGCCCGCGCCCCGTCGCGGGCTCGGCCGGCGGCTCGTCGACCGGCTCGGCCGGCGCGGCCGGGGCCTCCTGCGCGAGCGCGACCGCGGTCGTGTACGGGGAGCCGTCGGAGTGGACGCGGGCGAGCTGCCCGCGCTCGTACCGCTCGGCGATGGACTCGGGCAGCGGCAGGTCCATCGCGATGACCATGCCGCCCTCACCCCGGACATAGATCGTCTCGGCCATCAGGTGTTCCTCGGGATCCTGAACGCGGTGATCGTGGCGTCGACGGTCGCGGCCTCGATGAGGAGCGAGCCGTCGGACTGCAGGAACCGGCCGGACTCGAACGGGCCGATGAACTGCACGCCGGTCGTCGCGGCGACGGTCACCGACAGGTCGCCCTGCCCGGCCGCGATGGCCTGCGGGCCGGTGCCGGCCTTGACCTTGATGACCTGCTGCACGCCGGTGTTGACCACCCGCAGCAGGGTGAGCTCGGCGAAGGCGTCGGCGATCTTCATGTTGTTGGTCGGCGCGACGACCGTCGTCGTCCCGGCGGGCTGGGCAAGGTTCCCGTTCGGCACGAGCGCCGAGTAGGGGATGGTGGTGGTTGCCATGGGGCGGGCTCCGATCAGGCGGGGTTGATGAACGCGGCGGCCAGGTGGTCCGGGCGGATGACCTTCGCGCCGTACAGGGCCAGGCCCTTGACCGCGTCCGAGAACGAGGACTCGGGACGGTAGGCCTCGGTCTTGTTCAGCTGCTCCGCGAACGTGATCGCCTCCTTCACGCCGGCCTGCACGACGGTGGTATCGCCGGTCGGGACAGGGCAGTTGTTCGACTCGTAGATGTCGAAGCCAGCGGCGCGGCCGACCAGGCCGTTACGCAGGCCGGCGTCGGTGCCCGCGGCGTCGGCCTTGATGAACCGGTCGTCGAGGAGCAGGGAGGCGTAGGCCTCCGGCGGGACGATGGCGTACCGGCCGGCCTTGGGCACGTCGGCCTTGGACAGCTTGGTCCGCAGCGGCACGAGGATCTTGTTGTAGAAGTCCGTCGGCGCGGTGTACGTGTCGATCGGGGAGCCGACCACGTTCAGGAAGTTCGCCGCCGCGATCTGCGTGTACAGGCCGGCGACGTACTGGTCCATGATGTCGGCCAGCCCGTAGGCGGCCTCGCTCATCGCCTGCGGCATCAGCCCGCCCTTGGCCTGCCGCTTGTCGATGTCGTCGACCATGAACGCCCAGTACTTGGACTGGTCGACGGTCAGGGTGCGCTGCCCGGTCTGCAGCTTCTCCGGCGTGATGACGGTGGTGCCGGGCACGTAGGTGCCGATCGCCGGGCGGGACACGGAGGTGATGCGGACGGTGTCGCCGGAGTCGCCGATCTCGCCCTCCCAGTCGCGGTTGACGACGCCGGGCGCCGCGTAGACGAGGGCCTTGCGTGCGGCGACGAGGAGCTTGCTGCTCCAGTACTCGGGGACGAAGTTGCGGACGGTCATGGTGGGTTGCCTCCTGGGCTACTTCCCGCCGAGGAGATCGTCGAGGCGGCCGTCGTCGCCGGCCTTCGCGATCTCGTGCGGGGTCATGGATTTGAGGTCTGCTCGGGTGAGCTGCTTCGGTCGGCTCGCCTTGCGCGCTGCGCCGCCGTCGCCAGTGCCCTGGAACCTCTTCGCCGTTGCGGCTGCCAGGTAGGGCTTTTCCTTGATCAGGTCCTGGATTGCTTCGGCCACCTCGTCCTCGTCGAGGTTGCCGTCCTCGTCGACCTCGAACTGGCCGAGGTCGAGGAACTTGTAGGCGTCGGCCGGGTCCGCCAGGACGCCCTTGGCCGCGGCCTTCACCTCGGAGCGGATGATCCGGGCGTTGGCCTTCGCGACGGCCTCCTGCTCGGCCTTGAGCCGGATCGTCTCGGCCTCGTCCGCGCCGTCTTTCTCGGCCAGGCGCTGCTCCAGCTCCTTGGCCCGGTCCCGCTCCGCGCGCCACTTCCCCTTCATGGACGCCAGCGCGCGCTTGCCCTTGTCGCCGAGCTCATCCGCCCCGGCCGGGTCGGCCTCGTCGTCGTCCTCTTTGCCGTCCTGGTCGTCGGCGCCGCCGGGGGCGGGATCCTCTTCGCCGTCCTGGTCGTCGTCCTGGTCGCCGTCGGCATAGAAGACGGGCGAGAGCGGGCCGGGCGGGTAGGGGTGAGCCCAGCCGGGCGCGTGCGCGCGGGCGTGGCGGGGCAGGGTGGAGCGGTCCATGGGGGACTCCCGTTGCGGGGGTGGGCGCCTGCGCGGTGCGCGCGGGCGCGGGTCAGGTGAGGTAGCCGTTGCGGCGCAGCAGCCGTACCGCGTGCTCGCGGTCGCCGCGGGCCTGGCGGTAGATCTCCTCGGGCATGAGCCGAGGCGTCCGGGCGGTGCGGTACCGGTTGCCGGGCAGTTTGTCGAAGTTCTTGCGGCGCTGGCCGGCCAGGCCGCGGCGGGTGATGCCCTCGGTCGTGGCCTGGACGGTGCGTCCGTACACGGTCGCCGAGGTCATGCCCCGGCGGGCGTTGACGACCTGGCCGATGTCGGCGCCGGCGTCGATCGCCCTGACCGCGGCCGCCCCGAACACCTTGTGCCGCTGGGCCGCGGACATCGCGTCGTACAGGGTCTTGGGGCTGGTCGGTGTGGGCTTGTGGTCGCGGGTGACGGGCTCCATCGAGCAGTGGCAGCGGGGGTGCCGCGCGAACGCGGACGAGACCCCGTACTCGTTTCCGGCGAGGATCACGCACCGGTTGCAGGCGCCGGCCTCGACGACCCGGACGTAGGAGGTGATCGCCGGGCGCGACACCATGCCGACCGAGTCGGCGGCCCGCCCGGTGTCGGCGATCGTCGTCCGCACGAGGAGGTCGAGGAGCACCTGGCCGCGCGCCATCGCCTGCACGACCGGGGCTCCGGCGGTGACCAGGCGCAGCGCGGACCACATAGGGGACATGAGGACGTCGGCCAGGGGCAGGCCGTTGCCGGTGACCCCGACGAGCGAGGAGGGAATCAGCCGGTCCGAGCTCGCCCGGTCCTCGTCGTCACCGAGGAGGGACTGCAGCCACGGCTCCGTGCCGGACGCCGCGGCCAGCTGTCCGCCCGCCATCACCGCCAGGACGTCCGCCATGAGGCCGAGCCAGGAGGTGTGGATGTTGTCGCGGTCCACGCGCAGCCACTTCGCCCGGACCGCCCGCGACGTCGCCGCGGCCAGACGCAGGCGGGCGTTCATGTGCGCGACCGCCTCAGCCGAGGGCGGCATCGCCTTCCTCCTCCTCGTCGCCGTCAGGCTCCGGCCCGGCGGCGCCGTCGGGCGGGCCGGGCCGGTTGGCCATCATGCGCGTGATCTCGGCGACGGGGTCCGCCTCCGCCTCGCGCTCCCGCATGGCGATGACGTCGGCGACCTCGGTGGGGGTCAGGCCGTAGCGCAGGGCCAGCCACTCGAAGGGGAACCCCAGCTGCTTCAGCTTCAGCAGCGCGTCCGCCATCTGCGCGTGGCTGCGCGACTCGGTGTCCGCCCACAGCACCCGGCCCGAGCGCAGTGCCTCGGCCAGTGCGGTCTGTCCCTTGGCCAGGGCGATCAGCCGGGCCACTTCGCGCAGGCCTTGGCCGAGCCACAGGATCTTCTGGTCACAGCGCTTGACCAGGCCGGTCTCCGCTGCGAGGAGGGTGCCCTCGCCGATGTTGGACATGGACGAGATCAGGTAGTGCTGCGGGGTGCGCGTCTGGGCCGCGAGGTGACCGACCGCGGTCTCGATGATGCCGGTGTACATGGCCAGGTTGGCGGCCTGCCACTCGGCGATACGGGCGTCCTTGCCGGTGATCCAGGCGACCCTGTCCACCTGGAACTTCTGCAGGTCGACGGCCTGCTTGCCGACGATCTCACCGGCCGCGTTCAGCTTCGGGATCGTCGGCCGCTCGGCGCCCATGATGACGCGCTGCGGGAACGAAGCGGCGTCCGACGCGGTGAACAGCTGGGCCCACAGCAGGTTGATCGCATCCTGCATGGCGACCACGCCGGAGACGTCGCTGATCGGCTCCTCGACCAGCATCGGCTTGTTGGGGAGCTCCACCATCGGGACCACGCCCATGGGGTTGGGCTGCGGGTTCGGCTCCGTGACCAGCTCGCGCGGCTGCCACCGCTTCAGCTCCTCGTCGACGTCGGCCATCTGCGGTGACTTGTCCTGCCGCTGCAGGGGTCGGCAGAACTTCCACACCTCGTCGTGCAGGTAGAGCGTCGCGTAGTCCTCGCCGCCGTCCTGCCAGCGCTTCAGGGCGGCACGGCGACGGCGGCGAGATCCGGGCTCGTAGCCGACGATGCACTGGCTCGCGTCCTCGAACGTGACGACGGGCATGTCCGGGTCGTCAGGGTTGCCCCAGACGAGGACGAACGTCCGGGCCCCGGTGATCGATCCCAGGAACCCGAGCTGTGAATCGGCGTCCAGGCCGTTGACCTGCCATACCCTCCACAGTTCCTTGTCCGCGGAGACCTCGCCGGAGGCCTGGAACCCGGTAACGGTGAGCCGCTCGACGGGAGCGTCGGCGACCACCTGCACCCAGTTGTCGGAGAAGTCGGCGTACCGCTCGCCGTGGAACTTCGCGAACTCCTCCGAGGCGAACTTCAGCGGGTGCTTGCCGCGGTAGTAGTCGTTGTGCCGGTCGATCGGTCCCCGCCTGCGGACGAGTTCGTTCTCCAGGAGGGCGACCAGGCGGAGCGCTTCTGTCTCGGAAGCCATCGGGCCCTCCTCAGCTGCCGTAGTAGTAGGACTCGGTGCGCTCGGTCAGGCCGGCCGCGATGACGTCGCCGAGCGCCTCGTGCGCGAGCACGGACGGGATGACCGCGTCGATCTTCTGCGGCGGGGACGCCTTGCGCAGGACGTACCGGTCCATCGGCCGGGCCGCCGCGCGGGCGTTGGCGAGGTGCCCGGAGGTGATCTCGCACCCGTCGTGCGTGAACGCGGCCCCGTCGCTGTTGCGTTTGATGACGTCGGTCTTCAGGCGCTCGCAGGCGGAGTGCATCTGAACGATGCGTCGGGTGTGCCAGCGGATGACGCGCTCCTCCCCGTACAGGTCGACCCATTCGTCGATTTCGGTGTCCCAGTACGGCGGATCGGCGTACAGCCGGACCACGTCGTAGCGCTTCATCAGCTGGTCCATCGCCGCGCGCACCTCGGCGCGCGGGACCTGGCCGCCGTAGTCGGCCGGGTTCCAAATGGTGGGCTCGTCCTCGGGTCCGTACACCGGGGTGAACTGGTAGCCGTCCATCGTCTCGGCCCGGATCGCCGTCCAGTCGTCGGAGTCGCTCCCGTCGAAGCCGAGCACGATGCGGGTCATCGGCCGCACCCGCCGGGGCTTGGCCTTGACGGCCCACTTGGCGACGTCCAGCCACGAGGCGGACCCGGCCACGCACCGGTTGCCGAAGAACCGCTCGGCCTGCGCCTCGTCGGTCTCCATGATCTCGGCCGCCTCGGCTTCGATCGCGTCCAGGTCGACGTGAGCGGACCCGGCGTAGACGATGCTGTGGATCTTCCGGCGCTGCCGCTTGTCCCGGTAGGACAGCGACTTGGGGGCCTGCGGGTGGTACCGGAAGATGTCCTTGGCCTTCGCCTCGGACGTCGTCTGCGCGACCGAGTTCTCCGACGGGTCCCAGCCGTTGGTGGTCTCCATCGACCGGCCGCCCATGCCGGCCACGCCGCGGCGCTGTGTCTCGGCAACGCGGCGCAGCTTGTTCGCCGTGTTGTAGAGGCCGGTCTCGTCCTGCAGCGCGAAGTTGATCGGGTTGCCGAGCCGCGAGAGGGCCGAGGACGTCACGACGTCGATGCGGCCCTCGTCGCCGACGCGGGTGAACTCCTCGCCCACGCGCATCCGTCCGGCCAGCGCGCCGAGCTTCACCATCGACTGCAGCGGCCGGTAGACGTTGGCCACCTGGTCCTCGGAGGTGGCCGTCAGCTGGATCAGAGGAGTCGGCCAGGGCCTGCCCATGGGCTCGCCCGCACGGTACTCGTACCACCAGCCGCAGTCACAGCCGTGGTCCGCGCACTCGTACCGCTCGCCGCCCTTGGCCCAGCCGTCGAACACGACCGGCCCGGCCGCCTCCGCCAAGACCAGCGCCGCGGACCACGGGCCCTTGCCGGTCTTCTGCGGGGCGACGACCAGCGAGCGCCGGTACTGGAACGCGGGCGCCAGCTGGCCGACGCGCGCGCCCGCCTTGACCCGGTAGTGGTTGACGGTGCACCACAGCTGCCACGGGTACAGCTCGAGGCGCTCACCACGCCGGAACCCGTCCGGGACCGGGCAGTGTTCCTCGATCCAGTCCGCAACGACCCACAGCGTGGGGAAGTCGACGACGAACTCGGCGGCGGCGTCAGAGGCCTTCGCCACTGGGCACGACCTTGAGCCGGTCGCGAGCAGACGGCCGGCGTACGGCGGGCGCGACGGCGCTCGAGACGGAGGCCGCCGCGGCGGGAGCGGGGGGAGCGATCTTCCACCGGTTGCGGAGCATGCCCTGCACGCTCAGACCGAGGCTGTCGAGGTAGCCGCGGACCATCTTCTTGATGTCGACCCGCGCATCGACGCGCTCGGCCTCGGTCAGGGTCCGGACGAACAGAGCCACCTCCAGGGCCTGGCCCATCTCCTCCCACATCACGGCCTGCGGCTTCTCCCACAGGTCCTCCCAGACCTCCCACTCCCGCTGGGTGGCCTCGGTCAGCGGCCACTCGGGGGCGTCGCCGTCCCGGCCGTCGGCCGGCAGCGTCCGCCACCCGGCGGCATCGGTCTTACGCTCGCGCCGCAGCGCGTTCGGGTCGGGCGCCGGCCCGGACACCGCGCGAGCTCCACCACGGGCCATGTCGATCACTCCCTCGACCGCGTTGCGCGGCACCGATCGGCATCACGTTGCGTGACGTCCGGGGACCCTTTGAACCTGACGGACCACCCGGAGCCCTCCCCCGCGTCTGGGCCCCCCGGCCGGATCGGGGGTCACCCCCCTGGGCCGGTCACCGCACGTGATCAGCGGCCCCAAGTCTCCTGCGCTGTCTTGCGGCTGTGGTGCCGCTTACTCATGGCCTGCCAGTTCGCCGTGTCGAACCCGCGCGGACCGAGCGGCCCGAGCCCGTCGATGTGGTCGACCTCGGTAGCGACGTCGCGCTGCAGGGGAGGCAGCAGGGCGCAGGCGGGGCACTCGCAGTACGGATGGTCCTCGAGGTAGCGCGCGCTGTCGTTGCGCCACCTCGTGTTGCGGCCCGCGTCCTTGTACGCCGGCCTGCTCGCCTCGGCCGCGGCGCGGCATGGGGGGCAGCGACCCATGAGGGTGAGGGTGGGGCACCCAGGCGTCGGGCACACCTGCATGGCCTTGCGCGGACTCATGGCCTCTTGGTGATCAGAGCCTTCAGGATCTCCATGGCCTCGGCCTTGGTGAAGCCCGCCTTCACGTACTCGGTGTAGAGCTCGTGCATGGATACAGCAGCGGCGGTCAGTGCGGTCAGTGGGCTCGGGGATTCGCCGTTGGGGTTGTCCATGGCTGCTGCCTCCTGGGCATGGAGAAGGCCCCGACCGTGATGCGTGGTCGAGGCCTCGGGTGTCCTGGTCAGCCTGCGTCTGGGCATGGCTGTACGCCCAAATCGTGGCGCGCCGATGTTCGAGTGTCAAGCGGCATGATCACTGGCCCTTTGCCCAGCACGTGTGGGCTTCGGTGCGTCGCGGGCGGCCAGGACGTCGGCGAGTCGGTAGATGGGCCTCTTGGGCGTGCCGCCGGCCCGGGCCAGGAGGCCTCGACGGACCCAGTCGCGGACGGTCGCGGGCTGCACGCCGCACGCGAGGGCGGCCGTGCTGGTGGTGAGCTGCCCGGGCGGCAGGCTGGCGTACTCCATGCTGCCCAGTCTCGCCCAGCGGTCCTCGGATGTCCGGCTCATGGCGCCCGCTAGGTCCGCTGGCTCAGGGGGGACGGGCCAGCTCCTTGGAGGCTGATCTGCCAGTCGGGATCGATCCGGTCCAGGGCCTGTGTCACGTCGATGGTCAGGTACGCCACCGCTCGGCCCACCGGCAGGACGACCTCGGCCGGCCCGTCGGGCAGGCTCAGCGCCGCCCGGAGGATGGCGGGGTCGTTCCCGCGAACCACGCCATCCCACCAGCGCACGAGCGGGAAGGAATCACCGGGGTTCCAAAGCGGCTCTGCCTCCTCCGTTCCCTCCTGGATATGCACCTTCTCCAGGCTCAACCCACCGATGGTGGCTGGCCCTTCGTACTCCCGCGTCGCTGCCCTCATGCCGGTCCTCGGGTGTGGCCGCACGGCAGGTTGGTGGTGACCTCGCTGTCACGGTCCGCCTCGTAGCGGATGCCGAGGAGGACTTGGCCGCACGCGCACTGTCCGAGGACCGCCGCCCTGATGTTGTCGGCGACGATGCCGCCGAGGGACAACGTGGTCGGGAACGGCTGCTCGTCCCTGCCCGGTGCGCGGGCCGGTGTGAGTCCCTCGACCTTGATGCGGTGCATGGTGGGCCTCCTCGTGCTGGACGGCGTCGGGTCCGTCGGCCGGGCCGGGGGCGGCCGGGGCAGCCCATGGTGTCAGGAGGAGGCCCCGCCCGTGGAGCGTTCGGGCGGGGCCGGGTCCCGAGTAGCGTCAGCAGCCCTGCGAACGCGTATGGGATGCCCTGACGGTACGGGCGGGGTCTGACAGTGGCGGGTGTCGCGGTCAGGCGTCAGGTGTCGCGGGCGCGTCAGCCAGGTGCGGGTACATGTCGCGGAAGGACTCTGCGACAACGGTGAGAACGGTGATGTCCGCGCGCAGCTGGGCGAGCCACTCGCGCGCGGTCTCGTCGGTCACCAGGACTTGGTGAGCGGGGCGGGCGGCCGCTGTCGCGTCCACGGCGTCGCGCAGTTGCTCCATCGCGGCGGCGGCCTGACTTGCCTTGTCGCGCAGGCGGGCCTGCCGTGCGGTGGGTGTCGCGGCGTTGGCGATTCTGTCGCGGCGCACCACGTCCTTGGAGACGCCGAGGGTCTTGGCGATGTCGCGCAGGGACTTCTTGTCGCGGGTCAGTTCGGCGACGAGCGCGCGACGCTGCACCACGGCGTCGGGTACGGGGTTGGTCATGGGGTGGCCTTGTCGCGGTTGTGGCCGGGCCTGTCGCGGAGTGCGGCGGGCCCGGCCGGGGGGCGGGTGGGTCAGGAGCGGGCGGCGTCGCGCAGCTGCTCGGCGTACTGGCCGCGCAGGATGCCGGGGGTGACGGCCGGGGCGTGGTCGAGGAGTTCGGCCTCGATGGTGGCGACGAGGTCGGTGCGGATGCCGTAGTGCTCGGCGGCGAGGTGGCCGGCGATGATGCCGCGGCCCTCGGGCCACATCACGCCGGTGGGGCGGGAGCGGTCGAGGTAGGCGGCCATCTGCAGGAGCAGGGCCCGGCATGTCTCGGTGGGCGGCAGGCCGGTCATCGGGTCACCGCCCGGTAGGCGGTGACCGAGACGCCGTCCGTGGTGGTGCACAGGATGAGCGTGCGGCCACCGTGGCGCTCGACGCGGCCGGTGGCGATGCGGAGCCGCTGGGGCTCGTGTGCGGGGGTGGGGGTGGGCGTGGCAAGATCGGGCACAGCTGCTCTCCTTGGTCGATTCAAGGGGTGTCGGTCAGGCCCTCGTTGGTGTTCGTGCACCGGCGGGGGCCGTTCTGCTGTCCGGGGGTTACCCGGCGAGGAGCACCTCCTCGTCGTGGTCGATCCAGGCCTTCAGGTCGGCCCAGGAGTGCGGCGGGTAGACCACCTCGCACCACGGGCAGGTGACCTTCTTGGGGGAGCTCCCGCGGTAGTAGCGCAGGACGGCCCCGCACACAGCGCCCGTGCCGGTCTCGGCGGGGCAGGGGCCGAGGCGCTCGCCGTGCTCTCGGGTGTCGGGCGGGCAGACGATCGCCAGGGCCCGCTCGTCGAGCCGGCGGATCTCGGTGGCGAGGGATCCTGCCTCGGCCCAGTCGACGACGAAGTCAAGGTGGAACGCCAGGCGCCCCGCGGCCGTGCCGACGCGCTGTTCGACCGTCCCGCTGATCACGGGAGCCGATCCGGCGCGGGAGGCCTGCATGGCGGCCCACCAGTCCTCCAGGACGCCCACGATGCCGCCGGGGCCGCGCATGGTCAGCACCTCGGCGGACACGGGCATGGGCGCCTCGACGAGGCGCACGCGGCCGTACGAGGGCGCGGCCGCCGTGGGCTGCAGCTCGGGTTCCAGGAGCCGGTACAGGGAAGGGATCCGCAGCAGCCGGCCGTGCGTTGCCGCCCGGCAGCGTGCGCAGAGGTATCCGTCCGTCAGCTCGGTCCGGCATACGCAGAGGTTCATCGGTGGCTCCTGAGGTGGCGCTTGAGGTTGTAGCCGATGCGGGCGAGGACGAGGAACGCGAAGAAACTGGCCGCGGTCCACACGGCGAGGAGTGCGAGGGCTTTCACGGACGCGACTTCCTCTGGCGGGGCGGTCGTGGGAGCAGCCGCCGGACGGCGGCTTTGGCGCCGGGGCTCCTGGTCCCGGAGCAGCCCGGGCAGTAGTCGACGTCGGACGGGTGCGAGCGCCAGCCTTGGGCGCCGGCGGCCGCGCGCGCCTCGGCGATGCTGCTGCAGTAGGTCGTGATCGCTCCGGTGCACGCGCTCTCGCACCAGACCGTGTTGCACCGCAGGGTGATCGAGGCGCTCACGGGTGCACCCACGCGTGTGCAGTGCCGTTGGTGGCCCTGTCTCTGAGCAGTCGTATGGCGGCCTCGGCCTGCTGCGGAACAACTCCGTTGCCGAGCGCGTGCAGCTGCTGAGTCCGGGAGAGGTCGGGAACGTCGGTGACCCATCCGGCTTCCAGACCCATCAGCCACTCGACGAAGAGCGGGCTCAGCCGATTTCGATCGTCAGTTGCCCCGGGAGCTGTTCGCCCGGTAGCGGCCTCCCAACGTCGGACGGCGGGGGCGAACCGGCCCCAATCCGGCCGCTGTAGGTGGCGTCCGTGAGCGTCCAGCCGAGGCTCACGTTCGGGTTGTCCGTGTTCCGGCCGGCTGTGATGTTCCGGGTCCCGCGGGAGTCCGCGACGGTCGGCGTCGGGAGCAGCTGCACCACAGCCGATGGGAGCGCCAAGTCGCCCTTGCTGCCTCGCTGATTCGGGCCCCCCTTCTCCCCGTCCGACGCCCTTGGGGTTGGCAGCAGAGCCGGGGCCAGTGAGTGCAGCGACGGCCGTACTGCCGAGCCCGGACTGGGGGACTGATTGTTGCCGTAGGGCGTGGCCGTCGGCGTCGGCAGCAAGGTGACCACCGTCCGCAGATCCGGCCCACCGTCCCCGCGTGCTCCCGGCCCGTTCCTGTCTGAGGTTCGGGGCGTCGGCAGCAGCTGCACCACGTTCGGCAACGCGTCCTCGAACCCCTTGCCCCGGGCGTCCCTGGCCCGTGGCGTCGGGAGAGCTGGCGTAGATGATGAGCCGGCGCCGCTGGTGGGGAGCGCCGACCTCGTCCGCGCGTACAACGCACCACTCAACATCGAGCCCGAGGCTGGCAAGGTCGGCGAGGACGGTATCGAACCCGAGTCGCAGGTGGTTTGCGACGTTCTCAAAGATCGCGATTCGGGGTCGTAGAACCCCAAGGGCACGGGCAATGTCCGGCCAGATGTGCCGTTCATCTGCGGTTCCTTTCAGGTTCCCGGCGAGCGAGAAGGGCTGGCAGGGGTAGCCGCCGCACACGATGTCGACGGGTTCCACGGTGGCCCAGTCGGTCGTGGTGAGGTCGCCCAGGTTGGGGACGTCGGGCATGCGGTGCTTGAGGATTCGGGAGGCGCCCGGGTCGATGTCGGACACCCAGGCGGTGGTGCCGCCGAACACGGCGTGGACCGCGGCGTCGAGGCCGCCGTAGCCGGTGCAGAGGGAGCCGATGCGGGGCCGGGCGGGCCCCGCAGGCGACATGGAGGTGTGAGGGCTCACCGCTGTGTCGCCGGGGCGGCCGCGGCGAGGGCCTCGCGCATCGAGCGGTCGGCCAGGTGCTGCCAGGCGACGCATCTGGCCTGCCCGCAGGTGGCCCGGGCTTGGCCCTCGGGCGGCCTTCCGTAGCCGAGTTCGAAGGCGACGATCACGCCGCTGGTCGTGCGGCCGGCCGTCATGAGGCCGGGCAGGCCGGTCCATAGTAGATGCCCGTCGTCTCCGGGCTGGGTACGCCGGTCGAAGCGCTCCTGCAGTGTGAGCGGCTTGAGCGGGGTCTTCTGGGGGTCGGCGACGACGGGCAGTCCCATCTTGCGGCGCATCTCCGTGACGAGGCGGTCGCAGAGCGTCGCGGCCCTCAGGAACTTCTCGGCCTCTTCCCGGTTGCCCGGGGTGTCGTCGGGCACGGGCTGCTCGCCGCGGGCCAGGGCGGCCCGCTCGCGGGGGTCCAGGCCGCCGCGGATGCCGTCGCGGTAGCCGGCGGTGGCCTGGCCCTCCTCGTCGAGCGCATCGGCCAGGCACTGGATGCGGACGGGGCAGGCCATGCAGATCGAGCGGGCGGCGTCCTCGCTGGCCTCGAACTCGGCCAGGCGGTTCTTGCAGCGTGCGAGCTCCGCCCAGTGGCCGGCGGGCTCGGTGTCGGCGTGCGGCCGGGAGCGGCTGACGGTGGCGAGGGACACAGGTCCTCCTTCAGGCGTTGGTGTGGGGGCGGATCGTCAGGTTGCTGGCGACGAGGTACATGGCGATGTACTCCGCGAGGGCGGCCGGGGTGGCCTCGTCGGGCGGGGTCACCGTGCGGTAGTCCTCGATGGCCGCGGCCAGGACCCGCAGCGTGCTCGGCGGGATGTTCACGGCGCGGCCGGCCGCTCGCGCTGCTCCCAGGCCTCCACGACGGCCTTGGGGACGACGCCGGCGGGGGCGCAGGCGATTCCGGCCTGCCGGGCCCAGGCGCGGACCACGGCCGGGTCGTACGTGCGCTTGACTGTGGGGCGGGCCGGGCGGGCGCCGGGCTTGAGCGCGGCCGCCCGGGTGCGGGCCTCGGCCAGGCGCTGCTCCAGCTCGACGACCTCCATCGTGACCGTCAGGAGCTCGGACTCGGCCTCGTGCCGCACGAGGAGGGCGTCGAGGAGCGTGTGGACCCGCTCGGCGCTGCGCCGTACGGACGCGGCCTCGTGGCCCTGCGCCCACGACAGCAGCTTCGCGACGCCGGGGCGTTCCTTGGCCGGGGGCGTGCTCGGGAGCGCCCCGCGGGCGGCGAGGCTCTTGTGCAGGTCGATGATGCCGGTGACGGTCGCGCGGTCGGTGCGCAGCTGGTCGGCGATCTGCTGGTCGCTGTACCCGTCGCTGGTCATCTGCAGCACGACGGCCGGGCTGATCTTCATGGCGGCCCTTTCTCGGGGGTGTGCGGGGCGTGTGGGGGTCAGCAGGGGCTGACGAGGTAGCGGTAGCCGACCGGGGCGCCGGTTGCGTCGTGGACCTGGTCGAGGGGGACGAGGAGGTCGGCACGGCCCCGGACGCACGCGCCGATGGCGGGGTCGACGAGGAGGTACGTGCCCGGGCGGTAGGCGGGCAGGTCCCGGACGAGGTACCGCACGAGGTGGATCTCCAGGCGCTGGCCGCCGTGGAGCGTGGTTCTGGGCTCGTCGAGGTCCACGGATTCGAAGCCCAGGTGGGCCGGCGGGAGCTCGGCCTCGGCGGCGATGACCGTGCATCCGGTGTGGAGGACGTCGTCGGTGATGACGTCGGGGGCGTCCGGCCCGTAGACGCGGATGTCCTCGCCGGTGAGATTGATGATCATTCGGGGCTCCCTACGGGGTCGGCCGGGGTGGGTTCGGGTGTGGGCGGGATGGGACCGATGTGCCAGCCGTCCTGCCGCAGCGCGGCGACTGCGTTGCGGCCGAGGAGGGCGGCGACGGAGTCGGGCAGCGGCTGCCCGAGCAGCTGGACCAGGTCCCGCTGCAGCTGCGCGGCGATCACCGCGCCGACCGCCTCGGCGACGGCCACCCTGGGCCTGGTGGTCATCGGGTCCACCCCTGCCAGGGCGCCGGCCTGACCCCGGACCGCTGCCGGGGCGCCGTGTGCCGGGAGCGCGGCCGGCGGGGGGCGGGGCAGGTCGCGACGTGCGGCATGTACAGCCGCTCGTACGCCTCGGGGTTGGGGCGCTCGGTGGTCAGGCCACGCGACCGCAGGGTCCCGACGCCGTCGCGGTACACGGCCGCGTTCCCTGCGGGGTTGGGGTTGGCGTTGACGGCCTGGCGGCGGCCGGTGGCGGTGGTGGTCCACCGGATGCGCTCCCCGCAGCTGGGGCAGGCGGCGACGTCGTGGTCGCTGGGCATCGGGTGCTCCTCAGGCGCCGGGGAGGGCGGTGCAGAAGTGCGTGAGGCACTGCACGTCGTCGGCGACGAGGTGGACGTGGTGGCCGTGGGCGGCGAGTGCCTCGGCGGCCGTGAGGGCGGGCGGTACGGGCGCGGCCGCGAACGGGGCGACGTCCTCCCATTCCTCGTCGAGGTCCAGGGCGGCGGGGGCGAGGTCGATGGTCATGGTGGCCCTCTCAGGCGGTGTCGGTGTCGGTGATGTCGTCGGTGAGGTGTGGGGAGACCAGGCGCCAGCCGTAGACGTGGATGGCCTCGGTGCGGCCCAGGGTGCAGATCGCCCGCCGGATGGCCTCGGGGTCGTCCTCGGCGGCCGCGCGGACCTCGGCGACGGTGGCCACGTGCTCGGGGTCGCGTACCGACAGCAGGAGCGGCATCTGCCCCCCGTTGGCGGCGCTTTTCGCCTTGACCTGTGCGGCCCGGTCATCGCGCCGCTCCTGGGCGGTGACCGCCAGGGTCGGCCGGGCGGTGGCCGCCGGCGGATCCGCGTCCGGCGGATCGTCTCCACCGGGGGGAGCGACCCCCAGGGTCAGGTGACCACCAACAGCGGCCTCTCCCTGGGGTAGTACCTGGGTAACCCTGGGACGTTGGGGGGCCGGTCCCCCCATTTCAAGGGGGGCCGGTCCCCCCATTTCCAAGGGGGGCCGGTCCCCCCATTTACCTTCCAGCGAATTGGGGGGCCGGTCCCCCCTATTCGCCCCCTCGGAATGGGGGGCCGGTCCCCCCATCTCCGGGGCGGGCTCCTCGGCCCACGGCGCCGCCTCCTTCTGCGGCCGGCGGCGCCGCTTGGCCTCCAGGGCCGCCACGGCCGCGATCCAATCGGGACGCGGGCAGATGATGAGCACGTACACGGTCGGGCGGCCCGGGCCCGGGGGCTCCTCGGTGGCGACTACACCAGCGGCGACCGCGGCGGCCAGCCAGCGCCGGACGTCCTTGACATCCGAGCACGAGGCGGCGGCCACGCTCTGCACACGGATCGGCTTACCGTCCCGCATCCGCAGCACGCCCGAGGTGTTGGCGGCCGCCGCCAGGGCGTAGAGGACGGTGAGGAACCCGCCGCGCAGGGGCTTGGGGAGATCCCGCGTCCACCGCCAGTACAGGGCGTTGCGGTAGGCGTGCGGGACGCCGCCGCTGGCGTGGTCCGGCTGCTGCTCGTCGGGCACGGGAGCCTCTCTGTCTCGCGACGTCGTACGGGTGGGTGGGGGCAGCTACTCGCGCAGGGCCGTCCTGCGGTACAGCGGGAGCGTCAGGGTGAAGACCGTGGTCTCGTACCGGCTGCCGCGCAGCGGTTGCAGCCAGCCGCGCTGCTCGAGGATCCGCAGGTTCACGGCGGCGCGGCCGGGCGTCAGTCCCGTAGCGGCCACCAGGCCCATCAGCCCGGGCTGCGCGGAGGCGTCGATCTCGCCGCTGTCCGAGGCGAGCGAGGCCAGCGTGAGGGCGACGAGGCGGGTCTGCGGGAGCATCTGGCTGCACCGGATGCCCTGCTGGAAGCGACCGCGGAACGAGGAGCCGAAGCCGTCGGCGTGCGCCCGGCGGACGCGGGCGGCTACGTCGAGGGGGGTGGGGGCGGACATGAATCCTCCGAAGGTTCGGGTACGGGGGGAGGGTTAGTGCGGGTGAGGTAGGACCCTGCGGGCCCGCCGGGGCCGGGCGGCGTCTCCGGCCGCCCGGCCAGCGCGTTGGGGGTGTGCCGGTCGCAGCGCCACCCGCACGGGTACAGGCGGGCGGGCTGCGAGCCGTGAGGCACGTACAGGGAGTCGCAGGGGCGGGCGGGCCTGCTCACCCGACGCGGGCGGCGACCGCCCGGGCCACGGTGGCCTGCCAGAGACGGACCGCCCCGCGGGCCAGGCCGACGACGGCCAGGACCAGCGCCACGAGCCAGACCACGACCCCGGTCGCCAGCACGACGAAGAACGCGATCACGGGAAGGTCGCTCACGACAGGCCCACGCTGCGCTCGGCGTGCCACCCCAGCTTGGTGAGCTGCGCGGTGGCGGCCGCCAGCTGGCCCGTGACGCGCTCCAGGTTCACGTCCGCGGCCTCGTTGGCGACCTGCAGCGCCAGGAGCTGCTCCTCGAAGTTCGCCGCCCGCTCCCGCCAGACCCGGACTTCGCGGGTCAGCTGCAGGGCCCCGGCGGTGGTCTTGAGCTTCTCCAACGCGGTGATCCGGCCCTGGAGAGCATCAGCGGTGTCGGTCCGGACAGCCGGCACCGGGACGGGTGCAGCCCCGGGCAGCGGGCCCGGCCGGACAACGAGCGCGCGCTGCTCCGCGGCGGCCGCGTTCAGCCGCCCCTGCAGATAGGCCACTTCCGACCTCAGCCGGCGGGTCGTACGGAACCATCCGATCATCGGTCCGCCTCCTCTCGGGCCTCGCGGTCCTCGCAGTCCTCGCACCCGCAGTTGGTGTACGAGCCGTCGATGAACTCGGCGAAGCACATGTCGTCGTCCGGGCGGCCCGGGTCGGCCTGTGCCTCCAGCGCGGCGTGCCGCTCCTCGTCGGCGAGGTCGAGGCGGATCTCGTCGGCCTTCTCCTCCTCGCGGGTCGGGTGCTCCACCTCGTCGGCGAAGTCCTGGTAGTCGTCCATCAGTTCTCCCGTGATGGTGTGGCCGCACTCGTCGCAGACGAGCCCGGCGGGGGTTCGGGTGTGGGGCATCGTGAGGTGGGCGCAGCGGAGGCTGTGACAGGCGGCCCACTCGTCCGGGGCCGACCCGGCCCGGCGGTGCCGGCCGCGCCCCGCGTTGGCGGGCCACGTGAGTGCGGGCAGGGCCACCGGGGCCAGGGACGGCGGGGTACGGCGCTCCATCGACCTGCTGACCGCGTACTGCGCCAGGTGCAGGGCCAGCGAGAGCACGGCGAGGGCGAGTAAGGCGATCACGGAGTGCCGCCCCGGGCCGCTGCCTGCCGCCGATCGGCAAGGAGAGCGGCCACGAGCGGGAGCTGGGCGTCGACCGAGCGGGTAGCCGCCGCGTTCTCGTCGGGCGCCGTGTGCGAGTGGTCGCCGACGTTCGTGTGCATGTGGCACGTCGGGCACTGCGCGTACGGCTCCTCGGCCGCCTTCTCCGCGACGAGCTCGCACCAGTGGCGGACGGTCTCCTCAATCTCGGCCGCGGCACCGCTCATCGGCTCGTAGTCCGCCGCGCGGGTCAGGTCGATGAGGAAGTTGTCGAGGGACTTCGCGTCGAGGCGCTCGATCCACGGGTGGAGGAAGGCAGCCTGCGCGGCCTCCAGCTCGGCCACCCGGGCCCGCAGCTTGGCGACGAGATCGCGGTACTCCTCGAACTGCGCGTGGTCCTCGACGTGATCCGAGCGCAGCCGGACCAACTCGACGGCCGCGTCCTCGGTGTTCAGCCAGCCACCCGCGTCCAGTGCCACGGCGATCGTCGCTCCGACGGCGTTCGGCCTGCCCATCCGGGCGCAGATCACCTTCGCGGCGCCGCTGATGCTCTTCGTGTTCACGCGGCCACCGCCGTCGGCACGATGCCGAAGCCGGTCAGGTGGATCGGCACGCCCTGGAACACGGCGTCAGCCGACAGCCACGGGCCGGTGCCGCACTCCGACAGCTCGACCGCGTCCGGGGCGACCAGGAGCGCCGTCCGCCACGCCTCGAACTCGGCGGGCGAGTGCAGCTGGAGACCGAGACGACTCTCGGCGTTCGAGTGGATCGTGACGTACGGCGCGGGCAGGTGCCCGAACATCTGCGTCAGCCCCATGAACGCCGCAGCGGCGTGTGCGTGGTTCGTCATGCCCGTCGTCCGCTCCGCGATCGCGGGGACGAGAAGGGTAGTGTCGTGGTTCACGGTGTACCTCTCTGTCTGTGGTGGGTACTGCCGAGGGGCTGTCACGGACCTAGCCGTCCGGGCGGCCCCGAACTTTTTGGGTCAGGCGCGGCGCTTCGGGCGACGTGTTGTCGGGTTGATCTCGCCCATCTCCGTGATGGCTCGAATGTGACTGGCGGAGAAGCGCGGGAAGCGGCCGATGAGGGTGAACGGGACCCGCCTGCTCTTGACGCGCTCGGTGACCCAGTTCTCGGTGACGCCGAGTAGGGCAGCCGCTTCAGCCGGGGTGTAGAGCCTCAGCTCCGCGTCCGCGGCCGACGGGGGAAGCAGACCTCGCAGTGCCTCTTGCAGCGCCGCGACCAGCGGCGGGCCGATCGTCTCGGCGGTCATGGTCGTCACGTCATCTCCCTGGTGATGGCCTCGATAGGCACGTCCAGAGCCGCGGCGATCCGGTGGAGGGTCTCGGCGCTGGCGCCTCGCTCTCCACGTTCAACACGAAGGATCGTGCTCGGATGTCTCTCGGTGAGGTGCGCGAGGTGCCTTACGGAATGCTCGCGTGCCTCACGGAGAGCCTTGATTGCGGCTCCATGGGGTGTCACGTGAGGAACGCTACGCCTGAAAATGCCTCGCAGCAAGGTATTGGCGAGGTTTCGCAAGGTGTTCGGGTGTGAAGGGTGTGGCAAATGGCAGGTCGTGAGGCAACGCTCATGAGGTGTCTCGGACCGGTTATTACTGGTCAATAGCGGTCGGGGCGCTGTCGGTGTTGCCTCGCAGTGAGGCATCATGGCCTCATGAGTCAGGACTGGAAGCGTCTCGCCGAGGCCATTCGCGCGGCCCGCAAGGTGCGCGGGTGGACGCAGAGCGACCTCGCGGAGGCGGCCGGCATCGGGTTCTCCTCGCTCCAGCGCCTGGAGTCGGGGAAGCCGTTCACGCGCATGCCTCCGTCCGTCGCCCCCGTTGAGCGGGCGCTCGGCTGGACCGTGGGGTCGGGGGGGCTGGCGCTCGCCGGCGGTGAACCGCGATCCCTTCAGGACGCGGTCGCGGATTCGGACGAGCGATCCGCGTCGCAGGCTGCGCGGATGCGTCTACCGGTGATGGTCGAATACGAACTGGCGCACAGTGAGCTCCTCGACAACCCGGTGATCGAGGTCCGCCCTGGTCTGAAGGTCGTGATGCTGGTCTTTCGGGACCCGGAGAGCTCGGCGCCGGACGAGGTCGCCAGCGATATCCAGGCCTGGACCCGCCTGCAGCGTAGGCTTCGCGGCATCCTCGCCGAAGAGCATTAGGGCCTCGCGAGAAAGGTGTGAACCCTCGCGAATCCCCTCCCAGCGCCGCCGAATGTGGTTGTATGTGAGGCACCTGTTACGGGGGGTCACCCGCAGGTATCGGGGGGTCCGCTGTGCGGATTCAAGTTCGAGTTGAGCGGGTTCCGTGGATCCCGCACGGCATGGCTGTAGTGATCGACTGCCCAGACGGCGAAGTCCCCGTGCTCTGGGCGCGTGACGACGTACCCGAGACGGTCGTCATTCAGCAGCGTGTCGCGCTGGAAGCGCGACTGAGCGCACAGCAGCCGCAGTAGCGGCGCACACCTCACACCCTCACAGAGAACGGGCCTGCCGCCTCCTTGCCCGAGCCGGCGGCAGGCCCTCGCGCGCCCCAAGGGGGATTCATGGCGTACGCGGAGAAGGTCTTCAAGGTCCGCAACGGCAAGCAGACGAAGCAGTTCAGCTGGAAGTCGAAGTACAAGAAGCCTGATGGCACTTGGGGCACGGAGTCCGGGTTCAGCACGAAGGCGGCAGCTCTCGACTTCGGCGGCGAGCAGGAGGCCGCCGTCCGCCGCGGCAACTGGATCGACCCGAAGCTTCAGCGGCAGCACTTTGGAGTCTTCGTCAGGAAGACGTGGATGCCGGCCAAGGCCAAGCGAGGCAACACTGTAGACCGGCGCTGGAACAACCTGGATGGGCACATTTTCCCTCGATGGGAACACGTGGCCCTGAACGCGATCACCTGGTTCGATGTGGACGCTTGGCAGCAGACCCTCACGTGCGACGACGTGACGAGGGGGCACTGCGTAAGCCTGATGTCCACGATCCTGACCGGCGCCGTCGACGCACAGCACCTCCTCGTCAACCCGCTCTACGGCCGCCGGCGCACGCAGGCGACAGCGGCCGCGGCGAGGCCGAAGAAGAGCCAAGAGGACAAGTGGGCCCCCGTCGAGGTCGTGCTCCGCGTCGCCGACCGGATGGGCCCCGTCAACGGCCTCCACGTGCTCACCACTGCCTTCACCGGGCTCGGCTGGGGTGAAGGCGCCGCCCTCCACCGGGACAACACGCTCCTGCGTCGGCGCCAGGCCCACGACGGCGGGTGGTTCGAGTGCCCGGTCATCCGCGTTGATTCCCAGGTCGGCACCCTCGCCGAGTACACCCGTCGGGGGCCGGAGGGCGAGAGGCTGGGCGGCGTGCTCCAGCTCGAGCCGCCGAAGAACGACGAGGCACGGCCCCGCGACATCGACATCCCGCCCTTCCTCGAGCAGCTGCTCCGATACCACCTCGCGGACTGGCCGCACGCGTACGTGTTCTCTACGCCTAAGGGGAAGTTCTGGCGGCGCGGGAACTTCGGCCGCGCGCAGCTTCGGCCGGCGGCAGACGGACGACCCCGACTGCCGCGCGTGAAGGGGCATGCCGCGCGCCCGGCATGGTCTCCGGTCATGATGGGCCTGACGATGCGGGACCTGCGGCACACGCACGATACGTATCAGGATCAGATCGGGGTGAAGGCGTCCCTGGCGTACGAGCAGGCGGGGCACCTGCGACCGGGGATCAAGAGGGTGTACCAACATCCCACCCCGGCGATGCGGGTGGAACGGCTTGCCGGACTTGAGGAACTCTACGAGCGCGGAATGCGTAACCTGGGCTGGACGGCGCTGTGGGGGCGCGTGAGTCTGACCAAGAAGTCCCGAGCGTCGGATCTCCCAAATATCCCCCAAACGATCTTCGTGGCCTCAGCTCCTGCCGCATAAGCCCTGGTCAGTGGCCATGGGTCCCCTGCTTCGGGCCTGGATATAGCGACTCTTACAAAGCAGATGTCGGCGGTTCGAAACCGTCCGCGCCCACCAGCGAAAAGACCCCCCGCCGATCACGGCGGGGGGTCTTTTGCATGGAGATCTGACACCAAGGAGCGCCCTCTCCGGTGGCCGGCTGAGGGGCACGGGGCAAGGGGTGCTCACGTCGGGAGTGGGGCGTGGGGCGGGCCCCGCAGTTCCGTGACGGGGTGTTCGTGGAGCGGGATAGTGGGGGTATGTGCCGATCGATTAAGACGTTGCGTCCGCCTGCGATTCCGGAGAAGGCGACCGAGGAGGAGATTCGGGCCGCCGCCCTGCAGTTCGTGCGGAAGGTGTCCGGTTTCCGGGCGCCGGCCGCGCACAACCAGGAGGTCTTCGATGCTGCCGTCGACGCGGTCGCGGAGGCTACGAGGGACCTGCTGGAGGGGCTTCACGTCAGGGGGGCGGGGGCGGCCGTGGCCGGGTGAGGGTGGCTGGGTGGGGGCGGGCCGTCAGGCGGCTACGGGGACGGCGTCTTCCTCCAGGGGGACCACCGCGACCGGGCAGCCGGTGTGGAGCAGAACCGCGTTCGTGACGGAGCCCAGGCGCGGGGAGAGCGGGCGCTTGCGGTGACGGCCGATGACCAGGAGGTCCGCGGCCTGGGAAGCGGCGACCAGGTGGCCGGCCGCGTCGCCGGGGGCCGACAGCTGCTCGATCTCCACCTCCGGGAACCGTTCGGCGTACGGGCGCAGGTGTACGGATGCCAGGGCCGCGACCTCGTGGGAGTTGGCGGTCTCCTCGTGCGCGCCCGTGCCGATGGCGCCGGCTGTGGTGAAGGTCCGGCCGGGCCAGGCGTGCGCGGCGACCACCTGGAGCCGGGCCCCGCGCCGGGCCGCCTCGCGGAAGGCGAAGTAGGTGGTGCTGGCGTCGGGGGCCGCGCTGTTGAGGCCGAGTACGACCTGCCCGTACGGGTCGTGCAGCGGCGGCTCGGCGCGCGGGACGACCACCACGGGGCAGGCGGCCTGGCTGGCGCAGGCGATGCCGTTCGAGCCGAGGAGCAGGCTGGCGAAACCGCCGCGGCCGCGCGAGCCGAGCACCATCATCTGGGCGTCCTCGCCCAGCCTGGGCAGCACCTGGTCCGGGGCGCCGGGGTACGAGGCGTACTCGATCGGGGGAAGTCCGGCGCGGCCGTCCAGCGCCTCGCGGACCCGGATCAGTACGGGGTCGTCGTCGAGGCCCGACTCGACGAAGGCTCCTGACAGGGCCGCGCCGATGCTGTTCATGTAGAGGCGGGCGTGCACGATCCGCAGCGGGACTCCGGCCATCAGGGCCTGGGAGATGCCCCATTCCAGGGCCCGGTTGCCGTTGGCGGAGCCGTCTACGGCGGCGATCACGGGGCGCGGGCTCTGGTCCATGGCGGGCTCCTTGAGGGGCAGCGGTGCGTGGACTCAGCCTTGCGGGAGGGGCCCCCGGTCGGGAGTGGGGAAAGTCCCGAATGGGGCGGGACCATCGGCCACTCCCGTGTCGGGGAGGGGGAGGGGGGAGGGAGGGGGTGGGCGTACGGGTTCCGGGTGGGCTCGGAGTCGGGTCAGGAGGCGTGGCCCGTGCGGCGGCGCAGGATCCAGGCGCCGGCGCCCAGTGCGGCGGCCACGAGGGAGCCGCCGATGGCGATCTGGCCCGGGCTCATGGAGTCGACGCTGCCGCCGAGTCCGCCCCGGGCGGCGCCCGGGATGATGTTCAGCGCCACGGTGACGCGTTCGCCGCCGGGGCCGCCGCACTCGAAGGTGACGGGATGTGAGCCGGCGCTGATGTTCCGGGAAGTGGTGGCGGCGCCGAAGAGGTTGGTGGCCTCGGCGTTGCCGGGGGTCAGCCAGACGTCGCCGAAGGCGCGGGAGGTGGCCTTGCCGGTGCGGGTGCCGCAGCCGGTGACGTTGAGGCTGACCCGGCCTCCGGGGGCGACGTTGGTCGGGGAGACACTGCCGGAGGGCTGGGCCTGGGCGAGGGTCGGTGGCGCGGCCGCGGTGAAGGCGAGGGTCGCGGCGGCGATCGCCAGCAGGCGGGGGAGGGGGCGGTACGGGTGGCGGCTGTGGGGGGTTTCGGGGGCGTGGGGGGTGGCGGGCATGGAGAGGGCTCCTCGGGCTCCGGGAACAGCGCGGCGCGGATTCGGGTGCGCACCGTTCTCTGGACGCTAGGAGCCCGGCGTGGCCCCGGCGATCGCTGCCGGGTGAACGGGTGAGCCACTGCTCCGCCCGGGGGAGGGGGGAGGGGGAGGGGAGGCGGAGTCCGGGGCGGTCCCCGTGCCCGGGGCCCCGGGGCGGCGTGTCGCGGGCGTGGGCCGACTGGCCTGAAGGTGGCGGGCGGGGCCGGGCGGGTGCTGAGGGCAGGCGTGGGGGCCGGGTGGGGGTGGTGCGCGGGCTGCCTCGGGGTTGTGGGGAGGGTGGGGGCGCGGGCCGGACCGGAACTGGGGCCGGAGGGGGTGACCGGGGGCCGAAGGGGGCCGGCCCGCGAACTGGGGTCGGCGGGGATGGCCTGGGTCGTGCCCGCGAACTGGGGTCGGCGGGGGTGGCCTGGGTCGTGTGCCAGAGGCCGGAGGGGGTGGCCAGGGCCCGTGTGCCAGAGGTGGTGGCGGGCTGGGGCTGCGGTGTGGGCAGCCGGTGGGGGTGGTGCGGGCTGGTCGGGGGCGGAGGGGTGGGTGTGGCTGGTCGGGGGTGGTGGCGGGTTGGCCGGAGGGGGTAGCCGGCGGGGGTGGTGCGGGCTGGTGGGAAGGGGCAGCCGGTGCGGGTTGGCAGGAGGGGGCGGGTGTGGGCTGGTCGGGGATGGAGGGGCGGGTGGCCGGCGTGCGGTGCTCGGCTGCGGTGGGTCGGCGAGGGGCGCCCGGCTGATCGGATGGGGCAGCGCGAGCCGTGCCGCTCGGGCCACGGCCTGCCAGGTGTCCTGCTGGGCGGTGGGGCGGGTGGCCGGGGGCGTGGAATGCGGCGCTGTGCCGCGGGGTCCGAGGTGGGCCCGGATCGGCGAGGACCTGCGGCGGCAGAGCGGGCTTGAACACTGGCGGCGGTGTTCCCGTCCTCCTTCGCGATGCTGAGCGACCTGGTCGAGGAGGTGGGCGTGGGGTCAGGTGGCCGGGGCGGGGGTGGGGCGGCGGACTACGAAGGCGGCCAGGGAGCCGGCGGCGAAGAGGGCGATCAGGGAGATCGCGGTGCCGAGCCAGGTGGTGCCCAGCCACTGGGTGCCGAAGTAGCCGAGGGCGATGCTGTACCCGGCCCAGGCGAGGGCGGCCAGGACCGACCAGGGCAGGAACTCCCGGACCTTGCGGTGGGTCTTGCCCGCGCCCAGGGAGACCACCGAGCGGCCGGCCGGGGCGAAGCGGGCCACCACGACCAGGGCGCCGCCGCCGCGGGCGAGTGCGGTGCCGAGGCGCTCGTGGGCCCGGGTGAGCCGGCGTGAACGGGCGATGGCCCGGTCGAGCCGGGCCCCGCCCCGCCGGGCCAGCCGGTACGCCGCCATGTCGCCCAGTACCGAGGCGGTGACGGCTGTTACCAGCAGCGCCAGGATGTCCGGGACCTGGGACTGCACGGGCACGGGGCCCGCCGCCCCGGCCGCCGCCGCGGCGGCAGCGGCGGTGACCACCAGTACCCCGCTCGGCAGCACCGGCAGGAACACGTCGAGCAGGATGGACAGCGCCACGAGGGCGTAGATCCACGGGCTCGAAGCCAGCGAGCCCAGAGTCTCAAGCAAAACGGGACTCCCCAGTCCGGTTGACGTGCCTCGGCGTGAGGCGCCGCGACGTCGCGGGGGAGCGGCAGGGGCGGCTGACAGCGGAACAGCGTACGCCGGGTGTCCACGGACCGGACGCCCGGGTCGGTGCTCCGGTGTCTGCCAGTGCGGAGGCCGTCAGTGCGGCGGCCGTCAGTCCGCAGGTGTGAGGTCTCGGTCCAGGACCGTCACCAGGCGGGGCCCCTTGCGGGCCTGGTCCAGGCGCAGCCGCGCGGAGCGCCCCGACAGAACCAGCGTCATGAGCTGGTTGCCGAAGAACGGCCCGCCCGTACGCCGCCAGCTCAGCGGGGGCCGGCCCGTCCGGCCGTGCCGGGAGAAGCCCCGCCCCAGCCAGCGGCCCAGCCGGGACCAGCCCAGCCGGAAGCCCCATTTCACGGCGGTGTGGATGGAGTTGTGGACCGGGGAACAGGTCAGCTGGAACACCTGTGCCGTGCTGGGTATTCGGGGTTCGGCCACGTACGCGTGGTGCACGTCCCCCGAGAGCACGCAGACCGTCGCCGGCGCCCGGGGTCCCGTGCCCACCTCCTCGATCAGGTCGCTCAGCATCGCGAAGGAGGACGGGAACGCCGCCCAGTGCTCAAGATCGCTCCGTCGGCGCAGGTCCTCGCCGATCCGGGCCCACCTCGGGCCCCGCTCCCCGCGGCACAGCGCGGCATTCCACACCTCCGCGTCGTGCACGAGCGGCGGCATCAGCCAGGGCAGCGAGGACCCGATGAGGAGGTGGTCGTAACCCCCGTGTCCGGCGAGCGCGTTCTCGCGGAGCCACTGCTGCTCCGCCGGGTCGAGCATGGCCCGCGCGTCCTCGGTGAGCACCCGGGCGGCCCGGGTGTCCACCATCAGCAGCCGGGACCGGCCGAAGTCGCGGCGGTAGCTCCACCGCACCCCGGCCGGGTCGGCGTCCGCCGAGGTGGCGAAGGCCCGTAGCGCGTCGGTGCCGTCGGGGGCCGCCCGGACCGCCTCGAACACGGGATCGGCCGCCAGCTCGGCCGGGGAGAGGTTGCCGAGGTGCTGGTACACCCAGTACGACATGAGGCCGCTGACGACCCGCTCCTGCCACCACGGGGTGGCGCGCATCTCCGCCAGCCACGCGGCGCTGGTGTTCCAGTCGTCGATGACGTCGTGGTCGTCGAACATGTGCAGGCTCGGGACGGTGGAGAGCAGCCAGCGGATCTCCGGATCGAGCCAGGACTCGTAGTAGAGCCGGGTGTACTCCTCGAAGTCCGCGACCTGGGCGCCGGGGGCCTCGCGGAGGTCCCGCCGGGCCGCCAGCCACTGGCGGGTGGAGCGGGAGAGCTGGTCCGCGTACACCTGGTCGCCGAGGAGGAGCAGTACATCGGGCCGTACCGCCTCCGGGTCGGCGGCCAGGTCGGCGGCGAGGGTGTCGAGCGCGTCGGGACCGTGCGGTCCGCGCCGGCCGGCCGGCGGGGCGGCCTGGCGGCAGGAGCCGAAGGTGAGGCGGAGGGAGGGGGCGGTCGCGGAGCCGGGCCTTCCCGCGGGCGGGGTGGTGATGGTGCTCGCGGGGAACGGGCTGTCGGGCAGCGGCCAGACCCGGAGGCCGTCGAGGAGCACCTCGTAGGACGTGGTGGAGTCCGGGGTGAGGCCGGTGACGGTGATCAGGGCGTAGTGGTGGCCGGCTATCTGGAAGGTGCGGACGCTCCCGCCGGCGCCGTCGGCGCAGCGCACCTCGGCGGTGCACGGGCGGTCCGCCTCGATCCACAGGGTGGCGGAGTCGCCCGCGTCCCAGTCGACGTGGCGCAGCAGCGGTCCCAGGCGCAATGCCCCCATGCAACTCCCCCTCCTTCGTCCGACGTTGCCGTGTGATCACCGTACGACGGGGAGGGGGTGGTCCACCTCCCCCTGGCGGGGGAAAGATCCTTGGCCAGGGGTGGAGGTGGGGGGTGCGTCAGCAGGCGTTGAGGACGTTGACCAGGGCCGTCTTCTCCGTCGAGTCCATGCTCAGGGCCCAGTACTGCTTGACCTGGACCCACATGCGCGCGTAGGTGCAGCGGTAAGCGGTGCGCGGCGGCAGCCACTTGCCGGGGTCGAGGTCGCCCTTGGCCTGGTTCACGTTGTCGGTGACCGCGATGAGCTGGGGGCGGGTGAGGTCGTTCGCGAACTGCTGGCGCTTGGCGGTGGTCCAGGAGTTGGCGCCCGAACGCCAGGCCTCGGCGAGGGGGACCATGTGGTCGATGTCGACGTCGGAGGCGGCCGTCCAGGTGGCGCCGTCGTACTCGGAGTACCAGCTGCCGCTGACGGCGGCACAGGAGGAGTCCTGGACCACGCCCGAACCGTCGCGCTTGAGGACGGTCTCGCGGGTGTTGCAGGTGCCGGAGACGGTGCTCCAGTGGGGGAAGAGGTCGCGGCTGTAACCGCTGGTGGATCCCTCGGTCTTCGGGGTGACGGTGGCGAGGTAGGAGCGGGCGGCCGCGGCGCTGATGGGGGTGGGAGGGGAGGCGGCGGCGGTGGGGGCGGTGAGGAGGGTGGTGAGGGTGGCTGCCGCGGCTATGGCGGCGAGCGTGCCGAGTCGACGCGCGTAGACGGAGGGCGCGGAGGTGCGGGAGGGGGTGGAGGTCATGAGGGGCTCCTGGGTGGGAGGGGGGGGAGGGGGGTGGTGGTCGGTCTGTGGGGTGCGTCCGTGGGTGTGCTGTGGCGTGGCCATGCTGGCCGTGCCGGGTTTCGTGGGGGTGGGCGCGAGGTGACAGTCTGAAGGCATGAGCATGTCATGGCGAGGTGGGTGACGGGCCCTGGGGTGGGGGGAGTTGGGGTTCTGGGGTGGTTCGGGTGGGGGTAGGGCTAATGTTCCCGGTCTGGTGCGAGCCTGGGGCCTGCCTCTGTGTTCGGGGCGGTCGGGGTTGGGGGCGGGGGCGGAGTCGCTGTACCGGCAGCGGGCATGGCAACGGCGCCGCACCCCGTCGTTCGGGGGGCGGCGCCGTGAACCGGAATCAGAGTCCGGTGGTGAAGGGGTTGTTGTGGACTGCGTTGGAGCTGTAGGTGGTCCGGTCCTTGCGCAGTTGCTCGGTGCGCTCCAGCTCGATCAGGAGGCCTTCCGTCGACTCGGAACGACGGCGCCTTTCCCGGCGCATCACCTTGACGACGGCGTACAGCCCTGCGATCCCCATCAAGGTGAAGAGGACGATCAGTTCGGTCATGACGGTTCCCCCCGTGGTCATGCTCTCCGCCTGCGCGTTCTCCGGTGTTCCGGGTGCGCCACTGCTGACCGTACCCGCCGTTGTCAGACCTGTCTGTGAGGCTGGGGTCATGGAGACCACCTTGCAGCTGACCGTCGACTGCGCCGATCCGCGGGTGATGGTGACGTTCTGGACCGAAGCGCTGGGCTATGTGCCGGAGCCGGCGCCGGACGGGCACGCGACGTGGCGTGCGTACTGGGAGGGCATGGGCGTGCCCGCGGAGGAATTGCCCGAAGGGGTGGGGGATGTGCCGGAGTCGATCGTGGATCCGTCCGGGCGGGGGCCCCGGGTGTGGTTCCAGGAGGTGCCGGAGCCCAAGGCCGGCAAGAACCGGGTGCACCTGGATCTGAAGGTCAGCGGCGGGCGCGGTGTTCCGATGGAGCTCCGGAGACAGAGGGTCGACGCCACGGTGGAGCGGCTGACCGGGGCGGGGGCGACTGTGCTTCGGGTGCTGGATGAGTTGGACAGTCACTACGGGGTGGTGCTGCAGGACCCTGAGGGGAACGAGTTCTGCGTCGCGTGAGGCGGTAGGGGCATCGGCCGTCGTCGGCGGTGCCGGGCTGCTGGGGCGGGGCAGGGCCGAGGGGCCCGGCATGGCCGGTCGGGTGTGTCTGGTGGGGATGGGTGCGGCGAGGGGGTGCGGGCTGGCCGGGCCGGGGGAGCAGGGCGGGGCTTGGCCGGGTGGGGAGCGGCGGCCCGCCTGCTGGGCTTGGGTCCGTCAGCGGGTCTGGTCATGGGGGCGGAGGCGGCCCGGGTCTGCCGCCGAGGTCCGCTGGGCGGTCTGGCCGCCTGGGTCTGCCGCCAGGCTCCGCCGCAGGGGTTGGCTCCTCAGCCTGCCCGCTCGGGTCAGCGGTCGGGGCCTGTTGTCCGGGGCCGTGGGGAGCCTGGTCGGCGGGGTGGCCGTCAGGGTCTGCTGCCCTGGGCGGCCGCCGAGGTCCGCTGTCCCGGTTGGTAGCTCGTGTCTGTCGCCGGGGTTCGTCGGTGAGGGCTGGCCGCCTGGGTCTGCCGTCGGGCTTTGCTGCCGGGTCTGATCGTCCGGGTCTGCCGCCGGGGGCGCTGCCTTGGGGCTTTCGCCGGCGTCTGTTGTTTGGGCTGTCGGGGGAGTCTGGTCGGCGGGGTGGCCGGCAGGGGCGGTTGCTCGGTTGGCCGTCAGGGTGTGCTGTCCGGGGTAGCTGCTGAGGTCCGCTGCCTCGCCTGGTAGCTCGTGTCTGTCAGCGGGGTTCGTCGGTGAGGGCTGGCCGCCCGGGCTGTCGCTGGGGGCTCGTGGAGGGGCTCCTGCGGGGGTTCCGTCGTCGGAGTTGCGTGCCGGGGCGGGGCGGGGTGGCTCGGGTCGGCTGGTGGGCCGGTCGGGCGGGCGCCGGGGGTGGGGTCGTTAGGGCTGGTGGAGGGTGAGGGTGATGGAGCCGTCGGGGGAGGGGGTGACGGTGACGGCGGTCAGGTCGGGGACGTGGGCGGTGGGGCCGTGGGCGGCGGCGCGGGGGCCTACGCCGACGACCCGCATGCCCGCCGCCTGGCCTGCGGCGATGCCGGCGGCCGAGTCCTCGAAGACGATGCAGTCGGCCGGGTCCACGCCGAGGGCGGCGGCACCCATCAGGAAGCCCTCCGGGTCGGGCTTGCTGGCCTGTACGGACTCGGCGGTGACCCGGACCTCGGGCATGGGCAGGGCGGCGGCCGTCATCCGGGCCGTGGCCAGGGCCTTGTCGGCGGAGGTGACCAGGGCGTGCGGGAGGGTGCGGAGGGCGGCCATGAAGGCGGGAGCGCCGCCGACCGGTACTACGCCCTCGGTGTCGGCGGTTTCGCGGGCGAGCATCACCGCGTTCTCGGCGAAGTTCTCTTCCATCGGGCGGTCCGGGAGGAGGATCGCCATCGTGGCGTAGCCCTGGCGGCCGTGGACCACCTTGAGGGTCTCCTCCGGGTTCAGGCCGTGGGCCACGGCCCAGTCGTACCAGCAGCGCTCGACCACCGCGTCCGAGTTGACGATGGTGCCGTCCATGTCCAGGAGCAGGGCCTTGGCGGTCAGGACGGTGGGGGCGGTGGTGGTGCTGGCCGGCATCGGAGGGGCTCCAGACGGGACGGGAAAGAGAACAAGTGGTTCCGTCCACCGGTCAGGGAGTGAGGACGGAACCACTTTGTTCCTGAAGAATACAAAACGAGGAGGGGTGCTCGCCACCGGATCCGGTGTGTTCTATCCCTCCAACGCGCGAGGGGTCGCCGGACCGTAGGCGCCCCAGGGGTCCTCGCCTGGAACGTCGACACCGCCGCTTGCGTGTGGGCGCGCCGTACCGGCCGTCGTATTTCCCGCGGTAGATGCCCTGTGCAGCCAGCAGGCGCTGGAGCTTCTCCACCTCGGGGCCCGAATACCCATAGCGGGGGGTCGGTGCCTGTGTCGGAGGCCGCGCGGCCGGTGCGGAGGAGTGGCTCGGGGTGGGGGCCGGGGTGGCCGAGGGAGTCGACGAACGGCTCGGGGTGGGCGAGGACAAGGCCGAGGGGGCGGGGAAAGGGACGTCGACCGGGAGGGGGCGGCGGAGATGGAGGGGGAGGTCGAGGGGGTCGGGGCGGTGGCGGTGCTCGCGGTGGGCTGCGGTCTGGGTGAGGGCGGTCGAGGGCTTCGCGTCGGCGAGGCTCGCTCCGGCGAGGCGTAGTCCAAGGCGGCCCTCGAAACGAGGACGGCCGCGCCGATCGCCGCGAAGGCGGCCGCGGCGGTGGGGACTGTGCGGGTTCGGTGCCGCGAGGGTCTGGGCCCGCCCGGTCCGTCCGGCCGGGCTGTGCCGCTCGCGCCGTCCATCCCGTGTGCTGTGTGAGGCGGGATGCCGTGGGCCCCTGCGGGGGCTTCGGGTGACCTGTACGAGTCGTGGGCTCCGGGCGTCGCGTAGGGGTCGTACGCCGGGACCGGGCGCAGCTGCATCGTTTCTTCAGGAAGGGACGCTACGGGGGTCCCGTACGAGGGAGTCTCGGCCCCGGGCAGCAGCGGTGCGGCTTGGGCGGATTCGGGTGGGTTGGAAGGGTGGGGGGCAGGTGCAGGTTGGGTTTGGGGTGTTGGGTTCCGGGCGGTGGGTGGGGGTCGGGTTTGGGGTTTGCCTGGCTGCTGCCTGCGGATATGGGGACCGCCGGTAACCCGCCCAACCCGCCCGACAGGCCATAACGGGACACACCGCTCAGGATGGAGGAGTCGATCAGCCTGAGGAGGAGCCGATGGTGCAGGACGTGACCACGGAGCCCGGCCCGCGGAAGCGGGCGTCCGGACCCGGCGCCGAGCACGCCTCGCGTGAGGTGCTCGTCTCCATCGGTGCGCTGCTGCTGGGGCTGCTCATCTCCTCGCTCGACCAGACGATTGTGTCGACGGCCCTGCCGACGATCGTCAGCGATCTCGGCGGGATGTCGCACCTGTCATGGGTGGTCACGGCCTACATGCTCGCCTCGACGGCCGCCACGCCGCTGTGGGGCAAGCTCGGGGACCAGTACGGACGCAAGAAGCTCTTCCAGTCCGCCATCGTGATCTTTTTGATCGGGTCCGCCCTGTGCGGGCTGGCGCAGAACATGCCGCAGCTCATCGGCTTCCGGGCGCTGCAGGGGCTGGGCGGCGGCGGGCTGATGGTGCTGTCGATGGCGATCGTCGGAGACATCGTCCCGCCGCGCGAGCGCGGCAAGTACCAGGGGCTCTTCGGCGCGGTCTTCGGGGCCACCAGCGTGCTGGGGCCGCTGCTGGGCGGACTGTTCGTGGACCACCTGTCGTGGCGTTGGGTCTTCTACATCAACCTTCCCATCGGGCTCGTCGCCCTCGTCGTCATCGCTGCGAGCCTGCGCATCCCTGTGCGGACCGAGAAGCACACCATCGACTACCTCGGCACCTTCCTCATCGCCTCCGTCGCGACCTGCCTGGTGCTCGTGGCCTCGCTCGGGGGTACGTGGGGCTGGAGCTCGCCCGAGATCATCGGGCTCGCGGTGCTCGGGCTCGTCCTGCTGGTCGGTTTCGTCCTCGTCGAGCAGCGGGCCGTGGAGCCGGTGCTCCCGCTCAAGCTGTTCCGGATCCGGACCTTCACCCTCTGCTCGCTCATCAGTTTCATCGTCGGGTTCGCGATGTTCGGCGCGATGGTCTACCTGCCGACCTTCCTCCAGGTGGTCCAGGGCGTCTCCCCGACCATGTCGGGCGTCCACATGCTGCCGATGGTGCTCGGACTGCTGATCACCTCCACCGTCTCCGGCCAGATCGTCAGCCGCACCGGACGCTGGAAGGTCTTCCCGATCGCGGGCACGGCCCTGACCGCGATCGGGCTGCTGCTCCTGCACCAGCTGGAGCGCACCAGTTCCACCTGGGAGATGAGCGTCTACTTCTTCGTCTTCGGCGCCGGCCTCGGACTGGTCATGCAGGTGCTCGTCCTCGTGGTGCAGAACTCGGTCAGCTACGCCGACCTCGGCGTCGCCACCTCCGGTGCCACCTTCTTCCGCTCCATCGGCGCCTCCTTCGGTGTCGCCATCTTCGGCACGATCTTCACCAACCGGCTCGACGACAAGCTGGCCGCAGCCCTCAAGGGGATCCCACTGCCGCCGGGGCTGGACGCGGGCAGGCTGGAGGCCGACCCGCGCGCCATCGGCGGCCTTCCCGCGGTGCTGCGACCGCGCGTGCTCGACGCCTACTCCACCTCCATCACCGATGTCTTCCTCTACGCGGCCCCCGTGGTGCTGGTGGCCTTCGTCGTGGCCTGGTTCCTCAAGGAGGACAAGCTGCGCGCCTCGGTGACGGCGCCCGATGTCACCGAGACCCTCGCCTCCAACCCCGTGCAGCGCTCCTCCCGTGAGGAGGTGGCCCGCGCGCTGTCGGTGCTCGGGACCCTCCAGGGCCGCAAGCACGTCTACGAGAAGATCACCGCCAAGGCCGGCTACGACCTGCTGCCCGCCGCCAGCTGGATGCTGCTGCGGATCAACAAGTACGGCACCGTCGACCCGGCCGTGCTGGCCGAGAAGACCATCGTGCCGCTGCGGGCCATCACGGACGCGAGCCGTCAGGTCGAGGAACGCGGGCTGGCCGTCCGCGACGGGCTGTCGCTGGTCCTGACGGAGAAGGGGCGCGACAGCGCGCTGAAGCTGTCGGCCGCGCGGGAGGAGTCGCTCGCCGAGCTGCTCGGCGACTGGTGGGGCCCGGACCGGCCGACCGACCTGTCCGAGCTGGTCGCGGAGATCAACGCGGAGCTCTGCGGTTCCGATTCCGAGGAGCCTTACGAGGCCCTGCCCCGCCGGGACCACTCGGCAAGGTGAGCACGCGCCGAGGTGAACACCCCCGCTGGGTGACCGCTGACCGGCACGATCCGAAAAGGACGGCCTAGGCCAGCCGCTTCTCGAACCAGTGCTCCGCGTAGGGGCCCGAGCTGTACGCGGGTATCTCCGCGTACCCCTGGCGCGCGTACAGCGCGCGGGCCTCCACCAGGTCGGAGCGGGTGTCCAGCCGGACCCGCTCCGCGCCCAGGGCGCGGCCCGCGTCCTCCAGGACCCGGAGCAGGGCCGCCCCGCCGCCCGTGCCGCGGGCGCGCGGGTCCACGTACACCCGGGTCAGCTCGGCGGTGGCGGGGTCCAGGAGGCGTATCCCGCCGCAGGCGAGGGGGCGGCCGTCGAGTCTGCCGACCACGAACCGGCCCGTCGGCGCCGTCAGCTCGTCGTCCGGGAAGTCCAGGAGCCCCTGGTCGATCTCGGCCTCGGTGACGGACCGCCGCCAGTACCGGCCGGCGACCTCCGCGTAGTACGCGCGGCGCAGCTGGATGGCGTCCGGGGTGGTGAACGGCTCGGCGGCGACCTGCCAGGTCCCGCCGGGGGGTGGGGTGGGAAGGGTCTCTTTGCTGGTCATGGCGTCATTGTGGAGCGGCGCCGCGCTGCCCGCGCTGGAATATCCACAGGGCCGGGCCGATGATAGGGAAAAGGGCAAACCGTACCCACGAAGGGCGTGACCGTCATGTCGGAGCATCCTGACTGTGCCCTGATCCGCCGCGGCTACGAGGCCTTCGGCCGGGGCGACATGGAGAAGCTGAGCACGATGATGACGGCCGACGTCATCCAGCACATGCCCGGGAGCGGCCCCCTCTCGGGACACCACAAGGGGCGGGAAGCCGTCTTCGACCTCTACCGCCGCCTCGGCGAAGAGACGAACGGCACATTCAATGTGCATCTCGACAAACTGCTCGCCGACGGCCGCGGCCACGTCATGAGTTTCCACACAACCCGCGCCGACCGGGGCGACCGCGGGATCGAGATCCACGAGGGGATCTTCTTCACGATCGTCGCCGGGAAGATCAGCGACCTCGACGTCTGCACCGAGGACATCGAGGAGAGCGACGCCTTCTGGGCCTGAGGGGCCTGGGAGAGACCTGAGGGGACCGGTAGAGGCCTGAGGGGCCCCAGGAACCCCAGGAGCCCGAAGGGGCCCGAGCGGCCGCACGAGGCGAGCGAGAAGGGCCCGGAGCCGAGGCTCCGGGCCCTTCCGATGCTCAGCCCTGCTTGGGCGCCGCCTGCTGCACGACCTCGAACGACCACACCGACGAGCCCGTGGCGGCGGGCTTCGGGCGCTCGGCGCCGCCCTCGCCGCCCGCCGGAGCACCACCCTGGTGGGCCGCCTTCATGGGCCCCTCCATCCACGCCTGGAAGTCCTCCTCGGAACGCCACCGCGTGTACACGAGATACTGGTCCGTGCCCTCGACGGGCCGCAGCAGCTCGAACCATTCGAAGCCGTCCGAGTTCTCCACGGAGCCGGCACGGGAGGCGAACCGCTGCTCCAGAACCTCTCGCTGCTCGTCCGGGACGGTCAGGGCGTTGATCTTCACGATGCTCATGCCCGCCATCCTAGGTATCGCGCGGGGGATATCGTCGTCCGGGTAAATGAAGCGCGCGGTATGAAACGCAGTACGAAACGCGGCAGCCAGGCGAAGTCAGGGTTGCAGTCAACAGGGCGGGAGGCCGGCGAGGCGTGGCTAACGCGGCGGAGCACAGTGGTGCGAACGGACATGCCGGGGTCATAGGCGGTAGCGGCGGCAGACTCGGGGCCGCACGCCTCATGCTGTGGGCGCTGGCCCTGCTGCTCGCCGTCAGGCAGGCCGCGGTCGTGCTGCGCGTGCCACCGGGCGAGTGGCTCAGCGGCTTCCACCTCCCGGGCAGCCTTCCCGGCTCGCTCTACACGAACGGCCAGTTCACCGGGACCCCCTTCGCGGGGCTGGTCCTCAAGCCGCTCCTGGGGCTCGCCGCACCCTCCCTGGAGGTGGCCTGGACCTGCGTGACCCTGCTGCTCGTCGCCGCCGTCGGGCTGGTCGCCGCGCGCGCCCTGCCCGACCCGGTGCCCCGGCGCACCGCGCTGCTCGCCGCGCCCGTGCTGGTGGCGCTGATGATGGTCTCGCTGCCCGTCCGCGAAGCCGCGCTGCCCGGGCAGACCGCCGTACTGCCGGTGCTGCTGGTGCTCCTCGCCGTGTTCCGGGTGCCGGGCGAGCGCCCCTCGGGGTTCCTGATCGGCCTGGCCGCGGCCCTCCAGCCCGCGCTGCTGCTCTTCGCGCCCCTGCTGTGGCTGTCCGGACGCAGGGCCACTGCCCGCTCCGCCGCCCTGACCTTCGGTGGAGCCGCCGCCCTCTCCTGGGCGGCGCTGCCCAGCGACTCGTGGACGTACTGGATCCAGCACCTGGCCGGCACCGGCCTCGGCGGCGCACCCGACGGCCTCGCCAACCAGTCCGTGCACGGCGCCCTGCTGCGCCTGGGCCTCTCCGGCCCCGGCGAGATCCTGCTCTACGCCGCCCTCGCGGCCGCGATCGTCTGGATCGGCCTGCGCCGCGCCGCCCGCTACGCCCGCGACGGCCAGCTGCTGCTCGCCGTCGCCATCACCGGCTGCGTCGCCGTCGCCGTGTCCCCGACCGGCTGGCGCCACCAGCTGCTCTGGGTGCTGCTCGCCGTCGCCGGCAAGGTGGGCAAGCGGGCCGCCGACCGGCCGGTGTGGCCGGTCGCCGTCGTGCTCGCCATGACCCTGCCGAGCACCGTGCTGCTGCCCAACCTGGTCGCGCTGGCCCCCGTACGGGACAACGTGCTGCTCCTCGCGGCCCTCGCGGCGGCCTGCGCCGTGCCGTTCCTGCCGCGCTCCTCCCCGCACTGGCGCGAGCCGGTCCCCACCGCCTACGGGCGGCCCGCGCCCGCGCGGTGGGCGCGGGTGCCGCTGCTGCCGTTCTGGCGGCGGGTGCTGTCGCGGCCGAATCTGTTGCTGGAACTGCTGCTGATACGGGTCGGGTACTCGCTCTACTCGCACATCCGCGCCGCCGCGCCCACCAGCCGGAGCCTGGCGGAGGGCAACGGCAGCCAGATCCACGGGATCGAGAAGGCGCTCGGCATCGACATCGAGCTCGCCGTGAACCACGCGGTGGTGAACACGCCGTGGCTGGAGGCGTTCTTCAACTTCTACTACACGTCGTTCCATTTCGTGGTCCCGCTCGGGATCCTCGCGGTGCTGTACTGGCGCCGGCCCAAGGACTACCGCTGGGCTCGGGCCTCGCTGGGACTTGCGACCGTGCTGGCGCTCATAGGGTTCTGGCTGTATCCGCTGGCGCCGCCGCGGCTGATGCCGGGGCTGGGCTTCGTGGACACCGTGCACGGGGTGCAGGACCTCGCGAACCCGAGCTACGGGGCCATGACCGCGATCTCCAACCAGTACGCGGCGATGCCCTCGCTGCACTTCGGGTGGTCGCTGTGGTGCGGGGTGGTGATCGTGATGATCGCGCCGAAGGGGTGGCAGAAGGTGCTGGGCGTCCTGCATCCGACGATCACCGTGTGCGCGATCGTCGCCACCGCCAATCACTGGGTGCTCGACGCGGTCGGCGGGGCGGTGGTCGTCGGGGCCGGCTTCGGGCTCGTCTACGTGCTGTCCGGGCCTCGGGGGGATGCGGTGCCGGCCGGGGTGGCCGTGCCGAGGCCTCGGCGACCGGAGCGGGTGGGGGCTGCGGCTTCGGCCTCGGCCGGGGAGCGTACGCGGGCGTAGTCGGCCGGGCCCGCCGGCGGGATGACGAAGGGGTGCCGGGGCGGTGTAGCAGCCCGTCCCGGCACCCCTTCGCGATGGATCGCCGCGTTCTGCCAGGATCCGCCCGTGGGGCGGGTTTCGCCACTCGGAGGTTCGGGCGGGGGTGGGGCCCTGCGGGGCTGTCCCCTACCCGCCCTTCCTCCGTTCCCCGGGGCTCCGCCCCGGACCCCTGCCGCGTGCGGCGCCGTTCCCGGGGGCCAGCCCCCGGACCCCCGCGCCTCAAACGCCGGCGGGGCTGAGTTTGGGCTGAGGTTGGGCTGAGTTCGGCGCTAGTCCCTCGGGAGGTTGGCCACTACCAGGGCTATGGCCGCCCGGGCCGTGTCGGCTTCGCCCAGGACGGTGGTTTGGCGGGGGCCGCGGACGCGGAAGCGGCCGTTGGGGAGGGGTTCCACGGCCGGGGCGGTCACGGCGAAGGGGTGGCCGGCGGAGGCGCTGAACCACAGGGTGAAGTGGCTGGTGTACGGGTAGAGGCGGCGCAGTGCCGGCTCTTCGCGGGCGGCCTCGATGAGGGCCAGGACTCCCTGGCTCATGGGCTCGGACCCGCCGCCGAGATCGACCATCCGCTGCCACGTCGTGGGCAGGCGCTGCCACCGTCTCGCGCTGGGGTCATCGAGGTTCATCCGGGCAGTCTGAGGTCCGGTCCGGCGCCAAGGCAATGATCTCGAAGGCAGCGAGACGGTAACGACCTGCGGGTAACAACCGGGGGACGGCAGGGGCCGGGCGTGGGAGGTGGGGCCCCTGCCGTCCTGGATTACGGGTCGGGCGACGGTACTTCAGCCGTTGCTGACCCGTAGTTCCTTGATGCCGTTCAGCCAGGCCGCGCGCAGGCGGCGCGGGCCTTCGCCGACCAGGCGCAGGTCGGGGAGGGCGTCGGCCAGGGCGTTGAACATCAGGTCGATCTCCATGATGGCCAGGGACTTGCCGAGGCAGAAGTGCGGTCCGCCGCCGCCGAAGCCCAGGTGCGGGTTCGGGTCTCGGGTGATGTCGAAGACCTCGGGGTTCTCGAAGACCTCGGGGTCGTGGTTGGCGGAGGAGTAGAACATGCCGACGCGGTCGCCGGCCTTGATCTTCTGCCCGCCCAGTTCGGTGTCCTGGGTGGCGGTGCGCTGGAAGGACACCACGGGGGTGGCCCAGCGGACGATCTCCTCGGCGGCGGTGGAGGGCCGGGTGCGCTTGTAGAGCTCCCACTGCTCGGGGTGGGTCAGGAAGGCGTGCATGCCGTGGCTGATGGCGTTGCGGGTGGTCTCGTTGCCCGCCACCGCCAGGAGGAGGACGAAGAAGCCGAACTCGTCGGAGCCCAGGTTGCCCTGGCCCTCGGCCGCGACGAGCTGCGTGACGATGTCCTTGGCCGGGCACTCCTTGCGCTCGGCCGCCAGGTTCATCGAGTAGCCGATGATCTCCGCCGCGGCGTTGCCGCCGACCTCGGCGGTGATCGCGTACTCCGGGTCGTCGTACGCGATCATCTTGTTCGACCAGTCGAAGATCCGGGACCGGTCCTCCTGCGGTACGCCGATCAGCTCGGCGATGGCCTGGAGGGGCAGTTCGCACGCGACCTGGGTGACGAAGTCGAAGCTGCCGTCGGCCGAGGCCTCCAGGGCCTCCGCGACGATCTTGCGGGCCCGGTCGCGCAGGGCGTCCTCCAGCCCGCGGATGGCCCGCGGGGTGAAGCCGCGCTGCACGATCTGGCGTACGCGGGTGTGTTCCGGCGGATCCATGTTCAACATGATCAGTCGCTGGGCATCTATCGACTCGCGCTGGATGTGCTCGTTGAAGCGGATGATCGCCGTGTTCGTCGTGGAGGAGAACAGCTCCGGGTGCGTGGAGACGTACTTGACGTCCGCGTGCCGGGTGACGGCCCAGTACCCCTCGTCGTCGAAGCCGGTGACGCCCCGCGGCTGGGGGCACCACCACACGGGTGCGGTCTGCCGCAACTGCGCGAACTCGGGGTAGGGCACCCGGTCTTGGAGTACGTCAGGGTCGGTGGCGTCGAAGCCTTCGGGCAGTGCGGGGCAGGTCATCGGGCGGCTCCAAAGTCTGACGGCCCATCAGAAGTTGGCTTGAAGGTAGTAACGAGTTCTAGAAGTGACAAGGGGCCCCGCGCCAACTGTTGCGTGTGGAATCCGTGTAAGCCGCGTGCAAGACCCTTGCGTACCGGGTCTTCTGGTCATAAGACTGCGGGGAGAACTAGAACGCGTACTAGTTCGGGTGGGGCGCCGGGACGGCCCGCCCGTCAGCTGGGGCGCACGCCAGTCGATGCGCGCTGTGCGCTACGCAGGAGCAGGAGAGGACGAGCTCATGGCCGCGGAACCCGTCATCGTCGAAGCCGTACGCACCCCGATCGGCAAGCGCGGGGGCGCGCTCGCCAATCTTCACCCCGCCTACCTCCTCGGCGAGACCTACCGCGAACTCCTCGCCCGCACGGGCATCCAGCCCGACTGCGTGGAGCAGATCGTCGGCGGCACCGTCACCCACGCCGGCGAGCAGTCGATGAACCCGGCGCGCAACGCCTGGCTGGCCATGGGCCTCCCGTACGAGACCGCCGCGACCACCGTGGACTGTCAGTGCGGCAGCTCCCAGCAGGCCAACCACATGGTCGCCAACATGATCTCCGGCGGAGTCATGGACATCGGCATCGCCTGCGGGGTCGAGGCGATGAGCCGCGTACCGCTCGGGTCGGGATCGAAGCACGGACCCGGCAAGCCCTTCCCGGACGAGTGGAACGTCGATCTCCCCAACCAGTTCGAGGCCGCCGAGCGCATCGCCCGCAACCGGGGCCTGACCCGCGAGGACGTGGACAGGCTGGGCGTGCTCTCGCAGGAGCGGGCCGCCGCCGCGTGGGCCGAGGAGCGGTTCAAGCGCGAGACCTTCGCCGTGCAGGTGCCCACCACCGAAGCGGAACAGGCCGCCGGGCAGGGCATGTGGCGGCTCGTCGACCGCGACGAGGGCCTGCGCGACACCTCCATGGAGGGCCTCGCCCGGCTCAAGCCGGTCATGCCGACCGCCGTGCACACCGCCGGGAACTCCTCGCAGATATCCGACGGCGCCGCCGCCGTGATGTGGGCCTCGCGCAAGATGGCCCGCGCGCTCAAGCTGCGGCCGCGCGCCCGGATCGTCGCCCAGACGCTGGTCGGCTCCGACCCGCACTTCCACCTGGACGGGCCGATCGACGCGACGCGGGCGGTGCTGGGCAAGGCCGGCATGTCGCTGAAGGACATCGACCTCGTCGAGATCAACGAGGCCTTCGCGTCCGTGGTCCTCAGCTGGGCCCAGGTCTTCGACCAGGACCTGGAGAAGGTCAACGTCAACGGCGGCGGCATCGCGCTCGGCCACCCCGTCGGCGCGACCGGGGCCCGGCTGATCACCACCGCCCTGCACGAGCTGGAGCGCCGCGACAAGGAGTTCGCGCTGATCACCATGTGCGCGGGCGGCGCGCTGGCGACGGGCACCATCATCCAGCGGCTGTAGCACCTGCTGCGCCGCCTTTGGACCCTGTGGGATGGGATCGCGAAGGCCCCGGAGGCCGGACCTGGGGAGGTCGGCCGCCGGGGCCTTCGCATGTGCTGCTTCGCTTCGGTGCTGCTGGTGGTTCCTGGTGCCGCTGGTGGCTCAGTACCAGTGGTGGTTCTGCCAGAAGGTCCAGGCGCCCTCGGGGCTGCCGTAGCGGGAGTTCATGTAGTCCAGGCCCCACTTGATCTGGGTGGCCGGGTTGGTCTTCCAGTCCGAGCCCGCGGAGGCCATCTTCGAGGCCGGGAGGGCCTGGACCAGGCCGTAGGCGCCCGAGGAGGAGTTCGTGGCGGTGTGGTCCCAGCCGCTCTCGCGGGACACGATGTTGTTGAACGCCGCGAACTGGGCCGGGTCCTTGATCATCTGCTGGGCGATCGCCTTGGCGCTCATCGGGGCGGCCTGCGCGGGAACCGCGGCCAGCATGGAACCGGCGACGCCCAGGGCGAGGACGGTACCCGCGAGGGTCTTCTTCGAAGCGGCGATGCGGCGGATGACGGCGTTGGACACGGACTGACCTTCCGAAGGGGACAGGGACGGTCGCAGACGTGCACGAGCCACTCACGTGAAGGAGAGGGGTTCGTCGGCGGGGGCGGGGATCCGGGGGATCTCCGTCCGCCCTGCGACTCATCCAGTTCTACGGGGGTAGACGGCGTCTGGCAACGACCCCTCTTACTAGTGGTCCTCGCAGCCGGGGAGGAACGGCCCCCCGCGGGCCGGGCAGGCATCCGCGCAGGTGGGGGGCGGTGCGAGGGGGGTGGGTAAGGGTCGTTTAAGGGCTACTATCCCGGTTCGTATGTGACCTAGGTCCTGTGGGGCGGGTCACCGCCGGGAGGCCCCGATCTCACCTTCCGTGGCCGGTCATATCCCTTTCCGAGGAAGGTTTCGGCGCCGGTCCGGCCCCCGGATCGAAGGTCACGGGCGCGTCGAAGGCCGCTTTCCGAGTCGCCCGCCGCAGCGCCTTCAGCAGGGTCGCGCCGAGCGTGAGGGTCAGTACGACGGTCAGCGCGGCCCGGCCCAGGTCCCAGCCCACCGAGGTCGCCAGGCAGTACGCGAGGAAGCGGGTCAGGTTCGCGGGCAGCGGGTCACCGGGGTGGAAGGAGATGCCCTGGCCCATGCCCTGCAGGATCACCCAGCCCTGCAGGTTCATGACCGTGCCGTACGCGAAGGAGCCGAGGAACCCGTACAGCGCGAGCATCGCCAGCTCGGCCCGCCCCCGGATCCGGTCCGGACCCGGCAGCAGCCCGGCGCCCAGCGAGAACCAGCCCATGGCCAGCATCTGGAACGGCATCCACGGCCCGACACCGCCGGTGAGCAGGGCCGACGCGAACATGGTGACCCCGCCCAGGACGAAGCCGAAGCCGGGGCCGAGCACCCGGCCGCTCAGCACCATCAGGAAGAACATGGGCTCCAGGCCGGCCGTACCGGCGCCGAGCGGGCGCAGGGCGGCCCCGACCGCGGCCAGTACGCCGAGCATCGCGACGGCCTTGGCGTCCATGCCGTCGTCGGCGATGGTCGCGACGACCACGCCCACGAGGAGGGGGAGCAGGGCCGCGAAGAGCCACGGGGCGTCCTGGGCATGGGCGAAACCGGACTGGCGGTCGGCGAGGAGAGGCCAGCCGAAGGCGGCGATGCCGATGAGGGTGACGAGGACCAGGGCGGTGGCGGCGCGGGGGCCGATGCGGAGGGGGCGGGGGGCCGGGGCGGCCGGGGGCGGGTTGCTCATGAGGCGGCCCGTGCGGAGAGGGCCGCCTCGACCTGGGAGACCGTGAGCCAGTGGCCCGGGGCCAGGATCTTGGCCACCTGCGGGGCGAAGGCGGGGGAGGAGACGACGACCTCGGCGGTCGGGCCGTCCGCGACGATCTCGCCGCCGGCCAGGATCACCACGCGGTGGGCCAGCTCGGCGGCGAGCTCCACGTCGTGGGTGGCCAGGACGATGGCGTGGCCGTCGGCGGCCAGCCCGCGCAGGATCTCCACCAGACGGGCCTTGGCGGCGTAGTCCAGCCCGCGGGTCGGCTCGTCGAGGAGGAGGAGCGCCGGGCGGCCGGTCAGGACCAGCGCCAGGGCGAGGGCCAGGCGCTGGCCCTCGGACAGGTCGCGGGGGTGGGTGTCGTCGGGGACGTCGGGGAGGAGCGCGGCGACGAGGGCACGGCAGGTGCCGGGCGCCTGGCCGGCGTCGTGGTCGGCGGCGGTGCACTCGGCTGCGACGGTGTCGGCGTAGAGGAGGTCCCGGGGCTCCTGGGGGACGAGGCCGACGCGGGTCACCATCTCGGGGGGTGGCGTGCGGTGGGGGGTGCGGCCGCTGACGGTCACCTGGCCGGTGGTGGGTTCCAGCGTGCCGATGAGTGTGGCGAGGAGGGTGGACTTTCCGGCGCCGTTGCGGCCCATCAGGGCGATGGTCTCGCCCCGCGCGACGGTGAGGTCGATGTTCCGGAGGATTTCGGCGCGGCCGCGGCGGAGGGAGACGGCCTTGACCGTGGCCGGGGTGGCCCCCGGGCCCCCGTTGGCCGGCGGGGCCGGCGGGGCCGGCGGGGCCGGCTGGGGGGTGGGGCGGCCGGGGCCGCGACGGCGCAGCCGAGCGAGCAGGCCGGGGCGGGGGCCCTGCGGGCGGCTGTCCCCTACCCACCCTTCGCCCGTTCCCCGGGGCTCCGCCCCGGACCCCGCCGGGGGCTGCGCCCCGGCACCGGCCTTGGGCTGTGCCCCGGATCCCGCCGGGGGCTGCGCCCCGGCACCGGCCTTGGGCTGTGCCCCGGATCCGGCCTCGGGCTGCGCCCCGGGTCCTGGCGTCGGCTGTGCCGGTCGGGGTGCGGACAGGCGGGTGAGGAGGGGGGTGGCTTGGCGGCGGGCATCTCGGATGGAGAGGGGGAGGGGGGTCCAGTTCGCCAGGCGGCCCAGGGCCACTACCGGGGGGTGGACCGGGGAGATCGCCATGATGGATGAGGGGGTGCCCAGGACGGGGGGTGCGCCCGGGGAGGGGAGGAGCAGGACCTGGTCGGCGTACTGGACCACCCGTTCCAGGCGGTGTTCCGCCATCAGGACGGTCGTGCCGAGGTCGTGGACCAGGCGTTGCAGGACGGCCAGGACTTCTTCAGCCGCCGCCGGGTCCAGGGCCGAGGTCGGCTCGTCCAGGACCAGGACCTTCGGGTGCGGGGTCAGGACCGAACCGATCGCCACCCGCTGCTGCTGGCCACCGGACAGGGTGGCGATGGGGCGGTCGCGGAGCTCGTTCAGGCCGAGGAGGTCCAGGGTCTCCTCGACGCGGCGGCGCATGACGGAGGGCGGCAGGCCCAGGGATTCCATGCCGTAGGCGAGCTCGTCCTCGACGACGTCCGTCACGAAGTGGGCCAGCGGGTCCTGGCCGACCGTGCCGACCACGTCCGCGAGCTCCCGCGGCTTGTGCGTGCGCGTGTCCCGGCCCGCGACCGTGACACGGCCCTGCAGGGTGCCCCCGGTGAAGTGCGGGACCAGGCCCGAGACCGCGCCGAGGAGGGTGGACTTGCCGACGCCGGAGGGGCCGACCAGGAGGGTCAGCTCGCCTTCCGGGAGCGTGAAATCGGCGTGCGAGAGGGAGGGGGCGGCCGCGCCCTCGTACGTGACGGACACGTCTGAGAAGTGGATCATGGGGTGGGGTCAGGCCTCCTTCGAGGTGGGGAGGGGGGCGACCAGGGCCGGGAGCAGGCCGATCAGGATCGCCGCCGCCGGCCAGAGCGGGAGGGTCGGGGCGACCAGGGGGACGACGCCGGGGCGCAGGGCCTCCGGGTCCAGGGACGCGGCCCGGATCAGGAGCGCAGCGACCGCCGCCCCCGAATCGGCGACCAGCCAGGCCCGTACGCCCCACCGGTCCGGCCGGTACCGGGTCCGGATCGACCGGCGGCCGCCGAGCCGCAGCCCGGCCAGGGCGAGGAGGAGGGAGAAGAGGAGGAGCGCCAGGCCGTAGCCGGCGCCCTCCGCCGCCAGCAGGCCGTACGTGCCCGCGCACATGCCGAGCAGGCCGCCGAGGGTGAGCACGTTGGTGGTGTGGCGGACGGCGGCAGGGACGCGCGCGGTACGGCCGTAGCCGCGGGCGTCCATGGAGGCGGCGATGGCCACGGAGCGTTCGAGCGCGCCCTCCAGGACCGGCAGGCCGATCTGGAGGACCGCCCGGACCCCGCCCGTGGGGCGGCCGCGCAGCCGGCGGGCCGTACGGAGGCGGACCACGTCGGCGACCATGTTCGGCGCGAAGGTCATTGCGACGACCACGGCCACGCCGACCTCGTACAGGGCCGCGGGCAGGGACTTCAGCAGCCGCGCCGGATTCGCCAGGGCGTTGGCGGCGCCGACGCAGATCAGGAGCGTGGCCAGCTTCATGCCGTCGTAGAAGGCGAAGACGAGCTGCTCGGCGGTGACCCGGCCACCGAGCCGGATGCCCTGCGCCCACGCTGGGAGCGGGAGCTCCGGGAGGGTGAACAGGGTGTGCGCGCCGGGGATGGGGGAGCCGAGGAGCATGGAGAAGAGGAGGCGCAGGCCGATGACGAAGAGGCCGAGCTTGACGAACGCCCCGTAGGAACGCGCCCAGGGGGCGTCGGTGCGGCGGGCCGCGACCACGTAGCCGGCGACGCCGATGATCAGGCCGAGGAGGAGGGGGTTGGTGGTGCGGGAGGCGGCGGTGGCGAGGCCGAGGGCCCACAGCCACCAGGCACCCGCGTGCAGGGCGTTGCCACGGGTGGCCTCGGGGGCGCTCCATTTTTTGTACGTCGGCACGCGCGGGCTGCCGGTTGCCCGGTCGGCGCCTCGGCCGGCCGGGGTGGGGACGTCGCGTGCGGGGCCGTGGTCGGCGCCGTGGGGGCGGGGGGTGCGTGCGGCGCCGTCGTGGGTGGGCCCGGCCTTCGGCCGGGCCGGGTTCCCACCCGCACCACCCGTGCGGGTGGAGGGGCGGGTGCGGGTGGCCCCGGTGGGTGGCCGAGCGCCGTCGGCGGCCGCCCCGCCGTCGACGGGATCGGCGGCGCCGTCCTGCCCCGGGCCGGCCGTCATCGGGAGCGGCGGCGGCGGGACTGCCAGACGGCGGCTGCGGCCAGGGCGGCCACTGCTGCGATGCCGGCGAGGAGGCCCGCCGACGGGCCGCCGCCGGCCCCGGAGCCGGAGTCGGCCGTGGCCGCGGGGGTGGGGGCGGCGTCGGCGATGGGTTCGCCGCAGCCCTGCTTCGGGTAGCCGGAGATCGCGCACAGCAGGGCCGCGCTGTTGTAGCGGAGCGGTTTGGCGACCTCCGCCAGGGCCTCGGCCGTGGTGGCGTCCGGGCCGACCTGCGCGCACGCCGTCCGCGGGGCGTCCTGCGGCGGGGTCTCGCCCGCCTGCGCCTCGGCGGGCGTGCCGAAGTCGATGACCAGGGCGATCCGCTTCTTGCCCGCCACCGGGGCGGTGGATGAGCAGATGGCCGCGAAGTCGGGAGCCGTGCGCGGCGGGGCGGCCTGGTCGGCCGCGTCCTTGCTCACCACGAAGTGGAAGCCCTGCACGGAGCCGTCCGCCGGACGCAGCGAGGAGGGACCCTGGGTGGCGTACGCCCAGGTGCCGCCCGCCCCGTCCCAGAACGACCAGTAGCGGTAGGTCGAGGCCAGGGCGGGGGACGCGGCCAGCAGCGTCAGGACGATGCCGGCCAGGAGGGCCCGCAGGGTCAGGGGACGGAGCCGCATCAGAGCTGGTTCTTCTTCCGGCGGCCGCTCAGCACGATGCCGATGCCCATGCCGGCCGCCGCGCCCGCGAGGATCATCCACCAGACGTTGCTGCCGGAGTCCTTCGCCTCGTCCTTCTTCTTCGCCGGCTGCTCCGAGGCCTTCGCCGACGCGTTCTGCTTCTGCGGCGCCGGGCCCGTGGCGTTCAGCGCCGCGACCAGGTCGGTGCCGCCGAAGGACTTCGGGTCGGTGCCCGTCGCGTGGGCGGCCAGGATCAGGGTGGCGAGGCCGGCCGGGTTGTCCTTGGCCCAGGCGGCCGAGTTGGCCTTCAGCCACTCCAGGGCGCCCGCCGCCGACTGCTTGTGGCCGGCCGCGGCCAGGGCGATCACCGCGTCGGCGGTGTTGCCGGTGTCCGCGGTCGACTGGTCGGCGCCGGCGGTGAGGGCGGTGAGGTGGCCGTCCTTCTTCAGGGCCTCGGCCAGGTAGCCCGCGCCGCCCTGGGCCGCCGCCGCCGGGTCGCCCGCGGTCGCCGGGCAGGCGAGCGGGGCCGCGGGGGTGTCCGTGGCGGAGGGGGCGACGACCGGGCCGGTGCCGAGTCCGGCGAGGACGGCGGCGGCCGTCGCGTCGGCGCTGGCGGACAGCTTGCCGCCGGCCGGCTGGAACGCGAAGGCGCCCCGGTCGGCGGCCGGCTCGGCCGAGCAGTCCAGCTGGAAGGTGAGGAGTGACTCGTAGGGGGACTTGCCGCCCTTCGACTTGACCTCGGCGGGCTTCTCGCCGGCCGCCTCCAGGGCGCGGATCACGAGGGCGGTGGAGTTGGCGTCCGAGCCGCTGTCCATGGCGCCGCCCGGGTTGCTGCTCCAGCCGCCGTCCTGGTTCTGCACGGACTTCAGCCAGCCGACGGCCTTCTTCACCGTGTCGGTGTGCCCGCCGACCGCGGTCAGGGCCTGCACGGCGACCGAGGTGGCGTTGGAGTCGATGAACGCCGAGGCGTCGCAGGGCTTGGCGGTGTCCGCGCGGAAGGCGGGGAAGAAGCCGTCGGCGCACTGCTGCCCGGCCAGCCAGTCCACGGCCTGCTGCGCGGGCTTCTCGCCGACCGTCTGCTGGGCGAGCAGCGCGAAGGACTGCCGCCACACCCCGTCGTACGCCGGATCGGCCTTGCCGAAGAGCCCGGAGGGGATCACGGGCGAGGGGGACGGCGTGGCGACATCGGCGAGGGCCGCGGGGGCCGCGGGGGCCGCGCCCACGCAGAGCACGGCGGAGGCGGCGAGCGTGGCGGCGCTGCGGCGGACGTTCATGGCGGGGCGGGTGCCTCTCGTGCTGGGGACCCGGAGGCAGGCAGCACAGCGATGGAGGCTGGCACCGGGCTCCGGCTCCGTTTACCTCGACGGTGCCGGCCGCCGGAGGACCCGGCGGCACGAGCCGCGCACCTCCGGCACGGGGCAATCCGGCTCCCCGCCCGGAAGCTGCCGGGGCGGGTCACGGTTGCGGGTCAGCGCCGGATTCGCACCGGCTTCCCCCCGTACGGAAGTGTGGACGACGCCCATACTCTACCGGCCCGTAGCTCCGGTGCCGGGTGGCGCCGCCCACCAGCACCCCTTACACGGCGCGGTACGTCACGGGGTCGCTGCCCGGTACCGCCTCCGCGCGGCCCTGCTTCACCAGACGCCGCAGGTGGGCCTCCGCTTCGGAGACGGCGATGTTGCGGGAGCCGTACGGGATCTGCTCCCAGGGCCGGTTCCACTCCATGCGCACCGCCAGCTCCCACGGGGTCAGCGGCTCGGCGGCGAGGAGTTCGCGCAGCCCGGTCAGCCGCTCCTCGTGGTGCTCCAGGAGCTCCCGTACGCGGGCCGGGGCGTCGGTGAAGGCGTGCTGGTGGGCCGGGAGCACCTCGGCGGGCCGGAGGCGGCCGACGCGTTCGAGGGAGTCGAGGTAGTCGCCGAGGGGGTCGGTGACCCGCTCCGAGGAGGGGTCCTCGTAGAGGCCGATGTGCGGGGAGATCCCGGGCAGCAGGTGGTCGCCGGAGAAGAGGCGGCCGTTGCCGGGCAGGTTCGCCGGATGCTTCTCCTCCAGGTGGAGGCAGACGTGGCCGGGGGTGTGCCCGGGGGTCCACACCGCCCGCAGCCGGCGGCCGGCCAGCGGGAGCAGCTCGGCGGGCACGATCTCCCGGTCGGGGACGGCCGCGTGCAGCCCGGGCAGGGTGCGCAGGCGGCCGCTCGCGCGGGCGGCGCGCAGCGGGGCGATGTGCTCCTCGGGGGCTCCGGCGCCGGCCAGCTTCTCGCTCATGTAGTCGAACCAGACGCCGGGTTCCGAGGCCCGGGTCCGCACGACGATCTCGGTGTCGGCGGCGTGCATCGCGATCCAGGCGCCGGAGGCCTCGCGGACCTGGCCGGACAGGCCGTGGTGGTCGGGGTGGTGGTGGGTGATGACCACGCCGTGGATGTCGGAGACGGCGAGGGAGAGGGCGCCGAGGCCGGCGACGAGGGTGTCCCAGGACTCGGGGTCGTCCCAGCCGGTGTCGATGAGGACCGGGCCGCGGTCGGTGTCGAGGACGTGGACGAGGGTGTGGCCGAGCGGGTTGTCGGGGATGGGGACCTTGATGCCCCACACGCCGCCGCCGTGGTCGGTGACGTGGGGTGCGCCCTGTGCCGTGTCCTCTGCCATGAAGGGCTCCACTCTTACGAGAACGTGTTGCATTAGTAGCCCAAGTCGACCATCTTCGGGGCGATCTGACTAGTCGTTGGATCTTTGATGTGTCGCACGAGTCGGTTCGGTCAGCTCCGTGGACTCCTAGAACTAGAACTGGTATCAGTTCTGGAACGCCAAGCCGCAGGAGGCATCAGCCATGACCGAGCTCGTGGAACACGGAAAACTGTTCATCGGCGGTGAGTGGACGGATCCGCTGGGCACCGACACGATCAAGGTCGTCTCGCCCCACACCGGGCAGGTCATCGGCAGCGTCCCGCACGCCTCGAAGGCCGACGTGGACCGCGCCGTCGCCGTGGCCCGCAAGGCCTTCGACGAGGGCCCCTGGCCGCGCACCACGCTCGAGGAGCGGATCGCGGTCGTCACCCGGATCAAGGACGCCATAGCCGTCCGCCACGAGGAGATCGCCCGCTCGATCAGCTCCCAGAACGGCTCCCCGTACTCCTGGAGCATCCTCGCCCAGGCCCTCGGCCCGATGATGGTCTACGACGCCGCGATCACCGTGGCGCGCGACTACCCGTACGAGGAGTACCGCCAGGGCGTCCTCGGCCCGATCCTCGTCCGGCGCGAGGCCGTCGGCGTGGTCGCCGCCGTCATCCCGTGGAACGTCCCGCAGTTCGTGGCCGCCGCCAAGCTGGCGCCCGCGCTGCTCACCGGCTGCACCGTGATCCTCAAGCCGTCCCCCGAGGCGGTCCTCGACTCCTACATCCTCGCCGACATCGCCCGCGAGGCCGGGCTGCCCGAGGGCGTGCTGTCGATCCTGCCCGCCGACCGGGAGGTCAGCGAATACCTCGTCGGCCACCCCGACGTGGACAAGGTCGCCTTCACCGGCTCCGTGAACGCCGGCCGGCGGGTCATGGAGGTCGCCTCGAAGAACCTCACCCGCGTCACCCTCGAACTCGGCGGCAAGTCCGCGGCCGTCATCCTCCCGGACGCCGACCTCGACACCGCCATCGCCGGCATCGTCCCCGCGGCCTGGATGAACAACGGCCAGGCCTGCGTGGCCCAGACCCGCGTCCTCGCCCCGCGCAGCCGCTACGAGGAGATCGCCGAGGCGCTCGCCGCCGCGGCCTCGGCGCTGGTCGTCGGCGACCCGATGGACCCCGCGACGCAGCTCGGCCCGCTGGTGGCCCGGCGGCAGCAGCAGCGCTCGCTCGACTTCATCCGGATCGGCCAGGAGGAGGGCGCCAAGGTCCTCTCGGGCGGCGGGCGCCCGGCCGGACAGGGCCTGGACCAGGGCTGGTACGTGGAACCGACCCTCTTCGGAGACGTCGACAACTCGATGCGGATCGCCCGCGAGGAGATCTTCGGCCCGGTGGTCTGCCTGATCCCGTACGGGGACGAGGCGGAGGCGCTGCGCGTCGCCAACGACTCGGAGTTCGGGCTCAGCGGCAGCGTCTGGACCGGGGACGTGGAGCACGGCATCGACTTCGCGCGGCAGGTGCGGACGGGCACCTTCAACGTGAACACCTTCAGCCTGGACATGCTCGGGCCGTTCGGCGGCTACAAGAACAGCGGCGTCGGGCGGGAGTTCGGCCCCGAGGGGCTGAGCGAGTACCTGGAGCACAAGATGATCCACCTCCCGGCAGGGTACGTACCCCCCGCGGCCGGTGCGTGATGGGTGACCGCTGGCACGTCGAGGTGGACCGCGGGGTCTGCATCGGCTCGGGCATGTGCGTGAACCACGCCCCGGAGGGCTTCGCCCTCGACTCGGCGCGGCAGTCGCACCCGCGGGCGGCGGAGACGGACGCGAACGAGCCCGTCCTGACGGCGGCCGAGGGATGCCCGGTCGAAGCGATCGCGATCACCCTCCTGGGCAGCGGCGAGCCGGTGTTCCCTCCGGAGGACTGACCGGACCCGACCGGCGTCGGGACCGGGGCCGGGGACCGCTCCCCGGCCCCGGCCCCGCGCGCGCCGCCACGTCCGGGGCCGGCCCCGGACCCCTTCGGGGGAACCGTGCTTGCGCCTCGTGCAGGCGGGTACGAGCAAGCTCGTACGGGGGTGCCTCACGGTGGAGGAGTGGCGGAAGTGATCCGTAAGCTGCAGGCCGTCGCGTTGGACTGTGCCGATCCGGTGCGTCTGGCGCGGTTCTACGCCGATCTGCTCGGTGGTGAGGCCGTCGTGGATCCCGAGGATGCCGGGTGGGTCGAGGTGCGCGGCTTCGAGGGGGTCACGATCGCCTGTCAGCGGGTGGACGGCTACCGGCCGCCCCAATGGCCCGGCCAGGAGCGTCCGCAGCAGCTCCACCTCGACTTCGACGTGGACGACCTCGACGGTGAAGAGGCGCGGGCGCTCGCCCTCGGGGCGACCCTGCTGGAGCGGACGGACCAGCTCCGTCCGGAGGCCAACTGGCGGATCTACGCGGACCCGGCGGGGCATCCCTTCTGCCTCTGCGTGCACTGAGCCCGCAGGCCCTCCCGGGCGAACAGACAGATGGCGAACAGCCAGATCAGGACTTTTTCGGGGCCGCGGCGGTCTCCGGAGCGGGCTTCGGGGCCGTGAGGTCGATCAGGCGGCAGACCGTTTCGATGTCGATCTTCACCTGGGCGATCGACGCCCGGCCCGAGAGCCACGTGATCAGGGCCGAGTGCCAGGTGTGCTCGATGACCCGGACCGCCGAGAGCTGTTCCGCCGTCGGCGGGGCCTCCAGGCCCATCGCGTCCAGGATGATCGCCGTCGTGAGGCGGGACACCGTGTCCACCTCGGGGCTGACGCTGCGGTCCGCGAACGTGAGGGCGCGGACCATCGCGTCCGCCAGGTGCGGCTCCCGCTGGAGCGCGCGGAAGGCCCGCATCAGGGTCTCCGCGACCCGGGCCGCCGGCTCGTCCCCGGCCGGCGGGCGTTTGCGGAGCGTTCCGTGCATGTGCTGGAGCTGGTCCTGCATGGTCGCGACGAGCAGGTGCACCTTGGAGGGGAAGTACCGGTAGAGGGTGCCCAGGGCCACGCTGGAGGACTCCGCCACCTCCCGCATCTGCACCGCGTCGAAGCCGCCCCGGCTCGCCAGCTGGGCGCTGGCGTGCAGGATCCGCCTGCGGCGCGCCTCCTGCCGTTCCGTCAGGGGCGGGGACGCCGGTGTGGTGACGGCTGGGGTCACGGCCTTCGGTTCCGCTGTCATCTGTCCCGTTCCGGTTCCAAGGCGTTCCAGTTCCAAGGCGTACATGTCTGTGCCGGCACATCATGTCGGCACGTGCCGGCGCGTGCCGGGGCGGCGGCGCGGGCTGCCCCAAATCGTCGCGCGCCCAGCATGGCAGGCGCCCGATCCGTGGCGCGAATCACCCGCCACCCCTCTTACGGTGTGGTTTCCGGCCGGTAGATTCAATGCTCTTCAGCGGATCAAGTCTGAAACTTGTTCTACATTATCCGAGCGGTTACGCTCCGGCGAAAGTGCAGGGAGAAGGGGGCCGGGAGTGACCGCAGAGGCCATGGTGACGAGCCCTCCCACGGGTCGGGCAGTCGACGACAGCCGCCCGTTGCGGATCGCGCTCCTCACCTATAAGGGGAACCCGTTCTGCGGTGGCCAGGGCGTCTACGTCCGCCACCTCGCCCGCGAGCTCGTGAAGCTGGGGCACTCCGTCGAGGTCATAGGCGCGCAGCCCTACCCGGTGCTCGACACCGACGCCCTCACCGGCGCGGGCGCCACCCTCACCGAGCTCCCCAGCCTGGACCTGTACCGCAGCCCCGACCCGTTCCGCACTCCCAAGCGCGACGAGTACCGCGACTGGATCGACGCCGTCGAGGTCGCGACGATGTGGACCGGCGGCTTCCCCGAGCCGCTGACCTTCTCGCTCCGCGCGCGCCGCCATCTCGCGGCCCGGGCCGGTGAGTTCGACGTGATCCACGACAACCAGACCCTCGGGTACGGGCTGTTGGCGGACCTCGGCGCCCCGCTGGTCACCACCATCCACCACCCCATCACCGTCGACCGCGAGCTGGACCTGGCCGCCGCCAAGGGCCGCAGGAAGCGCGCCTCCGTGCGGCGCTGGTACGGGTTCACCCGCATGCAGGGCCGGGTGGCCCGGCGGCTGCCCTCCGTGCTCACCGTCTCCGGCTCCTCCAAGAAGGAGATCGCCGAGCACCTCGGCGTCCAAGGCGAGCACATCCACGTCGTCCACATCGGCGCCGACACCGACCTCTGGTCGCCCGACCCCTCCGTGGCCGAGGTGCCCGGGCGGATCGTGACGACCTCGAGCGCCGACGTCCCGCTCAAGGGGCTCGTGCACCTCGTCGAGGCGCTCGCGAAGCTCCGTACCGAACAGCCCGAAGCCCACCTCGTCGTCGTCGGCAAGCGCGCCGAACAGGGCCCGGTGGCCCGCGCCATCGAGACGTACGGGCTCCAGGACGCCGTCCGCTTCGTCAAGGGCATCACCGACACCGAACTCGTCGACCTCGTCCGCAGCGCCCAGATCGCCTGCGTGCCCTCGCTGTACGAGGGCTTCTCGCTCCCCGCGGCCGAGGCCATGGCCACCGGCACCCCGCTGGTCGCCACCACCGGCGGCGCGATTCCCGAGGTCACCGGACCCGACGGCGAGAGCTGCCTCGCCGTGCCGCCCGGAGACGCGGGCGCGCTGGCCGCCGCCCTGGGCCGGCTGCTGGGCGACCCCGAACTGCGCACCCGGCTCGGCGCGGCCGGCCGCGAACGGGTGCTGTCCCGCTTCACCTGGGCCAAGGCCGCCGAGGGCACCGTCGTCCACTACCGCGCCGCCATCGAGCGCGCGTCGGCGGGCGCGACCCCCCGAAAGGCGCAGAAGGCGCAGAAGGCCCCGACCGCCCGGTGACCTCCACCTTCCGTCCGATGCAGTTCCCCTCCCCACCCCGCGACCGCGAAGGCAGGACCACGTGCTGACCGTCGATTTCTCCCGGTTCCCGCTCGCCGCAGGCGACCGCGTACTCGATCTGGGCTGCGGCGCAGGCCGGCACGCCTTCGAGTGCTACCGGCGCGGCGCCCAAGTGGTCGCCCTCGACCGCAACGGCGAGGAGATCCGCGAGGTCGCCAAGTGGTTCGCCGCGATGAAGGAGGCCGGCGAGGCCCCGGCCGGCGCCACCGCCACCGCGATGGAGGGCGACGCCCTCGCGCTGCCCTTCCCCGACGAGTCCTTCGACGTCGTCATCATCTCCGAGGTGATGGAGCACATCCCCGACGACAAGGGCGTCCTCGCCGAGATGGTCCGCGTCCTGAAGCCCGGCGGGCGCATCGCCATCACCGTGCCGCGCTACGGCCCCGAGAAGATCTGCTGGGCGCTCTCCGACGCGTACCACGAGGTCGAGGGCGGCCACATCCGCATCTACAAGGCGGAGGAACTGCTCGGCAAGATGGAGTCCGCGGGCCTCAAGCCGTACGGCACCCACCACGCGCACGGCCTGCACTCGCCGTACTGGTGGCTCAAGTGCGCCTTCGGCGTCGACAACGACAAGGCGCTGCCCGTCAAGGCGTACCACAAGCTCCTGGTCTGGGACATCATGAAGAAGCCGCTGGTCACGCGGCTCGCGGAGCAGGCCCTGAACCCGGTCATAGGCAAGAGCTTCGTCGCCTACGCCACCAAGCCGCACCTCCCCGTGGGCGCGGCCGCGCCCGAGGCCGCGGGCGCCGCGCAGTGAGCTCGCCCGGGCGCACCGTACCCGAACACCTGGTCCTGGACGGGGTGCTGACGGCCGATCAGGCCGCCGCCACCGTCGCCGGGATCCTCGCCGCACAGCGCGCCGACGGGGCCATACCGTGGTTCCGCGGGCACCACCTCGACCCGTGGGACCACACCGAGGCCGCGATGGCCCTCGACGCGGCCGGTGAGCACGAGGCCGCCGAGCGGGCCTACGACTGGCTGGTGCGCCACCAGAACGAGGACGGCTCCTGGTACGCGGCCTACGCCGACCGCGAGGACGGCGTGGACACCCGCGAGCCGCAGGACGCGAGCCGGGAGACCAACTTCACCGCGTACCTCGCCGTCGGCGTCTGGCACCACCACCTCGCCACCGGCGACGAGGCCTTCCTCGACCGGATGTGGCCCGCCGTCTACGCGGCCGTCGAGTTCGTCCTGCGGCTCCAGCAGCCGGGTGGCGAGATCGGCTGGAAGCGCGAAGCGACCGGCGAGGACGTCGCGGACGCGCTGCTCACCGGATCCTCCTCCATCCACCAGGCGCTGCGCTGCGCACTGGCCATCGCCGAGTACCGGGGCGATCCCCAGCCCGACTGGGAACTGGCCGCGGGCGCCCTCGGGCACGCGATACGCCGGCACCCCGAGCGGTTCCTCGACAAGTCCCACTACTCCATGGACTGGTACTACCCCGTCCTCGGCGGGGCGCTGACCGGCGCCGAGGCGAAGTCCCGGATCGAGGAGCGGTGGGAGGAGTTCGTCGTACCGGACCTCGGTGTGCGGTGCGTACTGCCGAACCCCTGGGTGACCGGCGGGGAGTCCTGCGAACTGGCGCTCGCCCTGTGGGCGACGGGGGAGTCGGACCGGGCCCTGGAGATCCTGCGCTCGATCGGCCACCTGCGGGCCGACAACGGCATGTACTGGACCGGGTACGTCTTCGACGACCGGGCGGTCTGGCCCGTGGAGCAGACCACCTGGACGGCGGGCTCGCTGCTCCTCGCGGTGGCCGCCCTGGGCGGCGACGAGGCCACCGGCGCGGTCTTCGGCGGCCTGGCGCTGCCCGCCGGCCTGGAGCCGGACTGCTGCAACTGAGGGCGGAGCGGGCATGGCGGGACCCCCGTACCGGTCTTGCCCGCCCCGCACTCGTCTGTGTGCCGTGCGCGTCAGCGCACGGGGGCGTAGTCCTCGGGGCGGTGCGTCCGTCCCTCGGTGGGGAGGGAGAACAGGAGGACGCCGCGGGTGTCCTCCGGGGCAGCAGGCTCCACCGGCACGTGGGCCGCGGAGTCGGCGGGTGAGGCCCCCTCGGTCACCGTGTTCTTCTTCAAAGGAGCCCCCCGGGCGCAGTCCGACTGATCAACTCTCGCCCGTACGACCCGCGACCGGCACGGATGGTTGCCCCCGTACGCCGGAATTCCTGAAAGAAGTCCGCGGCGGGCGAACCCGAATGGGTCCCTCAAGTGGCGCAGCCCCGGGCCCCGGGTGAGGCTGCACGGGATTGGTGACACCCCAGTCCCCGGAGGAAACCCGTGTCCGTACCCACCCCAGCCGTCCGTTTCCGCCGTGTGCTCACGGCGGTGCTCCTGTCCTGTGCCCTGCTCGGCGGTGCCACCGCCTGCGGCTCGGGCGGTGGCGACAAGGTTGCCGCCGGTCAGGCCGACGAGGTTTCGGTGGCCATGGCCGCGTTCGCCGAGGCCGATGCGGCAGCCTCCGCCGAGGACGCGGAAGCGGCCGCCGCCTCTCCGTCGGCCAGCACCCCGGAGGAGAAGCAGAAGTTCGCCAAGACCCGCTTCGTCGCCAACGCGGGGCTCGCGGCCGGTGCCACCTACCAGTGGATCATCAAGCCGTACCGTGACGGCAAGTTCAAGAAGGGCGCCAAGGGCCGCACCTTCGCCCTGGTCAAGGCGGGCCTCGCGGGCGCCTTCGCCTACAACCGGCTGAAGGCCGCCAGCGAGAACGCCAAGGGCGACCCGCTGCTGTCGAAGGCCGTGGGCCCGCTGACGGCGGGCATCGACTCCCTCAAGGGGCTCGGCTCCAAGCTGCGCAAGGGCCAGGCCGGCGACGCCGACATCGGCGCCTTCGAGGACGTCATCAACAGCGTCAAGGAGGCCGGCAAGAGCGCCGGCGCCACGGTGACCGACAAGGTCCCGAGCGCGGGCCAGCTGACCGGCTGACCGGCTGCTGACCTGCCGACCGGCCTTGGCCGGCCGGCACCCGGACCGCAGGGCGGGCCGGACGGGCGTGGCACCCGTCCGGCCCGCCCTGCTGTTTCAATGGGACGCGTGATCGAGTTCGCAGTAGTGGCCCTCGCGGCCGCCGGCACCGGTTGGCTGATGCGCCGCAAGCACCGCAGCCGGGTGGCCGCCGGGAACGTCGCCGGCATCCCCTGCATGGCGCGCACGCCCGCTGGGCGGGGCCGCTGGCGCATGGGCCGGGTGTACGTGGACGGCGGCGCGGCCCGCTGGGTGCCGCGACGGGGCGAGCCCGTGGTGCTGACCGGCGGCCGGGCCACCGCCGTCCGGGCGCCCTCCGTGAAGGAGGGCATCTCCATCAACCCGGGCTCGCGGATCGTGACCTGCACCCTCGGCGACGGCGCAGCCAGCAGCGACGGCGGCATCGAGATCGCCGTCATGCCGCTGGACCTGCGGGAACTGCTGGCCGCGGTGCCGCAGGCGGACGGAGCCGCTCCGCAGACGCCTTAGGCCGACGGCGTCCCGTGCCGCTCGGCGCGGAAGCGTCCGGGCGGGGTCCCGTAGGCCCGTTTGAAGGCGTGGGCGAAGGCGTACTCCGAGGTGTAGCCGGAGCGGGCCGCCAGGACCGACAGGGGCGTGTCGGTGGTGCGCAGCAGGCGTGCGGCCGTGGTCATGCGCCACCACGTCAGGTAGGCGAGCGGCGGCTGCCCGACGCGTTCGTGGAAGCGGCGGGCGAAGGCGGCCCGCGACAGCCCGGCCCGCGCCCCCAGGGAGGCGACCGTCCAGGGATGGTCCGGCTCCGCGTGGACGGCCGCCAGCGCGGCGGCGACCGGGGGATCGGCGAGCGCCGCCGCCCAGCCCGTCCGCCCGGACCCCGCCGGCGATCCGCCGGCTTCGCCCACGTGGGCCCGCAGCACGTACAGCAGCAGCACGTCCAGCAGGGCCGGGAGCAGCGTGTCCGTGCCGAGTCCGGGCTCCGCCGCCTCCCGGGCCAGCAGGGCCACCGACTCGGCCGCGCCGGGCTGCCCGGCGGGCAGGTGGAGGAGCTCGGGCAGTTCCCGCAGCAGCGGATGGGCGTGTTCCGCCTCGATCCGGTACCCGCCGCACAGGGTGACGGTGACCGGCCCGCCGCCGTGCTCGTCCCCGACGGTGTCGCGGACGAGGAGGGCGGGCTCGCGGTCGGGGTCCCAGCGGGGTTCGGCCGGCTCCGCCGACGGCTCGCCGAGCAGCGTGTACCCGTGCCCGTGCGGCAGGAACAGCACGTCCCCGGCGTTCAGCCGGACCGGCCCCGACGGGTCGTCCAGCAGGCAGCTCCCGCTCAGCACCACCTGGAAGCCCGCCGAGCCGGGGACCGCGGGGAAGCGCTGTCCCCAGGGCGCGTGCCACCGTACGAGTGCGGAGGTGGGCCTTCCCGTCCGCATGAGCGCGATGACATCGCTGAGTACGTCCACGCCCGGCAGCGTAGACGAACGCGCAGGAAACCAAGATCCTCGCGCATGGATCGTCTTCCTTCCGCTCCCTAGCGTGGGTGCCATGAACGACACACGAGAGCCCGCCGCCACGACGGCCACCGCCACGATCCCCGCCGCCACGACGCCCGCCACGATGCTCGCGGCCCGCATCCACGCCTACGGCGGCCCCGCCGTCATCCGCCACGAGGAGGTCCCCGTCCCCGTGCCGGCCCCCGGCGAGGTCCTCGTCGAGGTGGCGGCCACCTCCTTCAACCCCTCCGAGCTCGCCCTGCGCGCCGGACTGCTGCGCGAGGTCCTGCCCCTGGAGCTGCCCCACGTCCCGGGCTGGGACCTGGCGGGCACGGTCGTCGCCACCGGGGAGCGGGTGATCGGCCGGCTGGACGCGGGCGGAGCCGCCGCCCCCTTCGTGTCCGTCGCCCCCGAGCTGCTCGTGCCGGCCCCCCGCTCCCTGCCCCTCACGGCGGCGGCGGCGATCCCGGTGGCCGGACTGACGGCCTGGCAGGCGCTGTTCGAGGCGGCGCGGATCCGTGAGGGCAGCCGGATCCTGATCAACGGGGCCGGCGGGGGCGTCGGCGCCTTCGCCGTGCAGCTCGCCCGCCGGGCCGGGGCCACCGTCGTGGCGACCGCGAGCCCGCGCAGCGCCGCCGCGGTCCGGCGGTACGGGGCCCACCGCGTGATCGACCGCACCGCCGTCGCGCTGCACGAGGCCCTGGAGGGCGAACCCCTCGACGCCGTGCTCAACCTGGCCCCGATCGGCCCGGGGGCGGCCGCCGCCCTGCCGGCCCTCCTCGGCCCGGGCGGGGTGGCGGTCTCCGTCGCGACCCCGATCCCCGGCGGCGTCCACCTGGTGGCCCGCCGGGACACCGGGCAGCTCGCCCGGCTGGTCGCGCTGGTCGATGCGGGCGAACTGGAGGTGGCCCCCGCCGCGGTCCGCCCGCTGGCCGAGCTGGCCGGCGTACACGCGGAGGCGGAGGCGGGAACCCTCGTCCGCGGGAAGACGGTCCTGGTGCCGGACCCCGGCCGCCGCGCGTCCCTCTGACCCGGTGAGCCGGAAGAGGGGGGACGGCCTAGCTGTTCAGCTCCGCCAGGACCCGCAGGGTGTGCGGGTCGGGGGCGGTCAGGAGCAGGTCGGTCACCGGGCCCTTGCGCCACAGTTCCAGGCGCTCGGCGATCCGCTCGCGCGGTCCGACCAGGGAGATCTCGTCCGCGAACGCGTCCGGGACGGCCAGCACGGCCTCCTCCTTGCGCCCGGCCAGGAACAGCTCCTGGATCCTGTGGGCCTCCTCCTCGTAGCCCATCCGGCCCATGAGGTCCGCGTGGAAGTTGCGTGCCGCGTGCCCCATGCCGCCGATGTAGAAGCCCAGCATCGCCTTGACCGGGAGGAGGCCCTCCGCGACGTCGTCGCAGACCTTCGCCCGGGCCATCGGGGCGATCATGAACCCCTCGGGGAGCTCGGACAGCGAGGCCTGGTAGACGTCGGTGCGCGTCGGCGACCAGTACAGGGGGAGCCAGCCGTCCGCGATGCGGGTGGTCTGCGCGATGTTCTTCGGCCCCTCCGCACCGAGCAGCACCGGCAGGTCGGCCCGGAGCGGGTGGGTGATGGGCTTGAGCGGCTTGCCGATGCCGGTGCCGTCCGCGCCCCGGTACGGGTGGCTGTGGAAGCGGCCGTCCAGCGCGACCGGGGCCTCGCGGCGCAGCACCTGGCGGATGACGTCCACGTACTCCCGGGTCGCCGTCAGGGGGCTGGAGGGGAAGGGGCGCCCGTACCAGCCTTCGACCACCTGCGGGCCGGACAGGCCGAGGCCGAGCATCATCCGGCCGCCGGAGAGGTGGTCCAGGGTCAGGGCCTGCATGGCGGTGGCGGTGGGGGTGCGGGCGGCCATCTGCGCGATGGCGGTGCCCAGGCGGATGCGCGAGGTGTGGGCGGCGATCCAGGTGAGCGGGGTGAACGCGTCCGAGCCCCAGGCCTCGGCGGTCCACACGGAGTCGTAGCCGAGGTTCTCGGCTTCGGCGGCGAGGTCGAGGTGGTCCGGATTGGGGCCGCGGCCCCAGTAGCCGAGTGCGAGTCCGAGGCGCATGTGACGGTCCCCTCCACGAATCTGACGATGCGTCAGGTGACTGTAGGGCAACGGCCCCCCGCCCGGAAGGGCGGGGGGCCGTCGATGGGGCGCATGCGCGGGATCAGCCGCGCTGGATGCCCGAGGTGTCGTTCAGGACGCCGCGGCGGCCGTCCTGGGTCTGGGCGATCAGGGTGGCCTGACCGCGCTGTTCCACGGCCAGGTACCAGGTGCCGGGCGCGAGCTCCGCGATCGGGGCGGGGTTGCCGTCCTCGGCGAAGAGCGGGCGGGCCACCGGAACGGCGAACCAGAACGGCGTGAAGTCCGCCGCCGGGGCCGGAGCCGGGGCCTGGTCCTGCGGGACCTGGCCCTGGCCCTGGTCCTGGCCGCCGTACGGCGGGACCGGCTGCGGGACGGCCCCGTACGACGGCGGCTCCTGGCCGCCCGGGTATCCGTACCCGGCGCCCGGCTGCTGCTGGCCGTACGGCGGGACGGCGGTGGTGGCGGGCTTCGGGTCCGGCACGAGCTGCGCGGCGAGCGCCGGGACCTTCGCGCCGAAGAGGGTCACGCCGGCCAGCGCCGCCGTGGCGAGGAAGGCGATGACGGCGCCCGCGCCGAGGTCGGCCCCGGTCGGGCAGGTGATGAGCCCCCAGAGCGCGGACCAGGCGGCCGCGACGGAGAGCACCGTGCCCCAGGCCTGGAAGGGCAGGCCCAGGAGCTGGCGCCCGGCGGGCTGGAGGCGGGCGGCGACGAGCAGGCCGACGGCGATGAACGCGAGCAGGAAGATGCTCGGCAGCGCCAGGCGGTACACGTCGGTGTCCCATGCGCTCGGTGCGTCGACGCCGGGCGCGGAATAGAAATCGAGGAACGAGGCGATGAACAGCAGCGCCGCTGCTCCGATCACCACGCCGTCGCCTCGAGTGAGGGAGCGGATGTTCACGTCTTAGGTGTCCTTCTCGGTCTCGGTCGTCTCGTGGTGCCGTGGGCGCCCGCCGTGACGCAGGGGGGCGGGCGGCACCATGGTACGGAGCTTCGCCGCGGCCGAGAGGATCGGGGCTGCGGGCCGTCCGGGAGGACGGTCCCGGTGGCCCTACCCGCCGAGGAACCCGACGATGCCGTCCGCGATGCCCTGGGCCGCTTTCTGCCGCCACTCCGGACTCGACAGCAGCGCCGCGTCCTTGGCGTCACGCATGTTGCCGCATTCGACGAACACCTTGGGGCGGGTCGAGAGGTTCAGTCCGCCCAGATCGTCGCGGACGACCAATCCGGTGCCGCTGCCCAGGTAGTTGGCGGGGGCGGAACCGGTGGTCCGGGCGAAGTTCCCGGCGATCCGCTCGCCGAGCTGCCGGGAGGGTTCGACGATCTTCGCGGTGTCGGCGCCGCCGCCCTTGACCTTGGCGGGGAGGATGACGTGGAAACCGCGGCTGCCGGCCGAGACCCCGTCCGCGTGGACGGAGACCACGGCGTCGGCGGCGGCCTCGTTGCCGATGCGGGCGCGCTCGTCGATGCACGGGCCGAAGGGGCGTTCCTTGCCGGCCTCGTGGGTGAACACCACCTTGAGGCCCTTGGCCTCCAGGACGGTGCGCAGGCGGCGGGACACGTCCATGCTGAACTCGGCTTCCATGTAGCCGGAGTTGGTGGTCGTGCCGGTGGTGTCGCACTCCTTGCGGTTGGTGCCGATGTCCACCTGGCGGTTGATCTCGGTGGTGTGCTTGAAGTTGCCCGTGTTGTGGCCGGGGTCGATGACGACGGTGCGGCCGGCGAGGGCGTTGGCGTTGGCGGCGGTGGGGCTCGGGGTCCCGGCCGGGGCGGCGCTCGTGCCCGGTGCGGGGGCCGGGGCCGCCGGTGCGGAGGGGGCCGGCGCCGATGCCGAGAGCGGCATCACGATGCGGGGCGGCCGCGAGTCGTCGCCCGCGCCCCCGGCGAGCACCTCGGTCAGGACCCACCCGCCCAGGCAGGCCGGGGCGATCGCCGCCACGGCGACGACCAGGGTCGATCGGCGGGCGTACCAGGGCCGGTCCGGACTGATGGACGTCGAGGACTCGGGGAGCGGCGGGGAGCTTTCGTCGTAGCGCACGCGGCGATGCTAGACCGGCCCTTGGCCGGGTGTACGGACCCTGCTCCATCCGGGGGCGCGGTGAGGTTATATGCCCCGTCGGCCCGGTGGCCCGCGAGAGCGAGCGCCGTGTGCGGGTGCGGCGCCGTTGCCGGGGGCCAGCCCCCGGACCCCCGCGCCTCAAACGCCGGCGGGGCTGATTTTTGGCGGCGGGGCTGAGGGGTCGCCTCAAACGCCGGCGGGGCTGATTTTGCGCAGGACGCGCAGGGAGTCCGTCACCGAGATTTCCTCGAAGGCGCCCGAGGACAGGGCGCGGAGGTAGACGCGGTACGGGGCCTGGCCGCCGTCGGCCGGGTCGGGGAAGACGTCGTGGATCACCAGCGTGCCGCCCTCCGCGAGGTGCGGGGCCCAGCCCTCGTAGTCGCCCGTGGCGTGCTCGTCGGTGTGGCCGCCGTCGATGAAGACCAGGCCGAGCTTGCCGCCCCAGGCCGCGGCCACCTGCGGGGAGCGGCCGACGATCGCGATGACGTGGTCCTCGAGGCCGGCCTTGTGCAGGGTCCGGCGGAAGGTGGGCAGGGTGTCCATCAGCCCGACCTCCGGGTCCACGACGCTCGGGTCGTGGTACTCCCAGCCGGGCTGCTGCTCCTCGCTGCCCCGGTGGTGGTCCACGGTGAGCACGCTCACCCCCGCCTCGCGGGCGGCGTCGGCGAGCAGGATCGTGGAGCGCCCGCAGTAGGTCCCGACCTCCAGGAGCGGCAGCCCGAGCCGCGCCGCCGAGGCGGCCGCCTCGTAGAGGGCGAGTCCTTCGCCCACGGGCATGAACCCCTTGGCGGCCTCGAAGGCGGCGAGGGTCTCCGGCTTGGGGCTGGCCATGGTGTTCCTCCTGAGGGGTGGGGGTGTGCGGATCGCGTCGGCTTGCGCCGGCGGCCCATGCTGCCTTACCCGCTGGTAGGGCGCCATGCCCGGGTCCGGACCGCTACGCGGTGCCCGCCGCGGTGAGGGCCGCGACCGGCAGGAGGAGGATCCACTGCGGCAGCCGGAGCAGTGGCTTCGGCCAGCCCACCGACAGCGTGATCACCAGGAAGGCGATGGAGTACGCCACGAAGTGCGCGGCCACGAACCACGCCATCAGGCCGGTCCCCGACGTGCCGTCCGCCAGGGCCAGGTGGAGGAGGACGGCCGCGGAGAGCGCCAGGTCGACGGTGACCATGTGCCACACGGCGTGCAGGACGCGCTTGGGTTCCTCCGCGAGTCCGGAGGACAGCAGCGGGCGGACCACGTCCCGGTGCCCGCCGATGAGGTGCGTCGCGGCCACACCGGATGCGGTGATGCCCGCTGCGAGGAGCCAGCCGTTCATCGGAACTCGATTCCCTTGGCGATGATCCCAGCCAGCCGGTCGGCCAGTTGAGGGTCGGGCTGTTCCCCCACGAGACCGATGTGGAAGAACACGGCTCCCGCCAGCGTGTCCAGGACCAGGTCCACGGGGACGCCGGCCGCGATCTCCCCGCGCGCCACGGCACGTTCGAAGACGATCTGCAGCCGCTCCTTCGACGGAGCCAGGAACTCGCTGCGGATGCGCGCCTTCAGGGCCGGATCGGCGGCGAAGTCGGCGAGCAGGCCCGGGAGCGCCGCCGCGGCGGCCGGTGCGTGGAACTCGTCGATCAGGTCCCGGAGCAGTGCCGTCAGGTCCCCGGACAGGGTGCCGGTGTCCGGGGTCGGGGCGCTGTCGGTGGTCGTGAAAACGGCCTCGAAGACCAGCTCCGGTTTGCCCCGCCACCGCCGGTAGACCGTGTCCTTGCCGACGCCGGCGCGGGCGGCCACCGCGCCGATCGAGGTGGCGGCGTACCCGACCTCGATGACCAGCTCGGTGGCCGCGCTGACGATCGCCTCGTGCGAGCGGGGGTCCCTGGGGCGTCCCCTGGAGGCGGAGGGTGAGGAGCTCATGCGATTTACCTTACGGGTCGACCCGTAAGGTAATCAACCCTCAGCCGGTGAGGAGAGCGGCCAGCCGGGCCGCGTGGGGAGTCGGGCCGGCCGGGTGGAGGAGCTCGGTGCGGTGCACCAGGCGCGGGACGCGGACCGGGACCGCCGTGGTGCCGGGGAACCCGGCGGCCAGGGAGAGGGGGAGGGCGGTCAGGCCGTGGCCGGCCGCCGCCAGGGCGGCCACGGCGTGCGGATCGGTGCCGTGGTGGCGGATGCGCGGGTGGAAGCCGGGGGTGTGGCTGACCTCGCGGAGCCGGGCGAGGGGGACCGCGGTGCCGGGGGCGTCGATCCACTGCGCCTGCGCGAGGTCGGGCAGCCGTACCGAAGCCCGCCGGGCCAGGGGATGGGTGTGCGGGAAGAGGACGGCCAGGGGCTCTTCGGCGACGGCGAGGGTGACGGTGGGGCCGAGGTCGGGCAGCGGCAGGGGGTCGCTGGGCGCGGCCACGCCGTCCACGAGGCCGAGGTCGGCGCGGGCGGTCAGCACCTCCTCGATCACGGCGTCCCGGGCCAGGACGTGCACCTCCACCTCCACGGGGCCGTCCGCACGCAGCTGCGCCAGGGCCCGGGCGAGCGCCGGGCCGAAGGCGGCCGGTGAACAGGCCACGGCCAGCCGGGCGTCGGGGGCCCGGTGCAGGCGGGCGATGTCGGCGCGGGCCGCGTCCAGGCGGAGGAGCAGCGCCGGGGCGTGTTCCATCAGCCGGAGCCCGGCCGCGGTGGGGGCGACGGGCCGCCGTTCGACCAGCCGGGCCCCCAAGTCGGCTTCGAGGGCGGCGATGTGCTGGGAGACGGCCGACTGTGTGTAGCCGAGGACGGAGGCGGCGGTGGAGAAGGAGCGGTGTTCGAGCACCGCGACGAAGGTGCGCAGCAGATGCGGATCCATGGGCATCAGCATCGCTTATGCGGGTAGTGCAGATCATCGTTGGACGTGATGGGAGAAGGGCCCGGAGGATGGCTGCCATGAACGCGAACCACACCGCCGCCCGCATCGCCCTGATCGCCGACCGCTCCGACGCCGTACGCTCCCACGCCCGCGTCCCCGGCCTGCTGGAGGCGCTGCGCCTGCGCGAGGGCCTGGACCTGGACGCCTACTGGATCCCCACCGAGGAGGCGGGCGAGGGCATGGACGGCTTCGACGCCGTCTGGGTCCTGCCCGGCAGCCCCTACCGGAGCGAGGCCGGGGTGCTGGCGGCGATCCGGGACGCCCGCGAGAACGGGATCCCCTTCCTCGGCACCTGCGGCGGATTCCAGCACGCCCTGCTGGAGTTCGCCCGTACCGTCTGCGGCCTGGACCGGGCCGCCCACGCCGAGAACGACCCGGCGGCCGCCGGCGCGGACGCGGTGGTCGTCCCGCTGGCCTGCTCCCTCGTGGGCCACGAGGGCACCGTACGGGTCACCCCCGGCTCCCGCGCCGCCCGGCTGCTCGGTGCGGACCGCACGCAGGCCCGGTACCACTGCAATTACGGCCCCAACCCGCTCCACCTGGACCTCCTGCGCGCCCACGGCATGACCTTCACCGGCGCCGACGAGTCCGGTGACATCCGCATCGCCGAACTGGCCGGGCACCCCTTCTTCCTGGCCACCCTCTTCCAGCCCGAACTGGACGGCGACGGCACCCGCGCCCACCCGCTCGTCGCGGGCCTGGCGGCGGCCGCCGTCGACCACGCGCGGCGGGGGCGGTAGCACCTGGCAGCCGGAGAGCGGAGAGCCCCGGCCCCCGCCGTCCTGGGGGGACGGGGAGTACCGGGGCTCAATGGCGGGGCGGCGTCGGTTACTTGGCCGCGCCGTCGTTGTAGATGTGGATCGCGTCCACACCGACCACGTGGTACGGCGTCTGCGGCTTGGTGTCCTTGACGATCACCGTGAGCGTGTGCAGACCCTCCGTCAGGTCGATCCGGCCGAGGTGGACGCCCGTGGAGTACACGTGCGGGCCGTAGCCGTCGAAGTAGCCGCCGACCGGCTTCCCGTCGATCTCGAAGGTGACGCCCGCGTAGTCCTTCGCCCGGGTCAGCGCCAGGTTCATGGCGTACGCGCCGTCGCCCGGCGCCGCGAAGGTGTAGTGCATCCGGTCGCCGGCCGTCACGTTGGCCATGACGGACTGCTGGCCGCCCGACCAGGCGATGCCGCCCCACTGGGCCTGCCGGCCCAGCTCGCGGGTGGAGGCGCTGGCGAGGAGTTCGGCCTCGTAGGTGCCCGTCAGGGGGACCACCTTGACCTGGTCCACCCCGGCCTTGAAGCCGGCCGAGGCCTCGTTCTTGCCGGTGACCGTGAAGGTCAGGGCGTGGGTGCCCTTGGTCAGGTACTGGAGGCCCAGGTTGACCGGGCGGGTCTCCACCACCGGGTGGTGGCCGTCGAAGGGCTGCCCGATCGGTTCGCCGTCCAGGGCGAGCTGGAGGATGCCGTAGTCGCGCGCGGCGGTCTGCTGGGTTCCGAGGGCGTACAGGCCGTCCTCGGCCGCCTCGAAGTTCAGGGTGAAGGCGTCACCCTGCTTGGCGGCGTCGAAGCGTACGTTGCCACCGCCCGCGAACCAGGTGCCGTTCAGGTTGCCCTGGTGGACCACCGGCGCGCTCGCCGCGGTCGCGGGGAGCAGCTGCTCGGCCTCCTGGAGGGGGACCGGGACCAGGTCGACGGAGTCGAGGCCGGCCTGGTGGCCGAGGGAGGCCGCGTTCTTGCCGGTCACGGTGACCGTGAGCTCGTTGCGGCCCGCGGACAGCGGGGCGAGGCCCTGGACGGTGCTGCGGGTGGCGACGGCCGCGCTGTACAGGTCCCGGTCCGCGCCGATCTTCTTGCCGCCCACGCTGTAGGAGACGGTGCCGTAGTCCTTGGCCGTGGTCTCGCCCAGGGTCATCCGGTACACGCCGGCCGAGGGGACGTCCAGGGCCACGGTGAAGCGGTCACCCGCCTTGGCCCCGTTGAACATCAGCTGCTTGCCGCCCGACCAGGCGACCCCGCAGCAGTCCTGGGACTGGGCGTGGATGCCGGCCGTGGCCTCCTTCGCCGGGAGCAGGCTCTCCGCCTCGATGCGCGGCAGGAACTCGTACGGGCCGGTGCCCGGGTCGCCGAAGTAGCGGAAGTCCACCCGCCCGACGGGCGATTCGTTGCCCGCCTCGTCGATGGCGTAGGCCTTCGCGAAGTGCCGCAGCTCCAGCGGCAGCGGGCCGCCGGTGAAGGGGACGGTCAGGGTGCCGTCCGGGGCGGCGGCCGCGCGCTGGACGGGCTGGTCCTGGTCGATGCCGTAGCGGTAGGCCGTGACCTTCTTGGCGTCGCCCGGCTTGAAGGTCAGCTCGTAGCGTGCGGCGTCGTACGAGACCTGCGGCGACTTGGGCGCGGTCCGGTCCACCTTGAAGCGGCACGGCGGGTCCGGGTGCCAGGCCGAGGTGGCCGTACCGGCCACCGAGCGGACCTGCCAGGAGTAGGTGGTGCCGCTGGCCATCTTGGCCTTCGGCACCGCGAGCCGGGCGACGGCCCCGTTGGTCACGTCGACCTGCTGGTCGACGACGTTCCCGCTGCCGCCGGTGGGCCACATGATGAAGTGGGCCTTCAGGTTGCCCCCGTCGGGGCTGCTGATGCGGGCGTTGAGCTGCACGTCCGTGTCACCGATGACCGGCGGCTCGGCGCTGCACCCCACGTTGGGGACCATGCCGAGCTCGGCGGGCAGGTTGGGCGGGCTCGCGTACTCGGTGCTGAAGGCGGGGTTGTTGTTGAACTTCTTCCAGCCGAACGAGTCCGACTCGTTGCCGGCCTTCAGGCCGAAGGTGGTCTCGCCCCAGCCGTACGCGGCGACCTTGTCGCGGACGAAGGAGGTGATGTCCCACTCGATGCCGCCGCCGGGGCAGGCGGTGCCCCAGCCCTTGGCCTCGTTCAACGTGCCCAGGTGGTGGTCCCAGTTGGGCTGCTTGTTCCAGGTGGTGCCGGAGTTGATGCTGCCGGTGTTCCACAGCTCGACGGGCTTCTTCGTGCACGACCAGGACCACTGGAGGTCGATGCGGAAGGAGGACTTGACGACCGTCTTGCCGGCGAGGGTGCCGGTGCTCATCGACCACAGGCCGCGGCTGAGGCCGCCGGTGTCGCTCTCGTAGCCGACGCGCATGATGTTCTTGCGGCCGGCCGAGTCGGTCTCGTCCTTGTTGTAGAACGAGGTCGTCGGGTACCGCTTGTCCACCCGGACCCACTTGGTGCGGCCGCCGGAGAACCAGGGGTCGATGTAGACCGGGTACTGGGTCTTCGGCGCGTCCAGCATCCCGGCGTCCGGGGTGATCTCCAGCGCGGAGCCGGTCACCTTGGTCGCCATGACGGCGTGCTGGGCGCTGTCGTCCGGGGCGAACGCCTTGGGAGCCTCGGCGGCGTGCCCGGACGCGTCGTCCTTCGCGGCGGGGGCGGCGGCCTTCTGCGGTGCCGCCGGCGCGGCCTGCTTGCTCCGCCCGGCCGTCCCTCCGGCGGCCGGGGCGGACGAGGGCGCGGACGGCGTCGCGGACGGGGCCGCGGACGGGGCCGCGGGGGTCGCCGGGGCGGACGGGGTCGCCTTCGGGGTGGCGGACGGGGTCGCCGCCGGGCCGGCCGGGGCGGCCGGGTCGGAGGAGTCCCACATGCGGGGCTCGGGCGCGTAGAAGACCTCCGCGCCCTTCTTGTCGGTCACCCGCAGCTCGCCGCCCGCGGACTTCTTCACCGTCATGCCCGAGGAGTCCAGCCCCAGCCGCAGCGTCCGCAGCGCCGGGTTCTTCGCCGCCTCGGGGGTGTTGACCACCAGGACCTGGGCGACACCGCTCACCTCGGCGCGGATCTTCAAGTCCACGTCGGGCAGTACGTCGCGGTAGGTCGCCGTCTCCCCGGAGAGCTCGGGGACCGGCAGCGCGGTCGGCCAGGTCAGCGTCATCCTCTCGGCTCCGGCACCGAGCCGGACGGCCGGGGCCTTGCCGCCTCCGGAGAAGCTCATCGGCTGCGGTACGGCCGCCGGGGCGACCGTACCGTCCGCCTGGACGCGCAGCGTGGTGTCCACGGGCACCCAGCCCTTGTCCTTGCGGACGCGGACGGGCAGCGCGTGCTGCTCGACGGTGAAGGTGCCGGACGGATTGGCGAAGACCTGCTCGGTCTCCGACCCCGTGCCCTCCACCTCCACCCGCTGGCCGGTGGACTGGGCCCGGCCGAGCGCGGTGCGCTCGGCGACGGACCCCTCGCGGTCCAGGACCGGGTCGGCCGCGGCGGCCGGCGAACCGGCCACGGACAGACCCGTGAGTCCGAGACCGGCGGTCACGGCGAGAGCGACGAACCCCCGGCCGGACCGACGGGCCCGCTGCCGTATCGGGGAACTTTCAAACAAGACTGATTCCTCTGTACTAGCTACGTGTGTGAGCTGTGTGGTGGAGCCGGCTCCGGGCAGGCCGGGGGCTCCGGGCGGCCCGGGTTCCGAAGCCAATTCGGAACCCGGGCCGCCGGACTTCGTGCGGTGCCGACAGGGGTTAGGAGTCGCGCTCCGCGGGGTCCGTCCCGAGGACGGTGGCGGCCGGGGTCGCGTACAGCCCGACGGTCCGGTCCTCGTGGTACTCCCAGGTGTCCGGGTCACGCAGGGCCGCCGCGAGTTCGGGTCCGCGCAGCGGGGTGCCCCCGATGTACGCGGGCGGCTCGGCCGCCCGGAACACCTCCAGGTATCCCTGCTCCACCCAGGACTCGACCAGCGGGAGGAAGAGGGGCACGGCCTCGCGCCAGGTCTCCTCGTCCTCCGATTCGGTCCAGTCCGCGAGCAGCGCCCACAGCGAAGCGGCCTCTGAGGCGTTGACGAGGAGGCATTCCTCCTCCGGGGTGAGCCAGTCCACGGCCCCTCCTACTTCTTCGGATTGAGTGCCGGGTTTCCCTGGAGCGGGATCCGCTTGACCTTCTTGCCCATCTGGTACTTGAGATAGGGCCCCTGGTGGTCCAGTCGGCGCATCCCCTTCTTCCCGAACTCCAGGATGATCGTGGGAGCTCCGCGCCTCAGGGTGAATCCGCCACCAGTGGCGTGCGGTGCGTCGATCTTCACGAAGCCCTCGCCCTGGGCCAGCTCGTAGACCCTGCCGATGGTGGCGCCCCGCATCGACTCCGGGTCCAGGATGTCCCGGGCCTGTTCGATGGCCTTGTGCTTCGGAGCCGGCTCGATGGCCTTGCGCTCGGGACCCTTCTCGATCGCCTTGCGCTCCGGGGCCCTCTCGATGGCCTTGCGCGGCGGCTTCTGCGGCGAGGCCTGCTTCTGCGGCGGGTTCTTCTTGCCCGCGCCGCTGTCCTTCGGCTTCGCCTTCTTGGCCGGCTGCTGCGCCGCCTTCTTCGCGGCCTGCTTCTTCGCGGCCTCGGCCGCCGCCTTCTTGGCCGCCTGCTTCTTCGCGGCTTCGGCGGCGGCCTTCTTCGCCGCCTCCTGCGCCGCCTTCTTCGCGGCTTCGGCGGCGGCCTTCTTGGCTGCTTCCGCGGCGGCCTTCTTGGCTGCCTCGATGGCCGCCTTCTTCGCCGCCTCGATGGCCGCCCGCTTGGCCGCTTCCGCGGCGGCACGCTTCGCCGCCTCGATCGCGATGCGGCGGGCGATCTCCTGCGCGATGCGCTGGGCGATCATCCGGGCCGCGACGCCCGCGAGGAGCGGCAGGATCTGGCCGTCCGGGTCGCTGACGGTGACCGGGTTGTTGTTGGCGTACGTGTACCCGTTCATCTGCTGCGGATCCTTGAAGTCGATCATGGGATCGACGGACAGGAACCGCCCGGTGGAGGGCTCGTACAGGCGGGCTCCGAGCTGGGTCAGCCCGGTGGACTCGTCGACGGTGCCACCGACGAAGCCCTTCTGGTCGGGCCAGGCGGACGGTGCCGCGCCCCGGGACTCGCCGAACGCCGTGAAGGGACGGCGGGTGGCGTTCATCGCGCCGTCCGCAGTCACCGCGAGGGTGTTCGTGTTGTGGTGGTCGGCCGCGAAGTAGGCGACCGAGCCGTCCGAACTGCGCGAGGCGACCTGGGTCTCACCGTGGCTGTAGGCGCGGGTGGCGCTGACCTTCCCGTCCTTGCCGACCGTGATCTCGGTGGCGCCGAGGTACAGCGTGCTGCCCTCGGGAGCCTTGCGGATCAGCCGGTCGCCCTCGGAGTCGTAGAGGAACTCGGTGGTCTTCCCGCCCTCGGTGACCTTGGCGAGATTGCCCTCGGCGTCCCAGTCGAGCTTCTGCTCGCGGTCCTTGGACTTGCGCAGGACGGTGTTGCCCGCGGCGTCGTAGGCGTACTCGGAACTGCTGGTGCCCGCGGGCCCCTCCGTGTCCACCCGCTGGAGGACCGCCTGCTGGGCCGTCTTTGCGGTGGGGGACGGGTAGTGGGAGGTCCGCTTCTCGTCCTTGCCGCCCGGCGCGGTGGCGTGCCGCACCTGGCTGGTGCGGTTGCCGGTCCGGTCGTAGGCGTACGTGTCCCAGTACGGGTCCGCGCCGCCGACCGTGGCCGAGGAGGGGCCCGCCGCGCAGTCCTGCTGCTTCGCGGTCCAGGCGTCCGTCATCCGGCGCAGGTGGTCGTAGGCGAAGCACTGCGTGTCACGGACCGAGCCGTCGCGCAGCTCGTCCATCTTGGTGACGTTGCCGATGGGGTCGTACCCGTACTCCGTCTCGCTGAGAACCGTCTGGCCGACCTCGCGGTCGACGAAGGTCTTGTGGACCCGGCGGGTGGCGTCGTCGTACGTCTTGGAGTGGATCAGACGCTTGCCCGCGGCGCCCTGGTGGTACTGGAGCAGTTCGCCGAAGGGGGTGTGGCGGGCGGACGAGACGTACTGCTCGGCACCCTTGATCGTGGTCTGCAGACCCGCGGCGTTGTATCCGTAGGCCAGCGTCTCCGCGGGCAGCCCGCCCGCGGCCGGCATCTTCACCGACGCGGCGGCACCGGTGGAGGTGTAGTCCACACCGAAGGTGTAGGTACCGGCCAGCGCTCCCTCGGAGCCGGGGATCGTGATGCTGTTCCCGGTGGCGCGGCCCTTCGTGTCGTATCCGGTGACCGAGGTGGCGTAGGCCTTGCCGCCGATGTACCGGACGGACTCGGCGAGCTCACCCTTGGCCAGGGTGTCGTACTTCCACTCGGCCGTGCGCGTGCCGGTGGCCTGGGTGCCCTCGTAGGTGGCCGTCTTCCGGCCGAGCGCGTCGTAGGTGTAGGAGAGCTGACGGCCCCTCGCGTCCGTCATCGAGGTGGGCTGGTCGCCCTCGTCGTAGGTGTACGTGGTGGTGCCGCGCGACGGGTCGGACTCGGAGACCTTGCGTCCGCGCAGGTCGTAGCCGAAGGACCAGGTCTGGCCCACCGGGTTGGTCACCGACGCCAGTTCCCCGCCGGGGGTGTAGCCGTAAGCGGTGGCGTCGTACGGGCCGGAGGCCGTGGTGCCCTGGTACTGGCGCATCTCGACGAGCCTGCCGTGGGCGTCGACGACGCTCGTGGACGGGGCTTCGCCCTTGGGCGGCACCACGTGCTGGCGGTCGCCCTCGTAGGCGGTGGTGCCCCGCCACAGCTCCTTGCCGAGGCTGGCGAGGACGTCGACCGTCTTGCGGCCGGCGCCGTCGTACTCGAAGCGCTGCTGGCGGATGACCTGGGTGTCGGGGACCGTCACCAGGCTGGTGGCCGGGTTGGCCTTCTCCAGGTAGGGACCGGACTCCTTGGTCACCTGGCCGAGCGTGTTGTAGTGCTGCTCGGTGACGACCCGGCCGGTGCGCGAGGCCGTGGTCTCGTTGAGGTCCGAGCGGGTGGTCTGGGTCTGGCGCTCGCGCATCAGACCGTCGTAGAACTCGTGCTGGACGGTGTGCTTGCCGCCGTCCTGGAGGGTCTTGGTGGTCACCACCGACGGGCCGTCGGTGCGGACCAGGTACTCGTACTCCGTGTCCGCGGGTCCGGCCCGGTCACCGCCGGACTCCCAGGACTTGACCAGCCGTCCCAGCGCGTCGTACTGCGCGTGCGAGGAGAAGCCGGCGGCGTCCGTCTCGCCGAGGGTCAGACCGCGGGTCGGGTCGATGGTCTCCGTCTCGGTGTGGCCGAGCGCGTTGGTCGTGACGACCTTGTTCGCCGCCTCGCCGGTGGCCGGGGTGTAGGCGGTGGTGGAGACCTTCCCGAAGACGTCGGTGGTCTCGGTGCTCCGCCCGTAGACGTCGAACTTCTCGGTGCCCGCGAGGGTGTAGACGGGCTGGCCGTCGCGGTAGTCGGTCAGTTCGTCGGACTTGGTGACGTCACCCTTCGTGGGTGCCTCGCCGAAGGCCTTGCCGTCGTAGTACGAGCGGTCGTCCGACAGGACGTGCTGCGGGCGCTGCACGGTGGCCCCGCAGCCGACCGAGACGGTCTCCTCGCGGCTCACCGCGTCCACGAAGTGGGTGGCGGTGTTGCGGGCGTACTCGGTGCGGGTGCAGGTCTGGTCGTCGTTCCTGGCCAGGTCGCCGTGGTCCTCGACCTGGGTGGCCAGGCCGTAGTCGTCGTACGAGGTCTGGGACTTGGTCCGGCGCCAGCTGCCGTCCGCGAGCGCGGTGCGCGAGTGCTCGACCGCGTTGTTGAACATGTACGAGGTCAGCGCGTCCGTGCCGGTGCGGGCGCGGCTGGCCGTGGGGCCCTTGCGCCAGGACTCGAAGGACTTGGTGGAGAGGAGCTCCCCGCCGTCGCCGTTGTAGCTGAGGATCTCGCGGGTGGTGCCGGCCAGCTCGTTGTGGTCGGTGACGGTGTTGCCCTCGGAGTCGGCGACCGCCGACTGGCGGGTGCCGCCCGCGGCGAGCCTGTCGCCGTGCATGCCCCGCAGGAAGACGCTCTCGGTGAGGGACTTCTTGTCGAGGCCGTCACCGGTGCGGGTGCGGACCTTCTCGTAGCCGCGCCACTGGTTCCAGGTGCGCTCGGCGTCCCGGGCGAACTCGGAGTTGTCGTAGCGCCAGGCGGGCTTGCCCACGTACTCGTAGCGGGAGACCATCGTCGGCGAACCGGCGACGAGGTCGTTCTCCAGCACCTCGGTCGTGACGTACTTGTGGAACCAGTCCTTCAGCGGCTTGGGCCGCCCGTCCGGACCGATCGGCTGGCCGGGGGCCGCCCACATGACCGGGAAGCAGCGCATGCCGTTGGAGTCGTCGGCGCCGGGCAGCACGTTGCCGCCGGGGCCCACCGAGCATTCGCGGGGCGAGTAGGTGACGCCGATCCGGCCGCCGGACTCGGTGTTGATCGCGTTGATCCGGTAGCGGATGAAGGGCGCCAGCCCCTCGAAGCCGTCCACGCGGTTCTCCAGCTGCTGGCCGGAGAAGGTCACCTTCGGCAGTACGACGGAACCGCCGGACTTGCCGGTGCGCTGGATCGACTCCAGCCACAGGCCCGGGGAGGTGCCGTCGCCCGTGGTGGGGAAGGTGTGCTCCAGGTCCCAGCGGTCCACGTCCTTGTACGCGCCGCCCGTCAGCACCTGGGTGCTGACCGCGCTGATCCGCTTGCGCGTCCAGAAGCTGGGGGCGAGCTGGTTCTTGCACTCCTTGCCGGGTGCGCAGAACTGGTCGACGGGCACGTCGGGCCAGCGCTTGGCGTTGGCCGGGAGGAACGCGGCGTCCGAGCAGTCGGCGCCGGGCAGGCAGCGCTCGGCGGTCTCGAAGAGGACCTGGCCCGGGGCCTTGGCCGTGTAGATGCTGTTCTCGCGGTGGCCGTACTCGATCCGGTTCAGGTGGCCGGAGCGGGTGTACTCGACGCCCGCGGTGGGCTTGCCGTTGGCGCCGTAGCGGTTGGTCTCCTTCGTGTAGAAGTAGGCCATCGCGTTGCCGTGGACGTCCACGACGTGGTCGAGCTGCCAGCGCCAGGCGTGCTGCTTGCCGCCGTCCTTGCCGTACAGCGGGACGGTGAAGGCGGACTCGGTGGTCGGCTTGCCCTCGGTCCAGCCCGGCAGACGGTTGCGGCCGAAGAAGAACTGGGTGCCGTCGACGGTGGTCAGCTTCCAGTGCTTGCCGTCGGTGTCACCGTTGGCCGCTCCGGTCAGCAGTTCCACCTTGGAGCCGTCGTCCTTCGCGGGCTTCCAGATGCCGGTCGCGTCGTCGCGGACGAGCTCGGTGGCGTTGCCGTTGAGGGACAGGACGGCGTTCTCGGAGGCCTTGCAGAGGTCGCCCTTGCTGTCCTTGGGGCCCACACCGGAGCCGGGGACCTCGGAGCACTGCTGGTAGCGGCGCTCGACGAATCCGCCCGCCATCATCTCCCAGCCGTCGCCGACCTGGGAGGGCTGGTTGTTGCTGGCGGCGGTGCGGCCGTCGACGCTCTGGGCCGAGTAGTTCAGGCTCAGGTCGGGCGCGAGGTCGCCGGGACCGGCGGGCACCTCGACCGGATAGGTCCAGTTGAAGTCGCCGCTCGCGCCACCCGCCTGCCAGGCCCCGCTGGGAGCCAGCGGGGTGGCCTTGAAGTCCCCCTTGTCGCCGGAGGCGGCGGCCTCGGCGGCGAGCGCGACGGGCGCGCCGGCGGACGCGAGGCGGACCTCGGCGGAGAGCTTGTTGTTCCGCACGTCGTTCGTCACGCCCTCCAGGGGCGTGGGGACGCGGCATTCGGCCTTGTCCGGCGTGGTCAGCGCGCAGCCGGGCAGCTGGACGAGGCGCAGCCGGGAGGCCCAGTCCGCGCCGTAGGCGCTCCGGAAGGCCGAGTAGTCGAGGCCTACGGATATCCGCTCGGGCGCGGCGGCAGCGGCGGCCGCGGCGACGGAGGGCGCGGCGACCTTGGGTCCGCCCGCGGGGGTGACGCCGATCAGCAGCCCCTGGACACCCGCCTTGCCGGTGGCCTTGCGGTCCTTGACCGAGACCTCGAACCGCTGGGCCGTCGCGGAGGCGGCCGGAGCCGCGGACGACCGGGCCGCGCCCTGCGGGGCGCCCGAGCCGGAGCCGGAGGCGGTGGCGGTGGCGGCCGGAGCGACGGTCAGCGGCAGACCGCCGACGCTCTGCGGAGCCGGGGCCGCGGACCGCCGCAGCAGGCTCCCGCCCGTGCCCGGGACCTCGACCTGGGCCGTACCGCCCGCGGGCCAGGCGGACTCGGGGGCCTGCTTCAGCTCCGTCCCCGCCGTCCCGCTCTTGGGCGGGGTGGAGACCGGGACAGGCCGGCCGTCCATCACGGGTTCGCTCTGGGTGCCCCGTACCTTGAACCGCTCGGCCCCCTCGGCCTCCGCGGGTACTGCTACGACGATCATGGATCCGCATACGGCCATGGCGATGCCCTGGGCCGTGTGGCGAATCAGTTTGGGCCATTTCCACACATCAGTGGAACTCCAATGGGGTGTCCCCATTGGAGGCTTTTGCGCTGTCACGCGAATCCCCCATGCAAGTGGTGCAGTCAGTGGACCCATGCATTCCGGTCGGGTCCACAGGGGAGAATAGAGTAAACAGACGATAAAATTGAAACCAAGGGTCGGCAATACCCCCTTGCAGTGCTTGACATCGCCGAAGTTACCGTCTCGTACCGCAATTTGATGGCGTATCAACTGGTGGGCAATGCGGGGTGGGCCGGTGATGGTGATCAAGAGGGACATTTCGCCCGCATTCTCCCCAGTCGTCTCGCTGCGCTTTCGGGGTGCACACGAACTGCCTTTACCCTGAGCCGAGTTCGACGGGGCGGACCGGACGGCCGCCGCAGGGATCACCGGGGGACGGGCAGCATGGGCAGCGGGAGCAGGGACGGGAACGCCGGCAGCAGGGGCGACGCGGACGGCGGCATAAAGCCGCTGGCGCCCGGCGATCCGGGCCGGATCGGGCCGTACCTGCTGCTCGGGCGCCTCGGCGCCGGCGGGATGGGCCGGGTGTTCCTGGCCCGCTCCGAGGGCGGCCGTACCGTCGCGGTCAAGGTGGTGCACGAGGAGCACGTGGCCGACGACCGGTTCCGGGCCCGCTTCCGCCGCGAGATCGACGCCGCGCGGAAGGTCGGCGAGCGGTACACCGCCCCCGTCCTGGACGCCGACCCCGACGCCGACCGGCCCTGGGTGGCCACCGGCTACGTACCCGGGCTCTCCCTGGAGCAGGTCGTGCGCCGTCACGGCCCCCTGCCCGTGGACTCCGTGCACACCCTCGCGGACGGGCTGCTGCACGCCCTGAAGGACATCCACACCGCCGGGATCGTGCACCGCGACCTCAAGCCGTCGAACGTGATGCTGACCGCCGAGGGCAGCCGGGTCATCGACTTCGGGATCTCGCGGGCCCTGGAGACCTCCGTCGAATCCCTGCTCACCAGCACCGGCATGGTCGTCGGCTCGCCCGGCTTCATGTCGCCCGAGCAGGTGCGCGGGCAGCGGGTCGGCGCGAAGAGCGACGTGTTCACGCTCGGCTGCGTCCTGATGTACGCGGCCACGGGCGAGCTGCCTTTCGGGCACGGCGCGAGCAACCAGCACGCGGTGATGTTCCAGATCGTGGAGGGCGAACCGGCCCTGGAACGGGTGGCGGACGCCTCCCTGCGCACGCTCATCGGCCGCTGCCTGGTCAAGGGCGTGGAGGAACGGCCGGACGTGGACGAGCTGCTGGCGGACCCGGAACGGGTCCTCCCGGCGCGCACCGGCGGGGCGTGGCTGCCGCCCGGGGTGGTGGACCGGCTGGCCCGGCAGGCGGCGCGGCTCCTCGACGCCGAAGTCGCGCCCTTGGCCGTGGGGGAGGGCGGCGCGGACCCGGAGGGCGAGGGCGCGGAGAGCCCTGACCGGGAGACGTTCGGGCTGCGGGCCGCCGGGGGCGCCGAGGCCGGCGGGGCCGCCGAGCAGGTCGTCGGGCCGGCGGGCGGGGCTGCGACCGGCTCCGGACCGGCTGTTGGCGGCGGCACCCCGACCGGCGAGCGGCGGGGTGCCCGGCGGCGGTGGACCGTAGCCGTGCCCGTCGTCCTGGTGCTCACCGTCGGCGGGGGCACGGTGGCCCTGCTCCAGCCCTTCGGCGGCGACGGCGGCGGGCGGTTGGCTTCGCCCCCGGCGAGCAGTGCGCCCGTGGTGCCCGGTGCCTCCGCGGGCTCCCCTTCGGCGGCGAGCGGTTCACCGGCACCGGGTGCGCCGAACTCCGAGAGCCCCCAGGCCCCCCAGAGCCCGCCCGTACCGGCACCGGACGGCCAGGCCGCCGCGGGGCAGGGCGCCGCGGCGGGTGCCGGAACCCCCGGCGGAGGCGCCGGCACCCCGGGCGGCAGCAGCGCCACCCAGGGCGGCGGGGGCCCGGCCGCCGGAGGCACCGGTACGGGCACCAGCCCGGGCGCCACCCCGGGGGGTTCGGGCTCGGGCTCGCCCAGCGGCGGCGGCTCGCCCAGCGGCGGAGGTTCCCCGAGCGGTGGCGGCTCTGGCGGCAACGACGCGGTCCCCTCGTACTTCGCCGGGACCTGGACCTACAAGGGCGACTTCAACATAGGCCAGCCGGGGACGGTGGTCATCGCCCGGTCCGGGGCGGTCCGCCTGATCAACGAGTCCCAGATGGGCCACTGCGAGAACATCGCGAAGGTGACCTCGGTGACCTCCAACGGAACCCGCATCAACATCGGCTCGGCGGCCGTGGACAAGTCCAAGTCCACCAGCCAGTTCTGCGGGGTCCTGGATCCCTCCTTCTTCACCAAGAGCCTGCCGTCCGGCCTCCAGCACAACGTGGGCCCCTCCCACGGCGAGGGCTACTACTACGAACGGTCCTGACCGGGCGCCCCTGCCCACGAATCGCGGCTGTCATCGCAGGGGCGCGTCCGCGGGGAGCCCGAAGTGCCGGCGGGCGAGGGCGGCGGGATCGGACCAATCGCTGTCGTCCACGCGGCGTATCTCGTCCAGGGCCTGCTTCGTGAACCAGCGCTTTTCCCAGTCCCCCCGCTCGGCGCCGTCCGGGCCGCCGTCCCTCGCCCGGACCCGGTTGCCGTCCAGCTCGACGATCCAGGTGCCCACCTGGCCGAAACTCGCCTTCACCAACTCCGTGCCCTCGCGCCCGAAGCCATTGCAGTCCGCGAGCACCCCGACTCTCGACGCGCCGTCCCCCGGCATCGGAGTGACCTCGATGATCCGCACGTCGCAGAACAAGCGGGCCTCCCACCCCGGCTCCCCGTATTTCTCCGGAAGGGACCATTGATCGTTCAGGGTCGCGGTCAGGTCGTCCTGGATCACCGGACGCATCGTGCGCACGAACTCCGGGTCCACGGGCTGGAGCGGCGGCGGCGGCGCCGCAACGCATCCGGTCGACGCCAGCGCCAGCACCAGCAACGCTCCCCACAGTCCCGTTCCTCGTCTCATTTCCTCCCAGACGTGCCGTGCCGCTGTCCGGTTGCGCTGTGGCCCGATCCGAGGGGAGACCGATGACCCGTGCAGCCGCGGAGGCAAGGGCGGCCAGGCGGATCCGACTCGTGCCGGTCCGCCGCCACGGGGCAGCCGCGCCCGCCCGCCGCAAGCGAGAACACGTTTCAGTTCTGACCTTCCGTCAGAATGAAACGTGTTCTACTCTGCCGCGCATGGGCATCGGAATCACAAAGGAACAGCGGGAGTTGGCCGAGGCCGTACGCGGCTGGGTCGCGCGGGCCGTCCCGCCCGAGGAGGTGCGCAAACTCCTCGACACCCCGCCGCAGACGGGCTTCCGGCCCGCCTACTGGGACGGACTGCTCGCCTCCGGACTGCTGGAACCGCACCTGGAGGGCGGCACCCTGCTCGACCTGGCCGTCGTGGTGGAGGAGGCCGCCCGGGCGGCCCTGCCCGGGGCCTACCTGCCGAGCGTGCTGGCCTCCGTGCTCCTGGACCGGGCCGGGGCCGAGCCCCTGGCCGGGCGGGTCGGGGCCGTGGCGCTCGGGCCCGGGGACCTCACCGCCGTGGCTGTGGAGGGCGGCTACCTCCTCGACGGGACCGCGCCGCCGGTGCTGGGCGCGGGCGAGGCCGACCTCGTCCTGCTCGCCGCCGAGACCGCGCACGGAACCCGCTGGTTCGCCGTCGAGGCCGCCGCGCTGGACGTCCGTACCCAGGACAGCGCCGACCCGACGCGGCCCACCGCCGAGGTCCGCGCCCGCGGAGTCACCGCCGGGCCGGGCGCCCTGCTGGAACTCGACGCCGCCCTCGTCCGGGACCTCGCCTGCGTGCTGTTCGCCGCCGACGCCTGCGGCACCGCCGCCTGGGCGCTGCACACCGCCGCCGAATACGCGAAGGTGCGCGAGCAGTTCGGTCGGCCCATCGGGCAGTTCCAGGGGATCAAGCACCTGTGCGCCGACATGCTGGTGCGCGTGGAACAGGCCCGGGCCCTTGCCTGGGACGCCGCCCAGGCCACCGAGGAACCGGCCGAGGTGCGCTCGCTCGTGGCCGCGCTGGCCGCCGGCACCGCGCTCGACGCCGCGTACTCCTGCGCCAAGGACTGCGTCCAGGTGCTCGGCGGCATCGGCTTCACCTGGGAGCACGACGCCCACATCTACCTCCGCCGGGCGATCGTCGCCCGCCAGCTCCTCGGCCCCGGCGACGGCCACCGGGTGCGCGCCGTACGGCTCGCCGCGGCCGGCGCGCGCCGCGAACTGCGCCTGGAACTGCCCGCGCGGGCCGAGTCCCACCGCGCGAAGGCCCGTAGCGCCATCGCCGACGCGGCCGGGCTCGACCCCGCCACCGCCCGCCGGGTGCTCGCGCCCACCGGGTACGCGGCCCCCTACCTCCCGGCCCCGTACGGGCTCGGCGCCGGCCCCGTCGAACAGCTCGTCGTGCAGCAGGAACTGGCGGCCGCCGGGGTCAAGGTCGCCGACCTCGGCATCGCCACCTGGGTCGTGCCCTCGATCCTCGCCTACGGGACCCCCGAGCAGCAGGAGCGCTACCTGCTGCCCACCCTGCGCGGGGACGTCACCTGGTGCCAGCTCTTCTCCGAGCCGGGCGCCGGCTCCGACCTCGCCTCACTGCGGACCAAGGCGGAGCGTTCGCCTTCCGGGGACGGCTCCTGGCTGGTCAACGGCCAGAAGGTGTGGACGAGTTCCGCGCACAGCGCCGACTACGGGATCCTGCTCGCCCGCACCGACCCGGACGCCCCCAAGCACAAGGGGCTCGGCTACTTCATCGTGGACATGAAGACCCCCGGGATCGACATCCGGCCGCTCAAGGAGATCACCGGCGAAGCCCTCTTCAACGAGGTCTACTTCGACGACGTGCCGCTGCCGCCCGACGCCCTCGTGGGCGCCGAGAACGGGGGCTGGAAGGTCGCCCGCAACACCCTCGGCAACGAACGCGTCCACATGGCCGACCAGATGACCTTCGACACCGGCCTGGAAGCGCTGCTCGCCCGCTCCGCCGAACTCGAAGGCGGGTACCGGGTCCGGATCGGAACCCTGGCCGCCGAGGCGCACGCCCTGGCCTGCATCGGACTGCGCACCACGCTCCAGCAGGTCTCCGGACTGGAACCCGGCGCGGGCGCGTCCGTACGCAAGCTCGTCCAGACCCCGCACCAGCAGCGGACCGCCGAGCTCACGCTCGAACTGCTGGGCCCGGCGGGCGCGGTGAGCGAGGGGACGGGGAAGCGGGCGGTGCACGGCATGCTCATGTCCCGCTGCCTGACCATCGCCGGAGGCACCACGCAGGTCCAGCTCAACGTCGTCGCCGAGCGCATTCTCGGCCTCCCCAGGGACTGACTGAACCGAAGGGCAGTGCAGGCATGAAGTCGTACATCGTGGGCGTCGGCATGACGAAGTTCGAGAAGCCCGAATCGAGGGACTGGCAGTACTGGGACATGGCGAAGGAGGCCGGTGACGCGGCGCTCGCCGACGCGGGCATCGACTACGGCTTGGTCGAGCAGGTACCCGTGGGCTACTGCTTCCAGGCCTCCACGGCCGGTCAGCGGGCCGCCTACGAACTGGGCCTGAGCGGAGTCCCCGTCTACAACGTCAACAACAACTGCGCGACGGGCTCCACCGCGCTGATGATGGCGCGGCAGTTCGTCGAGGGCGGCATCAACGACTGCGTGCTCGCGCTGGGCTTCGAGAAGATGAAGCGCGGCGCGCTCGGCGGCGGCGCGGACGGCGGGGACTTCAAGACCTCCCCGGTCGCCCGCCACTACGGGATCATGGCCGCCGGCCACGGCTTCGAGATGTCCCCGCCCACCGCGCAGATCTTCGGCAACGCGGCGCGGGAGCACATGAAGCTCTACGGGACCACGGCCGCGCAGCTGGCGGCCGTCGGGGCCAAGAACCACCGGCACTCGGCGAACAACCCGAACGCGCAGTTCCAGGACGTGTACACGGTGGAGGAGATCCTCGCCGCCAAGACCATCCACGAACCGCTGACCAAGCTCCAGTGCTCGCCGACCTCGGACGGGGCGGCGGCGGCCGTCGTCGTATCGGAACGCTTCGTGGAGCAGCACGACCTGGCCGACCGGGCGGTGGAGATCGTCGCCCAGTCCATGACGACGGACACGGAGGCGTCCTTCGCCTCCGGCTCCTGCATCGACGTGGTCGGCAAGCCGATGACCGCGGCGGCGGGGCGGGCGGTCTTCGAGTCCTCCGGCCTCGGCATCGGCGACGTGGACGTCATCGAGCTGCACGACTGCTTCTCCATCAACGAGCTGCTGACGTACGAGGCGCTCGGCATGTGCGAGGACGGCGGCGCCGGGGCGTTGATCGAGTCGGGAGCGACCACGTACGGCGGCCGCTGGGTGGTCAACCCCTCCGGCGGCCTCATCTCCAAGGGCCACCCCCTGGGCGCGACGGGCCTGGCCCAGGCGGCCGAACTCGTCTGGCAACTCCGCGGCACGGCGGGCCCCCGCCAGGTCCCCGGAGCGAGGGTCGCCCTGGCCCACAACATCGGCCTCGGCGGCGCGGCGGTGGTCACCCTCCTCCGCAAGTAGCCCCCGGCGGGCGCTCCGGTGCGGCTCTCGTACTCTGACCTGGCCAGTTCCGAGGGCCGCATTGGTGCGTCCGCCCCCCTCCTCAGAACGGTTTCGCCCATCTGAGGAGCGTCTTGCCCAGAATCCGTGGCGGCCTCGCGGCCGCCGTCGTGCTGACTTCACTGGCTTTCCTGACACCCGGCGGGTCGGCCGTCGCAGAGGACGTGACCCTCCCCGCGATGCGCATGCCGCTGGGCCCCGCCGAGCTGGAGGCCACGCCGGGTGCGATCCAAACCCTGGCGCCCGGGGTCACGTACCAGAAGTACCGCCAGGGCCAGGCGTCCGACGTGTGGTCGGTCGAGGTGGAGATCCCCTACAAGTCGGATCCCCCGGTCGAGCCCCCGCTGAAGAGCTGGGCTGTCGGCAACAAGACCTTCGCCAACGATCTGGTGGTGGCGCTGGCCGAGAACAACTTCGTGGGCCGCGTCGACTCCCGGCAGACCAAGGTCCTGAAGAAGCTCCACGACGACTATCCGGTCGGCGAGGTCTTGTACGAGCACAAGGTGCGTGTCGGGCGGTTCGCCCCGAGCGACCAGGCCGGAGCGAACCAGCTGAAGGGCCTGGTGGAGTCCGCTGGTTTCTCCGCCCGCATCGCCTACACGGGCCAGGACGGCGCCGACACCACCGGGCCGTGGGAGGTGCGGGTCGTCAAGGTGGATCCCACCGCGAACGTCGCCTTCCAGGCCGTACACGGAAAGGACGTCAGGGCGGGTGAGACGGTCCGCGACATGGCCGCGGCAGCCGGCGCGCTGGTCGCGGTCAACGCCTCCGAGTTCGAAATCAAAAAGCCGGTCCCCGAAGGGGAAGAGGACCCGCAGCCCCTGGTCTTCGACGGCGATCCCGAGGGCCTGCACGTCAATGACGGCCACCTCGTGAGCGAGCCCAACAACGGACGCACCGCCCTGCTCCTGGAGGGCCCGGGAGCCCGGGTCCGGGTCGACGAGGTCTCCTCCAAGACGCAGGTGACCGCGGCCGACGGCCAGATCCGCCAGATCGACGGCATCAACCGGGTGCCCGGCCGCAACCGCGGCTGCGGCGGGATCGGCACCGAGCGCCGAGAGGACGGGAAGGGCAAAAACCCTGAGACCGAGGCGTGGCGGGGCGCCCTGTGCGTGGACCCGAACGAGGTCGTGGTCTTCCGGCCCGAGTGGGGAGCGACGACCCCGGTGACCCCGGGCGCCGTTGACGTCGTCGTGAACAGTGGCTGGAAGGTCGTGGCCATACGTCCGCCCGGGGGCGCCATCCCCGCGACCGGCAGGGTCATGCAGGGCATCGGCGAAGGAGCGGACTGGCTCAGGGCCCACGCCCGCCCGGACGACGTCTTCAAGCCCGGCACCACCATCACCGACTCCGGGGGCAAGTCGCTGTCCGGTTCGACCTTCGACGCGGTCGCGGGTGGCGGCCCGGCCCTGGTCCGCGGCGGCAATATCCTGATCAACACGGTGCAGAACGGCATGCACAACCCGACGTACGGCACCCCGACCGGGAACATCGTCGAGCGCCACCCCCGCACGCTCGCAGGGGTCACCGCCGCCGGTGAGCTCCTCCTGGTCACCATCGACGGGCGCGATCCCGGCATCAGCATCGGCGTCACCGTGCCGGAAGCCGCCGAGGTCATGAAGTGGCTCGGAGCCAAGGACGCCGTCAGCCTGGGCAGCGGCGGCGACACCACGCTCATCGCCAAGAGCGTCCTCTACAACCGGCCCATGGACAGCTGGACCGCGAGCGGCCCCACCGAACGCAGGGTCAGCAACGCCGTCGTGGTCGTGCCGAAGTAGCCGCGACGTCCCGGGGAGCGGGCTTCCCGCTTCCCGGGACGGGTTGCCTCAGGCGCGCGCAGCCGTCAACGCAGCCAGGCTCGGCATCAGCCGTACCGCGTTGCCCCGGTTGATCCCCAGCCGGTGCGCAGCCGTCAGTACGGGATCCCCCGCCAGCGCGGGCAGCGCGATCTCCGTGACCATCTCCGCAGGACACGCTGGCCAGTCACTGCCGAAGAGCACCCGCTCGGGCGACGCCATCGCGAGCAGCGTGCCCGCCGGGGACATCGGCCCGGCGGTGTCGTAGTAGAACCGCCGCAGGTGGTCCCGGACCTTCGCGGGGTCGACCGGCGGCGTGAGCGTCCCGGCGAAGGCCTCCACCCGGGTGGCGATGTGCGGGAGGAAGCCGCCCGCGTGCGGCAGGATCACCGACAGGTTCGGGAACCGGTCCAGGGTGCCCTTGTGGATCATGTTCAGTGCGGCCCGCGTGGTGTCCAGCAGGAAGTCGCACAGGAAGTGCGGGATCCCGGGCACGGCCACCGCCCCGGGCCCGCCTCCGCCGGGCGCACCGCCCCCGCCGGGGCCAGGGCCAGGCCCACCGCCCCCGCCCGGCCCACCCCCCGCTCCCGCGGGCCCGCCCACCCCCGGCAGGTTGTGGGGGTGCGTGTCCACCACCGCGGACCGCTCGTCCAGCTCGGCGAAGAGCCGGTCGTAGGACGGGTCCCCGAGGTAGACGCCGCCGTAGTTCGCCGTCACGTTCACCCCGACCGCCCCCGCCTCGTCGAGCCCGTACCGCAGGGCCCAGGACGCGGTCTCCGGGTCGTCGAGGAAGAGCGGGGCGTGGAACGCGAACCGTCCGGGATGCGCCTCCACCACCTCCGCCGCAGCCCGCAGGGTCACCGCCGTGGCCTCGCGCAGCTGCGCGGACGTCGCGTAGCGCGCCGGCAGCATCGGTTTGAGGACGGCGGTGGCGATCCCCGCCCGGTCCATGAGGTCCAGGGCCGCCGCGGAGTCCCAGCGGGCCCACGGCGGCAGGGCCTTGCGGTGGGCCAGGCCCCGGCCCTCGGCCCACTCCAGCCACTGCGGGGCGCAGAAGTGGTGGTGGACGTCGATCCTGCTGCGGCTGCCGTCGTCCGGCGGGGTGATGTCTGAGATGTCCGGCATGAGGGGGACCTTAGGGCGGGGCCGCGCGGGTGGGTGCGGGGCAGGTCGGGGACCCGTCCGATCCGCTCAGGCGGGCGTAGTTTCGGGCCCGAACGGGGTAATCCCCGTTTTCCGGCGTTTTCCGTCCGGGGGGCGGAGGGAGTGAGGTGGCTGGACAGTCGAGCCCCACGAGAGGTCTGAGCCCGTGACGACCGAACCCGCAGTGGCAGTGAGCGACGGCCTCCCCGTCGTCCCCGTCGGCCTCCCGGTCGCAGAAGCCGTGGCGGCCGTGTCCATGGGCACGCCGGAGTACCGTACGTGCCCCTACCCGGTCTACCAGTCCCTGCGCGAGCAGGCCCCCGTCTGCAAGCTGACCACGCGCCACGGGGTGGACACGTATCTCATCACCCGGTACGAGGACGCCCGGCTCGCGCTGTCCGATCCGCGCATCGGCAAGGACATGCACGAGGGCATCGACATCTACCACGCGGTCTTCGGGGACACCTGTGACGCCCTCGACGACAACCTGATCTTCGCCGACCCCCCGCGCCACACCCGGCTGCGCCACATCGCCCACGAGGCTTTCACCCCGCGCCACGTCAAACTGCTGCGCCCGCGGATCGAGCAGCTCGCCGGCGAACTGCTCGACCGGTGCCCGACGGACGCCCCCGTCGACCTGATGACCTCCTTCGCCCTGCCCCTCCCCGTCATGGTCATCTGCGAACTGCTGGGCATCGTCGGGGACGAACGCACCGAGGTCCTGAAGTGGTTCGGACAGGTGACCCGCTCCCGGTTCAGCAAGGACATGGCCGGTGAACTGGCCGAGGCGGAGCACTGGCTGCGGAACTACTTCCTCGGCCTGGTGGCCCGCAAGCGCGCCGAGCCCGCGGACGACTTCCTCACCGTGCTGATCCAGACGCAGCACGAGGACGGGGCCCTGACCGACGACGAACTCGTCTCGATGATGTGGGTCCTGCTCTTCGCGGGACACAAGACCACCACGTACCAGATCGGCAACGCGGTCTTCTCCCTACTCGCCCACCCCGAGCAGCTGGCGCTCGTCCGGGCGGACCGGGGGCTGCTGCCCCAGGCGGTCGAGGAGCTCGTCCGGTACGAGTGCTCCGTGGAGACCTCCACCTTCCGCTACGCCCTGGAGGACGTGGAGATCGGGGGAGTCGCCGTCCCGAAGGGCGCCCTGGTCCAGATCGCGATCTCCTCCGCCAACCGCGACCCGGAGAAGTTCGCCGAGCCGGACACCCTGGACGTGACCCGCAAGGGGCTCCAGAGCACCCACCTCGGCTTCGGCCACGGCCCCCACTACTGCCTCGGCGCCCCGCTCGCCCGCATGGAACTGGAAACCGCGCTGACGGCCCTGCTCGACCGCTTCCCCGACATGGTCCTGGCCACCCCGGAGCCGGGCCACGAGGAGTGGCTGAAGGGCCCGTTCCCGGCCTTCCGCGGCCTGGAACGGCTCCCGGTGGCCCTGGACCCGTCCCGCACGGTCGACGACTGGACGGCCCCCGCCCCGAACTGACCCACCGGCACGCACTCCATCCGCCCCGCGGATCCTCCGAAAGGATCCACGGGGCGGACCCGTGCCCGGCCGAACCCACGAGTCCTACGGGGCCTACGGGCCTACGGGCCTGCGGGACCTACGGCGCCCGCGGGGTCAGCAGTCGGCCCTACGGTGCCTGCGGTGCACGCGGCGCCTCCAGCGCCGGGTCGACCACCGACTCCCCCCGGGAGGCACGGCGGATGCCGTCCGCGAGGTCCTCGACGGGGCCGTCCCGCAGCACCAGGCCGGCCGCACCGGCGGCGAGGGCGGCCTCCGGCAGGCCCGGGTGGGCGGAGCCCGTCAGCACCAGGATCCGGCACTCCGGATCGTCCGCCAGCAGCTCCGGGACCCGCTCCACCGACTCCGTCAGCGCCACCGCCGGGCGGGCCAGCGCCGACGTCACGACCTCGATGTCCGGCTGAAGACCCAGGAGGACCGCCAGAGCCGGGTTCGGCGGATCCAGGAGCACCCGCAGGGATCGGGCGGGGCGCTGCGAAACGGGCATTTCGTCCATCCGGCCAGGGTAGGGCCTCAGGCGTGCCACACGCCCGGCGCCGCGAAGAAGCAGACGGCGGCGACCGGCACCACCCACGGCGGCGTCCCGTTCCGCCGCGCGGAGCGGGACGCACGGGCCAGGACGCGCGCGTTGAGCAGTCCCGCGGTCTGGAAATGGGAAAGTGCCGGTCTTTGCGGACGGGGGGAGCATGGCCCGGCGGTAAAGGGAGCGGAAAGGGTGAAGTCGAAGGACACGGACCATCAGGTTCCGGACCGTTGCTTGATCCTAATTCCGCAGGTCACCGCAGCACTGGGGCACCCGCGGGGGTGACGGCGCCGTTCGGGAGGCCCGTGATGCGCAGTGGATTCGGAAAATCCGGAGGGCGCATTCGGGCACCACGGGGAATTGCGCCGCCTGGTGGGCCCCTCCATTCCGAACCGGAGCCCGAAATCCCTTGCGGACGCGGCGGGTCGGGGCGGCGGGTCCGCAGCCACTGGCCGGGTGGTCATGCCGGGCGGCCCCGTTCGAGGCGTGTTCCGGGGGTGTTCGGCCCGTCGGGGAAGCGCATCTGACGCAGAGTCAGACGCAGGGTCAGCGGTCTTCCCAAGTGCTGGGGCGTGCGTTATACATTCCTTCACCGGGCAACCTAGAACGCGTTCTAGACCGCCGGGTCCCGCATACGACCTCGGTGCGGCCGACGGTGCGGACGGCCGCGCCGAGGTCTTCCAGGGTGCCGCGCTTCCCCGGCCGGCGCCTCAAAGACGGTGTCTCCAACACAGGGAGCAGCACGCCCATGCCGATCGATGCCGCCAAGGCCCTCGCCGCCGAACCCCGCAAGGGGAACATCGCCTGGGACCACAAGGACATCCAGCTCTACCACCTCGGACTCGGCGCGGGGACCTCCCCGAACAACCCCGGGGCCGCCACCGACCCCGACGAGCTGCGCTACACCCTGGAGTCCAAGCTCCACGTGCTCCCCAGCTTCGCGACCGTCGCCGGCGCCGGCATGGCCATGATGGGCGGCCTCGCCGCCCCCGGCATCGAGGTCAACCTCGCCCACGTGCTGCACGGCGGCCAGTCCATCGAGCTGCACCGGCCCATCCCCGTCAAGGGGGAGGCCGCCTCCACCGCCAAGGTCGCGGCGATCTACGACAAGGGCAAGGCCGCCGTGATCGTCCTGCGCACCGAGGTCGCGGACGCCGACGGGCCGCTGTGGACCTCCGACGCGTCGATCTTCGTACGCGGTGAAGGAGGCTTCGGCGGCGACCGCGGACCCTCCGTCGCCGCCGAGCAGCCCGAGCGGGCCCCCGACCGGGTGGAGGAGCGCAGGATCCGCGAGGAGCAGGCGCTGCTGTACCGCCTCTCCGGAGACTGGAACCCGCTCCACGCCGACCCCGAGTTCGCCAAGCTGGCCGGCTTCGACCAGCCGATCCTGCACGGCCTGTGCTCGTACGGAATGACCCTCAAGACCGTGGTCGACACCCTCCTCGACGGCGACGTGTCCCGCGTCCGCGCCTACCGCACCCGCTTCGCCGGGATCGTCTTCCCCGGCGAGACCCTGCGGATCCGGATGTGGCGGGAGCCCGGCCGCGTCCTCGTCACGGTGAGCGCCGCCGACCGGGACGACGCCCCGGTCCTCGCCGACACCGTCGTCGAACACGGCTGAGCGGACGGACGGACCAGCCACAGCCGCAGCAGAAGCACGCGAGAAACCCCGCACACCCACAGAAGGAGCCGCACCGTGCGCGCAGCACTGCAGAGCGAGATAGGCCAGGACAAGCTCGAGGTCGTCGAGGACATGCAGGCCGTGGGCTTCGGCCCCGGCAAGGTCAAGATCCGGGTCAAGGCCACCGGCCTGTGCCACTCCGACCTCTCCGCGATGAGCGGCGTCCTCCCGCAGCCCGCCCCCTTCATCCCGGGCCACGAGGGCTCCGGCGTCATCACCGACGTCGGCGACGGGGTCACCAGCCACAAGATCGGCGACCGGGTCCTGGTCTGCTGGCTCCCGCCCTGCGGGCACTGTCCCTCCTGCAAGCGCGGCCAGGGCCACCTGTGCCTGGAGGCCTTCGGCAACGTGGCCACCCCCAACTTCCAGCGCGGCGACAACCCCATCTTCGGCTTCGCCGGCACCGGCACCTTCGCCGAGGAGATGGTGGTCCCGGCGGGCTGCGCCGTACCGATCCCCGACGACGTGCCCTTCGACATCGCCGCCCTGATCGGCTGCGGAGTCACCACCGGCCTCGGAGCCGCCATCAACACCGCCGACGTGGAGGCCGGTTCCTCGGTCGCCGTCATCGGCTGCGGCGGCGTCGGCATCTCCGTCATCCAGGGCGCCAAGGTCCAGGGTGCCGCCCAGATCATCGCCGTCGACCCCGTCGCCTCCCGGCGCGAGGCCGCGCTGCGCTTCGGCGCCACCGAGGCGGTCTCCCCGGAGGAGTTCGCCGACGCCAAGAACCGCATCACCGCCGGCGAGGGCTTCGACTACGTCTTCGAGGTCGTCGGCAAGTCCGCGACCACCAAGACCGCCTACGACATGACCCGCCGCGGCGGCTCCGTCGTCGTGGTCGGCGCGGGCGCCCTCGACGACAACTACTCGATCAACATGTTCTCCCTCTTCTTCGACGAGAAGAAGATCCTGCCGTCGATGTACGGCGGGGGCGACGTGCTCCGCTCCTACGAGCGCACCATCGCGCTGTGGCGGGCCGGCCGGGTGGACCTGGCGGGCCTGATCACGCACCGCGTGCAGCTCGCCGAGATCAACGACGCGCTCGACCAGATGCGTACGGGCGTCGCCCTGCGCACCTGCATCGAACTCTGACCCGTTTCGAGAGGAACCGTACGGATGTCACTGCCACTTGAGGGACTCGTCGCCATCGTCACCGGCGCCGGCCGCGGCCTCGGCCGGTCCGAGGCGATCGAACTCGCCCGGCTCGGCGCGAGCGTGGTCGTCAACGACTTCGGGCAGCCCGGCCGCGACGGCTCCGGCGAGGCCTCGGCCGCACCGGCGGAGGAGGTCGCGGCGGAGATCCGCGCCGCGGGCGGACAGGCGGTGGCGCACCTCGGTGACGTGGCCGACTTCGAGCAGGCGCGCGAGCTGGTCGAGCTGGCGGTGAACAGCTACGGCAAGCTCGACATCCTGGTCAACAACGCGGGCATCCTGCGCGACCGGATGGTCTTCTCGATGTCGGAGGCGGAGTGGGACTCGGTCATCCGGGTCCACCTCAAGGGCCACTTCAACACCACCCACTTCGCCTCCGTGCACTGGCGCGAACGCTCCAAGGCAGCCGGCGGACCGGTCTACGGCCGGATCATCAACACCTCCTCCGAGGCCTTCCTCGGCGGCTCGGCCGGCCAGCCCAACTACGCGGCGGCCAAGGGCGGCATCGTGGGCCTCACCACGTCCACCGCCCTGGCCCTCGCCAAGTACGGGGTGACGGCCAACGCCATCTGCCCGCGCGCCCGTACCCGTATGACCGAGGACGTCTTCGCGGGCTTCCAGGTCCCGGAGGAGGGCAAGCTCGACGCCCTCGCCCCCGAGCACGTCTCCCCGCTCGTCGGCTACCTGGCCTCCCCGGCCTCGGCCAAGGCCAACGGCCAGCTGTTCGTCGTCCACGGCGGCATAGTCGTCGTCATGGAACGCCCCAAGGTGGCGGCCAAGTTCGACACCACCAAGGAGTCCTTCTCCTACGAGGAACTCGACGAGGTCCTCACCCCGCACTACGACTCCCGCCCCGGAGGCGAAACCTTCGCGGCAGCAGAAGTCCTCGGCCTCAAGCACGACGGCTGACCGGCACGGGCACCCCCGGTGGGGGCGGCGGACCCTCGGGCCCTCCGCCCCCACCGGCTTGCCCGCACGCCCCTCACCGCGCGAGCGCGAAGGCCAGCGGCCCGTGCAGGTCGCCCGGCTCCCGGTAGTGCACGCCGGTCATCCCCAGCGCGACGGCCGCCTCGATGTTCTCCAGCCGGTCGTCGATGAACAGGCACCGGTCCACGGCAGCACCCGCGAGCCCGGCCGCGATCTCGTAGATCTCCCGGTCGGGCTTGGCCACGCCCACCCGGGCGCTGCTCACCACGTGATCGGCGAGGTCCGCCAGCCCCATCGCCTCCAGGTCGTCCTCCAGGTCGAGGGTCGCGTTGGTGACCAGGACCAGCGGCGTGCCCGACGCCCTGACCCGGCGCAGCATCGCCACCACCGTCCCGTCGGCCGAGAACGGCGACCCGGCGAAGGCCCGCGCCAGTTCGTCAGCCCGGACCGGCGACAGCCTGTCGTCCTTGGCGAGCTCGGCCGCGACCGCGTGCACCCACTGCTCCGGGGTGGTGCGCCCCAGGAGCAGCGGACCGTCCAGGGCGGGAGCGAAGGCGACGGCCGAGGTCGTGCCCCGGGGGAGGCCGGCCGAGGCCTCCAGCGCGGTCACGTGCGCCGTGTCGTAGAAGCGGATCACGTTGTCGAGGTCGCAGAGGACCGCGTCGTACGGCTTGGAGTTCGTCACCGGGCCTGGATAGCAGACGCCCGGAAGCGGGAGGCGCTCACCCCAGCGGGGCCTGCTGCAAGGGGACCGGGCGGGCCGGGGCCGGGGGGAGGGGGATCGGGTCCAGGCGGATGGGTGGGGGCGGGGAGACCGGAAGGGTCATGCCCAGGAGGCCGCAGGGGGTTTCGGGGGTGGCGTACGGGAGGTGCAGGCGGCCTTCCGGGGTCCAGCGGCCCGTCGCGCCGAGCCAGCCGGCCGGGGCGCCGAGTCGGAACACGTGCCGGTCGGCGGGGCGCCACAGGGCCAGCCCGGCCACGGAGCCGCCGTAGCCGTCCCCGGCCTCGTCCACCCGCAGGGCGACCCCGCAGTTCTCCGGCATCAGCACCTGCCCCGGCTGCACCGCGAACGGCGTCGCCGTGGCCCCGACGGCCCGCAGGCACTCCGGGAACCGCACCGGCCGGGCGCTGCCCAGGACCCCCCAGCCGAGCCGGAGTTCGCCCGGCGCGTCCGAGCGGATCAGCAGCAGCCCGCTGTCGGCGTCGGCCAGCAGCAGCCGGTCGTTGCTGGCCTCCGCGATCTGGAGCAGCGGCGAGATCTCCCCGGCCCGCCGCAGGTCCACCGCCACCGCCTTGGTCACCGGCCCGCCCGGGCCGTCCAGCTCGCGGTCCAGCGCCAGCAGCCGGCCGGTCCGGTCCAGCCAGACCCCGCCCGAACAGCGCCCCGGGATCCGGGCGACCCGCTCCGGCCCGAAGGGGACCCCGGCCACCTGCCACACCGTGGTCGCGTCGGCCCCCACGGCCAGGGCGAAGGCCCCGTGCCCGTCGGGGGAGGGGGGCAGCAGGGTGACCCGTACGCCCTCGGCCACCGGAATCGCACCGAGCTGCAGCTCCCCGGTCCGGGGCCCGGCCCCCGCCTCGCCGCCGCCCGTCGGGTACAGCAGCGCGAAGGCGTGCCGCTCCGCGACCCGCCGGTGGATCAGCACCCGCCCGTCGGCCAGCGGCAGCACCTCGCTGTCACCCTCCTCGGGCTGCGCGAGCGGCAGCGGCACCGCATACGGCTCGGGCCCGCTCAGCGTCCAGCGCTCCGGATAGCGTGCGTCGCCCTCCCCGGCGAGCCGGGCGGCATAGGACCCGTCCGCGGCGATGGTGAACGGGGTCGCGGTCGTCTTCTCGTCGAGGACGCAGGCAGCGGTCATCAGTCGTTTCTTCCTTCGTGGACGCTCTCTGCTTCGGGCCGGGTGGTGTAGGCGTATCCGTCGGCTCGCTGGAGGAGACGGAAGTGTCTGTGTCCGATGCTCTGAACGAGACCGTGTGCGGTTCTGATGTCGAAGCTGCCGTTGGCGCGGACAGCGACCCGGCCGGTGTGGGTGCCGGCCTTCTTGCCGGTGGGGACGACGGCACGGGCGAAGTCTCCGGTCTGGTAGCCGAAGAACTGCTTCTGCCTGGGCCGACGGAGGCGCGGGAAGCCGTACTTGTCGGGGCAGGTGCGGGCGTAGGTGCCGCGCCCGGTTGCGGCGACGGCGAGGACGCGGGTCGGGATACGGGTGACGGCTTCGAGCGTGCCGACACACAGAGCGTCGAGGGTGTGGGTCTTCGGCGTGCCGGTCCGCTGCCGGTTCCACTTCGTGCGGCCACCGGATGCCGTGCGCACCACGGGGAATGCTGCGTCGAGGGCGCGCCACAGTTCCCAGCGGGTGGCGTTGACGGCTGCCGCGTCCCGGAGCGGGGTTTTTGCCTGGGCGAGGACCCGGGTCAACAGGCGCGGGGAGTCCTTGAGGAAGTCTTCGACGGGCTGGTTGGACTTCTTCTCGTTGCAGGGGACGCAGGCGATGCACAGGTTGGAGATGCGGTCGCTGCCGCCGCGTGAGCGGGGGTGGATGTGGTCGATGTTGAGGGGGACGCCTGTGACGCAGCAATAGGCGCAGGCCCTCCGCCACTTGGCGAGGAGGTATTCGCGGGCTTCTGTGCTGTGCAGGGTGCCGTGCTGGTACTCGGCGCCCTCCAGTGGTCCGCCTTGGGCCATGGCGTGGGTGTCGAACGCGACGCGCTCCACGTGCACCGCGCGGACGGGAGTCCAGCGTGCGATCCGGGTGGTCCACGACATGGTGGTGTCCACACGGTGACGCAGCGAAGGAGCGAGCCAGCCCTTGGGGCGGGCGCGATTGGAGAAGCGGGGAGCACGGTGGCGCAGATTGCGGCTCCGTCTCCCGCGCCGGTAGCCGGCGCGAGTGGTGAGTTTGTCGCGTATCCGGCCACCTCGGTGGGCGAGTTCTACCGCATACAGGCCGCGGCGCTCACCGTCCTTCGCGGTGAAGACAGCGACGCCGGTGTGCTTGGAGCCGGGGTCGATCCCCAGTTCCACACCGTCCACCTGGGATTCGGAGACCGTGCGGGTTTTGAGCCGGATGACGAACGGAGTGTGCCGGGCTACGACGGCCCGGCCCTGGTTGAGCAGTTTGCGGGCCCTTGCGGGGCTGGTGGGCTGGAGCGGTCTGCCGTGTTGGTCCAGGACGAACACGACAGGGTGGCCTTCACGGGCCTTCTCCCCAACCTTGCGGTTGGGGGTGACGCCACCGATTCCAGGTGAGGCATCGGTGGTCTCCCCTCGCACATGTTCCACGCCGGTTACCGCACGAGTGCGGCGTTCGAGTCCCGTTTCGTCCCCGATCCGGGGGGTGTCTGCTGACTCGAATTCCAGAGCAGCCCGCTGAGGAAGCACGGACTGGTGGGTCTTCTCGCCTACGTGGAACGTAGCCAACTTCGTTCACCTCCACATGCGCGTTGGCTGGTGCTGGTAACGGCAGCTGCCAGCGCTGGGCTGACAGTCCCTCCCTCAGGAGGAGGATCCCGTTACGACAGACAGTCATCTACAGCGGACCTTCGGCGAACCTAGTGATCGCGCTTCCCCCCGGACAACGCGACAATCTCCGCTTCACACATACGGGTGGCGGGGTGGCGATTCGCCTGTGGGGGAGGAGGCGATTGTGCTGTGCGATATCGGGGCGTTTAGGGTGAGGAGGCTGGTTAGGTACACCTAACCCGCTTTTCTGGTCTTTGCCCGCTCCCCATCCTCAGGAGATCTCCCATGTCCCTCCGACGCCGCGGATCTGCCGCCGTCGCCCTCGCCGCTGCCGCCGCGCTCGTCCTCACCGCCTGCGGAGGCCAGGACGACAAGGCGGCGAAGCCGGGCAAGGAGGCCGCGGCCGGGGGCACCGAGAAGAAGGCCGCGGCGCAGGGCGGGAAGGACTTCTCCGACGCGGCGAAGAAGACGGCGGCCTTCGGGACCACCGCGGCGGCCGGGCAGTTCCCGCGGACGATCACCCACGCCATGGGCTCCACCGAGCTCAAGGCCGCGCCGAAGCGGGTCGTGGTCCTCGACGTCGGCGAGCTCGACAACGTCGTCTCCCTCGGGATGCAGCCCGTCGGCTACGCGCCCACCGAGGGCGACGAGGGCATACCCGGGTACCTGAAGAAGGACGCCGGCGAGCCCAAGTCCGTCGGCACCATCAACAGCCTCAACCTCGAAGCGATCAACGCCCTCAAGCCCGACCTGATCCTCGGCAGCCAGCTCCGCTCCGCGGACAAGTACGACGCGCTCTCCAAGATCGCCCCCACCGTCTTCTCCATCCGCCCCGGCTTCCCGTGGAAGGAGAACTACCTCCTCAACGCCGCCGCCCTCGACAGGACCGCCGAGGCCAAGGCCAAGCTCGACGCCTACCAGGCCAAGGCCGCCAAGCTCGGCGCGGACCTCGGCGAGAAGAAGCCGACCGTCACGATGCTGCGCTACATGCCGGGCAAGACCCGCCTGTACGCCGGCGCCTCCTTCATCGGCACGATCCTGAAGGACTCCGGCATCCCGCGCCCGCAGAACCAGCAGGTCGAGGACCTCGCGGTGGAGGTCAGCCCGGAGCGCATGGACGAGGCCGCCGCCGACTGGATCTTCACCGGCGTCTACGGGGCCAAGGACAAGACCAAGCGCGACTCCGCCGAGTCCAACCCGCTGTGGAAGGGCCTGGAGGCCGTGAAGCAGGGCCAGGCCAAGGACGTCCCGGACGAGACCTGGTACCTGGGCCTCGGCGTCACCGCCGCCGACAAGGTCCTGGACGACCTGCGGGGCTTCCTCGTCAAGTAGGTCCCAGGTTTCAGCTGGGCCGCACGGCCGGCCGGCCCCACGGTCAGCCCGGCCGCACCGTCCACACCGGTCCGAGCCCGGGGAGGTCCGCCGACAGCGCCTCCCCCGGCTCGGGGTCGAGCCCCAGCCGCTCCCGCACCGCGCGGGCCAGGTCGTGCCGGCCGCCCAGGGCCCGGGTCACCTCCGCGAGCAGCTCCCGCCACATCGGCCGGGCCACCGCCTCCCCGTGCAGGGCGGCCACCCCGGCCGCCTGCGCGTACCGCCCCCGCAGGGTGACCGGCTCGTCCGCCCCGAACAGCTCGCCGCGCCGCGGCAGTACGGAGTTCAGCAGCGGCAGCGCCTCCGCCTGCCGGTCCCGCGCGGACAGGGCCAGCGCGAGGCGGAACCAGGCGTCCACCGTCAGCCGGTCCCCGCTCCCGAGCAGCGCCTCCAGGTCCGGAGCCAGCTCCTCCCACTGCGCGAGCTCCGCCGCCGGATCCGCTGCCGGGCCCCCCGCCGGACCGGCCGCCCGCGCGGTCAGCGCCAGCAGGTAGCGGGCCCGTAGCACCAGCTCCCCGGCCGGACCCTGGTACGCGTACAGCGCCGGCATCAGCTCCACGAGGAGCGCCCGCGCCTCCGCCGGCCGGCCCGCGGCCTCCGTGTGCTCGGCCAGCCGGAACCGCGCCAGCAGCGTCAGCGGGTGCTCCGCGCCGAGCGCCGCGGTGCAGTCGCTGATCAGCACCCGCCAGGTGGGCAGCGTCTCCTGCGCGGTTCCCGCCTCGGCGACCCAGCCGGCCATCACGATCCGGGCCGCGTACGTCTCCTCGCGCCCGTCCTCCAGCAGCCCCACCAGATTCGCCACGAGCACCCGCAGCCGGGCGGCCGCCTCCGGGTTCCCCCGCAGCCGCAGGACCGCGTCGCACAGCTCGCGCCGCGCGTCCGCGCCGAGCGCCCCCACCGTGCGCTGCTCGGAGTCGAGCCGCGGGATCAGGGACAGCCACAGCTGGACCGCGCCGATGTCGTCACCGGCCCTGGCCAGCTGGGCGACGTACTGGTACCGGGTGTGCAGGGTGAGGCTGTCGGTGTCCCCGAGCACCCGGCGCAGATCGCGTACGACGTCGGCGTACAGCCCGGCGGCCTCGCGCAGGGCCCCCGCACCCGCGAGGTACCAGGGCAGCAGGCAGCGGGCGTAGAGGGTGCGGCGGTCCTCGGGGCCGTGCAGGGCCTCCATGCGCGGCACGATCTCGCCGAGCAGCGCGGAGGCCTCCCCGAACAGTCCGTCGCGGGCGCAGGCGCAGGCCAGGTCGAAGCCGAACTCCACGGTCAGCGGGTCCCCGGGGCCGAAGAGCCGGACGGTGTCGGCGAGCACCTCGGCCAGCGCGAGGCGCGCGATCCCGGGATCGTCCTCGCCGCGCGCCACCCGGCCGCGCTCGACCAGCTCGGCGCGGATCCGGGCGCGGAAGGCCTCGCCGGGGTCGGGATCGGCGTACTCGCCCTCCAGTACCTCGTCGTCCTCCACATCGCTCTGCTCATCGTCGGCCTCCCGTACGGGCGGCAGGTCCGGCTCGGTCGGTACGTACGCCCCCGCGTCGGCGGCCGCCGGGGCAGTCGGAGCCGCGGCCGCCGAGACCGCGCGGCTCAGCGTGCGCAGCCGGTCCACCACGTCCGCGGCGTCCGCGGGCCGGTCCGCCGGGTCCTTGGCCAGCAGGTCCATGACCAGCCGGTCCACGGGCGCCGGCACCGGCCGGTACGCGCTCGGCGGCGGCGGAACCTCGTGCACCTGCTGGTACATGACCTGGAGCAGGCCCCGTTCCAGGGTGAAGGGCGGCCGTCCGGTGAGCATCGTGTAGAGCAGGCAGCCCAGGGCGTACAGGTCGGTCCGCCCGTCCACCGGCCGGCCGTCGCACTGCTCGGGCGCCATGTAGGCCGGGGTGCCGACCATGCGGGCACCGGTGAGCTTCGTGTGGTGGGTGTCGTTGTCCTCCAGGAAGCGGGCGATCCCGAAGTCGAGGAGCTTGACCAGTCCGCCGTAGGTGACCATCACGTTGCCGGGCTTGAGGTCCCGGTGGACCACCCCCGCCTCCGGCCCGTGCGCCGACTCCAGGGCCAGCGCGATCTGCTCGGCCCAGGCCAGCGCCTGCGGGAGCGTCGGCAGCCGCTGCGCGAGCTCCTCCGCGAGCGAGCGGCCCCGTACGAGCTCCATCACGATGTAGACGAGCGGTACGTCGTCCTGCTCGACGCTGTTGTAGTCGTACACGGCGACGATGTGCGGGTGCGCGAGCCGGCCGGCCGCCGTCGCCTCCCGGCCGAGCCGGGACACCAGCTCCGGGACCAGCGCGGGATCGGCCTCCTCGCGGATCAGCTTGATCGCGACCTTGCGGCGGATGCGCCGGTCGACGCCCTCCCAGACCTCGCCCATGCCGCCCACGTCCAGGCGCCGGACCAGCTCATATCGGGCGTCGAGCACTTCTCCGGCACGCATGGATCCCCCCGTTTCCCCTGCCGCCGCAGACAGTATCCGCATCGGCCCGCGGATGGGACGGGAAGACCGGGGCCGGTCGCCACGGACGGTAGCCTTGGCCTGTGCCCCGTCTCTCTGAAGTCATCGCCGCGCTGGACGCTCTGTGGCCCCCCTCGCGGGCCGAGGAGTGGGACGCCGTCGGCACCGTCTGCGGCGACCCCGACGCCGAGGTCTCCCGGGTCCTGTTCGCCGTCGACCCCGTCCAGGAGATCGTCGACGAGGCGGTGAAGCTGGGCGCCGACCTGCTCGTCACCCACCACCCCCTCTATCTGCGGGGCACCACCACCGTCTCCGCCGGCACCTTCAAGGGCCGGGCCGTGCACACGCTGATCAAGAACGACATCGCGCTGCACGTGGCCCACACCAACGCCGACACCGCCGACCCGGGCGTCTCCGACGCCCTCGCCGGCGCCCTCGACCTGCGCGTCACCGGCCCGCTGGTGCCCGACCCGAGCGACCCGTCCGGCCGCCGGGGCCTGGGCCGGCTCTGCGAGCTGGACCGCCCCGAGACGCTGCGCGAGTTCACCGCGCGCGTCGCCGCCTGGCTCCGGCCGACCGCGCAGGGCATCCGGGTCGCCGGCGACCCCGACGCGATGATCCGTACCGTCGCGGTCAGCGGCGGCTCGGGCGACAGCCTCTTCGCTCAGGTCCGGGCCGCCGGTGTCGACGCGTTCGTCACCGCCGACCTGCGCCACCATCCGGTGTCCGAGGCCCGCGAGCAGTCCCCGCTCGCCCTCGTCGACGCCGCCCACTGGGCCACCGAGTGGCCCTGGTGCGAGCAGGCCGCGGCCCAGCTCGACGCCATCTCCGAGCGCAACGGCTGGGGTCTGCGGACCCACGTCTCGCGCACGCCCACCGACCCGTGGACGGCGCACGCGCCGTCCGTGACATCCCCTTCTCACCCTGGAGCCCCCAACTGAACGCCGAGCCCGCCGACCAGATCCGACTTCTCGACGTCCAGGCCCTGGACGTCCGGCTGTCTCAGCTGACCCACAAGCGCAAGATGCTGCCCGAGCACGCCGAGGTCGACTCGCTGACCAAGGACCTCGCCCAGCAGCGCGACTTCCTCGTCGCCGCCCAGACGCAGGCCACCGACGCCGCCCGCGAGCAGACCAAGGCCGAGCAGGACGTGGACCAGGTGCGCCAGCGCGCCGCCCGCGACCAGGCCCGCCTGGACACCGGCGTCGGCATCTCCGCCCGCGACCTGGCCAACCTGCAGAGCGAGGTCGTCTCCCTCGCCAAGCGCCAGGGTGACCTGGAGGACGTGGTCCTGGAGGTCATGGAGCGCCTGGAGGGTGCGCAGGAGCGCGTCACCGAGCTCACCGAGCGGGTGGCCTCCCTGGAGGCCAAGCTCGTCGACGCCACCGCGCGCCGCGACGCCGCCACCGGTGAGATCGACGCCGAGGTCGCGGGCATCGCCAAGGACCGCGAGGTCATCGTCGGCACGATGCCGGAGGCGCTGATCGCCCTGTACGAGAAGATCCGCGTGAAGCAGGGCGGCGTCGGCGCCGCCCGCCTGTCGCAGCGCCGCTGCGAGGGCTGCCGCCTGGAGCTCGACCTCGCCGAGGTCAACGAGATCAAGGCCGCCGCCCCGGGCCAGGTCGTCCGGCACGAGAGCTGCGGCCGCATCCTGGTCCGCATGGCCGACTCGGGCATCTGATGCCGAAGTTCGTTGTGGAAGCCGACGGCGGCTCCCGGGGCAACCCGGGGCCCGCCGGCTACGGCTCCGTCGTCCTCGACCCGGTGACGGGCGAGACGCTGGCCGAGCGCGCGGAGTACATCGGCGTCGCGACGAACAACGTGGCCGAGTACAAGGGCCTCATCGCCGGGCTGAAGGCCGCCCGCGAGCTGGACCCGGCGGCGGTGGTCCTCGTCCGCATGGACTCCAAGCTCGTCGTCGAGCAGATGTCGGGCCGCTGGAAGATCAAGCACCCGGACATGAAGCCGCTCGCGGCGGAGGCGGCGAAGGTCATGCCGCGCGCGCAGGTGACGTATGAGTGGATCCCGCGCGAGAAGAACAAGCACGCGGACCGGCTCGCGAACGAGGCGATGGACGCGGGCAAGCGGGGCGAGCAGTGGGAGCCGGCCGACTCCAGGGCCGCCCTGGACGCCTCGGCCGCCCGCACCCTGTCGGCCCCGCAGGGCCCTCCGGGCGACGCGGCGAAGGGGGCGGCGGCCGTCCGCGCCGCGATGGCCTCCGGCGGTGGTACGAGTCCCCGCGCGGCCGCCGCTGCGAACGCCCGGGCGGGCTCCGCACAGCCGGACACGGACACCCTGTTCGGGGACCTGGAGTCCCTTGCGGCCCCGGCCGCCACGGCGGGCCTGGCAGGCAAGGCGGCCCCGGCCGACAAGGCGGGTCTGGCGGGCCCGGTGGGCAAGGCCGGCCCGGTGGGCCTGGCGGCCCCCGCCGACCCGACGGGCCGGGCTGCCTCGGTGGCCCCGGCCGCCTTGGTTGAGCAGGCGGTCCCGGCCGATCCGGCGGCCCCGGCTGCCGGGCCCGGCGGCGATGGGCCGGGCAACGCTCCCGCCACCGGCGCAGCTTCCGGTCCCGGTGCGGCTCCCGCGGCAGCGACAGGGCAGGGCTGGGGGCCCGACATGGGGCCGCCCGCCACCTTCGTGCTGCTGCGCCACGGGGAGACCGCGCTCACCCCGCAGAAGCGGTTCTCCGGCAGCGGCGGCAGCGACCCGGAGCTCTCGGAGGCGGGCCGCCGCCAGGCCGCCGCCGTCGCGGAGGCGCTGGCCGCGCGCGGCACCATCGAGACGGTGATCAGCTCCCCGCTGCGCCGCTGCCGGGAGACCGCGCAGGCCGTCGCCGACCGGCTCGGGCTCACCGTCACCGTCGAAGAGGGGCTGCGCGAGGTCGACTTCGGCGCATGGGAGGGGCTGACCTTCGCGGAGGCGCGCGAGCGCCACCCGGAGGACCTCCAGGCGTGGCTGGATTCCCCGAAGGCCGCCCCCACGGGCGGCGGCGAGAGCTTCGCCTCGGCCACCCGCCGCATCTCGGCGACCCGGGACCGGCTGCTCGCCGCGCACGCGGGCCGCACGGTGCTCCTCGTCTCGCACGTGACCCCGGTCAAGATCCTGGTCCGGCTGGCGCTGGGCGCCCCGCCGGAGGCCCTGTTCCGCATGGAGCTGTCGGCGGCCTCCCTGTCGGCGGTCGCCTACTACGCCGACGGCAACGCCTCGGTCCGCCTCCTGAACGACACGTCGCACCTGCGCTGAGCGACGTACCCGGCGCCGGGTACGGCGAAGCCCCCGCCCCGAACGAACGGGTGAGCGGGGGCTGTTCGCCGACAGACGAGCCGGCCTGTACGCCGGGTTCTGTCACCCGGTGACCTCGCGGTCGCCGGGGAGACGGCCATCCATCTAGGACCGGCGTTGCCGCCGGCCTCGTGCGGTCTACCCGCGAACTCGGGCGGGCAGCCCTCGAACGTTCGCGCAGGGCCGTCCGGAGACGACCCCTCTTGACCTTGCTCCGGGTGGGGTTTACCTAGCCGCCTGAGTCGCCTCAGGCGCTGGTGGTCTCTTACACCACCGTTTCACCCTTACCCGGGACCGAAGCCCCGGGCGGTCTGTTTTCTGTGGCACTGTCCCGCGGGTCACCCCGGGTGGCCGTTAGCCACCACCCTGCCCTGTGGAGCCCGGACGTTCCTCGGCGGGATCCGGGGATCCCGACGCGGCCGCCCGGCCGACTCGTCTGTCGTGCCGCCCATCGTACCGGCTGCGTCATCGCCGCTTGACCTTGACGCAGCGGCAGGGTTTCTACTGGGGCCATGCGGATCGGAGAGATCGCCGCGCTCGTCGGGCTCACCACCCGGGCGATCCGGCACTACCACCACGTCGGCCTGCTCCCCGAGCCGGACCGGCGCCCCAACGGCTACCGCGCCTACAGCGTGCGCGACGCCGTCCGGCTGGCCCGGGTGCGCCGGCTGACCGAGCTGGGGCTGAGCCTCGACGAGGTGCGCGACGTGCTCGCGGACGACGCGGGGCGCGAGCTGGCCGAGGTACTGGCCGAGCTCGACGCCGACCTCGCCCGCCAGCAGGCCGAACTGGCCGAGCGCAGACGGCGCCTCGCCGTCCTGCTCGCCGCCCCGCCCGGAGAGGCCGAGCCGGTCTCGCCCGCACTCGCGGAGCTGCTCGCCAGGGCGCCCGCGACGGCCTCGCCGTCCGCCGCGCTCGACCGCGAGCACCTGAGCCTGCTGGACGCCTCGGGGGCCGTGGGGGAGGAGCTCTACGCCCTGCTCGGCGCGGTCGCCGCCGATCCGTCCGTACTCGCGCTGTACGAGCGGCTCGACGAGCTCGCCGACGCGGCGCCGGACGATCCCCGGATCGGGCCGCTCGCCGCCGAACTGGTGGCCGCCGTACCGGCCGAGGCCTTCGCGGCGGTCACGGCGGGGGACGGCGGGCAGCGGCCGGTGCCGGGCTTCCTGGAGGCCCTGCTCGCCGAGTACGCCCCGGCGCAGGCGGAGGTCGTCCGCCGGGTGATGGAGGCCTTCACGGACACGTGGGCCGCGCAGACGAGGAGGGGCCGGGAATGAGCGCGATACGCGCGGCACGGATCGGGGTGGCCGCCGTGCTCCCCGTGGAGCTGGCGCTGGTGGTGTGCGTGGCCGCCGGAGTGCGCCCGCCCGGCTGGGCCCTCGCCGTCGCCGAGGTGGCGGTGCTGGGGGTGCTCCTCCTGGAGGCCCGCGTCCTGTACTCCCTGTACGCGGCCGCCCGCGCCCGCGGCGCCGACCCCGCCGCGGCCCGCCGCGAGGCCGTACGGGCCGTGGTGCCCGTGCCCGTACGCCGCCTCGTGCTGCACGAGCTGCGCGCGTGCGGCGCCTTGGTCCGGTGGGCGCTGCGGAGGCCGCCGCACGGGGTGGGGCCCGCAGACCACGCGGCCCCGTACACCGGACCGCAGACGGCCATGATGTACGGGATGGTCTTCGTGTCGCTGATCGAGACGGTGGCGCTGGCCCTCCTGATCCCCTGGCCGGCCGTCCACCGCGTGGTGCTCGTCCTCGACGTCTACGGGGTGGCCCTGGTGCTCGCGCTGCACGCCGCCTGCGTCACCCGGCCGCACGTGGTGAGCCCCGACGGGACCCTGCGCATCCGCTACGGAGCCCTCTTCGACCTGACCGTCCCGCCGGACGCGGTGGCCTCGGTCCGGGTGGACCGGCGCTACCCCGAGGGCCGGCTCGTCACCCTCTCCGGGGACGGGGTGCTCGACCTGATCGTCGGCAGCCAGACCACGGTCACCGTGGAACTGAACCGCCCGCTCGCCTTCCGCCGCCCGCTCGGCGCCCGCGCGGAAGCCCGCGTCATCCGCTTCCACGCGGACGAGCCCCGCGCACTCGTCGACGCACTGCGGCTGCCCGCACCCCCGTGACGGGCTGCCGCAGTGCCGACGGTGTGCGCCGAGCGTGACAAGCCGGTGCGCGCCTGTCTTGTCGAAAACGGCACGCCCGCCAAAGGTGATCCGGAAGAGACGACCTAGCGGACCAGGGCGAAGGTGGTGGCCGCGACGGCCGCGCCCACCACGGTGCCCGCGAGGACCTGGGCCGGGGTGTGGTCCTTCAGTTCGACCCGGGACCAGCCGACGACGGCGACCAGCGGGTAGGCGAGCAGCAGCCAGGGCCCGTAGGTCATGGCGAGCATGGCGACGCTCCCGGAGGAGACGGCCGCGTGCACGCTGATCTTCCAGGCGGGGGTCACGGCGAGCAGGGCCGCGAGGGTGGTCAGCATGGCCGTGATCAGCGCGATCATCGTGCGGGGGGAGCCGAGGAAGGCCATCAGCGCGATGCCGGTGGTGACCGAGCCGATGATGAACACCATCACGATGATGCGCTGCTGGCGCGGGCCGACGTGCCGGTCGGCCCAGCGGCCGCGCCGTATGCCGTAGTTGATGAACGCCAGCGGGATGACGGCGGCGAACAGGCAGCCCAGGAGCCCCCAGCCGATCCCGGAGAGGCCGGCGGTGTGCCAGCCGATCAGGAGGGTGTCGGCGATGATCCAGGTCTTGGGATCGAGCCCGTCGGTGATCAGGCGGGCGGATCGGGACTCGGTGGGCTGGATGAGCGTGGCGGTCACGCCGTGGCCTCCTGGCTGGTCGCGGTGAGGAATGCGTCCGCCACGGGGGAGTGGTAGATGCGGGCGAGCTGGATGAGTCGCTGTACTTCGGTGGTGAAGTCGAGGTCGTCGATGCCGGCGCCGGCCGCCGGCTCCTGGGCGCCGCGGACCGGCAGCACCCCGCGGGCCTTGCCCTCGCGGGCCGCCCGCATCCGCAGCGCCTCGGCCGCCGGGCTGGTCGCCGGGTCGAACCCCGCCGCCAGGGCGGCGCGCCGGGCGCGCTCGCGCACCTCCTGGTCGGTGTACGCGTCCAGGGTCAGGGCGGCGTCGCGGATCTCGATCACCCGCCGGTACAGCCGCAGGCGCGGGCTGCGCAGGAGTCCGGTCTTCAGGACGATGTCGGGGGTGACCGCGGTCAGGTCCTGCCAGAGCGGCTGGAGCTGGCGGTGGTGGCGGCCGTCCTGGACGGTGCGCCAGGCCACGCCGAAGGCGGGGATGCTGCTCCCGATCAGGATGAAGCCGATCGCCAGGTACTTCAGGGCGTCGGTGACGTTGTCGACGGCGATGTCGCTGGAGTCGTCGGTGAGGCCCGCGAGGCGGCTCGCGACGTACCCGGCCCGCGTCAGGGTGTAGAGCACGCCGACGGCGGTTCCGATGCCCATGAGGCGGACCCCGGTCCGCAGCCACAGGGCGCTGGCGTGCCGGGCGCTGCCCCAGAAGAGCCAGGTGGCGGTGGCCATGGAGATGCCGAGGTAGACGATGAAGAGGAGGTAGTAGAGGCCGGCCCAGCCGTTGCCGGCGGTCTCCTCGAAGAAGTCGGTCATCTCCCGGGGCCGGGGCACGAAGAAGGCGAAGAGCACCGCCATGGCCGTCATCGCGGTGAGGGCGGCGTAGTGGCGGGTGCGCAGCCGTCGGCCGGTCTCCGGGCGGGCGATGGCGACGACGAAGTCGACGACCGCGCCGGCCGCGATCATGCCCAGCCAGTGCTTGACGAGGGTGGAGAGGTTGTTGACCCCCGCCCACTCGTCCAGGGTGCGCATCACGCCGGGGAGGCGGAGCGTCATGGAGACGGTCAGGGCGGCGAACGCCGCCCACAGGGCCCGCTGTTTGACCGATCGGATGGCCGAGGGGGCGCGCCAGACCGTCACCGTCCAGAGCATGGCCAGGATGGCGATTTCGAGCTGTTTCACTTCACGACCACGTGTTTCGAACGGGGTGCCCGAGGGCGTCATGGAGGCGTACGAGACGGTCCTCGGCCTCACTGTCACTGGAGGTCGACTGGGTCGTGCGGTACCGGCCGGCCCGCTCGTGGATGAGCGTGGCCAGGGTCTCCGCCTGCCGCTCCTGGGGGCTGGCGAACTTGCTGCGCCCCATGAGGTGCGCCAGGCGGTCGATGTCGAGGCCGAGTTCCTCGTCGATCGATTCGGTCCTCCGGGCCACGTTCCTGATCCGGGCCGCCTCGGTGCGGATGATCTCGGCGACGGGCAGCTCGGGGCGGTCGATCCCGGAGACGGCCGTGTGCGTACGCGTCAGCAGGCGCTGGAAGTGCTCGGAGGCCCGGGCCATCTCCTGGTCGGAGGGCTGGTCGGGGATGTCGAGTTCGGGAGCGACGTGGCCGAGCAGCATGTGCGAGATCTCGTGGAGGACGATCTGCACCTTGAGGATCTCGGCCGCGACGGCGTCGTAGAAGACGAGGTCGGCGACGTCCAGCCCGAGCCAGATCCCGCAGGGCAGGGCCGGGTCGGGGGGTCCGTCGAGGGGCAGCAGGATCAGCGGGCGGCCGCGCTGCGCGGCGATCCCCTCGCAGAAGGCTTCCAGGTCGAACGGCCGGGGTATGACGAGCCGGTCCGCGACGGCGGCGCACTCCGCGTCGGCGCGCTTCCACCAGCGCATGGTCGCCCTCCCCGCCCCGTCCTCGCCCTGTCCGCACATCCGATCGGGTTTGAGGGTAACCGGAAGCGGGGCAGGGGCCGACTGAGGGCGGATCGGTGGCCGGAATACGGCGGCCGGAGTGCGGCGCGTGGCTGATTCGCGCCTCGGGACTCCTCAGGACTCCTTGCCGCGACGGCGGCGCGGCTTCACATCCGGAAGCCCTTCGGCCTTCCGGAGCTGCTTGATCAGGCCGGTGACGGAGCGCATGGACCCGGCGGACAGCCCGCTCAGGCGGAAGGCCGCCGCCTTGACCTGCTCGTCCTCCAGGACCTGGGCGAACTCGTCGGCCGCCGCGGCCTTGCCCATCTCCTCGCGCAGCCGCGCGATCCGCTCCTCGATCCGCTGCTCGATCGCCTGGGCGTTCTCGCCGTCGGCCAGGTACCCGACGGTGACGCCGAAGAAGTTGGCGATCGCGCGGATCGAGTCGATGCCCGGGTTCGGGTTGTTGTTCAGGCGGATGGTCTGGACCGTGCCGTGCGAGACGGAGGGGCCGGCCAGCTTCTTGGTGCCTTCGGCGATCTCCTGGTACGTGTACGGACCACGGCCGGCCGGGTGGATCGTCTCGATCAAGAAGCCGAGGCGGTCACCCATGGTGTCCCGCCGGCCGGTGGGGGTCTCCTCACCCATCACCGTCATCGCTCCCGTCTGCTGCTGGATCTCATAGTCCAGTACTAAATCATCACCAGCATTATCTACCTGCCTAGATGGCTTTCGCCACACAGTGCAACGAACTGCGTCTACCCAGCTAGCGGACCCGGTGGATTGTGACCCACGCCATATTGCCCCCGGGGCGCCCCGCCGGACCTTGACAGGGCATGCGTGCGGCGGCGTATCTTCGTCGAACCGTCTAGCGCACTAGACGGCTCGGCGCTCGACCGCCTGACGCACAGCGTCTAGCGGACTGAGTCGCGGAGCCGGTGGGCGAAGGCGGCAAGGGGGAGGGGTCGCGATGCCGTCACGGCGTCGGGCCCCAGATGCAGGACCAGGGGGTCGGAGCGCCCGTTCGTGGGCTGGGGTACGGGGGTCCTCAGCCCATGGCGGGCGAGCCGCCCGCCGACGGGAGCCGACGCCCGTCGGTGCCCGTCGGCGGGGTCCGGCGGAAATCCAACGGGGGAGCCGCCGCCGGGCGGCACGGTCCGACCGCGACCCGGGGCGCGATCCGAGGCGCGCCCCGGGGTGCGCTGCCGGGCGGTTCAGCCGGCCAGCATCACGCTGCTGACCCGGCCCGGCATCCGGTCCAGTGCCGAACCGGGCGCCAGCCCGCCCCGCAGAGTGACGAACCGGGACGGCTGCAGCCCCGTCATCGACTTCACCTCACGGCTCAGGTGCGCCTGGTCGTGGTAGCCGCACACCGCCGCCACCTGTGCGGCCGCCGTGCCCGCCGCCAGCATCCGCAGCGCGTGCTGCAGCCGGAACACCCGGGCCATGGCCTTGGGGGACAGGCCCACCTGCTCGCGGAACCGCGCCCGTACGGTACGGGCGCTCCACCCCGTCGCGGCGCTCACCCCGGCCAGCGAGCGGGTGTTGGCCCAGAGCCCGGCCAGGGCCCCGTCGACCTCGGGCGCGCCGGAGGGGCCGCGGTCGAGGCGGGCGCAGAACAGCGCGTCGAGCAGGGCGAAGCGCTCCGTCCAGGAGGGCAGCGCCCGGAGCCGTTCGGTGAGGTGGCGGCCCTGGTCTCCGAGCACCTCCACCAGGTCGACGTGGGCGTCCTCGAAGTGCCACATCGGGACGCCGAACAGCCGGTAGCAGCCCTGCGGGGTCATGTTCACCTCCAGCCCGTGCACGACCCCCGCGTGCACCCCGATCGCCGGCACCGTGCGCGGGCCGCTGATCATGGCCCGCGACGCGGGCCGCAGCAGGGCCGAGGCGAGGTCCTCCGTACGGGAGACCCACAGGCCCTCGGAGAAGCTGAACACCAGCGTCGCGCAGCCGGTGGGCAGTTCCAGACGGTGTCTCGGGGCGGTGAACTCGGTATGGAAACCCGTGTAGTTGATGATGAGCGGGCGCAGGGCGGCGGCCGGCCGGCGGCGGCGCGCCGATCGGCCGCCCGTGCCGCCGGCGGCCGCGGGCGGCACGTGTGCGACGAAGGCGTCGACCGAGCCCATGTCCGCTCCCTCCCAGCGCTGTTGCGCGGCCGGGGGTGCCACGCGGTCGGCCGATGATGGCAGGTCACGGGGGCGATGTCAGGATGCGTGCACGACAGAGATCATCACCGTGAGGGCCGGCGCGCTACGCCGGAGCGAACAGCACCTTCGCCCGCCCCGGGTCCGCCTCCGTCAGCCGGACCCTGATCCGGTCGCCGAGCGGGAGCTCCGCCGACGCGGACTCCACGCGGCCGATCACCGCCGGCTCCTCCAGGTGGACCGTGCCGACCAGCGGCTCCCGGTCCTTGACGTCGATGACCGTCGCCTCGAAGGTCTCCCCGACGCGGTCCTTCAGCAGCGCCGCCTCCACCAGGTCCACCGACTCCCGCTCCGCCGAGTTCGCCAGCCGGGTCCCGTCCGACATCTCCTTCGGCAGGGCGTCGAGCGCCTCCAGGACCCACCCGGGGGGCTCGGCCCCGGCCACGGCCGCCACGCACAGCTCACCGGTGTACCGGTCGACGAGCCGGCGCAGCGGCGCGGTGCAGTGGGCGTACGGGGCCGCCACCGCGGCGTGCAGGACCGGGTCCGGAGTCCGCCCACCGGTGAAGACCGTGTAGCCGGCGCCGCGCAGCAGGGCCGTGCACTCCTGGAGGAAGGCGGCGTGGGCGGGCCGGTGCGGATCGAGCCCGCGCACGAGCTCCGCGTACGGGACGTGGTGCGGCCACTCGATCCGCAGGGCCTTCGCCGCCCGGCGCAGCCGCCCCACCGCCCCGTCGGGGGCCGTCGGCAGGGTGCGTAGGATCCCGGTCCCGGCGGCGAGCATCAGCTCGGCGGCGGCCATGCCGGTCATCAGGGAGACCTGCGCGTTCCAGCCGTCGGCCGGGAGCGGAGCCCGGTAGGCCAGGCTGTACGAGCCCCCGTGCTCGACGATCTCCTGCTCGGGCACGTTCAGCGAGATCCCCCCGCGCTCCGCCTCCAGGGCCTCGCGCAGCCGCCCGATCTCCTTCAGCAGGGCGAGCGGCTCCTCGGCGGTGCCGCCGTCGATGGCCTTCTGCACACCCTCGTAGTCGAGTTTGGCCCGGCTGCGCACGAGCGCGCGGCGGACCCCGGTGCTCTCCACCCGGCCCTCGGCGTCCAGGTCGAGCTGCCACAGCAGGGCCGGACAGGTCTGGTCGGGGAGCAGGCTGGCGGCGCCCTCCGAGAGCACGGCCGGGTGCAGGGGGACCCGCTCGTCGGGGAAGTAGAGGGTGGTGACCCGGCGGTGGGCCTCGGCATCGAGGGCGCCGCCGGGGGTGACGTAGGCGGCGACGTCGGCGATGGCGTAGTGGACCCGGTACCCGCCGGAGGCGCGCTTCGCCAGGTGCATGGCCTGGTCCAGATCGCGGGAGGTCGGCGGGTCGATCGTGAAGAAGGGGATGTCGGTGGCGTCGAGGTCCGGCAGGAGCGGATCACGCACTGCCCGCTCGGCCTCGGCGAGCACGGGCGCCGGGAACTCCTCCGGCACCTCCAGCTTCGTCCGCAGTTCACGCAGCGCGGCCCGCAGAGCAGCCCCGTCTGCGCCGGTCATGATCATATGACGGCGTGGCATGAGCCGAGCCTATGGCCGGTGGGCCCGGGCGGCACGGCGAGCCGTCTACCCTGGTCGGGGGCCGCACCCCCGCCGCTGTGCCGTGCCTGTCGATCGGAGAACCACCGTGCTCGTGCTGCTGCCGCCGTCCGAAGGAAAGGCCGCCGGCGGCTCCGGCGCACCGCTGAAGCCGGAGACGCTCTCGCTGCCGGGGCTGGCCGCGGCCCGCGCGGCGGTGCTGGCGGAGCTCGTCGAGCTGTGCGTGGGCGACGAGCTCAAGGCCCGCGAGGTGCTCGGCCTCAGCGAGGGGCTGCGCGGCGAGGTCGCCAAGAACGCGGAACTGCCGACGGCGGCCGCCCGCCCGGCGGGGGAGATCTACACGGGCGTGCTCTACGACGCGCTGGGCCTCTCGACCCTGACCCCGGAGGCGGCTGCCCTGGCAACCGAGTCCCTGCTGGTCTTCTCCGGCCTGTGGGGAGCGGTCGGGATCGCGGACCGCATCCCCTCCTACCGCTGCTCGATGGGCGTGAAGCTGCCCGGGCTGGGTGCGCTCGGCGCGTTCTGGCGCGAACCGATGGCCTCGGTGATGCCGGAGGCTGCGGGGCAGGGCCTGGTCCTGGACCTGCGGTCCTCGGCGTACGCCTCCGCGTGGAAGCCCAAGGGGGAGGTGGCGGGCCGCACGGCGACGGTCCGGGTCCTCCATTCCCAGCTGGTCGACGGAGTCGAGAAGCGGTCGGTGGTGAGCCACTTCAACAAGGCCACCAAGGGCCGCCTGGTCCGTGACCTCCTGTCTGCAGGCGCGGTCCCGGCGAACCCGGCGGAGCTGGTGACGGCCCTCCGCGACCTGGGCTTCACGGTGGAGGCCGAGCCCCCCACGAAGCCGGCCAAGCCCTGGTCCCTCGACGTGGTCGTCACCCAGATCCACTGACCCGACCCTGGACACGGCCCGAGCCCGGCCACCCGTGCGGACACCGCTGCGCTAGCCGTTCCGGGCACTGCCCGGACCCGCTCCTCAAGCGCCGGAGGGGCTGGATTTGGGCTGGCCTCGGCCTGCGCGTGAACGTCGGTGGGGCTGGATTCGGCTGGCCGTGGCCTGCACGTGAAGGTCGGAGGGGCTGGGAAATCCAGCCGTCCGGCGTTTGAGGACCGGGGTCTGGGGCGGAGCCCCAGGGGTCCGGGCGGAGCCCGGGGCCCCTCTCAGCCTCGCCGGCGTTTGAGGTGCGGGGTCCGGGCGGAGCCCGGTACGGCCTGTGCGGCGTTGCGGACCGGGGTCCGGGCGGAGCCCGGAACGGCCGGCGCAGCCTGTGCGGCGTTGCGGACCGGGTCCGGGCGGAGCCCGGGGAACGGTGGAAGGGCGGGTAGGGGACTTCGCCCCGCAGGGCCGAGCCACTTGGAGCCGGGGCCCGTGCCGCGCGGCACGGGAGGTCCGGGGCGTCCGCCCCGCGGAGACCGGCCGCCCAGGGCGCCGGCCCAAGCTCGCGGCGGCGCCGGGTCACCGGGCCCGGGTCACAGGGCCGGTCCCTCGCCTTCGGCGCGGCGGCTTGCCAGCCGGGCCAACCCTTCGGCGGCGCTGGGCCAGCGCTGGCCGGTTCTATGCCGACGGCAGCCGGTCAGCGTGGGCCGGTGCCGTCCCGGGCGGCAGCCGGTGAGTGCGGGCCGGTGCCGTCCCCGGCGGCAGCCGGTGGGTGCGGGCCCGTTCCATCCCCGGCGGCAGCCGGTCAGGGGGGCCGGTTCCGGTCCGGCGGTAGCCGGCTAGCGGCCCAGGGGCCAGGCGACCGTGGCAGGGGTGTGGTCCGCGGCGCCCGCGTAGGTGGCGCATGCGTCCGTGAGGGTTTCCAGCAGGGTGAGGGGGTCGACCAGCGGGTGCTCCATGCCGCGGAGCCAGCTCACCGAGAGGTCACCCGGCAGCGCGGCCGGCGGCACCAGGACGTAGCTGCCCCGGCAGTGCCAGCGCAGCCCCGGGTGCTCGTCCATCGTCTCGGGGTGGCAGTCCAGTTCGCAGGGCCACCACTCGTCCTCGTCCTCGGGGGTGCCCCGGGTCGCGGTGAAGAAGAGCATCCGGGCCTGGTCGCCCGTACCGCCGGACTCCGCGACCGGGCCGACCTCGATGCCGGCGGCCAGCAGGCGTTCCAGCGCGCTGTGGCCGGCTTCCAGGGGGACGTCCAGTACGTCGTGGACCATGCCCGTCGCGGTGATGAAGTTGGCCGCGGGCTGGTTGCGGGCCCAGCGCTCGATCTGCGCGCGGTCCGTCGTGGACTGCGTCTGCCAGGCGAAGGAGAGGGGGTGCCGTGCGGGCGTCGGACAGCCGATCCGGTCGCACGAACAGCGGTAGCCGGCCGGATGCGCGGCGGGCGAGATGGGCAGGCCCGCGGCGGCCACGGCCAGCAGCAGGGCTTCGCGTTCTCGTGCGGGGTCCTGGCCGTCGGGTTTCGGCTTGCGGCGCAGCCACTGGGAAATCCTGCTCTGCTCGCCGCGTTTGACGCGGCCCGACTCAGACCCCATCTATCCCCTCACCTACACCGTTGCCCCGGCAGACCCTCACATGTTCCCACCATCCTGGCCGCCGGGTGACCGCACCCCCCGACCGGGACTCCCACATAACCATAGAAATCGGCCATATGTTCTCGGCCATCAGGGGGTCATGGGGGGCGGGGGGTCATGACTTTTCCCACCCCGCCCCGCCCAGCACCGCGTCCACCAGCGCGTCCGCGTACGCGTGCGTGAGCGGGGCCGTGCGCAGCAGCCAGCGGTAGGTCAGAGGTCCGAGGAGCATCTCCACGGTCAGCCGCAGATCGGTGTCCGGCGGGAGCTGTCCGGCCTCGCGGGCCGACCGCAACCGCTCCTCGTACAGTGCGAGCTGGGGCTCCAGCAGCTGCTCGGTGAAGCGGGCCCCGAGCTCGGGATCGGTGGCCCCGGCCGCCGTCAGGGCGCGCGCGGGGGCGGAGTACCGCTCGTCGGCGAACTCGTCCACCGTCGCCCGCAGTACGGACTTCAGGTCGGCGGCCAGGTCCCCGGTGTCGGGGAAGCCCGTCCACTCCCCGTCGGCCTGGGCGTCCCCGGAGAGCGCGACGGAGGCGTCCAGCAGGACCGCGGCCTTCGAGGGCCACCAGCGGTAGATGGTCTGCTTGCCGACTCCGGCACGGGCGGCGATGGCCTCGATGGTCAGCTTGTTGTAGCCGACCTCCCCCACCAGGCCGAGGGCCGCGTCCAGGATGGCCCGCCGCGAGCGGTCGCTGCGGCGCGCGGCATCCGGGGACCGGGGGGCGGGGTCGGGGTGGGGGGAGGAGGTCATTTCGGCAATTTACCAACCCCGAACCGCTCGTCTTTCAGCCGTTCAGGAAACCACCCAATCAGTTCACTGCGCGGTCCCCGCTGAGGAGAGACGATTCTCTTCTCATCACCGTGAGGAGCCTTCATTGCGCAGAGACGCCACACCCCGGCGCTACCTGATGTGCCCACCCGCGCACTTCAAGGTCACGTACTCCATCAACCCGTGGATGGACCCCACGAAACCGGTGGACCTGCCCCTGGCCCTGGCCCAGTGGGAGGACCTCCGCGACCGCTACCTGGCTCTCGGCCACACCGTCGAGACCCTCGTCCCCGACCGCGCCCTGCCCGACATGGTGTTCGCGGCGAACGGCGCCCTCGTCGTCGACGGGCGGGTGCTGGGTGCGCGGTTCGCCTATCCCGAGCGGGCCGCCGAGGCGGAGATCCACCTCGACTGGTTCCGCGCCCACGGGTTCCAGGACGTCCACGAGCCGTCCCACGTCAACGAGGGCGAGGGTGACTTCGCCGTCACCGCCACCTACATCCTGGCCGGCCGGGGCTTCCGCTCCAGCCCGCTCTCGCACGACGAGGCCCAGGAGTTCTTCGGCCGGCCGGTCATCGGTCTCGACCTGGTCGACCCGCGCTACTACCACCTGGACACGGCCCTGTCCGTGCTCGACGGCGACGAGGTCATGTACTACCCGGAGGCCTTCTCCGAGGGCAGCCGGGCGGTCCTGCGCCGGCTCTTCCCCGACGCGCTGATCGCGACGGCCGAGGACGCGGCGGCCCTCGGGCTCAACGCGGTCTCGGACGGCCGGCACGTGCTGCTGCCGCAGGAGGCGACCGGGCTCTTCGCGCCCCTGCGGGAGCGGGGGTTCGAGCCGGTCCCGATGGACCTGGGGGAGCTGCTCAAGGGCGGCGGCAGCGTGAAGTGCTGCACGCAGGAGCTGCGCCCCTAGCCGACGGCGGGCCCGGGCCCCCGCGCGGGGACCGGGCCCGTACCGGGCTCAGCCCTCCTGCGGAGGCGGCCACTCCTGCCCCCACTCGGCGTCCCGCGCGGCCTTGTACAGGTCTCCGTGGCGCTTGGTCACGTTGACCTTGGTCTGCCCGTCGGCCTCGGGGCCGCACAGCTCCAGCAGGACCAGCCCCTTGCGGATCTGCGGCCTGCGCGTGATCCGGGCGGCGGCCGGCTCCACCGGGAAGCGGCTGGCGGCCACGTAGCTGAACTTCTCGTCCTCGTAGGGCAGGGAACCGCCCTTGACCTGGCGGTGCAGCGAGGAGCGGCTGACCCGGGCCGAGAAGTGGCACCAGTCCTTGCCGACCTCGATGGGGCAGGTCCCGTCGTGCGGGCACGGGGCCGCGACCCGCAGCCCGGCCTCGATGAGCTGGTCGCGGGCCTCGCGGATGCGCAGGTACCCCTCCGGCGTGCCCGGCTCGATCAGCACCACGGCCTGACCGGCCCGCGCCGCCTCGGCGACCACCGCGCGGCGGGCGTCGGGGGTCAGTTCGCCCAGGACGTACGAGACCGTCACCAGGTCCGCCTCCGGGAGCGTCAGCCCCGCCCCGATGACGCTCTGCCGCCACTCGGCGGCCCGCAGCGCGGGGGAGGAGGAGGCCGCGGCCAGCTCCTTGCCGAGGACCAGGGCCGGGTCCGCCCAGTCCAGTACCACCGTCTCGCGCGGCCCGCCCCAGGTGGCGTCCGCCGCCCAGGCCGCGGCGCCGGTGCCGCCGCCCACGTCCACGTGCGAGGCCGGGGACCAGTCCGGGGCCGCCTCGGCGAGCCCGTCCAGGGCGGACCGTACGGCCTCGAAGGTGGCGGGCATCCGGTACGCCGCGTACGCGGCCACGTCGGAGCGGTTGCGCAGGACGGGGGTGTTGGTCGGGATCGTGCCGCGGTAGTTGGCGATCAGCCGCTCCACGGCGGCCGTGGCCTGCTTCTGCGGGAGGCCTTCGAGCAGCCCGGCGAGGGCGCTGCGCAGGGTTTCGGCGGTGGTGGTGGCGGAGTGGTTCACCCGCGAAGTTTAAGGGGGCAGGGCGGGCCCGGAGATCCTGGCCCGCCCTGCCCCGCCCCGTACGGTCAGACCGTCGCGGGGCCGGTGCGCTGCCAGGGGCGGCAGAGCACGAGGAAGCAGAGGACCGACACGACGGCGCAGGTCGCCTGGACCACGGCCATCGGTACCGCCGTGTCCTCGCCCGCGATCCCGACCAGCGGGGAGGCGACGGCTCCGACCAGGAAGGAGGAGGTGCCGAGCAGGGCGGAGGCCGAGCCGGCCGCGTGCGGGGCGCGCATCAGGGCCTGCGCGTTGGTGTTCGGCAGCACCAGGCCCATCGCCGACATCAGGACGAACAGCCCGGCGCAGATCGCGAAGAGGCCGACCTCCCCGAAGACCCCGGCGGTCATGAGGAGCAGGGCCGCCGAGGCCGCCGTGATGACCGCGAGCCCGTACCCGAGGACCTTGTCCAGGCTGACCCGGCCGACCAGCAGCTTGCCGTTGATCTGGCCCACCGCGATCAGGCCGAGGGAGTTGACGCCGAACAGCAGGCTGAAGGTCTGGGCGGAAGCACCGTAGATCTCCTGCACGACGAACGGCGAGGCGGATATGTACGCGAACAGCGCCGCGAAGGCGAACCCGCCGGCCAGCGTGTAGCCGGCGAAGACGCGGTCGGCGAACAGTCCGCGCATGGTCCGCAGCGCGGCGCCGACGCCGCCGGTCTGGCGCCGCTCGGGCGGCAGGGTCTCGTCGAGCCTGCGCCAGACCAGGAGGGTCAGCAGGGTCCCCACGACGGTGAGGACGACGAACACCCCGCGCCAGTCGGCGAAGCGCAGCACCTGGCCGCCGATGAGCGGGGCGATGATCGGCGCCACGCCGGATATGAGCATCAGGGTGGAGAAGAACCGGGCCATCTCGACCCCGTCGTACAGATCGCGCACGACGGCCCGCGCGATCACGATCGCGGCCGCGCCGGCCAGGCCCTGGAGCAGCCGGAAGGCGATCAGCAGCTCGACGGTCGGGGCGAAGGCGCAGATGGCGGTGGCGAGGACGTAGACGACCATGCCGATGAGCAGCGGGCGCCGGCGGCCCCACTTGTCGCTCATCGGGCCGATCACCAGCTGGCCGAGGGCCATGCCGGCGAGGCAGGCGGTGAGGGTGAGCTGGATGGTCGCGGCCGGACTGTTCAGGGCCGTGGTCACCGTCGGCAGGGCCGGCAGGTACATGTCCATGGACAGCGGCGGGAGCGCGGTGAGTCCGCCGAGGATGAAGGTGACGAGCAGACCCGTCCGGCGGGCGGCCGTCAGGGGAGGGGTGGTGGTGTGAGGGGAGGGATTCGTGGTCGACGAATCCTTCGAGGGCGCTGTCGCGTGGCCTCGCTCCGGCATACGGAACTCCAGTCTTCTTATCGTGTCTTCACACCCCCTGATGGCCCCATGTTCTCAGCAATCGGAACATCCCGGGGCCGAAGCGCCGTGTGACGTAGCCTGCGGCCCCATGAACGCACGTGTGAAGAAGATCGCCGTAGTGACCGGAGCCGGCTCGGGAATCGGTCGCTCCGTGGCCCTCACCCTGGCCGCCGCCGGATGGTCGGTGGCCGCGGCGGGCCGCCGGACCGAGCCGCTGGATGAGACCGCGCAGGCCGCGAAGGCCGCCGACGCGGCAGCGGACGTGCTCGCCGTCCGGGCCGACGTCAGCGATCCGGACGACGTGGCCGCCCTGTTCGAGACCGTACGGGAGCGCTACGGGCGGGTCGACCTGCTCTTCAACAACGCGGGCACCTTCGGCCCGGCCGGAGTCCCGCTGGAGGACATCTCCTACGATGCATGGCGCTCGGTGGTCGACGTCAACCTCACCGGCTCCTTCCTCTGCGCGCAGGCGGCCTTCCGGGTGATGAAGGCCCAGGACCCGCAGGGTGGCCGCATCATCAACAACGGCTCCATCTCCGCGCACGTGCCCCGGCCGAACTCGATCGCGTACACCGCGACCAAGCACGCCATGACCGGCCTGACCAAGTCCCTGTCGCTGGACGGACGCCCGTACGGGATCGCGTGCGGGCAGATCGACATCGGCAACGCGGCCACCGAGATGACCGAGCGGATGCAGACCGGGATCATGCAGGCCAACGGGCAGCTCGCGGTGGAGCCCGTCATGGACGCGGCCGACGTGGCCCGCACGGTGCTCCACATGGCGGAACTCCCGCTGGGGGCGAACGTGCAGTTCGCGACGGTGATGGCGACCGCCATGCCGTACATCGGGCGCGGCTGATCCTGCGCCGCCGCGGGGGAATGCCCGTCCGGGGGACGGGGTTGTGGTGATCATGACTACTGAAGTGCTGTGCTACACCGCCTTCTCCGCGGACCCGGCCGGCGGCAACCCGGCCGGTGTCGTGCTCGACGCCGGCGGCCTGGACGAGGCCGCCATGCTGGAGATCGCCGCCGGGCTGGGCTACAGCGAGACGGCCTTCCTCACCGCCCCGCCCGAGGGGCTCGGCGGCGAGCCCGGGCGGGCCTTCACCGTGCGCTATTTCAGCCCCAAGGTCGAGGTCCCCTTCTGCGGGCACGCCACCGTGGCCACCGCCGTCGCGCTCGGCGAGCGGGTCGGCCCCGGCGAGCTGGTGTTCGCGACCCGCGCCGGCACCGTACCCGTCTCGGTGACCACCGAGGGCGGCGGCCTGCGCGCCACCCTGACCAGCGTCGAACCGCACACCGAGTCCATCGCCCCGGCCGACCTCGCCGAGGCCCTGGCCGCGCTCGACTGGCCGGCCGCCGACCTGGACCCGGCCTTCCCGCCGCGGATCGCCTACGCCGGCGCCCGCCACCTGGTGCTCGGCGCCGCCACCCGGGCCCGGCTCGCGGACCTCGACTACGACTTCGCCCGGCTGGAGGCGCTGATGCGGCGCCTCGACCTGGTCACCGTGCAGCTCGTGCACCGCGCCGGCCCGGCCGAGTTCCACGTGCGCAACCCCTTCCCGGTCGGCGGGGTCGTCGAGGACCCGGCGACCGGCGCGGCCGCCGCCGCCTTCGGGGCGTACGCGCGCGAGCTCGGCCTCGTCCCGGCCGACGCCGTCCTGACCCTCCACCAGGGCGCCGACATGGGCCGCCCGGGCGTGCTCACCGTCGAACTGCGCTCCGGCGACCCCCGGGTCCGGGTGGGCGGCGCGGGGGCGCTGATCCCGTAATGGACGAGGCCGGGGCGACCACCGTCGAGGTCCACGAGGAGCTGCCCGCCGGGCTCGCCGCCCAGGTGGCGGAGCTGGAGGCGCGGGCCTGGCCCGGGTCGTCCCCCGGGCACGACCCGGAGCTGCGCCCGCGCACGGTGCTCCTGCTGGACGCCGACGGGCGGGTCGCCTCGTCCCTGGCCCTGCTGTACAAGCCGGTCCGGCTCGCGGACGGGCGGACGTACCGCGCGGCCGGACTCAGCGCGGTGGTCACGCGGGACGGCGTACGCGGGCGCGGGTACGGATCCCGGCTGGTGGCGGCGGCCCGCGCGGTGCTCGCCGCCGATCCGGAGGTGGACCTGGCGCTGTTCAGCTGCGACCCGGAGCTGGTCCCCTTCTACCGGGCGGCCGGCTTCGAGGTGCTCCCCGGCACGGTCCTGGTCGGCGGCACCCCCGCGGAGCCTCTCGCCACGGACGCCCCGGGGCTGGACAAGACGGTGCTCGGGGCGTTCTTCGGCGAAGGGCGCACGGACGGCGAAGGCCGCGCGGACCGGGTCCGCGCGGCCTTCACCTGCATCCGTGTTCCCCTCTACCCGGGGACCATCGACAGGTTGTGGTGACCCGTCAGGACCCGCTCGGCTCCGGCTCCGCCTTGGTGCGCTTCACCAGCGACGGGGCCAGGAACAGGGCGAGCACCGGGACCAGGTAGAGGGCCCACACCCAGACCTGGAGCACCGTCGGGTCCGGCTGGAAGTTGAGGGTGCCCTTCAGCAGGGTCCCGTACCAGCTGTCCGGCGGGATCGTGGAGCTGATGTCGAAGGCCTTGTCGGTCAGCCCCGGCACGAAGTCGGCCTCCTGGAGGTCGTGCACCCCGTACGCGAGCACGCCCGCGGCGACCACGACCAGCATGCCGCCGGTCCACGTGAAGAACTTCGACAGGTTGATCCTCAGCGCGCCCCGGTAGAACAGCCAGCCCAGGACGACCGAGGACCCGATGCCGAGCAGCACGCCGATCAGCGGGGCTGCGCCGTCACCGGCCGCGTGCACCGAGCGCCACACGAACAGCGAGGTCTCCAGGCCCTCCCGGCCGACGGCCAGGAACGCCGTCGCCACCAGGGCGCCGGTGCCCATCGCCAGGGCCGCGTCGAGCTTGCCGTGCAGCTCGGCCTTCAGGTGCCGCGCGGTGCGCTTCATCCAGAAGACCATCCAGGTCACCAGGCCGACCGCCACGATCGACAGGCTGCCGCCGATGGCCTCCTGCGCCGTGAAGGTCAGTTCCTGGGTGCCGAATTCGAGACCCGCGCCGAAGGCGAGGGACAGGGCGGCGGCCAGGCCGACGCCCAGCCACAGCGGCCCCAGCCGGTCCCTGTTCCCGGTCTTCACCAGGTACGCGATGAGGATGCAGACGACGAGACTGGCTTCCAGCCCCTCGCGCAGCCCGATCAGATAGTTGCTGAACACTCCGGTTCTCCCGTCCCCTACGCGAACAGCGTCCGGCCCCACCAGTCGTCCTTGTCGCGGACGCCCGGCGGGACGGCGAAGACGGCCGAACCCACGTGCTGGATGTATTCGTTGAGGACGTCCGCCTTGGCCAGGCTGCGCTGGACCGGGACGAAGCCCGTGCGGACGTCACGCTGGTAGGCGAGGAAGAACAGGCCCGCGTCGAGCCGGCCCAGTCCGTCCGTGCCGTCGGTGAAGGAATAGCCGCGGCGCAGCATCATCGCGCCGTTGTTGGTGTCCGGGTGCGCGAGGCGGACGTGCGCCTCGGGCTTCATCGCCTTCAGGAACGGCTCGTCGCGCTCCTTGGACTTGCCGACGGGGGCGCCCTCGCCCTTGTCGCGGCCGAAGATGTCCTCCTGCTCGCCCAGGGGGGTGCGGTCCCACGTCTCGATGTTCATCCGGATCCGGCGCGCCACGAGGTACGAGCCACCGGTCAGCCAGTCGCTGCCGTCGCCGGCGCCGACCCACACGTGCTTGTCCAGGGCCGCCTTGTCGGTGCCCGAGATGTTCCGGGTGCCGTCCTTGAAGCCCATCATGTTGCGCGGGGTCTGCTCCTCGGGGGTGGTCGAGGAGGTCTTGCCGAAGCCCAGCTGCGACCAGCGCACCGCCGTCCGGCCGAAGCCGATGCGGGCGAGCTGGCGGATGGCGTGCACCGCGACCTGCGGGTCGTCGGCGCAGGCCTGTACGCACAGGTCGCCGCCCGAGCGGGCCGGGTCGAGGTTGTCGCCGGGGAAGAGCTCAAGGTCGATCAGGGCCTCGGGGCGCCTGCCCTCCAGTCCGAAACGGTCCTTGGCGAACAGGCCCGGCCCGAAGCCGATGGTCAGGGTGAGGCGGGAGGCCTTCAGCCCCAGCGCCTCGCCCGTGTCGTCCGGCGGGGCCTCCGGGAGGCCGCCGAAGCCGCCCTCGCCGACCGGCAGGCCGGCCGTCATCAGCCGGGCCGCCTCGGTCCAGTCCTTGAGGAGCTGCACCAGCTCGCCGCGGTCCTTCGTCTTCACGTCGAAGGCGGCGAAGTGCAGGCGGTCCTGGACGGCACTGGCGATACCGGCCTGGTGCTCGCCGTGGAAGGGCACGGCCGCACCGGCCGCGGCCGCCGAGACCATGCCGGGCCCCGAGTTCAGGGCCACGGCCGTACCGCCGGCCGCAGCCGCGCCGAGCGCGAGGCCCGCGCCGCCCCAGCCGAGGACGGCCCGGCGCGAGGGAGCGCCCGGGCCCCGGCCCGGCTGCTCCGGCGCGCCCTGGGGCGCGGAGTCCCGTGCGGACTCCTGCCCGGACACCGACTCGCTCATGTGAGGTCCTCCCGCCTGCTCTGCTGTTCCGGAGTTACTTCGCGACCGCGGCGGCGAGCTTCGAGAGCGGCTCGCCCAGCGCGCTGACGGCGTCGGAGAGCTCCTTGCGCTCGGGCTCGCCGACGGTGTCGTACGAGACGAACTCGTACGCCGCCTTGTTCGGGCGGTACTTCTCCAGCAGGTTGTTCATCGCGGCGAACTGCTTGTCCAGCTCGGCGGTGAGGGCCGGGTCCGTCTTCGCGGTGATCGGCTTGAGCAGCTCGTACGCCTTCTCCGCGCCCTCGACGTTCGCCTTGAAGTCGACCAGGTCGGTGTGGCTGTAGCGCTCTTCCTCACCCGTCACCTTGCCGGTGGCGACCTCGTCGAGGAGCTCCTTGGCGCCGTTGGCCATCGAGGTGGGGGTGATTTCCGCCTCGCCGACCTTCTTCTGCCACACGGCCAGGTCGGCCATCAGGGTGTCGGCGAGCTTCTTGTCGTTGTCGTCGATCTTGTTGCCCTCGAAGAGGGACTTCTCCAGCCGGTGCCAGCCGGTCCAGTCCTTCTCCGGGTCCTGGCCCGCCTCCAGGCCGTCCTCGCGGACGTCGACCTTCGGGTCGATGTCACCGAAGGACTCGGCGACCGGCTCGGTGCGCTCCCAGCCGATGCGCGAGGGGGCGTACGCCTTCTTCGCGGCCTCGACGTCGCCGGCCTTGACCGCGTCCGCGAAGGCCTGCGCCTTGGGGATGGTCTCGTCGGCCTGCTGCTGCACGTACTTGCGGTACGCGGCGACCGCGGCGTCGGCCTCGGGGCTGCGCTTCTCGGTACCGCCCGTGCCGGTGGCCTTGACGCTCTGGCGGATGCCGTCGCCCTTCATGCCGGGCTTGCAGGCGATCTCGTAGTCGCCCGCCTTGAGCTCGGCGGTGATGGTGGCCTTGGTGCCGGGGCCGATGTTCTCGCGCTCGGCGACGATGCGGTCGTCGGGGAAGAGGATGTAGAGCTCGGTGACCTTGGAGCCCTTGTTCTCGACCTCGATGGCGACCTTGCCCGCGGGGAACTCCTTGGTGGAGACCTCGCAGGCGGAGTCGGTGGCCGCCACCTTGATGGTGCCGTCGCCGGACGCGTCGCTCTTCTCGGAGCAGCCGGTGACCGCGGTGAGGGCGGCCGCGACGGCGGCCGCGGTGAGGACGGAGAGGCGGACGGGTCGCATGGGGGGCTCCTGGCGGTCTGGCGTTCGGCGGACGACCGCCCCGATCGGGTGGGGGCGGCCGGTGAGGCGGACCTAACTTAACCGAGGCTTACCTGACCTTTATCCGCACGTCCAGTGATTCAGCGCACACCTTCGGGGGCCGGACACGGAGCCGTCACGGGTGCCCCACGCAGGCCCCATGCCGGGGTCAAATGGAGGTCAAACCCAGGTGACCGTTCCGTACGGTGGAACGCTCCTCCCCGGGATTCCCGGGCCTTCCCGGCTCCCCGTCCCGCACCGGGACCACCAGCGGCGCCCCCGTGCGCGGGTGCGGAAGGACCTCCACCGGCTGGCGGTAGACCCGGCTCAGCAGCCCGTCCTCGAACACCTCCGCGGGCGGACCGTCCACCGCGATCCGGCCTTCGTGCAGGACGGCGACCCGGTCCGCGTACGCCGCCGCCAGGCCCAGGTCGTGCAGGACCACCACGACCCCGTCGCCGGCCGCCGCCCGCTCCCGGCAGATCCTCAGCACCAGTTCCTGGTGGCGCAGGTCCAGCGCCGCCGTCGGCTCGTCCAGCATCAGCAGCTGGGCCCCCTGGGCCAGGACGCGGGCCAGCGCCACCCGGGCCCGCTCGCCGCCGGAGAGCGCCGAGAACGGGCGGTCCGCGAAGCCCGCCACCTCGGTGGCGGCCATGGCGGCGGCCACCGCCTCCTCGTCGCCATCGGCCGCCTCGGTGCCCGCCCAGGGGGCGCGGCCCATCCGTACGACGTCCTCCACCGGGAAGGGGAAGGCCAGCGCCGCCGACTGGGGGAGCACCGCCCGGTGCAGGGCCAGCTCGGGGGCCGGCCAGTCGTCCAGCGGGCGCCCGCCGATCCGCACCTCCCCGGAGTCCGCAGGCAGGTCCCCGGACAGGGCCGCCAGCAGGGTGGACTTGCCCGCGCCGTTCGGTCCGACCAGGGCCAGCACCTCCCCGGCCCGCACGGTCAGCCCGATCCCGGCCAGCACCTCGCGCCCGGCGAGCCGTACGCGCAGGTCCGTGACCTCGGCGAGCGGGGCGCCCGGGGCGGTCCGGGCGGGGACGGCCCGCCCGCTCCGGCGGAATACGGAGAGGCGGGAACGCAGCCGGACGCTCATGCCCAGCCTCCTTGCTTGCGGCGGGTCCGGCGCAGCAGCCAGAAGAAGAACGGGCTGCCGATCAGGGCGGTCAGCACACCGAGCGGCAGCTCGGCGGGCTGGGCGAGGGTCCGGGCGGCCAGGTCCCCGGCGACCAGCACCACGGCTCCGGCGAGCGCGCTGCCGGGCACCAGGAAGCGGTGCCCCGGACCGTTGGCCATGCGCAGCAGGTGCGGTACGAGCAGCCCCACGAAGGTGATGATCCCGGCCACGGCGACGGCCGCGGCGGTGAGCAGCGCGACGACCAGGATCAGCGCGAGCCGCAGCCGCTCCACGTCGACACCGAGGTGGCGGGCCGGGCGCTCGCCGAGGGAGAGCAGGTCCAGCCGGCCCGCGTAGAAGGGGGCGATCAGCAGGCCGGCCAGCGCGCAGGGAAGGACGGCCAGCACCTTGGGCCAGGTGGCCTGGGCGAGGGAGCCGAGCTGCCAGAAGGTGATCTGGTTGACCTGGCCGCTGTCCGCGAAGAAGACGAACAGGCCGATCAGGGCGCCCGCGAAGGCGTTGACGGCGATGCCGGTCAGGATGAGGGTGACGACCTCGGTCTTCCCGCCGTTGCGGGACAGCAGGTACACGGCGCCGACGGTGACCAGCCCCGCGACGAACGCGCAGGCGGTGATGGTCCAGTTGCCGAAGAAGCTCAGCCCGAGCCCGATCGCGGCGACCGCGCCGACGGCCGCGCCCGCCGAGATCCCGATGACCCCGGGCTCGGCGAGGGGATTGCCGAACACCCCCTGCATCAGCGCCCCGGCGCAGCCGAGACTGGCCCCGACGAGCAGGGCGAGCACCACGCGCGGCAGCCGTACGTTCCACAGCACGCTCTCCCCGACCCGGTCGAGGGCGGCGCCCCCGAGGCCCAGGCGGTGCTGCACCGACCCGATGACCTCCCCGAGCGGGATCTCGTAGGCCCCCACTCCCGCCGAGACCAGCGCGAGCAGGACGAGTACGGCGGCCAGCGCCCCGGTGAGCCAGGCGGAACCCCACCGCCGCCGGGGCGGTGCGCCGGCGGCGGTGGGTACGGCCCGGGACGCCGCCCGCCCGGGAGCGGGAAGGGGGTCCGCTCGGGGCGGCGTCCCGGGGGCTTCATCGGGGGCTTCGTCGTACGAGAGGGACACGTCAGGAGGCCTTGCCGTAGAGCTGGGTGATGAGGGAGGCCAGGACCTGGTCGGTGCGCGGGCCGTAGTTGAGCAGGACCCCGTCGTCGACGGTGATCACCCGCCGGTCCATGCCCGCCGGGGTCTGGGCCACACCGGGGATCTTGACCAGTCCGTCCACGCCGCCGACGGACTCCAGCCCCTTGGCCATGACGAGGATGGCATCGGGCGCGGCCGCCGCGAGGGCCTCGCTCGTGATCGGGGTGAAGTCCTTGCCGAGCCCCGACGCCGGGCCGGTGTCCAGTGCGCCGGCCGCTTCCAGCAGGGAGCCGGCGCCGGAGTCGGAGCCGCCCATCAGGTACACGGAGGCGGTGCCGCGCAGGTAGAGGAAGGCCACGCGCGGCTTCTTCCCCGAGGCGGGCAGGGCCTGGCGGGCGGCGGCGATGCGGTCGGCGGTGCGCTGGTTCAGCTGCGCACCGGCCTCCTTGACGCCGAGCGCGGCGGCGACGGCGTCGGTCCGCTTCGCCACGTCGTCCAGGGACTTGGCCGGGGCCACCACCAGCAGCGGGACGCCCGCGTCGCGGATCTGCTGGATCGCCTCGGCGGGGCCGGAGGTGGTCTCGGCCAGCACCAGGGTCGGACGCAGCGACAGCACGCTCTCGGCGGAGACGTCGTGGCCCCGCGTCACCACCGGGAGGTCCGCCGCCTGTTCGAAGGTGGCGGTGATGTCCTTGGCGACGACCTTGGGGCCGAGCCCGAGGGTGTACACGATCTCGTTGAGGCCGCCCGTCAGCGGGATCACCCGGTCCGCCGAGGTGACGGTGACCCTGGCTCCGTCCGCCGAGTCCACGGTCGCGGGGAGCGCGGGTACGGGCGCCTGCGCGAGCGGTTCCACCCGGTCCGGGAGGGCCGGGGCGCCGGCTCCGGTGGCGGGGGAGGGGGCGGCCGTACCTCCGCAGGCGCTCACGCCGAGCGCCAGGACCACGGAGGTCAGGGCGACGGCGAAGCGGGACACGCGGGTTGACGCGGCGGGCGTAGGCACGAAGGCACCGTCCTGATCGTCCGACTGGGGTGGGGGACCCGGTTCGCTGGAAGTTGGAACCCGGTTCGAGGTTCCGGGGACCGGGGGGTTTCACACCCGGCCGAACGTAGCTTAGGTTAGCCTAACCTCGCTCGCTAGACCCTGGAGGGGACATTCATGTCCGCTAGACCCACCCGTGCGTCCGCCGTCGCCCTGCTGGCGACCCTGGCGGCCCTGCTGGGAGCAGTCCTGCTCCCGGCGACCGCCGCCCAGGCCGCGGGCCGCACCGTGGAGGGCGGCCGACTCGACTGGGGCATCAAATCCTCCTTCCAGAGCTACGTCACCGGTCCGGTGGCCAAAGGCGGGTTCAAGCTGAAGGAGGGAGCCGCCACCGCCGGCGGCAGCCTCTTCCGCTTCCACTCCGCGAGCGGCTCCTACGATCCGGACAGCGGCTCCCTGCAGGCCTCCTTCGGCGGCGGCGTCAGCTTCCAGGGCCACCAGAAGCCGGACGGCACGTACGAGCTGGACATGAGCGCCAGCCGGCCCACCGTCAAGATCAGCGGTGGCAGCGGCACCCTCTACGTGGACGTCACCAGCAAGGCCAAGGAGGGCGGAGCGGTCACCACCGCCTCCCAAGTCCCCTTCGCCAAGCTGACCCTGGGCGGAGTGAACATGAAGGGCGGCACCGGCCCGGTCGTCCTCACGGGCATCCCGGCCGTCCTCACCGACGAGGGCGCCAAGGCCTTCGCCGGCTACTACGCGGCGGGCGCGCAGCTCGACCCGGTCTCCCTCTCGGTGGACGTCAAGGCCGCCGCGCAGCCGGTTACGCCGTCCCCGAGCACCCCGGCGGCCACCCCGTCCCCGCAGTCCTCCCAGACCGCCGGCGGGTTCACCGACGCCGCCGTGGACTGGGGCGTGCGGCGCACCTTCCGCGAGTACGTCTCCGGCTCCATCGGCCAGGGCAAGTGGGAGCTGGCCGAAGGCGCCCAGGACGGCGGCGCGCTGTTCCGCTTCCCGCAGGGCAAGGGCGCCTACGACGCCGCGAAGGGCACCCTCGACGCGGCCTTCACCGGCTCCGTGCACTTCACCGGAGCGCACCTCGACCTGAAGCTCGCGAAGGTCACGGCCAAGGTGGAGAACGGCAAGGGCGTCCTCTCCGCCGACGTCACCACCGGCACGGACACCAAGCCCGCCGTCCCGCTGGTGGAGTTCGACGCCAAGGGCCTCAAGACCGAGGGCGGCCTCGCCACCCTCACCGAAGCCCCGGCCACCCTCACCGAGGGCGGGGCCGCGGCCTTCAACTCCATGTACAAGGCGGGCACCGAGATGGACCCGGTCTCCCTCGCAGTCGCCCTCGACGCGTCCGCGAAGCTCCCGGCCCTCCCCAACCTAGGCTCCACGGCCACCCCCGCCACCCCGCCGGCCCCGTCCGCGTCGGCAACCCCGGCCGCCTCCGGAAACGACTCCTCGAACACCCCCCTGTACGCCACCCTCGCGGCCGCCGCCGTCGCCCTCGCAGCAGCCGCCACCTTCCTGACCCTCCGCCGCCGGCGGACCCCGGCGCAGGGCACCGACTCCCCGGCGCAGGGCCCGGCGGGCGCCGACTCCCCGGCGCAGGGCCCGGCGGGCGCCGACTCCCCGGCGCAGGGCCCGGCGGGCACCGACTCCCCGGCGCAGGCCCCGGGCGCCGAGTCTGCGTCCCCGTCCCCGTCCCCCGAGCCCCCGGCGGGCCCGGCGGGCCCGGCTCCCGAGACCCCGGAGGCCCCGGACTCCTCCGGCACTGGCGGAGCCGCTCCTCGTGGCTGACCCGCGCGACTGACCCGCGCCCCGGACACGTACCGCCTACAGGGCCCGCACCGCCGGGCCCTGTAGGGCCCGGACCCCGGAGGTCCCCACACCAACCCTGCTGAGCGGCTTCGGACCGCCCGGCGCGCAGGCCCCAACCCACTCCCGCTGAGCGGGTTCGGACCCGTCCGGCAGGCGGGCTCCAGGCCACCCCCGCTGTCCGGGATCCGAACCGCCCGGCACGCAAGCCCCGTACCGCCTCCACCCGCAAGCCCCGCAGGGCCCCGCGCCACGCCGCCGGGCCGGCTTTGCCGTGCCCTTCTCAGCCTCCGCACCTCACCCCATCCGCCTCCTCCGCCACCCCCGTTCAGGAGACCGCCATGTCATCGATCCGCCGTCCCATCGCCCTCGCGGCCGCCGTCGCCACCTCTGCCGCGATCGCCGCCACCGCGTTCGTCCTGCCCGCCACGGCGGCGGCCCCCGCCTCCGCCCCCGCCAGCGCAGCGCAGGGCACCCGCGCGGCGATCCCGGTCGTCGGCGGCACCCTCGACTGGGGTGTCCTGGAGAGCTACCGCACCTACGTCACGACCATCGCCAAGGGCGAGATCACCGTCGCGGACGGCGCGAAGAAGACCGCCAAGGGCTTCACCTTCGGCTCGGCCACCGGCCAGTACGACCCGGCCACGCACCTCGTGACCGCGGCCTTCCAGGGCAGCGTCACCTTCAAGTCGGCCGCGCACCGCTTCGAGGTGAAGCTCGCGAACCTCCGCATCGACACCGGTACGAAGCTGCTGGTCATCGACGTCACCCGGGACGGCGTCCTCACGAAGGACGTCCCCTTCGCGAAGGTCGCCTTCGCCGGCCAGTCGATGGCGGGCCTCGGCACCACCCTGACCGCCGACGCCGCGAAGCTCCTCGGCTCGGACAGCTACAAGGACAAGGCCGGCGACCCGCTGACCGCCGTACTGGAGTTCCCGCCGCGGCCCACCCAGAGCCCCTCCCCGTCCCCCTCGACCTCCGCCTCCACCTCTCCCTCCCCCTCGCAGAGCGCCTCCTCGTCCCCGTCCCCGTCGGCCTCCGCTTCCGGCTCGACCTCCGCCTCCCCCTCCCCGTCGAAGCCGGCCTCCCCCACGCCCTCCGCCTCCACCAGCTCCCCGGCGACCGGCGGCCCGCAGCAGATCCTGAGCGGCAAGCTGGCCTGGGGCATCAAGGAGTCCTTCCGCACCTACGTCGTGAACGGCGGCGGCACCGTCACCCCCGCGGACGGCGCGCTCGCGAACGGCGACAGCTTCGCCTTCGGCGGCGGCAAGGGCACCCTCGACACCAAGGCGCGGAAGCTGAACGCCACCTTCGCGGGCAACCTGCGCTTCCAGTACGCGGGCCACGGCATCGACATGACCTTCGGCAACGTCCGCATCAGCGCCGAGGGCGCCAAGGGCACCCTGGTCCTGGACGTGAAGACGGCCGCCGGGGTCAAGGCGGACGTCCCCTTCGCCACGCTCGACCTCTCGAAGGCCGACTACACGACCAAGAACGGCGTGCTCACCCTGAGCGCCGTACGCACCGCCCTCACCGCCGAGGGCTCCGCGGCCTTCGCGAACTCCACCACCGGCTCCATGTACCCGGTGGGGACCCGCGCGGACGACGTCAACCTCACCGTCTCCGTGGACAAGGGCGCGGTCCTGCCCCCGGCCGGCACGGGCGGCACCGGCAGCACCGGAGGCGGCGGCACCGTGGGCGGCGGCCTCGCCGCCACCGGCGCCGAGATCCCGGCCGGCGCCCTGCTCGGCTCCTCCGCCGCCATCGTCGCGGCGGGCGCGGGCGCGGTGTTCGTCGCGCGCAGGCGCCGCACGGCCCAGAACTGACCCGTGCTTCAATGCCCGCGTGAACGATCTCGACGTCCTGAGGGTCTTCTGCGCGGGTGACGGCAGCCACGGCAATGTGCTGGGCGTCGTACGCGACGGCCGGTCCTGTCCCGACGACGCGTCGCGGCAGGCGCTGGCCGCCGAACTGGGTTACAGCGAGACGGTGTTCGTCGACGATCCCGAGCGCGGGATCGTCGACATCCGCACCCCCGGCACCCGGATGTCCTTCGCCGGGCATCCGCTGGTCGGGGTCGCGTGGCTGCTCGACATCGAGGAGCTCCAGCCGCCGGCGGGCTCCGTATGGGCGCGTGACGACGGGGAGTTCACCTGGATCACCGCCCGCCCCGAGTGGGTGGAGGGCAAGCGCACCGAGCAGTACGCCGACGCCGCCGCGGTCGACGCGCTGCCGAGCCCGCCGCCGGGCGAGGGCTGGCTGTACGCCTGGGCCTGGGAGGACGAGGCCGCGGGCCGGATCCGGGCCCGCGGTTTTCCGCGCCGCCCCGGTGGGGCGATCGTGGAGGACGAGGCCACCGGCTCGGCGGCGATCCTGCTGACGGCCGAACTGAACCGCGCCCTGAACATCACCCAGGGCAGAGGCTCCCAAATCCTCACGGCCCCCGCCCCGGACGGCACGGTAGAAATCGGCGGCCGCGTCCGCTTCGCGAACTCCAGCCTCGCCGGCGTTTGAGGCGCGGGGTCCGGGGCGGAGCCCCGGGAGCCCAGGGCGCAGCCCGGAAGGGGGGTGGGCCCATCGGGCCCACCCCCCTTCCCCGTTCAGCCCGCCGCAGGCGTTACGCGCTCAGCGGGAACTGCTCGCCCAGTTCGCGGAAGACCGCGCCGTTGAAGTCGAAGGCGCGCTTGCACTCGTCGATGATGCGCTGCTTCTCCAGGTCGTCCGCGGCGATCGCGTCCAGCAGCTCGCGGTAAGTCCGCTTGAAGGCGGCCGGGTTGGAGATGTCGGCGAAGACGTAGAAGCGGACGCCGTCGCCCTTGCGCTCGAAGCCCCAGGTCCGCTCGGCCTTGTCGCGGATGATCTGGCCGCCGGAGAGGTCGCCCAGGTAGCGGGTGTAGTGGTGGGCCACGTATCCACCCGGCCAGGTGGCCGCGCACTCGGCCACACGGGCCGCGTAGGCCTCGGTGGCGGGCAGTGCGACCAGGGTCTCGCGCCATCCGGGGCCCCGCAGGTGGGCCAGGTCCCGCTCGATCTCGGCGAGGCGCATCAGCTCGGGCTGTATGAACGGCCCGGCGACGGCGTCGTCCCGGAGGGCCTCGGCGGCGTCCTCCAGGGCCTTGTACACGAACCACAGCTGCTCGGTGTAGCGGGTGTAGGCGTCCACGCCGAGACGGCCGCCCAGCAGGTCGCTCATGAAGGTCGAGGTCTCTGCCTCGGTGTGCTGCTCGTGCGAGGCGACACGGATGACGGTGGAGAAGGCGTCCAAGGCGGACCTCCGAGGAATCGGAAGGAATGGGGGAGCCGGGCGTGACGGCCGTGCCGCCACACCCGATCCTCCTTGTTAGGCTTACCTAAGTCAATGTGTTCCCGACGCCTTGTCGGTAAAAACCTCCACGGAGCACCCAGTACTCAGGGTGTATTCGGGGTGTACTCGGGGTGCTCCTCCCCGGATCCGGATCAGGGCAGCGTCAGGATCTCCGCTCCGGTGTCCGTGACCACCAGTGTGTGCTCGAACTGCGCGGTGCGCTTGCGGTCCTTCGTGACCACCGTCCAGCCGTCCTCCCACATGTCGTACTCGTGGGTGCCCAGGGTCAGCATCGGCTCGATGGTGAAGGTCATCCCGGGCTCGATGACGGTGGTGGCGTGCGGGCTGTCGTAGTGCGGGACGATCAGGCCGGAGTGGAAGGACGAGTTGATCCCGTGACCGGTGAAGTCCCGGACGACGCCGTAGCCGAAGCGCTTCGCGTACGACTCGATGACCCGGCCGATGATGTTGATCTGCCGGCCCGGCCGGACGGCCTTGATGGCCCGGTTCAGGGCCTCGCGGGTCCGCTCCACGAGCAGCCGCGACTCCTCGTCCACGTCACCGCACAGGTACGTGGCGTTGTTGTCGCCGTGCACCCCGCCGATGTACGCGGTCACGTCGAGGTTGACGATGTCGCCGTCCCGCAGGACGGTCGAGTCGGGGATCCCGTGGCAGATGACCTCGTTGAGCGAGGAGCACAGGGACTTCGGGAAACCGCGGTAGCCCAGCGTCGAGGGGTAGGCGCCGTGGTCGCACATGAACTCGTGGGCGACCCGGTCCAGCTCGTCGGTGGTCACCCCCGGCGCGATCAGCTTGGCGGCCTCTTCCATCGCCTGGGCGGCGATCCGGCCGGCGATGCGCATGGCCTCGATGGTCTCGGCCGTCTGCACCTCCGGTCCGGTGTACGGAGTGGGCGCGGGCTTGCCCACGTACTCGGGCCGGCGGATGTTTCCGGGAACGGAACGGACGGGAGTGAGCTCGCCTGGTACGAGCAGCGACTGGCCAGACATACGAGCGAGTGTATCGAGCGGGTATGGGGCAGCATGGCGACAGAGAGAGGAGCCTGACGATGGCCCTGTTCAAGAAGCGCCAGGTGGGCAAAGCGGGCGAGTGGTACTACTGCCTGGTCCACAAGAAGGTCGAGGAAGGCCCGGAGTGCCCGGCGAAGGACCGCTTCGGTCCTTACGAGACACCCGAAGAGGCGAACCACGCCATGGAGACGGCGCAGGAGCGCAATCTCGAATGGCAGAACGACCCCAAATGGAACGACAAGACGCGCGAGGCCGAGGAAGGCACGGGCAGCACTTCGTGATCCGGTAGGCCGGGCTACCAGCGGCTGGGCGGCGGCGCGGCCAGCTGGTCGGCCAGCCGCGCCAGCCGGTCCCGGAACCGCCGCGGCCCGCGCTGCACCGGCAGGCTGTTCTCCCCGGCCGCCGCGCTGACCAGGTGCTGCACGGTGTCCAGGTCGAGCTCGGCGGACCCGTCCGGCACGGACAGCGCCTCGTGCGCCAGCGTCCCCAGATCCGCGTCCCCGCCGTCCAGGGACAGTACGGTCGCCCCCGCGCGGCGGGCGTCGTGCACCCGCTCCAGCAGCCCGTCCCCGGGCCGCTCCGGAGCCACCACCAGCAGCGTGTGACCGCGCCGGGCCGCCTCCAGCCGCCCCAGGCCGACCGACAGGTGCGGGGCGTCCCCGGGCAGCACGTGGTGGCGTACGAGCGTGGGCGCCAGCTCCGGCAGCCCCGACCAGGCGGCCTCGTCCACGAGGTGCGCCGCGAGGTGCCAGGGCTCGTACTGCTCGGTCCCGACCAGCAGCAGATTCCCCCCGGCCGGCACGACCGACCGCCGCAGCGTCCCGGCGAACCGGCGCGCGGCACCGGGCCACTCCGTACCGGCGAGCACTTCGCGCAGCAGCGCGACCCTCACGGCGTCCATATCGGCATCCTGCCGCATGGAAGGGACATACGGGAGCCGTTCCCCCCATCTCCCACCCGGGTCCCCGCCTACTTGGGCAGGTCGCACCCCTCGCACGCTCTCCCGCCGCATCTCACGCCGTCCGCGCATTCGACTCTGACGATCTCGCGGTTACCCTCGGCCCCATGACCTCCACAGACAGCACGCAGCAGCCCGCGAAGGCCCCCGCCAAGGACCCGTGGGACCTTCCCGACGTCTCCGGCCTCGTCGTCGGCGTCCTCGGCGGCACCGGCGACCAGGGGCGGGGGCTCGCCTACCGGCTCGCCCGGGCCGGCCAGAAGGTGATCATCGGCTCCCGCGCCGCCGACCGCGCGTCGGCCGCCGCCGAAGAGCTCGGCCTCGGGGTCGAGGGCGCGGACAACGCCGAGTGCGCGCGCCGCAGCGACATCGTGATCATCGCGGTGCCGTGGGAGGGCCACGCCAAGACCCTGGAATCGCTGCGCGAGGACCTCGCCGGCAAGCTCGTGATCGACTGCGTCAACCCGCTCGGCTTCGACAAGCAGGGCGCGTACGCCCTCCAGGTCGAAGAGGGCAGCGCGGCCCAGCAGGCCGCCGCCCTCCTGCCGGACTCCCGCGTCACGGCCGCCTTCCACCACCTCTCGGCGGTCCTCCTCCAGGACGAGTCGATCGACGAGATCGACACCGACGTGATGGTCCTCGGCGAGGTCCGCGCCGACACGGACATCGTCCAGGCCCTCGCCGCCCGCATCCCCGGCATGCGCGGCGTCTTCGCGGGCCGCCTCCGCAACGCCCACCAGGTCGAATCCCTGGTCGCCAACCTGATCTCCACGAACCGCCGCTACAAGGCCCACGCCGGCCTCCGCATCACGGACGTCTGACCCGCCCGGCGCCACCCGTCCGCCCCGCCCCTCCACGGGCCCGGCGGACCGGGTGGCCCCGCGCCCGCTCAGCCGCGCCGTCCGCCCCGCCCCTCGACCGGGCCCAGCTGCGCCACCACACCGTGGTAGAAGCGCTCCACGGCATCGTCCACACTGCGGATGAACCCGGACTCCGTGTTGCCCCGCGTGCTGCCCATCCCCTTGAGCAGCGACAGCCGGAAACCGACGACGACCGAGCCGTCCGTCGGCAGCAGATCGCCCGGCTCGGGCCGCAGCCGCTCCAGCGTCCCTCGCGGCCCGCTCCCCGGCCCGGACTCGACGAGGCTCTCCACGTGCAGGTCCGCCGGAGCCTCGGCGAGCAGCCTCAGCAGCCGCTTCACCATGACCAACGGGTACGCGCCCTCCGGGGCAGGCACGTCGACGGACGTCCGCACCTTGGAGGTCCTGAGGTCGGCGCTCACCGCGATGACACTGCTGGTCCCGTCGACGCGCAGCTCCGCGGAGAGCTTCCCGTCCGCGCACAGCCGGTCCGCCGCCGCGACCCGCCGGGCCTGCGGATCACTGCCCCGCCGGGCCCGCTGGACCGGCAGTGCCTTCTGCCCGAGCTCCCCGCCGAGACGCAGGCAGACCTGCCGGATCAGCCGCTCCCAGCTCTCCACGACTTCCACGGTCCGCGCGTCCCCGAGGCCGAGGGTCTCGTCCTCGATGCCCTTGCGTACGGGCACCCAGGCGGCGCCCATGTTCTGGAAGCCGTGGCAGCCGGACTGCTCGTGCCGCAGGTACTCCAGGAGTTCCTGGAGGAGCCAGGCGTGCGCGGCGTTGCCCACGCCCTCGTGGCGGATCAGCAGCTGCGCCTGGTGGGCGACCTCGGCCCAGGACAGGTGCCAGAGACTGACCTTGTGCTTGCGCCGGCCGTCGACCTTCACCTCCACCATCGGGCGGCCCTCCAGAGCCACGTCGTTGGAGAGGGTGATCACGGCCTCGTAGCCGCGGCGCGCGGCGATGTCCATGTACGCCTGGACCTGCTCCGCCTTGAGCGGGTTGCCGTTCGTCTTCGTCTCCACGAGCGCCGTCCACAGCTTGCCCGCGCGCTCCACCCGGATCACCCCGTCCGGGCGCCGCGGTGCGTCCCCGTGGGGGAGGGAGACCTCCGTGAAGGTCTGCATCCGGCCGGCGGGTGCGCCGAACCCGGCGGTGAGGCGGCGGCCGAACTCCGGCACCTGGGCCATGACGGACAGCAGGACCGAGGTGGCGCGCACCTCCCGTTCACGGTCGCTCTTGAGGGAGGGGACGGGGAACAGGCGGGCCTGGTTCCAGGACTCGTTCTCGGCGAGGGACTTCTTGGCCACCTTGGGCAGGGTGACCTTCTTCCTGGTCGTACGGGGACCCCGGCCGCGGGTCTGCGCAGGTACGGCGACGGGGGCTGCCGCGTCGGCTGCCACGTGCGCCGTCGCGTCGGCGGGCACGGACCCGGAGTCCGGGGCGTCGGTCCCACCAGCAGCCGTTCCGGGGCCCTGCGGGGCTTCGGCCGGGGCAAGGGTGTCCGCCGCCTTTCCCTTTCCGGCGAGCTCCTCCGCCGCCTCCACCTCGGCGTCCTCGGAGTCCTCCAGCACCGGGATGCCGAAGTCCGTGGCCAGTCCCGCGAGGCCGGTTTCGTACCCCTGGCCGACCGCGCGGAACTTCCATTCCTCGCCCCGCCGGTACAACTCGCCGAAGATGAAGGCGGTTTCCACGCCCGCGTCCTCGATGGAGTAGCCGACCAGCGGATCCCCGGAGCGGTCCGCGACCGTCATCCGCAGGTCGTCGAGGTCCCCGAACCGTGCGCCGGCGTACCGGCTGGCCGCCACGACGATCCGTGAGACCCCCTCCGGGACCGCCGTCAGGTCCACGCTGATGCGGTCCTCGTCGCCGTTGTCGGTCGGCACCTTGCCCAGCAGCTGCACGCTCCCGTCGGCGGCCGCCGGGTTGTTGTAGAAGTAGAAGTCGTTCTCGTCGCGGACCTTGCCGTTCTCGTCCAGCAGCAGCACCGAGACGTCGGCGTCGCCGGCCCCCGAAGCGCTGCTCCATCCGAGGCTCACGACGACCGCCCCGGCATCCTCGCTGAGGGCGGTCAGGCTGACGTTCGCGCCCCTCGGGATCTCCTGCATGTCTTCCCCCAGGTCCTTCCGCACCCCCGTGCGCGGTGCGTCTGGGGCGAACCGTAGCGGCGCGAGGAGGAAAAGATCACGGGATGGCGGAAATCAGCCGGACGGGAGCACGGCGGGGCATGGGGGACACTGGAGGGGCTTGAATCGCTCAGTGTCTTCGAGGAGCCCCCGTCATGCCCCGCCTTGCCGTGTTCGCCGTCGTTCTCTGCGTCCTCGCCGTGGCCGCCGCCGTGGTCTCCTTCGTCGAGGGCAGCCTGCTCGGGATCGCGTGGGTGCTGATGGCGGGCATCACCTCGAACATGGCCTGGTTCTACGTGCGCAAGGCGAAGATCGAGAAGGCTGCGGCAGCGGCCCGCGCCGCGGGCTAGGACGGCCGCCGCGGGGCGCGCGGTCCGGGCCGGCTACGACGCCTGGCAGAAGCCGCTGCCCTCCTGCCAGAACTGGTACAGGTCGCGGCCGCAGTAGGCCTCCAGCTCGCTCACGCCGAGGGCGGAGAGGACTCCGTACACCGCGTCGAAGAAGAACGCGTTGATCTCCGGGATCCACAGCAGCGCGAAGACGGCCAGCAGGCCGAACGGCGCCAGCGGCGCCACCTCGCGGCGGACCCGGTGGGAGAGCCAGGGCTCGATGATGCCGTAGCCGTCCAGGCCCGGGACCGGCAGGAAGTTCAGGATCGCCGCCGAGACTTGGAGCAGCGCCAGGAAGCCGAGCGCGAAGCGGAACGGGATCGGGACCCCGTCCAGGGCGTCCAGCCAGAACGGGGCCGTGCAGACCGCCGCGAAGGCGACGTTCGTCAGCGGGCCCGCCGCCGAGATGAGGCTGTGCCGCCACCGGCCCTCGATCCGGTCTCGCTCGATGTACACGGCGCCGCCGGGGAGACCCAGGCCTCCCATGATCACGAAGAGGACGGGGAGGACGATGCTCAGCAGGGCGTGCGTGTACTTGAGGGGATTCAGCGTCAGGTAGCCCTTCGCGCCCACGCTGAGGTCGCCGCTGTGCAGGGCCGTGCGGGCGTGCGCGTACTCGTGCAGGCACAGGGAGACGATCCAGGCCGCCGTGACGAAGAGGAAGACGGCCAGCCCGGTACTGGTCGAGTACCCCGTCCACACAGCCCACCCGGTGACCGCCATGACGGCGAAGATGCCGATGAACACCGGACTGATCCGCCGGTCGCCGCGGTCGTGACTGCGGGGGTGGCTACGGTTGCGACTGCCCTGGGAACCCATGCGGCGAACCTATCCCGGAGGCGGCGCCCGTTGGGGCCCGGGCCGGAGACAATGGGCCGGTGCGTTACACGATGCTCGGCACCACCCAGGCCATCCGCGACGACGGGAGCACCGTCCCCGTCGGCGGAGCGCGGCTGCGCGCGCTCCTGACCGCGCTCGCGCTGCGCCCGGGGCGGGCCGTGCCGGCGGCCTCGCTCATCGAAGAGGTGTGGGACGGCGACCCGCCCGCGGACGGTTCCGCGGCGCTCCAGGCGCTGGTGGGGCGGCTGCGCAGGGCGCTGGGGCGCGAGGCGGTCGGGTCCGGTGAGGGCGGCTACTGGCTCGTCGCCGAGCGCGACGACATCGACCTGTACCGCTTCGAGCGGCTCGAACGGCTCGCGCGGGCGGCTGCGCAGGCCTCCCCGGCGGAGGCGGCCGCCCTGTACGACGAGGCGCTCTCCCTGTGGCGGGGCGAGCCGCTGAGCTCGCTGCCCGGTTCGGGGCCGGAGGCCGCCCGCTGGGAGGCCCTACGGCTGGACGCGCGCCGGGGCCGCCTGGACGCGGCGCTGGCGCTGGGGGAGGCCGAGCGGGTCCTGCCGGAGCTGACCCCGCTGTGCGCCGGGCTTCCGCTGGACGAATCCCTGCAGGCCCTGCGCATCCGGGCGCTGCGCGACGCGGGGCGCCCGGCGGAGGCGCTGGCCGCCTACGAGGAGGTCCGGCGGGACCTGGCCGACCGCCTGGGCACCACCCCGGGCCCCGCCCTGCGCGCCCTGCACACCGCCCTGCTGGCCCCGGCTCCCGCCCCACCCCGGCCCCCCGCGCACACCGCCCCGCCGGCCGGCCGGACGGACCCGGGCGGGACCGGTGCCCCTGCCGGAACGACCGCGCCGGGCTCCGGCGCGCCCGGGCAGGCCCCGGGCCACGACGGCCGGCCCGCCGCGCCGGCCGAGGCCGCCACCCGGGCCCCGGCCCCCGGGCAGGCTCCAGGCCTCGACGGCCGGCCCGCCACCCCGCCCGAGGCCGCCCCCGCCGGAGCGGGCTCCGGGGACGCCCAGGGGGCCGGGGCTGGACCGGTCCCCGTGCCGACCGGCCCCGGCGCGGGCAATCTGCGCATGCGGCTGACCACCTTCGTCGGCCGGGAGGAGGACATCCGGGTCATCGGCGCCGACCTCGGCCGGTCCCGGCTCGTCACCCTGCTGGGACCCGGCGGCGCGGGCAAGACCCGGCTGTCGCAGGAAGCCGCCGAGGCCCACGCCCGGGCCGGCCGCGGCACCCCGGAGGAACGATTCGACGACGCCCTGCCCGCCGACCCCGCCGACCCCGCCGGAGGCGGCCCCGTGCCCGACTGGGCCGACGGGGTGTGGTTCGTCGAGCTGGCTCCCGTAGACGATCCCGAGGACGTTCCGGAGGCCGCGCTCGCCGCGCTCGGGGCGCGGGAGACCAAGCTGCGCGGCGGTTCCGCCGAGGAGATGCGGGCGCTGACCGAGCGCGGAGGGGACCGGCCCCTCGACCGCCTCGCGGAGCACTGCGCACGCCGCCGGATGCTGCTGATCCTCGACAACTGCGAGCACGTCGTCGACGCCGCCGCCCGCCTCGCCGAGGAGATCCTCGCCCGCTGCCCCGGCGTGCAGATCCTGGCCACCAGCCGGGAGCCGCTCGGCGTGCCCGGCGAGACCCTGCGCCCGGTGGAGCCGCTGCCCGATCCCGTCGCGCTCCGGCTGCTCGACGACCGCGGGGCAGCCGCCCGGGCCGGGTTCACCGTGGACGAGGACCCGGCCGCCGCCGTGGAGATCTGCCGACGGCTCGACGGGATGCCGCTCGCCATCGAGCTGGCCGCCGCCCGGCTGCGGCTGCTCACCCCGCGGCAGATCGCCGACCGGCTGGACGACCGCTTCCGGCTCCTGACCGGCGGCGCCCGCACCCATCTGCCCCGCCAGCAGACCCTGCGCGCGGTGGTCGACTGGTCCTGGGACCTGCTGGACGAACCCGAACGGGTCGTCCTGCGCCGGCTGTCCGTCTTCGCCGGCGGCTGCGACCTCGACGCCGCCGAGGCCGTCTGCGCGGACGGCGGGTCCCCCGACCGGCGGGGCGGCGCGGACGTCGCCGACCTGCTCGGATCCCTCGTGGACAAGTCCCTGGTCGTCGCCGCCCCCGACGGCCCCGCCGGCATGCGCTACCGCCTCCTGGAGACCGTCGCCGAGTACGCGTCCGACCGCCTCGCGGAGGCCGGCGGGGACCGGGCGGAGACCGAGCGGCGCCACCTCGTCCACTACCGGGAACTCGCCCGCACCACCGAGCCGCTGCTGCGCGGCCACGGCCAGCGCGCCGCCGCCGACCGGCTCGCCACCGAGTACGAGAACCTGCGCACCGCCCTGCGCCGCGCCGTCGCCGCCAAGGACGTGGGCGAGGTGCTCTGCCTCGTGCACTCCCTCGGCTGGTACTGGCACATGCACGATCTGCGCGCCGAGACCCGCCACTGGGCCGGTGCCGCCGCCGCCCTCGGCCCGGACCCCTTCGCCGCGCCCGTCGTCCCCGCCCAGCCCGTGTACCAGCAGATCGTCGACATGCCCCCGCCCTACGAGGGCGAACTGCTCACCGAGGCCTGGCGCGGCATCCAGCTGTTGTGTCTGGTCGCGCGCGACCAGCTCAGCGCCACCTGGTCCACCCCGGAGGTCCGCGCCCAGGCCGAGGGCGTGGTCGCCGCCTACCGCCCGGGGCTGCCGCAGACCTGCCGGGCCCCTTCCTTCCTGTGGATCTACGCCGTCATGATCTCCGGGGACGCCGAACTGCTCCACCGCGCCACCGAGGAGACCGTCGAGACGGCCCGCGCGCTCGGCTACCGCTGGGAGCTGGCCTCCGCCCTCCAGCTCCGGGCCAACGTCCTCGCCAACCGCGCCGACGGGGCCGGCGACGCATCGCGCGACGCCGAGGAGAGCCTCGCCCTCTACGCGTCCCTCGGCGACGACTGGGGCTGCGCCGAAGCCCTCTCCGCCCGTGCCGAGGCCCGGGAGAAGCGCGGGGAGTACGCCCCGGCCGCCCAGGACTACCGCGCGGCGATCGAGTACGCCCGGCGGCTCGGGGCCAAGGCCCAGGTCACGGTGTTGCAGGTGCGGATGGCCGGCACCCTCGCCGAGGACGGCCACCTGGAGGAGGCCGAGGAGCTCCTCACCGGCCTGCTCGCCGGCACCATCCACCAGTTCGGCAACGAGGCCGTGCCCGCCGCCCAGATGTTCCTCGCCTGCATCTACGGCCGCACCGGCCGCCTCCCTGAGGCCCGCGCCCGGCTCCAGTCCCTGCGCGAGGAGTTCGCCGTCGGCGCGTTCGCCATGTTCGACGGCTTCCTGCTCGGCCTGCTGGCCTGGCTCGACAACGAGGAGGGCCGGTACGAGGACGCCCTCGCCCGGATCCGCCAGGCGATGGAAGCCGTCCGGGACCCGATCTCCATGATGCTCGCCCCCCATCTCCCGGCCGCGTACCTGATCACCGGAGCCCGCTCCCTCGCGCAACTCGGCGGCCAGGTCCGGGCGTACGACGCCGCGCGGCTCATCGGCGCCTACCGCGCACTGCTGCCGCCCGCCCACTTCCCGGTCACCGTCGAGCGCGCGGACGTCGAACTGGCCGAGCGCCTGGCCCGGGCCGTGCTCGGCGACGCCGCGTACGAGGCGGCGTACTCCGAAGGCGGCGGCCTCACCCTGGAGGAGGCCACCGCCCTCGTCTGATTCCGTGACAGGAGCCCGCCCGGGACGCGATCCGGAACGGATCGGTCCGCGGATCAGGTCTTCTGGCGGAACTTCCCCACGGCGAGCGGCATGGTCACCAGCGTGATGCCGACCGACCAGGCCAGCGTGATCCACACGGAGTTGCCGAGCGGGGTCCCGTTGATCAGGGAGCGGGCCGCGTCGGCCAGGTTGGACAGCGGGTTGACGTCGGTGAAGCTCTGCAGCCAGCCGGGCATCGTCGTCGGCGGGGCGAAGATCGAGCTGCCGAACTGCAGCGGCATCAGGACCAGCATCGCCACGCCCTGGACGGCCTGGGGGGTCTTCATGCTGAGACCCAGCAGGATGAAGATCCACATCAGCGAGGAGCCGAAGACCGCCGACAGCCCGATGGACAGGAACAGGTCCAGCACCGAGGACTTGATCGACAGGCCGAGCAGGAAGCCCATGCCGAGCAGGATCGCGATGGCCACCATCATGCGGCCGAGCTCGACCACGATCTTGGCGATGAGCACCGAGGAACGGGCGATCGGCATGGACCGGAAGCGGTCCATCACGCCCTTCTTGAAGTCGTCGTTGACCCCGGTGCCCACACCCATGGCGATGTTCATGCCCATCATCGCCATCAGGCCCGGGACCACGTAGTTGACGTACTCGTCCTGGTTGCCCTTGCCGGAGATCGCGCCGCCGAAGACGAAGACGAACAGCAGCGTGAAGACGATGGGCGTGAACAGGACGTCGAACATCGACTCCGGGTCCTGCTTGATCTGCAGGACGTTGCGCCGGGCCAGGGCGCCGATGTGGCGCAGGTTGCCCCGCAGGCCGATCCGGCCCTCGTCCGCCGGGACGGGCCCGCCGGCCGGGGCGGCCGCGGTGGGGTTGGGCTTCGTCGTGGTTACGGTGCTCATGCCGCGACCTCCTCGGTCTGCTGGTTGGGGATGGAGTCCTGGACGTCGGGCTTCTGCCCGGTGATGGACAGGAACACCTCGTCCAGGCTGGGCAGGTAGGTGCTGATGTCGGAGATCCCGTACCCGCGGGCGGCCAGCAGGCCCACGACGGCGGTCAGCTGCTCGTCGGCGAGGATCGGCACCAGCAGGGCGCCCTCGTCCGGGACGGCCTGGGAGCCGGCGACCCCGTCCAGGCCGGCCTCCGCCAGGGAGCGGGCCATGCCCGGCAGGTCGGCCGGGTCGGTGGGGCGGATCCGCAGGGTCCGGCCGCCGACGCGCGCCTTCAGCTCGTCGACCTTGCCCTTGGCGATGACCCTGCCCTTGTCGATGACCGTCAGCTCGCTGGCGAGCTGCTCGGCCTCCTCCATGTACTGGGTGGTCAGCAGGACGGTGGCCCCCTCGGCGACCATCCGCTGCACCTCGTCCCACACCTCGTTGCGGGTACGGGGGTCCAGACCGGTGGTCGGCTCGTCCAGGTACAGCACGGCCGGGCTGCCGATCATCGAGGCGGCCAGGTCGAGCCGGCGCCGCATGCCGCCGGAGTAGGTCATCACGGCCTTCTTGGCGGCGTCCGTGAGGGAGAACCGCTCCAGCAGCTCGTCGGCGCGGCTGCGGGAGTCCTTGCGGGACAGGTCCAGCAGCCGGCCGATCATGTAGAGGTTCTCCCAGCCGGAGAGCTTCTCGTCGACCGAGGCGTACTGGCCGGTCAGGCCTATGGTGCGGCGCAGCTGCCGCGGCTGGCGGACCACGTCGAAGCCGGCGACCCGGGCGGTGCCGGCGTCGGGGGTGATCAGGGTGGAGAGGATGCGGACCAGGGTGGTCTTGCCCGCGCCGTTGGGGCCGAGGACCCCGAGGACGGTTCCCTCGCGGACATCGAGGTCCACACCGTCGAGGGCTTTGGTCTCGCCGTAGTGCTTGACCAGCCCCCGGACCTCTACGGCGTTCGCGCCGTTCAGGGGATTCTTGTCGTTTCGCGTCATGCCCACCATGGGACCAGACGCCACTGACAAAGCGCCTACAAGCGGCCTACAGGCCGCGACGGCCCGCCCACGGACCACCGACAGGACATCGGCGGGGTGTGCGGGCGGGCCGTCGGACCAGTGGAACCGGACTGCCGGACCAGCGGAACCGGACTAGTGGAAGGCGTGCTCCGCCTGCGGGAACGTTCCGCCGACCACGTCCTCGGCGAAGGCCTTCGCCGCGTCGCCCATGGTCGCCCGGAGGTTCGCGTACTGCTTGACGAACTTCGGCATCTTCCCGCCGGTCAGCCCCATCATGTCGGTCCACACCAGCACCTGCGCGTCGCACTCCGCGCCCGCGCCGATGCCGACCGTCGGGATGTGCAGGGACCGGGTGACCTCGGCGGCCAGCTCGGCCGGGACCAGCTCCAGCACCACCGCGAAGGCGCCCGCGTCCTGCGCCGCCTTCGCGTCGCGCAGCAGCTGGTGCGCGGCCTCGTCGCCGCGGCCCTGCACCCGGTAGCCCATGGCGTTCACGGACTGCGGGGTGAGGCCCAGGTGGGACATGACCGGGATGCCCGACTGCACGATCAGCTCGGTCTGGCGCAGCGAGCGCTCGCCGCCCTCCAGCTTCACCGCTCCCACCCCGGCCTCCTTGACGAGCCGGGTGGCGCTGCGCAGGGCCTGTACGGGGCCCTCCTGGTACGAGCCGAAGGGGAGGTCGCCGATGATCAGGGCCCGGCTGGTGCCGCGTACGACGGCCGCCGAGAGCAGGGTCATCTCGTCCATCGTCACCGGGACGGTGGTCTCGTAGCCGAGGTGACAGTTGCCCATCGAGTCGCCGACGAGCATGACCGGGATGCCGGCCTCGTCGAACACCGACGCCGTCATGGCGTCGTAGGCGGTGAGCATGGGCCACTTCTCGCCGCGTTCCTTGGCGAGGGTGAGGTCGCGGACGGTGATGCGCCGGGTGCCCGAGCCTCCGTACAGGGTGGGGGAGGAGGCTTCGCGGGCAGGCGAAACGGCATGCGTCATTGCAACTGCTCCTTGATGTTCATCTCGAGGCACCCTTACGGCGTCCCCGGACTCACCACCATGGTGGCACTCTCGGGGCCCGGGCGGGAAGTGGCACGGTGTGCCCTTCGCCGGAGCGGCCGCCCGAAGGGCAATGTGCGCGTTTGGTGACAAGCGGAACCCGGGCCGCTGACGCGTTCGTCCTCCCGGACGTACGGCCGACACAATCGGCGCGGAACCCTCCGTCCATCGCCTAGGGTCAAGAGGCGGGGACGGAGCGCGAGCACGGCAGCGAGGGCAGTGGCATGGCACAGGCGTACATGACGGAGACGGGGAGCGACGGCTCGGAGCCCGAGCCCTCCCGACCGGGTCTCCGGCGCCGGCTGTCCGAGCTGCGCCGGGATCCGGGCATCTGGCGCCGCGGGATCGTCCTCGCCGCGCTCGCCGTGCTGATCTCGCTCGTCATGATCCTCCACGCCGAGCTGCCCAACGACATCGGCAACCTCGGCAGCCTTACCGAGACCTTCCTGCCCTGGTTCGGCCTGGCCGTCCCGGTGCTGTTCGCCGCCGCGCTCTTCCGGAAGTCCGCGACCGCACTGATCGCGATACTGCTGACCGCCGCGGTCTGGGTGAACCTCTTCGGAGGCCTGGTCACCGACAAGGCGCAGGCCGGCGGCAACCTCACCGTCGCCACCCACAACGTGGACGCCGACAACGCCGACCCCGCCGGCACCGCCGCCTCGGTGGCGAAGGCCGGAGCCGACGTACTGGCCCTGACCGAGCTCAAGGGCAGCGTCGTGCCTGTCTACGAGAAGGCCCTCGCGGGGACGTACAAGTACCACTCGGTCGAGGGCACCGTCGGGCTCTGGAGCAAGTACCCGCTGATCTCCAGCAAGCCCGTCGACATCAAGATGGGCTGGACCCGGGCCATGCGGGCCACCGTCCACACCCCCCACGGGGACGTGGCCGCCTTCGTGGCGCACCTCCCCTCGGTCCGCGTCAAGCTCAAGGCCGGCTTCACCGCCAACCAGCGCGACAACAGCGCCGACGCCCTCGGCGCCGCGCTCGCCGCCGAACCGCTGCCGCGGGTCATCCTGCTCGGCGACCTCAACGGAACCGTCAACGACCGGGCCCTGTCCGAGGTCACCTCGCAGCTGCGCTCCACTCAGGGCGCGTCCGGCGACGGCTTCGGCTTCAGCTGGCCCGCGCAGTTCCCGATGGCCCGCATCGACCAGATCCTGGTCCGCGGGGTCACCCCCGAGGCCTCCTGGACCCTGCCCCGCACCGGCAGCGACCACCTGCCGATCGCAGCCCGGGTCACCGTCAAGCCGTAGCACCGGCGCTGCGATACTCCCCCGAGAAGAGCTATGGGGGGCGGGATCGCGGTGCTGACCTGGGTGTTTCGTTCGTTCACGGTGCTTGCCTGGCTCGCCTTCATGGCAGCCGGCGTCTGGGCGCTCGGGCTGCACCGGGGCGCACTGCCGCCCTACACGGGCGTGCTGCTGCTCGGCTGGACCGGCGTGGCCGCCCTCTGGGGGCGGGCGCTGACGTCGGCGGCCCTGCGGCAGGGGCCGGGCCGGGCGGCCGGGGAGCCGGAGCCGGCCGAGTTCCCGGGAACGGCCGCGGTGTGGCTGCGCCGGGCGGCGGCGCTGCTCGTGCTGATCGTGGCGTCGGCGGCGCTCACCGTGATCGGTACGGCGAGCGGTGACGGCACGGTCCGCGCCGTGAAGGAGGCGGGTCCGGTGGTCGGCACCGGGACCGTGGCCGAGGTGGCGCAGGTGCGGGTCCGCTACGAACGCAAGACGCCGAAGGGATACCGGTCGACGCTGATCCTGCGGACCCCGGACGGAACGCGGATCACCGCCCGTGACGTCGAGACCCTCGCGGAACCGCGCCCCGGGAAGACGTACGAGGTGCTCTGGGCGCCGTCGGCACCGGAACTCGGCGGGTTCGCGGACCCCCGGTACGGCGTGTCGAAGTACCTGGACGACCGCTGGGGGTGGACGGCCGCCTCGTGGGGGTGGCTGGGTGGGGCGGCCGTGGTCGTCCTGGGCATCATGCTGCCGCTCATGTCCATGACGGGCACGCGCGTGCTGCACCGGCTGGCGCGCCGGCCCCTGCCGCAGTTCGTGCAGGCGGCGGTGGTGACGGCGGTCTTCGTGGGCCTGCACCCGGTGCTGACCGGAGCCGTGGACCGGAACCTGGCGTCTTCACCGATCGGTGGGCTGGCGCTGCTGGTGACGGCCGGGGCCGTGCTGGTGGTCGCCGCCCTGCGGCGGGACCGCGCCGACCGGTAGTCCGGCGGCCGTACGAACGCCGGGGCCCCGGCCGTACGAACGCCGGGGCCCCGGCCGTACGAACGCCGGGCCCCGGCCGTACGTGCGCCGGGCCCCGGCGCCCCGTCACCGCGCGGGCGTCACGCCCGCTCGCGCCAGCCGTTGGTGATGGGCAGCCGGCGGTCCTTGCCGAAGCCCTTCGCGGAGATCTTCGTGCCCGGCGGGTACTGCCGGCGCTTGTACTCGGCGGTGTCGACCATCCGCAGGGTCTTCGCGACCAGCTCGGGGTCGTAGCCCGCCGCGACGATCGCCTCCAGGCCCTGGTCGCGGTCCACGTACAGGGAGAGGATCCCGTCCAGCACGGGGTAGTCCGGCAGCGAGTCCGTGTCCACCTGGCCCGGGCGCAGTTCGGCGCTCGGCGGCTTGACGATGGAGTTCTCCGGGATCGGCGGGGTCTCGCCGCGCTCGGCCGCCGCCCGGTTGCGGTACTCGGCGAGGCGGAACACGTCCGTCTTGTAGACGTCCTTGATGGGGCCGTACGCGCCCACCGAGTCCCCGTACAGGGTGGAGTAGCCGACGGCCAGCTCCGACTTGTTGCCCGGCGCCAGCACGATGTGCCCCTCCTGGTTGGAGAGCGCCATCAGCAGGGTGCCGCGCAGCCGGGACTGGAGGTTCTCCTCGGCCAGCCCGGTCAGGCCGAGCGCGCCCATGTACGCGTCGAACATCGGCTCGATCGACACGGTCCGGAAGTTCAGGCCGGTCCGCTCGGCGAGATCGGCCGCGTCGCCCCGGGAGTGCTCCGAGGAGTACTTGGACGGCATCGAGACCCCGTACACGTTCTGCGCGCCGATCGCGTCGCAGGCGACGGCGGCGACGAGCGCGGAGTCGATGCCGCCGGAGAGGCCGATCAGGACCGAGCGGAACCCGTTCTTCCGGACGTACGCGCGCAGCCCCACGACCAGCGCGTCGTAGATCTCCTCGTCGTCGTCCAGCCGGTCGGCGTAGCCGCCCGTCACGACCGGCTCGTACGGTTCCACCGGCTCCTCGGTGAGGATCACCCGGTCGATGCGCAGCCCGTCGTCCACGATGCCCTCGACGGGGGTCGGCGAGGCGGCCGGCAGGTCGAGGTCGACCAGGACGCAGCCCTCGGAGAACTGCGGGGCGCGGGCGATGACCTCGCCGCCGGAGTCGACGACGATCGAGTCCCCGTCGAAGACCAGCTCGTCCTGGCCGCCGATCATCGCCAGGTAGGCGAGGGTGCAGCCGGCCTCCTGGGCCCGCTTGCGCACCAGTTCGAGGCGGAGGTCGTCCTTGTTGCGCTCGTACGGGGACGCGTTGACCGAGATCAGCAGCCCGGCCCCGGCGGAGCGGGTGGCGGGGACGCGCCCGCCCTCCTGCCAGAGGTCCTCGCAGATGGCCAGGGCCACGTCCACGCCCCGCACCCGGATCACCGGCTGGGTGTCGCCCGGCACGAAGTACCGGAACTCGTCGAAGACCCCGTAGTTGGGGAGGTGGTGCTTGGCGAACCGCAGGACGACCTGCCCGCCGTACAGCACGGCGGCCGCGTTCTCCGGGGACCCCGCCGGGCGGCCGAGCCGGGGCGCGGCCTTCTCCGTACGGTCGAGGTAGCCGACGACCACCGGGAGGTCCCCGAAGCCCTCGGCGGCGAGCCGCTGCGCGAGGTCCAGCAGCGCCTGGCGGGACGCTTCGACGAAGGAGCCGCGCAGGGCGAGGTCCTCGACGGGGTACCCGGTGAGCACCATTTCCGGAAACGCCACCAGGTGGGCGCCCTGTTCGGCGGAGTGCCGGGTCCAGTGGACGACCGAGTCGGCGTTGGCGGCGATGTTGCCGACCTGCGAGTCGATCTGATTCAGGGCGAGGCGTAGTTGAGGCACGCGGCCCAGTCTAATCGTCTTTCTGACGCGATGTCCTGGGAGTCGCCGGAGTCGCCGGTGCCGGTGCCGGTTCAGCCGATCGGGCCGCTCCAGATCGCGTCGTCGTACTTGGTGCCGGGCGCGATCTCGAAGTGCAGGCTCTTGGTGCCCTTGGGCACGACGAAGGCGAAGGTGCCGGTCATCGATTCGCCCGCCATGACCGAGCCCTTGAACATCTTCGGCACGGAGCCGTCGAAGGCCATCTCGGCCTCGGTGCCCTGGTCGTCGCGGGCGTGCGGCAGGGCCAGGCTGACGTCGAGCGCGGCCCCCGAGTTGTTGACGATCTTCACCGTGACCTTGACCGCGTTGGCGTTGCGGGCCTCGGGCGGGTAGGCCGTCGAGGACGGCTTGTACGGGACCGCGCCCTGCACGGTGACCTGGACCCCGTCCTCGTAGGTGTAGGGCTTGCCCCAGGCCAGTGCCGAGGTCTTGCCCGGGACGTCGGAGGGCGAGGGCTTGGGAGTCGGGCTCGCCGGGGCGCTGGGGTACTGCAGCTCGGAGTCGTAGTCGAACTCGTAGCCGTCCCCCGAGCGCGCGTCGGAGATGTTCCGGTCGATCCTGTCGATGACGTTCGTGGTGAAGAACCAGCCGCCCACCGAAGCACCCAGGCCGAGGATGCCGAGGACGGTGCCGAAGACGGCCATCGTGCCGCGGGGCGCGCCGCGGCGGGCCTTGAGGACGGCCGCGATGCCGAGGCCGACGCCGGTCAGGGCGAGGAGGGCGCCGGCCCAGAAGAAGAAGGGGATGAGGCCGACGAAGATGCCGAACAGCCCGAGGAGCAGGGCGGCGACGGCCAGGCCGTTCGCGGCGGGCGGGGGCGGCGGGAAGCCGGGCCCCTGCGGGCCGCCGGGGTAACCGCCGGCGGGCGTGGCCCAGGGGTTCGCGGGGGCGGGGGCGCCGGGGGCGCCGTACGGGGCTCCCCACGCGGCCGCCGGGGGAGCGGTGGCGGCCGCCGGGACGGGGGTGACCGGAGCGAAGGCGCCGGGGGCGGGCGCGCCGGCCGCCGGGACTGCGTCTGTGGGCTCGGCCGGGTCGGCCGCCGGTGCCGGTGCCGGTGCCGCGTCCGTGGGCTCGGCCGGGTCCGCCGGGCCGGTCGCCGGTGCCGCGTCCGCGGGCTCCGCCGTGGCGTCCGTCAGGGGCGGGGCCGGGGTGAGGGGCTGGGAGGGCGTCAGGGCCGGGGGCTTGTCGAGGGACAGGGGCTGCGCGGGCGCCGGTATGGGAGCCGCCTCGGGTGCGGGGGTGCCCGCGGGCTCCGTCGGCGGGCCGGACGGGGTGCTGGGCGGGTTCGGCGGGGTGCTCATACCGGCGGGAAGTCCTTCAGGTCGCAATCGGCGCGTGACGATCACCAGCCTGTCATGGAATACAACCTCCCCACCGGGGATTTCGGCCCCGCCAGACCCCCTCCGGCCCCTCCGGCCGCCCCGGCCCCCTCCGGCCGCCCCCGGCCCCCTCCGGCCGGGCCCCGGCGCGCGGAGGAGGGCGCGCGGGCGGCCCGGTCCGGGGCGGGTTCCGGCTAGCGCAGGTAGCCGAGCACGGTCATCATCCCGGCCTCCGCGTGGTAGACGTTGTGGCAGTGCACCATCCACAGACCGGGGTTGTCGGCGTCGAAGTCCACCGTCAGCTTTCCGTTCGGCAGGACCACCGCCGTGTCCTTGCGGGCCCCGCCGGCGCCGCCGGCGAGGGCGAAGGTGTGCCCGTGCAGGTGGAGCGGGTGCCACATCGTTGTGGAGTTGTCGAACTCCAGCCGGACCCGTTCCCCGGCCTTCACCGGGTGCCGCTGGTCCGGGGCGTAGGGCTTGCCGTCGAAGGCCCAGTCGTACTTCGCCATCCCGCCGGTCAGCTTGATCCGCACGGTGCGGTCCGGTTCGCGCGCGGCCAGTGCCACCGGCTCCGCCGCCTTCAGGGCGTCCGCCGTCAGCGGCCGTCCGGACAGCTCGGCGGGCCGGGTCGCGGCGGTCGGCGCCGCCCCCGCACCGGTCCGCAGCACCGCGAGCGCCGAGGCCGCGTCCCCCTTGCCCTCGGCGAGGGCGGTCAGCGGGAACACCCCGTCGCCCGCCGTCACCAGGACGTCGTACCGCTCGCCCATGCCCAGCAGCAGGGAGCGGGCCCGGGCGTGCTCGACCGGGAAGCCGTCGGTGTGGGTGACCGTCAGTTCGTGGCCGCCGAGGGCGATCCGGAAGGCGGTGTCCCCGCCCGCGTTGATGATCCGGAGCCGGATCCGGTCGCCCGGGCGGGCGGTGAGGACCGACGGGTCCTCCGGGGTGCGGCCGTTGACCAGGTAGTGCGGGTACGCGACATCGCCCGCGTCCTTGCCGAGGACCTCGCTGTCGCCGCCCATCAGGACGCGGGACGGGCCGCCCGAAGCCGCGGGGGCGGGTGAGCCGGCCGAGCCGTGGCCCCCGTGGCCGCCGCCGCCCGGGCTGCTCATGTCCATGCCCTTGCGGAGTTCGCCGAGCACGGCGTCCGGGGTGGAGCCGTCCACCCCGTCGAGCCAGTCGTCGAGCACGACCACCCACTCCTTGTCGTAGGAGAGGGGCTCCTTGGGGTCCTCGACGATCAGCGGCGCGTACAGGCCGCGGTCCTGCTGCACCCCGGAGTGCGGGTGGAACCAGTACGTCCCGGGGTGCGGGACGGCGAACTCGTACGTGAACGAGCCGCCCGGGGCGATGTCCCGCTGGGTCAGCCCCGGCACCCCGTCCATGTCGTTGCGCAGCGCCAGGCCGTGCCAGTGCAGGGAGGTGGCTTCGGGAAGGTTGTTGGCCAGGGTCAGGGCGAGGGTGCCGCCCGCGGTCGCCCGGACCTCCTGGCCCGGGAGCCTGTCCCCGTACGCCCACGAGCGGACGGTGCGGCCGGCGCCGAGGTCGAGCGGGGTGGCGGTGGCCGTCACCCGGACCTCGGTGAGCGGGCCCGTGGCCTTGCGGGCGGCTTCGGCGGCCCGCACCTCGGCGCCGGCCGGGTCCACGTAACCGCCGGGCGCGGGGGAGGCGGAGGCCTTGCCCGGGGAACCGGAGCCGTGGTCCATGCCGGCCATGCCGGAGCCCGAGCAGGCGGAGAGCAGCCCGGTGCCGGCGAGGGCGGCGCCGGCGCCGAGGAGGGCGCGGCGGGAAACCGGTGAGGGGGAGATGGGGGAATGCGAAGAGCGCATGGTGGAACACCTCGTGATGGTGTGAGGCAGGCAGGTGGGCACCGTCTGCCGCCGCCCCGCAGGCATGCGGGGGCGACGACGGAGCCCGGCCTATACGCGCAGCACCGTCAGCAGGGAGAGGCGTTCACGGGGTGGTGGCGGGTCCGGACCGCCGGACCGGCCCGGCGCGCGTGCCGCGCCCCCGAGCGGCGCGGCACGGCGCGGGCCGGCCAGCCCGGCTCCGAGGACCAGCAGGACGAGCGCGCCGAGCACGGCGAGGCACACGGACATGGGGTCCATGCCGGTGTGCGGGGGGCGCGGGGCTTCGGCGACGGAGATCGAGGCGAGGGCGGCCTCGGCGGCGGCGTTCGTGCTCGCATCGGCCGGAGCCGCGCCGTCCGGGGCGCCGTCCGGCGCCCCGCCGTGCGCCGACCCGGACGGCGCATGGCCGGCCAGGGGAACGGAACGGGCCTGCGGTACGTCCTCCATGGCGTGGGCCGGCGTCGGATGGCCCAGCGTGTGCATGCCCGCGATGCCCAGCAGCAGCGCGGCGAGCAGCAGGAGCCGGGGCCACCGGACTGCTGGTCGCTGGATGCGCGGGGTGGGGCGGGTCATGGGCGGAACCCTACCCGGGGTGGGTATCCGATCGCATGACCGGACCCGGCCACGTTTAGGATTAGTCACACTATGTCCATAAAAGACGGGCTGAACAGCCCCTCCTCCGCGACGGGTCCTGCCGCCACGGCTGGGGCAGGCGTCCGCTCCGTGGCCCTCCTCATAGGCCTCGGCGCCGCCGCCTACACCGCGTGGGTCCTCGAAGTGGTCCTCTCCACGGGCCTCAACCCCATCGAGACGTACGTCAGCGAGCTCGCGGCGCAGGACCAGCCGCTCGGCGGGCTGTTCCGGGCCACCGACTTCACCGCGGGCCTCCTGGTCCTCCTCGGCGGCCTCCTGGCCCTGGCCCGCCTCGCCCGCCGGGTCGAACCCCGCCGCCTCTGGTCCGTCGCCGGCTGGTCCGGAATCACCCTCTTCGGGGCCGCCACCGCGGCCGACGCCTGGCTGCCGCTGAGCTGCAGGCCGACCGTGGACCCCGAATGCGCGGCGCGCGAGACCGCGGGGCTGGTCCCCGCCACCCATCAGGCCCACGCCGTCAGCAGCAGCCTCGCCATGACGGGAGCGCTCGTCGGGATCGTGGCCCTCACGCTCGCCGCCCGCCGCTACGGCCGCCTCGCCCCGCTCGCGCGGTTCGGGCCCGCGCTCGTCGTCCTCGAACTGCTCGCCACCGCCTGGACCCTGGTTTCCATTGCCCTGTTCACCGCCGGGCACGGCACCTGGGCGCTCGGCGCCGGGCAGCGGCTCCAGGTGCTGCTCGTGGCCGTCTGGCTGGGCCTGCTCGCGTACTCCGTCCACCGGGAACGCCGTACGTGAGCGGATCCGGCTCCGGGGCGGCTCCCGGGACGTTCGTACGCCTCACCACCGGCCCCGCCGCGGACGGCGTGCCGCTGCACGCCCTAGTGGAGGGCTCCGGCCCGCCGGTCGTCCTCAGCGCGGGGCTCGCCATGGCCTGGTTCGACTGGGACCCGGTGGCGGAACTGCTCGTCGCCGCCGGCCGTACCGTCGTCCGCTTCGACCGCCCCGGGCACGGGCTGAGCGGTCCCGCCGTGCGGCCGCCGTCCGCGGCCGGGGAGGCGCACCGGATCGCCGGGCTGCTCGACGTGCTGGGGCTGGGCGGTGAGCCCGTCACCGTGGCCGGGCACTCCCTCGCCGGGTTCCACGCCGAGGCCTTCGCCCGGCTGCACCCCGGGCGCACCGCCGCCCTGGTGCTGGTCGACAGCAGCGTGGAGGAGCGGCCCCGTACGACCCTGCCCGCCGGGGTGCGCACCGGCGCCGCCCGGGTGCTCGGCCGGGCCGTGACCGCCGCCGGGCTGCCGGCGGCGCTGGGTCCCTGGGCCCGGCGGACCGCCGTACGGGCCTCCCGCGCGGGCGGCGCGGGCGGCGTCGTCGGGACGGGCGGCACGGGCGGCGCCGACCCGGCCGCGCGGGACCTCGTACGCCGCTGCTACCGCACCGGACGGGTCTGGCGCGGGGCCCTGCTGGAGAACTCCCGCTACCCCGACGCGGCCGCCGAGGTGCTGGCGCTGCGCGCGGAGCTGCCGCTCAGCGCGCCCGCCACCGTCCTGGCCGGCCACGACCCCGGCGCGCGCCGCCCGGACCTGGACTGGCTGGGCCGTCAGGCGGGGCTGGCCGACGCGCTGGGCGCCCGGTTCGTGGTCGCGGAGCCCGCGGGGCACCTGGTCATGCTGGACCGCCCGCACCAAGTGGCGCGGGCGGTCCTGTACGCGGCGGAGCCGGGAGCCCGGCCGGGGGCCTAGCCCCGGGCGTAGACCTTCTCGGCCCAGCCGGCTATCTGCTGCTCGGAGAGGTGCACGGCCAGGTCGGCCTCGCTGATCATGCCGACCAGCCGCTTGTTCTCGATGACGGGGAGGCGGCGGATCTGGTGGGTCTGCATCTCCTCCAGCACCTCGTCGATGCCCGCGCCCGCGTCGATCCAGCGCGGGGTGCCCTGGGCCATGTCGCCGGCCGTGACCTTCGAGGGGTCGTGCCCCTTGGCCACACACCCGATGACGATGTCGCGGTCGGTCAGGATGCCGCAGAGGCGTTCATTGGAGTCGCTGATGGGCAGCGCCCCCACATTGAGCCGGCTCATCAGCTGAGCGGCCCGGTCCAGGGTCTCGGTGGCGGGGATCCACTGGGCCCCGGGGTGCATGATCTCTCCGGCGGTGGTCATCGCGTAAACCTCCTGAGCACGCCGTAGCGGCCGGGCGCGGGTGCGCCCGCCTCGGCGTCCTCATCCTCATTCGCCCGTTCGGCCCCCGCGACTCCACACGGGTGACGGTGGGCCGTACGGGTGACCCCGAGGTGGTGGCGGCGCCGCGGGTGGGTGCGGGCCCTGCGGGGCTGTCCCCTACCCGCCCTTCCACCGTTCCCCGGGCTCTGCCCGGACCCCGGTCCTCAAACGCCGGACGGGCTGAAATTGCCCTGCGGGCAATCCAGCCCCGCCGGCGTTTGAGGCGCGGAGCCCAGGCGACGGCGCCGCACGAGGCAACCGGTTACTCCGCGGCCAGCGGATCCGCTCCGCGTTGTTTCAGCATGTCGGCCATCAGCTGGAGCTCCGACTGCTGGGCGTCGACCATGCCCTGGGCCAGGGCCCGCTCGGCCGGGTTGGCGCACTGGTCGGCGCAGCCCTGGGCCATCGCGACGCCGCCCTTGTGGTGGGCGGTCATCAGCCGCAGGTAGAGCACCTCGGCGTCGCGGCCCTCGGCGGAGCCCAGCTGCGCCAGGTCCTCCTTGGTGGCCATGCCGGGCATCAGCGCGCCGGGCTTCGTGACGACCCCGCCCATGGCATGGCCCTCCGCGCCGTGGGAGGCGCCCCCGGTGCCCATCCAGGACATCGGCGGCTCGTCGGCCACCGTCTTGGGCAGGCCCCACATGTCCAGCCAGCCGTGCAGCATGCCGCGCTGGTTGGCCTGGGTGTTGGCGATGTCGTAGGCGAGGCTGCGCACCGCATCGTCCTTCGTGCGGTCGCGCACGATGAAGGACATCTCCACCGCCTGCTGGTGGTGCACCGCCATGTCCCGGGCGAAGCCCGCGTCGGCGGAGTGGAGCCCGGGCGTACGGGAGGCCGCGGGGGCGGAATCGGCGCCCCCCGCGGTGGCGACCGTGGCCCCCACCGCGAAGAGCAGCGCCAGGCCCACGGCCGTGCCCGCAGCCCAGTACGTACGGGCCACGGAGCCCTTGCCGGCCGTACGGGTCACTTGCCGGCCAGCCCGTTCGTGCAGGCCGCGCCCGGCTCGGGGGTCTGGGGGCCCTGCACGTACTTGGTGAGGAAGGACGCCACCCGGGCGTCGTCCGCCTTGTCCACGGTCAGCTGCTTGCCCCACGCGCTGAGCATGATCGTGCCGGCCTGCTCCTTGACGGGGCTCATCAGGGTGTACGGGGTCTTGGCGACCTTGGCGGCGAGCTTCTCGATGTCGGCCGGGTCGGCCTTCTCGTTGTACGTCACCCACACGGCGCCGTGCTCCATCGAGTGGACGGCGTTCACCTCGGGCAGCGGCTCCTTGTAGACGTCGCCGTTGCAGTTCATCCAGCGGGGGTGGTGGTCACCGCCGACCGGCGGGGTCATCTCGTACTTGACCGGGGTCTCGACGTGCTTGTTGCCGAGGGCCTTGGCGTCCCAGGTCTGCTCGCCGGCGACCGGCGCCTTGCGGGCGGCCTCCTCGGCCTCCTTCTTGTTCTGCTGGTCGATCATCACCCATGCGCCGAAACCGATGAGCGCGGTGACGATGGCGGCCGACGCGGTGATCGCGATGGCCTTGTTGCGCCGGTCGCGCGCCTGGTCGGCGCGGCGCATCTCGGCTATCCGCGCCTGGCGGGAGGCGTTGGTCTCGGAGTTCCTGCTGGCCATGGCCCTGAATCCTTTTGCTGAGGGGGGTGAAGGGGAGAACGCGCTGCCTGAGCGCTGCGGAACCGGGACCGATCAGGTCCTCAGCACCTGGAGGGCGTACAGGTCGGGGCCGCGCGCCAGCGCCGAAGGGGCCCGGAGCCCCGCTGCCGGCGCGGGGCGCACGGCGGGCGCGGGCGCCCCGTGGGCCACCGTCACCGCGGGCGGCTCCGGGGGCACCAGTCCGGGCAGGACGTGCGAGAGCGGGGAGCAGCCGGGCCGGTCGTACGGCGCCACGCAGACGGCGCGCTGGGCGCCGGAAACGTGGGCGGCGTGGGCGGCCCGCGGCCCCGCCGCCGCGGGGGCGGGGGCCTCGGACCCGGACTGCCAGCACAGGAACACCGCGCCGGTCAGCACCCCGAAGGCCATCAGGAGGACGGCACGCCGGAGCAGCGGACGTCTCCGACGTCCCTGCTCGTCACGCGCATGGCCCCCCATGGGCGCCGATGGTAATGCTCATGACCGGCCCAAGGTCAGTGCGGGGGTGCCACCGGCTATCCGGGGTGCGTAATCTGGCGGAAACCACCGCTGGCGATACTGGGGCGGCCCGACTGTGCCCATGCCCCCGCGGCGGTGGTGCACAGGCCGCCTGAACTGCGAGGATGAAGCCATGGACAAGCAGCAGGAATTCGTCCTCCGGACGCTCGAGGAGCGCGACATCCGCTTCGTGCGCCTGTGGTTCACCGACGTACTGGGCTTCCTGAAGTCCGTAGCGGTCGCGCCGGCGGAGCTGGAACAGGCCTTTGACGAGGGCATCGGGTTCGACGGCTCGGCGATCGAGGGGTTCGCGCGGGTCTACGAGTCCGACATGATCGCCAAGCCGGACCCCGGCACCTTCCAGATACTGCCGTGGCGCGCGGAGGCCCCCGGGACGGCGCGGATGTTCTGCGACATCCTGATGCCGGACGGCTCGCCCTCCTACGCGGACCCGCGGTACGTCCTCAAGCGCATCCTGAACAAGACCTCCGACCTGGGCTTCACCTTCTACACCCACCCGGAGATCGAGTTCTTCCTGCTGAAGGACAAGCCCCTGGACGGCACCCGGCCGACCCCGGCCGACAACTCCGGCTATTTCGACCACACTCCGCAGAACGTCGGCATGGACTTCCGCCGCCAGGCGATCACGATGCTCGAATCCATGGGCATCTCGGTCGAGTTCAGCCACCACGAGGGCGCCCCCGGCCAGCAGGAGATCGACCTGCGCTACGCCGACGCCCTCTCGACGGCCGACAACATCATGACCTTCCGCCTGGTCATGAAGCAGGTCGCGCTGGAGCAGGGCGTGCAGGCCACCTTCATGCCGAAGCCCTTCTCGGAGTACCCCGGTTCGGGCATGCACACCCACCTCTCCCTCTTCGAGGGCGACCGCAACGCCTTCTACGAGTCGGGCGCCGAGTACCAGCTCTCCAAGGTCGGCCGCTCCTTCATCGCGGGCCTGCTCAAGCACGCCGCGGAGACCGCCGCCGTCACCAACCAGTGGGTCAACTCCTACAAGCGCATCTGGGGCGGCTCCTCGCGCACCGCCGGCTCCGGCGGCGAGGCCCCCTCGTACATCTGCTGGGGCCACAACAACCGTTCGGCCCTGATCCGCGTCCCGATGTACAAGCCGGGCAAGACGGGCTCCTCCCGCGTGGAGGTCCGCTCGATCGACTCGGGCGCCAACCCGTACCTCACGTACGCCGTCCTGCTGGCCGCGGGCCTCAAGGGCATCGAGGAGGGCTACGAGCTCCCGGCCGGCGCCGACGACGACGTCTGGGCCCTCTCCGACGCCGAACGCCGCGCGATGGGCATCGAGCCCCTCCCGCAGAACCTCGGCGAGGCCATCGCCCTGATGGAGAAGAGCGAACTGGTCGCCGAAACCCTCGGCGAGCACGTCTTCGACTTCTTCCTGCGCAACAAGAAGCAGGAGTGGGAGGAATACCGGAGCGAGGTCACGGCCTTCGAACTCCGCAAGATGATGCCGGTGCTGTAGGCACGGCTCGGCGCGCCGTCGGAGCTTTCCGGCACACAGCACACGACACGGGGCCGGTGGTCGTCGACCACCGGCCCCGTGCGGCTTGGGGGTTCCGGCCCTGCGGCCGGAACGGTGCGCGTCAGGCGCGCAGCAGACGGCCCTGCTTGTCGGTGCGGTCGTCCTTGACCAGGAACAGGATGCCGTCGATCAGGGCCCAGAAGCCGAGGCCGCCGCAGGTGAGCAGCTGCGCGATGGCCATGCCGGTGTGGCCGGTGTAGAAACGGCCGATGCCGAGGCCGCCGAGGAAGATCTGCAGCAGACCGGCGACCAGCTTGGACTTGTCGGAGTACGGCTGGCCGTTCGGGGCGAAGTTCTGAGACACGGGAAAGCTCCTTGGGAACTGCTCATCATTGGGGACGTGTGCCCCGACCATGGGTCGATGCGGAACTACTGACCTGCGAAGGCTGCGGATGGTTGCCGTGCCGCCCGCAACGTGATCAACCTGTGATCACATGACCGCATTTCGAACAACGGCCCAGGTCAGGGCAACCCCGATAATGACCGACTGCCCCCGGATCCCGATCACCGGGTGGTACGTCCGCCCGCGCAGCCCCCGCGCGACCCAGCGGCCGTAGAGGAAGAGGGCGAGCGGCAGCCCCAGCAGGAACAGCACCGCGTTGTCGCGGAAGGCCGCGGCGAAGTCGCCGTGCAGGATGTCGTAACACATCCGGGTGGCACCGCAGGCCGGACAGAGCAGCCCCGTCAGCCAGTTGAAGGGGCAGCGGGGAAGCCAGTGGCCGGACTCGTGCGGATCGGTGCCCCACAGGTACGCGGCCCCCGCGCCCAGCACCACGAGCGAACCGAGCGGCGCCACCGCCGGGCGACGGAGCAGCGACAGGCCGGCCGGCATGGATGCTCCCTCCTCGACGTGCCCGCACCCGGTCGGGTGCGAGCCACGGAGCCATCCTCGCACCGGCGTCCCGGAGGCGTTCCCCGGCCCCGCGCGGGCTACGCCGGCGGGACCGCGCGGTGCCAGGTGGTGCGGGTCGGGGTGGGGGTGGCCGTGGTGACGTGGAGTTCGGCGTCGAGGCCGAGGACCGCGAGGGTCGTCGCGCCGCCCGGTTCCTGGATGCCCGCCGGGGCGCCCGCGTAGAGCATCTTGGACTCCGACCACGCCGGCGGGCCGCCGAGGCCCGTCGTGCCGATGGTGCCCGAGTCGGCGCGGCCCGATATGAGGCGGCCCGCCACGCCCACGGCTCCGTAGCCCGCCCGGCCGCCGGCCTCCGTGACGCTGGAGACCGCCGGCTGTGCGGCGCCGCCCGCCGCCGTGACCAGGGCGGTGCGCACGACCCCGGAATCGGGGCGCCGGAAGTAGAGGCGGACCCCCGCCGCCTCCGGGGCGGCGGTGAGGGGGACGGTGGTGGCCGGGAGCCCGGTCGGGAAGGGGCCGGCCAGCGGGGCGCCCGGGGCGGGCTGGATCCAGGCCAGCACCGACTGGGTGGTGGCGGCGTAGACGTGGCGGCGCCCGGCGGAGTCGGTGGCCGTGACCGGGTCGGACTGGAGGTCGGCGCCCCCCAGCTGCTGCCAGTCACCGAAGGCGCCCGAGGGCTCCTGGATGCGGGCGCGCAGGGAGCGCCGGGAGTCGCGGACGTACACCGTCAGCCGCCCGTCCGGGTCGGAGACGGCCGAGGGCGCGCTGATCGAGGAGGTGCCGTGGTCGTCGCCGGGCTCCGGGGTGCCGAGCGCGACCCACGCGCCGAACGGGCCGCCGGGCACGGACTGGACGGCGTAGACGATCTCGCGCCGGTACTCGTGCGGCCGGTCGCCGAAGACCGTGCGGGTGGCGAGGACGGCGACGCGTCCGTCGGGGAGGCGGGCGGTGCTCGCGCCCGGGTCGATGCCGGTGCCCGGCAGCAGCACCGGTCCCTGCCAGGCGGCGCCGGGGCCGCTGCCGGTGCCGGCCCCGCGGGTCCAGACGGCCATCTGGCCGTCGAGGACGCCGAAGGCGTACAGCCGGCCGGCCGCGCCGTGCGCCAGCCAGGAGGAGTGGTCGCCGCGCGCGTACCGCAGCGACTGGGCCCAGTTGTGGCCGGTGGGGCTGCCCGCCACCTTGCGGTCGCCGCAGCCGGAGGGCGAGCCGCAGTAGTTCTCCTTGTCGTGCCACCCGTACGTCTTCAGGAAGCCGACCTTCGCCGCGGCCGTCTGCGGGTCCAGCGCGTGCGGCAGGGTGCCGTTGTGGTAGCCGAGGTAGCTCTGCACGGTGAACCGGGGACGCTGCCCGACCGGGACCCGCGCGGCGTACGAGGCGGCCCCGGCCTGCGCGAACCGCGCCGCGTACATGTGGTCCTGATGGTCGGTGAGCTTGCCGGAGTCGAGGTACCGGCCCGGCGTCGGGTCCTGCATCCGTATCGTCGTCGGCCTGTACCGCTCCAGGACCCCCGATATCGCCGCTATCACCTGGTCCTTGGTGTAGGTGGGCGGCTCCGTGACCGGGGTGCCGGCGGCGAGCTGCGGGGTGAGCGCCGGTATCCGCCCGTTCCACAGGCCGCGCAGGCTCTCCGGGGCGTCCGCGCCGGGGGCGCGGGCCTCGCGCATCTGCAGCCAGACCAGGTTGACCTGGGGCTTCGCCTCCAGGATGTCGAGCTCGGCGGTGCCGCCGCCCAAAGTGGGGATGACCGTACGGCGCCACGGGCTGGTGCGGTCGCCGGTGGCCATCTGCGCGTAGGCGGAGCGTATGCCGTTCTGCCGGGCCTCCGCGTAGTGGCCGCGGTCGGCGGGCTGCGCCGGGTCCTTGGCCGCGCCGCCGTTGGCCTGGTTGCGGCCGTCGGCCTCGCCGGAGGTGAGGTAGAGGGTGGTGAGCGGGGTGCCGGACATCAGGGAACGGCTGACGTCCGGGTTCATGAAGAACAGGTCGTCGTCCGGGTGGGCGACGATCTGGACGACCGATCCGGCGGTGGCGCTCGCCGGTACGGCGCCGGGGGAACCGGTTCCCGGGACGCCCTCGGCCGCGGTCTGCTGGCCGGAGGCAACGGCGAGCGCACCGGTGACCCCGATCGTCAGCATCGGGACCACGGTGGCGAGGAGGAAACGTCGGCGGGACACGGGCATGGGCTGGCCTCGGGATCGTTCCGGCAGGAAGAACCGGTAGAGCTACGGGTCAGTCAATGAGAGCCGATTCCTGCCGAGTTGGTTCACCCGGATCGCCCATCAATTCCGATTCGTGGAAAGGGCGGCCCGGGTGGGCGCAGCGTCGGTGTTTCCTACGTGTCCGCAGTCACTGCGGGCCGGGTGCGGGCGCACCGGAAAACGCCCCCTCGGAGGGGCGTCGATTGGTCCGCTCAGAGCTCCTACGGCGTGGTCAGGGCGAGCCGTTCGGCGGTCCCACCGGCTGCCAGGGGGCCAGGTGCGCGTTCGGACCGTCCGCCGAGGAGGTCACGTACAGCCGCCCGTCGAGCCCCATGACCGCCAGGTTCACCGTGTCCTTGCCGTTCATCGTCGAGGAGGGCGCCCCGACGAACACCAGCGGCGACCGCTCCCACGACCCGCCGCGGCCGAGCTCCGAGCCCAGTTGGCCGCCCGCGGCCCGGCCGGCCAGCAGACGGCCGCTCACCGTCACCGGGCCGAAGCCCGACGGGCCTCCCACGTCCGTGACTCCGGTCACCTTCAGCCCGCCGTCACCCGTGACCAGGGCGGTACCGACCCCGCCCGAATCCGGCTTGCGGAACCACAGCCGTACGCCGTCCTCCCGGCCCTGCGCCGTGATCGGCAGCGCCGGAGCCGGCAGCCCGGTCGCGGTGGCGGGGCCGAGCGGGGCGCCGGCCTTCGGCTGGGCCCAGCCCAGCACGGTCTTGGTGGTCGCGGCGAGGACGATGCGGCGCCCGGCGGGGTCGGTCGCGACGGCCGGGCTGCCGTGCAGGTCGGAGCCGCCGTACTGCTCCCAGGGGCCCCAGGTGCCGGTCGGGGACTGCACCCGCCCGCGCAGCGTGTACGCGCCGTCGCGCACGTAGACCGCGAGCTGCCCGGAGCCGTCGACGGCCACCGCGGGCGCGCTGATGTCGGAGGTCCAGTTCTCGTCGGAGGTCTCCGGAGTGCCGAGCGAGGTCCAGTCCCCGAAATCGGGGGAGCCGGGCGCCTTCTGCACGCTCTGGACGACCTCGCGGGTGTAGCCGGCGGGCTCGGCCCCGAAGGAGGTACGGGTGCCGAAGGCGGCGATCCGGCCGTCGGGCAGCGTCACGGTGGAGATGCCCTGGTCCATCACGGTGCCGGCGGCGCCGGGGAGCAGCCGGGGGCCGCTCCAGGCGCCGAGCAGGCCGTCGCGGTGCCAGACGGCGAGCTGCCCGTCGAGCACCCTGAACGCCCACAGGCCGCGCTTCGCGTCGGAGGCCAGCCAGGAGGTGGCGGTGCCGCGGGCGTAGTTGATGGTGGAGGACCAGTGGTTGCCGGCCGGGTGGTCGGCGACCTTCAGGTCCCCGCAGCCGGCGGCGCTGCCGCAGTGGTTCTGCCGGTCGGTCCACGCGTAGGTGTCCAGGACGTCCAGTTTGGCGCGGGCCTCGTCGGGGGCGAGGGCGCCGGGGAGCGAACCGTTGAGGTAGCCGAGGTAGTTCTGCACGGAGAAGTGCGGGCGGTCCCGGACCTCCTTCGCGTAGGAGGCCAGGGCGAGCTGGACGAAGCGGGCTCCGTAGAAGTGGTCCTGATGGTCCGTGTAGTGCTTGTTGCCGGGGAACCGGCCCGGCGTCGGGTCCTGGGAGCGGACGGTGGTCGGCTTGTAGCGCTCCAGGACCCCGACGAGGGTCCGGACGACCTGCTCCTTCGTGTACGTGAACTCCTGCCCGACCGGGGAGCCGGAGGCGAGCATCGACTCCAGGCGGGGGACCCGGCCGTCCCAGAGGCCGTGCAGGCTGTCGGGCCGGTCCGCCCAGACGTTGCCGGCCTCGCGCAGCTGCAGCCAGACGAGGTGGACCTGCGGCTTCGCCGTGAGGACGTCCACCTCGGCGTGGCCGCCGCCCGCGGTCGGCACCACGGTGCGGTGCCAGGGGCTGTCCCGGTCGCCGGTGGCCATCTGCGCGTAGGCGGCGCGGATGCCGTTCTGGCGGGCCTCGGCGTAGGCGGGTTTGTCGGCCGGGGTGGAGGCCACCTGGGCCTCGCCGGCGTTGATGCCGTCGGCCTCGCCGGAGGTGAGGTACACCGAGGTGACGGGATGGCCCGCCGCTATCGAGTACCGCAGGTCCGGGTTCATGAAGTAGAGGTCGTCGTCGGGGTGCGCCACGATCTGCAGCACCCGGCCGGGATCCGCGGGGGCCGTCCGGTCGGCGGCCGCGGACAGGGGGGCCACCGCCCGGCCGTCGGCGGTGCCGGGACGGGTGAGGGCCTCGCCCACCTCGCTGCCCCGCAGCAGGAGCAGCCCCCCGGCGGCGGCCACCGCACAGACCCCGGCCACCCTGGTGGCCCGCCGCCGCTTGACGGCCCGCCGCCGCGCGCGGGCGCCTGGCGACGCGCCCGCGGGGCCACCGGCCGGGCCGTCCGTCGGGCCACCGGCCGGGCCGTCGGTCGCGGCGCCGGGAGGGGCTTCGGCCGGGGGTTCGCGGTCGGGCATCTGGCTCCTCCTGGCCGGTCGGGCGGGGGCGGGCCCCGTAGGGCGACAATTCTCCCCATCATCTGACAATCCGTCGCATCGGGCATTCGGTGAGTCGAACGCCTGCTCCGGCTAGGCTCTCCCCGGGCGGAAGCACGGGCGCTGCCACCGGCGGCATCCGCCGTAGGCGACACCCCCGGCAACCGCCCGGCCAGGGCAAGGGCCCCACGTACGCGGGAGGCGGCGGGATGACAGTCCCGGGACGCAGGAGCAGTACCTTCAGCCGGCTGCTGCGCAGCGGGTTCACCGACCCCTCGGCCGCGGCCCGGCTGCTCGACACCGACGCGCTGGCCGCCGTACGCGCCGATCCGGTGCTCCTCGACGCCCTCGGGGCCACCGCCGATCCCGACCTCGCGCTCCTCGGGCTGGTCCGGATCGCCGAGGCGCAGTCACCCGAGGAGCTGCCCGTCCTCCTCGACACCCTGGTCAGCGCCAAACCCCTGCGCGACCGCCTCCTCGGCGTGCTCGGCGCCTCCGAGGCCCTCGGCGACCACCTCGCCCGCCACCCCCGGGACTGGCAGGCCCTGGTCACCTACGAGGCCGCCGATCTGCACCCCGGGCTGCCCGAGTTCGAGCAGGGCCTGGCCGGCGCCCACGACCCCGTCGACCTGCGCGTCGCCTACCGCCGCTGCCTGCTGTCCATCGCCGCCCGCGACGTGTGCGGGACCATAGACGTAGCCCAGACCGCCGCCGAACTCGCCGACCTGGCCACCGCCACCCTCCGCGCGGCCCTGCGCATCGCGACCGCCGCCGCCCCCGAGGACGCGGCCGTCTGCCGGCTCGCCGTCATCGCCATGGGCAAGTGCGGCGGCAACGAGCTGAACTACGTCTCCGACGTGGACGTCATCTTCGTCGGCGACGCGGCCCCCGGCGCGGACGAGGGCAAGGCCGTCCAGGCCGCCACCCGGCTCGCCTCGCACCTCATGCGGATCTGCTCCGAGACCACCGTCGAAGGCACCATCTGGCCCGTCGACGCCAACCTCCGCCCCGAGGGCAGGAACGGTCCGCTCGTCCGCACCCTCTCCTCCCACCTCGCCTACTACCAGCGCTGGGCCAAGACCTGGGAGTTCCAGGCCCTCCTGAAGGCCCGCGCCGTCGCGGGCGACGAGGCGCTCGGCGCCGAGTACATCGCCGCCATAACTCCCCTCGTCTGGCAGGCCGCCGAGCGCGAGAACTTCGTCGCCGACGTCCAGAAGATGCGCCGCCGGGTCGTCGACAACATCCCCGCCGCCCAGGTGGACCGCGAGCTGAAGCTCGGCCCCGGCGGCCTGCGCGACGTCGAGTTCGCCGTCCAGCTCCTCCAGCTCGTGCACGGCCGCTCCGACGCCACCCTGCACTCCGGCACCACCCTCGACGCGCTCACCGCCCTCGCCGCCGGCGGCTACGTCGGGCGCGCCGACGCGGCCCAACTGCACGACGCGTACCGCTTCCTGCGGGCCATGGAGCACCGCATCCAGCTCTACCGGCTGCGCCGCACCCACCTCGTCCCCGAGGACGAGGCCGACCTGCGGCGCCTGGGCCGCTCCCTGGGCCTGCGCACCGAACCCGTCGCCGAGCTCAACAAGGCCTGGCGCCGGCACGCCTCCGTGGTCCGCCGCCTGCACGAGAAGATCTTCTACCGGCCGCTGCTCGACGCCGTCGCCCAGCTCGCCCCCGGCGAGACCCGGCTCTCCCCGCGCGCCGCCGGCCAGCGCCTCGAAGCCCTCGGGTACGCCGATCCGGCCGCCGCCCTGCGCCACCTGGAGGCCCTCGCCTCCGGAGTCACCCGCGCCGCCGCCATCCAGCGCACCCTGCTGCCCGTGCTCCTCGGCTGGTTCGCCGACTCCGCCGACCCGGACGCGGGCCTGCTGAACTTCCGCAAGGTCTCCGACGCCCTCGGCAAGACCCCCTGGTACCTGCGCCTCCTGCGCGACGAGGGCGCCGCCGCGGAGAACCTCGCCCGCGTGCTCTCCGCCGGACGGCTCGCCCCCGACCTCCTCATGCGCGCCCCCGAAGCGGTGGCCCTGCTGGGCGACCCCGAGGGCCTGGTTCCCCGTACGCACGAGGCGCTGGAGCAGGAGGTGCTCGCCGCCGTCGGCCGCGCCGAGAACCCGGAGGCCGCGGTGGCCGCCGCCCGCGGGGTCCGCCGCCGCGAGCTGTTCCGCACCACCGCCGCCGACATCATCGGCTCCTACGGTACGGAGGACAGCCCGGCCGAGGAGGACCACGGAGCCCTGGTCGACCGGGTCGGCCGCGCCGTCTCCGAACTCACCGCCGCCACCGTCGCCGGAGCCCTGCGCGCCGCCGTGCAGGGCCACTGGGGCGACACCCTGCCCACCCGCTTCGCGATCATCGGCGTGGGCCGCTTCGGCGGTCACGAGCTCGGCTACGGCTCCGACGCCGATGTCCTCTTCGTCCACGAGCCGCGCGAGGGCGTCGACGAACAGGAGGCGGCCCGGGCCGCCCAGCAGGTCGTCTCCGAGATGCGCAGGCTCCTGCAGATCCCCACCGCCGACCCGCCGCTGCTCATCGACGCCGACCTGCGCCCCGAAGGCCGCTCCGGCCCCCTGGTGCGCACCCTGCCCTCCTACGCCGCCTACTACCGCCGCTGGTCCCTTACCTGGGAGTCCCAGGCCCTGCTGCGCGCCGAACCGGTGGCCGGCGACCCCGACCTGGGCCGCCGCTTCATCGAGCTGATCGATCCGCTGCGCTACCCGGTGGAGGGCCTCGGCGAAGACGCCGTCCGCGAGATCCGGCGCCTGAAGGCCCGGATGGAGTCCGAACGGCTGCCCCGGGGCGCCGACCCGACCCTGCACACCAAGCTCGGCCGCGGCGGCCTCAGCGACGTCGAGTGGACCGTCCAGCTGATCCAGATGCGGCACGCCTGGGCGGAACCGGGCCTGCGCACGACCCGGACCCGCGAGGCCCTGGCCGCCGCGCACGCGGCCGGCCTGATCCCGACCGAGGAGGCGCAGATCCTGGACGAGGCCTGGGTGCTGGCCACCCGGGTCCGCAACGCCGTGATGCTGGTCCGCGGCCGGGCCGGCGACACCTTCCCCTCGGAGGCCCGCGAACTGGCGGCGGTCGGCCGCTACCTCGGCTACGCGGAGGGCACGGTCGGGGACATGCTGGAGGACTACCGCCGTATCACCCGCCGGGCGCGGGGCGTGGTGGACGAGCTGTTCTACGGCGGGTAGGCCCGGGCTGTCACCCCCACCGGCCGTGATCACGGCCTGAGATACGCTCCGCGTACTTTCATGCATCTCATGCATTTCATGCGTTTCAAGGCCCGGGGGGGCTCCTTCTCATGACCATGCGATCCCGCACGATGCTCGGCGTCGCGCTCACTCCCGTCCTCGCGCTCGGGCTCGCCGCACCGGCCGCCTCCGCGGCGCCGCCGAGCCCCGCCCAGGACGCGTCCACCGCCGCGGCCGCGGCCCCGCAGCTCGGTCCGTGGACCAAGCCCACTCGGCTGGACCAGCCGATCACCAACATGGTGATGGCCAAGAACGGCACCGTGGTGGCGCTGGCGGACGGCAAGGTGCTGCGGCGTCCCGCCGGGGCGACGGGCTGGATCACCAAGGCGGCGCCCGGCGCCAGAGGCCTCATGGCACTGCCCGACGGCTCCGTCCAGTTGGTGGGGCAGGACGAGAGCCCGACCACCGGCGTGCAGACCTGGACCGCGGTGCTCGCCCCGGGTGCCACCGAGTTCTCGGCAGCGCAGCCCTTCGCAGGGCACTACGAAGCCCGCTTCGCGGGCAGTGCCTCGGGACACGTCGTCGCCGCCTGGTACACGGACGGCAAGGTCTATGCCTCCGAGCGGACGGCCCAGGGAGCCTGGTCGGCTCCGGCCACCCTGGCCACCGTCGCCCAGCCCCGTTACTTCAGGTTCGTGTCCCTCGCGGTCGCCAACGACGGTACGGCGCTGGTGTCCTGGGGCGACACGCCCGTGGGGGAAGCGCGCCAGTTCCAGACCGTGGAGAAGGCCGCCGGCGCGGCGCAATGGAGCGCGCCGCGTGATCTCGGCCTGGCCGGCTCGCCCTACGACCTGCAGGTCTTCGCACACCCCAAGGGCGGGTTCCACATGGTGTGGAACGCCCGGGCGGACACCGCGCAGTCCCCGGACGTCGCACTGTCCTACGCGCGGCGGCCGGCCGGCACCACGTCCTGGAGCCGCGCCGAGCTCGTCGGCACCGGGACCGCCACCGGCATCAACGCACCGATGGTTCTGCCGAACGGCGATGTCCTCCTGATGAGTTCGAACCGCGGGCCCTGGTACAGCGTGCGGTCGGCGGCCAAGGGCACATGGGCGACCGGCCAGCGCTTCCCGTACACGGCCCAAGGCGCCCTCATCCACCTGCGCAGCGCGCTCGCCCCCGACGGCACCGTTGTCGTCACCTGGACCCGGTCGAGCAGCGTGGGTCGCGTCCCCCAGGTGTCCACGTTCGTCGGTGGTACCTGGTCGGCGCCCACCACGCTCGTGGGCCGGCCCCCCGAGGCGAACAGTAACTCCGGCGACGTGATCATCGACGGTCAGGGCCGGCCGCTCGTGCAGTTCACTCAGTGGGAGACCCGCGCCGACGGTTCCAGCCACGAGGTGGGGTACCTCGCGACCACCACCCCGCGCAAGCTTCCCGTACGGCGCGATCTCACGGGCGACGGCAAGGCCGACGTCCTCGGGCTCTCGACCGCGGGCAACCTCAAGCTCATCTCGGGAGCGGGTCTCACCAAGGCCCCGTTCACGGTGCCCGGCTGGGACCCCGCCACCGAGGTCCTGCCCTTCGGGGACCTGAACGGCGACCGCTGCAACGACGTGTTCGTCCGCCTGCCCGGCGGCGAGGCCCGCATGTACACCCCGGTGTGCGGAGGACTGCCCTCGCCCGGATCGGCGTACAAGAAGATCGCCTCGGACTGGAAGGGCTACGACGCCTTCACCGCTCCCGGGGACCTCACCGGCGACGGCCGCACCGACCTGCTGGCCCGCGACGTCGCCACCGGCACCCTCTACCTCTACGCCGACAACGGCGCGGGCGGCTTCGCGGCCCGGGTCAAGATCGGCACGGGCTGGAACGGGTACAAGAAGATCATCGGCGCGGGTGACCTCACCGGTGACGGCAAGGCCGACCTGCTCGCCCTCGACACCTCCGGCGAGCTGTGGCGCTTCAACGGCACCGGGACCGGGACCGGCGCGGGTACCTTCAAGAGCCGCGTCCTGGTCTTCAAGGACTGGGGCGGCTCCTACAAGGACATCGTCGGCGCCGGGGACCTGAACGGCGACGGCAAGGCCGACCTCCTCTCCCGCGACACCCTGGGCCGGCCGTGGCTGAACGCGGGCAACGGCACCGGCGGCTTCGGCAACCGGACCGCCCTCGGCACCGAGCAGATCTGGGACTACACGAAGATCTCCTAGCGCCCGCGAGGGGCCGGAGGCGAGCCGGTACGGCTTGCCTCCCGCCCTGCGACGGGCTCAGCCCGCGCTGCGTGCGGTGGCCTCCGCCACGGCCTCCGCGACCGTCACCGCCATCGGGGTCGTGGGGCGGCCGATCAGGCGGGACAGGTCGCCGGAGGTGCCGGCCAGCCGGCCGCGCTCGATGGCGAGGTCCACGTCGACCAGGATCCCGGCGAACTCCTCCGGGACGCCCGCGCCCGTCAGGACGGCGTGGTGGGCCTCCGGGGTCACGGCGTTGTACGTGATCTCCCGCCCGGCCGCCCCGGCCACCGCCGCCGCGTACTCCGCGAAGGACCAGGCCGCGTCGCCGCTCAGCTCGTACGCCCGGTCGAGGTGCCCCTCCCCGGTCACCACGGCCGCGGCCGCCGCCGCGTAGTCGGCCCGCGCCGCCGAGGCCACCCGGCCCTCGCCCGCGTTGGAGAGGACCGCCCCGTGCGCGAGCACCGGCGCCAGGTTGCCGGTGTGGTTCTCGGTGTACCAGCCGTTGCGCAGGAAGGTGTACGGCAGGCCCGAGGCGAGGATCAGCTCCTCGGTCGCCCGGTGCTCGGCGGCCAGCGCGAAGTCCGCGTCGGGGCCGCCCAGGATGCCGGTGTACGCGAACTGCGCCACCCCGGCCGCCTTCGCCGCGTCGATCACGGCGGAGTGCTGGGGGACCCGGCGGCCGACCTCGCTGCCGGAGATCATCAGGACGCGGTCACCGGACCGGAAGGCTCCGGCGAGGGTCCCGGGGGCGTTGTAGTCGGCGATGCGCAGCTCGATGCCCCGGGCGGCGAGCGGGGCGGCCTTCTCCTCGTCGCGGACGACGGCGGCGATCTCCCCGGCGGGGACGCCCCGGGCGAGCAGCTCGTCGATGACGAGACGGCCGAGGGCTCCGGTGGCTCCGGTGACGACGATGCTCATGGCGGGTTCACTCCTGCTCTGTGCCTTGCTTCCCGTTCCCGGGCTGTGCACTCACCGTACGGCGGACACTAACTAAACGGCAGTACCCACTTTGAAGTAAGGTACTGACATGGGAGTAAGTGAGAAGCTGATCCAGGCCGAGGCCATGTGCCCGCACCGCCTCGTCCTGGAGCACGTCACCAGCCGCTGGGGCGTCCTCGTACTGGACGCCCTGCTCGACCGCTCGTACCGGTTCAGCGAACTGCGCCGCCACGTCGGGACGCTGGCCAGGGTCAGCGAGAAGATGCTGACGCAGACCCTCCAGACACTGGAGCGCGACGGCTTCGTGCACCGCGACGCCAAGCCCGTCATCCCGCCCCGCGTGGACTACTCGCTCACCCCGCTGGGCCGCGAGGCGGCCGAACGGGTCCGTGCCCTCGCCCACTGGACGGGCCTGCGCATGGACGATGTGGAGAAGGCCCGCGCGGCCTACGACGAGACGAAGCGGCGGCAGGCGGCGGCAGCCGCGAACTAGCAGCAGCCGCGAACTAGCGGGCCTCAGGCGCCGATGCGCACCAGCGCGAGCGTGATGTTGTCGGGGCCCCCGGCCTCGATGGCGGCCCTCCACAGCTCGAAGGCGGCCTTGCCGTCGTCGTGCACGCGCAGCACCTCGTCGATGGCCTCGTCGGGCACCGGGTCGGTCAGCCCGTCGGTGCACACCAGGTAGCGGTCGCCCGCGGACAGCGGGAAGGCCGCCACGTGCGGGGTGAGGACGTGCTCGGCACGGCTTCCGCCGAGGGTCTGCGTGACGGCGGACGTCGTACGGTGCCCGGGCAGCGGCGGCGGGCTGTCGTCCACGCTGACCTGGTGCAACCCGTCCGCGGCCACCCGGAACACCTTGCTGTCGCCGACGTTGAACGACAGCAGCGACTCCGCCATCACCAGGGTGCCGGCGACCGTGGTCCCCATCGAGGTCAGCTCCGGACGGCCGTCGGTGGCGGAGTGCACCGCGCGGTTGCAGAGGTTCAGCGCGTCCTCGACGGCCTCGGCGCCGTCCAGCGTGGGGCCGAGCAGGGCGAGTTCCCGGACGACCAGCTCACTGGCGACCTCACCGGCCGGCTGCCCGCCGAGCCCGTCGGCGACCGCGACGACGAGCGGCCTGCCGAGGGGGAACATCAGCGTCTGGGGGCTGCGCGTCGTGGTCCCGCACAACGTCCACGGCCCGATGACCAGGCTGTCCTCGTTGTGCTCGCGGACCAGCCCGACATGGCTCAGTGCGGTCACGGCTATGTACGCCACCACGAAGTCCCGCCTTTCCGACCTGCCCTACCCGCCGGCCGACGCGTCTCCCGCCCCCATTGTCCCGCCGCCGAGCAGGTCCCGCGCGTACGCCAGGAACGCCGCCAGGCCCACCTCGAAGGCGGCCTCCGCCCGGCCCGGGCCCTGCGCGGCCAGGGCCCGGGCGAGCAGCGGGGTGCCCGGGGTGGGCTCCCACATGGCGTCGGGGGCCGCGAGGTCCAGCGCCGAGCCCAGGACCAGGTTCTCCAGGCCGGTGAGCAGCGGCATCACCTGCTCCGCGGCGAAGCCGGCCCGCAGCAGCAGGGCCACCGCCCGTTCGTACTGCGCGAGCACCGCGGGTGCCCGTACCGGGGTGGTCATCAGCAGCGGGATGGCCCGCGGATAGGCGGCGAAGGCAGCCCGGTACGAGCGGGCCCAGGCCTCCAGGGCCCGGTCCCAGGGCTCCGGCGCGGCCAGCGTGCCGCCGTCGATGGCGGCGCAGACCCGTTCGCGGACCAGCTCGATCACCCCGGCCCGGCCGTCCACGTGGTGATACAGCGACCCGGTCTGCACCCCGAGCGCGCGGGCGATCTGCGGAACGCTGAACTCTCCCTGCTCGGCCAGCAGTTGCAGGGCGGCAGCGCCGATCCGCTCCCGGTCGAGCAGTGGGGTGCGCGGCCGCGCCATCGTATTTCTCCCGCCGTCAGGTCTTCCCGTACGCCAAAACCGGAGGCTACATTGCCGCAAACCGAAAGCCTTTAGGTTTTTGGTTCCCCACCGCCTGCCGTTCGCAGAAGGGTGCCCCCGCATGCCCGAAACGCCCGAGCCGCCGAGAACGAGACCACGTACGAGTGCCGACCTGCGCCGCGGCGCGCTCGGCACCGCCGACATCTCCTTCTTCGTCGTCTCCGCCGCCGCCCCGCTCACCGTCATGGCCGGCGTCGCCCCCGTCGCGATCCTCCTCGGCGGCGTCGGCGCCCCCGCCGGCTACCTCCTCGCCGGCCTCACCCTCGCCGTCTTCGCCGTCGGCTTCACCACCATGAGCCGCCACGTCCGCAGCGGCGGCGCCTTCTACGCGTACATCTCCCGCGGCCTCGGCAAGCGCGTCGGCATCGGCGCCGCCCTGCTCGCCCTCATCGGCTACAACGGCATGGAGATCGGCGTCTACGGGCTTCTCGGCACCACCACCGCCGACACCGGGCGGGCCCTCGCCGGCCTGGACATCCCCTGGCTGCCGGTCTCCCTCGCCGGCCTCCTCCTCATCTGGTACGGCGGCTTCCGCTCCATCGACTTCGGCGCGAAGCTGCTCGGCGTCCTGCTCGTCGCCGAGACCGGGATACTCGTCCTGCTCGCCGGCGGGGTCCTCGCCGAGGGCGGCGCCCACGGACTGTCGGCCGGCTCCTTCGCCCCCGGCGCGGTGCTCGTCCCCGGCACCGCCGCCGTCCTGGCCTTCGCCTTCGCCGCGTTCACCGGCTTCGAGTCCACCGTCATCTACCGCCGCGAGGCCCGCGACCCCGACCGCACCATCCCGCGCGCCACCTACATCGCCGTCGCCTTCCTCGGCCTCTTCTACGCCTTCATCGTCTGGACCGTCATCCAGGCCTTCGGCTCGGCCGAAGTGCTCGCGGCCGCCGCCGAGGACCCCGCCGGGCTCTTCTTCACCGCCATCACCACCTACGTGGGCCCCTGGGCGGCCGACCTGATGCATGTCTTCATCGTCACCAGCGTCATCGCCTCCCTCCTCGCCTTCCACAACGCCATCAACCGGTACGCGCTCGCCCTCGCCGAGGAGGGCGTCCTGCCCGCCGCCCTCGGCCGGATCCACCCGCGCCACGGCTCCCCGTACGTCGCGGGCGCCGCGCAGACCGCCCTCGGCGCCGTCGTCGTCCTCGGCTTCGCCCTCGCCGGAGCCGACCCGTACCAGCAGCTCCTGCTCTGGGTGAACACCCCGGGCATGATCGGCCTCATGGCCCTGATGCTGCTCGCCGCCATCGCCGTACCCGTCTACTTCCGCCGCGTCCGGCACGACGAGGGGCCCTGGCGGACCCTGATCGCGCCCGTCACCGCCGCCCTGCTGCTGGCCGTCGCGATCTGCCTGGTCGTCTCCAAGGTGGCCCTCTTCACCATGGCCTCCACCACCGTCAACACCCTCCTCGTGGCCCTCGTCCCCGCCGTCTTCCTCGCCGGGCTCGCCCTCGCCCAGCGCCTGAAGACCCGCCGGCCCGAGGTCTACGCCCGCTTCGCGGAGGACCCGTCCGGGGCCGCAGAACCCGCAGCGCCCCCAGCGCCCGTAGGACCCCCGGCGCCTGCGGCGCAGGGGGAGTCCGCGGCGCCCGTAGCGTCCCCATGGCCCGCAGTGCCCGTACAGCCCGACCAGCCCGAAACCCCCCAAGGAGCAGAGCCGTGCCCGCTGCCGACACCGTCCTCACCGGAGCCCGCGTCCGCACCCTCGACCCCAACCGCCCCGAGGCCCGTGCGGTAGCCGTCCTCGGCGGCGAGATCGTCGCCGTCGGCGACGAGGCCGACGTCCGCGACTGGCGCGGCCCCGGCACCGAGACCGTCGACCTCGCCGGCGCCACCCTCACCCCCGGCCTCACCGACGCGCACAGCCACCCCGTCTGGGGCATCGAGATGGCCACCGGTACGGACCTCTCCGCCGTCACCGACCTCGACCAGCTCCGCGCCGCCCTGCGCACCGCCGACCGCGGCCCCGGCGGCTGGATCACCGGCTTCGGCCTCGACCACAACGCCTTCGGCGGCCGCCCCGTCGACAAGGAGCTGATCGAGGAGGCCCTCGCCGGCGCCCCCGCCTTCCTGCGCCTCTACGACGGCCACTCCGCCCTCGCCTCCGGCGCGGCCCTGGCCGCCGCCGGGATCACCGGCCCGCGCACCTTCGCCCAGCGCTCCGAGATCGTCTGCGACCCCGACGGGCGGCCCACCGGCCACCTCGTCGAGCACGCCGCCATGGCCCTGGTCGGCTCGCTCGCGCCGAAGCCCACGTACACCGAGCGCCGGGCGCGCCTCACCGCCCTGCTCGGCGACATGGCCGCCACCGGCCTGACCGGCGCGCACGTCATGGACCTCGGCGACGGGGACGTACCCGCCCTGCTCGCGACCGTCGAGTACGAGGGCGACCTGCCGCTGCGGCTGAACCTCGCCCCCTGGTGCATGCCCGGAGCCACTGGGGAGGACCTGGAGGAGCTGATCGAACTCCAGCGGCTCGCGGGCCGCCACTGGAAGGTCGGCGGGGTGAAGTTCTTCATGGACGGCACCGTCGAGGGCGGCACCGCCTGGCTGGAGCACGCCGACTGCCACGGCAGGGGCACCGACGCCTTCTGGCCCGACCCGCACGCCTACGCGGAGGCGGTACGGGTCCTCGACGCCGCCGAGGTGCGCACCGCGACCCACGCCATCGGCGACGCAGCGGTCCGGCACGTGCTGGACACCGTGGAGGCACTGGGCCCGCGGGCCCGGCTGCGGCACCGGATCGAGCACATCGAGACGGTCCCCGACGGCCAGCTGAAGCGGTTCGCGGAGCTGGGGGTGATCGCCTCGATGCAGCCGCCGCACACCGCGTACACCCGGGCCGACCACAGCGACGAGTGGTCCAGGCGGCTGGGGGAGGAGCGGGCCGGCCGCGCCTGGCGCTGCCGCGACCTGCGCGAGGCCGGAGCGGTGCTCGCCCTGGGCTCGGACTGGCCGATCGCCCACTACGACGCCCGCCAGGTGCTGGCCACCGCCCGCTCCCCGCGGGGCGCGGCCTCGGCCGGTACGGGGGCCTGGACGGGTGCGGCCCTGACCGGGCTGATGGCGCTGGAGGGCATGACCTCGCACGCCGCGCTGGCGGCGGGGGAGGAAGCGGTGGCGGGGCGGATCGCGGCCGGTTTCCGGGCGGACCTGACCGCCTTCGGCCTGGACCCGGTGGAGGTCCCGGCGGACGAGCTGGCCGGGGCGCCCGTACGGCTCACCATGTCGGGAGGCCGCATCACCCACAGGGAGGGGTGAGGGGGGAAGGAGCGGGCCGGGGCTCAGCGCTGGAAGCGGGCCAGCGCCGGATGGTTCAGGACGGCTGCCGCCACCGGGTGGCGGCCGGTCTCCTCGGGCCGGCGCGGCAGCCGGTGCGGGAGGGACCCGTACCAGGCGCGGGAGACGGCGTAGCCGAAGGCCAGGCAGAGCATGCCGCCGACGGCGTCGAGCCAGAAGTGGTTGGCGGTGGACACGATCACGACCAGGGTCGCCGCCGGGTAGAGCAGGCCCAGGATCCGGGCCCAGGGGGCGGAGGCGACCGCGAAGATCGTCAGCCCGCACCAGAGCGACCACCCTATGTGCATGGACGGCATGGCCGCGTACTGGTTCGACATGTGCTTGAGGTTGCCCGAGGCCATCGAGCCCCAGGTGTGGTGGACCAGCACGGTATCGATGAAGTTCTGCCCGTTCATCAGCCGGGGCGGCGCGAGCGGGTAGAAGTAGTAGCCGACCAGGGCCACGCCGGTGGTGGCGAAGAGGACGAGCCGGGTCGCCGCGTAGCGGCCGGGATGAAAGCGGTAGATCCAGACGAGCACGCCGATGGTCATGACGAAGTGGAGCGTGGCGTAGTAGTAGTTCATGCCCACCACGAGCCAGGTCACCGAATCGACGGCGTGGTTGATCCGCTCCTCGACGGCGATGCCGAGCGCCTGCTCCACCCGCCAGATCCAGTCGGCGTTCGCGAGCGCGGCCGCCTTCTGCTCGGGGACGGCGTTGCGGATCAGCGAGTACGTCCAGTAGCTGACCGCGATCAGCAGGACCTCGAACCAGATCCTGGGCCGGCGCGGGGCGCGCAGCCGGGAGAGCAGGGCGCGCCCGGACGGCTCCGGGCGGTCGCTCTCGTTCACAGGGGATGACGAGACGTCCGTCCGGGTATCCAGTGTCTTCACGCTCGCTTCACCCATAGGAAAAGAGTCTGCCAGATGCGGACTCCCCTCCGATCATCCCCTGGGACGGTCTTGACCGCAGTCCCTCCGCCTCTCGGAGGAGCGGGGGCCGGGCGTCCCCCAAGGGTCTCCGGGGGACGCCCTCGGGGGCTCTCGGGGGGCGCACGGACCGGCTAGAACTTGCCGTTGCAGATCAGGTCGCCGTCGGCGCCGTAGACGGTCACGAGGCCGTTCTTCGAGGTGAAGGCGTCGGCGAAGGCGGAGACGATCAGCTTGCACGTGCCGTGGGAGCCTCCCGTGATCCCGCCCTTCAGATCGGTGTAGACCGAGGGGGCGTCCAGGATGTCGTTGAACTTCTCGACGCCCTGGATCTTGGTCACGTGCTGCACGGCGTCCTTCTCCTGCACGGTGCCGTGACTGTTCACGCCGTCCACGAACGCGGCCAGCGCGTCGGCCTTCGACGGGGGAGCCTTGGGAGCCTCGGGCGTCGCAGACTGTGCCGCCGGGGCCTTCGACGGGGCCGACGGCGCCGCGGCCGGCTTGGCGTCCGAGGACGCCGAGTCCTTCGCCTGCTTGCCGGCGCCCAGAGCGGAGCTGATCATGCCGAGGAGCACCAGGGCGGCGAGTACCCCGAGGAAGATCTTCTGCGCCTTCGTGACGGGGCGCCGGGACCTGGCGTGACCGTCACTGGTGTACGTGACCACCGCGTCGGCGCCGAGCTTGTGCCAGATGGTGATGCACAGCCACACCACGCCCCAGGCCCCGCAGGTCAGGACGGTGAGGATGAGGTGGAGGGTGTGGCCGGTCTTCTTCTGAGGCTGAGGCTGCGCCGGGGGCGGCGGCGGTTGCGGAGGGTACTGCTGCTGGTACTGCACGTGGTTCTCCCGTGTCGGAGTGGGGGCGGGCACGGGCGCCGGAGTGTCGGCCGGTCGCGATGGAGGCACGGAAAGGGGGAGGGTGCGCGTCGAACCCGTCCGGGAGCGATGGCCGGCTGTCCGGAGGGGGATGTGAGCGGCGCTCCCGCCGTGCGCTGCCTCACTGTTTCATGACCTTTTAGGGCCTAATCGCACCGAAAGTCCCGGTCGTGCGGACCAAAGCCCCCGCCGGGGCGCGAGCCGGTCGCGCCCGGAAGGGCGGATGGCCTGTCAGGGGGTGGCGGACCGGGGCGGGATGGGGCGCGCGGGCTCAGGCGGCGTACCGGGTCCTTGGTCCCGCGGCCCTGCCGGAGTCGACGGGCGTACGGGCCCCATGGCCCGGTTGTGCGTACGGCCCCCGCGGACCCCGCCCTCAGGCGCGGGCGGTTCCGCGGCCCTGCTGGGGGCCCGAGGCGGTGGAGCCGCGGACGACCAGCTCGGGGAGGAAGACGAACTCGCTGTGCGGTGCCGGCGTGCCGCCGATCTCCTCCAGCAGGGTCCGCACCGCGGCCTGGCCCATGGCCTGCACGGGCTGGCGGATGGTGGTCAGCGGCGGATCCGTGAACGCTATGAGCGGGGAATCGTCGAAGCCGACCACCGACACGTCCTGCGGGACCTTCAGCCCCTGCTGCCGGGCCGCCCGGATCGCGCCGAGCGCCATCATGTCGCTCGCGCACACCACCGCCGTGCAGCCGCGCGCGATCAGCGCGGCCGCGGCGGCCTGCCCGCCCTCCAGCGTGTAGAGGGAGTGCTGGATCAGCTCCTCGACCTCCTCCTCGCCGAGGCCGAGCCGCTCCTTCATGCCGAGCCGGAAGCCCTCGATCTTGCGGAGCACCGGCACGAACCGCTTGGGCCCGACGGCCAGCCCGATCCGGGTGTGCCCGAGCGCGGTCAGATGGGTCACCGCGAGCTGCATCGCGGCCCGGTCGTCGGGGGAGACGAAGGGGGCCTGCACCTTGTCGGAGAAGCCGTTGATGAGGACGTACGGGACGCCCTGTCCGCGGAGTTGGTCGTAGCGGCCCATGTCGGCCGTGGTGTCCGCGTGCAGCCCGGAGACGAAGATGATCCCGGAGACCCCGCGTTCGACGAGCATCTCCACGAGCTCGTCCTCGGTGGACCCGCCGGGCGTCTGCGTGGCCAGCACCGGGGTGTAGCCCTGCCGGGTCAGCGCCTGGCCGATGACCTGGGCGAGCGCCGGGAAGATGGGGTTGTCGAGCTCGGGGGTTATCAGGCCGACGAGTCCCGCGCTGCGCTGGCGCAGGCGTACGGGGCGTTCGTAGCCGAGCACGTCGAGTGCGGCCAGCACGGATTCACGGGTGCCTGCGGCCACACCGGGCTTGCCGTTGAGCACGCGGCTGACTGTGGCTTCGCTGACCCCCGCCTGGGCTGCGATGTCGGCTAGCCGTGCGGTCACGGGATTGGACTGTACCGGTCGGACGTTCACCATGACCACCACGTGCACGAATCCGGGGGAAGCCGGACAGTGCGGCCGTCCGTCTCCACCGGGGCGCTGGACAGGACGGGACGTCCGGGGGAGGGCAGTTCGACCGGGATCGGGCGGGTGTTGAGCGTGCACGCGAAGCCGGGGCGGGTGAAGAGCAGCACCCCCTCGGGCGCGGGCAGCCACTGCATCCCGGCGGCTCCGGCAGCCGGCCCGGGCTGCCCCGCCTCCGGCGCCCCGAGCCCCGGCATCGCACGGCGCAGTTCCAGGGCGGCGCGGTAGAGCTCCAGGGTGGAGTGGGGGTCGCCGGTCTGCGCGGCGACGCTCAGCCCGGCCCAGTCGGCCGGCTGCGGCAGCCAGCTCCCGCCCGGCCCGAAGTCGTACGGGGCTTCGGTGCCCGACCACGGGATCGGTACGCGGCAGCCGTCGCGCAGCCCGTCCTGCCCGTCGCCGCGCGCGAAGGCCGGGTCCTGGCGGACCGCGTCCGGGAGGTCGGTCACCTCCGGCAGGCCGAGCTCCTCGCCCTGGTAGACGTACGCCGATCCGGGCAGCGCCAGCATCAGCAGCGCGGCCGCCCGCGCCCGGTCCAGGCTGCCGTAGCGGGTGCGGTGCCGCACGACGTCGTGGTTGGACAGCACCCAGGTGGTCGGCGCGCCCACCGAGCCGGTGGCGGCCAGGGACTCGTCGATGACGGTCCGCAGCGCACCGGTCTCCCAGGGGCATTCCAGGAAGCGGAAGTTGAAGGCCTGGTGCAGCTCGTCGGGGCGGACGTACAGCGCCAGCCGCTCGGAGCTGGGCGCCCAGGCCTCGGCGACCCCGATGCGGGGGACCTCGTAGGAATCGAGCAGCCGCCGCCAGGAGCGGTGGATCTCGTGGACGCCGTCCTGGTCGAAGAAGGGGAGCGGCTCGGTGCCGATCAGGGTGGCCTGGGCGCCGCGGCCGATGTCCGGCATCCCCGGGGCCTTGACCATCCCGTGGGCCACGTCCACCCGGAAGCCGTCGACGCCGAGGTCGAGCCAGAACCGCAGGACGGCGGAGAACTCCTCCGCCACCTCGGGGTTCTCCCAGTTCAGGTCGGGCTGCTCGGGGGCGAAGAGGTGCAGGTACCAGGCGCCGTCCGGGGTCCGGCTCCAGGCGGGACCGCCGAAGACCGATTCCCAGTCGTTGGGCGGGAGCTCCCCGCAGGGCCCCCGGCCCGGGCGGAAGTGGTAGCGCTCGCGGGCCCCGGGCTCCCCGGCCAGCGCCGCCCGGAACCAGGCGTGCTGCTCGGAGGTGTGGTTCGGGACCACGTCCACGATCACCCGCAGCCCCAGTGCGTGTGCGGAGCGGATGAGCTCGTCGGCGTCGGAGAGGTCCCCGAAGAGCGGGTCGACGGCCCGGTAGTCGGCGACGTCGTAGCCGCCGTCCGCCTGCGGGGAGACGTAGAAGGGGGTCAGCCACACCGCGTCGACCCCGAGCCGGGCCAGGTGGGGCAGGTGCTCGCGGACCCCGCGCAGGTCCCCGATCCCGTCGCCGTCGCTGTCCGCGAAGGAGCGCACGTACACCTGGTAGATGACGGCATCGCGCCACCAGCCGCCGTTCGCGGTGGCATTGCTGGAAGCGCTTGCAAGCCGGGAGGCCGTCAACTCGTGGGTCATACCGGGTCAACGCGCGTACGCACCCCCTGGTTGCGGGCCCGGACCGTCGAAGGGGATTCGAACTAACAGCAAGCTGCGGCAACCGTCCGGACACGCGGATGTAACGATCACCCCTTCTTGCAGAAAGTTCCCGCAAGGTCTTTCGGTCGGCTTTCAGGCTTGTTACGTTCTCGGCAACTCGGGACCGCGAGGCGCGGCCGGGATCATCGAAGGAGTTCATATGCGGCGTGGCATAGCGGCCACCGCGCTGGTCGCGGCTCTGGCGCTCGCGGCGACGGCTTGCGGCGGTGACACCAAGGACGGCGGCGACAGCGGCGGCGCCAAGGCCGACGGGGAGCTCTCCGGCACGGTCACGTGGTGGGACACCTCGAACGACGCCGAGAAGGCGTCCTTCCAGAAGATCGCCGAGGCGTTCACCGCCAAGCACCCCAAGGTGACCGTCAAGTACGTCAACGTTCCCTACGGCGACGCCCAGAACAAGGTCAAGAACGCCTTCAGCAGCGGCTCCGAGGCCCCCGACGTGATCCGCGCCGACGTGGGCTGGGTCGCCGACTTCGCCTCCCTCGGCTACCTCGCCGAGGTCCCGGCCGACACGGCCAAGAAGGTCGACGCCGAGTTCCTGCCCCAGGCCGCGGCCAGCGGCAAGTACGAGGGCAAGACCTACGCGGTCCCGCAGGTCATCGACACCATGGGCCTCTTCTACAACAAGAAGATGCTCGCCGACGCCGGCGTCGAGCCCCCGAAGACGCTGGAAGAGGTGAAGACCGCCGCCGCGGCCATCAAGGCCAAGACCGGCAAGGCCGGCCTCTACCTGCGCGGCGACGACTCCTACTGGTTCCTCCCCCTCATCTACGGAGAGGGCGGCGACCTCGTCGACGCGAAGAACAAGACGGTCACCGTCGACAACGCGGCGGGCGTCAAGGCATTCAAGGCCGCCCGCGACCTGGTCACCTCGGGTGCGGCGATCACCAACGCCACCGACGGCTGGACCAACATGCAGACCGCCTTCAAGTCGGGCGAGGCCGCGATGATGATCAACGGCCCCTGGGCCGTGGCCGACAGCTACGCGGGCGACCAGTTCAAGGACAAGGCCAACCTCGGCATCGCCCCGGTCCCGGCTGGCTCCGTCAAGGCGGGCGCCCCGCAGGGCGGCCACGACCTCGCCGTCTACGCGGGCTCCAAGAACATCGCCGCCGCGAACGCCTTCGTCGACTACATGACCTCGCAGGAGGTGCAGGTCCAGTCCGCCAAGGAGCTGAGCCTGCTCCCGACCCGGACCGCCGCCTACGAGCAGCCCGAGGTCAAGTCCAGCGAGATGGTCCAGTTCTTCAAGCCGGCCGTGGACAAGGCCGTCGAGCGCGCCTGGATCCCGGAGAACGGCTCGCTCTTCGCGCCGCTCCAGGTCGAATACACCAAGGCGATCACCGGGGCCTCGAGCCCGGAGGACGCGGCCAAGGCGGCCGGCGTCGAATTCCGCAAGATCCTCAAGGGCTGGAAGTAACGAAAAGATGGCTGCTCACACCAGCCAGTCGGTGGCGAAGGCCGCGGGCAGCGAGACCGGTCCTGACGCCGGTCCCGCCGCCCGCGGCCGGAGCCGCAGGACTGACAGCAGGAACGACAGGGACGGCAGGGGCGGCATGAGCCGTCCCGGGCTGAAGCGGGCCCTGGCCACGCACTGGTACGCCTGGGCCATGATCACCCCCGTGGTGCTCGTGCTCGGCGTGATCATCGGCTGGCCGCTCGTCCGCGGCATCTACCTGTCGCTGACCGACGCCACCGAGCGCAACGTCAGCCGGACCATCGGCGCCAACCACATCGAGGCGACGTACGAGTTCATCGGACTCGACAACTACGCCGAGGTCCTCGCCGACCCGGTGTTCCTGCAGCGGCTGGTGTGGACGGTCCTGTGGACCGTCGCCTGCGTGTCGATCACCTTCGCGCTCGGCCTCGGCCTCGCCACCGTGCTCAACCGCGAGTTCAAGGGGCGCGCCGCCTACCGGATGGCGCTCATCCTGCCCTGGGCCGTCCCCGGATTCGTCTCCGTCTTCGCCTGGCGGTTCCTCTTCAACCGCGACAACGGCATCCTCAACAAGATCCTCGAAGGCGGCGGCATCTCCGCCGTCCCGTGGCTCGACGACCCGACCTGGGCCAAGATCGCGGTCATCGCCGTCAACGTCTGGCTCGGCGTCCCCTTCATGATGGTCGCCCTGCTCGGCGGCATGCAGTCGATCCCCGGCGAGCTCTACGAGGCGGCCGAGATGGACGGGGCCCGCCCCTGGCAGCGGTTCCGCCACATCACCCTGCCGGGACTGCGCTCGGTCAGCATGACCGTGATCCTGCTCTCCACCATCTGGACCTTCAACATGTTCCCGGTGATCTTCCTGCTCACCCGGGGCGGCCCGGGCGACTCCACCGAGATCCTGGTGACCCAGGCCTTCCGCGAGGCGTTCGTGACCAGCCCGCGCGACTTCGCCGTCTCGGCGACCTGGGGCGTACTGATCCTCCTGCTGCTCATGATCTTCGCGCTGGTCTACCGGCGCTCGCTGCGGAAGCAAGGAGAGGTGTGGTGACCGTGACGACCACCTCCGCGACGGGATCCGCCGTCCGCCCCCGGGGCAAGCGCTCCCCGCTCGCCTCCGCCGGCCTGCACGGCACCCTCGTCGTCGCCGCCGTGATCGCGGTCTTCCCGGTGCTGTGGGTCCTGCTGACCTCCCTCAAGCCCGCGAAGCACGCCATCTCCACGGACTTCGTCAAGGAACCCACCCTCGACAACTACCGCTACCTGGTGGAATCGACCTCCTTCCTCACCTGGTTCGGCAACTCCGTCCTGGTCGCCGGCATCACCACCGTCCTCGGGGTGTTCATCGCCGCCACCACCGGCTACGCCGTCAGCCGCTTCAAGTTCCCCGGAATGAAGCCGCTGATGTGGACCCTGCTCATCACGCAGATGTTCCCGATGGCCATCCTCATCGTCCCGCTCTACAACCTCATGGGGGACCTGGGGCTGCTGAACCAGCCGATCGGCCTGGTCATCACCTACCTCACCATCGCCGTGCCGTTCTGCGCCTGGATGATGAAGGGCTTCTTCGACACCATCCCGGTCGAGATCGACGAATCCGGCCGCGTCGACGGGCTCAACCCCTTCGGCACCTTCTGGCGCCTCATCCTGCCGCTCGCCAAGCCCGGCCTCGCCGTCACCGGCTTCTACGCCTTCATCACCGCCTGGGGCGAGGTCGCCTACGCCTCCGCCTTCATGGTCGGCGAGGAGAACCTCACGCTCGCCGGCGGCCTGCAGACCTTCGTCACCCAGTACACCTCCAACTGGGGTGCGATGAGCGCTGCTTCCATCCTCATCGCCATCCCCGCGGCGTTCTTCTTCCTCTTCGCCCAGCGTCACCTCGTCGCCGGCATGACGGCGGGCGCGACCAAGGGCTGACCACCCCGCGCCCCGCCCTCGTACCACCCGGCCCGACCTCTTCAAGGACGACATGACCCAGCACCTCGCCGCCGAAACCTCATGGGACGGCCTCCCCACCTCCACCGGCACCCTGCCCGGCTGGTGGAGAGAAGCGGTGATCTACCAGGTCTATCCGCGCAGTTTCGCCGACTCCGACGGGGACGGCATGGGGGACCTCGAAGGCATCCGCAGCCGACTGCCCTACCTCAAGGACCTCGGCGTCGACGCCGTGTGGCTCAGCCCCTTCTACGCCTCCCCGCAGGCCGACGCGGGCTACGACGTCGCCGACTACCGGGCCATCGACCCGATGTTCGGCAGCCTCCACGACGCCGACGCCGTGATCCGCGAAGCGCACGACCTGGGCCTGCGGATCATCGTGGACCTCGTGCCGAATCACTGCTCCGACCAGCACGAATGGTTCAAGCAGGCGCTGCGCGAGGGGCCCGGTACGCCGCTGCGCGAGCGGTTCCACTTCCGGGCGGGGCGGGGCACCGACGGGGCCGAGCCCCCGAACGACTGGGAGTCCATCTTCGGCGGACCCGCGTGGACGCGGGTCGCCGACGGGGAGTGGTACCTGCACCTCTTCGCGCCCGAGCAGCCCGACTTCAACTGGGAACACCCGGCCGTCCAGGACGAGTTCCGCTCGATCCTGCGGTTCTGGCTCGACCTCGGCGCCGACGGCTTCCGCATCGATGTCGCCCATGGCCTGGTCAAGGCGCCCGGCCTGCCCGACCTCGGGCGGGGAGAGCAGCTGAAGCTGCTGGGCAACCAGGTGCTGCCCTTCTTCGACCAGGACGGCGTCCACGAGATCTACCGCTCCTGGCGGAAGGTGCTGGACGAGTACGCCGGCGACCGGATCGGCGTGGCCGAGGCCTGGACGCCGAGCGCCGACCGGACGGCCCTGTACCTGCGGCCCGACGAACTGCACCAGGCCTTCAACTTCCACTACCTGAACACCGGCTGGGACGCCGCCGCGCTGCGCGCCACCATCGACGAGTCGCTCGACGCGATGCGCCCCGTGGGGGCCCCGACGACGTGGGTGCTGTCCAACCACGACGTGGTGCGCCACGTGACGCGGTACGGGGGCGGGGAGGAGGGACTGGCCCGGGCGCGGGCGGCCGCGCTGCTGATGCTGGCGCTGCCCGGATCGGCGTACGTCTACCAGGGCGAGGAGCTCGGACTGCCGGAGGTGACCGACCTCCCGGACGCGGTCCGCCAGGACCCGGCCTTCGCGCGCGGCGACGGGCAGGACGGGCTGCGCGACGGCTGCCGGGTACCGATCCCGTGGTCGGGTACGGAGGCCCCGTACGGCTTCGGTGGCGGCGGGAGCTGGCTGCCGCAGCCGGCCGAGTGGGCCGGGCTGAGCGTGGCCGCGCAGACCGGGGACCCGGGCTCGACGCTGGAGCTGTACCGGGCCGCGCTGCGCCTGCGGCGCTCGCAGCCGGAGCTGGGCGCCGGCGACGGCGTGCAGTGGCTGGAGGCTCCGGCGGGCGTCCTGGCCTTCCGCCGGGGGGACTTCACCTGCACGGTCAACACCACGGACGGGGCGGTACGGATGCCCGCGCCGGGCACCGTACTGCTGGCGAGCGGGCCGCTGCCCGACCCGTCGGAGCTGCCGGCCGACACGGCGGTGTGGTGGCGGGGATGACCTCCCCGCTGCGGCTGACGGACATCGCCGCGCAGGCCGCGGTCAGCGAGGCGACCGTCAGCCACGTGCTCAACGGCAAGGCGGGCGTGGCGTCCGGCACCCGGCACAAGGTGCTGGCCGCCATGGACCTGCTGGGCTACGAGCGCCCGGTCCGGCTGCGGCGGCGCAGCAACGGGCTGGTGGGGCTGTTGACGCCGGAGCTCACCAATCCGATCTTCCCGGCGTTCGCGCAGGTCATCGAACAGACGCTGGCGGGACACGGGTACACGCCGGTGCTGTGCACGCAGAGTCCGGGCGGGGCCACCGAGGACGAACTGGTGGAGCAGCTGGAGGAACGCGGGGTGACGGGGATCGTGTTCCTGTCCGGCCTGCACGCGGACTCCTCGGCCGACCCTTCGCGCTACCAGCGGCTGGCGGCGCGGGGGGTTCCGTTCGTGCTGATCAACGGCTTCAACGAGCAGGTCCAGGCCCCCTTCATCTCCCCGGACGACCGCGCGGCCGCGGAGATGGCGGTCCGCCACCTGGAGGACCTGGGCCACCGCAGGATCGGGCTGGCCATCGGGCCTACGCGCTACGTGCCGTCGGCCAGGAAGGAGGCGGGTTTCGCCGCCGCCCTTCCGTCGGCGGCGGCCGAAGGCCTGGTGCAGCGCACCCTGTTCACGGTCGAGGGCGGCCACGCGGCGGGCGGCGCCCTCCTGGACCGGGGCTGCACGGGCATCGTCTGCGGCAGCGACCCGATGGCCCTCGGCGTCATACGGGCGGCGAGGGAGCGGGGCCTGCGCGTCCCGGAGGACATCTCGGTGGTCGGCTTCGACGACTCCCCGCTGATCGCCTTCACGGACCCCCCGCTGACCACGGTCCGCCAGCCGGTCCGCGCGATGGCCACGGCAGCGGTGGGCGCCCTCCTGGAGGCGATAGCCGGCACGCCGGTCCAGCGCACGGAGTACGTCTTCCAGCCGGAACTGGTGGTCCGGGGCTCTACGGGGCAGGGGCCGGGGGTGGGGGTGGGGGTGGGGGTGGGGTAGGGGGTTCATCCCCCACCCACCCACCACCCTCCTTCGGTGGTTGCCCACCCGTCCCCCTCGGAGCTGAGGCGCGGGCACGGATCACTGCTGGTGGGGTAGGGGGTTCTACGGGGCCCTGCGGGGGCGGGGCTTCAGCCCCCCTCTCACCACCACCCTCAGACGGTGGTTGCCCACCCGCCCCCCTCGGAGCCGGGGCGCGGGCACGGATCACTGCTGGTGGGGTCGGGCGTTCGCTTGTGCTGCGGGTGGGGCTTTGGCTGCGTCATGGTCCGGGGGGCGTCCCGGCAGTCCAGTGTCCTTTCGGGGTGGGCCGGTCCCTCAAGGGCGCTCCTTCGTCGCGTCGCTACGCGATGGCCTTCGGCCACCCTTGACCGACCGACCCAC
>NZ_JANAVF010000010.1 GCF_024213195.1 Streptomyces sp. TBY4 | reverse complement strand
GGCAACCGAGTACGTCCAGTACGCGGACGCCCCGACAGCACGGCCAGGCACGGCGCCAGACGCCGCGGGCTCGGCCGCCAAGATCCGAAAGAGACGGCCAAGCCCTCCCGTCCCGATCCCGAAGGGCCGCATCGTGTCCCCCACCTCCACCGCGAAGTCCGGCCCCCGCCGGGCCAGAAGCGGATCCGGCACCGGTCCCGGATCCGGTCCCGGTCCCGGGTCCGGCCCGGGCCACGGTCCGGCCGCCGCGCTCCGGCGCAGCTGGCGCAAGGCCTCCCCGTACGCCTACATCGCCCCCTTCTTCACCCTGTTCCTCGCCTTCGGCCTCTTCCCGCTCCTCTACACGGCGTTCGTCTCCCTCTACCGCGTGGAACTCCAGACCAGCGGCGAGATGGAGTGGCGGGGCATCGCCAACTACACCGCGCTCTTCACCGACGAGTACTTCTGGACCGCGCTGCGCAACACGTTCACCATCGGCGTGCTGTCCACCGTGCCGCAGCTCGCCATGGCACTGGGTCTGGCCCACCTGCTCAACTACAAGCTGCGCGGCCGGACCTTCATCAGGACCGCGATCCTGCTCCCCTACGCGACGTCCGTCGCCGCCGCCACCCTCGTCTTCGCGCAGCTCTTCGGCCGCGACTTCGGGCTGATCAACTACGTGCTCGGGCTCGTCGGCATCGACCCGGTGGACTGGCAGACGGGCACGGTCGCCTCGCAGATCGCCGTGTCGACGATCGTGATCTGGCGCTGGACCGGCTACAACGCGCTGATCTACCTGGCCGGCATGCAGTCGATCCCCCAAGAGCTGTACGAGGCCGCGGAGATGGACGGGGCCTCCCGCTGGCGCCAGTTCATCCACGTCACCCTTCCCGGACTGCGGCCGACCATCGTCTTCACCGTGATCATCTCCACGATCGGCGCGACCCAGCTCTTCGGCGAGCCGCTGCTGTTCGAGGGGTCGATGTCCGGCGGCATATCGCACCAGTACCAGACCCTCGGCCTGTACATGTACGAGCAGGGCTGGGGCTTCTTCCACCTGGGCCGGGCCGCGGCCATCGCCTGGGTGATGTTCGTCCTGATCGTGGTGCTGGTCGGGGCCAACGCCCTGATCGCGCGCCGCCGCGCACGCAAGGAGGCCGACCGATGACCGCGCCCGACACGCGCCGCCTTCCGCGGGAACGGCCCGGCAGGCCCCCACGGTTCCGCAGGGGCGGCGGGGCCGGGGGCGCGATGACGGGCGGCTGGCTCGCCTACCTCATTCTCGGCTGCGCGCTGCTGATCTCGGCGTTCCCCTTCTACTGGACGATCGTCGCGGCCAGCCGCTCCAACGCGGATCTGGCGCAGGTGCCGCCGAGCCTGCTGCCCGGCCCGAACCTGGTCAAGAACTTCGAGGCGGTCCTCGAAGAGGCCGACATCGGCAAGGCCCTGCTGAACTCGCTGATCGTCTCCGGGGCCATCACCGTGGGCACGGTGCTCTCCTGCACCCTGGCCGGCTTCGCCTTCGCCAAGCTCAGGTTCCGGGGCCGCGGCGCACTGCTGACGCTGACGATCGGCACGATGATGATCCCGCCGCAGCTCGGGGTGATCCCCCTGTTCATGCTGATCGCCGAACTCCAGTGGGTGAACCAGCTCCAGGCGGTGATCCTGCCGGGTCTGGTGTCGGCGTTCGGGGTGTTCTTCATGCGCCAGTACCTGATCCAGTCGTTGCCGGACGAGCTGATCGAAGCGGCTCGTATGGACGGCGCCTCCACGGCCCGCATCTTCTGGTCGATCGTGATCCCGATCGCGCGGCCGGGGATGGCCGTGCTCGGGCTGCTCACCTTCATGACGGCGTGGAACGACTTCTTCTGGCCGGTCATCGCACTGTCCTCGCAGGAGCCGACCGTGCAGGTCGCCCTGCGGCAGCTCGGTGGCGGCTACGTCAACGACCAGTCGGTGATCATGGCCGGCACGCTGCTCGGCACGCTGCCGGTGCTGCTCGTCTTCGGCCTGCTGGGCCGGCAGATCGTCGGCGGCATCATGCAGGGCGCGGTGAAGGGCTGACGCGCTCGCGGATCGCGGGTCGCCGCCCTCTGATTCTCCCTCCCCTCCTCCTACTTCCTGGAGTGTCCGTCTCATGACCGCTGTCGATGCCCGCCCGGCGACCTCCACGGGCACCTGCCCCGAGACCTGGCCGGGGCTGCGCTTCCCCACCGGATTTCGCTGGGGAACCGCTACCGCCGCCTACCAGATCGAGGGGGCGGCCACCGAGAACGGCCGGACGCCTTCCATCTGGGACACCTTCAGCCGCACGCCCGGCAAGGTCCGCAACGGCGACACCGGTGACATCGCCGCCGACCACCTGCACCGGATGCCCGACGACGTACGGCTCATGAAGGAGCTCGGCGTCACGGACTACCGGTTCTCCGTCTCCTGGCCCCGGGTCCAGCCCACGGGGCGCGGCCCGGCCGTGGAGCGCGGCCTGGACTTCTACCGCCGCCTGGTGGACGAGCTGCTGGCGAACGGCATCAGGCCGGTCGTGACGCTGTACCACTGGGACCTCCCCCAGGAGCTGGAGGACGCGGGCGGCTGGCCGCAGCGGGACACCGCGCACCGGTTCGCGGAGTACGCGGGCCTGGTGGCCCGGGCGCTGGGTGACCGGGTGACGACCTGGACGACGCTGAACGAGCCCTGGTGCGGGGCGTTCCTCGGGTACGGGAACGGGGTCCACGCTCCCGGCCGCACCAGTGACCTCGCCGCGCTGCGGGCCGCCCACCACTTCAACCTGGCGCACGGCGGCGCGGCCCGCGTCCTGCGCGAGCACCTTCCGTCCGCCGCGGAGATCTCCCTGACCCTGAACCTGCACGCCCTGCGCCCGCTGACGGACACGGCGGCGGACCGGGACGCGGTGCGCCGGATCGACGCGGTGGCGAACCGCATCTTCCTGGACCCGGTCTTCCACGGGCGGCTGCCCCAGGACTTGGTGGAGGACACGGCAGGGGTGACGGACTGGTCGTTCGTCCGGGACGGCGATCTGGAGGTCATTTCCACCCCCATCGACTCGCTGGGCATCAACTACTACTCCCCCAGCGTGGTTTCGGCGGGCTCCTCCCCTTCCCCCGCCCCCTGGGCGGGCGCCGAGAAGCACGTGGCGTTCACCCCGGCGGCCGGCCCGCGCACGGCGATGGACTGGCCGGTGGACGCGAACGGCCTGTACGAGCTGCTGACCCGGCTGCGCGACGAACTGCCGCACCTCCCGCTCCTGGTGACGGAGAACGGGGCGGCGTACGACGACTACGCGGACCCGGAGGGTCTGGTCCACGACCCGGAGCGGGTGGCGTACCTGGACGCGCACCTGACGGCCGTACACCGGGCGATCGAGGACGGCGTGGACGTACGCGGCTACTTCCTGTGGAGCCTGCTGGACAACTTCGAGTGGGCGTACGGGTACAGCAAGCGCTTCGGCATCGTCCACGTGGACTTCGCGTCCCAGCGCCGGACGGTGAAGGACAGTGCGCGATGGTACGCGCAGGTGATCGCCCGGAACGGGCTGGCGCAGGGCTGAGACGCGTCTGCTTCGTGCTCGGCCCTGGGGTCTCCCCCAGGGCCGAGCACGTCATGGGGTGCGGCAGCGGCCCGCCGGTCAGGGGGCGTCGATGAGCATCCGGCCGTCGGTCGGCACGATTGCCGCGAGTCCGTTCGCGTACGCGTTCTGCACGCGGGACCGCTCGGTCGCGTTGGGCACGGCGTTGGTGCAGGCCGTCCCGGCGCTGGAGCCGGACATCAGCTGGGAGCACGGGCCCGGCTTGGTGTCCGGGAGGCCGAGGCTGTGGCCCAGCTCGTGCGCGGCGATGCGCGTCTTGTCGTACCCCTGGGTCACGGCCTGCGCGCCGAGTTCGACCCGGACCTGTCGCCCGGGACGGACCGGACCGAGGGTGGCCTGCGGCCAGCCGGTGGTGGCCACGATGACGATCTCGGCCCGGACCCCGGGCGCGGCCTCCACCAGCCGGACGTTGCTGACGTTCGCGTTCCAGGCGGCGACGCCGGCCGTGATGGCCGCTTCCCAGCCGCCGGCCCGGCTGTCGTCATAACGGAGCGTCACTACCGCTGCGGAGGCGTCCGGTGCGGGTGCGGCGGTCGCGGCGGTTGCCGCCGCGAGGACCATTGCGGCGGCGGAGGTGCCGACCTTCAGCCAAGTGCCCAGAGACATGGTCGTCTTCCTTCATGCGTGGGGGGGACCCGGCCCCTCGGCGGAACCGGGGCACCGGAGACGCCGCCACCGCCCGCCGGTGGCCCGTACGTTCGGAGAGCCGCCCCTCCGGAGCCCTAAGAAGGTAGCCCCGCACCCCGCAATCTCGTCATGCACCTGCCAGCCAAATCCGGCGGGCACTCCAGCCGGTGCCCGGTCATCGGGCACGGCGCCCTCAGGTCCCCGCAGGGCGCGGAGTCGATCCGGATCGGTGAGACAACGGACAGAGCCCTGTCGCCCGGACTTTCCGGGTGGCAGGGCTCCGTGGGTGGCGCGGTGTGCGGGTCAGCCGAGGGCCGATGCCGGCTGGGGCGCGGCGGCCTCCGTGCCCGCGGGATCGGTGCGGTGGGCCAGGAGCCGCTGGGCGAGGACGCCGAAGGCGACGGCGAACACGGTCCACAGCACGAGCTGGACGGCGATGGACGCCACCCGGAACTCCCACAGCAGCGCGGCGGGGAAGTCGGGCTTGACGGCGTCGGTGTTGTCCGGGAGGACGAGGAAGGCCAGCCCGGTGGCGAGGACGAAGCCCGCCCCGGCGGTCAGGGTGGCGTTCCAGTTGCCCAGACGCGGAGCCAGTCGCCGACCCAGGATGATCGCGCCGACGCCGAGCAGCACGCTCAGCAGGATCATCAGGAAGAACAGCGTGGTGCGCTGCCCGATCGTGTCCGGGTTGCCGACGGCCGGCGGGGTGGCCGGGTACTTGAGGAACGGCACCAGGTAGACGAGTACGAAGGCGCCCGCGGCCGTGAGGGCCGCCGTGGCCCGGGGGCCGAACCGGCCGGCGCGGCCGAGGACGAAGGAGAACGCGAGGGAGGCGATGCCGCCCAGCGCGACCCCGTAGACCAGGACACCGGTGGCGAGGCCGACGGTGGACTGGACGGGCCGGCTGACCAGCTCTTCCTCCTCCTCGGCCGGGGCGGCGTCGCCGTGACCGGCGTGGCCGGACACGGGGGCGGCTTCCTTGGCGGCCGCGGCCTCTTCGACGGCGATGGAGCCCCGGACCGAGGGCTCACCGACCACGTAGGCGACGGCGAAGGCGAAGAGTCCTGCGATGAGGCCCGCGAGCATGCCGCGGACCAGGAGACCTCTGACAGTGGAGGCGTACATGGTGCGTGAGCCTCTCAGTGGCAGGGGAAGCCGAGCAGGTGACGGCCGTCGTGGACCCACTCGTGCACGGCCTCGCCGGCGAACACGGCGGTGGCGCCCTGTTCCGCGCCGACGAAGTACAGGGCCACGAGCATCAGCAGGCCGACGAACAGGGCCCAGGGCAGGACCGCGCGCACGGGCAGCGGAGCCGACGGGGAGAGGGTGGGGGTGGGTATGGCAGCGGAAGCAACGGCCTCGGCCATGGTGGAACCTCCTCGGGGAACACGCGTCCCATACGGTGGTGCAGGACGACGGTCCGCGGGTCTGACTCGCCGCAGCCACCTCCCCGTGGGGAAGTCACCGCAGCACACAGTGGCGCGACCATGCCGGATTCACACCGGGCTTCCGTCTCGCCGTCGTCGCTATCTGTTTATGTCGCCGTGACGCTACCGCGCCGTCGGCCCACCGCCAAGCCCCTGAGTCCCTGATCACAGGCGATGGCCAAGGCGCGAGACGATCGGGCGACCGGGGCGGCGGCTCGGCCCGGGGTGATGCTCAACCCTGGCCGTCTGCCACGGGGTACGGGATGAAGGTGCTGCTGTTCTCGTCGACGGCCAGGGCCCGCCCCAGGGGCGGGACGGCGCGCTGGGGGCAGTCGAGGCGTTCGCAGAGCCGGCAGCCCATGCCGATGGGGGTGGCCGCCGCCGCGTTGTCGAGGTCGAGGCCGTCGGAGTAGACGAGCCGGGAGGCGTGCCGGATCTCGCAGCCGAGGCCGATGGCGAAGGTCTTGCCGGGCTCGCCCCAGCCGCCCCGGTGGCGGGTGACCGCCCGGGCTGTCCACAGGTACCGCTGCCCGTCCGGCATGGCGGCGACCTGGACGTGGATCCGGCCGGGCGCGGCGAAGGACTCGTACACGTTCCACAGCGGACAGGTACCCCCGGCGCGGGAGAAGTGGAATCCGGTGGCGGACTGCCGCTTGGACATGTTCCCTGCCCGGTCCACCCGGACGAAGGAGAAGGGCACCCCGCGCAGCCTGGGGCGTTGCAGGGTGCTCAGGCGGTGGCAGACGGTCTCGTAGCCCAGGCCGAAGTGGTCGGTGAGCCGCTCGATGTCGTAGCGGAACTCCTCGGCGGCCCGGTGGAAGGCGCCGTACGGGAGGATCAGCGCGGCGGCGAAGTAGTTCGCGATGCCGATCCGGGCCAGCCGGTGCGCCGGGGAGCCTGACGGGAAGTCTTCGGCGGCCAGCCCGTCCAGCTCCGCCCCGTGTTCCAGCAGCGCCAGCTGGGTGGCCATGCGGAAGGCCTGCTGTCCGGGGCGGAGCCGGCCGGACAGGTGCAGTGTCCGCGTCCCGGCGTCGAAGTGGTGCAGACGGTCGGAGTCCGCCGTGAGACGGATCCCGTGCTGGTCGGCGAGCCGCTTCGACAGCACCCGGACGACCTCACCGGGACGGATGCCGATCGCGCCGGCGAGGGTTTCGGCGGCCAAGTCGGTGTCGTGGAGGTAGTTCTGGCGCCGGTAGAAGAACTCGCGGATCTCCTCGTGCGGCGATCGGGGCCCGACCGGCCCACCACCGTCCCTGCCGTCGGCCGTGTCCGCCAGCTGGTCCGCCAGGAGCTGGCTGCGCCGTCCCAGGTCCAGCAGGACGGAGGCGACGGCCGGCATCCGGGAAGCCAGCTCCGCGAGGTCGGAAGCCGAGACCCTGGCCTCGGCGACCTCGCCGGCCAGTGCCTCCCGCAGGTCGGCGACCAGGCGGCCGGTGTCACGCTCCGAGAAGAACCCGGGGTCCACGCCGAAGGCCTCGGTGAGCCTGAGCAGGACGGGCACCGTGAGCGGTCGGGAGTCGTGCTCCATCTGGTTCAAGTAGCTCGGTGAGATGGCCAGGACCCGGGCCAGATCGGCCTGGGTCATCCGGCGCTCCTCACGCAGCCTTCGCAGCCGTGCACCGGCGTACGTCTTGCCCGTGTTGCTCACCTGGATCCCCCTCGGCCTCGCTCCGGCTTCAGATTACGTGCGATTGCCGTGCGGTCGGCCTTCGCAAGCTTGGCAAATGCACCGCCGAAGATTCGCAGAACTTGGCACCCGTACCTCATTGATGGCACTGCGTGCCGCTGCCAGAGTCTGCCGTGCGGCCGCTTGCAGCAGCACTCGGCTCCCCACCAGGCGGGACCGGCGGCCCGCAACCCATGTTCGGGGCACACAGTGCCAACTCGCCGTTCGCAACGGGCAGACGTTGGCAAAAGCGACTGAGGGAGACGGTGACGGTCATGACAGACACGAACGCGAAGGCGGCGGCGGAGCAGCTGGCGCGGCGGTGGGCCTCGGACCCGCGATGGGCGGGGATCGAGCGCACCTACACGGCCGAGGACGTCGTCCGGCTCTCGGGCAGCATCCGCGAGGAGCACACCCTGGCCCGGCGCGGTGCCGAGCGGCTGTGGCGGCAGCTGCACGAGCGGGATTACATCCACGCGCTCGGCGCCCTGACCGGCGGCCAGGCCGTCCAGCAGGTCCGGGCCGGACTCCAGGCCATCTACCTCTCCGGCTGGCAGGTCGCCGCGGACGCCAACCAGGCCGGCCACACCTACCCCGACCAGAGCCTGTACCCCGTCAACTCGGTTCCCCAGGTGGTCCGTCGGATCAACAACGCGCTGCTGCGCGCCGACCAGATCGCCACCGCCGAGGGGGGCCACGACCGTACGGACTGGCTGGCCCCGATCGTGGCCGACGCCGAGGCCGGCTTCGGCGGCCCGCTCAACGCCTTCGAGCTGACCAAGGCGATGATCGCCGCCGGTGCGGCGGGCATCCACTACGAGGACCAGCTCGCCTCGGAGAAGAAGTGCGGCCACCTCGGCGGGAAGGTCCTCGTCCCGACCTCGCAGCACGTCCGCACCCTCAACGCGGCCCGCCTGGCCGCCGACATCGCGGACACCCCGACCTTGATCATCGCCCGTACGGACGCCCTCGCGGCGACCCTGCTGACCAGCGATGTCGACGAACGCGACGCCGAGTTCTGCACAGGGGAGCGCACCGCCGAAGGCTTCTACCACGTCCGGAACGGCATGGCCCCGGTCATCGCCCGCGGCCTCGCGTACGCCCCGTACGCGGACCTGATCTGGGTCGAGACGGGTACGCCTGACCTGGAGCAGGCCCGCGAGTTCGCCGAGGCGATCCACGCGCGGTACCCGGACCAGATGCTCGCGTACAACTGCTCGCCCTCCTTCAACTGGAAGGCGGCCCTGGACGACGACCAGATCGCCAAGTTCCAGCGGGAGCTGGGCGCGATGGGCTACCGATTCCAGTTCATCACCCTGGCCGGGTTCCACTCCCTCAACCACGGCATGTTCGACCTCGCCCGCGGCTACGCCGAGCACGGGATGACGGCGTACGTGGATCTCCAGGAGCGCGAGTTCGCCGCGCAGGCGCAGGGGTTCACCGCCGTCAGGCACCAACGCGAGGTGGGCACGGGCTACTTCGACCTGGTCTCCACCGCCGTCAACCCCGCCTCCTCCACCACCGCGCTCTCCGGATCCACGGAGGAAGAGCAGTTCCACTGAGGCGCCCGACGCGCCCGGAACGACCCGCCCAAGGCCCGTGACCGGCGGGGGCCGGACGACCGTCTCCGTCCGGCCCCCGCTCCACCCCTCGTCAGGAGACCGCATGTCCACCACAGCCACCGCCGCAACCGCCACCGCTCCCGCCGGCACGCACCGGGTCCGGGTCCTCGCCGCGCCCGGCGACCGCCACGGCGAGATCCTCACGCCCGAGGCGCTCGCATTCATCGGCCGGCTGGACGCGGCCTTCACCCACCGCCGCGCGGACATCCTCAAGGAGCGGCTCCGCCGCAAGGACCGCCTGGTCTCGGGATCGCCACTGGACTTCTCCATCGCCACCTCCGCCGTCCGCGCGGACCCCGACTGGCACGTGGCCCCGCCCGCACCGGGGCTGACCGACCGCCGGGTCGAGATCACCGGGCCGCCCGACCGGCGCATGACCGTCAACGCACTCAACTCCGGCGCCCGGGTGTGGATGGCGGACTTCGAGGACGCCACCGCCCCGACCTGGGACAACGTGATCGGCGGCCAGCTGAACCTGCTGGACGCCATCGAGCGCCGCATCGACTTCACCACGCCCGAGGGCAAGGAGTACCGGCTCCGCGAGGACCCGGCGACGATCGTCGTCCGCCCGCGAGGCTGGCACCTGCTCGAAGAGCACCTGGAGGTCGACGGCCGGCCCGTCCCCGCGTCGCTCGTCGACTTCGGCCTGTACTTCTTCCACTGTGCCGGGCGCCAGATCGACGCCGGGCAGGGCCCGTACTTCTACCTCCCCAAGCTGGAGAACGCCGACGAGGCCAGACTCTGGAACGACATCTTCGTCCTGGCCCAGGACCTCCTCGGGATCCCGCGCGGCACCGTCCGCGCCACCGTCCTGGTCGAGACCATCACCGCGGCGTTCGAGATGGAGGAGATCCTCTACGAACTGCGCGAGCACAGCGCCGGATTGAACGCCGGCCGGTGGGACTACCTGTTCAGCCTGATCAAGACCTTCGGGCACCGCACCGACTTCCTGCTCCCCGACCGGGCCTCGGTCACCATGACCGCCCCCTTCATGAGGGCCTACGCCGAACTCCTCGTCCGCACCTGCCACAAACGCGGAGCCCACGCCATCGGCGGCATGGCCGCCCACGTCCCGAGCCGCAACGCGGAGGCCAACACCGCCGTCCTCGCGAAGGTGCGCCTCGACAAGGAACGGGAGGCCGAGGACGGCTTCGACGGCTCCTGGGTCGCCCACCCCGGCCTCGTCCCCGTATGCCGCGAGGTGTTCGACGCGGTCCTGGGCGAGCGGCCGGACCAGCTGGAGCGGACCCGGGACGACGTCGAGGTCACGGCCGCGGACCTGCTGTCCGTACGCCGCATCTCCGCTCCTCCCAGCCGGGAGGGGATCCGCTCGAACGTCGCGGTGGCGCTGCGGTACTTCGACGCCTGGCTGCGCGGCAGCGGCGCCGTAGCCCTGTACGGGCTGATGGAGGACGCTGCCACCGCGGAGATCGCCCGCGTACAGATCTGGCAGTGGCTGCGCCACGACCGCGTGGACCGGGGCACCGTGATCGACCTGCTCGACTCCGAATGCGCCGCCCTGGAGGCTGAGGATCCACAGGCCCTCGTACGGGAGGCGCGGGAGGTGTTCGTGGACACGGCCCTCTCGATCCGGCTCCCCGCGTTCTTCACCCCGGAGGCCTACTCCCGCCACCTCGTCCGCCACGCCACCGGGCCGGTGACCGCGTGAGCGCCCCTTCGCGCCCGGCAGCCACTCGCTCCGTGCAGCGCGTGGGCATCGTCGGAGGCGGGCAGATGGGCGCCGGCATGGCCGAGGTCTGCGCCCGCGCCGGTCTCGACACCATCGTCGCCGAAGCCGACGCGACGGCCGCCCGCGCGGCCCGCGAACGCGTGGCCGTGTCCCTGGAACGCGCCGTCCAGCGCGGAAAGCTCGACCGGCTCTCCGCCGAAGACGCCCTGTCCCGCCTCGTGTTCACCGGTGACCTCGGCGAACTCGCCGACCGGCAGCTCGTGATCGAAGCGGTCACCGAGAGCGCCGACGCCAAGATCGACGTCTTCTCGGCGCTCGACAAGATCGTGGAGGATCCGGAGGCGATTCTGGCCACCAACACCTCCTCGATCCCCGTCATGCGGCTCGGCATGGCCACACGCCGCGCCGACCACGTGCTCGGCCTCCACTTCTTCAACCCCGTCCCCGTCCTTCCGCTCGTGGAGATCGTCTCCTCCCTCCACACCGGCCCGACGGTGACCGATGCCGTCGAGTCCTTCGTCCGCGACACCCTCGGCAAGACCCCGATCCACTCCCGGGACCGGGCCGGCTTCGTCGTCAACGCCCTGCTGATCCCCTATCTCCTCTCGGCCGTCCGCATGGCCGAGTCCGGGTTCGCGAGCGCCTGCGACATCGACGCCGGGATGGTGCTGGGCTGCGCCCACCCGATGGGCCCGCTCCGGCTCGCCGACCTCATCGGCCTGGACACGGTCGCGGCCATCTCCGAGTCCCTCTACGAGGAGTTCAAGGAGCCCCTCTACGCCCCGCCCCCACTGCTCCGGCGGATGGTCCAGGCAGGGCTGCTCGGCCGCAAGACCGGCCGCGGGTTCCACTCGTACGCCCGGGACTGAGGTCCCCGCTTCCGGCGCCTGCCGGCCAGGCCGTACGATGCCTCTGCTCCGGCCCGTACGGCGGGTGCCCACAACTGAATGCATGCACAACTGGGGGAAGCCGGTGGGAATCCGGCGCTGACCTGCAACCGTGAACGGGGCCTGGGGCGCCGTGAGTCGGAGTACCCGGGGTGCGATGCGCACCGCTTCTCACTGTCATGGTCTGCAGGGCGAAGCCCCCACCCCGGGTTGGTGTCCCCTGGCCGTTTCCTCTGAGGAACGGCCAGGGGACGAGCGCGTGGGCCGGAGGGATCGTCGGCGCAGACCCGTCGCCCCTCCCAGGAAGAAGGCACCATGCACCGGATACCCGCCCGCCGCTCCGTGATCACCTCGATCGTTCTCGGCCTCGCCCTCGCCGGCGCTCCCGCCGTCGCCGAGGCCGCCCCCACGCCGAACACGAACAAGGCCGTCAAGGTCAGCCTCACCGTCAAGGGCCCGACCGGGCTGCTGTTCAAGGGCAAGGTCAAGACCAAGGGTCACGACGTCACCACCGCCACCGGCGGAACCCACAAGTGCGACGGCACCAACGGCGGCGCCAACGCTTCCAAGGTCCCCACCCCGACCGCCGCCCTCGACGACGCCGCTCGCAAGAAGGGCTTCACCTGGGACGGCACCTGGTACGCGTCCTTCGACGACTTCTCCGTCGACACCATCAAGAACGTGAACGGTGGCGGCTCCGCCTACTGGAGCATCTCCGTCAACGGCGCCCCGACCCCGGTCGGCGGCTGCCAGTTCAAGATCAAGGCGGGCGACGAGGTCGCCTTCACCTGGACGTCCTTCTAGTCAGACGGTCAGACGGTCAGGCACCCCACCGCAAGGCGATGGTGTCGCCCACGTTGATGACCTTGCTGCGGACGGCTCCCGCGAAAGAGGAACCGTCGACACTGACCTTCCAGACGTTGGAGCCGCTGTTGGCCTTGCCGTTCACCGCCGTGATGGTCCCGCTGCCGGAGGACGGTGTGACGCCGGCGATGCAGCCGGACGGGGCGGCGGCGGTGACAGCGGAGTTGAGGACGTCACCGAGGGTGGTGGTCGTCCCGGTCGGGGTGAACGACACCGCGCAGACTTTGAGGTTGCCCGCGCCGTCGTCGACGGTCAGCGCCAACTTCGTGGCCGTCCCGGCGGTGAAGGCCGACTGGGCGACCCACCGCGGAGCACCCGCAGTGACCGGCACCGGCGGGGCGGTGGTGAAACCGCCGCCCGCGACGGCGCGCAGTGCGTCGATCGAGGAGTACGCGGAGGGGCTGGTGTCGGAGGGCTTGTACTTGAAACCGCCGGCCGGGTTGTACTGGTTGGCGATCAGGAAATCGATCGGGGTCCTGCCGCTGCCGGTGAGGAAGTCGCCTGTCTGCGGGTTGAATCCGCAGGCGTTGAGGCCGGCGACGCCCCAGCCGTTGGAACTGGTGTTGACGCCGTAGAGGGAGTTGAAGGCACCACTGCTCGAGACGAGGGTGCTCTTGAGGAAGTTCTTCGCCTGGACGACGTCGGTGTCGGTGTTCGGGACCCCGGACACGCAGAGGGCGGCCATGGCCGCGCCCGTCATGTCGACGTCGCTCGCGGAGTTCAGGACGGTGGGGTTGCCCTCGCCCTTCTGGAAGGTCCAGCCGCCGTCCACGTGCTGGTTGGCCCGGATGCGGGTGACCATCGAGGCGGTCAGCGCCTGCGGAACGCGGTTCGTGCCGCTCTGGGTCTTGGCACCGCCCAGCGAAAGGGCAGCGAAGACGGTGCCGTTGAAGTTCCCGGACGGGCCGAAGTAGCCCGCCTCGGCCGTCTGCCAGTAGGAGTAGACGTGGGCGATCAGGTTGCGGGAGGCGGAGACGCGGGCCGGGTCGATGCCGGCGGCGTAGGCGTTGAGGGTGCCGCGCTCGTAGTCGGTGACCACCGGGGAGGCCTGCGGCCAGCCCGCCGTCGACAGGAGGTTGCGGTAGACGGTGCGCGCGTTCTTGGCGGTGTTGCCGCCCGGGTAGACGTCGACCACGGCCGTGCCGGTGGCCGCGAACGCGCTGAACGCCCACTCGTTGGAGAGTCCGGCGCCCGCGTACGAACCGTCCGCGGCCTGGAGGGACTTGAGATAGGTCACACCGTTCGCCTTGGACGTGGCCATCTGCGCGGGCGAGGAGGTGGCGAAGGCGGGCAGCACCGTGAGGGCGAGGGCTCCGAGTGCTGCGGGCACCGCGAGCACGAGTCGACGGGAGGTACGGGTACGGGTACGGGTCATGACCTGCTCCTGGAATGGGGGACGCCGGCCCGACCGGAGCTCGTGCGGGCGGACAGCCCGGAGCGCGGTGGCGGCCGTCCGAACGCGTGGTACGGCTTGTGATGTGCCTCGCCACATGGGCATTCGGGCTCGGAGACGGCCCCCTGCCGTCCCACACCGCTGCGCGTCAGCCCCGGATTCGCACCAGGTTCCCCCATGTGGCAGCCCAGGACGCTACCCGAGTGATCAAGGGTCCGCCAGCAGTCGCCGGCTCGATCGCTCGAGGACGGCTGGAGCCGGTCCGCGTGAGACTCGGACCACCTTGACGGTGTCTTTGTCCACGTGTTCCACTCCGACTGATAAGCACTCAGCTCCAGGGGAAGCCGGTCGAAATCCGGCGCTGACCCGCAACCGTAGGCCCGGTTCCGTCCGGGCGAGTCGGAATGCCTGGAGCCAGGTTTTTGCAGCGAGAAGCGCCGTCGCGGACTACGGCGTGGTTCGAACGGCTTCCCCGTGTCCCCATACGGCTTGCGGAAGCCCTTTTGCCACGCACTGGTCCGCCCGGCCGACACGAGGGGCCGTGGTGGGGACCGCACAGCAATCAGAGCGACACCCGGGGAGCAAGGGGCTGCTGTCGCTCATGTCGGCGGCGCTGCTGACCTTCGCCGCGAGCGTGGCCTTCGCCGGCGCGCCGGCGCCCGCCTCGGCCGACCCGATCGAGCAGTGCACGGCCACCAATGGGGCGCTCGTCGCTGTGGACTTCGGCCCGTTCGGCGGCACGGTGGAGAAGGGCTGCGACACCACCCCCACCACCGGCTACGAGTTGCTGCAGAGCGCCGGGTTCACCATGGAGGGCACCGTCCACGACGGCCCCGCCTTCATCTGCCGCATCGGCAAGGGCTCCGGCACGCGGTACCCCACGCCGGACGAGGAGGCCTGTGTCCTCACGCCGCAGGCCACCGCCTACTGGTCGTACTGGACGGCCTCGCCCGGGCAGCGGAAGTGGTCCTACAGCCAGCAGGGAGCCATGGCCCGGAACCCGAAGCCCGGCGACGTGGAGGCCTGGATCTACGGCGGCACCGACATCGCCGGCACCAAGGGCAAGCCCTCCTTCTCCCCCGACGACGTCCGGGGCTTCTCCACCCCCGACCCGACCATCCCCGCGAACCCGCCCAAGGTGCCCGCCGGTTCGGTCGACGTACCCGCGGCCACCCGCTGGGTCACCGGGACGCTGACGGACGGGGAGCGCGTCGTCGACGAGGGCTCCACAACCCCGAACCACTTCCTCTCCACGGAGGCCGTGTTCGCCCTCGCGGCGGCCGACCGCAAGAGCCCGGTGGCGAGGAAGATCGCCGATTTCCTCGCAGCGCCCGCGCAGACCGACGCGTACGCCTACCCGGCGGGCAGGGACGGCATCCCGGACGCCACCGCCGCCGCAAGGCTCGCGCTGGTCGCCGAGGCCACGGGCAAGGATCCCCGTGCCTTCGGCGGGCACGACCTGCTCGGCGACCTGGTGAAGTACGCCTGCCCCCGCGACATCGGCGACGGCGAGACGACCGAAGGCTGCTTCACCAAGGGCGACTTCCGTACCACCGGACAGGCCGACGCGCAGGCCATGGTGGTCATCGCCCTGGTCAACGCCGGTGTGACACCCCCGCCCCACTCCGTGGCCCGGCTGACCCTCCTCCAGTGCGAGGACGGCGGGTTCACCAGCGTCCTCATCCGGCCCGGAAGCCCCGGGTGCGAGAGCGAGGCCGGCGCCACCGGACTGATCACTCTGGCCCTGGAGCGGGCCGGCGGCCACGAGGCGGTGCTCCAGAAGGCCCGCGGCTACCTGAAGAGGTCGCAGCTGGCTACCGGTGCATGGCCCGCCGTCTCCTACGAGACGACCGGCAACCCCGCCGCCACCGGCTGGGCCGCGCAGGCGCTGCGCGCCCTCGGCGACGAGGCCTTCGCGGACGCCGGAGTGTCCTGGCTCTCCGGGCGCCAGCTCCCGGCAGGCGGCTTCGGCTTCGCCGAGGACGACACCGACTCCCGCCTGTACCCCACCGCGACGGCCGCGATCGCGGGCGCCGGCACCGATCTCGCCGCCCTGACCGCCGAGCCGGCCGAACCGCCGACCCCGAGCCCGACCCCGACCCCGACCATGCCGCCGACCCCGACCACGCCGCCAGCCGGTGAGGGGCCCGACCCGAAGAAGGGGGTCACGTACCTGACGGCCCCGTCGCGACTGGTCCAGGGCCGCTTCTACGAGAGCCGGCCCGGCAGCGGCTTCGCCGACTACGGCCTGACCATCGACGGCGCGTACGCCCTCGCCGCCACCGGCGGGGACAACGCGGTCCTGCGCAACATCGTCGACTTCATGGACAGGGGCGGGAAGGACGGGCAGCAGCGCGGCATCCACGACTGGACCCTCGTCGGCACCAAGTACGCGAACGGCGGCTCCATCGGCAAGGCGGCCGTACTCGCCGAGGCCGTGGGCCGCGACCCCCGGAACTTCGGCGGCCAGGACCTGATCGCCGCACTCGCCCGGATCACCTGCCGGGCGAAGACCCCGACCCGCCAGGAGTGTGCGGCCGGGGGCAACTACGCCTACGCCACGTCCGTCTTCAAGCAGTCCCTGGGCGTCATGGCCCAGCTCCGCGCCGGCGAGGAGGACGCGGCGGCCGAGCCCGCCGCGTACCTCAAGAGCCTTCAGACCTCCTCCGGTGCCTGGGTCAGCCTGATCGGCGAGCCCAGCGGCCCCGAAGTGGACTCCACCGCCATGGCCGCCATGACCGTGGACCTCCTCCCGGATGCCGGCTCCCAGGCCGCGGTGGACAAGGCACTCGTCTGGCTCGCGGCCCAGCAGAAGGAGGACGGCGGTTTCCCCGGTGCCTCCGGGAACTCCGTCAACTCGGCGGCCCTCGCCGTCCAGGGGCTCTCCCTGGACGCACCCAAGTACGGCGCCCAGATCGCGAAGGCCCTGAAGTTCCTGGCGAGCCAGCAGAACGCCGACGGCGGCTTCAACGTCGCCAAGGGCGGGCAGACCGGCTCCGACCTGCGCGCCACCACCCAGGCCGTCGGCGGCGCCGCCGGGATCTCCTTCGGCCTGCTGAAGCGCGACCTGACCGGCACCACCCCCGAGCCCGTCCCCAGCCCGACCGGAGGAACGTCCGGCGGCACGCCCGGCGGCACCTCCGGAGGCGGCTCGCCCGTCATCGTGACCCCGGGCGAGAACGGCGGCGGCTCGGGCTCCGGCGGCGGGTCGGGCTCGGGCCGCGGTCCCCTCGCCTCCACCGGAGCGCAGGTCGGCACGCTCGCCACCGCGGCGCTGATCCTGAGCCTCGGGGGCTGGGGCCTCATCCACGCCGCGAAGCGCCGCCGCCGGGCGGAGGGCGGAGCATGAGCTTCAACCGTGTCGTGCGGGCCCTCGCCAGGACCGCCGCCGCGACGGGGCTGACGGTGGCGGCGTTCGCCGCCACGGCGGCCCCGGCCGGTGCTGCGCCGAAGCCGATGGGCCAGTGCACCACCTCCGCGGGAGTCGTCCTCGCGGTGGACTTCAGCCATTGGGGCGGGCCCGTCTACCGCTCCTGCGGTACGACACCCACCACCGGCTACGAGCTCCTCAACCAGGGCGGCTGGGCCACCACCGGCACCGGCCACGACGGCCCCGCCTTCATCTGCCGCATCGGCTACAGCGGCCACCGGGGCGGCAAGCAGTACCCGACCCCGCAGCAGGACGACTGCGTACTGACCCCGCCGGCCTCGGCGTACTGGTCCTACTGGCACGCCGATCCCGGGCAGAACACCTGGCAGTACAGCCAGCTCGGCGCCATGCTCTACAAGCCCAAGCCGGGCAGCGTCGACCTGTGGATCTTCGGCGGCACGAACATCGAGGGCACCCAGGGCAAGCCCACCGTCACCCCCGATCAGCTCCGCGCCCACAACACCAAGCCCACAGGCGGCCCGGCCCCCCAGGACACCCGCACGGCCACGCCGCTCCCGCCGAACGTCAGCACGGGTCCCAAGCCGGAGAACCTTCCCCCTGCTGATCCGTCCACGACGCCCCCGCCGCCCAGCCCCACGGCCCCGGAGAGCCCCCCACCCTCGGCGAGCCCCTCCGAGAGCGCGACCGCGCCCCCGTCGGCCAGTGCCCCCGCGGTGGCGGCGCCGGCCCCCGGGCCCCAGGTCGTGGAGGCGGCTCCCGCCGCGGACGCCGAGCACCACGCGGGCTCGTACCTGCCCGTCCTCGTCACCGGAGCGCTGGTGCTGCTGATCGGCGCTGCCGCCGGATACGCGGCCAAGCGCCGCCGCCGTACGGAGTAGCCGCGTGGCACGCACCCTCCCCGCGGCACCGGTGACGCCGCCCCGGTCCGGCCCCGCGCCGGACACGGGCGGCCGCCGCCTGCCCCGTACCCTGCACCCCGTCGCCTGGTGGATCTGGGCACTCGCCCTGGCCACCGCCGTCAGCCGCACCAACAACCCGCTGCTGCTGTTCCTCGTCCTCGCGGTCCTCGGCTACGTCATCACGATGCGCCGCACCGAGGCCCCCTGGGCGCGCGGCTTCAAGTACTACCTCTACCTGGCCCTCACCGTGGTGGCCCTCCGCGTGCTGTTCCGCGCCGTCTTCGCCACCGGGATCACCCCGCGCGACCACTTCCTCTTCTCCCTGCCCCACATCCCGACCCCCGACTGGTACGCGGGCATCCAACTCGGCGGCCCCGTCTCGCTGGAAGCCCTCCTCTCCGCCGCCACCGACGGGCTGCGCCTGGCCTGCATGCTCTGCTGCATCGGCGCCGCCAACACCCTCGCCAACCCCAAACGCGCCCTGCGCGTCCTGCCCGGCGCCCTCTACGAACTGGGCGTCGCGGTCACCGTCTCCATCAGCGTCGCCCCCCAACTCGTGCAGAGTGTGCAGCGCGTGCACCGGGCCAAGCGGCTGCGCGCAGGGCGGTCCAAGGGACTGCGCGCCCTGCGCGGCATCATCGTCCCCGTCCTCGAAGACGCCCTGGAGCGTTCCCTGCGGCTGGCCGCGGCCATGGACTCGCGCGGGTACGGCCGCGCCGGCAGCGCCACCCGCCGCTCCCGCCGGGCCACCGGGGCCCTGATGCTGCTCGGTATGTGCGGTCTGTGCGCCGGTGCGTACGGGCTCCTGGACGCCACCGCTCCGAAGCTGCTGGGCCTGCCCGCCATGGGCGCGGGCGCGCTGTTGTGCTTCGGCGGGCTCCGCCTCGGCGGTCGCCGCATCACCCGGACCACCTACCGGCCCGACCCCTGGCGATTCGCCGAATGGGCCGTCGCCGGCTGCGGGGTGTTCTCCGCCGTCCTGCTCTTCGCCAACGTCGGGTTCGACGCCGCCGAGCTCAACCCGTCCATCTATCCGCTCAGCTGGCCGACCCTGCCCCCGGTACCGGCCGCAGCCATCCTCCTGGCGGGGACCGCCGGGTTCCTGGCACCACCGCCGGCGCCACCTGCCCGGCCCACCGTCCCCGTACAGCGCACCGAGGAACCCAAGTGATCACCTTCGACCAGGTCACCGTCCAGTACGAGGACACGGCCGGACCGGTCCTGCAAGACGTGAACCTCACCGTCGAAGAGGGCGAACTCTGCCTGGTCGTCGGCCACACCGGCGTCGGCAAGTCCACCCTCCTCGGCGCCGTCAACGGCCTCGTCCCGCACTTCACCGGCGGCACCCTCTACGGCCGCGTCCTGGTCGACGGCCGCGACACCGCCGACCACCCGCCCCGCGAACTCGCCGACGTCGTGGGTGTCGTGGGCCAGGACCCGCTCGACGGCTTCGTCACCGACACCGTCGAGGAGGAACTCGCCTACGCCATGGAACAGTTGGCGGTCCCGCCCGCCACCATGCGCAAACGCGTCGAGGAGACCCTCGACCTCCTCGGCCTCGCCGACCTGCGCCACCGCGCCCTGCACGAACTCTCCGGCGGCCAGCAGCAACGCGTCGCCATCGGCTCCGTCCTCACCGCGCACCCCCGCATCCTCGTCCTGGACGAGCCCACCTCCGCCCTCGACCCCACGGCCGCCGAGGAGGTCCTGGCCGCGGTCACGCGCCTCGTCCACGACCTCGGCGTCACCGTCCTCCTCGCCGAACACCGCCTGGAGCGCGTGGTCCAGTACGCCGACCGGGTCATCCACCTCCCCGGAGACGGCCACGTGGTGTCCGGCCCGCCCGCGGAGATCTTCCGTACGTCCACCATCGCGCCGCCCATCGTGGAGCTGGGCCGTGCCGCGGGCTGGTCCCCGCTCCCGCTCTCCATCCGCGACGCCCGCCGCGCCGCCGCGCCCCTGCGCACCCGGCTGGCCGACGTCCCTCCGCCGCCGGTACGCCCGGCGCCGCCGGCCGACCGCCCACAGTTGCTCAGCGCCCGCGGTGTCACCGTGACGTACCACGGCGTCCCGGCCGTACGGGAGCTCGACCTCGATCTGCACGGCGCGGAGATCACCGCACTCATGGGCCGCAACGGCTCCGGCAAGTCCTCGCTCCTCTGGGCGCTCCAGGGCTCCGGCCCCCGCAAGGCCGGTACGGTAGCCGTCGCGCCTGCCGCCGGGGGCACGAAACGCCGGGATCCGAAGAAGCTCCCGGCCGCCGAGGCACGGCGGCTGGTCGGCCTGGTCCCGCAGACCCCCACCGACCTCCTCTACCTCGAATCGGTCAAGCAGGAACTCGACCAGGCCGACGCCGAGTCGGAGGCCGCCGGCGGCGGGTCGCGCGCCATCCTGGACCGGCTCGCCCCCGGCATCCCCGACACCAGCCACCCCCGTGACCTTTCCGAAGGCCAGAAGCTGGCCCTGGTCCTGGCCATTCAACTCGCGGCCGCCCCGCGCGTCCTGCTCCTCGACGAGCCCACGCGCGGCCTGGACTACCGGGCCAAGAGCGAGCTGGTCCGGATCGTCGACGCCCTTGCCGCGGAGGGCCGCGCCGTCGTGATCTCCACCCACGACGTGGAGTTCGTCGCCCGCGCCGCCGACCGGGTCGTCGTCATGGCCGAGGGCGACATCGTCGCGGACGGCCCCACGACCGAAGTCATCGTCGCCTCACCCGTCTTCGCCCCCCAGACCGCGAAGATCCTCGCCCCGCTCCCCTACCTCACCGTCGCCCAAGCGACCGCCACCCTCCCCGACGACGGGACGGACCCGGGCTCATGACCGCCACCGCACGCTCCACCGCCACCACTACCGCCATACGGATCAACGCTCGGGCCGGGATCGTCATCGCCATGGCGGGCTTCCTCGGTGTCGTCGCCTTCTTCTGGCCCTTCCTCGTGGCCCCGGGCAAATTCGGCTCGCACTACGCCCCGCCCCTCATCTTCGGCGTCCTCCTCGTGATCGTCCTGTGCGTGGTGATCTCCGAGATCGCCGAAGGCGGCATCAACTCCAAGGCCCTGGCCATGCTGGGCGTCCTCTCCGCAGTCAACGCGGCCATCCGCCCCCTCGGCGCCGGCACCGCCGGCATCGAGACGGTGTTCTTCATCCTCGTCCTGGCCGGCCGGGTCTACGGCCCGGGCTTCGGCTTCACCCTGGGCTGCACCTCGCTCTTCGCCTCCGCCCTGATCACGGGCGGGGTCGGGCCCTGGATGCCGTACCAGATGTTCGGCTGCGCCTTCGTCGGCATGCTCGCCGGCTTCCTCCCCAGGGCCACCGGCCGCAAGGAGGTCGCCCTCCTCGCCGTCTACGGCTCGGCCTCCGGCTACCTCTTCGGCTTCCTCCTCAACCTCTCCTTCTGGCCCTTCTCCCTCGACCCCAACAGCTCGATCGCCTACCTCCCCGGCCTGCCCTTCACCGAGCAGTTCCACCGCTACCTGGCCTTCGACCTCGCCACCTCGCTCGGCTGGGACACCGGCCGCGCCGTCACCAACTTCATCTGCATCTGCCTGGCCGGCCCCGCCGTCCTCACCGTCTTCCGCCGCGCCGCCCGCAAGGCCCGCTTCCAGGCCCCCATCCGCTTCGCCCCAGGGACGACCCTCGAGGATCGCGTCGGACGGCAGGTGTCCAAGTAGGCGCTCCAGGTGAGCCGGGCCTTCGCTTCCCCCTGCCCGACCCGCACTCAGCGGGTCGCGAGCCGGTCCAGCAGGGCTGCGCTGCGTGCCAGCAGGGTCCGTTCCTCGTCGTCGAGTTCGGCTTCGATGGCCTGTGCGAGCCAGCCGGCCCTGCGGCCGCGCTCCGCTTCGAGCGCCGCCCGGCCCGCGTCGGTCAGCTCGACCAGCGACTTGCGGCCGTCCGTGGGGTGGGCCCGTCGCGTGATCAGGTTCTGGTCCATGAGCAGCCCCACCGCACGGGCCATCGACTGCGGGCGTACGCGCTGGTCGGCGGCGAGGTCGCTGGTGGTCATGGCGCCGTCGCGGTCGAGTGCACCGAGGACGGCGACCTGGCCCAGTGGGATGTGGTCCTCGTGTTTGACGCGTCGGGTGAGCTTGCCCATCGCTGTGCGCAGTTCGGCGGCGATGGCGGCGGCTTCCGAGGTGGGGTCCGAGGTGGGCATAGGGCACTTTAACCCGCTGTGCAGCACTGCTGCACAGCTTGTCTGCACAGTGATACTGCACAGCTGAACTGTTCAGCCTTGCTGTAGAGTCTGCGCTGTCGGGTCCAGCGCCACCGTTGCCGCAGCCGGGGCCCGGCACAGTTCAACGGGGAGGAACCCACATGTCCGCGAAGGAAGTCGGAACGGTCGACGCCACCATCGAGACGGTCACCGCCCGCCGGATCATCGACAGCCGCGGAAACCCCACGGTCGAGGTCGACGTCGTCCTGACGGACGGCTCCCTGGGACGCGCCGCCGTCCCCTCCGGCGCCTCCACCGGCGCCCGCGAGGCCGTGGAGCTGCGCGACCAGGACTCCGCGCGCTGGCACGGCAAGGGCGTCGACCGCGCGGTGGCCCACGTCAACGGGGAGATCGCGGCGTCCGTTCGGGGCCGGGACGCGGCCGACCAGGCGGGGCTCGACGCGGCTCTGATCGCCCTCGACGGCACCGCGACCAAGGCCCGGCTCGGCGCCAACGCCGTCCTCGGCGTCTCCCTCGCCGCCGCCAAGGCCGCCGCGGCGGCCCACCGCCAGCCCCTCTACCGCTACCTCGGCGGGGCCGGGGCGAACCTCCTGCCGCTGCCGATGATGAACATCGTCAACGGCGGCGCGCACGCCGACAATCCGCTGGACTTCCAGGAGTTCATGATCGCCCCCGTGGGCGCGGACACCTTCGCCGAAGCCGTCCGCATGGGCAGCGAGGTCTTCCACACCCTGCGCCGCGACCTGCTGGCCGCCGGGCACTCCACCGGCGTCGGCGACGAGGGCGGCTTCGCGCCCGCGCTGCGCACCGCGGAGGAGGCCCTCGACTTCGTGGTGGCGGCCATCGAGCGCACCGGCTACCGCCCGGGCACGGACATCGGCCTGATCATGGACCCGGCGTCCTCGGAGTTCTTCCGCGACGGGGTCTACGACTACACCGGCGAGGGAGTGCGCCGCACCCCCTCCGAGAACGTCGACTACCTGGTCAAGCTCATCGACAACTACCCCATCCTCTCCATCGAGGACCCGATGGCGGAGAACGACTGGGACGGCTGGCGCGAGCTGACCTCCCGTGTCGGGGACCGCTGCCAGCTCACCGGCGACGACCTGTTCTGCACCAACGAGACCCTGCTGCGCGAAGGCATAGCCACCGGCGCCGGCAACTCGATCCTGATCAAGGTCAACCAGATCGGCACGCTGACCGAGGCGCTGGCCGCCGTGGCCACGGCCCACGAGGCGGGCTGGACGGCCGTCATGTCCCACCGCTCGGGCGAGACCGAGGACACCACCATCGCCGACCTGGCGGTCGCCACCGGCTGCGGCCAGATCAAGACCGGATCGCTCTCCCGCTCCGACCGCACCGCGAAGTACAACCAGCTGATCCGCATCGAGGAGGAGCTGGGCGGCTCGGCGCGCTACGCGGGCCGCTCCGCCCTGCGCCGGGCGTGAACAGCCGGCGGGAACCAAGGAGCTCGCCGTAGTTCCAGCCGGTCGCCCGGGAAGGCTGCCCGGAAGCGGGGGTCGTGGGAGACCGCGACCACCGCTCCCGGGTAGCCGGCGAGCGCCTGCTCGACCTCCTCGACCAGCGCCAGGGACACGTGGTTGGTCGGTTCGTCCAGGACGAGGACGTCGGTGGGCCGGGTCACCAGGCGGGCCAGTTCGAGGCGCCGCCGCTGCCCGGCGGACAGGGCGGCGACCGGCACCGTCAGGTCCTCCTCCCGGAACAGGCCGACCGTCAGCAGTTCCTCCGCGTGCTCCTCGGGCAGCCCGGGCAGTCCCGCCGCGAACGCGGAGAGCAGGGGCAGCCGGACCGGGGAGTGCGGCAACTCCTGTGCCAGGTAGCCGAGTCGTACGTGCTCCGCGCGGCGGACCGTGCCGCTGTCCGGGGTCAGGTCGCCGGCCAGGACCCGCAGCAGAGTGGTCTTCCCGGCCCCGTTCGGCCCCGAGACCAGCAGCCGCTGCCCCGGCCGCACGCTCAGCGCGGGGAGGTGGAGCCGGTCGCCGACCCGGATTCCGGAGAGTTCGAGCAGCGGCCCCTCGAAGGCGCCGCCCCGCTCCGTGGTGGCGATCCCGGCGCCGAAGCGCAGGGGTACCGGCGGCGGTGCCACCGGCTCGGCCCGGAGCCGTTCGAGGTGCCGGCGGGCCGCCCTGACCTGCCCGGACAGCTTGGCCTCGGAGGAGCGGCGGTGCTTGCCGAAGCCCTGCCCCGGGTCCTTGCCGGTGCGGTCGAGTCGGTTGCCCGCCGCTGCGACCAGGGTCTCGGTGCGTGCCAGGTCCTCCCGCCACTCCGCGTGCCGCTGGGCCCAGCGTCCGCGCGCGGCCGCCTTCGCCGCGAGGTATCCCGTCCAGCCGTCCCCGTACCGCACGACCGTGCGCAGGTCTCGGTCGACCTCCAGGACCGTGCTGGTGATCCGCTCCAGGAAGTCCCGGTCGTGGGTGACGACCACGAGAGTGCCCCGGTGCGCGCGCAGCCGCTCCGTCAGCCAGTCGACGGCCCGCCGGTCCAGGTGGTTGGTCGGTTCGTCCAGGAGCAGCAGTTCGGGTGAGGCGGCCAGGACGCAGGCCAGGGCGAGCCGGCAGCTCTCGCCGCCGGAGAGCGAGCCGATGGTGCGGTCCCGGGTGAGGTGGGCGAGGCCGAGGCCGTGCAGCGCCGCTTCGGTGCGGGCGTCGGCCTGGTAGCCGCCGCGTTCCTCGTAGGCGGTCAGGAGTTCCCCGTACGCGTCGAGGAGTTCGGGGTCGGGCTCGCCGCCGGTGCCGAGGGCGGTCTCGGCGGCGCGGATCCGGTCGGCCAGGTCCCGCAGGTCGGCGAGGGCGAGGTCGACGGCGTCCTGGACGGTCCGCCCGGGTGCGAGGTCGAGGGTCTGGGCGAGGTGTCCGGTGCCGCCGGGGAAGACGGAGGTGACCTCGCCGCCGTCGGGCCGTTCGGCCCCGGCGAGCAGCCGGAGCAGGGTGGACTTCCCGGAGCCGTTCTCGCCGATGACGGCGGCCTTCTCTCCGGGCCGTACGGTCAGCGACACCTGGTCGAGGACGACCCGGTCGCCGTAGGCCTTGGTGACTGCGGACAGCGTCAGCTGGGACTTGGACTGGGACGGGTGATGGGCGCGCGAGCGCATGGGGAATCCCCTCGGGGTACTCGGTCTTCTTCCACGTTTCCTTCTGGGTGCGGACAGCGCGGACGCCCGGCGGAGGGCGATGCCCTCATGGGAGGGGCGATGCCCTCACGCCGCGTCCGCGCCGGCGGTCAGCGGAAGAAGTAGTACGAGTACGAACCCATGGGGCCAGGATAACGCGATGCGAGTCGTTGCGTCTCGCGGGTTTCGCTCCGCATCGGCCCGGCCGCGATCAGCCCCGGCCGCCCGGACCGAGCGCAGGGGCGGAGCGACGGGGCTGCCCGGTGGAGAGGTGGTCCCGGAACACCCGCGAGGAGCGCGGGTTCTGGCCGCACTGCCACACGCCGTGCGGGCAGAAGTCCGTGATGCTGTGGTAGAGCGGCCTGTGCTGCTCGATCCACTCCAGCATGCGCCGCACGTACTCGGGGTTGTCGCCGTGCCGGAACAGGCCCCACTCGGGGTACGAGGTCCGCTTGCCGTGGGCCCGGGCGAAATCGACCTGCTGCTGCAGTCCGTACGGCTGGGCGACCTGCTCGTCGAAGGTCCGGCCGGGTTCCTGGTCGTACGAGTCCATCCCGACGATGTCGACCACGTCGTCACCCGGGTAGCAGCGGGTCCACGCGATCGCGTCGCCGCCCCGGTTGGGGGCGAAGTCGAAGCGGAAGTCCTGCCCCTCCACGGAGCGCATGGCGGCCACGATGCGCCGCCAGTACTTCTTCCAGTTCTCGGGGTCGGGCCGGCACCGGTGGGTGTAGTCGAAGCCGTTCATCTCCCAGCCGAGCACGATCACCGTGTCCGGCACGCCGAGGTCGACCAGGCGCTCGGCCAGCCGCCGGAAGTGGTGGTCGTAGGTGCCCCGTGCACCCGTGCGGATCAGCTCGGCGACCCGGGTGTCGGGGAGGCGGGCCTCGTTGCGCTCCTGCATGGGCACGTTCAGGACGAACAGCCGGTCGGCCTTCGCGTTGCGCCAACGCGCCCAGCTGCGCAGGGAGTCGGGTGCCCCCTCGATGTTCGTCCAGGTGTCGCCCGGCAGGTAGGTGTGCCCGGCGCGCAGCTCCGTACCGCCGAGCCAGCGCGAGAGCTCGCGCATCCGCTCGACGCCGGGCGATCCGTAGTGCAGGTAGGCACCCACCGCGATCTCGGTGCCGGCGTTCCTGCCGGAGTCGCGATGCGGCGGCGTGGTCGGGGCCACCCGGGCGCCCCCGGTCAGGAGCAGGCCGACTGCGGCCGTGGCCACGCAGACGCCCGCCAGCAAGCTGCCTCGACGGGACATGACGCCTCCACAAACTGCCCGCACCGATGGGTCTGGCAGCGACTTTAGGCATCTCATCGGATGCACGGCCTGTCCGGTGCCCCGGCGCTCGGCCATTCGCGGCAGCCGACCTTCCCCGCTTGACCCGACCAGGTGAATCCGCGCCCGTGCCCCGGGGCGGGCCGGGGCGGGCCTGCCGGGAGCAGCTCCGGTAGCGTGGCCGGATGATCTCCGGTGACTCCCTTCTCGAGCGACTGCGGGAGCTGGCCTCCCGGGTCCCCTTCGACCTCGCGGTGCAACCCGGCGCGACGGCCGCCGACTTCGGCTGCTGGCCCGTCCCGGTGCCGGCCGAGGCCCGCGAACTGCTGGGCCGGCTCGGCGGCTTCGCCGTACCGCCGGTGGAGTTCACCCTGACCGGCCATCCCCGCCAGGGCGGGGACCACGGGCTGCCGCACCCCCACTGGCTGGTCACCGACGACGGGGGCGGCGGGGTCACCTGGGTCGACATCGAGGCCGACGGCCGGTGGGGCCAGGTCCTGATGCAGTACCGCGAGGGCGGCCTCCACGTCGAGGCCGACTCGCTGCCGCAGTGGCTCGACCGGCTCGTCGGCACGGCGGAGGAACTGGTCGAGGAGACCGGTTTCGAAGAGGGCGTCCAGCCGTACGCCGACGACTTCTGGGACCTCCTGCAGCTGGACGGCCCCGACCTGCCGATGCACCCCGCGGCCGGACTCCGCGGCAGCACGGACCCGGTGGTCGCCCGCCTCGCCGCGAGTGTGCCCGACGGCTCGCTGATCGCCGACCTCCGCGGAGCCCTGCCGGGCAGCCGCGCCCGATTCGACCGGGCGCTGCGGCGGTACCGTCTGGACCGGGCCGTCGGCGGTCCGGTGTTCGCCGCCGTCCCCGTCGAGGGCTGACCGGCTTCCCGCACGGACCCGGCCCTCTCGGCGGGTGGCCGCAGGAGGAGCGCGACCCGCGCTCTGCGCGCGGGCCGCGGACGGTTTATGAGCAACAGATGCGCGCCCAATGCGCGTTCTGTAACAGGTAGTTGAGGACCCATCACATCTGCGGAACGCTTCGCGATCCTGGGTGCGGGGGCTGCGGGGAGGACGGCGGCGCCCAACTACATCCAGGGGGATCGACGTGCGACGCATACCTCAGATCAGGCCGAGGGGAGCGAGAGCGGCCTCGGCGGCCGCTCTCGCCGCCTTCGCTCTCGTGGCGGGTCTCATCACGCCCGCCGCCGCTGCCGGCCCCGCTTCCCCGGCCGGGGAAGCGGAGGGTGCCGAGGCCGCGGGGGCCGACGGGTTCACCCGGCTGACCCTCGTCACCGGGGACCGGGTCACCGTGGACGGCGCCGGGCGTCCCGTCGGGTTCCATCCCGCGCCCGGGCGCGAGAAGATCGCGGTTTCCGTGGAGCGGGACAACGGGCGCACCAGCCTCGTCCCCGCCGACGTACGGCCGCTCGTCCTGGCGGGGCGGCTCGACGCCCGGCTGTTCGACATCACCGAGCTCAGCCGGCCCGAGTACCGCCGGGCGCGCGGCGGCGGCGACCGGCTCCGGCTGATCGTCAGCTACGAGAAGGGCTTCGCACCCGGCGGACGGGCGGCCCTGCGGGGCACCGGTGACGGGCTCCGGGTGGACCGTACGTACGAGTTCCTCGGCGCGGAGGCCGTCAGCTCGAGCTCCGAGGGGGCGGCCGCCGCCTGGCAGGCGCTGACCGGCGGGCGGGCGCGCGGCCTGGCCCCCGGCGGGAGCCCGTCGCTGGCGCCGGGGGTCGCGAAGGTCTGGCTGGACTCCGTACGCTCGGCGACCCTCGACAGGACCACCGGGCAGATCGGGGCCGACCGTGCCTGGGAGGCCGGGTACGACGGCACCGGCGTGAAGATCGCCGTGCTGGACACGGGGGTCGACTCCACCCACCCCGACCTCGTCGGGAAGGTCGTGGCGGAGCAGAACTTCACCGTCACCGAGGACGCGAAGGACCGCCACGGGCACGGCACCCACGTCTCCTCCATCGCCGCGGGCACGGGCGCCAAATCGGGCGGGAAGCTCAAGGGGGTCGCCCCGGGAGCCTCGATCCTCAACGGCAAGGTCCTCAACGACCAGGGCTACGGCGGCGACTCCGAGATCATCGCCGGCATGGAGTGGGCCGTCGCCCAGGGCGCCCAGATCGTCAACATGAGCCTCGCCGCAGCCGATTACCCCGGCGTCGACCCCCTCGAAGAGGCCGTCAACCGGCTCAGCGAGCGCGGCGTGCTGTTCGCCGTCGCCGCGGGCAACGCGGGCGAGTGGGGATCCCGCACCGTGGACTCCCCCGGCAGCGCGGACGCCGCGCTGACGGTGGGCGCGGTGGACGACTCCGACGTGCTGGCCCCGTTCTCGGGCAAGGGCCCCCGGCTCGGCGACGGGGCGATCAAGCCGGACGTCACCGCGCCCGGCGTCGACGTCGCCGCGGCGGCAGTCTCCGGCGGAGGCGAAGGCGGCGATCCGGACGGCTACGTCTCGATGTCCGGCACCTCGATGGCGACCCCGCACGCGGCGGGCGCCGCGGCGCTGCTCAAGCAGCAGCACCCCGGGTGGACCGGTTCCGACCTCAAGGCCGTCCTGACCGGCTCCACCAAGCCGGGCGCGTACACCGCGTTCGAGCAGGGCACCGGCCGGATCTCCGTCGTCAACGCGCTGCGCCAGCCGCTGGCCGCCGAGCCCCTGTCGCTGTCCTACGCGGCCCAGCCGTGGCCGCACCAGGACGACACCCCGGAGAAGAAGCGGCTGACCTACCGGAACCTGGGCGCCGACCCGGTCGTCCTCGACGTGTCGGGCGGCGCCACCGGACCCGGCGGGGACGCCGCACCCGCCGGCTTCCTCTCCTTCGACACGGCCCGGGTGACCGTCCCCGCGGGCGGCAGCGCCTCGGTCGGCGTCACGGTCGACACCCGGATCGCCGGCCTGGCGCCCGGCACGTACAGCGGGTACGTGGTCGCGAGCGGCCCGGGCGGGCAGAGCGTCCGCACCGGCATGGCCGTGGAGATCGAGGCGGAGGCGTACGACCTCACCGTCAAGCACATCGGACGGGACGGCAAGGAGCCCACGTCCTACTTCGCCGTCCTCAAGGGGATGACGGGCGACGGGGCCGACCGGCAGTTCTGGTGGGGCGGAGGGACGACGGACGGGCAGACGGGGACGGACACTTACAAGCTGCGCGTGCCTCCCGGTTCCTACATGTTCGACTCCACCATCCGCATGGTGGTGGACGACGACGCCAAGGGCGTGGACTGGATGGCGCAGCCGCGCCTCGACATCACCGGTGACACCACCCTGAACGTGGACGCGCGCACCGCCAAGCCGGTGGACATCACCGTCCCCTCCAAGAGCGCCACCCTCGCGTCCGCGTCGTTCGGCTACGAGCTGCGGCTGCCCACGGGGTCCCACGGCTTCGGGAAGTGGGTCACGAACCTCACCGGGCTGCGCACGGCGCACATGGGCCCGGACGTGGGCTCCGGACCTGCTTCCGCGCTCCAGCGTCGGGGGCAGAGCATGGATCCGGTCCCCGTCACCACCCTGTTCCAGCAGTGGGACACGCACTGGAGGGACGGCGCGGCCGAGGAGTACCACCTCGTCTCGGGCGGTCCGGTCCAGCGGCTGGCCACCGGCCACGTCCAGCACGTCAAGCGGAGCGAGCTGGCGACGGTGACGGTCGAGCAGGGCTCCTCGGCGCCCGGCAAGGTGGGCGAGGTCGTCGCGCGGGGCATGCTGCCCGACTCCATCGGAGACAGCCTCTCCTACCTCGCCAGGCCGCTGCCGGGCTCGGTGAAGCTCCACCTGTCGGCGAAGGACGGGGTGCTGTGGAACCTGTCCACGGTGCAGTCCGCGCTGGACGCGGACGGCTCCCCTGTCGCCGAGACCGAGCACAGGGGTGGGACCGCCGCCTACCAGGCCGGGCGGACCTACCGGGAGCGCTTCGGCGCCGGGGTGTTCGGCCCGCGCATGGCGCCCGAGGGGGGATACGCCCTGTTCCGCAGGGGCGACCGTCTGTTCGGCGGGCCGCCGCTGATGACGGACGGCGCCGGGCATCCCGGGCGCGACCACGTCGGCCAGGGCAAGACCGTCCTGTACTCCAAGGGCAAGGAGATCGGGCGGTACGACGTGGAACTGTCCGGCTCGGACGGATTCGCCGTCCCGGCGGCGAACGCCTCGTACAAGCTGGTCACCTCCTTCACCCGGCCGCAGACGGTGTCGCGGATTTCGACCGAGGTGACGGCCACCTGGTGGTTCCGGTCGAAGACCCCGGCCGACGACGATCCGGACGGCAAGACGAAGGTCGCCGTCCCGGTCTCGACCGTGCACTTCGCCCCGGAACTGTCCCTGAGCGGTACGTCGCCGGCCGACCGGAAGGTCCGCATCCCGGTCACCGTCCTCGGCGGCAAGCCGAAGTCCCTCACGGTCCAGGTCTCCTACGACGAGGGCCGCACCTGGCGGACCGTCCCGCTGGCGGACGGTGCGGTGACGGTCAGGAACCCGGCGAAGGGCGGCCACGTCTCCCTCCGGGGCACGGTGACCGACGCCACGGGCAACCGGTCGGAGATCACGGTGACCCGGGCCTATCTGACGCACTGACAGCGGCCTTCCCGGGGTGAGCGAGCACCGGACGGCCCCGCCACAGGGCGGGGCCGTCCGGATTCCCGGGTCAGCCGCGCCGCAGCGCCACCGACGGGAAGTCGACCGGTACCTGGAGGGCGACGTTGATGTAGTTGGTGAACAGGTTGAGCGCGACCTGTCCGATCACCTCGACCAGGTGCTCGTCGCCCCAGCCCTGGTCACGGACGGCCTGTACCTCCTGTGCCGTGACCTGCCCGCGGTGCTCGACCAGCTTGAGGGCGAAGCCGAGCAGCGCGGCGGTTCGCGGGTCTTCGGACGAGCCGCTCTGCGCGGCCTGGAGCGCCTCGGGGGACACCCCGGCCCTGCGGCCCAGCACCGTGTGCGCCGACAGGCAGTACTCGCACGCGTTCCGGTTGGCCACCGCGACGGCGATCTGCTCGCCGAGAGCCGCGCCGAGGGTGCCGCCGGCGAACGCGCCGAACGAACCCCACATGCTGGCCAGGGTCGCGGGCGAGTTGGCCACGGCGCGGAACATGGCCGGAACGGCGCCGAAGGCGGCGTGGATCTGATCGAACTGCTCCTTGACCGCTCCGGTCGCGGACTCGTGCTCGACGAGGGGTACGTGGGCGGCGGGGGCGACGTGGGCGACGTGGGACATGACTGCTCCAAGGGTTCAGGAAGGCTGCTCCGCATCGGTCGAGGCGAAGTAAGATCATCCTGTCGAGGCGTCATGGACGTTGGGGTACGTAGAGTCTCGACTTCTTACCAAATCGTCTGACACGATGCGGCGATGACACCCCTGGACCGGATCTCGCCCCTGCTGGAAAAGTTCCGCGTCCGTACGCGGCTGTTCCACACCGGCCCCCTGTGCGGCGTGACCACCTTCGCCGCACAGCCCGGCCGGAGCTTTCTGCACGTCCTCAGACGCGGCGAGATGAGCGTGACCCACCAGGGCGCCGGCGGACACCTCGAGAGGTTGCAGATCGACAGGCCGAGCCTGCTGTTCTACCCGCGCCCCCTTGAGCACGCGTTCCACAACGCCCCCACCGAGGATTCCGACTTCGCCTGCGCCACCCTCGATTTCGACGGCGGGCCCACCCACCCCCTGGTCCGCACACTGCCTCCCGTCGTCGTGCTGCCGCTCGACGAAGTGCCCACGCTCGGCCCCGCGCTCGATCTCCTCTTCGCGGAGATCGACAACGCGCGCTGCGGGAGCCGGGTGCTGGCGGACAGGATGTTCGAGGTGGTCATGATCCAGCTCTACCGCTGGATGCTCGGCCACCCGGACGAACTCGCCCTCCCCCGCGGCCTCTTGACGGGCCTCTCGGACGAGCGCCTCGCCCGGGCCTTCACGGCGATCCACGAGGCACCGGGTGGACCGTGGACCCTGGCCGCGATGGCCCGGGAGGCACGCATGTCCCGCAGCTCCTTCGCAGCCCGCTTCAAGGAACTGGTCGGGCAGCCGCCGGCCGACTACCTCGCGGAATGGCGGATCAGCGTGGCGAAGGGCCTCCTGCGCTCCGGCTCCTCGGTCACCCACACCGCGGCCCAGCTCGGCTACGCGAACCCGCCGGCCTTCTCCCGGGCCTTCACCCAGCGCACAGGGCACTCCCCGCGCGCATGGCTGGCTACGGACGCCGGTTCCGCGACGGACGAGTAGACGAGTACGGGTGGCGAGCGCCGTCGAGTGAACCACTGGGGTGTACCACTAGTACACCCCAGTGGTACTCTTCAATCATGCCCCTCCCCCGTTTCGATCGACTGCCCGCAGAGCGCCAGGAACTCATCCTGGGGGTGGCGCGCAGCCACTTCGCCGAGCACGGCGCCGAAGGCGCCTCCTACAACAAGATCATCGAGGCCGCGGGGGTCTCCAAGACCGCGGCCTACCACTACTTCGACGGCCGCGAGGACCTGCTCACCGCGGTCCTCGACGGAGTGCTCGGGCGGCTCCTCAGCGCCCTCGGCCCCTGGCTCCCGGCCCGCGACGAGGCTGACCTCCGGTCCCGGTTCGCCGCCGGTTCCGCCGCCCTCGCCGCCCATCTGCAGGACCACCCCGAGGACCTGGCCCTCGCCGAATCCGCCATCGGGCGTACCCATGCGGGCCCGTGGCTCGACTGGTTCGGCGCCCTGGTCACGGACGGGCAGCGGCTCGGGGTGATCCGTACCGACGTGGAACACGGACTGCTCGTGTCGGCCACCGCGGCGGTCGTCCGGGCGGCCGACGCCTGGGCCCTGGCCCGCATGACGACCGAGGCCCCCACCGGGGCGGCGGACCTTCCGGAGGGCGAGGTCCCGGCGCAGCTGTGGCGCCTGCTGCGCGGCCTGTGGGGCGGGGCGGTCACCGAAAGCGCCGCAACTACCGGAAGGAGTACGTCCGATGCGCGATGACCTGCGGATCTCGTGGGAGGTACCAGCCACCCCGCCCGGCCTCGCGGGACGCCTGGAGCGGTTCATGGGCCCCGGCAAGTCCCGTTCCGAGTCCGCGGTGGAGACCATCGGCCTCCTCGGCTGCGCCCTGCTCCTGGCCGCCGGCCTGTGGACCTCGGGGGCCGCACGCGACTGGTCGACGGCGCAGCTCGTCGTGGTCGTCCTGGCGGGGCTCGACCTGATCGGCGGAGTGCTGACGAACGCCTCCAACTCCGCGAAACGCTGGTACCACCGCGCCGGCCCCGAGGCCAGGCGCGCCCGGCTGCTGTTCGTGCCGGCCCACCTGCTCCACCTCGGCGCGATCGGACTGTTCGTCCTGTCCGGGGACATCGCGTGGACACTGGTCAACGCCGCGCTGCTGCTCGGCGGGGCCGCGGCCGTGGAGTTCGCGCCCGTGCACCTCAAACGGCCCGTGGCGATGGCCCTGTTGATGGCAGCCGTGCTGGTGAACCTGTTCTGGCTGCCGGTGCCCGCCGCGCTCGCCTGGTTCGCACCGCTGTTCTTCCTCAAGCTGCTCGTCTGTCACCTCGTACCCGAGGCGCCGCTGGAGGGGAAGCGGGATGCCTGAGGCCGGGGCCGCCGGAAGTTCCTGGCGGATCGACACCGCCCCCGGGACGGCCGGCTGCGCCGAGCTGCTGGCCGCCGCGTTCGCCCGGGAACCCGCCGTCTCCTGGATCTGCGGCGACTCGGCCCCCGTACGCACCCACTGGTTCCGGACCACCCTGCGCACCCACGCCGGGCTCGCCGGGGCCCGTCGTACCGCGCTCGTCGACGGGGAGGGCCGGCTCCTCGCGGCGGCCGTCCTCACCCCGCCGGGTGCGACCCCGTCCGCCGGCGCCCGCGCCCTCTGGGCAGCCCGTACCGGACTGCGGTGCGGGCCTCGCGCCCTCGGCCGGACCCTGCGCTACCTGGACGCCACCGACGGGGCCGCGCCCCCGGGGGCCTGGACACTGGAATTCGTCGGCGTGCGCCCCGGGCTGACCGGTCGCGGCGCCGGCCGCCTCCTCCTGGACCACGTCCTCGCGACCGCACCCGTCGGACACGGGCTGTACCTCACCACCGCCGATCCGGCGAACGTCCCGCTGTACCACCACTTCGGCTTCACCACGCTGCGGACGACCCCCCTGGGGCCGCTGAACATCACGTCCATGCAGCGCGGAGTGAAGTAGCCCCGTCAGGGATTGTGGAAGATCATTTCCGGGTTGGCGGCCGACGGTCCGTCGAGCAGCGGCTGTGCGATGCCCTTGAGGTGCTGGTCGAAGAAGGCTGCGACATAGGCGCGGGTGAGGGCCAGGGCCCGATCCGCCGGCAGCGGGCTGCGCGGCACGCCGAAGTGGTCCAGGATGACGGCCCCGTCCGTGAAGGTGAAGTGGTCGGATCCGGCGAGGGTCAGCCACCGCTTCCAGCCGCCGAACCGGTGCCACGCGGTGTCCCAGGTGTGGTCCAGGCCGCCGGGGCGGTGCATCTCGTCGTCGGTGCCGAGCAGCATGAACGGGCGGCCCCCGAGCCCCTCCTCGGGCACGGAGTCGTAGAAGGCACCGTCCATGTTGATGCCCGCGCGGATCCGCTCGTCGCCCAGCATCGCGGTCATCGCGCTGGCGCCGCCGATCGAGTGACCGGCCATGGCGATCCTGCGCCGGTCGATCGTCCCGGCGTACTTCCAGGCCGCGTGCCGTCCCGTCAGCCGGTCCACGACGTACGACACGTCGCGGGCCCGGCCGGTCGTGATCTTGCTTTCCGGTACCTCGCCCTCGCTGATGGGCCCGCACGCCGCGCAGGTCAGCAGTCGGCCGTCGGGCGTGCGGATGCCGAGGGACTCGTAGGCGTGGTCCACGGAGGCCACCACGTAGCCGCGGCTGGCCAGATCCTCGGCGAGGGCGGTGAGGGTGTAGCGGGAGACCGTGAAGCCCGGGGACAGGACGACGAGCGGGTACCGGCCGGGTGCCGGGCGCACGTCCCGCCGGGCGTACGTGCGCATCGCGCTCAGGTCGGCCGCCGTGATCGCTTCGCCGAGGCCGTAGCCGTCGATGAGCGCCTGGGTCTCCTCGGTGCTCGCGTACGGGGCCGTGTGCCCCCTTCCGGGGTGTGCGGCCGGGTAGTGGAGCGTCACCATCAGTTCTCGTCCGTCGGCGTCGGGCATCCACGGGTCGGGGCGCGAGCGGTCCACGAGGTGGAGGACGGAGCTGCCGACCGGCAACGTGCCGGTCGGGCGCGGGAGTTCGGCCCGGCTCTCCGCCGACACCTCGGCCACGGGTTGCGCTGAGGACGCGGCGGAGAGCGGCGAGGCCGAGGCCGAGCCGGCGAGGGCCAGCGGGAAGGACAGGGCCAGTACGACTGCGGCGGCGGTGGCCGCCCTGGAGAAAGTGGTCATGTCCACGACGGTAGCCAGCGGCAGCGGGAGGAGACGTCAGACCGTGGTCGCGGCGGCATACCCCGCAGGGCTGATGCATCCATCAACTCGTAGTAGCAGAAACAGAGTTGGGGAGGCCGGGGTGGTGGTTGCGGCGCGGGCACCTGCGGGGTGATACGCAGCTGAAACACGGTCGCCGGGTGCTCGCAGTGGCTTCCTGACCTGCTGGAAGCGTGTCGGTCCGAGGGTGTGGTGGTACCCGATTCCCGGTGTACGTGATGCCGGGAGGCCGTTGCCGTGCCGAATGCTGCGAACCGTACCGAGCCCATCGCCGAGGTCCGGCCCACCACCTGTGTCCGACCCGACGCCGGGCCACGAGGCGCCGGAGGGGCGCGTGGGCCCCGTACCACCACGGGCCGGCGCGGCCGGGTGGTCGCCGCCGCAGCGGTGTGCAGCGCCCTGGTCATGGCGTTGCACGCCCACGTTCCGAACGGGCTCGGAAACCTCGGCAGCCTGTTCCAGACGTTCCTGCCCTGGGCCGGGCTGAGCGTGCCCGCGCTGCTGGTGACGGCGGCGGTACGACGGTCACGGCTCGCGGCGGTCGCCGTACTGGCGCCCGCGGTCGTCTGGGTCTCCCTCTTCGGCGGGATGCTCACCGACAAGCGCGCCGCGGGCGGGGACCTCACCGTGGTCAGCCACAACGTCGACGAGGAGAACCCCGATCCCGCGCGGACCGCGCGAGCCCTCGCGGCCTCGGGCGCGGACGTGCTCGCGCTGGAGGAGCTGTCCTCGCGGGCGACGCCCGTGTACGAGCGCGAGCTCGCGGACGGATACCCGTACCACTCGGTGCACCTCGGCGTCGGCCTGTGGAGCAAGTACCCGCTGCACGGGGTGGAACCGGTGCCGATCATGCCCTGGACGCGCGCCGTACGGGCGACGGTCGACACCCCCGGCGGGCCCGTCGCCGTGTACGCGGCGCACCTCGCGTCGGTGCGGGTGACCCCGAGCGCCGGTTTCACCACCGCGCGCCGCAACGAGGCGGCCGTGAAGCTGGCCGAGGCCGTACGGGCCGAGCCGCTGCCCCGGGTCGTCGTGATGGGCGACTTCAACGGGACGGCCGAGGACTCGGCACTGCGGCCGGTGACATCGCAGCTGCGCTCGGCGCAGCGGGAGGCAGGGGCCGGTTTCGGTTTCACCTGGCCCGCCTCGTTCCCGCTGGTCCGCATCGACCAGATCCTCGTGAAGGGGGTGAGTCCGGTCGCCTCGTGGACCCTGCCGGCCACCGGCAGCGACCACCTCCCCGTCGCGGCCTCGCTGCGGCTGTGACCGCACTACGGCACGGTCGTCCAGTGACTACGATGGGCGGAGCATATGTCCGTTTATGAGCAGGTAGGTTGTGTGTCGGAAACCCGGGTCCCCGACCCCGTCAGCGTCCTCGTCGTCGAGGACGACGCCACCATCCGGCGCGCCGTCCAGCTGTCCCTGGAGCGCTACGGCTACCAGGTCGCGGTTGCCGCGGACGGACTCGCCGGGCTGGAGGCCTTCCGGGCCGGCGCACACGATCTGCTGATCCTCGACGTGATGCTGCCCGAGCTCGACGGCATCGGGCTGTGCCGGCGGATCCGCGAGGAGAGTCTCGTCCCGGTCCTGATGATGTCCGCGCGCGGTGACGCCCTCGACGTGGTCGCCGGGCTGGAGGCGGGCGCCGACGACTACGTCGTCAAACCCGTCGACACCGCTGTCCTCGTCGCCCGCATCCGTACGCTGCTGCGCCGCGCGACCTTCCGGCCGCCCGAGTCCGCCGAGCCGGCCGAGCCGGCCGAGGGCGTACTGGTCTTCGGCGACCTGAGCGTGAACACCCTCGGCCTGGAGGTCCACCGGGCCGGGCGGGCCGTCCCGCTGACCCCCACCGAGCTGCGCCTGCTGTTGGAGTTCGCCGCGTCTCCCGGCGCCGTACTGGACCGCCGCAGGCTGTTGCGCGACGTCTGGGACTACGGCTGGGAAGGCGACACCCGGGTCGTGGACCTGTGCGTGCTCCGGCTGCGCAAGAAGATCGGCGCCGACCGGATCGAGACCGTCCGCGGCTTCGGCTACAAACTCGTCCGCGACTGAAACCGAAGGGGCGGACCGGCACATGGCCCTGCTCAACCCGCGCGCCCTGCGCTGGAAGATCGCCGCCCTCACCGCGGCCGCCTGCTGCGCGGTGGCCGCGGTGATCGGCGTACTCGTCCACCGGGCGATGGAGGAACGCAGTGAGCGGACCGGACTCGAACGCGTCGGCGCGCGGCTCGACGCCGCGGAGCGCGAGTACGCGCGTACGGGCAGCGCGCCGCTCGACGTCGAGGTCCTCACCCCGGAGCAGCTGGACCCACCGCTCGCGCGGGCGCTGGCCGCCAAGGATCCGGCCGGCCTCTACGCGACCTGGTACGACCGCAAACCCCCCAACTGGTACTGGCTGTGGGCGGCCATGCCCGTCGCGGGCGACAAGGTGCTCGTCGCCCGGACGGACATGAGCGCCGAGGTGCGCGGCCTACAGCTCCTGGACCGCAGCATCGTCAAGGCCGTGCTCGCCGCCCTCCTGGTCGTCGTACCGCTCGCCGCCCTGGCCACCGAGCCGATGAACCGCAGGCTGCGCCGTGGCTCCCGTACCGCCCGGGCCATCGCCGCCGGCGACCTCGACGCCCGGGTCGGCCCGGGCGGCCGGGCCCGTGACGAGATCACCGAGATGTCCGCGGCCATGGACGAGATGGCCGGCGTCCTGCAGCGGAAGCTGGAGGACGAGCGGCGCTTCACGGCGGACGTCGCGCACGAACTGCGCACCCCGCTGATGGGCCTGTCCACCGCGGCCGGGCTCCTCCCGGAGGACGACGAGGTCTCCGAACTCGTACGCGACCGGGCCCGGGCCCTGAACGGGCTGGTCGAGGACCTCCTGGAGATCTCCCGGCTCGACGCCGGGGCCGAACGGGCCCGGACCGACGCGGTGCCGCTGGGCGAGCTGGTCGCCGACGTCGTCCGCCGGACGCAGACGCAGACACCGACGCCGGCCCCGACCGTCGTCACGGCCGGGGTCGCGCACGTCGTCGAGACCGACCCGCGCAGGGTGGAAAGGATCGTGGTCAACCTCCTGACCAACGCGCACCGCCACGGAGCGGCCCCCGTCGAGGTCACCGTCACGGGCGCACGGATCGTCGTACGGGACCACGGCCCGGGTTTTCCCGCCGCGCTGCTCGACGAGGGCCCGCAGCGCTTCCGTACGGGATCGCCCGAGCGGGGCCGCGGGCACGGCCTCGGGCTCACCATCGCGCTCGGGCAGGCCGCCGTCCTCGGCGCCCGGCTGACGTTCGCGAACGCCCCGGACGGAGGCGCGGCCGCCACCCTCGACCTGACGCCCCCGTAACCCCGCTGCGTCAGGGCGCCCAGGGGCTGAGCGCGCCCTTCATCGCATCCGTCATCGCGAGTTGCAGCAGGGGGCCGTAGGTGATCCGGCCGACGCCGAGGCGGCGGAAGCGTTCGAGGTCGTGCTTGACGGGGTGGGCCGTGGAGTTCACCGGAATCGCGACGGCGCCGGTCACCGCCGCGAGCGCCGCGTCGTTGTCCTGGATGCGCACCGGGTAGACGCTGTCGGCGCCGGCCCGCTCCATGGCCAGCAGTCGCTCGATCGCCTCGTCGAGGACGGCGGAGGCGTCCTCCGCGTGCGCGAAGAGGTCGGTACGTCCGTTGATCCAGACCGGGATCCCGGCATCGTCGGCCGCCGCGCGCAGGCCGGCGATGTAGTCGGAGTGCTCCTGCAGGGTGCGCAGGCGTCCGCCGTCGGAGTGGACGGTGTCCTCGATGTTGAGGCCGGCGCCGCCGACCTCGGTGAGTCCGGCGATGAGGTCCGCGGGGTCCTGTCCGTACCCGGCTTCCAGGTCCACGGACACGGGGACGTCGACGGCCGCGATGATCGGCCTGACGGCGGCGAGGACCTCTTCGAAGGTCTGCCCTTCCTGGTCCTCGGCTCCCCGCGAGGCCGCGAGCGGATGGCTGCCGATCGTCAGCGCGGGGAACCCCGCGCCGGCCGCCGTCCGCGCGGACCACACGTCCCAGACGGTCGGCAGTACGAGCGGCTTGTTCTCGGCGTGCAGGTGCGCGAGGCGTCGGGCGCGCTCGCCAGTGGTACGGAAGTCCATGTGGGCGACGCTACCCCCGGATCACCGCGAACCACGCGCCGACGGGCCACTCGACACTCAGACGCAGGCGTCCTCGGCGGCGACGCGGCGGACCGTACGGAGTGTCGACCTGAGGGTGTCCAGATCGGTCGAGCCCAGGGCCAGGCGGATCGCCTGCGGTGTGTGCGCCGAGGTGCTGAACGGCTCCGCCGTGGTGATCGAGATGTTCCTGCGGGCGAGGTTCGCGGTCAGGCGGTCGGCGCGGGCGTCGTCGGGCAGGGGCAGCCAGGTGAAGTAGGACGCCGGATGGCTGATCACCGGGAGCCCGGCCAGCTCCTGCCCGACGATGGCCTGGCGGGCCCTGGCGTCGTCCCGCTTCCGCGCTTCCAGGTGGCCCACCGTGCCGTCGTCGAGCCAGCGGCAGGCGATGGCGGTGGTGAGGGCGGGAGTGTTCCACGTGCTCACCCGGACGGCGCGTTCGAGCGAGGGCACGGCGGACGGCGGGGCGAGGACGAAGCCGACCCGCAGGCCGCTGGCGATGCTCTTGGAGAGGCCCGAGACGTAGACGGTGATGTCCGGGGCGGTCTCGGCCAGGGGCGGTGGAGGGTTCTCGTCCAGGTAGGCGTACGAGGCGTCCTCGATGACGAGCGGACCGTACTGCCGTGCGATCCCGATCAGGCGGGTGCGGTCGGCGGCCGGCATGACCCAGCCCAGGGGGTTGTGCAGGGTGGGCATGGTGTAGATCGCGCGCACCGGGCGGGTCGCGCACAGCCGCTCCAGGGCATCGAGGTCCGGTCCGTCGGGTGTGGTGGGGACGGGCTCCAGGTCGAGGTGGAAGGCGTGCGCGAGCACCTTGAAACCCGGGTAGGTGAGGGCGTCCACCGCGACGACGTCGCCGGGGCTCAGCAGGGCCATGACGGTGACGGCCAGGCCTTGCTGGGCACCGTTGGTGATGAGGAGCCGGTCCGCGTCGGCCGTGATGCCCCGGAGAGCGAGATGCCGTGCGATGGAGGCCCTGTCCTGCGGCCGCCCCCGGTGCGGCTGGTAGCGCAGCAGCGAGTCGAGGTCGCCGGAGGCGGCCACTTCCCGCAGGGCCTGCCGCAGGAGGTCGGCCTGGCCGGGTAGCGACGGGTTGTTGAAGCTGAGGTCGACCGCATCCGCGGCGACGGCCTGCTGGTCGATGCCGTGACCGGCGGGCACCGCGAGGTCGCGCACGAACGTGCCGCGTCCCTGCTCCCGGCTCACCAGGCCCATCGTTTCCAGCTCGGCGTACACCCGGGTCGCGGTCACCACGGCGATGCCCTCGCGGGTGGCGAGAGCGCGGTGGGTCGCCAGCCGCTCCCCCGGGGCGAGGCTCCCGCTCCGGATCTCGGATGCGAGCGAGTCGACGAGCTTCTTGTACCGCGGGGCCGCCATGCACCGGATTGTATCCATGACAATTCTTTGGCTGTCCTGGACCGGATCCTTACGGTCGTGCTCTCAAGTCATCCGGAAAGGACCGCCGTCGTGCACATCGCCATCCTCACCTTCGAGGGCTACAACGAGCTCGACTCCCTCATCGCCCTCGGCGTGCTGAACCGCATCAAGACCGACGGCTGGCGCGTCACCATCGCCACCCCCAGCCCGAAGGTGACGTCGATGAACGGGGTGACCATCGAGCAGACGTCCACGCTCGAGGAGGCCTGCGCCGCCGATGCCGTCATCATCGGCAGCGGCATCGCCACCCGTGAGGTGACGGAGGACCCGGCCATCATGAACGTCCTGCGCGGCCTGGACCCCTCGCGCCAGCTCATCGCGGCTCAGTGCTCCGGCGCGCTCGTGCTGGCCAGGCTCGGCCTGCTCGACGACGTCCCCGCCTGCACCGACCTCACCACCAGGCCCTGGGTCGTCGCCGCCGGCATCGAGGTCCTCAACCAGCCCTTCTACGCCAAGGACAACATCGCCACCGCCGGCGGCTGCCTGGCCTCGCAGTACCTCGCCGCGTGGATCATCGCCCGCCTCGAGGGAACCGAGGCCGCCGAAAGCGCGCTGCACTACGTCGCCCCGGTCGGCGAGAAGGAGGAGTACACCGAGCGCGCCTGGCGCAACATCAGGCCCTACCTGCCCGCCCGCGCGGCTGCGCATGCCTGAGCTCCACTGAACCGCCGGATCCCGGCGGTCAGGCGGCTCGGCCTGCAGCCCCGGCCCGGGGCGACGCAAGCCCCGTAGGTGCGCGGGGGCGAACGCACGCCGTCCCGGGCACGTGCGGGCCGGGAACCGGGTCCGGGATCCGCGCGCGCCCGGGACGGGCCGGGGCGAGGGGGTCAGCAGGCGTCGATCTTGTGGATCGTGTTCCAGGAGCCGTTGCGGTCCTCGGAGTAGGCCCCCGGGGTCGTGTAGCGGAGCTCTCCGGCGCTGCCGTACATCCTGGCCCGGGTACCGGACGACTGGTTGTTGCTCCAGGAGCCGGTGCCCGTCCAGGTGCGGACGTCGATGGTCTCGCTGCACAGCCTCTGCCGCTTGACGGTACCGGTGAAGTTCGCGCCGGTGTAGGCACAGAAGGTGTACGAGCCACAGCTCGCCGGGGCCGCGAGCGTGCTCGCCGTACGCGGGGCGGTTCCGTCGAGGTCGCGGGCGTAGGTTTCGCCCGGCAGCACCAGGAGGATCTCGGTGCCGTTGGCCAGCGTCACCTCGTTCGCCGCGGTTTGCGCGCCCCCCTCCTGGGCCAACTGCGCGTCGACCTGCGCCTGCAGCGTGCGGGACTGGGCCGCGGTGAGGCCGGCGGCGCGGGACTGGGCACCGAATCCCGCACCGGATGCCGACGCCGTGCCCGCGGTGGCCTGACCGGCCGTCGCCAGGCAGCCGGCCAGCGCGAGGGCGATCGCCGCTGCGGTGGTGAATCGAGTGGTCCTCACAGGTGCTCCTTCTGTCGGCAGGATCCGGGGACCCTGCTGGGGGGTGAGCCGGGCACGACGATGCCGGTACCGCGCGGCACCGTCTTGGAAAAACGCGAAGCGCCCGGGTCACCGCTGAGGGCCGCCGCAGAGTCCTGGTGCGCCTCGGACCGGACGGGTGGACCGGACCGCCGTGGACCGGACCGCCACTCGTTGCGTGACGGTCATCACGGGGTGCCATCCGGCTCGGGTGCGGCAGGCTGGCCGCTGACCACGCGGCCGTCTGCCGCGCCTTGCACCTCCACACCGCTGATCATCAGGGGGACCCGTGCAACTCGTGACACCCGCATGTCCCGGCATCGACTTACGCAGCGGCCCCGGCTGGGAGGTGGCCCGGCGCACCGGACCACCCGGTCTGCCCGGGGTACTCGGCTACCGGGGGTTCCGCATCGAAGCTCCCAGCGCGCGGGCGCGACTGGAGACCCCGGACGGGTGCGTGTACCTCGTTCTCGGGTTCGCCGAACCCCTGACGCTGCTGCACGGCCCGGAGCACACTCCCGTCCAGCACACGTCCCTGCTGAGCGGGCCGCAGCAGCAGGCGGGCCTGGGCACGCACCACGGCGGGATCCACGGCATCGAGATCGCCTTCGCCCCGTGGACGGCGGCCACCTTGTTCCGCCTGCCCATGCACCAGCTCACGGACTCGGTGGTCGTCCCCGAGCAGCTGTCCCTCCCCTGGCTCGCCCGCCTCCACCGGAGCCTGGCCGCCGCGGACACCTGGTGCCGGGCCTTCGCCCAGCTCGACCGCACCCTGGCCGCCCGGGTGGGCGAACCCCCGGCCGGAGCCGCCGAAATCCGTCAGGTCTGGCGGCACATGCACCGACGGACAGGACGCACCACCGTGCAGGAGCTCGCGGAGGCCACCGGCTGGAGCACCCGACGCCTCCAGCAGCGCTTCCGCGAACAGATCGGCCTGACGCCCAAGGCCGCCGTCCGGATCATGAGGCTCCAGCACGCCCTGCACCTGCTGCAGACCTCGGCATCACTGAGTCATGTGGCCCATCTCTGCGGCTACTTCGACCAGTCGCACCTGAACCGGGACTTCAGACTCCTCACCGGCGGCAGCCCGCTTGATTTCACCGCCGGCCGCAGTGCCCACGCGAGCGGTCCGCCGCTGGCCCGGGCCACCGGTACGCAGGCCAGCAGCACCCGCGCCGTGGCCGCTTGACCCATGCGGGAGCTCCACGCATATGCCCGGTGTGTCCTGAAAAGGATGGATGTTTATCTGATGTAAACAATGAGCGGATCGCCTCCCGGCGCCTCCCCCGAAATAGGAGTCCGAGAATGAGGCCACTGCGCCGCCCCCGCCAGGCCGCCGCCCTGCTCGCCACGCCCGCATTCGCACTCACTTGCGCCGGCCTGGCGGCCACCCCCGCTCACGCCGCCACCATCAGCGTCGGCTGCTCCCCCGCCGCCCTCGTCCAGGCCATCACCACCGCCAACAGCACCCCCACCACCCCCGACACCCTCAACCTCGCGCAGGACTGCACCTACACCTTCACCGAGCAGTCCCCCGGCCCCGGCCAGGCCGCGCTCCCCCAGATCACCAGCCCCATCACCATCAACGGGCGCAATGCCACCCTCACCCGCGACGAGAACACCGACAACGAATTCCGCTTCTTCAACCTCCCCCCTGCCACCCGCGGGAACCTGACGCTCCGGGACCTGGCCCTCACCAACGCCAAAGCCGTGGGAAGCGCCCAGGGCGGGGCCGTCCAGCTGGGATTCGACACCCTTCTTTCCCTTGTCAACGTCCGCCTCACCGGCAATACCTCCGGAAACGGCGGCGGCGCCGTCAACAACAACAATGGAACCCTCCGCGTCGTGGGTTCCTACTTCAAGAACAACAGCACCGAATCCGGCCACGGCGGCGCGGTCCTGAGCAGCGGCACCACACGCGTGGACCTCAGCGTCTTCACCAGCAACTCCACCGGCCCCATCACCGGCGGCAACGGCGGAGCCATCGCGCACAACAGCATCTCCTCGCCCTTCACCGTGACCGCGAGCATCCTCACCGGCAACGAAGCACAGGGCCTGGGCGGCGCCATCCACACCAACAGTTCCTCCGCGACCATCACCAGCACCCAGATCCAGAGCAACAACGCCAGAACCGGCGGGGGCATCGCCAACTTCGGCACGCTCACCATCAATGTCCAAACCGCCATCCGCGGCAACACCGCGAGTTTCTCCGGTGGCGGCATCTACAACTTCGGAACGCTCCAGACCCGCAACACCGTCATCGACGGGAACGCGGTCACCCAGGGAACCGGCGCCGGAATTCACAACCAGGGCGACGCGACGCTCAACGACTCCCGTGTCACGCGCAACACCTCGGCCCACGCCCCGGCCGGCCTCCACAACCAGGGCGGAAACATCACCCTCAACCACAGCACCATCGCGAACAACAACCCCGGCAACTGCGATCCCTCGAACCCCACGATCACCAGCTGCACTCAGTAGGTCCGCCCAGTAGGTCCGCCCAGTGGGGGCAGCACCGGCAGCACTACATCTCCACGGCCGGCTTCATCCTGCCGAACGTCCAGGTGCGCTGCTTGTGCGCGACCAGGGCGGCCAGGGCGAGTGCGCCCGCCAGGTATCCCGTCAGCACCAGGACGTCGTACCAGAAGTCCTGCTCCCTGCCGCCGGAGATCGACACGCGCAGGCCGTCGATCAGGTAGGACATCGGCAGGACCGGGTGCAGGAACTTGAAGGGCTGAGGTGAGGTCAGGACCGGGTACGTGCCGCCGCCCGAGGTCAGCTGGAGCATCAGGAGCACGAGGGAGAGCAGTCCGCCGACCACGCCGAGGGCGGCCCTGAGGGCGTAGGAGATCGCCGTGAACGCGGCCGCGCCCAGCAGCATGATGCCGACGGTGTGGACGGGCTGGAGGGGGTCGAGGCCGAGGCCCAGGTCGACCGCGGAGTAGAGGACGCCGACGGCGAGGGCTCCGATGCCCATGATCGGCAGCCACCCCCCGAGGGCGACGGTCGTCGAAGGCAGGTCCCCGGCCAGTGCCCTGGCGTTGAAGGGGCGCAGGATCTGGTAGCCGAGGAGTCCGAGGACCCACAGGGCGATGCCGAAGAAGAAGGGGGCCAGGCCGCGGCCGTTGACGTGGGCCGGGTTCTCGACGTCGGTGCGGATCTCCACCGGGTTGGACAGTACGTCGGCCATCTTGGCCCGCAGGGCCGGCCGGATCGAGGGGATCTTCTTCACGCCCGCGTCGAGCCCGCTCGCCAGCTCGTTCGCGCCCGTCTTGAGCTTGACCAGGCCGGACGTCAGCTCGTTCGCGCCGTCCTCGGCCTTGCCCAGGTTGTCGCGGAGCTGGTTCGCGCCGTCCGCGACCTTGTGTGCGCCGTCGTTGAGGAGCTGGACCTGTGACTGGGCTTCGGCAATGGTGCCCGGCAGTTCGGTAAGGCGGGCTGCGGCCTGGTCGACGATGCCCGCCAGGCGCCGTACGGCGGCGTCGATCCGGTGCTGGGCGGTGTTGACCCACTCGGCCGCGAGCTTCACCTCCTTCGTCAGCTCGACGAGGCCGGTGCACACCGGCCCCGGGTCGCCGGCGCACCTGTGCTTGACGTGACGGTGGACCGCGGCGGCCGCCCGGGCCGCCTTCGTGGTGGCCCGGGTGAGGTCGTCCGCGACCGTGAGCACGGTGTGCTCGCCCGTGACGAGCAGTTTCGCGAGCGCGTCGAGCGTGGGCGGCACGTTGGCCGCCTTGGTGAGCAGGCGCTGGAGTTCGTGCAGGTCCTTGGAGACCTTCACCGTGATCCGGTGCGCGGTGGTCGCCGCCCGGACCGCGTCGCGGCAGACCGGACCCGGATCGGCGGCGCACAGCTGCTTCACCGTCGTCAGCACGGCCGAGGTGTCGGCGACCGCCTTGTCCGCCAGCCGGGTCAGCACCTCCACCGTCGCGGCCGCCGTACCCGCTCCTTCCCGGACGGCAGAGGCCACGTGCGCGACCTCGCCCTCGAAGGTCGCCACGGCCTCGTCGACCGCGTCGACCAGCTGCTGGGTGCCGTCCGCCACCTGCCCGGCGCCGTCGGCCAGGGTTTTCGAGCCGTCGGAGAGCTGCGTGATGCCGTCGGCGAGCTTCTGGGCTCCACCGACCGCGGTGCCCGTGCCCGTCGAGAGCTTCGCCGCGCCGTCCGCCGCTTTGGCCATCTGGTCGTGCAGCTCCGGCAGCTTCCCCAGGACGCCTTGGGTGTAGGCCGCGAAGGCCGCCGAGTTGACGCGGCGCTGCAGCTCCGGCTCGACCGACTCCCCCATCTTTCCGATGGTGAACCCGCGCGCGTCGTTCAGGGTGAAGGTGAGGTGGGCGCGCCGGGGCTCCAGGGAGAGCGGGCTGGCCAGGTCCGCGCTGAAGTTCCGGGGCACGGTCACGATGAAGTAGTAGGTGCCGTCCTCGAGGCCGCGCCGCGCCTCGTCCTCGCTGACGAACCGCCAGCCCAGGGTGTGGTCCTGGGTCAGTTCCTCGACGAACTTGTTGCCCGCGTCCACGGTCCTGCCCATCGCCGTCACCGGCTCGTCCAGGTTCACGACCGCCACGGGTACGTTCTTCAGCCTGCCGTACGGGTCCCAGTTGGACCACAGGTACAGCCCGCCGTAGAGCGTCGGCAGCAGCACCAGGGCGAGGGGGACCAGGCGGCGCACCAGGGGCCCGGTCGTGAACCGGGCGAGCTCGACGGCGGCGAGCCTCAGTGCGCTCATGCGGCCGCTCCCCGCCCGAGGTCGATCACGGCGTCCACGTCGGACGGAGCCGCGCAGGCGCTCGCCACGACGGCCACACCGGATCCGGCGACCTCGCGCAGGTAGCTCCAGGCCCGTTCGAGGTCCGCGGGGACCAGGCCGTCGTCCACGTCGTCCACGAAGACCGCCTCGGCGCCCGAGGCCAGGGCCAGCCCGACGTCGATCCGCAGCCTGTCCGCCGCGGACAACTCGCTGTACCGCTGGTCCTGGTCACCCGGGAGCTCGCCGCTCAGGCCCTGGTCCCGTAGGAGTTGGCCCACCTTGCGGTACGCGTCGGTCTCCACCACACCGGTGATCCGGGCCAGGGAGGTGATGTCGCGCGCATCGGCTCCCGGGCCCTCGCCCCGGCCCCCCTTCAGCCGGCCGGCCAGGACCATCAGGAGGCTGGACCGGCCGGAACCTCCCGGGCCCACGACAGCGACCAGCTGACCCTTTCGGATCTCGGCGTCGATGGGACCGAATACCGGCCCCTCCGGTCCCACCAGCGAGAAACCCTTGAGCGAGATCATTCACACACAATAAGGGCATTTCCCGCCCATATTTGATTCACCGCGACACGCCAGAAGCAATATCAACCCTCCGACTTTCGGATGAATCGCTTTTTCATTTTTATTTGAGCGGGAATTCCCGCCTTTCGCATTCGCTCCGCTTCCGGGCCGCCGAAGGTGTGCCGGTTTGGGCCGCCGGGGCCGTGGGCGGGCTGGTACCCCGCCAGGTTCCAGGTGTAGACCGGGATGTCCGCGGGGACCGGTTCCGCCAGGCCGCGGCGGCTCGGGAGCGTCTGCTCGTCGGTGACGATCAGGACCCTGTCGTGGCCCTGGTAATGGGCGCGGACCGCCTTGGTGGTGTCGGTGCCCCCGAGGTTCCTGAACCTTTCGAGTACGTCGAGCACCGGCTCCCCGGACCGGTACGGAACCTGCGCGCTCGACCATCCGTACTCCACCAGGTCCGCCTCCTCGGCGCGCATCGCCAGCGCCGTCCCGAAGACGGCCGCGGCGTCCGCCCGGGTGAGGGTGGACCGCTCCGAGACGGTGTCGAAGAACATCGACCCCGACCGGTCCACCAGGATCAGGGTCCGGCCGTTCAGGGCCGGTACGTTGCCCAGCGAGTGGCTCAGCGCCAGCTCCAGCGGCGCCGACCAGCGCGCCGAGGGTGCGTGGCGACGGGCGGCCAGGTAGCGGAAGGGGAACTGCCGGGACCGGGCGACCTCTTCGGCGTTCGACGGTCGCCGGGGGGGCGGAGCCGCGTCCTGCGGGTGGTGCCGGCGATCCAGGGCGTGCCGGAACAGCTCGCCCTGCCAGGGTTTGGCCGGGTCGGGCGTCGCGTGGACGAGGTTGAGGACGTCGCTGAAACGGAAGGCCTTGGAGGCGGTGTCGTACTTCAGCAGGGAGCGGGAGGAGTACAGCCTCCGGACGGCGTCGGCGATGCCCCGTTTCACGGGCTGCGGGATGCTCCGCCCGTAGGCCGAGATCCAGTGGGCGAGCAACTCACCCGGTTCGTCGGCGCGTTGGAGCACGGAGTCGATGACGGACCGGTTGGACGGCCCCGCGCAGGAGCCGGCGGCGAGCCGCGCCCTGACGTACGCCGCCGCGCCCGTCAGGGAGGCCGTGCGCATGTTTCCCTCGCCCCGGAGCCAGCGCAGCAGGCCGGCCGTCCATGCGGGATCCTCCAGGGCGAGTTCCCCCACGAGGCGGGTGTACCGTTCGTCGCGGTCCGGGCCGCTCTCGTAGAAGGTCCGCTGGGAGACGAAGTTCCCCACGGCCAGGAGGAAGAGCTCCTCGCGCGGCTCCCGGACGAAGCCGGGGCCGCCTTCGTAAGTGAGCGGGTCCGCCCAGGTGGTGTGGGGGTGGGACCAGGGAACGTGCCCGGTGCGGGCCGCCGCGGCGGCGATGTGCGGGGCCACGAGCATCTCGGACCAGATCTTCGACGTGAAGGGAGGGGATTCCTACCACGGTCGGCTGACCGTCTCGGTGGGTTCCTGCTTCTCCGCGCTGCGCCGGGATCGCTCCCGGTCTTACCCGCGCTCGACAGGCTGATACCGCCAGTCCGGCGGCCTTGGCGACGTTGACCGCAGCGTTGATGTCCCGGTCAAGGACGGACCCGCACGCCCCGCATTCCCACATGCGGATGTCGAGGGGCTTGGGACCGTCCTTGACGCCGCACGCGGAGCAGACCTGAGAGGTCGGCTCGAACCGTCCGATGCGGAGGAACTGCCGCCCGTACATTGCGGCCTTGTACTCCAGCATCGTGACGAACGCCGACCATCCGGCGTCGTGGACGGACTTGGCCATGCGCGTGCGGGCGAGTCCCTTGACCGCCAGGTCTTCCACTGCCACCGCTTGGTTGTCGCGAATGATCTGTGTGGAGAGCTGGTGGTGGAACTCGCGCCGCGCGTCGGCCACCCGTGCGTGAGCGCGGGCGACCTTGATACGGGCCTTGGTCCGGTTGCTGCTGCCCTTCGCCTTACGGACCAGGCGCTGCTGTTCCCGCTTGAGCTTCTTCTCCGCCCGGCGCAGGAAGCGGGGGCTGTCGATCTTCTTGCCATCCGAGAGGATCGCGAAGTGCGTCAGCCCGAGGTCGATGCCGACTACGGCGTCCGTCTCCGGCAGGGCCTCGGGCTCGGTCTCCACGACGAAGCTGGCGAAGTACCGGCCTGCTGCGTCCTTGATCACGGTCACCGTGGACGGCGTGGACGGCAGGCTGCGGGACCGCTTCACCCGCACGTCGCCGATCTTCGGGAGCGAGAGGTCTCCGCCGATGGTGATCTTCCAGCGGGCGTTGGCGGTGAAGCGGACGGCCTGCCGGTTGTCCTTGCGGCTCTTGAACCGGGGTGCGCCCATGCGCGGGCGCTTGCCCTTGAGACCGTCGAAGAAGTTCTTGTAGGCGGTGTCCAGGTCCCGGAGGGACTGTTGCAGGACGACGGCGGAGACCTCGCCGAGCCAGGCGCGTTCCTCTGTCTTCTTCGCCTCGGTGATCAGCAGCTTCGACAGGTCCCCGGTCTTCGGGAACGCCTCGCCGCCGGCGCGGGCGGTCTCACGGGCCCGAAGGGCGTCGTTGTAGACCACCCGCGCACACCCGAACGCACGGGCCAGCGCACTGCGCTGAGGCCCGTTCGGGTAGAGGCGGAAGGAGTACCGAAGCTGCATGTCGATCACGCTACGACAGTCGGTTTATGGCCGAGATACAGAACATTCGTACAGGTAGGCAAAGATCATGCGGGACGTCTGCGAGGACTTCGAATGTGAACTGGTCGAGTTCAACGGCGAGAACAACCACGTCCACCTCCTGGTGAACTTCCCACCGAAGGTGGCCCTGTCCAAGCTGGTCAGCTCGCTCAAGGGCGTCAGCTCGCGCAGGCTCCGCCAGGAGTACCCCGAGCTGGTCCGGCACTACTGGCGGGCACAGCGCCTGTGGTCCGGCTCCTACTTCGCCGGGTCGGTGGGCGGGGCCCCGCTGTCGATAGTCCGTCAGTACATCGAGCAGCAGAACCGCCCGCTCTAACCGACCCTTACGACGGAGGCACAGAGCACTCCGGCGCTCCGCGCCTCCGGCCCAAGGATGGCCTTCACCCCCGCCCTAAAGGGCGGAGCACTGGCCAAGTTCCTGGTAGCCGCAGCCGAGCGCATCGGGGGACGCGGTCGCGCCGTCGCACCGCGTGCCAGTCCATTGAATGCCCGCCGCTCTCCCCCTGGATCCTCCCCGTGGTGGAGGCCTCGGCCCTGTACGAGCGCGGGGCCCTCCACCTGGTTCGGTGGAGGGCCCCGCGCTGAGGTCGGACGGGAGGGGCAGGGTCAGCTGATGGACTTGATGGAGCCCCAGCCGCCGGTGCCGACCTGGATGCTCGGTCCGTCGACCGGGCCGTGGATCGAGCTGCCGCCCTTGTAGAACCTCAGGGTGCCGTCGTCCACGGTCGCCCACATGTCGGCGGTGCCGTCACCGTTGGCGTCGGCAGCGCCGGCGATCAGCGGCCGGAAGTCGGTGGTGTACCCGCGGCCGTACTCGGTGCGGTCGCTGAAGGTCCGGTTGTCGGGCTGGCCGAGGTAGTGGTACAGAATGCCGTCCCGGGTGTCGCGGGCCAGCAGGTCGACGTGGCCGTCGTTGTCCGCGTCACCGGGGGCGCTGATGTCCATGACGTCCCAGCCGGAGGTACCGATGCCGACGGGGGCGGCGACGGACGGCGCGGGGCCCGACTTGCCCGCGTACAGGTACAGCTTGTTGGAGTGCTGGACGACGAGGTCGGGGTGGCCGTCCTTCGTGACATCGCCGGCGCCGACGACCTGGGCGGTGGTGGGCAGGCCGGTGCCGATCTTGATCGGCGCGCCGAGCGTGCCGTCGCCGCGGTTGGGGTAGACGCGCAGCTCGGAGCCGACGCGGGCGACGATGTCCTCCTTGGCGTCACCGGTCCAGTCGCCGCGGTGCGTCACGGACGCTCCCGTCCAGCCGCCGGTGCCGATGATGGTGTGCGCTCCGAGGGCACCCGTGCCCATGCCGGGGTACAGGAGCAGCTTGCCGGCGCTGTCGACCGCGACGAGGTCCGGCTTCCGGTCTCCGGACATGTCGCCGGGGGTGGCGGGCGTCGGGGTCGGGGTGGGCGTCGGAGTCGGGGTCGGGGTGGGGGTGGGGGTGGGCGTCGGAGTCGGGGTGGGCGTCGGGGTGGGGGTGGGCGTAGGCGTGGGCGTCGGAGTCGGGGTCGGCGTCGGGGTCGGCGTCGGGGTCGGGGTCGGGGTCGACGAGATCTCCACCTTGAGGCGGGGGGTGACCGCACCGTTGTAGGTGATGGGCGTGCCGCCCTCCTTCAGGAGGGTCTCCAGCTCGGCGAGGGTCTTGCCGGGGTGGGCCTGGCGCAGGATCGCGAGGGCGCCGGCCACGTGCGGCGCGGCCATCGAGGTGCCGTTCTTGGACGCGAAGCCGCCGCCCGGGACGGAGGAGGTGATGGCTGTACCCGGGGCGAGGATGTCCAGGAGCGGGCCGCGGTTGGTGAAGGTGGAGAGCTGGTCGTCGTCCGTCGTCGAGCCGACGGTCAGGGCCGAGGGCACGCAGCCCGGGGAGTTGACGGCGTTCGTCCAGCCGTTGTTACCGGCCGCGACGACGGTGGCCACACCCTGGGCGAAGAGGGTGTCGATGATCGGCTTACGTGCATCCGCGTTGCACGCCGCCGCCCAGAAGCCGCCGCCCAGCGACATGTTGGCCGCGATGATGTTGGTCCCGGCGCTCTTGAGGGCCGAGACCTTTTCCAGGGCCTTGATCTGCGCGCTGGGGAAGCTCAGGACGCAGGGGCTGGGGGTCGTGCCGCACCGGGTATCGGAGGTGATCTTGGAGAAGATCTGCATGGCGATGATGTCCGCGCCGGGCGCGACACCTCGTGCCGGGGCTCCGGCCACGCCGGCTCCGTTGCCCGCGGCGATGCCCGCGACGTGGGTGCCGTGGGAGCAGCCGGCGCCGACGGTGGTGCAGGGGCCGCTGTCGGCGTCGGCGCTGCCGGTGCCTTCCTGCTCGGTCATGCCGTCGGGGCACAGGCTGGTGGCACCGTAGGCCTCGTCGACGACGGAGAAGCAGGCCTCGGCCTTGACCCGGCCGGCGAGGAAGGGGTGGTTGGTGGCGACACCGGTGTCGAGGATCGCGATCGCGCTGCCCGCGCCGTCCTTCCCGGCGGCGACTGCCACGTCGCTGCCGATCATGGCGGTGGACTCGTTCAGCGTCGGCGCCTCCGGGATGTCCTCGGTCACGCTGACGACACCCGGCATCGTGCTCAGCGAGTCCAGGCCCGCCCGGTCCACGCGCAGCGTGACCATCGGCAGGGTCTCGTAGGAGACGAGGACCTCGCCCGCTTCGGAGGCCGAGGAGAGTTCCGACTGGGCATCGAGGAGCACGTTGACGCGGACGGTGCCGCCGTCCTGGGTCTCCTCGTACAGCGGTGCGTCGATCGCCCCGGTCTCGGCGGCGAACGCCGGACCGGCGCTGGACACGGGGTTGAAACCGACCGGTATCGCAGTGAGAACGGCGGCTACTGCCGAAGCGGCGAGCACGACCCGCATGGATCTCTTCACTGGTCACTCCATGGAAGAAAAGGGGGAAGGGGATGAGGGGTAAGGGCGTAGCTTCTGGGCGCGCAGGCGAAGGCGAGGGGCGGGCGAAGCCGACGGCGCGAGCGCGGGGGTACGGCGTAAGGGAAGTCGTAGGGCCGGGGGTGCGTCCCCTTGGGGCGGGACCGCGCCGGGGGCGAGCAGGTGCCGTGGCCGCGGGGGCGGCGGGGAGAACAGGCGCAACGATCACTGGTGCGGGAAGGTGTTTCCGGCCGGGCCGGTGCGATCACCCGTCGGTGACTCGCGGACCCTCATCCCGCCCGATCATGGCCCGGTGATCAGCTGTCGGCCGCCGGGCGTCTGTCGTCCGCACCGGTGGTGTGCGTGGCCGTGACGGTGATGGACGTGGCGGCCTCGAGGCGGCTGAACATGACTGGATTCCCCCGGAGTTGTGCGGCGTTTCCTGCTGACGTGATCAAGGTTGCCGCAGGTGAAGGGGGTGAACCAGGGTTCTCGGGTGTCCTGGACGCGACATGTCCAGCACAGGACAGAGGGCGCCCGGACGGGCGACCATTTCGGTCGGGCGGGGTGATGACCGACGGCTCGTCAGACGGGGAGGTGCAGGGCGAGTTGTTCCCATTGCCGGGTGGGCGGGGAGTCGGGTGTGGTGGTCATGAGGTGGAGGCTGACATGGTCGGCTCCGGCGTCGAGGTGCTCTTGGACGCGGTGGGCGATGTCCTCGGCACCGCCGTGGGCGACCAGCGCATCGACCAGCCGGTCGTCGAGCGTCTCCGGGTTCCCGTAGCCGAGTCCGCGCAGCAGCTCGCGGCGGTTCGGCAGAGCCGCCCCGGCCGTAGTGCGGGCCAGGTCGGCGGTGGCGGTGCGGTCGTGGGTGAGCACGCACAGCTGGGTGACGGCCAGGAGGCCGGCGTCCGCGAGAACGGTTCTGGCGGTCCGGGTGTACTCGACGGGCATGCCCAGCAGCATCGCACCCCGGGCGCGTTCGCCCGCGAGGGCGAGCATGCCGGGATCCAGGGCGGCGAGTACGCGGTGCGGCGACGCAACCGCGCCGGGCGGTCCGAACGGGGCGGTGTCCAGCGCGTCGAGATAGGAGCGCATGGTGGCCAGAGGCGGGCCGTGGCGGTGGCCGCGGACTCCTTCGGCCAGGCTGGGATGGCTTTCCCACAGGCCGAGCAGGAACCGTCCGGGGAACGCCTCCTGGAGGGTGCGCTGCGCGGCGGCGGTCGTGATCGGGTCGCGGGCGTAGATGTCGGTCATGCCGGCGGCCACGGTGATGTGCCGGGTCGCCGACAGGAGGATCGCCGCCTGGGCCACGGCTTCCCGTCCCGCGAGCTCGGGAAACCACAGGGTGCCGTAGCCGAGGCCCTCGATCACGGCGGCGGCCTCACGGAGCGCGGGTGCGGGGAGACGGTCGAAGTCTCCCGCCCAGATCCCGATGCGCCCGAGGTTGTGGTGGTGATCGCGGTGGTGGGGGCGGGCGCTCACGCGCTCTGACCGGTGGTGCGGGCGGAGTCCAGGAACGCGGCGATCCGGGCCGCACCGCCTCGCTCCAGCCAAGTGCCGAGGTCCATCGCGGCGGGGTGGATCTCCCGGGTGGCGGCGATGTCGGCGCGGTAGCCAAGGGTGTTGAGCCACACGTTGGCGTAGGCGAAGTCCTCGCTCAGGGCCCGGATCGCGTCGATCGGGACCTGGACGTAGGGCAGCGGTGCGCCGATCGCCTTCCCGATGGCAGCGGCAATCTCGACCGGCGTGAGTTCGTCCCCCGCCAGGGGAACCGTCCGCCCGATCCACTCCTTCGGCCGCGAGAACGCCAGCGCCGCCACGGCGCCGACATCGTCGACGGCCATGATCCGCTGCGGGACTTCCGGGGCGAGTCCGGTGGACAGACTGCCGTCGCGCAGCGCGTATCCGGTGGTGAAGTTCTCCATGAAGGACACCGGCCTGAGGATCGTCGCGGGGAGGCCGAGCGCGGCGATGTGCTGCTCGATCCGCCACTTGCTGACCAGGTTCACCGGCAGCTTCTCCTCAAGGTGCCGGCCCGCTCCGTCGACCGAGGTGAAGACGAAGTGGCCGATGCCTGCGGCGTGCGCGGCCTCGGCGACGTTCACCCCCCAGCGCACCTCGTCCTCGGCGCTGAAGTCCGGCGCGGTGCCGGGCGAGCCGATGGTGGGCTGGACGCTGAACAGGCCCCAGGCCCCCTCGGCCGCGGCGGCCAGCGAGCCGACGTCCTCCATCCGCGCCCGCACCACCTGCGCTCCGGCCTCTTCCAGCTCCACGGCCCGCGCACCGTCCGGGTCGCGCGTCAGGGCGCGCACCTGCCAGCCGCCGCGGAGCAGGTGCCGCGTCACGGCGCCGCCCTGCAGGCCGGTCGCTCCGACCACGACGACGGTCTTCTGCGTGAGGTTCATGTTCTTCTCCATCGATCGCGTCCATGCGGAAGAGGAGCCATCCCCTAAGTGGGGTGGCCCTCCGTTTCTTGTTCGCTAAGATATGGAGGGCCACCCCGTTTTTCAACCCGTCAGGAGTGCCCGTGCCCAAGGACGCCGCCGCCACCGCCGTTCCGCCCGGTCGGCCGATGCGCGCCGACGCACGCCGCAATCTGGAGAAGATCGTGGCCGCCGCCGGGGCCCTGATCGCCGAGAACGGCGCCGACGCCTCCTTGGAGGAGGTCGCCCGCCGCGCCGGGGTCGGCTCGGCCACCCTCCACCGCCACTTCCCCTCCCGCCAGGCACTCCTGGAAGCGGTCTTCAAGGACCGGGTGGAGGTTCTCTGCGCGAAGGCCGGCGCTCTTCTCGACGGACCCGACCCCGCCTCCGAGCGCGACCCCGGTCAGGCCCTGTACACGTGGCTTCGCGCCGTCAGCGCGCACGCCGTGGCCAACCGGGGACTGGGGGCCTCCCTGATGCGCGAGGCGGACCCGGCCCTGGGCGAGACCTGCCACGACATGATCACCAGTGCCGGGGACGCCCTCCTCGCGCGCGCCCGGGCGGCAGACGCGGTCCGCCCCGGGATCACCATCACCCAGCTGCTGAAGCTCGTCGGCGCCATCGCGCTGGCCACCGAGCAGGACGCCGACGGTCCCGCCGAGGCCGACCTCCTGCTCGCGATCGCCATCGACGGGGTCCGCGCGCGCTGACCCCGCGCATCCGCACATGGTGCAGCAGCGACCGAAAGGGGGCCGCTCCGGCAGAGCTTCTGCCGGAGCGGCCCCCTACGGGGTGGTGCGGGTGGATCAGGCGCGGGTCCAGACCGGAGCGGTCTGGCGGGCGATGCCGTAGACGTAGTTGGAGAGGGTGCCGTTCGCGTTCAGCACGACGATGGTGTTGTCCGACTGGAGGATCACGGACTTGCCCTTGGCGAAGTAGGTCCAGTTGCTCCAGGCCCCGCGCGAGGTCATCTGGACTCCGTACAGCCCGTCCTTCTTCACCAGGCGGACCTTCGTGCCGCCCGCCACTTCGTAGACGCCGAGCTTCGGGGAGACGGTCGTGGCACCGGTCCAGCTGTGGATCTCGCCGTCGACGGTGAGGCGGACGTAGCGCTGGCCGATCTTGACCACGTCCTGGTAGGCGTTGGGCGCGGGGTTCAGGAAGCCCACGCGCTTGCCGTTCTCGACGATGTGCGCGCTGAAGAGCTGCGGGCCGGCCTTGTAGGTCTTGACGGTCAGGCTGCCGTACTTCGTCGTGGAGTAGAGGCTGCCCGCGGTGTCGCAGTCCTTGGACAGCTTCGGGAACGCGGTGGCGGTCCACGGCGTGTCGCCACCCTGGGTGCGCTGCTTGAAGACGGGCGCGCCGGACAGCACTCCGTCGATCCGCAGGCCCCTGGCCAGGTCCAGCGGCTTGGACTGGTCCACCGTGCCGAGCACCTTGCCGCTCGCGTCGCGCAGCTGCGCCTTGGCACCGCTGTGGGCGCTATGGGTCAGCTTGACCGTCAGGCCGGGGTGCAGGGACGGGATGACCTTGCTCTTGACGCACTCCTCGGCGACCACCTGGGTGCGCGCGGGGGAACCCTGCTGGGCCGGGGAAGGGGCCGCGAAGGCCGTGGCGGGGGCGGCGATCGCCGCGCCGAGGAGGGCGAGGGCGCTGGTGGCGGCGCGGAGGGTGGTGCGCATGACGACTCCTGGGAGCTGTGCGGTGGGTTGAGGAGAGCCGTATGCCGTGGTCTCTTCCGGTGGAGGCCTTCGAGTTCGGGCTGCTGGCTGCAGAAGGAAAAATAGTGATCTTGTGTGGGTGGAACGGTCCGGTCTGCGTCACAGGCGTGTGACAGATGATCCGGAACTCACCCTGACGGCCCACAGGTCGGGCGTGACGCATCGCGCCATCCGGCTGTTGTGCCGCGTATGAAACCCACCTTGCGCACCCTCGCCGCCCTTGCTCTCGCAGGCGCCGCCCTGTCGCTGGCCGGCCCCGCTCACGCCGACGTCACGGACGGATCGAACGCCGACGGCTTCCAGAGCCTGTCCGTCATGGACGACTCGTCCTCTACGCGGAACTTCGCACCGGGCGCCCTGGACGAGTCCTGGATCTTCTGAACGGACGGCGGCCGGCTCACGCCGCTGTCGGCTGCTTGCGCAGCAGCAGGAACCCGGTCAGGGCGACCATCGCGGCAGCCAGTCCGTGGACGCCGTACGCGGTCGCCGCCGGGCCTCCTGCGTTCAGCACGATCAGCATGTCGCCGACCGGGACGACGGCCATGGCCGCCATCGCCACCCCGAGGGCCTTGCGCTGGCCGGTCAGCAGGAGCGCGAGTATCACCAGTCCGAAGCCGATGTCCCGCATGCCCTTGACTGCCAGGAATCCCTCCCCCTGGTCCTGTGGCCAGGTCGGCAGACCGAACCCTTCGGCCGTCGCCTGCGGTGCGAGCAGGTAGCTGATTCCGGTGTAGAGGAGGAAGAGGCCGCTGAGGACGGCGAGGGCGGTGGCGAGGTGCTTCGTGGCCATGTGGGGTCTCCCGGGGGTGTCGTACGGCAGGGCGGGGCAGCAGGGCGGGGCACGGCTGGTCAGGGCGGGGCACGGCTGGTCAGGGGCAGATGATGTAGCGGCCGCGGAGGCCGCCCTCGGCGGTGACCCGGTGAGCCTCGGCGGCCCGGTCCAGGGGGACGACCGCATGGACGCGGGCCGGCAGTTGGCCCTCGGCGGTACGGGTGAGGAGCTCGGCCAGCCGTGTGCGGTCGGAGGCGGTGACCACGGCGGTGACCGAGATCCCGCGTTCGGCTGACGGACCGAGGCCGGGCCGCAGGCCTACGTAGGCGCCGCCGTCGCGGACCAGTCCGAGGGCCAGGTCGCCCAGTTGCGCGGGGTCGGCGACCGCGTCCCAGTGCGGCTCGGCGTGCGTGGTGAACTCGGCGCCGAGGCCGCGGACGAACTCCTCGTCGCCGGTGCGGGCGAGCCCGGTGACCTGCCAGCCGCGCTCCTGGGCGAGGACGGTGACGTTCGCTCCGACCGCCCCCGCGGCGCCGGTCACCAGGAGCCGGGCGGCCCCGGCGGGCGCGTCGCCGAGGAGGTCGACGACCTGCGCGGCGGCCAGCCCGTTGAGGGGGACCGTGGTCGCGGCCAGCAGGTCCAGCCCGTCGGGGACGGGGGCGACGTCGGCCGCCGCGACCACGATCTGCTCGGCGTAGGTGCCGTAGTCGCGGTCGAAGCCGGTCACCAGGCCGGCCACCCGGGTGCCGGGGACCAGGTCGACGCCCGGCCCGGCCGCGTCCACAACGCCGGAGAACTCCCAGCCCAGACCGGTGTGTTCGGGCTGCTGTACCAGCCCGATCGCGTGGAAGAAGCCCGCTGCGACGCCGAGGTCGGTGGGGTTGACCGTCGCGGCGGCGATGGCCACGCGGATCTGGCCGGGGCCGGGCTCGGCGACGGGCACGTCGATGATCTCGATCGAGTCGGGCCCGTTCGGGGTGCGGACGACGGCGGTGCGGAAAGTAGCGGCACTCATGGCCTTGCTCCTCTGCGATGGGGTTGATCACTTCCTGACTCCATGCTGGATTCGTTAACCTCGGTGCGGAAGCAGGCACTTGAAAGTGCGTAAGCCCACCTCGGGTGGGGTTTCGGGCGGGGTCACGGCGGGGGGGGAGCGATCGATGTCGACGCGGACGGCGGCGCAGAAACGGGCCGAGGAGAAGACGAGCTACAACGCGTTCATGGCGGGCTGCCCCAGCCGCCAGCTGCTCGAGCGGATCTCGGACAAATGGGTCGCGTTGATCCTCGCGGCGCTCGGCAGCGACGGCCCGCACCGCCCCGGGGTCGACCACGGGGACGGGCCCCGGCCGATGCGCTACTCCGAGCTGTCCCGCCGGCTCGCGGGCGCCAGCCAGAAGATGCTCACCCAGACCCTGCGCTCCCTGGAGGGCGACGGCCTGGTGACCCGGACCGTCACGCCCACCGTGCCCGTCACCGTCACGTACGAGCTGACCGAACTCGGCGTGTCCCTGAACCGTGTGATGGCCGGCCTCAAGGACTGGGCCGAGGCCCACATGGCCGACGTACTCGCCCACCGCGAGGAACACCAGCGCGCCGCAGCCGAAGGGTGAGCCTGCTCGGGCCTCAACGCCGGTGACCGGCTTGCGCCGGGCGGGTGGTTCTGGCGCGGATCTTGGTGAATTCCCCGCGCCCGACGCATGGCGCCCTGCACTGCCGTCGGCGCAGTGCCAGAGTCCTCCCTCGAACAGCCCGCGCGCAGTCGCAGGTCAGTGCGACCGTCGGGCTGGAAGGAGAGGAATGTACAGAGCCAGAGAGCGGGACGCATGCTGAGCAACCATCTCTACAGGCGTGCCTTCACCACCGTCAGCAGCGTTCTCCTCGTACTGCAGTCGCTCGCGATCCTCGGCCCCGCCGCGTCCCCCGCGTGGGCGGGCGACGACCGGAGGATCGGCGCCGGATTCAACGAGCCGCACAACGCCACCGCCAATCCCCGCAGGCCCGGACACGTCGCCGTCATGGAGGGCTGCACTGTCCACATCGACCTGAACTACGGCCGGGACGGCTTCCCGATCACCCGGACGTCGACGGTCACCCCGTGCAACGGCGACCCGTCGCTCGCCTTCGACGCCACAGGGCAGCTGTTCGTCACCCACCTGTCGCGCAGCCTGAACACCAGCCCCAACCAGCTCGGGGTCGGGGTCGCCCGGATCAACGACACCACGACGACCGGGAACCAGAACTACACCCCCGTCCGGGTGAGCACCAACGGCGCCGTCGACCACGACAAGCAGTGGCTGGTCGTCGACGCCAACCCCACCAGCCCGTACGCGGGGAACCTCTACATCGTCTGGACGGAGTTCGGCGCGGGCACGCGGATCCTTTTCTCCCGGTCCACGAACGCAGGGGCGACCTGGTCCGCACCGGCTTCCATCTCCGCGGCCGGCGAGGGCTTCGTCTGGCCCTCCCACGCGGCCGTCGCCCAGAACGGCGACCTCTACGTCGCCTACCACACCGACACCTGCGGCACTGCGGGGACGGGCACCGTACAGCTCCTGCGTGACGGTTCCGGCGGCGCCGACTTCGCGGCCGGCACCGTCCCGCAGAAGAGCGCGGCGTTCGCGGCGGGACAGGCCACCGTCACCTGCAACAGGCAGTCCGACGCGGGCACGATCCCGGGCACCGACTTCTGGCTCCAGGGCACCGTGCAGCCGTGGATCCTGCCCGACCCGGTCCGCGCCGGGAACGTCTACGTGGTCGCCAACGACGACCCGAACAACGTCTTCGGCAACAGCGACGACGCCGACGTCGTGATCGCCCGGTCCACGGACAACGGGCAGACGTTCACCCGCGGCCGGGTCGACCACGGGCCGGGCCAGACCTTCGCGGTCATCCCCACCGCCCACATCGACCAGGACGGCAACGCCGTCGTCACCTGGTACGACAACCGCAGCGGCCGGCGCAACGGCGGTACCGGACCCAACGGGGGCAACAACTTCCTGCTGGAGCTGTACGGCACCACCAGCCGGGACGGCGGGCAGACCTGGACCCAGGACTTCCGGGTCAGCGACGCCCCCTTCGACCCCGACCGCAACGCCCCGTGCCGATTCGACTGCGCCGCCGGCTCCACCAACCAGACCCTTCGCATCGGCGAGTACAACGGCCTGTGGACGGTCAACGGCATCGGCTACGCCAGCTGGACCGGCAACGCCACCCCGCCGACCCCCACCGCCCCCTCGGCGGGCAACCAGGACGTCTACTTCGACGTCTTCTCGATGCTCGGGGCCTTCCCCGACAGCCACGAGCCCAACGAGTCGATCGACCACGCCGTGGCCGCCGACCTCGGTTCGAACGAGCAGTTCAACCGGCGCGGCCTCACCCTGCACACCGCGACCGACGTGGACTTCTTCCGGGTCACCCCCCGCCACACCGGCCACCTCACCACCGAGATCCGGTTCAACGAGGTGATCGCCCCGCTCGCGGTCCGCGCCTACGACAAGTTCGGCAACCGCGTCGCCACCGGCACCGTCTCCACCCGCGCCGGCACCTCCACCGGCCGGCTCGCGATCCCGGTCGTCCAGGACGAGCCGTACTACGTCGTGGTCAGCGCCGCCGGCGTGAGCGACCCGACCCGGCCCGGGGACGCTTCGCCGACCGACCCGCCGCAAGCCACGTACGACCTCGTCGTCGCCAACCGCGCGGCGCCCGAGCCCTTCAGCCTGGACCTCAAGCAGCAGTCCGACTCGGGCCGTTCCGACAGCGACGACGTCACCAAGGTCGTCGGGCCGGAGCTCTTCCTCCGCGTGGACGACGCCGAACTGCGCTCCGCCGGCATCGCGCTGTCCCCGCAGAACGCCACCCCCGCCCTCACCGACGACGCCCCCGGCTACAAGGTGGCCGTGGAGCGCGACGGTCAGCGCGTCGGCTTCGCCACTCCCGTCGACCCGGTGAACCAGCCGGGGCTGTACCAGATCCGCCTGGACCCGGTCCTGCGGGAGGGACCGAACCAGATCACCGCCGAGGTGATCATCGTCGACCCGTCCGACGACCCCCGCGTCGCCGGCACCGCCCACGTCACCGGTTCGGGCGCGGAGAGCGCGCACGCACTGGTGATCACCCTGGACACGGTCGCGCCGGCCCGGCCGGCCAACGCGCCCGATCTGCTGGCCTCCAGCGACAGCGGGGGCGTCGACATCGACGACATCACCACCATCATCAAGCCCGCCTTCCAGGGCTCGTCGGTCGAGCCGAACGCCCTCGTCCGGCTGCGGACCACCCCGGTGGGCGGCACTGCGGCCGTCGTCGGCAAGGACATCGTCACCCCGGCCGGTGAGTACGAGGTCGTCAGCTCCGCGCTGCGCGACGGCCGGTACGGCGTCGACGTACTCCTGGAGGACCTCGCCGGCAACGTGAGCCCGGCCTCCCCCTCCCTCGCGGTGACCATCGCCCACAACTCGCTCAGCCTCGCCGGCGCCACGGCGAACGTACTGGTCGACCTCGCCGAGGGCCGGGTGACGGGCTACCCGGGCATCCCGGGCGGTGTCGTCGGCATCCAGGACATCCCGGTCGTCAACCTCGACGCGAACGGGCGTGGCGCGGCGGTCACGGGCGGGTCGGGCGACGACCGGCTCACCTTCACCCCGCTCAGCGTCAACAGCGGGCGGCTGACCCGCGCGGACTCCACTCAGGTGCTGAACTTCTTCAACGTCACCGGTGACGTGGGGATCAGCACCGACGGCGGGGACGACGAGGTCACCGTCGTGGGCACCACCCGGGGCGACCGGATCCGGGGCGTCGTGGACACCTTCACCACGCTCCACGTCGACTCCCTGCCGCTGGTCCGCAAGCCGGCGCCGCTCGTGGCCCTGCTCGGCCTGCGGATCACCACGGCGCAGACGGAGCGGATCGGTGTCCTCGCCCGCGGCGGCAAGGACACGATCGACTTCCTCGTCAAGGACACCGTCAGCACCCACCTCTCCGTCGACGGCGGCGACCCGTCCAAGGTCCGGCCCGAGAAGGGTGACGAGCTGATCGTCCGCGCCGGCTCTCCCAAGGGCCTGCTGAAGGAGGACTACTCCGGCAAGTCGGGCCAGGGCTCGGTCCTCGTCGCCTACCCGCACACCACGCACGCCCAGACGCACATCGACTTCACGGACACGGAGGACATCACCCTGAAGGGCAGCGACCACAAGGGCAACGGCAAGGGCGAGGACTAGTCCCCACCCGCCTGCACGTCCGCACCACGACGGCGCCCCCGTACCTGCACTCCGGGTACGGGGGCGCCGTCATCGGAACCGCCGTCCCGGACCCGGGGGATCACTGTCAGCCTGCTGTGCCACCATTCGGACGTGGCTCAGGGGAGTGGGCCGCGATCCAGTGATGAGCAACGGGGGGTTGGAGATGGGTGCGGGTACGGAGCCGGACGGTTCGTCCAGGTCGGACGCCGAATGGGAGCAGTTCCTGCGGGAGTCGGTGGAGGGTGCCGCCGACGCGCCCAAGGAGCCGTCGGCGCGGGCCCGTGACGTGGCCAGGCGGCTCCGCGCGGAGCCTGCCGGCGGCCCGCCGGCCTGGCGCGGTTACACGCCCGCACGGCCCAGGCGGCGGACGGGCTGGTACGTGGTCGGCCTGCTGGCCACGGTGGCGCTGCTGCTGGTGGCGCTCGCCCCGGAGCGAATAGTGGACCTGTTCACCGGATCCGACTCCCCCGTGCCGGTCGCCGAGACCACCCGGCCGGCCGGGGCGCCCCCGACGGAGATCGCCCAACGCCCCACCGAGGCCGAGCCGTTCCGCGGTTCGCCGGCGGCGGACTGGGCGAGCGGAGCCGCGGGAATCACCGTGCCGGAGGCCGCGGCGGTCGGCTGGATGAGCGCGGCCCAGGTCGAGCAGGCCCTGGCCGGCACCCGGGACTTCCTCGTCGCGTCCAACCTGGACCGGGGGGTGCTGCGGGGCGAGCGCCCGGAGAAGCCGATCGCTCAGATCAACCCGCACCAGAAGGACGTCCAGGACCTCCTGGCATCCGCGTTCCGCACCCCGAGCGAGCAGCACAACCCCCTCCTGCTCTTCAGCCGCTTCGAGCCCTCCCGGACCCGGCTGGTCGGTGAGGACGTGAGGACCCTGGGCCGGCTCTCCTACCAGGAGGGCGAGCGCGGTGCGCTCCAGGTGACCGCCGACGTCACCTTCGTCTACCCGGTCACCCGCGCAGGTGCGGGCGGCGGCGACGGCGAGATCGTACGCACGATCGTCCGGCGCGAGATGGTCCTGAGCTGGGAAAACCCTGCCAAGGTGCGCACCGAGCCGGGCACGTTCTCGATCGTCTCCTACAACTTCACCATGACGAACGGCGGCTGCGGCGCCCCCACCGGATACCTCGTCCCGCCCTTCGGCAAGGACCGCCCGGCGGACCATGGCGGCACGGAGGTGGACCCGTACGACCGCAGCATCCCGGTCACGGCCGGGTCGGGCGACTCCTCCGGAGACGGATGCTGGAGGGCCACGCGGTCCTAGGGGGGCCGTCCGGTGAGTACGCGTACTCAGGTGCCGTCCGCCGGACTCCCCCATGCTGGTGCGCGACAGCCGGACCAGCTCAAGGGGATATGCATGGACCACGCCCTGACCCTCCAACTGCGCGTTGCCACGCCTCGCGATCGCGACTGGATCCACGAGCTGCGCCATCGCGTGTACGCGGAGGAACTGGGGCAGCATCCGGTGGATCCGTCCGGGCGGCTGAGCGACGGGCTCGACGGCGAGAACGTGTATCTCGTGGCCGCGCGCGGGGAGGCCCGGATCGGCTTCGTCAGCCTCACCCCGCCGTGGGTCGGCCGCTACTCGCTGGACAAGTACCTGACGCGCGAGGAGCTGCCGGTCCTGACGGAGGAGGCTCCGTTCGAGATCCGCGTCCTGACCGTCGAGGAGCGCTGGCGGTCGACGGCGGCGGCGCCGCTCCTCATGTACGCGGCGCTGCGCTGGGCCGCGGCGCGCGGCGGACGCCGGGTCGTGGCGATGGGGCGCACGGAGCTGCTCGGGATGTACCTCGCGGCCGGACTGCGGCCGGTGGGGCGCACGGTCCGCTCCGGCGCCGTCTCCTTCGAGGTGCTGACCGGTTCCGTGGCCGAGCTGACGAGGACCGTCGCGGAGCGCCACGGTCGGACCCTGGAGCGGCTGCGGGCGGGGCTCGACTGGCAGTTGGACGTGCCGTTCGCACCGCGCGCGGACGGCTGCGAGCACGGTGGTGCGTTCTTCTCGGCGATCGGTACGGACTTCCGGACTCTGGACCGCCGGCACGAGGTGGTCGCCGCCGATGTCCTGGACGCCTGGTTCCCGCCGGCCCCCGGGGTCCGCGCGGTCCTGTCGCAGGATCCGGGGTGGGCGGCGCGGACCTCGCCGCCGACCGGCGCGGAAGGGCTGCTCGCGGAGATCGCCGGGGTCCGCGGGCTGCCGGTGGAGTCGCTGGTCGTCGGGGCGGGCTCGTCCGACCTCATCTTCCGGGCGTTCGGGCGGTGGCTGACGCCGGGGAGCCGGGTGCTCCTGCTGGACCCGGGCTACGGCGAGTACGCCCACGTCACCGAGCGGGTGATCGGCTGTCAGGTGGACCGGCTCCGGCTGAGCCCGGAGGACGACTGGTTCCTCGATCCGGCCCGGCTCGCCGAGGCCACCCGCGGCGGCCGGTACGACCTCGTGGTGGTGGTCAACCCGAACAACCCGACCGGCCGCCACGCTCCCGCCGACGCCCTGCGCGCGGTCATCGAGGCCTCGCCCGCGCGGACCCGGTGGTGGATCGACGAGGCGTACCTGGGCTACGTCGATCCGGCGGACTCGCTGGCCGGGTTCGCCACCGTCGATCCCCGGGTGGTGGTCTGCACCTCGCTGTCGAAGATGTACGCGCTGTCGGGGATGCGGGCCGCCTATCTGGTGGCCGCCCCGGACACGGCCGGGGAGCTGCGCCGCTGGACTCCGCCGTGGCCGGTGAGCCTGCCGGCGCAGCTGGCCGCCGTGACGGCGCTGCGCGATCCCGCGTACTACGCGGAACGCTGGGCGCGCACCGCCGTGCTGCGCCGGTCGCTCGCCGGCGGGCTCGCGGAGCTCGACGGGTTCGCCTCGGTGGACGAGGGGGTGGCCAACTTCCTCACGGTGACCCTGCCGCCGGACGGGCCGAGCGCGGCCCGACTGGTGCGCGAGTGCCGCCGTCACGACGTGTACCTGCGGGACCTGTCGCCGATGTCCCCGGCGTACGAGGGGCGGACCTTCCGCGTCGCCGTCCGGGACACGGCGGAGAACGAGCGGATCGTGGCGGCGTGCCGGAGCGCCCTGGAGGCGCTGCGCGAGGCGGATGCGGAGGCCGGGGCGGCGGGTGTGCCGGGCGGCCGGCGGGTCTCCCGGTGACGACGGTCGGCGGTCTCGTGCCGTACCTCGGCGGGGCCCTGGCCGCCGGAGGGCTCGCGGTGGCGGCGAGCCGGCAGCGTGAGCTGATGGTGCGGTGGTGCGTGTGGGCGCTCGGCGTACCGCTGGTCACCGCCGCGTTCTGGCTCGGCCCGCCGGGGATCGCGGTCCTCGCGGCCGTGGTCGGGGTGGTCGCCGTGGCGGAGTACGGCGGGCTGCTGCGGCTGGGCCCGGTGGACCGCGTGGTGCTCGGCGCGGCGGTCGTCGGGCTCGTACTGACCGCATGGCTGGCCCCGGGGGAAGTGCTCCGGGCGGCAGCGGCCGGGGCTCTGGCGATCGCCGGGGTGCCCCTGCTGTCGGGCGACGCGGAGCACGGGCTCCGCCGTGTGCAGGCGGGCCTGCTCGGGCTCGTGTGGCTGGGCGTCCTGGCCGGTCTCGTACGGTTGGGCGCCGTCGGCCTGGTCCTGTTCGTGGCCGTGTCGATCGCCGACATCGTCGCCTACGCGGCGGGCCGGCGGCTCGGCGGCCCGCGGCTCTCCCCGCTGTCGCCCGCCAAGCGGTGGAGCGGCACGCTGGCGGGGGCTGCGGCCGGTCTCGGTGCGCTCGCCGTGCTGTCGTCCCTGACGTGGCAGACGGCGCTGGCCGTGGCGGTCGGGGGTCCGCTCGGGGACCTGCTGGAATCGATGGTCAAGCGGGGGGCCCGCGCGAAGGACGCCGGTAGCTGGCTGGCCGGTTCGGGCGGTCTGCTGGACCGGATCGACTCCCTCCTCATCGCGGTGGCGGTGCTGCTGGTGCTGGGCTGAGGGCCTCGGAGAGTCGGCGGAGGGGCGCGAGGAGGAGTTGTCCGGCGTGCTGGACGGTCCGGGCGGTGGCGCTGTCCGGGGTCCGGGCGCCGAGGGCCTCCTCGATCGGCCGCCAGTCGGGGACGCGTTGCTCGCGCAGTGCGGTGGCCGCCCGTTCGGCGGTGTCGCGCAGGGCGCCGGCCAGAGCGGCCGCGGCGGGATCCGCGTCCTGTGGGGTTCGCGGGAGGCGGGCTTCAAGGAGGAGGGCGACGCGGGCGACTTCGGCCAGCGCCTGCTGGGCCTCGTACTCCGTCTCCCGGGGCAGTCCGCCGGACCGTACGGGTTCGTTCCCGGCGCGCAGGGTTGGTTCCTGCCAGGCCATGCGTGTGCTGCGGGCGGCGAGCAGGGCTTGGCGGAGCTGCCGGTCGGCGCTCGGGGTGGTGTCGGCACAGCGTGCGATGACGGCGGCGGCGTAGCCGAGGTCTGCCTGGAGCCAGTCGGCGAGGCGCAGGCGCAGGCGGGGCGTTTCCCAGGCGGCGTAGGCGGCGTAGGCGGCGTAGGCGAGCATGGCGAGGGCCCCGCCGATGAGGGTGAGGGTGAGGGTGAGGCGTTCGGGTGCGGCGCGGGTCCATGGTTCGCCGGCCATGCCGAGGGTGAGGACGACGTAGCAGCAGCCGAGGGTCTGGGCGACGAGGTAGCCGGAGCCCATGAGGAGGAAGACCAGCGTCGCGCAGAGGGCGGCCAGGATTCCGGCCAGGACCGGCCGGGGGTGGACCAGGACGGCGTGGCGCAGTACGGGCGGGTCGGCCCGCAGCTGGAGCCGGAGCGTGTACCGGGCGGCCGTCGACAGGTCCGAGGGGCGGGAGCGGGAGCGGGCAGTGTGGGTGTCCTCCCGTCCGCGGACGGCGGGGTCCACGGCCTCCGTCAACTCGCGCAGGAACACGCCGAGTCGGACTGCGGCGTCCGGGGCGGGAGCGGAGAACGCGATGTCGGCCTCCTCACTGCGGAATGTCGTCGAGGTGCCCGGGGGAAGCTCGATGGGGCGGCCGCGTCCAGGACCGTGGCGGCCGTGGCCAGCAGGGCGCGGGCACGCTCCTCGTCGGCGGCGGGCGTGAGCGCCGGGTGCGCGAGGCCGGCCAGGACCGGGCGCAGTCGTTCCACCAGGGACCGGGGGCCGTGGAGTTGGGTGGGCCGGTAGCGGGACCGGAGCGGGCCGGGCGGGGTGGCGGCGGCGCGTGCCCGGACGAACGGCTTCGGGTCGAAGGGCGCGGCCGGGTCCTCGCGCAGTCGCCGGGCGTAGTCGGCCTCGGCCGCCAGGGCGTCGGCGAGGGCTTCGCGGTGCGGGGCCCAGCGCCGGACCGGGAACAGGACGACCATCAGTGCGGGCGCCATGCCGCCGGCGAAGGCCAGGGCCGCCTGGCCGAGCGAGGTGGACATCGCGGTGGGCAGGGGGCGGTGGCGACCATCATCACGACGTTCATCACCGCGATGCTGCCCGCGTTCGGGCCGAACGCCCAGGCCAGGCCCGCCAGGAACGTCCACCGAGGCGGCCCGGGTCATCACCTGCTGTCGCGCGCAAGAACCGATACCGGCCGGCCGCGGCGTGCAGGGCGTCCCGCCGTTCCTCCCCATGGTGCACCCGCGGACCGGGAAGACCTGCTCGCCACATGCGTGAGGGGGTGGTGGCGCCGTGGCGCCACCACCCCCTCATTTCATGTCACACCGCGTCAGGTCAGCGGAGGCCGTACTGGGAGCGCGAGGTGATCTTGCCGTTCTCGAAGAAGAAGCTCGCGGAGCCGAAGGTGCTGGCCTGCTCGCAGTTGTAGATCGCCATGTTGCCGGTGCGGCTGTGGGTCTGAGAGATGCGCACGCAGGTGCCCGTGCCGGCGGCCGTGTGCATCTGGGCGACCGTGTTGCCGACCCGGACCTTGCCGTACTTGGCCTTGGTCATCTTGCCGTTGGACTTCAGACCGTCCAGGAAGACCTGGCTCTTGATGTCCAGCTTGCCGTTCGTGAAGGCGAACGAAGCGCTGCTGTAGGGCTTGTTGCCCTTGCACTCGTAGTACCGGAAGGACATCCCGCCGGTGTTGCTGCTGCTCGTGAGCTTACAGGCGCCCTTGTCGGCGATGCTGTGCATGTTGGACGTGGTGGTACCGAGCTTGATCAGGTCGTACTCGGCCTTGCTGATGGTGGCCGTGGTGGCAGCGCTCGCGCTCGGCGCGGCGGCGAACGCCAGGCCTGCGGCCAGTACGGGCGCGGCCAGCAGGTGCATGCGGGACATCGGGATCCCCCCAGGGAATGACAGGAATGTCAGGAATAAAACGTCCTGCTTGTTCAGGACATGATCATGATGCCAAAGCAGGGCATGCGGATGAAAGTCTTCAGGCCGTGGCATTTCGGCGCGAGGCCGAACATTCCCCACCGTCAGAACTCAGCCCCGCGGAATGTCGCAGAGGTTCCGCTTCTGTGCGTAGAGGGCGGCCTTGCGCTTGACCTCGGCGTCCGAGAGGCGGTTGGCGAGAATGTCGGTCGCCAGGTGAACCAGGGTCAGGCACTGGGCCTGGGTGCGGGTGTTCACCTTGCCGGGGAACACCGGCTTCTCGGTGGCGAGCCGGGTTTCGTCCCGGTCCATGGAACACGCGAGGAAGATCTGATCGCTGTAGGCCAGCTTCTCGGTGTCCATCCCGTGCCGGTCCGCCGTCTGGACGGCCTCCACGCACGCCTGCGGGAATCCGACCGTACCGAAGGTGATCGAGGCCACGAACTCGTCCACCACCTTGTCGTACGCGGGAGACAGCCCGAGGGTGTAGACGAGGTACTTCGATTCGGGAAGCCACCACATCCGCTGCTCCGCGATGGGCCGCCCCTCGTAGCCCAGGCGGGCCTGGTCCGCGGAGCGCCTGACGACGCGGTACTCGGCCTTGCGGTCGGCGACGGGAGCCAGGCCCTGCTGGACGACGTTCTCCGACGGGGCGATCCCGGTCAACTGGGCCCGTTCCAGAGGCGTGTCGGAGAGGTCCGCCAGATGCCCGAAGACGATGCCCGCCGTGCAGTCGGAGCCGGCGCCCCGGGGTACCAGGCACCGGATCCGCGGCGTGGCCGACTCGACGTTCGTCTCCCAGCCGGCGGGAACCACGAAGTGCATCTCGTCGAGCGAGCCGGGTTGGCCGGGGCCGGCGGGCCGGGAGCCCGGGGCGCCGGCTCCCGGCCCCGGCGCGGAGGGAGAGCCGCCGGACACGGGCAGGGCCGGCTCTCCGGGCGCAGGGGTTTCCATGGGCTCTGTGCCGACCCCGGGGCGGGCGTCGTCGCGGGCGCCGGCCGGTGCGGAGGGAGCGGAGCCGGCGTACACGGCCGCGGCGGCGCCGCCGCCAACCAGGCCCAGGAGCGCCGCGACCGCGACGGCCGCCCGTGCGGTGCGGGGACGGCGCCGCACGGTCCAGGCCGGGTCCTCGGCCGACGGGAGCGGGAGGTGCCAGTGCTGTTCCACGAGACCTGCGACGGCCGTCGGCGCCTCCGGGACCACGGGGGCCGGGACCACGGTCGCCTGCCCGGCCAGGAGGGCCCCGCACAACTCGGCGAGTTCCGCGGCGCGCGGCCGGTCCGCGGGCTCCTTCGCCAGAGCCGCCCGCAGGTGCGGCAGCAGGTCGTCGGGCACGCCGTCGAGATCCGGCTCGCCGCTCATCACCCGGTACGCCACGGCGTCGACGGCGCCGGCCCCGAAGGGCAGCCGCCCGGTGGCCGCGTAGGCGATCAGCGCACCCCACGCGAACACGTCACCGGGGGTCCCCACGACCCCCGTCCGGTAGTGCTCCGGGGAGATCCACCCGGGAGTGCCGGTGAGGACTCCGGTCCGCGTCACGGAGGTGCCGTCCAGCGAGTGCGCGATGCCGAAGTCCACGACGCGGGGGCCGCCCGGCGCGAGGATGACGTTGGCCGGCTTCAGGTCCCGGTGGACGACACCGGCCTCGTGGATCGCCGCGAGGGCGGCGACCACTCCGACGGCGAGGGCGTGGAGGTTGGCTCCCGAGACCGGTCCCCCGGCGGCGACGGCCCGGTCCAGGGTCGGGCCGGGGGTGTAGGCCGTGGCGAGCCAGGGCACTTCCGCCTCGGTGTCGGCGCCGACGAGCGGCACCAGGCACGGACCCTGCACCTTGCCCAGCAGCGCCACCTCGCGCCGGAAGCGGGCGCGGAACTGGTCGTCGCCCGCCAGGGTCCGGTGGATCGACTTGACGGCGGTCCTGCGGCCGGCTCCGTCCACCGCTGCGAACACCACGCCCATGCCGCCCACACCCAGTCGCCCGAGGACCCGGTACGGTCCGATGCGCGAGGGGTCGGCCGGTGCGGCCGGCTGGATGTGCGTACTCATGTGCGGTGTGCCCCCGTTGAACCTGCCGTAGGGACTTCGGCTTTGCCCGCCATCCCCTGCTGGCCCCAGTATCGCCGGGCGAGAGCCCCGGGTCCGCCGTGAAGAGCCTTCGCCGACACCGACACGCGCTCAGCGATGAGTTATCCCGGCCCGGGAGGTCTCACTAGCGTTGTCCGCAACACAGGAGGAAGAGGAACACGTGGCTCAACTACTGCGGGTGCAGAACTTCAACGTCTCCAGCGACGGGATCGGCGCCGGTGACGACCAGACCTTCGAGCGGCCGTTCGGTCATGTCCAGCCGGAGAGGCTGTTCGCCTGGGCCGGTGCCACGGCGAGCTGGCCCATGCGGACCGCGCCCGGGGGGAGCCGGGGTCTGGACGACTACCTCACGCGGGACTACGCGCGCAACATCGGCGCGGAGATCATGGGGCGCAACAAGTTCGGCCCGCAGCGCGGGCCCTGGCAGGACCACGAGTGGCAGGGCTGGTGGGGTGACGAGCCGCCGTTCCGCACCCCGGTGTTCGTCCTGACCCACCACCCGCGTCCCTCGATCACCCTGTCCGACACCACGTTCCACTTCGTCGACGGCGACCCCGCCGCGGTCCTCGACGAGGCCCGGAAAGCGGCGCAGGGCAAGGACGTCCGACTGGGCGGCGGGGCCAGCACCATCCGCGAGTTCCTCGAAGCCGACCTCGTCGACACCCTGCACGTGGCCGTCTCGCCGGTGAAGTTCGGGTCCGGAGTGCGTCTCTGGAACTCCCCCGAAGACCTGCTCGACCGCTTCCACCTCGACGTCGTCCCCAGCCCGAGCGGAGTGACCCACCACCTGTTCTGGCGGAAGTGACCGGCGGCGCTTCCCCTGCGTGAGGCCTGAGGCCTGAAGCCTCAGGCCTCAGGCCTCAGGCAGCAATCTGGCCAAAAGTCTTCCGGTGCGGTGCGACATGTGAAATTTTACATGTCACACATCAACAGCCCGTGTACCCAGCACGCGGCTTCAACGGCCCCGGAGGCCCCCGCAGATGCATCCCTTCCGGATATCGAAGGCCGCCTCGCGCAGACTTCCCGCGCTGGGCGCGGCCGTCTTCATCGCGCTCGGCCTGTTCGCGCCACAGAGCCAGGCCGCCTCCGCCGGCGCCACCGCCCCGGCCGGTACGTACGCACGGACAACCGCGGCCACGGCGCCGCGGTCGATCCCCGTCCCCAAGTCGCCCGACGCGATGAGCAACGGCTCCCGCTTCCGGATCTCCTCGCAGGACAGCACGGAGGAGTCCGGCCCCGTCCCCGCCCCGGTCGTGAAGCCCACCCAGGCCGCCAAGTCCGGCAAGGGCGACCGCCAGTCCTCGGCCGCCGCCGCGGACGAGTGTCCCGACCTCTCCGGCGTGATCAACGCGACGGGCAGCGCCCTGGTCCAGCAGCTCAAGGCGCTCCCCCGCATCACCTGTACGTACCCGCTGTTCAACCTCACCGGGGAGAACGCGCGGAAGGCCTTCAACGAGGCCCAGATGGTGACCGTCGCGGGCGCCCTGCGCGAGGCCTCCGCCACCTACTCGGGCAGCAACAGCGCGGCCGTCGGGCAGCTGGTCCTGTTCCTGCGGGCCGGCTACTACGTGCAGGACAACAACGGGGCCGTCGTCGGCCCCTACGGCGCCGCGCTCGACGGTGCCGCGCTCGGCGCGCTGGACGCCTTCTTCGCCTCCCCGCGCAGCAAGGACGTCACGGACGCCAACGGTGAGATCTTCAACGAGGTCGTCATCCTGATCGACAGCACCCACGCGGCCGGCCGCTACGCCGGCGTCCTCAAGTGGATGCTCGGCCGGTACGACGGCACCTGGCCCGGCCAGATGAACCTCGCGATGCAGCACGTGGAGTGGGTCGTCGAGAACGGTTTCAAGGCCAAGAACGACGACCGCGGATGGCGGGCCGCCCTCAAGGCCGACCCCTCCATCCTCACCACCTGGGCCGGCTTCATCACGCGCAACGAAGCGCAGCTGAACCGCCTGGACGTCGTCAGCAACGTCGGCCGCTACCTCGGCCACGCCCTCGACGTCCCCGAGCTGAGGGACCGGCTCCGGCCGCTGCTGAAGGACCTGATCAACCGTTACCCGAACGTCGGCCCCACCGCGCCGATCACCATGAACCTGGGCTGGTACACGCGCCAGTACGACCGGGGCAACTGCGCGGCCTACGCCATCTGCGACCTCGGCGACCGCGTGCTCCCGGCGATCCTGCCGATCCAGCACACGTGCACCCCGGGCCTGAAGATCCGCGCCCAGGACATGTCCCCGGGACAGCTGGCCGCCACCTGCACCAGCCTCGTCAACCAGGACGCCTACTTCCACCGGATCATCGGCGACAAGGGCGCGATCCCCGGTGACGTGAACACGAACCTGGAGGTCGTCGTCTTCGACGACTACACCAACTACTCGCTGTACGCCTGGGCCATCTACAACATCGACGTCGACAACGGCGGCATGTACGAGGAGGGCAACCCGGCCGCCGCCGGCAACCAGGCCCGCTTCATCGCCCACGAGGCCCACTGGCTGCGCCCGGAGTTCCAGATCTGGAACCTCAACCACGAGTACACCCACTACCTCGACGGCCGCTACAACATGGCCGGCGACTTCGAGGCCGGCATCGTCACGCCGACCATCTGGTGGGTCGAGGGCATCGCCGAGAACATCGCGTTCGGCTACCGGGGCATGCGCAACGCCGACGCGATCGCCGAGGCCGGCAAGAAGACGTACAAGCTCAGCGAGCTGTTCGACACCGTCTACGGTCAGGACGCGGACCCCGAGGTCAACTCGAACCGGGTCTACCGCTGGGGCTTCCTCGCGGTCCGCTACATGCTCCAGGCGCACCCCGCCGACGTGCAGACCGTGCTCGACAAGTACCGCGCCGGCGACTGGAACGGTGCCCGCACCTTCCTGAAGCAGACCATCGGCACCGGCTACGACGCCGGCTTCGACACCTGGCTGACCACCGCCTGCGCGACCAGCGACTGCGGCCCGCTGCCGGATGCCCCGACCACCCCGCTGTGCACGCTCGGCGACGCCCGCCAGTTCGACAAGAACTGCCGCCGGGACAACCTCACGGCCGCCGGCGGGAACTACAGCTACCACTTCGTGTACCTGCCGGCCGGCGTCACGCAGCTGACCATCACCAGCAGTGGCGGCACCGGCAACGCCGACCTCTACTACGGCGGCGGCAGCTGGGCCACGACGAGCAGCTACCAGGCGAAGTCCACCAACGCCGGCAACGGCGAGACCCTGACCATCGACAACCCGCCGTCCGGGTGGGTCTACTTCAGCCTCGCCGCAGCGCAGGACTTCAGCGGGGTGAGCCTCTCCACGCAGTCCAGGTGATCCGGTCCACCGGGTCCTGAAGGGCCGGAGCCCCGGGTCGGCGACCCGGGGCTCCGGTGTTGTGCGTGCCGGAGTGTCAGCAGCTGAGGGTGACCTCGTGGACCACCGGCCGGGCCGCGTGGGGGTACGAGGCCACGCCGAAGGTGCCGCGGACGGTCGCGCCGCACGGAGCGGTGACAGCGGGAGCGCCCACCACGAGGGCGGCTCCGGTGAAGAGGGCCGGCCTGAACTGCGTCTGGGGCGGGGCCGCTCCGAGGATCTCGACGGTGAGGGTGGTGAGCAACTCCCTGGCCTGGGGCTGCGGGCTGCCCGGGGAGGGCGGCCCGGCGAGTGCGACCCTCCCGTGGAACGTGACGGTCGTGCCGGTGATGTCCGCGCACACGCGTGTGGCCAGACCCGCCTGGAGGCCGGAGTTTCCGCAGGAGGTGACCGTCTCGGTCTGCGGGGCGGCGGAGGCGGTGGCCGGGGTGATCGTGCAGAGGGCCAGACCCAGGGCAGTGGCTGCGAGGAGGGCTGAGCGGTTCATCGCGGTTCTTTCTCCTTGTGCTGGAACACCGTCCGAGGGTTCCCGACCGGTGTTGTGTCATGTGATATTTCACATGACACACATTGAGGGAGGATGTTCGCCGTATGAACTCCACCGGGCCTCATCACGACGACCCCGGCGGCCTGCCGGCCGCCGGGGTCGTTTCACCGGGTCTCGTCAGAAGACGAGGGTCCAGTTGTTGAGGGTGCCGGTGGCTCCGCTCACCGTGTCCGTGACCTTCAGGTCCCACCTGCCGTAGCTGCGTGAGGCGCCGGTGTCCACCACCTCGAGGACCTGCTTCAGCCTGCCTCCGGGCTGTGTACCTGGGGCCTTCAGGGGATACACCTCACCGCGCGGGCCGATGAGGTCGAGCTTCAGGTCACCGTGCCGCTCGTGGGTGATGTCCACGTAGACCCGCAGATTGTTCGGCGCGGAGCCCGAAATTCGCCAGAAGTCGGTCATCGACATGACGGAGCCGTTGTCCGGGACGGCGAAGCTCGTCGCGTTGTCGAGGGACGGGAAGACGATCTTCCATCCCCTCAGAGTTCCGGCCGCCCCCGTGACGGCGTCCTTGGCCTCCAGTGTCCAGGTGCCGTCCGCCGGGGACTCCCCCGCGTCGACGGCGTAGTAGCGGGTCACCTCACCCGCATTTCCGTAGTCGCTGCCGCCCGTCAGTTCGTACGTCCTGCCCCCCGGCGCGAGGAGGCGGAACGCCAGGTCGGCGGGCCGCTCGTGGGTAAAGTCGATCTGGATCTGCGTCACCCGCGACGCCCTGCCTCCGACCGCGGACACCACGGCGGGGGAGGCCACGGCGGCCCCGGTGTCGGGGACCGCCACCGGCTGGCCCCCGGCGGCGGCGTTGGGGAACACCAGCGACCAGGACACCAGCCGGCTGTCGTATTCGGTGTTGCCGTTCTCCACGCGCAGCTTCCAGGTGCCGGACGCGGGCGAGTCGCCGGCGTCGATCACCGAGGAGAAGTAGAAGGGCCCGGCCCGCTGAGGCGTGCTCAGCTCGTCGTCGCCGCTCTCCGCGGCGGCGGTGTCGGGCGGGTCCGCGGTGGCCAGTACGTACACCTTGCCGTCGGGATCGATCAGGTCGACGCCGAGGGTGCCGCGGCTGACGCCTTCGACCCCGTACACCACCTCCAGGTCCGACGGCGCGTTGCCGGGGACGGTGACCTCGACCTCTTCGAGGACCGAACCCCTGCCCATACCGGGGATCACGACCTGCTTGGTGTTCACGACCGTCGTCGGCCGGGGTTTCGCCGCCGGGTCCGGCAGTGCGTTGGCGCGTACCTGGGCGACGGCCCGGTCCAGCTGGACGCGCGGGGTCGTGCCTTCGGTGTAGGTGATGTTCTTACCCGTGCCGGCCAGCGCCTGGACCAGCTCGCCGAGCGGCGCCTGCGGAGCGGCCTTGCGCAGCACCGCCAGCGCGCCCGCGACGTGCGGGGCGGCCATGGAAGTGCCGTTCTTCGTCCCGTAGGTGTCTCCGGGGACGGAGGAGATCACGCCGTGACCGGGGGCGAACAGGTCCACCAGCAGGCCCCGGTTGCTGTACGAGGCGAGCTGGTCCGCGTCGGTCGTGGCGCCGACGGTGACCGCGGACGCCACGCAGCCCGGGGAATTCACCGCGTTCGTATAGGAGTTGTTGCCGGAGGCGACGACGGTCGCCACCCCGGCGCCGTACAGACCGTCGATGATCGCCTTGCGGGCGTCGGTCTCGCAGGCCGCGGTGAACCGGCCCGCACCCAGGCTCATGTTGGCCGCCACGATCGGCTTGCCGGCCTGCTTGAGCGCGTACACCTTTTCCAGCGCGGCGAGCTGGTCGCTGGTGAAGCTCATCACGCAGGACGGCTGGGCCCCGCAGTAGGTGGCCGAGGTGAACCTGGAGAACACCTGGATGGCGACGATGTCCGCCCCGGGCGCGACGCCCGCCCGGAGGGCTCCGCCCAGGTCCTTGCCGTTGCCCGCGGCGATGCCGGCCACGTGCGTGCCGTGCGAGCAGGCGACGCCCATCGTGGCGCAGGGGCCGCTCTCGCTGTCGGCGCTGCCGGGGCCCGTCTGCTCGTCGGCGCCGCCGGGGCACAGGGAGGTGGAGCCGTAGGAGGCGTCGGTGGTGGAGAAGCAGGCCTGGTCGGTGATGCGGCCGCGCAGGAACGGGTGGTTCTGGGCGACGCCCGTGTCCAGGATCGCGATCGCGCTGCCGGAGCCGTCGTAGCCGCTCTGGGCGGTCTTGTCGGCGCCGATCAGCGAGGTCGTCTCGTTCAGGGAGGGCGGTACGGGGATGTCCTCGGTCACGCTGAGGATGCCCGGGATGCCGGACAGCATGTCGAGGCCCGCCGCGTCCACGCGGAGGGTCTGGACCGGGACTTCGCTGAAGGTGTGCAGGGTCTCGCCCGCGTCGGCGGTGGCGGACAGGTCCGCGGGGGTCTCGGTGACGACGTTGACGCGGACCGCCCTGCCGCCCGCGACCGCGTCGTAGAGGGCCGGGTCGACGGGGTCGACCGTGCCGACGGGGTCGGGCGGGAAGTCGTCCGGGGGCGCTGCCTGTGCGGGCAGGGTGCTGAGGGCCAGGGCGGTCACGGCGGTGACGACCATGGCGGGTATGCGTAATCTCACGGTTCTCCTGAGATCGGCGGGTCCGGGAGTCTGGGGGCGCACGGGTGCGGGGACGCGGAGCGGGGGCCGGATGACGGAACGGTTCATCACCCGGCCCCGGCTCCGGGACGTCAGGGGCGCGTCGCGTTCGCGCCGTTGACCGGGTTGCCGTAGTTGACGCCCTTGCGGTAGGTCCAGGCGATGCCGCGGCAGATGCTCTTCAGCCAGTAGGCGGAGCAGGTGTAGTCGCGCAGCGTGGTGTAGAAGACGTCGTCCACCTCGGACTTGCGGTAGCGGTCGAGGTGGTAGGGGGTCACGTACCATTTGTACGTGTTGCCGATCAGCCCGTAGCCGTAGTCGTGCATGTCGCATGCGGACCGGAAGTCGTAGCCGGACGGCTTGTCCGGGGACGAGGTGCAGTGGTCGTAGCTGATGCCGACCACCCAGCGCCCGCCGGGCAGTTGCTTCCACTGCGGGGCGCGCCAGCCGTTGTGGGCCACCCACGCGGCGCAGCCGCTCATCGTGTACTTGAGCCACGAGACCGCCGTGTAGCAGTAGCCGGGATAGGCGTTCGCTCCGCTGACGTCGCCCGGCACGTCGGAGGCCGGCGGGCCGGTGGCGCCGGGGTCGTTGATGCCCTCCGCACCCTCGAGGACGGAGTCCTCCGCCGGCCTGGCCGGGCCGTCGGCCTCGGCGTCCGGAGCGGCGGACCCCGCCGGGAAGGCCAGGTCCCAGCTCCCCTTGTCGGCCGAGGAGATCTCGGACACGCGGCTGCTCGTGTCGTAGGTGTAGGTCTTGTCCGGCTCGCTGCTCGCGACGGGGTTGGTGACCTCGCGCAGCAGGCCGGAGCTGTCGTACGTGTAGCTCGCCACGGTCTGCACGGTGGCGCCGGTGGTGACGGTGATCTCCTTGACCTGCCCGGCGTAGTCGCCGAGAACCGCTCCGGTGGCCGTGGTGGCTTCGGCGTACCTCACGGACACGTTCTCCACGGCTTCGGGGTCCGCGGCCGACTCGGTGACGGAGGAGACGCGCCCCTGCGTGTCGTAGCCGACGGTGGAGGTGCCCTGGGCGAGGTTGCCGACGCCCGTCACCCGCCAGCTGTCGGATCCGGGCGCGGCCTGCTTCCACGTGTAGGTGGGCTTGAGTTCGTCGGCGCTCGCCCCGGCGAAGGTGTCGTCGCCCGCCTCGGTCGCAGAGAGGTCCACCTCGAGGGTCTCCACGATGGTCGTGACCATGTCCCCCGTGGTGTCGTCCCAGTTCGTCGTCTCGGTGATCCGGGAGCCGTCGGCGCTCCGGTACGTGCCCACCCCGCCGCCGTCCGGGTACGAGACGCTGTCGGTGAGGGCGTAGCGGACCGATTCGTCCACACCGAGGTCGGTGACCACGATGGCGTCGCCCTGCTGCTGCAGCTTGCGGTTGGTGGTGCCGCCCAGGAACTCGGCTTCCCAGCTGGGGCCGAAGACGCCCATGTCGCTGCGGGACTCGGGCGCGTTCTCCGGCCTGGCGATGCCGTCGTCCTGGAGGGTGACGCTGTGCCGGCGGCCGACGGCGCCGGCCGCGGCGTCGGTCTCGGCGATCTGGAAGGAGCCGCTCTGCGCGTAGTAGACGCCGGGGCCCAGCTGCTGAACCCCTCCGGTGTCCTGGGGCTGGTCCGGTGTCGGGGTCTCACTGGCGGCCACGGTCTGATCGGTCGTCGCGGCCACCGTGGACTGCTGCGGGAGCAGGAGCGCCACGGAAAGCGCCGCCGCGGCGGAGATGGCTAATCGTCGCAAGGGTCCCCCTCGGGAGAGTTCGGGTCGTGCCGGCGGGCGCCTCGGGCGAGGGCCCGGTCCGGCCTTGCGCGCCCAGCCTTCCGGGTCGCGGGTTTGTTGCGCTGCCCCTCACCAGCGGCGAAACAAAACCCCCGGGCCCGGCTCGGCGCGAAACGGCCTTGTGGCACGGCCGGTCGGCACGGTTGGGTCCTTGCTGGCAGCACCGGGCGGATGGTCGGGAGACGGCTGTGGGGCGTCAGGAGAAGCCGCTTGACGCGGCGGCGGGACCGGTGGAGGGCTTCGCCTTCGCCTTGCGCAAGCTCCGCCAGGAGGCCGGCGGGCCCACCTACCAGGCGATGGCGCGCCGCGGCCCCTACTCGGTGGCCACGCTCTCCCGGGCCGCCGGCGGCGAACAACTGCCGACGCTGCCCGTCGCACTGGCGTACGTGGCCGCCTGCGGCGGCGACCCGGCCGAGTGGGAGGCGCGCTGGCGGCTGGTGTCCGGGGAGCTCAGCACCGCCCGGGCGGCGGAGCGGGCCGAGGAGCCCTCCCCGTACCGGGGCCTGGCCCGCTTCGAGCCGGACGACCACGCCCTCTTCTTCGGCCGCGACCGGCTGGTCGACGACCTCGCGCTCCTCACCGCCCGGCACCGGGTCGTCACGGTGTTCGGTGCCTCCGGCAGCGGCAAGTCGTCCTTACTGCGCGCCGGGCTCATTCCCCGGCTGCGCGATGCCGGAACCCCCGGGCTGCCGCGTCCGGGAGCGATCCGCATCCTCACTCCGGGGGAAGACCCGCTCGGCACCCACGGCTCCGCCCTCGTCCCCGCCGACACCGCGGGCGACACCTGGCTCGTGGTCGATCAGTTCGAGGAGCTCTTCACGCTCTGTCACGACGAGGTGGAGCGAGCCCAGTTCATCGACGCCCTCCTCGAGGCCGGGAACCCGGGCGGGCGGCTGCGCGTGGTGCTGGGAGTCCGGGCGGACTTCTACGCCCGCTGCCTGGATCACGCGGGCCTCGCGGCCGCGGTCCGGGACGCGAGCCTGCCCGTCGGCCGGATGACCCCGGCCGAGCTCCGCCAGGCGATCACCAAGCCCGCCGCGGCCTGCGGGCTCCTCGTCGAACGGGCCCTGACCGAAGCCCTCGTCGAGGAGGTCGCCACCCTCACGGGCGGGCTGCCGATGCTCTCGCACGCCTTGCTGGAGACCTGGCGCGGCCGCCGCGGCCGTACCCTCACCCTGGAGGCGTACGAGCGGGCGGGGGGCATGCGCGGCGCCGTCGCCCAGAGCGCCGAAGCGGCGTACGAGGCCATGGACCCGCGGCAGGCCGGGACCGCACGGCAGGTGATGCTCCGGCTGATCGCCCCGGGCGACGGTGCCCCCGACACGCGCCGGCCCACCACCAGGGCCGAGCTCGAAGCCGTCGGGGACGGCCGCCGGACGTCCGCGGTCCTGGAGATCCTGGCCCGGGCCCGCCTGATCACCCTCGACGAGGACACCGTCGACCTGGCCCACGAAACGCTGATCACGGCCTGGCCCCGGCTGAACGGCTGGATCGAGGCGGACCGCGAGAAGCTGCGGCTGCACCGATGGCTGACCGAGGCCGCCGGCGCGTGGGAGTCCGTCGGCCGGGACCCCGGGGTACGCGTGGCCCCGGTACGCCTCACCCAGCTGCACGAGCTCACCGCGGCAGACGGCCGGAGCGAACTCACGCCCCTGGAGGCGGACTTCCTCGCCGCCGGCACCGCCACCCACCGGCGTACCGTCCGCCGCCGGCGGGCGGCCCGGGCGACGATCTCGCTGCTGACCGTACTGGCGTTCCTCGCGGGGACCGTCGCCTGGCAGCAGAATCGTTCCGGCAGGGACCGGCGGCTCCTGACCGCGGCCCTGCACGCGGCGGCCGTCGCGGACAGCCTGCGGGCCACCGACCCGGACACCGCGGCCCGGCTCGGCCTCGCGGCCTGGAGCATGGCCCGTACGCCGGAGACGAAGGCGGCCCTGTACACGGCCCACACCCACCGCGCGGAGCCCGACATCCAGGTGGCGACCGGTGACGTGCAGCGCCAGAGCGCCTGGCTGGGCCCGGACGGCACCACCCTCACCCTGCACAAGGAGCTCGAGGTCGAGCGGTGGGACCTGCGCACGCGGCGCCGGGTGTCCGTGCACAACGTGCCCGGCGCCCCCAAGCCGGCACCGCCCCCCGGGCGGGCCGGCCTGGAGGAGGTGGTCGCCTCCAGCCCGCTGCGGCCCAGTCCGGACGGGCAGTGGGCCGCGTCGACGTGGCAGGGCGGAGCCGTCGACGGGCCGTCCTCCAGACCGGCCGAGATCCGTCTGTGGGACCTCACCACCGACAGCGGCACCTACGACACGATCGTGCGCGAGAACGCGTCGGAGGTGACCAGCACGTCCTGGGGTGACGGCAGCCGGCTACTGGCTGCGGCCGTGCGGGGACGGGCGGAGGTGTGGGACGTCCGCAGCAGGAAGTTGGTGTTCGCCGCGGACGCGGCCGAGAACGGCGACGCCGTCGCCCTCAGCCCGGACGGCGGGCGCCTCGCGCTCTGCGCGAGCGGCGGCGCCGTCGAGGTCTGGGACGTGGCCCGGCGCGAGAAGGTCACGGCACCCGACCCGCACCTGCTGCGCATCCCCGGCGGCGCGTGTCCGGCCGGCACGCTCCACTTCGGCCCCGACGGCCGGATGCTGGCCCTGAAGCTCACCGCCGGAGTGCAGCTGATCGACCTGGAGGCCGGGGCCGGCCGTTCCCGTGATCTGATCGCGGCGCGCGACGTCACCGACATCTCCTTCAGTTCCGACGGGGCCTTCCTCGCCGGTCTCCGCAAGGACGCCGTCCTGCTCTGGCGAACCGACGACCACCGGGGCAACGCCCTCGTCTTCTCCCGGCTGCTGCCGAACGAGATGCCCTCGAACGTCCGCTTCGACGCCGCCGAGGGGAAGCTCCGGTACCTCAGGGCGGGCACTTTGGGCGTGGCCACCATCGCGCTCGGCCAGGCCCTGCGGACACCGTGGGCCCGGTTCTCCGCCGATCCCGTGTACGCCGGCCCGGATGGCACTCACACGATCACCATGCGCAGGGAGGGCAAGGAGCACTCCTTCGAGCAGCGTCCGGTCGGCGGGAGCGCCCCCGGACCGGGCGTACGGCTCCCGTCGGTGAGGCTGCCGGCGGCGCCGCCCGAGGGGGTCACGGATCTGGCCCTGGGCGCCTTCAGCTCCGACGGAACCCTCTTCGCCTACGGACCGCGTGATGCCCAGGGCTCGGTGATCCGACTGTGGGACGTCCGGGGACAGCGGGCCCTCCCCGTCGAGCCCGTGCCCTACGACGCGATCGTCGCCAGGACTGTCAGCGCCCTCGCACCGGTCCGGCGGAACGGGACGACGGCCGTGTACGCGATTCTCTCGGGGGACCTGTCGATACTGGTCGAGCTCACGAGCGGACAGCAGATCGCGGACTTCCCCAACGGGCCGTCCACGATGGCCGTCAGACCCGACGGGAAGCTGCTCGTGCTCGGTGGCGGCACCGTGGTCAGGCTCCCCGAGGGCCGTGTCGAACGGACGGCCTCGCAGCGGGAGCTCGGGCTCGCGCTGGCGTTCAGCGGGGACGGCCGGTTCTTCGCGATTGCCGACGGCGTCGGCCGGGTCACGCTGTGGGACGGCGATCTCACCCAGCGGCTGGGCGTACTCGACGACGGGCTGCCTTCCGCGGCCGGAGAGCCCGTGCCCATCACCGCGCTCGGGTTCTCCCCCGACGGCGGCACCCTCGCCACCGGCGACGGACTGGGCCGGATCCGCCTGTGGGACGTGGAATCCCGCAAGGCCCTGGGCACGGCCCTGCTGGGCCCCGGGGACGAGGTCAGGGACCTGGCCTTCGGACGCGACGGCCTGACGCTGCGCTCCCAGGGCCGCAACACCCCGCCGCTGCAGCACTCCATCGCTCCCGAGGACGTCGCGGCGGCCCTGTGCTCCCGCCTCGGCGGCGGGCTCGACCGTGCCCAGTGGCGGACCCGGATCCGCGAAGCGGCGTACCGGGAGACCTGTCCGCGGACGACCCGCGCCGCCCGGTGACGCCACCAGGTGACGGCGTCCGGCCTAGACGGCGGTGCCGTCCGGCTCCGTGGTCATGCGGGCCACGTGCAGGGCCAGGTAGGAGACCTCGTCCTCGCTCAGGTGCTGGCCCAGCCGCAGTTCGACGATCGTCGCCAGCTGCTGCGCGGTGCGGGTCGCCTCCGGGTAGTGCCGGCGGATGCCCTCTCCGATCGTGGTCTCGTGCCCCTTCAGCTGCCGGTGCTGCTGGATGCGGACGAAGAGGTAGCGCACGTGGGTGATGAAGCGTGCCGCGCTCATGGACTCCTGGGAGACGGACAGCCCGTACCGCTCCCTCACCACCGCCAGCATCTGCTGGATGACCCCGGTCATCGTGTACGTGAAGGACAGGTCACCCGTGGCGAAACCCGCGTTGACCAGGTGCAGCGCGAGCGCGATCGCCTCGGACTCCTCCAGTCGCGGGTCCACGCGCTCGTTGATGGCCGCCAGCAGGCGCTGCGCCTGGGCGTACTCGGTGGAGTACAGCGCCTGGACCTCCGCGCGCAGCGGGTACTCGATGACGATGCCCCGCGCGGCCCGGTCGAGCGCGCCGACGACGTGGTCGGCTACGGCGATGGCGAGGGTCGGCCGGGTGGATTCGCGTCCCTCGATGCCGGCTTCGTCGAGGGCGATCACTACGGCCCGCAGGACGTCCTCGTCGATGAGGGCGAGGACCTCGCTCAGGTGGTCGGGGTCGCGGCCGTCCGCCGGGACGAAGACGCGCACGATCAGCGCGGGGTCGACGGGCTTGCCCTGGCGTGAGCTGAACCCGATGCCGCGGCCGGTGAGGATGACCTCCTGGCCTTTGTCGTCGCGCGCGAGGACCACGTTGTTATTGAGGACACGCAGCGCCTTCAACGCCTGCTCTCCTTCTCTTTCGCGGTCCGGTACCGCCCAATGATCCCGCATTGTCTGGCACTCCGGGTACGACGCGGGCACGCACCCCACGAGGTGGCGCGTGCCCGCGTCGTTCCGGTGGCGGTCGTTACCGCCGTACGGTCACCACGGGCGCCCCGGCGGCGACGGTCTGCCCGGTGTGCGGCTCGACCGAGGTGAGGTCGGCGGTGTTGGTGACGGTCATGAGCGTGACGGTCGGGTGCTCCGCCGCGCGGACGGCGTCGAGGTCCACCTCGACGAGGAGGTCACCGGTGGAGACCTGGCGTCCGGCCTCGGCGCGGACCTCGAAGCCCTCGCCCTTCATCTGCACGGTGTCGATGCCGATGTGGATGAGGACCTCGACCCCGTCCGCGGTACGGATGCCGAAGGCGTGCCCGGTGGCGGCGACGATGATCAGCTCTCCGTCGACCGGGGCGACGACGCGGCCGTCGGCCGGCTCGATGCCCACGCCCTCGCCGAGCGCGCGGGAGGCGAAGACGGGGTCACCGACCTCGTCCAGGCCCACGACACGGCCCGCGACGGGTGCGGCCAGCTCGATGCCCTTCGGGAGGGTGGGGGCGGGAGCCGCGGGGGCGGCGGAGGGGGCGGATCCGGTGGAAGCGCCCGCGGTGGCCGCCGCCGCTCCGACGGTGGCGAGCTCGCGGTCATCGGCCGGCGCGGCCTCCCCGCGGGCGGCCGCCTCGGCGGCGTCGCGCAGGGCGTTGGCCTGGGCGCGGTCCTCCGGGGTGCGGAAGTCGGAGAAGTACACGAGGGCCATCGAGACGAAGAAGGCCGCGGTGATCGCGATGGCGTAGGTGCCCATCGGGGAGAAGACCGGGATGGTCAGCAGGGAGGTGAAGGCGAAGGCCTTGGTGTCCACGCCGCCCAGGACGCCCACGATCACGCCGCCGACGAGGCAGCCCACGAGCATGCGCGGGTAGATCCGCTTGAAGCGCAGGTGGATGCCGTACAGCGAGGGCTCCGAGATGCCGCCGAGCAGACCCGCGGCCAGGGCGCCGACGGAGGTCTGGCGCATCTCCTTCTCGCGGTGGCGGATGGAGAGCAGCAGCACACCGGCGGTCGCGCCGAAGCAGGCGAAGTTCCAGGCTCCCATGGGGCCCTGGATGAAGTCGTAGCCGAGGGTGTTGATGTTCACGAGCATGAGCGCGTTCAGCGGCCAGTGCAGGCCCAGCGGCACCAGGAAGGGGTACAGCAGCGGAATCATGATCGCGAAGACGATCGGGGCGTTGCCGTTCAGCCAGGACAGACCGGAGCCGAGGCCGTTGCCGGCCCAGACGCCCATCGGGCCGATGAGGAAGGCGGTGATCGGGATCATGATCAGCATGCTGAAGAACGGTACGAAGACCAGGTGGACGGTCTCCGGGAAGATGCGCTGCAGTCCCTTGTAGACCAGGGCGAGCACGGCCACCATCAGCAGCGGCACGAAGACCTGGCCGCCGTAGTCGTTCAGCTGCATCGGCAGTCCGAAGACGTGCGCGACGCATTCCTGGGTGCCGAGGGTCCCGTTGGTGGTGCAGGTGATGCCGGGGATCCCGGACTTCGGGTTGAGCATGCCGGTGAAGTTCGGGGTCATCACCGCGGCCATCACCGCGGCGCCCACCCAGGGGTCGACCTTCAGCTTCTTGGCCGCGTTGTAGGCGACCATGATCGGCAGGAAGTACAGCACCGAGCGCCACATGGCGTCGACGAACACCCAGGTGGCGGACTTGTCCGCGGCACGGAAGTCGACGAAGCCCAGGGCGTCGAGGACGGAGGCGATCGCGATGATGAGCGAGGAGCCCAGCAGGACGCCCATGAGCGGGCGGAACGAGTCCGAGAGGTACTCGAAGAAGTTGTCGACCCAGGCGTACCGGCCACGGCTCTTGGCCCGCATCGCGGCCTTGACGTCGGCGTCGGACTTCGGGCCGGGGGTGCCCCCGCCCGCCATGGACGGCAGGTTCATGATCTCGGAGTAGACGCGTGCGACGGCTCCGCCGATCACGATCTGCAGGCGGTCACCGGACTGCGGCACGGTGGCCATGACGCCGGCGAGGGCGTCGAGCCCGGCCGTGTCGGCCTTCGAACCGTCGTGGAGCTGGAAGCGCAGCCTCGTCGCGCAGTGCGTGAGGCTCTCGATGTTCTCGGCTCCGCCGACGCCGCGGAGGATCTGCTCCGCCAGCGTGCCGGGTCCGGCTACGGGTGTGTTCATGATGCGTCCTTGCATCCTGGGGCTCTTGCCATCCTGCTTCGGTTCGCGATCTCTCCCGCCCGGATCCGGGCAACAAAAAAGGCCCGGGTCGCGCACGCGGCGCTACCCAGGCCTTGCCTCCCCTCAAGCGGTGCACCGCCTTGGCGTCGCGGGGCGACGAAGGTGGTGTCCTCGGGGAGTAACAATCCTGCGATCGAGATCGATCAAACAAAATCTTAACACCGGGAAATGCCTGCTGAGGACGGGTCCCGAGTGTGATCCGGACCTCTTCCGGCAGCCGGTCGGTCTAGACCGCCGGGCGGCGGGCCAGCAGGTGGGCGTCGAGGAAGCCGCGCTCGGAGGCCGGGTCATGGATCAGCCGGGCGAAGACGTTCAGGCCCGCCCCGGACAGCAGTGCGGCGAACCGGTCCACCGGCCAGCTGTAGGCGGGCGTCACCTTGTGGTCGAAACGGACCGGGTCCGCTCCCCCGGTCGCGAAGAACGAGACGAGGAGCAGGCCCCCGGGCGCCAGGACGCGCGCCTGCTCGGCAAGGAGCGCGGGCAGTTCCTCCGGCGGGGTGTGGATCATCGAGTAGTGGGCCAGGACGCCGCCGAGCTCGCCGTCCCCGACGGGCAGGGCCTCCATCCGTGCCTCGTCGAACCGCAGCGCCGGGTGCGCCCGGCGGGCGTGGCCGACCATGGCTGGGGAGAGGTCGAGCCCGAAGGCGTCCAGGCCCAGGTCGTGCAGCATGGCCGTCAGATGTCCGGGACCGCAGCCGACGTCCGCCGCTCGCCGGTTCCCCGACCCGCGCGTCAGTTCGGCGAAGGTGTTGATCATGGCGCGCGAGAAGGGATGCGTCTCCAGCCGGTCGGCGAACATCGACGCGTACAGGTCCACGACTCCGTCGTAGGCCGCCCTGGTCTCGGCCTGGTGATCGATCATGGGAGCGAAACTAACATCCGGCGTCGTCCGGCGTGGCGGGGGCGGCCGGGGCCGACGCGCGGTGCTCGGTCGGGGTCGTTCCGTAGGCTTCCCGGAACGCCCGGCTGAACGCGGTGGCGCTGGAGAATCCCCAGCGCGCCGCGATCGCCTGGACGGGCTGGTCGCTCAGCTCCCCGCGCGCGAGGTCGGCGCGGGCACGCTCCAGCCGGCCTTCGCGGATGTGGGCCGCGATGCTCAGGGGCTGGTCGGCGAAGAGGGCGTGGAGGGCCCGCAGGGACATGTTGTGCCGGTCGGCGATCGCCTGGGGCGTCAGGGCCGGGTCGCCCAGGTTGTTCTCGACGAAGCGGTGGATCCGCCGCAGGGCCTCCTGCGCGCGCACCTCGGCGGGCGCCTCGCCGAGGTCGCCGAGCTGCTGCGCGAGGCATGCGGTGGCCAGGTCGAGGGCGATGGAGCCCATTCCGCGCAGTTCCTCCGGGCCGCAGCGCGGGCCATGGGTGAGCAGCGTCTTCAGGAAGTCGGCGAAGACGGCCCCCGAGCCCACGTCCGCGGCGAGGCTCCGCGCGAGGAGGCGGTCCACCCGGTCCGGGCGCAGCCCCAGGGCGGGCCGGGGAATCTGCAGCACGATCGACTCGATCCGCCCGCCCGCGCAGACCCCCGCGCTCGGCCGCGAGGTGTCCGTGAGCACGAGTCCCCCCGCGATCACCGAATCGGTGCCCCGCTGGGAGATCCTGAACGAGCCCTGCGTGACAAGGGCCAGCTGCAGGTTCTCCGGATCACCGCGCCGGACATGGGCGGCGGTGCGCCGCGAGAGGACCGACGAGCAGGCCACGGAGGACAACCGCACCACCCCGAGGTCCAGGTCCGTGATCCTGGCGCGGAAGTCGGCCGTGTGCCGGGTGCTGAGCATGATCGGCATCACATCGCTGGACACCGCCTCGCAGAACCAGTCGAACCTGTCCTCACGCGCCACGCCGGCATCCGACAGCACCGACATGCCCATGCGATCACCCACACCCTTTGACCTGGCCGTGAACCGGTTCCCGTGCCCTACCGGTTGACCCGCGACCGTGCTTCCCCCCGTCACCCGAGCAAGTATCGGCCACAGAAATCCGGCGAGGTCACGCGCACCTTCCGCCTGGTCGCCTCACCAGGTATCTTGCATCGCATGGAACCAGGTGATTCGACCAAGCAGGCCCGGGCGGCCGCCCAGCTGCGCAAGGGGGTCCTGGAGTACTGCGTACTCGCCCTGATGCGGGACCGGCCCCGGTACGGCGTGGAACTCCTCCACGCCCTGGAGGAATCCGGCACCCTGGCCACCAGCCAGGGCACGGTCTACCCGCTGCTCTCCCGGCTGCGCCGCGACGACCTGGTCACCACCACCTGGCAGGAGTCCGCCTCCGGACCACCCCGTCGCTACTACGCGCTCACCGACAGCGGCCGTGTCGCGCTCGAGGAGTTCACCCGCGTCTGGCCCGGCTTCCGCAACGCCGTCGACGGCTTCCTCACCACCCCGCACCACGCCACCGGAGACTCCGCATGAAGACCTCGGCCGACCCCGTACGCGACTACCTCTCCGCCGTCGAACGCGAGGCCTCCACGCTTCCCGCCGACCGCCGCCGGGAGCTCCTCGCCGACCTCGCCGAACACATCGAGGTGACCCGCGCCGAACGCCCCCACGTCGCGATCGGCGAGGTCCTGGGAGAGCTCGGGGACCCCCGTACGATCGCGGCGACGGCCCTGGCCGAGGCGGGGAACGGGGCCGTCGCGGCACCGGCCCCCGGCGGCGCCGGCGTGTCCGTCCGGCGCGGGAAGGTGCACCCCCTGGTCCCGCTCCTGATGCTCACCCTCCCCTTCCTCGTCGCCGCGCTCTTCCCCGACGTCCCCGCGGCGGGGTTCTCCAGCACCGTGTTCCGCGTCACCGGCGCGGTGCTCCTCTGCACCTCGGTGCACTGGACCGCCGTCCAGAAGACGGCCGGAGTGCTGCTCACCGCCGTGCTGCCGACCGTCGCCATCAGCGTCTGGACATGGTCCAGCGCCGCCCCGGCCGGTGACACCGCGGCCCACCTGGCCAACCTGGCGACGCTCGTCCTGCTGACCTGCACGACTGCGTGGCTGTGGCGGGTCCGCCGCGCCTGAGGCGGTGCTTCCGGTACCGCGGGTGAGCGCCGGACAGGCGTTCAGGCGCGGTCGACGTGCACGCTCGTCGACTTGACCCGGGCCGTCACCGTCACGCCCGGCTGCAGGCCCAGTTCCTCCACGGCCTCCCGCGTCAGCAGCGACACCACCCGGTGCGGGCCCGCCTGGACCTCCACCTGCGCCGAGACCTCTCCCAGCTTGATCGCGGTCACGATCCCCGGGAACGCGTTGCGCGCCGAGGTGTGCGGGGCGTCGTCGTCATCGGCGCCCTCCTGGGCCACCTCCACGCAGAACGCGGCGAGGTCCGGCCCCTCCACGATGCGCCGGGTTCCCTCCCGGTGGGTCGGGAAACGGCCCGCGTCGGCCCACCGGCGCACCGTGTCCACGCTCACGCCCAGCAGCTCGGCGGCCTGCCCCATCGTGTAAGACTCCATGGGCCCCACCCTAGGGGCAGATCCCGGCGGGCCTGTTGACCAGCTCCCGCCCCGCGCGGTGGCGGGCCCCGGCGACCTGCGGCGGAGTGCTCGTTCCGGGGCAAACCGATCATCGGTTTGCCCTCCTCGTGCAAGTGGGTAGATCATGCCTCGTGATCGGCAGTCGTGTGTCCGAAGTACCGCTTCACCAAGCGTCGGAGGACCAGGGCAAGCACCCCACACCCAAGGGTCCTCACCAGCGAGGGCCCTCGTCCCCGACAGGGAGCAAAAAGATGGCCACCGGAACTGTGAAGTGGTTCAACTCGGAAAAGGGCTTCGGCTTCATCGAGCAGGACGGCGGCGGCCCCGACGTCTTCGCCCACTACTCCAACATCAACGCCCAGGGCTTCCGTGAGCTCCAGGAGGGCCAGAAGGTCGAGTTCCAGGTCACCCAGGGCCAGAAGGGCCCGCAGGCCGAGGACATCCGTCCCCTCTGAACCGCAGCAGTCTGACGCCCCGCACCGCATCGGTGCGGGGCGTCGCTGCATCCGCGTCCGCGTTCGCATCCACAGCCACCCGCGGCCTCCGCCGGCGGCCCGGCCCACCTCTCCGTCGAGCCCGGCGGGCCCGGACGTACTCTGTCCGGGTGATCCTCCACAGTCTTCACGACCGATCGGAACTGGCCGCCCGCTTCGAACGGGACCCGGCCATGAACCTGATGGAACTCGGCGACCTCGACGACCTGCCGTGGCCCCACACCAGCTGGTACACCCTTTCCCCGGACGGGCCGGTGGCGCTGCTCTACGCGGTCGGCGACGTGCCTACGCTGCTGGGGTTCACCCGCCCCGGGCAGGCGGCCGCCCTGGAGGAGCTGGCCGAGGCGCTGCTGCCCGTACTCCCCCGGCGGTTCCTCGGGCACCTGACCGGAAACACCGCGAAGGTACTGGAGTCCGGCTACAGCGTGCGATCCCACTCCACCCTGCTGCGGATGGCGCTGACCGAGCCCGCCGTGGCCGACCGGTATCCCGCCGGGCCCTGGCGGCCCGCCCCGCTGACCCGGGAGGACCTCCCGGAACTGCTCGACCTGTTCGAACAGGCCTATCCGGGCAACTGGTTCGACGACCGCATGCTCGACACCGGGCAGTACCTCGGCGCCCGGCAGGACGGCCGGCTGGTCGCCGTGGCGGGCGTGCACGTCCACTCGGCCCCGTACCGGGTCGCCGCGATCGGGAACGTCACCACCCATCCGCGGGTGCGCGGACAGGGCGCCGGCGGTGCCTGCGTCGCCGAGCTGTGCCGGCACTTGCGGAAGACCGTGGACCACATCGGGCTCAACGTCCGCGCGGACAACTCCACCGCCGTGCGCCTCTACCGCCGGCTCGGCTTCAGCGAGGTCACAGAGTTCACGGAAGCCCTCTTCACAGCACGCCCTTAGGGAGCCGGCGAGCCGGCCGGACGCGCGGACGGTGCCGCCCCGGCACAGGCCGGGGCGGCACCGCACGGTCTCCTGCCGGCCGCTCAGGAACCGGGGGTGAACTTCGTCGCGGCGGGTGCCGCGGCGGCCTCCTTGACCACCTTCATGCCGCCCGGCACCGTCGCGTCGGGCTTCAAGATCACGCTCTGCCGGGTGGAGGGGGCCTTCGGGTCCGAGAAGTCGTGCGTCACGCCGAAACCGTTGTCGTAGGACTTCAGGCTCAGCAGGGCCGCCCGGACGCCCTCGCGGGTCAGGTCCTTGTCGGCGCAGGCCTTCTTCAGGACCTCGCCGAACAGGGCGCCGGCGGTGAAGCCGGCCACCACCCCGTTGTCCAGGCCGGAGTCCGGGTACTCGGCCTTGTACGCGGCCGCCAGGGCCGCCGGGCCCGCCTCGGTCGAGCCGATCGGCAGGGCCGAGGAGGCGACGTAGTAGTCCTTCTGCAGGGCCGCGCCCGCCGGGGTGGCCAGGAGCTGCGGCGCGAAGGCCGAGTTGTTGCCGACGATCGGGACGTTCCAGCCGCCCGCCGCGGCGACTCCGACGAGCGAGGCGGCCTGCCGGGGGCCGGCGCTGACGACCACGGCCTTGACCCCGGCCTGCTTGAGCGCGGCGACCTGGGCCGTCATGTCGTTGTCGGTCGGCTTGATCTTCTGCTCGACGACGGTCAGCCCCGCCTCCGCGGCGATGGCCTTGGCGCCGGTCAGGGAGTTCTCGCCGTAGTCGCCCTCGAAGTAGACGTGCCCGATCTTGTCGCCCGAGGCGATCCGCTTCTGGTCCAGGAGGTAGCCCACGGCGTTGATGGTCTCCACGTCGTACGTGGCACCCACCGTACGGATGTACGGGCTGCCGAGCAGCGAGGCGGACCAGGCCTGCGGGATGACCAGCCCCTTGTCCTGGCCGTCGATCCGCTGCTTGACGGCGGCGACGAACGGGGAGCCGATGAACTGGGCGAAGCCCAGGACCGAGGGCTCCAGTTCGGTGTAGGCGGCGAGGGCCTTCTGCGGGTCGTAGCCGTGGTCGCGGACCGTCAGCTCGATCGTGCGGCCGCAGATGCCGCCCGCTGCGTTGGTCTGCTTGACCCACAGCTGCTGGGCCTGGGTGACGCTCTTGCCGAGGGAGGCGTAGACCCCGGTCATGTCGGTGAGCGCGCCGAGCTTGATGGTCTTGTCGCTCACCCCGGCTCCGGCCTTGACCCCGCCCGCGGCGGGCTTGTCCCCGTCGGCGGTCTTGGCCTTGCCACTGCACCCGGCGGCGCCGGTCACCACGAGTACGGCCGCCAGGACCGCGGCGGCGTGCCTTCTTCTGTTCACGTTCGCTCCTTCGGGGGTGTGGTGCGGGTTCGGGCCCGGACGATCCGGGTGATGCCGGTGAGGCCGCCGGGGAGGAACAGGACGGCCACCACGACGGCGGCTCCGTACAGGTAGCGCGAGGCCTCGCCCGGCGAGACCCCGCCGGTTCCGGGGGCGGACACCAGCGGGAGGGCGTCGCTGTAGCGGGTGAGGAGCTGGGGCAGGAGGGAGACGAAGACGGCGCCCACGACGGCTCCGGCGACGGTGCCCAGGCCACCGATCACGATCATGGCGAGGTACTCCAGGGACAGCACCATGCCGAAGTAGTCGGGCACGGTCCGCTGGAAGACCAGGGCGAGCAGCACTCCGGCCAGCCCCGCGTACATGGACGACAGGACGAAGACGGCGGCCCGGTACCGGGCGACCGGTACGCCCATCACCCCGGCGGCGATGCTGTGGTCGCGCAGGGCGTTCATGGCCCGGCCGGGCCGGCCGCGCAGGACGCCACGCGCGAACAGGGCTCCGCAGAGGAGGGCCGCGAGGCCCACGTACCAGAGCTTCTCGGCGGACTGGAAGGGGACGGCGGCGATGACCGTCTCGGTGTCGTCGAAGGTGAGGCCGAAGAGGGACAGCGGCTCCACCTCCCGGCCGTTGAACCCGCCGGTGACGCTGGTGGCGTTGAACAGCACGTGCTGGCCGATGAAGATCAGCGCGAGCGTGGCGATGCCGAGGTACGCGCCGCGCAGGCGGCCGGCGATGGGGCTGAAGATGCCACCCGCCGCCCCGGCGAGGCCGACGGCCAGGACGGCGGCGAGCCAGCTGGGCAGGCCGAGCCCGACCAGGGTGTGACCGCCCGCCGTGCTGCCGTCCCCGGCGAGCGCGCAGTACCCGTAGGCCCCCACCGCGAGGAAGAAGCCGTGGCCCATCGACAGCTGGCCGGTGGCTCCGGTGAGCAGGTTGAGCCCGATCGCCCCGATGGCGGCGGCGATGGCGAACAGCCCGGCCTGCAGCCAGAACCGGTCGAGGTAGAAGGGCAGCGCGAGGAGCACCAGTCCGGCGGCCGCCGCGGCCGCGGTACGGGCGCCGAGCAGCCGCGGCCGGGGGGCCGCCACCGGGGCTGCGGCCTCGGGTTGCAGCACGGGGCTGCGGGTGTCAGACACGGGCGAGCTCCTTCGTACCGAGGAGTCCGGCGGGACGGATCAGCAGGACCGCGACCATCACCAGGTACGGGGCCAGGTCGCCGATACCCCGGCCGAGGAAGGCCAACTGGCCCTGGTAGCCGGTGGCCAGCGCCTCGGTGACGCCCACGATCAGCCCCCCGGCCAGGGCGCCGGAGGTGGAGTCGAGGCCGCCGAGGATCGCGGCCGGGAAGGCCTTCAGGGCGGCGAGAGAGGTGGCCCGCTCCAGGCCCGGCGTGGGGAAGACCGTCAGGAAGAGCGCGGCGACGGCGGCCAGGGCCCCGGCCACGGCCCAGGCCGCGAGCGAGACCCGGCCCAGCCGTACGCCCATCAGCGCGGCCGTTTCCGGCTGTTCGGCGGCGGCCCGCATGGCCACGCCCCAGGAGGTGTGCCGGAACACGAGCAGGAACACGGTGATCAGCAGCCCGGCGGCGAGGATGGCGGCGATCCGGGTCTGGGGCACCGTGACCGCACCGAGGTGGACCACGCGGTCGCCCCACGGGTCGCCGAGCGAGAGCACGTCGGTGCCGAGGCGCCGGGTGAGGTCGGTGATGAGGAGGATGTCGACGCCGATGGTGACGATGGCCAGCACGCTCTGGTCCTGGCCCCGGTAGCGCCGCATCACCAGGAACTCGATCCCCGCCCCCACCGCGGCCGCCGAGAGGGCGCCGGCCAGCAGCGCGCCCCAGAACCCGAGTTCCTCGTGGAGGGTCGCGGTGACGTACCCGCCGGCCAGCAGCAGGGAGGCGTGGGCGAAGTTGACCACTTCGGTGGCCTTGAAGATGACGACGAAGCCGAGGGCGATCAGCGCGTAGACGGAGCCCATGGAGAGCCCGCCGAGCAGCAGTTCCAGGAAGGTGGTCATGCGGCCGGCTCCTCCTCTCCGAGGTACGCGCGGACCACCGCGGGATCGTTCTGCACCTGCGCGGGAGTCCCGCCGCCGATGCGCCTGCCGAAGTCGAGTACGGTCACCGCGTCCGCGAGCCGCATCACCACCCCCATGTCGTGTTCGACCAGCACGATCGATATGCCGAGGCCGTCCCGGACGCCCGCGATGACGGCGGCCGTGCGCTGCCTCTCGTCGGCGGTCATGCCGGCGACGGGTTCGTCGAGGAGCAGCAGCCGGGGCTCCATGCACAGGGCCCGGGCCAGCTCGACGAGTTTCTGCTTGCCGTACGGGAGGGAGCCGGCGGGCGCCGCGAGGTCGCCCTCCAGGCCGACGAACTCGGCGATCTCCCGTACCCGTTCGCGGTGCCGGCGGTCCTCGCGGGCGGCGGCGGGCAGCCGCAGTCCGGCGGCCAGGAAGCCGGTCCGCATCAGCCGGTGGCGCCCCAGGAGGAGGCTGTCGGCGACGGTGGTGTGCGGGGGCAGGGCCAGGTTCTGGAAGGTGCGGGCGATTCCGAGGGCCGCGACGGAGTGCGGGGCGAGGCCGGTGAGCTCGGTGTCTCCGAAGCGGACGCTTCCGCCGGTGGCCCGGTAGACCCCGGACAGCACGTTGAAGCAGGTGGACTTGCCCGCTCCGTTGGGTCCGATGACGGCGTGCACGCTTCCGGGGTCCACCGTGAAGGAGACCGAGTCGAGCGCGGTGAGGCCGGAGAAGCGGACGGTGACGTCGGTGACGGTCAGCGGGGGCGGGGCGGTGTCCGCGTGCGGGGTGGCGTTCATGCCGGAGTTCGCGTTCATGCCGACCACCTGCGCAGTTCCCGCCGTGCCCCGGTGGACCCCGGCTCCGGCGCGGCCTCGTCGGTGATGCCGAGGTAGCGGCGCCGTACCTCGTCCGAGGCGGCCAGCTCGGCGGCCGGGCCGTCGAGGGTCACCTCGCCGACCTCCAGGACGTAGGCGTGGGAGGAGAGCCGCAGGGCCAGGGCCGCGTTCTGTTCGACGAGGAGGACCGAGGCGCCCGAGGCGTTGATCTCGGTGATGGTCTCGGCGATGGTGGCGGCCATCTTCGGCGCGAGCCCGAGGGTGGGTTCGTCCAGGAGCAGCAGGCGCGGGCGGGCCATCAGGGCCCGGCCCAGGGCCAGCATCTGCTGTTCTCCGCCGGACAGCAGCCCGGCACGCTGCCGCGCCCGCTGGGCCAGTACGGGGAACAGCTCGTGCACCCGGGCCAGGGAGCGCGCGGTGTCGGCGCGGGAGCCCGCACGGCCTCCCAGGGCCCCGGCGCGCAGGTTGTCCGCGACGGTCATCCGGGTGAACACCTGGCGCCCCTCGGGTACTTGAACCACTCCGGCGGCGACGACCCGGTCCGGGGTGAGCCCGTCCAGCGGCCGCCCGTCGAAGGTGATGCTCCCGCCGGTGACGGCGCCCCGGTGGAACCCGAGCGTCCGGGACACCGCGCGCAGCAGCGTGGACTTCCCGGCACCGTTCCCGCCGAGTACGACGACCACCGCGCCGGCGGGCACGTCGAGCGATACGGAGCGCAGGGCCCGGACCGGCCCGTAGCCGATGGACAGCGCACGCACGTGCAGCGAACCCACGTCCTCTCCTTCCTCTGGGCGGCCTTGTGCTGGCGCACAGACCAGCACCGGGCCGGGGCGGGCGTCCACGGGCAGAACCGGAATCGCTGCCGATGACCAGCCCGGACAGGGGCGTGTTGTGCACGAGCACAGACCTGTCGTGCGGGCCCCTTACGGCGGCGGAGACGGGGTGACATCCTCAGCGGCCATGGGTGGACGCAGAACGCGCACGGAACAGGAGTGGTCGGTCCTGGTATCGGCGGCGGAGGTGCTGATCGCCGACATCCCCGGGCTCACCGACCAGCTCATCAGGGATCTGACGAAGCACTCCCCGCTGTTCGACCTGGCCGTTCCGCGGGACGAGCACTGGAGCCAGGTCAGCGAGGCCATGCACTACGGGATCGAGGCCTTCGCCGCGCCCCGGACCGGCCCGCGCAAGGACCTCGCGTACGCGGAGGAGCTGGGCCGGCGGCGGGCCGAGCAGGGACTGCCGCTGGACCTGCTGCTCTACGCCTACCGCAGGGCGGGCCGGCTCACCTGGGACGCGCTGCTGGACATCGTCACCGAGAAGGACCCGGAGGCGCTGCCCGTACTGGCCCGCGCGGCCGGGGCCATGTGGGCGGGGATCGAGCAGCAGGCGGCCGCGACCGCGGAGGCGTACCGCACCGCGGAGGTGGAAATGCGCCGGCGCAGCGACGAGCGGGCGCAGGCCCTGCTGGACGCCCTGCTGGAGGGGGACACGGCGCCGGCCCTGGCCGCCCAGGTGGCGCTGGCCCTGGACCTGCCGGAGCAGGGGCGGTACGCGGTGGTGGTGCTGCCGGCCGACCGGGGCGACGCGGTGCACCGGGTGGTGACGGCGGGCGGGATGCGGCTGTTCTGGCGGATGCGCACGGAGCGGGAGCTCGCCGTGGTGGCGCTGGGCGACTCCTCGCCGGCCGATCTGGCGGCGGAGCTCGAGGACCGCTGCCCGGGGCCGGGCGGTATCAGCCCGGTGGTGGACGGACTGGCCGAGCTGGGCCGGGCCCGGCGGCTCGCGGAGACGGCGCTGCGGACCTGCGGGCAGGACGAACGGGTACTGGTGCAGCTGGCCGACCGGCTGCCCACGGCCCTGGTGGTGCGCCAGCCCGAGCTGTCGGCGGAGCTGGTCCAGGCGGTGCTCGGCCCGCTGCTGGACCTGGACCCGGCGGACCGGGCGATGCTCCTGGAGACCCTCGACGCCTGGCTGTCGGCGGAGGGGTCGGCGGGCCGCGCGGCGAGCCGCCTGTACTGCCACCGCAACACGGTCTTCAACCGGCTGCGCAGGCTGGAGCACCTGACGTCGAAGTCGCTGTCCCGCCCCCGGGACCTGATCGCGCTGACCCTGGCGCGGGACGCGTACCGGCTGTCGGGCGGCTGAGGACGCCGACCGGCGGGCGGTCCGCCACCTACGAAGCCGGTACGTCCGGCGGCGCCCCGGTACGTCCGCCGACGTGATCGGGGCTTCCCTCGGCGAGACCGGTGATTCCACCGATGTGCGGTCGCGGGGTGCGCCGTGACAGTGGTCCGGCCAGCGACAGCGGCGGGAACCACCGTCAGGCGGCACGGACCTCGGCGCACAGCCGGGTACCGGCCACCGCCGGGACGGCTCCGCCACGACCGAGAGGACGACTCCGTCGTGCAGCAGGAACACACCGAGAACACCCACCAGGCCGCCCCCGACCACGGCGCCGTCGACAGCCCCGCCGGCGGCGGAACGCGGCTCCGTTCGCTCGTGGCCGCACTGGCGGCGCTCGTGAGCATCGGCGCACTCGCCACGTTCACGGCCTCCGGGGCGCAGGCCGCGGCCAACCCGTACGAGCGCGGCCCCGCGCCGACCACGTCGAGCATCGAGGCCCTCCGCGGCTCCTACTCGGTGTCGCAGACCAACGTCTCCTCCCTGGTGGTCACCGGCTTCGGCGGCGGCACCATCTACTATCCGACCTCCACCGCGGACGGGACCTTCGGCGCCGTGGTGATCTCACCCGGCTTCACGGCCTACCAGTCTTCCATCGCCTGGCTGGGCCCGCGCCTGGCTTCCCAGGGCTTCGTCGTCCTGACCATCGACACGCTCACCACCCTCGACCAGCCCGACAGCAGGGGCCGCCAACTGCTCTCCGCCCTGGACTACTTGACGCAGCGCAGCACCGTCCGCACCAGGATCGACAGCAGCCGGCTCGGCGTGATGGGCCATTCCATGGGCGGCGGCGGCACCCTGGAGGCCGCCAAGAGCCGGCCCTCGCTGCAGGCGGCGATCGCGCTCACGGGCTGGAACACCGACAAGTCCTGGCCCGAGATCCAGACGCCAACCCTGATCGTCGGGGCCGACGGCGACACGGTCGCACCGGTCCTCACGCACTCGGAGCCCTTCTACACGAGCCTCCCCGGCTCGCTCGACAAGGCGTACCTGGAACTCAACAACGCCACGCACTTCACCCCGAACAGCTCGGACACCACCATCGCGAAGTACAGCATTTCGTGGCTCAAGCGGTTCATCGACAACGACACCCGCTACGAGCAGTTCCTCTGCCCGGTGCCGAGCCCGAGCCTGACCATCGAGGAGTACCGGGGCAACTGCCCCCATACCTCCTGAGCCTGACCCGGCAGGTGGGAGGCCCGTACGCTGCGGCCTCCCACCTGCTGCGTCCGGTCTTCCGCCCCTGTTTCCACGGCAGTAACCTCACCGGCGTGACCGGACACACAGGTGTGGACAGTCCTTGCCGGATATACGGCCGGACGACCGAACTGGCCGCGGTGGCAGCCCTGTCGGACCAGCTCCGGCCCCAACGAGTCGGAGCGCTCCTGCTCGCGGCGGAGCCGGGCCTGGGCCGGAGCACGCTGCTGGCGGGGGCCGCCCGGGAGTTCACGCTCGGGCCCGTCCTGCGTCCCCGACCCCTCCCCCGGAACCTCCGGCCCTACGACGGCCTGCGCGCGCTGCTGGGCGAGGCGGCCGGAGTGCGGGGCGCGGCACCGCCGCCGGTCTCGTTCGGAGCGGGCCGGACGGACGAACTGCCCACGCTGTTGAGGCAGCTCCTCCCCGGGGGAGAGCCGCTGCTCGTCTGCGTGGACGACGTACACCTGTGGGACGCGCCCTCGCGGGCCGTTCTCGGCGCCGCCGCGCGGCACCCCGACCCGGGACGCCCGATCGGACTCCTGCTCTCGTTGGCGGAACACCGCGCGGAGGAAACCGAGTTCACCGGGTGGACCGTGGTCCGTCTCGGCCCGCTGGACGACAACGCGGCGGCCGCCCTGCTCCGCGACCTCACCGGGGGGTGCCTGGATCCCGCCGTGCGTGTGGAGTTGCTCTCCGAGGCCGAGGGAAATCCCGCCGTTCTGACGGCCCTGGCCCAGCGCCTGACGCCGGATCAACTGGGCGGCCGACGGCCGCTGCCCCGCCCGCTCACGGACGGTGGCGCCCTGTGGGCCACCTTCGGGAGCCGCCTCGCCCCGCTGCCGCCTCCCGCCCGGCAGTTCCTGCTCCTCGCGGCGGCAGCGCAGGAGCCCGATCCCGACGCGGCGGGCGCGGATGCCTCCCTGGTCCTGCGCGCCGCCCGCAAGGCCGGACTGGACCCGGCCGCGCTGGACCCTGCCGAGGCGGCGAGGCTGGTGCACCACGACGGGGACCGCATCACCTTCGCGGGTTCCTTGCTCCGCCGGACCGTCTACTCCGGCGCGCCGTCCTCGCAGCGCCGGGCCGCCCACGCCCTGCTCGCCTCGGTCATCGACGCCGACCGCTTCCGTCTGCGCCACCTCCTCCACCTCGCCCTGGCCGTGCGAGGGCCCGACGCCGTCCTCGCAGCCGGCCTCGTCGATGCGGCCGCTCCCGGCACGCCGACGTCGGGCATGGAACGGTCGGCCGCCCTGTCCAGGGCCGCCGAGCTCACCGCCCACGGGGATGCCCGTACCGCACGCCTCACCGCCGCGGCGGACTACGCCCGCCTGTCGGGACATCCCCGCAGGGCGCACCTGCTGCTGGCGGCCACTCGGGAGGGCGCGTCCCCCGCTGCGGTGCAGGGCCGCACGGAACTCGTCCGGGGCAGCATGGCCTTGCGGGACGGCCCGGTCGGCGACGCCTACCAGGCGCTGCTCATGGCCGCGGAGCGCCTCGACCCGACCGACGCGGAGGCGGCCCTGGAAGCCAGGATGGAGGCGATGGACGCGGCGTGGGCCGCGGGCGACGCCGCCGCCTGCATCGCGGCCCTCGCCGAGGCCCCGCTCGCGGCTCCACCACGGGACTCCGCCTTCGCCTACGCGCCGACGGGGCCGGCCGACCCGTTCTCGCCGGTCCGGCGTGTGGTGGCGTCCGTACGATCCGGCCCCCATCCGTATCCCCAGACCCAGACCCAGTCACAGCCACAGCCACAGCCCGCCGCCGCTCCTCGGCATCCGATGCTCGACTACCGAGCGGGGCTGCGCACGGCGATCGACGGGCACCTGTCCGAGGCCGAACCGCCCCTGCGCCGGGTCCTCGACCGTGCGCGGCACGACGACGACCCCACCCGGCTGCTGCGGGCCGGGGTCGCCGCGCTCGTGCTCGGCGACATCGCGGCGGCATGCCGGACCAATGCGCGGGCCCTGGCCGTGTCCCGGTCGCGGGGGCTGGCCTCGCTCACTCCGCGGATCCTCGAACACCTCGCGTACGCCGAGCTGCGGGCCGGTCAGCACGCGCGGGCGCGGGCCCACGCGCAGGAAGGTCTCCGCGCCGCCCACCGGGCGGGCCAGCGCAACGTGGCCGCCGGTCAGCACGCGATCCTGGCCCTGGTCGCCTCGGTCGAGGACGACGCAGCAGCCGTCGCCGCGCACGCCGGAGCCGCCGTGGAGATCGCACGCCCGCACGGGCTGCTGCAAACCGTCACCCTGGCCGAGTGGGCCTCGGCGCGCGCCGACCTGTGCCGCGGCCGGCCCTTCGAGGCCGCCGCCCGGCTCGGCCCGCTGACCCGGCCGGGGCCCGGGCGCGGCCACTTCGCCGTCCGCATGCTCGCCCTGCCGTGCTTCGTGGAAGCGGCCGTACAGTCAGGGGCCTCCGCGGAAGCGAAGGCGGCCGTCGAGGAGTTCACCCTCTGGGCCGCCCAGGGCACCGACCCGCAGGCACCGGCTCAGTTGGCCCGGTGCCGCGCCCTGATCGCCCCGCCGAACGACACGGCCGACGCGCTCTACTCCCTGGCACTGGACCTGCACGAGACGGTGCACGGTGACTTCGAGCGGGCCCGCACCCAGTTGCTGTACGGGAAGTGGCTGCGGCGCCGGCGCCGTCCGGCCGAGGCGAAGAACCGGCTGCGGGACGCGCTGGTCACTTTCGAGCGCTGCGGGGCCCCGGCCTGGGCCGATCAGACCCGTGCCGAACTGCGGGCGACCGGTGAGGCACCCGCCCCCGCAGCGGAGGGCGGGCTGGCCCTGCTGACACCGCAGCAATTGCGGATCGCACGCTGTGTGGCCGAGGGCGCCACCAACCGGGAGGTGGCACTGACCCTCTCCGTCAGCCCGCGCACCGTGGACCATCACCTGCGCAACGTCTTCGCGCTGCTCGGAGTGCGTTCGCGGACGGAGCTCTCGCGGCTGGTGGACCGCGCCGAAAGGGGCGGAGCGCGGCCGTGAGGGATGGGGGCATGCAAAAGCGCCCGGCCGGGGGTACCGGTCGGGCGCTTCGTGTCTTCGTGTTCCGCTGGTGGTTTAGTACCAGTGGTTGTTCTGCCAGAACGTCCAGGCGCCCGCGGGGCTGCCGTAGCGGGAGTTCATGTAGTCCAGGCCCCACTTGATCTGGGTGGCCGGGTTGGTCTTCCAGTCCGAGCCCGCGGAGGCCATCTTCGAGGCCGGGAGGGCCTGGACCAGGCCGTAGGCGCCGGAGGAGGCGTTCGTCGCGGTGTAGTCCCAGCCCGACTCGTGGGACACGATGTTGTTGAACGCCGCGAACTGGGCCGGGTCCTTGATCATCTGCTGGGCGATCGCCTTGGCGCTCATCGGGGCGGCCTGCGCGGGAACCGCGGCCAGCATGGAACCGGCGACGCCCAGGGCGAGGACGGTACCCGCGAGGGTCTTCTTCGAAGCGGCGATGCGGCGGATGACGGCGTTGGACACGGACTGACCTTCCGAAGGGGACAAGGACGGTCACAGGCACGCCGGAGACGTGCGTGAGCCACTCACGCGGAGGAGAGGGGATCGGCGGCGGGAGCAGGAGAACCGGGTGTGAACCCGGGGGATCTCCGTCCGCCCTGCGACTCATCCAGTTCTACGGGGGTAGACGGCGTCTGGCAACGACCCCTCTTACTAGTGGTCCTCGCAGCCGGGGAGGAACGGCCCCCGAAGACCCGGGCAAGCATCCGCGCAGGTGAGAGGCGGCATGAAGGGGTGCATATGGGATGCTTAAGGACTACTATCCCGGTTCGTATGTGACCTAGGTCCTGTGGGGCGGGTCACCGCCGGGAGGCCCGGATCTCACCCTCCGTGGCCGGTCATGTCCCTTTCCGGGGAAGGTTTCGGCGCCGGTCCGGCCCCCGGATCGAAGGTCACGGGCGCGTCGAAGGCCGCATTCGCACGGAACCCTCCGTTTCGCGCCACCGCCGGAGAGGAAGGGGAGGACCGTGAACACCACAGGGAAGACCCCGTCCCGGCGCGCCCTGCTCACCCTGGCGGCCGGAGGCGCGCTCGCGGCCTCCCTGCCGGCGGGCGGGAGCGTCTCGGCCGTCGTACCAGCCGTATCCGGCGCCCCCTCCGCCAGCGGCCCGGTCGCCCGTCGGCTGGCGGAGCTGGAACGGGAGCACGACGCCCGCCTGGGCGTCTACGCCCACGACACCGCCACCGGCCGCACCGTGCAGTACCGGGCGCAGGAGCGCTTCCCCCTCTGTTCGGTCTTCAAGACCCTGGCCGTGGCCGCCGTGCTGCGCGACCTCGACCGGGACGGGGAGTTCCTGGCCAAGCGGGTCCACTACACCGCGCACGAGGCCGCCGCCTCCGGTCACGCCCCGGTCACCGGGCGGCCCGAGAACCTCGCCCGGGGGATGACGGTCGCGGAGCTGAGCGATGCCGCGATCCGCTTCAGCGACAACGCCGCGGCCAACCTCCTCCTGCGCGAGCTGGGCGGCCCGGCCGCCGTCACCCGCTTCGCCCGCTCGACCGGGGACACGGTCACCCGGCTGGACCGGTGGGAACCGGACCTGAACAGCGCCGAGCCCTGGCGGGTCACCGACACCACCACCCCGTACGCGATCGGGCGGACCTACGGGCGCCTCGTCCTCGGCACCGTGCTCGGAGCGGCGGACCGGCGGCGGCTCACCGGCTGGCTGCTGGGCAACACCACGGGCGGAAAGCGGCTGCGGGCCGGCCTGCCGGACGCCTGGTCCGTCGCGGACAAGACCGGCGCGGGCGCGTACGGCACCAACAACGACGTGGCCGTCGCCTGGCCCCCCGGCCGGCCGGGCCTTGTCATCGCCGTCCTGACGACCCGGCCCCACCCCGGCGACCCGGCCGACGACCTCCTCATCGCCCGGACCGCCGCGCTCCTGGCCACGGCGCTGACCGAGAGCTGATCCACACCTGAGCCGCCGGCGGGTCGTTTCCGGCCGGAGTCGCCCGCTCTCAGCCCTCCGACATCCGCAGCTCCACCGCCAGCCGGCCCGGCCTCCCCTTCTCCGCCACCAGCGGCCGCCCCACCCGGGCGGTCTCCGCGCACAGGAAGTGCCGGTGCTCCTGCGGAGCGAGATCGGCCATGCCCCGCGCGAGTTCGGCGCCCGGGTTCCACACCACCACGTCGCTGTGGTCGTGATGGGTGAGGGCGACGACCCTGCCCAGCACCTCGTCGCGCACCGTGGTGACGGGCGCCGGCGCCGTCTGGAACCGCTCGACGTGGTCCACGGGGGTCAGCGTGCCGTCCTCTTCCTCGTAGCGGCGCCGGGTGAGCCCGTCGGTGTGTTCGGGGCCGAGGCCCGCGAGGTGGGCCCGGCCGAGGTCGCCGATCCGTACGTAGGTGTGGAGGGCGGCGGTGGTGGTGTGGTCGCCCCGGTCCTCGATCTCGATGAGGCAGGTGTCGGTCAGGGTGTACCGCGCCACGAGGACGAACTCCTCGGGCCACATCGCGAGGGTCGCCGGCGAAGGCCGCAGCGTGCATTCCACGACGACCCGGTCCGCCTCCTCCTCCCACGCCGTCAGCTCCCAGTCGCTGGTCCGCGCGAACCCGTGCGAGGGCGAGCCCTCGGGGCCGTTCGGGCCGAACCACGGCCAGCACAGCGGGACGCCGCCGCGCACGGCGGTTCCGCGCCGCCACAGGCCGGGGTCGGCGGACCACAGCACGCCGGGATCGCCGGGACGGGCCGCGGCCGGGCGCCAGGTGACGAGCTGTCCGCCCTGGAGGCTCAGACAGGCCTGTCCCGCGCGCGGGTGGTCCACGACGAGGACGGGGAAGTCCGCGTACCTGCGGCGGGTGAGGGACGGGGAGAGCTGCTCCTCGACGGGCAGGGTCCGGAACTTCTCGAAGATCTGATCCATGCCCCCGACCTTGCTGCACGGCATCGACCCGGTCAAATCACCATGGTTGGGGAGATTTGTTCTCTTCGTGGTGCTTGTGGCCGGTGTCCTTCAATTGCCTCGCTCCTCGTCCACCCCTTGTTGCACGATGGCCGCATGAGCACCTCCCCGCAGCCCCCGCACCCTTCAGCCAGGCCCGGTCGGGAGGCCGCGGCACGGCTCCTCGCCTCGCTCGCTCCGCTCGCTCACCGCGAGCGGATCCGCGCTGCCGTCGCCCAGGTGCGTGCGCTGCCCCCGGCCGAGGTGCCCGGTCTGCTCGCGGAGCTCGCCGACCCCGCCCGGCACGTGCCGGAGACCCGGGCCACGGCCCTGATCTGCGCACGCTCCGTCCCCTGCGACCCGGCCCACGGTGAGCGGCTCGCGGACCTGCTCGTCGCCGGACTCACCGACCCGCACGGGGCCGTACGCGTCCAGGCGCTGGCCGCGCTGCGCACCGGCCGCATACGTCCGACCGCCGAGGTCCTGGTGACCGACCGGGTCACGGCCGCGGCCAGGGAACAGCTCGTCGCCTCCCTCCACCGCGCCCCGGGCTCGCTCCCCGATGCCCTGATCGACTCCGTCCGCGCGACCTGGGGCGACCGCGAGGCGGCCCGGCTGCTGCCCGCCTGCTCCCCCGCGACGGTACGGCGTCTGCTGCCGGAGCTCCGGCACGCCCTGCATTCCTGGCTGCCGTTGGCGCGCCGGGTGCCCGAGGTCGTGTACGAGACGGTCGTACGGGAGGCCGAGGCGCAGGCACCGGCCGCCCGCGAGCTCTGGTGGCTGCTGGCGGCCCGCGACCCGCTGGCCGCGCTGGCGCAGGTCGACCCGGGCGCGACGCTGGACCTGTTCGAGCGGGTCGGCCCCGAGCGGCTCCCGGCCGGGCTGGTTCCGCACCTGCCCGCGTTGGTCGCCCACCGGCCCCGGCTCGCGGCGCGGTTGTGGGGGCAGGGCCGTCTCGTCCTCGCGCCGAGGACCCTGTCCGGCAGCGGCGCGCGCCGGTTCGCCACCGCCGTCCCCGAGGACGAACTCGTCGCAGCGGTGCGTGCGGCGGCGGTCCCCGCGCCCGTGCTCGCGGTGCTCCTGCCCGCGCTCCCGCCAGGTCGGCGCCGGGCGGTGCTCGACGCGGTCCGGGCGGAAGAGGGCTCCGCAACCGCCGGCTCCAACGCCTCCGCCGCCTCCGAGACGGCGGTGCTCCCGGCCGAGCTGATGCGCCTACTGCCCGCCCGGGACGCCGCGCCCTTCGCTCTCCACGCCCTCGAACGGGCGCGGACCCGGGGCGCCGAGCCGGTCGAGCTGCTGGCGCTGAGGGCCTTCCTGCCGTACGAGGACGAGGCCGAGGCGCTCCGGGCGGACACCCGACGGGCGGACTCCGACGGGCGCGCGGCCGCCTGGCGGGCTCTGGTGCACGCGGCCGCGCGGGCCCGGCGTCCGGAGGTGACCACCGAGGTGCTGACGGAACTGACCCGCCTGCGCTCCGAGCAGGACCCGGTGCGCCAGACCGCCTTGGGCGCTCTGAGCGTCCTGCCCACGTGGACTTTCACTGCGGCCGCGGTGCCGGCGCTGGAGCGGATCGCCTCGGACGCGCTCGCCGCGCGGGACCTCTCGTACGGCACGCTCGCCGCCCTCACCCGTCTCGCGGGCAGCCTGCTGCACACGACCGCGGACGGGACGCGCTCCGCTGCGGAGCCCTCCGGAACCGGGGATGCCGCGCTGTCTGCGCTCGCCGCGTGGGCGGTCCGTACGCTGGTCCGCGCCGACGGCCCCGACACGCCCGGCGGCGGGTTCGGCAGGTTCGTGACGCAGGCCCTGCGTACGGAGCCGCCGGCCGCCGCGGCCCGGGCGCTGCTCGACGCCGTGCGTCCCGTGGTGACGGAGTCCCTCGATGCGGGCGATCCCGTCCCCGCGCTCTCCCTCGCCGAGTCCCTTTCGCCGGACCCGCGTTGGGAGCGGGCCGAGCCCTGGCTGGCGGAGGTCGTGGAGCGGATCGCGCTGACCGGCGCGCGCGGGCCGGCGGAACGCGCCTGTGTGCTGTGGCTGGCCTCGGCGGGTCCGCGTGCCGAGCGCATCCGCACCCTGCTCGCCGCGGATCCGTCGGCCGTCGTGCTGCCCCGTGTGGTGGAGCTCGTGGCGCGGCAGGCCGACGACTTGCTGCCGGCATTCGCCTCCACGCCACTGGACTCGCCTCCCCGCGGCCGCTTCTACGACCCGGAGCGGATCGTGGGCGGGTCCCTGCGGCAGGTCCTGCCCCCGGTACGGGCCTACGCGCACCGGTGGACCGACGCGACGTGCGCAGCTGTGGCCGACTGGCTCGCGGCCGGGCTGCGGGCCCGGGCGCATCCGGAGCGGTCCCCCGGTGACGTGCTCCTGCGGGAGCTCGCGGCGGTGCCGGGCGGCGGCGGGCTGGCGGCGGTACGGGAGGCCGCGGAATCGGAACACGTACCGACGGCCGAGGCGGCCCTCGCCGCGCTGCCCGGCGCCGACCGGCCCGGCCTGGTCCTGCCCGACCTGCTCGCGCGGGCCGACGGCGAGCGGGCGCGGGTCGCCGTGTACGGGATCGGACGGGTCTGCGCGCACGTACCGCCGGCGGAACTCGCGGAGCGGTTCCGGCCCGTGCTGGAGCGGGCCACGGGCACGAAGGTGACGAGCCGCAAGGAGATCGTCCGGCTGGCGGCGGACCGGCTGCCGGCGGCGCTGGCGGGCGAGTTGCTGGTGGCGGCCTTCTCTGCGCCGGGGCAGCACCGGGACGTCCGGGCGGCGGCGGTGACGCGAGCGGCGCAGCTCGTGACGCTGGGGCCGGTGGAGGCGTGCCTCCGTACGACGGCGCGGGAGGGTTCGAGGGCGGAGCGGGAGGCGCTGCTGCGGGTGGCCCCGCTCGCCCTGCCGGCGGCGGCGCGGGAGCCTTACGGGAAACTCGTGGCCGAGGTGTGCCACCGGTTCCTCACGGAGGAGCCCGCGCACGGCGCCTCCCCCGAGGGCGCGGGCCGGGCCCCTGACGGGGCGTCCAAGGAGGCGCCCGACGCGCGGACGGTCGCCGAGGCCTGCCGAGTGCTGCGCCGTTGGGCCCTCGAGGTGCCGTCCGCCGTGGACGCGGGCCTGCTGTCGCGCCTGGCGGTCGAGCCCCGGAGCCACGCCGTCGTGTGGCGGGCCGCGGTGGAGGCGGTCGTGGACGCGGCACGGGTCGACCCGGACACGTACGGTCCGCCGCTGGAAGCGGTCACGGCGGCGCTGCTGGGCCGGTACGTACGGGAGGCCGGGGCGGACGCCCGGGCGCGGGGGCGGGGCGCGCCGGCCGAATCGGCGCAGCGGGACCCGCGCAACGCCCTGCACCGGATCGCGGTGCTGGCGGGGTGCCTCGAACGAACGGCCGGGCAGGGCCTGCCCGAGGCCTGCCGGCCCGTCTGGCAGCACGCGATCGCGCTGATCGCGGAGCAGGACGCGAGCCTGCGGTGGGCGGTGGCGGCCCGGACGGCGCTGTGGGACCCCGCCGTTCCGCCGGCCGAGCGGGCCCGGGAGCTACGGGCGCAGGCCCGGGCGGTACGCGACCGGCCGCTGCTCGCGGCCCGTACGGCGGTGGCGTTGGCCCGCCGCTCGCCCCGGGTCTCCCCGGCCGAGCTGGCGGAGGCGCGCGACGCGGCGCTGGCGACCGGCGCGTCGGGGCCGCGGTGGTTCACGCAGCGCCGGAACGGCACGCTCCCGCCCCGGGACGGGCTGTTCGCGGGCCTGTACGCGGTGGCGCTGGCGGAGGACCACGCGAGCCGGGCGTCGTCGACGGGCGGCGAACTCGGCCCGGCCCTCAGGGTGCTGCGAGACCTGCGAGCCCACTCCGTCGCGGAGGTCCGCGACGCGGCGGACGAGGCACTCACGACGTGGGAACGCACCTGAGGGGCCGCGCCCCTCTCTCACGACGCCGCAGGGGCCGTGCGGCAGTGGGAACGGGGGCCGGGGCCAAGGGCCCTGCTCGGGGGGACCATCGGCGGCTCGGGGGTGGGTTCCCCCCTGGCTAGGGTCGTAGGCATGACCACTCAGCGCATCCTCGACCTCGACCGCGACGCGCTCTCCGCCCTGCGCGGCCGCGATCTGACCCGGGCGGTGGCCGCCGCCGAGGGCCGGACCATGGTGGCCGAGGTCTTCGCCGAGCGCGCCGCGCTCTCCCCGCACCCCGACGGCCGCGGCGTGCACAACGCCGAGCTGGTCGCCGCCTTCGGCGCCGACATCGTCATACTCAACCTCATCGAGCGGGCCTGGGACGGGGAGCGTCTCGTCATGCCCGGACTCGGGACCTTCACGTCCTTCACCGATCTCGCCCGCCTGATCGGTCGCCCCGTGGGCGTGAACCTGGAGCCCGGCGACGTCCCGGAGATCCGCCGCGCCACGTCCGAGCACGCCCGGCGCCTCATCGACATGGGCGCCGCACTGCTGTGCATCACCGCCAACCCCGGAACGGGCGGCACCTACGACGGCATGGCGCGGGTCACCGAGGAACTGCGCAAGGGGCTCGGTGACGACGCGGCCCTGTGGTCGGGCAAGATGCACCACGCGGGCTGCCCCGAACGCGTCACCCCCGCACGGCTGACCGCCCTTGTCGATGCCGGAGCGGACGGCGTGGTCGCCCCGCTGCCGGGCACGCTGCCCGGCATGACCCGAGAGCTGGCCGCGACGGCCGTCGCCGCGGTCCAGGACGCGGGCGCGATCGTCATGGGCGCCATCGGCACCAGCCAGGAGGGCTCGCACGCGAACGTGGTGCCGCAGCTCGCCCTCAACGCCAAGGAAGCCGGCTTCGACGCCCACCACTTCGGCGACTCCTACCTCCCCGGCATGTGCGACCCCGAGGTCATGTACGCCTACTCGGTGGCCATCCGCGGCCGCCGCCACACCTGGAACCGGATGTCCTTCGCCCCCGGCCGCTCCGCCCACGCCGAGGCCGCACCGGGCGGCACCTGGTAGCCCCGGGCCTCTTCCGGCTCCGGGGAGTGGGGCCGCGCGCGTTGGGCATCCGCAGGACATGGACAACTCATCGCACGACGCGGAGCGCGAACCCGCACCGCGAAGAGAGCCGCGGCGGCTGCCGTGGTGGGGACGGGCCGTCGCCGGGCTGGCAGTGCTCGCGGTGGTCCTGGTCCTGGCCGGCCGTTTCAGTCTCCTGCCCGGCTTCGGCGACCTGTTCCGCGAGGACACCGTGGACCGCTCGGGGCCGGTCCTGCTCAAGTCCATCCAGGACATGCACCGTTACGAGGGGGCCGCCGGCAACTTCCAGGTCGTGGTGGACCTGGAGAAGGACGCGGCCTTCCTGCCGGACTCCGTCCGGGGAACGCGGACCCTCTACGTCGGAGCGGGCTCCGTCAGCGGTTACGTGGACCTGGGCGGGCTCGGCGAGCAGGCCGTCACCGTGAACGAGGAGCGCACCAAGGTTTCGCTCCGCCTGCCCCACGCCGTTCTCGGCACGGCGGCGCTGGATCTGGACCGTTCCTACGCCGTGTCCAAGCAGCGGGGCCTGCTGGACCGGCTGGGCGACCTGTTCACCGACAATCCGGCCGGTGAACAGGCCGTACAGCGCCTGGCCGTTCAGCACATCACGGAAGCGGCTCGCGACAGCGGGCTCGTGGAGCGCACCGAGAAGAACACCACGACGATGCTGGAGGGCCTGCTCCGCTCCCTGGGCTTCCGGGAGGTCACGGTCGGCTACGTGTGACGCTGCCGAACGCGCGGCTTCAGCTTGACGTCTGACGCAGCACCAGGGAAACGAAGCCACGGTGGTCGCCAGGTCGGCCAGGTCCCCGAACATCTCGACGGCCTCCGGAGCCGGCGTACCGAGTCGTCGTCGAGCGGGGACTTTATCGGGTGATCGACATGGGCGATCCCGGACGCATCTCCATTTCGATCACCGACTCGAACATCCGTGTATCGCGCAACCGGGGATGCCCCGCCCCGTACGATCCCTCCCAGTGGATCTCCACGGCGCACGCGGGCGCTCAAGTGCCGCGCTTGAAGGGGAGCTTGACCGTTGTCAGACGTGGACGTGGTGCGGGAGTCGGCACGGGCCGGACGGGTCGTGTTCTTCGAGGAGTCGGCGCGGGACGGCGCACAGGCGAAGACGCTGATGAGCGCCGACTTCCGGGTGCGGCTCGCCCGCGAGCAGGGGGCGGTGTTCGGGGCCGACGGCCCCCGGCACGTGGTCTTCGCCGCGGGGTTCCCCTCCGTGTGCGGTCAGGAATACGAGGCGACCCGGCAAGTAGCTCTGGAAGCACAGGAGTCGGTGAGCCCGTCCGCGATCTGCCGGGGCACGGTGGAGGACGTACGGCTCGCGCTGAGCGCGGTACGCGGTGCGGCGCACGGGCGGATCATGGTGATCGTGGCCGCCTCGGAGGCCACGGCCCGCGCCCTGGTGCACAGTGACGCCCGCACGGCCCTGGACCGGGGCCTGGACGTGGTCAAGGAGGCCGTGGACCGCGCCGACGGCACGGCGGTGGACGTGTGCCTGGTGGACGCGCCGCGCGCGGACCACGCCTTGGTGGCCGAGTACGCGGGCCGGATGACGGCACAGGGGGCGGCCACGATCGTGCTGGCCGACACGGTCGGCGACCTGCTGCCCGGCCAGACCCGGGACCTCTTCCGGCGGGTCGCCGCCGGCGCCGGTCGGGACACGGTCCTGGTCTCGCACCTCCACAACGACCTCGGCCTCGGCCTGGCCAACACCCTGGCCGCCCTCGAGAGCGGTGCGCGGGTCGCGGCCTGTTCCTGGCTGGGCATGGCCGAGCGCAGCGGAATGGTCGCCACCGAACAGCTGCTCTTCCTCCTCGCGCACGACCCGGCCAAGGCCGCGTACGTCCTGGGGCCCGACTGCGAGCCGTGGTGGACGCAGCCGGATCTGACGCGGCTGCCGGGCATCGCCCGGATGGTGTCCGCGGAGACCGGGGTGCCGCTCACCGTCACCACTCCGATCGTGGGCAGCGGGGTCGCCACGATCTCCACCGGAACCCCCTTCACCCACCCGCGGACCTTCCAGCCCTACGACCCCGAGCACCATTTGGGCCTCGCGCCGACCGTGGTGCTGACCCACCTCGCCAGCCGGCGCGTGCTGCGCGCGGTCGCCGAGCGCCTGGGCCACCACCTGGATCCGGACCGGACCGGCGAGGCCCTGGCCTGGGTCAAGGACCGCGCCTACCGCCTGAACCAGGCCGAGGTCCCCGACGCGGACTTCGGCGCGTACCTCGAAGCCCTCACCACCGCCACGCCCACGCCAACGCCCGCACCCGCACCCTGATCGGACTCACCGCATGTCGGACACCCGCCTCCCGGACACCGGCGCCGCCGCCGACGCCTTGCGGGCCGGAGGGGCCGTCATCCTGCCCAACCCCAGCCCGCTCACCTACGTCGTCGCCGCCACCACTCCCGGGGCCGTCAACGACGCGAAGGGCCGCCCGACCGGCCAGGAAGTCGCCCTCTGGGTCCACGACGACGCCGTCTGGCACGACCTCGGCACGGAACTGGCCCTGCCACCGGCCGCGCTCCGCACCGCGTTCGCCCTGCTGCGCGAGGAGCGGGTCACGCTCCTGGTGCCCGTACGCGCAGACGCGCGGCCGTCGCCCTGGACCGGACCCGCCCTCCGCGACGGCCACCTCCTGCTGTTCGGCGCACACTGGGGGCCGCTGTCCGCCCTGCTGACGGGCTTTCCGCAGCTCTACGTCAGCAGCGCCAACCGGACCGGGCAGCCCCCGGCGGACACCGCGGCCCGGGCCACGGCGATGTTCGGGCCCGGCATCCCGGTCGTCGACGCCGACGCACTGCGCCGCCCCGGCACTCCCCACGCGGCCACCACCATGCTGCGCATCGGCTCCGGCGGAGACCTGGCGCACGTCCGGCGGGGAGTCCAGGACCAGGCACACGGCCCCGAACCCGAGGCCTATCTGGCACACCTGCGGGCGGCGCACGGCGGCAGGTGAGACCGATCAGCCCCGGCGCGCCCGTTCCAGGCGCCCGACCCGCCCCTTCTCCCCCGACGCCCAGCAGGCGCCGTCCGCCGTACAGGCGACCGTGTCGAAGGAACCCGGGTCGAGCGCCCGCCAGGTGCGACCGCCGTCCCCGGTCACGTCCGTGCCCGTCGGGCCCACCGCCAGGGCCGCGCCGGCCCCGTACGGGAACCAGGCCGCGCCCGAACGGTAGGCCGGCGGCGGGGTCGACGCCGGGCGCCAGCTCCGGCCCGCATCCGAGGACACGGCCGCGGCCTGCGGGGAGGCCTGCCCGGTGCGGTAGTCGCCGCCGACCGCCAGGCCCTTCGTACGGTCCCTGAAGGCGAGGGCGAAGACCCCGCGCGCCGGGTCGCCCCCGGGGAGGGTGGACTCGGCCGCCCGCCAGGTCAGGCCGCGGTCCGCCGAGTGCAGCACCCGCGCGACCGCGCCCCCGCCGGTGGCCAGCCAGACGTCGCGCGGCCCGGCGGACACCAGGCACTGGCCGCTCGCCGCGAACCCCGCCTCGCCCGGCAGCGCGTCCGGCATCCCGGCGTTCGGCAGCACCCGCCAGCTGCGGCCGCCGTCATCCGTGGACAGGATGCGGAACTTGCCGTCCACCGGGTCGCTCATCGCGAGCCCGTGGCGGGAGTCGAAGAAGGTGAGGCAGTCGTAGAAGGCCCGCGGGTCGGGATTGCGGAAGGTCTCCGTCCAGGTGGCGCCGCCGTCCTCGGTGCGCAGCACCCGGGAGGCCTCGCCCTCGCCGATGGACAGGGCCACGGCGCGCCGCGCGTCGAAGGCCTCGATGTCCCGCAGCTCCAGTCCCTCCGCGACGGCCCCGGGCGGTGAGACGTCGCGCCAGCTGCGGCCGCCGTCCGAGGTGCGCAGTACGGTCCCCTTCGAGCCGGCCACCCAGGCCGTGGACCGGCTCACGGCCGCCAGTCCCCGGAAGCGGGCGTCCTTGCCGGTCTCCTTCAGTGCCCAGCGCGCACTGCGGAGGTCCCGTGACCCGTCTGCGGCCTGCGCCGGGGCGGCCACCACCCCCAGCAGCAGAGCCGCCGCGCACATGCCAACTCCCAGAAGTCTCATGGCGCCGGAAGCTAACGCACCCCGGATTCGGCGTCCAGGGCGTGTCCCGGCCACCGCCTGCCCCTCGGATCCGGCCGCCGCCGCTGCGTCGCCGCTCTAGAACAGCCCCCGGAGCGTCCGGTACACCCGCAATTGCGCGACCTCGTAGGACAGCTCCGCGACCCCGGACTCCGGCGCCGGGTGGTACCGGCCCGCGCAGACCGAGAGGTTGACGATGAGGTAGGCGGACCAGCGACGGCCCACTCCCCTGCCGTCGCTGAAGACCCGGTCGCCGTTGACCCACCAGACGACCGAGCCCTTCCCGAACTCGACCTTCACGTCGATCCACGCTCCGGGCCGGACCGCCGGGTCGCGGTGGTAGCGGTGGGCCTCCCGGACGTGGTTGGAGAGTTCGAGGAGGTCGGGGTTGTCGGGGTGGTACTCGAAGACGTCGATCTCCTGGCCGCCGTCGCGCCAGGTCCAGATGGCGGGCCAGGCGCCGAGCTGTACCGGCAGCTTCACCCGGGCCTCCAGCACGTCTCCGGTGCGCACTTGGAAGCCCTCGTCACTGCCCTCGGTGGTGAGCAGCCCGCAGTCCCAGTTGCCGTCGGAGCGCGGTGTCGCCCGGAAGACCCCGCCACGGCTGTAGGCGGGGTCGTCGGTGAGGTGGTCGAGCTTGTTGTCGCCCGGGTTGACGGGGCCGCCGTCGGGATAGGCCCAGGAGCGGCCGGCGATCCACTGGGTGGGCGAGGTGAAGTCGGCGGTGAAGACGGGAGTTCGGCGTGGGCGGGGCAGGACCCTCAACCGGTCGATCATGTCCGAGAGCATGCGGGCTATCTGCCCGCCAGGAGCCCCCGCACACCTGGATTCTCACGCATCGCGACCGCGCGAACACTTTGCGTTCCTACGCGGCGGGGCCGGGCGGTGCCAGTACCCGGGCCCACGCGTGCGCCGACTCTACGAGCGACTCCCCCTCTCCGTGCTGGGCGGCGAGCACCACCCGGTCCGGGCGGAGCAGGACCGCGCCTCCGCGGAGCCAGTTGCCGAGCGCGCCCGTGGTGTCGATCGCGTACGAGGTGTTCGCGGTGCCCGGACATGCGGCGCCGGGCGGGAGCACGGTGAGGATCCGGGCGGGCACGGCACGTGCGAGACGGTCCTCGCCGGGGGTGAGGGGTCGGCAGGCGAGGAGCGCGAAACCGTCGCCGAGCAGGTCGTCGAGGCGTGCGGGGCGTCCGTCGGGTGTACGGATCGGGGGCTGGGGCGCGAGGTCGCCCGGGCGCGGGCCCCGTGTGGGGACGGGGGTTCGCCCGGCGAGCGTTCCTCCGCGCAGGGCGGGGCTGAGGGTGGCCGGCACGGCGCGGGCCGGCAGCCGGGCATGGCGGCCGATCGCGAGACCTGCGCGGCGTGCGATCCGGGCGGCGGGGTGAGCGCTGGTCATGGCCCCGCCGATGAGGACCGCGGTGCGGACCAGGTGCACCGCGTGCGGGCGGCGTTCGCTCTCGTAGGTGTCGAGGAGGGATTCGGGGCTGTGCCCGTTGAGCACCCGTGCGAGTTTCCAGGCCAGGTTGTGGGCGTCGCGCAGGCCCGCACCGAGGCCTTGGCCGATGAAGGGCGGAGTGAGGTGGGCGGCGTCGCCGAGGAGGAAGGCGCGGTCGTGGCGCCAGCGGTCGGCGACCTGCGCGCGGAAGGTGTAGCGGGCCGTGCGGACCACATCGAGATGGCGCTCGGGGATCGGCCCGGTCCACGGCGCGAGGAGCCGCAGGGTGCGGACACGGTCCGCCATGGCCGCTTCGGCTTCCTGGTCGGCGAGGCGGAACTCCCAGCGGTAGCGGTCCTCGCCGATGCGCATGTAGGAGGCGGGGCGCGCGGGGTCGCACACCTGGTGTACGCCGTCCCAGGCGGGGAGCGGGACGGGACACCGGACGTCGACCACGAACCAGTGCTGAGGTGTGCCGAGGACCTGCGACCGGGAGCCGATGGCCCGGCGGGTCAGGCTCGTGGCGCCGTCGCATCCGAGGACTGCGGCGGCGTGCAGGGTGCGTTCGGCCCCGGTGGCGAGGTCTTTGACGCGCAGGGCTGCGGGACCGCTGGTACCGGAGGGCGGCAGGGTCAGGCCGAGGACCTCGGTGTTCCCGTGCAGGCGTATCGAGGGGTGCTGTTCGAGCAGGTCGCGGAGGGCTTCTTCGAGTTCGGGCTGGTCGAACATGTTGGCCTGGGGGTATCCGTGGGCTCCCGTGGGGGCATCGCGCAGGAACCGGGCCAGGACGCGGTGCCGGGAGTCCACGAGCTGCATGCCGAGGGCCGGGCGACTGCGGGCGGCGAAGGGCTCCGCCGCTCCGACGGCCTGGAGGATCCGCACGACCTCGTCGTCCATGTGGACGGCGCGGGGCAGGGGGTAGGGGGCCCCGTGTCGCTCGAACACCTCGCAGGGCACGCCGTATCGCCCCAGCAGGAGGGCTGCCACCAGCCCTACCGGGCCCGCTCCGATGACGGCGACCGGGCCTGCCGCCCGGCGTTCGCCGGGGAGGCGGGTCATGAGTTCATGGCTTTCATCAGGGCGGTCAGCCGGGCCGGGTCGAGCTCGTTGTCCTGGCGCAGGGCGGTGAGCACGGTGCGCAGCAGGGCGGGTGAGGGGGTGGCTCCGAGGAAGTCCCGGGTGGCGGGCGGTCCCCACTGGGCCAGTCCCGAGGCGGACATGGCGGCCCAGCCGGGTTCGAGGGTGTGGTCGAAGAGGTCGCCGTCGGTGAAGTGCTCGACGAGGAAGCGGTCGGGGTCGCGCCAGTAGTCGAAGATCTGGCTGCCCTGGATGTGGCGGCCGATGCCCCAGGAGCGGCGGTAGCCGCGCTGGGCGAGGTAGGTGCCGCCGGCCGCGAGGGCGTCCAAGTCCGCGACCTGGTAGGCGGAGTGGACGTAGCCGGTGTCGGGGCCCAGGTGCAGGGCGAGGGTGTGGTGGTCCGCCGGCAGGCTGCCGCGGTCGCACCGGAGGAAGGCCATGGTGGGGCCGCGCTCGCGCTGTCCGTCGAGGTGGAGGAAGTCGCTGACGATGAGGCCGAGGTGGTGCAGGTACCAGTCCAGGGCGCGCCGGAAGACGGGGGTGGAGAGCACGAGGTGGCCGAGGCGTTCGACGCGGGCCGGCTCCAGGGGCGGTCGCTGGGTCACGTTGATCCGTACGCGGCTTCCGCCCGAGTTGAGCGGCAGCGGCTGCTGGACGGGAAGGGCCGGGTGGTCGGTGACGCCGTGGACGACCCGGACGGGGATGCCCGAGGGGTCCAGGAGGTCCACCGCGCGACCGCCTCCGTATTCGTGGAGCGCGTGGACGCGTCGGCCCGTGGCTTCGGCGAGGCGGTCGAGGTCGGAGTGGTCGGCGGCGAGGAAGGCCGGGCCCAGGAATCGGGAGACCGGGCCTTTGCGGATGACGAGGCAGTGCGGTCCGGGCAGGGTGGCGCGCAGGTAGAGGGCCCCCGGGGTCCGGGCGGCGACGGCGAAGCCGAAGTCCCGGGCGAAGGTTTCCGCCCGCTCCAGGTCGGGCTTGACGAACTCCAGCCAGGCCAGGTCGAGGACCTTGATGACGGGCTGCGGGTCCCGTCCGGGGTGTTCGCCGCGGCGGGCTCCGTCCTGGCTGTGCAGCCCTTGGTGGGGATCCGGCGGGGTGGGAGTGGGAGTGGGGTTGGTGGTCATGGGTGGCTCCAGACGGGTGGCGCTCAGCGCTCGGTGAAGGTCCAGTCGAAGGTGTACCGGCCGAGGGCGGCGGCGATCCGGTCGGCGTCGGCGATGTCGGCGGGCCTGGGGACGGTGACCGTCAGTCGTGGTCCGTCGAGGTGGCAGCGGACGCGGTCGGGCCGGCAGGGCAGGCCGATGGCGGCGAGTTCGTCGAGGGCGGTCTGCGTCAGGGTGCGCATCCGCAGCGGGACTTTGGTGGGCTTGCCCACGGCGGTGACCGGCAGGCTGTCCAGGACGATGACGTCCTTGGGCACGGCTGCCTTCTCCTGCAGGAAGGTCCTGGCGTGCGCGATCAGTGCGCCGGATCCGGTCATGGCCTCGGGCGCGCCCGGGGCGAGGGTGACGTAGGCGATGGGGACCTCGCCGGCGTGGGGGTCGGGGCGGCCCACGGCGCTCGCGCCGGTGACGTAGGGGTGTTGCAGGAGGGCGTCCTCGATCGCGGCGGGGTCGATGTTGTGTCCGCCCCTGATGATCAGGTCCTTGGCGCGGCCGAGGAGGTGGATGAACCCGTCCTTGTCCACCCGGGCGAGGTCGCCGGTGTTGAGCCAGCCGTCGCGCACGGTCGCCTGGCTGTCCAGGCGCGGGCCGGTCGGGCCGTGGCCGGTGACGTAACCCGGGAACACGGTGGGGCCCTTGACCAGGAGCACGCCCGGTGCGCCGTCGGGCAGGCTCAGCCAGTTGCCCTGGGTGTCGACCAGCGCGGTCCGCACCTGCTGGTAGGGCAGGCGTTGTCCGACGGACCCGGGGCGGCGGTCGGCGCCGGTGAAACTGCGGGCCGTGGCGCAGGTCGCCTCGGTCAGTCCGTATCCCTCGCAGAGTTCGATTCCGGTGTTGGCCGTGAAGGCCGTGCGGACCGTGTCGGGAAGGGCCGAGGCGCCTACGGCGGCGAACCGCATGGAGCTGATGTCCGCGTCCACGGAGACGTGTGCCAGGACGGAGTAGACCGTGGGAACCGCGGACATCGCGGAGATCCGGTAGCGCTCGATGATCTTCCAGATCCGGCTGTAGAGGGCCGGTTCCCGGTAGCCGAGCGGGCCCGCCCACACCACGTGCTGGCCGCGGAGCATGGGGGCGATGAGGGTGACGACCAGGGCGTTGACGTGGAAAAGGGGAAGTCCGGCGAACACGGTGGAGTCCTCGCCGAGGAGGGAGTTCGCCGCGATGCTCCACGCGTCGACGACCTGGTTGGCGTGGGTGTGCGCGGCGAGCTTCGGGGCGCCGGTGGTGCCTCCGGTGTGGAAGAGGGCCGCGAGGTCGCCGGCCGTGGGCGGCTGCGGATGCGCCGCGTCCGGGAGTCCGGCCGCTGCGGCGTCGAGGTGGCCGACGACGGTTCCCGGCAGGGGTTCCAGGCGGGGGCCGGCGCCTTCGGCGCCGGTGGGCCTCAGTGCGTACAGGGCGGTCGCGTGCAGTTCCGCGGCCACGGTGCGGGCGGTGGCCCAGACCTCGGGGTCGAGTTCTGGTCCGGCGGCGATCAGGACCCGGGCCCGGGCCCGTTCCAGCAGCCGGGTGATGTGCTCGGCGGGGAGGTGCGGATTGACCGGGGCCGCGAGGCCGGTGGCCTGGGCGGCCAGGAACGCGGAGGGCAGCAGGGCGGTGTTCGGGGACAGCAGGCCCACGGTGACCCCGCGGCTGACGGCGTGGGAGCGGAAGAGAGCGGCGATGCGGTCGACTTCCGCGCGCAGGTCGGCGTAGGTACGGGTCCTTCCCGATTCCCAGGCGTCGGCACCCGGCAGGAAGGTCATGGCCGGCCGGTCGGGCCAGAGTTCGGCGGCCCGGGTCAGGACGGCGTAGGTGGAGGCGGGCAGGTTCCGGTCCGCCAGCGCCACCTGTTCGATCGCGGCGAGCGAGCTCGGGGTGGAGTACTCCGGCCACAGGAGGTCCGGGGGCGGGAGCGGGGGCGTGGTCATGCGCGTTCCTTCGCGGTCGCGGCGCGGACCGGGGTCCGCTGGGTGCCGAGGTCCAGGGATTCGTCGGGGGCGGCGATGGAGGTCGTCACCATGTCGCCGGGCTTGAGGTAGGCGGGGTTCCTCTCCTGCCGGGCGAAGAAGGCCCGCCACTTCTTCGCGGGCGGCAGCAGGGAGCCGATCAGTTCGAGGGCCTTGCCCGGGGAGCGCAGGGCGGTCCCCCCGGGAGTTCCCGTCAGCAGAACGTCTCCGGGGGCCATCGTCTGGAACCGGGCGAGTGCGGTCAGCGCACGGTCCGGCTTGGTGATCATGTCGGCGGGCGTGCTGTCCTGGCGGACCTCGCCGTTGACCGTGCAGAGCAGACGCAGGCGGTCCAGGCTCGCGAGGTCCTGCTCGTCGACGAGGACGAGGCGCGGGCCGAGCGGGGTGAAGGTCGGGTAGGACTTGCTCTCGTAGAACTGGGTCTTGGGCAGCTGGAGGTCGCGGGCGCTGATGTCGTTGGCCACGACCAGGGCCGCGATGTACCGCGGCAGCGAGCCGGGCGTGACGTCGCTGTTCAGGGGGAGCGGCGCCCCGAAGACCAGACCGAGTTCGACCTCGTAGTCCAGGAGCCGGACGTGCTCGGGGCGGACGATCTCCGAGGCCGGTCCCGTCACCGATCCGGAGGCCTTGCGGAAGAACGCGGTGGGGACCAGGTCGGGGTCGAATCCGGAATCGACCGCGTGCGAGCGGTAGTTCACCATCTGGGCGACCACGCGGCACGGCGTGGTGACCGGGGAGAGCAGCTCGCGCGGGCCGGGCTCCTCCCAGCCGCCCTCCGCGCGGGAGGCCCGCTCGACGGCAGGACGGTCGGCCAGGAGCTCGGCGGTGGTGGCGGCGTCGGTCTCGACCGGACGGATCCGGCCGTCGGCCCGCTGGACCCACCAGCCCTCATGCGTCCGGACAACGGCTGTGCTCATGGGATTCTCCTGCTCGGAAATGGCCAGGGGTCCTCGGACGGACCCGGCGAGGGGGCACGCACGCGATGAGCAGGCGCGCGGCACGCCGGATCGGCGTCCCCTGAGGCGGCGGATGCCTCCCCCGACTTAATTGATGAAAGCATCAGTCTTGACCGATCAATCTGTCAACAGTGCGCTTCTGCGGATGACCCGACAGCCTGCGGTTCCCCGTCCGGGCCCGCGGGGCTCCGATGACGGGCCGGGGCGAAGACCAGGCAGGCGACGGCGGCCACGGCCAGGATCACGGCGATGACGCTCATGGCGTCGGTGAAGCCGTTCATGAAGGCGTCGCGCACCCCGTCGGCGAGCTGCAGTCCGCGCTCTCCGAGGCGAGAGGCGACCTGGAGCCCTCCGGCGGCGGAGTGGCGCACCGTTTCGGCGGCGTCGGCCGGGAGCCCGCGGATGATGCTGTCGGGGAGGGCGGAGCGGTACTGGGAGGAGAAGACCGAGCCCATGATGGCGATGCCGACGGCGGAGCCGACCTCACGGGTGGTGTCGTTCATGGCGGAGGCCACGCCCTGGCGGTCGGGGCCGAGGGAGTCGACGATCGAGCTGGTTCCGGCGGAGCCGATCAGGCCGATGCCGAGCCCTGCGACGACGAGGGCCACGAGGAAGGCGGGGTAGCCGCTCCCGGCATCCAGGAAGGTCAGCCAGAACATCCCGCCGGCCAGGCACAGCAGACCCACGGGCAGCACGGTCTTGTAGCCGAGCCGGCGGACGAGCCGGGGCGTGATCTGCGAGGTGGGCAGGACCACGGCGGCGACCGGGATGAGGGCGACGGCGCTCTTGAGGGGGCTGTAGCCGAGGATGAGCTGGAGGAACTGCAGGCCGACGAAGAAGAACCCGAAGACGGCCATGAACTGGGTCATGATCGCGATCGTGCCGGCGCGGAAGCCGCGCAGGAGGAACAGGCGCGGGTCGAGGATCGGGTGGCGGCTGCGCAGCCCGAGGGCGACGTACGCGATCAGGGCGAGGGCGGAGACACCGAAGGCGACGAGGGCTTCGGGCCGGGTCCAGCCGCGGTCGCTGCCCTCGATGATGCCGTAGACGAGGGTGCCCACCATGAGCGCGGTGGCCACGGAGCCGCCCCGGTCGAAGGGCTCCGGCGTGGAACTCCTGGTCTCCGGTGCCAGGAACAAGGCCGCCAGGGCGCAGACCAGCGAGGTGGCCGCACTGACGACGAAGATCGACTTCCAGGTCCACTGCTCCAGCAGACCACCGGCGACCAGCATGCCGATGATGGCACCGGCGGCGGCGAATCCCGACCAGGTGGCCACCCCGCGGTCCTTCTTGTCGGCCGGGAAGACGGAGGTGATCGTGGACAGGGTGCCCGGCATGATCATGGCCGCACCGACGCCCATCAGGACGCGCCAGACGATCAGGTGAGTGGTGGAGTCGGCGAAGGCGGCGAACAGGGCCGCCACCCCGAACACCAGATTGCCGAGGATCAGCATCTTGCGGCGGCCGAACAGGTCGCCGAGCGCGCCGAAGGGCAGGACGAGCGCGGCCAGGGCGACGGTGTAGCCGTCGGCTATCCAGGTCAGCGAGGAGTTCGAGGCGTCGAGGTCCACGGCGAGGTCCGGCAGGGCCAGATTGAGCGCGGAGACCGACGCGACGACCAGGACCAGCGACAGGCACATGGCGAAGAGAACGCCACGGGTGCCGGCGCGGCCCACTCGGAGGGGGGTGTCCCCGATTACAGGCTTCATGGGATCCATCGTAACTGAGGTATTCATCAGTTACGATTTATCCATCATTCAGGAGGAGGGGATCAGGGGCCACAACGCGACGAGCGGGTGGAGTCCACTCCACCCGCTCGTCACTCTGCTTCGCGCCCGGCCCCGCCCTCGGGGCGGCGCCCCCGCCCTACCGCCCCAAGGCCGGCAGGGGTCGGGTCGCCAGTTCGCGGGCCTCGTCGGCGGGCACGCCGAGCATGCGCAGGATCATCTCGGCCGTCTGCTCGCCCGCCGCCTCGGCGAGGTCGGTGGTGGCTCCCAGCTGGACCATCCCGAGGACGGCCCCGCCGACGGCGCTCAGCGCGACCTGCGCGTCCGCGACGCGGAACCGGCCGGACGCCCTGCCGACCTCCAGGTCGCGCAGGGCGCGCGGGCCGAGACCGGTCCCGCTGTGCACGTGCTGCAGACCTCGGAAGCGGAGGATTCCCGTGATCTCCGGATGGCTGGCCGCCAGGCGCAGCGCGAGCCGGACGCTGGTCGCGAAGGTCTCGGCCGGATCGTCGATCGACCCCGTCGCGGCGTCCAGCAGTTGCCCGTACTCCTCCAGCGCGTCGGCGACCGCCGCGTCGAAGAGGGCTTCCTTGGTCTCGAAGTGGTTGTAGAAGGTGCCGAACCCCACGTCCGCGCGTTCGGCGATGACCTGGATGCTCACCTCGGCATTGCCCCGCTCGGCGAGGATCGCGCGGGCCGCCCCGATGAGGGCCTGACGGGTCTGGGCCCGACGGCGCTCGAAGCGATTGACGGGCTGGGGAGGCGGCTGCTGCATGGCTCGACTCTAGTCGATAGCACAATTGATGGAAGTATCAGGAAGCCCCGACCCTCTCCCCCGATACATGGCCGCGACCCATTGACTGACGACTCTCGCGTAACTGATGCTTTCATCAGTTAGCCACTTCGAGAGAGGACCGGCCATGCCGTCCGAGGGCAACGCGATCCAGCACGCATACTCCCCGCTTCCGCAACGGGTCCACGCGGGACTGGAGGAGGGCTTCTCCAGACTCGCCACGGTCGACGAGCTCATCGTCGACCTGCCACAGACACCGCCCCGCGCCCTCGACGCCGACGGCGACCAGGAGCAGCTCGGGAACGTCACCGTCACCCACCGCATCGCAGAGGCTCCCGGCGACGGCGAAAGCGTGCGCTGGCACTACGTCGAGGCAGGACCCGCGGACGGTCCCGTCGTGGTGTTCCTCCACGGCGTGCCCGACTCCTGGTGGCAGTGGCACTACGCGCTCGAAGCGCTCGGCTCCGACCACCGCTGCCTGGCCATCGATCTGAAGGGCTACGGCCAGTCGGAGAAGGGCACCGGCGACTTCCGCCAAGAAGGTGTCGCCATCCAGCTGGAGGCCCTCCTGGACCAGCTCCGGATCGAGCGGTTCAGTCTGATCACGCACGACCGGGGCACTCCGGTCGGAGACCATCTCGTGGCCCGGTCGGGCGACCGCGTCGTCCGCTACGGCCGGGGACAGCAGCACCTCTGGCACTTGAACCCCGAACTCCACCCGCAGCAGGCCATGTTCACCTCGCCCGAGGCTCCTTCGATGCTGGCCGACGCCCGCCGGTTCGTGGCCACCGCCTACCTCCTGCTCACCGAGCGCGCGGTGAAGACCTCGGACCTCGCGCGCACCGTGCAGGAGTTCGGCCACGACGGGATCAGCACGGCGGTCCCCCGCTACTTCCACTCCTCTTCGTTCCGCCAGGAATGGATCGAGCGGCGCACGCGGCTCATCCCCCGGTGGAGGTGCCCGGTCCTGCTCCTGCAGGGAGCGGGCGACCCGCTGCAGCCCCGCGAGTTCTACACCGATCCGGACGTCCTCGCGCAACTCCCGGAGGGGAGCGGCGTCCACCTCTTCGACTCGGGCCACTTCTGGCCCTTCGAGGCACCGGAGGAGACGGTCGCCGTGCTCCGCGCGTTCCTCACGCAGTAGCCGGCCGGGAGCACCTACCCGGCGTCGAGCTGGTGGTCGGCCCATACGTAGCTTTCGGGCAGCAAGTCGGCGATGAGGACGGTTCGGACGCGGTCGCCCTGGCCGACGATGACCTTCAGGGCGGGGAAGTAGTCGAGGAGGACTTGCCGATACCGGCCGCACGGGGGGACGACCCCCCGGTCGCGGTCGCCCACGGCGACGATCGTGTCCAGCTCGTAGGCTCCCTGCGCCGCTGCCGTGCCGATGAGGACCAGCTCGGCGCAGGGGCCTCCGGTGAAGTGATAGGCGTTCACCGCGGTGATGATCCGGCCGTCGCGGGCCCGGGCCGCGGCCGCCATGGTGTGGTTGTCGCCGCGGCATCGGGTGCGCGCGACGTCGGCCGCGGCCTGGACTAGTTCGTGGTCTGCGGGGTGAGCCTGCGCGGTCATCTTTCCTGTTTCCTGCCTTCGTGCGATGTCAGGCCACGTTGCCCCGCGTGGCGATCTTGCGCAAGCGGGTATCACCCCGTCTATGGCCAAGACTCACCCTCGTTACGTAAGGTCCCTTTGGGGCTATCACTTATTACCTACCGAGGGGGATGGCGGCGATGCCGGACAGCGGGATCAGTGAGCTCGTGCGGATGTGGATCAGCGGCTGGGTGGTCTCCCGCGGCGGCTCGGACCCGATCGACGAGCCGTGGGGGTGGACGATCGACGTCGGGCAGCCCAAGCACGTAGCCCGGCACGTGCTGCCGGAACCCTCCGAAGCCGATGTGCGCAAGATCGCCGCCGCGACGAGCGCGCCCGGGACCTGGCTGAAGCTGTTCGCCGAGGAGCAGGCGGTCCTGCCCTGGGTCGGTCCGGGGTGGCGGAGCGACATCCCGGGCTTCTTGATGACCTGTCGCCTCGTACCGGAGCACCCCGAGGTGCCGGCCGGTTACGCGCTCACCCGCTGGACCCGGGGCGGCGTCAGCCGGGTGCTGGTCCGTACGCGCGAGGGGCACTTCGCCGCCCGGGGACAGATCGCCCATGCCGGCTCCCCTGCCGGCGCCCATGTCGTGGTCGACCAGGTCGAGACCGCCGCCGAGCACCGGCGCAAGGGCCTCGGCGGCCTGGTGATGCGCACGCTCCAGAACACCGCGTACGAAGCCGGTGCACGGACCGGCCTCCTGGTCGGCACGCCCGACGGCCGGGCGCTCTACTCCGCGCTGGGCTGGACCGCGCACTCCCCGATGACGAGCCTCTGGTACGAGCCGTCGGCGGATGTCAGCTGATGCCGACGGTGAACGCCGCCCGGTAGCCGGCCGCGTCCGGTGACGGGTTCAGGGTCATCGCGGCGCCCGAGTCCCGGTAGCGGCCGTCCCGGGTGTTGGGGTGGGCCGGGGCCTTGCGGCGGGCGTAGGGCTGGAGCGCGTACACGCGCAGCAGGAGTTCCTCGGGGAAGAAGAACTGCGAGGTCGTCTCGGTGTCCCGGTCGGGGCGCACCTTGAAGTGGATGTGGGGCGCCAAACCCCGGTACCAGCCCGGCACGACGGTGCGGAAGGTGCACCGCCCGGCGGCGTCCGTGAGCTGGGTGCCGCGCAGGAAGGTGTCCTTGCCGGTGGAGTAGGTGCCCGAGCTGTCCGCGTGCCAGATGTCGACCGCGGCGCCGGGGACCGGGCGGCAGCCGGCCGATGCCTGGAGCACGGTCAGGTCCAGGCGGAACGGCACGCCGGCCCGGCCTTCCGTGATGTCGGACCGCACCCGGTCCAGGTCGAGGTAGTACGGGCCCTCGCCGGCTTCCGTGGTCAGCACGCACGCCGGGCTGGACGATCCCGTTGCGGCCGCGGTCGCGGTCGGGGTCGCGTTCGAGGCCGGGGACGCGGGGCCCTCGGGCCGGCCCGCCGCACCCCGGGTGGTCGCCGGACCCGAGCAGGCCGCCGCCAGTGCGGCGGCGCCGGCCGATCCGGCGGCCAGCAGGAGGGTGCGGCGGCTGGTCCGGGAGGTGCCGTTCTCCGTCATGCGCACCCCTTCGCACGGTTCTGGGGCCGTCGTGGCGGACGGCCACTGGCCGCGCCCACCGTGCCGGACGGCAGCGGCCCGGACCAGGACCGACACGCCTCGGGGCGCCGCGATCCCCCGCCCGGACCGGATCAGGTCGCCAGCTCGTCCACGAGTTCCGTCAGGGCCTCCGCCAGCGCGGCGAGGCCGGGGCCGGCGGGGCCGCCGGGCTCCGACATGTACGTGTCCCGGCGGATCTCGATCACCAGCGCGCCCACCCGGTCGTCCTTGCCGTAGTACTCCAGCGGCACGTACGTGCCGGCGAAGGGACTGTCGAGCCCGGTGCCGCCGAAGCCCTCGAACGCCTTCTCGGCGGCGGCCAGGAGGGCGGGCGGGGTGTGGAAAGGGGCCGTGCCCAGGCAGATCGGCGGCCGGTCGCCCTCACCGTGGAGTTCGTACGGGAGGGGCTCCGTCGGGTACGAGTGAACGTCGATGATCACCGCTCGTCCGGCGGCCTGCAGCCGGTCCTCCACGGCCCGCGTCATCGCCTCCGCGTACGGGTGGAAGTAGCGGTCGAGCAAGGGGCGGGCGTCGAACCCCTCGGGGCGCAGGCGCTCCCGGTGCGTGGAGTGCGTGTACACCGCGCCCATGCCCACGGCGAGCATCTCCTCGCGCTCGTCGGGGAACCGCTCCGGGTCGACGACCAGCCGGGACAGCCCGTTGACGAACCGCCACGGCGTGACGGCGCAGGCGGCCGCGGCCGCCGCGGCGATCTCTGCGGTGTGGGAGTCGGTGATGTGGTCGAGCTCCCGGTCGAGCGCGCGGTCGGAGAGACGGATTCCCCGGCGGACGGACTCCGGTATGACCCGCGAGGAGTGCGGCACGTGCAGGATCACCGGCGACGTGGCTGCGCCGGGGAGGATCTCGAAAGGCTCGGGCCGATGGTTCACGCGTAGCTCCTCTGTCGATGGCCGGCCCGTGGAGGCGAGCCGCCCGGATCCGCTGATCGGAGGACCCGTACGGCGTTTCTCCCCGGGACGGGGCGGGGCGCCGGCATCAAGGGCCGCCACCGGCTCACCACCGCAGGCATCTTCGTCCTGCAGTGCGGGGACCCGACCGGTACCGGCTCCGGCGGGCCCGGCTACCGGTTCGCCGAGATCGCGAAGAAGGGGACCAGGGACGGCGGGAGCGACGGAGCGCCCCGGCAGCAGGTGACCGTCGACTCCGTTCGGATCTCCGCCCGGTAGAGGACCGGCCGGGCCGTCAGCCGACGCGGATGCCGATCACACAGGTGTCGTCGTCCGTGTCGGAACGGCTCGCGGCGAGGAGGCGGTCCAGCTGGCCGTCCAGGTCCCCGGCGGCGGAGGCAGCCGCGCGCAGGAGGTGGCCGAGGGACTCCTGCACCGAGGAGTCCCGGCGCTCCACCAGCCCGTCCGTGTACATCAGCAGGGTGTCGTCCGGTTCGAGCTGCACCTCCCGCTCGACGTAGGCGACATCGGGCAGGGCTCCGAGGAGCAGCCCCTCGATGAGCGGGAACGCCTCCGCCTCTCCTCCGCGGACGAGTACGGGAGGCAGGTGGCCCGCGCGGGCCCAGCGCATCACTCGCGTGCGCGGGTCGAAGAGGCCGCAGACGGCCGTGGCCGTCACGTGCTTGGCCAGCCGGTGCGTGACCGTGTTGAGCCAGGACAGCAGCTGGGCGGGGCCCGCCCCGGTGACGGCGAGTCCGCGCAGGGCGTTGCGCAGGACGACCATGCCGGTGGCCGCCTCGATGCCGTGCCCGGCGACGTCGCCCACCGACAGCATGATCAGCCCGGAGGGCAGCACCACGGTGTCGTACCAGTCTCCGCCGACGAGCGCCTCGATCTCCGCCGGCCGGTAGCGGACGGCCACCCGCAGGCCCGGCGCCTCGATGGCCGGCGGGGTGGGGGGCATGATGGCGTGCTGGAGCTGGAGGGCCAGCCGGTTTCGTTCGGCGGACTCGGCCTCGGTGTGGGCGAGTTGGTCCCTGGTCGCGGCCAGGGCCACCTCGGTCCAGTGCTGGGCGGAGATGTCCTGGTAGGCGCCGCGCACGGCGTGCAGCCGCTGGTCCGCGTCGAGGACGGGCTCGGCGACGACCCGGATGTGGCGGGTGATGCCGTCGGATCTGCGCAGGCGCAGGTTGACGGAGGCGGGGCGGCGGTGGCGCAGGACCGCGCGCAGGAAGCGGCCGAGGGCCGCGGAGTCGTCGGGGTGCGCGTAGCCGGGGAGTTCCCGCAGCCGGACCGGGGGCGCGGTGGGCGGGAGTCCGTGGAGCGCGTAGAGCTGGGCGTTCCAGGTGGTCTCGCCGGTGACGAGGTTCTCTTCGAAGCCCCCGATCCGGCCCAGGCGCTGGGCGTGCTGGAGGAGATCGGCCAGGCGGGCCGTCTCGTCCTCGATCCGCCAGATCAGCAGGACGGCGGAGCCGTGGCGGCTGACGCTGATGTTCGCGACCGAGGTGAGCGGGATCTGGTCGACGAGCGCGGTCAGGCTCATGCGTTCGGCGCGGAAGGGTTCGCCCGTCGCGTGCACGCGTTCGATGATGTCGAAGAGCCCGCTCTCCCCGGCCGCCAGCGGGTAGGCCTCCAGCAGCAGGGCTCCGTTGACGTCGCCGCGCGGTCGTCCCCCCGGGTCGACGAAGCGGCTGCCGGTGTGCCTGATCCGGAAGTCGGCGAGCCGGCCGTCGGAGTCGAGGACCGGGGTGAGGACCACGGCCGGGTCCTGGAGCCCTTCGGCGAGGTCGATGAGCTCGGCGACGTCGGGGAGGACCGCGTCGGCCGCCTCGGGGTCGCGCGGGGGCGAGGCGTCCATGGTGCGGGCGCACAGCTCGGCGAGGGCTTCGACCTGGCGCTCGATCTGGGGTGCCTGGGTCTCCAGGGGCCGAGGCCAGCAGATCTCCAGGACGCCCTGGATCCGTCCGCCCGTCCCCGTGGGCACCGCCATCCGCCCGCCGTCGGGCCACTCGGCCCGGCCGATGGAGGGGAGCCCTTCCCGGTCGAGGTCGGCGAGGGTGACCAGCCTGCGCTCCCCCAGCGCGAGACGGGCGACGGTGGAGACGCCCGGGGGGACGTGGCGCCAGCGCGCGGCTTCCCTGGGCGGGAATCCGGCGTGGCCTGCGAGGGCCAGCGACCCGTCGGGTTCCGCGGCCCACACGGCCACCGCCACGGCTCCCAGGGGGCCCAGGGCGTTCGACAGGAGGGACTCGGCGACCGCCTGTGTGTCGGCGGCGACGCGGAGCACCCCGCTCTCGGCGGTGCGCAGGCGCACCGCGACCGTGGAGTACCGATCGGCCCGGACGGTCCCGTCGGCGCGCGGGCCCGTACCCGCAGCCGCCCCCGTACGTTCGACGAACTCGGCGGCGATCTCGCTGACGTGGTCGCGGGAGGCCTGGTTGACGATGTCGGCGGCGAGTTCGAGGGGGGACATCCCGCTCTCGCGGCACAGGACGTCGAGCTGGCGGGCGGCTGCGGCCGGGGTGCAGCTGAGCTGGCCGATCAGGATGCCCTTGGCCAGTTCGACCAGGGCCCGCCCGTCGGCGGCCCCTTGTGCTTCCAGCACTTCGCGGCGCAGCCGTTCCACGGTGGCGACGAGGCGCCCGAGGGGCGTCGGAGCCTGCTGCGGGACGAGGCCCGCCGGCCGGTCGGCGTCCGGTGTTCCCTGCCGGCGGGCATCGTCGTGCCGGCGCGTGTCCCCGGTCACCGGGTGAGCCGGCGCCGGATGCGGGCGATGAGGTCGTCGGCGTCCACCGGCTTGGTCACGTAGTCGCTGGCGCCCGCGGCGAGGCTCTTCTCCCGGTCCCCGGGCATCGCCTTGGCCGTGACCGCGATGATGGGCAGGTCCGCGTACCGCGGCATCCGCCGGATCTCGGCGGTGGCGGCGTAGCCGTCCAGTTCGGGCATCATGACGTCCATCAGGACGATGTCGACGCCGGCGTTGCGGACGAGGGCGTCGATGCCCTTGCGGCCGTCCTCGGCATGGAGCACCCGCATGCCGTGCAGCTCCAGGACCCCGCTGAGGGCGAAGAGGTTGCGTGCGTCGTCGTCGACGACGAGGACGGTGCGTCCGGCCAGGTCGCCTTCGAGCACGTGATCGGCGTGGCTGCGGCGCGCGTCCCCCTGCACCAGGGGCAGGACGTCTCCCGGCTGTTCGGCGGACAGGTGGAGCGCGATGCGTTCGCGCAGCTCGTCCAGGCTGGAGAGCAGTTCCACGCGGTGCGATGCGGACCGGCCGCGCAGGGCCTCCTCCTGGTCGGCCCGTACCCGGGGGTTGTTGTGGGCGAGGACGGGGAGCGAGGCGAGGGCCGGGTCTCCGTCGAGGGCGTCGAGGAAGCGCAGCGCCTCGCCGTCGGGCAGGCCCAGTTCCAGGACGACGCAGTGGAAGGAGTGCGCCGCCAGGGCCGCGGCCGCCTCGCGGGAACCGGTGGCGTGGACCACGTGGATTCCCCCCGGCTCCCCCGCCGCCCGGGGGCCGGGGGCGAAGTCCCGGTCGGCGCTCTCGGCGACGAGGGAGAGCAGCCCGTTGGTCCGCTCCTCGATCACCAGCAGGCGGCGGGACCGCCGCTGTTCCGGGAGTACGGGCTCGCCCGGACGGCCGGCCTGCCCCATCGCCGCTCGGTACGGGGTTCCCGGCGGGAGCGCCGCAGGAGCGTCGGCGAAGGAGGCGTCCTCGTAGTCCGCGCGGCTGACCGGCAGGTAGAGGGTGAAGGTGCTGCCCTGGCCGGGGGTGCTCTCCGCGGTGACGGCGCCACCGAGGAGCTGGGCGATCTCGCGGCTGATGGAGAGCCCGAGACCGGTGCCGCCGTACTTGCGGCTGGTGGTGCCGTCGGCCTGCTGGAAGGCCCCGAAGACCGACTCCAGCTGCTGTTCGGGGATGCCGATGCCCGTGTCGCGCACCCGGAAGGCCAGCATCGGACCGCGCCGGGAGAGTCCGGAGGGGATCTCGGGGGCCGCGGCCGGTTCGATGCGGAGCTCGACGCCGCCGCGCTCGGTGAACTTGACCGCGTTCGACAGGAGGTTGCGCAGGATCTGGCGCAGCCGGGAGTCGTCGGTGAGCAGGTCGTCGGGGGCGCCGGGGGCCGTGGTGACGGTGAAGTCGAGGCTCTTCTGCGTGGTCATCGGCCGGAAGGTGGCGTCGACGTACTCCAGGAGCTGGGGCAGATGTACCCGCTCGGGGTTGATGTCCATCTTGCCGGCCTCGACCTTCGACAGGTCGAGGATGTCGTTGATCAGCTGGAGGAGGTCCGATCCGGCGGAGTGGATGATGCCCGCGTACTCGACCTGCTTGGGGGTGAGGTTGCGCGCGGGGTTCTGGGCGAGCAACTGGGCCAGGATCAGGAGGCTGTTGAGCGGTGTGCGCAGCTCGTGGCTCATGTTGGCGAGGAACTCGGACTTGTAGGTGGAGGCCAGGGACAGCTGTTGCGCGCGGGTCTCCAGCTCCTGCCGGGCCTGCTCGATCTCCAGGTTCTTGGCCTCGATGTCGCTGTTCTGGCTGGCGAGGAGGGCGGCCTTCTCCTCCAGTTCCGCGTTGGAGCGCTGGAGTTCCTCCTGCTGGACCTGGAGTTCCTCGGAGCGGGCCTGGAGTTCACCGGTCAGCCGCTGGGACTCGCCGAGGAGCTCGTCGGTGCGGGCGTTGGCCACGATCGTGTTGACGTTGGCGCCGATCGCCTCCATCAGCTGGGCCAGGAAGTCGCGGTGGACGGGGTTGAAGGCGGAGAAGGAGGCCAGCTCGATCACGCCGAGGATCTGGTCGTCCACCACGATCGGCAGGATGATCAGGCTGCCCGGGGTGGTGTGGCCGAGCCCGGAGGAGATCACGTAGCCGGCGGGGACCTGGTCGGTGGCGATGATCCGGCGGCTGCGGGCCGCCTGTCCGACGAGGGACTCTCCGAGGGCGAAGGCGGCTCCCTGCTCGGCGGCGGAACGCCCGTAGGAGCCGACGAGGGTGAGTGCGGTGCCGCCGGGGCGGTCCTCGGCGAGGTAGAAGGCTCCGTACTGGGCGGCGACCAGCGGCGTCAGTTCGTCCATGACGAGTTCGGCGACGGCGGCCAGGTCCCGGTGGCCCTGCATCAGGCCGGAGATGCGGGCCAGGTTCGACTTGAGCCAGTCCTGCTCCTGGTTGGCGCGGGTGCTTTCGCGGAGCGAGCCGACCATGGAGTTGATGTTGTCCTTGAGTTCGGCGACCTCGCCCGAGGCGTCGACCGTGATCGAGCGGGTCAGGTCGCCCTCGGCGACCGCGCTGGCCACCTCGGCGATGGCCCGGACCTGACGGGTCAGGTTGCCGGCCAGCTCGTTGACGTTCTCCGTCAGCCGCTTCCACGTGCCGGAGACCCCCTCGACCTCGGCCTGGCCTCCGAGGCGGCCCTCACTGCCCACCTCGCGGGCCACGCGGGTGACCTCGGCGGCGAACGCGGAGAGCTGGTCGACCATCGTGTTGATGGTGGTCTTCAGCTCCAGGATCTCCCCGCGGGCGTCCACGTCGATCTTCTTGGACAGGTCGCCGTTGGCCACGGCCGTCGTGACGAGGGCGATGTTGCGGACCTGGCCGGTGAGATTGTTGGCCATGGAATTGACGTTGTCGGTGAGGTCCTTCCAGGTGCCCGCCACGTTGGGCACCTGTGCCTGACCGCCGAGCCGGCCCTCCGTGCCCACCTCCCGGGCCACCCGGGTCACCTCGTCGGCGAACGCCGACAGCGTGTCGACCATCGTGTTGATGACCCCTGCCAGCGCGGCGACCTCGCCCTTCGCCTCCACCATGATCTTCTGCGAGAGGTCACCACGGGCGACGGCGGTGGCCACCTGAGCAATGGACCGCACCTGACCGGTGAGGTTGTAGGCCATGACGTTGACGTTGTCGGTGAGGTCCTTCCAGGTGCCGGAGACGCCCCGGACCGTGGCCTGACCGCCCAGATTGCCTTCGGTGCCGACCTCCCGGGCCACCCGGGTGACCTCGTCGGCGAACGCGGACAGCTGGTCGACCATCGTGTTGATGGTCTCCTTCAGCTCCAGGATCTCCCCCCGCGCATCCACCCGGATCTTCTGCGAAAGATCACCCTGCGCCACGGCGGTGGTGACCTCGGCGATGGAGCGCACCTGGGCGGTCAGGTTGTCGGCCATGACGTTGACCGACTCCGTCAGGTCCTTCCACGTGCCGGAGACTCCTTGCACGTCCGCCTGGCCGCCGAGCCGGCCCTCGGTGCCGACCTCGCGGGCCACCCGGGTCACCTCGCCGGCGAACGCGGACAGCTGGTCGACCATCGTGTTGATGGTCTCCTTCAGCTCCAGGATCTCTCCCTGCGCGGTCACGGTGATCTTCTGGGACAGATCGCCCTTGGCGACGGCGGTCGCGACCTGGGCGATGGAGCGCACCTGGGCCGTGAGGTTTCCCGCCATGAAGTTGACCGAATCCGTGAGGTCCAGCCAGGCGCCGCCGACTCCCGGTACGTCGGCCTGGCCGCCCAGCGTCCCCTCGGTGCCCACCTCGCGGGCGACCCTCGTCACCTCGGAGGTGAACAGGGACAGCTGGTTGACCATCCCGTTGAAGACGGTGGCGATCTCCCCGAGGAGCCCGTCCGCCGCGTCGGGCAGCCGGGTACGGAAATCCCCGTCGCGTACGGCGGTCAGCCCGGCCAGCAGCCTGCGCAGCTCCGCCTCGCCGATTCCGCCCTCACCCGGAAGCGAAGTCGCCCCGCCCGCCGAACCCGTGCCCGCCCGCTCGGCCATCCGCCCCAACCTCACACTCGAAACCGACATTCCGACGAACGGGACGAGAAGGACCCCGGCTTCGGGCGCACCGATGCGCCCGGCACCGCGGGGATCCGCCTTCGCCGCACCACCGGTCCGGTGAAGGCTAGCGCCGCCGAAGGGACGATAAGGCACGGTCGATCACACCGGGGACAGCGCATCCCGCCTGCGGGAAAGGGAAGTGGTCGGGAGCCCCTCCGCTCCCGTCCCGAACTCGCCCCCGCACAACCCTCTTCGGCGAGCCCCGGGTGACCGGGCGGCTTCCGGGTAGACGAACCGGCAATACTCGCACACCACGGAGAAACGGGGTGAAGGGGATGGCGGTCAAGGCTGTGGGCTGGGCCCGGTCGTTTCCCGTCGCGGAGGGTGTCCGGGCGGCGCGGGAGTGGACGGCGGGCCATCTGGCGTCGCTGCCGTGGAGCGGTTCGGAGGCCGACCCCGTGTACTCCGTGCTGGTCTGCGTCTCCGAACTGGTCACCAACGCACACCTGCACGCGGCCTGCACCGCGCACCTCGTGCTGACCTGGGACGGCTGCTGCCTCCACGTGAGCGTGGCGGACGCCGATCCGCGGCTGCCCCGTCACCGGGAGCCCACTACCGACGCGGGCGCCACATCGGGCCGTGGGCTGGGGATCGTCAACGCCCTGGCCGATTCCCTGGACGTCCACGCGTGCCACGGCGGGAAGGCGATCACCGCGTGCTTCCGGCCCGGCGGCGGACCGGACCCGCACCACCCGCGTGCCGAGGGGCCGGACACCGGCTGAGCTGCGGGTCGGCCGGGCGCCGGGAGCGGGTTCACACCCCGGCGGAGGCCTCGACGCTCTCGTGCAGGGACAGGACCGTATCGGCTCCGGTCACCGCGAACAGCCGCCGCAACTGCTCGCCGGGGGCGGCGATCCGCAGGGTCGTGAGGTGGTGCAGCCGCAGGAGCAGGTTCAGGAACGAGGAGTCCCCGAAGGTGATGGAACCGGCGTCCAGAATCACCAGCGGGTGCAGCCCCGCCGCCTCGGTGAGGGCCTCCTCCAAAGGAACCAGGGTGTCCTGGTCCAGTTCTCCCCGGGCCACCACCACCCAGCCGGCCCCGGCCGGGTAGCCGTCCCCGACCACGTTCTGCCCGTATCCGTCCCCTGCTCCGGCCATGTCCGCCTCCCCGGATCGTCAGTCGTACGTTCTTCCCAGGGAGTATGCCTGCTCCTGGCTCCGGCACCGCAGACTCCCGGCCCGACACCGGACCGGCACCGGCCCGTTGCCGACCGCGGGCGCCCGCCGGGATCGCCGTTCCGGGGAAGGATCGTGCCTCGAAGTGTGTAGACCCTCTCGGACGGGGCAGAAGCGCCCCCGGCAGCCGTCAGTCAATCGGGAGGGAGCGGCCACCATGTATCGCTCGGCCACCGTTGTAGGCCCCATGCGTGCAGCAGACGCTGAAGTACCCACGTGTGACCCGGAGTCCGCGGGAGCGCCCACGCAGGACGCGGACCTGTACCGGGTCGAGAACGCCCGGGAGATGGCGCCCGGTGACGCCCGGGAGCTCTCGCGGCTCTTCTTCGCGAGGCTGCGCACGCTGGAGGAGGGGACGCGCGAGTACCAGTACACGCGCAACACGCTCATCGAAATGAACCTGTCCCTCGTCCAGTTCGCCGCGCGGCGCTTCCGGGCCCGGGTGCTCGGCGGCGGTCTCGACATGCAGGACGTCATCCAGGTGGGGACCATCGGCCTGATCAAGGCCATCGACCGCTACGACACGGAGCGCGAGGTCGAGTTCTCCACCCTCGCCCTCCCGTACATCACGGGTGAGATCAAGCGCTATTTCCGCGACACCACGTGGGCCGTGCACGTACCGCGCCGGCTGCAGGAGCTGCGTACGGAACTGGCCAAGGCCCAGGACTCCCTGAGCGACGTCCTGGGCAGGGCGCCGACGGTGAAGGAGATCGCCCTCCACCTGGAGCTGTCCGAGGAGGAGGTCATCGAGGGGCTGGTGGCCGCGAACGGCTACACGAGCAGCTCCCTCGACGCCACTCCCGCGGACGGCGACGCGTCGCCCGCAGCGGGCCGGAGCGCCCGGCCGGCGGCGGAGCGCCACGGCGCCGTCGATCCCGGCATGGAGCTCTTCGAGGAGTTCCACACCCTCGCCCCCCTGCTGGAGCAGCTGGACGAACGCGACCGCCTCATCCTGCGGATGCGCTTCGGGCAGGAGAAGACCCAGGCGGAGATCGGCGCCGCACTCGGCGTCTCCCAGATGCAGGTCTCCCGCATCCTGTCCCGGACGCTGGCACGGCTGCGCGAAGGCATGCTCGCAGTGTAGGAAAGGACCATGAACTCTCCATCCGGCGCGGAGGCGGGAGCGGACGCGTGCGCGCCGCTCACCGCCCGGCCGTGGCAGGACCGTCCCGGCGCGCGCCTGAGCGGCAGCTGTGACCTCGACACCCGGCAGTGCCTGTCCGCGGCGCTCGGCGTCGTGACCGGGATTCCCGGCCCCGTCGTCCACCTCGACCTGTCCGCCGTGGTCTTCCTGGACACGGCCGCGGTCGCCGCCCTCGTACGGGCGGCGACCGCCCTCAAGGGACAGGGGCAACGCCTGTTGCTCCACGACCCGCCGTACTCGCTCCGCAAGGTCGTGCAGATGTTCCCGGACGAATGCGCCGCGCTGGAGGTCGCAGCATGATCACTGTTCCTGAGCCCGCCGGGCCCGGGGCCTTCGTCCACCCCGCCCTCTTCTACCAGGACCTCGACGCGTACGTGGCCGGCGTGGGCGGCTTCGTCCGCACCGCCGTGTCCGCCGGCGAACCGGTGCTCGTCGCCGTCCCGGGCCCGCACCTGGACGCCCTGCGCGAGAGCCTCGGCGGGAACGCGGCCGCGGTCACCTGGACGGACATGACCGAGCTGGGCCGCAATCCCGGCCGCATCCTGGCCGGACTGCAGGATTTCGCCGACCTGCACGTCAGCCGCGCGGTCCGGATCGTCGGAGAGCCGATCTGGCCCGGCCGCTCCCCCGCCGAGGTCCTGGAGGCCACCCGGCACGAGGCCCTCATCAACACGGCCTTCGCCGGCCGGCCCGCCACGATCCTGTGCCCGTACGACGTACGAGCGCTGACGCCCGGCGTGCTGGCCGACGCGCGGCGCACGCACCCCACCCTCATCGAGGGCGGCCTGGACCTGGCGAGCCCGGCGTACACCGACGCGGCGCGGGTCTCGGCGGACTGCAACCTGCCGCTGCCCGAACCCGGGAACGAGGTGCCCCGGTTCGCGTACGCCCACGGAGGGCTGGCCGAGGTGCGCGAGTACGCCGACGCCTGGGCGCGCGGGACCGCTCTGAGCGCGGCGCGCCGCGGCGACCTGGTCCTGGCCGTCAGCGAGGCCGCGGCCAACTCCCTGTCCCACGGGGGCGGGAAGGGCACGCTGCGCCTGTGGGCCGCCGGCGGCGCCCGGGCGGGAGTCGTCGCCGAGATCCGCGACGGCGGCCGCCTGGCCGACCCCCTGGCGGGCCGCCGCCGCCCCTCCCTGGCCTCCCCCCACGGCGGCCGCGGCCTGTGGATGATCCACCAGCTCTGCGACCTGGTCGAGGTCCGGGCCGAGGACGACGGCTTCACCCTGCGGCTGCACATGGCAACGCCCTGAATCCGGAGGTCACCTACACTCGAGGTCGGGCTCGGGTGTCCTCGGGCCACTCGGGGGCATACGAAGAGTCCGGAGAGCGACCACGACCTCGTCGTACGGTCCCGGGAGCAGCGAACGAAGCAGCGTCGGCACGGGGGTGCGAGAGCACGGTGGAGACCATCGGACCGAAAACGGGAGATCCAGTGAGCGCCGGCCTTCCCGGAGGCCGCCAGCGGCGTCGCCTCGCGCTGGCGGGCGTCGGGGGCGCCGTGGCCAAGGGCCGCGAGTTCACGCGCCGGGCGCTGCGCGACTGGGGCTGGGACGGAACGGAGACCGCCGAGGACGCCCTGCTCCTCGTCTCCGAGCTGCTGACCAACGCCTCCCTGCACGCGGACGGCTGCCGGGAGCTCGTGCTCACGGCCGGGGAAACGCTGCGCATCGAGGTCTACGACGGAACGACGGACCTGCCCCTCCTCCACCCGGCGCCGCGACGCGGTGTGCCCGGTGGCCACGGTCTGCACATCGTGGAGCGCCTGTCCGACCGCTGGGGCACGGAAACACACGAGCACGGCAAGGCCGTCTGGGCCGAGATCGAGGCCGCCCGGCTGAAGTCCGGCAGGCCCGCGCCGCGCTGACGGCACGGGACCGGGGCGCGGCCGGCGGGCTCCGGGCCCGGTCCGGCCGTCCCGCGGAGGAGGGCGTCGATCCGGCCTTCGGGGGCAGGAGCGCCTCATGACCTCTCATCAGTTCACCTCCCTGTCCCTGGCCCCGGCGGTCGGCCCCTCCTGGGTGCACCTGCTCGTCATCGCCTTCGCGCTGATCGTGCTCGTGCACACCCTCGCCCGGCACCGATAGGAACGCGTGCGTTCGGCCGGGGCCGTACCGTACGGGCGCCGCCCGCCGGGGAATTCCGTCAGAGGGGGCGACCGCCGGCCGGGCCGTGCGCCGTCGGAGCCGGTTCCAGCAGGATGCGGGGCAGGGCGCCGGGGTGCTTCTCCACCAGCCAGGCGATCAGCTGCTCGCGTACGGCGCAGCGCACCGTCCACAGGTCGTCGGCGTCCTTGGCCGTGACGATGGCCCGCACCACGATGGTGGAGGGCGTCGTCTCCGTGACGGCGAGGTCCCAGCCGCGGCCGTCCCACTCCCGGCAGGCGTGCAGGATCTCGTGGACCTTGTCCCGCATGAGGTCGACGGGCGCGCTGTGGTCGCAGTGGAGGAAGACCGTGCCGGTCATCTGGACTCCGCCGCGCGACCAGTTCTCGAACGGCCTGGTGGTGAAGTACGAGACGGGCATGGTGATGCGGCGTTCGTCCCAGGTGCGTACGGCGAGGAAGGTGAGGGTGATGTCCTCGACCACCCCCCACTCGCCCGCGACCACGACCGTGTCGCCTATGCGCACCATGTCGCCGAAGGCGATCTGGAAGCCTGCGAAGAGGTTGCCGAGGGTGGACTGGGCCGCCACGCCGGCCACGATGCCGATGATCCCTGCGGAGGCGAGGACGGAGGTGCCGAGCGCGCGGAAGCTCGGGAAGGTGAGCAGCATCGCGGCGCCCGCCATGACGGCCACGACGACCGCCACGACCCTCGTGATCAGCGTCACCTGGGTACGGACCCGGCGTACGCGGGCCGGGTCACGGGTGCCGGTGGCGTAGCGGGCGTACCCCGACTCGACGGCGGCGGAGGCCACGGCCACGATCACCCAGGCCCCGGCTCCGATCAGGGCGAGCGAGAGGATCCGGCCCGTGGCGGCCGCGTTGTCCCGCAGCGGCGGCCACGCCGTGTCCCGGCAGACGCCCTTGCACAGGGCGGCGAGCAGGACGATCTGCAGGGCGTGGCGGCAGCGGCGCAGCAGGTTCCACAAGGGCGTTTCGGGGTGTCGTGCGTCGGCGCGAAGGAGCAGTCGGTCGACGGCCCAGCCGGCCGCGGCCGTGAGCAGGATGGAGGCCCCCAGGAGCATCAGGAGGCGAAGGGCGCTGTTCATGTCTCCCCAGTGGGTGGAAGTGGCACGGACATCCCCGCGCCTGCCCCACGGCAGGGACCTGACACGGTCAACCGCCGCGGTGGAAGGCCTTCCTCCAACCCGCGCGGACCTGCTTGGCGATCGGCTTCGCTGCCGGCTTCGTCGACCGCTTCGCGATCTGTTTCGGCTTCGGCGCGGGCGGGGGCGGGGACGTGCCGAGCCGGGGGCGCCGGTGCCACCAGTGCCTGCGGCGCGGGTGCACGGCCCGGCCCAGGCGGCGGCCGATCAGCAGGTAGCCGAGGAGGGCTCCGGTCGTGTTGAGGATGACGTCGTCGATGTCGAAGACGCGTCCCGTGACGAGGGCACCCTGAATCAGCTCCACCAGCGTCATCAGACAGACCGTCACCGCGGCGACCCGCAGCAGGCCCCGGGCCGGGGGCATGAGGACGGGCAGGAGGACCCCGAACGGCAGGCCCAGCAGCAGGTTCCCGCCCAGCTGGCGCACTGCCTGAGCGGTCGACGCGCCGTCCAGGTAGGCGTTGATCGAGTGGCCGGGCCGGACGTTGCTGTGCACCAGGTCCACCGAGGCCGCGGAGGGCTCCAGTGTGAGCCGTGCCAGCACCACGCTGAACAGCACGGTCCCGACGAAGGCCGCCACCATGGCCAGCGCCCGGACGGCGGGGTGCGCCGGAGGCCGTCGTTGCCGAGCGGCCGCCACGGGCACGGTATCGGGGCTCTCACTGCGCCGGAGCGCGTGTCTCCATGTCATGGCGGCTCGTCTGCCCTGCGAACGGTCCGGTACGCCACGGCGAGCGAGCCGGGTGCGGACCTGCGTGCCGTCGCGGCGTCGGCGCTCCGGGGCGAATGAAGGACCGGAGCCGGGGCAGGCGAGTTCCGGCGGGGCGCCGACAGCGCCGCGTACGACATCGAAGGAGAGGGACGGCCGGCACTGCCGCGCCGCCCCCTGTCTGGCGAAGGAGTTGTTTCGCGTGACTGAGCACGTGTGGAGCTACAGGTCGACCGCGGGCCACCTGACCGGCACCGATCTGATCGGTTACAAGGTCGAGGCGACCGACGGCAGCATCGGCAAGGTCGACAAGCACTCCGACGAGGCAGGTGACGCCTACCTGGTCGTGGACACGGGGATCTGGATCTTCGGCAAGGAGGTGCTGCTCCCGGCGAGCACCGTGATCATCGTCGATGTGAGCCGGGAGAAGGTCTACGTCGACGGCACCAAGGAGCAGATCAAGAACGCTCCGGAGTTCCACCGCGAGAAGCACCTCGACGACGTCGGGTACCGCGAGGAGATCGGGACCTACTACTCCGTCGGCGGCTTCGGTGGCCGGATCATCTGACCTGGGGCACGGCACCGGGCCCGGACTCGTCGAGTCCGGGCCCGGTGCCGTGCCCGCAGCACGGACCCGACGGCAGTCGCCGTCAGCCCCCTACGATCGCGCGCACGTACTCGACGCTGCCGCAGTCGGCGGCGAGCCGGCGCTCCCGCTCCCGCAGGAAGGCCGCTCCGAGCTCGGCCCTCCGCTCGTCCGGGACGTTCTCCCGGGCGCCGTTGAGGATGGTGCGCTCCTCCTCGTCGAGGTGGTGGGAGACAGCTTTGACCAGGTCTTCCAGCCGCTCGTCCCAGTCGTCGGAACCCACTTCGGACACCTCCAGCAGCGCCAAGAGGGCCTCGTTGCCTTCGGCGTGCTCCTCGGTCCCGTGCTCGACCTCCGCGTTGTCGACGTCCCTGAACCGCTTCAGCGCGCCGTACACTTCGGCCTCCTCGGCCTCGCTGTGCGCCACGAGGAGCGCGGACAGCTTCGCGAGCGCGTCCGCCCGGTCGGCCTCCACACTGCGCATCCGGCGGAAGAGGTCCTCCATCCTGCGGTGGTCCTTGAGGATCAAGGCAACGACGTCCTGGTTCTCGCTTGCGTCCGCGGCCATGCCACGCGCCTCCTCTGCTTGCTCGTTTCGTTTCATTTCGCTTCGTACCGCAGGGGCGCCTGCTCGATGCCGGCGGGTTCAAACCTCGGCGCGACCCGGTGCGGAACCCTCGCCGCGGCCGTCCGGAGCGATGGCCCTTGGGCCATCCGGAGCAACGGGGGCGTGTTCCGTCAGGGCCGGCGACCATCCGCCGCCCGGGCGGCGGATAGTCGGTCGGGGAGGTCGTCCGCACGGGCTGCCCAGGCGACACAGGGAGAGTGGATCCGATGGTGAAGAAGGCATTGCTGACGTACGCCGTGGCGGTCGGAGTGCTGATCGGGCCGCTGAGCACGGCCGGCTGGGCGGCCGAGGGGCTCGCCGCCCGCCACGGGCAGGGCACGTCCGGCCCCGTGGGCGTGGTCGAGACCCGCGCCCCGCTCAACGTCCGCGAAAAGCCGACCGTGTACTCGGACGTGGTGAAGAAGCTGCATCCGAACCAGCGGGTGGTCCTGGCGTGCCAAAAGCGCGGGGGCTGGGTGGACGGCAACCCGGTCTGGTACCGCCTGCACGGCTCGAAGGGCTGGGTCTCGGCGCGCTACGTCCACAACCTCCAGCCGGTCCGGCCCTGCTGAGAGCCCGGCGAGCGGTGGCATGACGTGAAGGGAGCGGCCCCGTTGTTCGGGGGCCGCTCCCTTCACGGGTGCCGGGTGCGCCATCGCTTCCCGTCCGACCTGGAGCGGTCGGCTCAAGAAGCCTGTTCCCGTCGTGCCCGGCGGCTCCGCCGGGCCACCACGGCCGCAGCCAGTACCCCGGCCGCCGTGACCCACCCGGTCCGGTGGCTCCGGACCCTGGTCGCGGCCTGCACGGCCTTGCCTCGTACGGAGTCGAGCTTCCCGCCCTCCGCGAGGCGGCCGAGTTCCTTCCGGGTGCGGACGGCCTGCCGGCGGAGCGCCTGTGCACCGGGGAGGGTCTTCATTCCGTGCAATCCGGTCGTCGTCATCGCGGTTCCCTTCCTTCGAGTCCTCAGCCTGCCCGCGGGCCGACCGGGTGTCCGTGCGCCCTGCCGGGTCTGTCTGGCGGGCATGGTGCGCGGATGCCCCGCAACGGGCCGATGACACAGTCGAGTTGCCCGGGAAACGGAGGGACGGCTACCAGTAGTGACATCGACCGCCGACCGCGTGCCCGGCGGCGACCCCCCGCCCCTTACGCCGGGGCGCCGTTCAGGCCGGCAGGTCGAGCTCGTAGACCTGTCCGACCAGATCGGCGCCGAAGCTGTGGTGCGGCTCCTCCTCCACGAGCCGGAATCCGGCGGCCAGGTAGATCCGGCGGGCGGCCGCCAGGGTGTCGTTCGTCCACAGCCGGATCCGCTCGTACCCCGCTCCGCGCGCGAAGTCCACGCACTGGGCCACCAGGCGCGAGCCCAGGCGGTGGCCGCGTGCGGCGGGGTCCACGAGGAGGATCCGCAGCTTCGCGGTGTTGCCGTCGTCCGCCACGCAGAACACGCTGCCGACCCGGCGGCCGTCCAGCTCGGCGATCCAGGCCGCCTCGCGGGAGGGGTCGTGGTCGGCCGCGTAGTCCGCGACGATCCGCGCGACCAGGGCCTCGAAGCCGATGTCCCAGCCGAATTCCTTCGCGTACTGCTCACCGTGGGCCATCACCACCCAGCCGAGATCGCCCGGCTCCCCCAGCGGCCGGATCACCGCACGGATGTCATTCATGGGGACCTTCTCTCCGAAGCGGTGGGCCGGATCGACCCACCGAAACGACTGAAACGACTGTTTCAGTAAAGCATAATGTCCGGGTGACCCCCTCCGCCCGCACCGATTCCGCCCGCAAGCAGCAGCTCCTCGAGCTGGCCTACGCCCACGTGCTCGACCACGGGCTGGCGGACATGTCCCTGCGCCCCCTCGCCGAGGCGATCGGCAGCAGCCCGCGCGTCCTCCTCTTCCTGTTCGGCAGCAAGGACGAACTGGTGCAGGCGCTGCTCGCGCGGGCCCGGCAGGACGAGACGGCCATGCTCGAAGCCGTGCGCCGGGCCCGGCCGGAGTACGGGCTCGCCCGCGCGGGCGAGCTGGTGTGGAGCTGGCTGGCCGACCCCGGACACCGCAAGGTGCTCACCCTCTGGGTCGAGGGCTACGCGCGGTCGCTGAGCGGCGGCGCGGGGCCCTGGGCGGGGTTCGCGGAGCGGACGATCGCCGACTGGCTGGAGCTCTTCGCCGCCGCCCAGCCGCCGGCCCGCCGCGACACGCCCGAGGGCCTCGCCGAGCGCACCCTCCTGCTCGCGGTCCTGCGCGGGGCGCTGCTGGACCTCCTGGCCGGCCGGGAGGAGCAGCGCACCACGGCGGCGGTGACCGCACACCTGCGCACCCTGAAGGCTCCTGCCGACGGCGCGCCGACGCACCGGGGCGGACCCGGGAACCGGTCCGCCGACAGGACCGACCGCGGCGCCCTGACGATCCAGGCGCCGCCGGCGGCCGTCTACGCCGCCCTCCTCGACCGCGCGTCCCTGGAGGCCTGGCTCCCGCCGGACGGGATGAGCGGGCGGATCGAGCGGTGGGACCCGCGGCCGGGCGGCGGGTTCCGGATGGTCCTCACCTACCTCGACGCCTCCGTCGATCCGGCCGGCAGCCCGGGCAAGACCTCGGACGCGACCGACGTCGTCGACGTCCGGTTCACCGACCTGGTGCCATCGGAACGCGTGGTGCAACAGGCCGTGTTCGAGTCCGACGACCCGTCGTACGCCGGCACCATGACGATGACCTGGCACCTCGCCGCCGTCGAGGGGGGTACCGCGGTGACCGTCACCGCCACCGACGTTCCGCCCGGCATCGGCCGGGCCGACCACGAGGCGGGCATCGCCTCCTCACTGGCCCACCTGGCGTCGTACCTCGAAACGGCCCGATGACCTGAGGGGGCGGCGCTCCGTGCTCCGCCGCTTGCCCCGCTACTTGTTCACAGAGGTGGGTGCCGTTTCCGTCGCGGGGCCGGTGCGGTCCCGCGGTTCGGGCCGCTGCGGCCCGGGGGCGGGGATCAGGGCGGCGATGGCCCCGGACAGCAGGGCGAAGCCGCCGCCCATCAGCAGTCCGGTGCGGAACCCCGCCTCCGAGGTGAAGGTGAGCCCGCCGGCCGTGGTGGTCATCCTGGCCAGGACGACACCGACGACGGCGGCGCCGACCGAGGTGCCCAGGGAACGCATGAGGGCGTTGAAGCCGTTGGCGGCGCCGGTTTCCGTCAGGGGCACCGCGCTCATGACCAGGGCGGGCATGGCCCCGTAGGCGAGGGCGACACCGCCGTTGATGACCATGAACGCGGCCATCAGCCCGGCGGCCGTGCCGGAGAAGAGGAGCGCGACGCCGTAGCCCGCGGCCAGTACGACCGCTCCGGACACGAGGGTGACCTTCGGGCCGCGCGCGTTGGTGAGCTTGCCCCCGAAGGGGGACACGGCCATCATCACCAGCCCGCCGGGGAGCATCCACAGGCCGGCCGCCAGCATGGTCTGGCCCTGCCCGTACCCGGTGGCGGCGGGGAGCTGCAGCAGTTGCGGGACCACCAGCATGCCGGCGTACATGCCGAAGCCGATGGAGACCGAAGCGAGATTGGTCAGCAGGACGCGCGGGCGGACGGTGGTGCGCAGGTCGACCAGGGGGTCGGTGGTGCGCCATTCGAACCACCCCCAGGCAGCCAGGACCGCCACGGTGGCGGCGATCAGACCAAGGGTGGTGGCGGAGCCCCAGCCCCAGTCGGCGCCCTTGGACACGAAGAGGAGCAGGGACACCAGACCCGCGGCGAGGCCCAGCGCACCGACCACGTCGAGGCGTTCGCCCCGGGCGGCGGCCGGGACCTCAGGAACGAGGGCCACGATCATGACGGCGACGCAGGCGGCGAGCGCCGCGGACCCCCAGAACAGGAAGCGCCAGCTCGCGTACTGGGCGACGGCCGCGGAGACCGGGAGGCCGATGCCGCCGCCGATGCCCATCGAGGCGCTCACGAGGGCGATGGAGGAACTGAGCTTCTCCGCGGGGAGGATGTCGCGGAGCAGGGCGATGCCCAGCGGGATCATTCCCATGCCGATGCCTTGCAGGCCGCGCCCGACGACCATCTGGACGACGCCGCCCGCCAGCGCGCACACCACCGATCCGAGGATCAGCGGTATGCAACAGGCAAGGAGCATGCGGCGCTTGCCGAGCATGTCGCCCAGGCGCCCGCTGATCGGTACGGACACTCCCGCGACCAGGAGGGTGGCGGTGACCACCCAGGCCGCGTTGGAGTGGGACGTACGGAGGATCCCCGGCAGGTCTGCCAGCAGCGGGGTGACCAGGGTCTGCATGACGGCCGCGGCGATGCCCGCGAGGGCGAGCGTCGCGATCACCTTGCCGGTTCGGGGGGCGGCCGTGGACGGCTGTCGCATGAAGGGTCCTCGAGGCGTGGGCCGCAGGCGATGACAATCAGTAGTCAACTATCAGTTCACGGTGTGCGACGTGTCAACCAGATCTGATCGTCAACTATCGGTTGTACGCTCGGCAGCGTGCCGACCGACAGCCCCAAACCCCTGCGCGCCGATGCCGTGCGCAACATCGAGAAGATCGTCCGGGCGGCACGCGACGTGTACGCGGAGCTGGGGCCCGACGCACCCCTCGACGAGATCGCGCGGCGGGCCGGCGTGGGGATCGCCACGCTCTTCCGCCGCTTCCCCGACAAGGCCGCCCTGCTCCGGGCGGTGCTCGACCAGCAGTTCGCCCAGGACGTCGGCCCCGCCATCGAACGCGGGCTGGCCGACGAGGACCCCCGCCGCGGCCTGACCTCCGTACTCGAAGCCGCCCTGACCTCGGCGGCCGACGAGCACCACGTGCTGACGGCCGCCCGGAACGCCGGCGTCCTCTCCGAGGAGACCCGCGCCCGGTTCTTCGACGCACTGGACCCGCTGGTGACGCGGGGGCAGCGGGCCGGGGTGATCCGGGAGGACCTCGTACCCGACGACGTGAAGAGGATCATGAGCATGCTCGTCAGCGTGCTGTGGACCATGGACCCCGCCGAGGAGGGCCGGAGCCGCTACGTGACCCTGCTCATGGACGGCCTGAACCCGGCCGCCGCCAGCCCCCTGCCCTACCCGGCTCCCCCGCTGCTGCGGCGGCCGCAGGAGTGAGCTCCGCCGGGCCGCAGGGCGCGGATCAGTGCGCGCGGCGTGCGGCCCAGACGGTGCGTTCGGTGCGGACGGCCAGGTCGTCGCGGCGCAGGATGCTCTCGGGACCCTCGGTGTCGAGCAGCCGGTCGAGGGCGGCGAGGTCCTCGGACCCGAGGGTGTCGACGATGCTGCGGCGAAGGCGCCGCAGGCTTTCGAGGGCGTACGCGCCGACCGCCCCGCTGCGGGAGCCCTCGATGTTCACGTCGATCACCCGGTCGCCGTCGAGGGTGAATCCGGCCCCGGTGAGCTTCGGCCCCCAGTCGGCGCCCCGGTGCGGTACGTGCTCGGCATGGTGGCTCTCGCTCGCGGTGTGGCAGCGGTCCTCCAGTCCGGGCCGGCCGGCGGGGGCGTCCCCGGGCAGGAAGCGGGGGAAGCCCGCCAGCTCGACGACGGCGAGCAGTCCACCCGGGGCGAGCAGTTCGCGGACCGTGCGCAGGACCCGGTCCGGGTCGGCCATGTGGTGCATCGACGCCGAGGCCCACACCAGGTCCGGCGCGCCGAGGTCCGGCCACGCGGTCTCGTCGAGGTCGGCCTGCACGGTGCGGACGCGGTCCTCCAGGCCCCGGGCGCACGCCTTCTCGCGCAGGCGCTGCAGGTGCACGGCCGAGGAGTCGACGGCGGTGACGTGCGCGTCGGGGAAGCGGTCGAGCAGGGCGAAGGTGCCGGCTCCGGTGCCGCAGCCCAGATCCACGATGTGGCGCGGGGGCTCGGTCAGGGGCAGCCACGTGGTGATGTCGGCGATGTGCTCGGCGAGGACTTCCGCGTCCAGGTCGAGGATCTCCGCCTGGCCTTCGAGCTCGGCCTCGCGATGGGCCGCGTGGTGGGCGTGACCGTGGTGGGTCTCGGCTTCGTGGGCCTGGCCCTGCTGAGGTGCGTGGTGTGCGTGCTGTGCGTGATGTGCGTGGGTCATGGCTTCACCGTAGGGCGGCCATGCGCTTGCCGCATCGACTCTTGCGGGTAAGGCAAGAAGATCGGCTCGCTACCCCCAGGACGCGCAAGACGCCCGCCCGTCACTCGGTCCGGCCCGGCCCCTGACCAGCGTCTTCCCCGCCGCCGTCACTTCCGCCGCCGTCGCGCTGGTGGCCGCGGCGGGCGTCCCGGTCGAAGATGCCCAGGATCTCGCACGGTCCCCCCTCGGCGCCCATCGCGTGCGGCAGCATCGTCGGGAACTCCGCGGCCTGGTTGGCCTCGATGCGGAAGCGGCGGTGCCCCAGCAGGAGGATCGCGGTGCCGGACAGGACCACGAGCCATTCGCGCCCGGGGTGCGCGCGCATGCGGGAGGGGTTGTCGGGCGGCGGTTCGGTCATGCGCTGGCGAATGACGGTCATGCCCGGCTCACCCTTGATCGGCCAGCGCATCTGCCCGCGGGCGGCGTCGATCATCGGGCTGATGACGACGTCGTCGGCCGCGGTCTCCACGAGCTGGTCCAAGGTGGTGTCCAGCGCGCGGGCGAGGGTGACGAGGCTGTCGAGCGCCAGGCGGCGCTGACCGTTCTCGATGCGGCTGAGCGTGGACTGGCTGAGCCGGGCGCGCCCGGCCAGTTCCTCCAGGGACCAGCCCTGCGCCACCCGCAGCGCGCGGATGCGTTTGCGTACGAGGCTGTCCAGATCGCCTTCTTCTTGCGTCATAGGCAACATTGTATGCCTGTACTGCAAATCACGGTTAGCGTCGTGTCGAGAGAGAACACCCAGGAAGGGAATCCGACGCCATGTCCGCGATGACTACCGCACCCGCGACCCCCTCGACCGACACGCTGCCGGACGGGACCGTCGACGCCGTGGTGATCGGCGGCGGCGCCGCCGGTCTGAACGGTGCGCTGATGCTCGCCCGCTCCCGCCGCTCGGTCGTCGTGATCGACAGCGGCACCCCCCGCAACGCGCCCGCCGGGGGCGTGCACGGTCTGCTCGGCCTGGACGGCACCCCGCCGGCGGAGCTGTACGGGCGGGGCCGCGAGGAAGTGCGCGGCTACGGCGGCCTCGTCGTCTCCGGCGAGGTCTCCGCCGCCGAGCACGCCGCCCCGTCCGCCGACGGCGACCTGCGCTTCACCGTCACCCTCGCCGACGGCCGCGCCCTGACCGCGCGCCGCCTGCTGGTCGCCACCGGCCTGCGCGACGTACTGCCCGGGCTGCCCGGCCTGGCGGAGCACTGGGGCCACAGCGTGGTGCACTGCCCGTACTGTCACGGGTGGGAGGTGCGCGATCAGCCGATCGGGGTGCTCGCCACCGGTCCGGCATCGGTCCACCACGCCCTGCTGTTCCGTCAGCTCACCGACGACCTCGTCTACTTCGCCCACGGCACCGAGCTCGATGACGAGACCCGGACGCGCTTCGCCGCACGCGGCATCCGGGTCGTCGACACCCCCGTCGCAGAGGTCGTGGGGGACCGCGAAGGCGGCATCCGCGGTGTCCTCCTGGCCGACGGCCGGGTCGCCGCCCGTCGTGTCCTCGCGGTGGCGACCACGCTCGTGGCCCGCACCGAGGGCCTGGCCGGGCTGGGCCTGCCGATGGAGGACGTGCCCGGCGGCGGCCGCCGCTTCGCCTCCGGCCCGGCCGGCGCCACCGACGTGCCGGGGGTGTGGGTGGCCGGCAACGTCACCGACCCGATGGCCCAGGTCGGCGCCTCCGCCGCGGCCGGGGCCCTGGCCGGCGCGCACATCAACGCCCTCCTCGCCGTCGCCGACACCGACGCGGCGGTCGCGGCTCTCGCTCCGGCGGGGAAGACCGCCCCCGGCACCGCCTGACGCCTTGCGGGCGCCAGCGAGTGCCCGCGCCTCCCCCCTCCCCGGCAGCGCCGGACCCGGTCCGGCGCTGCCTTCCGCATGCCCTTTTCCGAGAGGAACCCATGAGTACGCACCAGCCCGCACCGGCGGCAGCTCCCGAAGCGCCCGGCCCCGGCGGCGGGGACCACAACCCGGACGCGCGTCGGCTGCGCGCCGTTCTGATCACCGTGTGCATCGCGCTGATGGCCGTCATCGCCTCGGTGTCCGGGCTGAACGTCGCCCAGCCCGACCTGGCCGTCGAGTTCGGCGCCTCGCAGGCCACCGTCCTGTGGATCATCAACCTCTACACCCTCACCCTGGCCGCGCTCCTGCTCCCGCTCGGAGCGCTCGGGGACCGGCTGGGCCGCAAGCGCACGCTCGTCGCCGGCCTGGCCGTCTTCGGCAGCGCGAGCGCCCTCGCCGGTCTCGCACCGTCGGCGGAGGTCATGCTCGCCGCCCGGCTGCTCAGCGGCGTGGGCGCCGCGATGATCATGCCCGTCACCCTCGCCGTGATCACCTCCACCTTTCCCGGGGAGCAGCGCGGCCGGGCCATCGGCGTATGGACCGGTGTCGCCGGGGGCGGCGGGATCCTCGGCATGTTCCTCTCCGCGGCGCTCGTCGATGTGGCGAACTGGCGCTACCTCTTCGTACTGCCCGTCGCGCTGGTCCTCGTGGCCCTCGCCATGGCGCTGCGGACGATCCCCGGCTCCCGTGAGACCCCGCGCCACCCCTTCGACACCGTCGGCGCGCTGACCTCCGCCGTCGCGGCGGCCGGACTCATCTTCGCGCTCCAGGAAGGGCCGGAGCGCGGATGGTCCGATCCCGCCACCCTCACCGCCCTCGTCGCCGGAGTGCTCGCCGCCGTCGCCTTCGTGACCTGGGAGCTGCGGCTGCGGGACGCCGCCCTGCTCGACGTACGACTGTTCCGCGAGCGCGGTCCGGCCGGCGGTTCCCTCGTCCTCCTCACCGTCTTCGGCGTGCAGGCCGGGATCTTCGTGGTGCTCTTCCCCTTCTTCCAGGCCGTTCTGGGCTGGTCGGGCATCCGGTCGACGCTCGCGCTGATGCCGATGGCCGTGGCCATGATGGCGGCCTCCGGCCTGGCTCCCCGGCTGACTCCGCGCATCGGTGCGCGCTCCACCATGGCGACGGGCATCCTGCTGGCGGGCGCCGGACTCGCCCTCATGGCGGGCACCGTCTCCGTCGGCGGCGGCTACCCGTCCGTCCTGCCGGGCATGCTCGCCATGGGCGCCGGCATGGGTCTGGCGATGACCCCGTCGACCGAGGCCATCACCGGCTCCCTGGCGCGGGAACACCAGGGCGTCGCCTCCGCCCTCAACGACGTCACCCGCGAGTTCGGCACCGCGCTGGGCGTGGCGCTGCTCGGAGCGCTCGTGTCGGCCGGCTACCGGAACGCCGTCGACGAGCGGCTGCAGGGCATCCCCCGGGATGCGGCCGACGCCGCGCGGGACGGCATCGCCAACGCCGTCGGGGCCGCGGGCGGTGCGGGTCCGCGGGCACAGGCCCTCCTCGACGCCGCCCGTCAGTCCTTCGTCGAGGGCTGGCAGCAGGCCATGTGGGCGGGGGTGGCCGTCATGGGCGTCCTGTTCCTCTACGTCCTCGCCCGCGGCCCGAAGAACCCGGCGGCGGATCCGGGGGCCCTCCCCGCGGAGTGACGGGGAGAAATGTCCGGGTATGTCATCATCGCGTGCATGAGTGAAGTCGAGACCATCCCCCTGCGACTGACCCACCTCGATGCCGTTCTCGATCTCGGCTACCGGGCGTTCGACGTCAAGGCGATGCCCTACACCTCCTGGTCGCTGTCTTCGGTGGCCGCGCACTGGGACGCCCAGCCGGACGCCTGCTGGATCGCCCGCGACGAGGAGGGGCTGCTCGGTTTCGTCCTCGGATCGCTGTCCTACGACGAGCGCGAGGACTGGGGCTACCTGGAGTGGATCGCGCTGGAGGAACGCGCCAGGGGCCGGGGGGTCGCGAGCTCCCTGGTCGAGCACTGCTGCACCGCGCTCTTCGCGGCGGGGGCGTCCCGGATCATCACCGACGTGGAGAGCGGCAACGCGGCCTCCGCCGCGATGATGCGGCGCAACGGGTTCACGGAGAAGGTCACCGTCACCCTCTTCGTCCGCCCGAACCCACGGGAGCACGCCGGCACCGCATCGCACTCCCTCCAGGATCCGGCCCGCTCCCGGCTGCGCCGCGCCGCGCGGGCGAGCGGCGGCCCGGCCTCCTAGACCGTCCCACGGGAAGCCGGCAGGGGCACCGGGCGCCTCCCGGCGCACGTGCGCGCCCTGACGTGCGCCTGCGCGCCTCCGCGCGCCCCCGCAGCGGGGCTGCCCCCGGACCGGAGCCGCCCCCACCATGAACTGCCGCCATCATCCGGCGCAATCAGGCCATCACGGGGGAACCATGGGACGACGCTGGCTGGTCACGGGATGCTCCTCCGGGCTGGGGCAGGCACTGGCCACCGCGGCCGCGGGCGCCGGGGACGTGCTGGCCGTCACCGCCCGCAAGACCGCCGACCTGGAGGATCTGGCCGCCGCCTGGCCGGGGCGGATCGTCCCGGTCCCGCTCGAACTGCGGGACGGCGCCTCCTGCGAGGAGGCCGTGCGCACCGCGGTGGAACGGCTGGGCGGCATCGACATCCTCGTCAACAACGCAGCCGTCGGGCTGTTCGGCGCGGTCGAGGAGGTCTCGGACGCCGAACTCCGCGACCAGCTGGAGACCCTGGTCGTCGGCCCCTGGCGGCTCGCGCGGCTCGTCCTGCCGCTGATGCGGGCCCAGGGGCACGGCCACATCCTCAACGTCTCGTCCGTGGTGGGCCGGATGGCCTTCCCCGGCCTCGCGGCCTACACCGCCGGGAAGCACGCCCTCGAAGGCATGAGCCGGACCCTCGCCATGGAGGCGGCCCCCCACAACATCCGCGTCACCGTCCTCGAACCGGGCATGTTCGCGACGCGCTACGGAACCTCCATGGCCGAGGCCGCCCACCGGGTCCCCGCCTACGACGTCACCAACCGCGAGATGCTCGAAGGGGCCCGCGGCCTCGCGGAGAGCCCCGAGACCGGGCGCCCCGAGTACTTCGCCGAACGGGTCCTGGACATCGTCGCCACCGAGGGCCCCACGCCTCTGCGGATCCCCGTCGGCGACGATGCCTACGGGTACATCGATGCTGCGGAGGAGGTGGACCGGGCCGATCACTCCGCGGCGCGCCTCCTCGTACAGGGCCCGCCCCAGGACTGACGGCGGGCCGGAATCGGCCGAAATTCGATCATCTCCATGGAAACCGAGGCGGGAGCGGGTTCGTTCGAACAGGTGCCAGAACCCTCAAGGCGCCCTGTCCGAGCAGTACTTCGGGGCGCCATCCAAGGAGTCATGCCGTGCGCTTCCTCTTCACCGGCCCCGCTTCCGTGGGCCATCTGTTCCCGATGGTGTCGACCGCCCAGGCCCTCCAGGCCGCCGGGCACCAGGTGCTGTTCGCGGTCTCGGCCCCGTACGACCAGATGCGGCGGACCGGTCTGCCCACCGTCAAGATCGGCGACGGCTCGACCCTGATGGACTCCTTCAAGCGTGCGCAGAACGGTGCGGACCTGGAGTTCGTCTCGGACGGCAACAGCCCCGAGGACACCGAGCGGCTCGCCGCGGCCGGTTTCGCCGAGGACGGCCGGGTCACCATCGACGACCTGCTGTCCCTGGCCTCCGACTGGCGGCCGGACGTGATCGTGCACGCCGCCTTCCAGGCCGCCGCGCCCCTGGTCTCCGCGGCCCTCGGCATACCGGCCGTGGTCCACAACTTCGGCGTGATGTCCGGCTTCGCGATGGTCGGCCGGCTCGCCGGGCTGCTGGCGGACGAGTACCGGGCCCGCGGGGTCGAGGGCCCGGCCACCCACACCGTCCTCGACGTCGTCCCCGCCACCATGGGCGGGGACGGCACCGGCTGGCGGGTCCGCTACGTGCCGCACAACGGCGCCGGCCCGGTGCCGCGCGATCTCGCGTCCCGGGGTTCCAGGCCCCGGATCGCGATCACCCTGGGCACCGTGGTGACCGCGTTCGCGGGGGTCAACCCGGTCGCCCGGGTCGTCTCCGAAGCCGCCTCCGTCGACGCCGAGTTCCTGCTCGCGGTCGGTGACACCGATCTGAGCCCGCTCGGTACGCTGCCCGGCAACGTCCGGGTGCTGCCCTGGGTGCCGCTGGCCCAGCTCCTGGACACCGCGGACGCCATCGTGCACCACGGCGGCGCCGGCACCATGCTCACCGCCGCCGCGCTGGGCGTCCCGCAGCTGATCCTTCCGCAGGGCGCGGACCACTTCATCAACGTCGAGGCCGCCACCGGCCTGGGCTTCGCCCTCCGCGCCACCGGCGACGAGGTGGACGCCGCCCTGCTCGACCGGCTGCTCACCGACGAAGCCCTCCGCAAGGGGGCCGCCGCCACCCGGTCCGAGATAGAGGCGCTCCCCTCCCCGGCCGACCTCGTCGCCTCCTTCGAGGCCATCGGGTAGCACGGGAGAGGCCGGCTGCCGCGGCAGCCGGCCTCCGGATCAGAGGGCCATCTCGTAGGCACCGGCCAGGGCCTCCACCCGGGCCCACACGCGGGCCGAGCGGTCCGCGTCCACGGCCGGGCGGCGGACCGCGCCCAGGGCCCAGGCCTGCTGCTCCGCGGTGGCGGAGTCCTTGCCGTGCAGTTCGACAGCGTGCGCGGAGAAGTCCCGTACGAGGACCCCGAACAGCTCGTCGAGCACGTCCTCGTCCAGGCCGGTCAGGCGGGCCTGCTCCAGGACGAGCTGGCCGTGCACGACCAGGGCGAAGAGCTGCCCGACGGCGAGGAGGAGGTCGAGGTCGCGGCTCTGCTCCTCGTCGGGGGCGGCCGTCTCGACGAAGGTGCAGAGGGCGTCGGCCTGCGCGCGGAAGCGGGCGACGTTGGGCAGGGCCGCGTACGCCTCGTAGGCGGGGCGCCAGTCGTGGAACCGTACGGATCCCAGGCCGCGGGCCGGGCCCTGGCGGAAGAGGAAACCGTCGTCGGCCGCGTCGAGGCGGGTCGGTACGGGGGCGTAGTCGGCCGGTGCCAGCAGGTGGTTGCGCATGAACTTGAGGATGAGGGCCAGGTTGACGTGGACCGTACCCTCCAGCTTGGGCAGGCCGCGGATCTCGACGGCTGCCTGGGCGAAGTAGGTGTCCTTCTCGAAGCCCTTGGCCGCGATGACGTCCCACATCAGGTCGATGACCTTCTCGCCCTCCGTGGTCACCTTCATCTTGGTCATCGGGTTGAAGAGGAGGTAGCGGCGGTCGTCGGGGCCCGCGGAGCGGAAGTAGTCGACGGCGCGGTCGCTGAACAGCTTCATCCCGACGAGGCGGACGTACGCGTCGGCCAGTTCGCGGCGCACGTGCGGGAAGGCGGTGACGGGGCGGCCGTAGAGGATGCGGCCCTGTGCGTGGGTGACGGCCTCGTACATCGCGTGCTCGCAGATGCCGATCGAGGCGGTGCAGAGGTTGAACTTGCCGACGTTGACGGTGTTGAGGGCGGCGTCGAAGGCGGCGCGGCCGGTGTGCAGGACGTCTTCGGCTGCGACCGGGTAGTCCGTGAGGCGGAACTCGCTGACGTACTTGGAGGAGTCGACGACGTTCTTCACCACGTCGTAGGCGGGGTGGCGGCTGTCCGCGGCGAAGAAGACGTAGCCGTCCGGGCCCTCGACGTCGGTGCGGCGGCCGAAGACGGAGACGAGTCCGGCCGCGTTCCCGTTGCCGATGTAGTACTTCGAGCCGGTGGCCCGGAAGCCGCCGGCGCCGTCGGCATCGGGCTCCAGCAGCATGTCGGTGGAGTAGATGTCCGCGCCGTGGGTCTTCTCGGACAGGCCGAACGCGAACACCTCGCCCGCGTCGAGGAGTTGCGCGGCACGGTCACGGGCAGCGGCGTTGTCGCTCTGCCAGACGGGGCCGAGGCCGAGGATGGTGACCTGCCACGCGTACCAGTAGTCGAGGCCGTAGAAGCCGAGGATCTCGTTGAGGGCGGCGATGCGCGCGGTGTCCCAGCGCTTGTCGGGTCCGTCCGGGCCGGCGGCCGCCTCCGGGGTCAGGAAGGTCGCGAAGAGGCCCTCCTTCGCGGAGAACGCGAGGAAGTCCCCCAGCCAGGCGCGGGTGCGGTAGTCCTCGATCAGCCGGCGCTTGCCGCGCTCCTCGAACCAGTCGACCGTCGCGCGCAGCAGCCGGCGGGTCTCGGGGTCGAAGTGCGCGGGGTCGTAGGTGCGCGGGTTGAACAGCAGCTGGTCGCTCATGGGCGTGCGTCGCCTTCCGGTCGGAGGATGCGTCGGATGAGGGGTGAAGCCGAAGGTGCGGGATGGAGCGGGGGCGGCCCCGGGTCAGGGGCCCGCGAGGCGCTGGAGGGTGGCCAGTACGTCCTCCAGCCAGGCGAGCTGCATGCGCTCGTAGGCGATGCCGCCGCGGAGCACGACGTGCTGGAGTTCCCGTCCGGCGTCGGAGGGGACCGGAGCCCCGGGTCCGGTGAAATCGCGGAGCTCGCCCGCGAGGTAGTGCGTGAGCCGGTCGGCGTGCGTCCGGTGGTGCCGCTCGACCTCGCGGATCAGGGCGGACGGATCGTCGAAGGCGGCGCCGCGGATCTTGACGGCGAGCTCGTGGCGGACGGTGTCGGCCTGGATCGGCTCGTGGAGCCACTCCGAGAGGGCGGCGCGGCCGGCCTCGGTGACGGAGTACTCCTTCTTGTCGGGCCGGGTCCGCTGCGGCACTTCGCGGACGTCGAGCCGTCCGTCGCCCTCCATGCGGTTCAGCACGCGGTAGATCTGCTGGTGGGTCGCGGTCCAGAAGTAGCCGATGGACCGGTCGAACCGGCGGGCCAGTTCGTATCCGGACCCGGGCTGCTCCAGCAGGGAGACGAGGATCGCGTGCTCAAGTGCCATGCCCCGATCCTTCTATGCAACTCGTTGCATAGACAAGCGCCGCCACGCGGGTGAGACGCGGCTCACCCGCGCACTCGGTTAGGGTCGGCGGGACAGAGCATCGCTTCGCGCGAACCGACGAACCATCATGAGGAGCAGCCGTGAGCCAGCCGGCGTCCACCGCCCTGCAGCAGGAGATCGCCCGGGAGCTCCTCGTGGCCGAGAGCTTCGACGCCCAGCGGGAGATCGAGCGCCGGGTGGCGTTCCTCGCCGAGCGGCTCACCTCCACCGGCCTGCGCTCCCTGGTGCTCGGGATCAGCGGCGGGGTGGACTCCACCACGGCCGGCCGGCTCTGCCAGCTCGCCGTGGAGCGGGCCCGGGCGGCCGGACACGACGCCACCTTCTTCGCCATGCGCCTGCCCTACGGGGTCCAGGCCGACGAGCGGGACGCCCAGCTCGCCCTCGGTTTCATCAACGCCGACCGGGTGCTGACGGTGGACGTGAAGCCTGCGAGCGACGCGGCGCTGGCCTCCTCCCTGGCCGGCGGGACGGTCTTCCGGGACGCCCACCACCAGGACTTCGTGCAGGGCAACATCAAGGCCCGCCAGCGCATGATCGCCCAGTACGCGGTGGCCGGCGCGCACGACGGCCTGGTCGTCGGCACCGACCACGCCGCGGAGGCGGTCTCCGGCTTCTTCACCAAGTTCGGTGACGGCGCGGCCGACGTGGTGCCGCTGACCGGGCTGACCAAGCGCCGGGTACGGGCCTGCGCCGACGCCCTGGGCGCACCGGCCGAGCTGGTCTGGAAGACGCCCACGGCGGACCTGGAGACCCTCGACCCGGGCAAGGCCGACGAGGACGCGCTCGGGGTCACGTACGACGAGATCGACGACTTCCTGGAGGGCAAGCCGGTCGGGGAGCGCGCCTTCGACACGATCGTCCGCCGCTACCGCCTCACCGAGCACAAGCGGCAGCTGCCGATCGCGCCGTAGCGGCGGCCGCTGCGGGGCGGCGGGCGTGAACTGCGCCTGCGCCGGGTACGGGTCGGTCACGGCGAGCGCCTCCTGCCCGGCTCGCCCGGCGGTGCCGTTCCCACCCGAGGAGTCCCCGTGGCCGTCCTCAGTACGATCCTCATGATCCTGGGCGCCTGGTGCGCCGCCGGCGTGCTCACCGCCGGCCTGTACGCGGCCCTGCGCCGCCTCCATGTGCGGCGGCAGCGGGCGGCGGCCGTGCGGCCCGGCGGCCCCGTGGCTGCGGCCCGGGGCGCACGGCCGGGCCGGGCCGGCCGGCTCCACCGGCCCCTCCGGCTCCGCAGGCCGCACCGGTTCCTGGGGCCGGCCCACCCGTCCGGCCGTTCCGGCTGAGGGCGCGGGGTCCCACCCGGGTCCCATCGCGTCGCACCGCGTCCCACCACCGGATCTCCAGGCGGGCCGAACATCACGATCCGTGTTTGGCTGACCGCATGACGTCCGCCAGCGGAACCCCATCCGGCCCGATGCCCGACGCCTCGCCCCGGCCCGCCGGCGGCGCCCCGGCGGGCCCGCCCGATCCCCGGCGGTGGTGGGCGCTGGCCGTGATCGGGCTGGCCCAGCTGATGGTCGTCCTCGACGCCACCATCGTGAACATCGCGCTCCCCTCCGCCCAGCTCGATCTGGGGATGTCGGACGGCAACCGCCAGTGGGTGATCACCGCCTACTCGCTGGCCTTCGGCGGGCTGCTCCTGCTGGGCGGGCGCATCGCGGACCTCATCGGCCGCAGGCGGGCCTTCGTCATCGGCCTGAGCGGTTTCGCCCTCGCCTCCGGCCTGGGCGGCGCGGCGGGCGGACCGGGGATGCTCTTCGCGGCCCGGGCGCTGCAGGGTGTCTTCGCGGCGCTCCTCGCCCCGTGCGCCCTGTCGCTGCTGGCCACCACCTTCGACGCCCCCCGGGAACGCGCCAAGGCCTTCGGGGTGTTCGCGGCGATCGCGAGCGGCGGCGGCGCCTTCGGCCTGATCGCCGGAGGCCTGCTCACCGAGTACCTGAACTGGCGCTGGTGCCTCTACGTCAACGTGGCCATCGCCGCCGTCGCGGTCCTCGGCGCCTTCGCCTTCCTGCGCGGCACGGGCCGCACGGGGGCGAAGCTCGACGTGCCGGGAGCGGTCCTCGGGTGCGGCGGGCTCGTGGCCCTCGTCTACGGGCTGAGCGAGGCCGAGCCGCGCGGCTGGTCCGACGCCCTGGTCATCGGGCTCCTGGCCGGGGGCATCGTCCTGCTCGCCGCGTTCGGCTGGTGGCAGACGCGGGCGAGCGACCCCATGCTCCCCCCGCACATCATCGGCGACCGGACGCGCGCCGGGTGCCTCGTCACCATGGCGCTGGCCACCATCGGACTGTTCGCCCTGTTCCTGTTCATGACCTACTACTTCCAGCTCGTCCTCGGCTACTCCCCCGTCAGGACCGGGCTGGCCTTCCTCCCGATGACCCTGGCGATCATCACCGGCGCGACCCAGGTCTCCGCCCGTTTCCTGGACCGGCTCGCCCCGCGCTCGCTGATCGTCCCCGGGCTGCTCCTGGCCACCGTGGCCCTGGTCCTCCTCACGCGGCTCACGGTGGACTCCTCGTACGCGACGCACGTGCTCCCCGCCATGCTGGTCCTCGGGTTCGGCATGGGCCTGGTCTTCATGCCCGTGATGTCGACCGCCACCCAGGGGGTGGCGCGCAAGGACTCCGGGGTCACCTCGGCCACGGTCAACACGGCCCAGCAGGTGGGCGGGGCGATCGGGACGGCGCTCCTCAACACCATCGCGAGCACGGCCGCGACCGCCTACGCCGCCTCGCACCTCGCGGAAGCGGCGCGGGCCGCCGCCGACGGGGTCCCCGCGGCCACCGCGGAGCGGCTGCTCGAGGCCCAGGGGATGGTGCACGGGTTCGGGGTCGCGCTGTGGTGGGCGGCCGGCATCATGCTCCTGGCCGCCTCCACGGCCGCCGTCCTGATCACCGCGCCGGCACCGGCGCCCCGGCGCGAGCCGCTGGGCGCGGCGGTCGCGACCCCCGACGCGCTGGCGCCTTGACGCGCTGCCGCGCCGGGGTGGGACGCGCCGATGCCGTGACGCACTGACGCCGGGACACTCTGACGCCTGGACACGCTGATGCCCTGACGCGGATCGCAGGGACTACGGGGCGTGCGGGGCCGGCCGCGCCGGCGGCGGGAGCAGGGTCGCGGCGATGCCCGCGAGCACCGCCGCGAGGCCCGCTTCGAAGCCGGCGTCCTGGTCGCGGAACATCTCCGGGCCCGCCTCGGCCGTCAGCGGGTAGCCGGCCAGCCGTTCGGCGCGGGCCTCCAGGTCGTAGCCCTCACCCTCCGAGCCGGGCAGCGGGCCCATCGACTGCTCCTCGATCACGTACCCGATGGTGTAGCTGTAGGCGGTGAACCAGGCCCGGGCCGCCCCGGCGGCCGTGAAGCCGCCCGCGACGAGGGTCCGCAGATGGGCCTCCATGGGAGCCGCGTAGCTCATGTCGGTGAAGTGCGTGCCGCTGTAGACCTTGGCCCCGTCCCGGTAGCGCAGCAGGTGTCCCCGCAGCCCCCGCATCGCGGCCTCCAGCGCCTGCACCCAGTCGCCGGGCGGACGGGCCGCGTCCAGATCCGCCGTCATCCGGCGGAACATCTCGGTGGCCATCTCGTCGAGCAGGGCCTGCTTGTCCTTGAAGTGCCAGTACAGGGCGGGTGCCTTGACGTCCAGCTCCTTGGCGATGGCCCGCAGGGTCAGCCCTTCCAGGCCCACGTCACCGAGCAGCCGCAGGGCGGTGGAGGCCACCGTCGCCCGGTCGAGCCGGGCCCGTTCGGGCTTCGCTTCTCGTTCTTCTCTCACCACCTTGACAACTTAACAGCGTTAAGCACATTCTCGTAGCCATGACCGAACTTAACAACGTTAAGGAAATCGGGGCCCCCGACGTGCTCGTCGTCGGCGCCGGCCCCACCGGACTGGCCCTGGCCCTGGACCTCACCCGGCGCGGTGTCCGCGCCCTGGTCGTCGAGCGGGCCGGCGCCCTCTTCCCCGGCTCGCGGGGCAAGGGGCTGCAGCCGAGGACCCTGGAGGTCCTCGACGACCTCGGGGTGGGGGACGCGGTGCGGGAGGCGAGCGCCCACGCACCGATCGGGCTGATCTGGCAGGACGGCCGGCCCGCGGGCGAGCACGACATGCTCGGGGACGCCGGAGCCGGCGGCCCCACGGAGACCGAGCCGCATCCGCGGGCCCGGCTCCTGCCCCAGTGGCGCACCCAGGAGATCCTGTTCGAGCGCCTCACCGGGCTCGGCGGCCGGGTCCGCTTCGGCGCCGCACTGACCGGCTTCGACCAGGACGCCGACGGGGTGAGCGCGTACCTCTCGGACGGCAGTACGGTGCGCGCCGCCTACCTGGTCGCCTCCGACGGGGGCCGCTCCACCGTCCGCAGGGCCCTGGACATCGGCATGACCGGCGAGACCGTGGATCCCGCCCCGATGGTGGTGGCCGACGTCCGGCTGCGCCCGGGGGCCCTGGACCGGGACCACTGGCACCTGTTCCCCGGCCCGGAGGGCGGGTTCGCCGCGCTGTGCCCGCTACCGGGCACCGAGGAGCACCAGTTCGTCGCGCGCTCCGAGACCTCGACCGGCCGCACCGACTCCGCCGACTCCCCTGTCTCCACCGCTTCCGGGATCCCCGCTGCGGTCGCCGCCCTGACCCACCTGGACGCGGAGGACGTCCTCGAGGTCCGGTGGGCCTCCGACTTCAGGCCGCGCGTCGCCCTGGCCGACCGCTTCCGCACCGGCCGGGTGCTGCTCGCGGGCGACGCGGCGCACGTGCACTCCCCGGCCGGCGGCCAGGGCCTCAACACCAGCGTGCAGGACGCCTACAACCTCGGCTGGAAGCTCGGGCAGGTCCTGCGCCACGGCGCGGACCCCGCGCTCCTGGACACCTACGAGGAGGAACGCCGACCCGTCGCTGCGCACGTGCTGGGCCTGTCCACGCGGATCCACCGCGGCCAGGAGGAGCGCGGCAGCGCCACCCGCCAGCTCGGCCTGGGCTACCGGGACGGCCCCCTCTCCGAGGGAGCCGCGGGCGCCCTGGAAGCCGGGGACCGGGCCCCCGACGGCCCGCTGCCGGACGGACGCAGGCTCTTCGACCTGTTCCGGGGACCGCACTTCACCCTGCTCGCCGTCGGCACGGACGTCGAACTGCCGCCCATGAGAGGGGAGTTCGCGGAGTTCCTGCGGGTGCACCGGATCGGACCGTACGAGCCGTACGGCAAGGGGCTCTTCCTGGTCCGGCCCGACGGGTACGTGGGCTGGGCGGGCGAGGACGCGACCGGACTGGAGCGCTACCTCGCCCGCCTGGCCCGCCCCGGCACACCCGTGGCGGAAACCGGGGCGGGGAGCTGAGGCGGATCCCCTGTCAGCGCAGGGTGGGGATCACGTCGTTCGTCTCGTCGGCTTCCACGGGACCGGTGGTGCGGCGGCCGAGCGCCTCCGGGGGCGCCTCGTCCGCGCAGACGGTGCCCCGTGCGGGCAGGGCCAGGGTGGCCAGGTAGTCGTTGACGAGCGCGCTGACGCACGCGCTCCGGTTGTAGGCGGTGTGCCCCTCGGCGGCGAAGGTCAGGAGCCGCCCGGCGTCCAGCGTGCCCGCCAGGGCCACGGCGTCCTGGTACGGGGTGTCCGGGTCCCCGGTGGTCCCGAGGACCAGGATCGGGGCGGAACCGGCCGCCCGGTAGGAGCCCTCGTAGCGGCTGGGGCGCTCAGCCTGCCACTGCGCGCAGGCGGGCGCGTGGTTGTGGTCGTAGGTGGGCGGCCCCAGACCGATGGGCGGCCCGAGCAGCGGGGCCGAGGCGGACTCTGCTCCGACCACGGCACCCAGGAGGAGCCGGCTCGTGGGGTAGACGCGGTCGGCGCACTCGACGGCCAGGTTGACGTTGAGGAAGTCGAAGGATCCGGGTGAGGGGGGTGACAGCAGGAAGGAGGTCTTGCGGGCCTGGGCCGCGGCCAGCGCCTCGCCCAGGTAGGGCCAGATCTCCTTGCCCGAGTTGATGTTGAACATCAGGCGGTAGGCGAGGGTGTAGCCGGTGGCCGGGCGTCCGCTCGGGGTGATGACGGGGTGGGCGTCGAGGTCCCGCTTGAGCTGTTCGAAGGCCGCCCGCGCATCGCCCCCGCCGAACCCGCAGGCGGTGGCGTTCTGCGCGCACCAGTCGAGGAACCGGCCGACCGCCGCGTCCAGGGCGGTGAACTGCGCGGCGTCGTAGGCGTAGGGCACGTCGGCGTAGCGGTGCGGATCATAGGCCCCGTCCAGGACCATGGCGCGCACGCGCCGCGGGAACTGCGCGGCGTACACGGTGCCGACGTAGCTGCCGAAGGAGCGGCCGTAGAAGGTGAGGGTCTCCTCGCCGAGGGCCTGGCGCAGCAGGTCGAGGTCCTTGGCGTTGGATCCGGTGCCTACGAAGGGCACGAGGCCGCCGGCGCGTTCCCGGCAGGCGGCGGCGAACTCCTGGCCCTGCCGGAGGGCGGTCCGCAGGGCTCCCGGTCCGGGGACCCCGCGCGCGGCGTCGACGGCGGCCGAGTACTCCGCGTCGTTCCAGCACTCCACCTGGCCGCTGCGCCCCACGCCCCGCATGTCGTACCCGACGACGTCGAAGCCGTCGCGGAGGGCGGCGGGGAGTGCGGCGTAGCTGTTGCGGGCGAAGTTCACGCCGGAGTTTCCGGGTCCGCCGGGGTGGAGCACGAGGACGCCGGTGCGGTGGGCCCGGTCGGCCGCGAGCCGCCGGGTGACGGCCAGCGGGATCGTCGCTCCGGCGGGCCGGCGGTAGTCGAGCGGCACCTGGGCGGTGGCGCACTCGAAGCCGTCGCCCTGGCCGTCGGAGCAGGGGCCCCAGGACAGGACAGGTACGGGCGGGGCGGTGGCGATGATTATGTTTGCGGTTGCGGTCGCGGTAGCGGGGCCGGCTCCGAGGAGCGCGGTGACGGCGATCAGGACGAGGGCTATCCCCCACACCACTCGCTTGCGCACGTCATCGGCTGAACGGGTCTGCATGCGGTGAACTCCCTTGATGGCAGGTCGACGGCAGGGGCGCGCACGAGGCCGCCTCCTTCGGGTCTCGTCGGACGGACCCGCGTGGTCCGGTGCGGGTGCGGCGAGGTGCGGTGCGGTACCGGGCGGCGCGGGCCGGGCAAGATCCGAAGGAGACGGCCTGGGTCCGGGGGGAAGGGTGGGGGCGCCCGCGCTCGGCTGAGCGACAGCTCCAGGTTCCCATCCGCGGGGCGGCCGGGGATAGACGGCGAGCCCTTCAGGATGCGGAACGCACGCCCCCGGCCTGCGGGTTCGGCCAGCGCCCCCGGCCCACGGAGCCGCCCCGGCCGCTCCACCACCCGGCTGCGCCGACCGAATGACGGCGAACCCGGCCGGCGCAACGGGGCCGTGCCGACGGCACGGGTGGCCGCGGCCGGTCCGCGGTCAGGCCGAGGCAGACCGCGGCCGGGGCGCGGCCGGGGCGCGGCCGGAACGAGTCACACCTCCGTCGGGCCGAGCCGGGCCACCGCCAGGCCGACCAGGGCCGGCGTCGGGCCGCAGTCCGGCCGCGGTCGGGCCGAGACCAACCGAGTCGGGGCGCAGACGGGCCGCCGCCAGGCCGAACCAGACCGTCGACGCACCGTGGCTCGGTGGGGGCGGCGGATGGCTCGCGGAGGGGCAGGGGGGCATGGCTCTACGACGGGCGGCGTGCGCGAGGTCGGTGTTCGTTCCGGCGCGCAGGCGCCGTCCGTGTACCGCGACCCCTCGATGGGGACGGGCGGCTCGGCTCCGGGGAAGGCGCTGCTCGCTGCGACGGCCCCGCCCACACCACCCGCTCACCGGCCGGCCGCCGGTGCCGCGCGACGGATCCGGGCCGACCGCCGGCGCGGCCCCGGGCCGGCCGCCCGGTGTGTGGATCCGCTCACACGGGAGGCGTCCCTCCCGTCCGGCCGACCCGGGCGGTGCGCCGCCTTGCGACCGACTTGGCGTCAGGTGCGAAGGCCGGGGCTCCCCCGCCCTCACCAGGGCTCCGGCCCTGTTCACAGCCGTACGTACCGGGGGTGTGGTCCCGTCCCGGACGGTTCGGACCTGCGGGTGGCGGGGTGGAGCCTCGCCTCTGGCCCGACGCGATAAAACGGATCAATTCAGGTGATTAGGGCATAGCGGTTTATAGCGCCCGATAGGCGACTCGACGGTGTGTCAGGCGCACACGCGCGAGGCATAATCGGCGCCGGTCGCCTCCGGAAAGCGGTGGGGCCGACGGGGCAACGACCGCCCCTCAGCCCGAGTTCCGCACCCGACCGTCCACCGATCGATCCCCGAGGCGTTGCAGATGTCCCTGGCCAGCCGCACCCGCCTCGCGGGCCTGCTCGGCGCGCTCACCGTCGGCGCCGTCGGCGTGACGACCTGGGCCTACGGCTACGGGGCCGCTCCGGAATCGGCGGCGGCCGCCGGACCTGCGCTCCGCCCGAGCGTAACCGGGGGCACGGTCCTCCAGGTCGTCGCGCATCCCGACGACGACCTCTTCTTCATGAACCCCGACCTCAGCCGCTCCATATCCACCGGCGTCGGGGTCGCCACCGTCTACCTCACCTCCGGCGAGGCCGACGGACGCAACGAGGCCCACAGCCCGCACCTGCAGGACCCGGCCGGCCCCGCCGACCACGCCGCTTACGCGGAGGCCCGGCAGAACGGCATCCGGGCCGCCTACGCGCAAATGGCCACCGGCAACCGCACCAGCGCCTGGCAGCGCCGTTCCATACCCACCGTCGGCGGCGGGAGCGCCGAGGTGGACGTCCTCGTGGCGCGGCCCGAGGTCAATCTGGTCTGGATGCAGCTGCGGGAGGCCCGCAGCATCTCCGGGGACAACCCGGACAGTCTGCGCGGACTGTGGGACGGCCGGGTCACCGCCCTGGGGTCCCAGCTCACTTCGGGCACGCCCGTCAAGAACGGGTTCTCGTACGACAAGGACCAGGTCGTGGAGGCCATAGCCGCGGTCTTCGCGCGGTACCGGCCCACCACGATACGGACGCAGGACCCGACGCCCGGACGGTCGCGCGCCGGCGGCGCCTTCCTCGACCACCAGGACCACATGTACGGGGCCCGCTTCGTGCAGGCCGCCGCCGAGCGGTACGCGAAGTCCGCGGACCGGCCGCACTTCTCGGTCCAGAACTACGTGAGCTACCCCAACAGCTCCCTGCCCCCGGCGCTCGACCCGCGGGCCGCCGAGGAGAAGCTCGGCTACCTCAAGACCTACGCCTGGTCCGACCACGAGAACTGGTGCGGCAGCCCCGCCGGCTGCGGGGACCGCAAGACGGCCACCCGGCCCGCCGGCGCCGGCTGGAGCCAGACCATCCGCTACGGCCGGGGCGACGTCACCTCCTGGATGGCCGAGGGCGTCTCCGGCCGGCTGTGGGCCTTCGCCGTGCTGGACGGACGGATGGCCTACTGGTCGCGCCCCGGGCACGAAGTCCCCTGGCAGGGACCCCAGTTGCTCGACGGGTCCGGGATGGACACCGGGGCGGCGGCGGTCCGGCTCCCCGACGGCAGGATCGCGGTCTTCGGCACCCGCACCACGCTCGGCGCCACGCCCCAGGAGTACCGGCGCGAGCTCGTGCACTCCGTCCAGGCTTCGCCCGACGGCCCCTTCGGCCCCTGGGTGTCGCTGGGCACCCCGGACACGGAGGACGTGTCCGGGACCTCGGCGATCAGCGCCCCGGCCGTGGCCCTGGACCGTACCGGCCGGATGACCGTCTACGTACGCGATTCCCGGCGCACCCTGCGTGCCAGCGCGCAGCAGGCTCCCGGCGGCCCCTTCGGCGGGTGGGAGTCCCTGGGCGGCTCCGGGCTGCAGGGCGACCCGGTCACCGCGACGGACGCGGCCGGGCGGCGGCACGTGTACGCGGCCACCGCGCAGAGCGTGCTGGCCTGGGTCCAGCGGACCCCGGACGCCCCCTTCGGCGCCCCCGTCCCGACCGGGCTGCCTGCGACCACCGGGCCGCTCTCGGCGAACGCGAAGGGCGACGGCGTCTCCCTGTACTTCCGCCGCCCCGGCACGGGCACCGTCGCCACGAGCCTGGCCACCGCGGGCGGGACCGCGCCGCAGTTCTCCCCGGTCACCGAGGCGGGCGGAGCGGGCGGCTACGGCTCGGTCGGCGTCGCCGGAGGCATGCTCACGGGCCGCGCGGCCACCGGCACGGTCGGCGTTTCGGCCACGGACGGCGGACCGTCCTGGTACGAGTCCCAGATGCACTACACGGGCGCCCCGGCGGCCCTGGTCCCGCGGGACGGCACGGCCGTCGGCGCCGTGCTCGGCCTGGACGCGGCCCTGCACGTCCTGAACGCTCCCCCGGCGGACTCCACGCCGGCCGGCGGCCCTCCGCCCTCCTCCCCCTGGTACCCGGCGGTCCCGCCGGCCGCCGCCGCGCCGGGCGGTCGCGCGGGCTCCGGGTGGCAGCGCTGAGCGGTGCGGGCGACGATGGCGGCGGATCACGCCGGGCCCCGGGCCGCCTCCCCGGCCCCGTCCCGCCCCACTCGACCCGTGATCGGCGTGCCCATGACCTCGTGCTCACCCGTGCGGAGGGATCCCACGGCCCCTCGTCCCGGCCCGCGCGTGCGGAAGGGGCCGGGACCGGCCCGTGCCGTGGCCTCCGTGGCCGTGCTGCTGTTCCTCGCCACCGGATGCACGGACGACACCGCGCCGGCCTGGGGGTACCCGGAGCTCGGGGCGACCGCGGGATCGCTCTCCCGGGCCCTGGACGAGGGATGCGCCGGGGCGTCCCCCGAGCGCTGCGCCGAGGACCTCGACCGGCTCGGCGTCCTGGCGGACCGGGCCTTCGCACAGGTCCTCGACCACCGGCTCCTCGACGCCGCGTACGTGGACGCGGGGAACGAGGTGGAGCGTACGAGGGAGCTCCGCCGGGCTGCCGCCGTCCAGGCGCGCATGCGCCGCGACCCGTACTACGTGCCCCTCGGCCAGGCGGTGGAGGCTGAGAAGCTCGCCTACCGCCGGCTCCTGGCCGCGCTGGAGCACGTCCGCGCCGTACCGCCGCCGGACGGGGGGACGCGGCCCGTCTGACCCCCGCGCGACACCCCCCTAGGAGCGCAGGGGTGGCGTCGGGAGCCCCGTGCCGTCGAGGGCCACGAGGGCCAGGACCGTGAGGGAGCCCGTCCAGGCGAGGGGGGCCACCGAGCAGGGCCGGCCCTTCCCGTCCACCTTCTCCGGCAGTTCACCGAGCGCGTTCCGCTTGGAGAGCACCCAGTCCAGGACCTGTCCGGCCCGCTCCGGACGGCCCGTACCGGCCCAGGCGAGCGCGAAGAAGGCCGTACTGGGTGTCCAGGCGTACGCACCCCAGCGCGCCCCGGGATCGTTCCCCGGGGTCAGACCGCCGTTGGGCAGCAGCAGTTCCCGGTAGCTGGTGTCCAGGGCCGCGGCCAGGCCGGCGGGGGCCTCGTTGAAGGGGGGCGCCATGAAGGCGACCGCGCTGTCGTGCCCGTGGCGTCCGTCGATGGTGCGCTGGTACCCGAGGGGGAGGAAGCGCGCGGAGATCGCGCCGGACAGCCTCCGTGCGGCCCGGGCCCAGCGGGCTGCGTCCCCGGGCCGGTTCGCCTCCCGGGCGAGGTCGGCGGAGGCGTTGAGCCCGGCGAGGAGCGGTGCGGCGGTACCGATGTTCGGGGTGGCGGTGGTCAGCTCCCAGTAGTCGGGGGACGCCGAGGGCAGTCCGTCCGCCCGCAGGGAGCCCGCCGCGCGGTCGGCGGCCTTGCGGATCATCGGGTAGAGGGTGGCCAGCCGGTCCCGGCGGGTGGCAGCGGGGGCCGTCCGGTACCACTGCCAGGTGGCCCAGGGCACCCAGCCGTTGGCGTCGAGCTGCCAGGTCCTGTCGTCGGGCGGCCCCGATCCGTCGAGCTTCGTACGGGCCTCCCAGGTGCCGTCGGCGCGCTGGGTGGCGGCGCTGTAGCGCAGGATCCGGTAGGCCTCGGCGTCGTGGCCGGTGTGCGCGAAGGCCGCGGAGGCGAAGCTGGAGTCGCGCGGCCAGGAGTACTTCCACCCGTGGCTCCAGCCCGCCGCCAGGGCCCCGTTGGGGCGGAGTAGGGCGCGCATGGCCAGCAGGGCCCGCTCCGCCGCCGCGCGCTGTTCGGGCGAGGCGCCGGGAACCCGGCCGGCGGCCAGCCAGGCCCGGCTGCGCTCGATCTGCCGCCGGGCGGGCGGATGGCCGGGGGCGACCACGGCCGGGGCCGTCGCAGCGTCGGGCAGGTACATCCACCGGCCGGAGGCGAGCCGCAGGACGTGGCTCCCGGGGACGTAGCGCGCGTCCGCGGCGAGGGACGCCGGAACGCCTTCGGCGGTGGTCGTGTTGGACAGGAGCCCCGCGGCGGGGGCCTCGAGCGCCGCCATGCGGGCGTGGCCCGGCTGCGCCTCACCCCGTCCCCGGTGGCCCGCGGGCAGAGCGAGCGGCGCCGGGCCGCCGTCCTGCGGCGCGGTGTCCCGGGCGTGCGCGGCTCCGTACCGGACGGGGTCGGCGGCGTGGTGGCCCGGGTACCGGGCGGTGGGAGGGACCGGTGTGCACAGGGGTACGGCGACGCTCGCCAGGGCCGCCGTGACGACCGCCCAACGGCCGGTCCGGACACCGGGCATCGCCGCTCCCTCCGCCGGGCCCGCGTGCGCGCGGGACCCTGGCTCCCCATCCTGGGCGCGCCGGGCGGAGGCTGCCACGGAACGCGCGCCGTGCGGGTGACCGGGGGTCCGCGGAGGGGTCGCGGCTGCGTGACCGGCCTGGCGCACCCGGGATGCCGGGGGCCGCGGGCCGTGCACATCATGGGTGTCCGCGGGCCGGCCGGTCACCGCGGGCGGCGGATGCGCGGGCCGCCTCTGCCGGCCGGGTTCCGCTGCGAAGGGCGGGTACATGAGCACTGCTGCGGGCGAGGGCGAAGGCGAGGCCGAACGCAGGCCGCACGAGGCCGCGGAACCCGAGCGCGCCGGGCATGAAGGCACGGACCGGGAAGGCACCTGGCACGAAGACACCGGGCCCGGAGGCAGCCGCCACGAAAGCACCGGGCTCGGAGGGAGCCAGCACGAAGGCACCGAGTCCGGAGGCAGCCAGCGCGAAAGCGCCGGGTCCGGAAGCGGCCAGCACGAAGACACCCCGCCCGAAAGCGGCCAGCACGAAGACACCCCGCCCGAAAGCGGCCAGCGCGAACGCACCCGTCCCGGAAACGGCCGCACGCTCCTGCGCGGGGTGCTGCCGGTCGTCGCGGTGGTGCTCGTCGCCGCCGCGGGGGCGCTGGTCGCGGTGGGGTGTTTCCTCGGTCTGTACGTGCGGCCCACGTCCGACGACTGGTGCGCCGGGTGGAAGGCCCGCGACCTGGGAGTCTTCGGCATCACCTCCGACTTCTACATGACGCAGAACGGCCGGATCACCAACGCCTTCCTCAGCGGCCTCGTCTACGCCGACGGACCGGCCGGGACCAAGATCCTCCCGACGGTCATCGCCGTCGCCTTCACCGTCGGACTGGTGCTGCTGGGGCGCGATTTCGTCCGCTTCCTCGGCGGCAGGCCCCGGGTACTGGTCCTGACCGCGTGCGCGCTGGTCGTCCAGGCCCTCGTCTACTTCGCGGGACCCCGCAGCTATCAGGTGCTGCTGTGGGCGCCCGCCACGATCTCCCACACCGTGCCGAGCGTCGTCGGCGTGTGGGCCCTGCTGCTGGCCCTGCGGACCGCCGACCGTCCCCGTGCCGCCGTCCGGGTGGCCGGCCTGGCCGCCGCGTTCCTCATCGGCTTCGCGATGGGCACCCTGAGCGAGCCCTTCACCCTGGTCAGCGGTCTCCTCGCGGCGCTCGTCGGGCTGCTCTGCCTGCCCCGGTTCGGACTGGCGCGGAACTGGCGGCCGTTCACCTGGTGCCTGGTCTGGTGCTCGGGGCTGCTCGTCGGCCTGGTCGTGCTCTACACCTCCCCGGGCGCGCGGTGGCGCCGGGCGCAGCAGCCGCCCAAGGAGTCGATGCTGTCCTCGGACGAGCTCCGGGCCACCTTCGAGGACTGGCTGCACATGTGGGACTCCGTCACCGGCCGGCCGGCCTACCTCGGAGCCGCGGCCGTCGGGTTCCTGCTGGGGCTGGCGGTTGTCCTGGGGAGGGGCCGCCGGTGCGGTCCCGGGCCCGCAGCGGGGCCCGGGACGGGGAAGCCGCCGCGGACCGTGCCGCGCGGGACGCTCGCCGCCCTTCTGCTGGTCCCGGTGCCGGTGGTGCTGCTGGGCTCGTTCGCGGTGGTGGTGGGCCTGCGCAGCGGTTACGGGCCGACCGGATGGACGTACGCCCGGACCTGGACGAGTTACCTCGTCCCGATGGAGCTGGCCCTCTGCGGCTACGGAGCCCTGCTGGGGGCGTGGGGCGGCCGGCGGCTGCGGGGGCGGCGGACCGCGGGCCCGGCGCTCCTGGCCGGCGCCGTGGTGACGGGCTGTCTGGCGCTGGCCTCGGTGGCCGTCCTGGTGCCGGACGTACGGCGGCTCACGACCGTCACGGTCAGCCGCTCGGTGGCCTGGGACGCGCAGGACGCGCGCATCCGGGCCGAGGCCGGGCGGGGTGCCACCGACGTGGGGTACAAACCCCTGTACATCGGCGGTCTCGCCGAGCCCTTCTTCACGCGGACCTACGAGCGGGACTGGGTCGCCGCCTGTGTGGCGAAGTGGTACGGCGTCGACCGGATCCACCGCCCTTGAGCCGCGCCCGACTGGAGGTCCTGCGCGCCGAGGGTCCGGCGGCCGCCCGCATGGTGGTCACCGTGGCCGCGGCCTGGCAGGTCGCGCTGTGGCTGGGCGCGGACCAGCCGCCGGTGTTCGCGGCGATGGTCCCCCTGGTGGCCCTGCGCGGTGATCCGATGACGGCCCTGGGCACCTCGCTGCAGCGGATCCTGGGGGTGGTGGCGGGCGTGCTGCTCGCGATCGCCGTCCTGAACCTGTGGCAGCCCTCCACCCTCACCCTGGCCCTGGTGGTGGCCCTGGGCCTGGGGGTCGGCATGGTCCTGCGGGCAGGCGGCGCGCTCAACATCCAGGTCGCGCTGTCCTCGCTGCTGGTCTTCGCCAACACCTCCCCCGATTCCTACGCGCTGGACCGCGTGTGGGAGACCGCGGCGGGCGCGGCGGTCACCATCCTCCTCGCCCCGCTGCTGTGGCCGCCCGACCCCCAGCGCGTGCTGGGGGCCGTCGCCGGTGACTGCGGTGCCCGGCTGAGCCGTTCCCTGACCGGCACGGCGGCGGTGCTGGGCGGCGGCCCGGCCGCGGCCCGCGACAACCTCGCCCGGGTGCTCGTACACGTCGAAGCGGTGCACGCGGGCGCGGCCCGGGCCCGGGAGGCCGAGCGCGCCCTGCGGTTCAACCCCTTGCGCCGCCGTCAGCGCGGCGCCGTACGCCTCCGGGCCGAGCGCATCGCCGCCGCCGACGGGCTCGCCGTGCACGTGGCGACCCTGGCCGGCGAGGTCGACGCGTTCGCCGGCCGCGACGACCTGGCTCCCGACCTCGCCCGGGCCCGTCTGCAGCTTCCCGAACTGGCCTCGCTCACCGCGCGGGCCGTCGAACGCGCCCTGTCGGGAGAGGACCCCCGGGCCGCGGTGACCGCCGCCCGCGAAGGGCTGGTCGCCTACGCCCGCGCGGACACCCGGCCCCTGGCCGTCGCCCTGCGGCGGCCCTTGCACCGGGTGCTCGACGCGCTGGAGCCTCCGCCCACAGACACTTAAAGGGAGACTTATACATGAGCGGGCATGACGAGAACTCCCTTATGATCCACGCATGAAGACGATCGGGTTGATCGGCGGTATGAGCTGGGAGTCGACGGCGGAGTACTACCGGATCCTCAACGAACGGACCCGCGAACGCCTCGGCGGGCTCCACTCCGCCCGCTGCGTGCTCTACTCCGTGGACTTCGCGGAGATCGAGCGCCTGCAGGTCCAGGGCCGCTGGGAGGAAGCCGGCGAGGAACTGGCCGACGCCGCACGCTCGCTGGCGGCGGCGGGCGCGGAGCTCCTGCTGATCTGCACCAACACCATGCACAAGGTCGCCGACGCGGTCGAGGCCGCCGTGCCGGTCCCGCTCCTGCACCTCGCGGACACCACGGCCGCCGCCGTCCGCGGCGCCGGACTGCGCCGGGTGGGACTGCTCGGCACCGCGTTCACGATGGAGGAGGAGTTCTACCGGGGCCGGCTGGCCGCGGGCGGGCTCGACGTACGCGTCCCCGACGCCGAGGGACGCGCGCTCGTCCACCGGGTGATCTACGAGGAGCTCTGCCTCGGTGTCGTCCGCGAGGAATCGCGTGCGGCGTACCGCCGGGTCATCGAGGACCTCGTCGCCGGGGGCGCGGAGGGGGTCGTCCTGGGATGCACGGAGATCGAGCTGCTCGTCGGCCCGGCGGACAGCCCCGTACCGCTCTTCCCGACCGCCCGCCTGCACGCCGAGGCGGCGGTGGACGCGGCCTTGGCCCCGTAGGTGCGCTCAGCTCGTCAGGCGGGGTCGAAGACGTCCTCGCGCGCGTCGTCGAGGATGAATCCGTTGTCGAAGCGCACCCGGACGGTCACCCGGAGCGGCTCCGCCCGGTAGGCGGCCCAGGCGGGCTCCAGCCCGGCGACCTTCTCCTCCAGCTGCTTCCGGCTCTCCGTCGGCATGCCCGTGCCGTAGGCGTCGAGGAGCGACTTGAGCCGCTCGTACTCGCGGGACTCCTGGGTCTGCAGGTCGTGCTCGACCACTCGCACCACGGTGCCCTCGGTGCCGGCGGCGAGGGACAGCGAACCGGCGACGGTTCCGGCCGCCGCCGGGTCCGAAGGGTCCTCGGTCATCGCGACCCAGTCGGTCAGCCGGGTGTCGGCCGCCAGCCTCACCCGCCGGCCTTCTTTCAGCGTCATCGTTTCTTCAACTCTCCGCTCGGTACGTGCCGTGCCATTATCCGTCCCGGGCGGAACAGGTCGCCCCGGCTACCGGCGGACGGTCCAGCCGGCGGTGGAGCGCAGCGTGCGGGCGATCTCCGGGTCGCGGACCGAGGGGGTGCGGTCCTCGGCGGTGACCGACAGGGTGTGGGTGCGCAGGTCGCGCAGTCGCAGTTCGGCGACGGTGACCTCGGTCCGGCCCGCGAGCCGCCCGATCTCCCGGCCGTCGAGGTACCAGCGGACGAGGAGCTGGCGGCCGTCGGCTCCGGTGAGCCGGGGGACGGCCGCCCTGGCGGTGTGCCGCGTCCGCAGGGTGCGGTCCGTCGGGGTGAGCGGGGTGACGGTCCGCGCGTGCTGGTAGAAGCCGGCGATCATCGCTTCGGTACCGGGGAGGTTGAAGGGTTTGCCCAGGACCCGCATCAGCGAACTGTCGGTGGGCCGGTGGAGCCCGGTGGCGAAGTAGCCGCCGCCCTCGTAGGTGCCGACGGCGCCGCCGTCCGGGGAGGGCTCGCCCAGCCAGCGGTGCCATTTGACCTGGCGGTCGGCCATCCGGTCGGCGGTCAGCGTGGAGGAGTTGGACTCGGCCGGCTCGGGCCCGGTGTACTTCTCGTAGTCCGGGACACCGGGGTAGAAGTACTCGTCGGCGAGTTTGCCGAGCGAGTGGCCCGTCTCGTGGATGGCGACCTGCCCGGACTTGGCGTTGTCCGCCGAGGCGGTGGAGATGCCCTCGTACCCGAGGGTGGCGCTGCGCTCGTTGTAGCCGGCGCCGCCGTACTTGGCGCTGTTGGCCAGGACGACGACCAGGTCGGCCTCGGGCGCCCTGGCCACGTAGGAGTCGACCTTGGGCTGGTCTATGCACAGGAGCCGCTCGATCTCCTCGCACCAGAAGTACGCGCCGAGGGCGGTGTCGCGGACGGTCGCCCGGTCGGGGTCCCCGGAGACGCCCGACTCCCGGGACACGGCGTCCACCGTCCAGACGTTGAAGAGGTTCCGGTACGTGGCGTACGGCTCCACGGCCGTCACCTCGGCCCATTTCGCCTGGGCATCGGTGCGGAACTTCGCCAGTTCGGCCGTGGTGTAGCCGTCGCCGACGAAGACCACGTCCAGCCGGTCGCCGGTGGGGCCGTTGTCGACGAGTTTGACGACCTCGCCGTCCGCCGCCCGCTCCGCCTCGGAGAGCCGGGCGCCCTTCCCGGCCGCCGGGCCGGACCGGGCGGGGACCCGGGTGTGGCCCGATCCGGCGTCACCGCCCTGCTCCGGTCCCGGAATCTCCACCACCAGCCGGGGTGCGACCGGTTCGCCGGCCGCGCGGACGGGTCCGGCGGCCAGCAGCGCGGCGGTCGCGCAGGCCGCCGCGACGGCCGCCCGCAGGACCGTCCGGGCGGCGGCCGGGCGTCTGGCACGGTGCATGAAATCCTCCTGCGGTGAAGGGAGTTAAGGAGATGTGTAAGCAGAGTGAACCGGTTGCTTAAATTAGGCGGCGCACGACGGGTGCGCAATGCCCCGCTCCCCCTGAATACTTGGCGGTCCGAGCAACCAGGGGGATCCCATGGACGAACCGGCCGAGATCGGCCGCAGGGTTCAGCGCATGCGCACCGAACTCGGCATGACCCAACGCCAGTTGGCGCAGCCCTCGTACACCCCGGCCTATGTCTCCACCCTGGAGTCGGGCAAGGTGCGCCCCTCGGAGACCGCGCTGCGCTTCCTCGCCGGGCGGCTCGGCACCTCCTACGAGGAACTGTCCACCGGACGCCCCGCCGGACTGGCCACCGAGCTGCGCCTCGCCCTCACCGACGCCCAGCAACTCCTGGCCTCCGGCGCTGCGGAGGAGGCCGCCGTCCACTACCGGCGGCTGCTGGCCGAAGCGGAGGAACTCGGGCTCGCCGACGAACAGGTCGGTGCGCTGCTCGGACTGGGCGACTGCGCCCTGGAGACGGGCGAACTCCCCGCCGCCATCGGTCACTTCGAGTCGGCGGAACGGCTCCTGGCCGATGAGCCGCTCCCCCGCCGCGCCCGCCCGATCCGCGGCCGGGCGGTGGCGCACCTGCTCGCCGGGGAGCTGCGCTACGCCTGCTACCTGCTCGAATCGACCATCGACGAGCTGGGGTCCAGCGGACTGGCCGACCCCGAGGCGCTGGTGCTGCTCTACGCCGCGGTCATCGGCCCGTACATCGACATGGGCGCCCACGCCCGGGCCGCCCACGCCGCCGAACTCGCCCTGGCACTGGCCCCCCGGGTCACCGACCCGGCCCTGGTGGCGGGCATGCACCGGCAGGTCGCGCGGACCTTCCTGACGGAGGGGCGGGTGGCCGATGCCGACGCCTCGCTGGCCAAGGCGCAGGCGATCTACGGGCAGTTGCAGCTGCGGACCGATCTGGCGCACTGCCACTGGATGCGGGGCTACGTCCAGGCCCAGGACGGGGACCTCGCCTCCGCGGAGCGCGAACTGCGCACGGCCCGGGAGATGCTCGTCGCCGGGCGGGCGGCCCTGTACACCGCGCAGGTGGAGGTCGAGCTGGCCGACGTACTGCGCCGGCTCGGCCGCCCCGAGGAGGCCGCCCTGCTGCTCTCGGAGCTACTCGACCTCGGGCACAGCCACGGCGCCGTGCACGCGGGCGGGGCGCACCGGCTCCTCGGGCTCATGGCCGAGGAGCGGGGCGAGCCCGAGGCCGCCGAGGAGCACTACGTGCAGGCCCTGGCGCTGCTGGAGCGCAGCGGGGCGACGGGCGACCTCGCGGACCTGTGCCGGCTCCTGGGGGACCTGCTGCGCCGGGCCGGCCGCACCGAGGCGGCGCTGGACGCCTACCGCACGGGTCTGGGCCACCGGGCCGCTCCGGGTACGACCACCCTGGGCCCGGCGCCCGCGGCGCCGGCGTTCACACCCCAGCCGCACCATCCGTCTCACGCGCCCCGTCCGGCCTCGCGGTAGACAGCTAGAGGTCGATCCAGTAGCGCCGCTTGGGGCCGACCAGGGTCTCGCGGACGTCCTCCAGCACGCCTCCGGCGTTCTCGATCGTGCGGATCGAGGCCTGGTTCCCGGGGTCGCAGGTGAGGAGCACCCGGTCCATCCCCAGCAGCCGGGCCTCGTGCTTGACCTCGCCCAGGGCCCAGCCGGCCAGGCCCCGGCGGCGGGCCGAGGGGCGCACGCCGTAGCCGATGTGGCCTCCCGCGTCGAGCAGGAAGCCGTTCAGGTAGTGCCGCAGGTCGATGGCGCCCAGGTACGCGTCCCCCTCGGCGATCCACCAGTACGTGGCGTGGACCCGTCCGTGTTCGAGCGGCACCGTGCGGTCCCCGTAGCTCCGCAGCCGCTCCGTCCAGGCGGCGAAGCCCTCCGGGCTGTCCACGTCGTCGTCGGAGCCGAGCCCCGCGCCGTCCATGTGGGCGTCGGGCCCCCATTCCTCCTGCGCGGCGAGCCAGGAGGCGTGCAGACGGGGGGTGGGTGCAATGAGCTCGGGCATGACCGGACGATAACAGTCCGCGAAAACGGGCCCCGGGCGGCCGTGGGGAGTCCGGGGCCGTCCGGCATGCCGGACGGCCCGGGAGGGCCAAGACTGGAAGGGCGGGGTCGCGCTCCCACCGGGTGCGGACCCCCGCGGGAGAGGGGCGCGCATGAGTGCGGACGCGGGACGGGTCGCCGTCCTCGGTGACTGCCCGCTGCTGCGCCACGGTGTGGCCCGCGTCCTCGAAGCGGCCGGCGGCCCGGTCTTCGTACTCGGTGCGGGGTCGGCCGAAGAGGTGACCGCCGCCCTGGAGCGCGGGGAGGCCCTGGCAGGGGACGTCCTGCTCGTCGATCTGCGGCTGCCGCCCGGATGCCTGGCGGAGGTGGTGGCCCGGCTGGCGGGCCTCGGCTTCGCGGTGCTGGTGCTCTCCTCCGGCCCGCCGGACGAGGCCCGGGCCGCGCTGCGCGCAGGAGCCCGCGGCTGTCTGAGCCGGCGGGCCGGCGAGCGCGAGATGCTGGCGGCGATCCGGCTGGTCGCCGGGGGCTGCTCGTACGTCTCCGCCGACATCGCCGTGGGAACGGTTCCGGAGGCCGCACCCCTGTGCCACGTCACGGACCGTGAGCGGCAGGTGCTGGAGCTGGTCGCCCACGGGGAGACCGACCACGGCATCGCCGTCCGGCTGGGCATCAGCGAACACACCGTGCACTCCCATCTGGACCGGCTCCGCGACAAGATCGGCTCGCGACGGCGGGCCGATCTGACGCGCTTCGCCCTCGTCCACGACCTCATCCCCGCCGCACCGGGGTAACCCTGCCCCGTCCGGCGTGGGCTCTTCTGCCCTGTGCCCGTCCCGGGACGCACCGGACACTGAAGGCGACAGCCCTCGTGTGCCCGATCCGGGAGGCGGTTTGCGATGAGTGGCATCTTCGGCGACACCCTCACCTTCGCCCAGGAGGAGGGCGGTGACGTACGGCTCGTGGCCTTCGGCGACGACAAGTACGCACGGTACGAAACACTCGACGGCTACTCGGTCGTCTACGACGAGGACCGGGGCCTCTACTGCTTCGCCGAGACCGACAGCGGCGGCGCCGGACGACGCTTCGTCTCCAGCGGCATCCCGATGTCCCGGTCGGCGCCCGAGGGGCTGCCGCGCCACCTGCGGGAAGGCCAGATCTACCGGCGGGACGTGGTGAAGGAACGGCTGATGGAGACGGTCTCCGAGGAGGATCGGGCCACCATCGACCCCGACACCCTGCTGACCTTCGGCCCCAACAAGGGACTGCTCCCCGGCTTCGTCCTCAGCGAGGGCGACGTCCAGGGCCTCACGATCCTGGTCGACTTCCCGGACAGACCCTCGCAGGTCACCGTCGACGAGGTCTCCGCGCTGCTGAACAGCCCGAACTTCGCGGAGAACGGAAACACCTGCTCGGTCAAGGAGTTCTTCCGCACCATGTCGACGGGGCGGCTCCGCTTCTCCAACACCGTGGTCGGTCCGCTCCGTCTGAGCCGGCCCCGCCTCGCCTACGCGCACAAGGCGAACCGGGGGCGGCTCGTGCCGGAGGCACTGCAGGCGGCCCTCGACGCCGGAGTGGACTTCAGCCGGTTCGACTCGCTCGGGCGCGGCGTCGTCGACTCCATCTGCATCATGTACGCGGGCCCCACCGTGTTCATGGAGGACCTCTGGCCGCACAACTCCCGTTTTGTCGCACCGATCGGCGACGTGCGGACGGAGCTCTACACGGTCACGAGCATCGGTGACTCCGCCGCCGATCTGAGCATCGGCACCTTCTGCCACGAGAGCGGCCACCTCCTGTGCCGCTGGCCCGACCTCTACGACTACGGAACGGCCGAGCGCGAGGGCGACGACTTCTCCAGCGCGGGACTGGGCAACTACTGCGCGATGGCCGCCGGGAACAACCTGGGCGACGGATTCCTCCCGTCCGCCGTCTGCGTCTACCTGCGGCGCCTCGTGCACTGGACGCACGACGTCGACATCTCCGTGCCCGGTGTCCACGAGGCCCGGCAGGGCCAGTACGACGAGGCCCTGATCTACCAGCACCCGCAGCGGAAGAACATCGAGTACTACCTCGTGGAGAACCGCACCCGCACCGGCTTCGACACCGAGCTCACATCGAGCGGGCTCGCCGTCTACCACTGCGACATCACGGGGTCGAACGAGTTCCAGAACGGCACACCGGTGGGCCACTACCAGTGCGCGCTCCTCCAGGCCGACGGCCACCTGGACCTGGAGACCAACCGGAACCAGGGCGACGGCTCGGACCTGTTCGGGCCCACGCTCGGCACCGCCGTCTCGCACAGCAGCCGCCCCGCCTCCCTGTGGTGGGACGGGACCGAATCCGGGCTGACCATCTCCGGCATCTCCGCGCCGGGCCCGGTCCTCACCTTCCGCACGGGTGAGCAGGGAGTGGCGGGCACCCTGGTCAGGGGCGACTCGGCGCCCGGGGCACTGATCCCCGAGGACGACGCCGGCGGCCTGACCGACGTGATCACCCTCCAGGGCCAGGGCACGGTCCAGGACCTGACGGTGACCCTCGACATCGAGCACCCGCGCATCGGCGATCTGCGGGTGGTGCTGATGGCGCCGAGCGGCCGCCGGGCCGTGATCCACAACCGCACGGGCGGAAACACCAAGAACCTGCGGGTGACGCTGGATTCGCAGCCGCCCTCCCTGCTCGCGCCGCTGATCGGCGACTCCGTGCCGGGGAGCTGGAAGCTCAAGATCACCGACGCGGTCGTCTCGAAGGCCGGAGTGCTGAACGAATGGTCCCTCGCCGTCCGGACGGGCACCTGAGGCGGGAGGCAGGAGACGGGAGGCGGAGGGGCCGGGACTTCCTCCCTCTCTTTTAACCAACGGTCATCGATTATATTGGGGGCATGACCGAAATGCCCCGTGGTGTGGATGCCCAGCGTGTCCACCACGCCCTGGCCGTTCCGTCGCGTCGGCGTCTGATGACCCTGCTGCGGGAGGCGGACCGCCTGCTGGGCGTGGATGACATGGCCGCTGCCACGGGGCTTTCGGTCGCCACCGTCCGCCACCACCTGGCCACGCTGACCGAGGCCGGTCTGATCACGGCCACCGCCTCGGCCGGACCGGGCCGGGGCCGCCCCCGGCTCCGGTACGCCGCCGCCCGGCCCGACCTCCGGGAGGAACCGGCCGACGCCCCCTTCCGGGAACTCGCCCAGGCCCTGGCCGAAGCGGTCGGGGGCGGCCCGGGCGCCTCCCGCAAGGCCGGGCTCGACTGGGGGCGCCGACTGGCCGGGACCGAGGCCGCGCAGAGCGGGCCGGCTGCGGAGCGGCTGTTCGCCGCGGCCGCCCGGATGGGCTTCGCGCCCGGGGACGCGCCCGGGCCCGACCCCGGGACCCGTCGGGTGCTGCTGCACGAGTGCCCGTACCGCGAGCTGGCCCGGGCCCGGCCCGAGGTGGTGTGCGCCGTCCACCAGGGCGTCCTGGACGGCCTGCTGGAGTCCACCGGGAGCACGGTGCGGCTGCTGCCCTTCATCGGCCCGGAGCTGTGCGCGGCGGACCTGCGCAGCGTCTGACCAGGGGGTCAGTCGCGGGCCCGGTTGCGGCGGCGGTACTCGTCGGTCGGGACGCCGCCCACGCCCCAGTCCTCCAGGACGACCTCGTCGATCAGGACGAACGTGGTGGCCGGGTCCTTGTCGAGGACCTTGACCAGCAGGTCGGTGATGCCCGCGATGAGCTCCGCCTTCTGCGAAGCGGTGGCGCCTTCACGGGTGATCTTGACGTTGACGTAGGGCATGGGGGTTCCTCTTCTCGTTCTCGTGGTGGTGATCGACAGGGGCAGGTGCCTCAGATGCGGCGGCCGGTGACGTGGCCGCCGTCCACGCGCAGGGAGTGGCCGGTCACGAACCCCGCACGGGCGAGGTAGAGCACGGCGTCGGAGATCTCCGCGACCTCACCGACCCGGTCCTGGAGCGCGAGTCCGCCGTAGGAGTCCACGTCCGAGCCCGCGTGCAGCGGTGTGCGGATGATGCCGGGCGCCACCAGGTTGACGCTGATGCCGTCTACGGCCAGCTCGGCGGCCAGGCTCGTCGTCAGCGCGTGCACACCGCCCTTGCTGACCACGGGCGCGGAGGCCGGGAAGCCCGCCAGTGCGTGGTCCACCAGCACGGTGCCGATGTTGACGATGCTGCCGCCCTCGCCCTGGGCGCGCAGGGCCCGTACGACCGCCTGCGTGGTGAGGTAGGTGCCCTTGAGGTTCCCCGTCAGATAGCCGTCGAGCTCTTCCTCCGTCACCTCGGTGAAGGGCTTCGGCTCGAAGGTGCCGGCGTTGTTGACCAGGACGTCGATCCGCCCGAAGCGCTCGAGCGCCGTACGGACGAGCGCTTCTCCGGTTTCCGCCGCGGCGGTGCCGCCCGCGACCCACGCCGTCCGTTCGGGATGGCCGAGGGTGACGGCGGCCTTGGCGAGGCGGTCGGCGTCCCGGCCGTTGAGGACGACGTTCGCGCCGTTCGCCAGGAAGGCACGGGCGATGTCCAGGCCCATGCCGCTGGAGGAGCCGGTGACGATGGCCGTGATCGTGGCAGCGGTCTTGTGCGCGGCCTTGGCCGTGGTCGCGTCGGTACGGGTGGCAGTCATGTTCGGCTCGTGCCTTTCGTGGGTGGCGGCCGGGGAGTCCCGGCGGCTGGCACCAGAAAGCTATGGGCCCTCAACCCATAACACCACGACGGAAATTGGAGCGTGTGATAATCCAGGATTATGGATGTGGACCTGCGTGACCTGGAGCTCCTGGACGCCACCGCCGAGGCCGGCTCCCTGACCGCCGCCGCCGAGCGGCTCTACGTCAGCCAGCCGGCGCTGAGCCAGCGGCTCACCCGACTGGAAGCCCGTCTCGGCATGCCGCTCTTCGACCGGAAGGGCCGGCGCCTGATCCCCAACGCCGCCGGCCGCAGGCTCCTGGTCGCCGCCCGCCACGTCCTCGGCGAACTCGAATCGGCCTCGCGCGATCTGCGGGAGCTCCGCGACGGGCGGGACCGGCGCGTGCGGTTCGCCGCACAGTGCAGCACCACCTTTCCGTGGCTGCCTCCGGTCCTGCGCGCCTTCCGCGCACGCGAGCCGGACATCGAGGTGCGGATCGAGACCGTCGCCGACGACGCCCCGATCCCGGCCCTGCTGGCCGATCTCGTCGACGTGGCACTGGTGACCAAGCCCGACCTGCAGATGGACCGGGTGTCCCTGACCAGGCTGTTCGACGACGAGATGATGGCGGTCGTGCCCGCCGGGCACCCGTGGGCCTCCCGCGCGCACCTGACCGCCCGTGACTTCGACGGCACGGACCTGGTCCTCTACGACTTCTACGACCAGAAGCGCATCCCTTCGATGCCGCTGCCGATCCCGGCCGGCGCCCGGCCCGCCCGCATCACCACCATGCCGGTGGTGACCGACCTGGTGGTGGAGATGGTGGCGGGCGGCCAGGGCGTGACGGTGCTGCCGAACTGGGTCGCCGCCCCGTACGCGGCCTCGCACGATCTCGCCCTGGTCCGCATCGGCGCGAAGCCGCTGACCCGGACCTGGTTCTGCGCGACACGGACCGGCCCGCGCCCGCCCCATCTGGAGGCGTTCGTCGAGGAACTCGTCGCCCGCCTCGAAACTCCCCGCGTGGACTGATCGGGGCGCGGCGCAGGACCGGCATGGGAAGGGCTCCTTTCGGCTCGGGGAGGAAAGACGTGCGGGGAGGATGTGCACAAGCTCTGAACCAGTGGGAGCGCTCCCACTGTGCAGACGGGACTCAACTCCGTCAAGGTCCGTGAAGAGTCGAAGCCATTCCCGGAGGAATTTCGTCAACTCCTCTGTTGCTTGGCGGTAGTTGCCGCTACGGTCTGGCCCCAACCAGTGGGAGCGAATCCGTCAGTCGGCGCGCCGTCACAGCGCGCCCTCGCTGCAAGGACTCGCTCATGCGACACCCCCCACGCACGTCCGCGCTGCTCACAGCGGCAGCGCTCGCGATGGTGAGCTGTGCGCTCGCCGTCACGGGTACGGCCGCAGGAGCCGCGGCCCCACCCCCGTGCACGGTGACGTACTCGGTCGCCGGCCAATGGGCCGGCGGATTCCAGGGTGCGGTCACCGTCACCAACAACAGCTCCGCGCTGAACGGCTGGAGCCTCGGCTTCGGCTTCCCGGCCGGTCAGGCCCTCAGCCAGGGCTGGGGCGCCAAGTGGTCCCAGACCGGGTCGGCCGTCACCGCCGCGAACGAGAGCTGGAACGCCGCGCTCGCTTCCGGCGCGAGCGTGACCACCGGCTTCATCGCCTCGTGGTCGGGCGCCAACACGGCGCCCGGCGCGTTCACGCTCAACGGAGCCGCCTGCACCACCGACTCCGGGCCCGGACCCATTCCGACACCTACTCCCACGCCCACCCCTACTCCCACGCCCACCGACCCCACACCCACCCCCACCGACCCGCCCCCCGGGGCGCCCGAACTGAGCGTCACCGGCAACCGCCTCACCGACCGGAACGGCGCCACCCGCCGCCTCCTCGGAGTCAACCGCTCCGGGGGCGAGTTCATGTGCGTCCAGGGCCACGGCATCTTCGACGGTCCCGTCGACGACGCCTCGGTGCGCGCCATCGCCGACTGGAAGGCCAACACCGTCCGCATCCCCCTCAACGAGGAGTGCTGGCTCGGCCTCGACAACATCAAGCCGGAGTACCGGGGCACGGCCTACACCGACGCCGTCCGCGGACTGGTCGACCGGGTCCTCGCCCACGGCATGACCCCGGTCGTCGAACTGCACTGGACGTACGGCCAGTACACCGGCAACTCCTCCGGGTGCGCGGACGTGCACGCCTCCTGCCAGAAGCCTATGCCGGACGCCCAGTACGGCCCGGCGTTCTGGACCTCGGTGGCGAACACCTTCAAGAACGACCGGCGGGTCGTCTTCGACCTGTTCAACGAGCCCTATCCGGACCGGGCCACCCCCACCGCCGCCCAGGCATGGACCTGCTGGCGCGACGGCGGCACGTGTCCGGGCATCGGCTACGAGGTCGCCGGCATGCAGGACCTGGTGGACGCCGTCCGCGCGACCGGCGCCCGCAATCTCGTACTCGTCCCCGGCATCGCCTACTCCAACGACCTCAGCCAGTGGCTCACCCACTCCCCCACCGACCCGACGGGCAATCTGGCCGCGGCCTGGCACGTCTACAACTTCAACACCTGTTCCAGCGAGGCCTGCTGGGACTCGACCCTCGCCCCGGTCGCCGCCCGGGTCCCCCTCGTGGCGGGCGAGATCGGCGAGAACACCTGCGCGCACGGCTTCGTCGACCGCGTCATGAAGTGGTTCGACGACCGCGCCCTCTCCTACCTCGGCTGGACCTGGAACACCTGGAACTGCAACTCCGGGCCGGCCCTGATCACCTCCTACGACGGCACCCCCACCGCATTCGGCACCGGGCTGCGCGACCACCTGCGCGCCCTGAACTGAAAGGCATGGCCAAGAAGATGAGCCGCACACCGATCGGCACGACGAACCCCCGAACGACTTCCCGCCCCACGTCCCGTACGACCCGGCGCACCGCCCTGCTGGCGGCCCTCGGCCTGGTCACCGCCGCCGGCGCCACCGCCACGGTGTTCGGCACCTCCGCCGGCGCCGCCACTCCGGGCTGCAAGGTGGAGTACCGGATCACCAACCAGTGGAACACCGGCTTCGGCGCCGACGTGGTCCTCACCAACACCGGTGACCCGGTGGCCTCCTGGACCGTGGAATGGTCCTACGCGAACGGCCAGCAGGTCACCCAGGGCTGGAACGCCGCGATCAGCCAGTCCGGCGCGGCGGTGACCGCCAGGAGCCTCTCGTACAACGGGAGCCTGGCCACGGGCGGTTCGACCTCCTTCGGCTTCAACGGGTCGCACACCGGCACCAACGCCGTGCCCGCGACGTTCCGGCTCAACGGCGTCACCTGCAACGGGGCGACCGACCCGACCCAGCCGCCGACCACTCCCCCGACGACGCCGCCCACCACCCCGCCCACGACGCCGCCGACCACCCCGCCGCCGTCGGGCGCAAAGGCCGACAACCCCTACGCCGGCGCCAAGGTGTACGTGAACCCCGAGTGGTCCGCCAGGGCCGCCGCCGAGCCGGGCGGCACCAGGGTGTCGAACCAGCCCACCGGTGTCTGGCTCGACCGCACCGCCGCCATCGCGGGGACGGGCGGCTCGATGGGGCTGCGCGCCCACCTGGACGCGGCGCTGGCGCAGAAGGGCAGCGGCGAGCTCGTCGTCCAGCTGGTGATCTACAACCTGCCCGGACGAGACTGCGCCGCGCTCGCCTCCAACGGCGAGCTGGGCCCGACCGAGATCGAGAAGTACAAGACGCAGTACATCGACCCGATCGCCGCCATCCTCGCCGACACCAAGTACGCGGGGCTGCGGATCGTGACCACCGTCGAGATCGACTCGCTGCCGAACCTGGTCACCAACGTCACCGGGCGCCCGACGGCCACGGCCAACTGCGATGTGATGAAGGCCAACGGCAACTACGTCAAGGGGGTCGGCTACGCCCTGAACAAGCTGGGCTCGATCGCCAACGTCTACAACTACGTGGACGCCGGACACCACGGCTGGCTCGGCTGGGACGACAACTTCGGCGCCTCCGCGGACATGTTCAAGCAGGCGGCCACCGCCGAGGGCGCCACGCTCGCCAAGGTGCACGGCTTCATCGTGAACACGGCCAACTACAGCGCCCTGAAGGAGGACCACTTCAAGATCGAGGACTCCGTCAACGGCACCTCCGTACGCCAGTCCAAGTGGGTCGACTGGAACCGGTACACGGACGAGCTCTCGTACGCCCAGGCCATGCGGACCAAGCTGGTCTCCCTGGGCTTCGACGCGAACCTCGGCATGCTGATCGACACCTCCCGCAACGGCTGGGGCGGCACGGCGCGGCCGGCCGGACCCGGCGCGCTGACGAGCGTGGACACCTACGTCAACGGCGGCCGCTACGACCGTCGCATCCACCTCGGCAACTGGTGCAACCAGGCGGGCGCCGGCCTCGGCGAACGCCCGCAGGCCGCCCCGGCGGCCGGCATCGACGCCTACGTGTGGATCAAGCCGCCGGGCGAGTCGGACGGGGCGAGCAAGGAGATCCCGAACGACGAGGGCAAGGGCTTCGACCGGATGTGCGACCCGACGTACACCGGCAATGCGCGCAACGGCAACAGCATGTCGGGCTCCCTCCCGGACTCACCGCTGTCGGGCCGGTGGTTCTCGGCCCAGTTCCAGGAGCTCATGAAGAACGCCCACCCGGCGCTGTGACCCGCCGCCACCGGTGAGCGCGGACCCCGCTCATGGGCCGGAGCCGTACGGAAATCCCTGGATTCCGTACGGCTCCGGCCGCGGCACGTCCCGGGGCGGCCGACGGCACCTCCCCGGGCGGTCGGCCTCAGGAGGAATCGCGCACGATCAGTTCCGTCGGCAGGACCTCGCGCGGCTCCCCGCCCGTTGCCTCCGCCGGCGCGGAGCCGGGTCCGGACCCGTCGGCGATCTTCTGGAGCAGCAGCCGGGTCATCGTGCGGCCCATCTCCTCGATCGGCTGGCGCACGCTCGTCAGGGGCGGGTCCATCAGGCGGGCCACGGCGGAGTCGTCGACCCCGACGAGGGCCACGTCCTCGGGGATCCGCCGGCCGGCCTCGCGCAGCACCCCGCGCGCGCCGGCCGCCATGACGTCGGAGGCGGCGAAGACCGCGTCCAGGCCGGGGGCGCGCTCCAGGAGCTCGCGCATCGCCCGCCGGCCGCCCTCCTCGGTGAAGTCCGCGGTCGCCTCCAGCGACTCGTCGGGCAGGATCCCGGCCTCGGCGAGCCCCGCCCGGTAGCCGCCCAGGCGCGCCCGGGCCACGTACATGTCCAGCGGCCCGCTGATGGTCGCGATCCTGCTCCGGCCCCGCCCCACGAGGTGGGCGACGGCCGCGCGGCCCGCGCCGATGTTGTCGGAGTCCACGTAGGCGACGGGTTCGGCCTCGGAGCGCCGTCCGTTCATGACGACCGGCAGCCCCAGCTGTGCGATCCGGTCCGGCAGCGGGTCGTCGCCGTGGACGGACGCCAGCAGTACGCCGTCGACCCGCTGGGCGGCGAGGTAGTCCTCGAACCGCCTGCGCTCGGCCTCGGTCCGGACCAGGGTGAGGAGCAACTGCTTGTCGGCCGCGGCCAGTTCGGCACTGACCCCGCGGATGAGGTCGAGGAAGTACGGCTCCGAGAACAGCCTGGCCTCGGTCTCCGGGATGACGAGGGCGACCGCGTCGGTCCGGCTCCCGGCCAGGGCCCGGGCCGCCTGGTTGGGTACGTACCCCAGCTCGGCCACGGCACGGGCGACGGCATCCCTGGCCTGCCCGCTCACCCGCGGCGAGCCGTTGATCACCCGGGAGACCGTGCCCCGGCCGACACCGGCCAGGGCCGCCACCTCTTCCAGGGTGGGTCTGCCGTTCTGCCGTCCGCTCACGATGCTCGAACTCCCCTCGCGCGCTGCCGCGCCCCGGGCCGGTGCGTACCGGGCCGGGCGCGGCTGATCAGGTAAGAAGCGGATCCCGCCCCCATCTCACGCGGAACACGTTACGCCGGTCCGGCGACCGCGAGCCCGTATGGGAGCGCTCCCACATTACCTGCGTCCCACGCTCGATGCCATGGCCGCATTCAGAAGCCGACGGGGCCGCGCCGGGAAGCGGACCTTGGTGGGCGCCGAACGCCGCCGCGCCACGAATTCGCGTTCATCTCTTGACACCCGCACCCACCAAGCAGCAACCTTCCGGCAACGACGTGGGAGCGCTCCCATCCCGGGGTGCGAGAACGACCTTCCCATCAGGTCCTGGCAGGGCCCTCGCCGAGCCGCGAACAGCCCGCCGGACCCCCTGGCGCACGACGAGCACCACCTTGGACGAGGAGAGTGGAATGCGCACTTCCAGCAGCAGACACGGACGCGGGCGCGGACGCCGCACCGCGCTCAACGCGATGGCGGCGGTCGCCGTCATGGCGACCGGCACGGCCCTGCTCACCGGCTGCGGCAGCGACGGCGACAGCGGCAAGGGCAAGGCGGACGGCGCGGCCGGCGGCGAGCAGATCACGCTGCGGATCGGAACCTTCGGCTCCTTCGGCTACGACAACGCCACCGGCGCCAAGCTCTACGCCGAGTACGAGAAGACCCACCCCCACATCAAGATCGAAGAGTCGAACGTCGCCGACGGCCAGAAGTACTGGGACACGCTCAAACTGCGGCTCTCCCGCGACAGCGGCCTCGCGGACATCCAGGCCCTCGAGGTGGGCTACATCGCGGAGGCGACCGGTCCCGCCATGGCCGACAAGTGGACCGACCTCGGCAAGACGGGCGGGGCCGACCTCGGCGCGTTCCTCGACTGGAAGGTCAAGCAGGCCACCACGGGCGACGGCAAGGTGATCGGCCTCGGCACGGACATCGGCCCGATGGCCATCTGCTACAACAAGGACCTCTTCGCCCAGGCGGGGCTCCCGACGGAGCGCACCGAGGTCGCCAAGCTGTGGGCGGGCGACTGGGCGAAGTTCATCGAGGCCGGCGAGACGTACAAGAAGAAGGCGCCGGCCGGAACCGCCTTCCACGACTCCGCCAGCGGCCTGTTCAACGCGGTGATCTCCAGCCAGCCCGTCCAGTACGCCAGCACCAAGGGCGAGCTGGACTACGAGAACAGCCCGGGCGTGAAGAAGGCGTGGGACACCGCCGTAGCGGCGGCGAGGGGCGAACTGACCGGCAAGCTGCGCCAGTTCGACGAGAAGGGCACCTGGAACGCCGCCTTCAAGAACGCCAAGTTCGCCACCGTCGCCTGCCCCAGCTGGATGACGGGCATCATCAAGGACCAGGCGGGCCCGGAGAACCAGGGGAAGTGGGACATCGCCGCGCCTCCCGTGGCCGGCAACTGGGGCGGCTCCTTCCTCGCCGTGCCGAAGTCGGGGAAGCACGCCAAGGAGGCGGCCGAACTCGCCGCCTGGCTCACCGCGCCGGCGCAGCACGCCAAGGTCTTCGGCGTGAACGGCAACATCCCTTCCACCAAGTCCACGCTCACCTCGGCAGCCGTACAGGACGCCAAGCTGCCGTACTTCGGCGACACCCCGGTCGGCAAGATCTACTCGGAGGCCGCGGCCGGCATCACCCCCGCCCCGATCAGCCGCTGGGACGGCCAGGTGAAGACCTTCCTCACCGACAACGGCATCCTCGACATCGAGCAGCGCGGCACCGATCCGGCGAAGGCCTGGGAGAACGTCAGGAAGCTGGTCGAGGACAAGATCGACCAGTAGCGGAGGCCGCGCGTCGCGGCCCGTCGCGCCGCCCGCGGGCGGCGGGCCGCCGCCGTGCACACCCTCCCCTTGCGCGCGCCGCGCGTACGCATCTCCCCGTACGCGCCTGCCGCGTACACCCCTCCCCTACGCACCGACCCGGAAGGACGCCCCCGTGGCCACCTCCGTACGGGCGACGAGTGGCGGCTCCCCGCCGCCCGCCGGCCTGCGCAGCACGCTCTACCGCCTGGACCTGAAGGCCGTCCCCTACGTCTTCGTCGCCCCCTTCTTCCTCACCTTCGCGGCCTTCGGCCTCTTCCCCCTGATCTACACGGGCTGGCTCTCGCTCCACCGGGTCGAACTCGGCGGCAGCGCACAGTGGAAGGGGCTGGACAACTACAGCGCGCTGGCGACCAGCGAGTTCTTCTGGAACGCGCTCGCCAACACCTTCACCATCGGCGTGATCTCCACCGTTCCCCAGCTGCTGTTGGCGCTGGGGCTCGCGCACCTGCTCAACTACCGGCTCCGCGCCCGGGGTTTCTTCCGGGTCGCGGTCCTCGCCCCGTACGCCACCTCGATCGCGGCGGCGACCCTGGTCTTCGCCCAGCTCTTCAACACCGACTACGGGCTGATCAACACGGTCCTGGGCTGGGCCGGCTTCGACCCGGTGTCCTGGGAGTCCTCCAAGTGGCCCGCCCAGATCGCGATCTCGACGATCGTGACCTGGCGCTGGACCGGCTACAACGCGCTCATCTACCTGGCGGCGATGCAGGCCGTACCGCAGGACCTGTACGAGGCCGCCGCGCTGGACGGGGCCTCGCGCTGGCGCCAGTTCCTCAGCGTCACCATCCCCTCCATCCGGCCGACGATCCTCTTCACGGTCATCGTCTCCACCATCGGCGCCACCCAGCTCTTCGGCGAGCCGATGCTCTTCGGCGGCAGCGTCGGCATCAGCGGGGGCAGCGGGAACCAGTTCCAGACGCTGAGCCTGCTCATGTACGAGAAGGGGTGGGTGACCGGCGCGCTGGGCCAGGCCTCCGCCATCGCCTGGGTCATGCTGCTGCTCCTCCTGCTCATCGGCGGCATCCGGATGCTGATCACCCGCTCGACCCACAAGCGCAAGAAGCCGGGGAGCTGAGCTCATGGCCCGCACGCTCGACACACCCACACCCACACCCGCACCGACCGCCACAGCCCTGGCCCCCGAATCGCCGCCTCGCCGCAGGCTGCTGCGCCAGTCGGCGGGCCGCCAGCACCACGCGGGACCGCTGACGTACGTCCTCCTGGGCCTGGCCGCCCTCGTCTCCCTCTTCCCGCTGTACTGGAACCTCGTGGCCGCCTCCCACACCGGCGAGCGCGTGGTCGAGGCGCCGGCCCCGCTCCTGCCGGGCCCCCGGCTCTTCGACAACCTCGCCTTCGCCTGGAACCAGGTGGACATGGGCGAGGCCCTGGTCAACACGACCATCGTCGCCGGGCTCGTGGCCCTGTCCACCGTCCTGTTCTCCACCCTGGCCGGCTTCGCCTTCGCCAAGCTGCCCTTCCGGGGCCGCGGCGCCCTGCTGGCACTGGTCGTGGCGACCATGACGATCCCGCCGCAGCTCAGCGTGATCCCGCTCTACCAGATCATCACCGATCTCGGCTGGGTCGATCAGCTGCAGTCGGTCGTGCTGCCCTCGCTGGTCGCCGCCTTCGGCGTGTTCTTCATGCGGCAGTACCTCATCGAGGCCCTGCCGGTGGAACTGGTGGAAGCGGCCCGGATGGACGGCGCGCACAGCCTGCGCATCATCTGGCACGTGGTCTTCCCGGTGGCCCGGCCCGCGATGGCGGTCCTCGGGATGCTCGTCTTCGTCCAGGCCTGGAACGACTTCTTCTGGCCCTTCATCGCACTGACCCCGGACGGCAATCCCACCCTCCAGGTCGCCCTGGCCGGTCTCGGCGCGGGAAACCACACGGTCGACCAGGCCGTCGTGCTGACCGGGGCGCTCATCTCCACGCTGCCGCTGCTGCTGGTCTTCGCCGTGCTCGGCAAGCACATCGTGGGCGGCATCACGGCCGGCGCCGTCAAGAACTGACCGGCTCCGCACCACACCATCACCACTTCATCCACACCTGCGTTGGGAGCGCTCTCCTATGACCGCGTCCGAGACCCGGCCGCTCACCGCCGTCCGCTCTTTCCCGCCCGGCTTCCTCTGGGGCACGGCCACCGCCGCGTACCAGATCGAGGGCGCCGCCCGTGAGGACGGCCGGACCCCGTCCATCTGGGACACCTTCTCCCACACCCCCGGCAAGGTCTTCGAAGGCCATACGGGTGATGTGGCGGTGGACCACTACCACCGCTTCCCCGAGGACGTCCGGCTGATGTCCGAACTGGGCCTGGGTGCCTACCGGTTCTCCGTCTCCTGGTCGCGCGTCCAGCCGACCGGCCGGGGCCCGGCGGTCCAGAAGGGCCTGGACTTCTACCGCCGGCTCGTCGACGAGCTGCTCGCCGCCGGCGTCGCCCCCGCCCTCACCCTCTACCACTGGGACCTCCCCCAGGAGCTGGAGGACGCGGGCGGCTGGCCGGAGCGCGCGACCGCCGAGCGGTTCGCCGAGTACGCGGGGCTGGTCGCCGACGCCCTCGGGGACCGGGTGAAGCACTGGATCACCCTCAACGAGCCCTGGTGCAGCGCGTTCCTCGGCTACGCCTCCGGCGTGCACGCCCCGGGCCGGACCGACCCGGTCGCCGCCCTGCGCGCGGCCCACCACCTCAACCTCGGCCACGGCCTCGCCGTCCAGGCCCTGCGGGCCGCGCTGCCCCGGGACGGCCGGGTCGCGGTCTCCCTCAACCTGCACGAGGTACGCCCCCTGACCCCGTCGGCCGCGGACCGGGAGGCGGCCCGGCGCATCGACGCCGTCGGCAACCGGATCTGGCTGGGCCCGATGCTGGAGGGCGCCTACCCCGACGACCTCCTCGCGGACACCGCGCAGCTGACCGACTGGTCCTTCGTACGGGACGGTGACACCGCCGCGGCGCACCAGCCCCTGGACCTGCTCGCCGTGAACTACTACACCCCGACGGTGGTCTCGCGGGCGGCGGAGGGCTCGGCGGTGCCGCAGGACGACGGGCACGGCGCCAGCGAGCACTCCCCCTGGCCCGGCGCCGAGGGCGTGGCCTTCCACCGGGCACCGGGCGAGCGTACGGCGATGGGCTGGCCGGTGGACGCGGACGCCCTGTACGAGCTGCTGACCCGGACCGCCGCCCGCTACCCCGGGCTGCCGCTCGTGGTCAGCGAGAACGGCGCGGCGTACGAGGACGAGGTCGGTCCGGACGGCACGGTGCACGATCCGCTCCGCGCCGCCTACGTCCACGACCACCTGGACGCGGTGCACCGGGCGATCGCCGACGGGGTGGACGTGCGCGGCTACTTCCTCTGGTCGCTGCTCGACAACTTCGAGTGGTCGTACGGGTACGCCAAGCGGTTCGGGGCGGTCCACGTCGACTACGAGACCCTGGAGCGGACCCCCAAGTCGAGTGCGCGCTGGTACGCCCGGGTGGCGCGGAGCGGGGAGCTGCACGCTCCTCCGTCGTAGCCGGTACGGGGCTCCCGGCGCCGGCTGCCCGGTCAGGCGGCCGGCGCGGCGGCCCGGCCCCGCAGGGAGCGGTGCATCAGGAGCCAGTAGAGGGAGGCCGCCACGATGATGCCGGCGGGCAGGGAGAGGTCCACGCCTCCCAGGGCCCGGGCGACGGGGCCGGTGTAGAGGGTGTCCACGCAGAGGAGGGATGCCGCGATGCCGGCCGTCAGGGCCAGCGCGCCCGCCCAGTTGACGCCGCCGGTGTACCAGAAGGGGCTGCCGGGGGTCTCGTCGGTGAGCGCGGGGCCGTCGTAGCGGCAGCGGCGCAGCAGGATGTCGGTCGCGTAGACGGCGGTGCTGGGGCCGAGGACGACGACGGTCAGCTGGAGGAGGTTCTCGACCGTGCCGAGGAAGTCGGAGACGAGGAGCGCGTACAGGGTCGCGGCGACCCCGAGCGCGCCGTCGACGAGGACTCCGAGGGAGCGGCGGACGCGGACTCCGGCGGCCTGGAGGGCGAGGCCGGAGCTGTAGGCGGTCATGGCGTTGTTGGCGATCGTGCCGAGCACGATCGCCAACAGGAACACGGGTGAGAACCAGGCGGGCAGGATGCCCTCCAGTCCGGCCTGCGGTTCGGCCATGTCCACGACGGTCGCGGCGAGGGCGCCCAGCGAGGCGAGCAGGACCCCGGGGAGGAACCCGCCGAGCGCGGTCCAGCCGGCGACGGCCCACCGGGAGATCGTGCGCGGCAGGTAGCGGGAGAAGTCGGCGCTGTTGGTATAGGAGAGCGGCCCGGAGGCGACCAGTGTGACGCCGGCCGCGAGGGTGGCCCACAGGACGCCGCCGGTCAGCGGTTCCGCGGCCGGGCGGCCGGGGCCGGCGTGGGCGAACACGTAGCAGGCGACGACGGCGAAGGTGACCGTGAGAGCGATCGCGATCGGGGGGTAGAGCTTCACCATGGTGGCGTGTCCGTAGACGCCGATGGCGACGGTGATACCGGCGATGGCCATCACGACGGCGGTCTTGACTCCGGCGCCGGTGCCGATGCCCGCCTTCTCCACGAGGACGAAGGCGGCGACCGCGGCGGCGGCCAGGTTGAGGGCGATGTAACAGATGCAGAGCAGCCAGCCGTTGACGGCGATGTTCACCCGGTTGCCGCGGATCCCGTACATCGCCCGCGCGACGACCTCGCTCGGGGTGCCCGAGGCCGGTCCCGAGACGGCGAGCAGACCGATCGGCGCCCAGAAGATGCTGCCCGCCACGATGACGGCGACGGCCTGACCCAGGCTCAGGCCCATGAGGACCAGGGCGGCGCCGACCACCATGCTCAGGTAGTTCACGTTCGCCGCCGCCCAGACCCCGAACAGCTCGCGGGCCCGGCCGTGGCGTTCCCGGTCGGGCACGTGGTCGATGCCGTGGGCCTCGATCCGGCCGGGACGGTCCGTGTCCGTGCCCGCGCCCCTGCCCGTGGATTCCATGGAGCCCTCCGTCTCTCGTCCGAATCTTCGCTCACCGCGGAGGAGCGGCGTACGGCGACATCAGCGCACTTGGGCACCGCGACCAACCCGGTTGTGGAGGACGGGTACGGTTCCGACATGGACGATGACACGACCACATCAATCAAGGACACTGCGCGGGCGCACCTGGTGAAGCTGGGCGGCGCAGGGCTGTCCCTGGAAGCGGTCGCGCAGGACTGCGGTCGTACCTTCGCCGAGGTGCGGGCGGCCTTCCCGCACCGGGACGACCTGCTGACCGCACTGGTCGTCGATGCCTACGACGCGTCCGGGGCCGCGATGGAGCGGGCCGACGAGTCCGCCGCCGGCGCCCACGCTTCGGCGGGCGCGCGGCTGCTCGCGGTCACGCGGGCCCTGCGGCAGTGGTCCTTCGACCACCCCGCCGAGTTCACGCTGATCTACGGATCACCCGTACCCGGCTACCACGCCCCGCAGGACACCGTCCTGCCCGCCTCGCGCACGCCCGGCGTCCTCGCCCGCATCGTGGGAGCGGCACTGGAGGGCGGCGAACTCACCCCGCCCCGGCGGGCCGTGCCCGGGCCGCCCCTGCTGCTGCCGGCCGCCGTCGAGGCCTTCGGGGGCCTGCCCCCGGCGCCGTTCTCGGACGTCATCGAGCGCGGGATCGTGCTGTGGAGCAGCCTGATCGGGCTGCTCGTGTTCCAGGTCTTCAGCCGTACCCACGACAGCGTCCGGGACGAGTCCGCGTTCTTCGACTACGCGATCGCCGTGGCGGCCGAGGGCATCGGACTGGTGGTCCCCCTGGACGGGGACGCCCACTGAGTTTCCATCGAGGGGGAACAGCAATGTCGCACCACACCGGGTGGGGTCATCAGCATCCGGGTCCGCACCCCGGTCCGTACCCGGCTCAGCATCCGGGTCAGCCCGTGCCGCCGCCGTGGGGAGGCGGCTGGATGCCGCCGCCCGCACCGCAGCCGGGCGTCATACCCCTGCGCCCGCTCGGCACGGGCGAGGTGCTCAACGGGGCCTTCGGGGTCTTCCGCCGGTACTGGAAGCCCCTGATCGGAGTCATGGCCGCGGTACAGGGCATCGGGATCCTGCTCGTCGCCGCCGCGCTCGCGATCACCTTCGCCGCCGTCCAGGACCGGTTCTCCGCCGTCTTCGATCTCCCGCCGGGGCAGAGCCCCGAGGGGTCGGACGTGGCGGACCTCTTCCTGTCCTTCGTACCGGCGGGCGTGGTCGCGCTCGTCGCGATCACGGTGGGCGCCGCGATGATCGGCGCCGTGTGCCCCGCGCTGGTCCAGGAGGCGGTGCTGGGCCGCCCGGTGACCTTCGGTTCGCTGTGGCGCCGCGGCCGGTCCCGGCTGCCGGCGGTGCTCGGCACCGTCCTGCTCACGGCGCTGATCGCCGGCGGGCCGGTGGTCCTGCTGTACGCGATCTGCGTGCCGCTCATCGTCATGTCCGCGGACCTGGACGGCTCCGGCCCTCCGGCCGGCCTCTTCGCCCTGCTCCTCCTGGGCTCGTTCCTGTGTCTGCCCTTCTCGGTCTGGCTCATGACCCGGTTCGGCCTCGCGCCCGCCGCGGCGGTGTGCGAGGGGCTCGGTCCCGTGGCGGCCCTGCGGCGCTCTTCGCACCTGGTCCGCGACGGCTGGTGGCGGGTGCTCGGCATCTCCGTGCTCGGGCACCTCGTGGCGGGGGCCGTGGGGTACGCCATCCAGACGCCGTTCGGCCTCGTCGGCATGTTCTCCCTCTTCCCGAACCTGCCGGAGCCGGGCGATCCCGCGCCGGATCCCGGCCCGCTGATCTCCGGGTTCCTGGTCTACGCACTGGTCGTACTGATCGACGGCGTCATCAGCTCGCTGTTCCAGTACAGCTTCCCGCAGCTGGTCATCGCCCTGCTCTACGTGGACCAGCGGATGCGCAAGGAGAACCTCGCGGCGGCGCTCACGGCCACCGCGTTCCCGGCAGCGGCACCGGGAGAGGGATCGGGAGCAGGAGCAGGGCCCGCGCCTACAATGCTCGAATGATCTTCATTGTGGTCAAATTCCCCGTCAAGTCCGAGTACGTCGACCAGTGGCCCGAGCTGGTCGAGGAGTTCACCCTGGCCACCCGCGCCGAGCCGGGCAACCTGTGGTTCGAGTGGTCCCGCAGCCTGGAGGAGCCGGACACCTACGTCCTGGTCGAGGCCTTCCAGGACGACGCCGCGGAAGCGCACGTCACCTCCGCGCACTTCCGCGCGGCCCTGGAGACCATGCGGCCCCTGGTCACCCGGACGCCGGAGATCGTCAGCACCACCATCGAGGGCGCGACCGGCTGGAGCCGGATGGGCGAGCTCCAGGTCGACTGACGGCCGGCCGCGGCCCGTTGGCGCGCGTTCCCGTCACCCGGTGTCCCCCGCTGCCGAGTTCGTGCGCGAGTTGATATTCCCCGCGTCCACGGAGAACCGAACGGGCCCGCCCGGCGTGATACCCCACACCACATGCATGGGCATGTACACGAACGTGGGGGAACACGGGTGGGATTCACGAGGAAGGCCCGGGCGGCGACGCTCGCCGTCGCGGTGACGGGGACGCTGATCGCGGGCACGGTGTCGGCCGGTGCCACGCCGGCGCCGGCAGCGGGCACCGCGCAGGACGGCACGGGGGGTCCGGCCGCCGGCCGGGCGAAGAAGGAGTCGAAGCCGTCGGCGACGGTGACCCTGATCACCGGCGACCGGGTCCTCGTCAAGGGCGACGGCAGCGTCGAGCAGCTGATCCGCGGCGCGGGCCGTGAGGGGACCGCCTTCTCGGTGCGCCGCGAGGGCGCGCACACGTACGTCATTCCGCAGGACGCCCTGCGGCTGGTCGCCGACGGGGTGCTCGACCGGCGCCTCTTCGACGTCGCCGAGCTGGTGAGGAACGGGTACGACGACGCGCACCGCACCACGCTGCCCCTGATAGCCGGCTACCGGCGCGACGCCTCGGGGGCGCAGACCTTCGGGGCCGCCGGTGACACTCTGGCGGCGGTCGCCCGCGACCGCCGCCCGCTGCCCTCGGTGGCGGGCGAGGCGTTCACCGCGCGGAAGGCCGACGCCGCGGCCCTCTGGACGGCGGTCACCGGCCGGACGGACGCCCGCACCCTGGCGGCCCCGCCGGTGCCGCCCGTCGCGCACCTGTGGCTGGACGGCAAGGTGAGCGCCGCGCTGGACAAGAGCGTGCCGCAGATCGGCGCGCCCACCATGTGGAAGGCGGGCTTCACCGGCAAGGGCGTCAAGGTGGCGGTCCTGGACACGGGGGTCGACGAGACCCACCCGGACCTCAAGGGCGTCGAGACGCTGCAGAAGAACTTCAGCAGCTCGCCCGACTCCAAGGACCGCTACGGGCACGGGACGCACGTGGCCTCCACGATCGCCGGCTCGGGCGCGCGGTCGGGCGGCCTCTACAAGGGCGTGGCGCCCGATGTGCAGCTCCTGGACGCCAAGGTCCTGGGCGACGACGGGTTCGGCTCGGACTCCGAGATCATCAGCGGTATGCAGTGGGCCGTGGACCAGGGCGCGACGGTCGTCAACATGAGCCTGGGCTCTCCCGACCAGCCCGGCGTCGACCCCATGGAGGAAGCGGTCGCCCAGCTCTCGGGCAAGGCGCTGTTCGTGGTGGCCGCCGGGAACGAGGGCGACAAGGCCGCCACCCTGCGCACGCCCGGCAGCGCCGCGGCGGCGCTCACGGTCGGCGCGGTGGACAAGCAGGACCGGCTCGCGGACTTCTCCAGCCGCGGTCCGACCGCCGACGGGCTGACCAAGCCGGACATCACCGCCCCGGGCGTCGACATCACCGCCGCCGCGACCACGCAGGGCACGGAGCCCGGGCCGCCCGGGGGCTACGTCGCGATGGACGGCACCTCGATGGCCACCCCGCACGTCGCGGGCGCTGCGGCGCTGCTCAAGCAGCAGCATCCGGCCTGGAGCCCGGCCCGGCTCAAGGCCCTGCTGACCGGCTCGGCCACGCCCCACCCGAAGCTCAACGCCTACCAGCAGGGCGCGGGCCGTACCGACCTGGTCCGTGCCTCCCAGGCCGTGGTCACCTCCACGCCCGGTTCCCTGGCCTTCGGTACGCAGCTCTGGCCGCACGCCGACGACAAGCCGGTGTCCAAGTCCCTCACCTACCGCAACCACGGGGCCAAGCCGGTCACGCTGAAGCTGACCACGTCCGGCACCGACCCGTCCGGCCGTCCGGCGCCGGCCGGGATGTTCACTGTGAAGGACGCTCAGCTCACCGTCCCCGCCGGGGGCACCGCGACGACCGCCGTCACCGCCGACACCCGCAAGGGCACGGTCGACGGCGCCTTCGGCGGCACCGTACTGGCCTCCGGGGGCGGGCAGGAGGTGCGCACCGGCCTCGTGGTCGAGCGTGAGGTGGAGTCGTACGACGTCACCCTGAATCACCTGGACGTCAACGGCGGGAACCCGGCGACCTACTACACCACGGTCACGAAGCTCGGCACCGGCATGGAGGGCCGCTTCGAGGTCCCGTACGACCCGAGCGGCACCGTCGTCCAGCGGCTGCCCAAGGGCAACTACCTGCTGGAGGGCGTCGTCTGGGGCCCGGACTCCACCCTGGGGTTCTTCGTCCAGCCGCTGCTGAAGCTCACCGGGACGACCACGGTCTCCTTCGACTCCCGCAAGGCCAAGCCGTTCGCCGTCACCCCGCCGGACCCGTCCGCGAAGCTGGTGAGCGCCTACGCCGGGTTCTACGACGAAGCCGCGATGGTCTCCGACATGTGGGCCACCGACGGGGCGACGAAGATCCTCACCCAGCACCTGGGCCCGGCCGCACCCACGCTGCGGGCGCAGTACAACGGCCTGTGGAAGACGCCGGGGGCGGCGGGCAGGAACATCGACTACCGGCTCGCCTTCAACCGTACGGGCACCTGGTTCTCCGGCCTCGACCGCAAGCTCACCAAGGCCGACGTCGCCGAGGTGAAGCTCGGGTTCGGTGCCTCGGTCACCGGGGCGAAGGGCCTCATCCACGCGACACCGACGGGCGCCGACGGCTACACCTCCGGAGTGCAGGACCCCTCCGAGCAGTCCCTGCCGCTGGCGAGCACCCAGTACGTCAGCACCGGGGGCGGGGTGCGCTGGTCCTGGGTCGCCTCGCAGGTCAACGCGGGAGGGGAGCCGCGCATGATCTACACGCACGACCTCCGCTCGTACCAGGGGGGCCGGCGGTACACGCTGAACTTCAACACCGGAGTGGTCGGCCCCGATCTGGAGGCGGGCAAGGAGCAGGCCGCGACGCGGACCGGCGACTACGTGGACTTCAACATCGGGCTGTTCAACGACGGCGCCGGGCACCAGGGCTATTCGTCCACCACGGGCGGCTTCACCCGGCTGGAGTCCGGAGGCCGGGTCATCGTCGAGACGCCGCCGAACGGCTGGCTGAGCGCCGAGGTTCCGGCAGGCAAGGCCACGTACCGGCTGACCAAGGAGGCGACCCGCGCCGCCGCGGACACCTCGACCAGCACGAAGGTGAGCGCGGTCTGGACGTTCACCTCGGTCCGCCCGGCCGGCGACGAGCCGGTGGCGCTACCGCTGTCCACGGTGCGGCTCGCGCCGAAGCTGAGCCTGAGCGGGACGGCGCCTGCGGGCGGTGCGCTGAAGGTGCCGCTGCGGCTGGGCGGGGCGGCCGCCGCCGCGGGCCAGGTGGCCGCGCTGACGGTCCGGGTCTCCTTCGACGGGGGCGCGACCTGGCGGCTCCTCGCGGTGGCGACGGACCCGGAGGGGGCGCGGTCGGTGATCGTGCGGCACCCGGCGTCGGCCAAGGCCGTGTCGTTCCGGGTGGACCTGAGGGACAAGGCGGGCAACACCGTCCGGGAGACGATCACCAACGCGTACCGGCTCGCGCCGTGAGGTGAGACGGCCGTACGGGGCTCCGGCCCGGCCCCGCATCGCGCGGGTGCCGGGCCGGAGCCGTGTCCGGGCCTCCCGCTTTGATTGCTCCGGCCGCGTCGCGTAGGTTCGTACGCTTGTGTGCGAGAGAGCGAGGACTGCGCCGACCATGCCGATCGTGAGGACCAGGAGGTCTCTGGGGCGGCCGTTCGGGTGGCTCTGGGCGGCGTACGCGGTCAGCACGCTCGGCACCTGGCTCGCCTTCGACGCCTTCGCCCTGATCGCGATCATCGTGCTGCACGCCGGGCCGGCCGAGGTCTCGGCGCTCGCGGCTGCCGGGCCCGCCGTCGCCGCGCTGGTGGCGCTGCCGCTCGGCCCGTGGGTGGAGTTCCGCCGCAAGCGGCCGGTGATGATCGCGATGGACCTGGTCCGGTTCGCGGCACTGATGAGCGTCCCGGCGGCCTTCGCGTTCGGCGGGCTCGGGCTCACCCAGCTCGCGGTCGTCTCGGTCCTCGTCGGTGCGGCGGACATCGCCTTCACGGCGGCGAGCGGCGCCTGTCTGAAGGCGCTCGTACGGCCGGAGGACCTGCTCGTCGCGAACGGCCGCTTCGAATCCACCACCTGGACCGCCACCCTGCTCGGGCCCCCGCTCGGCGGGGCCGTGGTCGCCGCGTTCGGGCCGGTGATGACGGTGGTGGGCAACGCGGTGAGCTACCTGCTGTCGGCAGCGGGGATCCGCGCGATCGGCGGCGGGGAGCCGCAGCCCGAGCGACCCCCCGTCGCGGCCGGCGGGGCTCCGGCGCGGCTGCGCTTCGGCGACCTGTTCGAAGGCTGGCGGTTCATCCTGGCCGACCCCGAGCTGCGCCCGCTCTTCGCCAACACGATCCTGGTCAACGGCCTGATCATGGCGACCTCGCCGCTGCTCGCCGTCCTCATGCTCGGCCCGCTCGGGTTCGCGCCCTGGCAGTACGGGCTCGCCTTCGCCGTCCCCTGCGTCGGCGGCCTCCTCGGCTCCCGGCTGGCGCCGCGGCTCGTCCAGCGGTTCGGCCGGCACCGGGTCATGATCGCCTCCGGGGTGCTGCGGGCCTGCTGGCTGCCCTGGCTGGCCTTCGTCCACTCCGGGCCCGGCGGGCTCGTGCTCGTCATGGCCGTCGAGTTCGGGCTGATCACCTGCATGGGCGTGTTCAACCCGGTGTTCGCCACCCGCCGGCTCACCCTGACCCCGCCGGACCGGGTGGCCCGCGTCCTGTCGGCCTGGTCGGTCACCAGCAAGGCGTCCATCGCCGCACTGACCGCCCTGTGGGGCCTGCTGGCCGCCTTCACCGGCCCCCGCACCGCCCTCGCGGCCGCGGGTCTGCTGGCCATGACGACCCCGCTCCTGCTCCCCCGCCGCGACCGCACGCCGAGCAAGAACCGGGACGCACCGCCGGGCTGAGCCGCGGAGCGGGCGGCCGGCGGGGCAGCGGTGTCACGGTGTGGCGGCGGAATCCGGTTCGGGCAGCCAGTCGCGGGCCGGGTCGTACTCCAGCCAGCGGGAGCGCCCGGCCTCCGCGGCGAAGGCTTCCAGCAGGGCGTCCAGCCGGGGGTGCCCGCCGCCTACCGGACCGCCCTCCCCCGGCCCGCCGTCTCCGCGCCACAGGAGCGACCATGCGTAGAGGGGCGTGGGGTCCACGAGCGGGACGGACCTGATGCCCGGGACCGGTGGCAGCGGCGCGTCGGCGGGCATCAGCGCGAAGCGGCGTACGTCCCCGGACAGGCCGGCCAGGAAGTGTTCCGCCCCCAGGTTCGGTCCCTCGGCGTGCTCGCGGATGCCGAACCGCTCGGCGAAGCGGTGCAGGAAGTCGAGCCGGTCGAGGGCGCCGGGGGTCCACAGCACGCTCTCCCCCAGCTGACCGGGCCGCAGCGCGGCCTCTCCCGCCAGGGGATGGTCCGGGCCGAGGACCGCGTCCACAGGCTCCAGCCGCACCAGCCGGTACGTCAGCCCGTCGGGCAGGGGCGGGTGGACCCGGCCGAAGGCCGCGTCCACGTCCCCGTGGAGCAGCGCGGCAGCCACCGCGGGCAGGTCGCGGCCGTGCCCGAGTTCCAGGTCCGGTTCGGGGGCGCGCGCGGCCACCCGGGCCAGGGTCCGCATCGGCGCGTACAGGTGGCCCCACACGTCGACCCGTAGCGGACCTCGGGCGTCCCGCAGGGCGGCCACGGCGCGGTCGGCGGCGGCCAGGGCAGCGCGGGCCGGTTCCAGGAAGCGCCGGCCGGCCTCGGTGAGCCGGACGCCGCGGCCGCCCCGGTGGAACAGGTCGGTGCCGAGCCCCGACTCCAGGCGGGCGATCCGTTTCGACAGGGCCTGCTGAGAGATCGACAGGGTCGCGGCCGCACGCCCGAAGTGCAGTTCCTGGGCGGTCCGTACGAAGGCACGCACCTGTGCGAGGTCCAGATCCACGCCCCTCACCTTAGGCGACAACCTTTGGTTGTCGGATGGTCCCGGGCGTTGTTGGACGGTGTGCGGATGCGGCCGCTTCCATGATCCGCATGCAGAGACTGATTCCCACAGGCGATCCGGCGCGTCCGGTGGAGTTCGCCGACGATGCCCAGCCCGTCCCGGCCGCGGACGAGGCCCTGGTCCGGGTGGAGGCCTTCGCGCCGAACCGCGGCGAGACCTTCCTGCTGGAGGACCCGCGTCCGGGGCTGCTTCCCGGGAAGGACCTCGCCGGGCTCGTGGTGCAGGCGGCGGCCGACGGGTCCGGGCCGCCGATCGGCGCCCGCGTCGTGAGCCATCCGCCGCGGGGCGGCTGGGCGGAGTACGCCGCCGTGCCCACACACTCCCTGGCCGTACTCCCCGACGGCATCGACGCCGTCCGGGCCGCGGCCCTGCCGCTGGCCGGCATCACGGCCCTGCGGCTGCTGCGCACGGCCGGCAGCGTGGCGGGCCGGCGCGTCCTGCTGACCGGCGCGGCGGGCGGGGTGGGCCACTACCTGACCGAACTCGCCGCCGCCTCGGGGGCGGACGTCACCGCCGTGACCGCCACCGCCGCGCGCGGGGAGCGGCTGCTCGCGCGGGGCGCGACCTCCGTCGTGCGGGATGCCGCGGAGGCCCGCGGGCCGTTCGACCTGGTGCTGGAGTCCACGGGCGGCGCCGCCCTGCCGCAGGCGCTGGCCCGGCTGGCCGCGGGCGGCACGCTGATCTGGTTCGGCCAGGCGAGCCGGACGCCCGTCACGCTCGACTTCTTCGACTTCTTCGCCGGTCCCGAGGGCGCCTCGATCCGGCACTTCCACTACGCCGGCGCCCCGTACGGTGAGGATCTGGCCACCCTGGTCCGCCTGGTGGAGCGCGGGCGGCTGCATCCGGAGATCGGCCGGGTCGACGACTGGGCACGGACGGCCGGAACCCTCGTGGACCTGCGGGAGCGCCGGATCCGCGGCAAGGCCGTCCTGACGACGGGAGCGGCACGATGAGCACGCCGTCCACCGAACCCGGCTCCCCCGGCCCCGTCCTCCCCGACCCCGTCTCCGCCTTCGCCGCTGCCCAGTTCAGCCGGGCCACCGGAGCGGGGCTCGATCCGCACGTGTACCTCCGCGCCACCGGCGGGGCCGCCTCTCCCGGCGCATGGGGCGAAGCCCTGGTCCGTACCGCCCGGGAGTACGCCGACCGCGCACGGGAGGCGGCCGCCTCCGGGTCGGCGGTCTCGGCGGGTGCGTACGAGCAGGCGGCGGCGCGGTGGTTCCACTTCGCCACCCTGGCTCCGCGCACCTCCGCCGCCGACTCCGCGCACCACGCGCACGCGGCGGCGGAGGCCGACGCCGCCATGGGCCGCGCCCTGGCCCTGCTGGAGCCCGGAGCCCGCCGGATCCAGGGCCCCTCCTTCACCGGCTGGCTGCGCGGTCCCGCCGACGCGTCGTCCACCGTGATCGTCGTCCCCGGGCTCGACTCCGGCAAGGAGGAGTTCCACCGGGTCACCGCCGCCCTGCTGCGCAGGGGTTCGGCCGTGTTCGCCCTGGACGGCCCGGGGCAGGGGGCACTCGCGGCCACCACGACGCTGCGCGCCGACTACGACCAGGTGATCGGCCAGGCCGTCGACGCCCTCGGCCTGGACCGCGTCGGCCTCATCGGCCTCAGCCTGGGCGGCTATTACGTCGCGCGGAGCGCCGCGCTCGATCCCCGGGTGGCGGCCGCGGCGGTGGTGAGCGGCCCCTACCTGCTCGATTGGGAGGGACTGCCGCCCGCCCTGCGGGAGTTGATCGCCCAGCGCGCCGGAGGACCCGGCGCGGCACGCGAGTTCACCGCCGAGGTCGATCTGTCGGTGCTCGCGCCGCGCATCCGCTGCCCCCTCCTGGTGGTGGACGGCGGCCGGGACCTCGTCCCCGGCGTCACCAATGGCTCCGAGCTGGCCCGCCGGGCGCCCCGCGGCGCCTACCTGCTGGTCCCCGAGGGCGATCACCTCCTGGGCAACGCCCAGCCGGACTGGCTTCCCGCCACCGCGGACTGGCTCACCAAGGCCCTTGCCGCCGCCCCGGCCGCGTAGGCCGTGCGACCCGCTCGGGCGGGCGCGGGATCAGTCCTCGGCGTGCAGGTGAGCCAGCTCGTCCGCGATGGCCCTGCGCAGCGGGTCGTGCCGCGGGCCGAGGGCGAACCGTGCGTCGCTCCAGCGGTCGCGGGGGTAGAGCCACACCGGTCTGCCCACCACATCGGCCGGCTCCCATCCGAACCGTGGCCATACGTGGGCGTGCAGGAAGCCGTCGGTGTTGCCCAGGATCTCCAGGTTGACCCGCCGGAAGGCCGGATCCGCGCGGCGGGACACGCGCTCGACGGCCTCTCCGAGGTGGTCCATGTCGGAGAGGAAGGCCAGCCGTTTTGCCCTGGGCAGGTCGGACAGTCTCTCGACGTGCGGGGCGTCCGCCAGGAGCACCGAGTAGCCCGGCAGGAACTGCACGTCGCCGATCACGGCGAACCCCGCCGTCAAACGCCGCAGCACCGTGGGGTTCTCGCCCCGCAGCGCGCTCCCGATCCGGTCAGTCCGCCAGTCGTCAGCCATGGGAAGAGGCTAGTGGCGACTCGGCCGTCCCCGGGGGCGGTGGCCATGACCGGGGCCCGCCGGCCGGGGCGGGGGCGCCGGCCGGCGGGGCTGCGTACGCGGGTCAGGAGATGGTGAGGAACCGGGCCGTGCTCGGTACTCCCTGGGCGTCCAGGGCGAAGAGCATGTAGTTCCCCGGCAGGACCACGCCCGGGTCGGCGGGTACGGAGAGCTGGTAGCTGCCCGTGCCCGTGGGTGTGGAGACCAGGGGGACGCGTCGCTGGTCGTTGTCGGTGGAGTGGGTCGCGGCGGCGGCCCGCATCAGGACGAAGGAGGCCGCCGGGGTGGAGGTGGAGACGGTCAGCGTGGTGCCGGGCTGCGTCCTGGCGGGGACGTCTCCCGTGATCTCGGGGCGCGGTTTCGGTGATCCGTCCGGGTTGAGGAGGTACGGCGGTGTGAAGACGGCCCCGTCGGCGTGGTTGGTGGCGCAGTCGCCGCACAGGCCCCCGCCGCCGGAGAAGACCCGACCGTCCGGCAGCAGGTTGGCCACGCTGTGGTAGTTGCGCGGGACGGCCATGGTGGCGAGCGGGCTGAACCGGCCGGTGGCGGGATCCCACAGCTCGGGGGTCATGACCGAGGTCGCGTCGCTGAACGGCACCGGATAGCTCTGTCCGCCGAAGACGATCACCTTGCCGTCGGGCAGGACCACGCTGTTGGCGAAGGCCCTGGCGTACTCCATGTCACCGGTACGGGCCGATTCGACCTGGCTGCCCGCGATGCTCACGGTGTAGGCGCGGCGGGTGGCGGGGCTGTCCTGGTAGGCGGGCGAGCCGCCCAGGGTGAGCAGTTTGCCGATGTCGTAGGCGACGGCGTTGCCCGTCATCGCGTCGGCGCTGTCGGCCCGGTTCCCGGCCGGGGTGATGCTGCCCGTGCCGGTGGTCGAGATCCAGTTCATCTGCTTGCTCGGCCCCAGTTGCAGCACCTTGCCGCCCGAAGTGGCGTGCAGCCACATGTGGTTGTCGGCGCGGTACGGGCCGGCCGGGTCGGCCGTGGAGGCCTGGAGGGCGGGGACGCCCGGGAGCCCGCGCCAGGTCCGGGTCTCCGGCGACCAGGCCTCGGCAGCCTTGTCGCCCGCGGGTCCGCTCCAGGATCCGCCGAGGACGAAGGCCTCGCCGGTGGAGAGCAGGGTCATGGCCTGGTAGCCGCGCGGGATGTTCATGCTGCTGGTGGCGGACCATTCGTCCGTGGCGGGGTCGTAGATGCTGGCCTTCTCCGCGTTGCTGCCCCCGGTGACCAGGACGCGGCCGTCGGCCAGCATGGCTATGCCGGGGCAGAACATGTCGTGCCCGGTGTTGTCGATGCGGCGCTGGGTGACCTTGCCCGTCTTCAGGTCGAGGATCGCGGTCTGGGTGTATCCGTTGCTGCCGCCGAAGCGGTCCACCGCGTACGCGGACCAGGCCAGCAGCTTGTCCCCCGGCAGGACGGCGGTGGCCACGGGGACCAGGGGGAATCCGGTGATCCTGCCCCAGGATCCGTGGACGGCGGGGCTGGCGGGCCCGCTCAGGCGGATCTCGGCGGCGGAGGTCCAGGGGCCGCGGGCGCCGGCCTCGGTGGTCACGGTCAGCCGGACGAACCGGGCGTCGGCGGTACGGGTGAAGGTGGCGGTCTTGACGGTGTCGTCGTCCCGCCAGGTGCCCGCGGCCACCGGTGCACCGAAGGCGGTTCCGTCGGTACTGGTGGTGACGGTGTAGGCGCCCGCCCGGCCGTTGGGGCCGTTGGTGCGGGGGTGGTAGACGAGCGCGGAGACCGCGGCCGTGCGGTGCATGTCGATGGTGATGCTGTGCGGCAGGGGGGCCGCGGTGCCCGACCACTTGCTGTGCCAGATGGTCCCGGTGTCACCGTCCAGGACGTGGGCGGCCCGGCCGTTCTCGCGCGCCGTCTCCTCGTCGCTCGCCACGGCCGTCCAGCCGGTCCGCGCCAGGTCCACGGTGGCTTCCGGGGTACCGGGATCGCCCAGCAGGTTGATCTCGGAGGCGGAGGTCCACGGGCCGCGGCCGCCGGCCTCGGTGAGCGCCGTCAGCCGTACGAACCGGGCCCCCTGCGGGGCGAAGCCGAGCGTCTTGGCGCTGCCGTCGTCCGCGAGCGTGCCGCTCGCGACGGGGGCCGGCCAGTTCGTTCCGTCCGTGCTGAGGCTGAGGGTGTACTCGCCGACCCGCCCGTTGGCCCCGTTGGTGCGGGGGGTGTAGACGAGTGCCGAGACGACCGCCGTACGGTGCATGTCGATGGTGATGCTGTGCGGCAGGGGGGCCGCGGTGCCCGACCACTTGCTGTGCCAGATGGTCCCGGTGTCACCGTCCAGGACGTGGGCGGCCCGGCCGTTCTCGCCTGCCGTCTCCTCGTCGCTCGCCACGGCCGTCCAGCCGGTGCGGTCGAGGACCGGGGCGGTCGGCTCCATGGCGTTCGCCGGCGCGACGCCGTGGTGCGGCGACTGCTTCGCCGCCTGCTCGCCCGAGGGGGCGGGCGGGGGTGTGGGCCTGGGGCTCGCGACCCCGAGCCACGGTGTGAAGCCGATCAGCAGCGCGCCGAGTCCGAAGGCGATGAGCAGCCGGGATCTGCGGAGCGCTCGGGACAGGGCGAGGAAGCGCCTGGACTGCAATCTGACCTCCTGGGACGACCGGTATGCCCCATGGAAGATAGGTCAGCAGGGCTGCAACTCACCCAAATCAGAGGAGAGTTGACGCAAAACCGCATGCACCGGGCGCGATCCGGGAGCCCGGCCCGACCAGCAGGCCGCCTCCCCCTAGAGCGGCACGGCGCCGTCGGAGGCGAACGGGCCGCCGTGGCCGGGGACGATCAGGTCCGCCGCGGCCAGTACCCGCAGCCGGGAGGTGCGCAGTACCTCGCGGTCCGGGGCCACCGGGTCGTCGGCGGGGCCCTGCGCGTGCCACCACAGGTCCCCGGCGAACGCCACCACACCGGAATCCGTGCCGGCCAGCAGGGTGATGTCCTCGTGGCTGTGCCCCGGGGTGCGGATCAGGCGCAGGGAGGGGGTGAGTTCGTACCCCTCGGCGTCCCGGTTCGTCCACTGGTCGCCCCGGTACTCGACCTGGTGGTCGTGCACCCGGGCCCGGCCGAAGAGGCCCGCGTTCATGGTGTTGTCCGGGTGGTGGTGGCTGAGCACCACGTCGGTGATGTCCTCAGGGCCCAGCCCCAGTTCCGCGAGCGGGCCGAGGATGTCCGCGTGGCTCGCCACCATGCCCGGGTCGAAGATGAAGTGCCGTCCGGCATCGGAGACGTAGGAGACGGTGGCGGCGACCCCGGGGCCGGTGGAGCCGACGTAACCGGTGGTCAGGACCTTGTAGACGGCGGTGCGGCCGAGCGGTGCGTCGGTGCGGGGCTCGGTCTTCGTGTTCGCGTTCGTGTTCGTCATGGCTGCAATCCTTCCGCGCCGCCGGGAAGCGTACGAGTGGCACACCTGCCAGTGATCGCAGGATTCGTGCCAGGGCTGGCAGACTGCCCCCGTGCCCCCTTTCACGACCGTCGCCGCGTACGTCCCGCCCGGTGCCGGCATGCTCGCCGTCGGGATCGTCTCCGAGGTCTTCGGCCCGCACGGGCAGGGACTGCCCGGCTTCGACTTCGCGCTGTGCGCCGAGCGGCCGGGGCCGGTCCCCACCGACATCGGTGTGCCGCTCGCGATCGAGCACGGCCTCGACCGGCTGGCAGACGCCGATCTGGTCATCGCCCTGCCGGGTGCCGGTTTCCGTACGCCGCCCGGCCCGGCGGTACTCGCCGCACTGGTCCGCGCGTACGAGAACGGCTCCGTGCTCGCCGCCCACTGCGTCGGTACGTTCGCGCTCGCCGAGGCCGGGCTGCTCGACGGGCTGCGGGCCACCACGCACTGGCGGTTCGCCGAACTGCTGGCCCACCACCACCCGGACGTCGCCGTCGAACCGGACGCCCTGTACATCGACGAAGGCCGGATCGTCACGGGCGCCGGAGCCGCAGCCGGCTTCGATCTGTGTCTGCATCTGCTGCGGCGGGAGCACGGGGCCGCGATGGCCAACGGAGTCGCCCGGGACATGGTGCTGCCCTCGCACCGTGACGGCGGGCAGGCCCAGTACCTCGCCGCGCCCGTCCCCGAGGACTGCCGGGACGAACGGCTCTCCGAGGTGCTCGCCTGGGCCCGCGACCACCTCCACGAGCCGCTCCCCGTCGAGGAGCTGGCCCGCCGCGCCGTGATGAGCAAACGCTCCTTCGCCCGCCGCTTCACCGCCGCGACCGGCACCACCCCGCACGCCTGGCTCCGCAACCTGCGGCTGAGCAGCGCGGAGGAGCTCCTGGAGAGCACCGACCTGCCCGTCGAGGAGATCGCCCGCCGCGTCGGCTACGGCAGCGCGGCGGTCCTGCGCGAACAGTTCGTGCGACGCAGGGGAGTTCCGCCCCGGTCCTACCGGCGCTCCTTCACGGCCACGCCCTAGGCCGTGGGCCTCCGTGGGCCCGTGGGCCCTGTCCTATGATCCTTCCCGTGACTTCCGCGCTGATCCTCATCGACCTGATGCCCCGCATCATCGGCATGCCGGTCGCCCCTCACTCAGGTGAAGAGGTCCTGGCCAGGTGCCTCCGGCTGGCCGCGGCCTTCAGGGCGGGCGGACGCCCGGTGGTGCTCGTCCGGGTGGACCGGCCGGGCGTCGCGGAGCAGCCGCCGGGGAGCGGGTTCGCCGACGGGCTGGTGCGGCCGGGCGACGTCCTGGTCGTCAAGCAGACCGTCGGGGCCTTCCACGGCACCGGGCTGGACGACCGGCTGCGCGACCTGGGCGTGGACACCTTGGTGCTCGCCGGACTGGTCACCACGATGGGGGTCGAGTCCACGGCGCGGGCCGCGAGCGATCACGGGTACGAGCTGGAGTTCGTGGCCGACGCGATGTCCGGTTTCACCGCCGACGAGCACGAGTTCACCGTGGAGCGGATCTTTCCCCGGTTCGGCGAGGTCCGCAACACGGCGGACTACGAAGCCTCCTGTGACTGACGTGAACGATGCGACTGACGCGAACGACGTGGCCGAACCGGCCCGGCCCGCGACCGTTCGCGTGTTCATCGCCCTCGCCCCGCCCGACGACGCGAAGGACGAACTCGCGCGCGAGCTGGCTCCCGCGTACGCCGCGTACCCGCACATGCGGTGGAACCGCATCGAGGACTGGCACATCACCCTGGCGTTCCTCGGCGAGCTTCCGGTCGGGACCGTACCGCTCCTGCGGCCGCCGCTCGCCGAACTCGCGGCGTCGCGCGGTCCCGTACGCCTCTCCCTGCACGGGGGCGGCCACTTCGCCGAGCGCGTGCTGTGGAGCGGGATCGACGGGGACCTCGACGGACTGCACCGGCTCGCCGCCGATGTCCGCACCGTGGTGAAGGAGTGCGGCATCTCCTTCGAGGACCGGCCGCTGCGACCGCACCTGACCCTGGCCCGCGCCCGCCGCCACGACGCCTCCTCGGCGGTGGAGGCCGCCGCCGGACTCGCCGGCTTCACCGGCCGGCGCTGGCGGACGGAGCGCCTGCACCTGGTGGGCAGCAACATCGGCCGTGGCCCGGGACCGATCCACTACCGCGACATCGAGGCCTGGACCCTCGGCGACGGAGAGGCCTGAGCTCCGACCCGGCGGCTTCCCCGTACGGTCGGTCCATGATGATCAGAACGGGCGAACCCCGCAGGCTCGGCGTCCCATCCTCCGAAGCGCGGTTGCACTTCGGGAGGGAGCAGCAGGAGCCCAGCCGCCGACCGGCGGACCGGTTGCTCATGATCGACGACGAGCCCGCCTTCGAGCTGAGCTTCCACTGCGGAACCTGCCCGCTCCTGTTCCGCCGGCTGGACACCGCGAAGGAGAAGTTGTCCCTGGAGAGCGTGCAGGAGCGACTCAGGGGACCACTGGCCGATCCGGACGACGGCGGCGTGATCGACGCGTTCGGTGTGCTGCTGCCGGAGGGCGAGTACCTTCCGCTGCTCCTGACCCTGGAACCCCGGCTGACCATCCCGGGCAAGGCCGGTGACTACTTCAGCGACGAGCAGGTCACGACGTGGGGAATCGACCAGTTCTGGGGCCTCCCGCAGTACCCTGCCACCCCGTACTACCGGACCTTCGAGACCGCAGTCGATGCGGACGCCCACCTCTACGAATTCGTCGTGCCCATGGTTCCCCCGACCTGGAACGAAAGGGGGCGTGTCGAGGAGTACATCGCGCTCATGGAACAGGGAACGGTCCCCACGGCGGTGGCGATCTCCACGCTGGACGTGTGCCAGCCCGCCATCGACCTGGGTGACGACTACTTCGCGCACTGGGGCCTGACCCACTTCCTCCTCGACGGTCACCACAAACTGGAGGCCGCCGCCACGGCCGGACGGCCGGTGCGGCTCCTCTCCCTCCTGGCCCTGGGCGAAAGCCTGGCCGAAGCCGAAGACCAAGCCCGGCTCCCCTCCCTCCGCGCCCAGCCCCGCTCGGCCCGAGCAACCGCCACCTGATCCTGCCCCGGAGGCACAGCGTGCGCGGGTGCGTGAAACACGCGGGTCGTCGATGCCGGCAGGGGGCGCGGGCCGTGCCCCTCCCCGACCTCGTTCCTGCGGGTTGCGGTCGCGTTGGAGAGCAGCGCCGCCGAACGGGCATAGCCGTGCCAGGATCCGGGCCGACGGCACCACCGTTCAGCCCGGCCCGCATACTGCTCCGATGAGCACGAGTTCCCCACACCATCGGTTCCGGGACACCCGCGCCACGAAGTACGACTTCCTCTCGTCCGTCCTCGTGCGCTGCCCGGGCTGCGGCGGGGTCGCGCGCGTCGGGCCGGCACCGGACCCGGCCGCAGTGAACGACCAGGGCCTCTTCGCACCAAGGCGTCTCGTCTGCCGGAACTGCGGGACGGCGAAGGAACGGAACCGTGGATCCGTGTCCCTGCACCGGGACCCGCACGCACCCGCCACCGATCCGCACTTCGGCATCCGCCTGTGGCTGCAGGCCGAGACCCGGCACGGGTGGGTGTGGGCCTACGACCTGGAGCACCTGGACCTGATCACACGATTCGTCCGGGCATCGCTACGCGAAGGGATCCCCTGGCACGACCACGGCCGGAAGATGACCGTGGTGGCCCGCCTGCCCGCCTGGATGAAGCAGGCCAAGAACCGCGACGACGTGCTGCGGGCCATCGCCCGCATCCACACCGCACTGCCGCCCGGATGGAGCACGGGGACGCGCGGGCAGGGTCGCGAAGAAATGACTTGACGGTAAGTCGCTTAGCACTAAGCTACTCCCCTGTAACCTAATCGGGGGAGAGAGCACCATGGGCAAGGGCATGCGCGAGGAACGGGTGGCGGGCGAGCGGTCGCTGCTGTTCGGGGTGGGGATCAGTGCGATCGGGATTGGGATGTACATCCCCTTCTCGCTCGTCTTCTTCCACCACGTCACCGGCCTCTCCTTCGCCCTCGTCGGCATCGTGCTGACGGTGACCGGCCTGGCCGGGCTCGCGGTCATGCCGCTCGCCGGCTCGGCCGTCGACCGGTTCGGGGCCAGGAAGGTCAACCTGCTGCTCTACGCGGTCCGCGCCTTCGGCTTCGCCCTCTACCCGCTCGCCGGGTCGCTCCCCGCCTTCGCCGCCGTCGCGCTGGTCACGGCGCTCGCCGACCGTTCCTTCCCCATCGTGCAGCAGTCCCTCATCGGGGAAGTGGCCCGGGGCGGCTCCCGGGACCGGCTGCAGGCCTCCATCCGGGCCCTGCAGAACGCGGGCATGGGCGCCGGCGCCCTGGTCGTCTCCGGAGTGCTGGCCCTGTGGGGGACGGACGGGTTCACCTACACCACCTGGGGCAACGCCGTCGCCTTCGCGCTGGCCGGACTGCTCGTCACCCGCGTCAAGCCGGTCGTACGGGATCCTGCGGACGGCGAGCCCGGCTCGGCCAAGCGTCCGCCCGCGGGCTACCGGATGGTGCTCGCCGACCGGCCCTTCCTGGGCCTGACCGCCGCCAACTTCCTGACCGCGCTCGGCTACGCGGCCCTCTCCGTCCTCTTCCCGCTCTACATCACCACCTGGCTGCACGGACCCGACTCGCTCACCGGAGCGGCCTTCACGGTCAACACCGCCCTCTGCGCCGGAATCGGCGTCCTGATCGCGAGCCGGGTCCGCCGCTCCGGAGCCCGCCGCACCCGCTCCGCGGCCCTCGGGGCACTGCTCTTCGCCGCCGCCTTCGTGGGGCAGATCGTGCTCGGCACGGTCCGGCCCGGGCAGACCGCGACGCTGGTCGCCCTGCTGGCCATCGTGGTGGTCTACACGGTCGGCGAACTGGTCCACAGCCCCTCGGGCGGCGCCCTGTCGGTCTCGGCCGCGCCCGAGGCCGTACGCGGCCGCTACCTCGCCACGTACCAGCTGTCGTACTCCCTGGCCACCGCGCTGGCCCCGTCGCTCTTCACGGGACTGCTCGCGCTCGACGGGCGCCTGCCCTGGGCCTTCCTGGCCGTCGCCGCGCTGGGCGCCGCGTTCGCCCTGACCCGGCTGGAGCGCCACCTGCCGGCGGAGGCGGTGTACGCCACTCCGCCGACCCCGGCGGCTTCCGATGCTCCGGCAGCGGGGCCCGGGACTCCTGCCCGCGAGCCGGCTGTCGCCGCCGGCGCCTGAGGGGCGTGCTCAGGCGGGCTGCCACAGCTCGATCCGGTTGCCCTCGGGATCGGTGACCCAGCCGAACCGGCCGACACCGTCCATGTCCTGGGTCTCCCCCGCCACGTCCGCCCCCTGGGCGCGCAGCTGCGCGAGCATCGCGTCCAGGTCGCGGACCCGGAAGTTGAGCATGGTCTGCTGGGCGGGGGACCCGAAGTAGTCGGTTCCGGACTCGAACGGCGCGAACACCGTCGGCCCGGCGGCCTGGCGCCACAGGCCGTGCTCGTCCGAGTCCAGACCCAGGCAGTCCCGGTACCACGCACCCAGGGCCGCCGGATCCGCGGCCCGCAGGAAATATCCACCGATCCCCAGCACACGTTCCATGCCGTGATCCTGCCAGGGCTCCGTCAGAATCCCTTGCCGAGCGCGCCCAGCAGCACAGGGTTCATCCCGCCCTCGACTTCGGGGAGCGGGCGGGGCTCGGGCCCCCGCCCCTGGTACAGGGGGCGGATCCCCCGCAGCCCCTTCGTACCCTCCGCCGCCCACGGCGCGTCCGATTCCGGCAGCGACACCGTGATCCGGTACGGGCCGGCCTCCCAGTGGACCTCGGCCATCGCTCCACCCTCTCCACCGATCGATCGAACATCCCTTTTGTCCAAATCTACGGTTGCCTCGAACCCCCACAAGGGACCAACGGCCCCCGGTCCGCCGCCATCAGTCCCCGCCCGGACCGGGCGTCAGGGTGGCGTGGAAGCGGTAGCGGTCGGCGCGGTAGACCACGCGGTTGTACTCGCAGGGGCGGCCGAACTGATCGCGGGTGAGCTGCTCGATGTGGAGTACGGGAGCGCCCTCGGGCAGTTCGAGCAGGGGGGCCTCGTCCGCGGGGACGAGGGAAGAGTGGACGGTGTAGCCGGCACGGGTGGGGACGATGCCGCGGGCCGCGAGCTCGGTGTACAGCGATGCGGCCGTGTAGTCGGGACCCTCGATGCCCGGCGCGCGCTCCGCCGGGACGAGGGTGACGGAGTGGCACATGACGGCGTCGTCGAAGAGCCGCACCCGGTCCAGCTCGAAGATCCCCGCCCCGGGCAGTACCTGGAGGGTGTCGGCCTCCCCGAAATCCGCCGGGCGCAGTCTGGCGGCGAGTACGCGCGCGGTCGGGGTGAAGCCGAGCCAGCGGCCGTACTCCATGAGCCCGCCGATCTGCTCGGAGGTGTGCTCGAAGGCCGGGAGGGCGCCGGGGGCGGCCGCGACGTGCCAGCCCGCCCGCTGCTCCGATCCGATCCGGCCCTCCTCCTGCAGCGCGTGCAGGGCCTTGCGGAGCGTGACCCGGCTGACCCCGAGGCGCTCGCAGAGGTGGCGCTCGGAGGGGAGGCGCGTGCCGGGGGCGAGGGCGGCCGCGGCGAGGGCGTCGGCGATCGCGTCGCGCGCCTGCACGTGGACGGGCCCGGACCCGTCCCGGAGGACGGGCCGCAGGTCCAGGGGCTGATTCACCCTTCCAGTATTCACCGCGGCCGATCCCTTCTGGACCAGGAATGGACCAGAAGGACTAGTCAGCATCGGGACGCACCCCGTCCACGGGCCCGGAAGTCCGGGACCTTCGGCCAAGTTCCCCCGATGTGAGGTGGTCTAGTTTTGGTCTACATCTGGTCCATGCGAACAAGGAGGCTGCCGTGAGTGACCGCGTACGCCGGATCAGCCTGGCGACGGGCAAGCTGACCGCCGCCTCCCGGCAGCGGTACATCGTCGAGACGGCGTGCCGCGAGGGGTACGTCTCCCTCGAGCGGCTCGTCCGCGAACTGGACGTCAGCGCGATGACCGTCCACCGCGACCTCCGGCTCCTGGACTCCCGGGGCGAGGTGCGCCGGGTGCGCGGTGGCGCGGTCGCCCCCTGGATGACCACGGCCTCCTGACGCCTCAGGACCTGCCCCCATGGGAAACGCCGCCCGTGGTCCCTGTAGGGACCACGGGCGGCGCGTCACGTCCTGCCGTGCCTGCTAGTCGGTGCCGAACTCCATCGCGGCGCGGTCCAGCAGCTCGTCGTCGCCGGAGACCTCGCCGCGCGAGGCGATCGCCTCGGCGCCGCCCTCGGGCATGGCGCCGATCAGGCCGGAGCCGGGCGCCTCGACGGCGCCGATCAGGGCGGGGTGGGTCGTACCGACGATGCCCAGGCCCGCGTACTGCTCGAGCTTCGCGCGGGAGTCGGCGATGTCGAGGTTGCGCATGGTGAGCTGGCCGATGCGGTCCACCGGGCCGAACGCCGAATCCTCGGTGCGCTCCATGGAGAGCTTGTCCGGGTGGTAGCTGAACGCCGGGCCCGTGGTGTTCATGATCGAGTAGTCCTCGCCGCGGCGCAGGCGCAGCGTCACCTCGCCCGTGATCGCCGTGCCCACCCAGCGCTGCAGGGACTCGCGGATCATCAGCGCCTGCGGGTCCAGCCAGCGGCCCTCGTACATGAGGCGGCCGAGGCGCCGGCCCTCGTTGTGGTACTGGGCGACGGTGTCCTCGTTGTGGATCGCGTTGACGAGGCGCTCGTACGCCGCGTGCAGCAGGGCCAGGCCCGGAGCCTCGTAGATGCCGCGGCTCTTGGCCTCGATGATCCGGTTCTCGATCTGGTCCGACATGCCGAGGCCGTGGCGGCCTCCGATGGCATTCGCCTCCATGACCAGGTCCACGGCGGAGGCGAACTCCTTGCCGTTGATCGTGACCGGGCGGCCCTGCTCGAAGCCGATCGTCACGTCCTCGGTGGCGATCTCGACCGAGGGGTCCCAGAACCGGACGCCCATGATGGGGTCGACGGTCTCCACACCGGTGTCGAGGTGCTCCAGGGTCTTCGCCTCGTGGGTGGCGCCCCAGATGTTGGCGTCGGTGGAGTAGGCCTTCTCGGTGCTGTCGCGGTACGGGAGGTCGTGGGCGAGCAGCCACTCCGACATCTCCTTGCGACCACCGAGCTCGGTGACGAAGTCGGCGTCGAGCCAGGGCTTGTAGATGCGCAGGTGCGGGTTGGCGAGCAGGCCGTAGCGGTAGAACCGCTCGATGTCATTGCCCTTGAAGGTCGACCCGTCGCCCCAGATCTGGACGTTGTCCTCCAGCATCGCGCGGACCAGCAGCGTGCCGGTCACGGCGCGGCCGAGGGGCGTCGTGTTGAAGTAGGCACGGCCGCCCGAGCGGATGTGGAACGCGCCGCAGGCGAGAGCCGCCAGGCCCTCCTCCACGAGCGCCGCACGGCAGTCGACCAGGCGCGCGATCTCGGCGCCGTACGCCGTGGCCCGCGCGGGCACCGACGCGATGTCGGGCTCGTCGTACTGGCCGATGTCGGCGGTGTAGGTGCAGGGGACGGCACCCTTGTCGCGCATCCAGGCGACGGCGACGGAGGTGTCGAGGCCGCCGGAGAAGGCGATTCCGACGCGCTCGCCGGTGGGCAGGGAGGTGAGAACCTTTGACATGGGATGAGTATGCGCGATGATGCATGATCATGCAAAATGACGGGCCGTGGAGCTCCTCGCCCCCGGCCGCGCGTGCCGTCATTGTGACGCGCGGCGGGGGCGGCGGCGAGCGGTCCTTCAGCCGGTCGAGGGATTCAGCCGGTCGCCGCGGCGAAGGGGCCCCCGGCGGCGAAGGCGTGGCGGGCGAAGTTCTCGGCGATGCGGACGTGGCCCGCGGAGTCGGGGTGGAGGTCGTCGGGCAGCGGCAGCTCGGCGTGGTCCGCGGGGCCGTAGAGCCCGCGGCCGTCGAGGTAGTGCAGGTGCGGGTCCTCGGCCGCCCGCTGCGCGACGATCCCGGCGAGCGCCTCGCGTACGGCATTCAGCGTCAGCCGCCCGGCGGCCCGTTCGGCCGGGTCGCCCAGCGCCCTGAACCGCAGGGTCCCGGTACTGAAGTCGGTGGCCAGGGGGCCCGGGGTGTCCTCCTGGATCGGGCACAGGAGCGGCGAGACCACGAGGAGCGGCGTCGCCGCGTGGCGGCCCTCCCGGAGGATGTCGAGGAAGCCGTGCACCGCGGGGCCGAAGGCGCGCAGCCGCATGACGTCCAGGTTGACGATGTTGATGCCGATCTTGACGCTGAGCAGGTCGGCGGGGGTGTCGCGCATCGCGCGGGCGGTGAAGGGGTCCAGCAGGGCGCTGCCGGAGAAGCCCATGTTGACCAGGTCCACCACGCCGCGCGCCGCGGCCAGGGCCGGCCAGGTCCCGGTGGGCCGCTCCGCGTCCGAGCCGTGGCTGATGGAGCTGCCGTGGTGCAGCCACACCCTGCGCCCGCTGTCCGGCGCGGGCGCGACGGGGGCGTCGGTGCGCAGCGCGATCAGCTCGGTGATCTCGGTGTGCGGGAGCCAGATCTCGACGTCCTTCTCCCGCGCGGGCAGATCCGCGAAGCGTGCGGTCCCGGGCGGGCCCTCCTCCAGTTCCACCGCCTGGGTGGCCAGGTCGAGGGTGCGGACCCTGCCTCCGGGCACGGTGGCCCGGGCCGTGAGCACGCCGTCGACCACGAGGTCGTACACGCCGTCCGGTGAGGCCGGGAAGCCGCGGTAGACCCTCTTCGTGGGCAGGGCGTCGAGTTCGATGACGGTGGCCCTGGTACGGAAGACCAGGCGCACGCCGGACGGGCGGGCCTCGGCCGTGGCCAGCTGGTCGTCGGGGATCCGCAGCCGGGCCCGGGCGGGCAGCCGGTGGGGCAGCAGGCCGTGCGCGGTGCGTTCCACGTCGGCCGCGCCGCGCAGGAGGTCCTCGGTGACGGGTGTGGTGATCAGGTCGCGCTCGGGGTTCATCGCCTCGACCTCAGCCTCGGGGGGATCGGGATCCGGTGGTGGATCAGGTAGTGGATGGGGTGGTGGATCCGGTGCTCCGGTTGCGCAGCATCGCGTCGAGCGAGTCCACGATCCAGTCCCAGGACTCCTGCGGGTCCACGGCGGTATGGCTGAAGCCGCCGCCCAGCTCCAGGCTGACGTAGCCGTGGAAGACGCTGCCGAGCATCCGGACCGCGTGGGTCTGGTCGGGTTCCGCCAGGTCGTAGCCGCGCAGGATGGCCCGCGTCATCCGGGCGTGCCGGACGCCCGCGCTCGCGGCCGCCGTCTCGGGGTCGAGGCGGAGCCGGGCGGCGTCGTAGCGGCCGGGGTGCTGCCGGGCGTACTCCCGGTAGGCCTCCGCGAAGGCGGCGAGGGCATCCTTCCCGGCCCGCCCGGCGAGTGCTGCCGCGACGCGGTCGGCCAGCTCCTCCAGGGCGAACAGGGCGATCCGGGTCCTGAGGTCCTGGGAGTTCTTCAGGTGCGAGTAGAGGCTCGCGACCTTGACGTCGAACCGCCGGGCGAGCGCCGACACGGTCACCTGCTCGAAGCCGACCTCGTCGGCGAGCTCGGCGCCCGCCCGGGTCAGCCGCTCGGTGCTGAGTCCTGCTCGAACCATCAATTGCCTCCTAGCTGGCGATAAGCATTATGCATTTGCCTAAAACCTTTAGGCAAATTAGCCTGCCTCTCATGAAGCCGCTGACCGAGCAAGAGATCCGTACCGCCTTCGTGAACTGCACCAAGGGCGAGGCCAAGCGCCTGTCGGTACCCCGCGATCTGGCCGAACGGCCTTGGGAGGACCTGGACTTCCTCGGCTGGTGGGACCCCAAGGCCCCCGAGCGCGCCTACCTCGTCACCGAGCTGGACGGCCGCCCGGTCGCCCTCGCGCTGCGCTCCTCCGCCGCCGCCGCCCCCTCGCAGGCCCGGCGCAGCATGTGCTCGCTCTGCCTGACCACCCACACCGGGGGCGTCTCCCTGATGGTCGCGCCGAAGGCGGGCAAGGCCGGGCAGCAGGGCAACTCCGTGGGCGCCTACATCTGCGGCGACCTCGCCTGCTCGCTCTACGTACGGGGCAAGAAGGACGCGGGCCCGGGCGCCCGGCTCCAGGAGTCGCTGACGCTGGAGGAGAAGATCGAGCGGACGGTCGCGAACCTCGCCGCGTTCTTCGCCAATGTCACGGCCGGCGCCGACGCCACGGCGGGCGCCAGGGCCACGGCCTGAAGCACCCCTGACGCCCGCCCCCCTACTCCGTACGAGCCCTCTTCTGTGCCCATTCGGCCCCACGGGCCGAGTTCATGATCATCAGGCTGCCCGGAAATCGTTTTGATGCTGCCATCCGGCCGAAGGCGATCTGGGAGGGCTGCGTGGCGCGCATGCTGTCATCGACACACCGTGGAGGACTCCGGCGACGGGGTCGGGGCAGGACGTGGAAGGTGGCCGGGGCGGTGGCCGGAGCCGTCTTCGTCGTGGCCGCCGCGCCGCAGTCCGCTTCGCACTCCGGTGACGGTCGGCCGCCCGGCGGCGAGCGCACGGGCTCCGTGGACCTGCTGGTCGGCCGGGTGCTGGACGACGGCGGCGTGCAGTGCGCGATGGAGGCTTTCCGTGCCGGACTGTGCGGCGGGCTGGAGCAGCAGCTGGTGCGGGCAACCGCCAGCGGAGCGGGTTCCGTGGTGCGCGATCCCGCCTCCCGCGGCGCGGCCCGGGCGGCCGCGCACACGGTCGTCCTGCCCACCGACGCGGCCAGCCCCCTGGAGATCACCCTCGCCGGCCCGGGGCTGCTCACCTATGTGACGGTCCACGACGGGCACGGCCGCTACGTGGGCGGCGCCCTCGGAGCCCGTGGGCACCACTGGGGCAACACCGAGCCGCTGCGCGCCGGTGAGACCTACACCGTCCGGGTCGGCGCCCAGGACGCGGCGGGCACCCCCGTCGGCGTGACCATGGCGTTCCGGACCGCGGAGGCGGCGCGGGACGACCGGCTCACCGCCGAGTTCGGGCCGCGGCCCGGCACGTACGGGGCGGGACAGATCGTGACGGCCTCCTTGAGCCGCCCCGTCCCCGGCGCCGACCCGGCCGCGCGGGCCCGGGTGGAGCGGGCCCTGCAGGTCACCTCGGAGCCGGCCGTCGAGGGGGCCTGGCACTGGGTCGACGACTCGACGCTGCACTACCGGCCCCGTACGTACTGGCCCGCCCACGCCGTGGTGCGCGTGGTCAGCGGTCTCGACGGGGTCGAGGTCGGGGAGGGGGAGTACGGCGGCCCCTCGGAGTCCCTGCGGTTCACCGTCGGGGACCGGATCGAGGCGGTCACCGACGCCGCCGCGCACGAGATGACCGTACGGCGCAACGGCCGGATCCTGCGGACCATCCCGGTGACCACGGGCAAGGCCGGGTTCCTGACCCGCACCGGCATCAAGGTGGTGCTCGGCAAGGAGCGCAAGGTGCGGATGCGCGGGGACACGGTGGGCATCAAGCGCGGTACGAGCGAGTTCTACGACCTGCCCGTCTTCTACGCGACCCGGGTGACGTGGAGCGGGGAGTACGTGCACGCCGCCCCCTGGTCGGTCGACGCGCAGGGCGAGGAGAACGTCAGCCACGGCTGCACGGGCATGAGCACCGCCGACGCGGCCTGGTTCTTCGACACGGTGCGGGTGGGCGACGTGGTGTCGGTGGTGAACAGCGGCGGTGAGCCGATGGCCCCCTTCGCCAACGGGTTCGGGGACTGGAACCTCGACTGGGACGCCTGGCTGGCCGGCAGCGCGGTGGGCGCCGGCGCCCACGCCCCGCTCGCCTCCACCGATGCCCCGCTGGCCGCCGCCTCCGCCGTCGCCGCGCCCGCGTCGGCGCACGCACCGTCCCGGCTGCTCCCCCTCACCTGAGAGGGGTGGGCGGCCCGGGGGGGCTCAGCCGCCGGTGCGGCGGGCCGCGCCGTACGCCGTCAGGGCGGCCGCGAGGTGGCGGGCCCCCGCGGGGTCGGTGGCGTCGTGGCCGGTGAGCAGCCGGATGCGTCCGAGGCGGTAGGTCAGGGTGTTGCGGTGGACGGTGAGGGCTTCGGCGGCCTCGGCGCGCCGGTAGCCGGCCGCGATGAACTCCCGCAGGGTGGCGATCAGGTGGGGCTGGCCGTCGAGGGGTGCCAGGACCCGGGCCAGGGCGTCGCGGGCGGGGCCCGGCCGCACGAGCTGGTACTCGACGGCGAGGTCGGCCAGCCGGTAGAGACCCGGCGGGCGCCCCAAGTCCTCTGCCAGGGCGAGGACCTCGGAGGCTTCCGCCTGGGCCCGCGGGATCGAGCCGTGGTCCTCGGCGACGGCGGCGGCCGCCGTGCACCGCAGTTCGGCCGCCGTGTCGAGCCGGGCGAGCAGCCGCCGGGTCGCGCCGTCCGGGGCGCGGGGGACGGACGGGGCGGACGGAGCGGACGGGGTGGACTGGACCGACGGGGTGGCCTGGGCGAACGGGCCGGGCGGACCAGACGGACCTGACGGACCTGACGGGGCCAGCGGGACGAGGAGGACGCCTCCCTCCCCCTTGAAGGTGGCCAGCACCTCGGGGTTTCCGTCGAGTTCGGAGCGCAGGGCACGCAGGATGCGGTTCGTCGCCCCACCGGGCGCCTCGGGCAGTCGCAGCACGACCACCTCGTACCGTTCGGCGAGGGTGCGCCCGTACCGTTCGGCCGCGCGCCGGGCCGGGCGGCCCGCGAGCAGGACTCCGGCGAGGTTGCGGCCGTGCTCGCGCTGCTCCCAGTCGAGGTCGGCCTGTTCGCGCAGGTAGGCCTCGGCGACCTTCGGCATGACCTCGCCGAGGAACGCCAGCAGGCCCGTCACCAGGGCGTACGGGTCGGCCACGGGTTCCGGGCCGGCTGCGGCGAGCTCCCAGGCCCGGCGGGCGCCGAGCGGGTAGACCCGTAGGACCGCCTCCAGGGGGACCCCGTCCCGGGCCCGCTCGGCGCCCCAGGCGATGGGGGCCGCCAGTTCGGCTCCGGTCGGCGCCCGCCCTTCGGCGACGGTGGTGAAGAACAGTTTCAGCACGGCTTCGGTGTTCGCGACGAGATCCCCGCCGAGGACGCTGTCGGGCAGCAGCCGGTAGGCGGGGATGTCGGCGGTCAGCCGGGCGACGGTCTCGGCCGCCATCTCCGCCACCCGGGGCAACAGCGCGGCGGCGCTCTCCGGCGCGGCCGCCAACTCCCCGACCCCCGCAGCGTGTTCCACACCATCACCCGCCGCATCGTCCATCCCCGCATTGTCGCCGTGCACAAACGCGGGAGGAAGCATTCTGCGCGTACAGCCAGGGGACACGGGCGGCGCACCGGAGCATTCTGTGCACTCCGCCCCGTGCACACCCCCGCGCACGACCCCGTGCACGCCCCGCGCATGACCCCCCGTCAGGAGATGTCGTATGGTCCGCCGTACCCGTGCGTCGCGCACCCGCACCCTGCTCGCCAGGGCCGCCCTCCCCCTGGCCCTGCTGCTCGGCGCCGCCTTCCCGGCGCACTCCGCCACCGAGGGCGCCGCGCGAGGCGGGGTGAACGACTTCTCCTGCCGGCCGAGCGCCGCGCACCCCGAGCCCGTGGTGCTGCTGCACGGCACCTTCGCCACCTGGTACGAAGACCTCAACTTCCTCCAGCTGGACCTGGCCGCCCGCGGTTACTGCACCTTCGCCCTGACCTACGGCGCCTACGAGGGCTTCCCGCTGGTCGGAGGCCTCAAGCCGGTGGCCGTCTCGAACCTGGAGATCAAGGAGTACGTGGAGAAGGTGCGCGGCGCGACCGGCGCGGCCAAGGTCTCGGTCGTGGGCCACTCCGAAGGCGGGCTCCAAGCCCTCTACCTCGCCAAGATGCAGGGCATCCAGTCCCACATCAAGGCGGTCGTGGCCATCGCTCCCCCGACCCACGGCACGAACGCCGCCGGACTGCTGGACCTGGGCGACAAGCTGATCGGCCGGGCCACCATGGAGAAGATCGTGACCACCGTCGGCATCCCGGTGCTCGCCGACGAGGTGCCCGGCGGCCCCGCGATCCTCGCGCTGAACGACGGTCCGGTGGCCCAGCCCGGGATCGCGTACACCATCATCACCTCGCGCTACGACGAGCTGGTGACCCCGACCGAGACGGCGTTCGTCCGCGAGCCGGGGGTCAGGAACCAGTACGTGCAGGACTTCTGCCCCTTCGACCCGGTGGGCCACATCGGCGAGGCCTACGACCTCAACGTCTGGCACCTGGTCCGCAACGGCCTCGACCCGAACCGCGCCACCCCGATCCTGGTGTGCGCGGTCGGCTCCCCCGGCTAGAGCGTGTCCTAGGGCAGCGGCCCGCCCCGGGCCGTCAGCCACAGGGAGTACCACTCCTCGTGGCCGAGGTCCGGGGCGCGCAGCGCGGCGTCGCGGCAGGCCCTGATGCGGTCGGGGCGCCCGGTGCCGATGACGGGGGCGATGCGGGCCGGGTGGCGCTGCAGCCACCACAGCAGGATCGTCTCCGGGGTCGTGTCCTTCGCCTTGGCCAGGGCGCGCAGGTGCTCGGCGGTGGCGTGCTCCCCGACGCTCGACTCCCGTCCGGTGAAGCGTCCTTGGGCCAGGGCCCCGTAGGCCTGGAGGCGTACTCCGTGCGCCGTGCAGTACTCGACAGTCCCGGCCGGGAAGCCGACGGCCGCCGCGGCCGGGGTGTTGACGAGCACGCCGTCCTCCAGCCAGTCCCGCCGGTGCAGGCTCATCTCCAGCTGGTTGGCGACGAGCGGGACGTCGAGGTGGCGTTGCAGGTGGGCGCATTGCGCGCCGCTCATGTTGGAGACGCCGAACTTCCTCACGAGACCCTGGCGGTGGAGCGAGGCGAGCGCCCCGGCGATGTCCTCGGGGTCGGCCAGCGGGTCGGGCCGGTGCAGGAGCAGCACGTCGATGAAGTCGGTGCGCAGCCGCGTGAGGGACTCCTCGACGCGGCGGAGGATGCTCGCGCCCCGCAGGTCGTAGATGCCGGGGCGGTCGCCTTCGGCGAGCCGGATGCCGCACTTGGTCTGCAGCGTGATGCGCTCGCGCAGGCCGGGGGTGCGGGCGAGCACCTCGCCGAAGACGGCTTCCGCCTTTCCGTGCCGGTAGATGTCGGCGTGGTCGAACATCGTGATGCCGCTGTCGAGGGCGGCCTCGATCACCGCCTCGGCCTCGTCGATGTCCTCGGCCTGGTACGGGCCGGGCTCCCAGCTCCCGCCGAGAGCCATGCAGCCGTAGATCAACCGGGTGTCGTCTGTCACTGGTTCCGTGATCGCCATGCGGTCACCCTACGAGGCGGACGCCTTCCACAGCACCCGGGTCCCGGCCAGGATCACCAGCTCTCCGGAGGGACGCAGGAGCAGGCGCGCGCCAGGGTGGCGGCCGGTTCCGCTGGACCAGACCGTGGAGCCGTCGGCGTCGCGCACGACCAGTTCGCCGTCCTGGGTGAGCACGGCGTCGTGGCCGACGCCGGCCGTGTACGTGCGCCAGGTACGGGTGCCCCCGACGTCGAGCAGGGCGAGGTCGCCCGAGGCTTCGAGGGTGAGCCGGGCCTTCCCCGCGTCGAGGACGTCACCGGGGCGCAGCACGGAGCCGGTGTGGAACTCGATGGAGACGTCGAGTTCGCCCTTGGCCAGGGCGCGCAGGACGGGGAGGGAGGGGCTGAAGGCGTAGACCGATCCCTCGGTGCGGACGAAGCGGCCGAAGTGGAGGGTGTTGGCCCGGCTGCCGGTGCCGTCCGCCGAGGGGGTTTCGAAGGCGATGGGCGAATCGGGGCCGATGACCGGGTCGCAGCCGGTGCGCGGGGTGCGGCCGGCCGGGAACTCGGGGTCGTTCACCCACTTGCGCATCACCAGCTCGAACTGCCCCACCAGGTCCGACTGGTGGCATACGAAGACCAGCCCGCGGGGGGCCTGCGGACCGTGCTCCTCCCCCAGTTCGGGCTGGTAGACGGAGCCGTACGGGATTCCGCGCCGCATCAGGCGCCGCGCGTCGAGCTCCGCCTGGGCCACGGGGGGACGGCCCGGGGTGAGGACGAGGCCGTCGCGCGGGTTCCCCTTGCGGATGTGCGCGAACAGCGGCATCTCCCAGCCCTGCGGGTCCTGGCTGTAGTCGAGTCCGGCGTCGGGATGCCGGCCCGGCACCGGCAGTTGCTCCGCCGCGGGGCACAGGGAGACCGGCATGCCGCCCGGCCAGCGGCCCATCAGCCGGGCTCCGAGCCACTCCCGGCCGGCGTCGGCGGGCGCCGCGCCGGCGCGCTGCAGCTCGGCGAGGCGCAGGGCGACCTGGGTCCACCAGCCGGGCACGTCCTGCGCGAGGCGGCGCACCACCTGGAAGGCGCCGCCGGTGGCCCAGGCGGGCAGGCCCGTGGGGCGCTTGCCCACGCGCTCCAGGCCGACGACGAACTCGCCCGCGGGGATCAGCCGGGTTCCGGGCTTGCCGAGCACGCCGCCGGGGTCGGCCGGGTCGGGCTCGTCGAAGCCCCGTACGCCGGGCTGGCTGATGCAGTCGAGGAAGCCGAAGTGCTCGTGCCCGCGCAGTTCACCGGGGAGGGTGGCTCCGTCCTGCTGGAACAGGACCGTCGCGCCGTCCGCGGCCGCACCCGCGCGGTGTTCGGCGACGGCGGTGGCGAGGCGTTCGGGCTGGTCGGCGGCGAGCGTGAGGACCACGTGCACCGCGCGGCCGGGCTCCTCGGCGCCGAACAGCCAGGACTGCGGGGCGCTGGTGCCGGTGTCGCCGAGCTGCTGCGCGCGGGCGGCGCAGCCCTGGCTGAAGGCCTCGGCGCTGGAGCCGGGCGGGGCGGCGGGGAAGGGCTCCTTGCCCGCCAGCAGGCGCAGCCCCGGATGGGTCAGGCCGATGCCGGTCCACAGGGTGGCCATGGAGTCGGGGTCGATGCCGCCACTGCGCCGGCGGGCCCTGCTGAAGGCCCGGTTGAAGCGGGCCACTTCCTCGGTGGTGGAGACCGAGGGCAGCAGGCGGGTCAGCCAGCGCCGGGCCTTCGCGGCGTCGGTGAAGTGGAGGAACAGGAAGCAGGCGTGGTCCTTGCGGAACCCGGCGAGGACATCGCCCTGGGAGTGCGGGTCGGTGCGCAGCGGGAGGGGTGCGGGGGCGGTGTCCGTCCGTGCGGGCTCCGTGCCCGGGCCCGCCGCCGCCGGGCGGGCCGGGGCCTGGGCGGCCCAAGCGGTGGGCGCGAGGCCCGCGGTGAGACCGGCGGCGGCGAGGGCCGCGGCCTGGACCACGGTCCTGCGGGCGGGTCCGGTGTGGGGGCAGCCCGGGGGCGGCGACGGGGCGAGGGCCATCGGCTTGCTCCAAGCGACAGAGGGACGGGGGAACGGGGGAACGCTCAACGGGGCCGCGAACGGCGCACCGCGGGGGGTATGTGGGAACCAGCGAAGGCGGCCGCGTTCAGCGCTGCGCCGCTGCGGGTGCTCCGGAGTCGAGCTTGATCCACCGGGCGACGCTGGGCACTCCCCCGGCGTCGAGGAGGAAGAGCATGTAGTAGCCGGACGGCGCGGCGGCCGCGTTCGGCGGGGCCTGCAGGGTGAGGGTGTCGCCCGCACGCCGCTTGATCCGCAGTTCCACGTGCCGCTGGCTGGTGTTGACCGCGTGCGTGGCGGTGGTGGGTGCCAGCAGGACGGCCCGTTCGACCTGGCCGGGGGTGCTCGTGGTCACCTCGAAGCGGGTGTCGTACCCGACCGGGCCGGCGGGCGCGCCGTCGAGTGCGGGCCGGGCTCCCTGGTGGAGGTAGGAGGGCTCGTAGATCTCGATGGTGCCGTTCATCCCGTCCGTGATGTCGGCGTCGTTGGCGAGCTGCTGGAGCTCGTCACCGGTGACCACGACCCGGCCGTCGGGCAGGACGAGGGCGTTGGAGTGGTAGCCGCGGGGAAGCCGCTGGGCGGGGCCGAGCTTCCAGTTGCCGTGCCGGTCGCGCATCTCGAACTGGCGGTACTTGAGGTCGGCGTTGGGGTTCAGGACCCCGTTGCCGTAGTCGCGGATGTCGAATCCGCCGCTCGCCGTCAGCAGCGTCCCGTCCGGCATCAGCAGCGTGTTGTCCTGGGTGCGGCCGAAGGCCCGGGGCTTGTCGACGGTCCAGCGGTCCCCGGACAGCTTGTAGGTGTTCGGGTCGGTGCGGTCCCCGCCGATGATCAGGGCCGCCTTGGGACCCTCGTACCCGCCGGGCAGCGGCACGGCTCCCCCGTACGTCCGGGAACTGCCGTCGGGCCGGGGCGGCAGATCGGTGCGGGACTCGGCGGCGGGGTCGAAGGCCCACTGTTCGCTGTGGACCCGGCCGAGCCCGTAGACCAGGCCGTCGCGGAGCGAGAAGAGGTGGGGGTAGTCGCGGGTGAAGGGGGCCTTCGCCCTGAACCCGCCGACCGGGACGTCGCGCGGGACGTCCTCCTTCTCCCGGGGCACCGGGTGGCCGAGGGCGGGGAAGCGCTCCACGAGCGGGGTCGGGGTGCCCCAGCCCAGCTCGGACTGGCCGGACATGATGAGCTGGCGGCCGTCCGCGGCGGTCACCACGGAGGGGTACCAGCGCCCGGTGGCCATGTCCTGGTTGCGGCTCCAGGTCTCCGTCCACGGGTCGAAGACCAGCGAGAGCTTGGCGCCGCTGCCTCCGTTGGAGCCGAGGTTGCCGCCGAAGACCCCCAGCATGCCGTTGGGCAGGAAGGAGTGCCCGGAGCAGAAGAACGGCGCGGGGCGCGGGGAGCCGGTGCCGTCCGGCATGTCCACCACCGGCGGAGTGACCTTCGTGAACGCCTCCGCGCCGGTGCCCTTGGCCGGGTCCCAGAGGAAGGCGCGGCCGGCGTTCGTGGCGCCGATGATGTTGGTGGGGGCGGGCTCCTTGGTGGGGTTGGTCTCGATCCGCTCGAAGGAGAAGAGCAGCACCTTGCCGGTGGGCAACAGCGCGATGTGGGCGGCGAAGTCCGGGGAGTCGAAGTACTCCCTGAACACGCCGTACTTCTCGGGCGCCAGACCGGCATTGGCCTCGGCCTGCGACTCGGTGAGGGCCTTCAGGCGGGCGCGCCGGGTGGTGTCGGGGTAGTCGGCGGCGTCCCGCAGCGCGAGGCGGGTCCGGGCGTGCTCCTCGGCGTGGTCCTCACCGAGGGTGCGCCGCTCGTCCGCGCGGATCTCGCGGCGCACGCGCTCGGGGGCGGCGTACGGCGCTGCCGGGCGGACGGCACCCGGATCGTACGGGGCTTCGTGCGCGGCCGCGGGGCCCGCGGGGAGCAGACCGAGCAGGGTGCCGGCGACCAGGGCGCGGGCGACTCCGGGACGGGACATGGGGAACCCTTACGTGGGGGGAAGGGAGGGGGTGCGCTGACGGGTGCCTCGGGTGGCCGTGGCCCTGCGCGGTCACTACGCCGTGCGTGGCCCGCGTGTTCGCGGGCGTGGGCGTGATCGGGCCGGAGGGCCGGCCCGACGTCGTCCGGCGGATGCCGCCGGGCGCGGCCGTGCGGGGGGCCGCGCAGCAGGCCCGGCAGACCGACCTACCGACCTACCGACCTACCGACCTACCAGGATTAGGCAGGCCACCGGTCCGGCCGCGAGCCCACGACCTATCAGCGCGCCGAGGGCGGCGCGGACTACGCGGACTGCGGGGACTGCGGCGGCGACAGCCATGGGGACGGGGACTCCTCAGTGCGGGGGCCGACGGGCAGCGCGCGCTGCCGGTGATCAACACACTCGGTGATCAATGCCGTGCGCGCGCGCCGAGGACCCCGATGGGGTGATCAGCCTCTGTCGGACCGTCACCCGTACGCACCAGCCCCGGGGCCGGGAGGCGGGCGGGGTCAGGCGTCGGGGGTGAGGGATCGGTGGTACGTCAGGGCGGGGTGGCCGTCCAGGAGGGTCTCGCCCGTCACTGTGAATCCGGTTCGGCGCAGGACTGCCGCCGATGCCGGGTTGGCCACGGCCGCGGAGGCGGTCAGGGCCTCGAGGCCGTACTCCGTGGCGGCGAGTCGGCAGATCTCCCGGACGGCGGCGGTGGCCGCGCCGCGGCCCGCCGCCCGTTCGCCGATCCGGTAGCCGAGGTCGGCCGCACCGTCCGCCAGGTCCACGAGGTTGACGCGTCCGATCAGCTCCCCGGCGGTGTCCAGCACCACGTGGAACCGGCACGCGCCCGTGTCCTGTTCGGCGAGCAGCGCGCGGTGCCGGGCGGCGAACTCCGCGAAGTAGGCGTCACCGCGGTCCGGTACGGAGCGGGCGAAGTAGGCCCGGTTGTCCCGCTCGAAGGCCAGCAGGGCTTCCTCGTGATCGGCCCGCAGGCGTTCGACTCGCAGCATGCCGGGCAGGATATACAGGCCGTTCGGACGTGTGCCCGCACATTTCCGCCGGCCTCGGGTCCCGTCCGGGGGGACTGGGACCGGCGCAACCGACCAAGGAACCGAGGGACCAAGGGGTGGGGAAATGAAGGCAGGGACAGTAGGGACGGTCGGGGCGAGCATCGCGGCGGCCGTGATCGTGACGGCGGGCCTGAGCGGGTGTACCGCCGGCGCCTCCGTGGGCGAGAAGGCGGCGGACTCGGCGGAGGCCCTGGTCGCGAAGCTCACGAAGGCCTCCGACGAGGCCTCCAAGGCGGGCTCGGCCGAGGTCGAGATGAGCGTGACGATGCCCGGCACGGGCGGAAAACCGGTCCAGGTGAACGGCACCTACTCCTGGGGCAACGGCCTCGCGATGGAAGCCGAGATGCCGGCCGCGGACCTCGAGATGCAGGACCTGGTCGCCGATGGCACGGTCACGTACCGGCTCGTCCAGGGCGCGTACTACTACGGCATCGATCCGGCGACCAGCGGCCCCTTCGCGGGCAAGACCTGGCTGAAGATCGAGGCCTCGGCCGTGCTCGGCGAGCAGGGCGCCGCCGCGATGAGCGCGGGCAACAACGACCCGACGATCGGGCTGAAGTCGCTGAAGTGGGCCGGCAACGTCACCGAGGTCGGCCGGGAGGACGTCAACGGGAAGAGCTCCGTGCACTACCGGGCCACGGTCCCGGCGGAGAAGATGGGCGACGCCAAGGCGGTGTTCGGCACGGCGGACGGGGGCGGTGCGACCGAGCTCGTCTCGGACGTGTGGGTCGACGACAAGGGCATGCCCTCGCGGCTGAACCAGGTCTTCGGGAACGTCACCGTCCACATCGACTTCCTGTCCTTCGGCGTCGCGAAGGACATCGCGGTCCCGCCGGCCGCCGACACGGCCGACATCACCGAGGCCGTCAGGGAGGGCGGCGGCGCGCAGGGCTGACGCGCGCCGCACGCGGTGCGTACCGGGCGGCGCGGTTCATACACTGAGCCCGGTACGCACCTCCCCCGCGTGCAGCCCCACGGGTACGAAGGACTCCCCCATGGAAGCCGAGACGGCGAACGCCACCGACGAGTACGGCATCCCGGTCGTCCCCGCGTCCTCCGGCTCCGTCCTGCGCAAGCGCCGGGCAATCCTCGAGGCGGCCGTCGCGGAGTTCCTCGCCGAGGGGTACGCGGCCGCCTCCATGGACGCGGTCACCAGCCGCTCGGGAGTCTCCAAGGCGACGGTCTACAAACATTTCGGCACCAAGGAGCGGCTGTTCCTCGCCGCCATCGGCGGCAGCGTGCGCGAAGCCTGCGCCGGCCTCGGGCCCGGCGCCCTCCCACCCGGTGGCCCCGCCCTCGTGGAGGCCGTAGATCTCCGAGACGCCCTGATCGGCCTCACCGGCGACCGGTCCGCGTTCCTGCTGCGCCCCGACATCATGCGGCTGCGCCGCCTGGTGATCGGGGAGGCCGACCGTTTCCCCCAGATCGGCCGGCTCTGGTACGGGATCACGTACGACCTGTACGACGGGCCCCTCGTCGAGGCCGTCACCGAACTGGGCCGCCGCGGAAGGCTCCGCGTCCCGGACCCCGAGCTCGCCGTCCGCCAGCTCGTCGCCGCCACCGTCGGCGTCCCGCAGCTGGTGCACACCTTCGCGCCCGGCACCGCGCCCGACCCGGCGGAGCTGACCCGCGTCGTCACCTCGGGAGTCGACCTCTTCCTGGCCCGCTACGCCGCTCCGTGACCGCGCCGCCGCGCGCCCCGCTCCGTGCCGTACGGAGCGGGACCCTTCGCCGACAGGGTGAAGTTCCCCGGAATTTCGCCGCGGTGACGAATGCCGCGCTACGGACGGTCACCGGGCGCGCACAGACTGCTGCTGAGCGTGCGGGAGTTGGCCCGCCGGCGGAACGGGGGCGCAGATGGAGGAGTTCGGCCGGCGCCGGTTCCTGGCCCGGGCCGCGGGGGCCGCCGGGGCCGTCGGTCTCAAGGCGCTCACCGGCACCGCGGCGGCCGCCACCGGCGCGGCGGGCGATGCCGCGAGCGCGGCCGGGTACGTGGACGTGCAACTGCTGCACATCACCGACCTGCACGGCTACCTTTCCGCCGCCCCGGCCCGGGACTCCGTCATCACCGGCGCGGGCGGCCGTACGTACGCGGTCGGCGGGGTCGCCTACATGGCCACCCATCTCGCCCGGCTGCGGGCCGGCCGGGCCAACTCCTTCTTCTTCGCGCCGGGCGACCTCCTCTCCGGCTGGGAGTTCCCCGCCTTCACCCTCGCCGACGAGCCGACCGTCGAGGCCCTGAACCGGCTCGGCCTGGACTTCGCGACCGCCGGCAACCACGAGTTCGACCGCACGCCCGGCTTCCTGCGCCGGCACATGGAGCAGGGGCTCCCCTACGACGGGGCGGGTCTCACCAACTCGTTCCCGGACTCGACGGGCGCCCCCTTCCACGGCGCCGAGTTCCGCTGGTACAGCGCCAACGCCGTTGCCACGGAGACCGGGGAGAGCGTGCTCCCCCCGTACCACATCGAGTGGGTGGACGCCCCGGACGGGCGGCGGCTGCCCATCGGGTTCATCCACCTGACGGTCGTCGGCACGGAGTCCTTCGGGAACTCCTTCCAGCCCGGCCTCACCACCCTGGACCAGCTCACCTCCGCCAACCTCTGCGCCGCCCGGCTCAAGGAGCTCGGGGTGGGCGCCATCGTGCTCAGCATGCACGACGGGGCCGTGGCGGGCAGCGAGTTCGATTCCGGGAGCGAGCCCAGCGGTCCGGCCTACGAGCTGGCGCTGTGCGTCTCCCCCGACATCGACGCGATCGTCACCGGCCACTGGCACTGCGCCTTCAACATGATGCTCCCGGATCCCCTCGGGCGGCCGCGGCCCTTCGTCGAGGCCGGCTGCCACGGGCAGATCATCGGCGAGATCACCCTGCGGCTCGACCCCGACACCGGTACGGTCGTCCGCGCGCTCACCAGCTCCGTCAACCACCCCAACACCCGTGACGTGACCCCCGATCCGGTACTCAAGGAGGTCGTCGACCACTGGGCCGGCTACGCCCAGCAGCACGGGGCGGCCGTCATCGCACGCCAGCGGGCCTCCTTCCGCCGCCGGCTCTCCGCGGCCGGGGAGTCCACCATGGGCAACCTCGTCGCCGACTGGGCGCTGTGGGCCGCCCGCCAGGCGCCCGACTCCTTCGACACCAGCCCCCGGCCGGCGCGGACCTGGCGCTCATCGCGGTCGCCCCGCGCGTCGGCCGCAGCGTGATCAACACCGATCTGCTCGCCGGCCCCGCCCTGAACGACCCGGTCAGCTTCGAGCGGGCCTGGCGGTCCGTCGGCTACGGATGCCCGCTGGTCAGCGCCGAGGTGACCGGGCGCCGGCTGCACGACGCCCTGGAGCAGCAGTGGGCCCTGGACTCCTCCGGCGTGCTCACCTACGCCCCGCTCGCGGTGTCGGGCAACGTCCGGTACTCCTTCGACGCGGCGGGGCCCGTCGGGGACCGGGTGGCGCCGGGCGACGTGTTCGTCGACGGTGCACCGCTGCGGCAGGAGGCCTCGTACCGGGTCGTGACCACCTCGTACACGCTCACCGGGCAGGACGGGTACCCGGCCCTCGGCGACTACCGGGAGCCGGCCCGCCACCGGCGGGACACGGACAGCTTCCCGGCGTACGTCGCGGCCCTCGGCACCCTGGTGGCCGTCTCCACGGGCCGGGTCTCCGTGAAGCCCGCCCCGCTCTTCGGCCCCCCGGGCAGTGAAGGCCTGCTGGTGACACCGGCCGATCCGGTCCCGGGGCTGCCCGCGCCCGTCGCGGCGGAGGAGGAGGCCGCCCGGGACGCGGGACGCCGGCCGGTCTGCTGAGCGGGCTCCGCTGCCGGGGTCCCGGGCGCCGTCAGGGGCCGAGCGGGAGCGTGGCGACCAGCCGGGCCCCCTTCGGGGAGTCCCGGACGGCGAGCGTGCCGCCGAGGCGCAGGGCGATGTCCCGGGCGATGGCCAGGCCCAGGCCCGTGCCGCCCTCGTCGCGGGCGCGGGCGTCGTCGAGCCGGGTGAAGCGTTCGAAGACCCGTTCGCGGTCGGCGGGCGCGATGCCCGCCCCGTCGTCGGTCACTTCGAGGACGGCCTCGCCCCGGGGCCCGTCCACGCGCAGGACGAGGCCGACGCACTCCTCGGCGTGGCGGCCGGCGTTGTCCAGCAGGTTGGTGACGAGCCGCGACAGCCAGATGCTGCTGCCGCGGACCGTGATCCCGGGGGCGATGTCCGCACGGACGGGGACGCGTTCCCCCCTGCGCGTACGGGCCGCTTCGCGGACCACCCCGGTGAGGTCGACGGCGGCGGCCGGCGGCGGTTCCGAGGTGTCGAGGCGGGCCAGGAGGAGCAGATCGGCCGCCAGGTCCTGGAGCCGTACGGTGTCCTCCAGGGCGCCGCTGACCAGTTCGCCCCACAGCTCGGGATCCGGATGGGCCTGTGCGACCTCCAGCTGGGTGCGGAGCACCGTGATCGGGCTGCGCAGTTCGTGCGAGGCGTCCGCGATGAAGCGGCGCTGGCGGATGCCGGCGGCCTCCAGCCGGTCCAGGGTGGCGTTCATCGTGACGGCGAGCCGGGCCACCTCGTCGCGGGTGGGCGGAACGGGCACCCGCCGGTGCAGTTCGCGGTCGCCGATCTCGGCGACCTCGGCGCGGATCGCCTCGACGGGCCGCAGGGCCCACCCGGTGACCCGCCAGGTGATCAGGGCGACGACCAGGACGAGCAGCGGGACCACGACGGCCAGCACCGCCATGATGGTGGCGTCGGCGGTGTCGGCGTCCCGGAGCGAGGTGCCGGCGTAGACGGTGACCAGGCCCTTCTCGGTGACGGTGGTGACCTGCACGACGCGCTGGCGGTGTTCCTGGCGGACCCGGCCGCCCTTCCAGGTGTCGCGGACCGTGCCGGGTGCGACGGGTGGTCGGGGGACGAGGGCGGGGCGGCCGATGAGGTTGGGGCTGGCCGCGAGGACGCGGCCCTGCGCATCGACGACCTGGACGAAGTCCGTGCCGCGGCCGGGGGGCGGTACGGGGTCCAGCCGGCCGGTGGCGGCCAGCGCGGCCACCCTGACGGCCTGCCGTTCGGCATCCTCCTGGGCGCTCATGGTCATGTTGGTCTCCAGGGCCCCGAGCAGGGCGAAGGAGGCCACGCCGAGGGCCAGGGCCACCACGGCCGACGCGCCCAGGGTCGCCTGGGCGCGGACGGACCGCGGGCGGAGCCGGGACAGGGCCGCGCGCAGCCGGTGCGCCGCCCCGCGCGGGCGGTCCGGGCCGGTCTCAGCCACCGTCGGCCGCCAGCCGGTATCCGGCGCCCCGGACGGTCTCCACGGCGGCCCGCCCGAAGGGCGCGTCTATCTTCCGGCGCAGGGCGCTGACGTGGACCTCCACCACGTTGAGGTCGCCTTCGTAGGCGGTGTCCCAGACGTGGTCGAGGATGTCCCGCTTGGGTACGACCTCGCCGGCCCGGCGCGCCAGGTGCACCAGCACCGCGAACTCGCGCGCGGTCAGCCGGGCTTCGACGCCGCCCCGCGTGCAGCGCTGCCGGGCCGGGTCGACGACCAGGTCGCCGAACTCCATGACCTGCGGGCTGCGGCGGCCCGTGCGCCGGATCAGGGCCCGCAGCCGGGCCACGAGGACCACGTAGGAGAAGGGCTTGGACAGGAAGTCGTCGGCCCCGGTGTCCAGGGCCTCGGCCTCGTCGTACTCGCCGTCCTTGGCGGTGAGCATGAGGATGCCGGACTCGCAGCCGGCCGCGCGCAGCCGGGCGCAGACCCGGTAGCCGTTGAGGCCGGGCAGCATGATGTCGAGCACGATGGCGTCGTAGTCGTGTTCTCCTGCCATCCACAGGCCTTGCGGGCCGTCGTGTGCCGTGTCCACGGTGAAGCCCTCGGCCCGCAGACCCCGTTGCAGGGCGGCGGCCAGCCGCCGCTCGTCCTCGACCACCAGTACGCGCATGGGGCAAGGTTCTCAGGTCGCGCCGCCGGCTTGCTGAAGGGTTCTTCAGGTCGCTTCAGCGGGGCTTCAGCATCCTGCTCGCAGGATCGGCCGAGCCGGGCGCGTCGCCCGGAGAACGCGAGGAGCATCCAGATGACCGATTCCAGTCCGCAGCCGCCCGAATACCCCCCGGCCGCCGTGTCCCCCGCGGGCAACGGCGAGGGCGGCGGCCCGGCGGGCAAGGCGGCGGGGCGCGGCGCCCGGATCGCCCGCTTCACCCGGTTCGCCCGTGAGGGGCGCGGGCGCTGGGTGGCGCTCGGGCTCGTGGTGGTGGCGTCGGCCGGGGCCGGGGTCGCGGTGGGGGCCGCGGCGGGCCACGAGCACGATGTGCGCCGCACGCGTGCGGAGCGGGTGTGGGACCGCTTCGACGTCGAGCGGGAGCGCGGCGGCGAGATGACGGCTCCGGTTCCCGCGCGCCCCGGAAAGCCGGGCGAACCCGGGAAGCCCGGCCTGCGCGGTCAGAAGGGCGAGCGGTACGCCTTCCCGCCGGACGGAGCGGTGCCGCCGGGACTCCCCGACGGCGGGGAGGGGTTCGCTGCTGACGGGCCCGGCCGGGCCCCCGTACCGCTGCCCGCGCTGCCTGCGGCCCAGGCCCTGGCGAAGGCGGAGGCCGCCGTGCCGGGCGGCAAGGCCGAGGCGCTGCGCGTGGTCGCCCAGGAGGGCGGCGGGAGCGCCTGGCGCGTGGTGGTCCTCGGCTCCGACGGGGTCCGGCACGCCGTGACCCTGTCCGGCACCGACGGGACGGTCACGGGCAACACGGTCGCGGGGAGGGGCGCCGGAGCGGCCCGCTGAGCGGCTGCGGCACCCGCCCGGTGCCGCGTACCGCGGCGACCGCGGCTGCGGCCTCGACCGCGGTACGGGACACCGGGCGGGCCGGCCGCCGGTGAGCGCCCGTCACAGCACTTGGCCGAGCAGCCGGGCCGCCGTCTCCCGCATCTCGACCTTGCGGATCTTGCCCGTCACGGTCATGGGGAACTCCTCCACGACGTGGACGTAGCGCGGGATCTTGAAGTGGGCGAGCCGGCCCTCGCAGAACGCCCGCACGGCGGCCGCGGTCAGCGGCTCGGCGCCCTCGCGCATCCGGACCCATGCCATGAGCTCCTCCCCGTACTTCGGGTCGGGGACGCCGATCACCTGGACGTCCATGACGTCGGGGTGGGCGTGCAGGAACTCCTCGATCTCGCGCGGGTACAGGTTCTCGCCGCCGCGGATCACCATGTCCTTGATCCGGCCGGTGATGCTGAGGTACCCGTCCCCGTCCATGACGGCGAGGTCTCCGGTGTGCATCCAGCGGGCCGCGTCGACGGCTTCGGCGGTGCGCTCGGGCTGGTCCCAGTAGCCGAGCATGACCGAGTACCCCCGGGTGCACAGTTCGCCGGGCTCGCCGCGCGGGAGGGTCCGGCCGGTGGCCGGGTCGACCACCTTGACCTCCAGGTGCGGTCCGACCCGGCCCACGGTCGAGACGCGGCGCTCCACTGAGTCGTCCACGCGGGTCTGGGTGGAGACCGGGGAGGTCTCCGTCATGCCGTAGCAGATGGACACCTCGCGCATGCCCATCCGGTCGATGACCTCCTTCATCACCTCGACCGGGCAGGGCGAGCCCGCCATGATGCCGGTGCGCAGGCTGGAGAGGTCGTAGCTCCCGAAGTCCGGGTGGGCCAGCTCGGCGATGAACATGGTGGGGACCCCGTAGAGCGAGGTGCAGGCCTCCGCCTGGACGGCGGCCAGGGTGGCGCCGGGGTCGAAGGCGGGTGCGGGGATGACCATGGCCGCGCCGTGGCTGGTGCAGGCGAGGTTCCCCATGACCATGCCGAAGCAATGGTAGAAGGGGACCGGGATGCAGACCCGGTCCTGCTCGGTGTAGTGCAGCAACTCGCCCACGAAGTAGGCGTTGTTGAGGATGTTGTGGTGCGAGAGGGTCGCCCCCTTGGGGAAGCCGGTGGTCCCCGAGGTGTACTGGATGTTGATCGGGTCGTCCGGGCTCAGTGCGGCCTGGGCGCGCAGCAGTCCGGCCCGGTCGGCGCATCGGCCGCGCTCCTGGAGGGAGTTCCAGAGCGGGCCGTCGAGCAGGGCGGTGAACTCCAGGTCCGGACAGCGCGGTCCGACCTCCTCGATCATGGCCGCGTAGTCGGAGGTCTTGAACCGGTCCGCGGCGACCAGCAGCCGGATCCCGGACTGGCGCAGGACGTACTCCAGCTCGTGGGACCGGTAGGCCGGGTTCACGGTGACGAGGACCGCGCCGATCCGGGCGGTGGCGTACTGAGTCAGCGTCCACTCCGGGCGGTTGGGGGCCCAGATCCCGACCCGGTCCCCCTTGGCGATCCCGAGGTCCAGCAGGCCGAGGGCGAGGGCGTCCACGTCGGCGGCGAACTCCGCGTACGTCCACCGGCGCCCGGAGGCCATGTCGACGAGGGCGTCGCGGCCGGGGAACGCGCGGACGGCGCGGTCCAGGTTCTCGCCGATGGTGTCGCCCAGCAGCGGCACCTCGGACGCTCCGGACGCGTAGCTCGGCTCGGCGGAGGACGCGGGCGGCACGGACGACGACGGCACGAGAGCGGGTACGGGCACGGACGACGACGCGGGCACGGGCACGGACGACGACGCGGGCACGAACTCGGACGGCGGCACGGACGGCACATGGACCCCCAGGGCTCGGTGGCGGGCACCGGGGCCCCATCGCTCCGGCGCCTCCTCATGATCCACGCGGCCCGCGGCCGGGACCAGCCCCCGCAGGGGCGGTGTGCGGCGGCCCCGATTGGCCGGGCCCGCGGGCAGGGCGTTCCATCGAAGGGTGAGCCCCTCAACGGCGCCGCCGCCCGCGCCACCGGTCGGGCGCATCGACGTGCACGCCCACCTCTGGACCCCCTCCTACCTGGACCGGCTGGAGCGGCTGGGCCTGACCGGCACGGACACCCAGCGCGGGATCGGCGCGGACGACACACCGGCCGACCTCGCGCACCGCTTCGCCCTGATGGACCGGACGGGGATCTCCCTCCAGGTGCTCTCCGTGCCCCCGCAGTCGCCGCACCTGCCCCGGGAGGCCGACGCGGTGGAGCTGGCCCGCGCGGTGAACGAGTCCTACGCCGGGCTGGTCGCCCGCTGGCCCGGGCGGCTCCGGGCCTTCGCCGCGCTGCCGCTCCCGCACGTGGACGCCGCGCTGCGCGAGCTCTCGTACGCCCTGGACGAACTCGGCATGGTGGGCGCCGCCGTCACCACGACCGTGCGCGGCCTGCCCCTGGCCGACCCGCTCTTCCACCCCCTGTACGAGGAGCTCGACCGGCGCGGCGCGGTCCTGTACGTCCACCCGGCGGGCGAGGGCGCCGGCAGCCCCCTGATCACCGGGCACCGGATGACCTGGATGGTCGGGGCACCCGTGGAGGACACGGTGGCCGTCATGCACCTGATCCTCGCGGGCCTGCCCCTGCGCTATCCCCGGATGCGGATCCTCGCCTCCCACCTGGGCGGTGCGCTGCCGATGCTGCTGCGCCGGCTCGACGACCACCTGGCCTTCGAGTCCCCCGGTACGCCCGAGCTCCCCTCGGTGGCGGCCCGCCGGCTCTGGTACGACACCGTCGCGCACTGCCACGGGCCCGCCCTGGTCGCGGCGGCGGCCTCCTTCGGCGCGGACCGCCTGGTCCTCGGCACGGACTTCCCCTACGAGGACGGGGAGGTGTTCGTGCGGGCCGTCTCCTACGTCCGCGAGTCGGGACTGCCGCCCGGGGACGCCGCGGCGATCCTCGACACGAACGCGGCGGCGCTGTTCGGCCGGCCCTCGCACGCAGCAGGCGGGTGACCGGAGCCGACGCTCGCGATCACCCGCCCGGATGCGCCGTACGCCCTACGCCGGCAGGGCCAGCAGGACCAGGGGGCTGGTCGTCGGCTGCGGTGACCCGCCGGCGGGCTCCAGCGTCAGGCCGACCGCCGTGGCGGTGCCGAGGCCGCCCTCCATGACGGCTGCCCCGTCGCCGCTGAGGAACCCGGCCGGGCGCATCGTGCCGCCGTCGGCCAGCCAGAGCTGGTAGGTGTGGCCCTCCCCCGCGGCCGGCAGCCGGTCGGTGAGGAACACGGCCCGGTCGCGGGCGGCGGAGGTGATCACCGTCGCGGCGGCTCCGTCGCTGGTGCGGCCGTGGACGGTACGGGCGTCCGGAGACGTGACCACCGCCCGCAGCTCCTGGCTGCGCGCCTCGGCCTGCCGGGCCTCCTGACGGGCCCGGTCCGCCTGCCCGCTCTCGTGGAGCGCGGCGCCGCCGAAGAGGGCCGCCCCTACGAGGGAAGCGGCGACGACGAAGGCGCCTGCCCTGCGCGGGAGCCGGTCCAGGAATCCGGCCGCGCGGCGGACGCCTACCCTCGGGGGCACCTGGCGGACGGTCTCGATCCGGGCCAGCACGTCCGCCTTCAGCTGCGGCGGGGGTACGAGGGCCACGGCGACGGCCAGCCGGCCGGCGGTCGCGGAGAACTCCGCGACGTCCCCGGAGCACGGCGCGCAGTGGGCCAGGTGCCGGGAGAAGGCCTCCTGTTCACCCGGGCCGAGCGCGTCCAGTACGTAGGCCGCGGTGAGGGTGTGCAGTTCTTCGTCGTGCTTCACGTGGTCACCCCCATGCAGTCGCGCAGGCGGATCAGTCCGTCGCGCATCCGGGTCTTGATCGTGGGAAGAGGAGTCTGGAGGGTCTCGGCGACCTCACGGTAGGTCAGGCCCTGGTAGTAGGCGAGGGTGACGGCCTGCCGCTGGATTTCGGTCAGCCGGCGCAGGCAGCGTTTGACCTGATCGCGTTCCAGCCGGCTCTCCACCTGCTCGCTCACCTCGTCGAAGGGCCGTTCCTGGCCGCGTACGCCCACGTCGTGCTCGCGGTTGGCCGCGGCCTGGGCGGAGCGCACCCGGTCGACCGCCCGGCGATGGGCGATCGTGGCCACCCAGGCCATGACGCTCCCCTGGTCGGGGCGGTAGCGGGCGGCCTGGCGCCACACGTCGATCATCACCTCCTGCGCGACCTCCTCGGACTGGGCGCGATCGCGCACCACCTTGACCGCGATGCCGAAGACGGTTCCGGCCACGGCGTCGTAGAGGGCGGAGAAGGCGTCCTGGTCACCCTGCGCGACGCGCGCCATCAGCTCCGCGTGCTCGGCCGCGGCCGACGCGGGCCCGGGCGGGCGCGCCGGTTCTGCGAGTGGTTCTCGCCGGTCCATCCATCGCATGAACGATCCTTCGTGGCAGGCGCACCCGTTCCCCGTCCGCGGGGGTCGCGGTGCGCGCCGGTTCTTGCTGTCTCACCCTGTCTTCGGAGCCGGTGCGCGCGCGGATTGGCCGGCACACACGCGAAAGGGCATCCGTTCGGGGGAACCGGGCCCCCGGGACCAAACCGCCCCGGGGGTCCGGGCCGAAGGGGGGCTGCGGGCCCGTTCCGGGGCCGCCGCGCGGTGTGAGGTCGAGGCCCGACGGGTTCCGGAGTCCGCCGCCGCACCGCCAGCAAGGAGATCTGTCGTGTCGCGTGTCCTCCAGAGTGCCGTACTCGCCCTCGCCTCGGGCGCCCTTCTCGTGGGCGGGGCCTCGGCGGCCTCGGCCGACGCCGGAGCCCAGGGCCTCGCCGCCCACTCCCCGGGGGTCGGCTCCGGCAACCTGATCCAGATCCCGATCCACATCCCGGTCAACGCGTGCGGCAACTCGGTCAGCGTGATCGGGCTGCTCAACCCCTCCTTCGGCAACACCTGTGTCAACGCCTGACGCCTGACTCCGGCCCGCCGCCGGCAACGGGGCGGCGGCGGGCCGGTGGTCCTCCGGACGGCGGGGAGCGGATCGCCGTTCCTGAGCGCCGCCGGTCCCCGGAGGACCCGCGCGGGCGGCGGCTGTCGGCGCCGCCGCCCGCGTGCGAGTACAGCCCCCAGCCGTCAACACATCAGCAGATCTTCGCTTGATCGGATGACCGGCCCATCCGGGAGGGGTCCCGCGCCGAATGAGGGTTGTGAGCATCAACCGAAGGACAGCCGGGCGCGCCGCCCTCGCCGCGGCGAGCGGACTGCTGGCGGGATACGCGGCACTGGCCGCCGCCGAGCTGACCGCGTCCCTGGTGCGGCCGCAGGCCGGACCGGTCACGGTGATCGGCGGCGCGGCCATCGACCGCACTCCGGCAGCGCTCAAGGACTTCGCCATCCGCACCTTCGGCGAGAACGACAAGCTGGTCCTCCAGCTCGGCATCCTCGCCACCGTCGGCCTCCTGGCGGCCCTGCTCGGCGTGTTCGCGCTGCGCCACCGCCGTACGGGGGCGGCAGGCGTCCTGGCCTTCGGCGTCCTCGGCGCGGCGGCGGCGCTCGGCCGGCCCGACGCGGCGGGGGCCGGGGACGTACTGCCCTCGCTGCTGGGGGCGGTGACCGGGGCACTGGTGCTGTACCTGCTGGTGGGCAAGGCGGGCGGAGCAACCGCCCCCGAAAACACCGGCACCGGAGGTACCGGCACCCCCGCCGCCTGGAACCGGCGGGGCTTCCTCCTCGCCGCCGGGGTCACCGCCATCGCCTCCACCGGCGCCGGCGCCCTCGGCCGGGCCCTGACCGGTCGGCGCGGCCAGGGCGCCGCCGCCTCCCGCGCGGCCGTCCGGCTGCCCGCTCCCGCCTCGCCGGCCGCGCCGATCCCGGCCGGGGCGGCCCTGCGGATTCCCGGGGTCAGCCCTTTCACCACACCGAACAAGGAGTTCTACCGTGTCGACACCGCACTCGTGGTCCCCACAGTGGACGCCGGCACCTGGCGGCTGCGCATCCACGGCAAGGGCGTCTCCCGCCCGCTCTCCTACTCCTTCGCCGAGCTCCTCCAACGCCCTCTGATCGAGCGGGACATCACGCTCACCTGCGTGTCCAACGAGGTCGGCGGCCCCTACGCCGGCTCCGCGCGCTGGCTCGGCGTACGCCTGTCGGACCTGCTGCGGGAAGCGGGTGTCCGGGCGCCTTCGGACGGCGGCCGGGCCGACCAGCTGATCGCCCGCTCGGTCGACGGGATGACGCTGGGCACCCCCGTCGAGGAGGTCATGGACGGCCGGGACGCGATGCTGGCCGTCGCCATGAACGGCGAACCGCTCCCCTTCGCCCACGGCTTCCCGGTCCGGATGGTGGTACCCGGCCTCTACGGCTACGTCTCCGCCTGCAAGTGGATCCGGGAGATCGAGCTCACCACCTTCGCCTCCTACGACCCCTACTGGGTCAAGCGCGGCTGGGCCCGCCGGGCGCCGGTCAAGACACAGGCCCGGATCGACACGCCCAAGCCCTTCGCCCGGATCCCGGCCGGGACGGTGACGGTCGCCGGGGTGGCGTGGGCCCAGCACCGGGGCATCGAGCGGGTCGAGGTCCAGGTCGACGACGGGCCGTGGCAGGAGGCCTCGCTCGCGGCGCCGGCCACGGCCGACACCTGGCGCCAGTGGTCCTTCGACTGGAAGGCCGCGTCCGGGGGCCACCGGCTGACCGTCCGCGCCACGGACGGCCGGGGCGAGGTCCAGACCGAGCTGCGGACCCGCACGATCCCGGACGGTGCGAGCGGCCGGCACGGCGTCTTCGTCACGGTCGGCTGACCGGAGCGACCCCGGTCCCGCACCACTTCACACACCTCCTCCCCTCCCCTTTCTCTTCCCTTCCGCACACACCGACCCCCTTCTCTGGAGAACACCATGAACACCCTGAACACCCTTCGTTTCCGCCGTACCGCCCTCGCCGTCGCCACGGCGGCCGTACTGCCCTTCGCGCTGGCCGCCTGCTCCGACTCCGGCTCCGGTTCCGGCAAGGACTCGGCCGCCGGTGCGGCCGCGGCGGCGAGCGCCGGCGCCTCCTCCCCGGACGCGGACGCCTCCGCGCCGATGACCTCGGACGGGCCCTTCGGCGCCGCGTGCGCCGGTGTCCCGAAGGAGGGCGCGGGCAGCTTCGACGGCATGGCCAAGGACCCGGTCGCGACCGCCGCCTCCAACAACCCGGCCCTGTCCACCCTGGTGGCGGCCGTGAAGCAGGCGGGGCTCGTCGACACCCTCAACAACGCCAAGGACATCACGGTGTTCGCGCCGACCAACGACGCCTTCGCCAAGATCCCGAAGGCCGACCTCGACAAGGTCCTCGCCGACAAGGCCACGCTCACCAAGATCCTCACGTACCACGTGGTCGGCGAGAAGCTGACGCCCAAGCAGCTGGAGAACGGCTCCTTCGCCACGCTGGAGACCGGGAAGGTGACCACGGCCGGCTCGGGCGAGTCCTACAAGGTCAACGGCACGTCCAACGTGGTCTGCGGCAACGTCCCGACCGCGAACGCCACGGTGTACATCGTGGACACGGTCCTGATGCCGAAGTAGTGGTGCCGTCGGACCGGTGACCCGTGGGGACGCCGGTCGTTGTAGAAGCGGTCAGCGAAGTGGCCCCGGGAGTCCCGGACCCGTCCTCAGGGTCCGGGACTCCATGCTGTGTTCTCCCCTGCTGCCCCCGTGCGTCAACTGGTCGGCTCATGTGACAACGGATTGGACAAGTGGCCGATGTTACTAACACGATGGCCCCCGCAAGTTCGCGGCTGCGCAGGGGGCAACCCGCTCGTCCCCCCGTCCCTCCGTGCGGACCGCTCGTCCCCCTCACACCCCAGGAGAGACCCCGCCATGAGCTTCGGCGACCCGAACAACCCCTACGGCCAGCAGCCCCCGCAGGGTCAGCCCGGCTACCCGCAGCAGGCGCCGCAGGGTGTCCCCCCGCAGTACGGCTACCCGCAGCAGCCCATGGGCGGCGTCCCCCCGCAGCAGCCGTACGGTGCGTACCCGCCGGCCGGGATGCCGCCCATGCCGGGCTCGGGGATGCCGCCGCTGGCGCACTGGGGCCTGCGCGTCGGCGCGTACCTCCTCGACATGCTCATCATCGCGGGCCCGACGATCCTCGTGACCGTCTTCACCGCCGGAACCACCGAGCCCTCGGCGGGCGTCGCGATCCTCAGCCTGGTCGCGACCCTCTACGCCATCGGCATGGGCTTCTTCCAGCTCTACAAGGAGGGCTCGACCGGCCAGACGATCGGCAAGAAGGTCGTCGGGATCAGCGTGCGCCGCGAGGTCGACGGGAACGTCCTCGGCTTCGGCATGGCCTTCGTCCGCAAGCTGGCGCACTTCCTCGACAGCGTCAGCTGCTACGTCGGCTGGCTGTGGCCGCTGTGGGACGCCAAGAAGCAGACCTTCGCCGACAAGGTGTGCAGCACCGTCGTCATCGTGGTGCCCAAGGGCTGACACGGCCTGACGTCGGGGCCCGTCCGGATTCCGGGCGGGCCCCGACGCGTTCCCCCGAACCCGCCGGCAGGCCGTGAGAGCGCTCTCACTCTTCGCGCCGGTACGGGTTACCCTGCTGTCCGACAGGGCCGCGGGCCGCAGGGCCCGGGCCGCCGCCCCCGGACACGCACGAGGAGCGCCCGTGGCCGAACAGGTTCCCGCAGGCCGGCCCACCCTGGAGGCGGTGGCGGCGCGCGCCGGGGTGTCCCGGGCCACCGCGTCCAGGGTCGTGAACGGCGGCGACGGGGTCCGCCCGCACCTGGTGGACAAGGTCCGCGCGGCCGTCCTGGACCTCGGCTACGTGCCCAACCACGCGGCCCGCACGCTGGTCACCCGGCGTACCGGCGCGGTCGCCGTGATCATCGCGGAGCCGGAGATCCGGATCTTCTCCGATCCCTTCTTCTCCCGTCAGATCCGCGGCATCAGCAAGGAACTGACCGCGCACGACACCCAGTTGGTGCTGCTCCTCGTCGAGCACCGCGGGGACTACGACCGCATCGAGCGGTACCTGGCCGGCGGCCACGTCGACGGCGCGCTCGCGTTCTCGCTGCACACCGACGACCCGCTGCCCGCGATCGCCCGCCGCGTCGGCATGCCCACGGTCTACGGCGGGCGGCCCGGCTGGACCGGGCAGGCCGCAGGAGCCGCGCCGTACGGTCCGCTGTCGTACGTCGACGCCGACAACCGCGGGGGCGCGCGCGAGGCCGTACGGTACCTGCTGTCCCGGGGACGGCGGCAGATCGCGCACATCGCCGGGCCGCTGGACCAGACTTCGGCGACCGACCGGCTCGACGGGTACCGGGACGTCCTGCTCGACGCGGATCCGGCGCTGGTCGCCGAGGGGGACTTCACCGCGGCGGGCGGGGCCCGGGCGATGGCGGAACTGCTGGAGCGCTGCCCGGATCTGGACGCGGTGTTCGCGGCGAACGACCTGATGGCGACGGGCGCGCTGGGCGTGCTGCGCGAGCGGGGCCGGTCGGTGCCGGGGGACGTGGCGCTGGTCGGCTTCGACGATGCCGAGCTGGTGGCGGAGGGCGCCGATCCGCCGCTGACGACCGTACGGCAGGACATCGAGGGCATGGGGCGCCTGATGGTCCGGCTGCTGCTGCGGTCCCTGGAGCCGGCGCACGGATCGCACCCGGTGCCGGGATCCGTGATCACCCCGACCTCGCTGGTGGTGCGCGGCTCCGCGTGAGGGCCCGGCGCGCGCACGGTGGCGGGCCCCGCACCCGGGTGGGTGCGGGGCCCGTGGCCTGCCGGTCGCGCGGTCCGCTCCGGCCGGGTCGGCCGTGGGGCCGGCCCGTACGCCTAGCCGGCCGGGCGTTCCCAGCGGTAGAACTCCTGGGCCATGGCGTCCTTCGGGCTGCGCCAGGTCTCCGGGTTGTGCGGGCTGACGTAGGCGGTGAGACGGTCGCTGAGCTCCCGGAACTCCGGGTGGCCGGTCACTTCGGCGATGGCCGGGCCGGGGGGCCGGTCGGCCTCGATGAAGTGCATGTACACGTCGCCGAACTGGAAGAGGCTGCGGCGGGTGACCCCGACGAGGTGCGGCAGTTCGCCCGCGTCCGAGGCCGCGAAGAGCTCGGCGATGTCGGGGGCGGACTGCGGCGCCATGCGGGCCACGATGAGAGCGCGGTGCATCCGGTGTGCTGCCTTTCGTCTCAGACGCGGCTGACCGCGGGGGTGCGGACCTCGCGTTCGCGCTGTTCGATCTTGTCCCGGATCAGCGCCATCTGGATCTTGGAGTTGCGGTTGATGTTGTCGGTCATCCAGGCGTCGTCGACGGGTGCCTGCGGCTTCATCGCGAAGTCCTGGGTCCACACCATCCGGGTGCCGCCGGGCACCTCGAAGTACTGCCAGTGGATGTTCATGTGCTCGAACGGACCGGTCTCGACCCGGCGGGCGCGGACGGTGCGGCCGACGGGGTCGGGGGTGCGTTCGGAGACCCAGCTCCACACGGTGCCGTTCTCGTCGGGGTGCATCGTCAGGCGGAAGCGGGTGGTGGGCCCGTCCTCCTCCAGGACCTCCAGCGAGGCGTACTCGCTGAACAGCTCCGGCCAGCCGGTGAGATCGTTGGTCACCTCCCAGACGGTCTCCATCGGCGCCTTGACGACGATCTCGTTCTCGGTGTGTCCTGCCATGTCACGCTCCGGTCATGAGGCTGGTGTTGACGAGGTCGAGGAATTCCCTGGGGGTCTTGCAGCGGTCCGCGTCGGTGGGCAGGGCCCGGCCGCGCTGGTTCTCCAGCAGCCCCACGATGCCGAGCAGGCCCAGCGAGTCGAGGCCGTAGTCGTCGAACAGGGAGTCCGGGCGGTTCTTCATGTCGGCCGGGTCCACGGTGATGCCGGCCCCGGACTTCATCAGGGCGGCCAGCTCCTCGACGGTCAGTCGTTCGGACATGAGCGGCTCCTTCTGTCTCTAGGAGGGGATTTTGATGACGAGCGCGGCGTTGGAGCCCATGAGGCCCCGGCTCAGCACGAGCGCGGTGCGCAGCTCCGCCGGGCGGGCGCTGCCGGTCACCACGTCGAGGTCGTGGCACACGTCGAACACGTTCGGCGTGGGCGGGACGATGCCGTGCTCCAGGGCGAGGACCGCGGCGGCGGTGTCGAGGGCGGGGGTGGCGCAGTAGGCCCGTCCCGTCCCGGTCTTGGGTGCCGTGACCGGCACCTTGCGCCCGTGCGCCCCGAGGGCGGAGACGAGCGCGGCCGCCTCGGCCCGGTCGGCTTCCGGGGTGCCGAGCGCGTCGGCGAAGACCACGTCGATCTCCTCTGGGGCGCAGCCAGCGTCCCGCAGGGCGCCCTTGATCGCGTGGGCCAGGCCCTCGCCGGAGGCTCCGGCCCGTTCGGGGTGGTGCGGGCCGGTGAAGGTTGCCGCGTGCCCGGCCAGGAGGGCCCGGACGGTGGCGCCGCGGCTGCGGGCGGCCCGTTCCTCCTCGACGAGGAACATCGCGCCGCCCTCCGCGGGTACGAAGCCGCAGGCCTTCTCGGTGAAGGGCCGGTAGGCCCGCTCCGGGTCCTCGTGGGTGCTCAGGGACTCGTAGCCGAGCTGGCAGACGATGGAGTACGGGGCCAGGGGCGCCTCGGTGGCTCCGACCAGCATGGCCCTGCTGCCCTGACTGATGGCCCGGGCGGCGTGCGCGAAGGCGTCGAGTCCGCCCGCCTCGTCGGCGGCGACGACCCCGCAGGGGCCCTTGAGGCCCCGGCGGATGGAGATCTGCCCGGTGCTGGCCGCGTAGAACCAGGCGATCGACTGGTAGGGGCCGACGTAGCGCGGGCCCTGGCCCCACAGGTGCTGCAGCTCGCGCTGGCCGAACTCGCCGCCGCCCGAACCGGCTGCGGTGACCACGCCGACCGAGAAGGGGTCGTCCTCGTAGTCGGCGCGGCCGAGCCGGCCGTTCTCCAGGGCGAGGTCGGCCGCGGCGAGGGCGTGGTGGGTGTAGCGGTCGGTCTGGACGAGATAGCGTTCCTCGACCATCGAGCCCGCGTCGAAGCCCCGTACCTCGCCGGCCACGCGCAGCGGGAGGTGTTCGCAGCCTTCCCGGGTGACGCGGCCCAGGACGGAGGCGCCCGACTGGGTCGCCTTCCAGAAGGCCTCGGCGCCGCTGCCGTTGGGTGCGACGACTCCGATGCCCGTGATGACCGTGCGGACGCTCACGAGACCACCTCCTCCTTGCGCTCGTCGGGGCGGGTCATGACGACGGCGGACTGGAAGCCGCCGAAGCCGCTGCCGACGGAGAGCACGTTGCGCAGTTGGCGCTCGCGGGCGACGCGGGGGACGTAGTCCAGGTCGCATTCGGGGTCGGGGGTCTCGTAGTTGGCCGTGGGCGGGACGACCTGGTGGGTCATCGCCAGGACGCAGGCGGCCAGTTCGATGGCCCCGATGGCGCCGAGGGAGTGCCCCACCATGGATTTGATGGAGGTCATCGGCGTCTTGTAGGCGTGGTCTCCCAGGACCTTCTTGACCGCCGCGGTCTCGTGGCGGTCGTTCTGCTTGGTCCCGGAGCCGTGCGCGTTGACGTAGTCGATCTCGCGGGCGTCGGTGCGGGCCTGGGCGAGGGCGGTTTCGATGGCGCGGGCCATCTCCAGGCCCTCGGTGGTCAGCCCGGTCATGTGGTGGGCGTTGCCGAAGGTGGCGTAGCCGCCGATCTCGCAGTAGACGGTCGCGCCGCGCGCGCGGGCGTGTTCCAGCTCTTCCAGGACGAGGACGGCTCCGCCTTCGCCGAGGACGAACCCGTCACGGTCGGCGTCGAAGGGCCGGGAGGCGTGGGCGGGGTCGTCGTTGTTGGGCGAGGTGGCCTTGATGGCGTCGAAGCAGGCCACGGTGATCGGGGAGACGGGCGAGTCGGAGGCGCCGGCGATGCAGACGTCCATCCTGCCCTCGGCGATGGAGTGGAAGGCGTAGCCGATGGCGTCGAGTCCGGAGGTGCAGCCGGTGGAGACCGTCTGGACCGGTCCGCGCGCTCCCGTCTTCTCCGCCACGGCGGAGGCCAGGGTGGCCGGGGTGAAGGCGCGGTGCAGGTGGGCCCCGGCGAGCCGGTGGTCCACGTCCCACCAGTCGCCCGACTGGCTGACGGCCACGTAGTCGTGTTCCAGGCGGGTGGTGCCGCCCACGGCGGTGCCGAGGGAGACTCCGGTGCGCCAGGCTTCGTCCGTGGTGAGGTCGAGTCCGGCGTCGCGCACCGCCTCGGCTGCGGCGACCAGCGCGAACTGGATGTACCGGTCCGCGCGGGCCGCCTCCTCGGTGCCGAGGCCGTGTGCGGCGGGATCGAAGTCGACCTCCGCGGCTATCCGGGAGCGGAAGCCGGTCGGGTCGAAGAGGGTGATGCCGCGGGTCGCCGTACGCCCGTTGGAGAGCAGCTCCCAGAAGGCGGAGGTGCCGATCCCGCCGGGGGCGACGACGCCGACCCCGGTGACGGCCACGCGCCGGCGGGTCATGTGACCGCTCCCGCGCGGTCCGGGGGCCGCTCCCAGGCGGAGCCCTCCGGGTGGACGGCCTCCTCCGTGTCCACGTGCCCGAGCTTCGGGTCGGGGGCGAGCGGTCCGAGGTGGAAGACCATCCGGGCCTCGGTGCCGCCGACGTTGCGGAACCGGTGGCGCACGTTGATCGGGACGAGGAGTCCCTGGTCGGTGCGGAGCGGGTGGGCCTCGCCGTCGAGGTCGACCTCCAGCTCGCCGGCGACCACGTACACGAACTCCTCGGAGTACGGGTGGTAGTGCTCGGCGATGTGCTCGCCCGGCGCCATGACGGCCAGGCCCATGAAGCCGCTGGTGCAGCCCACCGAGGTCGGCGTGAGGACGGCCCTCAGGTCGCCGCCGCGCCTCGTATTGGGCTGCGTCTCGCTGAGGTCCACGATGTGCGGTGGGCGTTGTCTGGTCATGGCGGGGGTTCCTCCTGGCAGTGGGGAGCCTGGACGGGGGCTGGTGGGTAAGGGCCCGGGACGGGGATCCGGGGCCGGCGGTCCGGGGAGCCGGGTGGACAGGGGGGCCGGGTGGACAGAGGGGCCGGGTGGACAGAGGGGCCGGGCGGGCCGGCTGATCCGGGCGGGCCGAGGTGATCCGGCCGGTCCCGGCGGGCGGTGCCGCGCCGGTCAGCTTTCGGCGGGCGCCCGGCGGTCGGTGATCAGGCTCATGGTCTGGCGGACCGCGGACGCGGCGGCCCCCTCGGATCCGTCCGAGCAGCTGACGGGCCCCGCCATCAGGCGGGCGAGGACGGCCGCCTTGCGCGGTCCCCTGACGCCGAAGGCGGTTTCCAGCCCGTCGCCGTGCGGGCTGCGCACGTCGATGAGGCGTACGACGATGTCGTCGCGCTGGAAGATGCTGCTGCTCACGGTCGGGGCGTCGGGCCGGTGGGCCATGTCCTCGTCCTGCCGGGCGAGGAACCGTGCCAGCGCCGGTCCGCAGCCGGGCTTGGCCGGGTAGAACAGCGCGTGGCGCCGTACGTCGGAGCGGTCGGCGCCGCCGGGTTCGCGCGCGGCGACGTGGTGGACGGCGGGGAGCGCGGCCTTCATGAAGAACATCCGGGCCGACTCGGGGTCGCCGAGGTCGCGGTCCTGCTCCAGGTAGGGGTTGATCTCCTCCTCCACGGCCCGCACCTCGGGCTGTTCGGAGACGTGCCGCAGGGCCGACATCAGGTCTCCGCGGACCTCCACCGTACGCACGACCCGGTTGCCGTGCATGAACAGCGAGGTCCGCAGCAGCCGGGTGTGCCCGTCCACGTCCGCCGCCGGGGAGGCGTAGCTGGAGAGGATGGCGGCTACGTTCTTCTCGCTGCCGGGCTTGACCGTGAAGGTCAGGGCGTGGCGCACGATGCCGGCGCCGAGCCGGGGGGACTCCTGGAGCCGGGCCGCGACGGGCCGCTGCGCGTCCTGGTAGCCGCGGCCGGTCTCGCGCAGGACGGTGTACTTGAGCGGGCGCATGGCGCGGGCGCAGGCACCGAGCGGGCGCACCTGCTCGGCGTGGTGCTCGCTGTTGACCCAGGCGAGGTACTGCGGGGCGCTCTCCCACTCGCTGGTGATGAGCCACTGCGAGGGGTTCTCGAAGGACTGGCAGAGCTGGTCGCTGATGTGGCCCGGTTCCGACGCGATGTCGTGGCGCAGCTGCTCGTACGCCTCGAAGAACCGCTGCTGGGCTCCTTCGTGGAGGTCCATCAGCAGGACGACCCGGAGCATGGATCCGTCGAAGGCGGACTGTGACACCCGTTCGGACAGGGTGGTCGTCATCTGCTCACTCCTTCGTGAGGGCCCTGGGGGAGGGCGGGGATTTTCATCACGTACGGACCCTCGTCCGTGCTGTGCGGTGGCCGCTCCGGACCGGGGCCGTCGTGGGGACGGCAGGCCGGCGTGTCTTCGGGGGAACCGCTGTCGCTCATCGTCATCCGGGTGCGGACGTAGCGCTACATCTCCGGATCAAGCGGGTGACAACCGGCGTATCTCCTGGGCTTGGACGGCGATCGGGGGCATAAAAGAGTGCACTCCCCCCACACAGAATTCAGGAGCTCGCAGCTGATGGAAGACACGGCAGATGTTCGCGTACCGGTTCTCGTCGTGGGCGGCTCCCTCGTGGGTCTGTCCACCTCGCTGTTCCTGAGCCGCCACGGCATCAGGCACCTGGTAGTGGAGAAGCACGCCGGCACCTCCGACCACCCGCGCGGGCGCGGCATCAACGCCCGGACCATGGAGCTGTTCCGGGTGGCCGGGGCGGAGGGCGCCATCCGGCAGGCGGCGTCCGCGCTGGAGAACAACATGGGCATCCTGCAGACGGAGTCCCTGCTCGGCGGTGACCACAAATGGCTGGTCAAGGCCATCGACCCGGCCGGGGCGCTCAGCAAGTTCAGCCCGACCGGCTGGTGCGTGTGCAGCCAGAACAACATCGAGCCGATCCTCGCCGCGCAGAGCCGTGCCCAGGGCGCCGACGTGCGGTTCTCGACCGAGCTGATGAGCTTCGACCAGGACGAGACGGGGGTGAACGCGCTGGTCAAGGACCGGGAGACCGGTGAGCACATCACCGTGCGCGCCGACTTCCTGATCGCGGCGGACGGTCCGCGCAGCCCCGTGCGCGAGCAGTTGCGCATCCCCCAGACGGGCAGCGGCGAGCTGTTCCACAACGTCAGCGTCACCTTCCGCTCGCGGCGGCTCGTGGAGGTCCTGGGCGACCTGCGGTTCATCGTCTGCTACCTGATGAAGCCCGGTGCGGACGGGGCGCTGCTGCCGGTGGACAACGACACCCAGTGGGTCTTCCACCTCCCGTGGCACCCGGACCAGGGCGAGACCCTGGAGGACTTCACCGAGGAGCGGTGCAGGGAGCAGATCCGGGCCGCGATCGGCGTACCGGACCTGGACGTGGAGATCGGCGGCAAGGCCCCCTGGCACGCGGCCGAGCGGATCGCCGAGCGGTACTCGTCCGGGCGGGTGTTCCTGGCGGGCGACGCGGCCCACGAGATGTCCCCGACCGGGGCCTTCGGCTCCAACACCGGCATCCAGGACGCGCACAACCTGGCCTGGAAGATCGCGGCGGTGCTCGGCGGCTCCGCGGGCATGGAACTGCTGGAGACCTACGGGGCCGAGCGCCACCCGGTGGCGGTGGCGACCGCCCAGCGGGCCTCGGCCCGTTCGGCGGAGCACAGCCACCCCGGCTACGCTCCCCCGCCCACGATGGGCGGCGGGCCGGGCAGCGGGGTCCTGACGACGGCGATGGCCTACGCCTATCCGAGCGGCGCGTTCGTGGGCGGCTCCCCGGACCGGCCCGTCATCCCGGAGGGGATGCGCATGACGGGCGACCCGGGCACGCGGGCCCCGCACATGTGGCTGACCCGGGCCGACGGCGAGCGGGTCTCCACGGTGGACCTGTACGAGCAGGCGTTCGTGCTGCTCTGCGGTGCGGGATCGCCGTGGCGGGAAGCGGCCGAACGGGTGGCCGGGCGGCTGTCGGTGAAGCTCGACGCCTACGCGATCGGGGCGCCGGGCGCACCGGGCGCCGATCTGGTGCAGGAGGAGGGCGCCGACTGGAGCGCGGTGCACGCCCTGTCCGGGGAGGGCGCCGTGCTGGTGCGGCCCGACGGGTTCGTCGCGTGGCGCTCGCAGGGGCCGGCGCCCGATCCGGAGGCCGCGCTCTCCGGGGCGCTGTCCGCGGTGCTGCGCCGGGCCTGACCGGCCCGTACGCCAGGTGGTCCCCCTGCCGCCGGCCCGTAAGCGGGCCGGGGACAGGGGCATTCATGGGTGTCGCCGGTCCGCGTCAGCCGCAGGCCCAGCAGCCCGCCCAGCAGCCGGAGCCGTGGTGCGGGGGGCGTCTGCGGCGGGCGGTACCGGCGGGAGCCGTCTCCGCTCCGGCCTCCGCGCGGTTGCGCCGGGCGAAGCAGGCGACGACCACCGCGATCGCGGCGAGTTCCTCGGGGGCCGCCACGCCCTTCTCCACGCGGATCAGGCTGGCTATCGGGGGCGGCTGGGCTATCGGAGCGTCCTTCAGCATCGGCTCGGCCTCTCGCACAGGCGGATGGCGGGACCCCCCTCGCGGAATCCAGGGACTCCGGACGCTGCCGACGCTAGCGGGGCGCGACACGCCCGGCACGCCGGGCAGTTGCGCGAAAGCCCAGGTCGCGGCCGCGCCGACCGGGTGACGCCGGGGTGCGCGAGGGCGCGCGGCGATTGGGCCGTCGGAGTGGCGGGCTCCGGAAAATCCCGGTGCGGAGGGCTCGGGGTGCTGCCTAGGGTGGCGCAATGAGTACCCGTACCTTCCGCATCACCGTCAAGGGGTCCTTCGACGGCCTCACCGAGGAGCAGCGCGCCGCGCTCCTGGCGGACGCGGCCCGGCACTCCGTGCTGACGGCCGAGTTCACTCCCGAGGGGCACCTCACGTACGACGTGGCGGCCCGGCCCTTCTTCACCTTCCGCTTCCTGGCGGAGGGCGAGGCCGAGGAGGACATCCTGGACGCGACCGCCCAGGCCGAGCTCGCCGCCGAGACCTGGCTGACGGAGCACGGGTACGGATTCAAGCGGATGAGCTCGCAGGCCCAGGACCTCAGCCTGGCCCCCTTGAGCAAGCGGCAGCGGCAGGCGGCCGCGCGGGAGGACTCCTGAGCAGGAGCCCCGCGCGGCCGCCCGTGGTGAGACCGGCTGTGGTGCCGGGCCGGCTCAGCGCACCTGGCACTTCTTCCATGCGAAGTGGTAGATGCTGTTGATGCTGCCGTCGGTGGAGTCGAGCGCCATGTAGCTGGTCTTCGCCGGGTCCGAGGTGCCGACCTCGGCCCGCAGTTCGGTGTTGATGTTGAAGTTGCGCTGCTCCCCGCAGGGGGCGAAGACCAGGGCCTCGATGCCCGTGGTGTCGGTGGCCTGCCAGTTGTCGTCGAGCCGGCCCTGGAACTTGTGGGTCCGGTAGTCGGTCTGCTTCATGCCCTGGAAGTAGTAGCTGGCCTTCTGGGTGCCGATGGCGCCCTGCTGGAGGCTGCCGAATCCCCGGTAGTCCACCTGGGCGACGGCGTAGGTGTAGCCCTGCGGGACGTGGACGAGCAGGGAGAGCAGACAGTTCTTGCGGCCGTCGGTCGGGGCGCTGTTGCCGCCGGCCATGGCCAGGTACTCGCTGTAGGTGACGGTGAAGGCCGAGTTGTCCTCGGCCACGGCGACGGTGGCGCTGCCGGGACGGCAGCCCGAGCCGTTGACCGTGGCGACGTCGACGGTCACCCGCTCCTCGGGTGCCGCGGGGGCGCCGGGGCTGCCCGCCGCACCGGCGGCGGAGGCGGGCAGGAGGGCGAGGAGGCCGCCGGTCACGAGGACGGCGCCGAGCGCGGTGCGCAGTGTTCTGATCACCCGGCCATGGAAGCGGTCGGTAGCGGGCCGATCGGGGAACGGGTGCGCGGCCTCACTCCGATGGCCGGGCCCTTTCACCGGAGAAACGTGTCGGCAGCGCTCCGGAGAGGGCCGAACGGCTCATCGGCGGCGCACCGAGCACGTCGGACCGGTCGGTTCCTCCCGGTATTTCCTATGATGAGCGCCCTACGGAACCGCCCGCGCCGAGGAGCCCCATGCGCCGCCTGCACCGGTCCGCCCTGCTCTCCGCGACCGCGGTCGTCTGCTCCCTGGTCCTCACGGCCGCGGCTCCGGGACACGGCACGGACGGCGGTGGCGGCGGCGGGCCCGGGGGGACCGGCACCGCCTCCGCCGCCTCCGCCGCGCCGGGCGGGCCCGACCCGGCCGAGGCCGCCGAGGCCGCCGTGATCGGCTCCGGTCACGCGCGCGTCCACGCCGAGCTGCGCCGGGCGGCCCAGGGCACGGCGGGGTATCCGCAGTCCCGGCGGAACGCGAGCCTGGCCGCGCTCGCCGCCTCCCAGCTCGAGGCCAACTCCGCGGTGAAGGCGGAGGTTTCGGGACGGTTCGCCGAGTACTTCCCCTCCCCCGACTTCGGCGTGCACACGGCCCTGCTGCCCACCGGGAAGGTGCTGCTCTTCTCCTTCTCCCGGGTGGAGACCAACCCCACCAAGGAGACCGGGCCCACGGACCGGATCGGACCGTCGAACGCGGGCCGTGCCTACCTGTGGGATCCGGCGAAGGGGACCGGCGCGCGGGCCTTCAAGAAGGTCACCCCGCCCGTCGTGCTGATGCCCGACGGTACGCACGCCCCGCGCCCGGCGCCCTTCTTCTGCGCCGGGCACTCCTTCCTGCCCAACGGGATGCTGGGGGTGTTCGGCGGCAACACGGGCGGCAAGGGCGGCAGCGGGGCGAAGCTGTCCTTCGTCTTCGACCCGTGGACCGAGGGCTGGTACCGCAACCGCGACATGGCGGTCGGCCGCTGGTACCCGTCGGTGGTGACCGGCGCGGACGGCCGCCAGATCATCATGTCGGGCCAGTCCGAGCGCGGCACGGGGACGCCCACCCCGGTGGTCGAGCGGTTCCCCGCGCCGGGGCAGCCGGTGCCCTGGCGCCCGTACGACATCCCGCTGGACCTTCCCGTGGAGCGGATGCGCTCCGACGCGCCGTTCCGCAACGACTACCCGCACCTGTTCTCGCTGCGCGACGGCATGATCTACGGCCTGGGGCGCGACGCCGACCAGCAGTGGCTCTTCGACCCGCGCGCGCAGACCCGTACGGACCTGCCCAGGCGGCCCGCCGACTTCCGGGGGTACGGCTCCGCCGTGCCGCTGCCCGCGGGATTCGACGGACCGGACTCGGTGCTGGTGCTGGGCGGGGATCCGCTCGACCCGAACACCTACCGGCTGTCGGGCGGCGCCTGGACCACGGAGGAGCCGCGCGCCTTCGGGCGGACCCAGGACGACACGCTGATCCTGCCGGACGGCACGCTGCTGACGGTCAACGGGGCCAAGGACACCAGGGATTACGGGTTCGGGCCGTTCAACCCGAAGGCCGACCTGAAGTTCCGCCGGACCGAACTGCGGGGTACGGACGGCCGGTGGCGGCTGGGGCCGGCCCAGCGGCTGCCGCGGGGCTACCACTCCAACGCGCTGGTGCTGCCGGACGGCCGGGTCGTGGTCACCGGGGACGAGCTCCAGCAGATCGCCAACGACCCGGACATCAAGGACGGCATGGACGGCTCGATCGAGATCTACGAGCCCGCCTACCTGCACCGGGGAACCCGGCCCGTACTGGACCGGGTCCCGGCGGGCGAGATCGCCCACGGCGGGGAGTTCTCCGTGGAGAGCCCGACGGCCGCCGCCGTACGGCGCGCCGTGCTGCTGGCGCCGACCACCGTCACCCATGCGGTGAACACCAGTCAGCGCCATCTGGAGCTGCGGATGACCGGCGTCCGCGGCCGCACGATCGGGCTGCGGGCGCCGGCCACTGCGGCCGACGCCCCGCCCGGGTACTACATGCTGTTCCTCCTCGACGCGAAGGGCGTTCCCGGTACGGCGAGGTGGGTCAAGCTCGGCAAGCGGTGAACCCGCCCGCCGTCAGCCCCCGTTGATCAGGAACTGGGAGCCCGGTTCGATCAGGATGTTGCCCTCGGCGGATCCGGTGATGGTGACGTTGGACAGGGTGGCGTTGCCGCGGGCTCCGCCCATGGCCAGGATTCCGGAGCCGTTGTTGGACTTGCTGATGGTCACGTTCGTGATCTTGACGTCGGCCATGACCCCGCCACCGGTCTTGAACTGGATGCCGTCGTAGGTCGAGTCGTGGATGTCGGTGTCACGGATGACCACGCCCGGGATCGGCAGGTTGGCCGGGAAGATGGTGATCGCCCCGAACTCCTGGTCCTCGTTCCAGAAGGCACCGCCGGTGCGGAAGAGGCCGTTGCCCGCGATCAGGGTCTGCCCGGAGAAGGGCAGCGGGTCGTGGTCGGTCGCCAGCATGATGGCGGGGTAGTTCATGGTGTCGTAGATCAGGTTGTTCTCGATGGTGTTGCCGTAGCCGCCGTAGATGGCGATGCCGTTGGCCCGCCACGGGAGCTGGATGGTGTTGTTGCGGAAGTGGTTGTCGTGGCCGATGTCGACGGACTGGTCCTTCACGTACTTGCTGGACCACACCGCGAGGGCGTCGTCGCCGGTCGTACGGAAGGAGGAGTTGAAGACGGTGGAGCTGCGCGTGCCGTTGGCGAAGTTGATGCCGTCGGCGTAGGTGTTGCGGATGCGCATGCCGTTGAACTCGAGGCCGTCGCCGGGACCCCACAGGGCCGGGATGTTGTCGTAGTCGCGGCCGACCCAGGCGCCGACGTTGGCGTGCTCGATCCAGACGTTGGTGATCTTGGTGTTCTTGCCGAAGCGCCCGTTGAGGCCCACGCCGCCCTCGGCGTTGCCGTCACCGCCGCGGATCCGGCCCGATCCGAAGATCGCGATGTCGGAGATCTGCGTGTTGTCGTCGATCTCGAAACCGAAGTTGCCCTCGTGCGGGTGGTTGATGCCGCCGGCGTTCTGCGGCTCGGTCAGGGTGTAGAGCTGGGAGTGCCACATGCCCGCGCCGCGGATGGAGACGTTGCTGATGCCCACCTGGTTGAACTGGCCCCGGTTCAGCGGGTCGTCGGTGAGGATCTTCTGCTCCTGGCGCCACTGGCCCTGCGGGATCCAGACGCAGGCGATCTGCCCGTTCTGGTCCGCGGTCACGGCCTTCTGGATGGCGAGCGTGTCGTCGATGCCGTCGTTCGGGATCGCGCCGTAGTCGGTGATCGAGGTGCACTCGGCAGGCTTGGGCGCCGCCGGGGCCACCTGCTCCAGGTCGATCAGGTCGATGACGTAGAACGAGGCCGTGTCGCCCGCGTCGCGCTGGAGGCGGAAGGTGGTGCCGGGCGGGTAGCTCTGCGCGAGCAGGGCGTGTGACTCGTCGAAGAGCCTGCGGGCGTCGCCGCCGGGGGTGTTGGTCAGGCCCTCGGGGCTGTCGGTGCTGCCGTAGAGCCAGCTGTGCTTGGAGGAGAGGTTCAGCTTCTGGGCGAAGCTGCCGTTCACGTACAGGCTGATCGTGGCCTCGGCGCCGGCGCCGTTCGCGGAGTCCGGGATGGAGTTGCGCACCACGATGGAGTTGGCCTGGTTGGTGGAGGTGAACTGGACGTACTGGCCGGCCGAGGAGAGCCGCACGGACTCGCGGCCCGAGGACTCGGTGGCGAAGTTGGTGTGTCCGAAGGTGCGCTTGGCGTCGCTCTGCAGCAGGGTGCCGGTGTAACTCCCGGCCTCCGCCTCGTACTCGGTGTACGGGACCGCCGCCCCGCGGCCGACGACCACGGCGCGGGAGTGGGTGTTGTTGTTCTCGTTGGTCTCGGCGACGAGGCCGGTCCCGTCGGCCGTGGCGGTGAGGGTGGCTCCGCCGCTGACCGCCGTCCAGGTGCCGTTGATCGGTACGTTGACGGTCGCGCCGGCCGCGATCGCCGGGGTGGGACCGTTCAGGGTGGTGGAACCCGCGACCAGGCGGGTGACCGTCCCGGCGGCCACCGCCGCGGTGCCGCGGTTGCGGACGGCCACGGTGAAGGAGACCGGGGCGCCCACGGCCGGGTTGGCCGGGTTGGTGGTGATGGAGAGGGCCTCCAGGTCGGGGCCCGGCGCCTGGCCGACGACGAGCTTCGCGGCGGCCGTGCGGCTGTTGTTGGTGTCGTCCTGCTCGGGAACGGTCCCGGCCGGGTCGACCACGCCGGAGACGGTGTAGCTGCCCATCGGACGCTTGCCGACGGCGACCGGGACGGTGGCCGAGGCTCCCGCTGCGAGGGCGCCGACCGGGGCGCTGCCGGCGACCGCGCCCTCGATGCTGACGTTGACGGTGGTGGCCGGGGAGGCGGCCGAACCGGCGTTGCGGACGGTCGCGTTGACCGTGACGGCGTCGCTCTCGGAGGGGGCGGCCGGGGACCAGGCCAGGTCCGTGACCGTCAGGTCCGGGTTCGGGGCGGCGGCGCCGATGACCTGGAACTCGGCGACCTGGCCGCCGCCGGCCCCGGTGTTGCCGGAGAACTTCAGCTGGACCTCGGCGAGCCGGCCGGTGACGGGCACGGTCACGGTGTTCTGGTTGCCGGCCGGGCTGAAGGCGTAGTCGGCGCGGGCCTTGAGGGTGGTGAAGGCGCTCGCCGCCTGCTCCCGGCCCAGGATCTCGAAGCTCTGGGTGCGGTTGCCCCAGGCGGGGTCGGGGTTGAGCTTGAGGACCACACCCGTGACGTCTGCGTTGGAGCCGAGCTTCACGGTCAGCGTGGACTGCTGCCCTCCCGCCTCCCAGTAGCTGGTGACGCTGTCGTCGTTGGCGTTGGCCGCCACGTACGACTGGGTGGTGGAGGAGGCCTCGATGGGCCTGCCCTTGGCGAGGTTCACCCCGACCGGGGGCGTACCCGGGTCTCCGGGATCACCGGGATCGCCGGGGCCGCCGCTGCCGTCGGCGGAGTACACCTCCAGCTCGGATATCTGCGCGGCCTGCCAGCCCGTGTTGGCGGAGACGTTCACCCGCACGAAGCGGACGGTCGCGGCGGTGAACCCGATGGTCACCACGTTGGACTGGGCCGGGTTGAACACCCGTCCCGCCGAGGCCGACAGGGTGGTGAAGGTGTTCCCGTCGGTGCTGCCCTGCACGGTCAGCGTCTCGGTGCGCGTCTCCCACGGGGCGGGCAGCTTCAGCACCACCTGGTCGACGGCGACGCTGCTGCCGAGGTCCACCTGCACCCACGTCGGGAAGGTGCTACCGGGCCCCTCCCAGTACGAGCCCTGGTTGCCGTCGGTGACTCCGGCGGCCCCGTACCCGCCGAGGGATCCGCTCGCACTGGCCGACTTTCCCAGGGCGATGTTGGGCCCGCCCGCGGCGGCCGCGAAGGTGACGGGCAGGAGCCCGACCGACACCAGCCCCGCGACCACCGAGCCGGCCACCAGCAGCCGACCGCTTTGCTTCCATCTCATGCTGTCCTCTGTTCCATGGGGGGACCCGGCCCGGCGCAGCCGCGCCTGCCGCAAACTTGCGTAGCGTTATTAATTTTTTGAGTGATCTGATCGCAGTTATGCGGCCATGGCGCCACGGGTTTCTAGCGAATGACGACTTTGTCAACGCTTCGCACACGCAGGGCAGTTCGAACCACCCCCCGGACCGGCCCCGCTCCAGGCGGTCGAAGCCCACATCCAGGGCACCCCCGAGTCCGCGGGAAGAACGCGCGCGGCACCGCCCTCCGGGATCAGTGCTTCCTTCACACCGGGGAAGTACGCGAACAGGCCCGTACCGGCACTCTCGGCAACCTGGGCGACCCAGTCCCTGGTCGAAGCCCATCTCCAGGAAGAACCGCAGACACCATCGGCCAGGGCCCGGCTACTTCCACACTTTCGCGTTCGCGTCGCCCAGCACGCTGTGCGACCTCAGCCCCGACGCGCTCTCTGCGGGCGCGGTCCGCTGGGGAGCCGGGGCCACCGGCCTACGGGCCGTCGCAGACGCCCGCCACCCCGGGGTCGCGCTGCGGAAGCCATCGCCAGACCGGGCATAGTCGGGCGGTACTGCCCTCAGCCTGTCGTTGGCGGGTCGAACATCGCAGCTCGCCTCTCGACGTCTTCCCGTACCCGGGGATCGAGCTCGGGGGCGTACTCGAGGCAGGAGGCGGCCAGGCGGTACAAGCGCGCGCGATGCCCGGGGTCCTGATCACCGCGTTCCACGAGGCTGATGAGGAGTCGCGCACGCTCGGCGGGGCGCGCATGACTGGTGGCCAGGCGCACCACGTTCTCCCACTGGGGATTGTCGGCGTTGCCCACCAGCATCCCGAGGTCCGCGGCCTCGACGGCAGCGCGGGCGCCAAGGTAGTCCTGGAAAGCTACTCCGCCATGCCGGTACCCGGAGCACAGAACGGCGCTGCTGGCCCTGCTCGTCGGCTTTACAACTCCAACCGCATCATCGATGGGGTCGAGGATGCCTTCATCGTGAAGGTCGACTGACACCAGAAATCCAGGGGCCTGCCATACAGGGACGCAGCCTGGTGGCAGGCCCTCGACTCACACCGGCTTCGGCCAGAAGTCGATCGTGTACCGCTCCACTCCGTAGGCGGTTCCTTCCGTCTGCGTCACCCTCTCGACCTCGGCCCTGCCCGTACAGCGCACGCGAACCCGCCACTGGCCGGAGCGACCCAGCCGGATCAGTTGATCTGAACGCCCAGTACCCCACACCGCCACATCGCCCGTGACCGACTCATAGTCGAACTCCCCCTGCTCGTCCCAGACAGCATTCTCTACGTCGGGTTGACCGTCCCAGACGCGCGCGAGAACTGCTGCCGTGTGCGTGTGACCCGCGCTGAACAGGTCGAACCGGCGCACATGCGGTTGCAGGAACACCCCCCACTCGAAGCCGTTGGGATACGGAACGGGTACTGCGCTGTCGTCTGATTCCTGGAAGCCGAACGACCTGAACGCAACCTCGGCGTCCAACGCCTGCTGCCCCAGCAGCGTTGCCATGGCTCCTCCACCCCTGAGCCCGTGGACCTCCGTCAGCCCCACCCGTGACCGTGGTGCAGACCGTTGCGGGCTCATCGAGACTCCCACCGCCACGAGAGCGAAATCAGAACCTACGCGGGGTGAGTGGGGTCGGGTTCCGCCGGGGACGGGGGGCGGGGTGGGGCGAGGCGGACCAGTGCCGTGTGGCCGGAGGTACGTAGCAGGAGGTCCCGGGGGCCCGTTGCCAGGGCGGCGTCGTACGGGCCCAGTTCGGCGGAGGCGTCGAGCTCGGCCGTCCCTTCCAGGGCAACGACCAGCAGGCTTTCGCCGGGCCGCACGGTGAGCGCGAGGTCGCCCCGTACGACGGCGGTGTCGGCGGCCACCACGCCCCGGCGGTACATCACGTTGAAGTTCACCACCGGGCCGCCCAGCAGCCGGCAGTCGGTCGGCTCGTCGCCGGGGAACCGCTGGGGTGCGTACCGCCGGTCCACGAGGCGTCGTACGCCGCCGATCTCGAGGTCCATGCCGGCGCCCTCCGCGAGGGTGAGGGTGCGGTCGATGCCGGGGAAGACGGAGAAGGCGCCGTCCGCGGTGACTTCGGCCAGGCTGACCCGCCAGCCGAAATCGTCCATCCCAGCCCCCTCCGGTCCGGCGGCGATCGCGCGGGTCACTCCCCCGCCGTTCTTCCACCGGGCGGCCGGCCGGTCGGCCGCGCGCAGGATCCGGATCACTGCTTCGCTGGTCATGACACCCCTCCGGGGCCCGTGAAGATCGATGACGGGCCCAGGCGAGCTTATCGAGCCCACGGGCCGGGTCCGAACGGGCCGAGCCGCCCCCGGTCCCCTGCCGCGTGCGCGGCGGGGTCCGGGGGCGGCTCGGTGAAGGCGCTGCTCCGGTGGTGCGGTGGTGCGGTGATGCGGTCATGCGGTGATGCGGACCGGTCAGGCTTCGGCCTTCGCCGCGGACACCGCTACGGCGGCGGGCTCGGTGGCCGCGGGCTCCGTACCGGCCGACGCGGCCACCGGCGTGGCGGCGGACGTGGCGGCCGTCCGCGGGCCGTGTGCCCCGCGCAGGCCGATTCCGCTGATCACCGCGACCAGGCCGAAGGCCACGGCGCCGATGACGAAGGTGAGGGTGAAGCCGGATTCGGCCGGCAGCGCGGGGACTCCGGCCGGGAGGTGTTCGATCGTCTTCGAGGCCAGGATGGTGGTCACGATGGCGCTGCCGATCGCGCTGCCCGTGGAGCGGGAGATCGAGTTGATGCCGTTGGCGATGCCGCTCTGGTGGTGCGGGACGCTCGCCATGATCACGGCCGGCATGGCCGCGTAGCCGAAGCTGACGGCCGCGCCGACGACGAGTCCGGCGCCGATCACCGAGAGGGTGTGGCCGTGGTCCAGGGCCAGCCAGCCGAAGCCGGCGGCGCCGAGGGCCGCTGCCACGGCCAGTGCGGCGCGCGGCCCGCGGTGGCGGACGAGCTGCCCGCCGACCGGCGAGGCGAGGAGCGAGACGATCGCGCCGGGCAGCAGGAACTGCACGGAGGCGCGCAGGATGGAGGCGTCGAACCCGTAGCCGGTCAGGGCCTCCGGCATCTGGACGAGGTAGGAGACGCCCAGGAAGTTCGCGAACATGCCGAAGCCGACGAGGACGCCGGCCAGGTTGGCCATCAGGACCGGACGGTGGACGAACATCCGCATGTCGACGAGGGGCTCGCGGACCTTGAGCTCGGTGAACACCCAGACGGCGGTCATGACGACGGCGCCGGCGAAGCTGCCCAGCGTACGGCCGGAGGCCCAGCCCCACTCGTGCCCCTGGGAGATCGGCAGCAGGAGCAGCAGCAGGGCGATGCCCAGGGTGAGCGCGCCGAGGAAGTCCGTGCGGCCGCCCGTCTTGTGCCGGGTCGCCGGAACGAGGAACACGACGGCGAGCAGCGCGAGCACGGCGAAGCCGGTGGCCATCCAGAAGGCGTTGCGGTAGTCGGCGTCGCTGCCGGAGGTCAGCAGGCCGGTGGCGACGAGCGCCAGGCCGCTGCCGAACGCGAGGGTGCCGCTGACCAGGGCCATCGCTCCGGGGAGCTTCTGCGGGCGGACCTCTTCGCGCAGCACGGAGAGGGCCAGCGGGAAGATCGCGGTGGCGGCGCCCTGCAGGACGCGGCCGAGGAGGAGCAGCGGGAGCGAGGACGCCAGGGCCGCGATGACGGAGCCCGCGACCATGACGCCGAGTACGGCCACCAGCGTCGGCTTCTTGCCGTGCTGGTCGCCGAAGCGGCCCAGCAGCGGGGTGAAGACGGCGGCGGACAGCAGGGTGGCGGTGGTCACCCAGCTGACGTTGGCGGTGGTGGTGCCGAGATCGCTGCGGATCAGCCCGAGGATCGGGACCGGCAGCGTCTGCATCATCGACACGACCATGGCGGCCAGGCTCAGGCCGAAGACGATGACCGTCTCGTTCCGGTGGCCGCCGGCCTGCGGGGCGGCGGAGGGGGTGGGGCTCATGACAGGGGGACCTTCTCAGTGCTTCAGAGCGCAGATGTTTGACGTCATCAAGTACTTCGACTCCAGCAGACGGTAGACGTCAATAGTTAAGGTGGTCAAGTAAAAGGTTGCTCATGTAAAACACCTTGAGTACGCTCCGAGCATGAGCGCCACCACCCCCCACGCCGTCCCGACCAAGCTGGAGCTGCTGGAGCTGCTCGCCGCGATCGGCACCGCCCAGTGGCGGGATTTCGCGGCGGCCGCCGCCCACCACGGACTCACCTCCACCCAGGCCAGGGTCCTCGCCCAGCTGAACGGCCCGCTGCCGATGCGCGGCCTCGCCACCCTGCTGGTGTGCGACGCCTCGAACGTGACCGGCATCGTGGACCGGCTGGAGGCCCGCGAGCTGGTGCGCCGCGAGCCCGATCCCGCGGACCGGCGCGTCAAGAACGTCGTGGCCACGGACGCGGGCCGCGAGGTGATCCGCCGGGTGCGCGAGGAGATGCAGGTCACTCACGGCGCCCTCGACATCCTGGACGACACCGAGCGCGCGTCGCTCCACGCCCTGCTGGAGCGGCTGCGGCCGTCCCTGGAGAAGGACGCCTGAGACAGCACCGCCCGAACGCGTTGGCCAGGGGAAACGCCAGCTGACAGACTGCAACGGCTTCAGAACATTCCAGGAGGACGCATGTCAGAAGAATCAGACACCCCGAAGAACGAATCGCCGGCCGAGGAGGCCAAGCGGAAGTTCAAGGAGGCCCTGGAGCGCAACGCCGCCAATGCCCAGTCGCAGCAGGCACACCAGAGCCGGGCGAAGATCCAGGGTTCCAGCGGCGGCCCCGGGGGCAAGAACAAGAAGGTCCGTCGCAAGACCGGCTGACCGCGGCGGCGTCGCGCTGCCGCGACACCGCTCCCGCCTGCCCCGACGGGGTCCGGGACCGCACACGGTCCGGATCCGGTCGGGGACGGCACCCGGGGCAGGGGATCCGCCCGCCCGTCCGCATTGGGTCAATCGGCCGACGCCGGACCGCACCCGCGGAGTGCAAGGTTGGGCCACTCGGGTGATGGGTGATAACCCCCGCTGTCCACCGCAGTTGAGCAGCTCGTCCCGCCGAGGGCAGCTATCTCATGCGACAGTGCGACAGAAGAAGGATCCCCCACATGCTCAAGAAGTTCATGGCCACCGCAGCCGCCACCGCCGCCGTCCTGGGTGCCGGTGCCGCCGTAGCCTCCCCGGCGATGGCGATCGGCAACGACAACGGCGTCAACACGGTCAACGGCAACGACTCCTCGCAGCTCTACGGCAACCAGGAGACCAAGGGCGCCATGAGCCCGCAGATGGCCGCCATCCAGGGCTCCCTGAACAAGCTCTGCGTCGGCCTGCCGGCGAAGGTCAACGCCCAGTCGATCCTGGCCCTGATCAACGTCGGCGTCCAGGACATCCCGATCGCGTCCAACCCGCAGAACCAGCAGTGCGCCGAGAACTCCACCCAGGCCAAGGGTGACGAGACCGCCTCGCACATCCTGGAGAACATCCCGGTCCTCTCCGGCAACCTCTCCGCCGGTAGCTGATCTCCAACGGAGCGCCGGTGCACTGCCCTTCGGGGCGGAGCACCGGCGCTTCTTTTGGTCTAGACCTTGACAGGTCCAGACCATTCTCGCTTCAGTGGGCGCAGTTGTCCGACTGCCCGTTGCCTCCCCACGGCAACTCCCCCCACCGAAGGAGAACTTCCGTGATCCGCACCCTGCGCCGCCGCGCCCTCTCGCTGGCCGCCACCGCCGCCGTCACCCTCGGCCTCGCGATCGCCCTCCCCTCCTCCCCCGCCGCCGCGGCTCCCGCCTGCGCCGGAGCGTGGGCGAGCTCGGCCGTCTACACCGGCGGCGCGACCGCCTCGTACGGCGGCCACAACTGGCTGGCCAAGTGGTGGACCCAGGGCGAGACCCCCGGCACCACTGGCCAGTGGGGCGTCTGGTCGGACCAGGGCGTCTGCGGAGGCGGGACGACGCCGGACCCGGACCCGACCAACCCGAACCCGTCCGGATTCGTGGTCAGCGAGGCCCAGTTCCAGCAGATGTTCCCGAACCGGAACCCCTTCTACACCTACAACGGCCTGGTCGCGGCCCTGTCCGCCTACCCCGCCTTCGCCAACAGCGGCGACGACACCGTCAAGCGGCGGGAAGCGGCGGCCTTCCTCGCCAACGTCTCGCACGAGACCGGCGGGCTGGTGCACATCGTCGAGCAGAACACCGCCAACTACCCGCACTACTGCGACGCGAACCAGCCCTACGGCTGTCCCGCCGGACAGGCCGCCTACTACGGACGCGGGCCGATACAGCTCAGCTGGAACTTCAACTACAAGGCGGCCGGCGACGCCCTGGGCATCAACCTCCTGGCCAACCCCTACCTCGTGGAGCAGGACCCGGCCATCGCGATGAAGACGGCGCTCTGGTACTGGAACACGCAGAACGGCCCGGGCACGATGACCGCCCACGCCGCCATGGTCAACGGCGCGGGCTTCGGCGAGACCATCCGCTCCATCAACGGCGCCCTGGAGTGCAACGGCGGCAACCCGGCGCAGGTCCAGAGCCGGATCAGCAAGTACCAGAGCTTCACCCAGATCCTCGGCGTGACCCCGGGGAACAACCTGAGCTGCTGAACCGGGCGCCGAGCCGGGATCGGCACCTCCCGGCTCAGCGCAGCCGCAGCGTGGTGGCCAGCTGGGCCCGGGACCGGACGTCGAGCTTCTGGTAGATCCGGGTCAGCCGGGCCTCCACGGTCTTCACGCTGACGAACAGCTTCGCGGCCGCCTCCTGGTTGCTGGCGCCCTGGGCCACCAGCACCGCGAGGCGGGTCTCCGCCTCCGTGAGGGCGCCCAGGGACCGGGCCCCGGCGCCCTCCCCCGGGGCGGGGCACGGGGACGGTTCCCGGGCGAGCTCGGTCCACGGAGCAGCGCCGGCCCGCGAGAAGACCTCGGCCGCCGCCCCCAGTGCGGCGCGAGCCGGTGCGCGCCGCCGGCGGCGGCGTTCCACCCGGGCGAGCGCGAGCAGCGTACGGGCCCGCTCCAGCGGAAGTCCGAGGTGCTCGAAGCGCTCCGCGGTGTCCTCCAGCAGGGCCACCGCCGCATCGGCGTCGCCCTGCGCCGACAGGCACAGGCCCCGGGCCCGGTCGAGGGCGGCGATCACGCTGGTGCGGCCGAGTGCGAGGGCCGTCGTACGCACCTTCGCCTGGAGATCGGCGGCCTCCTCCGGCATGTCGGCGGCGACCAGGGCCTCGGCGAGCTCCCCGTGCCAGCGCAGGATCGAGGGGTCCACCACCTGCTGCGCGGCCTCCAGTTCGGCCACGCGGCGCAGGGTGGTGACGGCTTTCGCGGCCTCGCCCGTGGCCAGTTCGACCAGGCCGAGCACGTACAGGCCGCGGGAGAGGAAGACCTGGTCGTGTTCCTCCTCGGAGGCCTGGATGCCGCGCCGGGCGTATCCGGCGGCCCGTGCGAAGCCCCCGCCCATGGCCTCGGCCAGGGCGGCCAGGTACCAGGCGGGGCCGGGCGAGAGCCCCGCCTCGACGGTCAGCTCCAGGGCGTCACGGGCGTGCGCGGTGGCGGCCGCGCACCTGCCCCGGCGCAGCTCGACCTCGGTGAGGCTGCGCAGCACCTCGAAGACGTCCTCCGATGAGCCGGTGCGCCGTACGGCGGGCAGCAGCACGAGCAGCTGGCGCCGGGCGTCGTCGTTGCGGTCGTCGAAGAGGGCGTGGCGGACGGCGAGGTACTGCGGGGCGTTGCGCATGCCGAGGGGTACCTCGGGTGCGGGCAGGGCGAGTGCCTCGGCGAGGATCTCCTCGGCGTCCGGGTCCCCGAGGATGCGGCCCATGCGGGCCCTCACGGTCAGCGCCATGGCTTCGGCGACCTGGTCCCCGCCGCTGCGGGCCAGTACGCCGGCCTGCGCGGCGGCGTCGCGGGAGCGGACGGGGTCGCCGTCGCTGAGGTTGTGCTTCCAGGCGGTCCGCAGCCGCACGGCGGCCTGGAGGGCGGGATCGCCCTCGGCGTCGGCCATGGCGTACGCGAAGGTCTCGTCGAGGGCGCCGAGTGCCTGGCCGGCGGCGTCGATGACGGCGAGGCGGGCACGCACCCGGTCGCCGGGCGAGGCGTCGCGGGCGAGCACGGCGCGGGTGGCGCGGCGGGCGAGGTCGGCGCGGCCGGCCCAGCCCGCGTCCTCGGCGGCGGCAACCAGCCGGGCGAGCTCCTCCCCGGGCAGGTGGTAGGGGGTCCGGTCGGCCGCGAGCAGGCCGAGTTCGGCGGCCAGCGCCCGCTGGCCGCGGCGTCTGCAGGAGGCAGCGGCTTCGGTGACCTCGGCGGCGAGGGCCTGGTCGGGGGCGTCCACGGCCAGCGCCCGGTGGCGTACGGCCTGGACGGGGTCGTCCACGGCAGCGGCCAGCGCGGCGTGCCCGGCGGCACGTTCGGGCCACCCCGCGTCGGCGGCCAGTGCGGTCGTCAGGGCCCCGGCCGTGAACCGGACCGTCCCGTCCTCTTCTACGGTGACCAGCGCGGCCCGCTCGGCCACGGCGAGCTCGCCCTCCGCGTCCAGCCGGCCGGCCCGGCGCAGCAGCGCGGTGGTGGGGCGCGCGGCGAGGGCGGCGTAGAGCAGGGTGCGCCGGGCCTGGGCGGGCACGACGCCGAGGAGCCGGCGGGCCACCTCGCGGGCCTGGCCGGAGACGGGCAGCGGATCGGCGTGGTGGGCGCCGCCGTCGCGGGACCCGGCGGCTTCGGCGACGGAGCGGCCGAGCGCCAGGGCGAGCCGCGGGTTGCCCCCGCTGGCCTGGTGGATCCGGCCGGCGAGGCGGGCCGGGAGGCCCCGGCGCATCAGCAGTTCGGCGATCTCGTCGGTGCCGAGCGGGGGCACCCGTATCTGTGGGGTGTCCGGTCCGCAGAGGGGCTCGGAGAGCGGGGTTCCGCCCTGGACGCATTCGGCGGCGAGGACCCGTACCCGCGGCGGGGTCAGGCCCAGGGCGAAGCGGAGCAGGTCGGTGCTCTCGGCGTCCAGCCACTGGGCGTTGTCGAGCGCGAGCAGGACGGGGCCGCGGGCGGCGAGGGTGCGCAGCACCTCGACGACGGCGAGGCGCAGGGCGACGTGGTCGCGGCCGACGCGGGGTGCGTCGGTTTCCCGCCGCAGGAGGGCGATGGCGGTGCGCTGCGGTCCGGAGAGGCATTCCGTCGCGGCGGCCGGGACGGAGGCGAGGAGGGCGGCGGCGGAGGCCTCGGGTATCCACCGGTCGGCGGCTCCGGGGGCGAGATGGAGCACGGTCTCGTGGCGCAGCGCGGCGGCGTCCGTGAGGGCGCGCAGCACCTCGGTCTTGCCCGAGCCTGCGGGCCCGGTGAGCAGGGCGCGTCCGTGCGTGGTCAGCGCGCGGTCGACCGCCTTGATCAGTTCACCGTGTCCGACGGTCGTGTCGGCGTTCCCCGTCGCCACCACCACGCACAGCCACCAGCCTCTCGCTTGCCCGTCCCTGTGCCCTTCCTGTGAGACGCGACAATACGAGGTCGGATGCCCGGCGGACCCGGATTGTGACGCAGAATTCAGTCACGCGACAGGAAAACCCGCCCGGCCTGCCGATACGCGGTGTATCGGCAGGCCGGGCGGGCTGTTGGTCCGTACTATCGCCCCGTCAGGCCCAGTTGGTCCGGAGTGGGGATCCGGCCCGGTAGGCCGGACTCAGGGGGCGGACTCAGGGGCCGGACTCAGAAGGTCAGGTTCCAGGAGTCGATCTTGCCGGTGTCGCCGCCCGCGTTGTCGTTGACGCGGAGCTTCCAGGTGCCGTTCGCGACCTCGGAGGAGGCGTTGACGGTGTAGACCTGGTTGATGTTGTCGGCGCTGCCGCCGGTCCGGTTGTGGACCGTGTAGACGGTGCCGTCGGGGGCGACCAGGTCGACCTTCAGGTCACCGATGTAGGTGTGGACGATGTTCACGCCGACCTTGAGGGCCGCCGGGGCGTTGCCGGTGACACCGGTGACGGTGACCGGGCTCTCCACGGTGGTGTTGTCGCCGATCGCGAAGTCCGTGGTGTTCTCGAAGCCCGGGGTGGGCGGGGTCGAGGTCACGGCCGCCACGGTCGCGCCGGCGTCGGCGAGGCCGGTGCCGCAGCCGCCGGTGCAGGTGCCGGCCAGCGGGCGGGCGTTCGTCTTGATCGCGGACTCGATCTGGGCCGGGGTCAGCGCGGAGTTCGCCGACTTCAGCAGGGCGGCGAGGCCCGCGACGTGCGGGGCGGCCATGCTGGTGCCCTGGTAGGGCTCGTAGTTCTCGGCGCCGGGGGTGGTGGCGCCGGTGTTCAGGGTGGACCAGATGCCGTTCTCGGGCGTGGTGATGGTGCCGGGCGTGTCGGTGGCGCGGCGGGTCTCACCACCCGGGGCGGCGACGTCGATGATCGCGCCGTAGTTCGAGTAGAACGAGCGGTCGCCGGTGCGGTTGCTGGCGGCGACGTTGATCACGTTGTTGCAGCTGGCGGGCGAGAAGCCGGCCGCGTCGGAGTTGCTGTTGCCGGCGGCGACGACGACGGTCGTGCCGCGGCCGACGGCGGCGTTGATGGCGTTCTGGTACGTGGCGGTGCAGGCACCCGAGCCGCCGAGGCTCATGTTGATGACCTTGGCCGGGGTGGCGTTGGCCGGGACGCCCGAGACGGTGCCGCCGGAGGCCCAGGTGATGGCGTCGACGATGTCCGAGGTGGCACCGCCGCACTTGCCGAGCACGCGGACGGGCTGGATCTTCGCGCCGTACGCGATGCCGGCGACGCCCTTGGAGTTGCTCGTGGCGGCGGCGATGGTGCCGGCGACGTGGGTGCCGTGCCAGGAGGAGTCACTGGCCTTGGAGCCGACGCCGCACTCGCCGGCCGCGGTCCAGTCACCCTGGTCGGCGGCGTTGTTGTCGCGGCCGTTGCCGTCGCGGGCGGCGGTGGAGCTGGAGATGAAGTCGTAGCCCGCGACCACGTTGGCGGCGAGGTCGGAGTGGGCGACGTAGCCGGTGTCGATCACGGCCACGGTGACGCCCGAGCCGGTGGTCGTGTCCCAGGCGGGCGGGACGTTCATGCCGGCGGTGGGCTCGAAGAGGTCCCACTGCTTCGCGTACTCGGTGTCGTTGGGGGTGACGGCGAGGGCGTAGGCGCGGGAGTCGGGCTCGACGTAGGCGACGTCGGGGTCGGCGCGGAACTGGGCCATGACGGCCGCCGCGTCGGCCGGGGCGCCGAGGGTGACGAGGGCCGCTCCGGTGCCGAGGCGGCGCTCGAAGGTGGCCTTCTTCGAGGCCTTCTTGCCCTTGGCGGCCACGTCAGCGGCGGCCGCGTCGTTGGAACCGGCCTCGGCGGCCGAGGACTTGTACCCGACGATGAGGTTCTCGGCGGGGGCCGCGGCGGCGGGGGCGCCGGCGGCGGGGATGGTCCGCGCGGCGGGGGCGGGGTCCGCGGCGGTCAGCGCCAGGGAGGTGGTGGCGGTGCCGGCGAGCAGGGTGACGGACATCGCCACCACGGTTATGAGCCTGCGTCGACTGGATGCGTGCACGGTGTTCCCTTTCGCGGGCCGCCGCGGAACGCGCCGGGGCGGCCGGTTGGTGCAGTGTGGGAGGTTGACCGGCGGCCGCGGGGCCGGAACGGGCTGGTCAAGCCCGCCCGGCCACCGCTGCTGCACACCACGTCGTCGCCCGCCGCAGCGTCGGGGCTGGGCAACGGTGGCACCGGCGACGGTCCGACCCTCCAGCTTCACGCCATGTGGGGTGGGCGCGGGGGCTGTTCGGACGGGGAGGATCGCCGGTGGGCAGACAGTAGGCAAAGCGGGGATGAACGCGATACGGGGAAAACCCTTGTCCGGACCCTGCCGGGGCCCCCTTAGGGTGGCCGGACCCCGGCGGACCGCCGGCAAGCGGCCGTCCGGCACGGGGAGGACGAGGAGGTCCGGACGTGGGCGAGCTCCACCCGCCCGTCGAGCCCTACGCCAAGGGGATGCTCGACGTCGGCGACGGCAACGCCGTCTACTGGGAGACATGCGGCAATCCGGACGGGAAGCCCGCGCTCGTGGTCCACGGCGGCCCCGGGTCGGGGTGCACCGAGAGGGCCCGCCGGCTCTTCGATCCGGCACGCTACCGGGTGGTCCTGTTCGACCAGCGCGGCTGCGGCCGCAGCACCCCGCACGCGAGCGATCCGGCGACCGACATGCGGCACAACACCACCGGACACCTGCTCGCCGACATGGAGCGGCTGCGCGAGCACCTCGGCATCGGCCGCTGGCTGCTGTACGGCGGCTCGTGGGGCTCCACCCTGATCCTGGCCTACGCCGAGCGGTACCCCGAGCGGGTCTCCGAGATCGTCATCCCGGCCGTCACCACCACCCGGCGCTCGGAGATCGACTGGCTGTACCGCGGGGTCGGCCGGTACTTCCCCGAGCAGTGGGAACGCTTCGTCGCCGGATCCGGGGGCGCGGGACGCGAAGGCGACCTCGTCGGGGCCTACGCGCGGCTGGCGGCCGATCCCGACGAGGAGGTGCGGGCGAAGGCCACGGCGGACTGGTGCGCCTGGGAGGACGCGGTGCTGTCCGGGGAGACGAAGGGCGGCCCGGCGCCGTACACCGGCCGGCCGCCGGCCGCCCGGCTCGCCCTGGTCCGCATCTGCTCGCACTACTTCTCGCACGGTGCGTGGCTGGAGGAGGGCGAGCTGCTGCGCGGGGCACACCGGCTGGCCGGGATCCCGGGCGTCCTGATCCACGGCCGGCTCGACATGGGCAGCCCCCTCGACACGGCCTGGGAACTGGCCCGTGCCTGGCCCGGCGCGGAATTGACCGTGGTGGAGGAGGCGGGCCACACCGGTGGCCCGACCACCCTCGACCACGTGCTCGGGGCGCTCGACCGGTTCGCTGCCGGGGACTGAGCGCTGAATCCCCCGGCTCAGCCGGTCGGCGGGTCGGTCGGCCGGTCCATCGGCGGGTTGAGCCGGCGGAAGTACGTCCAGCTGGTCTCGTTCGGCTCCGTCCACTTCTCGGGAGCGTGCGCGAACTCCGGGTGGTGGGCGGCGATGTACGCGCGGGTCCGCTCCGGGACCTCCGCGTAGGAGCCGAGTTTGCGGCCCCGGCAGTGGAAGACGAGACCGCCGGGGCGCTGCCCCTGCTCCATCCACGGGAGCCAGGGGGACATCCGGGTCCAGGACACGGAGGACGGGACGCTGGGCGCTTCGGTGTCGAGGACCGAGGCGGGGGCGAAGAACTGGAAGAGCTCCAGGGCCCGGTAGGTGTCGTCGGCCGAGTTCGCCGGGTACTGCGCGACGGGCAGCGGGGAGGGGTAGGCGAGCGGGATCTCCAGGCTGAAGCAGACCTGGTCCCCCAGTTCGGTCATGGGGACCGGGAAGGGGCGCCACCTCTGGTTCGCGGGGTCGTTCCAGACGTGGACGACCGGCTTGTCCTCCCAGGTCTCCAGGATCTCGCGGGTGACCGGGTCCAGGTAGAACGCGGCCTCGCGGGTGAGGAGCTGGTGGGTCCCCGGCGCCTCGTCCTCCACCAGCCGGGCCACGTTGACGCCTTCGAATCCGAAGAGGCGCCGGTAGGGCTCGCCGGGAGCCCAGGAGTGGACGTCGCCGGTCCACCACAGGGTGACCTCGGAGCCGTCGAGGGAGGCGCGGGTGCGGGCGAGGGCCTGCAGGAGGCGTTCGGGTGTCATACCCGGCCACTCTGGCGCCGTCCGCCGGTCCCGGGCAAGGACCGGACCGGCCATGCCGGGTCCGGCAGGCGGAAATCCCTTTCCGCCCGCCGGTGCTGTCGATCTAGGCTGCGTCCCATGCCATCGACCGTTCGACTCCTGATCCTCATCACCACCCTCCCCGGCCGCGGCCGCGAGCAGATCGAGGCCTACGAGCGCCTCGCACCGCTCGTACGGGCCGAGGAGGGCTGCCTGCGCTACGACATGCACCGGGTCAGCGGCGATCCGGACCGGTTCGCCCTCATCGAGGAGTGGTCCTCGCGGACGGCCCTCGCCGCGCACGACGCCACCCCGCACATGATCGAAGCGGACGCAGCGAGTCCCGCGTTCCGGGCGGGGCCCGCGGAGGTGATCGAGCTCGACGCGGCACTCCTGGCCTGAACGGGCCGCGGGAAGGCTGCCCTGCCGTATGAACAGCCGAACGGGGGCGGCGACCGCAGCACGGACGCCCGGTTGACGCGGGCGGTGGCGGGCGGCAACCGTGACCCGCATGGGGAACGAACGCCGACTGCTCACGCTGCTGATCTGCCTGGTGCTGGGCGCCGGGCTGACCGCCGCCGTACTGGGGGCCGCGCGCGCGGGCGGACCGCATGCGGCCGGGGCCGGTCCCGTGGCCGCCGACTTCGTGGACTTCCGGGAGGTCCCGCCCGGCCCCGCCGAGCCCCCCGCGGCCGGTCCGCAGGCCTCCACGGGCCGGGTGTCGGTGGATTGCGGACGCAACGCCGAGGGCCACTACAACGAGGACAACCTCGTCGTCTCCCCGGGCCTGCGCTCCGGCGCCCACCACACGCACGCCTACGTGGGGAACCTGTCCACGGACGCCGTCTCCACCGATGCCTCCCTGGAGGCGGCCGCCACCAGCTGCGCGGGCGGGGACCGTTCCACGTACTACTGGCCGGTGCTGCGCCGCACCGACCGGCCGGGAGAGCGGCCGCACGAGAAGTTCGCCGGCCACGGCAACGCGGGCGCGATCCTGCCGGAGGCGGCGGTGTCGGTGGAGTTCCTCGGCAGTCCGGTGAGCAAGGTGGTGGCGATGCCCCGGTTCCTGCGCGCGCTGACCGGTGACGCGGTGGCCCTCACCGCGGACTCCGACCAGGACGTGCGGGCGAGCTGGGGCTGCTCGGGCTCCCCCGACCGGTCCACCACCCGCTATCCGCGCTGCCCGGAGGGCGAACGCCTCACCCGTACGCTCACCTTCCCCAGCTGCTGGAACGGCCTGGACACCACCGCTCCCGGACACCGCGCCCACCTGCGCTTCCCGGCCGCGAACGGGGTCTGCCCCCAGGACACCTTCCCCGTGCCGCGCCTGCGGATCTCCCTCGCCTACGAGGTCCCCGCGGGGGCGCCCCTCGCCCTCGACTCCTTCCCCGAGCAGCGGCACAGTCCCAGGACGGACCACGGGATGTTCGTGAATGTGATGACGGACGCGCGGATGGACGAGATCGTGGACTGCCTCAACCAGGGCCGCGACTGCCGCACATGAACGGCCCTCGCAACGGGTTCCGCGCACCTCGGCCCGCGCGTGACGCAGGTCACGTGAACCGGCCGCTCGCGCGCGGCGTGTTGTGACCGCACCACGTAAGCGAGGGAGAGGGTGAGATGGCCGGACCACTGTGGCCCCGCACTCGGCGGGGCTCGACCGACGAGGCACTGATCAAGTCCGTGTACGAGGAGCACGGCCACGCCCTGCTCGCGTACGCGACCCGGCTGACCGGGGACCGGGCGGCGGCCGAGGACATCGTCCAGGAGACCCTGATCAGGGCCTGGCGGCACTCCGAGGTCCTGGTGAACGGGAAGGGCTCGGTGCGCGGCTGGCTGCTCACGGTGGCCCGCAACATCATCACCGACCGGTACCGGGCGAAGGCGGCCCGCCCGCCGGAGGTCTCCGGATCGCCGGCCCGGCCGCCGGTGGAGGCGGACCACGCCGACGCGGTCGTGGACACGATGACCGTCCTGGGCGCACTGGACCGGCTGTCGCCGGAACACAGGGACGTGCTGACGGAGTTGTACTACCGGCAGCAGAGCGTCGCGGAGGCGGCGGACACCCTCGGCATCCCGGCCGGCACGGTGAAATCGCGGTCGCACTACGCGCTCAAGGCGCTCAGAGAAGTCTTCGGGGACAGCACACGCACGGGCGGCCCGTCTCCGCGGCCCGGCGGACTGCAGGAGGTGGTGGCATGAACGGGCAGCGGCACGAGGAGGAACTGCTCGGCCCGTACGTTCTCGGCGTCCTGGACGACGCCGAGGTCCGCCGGGTCGAGGAACACGTGGACGGCTGCGTGCAGTGCCGTCAGGAGGTGACGGCCTTGCGCGAGATGGAGGCGGCGCTGGGCGAGGTGCCCCCCGAGGCGTTCCTCGACGGTCCGCCGCAGGGCGGCGACCTGCTGCTCCAGCGCACCCTGCGCCAGATGCGCCAGGAGGTCCAGGGCGCGCGCCGGCGCCGGACCGCGCTCACGGGACTGGCGGTGGCGGCCTCGCTGACCGCCGTCTTCTGGGCCGGCACGCAGCTGGGCGGCGAGGGCGTCGAGGTCGAGGCCCGGCCGCTCCCCACGGTCTCGGCGGAGCCGTCGCCGCCGGTGGCGGGGACCAAGGTGGCCTCCGCGACGGACTCCGGCACGGGCGCGCGGATGACCGTACAGATGACGCCCGCGGCCAAGTGGGTGCGGGTGCACGCCGCGGTGACGGGGATCCCGGCGGGCGAGCGCTGCCGGATCGTCGTCGTCTCCCGGGACGGTACGCGCACCACGGCGGGCGGCTGGGTGGTGGGCACCGCGGAACACGGCGAGGGCAAGGGCGCAGCCCTGGACGGCTCGGCGGCGGTGGACCCGGCGGACGTCCGGGAGATCCTGGTCGAGAACGAGTCGGGCACGGAGTTCGTCTCGGTTCCGATGCCCGCGTGACGGCGGGTCGGCGAACGTGACGGAGCCCGGGAGCATGTCCAGCTCCCGGGCTCCAGCTTGCCACCCAATTGCGCACACCGGCGGCGTTTAAGAGCCGCGGGTCATCTTGAGATCGACGTGTTCTGCCTTTGAACTACAGCGCCACGAGAGAGGCGCCGGAGGGACTTGAACCCCCATCCGTCGATGTTCGCCCACGCTCGGTCGATCCGGTGTTCGGCGGCGAATACTGAGACTGGAGCGAGAATCTGAGATTTACGGGGCCGCCTCTACCGGGCTTGGGCCACCCCCGCACGTGTGCGGGGGGAGGGATTCGAACCCCCAACTGACACCCCATGATCAGCTTCAACATCAGTTTCAGCTTGCGCTCATCGCGCACCCCCCGCTCGCGACGGGGGGCGAATGTGGGGGCTACCTGAAGAGGTAGCCGAATACCGCGTCGCCGATCCGCTGGTCGGTGACCTCGGTGTTGTTCGCCTCCTCACGGGCGAACTTGACCGACTGCTGGAGCTTCTCGACCCGGTCGAGGAGCTCGTTGACCCGCCGGGCGGGCAGCGCGCCGGAGAACTTCACGGTGGTCCAGTAGCCGACCGCCACGTCCTCGTAGTACACCTCGACCTGCGCCGGGTGCTTCTCCGTGGCCTCGGCCTTGACGTGGTTGCGCGGGACCTTCTTGGTGCGGATGGTCCGCACCGCGTCCGTCTTCCACGCGTCCGTCGAGGGGTCCAGGCTCCACGACTCGGAGGCGTCGAGCACCGGCAGCTTGCGCACGAAGGTGTGCAGGTCGGTGAGCTGCTTCTCCAGGAAGAGCAGGTACGGGACGGGCACCTGGGGCAGCAGGACCGTGCCGTCGACCACCACGTCCGCGACCGCGGACCGGTTCGCCCAGTCCTTCGTCGCGGTCACGTCGAAGAGCCGGGTGAGGGTCGAGGCGGTCGCCCGCAGGGCGTCCTCGGCCTTGATCTGGACCCGGGTGGACTCGGGCGGGAGCTGCTCGCCCTCCTCGTCCTTGGGCTGGTAGGTCCGGGAGATTCCGGCCAGCAGGGCGGGCTTCTGCACGTCCTGGTGAGCCTGGGTGAGCTCCTGGAGGGCCTTGGACTTGACGCCCTTTTCGACTGCGATGATCTGATTCAGCTTCGGCACACACAGAACCTAACAACCGCGGCCGATCAGCACATCCGATTAAAAGCCGCTGCCCCGACCCCTGTTCAGCGGAGGGGGCGGGGCAGCGCACCTCAGGCCAGGCGGACCGGGAGGTCGAACAGGTCGTTCTGGGTGAGGATCGGCTTGTTGCGGAGCTCGCTCGGGGCCACCGCCAGCGTGAGGTTCGGGAAGCGGGCGTAGAGGGCCGGGAGGGCAACCAGGGCCTCCAGGCGGGAGAGGGCCGCGCCGGGGCAGACGTGGGGGCCGTGGCCGAAGGAGATGTGCCGGTTCGGGGTGCGGGCGGCGTCGAACTCCCCCGCCGTCTCGCCGAACTGGGCCTCGTCGCGGCCGAGCGCGCCGAAGGCGACGATCAGGCCCTCGCCCTTGGGCAGGATCCGGTCACCGACCTCCACGTCCTCGGTGGCGAAGCGGATCAGGACGTGCGAGGTGGGGCTGGACCAGCGCAGGGTCTCCTCGATGACGTTCTCCCAGGAGACCTCACCCTTGAGCACGAGGTCGCGCTGCTCGGGGTGGGTCTCCAGGGCGACGACCGCGTTGACGATCAGGCTGATCGTGGTCTCGTGGCCGGCGGCGACGATCAGCTGGAGGGTGTTGGTGATCTCCTCGGTGGTGAGGTGGTCGCCGTCCTCCGAGGCCTCGATGAGGGCGCTGGTGAGGTCGTCGCCGGGGTTCTCGCGCTTGGACTCGACGATGCGGGAGAACAGCGCGCCGAGGTCCGCCATCATCTGCGGCACCTCCTCGGGCAGCGTCTGCGTGGAGAAGAACTTCTCGAACAGGGCCTTCAGCCGCGGGTGTTCCTCGGCGTCCACGCCCATCAGGTCGCTGATGACGTTCATCGGCAGCGGGTACGCGAACTGCGCCTTGAGGTCCACCGTCTCACCGGCCGGCAGCCCGGCCAGCTTGTCCAGCATGCCGGTGGTGAGCGCCTCGATGCCGGCGCGCAGCTTCTCGACCCGCCGTACGGTCAGGGCCTGCGCGACCAGGGTGCGCAGCCGGCGGTGGTCCTCGCCGTCCACGGTGAGCATGGAGCGGCCCGGGTTGGCGAGGCCGATCAGCGGCCAGTCCATCGGGATCTCGCCGCGCTGCCAGGCGCCCCAGACGTCGATGTCCTTGACGATCCGGGGGTCGGTGAGCAGCTTGCGGGCCTCGGCGTGGTGCGTGACGGCGTACACGGTCACGTCACCGGGGAGGACCACCCGTACCAGCGGGCCGGCGGCGCGCAGCGCGGCGCTCTCGGCCTGGAGGTCGGCGACGAAGGGGTCCAGGACGATGGCCTCGGGGCCGGTGTGGTCGATCGGGCACGTCATCGGGTGGCTCCAAGGGCGGGGGTCGGGGTGTAGGTCACGGGAAGGGCGGTGAGGCCGCGCAGCCAGGGCGAGGGGCGGCGGGCCAGGTCGCCCGCGGGGACGGCGAGGTCCACGTCGGGCAGCCGGTCGAGGAGCACCTCGATGCCGGTGCGCGCGATGACCTCGGCGACCTCCTGGGCGGGGAAGGGGCAGCGGTGTTCGCCGTGCCCGAAGGAGAAGAAGGCGTTGTTGCCGCCGGTCAGCTCTCCGGCGTCGGTGCGCACGTGCGGGTCCGCGTTGGCGGCGCCGATGCCGAGCAGGACGAGGTCGCCGGCGGCGATGCGCTGTCCGCCCAGGTGGGTGTCGCGGGAGGTCCAGCGGCCGGCCACGTTCTGGGTGGGGGTGTCCTCCCACAGGACCTCGTTCATGGCCTCGCCGACGCTGTGCCGGCCGCCCGCGAGGGAGGCGGCGAAGCGGTCGTCGGTGAGCATGAGGCGCAGGGAGTTGCCGATCCAGTCGGCGGTGGGCTGGTGGCCCGCGGCCATCATGACCATCAGGTCCTGGGCGACCTCTTCCACGGTGAAGCCGGTCCGGTTGGCGAGCATCCGGGAGACCACGTCGGGTCCGGGCTCGGAGAGTTTCGCGGAGAGCAGCGCGAACATCGACTCGGCGAGGTGGCGCTGGCCCTCCAGGGCGCCCTCACGGCCGTTGATCATCTCGTTCATGGCGTGGACGAGGCCGGGGCCCTGCCCGTCGGAGAAGCCGTAGAGCCGGGCCAGGACGCGCAGCGGGAGCAGCATGGCGTACTCCCCGACGATGTCGCAGGAGCCCTTGCCGCACAGGCCGTCGATCAGTTCGTCGGCGAACCGCTCGGCGTGCCCCTTGAGTTCGAAGGGGTCGACGGCTTCGAGGGCCTCGGAGATGACGGCGGCCCGCTCGCGGTGGCGTTCGCCGACGGTGTAGAGGATCGACGGCTGGCGGCGGCCGATCATCGGGAGCAGCGGCCAGTCGGCGGGGATGCGGTCCCACTGGTTCCACAGCTCGGAGTCCCGGGAGAAGAGCACGGGGTCGCTGGTGACCTGGTGCAGTTCGCGGTAGCCGAGGACCAGCCAGGCCGGTACGTCTCCGTCGAGGACGACCGGGGCGACGGCGCCGTGGTCGCGGCGCATCTCGCGGTACAGCTCGGCGGGGTCGGTCTGGAACCGGGGGCCGCCGAGGTAGACGGGCTGGTGCTCGGGGGCGGCGGGGCAGGTCACGGGGTGGGCTCCGGGGTCTGGGACAGGGGGCTCGGCGGGGCGCTCGGACGGGTGCCGGCCGGTACGGCCGTCTGGAGGTGCTGGAGGTGCTGGACGAGGGAGATCAGGACCTGCTTGCTGGACTCCCGGGAGCGGGCGTCGCAGAACACCAGCGGAACGGCGTCCGGCAGGTCCAGGGCGGCGCGGATCTGCTCCGGGGTGTGCGCGGGGCCGCCGAAGTCGTTGCAGGCCACGACGAAGGGCGTGCCGTGGTGCTCGAGCCGGTCGATGGCGTACCAGGAGTCCGCCAGGCGCCGGGTGTCGACGAGGACGACGGCGCCGAGAGTGCCGGAGAAGAGCCGGTCCCACAGGAACCAGAACCGCTCCTGGCCGGGGGCGCCGAACAGGTAGAGCACGTTGCGGGCGTCCAGGGTGATGCGCCCGAAGTCGAAGGCCACGGTGGTGGCGCTCTTCGCGGCGATCCCGTCGGTGTCGTCCACGGCCTCGCCGGCCTTGGTCATGGTCTCTTCGGTGTTCAGCGGGCGGATCTCGCTGACCGAGCGGACCATCGTGGTCTTGCCGACGCCGAAGCCGCCCACGATGACGATCTTCAGCCCGTTGTCGGCCGTGCTGCGCAGTGCCTGGCGGTCAGAGATTGCGGAGTGCAACGAGCACCTGCTCCAGGATGTCGGGGTCGGTGAAGCTGTACGCGGAGTTCGCCGTACGGGGGTGCCGGGCGCGGATCCGTCCGGTGGCGAGCAGGTCGGCCAGCAGGATCCGTACGATCGAGACCGGCAGTCCGAGCTCGGCCGCGATCTCCACGACGGCCGTCGGGAACTGGCACATCCGCAGGATCGCCGCGTGCTCGGACTGCATGCCCGGCACCGGACCGCTTTCGGCGACGACCAGGGTGACCAGGTCGAACACGTCGGAGCCGGAGCGGCTGCGGCCACCGGTGAGGGTGTAGAGCCGGTCCGGTGAGTCGTCCCGGCCCGGCCGGGGCCGGCTCATCCCCGGGGCCTGGCGATGAGGTGTTCGCCGAGCTGCTCGACCAGTTCGGACATGTTGTGGCCGACGAGTCCGGCGTCGGCGTCCTCGCCCGCGACGAGCGCGAGGTGCGCCCCCTCGCCCGCCTCGACGATGAACAGGATCCCGCCGTAGAACTCGGTCATGGCCGAGCGGACTCCGCCCGTGCCGTCGCCGAACTCGATGGACGCCCCGTGGGACAGGCTCTGGATGCCGGCGGCGATCGCGGCGAGCTGGTCGGCCTGGTCGACGGAGAGCTCGGGCGTACGGCACAGCTTGAGGCCGTCGCGGGAGAGCACGAGGGCGTGGCGGGCCCCCGGTGTGCGCTCCAGCAGGCCTTCCAGGAGCCAGTTGAGCGTCTCGTCGGTGGTGAAGCCGGTCATGATCGCGTGTTGCCTTCCGAGTCTGGGGTGTGCGCGGGCTGCTGTTCCGCACCGGGGGCGCCCGGTCCCGCGGTGCCCTGGCCCGCGGCGCCGCGGACGGCCTGGCGGAAGCTGCCGAAGCGGGTGGCCGACCGGGAGGCCCCGCCGGGCGCGGCGGCTGCGGCGGTGTCCGTGGCCGGGGCGGTACGGGGAACGCCGCCCGGGCCGTCGGTGCCCTCGGGGTGGGCCGCCGCCATGGTCCGGCCGCGGCGGCGCTGGGGCAGGCCGCTGTCGCCGAAGTGCGGGTGTTCGCCGGTGTCGGACGAGGCGGAGTCCGCCGCCCCGGTGCCCGGTTCGCCCGGGGCGCCGGTCCCGCGGTCCACGGACGTACGGTCCTGCGCGCGGACGGCGTCGTCCCGGCCGGCGGCGGTGTCGTGGACGGCCTCGGGCTCGGGCCCGGCCCCGGCGGGAGCTGCGGGGGCGGCGGGAGTCCGCGGCGCGGCCGGGGCGGACGGCTGCGCCGGCACGGCGAGCGGCGCGGCGGGGGCTTCGGCGGGCGTGCGGCTGATCAGCTCCTGCGGGAGCATCATCAGGGCGCCCGTACCGCCGCGGGCGGAGGGCCGGAAGGAGACGGTCAGTCCGTGCTTGCGGGCGAGCCGGCCGACGACGGCGAGGCCGAGCCGGGTCCCGGAAAGTCCGGCCAGGTCCAGGGAGGCGGCGGTGACGGCCTGTTCGGCACGGCGGAGCTGGACCTCGCTCATGACGAGGCCGCTGTCCTCGACGGTGATGACGATCCCGGACGGCACCTCCTCCACGTAGACGTGGACTTCGGCGGTCGGCGGGGAGAAGTTGGCCGCGTTGTCGAGGAGTTCGGCGAGCGCGTGCATGACGCCCTCGGCCGCGTGTCCGGCGACGGCGGCGTCGCTGGTGGAGTGGAGCCTGACCCGCTGGTAGCCGCCGATGCGGCCCATGGCGCCGCGCAGGATCGACTCCATGACGATCGGCTTCGCCCAGCGGCGGCCCGAACGGGCCCCGGTGAGCACGGCGATGGAGTCGGCGAGCCGGCCGGCCTGGGCGGTGCGGTGGTCGAGGTGGAGCAGGTCTCCGAGGACGTCCTCGTCGGCGTGCCGGTGCTCCATGTCGCGCAGGTCGGCGAGCATCCCCGTCGCCAGGGCCTGCATCCGTCCGGCGGCGTTGGCGGCCGCGGCCATGGCGGCGGCCCGGCCCGACTCGGCGCGGCGCAGCTCTCCGCCGAGCCGCTCGCGGGAGGCGTTCTGGGCGGCGGCCAGTCCGTCGAGCTCGGCGGAGTGCGCGGCCGCCAGGTGTTCCAGCTCGGCGGCGTGGTCGGCCGTCAGCCGCTCCAGTACGGCGGTGTGCTCGCCGGTGAGGCGGGCGCGTTCGGCGGTGTACGCGGCGGCGTCACGGGTGGCGTCGCTGATGAGCCGGGCGATGTGCCCGTCACTGGCGGCCAGTTCGGAGCTCAGGCCGGAGATCCGGGCGCGCTGGATCCGGGCGGTGCGCGTGCTCCAGGTCACGGCGAAGGCCGACACCGCGAGCAGCATGACGCCCGCGCCGGAGAACCACCCGAGGGCGGTGGCGATGGACGCCGGGGCCGCGGCCACCGCCGCCGTGGTGAGCGCGCCACCGGCCACTGCGGTGATCAGCAGGGCCAGCGCGGAGGGGCGAAGGGGGGAGGGCGACGCCGTCATCAATCAAAGCCTCATACCGGGCGTAAATGGAGGAGAAGGTTCCTGGCAACGAGGCATCACTATAGGAGAGTTGTTGATCGTTTTGGGCAGCCTCTGACAAGTTTTCCAGTCAACCTCGACCGGTAAGAGGCCTTCTGTGACCTTTTGAAGAAAAGAAGAATCGCTCCGCCCGGCGCACGCCTCCCTCCGCAGCCGGACCGATCGTCACATTGCGGCCATGACATCCTGTGACGTCACAACTCGCCGGACGGGATCGGCGGACGTCCGGGGAATATGGGGAAGGTCCATGAGGCTCTGCTTCCTGGTGGAGGAGCACTACCGCCACGACGGCATGCCGAACGAGGTGGTCGGCCGGCTGAAGGCCTGGGGCCACCGGGTGGAAGTGCTGCGGCCCGGCGGTTCGCTGCTGCGCATGGGCGAGGCGGTGGACGCCGGCGCCCATGACGCATGGGTCCTCAAGACGGTGTCCGGCGGGCCCGGGCTGACCCTTCTCGAAGCCGCCGCCGCGGCCGGGGCGACCACCGTCAACGACGCCCGCGCGATCCGGGGCGTCCGGGACAAGGCGCTGGCCGCCGCCCTCGGGCGCGGCCGGGGACTGCCACTGCCGCCGACCTACGCGGCGGCCCGGCCGGAGCTGCTGGCGCAGATCCCGGCGTCCGAGTACCCGCTCGTCGTCAAACCCGCCGACGGCAGCTCCGGCCGGGCCGTGCACCTGGTCTCCTCGCCGGAGCGGCTCGCCGCGATGCTCCCCGCACTGGCCGGCGAGGGCATGCTCGTCGCCCAGCCCTATGTCCCCAACCCGGGCACCGACCTCAAGGTGTACGCGGTCGGCGGGGAGCTGTTCGCCACCGAGCGCCGCTCCCCCCTGCACCCGGACGCCTCCGTACCGGAGCGCCTGGTCCCGCTGTCCGCGGAGATCGCGGAGATCGGCGCGCGGGTCGGCGAGGTGTACGGGCTCGACCTGTACGGGGTGGACATCCTGCTGGGCCCCGACGGGCCGGTGGTCGTGGACGTGAACGACTTCCCGAGCTTCCGTCAGGTCCCGGACGCGGTGGACCGGGTGGCCCGCGCGGTACTGGACCTCGCGCGGGGCACCGGTTCGCGGCCCGGGGCCGGAGCCGGGCCCGCCCTCCGGCGCCCGACGGCCGGACCGCCCGTGTCGATCCCCCTCCAGACCACCGCGGCCACGGTGGCCGCCCCCGTCGCGACCGTCCCCACGGGTGCCGACCCTGCCGCCGCCCCGGCCGGCACTCCTGCCGTCATCCCGGCCGCCGCCACGGGAGAGGCCGTATGAGGGTCGGCCTGATCACGGACAAGCCCGGGCATCCGCTGCTCTCCGCGGTGGCCGGACTCCTGCGGTCCGCCGGGCACGGGGTGGAACTGCTGGATCCCGGCTCACCGGACGGGGATCCGCAGGCGCCCCGCGGGACTCCGGCCGACGTGTACCTGCTCAAGGCACACACCCCGCCCGGGCTGGAGCTGGCCCGGCGCCTGGAGCGGCTCGGGGCGCCGGTGGTCAACTCCGCCGCGGCGACCGCGCTCTGCCAGGACCGCACCCTGATGGCGGAGCTGGCGGTCCGGGCCGGGCTGCCGTTCGCGGGAACCCGTACCGTCGGCGCGCTGGCGCCGTGGGCGGCCGGGGTGTCGCTCGGCTCCCCCGTCGTCGTCAAGAGCCGCCACAGCCGCCGCGAGGACCTCGTGGCCCGGGTCGACGACCCCGTGCGCCTGGGACAGCTGGCCCGCGACTGGCCCGACGAGCCGGTGGTGGTGCAGGACTTCGCCCCGAACAGCGGCTGGGACCACAAGCTCTGGGCGATCGGGGACCGCGTCTTCGCGGCCCTGCGCCGATCGGAGCTCTCCCCGGAGGGCCGCGGCCCGACCCTTCCCCTGCCCCGGCTCCCGGAGGGCTGGGCCGACCTGACCCGCCGGGTCGGCGAGCTCTACTCCCTGGACGTCTACGGCGTGGACATCATCGCCACGGCCGACGGTTCCCCCCTGATCGTGGACGTGAACGCCTTCCCCGGCATCCGCGACCAGCCGGGCGCCCCCGAAGCCCTGGCGGCCCTGACCCTGAGCCGCGCCAAGGGCTAGGCCGCATCACTTCCGCCGGCCGGGGTCGTCGTTGATGATGTCCGTGTGACTCACCGCATCAGTGCTCTGATCTCGGCCTTCGGCTTCCTCGTCAGCGTGATGCTGCTCGCCCTCGCCGTTCGTGACTACCGGTCCGGGGAGTCGGTCCTCTGGCTCGTGGCCGGAGCCCTGATCTTCCTCAGTGCTTCGTACACGCTCGTGCGGGACGTGCGGCGGCTCCGCACCGGGCCGGCCTCCTGAGAGCTGCATCGTCCCCACCGGCTCCGGGGTGACCGGCGTTCGTCATGGGCGCGTCACGGAACCGCCACAGCGGCGTGCGGCGGGAACCTGCTCGGGTCGGCGGGCCGTGTTCCCGCACGCGAGTGCCGGTGCGGGACCGGCCGTGAACCTCGGGGAGCACCCCATGCAGTACACAGCAGCAGGCATCGGCCGGACCGTGGCGGCTCTGGCGACGGCCCTGGCGGCCGCGGCCCTGATGACGGGCTGTACGCCGACCGGCGACGGGGACGGCGGGGCCGCCGCCCCGTCGGCGCCGACCGCGTCCGTACCGGCCCCGTCGGCACCGGCCACGTCCGCACCGGCCACGTCCTCGCGGCCCGCCGAGCCCACCCCCACCGACGGCGACAAGGGCGGGACGACCGGGGGCGGCGGGACGCAGAAGCCCTGCGCCGTCGGCGACATCAAGATGTCCGAGGGACACCAGGCCGACGTCCGCCCGCCGGGCACCGGGACCGGGGCCGCCGTCATCTCCGTCACCAACACCTCCGCGTCACCCTGCAAGGTGTACGGGTACCCGACGGTGGCGGCGGCGGGCAACGGCTCGCCGGAGAAGAACAAGCCGCTGGCCACCACCCACACCGGCCCCGCCGCGACCAACGTGATGCTGGCCCCGGGTGCCCGGGCGTGGACCAAGCTCACCTTCGTCCAGGTCCAGGGCGAGGCGGACGGCTACTGCGCGTCCGGCGCGACCCCGGGCAGCTACCCGACCGTCGTCATCGGCGTGCTCGGCGCCGGGAAGCACCAGATCGCCATGGACGACGGGGTGTTCGCCTTCTGCGACGACAAGGTGACCGTCACGGCCTGGTCCTCCGCCAAGCCGTCATAGGGCCTGTCGTTCGGCGACAGGCCCTGGGGCAGCCGGAGACCGGGGAAAGCCGGCGGCCGGCTACTTGATGACCTCGACCTTCTTGTCGCCCGCGGCCGCGTACGCCGACGCGCTCGCGCCGAGGGCGGTGAAGGTGAGGGCGAGCAGGACGGAAACGGCGACGGCCGCGGCGCGCTTGCGGGTCATGGGGTCCCCCTGATGGTGTGTGGTGGTCGTCCCCGCAGCTTCGCATCCGGCCCCGGGACGGACAAGGGGAGCCCGGGCCGGACGGAACAGGCGAGTGGAGGCGGTCGGCGTGCGCGCGGTGGTGTTCGAGCGGTACGGGGAACCCGGCGAGGTCCGGAACGTGGCCGATCCGGCGCCGGCCGCCGGCGGGGTGGTCGTACGGGTCGAGGCGACGGGGCTGTGCCGCAGCGACTGGCACGGGTGGATGGGGCACGATCCGGACATCACGCTCCCGCACGTGCCCGGCCACGAACTGGCCGGTGTGGTCGAGGCGGTGGGCCCGGGAGTCGCCAACTGGCGGACCGGGGACCGGGTGACGGTGCCGTTCGTCTGCGCCTGCGGAAGCTGCGCCGAATGCGCCGCCGGGCAGCACCAGGTCTGCGCCCGGCAGACGCAGCCGGGATTCACGCACTGGGGGTCCTTCGCCGAGTACGTGGCCCTGGAGCACGCCGATGTGAACCTGGTGGCGGTGCCCGAGGAGCTCTCGTACGACACCGCCGCCGGGCTGGGCTGCCGGTTCGCGACGGCCTTCCGGGCCGTCGTCGCGCAGGGCCGGGTGGCTCCGGGCGAGTGGGTCGCCGTGCACGGCTGCGGCGGGGTGGGGCTGTCCGCCGTGATGATCGCGGTGGCGGCGGGAGCCCGGGTGGTGGCCGTGGACACCGCGCCGGCGGCGCTGGAGCTGGCGCGGGCCTTCGGAGCCGCGCACGGCGTGGATCCGGGGCAGGGCGACGCGGCCGGGGCCGTGCGGGAGCTGACGGGCGGCGGTGCGCACCTGTCGCTCGACGCGCTGGGCTCCGCCGTCACGGCGGCGGCGTCGGTGGCGGGGCTCCGCCGGCGCGGTCGGCACGTACAGGTCGGGCTGCTGCCGGCGGCGCGCGGGGCGGTGGCACTGCCGATGGAGCGGGTCATCGGTTGGGAGCTGGAGGTCCTCGGCAGCCACGGGATGGCTGCGCACGCCTACCCGCCGATGATGGAGCTGGTCCGTTCCGGGGCTCTCCGGCCGGACCTGCTGGTCACCTCCACGATCCCGCTGGAGGGGGCGCCGGACGCGCTGGCTGCGATGGGCACGGCGCCGGGATCCGGGATCACGATCATCCGGCCGGGGGCCGGCGCGCGGAACTGAGCCGGCGGGCGGCCGGGCCGCCGGGGGCAAGGGGCTTGTGGTGGGGGGAGGGCATGGCTACATTCCCTGATTACACGTGTAAGCACGAGATGTGGCCACGCCGATCGGCCACATCTCGGCCACACCCCTGCCCGCACACCCCCTCGTACCCCTCGTCCCCCTCTTTTCCGTCCCGCCGCGAGAGGCAGCACAGCCATGTCCACGACCCCCGTCGCCCCACCCCTCGAAGCCGGCGCACCCGCGTCCGCGACGGACCCCGGCAGCAAGCGCACCACCGGCACCCTCGTCCTCGGAACCGCGCTGCTCGGCTCCGCCGCCGCGCTCGCGCTCGTCGTGCGCAAGGACGTCACGCAGCCGCCCTTCCAGGGGCTCGACGACCGCTGGCTGACCTGGATGGGCGGGCCGCACGACGGGTTCCCCTCGGTGGTCGCCACGCTGCTGAACTGGTTCGGGGGCCCGGTGGGCGCGGTCGTCCCGCTCGCCCTGCTGGTCTTCCTGCTCGTCCGGCGGCGCTGGGTGTCGGCGGGGTTCCTCTTCACCGTCTACATGGCCGGAAACATGCTGGTCGTACAGGGCCTCAAGCACCTGGTGGACCGGCCGCGCCCGGAGAACCCGCTGGTCCGGGTCGACCACGGCTCCTTCCCCTCCGGACACGCCGCCGGTGCGGCGCTCCTCGTCGTCATCGCCGGCGCGATCCTCGTCCCCGCCGCCCGGCGCCGGGCCTGGTGGACCGGCGGCGCGGTGTTCGTCCTGGCGATGATGTGGAGCCGCACCTGGCTGCACGCGCACTGGCTCAGCGACACCGCCGCCGGGGCCGCGGCCGGGCTCGGGGCCGGACTGGTCGCCTGGTGGATCTGCGCCCCGGCGCTCGCCAGGGAGGCCTGGCGGGGCGCGGAGCGTGCGCGCACCCGGCGACGGGCGGAGGAGGCGGAATCCCCCGCCCGCTGACATCAGGAGCCGCGCCCCTTACGCGTGCGGACTCCCCGGCGCGGCGGCCGGCCGGCCGCCGCGCAGCCGGAGCGCGGTCAGGACCGCCGCCAGGGCCGCCACCGCGAGCGCGCCCCCGAGCGCCAGGATCCAGACCGGGACGCCGCCGGCCGTGAGCAGTTCGTCCGTGTACACGACCCGGCGGTACGGGGCGTCCGCCCCGGCGGCGCGCAGTTCGTGATCGCCGTCGATCCGGGACGGCACCGGGAAGCTCTGGTCGATCGCCGTCAGGAACACCGGCTCCGCACCCGCGAATTCGGCGACCGGCCCCGTCGGGGTGACCCGTCCGGCGAAGGTCACTTCGGGCGCGTCGCCGCCGATCGCGGAGACGGGTTCCATGCGGTGCTCCGCCAGGACGTACAGGCCCAGGGACTGGGCGGTCGAGGCCAGCCGCGACAGCCGCATCGGGTAGACAAGCCGGTCGCTCTCGAAGCGGATCAGGAGCGGGTCCAGGGTGCCGCGCAGGGTGGCTCCCGGCTCCCGCGGGGCGAGGCGTACGGCGACGTACTCCCAGCGCTGGTCCACGTACGGCTTGAGCTCGGCGGAGAGGCGGTCGGGGAGCTCGAAGCCGTTGGCCTCGAGCCAGTCGCCCAGCGCCTCGGGGTCCGTCGCGGTCAGGCGGGCCACGTCGAAGTCACCGAGCCGCTCCTGGCCGATGACGCCGACCCGCCCCTCGCCGCTGCCGGGCGGGGCCGCTCCGGCCGTGTCCCCCCGGCCGGAGCCGCGGGGCCAGTCCCCGGGGCGCGGCCAGAAGTAGCCGCGGGTGCGGTACTCGGGTCCGGTCAGGTCCACCAGGCGGGAGAAGAGCGCGGCGTCGCCGAGGCGCACCGAGGCCCGTCCCGGCACCGGCATGATCCAGGCGGCCCGCTCGGCGTCGCCGCCGACCGTGAACCGCATGGCCACCTGCTCGGTCCTACCGTCCCACCGGACCACGGAGGCCTCCCGGGAGACACCGATCCGCGAGGTGCCGTCGGGGACCATCGCCCCGCAGCCGCAGGCGTGCGCCGGGCTGACGAGGGCCCCCACCTGGGTCGCGAGCAGCGCGAACAGCAGGAGTCCGATCCTGCGCCGGATCCAGAGGGCCGCCCGCACCCTGGCCGACCCCGCCCGGGTCGATCCCACCCCGCCGGTCCTCATCTCCGCCGTCCCCACCGTCTCCCCCACGCTCCTCGCTCCATCGACCGCGGGCCCGTCCGCCGCCCCGGTCTCAGACGGCCGGCGCCGCGATCCGGTTCCGGCCATCTGGGCGCCACCCGCCGGTCACCTGTTCCTGCCACGCTGCGACGGACGGCCCAGAGTTGTACATACAACTTTCCCAGCACGGCAGGAGCCACGATGTCCGTACCGGCGATCACCCGCCCGCCCGCGCCCTGGCTGCGCGACAACTGTCCCTGCGCCGAGTGCCGCGACCCGCGCACCGGCCAGAAGCTGTTCCAGATCACCGAACTCCCCGCCGGCCTGGCCGTGGCTTCGGTGCGCGAAGCGCCCGCCCCCGACGGCGGGCCCGGCTGGGAGGTGGTGTGGCAGCCGGACGGCCACCGCTCCCTGTACCCGGCCCGGTGGCTCGAGGCGCACGGCCCGGACGGAGCCGCGTACCGCGCGGCCGGGGACGGGCGGACCGAGGCGGACAAGGAGTTGTGGGCGGCGGCGGACCTGGACGGGAGGGTCCCGCAGGCCGGCTGGGACGCGTACATCAGCTCCCGCGAGGTCCGCGAGCGGGTTCTCGGCAGCGTGGTCCGGCTGGGCTTCGCCCTCCTGCGGGAGGTTCCGTGCCGGGACCGGATGGTGCTGGACGTGGCCCGGACCTTCGGCTTCGTCCGCGAGACCAATTACGGGGAGCTCTTCGAGGTCCGCGTGGAGGCCGACCCCAACAACCTCGCCTTCACCGGTGCGTTGATCACCCCGCACACCGACAACCCCTACCGGGATCCCGTACCGACCCTCCAGCTGCTGCACTGCCTGCGCAACGAGGCCCGGGGCGGCGACTCCGGGCTGGTCGACGGCTTCCACGCCGCCGCGCTGCTGCGCGAGCGGGAACCGGAGGCCTTCGAGGTGCTGACCCGGGTGCCGGTCGAGTTCGCCTTCTCCGACGCGCACTGCGAACTGCGGGCCCACCGGCCGCTGATCGGCGTGGACCCGCTCGGGCGGATCCGCGAGGTCCGCTTCAACAACCGCTCGATCTCCACGCTGCACCAGCCGGCCGGCGTACTGGAGGAGTTCTACGCGGCCTACCGGCGCTTCGGCGAGCTGCTGGAACGGCCGGAGCTCCGGCTGGACTTCCGGCTCGCGCCCGGGGACTGCCTGGTCTTCGACAACACCCGCCTGCTGCACGCCCGTACCGCCTTCGCCGAATCGGGCGGACGCCACCTCCAGGGGGCGTACGCCGATCTCGACGGGCTGCTCTCCACCCTTGCCGTACTGCGCCGCGAAGGAGCCCCCGCGTGAACGCCCAGCACCCCGCCGAATCCACTGACACCACCGGCGCCATCGACGCGCTGGCCCGCCTCTTCGAGGGCGAGGGCAGCGCCGAGTACTTCGGCGAGGCCGTCACCCAGGCCGGGCACATGCTCCAGGCCGGGGCCCTCGCCGAGGCCGCCGGGGCGCCCCCGCACCTGGTGGCGGCCGCGCTGCTGCACGACGTCGGGCACTTCCACGGAACCGTGACCGGCCGCGATCTGATGGAGGAGGGGCGGGACAACGGCACAGCCACACCGGGGCCGACTGGCTGGCCCGGTGGTTCGGCCCGGAGGTGACCGAGCCGGTCCGGCTGCACGTGGCCGCCAAGCGCTACCTCTGCACGGCCGAGCCGGGCTACTTCGACCTCCTCTCCGAGGCCTCCGTGCACACCCTGCGCGTCCAGGGCGGCCCGATGACCGTCGAGCAGGCCCGGGCCTTCGAGGCGCTCCCGGGGTCGGCCGACGCGGTGGCGGTACGCCGCTGGGACGAGCAGGCCAAGGACCCCGAGCTGACCACCCCCGGCTTCGACCACTTCCGGCCGCTGCTGGAAGGGCTGCTGATCAAGGAGGCTCAGGCCCGTTGACCGCGGTGACGGCACCCTCGGCCGAGGCAGTGCCCGTGCCTGCATGCGATCCCGTCCGGCCGGACGGGCTTCGCCGCCCGTGACCCACCGCGTCGGAGGACCCCGGCGGAGGTCTCGTCGATCGGCCGCGGCATCATGGCAGGCCACCGGAGCCCCCAGGGAGATGACGTCATGAGGTTCATCGTTCACGACGACCCGGTCGGCCGCTCCGCGAGCAATCACATCGCCCGGGTCGACTTGGCCGGCTTCGGCCTGGACGGACAGGTCGAACAGCTCTGGCTCCACGCCGTCGCCGACGGGACCTACGAGGTCGCCTGCATCCCGTTCCTCACCTACGGGCTCGCCCTCGGCGACACCGTGCTGCTGACGGACGACGACTATGTCGGCGAACTGGTCGAGCGGTCCGGGCATCGGGCACTGCCGATGATGTTCGTCCCCGATGTACCGGCCGACGACCTCAAGAGGGCGGCAGACCGGATCAGGGCCGAGATCCGTCGGGCGGGACTCCTGAGCGAGTGGAACGGCGACCGCTTCGTCGCCGTCGACGTTCCGCCGGACACCGAGCCCGCCGGCCTCTTCACTGCGATGGAGTCCTCGGTCGACGCGGGCGAGGCCTTCTGGGAGTGGGCCGGCGCGGCACCGTTCACCACACGCACCTGACGCCGCCGAGCTCTCGACGACTCCTGATCAGGAGCCGAGCTGGCGGCCCAGTGCGCTGGTGGCGGTGGTGTGCACGGTGAAGGACACCGTCCCCGGCAGGTAGCGGTCCTGGGACCACTCCACCGGGGTGCCGGCGGGGTCGGTGGAGCGGCGGCGCTCGCGCAGCAGGGCCCCGCCCTGCGGGCAGCCCAGCAGGCGTGCGTCGTCCGCGTCGGCCGCCGCGATGTCGATGGTGTGGTGGGCGTCGGCGAAGAGGACTCCGTGCCGCGCGAGTTGCTCGGAGTACGAGACCGTGTCCGGCGGCATGTCCGCGACCAGGGCGCCGACCGGCTCCGGGTACGTCGTGCGTTCCACCATCACGGGGGTACCGGACAGGGTGCGCAGCCGGAGCACGCGGTACACGGGGCCGCCCGCCTCGATGCGCAGCTGTTCCGCCTCCTCGGCGTCCGCCTCGCCCCGGACCACGGTCTCGGTCCGCCCGCCGGGCTGCTCGCCGAGCGAGCGGGCCCACCGGGTGAAGCTGCGGAGCTCCGCGACTCCCCCGGCCTCCCCCGCGCCGCCGCCGAGGACGACCCGGCGGGTGCCGCGCCGCGAGGTGATCAGCCCGTCGGTGCGCAGGGCGGAGAGGGCCTGGCGCACCGTACCCCGGGAGACCCCGTAGCGGCGGGCGAGCTCGTCCTCGGCGGGCAGCCGCGCGCCGGATCCGTACTCGCCGGCGGTGATGGCGGTCCGCAGGTCTCCGGCGACCTTCAGGTAGAGGGGTGTCCTGGGTGCGGGTGTCCCGGGTGCGGGTTTCCTGGGAGCGGGGTCGTGCGGTGCCTCGTTCACGGGGTCAGCCTGCCATGGCCCGGACGGGGCTAGGCCGTCTCTTCCGGATCTTGCCGGTCAGGCCCGCGTCGTCCGGTGCCGTGCCTCGCCGTGCTGCCGGGGCTCCCGCGTACTGGACGTACTCGGGTGCCCCGGCAGCGCGGCGAGGTGCGGTGCCGGGCGGCGCGGGCCAGGCAAGATCCG
>NZ_JANAVF010000061.1 GCF_024213195.1 Streptomyces sp. TBY4 | reverse complement strand
CGCAGCACGCCGACCACGGCTTTCGCCCTTCGCACCTCGGTGCTGCCGACGAGTAGAGGCAGCACCGACACTCCGACCCGACTCGCTGACCATGATCCACCGCCGGAAGGAGGGATGATGACGTCGCATCCGAGTAACCGCGCAGCCGCGCGGCGAAGCCGACGGACCCGAGAGGCCGGCATGTCATTGCCCACCGCGCAGCTGCTCCGCAGCCAGTTTTCGCCGCGGCCTCGACCCTCCGCTTCGCTACAGCAGACTGTTCACCGGTCGCTGTCTGGCGTCTTCCGTCCCATCAGGCGGGCTTCTGACACTGATGTGTTCCCGCTGAGCGGATCTTCCGATTGTGCGGAACCTGTCAGGCGGGAAAGGCGTTCTGACCTGCGAGGAAGCTGTTGCACCATCGCCGGATGGTGCTTGTACCACGACACCCCCGGTCAGCCCAACCGGGAGAAGGGCCAGACGATGGTCACGCACGACCCGAGCCCGTAAACGGGCGATGGCC
>NZ_JANAVF010000060.1 GCF_024213195.1 Streptomyces sp. TBY4 | reverse complement strand
GCACACGCCGACGCCGCCCGCTTCACTCTCCACCCCGCACTCCTCGACGCCTCACTCCACGCCATGCTCATCAACCCCGAAAGCGACAGCACGTCCCAGCCGACACTGCTGCCCTTCGCATGGTCCGGCGTCACCATCCACGCCACGGGCGCCACCAGTCTGCGGGTCCACCTCACCCTCCAGACCGACGACTACAGCGACATCACCCTCCACATCACCGACCCCACAGGCCGACCCGTACTCACCGCCGACTCCCTGCATGTCCGTGCCGCGACGGCCGAGCAGCTCACCGAGGCCCGCGCCGTTCAGAGCGACACCGTGTTCGCAGTCGACTGGACGGGGCTGCCGGTGCCGGAAGCCGCCGGTCGGCTGATGGAGCTGGCCGCGGTGCCGGCGGACGGTCCCCTGCCGGAGTCCGTTGTCTGGCATGTGAATGCGGATGCGGTGTCGGGTTCGGTTCCGGAGCGGGCCCGTGCACTCACGCACACCGCACTGGAGCAGGTCCAGCGGTG
>NZ_JANAVF010000059.1 GCF_024213195.1 Streptomyces sp. TBY4 | reverse complement strand
TGGTGAATCATCACAGGGTCGTCTCCACTGAGTCCCTCATCGATGAACTGTGGCCGCAGGGGCCGCCGCGGACGGCGCTCCAGGCGTTGCGGGTGTATGTTTCGCAGCTGCGGAAGATGCTGCACAGCAGTAGTGCGCGTGGGCGTCTGGTGCTGATGGGTGATCCGCCGGGCTATTATTTGTCGATCGGTGAGGGAATGCTCGACATCGTCGAGTTCGACCAGCATCGGGAAATTGCTTCGGCGGCTCAGGAACGTCATGACGATGAGCTGGCTCTGCATCATTATCAGGCCGCGACGAAATTGTGGCGGAGTGCTCCGCTGGCGGGTCTGCGTGAGGGAATGATGATCCAGAGCACCGCGTCGCGGCTGGAGGAGTCGTGGATGGCGGTGGAGGAAGGCCGTATCGCGCTGGAGGTCCGGCTGGGCCGGCGGCGGGGTGAGGCGATTGCCCGCCTGCGTGAACTGGTGGCCCGTAATCCCTACAACGAGCGCCTGCACGGACTGCTGATGATCGCCCTGTTCCTTTCGGGCCGCAG
>NZ_JANAVF010000058.1 GCF_024213195.1 Streptomyces sp. TBY4 | reverse complement strand
TCGACCTGCCCACCTACGCCTTCGAACACGAGCGGTACTGGCTGGAGTTGGTCGAGGGCCGGGCGGATGTGGCATCGGCGGGTCTGGACGCGATGGACCACCCGCTGCTCGGCGCCGTCGTCCACAGCTCCTCGGGCGAGGAAGTGATCTGCACCGGCCGCTGGTCGGCCCGTAGCCACCCCTGGCTCAAGGACCACGACGTACTGGGAACGGTCATCCTGCCCGGCACCGCCTTCGTGGAACTCGCCGTGCGAGCCGGAGACGAAGCCGGATACGAGCGTCTGGAAGAACTCGTCCTGCACGCACCCCTGGTCATCCCCGAACAGGGAACCGTCCAGGTCCAAGTCGTCCTCTCCACCCCCGATGCTTCCGGTCGCCGGCCGGTCAGCGTCCACTCCCGCCTGGAGGGCACCACCCTCTGGACCCGCCACGCCGAAGGCACCCTCACCCCCGGCCAGAACACCACCCCGGCCGACGGGCCCGCGATCTGGCCCCCGGCCACCGCCACCCCCCTCACCAGCTCCCCGCAGGAGACGTA